>NZ_CP197409.1:0-4800000 GCF_052161605.1 Brakhagea baltica | reverse complement strand
TCACTTGTTCGGCGTTGTTCTTCGGCTTGGCCTCCTGCCTGTACGCGCTCAGTTTGGCCCTCACGCATGATGTCCTGGATCATGCCCAGATCGTGCCGGCCAGCGCCACCTTGCTATTGGCGTTTGGATTAGGAACGGTGATAGGTCCTGTCGGAGGCGCGGCCGCGCTCCAAATAGTGGGGCCCCGTGGATTGTTCTGGTTCATCGCGGTCACCTTGGCATTGCTAGCCGGCTTAAACCTGCTGGCTTTCTGGCGACAGACCGCGCCAAAAGTCGCCGAGCAAACTCATTGCATTGGTGTCGCGCCGGTATCCACGCCTGTGCTCATGGAGATAGATCCTCGAAACGAGGATTTTGAACCATTACTCGACAAAGCACCTGAGCCTGAATCTGAGGGCTTGGTCAAGGTCTCTTGACGCTCATTCGAGTCACCGCTGGTGTTCGAGGGATCAAGCAGCCAGCTATTGGCTGCGATCCTTCCGAGATCAGACGTTAATCGTTGAGATAAAAGATCAAGTCATCGAGTTCGAACTCCAGTCGTTCTAGGGCTGTCGTGTCGTTGGCTTCTTGTGCGATCTGCATCTTTTCCATGAGGTTGCTCAGATCTTTCGCTGACTCCTCATCCAGTTTGGTAAGCAGTGATCTAGCCTGATCTAAAAGCTTCGATCGCTTGGCCCCGGGGGCGGCTGGATCGACGCGACGCGAATCGTCGATCTGTTCAAACTCTAACTCGTCGTCGGCCACAAACCCATCGACAAAGCCCCCCTCTTCGGTCGAGCCGAGCACCTCACCAAAGTCGGACTCGTCAAAGGAAAGGGGTTCCAGAAATCCTGCTTCGGAACGACCGGGCTCGCTCGTCTGTGCCAACCGTGTCAGTGCATTGTCAATGGTTAGCGATTTCGACTTCTTCGATCCCTTCTCTGTCGCGGTCACTTGCAGTACGCCATCGAGCGTCAACTGAAAGCGAACCAAAATTTCTCTGCTTTGTATATCGCTTGTATTTAGATCCTCGAGAAAGAAGCTACCAATCCTGCGGTTCTCCGAAAGGACCTCACTCTCCCCTTGGTATACCTCGACCTCAATCTTCTGCTGATGGCTACTTGTCTTGTAATACACCTCTTCATACCGAGCTGGCAGGGGCGTGTTCCGTCTTAGGATTGGTGAAAAGTTGAGCTCCGGGTACCCATTTCGCATATCGACAGCTGCAATGCCCAGCGTGTGCGTTGTGACGTCGACCAGAACGGGACCAACGTTGGCCCCCTGGAGCATTGCACCTTGCATGGCAGCACCCAGTGCAACGGCGAGATCGGGATTCACGGACCATTTTGGCTCTCGGTGCAATCGCTCTCGCAACAACCGCTGGACCAAAGGAGTGCGAGTGCTACCGCCGACTAGAACGATGTCATCCAGTTGCGTTTGAAGGACACCCGAATCGCGCAGCGCAGTTCCTACGCAATCGATCGTTCGTTCCAACAAAGGAAAAATGAGTTGTTCGTACTCTTGCCGATCTATGGTGATGTCCAAGTGTAGTGGCTGGCCATCTTTTTGCGTGATGTACTCTTCGCTAATTCGCACCTCGCTCTCGAATGATAGCCGACACTTGGCATCTTCACAGGCGCGATTTAATCGCCATCGCGTGCCACCTTCTGCAAAGAGATCGATCCCGTGATCATTCAAAAATTTCTTGGCAACGTGTTTTGTGAGTAGTTCATCAAAGTCGTCCCCTCCGAGTTGCGTATCCCCCTTGCTACTAAGTACCTCTACGATGCCAGCCTCGACGCGGACAACGGAAACGTCAAAGGTTCCACCCCCGAGATCGTAGACCATAAGATGTCGTCGGTCTGGGGTGGAGGATTGGTAAACTAAGCTCGCTGCGGTCGGCTCGTTGATGATCCGTTCAACAGTCAAACCGGCGAGCGCACCAGCCTCGCGGGTGGCTTGCCGTTGGTTTTCATCGAAGAAGGCGGGTACGGTAATCACCGCCCGTGAGACTTCCATCCCGAGGGCTGATTCCGCTCGTTGTTTGAGTCGCCGCAGAATAATGGCACTTATCTCCTGCGGGGTCATGGATTGGTCCCCTAGCTGGACCTGGACCGCTTGCCCCATTCTACGCTTAATCGACGCAATCGTCTTGTCAGGAAAGGCAGCTAATTGGTTGCGAGCTGTCTTGCCTACGATCAGCTTATTGTCCACGGTCAAGCCAACAACCGATGGCAGCAAGGCTTCGCCATTCTCCTCGAGAATTTGAACACGGCCGTCGCGATATACCGCAACCAAGCTATTTGTGGTTCCTAAGTCAATTCCGACGATGGGTGATTCGCTATTACTCATGGCAAAAGGTGTTAACTGCAAAGATGATTAAGGATGTATAATGATAGCGTGGTTGTTTATCGGGCGATGCGAACTTCGGCGATGCTGAGCACTTGATTCTTCCATAAATACAAGGGCCTAATTTGCTCGACCACATGGCCGCTTGGAATATCAGCCGAGGATACAGCATCCGTAGCTCTCATACGATCCGGGTCGAACGGAGTGCGAAGAACGTCAACTCGCTCGATTCCATGCTCACTGGCAAGTCGGCGAACTCGTTCTAGAAGAAGCTCAAGTCCACGAGCGATATTGTGCATGGGATTTGATTCCAAGACCTTTTCGATTCGATCTCGTTGAGCGGATTTTGATTGACTGCAGAGACTGGTCAGTGATTTTGTAAGCGATTGGCTGAACCAGCCCTTCCAGCCAGTCGGTTGTGACAGGGTCGATTCCACCGCCGTCGCCAAGCTCTCCGACTCTGCCACGATCTCGCGGAGGCTCTGTTCGTGCGCGGCAATCTGATTGGGAATGGCAATGAGAGCTCTATGAAGGCTTTCCTCAATCTCAGCTATAGAGATGGCCATTTGTCGAGCCTCCTGGTCGCCGATCGACAAGTCTTGTGCTCGTATATTACCGACGCGTTCCAATATCTCTATGGATCGCGAATCGAACAGATTGTGAATCTCACGAAGCGTCTTGAGTTGCTGCTTCATTCCATTTCGAATCGTCGAATAGACTTCCGTCAGAGAAGCTTCTTCGCTCCGCTGCGGTTCCGAATACTCCGTGTTGGTCTCGTTGAATTCCAAGGGATTGCTCACTCGTTAGTTTCCTAGCGCGAGAAGAGCAAGTTTTGGAAGCCTGGGCATGCTGGGAGCAGAGTTCGATTCCAAAAACGCCTGTAGTTCCACAGAAGGTCTATCGTAGTAGTTCCAAATCGCTTCGGCTTGTTTTACTGGATCGCTCAACAGTTCGTTCGCCATATAGATTTCTTGAAAACGCTCTGTTGCTGATTCCGGTGGAAACTGCCGAACCAGTTCAAGATATTTGCTTCGGATCGTTTCTGGGGACGCATCTTCTGAGACACCGAGGGTTTCGCGAGCTTGAATGATAGGATTTTTCATTTATCGCTTTTTCTTGTTCTTGGCTGCTAGTTGTTTATGTCTTGTCCGACGGAGTTCGGCTAACTCCTCAGGGGATGGGCCAACGTTGACGGGTGTTGGGGGCCCCTGCAAGTCATCGTTGGGGTTACCATAGGTCGCCTCAAAGTACTCGTATATCAATGGAATCTGAACAGCATCGGAAAGTTTTTTGACAACAACACCTGCAAAGGCAACGGATTGTCCCTCGGCTTCCAAATAGTGAACAATACCATCGCAAAACCTTTTAGCAGATTTGGGGGTCGGTGGTACGCTCGTAAGAGACACAAGCTTTTCCAGGAGTCCCGCGGCAGCTTCCTCGCCTATCTGCCCAGTAACCCAGTGGATAACGCCCATCAGTCGCGCTTGCTCTGGCGTTAGCTCATCGCCCTCGTCATCGCTGCCATAGTCCATGCGGGATCTATGACTGGAGTGACCAAATGGACTGTCGTCGTCATCATCGTCTTCTTCCCAGTCTACGTCCTCCCAATCCTCATCCTCTTCATCTTCCCAATCTTCGTCCCACTCTGCTTCTTCACCGCCAGTGAAGCGGCTTCTGTTTTCCCGTGCATGGATGACTGAGGTCAGCTCTTGGAGTGCTTGTTTATAGTGGTAGTACCAGAAAGGGTCGGATTCGGATGGAATTGCCTCCTCGAGCGTGACTCGCATGGCTACTAACTCATCATCCTCGATGTAAAAATGGCGTTCCTCGGCAAATTGGGTGAATATATACACGAGATGTGGGTCGTTAAGATTCGTCTTGACCAATCGATCGAAACCGAGCAACGCCCCATTAGCGGGATCTTTCAGCAACACCCATTCCAATGCCGCAGTCCTAGGTCTGTCCCGAGGAAGAGATTTCTGCATGTACAAGGATCTTTGAATCTCCTTGGCGATCTTGCGGGCATGTGTAACACAAATCTTACGGCTGATCCCTGTACGATGCAGATCCCAAAAGACCCCGGCCAAGTCCAATTTTGAATCGAAAGGAAGCTTGCCAACATCAACTGTCGCAAAGCCCTCCCTTACCGACTTAGTTTCCTTTGAGGGGACATTCATCAGCGTACAGGAAACTAGCAGCAGCAATTTATGCGTATGTTCCGAGAGGCCATGGGCGAACATTAACTCACGAGACTTCTCTTCAAAGAGCTCCGTTCGCCCGAGACGTAGATCCAACGCGGTTTGAAAATAGTCGAAATAGTAACGTGGTACCCACGCTGGCCAGTACTCACCGGCTTCTTGGAACACCTGAGTTGCCCTTAACAAACTCGACTTGCGTTTTGCGCTGTAGAAAGCTTCGCTTAGCAGAAGTTTCCATTTCGCAACCTTGGCGATTGGCGAGTCGGTCATGTTAAAATCGATGGTGTTCACCAAGCTCTTGGCTTCGTCGATTTCGTCGTGATCAAAGTACCAATCGACGAGCCAGAGTTTCGTTTCTATCTCATTCGGAAAGTGCTCAACAAAACCGAGTTTGGCTTGGAATAGACCTCTACCGTCCGACTCTACTCCGAGCTGCTCCTCCATGCTTTCAACGATCTCGAACAAACGAATCAAGTCCAGGTGAGCTTCACGATTTTTAGGATAAGCCTGGATAGCCTTAACTAGTAGCTCGTGCGATCGTCCCGACTTGAGCTCTTTTATAAAGGTAAATGGGCTCAACCCGTTGGACATCACCTTTTTCGTCCCTAGCACCAGATGCAAACGCGCCAGATCTGCGAATCCTAAACTTTTCAGCACACATTTCGCCTCATCCGTAAGTCCGCGTATCGACCCGAGGTCTGCCTCGAGGTAGGCATCAAGGAATTGCGAATATTCCGCCCCACCTTTAAGATCTCCTTTACAACTAACCGCACGAAGAAGATTCCAGCGGGGGTCGAAATCTGGCCCCGTCGCAAGCGGCAGAAAGATCTTGAAGCTGCTTTCTTCTGGTTGCCGGGAGGCCAAGTGAACAACATTTTGCAGGAATGGGACGACAAAGTCAGGATAGGCACGTCGATAAGTACTCGCGAAGCCTTCTAGCGTCTTGAACTGTTTCATAGACCAAGTCGCACCACTTTGCATGTCGCGCGAACTCGCAATTTGTCGTGCCGCAGCCAATAAGCCCTCGCCGGATAAAAAACGACAGAGCGGTTCGTCGGTGTTGCTGATTTGTTGCGTAGCGTTTGACGTTTCGAGACGAGGAGCCCGGTCGGGGGAAGCTGCATCGCTGCCTGGAGCTGATTCAGACTGACTCCTGGGAATTGCATTCAGCAAAGTCTTAGCGACTCGGCAGGCGCGGCGTTCGGGATCAAGGCGTTCCCAATTTCGTTCAGCCGCAGCGAAGTCCCGATTACAAAATGCCACGTAACCACGAATGAAAAGTTTCCAGTCAGCGTACGGACTACTAACCGCGATGCCCTTTACGTCGGCAAACGCCTGCTCCAAAGCTCCTCGGTGAACTTTGTCGAGGGCTTCTGCAACCGATGCGGCTTCTGCCCGCAATTCATCGCTTAGCTGTTGTCTCGCCAGAGAAGCAAATATAGCAACATCCTCAATCCGCTCCCCTGGGCGAGGAGTCGGCTTGTTGTTAAGAAGCTCGAGTTCCGGTGCTTCATCGGTTCTAGCGGCGGGAGCGAGAGCAATTCCAGAGGAGCCAGATTTAGGAAGATTTTTCTTCTTCCCAGACCGATTCTTTCCGCGCGACCCCATGGACACCCTCCTTGATCCTGAACCATTCACGAGAAAACAGCAGCGAGCTAAAAGTCAAGTGATTCCACTCATTCTACCGGCCGCGTGCTACTAGCTGCTAAGGATAACAGGCTTTCGACCAAATTCAACCAGTCGGCGAGTAACGCATCCGGCTCTCAAGACTGGCAGCTCTCAAGACTGGCATGGCGTAAACGGTCTAAACCCAGTCGCAGCGGGAATTGCTCGCTAGGCTTCCTTTCGTTAAGTTGAGAGTCTCGCGTCGCCCCCGAAAAGCTCACTCTCTCGAAACCAGTATTCCCTATGTCGACCGATGAATCGAAACGTCTCGAGAACATGGAGTTCGCTCTGACGCACTTGCAAAAGGCTTACGACGAGCTGAATTTGGTGGTGTTCAGTCAGCAAAAGGAGATCGATCTCTTGCGTCAGGCGTTCTCGAAGCTGAATTCCAGCCTTCAGAGCCTGCAAGAATCGGATCGTACTCCTCGTAGCCTTGAGGATGACCGCCCCCCTCACTACTAACCCCAGATGATGCTCGTCAAGAAAGGGATCTGGCATACGATTGCCGGGGATTCCTGATAGAATCTGCTCGAGTTGTATTGTTCGTTTCCCGTTGGCTGAGAGCTGGTTTGTGGAAAAAATTGCAGTCGTTGGAGCAGGAATCAGCGGGCTGTCCTGCGCGTGGCACTTGGGAAAGCTGCTACCTGATGCTCAAATCGATGTTCTGGAGTCCTCGCAACGAGTAGGGGGAGTGATCCAAACGCATTACGAGTCATCCATGTTGGTCGAGATGGGGGCCGATAACTTGGCTTCGCTGATCCCCGACGGGGTTAACTTGATTCGCGACATGGGGTTGCGAGAAGAGTTCGTGTCCCCGAACCCCGAGTATCGCTTTGCTCAAGTGGTTCGATCAGGCAGGATCTATCCTATCCCCAATGGCTTCTCTCTCATGCAGCCAACCAAGATGGGAGCGATTCTGGCATCCCCTATTTTATCGCTTTCAGGAAAGCTTCGAGTCCTAGGGGAGTTTTTTGTGCCCAAACGTAATGACCCTTCGGACGAAAGTGTGGAGTCCTTTGCTGTTCGCCGCCTGGGCCGCGAATGCTTTGATCGTTTAGTAGAACCAATCGTCGGTGGAATATTCACCGCCCGTGCGGAAACGCTAAGTATGCGAGCCTCCATGCCTCAATTCGTCGAAATGGAACAGCAAAGCGGCGGACTGATCCGTGGGGCGATTGCAAAAAGGAAAAGCGAATCGAAATCTGACAATTCAGCCCGAAAAGCGAGCGGTGCTAGATATGATCAGTTTCTTGCACCGAAGCAAGGTATGTCATGGTGGATGCAGCAAATCGCTTCTCAATTGCGTTCCCCCGTTCGGCATGGTGTCAAAGTAGAATCGTTAACTCGCGACGAAAAGGAAAAGTGGGTGCTTCAGTGCAATGACGCAGACATCAATGCCACAGCTTATGACGCGGTCTGCATAACCACTCCGAGTTGGGTCGCTTCATCCCTGATTCGAAGCACTAACCCTCTCGCAGCGGAACATCTCGATCGAATACCATACGCATCCTCGGCGGTCGCAGTGCTCGCTATTCGCAAATCGGAGATCGATCCTCGAGCTATGTGCTTTGGCATTGTGATCCCCAAAACGGAGAATCGAAATACGCTCGCTATTAGCTTGACCAGCGAAAAGTATCCAGGCAGATGTCCAGCCGATACTGTACTGGCTCGAGTCTTCATAGGCGGTGCAGTGCGACCTGAGCTGGTACTCAAATCCGATTCGGAGTTACTCGAGATCGCAACGCGTGAAGTCAAAGAACTGCTCGGAGTTTCAACCGATCCCAGTTGGCAAAAGCTGGTTCGCTGGGATCAAGCCATGCCACAGTATTTGACGGGCCATTTGGAACGAGTCAAACGAATTCGAGAGTTGCTAAACGAAACACCTAATCTTCACGTCATCGGAAACGCATTCGACGGAGTTGGCATTCCGCAGTGCATTCGCTTGGCAAGGACCACGGCAGAAACAATAGCCGCAGCCGTGAAGGCAATGTTGTTAATCATGTGTGTTGGGTTAATGTTGCTAAGTTCTTCCAACAGGCTGGCCGCTGCTCCGGCTGGCATGGAATATTCAGCAAGATACGCAGACTTGGTGCAGATTGTTCAGCAATCGTTCCGCGAAACTCATGATGGTTGGAGCGTTGACGAAGTTCTGTTGCAAGACACGCTGCGACAGAGTTTTCTTGCCGCATGTCGACTTGATCGGACCACAGAGCTTGAGAACATCACAGATCGCGAGCTTCTGGAACAATTAGTGCGGCTTCGTAAATCCAAGAAGCTGGATGTAGAAACAACTCGAAGCGAACGCAGCGACGTCAGCGATTACTTAGTGGCCGCTGAGATCGCCAGTCGCTCTATGCACGATGCTCACGGTGTATCCCCCGATCAGTGGCTTGTCGATCCGGAACTCGTTCAGGAGTTCGATAAAATGGCTCAATCTGTCCTAAAAGAGTCGGTCCTAAAAGTAGGAGAATCCTATCTGCTGCGAAAGGCGGCGCTGAGGCTTCGCAAATCGAGAGCCCTCAGGCCAGAGCTTTTGCAGCGAGTGACCGATTGGGACGTGACAATCGAGATGCATGCATTAGCAGATCTTCGAACAAAGCTTAACGACGTTTCTGATGGCCCAGGAGTTTACATCTTCCGAGACAGGACTGGTTATTTGTATATCGGCCAAGCTTCCAATCTTAAAAAGAGGCTCAAGACCCATTTGACCGATTCCGATCGCAAGGCCCTTTCTTCCTACTTAAAAGTGACGGGCGAAGATGAGATTACGGTCGAATTGCATATCTTTGGTACCAGTTCGCCTGCTCAAAAGACGGTTGTTAGAGAAGCGTACGAAAGCGAATTGATTCGTTCCCGTAAACCACGTTTGAATCTCGCTCCTTAGGCAGCGAATTTTGTTCAAGGGAATCTGAGAGGGAGCTGCTTATGCACAACGATATGCAAACAACTGTGACAACATGACTACGAAACATAAACATAACATCCTCGTGGTCGAGGACGAAAAGCACTTGGCCACGATCGTCAAATACAACTTGGAACAGGAAGGGTACAAGGTTACGCTCGTCGACGATGGCCCCACCGCTCTAAAGTTGATCAAAGGAAGCCCAGGGGTGTACGATTTGATAATTCTCGATCTCATGCTCCCAGGTATGAGTGGATATGCGGTGTGCGAAGAGATTCGCGGTGATGGCATTCTCGTGCCAGTTTTAATCCTCAGTGCCCGAAGCCTAGCAGAAGATCGTACTCGCGGTTTCGATTGTGGAGCCAATCAGTATTTAACCAAGCCTTTCGATCTCGACGAACTTTTTTCGCGGGTCAAGAATCTACTTCGCTTGCATCCTGCACAAGCTCAAACTCCCAGCAAGCCGGCCCCAACAAAAGTGGTTGATGTAGAATTCGGACGAGCAAAGATCAACTTTGAACGCTACGAAGTTTTCGTGGATGACAAAGAGTACAAGATGACACACAAAGAGTTGCAGCTGCTCCGATACTTTATCGAAAACGAAGGCCGAGTTATCAGCCGTCAAGAGTTGCTGGCCGAGGTATGGGACATGAGCGGCGAAATGCAGACCCGAAGTGTTGACCAATTCATGCTGCGACTGAGAAAGATCTTTGAAATCGACTCCGGTAAGCCAAAGCACTTTTTAACGGTTCGCGATGCAGGGTATCGCTTTGTGGCCGATCCCGCTTGATCCATCAACGTCCTCTTGTTCCATTAACATACCGTCTTCTCGCAAGGTTCTGCATCATAATCTACCCATTCTCTCATCACTCGAATGTCACAACTTACTGAACAACAGGCGATACAGCGGATTGCTCAATTGGCCGAGTCGATTCGGCAGCACGATTACAAGTATTATATTCTTGCCGAGCCAACGATTTCGGATCTTGAATACGACGTGTTGATGAAGGAGTTGCAGGACCTTGAAGCCCGCTTTCCGAGCTTGATCAGCGATGATAGCCCGACTCGGCGACTCGGCGATGCACCGCTCGAGGGTTTAACCCAGGTGACGCATCGCGTCCCTATGTTGTCGATCGACAACACCTACACCGAAGGGGAACTGCGGGATTATTTTCATCGCACCGAGAAACTGCTACCCGGAGAAGCCATCGAATGGGTGGTAGAGCTCAAGGTGGACGGTGTTGCAGCATCGATTCGCTACGAAGAGGGGCGTCTCGTTCAAGCCGTGACGCGCGGAAACGGCGAGGTCGGTGATGATATCACACACAACGTACGGACCTTGCGTGGCCTTCCTCACAAACTTTTCGGAGAGGACATTCCGAGGGTTTTGGAATTGCGGGGGGAAATTTACATGAACAACTCCGATCTGGTTTTGCTCAATGAGGAACGCGTCCGAAACGGAGAAGCCGAATTCAAGAACACTCGCAATGTAACAGCCGGTGCCGTTCGGCTACTCGATTCTCGCATATGTGCGCAACGGCGATTGCGATTCCTTTGTCATGGCATGGGATTTTGCGAAGGAGTTAAGGAACGAACCCATACTGGTTTTTTGAATCGAGTTCGCCAACTCGGGATTCCACTCACGCCGGGGGTTAAGAGCTTTACGAACAAAGAGGAGTTGATTGTTCATTGCAATTCTATCGTCGAGAACTTGCACAGTTTGGACTTCGAGGTAGACGGAATTGTTATCAAGGTGAACTCGTTCGATCAGCGAGAAACACTTGGTTCCACCTCCAAGTCGCCTCGTTGGGTGATCGCTTACAAAATCGAAAAGTACGAAGCGGTTACCAAGCTCCTCGAGATCCGTACTCAGATTGGCAAGACAGGAACGGTTACGCCGGTGGCCGAACTCGAGCCAGTTCAATTAGCAGGCACCACCGTATCGCGAGCATCGTTGCATAATGCGGAAGAGATCGAACGGAAAGATGTTCGAGTTGGGGATTGGGTCGTGGTCGAAAAAGCGGGCAAGATCATACCGCATATCGTGAGAGTGGAACGCCATCGTCGCGAATCGGATTTGCCAGTGTTTCAGTTTCCAACGAAGTGCCCCGCCTGCGATTCCGATTTGGTCAAGGATGCTCAAGGGGTTTACATTCGCTGTGTTTCTAAAGAGTGTCCCGCACTGTGGCGGCAACGTTTGCGTTACTTCGCCACACGAGATTGCATGGATATCGAGGGGCTTGGAGAAAAGCTGGTGAATCAGCTCGTCGATGCCAACATGGTACAGAATTTTGGCGACTTGTACGCGCTCGGTCTCGATAAGCTGATGACACTAGAACGTATGGGCAAGAAGTCGGCTGAGAATCTACTCTCTGGTATCGACGCCAGCAAGAGTCGCGGATTGAGTCGAGTCTTAAACGCCATTTCCATTCGGCACGTAGGGCAACGTGTGGCGCAGATATTGGCCCGACGATTCAACGACATCGATTCGTTGATGGCAGCAGACTTGGAAACGTTAAGTAGCGTTGACGAGATCGGCCCTATTATTGCCAAGAGTGTCTTTGATTTTTTTCAAAGCAGCGAAGGTCAAGAGATCGTCTCGCAGCTACGGGCTTCTGGTGTTTCGCTCATGGCATCCGAAGAGGACAAGGTGGACAGCTCGGGAACGCTGGCTGGAAAGACGCTAGTCGTTACTGGGACATTGAGAAAGTACTCTCGCGATGAAATTGAGAGGTTAATCGAACGGCTCGGCGGACGTGCTTCGAGTAGCGTGTCCAAAAAGACTGACTTTCTCGTGGCAGGTGAGGATGCAGGTAGCAAGCTCGAGAAAGCCAAAGGCCTCGGTGTCGCAATCCTCACCGAAGCGGAGTTTGTGGAGCGGTTTGTGAATCCGTCTTAGTCGATCCCATTCCTACAATCGATCAAACCCTACCGAATCAAAGTTACCTTAAGAAATTAGCCAACGTATCATTCAAGATTCTGTGTTGCCATGGACGACTTACAGAGATGCGAACGGATACGCGTGACCACGGGTGATTATCCCGATCGATGATCTATAAGGCTCGGAGAGTCTATTCCGCGTGGGTCCATTAGGTGACCATCCTTATCTCCGAAAGATTCGTTCCATGTTTACAAATGTTCTGCAGAAGCCTGTCGGTGCGGTCGCAGTGTTAGCCGCAGCCATCGGAGGTCCTTATGCTGCCTTTGAGACCGATGCAGGGGCAGTTGTGCGACGGGTGATCACGGGGGCCAGTCAGAGCCCGCCTAATACGGCTCAAGAAGACCCCGCCTCACTCAGCTTTCTAAATCAACAGCTTGATCAAGGTGTAACGGCACCCTACGTCGGTGCACTGGGTAGTTTGCAGAGCATGCCAAGCGCTCAGCAAGGTGCGGTAGCTCCAAACTCTTATGGCTACGGCGGTCAGCAGCAGTCTTACGCTCAACAATCTTTCCCTCAGCATCCACAACAGTATCAGCAGCAGCCACCTCAGACCGGTTACCCACAGCAACCGCAAGTTGTCTACGGACCGGCTACCATTACACCGATCGGTCCCAATGGCCAAGTAATGGGGTACCCTCAGCCGTACCAAGCCCCCAACCAAGTCCCCAATCAAGCACCTAACCATTCACCCAATACACCCAATAGTGGTTACGCCAACTTAGAGACGCGGCAAGGGCCTGCGAACTTGGTTCCGGGTGGTACGAGTCAACTTTGGGACTACACGATTGGTGTGCCGAGCTTGCAGCAATTGCAACGACAGCCCACTACGGTGGGGGGAGGGAACGTCCAGGACTTGCGAGAGGTCTTGCGATTCGACGTGACACCACTTTGGCTAACACAACGCTTCTCTCGAGTCACAACGGTCCTGGCGAATGTCCAGCTCGATGGAATGCGGGTTCCCTTGATTACCGGCACGCAACCTACCGACCTAGCTGGGACGCTCACTTACTATTTCGACAGTCGCCAGTCGGTTCGGAGAATAAACGTACATGGACTGACCGGTGATCCGTCCCTTTTAGCGAATCTCATGGTCCAATTTTACGGGCTCAAGCCTGAGCAATCGCTGGGGGGACAGTTGTACACGTCACGCTGGAACAATCAGGTCAACTGCGTTCTGCATTTATCGCCTGCTCCGATCGTTTATTCGGGAGCAGACCACTCCAAGTTTATCGTTTTTCTCGAGCTCAATCAGGCGGACTCACATATGGGGCTTAGCCAGGAAGCGAGTGAAATACTCAATAATTTGCAGTCGATTCGGCGTTGGTAGGGGCAAAGACTCTCCGTCAAACGGGATTACAGCCCAGCGGGGATCTATCCTTTTCGGATAGGCCCTGGTCGGGAAATGGATTAAACTGCTGGGTAATGCGAGGGCCGCAACAACCTGAGATGCGACGGCTCCTACCTTTCAGTATGCCGCTTTTCTAAATGACCAACAATGAAGGCTGGATTACAAAACCGAGTTGGAATTCAACACCAGTTCTCGCCTGATCGAATCCTTGCTTATGGATTCGGTTTTGCGTGCTCGCTCGTTCTGCTTTTGGCCGTCCTCGGTTGTGCTCAGGTCATTAAGCCGCTCGAAACCAAGAAAGGCGAGGTCGTCAACAAGTACCCTCACGATCCCACGGCGTTTACACAGGGGTTGGTTTTCTACAACGGCTATTTATATGAGGGAACCGGCCAAAAGGGGCGGTCTTTACTCCGGAAGGTGAAACTCGAAGACGGTAAAGATGTCGTGCCTCCCGTACCGCTAAGCCCTGATTATTTCGGCGAGGGCATCACGATCTTGAACGACAAGATCTATCAGTTGACTTGGCAGGATAACTATTGCTTGGTGTACGATGTGAACACGCTCGAGCTTCTCGGGCATTTCGTCTACGAGTTTGAGGGGTGGGGTCTGACCACCGACGGCAACGAATTGATTCTTAGCGATGGCACACCGACGATTCGATTTATCGATCCGGAAACGTTTAAAGTTACCAAGAAGTTGGATGTCACCGATCGTCGCCAACGTCTCAAATCACTAAACGAGCTCGAATGGATCGATGGCGAGATATGGGCTAATATTTGGTATGAAGACCGAATCGCGAGGATCTCACCTGACACGGGAGCAGTGCTGGGCTGGGTGGATCTCCAGCACATCTATCCCCAGAACAGACGGCACAGGGAATCCGTGATGAACGGTATTGCTTACGATCCTGATACCAAGCGGATCTTTGTCACGGGCAAGAACTGGCCGCACCTCTTTGAAATTCGCATTCCCAAGTAGCCGCCGCAGAATGTACTTCGCTCCTCACCCTCCCAGCGAAGCGACCGGGAGGGTCGGCAATCGAGCCTTCCAACCATGCGAATGCCCCTCCCCAGCCACGCTTGACGTGGGCTGACCCTCCCCTAAACGAAGTTTGGGGAGGGTGAAGTCGGATGCCTACAGCGAGAAGTGTTGTTATTTTTCCAATATTTGTTTGTCCAATACGAATAGGGGAAGCAGCGCCAAATATAACGCGATGGCGAAACAGGTGATAGTTCTTGGCTAGCCAGATTTTTTGGGTTTGATATGTGGTTGATTCATGGGGCATACCGAGGGCTGAGGGGGCTGTGGTCTTACGGTTGCCTGGTGATTCTGATCAGCGCCATCGCGGCAATTCCTGTTTTGCAGTTCGCCGCGTTTGGCTATCTGCTGGAATGTTCGTCACGCATGTCGCGGAAGCTTAGCTGGAGTGAGTGCATCCCTGGACAACAGACCGCGCGTCGAGTTTTGGTTGCTGCGATTTGTGTTGGGTCGAGTTGGTTGGCCGTTTGGTATGTTACCGATTTGGCCTACACCGCAGAGCTTATTGAGCCAGGCAACCCGAACGGGCGGCGAATACGCTTCGCGAGTTTCCTGTTGTCCTATGCTTGGGTCATATGGGTCGGCTGGGCTTTATTTCGTGGCGGTCGATTCCGAGATTTCGCATGGCCTGCCCCCGTTCGATTTGTGAAAACGATTTGGCGGCCTGAGACATGGCGTCAGGCGGAAGATCGATTATGGAATCTAGTTGCCTCTCTGCACTTGCCTCGATTGATGTGGACCGGCCTGTTGGCTTCTATCGGAGCAATCGTTTGGCTGGCAGTTCCATCGGGAATGATCCTGGTAGCGTTGAATCGCCCGGGAGATGGCACGGCACTGCTGGGAATCATCGGTGTGCTCCTCATGACTTGGGTTTTGGCCATGGTGCCGTTTCTCCAAGTGCAATTCACAACGGATCGAAGCATCCGCTCTTTGTTCCAATACAGACGGGTTCGCGAGGCTTATAAGCGAGTTCCCTGGTCGATGCTTGTGGGCATACTAATCCTGTTCTTGTTTGCGACCCCGCTCTATTTATTGAGGATCGAACCCCTTCCAAAAGATCTGACTTGGATCCTGACCTTCTTTTTTGTGTTCTTTCTGTTTCCGGCCCATCTAGCGATTGGTTGGGCGTGGGGGCGATCTCAACGATCGGTTAAGCGAACGCATTGGTTCTGGCGTTATATTGCCTGGGGGCCTCAACTCGCAATTCTACTCGCGTACATTGGGATATTGTACTTTGCCAAGTTTACATCTTGGGAGGGGGGCTATGTATTTCTATTGCAGCACACTGTTCTTCCCCCGGTCCCGTTCTTTCTGAATTGAGTTGGCTCGCCATATGGGGAAACCTCGCTACACTACGTTCATTACAACAATAGGGCGAGTGTAGGAAGCGGCAGGGTATTTTGAACAAGAATCGGGAAGTGCTCATTGCGGTAGCAGCTTTGGTGGGCGTGAACGCACTGTGGGGAATGTCGTTCCCCATTATGAAGGCGTTAAACGAAGTCATATCCCAGGTGGTATTGCCCGGAGTCGAGCCTCGTTCGTGGTCGGTCTCCATGCAGTTGTCGTCATCGTCCCTGATGATCGGTATCCGATTCTTATTCGCTTCGCTCTTGCTTCTCACGCTTCTGTCCCGTCTAGCCATCAAAGCAACTCGCACGGAATGGACGGCAGGTATCTGGATCGGTGTTTTCTTTTGCGCTGGGCTCATCCTCCAAGTGATCGGCTTGGCGTCGATCCCAGCGTCTCGAAGCGGATTTCTCACCAGCCTAACCGCAGTCTACACCCCCATCTTGGCGAGCCTGATCTTGAGGCAAGCTCCGGGGCGGAATGTTTGGATCGGTGCCATTCTCGCCTTGCTAGGTGTGCTGATCTTATCGGGAGTCTTTCACTCGCCGGCTCCGGAACAAAATGGTGCACCGTCAGGTCAAGAGCGAGTCCCATTGAATTGGGGTGATGTATGGACTACGTTAGGATCATTGTTTTTTAGTGTTCAGGTTTTGCTCGTCGATTGGTATGGCAAGAAGCATCGCTCGGCCTACTTCACCCCTGGGATGTTCTTGACCACGGTCGTGATTGCTTTAGGTACATTTACGGTTATTCAGGCGTTCTTCCCTAGCAAAGAGTTGACACCCGAGGGGGCAGCACCCAACTGGACGGGACTCTTTGTCAGTCCTATGTTTCTAGGCATTGTATTTTTTCTGGCAGTGTTTTGCTCGCTCATATCTTTTTTAGGAATGAACACTTACCAGCCATTTGTTTCCGCCTCACAGGCTTCGGTGATTTACAGCACCGAGCCGTTGTTCGCATCCCTTTGGGCCATGTTTATTCCTGGTTGGCTAGCGACGATGGTGTTAATGCAATACGGCAACGAATCGATTACCATGGAGTTGATCCTGGGTGGCTTTCTAGTCTGCGTCGCCAACGTAGTCGCCCTATGGCCGCAAAAGAGGAAGGACAGCCTGCCCCAGGAGGCCAAAGAGCCCCTGGAACCACTGATAACGTAGTGCGAAGTGAAGTACAGTCTGGCATACAAATCCATGTAGAACCTTGTAACGCGGCGGTTTCTGATTTCTTGGTCTATACAATGGAAATAGCCTCCAAACTACGTTCATTAATCGCTAACACTTTCATGATCTCGTGACAGTCTCGATTACCATTGGATGGCATTGGAAAGATGACCTTGAAACTCCTATCCAGCGTCAAGGAGATCATTTGGGGTTTCTTCAATTCAGTATCTTGACACAGCCCCCCCCCCCCCGTACACTGCAAGTGATCAGAACACGCTACCACTGCCTGAGGATGCCCCAATGCTTGAAGTGTCATCTACAAAATCGAGAGTGCCTTTTAGGAATGCTAGGCTCAACGCTATGTCTCTCGCTATCTCATCGGTGTCCTTAGCTGTCGTGATGCGTAAGCGCGTCTACAAGCTAGCCATCGTTGCTCAATTTCTCGTCTGCCTTTTGATCAGCAATTGTTTGGCTCAAAGTGCTTCACCCGATGATAAGAACCCAAGAGTGCTACCGGTTGCTGGTGTCGCGATTTTCTCGGGGAATCTGCCTACGGTACGCATGCCAATTGACTTAGGTGAACTGACCGTCGGAACCAAGGCGGAGTTTGTTGTTGAGGTTCAAAATTCCACGGATAAGGATTTCGTTATCAAGGATGCAAGGGCAAGTTGTAATTGTGTAGATATTCGCACAACAGAAAAGAACATTGGCGCTAATCAAAGTATCGATTTGATGGCAACATTAAATGTTCCTCTGGTAAACCGTCGTGAAACACATGGTCAGCAGATTGTGCTCGTGGGTGAGAATGGGGATATGTTTCCAATCGACATCGCATACAAGCTTGGGGGGTTATGTTGCTTTGAAGAGCAATTCGTTGTCAAGTCAGTTCGTGAGGGGCAAAGTGAAATAGATCTTGATGTTCCTGTTATCGTTACCGCTCCAGTGGACGTTCGATCTGTATCAGTTGTAGGGTTAGGTGACTTTGCTGATGCAAAGGTGAGTGTCAAAGTCAAAGACGGCAAACCGTTCATGAGTACGAAGATTGATTTATCGCTCATGAACGGGACGTCGCTTAATGGTCAGTTTCGGATCAAAAACACTGCCAACGAGGGGACGGACGAAATTGTCGTCCGCGTCGGAAGGGTACAGAAAGTTGCCGTGATACCAAGTCTTGTCCAGTTTTCAAAAGAGGGGAACGACTGGAAAGCGACAGCGATGGTTCGAGTAGACAAGGAATCCCTATCCTCAGATCCGGTGATGCCGAATTTGTCTGTTGCTTGCAAATGGAACGAACTCCCTGTTGCGACAACGGTTGAAACGATAGGTAGGGGGGTAGCGAGAGTTAGCTTGACTGTAAAAGAATCCGATTTGTTTAACCAAGGAAAGCCTAAGTTCGCTTTGTCAGATGATCTCCAATGGCAGATTGCCTGGGATGGAGGAATCGGCGAGGTCAGTACCGCAGCGTGCTGCATACCGCTCTCCGAGCCCAGTACACTTCCTAACGATGATTCACTGTTCCCGCAAGAGCAGGCAGAGATCGCACATGCCAACAGTAGCGCTTGGAGGAAGTATGACGTTTTAATCAAGGAGTCGTCATTTGTTCCTGCCGATGATGGACAGTCAGTTGAAGCTGTTGATAACACGATTCGGTTTGCAGTGGACTGGGATGAAAAGCAAATCTTTTTGCTTGTGAAGAAAGAAAGTTCCGAGAAGCCTGACGCTGGCTCCCAACTGGAGTTAATCGCGAAATCTAAGGATGTCGCTAGGGTAGCGAAGATACCTGGCCGAAGCCAACCGTTGCTTGCCATCGATCTTAAAATGGTACTTGCCCATTCCAAATCCTTTGTACCCGACATTCGATTCTGTGGTATACAACCTTTTCCTTTAGGATTTGAAATGAACTTCGAGGAGTTCGGGAAGGTACTTGAGGTGGCGACGCGGCGTTCTTCTGATAACGCAAAGGTTGTAAGGTTGAGTGACGGTATTCAAATCAGTACACTTCAGCCGTCTTCTACTCTGGTTCGTGTTTTTGACTCCTCCACATTATTGATGAAGCGAATGTACGCCCGAACAAAAGATGGTGTTATTCCATTCGATCAATCGATTAGTTGGATCGAAAAGGATGGGATTTTTTTGCCGAGTCGGATCGTTCTGGAGAAATTGAACGTCGAGACTCAGAAGACAAAAATGAGCACTTGGTCGATTCTTTGGAGGTCAGTTAACGAGCCTTTGAATGGCTCGCTCTTTGACCCAAAGGTTCTCGATGACTTCAAGAAGCTTCATGAACTTGTGGATGAGGAAAAGTTCCGTGAAGCCGGATGCTTGAACACCGATTGACACCACCCCGAGATTTCGTCATTGCGTCCGTCGATTACCGAACCGGCCTTTACAATTTAAGGCTTTGATCTTAATTCCGGTCGTGGGAGAGAGGAAAGATGCCGCAGGCTTGCCCTGCGGAGCGTCACGTTTCTCGCTAATTAATGACTCGCCCAACGCCCCCCTCATTCAGGTTCTGCGGCTTCGCCGCCGAACCTGGACGCAACATTTTGGGGACACACACAGTTTCGATGCCGACCACGCCTCCGGTTTATCCTAGCGCTTTCCTGCGTCCCCATTCTGTCCGCGATAAAGATTTCCACACCGCCAGAGATAAGAGAAACGCAAGAGTATTAATGAGCAACGATTTTCCACACAACTCTTGCGTCACTCTCATCTCTCGCGGGAAAAACTGATAGAAACGCGGACGTGCAGAGATCGCGGAGTTATGCGATCCATTACAGGACGGAGCCGATCCGTGAGATTAATAGGGAGTAACTGGATCCGCTCAATAGCATGGAGTATACTGAGAGCATGGTTACTACAATCCTCGACAAGATGCTTCAAACGGTAACTGATCAAATGCCACCCGATTTCGCTCGCAAGTTACTTGAACTGCGAGCAGATGAAGAATTTATTGTCCGCATCGACGAGTTACGCAGCAAAGCGAATGCAGGCCAATTAACCGAGTCGGAGGACCAAGAATACCGCGAGATCGTTGAAGCTATCGATATTATTTCGCTACTTCAGGCCAAGGCTAAGTCTGTTCTTTCAGCTAACCAATAGCCGAAATGGACACTGCGACGCGAAATCAAGTTAGGCAACATGCGGGGAGTCGGTGTGAATACTGTCACCTCTCCGAGTTGGCGACCCCCTTTATTCCCTTTCACGCCGAACATATCGTTGCAAGGCAGCATTACTCTGACGACTCTCTGGACAACTTGGCACTAGCATGCGATCGCTGCAACGCGTACAAGGGACCGAATCTTTCGAGTATTGATCCTTTCTCTATCTCCATCGTCACTTTGTTTCATCCTCGTCGTGACAACTGGGACGATCACTTCGAAATTATACATTGTACAGTGCTTGGCAAGACTCCCAAAGGCCGGGCGACTGTCAGGTTGCTGAACATGAACGCACCGCGGCGAGTTCAATTAAGAGCATCACAATGCGAGGCTTCTTAATCTCTTTGCTCAGGAGATCTCGCGGGACACAGAATATTTACAGGATTTCCGGATTTACTTAGGATTGCTTGCTACAAAAGCTATTTGGTTTGTTTCCGGCTTATTCGCGATCTCATCGGAGGTTCTTGTGGCTCGCATTTCACGGGCGGAGATCTTTGCGCCTGACGAGGTCGCGATCGCATATTGCATCAATCGAACCGTCAGAAGACACTTCCTACTGGGAGACGATCCGATTACTGGTAAGAACTTCGACCATCGCAAGGCATGGATACTGAGCTAGCTTGCCGCGTTGCGGCAACGTAAGTGGATCGCATAATGCCCATACTTCCGTGATTTTCTTCTGGCATTTCGACAATAGTGGGGAAGGGGTCTGTTCTCAAGGTCCGCGATTC
Source organism: Brakhagea baltica (assembly GCF_052161605.1). Lineage (NCBI taxonomy): Bacteria > Pseudomonadati > Planctomycetota > Planctomycetia > Pirellulales > Pirellulaceae > Brakhagea > Brakhagea baltica. Next base: position 4,779,181 of record NZ_CP197409.1, on the reverse strand, counting down.
CTGTATTCCTCCGTTATCGAGCTTCGCAAGGGCATTTGTTACTGAAAGAAGTAGTCCCGATTAACCGCCGACCACCTTCTTGCATATCATCATGGCTGGTACAATTCGACGGTTCTGCAAGGCTGGTCCACCCTGAGCACTAACCCGCTCGGAAACACGATCCTCGCAGAGAGTGATATGCTGGGGCGAACAACCCGCGTTTCCGGTACTGCGACCAGCACGCAAACCTGGGACTACTGGATGGACGGTCGACTCAAGTCCACGACCGACGAACTCGGTCGCACCACCGATTTTCTGTACGACGAACGAGGCAGATTGCTCTCCTACCAGGCTCCCGCTCCGACCGTGGGGGCGAGTCGCCCCACTACCTCGTTTACCTACTCCATCGACAGCTTGCTTACCTCGACCATCGACCCGATGGGACGGGTGACCAGCTACGATTATGACAACGGTGGTCGAGTCAGCCGAGTCGTATCACCAGACCCCGATGGTGCCGGTCCACAAACCGCCGCATACCAACGCTTCATCCGAGACTCGGTCGGCAACGTCCTGCAGCATACTGACAGCATCAACGAAGCCACCGGACACTGGACCGTCAATACCTACGACGCTTGGTTTCGGCCGTTGACATCGACTGATCCGGTGAACGCCGTCACCACCAAAGTTTACGATGTCTTCGGTAATGTCACGCGAATTACCGATGCCAAAAGCAATATCACCGATTACACCTATAACAAACTAAACCAGCTCGTAACCGAGAAAAAGGGAACCAATCGCACTTACTCCTACGATGCGAACGGCAATCTTCGCAGCTACACCGATCGGAACAATCGAACCACCACATTCCAATACGACTTCCGAAATCGGCTCACGAGCGAAGCCTGGGGGAGCACACGGACCCTTGATTATTCCTATGACGTAGGAGATCGATTGGTAGGAATTCTCGATTCTGATGCTCTGTCGCTCGATTTTCAATTTGCCTACGATACGCGCGGACAATTGCAAGCCGAGCGACAATACGGTAGCAGCTACCTCCTAAGCCGATCAATTCTCTTTGACCGCAGCTACGATTCCGTCGGAAACTTAACCCAATTGCGAGCTAACATCAACGGGACGATTTTCGGACAAACCGTCACCGGTGGTATCGACGATTTTATTAATACGCATACGTATGATGGCATGAATCGACGTGTTCAGACTACGCAATCGGGAACCGCAACGGGCAACGCCGTGGCTGCTAAAACAGCTACGTTCCAGTACAACGCCGCCTCGCAACTCACTGATCTTCGCCGCTACAACGCGGTCTCTCCGTTCGCTAATTCCTTGCAAGTTCACACGAGAAATGATTTTGATGGCGCAGGCCGGTTAGCCGGAATCACCCACGCCAAACAAGAATTGGCCAGCGGCGTGGTTTGGAATGGATTGTCGAACACCTCCTCGGTGGGAATCGTCGCGGCGTACCGGTTCGATTACGATTCCGATAATCGGCTGACCCAGTTTTCTTCCTTTGCGGATAATCTGAGAACGAATTATACTTATGATCGTGTCGATCAACTCACCGGTACCAGTACCAGCATTATCACCGGCATGGTAGCTCCCTATATTCCTACAGACGAAACGTATTCGTACGATGCCACAGGCAATCGTCTGTCGTCGACGGGAACCAGCCAATCGAGCAATGGGAGCCATAATCGGTTGCAAACCGATGGGACTTATAACTATCTGTACGACAACGAGGGGAACACGACCCGGCGAACCCACATCGCTACCGGTGCCGTAACCAATTACACCTGGGACCATCGGAATCGTTTAGCCACGGTTGTCGAACGAGTCTCCGTCTCTGGTGCGATCACGAAACAAACCCAGTTCACGTACGATGCGTTCGACAACCGTGTCGCAAAGCGCGTAGATGTTGATGGCAATGGGACTTGGGATCGCTACGAAGTCACGATCTGGACCGAGGGCCAAGAGGTCATGCGTTGGGTCGATTCGGACGGAGCGGGTTCGGGGCAAACGTTACGATTAGCGAACCGCTATCTTTGGGCTGACGCGGTCGATCAATTGCTCTCCGACGAGCAATATGGAAACAACACCGGGATGGCGATCAACGCATCGACCAAATCGACCGTATCGGGCAACACCCTTTGGGCGTTGGGAGACCATTTGGGAAGCATTCGCGATTTGCTGGATAACAACGGCGTGATCCGTGAGCATCAAGTGTTCGACAGTTATGGTCGGTTGGTCCATGAAGTGGACTATAATGCATCGGGACAAGTGATTGCGAGCAACGATCCGGCAGCGGTGGACACGGTATTCGGGTACACAGGCCGATTCTGGGATACGGATGTGAATTTGCAATACAACCGAGCCCGTTGGTACGACCCACAAACAGGTCGTTGGCTCAGCCAAGACCCCATCGGCTTCGCCGCTGGCGATGCGAATCTTTATCGTTATGTGGGCAACGGGCCGACGAATTGGACGGATCCCTCGGGTTTGCATTGGGGACACCACAAAGTAAATTCACGCGTTCGCAATGCGGTTTCACCTGATGCGAAAGCGGCATTCAATGAGCTGTCTGCACGGATAACTAACAACTGGTATCGAGATCATCATTTTGGGACCTACGGGAACATCTCGCATTATGATTACAATTGTGCAGTTGAAAGCGAGTTCAAGTCATATTTAAAGGAAAAAGGTATCAATCCAAAGAAGATGACAGCCGACCAGGCCCGGGATTTTGTTAAACATCTTGACGATCTGCCGGCGAGCCACGTAATTCGTCGCTTCAACAAGGGCGTTCAATCTGCTGCCGATGCGGCTGCCAAAGCAGGCAAGCTTGCTGCTAAGGCAGCGAAAGAGAGTGGTGCTTTGGCAAAGGCTGGAAAACTCGGGCTCAAGGGAGGGAAAATTGCCAAGGCTATTCCCGGTGTTGGAATACTCTTTGCAGTTGCAGGTTGGGGCGTTGATGGCTATTGCAAAGGGCCGGGGTATGGAACGCTGAACTCTGGGATAGATGCAATCCCGTTCGTTGGAGGTGGCAAGATTGTTATCGAACTTTTCACTGGCGACTTTATCCCCGATTTACCAGATGAGGAAGAACCTTTCGTTGATTACAACGGGCAAGACAATTTCACTTTAACTGATGAAGATCAAACATGGATCGATGACATTTGGTCGGAGTATCCAAATGAGTAGATCGGAGAACATCAATGATATGGCAAAAGTTTGTAACGATCTTTTTGTTCGGTTGCTTGAATCGACGAGCGGTCGAATTGACGTGGCAAAATTGACGACGAACGAGTTAGTAGTAGTGCTGGTTTGGCACGTTAATGGTCTAATCGGTAACATGGGACTCGCACATACCTTGGAAGTAGATATCCCTGGCGATTCGTTTTACGTCAAGACGTTGAGCGCGCTTAGTACGATCAACGCCGATGGATGCTTTCAAGCGTTGCGTGAGGCAGTCGATATCTGTAGGGTTTCGGATGGGCATAAAATAGAATGGGAGTTGGAACCGCAGAAATGCCAACGGCTTGAAGAACTCGAAGGAATATATTTCGGATGCGAAGACGTTTTGATCGAGAAGCTTTGTGGTTTTATTCGTAAAACAGGTTTGAGTAGAAACTGAGAAGCTTTGCGGAGTGAAAATCAAAAATGGGGCAGAATAGCGGTACCACCCACTTTACAGGAACGAAAAACCGAAAAACGGTACCACCCACTTTACGGGAGGAGCGATCGACAGCTTGCTTACCTCGACCATCGATCCGATGGGACGGGTGACCAGCTATGAATATGACAACGGCGGTCGAGTCAGCCGAGTCGTATCGCCAGACCCCGATGGTGCCGGTCCACAAACCGCCGCTTACCAACGCTTCATCCGCGACTCCGTCGGAAATGTCCTTCAACATACCGACAGCATGAACGAAGCCACCGGACACTGGACCGTCAATACCTACGACGCCTGGTTCCGGCCGTTGACATCGACTGATCCTGGTAACACCACCACCAGCTTCGGTCGTGACGTCTTCGGTAATTTGACCAGCGTGATTGATGGACTGGGGAACCAGACGCTGTATACTTACAACAAGCTGAACCAATTGGTTGTCGAAAATAAACCGATCGCCAGTGGAGCGGCTCGCAATCGGACTTACTCCTATGACGCAGTCGGAAACATACGTACTCTGACAGACCGCAACAATCGCGTGACCCAGTACAGCTATGACAATCTTTACCGGATGACCAGTGAGCAATGGGCGACCACGTCGAATCCCACCCCTAGCCGTACGCTGGACTACAGCTTCGATTCCATCGGCAATCTGACTGGCTTGACCGATAGTGGAACTTGGGCAACCAATTTCGAGTTCGTCTATGACGCTCGCAATCAGCCGGTAGTCGAACGCCAGCAACGCCGGGAGGTCAGCTCAACCGCGTACGTCAACCTGGTTCGCGACTACGATGCGGTGGGAAATCGCGTGCAGACGTTGGTCAACTTCCGAGGCACCCTCTCGGGACAGACCGTCAGCGGTGGAGTCACCGACTTGATCAATAGCTACCAGTTCGATGGTCTGGATCGTTTGGTGAGCGTTACTCAACGTGGTAACTTGGATGCGCAAGGCAACCTGCTGCCAGCCAGCAACGGAGTGGCTCCCAAGACGGCCAGCTTCCAGTACGACGCGGCTTCGCAGCTCACCGACATGCGACGGTACGCTTCCACCGGGGTCGATGCTAGTCAGTTGAAAGTGCACTCAAGAATGGGTTATGACGGGGCCGGGAGATTGCAGAGCATCACTCATGGCAAGGTCGAGATCGCTGCAGGCGAGCACTGGAACGGCTCGTCCACTCTCCCTTCGTCGTTGGGCAGCACTCACATGCTGGCTGGCTATTACTTTACTTACGACACAGCCAATCGGCTTACCAGCCTAGCTTCGCAGCGTGATCGCTTTGAAACCTCTTATGGCTACGATAATCGCCATCAACTGACCTCGACCACCTCCACGGCCATCGCTGGCATGGGGACACCGGACTATCTACCGCTGAACGAAGGCTATGCTTGGGATGCCACCGGCAATCGCCTGGGTTCGAGCGGTCAATCTCAATCGGCCACCGGTACCCACAACCGCTTGCAGTCCGATGGGACTTATAGCTATCTGTATGACAACGAGGGTAACGTCAGGCGGCGCACCGAGATCGCTACCGGCCAAGTGCGGACTTTTACTTGGGACCATCGCAATCGTTTGGCCCGGGTGATCGATTACATGACACTCGGCGGAACTCTAACCAAAGACACCCTGTACTACTACGACGCCTTCGATCGGCTGGTAGCCAAGCGGATCAATGACAATGGGGAGTCGGGCTACAACCGTTACGAGTCGTGGATCTGGGATGGTCAGGAGATTGCGATCCAATTGCGGGACGCCGACGGGGTTGGCAGCTCACAGCCCTACCGGATCGTCAACCGTTACCAGTACGGACCTGCTGTGGACATGGTACTGGCCGACGAGCGGTATGAAGACGGCGTGGGCTATCGCCCGACCACGACGACCCGAGAAGCCGCCCAAGGTCAGACGCTGTGGACGTTGACCGACCATCTGGGGAGCGTGCGTGACCTAGTGGACAATGCGGGGGTGGTACGTCGCCACGTGGTCTACGACAGCTTCGGTGGTCGTCTGCACGAGCAGAGTTACAACGCATCAGGTCAGCCGATAAGCCCGCTCGATCCTGGTGCAGTGGATACGATTTTTGGGTATACGGGACGTCAGTGGGACAGCGACGTCGAGCTCCAATACAACCGCGCTCGTTGGTACGACCCACAAACGGGCCGTTGGCTCAGCCAAGACCCCATCGGGTTTAATGCAGGCGATGCCAATCTGTATCGGTACGTGGGGAATGGGCCTACCAATGCAACTGATCCTAGTGGATTGGAGAAACACGTCGATCCGGAGTACGCCGCAGGACGAGAGGAATTGCAACGAATTTATCGTCGATACGCCGAGCTATACGGCCGCAATCCTGATAAGTATCTTTGGGCTGGACTAGCGACCCATGCGGGAAGTCAGGTCATTACTGAGATATACGATCGTTTAGAAAGGAAGAAACTTGCCGCTCTTGATCACGCAGTTTGCTTGCGAATGAATGCCTCTGGCAGCTTCATTGCACAAGAAAATATTCGTATCGCACGGATAGAAGCACAATTGATGATCGATATGCAAAGAATCATCCTCCAAATGGCTAAGGATATTGAGTCTGATATTGGCAAGCAATTCGAAGCTTACGACTCTGGTGGATTGGCTGGAATTGACGGCTTGATAGCTGGGGGAATGCCTGGAAGTATTCGAGGGCCTTGGGAACAGATTGACTCAGGCGACTATGCTGGAGGTAGCGAAGGATTGACTCAACGTGAACAGACTACAGTGTTGAACCCAGGATATGGGAAAATCAATGGCCTGATTCCTATGTCTGGTATCGGTATCCCGATGAGTTGGGAAGCGAAGTCCGGATTGGACAACTGCCCAACATTTAGCCAAGTGAGCAATGGATGGTTTACTGACACTCGAGGCCCTGACAAGAATGCAAGATGGATTTACATTCGGGACCATGTATTAAAGCGATGGAACTCAATGACTCGGCAGGAAAGAGACGATTGGGTCAAGAAGCAGCTTGGAGCGGTCAATTCACCGCCAGTTTCATGGCCATGAAAACACTAAGGCGAACCGCTTTATTCTCTGTTCTGTTGAGTATTGGAGCTGTGATATTCGTTTGGAAGCGGAGAACAGTTGTGATCGATATCACAACTGTGGTTCCTTTACGTACCGTTCCCTTGAAGCTGTTTGAAAAATCTACGGCGACAAAAGTCGATACTTGGAGTGATTCTTCCGTTGAGATTCTAAACAAGAGCAAACGACTTCGTATCGCATGCAAAGAGTGTTTCGTTACGCCTTGCAGCGATGCGCAATCAGTTCGCTTTCTGACAGTCTACTCGTCCGCATTAACGCAACTGCAATTAAAACAATTGCATCTGGATTTCTGCGATTCGTTCGATGCTCAAGAGCAGATTGAGCAGTTCGCAAGATGGGACACAGGTGACCACCACGATCTTTTCAGGATGAATAAGATGAACGGTTCAATGATCTACAATTTTTCTGTACATCGAACATATGATTCAGTAAAACCATGGTTCGCTTCAATCGAAATTGCTTGGTCTTGCGAAGGTTTACATGAGCATGAGCGGGAGAAAACTCAATTCGATCCTGACACCGCCGGAGAACAACTTCCGTCGAAGTAGTGCGGTCGCTGTTACGGGCCGAATTGAGACGGTAGAGTTTTAGACCGCTTTTCGGGGTGTTGGCCGAATTGTTGCGAATTTTGGAGCGGACCAATACGATGTCGCGGGCCGAGTCGACTCTCGTGGGACCAGTGCTTGTTGGCTGAATTGCAGTCGTAGTCCGACCCAACGATTCCAGAGCCGAACGATTCTGTGTGTGTCCCAGCCACATCTACGTAACGCAGTAACATTTAACATTTCGGGGACACACCCAGTTTCGATGCCGACCACGCCCCCCGGTTTATCCTAGCGATTTCCTGCGTCCCCATTCTCTCCGCGATAAAGATTTCCACACCGCTAGAGATAAGAGATACGCAAGAGGATTAATGAGCAACGATTTTCCACACAACTCCTGCGTCACTCTTATCTCTCGCGGTGTAATCGGTTTATTTCCGGCTTATTCGTGAGCTCATCGGAGGCTCTTATGGCTCGCATTTCTCGCGTGGAAATCTTTGCACCGGATGAAGTAGCTATAGCCCGCACGTCCGCGATTTTCTTTTGGCGTTCCGACAAGAGCGGGGAGTCGGTCTGTTCTCAAAGGCCATGATTTCTGTATTCCTCTGGAATCGGGCTTTGCTTGTGGGCTTGTTTCTGAACGAAGTGGTCCCGTTTGAGCGTCGACCGCTTTTTCGTATTTCACAACAGACGCTACAATTCGACGGTCAAAAAAATGTTGTGTCCCCAAGTATCTTACACGGTATGGTAAATCTCTTTCGTACTTCACCCTCCCGAAGAATTCGGGAGGGTCGAGTGGAGGAACGATCACGAGGGGAGGGGGCTTTATGATTGCTGACCAGTCGGAGCCTTTATGCGATGCTGTGCCTCTCACCCTCTCCGAGCTACGCTCGACTCTCCCTCGGAGGGAGAATGAATGCTGTAACTTCGCAAAGCCTTGTTACAGCATATATATAGCTGCGAGCAACATTTCGGGGACACACACCGTTTCGATGCCGACCTCGCCCCCCGGTTTATCTTAGCGCTTTCCTGCGTCCCCATTCTGTCCGCGATAAAGATTTCCACACCGCCAGAGATAAGAGAAACGCAAGAGGATTAATGAGCAACGATTTTCCACACAACTCTTGCGTCACTCTCATCTCTCGCGGTGTAATCCTCGGAGGTTCTTGTGGCTCGCATTTCTCGCGTGGAAATCTTTGAACCTGACGAGGTTGCTGGCGTCCATTGCATACATAGAACGGTCAGAAGATGCTTCCTCCTGGGAAACGATCCGGTTACTGGTAAGAACTTCGACCATCGCAAAGCATGGAGGGAGGTCGAACTCCGGAATCTGGCGAAATCCATGGGAATCGATCTGCTCGGTTACTCGATTCTTTCTAACCACTATCACCTGATTCTCCATTTCGGGATTTCGGGCGGAGCGAAAACCAAAATTGTTTACCTCCTAGGATAGCTCCCCACAATAATGTCACCAATGGTAGGAGGGCTGGGATAATCATAAGTTCAGTCGAATACAATGTACAATGCTGCGGAAAAGACAGACTTTGTAATCATGACAACGACTAGACTGAGTGCGGCGAAACGATTGAGCCCAAAAGGCAATTGGGCTTTGATCTTAATTCGGGCGATTGGATAGAGGAAAGATGCCGCAGGCTTGCCCTGCGGAGCTTCACGTTTCTCGCTAACTATGACTCGCCCAACGACCCTGGATGAGGGGGAGAGACTCCACCTATTTAGCAAGAAACGTAACATTCCCCACGTCAAGCATGGGGCATTTACACATAGTAGGTCAATTAGCTGAACAGCTACCCATTGCAATAATTACCCAGTCGAATCCATGGCAATGAAGCTCGTCGCTGACCCGTGTTAAGATCTAAGCCGCCAATCGCATCGATGAATCGAACTGCACCGCCATTCTACGACTAGATCTATGCTTCCAACGATGTTTCGATGAGCTGCGCGATTAGCGGCAGGAGCTGCTTTTTGCGACTTACGATGCTATCGAGTTGGTATAGATTCCGATCCAACCTTGGATAATTGATCTCGTCCCATACCTCTGATACGTGCGACAACAGTAGCAACGAACCGTTGCTCACCACGTCCGTTACGAGTAGAGCTGAAAACTCTAAGTGATTCTTGCGAGCCATCTTCTCCAAGGCGGCAAGCAAATCGTCTCGCCGATCCCAAAACAAATCGAAACCGATCTCTTCGATCTGCGAGATAGAAAACCGTTGGCCGTGCTCGACGAATTCTTTGCAGTCCTCGGTTACGACCTCATCCGCGCAGCAGGTTCGCAACGCTGAACCGATCGCAAAGAAATCGTTGGCGTATTGCTTGAGATCAACCTCGACTAGCGTGGAAAGCCAGTTTAGGACTTCGCGATCCACATCGGTCGTTGTGGGGCTTCGCAAATAGAGAGTATCGGAGATGATCCCCGAGGCCATGCACAATGAAATCCCAGGATCGGGAGTCAAACCGGCTGCTCGGAATTGTCTGGCAACGAGTGTGCAAGTCGACCCGACCGGTTCATTGATGAAACGAATGGGCTGCGTCGACTTGAGCCCGCCACCCAGTCTGTGGTGATCCAGCACCTCAAGAATGTCAGCCTCTTCCGCTCCATTGACCGCTTGTCCGAGCTCGTTGTGATCGACCAGAATCAGACGCGGCTTGGGAGGATTGACCAAGTCCGATTTGGAAAGCACTCCGACCAATTCACCCTTGTCGTTGACGACGGGAAAGATGGTTTGCGAAGAATCTTCGACGATGCGTCGCGCATCTTCAATCGGCATCTTGGCGGGCAACGATGTAAAGTTCGTATCCACCGCAGAGTCGATGAACTGAGCTGATTTGATCCGCATGGTAGTGGTCGCGGTATCAAAGGGGCTCTTGATTACAGAAACCTTGCGAGCCTTAGCCAACTCCACCAGCCCCGAGGAGAGTGTGTATCCTCCCGTGACGACGAGCGCCCGGACGCCGTGCTCGATCGCGGGCAATTGAATCGTTGGCCTATCGCCACTGACCACGATCAAGTTCGCGGCGCGGAACTGCTCCATTCGCTCGATGAATCCACCAGCGCTCATGGCTCCCACCATGACGAGCAATTCGTCTTGTTGAAGCGGATCGATGCCGTGTTGAAATTCGCCCCCAACCACATCGCAGATTTGTTGTAGATTGCTGGAAACCGTACGGGTGGCTTGAGGATCCTGGTCAAAGTTGAGGATGATCTCCATCAGCTTGATCAACGAAAGCAGGCCGACTACTTTCTGCCCATCGTCAACGATCGGAATCGCGCGCAGTTCTTTGGCGTGCATCTGCTGGTAGACGTTGTAGAAAACGTCACCGTAGCGTGCGGTTACCACATTTTTCTGGCAGACATCCATCACCTCTGGCCGAACGTCCATCACCATGCGAGGTGGAGGCAGTTTGGCTTGTTTTAGTACGTATTCGGTTCGCTTGTTGGGGGGGCCGCAGCAGGCTGCTATGGCCTCGGGCCGAGTGGTTTTTTGGAGTAAATCCGCATAGGCAATCGCAGAGCAAATCGCATCGGTGTCGGGATTGCGATGGCCAAAGACTAATACACTCATTTATTTTGCATATAACCAGAATAGATTTTGGGATGCTCGAATACCGAGCACACCCTAGCATAACATAATCTTAGATTAATCGGCTTGGGTGTTCGAGCGAAACCCCTATTGCAAAGTGTCGCACGTCACGCGAACATCTTCAGCAGGTGACTGTCATTTGTTCGTCAGTCCAATTTTCATAGTCCACCCGCAGCTACGCCCAACCGTGCTGGGGCCAGGAAAGGTAAAAAATGCTGGAAATCCAACTCCCTGATGGGACCGTAGTTCAACACTCCGACGATGCGAGCCCCCTAAGTGTTGCCGAATCGATCGGCTCTCGGCTCGCCAAAGCTGTCATCGCTGCCAAAATCGGCGACCAAATCGTGGATGCCACCCGCTCTCTCAAAGCCTTTGCAGGCAACGGTCCCATCCCGCTCAAGCTACTCACGGACAAGGATCCTGAGGCACTCGGGGTCCTGAGGCACTCCTGCGCCCACATCATGGCCCGCGCCATCATGAGACTCTTTCCAGACGTTTCGCTAGCATTCGGGCCGACCATCAACAACGGCTTCTACTACGATTTCGACCTGCCTCACAAGCTTAACGAAGGGGACTTTGTCGCCATCGAAGCCGAGATGGCAAAAATTGTAGAAAAAGCCGAACCGTTCGAGCAGTTCTCGCTGGACCGAAACGGGGCCGTCGAACTTTGCTCGGATATGAAACAAGCCCTCAAAGTCGAGCATATTCAAACCGGCTTGGGCTCGCACGAAACCCTCGGCTTCTACCGCCAAGGTGAGTTCGTCGACCTTTGCCGAGGTCCTCACATTCCCGATGCGGGGCGGATTAAGGCGTTCAAGGTGATGAGCGTTGCTGGGTCGTATTGGAAAGGGGACGCTTCCGGCAAGCAGCTTCAGCGAGTTTACGGCACCGCTTGGTTCAGCGCCAAGGATCAGCAGGCTTATCTCGACCAATTGGAAGAAGCCAAGAAGCGTGACCATCGCGTCATCGGCAAGAAACTAGGGTTATTCCAAATCAGCTCAGAGGTCGGCCAAGGCATGTGCTTATGGCTCCCTAAAGGAGCACGCATTCGCGGACTGCTGGAAGAGTTCTTGCGAAAGGAAATGCTCAAGCGAGGTTACGAGCCAGTCTACAGCCCCCACCTAGGTCGCGTCGAGCTCTACGAAACCAGTGGGCACTTTCCCTACTATCGGGACAGTCAATTCCCCCCTCTGTTCGTCAACGATGCAGGGGCGTTGGTCGATGCTTGGATTCGCCGCTTGCAGGAACCAGAGGGACTCTCGCAGCTTCAAGAAACCGCGTTCTTGCAATCGGCAGAGGTGCTAGGTTGTGAACTCAAAGGTTACAGCGTTCAGTTGCCCGTCGCGGAACGCGTGGCCATTTTGCAAACTTGGCAACGCGGGCATGAGCGATATCTCGTCAAGCCGATGAACTGCCCGCACCACGCACAGATCTTCAAGGCCATGCCACGTTCTTACAAGCAGTTGCCTCTGCGGCTGTTTGAGTTCGGAACGGTCTATCGCTTTGAACAAACGGGTGAGCTGAACGGGATGCTTCGAGTCCGGGGGCTAACCCAAGACGATGCTCACATTTTCTGCACTCAGGAACAAGTCGAACAGGAGTTCCGCAGCACCATCGAGTTGACCCGCCTCGTGCTGGAATCGGTAGGGCTCAACGATTACCGCGTTCAGTTGTCGCTCCGAGACCCCAAGAGCGACAAGTACGTCGGCTCGGAAGAGAACTGGACCAAAGCTGAAGCTGCGCTGCGAAAGGTTTTAAACGAGTCAGGACTCAACTTCTCGGCTGCTGAGGGTGAGGCTGCGTTTTATGGACCTAAGGCAGACTTTATGGTTCGTGACTGCATTGGTCGGCAATGGCAGTTGGGAACAGTTCAGTTGGATTACAACTTGCCAGAGCGATTCCAATTGGAGTACGTAGGAGCTGACAACAAGACTCACAGACCGGTGATGATTCACCGAGCACCATTTGGGTCGATGGAGCGTTTTGTCGGCATGCTTACCGAGCACTTTGCCGGAGCATTCCCCATGTGGCTGGCTCCCGAACAAGTTCGAATTTGTCCTCTTAGCGAGAAGTCGAACGACTATGCTTTGGAATTGGAAAAGGAGTTCACTGAGGCGGGCTTTCGAGTCACCACCGATTTGCGTGGAGCCAAGGTTCAGGCCAAGATTCGGGATGCTCAACTGGAATTGATTCCGTACATGGCTGTGGTAGGACCGCGAGAGGCAGAGACCCGCTCGATCGCGTTGCGAGATCGGCTAGCCGGTGAGCTCGGCACGAAAACCGTTGCCGAGGTTCTGGAATTCTTGCAATCAGAAGTCCAGGAACGCCGAATTCGGCATGTGGCAGAGCGGAAAATACCTGACTCGCAGCCAGCCCAGGAAGAAGCGACTAGCAATGAGTACTAGAAGTTGCTAGTTTTTTGGACCTGGTCTGATTGTCAGCTAGAATAAACTGTGAAGTTGGGGGTAGAGCAAATTCTCTGCCCCCAAAGCTTTCCAGCAGTTTATTTCCCCCCATTTTTCCCGCGGATCGAAAATGTTTCAGCCAGTGGTTAGCCCTGTACTCGTTCCACGGCGAGGCCTACTAATCGTCGTCTCGCTCCTGTTCTTAGCGGGACAACTGCTGGTACAGCGTTCCGAAGCATCGGTCGCTATTCATCCGGTTTCGTTGAGCAGCGCGATTGTTGAAGTGCGAGAGGATGAGTTGATCGTTGATCTAGAGATCATGCTCGAGGATTTGGTGCTCTATCAATCCTTGGTCGCCGACGGGGAAATGCGATATTCGGCTGAACAACTTCAAGCCGCCGCTATCAAGCATCGGGACTTCTTACTCGAGTACTTTTCTATTCTGGACGTGAATGGACGGCGACTCAAGGAGGATTCGGCCTCCGAGAACACGGAGCAGATTCCCGAGAACGGAGTTCACCAGAGTGAATTGATGAGCAAAGTCGTGCTCTACCGTGTTCGATATGAACTAAAGGAGACCAAGCCCCAGTATCTGACTTTTCTGCAAAACTTTGGGGGAAAGAATTCGGCTTTGCCCGCCATCATGGATTTGAGTCTATGGCATCGAGATCGCATGGAGCATGCGACGCAATTGGCTTTTGGAAAGCCGCAGTCATTTAAGTTTGACTGGGAGCGTGTCTACGAGAACAAACGCCCCAGCTTTGCGGAGCTTCGCAAGAAACGCAAAGAGCAATTCGAAGAGTCGTTGGGAATCTCGAGCTACACAGGTTTGTATTCGTTTTTGTACATCAATCGCTTTGAGGTAAGGCATGAGTTGCTCATTCCACTGCTGACATTAGAACAGTGGGTGAAAATTCCTCGCGAGAACCCAGACTTCTTAGAGGTAGACGAGCAATCGAATGCGAAAGAACTTATCGAGAAGTTCTTTGCCTCCAGCAGTCAAGCCACCATTGATGGTCAGAGTGTTAAGGGGACGCTGACTCGCTTGAATTTTTTCAGTCTGGATATTGCGGACTTTGCGTTGAACGCTGATCCGAGACGCGTTAGCGCACATCAAGCAAGAGTGGGAATCATTTGGACTTACCCGAGTAAACAGACCCCTAAAGAGATAAGCCTCAAGTGGCAGGCTTACTCGGAGTTCGCCCCTTATCTCAATTCCATAGTGCTTGTCGGAAACGATGCACCTGTGCGGCATATGTTCCATTCGCTGGAGCCTGAATTCGAGTGGAAGGGTGATCTGGTCGGAGCCAGCAATGCGTCCGTTCCGGTGACCGTGTCGAATCCGTCTGAATCGGAACGAAAGCAGATTGTCGAAAGCATTCTGACCAATGTCTATCGATCGTTTGATTTTCGAGAAGATGAAGACGTTTATGCAGCGTTAGAAAGTGCCGTGACCGGTCCACTTTTGCGAGAGGTTTATCTTCGAGTGAAACGGTCGCTCATTATGGCCGAACAGGGGGGCACGCTGGCGCACGCCGAGCGAGTTCAAGTTACGGAGTTGAAGCAATCCGGGAGAAAGAACGCTGACATGGAGGTTTCGTGGCAAGTCACCAGCGTATCCGAGCACTGGGGGCATATACACAAACAAACAACCAGTTTCCGGGCCAAGCTATCTCTGTCTCAAGAAAACGGATTGTGGAAATTGAGTGCATTTCAATTACTAGACGAAAAGAAGATCCAATTCGAAACAAGCATTCGTGGAAATGATCAGCGTACGTAATCTGAAGCATCAATATAGCGAGGGTGGATTCGTGCTTTCGATCCCGACGCTTACCATCCCTGATGGCGACTCGGTCGCACTGATTGGTCCGAGCGGTTCCGGTAAAAGCACTTTGCTCAATCTTATCGCCGGTACGATTGCTTGTCAGCAAGGCGAGATCGAGGTTAATGAAGTTCGCGTCGATCGGCTAACCGACTCAGCCAAGCGACGCTTTCGAGTTCGGGACATTGGCTTTGTGTTTCAAGAGTTAGAGCTGATCGAACACTTGACTATACGCGAGAACATTTTGCTGCCGCTGTTGATCAATCGTTCGGCTCACGCGGCAGGAGATTACAACGCCAAATGTGAAACTCTCGCAACGCAAGTCGGTTTGTCGGACAAACTCAATCGCCGACCTAAGCAGCTTTCGACGGGAGAGAAACAAAGAGTCGCTCTTTGTCGGGCCTTAGTGACTTCGCCCAAGCTGATACTTGCCGATGAACCCACAGGTAGCTTGGACCCGCACACGACGCGAGTCATTCTGGATCTGCTGCTGGCTCAATCTAAGGAGACTGGTGCGACACTATTGGTAGTGACGCACGATCATACTCAGCTAGAACGATTCTCAAGGGTAATCGACATTTCGTCCAATCCTGGATGAATCACTTAGGCTAGTAACTCATATTCGCCTAAAAACCTAGGCGCAGCCCTTCGTTTAACCGCGTGCCCAGCGGGCCGCGTTGATCTCTCCAACTCAGCCCTCCTCCCTGGCTTAGTGAAGATCAGCGTGAATTAGTGTTCCCAAAGACTTTGATCCCGTTCCAGATTCACGCCTGTTGTATTTCAAGAAGACTAATCTTCGCTAATTCCGGATTCCTAACGCGAGGTTGAGTAAAGCTCGGCTTCGATCTTAACACGGGCCGGCGACAAGCTTCATTATAATTGATCCTATCGGGTAATTATTGCGATGGGTAGCTGTTCTGCTAATTGACCTATTTTGTGGAAATGCCCCACGCTTGACGTGGGGAACTTAGCGAGAAACGTGAAGCTCCGCAGGGCAAGCCTGCGGCATCTTCTCTCTATCTGCGGCCCGAATTAAGATCGAAGCCCAAAGCTCATTAGCTGGGCCGCCTTAGGATCTAGGCCGAAAATTGATAAAAAATCTTGTTGGCTGTATGCCCTTCCTCTTATACTTTTCAGATGGTCAGGTTCCAGACGTGCGAATTCTTCTCGGAGATCTTTATGAGAACGCTCATTGCCTTTGCTTTCGCTTACCTCGGGCTTTTTCCCTAGTCTCAGCAGTATTTTGGAGGAGTCGACATGTTAAAAGTATTCCGCATCTTCGCCATGTGTTTGACGCCTGCAAGCCTCGCCACGTGTACGGTTGGTTTTGCGTCGGATGAGACGGCTACTGATGTGATCCAGCCTGCTGTAGATATCGCTCGAGCCATCGAGTCTTACGAGGTAGTGATTCACCGCAAGTCAACTGAGATCACGTTGATGCCCACAGAGGCTACTCGAGACGTTGTTACCCATACAAAGATTTGGTGCGATTTGCGGAAACCCGAGATGGTTGCTATCCAGAGAGAGGATATTTCTGATGGCGAGAAAAAGTTCTTGCTTCAGAATAGTGTTTTTGTATTTGCTGACGGAGTATTGCGAACGAATACGAGGCCAAATGTTTCCAATGCGCAAAAGATGAGTTTCGATTCTTTTCGAACAACAAGTCGCTTACCCTATCCGGAGCTCCTCGGTTTTGGCACCGTGCCAACTGGCTTGTCGGAGACAAAAGATCAGTTTTTAGACCAATTGCTTCAAGTAGAAAATGCATCCGTCAAACGATCCCCGGATGGTACCGCGACAATCGTTTATAGGGTTGAGGTTGAGGGAGTAGAGGCGTTAAAGAGCATGGTCTTTGACAAGACAACCCTAGCGCCGTCGAAGGTGTCGATGAAGATCGGCGATTTTTGGACTCAGGTCTGTTCCATCCGACGCCAAGATGTAAACGATATTCCGGCACCAGTCCACCTTAGGCTTTCAACTGACCAAAAGGATCCGAGGGCACCGAATAGCCCACCGGTCCGACATTCTGATGAATGGGTGGATTTGGAATGGAAATCGATCAATCAACCTATCGTGTTCCCAAGTCACGACAAGCTTCTAGCCGCAAAGGAAGCGGAGATCGACAAGTTACTGGAAATTCCTAAGGAGGAAGAACAAAAGCACCCCTGATCGATTAATGCGGACCGCAAAGACAGTCGCATCGCGAAGCGAGTCCGGCGTTGCCTTGTAGACCGCAACAAATCACCTCACGATGCGGTTACGGCGCAGCACGTCGGGACAGCTTAGATTGGTCGGACAAGGCCTGACTCAAAGCGAGGCATGCCGTAACGCGCGAAGTCTTATTACGGCCTACTTGCAGCACAAAATTTCAAACTTTACCCTTCTCACTTCAATGTTCTGCTGCCCTACCGGTGGGCTAGCGCCCAATGGCACTTACTTTGTTGTTGAATCTGGTAATTCATTGGGTTTTTGTGGTTTTTGGCGTTTCCGGAAGTGTGTCGCTTTAGGACGTCTAGCATAGGCTTCGCAAGGAAAGCTGCGTCCCGGACGCTTGGGAAGCTTTTTTCGTGATGCATAATGTACGGCTCGCGGAAAGCGATCGAGCCATTCGCTCGCGTCGCGTACCTCGATGCCTTGGAGCATATGACGGTACACCGACCATACACCGGTAAAACTGAGCTCACGCGGTTCGCAGTCTGCTTCTAACGCTGCCTAGCGACGCAACTGAGTTGCCAAATTGTAGGCTACCATCGATACCGAGAACTCCTTTAAAAACATATCTTTCGACTTAGCAGGCATTTGTTCGGTACCGATACCACCCAGAACTGATACCCTCGAACTAAACGTCTGTCTCGGATCAAAGACCTCCCAGACTAACTAAGCAACGTAACGCGTTTGGGAAGGACTCGGATTCGCATAGGCATCTCACCGCCACTATCTCCATCGAATTGATAGCTGGACACGTAACGGTTGGCGTTCTCGCCCGCCGATAGATTCTCACAATGCAATTCCGTAATGCGTCTCTCAACCCAATCGGATCGCTTGCGGTGCCGACCACGTAACACATCGAGGTACTGAAATAGACCTCTGATCGGCCCGCTCTCAGTAAATACTCCTAGATCGAGCAATCCATCGCTAGGGTCTGCTTCGTCAAGTATGTGGAGTTCCGTCGCGTACTTAGGTAAATTAAAAACAAAGACCCATTGGCCTTGAACGATCTCTTCACGATCAGTTTCGTCGCTACGAAACTTGATCTGATGAACGGGCCATCGATAAGTAAACCAGGCTCGGATAGCCTGGGTGCGATAGGCCCAGCGAGTGATATGCGATTTGCGATTGGTATGAACCAACCGAACGACTTCGGAATCGAAACCGACCGATACCATGATCAACCCCAATCGACCATTGATTTCCATAGCATCGAGCACTATAGACTCAGCTCGTTCCACGCGTGCAGCACACGCTTCGACCGAAAGATTCCAGCCGTAATACTTGGCCAACAAATTCTCCGAACCTAACGGTAGCACAGTGATCGGAACCCCTGACGGGGCACGTGCCGCGACCGCATTTACCGTACCATCGCCTCCTGCCGCAATGACGGTTGCTAACGAACCGCTTCCCCAACGGTCTGAGATTCTCGCCTCTAATTCCCCTAGTTCGAATTCCACATGAACATCAAAACCTTTACTCTCGAGATGACTAGCCAACTGATGCACTAGTTCCAAACGGCTCTTGGATCCCGACTTGGGATTGGCCGCAATGATCACCGACTTGGAACCAACTCTACTCATCGGTATTAGCTTGACCTTTGATCGTTCGCTGGGCAACGTCCCACGCCGAGATTAAATGCTCAAGATACTTTTCGGGTGACAGGAGCCCATCGTCGTCAGATCCCGCCATCTCAAGCAACCAGCCTGCACCGTACTTGTCGACGTTAATCAGCGAGGGATCATCGAGCAACTCCTCGTTGATAGCGGTGATCTCACCTGCGATTGGAGCGTACATGCCGCTCTCCGCTTTCTTGCTTTCGATGCTGCCAAACTCTTGTCGATGGGATAGCGTGGCTCCAACAACCACATCGAAATCGATAAAGTACACGTCTTGTAGTAAACGAACCGCGTAGGCCGAAAACCCAAATCGAATTGTCCCGTCAGATTTTGGTATCGCCCACATGTGATTCTTGATGTACCGTCGATCGCAAGGAAACTCGGCACGAAATTCACCCATCATAAAGGTGAGTGGCGAACTCATGTATACCGCACTCCTCGCAATTGCTCTTCAAAGAATCGAGGCAGCAATCCATCGACTCGCAATAGTCCATCCATCGTCAATCGAATCTGATGAACGTCACCATTCTCATCCCGATCGAGTTCAACAAACCCATCACCCACTAACTCTTCCCATTCCGATTGCCAATGGTCGACTATATTCTCAGCATACTTGGCTTGGAAATACGGAACATCTAGATACCCCTTCTTAAGTTGCAAGATCATCTCGCGTATGAGGGATTGCAATGGTGTCGGCTGATAAGCGCGTCCTAGCGGCAATCTTCCCTCATCAAGCAAAGCCCCCAGGTACTGCCCCCACTCTGGCACATTCTGATAATGGATCCCGGACAAGTGTCCAAAGCTTGCGATGCCCGTGGCCAAAAGATCGGCTCCTTGCCATAAGTTGTCTCGATAAGAGAAGTTGACCTTGCTCGAATCTTTCACGACGGTGTAGGCGCTGCTGATTTTGTAACCAGCTGCTTGGAACTCTTCAAATGCATAACGAACCCAATCTCGCTTCGTCTCCCAAGTTGCAACAGGGGATTCGGTTTTGCTTTCCAGCAAGCCTTTGGATATCACGGTATTGAACGGTAGCTCCATCTGATAGATGGTCACACTCTCAGGTGATAATTCGAGTGTGCGACGAACGTTCTCTCGCCAATTGTCCCAAGTCTCGCCGACCATGCCTGATATCAAATCAATATTCACATTCGGGAAACCTGCGTTAGCGATCCATTCCCAAGCTCGATGAATCTCTTTGGACAAGTGGGCCCGACCGTTCTCTTCTAGGATAGCGTCGGAAAAATTCTCGACCCCCAGGCTCAATCGCGTTACCCCGAGCTCTCTCAGGGTGTTGACTTTTTGCTCGCTCAGTGTCCCCGGCTCGCATTCAAACGTGACTTCCTCCGCCTTCTCCCAAGTAATACTCTTGTGCAAGCGTTCGAAGAGGGAATGAAGCTGCCGAACGCTAAGGAAACTCGGTGTGCCCCCTCCGAAATAAACAAATCGGATGGGACGCCCCCCCATCGCTTTTTGCTGCGACACCAACTCGATCTCCCGAGACAGTGCCGACACATAGCGTTCAATTTCCTCCGCATTGACGTTGGTCAAAACCTTGAAGTAACAGAACTTACAACGCTTGCGACAAAAAGGGATGTGTAGATACAGCCCCAGAGGAACATCGCGAGGCGGCTTGCCAAGGGCCTCTTCAATGAGGGGCACCGACCCGCTGGTCCACTGGGAATAAGGTGGATAGTTGGAAATAAAGTAGCTTCCAACCTCGGTTTTCGTTGCTTCGGTAGACATAACGGACCATCTTTATCGGGTAGCGTATTTCTAAACGTCTCTCTATCTTAACCCAGTCGCCCGAAATCGTCTCGACTTCCAATGAGCTTTTCAAAAATGCAATCTTCCTGGGATGTGATCATTATCGGTGGTGGTGCAGCCGGCTTGTGGGCCGCCGGAACCGCCGCACAGCGTGGTCGCCGTGTACTGGTTCTGGAAAAAAACAATAAAGCGGGTGTTAAGATCCTGATGTCGGGCGGAACCCGTTGCAATATTACCCACAATTGCGAAACTCGAAAAATTGCCGAAGCCTTTGGCAAGCAGGGCAAAGTACTCCTCTCCCCTCTCAGTCGCCTCGGCCCGATGGATGTGATAAAAGAGCTCAATCAATTGGGGGTCGAGACCAAAGTGGAAGAGACGGGAAAAATCTTTCCCGCCAGCGATCGGGCCATCGATGTTCGCGATGCCATCGTGAAACGCCTGCAACAAGCGGGAGCACAGCTCTGGACCGGTTCGCCAGTTACGCATGTGCGCCCTCTTCCAGAATCCCGAGTAGATGCAAGCTCTGAGATGGGATCGAACCCTCGATTTGGAGTCACTGCCACGTTCGGATCCACGACTGCGGAACTGACATGCCAATCGGTTTTGATCACCTCCGGTGGTTTAAGCTTTAGCGGATGCGGAACCACGGGGGACGGATACCCATGGGCTCAATCGTTCGGGCATACCGTCACTCCACTACGTCCCGCGCTTACACCCCTTTTGTCTCACACGAACTGGGTTCACGAGCTAAGTGGTTTGACCCTCGATGATGTCAACGTGACCACCAAGCTAATCGGCCCCGAAGCTCCTAAAAAACTGGAACGGGCCAGCTCGCGCGGTGGATTGTTGTGGACCCATTTTGGATTGAGCGGACCGACGGCCATGAATGTATCTCGCTGTGTATCCGATCTGCCGACTGAACAGCAGAGCTCGGTCCTGGTGGATCTACTGCCGAATCAATCACGCGAAGAATGCGATGCATGGCTCTCCAAGGAGATTCGTACCTCCCAAAAGTCGATTACCAATATTCTTTCGCAACTCATTCCTCGCAGACTCTCGCAATCCCTTATGAAGCAATTGCAGCTAAAAGAAGATCTGCATGGCGCGGAGTTTTCCAACAAAAGCAAGAACCAACTGCTCGAGTCACTCAAGAATCTAACGATCCCCGTTCATGGTACGAGAGGTTATGCCAAAGCGGAGGTCACCGCGGGTGGTGTAACGCTGAGCGAGGTGAACTTTCAAGACATGCAAAGCCGCAAGCATCCGGGCTTGTATTTTGCTGGCGAGATCCTCGACTTGGATGGACCAATTGGCGGCTTCAACTTTCAGGCCGCTTGGAGCACAGGTCATGCCGCCGGATTGCATGTGTGACGCCTTCGCGAAGGGATATCGAACGTAGAGCGCTAAGCCCCCTCGACCTAAAAAATTAAAAGCGTAACGGCGCAAGCCGTACGGTGAGTCGGGCAATGCGAAGCGAGCCCGGGAGTCGCCTGCGGCGACGAGATACAAATTACCAAGTGAGCGGATTCAACGGGTGGATTGAAGGGCGCCGAGCGTGTGGGAGCCCTACCGGTAGGCTTGGTACCCATTCCGCTTCCATTGATATTTCTGCGTCTAGCTATGCATCCTGGCGAGAGGGCTGCCGATGGCGATGATGTTGGTCTCCGCCTCGGAAAGCTCTTCGAGTCTTCGTCGGACGTTGGCATCGGTATCGAAGAGCTTGGCCATCTTGATGTATGTCGTATGATGCCGAGCTTCGGACTCAAAGAGCGACCCGTAAAACTCCGCTAGCTCCACATCTTTGACGTGATTCCTCAGCAAATCGAATCGCTCACACGAACGGGCCTCAATCAAACCCGCAATGAGCAACCGGTCTACGGCTCGCTGAGGTTCGTTTTGACTGACCAATTCGTTGAGCGACTTGCCGTAATGCCCTGGCCTCTGCAACCGAAAGCGAATCCCGCGCTTGGCGAGCAACGCGAGCACCATGTGAAAGTGCTCGAGTTCCTCTTCAATGATGCGAGTCATCTCGCGAGTAAGCTCTTCTTTCTCAATGTAAGACCCTAGCAAGCTCATAGCGGTGGCGGCTGCTTTGTGTTCGCAGTGCGCATGATCGATGAGAATCTCTTCGAGATTGCTGTCAACTTGCTTGATCCACCGCTTTTGAGACTCGCTCTTTAGGTGCAACATTTTGTTTACTTCTTGAGTTCTACCAGCTCGCTGGTCGCCGTGATTTCCCCGGTTGGCGATTCCGATGCCATCTTGCGAATGTCTTCCGTGATTCGCATGGAGCAATACTTTGGACCGCACATGCTGCAGAAGTGTGCACTCTTGAAAGTATCTTGTGGCAAGGTCTCATCGTGATAAGCCTTGGCGGTCTCGGGGTCGAGCGACAAGCGGAACTGCTCGTTCCAATCGAAACCGAATCGTGCTCGCGAGAGTGCATCATCGCGCTCTTGAGAACCTGGTCGCTTGCGAGCTACGTCAGCAGCATGAGCCGCGATCTTGTAGGCGATAACACCTTGCTTGACGTCCTCACGGTTTGGCAAGCCCAGATGTTCCTTGGGAGTTACATAGCAAAGCATTGCCGCTCCGCTCCAGCCTGCCATGGCGGCTCCAATGGCTGAGGTGATATGATCGTAGCCCGGTGCCACGTCGGTAACCAATGGCCCGAGAACATAGAATGGAGCACCATGGCAGACTTCAATCTGTCGCTTGATGTTCATGTCAATCTGATCCATGGGGATATGACCAGGTCCCTCGACCATAACCTGTGTTCCTTTTGCCCAGCCTCGCGTGCACAGTTTGCCAAGCACATCGAGTTCGGCGAATTGGGCTTCGTCACTTGCATCGGCAATCGAGCCGGGGCGAAGCCCGTCCCCGAGACTCCAAGTCACATCGTACTGACGCATGATGTCGCATAGATCGTCAAAAGCTTCGTAGAGTGGATTCTGTTTGCGGTGAGCCATCATCCACTTGGCAATCAACGAACCACCACGGCTAACGATGCCGGTGACTCGCTTCGTCGTCATGTGCAAGTGTTCCAAAAGAACGCCACAGTGGATCGTCATGTAGTCGACCCCCTGTTTGGCTTGGTGCTCGACCATGTCGAGGAAATGCTGGGCTCGCATGTCCTCAATATTGCCACCGAGTTCCTCGAGCATTTGGTAGATAGGAACTGTTCCAATCGGTACCGGCGAAGCCTCGATGATTTGCTTGCGAATGTTGTCGATGTCTTTGCCGGTCGACAGATCCATCACCGTATCAGCACCGTAATGGACAGAAACATGGAGCTTTTCAAGCTCTTCCGCGACGTTGCTGGTGACCGCCGAGTTGCCGATGTTGGCGTTGATCTTGCACTTGGCTGCGATGCCGATGCACATGGGCTCCAGTCTGCCTGCCAAGTGGACTTTATTGGCGGGAATCACCATTCGACCAGCAGCGACTTCCGAGCGAATCGTTTCGGGGGAAAGATTTTCTCGCTTGGCGACGTACTCCATCTCGGGAGTGATTTCGCCAGCGACAGCAGCCGTATATTGCGTTGAACCAGATTTGGTTATCACTTAAGTTCTCCAATCGAAAAAGAGGTCAGAGGGCCGCCAAAAGGTAACGGCACCTCACTCCTGTGAAACCGCATTCTACCGAAGTCGATCTCAATCGCAAAACGAGCATAAAAGGCGAATCCTCGATTTCGGCTACATTCTTCCGGTTGCATCGATAGGATAGTGGAATGTGGTTCCGCTCCATCGGATCCAGTATGACTCGTTGCTCACCCTGTCCCCTCGATTCCTTGCCTATAATTTCCCGACTATGAACTCGCCAGCTCCTAACGATCTTTTTGAAAAGAAAACCGCGATCAGAAAACAAGCCCACGAGAATCGCAAAAATCAATTGGACAAGGATGCCGTATCGGAGCGGATCGTGCAACGATTTATGGACTTGCCTGAATATGCCGATGCCAAAACGGTGATGTTCTATGTTGATGTTCGCGATGAAGTGCGCACACGTCAGGCATTGCCAGCAGCGTTGGCCAGCGGCAAACGAATCGTGGTTCCTTACTGCGTGGACGGGGAACTCGAGCTCTTTTGGCTAGAGAATATGGACGAGCTCGAGCTTGGCATGTATCGAATTCTAGAGCCACGCGAAGACCTCCGAGCTGTAGAGGCCAAAAGGCTACAGCCGACCGATCTCGACCTGATTATGGTTCCCGGAGTCGCCTTTGATCGCAATGGAGGTCGGACTGGGCACGGTAAAGGCTATTACGACAAATTGCTGCAGCATGCCAAGTTGACCACTCCTCTAATCGCGTTAGCTTTTGAATGCCAAATGTTTGAGGAAATCCCAGCCGAAAGCCACGACATCTATATGGACAAGGTTGTAACGGAAGACGCTGTGTACGATGGGCGAGGGCGATCTCAGGCATAAAACAAGGCATTCCGGCAGCATCGAATTTTTTAATCATCCCTTTTTCTTTTCCCACCAGCTTCATCACTAGGAACAAACCATGGTTAGAACTGCTAGCACCATGCTGCCCCTCGGCACCACAGCTCCCAACTTCTCGTTGCCCACCCCCAGTGGCGAGATGGTTTCCCGTGATCAATTCCGGGAGCACAAGGGTTTGGTGGTGATGTTCATTTGCAATCACTGCCCTTACGTCAAGCACGTCGCCCCCGAGTTGGCTCGCGTATCCGCCGAATACATGGCCAAGGGAATCGGATTTGTTGGAATTAGTTCAAATGACATCGAAAAGCATCCCGACGATGCCCCGGGGTTGATGGCCGTAGAGGCAAAGCGTCAGGGGTACTTATTCCCGTATCTCTTTGACGAGGACCAATCGGCTGCACAGGCTTACAAGGCCGCTTGCACCCCCGACATATTTGTTTTCGATTCCGAAATGAAGCTTGTCTATCGCGGCCAGCTGGATGACTCCCGGCCAAAGAACGATCTGCCCTTAACCGGTGCCGATCTGCGGCAGGCTCTTGACAGGATTCTCGAGGGCAAGCCGGTTTCTGAGGATCAAAAGCCGAGCATCGGCTGCAATATCAAATGGAAACCAGGTGCCGAGCCTGAGTATTTCGATGCAGCTGGCATAAGCTAGGCGTATAGAGCATTTCGTTTTCGCTTGGGAGCACCGACATGGATCCGATGAAGGACCTCAGAATTGGGCTTGGAACGGATTCGCACCGGATCGAAGCGGGCGGGCCCTTGGTCCTGGGGGGGCTCAAGCTCGATTATCCCTACCATTTTGTTGGGCATTCCGATGCAGATGTTTTGCTCCACGCCATTACGGATGCGATCCTAAGCGCTGCCAATTTGCCTGACATTGGCGAGCTTTTTCCCAATCATTTAGAGGAAAACCGAGGTCGCGATTCCGCAGACTTTTTGAAGGCTGCCATGGGCCTTTTTCGAGAAAAAGGCTGGTCGCTGGTCCAGCTCGACTGCGTTGTGGAAATGGAACGCCCCAAGCTATCCCCTCACAAGGGGGGGGTGGTGGCTCGGATTGCGGAAATTCTGGGAATTGAGCCGGATCGAATTCGCATTAAGGGCAAGACTGGCGAGGGAGTGGGGGAAGTCGGGAGGGGCGAGCTGGCAAAATCGACCTGCATTGCGCTGGCAATACGAGCCGGTTAGCCCTTGACGTTTCCAAGGTCTAAAAATTATCCTTAGCAATTCTCGGTCGGGTCGAACGAATTTGGCCTCACTTTTGCACGGTGATTGAATGGTGTTCAAACGGGCCGAGTTAGTAGAGTTTTGCCGGCATAGCTTCAATTGGCAGAGCACCGCATTCGTAATGCGGGGGTTGTGGGTTCGACTCCCACTGCCGGCTTAATGGTTTAATAGGTCTGAGGATCTTTTTTTGATGATCTTCGGAACAAGTCGCTTTGGGCCGCAATTCTCATTGGGTTGTAGGCTCGTTTAGTTTGGGTTGATCACAGGGGTTGGTTACCTGGGCTGACAACTAAGGAAAATAGGAACTCATGGTTCAAATGGTCACAATCGACATTCGGGAAATCGTTCTCTCCAATCAAACTTTTGGTCCTCAGGACATTGATAAGTTGACGGGAGCCATTCAAGAGGATTTTACCCAAGCTGCATTGCTTCGCGATGCCGTCCAAGAGCTCCAGCAATCGCCATCGTTGTCCCCAGCAGGCATGACCCGGCTAGGTGTTTGCCTGTACCTCATCGGCAAGTTCCGCGAGGCAGAGTCAGCACTGAAACAGTCGGATGGTGGTGCGTTGTCCCAGTACTATCTCGGTAGAACCTACTTTGAGATGGAGGACTACGAGAAGGCGCTAAGCTATTATGACGCCGCCGAAAAAGCAGGCTACACAGCCGAATGGTGCCAATTGTGCCGAGCTGAAGTTTTGCGATATCAAGGCAAGAAGGAAGAAGCCCTCAAGATCCTCGACAACATCTTTGGACCAGTCGAGCAGCACCCTGAGTACCCTTATCAGCGAGCAGCAACTCTGGCTGCAATCGGTGGCAATCTTCCTGAGGTCATGGCTCTCTATCAACGCGCGTTGCAGGTTAACCCTAAGCATGCGGGTTCGCTATTCGGATTGGCAGTCGAAAACGATCGACTCGGTAACGATCACCAAGCCTTTGAGTATTACCAGCGAGGAGCGGGTGTTATTCCTTCCCATATAGGTACCCTGCTCAATCTAGGGTTGATGTACGAAGATCGCAACGACTTTGCTCGTGCTCAAGCGTGCTACAAGCGAATTCTCGAAACCGCTCCCGATCATCCTCAAGCTCGTCTGTTCCTCAAGGATGCAGCGGCTGGCGGAAACGTTCTCTACGACGAAGATTCGCAGAAGAAGAACGAGCGAATGTCGCAACTCCTCAATGTCCCGGTATCGGACTTCGAGTTGTCGGTTCGCTCCCGAAATTGTTTGCAGAAGATGGGTATCCGAACGCTTGGCGATTTGACTCGCGTGTCGGAGCAAGCCCTTTTGTCCAGCAAGAACTTTGGTGAGACATCGCTTCATGAAATCAAGGAAATGCTGACCGCCCGAGGACTTTCCCTCGGTCAGTTCTCTCACGAGAAGCGAGAGGCAGAGCCACCATTGGATCTGACCGGCATGACTCCCGACCAGCAACAAATGTTGGATCGGCCTATCTCCGAGCTCAATCTATCGGTTCGGGCTCGCAAGTGTATGGTTCGGCTTCAACTGAACACGATCGGTGAACTTATTCGAAAGACCGGTGACGATCTGCTCGAATGCAAGAACTTTGGGGTTACCAGTCTGACCGAAGTTCGTGAGAAGCTGACCATCATGGGACTCAAGCTACGAGGGGACTGATCCCATTTAGCGGATCGAATTTCTTCGGTCTCGATAAAGGTTTACTTTGAACAGCGATCGCTATTGCCTGTTGACATCTGGTGTTCCAGCTGCGATCGCAGTCGTCGAGATCAGTGGGCCCGGTTCGTGTGGCTGGCTTGATAAGCACTGGGTTCCGGTATCGATACTAAAGCAGCTATCGAGAGAACTTAGCGGGGAGCAAGAGACTTCCGTTCCCGAAGGCTCGCGGGCACCTGCATCCAGCACCCTCGAACGAAGCTCTAAACAAAGCTCGATTCGTGCTGTGGCAGAGTCGATCAAGGTGGATAGCATCCGCTACGGCACGTTCTTCAGTGCGGGCATCGACGCTGTCTTGCAGAACCATGACGGGCCAGAGTCCGGGGAGTCGATCGTTCTCTGCCGAACGGGTGCCGACAAATTCGAATTGCATTGCCACGGCGGTTCTGCAGCTGCCAAGAGCATCACCCATTCGCTGGAACAAGCTGGTTTTGCAAAGGGATCGTTTGCATCGGATTTGGGACATCTATCGGACGGCACCATTGAGCAACAAGCTTTACATGATCTCCAGCAAGCCATCTCGCTAGAGACCGCTTCCGTGTTGGTGGATCAAAGCCGTGGCTGCCTTAGCACGGCGTTGCGGGGAATCGTGGAATGCCTGGAAGCCATGGACTCACTAGAGGCCAAGAACCGCCTGAGCGAGTTGGTTTCCTGGGGAGAGTTTGGTCTACATTTAGTGCGACCATGGAAAGTGGTTTTGGCGGGCCCACCCAATTCTGGCAAGAGTAGCCTGCTCAACGCAATCCTGGGCTATCAGAGGGCGATCGTACATGAACAAGCTGGCACGACGCGGGATTTGCTGGCCGAGCAGACGAGTCTAGAGGGTTGGCCGGTGTTGATTGTGGACAGTGCTGGAGTTCGACAGACCAGCGATTTCGTGGAGGGAGCTGGAATTGCTGCGAGTCTAGATGCCGTGAGTTCCGCGGATTGTTTGTTGCTGTTGGTATCACCCGATTCCGGTTGGCAGCCTGAACATGATTCCATTATGAAGGCTTTTAACGGCAAGAGAGTTCTGGTTGCGGAGACCAAAGCCGACATTGGCTCGGTGGATATTGCTCCAACAAGTCCCTTTCCTCGCGTCTCAACGAGCGTTCATGATGCCGATTCCATTTCTCATTTGTTAACGACAGTAGCGAGCGTACTTGTTCCTCAGGCACCTAGCCCGGGTCAAGCGGTCCCTTTTCGCCAGTTGCATGTCGAGAAGATTCGGAAGGCTTTGGAACTGATAGAACGGAAAAACCTTGAAGAAGCCGCCATGCAGTTGAGATTTCTTCTCTCCTAGCCCGTCCGGCTCATATCTCTATTGGGAAAACTGAGGAAGTTGGTAAAGTGTGGAGTTTGCTACCCACATTTTTGGGCTCGTCTTATTCCCGTTCCCCTTAGCGTAGAAAATCAGCCAGCATGCAAATGGAAAAACTAGTGTCGCTCTGCAAGCGGCGTGGGTTCATGTTTCAATCCAGCGAGATTTATGGCGGGCTAAACGGCTTTTGGGATTATGGACCGCTGGGAGTCGAACTCAAGCGGAACATCAAGGACGCTTGGTGGCAGGACATGTGCAAGGGGCACAATGAGCTAATTCAGCCAGCCGAGGCCCCCTCGCCTTACGAGATGGTCGGTTTGGATTGCACCATTCTCATGCACCCTCAGGTCTGGAAGTGCTCGGGGCACTACGACCTTTTCCACGACTTTATGGTCGATTGTCGCGTCAGCAAGAAACGATATCGATTCGATCAAGTGCGAGGCAAGTGGGTAGAGTACAACGGTCAAAGAATCTTTGTGACCGTCATGTGCGATCCCGAGAACGAAGACGATGAGGTAAAGCAACGAGCTCTCAAATTCTTCAATCTGCGGAACAAAGATGCTGAGCGATTGAGCTTTGATCCAGGCTTTTTGTCCCTAGACAAACTTACAGCGCCTGAGCGAGCGATGGTCCTCGCACCGGATTCCAAGGAGCTCAACTCGTTAACCGATCCCCGCGAATTCAACTTGATGTTTAAAACTTACGTCGGTGCATTGAGTGGCGAAGAAGGGGCAGCGTTCCTTCGTCCCGAGACAGCTCAAGGAATCTTCGTGAACTTCAAGAACGTTCTGGATAGCACACGGATTCGCGTGCCATTCGGTGTGGCGCAGGTTGGCAAGAGTTTCAGAAATGAGATCACTCCTCGCAACTTCACGTTCCGATCTCGAGAGTTCGAGCAGATGGAGATCGAATTTTTCTGCCATCCCAATGAGTCTCCACAATGGTATCAGTACTGGCGAAATCGCAGGCTTCGTTGGTATACCGATTTGGGATTAGCCGGCGAACGATTGCGATTGAGGGAGCACGAACAAGATGAACTAAGTCACTATTCTTGCGGTACGGCGGACATCGAGTACGCGTTTCCGTTTTTGCCCGAGGGTGAATATGGTGAGCTCGAAGGTATTGCGCACCGAGGTGATTTCGATTTGCGTTCTCATATGGAAGGCAAATTGGATCCCAAGGAGCGACCGCTCAAGCTAGAGCTCAATGAGCACGGCCAACCTCGCCATCGAGGAAGTGGCAAAGACCTGACCTATCGCGACGACTTGACCAACGAACGATACATTCCGCATGTGATCGAACCATCCGCCGGTGCGGATCGAGCGACATTGGCGTTCCTGTGCGAAGCGTATCACGAAGACGAAGCTCCCGATGATTCGGGGCAGATGCAATCTCGCGTGGTCATGCGATTAAACCCTCGCATTGCTCCGTACAAAGCCGCCGTCTTCCCGTTGGTGAAGAAAGATGGCATGCCAGAGATTGCGAAAGAAATTTACGGCGAGCTGAAAAAGAAATGCAACGTCTTCTACGATGAAAAAGCCGCGGTCGGTCGTCGATATCGCCGACAAGATGAAATCGGAACTCCGTATTGCATCACCGTGGATTCTCAAACGTTAGTAGATAAAACCGTTACCATTCGTGATCGTGACTCGCTAGAACAATGGCGAGTCAAAATCGACGATGTCGTTAGCGAAGTTGAGCAGCGCGTTAGCTAAGATGATGGCTAGACGAAAAGCGACTTGATCGATCAATCTGGCGGCGAGCTAAACTTTTCGTTTCACCGCACGGGCATCGCCCTGCGTCAATTTCGTTTAACCGCATGGGCATCGCCCTGCGTCGGATTTTGTTTAACCGCATGGGCATCGCCCTGCGTTGAGGGCTCCTGCACCCTCACCGCCCATTAGCCTACCCAGCAATCTTCGAACGCCGGTGGCTTTTGGTTTTCATCGCCAACAGCCGCATTGTGGGTGGCACGCTCTGAGGAACGCGATCCCCCCCATCAACATCGTCAAACCACCGTTGGCGCGTTTGGGGAAAAATGGCTGGAAAGAAGTGAGTGATCTCTAAGTCATCGCAACAAGAAAAGCCGCATTTTCTGCGAATCCGATAATAAAGGAATGTTAAAGGGCTTTGATCTTAACTCGGTCCGTGGCATAGAGGAAAGATGCCGCAGGCTTGCCCTGCGGAGCTTCACGTTTCTCGCTAAGTTGACTCGCCCAACGCCCCCTCTCATTCAGATTTGGCGGCGAAGCCGCCGAATCTGAATGAGAGGAGAGAGTCTCCACCTATTTAGCGAGAAACGTAACATTCCCCACATCAAGCGTGGAGCATTTCCACAAAATAGGTCTATTAGCTGAATAGCTACCCATCGCAATAACTACCCAATCGAATCCATTACAATGAAGTTTGTCGCCGGCCCGCGTTAAGATCGAAGCCCAAGTATCTATTAGAACTAGATCACCTGGAGAAATCGTCATTGTGATCGCCGATCTCAGATTTTTCTAATTGACGCCAATTATCGATCATTTCGACTTGACCAGAAAGTTGCTTGAGTCGCATTCGACGGGCGTAGCGAATGTATTCGCGCATCGCAACTCGAATCGCCTCCGTTGAATCACTTTGCTCAGTCAGTTCGCGTAGCTCGACTAATTCTTGTTCTGACAGTTCAATCGAAGTGACCATGACCACTTCATCTCCGGGGGTTCTCGGCAAATATCCAACACTGTAATTGTAGACGCTTATAGAGCCACTTGCCAGTTATTTGTGATCCTGCTGCTCCCATTCTAGCTCGGTGCATGGCGGCGTGCGCAACAGCACTTCACGTCGGGCCGGGCGTCAGATCGAGTTGCTTTTCGCCCCCCGTTGAGTCGGCTTCTTCCCATCCCAACCTGACAGTCATCTATTCAGAATCCCAAACGGCAAAGTGGAAAAACCTCGCTGACACCAGACCTTGGTCCGACCGCTCGAACAACTCTTTGAACGGATACCTTTCAACGAAGCGACTTTCAGAGTTGATTAGGCAAGTATGTAATCACCACCCCGCTTCAACAATCACTAAGCTAACTCCCCGTTCGTTAAGGTCCGTCTGCTAAGCACGAAAAACTTTTCCAAATTTTCTTCTTGATTAACGCCTCCCCTGCTTGATTTGATTTTCTCCGCCCCTCAAAATCCTATCAATCAAGTCTCTCGACAAAATTTATCACCCCCTTCTTAGCGAGTTCCCAAAATGCCTGCACCGCGCACCAAGCACCGCGCACCAAGCACCAAGCACCAAGCACCAAGCACCAAGCACCAAGCACCAAGCTAACACGTAAATTCCGGTCCCTTCTGCTCGAAACACTCGACAGCAGAACTCTCTTTGCCACCGACCTGTCCCTCTTCTCTCAGCCCTACGATCTCGCAACGCCGCAACATCTTCTCGGGCATGAGTCACGAATCCCACCTAGTGAGAATCGACTGCTGGATGCAAAGTCCTCCATCGTTAATCTGCGAGATCAACTCCTAGCCACCAACTCTTCTGATAAGCAACTCCCCAATCAGCTCGCCGAGTTCTCACAACGCGCCACGGTGGATGGAGGTATGAATTTCCAGCAAGCGTTTCAATTCGCGTGGAGCGATTTCCAAACCGCCATCCAATCAGATCCACTTGGACTGGCCAGTAGTCCATCGGTTGCCTCGGCTATCTCTGCTATTCAAGATGCGTCCACACAATCCCTCGTGCACCATCAGCAACGCGCACAACGTGATCCACTACCGACAGGATTCACACCCGTCTCGCTACAACATCAGGATCTACTCGCAACTCCGACGTCCATCAATCTTCATGGCACTCCAGCGATCGCTAGACCATCCGGTCTATCAGTGAGCTCATCTATGATGGGTTGGGTTTGCCAAATGGATGGAACGATTACCTTTGTCGGTGCCAATTCCGATGTAGCGATGGAGACTCTACAGGCCTAGGGGGAAGGAGACGGGAACGGCGACGATCCCCCCTCACTCGATCCCAATAGTC
Organism: Brakhagea baltica; assembly: GCF_052161605.1. Classification (NCBI taxonomy): domain Bacteria; kingdom Pseudomonadati; phylum Planctomycetota; class Planctomycetia; order Pirellulales; family Pirellulaceae; genus Brakhagea; species Brakhagea baltica. The sequence continues at coordinate 4,745,809 of NZ_CP197409.1, read as the reverse complement.
CATTTCGTATTCCGAGTGGTAGTGTACCGACGAGCATCCTCGTCACCAACGAGGTCACGATTGATCAATTTCACCCAGCCCCAAATCCAGTCAACCACCTCAGCTTTACTGGCACGTTTGATAGCACTACCACAGTTGAGTCCGCTGACCTCACGTCAATCGGTACTTCCTCGTTCCATAGCATCATCTACAACTGGATAAGTCCCAACCTATGGAGCATGACAGAAACGATTATCTTCTCGTTTGGGCATTCCTCTCTCGATCTGCTTTCCGAGGAATTAGTCGCGGATCCCAGCGGAGACATTGCTCCTGACGGAACACCGACCTTCACACCGCATGGCAGCGCCTCGGCCACGATTTCAGCCTCCCGTTTTGTTTCGATCGCGATTGTTCTGCGAGCATCCCGAGGTGTGATTTCTCATCCGGATGCAGGTGTCGCATGGAGCATGGATGTTACCACCTCTGATCGCCTCTCATTCCATATGAACGCTTCGGCTTCTTTCGGTGTCATGCCTGACATGCCCCCCGATCCCACCCCCTCCAACCCATCTAATCCCCCGTCTCCTAATCCCCCGTCTCCTAATCCTCCCGGCACTGGCTCATCCGCTTGGTCTCCAACGACTACACTCGGAAACTTTACCTCGACCGCTAGCTCCGCGTTGGGCTTAGGCTTTAACGTCGTCCTGCAACACACCATCAGTGCGTCTGGTATCCCGGCTCTCATTAGTCCACCAACTCCGGACGGGACGTACGACACAGAAACGGATTTCGTTTACGCGGCTACGGAGAACAATTCCTTTCAGTTTTTCACTTCCGCCGCAGCTGGAAGCTCCTCCTCATCAGGCAACCTAACAAGTGGAGTTCCGACTGCAGGGATATTCCTCAATCCAACCCAATTCTCAGCATCGGGGGGCTCATCAGGCTCCACCAACAGCCAAGGGTGGGATCAATCGTCGGGAATCGCGACGGGACTTGATCAATCGCCCGTCCCCATGCCAGAAGAGGGAATCGGGCACGCCGCAGCTAGCTCCTCCGCATCGGCAGCCAACCTGGGCACACAATCCGGCTCCGAGTTCTCGTTCCGTGGAAAACTCAAAAGCGATGGCAAGTTATCGGGGATCACCGGCGATATCCGGTCGAGGATGCAAGACGCTTGGGATAACTCCGGAAACGATCATGGAGTCATTTCCCTGCGCATCGCTGACTCCGACGAGACCGGAAATTTTATGGCCGGTATGGTTTCGGGCAAAAACACCACTTGGCAAGCTTTGATCTCGGCCTCTGCCGACAACGCCTTACAAGTGGGCCTCGACTCCGAAGGAAAACTGACCGCGACTCCCGCTGATTCGGAAACCAAGATCAATGGAGGAGCAGGTTCTGGGGATGCCAATTTCGAATTTATCGTCACTGCTGGAGAGGGAGAAACCCAATCTGGAAACACCTTCTCTCAATGGAATGCCATAGGCCGTTCGGCAAACGCCTCGCTATCCTCTAAGTCGATACAAGTAGGGGCGGCGATCTCGACCGGGGAGATCGATCCCGAGGGCAGTCCCGATCAAGCCACATTCCGAGAAAACCATTCCCGTCACGAATCGGAATTCTACTTCGGTCGCAACTTCGTTCACACGATTGACCCGACACGAACAGCACTCAACGGCTCGCCAGCCTTCACGAAACACGAGACCAAGCTTACCGAATCCTGGTCCTTTAATTCGGGAGCCCTGGGCGCCTTCACGGCGTTCCCAGACGAAGACGCGGAACAAGGAGTCGGGCTCGAGGGGAACGCAACCGGCCAATCTCGAGAGACCTTTCTGTATGTTTCAGACGATTCCTTTCAGAAACAATCGATCACCACCGGTCAGCCGGGGATACCGCCCCATCAACAGTGGTTGAACAATCAGCGGCATGCCAAGTATTCCATTCATGCCGAGACAACCATCAACGGCAATGAAGTTTCCGAACCCGTCATCGGTGGAGATGATCGAGTTATTGTCACGGGGACCTACTACTCTCAGTCGGGACCGATTGGTGGGCTGGTGACCTCGACGCTAGATCTTGCCACGGGAATCGTCACGATTCAGTCCAACATAGGAATCGAAACCGACGATGGCGAAGGTGGCACGTCCAGCAGCACCCTCAATGGCATGTATCAGACTCCGGATTGGGACCCACGCACTAGCTACGAGCACCTATTGGACGGCAGTCCAGATCCGAATCCTCCGAGCACTGAGCCCATGCCACCGGTGGTTGTGATTCCTGCCCCGAGAACGAAAAGCTGGAGTGAGTGGGGAATTGAGCTGTTTGCCGGTCGCAAGGGAGACGCATTCGATCAAGGGGTCAACTTTGTCTCCGGATTCGGTGACGGCGTCACCTTGGGGCTAACGGCCAAGATGCGTGAGCTTCACGGAATGGACTACGTCGACAAAGACACCTGGATGTACTTTGGGGGAGACATTGCCAGCAACTTTATGCCAGGTCCCACGGCGATAGCCAAGCCAGGAACATGGCTCTGGAAGGCGTATAACAAATTCGACGACCTAGGCGTATGTGCCAACACGTTTACCAAATTGGTCCACGGCGGCTGTTTTGTCGCAGGAACACCGGTCACCGTATCCTCACTACCCTATTCTGCCGAACGGGAATCTTCCCTCTGGAAAGAAACCGATTGGCTTGACTCCTATAACCACTCATACTCCCTTCGCCCCGCTTCGGGGAGAGGGGTTGGGGGTGAGGGGCTGGCTGTTAAGAATCACCTCCTTCATTCCAAGTCACCCCTTGCCCTTCAAACTTCACCCTTCCCACTTCAAACTTCCCTCCACCTCCCGATCGATCAAATCCCCCTCGGTGCTCGCATCCCGACCAAGAATCCCAAGCCTTGGGAATACGACGACTCGCTCCCTGAGCCCGATCAAGCGACTTGGGCCAAGGTCTCGATCACGATGCATCGCAACGACGGTGGCATCGTCGATGCCGAGCTACTCCGCCCCCGCTGGTGGATCGCGCAGCACAACATCGTGGCTGGCAAACGCTTGCCGATGAACATCGTAGAGCTACAAGTCCACGGCGCGGCAATCGTCACCGCTGTTGACGATTGCCCCGAAATCGCAAGCGGCGAAGGCTCGGTTGTCACCGCCCGCTTCACCACCCGCGAAGTCAACACGATCGCTCGTGCCGAGATCATCGGCCCTGACGGAACGATCGAACTCATCGAAGGCACGCCCATCCACCCCATCTGGTCCGTCGACCGCAACGACTGGGTGCCTCTTGGCGAACTCACCGAAGGCGAAACACTCCAAGCCGCCGGTGGCATCGCCACCGTTTTATCACTTGCCCTCGTCACCTGCTCGCTCCCCGTCTACAATATCGAAGTCCACGGCGAGCACGTGTACGAGGTCGGCGAGCTTGGGCTGCTGGTGCATAATGATTGCCTCGATTACGCGAAAACTGTACTTAGAAGGCGCCCAGATGGTGTGATCGTTGAGATGAAGGGTATTCACGGCGCTATCGGTGTTCTACCGGGGTACGGACCACAAGGTTGGCCGTCTCACTATTTTCATCTTCAAAATGGGATTCTCAGAGATGAGGCGTTTCGAAAGGGAATTCAAGTTGAACAATGGCTAGGGAAATATGCGGCAGAAAATGGAATGAAGGTTAGTGAGATTCTTGATAATATTATTTTCCGTGTTGTAAAGTAGGCATTTTATGGATGAACAGACCGGTCTCCTTTTTAAATTAAAGGAGAACTTTTCCAACTCGCTTGGGAGACCTAATTTCTACTATCATTCGACGACATGGTGTGAAGCTTCGTTGTTAACACAGCTTCGCATTTGGTCACTCGAATCCAAAATGAATGAACGACTTGATCGATTGTATCGAGAGATGGCCGGTCAAAGAGAGTCGATTGAGGTACATCTTCGAACCCAGTGTTTGCTTCCGAGTTGTCTGATCACTGAAATAGCAAGTAGTTTTGTAGAGATTGGCTCAAAACTCGACATAGTGGATTTTGTTGCACCACCTCTCAACGAGTTTATGAAGAGCTTGAAGAAGAAACTCAATTCAAAGTTTTTCAAAAAAAAATGGGTCGATTCCGAAATTCGAGACAATTTTGGAATACCACAATTCGAGGTCAATGGCGGAGGTAGTATCTCACTATGCTATGGAGATCACCAATCGCCGTGGATTTTTTTCGATTTCCAACGATCGGATTTCACACATCGAATTATTTATGATCAACCAGTGCTTCGGAATATTCGCTGGAGAGGCAACATTGTAAAGCTTGTCAGAACTTAGGGGACACAGCTACTTTGCAGGTTTTGCGGGTCGTAAGACACTTGGGGGCACTGCATCTTTACGGCAGAGTGCTAGACACCGGTTCGCTATACACCGACCAAGAACCCCAAGCCTTGGGAATACGACGATTCGCTGCCTGAGCCTGATCAAGCGAGTTGGGCCAAGGTCTCGATCACGATGCATCGCAACGATGGCGGAATCGTCGATGCCGGCGGAAGAAAAGGGGACGCGGAAGAAAAGGGGACGGGGGTAGTTTTGCGTGAAAACGGGTGCTAGAATTGGCGCTTTCGCATTATAGGAGCGGGGTGATGCCACGACAAAAACGGATCGATGAGGCAGGTACCATCTATCATGCGCTCAATCGCGGTAACGCGAGACAAACGATTTTCCACAAGCATGAAGATTACGAAGCGTTCATTCGCGTGCTCGCTGATGGTTTGGAGAAATACTCGGTTCAGCTTTTCTCGTTCACACTTATGCCAAATCATTGGCATCTCGTTTTGCGACCGACCCAAGATGGACAAATGGGCAAGTTTCTACGCTGGGTGACGGCAACGCACTCGTTGCGTTATCATGCTCATTACCATACTCTCGGCGAAGGTCATATTTATCAGTCTCGTTACAAGAGTTTTCCTGTGCAAGACGACAGCCACTTCTACGTTCTCTGTCGATACGTAGAACGGAACCCTGTTCGCGCCAACTTGGTCGAACGTGCGGAGAGCTGGCAGTATGGCTCGTTGTATCGTTGGAATCAGTATGTGGAACCCAGTCCCCCAATTTTGTCACCGTGGCCGATTCCAAGGCTACCTAAATGGATTCAGCGAGTGAATGAACCTTTGTCTGAAAAAGAGCTTAAGGCAGTCCGGACAAGTGTTGATCGAGGCCGACCGTTTGGCGACGACGAATGGACCGAAGAGATGGCAGAAAAGCACGGAGCTTGGTTTACACTGCGTCCTATCGGGCGTCCACGCAAGAAAAAGAAGCCGACGCCTCCCTGAAACTACCCCCGTCCCCTTTTCTTTCCCGCCTCCCTGAAACTACCCCCGTCCCCTTTTCTTTCCCCGGAGGGACTCCAACGGAGGTGGTCTGCGGACACACTATCATTTGTAGATATGTATCAGCAGGAGTTGGGGAGAATGGCGTACGCCGGGTCCGCTGCGCGGAACCTGCGGATCCAGCGGGTGCGCCATGGAAACATAATTTGCCGAACCTATCCGGAAATTGCCCTCCGCCCGCCCCCCCTCCACCCACAAATCCACCTGGGCCTGTTCTTATAGTGGAAGTGACAGGAAATTTGTGAAAGGCTATCCGTTGCGTTATCTATTAGTATTGGCGGTCTTTTTGGTTCATTGGGATTGTTCGTCCCGGCGAGCTGTCGCCCAAGTGCTCGAAGGTGAGGCTTTCAAAGAGCAAATGTCTGAACTTTTGGACATCTGCCTCGAAAATGCAATATCTTACCAAAACTACGAGGTTCGGATTGACCAAACGATCTCGTTCTTGGATTCCAAAGACGAAACCAAGGACAAATACGTGGTGGTAGCAGCACCTATTGAAGAGAGGACGCGTTATGCTCTGTGGATTGATTGGCAATCTGAACGCTTCGTGATGTTACGAAGATTTGTTATTGAGAATATCGAGGACGAAAGGATAGAGAACGAGGAATTGTTGCTTGATCACTTTGACGGCGGGCAAGGGATACGACGGAACGCCAAGTTTCTCCACCTTCCCAAGCAACAGACGATCGATTTCAGGGGGTTTATCAAACAGGTTGAGCTTCCCAAAATAGAAATGGCACCCTTGTGTCAGTTTCCCGCGTCCTTTGTGGATATTCCGTTCGATAAGTCTATCAATAAAGCCAAATCGTCGTTAATGGGGAGCATTCGAAGACTTCCGGACGGTACTTGGGTTCGACTTGTTGGAGATCCAGCCAAATCTTCGACTGTCACCCACTTTCATACCAAGCACATGCTTCCCGTCTATTTGGCATCGGGTTCAATCTCCACTCCCTCTGACCTGCAAACCACCGAGTACGAGGAAGTAAATGGGATCTTCCGACCAACAAGGATGATTGTTCAAGTCAGCAGACTGATATCGGGTCCAGAGAGGGGGAAGTCGGAAAAGTCCCGGTTCATGGTAGGACGCGGTGAGATCGTGTTCCGATGGAATCAGTTTAACGTCGCTCAACTTGAATTCCCGAAGAACGAAGAGATTTCAAAGGGCAAAGTTGAGTGGCTCAAGCTGCTTGAATCCGAGTAATCGCCAAAGGTGAATTATGTTACCTTCAGGCAAATCAAAGTAGAGTTTGGAGGGACACAGCATGTTTGCATCGCAGCACGTTAAATTTGAGGGGCTGCAAAAATGCAGTGTCTGGAGGTGTTTACACACTTAGGATATTCACACCGCAAGAGAATAAGAGAAACGCAAGAGGAACAATGATCGACTGTTTTCAAGACAACTCTTGCGTCAGTCTCATCTCTCGCGGTGTAATCCTGCCAACCCTCCGGCGTTGCGGGACATTCTGGGACACAGTGTCTGGAACACGACACCGTGTCTGGGGACGCAGTATCTTTACCTGCCTTTGTATTTCATCTCGGCAGCCACAATTCGACGGTCGAGGAAAATGCTGTGACGCCAAGCAATTGTGAGAATCCCAAACGGCGAATCACATCAATTCCGAAATCGGTGTCGGGTCACTTACTAAGTGGGTCGGGCGACCTGCCGGGGTGTAATAGATCTTGTTGGGATCAATTCCCAGCTTTCGATAGACCGTCGAAATGTAGTTTTCCGGTGATAGGACTCTTTCGATCGGTGCATAACCCTGACGATCGGTTGCACCGATGACTTGGCCGCCTCGGCTGCCCCCACCGGCAAAAAGAATCGACATGGCGTTCGCCCAGTGGTCCCGGCCAGGCTTGGTCTGTCCTGGCAATGTGCTGATCTTGGGTGTTCGCCCGAACTCTCCTAACGCGATCACCATGGTCGTTTCCAGCAAACCTCGTTGATCCAAATCCGATATCAATGTAGCGACGGTCTGGTCCCAAGTTGGCAACCGAGTCTCGAGAGCTCCGAATAGATCTGAATGATGATCCCAGCCACCATCGTAAAGGGTTACGAACGGAACGCCAGATTCGACTAATCGACGCGCTAACAACGCCCTTTGACCAAAGGAATTGCGGCCGTAGCTGTCTCGCACAGAATCTGGTTCGCTGGCGATATCAAAAGCCTTCTGTGCATCAGGAGTTAAAACCAACTCATAACCTTGTTCATAGTTATCGTCATAAGCGGAGACTGGATCAAAGGATTCGCTCGCTGTGAACCGGGGCATCGTGTCGACGAGGTTTCGCAAGTCGCGACGAGCTTGAAACCGATCCGCTGCTAAACCGCGAGGTAGTTCTACATCGCGGACTCGAAAGTTTTTGTTGTTCGGATCGTTGCCGACGATAAAGGGTGCATACTTGGCACCGAGGAAATTGGGACCTCCCGATCGCGACATACTCGGCATGGTGAAATAGGGTGGCAATCCGTGCGGGGCTGAGCGTTCATAGGCCGCCACCGAACCGATACTCGGATGGAAACTAACGAATGCCCCGCAACCGACGGGGATACGCGGCGGAGCACCGGTCATCATGTAGTGATTCCCGGCTCCATGATTGCCCTGGTTGTGACAAACAGACCGGATGATCGAATACTTATCCGCAATTTTGGCCAGCTTGGGGAGATGTTCGCAAATCTCAATGCCACTAACGCTCGTCTTGATCGGCCGAAAGTCCCCACGAATTTCTGCGGGGGCCTCGGGCTTGGGATCAAACGTTTCGAAGTGAGTGGGCCCGCCATCCATCCAGATCAGAATGCAACTGCACGGCTTTGTGATCGGCTTGTTCGTAGAATCGCCAAACGCTCCGTTGGCGGCACGGAGGGCCATGAGCTCGGTAAAGCTACCGCCAGCCAGACCCGCTAAGCCCAATTTCAGGTAAGTTCGTCGTTGCATAATGCTGCATCCTTAATCAATAAAGGAAAACTCTGGCGAATTGATCATCGACCAAACGATATCTTCCACGGCGTGTCTTTTGTTAGTTGCCGATTCGATGACGCTGCTAACTTGCCGATATTCGTCAGGCGATGGAAGCCGCGAATAGATTCGCAGATAGATCTCGCGAACAAGCTCTCGAGGTTCAGCGTCCTTGGCGGCCCATTTGGCGCATAGGCCTTCGTCGCTGGTGAGCCTTGATTGGATTTGGTTGGAGTTCATCAAGTGTAGCGACTGAGACATGGTGGTGTCCGCCAAGCGTTCGCAAGGAGGGTCTTGGTTAGCGTCCGGCCTGCTGAATGCATCGAGCAGCTCCGATGGGACACGAAACGTCCAGAGTTCCAGTGCACTCGTTCCCGCTGGAACTCCGTCAAAGCTGGTCGGAATTCCTGTGACCTCGCTTAGCGCATCAGCCAAAACCTCCGCCCGCATCCGCTTTCGATAGTGCCGAGAGAAGTTGCGATAATCGAGCTTGTTCGAATCGTTAGGCATGGATGCTAGCTGATAGATTCGACTCGAAAAAATGGTTTTCAGAAGAGCTTTGTTGTCAAACCCCGATTGAACGAAGTGTTCAGCAAGCCGATCGAGCAAAGGCGCATTGCTAGGAGGGTTGGTCGCCCGAAAATCATCCACAGCATCGACGATTCCTATACCCATGACCTCAGCCCAAAGGCGATTCGCTCCCGCTCTGGCGAAGTAAGGGTTCTCCGGTTTGAGCAACCAATCCGCGAAAACCTCTCGAGGATCGGTCTCTTTGTCGATCGCAATACCCTCCTCGCGAAGAGGCTTCGGTGCAACAGCCTGTTGCGTGATGGGGTGCTTTACATTGCCCGAGGTCTTTGCAAAAAAGATCTCTTCACTACCGGAGATGGGGGGGGATAAACCAACTCCTTTGTGGCCAATTCTGGAAAAGTAGGAGGCGATCCCGTAGAAATCGGATTGGCCATAAACCTCAAACGGATGTTGGTGGCATTTGGCGCATTCCAGCCTCACTCCAAGAAACAATTGGCTAACCACGGACGTGATCTCTTCGGGTTCTCGACGATCGCGGAAGAACGTCGTGGCACCGTTCCGCCAAGTGCTTCCTTGCGCAGTGAGAAGGTCGCGAACAAATTGATCGTGAGGTAGGTTGGCTCGGAAGACTTCACGCAGCCAAACGTCTAGAGCATAGGTCGCCTTGATACCAACTCGGTAAGGGTTTGGTCTGAGCAAGTCCGCCCATTTGTTTGCCCAGAAGTTCCCGTATTCCGGTTGATTCAATGCGTACTCGATCCATCGTTCTCGTTTGTCAGGAGAGCGATCTTCCATGAAAGACTCGACTTCGTCAGGACGTGGCAATCTACCGATCGAATCAAGGAATAGTCTGCGCAGAAACGTATTGTCGTCGCAAAGATCGCTCGGCCAGAAATCCAATTGCTCTAGCTTTTGGTAGACGAGATCGTCGATCCAATTGTTTTGTGGCAATTGTTTGTAGTCTTCAGGTTTGTGCAAACGAGAAGCGACGACAGCGGAGTTCCACGTTGCGATATGCCCCATGTAGCGTGCCATGATCGACGCTTCGCCTACATACTCGCCCGCGACTAGTAATCCGGGTTGCTTTGGGGAGATGATTCCCGCATCGCTTGACTGAAAGGCGGTGACTTGGGTGACGTCACGTTGCGTGCCATCGGAGTAGGTCGCTATCACGCCGACTTGAATTGATTCCTTTGGGCTGAGTTGTCTTGGGTCGGGTTGCATTTTGAGGCCGACCAGCACAGGATCTTCGGAGGAAGTGCGATGCAAGCCGGTTTCTATCCATCGGCTCAGCGTCTTGTAATCATCGTCGTCGGGTTGCAATCGAATTCCACCACCGTGTGGTTCTTCGCCGGTCGCTTTCTTAAGAAGCAGACTTTCATGGGGATTAGAGAGGGAGATTCGGCGACCACGAGCGTTCTTGACCAGCGAGTCAAAGTCCATGTCCGAGTCGAAGCCGAACAAGGACAAAGCGAATCCGTTTTGGCCTCTCGATTTGCCATGGCAGGGGCCGGAATTGCAACCGCGAGCAGTGAGGATTGGTTGAATGTCCAGTTCGAACTTGGGGAGTGAGTTATTGGGCTCGTTGTCATTGGGCTCGTTGGCGAATGCTGTTTCATAGCCAGGGAACAAGATAACAACCCACGCCAAAACCATTAGGCAGAAGCTGCGAGGCAGGCTCGTGCTCGACAATTTTAAAAAAAGTATGGCTTGAAAGCGGGTAGCCATAATTGTCATTGGGTGGGGAGGGTAAGTCGACAGGTGGGTGAATTAAACAGACGGTCGAGTAAAATTCGGCCGATCTGGGGGGTGGGAAGGAAACGTGGTAGGTTACAGTACTGCCATCATTGTACACGATCATAATTCTATCCGCTTGATCATTCCTCGGCCTGAGCAACGCAAAAATGAAAAAGAATCCTGGAGGTTCCGACCATTCCTCGGCAAAAGGATCAGGATTTTCTGTTGAGCGAAGTGCCGTTTTTCTTGCTCACCACCCGTTTGGGGTGTGGTTTTGCGTTGCCTGTTTGATCCTAGCTCCTGTCTATGCTTGGTTTTTGGTTCAAAGCGACTGGTTGAACAAGCCACCGAAACCGATCGGGGATGGGCTTTGCTATGAGAGCATTGGTTTTAGTCTTTATTCCGGCAACGGATTCTTCGAGGACTATCTTTCGCCCGAATGGAGAACTCTCTATCAGGACGATCCCGACTATGCAGATATCCTGCTAAGGTCGGAGCAGCGAGTTGTTCCGGCAACGGGACGGCCTCCCGTTTTTCCAGTGATGATCTCGATGGTTTATGGAGTAGCGGATCGCACGGCGGAGGCCTTTGCATTGGTTCGAATATTTCTGGCCGGTTGTCTAGTGGTGTCGGGAGGAATGGCCGCCGGATTAACCGCTTTGTTGCTTTATCGTCGAACTGATAGATGCCTAGCAAGCGCCTTGGGGGCGGGGTTGACGATTGCACTAGCAGCTAGTCAGCACACGCTCAAAGAGTATACGACCGATTTTCTTACCGAGCCCATAGCCTTACTCTGGACGCAGATCTTGATCACTTTGGTGGTCCTGCGACTGACAAGCGGTCGTGGTGGATTGATCTGGGCTATTCCGATCGGGCTATGCATTGGTTTGATGGTACTGACTCGATCGATGTTTGTGATGTGGATTCCGGGATTGCTCGGCTTGATGCATCTGGTGGAGCCAGGAGGCAATCGACAGCGATTTCGTTTCGTAGTGATGGTTGGTTTAGTCTGCACGCTTACCTGTTTACCATGGTGGATTCACAATTGCGTCGTACTTGGTCGCTTCATGCCACTAGGAACGCAAGGGACCGTGGCTACGCTGGGTGGGTACAGCGATGAGGCCTACCGTGACATGGGAAACTGGAGCTACCAGCCAGAACTCGATTTGCGAGCGTCCATGAAAGAGAGTTTGGCAGCTTTGAAAAACGATACCGAGCGAGAGGTGGCGGTGGCTGAAGCGGCCTCTCTGGAGCTGAAGAAATGGATCGCAGGCAATATCGAAAAGCTACCGAGCTTGGCGATAATGCGTGCCATGACTCATTGGAATCCTTACAGTGGCAAATCAGCAATCTGGAAGGTGCTGATTGTGCTCGGGATCGCTTGGGTCATTCGCAATGAAACGAGTCTACGTTGGTGGCTGATTGGCTTGCCTATACTAAGCACTGTTGTTGTCATGGGATTATATGAAACGGGGGGGCGGTTCCTGGTTCCTCTGTATTCACATCTATTTTTCTTAGCGGGGCTCAGTATCGGCCATATCTGGGAGAAACAATCAGAACATACAGTGCCACCCACGTAACATCCCGCAGTGTGTCTCTATGCGGCCGCCTCCTTTAAGATATTCACACCGCTAGAGATTAGAGAAACGCAAGAGGAGCGATGATCAACCATTCTTAAGACAACTCTTTCGTCACTCCCATCTCTTGCGGTGTAAACCGGCGAGCTGATTCGGGCCACACCATCAACCGCTCAGCCAGCCAGTAGTCTCAACGGCGCGGGCTTGAGTCCATCTGCGATGGATTCCTTATTCCGGTACACGGGCCGCACTCAGAAGTACTGTGTCCGCGTACGTTCTGCGCACTAAGATGATGGGCGGTAATTGTGTTGAAGCTACATCGGAACGCATTTCGCTCCACAAGCCCCAACTGTGGGGAATGCAAGAACTTATGCGAAGACTTGATCCAAATTCGAGCTACCCATCACGGCTAGTATCCATTGCTCCAGCCGATCCCCCGATGTCTCCCCTTCAATCCGTTCCAAAGCCGTGGCGGGAATCTCACCAAATTTCTGCTCAAGTAGTTTGCGAAGCATCTCCTGCCTCGCACGTGCGCTACCCTTCTCGATCCCCTTTTTTAAACCTTTCTTGATACCTTTCTTGATACCCTTCTTAATACCGTTACGTTCATATACCGTTACGAATTCGGAAACGCGGTCGTACTGTGAGTCACCACTAACGATGGTCATGAACTCTGCGAAAAACTCCCGAATGAGGCTTTTGAAAATCTGATCATGTAAGATACGCACGAAGCAGTCCTCACCTAATACAAAGTCATAAAAAACATCGACTTCGGGTACAGCACGAGCCTGCCACGAGTCCGACCGCCATGCCTGATGCATTCTAGCAGAAAGTAGAAGCCAACTGGAACGCGCTTCGTCAACCGAACGCACCGTTTATCTTCAACGGCGGCTGGAACGAACACTTCACTGAGGCCAAAGAACTTTTTCCCACGGTAGGAACGGATTTCGCAACGGTTCAAGATACCGTCAAGCGTTCGAGTCTTTACAGCGGAGCGGAACGTAAACCGAAAGGGGTCGAGCTTGACGAAGAAGACCAACTCCGTCGCCAAGAAGAGGAAGCCGCCCGGCAGGGGGCACTCAAGCAACAACAGCGTGAGGACGATAATCGACCGCTAAGTGTTCTGTCTGCCAATCGATTCTTACCGCAGGATGAGAAGTATCAAGAGCGAATTCAGCTTGCCCACGACGGTGCGTTGGGTATGCAGGATACATTCCTTGAGGCGATGCCTGTGGTAGGAGGGATGAAGAATCTTGCCGATGCCTATGCTGGTGAGAATTTGATCACGGGCGAGAAGCTCAGTATCTGGGGACGTGGCAGTAAATTCCTTGCTGGAATCACCGGGTTTACGCCCATGGGGAGTACCGCTTCGAACGCGGTAAGCAGTGGCAGCAAGGTAGTCCGAGCCGGTAAGACTGGTGCGGAGATAGCGGAAAAGAGTTTGGATGTCGCTTCGATCGTGAAGAACGGCAACAAGCTCAACAAGGTGACCGACGGAATCAAGGCTACCACTCAAGGCCCCGCGAAGTTAAACTCAAGTTGGTTCCGCAATGCCTGGGACCGCATTTTTGGGAAGAAGCCAGGTAAGGAACCGACGGGGCTTGTCCCAACTGGAGCCAAGCCATTAGGCCAGTGGGGCGAAGATCGTCTGGAAGTATTGCTAGGTGGCACTGGTACGAAACCAGCTAAGGCATTTATGACCAGCGATGGACCGCGATATATCGATCGTCTGTTGAACGGTATTGCCCATGAATCCAAAGCGGGCAAAGACGTAAAGCTGACCAACTCAATTTGGCGACAGATTCTCAAGGATAAAGAGTTGATTGAGAAAGGTGTTATCGAAGGAGCTCATTGGCACTTCTGGCAAGGAGCTACGAAAGAACTCCTCGAGACACTTACGGCAAACGGAATAAGGTTTACGGTGCATTAATGCGATTCGATCTTTTTGAAGCAATGTCGATTGATGAGGCGACTAACGTACTTGATGAATTCTTACATCGCGGTGCTGAGATACTGAAAGCGGAGCAAATCGAGTATAACACCGTTTCGCTATCGGAACTTCCGGACAAACTACTAGAAATCGGACTGAGACTAACAACAATTCCAGTTGCAGCAGATCCAAGCGTTCCGGAGTTCATTCGAAATACGGACGATTACAAGGAAGGTTTATTCGAGTTCACCGAAGATTCGAAGCGGCTCATTATTGGAGCGGCATACATGCTTGGCAATTGCTTCGTTCGCGAGTTTACAAAACTTGCGTGGTGTACTGGCAATCCAGAATACGCGACCGGACGAATGCCTGTAATCACGGGATTCGCATCCGGCGAAGAGCTAACGCCCTTACTTGTCGCGAATAATTTGTTTCGAAGGTTGGTCAAGAATCGATCTTTGACGAAGATATTTGAAACGTTTGTTGAACGGTGGTCTGCATCGGTCTAGTTCGTGCACTGCCACTTCGATAGCTGAAACTGTTATGGTCCGAATTGTGGTCGCAATCGCATAACGATTGAACAACGATTAACGATTGGCTAACCCTAGTTCGGGGCCTGGCATCCAGCACGGTTATATCTACCGCACTCCGGCGCTGCAGTACATTCTGGAAAAATGCGTTCGAGAACTCGGCGCTATTAGTCGAGTTGATGGTGCGGCGAGAGTTTCCCTGAGGCGCATCTTGTGCAATCGATGAACCTAGGATCACTTCGGTGCAAATGGGCGAACTGTTGGGGTGTTTCTATAGAAAAACAATCAGTGCCACCCATGTAAACTCCCGCACTGCGTCCCCATGCGCCTCCCTCCCTTAAGATATTCACACCGCAAGAGATAAGAGAAACGCAAGAGGGATCGATGATCAACTATTCTCAAGACAACTCTTGCGTTACTCCCATCTCTCGCGGTGTAATCCTATCAACCGAGTTTCGCGGATCGCTTCGCACTGTGCCCTCCGGCGCGGCAGGACATTCTGGAGCAATGCGTTCGAGTACTCGGTGCTATTTGTCGAGTTGATGGTGCGGCTTGAGTTTTTCGGACTGCTCGCGTAGTACCATCCACAAAATTACGCTCGTTGGGTGATGCGATTCATTTATCTTCTCGAAGTTATCTCTTGGGGTGATTGAGCGATCAAGTTCAGAAACAGATCTGGACTTTTTAGCCATAGCTCTCAGGTATCAAGATCGTTTGGTTTTCGGTGGGAACACTCTCGCCCCAACTGCGTGTATACTTTTCAGTACCTGATTTGGAAATATCATGACGGAATCCTGAGTGCGAACCCGTTTTGAGCCAATCGTTCCTACTGAGTACCCAGGAGCCAAGCTATGTCGGGTAAGGAATTTCTACCCACCCCACACAACAACTTCTTTCAGTTCGCCCTGTCGCATTTGCCCAGTGCTCGTAGCCTGATCGCAACGCAGTTTGAACCCCAGGTACTGCAAGAACTGAACCTAGAGACCTTGCGCCCTGAAACGGTCAGCTTTGTAGATGCCGACCTGCGGGAGAAGTTCTCGGATCTACTATTCTCGGTCGATTTGGCTCGTCACCTCAGGCCTCGCGTTCGGTCGGCCCATGTCTACGTCTTGTTCGAACACAAGAGCCAGACCGACCCACTGACCGCCTTTCAATTGCTATCGTACATTGTGCGGATTGGGGAGCGACGGTTGCGAGAAGGACTAGATTTATGTCCGGTCTATCCACTGGTGATTTATCATGGAGAAGGTGCTTGGACAGCGGCACGAAGTTTCCGAGATTTACTGAACGTTCCGGCACCTTTGTTGGCATATCAGGTCGATTTTCGTTTTAAATTGCTGGATTTGAATCAGTTAAAGGACGAGGAAATCCGGGGAGAGCCGATTTTGCAAAGTACGTTGGGGCTGCTAAAATATAGTCGGAGCGTGCAGTTGCGAGACAAGCTGCAAGGAATCTTGAAGGGCTTTGCGATGGCGGCTTTGCGAGAGAGCTTAGGGCAGAGGCAGTTGGAACAGTGGCTTGAAGCGATTGGGAGTTACATGATGGCGGTCAATAAAGGGATGGATGGTCAATACTACAAGCAGACGTTGGCGAGTGTTTTTCCTACTCAGTTCGAGCCGGGTTCTCTGGCAGATCGACTGCTGATCCAGGGCCGCGAGGAAGGACGTCAAGAAGGACGTCAAGAAGGACGTCAAGAAGGACGTCAAGAAGGACGTCAGGAGGGCATACTGGCTGGCAAAGCCCAAATGTTACAAGAGTTGTTAGGCGAGCCGGTTTTGAGCGATCAGGAGCTTATGTCGCTGGAGCTATCGGGTCTCAGTAGTTTGGTTACCCAACTGCAGGATCGATTACGAAGTCGAGACGCATAATACGATTGGTGGTTAGTTCTTGGTAACCCCGTCCCTAGCACCGCTACTGTTGAAGTCAATATGACTATCGCTATCCATCACTAGGGCTCTCTTCGTTGCGTAGGAACCAAAGGTCCTAGCGCCAACAAGCCCTCCGGCGCCGCAGGACATTCTGGAAAAATGCGTTCGAGAACTCGGCGGCAGTTGAATCTCCTAGCCATTCAACCTTTAGACCGGCTCGAAACTTCGAGCATCGAGCAAGGTCGGAGTTAGGTAGTTCGTGACCTGCATCGAATCACGACCGAACCGGTCTCGAACTCATCCGACTGTTAAGCAGATTTTCCGTTACGCGG
Organism: Brakhagea baltica; assembly: GCF_052161605.1. Lineage (NCBI taxonomy): Bacteria > Pseudomonadati > Planctomycetota > Planctomycetia > Pirellulales > Pirellulaceae > Brakhagea > Brakhagea baltica. Next base: position 4,729,005 of record NZ_CP197409.1, on the reverse strand, counting down.
CACACGTAGAGTGACCGAGCGATCCGGTCTCGAACTTCATAAGTCAGGAATCTTAGAGCACTTGCGAAACCGACCCCTCAGATAAGTTTCCTTATCAGGGTTGATCCGAGGAGATAGCGAGTGACTATAGAAGCCAATCTTCAATCGACAGCCCAGGGACTCGCTCAAAGTCAACAGTGTTTTGAGTTAACAACGTCATTTGGTTAGCGATCGCAATGGATGCGATTCTCAAGTCCATTGAGCCAACCCTCAGTCTTTGTTGATTTAATTCGTCAAGCACTCCTGCTGCCTTGCGATCAAACGACAGCAGTTGCATTGCAGAAAAGTCTTTAAGAATATTCTCAAACTCAAAATAGGTGCGCACCAATGATTCGCTGTTACCCTTTTTGAGGGAGTAGGCATTCCAACCGTTGACCATCTCATGAAAAGACACAATACACACAAATATCTGATCACCGGTGTGAGCTTCCAGATGAGTGCAAAGTCTCTCATAGTCCGCACCCTCTCCGCGCTGCCATACGCTTATGTGGTTGGTATCAAAAAGATACACTACTGGTTCCCCTCAGCGGTTTCCTTCTCACGGAGCTCCTTACCAAGTCGAACAATCTCCTCGAAATCTGGATCGCCTTTGAACGTACCTCGTACTCGTTCAAGCCAACCAAGCTTGGAGTTTTCAGCGAGTTTTTCACGCTTAATTGCTTCCAAATCACGTTCAACTTTCGCGAGACGTTCTTCGACGGTAGACATATTCACCTCCGGTAAAAACCAACAATTACGCTACAATTATATCTTAGTTACCCATGAAAGGGGAAGATCGATTCAATTCCAACAGACCCAGGGAAACTAAAACCAAGCGAGCTATGCCGACCAACGGCGCTGCAGGACATTCTGGAAAAATGCGTTCGAGAACATGACGCTATTTGTCAAGTTGATGGTGCGGCGAGAGTTTCCCTGAGGCGCATCTTGTACAGTCGATGAACCTAGGCTCACTTCGGTGCAATTGGGCGATCTGTTGGGGTGTTTCTATAGTTTTGTGAGTTGGTTCTACCTCGATTTTCCGGCATGAGACGATCAATCAGACATCCATCGAGCTTGCTGCTCGCTTGGTGACACTCTTTTCTTGGTACATGGCACATGTGCACATGGCTTAGCTCGTGTTGTTTTGGATTGATACAAGTGCTGATTCGCTGGCTCTCTCTTTGCATCGATCGCACGACAGAGCGCGATTGTGCGCTAATCTCGCAGCTCACGCTGTGGCTCGTTTACCTTGCCATTCACGTTTTCAACGCCAGAATCCATTACCGTCGAGGGTACGGTGCCTTCGGGAAGTCCCTTCGCTGCTTCCTTGAGGAGATCGGCTGTCGTACCTGTTTCGAAAGAGTCATTCAGTCTCCACGCGAGAATTCGGCGTGAGAAGTTATCGAGAACTGCATGAACGTAAACGCGACTTCCATCGAGCAAGCGTATTATCGTCGTGTCAACATGCCAATACTCGTTCGGTTTCGTGGCTCGCAAACCGACGCGCGGCTTCGGTGGATAGATGCGCTTACCCGATCGATCCGGTCTCAAACTCCCTAGGTCACGATTCTTAGAGCACCTGCGAAACCGACCTTTCAAAGAAGATTCGATAGCAGTATCGGTCAGGGGAGGCCGTTTAGCGCCGATTGCCGAAGCGAGTTATCGACACCGCGTTGACATCTAGTGAACCTGCGTTACTATGTTTACCAGTTAAGGTAAACAAGCATGAGCAGCTTCGGCATTCTGATAAAGAAATCTCGCGAAAACCATGGGCTAACCGTTCGCGCTTTGGCGGTTGCAATTGGAAAATCACCTGGCTACATATCCCGGATTGAGGTTCGAGGGGAGATTCCAAGCGTTGAACTGGTCGTTGAACTGGCCACAGCGCTTGGAGGGGATGCAGGGCGTTTCTTGGAATGTGCGAAAAACGACTCGATGGAACGCGCGACCAATGAAATAGAGACAAAGTACCAGGATGCTTTAGCCCTTTTTCGAAAAGGAAAGCATGACGCGAGATAGACCAGCCAAATAGGCACGAAAGGGAAGTGAAACATGAGTACGGTTACTATCGAAGTGGATTTGCCCGAAGACTGGGCACATTTTGGCCTCCCCCCCGCGTTGGACGCTCGCCTCACGGCGTTGCTAGACCAGCAAGATCGAACAGGGGGGCTGGGTGAGACCGAGCAGCGCGAGGCTGAAACGCTGTGTAATCTCGTCGACATGCTCACGTTGCTAAAGCTACGCGCTGAGCGTGCGACGAGGAAATAGCGAGTGAGAGCCCACATATCCCATTGCGTCTGATTCAGGAAGCACGTGACAGAGCCCATGATGCCTGTGAGTACTGCCTGCTGCCTCAGAGGTCGCAAGAAGCGACATTTCACATCGATCATATCGTTCCAAGACGCGAAGGCGGAGAGACGGATGTTGTGAATCTTGCGTTTGCTTGTGTGACCTGTTCCCTTCGCAAGGGAGCGAGGATGTTTGCCATTGATCCGCAAAGTCAATGGACCGTCAGGTTGTTTCATCCTCGTGAAGAGACTTGGTCCGAGCACTTTCGGCTGAATGATGAGTTTGAGTTCGAGGGGCTGTCCCCAACCGGCCGGGCCACCATTGTAGCCATGGGAATGAATCGGCCTGCCATTGTTTCGATTCGCAAAGAACTACACTTACTTGGGCGTTTTCCGCCTAATTACTTGGAATAAAGATAATATGAAATGAATGAATTCCTCCGGCGCGGCAGGACATCTTTGAAAGATCCGTTCGAGAACTTGGCGTTATTGGGCGAGTTGACACGGTTGATGAAACATACAGTGCCACTCACGTAAAATCCCGCAGTGTGTCTCTATGCGGCCGCCTCCTTTAAGATATTCACACCGCTAGAGATTAGAGAAACGCAAGAGGAGCGATGATCAACCATTCTTAAGACAACTCTTTCGTCACTCCCATCTCTTGCGGTGTAAACCTAACAACCGAGTTTCGAGACATCAGGGGTGAGACATCAGAGAACACAGAACGTTTGTAGGATTTTGGGGTTGAACCAAAAACACAGCCTGTGAAGATCTTTCGGCTTGGTTGTAACCTCACGGGAGGTTCTTGTGGCTCGCATTTCTCAAACGGAAATCTTTGCACCAGTCGAGGTGGCCAACGCCAATTTTGGATTCTTGGCTATGATGTAGCGTTTTACTGTAGAGCACTCATTACCTCGGCCGCTTCTGATCGTGCCGTCATTATGTCTAATCATTTTCAAAATCAAGACTCCGCGTTTCGAATCCTGGATGCCAACCTTAACCGCTCCCTGGAAGCGTTGCGGACACTCGAAGATATTGCAAGATTCTCCGATTTTCAGCACCTGCAACACCGCTTCAAAGAGATACGCCATGCGATTCGGATTGCGTCGAACACATGGGATGCAGCGGCCATGCTGACCTCGCGATACGCAGACGGAGATGTTGGCAAAAATTTTAAGCTCGCTTCGGAGTCGCAGCGCTCTGGTGGGCTTGTAGACATCGCAGCGGCGGCCGCTGGACGCATTCAAGAATCGCTTAGGTCTCTCGAGGAGATCAGCAAGTTTCTGTTTCCGAACTCCAGCCCCGCGATCGAAGCCGTTCGCTATCAAGTTTACGACTTGAACGCCGCGCTTCTTTTAAAGCTTAGACGGGATGTGTCCTTCTTGAAGTCTGCCAATCTGTATGTGCTCGCAGATTGCCAACTGGACTTGGCCGATTTTGTGAAACGGGTCGAGGATTTGTCGCGCGGAGGTGTCGAACTGATTCAGATACGAGACAAATCGGCTGAACCTCGCCAGCAGATCGAGTATGCACTGGCTGCCCAGCGAGCCGTCGACGAGTCAAAGACACGAATCGTCATGAACGATCGCGTTGATTTGGCGGTCGTAACCGGAGCTTACGGAGTTCACGTCGGGCAAAGCGATCTTCACGTGGCCGAGGCGAGGCGACTGATTCCAAACTCGATGCTGGTCGGTTTATCGACCCATGATCTATCGCAGATCGAACAGGCCCTCAAGTGTGGTGCGGATTATGTTGGCTGCGGACCGACATTCCCGTCGCGGACAAAAGCCTTTGACCAGTTTGCGGGACTGGAGTTTCTAGAGGCTGCGGCCGGGCGGCTAGCAGAATCGCAGCTGCCTGCTTTCGCAATTGGCGGTATCGATTTGGCTAATGTTTCACGAGTTGTGGAGGCGGGAATCCGCCGAGTGGCGGTGGGGCAAGCGTTGTGGCGATCCGAGCAACCGGTAGAAGATTCCAAGCGATTCCAAGATATTTTGAAGGCAGTTTGATTGACTGGGGAGGATTGGTCCGGCGGGTTGGCAGGGCCGTCGCTGCGGAAAAGGTGTTGGACTGGGGCGATTTGGCAAACTTTTCTAAAAGGTATGGGCGAGCCGTGCCGAAACAGATTAGCACGAAAATGGTAGGAAATTCGTCTTCACCTACCGAATTCACCTAGACCAAGCAATTTTCAGGCGTTACTATTTTTGGTCTTGGAACCGCGAGAAGCGATTAGAAAACGTATAACTTTAATGGCAAGAAACGAAATAGTCGGAGAGAGTGCATGGTAAAGTTGTTGGTCCGCGACCGTGAAACGATTCAAGAAGCAGTGAGGCGTTTCCGAAAACTAGTCGAGAGAAGCGGACTGAAAAAGGAAATGCGACGCCGCGAATTCTACGAAAAGCCGAGCGAAATCAAGCGTCGTAGCAAGCAACGAGCCGAGCGCCGATCGCGCCGCATGCGTCTGCTAGGCATGTAAATTTCGCAGTGGCTGTCGCCGCTGCCGTTTATGCTTCATTTTGGGATAGGCGAATTCGTTTATCCACCCGTGTAAAAAATGCGGGCGAATAGCTCAGTTGGTTAGAGCGCCACTCTTACAAAGTGGATGTCGGGGGTTCGAGTCCCTCTTCGCCCATTGAGAACCCTGGAGATGAATTGATCCCCAGGGTTTTTTCGTTTGCAGACTCGGCTTCTGGCATGCTTTTCGTTTTTGCCACGCCCTGCCTGGCAAAATCTTCGTGCTGCAATAGTGCGAATCAACTTCCCATTTAAGGGGGATATGTTATCCTTTGGCTTTGGAAGGCTCGCAAATGGTATGGCTTGCCGTCGAAACTAGAGATAAGAGGATCGGGTGGAGAATGGCACCAATGCCACCACTCTGGGATGAAAGTGTCCCAGGACCCCTAGTTCTCGCGGTGTGTGACGGTGCTAGAATGTGCGGTACTCCATGTTACCTTGTGGGCTTTCAGCGGTCGAATCGCCAACCAAAGCGATCGATCGCTTGCCTCCAACCTTTTCTGTAACCTTGGTGCAGGTTTGCACTAGAAAGTTGACACGTATCTCATGCGTTACGCCTTTCGATTAGCTGAATTACTAGGCCACACCCCTGACCGGCGCAAGCGGCCGGGCACGATCAAAGCGATCGTGGAATACACGGGACTAGACCGGCACCAAGTGGCTGCACTACTTAAAAACGAAGCCAAATACATACCCATCGAAGCTCTCTCCAGGCTTTGTGATTACTTGATCGAGCACGGCTACGCGAGACCGGAAGAGCTGCCGGGTGCGTTGTTTGCAGTAACTCCCGAAAACTTCTGGGAGATGATCGCCCGTCGTAATCGGCTTGAAATGTGCGTCGGTGTTCGCAAGCCACCAGATGACGATTCTCCCGATACGGCTTGGATCGTCGCCTCGGACAGCGTCCTTGCTGGGGAAGTTCTGAACGGTGTTTCCACCTTGGGAGGCACGGTCAAGGCATCGAGCAAACGAGCGGCCGGTCGCGAACTGCCTCACATCGAGCATCTGCGACAGACTCTGGTTTGGAGTCCGGGCACGATGTCGAGTGAACAAGTACACGAACGGTCTCAGACTGTTTACGACGAGTTCTCGGAGATGAATGGCGATAAGGCAATGATTTGCCTCGGCTCGGTGAAGAGCAATCCCACTGTGGAATTGGTTCTGGCCAACGCATTCGGTTGCGATCCATTCGTTTCCCAAGACAACGTTGAGAAGGCATCGCAGCGATCCTGCCCGTTCTTCTTGAGATATCGAGACCGGGACCCTCATCCACCAGCTTGCTCGGCAGGGATTCAGCTCAGCAAGACGGAGAAATCCGACGAGCCAGGCCTCTACTACGAGACAGCAGACGGGACCTGGGAGTTCGCTGGTGGGGCAACCGCAGGTCGTGACGCAGCGTTGGTCTTTTACATCTTCCGAGAGTCCCTCGGTAGGCTTGAGATGGTGTTGAGTGGTTTCTCTGGACGAGCCACCCGTCTGCTAGCGAGAACCTTGGCACACCGTGCCGAAGACTTCTGGCCACCCACATTCCATGAGAACTATCTGCAAGTTGGAGCGTATCTCGTCAAATACGAAGCAGAGGAATCAGAAGAAACCGAAACCCATTCACTCGATGTGTTGGCAACGGACCAAATGGCCAATGCGACTGTGATTGCGCTGCCGACCGAGGCCATTGCGAAGAGGCTCGGAAAAGGCCACTTCTAGATGAGTAGTGTTCCGACACGAGCCGACCAGGCCGAGCGCGAAACCGCACAACACGGCCAACAAACGGCGGTCGATTTGCTGGCTGCTGATTCGTCAGCGGCAGGGCTTCCAGCGGTTGACTTGGGCGTGCAATTAGGGAGATTGCGTCTCAAGAACCCGGTGTTAGTCGCATCGGGTACGTTCGGCTATGCCAAAGAGATGGAGACCATTGTCGATCTCAAACGGCTCGGTGGCGTACTCCCCAAGACGATCACGCAGAATCCTCGACCGGGCAATGCACCGTGGCGGACGGTGGAGACTAGCGCAGGGCTGCTCAATGCGATTGGTCTGGACAACGACGGCATCGACTACTTTTTGACACATCATTGGCCGTACCTGCAGCAGACGGGAGCGGACATCATCGTCAGCATTGCGGGCAAGAGCCAAGAAGATTTCATTGCGTTAGCAGATCGACTCAATGAAGCCAGCGGCTTAACCGCAGTCGAGCTAAACGTCTCATGCCCGAATGTCTCTGGCGGTGTCGATTTCGGAACTAACCCGCAGTTATGCTTAGAGGTGGTGTCGGGAGTTCGTCGGGTTCTAGGCTGCCCAATCATTACTAAGCTAACGCCCAACGTTACAAAGATCGTGGACATCGCCAAAGCGGCAAAGGATGGAGGCGCCGATGCGGTTTCCTGCATCAACACCGTTTTAGGGATGGCGGTTGACTGGCGAAAGCAGCGAGCTTTGTTAGGCAATATTGTCGGCGGATTAAGCGGCCCGGCCATCAAGCCGATTGCATTGCGTTGTGTTTACCAAGTGGCTTCGCAAGTTGACATTCCCGTGATCGGAGTGGGGGGCATAGCCACCATTGATGACATGATGGAGTTTCTGGTAACAGGTGCTTCGGCAATTCAAATTGGTACGGCCAACTACTATGATCCGCTAGCAAGCATCCGAATGCTGGACGCTCTTCCCGACGCCGTGCGTGCTTTGAACGCCACATCGGTGCAACAAATTGTCGGTTCCTTGAGAACCAGTCGCCCGTAAGACGTGTCCTGTCCCATCTAGTTTGTATTTCTCATTTAACGATTCTTAGACATTGAAGCGAAATCCATGCGAGTTCTGAGCGGTATTCAACCAACGGGGCGATTTCACTGGGGTAACTACTTTGGGGCCATCAAGCAGTATATCGAGCTGCAACAAGAGCATGATGGATTTTATTTTATTGCCGACTTGCACGCACTCACGACCGTGCGAGATGCCGCCACGCTTAGAAACTATGTTTATGACGCGGCTCTCGACTTGCTGGCCCTGGGACTCGATCCAGACAAAGCGACCTTGTTCATTCAATCCGATGTACCCGAGGTATCGGAGCTATGTTGGTTGCTGATGACCGGGACTCCGCTCGGGCTTCTCGAGCGCTGTCACGCCTATAAGGACAAAGAGCAGCGGGGGATCAAAGTGGATGCAGGCTTGTTCACTTATCCTGTGCTGATGGCTGCTGATATCTTGGCGTACGATGCGAATTGGGTGCCGGTCGGGGAAGATCAAGTGCAACATATCGAAGTCTGTCGCGATCTAGCTAGAAGCTTCAACGCTCACTATGGTGAAGTCTTTATTTTGCCCGAAGCCCGAATCGTCAAGGGAGCTGCCAAGGTACCCGGCACGGATGGGGACAAGATGAGCAAGAGTTACAACAATACGATTGGACTCTTTGAGCCACCGAAAGAGATGCGGAAGAAGATCATGCGGATCAGTACGGATTCGCGGCCGATGGAAGATCCAAAGGATCCCGAGACCGATCATCTCTTTTTGTTGTATCGCTTGTTCGCAACCGAAGAGCAGGTGTCCGAGGTGCAAGCCATGTATCTCAAGGGTGGGTTCGGATACGGCGAGATCAAAAAGCGATTAGCCGATGCGGCTGATGCCTACATGGAGGGAGCGCGAGCCAAGCGACTTGAGCTCGAGGGGAATCCCGACAAGGTACGAGACATACTCAAAGCGGGGGCCGAAAAGGCTCGGGTCAAAGCGCGAGCCGTGTTAGACCGTGCGAAATCCGCTTGTGGCCTGAAACACTAACCCGCCCGGGCATCTCTGCGCCTTCGATCAACCGCATGGGCGTTGCCCAATGCCGTAGCGGATTTTTCTCCTGGAAAAACTGGGGTTTTCCTGAGAATGCTTAAATAAAAAAAGCAGGACTCCCCCATTAATCAATCTGACAACACAACTTCTGGTTAATTTCGGATGGAGCGAAGGCAGCTATCCGTCAACCTCTATCCAAAGTGCTGATGACGGTGAGCCCGTACTCGAAAAGCATTCGTTTCATGCTCTTGCTGAATCTTTGCGAGCACCTATACACGATTCATCGTGGATATCCGATAGCGATTCGGAGGCCGTCGGCGATGAAGTAGTTGCTCGCCTCGTGGAGTCCGGTGCCGACCCAGACGATCTAGCCAAGTTCACGAGACTAATGCAGCGACAGTTCTTGTCGAATCTATGCTGTATACTTGACGGCTCTGGAATCTACCCCAGCCCTGAGGTTGCATTCAAGGATTTTCGCGTGGTTGCGGTCGACGATGATGCAAGTTCCTTAGCAGTAATCGAAGATATTCACGAAGAACTCGTCTTTGAAGATTGGGAAACGGAGAACGAGATTTCACGGCGATACAAAGATTTTCCAGGCAATGGCTGATAACATAAATACGCTTAGATGTTGCGTCGGAAAGTCGGGGAGTGGACATACGTCGAGCCTGATGGTTTCTCTTCACTTCTTTGCGGGCCAGTAGATAACCAACATTTATGCCCGTGTTCATGAAGCCCCGCGGCAGGATCGGTGAATCGGGGGAAGTACTCCTAAAGGGGCTGCCCTTCGCTCGTTTAAGCAACTCTGGTGCGGCGAGGCATGGCAGGAATCGGGATGCAGAATGATGTGAGGCAAAATGATGACAGGGGCGGTAAAGGTGCAGGATGACACTCCTAACATCGGTTTGGTCGACCCGTCCCAAAACTCGATCATGTCTATCATTCTGCTTGACTCGTCGTGACGGCAAGAAGGAAAAGGATCCGCACGTAGGTTGCGAACCGAGCCCGGTCAAGCGATAATCTAACGAGACGCGGAGCAAAGCCATCCAGTTCGGGCGCGCAATCTATCCCACCGCTCCGCTAGGGATAGATTGCATTTCGCTTTACTTGCCATGAAGCTCCGATCTGCGATTTTAGTTTTCCTTGGTGTGCTTATCGGCGCGATTTGCTCAATCAAATGGCACTTTTACAAGGTATCGGATACCCAGACGGTCGCTCGTAATTGGCAAATTCTGAAGGATTTCACGTCGATCATGCGGGGCGAGTCTCCGTCGCATACTACGTTACAAGGCGGGATGTTGATCACGGAGTATCCTATTGTTCCAGAGCCAGCAATAGCCTATCTCGTTAGTAAGCGTGAACTTAACCACGTCGATTTGGTGTTTCCAACAGTTTTGAACACCGAGCCCTCGATCGGCCGTTTGAGTAGTGGTTTCACAACAGCTCGGACCGATTTATCGGTGGCGTTCGTCGAGCGGAAGCGTTCATAGATTCGATCGGAGACAGTAGTGGCGCAATGGATGGGACAGTTCTCGGGAAATACGCATCTGACGCGAATCCAAGATCGCGAAGCTCAGCTACGTCGAGCTATCGACATCTACGTTTCGAAAGAAGGCCAGGCCGAGAGAGATTCCTACAATCAAACACTAATAAAGTTTTCTGAGAGACTACTCGATGCTCGCATCAAAGCTCTGAGAGCGCAGATAAGCTCTCTTGATCCAAGAGATGAAAATATTCGTGTATCAATCGAAACTAAGATTCAACGCATGACGCTTAGAGGGATCGATGCCATTCTGGAAGAATTCGGTGCCGTTCCAGCTCGCACTGAGAACGACGACGACAACAAACCTTAACGCAGTGCTTCGAGTCGAACCGTTTCCTTCCATTTCAAAAAATATTGCGAACTGGCGTGCGAGTGTGTGGCTCGTCGATGTATCGAGAATCAGGGCTAGCCTGTAGAAATCCTCGTTTCTCGCTAAGGGAACAAGCCACCCACGATTCCCACAATTGCTGGTTCGGTGGCGGGAAAACCGCGAGTCATTCCACTCTCTGCGAAAAAGCCGAGGCTGTGATTTCTCATATTTGGCAGATCACTTATATTAGAGTCCTTGGCCGCTAACACGGGTGGGCTCTGCGTTCGAATGACCGGAGTGACCAGATGCGGCAACTCTAAGAATTCAAGACGCAATAGGGAGGCGACAGTAAATGGCTCGCACGGAAACAGTCAAATCTAAAACACGCTCTCCCCGAGTGACTAAACGTCGCAATATCAAGGATAGGTTGGGATTTCTTACCGTTTATCAGGCAGAACAATGGCTTGGAGAAAACGGCTCCCGCAAACTGATCGAAGGAGCCAAGCTCGAAATCAACCCCAGTGAAGACATCCGGATGTCGGGAGATTCTCTTTTCTGTAGCGTGCAAGATGCAGAGGTTGATGGCGGCGTGGCACTCGTCACCTTGGTGGAGAAAACGGCCAAACGGGATGGTGTTCTACTTCATTGCGATAAATGCGACAGGGTATGCAAACACATCGCGGCGACTTTGCATACGATATTGGAGTCGAAGCTAGTCCTCGGAATGGCAGATATTCCAGACCCCACAGAGCCTATTGAGAATCTGACCCGCAAGGGACTGCTAATTCGAGCCGTTGAAGAACGTCGAGTACGATAGGCAAAAGAAAGAATGCAGATTCGCTCCGGTGATGCTTCGACTCCCTGGGCAGACTACAACGTTACGAGTCAGGAGTCAGGTCGCTCCTACCGCGTATCCCTCAGAGGGCTTGAGTCAGGTGAAGCCTATGGGACTCGGAAAAACGATCCAAGGAATCGGGACTGCTGAACTGTTTGCTAGATTGGCAGGGATCAAGAATGTATTGGTGGTGTGCCCTGCGTCGTTAAAGCGTCAATGGGCCTCCGAGGTTCAACGCTTCTCCGGTCGGTCTTGCAATATCGCGTTGTGGTCTGCGTCGGACCGCGCAGAACAATACCGCGATGCGTCTTTCTTTAAGATCGCCAATTATGAGCAAGTGCTGCGAGATGAAGCGGTCGTTCAGTCGATTCACTGGGATTTAATCATCCTGGATGAAGGCCAACGCATCAATTCTTCCACAGTTATCGTACCGTTAACGAAGATGGGCGAGTCGTGGGATATAAGAACCTCGAGCAATTGCGAGAGGCTTTGCGTCCCTTCCTACTCCGCAGGACGCGTGCGAGCGTGATGCAACAGCTCCCCGAGAGAACGACCGAAATCGTACGAATTCGTCCCAATAAAAAAAGCGGTCCGTTTGGCAGTTCGCCATCGAGGGCGATAGAGAGGCTGCCAAACGGACCGCAAAAAATCCAGACGATTCTGAAAGTCGTCTGTCGGTCTAGTTACACGACCAAATCGGTATCTCGTCCAGGAGTCGGAACCCAATACAGGCCTTTTTCGTCTGGTTGAAGCGGAGCCTCGCTCGCGAAGGATTCGATGGCATCTGTATCCGCCAAGGAAATCTCGCTGTTCAAGCACTGGTCCCACGTTACCACTTTTCCGGTATACGTTGCAATACGACCCATAACGGAAGTCATGGTGCTGTAAGCCCCGTAGTCACCTTCATTGGGAATTTCTCCCTTTCGGATGGCGGCGAAGAGGTCAAAGTGCTCCTTGGCCCAACCGTTCTCGTTACGAGGGGCTTGCCAGATAACTTTGTTATCTCGGTCGTAGATCTTACCTGCACCTATGTGGCACCAGCCCTTGCTACCGTGGGCATACTCGTCCACTGTGGACCAACAGCCTGGAATGTGGCGGCATTGGCTGATCATGCGAACGCCGTTCTTGTAGGTGAACTCTACCATGTGATGATCGTAGATTTGCCCCGTACCTTTACCGGTTCGCACTTGTCGTCCACCTTGGCCTTGAGCGGTTTCTGGTGGCCCGTCCATCAACCAATTGATCACATCAAGATTATGGATGTGTTGCTCGGTGATATGGTCACCGCTCAGCCAGTTAAAGTAGTACCAATTGTTGATTTGGTACTCGAGTTCCGATTGTTCAGGAGTTCGTTCACGGTTCCAAACTCCGTCGCCGTTCCAGTAAGCTCGCGTCAAAATGATGTCTCCGATCGCACCATCCTGGAGCTGTTGAATCGTTGCTTGATACCCCGATTCGTGGCGACGTTGGAGTCCGACAGCGACTGCCAAATTCTTTTCCTTAGCGATCTTGTTCGCCGCCAGCACTCGCCTGACGCCTGGAGCATCCACAGCGACAGGCTTCTCCATGAAAACGTGCTTGCCCGCGTTGACGGCGGCTTCGAAGTGCATGGGGCGAAAGCCTGGAGGGCTGGTCAAAATGACCATGTCCACGTCGGAGTCCAGAAGTTGCTTGTAAGCATTGACTCCCACAAAGGTTGAATCTGCAACGTCCACTTTGCCTTCGTACTTGCCCATCCCCTTCAAGGCTTGTTCGATCCGAAAGTCGAATGGATCAGCCATAGCGGTCAGCTTGACCCGATTCGTCTCGCTGAACGTGTCGAGAGCCTGTTGTGCAGCTCCAGTACCGCGTCCACCGCAGCCAATCAGTCCGATTTTGATTTCGTCGCTGCTGAATGTGTGAGCGGCGCGACTGATGGGAAGGGTTCCCAGCGTGGCAGCTCCGGCAACTGCGGCAGAGCTGGCTTGGAGGAAGCCTCGACGACTAGGAGCGGGCTGCGACTCTTGTGGTTGGCTCATTCTGTATCTTCTCCCTTTGGAAATTCTGTCTTACGAGTAATGAAATCAATATGCCCCATGAAACGAGGGGGATATCGCCCGCCACAGTACAAGGGGAAATAAAAGTACTCCACGCAAGCCTGGCGAACGTGAGGAACGTTCGCATAAGGAGTTGAAGAGGTAATAAGGGCTTGTCAGGTTTACGTGAAGCACTGGTGGGATCATTCTAGCTCACAGAACGAGCGAAGTCTTCGCGGGAAGCAGTTCGCCCAAGGAGCCGTTTAGTGGCTGATTTTTCACCAGCCCCTCTTATAGTAACACTTCCTGGATGTTTTGGCAATAACCTGAGCCGCCCAAGGAAAGTTAAAATATCGCAAAATGTGTCGCAAAGTCATTTTGCGCCCCCATGACCCCTGCTTTCCGCCAATAGCCGCTTGCTTCCGGAAGAATTCCGCAAAAACGTTTGCCGCGGACATTCGAAAACTATGGAAATCCCCGGCAAACCGAAAGTTAATTCCATACGTACTAGCCAATCTCCAGGTTTGACGCTTTGCTTCAGACCCGTTACGTTCGTAGTAGGGCAGAGTTTGCTTTGGCCCCTAACCATTACTTTGAGGAAATTCCTATGCTAGTCCGTTTGTCATTGATGCTGGGTTTGGTCGTTTCATTTTGCGGATTCACTTCTGCCCAAGAACTGAAACTGGATCGCGAAAAGTCCAAAATTGATTTTGTAGGTAGCAAGCCTGCTGGCGAGAGCCACAAAGGTGGATTCAAAGAGTTCTCGGCTGATATCAAAGTCGATTTCGACTCCCCCGAGAAAAGCACCCTCACGATTGACATCAAGACAGCTAGCCTGTGGTCCGATAGCGACAAGCTGACGGCACACCTCAAGAATCCGGACTTCTTCAACGTCGAAAAGTTCCCCAAGATCAAGTTCGAAACGACATCGGTCGATGTGGGTGAGAACGAGGGAACATTGACTGGCAAAATGACCATGCTCGACAAAACCGTCGAGGTCAAGGTACCAGTCAAGGTTGAGATGCAAGAATCTCAACTCGTGGTTACAGCCTCCTTTAAGCTGGACAGAACCAAGTGGGGCATGAACTTTGGTCGCCCCAACATCAACGATGAAGTCGAGATCACCGCAACCTTGCACTACACACGCTAGGTAGCCTAATCGCCAAGAGAGGGTTGGTAGCTAGTCAATAATGGGGTGTCGTGGATTAATTCTTACCGGGACCGATACGGATGTCGGTAAGACGCACGTGGGATGCCTCATTGCTGAGCACTTGGTTCGGTCAGGCTGCCGGGTCGGGGCGTACAAGCCGGTGGCTAGCGGCTTCCCCTCTTGGGCAGGATCCGATGGTCAACGTCTATGGGATGCAACAGGCCGAACAGCCTCTCCTGATTTGGTATCTCCTCAAAGATTTGATGCTCCATTCGCCCCCTCCGTTGCGGCCACGATGGAGGGCAGAGCGGTCGACGAGCAGCAAATCTTTGACGGAGCCAGACGCATCGCAAACACATGCGATCTGCTTCTCATCGAAGGAGCGGGAGGACTTTTGTCCCCGATCTCTCCCGCATTAACCAACGCCGACCTCGCAGTGGCATTGCACACTCCCGTCGTGATCGTTGCGAATTGGAGACTCGGAGTCGTCCACCAAATCCTCGCAACCATGCTGGCTGCGGAGTCGTTCAATCTTCCCGTTGCTGCGATCGTACTCAGTGCTGCAGTCGATGAAAACCCGCACCCCACGCATCGGAGCCTTTTGGTCGATTTCTTGCAGAATCGATGCGAGTCGACCAACGAATCCGAATTCGCTTTGCAGCCCCCCGAACAATGCGACACCAGGAAACTTTCCTGTGCTTGGCGTCAAATTCCGATCGTGGGACTGGGACACAATCAGACACAGTTTGATTGCGAAATCGATTGGGCTTCTCTATTCTCGCCCATAATTTACCCATAATTTGATTTGTTTTGGGCTAAGTATGTGAAGTACGCAACGCCTCGTTTGTGTTGCAACTTGGTTGGTCTACAATGACGTGAGCCTCGATTATCTCAAAAACCTTGCAGGTCCCCCACCATGGCTTACCGATTGCTATTCATCGCACTCTCGATTGGAGCGTTGCTAAGTTTGTCTACAGTACATGCCTTCGGTGATGATTCCGAATCTTTGACTATGGATCAATTATCACAGTTGTTTGAACCCAGGGAGTACATTGGCTCGAATAAAAAGCTGCTCAAGTACCGGTTACTCAAACCGTTTGGCTACGAATTCGGCAAGAAATACCCCTTGCTAGTCTTTTTACACGGAGCAGGAGAGCGGGGGGATGACAATCTCAGCACGCTCAAGCACGGGGCTCGTGAATTTGCGAAAGAGGAACGCCGGAAGCAATACCCCGCTTACATTCTCATTCCCCAGTGCCCGACCAATGCGAAGTGGTCCGACACCGATTGGAGCAAGGATTCGAGCGAGCTCCCCGAAAGAGCCAGCGATTCGATGCAAAGCTTGAAAGAACTGATCGATGACATGGTGGAGAATGCTGGGGTGGATAGCGATCGGATCTTGTTAACAGGCCTATCCATGGGCGGTTACGGTACATGGGACGCTATCGCTCGCTATCCAGATTTCTTTGCCGCGGCAGCTCCCATTTGTGGTGGTGGAGATCCGAGCAAGGTCGATCGATTTGCAGGCCTGCCGATATGGTGCTTTCACGGCGCAAAGGATTCGGTTGTAAAAGTCAATCGTTCTCGTGAGATGGTAGAAGCGATCAAGCGAACAGGAGCACAAATTCGCTACACAGAATATCCTGACGCGGAACATGATAGCTGGACTGCCACCTATGCAAATCCTGAGTTTTATTCATGGATTTTCATTCAAAAAAAGTCTAAAACCATAGAGTAATTCCAGCCCACATCCCACCTATACCCTTCAAAATGAATCTCAACATCTTTGCCGACACCCTCCGTAATACCGACCGAGGCTCGTTGCGAAACTCGCTCTATGGCCTCGTAACAGCGATTCTTCTGGTGGGTTTTTCGCAAGCGGCCCAGATGGACAAGGTGGTCGACTTCGACCGCGATGTCGCTCCGATTTTTGTTGCTAAGTGTTTGAGTTGCCACGAAGGGGATGCGGCAAAAAACGGTTTCCTCATCGATGATAAGGATAGCGTTCTCGGTTTCATAAGCCCGGGAGATTCAGAAGGTAGTTCACTCTGGACGGATTACCTGCTTCAGCCCAGCAAGCAGGTCTCGGACTCGAGTCTGGTCATGCCTCCCGACGGGCCATTGCCCGCAGCAGAGCTAGCGATCCTGAAAACTTGGATCGACGAAGGTGCCGATTGGCCGGAGGATTCCAAGGTCAGCAAGACACCTGCATCTGAAGATCAAGATAAACCAACTGCTACCGACGGAGAGAGGCCAAACGCAACCAGCCGGCTCTACCTCGCCCTTGGCTATTTTCACCCTGCGGTCGTGCACTTCCCCATTGCTCTATTTGCCGTGGCAGGGTTCTGTTCCTTCTTTTCCTATTTTCTCGGAAAGCGATGCGAAAGCATGGCATTTCACCTGCTGTGGATCGGCGTTCTATCATCGGTTCTGAGTGTTGTCATGGGCTGGGGCTTTGCCGATCTTCAAGGTTACCCGAGCTGGAATAAGCCACTGCCTGAAAATCCCACCCACGATCAGACGACCTTTTTTGGGCATCGCTGGCTCGGGACCTCGGTCGCCCCCGTAAGCGTAGTTGTGCTCTTTCTTTCGCTTCTCGCCATGCGACGCGAATCGAGGAAAATGCGGCATGCATGGTTGGTGGGAACCATGTTGTTGGCACTGCTGGTTGCTATCGTAGGTCACCAAGGGGGAGAGCTAAAATACGGTGATGTCTTCGAAAAAGCCTGGAAGAAATGGCAGTCCTAAGACTGCTGAGATCAAGCCCGTTCTGCTGTAAAGGAAACGACCTCTTTGATCTCTGCGGCTTGACATGCGAGCATGACCAATCGATCGAATCCTAGAGCGCATCCCGAGCAGGCCGGGATTCCAGACTCCATCGCCGCTAAAAGCTTGGAACACTCGGGCAGCGGCTGCTTTCCGTCTTGGACTCTACCCGCGTTAGCAATGCGGTCGCGTTCTCTCAGGATGTTTACATCTAGCAGTTCGTGGTATCCGTTAGCGAGTTCAATTCCGCGATAAAAAAGTTCGTAGCGTTCCGCCGTTCGCGGATCTTCCGAGCTGACGCGAGCCAGTGCTGCCTGGGAAGCTGGAAAGTTGGTAATCAAAGTCGGTCCATCAGCCCCGAGCTTGGATTGTACGCATTCCGAAAAGAGAAGATTCACCCAATCGTCCCAGTCCTCCGACCAATTGACGGAAGAAACGAGTTCTCGTTCTACTACATATCGAGCGAAATCCGATACCTTGGACTCGAATAGGTTCAGGCCAGTTGCTTGCTGGAATGCTTGCTCAAAAGTCATCGTCGATGTGTTGGCCGTGTTTAGTGTTTGCTCGACTAAATCGCAGAGCAAGCGTTGCCCGGCCTCGTATCCGGCACCGACATCATACCACTCCAGCATCGTAAACTCTGGATTGTGATGTCTTCCCAGTTCTCCATCTCGAAAAACAGGTCCAATTTGATATATGTTGGAGAGCCCCGAGGCCAACAATCGCTTCATGGATTGCTCCGGAGACGTTTGCAAATACCACGTCTCTGCGTCCGCGCCTGGCAATCGCATCGTCACCGGAATCGGATCTAAATGTCGATCGATCACGGCCTCGCGACAAAGGACTGGCGTCTGAACTTCTATGAAACCTCGTTGATCGAAGAAAGCTCGAACAAACCGTAGCACCTGAGCTCGCTGGTGCAATGCTTCAAGAGTTGCTTGGGACTGAAAATCGCATCGCATAGTCACACCGTATCGCTTGGTAGGTTTGACTACACTTGTTCTGAATGCTGGCTGTCGTGACGTTTTTGCGTAATCTCGACAGCGTTTAAAAGGGCTTTGGCTTTGTTCACCGTTTCCGCGTATTCGCTGGCTGGATCGCTGTCAGCTACGAGCCCCGCACCCGCTTGGATATAGATTTTTCCACCGCAAATCACCATGGTTCGCAGGGTAATACAAGTGTCCATGTTCCCGCGATAATCAAAGTAACCGACGGCACCGGCATAAGGACCACGCCGAGTTGGTTCGAGCTCATCGATGATTTCCATCGCGCGAACTTTGGGAGCACCGCTTACGGTTCCCGCTGGCAAGCAGGATTTGAACGCATCCATAGCGGTAAGGTCATCTCTCAAGGTGCCGCATACGTTCGACGAGATATGCATGACGTGAGAGTAATGTTCGACCACCATAAGATCGGTCAGTTTGACCGTGCCGAAGGCTGCGACCCGGCCGACGTCGTTTCGCCCAAGATCGACCAGCATGACATGTTCGGCACGTTCTTTGGGATCGGCCAGCAGCTCCTCTGCGAGCCGTCGATCCTCGTCGTGCGATTTTCCGCGAGGTCGCGTACCGGCCAGCGGTCGCACCGTGACGGTTCGCTCAAAGACCCTGGCCATCACTTCGGGGCTGCTGCCAATCAAGGTACAAGCGGGGGTCCGCACGAGAAACATAAATGGGCTGGGGTTCACCACTCGCAACGTTCGATAAATTTCGAGCGGATCGCTGCTACACTCCACCTCGAAACGTTGGCTTAAGACTACTTGAAAAATGTCTCCTGCCAAAATGTATTCTCGGCAGGATTCGACGGCAGCTACAAACTCCTCACGAGTGAAGTTTGATTTGGGGGCCAGGGTGACCGGCGTACCAAGCTGAATATCGTCCACTGCAACCGAATCGATCGGTTGACGCAGTTTGTTGACTGTGTTCTCGATGTCGGAACACGCTTGCTCGTAGGCAGCGAGGGATTCCTGTTCGGAGCGGCTGCTCGGGATCTTGACAAGGCGGACCACCATAACGGTTTTGTTGACGTTGTCGAAAACGAGGAGTTCGTCGTAAAAGCCGAAGTCCAAATCAGGAAGCTGGCGATCGTCGAGCGGCGCGTTGGGGAGTGATTCCACATAACGAATCACATCGTAGCCAGCAAACCCGATAGCGCCCCCGACAAACGGTGGAAGCTCAGCGAAATCGGCTACACTGATGCCGGTCAGTTTCCCTTGCAGAAAGTCGAGCGGGTCATCTACTTGAAAATGCTCCACTTGACCGTTGTGGTGCCATTCCACCTCATTTCGGCGCGCAACCATCCGAGAGCTCGGACCGATGGCGATAAAGCTATAGCGACCAATACGCTCGCCCCCGACCACGCTTTCAAATAAACACGCCGAGCTTTCGCCGTCGTCGAGTTGTTCAAAAGCCGTTACAGGAGTCAAGTGATCGCTCAGTAGTCGCCTGAAGACCGGAACCATATCGAACTTCGCAGCGGAAGCCAAAAATTCTTGCCTAGTTGGAAAAACGCTCATCTCCTGGTAATTGCTCTCAAAACGCGAAAAATGAAGGGTTCGGTAGCATCGCCCAATTGTTGCAAGATGTCTATACTACCACTGTTAAGAAAGAACGCGAACTGCTAGCCAGAGAAATCCCGTATGAAGTGTCAGCATTGCGAAAAGCCAGCCACGTTTCACATTACCGAGCTTACCGGTTCGGACGGCCCCAAGGTGCTGCACCTTTGCGAGGATCATGCTCGCGAGTATCTCAACGGCAATGGGGCCTCTCCCGCCACGGCGCTGTCGAATATGCTGGCCCAGCAACTAAAGATGGATATCACGACGAAGGATTTGGCAGCCACCGACCAGAAGACTTGTCCAGTTTGTGGCATCACCTTTGCCGAATTCCGCAAAGGGGGCCGGCTCGGCTGTGCCTATGATTACGTAGCCTTTGAAGACGATTTGGAGCCGCTACTGATTAGCATTCATGGGGCCCTAGAACACAAAGGAAAGATACCGAAAAATCGCCGAGGCTCGCCCGAACGCCAACGGCAATTGGCAGAACTCCGCGAAGAGATGAAGGCAGCTATCAAAAAGGAAGAGTATGAGCGAGCCAGCATCCTCCGGGATAAAATTGCGGCCTTTGAAGCCAATCTTTCAACAGAGTCATCCGAAGGGGAAATGGTTTCACTGGAAGAGTCGGTCTCTGAGGACGAGTTCCAGAATCGGGATGATAAAAGCGAATCGTAATGGCGTCGCTTAATCTTGACGAGAAGGAAGCCCCAGAGTGGGATGGCGGCAGAAAAAGCGAACTAGAGGCGAGTGGTAGCTATTCGCTTAGTATTCTATATGTGTTGACGATATTGGTTTCGCTGGGAGTCGTTGTTTGGTTTTTCATTAGAGGCGACAACCAAGCGTTTAGACCAATCAACGCGGGTTCCAATTTTCCAGATATAAGTTGGATTTTCGCAAGGGCTGTACGAGAGTTGGTGGTCACGGGAATCCTTCTCTGGTTAGCCACGCGTTCGAATAGGTCCAACATCGCGGCCCACCTTAGTCTTATAGCATGCGTCTTCGGATTGATTGTGGTGCAGTATTGGGAATTTTTTTCCAACGCTTTCTTTATATCTAGTTGGATTAACGGATTGACTTTCGCCCTTTGTGACCTTTGCAATTGGTACTGGATGTACGTGGGAATTGCTTGTGCATCGGCTTGGTTTAAGTTCGCTCTAATCCCGCGGTCCTATGTGTCGAACGGTTTCATTGATACACGAGAAATTCAAGAGAAGCTTCGCCGAAAAGCACGCGTCGCCATACGGATTGGGCTGGCATATTCAGCCTGCTTACTACTGTTAGCGGTTGGTTTGTTCGCGATCTATGGATACAGCAGTTCGGACTTCATACTTTGGCTGTGGATAGTCTTTTGCATATTGATCGCTCCCCTCACGTTGAGGTGGCTCCTGGGGCTAAGCTTTATCGGCTGGTTGTTCACCCTCAACGGGCCTCGAAATCGCCGTGTACTTGGGATTGGCATTTTGGCTTTGGGTTGCCTGTCCGTTTGGTGTCTAGCTCTAGTTGCGATGTATCCATTGGCGCATTTTTCGTTTCTGCGGGCCATCTATGTTCAAAATTCGAGCGTCGTCATTCTTTTCGCACTTCTCACGTTGTTACCCTCGCCGCTCCTTGGTTACTTGCTTGCTATTTTTATGACTCGCATCTTTGGATTTCGTTTCGTCTTCATCAATGGGGCCAGCAAGATGCTGGACAAAAATCGTTATCTAGGTGCGTTCGACGACTTTTCTGACGCCGAAGATCCCGAAATGTATTTGTAGGATCGCGGAACGTGTTCTCGCCAGGGAGAAGCCTTCCTTCAATAGCCAATTCGAGCAATAGCCAATTCAGGGCCGTTACTGGAGCTTCCAGGTAGCTTTTCTGCCCCCTGCGGCTTAAGATGTAAGAACCCGGTGTGGTCCGGGCCCCACCACTCAATCCCGCCAGACTTTTAAGCTATGTTTGCAACACTGCTGTCCTTATGCTCCGCTTACTCGAGCCGCAGAAATCATTGCGAGAGTCACCTATTGCAATGCATGATCGGGGTCGCCGTTCTAACATTGTTTGCGATTTCTGAATCGAAGTCGTACGGAGACGCTGAGGACGAACCGTCGAACTCCTCGGCTAACGTTACTCCGACTTTTGCCGTCGACTACGAGAAAGACGTACGACCGATCTTGGTCGACAACTGTTTGGCTTGTCACGGGGCGGATGCGGAAACTCGTTACGGTGGACTACGACTTGACTTGCGAGACGCTGCCCTGGCTGGTGGAGATTCCGAACTGCATGCGATCGTCCCAGGCAATCCCGACGAGAGCGAATTGATCCGTCGCATTACCTCAACCGATCCCGACGAGGTGATGCCACCTTCGCACCACGCGGAAAAGCTAAAACCTGAGCAGATCGAGATTCTGAAAAAATGGATCACACAGGGTGCTGAGTACGTGGAGCACTGGGCCTTTTCACCACCACAGAAAGAGGCGATCTCACTAAGTGACGGAGAAAGCCCGATCGATTTCTTTGTGCGTCGCAAACTCGAATCGCATGGTCTGACGTTTTCTCCCGAAGAAGCGAGCAACGTTCTTTGCCGCCGCCTTTATCTGGACCTTATCGGGCTACCACCATCACCGCAGGAACTAGAAGATTTTGCAAAGGAAGGTTACGAAGCCACGGTGGATAAGCTTCTGGCCAGCCCACGCTTCGGCGAAAAGTGGGGGCGCATATGGCTGGATGCGGCTCGCTACTCCGATACCAACGGCTACGAAAAAGACCTCAAGCGGGAGCAATGGATCTGGCGAGATTGGGTGATCGAAGCCTTGAACAAGGATATGCCCTACGATCAGTTCATCATCGAGCAGATCGCTGGAGACTTGCTTCCTAACGCAACGCAATCACAAATGATTGCCACTGGTTTCCTGCGTAACAGCATGATCAACGAAGAGGGGGCTATCATCCCCGAACAATTCCGAATGGTCGAAATGTTCGATCGGGTGGACTGCGTAGGCAAAGCGGTTCTGGGATTAACAACTCAGTGCGCCCAATGCCACACTCATAAATTCGACCCGTTGACGCACGACGAATACTTCGGCATGTTTGCATTTCTGAACAACTGCTACGAAGCACAATCGTGGGTCTACACTCCGGAACAGCAAGCCAAGAGAGACGAAGTCCTATCCGCCATTCAATTACAATTCGCTCAAGCTAAGAAAGATCGACCACAATGGCAGGACGAACAACAAGCCTGGATCGATTCCGTCACCAAGCAACTGGGGGATTGGACTCCCGTCGTGTTCGATGATCTCAATAGCGTCAGCGGTCTGAACCATCCAACTCAAGAGTATGATTTGTCTGTACTCATGCAAGGTCACACCAGCGAAGATGTCTACATGATCGGCGAACCGGAGCTCAATGGTATTACAGGCCTCCGACTGGAGTTGCTCAGGCACCTCGATATACCTTTCGGGGGCCCCGGGCGCAGCAGTGTTGGCACATGGGGGATTCGCGAACTCGAAGTGTTTATTCAAAAACCTGGAACTGAGACTTGGGAAAAACAAAAGCTCGTTAGTGCGACCGCTGATTTCTCCGAGCCGGAAAATCGCAATGAAAAGGATAAACAAGCCACCGGGCCCGTGGCACTGATGATCGATGGAGACAACAACACTTGGTGGAGAGCCGATCGTGGCCTCGGGCGGCGAAATAGTTCCTCGCAAGCGGTCGTGACCTTCGAAACACCGTTGACGTTCGAAAAGGGGACTCGATTCAAATTCGTCATGCGAATGACGGACATGGTGGGCTGCTGCCGTGTCTCTCTAACCAACTCACCGAATCCAGCGGCACCGCCCATTGACTTCGATGCTGTCCAAGCCATGTTGGTGCCGAGCGACCAAAGGACCGCAGACCAAAACGATGCAATTGTTGCCGCTTGGATCAAATCCGTGCCCGAGCTAGCACCTATACACGACCAGATCGAGGCGTTGTGGAAGCAATATCCGACGGCACTTACATCGGTGCTACATCTTGTAGAACGCGAGCCTGCCGCAGCGAGAGAGACTCGATTGTTAAATCGAGGAGAGTGGGATCAACCTACGGAACCCATCCCTCCCAAGACTCCGGCGGCTTTTCATTTGATTTCGCAAACCGTCGAGCAACCCGAACCCGCACGATTGGCCTTTGCAAAATGGCTGGTTGATCCGCAGTCGCCACTGACTGCACGGGTAGCCATCAATCGCATTTGGCAATCCATCTTTGGAACCGGCATTGTCGAAACGGCTGAGGACTTCGGCACACGGACCGCCGTTCCAGAGTATCGAGACATCCTCGACTATCTCGCTGTTGACTTTATGGAGCGAGGTTGGAGTCAAAAGGAAATGATTCGTCAGATCGTATTGAGCCAAACATACAAGCAGTCCTCGAAAGCAACATCTGCTTTGCTGGATCTCGATCCGAGCAATACGCTGCTCGCGCGAGGGGCACGCTTCCGATGCGATGCAGAAGTCATAAGAGATATTGCGATGGCCACGGCAGGCTTGATGCATCACGAGGTTGGTGGTCCTGGCGTGATACCGCCGGTACCGCAAAACGTCTTGGACTACAACTATGTGTATCCCGGTTATTGGAAACCCGCCGAGGGACCCCAGCGATATCGTCGCACGGTTTACAATTTCCGCAAACGCTCGATGCCTGATCCAGCACTGTCGACCTTGGATGCACCGAATGGCGACTTCTCCTGCGTTCGTCGCATTCGGTCCAACACTCCGCTCGCAGCTTTGACTGGACTCAATGAACCCATCTTTGTCGAGTCAGCCCAAGCTTTGGCGATGCGGATCCTTCGAGAGGCACCAACGACTGATTCCGAGCGGATCGATCATTTGTCGTTGGTCTGTTTGTCGAGACTTCCCACGGACGAAGAGAAAAAGGCACTGCTCGAGTTTTTACAACAACAGCGTTCTCGCGTTGCTGAGGGTTGGTTAAACCCTCGAGAGATAGCGACCGGTAAAGCAGACCAATTGCCAAACCTGCCAACGGGGGTAACCCCACAAGACGCAGCCGTATGGGTACTGGCTGCTCGCGTCTATTTAAACTTGGACGAAACCATTTCCAAGAACTAATTTTACGCAATCCTTCCATCGAAACCAAAAGCAACTATGAATACTCCCATCCACAACGAAATCCGTGAACTGGCAGCAAGTGCTTTGCGACGTCGTTGGTTCTTCAAAGAGTGCGGACTCGGTTTGGCCGGAATCGCGGCCGGCACTCTCATGCAAAAGGACGGTTTTTCCGCGTCTCTTCCTGACGCTGATGCCTTGGCTCCTCGGGCTCCCCATTTTGAGCCAAAAGCCAAACGGGTCATCTACATGTTCCAAGCGGGAGCACCGAGTCAGCTAGAACTATTCGACCACAAGCCCGAGCTGGAAAAACGGAATGGTCAGCTCCCACCGAAAAGTCTTTTGGACGGTTATCGAGCCGCCTTTATCGATCCCAAATCAGCATTGTTGGGAGGCAAATTTAAGTTCAAGAAGTATGGCAACTGCGGGATGGAGCTCAGCGAAGTTCTACCGGAAATCGGTAGCATTGCCGACGATATTTGCTTGATCCGGTCCATGCAAACCGATGCCGTGAATCATGCGCCTGGACAAATCTTGATGAACACCGGTTCCCAGCAGTTCGGCCGCCCGAGCTTCGGCTCGTGGGCTTTGTATGGTTTGGGTAGCGAATCCTCGGACCTGCCCGGCTTTGTTGTTCTGACCAGCGCCAAAGGAACAAGCGGTGGTGCCAGCAACTACGGAGCAGGTTTTCTCCCAACCGTCTATGGTGGTGTGCCCTTTCGAAGCACGGGAGATCCCGTATTGTATCTTTCCAATCCGCCAGGAATCGATCCCGGTGCTCAGCGAGATTCTCTCGATGCCATCCAACGACTCAACGAACTATCGATGAACAGTATCGGCGACCCTGCCGCGTTGGCCAGAATTCAAAGCTACGAAATGGCCTTTAAGTTACAAACGAGTGCACCGGAGCTGATGGACTTAGGGCAAGAATCTGCCGAAACGCTCGCCATGTACGGGATCAAAAATCCCAACGAAGCCAACTACGCCAGAAACTGTTTGCTCGCACGAAGATTGATCGAGCGCGGGGTTCGCTTTGTACAATTATTTCACGAGGTATGGGATCAGCACGGCAACCTCAAGGGAGGCGTGCAGCAGAACGCAATAGACACCGATAGAGCCAGTGCAGCTCTGGTGAAAGATCTCAAGCAACGCGGTCTCTTGGATGATACGCTGGTCGTTTGGGGTGGAGAATTCGGGCGTACGCCGATGGTTCAAGGTGGAGATGATGGACGGGACCACCACAATCGGAGTTTTAGCGTTTGGATGGCGGGTGGAGGCGTGAAACCTGGGCATACTCATGGTACCACGGACGAACTAGGCTTTAATGTGGCCGAGGATCCGGTGCATGTTCACGATCTCAATGCCACGCTTCTGCACTTGCTAGGACTGGACCATCTGAAGCTAACGTTTCGCTTCCAAGGCCGCGATTATCGTCTCACCGACGTGCATGGCAATCTCGTTCCTGGCATAATGACCTAAGATGGCAGACTATTCAGGACGCTAATATCCCAACTAACCACTTGTATGCAGGATTACTAGTTATGAAATCAACGAATTCACTACGACTCAAAAAGGTGCAACGACTAGTTCTGTTCTCGTTGGTCTGTGGTTTCGGAAACCTAGCGATTGCCGATATACCCTGGAACAACTGGAGAGGTCCCCATGGTTCGGGGGTAGCTGACGGCGTTAGTTACCCAACAAAATGGTCCGAAGATGCAAATGTTAAATGGAAACTCGACTTACCTGGTCGAGGGGCTTCCACACCTATCGTCGTTGATGACAAGTTGATTTTTACGTTATCGCATAATGACAAGAATACGGTGTGGGCCATCGACGAGAGTGGAAATAAGGTTTGGGAAAAACAACTCAGCTCATCTGCCCCGGGCAAAAATGCCAAAGCCAGCGGTGCGAACTCGTCACCGATCACCGATGGCAAGCACGTCTTTGTTTACTTTAAAAATGGCGAAGTGGCTGCGCTGGATTTGAAGGGTGAAGTGGTCTGGACGTTCAATATCCAGGAAAAGTACGGTCAAGATACGTTGTGGTGGGATCTGGGGACTTCTCCCATTCTCACCAAGGATCATTTGGTTATCGCCGTCATGCACTCTGGCCCCAGTTTCTTGCTCGCCATTGATAAGTCTAATGGGAACGAGGTCTGGAAAGCCGATCGCTGGCTGGATGTGAATCAAGAGTCGAACCAAGCGTATACGACTCCGGTCTATCACGATGATCAGATCATTACAGTTGGAGCCGATCATGTCACCAGCCATGACGCGACCAATGGGAAAGCTCTATGGAAGGTCGGCGGCCTGAATCCAGAAAACAATCCCTTTTTCCGATCTATTTCCTCGCCGGTCGTGGCCGGTGACTTGGTGATATGTCCTTATGCTCGGGGTAATACCCTGACCGCGGTCAACATTGCGAGGGAGGTGCCTGATGCCAAACGAGTTGCCTGGACCGCTCAGTTGGGAAGCGATGTTCCTACGCCGATTTACCACGACGGCAAAGTCATTAACTTAGGAGACAAAGGGCTGGTTACTTGCTTGGATGCACCCACCGGTAAAGTCTTGTGGCAAGAGCAACTGCCTCGCAACCGAAACACTTATAGCAGCTCTCCGATCTTAGCGGGTAATCATCTGTATTGCAGCCGCGAGGATGGCGTGACCTCGGTGCTCGATCTTAGCGGAGATGCGCCGAAGTTGGTTGCTGAAAATTCTTTAGAGGGTCAAACCGTAGCAACACCCGTATTCGTGAATGGACGAATTTACTTTCGAACGTTCGAAGCGTTGTATTGTTTAGAAAAGCTGTAGGTCCACTAATCCAGTTTGCTTTTCGATAATGATACAAATCGCACGAGGAATAATCCAAGTGCGATTCCGCCGCTCAGAAAGCAAACGAACCCTATCGGTGTTTCCGACCAACTCCAGTTGTCAGTCAGTGTTGTACCGAAGATGGAACCCAAAGTTGCTACGGGTAAAAACACTGCCGCCAATAAGTTAAGCCTGTGCGCCGCCACCGCCATGCTATGAGTCACTGCGGTTTGCTCGTCTGCTCGGCGAATCAAAGTTACTTGCATGGCATTCTTAGCATCTTCATACAGAAGATCGACTTGTCTGGAGATGTCGTAAGCTTTGTCGCGATGATCGATCAAGGAGCGTTCTTTGGGAAACGCCTTGCGAGCTTCTTCCAAGGTCGCCAGTAAATTTCTTGCCGATCGAATGATAGGCACTAAGCCATCGAGAATTTCAAGGTAGTCATCTGCGGTATTCGCTTGTGTCTCGGCTGCTTCATATGCATCGATCCGTTTTGCGTATCGTTCGAGGTGCATTGATAGAGCTGCTTTTCCGGGGTCGCCATTGCTGGCCCGCCATTCCCCTTGGGCATTCATCCAAAACAAAAGGCCGCGTCTAGCGGCCTCGTCGTGTTCAGGAACGTGATGGCAAACGATTAAGAGTTGATTCGAAGCGATCATACATCTTTGTCGCCCCACCGAAGTCCCTAGTCTTTCGCGAAATTCGTCCGGGAAATCGCTCCAGTTAGCGGGAATTAACGGTGAACTTGGCATAGCGGTCTCATTTCGTTAGAGAACTAGGATCGTCTGACTTTATCACCCAGATGATCTGGCTCAATATCTAGAGACTCTAGGCGCAAGCCTTTCCGGAAATTTCCGTCCCCCTCGCCTTATCCGCGCTTATCTTCCGCAGAATCGAAGCAAACTTTATAGACAGCCCCTGCGATTATCGCACCAACAATCGGAGCAACCCAGAAGAGCCATAATTGTGCCAAAGCCCAACCTTGGACAAAGACGGCAGGGCCAGTGGATCTAGCCGGATTGACCGACAGGTTTGTGACTGGAATTCCTATCAAGTGAATCAACGTAAGCCCCAAACCGATGGCGATTGGCGCGAATCCTGCGGGAGCTCGGCGATCGGTCGAGCCCAAAATGATCAGCAGGAACATGAAGGTAAGAACGACCTCCGCGACGAGGCAGGCGAACATAGAATACTGTCCGGGCGAGTGCTCTCCGTATCCGTTACTGGCGAATCCAGCGGCCAGAGAGAAACCATCCTTGCCAGAAGCAATGAGATATAGCACGCCAGCCCCTGCAATCCCTCCTGCGACTTGAGCAATTACGTACGGAACAAATTCCTTCATCGGAAATCGACCGCCCGCGACCAACCCGGCTGAGACGGCAGGGTTGAGATGGCACCCCGAGATATGTCCAATCGCGTAGGCCATGGTGAGTACGGTCAGGCCGAATGCTAATGAGACTCCTACGAAGCCAATGCCCAGATTGACACTGGAGCTTTCTATTGAGGCTGCAAACATGGCAGATAAAACCGCACTACCACAGCCACCAAAAACCAGCCAAAAGGTACCTATACCTTCGGCAACACATCGCTTTCCAAGATTCATTTTTTTGCTTTGATAAGAAAGATGAGACGGTAATGTTTAACGAGTTATCCCGTCGAGACCGCGCAGATCATATCATATCTCCTTGCACTGCAAACCCCAGGAGTCCCTTGCGCATCGCCCCAAAGTTTATAGCTACCCCAAAGAGGATTTGCTTAAATGGAAAAACTAACCTCCAGAATTGGTCTGGGAGGTGCGTTAAGAACTGCGGGCTCATACACTTGCACCTTGGGTGGTGTAGCTTGCTCTGGATTTCTTTCGTAGCCGAAACTGCTTAACCCCTCTTGACTCAATCGCCACTGCTCCCAAAAACTAGACGCGTAGCTAGCCGCGATCCCGAACACGATGGCACAAACGAAAACTGCAACAATGGTCTCTTTCGACTTATTCATATCCAGCTCCAAAACCGTGTGTGTGTGATACTTTTTAAGGGAATCCATTAACCGAGCAAGGAAAAGTCGTCTCTTTACCATCGTTCCCTTAAGTCCGCCAATGAAAACTTCGAAATACCATGGCATTTCTTGGGTGACGAAACATAAAATTTCTGCTCCCACGACTATCGGATCGTAACGAATACTCCGAATATCTTAGCTTTTGTACTCAGAACCTTGAGATGCTGGCATCAAAAAAAGGACTCGTTGTAGCAGTAGGTTGGGCTCCAATTAGAATCGAAAGGGAAGATCCACAAATCCACCTCTAGCTGACTCCCATTTTTTCGAGAACTGTCATGAAACTGATGATACCAGCAATCGCTATTGCAACCTTGATCCTTATCAATCAAGCTCGTTCTCAAGAGGCGGAGGCAACCGCCTCCCCAGTCACCATTTCCGCACCTGATGGAACCAAACTGAGTGCACCTATGGCACCACCAACGGCTTCCGTCAAACCGGTAAAGTCAGGACCGGTTACGGTTAGTGTTGATTTGATCAATGGCCAGCGAATCACAGGGGCGTTGACGGATTTAGGAGCCATTCCTGTTCGAGCCTCCTGGGGGCCGGCAGAGATCCCAATTCCTGAAGTCGCTGGCGTTAAGTTTGCGACCAATGATGACCCAACCACAACAATCATCATGACCAATGGTGATTCGATCACGGTCGCGACAGATCTGAAGAGCGTGTCGGTAGATACTGAGTGGGGGCAAGCCAAGATCAATGGTTCAGCGATTCTTTCGATGCTGTTCATACCCGATCTCAAGTGGACAGCGTCCATGGGGCTCAATGGCAAGCGATGGAGCTTAGTCGATGCAAATGCTTCGGTACCGTCGACAAGCACGACTACTATACCTGCAACATCCCCGGCTGTTTCTGGTGCCACGCCTTTGAACCAATCGGTGAACCGAACTTTCATACCCAACAGGTAGTCAGAAACCAACTGAACTCACCTTTTTCTTCAAAGCAGAAAGCACCGAAGCTCCGCATACTTCTAGTGGGGATTATTCCGCCTTTAGCTACATCAACGCTTCCCCCTTATTGGCTCGGCGGTAAAGCACTAGAACCATCAAAAATGGCGAGAGGCCATCCATTTTGCGAAGAATCGGAAGCCCCTAAGGGCAAGCGTGCGGTATCCAACTACGGTGCAAATGCTAATCTCAATGGTCTTATCGATTGTAGGGCTGTGAGGCTAATAATTAAACAAATTAGCCCATTCGACCTCAGGTCGAGCGTCATCCTCGTAATGGGGTGAGCTACGTTGACTCGAGGATGGGGGCATATAAAGCCCTCTCCATGGTTTCAGTTAGCTTATCGAGTCGTCAAAGCATGCCAAGTATCAATGAGTTGAGTTTCTCCGATATTTGCGAAGTCTACCTTCAAGAGTATCGAGCTGGAAATAAGGTCAGCATTCGCGCTTTGGCTAAGAAATTTCCTCAGTATTCCGATCGGATTCTGAACGAACTGCCACATATGGCGTTGCTGGAGAAATCGTTAAAGCCAGAACGATCATTAAAGATTCTAGACGATTTCGCTTCTACCAATTACGAGATTCTAGGTGAGATTGGTCGAGGTGCCTCTGGTATCGTATATCGGACAAAGGATCGTTCAACCAACCGAAATGTCGCCCTGAAGCTGATGAAGCTCTCTCGCAATCCTGAGAGCGCTCTGCGTCTAACGCGCGAGATCGAGAGCCTCAGCCGCTTAAACCATCCCAATGTGGTTTCAATCATTGATCAAGGGGCGATAATGGATCACGTATTCATCGTTATGAATTTGGTCGACGGCTGCTGTATGTCTGACCTATTCAGCAAGACGCCATCGCTGCTCGCCAGCTATTGGATTTCCGAGTTAAAGAATGATTGGAGCCGCCTCGCCATTTGGGGACAAGAGATCGCAGATGCACTGGATTACATTCACACCCAAAACATCTTTCACCGTGACTTGAAGCCTGCCAATATTCTCCTTGAGCGGGATGGCAAATGCTTTATCACCGACTTTGGTTTAGCCAAGATCCGTAACGAAGGGCTAGGAGTCAGCCGTAGCGGCATGGTGGTTGGTACTCCACGTTATATGGCCCCGGAACAGATGCGTGGTGTTGTCGATCAACGTAGCGATATCTATGCATTGGGTCGGACGCTGTACTAGATCGCATGCCTGGGAGCGGATGAATCCTACAATTGCCACGACCAAGTCGATTTGGCGCCGATATGCAAGATCAATCCTAGCATCCCAGAAGAACTTGGTGGAGTCATCGACAGGGCCTGCGATCAAGTTGCCGAGAAGAGATTTCAAACCGCGAACGAGCTAGCAGTTGTCTTTCAACGCTTCCTCGAAGGCAAGTCTCCCTGCGATCGCCGCCGAACGGGCAAACGCATGTCAGAAAGTGAGTTTAAGTCCGTATTGCGGCGACGGCATCGGTTGATGGCCGCAGTCTCGATCGGCGTCTTTACACTGACGTTCGCAGGAGTTTTCGCATTTCGATCTTCAAAGTCGGAGACGGCTTCGACCTCCCATGTTGAACCAGCCCCTCCCAAACTAGTCGCAACGGAAAGCTTTAAAAACCTCGCGTCAAAGATTCAGTCCAACGATGTCGGTTTTGTAGAGGTCGTCGGGGAGGCGATCAAGCAATCGGTCGTTAATGGATCAGACAATCCCACAGCAAAGAAAATTGAGGAAAAGATCGATAAGATCGTAAGTCACGTCACAAAAGAAGGCCTTAAGCCCGGTGAACTTGATGCCATCATAAACGGATATAGAAAATCATCGTTAAACACGGCCGATAAGATTGCTGCCCTCGCCTTGCCACTCACAAATTCCAATT
The DNA here is from genome assembly GCF_052161605.1 of Brakhagea baltica. NCBI lineage: Bacteria > Pseudomonadati > Planctomycetota > Planctomycetia > Pirellulales > Pirellulaceae > Brakhagea > Brakhagea baltica. The sequence continues at coordinate 4,696,498 of NZ_CP197409.1, read as the reverse complement.
TGTCAGAAGAACAAAAAGCGAGAGGAAGAGAAACACTTGCCAAGTTCGCGAATACCGTTATATCCAAAAAGATTACAAACGAAGAAGCAGATCGGATGTTGTCGGGACTCTTCCTGGGAAATATTCCAAGGATTGAGCAAATGATCGACATTCAGGTTCCTGAACAAGCCTTTGGCTCCTGGCTGGTTCTAGTAGAACAAACCTTTCAAGATCGATTTAAGGAGGCAGACAAAAACCCTGTTAAGGTCCACGACGAATTGAACCAAATTCTCGATAGTTTCCTACAAATCAACCAATAATTACGCCCCAAATAGGTAACTTTGATGACCGATTTACTCGCAGGTAGGATAAACGAAGATAGACAATCGGATTTGTCGCAGCTGATGCAATTGCAACGACAGCACCTTCGTAGATTCATCGAGTGTCGCATCAACCAAAAGGTCACATCGCGACTCGATGCATCCGACATCATCCAAGAGGTTTATATTCGCGCCTACCGTAGTCTCGATACCTATCTTGAATCACCTGAAATACCTCCCATGGTGTGGTTGCGCAAACTGAGCAAACAAATTCTTAGCGAAGCTCACCGCAAGCAATTTCGGCAAGTACGCTCACCCTACCAGGAACAAACGGACATCAACGAGAGTTTCATCGGAAAGATAATGGACACAGGCGTGTCCGTCCGAACCGAAGCGGAACGTCGAGATTTTTCGGAACGAATCAGAGCACTTCTCAATCAGTTAAGCGATATTGATCGCGAAGTACTCGAAATGCGACATCTCGAAGATTACTCTATACGAGAGATCTCAGAATTGTTAGATCTCAATCAAGATACGATCAAGAAGCGATACTATCGCGCCTTGTCACGTTTTCGAGAAATCGTGTCCCAGAACACCGATTTCTTTGCTGATGATATCGAGTCTCTTGCGAGCACTTAGTGCCTAGTTATAGCCAACGGGCTGGTATCGTGATGCTACCTACTCTCTCAACAAGACATCGAGAGAGATCTCTTTCCAAATGATCTTTGCCATGTCATCCCCTTCATAAAGGCAACCGACCATGCCTTCTGGCAAAGCGACGAGGCAGGAATACGCAAACAAACCCGGCTCTATCAGATTGGATTTTGTCCACGATTGACCTTGGTCGGTGCTAATGGTTATGGTTCCCTTTTCCCGTTTGTCACTATTCGGACCAGAGTAAAGCAAGACTGGGAGAGCGTCAGGATCGGGATGGGCGACGCGGATGATCGATCCCATGCAACTTGGGTCACGCTGTTCCTGCACATCGAAAACCGGCGACCATGACTCGCCACCATCGTCGCTGATCGCCCCTTTTCTGACTGGTGCTCCCGCCCATCGACGTGCATTCATTAGAAGCCTTCCATCAGCAAGCTCAACGACTTGACATTCGTTGACTTGGCTGGTTCGCTTGCCAGACGACTCGACGATTCCCCCAGGGACAATATCTCCCATCTGCCAAGTGGTCCCGTGATCATCACTGTAGACGACGTAGATATTCCATAATCCATACGGACCTTCGTTGAACGGAAATACCAGCCGCCCTCGGTACCCCCCGTTGGTCAATTGAATCCCAACTCCAGGACCACTCGCAATGGTTGTAACAATCGTCTCTCGTTTTGCGCTCCGCGTGATTTCGCGTGGGGCTGTCCATGTCGCGCCATCATCCGTGCTACTGATCAACCAACATCGAACGATACTGTCACCAATGTAACCTGTTTCAATTTGCCCACTTTGCTCGGAAAGTGTACCTGGATAGGATTGGTACGTTAGAAAAATCGTTCCAGACTCTTGTTCGACGACAGCGCACGGATTGTTAAGCGCCGCGTTTTGATCTTCTGCTATGATCGCGAGCTCCCCCCACGTCTTACCAAGATCACGACTCCGTCTAAGTAGGATTTTGTTGAACGCTTGATCGCGATCTGCCGCTCGCCCCTCCGCAAAGGCCAGCAGCGTGCTCTGCTTTGTGAGAATCACCGAGGGAATACGGATCGATGCAAAACCGTTCATTCCCGCCTCGAAAACAATGGTACGGGGCTCGTCACTCGTAACCTGAGCGAAAGTAGGCTTGGCCATCAACGACCAACAAGCAGTCGCTAGCCCAGCGAGGACTATAAGAACAATGAGCTTGTTAGTCATCTCAAGGATCCTGTTTCGTACCAAGATGCACGAGCCCTGGCATGATCCCGGTATGCTACGGAGCGCCTCGGCAGCATGTCGAGACAAGAGCGGAGACAAAGTTTGGTAGGACATAGACAGCATTCTCCAAATAGCGAAAGAGAGGAACTCCCAAGGCAGGTTTGCAACCCATTTTGCGCAGCTTCACAGTTGTAGTGAAAGGGATCTTGGAAATTTTCTGCGGATTTGTTAAAGCTCGAGTGTGTCTCGATTCTCGCGGTCTAATCGCGGGAGGGTTGGATGATCAAGGAAGATGACAACAGAGGCTGGATATGATCTCATCACTCGATATTAGCACGAGTGCGTTGGTCGCGCAGAGAACTCGGCTCAATACCATCTCCGGTAATATCGCCAATATGTCCACTCTCAAAAATGAGGATGGGGAGAATAAGCCCTATCAACCTCGCTTCGTTATCTTTAAGACCGACGAAGAGATGGGGCAAGGTGGAGCGGCCGGTGTCAAGGTGGAAAAGGTTGAGATCGATCAATCGGAGCCAAAGTATCGCTACCAACCTGACCACCCACTAGCGATTACCGAAGGAAAATGGAAAGGGTACGTCGCCTACCCTAACATCGACATGAACGAGCAATTCGTGGATGCTCTCGAGGCCTCTCGGGCCTACGAGGCCAACGTAGGCATGATTGAGATGACCAAAGGTATCACAAGACAAAATCTGAGCATCTTGGCATAAGCATGCAACTTCACTCGAACGATCTATTCTCGCGGCATCAAGAGCGAGTCTATCAGATGATGGACCAGCTCGCAGATCGCAATCGCTCGACCTCGCAAAACGAGCCGAAGAGCCCGTTTGCCGATCTGCTCACATCCGGGATCGGGCGGGTCAATGCCATGCAGCATGAATCTCAAGAGATGATCGAACAGCTCCTCTCGGGAGAGGATGTTAACCAAGCGGAAGTCTTTACAAGCGTGCAGAAAGCCGACATGTCCTTTCGCATGCTGGTCCAGATTCGAAACAAATTGATGCAGGCCTACGAAGAACTTAACTCCATTCGCGTGTAGTCCACCTTACGTAATATGAACATCATCAACAAGCTGCTTCAAGACGCGAAGACCCTGTTTGCGGGCATGACACCGCAAGCCCGGCTGCTGACTGGCTTGCTGTCCGGGGCCATTCTTATCAGCGCGGCATTCTTGATGAACGGTGCATCGGCAAGCACCGCCAAGACGGAATACTTATTCGATGGACGTAGCTTTAATGAGCAGGAACTCGCCCGATTTAGTGTCGCGTTTAGTACGGCTGGTCTTAAGAACTGGGACCGAGTAGGAGATCGAATCAAGATCCCTGAGGGTAGCCGGGGTGAGTACTACAAAGCGATTTCCGACTCGAACGTCATGCCGGATACTATGTTTGGTCCGATGGACGAAGTTCTTAAGAGCAATTCTCTGCTGGAACCGAACCGGGTTACCGAGGTCAAACACTTGACGGCTAAACTGAAAAGCATCGCAGCAGCCATCGAAGCCATGCCGCGTATTCAGCAAGCGTTCGTGACCTACGATGAACGTCGTGAAGGGTTCAACGCTACCCGTCCCAAGACGGCTAGCATCGCTGTACTTGCTAAAGGAGGCGTGCCCCTGAGCCTCGAGCAGAAACGTAGCATCATGAACTTTGTCCAGAAGTCGATGGCAGGACTGAGAGCCGCCGACATCGCACTGCTTGACCTAGCCACCAGTCAAACCACTCTCGGAGAAGACGACCCACTCATCCTCGAGCAAGAGCGTTTCTACGTTGTGAAGAAGCAACAGGAAGAAGATCTGCGACGGCGCAGCTTGGAGCTTCTGAAAGATTACGGCGACGTGCGACTGGACGTGAACGTCGAGCTGGACCCAACGCTCATGGAAGAAACCAGCAAAATGAGCTTTGACCCTAAACCGACTACGATCCAATCCAGCACGATGAAGCGGGATGAAGATTCTCAAAAGATCAGCACCCAAGGTAGACCGGGAACCGAGCCGAACGCCATTTCGAATCGCAGTGCATCCCTTACAACACCCGATCAGTCGTCGAAATCAAAAGAGGTATCGGAAAATGTGAAGCAGGTCGCCGGCAATACCGTGACCAACACCAAAAAGGCTGGCTTACAGGTCAAGTACGCTTCGATTGCCGTCTCAATTCCTTCGTCGTATTATCGACGAGCTTACTTAGTCGAACAAAAGAAGATCGATCCTAATTTTGATCCGACCAAAGCTGCCCCGACGGAGAAGGACATTGAAAGCCTGCGTCTCCGGGTCGAAACCAGCATCAAAAAACTGCTTGGAACACTACTGCAAACCTCCGCTCCAGGAGAAGATAAACTACCCCGCGTTACGGTCGACGAGTATATCGACTTTCCCGTCGAGGAGATCACGGGGCCATCCATGGCCTTTCTGGTCATGACCTGGCTACAGGATTCGTGGCAGACACTCATGCTGGGTGCGATCGCATTAGCGGCGATCTTCTCGTTAAAGGGGTTTGTGGCGGCAGGTAACAAGTCAGACGACTCTGAATTCGAACGAGGCTTTAATCTGCCGATCGACGAAGCTGCGGATATCGATCTCTCGGGACTTGCAGGTGACGAGCTAGCAGCCGTTGAGGGACAAATGGACGAGGATTCAGGTGACCCCAATGCTCCTCCACGCTTTAAAACCACCGGCGGCGATTTGAAAACCGATCTAACCACGATGGTCCGCGAAAATCCTGATGCTGCCGCCACGCTGCTACGCAACTGGATAAGCGGTGCGAGCGCTTAAAATCTCCGTCTAAGCGGTTCGGCGACGAAGGGTTCGATCGGTGAACTGCTTGGCGCGACGCGCTCCCATGGCGACTGCTCGCTCGACCATACGAAGCTTCCTATAAACCGCCGGCCGGCTGGCAAAGCGATCAAGCGACCTCCGATACTTGAGGAAGAACATAAACGTCTCTGCAAAGTCCTCAGACGCATTGGTCGTGGCGTAGTCCGTAATAAAGTTCTGAAGCAAGTGCCCGTAGTAGTACTTGAGTCGAGCTGCATCCGTCTTTCGTCGCTGCTTTCCCTTTTGATAGGCAGGATCTCGCTTGAGCTCCTTACGCCAGGCACGGTAAGGCTCCGGGGTTTCGTTGCTGTATGCGGCACCAAACGTGTGCACGAACCAGTCCTGCCGGAAAAAGCCTGGGTCGATGTAGTACCAGGCATGCGCGTACTCATGACGGATGGTATCCATCAATGTATGACCAGGCTTGTGGGAAATATAAGGCAGATCGCGGGGGAGGTAAATTACTCCGGGCTTGTAACCCCACTTCGCATAGTGGCCAACGTACTCAAAGACGTAGCCTCTCTCACCGCCACAGCCGCTTTTTGCATGGGATATGCACAGCTCGACAGCATCGAGGTACACACCGTCCGCGAGCAAGCCGACTTGAGCCAGTTCGTTTCGAATATGATTGTATGCACGATCTACGTTTGCCATGAACCGGGGACGTTTCTACGAGGGAAATGAATGCCGATCCTCCTTTCGGTAGCTTTTGCACTCGCATCCCTGCCCTATCCAGTCTGCTTGGAAACCATTTGGTCGGCAATTCGAATCCCGAAAATTCGAGCTGCCACACCATTTGGGGGGGGATGTAGGTGTTTTGACCTCGAGCTTTGGACCAAAACCTACTCCCCGCGTTTCCGAGCAGCTTGATTCTTGCGCTCCAGCCCCCACCGGCAAGAAAAAAATGGCTCTCTTAATAAGCCCTACTAATCTGCATTGATTGATTCCTTGGTTCTTTGAGCTATGCATTGGAAAAATCCCCTCGGCAGTACCTGTTCGTGGCGCAGGACACCTGGTCGGGACCTGTTTGTGGTTGCGATATTGAACTTGCCGGGGGGACAGGAAATTCGATAGATAGTAGTTTTTGCGGGAATTAACGCGGTTTTTCTGGTTGAAACGATGCCGAATCGACGTGAAATCTTGATGGCCGGAACGGCAACACTCTTTGGTTGCTGCGGATGTAGGAGCGCACCGGTTACCGGGCGTCCACAACTAAAACTAATTCCAACATCCATGGAGATGCAGCTCGGACAACAGAGTTTCAACGAAATCGTGCAATCCGTCCCTGCTTCGCAGAACGCCCATTGGCAGCAAATCGTCAGCCGCGTGGGGCAGCGAATCGCAGCCGAAGCGAATCAACCTCGGTTTCAATGGGAGTTTCGCCTGCTGGCTGACCCAACACAAAACGCCTTCTGTCTCCCTGGTGGCAAAGTCGCAATCTATGAGGGGATCATGCCAATCTGCCAGAACGAAGCAGGTCTCGCGGTCGTTATGAGCCACGAGGTTGCGCATGCCATCGCCCATCACGGAGCCGAACGCATGAGCCAGCAAGCAGGCGTCTCGGGTATCAGCACCATGATGGGATGGATGATGAATGATGTCACTCCGGCCACTCGTCAGCTAGCGATGCAAGCCTTCGGGACAGGAGCACGCTACGGCCTGCTTCTTCCCTATAGTCGCAAGCACGAAACGGAGGCGGATGAGATTGGTCTCATGCTGATGTCCAAGGCTGGCTACGACCCCTCAGAAGCCCCGCTCTTCTGGGGACGATTTGCTGATAACGGATCGAGTGGCACTCCGGAATGGGCCTCGACCCACCCAAGCGATCAACGCCGAGCTGCTGAGCTAGCAGCAAGGCTCCCTACGGCCAACTCCATCTACGAGTCCCGAAGCTACCGCTTTGGCAGGGGCGAATCGCTCGTTTAGTTCTTCCTTTGCAAAGTACCGTCCAATTCCGGGTCGGCGAAAAGTCAACCGCTTCGACTGTCACCAAGGTATTCTCGCAACGATCGCAATCCCCGTTTGAGAAGTCCGGCGACTGCCATCTCCGATTTCCCCATTCGCTCGGAGATATCCTTCAAAGACAGCCCCTCGACATACCGCAAACGAATGGCTTCCTGCTGGGTTTCCGGTATGCGTTCCAGATGAACGGCGAGCAAGGCGGCGGTCTCATTCTTCATCACACGCTGACTCGGCGTGGAGGTCTCAGCGGGAATGATATGCTCCATACCGAGCGAACTTCCACCGGAATCGGAGGGGATGGATAGTTTAGTCTCCATCCGGGCCGACCGCTTTTGTGTCCCCAGATGTTGCTGGTGAGCGGTGTGAATATTGTTGCGCAAGATGTTGCGAAGCCATGCCAGCAACGAATCGATCGAATCACCGCGAAACGCACTGAAATCGCGAGCCGCCTCGAGAAACGTCGTTTGAACGACGTCCGTAAAATCGAGCCGACCTCGCAGTCGATCGTCGAGATGACGCTGGGCAATGACATTTAAATAAGGACGAAATCTCTCCAGGAGCTCACCCTTGGCGTCATCATCGCCCGCTTTAGCCTTCTCTAAGATCGAATGCGAATCGAATACCATTATTGTTGCCTACAGTCGTAACTTACGCGTTCGCTCCCGCCTCAAGCCCTGCGTTGAAACGTGCCGCAATGGGGAAGTAAACCAACAGAATAGCTGCCATTGCGACTCCTAACAGTCCGAAGTAGAAGGTGGGAGGCATCAACGGGTAGAGCTGAGTAATCGGTGCGTTGATTAGTAGGTTAGCTAGGAACACGACGGCTAACCAACAGGCAGTCACGAAACTCTTCATGGACGCGGGAGCTGCCACGAACGCCAGCTCGAGACCGGTAATCGACACGAGAACCTCGCCTGCTGTAAGAATTAAGTAAGCCAGAACCTGCCACCAAACGGTGACTCGCTCCGCAGGCTTTACCCAATCCACCACGTCAGCAACGATGGCGATCTCCCCAGCTTTAGCTTCACCTGACTTAACGACTTCCAAAACATTTGTCCCGTCCACTAAGTCAGTGAGACTTGCGACACTATTGGCGAGTGGCATGGTCGGTTTGTCCGCTATCGCCAACTCTCCTGCTTTGATGGTGAGTTTCTTTTTCGCGTTATCGTAATTGGAGGTAACACCTGAAAGGGAGGCCCCCCCCATGGTTAATGTATCCGTAACCTTGTCGAGCGCTTCTGTGGAAGCTGGCAGTACGACATAACCATCGGAGAACGTTAGCTTGGTCCCTTTCTGCGATGCACCAGCCATGAATCCCGAAAAACTCATGATCGCCATGCTAAGAGCCGTAAAACCGAATCCGAGTGCGATCTTATTGGTCGCCTTGATCGGAAACGCTTTAAATATCACGACGCTCAGCGGCACCATAGCGATGATAAACAGAGCATTGAAGGCCTGGATAGCATCCGGCGGAACAGGCACACCGAACAACGTGCAGTCCATATAGGTATTAGCAAAGAAAATCCAAGTACTAGCTGATTGGTCAAAGATCGCCCAGAAGAACATGACCGTTAAGAAGAGCAGACCGATACGCTGGAGCGTTTGTAGTCTCAAAGCGCGACGGTTCTGCTTTTCTTCAGGTGTTACGTATTGCTTGACAATGGGTACGCCCGTAATGGTCTTGTAGCCAGTCTCACCATCGGCTGGAGGAGTGGTTACCAATTGGACGATCGTCTCCTGACCATAGAATCTCTTGCCCAGAGCAAAGATTACCAGGGCCAAAGCCATCAAGCCAGCCGGGAACATGAACGCAATCTGGTAGTCATATTTATCTCGCAACCATGGCATGGTTGACTGCGATAGAAACGCACCAATATTGATGGCCATATAGAACCACGAAAACGCGGAACTGCGTAACTGGGATTGCCCTGGCCGCTGCTGATCGTAGGTTAATCCCATCAGCGTAGAGATGTTTGGTTTGATTACCCCCGATCCCATGGCAAGCAAAACCAGAGCGCCCATCACGATGATCGGATTCTCGATCCCCACAATAAACTGAGCTACAACGTACGGGACACTAAACAACACGATCGTCCAGTACTTGCCCAAAAAGTTATCCGCAACCCAACCTCCGATTAGAGGGAAAAAGTAGCAGGCAGCAATGAACAGAGACATATAAGTCCCCGCGTTCCCCTTATCGACACCGAGTTTGTCGATCATGTACATCGCCAAGATCGCTCGCATACCATAGTACGAACATCGTTCAGCAAACTCACCCCAAAAGAAAAACCAAAAACCCACGGGGTGACCAGTGCCCGCACTGCTGGCAGGGTTTCCTGGCGTTGACACGGTTGAAGACTCCACGCACAACCTCTTTCATCACAATAGGAAAAATACTTCGCGACCACTGTTCATCAGCGATCGCCAACTCGAACTTGGATTTGTCTAGTTTATTTTGCAGCCAGTCGCAACCCTCCCGGTATCATTCCCGTTGGGAAATTATCCGATTCCGCCATCCGGCGATCGCTATTCTAACTAACCTGCTCCCAACCGCTCGCACCAAGTTGTATAATTCCGCGGAGTTGCACTCTTGCGAAAGCTTTCCTCTCTCCAGCTTTCTCACCCCCGGCAACCCTTTGGGTTCTATTCTGATTTTTCCTCATTAGCCACTTCAAGGTACTGATGGCCGATACTACCAAGAACGACTTTCAGCCGTTTATTCCCGAGGATTCGAACGTTCCCGAGTTTACATGGGGGCCGCTGGTCATGGGCTCTCTCTTAGGGATTATCTTTGGGGCTTCGTCGATGTATTTGGTCATCAAGGTGGGGCTAACCGTCTCCGCCTCGATCCCGGTCGCGGTCTTAGCACTCACGTTCTTCCGAATCTTGAGCAGGCTGACGGGAGGACGAAAATCTACCATTCTCGAACACAATATCGTCCAAACAGCGGGCTCCGCTGGTGAATCGCTGGCGTTTGCCGTCGGGATGATCATGCCCGCCTTGTTGCTGCTGGGCTTCGAAATCGATGTTGTCCGAGTCATGACCATTAGTGTCTTTGGCGGGTTGCTCGGGATTCTTCTCATGATCCCTCTCCGACAAGCGTTCATGGTCAAGCAACATGGCAAGCTCATCTTCCCAGAAGGTAAGGCTTGCGCCGAAGTATTGGTGGCTGGCGAGAAAGGTGGCGGCAATGCCATCATGATCTTTGCTGGGTTCGCACTCAGCTTCGCTTACCAACTGCTCATGGGTGGCCTCAAGCTTTGGTCTGACGCAGTCTCTCTCGCTCTCCATACGGTAAACGCAGCCGGTAAAGCGGTCGGGCTAAAAGGTGCTAGCCTCGGGCTAGAGGCTAGCCCCACTCTTCTCGGCGTCGGCTACATTATTGGTCCCAAGATCTCATCCATCATGGTTGCGGGCGGTGTTCTGGCGTACCTCGTCATAGCACCGATGATCGTCTACTTTGGCGAGGGGCTCGCGCAACCTCTCGAGCCTGCGACCATGCTCATAAGCGACATGGATGACGATGACATTAGGAACAACTACATACTCTACATCGGTGCAGGTGCGGTAGCCGCCGGGGGAATCATCAGCATGATACAAGCCATGCCGGTAATCTTGGCCGCATTGTTCTCGAGCCTGCGTGACTTGAACCGGGCCAAAGTCGCTGGCACAACCGGGTTACGTACAGAAAAGGATATACCGTTACCGATCGTCTTCGGCGGCAGCATCGTGCTGGTACTCAGTCTTATGGCCGTTCCTCAACTCGGATTGGGGTTCGGATTCACAGGCTTCGTTGCAGCCCTGATGATTATGGTCTTTGCCTTTCTTTTCGTAACTGTTGCGGCACGGATCACCGGAGAAATCGGCTCAACCTCCAGCCCTATCTCAGGCATGACGGTTGCGACCCTTTTGCTCACATGCTTGATATTGCTGCTACTCGATTCCTTTGGGCTCGTGACCATCAACAAAGAGATCAAACTCACAGCATTGACGGTGGCGGGTGTCGTCTGTATCGCGTGCTCGAACGGAGGTAGTACAGCTCAAGCCCTCAAGGTTGGGCATCTGGTCGGTGCAACGCCTCGTTCACAGCAGATCGCCATTCTTATCGGTGCACTCACATGCGCATTTTTTGTCGGCCTAGTCCTTCTAGCGATGAACGAAGCCAATACTACCTATAGTAAGAACGCGGTATCACCCTATGCCTCCGTAGTGGTCGATACCGACGGGCTTCCCAAGGGACGCGTCAATTCGGGGCCTTACTCGGATGATACCAACGATTACTCCGTTTTGATCTTGGGCCGAGCGGAAACCGATCGGGAGCTGCCGCCTGGGAAATATCTCATCGATGCCGATGGCAAACCTGTCTACCTGGTTGATCCCGCGATAAACGGAGTATTGAAGAGTGATGATGCAGGCAACCCAACCACTCGATATGAGGCACCAAAGACCGTGCTCATGCAACTGATCATCGACGGGATTTTGGACCGACGACTGCCGTGGGGCTTGGTAATGCTGGGGGTTCTAATCGCAGTGACACTCGAGCTAAGTGGTGTCGCGAGTTTACCGTTTGCGGTCGGTGTCTATCTACCACTCTCAGCATCGACTCCTATTTTCGTGGGAGGCATGGTGAGGTACTTGGCCGACAAATGGAAAGGAAGATCACAAGGAGAAGACGATTCCAGCCCGGCTGTTCTACTCAGTTCCGGTTATATCGCTGGCGGGGCGATCGCTGCGGTTCTGATTTCGTTGATGAATTTTAGTCCAGCCATTACCCAATGGTTCGAGGCGAGGGGGAGTGGTCTAGCAGGTTACTTGCCCAACAAAGATATCCTGGCATTCGGGACGTTCTTGATTTTGACTCTCTGTCTCGCAATCGTTGGAGCTTGGAAAACCAAGCACGATCGCTCCAGCTAACTGCCCCCGAGGAAAAAAGCACAATGAGCACCACAACCAGCCCCCACGATATTGAGGCCTGTCAAAACCAGGAGTACCGAAATCAAAGCAATTTGAGGTCCTATCTGGTGTTGAATTTTGGTCTGATGGTTTTGTTGGTTCTGCTTGCCATCGTTTCAGACGTCCTAAGGCGAGTGGCAATCCCATTCTACCTCCCGATTAGTTCGGGTAGGCTCGGTAGTGGACAAGGCCACGAGGCCCGGCTGTTGTAGTGGACGAGGCAACGAGGCCCGGCTGTTGTAGTGGACGAGGCAACGAGGCCCTTTGCCCTGGAGACCGCCGGCTCCTATTCCAAAAAGACGTCTGCCATTTTTGTGGCGGGCGGGTTTGTCGTCGCCGTTTTGACCGAACTGAGACTGTAGAGATTTCGGCTTGTTTTTCGGAGCTTGACTGATTTGTTGCGAATTCTGGAGAAGCTATCCTGTCAGGCCTCCGTCGATTACCGTTGCAATTCCCCGCGTTTTGGCGACCGGAGCGTGTTTAGTTTCCTGGGAGTTCAAGATACACTGATGATAGGTCTCGAGTTTGGTTCGAAGCCTACCGCGTTAGTTTTGAGTCCTCAATGAGCAATGGATGCGATGACACACAACCCAATTCCGACTTCGCTCGATTCCGTGCACTGCACTCCGCAACACCGGGCAACCAGGCTCGGAGTCTTTAAGGGAATCGCTATCATTCTGATTGTGTTCTCGATTCTGCCAGAGATATGCCACGCCCAATTGATGGGTAGGCAACGCACGAAGCGAGAATCCGATTTGACTCGACCGGCCCGCGAAGTCATGTCCATTCTGCAAGATGCCGAGAATGCGATCGAGAATGAACAGTGGAACGCAGCCATCGTGGCACTCGGAAGCCTTCTGGGCCTCGAAACGGAGAACTCAGACGATCTCGGCTACGACTTCTTCTTGTCTCCGAACAAGCGGGGTAGTGGAAGTATGGTCAAAGGTTCTCTGTTCCAGCGAGTCTACAGCTTGATCGATCGGCTACCTCAGGATGCGTTTAAGCTTCTCGAAATCAAGTATGGCTTGGAGGCCGAAGCTCGCTTTAAAGAAGCAACCGAAAGCTCCGATTGGGCCACGCTGTCCGAATTAGCGACCAAGTTCAGTTTCCTCCCCGTAGGTCGTGACGCGGCGTTGCTGCTCGCTGAACGGGCGGTACGACTCGGTGACGCGAGTCGTGCGGCGACGCTATATCTGCGACTCTTTTCGCAATCCAAAGCAGTGGAAAGTTTAGGGCCACGAGTCGCCTTTGCTGCGGCTACGAACCTAGCTTCGATAGGGGATCGGACCAATGCGGTCGAGGTGTTAGAATTACTTCGGGGAAGCACTCCATCAACAAAGGTCTCATGGAACGGTAAAGAGCTGGAATGGAACAGCAGCACTGACACCAGTACACTGCTAGATCAACTCACCGAGGGGCAGCCTGCTTATCAAGATCGCATCATCAGTCAGCCCCTTACCTTTGGGGGCAACAGTCGACGCAATGCGAACACGCTAGCTGGCAAGGTGTTAACCACCCGATCTTGGCATGCCGAGGTTCATGAATCAACATTCCGTATTCGAGCGTTGGGATCGACGGTTAAGGCACAATTGGATCGAAACGATCGCGATGCATTCCTCATCCCATCTCGCGTTCCCATCCATGTCGGACGGGTGGTTATCTTTCCAACTTACGACCATCGCATCCTCGCTTTCGACATACCCACTGGAATGTTCTTGTGGGAGTGCGCGTATACGGGAATGCCGATCAGTTTCTCACCCGATCGCTTCCTGACTTCGCGAGGGAGGAATATGGAAGAATCGGCGGCACCAGATTATCTAATCAAACGCGTCTGGGGTGAATCCGTTTACGGACAGTTGTCCAGCGACGGCAAGCGTGTGTTCGGACTTTGCGAACGCCCTAGCATTGACGTCGCCGAGCGATTCGCCATTGGTCAAACAAACCGAATCATGCGACCTGGAATGGAGCAGCCCAACAATGTGCTGCAATGCTGGAGTGTGGCCGAGCAAGGAAAAATTCTCTGGGAAGTCGGTGGTTCGGTGAGCCCGATCGAACCGCAGTTAGCGAACACTTACTTTTTGGGAGCTCCGCAGCCTTCGGATCGCGAGTTGTTTATCCTGGGGGAACAGAATGGTGAGGTGTTTCTTTTCGCACTGAATCCTGCTTCTGGGAAATTAGCATGGAGTCAACCATTGGTAGCCAACCTGTCAGGCCCGATCACGGATGACGCGTTGCTTCGCAGCATTGGAGCTATGCCGTCTATAGAGGGCAACATAGTTCTATGCCCTACCATTTCTGGCCATCTGGTCGCGTTTGATCGACAAAGCAAGACGTTAGCCTGGGCGTTCAAATACGACGTGCGCGATTCCTATTCCCTTGCACAAGCGAGCGCGTTTGGCGTCACGCAATTGGGAGACTATTCCGCATTTGATTCTCGATCTGCCGATCTGGCTCCAGTCATCTCCAAAGGAGTCGCAGTATACGCGCCAGTCGATAGCTCCGAGCTTTTCGCGGTTTCGGTGATAAACGGCAAAGTCCTCTGGCAAATCGCTCAATCTGAGCTTGGCACCTTCCGCTACGTTGGTGGTATTTCGGGCGAGACAATTCTCTGTGTTTGTCAAAACTCTGTCGTCGGGCTCGATCTGCGAAGTGGCAAGATGCTTTGGAACATCTCCCAGTTAGGGAATGATGCACAGGTCGTGGGGCGTGGACTAAGGCGAGATCAGTTCTATTACCTACCCACCTCAAAGCAGCAGATCCTCGAAATTGATGTAACGAATGGTCGCATCACGAACACGACAACTCACGACGAACCGCTCGGCAATCTTCTATTTGCTACAGATCGTATTCTTTCGATGTCCCCGTTTCAGCTAACCGCTTACCCGATTAAATCGATTGTAAGCGAGTCACTAAAGACGGAACTAGCCATGGAATCGGTCTCCATCGAATCTTTGGTCAAGCAAGGAGAGATGGCTCTTTCGGATAACCGAGTTGAGGATGCACTCGACATACTGGAGAAGGCATACAACGTTGACCCAACGGATCCCACCAGTTGGTTGCAATTGAAAAAGGCTTCGTCGTTAGCCTTGGAAATGGATTTTGACAAATTCATTGGGCGGGTTTCCCAGTTCTCGATCGCCATGAGTGACGACATAAACTATATCAGTCGGTTGATCGAGTCCCTGGAAGCCAGAGGCCGTTACGACGAGGTCCTATTAAAAGCATTAGAGATGGTCGAGCTGTTGTCCAATCGACAAACCGACCTGCTGGGTGATTCGGAATTGGTTCGGAGCCAGCCCGGTGTTTCGTTGCAGCCAGAACAATGGCTGGCGACCAAGATCGAAAAAACGGTGGAGCAGTTGGGTGATCTTTCCCAATACCCTAATCTTGAGTCGGCAATTACAAAGCAGCTCGAAAGTCTTGAGTATTTGTCTCCCATTTCTTTGCGAAAGCGGCTCGCGTTGCTTCGTGGTGTTCCAGGCACGGTACCTATGCGTCATCGCTTTGCTGAAGAGCTGATCGTTGAACGTCGATATTTGGATGCCGAGACTTTGCTTCTCGAAAGAGAAACCGCCGATTCGCTATCGGACTGTCTTGTGGACGATACCGTTGGACGAATGTTGCTGGCCAAGATCTATGTCGCCACTTCTCGTGAACGATTGGCTTTTCAGTTGATCGAATCTCAAGGGGATGATGCCCGCAAGGAGCTGATAACCTGGAAAGAGACCATGCTTCAGTCGCAGCGATTCATACCTCGTGGGTTTTCAGAGTTTAACGCAGATGGCATTTTCGCTACTGCTACCGAGCAACCCAAATGGCCCAAGGGGAAAGTCGTCGTTGAGACTCTGCGAAGTGAACAGGTGACCTACCAAAACACCTTGTTCAGACCTAGCCCGTCACAAGCCAACGTGGCGAGAGTCATCGGGGATGCTTTGAGAGGCTGGGACTTGCGATGGGGCGATGCCTCCAAAGATCTCTCGATGTTTAATCCCGATTCACGCCTAGGTTGGAAGATGAAAGTTTCCAGCATCGATTGGGATCGGACCTCTCCGACCGTTTACGCAGTCGATGGACGCCTGATTCTCGAAAGCAATCGCACCTTGGTTGTACTCAACGGGCTTGACGAAAACGCCTCTTTCTCCGAGCTATCGGAGTTATGGCACACGTCCTACACTCCACCTCCGCAAGTAAGGGGTGGTAGAACGACGCGTGGGGATTTCCTTTCCTTTTGGGGAGCCCGCGTTTCCGAACGAGGTTTTGGAGTTCTTTCGGTTAGTCGCCGAGGCGTGTTGGTCTTCGAAAATGAGAAACTAGAATTGCTCGATCTCAACAGCAAGAAAGTGCTCTGGAGCAGAACCGGTATGGCGGGGAATTTCTTCTCTGTTCACGGAAACATCGTTTATGCGGTTCGTCCAGGCCGCGAAATCAAAGAGTATGATCTGCGAGATGGACGAGAGCTCCGATCCACACCCTTTAAACAATCGACTAACGAATTTTTCCCACTGGGTCGCTATGCATTCTTTGGTGATTCGCAAAGTGGCTTAGCGCGGATGGTTGACTTGTCGGAAACCAAGGTGCTTCTCGAGAGAACCTTTTCTGCGGACGTGACTATAGGGGCCGACGCGGCAGTAGGGCTAATCGCATTGGATAACGCAGGGCAGTACTACTATTGGAATGTGTCAGACCAGAAAGAGTATTCTGGCAGGATAGAGTACGACCGTTCCGCATTGGAGCCGACCCAAACCGATCGTGTCGAGAAGCGGCTTGCAATCGCTCGATTCCGAGACAAAGTCATCGTGCTCCCCTACAACTCCAACATCAAGATCCCGGAGCTACAGATCTTCCCAAGCTTGCTAGAAGATTCGTTCGCACCCGTCAGTGGACCTGTCTTCGCCATATCGGCAACTGACGGATCCTTGGCCTGGAAGAAACCAGTTCCGGTGGTGAACTACTCTTTTCCACTCCTGCAGAGTCGAGACGAAAGTCCTGCGCTCGTATTCACACGGCGGATCGATTTGCCCAGAATCAATAACAACTCGTTCGCGTCTATGGCTTCGTTGGCGATCCTCGATTTGCGGACCGGCGATTTACTGCATATGTCACACGACAACGAATGCGCTCGCACCTCCACGTTTACCCAAACTATCTTTGCAAATGAATCGAGAATGCTGATCGAGTTCGCAGCCACACAATTCAGTCTGCGCTGGACCGATGAAGAGGCTGTTCGGGATCAGCCTATCGCGGTAGGAACCCTCAATCCAGAAGAATATCGAAACCGTATCAAGGAAAAGTTCGATGCGATGCGCACCGATGCGAACTTAAATCCTGCTATCCTTCCGCCTCCACCGCGGGCTTTTAAATAACTATGCGAATCAGTTCTTTGCCGCGTTACTATCGCAACCTAAGACGTTGGCAGGAAATTATCGTAATACTCCGGCGATACGGTTTAGCGGATTGGCTTAGCCGTTTGCGCGTGGACTTTATTAGAGATTGGATCAAGGACGACGCCGGCACGCCACTCTCCAGTTATAGTCGCGAAGCTCGCATTCGCATGGCTCTAACCGATCTTGGCCCGACGTTTATCAAGCTCGGTCAAGTGCTGTCGCTGAGGCCCGACCTAGTCGGTTCGGAACTGGCAAAGGAGCTGCAAAGTCTACAAACACAGGTTCCTCCCGATACTTACGCCGAGGTTCTAGAGGTCGTGGAGCGTGAACTCAAACGCCCCATGCGCGAAGTCTTCACTCACTTTGCCGAGATACCGGTCGCGTCAGCTTCGATAGGTCAAGTCCACGATGCCACCCTGTTGGATGGCACCCAGGTAGTCGTCAAGGTACAGCACGTCAATATTCAGGCCAAGGTAAACGAGGACCTGGAGGTGCTGCACGGCTTGGCGGTCATGGCCGATCGAATTCCCGAGCTAGCGGCCTGGCAGCCCAAGTCGTTGATCGAGCAACTTTCGAGAACGTTACGCCGCGAACTGAGCTTCTCCCGAGAAATTTCCAATCTGCAGGTCTTTCATCGACTATTGATGGAATCCGAAAAGCTTCGCATTCCAATCACCTATCCTGCATTTTCTACTTCGCGCATGCTGACCATGGAAAAGCTCGAGGGAGATTCCATACATTCGCTTAGTTTGCATGCAGAGCACTCGGACGAAGAGCGCCGAGACGTGGCGAAGCGCATCGCATCGCTTTATGTGGACATGATCTTCGTTCGCGGGCTGTATCATGCCGACCCCCATCCCGGTAATATTCTCATCCAGAAAGATGGCTCGATAGGCTTGTTAGACTTTGGCATGGTGGGCCGGATCGATGATACGCTGCGACAAGCCATCGAGGAAATGCTTTTCGCCGTCTATTGCCAGGATTCCGCACTGTTAACATCGCTGATCAAGCGTGCGGGCAAGATTCCACCAGCTATCGACGAAGCCATGCTTTCCAACGATGTTGCAGATTTGATTGCGACTTATTCCAGCCAGCCGATTGAATCGATCGATCTAGCGATGGCACTCAATGATGCCACCGATATTCTCCACCGGCATCGTATCACACTTCCAAGCCAGATGGGGCTGCTCATCAAGACTTTGGTTACACTACAGGGAACCATTAGAGAGCTATCCCCCGGATTCAGTATTCTAGAAGCTGTCCAACCGGCTGTTATGCAATTGAGACGAGGTCGATTTTCACCTCGCCGTCAGCTTCGGCGCATCCGCCGGTTATATGTTGAGCTAGAGGGGTTAGTCGAGCGGATGCCATCGCAAATCAGTTCACTCATGGAACTCATCCAAGAGGGGCGTTTGGACGTGCACCTCTCGCATCGTGGATTGAGCCCGTCAATCAACCGACTTGTACTGGGGCTATTGACCAGCTCGCTGTTGCTCGGATCGTCCATATTAATGGCATCTAAAGTTCCACCTCTTCTATTTACGAAAGGTGGACCGTTTGGGTTGCAAGATTTATCGATCCTGGGGTTGGCGGGGTTCCTAACCTCTTTGCTCGTAGCCGTTCGAATTCTGCTGGCGATCAACAAATCGGGCCATCTCGATACGACGGCCGACGATCACTTTGATTGACCGATTGAAAACAAATGCACCTGGCTTGGAGACTGTCGAAAAATGTATGTCGAAAGATACTGCATGTATTTTTCGACACACATCTTTCGACAGTTGGTGTCCTGAATTTGCGTAAAGTTTTTCATCTGCCACTCGTTTTAGCTAATCCCGTTCTCTATTCCGCAGCCAGACTCACACACACGATTTCCTTATCGTTTCGAACTACGACACAACGATTAGCGAATGCGGGATGAGACCAAACCACATCCCGTCCAAAGCATTCACCGGTGGGCTCGAGAACTTTCATGCGTCCTTTCTCTTCGAAACCATCTTTGGAAAGCTTGGCAAGAATCAGATCGCCCGTTTCCGCAAAGATAAACGAACGCCAATCGTTCTGCACCAGAAACGCAGTACCGTGCGAGGCCCGTCGTTCCCCGCCCGCCGTCAGCTTGTAGGTTTCCCAAAGGCGTTTGCCGGTCTTTGCATCGACTGCAATGAATTGACCGCTTCCGCAATCAGCCCCGTAGATAACATCCCCGAGCCACAGGGGCGTCGCGTTGCCACTGTAAAGCCCCTTCTTGATATCACCGCCTGACCAAAGTGTCTTCTCCGGTTTGCCCGTTTCGGTAAATTCGACCATCGCTGCGACCTCACCAATTCCACTCGCGAAGAACTTTCTACCTTGGAATCTAGGGGCAGCAATCGACATCGCATACTTGGGCGAAAGAGGATAAGTCCAGTTAGACTTTCCCGACTTCAAATCCAAACCTACGACAGCATCTGGAGTCCAGACAACGAGTTGCTCAACCCCGTTAATCGTCGCGACCGAGGGAGGGCAATAACCGATTTCGCTGGCGTTCAAAGCCCCCCAAATTTCTTTGCCCGTGCGTTTATCCAGTGCTACGACCAAGCTATCCTTGCCACCGGCCAAGCAATACAACAAATCACCATGAACCAATGGGTGCGCCGAATGCCCCCATATCGGAGTCTGAGCTTGATAGACTTCGTTAAGATTCATTTTCCAGACTTCTTCGCCGGACTCTAGTTTCAGGCAGAGCAAGTCTCCTTCCGCGCCCAAGCAGAAGACCAAATCCCCGTCGACGGTCGGTGTTGCACGAGGACCAGCCGCGTAGGACACGCTATAAGGTCGTTGGTACTCAACCTTCCAAAGCTCTGCACCTGTTTTGAAATCGAGGCATAAGATTCGTTCCTTGCCTTCACGAGAATCCCGAGTGCTAGGATCATTATTCACTTCAGGCTTAACCGCTTGGTAATCAGTAACAAGAACTCGACCTTGCGAGACAGCAGGCCCGGAATAGCCCCCACCAACAGGAGTGCGCCACAGAACCGGCAGGCCAGACTCGGGAATAGCGTCGATGATCCCAGTCTCTGTCCACTGGCCATCCCGATTAGGTCCCATCCATTGAGGCCAATCCTCAGCCAACAATGCAGAACCGAAAGATAGACTGAGAGCCAAGCCGCCAAAGTATCTAGAAAGCATTTCAATCCACCAAGGTATTTTAACGTGTTGAAGAATCGTCTGAGAAACAATCAGGGAAGGACCGAATGGTCTGTGCGATAGTTACCAATCTTATCCCAATTATGAATGCGAGAATGGTAAAGTTTTCGTTAATCGGATTCTTGACCGAGATTACCCCTACCACCACTTAGTCCTCAATTGTCGGGTAGAATTCGTAGCCAGTCAACACACCGTTTGCCGGGAGGAATCAACTAATGCTTCGCAACTTGATCGCTTTCTTTCTGGTTTTTGGAATGCCGTTGAGTGTTATTGCATGCCTTTGGGACAGGGATACGCTAGCGACTGAAGCACGCGGGTTACCAGAGTTGGTTGCAATTTTGACGGGCCGATTCGAACGGAACCCAGCACTTTACTACGAAATGCGTCTTACCCGCATTCAGTCCCAAATCGATAGCGAGTCGGATGACCTAAATGCATATGATGATGCCGCTGTTGCTTGTGATCGGCTTGGTCAACACGATGCGGCAATAGAATGGATGGCTCGAAAGCGTTTGAGGCTAGACCGAATGCGAGCGATGCAATTGGATATTGCGGACCACGACTATCGCTATCACGCCAATCTTGGGACATTCATAATCCACCAATGGATATCCAATGGGGCAGACCGCTCGAGCATGGGACCTGTGGAGAGAGCATGTCTCGAGATAGAGAAGGCTATCGAGCTAAACCCAGATGCTCACTTTGGACGAGAAAAATATCAACTCCGGGCCATGAGATGGATTTTGGATCCACCGCAGATGGAACCTTACAACACTTTACCGAGCTTCGTTGATTGGCCTCCAGGTATATACGATACAAGTTTTCCGGATCCAGAAGACGTAGATGAAGCAATGAATGGACTAATGGGGCTTGTTGTGCTGGGAAATGCCTGGGAAAGTGTCGACGTGTTCTATGCCCTCAACCTGGTTTTACAAGTTCACTCGAAAGGCTTCGCTCCAAATCGTACTGGTGGTAGGAATTCGTTGGCTTACTTTGCCTGGCTTAGGTGCAGCGAATTGATCGAAATGGGTCGTGGTTCCCTGGTGCCAGGAGCACCAGCGGGTAGGCAACTAAAAGATTTGCTGTATAGACCGGACTTTGTCGGTGCTGAATTTTTGCTCGACCCAGAGTATCAAAGACTGCGAGCCGAAGCGGACCTTTGGCAAAGGGAGCGCACCGAGTTCATGATAAGGCGATTGGAAACTGGGCTTCATCCCGATACGGCCCCAAACTTCTGGGAGGGGTATACTTCCCGTTCCGCACCAAGTCTTTCCGATGAATCCGTCCCAACCGTTTTCGAACGCCGTCAGATCTTCAAACGAAACATTTTCCTAAGCCTACTTTTAAGTATTCCGACCGTCCTATTGGGACTTGGTACCTGGTATGGATTCCGACGTTTTCGTTCTTAGTTCTGTAGTTGACGCAAAACTAGCGGGCTGGGTGGCACGCTCTGAGGAACGAAAGGCGTGTTGGCGCTCCACACCCTTCGTTCTTTAGGATGTGCCACCTCCACTCAGCCCCAATGGGTTGCCACCTTTTCACCAGGCCACCCCGAGAAAATGGGAAAGAGGCTGGCGACTTGTAATATTTTTCAGGTTTTTGTCGACAGGAGCCTCCAAGACTGCAAGAATATCCGTAGGTAGAGGGATGAATCGGAAGCGTCTACAAATCCAGTCTTAAGGAGCTCAAATGATGAACGATCCTCGCGTCAGTCGGCGACGCATGCTCGGTGCCTTTGCGGGTGGTGCTGTTTCGACTTTTGTCACAGCACGCGCACTAAACAACCACTCGTTCGCTGGTTGGGAAGCGGAATGCATTCCCCACTCGTCGGCTGAGGGCTCAGCGGAGACGGGCATTTCTGATGCAGCATCGGAATCTCTACCCATTCGTATCCTTCTAAACGAGAACCCGTTGGGCTGCTCCCCCAAAGCTCGCGCTGCTGCCATCGATGCCGTTTCGCGCGCGCAGTACTATCCATTCGATGTGGCAACGAAACTTGCCAACCGATTGCGACTTAAGCACAACATGCCACTGATGACCGAATCTTCTGGTCTGTCGTCTCGGGTGATCCCCATCCAAGAGTCACATGGGGTGACGCTCGCTGGAGGATCGACCGAGTTGCTCTTCGCCATCGCTCACGCGTTCACTCAAGACGGTGGATCGATAGTCGAAGCTGACCCGAGCTATCAAGCTTTAGGAGCCTTTGCCCTCAAGCGGCCAAACTCGCAAGCCTTTATCAAACGCGTTCCCCTCTTGTCCGACGGCGGCAACGATTTAGAAGGCTTGTACCAAGCGATCGACAATACTACTAAAGTAGTCGTCATCAACAATCCCAATAACCCCACCGGCACAGCGTCTCGTAAAAGCGACTTGTACGATTTTCTCAAACGCGTTCCAGATAACATACTGGCTGTGGTCGACGAAGCCTACATTGACTTTCTCGATAAGCCTGAGTCAGAGTCAGCCATTCCTTTGGCCCTCGAGCGCGATAACATCATTGTGCTGCGAACCTTCTCAAAAATCCATGGACTTGCAGGCTTGCGAATCGGCTATGCTGTCGGCCCTCAGGCAACCATCGAACAAATGCAGAACTTTCGAGTCGGTTCGTTCAGCATGAATCAATGCGGCCTAGCAGCTGCTATCGCCTCGCTGGATGACGAAGACTTTCAAGAACAATCTCGCAAAATGGCTCGCGAATCTCGCACCAGAATCACAGAGTGTCTGAAAGAGTTTGGATTTAACGTTGCCCGATGCGATGCTGCATGCATTTGGGCCGAAAGCAAGACGGAGCTCACGTCGCTGGTCGAGCAATTGGCCCAGCGTGGGATACTCATTGCTTCAGGAATGCGTTGGGATCGACCAAATTGCCTCCGTATTTCCGTCGCAACCTCTTCGCAGACGACCAGGCTAATCGAGGCAGTCCAAGAAATCCTCAAATCCTGATTGCGACCGAATAGCTTGCAAAATAGGGCGTATGGTCCGCGGTTTTACCCTGCTGGCCAGTCAAACAGGGTGACGTTCGACACAAATGTGACTAAAATCAGAAGCAGTCGAACGTCACTACTGGGCATCCTATGAAACGTATTTACCTCGCTAGCTTGGTCCCGATACTTAGCTCAGTCGCTCTCTTTAGCACAGTCACATGGGCTGAGTTCGGCTATTCTCAGAAACCGATCAAACGCCCCAATCGGGCGGCCCCCCCAAAATTCAAGCCTGCCGATTATGACGGGGTCTTCTTCGCCGACGCTTTGGCGCAACTCCAAGGAGATCGCCCCACTCCTGGGAGCCAAGCATCTGGAAAGCTCGGTTCGAACGCCATGGCCAACTCCGCAACTGCCAAGTCAGACGTTGAGAATGCCCCTGAGTCGTCAAATAGTTCATGGAAGTCCCTCATATCGGGTTCTTCGATCGAGGATTTGATCAAGGAAGCCAGGCTTCGAATCGACGGCTTGGTCACGACACCGGCCAAATTCGCTGCGGGGGGAGTAATCGAAGCGAGAAAGGAGTTCACGTTGCTGGCCACGTTGATGGCTATCATCCAAGAGTACCCGGAAGACATACGCTGGAAACACTCAGCTCCCTACGGCCGAATGATCTTCGCTCGCATGGCATCCAACTGCAAAGTTGGTACCCAACCAGTATTCAACGAAGCCAAGTTGCGAACTCAAGATCTGAACGAACTTCTCAAAGGGAGCAAACTATCCGGACAAGCGGAGGCGATCAGTTGGGATGAAACATCAGATCGAACACCTGCTATGAAGATCTTGGAATGGGCTCTTCGTGAGAACCTCTCCAAACTTACAGCGAGCGAGAAAGAGTTCCAGCAGTCCAAAGAAGAGGTCAAAAAGTACGCCGAGCTAGTCGCAGCTTATGGTCTGGTCCTACAGCAACAGGGGATGAGTGACTCCGATGATGAAACCTACATTGAGCTTTCTCAATCTATGACCGAAGCAGCCAGTATGGTCGTGACTGCGACCATCGCGGGAGATGCCGAAAGCGCGCGGGTCGCTGTTGGCAAGATCGATCAGTCTTGCAATAAATGTCACGAGTCGTATCGATAAGTCGGGGGAACCATGGGAATTCGATTCGCGTGCCATCACTGCAATCATCCGTTGAATTTGAAGGACTTTCAAGCAGGCAAACGAGGCAAGTGCCCTGCGTGCTCTAGGTCTTTTAGGATTCCACGCGAAAGCTGTGACTTCTCCATTCCCCTCGAGGAGGCCAACGCCGCGCAAGCCACCTCGGCCCCCGCAGTGATCGAAACCAAAGCCAAGTCGGCCATAGCCCGCTCGGCCATGGTGAGCTCCCTAACCAAGACTGCGACTAAGAAATCCGAACTAAGTACGAAACCAAAACAAAAAATTGTCGTTAAGAATCGCCCGTTAACAGCGACTACCGCATCGGTCTCACCAGAACCCGCTTCAGAGGTCGACGACAAGCTATCGCAAGAACCAATTCAGCCAGAGTCTCCGGTCGAATCCGTTAAGATTGAGGAAACGTCGCCAAGGGACAAGGCGGTCGCTGCTTTCGATGCCAATCCTCTAGCGCAATGGTACGTTCGACCCCCGAGCGGCGGGCAGTATGGACCTGCCGATTCAAAACTGCTCGCCCAGTGGATATCGGAGAATCGAGTTACCGCCGACTCGTTAATCTGGTTCGATGGATTAACGCAATGGACAGCGGCGGGGTCGGTACTGGCCGAGTTATTTAATGAATCCGGATTAACAACAGCACAGGTCGCTGGTTCAGCTAGCAACACAACTTTAACTCCCGTCGCGAGCAATATGGTGAGCGCGGGACAACTGGTCGGCACGGCTTCTATCGAAAGTGTTGGCAAACCCATACGCTCTCGGCAGAAGCAAAAGCGGAATCAATGGATTGTCATCACTCTGCTGATATCCGTCTGCTTCTGTTTAATTCTAGGTTTGGTTGCTGTGCTATTACTCCAGAAGTAAACCCCCTGTTCTTTCGGGTTGCCAATTATGACCTCCGATTGTCGCTTGATTTGTTTATTCATGCTGGTAACGGCTCTTTTCGTTTGCGAGGCGGCGGGAGCCGATCCGGATTCCCACCCTCAGCGATTCAAAATTACGGCGCGAGCCAGCGAAATCGACCCGCAAACTAAAGAGCATCCCGAGATCGACTTTGTCTTTTTGAAGGACGGGAAACCTCAAGATGTTCAGCACGCGGCAGTCGATACCCGTGTACCAACTCAAGGCCGATTGGTACTTTGGTTGATGCCACACAACGAGGAGCTTTTTTCGAGACTCAATGGCTATGGACTTCATGCCATTCAAGTTCACTATGCCAACAAGTGGTTTAACATTCTCTGTCGTCCGCAACCGAAAACGCCTTATGCTCGCGGAAACGTGCGTTTAGAAGCCGCCATTGGCGAGGACGTTAGCGATGAGATCGACATTCCCAAACCGGATTCGGTCATGGAGCGAACTCGTCAGTTTCTCATTCATCTAGCCAAAGAAAATCCTGAGGGTAAGTGGGAGCAGTTTCTGAATGATGATCAGACTCAAGTTCGTTGGGATAAGGTGACTTTAGCGGGGGCCTCGCACGGTTCGACCACGGCAGCCCGATTTGCCAAGCATCAGGCCGTCGATCGCGTTGTCATGTTATGCGGCCCCCGCGACCAAGATCAAGATTGGCAATCTCTTCCTTCGGCCACAGCGGCAAACCGTTACTTTGGGTTCAGCCATGTGTTAGATGGTGGCTGGACAGGAAATCACTACGACCGTTCCTGGGAATTGCTGGGTCTTTTCGAATCGGGCGAGATCGTGGATGTAGGCACGATCCCACCTCCGTACAACAACTCGCGATGTCTAACTTCGGCTGCTGACGTGAACAACGATGCGGGTAGAGCCCATTCCGCAGTGCAGCCAGGCAAAGCGTCCCCCAAAGACCCAAACGGAAATTTTCTATACGAACCCGTGTGGGACTATCTCTTCAATCATCCAATTTCAAATTAACAACGGATTTAATCGTAACTGGGTCTGGACGTTTCGAAACTAGATTGGCAACCCAAGTCCCACGAATCTGCAAACCTCTCCCGTCCCCTTCCTTTTGAGTAGTACTCGAATTCACTATGTACTTTGCTGAACAAACTTGGCCGACCCTTGCAAACTTATCCCGTGAGATACCGGTCGTCATTCCGATCGCGGCTATCGAACAACATGGCCACCACATGCCAGTGGCAACTGACACGATTTTGCTAACGGAGATTGTGAGTCGAGTTCACGCGATCCTGGGTGACGCAATCCTAGTCGCACCGGTGCAGTGGTTTGGTAATTCGGATCATCATCTGGATTTCGGTGGAACACTCTCTGCACCTCCTCGCGTTTACTTGGACATGCTCATCGGTATTACCGAGAATATGATCTCGGCAGGTTTCAAACGTATCGTCTTTCTCAATGGTCATGGTGGCAATGATGTACCTGCCAAACAAGCTACGTTTGAGCTTCGGCAACGATACCGACATCGGAGTGATTTGCTTTTGCTGATGACCACTTACTGGTCGTTGGATAGTGAGCCATGGAAACGTTGTGAATCATTGGTGCAGCGCGATATGGGACACGCGTGCGAGTGGGAGACATCGATGATGTTGGCGATCAACCCAGGTTTGGTAAAAGAGTTCGCTCATCTACAGCCAGTTGAGCCCGGCAATCCCTTTCGACCCGGCTCGAGAGCTTGGATAACAAAAGATCGCACCGAACCGGGTCATATTGGGCACCCGCAATTGGCCAGCAAAGAGAAAGGTCTAGCCATGTTAGAGACATTCGGCCAGGATGTCGCAAGTTGGCTAAAGCGAATTATCGCCTGGGACGGTTCGTCCTGGGACGGTTAGTGGTGAAGTCATAAGCCATCTCAATTTGCTCTGGAACAGCTAACCTGCTTGTAAGTCGGCTATGGAACTCAAAACAGCCAATCGGCAGTTAAGAAACCGCCAACTTAACTTCGGGCAGCGGAACCAATAGCAGCGGAAAGGGCACTAGCCCTCCGGTAAGGCTCCAGCGCCCTCACCGCCCATCAGCTTCGCCGCATAACACTCCCCTCGCTTTGCGCCCCCCCCTGGCCTTTTCGATCGAAAATAAGTGCCGAAACAATGCATTGTGCTGCATGACTTGGCTCCAAGTGAGCGATGAGCACTCCGTTATCTCTTAATGTGCCCTGACTTTCGCATTGATGCTCCCGAAAAATACTCGGACATCAATTTGCAGAAAATTCCTCAAAATTCGTTGACGACACATGTCGTCTCTGTTAGAAACTCCACATTGACGACGCCTGTCGTTCGCTTTCCGTTTTTCCAAATGGTCGTATTCATTCGAAAGTCGAGATCTGTGGATGTCAAATCCCGAAGGTTCGTTAACGCCCGCCCAATTTGAGATCATGCAGTTACTGTGGAGTGCTGATGATGGGCTTCCGGTCGCAGAAATCTGGGAACAAATTTGCAAAGATCGTGAAGTCAGTCGAACGACTGTCTTGAACTTGGTTGATCGGCTCGAGAAACGAGGCTGGTTGATTCGAGAGAAAGTCGACGGTGTGTTTCACTATACTGCCGCTGTCGATCGGAAAGAGACCGAAGGCCAGTTGGCGAAAGAATTTGTTGGAGACTTCTTTAATGGTTCTCCCTCCAGTTTTGTGCTTAGCCTGTTAGGCACCAAACAGATCTCTAAATCGGAATTGCAACGACTGAAAGCGTTGCTCGATATGCCTAATCAAACCGATTCGAAGAAGAAAGGTCGTTAAAGGTATCGTCCATGTTCGTTTCACAATCGACGCAGTTGTTCGCGCTGAATATCGCGGTAGCTACCACGATCTGCATTAGCGTTGGATTAGGTCTGTCCTACCTCTTTCGTTCGCTTCCAAAACGAACATCAATCCTGCTGGCAAGCCTCATTGGGTGTTTGTTATGCCCGATCGCGGTGGGGGTTGGCATGCATTTTTCACTGGGCAAGCTTCCGTCGGAATTGCACCCATTTTCCGTAAGTACAAGCGACCCAGCGCCAACGACGCCGCAACAGGTAGATGTTGCGAGTAACACCCCGAAAGACGAATGGCGGTCACAGCCTAACATCGGGCAAGTTCCCTCAGAGAGCCACCTAGCAATCAACGATAGTGAGCATCTAAGACAGGCAAAGCAAGAATATGCACCCGTTACATCAATTATCGCACAGCAGCCTGAATTAACAAAGGCGACTCGCATCGCTTGGTATCCGTCGATAGGAGCGATTTTGATTTCCATTTGGGCAGCCGGAACGGTCGTGTTGCTTATCAGGCAAATGTGGAGGCTATTTCTATGCAGACGGTTTTTACGTTCTTGCCGACCGATCGAAGGAGCCCAGCAGCGACAAATGCTGGGTCAGATCAAACAAGATTTGAAACTCGATGGAGCAATCGATTTCCTTGAGTCGGATTCTTTGACAACTCCGATTGTCGTCACCTGGAGAATCCCCACCATTGTTTTACCCTCGGATATTTCATTCAGTCTTACCTCTGACCAACTTCACAGCGTCCTGGCTCATGAGTTGACACATATTCAGCGAAACGACCATCAGGTTGTCTTTTTGCAAGCGGCTTCTTCCATTCTGTACTGGTGGAATCCGCTGTTGTACTGGGCTTCGCGGCGACTGAGCATATTACGTGAGATGATCTGCGATGATGTCGTGATGTCGATGACCGATCGGCCGGTTGAGTATGCTCGCTCGATACTTCAGATAGCCGAACAAACTGCGAAGAATCCGGTGCTTGTCAGTTCATTAGGGATCGGTCTATCCCCAATGGGTGAGTTGGAGAGTCGCATCCGTCGGATTTTAGATGCAAGCAACTCCCGGGCGGACCTGCGAATAACCAGAGGTTTTGCCGTCGGATTAACTGCGATTTCAGCATTATTGATCACCGGTCTCTTATTCGCCCAAATTCCAGCAACTCAGTCGGCCAATACTACCGAAGAATCTACACCGCTGTTCTATCGAGACAACAAGAGCGATCCTAAGCAACAAACAATCAAAAAGCGGGGCAAACCAGATTTGCCACTGATCCAATTCTCCGGTCGTGTGATTGACACCGATAACACTGCTGTCTCGAACGCTACTGTTTATGTGCAGTTCGAATACCTCGAGATCGACATGTCTGTGGCGACCAATGATGATGGCAGCTTCCAATTGGATTTCCATCTTGGGCCCGAACTGAAATCTGATGTAAAGCTATGGGCGGAAGCATCAGATGGCGAGAAGATGGGCTTCTATCGGTTTCAGCAATACGCCCGTGATGAAAATGAAAACTCTTCCTCTGTAAAAGACATGGAGATTCGCGTCGAACCTATCAGGGTTGCGTCGATTCAAGTGGTCGATGATGCCGGGCTGCCCATCGAATCGGCGAATGTTGCGTTGCAGTTGAGCTATCCGAACACAATGGGGCCCTTTCAGACTGATTCTGCGGGGCAAGCGAATATCAAATTGCCCATTTCCGAACGAATTCTCAGCGTAGTAGGGTGGAAAGACTTTAAAGGCTTGGACTATCGATCTTATGAGCTTGGCCGCGGTCGCGACGCGGATCTAAACGCCAAAGCTCCCGAGTTTCCATTCGATCGTACGTTAACACTCAGACTGGACGGCGCTACTTCTCTCAAGGTCAAGGTGACTGATGATGCTGGCACGATTCTTAGAGATGTCCCACTACATCTATGGCTACTACAAAAGGAGACGGAAACTGAACAGTTGAATTTGAGCTACTTTAACGACTACTTCACAACGAAAACCGATTCCAACGGAGAAGCCTCCTTTGATTGGCTTCCAAGTTGGCAAACGCAACAGATAACCGTTTGGCCAAGTGCTAAAGGTTACGAACGAGCGCGAGGGGAATACGACCCCATCGTTCAACAAGGCAACCTCAACATCATGCTCAATCGTTCAATTCCACTTCGAGGAAAAGTGAGCTTTCCGGACGGATCACCTGCTGCGGGCATATCGGTGCTTTCCGTCGGCGCCGGGTATTCATACGATAACTTTTATTCTAGCGTACCAACCGATGAAAATGGTTGTTATGAAATTCTAGTTTCGCCTAATCAAATTTACTTGTTAGCCATCCGCGACAATAAATGGTCTGCACCATCTCAATCGAGTTTTGCGGTCCTGCCAAATCAGACCGTAGACGAGCATGATTTTCAGCTACGTCCGGCCACGCGGGTTTACGGTCAAGTTCTGAGCAAGACCACCAATCAACCGCTTGCTAATCAGCTCGTCTACTTCTCTGAGTACGGAATTGATTTAAATAGCCTCGGCAAGGACATTCTTCCCAATCCAGAGGGCTCCAACCTATGGGTCGCTCCCATCAATCAGTCAAATCAGATGACCCAACAAGATGGCAAGTTCGAATTTTTCGTTGGCGACGGTGAGTACAAACTCTTTATTCAGGGAATGCAAGCGGAAACAATTGTGATCAAAGGTGAACCAGAAAAACAAACGAATCTTTATGTAGAAGGGATGGAGAAGCATGAGCTCGTGGGGCGTGTCGTATCAAATGAAACCGATGAACCGCTGGCGGATGTTATGGTCAATGGCATTGCACGAAACTTCATGAAGTATGAGGAATGGAAAGCTGTTACCGACGATGACGGTTCCTTCAAGGTACTCAAAACTTTGGAAGCAACGACCATTCATGCAATCAATGCGGAGCGGACGATGGGAGCTATCCAAGATATTTCTGCAAATGACGAGTCGGTCGAACTTCGACTAACTCGCTTAGGTTCAGCAAAAGGGCGATTATTGACCGAGGATGGCAGCGAACCAGCATCGCTCGTCAAATTACACTATGGTGTTCTCATAACAGATCAACATCGAATGTCATCCAATCGATTTGGCAAGTTGATCACTACCGATGAAGATGGCTATTTCAGTATGACCGATCTAGTCCCCGGTTGGGAGTATCAGTGCGTATTGGCTGACTATCCTGGTGGTCGTGTTGTTAACGTTGCAAAAGTGATGGTACAAACAGGTCAAATTGTGGACCTAGGCGATCGGAATATTCCAACGACACCAAAGCCTTATGTCCCGCCTACTCTGGAAGAGCAAATCCAGGAAGCCTTCAATGTCAATGGCACGCCGTCGGAACGATTTGAAAGGGCGGTTAAGCAAATTGAGTTGGTGAATCAAAACCTGATTATCCTTTTCGGTAAACCGGATGATCCACGAGTGCATCGGATGATGCAAGTCCGCTATGAAGATGATTCGTTTAGACCTTACTCCGACGATTTTCGCATCATGGCGGTTCCAACCGATGGCGACCGACTGCTTGCCGCCCAAGAGTTGGCAGAGCAATCAAATCTCAATTTGGTCGACGGACGCGAAGCTTTCCACCTTCTAGTATTCAACAAGTCAGCAGAGTTGATAGCGAGTGCCGGCATAAAGCAGCTCTGTGACGGTGAGGAGTTCTCGAAAGATGCGTTGTTCGTGTTACTGGATCAACATCGAACGCAACCTCTCGATGCCCAAACTTTGCTGGACGAAGCACTAAAGAAGGCTGCTGCTGAAAACAAACGAATTCTCGTTCAAGAGACGGCGACTTGGTGCGGGCCTTGCCACCAGTTGTCACGGCTTCTGATGGCGAACAAGCAATGGGAACAGGACTACATCTGGGTCAAGATGGATCATCGTTGGACGGGAGCTCGCGAGATCATGGCAAAGCTGCGAGACGGAGCTTCGGGCGGGATTCCTTGGTTCGCCATTCTCGATTCCTCCGGCAACGTCCTTTCGACTTCAAATGAGCCTGAATCCGGCGACAACATTGGCTTCCCTAGGGAAGCAAGCGGTCAGAAACATTTTGCGAACATGCTAAAAGCGACACGACAGAGAATGACCGATGCCGAAATTGCCCAGTTGGTAGCGGCTGCCGCCAATCAGCAATAATTAATAAAATCGCGATGAGGAAATGCCGCCGTTACGCTCCGATTACGGTGCCAGGTCACCTGGGGATACAGCATTTTTACTGGCGTCGGCTTGCACCTCCGACTAGAAATGGCGTGTTCGGCCTTTCGCCCAATTCTCCCCATTAAGATTTTCACCATTTGACCAAGCTTCTTCCCATGTATGTTTTTTGACTTCTTCGCCAATCCGATTCTGCAAACCTCTTCGTTCCTTAAGAACGAAATATCGTTAGCACGAACGAACGCCACCGATCACCCAGCGGAGGGGGTAGAGGTATCCTTGCCGGAAACGGCCGAACCGCCGCTTGGGTGCATCGGATTGTTACGGCTGATTTCTGCCTTGCGCGTTGGTCGTGAAATGGTCTTCGTTCCTGAAGCCTCTTGTCGCTTTCGTGCCGCTTCAGCGATTGAATGAATATC
Source organism: Brakhagea baltica (assembly GCF_052161605.1). Taxonomy (NCBI): domain Bacteria; kingdom Pseudomonadati; phylum Planctomycetota; class Planctomycetia; order Pirellulales; family Pirellulaceae; genus Brakhagea; species Brakhagea baltica. Next base: position 4,663,678 of record NZ_CP197409.1, on the reverse strand, counting down.
TCCACCAGAAGCCATCGCAAGCCGTTCTCGTGTCGATCGAACTTCGTCAATAATTGGGTCGGTCATTTTAGATCTCCAGCATGTCAAACGGGGTGCAAATCAATGGCACTTCAATTCCTCGATCTCGACAAGCCCGCTCGATTCTTGGACGATGTTCGGGATTTGCGATATGCTTGCAGTTCCACGTCAACAGAAATTGTACCCCATGAACCGCTGCCATGGAAATGTGAAATGCGTCGATACGGGCCTTGGGCGGTATCTGAAGCTCCATCGCAATAGCTTCCGCGAGTTGCTCGACCGCTTGATTCATGTCGAGTACGGGGATGTTTTTCAAGTAAATCCGCCTCTCGTCTGCTGCAGTTGGCTCCCCCTGATCACATTCGTCAAGTACGAATTGAGAAACAAATATGTCGAAATCTGGTCGATGGTCATCCCACCACTCACGCGTCGACAATTGGTTTGCCGCCACACGAACATCTCGGCTGTTCCGCATTGCTAAGTAACCAATGATGGTTGTCTCAAGATAGGCAGATCGTTTCATTCAATTCCATCATCTTTCTGCCGTAACGCTGGCGATCATCGCGTCGCCGCAGAGGAACCACCCTCAGGGAGTGGTTGATCGGCGACTTCGATGCAATGCTTTGTTCGTCCATACGGTCCCTGATCTGCGAGGTTGATCGTCCGCGAACGCACCGAATTCTGAATTGTCGCGTAGTGTTCCCTTAGGCGTTTCGGATCATGCCCGATTTCGGCCGAGATTTCGTGCCGCACCCTTCGAACTTCTTCTACTATTGGCGGTGTTGTCATGGTGCTACATTTCCCCCGACCAATTCCATTGGAGTAACGAGTTCTGGAGTGTACAGCCCAAGTATACCATTGATCCGTCGAATTTGCCCAAATTTGTTCGCGTTTGCCAAATAGGCCTCGACGATTTCAAAAACAGGATCATCCAAATCCAACATCTCAATCGTGTCCAGCATTGCCAAGCAATCGTCGCGGCCAGGAAAGTCACCGCGGCGCAATTCATCCAACACAGCAACACTAGATACAATCCTATCTGAGGTAACAGCAACGTCGAACCATCTACGCGTCCAGTCCCGTCGTGCGACCATCGAAGGTTCAGATCGGACCTAATGATAAAAACTCAGAATTGTCGTCTCAATGTAGTAAATGGACATGCTTATCTATTTGGACGAACGCCACCGTTCAGCCAGCGGCGGGAGAAGAAGTGTCCAATTCAGAAACGCCTGACCCGCCGCTTGGCTGCAACGGTTGGTTCGTGGTCTTCGGATGCCACAAAGGTCGATTCGAAGCCGATTGTCGGCGAGCCGCATCCTGAGCGATGGCAAATACGTCACCTCCAAACCGATCCGAAATCTCGAACCGTATTTCATGGATTTCATCGATCGTATTATCAGCTTTCGTCGATTTCATCTCCTAGCATCTCCTCGGGGGTGCAAATGATCGGAATTGGTATCCCCATATCCGTCAGAATGCCATGAATTCTTGGTAGGATTTTCGCGTTCGCAATGTGCTTGCAATTCCATGTCAACAGGTATTGTATCCTATGATGCGCGGCAAGGGAAATGTGAAGTGCGTCCACTTGAGATTTTGGGGGCAGTACCCCTAAGGCCATGATGCGTTGAGCTATCTTGGGAACCTCTGGGGTGATCGGAAGCAATGGAATACCGTCGAGCGATTCGAGTCGCTCTTTGGCGAGCAAAACGTCTCCAGCAGATGCTTCGTCAATAACGTACTGCGACGCAACCAACTCGTAGTTGAGTCGATGATCATTCCACCACTGATGCGTGAGGATTTGCCGCGCTGCGGCAACCACTTGCGAGCTTGGCTTCTGCCGCAAGTAGCTGACGATTGATGTTTCAATATAAACAGTGTCCATCACTACATCCTAGCACGACGAACGTAAAAGGATCATTCACGTCGAGCGAGGGGCGTGGACCGCCCAACACCCCGGGATCGAGACGTTGAATGCATCGTACGCCCGGCACGGGCGTGAACTAATGGGGTGCAAGTCCCCTGTACGAAAATGGGAATTGCTTGGAGGACAGTATACCAAATGGTACCAAACAATCTAAGTACTAGACGAAGGCAACTGCGGGGAGGCTACAAACCGTGGAGAGGAAGCCTGCGAAGGTAAGCGTAAACGGCGGGTTTGTCCGTTGTCCCAAAAGACAACACTTCGCCGAGTCCGCGAGGAAAACGTCACTAAAATCAAGGCTGGGTCGATGCGGACTTTGGTGCATCCGATTGTTCGGGCTTCCATGGCCTCCTAGGCAGGGATACGGTATTCGTCTCTCGTGATCTTATGTCTTCGACAATTCTTGCCAGGTCGTTATCAAATTTCGATGCAAGTTCGCGTTTGATGCGCAGGATCTCGTCATTTATGGTATCGTTGGTCATGTCAAATCCCCAATAGTTCGTCTGGCGAGCAGATCAAAGGCGGCGTATACCCATTATCCTTACATATTTGCTCGATTAGCAGTCTGGTTTCAGCGTTTCCGATATGGGTGAAATTCAGCGTCATGAGATATTGTAATCCATTTACCGCGGCGAGGGAAATATGAAGAGCATCGCGTGGTTCTGTTTCCGGGATTCCATGGCGAGCAATCAATTCGTCGGCTAGCGATTGCACGTCGCATGAAACTGTGAGTACACGAATACCTGCGATGAGTGCGAGTCGTTCTGAAGCAGCATTCGAGTCTCCTGCGGCACATTCGTCGAGCACCACCTGCGAGACAGACAGGTCAAAGCGGTTTCGAGTTGCCCACCACCTACGCGACTGGATCTGTCTAGCATACACGAGCACGTCTGTCTGGTCCCATGCCGCGATGTGGCCGATTATCGTAGTTTCGATGTATACAGTCGGTTTATTCATGGTCCTTTATATTCGAGCGAAACGCAATCTATTCCTAGCGGAGCGGTGGGATAGATTGTGCGCCCGAACCGTATGGCTTTGCTCCGCGTCTCGTTCAATTATCGCTTGACTGGGCACGGTCCGCAACCTGCCTGCGGATCCTTTTCCTTCTTGCCGTCACGACGAGTCAAGCAGAATGATAGACCTGCTCGTGTTTTGGGACGGGTCGACCAAACCGATGTTAGGAGTGTCATCCTGCACATTTACCGCCCCTGTCATCATTTTGCCTCACATCATTTTGCCATCCCGATTCCTGCCACGCCTCGCCGCACCAGAGTTGCTTAAACGAGCGAAGGTCAGCCCCCCCTTAGGAGTACGTCCCCCGATTCACCGATCCTGCCGCGGGGTTTCGTGAACACGGACTTAAATGTTGGCTAGCTACTGGCTCGCAAAGAAGCAAAGAGAAACTATCAGGCTCGAGGTATGTCCACCCCCGACTATCCGATGCAACATCTAAGCCTATTTATGTTCTGGCAATTCTCTCTTAATTCTCAGCGGAATCAAGCAACTCAAGACACTGTTTGGCATTGTATGCCAGATACTCTTTCTCTTCTAGGAAGCGAGTCATCCATCCACGCAGATTTTCTTTCCCGTCTTCGTTGAGTTCGGCCCATTGCAGAAAGCACCAAATCCCTGCAAGCGAATTCAAACCGTTTCCTCCGTAGAGTCGGGGCTCTGATAAAGCTCTGTCTGCGATCCACAGCAATGCGGCAAGGGTCCGTCCGTCAGTGTAGATCATCTCTCGTAGGATTTGAACGAATCGTTGCCGTTCATCAATGTCGAAAGGGTCATCAACGAAAAACAACTTGCTGATTTCAACATAAAAGGATTGGTCCTTAGGCCACTCGTCAAGCCTGGCAGACCTGCGTAGCGTATGCAGCTGATCGTCAGCGAGATCAGCGAATCGACTTAAGAACTCGTTTCGATCCATAGTCTCATTGCCAGAACGGTTCCGATCAGCGGGTCCGCGGGTTTGATTTTCCACTTCAAAAACGCTAGCTCGCGGACTCCATTGCATCGGATGGTTATCGGGCTTCAGTTCCGGAGTTGCCTCGATGGCGCGATCGCCAACCGCGTTTTTCTACTATACGGAAATTTGGAGACGAGTGCAATGAATGTAGAAAACACTCGAGGACGATCAGTTCGGTGTCGTCTATTGAGCCCTCAAACGGAGACACCTAAATGGCGTTCCCATAGTTGCGGCAAACCTTTCTAGATGTGTCATCAACAATTAGAGTGCGATCCAGATCGAAGCCAATCCGGCGAACCTTCCGCAGGTCCTTAATGAAGTCGGTCTCAAATATCTCGGGATTCAGTCGTTGAATACATCGCCCTCGCGACCATACAAACTTCCATTCGCCAACGATAGGCAAAAGATACCGACCAATTCCATCAACATAGTCCTCCGACGCAGACGACCAGATTGCAACATCGTACAGCTTCGACGCAGATGCGAGAAATTGATCGAGAAATGGTCTCTTGTAAAGATAGAACGGCCCAACCCGAAAATCAGCGTCTCGCTGAAGCGGGCGCTCCGAGCCAAAAATCAGCGTCTCGTCGAGATCAAGAATCAGAAGTGGTTTCGAAGTGTGATTCTCCATGTCGCAATGACAATTGATGTGCCATGATGGTTCGCTGTGTTTGCCCGATAACGAAAAAGGATCATTCACGTCGAGCGGGGATCGTGGACCGCCCAAGACCCCGGAATCGAGACGTTGAATGCATCCGCTGGTTAGCGGAACTCGCGTTCTTGCCCGGAGGATCGAGTACCGTCGTCCGCACTGCTGACGCTTCATCCTCAGTCAGAGACAGTCTCTGACATCGCTCTATCGTACCACACGGGCCTTCAACATTCAGCAGGGGCAGGAGTGCAAGCGACCGACTTTAGATACCACTGGCTTGACCAGTGGAGTTTCATGTTTCTCGCTAATACGCTGGCACCACCTGCCCCCCCCCTCTTTGCTCGGCGGCAAGGCCGCCGAGCAAAGTGGGGGGGCGGGGGCTGAGCGGTTATGTAGCGAGAAACGTAACAATCCACCCGGCAAGCGGGAGGCATTCCAGAGCCATGACGCTCGTCGCATTCCTTCTTAGCTAACGACAAAGATCAGCCGGTTGGCGCGGTTGACTTGCCATGTGAGGAACCGCCGACGCCAACTCGGCTGCATCTTATTGTTCGCCCTTGATCGCTACACCAGAATTCCACAGCGTCGATATGGAAATCCATGATAGATAAATGCCGATTAAGAAAAATGGCAAGACGGACCAGAGCCATGATGAATGCAAACGATCATGATACTCATTAACTACGGTCGACACGGTCGTCACGGAACTGAGTTCTACAGCATTGATCACTCCCATTGTGAATGACATGAATGCGGCCCCAAGCAATGTTGTCCATTTTGGTTGGCATAACCATGTCAGGAGGAAAATCAATGGATTGAGGCACGAAATCAAACCGCCCCAGCCGAACCGCGGCATCGTGACAGCCCGAACGGAAGGAATGTGCGTTGAAGTAATACCGACAACTGCGGCCACTACCAGCACGAGAGCGACCAAGATTGCACCGATCGGTCGCGTTGGGGGAACTGTCGTCAAAAGTGGCGTTGATGGTGCTTCGTAAGGATTCATGGGCACCACGAGGTTAGAGGCGAACGAATAAGGATCATTCACGTCGAGCGGGTATCGTGGACCGCCCAAGACCCCGGAATCGAGACGTTGAATGCATCCGCTGGTTAGCGGAACACGCGTTCTTGCCCGGAGGATCGAGTACCGTCGTCCGCACTGCTGACGTGTCATCCTCAGTCAGAGACTGTCTCTGACATCGCTCTATCGTACCACAGGGGATGTCAACATTCAGCAGGAACAGGAGTGCAAGCGACCGACTTTAGATACCACTGGCTTGACCAGTGGAGTTTCATGTTTCTCGCTAATACGCTGGCACCACCTGCCCCCCCCCACTTTGCTCGGCGGCAAGGCCGCCGAGCAAAGTGGGGGGGCGGGGGCTGAGCGGTTATGTAGCGAGAAACGTAACAATCCACCCGGCAAGCGGGAGGCATTCCAGAGCCATGACGCTCGTCGCATTCCTTCTTAGCTAACGGTTGCATTCATCGAGTCGCCGGGGTAGAGCCACCATCAGGAAGGGGCTGATCGGCGACTTCGATGCAATGCTTTGTTCGTTGCTTCGGTTGGTAGATAGGACGCCCCGATTCAAGGGCACGTTTCCGGGCCGCCTCAACATATGCATGCAGATCACCACCGTGTTCGGCCAGCAGCTTTTCGCGTGTAGCGTGAATCTCGTCCAAAATTGGATTAGATGTCATTATCAGGGTCTCCCAAAAACTGAATTGGTGTGCAGACCAAAATCCGCGGCAGTTGCAGATCTTCCAGTAAACGATAGAGTCGAGGAAGCTCGGTTGCGTTCGCGATATGGCGACAATTTTGCGTCAATAGGTATTCTACCCCTGCAAGCACGGCAGAGGCAACATGCAAAGCGTCCACCCGAGCTTTCTGAGGCATCATGCAGCCGGTTACGATTTTATCTGCGAGTGATTCCACTTCCGGGTCGGGTAGTAGAAGCCCGACGTTTTCCAGGGCGGCCAGCCGACGCTTGGCAGCGTCAGGATCACCACGCGACGCTTCGTCGATCACGAACTGAGACGTAACCAGGCGGAATTTCGGAGCCTCGAATTCGAGCCATTGCTTTGCCTGATCCTGCAAGGCCGCGATTGCGGGATTTTTGCTCGGCCAAGCAGTCGCGTGACTAACAATCGAGGTTTCTATGTATACGGTATCCATGCCAGTATTCTACCGCAACGAGCGACGGCATTCACCCGGCACGCGCGAGTAAAGCCACCAAGTCAAAAACGGCCGATCGCGTGCTCGGCGTGCATGGCGTTGTTCGTCCAGCTTTTCTGTTATTCTCGGCTAGAAGGTGGAAGGGTACAATAGCGATCCCATCAAAAGTGCGTTCCGGAGGATCAATGATGTCAGTAGCAGAAGCCGCCAAGCAGGTTTACGAAGAAGATTTGCGTTTTCGTTTGGAACGAGAGCACAAGGATGACTTTGTAGCAATCGAGCCAAGTTCACGTCGTTACTTTGTGGGAAAGACCTTCCTGGAAGTCGCATTGGCAGCCAAGGAGGCATACCCACATCGAAAGTCGTTCGTGATTAGAGTTGGCCATGAAGCGGCGTTCCACATTGGAGGTTTTACTTCGTGAAGGGCTTTGTAGACGATCGCGATCGAGCGCTAATCCCAATTCGAGTCGCCAGTAAGCTTCGAGGCGAGTTGACCGATGTTGTAGCATGGATCGACACGGCATTCGACGGACATCTAGTTTTCTCCCGAGAGCTAATCAACAGCCTCAAGCTTGAGGCATTAGTTGAAACGGAGGCAATCCTCGCAGATGGATCGAAAGTCTCACTCGATTCCTATTTTTGTGTCATTGAATGGTTCGGCGAGAAGGTGCCGGTCCAAGTCATTGAGAACGAGGGGCGGTTTCCGCTAGTGGGAACTGGCCTACTGGCAAAACGCAACCTGGCAATTAGCTATCAATCGAAAACAGTGGAGCTAACTTGACTGGACGAACGAAAAAGGATCATTCACGTCGAGTGGGGATCGTGGACCGCCCAAGCCCCCGGAATCGAGACGTTGAATGCATCCGCTGGTTAGCGGAACACGCGTTCTTGCCCGGAGGTCGAGTACCGTCGTCCGCACTGCTGACGTGTCATCCTCAGTCAGACACAGTCTCTGACATCGGACTATCGTACCACAGGGGACTTCAACATTCAGTAGGGGCAGGAGTGCAAGCGACACACTTTTCTGCTGGTCGCGTTACTTCCTAGCTAACGCTAATCATCACGCGGTTGCGGGAGAAAAACTATGACATCAGAAAACGGCATGCCCGCAACTTGCGTGCATGATATTGTTCGTCAGCTTTCGTTTACAGGGAACAGCCACCAGATTCAAAGGGCAGAGGCTCTTGGTTTTGTGTTCCTCGTTGGACCGAAGGCTGACGGCAAAACATGGAGGTGGGCAACGTGGAGTGATGGCGACAAGTCATACCATTGGCACGATTGCGACACTCGCGAAACAGCGATTGCACACTGCAATCGAAGGTGGCGAGAGCTTCTGGAACCGTATCTGGAAGTCTGACGAACGGTGGCGGTAACCCAGTCGCCGCGTTTGATGTTGATGTAAGTGACGACACTATCGGCGACTTGGGTTCACCGCTTGGTTCTGCCTTCTTTGAATTCTCGATAGGCCCAAGAATCAAAGACTTCGTGCGTACCACGGAAGTCCGCATACAGTTCGATAAACTCCGTAAATGTCGTTGCGAGTGGAATGGTCTCGTCAGTTTCTAGTACCCGCCAAGCCGTCGCGCCATTTGGTTTGATGAAGACGGCGTCACCATTCATTGCGTGGTATAGAAGCGTAGCCTCTTTCCAGTCTCCCAACGAGCTTTCTTCAGCATAACCGAATTCCTCGGCGGTTGGCCAATGGTCGTACGCGAATTGTCCAGCCATCTCGATTTCTTCGCCCGAACCCGCAAATCGTTCTAGAAACTCAGACATCGTTGTTCGCAATGAATCGTCAAAGAATTCGATGCGTGTCATTACGAGTTCCTTAGCAGGCGGCCGCGCGATGTAGATTGCATCGTACTGAGGATTGTTCGATTTAGCATCCACGTACTGTCGAACGCATCTAACATGCCCACGCCCGGAAGCGAAAGCAACCTGAACCGGTATAAATTCTGCCATCCGTTTGACGAGAGGCGAAAGTTTAGGATCGTCGGATTTCAGACGCTCGCCAAGAAGTCGGGTTGCTGTCGGAACATCGACGTCCAGCAAAGCAGAAGTCCATGGATCGATCTCTTCGCGATCAGCCGGAACATTTGATGGTGCGTACATCGATTGGGGTGGCCATTGATTGCAGCCCAACATGACGACCGCTGTGAGCAAGAGTGTCCATCGATTCATCATCAGGTTCATAGGCAGAACGACTCCGTTCACCCAGCCCGCGCGATGAAGGTCTCCATTTCAAAAGCACCCGATCGCGGGCTTGGGTGCAACGGTTTGTTCGTGCGTATTCGCCGAGTCCGAGCGTTATTGAATTCCTTCAAGCCCCGTTGTCGCAAGTAGCACTATTCCGATGATAATGAATTGGATCGGTAGAAAACAGAGCGTAGCAAGGATCAAGTAGATTTTTCCAGGGATTCTGTGATTAGTCGCGACCGCACCACAGACGGCGAGAATTGGCCCCAAAACGAATACAACGTAGATCACACCGCCGGGTAGTTTTGCCCCGATAAGATAATCGAACAAAACGATTAGTGTGAAGAGAAACGTTCCGAACGCCCAAACGCCGTATCCTATCGCCGAACCGATGGATTTTCGCATAGGCCACGGGTTCGATACCGTTCGGTCCTTGCTCAGTTCACTCGGCGAGTGGTAAGGGTTCATTCGGGATGTGAGTGCGTCAGGCGTCAAAGGTTTAAGCACGAACGGGGGCGATCAGCGAGCCCGAGCGATTGACTCAAGGCAAGTCAAAACGTCTGATCGAGGGCTTCGTCTGCATCGCTTGGTTCTGTCTATCTATACCCATAATTGTAAATGCTTAATCGGTCGGCAACAGACTGTACTAGAGAGATTATTTCCGACGATTTTCCTGGGGAATCCGACGGTAAATCGAGTAAGTAAAAATCATTGTTTGCGTGTTTCAAATACAGCCTGTGAATTCCTTTATCGGCATCACTATCCAATCGGAAGATCAAATATAAGCCATCACCATCACCGATTGCGAAAAATCGCCAGAAAACAGGAAAGCCAAAGACGTGACGACAGTAGCGAACTATTCTCGCACTAACATCCACGAAAACGGCCTTCTGCGCACCGCAGAACCAACAAGTGCCAAGAATCCAAAGGAGTCCCAGTACCAGCGCTTCGATTCCTTTTCCGGCTGCGCAAAGCGGAATGCAAAAAAGTAACATCAGTTGTGCGACTGCCCAAACAATTAATCTCGCTCGACCGGACGTAAAGCTTGAACGCTCTGCGATGGCGATCCAGTCGGGTGACTCGTCATTCACGTCCATTGAGCACAACCTTACCTTAAGACAGAACGACAAGGATCACTCACGTCGAGCGAGGGATGATGGACCGCGCGAGGCCGGAGGATCGAGACGTTGAGTGCATCCGCTGGTTAGCGAATTCACGCGTTTTTGCCCGGAGGATCGAGCGCCGTCATCTGCACTGCTGACGCGTCAACCTCAGTCAGAGACCGTCTCTGACTTCGCTCTATCGTACCACAGGGGAGATCAACATTCAGCAGGGGCAGGAGTGCAAGCGACACACTTTTCTGCTAGTCGCGTTACTTCTTAGCTAACGAATAAGGATCATTCACGTCGAGCGGGGATCGTGGACCGCCCAAGACCCCGGAATCGAGACGTTGAATGCATCCGCTGGTTAGCGGAACACGCGTTCTTGCCCGGAGGATCGAGTGCCGTCGTCCGCACTGCTCACGTGTCATCCTCAGTCAGAGACCGTCCCTGACTTCACTCTATCGTACCACAGGGGATGTCAACATTCAGCAGGGGCAAGATGCAATCGACACACTTTTCTGCTGGTCGCGTTACTTCCTAGCTAACGGGACGCGTCACCGGGTACGCGCGAAAGATTTTCAATTTCAGAACCGCCCGACTCGCGTACTCCGGTGCACGCGATTGTTCCCCGCTTTTTCGACGTGAATCTGAGCCGCCGGTCAGTTTCCAATCGTGTCATCAGACAAAACACGGCGGCCACAGGAGGGACAGTTTCCAGTCGCAATAATAACACATCTTGCTCGCGAAAGATTGCCATGACAGTGCAGGCACATCAATTTCGGGTATTTGAGGTACGTTCTATCCGCGTAGTAGAAACCGAGCAGCATCAAGGGAAACCCAACAAGGAACATGACGACAGGGGCAACAATGTCAGCCAGGTTGGGATCGAACAAACGCACGAGATTGGCTATGCCGAGAACAAGGAACATAACGGCGATCGCGCCCGCCATCCGCCACCCGAGGCGGCGTTGGCATCTTGCACATTCCGCTGTGTATTCGGCTATGGTCATTGTCTTAATGATGCGATCAGTTCAGTAGGGGAACGAAATGCAATCTATCCCTACCGGAGTGTAACGGAGCGGTGGGATAGATTGTGCGTTGAACTGTATGGCTTTGCTCCGCATCCCGAAAGATTATCGCTTGACCGGACTCGGTTTGCAACCTAACTGCGGATTCTTTTCCTTTTCGCTCCTCCCCGAGCTCTGTTTAGACTCCTACGTGACCTGCTCTATCGCCCTTTAACCCGCTTGCGTTGAGATGGCGGACTTTGGACTTGGTCTTGGTACTGCTGGCTTTGTGAGTGTTTCCTAGGTGTGGACGTGCTCGAGCGGCTTGCTCGTTAAACGGCTGTTGTAATAGTCTTGTTGTTTGTGTCTGCTATGCTTTGAGCCTGTCAGGCCGTATTCAACTCGGCTAAGCTCTCTCGCATGGCAATGATCTCGTCGAAGAGGTCGGGCTCTTCGCTCGCTTTCTTAGTCTGCGATCCGTAAGCATGCTCCCAAGACGGTTTCGGTTCTGGCGGGAACTCGCACTCGACATCCGTTGGCTTGTACCAACCAGGGTGGTCGTTCTTTAGAATGACTTCTCTCCAACTCGGGCGATCATCGCACCGAAGCACCTCCATGCACTGCCCGCAGTGCGGGCAATTCGGGGCGGTCTTGGTTTTTGGTTTTTCCAATTCCGTCTTTTCTCTTGTCGATTCCGACTCCTCAACGGTCGCAGGATGCAATCGCTCGCAGTCTTGCCGGTACTTGGTCCGTTTCGAGCAACTCCACGCTCCATAGGTCCTGACCTTGGTATATTCCTTGGGAAGAACATGCATGCACCAACTCCTGACGAACTCGACGCTCTCCAGCGATGTTGCGATTTGGCCTTCTCCTTTCCTAAGGCTACGGGCCAAGAACCAGATCCGGCCATCCTTTTCTCCCAAGATCCTGAGATCTGAGATGGGACCTCCGGTCATGTAGCGAGCCAAGTACTTGAACATCCGCTCGGCTGGCATGTCCGGTTTCGGAGGACGTTCTATAAAGACATTCCAGTTCCGTTCTGCTAAGTCGTTTAAGACTTCTGCGATATAACCTGGCTCTTCGATCCGGATCTTGTTCTTGCTGATTAAGATCTCGAGTTCGCTCAGGAACTCCTTGCGGAACTCGGCACTGAGTTCCTTGTTGTCGACTAGGAAGGGTTGTCCGTCCTTGGTCGTTTTGCAAGCCACCCATCGCGTGCCGTCTAAGCTGGGGCCGTTGCCGGGAACAGCCAAGTGCACGTGCGGATGATGCCCCAGTCTTTGATTCCACGTGTGCAAGACGGCTTGCCCGGCACTCCGAATCCCTAGCTCCTTCTCGATCTTGCGACTCAGGCATCGCCAAGCGACTTGAAACAAGAGATCGTACATCTCTTTGCGGTTACCAAGTGCTAGCGAAGACAATTCCTCGGGAAGCGTAAAGATGACTTGGAAGTAGGTGACTCCGGGAGCGACAAGCTCCCGGGTCTTATCGAGCCAATCTCGTCGCTTGGCTCCCGAGCAGTTGGGGCAGTTTCGATCACCGCAGGAGTTGTAGACCGTTTTCTCATAGTTGCATGGAACGCAGCGATACTGCCTGGTACCGAGTACCGGGGTTCGGCAGTAATGCATGCGGAGAAGCGTATTCTCTACATGCTGTGGAATCCCTCGCCCATGCTTGCGTAGCGTGCGATTGGTATGCTTGAGGATCAGGCTATGGACCGACGGAGCGGGATCGGGCCAATCGGACTCATTGTACGCTTTCCTTACGGTCTGGTACCGGTTTCGGGGGGAGCATCGCTTCGGAACGTGGGATCGATCCACTTCGGACACTGCCGAACCGGAAGCCAATCGATCGGGCTGGGGGAGTTTTCGAAGTGTTGGCGACGACAGTGTAAGTAGACCATCGTGGTCAAGAAGCTGCTGTGTCCCAGTAGCTTGCTGATGGCCATGAGATCGACACCCGCTTCGAGTAACCCCGTCGCATAGGAATGCCTCATCGTGTGAGGCGTGACGTGCTTGTTGATCTTGGCTTGGGCTGTTGCCAGCGAGCAAGCTTTCTGAACCACTGCTTTGTTGAGAGGTGTATCGTCGGTCCTGCCCGGGAAGAGGTAATCGGACGGGCGACATTCCTTCCAGTAGAGTCGCAAGGCTGTCAGTAATCGTGGCGAGATGGGCACATATCGATCCTTGGCTCCCTTGCCCTGCGTGACTTTGAGCATCATTCGCTGGGAGTCTATATCCGACACCTTCAATTGGAGCCCCTCGGCGATTCTCAGCCCAGCAGAATAGAGTGTCAGCAGGACCGTACGGTGCTTGATATTGGTGATACATGCGATGATTCTTGAGACTTCGTCCCCGGAGAGGACAACGGGTAGCTTTTTGGGACGTTGTCCGTAAGGGATTTGTTTGACGACCCAATCTCGCTTCGCAGTCACGGTGTAGAAGAATCGCAGGGCACAGACGGCTTGATTGAATTGGCTCCAAGAGGATTTCAACTCATTGATCATCCAGAGTTGGAACTCTCGGATCTCATCTGGTCCTAATTCTTCGGGGTGTTTTCCGAACCGTAGGGCGAATCGATCGACGTGATAGGTGTAGGCATCGATGGTTCGGGGTGAGAGATTGCGTAGTTGCATGTCTTCGGCCATGCGTTTGGTAAAGGCCGTAACACGTTTGTGATAGGGAGTCATAACTCGGTTCCTAATCCTGAAACAGAAAGTGAAAATGGCCAGCTAGAACGAAAGAGCTGGCTCTACAAATCAGGATGATTAGCGTTACAAATAGCGCAAGTGATTTAATCGGAATCTTCGTTACGGGTTGAAAAGTATTTGTGATTGGTAATCGTTACAACCGGAAGTGGTGTTGGGTGAGTTTGCGGATGGGGTAAGGCATAGCGCGGCCGGTAGTGGTGTGAATGAGACAAGAGAAAAGAAAAGGCTTTGTCTGCTTGCAAGCAAGAAAGCGACGCAGTCATCCGTTCTTCCGAGCACGCAAGCAGAAGGCGAGGAACAGTCTACTGCACCGAAGCTATCATCGGATATAAGAGCTTGAATCCGATGGTGGTATTGAAGAGAGCAAAGCCATTTAGTTCAACGACTGCGGTAACCCAGTCGCCGCATTTGATGTTGATGTAAAGAATAACGGTATCTGCGACTTGGGTTGACCGCATTGTTAGGCGAAGTCTCCACACTGATCCACACAGTCTACTCTTCTAGTTTTCGATTGTACCAGGGATCAAGAAACCGAACATCTTCGTCATTGATCGAGATCTGCAATTCAATCGTTGGCGGATCAGTCGTCGACGATGGTCCAGTCAAGCCGTCGTATGCAAACTCGATTTCCCAAGTTGGAATGGTACAATCTGCAATCTCTCTCGCGGCAAGGCAAGTCCCATGAGCGAATGCATGTTTGGCCATTATCGCCATCGCGGCTGCAATTGCTTGCTCCCGGGTAACGCGATTACTTTGCATCATCTTCGCCTAACGAATTGCAATCTATCCCTACCGGAGTGTAACGGAGCGGTGGGATAGATTGTGCGTTGAACTGTGTGGCTTTGCTCCGTATCCCGAGAGATTATCGCTTGACCGGACTCGGTTTGCAACCTAACTGCGGATTCTTTTCCTTTTCGCTCCTCCCCGAGCTCTGTTTAGACTCCTACGTGACCTGCTCTATCGCCCTTTAACCCGCTTGCGTTGAGATGGCGGACTTTGGACTTGGTCTTGGTACTGCTGGCTTTGTGAGTGTTTCCTAGGTGTGGACGTGCTCGAGCGGCTTGCTCGTTAAACGGCTGTTGTAATAGTCTTGTTGTTTGTGTCTGCTATGCTTTGAGCCTGTCAGGCCGTATTCAACTCGGCTAAGCTCTCTCGCATGGCAATGATCTCGTCGAAGAGGTCGGGCTCTTCGCTCGCTTTCTTAGTCTGCGATCCGTAAGCATGCTCCCAAGACGGTTTCGGTTCTGGCGGGAACTCGCACTCGACATCCGTTGGCTTGTACCAACCAGGGTGGTCGTTCTTTAGAATGACTTCTCTCCAACTCGGGCGATCATCGCACCGAAGCACCTCCATGCACTGCCCGCAGTGCGGGCAATTCGGGGCGGTCTTGGTTTTTGGTTTTTCCAATTCCGTCTTTTCTCTTGTCGATTCCGACTCCTCAACGGTCGCAGGATGCAATCGCTCGCAGTCTTGCCGGTACTTGGTCCGTTTCGAGCAACTCCACGCTCCATAGGTCCTGACCTTGGTATATTCCTTGGGAAGAACATGCATGCACCAACTCCTGACGAACTCGACGCTCTCCAGCGATGTTGCGATTTGGCCTTCTCCTTTCCTAAGGCTACGGGCCAAGAACCAGATCCGGCCATCCTTTTCTCCCAAGATCCTGAGATCTGAGATGGGACCTCCGGTCATGTAGCGAGCCAAGTACTTGAACATCCGCTCGGCTGGCATGTCCGGTTTCGGAGGACGTTCTA
Organism: Brakhagea baltica; assembly: GCF_052161605.1. NCBI lineage: Bacteria > Pseudomonadati > Planctomycetota > Planctomycetia > Pirellulales > Pirellulaceae > Brakhagea > Brakhagea baltica. The sequence goes on along the minus strand of NZ_CP197409.1, from coordinate 4,648,178 downwards.
TAAAGACATTCCAGTTCCGTTCTGCTAAGTCGTTTAAGACTTCTGCGATATAACCTGGCTCTTCGATCCGGATCTTGTTCTTGCTGATTAAGATCTCGAGTTCGCTCAGGAACTCCTTGCGGAACTCGGCACTGAGTTCCTTGTTGTCGACTAGGAAGGGTTGTCCGTCCTTGGTCGTTTTGCAAGCCACCCATCGCGTGCCGTCTAAGCTGGGGCCGTTGCCGGGAACAGCCAAGTGCACGTGCGGATGATGCCCCAGTCTTTGATTCCACGTGTGCAAGACGGCTTGCCCGGCACTCCGAATCCCTAGCTCCTTCTCGATCTTGCGACTCAGGCATCGCCAAGCGACTTGAAACAAGAGATCGTACATCTCTTTGCGGTTACCAAGTGCTAGCGAAGACAATTCCTCGGGAAGCGTAAAGATGACTTGGAAGTAGGTGACTCCGGGAGCGACAAGCTCCCGGGTCTTATCGAGCCAATCTCGTCGCTTGGCTCCCGAGCAGTTGGGGCAGTTTCGATCACCGCAGGAGTTGTAGACCGTTTTCTCATAGTTGCATGGAACGCAGCGATACTGCCTGGTACCGAGTACCGGGGTTCGGCAGTAATGCATGCGGAGAAGCGTATTCTCTACATGCTGTGGAATCCCTCGCCCATGCTTGCGTAGCGTGCGATTGGTATGCTTGAGGATCAGGCTATGGACCGACGGAGCGGGATCGGGCCAATCGGACTCATTGTACGCTTTCCTTACGGTCTGGTACCGGTTTCGGGGGGAGCATCGCTTCGGAACGTGGGATCGATCCACTTCGGACACTGCCGAACCGGAAGCCAATCGATCGGGCTGGGGGAGTTTTCGAAGTGTTGGCGACGACAGTGTAAGTAGACCATCGTGGTTAAGAAGCTGCTGTGCCCCAGTAGCTTGCTGATGGCCATGAGATCGACACCCGCTTCGAGTAACCCGGTCGCATAGGAATGCCTCATCGTGTGGGGTGTGACGTGTTTGTTGATCTTGGCTTGGGCTGTTGCCAGCGAGCAAGCTTTCTGAACCACTGCTTTGTTGAGAGGTGTATCGTCGGTCCTGCCCGGGAAGAGGTAATCGGACGGGCGACATTCCTTCCAGTAGAGTCGCAAAGCTGTCAGTAATCGTGGCGAGATGGGCACATATCGATCCTTGGCTCCCTTGCCCTGCGTGACTTTGAGCATCATTCGCTGGGAGTCTATATCCGACACCTTCAATTGGAGCCCCTCGGCGATTCTCAGCCCAGCAGAATAGAGTGTCAGCAGGACCGTACGGTGCTTGATATTGGTGATACATGCGATGATTCGTGCGACTTCGTCCCCAGAGAGGACAACTGGTAGCTTTTTGGGACGTTGTCCGTAAGGGATTTGTTTGACGACCCAATCTCGCTTCGCAGTCACGGTGTAGAAGAATCGTAGGGCACAGACGGCTTGATTGAATTGACTCCAAGAGGATTTCAATTCATTGATCATCCAGAGTTGGAACTCTCGGATCTCGTCAGGTCCTAATTCTTCGGGGTGTTTTCCGAACCGTAGGGCGAATCGATCGACGTGATAGGTGTAGGCATCGATGGTTCGGGGTGAGAGATTGCGTAGTTGCATGTCTTCGGCCATGCGTTTGGTAAAGGCCGTAACACGTTTGTGATAGGGAGTCATAACTCGGTTCCTAATCCTGAAACAGAAAGTGAAAATGGCCAGCTAGAACGAAAGAGCTGGCTCTACAAATCAGGATGATTAGCGTTACAAATAGCGCAAGTGATTTAATCGGAATCTTCGTTACGGGTTGAAAAGTATTTGTGATTGGTAATCGTTACAACCGGAAGTGGTGTTGGGTGAGTTTGCGGATGGGGTAAGGCATAGCGCGGCCGGTAGTGGTGTGAATGAGACAAGAGAAAAGAAAAGGCTTTGTCTGCTTGCAAGCAAGAAAGCGACGCAGTCATCCGTTCTTCCGAGCACGCAAGCAGAAGGCGAGGAACAGTCTACTGCACCGAAGCTATCATCGGATATAAGAGCTTGAATCCGATGGTGGTATTGAAGAGAGCAAAGCCATTTAGTTCAACGGCCATGTTGACCGAGTCCCCGTCAACGCGGTCTCTAAAGTTCGAAAAGGACCGACGGGGGCTTCGGTCCAACATTTTGTTCTGAGAATTGTGTTGTAAGTTCATGCCCCACGTGCAATCAAGTGGCCACAATTGCTCCAATGTGGACCGTGATTGTATTCTGCGAGTCTGTTCATTTCAATCAGCGCGGCGGTATGATCCAAATTGTGCCATTCGCTGGACCAACCATGTCCACCAGTCATCATTTCGAACCCGGCAGAGGTTGCTCGAAATATCGAGCATGCTTCATAGTCACCCTTGCGGTGATCGGCCAACGCGAATTCATCGAAACGTTCGAGCGCTTCGAGTAAACCAATAATGGCGACATCGATTGCGTCTCGCTCGATAAAAAACTCGAATCGAATCGCCAGTCCGATGTTTCGCGAGTTAGTAATGCGGATTCCAGGTATTTCAGGAAGAAGATTTCCGTTGGTCATTTCCTCGTTGCTGTCTGCATTCTCAGAACGCCACCGATGACCGAGTGCGAGCGGTAAACCGCTCCATCTCGATTCATCATACGGCGAGCACTTCGTGTCAATCGGTTTGTTCTGTTTTCTTTTTTAATTTTGGAGTAAATTATGGCTAATTCAGATTGGGTAGACGGGGAACTCGAACTACCAGTACCGCAGAATACTGACCCTAACGCAAAGAATATCGAGATTCGTTCGCGTGATGGTCGTGTAGATATCGGGACTTACTACGGGACAGAGAGCAATGCTTACTGGACTACGAACGGTACGTGGAAGTTGAATTTAGGTTATCAACCCCAATGGCGGTACGTCAAGGAAGTCGCGTCAGCTTGATGCGGGGAATTACGTCTATTTCCCATCCCAGTGAATCACTACCTAGCACTAAATCACCGTCTTCAGTCTGTAGTGTACCTTGTGATTCGTAATCGTTTGTTTCCTCTAGGAACGAATGGACGCTAATGATGCGGTACATAAGACCATCGCTACCTTTAGCGTCGAACGCAAATACAATTTTATCGTCCATCGAAGTCTTTCTGGAAAACAGAACGCTCCCAATCACCCCGCCGCCGCGAGGTGATTTACCACTTCGAAAGACCCTATCGGCGGCTGGGGTGCATTGGGTTGTTCGTCGTCCGCACATTGGAGTTTGCATTATGAACCCGTATGAGCCGCCAGAGTCATCGCAACCGTGGACAGCCCCGCGATGGTTTGCTTTGCCGTTTCGAGTTCTTGGTTTCCCGTTGATGGTTTTGATCTATCTTGGAATTGCTGCCCCTCTCGGAGTGGTCCACGCAATGGATTGGCTGTTTGATCGAGTCGCGGCCTTCTGCGGTTTTGATCCTCGGTATTGGCCGTTGCCAAAAGGGCAAGACGATGACTTTCGGTTTCGCAGGCCGAGGTGCGAGCGGTGCAAGAGGGCGGCTGACTAGGTATGACGAACGCTACCGTTCATCCGGCCCCCGCGATGAACCTTACCATTTCAAAAGACCGTTGCCGGGGGCTCGGGTGCAACGGTTTGTTCGTCGTTCAGTGGAGTTAGTTTGATGTTGATGATTTACGAAGGATTGCCGGGCGAACACGTTTCGATGTCGGCAAAGAACGCCATTGCGTTGGCAGCAAAATATAACCGTAAGGTGCGAATGCGATTCAACGACATAGCGTTGACGGTCAACAAGAGATTGAGCGTCAAGCATGTCGTCGGAACGTGGCAGCACATGCTAGACGCAAGGCAGTTGCGTTACCAAAACTCTCCCGCCGGAAGGGCGGCGAAAGCGAAGCGAGCGGCAGAAATTGCCGAAAGGCAATCGCAGCTTGATTTGTTGATGATGAATTTCCCAGCGACGAAAGATGACGCGGCGGCGTGGATTGCCAAGTGGGTTCCGCTTTCGGATGACGTTGGCGTGGATCGTCGCGGGGCGATTGTCGCGGAGTCGTTGCGGGCGATCGGTTTCGTTTCGGGGCAACACGTCGGGGCACCCGAGTTTAAAGCCGGAACGGCATCTCCCATGATGCGGATTGAGTACATCGCGGGTCAAGTGATTTCGATGCTGGAAAGCGTCGGGTGCGTACATCCGATGATTGGCGAGTGGGCCGCAGAGTCAGCGGCCTGATACGACGAACGAAAAAGGATCATTCACGTCGAGCGGGGATCGTGGACCGCCCAAGACCCCGGAATCGAGACATTGAATGCATCCGCTGGTTAGCGGGACTCGCGTTCTTGCCCGGAGGATCGAGTGCCGTCGTCCGCACTGCTCACGCGTCATTCTCAGTCAGAGCCAGTCTCTGACATCGGACTATCGTACCACAGGGGACTTCAACATTCAGCAGGGACAAGAGTGCAAGCGACACACTTTTCTGCGGTCGCGTTACTTCTTAGCTAACGAAAAAGGATCATTCACGTCGAGCGGGGATCGTGGACCGCCCAAGACCCCGGAATCGAGACGTTGAATGCATCCGCTGGTTAGCGGAACTCGCGTTCTTGCCCGGAGGATCGAGTACCGTCGTCCGCACTGCTGACGCTTCATCCTCAGTCAGAGACCATCTCTGACATCGCTCTATCGTACCACAGGGGATGTCAACATTCAGCAGGGGCAAGATGCAAGCGACCAACTTTTCTGCCGTCGCGTTACTTCTTAGCTAACGTTGGCGATCACGCAGTCGCCGCAGAAAAACAAAGATTCAAAAGCGAGGCCGACCGGCGACTTGCGTGCATCGCTTGGTTATCCCGCATTTGCCCCGGAGATATGTTTGACAACCGAAAACTCCGCCAATTTGCGGTGTCGGACATCAACCGCGAACCATTCGGAATCGGTCCCCGCGTTTACTTGATTGTATGCCACAACGAAGTGGAATCCAACAGGCGTGTTGGGGGCAACATACGGAATCACAATACGGAATCCGTGACGCAGGTATTCAACTGGATAGTCATCCCCGTCGATTTCGAGCCATGGCATTCTCGCCTTCAATGCGTCGCCATCTTCAGTACCAAACATCAATAGTCCATCGCCGATTGGCCACGATTGAGCATCGAGACACTCACCGGAATTCCGGTCCCCTTTAATTTCACATCGGGTAAGTGTGAGGTCGAATGAGAAATTGTGAACAGCAAATGGTTTGCAGAAAGAAACTCGGTAAGCCGTAACAAGATCGACGAACATACCATCCGGGAGAGTCGGAGCAAACGCAACCCGTTGCACTTCCAATGCCTTGCCCAGCAGGGGCGAAGAAACGCACGACAATGCAACGTCACCAAACGGAAAGGACTCTGTGGCGTGGAATGTCATAGGATTAGCGGGATAACGAAAAAGGATCATTCACGTCGAGCGGGGATCGTGGACCGCCCAAGCCCCAGGAATCGAGACGTTGAATGCATCCGCTGGTTAGCGGAACACGCGTTCTTGCCCGGAGGATCGAGTACCGTCGTCCGCACTGCTGACGTGTCATCCTCAGTCAGAGACTGTCTCTGACATCGCTCTATCGTACCACAGGGGATGTCAACATTCAGCAGGAACAGGAGTGCAAGCGACCGACTTTAGATACCACTGGCTTGACCAGTGGAGTTTCATGTTTCTCGCTAATACGCTGGCACCACCTGCCCCCCCCACTTTGCTCGGCGGCAAGGCCGCCGAGCAAAGTGGGGGGGCGGGGGCTGAGCGGTTATGTAGCGAGAAACGTAACAATCCACCCGGCAAGCGGGAGGCATTCCAGAGCCATGACGCTCGTCGCATTCCTTCTTAGCTAACGAATAAGGATCATTCACGTCGAGCGGGTATCGTGGACCGCCCAAGACCCCGGAATCGAGACGTTGAATGCATCCGCTGGTTAGCGGAACACGCGTTCTTGCCCGGAGGATCGAGTACCGTCGTCCGCACTGCTGACGTGTCATCCTCAGTCAGAGACTGTCTCTGACATCGCTCTATCGTACCACAGGGGATGTCAACATTCAGCAGGAACAGGAGTGCAAGCGACCGACTTTAGATACCACTGGCTTGACCAGTGGAGTTTCATGTTTCTCGCTAATACGCTGGCACCACCTGCCCCCCCCACTTTGCTCGGCGGCAAGGCCGCCGAGCAAAGTGGGGGGGGCGGGGGCTGAGCGGTTATGTAGCGAGAAACGTAACAATCCACCCGGCAAGCGGGAGGCATTCCAGAGCCATGACGCTCGTCGCATTCCTTCTTAGCTAACGTTTCGATTCAGCCAGCCCGAGCGGTAGACTCTACAATAATCAAACCGCCTGATCGAGGGCTTGGCTGCAATCGTTGGTTCGCCATTTTCCTCTAGTTTTCCGAGGTTAGGACAACTTTCAGTTTTGGGTACTTTTCTTGTATTTTCGTAATTCCCTGTTCCGTTAGCTTTGCTTCAATTATTGATAAGGACTCAAGATTCGGGAATCTGACAAGTATTTCCTGAATTCCGTCGCCAATTTTTGTTCCATCGAGGCGCAAGATTTTTAGCTTTAACATTGGCGGAAGGGACCGCAGTCCCTCGTCAGATATTTCAGTGTAACGCAGATCCAATACTTCGATGTTTTGAAGGGTCAAGAAGGTGTTTCGCAATGCGGCTAATCGTTCATCGGTAATAGGAGTTTTCGGATCATAGGGAGCGTTACCTGGCCCAAGTGAAACACGCATGACATCCCAATACATACGGATGTCGTAACCAAGCACCTCGATTGCCTCCTTCTCGGCACCCTTGGGTTGCTTTACGCCGTAAGTTCCACCAAGTGCGTCCAGTTCTGCGACGGCTTTGATTACAGGACTAGGTGAAGCATCAGAAGCGTCGGAGTGCCCAGCTAAAACTGCGCCTAGGTAAACGATAGGAATGCTAGTTAGCATAAATCGACCAAATGTAGTCATGAAGGAAGATCCTCTATTGGCGAAAGAATCCATGTAAGTCCAAGGTGTAGCGGGTGGGAGCCATTCGTGTAAAACTGGCGACTCAAACCCGTGATCTCGTGTCGCGTGAACGACAACTGTCACAATCATTACCACCCACCACAACCAAGGATCCAATACCATGAAGATTCTCGCACTTGACCTCGGAAAATTCAACACAATGTGCTGCTTTTTCGACTCAAAAACCAGAAAGCATGAATTCCTGAACGCTACCACCGATCGAAACTACCTTGAGACCGTCTTCAAGAAGCACAAGATCGACCTCGTCGTCATGGAAGCGTGCGGCCCCTCCGGCTGGATCAACGATCTGGCACAATCGCTCGGTCTCAAAACCCTCGTTTGCTCTACCAACGAAGATGCATGGAAGTGGAGCAACGTAAAACGCAAGACCGACAAAGACGATGCCTTGAAGCTGGCCCGCATGGCCGCCATGAACGAACTCAAGGCGGTTCACATGCCATCAGAGTCCCACCGCGAATTCCGTTCTCTTGTGAAGTATCGGAAAACGCTTGACTCTCGCATCAACAAGATGAAGTGCAAAATCCGAGCATGGTTCGTCAATCACGGTATCTCGATCGACACCGGCGAGAAGGCATGGAATACAGGACGAGAACGGATCAACTCCTTTCGCAAACCGCTTACAGAGTGCGAACCCCACGAATTTTGGAAGGGGGAACTCGATCTCGAACTCACTCAGATGGATACTCTCACGACCGTCCTTGATGGAGTGGTCAAGAAGCTTGAGTCTATCGGTAAGATCGATCCCCGAATTATCCGTGTGCAAACCATTCCAGGTGTCGGGCCACGAACCGCCGAGATCCTCGTCGCCTGCATCGACGATGCGAAACGTTTCGAAAACGGTCGACAAGTCTCTCAGTACTTCGGTTTAGTGCCTCGTCAGTACCAATCAGGCGAGACCGATCGGAATGGTCGAATCACCAAGCGAGGCAACCCCTTGGCACGAACGATCCTTGTCGAATGCGCGTGGTCCTCACTTCGCTATAACCCCTGGGCCAAACATGTCTACGACCGAATCTGCGGCAAACAAAAGACTCGTAAAAAGAAGGCTGCTATCGCATTGGCTCGCAAGATCGCTGTTCTGGCATGGGCGTTACTTCGTGATGAAAAAGACTGGGAACCAAAACGTATGATCGAAGTGACCGAGTCCTATGGCCGCATCCCTCTAGGCCTAAAAGAGAAACTACTCGAAATGCCCAAAAAGGAATGCCGTCACAAGCGAAAGAATCGAAGGATCAGCGAGGAACGCGCTGCGAAACAAGCAGCTGCCCAGGCTCCCAAGATCGCTTCACGACCAACCGAATCCACTCCCAAACGATCGTCGGTACAGAGCTCTGTCGCTAGGCCCGCTAAGCGAAAACCTAAGACCATAGCACCTAAAGGAAAGCCGACAAAAACAAAAGATAAACCAACCACGAATCCAAGGCGAACAAGAAAGCTCGAAACCGCGGTCTGATGAGTTGCCATCACTAAGCAACACACATCGTCGAACGAATAAGCCTTGTTCGCCCTCATAGCCCCAAGGCTTGGAGGACAACCAGTATCGCTGGCTGATGCACACGACATCGTCGTAACGAATCGGACCTCCAAGCCCTTTACGAACCTTTTACCCCTTCTCAGGAGAATGCCTTACAACGAGCACCGAACGAATTTGACCAAGGACAAGACCTACCCACGAGGTTGAGCACTAAACACAGTTGACGCGGTCGTCTCACATAGGACACGAGGACTCGTAAGAGACTCGCCGAGATGACCAGACACGTCGCCCTAAAGAATGTGCCAACCCCATAACGGAAGGTAGCTTGCTGCTCAGCGATGCGAAGCATCCAGAAGCCTACAGGCAAGCTGCAGCCAACCACGATGAGAATTCATAGCTAACAAGCGATGAGTGGAACCGTGCATGGATAACTGAGGGGATGCAAGCCGATAGGCTTCACAAGAGTGACAAGGCATTCACACCTCGAATAGTCGTCTAATCAACCATCCTTGAACGAATAAGCAAGTGCGAAGAGTAAAGCGAGACCTTAAGAAGCAAATCAGCAAGTTCCCGGTGTCATCCTCTGCGCCGCTTGTCGATCGCCATGCGCTCCGTTCGAAGACTCACTTCGCCGGGGTGAGCGATCGACAAGCGGCTACGACGAAGACACCTAACCTTACCTCAAAATGATGTAGCCTCGAAAAATATTAAAAACAGTGGCGACCGTCACTTGCAAACCTTGGACTTCATAGTCGCCACCGATGACCGAGTGCGAGCGGTAAACCGCTCCATCTCGATTCATCATACGGCGAGCACTTCGTGTCCATCGGTTTGTTCTGTTTTCTTTTTCAATTTTGGAGTAAATTATGGCTAATTCAGATTGGGTAGACGGGGAACTCGAACTACCAGTACCGCAGAATACTGACCCTAACGCAAAGAATATCGAGATTCGTTCGCGTGATGGTCGTGTAGATATCGGGACTTACTACGGGACAGAGAGCAATGCTTACTGGACTACGAACGGTACGTGGAAGTTGAATTTAGGTTATCAACCCCAATGGCGGTACGTCAAGGAAGTCGCGTCAGTTTGATGCGGGGAATTACGTCTATTTCCCATCCCAGTGAATCGCTGCCCAAGACTAAATCACCGTTTTCAGTCTGTAGTGTACCGTGCGATTCGTAATCGTTTGTTTCCTCTAGGAACGAATGGACGCTAACGATGCGATACATAAGACCATCGCTACCTTTAGCGTCGAACGCAAATACAATTTTATCGTCCATCGAAGTCTTTCTGGAAAACAGAACGAAAAAGGATCATTCACGTCGAGCGGGGATCGTGGACCGCCCAAGCCCCAGGAATCGAGACGTTGAATGCATCCGCTGGTTAGCGGAACACGCGTTCTTGCCCGGAGGATCGAGTACCGTCGTCCGCACTGCTGACGTGTCATCCTCAGTCAGAGACTGTCTCTGACATCGCTCTATCGTACCACAGGGGATGTCAACATTCAGCAGGAACAGGAGTGCAAGCGACCGACTTTAGATACCACTGGCTTGACCAGTGGAGTTTCATGTTTCTCGCTAATACGCTGGCACCACCTGCCCCCCCCACTTTGCTCGGCGGCAAGGCCGCCGAGCAAAGTGGGGGGGCGGGGGCTGAGCGGTTATGTAGCGAGAAACGTAACAATCCACCCGGCAAGCGGGAGGCATTCCAGAGCCATGACGCTCGTCGCATTCCTTCTTAGCTAACGAAAAGGATCAGTCACGTCGAGCGGGGATCGTGGACCGCCCAAGACCCCGGAATCGAGACGTTGAATGCATCCGCTGGTTAGCGGAGCACGCGTTCTTGCCCGGAGGATCGAGTACCGTCGTCCGCGCTGCTCACGTGTCATTCTCAGTCAGAGACAATTTCTGACATCGCTCTATCGTACCACAGGGGACGTCAACATTCATCAGGGACAAAGGTGCAAGCGACACACTTTTCTGCGGTCGAGTTCCTTCTTAGCTAACGATTCGGTTCACCGCGATCGCGCGAGTGATTTACCACTTCAAGAGCGCCAAATCGCGATCTGCGGTGCAACCGTTGGTTATCCGCCGTCTGCCGGTTGCGTTGGGATCGGAACGGGAGCGTTCGGTTGTAGTCGGCCACGAGGTATTGACGCCCCGGATGGGATCGACAACCCATATAGTATTCCACAGATAGTAAGCAGCGTAAGTAGGTCGGCGAGCGTTAAGCGATAGGAGTTGATGGGTAATATCAACGGCGACGCAGATCGCGACAGGGCGAACCAGGAGCAGACGACCGCGCCGAGCGCAATCGAGGAATCCGTGAGGCCGGATTGGAAGTAAGTAATAAACGGAATCGCAATGGCGAGGGCGATAAGCACGCATCCCCCAATCGCGAGCTGGTACCGACGAGCGAAAGAAAGCGGTTCAGTCATACGCGAACTTCAGTCGGATAACGAATAAGGATCATTCACGTCGAGCGAGGATCGTGGACCGCCCAAGACCCCGGAATCGAGACGTTGAATGCATCCGCTGGTTAGCGGAACACGCGTTCTTGTCCGGAGGATCGAGTGCCGTCGTCCGCACTGCTCACACGTCATCCTCAGTCAGAGCCAGTCTCTGACATCGCTCTATCGTACCACAGAGGGAGTCAACATTCAGCAGGGACAAAGGTGCAAGCGACCGTCTTTTCTGCTGGTCGCGTTACTTCTTAGCTAACGTAAAAGGATCATTCACGTCGAGCGGGGATCATGGACCGCCCAAGACCCCGGAATCGAGACGTTGAATGCATCCGCTGGTTAGCGGAACACGCGTTCTTGCCCGGAGGATCGAGTGCCGTCGTCCGCACTGCTCGCGTGTCATCCTCAGTCAGAGACAGTCTCTGACATCGCTCTATCGTACCACAGGGGGAGTCAACATTCAGCAGGGTTGAGAGTGCAAGCGACACACTTTTCTGCCGTCGCGTTACTTCCTAGCTAACGGTACGGATCACCGAGTCGGCGCGATGATCTCTCCACTGGCAAAACGCACCGCTCGCCGACTTCGGTGCATCCGATGGTTCGATTGCGATTCGCATAATTGTTGAAAGCACAGATTTAAGCCACGCGATAGACTCGGCGAAACACAAACCAAGCCAATAGTAGCGTGAACGCCGGTATTGTATCGTAGTACATATGATACTGAAATCGCGACCATATCTGGATCATTAAATAGGGAATTGCGATGAGGTAAACCGGTGCCAAGTAAATCAAGCTGAAAGGGTGAAGGTATCGATACACGCGACGATTTGATACGTTCGCAAATGTCCGCGAGCATTTACGGCAGCGGAATCGACCTGAGGCTAGCGAGGGATCTTTATCATCACCACAGAATGGACATTGATTGACAACGATACTTTCAAACGACGCAGATCGGGAACTCTTGTTGATGAAGGCCCAGTACTGGTGACGACAATTCTGGCAGATAGGGAACGACAGCGGCGAATAGTTTACCGCATTGCATGCGGGGCAGTAGCTCGATCTAGTGCTTTCAGGTTCAGCTTCGCTCATAAGATCTCGTTGAATTCGATAGACGACGAACAGTAGCAAAACCTAACCATCTCTAGGCAATCGAACGGTACGGATCACCGAGTCGGCGCGATGATCTCTCCACTGGCAAAACGCACCGCTCGCCGACTTCGGTGCATCCGATGGTTCGATTGCGATTCGCATAATTGTTGAAAGCACAGATTTAAGCCACGCGATAGACTCGGCGAAACACAAACCAAGCCAATAGTAGCGTGAACGCCGGTATTGTATCGTAGTACATATGATACTGAAATCGCGACCATATCTGGATCATTAAATAGGGAATTGCGATGAGGTAAACCGGTGCCAAGTAAATCAAGCTGAAAGGGTGAAGGTATCGATACACGCGACGATTTGATACGTTCGCAAATGTCCGCGAGCATTTACGGCAGCGGAATCGACCTGAGGCTAGCGAGGGATCTTTATCATCACCACAGAATGGACATTGATTGACAACGATACTTTCAAACGACGCAGATCGGGAACTCTTGTTGATGAAGGCCCAGTACTGGTGACGACAATTCTGGCAGATAGGGAACGACAGCGGCGAATAGTTTACCGCATTGCATGCGGGGCAGTAGCTCGATCTAGTGCTTTCAGGTTCAGCTTCGCTCATAAGATCTCGTTGAATTCGATAGACGACGAACAGTAGCAAAACCTAACCATCTCTAGGCAATCGAACGGCGGCATTCATCGAGTCGCCGGAGTAGAGCCACCATCAGGAATCGGCTGTTCGGCGACTTCGATGCAATGCTTTGTTCGTCCATACGGTCCCTGATCTGCGAGATTGACCGTCCTGTGCGCATACCGTTTCTGCATCGTCGCAAAGTAGTCAACAATCTTTGCAGGATCATGCCCAATGTCAGCAGACATGGCGTGCCGTACCCGTCGAAGTTCTTCGAGAATTGGCGGTGTTGTCATATTGTCCAGGCCTCTCCCAGGAGTTCCATTGGTGTCACAAGTTCTGGCACGAATAGCCCAAGTATACCATTTATACGGCGGATGTGCCCAAATTTCCTCGCGTTAGCGAGATGTTGGCAGTTCCAGGTGACGAGAAAATCACACCGGTGGTACGATGCAAGCGCTAAATGTAAAGCATCACCAAATGGATCAACAGGCATCAACTTGTGATGTGTGTACGCCTCCACAATCTCGGAAACTGCGGAGTCAATCGACAGTAGTTCCAGATCGTCAAGCAGTCTGAGTGAGTCATCGCGACCCGGAAAATCCCCGTTTTCTAGTTCTGCTAGTACGGCGGCACTTGAAACGACTCGGTCCGTGTTGATCGTTGCGTCATACCAACGGCGAGTCCAGTCACGTCTCGCAACCATGTCTGGCTCGGTTCGCACTTCGAAGTAGAAGCTGGGTATTGTCGTCTCGATGTAGTAGATTGCCATCAGTGTCTATTTGGACGAACGGGGGCGATCAGCGAGCCCGAGCGATTGACTCAAGGCAAGTCAAAACGTCTGATCGAGGGCTTCGTCTGCATCGCTTGGTTCTGTCTATCTATACCCATAATTGTAAATGCTTAATCGGTCGGCAACAGACTGTACTAGAGAGATTATTTCCGACGATTTTCCTGGGGAATCCGACGGTAAATCGAGTAAGTAAAAATCATTGTTTGCGTGTTTCAAATACAGCCTGTGAATTCCTTTATCGGCATCACTATCCAATCGGAAGATCAAATATAAGCCATCACCATCACCGATTGCGAAAAATCGCCAGAAAACAGGAAAGCCAAAGACGTGACGACAGTAGCGAACTATTCTCGCACTAACATCCACGAAAACGGCCTTCTGCGCACCGCAGAACCAACAAGTGCCAAGAATCCAAAGGAGTCCCAGTACCAGCGCTTCGATTCCTTTTCCGGCTGCGCAAAGCGGAATGCAAAAAAGTAACATCAGTTGTGCGACTGCCCAAACAATTAATCTCGCTCGACCGGACGTAAAGCTTGAACGCTCTGCGATGGCGATCCAGTCGGGTGACTCGTCATTCACGTCCATTGAGCACAACCTTACCTTAAGACAGAACGGGGGCGATCAGCGAGCCCGAGCGATTGACTCAAGGCAAGTCAAAACGTCTGATCGAGGGCTTCGTCTGCATCGCTTGGTTCTGTCTATCTATACCCATAATTGTAAATGCTTAATCGGTCGGCAACAGACTGTACTAGAGAGATTATTTCCGACGATTTTCCTGGGGAATCCGACGGTAAATCGAGTAAGTAAAAATCATTGTTTGCGTGTTTCAAATACAGCCTGTGAATTCCTTTATCGGCATCACTATCCAATCGGAAGATCAAATATAAGCCATCACCATCACCGATTGCGAAAAATCGCCAGAAAACAGGAAAGCCAAAGACGTGACGACAGTAGCGAACTATTCTCGCACTAACATCCACGAAAACGGCCTTCTGCGCACCGCAGAACCAACAAGTGCCAAGAATCCAAAGGAGTCCCAGTACCAGCGCTTCGATTCCTTTTCCGGCTGCGCAAAGCGGAATGCAAAAAAGTAACATCAGTTGTGCGACTGCCCAAACAATTAATCTCGCTCGACCGGACGTAAAGCTTGAACGCTCTGCGATGGCGATCCAGTCGGGTGACTCGTCATTCACGTCCATTGAGCACAACCTTACCTTAAGACAGAACGTAAAAGGATCATTCACGTCGAGCGGGGATCATGGACCGCCCAAGACCCCGGAATCGAGACGTTGAATGCATCCGCTGGTTAGCGGAACACGCGTTCTTGCCCGGAGGATCGAGTGCCGTCGTCCGCACTGCTCGCGTGTCATCCTCAGTCAGAGACAGTCTCTGACATCGCTCTATCGTACCACAGGGGGAGTCAACATTCAGCAGGGTTGAGAGTGCAAGCGACACACTTTTCTGCCGTCGCGTTACTTCCTAGCTAACGAATAAGGATCATTCACGTCGAGCGAGGATCGTGGACCGCCCAAGACCCCGGAATCGAGACGTTGAATGCATCCGCTGGTTAGCGGAACACGCGTTCTTGTCCGGAGGATCGAGTGCCGTCGTCCGCACTGCTCACACGTCATCCTCAGTCAGAGCCAGTCTCTGACATCGCTCTATCGTACCACAGAGGGAGTCAACATTCAGCAGGGACAAAGGTGCAAGCGACCGTCTTTTCTGCTGGTCGCGTTACTTCTTAGCTAACATATTGTATACGGAATTTCCCATAATTCCGCTGGGTCGCAGTTTACCATAATCCAACCAGCGTTGGCAACTTGGCTCTCGCAAAAACGGGAGGATTTTCTGACTTTCATTCACCCCACCACCCTACTGTCGCAAATGACATTGCTCGGATATGATGGTTTTGATTTTTCAAGATTATAATGAATTTGCCTTTTCCAGCATATACGGAACTCCATTTTGCACGAAGCAGAACCAAATCCTCAGACGAAAAACGCTAGCTTAATCACCCAGGTCCGCCGAATGGCTCGTACGCTTCACGTCGCAAAACGCACCGAAGAAGCCTACGTCGGATGGATCAATCGATACTTCATCTACCACCGCGATCAGCGAGGGGATTGGGTTCACCCCCTCCAATTGGGGACCCCAGAGATTAACGAGTTTCTCACGCATCTGGCGGTCGAACGAAAAGTGGCTGCCAGTACCCAAAACCAGGCCCTCTCGGCACTGCTGTTCCTGTACTCGAAGGTTCTCAAGGTTGATTTTCAACTCGATGCCGTACGGGCAAAGAAGCCTTCTAAACTGCCTGTCGTGCTATCTGCACCCGAGGTGGCTCGCATCCTGGAACTCGTCCAGCCTAAGCCTAAGAAGCTTATTTGCAGCTTGCTCTATGGATGTGGCTTGAGGCTCATGGAAGCTTGTCGATTGCGGTTCAAGGACATCGATTTCGAACGCAAGCAGATCATCATCCGGGAAGCAAAAGGGGAAAAGGATCGTGCGGTTCCGCTCCCCCAAAAGCTGGTCGCTGACCTTAAACACCAAATGGATTTGGTCAAAAAGCTTCACGAACACGATTTGCTCGTCGGTGCTGGCTGGGTCTGGTTGCCCTATGCTCTGGCGGTGAAATACCCGGAAGCTGGACGTGAGCTTGCCTGGCAGTATCTGTTCCCGGCCAAGAATCTCTCGTATGACTCGCACCCACGTGAAGCGGTCGAAGGGGTCCCGGACGAGCATGTAATCGATGGGGATCGATCTCAACTAAGACGACATCATGTGAATGAGAACTCGGTCCAAGCGGCATTAAAAACGGCTGTAAAAAAAGCGGAGATCCACAAAAAGGTTTCTTGTCACACGTTGCGCCATAGCTTTGCGACCCATCTGCTGGAATCTGGCAAAGATATTCGAACGATCCAGCAACTGCTGGGACATGCGGATGTCTCGACAACCATGATTTATACGCACGTCAGTCGGCTAGGCGCGAGCGGGGTGGAAAGCCCTTTGGATAGATTGTAGGAAGGGTGAAGGGGGCAAGGGGGCAAGGTCGTCCGGAGTATACAACAGGACGATAAATGGGAGATGGCAGGGGGGAGTTGATGGCAATCAGGGAGACGATTAGCTGATGAGTCACGCTGCCACCGAGATAAAATCGATGGTGAGCGGCATGGGAATCGTTTACTGGATCTATTTCTAGCTTGATGCGGAGGCCTTGTCGCTGATGTCTTTGCGGCACCACGCCCCTGGCCAACGAATCGCCTTGACGGCGGTATAAGCATTGAGCTTGGCCGTCGCGAGACTGTCTCCCAAGGCCGTCACTCCCAATACGCGCCCACCGTTCGTGTGCACTTTGCCATTGACCAGCTTTGTTCCCGCGTGAAATACCTTTACGTCCGTTACGCCCGCAGCTTCGTCGAGTCCGGTGATCTCTTTCCCGTTTTCGTAGTCACCCGGGTAGCCTTGACTGGCCATGACGACGCAAATAGCCGGTCTAGGATCCCATACCGGTGGATCGATCTCATCGAGTCGACCATCTACGGTCGCTTCGAGAATGTCCAGCAGATCGCTCTTAAGTCGCATCAGAATCGGCTGGCATTCGGGATCCCCAAATCGAACGTTGTACTCAAGCACCTTGGGACCGACCTGGGTCAGCATCAAGCCGGCGTAGAGCACACCTTTGAATGGTTTGCGATTTCGTTTCATGGTGTGAATGGTCGGAACCAGGATTTTATCCTCGATGGTTTCCATGATTTCATCCGTCACGACCGGAGTTGGCGAGTAGGCTCCCATGCCACCGGTGTTGGGCCCTTTATCGCCATCGTATGCTGCCTTGTGATCTTGAGCACTCGGCAGGGTGAGGAGTGTCTTGCCATCGGTAATGACCAACACGCTGGCCTCGGGGCCCTCCAGTCGATCCTCAATAATCAATTGTGAACCCGCTTTGCCGAACTCATTCTTTCGAGCCACGCGATCGATGGCCTCGAGCGCGTCGTTCCTGCGAGAACAAACGATCACTCCTTTGCCACTTGCCAACCCATCAGCTTTGACAACGACCGGAGCTTTGTCGTTCTCGTTGGGATAGCGGGCCTTGATATATCGCATGGCGCTGTCGGCATCGCGAAAGACTTGATAGTCGGCTGTTGGAACGTCAGCTTGCCGCAACGTGAGTTTGCAAAACGCTTTGCTTCCTTCCAGTTGAGCCGCTGCTCGGGATGGGCCGAAAGCACGGATCTTTTCCGCCGCCATGGCATCCACAATTCCGAGTGTGAGAGGCACCTCAGGACCAACGACTACTAAGTCAACTTTTTCTTTCTTAGCAAACGCGACCAAGCCCTTGATGTCATCAGCGGCGATAGGCACATTTTCCGCTTCGAGTGCAGTACCGGCGTTACCGGGTGCCACCCATAATCGCTTGATTCGCGGGCTTTGACTAATTTTCCAGGCCAAAGCGTGTTCGCGTCCGCCGCTTCCAATGACTAAAACGTTCATTCGTGGTTGTTAAGCTAATCTTGTAAATGGTTAATGTATATCGTGATTCGAGCAATCTCGGTGCGATGTAGCTTGTGGAGCATGAGCCCGAGATGGTTTCGTGCTGCGAGAAGGTTGCATTGAGATCGGCTTACATGGCGAACGCTTCTGCGTCTTCTTTCGGTGCAACTTGGTAGCCGTGCGGTTCCATAGAACAACCGGCACGCCCCTGACTGAGAGAACGTATTGCACTCGAATAGCCGAATAGCTCCTTGAGTGGGGCGAGTGCCCATACCGTCGTGACCGCTCCGCGTGCTTCGGTTCTTTCGATGAGGCCGCGTCGCTGCTGAATATCGCCAACGATCTCTCCGAGGTAGTCAGGTGGTGTGGTGATATCCATCTTCATAACTGGTTCGAGCAAGGTCGGATTGCCTTCTTTGAGTCCTTCGTCGAACGCATCATTCGCAGCGATTTTGAAGGCGACTTCATCGGAGCCCACTTCAGCAATCTCGCCACCCAAAATACTGATACGAATGCCAGTGAGCGGGAAGGAGCCAATGACGCCGCCACCCTCGGATCGATTGCGCAACTCATCGAGAGCCGCTTGTCGCAAGTTCTCAGGTAGCATCTGATCTACTGGAGTACGGTCGAGCACGATAACTTTTGCGGACCGATCTTCGAGCGGTTCGAATCGAACTTTGAGCCGTGCGAAGAGTTGTTGCCCGTTCACCATACGATTGCACTGGCCAACAACCTCGGTCGTGTCGCTGATGGTTTCCCGGTAGCTGACACGTGGCTTGTAAAACTTCACCGCGAGTTTGAAGTCCCGAACAAGTCGATTCTTGATGACCTCGAGATGGAGCTCTCCCATTCCGCTGATAAGAGTTTGTCCAGACTCAGCACTATCGCTCGCATGGAAGGTCGGATCTTGCCGCTTGAGCATGTCGAGCACTTCGCCAAGCTTTTTGCGTTCCGTCGTGTTTTCTGGCTCGATCGCCATCGAGATAACCGATTGCGCGAACTGGATCGATGGGAGCTCGATCATATCCCGCGTATCGCAAAGGGTGTCACCGGTTATGGAATCCTTTGGACCGATTGCACAAGCGATGTCTCCACACTCCAGTGCATCAATTTGTCCTTGGCGATCTTTTTTGGAAGCATGAATTTGCCAAAGTTGCGCGACGTTTTCTTTCTTGTCGCGATTTGGGTTGTAGACCCGCGAGTTCGATTCGAGCCGGCCAGAGTAAACTCGAATCCAGAACATGTCGCCGGTTTTGGCGGGCAGGATTTTGAAGACCAAACCGCAGAAGGGTTCTTTGGGGTCGGGGTTGCGTTGCAACTCTTTATCACGCTTCTTAGGATCGCAGCCGCTCACTGGAGGCCGATCGAGCGGGCATGGCAAATAATGGGCCACCCCGTCAAGCAACGGTTGGACTCCTGCTCCATGCAGAGCGGAGCCGCAAAGCACGGGTTGGAGCTTCATTTCGATACATGCTTGACGCAGAGTCTCGCGGATCATGGCGGCAGGAATCTCTTTCTCCTCCATCGCCAGCTCCATCATCTCGCTGCTGTGCGTGTAGAGTTTCTCGAGAAGTTCATTTCGCCACCCGAGTGCATCCTCGACCAACTCTTCTGGGATCTCAGTTGCGGTCGCAGTGCGACCGGAATCTTCCTTGCTAAAGGTTAGCAGCTTCATGTCGATCAAATCGATCACACCGCGGAAAGGTTCGTTCGTGTGAGCGGGGCCTTGACCGACCGGGATTTGTATCGCGACCGGGTCGGCTGCGAGCCTAGGGCCAATTTCTTCCAAAACGCGGTAGAAGTCGGCCCCTTCGCGGTCCAGCTTGTTGATAAAAACAATGCGAGGCACACCGTACTTGTTGGCTTGTCGCCAGACCGTTTCGCTTTGGGCCTCGACCCCTTCACGAGCTGAGAAGACCACCACCGCTCCGTCGAGCACTCGCAAACAGCGTTCCACCTCGGCGGTAAAGTCGACGTGACCAGGTGTGTCGAGCAAATTGACGGAGCAATCTTTCCAGCGAAACGTCACGCACGCGGAAAAGATCGTGATGCCCCGTTGCTGTTCCTCGGGGTCATCGTCTGTTTCCGTCGTGCCTGAATCAACTGCGCCGGCCTTATGCTTGGTGCCGCTCATATAGAGCATCTGCTCCGTGACGGTGGTCTTGCCCGCATCGATGTGGGCGATAATTCCAATGTTTCGTATCGATTTTAGATCTCTTGCCATGATGGGGGCGAATTTTAGGCGAATCGGCTTAAAATCCTAGTCTCGGGTTTTTCTAAATCCCAGTTTTGTGCCGGTTTCAATCAGGGGCCGTCAGGGTGCCACGCATGTTTTCGACGATTTCTTGCCGATTTGTAGGGGGATGAAAGCCCAGTCTTTTTCTGGCGGAATCGATATTAAAGTAATGTGCAACCCCGAGTTGCTTGGCCACAAATCGGGTCATGGGGGGCTCTGAGCGGAGGCGGGCCAGCTTGAAGATCAGCTCCAAGGCGGCCCCTACACGATACGCATTTGCCAAAGAAATCGAGCGATTAGGCGGGAGCAGATTCGCAAACGATAGAATATCGGTGATCCATTTCCAACACTCGATCGGTTCCCCATCCGTAATAAAGTACGGCCGTCCGGCTGCATCCCGATCTCGATCAAGCATCCGGTTCAGGGCCAATACATGTGCTTCGGCGGCTACATCGACATGGACGGTGTCGATCAAGTTCTTGCCATCACCGACTCTCATCAATCGCCCTTTTCGGCAACGCGAAATCACTCGTGGGATGAGGTGTGGATCCCCCACTCCCCAGATGAGATGGGGGCGAAGGGCGCAGGTGGCGAGCTGGCCGGAGTTGGAGTCCAAGACCCGCTGCTCAGCAATCGCCTTGGTGCGAGGGTAATCGCAAAGCCAAGCCTTGGGATACGGGGCCGCTTCATCGACGTTGATTTGCGGCGATCCATCAAAGGTAACCGATGGCGAGCTGGTGTAAACAAACGCGGGAATGGCTTGCGACTTGGCTTCACGCAGCAAATAGTCTGTTGCATTGACGTTGATTCGCTCAAAATCCGTCCGCTTGCCCCAGACACCCGCGAGGGCTGCGGTGTGCACAATTCCCGAAACACCTTGGCAAGCCGAATGGCAAACGGCAGCATCAGCGACCGAACCTTGAAAACACTCTACTCCGAGCGATTGCAAATCAGGATAGGAACCGCGAGCGATTCCTCGCACCTCATACCCGCGCTCAAGCAGCTTGCGACAAATAGCACTTCCCAAAAAGCCGCCATAACCAGTAACCAGGATGATTTTCGACACAGATTTACCATACGAACGAGCAAAAACGAAGGGAGCGTGGTTCGCGGTTTCCCAAGCGATGTGTAAAGTATTGCCAGATTTGAACACCATTGCCAGATTTGCACACCCCGGCTGCGTCGCTTTCCTACAAATCGGCCCCAGCATGCATCGCAGTACATGCATCGCATTATTCGTCACGTCAACGTTGCAAGAAAGTTGAAGCCAGTATGAGCGTACTTGTCGAAGGTCTTTTTCGAAAGCTGGAGACGTCCCGTTCACTCGATCAACTCCTTGACGCTCCGATGCAACTGTGGCGTCAAGAGTTAGGAATATCGAGCCTCGTTTTGCTGCAAGGTGCCAAAGGGGCTTGGAAAAAGGTCCTCCATGCGGGTGATGCGCGCCCCGAGCCGCCGGATTGGAACTGCGCGACGGAATGCTTGGATTCGCAACGACCGTTAGAAAAATCTATCTGGAATTACTTTCACATTCCTAGCCAATCACACGTCGATTTGGTCCTCTGCACGTCGACCGATTCGCGGGTAGGGAGCGATGGCTCTGGAAATTCTCTCGAGCCTGGCATAGGAGAAATTGCCTACGCGATCGACCTATGGCAACGCCTCCAGCAACGCTCTCGCGACGTCATTCGACTCAATCAAATTTTAAACGTTTCCGCCGATTGGCATGCCCATCAGGATTTGGACCGATTGCTTCAGGATATTGCCCAAGCGGCAACGAGATTACTCAAATGCGATCGGGCTAGCATCTTTTTGTGGGATCGAGCGACTAAGGAACTGGTAGGTCATCCAGCCTTGGGGATCGAGAACAAACCGCTGCGGATCGCTGACGACAAGGGGGTGGCAGGAGCCGTCTTGAAATCCTTGGAGCCACGACGTTGGGATCGTTCGGATCCGAGAGACGAGGTCGATCGACGGGTGGACACCAGCAGTGGCTACCGCACAGACTCCTTGCTCGCAGTGCCATTACTGGATCAAAGAGGGAAAGCCATCGGTGTCTTCGAAGTCATTAATCACGCGGATGGCAAATTCGACTTGAACGATCAAGATGATCTGATCGAGCTAGCACGGCATGCAGCGGCGGCCCTCTCCAACACTCAACAAAGGCAGCAACTGGTCGCCGCTCGCGATCGCTTAACTCGCGATGCGGTACAGCAAGTGCAATTGATCGGGGAGTCCCCCGAGATGAAACAGTTAGCGAGCACCATTGAGCGAGTTGGAAACACCGATCTGGCCGTCTTGATTCTAGGAGAAAACGGAACCGGCAAAGAAGTTGTATCCCGTCAGATTCATTATCAAAGCCCCCGCAAGTTCGAGCCATTTATCGCGGTTAACTGCGCTGCGATCACCGAGACACTGCTGGAGAGCGAACTCTTTGGCCATGAGAAGGGGGCCTTTACGGATGCTCATGAAACCCGCTCCGGAAAGTTTGAACTAGCGTCGGGTGGCACACTCTTTCTCGATGAGATCGGTGACATGAGTTTGGCCGGACAAGCGAAGTTGCTGCGGGTCCTGGAAGAGAAAGTTGTCGTTCGAGTTGGAGGTTCCACACCCATTCCGGTCAACGTGCGAGTGATTGCGGCCACCAATCAAAATTTGGTCGACTTGGTAGAACGGAAACTCTTTCGGGAGGATCTGTACTTTCGATTGACGGTTGTGACCATCAACTTACCGTCGTTAAGGAATCGTGGCCACGATGTGATGGAATTGGCGGATTTCTTCTTAACCATGTTTTGCGATAAGATCGGGCGGCGTAAACCGACTTGGAGCGAGGATGCCCAAAAGCGACTGCTCGGTCATAATTGGCCGGGAAACGTACGAGAGTTGCGTAACATTATCGAGCGAATCGCCTACCTCAGCACGGGTGATGTCATTGAGGACAGCCACATCGACTTTGTACGATCTCCTCGTTCGCAAGAAACCAGTGATGCGAGCGGTTTGGATCTGAATAAGAGTTTGGCTGATGCAACGGCTGATTTCCAGACCAAGTATATTGAAGAGCAAATCAAAGCGTGCAATCGCAATATATCCATGGCCGCCACGCGCATGGGTTTGCAACGAACGAATCTGTACCGCAAGATGAAGCAGTTGGGTATGAAGGCTGACGAAACCACGTAAGGCGAGCGTAAGATTAAGCGGCAACGTCGTACTAAAGTTCTGGCTTCGCATAACGTAAATCTAGCAACGAGAGTTGTAGTCTTATTCACCCTCCAAGGATTCGTGCACGACAAAAGCGAATCGCCTTGTGGTTTTCAGGCTGGTAGGGCGAACCCTATCCTGTTGGTGTGCGTAGGCCACCGGCCAGGGGGGAAAGGAGGATTGACGAGAGCGGGATTTCCGTTAGGCTCGCAGTCCTGTTTCGGACAATAAAATCAGCGTCTTTTTTGAAAGGCTTTATATTATGGCAAGAACGGGAGCGGTAACGTTTAAAGGGGCACCGATGACCTTGGTAGGCGACGAACTCAAGGTTGGCTCCAAGCTGCCTGATTTCACCTTGCATTACTTCGAGGGTGGTCTCAAGACCATCACTCCAGCCGACTTGCTCGGCAAACCAACCATTATTAGCGTCGTTCCCTCACTTGATACAGGTGTGTGTCAGATCCAAACCAAAAAGTTCAATAGCGAACTGGCTGGCATGGGAGACAAGATCAATGCGGTTACGGTGAGCCGCGACTTGCCGTTCGCCATGAATCGATTCTGCGGGGCGGAAGAGATCAAGTCGATGAAGGTGGGGAGCGACTACCAAGCAGGTGAGTTTGGAAACAAGCTCGGGCTAATGATCGACGAGCTCAAGCTGCTTGCACGAGCCGTCATGGTTCTCGATGCTGAAGGCACGTTGGTTTACAGCGAGGTTGTACCTGAGGTAGCTCAAGAGCCAAACTACGAGCCGGCCATCGCCGCTCTCAAGAGCTTGGTAGGCTAAGCCGTTCGAGAAGGCTATTGAGCCACTACGATCGAGTTTGTCGCCGGGAACGTCACGCCCCGTTTTTCGGCCAGCAATCTCAGTGCTACCTCAAAATACGGGTAGGGTATCTTGGGGTTACGCTTACGCGACCAAACAAAGACGACGTTAACCATCGCGCGTGGAATTTCTTTCGATTCCACTTTGGCCACTACTAAATCGATAAATTGAGCTTGGCCAGGCAAATTGGTCCGCAAGCCGAAGACCAATTGGGACTTCAAATCGACGAGGTCCATGGACATCATCCGTTCGGCTTCGTTGAAGTCGAACGCATCCTGAGCGTGAATCGAACCGCCGCCGGCCAGCAATCCCATCGCAATCAGGGTTGGAGCGAGAAAGCTAGCAAAGCAACGAGCCACCAGCGAATCAAGTCTCTGGTGGGCCCCATCTCGGGTCGGTTGCTCAACGATCGTGTGATTTAGCGAGGATTTCTTCATAATCGCTACCCTTTTGCGGAGAATCCAACATGTTTGGAGGGACGGTAGCGGCTACCGATTAGCGAATGCAAGAGAGTTTAGGTAGAATGCAGAGTCTAAAGCTATGATGAACGAAGAAAAATCCGCAGTGAAAAACGAAACCAAGAACACCTACGACGGCTGGCCTGTTTCCGGTCGGCTGGCGGGGATCGATTTTGGAACGGTCCGCATTGGAATCGCGACTTGTGACCCCAGCCGTACGTGGACCAGCCCCTATGAGACCTACACTCGCCGTTCTCTCGAAGAGGATGCTAAGTACTTTTTGAAAGTAGCGAAAGAGAACCATATTGGTGGCTGGATTATAGGGCTGCCCATCCATTGCGACGGCAGAGAGAGTGCGAAATCCAAAGAAGCTCGCCAGTTTGCCAAATGGATCAGCGACGAAACCGAGTTACCCGTCCGATTCGTCGACGAGCGATTCACTACAGCTCTGGCCAATCATATGCTCCGCGATGCCGAGTTGACTCACAAGAAGCGAAAAAAACAGGTCGACAAAATCGCTGCGCACCTCATCTTGGAAGCGTATCTGGATTCGGCCAAGCACCCCTACTTTCAGCCACTTCCTCTCGAGGATTAATATGAATAGCCAATTGATAGACAAACGCCAATTTGCCCTGGCAATACAGGCATGTTTGATGTTCGGCGCACTAATTAGTTTCTTATTGATTGCGTTTCCGAGCGGATCTGCCGCATTGGGGCAACGTGAAGCAAAAACGAAGAATGATGTACCGCCCAAGCCGCTCACGACTTACATGGGACGCCGGGTCGCGCTGCCGATGAGTTACCACGGTATTCCTTGGCTGAACCGATCGGAACGTATTGATGAAGAACGCCCCGCTGAATTGTTGGAGCAACTGAATCTCAAAGATGGCATGGTCGTATGTGATATGGGCTGCGGCGACGGCTATCATGCTTTTCAGATGGCGCCCATGGTCGGTCCGTCAGGAAAAATCATAGCAGTCGATATCCAGCCAGAGATGCTTCAAGAGTTGTCACGCAAAATGAGGCAGACAGAAATTCATAACATCGAAACGATTCTGGGAGAGCTTTGGGATCCCAAGTTGCCTGAGGATTCGATCGATCTATTGTTGATGGTCGATGTTTACCACGAGTTCGGCTATCCGGTACAGATGCTCAAGGCCATTCGCAAGAGTTTGAAAGAGGATGGGCTCATCGCCTTGGTCGAATTTCGGGCGGAGGACCCAACCGTGCCGATCAAGCCAGAGCACAAGATGACCAAAGCCCAGGCCAAGAAGGAATTCAAAGCCAATGGGTTCAAGCTGGTAAGGGAATACGACAAGCTGCCTTGGCAACACGTCATGTTCTTTGGCAAGGATGACTCAAAGCCAGAGCCGATCGATGAAAAGTAATCAGTCTTTTCGCTTAACGCCACCGACTGGTTACCAGGCTCCGCCTGGAAACCCAATGTCTTGCAGGCTCTGCCTGATTTTTCGGGCGATTCATAGATGCCTTAACGGCATCACAAACGAGGCAGAGCCTCCAAGGCAGCTCGTTCCAAGGCAGAGCCTTGGAACGAGCTGTTCAATGGTGTCGTTTGTGTTTTCGATTTTGGTGGTTCTATTTCTGAGCATTCAAAATCTCTCGCATGCTCAGGAGCTTGCAAAAGAGCTGCGGCGTTTTGAATATAGCCAACCAATCATGGGAACCGAGCTCAAAATCATCCTCTACGCGAGGGAGGAAACGAGCGTTGCGCTGGCGGTAAATGCCCTGCTCGAAGAACTAGAGGAGCAGGCCAAGCCGATCAACAACTACGCTCAGACCAGCGAGGTCAGCAAGCTTGCTAATATGGCGATTGAGACTGACATTGTGCTCAGTCGACAGCTTGGGGAATTACTCTACGAATCCAAGCGATGGTACGATTTAACCGACGGTGTATTCGATGTTACCTCGGGATCGATCCTGGCTCTTTGGAGTCAATCTCGCAAAAAGTTACGAGTGCCAGCGCAACAGGAACTCACTACAGCAAAGGACCGCTCAGGTTGGAAGAATATTGCACTGACATCCGGTTCGAACAAATACGAAACGCTCCGTTTTCTTTCTGAGGGAATCGTGGTCAACGTATCGGGAATTGCGACTGGTTATCTTGTGGATATTGCGATGAAAACTCTTAAGGAGCAAGGGATTGAGTCTGCATTGATTGATATTGGTGGGGATATCATCGTCAGTGAACCTCCTCCCGGGAGCGAGGGTTGGACCATCGATATTGCAAGTCTCGATTCCGGGGATGTGGTTCAAAAGCGAATAACGATCCGCAATCAAGCTGTGACTACCAGTGGCGATCTCAATCAGTACACCGAGATCGATGGCGTTCGATACAGTCATTTAGTCGATCCGGTTATCGGGGCTCCCATCTCACGACGCTGCAGTGTGACCGTCGTTGCCAAGCGAGCGATTGATGCTGATGCAGGAGCAACCGCTATTGCAGTACTAGGATGGGGGCGAGCAACAAACATGCTAAAAGATCTTCCCGTCGATCAGGTGTACATCATGGAGCGGGCTTTCGACGAATCAGGAAACGAACCAGAGACAAAATATTACGAGTGGATAAGCGATAGCCACTTAGAAAGATGAGTAATAGCTAACGCTCCTATTGAGCGGTGCAAGTTGAGCGGTGCAAGCTCAAAACTCTTCTGATTCGTCGCGGCTTGCATCGTAGGGGCTTTCTAGGATTTGACAGTAGCTGTCGTAGCGCCGTGGATCAAGTCTGCCATCCGCCACCGCATCTTTTACGGCGCACTCGTTTTCGTGAACATGAGAGCAATCAGGGTAACGGCACCTTGAAGCGAAGGGTCTTATGTCACGAAATAGCCCTGACAGCTCCGATGGAACAATATCCCACAACTGAAACTGGCGTACTCCAGGAGTGTCGATTATTGAACCGCCATGGGTGAGAGGGAATACCTCTGAAGTGGTTGTCGTGTGCTTTCCTTTGTTATTATCTAAGCTTACAGCTTGTACACGCTGATTGAGTTTCGGATCAAGCACATTCAAAATTGAGGATTTGCCGACCCCGCTTTGCCCGACCACGACGCTACATTTGCGGTAAGTCGCGGCTCTTAGGCTATCAATCCCCCAAGACTTTGCGGCACTCAGCATGAGGACTCGATATCCCATCTGCGCATAGCTTCCGATCAGTGGCTGCAAGCTAGCAGGGTCGATCAGGTCGCACTTGTTGATACAAATCACCGCATCCAAGTTATTTTGCTCGGCGGTTGCTAAAAGCCGATCAATCAAATTTGGTTTGATAGTGGGTTGAGCCGCGCTGGTCACGATTAACAGTTGGTCGACGTTAGCAGCAATGATGTGTCGACGCTGCTTGCTGGTACGACTGAGGGTGCTCCGTCTCGGTTCGATTCGAACGATCCAGGCCTGCTGGTTGCCTGCCATTTCGAGTCGCACGAGATCTCCGGCCACGAGAACATGTCGCTGGTCTGTCGCTACGTTCTTAAGGACTCTGCGTAGTGAACACCGATATTGCTTGCCATCCGCACCCCGAACAATCGATTCCAGGCCGTGTACCTTTAAAACCAGGCCGGCCATGCTTGAGCGATCGATGTCTAGTTCAACTTGGCCGAGGGCCTCACCCGCTTCATCACGATTACCCTTGACCGTTCGGTGACGGGTCAAATCCCCCTTGCCACTGACTCGTTCTTGAGAGAGTGTATCGATGTCTTCGCGGTCGACCTCGTACTCCTTGGTTAGATCCAGATCCCTTGTTTGCGATTGGTGTTTCTTGCGAAACTCGATCCGGATTTTATTGCTTTTCTTTCGGACCATATGTGCCGTCAATCGAGCAGAGCTCTGAGAAGAGTGACGTTTTAAAATCAATGACGTTGCAAAAACCGCTTCGCCAAATGGTGGGTAGTTACTCCCCCCCGCTTCTTCCCTGCCGCTATTCTACCGTTGCAGTAGCAGGCTCCGCGCTTGGTTTGACATGCACGCTTGGGCCGATCAATTCTGTAAGTTCTTTCTCGTCCAGTTCTTCTCGATCAAGCAACGCATCTTTGAGACGCTCTAACTCTTCGCGTCTATGATGTAGCACCTCCGTGGCCCGTCGATCGGCGGCTCGCAGTGTATCGCCGATTTCCGCGTCGATGGTCTCCTGTGTGCGCTCGCTATACTGACGCTGTTGATGCATTTCCCGCCCTAAGAACGGGTCGCTATCGGAAAGCTTGTACGAAACGGGACCAAGTTTAGGGCTCATACCCCAGTGAGCGATCATCCGTCTAGCTAGCGACGTTGCCCGCTCGAGGTCGTTTTCTGCTCCGACCGAGGTTTGGTCGTAGATGATTTTTTCAGCAGCTCGGCCTGCCAGCAGGACAACCAAGTTATCTTTGATCTCGCTCTCGGCCATGTTCATTCGATCTTCAGAAGGCAGTATTTGTGTGCTACCCAGCGACATGCCTCGCGGAATGATGGTCACCTTATGAACACGCTGAGCTCCTGGTAGAAACCAAGCGGCTAGGGTGTGACCAGCCTCGTGGTAGGCGGTCTTTTCCTTTTCTGCTAGCTGCATGACTTCTTCTCGTTTCGCGCCCATAAGCACTTTGTCGCGAGCGTAGTCAAAGTCCTCCATGGACACGCGGTTTTTATTTTGTCTGGCTGCCCAAAGTGCAGCTTCGTTAACCAAATTCCGAATGTCGGCCCCCGTGAGCCCAACGGTTGCCTCGGCTAGGGTGTGTAGGCTGACGTCATCGTCCAGTGGCACATCTCGGACGTGAACTTTGAAGATTTCCTCTCGCCCCTTGAGCGTCGGACGACCAACCGTGATATGTCGATCGAATCGACCTGGTCGCAACAGAGCAGGATCCAAAACGTCAGGACGGTTTGTGGCTGCCATGATGATAACCGAATCGTTCGGAGAGAAACCATCCATTTCGCCCAGGATCTGATTTAGAGTTTGCTCTCGTTCGTCGTGACCGCCACCTAAGCCAGCACCACGCTGTCGCCCCACGGCATCGATTTCGTCGACGAAAATTATGGCAGGAGAGTGTTCTTTTGCAGTGGCGAACAGATCGCGGACCCGAGAGGCCCCCACCCCGACGAACATTTGGATGAATTCGCTCCCGTTGACCGAGAAAAAGGAGACGCCTGCTTCGCCAGCGACCGCACGAGCCAACAAGGTCTTACCTGTCCCTGGGGGGCCATTCAACAGAACACCCTTTGGGACTCGACCACCGAGCTTTTGGAACTTTTCAGGAGCCTTGAGGAAGTCAACGATTTCCTGTAAATCCGCTTTGACCCCTTCCAAGCCTGCGACATCTTTAAACGTGACGAGTTGGTCGGATGGCTCGTATCGTTTTGCGGTTGATCTGGTGAAGCTGGACAAGAATCCACCTCCGCCCATCATGCCCTCGCGGCTGCGGCGGAAAAAGATGTAAATCCCGATTACCGTAGCGACCAGAATACCGAGCCAAAGAAAGGTGATAATGGTGTTGAGTGCATTGCCTGGAACAACTTTGTATTCCAAGGGGGCCATGGTGAGCGATTCTGGATTGTCAACGTCCCGCTCCAATTTGGTTTCTTGACGAAGTTTGTTAAGCCGTTCAAGCAACGCCGATCGGGAACTGCTATCGGAGGGGATGAGAACATCGAATTCCCGTTTCAGGACTTCACCTGGCTTGGGAGGAACCAGGGCTCCCTCGGCGTTGTAAGTCGGAGGTTTGTCAGGGGGAACGCGGAAACGCCCTTGTGCGTAGGAATCGTAGAGGGTGATTTCCTGGACGTTATTTCTCTCCAGCTGCTCCTCTAAAAAGCTGTAATCGATGCGAGAGACCTGCGAGGCACTGATGTAAAACATCAGCCCGAATGCAGTCAGTAGCACCAGGGCAATGATCAAGGGACCTTGGCCTCGCCTAGGGGCGCCTGCTGGGGTGGCAGATGGCTTTTTCTCGTCTTTACTGGGGTTTGTCATATCGTTTTCGTTCGGGAACAGTGTCTTAGGGTCCTGAATTGTAGCGACAAAGCCAAGAATCGCCACCTGACGTCCGCCAGATCATTGCAGGGTGCACACTAGAGTAGCGACCTGTCGAGGTCCTCCAGAGACCCGAATTTTGAGCGAAAACAGCCCATTTCAAGCTTTGCAGTCAACGGACTTTCGCTTTCGTGGTATTACGCTCCCTACATTACAGCGTCGAATAAGGTGGATCCTCTCCCCGCAGCTCAGCCAACGCATTTCCGGCAGCGCGTTGTTCGGCTTCTTTTTTGTTTCGCCCCCAAGCGGGCGTGTACCGCTTTCCCCCGATTTCTGCGGCTACGCAGAATTGTTTGCTGTGATCTGGGCCAAACTCGTTCACCAGTCGATAAAGGGGAGTCCCTTTTAGTTCTCTCTGAGCAATCTGTTGCAGGGAAGATTTATAATTCCCGCCGTGATGACCGTCTGCTGCCAAGCGAATCTCAGCATCGAGATGTTCCATGATGAAACGACTTGCCGACTCTATTCCGCCATCTAGATAAATTGCGGCAACGATAGCCTCGAAAACATCGCTCATCAACGATCTCGGCATGGCCGATTTCATCATGCCGCGTCCGACTATCAGGCACTCATCCAGAGCCAACTGCCTCGATATTTTCGCACAGACACGACGCGAGACTACGATGGACTTGATCTTGGTGAGCTCGCCTTCGAGATAGTCGGGATATTTGCGGAACAAACTTTCACAAACCACCATGCCAAGAATCGAATCACCCAGAAACTCCATTCGCTCATTGGATTGCGTACGAGTTGATGCGACGCTGGAATGGGTTAGTGCGGATAGCAATAAATTGATATCCTGGAACTGGTATCCAATGATCTGTTGGCACCGTTCCAGCTTAGCATCAGCCGGAGCTGTTTCATCCCAAGCTGAACTATCACCGTCTCGCTTTTGCACAATCAATTTCCACACTGTCCCGGGCTATTCGTTAACCAAGTGGCTTCTGTCAAGCAAGTTAAACAATGGGAAATGCGAGGGAGTGGTCGTGCGACGCGAACACGGCACCTTCCTGGCATAACTTGTTGACTTTTCCTTGGACACTTACTCAAGTGCCCTCGTGCCTCACCCATTCTGTCTAGGCTGCATGCGCCGGTAAAGATGGCGCAGCGGTAGAAAACTTTACTTTTTAGCAATTATCTACTCAAGACGGAACCGTTCCTCAGTCGAGCCCAACAGGAGATTGGGTCACGCTCTGACGGGAGTCGCAAGTGGAATCAGTCGGGTTAATAATCCTCAGCATAGCGGCCATGGCGGCTTGCGCGACCGCAGCCCAAGTTACTCTCGCCTTGCACGCATGGATCAAACAAAATCGGCAATTATGTCGCGCCAATTCTGCGCAGGAAAAACTGAAACTCCACCTGCTCCATTCAACACTGGAACAGACCCACGCTGACCTGGCCATTGGGAAACGGCCATCGCGATGGTACGAAGCGACGGTTGTTCGCGTCGATCAAGAGTCTGAAGACGTCAAATCGTTCTACCTGATTCGACCGGACGGCGAGAGCTTGCCCCCCGCACTACCCGGGCAGCACTTGTTGGTCGAGATGCCAGCGACGAATGGCGGGTCGAAGCAGTGTCGTTGCTATACATTGTCAGACTGCTGTGATAAGGGATATTGGCGTATCTCAGTGAAGAAGAACTCCAGCTCGGCAGATAGTGTCAGCCGTTGGCTCCATGATGATGTTGCCCAGGGAGATCCGGTCCGAGTCAAAGGGCCCTCTGGATCGTTCCATTTGCAATCGACCACGAATCGACATGTCGTACTGCTCAGCGCAGGGATTGGCATCACCCCCATGCTACCCATGCTGAGAGAAACGTTGCGACGTCCTCACGCCTCGGTATCGATGTTCGCCCAGTTTCGAGACGTGGATCACATGCCATTCGCGGAGTCGCTGCTTAATATCGCTCACCAGTTCCCCATGGTACGCATGCGGCTCTATCTCAGCAGATTTCCCCGAGGTGTCACCGGTGGTAAAGAGGCCGTGATTCAGCGGGGCAAGTTTTCCGCTACCGATATATTGGAAAACCTATCAGAACTGTCCCAAGCCGACTGCTACCTATGTGGTCCGGAAGCGTGGCAGTCCGACTTGATTGAGGCCCTTAAGGAAGCAGGGGTTCCGGAATCACAAATCCATTTCGAGTTGTTCAAGGAAGCGGAAAAGCCGATCCAGCACAACCCAGCAAAAAAACGGCAGCCCTGTTCTGTTCACTTTCGCCAATCCAACAAGCTCGAAACCTTTGCGGCTACCTACCCCAATCTCTTGGGATTTGCCATGAAATCGGATATTCCTATCGACAGCGGATGCAGAACAGGTGCATGCGGGAGTTGCCTAGTCAAGCTGATCGAGGGAAGAGTGAGATACACCAGTCGACCGCAATTCCCCCTCAAACAGAACGAGATCCTTCCCTGTGTTTGCGTGCCCGACGGGGATATCGTCGTGGACGTATAAGCGGGCGTGATGCATGCGGCAAGGTTTTGCCCTCCGGTTCTCCGGTCTTAATACTTCCCAGAGTTGCCTCGGAAGGTTGCTTCGGAAATTCTCATTTGTTCTGCCCGCATTTAACTTAACCTAGTTTTAATAGGCTTGGTCTGGAAAGTAGACTTGGCGTGTCTAAAATCGAACCGCAAGGGGGTGGAATCAACTCCCTGAGGCGAATTAGGTGTATAATTGCTACAACGTGGACTGCGTCAAAAAGTAGCTTCGGCCGCGACTAGTGTTTTTTGGTTTCGTTTTATTACTGCCTCTCAAATTTTAGGTGTCAAGTTGTCAAGAGTCTTACAACGGTGTTTTGCATATCCTGCATTGATCGGGTTGTTTCTGGTATCGAGTGCCTCTGCTGACTCGCCAGATGGAGCGGCCGGCAACGAGCTGGATCAGTACATTGCTAAAAAAGACGATCATTATAAGTGGGAGTTGTTGGAAAGCTCCGAAATTCAGAATTACCAGTTTCGGGTTATCAAGCTGACGACGCAGAAATGGCGAACGGAAAAGGATGTTGATCGACCGATCTGGGAGCACCTCTTGGTAGTCACCATTCCCCCAGTGGTTAAAAGCGATAAGGCGTTTCTGCTTATCGGCGGTGGCAGCCATAACAGCAAACCTCCCAAGGGCCCGGATCCGATTGTGGCCGGAATTGCCCAAGCGACAGGAAGCATAGTCGCCGAACTTAAGAATGTCCCTAATCAACCACTCGTATTCCATAACGACGGACAGCCTCGTACTGAAGATGATTTGATTGGGTATGCTTGGGCGCAGTTTCTTGAAACGGGCGATGCGACTTGGCTGCCGCGATTCCCGATGGCCAAGAGTGCAGTGCGAGCGATGGATTGCATCACGGAGTTTTGTGCTACGGAACAAGGTGGCAATCACAAAATCGAGAAATTCGTTGTAGGTGGTGGGTCGAAACGTGGTTGGACAACTTGGATCACTGGAGCGGTTGATAAGCGAGTTGAGGCAATCGTTCCGATCGTCATTGATGTGTTAAATGTTGAGCCCTCATTGACCCATCACGGGCGGGCATACGGATTCTGGGCTGAGGCTATTGGTAACTACTACCAGCATCGAATTTTGCAGCGATTCGACCATCCCCGAATGAAGGACCTGTACACGTTAGTTGACCCACTTTCTTACAAAGATCGGCTAACGATGCCAAAGTACATCGTCAACGGGAGCGGTGACCAGTTCTTCTTGCCTGACTCGTCCAAATTCTATTGGGACGAGTTGCAAGGTAAGAAACTCATACGTTACGTTCCGAACGCCGATCACAGTCTAAAGAATTCGGATGCGGCGCAGAGTATCGCGACATTCCATTACCTGATATCGAACAGCAAGCCACTGCCGGAATACAGCTGGTCATTCGAGGCCGATGGTAGCATTCGAGTGAATGCATCGGAGACGCCGGTCAAGGTTCTGCTGTGGCAGGCGAACAATCCAAATGCCCGAGACTTTCGATTGCAAGCAATTGGCCCGGCTTTTCAGTCGACCGAACTGACCAAGCAAGAGGACGGCAGCTATGTTGCCCCCGCAGCTCCCGAGCAAAAGGGCTGGACTGCAACCTATGTCGAGCTTTGGTTTGGGGTCGAGGGGCAGTACCCGCTGAAGGTCACGACAGCTGTGAGGGTAACGCCGGATGTGCTGCCTTTTGCTGATATGGAACCCAAAACGATTCGCTACGAGCGAGAATTGGAGTCCTCCTCCCCAACTAAATAATGAAATGGTACGGAACGAGAGCCAGTGTGTTTTCGTCAAAGTTCTAGCGAAATCGTAGTCGGGCCTCTAACGTGGGGTTAAAAAGGCTACGACTCCAAGAATTCCGTAGTGGCGCTTTTTCTCGCACGCTTGATTGTGTGCGAGCTTTTAGTTAACCTTAAGGAGACATGGCTCGATTCGCTGCCTAGAGCAGACGGGCGCTGCTCCAGAACCTGGCTTGCATTCGCTTTCCAGGGGTATTCAAGCCCGACAGAAAAATTGCATCGCTCTCTTCACCCGTTCGGCTTTTTTGGAGATTTGTTTTTATGAAGCGGTTAAAGGTCCGTAGTGGTTTCACCCTGGTGGAACTCCTGGTAGTCATCGCCATTATTGGCATCCTGGTTGGTTTGCTTCTACCAGCTGTCCAGGCAGCCCGCGAGGCAGCTCGCCGTATGCAATGCAGCAACAACCTGAAGCAACTTGGGCTGGCACTGCACAACCACGAATCGGCACTCAAATTCATGCCTCCGTGGGGAACTGAGTTTACCTTGGCAGAGGCCCCACCGAGCCCCTCGAATCCATGGTTTAACCTAACGGCGGACGCAAGAAAGCCGTTCGGAGCACTAGGGCAGCTTTTGCCCTACTTAGAACAAACCAACGTGGCCAATCTAATCGATCCACGTCGTCCGCTGGTCGACCCTGTGAATCTTCCCCCTCCCTTTCCCATGGGGATGAATAGCCCTGCACTTTTCACACCTCTACAGGTTTTCATATGTCCCTCGACTCCCGAGGCCCCGAGTAATTACGGGCCTTATTTCGCACCACTCGGCTTTCCGGCAAATACTCCCTACATTCTTCCAAGAACAGACTATGCTCCGTTCCGAGGAATGCGTGGAGACTTGTTGGCTAACTGCTTGGGCTTGCCGAACCAGACTATGAACAACGCAATGCTCGGCACGAACAACATGATCACGGAGCGAAGGATTAGGATGGGGCAAGTGTCCGACGGCCTATCGAACACACTGTGCTTCGTCGAAATAGCTGGAAAACAAGATGTCTATTTTCGCAATCGCAAATGGACTCGAGAACCAAATTTTGTTCACTTGAACTCGTTCTACGGCGATTGGAACATCTCTCGCCAAATGCGAGGGCTGAGTGGGGTTGCGCCTCCAGTGATCACAGTGCCTGGTGATCTCACGCAGTTCGGATGCAGCCTAATCAATATCTCCAATCAAGACAATCCTTATTCCTTCCACACGGGAGGTATCAATGCTTGTCGCGGAGATGGTTCGGTTTCCTTTGTCTCTCAAAATACGGATACTCGCGTGTTCATCGCCTTGATGACTCGGGACGGCGGCGAAGTCGTTCAAGAGAACTAGAGTCAATTTGGTTCCGTTTGTGTATATTCATGGCCAGGGTTGTTGCCCTGGCCGTTTCTTTTTTATCGTAGTAAGTCGAACCTCTACTTTGGATGATTATGTACAACGAATTTTTAACGCTTCGATCTTGGAAAAAGACATTGCAAATTGCCTATCTGTTGATGGGCTGTGCCGTTTTGGGCTGCGGAGGAACCTCTTTAAACAAGCTTACTGGCACAGTAACCGTTGATGGTGCTCCCGCCGTTGGTGCCTTGGTGATTTACCATCCTCAAGGGGATGGTAAGATGGCAACGGGAGTGGCCGACGCCGAGGGCAAGTACCAACTTGTAACCGACGCGGAAATGGGCGTAACTCCAGGAAAATACCAGATAACACTTACATGGCCGGACCCGAACCACAAACAGCAAGCTGGTAGCCTCCTATCACAAGCTGCTGACGAGCCTGGTCCTGATTTGCTGAAGGGGAAATTTATCAAAAAGGAGTCGTCTGGGCTTAG
This sequence comes from Brakhagea baltica, assembly GCF_052161605.1. NCBI lineage: Bacteria > Pseudomonadati > Planctomycetota > Planctomycetia > Pirellulales > Pirellulaceae > Brakhagea > Brakhagea baltica. The sequence continues at coordinate 4,611,435 of NZ_CP197409.1, read as the reverse complement.
CGCCGAAGTTACTTCCGGCCTAAAGGAACTTCCCCCGATTGCGGTTACGACCAAGTAGCAGCACACTCCTGAGCAGGCGCTCTTGAGGTTCCGTAGGTGCTAAACGAGCCGCTCGATTAGACTGTGGATCGGTGCACCCTCATGTAACTTTTCATGAACTTGTGGTATGTCTGCATACCACGAGTTCATTTTTTCGTTCTCTCGGGCGAACCACCGCCGGCCCCACCACTCTTCGGCCTCCTTTGCGGTCATGCTCCTGTCTTCGGTTGCATAGAGAATGTCTTTTCGAAATTTAGAAAACTGTTCTTTTTGTGCTCTCTCCATGCTTGTATGAATGCGGTGCCACTCCGATTTTTCAAGTTGCGCACAACTTATATGCCATGTAACTAAAGACAAATCGTAACCGTAAGAAATCAGTTCCATGCTTGCTGTCCAGCGTGGGTTGATCTCGAGCAAGTAGAGTTTGTTACCCGCAAGCAGAAAATCAGCTTGCCATATGCCGCGCCAGTTGGTGTCGCGAGCGACTGCACTCGCAAAGTTCCTGATAGGCACGCGAAACCAATCGGGCATCGGCACGGGGGCAATCGAGCCACGATAAATAAAGTCGCTCCAGATATGGGGCTCGTGAGGTACCGACTCAGCTATCCCTAAGATCAATGTTCCGTGATTAGAACTCAGGAAGCTGATACCCAGTGGCTTGCCAGATACATACTCTTGCAAGATGCCAGGCTTAGACACGTGTCGTGTCTTTAAACGATCCAGATCTGCCATGTCTTTCGAATCCAAAAAACTTATCCCCAGACCTCCCCCGCTCCGTAGATTCTTCCAGAGCCATCGTTGACTGGTTCGGGATTCGTTCGTGGAATGCCTAATCATGTCTAAGGTGTGTGCATTCTGCCAGTCGTCCAGCGTGTAGGTCGCTGGGAACTGCAAGCCGCTTCCCAAAGCCCATTCACGCCAGTTCCTCCAGTCCCTCATTTGCCGATACTGCTCGGGAATGATAGTAGGATCAATTTCAGATAATAGCTCCAACGATTCGACGCTATCCTCCAAACCGCCAGCTAGGATCACTCGAGCCGATGGCCCCAAAGCTTTGATCCAGCTCGTATCGCTAAGATCTATTACTTCGGCAGAACAAGCCATCGCCCGGGTATCCCTATCACCGCAACAATCCAAGGAGCGTATCGCCAAACCCTCGCGCCATGCACACTGAACCAGTGCGCGAGTACTAAATCCTACAGCAGTTAACAAGCAAGCATCCTCTGATTGGTTGACGACAAACCTGGGGTGTGGAAAGTTACAGAAACTGACCTAGAATGACCGATGCAATATCCGACGCAATTTCCTATCCATCCTCGAAAAGGTCATCATGGCAAAAAAGAAAGCAAGCGCAAAGGCGGCTAAACCCACAAAGTCAAAGAAGAAACCCCTGGAGAAAATCATCCTTCGCACCGGCGAAGCGTTAGTCGAAGCCGAACCAGCTTGGTCGGCGGCCGAACCCGAGGTCATCATCGGTGAGTTTGATGGGCCGGTCGGATTCGCGTTCGCAAATCTTCTCGGTAACCAAATCAAGGGACATACGAAAGTCTTTGCGATTCTGAACAGCGACGTGCAAGTCAAACCGGCGACCATCATGGTTAGCAAAGTAACTGTGAACAGCGAAAAGTACACCAACATTCTGATGGGAACCGTGCAAGCAGCAATTGCACACGGCGTACTCGATGCTGTACGCTCAGGTGCGATTCCGAAAGAAAAGGCCAACGATCTGGGGATAATCGTCTCCGTCTGGCTCGATCCGTCGATCGTGGATGTGGATTACGATCCGAAATTGCTATTCCAAACCAATCGCGAAGCAACAGCGAAGGCGATCACCAAAGCGATGAAGAACGAGCCCTCCATCGATTGGCTACTCAAGAATCAGGAAACCGTACCACACTTTTTTCATCAACTAGCTTTGGACGGCAAGCTCTAGTGCCGATGGAACAGCGGTCTTCGAAACTTTAGAAATATGAAACTCGCTCGGTTCCGGGCGAGCCATCTCACTAGCGTATCGCTCAAAGGTCCACGGCCACATGGTGGGCTTGCCATGATCATCGAGATACCAGCTGTTGCAACCGGCCAGCCAAACCGTTTTCTTCATGGCTGTTGTCATTCGATTCACGAGCTGCTCGCATACCTCAGCCTTGGCCTCGATCGTCTGTGCTCTTTGCTCCCGCAACAGCTCTAACTGTTGCAGAATGAACCCAACTTGCACCTCGGCAACCGAGATGGCAGAATAGTTTCCGATCGGGCTGTAAGGTCCGAAGATCAAAAAGAAATTCGGAAAGCCGGGCACCGAGGTCGAGCGATGAGCCACAGCTCCATCGGCCCAGGCTTCATCAAGTGTCCTGCCATCGCGACCCATTACCTGCATCGGGCGCATGTATTGATGACCATGAAAGCCTGTGGCATAAACGATCACATCGACAGGAAATCTTTCTCCGGTCGAAGCCACAATCTCATGCGGCTCCATCTTTTGAATTCCCTCGGTAACAAACGAGACATTGGGTTTCTGGAGAGCTTGGTAAAAGCCCTTGCCGAACACCAAACGCTTGCAACCGCACTCATAGTCGGGAGTGAGTTTTTTGCGAAGCTCGGGATCTGCCACTTTCCGCTTTAGATGGCTCTTGCAAAAGGCTTTCAACATGGCCACGAGCAGTTTGTTGCCAACCACGGCCCGAGTAAAGGTCCAGCGAAAGATCAGACTATATCGATCTCGGAGTCGCTTGGCCAAACCGGGGGTTTTGCGAATGCGATCTTTGTCCGCTGCCGTATAACTCTTGTTCGGCATAGGGAATATCCAGTGCGGCGTACGCTGAAAGACGACCAAATGGCCAGCGATACGTTGCAACTCCGGTACGACCTGAACGGCCGTGGCACCTGTCCCGATGACTGCAATCCGTTTTCCTTTTAATTCTATATCATGATTCCAGGCAGCTGTGTGAAATGAATCGCCTTGATAGCTTTCCCGTCCCGGAATGTCCGGATATTTGGGATGATGCAAGATACCGGTCGCACAGATAACAGCATCGAAGACTTCGGTGCTACCGCGTGTTGTAGTCACCGTCCATTGATTGGCCTCGAAGCGAGCTGATTCGACCTCGTGTTGAAATCGAATCAATCGATAGAGCTCATGCTTTTTCGCTACGCGGAGTAGGTAGTCTTGAATCTCCCTGCCAGCCGGAAAACGATGGCTGTAGTCGGGATTTGGCTCGAACGAATAAGTAAACATGTGCGACGGGACATCGCAACGCAAGCCAGGGTAGGTGTTGTCCCGCCAAGTCCCCCCGACCTCTCCCGCTTTCTCGTAGATGGTGATGTTGGTGTAGCCACTCTGCATCAATCGCATGGCTGTGAGCATGCCTGACATGCCAGCACCGATAACAAGAATTCGAGACTGGTGATTCATTCCTGCAGGAAGATCAACTCGTCGAATCGAGCCAGCTTCCCCGTCGATATCAGGATGGTCCATCTACTCTTCTCCCTTTCTTTTCGTCGCTTCCATCGCTTCTTTACGGGAGTCGAATATAGGTCAAAATGGGTGGCGAACTCAAGCTCGGATCTTTACTATACTCCCCAGCTTCGCCGTTTTCTCGAAGCCTTGTATAACTCCTCAACATGAGCGAAGATTGCTAGCATGATCGACTTACGCAGTGATACGGTAACAAAACCATGTTCGGGCATGCTCGAGGCCATGATGCGGGCCGATGTCGGCGACGATGTGATTGATATCGACCCGACAGTCGTCGCATTACAGGAGCGGACTGCCGAGCTGCTGGGAAAAGAAGCCGCTATTTTTATGCCTAGCGGGACGATGACTAATCAAATCGCTTTGCGCTGCCACTGCTTTCCCGGGGACGAGTTCCTTTGTGAGGCACAATGCCATGTGTATCAATACGAACAAGGCGGTTTTGCTCAACTGAGTGGCTTGGTCGCCAGAACGATTGAGGGCAAGAGTGGGCTTCTAGAGCCCCATCAAATCAATGGAATCGTACGTAAAGAAGATGATCATTCCGTGCGGAGCCGGTTGCTTTGTCTAGAAAACACTCATAATCGAGGGGGGGGAAGTATTTATCCGCTCGCACTGACCCGAGAGCTCTGTCGAATCGCGCGGGAGCAGGGGCTCGCGACCCATTTGGACGGAGCCAGATTGTTTAATGCGCAAGTCGCAACGGGAGTCTCTGCCGAGGAGTTTAGTGCCCCTTTTGATTCCGTCAGCGTGTGTTTTAGCAAGGGGCTAGGGGCACCGGTGGGTTCTTGTTTGGTGGGCAGCGCAGAGTTTGTGCGAAAAGCGAGACGAGCCAGAAAGTTATTTGGGGGCGGAATGCGTCAAGCTGGTTTTTTGGCGGCCGCAGCTCTTTTCGCGTTAGATCACAATATTGAGCGTTTGGCCGAAGATCACGAGCACGCCAAAATTCTGGCCGCTGGAATCGTAGAGACGGAGAATTTTCGGCTGCTTTCCGGGGAACCGGAAACGAATATCGTGATATTCTCGATCGGGGAGGCATGGGGTAATGCCAGTCGTTTCAGCGAATTGGCATTAGAAAAGGGGCTCCGATGCTTCCCTATCAGTTTGAGGAATGTGAGATTGGTGACCCACTTGGATGTGGGCAAAAAGGACATTGAGGGGGCGGTCCGGATCATCCGGGAGCTTGACAAGACATCTTGACGAGTTCGGGTAAAGCAATACACTTTTCGGTCCCTGGGGAGACCTATGGGGAACCATGCGGCCGTGGCGAAATTGGCAGACGCGCTAGCTTGAGGTGCTAGTGGGAGCAATCCCTTGGAGGTTCAAGTCCTCTCGGCCGCACTAATGAAGTCGATCTTGCTTTAGTTGTTGGTTTTCTGACTGCGGAGAGCGACTCTACTATCTTTGCCCCCATTTTTTGGCGGCACTACTTGCCCCGGCTAAATTTCAGGGTAATCGCAACTTTTATTGCCCCTGCCACTACTTTGCAACGGCACTATTTCGCCTTGCCTGCCAATGGCACAAGGCGTTAGGCACGTAAGGAGCGAGTTTCTCTGGTTCGGGCAGAATGCGACAATTACGACGCATCTACGGCATGCTTTGCAATAACTGCGTTTCTTTCGAGACTTGTTAAGGACTAAAATCGGCTTTTTATTTTCTACATCGATAAACGAATGCAGGGGGGAGGTTTCGCCAGACCGTTGGGCTAATCTCTACGCTTGAGAAGTATTTGTCCAACTGCTTTCGAAACCTTTTGGCTGCTGGCAGCAAAAGTCCCTGAAGATATGCGAACGTCGCGAACTGGCCGCCCGGACGTAGCATCTGCGTCATGGAATCCAAGATGTCCACTTGCAACGATTCAGGAAATGATGCCCACGGTAGCCCGCTGACGACAGCATCCAGGTGCGGAATGTCTCGCTGCTTGCACAGTTCCGCCACATTCACAGCCGAATCCTCGGCTAGGTCGAGAGAAGGGAATTTCTTTCGGAGCACAGAACAGAACTCTGGGTTTCTTTCGATTGCAAAGAACTTCGCGCCAGGCTGCAGGGACTCAAGTATCATTGGTGTGGCAGGTCCGGTTCCGGGACCATACTCCACTGCATATCTAGTCGTCTTCCAGTCGATTCCTTCTACGATCATCCGGCATAGATAACGGGAACTGGGGGTAATCGCGCCGACTTGGTTGGGTTTTGATACGTAATTGCGTAAGAATTTCGTTCGCATTTGGTAGTAAATTAAAGGTTCTTCGGAGAAGCCGTTCTCTCTTGTCGACGATCGTGTATCCATCGCCAGCCCTTTTGCCATGCCATCCTGATCGGAGCAGCGAATGCAAAATAACAGAAGAGAACAGGTAGTGCCATTTCTCGAATGACGAAAACCAGCAACAGTGAGAAAACGATTTTCAGTAGTTTGGTTCGATTGCCAGAACCTCGCAAGAACTGATTCACCACGTGCGGGTAACGAAAGCGAGATACCATAAGCAGCGAAACACATACCGTGATAATGGGTAGTAGTAACGCCAGTATAGAAATCGAAATATCACCAAAGGATCTGCCAAACGCCATTGGTGTTTGCTTGGGCAGGACCGGCTCCATGGCTACGGCCCGAATCTCTTGCAGTCCGATAGGAAAAGAAGCGATAACCCCAGCCGCCGCTGGTGAGGGAAGCCCACTAAAATAATCATGTGAATCGGACTCGTCTGTTTCAGCAGTGAATCTGGCCAGTCGCAGGATGGCACAAACCATAAATAAAACCGCAATGGCCCAAAGAAGTCTTGGCGAATACTGAAAGGGGAGCTTTGCGATTGATTCCATTAATCTGTGATCTGGATGCATTAGTTTGAGCATTATAAATGCAGGCGCAACTCCGAAGCTCACGACGTCGCACAAGCTATCAAGCTGGGCTCCGAAGTCGCTGGTTTGTTTCGTCAGTCGTGCAACGCTACCGTCCAATGCATCAAAGACCATTGCTAAAAAGATGAGGCCTGCCGCGTTGAAGAGCAATTGGTTTGCGACTCTGGAAACGGGGCCGTCGGGATTTAACTCCTCGGGACCGACCATAGCTGCAAACGTGATTGCTCCAAAACCGCATACGGCGTTTCCGAGCGTTAGCAAAGTTGGGATAACGGCAAACACGCGTGAGCGCCTGCCCCCATCCCTTTCGTGATCAGCCACAAGAATGTCCTATTCCCTTTATCGCCCACCCGGTGGGCAGTATTGCTGAATCCAAGCGAAGATCTCTTTGTGCCAATGCATGCTGTTGGCAGGTTTGTTGACCCAGTGCCCTTCGTCAGGAAAATTGACAAATCGGCTTGGAACTCCCTGCCGCTGAAGAGCTTGAAATAGCTCATGCCCTTGGCCAATCGGACATCGGAAATCGTAATCGTTGTGGATGACTAGCATCGGTGTCTTGTACTTGCTTAGATTACCAGCTAGCCGATGTGGGCTGAACTCCCGGTACTTTTCTGGATACTGCCATGGCAAGCCACCGTGCTCATATTCGTCAAACCAGAGCTCCTCAGTGGTACCCCACATACTTTCAAAATTATAAACGCTGCAATGAGTCACCAAGCATCGGAACTCCTTAGAGATTTCGTTGACGGCGAACCAATTTTGCATGTAGCCGCCAAAGCTTGCCCCCGCAGATGCCAAGCGTGAGGAATCGACATAAGGCAGTGCCTTCACAAACTCTAAGCCAGCCAACAAGTCGCGATAGCACTTTCCGCCCCAGTCACCACTGATCTCATCGCAAAACGCTTGGCCAAATGAGGTGGACCCACGAGGGTTGGGCATCACTGCGACGTAACCTCGTGCCGCCCACAATTGAGGATTCCAGCGAAAACTCCAGCCATCTTCCCAGGCCCCCTGAGGTCCGCCGTGGACGAGATACACCACCGGCCACTTCTTGTTCGGGTCGAAACCGGGCGGCTTGAGGATCCACATTTGCATTTCGTAACCACCCTCGACCGGTAACGTCACGCTCTCAGGCTGGGGTCTATCCAACTTTTCTAGAAGCGATTGATTGTGAAAAGTGATTTGGCTTGCGTTTCCAGCAGCCAAGGAACCGGCAAACAACTCCGAGGGCTCATTCATGGTTGCTCTCGACAACACAAAGCTGTCTCCTCCCAGCGAATGTCCCGTGATCTGACCTTGGCGTCCATCGCTAAAAAGCCCATCAATCTTGCGTGGGGGACCACTGAGCGATGCGTGGTACGCAACGGACTGGGCGTTTGATTCACTCAGAAAAACCAGATCGGTCGGGCTCATCCAACTGTAATCGCTAACCGATAGGTCGAGCTCGGCTGTTAACGACCTCGGGCTACCCACCAAGGTGCCGTCTGGCTCACAAGCCTGGACCATCAACTGCCATTTGTCTGCCTCATAGCCTGGCTTCGATTGTGATCGAAACGCAGCCAGCTTTCCGTCAGGACTAAATTTGAGCGTTCCGTCCGCTGCGGGAGCTGCGACTACGGTTGGCCATTGGCGAGATGTATTGCGAATGCCGACTCGGCAAATGTCGTGGTTGGTGGACCAGGCCTCACCCTCGGCAGGTACCGCTGTGAACAAGACATGCGAGCCATCTGGGCTAAAGGTATATTCTTGTCCGCCGACGAAAGTGCTGCTCGTTGGGAATGCATCTCGATCTCCCGGAGTTATATCTCTGCAATTCTTGCCATCGGACTCGATTAAGAACAAGTGAATCCGCTTGTCTTCAACATACGAGTCCCAGTGGCGATAAAACAACTTGGTGAACGTTCTTGCCTTAACGATGTTGGACGCAACCCCCTCGTCATATTCCCGATTCTTGAGATTGGACTCCGAAAAGGGCAGAATGCTAAATTCCGGTCGCACTGTCGATTGAAACAGAATGTGGTTTCCATCGGGAGACCAAATTGCTTGCGACGCTCCGGTCGAGATGTCAGTGATCTTTTTCGGCTCCCCGCCCCGACTCAAATCCAGGAGGTACAACTGCGAGGTTCCATCGCGAGTTGACTCAAACAAGATTGTCGTGCCATCAGGAGACCATCGTGGATGGCTGTCGGATTTGCTCGAGTAGGTGAGCTGGCGACGATTGCTCCCGTCTCGGTGGACCAACCAAAGATTGGTTGACCTTTCGTTCTTGGCGACGTCGTGAATCTTGGTTACTTGATAAACGATCCGCGTCCCATCCGGACTGATTTGTGGATCGGCCAGTCGATCGAGCTGGAACAAGTTTTCCAGTGTCATAGGCTCACCGGCTGATAGAGGCAGACTCTGGCATGGCAGGACAACCATAGCGAAGAGAAGGGAGTAGACGAAACGCATCATAAGCGGACCACCGAAACCAAACATGTTGAAAAGCTTGCGAAAACTGATCTAAACATGATAACTGGCCGAATGCTTTCTGGCCATGGTTGGAATTTGGTTCATTAGCGAATTGAGCGTAACATTCGTCGCACGAGGGGGGGCTTACCTCGGGATCTATACCTCGCGATCTAAAACAATTCGCGGATTTCGCGGTAGCCGAAGTCGACTAAGGGGAACGGTCTACCAGCCGGTCCAGGCAGATGAGACTCGAGATCTAAGCCCAGCGAATGGAGAATCGTAGCCACGATTTCAGGGGGCTCGGTGGGCCGGTCAGCAGGTACCGCAGCAATCGGATCGCTCGCTCCTACCACACGGCCTCCTTGTACGCCACCGCCAGCAAAATAAACGGTAAAACATTGCGGCCAATGATCTCGTCCTCCTGCTGGATTCACCTTGGGGGTCCGACCAAACTCTGCCAAATTGCAAACAAGCGTGTCTTCCAACAAACCTCGTTGCGACAAATCCTGTATCAATGCCGAATACCCTTGGTCGTACATCGGCGCAACCTGCTGCTTCATGCCTTCGATCGACGTAAACGGCTTGCTGCCGTGGATGTCCCAGCTTACGTCATCAAAGACTGTGAGAAAGGTATTGATGGTAACAAAGCGAACTCCCGCTTCAATGAGACGGCGTGACAGCAAACAGCATTGGCCAAATCGATTCATACCGTATCGCTCTCTCACCTCGATCGGCTCCTTGGAGAGATCGAATGCATCGCGGGCTTGTGTGCTGGTCATCAATCGATAGGCCGACTGGAAATTCTCATCCATGATGCGGGCCGACTCACTCGCCTCGAACTTCTTCATCGTGCTCTCTACGGCTTCTCGCATGCGGCGACGACGATCGATTCTTGCTACGCCGATCGTGTCTGGCGGAATCAAATCTGGTACCTTGAAGTCTGGTTTCGACGGGTCCGCCATCAGGGCGAAAGGATCGTGCGACTTGCCTAAAAAACCCCCAGCCTGTCCATTCGGTAGGTTCCCTCCGCCTCGCCCCATGATTTCAGGTAAAACGATATGTGGTGGCAAATCGTTGCGTCGCCCCAGCAGGTAACTAGCCGCAGATCCAACGTGTGGCGTGTTGACTCCACCCGAGAATTGACGACCGGTCTGCATGATTTGCCATCCGGCATCATGAACGGCTGCCCCGCGATGAAAGCAAGACCGCACCAACGAAAACTTGTCCGCAATCTTGGCATGCTCAGGAAAGAGCTCCGAGATCTGAATACCAGGTGCATTGGTTGCGATCGGCTGAAACGGCCCGCGAATCTCGACGGGAGCCTCTGGCTTCATATCGAACGTGTCCAGTTGACTCGGGGCTCCCAAATTGAAAATCATGATGACCGAGCGATTGCTTTTGTTCGCAGGAACTTTGCCCGCATCGCTGGCTGCTAACAACTGCGGCAATCCTAGTCCTATAGCACCGAGGGTGCCCACTTGCAGAAAGTCACGCCGAACAACTCCGTTGCACGTATGTGCTGAGCCTTTTCCGATGAAGGATAACATGATCTATAGATTAAGCCGTTTAAAGGGAGATGGAGAGGGGAGGGGCTGACACATTCCATGCCAGTTCTTGATATCATAGTCGATTTTACGTTGTCTATTCGATGATTAGTGTGAACGCCCCTGTATAAAAATGGGTGCTGTAGTCCTTGGGGGCTGTTTCTTTTGTCAAAGCTTCAACCCTCTCATTGGCAGCGGCAAGGGCCGCTTCCAGAGCTGGTTTCTCGGGACTGGATTCGTACGCAGGCAATTTCGCGGTAAGTCTGTCCCGGTACTCGACATGCCGGGCAAGGAGCTCTGGATGTACGGGCATTTTCCAAACCATTTCTGCTAGGAAGCAAATCGAGTAAATGCCGGGCGGCGTGTCTGCTGCGGTTACAATCTCTCGCTCAGTCGAGGTCGCATCCGGAGCCACCTCCCATTCGGCAATAGTCACTTTGGGGGGGAGGTTTTGCGCACGCAAGATTGCTTTGGCTTCTCCCCCAGCTCTACGAACAACACTTAGCGGAAGAACTGTCTTTTCTCCTGCTTTAACCCGCAGGGTTTTCTCTTGTGCGGGCTGGATGGTAATCGGGGCCGTTTCCTCGTTGACACTTAGCCATAGTTCCTCGCAAAGCCTTGACTGCACCGGACCGCGTTCGGCTGATGGGTTTTGCCAGATCGTCGCCATTGCGACACGTTGCTCGAGGCTGATGTCATTGTGCTGGCCAGTTGCCGTAATCCGCATAGGTCCGTTCCACGCTGCGGCCTCTTCGGAAGCTGTTAGCAAAATGGTGATCTCGTTTTGCGACGGTTGAATGATGGTTTCGGGGGCTGTTACTCCATCTGGTAAGCCCTCAAAGCGAAGGGTTATCGGGCCACTAAATCCACCGTGCCGCGTCGCTACTACGTGCACTGGAAAAGTGCCTGATCGCTGGAGATAAGCTCCCGCTACTCGGGTCTGGGGTGGATTATTGCTCCACGGCCCAAAATGTGCCAAGCATTGCAATCGCGAGTTCGGTGCAGCGATTCGTAACTTAGCTAGTTCATCTAGCAGATTGACTCGTGTTTGCAGATTCTGAACAAGCAAATACACCGTGCCACCGCTCACCTCGGGGACTTGAATGATGGCATGTGGATCCAAGTTTCCCGTATTGATACCTTTTGAGCCAAATGCTGGTGAGTCCTCTAGGACTTGAAACTGCCCGTCTAGTTCCCCATCCCTTAGTGTGTGATAGGCAATGATACGATAATCGGTTGGCTGGCCGATGGAGTTGGATATAAGTTGGCATTCTAGGAGTTCGTTAACAGAAGCTGTCACTTTGACCACGAATGACTTTCCTGCGGGGAACTGGATCTCGGATCCTGCGGAAACCTCGATAATTTCTTCATTGGAGGCAAGTGTTTTGGTGGCGTCATTGATCGGCAGTTCTGGCAAATCCGATGCGAGCACGGCCGATGCGGGCTTCGCCACGCTGGGACTCCAAATCGTAGGAGCCGGTGATTCGCTCAGAGTTATTAAGAATGGAAAAGCCTGTCCACCTCGGTAAAGCTCGTCATGGATTTCAAGCTTGAGACTGCTTTCAGCGGAGTGAGTTGCAGCAGGAACTTCTTCGAGCAAAACCCTTGCAGGCAGCGACCCGAGCGTTCGCGCAGAGGCGATCGTTCGTTGCTCGGAGATCTTTAAACCCAACTTGAGGAGTGCAGGAGAGTCGATTCCGCGGGTTGCGGCTATGAGTTGCATGGAGGAAGAGTTTGGGGGAATCGTCTCGGGGGCAACCTGAAGTTCGTTTTTCTTGAGAGGTGTTGTTTGTCCGAGATAGATGATACCTTTTCGAAGTGTGGCTTTCTCTGTCGGTGTTGTGGGTAATAAGTCGACTTGTTCCTTGGTAATTACAATCGGTCTTGGGTTTGCGGCACCATATCGTCCGATCGCTATCGCTTGGTAGATTCCCGGGGGAACGTCATCCGCCGCTTGGATTCGAAAGTGTCCGAAACGTTTTTGAGGAATGTCATCAAACGGAAGAGGTGGATCCGAGATCAGTTCCGCTTGGATGCCTGGGTGGTTGATCTGAAGCTGTTCGACATCTTGCACGTTGAGCCCGATTACTTGTACCTCTCGCGAGGTGCCCGCCTGAAGAATTGGTGGGTAAAGGTAATCGACTGAGATCGCTTGCGGTTGCCCGAATAATCGAACGGGGAGTGCATGCACAAGCAATCCATAAAAAAACAATGTCAGGCAAGCAGCCCGAAGGGAACCTGGGAGGTAGGTCATGGAGCAGAGGTTTAGGTAGGAAAAACAAAGGAGGGCCGTGGCAGACAGGTAAATTTCCATCTGCACGTCCCGTCATTATAGCTACTGTGTTGCTTCGGTGTGAGATTCCCAGGAGTAAGAGCGGTAGTAGACCAGCTCTGGGGGGGGCGATTGAGAGTACTGGCGATCTAGGCCTCAGGAACGCTATCTGGATCTGTATTGACGGCCTACATCGGTGATAGCTAATCTGCCCACCCATGCATTCGAGAATCTCGCAAAATTCGCTTTTCAAGTTGATAGTCAATTGGCTATTGGTGGCTGCGCGTCTGGAGCGGAAGCTCATGGGGGCCGGGGCTGCTAGGCTCAGCCTGGGGGCTAGGTGTGGCGGGATGACGCCTCAGCATCTTGCGACCGTGGTCGCCTGTGGATTGACGGTATTGAGTCTCAGTCAATCCATTTTGGCGGATGAGTTTGCACGCCAGGCGACGGATGGGCTGCCTCCCGTTGTGCCTGCTTACTTCTTCCAGATTGAGGAGATGCCGGAACTGCCGCTGCTCAGGATGGGGCCGGAGCTCGACTTGGGTTTGCTCCCAGATCGCCCCAAAGGAGATGATAAGGAAAGTAAGAAGAAGCATTGGTTCGACAAGCTTTCCATCACCGGCTACGCACAATTCCGTTACAACCATACGACGTATTTAGCCGACGGCTCAGCACCTGCGACACACGCTGGAGATAGCTCAATCGGCGAAAATCAGAGCTTTCTGATTCGTCGCGCACGATTGATTCTCGCATCCAACGTTTCCGACCATCTATTCGTCTACTTGCAGCCAGATTTTGCTAGCACTCCGCCCGGCAGCCAAGACTCCAACCAGTTTGCGCAAATTCGTGACTGGTACGGTGATATCTATTTAGACAAAGATCGTGTCAATCGAATTCGTGTTGGGCAATCCAAGATTCCTTACGGATGGGAAAACATGCAGTCCAGTTCGAGACGATTGCCGCTAGATCGAAACGATGCTTTCAATAGCGCCGTGCGGAACGAACGCGATCTGGGGATTCTCTATTACTGGACCCCCCGTTACGTTCAGGAAACGTTTTTGGAGATTCAGGAAAAAGGTCTTAAGGGCTCGGGAAACTATGGGGCTTTCGGGATCGGTATCTACAATGGGCAGGGTGGCTCCTTTCGCGAACAGAATGACGGTGTCCACTTGGTTAGTCGCTTTACATGGCCGTTCAAATTCGCATCGGGTCAGATTCTGGAGCTTGGGATTCAGGGATACACGGGAGATTACGTCGTGCTCGGTGCTCCCATTCATCCGTTGGGCTTCGGGCCATCGGCAGTGCCATTAGGAACACGGGATGCCGGTGGTAGGCAGGGTCTGACCGATCAGCGACTGGGGTGGACTGCGGTGTACTATCCGCAGCCCTTAGGTTTTCAGGTGGAATGGACGGTTGGCCGCGGACCAGCTTTGAATGCCGCACAGAACGCTGTTGAAATTCAGAGTCTCAGTGGTGGATACGCGATGGTGATGTATCAGCTCAACGACTTTCATGGAACATGGACCCCATTTGGTCGCTATTCCTTTTTTGATGGCGGGTATAAATCTGCTATCAACGCACCGCAGAGCTATATATCAGAATTCGAGGTTGGTCTCGAATGGGAGCCTAGGAAAGATATGCGTCTAAACATGATGTATACCTTTACAGATCGCACCAACCTGCAGGCGTTGAGCGGAGGGCGGCAGTCCTATGATCAATTCGTAGGGCAGATCTGGCGAACGCAGCTTCAGATTAATTACTGACGAGCCAAGGCAGTCACTGGCTGCTCTATTGATTCGCCGCGTTTCGGCAGCTTGGAGCGATATTGAGCAAGTCTTTGATCTACTTCTCTGCGTTGGTCAGCTGGAGCAATGGCTAGGCTCTTCTGGTTCCATTCGACCGCTTCGTCGATATTCCCAAGCTCCGCGTGCGCAGCTGCCATGGTTCCCAGGCATATCCAGCGGCTGTAATTACACAATTCACACGCTCGTCGTGCATTTTCCAAAGCAGCAACGCCATCGCGTATCGTGTCGTCCGGGCAAGTTGCTTGAACCCAAGCTAGCGCGTTGTAGCCATCGGGAAGTTTTGGATCCAATCGAATGGCTTCTCGGAAGTCTGCAACCGCCCGTTTAAAGTTTCCTTGGGCAGCCCATACAGATCCTCGATTATGCCAGGTCATTGCAGATTGCGGATCCAATCGCAAGGCTTCGTTGTAGTCTCCTAGAGCCAGCTCCAACTCGCCCTTGTGTTTAAACGCTATCGCTCGGTTACTATACGAAAATCGATTTCGCGGATTGATTTTCAATGACTCTGTAAAGTCCACAATCGCGTTATCGACATCTCCAGCTTTCTGCCACAGAACACCGCGAATTATATGCAGGGTCTCGTCCTTTGGATTGCGTTTAAGTAGTTCGGTGAAGTGATCAATCGCTTCGGAAAGTGGCAGAACGTGCTTGAGAGAAACCCAGCCCGATCGGCGGTTCGCAGCTGCTACCCATTCGCCCTCGACTTTTGTGGCAATGAAAGGAAAACCACGTGGAAGGGTTTCAAGCTCCTCAGTTCCTACTCGAATCGCTGTCTGTTCAACAACGACCATAAGTTGACCGGGTTTTGTGTTAGAACCCGGGGAATTCTCCATGCCGTAGCCTACACAAGCTGCTAGGGCGCATGATATACAAAGTGTGCCAACGTGTACAAACCTGAACAAAACCAACCCTACCTCAACAATAGGAAAAGTGGCGAGAGCTACCCGGTGGTACACCTCCCCCGCACACAGTGTCAGCGGATTGTAGTTAAAGAAAGAGAGTTTACTATCAGTGCTCGTTGAGAATTAACACGTTCTTAACACTGTCGCTTTCTTAACATATTCTTAACATATTGTTCAGTCAGACCATATGGCAGCTTCCACACGGAGCGCATGTAAAAAGAGGTATTGGGCAAGCGGCAAATAAAAAACTTCTACATCGTTTTTAGCAAACACATCGCGAAGCGATGCTAATTATCGCGGAGCGGGCGCGAGCCCTGCGTTAGGGCTCTAACGCCATCAAAGCCCATTATTGTACCCAGCTACCTTACTCACTAAATAGTTTTGGGGTTCGTCGCCAAAGGCGACTCTCGGGCTCGCATCGCCCGTCACCGTATGGCTCGCACCATTACGCTACTAATTGCGGGTGCTTTGAGATGCTCGTTACAACTACGAGTATCTTCTTTTGCGTATACCTAGTTGTATGATCAGCGATTCGCGGCGAAAAGCTCAGCGTAGGCTAAGGCCCATTGCTCGATGAGTTCTTTGAATCGCTCTAAATCGGCTTCTCCGATCGGCTGGTAGAAGCTCCGGCTTAACAGCTCGCGATTGGCGATGGTACCTTTCGCTTGCAGATCCAAAACATTGAACTCATTGTGCGGGCGAACGGACATCTCAAAGCGACTATACATCGTGGAGCGACGCCCTTTGTCGAGCACGAGATCATCTCGCACGCACGCGCCACCCCAACCGGCGTCTCCGAAGACCGATTGATACCGGAAGCCGGGGAACAGATCGATCAGCTTCTTAATGACGTGTTCAATCTGTTCGGAGAGAACCAGTCGATACTTACCATGCAGCCGTTTGAATTCCTCAGCTTCCATCCGTTTGCGATCCGCCTCGGATTGGAATTGGGAAGCTTGGCTGCGACCTCTGGCGGCCGCTTGACGTAGGCGTTCTTCGAATTCACTCATCGAGATTTACGCAACAGGTCCGTTGGAAGTATCGTCTGCGTTCTGAGGTGCCACCTGCTGAGGTTCCACAACCGGCGCTGGTTTGGTTTCTGGCACGATCTCTGTCTCAGGCGTGGATTTCTTGATGAACTGCATCAAATCGGAGAAGGATCGCAATGGCTCCTTGCCCTGTTGCATGGCTTCCGTGATCGGCACAACCGGCTTTGGTGGCTCGACACGTGCAGGCCGCCTGCTGTCTCGACGATCATTTCCGGAATCGTTCGATCTGTCGTTGCGACCGCGTCCTGATCTGCCTCGATCGTTTCGTGAACGGTCGTTTCGACCACCGAATGAACCTCGGTTTCCACCACCCGATCGATCACCCCCTTCTCGGTTGCCGTCGCGTCCACCCGATGAACCGGTGCGTCCGCCAGTGCCAGCTCCCTGAGCACTACGTCCAGTTGCTCCATGTCCAGATGCACCGCGATCGGCTGTACCGCGACCACCGGCTCCCCGCTCTCCCGACGGCCTCGAGCCACGGGATTCGCTGTCTCGGTCGTCGCGTGGCTCTCGCGTTGATTTGCTACCAGGTGGAATCGCGCTGAGTGCGACTCGCTTCTTCTTCTCGTCGATGTTGACGACCCAGACGTTCAGCAAATCACCCGCTTGAACATATTGATGCGGATCCTCGAGGTATCGATCGGAAAGCCGGCTGATATGAATCAGCCCGTTGCATTCCGGTCCAAGCTCGACGAACACACCAAAATCGGTGACGCTCAGCACCAACGCTTGAAGCATGTCGCCAGGACTCAGCGAATCAAGCCTCGGCATCTTGCTGATCAAAGGCACTGGGTATCGGAAGTCTCGATCATCCGCGAACGGGAACTGGAGTGCGTTGGCCACTCGACGTAGCTTCTCACGCCCTACCTGCCAGCTTCTGGCTAGTCGTTCTGCGTCGATCGAAAGAGGGGTGCGCTGCATTGGTTCGCGAACGATTGGCGGCATGTGAGACGCGACCTCGCCAGCTGTCGTGGTCGCGACTGGAGTGCTCGTCTCGGCTGCTTGGCTTTCACCGGTCACATCAGCAATTGCCTCGGTTGATTCGATTGCCTCGTCAGCGGCAGAGCTATCGGCTGTTGAACTAGCCGTTGCTGAGTCGTCGACCGAGGAACCGTCAGCTTCGGAACTATCAGTTGCAGCGGCTTCGACCGGAGATGCCGCCTCCTCTACACTTGATTCCATTTCTGCGGCAACCGTGCTATCGGTCGCTGCTTCGAGGTTGGTCTCGGTAGAAGACTCTGCGTCGGATTCCGATCCTTCTGCCTCGTGGGCATCTGCTTCTGGCATCACTCCAAATGCCGCTTGTTGGTCCCGCAGCTTCTGATCGGCTGCGGCGTTTGCCTCCTCAATCTTGCTGAAGTCTGGCTTTACCCAGCCTTCAGGATGGCTTGGCGGAACAGGCAAACTAGCATGTTCAACCAACCTTTGGGCCAATCGATAATCGTCTGGGTGAATAGTTGTGGCATCGTAGGTCACTTCGCTGCCAAAGACTCGCAGAAAGCCGATTGCTTGGCGAGCTTGAGACTCCGACAAATTCTCCTTAAGGACGGTCATCAGCGATTCACGGTTGGTGATACGCTCTTCCTGGCAAGCCTGTGCGACAGCCTTGGCTGCCTGAAGTGTCATCCCTGGTGCGCGTTGCAATACCTCTGGCTCGGTGTGGAAAATATCCAATCCCGACTTGGAAATTGCCGATGACACGGCATCGCGCAGAGCGAGTTCTAATTCTGCTTGAGGAATTTCGCGATGATAAGAACCAAGCCGCAATCGCGTTGGTTCTACCTTGAGGATTTGTCGGAGCGGATCCTGGAGACGACGAGCCAGCCATACGGCCGCACGGTGCCGCCGCGAGATGTGCGGCAACTCGACCAAGCAAATGCGCGAGCTGCAATAGGCATCCGCACCCGCACGATCGACCATGGTCCAATAAAGCGATCCCTCGTTGGATTGCTTGAGCAGTTCCGCAATAGGCTGTGTCAGATAGCGACGAGCAGGACCGTTGGATAAAGTAATTAACGTCACTTTATGCTCGTGGACCCAGCTACCCAAGGTCACTACGCTTTGGGCGACTATATCGGCTCGATTGCTGTTGCAAGGGATCTCACCGGTGAACAATACTTCGCCGTTTGCATCGACGACCGCGACAGCTGCCATCTTGGGCCCGAGTGCGTCAACGATCATGATGCGATGACCATGGATCGGACGCTGTAGCATGATTCCTTGCAAGTGCCCGATGGCAGACTCGGTCAGCTCCTCATTGGCAAACTCCTCAAGGATCGCCATAACATCTTGGTGCACCCGAGGGAGCAAGAACGTGTCCAGTGCCGATTCTGCTAATTGAAGCAGGAATCCGTGCATAGGATGTCGGCCTGGGCAAAGTGCTTCGCGGCACTTCTGGATGAGCGGCTTGCGATCGTATTGGAAATTCAACTGAATGATCTGCGATCGCAATCCGCGAGTGATCATCAGAATCTGGTAAGGAGTCAAATTGCCAACTTGCTTCTTCAGCTTTGCGTAGGATTCGAGAATATTTCGAATCCAGCGTCGGCGTCGCTGACGAGGCGAGAGCTGCTTATCTGAAAGGCTCTTGGTCTTGAGAGGCTTGGTTGATTTCTTGCCTTGATTAAACTCAGCGATCAGCGGAGCAACGCTGTCCTCTGCAGCCGAGGGGCTTAGGTCGTCGCTGCTAACGCTGGAGGTTGGGGGAGTGGTCGCATCAGTGTTGGTCGCATCAGTGTCTGTTGCGACGTGTTCGACAGCGGTGGTCTCGACAGCGGTGATCTCGGCATCGACGTGTTCAGCATCGACGAGATCGCTGGGCTCATGTGGGGCACTTGCTTCGGAAAGTGGAGTTGCTTCATCAGCAGGCATCGCACCGTCAGCAACCACGTCGGCGACGGGATTAGCATCAACGCTAGCCGTTGTCGGATCGGCTTGGGGTGCTGCTCCTGGTTCCGCTCTGTCTTCGTGTGCTTCGAGTTCCTTCTCGGCTTGGCTTCCCTTGGGAGGTTCGGGCAATACTTTGACGGAGACGGAGCCTCGGGAGAGAACATACTGCTGTAAGTCAACCATGAGCCGTAGGTCTTCGCCCAGCAGATGGGTCAGCCAGTTCTTCGTTTGCGACAGGAGTTCTTCGGCTTGGTCGGCGGGAACCGATGCTGTTTCCGCAACCCAGGCGAGAAGGTCGCTGGGTGCTTCGCCTTGCATGGTCAGTATAGCTTGCCCGATTGCCGCTGCCGCAGGGTTCTGCTCCGCGATGCTCTTGGCGTTCTTTCGGGACCGAATATGTCGCAAAGTCGTATCGATTTGAGCGATCGATGAGGAGGCTTCAACCACTCCCTTGGCGGTAGCTGGGGCGTTAGGATCTTTCTCCAAGGAGGCAAGAACTTTCGCTTTGTATTCGTCGATCGATTCGATCTGCTTGACGGCTCGCTTGATCGTTGAAAGCGTTAGCTCATCCAGGCCGCCCAACTCATCGGGGCGATAATTCGCCAGATAGTTGGGCTCGTAGCCTTGCTGAATCAATTCGCACGGGAAACGAAGTTGGTCTTCCGGACGGCGCACGCGGCGCGCGATCTCTTGGAGGTTTTTCATATGACTAAGTTTTGTCAGATTGACGTTATCTTGATTTGCCGTAAAGAGATACGGCGACGTTTGGCCTCGGGCGAATCTATGGCAGGGGCTGTGATTTGTCAAGCTTGTATCCTGGCGCGGCGATGGTCCCGCAGGATGAGGAAACGTGGAAATTCTAGGGCTCCGCATAGATTTGGACTCTCGAAATTGAGGTACTCGACGTATCTTAGATAAAATTCGTTTCGCCCTCGCCTCCCTTTGCACCGTACTCATGTCGCAACCTTGGTCTCCCACGTCTTGGAAGAACTTTCCTGCGTCTCAACAACCTACCTACCCTGAGCCCCACACGCTCGAAGAGGTTCTCAAGCAACTCAGACTGCTGCCGCCGCTCGTTACGAGCTGGGAAGTGGACAGCTTGACCAATTCGATCGCCGAGGCCCAGCGAGGAGAAAGCTGGCTTTTGCAAGGTGGCGATTGTGCCGAAACGTTCGAGCAATGCCAAACCGAGCCGATCGCGAGCAAGCTTAAGCTGTTGCTGCAAATGAGTTTAGCTATCGTGTTCGGCTCGCGGAAACGGATCATTCGCGTCGGCCGAATGGCCGGCCAGTACGCAAAACCTCGGTCGAGCGAGGTCGAAACGAAGGGGGGGACTACTCTGCCTTGCTACCGGGGAGACATCGTCAACCGCTACGAGTTCCAGGAAAACTCTCGCCGCCCCGACCCTGTGCTTCTACTGCGGGGTTACGAACGGGCCGCGTTGACGTTGAACTTTATCCGAGCCTTGAGCGAGGGCGGGTTTGCAGATCTTCACCATCCGGAGAACTGGAACCTCCTTTTTGTAAGTCAAGCCAAAGGGGAGGTGGCGGAGCGGTACAAAGATCTACTGAAGTCGCTCGGGAATTCGATCAGTTTTCTAGAAACGATCCTTCGGGATTCGGCTCCTGAGTTGAAGCGGGTTGACTTTTTCACTTCGCACGAAGCTTTGCATCTGGACTACGAGTCGGCCTTCACCAGACCCAGTATTCGAGGGATTGGCTACTACAACCTCGGAACGCACTTTCCGTGGATGGGGGAGCGGACGCGACAAGTCAACGGAGCTCACGTCGAATACTTTCGCGGGATACGCAATCCGATCGCTGTAAAAGTGAGTGGATCAATCCAGAAGGACGAATTGCTCGACTTGATTGAACGCCTCAACCCAGACAATAGGCCTGGGCGTTTGACCCTTATCCATCGCGTTGGTCGCAACAAAGTAGAAACGCTGTTGCCACCTTTGATCGAGGCCGTTGCCAAGGCCAATCGAACGGTGCTATGGGTGTGCGATCCGATGCATGGAAATACGGTTTCCACAACCGGAGGACGCAAGACGAGGCGATTCGACGACATTGTAGATGAGCTAAAACTCTCGTTTGCTATCCATCGCGCCTGTGGATCCATGCTGGGAGGGGCTCACCTAGAATTAACAGGTGAAGACGTAACGGAGTGCGTCGGAGGCTCTGGTGGCTTGACCGAATCGGATCTCGAATCAGCCTACCAAACACAACTCGACCCTCGCTTGAACTACGAGCAGGCGCTTGAGATCGCATTCGAAATTTCCAACCAACTATCGCAGCAACGAATTTGATTCGTTGCTAATGGCGGAGGGTATCGCTGTCACCATGCAATCGAACCGACCTCACCCGAAAAGCAAGCAGCGTTCTGCAATGCAGCCTAAAAATTCGCTCGCTCTATGGGTTTCGTATGGAGTTGTATTGTCTGTCGCTGGCATTATCGCATGGAGTATTTGGACACGCCAAAACCCTCGCGATGCGGAGTCTGGGAGCTATGCCGATCGTTCGGGATCAACGAGTTCATCTACCACAAAGACATCGGATTATATTTCCCTCGCCACCTTTGGTCCTACAATCGAAAACACGGTGGCGCCTCCTAAAGATCGTCCGGAAGGAATGGTATTTATTCCCGGAGGAGAATTCTCCATGGGCTGCGAATCCAAGAACGAATCCCTTTGCAGCACACCGGGAGTTACCTACGACGCAGGGCCCATCCATAGGGTTTATGTGGATCCCTTCTGGATGGACGAAACCGAGGTTACCAACGCACAGTTCAAGCAATTTGTCGAAGAGACTGGCTACATCACCGTGGCAGAAACCAAGCCTACTCTTCAAGATGTGCCGGGTGCTAATCTAGAGAAATTGGTGGCGGGATCTGTCGTATTCCGTCCCACTAGGCTCGCTGTCTCGCTCGACGACTATATGCAATGGTGGGAATACGTCCCAGGAGCCAACTGGAAGCACCCGACCGGCCCAGAATCGAACCTTGATGGCAAAGATGATGAGCCGGTTGTCCACATCGCCTACGACGACGCTTTAGCCTATTGCAAATGGGCCGGAAAACGCTTACCGACGGAGGCGGAATGGGAGTTCGCCGCGCGAGGCGGAATGGCGGGCGAGCTTTACCCGTGGGGGAATCAGTTGCTTGTCAACAATACCTATCAAGCGAATTACTACCAAGGCGCCTTCCCAATCGCATCTGGCGATTCCGCTGCGGATGGTTTCGCTGGTATTGCTCCAGTAAAGCAGTATTCCCCGAATCGCTATGGACTCTATGACATGAGTGGTAACGTCTGGGAGTGGACGAGCGATTGGTATCGTCCAGATTATTACCGGACGCTCAAATCGCAAAATCAGCTGGCTAAAAACCCCAAGGGACCGAGCAGTTCTTTTGATCCTGCGGAGCCAGGGCAAAACAAGAAAGTGCACCGAGGTGGTTCCTTTCTTTGCAGCGATCTTTATTGCAATCGCTACCTCCTGGGAACTCGCGGAAAAGGCGAGGTGAAATCCTCAAGCAACCACGTCGGCTTTCGATGCGTAAAGGACATTAACGGGGCCATCTCGGACTAGGATCTATCCTCAGAACTCTTGATCTGGGTGGGAAATGTGTTGGCATATTTGGTCTCTGGCCACTGGCTATCCAATTCAGGTAAGGCCACGGGTAATTCGTCCCGTTAGGGACGAAATATTGGTAGTAAACAGTAGCCCGATACTCTCCACATGTCCCGTTAGGGACATAATGTCAGTTCCGCTGAACAACCCCGACAAACTAACATTTCGTCCCTAACGGGACGACCAGAACCCAGGACCATCGATTCTTCAGGTAAAGATTGTTCCATGTTAATTTTCTGTCCACAGATCGATTACTTCTAGCAAAGTCCCTGTAATGTTCTTTCCAAGTAGATTCGAGATTACATCAGGGGAGGGGCTGCAGTTCGATCGTTTTATTTCAGAGGTTTTCGAACGCAGTAGCCATCCGGAGAATTTGTGGAGATTTAGTACTCCGGCAGCCCTAGCCGCTGCGAAGGTAATCGCAGACGACAATTCGGCTGCTCCACATTTACGATTTGCAATCGTATCGTCACTTACGCACCCGGAAGATGCTGAACAACAAGACAGACTGGCATTTCTCTCTCTGCTTTCGTTTACGACCCAAGTACCTCGGTTTGGAGATGTCTCAATCTGGTTGCGAGGTCACACGTCAGCTCAGTGATGCCTAAGCAAGCAGAGTTTCGTCACCGAGTCGCTTGATATTTCTCAAGGCTTCCACAAAGCCTTCTGCATCATCGCGCCAGGCGACCTCCGTCGAGACTTTGGTTAGAAGATTTTTAATCTGAACCTTGCCCTCATCGAGCTCTCTGGAGCCTGCGATTAAAGCAATGGGGAAGCCTCGTTGGTCAGCATACTTGAGCTGTTGGGCGAGCTTTTTCTCCTCTGGGTAGACTTCTGCCGAGAAGCCAGCTTCGCGCACAATTTTGGCGAGCTCAAAATAATCGTTGAGTCGAGTAGGATCAAATAATGCGATGAAGACATCGGCGGATGCGTGTTGCTTAGGCAGATGCCCGAGCTGCTCTAGGGCAGCGAGTAAACGATCTAAACCAAGTGATGCACCGATTCCTGGCAGCTGCTGCTTGGTGTAAAGACCGGCCAGATTATCGTAGCGACCACCACTGCAAACGCTCCCGATATTAGGAAGATCGCTCAAAATGGTTTCGAACACAACACCTGTGTAGTAATCCAATCCTCTTGCAATCGAAACGTCGATCCGGAATCGATCCGTGGGTACGCCCGCCGCGACCATAGCTCCAGCAATGTCCCTTAATCGCCCGATACCTTGTTGCCCTGCCTCGTCACCGACGAGCATTTGGTCTAGTTGGCTCAAGACTTGATCGTGCGAGCCGGTGATTGATGCTAGCCCAAGAACGCCGCTGGCTTGTTCATGCGAAAGTCCGTTTTGATCGAGCTCCTTTAGCACGCTTTCAGTTCCCACTTTTTCAAACTTGTCGAGAGCCCGGAGAACGGGGACTGCGAGCTGTTCGAGCCCCTGTTTGCGGAGGAAGGCGGTCAGGATTTGTCGGTTGTTGATGCGGATCACGAATCGCTCAATACCGAGCGCTAAAAGCAATTCGTGAATGACCAATGCCGTCTCGATATCGGAGACGACCCCAGTCGTGCCGATGGTATCAAAATCGCATTGAACGAACTCACGAAATCGACCTGCTTGAGGAGCCTCTCCACGCCATACCGGGGCGATGTGATAGCGTTTGAAAGGGGTGCCGAGTTCGTTGATGTGCTGAGCTGCGAATCGCGCGAAGGGGACCGTCAAATCGAACCGCATGCCGACCTTGCGTCCTCCCGCATCAACAAAGTGGTACATTTGCCGGTCGGTCTCTTCGGACCCTTTGCCTGTCAAAATCTCGAGCAACTCCAATGCGGGAGTATCGATGGGAACGAAGCCGTATCTACGATAGACCGTTCGGGCGACCTCCATGAGTCGCTCGCGAGGGATCATGGCGGAAGGAAGAAAATCGCGAAAGCCTTTTAACGTCCGAGGCTGAATCAATGACATCGGAAAGGGTCGATCTAACAAAAGAGTGGAAAGTTCACCGCTCGACTCGATAGGGAGCTAGCGAAGAATAGGGAGCAATTCGGGTAGCTTGCTGCGAATGTTGGTTAAATCCGAAGAGCCGAAACGAGCTTCCATGTACTCGGCGACTTGCTCAGCCGTTTCAAAGTACATGTCATAAACCGAGTCGTCGTCGTACTCGCAAGAGTCCGTCGTGTAGTCGCGGCAAATCTGCGGCCGTGTTTCATAGATTCCGCATAGGTGGTTGGATTGCAGGTGCTTGCAGTCGGTGTGTACCAACAGGTACCACGTATCGTCCTCGATAAAAACCGATGCGCGATCATGAAGTAAGTACCAGCGAATAAAATCGAGATCTTGGACGCAGTCTGGGGTTTCAATCGGCAAGGCGAAATAGCGACAACACTTTGCCGTGCAGTAAGAGCACAGAACCTCGTCCTTGGGGATTTCCTCCCGGTCTGGCTTTCTGCCATCGATGGTTTTAGCAGGCGACAGGCGAACGGGTTGGAGTGTGGCCGAGCTCATAGTGGGGTCTTCAATTGCAGGTAAACTAAGGCTGTGCGGCGGTTGGAGCGACGCACAGGAATACCAGTAGTCTGTACAAACTAACGGCACATAGCAAGAGAGGCGCGGTAAAAAGGTTCGCAAGTGATTCTCAAAGCGAACCTCTACAGCCGTCTAGTCATTCAGGCGGCGCTCTGAAACTCGGAGTCAGAGCGTTCCGAACTCTTACCCGTGCGGTCAAACCTTTTGCGGATCTCGTAGCGAAAGATCAGAAAAAGCCTGCCGATCTTGGAGTGTTTGCCACTCTTCACGTCAAAGACCTTGCCCAAAGGCCCCGCAAGGATGGCTGGCAGCAGGACCAGTTCAGCGACAACTCCTGCTATAAGGATCATTAACATCAGCCAGCCGAATCGTTGCGTTGGTGTAAAGGTACTCAACGAGAAAACCGAAAGGCCGATACCACTGATGCAAGCTGCTTGCAGTGCCGGGGTGGCGCACTTTTTGTAAGCATGTACGATCGCCGTTTTGACATCCATGCCTTCGTCGAGGTCGCGCCTGAACCAGGCCAGGTAGTGAATGGTATCGTCGACAGCCACGCCTAAAGCAATGCTGGCCGTCATCATCGAGCCAATATCCACCGCAGTTCCCAGCCAACCCATGGCACCAAAAATAACCCCCACTGGGACAACGTTGGGGATCATGGCAATCATGCCAGGTTTGATTCCCCTACAGACAAAAAACATCAGAGGCGATATCGTTAAAAATGCCCAAACAGTACTTTCGACCAAACTGATCAATAACGCTCTCTGAGCCTTGTAGACGATCGGCACAACACCGGTGTACACGGAATTGATCCAGCGATCTGGTGCGTTCTCATCGTGGGCATGCAAGTCGATTACATTGCGAAGGTTTCCTCCTTGAATTGCTCCAACATCGGCGTTCGTGAAGCCACCAGAGAGTACAACTGCATCTGCATCAGCCAGCTTTTGCAGCTCCACAAGTGCGATATCCGTGGGAATCGCGTCCAAGCGAGTCACCTTGATTCGGGCTTTAGCCAAGAGTGAAACCAATTCCTCGGTTCGAACTTTTGCTTTTCGCTGCTCTTCGGGAGACATGTTTCTGCCCGCCGGAGACCAAAGCCGAATGTCCTTGCGAGTGAGTTTCGCATCACCGCTCCACGCCACGATCTGGCGAAGGATCCGAACTCGGTCCTCTTGGGCGAGAATGATCGGTGAAACAGCATCCTTTAACTCAGTTACGAATTGACCGTAGTCAACACCTTGGAACGCTGCGACCCGCAGGCTGATTCGCCAAAGTTCATTTCCCGTATCGGGGTCGATGCGGAGGAACCCCGACTGTATGAACTCGTCCTTTTTGCTCTCGAGGATCTTATTCAATGCCTTCCGGACAAAATACGTCTGAGTGCTGGAGCCTTTGGGGGGGAGATTCGATGCAAAGGTGGCTGCGGAAATGCTGCGCCCCACGATGCCCGGCCCGGCTTCCCCAAACTCCTGGCTGATGACCTCTTGGACACGTATAACGGTCTCCATCCGCTCGATGAAAGAGAGCTTGGTGAGCTCTTCGATATCAAGCTCTTCAGGAATGGTTTCATTCCCTCTCGAAGCTTCTAAAGCTCTGGCATCACTCTCCGCAACATCGGCTGACTTGGCCATGCTGTCCTTGTCGAATTCGACAACGATCTCAAGTGGAACCAGCATCCCCAAGCGATCTTCTAGCCAACGATAGTCTTTAAGGATTCGTGCTTGCGAATCGAATAATTCGAGCAAGTCGATACTGGTTCGGACCTTGGTTACACCGAACGTAATCGTTCCGGCAATCACCAAAAAGGAGATAGCGACAGCAGCGTTGTGGCGAACAATGAACCGTGCAAAGACTCCCCATAGTTTTTCTGCTTTGGTGTCCACCTCGATAGCTTCCGAAGCCTTGCGCCCCTTAGGTTTCGCCCCCAAGTACTCCCCTTCCCAACGCCTCGCATACTTCAGAATGTGAAGAATCGAGGGCAAAAGAAGAAACAGAACGATGTTCAGGCAAATGACGCCGGCGGCGGAATACACTCCAAACTTGCGAATCGGGACCAACTCGCTCGCATAAAGGGACGCTAAGCCCAACGCAGTGGTTACGCCGCAAAGTGTCGCAGGCCTGAGGGCATGGATTACGCCACGTTCCGTCGCCCCGTACAAACCACCCTCTCGCACAGCATCGCGATAGTAGTTGATTAGGTGAACTGCCCCCGAAATGGACAGTACATAAACCAAGGAAGGCATAGTGAGGACGATCGCGTCAACCGTTTGCCCAGTGTAGTGAATAATGGACAAGGCCGTGGCGGCGTTGACGACAGCGCAGAAGAAAACAATTCCCGTCAGAAGTAAGCTTCGCAGTGACCACCAAGCAAGCCCGATTCCCAGTAAGCCCGAGAAGCCCGCCAGTCTTACGAGAGTCCGCTCTCCCTCTTCGTCGATGGATATGTTGTCGACGGGAGGTCCGCCCATATGCAAATCAGGATCCTCAATACCAGCCTTCTCAATGAGCCGTCGCAGCACACCGGGAGGCACGTTGGGCCTGAAAATCCGTTTTTGCTCATGGCCGAGAACTGGCTTTAGCTTAGCCGTTGTGGTCGGGTCCAATGAGACCACTACGCACGTTTGACGTCCGTCTGGACCAATCACCGAACCCTTTAACCTTTGAATCGCATCGGCATAAGCCAACGGATATTGGCCACTCGTTAACTGATTGACGAGCGTTCGCCCCGTGGTTACCCCCTTAAAGTATTGGCGGGCTTCAAGAGAATCTGGATCTTCAGGGGCCGGATCAGACGAATAAATTAGCTCGGCGAGTCTCGCGATCCGAGGATCATCTCCCGATGGATCCCCCTCTGGATCTTCCGTCAGCGTGCATCCATCCCAGCTAATGATGATGAATTGATCTGAGGGAAAGTTCTTTCGAAACCAACTCAACTCCCCCGTTTCCGAGTAGTTTTTGGGGAGCCAGTCCTCAACTTTGTTGACGTTACTCTGAATGGCATTGCCAGCCCCCATAAACGCGAACGGAACCCACAATAGGGCTGGGATGAGAATCAGCCATGCAAATCGGTCGTAGAACGTTTTCTTGTTTGGGTTGCTCGGCCCCACACTCTGCCCCTTGTTCGGTTTCTTACCACTCGAAGTTATGCCCAGCCGGCACAGCAATCCTCCCTAATCGCTCTAGTAGTGTACTAAAGACAACGCATGCGAAACAGTTGCAAAACTGCTCAGCATCAACGAAAAGATTAGATGAGTGTGTTTTTTCTTATTATAAGCCGGGCTGTTTTTGCTTGTGCTTGGTTCAGGTTGTAAGTTCTACATCGACTCGATACCACAAGTACACCCGTTAAGCGGATCGGATTGCGTTCTTTTCGAGTTGCCTAGCTCTATAGGTCATAAAGTCCGCAATTTTTGACATTTCCGAAACGGCTCACGGGGGCTGGATTGCTTTGGGAGACACTGTTAGCTTCTAGTGATTATGCAATGGGATTGGGAAATTGATGGTTGGATTATCGTTTCGGGCGGGTTGGCCGCCCTCGCGTCTTCGTTGCTCGGATGCTTGCTAATGCTCAGACGCATGAGCCTCATCGGCGACGCAATAAGCCATTCGGTTCTGCCCGGGATTGCCGCCGCCATCCTGGTTTTTCAGGCGAGTTCGAGCTCGTGGATATTCTTTGCCGCTGCGTTCGCGGGCATCTTTGCTGTCTGGCTGACGTCAGCGATCAAACGTTGGGGGGGTGTCGAGGAATCGGCAGCCATAGGAATCGTCTTTACAACCATGTTCGCGATCGGCTTGGTGATGGTGTTTCGGAGTGATTCCTATTTGGACCTGGATCCTGCATGCATCCTCTTTGGTAGTTTGGAAACTTCCATACTCAGCAAATCTGCTACATGGTTGGGGCCAGTTCCAGATTTGGTTTACTCCCTCTCCATAGTGTGTGCGTTAAATCTGCTGTTGATTGTGTGCCTTTTTAAGGAATGGCGAATCACAACCTTCGATCCTGCTTTCGCCCAGACTCAAGGTATCTCCGATGTCACGTTCCATTACCTTCTCGCAGCATTGGTGTCGATCACTTGCGTGACGGCTTTCGAAGCTGTCGGTACGGTGCTGGTCGTTGCGATGCTGATCATACCCGCTGCTACCGGGTATTTGCTCAGTCGAGATCTTCGAAACGTATTAGTCCTGTCGGTCGTGGTTGCCTTGATGCTTGCTCTTTTGGGACACGTTTCTGCAATTACCATCCCGCGGTTTTGGGGGCTCAAGTCTCTCAATTCATCAGCGATGATGGCTGTTACGGGCGGAGTGCTTTTAACGCTCGCTATTGTTTTCGGACCGCAGCAAGGAGTGGTGGCTCAATGGATCCGAACGCGAAGGATCAGGGCTCGAATCTTGCAAGACGACGTGCTAGCGTTGCTTTACAGGATCGCTGAGAGCCAGTCTGGCAAAGTCGACACGGCGTCCTATCGTATGACGCTCGAAAACATAGCCCGGTTGCTAGAGCAATCGAAAGCGAACGTGAGTCGAGCGATTCATCAATTAGTACGTAGCTCAGAAATCCAGGTTGTCCAAGGAAACCACGTTCTCACGGAATCAGGAAGCAAGAAGGCACAGAACCTTATTCGGTCACACCGATTGTGGGAGCGATTTTTGGCCGAGGAAATGAAGCTCGCTGAAAGCAAGGTGCACCCGCATGCAGAGAAATGGGAACACGTAACTAATTCGACTATGCGTGGAGCGTTGGACTCATTAACCGGCAATGCTTCCCAAGACCCACACGGTCGAGAGATCCCTCCGGAATCGTAAAGCCGATTCTATGTGTCTCGTTGATCGCCCGTCGCATATACTGCTCCTCTATCGTCGCTCTCGGGGCGAATTGCGGCTGCCGTGCTTCTTGTAGACTTGAGAAGAAACTTCACGAACCTCGGGTGCATTCTTTCGTTCATGAATGCGTTCTTTGGCCCGGTTGTAAGCGGTTTTGTGATCGACGATTGGTTCAGGATAATCGCTTCCTACACGACACGAGAAAAGCATTTGCTCCATCGTTGTCATCAAATGCGGTTCTGCCAAATGCTTCAGTGGTACTTCGCTTAGCTCGGGAATGTATCGCTTGACGAACGCTCCCTCGGGGTCTTGATCGAGAAGCTGTTTCTGCGGCGAGTAAATACGGATCGTGTTGATACCAGTTACCCCTGACTGCATCTGAAACTGTGGATAGTGAATTCCAGGTTCATAATCCAGAAAAAGTGTTGCCAGAAATTTGGCCGGCCGCTCCCAGTGTAACCATAAGTGATAGGCAGCGAAGGAAACGAGCATGGCTCGCATGCGAAAATTGATCCAACCGGTTTGATGAAGTGACCTCATGCAAGCGTCAATCATCGGGTAACCAGTTTCGCCTTTCCGCCATGCTTCAAAGTAGGACTCATTGAACTCCGCTTCGCGCAAACCATCATAGGCTCGATTGATATTTTGAAACTCGATTTGAGGCTCTTCCTCCAGCTTCTGGATAAAGTGACAGTGCCAAGCTAATCGGGATTTAAAACTGCTCAGCGAACGCCCCCAGTCCGCACGGTCCTTAGCATCAAGCGACTCGTCATCGCGCAATCCCTGCGATCTGTTTACGGTTGCTTGATAAGCCTCGCGAATCGATAAGCAACCAAATGCCAAATAGGGACTGATGCGGCTGCACCCCTCTTCACCAAGCAAAGGACTCGACATGTCGCTGCGATAGTTCATTCCTCGACGATTCAGAAAACTCTCGAGCAACTCCCATGCATTTGCCCCCCCTCCCCTCTGCGTAGCATGCCCCAACCACCGCGCTTTCGATTGCCAACGCGGACTCGATTCCAACCATTGGTCTAACGCTTGCCAGCCGCAGTTCCGATCCGATACGTCCTGCGAGACGGGGATCACGCTCGGCTCCTCTACCATTCGTCGGTTCACATGCTTGTTCCAACCAGCAGCCCATGCATCCCGGCTTGCCAATCTGCGAACGACGCCATTGCAAGGGAACTCTACTAGGCGAACGCCATTCTCTTTGCACCAACGTCGAACGCGACGATCGCGTTGGTAGGAAATCCAGTTCCCCGTCTCTTCGTGAGCATGAATCGAACGGATACCATATTCTGTGTGAAGATCTTGAAAAACGGTCGGCAGCTCACCGAAAAGAACATTCAGTTTGGTGCCTAACCGCCTAAGCTTTACATCCAACGCTTCCAGGCTTTCCCTTAAAAACTTAAGGTGCATTGGTGCAAAGTCGTCAGCTTCGAGCAGCTCTTGCTCAAAGACATAGAGACAGAAAACATCGCTGAGTTTCGCTGCCTCGCACAGCGGAGCATGATCGGTGGTCCTCAGATCTTTTTTGAACCACACAACATTCATGGCAGCAACAGACAAAAGGTATCAGATGTTTCGACAAAAACTCATTCAAAAGAACACAATGAAATGGGACCTCTGGCTCACACTCCGAACCCATTGTATGCTGACTGCCAAGGTCCGTATCACCCAGAACAGTTTCTGCTGCAAGCACTCATACGACGCAAAAGCTTGACTGTAGGACTTCTTGGTAACAATCTGTTGGCTCGATAGCAGTTGGGATTGATGCGATTGTATTTACCGATCAAGGAAAACAGGCTTTGGTCCACCACAAAGAAAAGACGAAGAACTCTCAGCCTAAGCTTTTATCGGATTGTTTTAAAACAGCCCGTAAACGGTTGCGATGTTTCGCGCAGCCCTGCCAATAGTAGCGGCGAAGGTACTAAACCTCCGGTAATGCTCCAGCCCCCTCACCGCCCGTCAACTCTCCCAGAAAACAGTCTCCTCGCTTTGCGAAGTTCCTGCTGGCTTGCGCAGCGGATCGTTAGGCTTGCGGAGTCGGTCCTGATATACGGGACGGAAACGTAAACATCTCCTGTGCGAGCCAGTAGCATTTCCAAATCCACTTTGGGGCCATCTACTGGGCGATGTTTAAATTTTCCAAGTGACGTACCGATCACCTAAAACGCGAATTGGAACTGGGTGCGCATCAACCAGCCGTAATCACCTGGTAGCAGATTCAGTCGTGGACTGTTGACTGGTACTCCATCGATTCTCGCCACATCCAAATTGAACTTGAGATCGTGTCCTCGAATGTACCATGCAAATCCACCAGCTATTTCCTTTGTGTGTTCATTTCGACCACCCAACGTTCCTGAATCACCCGAGATGGCAGACCAACGCGCGAGAAGCTCAAATTTTTCCGGAACAATAAAGTATCCCGTCTGAACGACAATACCTCGATCGATCAAACTTGGAATGTTGCCTCCTCGGAAGCTTGAGAGCGTTCGCCAATGGTGTTCTAGGATTACCGACCATCCGCGATACTTCCAATGCGAATCTAAAGTGAAAAGCCGAATGTCATACTGGCTGACACTTTCGGGTAGTAAATTAGAAATGCGATCTCCTGAACTCACGACTCGTTGTCTTAAAAACTCTGCTTGACCGGTTCTATCAACGGACGTTAAGGCCAATCCGGCTCCCAGTCTCCAAACCGGTGAGGAACGCCAATCGAGATCTGGCTCTCCATCAGAGCCAAAATCTCCTAAGACATCCGCGCTGCATCGACCAGACCAAGCCAGATTGGCGTCGAGATCTTCACCTGACAGGGTGCTGTCCCGGCCTGTGTTCAACCCGTTCATCATTGCGGTCTCAAATCGAATGGGTATTCCGGTGGAATCACTTTCACCTAGGACGCTGACACCGACCGAACGACCTATGTCAAAGAAAAGATTGGCGACGGACCGTTCTGTAAACTGGAATCGGCGGGCAGACTCTTCTCGAGAGCGACTAAAGGGAACCTTCCAATTACCGCCGCGAATCTCCAATCTACCCTCGTCGTATCCCCATAGGCCTCGCCCTACATCGTAGGTTACAAAGGAGTCCAGAAAGGTAACTTGAACCGACTGATCGGTGTTGCCATCAAGCATCAATGAGTATTTGAGATCAGGCGAATAAAGATGACCGCCAAAGGACAATCGAATTCGTTCCAGTGTGAAAGAGTTTTTATCTCGATCGGGAATATCACTGTCGAACAGCACGTGTCGTAGTTGCAGCCAGCTACTCATGCGCATCACAAAAGGATAGTCCGATGCAGAAAACCCCTCTTTACCGTCATGAGCGATCACAAAACCACGGTTATATCCGACGAAAAAGGGGGAGGGATCAGATGCCCTAGGCGATTCAGCAGCCATGACCCGCTGAATAGGGGGGAGCGAAGGTTCTTGATCTTTTTCCGAATCGAGGTCAGCAGCCCAGCCAGTACCGAACGCGGCGGATAACGCGACAAGAATCACATTTCCGAAAACCCAGGGAAATCGAGGCATGATGGTACGCCCGATTTCTTGAAGCCTATACTTTCGATTCAGCAGCAAACCCATTGCCTCCAGCAAAAACCATGCCACCCCACATACACCGAAGCTCCCCGATACTTGTGGATTCACATCGCTTCCACTGAGTGCAATCTAACAATTGCACAATTGTCAACGCAATGGTGTGTTAATGTTATCAAATCAAAACCGAGGGAAAACCCTCATACCGTTTTTGCAATCGAAGAAGATGGGCGATCTGCGCAACCTACAATGCAAGTCTACAAAGATTTTGCCCAACTAGAGAACCATGTTCATTCGTAGGCCGAAGACGAGTGCATCGCGTCCATTCGTCAAGCCTCCAGAGATTCCTTTCACGTACTGGGCATCCGACGTAAGTGGACAGGAGGGGGCCAGTGATATCGGTAATAGGTTTCCAAAACCTGGGCGTCGCGAGGACCGAGTAGGGCCTGAGGGATCGCCCTACATTCGGACGAAGTCCCCGTATATCCCTAGCCGACCCTGAATCGATCGCCGGTGCTTCTACGAGATAAAAGCGGACTGTCGCCACCGATTCCGGCGCTTAGGTGCCAGGCGTTGAAGCTGGGGTTTCCCGTACCGTCATCGGCAAGTCCAGCCCGACCAAAGACTCCCCAACCTGGAGCGATCCCTCTTTGGTTTTCAGGCCCATCGACAATTAAGTATTGGTCGAACCCATAGAAGATCGTATAGGATTCAGAACGCGTTTGAAACCTCGGAGTTCCCGGTGGCGTGGGGGGCTCCGGATAGACTTCAATGTTACTCTATCGGTCGCGGAGAACGTTGGTCGAGAGGTCTCAAAAGGTCATCAAGCTGACCTTGAACGCCACGATCATCGCGCTTTCGCTGGTCCAACTTAAATCGTTCTATAAGTTGTTGCAATCGCTCCCGATCACTTCCAGCCGGACCCGTCGAATCGCTGTACGGTATTGGAAGGTCCTCGGTACGTGGCTGCGTGGGTGGATCGTCTAACTGCAATGCCTCTGGACGCGGGCGTTCGATCTTAGGAATCGACCCAATTGTTGGCGTCGTTACGTTGTTAACCAGAGGCGCCCCCATTCCTCCATTTGGGCAGCGGATTTCCCAACCTCCACCAAGGGCTCGGAAGGTAGCAATCAAGTTCAATACGGTCGCCCCTCGACTCGCTACTAAATCAAGCTGTTGCGCGAATTGAAGGCTTTGAAGAAGAAACACACGATTGAAGTCAATGGCCCCGGCGTCATATAACGCAATCGCGATATCCACTGACGAATTGACCTCCGATACGGCGATTCCTAAGAGATCAGCCTGCTCCTGAGCCTTCAAGAAGCGAATCATCGAATCCTCAACCTCTTGTTGGGCGACGAGCACTGTCTGTTGATAGCCTAACACGGCTTCCCGGAACCGTGCTTCCTCAAGATCGATAGCACCGGACAAGCGACCATAATTTAAAATGTTCCAGCCAAAACCTGGACTGATTAAAGCAACAACACTGTCCGGTTTAAACAAATCGCTTGTACTCTCGGCTCGCCATTCGAAAGAACCCAAAAGCGACAAACGAGGGTACAACGCTGCTTCTGCAATCCCAATTCTTTCGCTTTGGGCTCGCAACAATCGTTCTGCGCGACGAATGTCTGGTCGTCTCCGAAGTAAATCTGCTGGAACACCCACCTGCACATCCCGAGCTATTTCGGGGATTTTTCCCGGGGGCAGTTGAGCCATCAAGTCTGTTGGAGGAGTACCCAGCAATACGCACAGCCGATTGTTAGCATTGCGAAGTGTTGCTTCGAATTGAGGGATGGCCGACATCGTAATTGCAATGTTGTTCCTGGCTTGAATGACATCCAGTTCATTTGTCTTTCCGGCCGCGAAAAGGGTTTCAGCCAATTGCATACTCCCCTCTTGCAATTGCAGGATGTTGCGAACGAGGTCTAACTGTTCTTCGATAATTCGAATTTCAACGTAGGTTGCCGCCACATTGGAAAGAAACAAAACTGCCAAGTTGTCATAGTCGGCGATTGAAGCATCCAATGCGGCATCAGCAACCGCCACCCCTCGTCGAAACCGCCCCCAAAAATCCAATTCCCAACCAGCCTGTACTCCGACTCCGAACTCGCTGAAGCGTTGAAGAGGTAGGGGAATCGCAACGTTACGGCTCAGTTCTACTCGGCGGAAGTCACCGATACCCTGTTGCGCCTGAGGAAACAGTGTTCCGACAGCTATTTGCCGAATCGCTTCAGCCTGTTCGATACGGTATGCGGCTTGCCGGATAGGCAGATTCTCGTTGTAAGCTGTTATCCGTTACGATTCCGTTCCGTTTACAACAAATAAAACCGATACGGCAGAAGGAACCGGAGCAACCTACAGTCAGTTAGAGTCCAGAATTACCAAACTGGAACAGATTCTGGCTGGGACTAACGACTCGAAAGGAAAATCATGATTGCCGTATTTGTCATCGCCTATGTCGCTGTGGTCTTAGCCGTTTTCAAGGTATTCAAGGTTCGCCCTACGGCAATTAGTATTGCCGGAGTCGTTGTTATCGGCGCCATTGCCATTGGCGGAATCGTTATCGCTTGGAGCTTTTCCGCCCCGTTCTCAGACCGAGTGGTTGTAGCGCGTTTCGTTGTGCCGATCGTTCCTCAGGTGAATGGGCCGGTGATCAAGATTCACGCCCTGCCAAATACTCCCCTTAAGGGAGGGCAAGACTTGTTGCTGGAGATTCAGCCAGATATTTTTCGCAATACGGTCGACCAATTGACGGCCGCCTTAGCAGCAGCGAAACGGAACATTGATCAATTGCAGGCGGCGGCCATCGCCGCCGAGGCGGCTGTGCGTCGTGCCGATGCATTGAAGAGTGCTGCCGACGCCGAATTCCAGGTCGCTTCCAATGCCGCCCAGGCCAATCCTTCCGCTATCGCTACTCTCCGCTTGGAACAATTGGCACAAAATCTAATGGCTGCTGAAGCTGGAGTCGATCAAGCGAAAGCGACTGGTGTCCAAGCTACAATTGCCTCGTTTGCCGCCGAGGAGACCGCCCGCAGTTTAGAGGCCCAGTTGGCCAACGCCCAGTTTCAATTGGATCAGTGCAAGGTTTTTGCGCCTTCGGACGGTTTTGTCACCAATTGGACGGTACGTGAAGGCGTGATGGCAACACCGAGCCCTCAGGCTCCTCTTGGGACCTTCGTGGACACCAGCCAAGTGTTGATCGTCGGTAGCTATCCGCAAAATGTTCTAGTTAATGTCAAGCCGGGCGATTCGGTTGAGCTGACCTTTAAGACCTTGCCTGGACAGGTACTCGCCGGCACCGTTGGCTGGATTATTCCCTGGTCGGGTGAAGGGCAGTTGATGATTTCAGGTAACTTGCCTTCAGCCGCTCAGGTCGGATCACGCGGAATGCTGGCTGTCAATTTCGAGTTGGAAGATCAAGAACTCGCTGCTCAACTAAAGATGGGGACTGCGGGTGTCGCCACGATCTATACTGATACCGGCAAGCCGATACAGTTCATCAGTCGAGTCGTTATCCGGGTGAAGGCCTTTCAGTACCTTCTGTTGCCGTTCTGATGAGTTAGTTCATTCGATCTGCAAGATCAACAACTGGCCAGTCAACTAAAAATGGGCACCGCAGGTGTCGCTGTCATCTACAACGATACTGTCAAGCCGTTGCATGTGATCAGCAGAATCAGCATTCGGATTCACGCATGGCGGTATTTGCGCTTGCCAGTTTAAAACCCTATAATTGCCAATGCCTGTTGACAATCGGTTCAGGAAATTGCTATCAGCCCGTGGCGGATAGCGCAACGGATGAGGTCTGCCGTGGAATTGACGCCCAATGCATGCATGATTTGGGCCTTGTGGTTCTCCGCAGTCCGAGTCGAGATAAAAAGGACTTTGGCTACATCCTTAGCAGTATAGCCCTCGGCAAACAGTTGGAGGACTTCGCGCTGTCGAGGAGTCAGAAGGGTGATTTCATCCGTAACCTCCGGCGGCATTGCCGGAAGGTTTGTAAGCATTTCTTTGATTTCCGGTGTCACATAGGTTTTGCCTGCAAGCACTGATCGTAGAGCGGTTAATAATTCGTTGATCGTCGAGTGCTTCAAGACGAAACCATTTGCCCCGGCATGCAGTGCTCTGGCAGCATACAAAACATCTTTGTGCATGGTGAGAAAGATTACCTTAGCATTACACCCGCTCTGGCGAATCTGCTGGACTGCGTCTAAGCCATTCAGTTGGGGCATCGTCACGTCAGCCAGGATAATATCAGGCTGTAATCGCAGGGCCGCATTGACCAGAGCACGTCCGTCTTCGACGATCTCGATTAATTCGAATCGGGTTCTAACATGCTACGCAATCCCTCGGCAACCATGCGATGGTCATCTGCTAGTAGAACTCGGGACCTGAGCATGTGTCACTTCCTCTTTTAAAATGTCGTACACCAAGAGCTTAACATAGTAGCAAAGGAATAGCGACCAAGATACTGGTTCCTTCACCAACGACGGAATTGATGGCCAAGGAGCCATCAACCAAACGCACTCGCTCCTCCATACTCGCGATTCCCAGACCTGACAATCCACCGCTTGCCCCTGGGGCAAAACCACAACCAAAATCGCGTATGCTCAGGTAAAGAGACTCCGCGTCGGCATTTAGCGTTACCTGGATTCGTTTAGTCCGCGAGTGCTTTTCCGCATTGCGCATCGCCTCCTGGGCAACACGATACAGACACAGTTCCAAATCTTTGGGAACCTGCTGAGGATATCGCACACTATGAAATTCGACTGTGATGACTTCCTGTTCCGAAATTCGGTTGCACTCGGATCGAATCGCATCTGGTAAGCCCAGGTCATTCAGGATAGAAGGATGCAATCGACGCGAGATCCGATGTACATCGTCGGAAATGGCGATCAGACCTTCCCTCAATTTTTTTAACTCAACCCTTGCAGTCTCTTGATCCAACCGCTGCTCGATCTTGTTTGCTTCCAAGGCGGCCAGAGCTAATCGTTGCGTTAAGTCGTCGTGCATCTCGCGCGCTAGATATCGCCGTTCGTCCTCGATGGCGGTCAGTAATCTGCCTGCCAGTTGCTGCGCGTTCTTCCGGCTTGTCTCAAGCTCCACTTCGGATCGGGCTTGGGCCAAGGCGATTTTAAGCACTTCTGTCAGGGCTTCTAAATGCTTCACGACTGTTTCATTCCAGTCATATTCCCCGGTCAGTTGTCCAAAAACGATGACAGCAAAGGGACTACCAAGAGCATGGAGTGATGACGCCATTGCAGCTTTCAAACCGACATGCTCAAAAAAAACCTTCTCGCAGGTAGCTAGGTCGGGCAGAGTGGATAAATCGGAAAAGGTAATGCTTCGTCCGCTTTTCACTTGTGACCACAACCAGGGAATGGAATCCAGAGCAACCTCATCGAACTTTGTTATCTCGGTTATCTCACCCGATCGAACTACTGAAACGAGTTTCCTTAGTCGCAAACCGTCTTGATCCAATTCGAAGAGGACTCCCAGTTCCAACCCCGATAATTCGAGCACTCGATTCAGAGCGAACTCGATTTCGCTAGACAACTTAGCCTGCGGAGCATTTACAAATCGCGACGAGAGTTCTGAGAGCAGCGACTCGAATCTGAGCCGCTCTGCAAGGAAGTTTTCTGCTACAACACGTCTGCTCCGATTAACGAGCAATGTTACGATCAGCAACATCTGCAACCCAAGGATCGCTATTCCCGCAGACAGATATACCCCATATTGTTGCCAGATCCCTGGTTCTTTGAACATTATTCTCGAACCCTCAGGTAGATCCCTTTCCCTTATACCCCACCGACTCAGTTGGCGATGATCGAACATAAATTGATTCATTTCCACTCCGTCGAGAGGGATATCTGACGGACTTTCACCATTTAGAATCCTCGCAGCCAGTTGACCAGCCAAACGTCCCTGCGCCTCGACCGGTGCCAAACAACCGCCCATGATTCCATGATCCAGCAGTGTGTCGTACAAGCCAAAGACGGGAACCTTTGCCGCTGACGAAATCCGCTGCACCACATTCAGCGGCGTAATTGATGGCCGACCGTTTCGATCTCGGTCCTGAGCCAGATAGAAAACGATGCTGTCATTCGACAATTGTTTTGTATCCTCGTACAAAACATCCTCTGGAACTCCCGTCCAATACTCAATTTCAGGATGTTCCTGGGCGGAAAAGAGCATTTGAAACTCTGCCAAGAGGCCCCGGTCCATAATACCTGTGCCACTGACAACCACCACCCTGCGAGTTCTAGGGAAAAGCCTGAGCGCACACTCCATGGTTCGATGATAATCCAGTCGATAGCTGACGCCGGTCATCTTCGTCGTTATCGGTAACTCAGCACGCAGCCGATCTTCTATGGAGCAGAAGACGACAGATGTGTTGGGAAAGAGCTTCTGATAGTTTCTTAAATAGATCGCTGCCGATACGTCATGAACGGGGATCACTAGGTCAGGTTGGAGAAGCTCGTATTTACCCCTTAGTAGATCCACCCAAAGCTCCTTTAACGTCGGGTCTTCTAATCGCTCCGCATCCAGATATTCGACATCGATCGCCAGAGGTTTTCGATAGTTTTCCGCGATGGCGCTGCGGAT
Organism: Brakhagea baltica; assembly: GCF_052161605.1. Classification (NCBI taxonomy): domain Bacteria; kingdom Pseudomonadati; phylum Planctomycetota; class Planctomycetia; order Pirellulales; family Pirellulaceae; genus Brakhagea; species Brakhagea baltica. The sequence continues at coordinate 4,571,053 of NZ_CP197409.1, read as the reverse complement.
TCCGCGGTCCCACTGGAGAGTGACGGGCACGGCTTGTCGGTGACTGTAGAGAATAAGGACACGTTTTGGAGGCACCGGCTCGTTGGAGGACTGCTCGACTGAATACGCCAGCGATACAGGACCAAACACGGTCAATGCTGCCGCCAGAACCCACCCTAAAGTGCGAATCCCCTTAGGACAAGCACTGAGTCCGAGAGCATTATTTTCATGGGCTATTGGCTGAGTGATCATGTGTTTTGTTGTTGTCCCGAGAAATCCGGACACCGCGTTTGTCTGGGGCGGGAGGCGTGTTGGCGAAAGTTCATCAATAGCCTACCAAACTTTCTCACCAGCGAGACAACCATACCGGGGATAACCACGCAGTCGCGCGCTAACGGGCAAAGTGAGCGTCACTCCTGCGATCGTAGATTCCTAAAAACAAAACACCCTAAATGGAGAGTCTATATCGATTGTATCGATTATGCGGTAAGTAAAAATGCCTTATTGGATGCATTTGCTAATGCAATTCTGACGTGGAGAATGTTTGTGACCGATGTGTAGCGATACGACGGATTGAATAGGATCATCACACAAGGAAGTGCGAGATGTCGTCAGGCACGATGCGTTTGTTGTTCATGGGTTTGGCTTTCTGGGTCTCACTAGCCGTTACTCGCACGGCAAGCGCCCAAACTTTTGGTGTCGAATTGCACAACAATCTCATGCCAGCATCAGGTGGTATGGGTGGGGTAAGCATCGCGAACCCGCAGGACCTTACCTCGGCGATCAATGCGAATCCGGCAACTCTCTCCCGATTCCGTGGGACGCAATTTTTGTTTGGGGGCGCATGGGCCGAGCCAACATTTAACTTCACCCAAGACCAACAACTGCCACTTCTAGGGGTAGAGCCGTTCTCTGCGAAATCAACGGCTCCGGGCGTGCCGCTCGGAAATATTGGAGTCTCACAGGATTTAGAAGAGCTGGGAATCCCAGCGACGCTTGCCATCGGTTTTGTCACCACGAGTGGACTTTTTGGTGACTTTCGTCATGTCCCCGAAAGCAACGGAACCAATGTGGGTTTGACCATATTTTCCTTACCGGTTTCCCTCGGTGTCGACTTGACCGACCGCTGGTCGGTGGGGACCAGCCTATCGATGGGAATCGCCTTTTTTGACGGCCCTTTCGTGGGAGTCGGTGGGATGACGCCCGACTATGCATTGCGAGGAACGATCGGTACCAATTACCGGCTTACCGAGCGAACAGCCATAGGCGGCTACTATCAAACAAAACAGTCTTTCCAATTTGACAACGCGTTCAAGTTCGGATTGGGACCGTTTGAGGCAGCCAGGGACATCAACATGGACCTACCGGAAAACTTAGGTATTGGGGTGGCGAATCAGTCTTTGATGGACGGCCGTTTACTTTTAGGTGTGGACCTACTGTACAAGCTGTGGAGTGACACCGATCTATATGGGGCCGTTTACAACAATCAGTGGGCGGTGCAAACGGGTGGCCAGTATAGCGTGGGGAGATGGCGTCTCCGACTCGGATACACATGGGCACAGAATCCGATTAATCCGAATTCCTCGAGCGTCAATATTGGGGGGATACCGGTAGGGTCGGTACCTGCGATTGCGTACACCCAGGGGTTGGTTGCGGTAACCAGCCAGCATCGGATATCAGGCGGTATTGGAATCGTAGATGTTTTGCCCGGAATCGACTTTAACATGATGGCCGGGGGTATGCTCCCTGACACGCAACAGCTTGGCCAGTTTACTACGACGAATATTCAGAGTTACTGGTTGGGCTTTGGTTTGACCTGGCGGTTTGGCCGGGGAGCCTGCGGAGACGTATCGGTGCCAAATCAATGGAATTGATGGACTCGCCCCGGTTCATGAGAGAGCATCGTTTTTTGTGTCCGATGAGCGATTGCCCTCAATCGCTAAGATGCGAATGAAAAGTGATAGCGAATGACTGGTCAGCCATTTCCTTGGAAAACCTTGGCGGCTATATGTCTAGCGCTTCTTCGAAAAACGCGAGCCGCGTCGAGAACAATACACCCCTTAGCTCACGGAGACTCTGACCGATGCGGTTTCCGATATGGATACTAACGCTGGTTAGCATTTCGTGGACGCCAGTTTTGACAGCACAAGAGCTCAGTCCGGCTAGAATGGATTTCGGGAATCTCTGGGCTCAGGAACGCAGTGTTTTCATTGAAGCTGCCTACTATGGCGAGGTGTTTACGAATGCTCGCGGTGGGATCTCTACAGATGGTGCTACCCAATATTTGGGATTGTTCGACCTGTTTATGACCATCGACCTAGAGCGATTGCAGTCGGCGGTACCCGGCAAGTTTGTGATGCTTACCCAAAACACCCATGGCCGCGGCCTGACCGAGAACTTTGTCGGGGACACGCAAGTTCTCAGTAACATCGACTCGTTCAACAACATAATGCAGGTCGGTGAATACTGGTGGGAGTCCACTTGGCTGGATCGACAGCTCACGCTACGTCTTGGAAAACAAGACTTCAATACTGAGTTTCAGCGAATCGACGGAGCGGAACATTTTATCCAGTCCACCTTTGGGCTGAGCCCGTCCACTGCGTTCCCCACCTATCCGGATCAGGCGCTGGCAGCAGTGGCACTTGCCAAACTAGGAGATTCTACGCAGTTTAAATCGGGTGTTTGGAGCGCATTTGCCAAAGGCGGAAAGTGGGGGATTTCTGAAAGCGACTCGTTCTTATTGGTAGGAGAACTGGAACATAGGTACTGGCTCGCGGGAGATGAGCTTCCCGGAATCTTCGCGATCGGGGCAGTCTATGAATCTGCCGGAGTTATTGATGGTCAATCCGTGTCGCCGGTCCACGAGTATTTCGTTCAGTTTGAGCAATTAATCTATCGAGAATGCCCATGGGACAACGAATGTAGGCAGGGTCTCGCCCTGTTCGGAGGATATTATCCTCGATTTCCCGGAGATCAAAAGACCGAGAAGTCGATCGGTGACAGTTCTGTTGCCGGCATCACGTACACAGGATTCTTACCGGGTCGCGACGACGATGTTTTGGGAATAGGAATTGCCTTGGCCGAGCTCTTTCAAGGCGGAACCAATCGAGAAAGGGTTACGGAGATTTTCTACAGAGCAATGCTGACACCGCGAGCTAGCCTCCAACCTGACATGCAGTACATTGCTTCACCCTCTGGGATTTACCGCGATGCTCTGGCCGTGGGGATTCGATTTGAACTAAGGTCGTGAGGTGTTAAAAAACAGAGCGAACGGGTTTGTTGATTCGTTGTCAAAGTAGGAATCATGGTCGAAAGAATCCATGTAAGTCCAAGGTGTAGCGGGTGGGAGCCATTCGTGTAAAACTGGCGACTCAAACCCGTGATCTCGTGTCGCGTGAACGACAACTGTCACAATCATTACCACCCACCACAACCAAGGATCCAATACCATGAAGATTCTCGCACTTGACCTCGGACCTGTCAAATTTGGTAGACACGGGCAACACAATGTGCTGCTTTTTCGACTCAAAAACTCGAAAGCATGAATTCCTGAACGCTACCACCGATCGAAACTACCTTGAGACCGTCTTCAAGAAGCACAAGATCGACCTCGTCGTCATGGAAGCGTGCGGCCCCTCCGGCTGGATCAATGATCTGGCTCAATCGCTTGGCCTTAAAACCCTCGTCTGTTCCACCAACGAAGACGCCTGGAAGTGGAGCAACGTAAAACGTAAGACCGACAAAGACGATGCCTTGAAGCTGGCCCGCATGGCCGCCATGAACGAACTCAAGGCGGTTCACATGCCATCAGAGTCCCACCGCGAATTCCGTTCTCTTGTGAAGTATCGCAAGACGCTTGACTCTCGCATCAACAAGATGAAGTGCAAAATCCGAGCATGGTTCGTCAATCACGGTATCTCGATCGACACCGGCGAGAAGGCATGGAATACAGGACGAGAACGGATCAACTCCTTTCGCAAACCGCTTACAGAGTGCGAACCCCACGAATTTTGGAAGGGGGAACTCGATCTCGAACTCACTCAGATGGATACTCTCACGACCGTCCTTGATGGAGTGGTCAAGAAGCTTGAGTCTATCGGTAAGATCGATCCCCGAATTATCCGTGTACAAACCATTCCAGGTGTCGGGCCACGAACCGCCGAGATCCTCGTCGCCTGCATCGACGATGCGAAACGTTTCGAAAACGGTCGACAAGTCTCTCAGTACTTCGGTTTAGTGCCTCGTCAGTACCAATCAGGCGAGACCGATCGGAATGGTCGAATCACCAAGCGAGGCAACCCCTTGGCACGAACGATCCTTGTCGAATGCGCGTGGTCCTCACTTCGCTATAACCCCTGGGCCAAACATGTCTACGATCGAATCTGCGGCAAGCAAAAAACTCGCAAAAAGAAAGCGGCTATCGCATTGGCTCGCAAGATCGCTGTTCTGGCATGGGCGTTACTTCGTGATGAAAAAGACTGGGAACCAAAACGTATGATCGAAGTGACCGAGTCCTATGGCCGCATCCCTCTAGGCCTCAAAGAGAAGCTACTCGAAATGCCCAAAAAGGAATGCCGTCACAAGCGAAAGAATCGAAGGATCAGCGAGGAACGCGCTGCGAAACAAGCAGCTGCCCAGGCTCCCAAGATCGCTTCACGACCAACCGAATCCACTCCCAAACGATCGTCGGTACAGAGCTCTGTCGCTAGGCCCGCTAAGCGAAAACCTAAGACCATAGCACCTAAAGGAAAGCCGACAAAAACAAAAGATAAACCAACCACGAATCCAAGGCGAACAAGAAAGCTCGAAACCGCGGTCTGATGAGTTGCCATCACTAAGCAACACACATCGTCGAACGAATAAGCCTTGTTCGCCCTCATAGCCCCAAGGCTTGGAGGACAACCAGTATCGCTGGCTGATGCACACGACATCGTCGTAACGAATCGGACCTCCAAGCCCTTTACGAACCTTTTACCCCTTCTCAGGAGAATGCCTTACAACGAGCACCGAACGAATTTGACCAAGGACAAGACCTACCCACGAGGTTGAGCACTAAACACAGTTGACGCGGTCGTCTCACATAGGACACGAGGACTCGTAAGAGACTCGCCGAGATGACCAGACACGTCGCCCTAAAGAATGTGCCAACCCCATAACGGAAGGTAGCTTGCTGCTCAGCGATGCGAAGCATCCAGAAGCCTACAGGCAAGCTGCAGCCAACCACGATGAGAATTCATAGCTAACAAGCGATGAGTGGAACCGTGATGGATAACTGAGGGGATGCAAGCCGATAGGCTTCACAAGAGTGACAAGGCATTCACACCTCGAATAGTCGTCTAATCAACCATCCTTGAACGAATAAGCAAGTGCGAAGAGTAAAGCGAGACCTTAAGAAGCCAATCAGCAAGTTCCCGGTGTCATCCTCTGCGCCGCTTGTCGATCGCCATGCGCTCCGTTCGAAGACTCACTTCGCCGGGGTGAGCGATCGACAAGCGGCTACGACGAAGACACCTAACCTTACCTCAAAATGATGTAGCCTCGAAAAATATTAAAAACAGTGGCGACCGTCACTTGCAAACCTTGGACTTCATAGTCGGCCAGCAGTCACCGAAGTACGCGGCAAAGGTCCCGGATTCGATCACGACTCCGGATGTTGTCGAAACCTCCCGGCTTGGAAGGCTGGAGTTTTTCGATGGAATGCCATCGGCCGATACGGTTAAAAAGGTCTATGAGCAACTCGACTTCTCTCGGGGGGTAGAGTCTTTTTTGACCGGCTGTCCAGCGACCTCGATTTACGCTTTTCTCAGGGGAATGAAAGAGGCTGGAATGGACACCTTCAGTATGGGGATCCATGAAGACCTTTTGGATGCTCGCTCCCTGTGGTTGACACCTAATACTACGGTTGTTTACTGCATCGCGGAGATCAACGTTAAGGATGGGCCCACCGTGCTAGAGGTTCCGCCCGGTGTTTTGGGACCTGTGGATGACGCCTACTTTCGCTGGGTCGTGGACGTTGGTTTTACGGGCCCCGACCGAGGCCAAGGAGGCAAATACCTCTTCCTGCCACCTGGTTACGAGGGGGAGATTCCGGAAGGTTACTTTGTTGCAGAAACGAAGACTTATCGAAACTGGCTCCTGATGCGTGCATTCGTGATCGAAGATGATCTTGCGAAGACGGCAGCCCACGTCAAGAAGCACTGGCGTTTGTACCCGCTAAAAGAAGCGAACAGTCCGCGAGAGCCGCACTTTGTAGACCTGAGCGGGTTGCAGTACAACACCGTGCACTCTAATGATTTCTCCTTCTACGAGGAGTTGAATGCCGTGGTGCAGTACGAACCGGCCGATGCGTTTAACCCCGAACTGGCCGGATTGTGGGCTTCTATCGGCATCAAGAAGGGCGAACCCTTCGCACCCGACGCGAGAATGAAGCAGATCCTGATCGAGGCTGCTGCCGTCGGAAATGCGACAGCGAGGGCCCTGAGTTTTCGCCCGCGTAGCAGGGGACCTTACTTTTACGAGGATCGTCAATGGTACACGGCTTTTGTCGGAGGAAATCATGAGTTTATGAGCAACGGTGCGATGATGCTCGATTACCGGACGTTCATGCACTATGTGGCGACAGGGATTACACCTGCCATGGCTCAATCTGCGGTGGGACAAGGATCCTCCTATGCATTCACGGCACACGATGCAAAGGGCAATTACCTGGATGGTGGCAAGACCTACCAGGTGACGCTGCCAGGCCCCATTCCAGCTAAAGATTTTTGGTCTTTCGTAGTTTACTCCGGACAACACCGGGGATTGCTGGAAACCGATCAGAGGACGGCCGGCTTGGATAGTAAGAGTCCGGATTTAAAAGCAAATGCGGATGGTTCGTATACCGTCTACTTCGGTCCGAAATCGCCTCTGGGAAAAGAGGGTAACTGGGTGCAGACGATGCCAGGCAAAAGCTGGTCAGTCCTGATACGACTCTATGGGCCTCTCGAACCGTGGTTCGACAAGACCTGGAAACCAGGTGACTTTGAACTTGTCGAATAACAGGTATTGAACCTTGGACCAATAAGAGATAGAACTAAATATGAAAACGGTCACATTTGTGTGGGTTAGAAACATCATTGCTTTCGCTTCAATTCTCGGACTGCTAGTGGCGTCCGAGGCTCATGCCCAGAAATCCCGTCAGGAAAAATTTCCTGAACTCGAGCGACAAGTCATGCAGCATCGCGCCGTTGAGGCACTGATCTGGGGGATGCCGGCGGTCAATATGGATCTGATGTACCAGGCGATGTTGCGCGAGACGTCGGCCCGGGAAAACCAGATGCTGTACTGGTCGCGCCTGGTCGATTGGAAGACCCAGACGCTGACACCCAACACCGACGTTATCTATTTCACCCCCTACTTCGATACGAAGAAAGTCGGGCCAATCGTGCTGGAGATTCCGCCGGCCGATGACGGCGCCATCGTGGGCACCATTATGGATGCTTGGCAGATGCCGTTGGAAGATATCGGCCCGGCCGGTGCGGACCAAGGTAAGGGAGGAAAGTACCTCATCCTGCCACCGGGCCACGATGGGCAGGTTCCCGAGGGCTACATCGTTTTGCCATCGCTGACCTACAAAGGATACGCACTGATTCGTTCCATCCTAAGGAGTGGGAGCGACGCCGACCTGGCCAAGGCGATTGAATACGGCAAACGGATGAAGATTTACCCCTTGTCGCAAGTCCAGAATCCACCTGCGACCGTTTACGTGGATGCCGCTGGAGTCCTTTACGATGCGACCATTCAGTACGACATTCGCTTTTTTGAATCATTGGATCGATTGGTACAGTACGAACCGTGGATCGAGCGCGACCGCGCCATGATTGATACGCTCCGCATGATCGGCATTGAAAAGGGCCAGCCGTTCGCCCCAGATGCGGAGAGAGCTGAATTGCTCAATCAAGCCGCCGCAAAGGGGCATGCGTTCCTGGACGGGATGTACAAAGAAGTGGTCCGGAGAGGCTCATTTGTCGAGGGGAGTCGGTGGGCTTTTCCCCAGCCGATTGCGCAGGTCTTCCAGGCATCCCAGGCGCAGTTTGCGGATCCCAACATGTATCCGGTTGACGCTCGTGGCCTGTTGTTCACCTTCATCTTCTTCACTCCCAAACGGATTGGTGAAGGTCAGTTCTACCTAATGGCCATCGACGATAAAGATGGCCTGCCACTGAACGGCAGCAAGACTTATAGACTGAACGTTCCGGCCAATGCCCCTGTACGCCAGTACTGGTCAGCAACGCTCTACGATCAGACCACCCATGCTCTGATTCGGGAGGTGTCGCACGCCGGGCGTTCTTCCCAAAGCCCAGGCTTGCAGGTCAACGTAGACGGATCAGTGGATCTTTACTTCGGACCAACAGCCCCTGCTGGCAAAGAGTCGAACTGGACCCCCACCGATCCAAACAGCGATTTTGAGATCCTGTTTCGCTTCTACGGCCCCCTGCCCTCGTTGTTTGACAAGTCCTGGGTGCTGACAGACGTAGAATTGGTAAAGTAAAGATCTAGTTGAGGAAAAGAGGACGGATGGTCCGCAATTCAGGTGTTCGATGAGCAGCCCCTCGTCGACGCCTACATCGACCTCCTCATGAAGGGACAGCAAACGGTCAGCCCTGCCCACTTTCCTAGCAATGTCAACTCATTTCGTTCTCTAGGTCATGATTCTATTGAAGACCATCGCAGGCGTTAATTCGCTGGTCGATTTCGCTCAATAGCCTAAGTGTTTCCTGCCCACCCAAGCCACCGTATAGAGCTTGAAACTGGTCGTCCGAAATACCTTCTGGGAGACCGCTAATGTCAGGCATGAATTGGTAACGGGATGCCCCTTGGAGAATCCGCATTTGCATGGTTCGTGCTACAGTAGCGTTCTGGGTCGCACGAACTGCGAACCGGATTCCTGCTTTATTGGCTGCCATGTCCACAAAGGAAAAACCCGAACCACCCGCCGTAGAGTCTTTCATCTCCTTGACTAGCCCGACCGTCAGCGCGCGATTTTCATCCGACAGTACCGTAAGCGCTGCGCTCACCCAGAAGTGCATGGATAGGTCTTGGCGTCCATGAAGGGTAGAGCGTCGCCGAATCGCAACTCGCTCAGCACTTCTGTCCGGGTCCAAATCGGTGTTTGACAATCGAGCGACTTGATCATCTCCCAGAATCATACCCAGAGCTAAAATAGCAGCTCGGTTGGGCAGCACGGGATCGGTACCATGCGAATTGTCCTCAGCGTATGCAAAAGCTTTTTCCAGCAACCGGATAAAGGCATCGTCGTTTTGGGGAATCTCCTCGGCTACCGAAAGCAAATATAAACCTGTGGACCGAGCGGCTTTCTCGACGTCGCTTGGTACTCCCGTCGACGCTCCCCAGAGGACCAACGCAGCGCTCAAACCCAAAAGGGAAACTGCCGCGATGCGGCTACGACGAAGCGACAGTCCAGCCAAAGCGCCGAGGATGGCGATGGCCAAAATGAAAGCGACTTGTAGTGGGATCGGGAAGTAGCCGAAATTGATCCACTTGGCACCGATCGCAAGCAGCGGAGCCAATAGAAGAACGAGTGGTGCGGACCACCGTAAGTCAAGAGGCTTCAGAGAGAGGGACAAAAGAACCCCGATCATCCCGATGCCTATACTCCGCAGAATGAACGTCGACGCTGCCCTAGCCGTTGGTTCCGAGACGCGGACCAACGATTGCATCGCACGAACCGACCATTCGGGAGCACCGAGCGGGCGCGGGTCTGGTAAGAAGCAAAGTGCGGCTAGCCAGAGTAACAAGCCGATACCCCAGATCAGGTGCGCGTTCTCCAAACACTTTTGGACCGTCGGATTTGAGGCGTTCCTCATGTTTTCCCCAATCGATGGATAAAGTTAAGCAAAGCTAGAGTATTTCAACGAGTAGAACAGAGACATCATCCAGTGGCCCGTTGGGTTGGCACCATTGATTGACGACTTCGCAAATATGACGAACTTGCTCCGGGATGGGGAGTTTACGAGAATGATCCAGTTCCTCAAGCATGCGTTCATTGGTTAATTGTTCCAAATCGCTGTCCATCGCCTCTGGGATCCCATCTGAGTACAGCAGGAGTCGATCGCCTGAAGACAATTGTAGTGTGTACTCATCGAATTCGACGTCGTCCACCCAACCAATCGCAAAGCCTTCGCCTGGTGCGAACTCACTCGGCCTGCCACCCGGAAGATGAACAGGTTGTGGATGACCTGCACAGGCATAGCGAAAAACTTTTGTTCGGAGATCTAGAACACCATAAAGAATTGTGAAATGCAATCCGCCTTGGCTATCCATCGGAAATCTTTTATTAAGCTCAGCGACAACGGTGGCAGGTGCAGTGACGACCCGCTTTCCCGTGAAGGGATCGAGACGTACCAAAAGAGATGTTGCCGAAACATCAGGGCTGAGCACACGTCCGATCGCGACGGCTAGCAGCGCTGAGGCAGGCCCGTGACCACACACGTCTACGACATACAATCCTACGGTATGTTCATCTAATTTTGCATAATTCAGGAAATCCCCCGCTAGCTCATTGCAAGGAGTATAATCCCAAGCGATCGCAATATCTGTCGCATCCAGTGGTTTGTCGGGGAGAAGGGATTTCTGCATGCGACCTGCTGCTTGTAAATCCTGCTTCATTCGATTGTTGAGCTCGTCCAGTTTATGATTGAGAGACTCCAGTTGCATATTCCAGGCAGTCAATTTTTCCTTGGCTAGCACTAACTGCTCATTGCTGCGGTGCAGCTCTTTGTTTTTAGCTACGGCATTCTCGAAAACGGATACTAGCAGGTTTAGTGTTTGCTGTCGGCTGGCTCGCACCTGATAATGTTGTCCCCCGAGCGTGACGGTGGTACTATCGGAAACATCATCTACATCTAGCACGGGACTCGATTTAAGATCTTCAATTCTGGCGATTAAGAATCCGATTTCGTAGGGCTTGGTAATGTAATTGTCTGCACCCGCCGCGAGACCCTTGATAATATCCTCCGCTTCACTCAACGTGGAAAGAAGGATTACAGGGATATGTCGCAGATCTGACGATTGTTTGATGGCATTGCAAAGTTGATAGCCGTCCATCTTGGGCATCTCAATATCGGAGACGACAATATCCGGCTTTAGTGTACGGACGAGTTCCAGGGCAAGCTCACCGTTGGCGCCTAGGTGTGCATCGTAACCAGCGGTGATCAATCGTTGTTGCAAAACCTTTCCTTGTACACGACTATCTTCGGCTATGACGATAACTGATTTGGACCGATTCATGAGGCTGTATTCTGTGGAGGATGACGATTCAAGCGTTTCCGTTGTTATAACTAAATTCTGAGCGTTTGGTTTTGTCCACGAGTCGCGTAATCCATGCCGCCATCTTTTCCAGCGGAATGACGCGATCCGCCAGATCCTCTTCGACTACTGACTTGGGCATGCCAAAAACCGTGCATCCCTCCGGATGTTGCGCCAGGACCGTTCCACCCATCCGCTTGATTTGCCGACACCCCTCCGTACCGTCTCGTCCCATGCCGGTTAAGATCACTACCAAGACGTTACCACCATAGATTTGCCCAACAGCTCTAAGCGTATAGTCGACCGCCGGGCGGCAATTGTGTTCGGGCGGATCGGATGTCGTTGTGATCACAGGCCTGCGATTTTGTAGCCCTAGCCCCATGTGCAAACCACCTTGAGCGAGGTAAACATGCCCTGCTTCTACGACCATACCATTTGCCGCTTCATGGATAGGAATCTGGCTCGCTTCTCCTAGCCTCTCCGCGAGAGACTGAGTGTACTTCGGTGGCATATGTTGTACAACAAAAACTGGTACTCCAAGTGTTGTTGGAAGTTTCGGGATGATCTCGCGCAGTGCAACTGGTCCTCCGGTTGACGTTCCAATCACGACAGCGTCAATAGGTTTACTCGAATGGCCTGCTTGCGATGGTACTCCGGTTTGCTCTGAGGTTGACTCAGTACGAAGTCTCCCTGAGTCACTGGGATTAACAGAGGATAAGGCTTGCGTGGTTGCAGGACGGCTCGGCATCGTAACCTTTCGACTCTGCTGAAAGGCTTTGATCTTGTCGGTTAATAACGCCTCTAACTGAGCTCGATTCTCACCTGCGTCAGAACTGTTGGGTTTCTGGATGAAGTCGAACGCGCCCGCCAGTAGTGCGTCTGTCGTTACCTGCGCTCCGTGGGACGTCAAGCTGCTAAGCATGATAGCCTTTACGGGTAAACGTCGTTTTTTTATCTCGTCCAGAACCTCTAGGCCATTCATATGTGGCATTTGGACATCAAGAGTCAGCAGATCGGGTTTCAGTTCAGGTATGCGCTCGATCGCTTCCGTTCCTGCCGAGGCAAGCCCTACAATTTCGACATCTTCTAGTCCCTTGAGAACGTTTTTGACCAATTGTCGATATAAAGCCGAGTCATCGACAATCATCACTCTAAGCTTCATTTGGATGCCCCTGCTTCTTGAATAAGCTGATCAAGCGAGATTTCTCATAGGGCTTTACGATAAAATCGACGGCTCCTAGGCGGATGCATTCCATGAGTTTTTCTCGTTGATCGACTGCACTTACCATGCAGATACGAGCTTGCGAATCCATTTCACGAATCGCTTTCAGGGCCTCAACACCATCCATCTCGGGCATGACGATATCCATCGTTACTAGATCGGGTTGCAATTCTTGATACAAAGCTAGAGCTTGCTTCCCGTTGCTTGCTTCAGCCACGACGGTCCAACCAGATAGGAGAGCGATCTCGCGAATTCTCAATCGCATGATCAGAGCATCGTCAACAATCATAAGTCTGTTCGTCACGTTCACACTCTCACGTCAGATTTGGACCACGCTTTTGCCAACAACATGAATATCGACGACCCCCGATTCTATATTAACAACCATGCGTCGCCCGGACGTCCCCCAACGCCGTAGCGGATTTTTAGGCTGCTTGGCTGAGCTCTGCATATCTGTGTTTTTGCTCCGTTGTTGCGTAGGTGAGGACCGGTTTCGTCGCGCTTGGTTTTTTCTTCTTGTTGGGTCGGTAGCGTCCCTGTTTTGATCCCTTACGAATGTAACCATCCAATACGGCGTTGCTCAGTTCGTCGTTGAACGGAGTGAGGCTCGCTGATTTCGAGTGTCTTGTGAACAATGCGAAACGCACTGCTTTAAGTGCTCGAGCTATACTTGTGTGTTCCGGAGGAATGTCTAGCTTCACTTGCTCGCGAATGGCAATCAACTGAACCATCGTTAATGCGATGAGTGACCAGTCTAGTTCCACCAGACAGTTGTCGGAATTGAGACTTCGGAGCGTTCCCCGTTCGAAGGTTTGCTTCGTGGCTCGGAAGTGCAGTTCAATCCCCCAACGAAGTGGATATAGCTGTCGAATCATTTTCATAGACAACTGTCGTTCGTTTAAAACGTTAGTCACCAAGTACATGGTACCTCGACCATCATGGATGGTGATCAAACGCAACGCGATAGCTGGCTGATTGCGTTTCATCGCCTCGCGTGGCCAAACCCACACCATGTCCCTTCTACCACTGATCTTCGCAAGTTTTTTAAGCAGTCGGACATTACCGCCAACTCTGAGCAAGAAGCTATTGCCGGAATTGATGATCGCACTCCACAACTCGTACCCAACAAATCCCGCATCACAGCAAAACAGTGTATTTTCTGGGAAATTCATAGATTTCAGCATGTCCATCATGTGATGTCTTTCACTGGAATTGGATGCGCCTTTTTTCCAGCACCACGGTAATTTAAGACCCATATGCCAAATCAACGTAAGCCAAATTTGCGGTTTAAGTGTGGCAAGTTTCTTACTTCGCTTGTTCTTGTTCTTCCAATGCTGACGCGACTTCGCAGCACGCCCCTTACCATAGTTCTTGGCAGAAAAGGCGTGTTCATTGCCACGTGATCGACGCGTCGAGAATCGTGAACCATCTACCGCCAGTGGGCACCAGCGACCAATACGAAAGCATGCTGGTGCGGTTTGTTCCATGAGTGTCTGTAGTCGACTCCACAATCTTGAAACTAATTCCTTGTGATTACTGACAAGAGCTCGCATCATTCCTTGATACGTATGGATGGCCAAAGATCCAAAGAAATCTAACGCGACCGACTTAGCTTTCTTAAATGCTTCGGTCAATTGCTTTCCCTCACATACAGAAGCTAACACTACCAGTCCGACAAAATGAACAGGATTCCAGCGGCTATTTCCATGGCGTTGCATGCCCTGGAACATCTCTGGTACAAGAATCCATTCTAGACTATCCTTAAGTAGGTTGACTTGGTCGGTCTGATTGCGACCAACCTCTTCCGTCGAGTTAGAAGCAGAACTGCGATCCACTGACGATTTTCGAACACCAATTGACATAGCTGGACTCCTTTCAAGCTGATGTGTTGTCAGATTGATTAATGGGGGGGTCCAGCTTTTCTCATTTATGCATTCTCAAGAAAACCCCAGTTTTTCCAGAAAAAAAATCCGCTACGGCGTTGGACGTCCCCCCGACATGTCGAGCCAGAATAGGAATTTGTAACTCCGCCAGCCATCGTTCGACAGCATCTAGGTTCTGCTGGCCGATGGCATTGGTTCCGTTGGTTGCTATGTTCGGAAACATGTTCGCACCTCCAGCGATCTTGGCGATGAGTGAGATTTTTTCACCTATCGCCAACTTGGTCATGCGTCGGATCGTCTCGAGAATGGCCGTGTCTGCATACTTGCCCGTAGGTTCTTCACGACCTGCCGAGTCCGGCAAAACCACGTGAGCTAGGCCAGCTATCTTTAGTTTGCGTTCGTAGAGAAATATGCCCAGGCAAGAACCAAGCAGTGTTTTTAATGAGCCATGACGGCAGCCAACTCCGATTTCTGCCATTTTCACAACCACTTCATTCGAGTTGGTTACCTGCCTCATTAGAGGAGCCTCGCTAGACGTTCCATGGTAGCAGTATCCGGAATGAACATGAAATGCCATGGCGAAGTCATCTGCGAAATCCACAGTTCTGTCTTTGCAACGATCGCTGCGTCCAACACCCCAGCCTGATCCGCCAATACACTCTGCATGATGGCTTCTGCATAATCGCATAGAAACACGGGAGGTGAGGGAATGCAATATGTGCTGTTTTGTTCCTGAGCAGGGCTATTTTCCGATTCCATGGGCGCAAGAAAGCGATGGAGAGAATTTAGAAAGGCACACCCGACTATGTTGGTGGTTTCCATAACCGCAGAGGTTTCTAGCTCGCCCCAGCTTTCTGACGGTGCTGGTTGATTCAGGAGGAAATTGCAAAGCAAAAGACCGTTTTGATTGTCAAACCCGAGCAATAGTTGGCCCTGGATTTCTCCTATAACCCTCATCCAACAAACGTAGACCGTTTCTTCGTCTGCCCCCAACTGTTGCGTCGCACAGGATAGAGAAAGTTGTCTAAGTGGTTCTACCTCAACCGAGATAGCCCGTTCCAGCCAAGTCGACATCGCCTTGGATGCATCCATCATGCCAGTGCGAATCATGGATGTTAATGTCACTAGTTGGCGTTCTGACAATCCTGTCATATTCTCGACATTCCATTGGGTAGGGACCGAACCTGCATTCGCTGCCTCGTTAACTCCAGGCAAGCGGAAACATCCAACAACAAGCATACTGACCCGTCACCGAGAATACTAGCTCCGCCCAAGCCTCTGATGTGGGTAAAGTTCTCATCGAGCGGTTTTACCACGACATCTTGACAGCCTCTTAGCTCGCAGACCTCCAAACCCATCGATTTCGTAGCGGAAGCCATAATCAACACACTTACGACGTCTCGGTTCTTTTCCTCTGATGGAACTTTCAAAAGCTTGTCTGCATCGCGTGAGTCTTCCGTCGTATGCCAATCGAACACATCGTTTATACGAACGAGAGGAATGAACTCACCCCGAACTTCAATGGAATCTCTCCCATGCACAGAGATCACATCTTTCCTACTTATGGAAACGATCTCTCGAACATTTTCAATCGGAGCAGCAAAAGTTCCCTGGTCTAATCGGAATAGGAGGCTCCGAATAATGGCCAAGGTCAACGGCAGACGGATTATAAATCTGGTCCCCTGTCCGAAAACACTTTCCACCTCCACGGTTCCATTTAGTTCACCAATGCGAGTCTTGACGATATCCATTCCGACACCGCGCCCCGAGATATCGGAAACAACCTCGGCGGTGCTAAAGCCTGGAGCCCAGATAAACTGACAGATTTCATGCTCAGTCATTCTATCTGCTTCAACGTGGGACACGAACCCTCTCTCTATTGCTCGACGCTTTACCTTGTCGACATTGATACCACCTCCGTCATCGGAAATAGTGATCAAAACATGGTTGCCACTATGAGAAGCGTCCAAGGTTAATGTGCCCGTATCTGGCTTCCCTCGAGAACGTCGTACCGATTCCGACTCAATCCCATGATCGATCGCGTTGCGAACCAAGTGAACCAATGGGTCCCCGAGCTCATCGATCATTCGCTTATCGAGCTCTGTATTCTCTCCACAGATAATCAGATTAACGCTCTTTCCCATCTCCTCCGAAACATCTCTTACAGTCCTTTTGAATCGATTGAAGAGAGGACCAACGGGAATCATTCGTGTGTTGAGTACTCCACGCTGAAGCCCTTCGGAGACTCGCGAAAATTGGTCGATCGCTTCGTTGAGCTGAAGAAAACTGCGTCGTCCACGTTCGAGCGTTTGCAGATGCTCCTCAATCGCTAGAGCTGTTGAGCGAATTTGAGATAGCTTATCGTTGACGACCTGATCAAGATTTGCCTCTGTCGTTACATCCGAGGTTCCGGAAGAGGAATCGTTAGCTACCGGTTCTTTTAACAACTCGCAAAGATCGCGAAGGTGCGAAATCAACCCAGTTTTTTTGAATGTATCGGTCAGTTGCGATGCTATTTGTGTGAATCTGGCACGATTGACGACCAACTCGCCTGTTAGATTCATCAGGCGATCCAGGCGTTGAATGTCCACGCGAAGAGTTTCTACCACCTTGGATCCCATATCTGGTGATGCATGCTTCCCAGCATCGGGACTAGCTTTTTTGATCTCCTCCTGCGTTTCCACCAAAATGGATTCAATTAGAGGTCGAGACTCTTCCGACGCGGAATTCTCATCGGGGATCGAAGCCTGTTCGGCTGTATCGCTGATGGACTCGATCGGATCAAACTCCGGTGGCGGGACATCATCAATTTCCACCATATCAACTCCCACAATGTCGGTGGCAGTCCGGAGCGTCTCATCGTCTAGTGCTGTACATAGCCAAATTTGGAGTGTTCGGAGTTCCGTTAGGGCCTTTAGCTGATCAATATCGGGACTCGTGCGATTGATCACGGCCAGATCGCTGAGACGTGCGATAATGAGCTCCGCTTTCAGTTCCGGCAATTCAATGCTGCGGTCCAGATAGACTATGATTCGCTTTTGTTTTGATTCACTACGATCAAACGCTGGAGCAGAAGAAACATTCACATGAGGCTCCTCGCTTAAGGAAGGATCGTCCGGAAGAGTCTGAACTTTCGGTCCCTCGACGAAGCTGTTATCGCCGATGCTCTGTGAGAGGGCTTCGATCAATTCTGGTGCGCTCACGAGGGGGCGGCCTAGGCGAATCAGTTCAACGGCTTCACGAAGATAATCAATGCATTTCAAAATCAAACTCATCATTGATTTATCTAACGCACCGACTCCGGATCGAAGTCGATCGAAATGATTCTCTAGGTGGTGGGTTAACAGTGCGATGCTGTCAAGCCCCATCATTGCTGCTGCGCCTTTGATCGAATGAATCAGACGAAAGGACTCATTCAATTGCGTCGCGTTCCCGGGGGTTTTTTCAAGAACCAGCAAAACTTCAACCAATTCGTCCAGTTGTTCCGAGGTCTCATCGACAAACATCTGGATGTATTCCGCCATCTCTTCGAATGGCATACCTGTTGAAAAACTGAATTCGTCGCTCATCGTCCCACCTGACTCTATGGCTTTTGGTAAAGAAACGTGGATCGTCTCTGGAGCATTCCGAGCATTTCGTAGACACCCTCCGAAGGTCCAACGACAAGGTAGCCTCCGCTGACCAAGGCCTCTACAAGATTCTCGATCACTTTTGCCTTGGACTCTTTATCAAAATAGATGAGTACATTGCGAAGCCAGATACAATCGAACGGTTGCTCCGCAATACGATTCATCAAATTGTGTGTTTGAAACTCTACCTTGCTTGCGATCGATGGACGCAGCTTGTACTTACCTGCAGAATCTTCGGTAAAGTGGCGACGGATTCTGTCTTGCCCAAGCTCTTGCATGGTTCGCTCTGAGTAGATCGCTTCGCGAGCTTTTCTTAGTGAGGATTCGCTAATGTCCGATCCAAGTATACGAATCTCCCAACCTCGCAATATTAAGCTGGATTCTGCCAGGCACATCGCAAGCGAATAAGGCTCTTCACCAGAGCTACACGCGGCCGACCAGATCCTCAGAGTCGGTCTTCTTTTTCCAAGCGATTTCTCTCGAACGATCTCGCTCAAGAAATCGTTTTTGAACCACTCGAAATGGCTGGCCGTGCGGAAGAATGATGTTTCATTGGTAGTGAGAGCATCGACAAACTCCACCAATTCGCCGGCTCCTACTTTCGATGTTATGAGTTTGTAGTAAGCGGAGAAATCCCTGCAATCAGTGGCTTGCAATCTTCGTTTCAGTCGATTGGTAATCAACGTAATCTTCGCGATATCAAGCCTGATTCCACATCGATCATAGATGCATCTTTTAAAAAGCTCGAACTGCGGTAACGTAAGACGCTCTGGCTCCTTCATGGTCGTAGCAGGTAGTCTCAAATCTTGAACTTGGCAACTAGGTCACGAAGGCTTTGAGCCTGTGCTCCAAGCTGTTCGGCACTGGCAGCCATTTCCTCCGAGGCGGCGGCATTCGATTCGGTCGTTTCCGAAACACTTCGGATGGCTGTTTTCACTTCTTGAGCGCTGGCAGCCTGTGCCTCGGTGGAGGTGGCAATCTGAGCGATACCTTCTGCCGTATCGTCAACCGATTCCAAGATTTGATTGAGCGAATCTCCCACCTTTTTGGACAGGTTTGCTCCCTCCTCAACGCGCCGAGAGGATTCCTTGATAAGTTTCGTAATCTCTTTTGCTGCTTCGCTAGACCGTTCGGCTAGTTTTCGAACTTCGTCCGCAACGACTGCGAAGCCTAGACCGTGTTCTCCTGCTCGGGCTGCTTCGATTGCAGCGTTTAGAGCTAGCAGGTTGGTTTGGCTCGCTATTTCACTAATGACCTGAATGATCTCATTGATCTGCTCACTCGACTTTTGGATCATCTTCATGGAGTTAACAGCTTCATTAACGGTTACCCCACCTCCTTTCGCCAGTTTCGATGTTTCCACTGCTTTGTTCTTCGCTTCATTGGCATTCTTAGAGATGACCTCCATGGCATCGATCATTTGAGCGACGCTAGCGGTCATTTCCTCGACCGAGGCCGCTTGCATCTGCGCGCCTTCGCTCAAGTTTGCACTGCTTTCTGCGATGGTTCTGGCACCTTCGTTCTGTTGCTGAGCAGCGGCCATAACTTCACTAATGAGCAGTCGTAGATCGCCAATCATTCTTCGTAGATGCAGGCTGAATCGCCCAATGTCGTCATTTCCTGATACGTTGGCTTGTTGTGTCAGATCTCCTCTAGCTGCCGCCTCGACGACCGTCGATAGTTCATTCACCTTCTCTTCCAGAAGTCGTTTATCTTCTGCTTGCTGAGTTTGAATCGCCTGTTCACGCTCTTGAGTTCGCAATTCTCGCAAAGCATCGTCTGTAACATCGGCAGCAAGTTTAACGACTTTTAGAGTGGCTCCACTTTTATCAAGAACTGGACTATAAGCAGCTTGCAAGAAAATTTCCCGCCCCCCCTTTCCGATCCGCTTGAATCGACCAACCTTCGATGACCCTTGTCCGAGCTCGTACCAGAAATCTCGATATTCAGACGAATTACGATACTCGGTGTCAACGAATAAACTGTGATGTCGACCCTTTATCTCATCGAGAGAATAGCCAACCGTTTGAAGAAAGTTTTCGTTGGCCCATTGGATCACGCCATCGACGGAGAATTCGATGATGGCCATGGACCTGCTAAACGCGTCGAACATTGCCTGCTTTGCAGCAGCAAGCTTCGGCTGTTCAGATGGGGTTTGCTGGGATGATGTCGATTTGCGGCGCGAAGAACCGGTGGTTGAGTTAGTCTTTGCCATGAGCGGTATGGTTCCTGTCCAATACGAAATTAAGAGTAGATCTATTTGAAGTTTGCTGAGGGAAAGTCTTTGTTAACTTGCTCAAGTTTATGGGGATCGAGAAGCTCCGCGACATCCAATAGGACGATTAGTTCGTCTCGTAATCGGGCGAAACCAGATATATAGCTTGCTCCACCACTAGTAACTGTTTCGGGTGCGGGCTGCACTGTATCTTGATCGATACGTAGTACCTGAGTGACGTTATCTACCGTGCACCCTATTGTTCGGCTCCCAACGTTTACCACGATGGTGCGAGTATCGGCGTCGCTGGGTTTGGGTTCCAATCCGAAAAGCTTCCTCAGGTTTACGATCGGGATAATCGAACCTCTGAGGTTTGCTACACCCTCGATATAGGCTGGCACCTGGGGCGTTTTCGTGATTTGCGTCAGGATAACGATCTCCTGAATTTGCTCTATTCGAAATGCATAGGTTTGTTCGGCAATTCGAAAGGCGACGAATTGGGCTACATAGCGGGCCAAATTTTCCGATACGACGTTGGAGTCTTTCACGATAGCAGATTACAGCTCATATTGCCGAAGATTTTCTAGGATGGCCATGGGTTATTGAGGTACAACACCCCTCGAGACTATCATAATCACGACGCCCCATTACTCAATGATTACTCCCGTTTTGCCCAATTGGAACGAATCATTTCCTCTTTTTTTATGAGAATTCGGGTTAGAATGTGGAAACGGCCTCAAACAACAGTCGATTGTCACCACCCGTCGAAGACTTCTGTGGCCGGTTTTGTTGTGATCATCTGCGAAATTGCTTTATTCGCACTCGTTTTCTTTGTGCTACAGCGATTGACTTTCAATCTGCGATTCCCTCCCTACGAACGAACCACGATTTGGGTTCCTGGCGCAGTGACTTTTAGCGTTTTACTGATCACTCCCTTACGTCAGTGGTGGCGGTACTACATCGGATTATGTGTGGGGGCGACGGCTGCGTATTATGGTGACTTTCAAATTCCTGCTCCAGCAGCTTTGTTTGCGGCACAATTTCATTTTGCTGCGGTCGCCATTGGTGTCATTGGAATTCGGCGTTATGTCGTAGAAATGCCGTTTGGAACAGTAGGGGCAATGCTCGTTTTTGTTGCCTCAGCTGGCTTAGTTGTTCCGCTGGCAACCGCTGTGCCAAGCGAATTTGCTCGGTGGGTGATGGGGGCTGAGAATCTTGTTTCCAGTGCTCTGAGGTCCTTTCTCTGCGCGTCGCTGGGACTGGTTATCGCATCGCCGGCGTTTACGACGGCGCTCACAAGTGGCGTAGGTTGGATTCGTTCGAGTTCTTGGCAAAGGAAAATCGAAGCGACATCGCTCGTGGTCAGCCTCCTGGTTGTCGGGCAGTTTGTATTCAGTTCGCCAGCGGGGGCTGGAACACTTCCTGCTTTAATTTACGCCCCTATTCCCCTTTTGTTATGGGCAGCCCTGAGATTCGAAGTGGCGGGAGCAAGCTGGGCATTACTTGTCATCGCCTACCAATCGACTTGGAACGCCATAAACCATCGCGGCCCGTTTGTTGGTGGCTCTGCTGACGACTACGTATTGCAGATGCAGTTGTTTTTGTTGGCCGTCTCGCTTCCGGTGTTATTCATGGCAGCTAGCGTTTACGAGCGAAGACGTGCCTACATACAATTAATCGGCGAAATCGAAGAACGACGTCGCATGGAGGAGCAATTTCGATTGGTCGTCGAATCGACCCCTAACGCGATGTTAATGGTTAACCAGGCGGGAGAAGTCGTATTAGTCAACAAACAGACGCAACGACTCTTTGGCTATCGGGAAGAGGAATTGTTAGGGCGTTCATTTGATGAGTTATTGCCCTTGCGTTTGCGAGCCAATCACGCAACTTCTCGTCAAGCTTTTTTTGCGAATCCACAATCACGATTGGTTGGGTCGGGAATCGAATCGTTAGCCTGCCGCGCCGACGGCAGCGAATTTCCAGTTGAGATCGGCTTGACTCCGGTGGAGACTCGCAATGGTATGCTTGTGCTGGTAGCCATTGTGGATATTACGGAGCGCAAGCGTGCCGAGGAGGCTCGCCAAGAACTAGTGCACGCATCGAGATTGGCGATGCTAAGCGAATTTACCACCTCCATCGCCCACGAGATCAATCAACCGCTGGGGGCCATTTTAAGCAATGCTGACGCGGCTGAAATGTTGCTGGAGTTACCCTCGCCTCCCTTGGACGAAGTGCGTCAAATTTTGGTCGATATTCGCGAAGATGATTTACGAGCCAGCAATGTGATTCGCAAATTGCGTGGTCTGCTACGCCGTAGCGAATTTGAGCGAGTACCAATAGAAATCAATTCCATCGTTGCTGATGTGATGGTGATATTGCGGGCCGAAGCGCGGCGGCGCGGAGTGGAACTGCGTTCTGGACTGGCTCCGGGATTGCCTGAACTAATGGGCGACAAGGTCCATTTGCAACAGGTTTTGATCAATCTGATGATGAATGGGATGGAGGCAATGACCGAAACCCTGGGACCGAAACTGATTTTAATTTCCACGAGCCGAAACGATAGATTCATCGAAGTCTCTGTGTCGGACACTGGACCGGGAATTCCCCCGCAATGCCTGCCTCGATTGTTTGATCGTTTTTTTTCAACCAAGAAAGAGGGTATGGGGATCGGCCTTGCGATCTCCCGTTCCTTAGTTGAGGAACATGGAGGACGATTATGGGTCGAAAGCGAACTTGGCCACGGCGCGACGTTTCGATTTTCGATACCTCTCGAGTGGAATCAGGCCAACAATGGCGAAGCAATCGAAGATGATTCTCGGGAGCAATACGCATGACATTGATTATTCCCACGATACACCTTATCGATGATGACGATTCCTTGCGAAAAGCCGTAAGCCGATTACTAAAAGCGGCTGGCTATAACGTGAAAACGTACGCATCATCAGGCGATTTCATGATGGCAGACGTCACGGACGAGATAGGATGCATAATACTTGACGTGCGAATGCCAGGCCCTAGCGGGCTAGAATTGCAATCTTCGCTAGTGCGTCGTTCCAATAGTTTACCGATTATCTTTCTCACCGGTCATGGTGACATCCCCATGAGTGTGCGGGCCATTAAGGCCGGAGCAATCGATTTTCTGACCAAGCCTGTACAAAGAAAAGATTTGTTGTCAGCCATACAAAACGCATTGGACCAGCAAGCCAAACTCCGGACGTTGAAAGATCGCAACACGCATGTACGCGAATGTTACGAATCGTTGACGCAACGAGAACGCGAAATTTTTGCTCTGGTTGTCGAAGGTAAACTGAATAAGCAAATTGCTGCCACGATCGGAATTTCCGAACGTACGGTCAAGGCTCACCGTGCGCAAGTCATGGCAAAAATGCAGGTCAGTTCGCTCGCAGAACTCGTTCGTGTGGCCGGCGAGATTGAGTCAGACCTTTGCTAGTAGGGTTACGGAAGAGATTGGAAACTATCGTCGATCGCAGGTCTCACCACTTTAAATACAACAGACAGCAACCCGAATTGCCCGAAGGCGAGCAGCAGCTGAATACGTATCCCGAATGTAGTGGGATTCACCAGAATTCCCTTTGTATCCCACTACGGTAGAATAATTGCCGACTCTTGCCCTAAAGGGCAGTGATCTTTGCCCTTTAGTACAATTGCAGGTTTGCCTACTCCCCTACATAATCGCAGCCCGCCAGGCTAGATGTCTGGGCTATTGCTGACCGCGGACAGAAGTTGATGGGGAATGTCAATGTGCCCCGGAGTGTAAGTTTTTGGCTGTAGGTTATCATAAGTCTACATGTGGTGCGTGAGCTGGGCAAACGCTAGATGTTTTGTCCGATTCCAGTCAACACGTTGTATGGCGAGCCATCAGTGAGAAACGAGGCTTGATCGCGAAGCGTATACTTTTTCCCCTTGGCCATTTCTAGCCAAAACGCTTTGCTGTCATCGATACCGCCAACTCTCGATCTCAAGCCACCGAACACATCCTATGGAGCAAACACCAAAATTTAGTCAAACTTTTAAATAATTTTGAAATTTTGAATAACCATGAGCTACTTTTCAAACGCGCTATTTTTTCTAGGGGTGATCTAATGATTTTAATGAAATGTTGTCGACTCACGGTAGTCGCAGTTCTCTGTGCAGGCTTGGTGGTCTGTTGGTCCGGCGACGCGTCGGCACAACAAAAGAAACCTAATATTCTCGTCATTTGGGGAGATGACATAGGCACCTGGAACATCAGTCACAACAACCGTGGCATGATGGGCTACAAGACGCCCAACATTGACCGCATTGCCAGAGAGGGCGTCAGCTTTACTGATTACTACGCCCAGCAAAGCTGCACCGCTGGCCGCGCGGCCTTCATCAGCGGCTCTTCGCCGGTGCGATCTGGCATGACAAAAGTTGGTATGCCCGGCGCGAAAGAAGGTTGGCAGAAGACCGATGTCACCATGGCCACAGTGCTTAAGAGCCAGGGGTATGCGACAGGCCAGTTTGGCAAGAACCATCAAGGTGACCGCGATGAACACCTTCCAACTATGCATGGCTTTGATGAATTCTTGGGTAGTCTGTATCACTTGAACGCCGAGGAAGAACCTGAGCAACGGGATTATCCGCGAGACATGAAGCTGGCCAATGGCAAGACATTCCTCGAAACCTTTGGCCCCCGAGGTGTTCTGAAGTGCAAGGCGGACGGCAACGGTGGTCAGACTATAGAAAACCTCGGGCCGCTGACAAAGAAACGAATGGAGACAATTGACGACGAAAGCATGGCAGCCGCCAAGGACTTCATTCGTCGACAAGTGAAAGAAGGCAAGCCATTTTTCTGTTGGTGGAACGCAACTCGCATGCACTTCCGTACTCACGTGAAGGCAGAGCATATCGGATTGTCCGGTCAAGATGAGTATGGTGATGGCATGGTCGAACACGACATGCATGTCGGTGAGTTGCTCGATCTGATCGACGAATTAGGTTTGGCAGACAATACCATCGTTCAATACTCAACCGACAACGGACCGCACTACAATACGTGGCCTGATGCTGGCACCACGCCGTTCCGCGGGGAAAAAAACTCGAACTGGGAAGGTGCTTTCCGTGTTCCATGCTTTGTCAGATGGCCTGGTAAGTTCCCCGCTGGTGTAACGCTCAATGGTATCGTTTCTCATGAAGATTGGTTGCCAACGTTTGCAGCAGTTGCTGGCGCACCAGACATCAAGGAAAAGCTACTGAAAGGTGTGAGCCTTAATGGTCGCAGCTATAAGAATCATATCGACGGTTATAACCAGCTTGATTACCTCAGCGGCAAAGTCGACGAGTCTCCGCGACAGGAGTTTATCTATCTGAACGACGGTGCCGAAGTGGTTGCGATTCGTGTAGGCGATTGGAAGGCGGCGTACTTGGAAAATCGCGCCCATCAATTAGATGTCTGGCGTGAGCCTTTCGTTCACTTGCGTCTGCCGCTGCTCTTCAACCTCCGCCGTGATCCATTCGAGAAATCTCAACATAACTCGAACACTTATCACGACTGGATGATTGACCGTGCGTTCGTGCTCGTACCCTTACAGGCGGTAGCGAGCAAGTTCCTGATGACGTTGAAGGAGTTCCCGCCAAGCCAGCAGCCAGGTGACTGGAGCCTCGATTCGCTCGAACGACAGATTAAGGGCATGACCATCGACGGTAAGTAAATCTTGCGATCCGTTTCGTTAACTTACTGGCCGCTCAGAAATGAGCGGCCAGTAATCATTCTATATGAGTCAGAGCGATGAATTACTCCATCTTCACTGTTGCACTTGCCTGCGTGCTGGTTTCTGTCCCGTATACCATCGCACAAGACTCGCTTCCTTCATGGCATGACACAGCACCGAAACGAGCCATCATTGCTTTTGTCGAGAAGGTTACTAAAGAGGGCACTCCGGAGTTCGTCGCCCCTACCGATCGTGTCGCGGTATTCGATAACGACGGCACCTTATGGTGCGAAAATCCGGTCCCATTCCAAGTCGCGTTTGTGTTGGACGAACTCAAGCGACGTGCACCGCTTGAACCGGCATTGAATGCTGACCCCATGGTTCAAGCAGCCTTGGCTGGTGACTTGGGGAAGCTTCTCGAAGGGAAGCATCACGATGGACTGATGCGAATTCTTGCCCTCACTCATACGGGGATGACAACCGAAGAGTTTAGTTCTCGAGTCAACGATTGGCTCAAGGTCGCCAAACACCCACGTTTTGGAAAAGCCTATACCGAGCTGACCTATCAACCGATGCAAGAATTGCTGCGTTATCTTCAAGCTAACGGATTTAAGACCTTCATCGTCTCCGGTGGTGGTGCCGATTTCATGCGAGTCTTTTCGGAAGAAGTGTATGGCATACCTTCCGAAAATGTGGTCGGCTCGACAGGCCAAGTGAAGTTCGAGTTTCGCGAAGGTAAGCCTGTGTTAGTAAAAACGCTCGATCATCTATTCGTCGATGACAAGGAGGGTAAGCCAGTCGGAATCCATCAGTTCATTGGTCGTCGCCCGATTGCCTGTTTCGGCAACAGCGACGGCGATCAAGCGATGCTCGAATACACCACGATCGGGAACCCTCGACCTAGCTTCGGTCTCATCGTGCATCACACGGACGCCGATCGCGAGTATGCCTACGATGCAAACCCAAAGAGCAGCGGCAAACTCACCACCGCACTGGATGCTGCAAACAAACATGGTTGGACCGTTGTCGATATGAAAGCAGACTGGAAAGTCATCTATGAAAGCCACTAGACGATTAAGTGTCATCGAACCACTATCGAACGTGAATCTCATGAAGCCAATACGCATATCTCTTTTTTTTCTTTTCTGGTTTATTGCAGTTTCCACCGTGATGGTTAACGCACAGGCTCAGCCAGCATCGCCTGTAAAGGTGACTCCAGAAACGTACATTCGTGCAGAAACGGATCGACAGTTTGGCGAGATCGCGAAAATGGCAGGCGGTATCAATCGCTTCTATCACTTCCGCGCCCCCACGCCGCTCGACAAACAAAACGTCGTCCGGATGAACCGCGACACGCTCTACTCCATGGGCGTTGTCGACACCTCCAAGGGCGCTTCCATTGTGGTCCCAGACCTACCCAAAGATCGTTACGCCTCGGTCTATCTCGTCGACAACGACCACTACTGTCCCTTCGTGATCTACTCGGCAGGCACGCACGAATTGCCGCGAGACACCAGATACTTGGCGATCGGAATCCGCATCCAGGTATTCGACCCGAAAGATGCTGACGAAATCAACTTGATCAACAAGTTGCAAGACCAATTCGTCATCAAGGCGAACAGCGCTGAGCCACTACCTGAGTTCAAGTGGGACCCCCAATCGCTAAAGGCATGGACCACGGAATATGAGAAAGACTCGGCGGCATATAATAGTTGGAAGGGAATGCAGGGACCGCGAGGAAAAGTGGATGAAAAGACTCGTCACATTGCTGCAGCCGCCGCCTGGGGACTTTTTCCTGAATGGGACGCCGTATATCTGAACTACAGCGGCCAGCATGAACCGACGCGTGGCTACAAAGCCACCTACCGCGTTCCTGAGAATAAGGCTTTTTGGTCGATAACCGTCTATGGTAACGACGGCTTCATGAAGAGCGAAAACTGCATCGTCAATTCATCGAACGTGAGACTGAACAACGACGGTACATTCACCGTTTACTTCGGATCAAAGGACCTTTGTGGCGACGTTCCAAACCGACTCGATGTAACGGAGGGCTGGAACTTCCTAATGAGGGTCTATCGACCCGGAACATCGGTTTTGGATGAGACTTATAAGATACCCAACGCAGAGGCGGTCGAAAGCGGGGATACGGAAATTCCTGCGTTTGCATCACCTGCGGATTTTGGCGTCACGGATTACGCTTACAAAGTCTCGGAGACGGAATTCAACATCAAACGAAGTCTCGCCAAAGCGGGAATCAACGAGTGGGCTCATCAGAATGATGTCAGTGACGTCAAGACGCAGCAAGTTATCCGAGAGAATCAGGATGTCATCTATTCCAGTGCGGTCGTCGATGTTCGAGCTGGAGCTACGATTTCTGTGCCATCTAGCAAAACCTATCACATCATCGAAGTCATTGATCAGCAGAACTACATTGTCGATGTCGTCTATCCCGGCGAAAGTATCAATGTTTCCCCAGCGAATCTGACTTACGGCAACTACGTGTACCTCAACATGCGGATTCGAAAACTTCCGGAGTCGGAAGGAGGCATTGAGGCGACTCGCAAACTTCAGAGAATGGCGACCATCGAAGCAAAGTCCGCTGTTGCCTATGCGACACCAGACTGTGTGATTGCTCAGTCAAAGATGGAAGCCATTCGCATGGCACTGATCAAGGACGTACAGGCAGGAAAACTACCTGACACGAGTCGGTCGATTGGTGGACCATACGAAACCGATCCGCAGGCTCATCTCTATGCCACCGCTTACGGATGGGGTGGCCTCTCGGTCGAACATGCCGCGTACGCTCCGATAGCGAATAGGACAGAGATCAGGGACGGCAAAGCGATGCCGTCCAGCATCACTTTCATGCCGCCTGAAATCGATTACGAGCGAGGCGGGTTTTGGTCAATCACCACTTACGATAGTGAAGGCTGGCTGGCAAGGGACAAAGCAGCTATTTCCAATTCAGAGGCCACTCCTAACGCAGACGGCTCTTACACGATTCACTTCAATTCTCCGGGTAAGCCAAACAATATTGAAACACCCTCGCCGTTTACCGCGCTGCTGCGAATCTACGTGCCCAGGACAAAAGATGGCGCAATCCAGTTTTTAAAGAATGCGAATAAGGATTTAATCATCCAATAGCCGTCGCCCCGAACCTCATCGAAAAGTACACAAGTTGCTGTAGCTGACACGGCTATTGCTTCCCCTTTAATCTCCCTTTTTACATGGAACGAAAATGAACAACCGATTTCTCGACTTCCTTGTCGTCATCCTCGTTCTGACATTTTCTGGCGCTGCGAATGCGCAGCAGACCAACAAGCAGCGGCCAAACATCCTCATCATCTGGGGTGACGATGTGGGCATGTGGAACATCAGCGCCTATCACAGGGGCCAAATGGGCGGCAGCACCCCAAACATTGACCGTCTGGCAAAGCAAGGGATGCTGTTCATGGACCATTACGCACAGGCGTCATGCACGGCGGGACGTGCCGCGTTCATTACCGGGCAGTATCCAATCCGCGTCGGTCTCGCCACGGTTGGACTGCCAGGCGCGGAGCAGGGAATGAGCACCAAGGACCCGACCATCGCGTCGCTGCTCAAGCCACTTGGCTACGCCACGGGACAATTTGGCAAAAACCATCTTGGCGATCGCGACGAGCACCTGCCGACCAACAACGGCTTCGATGAGTTCATGGGTATTCTCTACCACCTCAATGCCGGCGAATACGTGGAGCAGTATGATTTCCCTAAAGACCCGGAGGTAGCGAAGAAATTTGCTCAGCGGGGCGTCATTCACTCGTGGGCGCAGCCAGATGGCACGCAGAGGATCGAGGACAAGGGGCCTTTCGGCACCGAGCGCCAGCGGACCATCGAGCAGGAGATTCTCAAAGAATCAAAACGCTTTATCACCGATGCGGCGAAGGCAGACAAACCGTTTTTTGTCTGGCACAATACCACGCGGATGCACTACCGCACCAACCTCCGGAAGGAATACGAAGGCAAGAGCGGCTACGGTATCTACGCCGACGGCATGATGGAACTCGACGACATCGTCGGCGAACTGCTCAAGACGCTGGATAACCTCGGCATCGCCGACAACACGATGGTCATGTTCGCAACCGACAATGGCGCCGCATCGAATAGCTGGCCCGACGGTGGCAACCAGCCGTTCCGCGGTGAGAAGGGCGTCGGTGGCTATGAAGGCGGTTTTAGAGTTCCCTGCGTCGTGAAATGGCCCGGCGTCATTCCGGCAAACACGACGACGGCCGAATTCATGACCATGGAAGACTGGTTGCCCACGATCATGGCTAAAGTCGGCCAGCCGGATTTGAAATCAAATCTTCTCACGAGGTACAAGGCAGGTGACAGAACTTATGAGAAAATCCACCTCGATGGTTACGACCAAAGCGACGTCATCACTGGCAAGGGCGCGAGCAAACGCAAAGAGTTTTTCTACTTCACTGAAACGACTCTGCACGGCGTGCGCTACGGCGACTGGAAATTCCTGTTCAAGAAACAAGACAAGTGGTTCAACGGTGTGCAGCAGGACATCCTCACCCCGCTCGTGACCAACCTCAAACTCGATCCCTTTGAGCGTTTCCACGAGGCCCGTGGTTTCGACGAATGGCAAGAGAACCGAGCTTGGACCTACGCCCCGGCCTTCGGCATGGTCGGCGAGTTCGTGAAGTCGTTGAAGGAATACCCACCCCGCATGCAAAGCTTGGATTTCAATATCGACGAAGCGATGAAAGCCCTCGCGCCCAAGGGCGGAAACTAACTTAATCCACAACACCTAGACGGTGGTTGAGTCTTCACCGCCGGCTCGGTTCTTGTCCCTCTGAGCAAGGAATACGTCCAAGCGGTTGGCCGAGTAGCTTATCTTTGGGGTTGGTCATTGGTCAACATGCACAATTTTTTCTCGTTCCCAGGCTCTGCCTGGGAATGTCTGGAAACACTTCCAGTCGAACTACAGTGATAATCGCCGTATCTGAGCCAACGGTGCTGGTGCGAGCCACTTGCAAGTCGGTCGTGGCACGGATGTTGTTAGCGATAGCCCGATTGTAGAACCATTCCAAACCTTCTTCATGACGCTGAGGTAAAACAGCCCCAGCCAGGGTGCGGAATTCGTCGGAAAGACCCAAATGGAACAAGCCGATACCAAACGCATCGTCCGGCCGATTGCCCTTCATCACTCGCCCCCCAGTCCGATCGTTCCCGAGTACTTGATTGGATTGGGATCGCCATCGGATAATCATGCAGCGCCGAAGATACCCCATGTTCGTTCTGCGTCGGCCGGGTCAAGCCACAAAGCTTGATAAAAATTTCCATACAGCGACCATTAACTTCGGTTGGACGGCAAATTCCTAATACTGGCGGGGACGTTCTGATAACCGGACGGATTCAAGGTCGTATATTCTGTACTGCTCCAGATGCCACCCACTTTGTGAATTCCTTGGTACATTGGCGACGAGGGACAAGTCATGGCAGCGTGGTATCAAGACTGGAAAGTCGTGTTCCTACAAAACTGCGGTGAGCGATTGCAAATCTGGAAAGAGCCGTTTGTCGAGCTTCGCGCACCAGATCTCTACAACTTACGTTGCGATCAAGTGTTGGAGGCAAATAGCCTTTCACGAGAAAACGCCGCGTCTTGCCAAAAGCGGGCGCGGCGATTTTCGCTCTGATGAGATCGCGGTGTCTCGATGGAATCAAAAGGGATGCCTGACCGCAGCAGTTACTTGCATATCCCAGTCCATAAATGTGGCGATACACTTAATTAGTTCGCGATAGAAAACATGATTATGTGGTTAGCAGTTGCCCGACGATTTTGCATCTTGGTTGCCGCGACATTATTGCTCTCCCCGCTCGGAGCTCGCGGGCAACTCCCCTCGTGGAACGATAGTGCATCAAAGAGAGCTATTTTAAACTTTGTGGCTTGTGTCACGGATTGCGACAATCCGGATTTTGTTCCACCCTCCGCGCGGATCGCAGTGTTCGACAATGACGGTACGCTCTGGTCGGAACAGCCGATGTACGTGCAGATGGCTTTCGTGTTGGATCGCATCAAGATTCTGGCCGAACAGAATCCTGGATGGCGGGAGGTGCAACCGTTCAAGGCGGCTTTGGAAGGCGATAGCAAAGCTTTGGCGGAATCCGGAGAACATGGTCTACTCGAATTGGTTATGGCCACTCATGCAGGAATGACCACTGACGAATTTGCAGCGGTCGTGCGCGACTGGTTGGCTACAGCTCGCCACCCCATCTACCAGCGACCATATACCAAGTGTGTTTACCAGCCCATGGTGGAGCTACTCGCGTACCTGCGCAAAAACGATTTCAAGACGTTTATTGTCTCCGGTGGCGGCGTCGAGTTCATGCGACCATGGGTCGAGGATGTCTATGGAATCCCGCCCGAACAGGTAGTTGGTAGCAGTATCAAAGTTAGGTATGAAATCCGGGACGGTCAGCCTGCATTGATTCGATTGGGAGAAATCGACCTAATCAATGACAAGGAAGGTAAACCGGTCGGGATTCACAAATTTATTGGACAACGCCCGCTCATGGCCTTTGGAAATTCCGACGGTGATTATGAGATGTTGCAATACGTGACATCCGGTGCCGGTCCTCGTTTGGGTGTTATCGTGCATCATACCGATGCCGAACGCGAAAGCGCCTACGATCGACAATCTCACTTTGGACGATTGGACAAAGCTTTAAACGATGCTTCCAAAAACGGTTGGACCATCGTGGATATGAAAAGCGACTGGCAATCCATTTTTTTGAGGCGAGTAGATAGGTGAGGATTCAGAACGGACAGCCTAGCCATTGCTCTGTCGCAAGCATCGATTAGTACCTTCAAGGAAAAATGGCACTTAGTTGATTTAGACCTCCGCAGGAGAGATGACTGGCTCGAATGGCGAAGTCTGAAGTTAACGGGATTCAGTACCGCTCAGATACTCATCGTTCATGGCTTTTTGGCAGCGAGTGCTAATTTCCTGTAATTCTGTGAGATCCATATTTTGCACGGCCTGATACTTTCGCCCGTCCAAACGCTGCTTCCATTCCTCTTTAGCCGCCTTCAGCAATTCGGGTTCGGTCATTAGTTCGTAGCCAACAGCAGCTAAGATCGCAGCCGAGGCCAAGCTACCTTTGTCTCCTATCGATGTGGCACCGCATGCGGTAACCGCCCATGTGTGAAGATTCACCCCCAAGGGAATTGTTGGCCAACCGAAAACAGCGACCGGTGTGATCCAACTTACATCGGCCACATCCGTTGAGCCACCAAGCTTGGCATCTTCGATAAATGGTGCGACCTGAGTGGCTAAACCTAGCTCCTTTGTTCCCATCGCTCTTTGGCAGGCTGTCGCAAAGGCTTGCTCCTCAGGTGTCCAGTCTAGTGGAACATTTTGCAAATGCTCGAAGACGCGTCTGGCCAATGTCTCGTTGGGTATGAACTCAGCCATACCGAGTTCGACTTTAAAAGTTGCTTTGGTCTGAGTCCCCAAGGCAACTCCTTCGGCGAGTTGCGAGAGCCACTCGGTAATCGCGTTGACTCGCAGCGTAGTGATGTCACGCGCTTGGATCCAAATCCTTGCTTCGTCGGGCACAACGTTCGGTGCTACGCCGGCGATCTCGTAGATGTAATGCAAGCGAGCGGTCGGTTCGATGTGTTCACGCATCAGGTTGACACCGTGGGCGAACAACTCGGCAGCATCCAAGGCACTGCGGCCGTTCCAGGGATCCATGCCCGCATGAGCGGTCCTACCTTTCCAGGAGACTCGCATAAAATGATTGGCATTGGTAAGAAAGGTTCCGGTCACCGGCACAGTGGCGGGATGCCAGGCCAGCGCCGAGTCCAGGTCGTCGAACAGTCCCTGCTTGGCCATGAAGATTTTGGGACCGACATTTTCCTCAGCGCCGCAACCGTAGACTCGAAGTGTACCAACTACATTCCGCTCGAGCATCATTGCCTTCAGCGCGATCGCTGCTCCGGTGCAACCTGCGCCCAGGCAGTTGTGCCCGCAACCGTGTCCGTCGGGCCGCCCGTTTTCTGCTGGTTTCACCAGCGGTTCCGCCGCATTCCCTAGTCCCGGTAGTGCATCGTATTCGGGCAGGAAGCCGATCTTCGGCCCTCCGCTACCACGTCTCCACTGGGCGATAAATGCGGTTGGGTGCCCTCCTGACTGGCGGCTGATAATCTTGAAACCAGCTCCTTCCAATTCGCGGATGTGTACCTCCATGGCCTCTTGTTCTTGGAGGCCCACCGCCGGTTTATTCCAAACCTCGCGGCTGATCTTCAGAATGGTCTTTTCTACTTTCTCCACTGCGACCTTAGCCTGCTTCAATGACTCTCGTTCTGCGGCCTGCGGATTGAGAGTGGTCGGGGGCAGAGTGGGCGGCGACATGCCTCGAGCAACCTTCTCATCTCTACTAGCGATTACTCCACCTGCCAACAGGACACCAGTCGCACCCAAAATCCTGCGCCGAGAAACATCCAAATGCGTCGCGTCTTCGTCTCCTCTGGGGGGATTACTCATGGTGTTAGTTTATGTTGTATGAATCTACTGTTCAGAAGTAAGCTAGAAAGACAAAAGGCATCGCCGGATAGGTAGATCCAGCGATGCCCCTGGCTTAAGTCATTGTTAGTGTACTCCGGAGACAGTGTACTCCGGAGTTATGGTCCCCCAACATTACTCGGGGATGACCGCTCCTGGGACAGCTTCATAGTCATTGGCCTTATCCAAGTCTGTAGGTTTGGCTTTCGTTCCAGGTAGGACTTCGAAGAGTGGATCGAAATCGACCATCGTTGCTGCCAACTTCGCAAGGATTGTGATGTCCCCTTGAACCTTGGCTGTGCCGTCCTTGATCTGAGCTTCCAGCGTCTTGACTCCCATCATCGTCTGCTCGAGATCCGCCCGGTTGATGGTCAGACTCAAGTCAGGCTTCTCGGCCAAGAACCCAGGCAGATTGGTGAGCGTCGCATTGTTAAGTTCGACTACAAACTTCTCGCCGTTGTCTGGCGTGATCAAGTTCATAGTGAACTTCATCCCCTCGGCCTTGCGGCTATCCATGCGGATGCCAAGGAAATTTAGGAATAGCTCAGTCGACATCGCGCGGATGACGTCCGGACCACTCGACTTGGGGGAGGCGCCTTGAGGAATACCTGAGCGCAACTCATACGCTCCCGCTAGGAAACTGTTGCGCAATCCTGGATTCTCTTGTTGGTAGCCGATCTGCTCGAAGATATCTGCCAGCAAGTTCTTGGCTTGCTCGTTGCCTGGTTCGGCGTGGACGAGCTTGTTCAGGATTTCTTGGGCAAGCATGTACTTGCCTTCGTTGTAAAGCTGTTGGCCTCGGGCGAGAATCTTTGCGGCTCCCCCCATCATTTCGACGTACAGAGGAGCAGATTCAGTAGGCGACAGCGGGATGAGTGTTGCTGGATTGCAGTCCCAGAAACCGAGATAGCGGTTGATCACGCCACGGCAGTTATGCTCCACAGATCCATGGTAACCGCGGCACTCCCATTTTTGCTCCAGGCTCTTCGGCAGTTTGTAAACGTTGTGGATCTGGTTGATCGTGACGCCCTGGTTGGCCAGGTGAAGGACCTGGTTATTGAAGTTCGCATACAAATCGCGTTGGGCTCTTAGAATGTCTTGAACTCGGTCATTACCCCATCGTGGCCAGTGGTGAGCACCGAACAGGACTTCGGCTTCCTGACCATACAAATAGAGAGCAGCGTTGATGTATTTCGACCAATTCAGCGAGTCCCGGATCAGCGCCCCGCGGAGCGTGTAGATGTTGTGCAGCGTGGCGTTGACGTTCTCTGCCATCCAAAGTGCTTTCATGTCGGGGATGTAGGTGTTCATCTCCGAGGGAGCTTCGGTGTTCGGCGTGTTCTGGAAGATCATCCGGATGCCATCAACCACGATCTCCTCGATGTCTTCCTCTACAACATGCGTTGGGGCGATCAGTCCCGAAGTTCCGCGCGAGATGCCATGGCCCAAACCCTGGGTAACATAACCATAGCGATTGACCGGCAGCAGTACGCCGTACTGGTAGAACAGTCGGCGGTTCATCGCGTTACCGGCATAGACGTTCTCGGAGATTGTGAAATCCATAAAGTCGCGAGGTGCGATAATCTGGACCTTCCCTGCATTCACATCGGCTTCGTCTACCACGCCGCGGACACCTCCCCAGTGATCGCCGTGGGAGTGGGAATAGACCACCGCCGTGACGGGCAAACCTTCACCAACGTGTTCTTGGAAGAGCTCCCAGGCAGCGCGCATGGCTTCGGCCGTGACCAAACAGTCGAAGATGATCCAGCCCTTCTTGCCTCGAATGAACGTGGTCTGGGCCAAATCGAATCCACGCACCTGATAGATGCCCGGGATCACTTCGTAAAGTCCGTAATTCATATTCAACTTGGCGATGCGGTGCATCGACGGATGAATGGAATCGTAATCGTCCTGCTGATCGATGAACTGGAACTGCTCCATGTTCCAGACGATATTGCCTTCCTCGGTCTTGATCTTTAGGTCCTT
Organism: Brakhagea baltica; assembly: GCF_052161605.1. NCBI lineage: Bacteria > Pseudomonadati > Planctomycetota > Planctomycetia > Pirellulales > Pirellulaceae > Brakhagea > Brakhagea baltica. Next base: position 4,534,584 of record NZ_CP197409.1, on the reverse strand, counting down.
CATGGGGGCGATTAAGCCACGCTTTTGTTCCTCAAAATCTCGCTTGTCAGCGAACGGCAGCGTTGCTTTGGCCTTGCGTAACACCTCCTTAGTAAACTCCGAGGGAGCCTTGCCCAAGGGGTGGAAATGCCCATCGATAGCCTCTTCCACATTGGCGAGAGCCGGATTAGCATCCAGCAACATTTGACTCGCGACCGCAAAAGCAGGGAGGGTTTGAACAAACTGTCTACGGGTTGTTGTCATGAAGCACCTATAAGAAAAGCAAACGGAAAGGCCGATACGAACACCTTATTGTAATTTGGCTCCCAAGCGTTCGGATACAGGTAATAATACTCAGAGTTGCGTGGAATCCTGTGGTGCTTTGTGAGTCTCAGAAGAGATGTCATTGTACGACGGACCTCCAATTCTTCCAATCACACCGCCAGAGCCAGCGTCGTCACCGCTCACCTCATCACCCCCGAAGTCAACACGATCGTCCGAGCCGAGATCATCTGTCGCTTGGTGCCAGGCACGGGTCGCTTCGCTCTCTGGTCCGAAACCGATTGGCTCGACTCTGACTCCGCTCGATCTACTTCAAGAGGGGATGGGTACCAGAACCTCAACTCCCCTCGCCCCGCTTCGGGTAGAGGGGCTGGCTGTTAAGAATCACCTCCATCACCCCACGTCACCCCTTGCCCTTCAAACTTCCCTCCACATCCCCATCGAGCAAATCCCCCTCGGGGCTCGCATCCCGACCAAGAACCCCAAGCCTTGGGAATACGACGACTCGTTGCCTGAGCCCGATCAAGCGACCTGGGCCAAGGTCTCCATCACGATGCATCGAAACGACGGTGGCATCGTCGATGCCGAACTACTTCGTCCACGCTGGTGGATTGCTCAGCACAACATCGTGGCAGGCAAACACTTGCCGATGAACATCGAGGAGCTGCAAGTCCACGGCTCCGCCATCGTCACCGCCGTTGACGAATGCCCCGAAATCGCAAGCGGCGAAGGCTCGGTTGTCACCGCCCGCTTCACCACTCGCGAAGTCAACACGATCGCGCGAGCGGAGATCATCGGCCCCGATGGAACGATCGAAACGATTTCTGGCCCCCCCATCCACCCCATCTGGTCCGTCGACCGCAACGATTGGGTACCTCTCGGCGAACTCACCGAAGGCGAAACACTTCAAGCCGCCGGTGGCATCGCCACCGTCTTATCACTTGCCCTAGTCACCTGCTCGCTCCCCGTCTACAATATCGAAGTCCACGGCGAGCACGTGTACCAAGTCGGCGAACTTGGCCTGTTGGTACATAACAGTGATCTTACATGCAGTATGCTCGGACTAGACGATGCAAAATACGTTGTTGATGGAACTATTCATGTGATCGATGACGTTGCCTACGCATATATTAACCGAGTAGGTCTGCAGGCTGGTGTTGAATCAGGAGGAGTGGGCTTCTTGAAGATCACTCAAAAACTAATGGACTCTGCGAAGAACATGGGAGCGAAGTCAATCTTTGCTGAAGCTGAAATAAAAGAACGATCTGGCAAATTGATTAGTATTTTGCATAAACAAGGTTGGAATGGATACCAGGATTCCTTCAAGGTTTTTTTAATGAAGGATTTGTAGAATAAGAAATGGATGTTACACCCTCGATTAGAGCATTTCGTGTATTCAGACGAGACAAGTGTTTCCGGTTTTGCGATTGCGTATCGAATTTGCCTTTGCAAGCAGTTCCCTTGTTGGATTCGATTGCCCATCATCACGAAAAGCCGATCGGCTGGTTACCGAATCATCCGCATGTGGAGAAAGATAATCCTGAGCAGAATGGCCAGCGGTTTTTAATACTTACCGACAAAGCCATCTATGATGTCTGGTCGGAGCGCGTCACACGGTATTGCTACAGCGATATGGGTTGGCCCAGTTGGGAAGGAAAGAAATCGGATCTAGATCGCGGGGGAGTTCTCCAAGTGTCGGCTGTTCGTGGTGACGAAATGCACATACCCGTAAACTACTGCGACCAAACGGGAGCTTCGATCTTCTCCATCTGGAGATTCCTTATAGCGATCTGTCATCGAGAAAGAACTCGACGGAACTCTGAGGGAAACACGGAGTAGCTGAGTCCGCAAAGTGAGCTGAGCAGCCGGTTCGCTGAGTCGTAGGAAAGCGAGATGGGGACGGGGGTGTTTGTGTTCTCTAGGTGTTGGATCGCGCTCAGCACAACATCTTGGCTGGCAAACACTTGCTGATGAACATCGAGGAGCTGCAAGTCCACGGCTCGGCTTTCGTCACCGCCGTTGATGAGTGCCCCAAAATGGCCCCGACGTAGGTTGGGCTCTCAGCCCGACTAGTCGTGATGAAGGGCGGGTTGAGAACCCATCCTACCGGACCAGCGTCGCCATCGCGCGCTTCATCACCTGGGAAGTCAACACGATCGTCCGCGTCGAGATCATCGGTCCCGACGAAACCATCGAAACCATCTCCGGCACGCCCGTCCATCCCATCTGGTCAATCGACTGCAACGACTGGGTTCCCCTCGGTGAACTCACCGAAGGCGAATCCCTCCAAGCGTCTAACGGCATCGCCACCGTTTTATCGCTTGCCCATCACAGCCCGAAGTGTCAGCGAGAGACAAACAGTATCAACCACTCGGATTTTGCTTTGGTTTTCAGGTCAGTAGGGTGACAAATTGATGCCACGACGTTGGTATTCAGGAGCGACAAAAATCGGTTGTAGCACTGGACCATGTTTACCACACCCAATTATGCAACAGCCAATGATTCTCTGTCCTTTAACTGCGACTCGACAAGCACTAAAGTACTTCGTTAGAGTTGGTTGAAAGGAATGAGCCAAACTCTCATGTGCATAGCGGAGTAGGTCGGAGGAATCGCAGCCACAATAGTCAATCGAGTTCGAAAAGCACTCACAGAAAAGTGACAACATAGGATCTAGGTCGGACAACTCGACCGGGCGAATCCTCGTATCCATCCAATTTGCGTTTGCTACCCTACTCTGCAAAACCTCCAAGCTGTCGAGTGGAGTTCGAAAGCTGGCGATCGCTGTTCAAGCTGGTGAAAGATGCAGGGCATCACCGAAATACTCGTACTTCCAGCCCAGCTTGCGAGGGAAGGTCAAATACTCTTCCCAAGTCATCTGTTTATGAAGCTCGTCCATGTTACGGCTTTCGACGAATTACGAAGGTTGTACTGTACATCGAAGACTAGCTAGCTGCCTCCTTAACGGAATCTAAGAGCTGCCAGCAATACCACAACATACGTGGCAGATGGAATGGGCCTTTCCACATGTTGCCCTTGAGATGGGTTGAAATGCGGCCGTCACGGTGCAGATAACCGTACCACTCGCCGTACTCCGGATCGGGAAAATGCTTAAAGCTCCATTCGTGAACGAGTTCATGCCAGCGGGCATATTTTTCATCCTGCGTCAGGACCCACGCGAGACTAGTCGCGATTATGGCTTCGCAATGCGGCCACCAAAACTTCATGTCATGCCAGTACTCTTGGATGGGTAGGTTATGTAAGTCGCGGAAGTAAAACAAGCCGCCATGTTCCTCATCCCAACCTCGCTTCCACATCCAATCGAGCATCGTCAATCCCAGTCCAATAAGTCGTTGGTCATCTCGCAACTTACCCTCGTGCATGATAAACCAGGCGCACTCGATTGCATGCCCCGGATTGAGTTGACGACCATCAAAATGGTCGAGAATCTCTCCATTGCGTCCCACCATCTCCATGACGGCTTGTGCTTCGGGCTTAACGAAGTACTGCTCAATCGAATCGATAGCCCAGTCGATCCACTCGGTACATGTGCGCTCGCTTACGATCTCATCACCTAGGTTGGCTCGCAATTCCTGAGCGGTAGCGATTGCGATCATGTACGGCCCGATGCCTCGAGTCGGTCTAGTTCTGGAATCGGTCTTTGCTGGGATGCGACCGGCATCAAAGGAATAGTTCAGGTAGGTCTTCAGGAAAGACTTTGCATCTTCCGCAGCCCGTTCGTCTCCCGTAGCTCGGGCAAATGCTGCGTTGGCGATAGACGCAAAGGATTCGCTGTAAACATAACGTCTCATACGTAATGGCTGCCCATCACGTGTTACTGTGAAGTAGAGTTTTCCATCACTGGCCGCGCCGTGGCGTCGCAGAAAGTCGATCCCGCTACGTGCGGCATCTAGCCATTCTGCTCTTTGCTCGATAGTGTTGAATAATGTTGCAAATGTCCAGGCACCTCGGCCTTGAAACCAAATCGATTTATCGGTGTCGATAACAGATCCGTCGCGATTAAGTGCGGTCAAATACCCTCCCTGATCTCGATCTATTCCATGTCGCATCCAGAACGGAACAACATCATCGAGCAAGGTGGTACGGTACAGCCCGGCAAGTACCGCTCGATTCTGTTCGCTCATCCAGTTCACCGATTCGTTTCTCCCGTCTCTCTACCCTCGAAGATCGTAACACCAAACACATCCCGAATCGTGAATGAGTAGTTTCCCATCCGTGATGGCAGGATAAGTCCATGCCTTGGATCTGCCTCGATCAGGAGCGTTCGGAGGTGTTGCTCGCCCTAGTTCCTTATATCCGGTTGGAGTCGCTTCTATCACAGCGATGTCATTGTTGTCGCCATGTAAAAAGAGCTTGCCGTCGGCGTAGCAAACAGAGGATGTTCCTATGCTTCGGTCCTGCCACATCACCTTACCCGTCATAAACTCAACGCACATAAATACTTGACCTGATGAACCATAGAGGTAATCGCCAACCAGAACCGCACCACCCATACCGGTGGGTAAGGCTTTATCGAAATACACTTCTTTGGCTTCCTTAGTCCCTTTGAGAACTTGAGCCAATCCTCCACCAACGCGACTCGCTCCGGTGTAGACGAACGAGTCTTTCACAATAGGGGTTTGCACGTTGGCTTGAGCATCAGATGTCTTCGTAAATCGCCAAAGATACTCGCCGTTGTCAGCTTGAATGCCGACAGCGCCCTTCCCTAGGAAAAATACGTATTGCTTGATGCCATGAATCTCGGCGATGACGGGAGATGAGTAGCTAGCAGCATCAGCCTCAGGCAATGCTGACTTCCAAATAACCGAACCATCCTTTTTGTTGAGTGCGACAACAGTCGCGCTCTTGCCGCCCGGGGAGCAGATAAGGGTATCGCCGTCGATCAAAGGAGACTCGGTATAAGCCCACATTCCTGGTGCACCATCAAAGTCTTTGCGCAAACTCTTCTTCCAAACGATTGTGCCACTGGTTGCTTCAACGCATGCCAGATCACCATCAGACCCAAGTGCGTAGATACGCCCCTCATCAATGGTTGGTGTGGAACGGCTGCCAGGATACTGGGGGCCTTGATTGGCTCCGACCGCACCGATCTTTGTTTTCCACTTCGTTTCCCCGTCTTCTAGGTTCAGGCAAACGATCTGTTCCGTCTCCATACCTTCGTTGGTGATGAGATAAGCCATCCCATTAGCGGTAGAGGGGGTGGAAAATCCCGCACCTAAATCTTTGGCCTGCCACAGCAACTTGGGACCCTCGCTAGGCCATTTGTCGATGAGTCCCGTTTCGGCTGATATCGCATCGCGATTGGGACCACGCCACTGAGGCCAGTCCTCTGCTTGAGAACAAGGAGCTATCAAGCCGATTGAAACGGCCACAGCAGAGTACTTGAGCAAAGATCGCATAAAAGAGTCTCCAGGGATTGATTCCAAACAGGGGGTGCTTCACGCACTAGTCTACCATATATGTGGCTTTGTGATTATCAGACAATTCTATCGCATCCCAAGCAGTGTATTCCTCAATTCAGAGTGGAATCTTGGCTGGTGACTTTTCGCACCCGCGTGAAAGCAGGTGCTTCTTAGTCGCCCAGACAGGTAACCTCAATACAACCAACTGGGCTTGAGAAGCATCACCATGCCAATGGCGACAATCACGACTCCGCTCACGAGTTTGAGCCATTGCCCGTGAGACTCCTGCATCTTGGTCTTTTTCATCGTCCAGACAACAATCACAACCATTAACGTGTCATCAAACATATACGCCATGATGTACAGAGCTAGATAGGCATAGTTTTGCCAACTCGGCAAGTTCTGCATGGTCAGGACGCCAGTGTAAAGAGCCGGTAAGCCCGCTGTGCAAAGAAGCTCGACGATGTTAACCAAGATCGCCAACACGGTCACACCAACCAGAGCACCGAACAAGTTCTCTGCGGTCACGATGGAACGCGCTCGTTGATAGATGCCCGGCTTGGCCGACTCCGGAATCGAAAGCGATACTCCTTTCTTAAATGCAAAGAAATCTTTGATGTGAATACCACCGACCACTAGTGCCAGAATCCCTAAACCGATCTGTATAGGACGCAGTAATCCGACAAAAAGAAAAACATTCAGCCAAGCTGCCATAAAGGCGTAGTACGCTAACCCGCTGACCAATACAAAGATGCCTGCGATAAGGATGATCCTTACTCGATCTTTAAGATTGACTAAAATCGAAAGCAGGAACATTAGTACCCACATAGCACAGGGGTTGAAACCGTCCACTAGCCCCACGGCGATCGTGAACAATGGCATTCCTAACTTGTTTGCACTGAGTCTTCCAAGCCAAGGCACATCGATCGTACTTCGCTCATTAGATTCTGAATCAGAACCGAGTTCGCTTTCCTCCGTATTGGCCGTCTCTGAATTTTCGATTGGCAACATGAGCTCATCATCATCGAGCTCCAGCTCGTCATCCAATGCAGGTGTCTGCAACCTGGATGCATTGGCAAACGAAACCTCCGACGCGAGCAGCCATCGAGTGTCAACGACTGGAGCCAGCAAGATTCCTAGCCCATAGGTTAGATTCCCATGTAAATTTCGAGAGGCCCCGCTTAGGCAATCGGCCGGGGCTTGCTCTGGATAGCCTTTGTCAGAGGGATCATTTGAGCCTTTATCCTGTTGCGGCTCAGGAGTCTGATTGGAATTCTTGGGCGCAGGACAAGCCTTGGTCCATTTCCGAAGCAGTTCGTCCAATTGATTCTTGCAAGATTGTTCACTCAGAAATCCGATTGACAGTTCGTTACAAAAATGGATTACCGGGACACTTGACGCCGCGCGCTTATATTTGGTGACAAGTTGATTGAGTTTCTGCATCGCAGAAGGATCTTGGACGATATCCCTAAGGACGAGCTTCAGTGCAGGGAAACGTGCCGCATAGTTGGGAAGGAATTGCTTCAACGTATCGCATCGGGAACAACCAACGCGTACGAAGACCTCGATTTGTAAAGCTTCCTCGAGGGCCTTTTGATACTCTGCGTCCGATTGCTTACTATGGATCACCTGGTTCAAACAATAGAGTAAAGGTTGATCGTTCCTCTCAATTTTGAAATGGTTTGCGATCTGTTCCAATCGAGCTTTACCAGCCGATCCGTCTTGCAACTTACGAATCGCAATGAGAATCCCTCCCCGTTCGCGAGCAAATTCTCTGATTCGGCTTTCTAGTTGTTGATCGAGGAGACGCGACTGATCGACAAAGACTTCGATGATGACACACTGACTAACAGTGGCATCATTGGTTTGGTTTGGAAGTGCGGCTTTGGCGTGCTCGCCAACCGCTACTAGTAGCACGACCAGGAAAGCAATGCTGGTGATGGCGTACCAAAGCTGTTTATGACCGGTATTCATCGGAGACACTTTGAAGGAACTCATTGCAATTCAGGCTACCAAATCGCTGAATCGTGGTTGTAAACTCGATTCAGCGATTGACTCATTATGGAACCTATCGAGTGGCAGGTATAGCCCCAACGGGCAAACACCCGGGCGTGCCCTGTCGCAGCGCGATCAAATCGCAGGTGAAAAACCGCCGGAACGGTACAGTCAGTCGCTCAAACAGTGCTTCAGGACGAGCCGCAGAGTGTAATCTACCGATCGGTGTTCTGAATGTAGAGGAATTCACCAGAATCCCCGGCAGCTCGGAAATTCTAGCAATTTCACAACCGGTAGTTCTCAACCAGCTTGTTCGTCTAAGAGGTTCGACTTGTATTGAACCAAAAGTTTGGTTTGTTGTGTGGCGTACTTGGCTAGCCTATGATTCTAGCTTCCAGAAACACGAATCCGGGCAATACCATGTTTACCACTCAATCCAGCTTGCTCGTCCGCTTACGAACGGCGGAGGACTCAGAAGCCTGGGAACGCTTTGTTCGGTTGTACACCCCTCTGCTTTTGCATTGGATAAAGCGGCTGGGCATCGAGACTCATCAACGGTTCGATGTTTATCAGAACATTTTTCTAGTGCTTTTCGATCGATCGTCTTGGTTGGCACATGATCGCCCCAAGAGCTTTCGCAATTGGCTACGAACTGTCACCTTTAATAAATGTCGCGATCACATCCGTAAGCTGAGCCGAGCGACGGAAGCTCGTACGGGTGAGCTACAAGAACTGGAAATAGACGATCCAGCAGCGATACTATCGGATCAGGAATATCGAGCTTTTGTCGCCCGTCAAGCATTGCAATTGATGCGTGATTCCTTTGCTGAGACCACCTGGCGAGCTTGCTGGGAGAGCGTAGTTTCAGAACGCTCCGCTGCAGATATTGCTACAGAGTTGGGTATCACGGTGAACGCCGTCTATCTCGCGCGTGGTCGCGTTCTCAAGCGACTCCGCGAAGAGCTCTCAGGCCTCTGGGATTAACGCGCTCCCGTAGTGGCCGAGGCAACGAGGCCTGGCTCCGTAGTGGCCGAGGCAACGAGGCCATACACGCCAAACCGAATTCCATTAGTGCAGAACATTACACAACGCTTTAGAATAGTCTTACCCCTTAAATCCACTGGCCTCGTGGCCTCGTCCACTACGGAGAGCGTTGGAATGCCGAATCGTGAACATCTGAGTCGACTGCCGCGAGAGTTCTACCTTGGAAACGCAATCGTTCATTGGACGCTGACTATCCGGGATCGAAAACAAGGGTGGTTGACACCGGTGTTCTTTTATCGATTTCGGGAGCTGCTCACACATTCCATGTTTCGTTACAGTATCGCATGCCCAGTCTTTTGTCTCATGCCTGATCATATTCACATGATTTGGATGGGGCTTGCAGATGGATCTGATCAACTCAACTGCATGAAGTATTTTCGGGGAAGGTGTGATGAATCCTTGAATCGAATCGGTTTTTCGTTGCAGGATCAGTCGTACGATCACGTGCTGACGGAAGAGGAGCGCCGCGAGGAGGCTTTTGAAAAAATTTGCGAGTACATCGCACGTAATCCAGAACGCGCTGACTTAGTGCAATTCAATGGCTACCGGGAGTACCGATACACTAGCTGCCTCATTCCTGGGTATCCCGAGTTGAGACCGTTTGACACGAACTTTCGAGATAGTCTCGACAAAATCATTGCCCATTTGCGAAAACACGGTGTTCAGCAATTGCACGGGTAGTGGCCGAGGCAACGAGGCCATACGCCCCGCGATTCCCCCCGGACTGGATCTCATTAGTGCGAAACGATGTGCTGCGTTCTAGAATCGCGTGTTGTTTGCGAATGCATTGGACTCGTGGCCTCGTCCACTACAACAGCCTGGACTCGTGGCCTCGTCCACTACGGGAGGGGCAGGAGAAAAATTCGGGTTTCTGGTGACAGGTTTTGCCGTTGAGCTTCGTCTTCTTTGTGTGGGAAGCGCCGAGTTTCGTTTTTTCGGCTTCTGCATCTTAGAGTAAACCTACCTTACGATTCACCAGCTATAATGATGACTATGAACCCCGGACCATTGGACAAATTCCTTCAGGGCACCGCTAACGAGCAGGAAACCCGCCAATCAGAGACCATTCTGAGTCAATCCGAGACTCTGGATAAAGGCTCTCTATCCCAAACGGCAGATGACTCCCTCATTGCCTCGCTCCGTGAAGCCAGTTCGATCAGCCTGGACGATGAGGAAGCGATCCGCCACATAACCGAACAATTGGCACGCATGGTCCCCAGACCCGATATGTCCGCTGAGGAACTACGTTCGCTACTCGATCCACCACCCTCAACCGAATTTCTTGGCCGCATCGGCATGTATCTGATCACAGAGTATCTCGCCAGCGGTGGGATGGGGCTGGTCTTTCGCGCTACGGAATCGGAACTTAATCGCGAGGTCTGCCTGAAACTCTTGCAACCCTCTCGGGCTAAGAATCTAGAAGCTCGAACCCGATTCGAACGTGAAACATTGGCGATCGCCAGGATGAGCTCGGATCGGATTATGCCCATCCTGGATCTCGGTGTGCATCGCGATCTTCCCTATCACGTAATGCCTCTCTTGGACGGACAGTCCCTGCGAACCCTCTTATCTAGAGAAGGTTCGCTATCGCCGACGCGCGCGATTCGCATCGCCGTCCAAATAGCTCAAGGTCTCGATATCGCTCACCAAAATGGGGTACTACATCGCGATATCAAACCGGACAACCTTTGGGTTTCTCCGAGTGACGATGTGAAGCTCATCGATTTTGGCCTAGCTAGAACGCTCGAGGAAGCGGCCCCGATCACGCACGAGGGAACCGTTCTTGGCACCCCCAGCTACATGTCACCGGAACAGGTAACGGGCAAGCCGCTCGACGGGCGCAGTGACTTGTTCAGCGTAGGAGTTGTGCTGGTCGAAATGTTGCTCGGCGATTCCCCGTTTCGAAAGAACAATCTGTTTTCTACTTTGATGTCGGTGGCTTCGGAGGAGATCGACTTTGAACAACTCGATCCCGAAGCGAAAATCTCTGAGCCATTGCGACAGGTCGTTTTTCGTTTGTTGCAAAAAGATCCGAATCTACGCCCTGAGAACGCCGCCGAGCTGGTGACATTGTTACAAGGGGCGGAGCAAAACATCAATGGGTTGGAGCCAACAGCAACGGTAACTCCATCCACAAGTGGAGCCGGCAATCGGCGGTGGGGACGTTTTATCGCAACCGCTGTGGGAGGCTTTGCAATGTGCTTAGCCGTCCTGGCGATTTGGCAATCGGGAGATAAAGGAACCTTGGTCGTGGAGGCCAGCGACCCCGACATCGAAGTCAAGATCGCAGGGGAGCAAGTCAGCGTCCGAGACCCGTTGACCGATAGAACTTATACGATTCGCGTCGGGAGCAGTCCGTTACCGAGTGGGGTGTACCAATTGGAGATGACCGAAGAGGCGAGTGATTTGGTCTTCTCCTCGCAGACGATCGCCGTTCGACGCGGGGAAAAGACCATTCTTAGCGTACAGTGGAAACCCAAGCCTGAATCTGTCACGCAGGAGAGCTCACAGCAAATCGCTGAATCGGAACTGGTGACACAACAAGTTGCATCATCCCATCCGTTCATTCCCAATCTGAAACCGATCCCACGTGATCAGATAGTGGACAAGTCGTACGATCCCGAGGTACGAGATCGCTTTGGAGAGATCCTTGGAGCGTTACCTGCTCTACCATTGGAGGAGCATTTGCCAAAGGAGAAATTTTCCTTTGCCTCTTATGTCACGAACCCAACCAAGTTGCCGGACATTGAGACTTGGACATTGGATCGTATTCCGCAGAATGTCGAATGGATTCCAAATTGTGATCGCTCCTTGTTCATGGCCGTCAATCAGCACATGTGGATTGTTGATGCAAAGGGCGTCCCGAAGTACGCGTTACCTTCGAAAGGTCCACTTCGCAACAATATTAAGGGTGGAATATGCTTCGACACGAGCCATCCCAACCTGATCGCAACCGTATGCTGGGAGGGTGATGTAGAGCTAGATATGCAAGTGAAAATGGAGAATTCGCCGAATCAACTTCGAATCCATGTATGGAGACTGGGAGTGAACGGCGCTGAATTGGTACGGTCCCTACCAACGTCTTCCTTATTATCATCCGCTATCGTCTGGGACCATGGCTATCGCATTATTCATATTCATGATGGCAATGTGGTCGCCTCACGGATCGACACGGGCGAAACGACTGTGCTCATGAAGTATACAGAAAGTCCGATGTCAATTTTTAGCATATCACCAAACGGGCGATTCTTGGCAGTAAGGTCGGTGGGGAGTCAGAATGTTAGTCTTTACGATCTTCACCGCGGTGATTTCGTATCCAGTATTCGAACGAGAGGTCCTGTTCAATGGCGACATGATGACGCTGCAATCGGAGTCGTATCCAACAATAGTGACATGTTAGAGATATGGAAAACGGATGAGCCGGTAATGCTTCAGCGTACGGAGCTTCAGCGTACGGAGTTGACCATCCCGGATATCAGGCCAACCAGAACGCGAACCATCAAAGTTAATCCAACGATCGATCCAACATTCGAACGTATTGCCTTCGTGAATAGCGTGCAGAAATATTCCATTAGGTCACTTTTAAATCAAAGGGAATCTATTATAGACTGGGGGACAGACTCCCCTTTAGATTCAGGTTCCATGAAGTGGGAGAGAGACGGGAGTTTAACGATTTTCAACGAAAAAATTGGCTATCGATGGCGTGCAGCCAACACCAACGTTTTCGGTAAGTTGACTAGGGATGAATCCCTAAGTTCGCCATTGAATTTAGATCATGGTATGTCCTCGCAATGGCCAAAAAATTTAAGGATTCTGGATGGCAATCAACTTGCCTTTGATACGTATACCCAGGTTTCTGAAGATCCGAGACAGAGGGCACGGCGAGAGTTCGCGGAAACGGTTCGAACCGCAACTGAGAAACAAAAATGGAATGGAACGACGTTGGTTAGGATTGACGGGATGATAAACAATTCCGATGACAGCTTTCGATTTCTGCAATTATCGCCCCTGTTACCTAAAGATAGGTTGAGCCCTAATGGACGATTTCTATATCAATTTTTGTGGGGAACCGACGCCAGTAATCCTTTGCACTCCGTTCAGTTGAAAAATTGTGACACTGGAAATACTACCTTGATATTCTCAGGGCCAGTCCGTACCGTTGTGCCTAGTACCGTATTCGGTCGTGCAAACTCTTCCCTGTCCCCATTGTCTCTTTGGTGGGGCAAAGACAGTCGCCACGTACTGATAACTGGTGCCAAACATCGGGATGATGTAAAAGTTACACAACAAGTGGTTTGGGTGCCTTTTGTATTCTTGTATGATGTAGAGTCCGAGCGAGAAGTTCGTTTTGATCCACAATCTTTAGAGCCCATTTATTCTGAAGGCGATGTTGTCATCTCAGCTGTAGTAAACGGAGGATTCGTAATCAGTGTCCAGAAGCGATCCGTGCCTGCCGATGCCTCCTCCGAGTCGACTACTCTATACAAAATCGATCCATCTTTGGCACAGATCACGAAGATTGAGCAAGGAGATATAGACCTGACTGGCTGGACTCTCTTAGAAGGACTCGGCGACTATTTACTATTTAGTAAAAGCACTTCAGACAAAATAGAAACCGACTTGATGAGACTCCGAATTGAGGATGATTCCCTCGTAGACCAGAGTGTTATTACTCGTGTCGATAGAGGGAAACTCAACATGTCACCCGATGGAGAACGTTTTTGCATAATGACCTCATCAGGTGGTAATTTCAGAGAGAACTCCATTGTGATACGGGTCTGGAATTGGGGGCAGGTCTCGGGTAGCGGGATTGAGAATGTTACGACCAAGCCAAGTGTTGAATGGAAAATGTTTTCTGAGGTCCCTGAAATCGAATGGCATTCGACTGGGCGTTACATCAGTATCATGACCCGTGGCAACTTCGCAACCATTATGGATACTGACTCAGGTGCTTGGAAGCAAAATCAAAGGATAATAAAGCTAATGGAAGGTCATGCGGTGAAACCGATTGATGATGGTTGGTTGGCGATCACACCGGATTCTCTGGAGATCATGGACTTGGATGGTGAATTGCGCAAGACCTTTCTCTTGGATGCTTGGAATGAAGGCGATATTGAGAATGGAGGCACGGGTTCAGGATTCTGGATCCCGACCAACGGCGAAACGTCAGCACCCTTGCCTGACGAACTCAAGAATCAAGTCTTCTTCCTCTACCGCCGGGACAACCGAGTCATGGTAGAGCCATACGAATCTCGTTTCCCCTCGACAGAAGGAGCCCAAACAGATTAGGCTCGCCCTATTCCTCGCAGTCATCCACAGCCACATCCGGGGTAATCCACCTGTCCGGCTCGGCATGATACAAAATCCGGGATATGACCATCGACAGGGTTACAAGGCACACCGCATTTTCTTCTACCTTTTTAGACTCGATCAGCCTATGCTTGGCGTTTACGAAGCACGAACAGCAAGAAAACCAAGGCGAAGCCGATAAAGTAGATCCACAGTCTAAAACTTAGTGAACGAGATGGATCCTTGTATCCAATGTTGGCAAGATCAAAGACGTCATCGCTCACGGGCGATGTATCAAACTGTATCTTGTCGAACCGTATTTCCTTCCATGCGTTTTCAGAAAGGAAAACGATTCGTTCTTCCAGCATTCCGGGAACGAAAAACCCATTGGATTTTTGGTATTCAATTCGAATTGAGTGTGTTCGAACGGGAGGTTTCCCGACGAGTCCAATGGAAAAATCAGCCCGCGTCAGAGCCATATAGTTTTCGATATCCAAGAGCATTTCACCAACGCGAGTGACCGGTCCTGCTGGGTCATTCAGGATTTCTGACCAACGAAGTTGAATTTGACGTCTTCCATCAACGTCTACCTCACGAGCATCGGAGATTCTCGTTTGGTCGTCTTGAAGGATTTTTAGTATATCAGTTCTGTCAATAAAATAGGGGGCAAATATTGGTAGGACGGAGGAAAACGACTGTTCCGCATCTTCGCCGCTGTTCGTCACACGATCCAAAAAGTAGTCTGGTTTGTCTGGGAAACGCTGAGCCGAAGCATAGGTTGATTCCGTTTTGATCGCAGATACAGAATATCCTACTCGACTTTGGTCGTTTGATGAATCAACTACCGTCAAATTGAGTCTCTTACGTCCGTGCTTACTTATATAAGTGACAGCATTCTCGATCTTGATTCCGTTGGAACGAGTAGTCAGTTCGGTGGCGGACATTGTATATTCTAGCGGAAAGATCGAGTGTTTACGCGCTTGTTCGTAGGCCTCGATGTCAAACTCTTTCGCCCACGACGGTCCGTGTAGTATTACAACGGACGAAAACATAACGTACTTCAGTACCACGATACTGGCTGATCTATCTCCCATACTTTGCTTTCTATAGTCCATGCTTTATCGTCGTTCTAACTTTGTAAAACTGGCAATAAGAGCTGGTGTCGTTGGCACCAGTCGTGTTGGAATTCCTGAAACCACATCAAGGTAAAAGAACACCTTCTTGACTCCAGATAGTTACGGGGAAACGGCGCCTTCATAGCCTGGCCCCAAATGCGTGAGTCAATTTACGCAGACGCCCGCCACATTGACTATTGCTTTGCATCGTAGTGACCGAAAAAACGGATACGCGCAGAAGAAATTTCATCAGGATTACATTGTCCCGAAACAATCGAAAACTCTAACTTCTCAACGTTGCCATACCGAAGTCGTACGGGAAAGTTAGGTTTCGCGATGCAAGAACACGAAGTCGATGCCATGACGATTTCAGCATTAGAATTACAATTTGAGCGTACTTCAACCACAAAGGACGTTTGGGAGTTTTCTTCGACTGAAATAATGTTGTCGGGGATTCGAATCGTAACGTAATCTGATTCGGTAAGTAGCATCAATACGCCACCACCGACAACCAACAAGCTTACAAGCAAGATGACTAGGAATCGATGCATGGGACAACAGGGGTGATTAGACAACCGGCGGGTCTGACAGGTGTGAATTGATGTTCGATTCCCAGGTCGCTGTCAGGGGTCGCATGGTGTCGAAGTAGTTTAGCCAAAAGGAATCTTGGACATACTTGTTGGAGCATATGCGTGAAGTCATCCTAGGCGTCCAAAATAATTAGGTCAATGAGCTTAACGCGGGCCGACGACGATTTTTGCAGCATTCAATGCGTTTCCTTCGAGCTTCTTGATTCGGGTTTCGGTCGTTACAAAGCCAGGAGATATTTCGAATCCCACTATAATTGGCTAGCATTTTTAGCGGCCCGGCTTAAGCTCGAAGCCACAATTAGTCCGTATTCGATACGTCTTCATCAGCTACAGTGTAATGCAACTTTTTTGCTCGATGCGGACAGAAATTCTGGAGAGATTTTTCGCTTTGCCCTCCTTTCTTCCTTGCCCTCCCCTCCGGAAAGCCTGTTATTTTCCCCGAAAAATCGCCATTCGCCACGGGTTTCTTGAGGGTAGGCTTGGGGAGAAATTTTCTGAAACACGGAGGTACCGAGAGCACGGAGATTGGCGACATGAGATATTCTGAGCCAGGCCCTTTACGACCTCCGTGACTCTGCGTTTCCAGAATAGGTTGCTAAGCCTGAGGGACATTGGGCGGGCTATTCCCCGCAATCGTACGCGGCGACCGTGCGGCGTGATCCACGCATCGGACCTTAATTGAAGGAACTCTTGGGACTAAACAAAAATCCCCCCGTCCCAATACTGTTCGGCACTCGATTTGCTGCTCCATTTGTCTCAGGGGCAGAGGGGCATGAGGGGTGAAGGAGGGCCCGGCTGAGATGGCAGATCTGTGGGCGATCGAGAGATTGCGAAGCGTTTCAGTCGCTGAGCGCGCAGCACTCAACGCAGAAGAGCATTGAATGCAACGCTCCCTGAGCGATCTTTATTGGTTCGCTGATCGTGCCGCGTCGTGCCGCTTGAGCTTTTGAAGATGAGCGATCAGTTCCGCTTCGCTCGCTAGACCCATGAAGTAGTAGCTGATCATCTCGAAGGTTCGTTTCGTCGGCTTTCGCCCCGTCCACAGATTGATCAACAAGCATGCGATGATTGCGCAGTATGTTCTGCACCTTGGCCAGTTCGCTCGCCTGGGCAATGGCTCGCGAACTCGTGACCGTGGGGTTGAACATGTAAAGCAAGGCAAGCATGCAGTACATGTCGAAATGCAATTCGCGATTGTTTGCTTTGTCCCGTTTGCAATGATCGTCATGCAGACGCTCGAGCAGTGGAAGCAGCATATCAAAGTACTTCAGCCCTTGTATGTCCTTGCTCTTGACATTGGGCTTTTTCGCGTTGGCTGCTTACTTGGCACGATCGAACGAAGGGTGAATGACAACTTGGCAGAAAGAAAAGTTGTCAGACCACATGCGCAATAGTTGTGCCAAAACTCGTAAATTTTACATAAAAAATGAAATTAAAATCGGGTGCAACAGTCAGCATTTCTTGTGCCGAACAGTATTGCCCCCGTCCCCTTTTCGTCGTCTAGGAAGAAGTAGCCAACGAGCAGAAGCTATCGAACGAAGCCCGAGACACGAATTGGAAGTAGAACCACCGAACCATTAACAGAAATCTGCACTTCGATTGTTTCGACAAAAGGACCTTGCGAGAGAATTGCACTTCGAACTTCCAATACCAGAGGAACTTTGGACGAAGAGTCGTTTGCGAGTGGTGTTACCGTGAATGCGCTGGACTCACCGACGATTCCCTTGTATTCAATACGTTCGCCCGTAGTGCTCAGGCTTTCGACGACAAGTTCTTTTCTCAAGTTATCATTAGATTCAAATGTCCAAGGAATATCGAGCTTGGTGCAATTCGCACTTTGCTTTCCCAATAGAACTTGACATGACAGGCACATCGCTCCGTGCCAGAAGTCGCCGACAATGTAACGGCCGTTTCAGAATACTCATTTCTACGTGCACAAACTCGATAGCGATACACACGTTTTCCAACAGTTTCGTTGGCCTCCAAATCTTCGCCAAGATACTCAATGTCGATGTTTTCACCCATCTTTTCGACTACAGGGGCGGGTATCACACGTTCCAGAGTGCTCGCCTCGAAGTTTGAAAAAAGTCTCACTTCCTGATAGCACTCACTGTCATCAGCGCAGAGAAATGAGTAGGATTGCTTTTCAAAGGAAAGCCTGGGATACCTTTCGACTTTCAACAGGTAACGTTTCATTGTCGAATCGGACATCGCCATCGTAACGTTCATTTCCTTTTGCCCCCATTTACCCCCCCAACGAATCGTCAATGGGACGGTTGAGCTTGACCTTGGTAGAATCTTTGTCTCCGAAACTTGACCAGTCGTACAAGAGCAGTCGGCGATGATTCGTTCAATTCCTACCGGCATCGAACTCTCATTCCGAACTTCTATCTCGACTTCCTGAACATCATATTCGTTGGAGAAAAATTCTGCCGGAACATTCACAACCACCACCTCTGATCGCTTGCTCAGCGCGGGGATGTCTGATCCGTTGTACCAAAAAAGCATGACAAGTAACCCAGCTAAGCAGATAATCAAGAGGGCTCGGTTCGTTCCAATTGACATGATTTTCGTTTCCCCTTTGTTTACTAGTACCAAGTAGTATCGAGGGGTGATCTGACAAAACCACCAGCGACGCTTGGCCCGCAGTTTCGATCTTATTCGTCACCGACTTCCCCAAACACCGACGCCCAGTAATCATTCACGTCAGCCTCAGTGACTTCAAATACAAACACTGTGTAAGCGACTACCTCGATCGGCTCGAGTTTTAAAAAGTACTTGTATGCTCCATGGTGACCATAAAGTTCGTTTACAAAAATGGCGTATCTTCCAGCCTTGGGGCCACGTCCTTCTTCCCGACGCTGCCGAAGTTGTTCCTTAGATAGCGTGACCAAATCGGAAAATCCCTTGGGAACCTCGGAATCCGGCAATCCAATGTCCGACATCCGAATTAGGCGCTGCGAACTACAAGCGACGCCATCGAGTCTGTTGTTTAGATTGCCCTTGCTCCATCGAGCGAGTTCGAGAATTCCTTGTCCCCAATCCAAATTGCTGTTGAGCAAATGCAAGTGACCTTGCTTTGCACCTCCTCCGATGACATTGAAATAAGCGTGATGATGTGGATACATGGAAAGGACGCTCACAACACCTGATATGAATAGTGCTGTGATAACTACAGTCCCCCCCTTCAGACGCGACATAGGTTTCCAAACGCCTGCTAGCCACACATAAATCATGGGAAGGGCTGGTAGCACATATCGCACATGATGATTGAACCCAGTATGAGTGCTTACGAAGACGAATAGCGCAACGGATGGCGAAAGCAAGGTAAGCATATCTGCCACTTGTTTGCGGGATATGTAGACCAACTGTCCGATGGCTAGCCCTCCGATCACCAAGTAGGCTATTGGGAGTTTCACCAGCAACCCATACAGATAGTAATACCACCAACCATGTTCGCGCCACTCTCCCCTAAGATATGATGGCCACTTGATCTCGAAATCCAATCTCTGTCGATCAATTCCAAGCACGAAGTCGCTGGGCAATGGAACCGGGAGTTTTCCGATCACCGAATCCGAAAAGCAATTGCCACTCTTTCCCAGAAGAGCAGGTTGTCGAAGTTGCTCAGATACGAATCTGTAGGAGTTCAGTTGGCGAAAACTTCCGACAAACCCATACCCAACATTGACCACGAGCAACGCACAAACAAGTGACGCAATCAAAAGAAATCCTTGCGTAAGCGTCTCGCGGGAGCTAATAATTCGTCCTTTCAGTGGCAACAAGACACACCACAACGTTACAAACAGCAACGGCAAAAAGATCCAAACAAATTTCGAGAGCATCGCAATCCCAAGCGTAACGCCGAATTCATAGGTCCGCTTTACAGTTGATCGCTGAGTCCAATGCCAAAAATTGTAGGCAGTCAACAATCCTGTTGCCGCAGCGCAGGTGTCAGGCGTAATGAGTTGTGCGTTGGTTAGAACAAACGGGCAAAAGCACCATAACATTGCGCTGATCAAACCAGCTTCCGGCCCATATAGGTCTCGAGACCACAGAAAGATTACTACCGCTGCCATCAAGCTCCAAGTGATGCTCGTCCACCGAGCGAGTGTCAGATACCAATAAGCATTGCTGCCATGCGTAGACCAGAAGTTCTCTCCGACATCAAACTCCGTTCTTGCGAGACTACCTTCAGGAACATCTGTGTCGGCAACGTCTAGGGCCAAGCAACCGAGTGTCAAGCCAGCCATTGCCCGAGCTAGTGGTGGGTTGACGCGATAGAGGCTGGTATTTCCACTTCTCCAGTAACAGATTCCGGCGGGTAAGTGCCCGATCTCGTCAAAGCCGGGGCCGTTTCTCGAGGCGGCACAGACCAGCAGACCTGTGTGGATCAAAAGCAATATCACCAGCAATCCGGGAAATCGAGAAACGAACATCATCCTTGCTATTAACGAAGGTTGTTGATTCAACGACGTATCACTGGCGGCTCGCACTTTGTATTGTCTCGGCAATCACTGTCGCTTATTGCGCATGCTGACTAGTAAGTAGGCAATCACAACGAACAAACAGCCAGTCACAACTCGAAAAATCATTCGCGAATTCGAGGTGTGATCGCGTGCTCCGATCTCTACGTCGATGTCTGGCTGGCTTAACTCTTTGTGCAGCAGCGATAGATCAGACAACTTGATATCTCTTTCCCGGTCCAGAGTTAGCTGAACGTGATCTTCGATATCATCGTTGAGGACCGTACCTTTTTGTAGTTTGAGCCCTAGAGCGGACGACTCAGAGAAGGGACGAAGAGATATCACATTGAGTATCATCCCTTCTGGTGCGTCGCTTGAGGAAGTATTTTGTTGAGCGTAAGTCACCACGGACGGAAACCAAGCACCATTGATTTGCGAGAACTCACGAACCTGAGCAACTCCCTCGACATTCGTAAACTTAATCTCGACGTGCACTGGACTCATTCCCTTCAAAGAATCGAGCGTGTACCGAATTTCTGCCGAGTCCTTGGGGCGACTGATGGATGTGGATCGAAATGATACCTTGTCATTCGTTAGGTCAACCTGATCGATCTTCAGAAACTTTCCGGCGCCCCGAATCACATGACCCGGAAAACTTTTGAGATCAGATCCAAATATGCCGAAGAGGTTAAGGGGAGTTATCTCGGGACCTGGAAAGTCGTTGCTCCTCGAGAAAACCTGACCAAGTCGATCGTCGGTTAAAACGAGGGTGAAATTTCCATCCGACAAGATCTGCTGTTCGGACCAGCCATTAAGGTATTCTCCACTGAATTCTCCTGAATCTATCACTACTCCGGGCTCAAGATTGTTGATACTACCCAAAGAGTACTTCATGACACCCCCAATCTTCCACCATTGAACTCGGCAGGTGGCAATATCTGTACAAGCATCGATTGGAAAGTCTCGCAAATCCCCCTTCGCAAGGCGTACTTTTTTCAACTCAAACTCGCAATAAAAGTTATCGCACTTTGCGAGATTGTCCAAAGACTCCTCAGCCGCAACCTCGAGAGCCGAGGGGACCTGGATGACCAAAAACGTGAGAAAAGCCAGACCAGCCATTCAAACACTCCTATGGTTTTTCGACGCAACGCTCGTTTCGATTAGATGCAGTTTCCAGATAATTTGTCGCGGGTAATGGATATCCCCACGCAAGTGTAAGTTCCATCTGGCCGCAACTGTATTATGGTGAAGTAGGTCAATTTTGCACAGACAACTGTTCCTGAGCAAGTTCTGCAACCCCATATGCCATAGTCAACATCCTGACAAGTTCCGGTCTTCTTACGAGCCGACGCTTTGTAACCATGGAACGTATTCCCATTATTTGGGACGCTAACAGGTTGATCGGTAGGTAGGCAGGTGTTTAGCGCACCCACACAATAGCTCTTGTCTTTGCATTTCTTTTTCCAATCGATATTACCAAAGTTGCCACCTACTCAATCACCCAAATTCGCTCCATTCACGGGTGCCCAAAGCGCAGTAGCACCCGCAAGAGCCAAAGCAAACAATTTCAGTCTCAGCATAACAATTCTCCTAGTAATGGAAACGAAAAATTTGACATGGTACGAATCGGTCAATCGAACAATTCAATGGGCATGGGTGTGACCGGTTGTTCTGTTAGTTACGACGCCATTGCCAAGAACTGATCGCTATAGTTCACTCGTTTCTTACCGTAGATCGAGAGGTTTACCGTTCGGTGCGTTGTGGCTAAGACATCCCAAAGCTCACTCGCTTCGATGCAGCGAAGGTTCAGCATGGTCTGGGCTCCTTTTTCCTTCCATCTCATCCCACTCTTTTCCATTCGATCCTTGGGCACATGCCGACAGGCTCCTTCAATATACCCAGTGCATATCGGATAGCCTTTTGCCAAATACTCACCGTACTTGATTCGTGAGCGGTTGTTTTCCAAATACTTCACGATCTTGCCAAGCTCTTCGCGTTGTGCTTTTTTTATGCCCTTGCGTCTCATCGCAGTCTTGATTCCTATGATCATTAGACCTTCGGTTCCCTTAAGCAGTAGCAGCAGCTGTTCGCGAACATACGAGCTTTGCGAATCTGGTTGGATGATCTTCGCGGCTGCCCAGATTCGCGGAAGTACATGCATCAGGTCCAGTATTTCAATCGTGTTCCATCCCTCCTGGTACTCATGCGCTAAGTTCCAAAGTGATGGTTGCCCGTCGTGCATAACCAAAATCTCTTGACCCTCTCGGTGGCGTCGGAGCGTATTGGCAGTTAGCCATTGCTGAGCTTGCTCTTCAGCGGACTTACCGATCACGTTTCCGTTAGAATCATGCTTGGTCAACGCCCCAAAGTACCGAGGATTCTTCGGCTTAGCTTCTGATCTACTTGTCTCGCCTGACTCAGGCTCATGGAATAAAGCATCAATGATTTCTGTAGCCGTTCGAACATCGCGATCTACGGTATACACTCCGGCCATGCACGCCATTTGTTTCTGCCCCGGCTTGGGGCCCATGCGTTCGACAGAAGCACCCACAGGTGTTTTTTCCGTTTGCTTGCGTACCATCGGGATGCCTTTGTTGTCACTGGTTTGGACCAAGAGTTCTGCCTCGGTAGCTCGATCGATCGATGGCGGATTATCGAGTACCAAGGCCGCTGATTTTCCCAATCGGCTTCCGATCCGTTCGGCGCTGTCGACTGGGACGTGGAGTGACGTGATTCGTTCCAGTAACCCAACCGCTTTATGGAAGGAAGATTCGGTCGCATGAGTTCCGACCCACGACTCGAAGACCAAGGAATAATCATTCTGCGGGAGCCCTAAATGCTCGTCCAAAGGAATGGCTTGGATCGCTTGATCGGGTGTTGTTCCATAGACGTAGCGTTCGATTCTGAAATCGCCAAAGATGGAGCGATACCTCCGAGTCCGTTTGGGCATTCGATTATAGACTCGCCCTTTCTTCTCGATGGTAGGTCCAACATCTCCCTGGCCTGCTTGCTCGATGATTGTTCCAATCAATGCATGTCCGAGAGCCATTAGTCGCTTGTGTAAATCAAGCTCCGTTTGGTCGATCGCTTGCCCCGTACGAAAAGCTGTGTTAGCCAGCTCTTTAAGCTGTGCGACAATACAATCTACATTCTGGAAATCCAACGATTCGTTCATGATTTGACTCCGTGATTGAGAACCGACGAAAAAGCTCGCCGTTACCCTTATTATCTCTCTCAATACTGAAAACGAAACCAATTGGTTGTCGCCGGAAATGATGCCACAATATCTTGTGCTAGCAAATCGCGACTCACTACCGACTAAGCAACGATGAGCCGGTCACACCCAATGGGCATTCCACCACTCCACTAATCACACAGATGCGAAATGTAGTGTAACGTTCCCAAAACTTCCGCTTTGGCAAACAGACATCATCCGTACGCTTTGGGAACTACTGCGTTCACACGTACCCGTTGAGTCAAAGCCGGAGTCTTCTCGTAGTGGAAAGCCCTCTGCAGTAGTAATGCAACTTTTTTGCTCGATGCGGACAGGAATTCTGGAAAGATTTTTTCACTGTGCTCTCGATTCTTCTGCGGTGCGCGCTCCAAAATCCTGTTTTTCTGTTGAAAAAACCGCTTTTCGCAACGCGTTTTCTTGCGTGAAAATATTTTTTCAAATTTTTTGAAACACAGAGAGCACTGAGACTCGCATCGTGAGCCATTCGCCTCCACGCGGTTTGGAAAACAAGATACAGAACTCTTGCGAGTCCAGCTACGTAATTCTTGCGAGTCCAGCTATTCCCCGCAATCGTACACGGCGACCGTCGGCGTGATCCACGCAGCGGGCTCCATGAGAAGCAACTCTTGAAGTAACGGCAAATCCTCCCGTGCGAGCGTCGCAGTATCAAAGTCGCTGTACCGGATCCCCCACGGCTCGGCATGATACAAACTCCGTGATACCACCAACGGCGTTCGAAGCTTTCTAGTTCGAGACAAATCAGTTGTAGACCTTGGAGTTGTTGTGCGACTCTTGGCGTTGGCAATCGCTCTCTCGATCTGCTCTCGATTCCCCACCTCGGACCACGACTCCAATGCCTCCCGACCAAATCCCGAAACGATGCGATAGATCGGTTCATCAAGAGCTCTCTCGGATTTCTCACGTTCGAGCCAAGCGGCAACATGGTACACATCTTGTCCGTAGTCAAAATTGCTGTCGTTGAGCGCCATCGGAGTTCGATACGCTCCCCCAAAGAACGGATTGGTATACGAGAACGGATGGGACCATTTAAAACTCATGTCCCAAACCATAAACACCACGATCAGACCAAGCAGTCCTCTCCCGATAACCGTCCCAAGTGTTCTCCCTCCCACCTCTCTGCTCAGTACTGAGGGCAAACACCCGGCAGCCAATACATACAACACGGGCAACGCCGGGATGAGATAACGCATGTTCCAAACCAAATTCTCTTGAGACTGAAACAGAAGTCCCATAAACAGCAGAAACAAAAAACAAAACAGATTCAAATGAAACCGCTCGTCACGTACAGAATCTGCTAAGCCATCTAAGCTGCGCTCGCGGTTACCCCTTGGTCGGCGTATTGTTTGTACGCCACTTAGTATCACTCCACCCATTCCAATACATAGCGCTATCGGTACCGCAGGTTGTTCTTTGACCCAAAACGCAACCAGAAAGAACCAAGGCAGAGGACCCTCGATCCGTTTTCCCAAAAGATAGGCACCACGGGGCCGATTCATATCGGCAAGCTGTTGGTCGATTCCTTCTAAGAATAGACGTGGAAACGGAGACGGAACATACGAGACCAATTGCTGGAATGTCGATTGGGTTTTCGCTCGCTCGAATCGAAAGTCACGAAACTCCATGCTGATAAACTCATGTTTGCCAATCGGAACCAACGGCTCTTGAAACAGATAGAGTGCATGGAGTGTCATGCAAGCCACCAATGCATGGATTGGCCAGCGAAGCAACAGTCCTCGCCACGAAAATTCTTGTCTCGTCGCCCAACGACTTCCTTCGATTACCAATGGAAAAGCCAAATACAACGGAGCAAACGTGAACTTGGTCCCGATGGCAACCCCCCATGCGACACCAGAGAATACAACAGACTTTAGCGATGCGTGACGCATCAACGGCAGTCCCGTCCACAGAATCGCTGCCATGGCCACACCGGCCGGTGCATCCGCCGATACAATCCATCCGTGACCGAGGATGAGAGGCGAAGTACACCAGAACGCTTGTACCAGTACCCTGGAAAGCATTGGCATGGAACAACATGCCAGCCACAACAACCACGAACCGAGCAGCATCACGGGAATCCGAGCCATTCGGGCAATCCATAGCCCTCGCCTGTAATTCGCCTCGTTGTCGGACATGACTTGCTGTCCGAATTGGAACTCCATTCGAGAGGCGTTGCTTTGTTGTGTAGAGGGAACAACAGGGGGCAATTCGAGAACAGGGATGATGGGTTCGACGAAAGCGATCAACCATTTGTTGGCTGGCGGATTGACCCGAAAGTAGCCTGGGTCCGCGTATTGGGCCAGAACAATTCCACTCGCAAAGTGGGCTGTTTCATCGAAGGTAGGAGACGCCACCCACGCCGCTCTCGCGAGGACGCACGCCATCAAAAGATTGAGCGCGATCACCGAGACGATGGCAATCGCTTTACGAGGGCTTTTGGTCTCAGTCATGGAATGGATTACTTAAGAAACATGCGGGTCGCTGATTACCATCCTCGAATTGCAGCAAAATTGCATTGCACCTCCATCTTAGTAAAACATAAATTTTCGCATAAAAAGACATACCCGTAAGACTGACCTAGCTTCGAGTTCGCTTCACAAAGGCAAAGATAAAAAGTCCAATCAAAATCGCAATGAGCAACGGTAGCGTTAGCCCAAAACTTCGAGTTTTTGTGTCTGATTCCTTTTCCTTGGAGGTTTTCTTAGTAACGATGTTTTCTGCTAGTTTTTCGCCGTCCCAATATCCCAAACGTTGCCGAATCCGTATATCACTTACGGCCGTATTCAAAGGCATTTTCAAATCGATGAAATCAAACTTTCGAGCGGGTATTTCTTTAACGTCTGATATCAGGTAGGTTCGCTTCATTTTAGTGGAAGTCGAGAAAACTTCTCCGTGCATTTCAATCCGGTATGGCAAAACACCCTTGAAAATGGAATCATCATAGAAAGAATGCCATTCTTCTCGAATTAGGTCTTGAACTTCGTACACGTATTTCAAAACCCGAAAGACTGGATTGGGAACGATTAAAAAGGAAAGATTAGCACCCTCGTTATCATCTATTTCAACAGATTTAACTGAAATACCATTCCATTCAGAATCTGCAACCGTACCGGACTTTCTTCTTCCAATCCTAAGCGAATTTTCAAGGGTCGAGTTTTCAAATGGACCGATACTTATTCCGAGTAACCTAGGATTAAATGCAAATGCACCCGATCCTGTTCCAAGTCCATGAACGCACGCAGAATCGCCATCATAATAGTAGACTTCATCAGCCCTGACGATCGAAGTTGCACTTCCTAACGAACTTGGGTTCGTAGTCGATTGTAATTGAAACAGAGCTTCATCCAGAATCATTTCAACATGCCAAGTAGATTGAATCACAGGTTGATCATCTCTGTGAAATTCATCAACCAGAGTGAAAGAGTAGCAATAAAGCGACTCCCGGGATGAACGCACCCCGTCAAGCAATTCCTCAAATTCATCCGCAAAAAGCCCTGAGCAAAGCAGAAGCAGTAGATAGAATCCTGAAATACAACCAAAACTATGGCCATAGATTCTTGAAATTATCCTAGATGCACCGTTGAAATCGTTTAGTAGGTTCCTGTTACGTGTATTCACTCTTCGATCTCGCCTTCTTCTCCGCCCGTACCACATTTGACTCCCTCTTTCTTCTTTACACTCGTCCATGGGGCCATTAGGAGCCCAGTTGGAATACAAACACCATTGCTCCATTGGCAAAGTGTATTTCTATAACACTGACGCAACGGCTCGTTGCAATTCCAACCGGTTGCATTTTCCTCGCACTCGGCCGGAAAATCTTGTTTGACGAGTTTCGGATAAAGAAAAATACCCGGATCATTAAGGCAAGCATTCATGTCTTCATATGAACCGCACGTCAAAACTTCCGCGCAAGCCATCAGATTTCCGGACGGTTTCTCGTTGTCACACTCCCCTTCCCCCCAAACCCGAAAGGACTTTACACACACAAACATAACGACCACAATGAAAAAGATTTTCGAAGACTTGATAGTCACTAGAATTCTCCTAAATTAAAATGGTAAAGTGTAAAACATTTTCAAGAGGTTGCCACAGGCAAGTTTCTATCAGGCCTCTTCGCTTTCTTCGCAGTCATCGTTGCACTTCTCCCCAACGCGTTTCTTTTTGTTCTGCCAAAGTGCGGGGTTAGGATTTCCTTCTACGCAAATCCCATTTTGCCAAGTGCAAGCAGCCTTTCTGTAGCAAGGTTTTAGCGGTTGATTGCAGCGAAAGCCTTCTTTCTCAACACACTTTCTAGGAAAATCCTGTTTAACCTCATACGAAAGAAAGAATTGCGATAAACAAGTATATTCGGTGACGTTGTCCGTACAAAGGGTTACTTCTTCATGGCATGCACCGACTCCGTTTGAGGGAGCTTTGTTGGGGCAATCCAGGACTTCGGCTACAGCCCAGCCTACAGCGACGAAAACCATACAATAACCAATCATAAAATTTCGCACTTTTATTAACCTTTCCAAAGAGAAACGGGTATAGAAATTTTTTGACTTGTATCCTGAGTGGAAACCTCGAGGTATGCTTCAGCCGGTATCTCTCCTGCCAACAGCACGTCAATTCGAAAACACCTTTCATCGACCTTCTCAAACGACTCGATTATCAACTTGGGATCGCTTGCCGTCACATGGATCGCAGCCTCCTCAACCAAACTAGACGAAGCACTTTGAGAAACAAAAACCGTCCGCCGTTGAATTGGTCTTGTAAACACTATCTTTTGAGGATGAGCAGTTAGCGTCCTTGTGATGGTAACTCGAGCAGAAACATGATGAATGTAATTTCCCGTAAGCGAGGTTCTAAACGACAAGTTGCCGTACCAATTCGAAACTGACGAATCGACCTGCGCTGGTTCGAATTCTATACTAACCTCTGTGCAGTTATCTGAAATTTTACGCACCTCTGAAATTACGAACCCTGTGTGTTCTCTCGCGAGTGGAAAAACATCAAGTTCAGCGTTTCGACGAGAAGAAAAAACTAGTTTTTCGACCACTTTTGAATCACGAGTTACTTTTCCGAACTCAAGAAAGTTTGAACTAAGGTCTACAATCGGCTCAACATCCAACCCAATATGCTTGTTGATCGCAATTAACTCGCCATGTTCGTTTTCAAATCTTATAAGAACGGTCGACGACAGCCCGTCTCTCGACATTCCCGTTCTCACATGCAAATTTACTTGGTGATTTCCACCCGCCTTAATTTCTATCCCCTCGAGCACATCAACAAAACTTAAGCAAGAGCATGTTGTGCGAGCATCCAATACCGCCACCTTTCCCCTAGTACGATTATGTATCGTGAGCATAATCTTCGAATCAGACATTTGGATGAGAGCCGTTGGAATTTCTGAGACTTCAAGCTCCAATGGTCCGTCTTTAAAGAACAAAGGAATGGCTGGAAGAACATACACCCCAACGCAAACTGACAAACCCCCGATCATCAATAAATTTAATATTTTACCCCGCATACTGTGACCTAATTCGACAACAGACAAGAACAATAACTTTTTGTGCCATCTATAACGTAGAGACCATCTCAGACTCTTTCTCTGGAAAAAAACCGAGCACGTTTACGACCTGGAATTTCTCGTTGAGGACCACCCTCTGTAGTAGTAATGCAACTTTTTTGCTCAACGCGGACAGGAATTCTGGAAAAATTTTTCGCTTTGCCCTCCATTCTTATGCGGCTCTCGCTACAAAAGCCTGTTATTTTCCCCGAAAAATCGCTATTCGCCACGAGTTTCTTGAGGGGAGGCTTGGGGAGAAATTTTCTGATACACGGAGGTACCGAGAGCACGGAGATTGGCGACATGAGATATTCTGAGCCATGCCCTCCGCGTCCTCCGTGATTCTGCGTTTCCAGAATAGGCTGCTAATCCTGAGGGACATTGAGCAGGCTACTCTCCGCAGTCATGCAAGCGACCGATGCGTGGATTGGCCAGCGAAGCAACAGTCCTCGCCTGTAATTCGTCTCGTTATCGGACATGACTTGCTGTCCGAATTGGAACTCCATTCGAGAGGCGTTGCTTTGTTGTGTAGAGGGAACAACAGGAGGTAATTCGAGAACAGGGATGATGGGTTCGACGAAAGCGATCAACCATTTGTTGGCTGGCGGATTGACCCGAAAGTAGCCAGGATCCGCGTATTGGGCCAAGACGATCCCGCTTGCAAAGTGGGCTGTTTCATCGAAGGTAGGAGACGCCACCCACGCCGCTCTCGCGAGGACGCACGCCAACAAAAGATTGAGCGCGATCACCGAGACGATGGCAATCGCTCTACGCGGGCTTTTGATCGCAGTCATGGAATAGAACGAGTAAGGAAGTAAGATGGGCGACGACAACCGCCCTCGAATCCTACCAGAATCCAATCCTATCTCAATCTCTACTCGTCCTTCGCATCCAAAGCAACGCTGACACCACAGAAAGGATGACGAGCAGAACGATGACCGATAGACGGAAGCTTCCGTTTGTTTTGATAGGAGGTGCCTTTTGGCTTGCGGACGACCGCTTTCCCAGAGCTTCTACGAAGACGGGACTACCACCAAGTTCATTGGAGTAAAGTGATATTTGGTCGTCACCGGCTAGTGCCTCCGGAGTGAACAAAAATGGGTCTATCGGACCGTTTACGATTTCCCAAGAAACGGACGCGGTAACGATTTCCGTGACATCCAACTGCCTATTGACAAATTTCATACCAACCGGAACAAAGACTCCACCTTTCTCTTCCCACGAGGTTTCAAAGTCTAATTTCGTAAGATCTGATTCCGTTACATTTTTTACCCAACCATACCCCTGTCTTTCGTCGAGCCATAATTGCTTTCTGCGTTCGTCTTGTTCCCAGGACAATTTCGTCAAGTGACCGAAAACCTCTACCTGAACATCTTTATTGTTCGAGATAGAGTCCACTATCACTCTGTCATTGAAGGTATATGGCGGTCCCGGGATGGAAAAGGTACCGAGCTTCCTCACGTCAAAAAAACTAATCGTCGAATGAGAGGCGGCAGAGGATATGTTTCGTACGACTGCTCTTCCAGCAGCACGCATTCCCAAGCGTTGATAGGTTTTGTCCTTGGTATAAATTATACGACCACCTTGCGCGATTCCGTCTTCGTCCGGCACCAACCGATCAAAGCGAAATGCTCCTACATCAATATCAAACCAAGTTTTGATCTCAATGGGGTTACCACTATCGATAGTCACTTCTATCCGACAGGCACCTGTGCGGAGTCGCTCGAAGTTGTCTCGGCACCCTGCCAACGCAACGCTCTTTTCGTCCCCAAGAAGGGTGTGAGTTGTTAGAAAAGCCAGTAGAATTGACATCGCAATATTCTTACTCATAAAACGGCTCATTACTTACTCGGGGAGGATTGATGACAATTTACAAACCACGATTTTGGGGCACGGATGGCACACACCTGACGATATGACAGAAACAGATTGCAATTCTAACAACAATAAATTGGTGATCTAGTGCGAGCGACCAGAAGGTCCTCTTCTTCCAGTCGCTTTCAGAAAAAATCTCAACGCTTTTTCCTAATCACAGGCAATCGGCCCCCGTCGCGGTGTAATGAGATTGTTTTCCTAGGTCAAAGGATTTCCTAACCGAACATCCAAGATACGTTTGATTATTTTCATTTGTGTACTCTTCGCACGAACTGCAATGTTGCAAAACCTTACAATAAATGTCTTGTTTCGAGCAAGAATTTTTACCCTCATCAGCCAGATCACAGTCGTCGTTCCATCCCTCGGAATTCTTGATCGTTAACTCCCTTACCGAACACGGCTTGCCCACTGCACTACAGCTAGTTTGTTTACAGCCTGTCTCGTTTTGATGGTTACACAAATAGTCATGGACTGATCTGTCTACCTTACATCCACTACCACCACCTACAATTTCCCTCAACTCTAGTTCCGTAGCGATGATACGTGGTTGACCGTACTGCGAACTCAAGATCGCTAGCCCAACCAGCACTGCCATTGCCCCCGAAACAATTCCCATTTTTCTCAACATGATTTTTTTATCCATACCCTGGGTACAAGGAAAAAAAGCATTAGAGTTCCGCCCAAGGTGATCGCAACTCCCATGATACTCATTCGGTTTGGTAGCGTTTTAATTGCCGTGTCTGGCTCCTCAATGGGTTTCGATGACACCAACAAAACTGCCCCAGAACGGTATCCAGCCCAATCGTAATGGCTCATACGTGAACTACCGCGCAGTCCGTCCTTTACTTCGAGCCATCCGTCGTCGCGAGGACAGAGAACCTGGAAATGCCCAATTTTGGCACCACCAACATTCAAATGAAAAATTACCGGATAAGGCCACTCGATTGACTGATTCGGCTTCAAATTCAATGCATGTGTGAACAGACCACGCGACTCTAGGGTTTCCTTGATTCGTTCGAGTGATGCTCCGGCTTCGAGTTTGGGCCATTGCATTTCTCGTGCTAAATCGATCACGTCTGATGGAATGTCGAAATGTGTCAACACCTCGCGGACGCAACGGGGGCCACAGATAAAATCGGCATAGGGAATAGGTCCCCCAGGCTCATCGTCCATTTTATTGCCTTGGGCGCCCAGTACAGCGAAGGGCAAGAAAATGGTTAGGACTAAAAGGAGATACTGTCTCATCTTGTATCGTTAGCAAATGCGTAGACAGGTAAGCTCAACTGATCGACGGAGCCGAAAAACACCTGAGCGGGAATGGCAACGACAGGCGAAATAACCCTCATAACAATTGGTACCTCTTCTCGCAAACCGCCTCCCGAGATAATCACCCTTCCTCGATGGTCACCGTGCTCCACATCGGCAGCATCGATTTGGCAAGTCACACGCCATCGCTGAACAGGCCCATCTTCCTGATAAGCCAAATCCGCTTGCGTAGCAGTACCGCTAAACCATCGACAATCGGACTCGATATTGATGCCATCCCAGCTTTCCTTTGAGAAATTTTCAACATCGAAGAAAACAGGGCGCCGCTCCCCTGTGCCAACCGAATGCACCCCGAGGTCAACCGAGGATACGTTGAGCTTTTTTCTGACCCGGGCTTTAACCAGCAAAAGAATGGGATCGCTGGACTTCTTTTCCAAGAAAAATCCGACCTTGCGCACATCGTTGGATGGACTATCGGGGGCGTTGAAACCAACAACAATTTCCAGTGTCTCGTTGGGAGGAATGACATTTTTTGCAAGCTTGGCAACCGTACAAGTACAGTCACTCCTAGTCTCGACTATCGTCCAAGTTTCATTGGTATCGTTTGTGATTTCGAACGTGTGATGGACGTTACTGCCTGCAACAATGAAACCGAAATCGTGCTCTACGATGCGGTTTGTAGCTACAGACGAATTGCGTGAATTCCAGTTCGAATGCCCAATGGAAAGGGATTCCGAACAACCAAGCAACGAAATGCTACAGATTCCAAAGCAGCTCATTCGTTTGGAAAAGTCTAACAGTGACATTGCAAAACACTTTGTAAAATTAATGAGCAACTGATGGGGAATTTCGTGACGAACACCTGTTCCTTCGATTAACACAGCATTCTCAGACTCTCAATAAATCAGAAAACCTGAGCACCATTTCTCGCCCCGAGTTTTTCGTTAAACAGACCCTCTGAGGTAGTAATGCAACTTTTTTGCTCGATCGCGACAAGAAATCTGGGAAGATTTTTTCACTGTGTCCTCCATTCTTCTGCGGCCTGCGCTCCAAAACCCTGCTTTTCTGTTGGAAAAACCGCTTTTCGCGATGCCTTTTCTTACGGGAAATTTTTCTAGACATTTTTTGAAACACAGAGGCACAGATTGCACAGAGACTCCTGACGTTAGATGTTCGCCTCTACGCACTTTGGAAACCGAGAAACAGAACTCTTGCGAGTCCTGCTACGCACGAGAAACGGAACACCCCTGATCCGTGGTACCCTTTTGTCTTGTCAGCTTGAGGAGCTGGCTCTACTCTTATCGAGGCGTGAGGAGCCGTGAGCGAATCAAACAACTCAATCGGGAAAATTTTCTAGATGTGGAAAATAGTACGTATTCTGCCGGGTACTCTACTCATCGTTGCTGCAATCGCAAAAGTTCTATGGGCTCCCCAGCTCTTAACTATCCGGTGGATTGCTTAGCTCCTGGTGGCTGCTAGTTGTTGCCGTTGCCACAGAAACGTTCGCGGGAGTCTTTATTCTTGTGGGGCCCGCTCTTTGGTCGTGGCGCGTCGCGATGGTTTTCTTTGCCCTATTGGCTTGCTTCGCGAGCTATTCGCTGTGGACCGGCCAAGACTGCAATTGCTTTGGTTCCAAGATCGGATCGAATGTCACGCTGCCTCTTGATTTGATAATTCTGTTACTCGGTGGACTATTCCCGCCGAGACCATGCCCCAGCACTCCACAGAATCGGTTGCCGAGGGCGCTCGGATATTCGACGACTGCGGCAGTCGTGTTATCAGTTGGCTTGACACTCAGTGCGACCAGTGCTCGAACGGACGACCCGTTGCAGTTTCTATTGGCCGATTCGATGCTAGGAAAGGAATGGCCTCTCACGAAACAGCATCATGCGGCGTTCGCCGATTTGGAGCAAGGGCGATGGCTTGTTTTACTGGTGCGCGAGGATTGTGCTCATTGCCGTGAACTGGTTCAAACCTATTTCACAGATCCTACAAGCTATCGGAAAAACGAGAGAATCGCGATGTTGGTCTCTCAGAATGGGCAGTGGCATATCTGGTTCGATCAAGTGTCGTGGAATCATTCGGATCAACGAATCGACTGGCACGGTGCCGAACCGTTTTTCAGCAGCCCAGCCGTATTCTCGCTCGAGAATGGCATAGTTGTGGAAGGTGCAGATTCCGACAAAGCGACTGTTTTCGTCCAAGACCGACTCGGTCGCTTCTAAGACGTTATGCCACACAAAACTTCCTGTGGACTGGAAGTACTTGAAAACGCTGTTCACACATCACTGATTTTTTTTGTCAGAGAATTTCTTGAGTCATTCCCCCTTCCGCTTCCGCCTTGATGGCTCTTTGTTGCTCGCATCGCGCGTTGTTTTTGCAGCTAAAGGCCGCGTGCGTCAAAAATCCGTAGAAATTCCTAAACAGTATTCACCGGAAAACAAAACGAAGCCCTGTTGACAGGGGTTTAAGGCGGTTTTAAACTCCATTGAAACTTCTGGAACGATTGAGACTCGTTCTAACGGATCCGTGGACTGGAAACACGACCCTTAAGCCCTAAAGAGGACAAGCCCATGTCTGCTCTCTCTCCAACCCATGATCAAGACCTGAGCCCTACATTGGAGCGGATTCGACTCGACGACCCTGGCGGATTCGACGAGATCTATAATCTTTACATCGACGATGTGAGGCGAAGCTGCCGACGTCAGCTTGGCCGGCAGGATCGTTGTGAGCAATACGAAGAAGATCTTGCTCAAGAGGTCATGCTGGTCTTGTGGCAAACGCTCTGCTCGTTCGCAAAGTCGTGCAATCGGTGGAGAAATATTAGTCATGAGCTTATTCAGGCAGTTATCTGTCGCTTGATATTCGAACAAGGGATCAATCGAGGCAAGCATAACGGAAGGCAAAAAAGGCAGAGGTGCGTACCTTTACCGCTTCTCTACGCCGAGCTAACTCGCAGTCGCCAAACAGGACACGACCAAGATGAAATCGATGTTCAAGATGCATTCTACGTCGCTTTTAATTGTCTCTCGAGATCGAAAACACGAGATCTGATACTCCGAAAACTACGAGGCGAATCGGTCGAAGAAATCGCCTCAGCCTATCAGCGTTCTCCAAGAAGTATTCGACGAATATTGGCCGTTTCGATCATTCACTTCGAAAACTTTTTATTTCGATGATCTATAGCGGTGCGTATCGACGGTCAGTTCCGTGCCCATTCTGATAGTTTGGAGTCGCAAGACGGAGAACAAAAATGAAGCTTTCAGTCATTGTACCTGCCTTCAACGAGGAGCGGACCATTTGCTTGCTCCTTGAACGACTCATGCAAGTTCG
Organism: Brakhagea baltica; assembly: GCF_052161605.1. Taxonomy (NCBI): domain Bacteria; kingdom Pseudomonadati; phylum Planctomycetota; class Planctomycetia; order Pirellulales; family Pirellulaceae; genus Brakhagea; species Brakhagea baltica. The sequence goes on along the minus strand of NZ_CP197409.1, from coordinate 4,499,132 downwards.
ACAACCTGATTGGCAGATCATCGTGGTCGACGACGGTTCCACGGATGGAACTCGTGGGATCCTCCAAGATGCAGCGAACCGGATGAAGTTCGAATTCATTCTGCGAGAGCAGAACGGAGGCAAGACGGCGGCGGTTCGCAGTGGGCTGGACGCGGCAGTTGGAAATTGGGTTTTGTTCCAGGATGCCGATTTGGAATACGAACCAGAGGATATCGTTCGACTATTGGCAGCAGCAGAGGACTCAGCATCGGTTGTTTATGGACGACGTCCGAGTTACTGGAACAAACCATCCCGCTGGCTTTTTGCGTCTGGTGTATTGTTCATCGACATCGCGTTTTGGATCGTATATCGCCGATTCGTGAGAGACCACGCGACTTGTTATAAACTACTGCCGAGACAATTGATGACATCATTTAATTTGCAATCGACAGGGTTCGAAGGTTGCGTGGAAATCACTGCTAAACTGATGAAGTCCGGAATACAGATTCAGCAGATTCCAATTGAGTATCATCCACGATCCTCAAAAGAGGGCAAAAAACTGACAGCAATGCACGGCCCGAAAGCTCTTCACACGCTTTGGAAATGGAGACGCTGGAAGCCAGGCGGAAAAGTTGATGGAAGGATTGTGTCTCATTCCCTAGTGGGCGTACGTTCTGAATCGCAAAGGATGAGCAAAGCCATGACTCTACCCACGGTGAGGAAATAGACGGTCGCCCAGCTTCCGACTCGGCGAGGCATTTTTACGGCTTAGTAGTTGAAATACCAACCGATAAACATCGCCGTGTTGCCAAAAAGTAATATCGCATTCAACGTCAATAGTATCCAAACCGCCGACTGGTCAAATCGTCTTAAACTCCAGATCACAACCAAAGCCAACGGGAAAGCGGCCAACGCATACCGTGACTGAGAATGTAAGCAAATCCTATAGCCTTGCGTGAAGTATGGAACGCCAATCACGACGAAACAGTACAGTAGCTCGAACCATCTCAGCACGCCAAACCGCCACCCCATCACCATCAAACCGCCACATGACACGAGAACGATGGGATTCCAAAACTGCATGTTGAACAGCGGTAAATCTCTCGGCGGACTATTCCCCCAGTAGCATCGGCAATCGCTCTGATAAGCGTCCCATAACGGCTGTCCCGATACCGCATGTATAATCTGCTCTAAGAAAGAATCTTCTGTTCGTATAGTCCATCCTCTTTGTGCTTCAAACATGGCCAAGGCGTTGCCTTGCATAAAATGCAAATGCACCATAAAAGCAACAAAGCCCACACAGCCCATCAAACTAATGACACCCGTCGTTAAATACCGGAAACGATGCCCAGCATAGTAAAGAAACGTTGAAATCCCCAACAAAGGAATCAGCGTTACCCCGACGACCCGAGTCGCACCAGCACATGCAACAATTGCCGTCAACACCCATGGATTCCAACGTTGCTGTACCCCTAGGAGCAAGCACGCGGCCAAGAGACAAAACAGAGACTCGGTGTAAGCCATGCGAAAGAAGTAGCTGAATGGCGAAAATGCCACACATGCGATGCCGATCGTTGCCCAGCGTTTCGTGGCGCCACGCTCTCGACAGTAGCAATAAAAAACAGCTAAAAATCCTAAGAAAGAAATGTTAGAAACCAACAAAAGGGCGGTCTCTTCTCGCAACCCAAACTTGCATAAGACGCTGCTAATCAAAGGATAGAGTGGCGGGAAAGCGGCGGGATTTAAATCTTGCCAGTTGATCTTTTTCTGATACCCATGACGTATGATATCGACTTGCCAGCGGCCATCCCAAGCAGCCATAGCGGATGGCAGATCGACTCGACTGAGGTGATCTGGATGCGCGGTGCAAAGGGTAACGACTGACATCGAAAAATCGATGGCTGTAAAAACGAGCATGCCCGACCATGCGAACACCATAAAGGGGAGCAACCACTCACCTAGGTAATAGCGATTGGAACTCACAAGTTCGGAAAGTTTCACTCCACCGTTTCCTTTTCATTGCGATCCCTATCTGGGCTTTGACATCGCTCGGCCACATGAAAGCACGGCGCATTCTCTAGTCGCTCCCACATAAAGCAAACCGACGGGATTAAAAACAACGCTAGCGTCATAAGTTGCAAACTTCCTAGTACAACCCAAGTGCGGATATCCCAGTCTAAGCAAAATGTGACGACGAACAAAATGCTGAATAGCGTTTGCGAAAGGAGGCATAAACGCCCCATTCGACGGCGCGTCCGTGGCTGACTCCAGGCAGCTTGAAGACTCAAAGCGATCATTTTACGATAGGAGTACTTCGTCTCTCCCGCCGTGCGAGCTCGCCTATCATACTCTACAGCTACGATGGGATACCCTAACTCAAAAACCTTGAATCGATGAAAGAGGGGCTGGTTCGAAGTTCTCACCAAATCCAGCACAGCCATCCGAGACATCAGCCGAAAATCTCCAGCTTGCATGGTTTCTTCATTGATGCCGAGAAGTCGCATGCTCCGATAAAATCCAAATGCTGTTAATCGCTTTAACCAAGTATCCACGTTACGCGATCGTCTTCGTCCGATGACGATTTGGGCTCCGTCACGTGTTGCACGAAACATCTCGGTTAATACCTCTGGTGGATCCTGGAGGTCTGCGTCTAGCGTTAGAACCCAATCACCAAGTGCGTGTGTGTAGCCGCATAATAGGGCAGCTTGTTGCCCCGTGTTACCTCGCAGCCGAATTCCCTTGATACAAACTCTAATGGCGCACGCTTGTTGAATGAGTTGCCATGTTTCATCTGTGCTACCGTCATCCACCAGAATCACTTCATATTGGAATGGTACGACCGATTGCACCACCTGTAACTTCGCCCAGAGTTCCTCCAGTGTACCAATAATGCAATCCGCTTCGTTATAGCATGGAATCACAACACTTAAGGTTGTGGGGCTCATGAGCTCGGGACTGGAGGCGCTGGGGGGCACGCTTATATTGACGGGGGGCGTCAAGGACCCCTTAGTCTTGAGAGATGATAATTTCATGGCCCGCCTTGGTCGCCTGACCGCGATAGATGCGGTGCTCGATGTTTTCCGATATGAATTTCACCGAACCATCTGCCATGACAAAATGTACTCCGCCTGGGTGTCGGCTTCTGAACCCCTGTACATCCTCCCACACATCCGGGGTCGCCGGTTTCGGAAAGTAATTGGGGGGTGCATGGCACGACGCCCAATCTCCGTTTGCATAGTAAGCCATTGAGCGACTATTGTGAGCAGGGACCCCTTCTCCTACCATAAACGTGTGACTAAGCCCGTCTGTCACCGCTGCGAACCGTTGCGGATTCTGATAGCTCAATCGAAAAAACAGTCCATTGCAGTTCGCCAGGTTATGGACATCTGGCAACGTGCCAATATGTCGACTCCTGGTGCCACCTAGTTGGATATCGCCGAGAACGCCTTGGTAGCTGGTGACGCCGACGGGAATTCCCAAGAACTCCGGCTGTCGTGTGGTAAGCTCGCTGGCCGAGGAATCGGACGGACAGCGTAACGAGCTGGGGATTAACTGAAGTGTTGTTCTCAAACGTGGATCGAACATCCCCTGACCGGAGAAGAAGTCCCCATTAAATCCTACACTGAGCTGTTCGTAGATGGCAGATTGCTCGAGTTGGGGCAATATGCTAACGATCCAGCCTTTCCCGTTGCGCTGGCGAGTCGGTCGACCGTCTGCCCAGGGGCCAATGCTAATCGGTAGCATGCGAAAGCTCCCCTCGTAAGTGTGCAAAGCTAGTCCAATTTGCTTTAGATTGTTCGCGCACGAGATCCTCCTGGCAGCTTCCCTCGCCATCTGTACGGCTGGCAGCAATAGGCCAACGAGAACGCCGATAATCGCAATGACCACCAACAATTCCACTAAGGTAAAGCCGTAATTGATACGCTCACGACTGGGTAGCGAGACTCTGCTTCGAGGGAAATATAAGGCATGCATGGTGAGGCTAGAAAAAACACGCCATCTCGAGTGTGGCAGATCAAAAGTAGGCAATGGGCAACAAAAAAGGACAAACTCCGATCCCGATAATGTTGTATGCAACTTTTCCTGGCGAAGTGGACAACAAATTTTCGAGATTTTTGCATTTCTCGAAAAAAAGCTTTCCCAATCGCTTTTCAAGCTTACCAGTTTGCTCCGTGCCCCCACGTATTGCTCCCTACGGGCCAGACAATACGGGCCAGACAATACGGGCCAGACAATACGGGCCAGACAATACGGGCCAGACAATACGGGCCAGACAATACGGGCTAGACAATACGGGCTAGACAAAATGGACGGAGCCAAATTTGCTGCCGAGACAACCGGGGCATGGTGAAGCCATACGAATCTCGTTTCCCCTCGACAGTGGGTGTCCCATCAGATTAAGTTGACAGGACTGCGTGTTTCACGAATCGCGGCGAAATGCACTTCATCTTAGAAAGCCACCACAAATGGAAGTTCCATGGGTCGATTGGTATAACTCGCTAGACAAGCCGAGTTGGACACCACAGCCGAGTACGATCGGCCTGATATGGCAGATTCTCTATCCGGTGATTCTGCTCACCTTTGTTTATGTGATCGTACAAGCCATACGGGGTAAACTGAGTTGGATGGTCGCGTTGCCGTTCATCCTGAACTTGGTCGCCAATTTGATCTTCACGCCGATTCAGTTCGGTTTGAGAAATCTTCCGTTGGCATCGATCGATATCGTGATCGTCTGGGTGACCATTGTTTGGAGCATGGTCGCAATCTGGTCGCATTCGAAATGGATTGCGATTGCACAAGTTCCCTATCTTGTTTGGGTCTCCATCGCGAGCGTATTGCAATGGACCATCACGATTTGGAACTGGGGAAAGTAGTCGTTCGATTACAAAGATTGCGAAATAAAAAAGAGCAAGGGAGAGATTCTGCGTCCCTCCCTTGCTCCCGCTTTTCGTAATTTGTTACTGCGATCAATTCTTATCGCTTGTGGAAGTTGTAATCCTTGTTGTTCGGATCAAAGTCGGCATCGGTCAGCCCGACGTTGAACTTGAGATCCTGATAGGTGTACTCCTCGATCACTTCCAGATCATCGCCATCTCGCTTGGGCCAATCGTAAGCCGCGTACCGGACAGGAATCTTGAGCTCATCGTCCATGAAGATTTGAGCGATGTGGAAATCAAAGTGTGGTTGTTTGACAGGGTGGGTCACTTGAATGATCGAGCAAGCTCGCTTGCTGACCGTGGCACCTGGAATCAATTCCACTTTGCACATGCCATTCTTTTTGTCACGTTCGCCTCGCTCGATCAACTTGACAACCAAGTTTTCGATACCGATATCGGTCAGAGGATAACGTTGCCCGGCCATTGCCAGGGTGCCGGTTGGGCTCAGTTCGTGAGTCCCTAGTACTCGCTTCATGCCACCTTCGTGAGCGATGAGATTACCGTTGTTACGGTTCTCAACGTAGATGACTTCGCGGCCCTTCGATGCGGCTGGTTTGAGGAATGCTAGGTAAACGCTGAACGGTACAACGATCTGACCGTTATCCGATTTGCGGTTACGAACTTTCAAGTACATGAACTCGTTCTCGCCCAGAGTCGTACCGATCCGCTCCCGCTTGACCAGAATTCCGGTGTAGTCGTTCAACCCGGTTTGGATCGTCTCGATGGATTGATGAGCCAGATTGATCGCTGGGTCGAGAGGATGTGGAACAGCAGCGGCGCCGGGAGCAACCACCTCGTTCTTGGAAACCCTCATTACCGGTTGGGTAAGCTTGGACCCGTTTTCTTGGCAGACAGCGTAGGGGGTGAAGATTCCAACGACACCCGTAGTTAGCACGGCCCGACGCAGCCATTGATTCATTGTTCGCATTTTTAACTTAGTACTCCATTACGTATCTGGCTGGATCCTGGTCCCAAACCTTATCCATGGTATCGAGCCTCGAGATCGGTTCTGTGAAGGCAAATCTCTTGTCTCCTTACAAACGGTACCATCGGAATTGTGTCGTGCGCGTTGCTATAACCGAAATCTGATGGATCCTAGGCATATTGCGAGCCTGCGGTCTATATCAAAAACGGATGTTCCAATTTGCTGGCAATTGGTATCCTACGAATACCAATTCAGTCTACTAAACCAGTCATCAATCTCTCAGTAGCTTAGGTTCTGCGATGAAACTCCGAAAAAACACGCTTCAGCCACTCCGCTTCGACTACACCGGAGCTCTCGGTCCCCAATATGGTATCGACCAAAAAGAGATCGACGAACTGCTGCCCAAGCTGGCTGCCATCCGCGACGAGATGATGTCGACGGAGCTGGAAATGCTAGCTAAGAAGATCCCGACCCCGGCAGCGATGGAACCACTGGACGCGGGGTTCGTCATGATGCCAGCTCGGCTTTTGCAAGAGTACGAATCGGATCGAACCGGAAGCGAGCTGGGTAGACTCTTTAAGCGAGCTAACCAAATACACTCGCTGGTTGATCGGGTTGTCGTGCTCGGGATCGGTGGCTCGTACATGGGGGCTCGGGCGATTCTGGAATCGTGCTGTCAACCATATTGGAACGAACTGAACCGTGCCGATCGGGGCAGCAAGCCGCGTATGTACTTCGAAGGGAACAACGTTGACAACGATTCCTCGCAAGCCCTTTTGCATCTGCTCGGGGCACACAAGAATAAACCTGCGACCACAATCGACGAACGCTGGGCCCTGGTTGTCATCAGCAAGAGTGGTGGGACGCTCGAGACGGCAGCAGCGTTCCGTCAATTCTTGTCGGCCCTGGAGGTGTCTACAGGAGGAGATCGCAACAAGCTGCTTGAATTGCTGGTTCCCGTCACGGGGGATGGTGGCAAGCTCCACAAGATGGCGACTGAGCTAGGTGTCACCGACATGTACCCGGTTCCCGATGGAGTGGGGGGACGATTCTCCATCTTGTCCGCAGTTGGTTTGGTACCAACGGCACTCCTAGGTGTGAACGTGATCGAGTTGCTCCAAGGTGCGGCGGCCATGACCGATCACTTTGCCAAAGCGGCAGCGAACGAGAACATCGTTCTGCAACATGTCGCGGTTAACCATCTTCTCGAGATGAAGCGTAATGTTTCCATCCGTGTGATGAGCGTCTGGAGCAAGGCGTTGGAGTCGTTCGGACTGTGGTACGATCAGCTTTCAGCAGAGAGTTTAGGCAAAGACCTTCTCGGCTTCACACCTTTAACAACGGTCAACACCCGAGACTTGCACTCCCGCCACCAGCAGCATCAGCAAGGTGCCCGCGACAAAGTATTCAACAACGTGATCGTAGACGAATATCGATTTGATCATCTTGCGATCGGCGCGCGTGATAGCGATGCCGACTCGCTCAATGAGATTGCGGAAAAGACTCTTCCGGAGGTCATGAAAGCAGCCATCGAGGGGACAAACCAAGCCTTGCAAGAGGACGGGCGACCTTATACGAATCTCCACGTTCCGTGCGTGGACGAGTTGCACATGGGGCAGCTTTTCCAAATGATGATGCTAGCCACGGTTGTCGAGGGTCGATTGATGGGCATCAATCCTTACGGGCAGCCAGGTGTGGAATCCTACAAGAAGAATATGAACCGATTGCTCGGCCGCAAGTAAAGCGAGCTGATAAATAATCCAGTGCCTGCGGACAATTCTCGGAGATCGCCACCGACTTCACCCTCTCCAAACGCCGTTTGGGGAGGGTCAGCCCGCAAAAGCGTGGCTGGGGAGGGATGCGATGCATCGGTCGGATCGAAATCGACGGCGGCCTGCCCTCCCCGGCAATCTCGCTTAAGGCTCGATTGCCGACCCTCCGGGTCGCTTCGCTGGGAGGGTGAAGACCGGTTCACGGTGTCGACCACCACTGGTTCTCTACGTTTTCTCTGCGTTCTTTAGTTCCCAACGATATCACCCTAAACGATATCTCTGAGCAACACCAACAGTGCATCAATTTGCTCATCGGTCCCTACGCTGATCCTCAATCCATCCATCCACGCAGGGTAGTTCATGTAACGGACTAACACTCCGCGTCGCTTGAGCTCTTCATAGATAGGCTTTGCCTCGCGGTTCGCGTGGGTGCACCAAACGAAGTTCGCGTGAGAATCGATCACAGAAAACCCAAGCGAGCGCAATTCGTTGCTCATTCGTGCTCGCGTGTTTAGTACCTTCTGCACGTTTTCCTGAAGCCAAGCCTGGTCCGACACGGCTGCGGTTGCTCCCGATAGGGAAAGCATATCCGTGTTATACGAATCTTTGACTTTTCGAAGCATGGATACGATTTCTTGGTTCGCAATCAGATAGCCGAATCGCAAGCCAGCCAAAGCATAGGACTTGCTCAGCGTTCTGGTGACGATGATCTTTGGGTTCTTGCTAATCAGGGAAACGGCGCTCTCTGGTGCGAAATCAACATAGGCTTCATCGACCACAATCGGGCAAGGCAAGGTGTCCGCCAGCTCGAGAATCTGGTCGTGTCCGATCAGGGTGCCGGTCGGGCTATTTGGGTTGGGAATGTAGACCAATCGCAAGTCCTTGTCCTGCCGGAAGAATTCTGAGCTCAGTTGAAAACCGGCAGTCAGTGGCACTTCTTCGAAACTAGCTCCCTGCAATTCTGCTAACGTACGGTACAAAACATAGCTCGGACTGGGGAAGCGAATCTTTTGCCCGGCTCCAACAAAAGCTCGGGTTAATATCGTCAAGCAATCATCGCTGCCGTTGCCGCACAGGATCATCTCAGGGGACACACCCAGCACCTGTCCAGCAGCGATCCGAAACGCAGTTCCGAGTGGATCGGGATAGCGTTCTAGACGCCCGGTGGCGGAAAGAATCGCCTCTGCCACCCTCGGTGAAGGGGGGTAAGGGTTTTCGTTGGTGTTCAGCTTGATAGCTTTGCCGGTCTGCGGTTGCTCGCCCGGTGTATAAGGGCTCATCGAGACAACTTCAGGCCTAAACATGTGGGAAATATCCAAGATGCAAACGTTTTTGGTATTAGCGGAGCACAGATGGGGAATCAGGCATGGGGAATCAGGCGACGGTCTATCGTAACCCAAGCTTTGCCGTTCGTCTAACGCCGCAGCCAGCTATCAGAACCGTCCATGGGAGTTGCCATTAACGCTGGGGTTGAGAATTCCCCCTTGTTTGGTTCGGTCAACGGCCTGACCGGATCCGCCAGGTGGGCAAAGGACATGTCGAGCATGGACTGCAATCTGGCGACTTCTGGTGCTTCCGCGTTGTGAGATCGCACTCGGCCGAGAGTGAGTCTGGCTGCGACCAATTCCCCTATCCGGTGCTGAGCGTGAACAATTTGCAACTGCTTTTGCACTTCCTCAGCTGGCAAACGTTCCGAGGCCTTGGCCAATGTCTCAGACGCTTCTTTGGTTCGATTCAAATCCGCCAAAGCCAGCCCACGGTAAAGCAATGCGTTCGGATCGTGAGCGGCCGTGTTATGCAGATCCACCATACGATCCAATACACGTAGCGATCTTTGTGGCTGCCCGAGCGTTCGATAGACCTCTGCTAATTGCAATTGAACCTGCGGGTAGTCGCTCTGAATTAAGAGGGCTCGATGGTAGCAGTTGCGCGCGTCATCCCATTCGCGTTTGGCTTGATGAATTTGACCTCTCAGGGCCCATGCAGCAGCGTTCTTATGGTTATTGGCGAGCACTGCGCTGGCTGCGGCTTCTGCTTCGTCAAAGTTGCCAACTTCTAAGAGCATCTCTCCGAACTGGACCCAGTACTGTGGATTGTCTCCGGACAACCGGATCGCCGTCTGCATATGCTCAATCGCCTTGGTCTGATCTCCTCGGTCCCAAAGGGTTGTCGCATATCCCCAGTGGGCCCGTTCGTCCAAGGGGGATTGCCTGATCGCTTCCGAGAAAAGTAGTTCCGCATCCTGCGTCCTGGCACGCTGCAACGCATCCGCCCCTCGCAACGAAAGCTGCCGAGCATGGACGAGCTGTTTGTTCTCGGTACGGTTCCGCAGTATTCCGCAACCAACGCAGTTCGTTGCCAACAAAACGAGACACCAGACAAACATGCACCCATCAGACCAACGGTTTGAGCGATGGCTTTTCGAGCTTTTGATGGTCTTTGGGCAAGGTCCTGGCAATCCGATGTTCCGCCGATGAGTATCAACACTTCTCAACGGGATAGCTCATACCAAGCTAAACCACTGGGGATCAAGGCAGATGAGGCAAGATGGGCAAGATCCGTAAAAGTCTGCACTTTGCCAGCTATTGTCGTAAAAGTTCACTCCGTGATTTTGAGCAGCTATAATGGGATGTATGTGGCAATCACCAGCATGAACTCAGGTAACGACGGATGGACACTCAACTGATCTTTACGACCCAATTCGCATCACCACTACCGATTCACAAGTTTACGGTAGAGCAATATCATCGACTTGGCGAAATGGGCGTTCTAACCCCTGAAGACAAGGTTGAACTGCTAGAAGGATGGATCGTCGAGAAAATGAACCAAAAACCCATTCATGGCTTTATTGTCGCAATGCTGAACGAATTGATTCAATGTCAATTGCCAAAGTCATTCAAGCTTCGATGCCAGCTCCCGATCACTACCGAGCGCAGCGAACCTGAACCCGACATTGCGATCATTCAAGGTGTTCATGAGGCATTTCGGACACGGCACCCAAGTGGCATCGAGTGCCGTTTGATCATCGAGGTCGCTGACACCTCGTTAGAGAAAGATCGAGCCAAAGCCTGCATCTACCGGGAAGCCGGTGTGCAGGAATACTGGATCGTCAATGTCGCTGACTCCTGCGTCGAACGCTATAAATTCTCAGATCCTGAATCCCAGTCTCCAGAAATCATTTCCAGTAACTCATCCCTCACAATTACTCTGGACGACCGCCGGTTGGAGCTTGATTTGAAACATTTGTTTCAATGACTCCTTGGGCAAGCGTTTGGCTAAGGCGAGCGGCAAATGATTTTTTACCTGCTGTAGTGGAACTCACCAGAGTTCCCACTTCTGAAAGGAATTCTGGCGAATCCCACTACGGTAGATTTATTTCTGCCGCTCGCCTAACCGGCTATGACTTGCATTTTCGTTGCGATTCTGGAGCAGAATAAAGATAGAGGCAGCAATCAAATCGGCGGTCGTTCCGGGGTTCGCTAACTGTTTACCCGACTCGCTTCGCTGACTTCTCATCCAGCTGTCGATTTCTCGCCACTTCGAGGCCCAGGATTCTCCCGCGTCCATTCGCTTTTTCAATTCTCGACACTCCTCGCGAACTTTCTCGGCTATCGTCTCCCCAACTTTTCGGACGATCAGACTATCCAAACGTTCTGATAATATCTCGACTTGCAGCCTCTGAACGGCTCCCTCTAGCCCGACGGTATGGTCCTGTGTCGATATAGATTGCTGCTGTGGTGGAACCCGTGACGCTTGCAGTTCGCTCTCTTCCGATGTCAACTCCCACAAGCGTTGCGAGTATCGATGAACTAGCTCGAAATCTGTAACGAATTGTAAAGCGATATCGTCATACTGTGACGCCAACTGCATGGCCTCCATTAACGACTGAGGAGCCGGCCCGGCCACATCCATTTCCTCGGTGCGGCCCATGCCACCGGGATTGGCTTCTTGAATCGCTCGGTAAACCAACTCAGAATCGCGCGGAGTCATCTGCTCCAAAACGCTAGCCACAGGGATCTTTCTCTCTTTCGATACGATCAATGGTGCGAGCAACAAGATCGTTCCTAAGCTCGTGTTCGTGCCTGCAGCCTTCATCATCGACTGGGTCATAGCAAGGCAATAGTCTCCGACACCACAAACTGCCGCTGTGGAAACTGCCGCTGTGGGCTGCGAAGCACCCCCACCCTGATCTCTGATGGCCATTCCGTCGATCCCGTCTGTACTAGCCATGCTGACCATGCGGTCAATCGTCTTGCCCATGGCTAATGCAGCATCGCAGAACATCGGGTAGCTCAAATCGCTGAACTCAGCACCGGGATAGACGTTTCCCAATTTTGGAGCAGAGCATTCCGCTACGATTGCCCTGCGAACCAGTTCACCAGTCGTTACCAAGTCGAATCACTTTCTTTAGAGCCACTAAACTTCCGCGTCCTATATTCGTCCACAAGATAGCAAATTAGCATAGAAATGCGTTTTGAACTATACTCGACCGCTGTACGAGTGCGATCCTCAATGATCCGGAGATGGATTTTTATGCTAGTTCGATTGCTCAGGTTGAGTTGCTGTTTCTTCTTTATTTCGATTCACATTACAACCTCACCTCCAACCGCTAGAGCTGATTCCCCAAAAGAGCTTACAGTAACGGTACCTCCAGATTCATTTTTTGAGTTGGTTCGCGAGCGAGATCGAACCGCAGCGTTGGCGTTTTATCGCAAGTACCTCGATGTTGAGGGATTACCGGTTGTGGCAGCAGAATCGGTCGACGACGCAGCGTTGCTGAGAACCCACGATATTGTCTCTCATATGCTGGCTGGGCGACGTGATATTCTGGCACAGATGAAGCAGAATGGCATGTATCTCATTATCATCGGCAAGGATCAGGTCTACACGGATATGCCGGAGTATCGCAATCATCCCAACCCGGCGTTTCAGAACGAACGTGTACGTGGGACTGGTGGTAAGCCAACGAGTTTCGGTGAGGAGAATCTGCTGAGCCTCGCTTTGGATCGCTACGATGACGAAAGTATCGGCGTTCATGAGTTTTGTCATACCATTGATGGGGCGCTGCGTACACTCGATCCGACTTGGTCTTCGCGACTCCGCAGCACCTATCAAGTGGCGATGGATAAGGGGCTGTACCAAAACGCCTATGCGAGTAGCAATGCGGGTGAGTACTGGGCCGAAATCTGCCAGGCCTACTTTGACTGCAACCGAGTCAATAATTGGAATCATGGTCCAGTCGGAACCAGAGAACAATTAAAGGCTTATGATCCGTTGGGTTACGAGCTCGTTCGTTCCACATTCCAGCTCTCGCCCGAACAGGATTGGCGATACCGCTTTCCACGCACTCTTCCCGTCGTTGAGACGCCTCCCGTTTCTCTCAACATCGATCCGCATTACACCAAATTTACATGGGCTCGAGAATTCACGGTCGTAGGGCGAGGAGCGAGTGACGAAGCGATTTTGAAAGCCAACGATGGAATTCGCAAGATGTTCGCCTATCGTCACGATTTGCTGAAGGCGTTGATCGCACAAAGGCTCAAGCTGGTCGTGCTCGGCCGGGACGAGTCTTTAGGTTCGCTACCAGAACTGCAATCGCCAGAGATACGAAAAGACGTCGACTTACTCGCTCGCTACATGACTTATGACCCACGCGTAAGTATTCTGGTCGTGAGCGAAGAGAACCTATTGAATTCGCCTCATCAAGTGGGGACAGGAGATAGCCAGCTCATTCGAGTTTTCGCAGATGCGATTTACAAGGTTGCAGGTCTCAGGCCAGTGGATCCAGAATGGGAGAATCGACCGAGAGGCGTTTGGCAACAGTACGAATTGCGATTAAAGCGACTCGACACAACGTTCGATGAGCGATTGGGCGTGTTGCACAAGCAAGCCATCGAAGCAGGAAAATGGCGGGGCACCTCAGCTATACAGGATCGTGCCAGTTATTGGGTGACTGGGGTATTGGCTTATTTCGATGCCGCTGGTCAATCGGCGACTCCCACCGACTCCAGGCGTGCGGTCGAGACTCGGGAACACCTAGAGAATTACGACAACGATCTGTTCGAACTCGTGAACGAAACCATGGCTTACGACAACCGAGTCGACTGGCGTTGGCCTAGGTAACAATGAATGCCCATGCCTCGTCTTTTCAAGTAACCAGATCACCGTTGTTGACCACCACCCGACTCACGCTGTGAACCTCGCAAGTCTTGAGAGGCAACCACGGCTGTCCCATAAAGACTGAAGACCTAGTGCGACACACAAACAACGGACGGGAACCATGGGGGCTGAATAGCGTTCGTAATACGATACCAAGATGTAGACCGCCCCATAACCAAACCAAACAGCCAAAACACATGCCATCGGCCATCGAGCAAATTTGCCCATCGCTAGATGTACCATGCACAAGAAAAAAGGAACTCCGTAACAGAGGGCTTGGCCGCTGGACGATATCCACGATGTACTAACGGCCAGGTATGCTGCAGCACGCTGAACCACCTGATATAGCCACACCGGCCGAGCCTCAACAGACGCTCGCATCTCGGCAGCTCGAACTCGTATGTACTCGATTTCCCCTAGTTCGACGTGTCGAATCGCTTCTTGCTCATCAACGTAGGGATGTCCCGAAAAAGAAAGCGGCGTCAATACTCCCGTCGGCGTCCTGCTCGCTAAGGCTGCTTCAAAGGCCGCATTCGATTTAATGGGAACCAGTTGGCCAAAACATAGGTAGTTTCGAATGAGCCACGGCGACTGAATCATCAACATCACAAGCATGGCTAGAACCAAGTGACTTCGTCGCTGAAGATACAACATCGCGGTGCACACCAACCATGCGACCAGTAATGCGGGACTTAGCAGGCTGGTCAGACCTCCCAAGCATCCCCAACGCAATGTTGATAGAATGGTCGGGGCCGATGAGACGGATTGGTTCCCGTTTCTGAAACAACTCAAAAGGATCCAGGCTGCCATGAACATCAGAAAAGGAGAATCATGCGTAGACCGGAAGACATCCTGCCACTGGGCGTACAAGCAGACGAAAAACCCGATGGTTGTGAATAAGGGGCTAATTCCTGCTAGGATCGAGAAACGGAAGATGCACCGCCACGTCACTACGACGCATCCGACGCTGCACGAATGCAATAGTATGGCTGTCCAGAATTCACTGCGGCCCGTAATCGTGTAAAGCGTACCGATGAGTATGGGCAAGCCGGGTGGCATCCATGCGGTCGGTCCCGAGGCAACTCGAAAGGGAGAGGAAAACCCACGTCCTTCGGCCAGAGACTTGCCAATGTAGAAATACTCCGAACCCAACGGCAGATCATCGCTTTTAGGTAGCCACTCCGTCTGAAACCGATGCGAGTTAATCCAAGGAATCGAGCTAATAATTCCACCGAGCAAAATGGCACATGCACCGCTCCAGAGGCAGATTCGGCGAGTGTTTTGGAGTGAAAAAAATGACTTGCCGATCATCGCACCTGCACACGGTTCCAGCAGCCCTATTGGCGAGCTCGTTTGAAGAAACGGACACCAACGTACACGAAGCATAACGCGCAGACAGCGTAGAAATACACCCAACTCCAATTGATACGGTCTTCGCTTTCGAAGACGGGTGTTTTGATTCCATAAAACTCCAACTCGAATTCCTCTTTCGGCGGCGCATCGGCAACGAGATTGGACCAAATGGCCTTCTCGCTGTTTAGGCGATGTCCATTTACGTCGAGGTATTCTAGCAACACGGATTTTGGAATAGGAATGCTACCATCGCCTTCGGATTCGTATTCCAATCGGACGCGTTTCTTTCCCTTTCTACCTCCGACGCTTAGATCCAAACGATACTCCGTGATGCGATACCCAGATGAACTGTCCAGAAGAATAGTCGCCTCGTCAAATACAGGTGGTTTCGTCGCGGAATTCTTTGCGTTCCAATCGTAACTGTCCATCCCTGGATTGTACTTAAGCCTCAGTTCGATTAGCTTCGGATTCCCTTGATCATGCTTGAGAGACAAGACGGTATAGTCGTCGGAACGAAGTAACTCTGTCAGTTTGTTCTCCACAATCGACAGTGATTCAAATAGAATCGGAGCAATCGTTCTGGTCTGCTTACTGCCTGGCTTTTCCATGGCCGCAAGCGACCAATCATCACCTTTGGGACGACGGATAACAAAATAGCCACTCTTGTTCCACAAGCTAACAACGGTCCCATCCTTCTCCTCCTCGACTTGCTTTGCCAACTCCGATCGCACGCAAAACTCGAAATCGACTCGCTTCCCGAAGCTGTAATGTCCTGAGCAAACAAGCGAATTAAGCGTCTGTTCGAGCTCGTCTAATTTCTTCAACACCGAAGACAATTCCGGTTGTTGAGCTTGAACAACCGCTACGGATTGAAATAGTCCGAAAAGGAACACCATTAACAAAAAGTATCGGAGTTGCATCACTTACTCTCCATGAACAACGTCGAATTCAAATCCAGCTTACGACAATCACTCAGACAACAGTGCCAAGACGAATGCCGGGATTTTTACTGACGGCTTAACAACTAGCTCATCATCGCACCTACAAACGGCTACATCAATACTACAGGCTAGTTCGTTTAAAGAAACGAACACCTAGATAGAAAAATACGATGCCCAGAGCGCTGAGAATCGACACATAGCGCCAGTTGATCTCTGAGGCTGGTTTGGGAGTCTTTAGGCCGTAAAATTCGAGTGTGAATTCTTCCTCCGGGATTAGTGCTGGTTTACAAGACAGCTCCGCATGAATCGTGGTAAAAACCTGTTTGCCATCGATCGAAACATAAGACGTCTTAACCACAGTTGGGATGTACGGCAGATCGATGTTCTCATACCTACTGTTCGTCTCGCCAACCTCCACGCTCACAGACGCGTTTTTGACCGAACGTTCGGCTCGGTAAGACATAACCCTAAACTTGTTATTTGGGTCTAGATGAATTAATGCTTTGTCAAACCGTGGACGGTCTGATTGGGTTGGCGGATACTTCTTCGGATCAAGATCAGCAATTTTTCCGATGTATTCGATTTCTAGAACGACATCGCTTGGACCAATCTTTTTCACTTTGGTTACTCGATGCTCTTTGGAATCTACCAAGTAAAGTAGTCTGGCATTTCGGATCGAAACACCTGCCAAACAAGTGAGTGTCATACGATCAATTGTCCATGGTTCATCTTTACCGACAGCTCCCAAAGTCCAATCTTCGGCTGGCGGTTTTCTTAAAACATAGACGCCTGATCGATTCCATAGCTTGACGGTCTCCTCACCATTTTTCTCCGACTTTTCTATTTGCTTTTCGAGCTTACCGTTCAACTGGAATGAGACCACTTGATCCCCTGGTGATTTACCACCAGCGTGATACTTGAACTGCACTCGTAGATTACCTTCAATCTGCATTGCCTCTTGCTCAATTTCGGCCCATCCCTTTCTAGCTTGGTTGAGCAAATCGAGATCAATCTCGCTTGATGATGCGAGCGTAGCAATGCAAGACAGCAGCAAAGCGGCAGTCGGGTAAACAGCCAGAGACAGCATTGGTCCCCAAGATGCGAATAAGCTCAGCAGAACGAATATCGTTTTCATCCCAGTCATGCTTTCTTCGCTATCTTCAAGTACACATAGCGTCCGATCACAAACACGGCCGCGATATTAAACGCCCAATACGCATAGTTGAGCCAATCGGACTTTGGCATAATCCCAGGCTGATTCATGAGAAGGTATTTTTGAATCTTTTCGGCCTCCTCGGCCGTGTACGGGTGATGAAGAAATTTTTCATTTCCTGGGATAGGAATCCGCCCACTGCCGTGTGCAGTCGCATCTGCGTATTTCCCCGCAAGGATAACCCCTGTGTGCTTGTCATAGTCGTATATGCCAACATGATCGTCCGGTAAAGGCTCTACACTATGAATCCACACTTCAAGTCCCCAATCGAATTTTGCGTGAGTAGGTATAACGACCGAACCGAAATCTTTAGCCGACACAACGGTCCTTCGCTCAAGTGGCTTTCGCATATTGTCAGGAAGATTTGCTTTCACCAACTTGAGCGGCTGAATACTCGGGTAGCGCGTCGTGTACCATTCGTTATAATAACCATCCGTCCCAATGTAATTGACACGAATATGGTAGCAGGGTAGCCCTAGGTACTCGATCTCACCAAGAAATTCAATTTGCGGGTTGAAGGTATCCCTCTTTAACTGTCCGGCGGCTTGAAAGGGAAGTAGAGGATCAAATCCTGTGGCAATAGTCTCGAGCACAAGAATAGTTTCAGTGAGACAGCCTGAGAAATTCATATTGAAGTTGCTCAGGCGCGCGTCCGGCGGTTTCTGAGAGATCAAATGACGTGTGAAAAGCACTCTTGCCCCATCAATGAAAGCCTCTGCCTCCATGATGATCTTCTTCGCATCGATGTGTGGTTCACCTGGGTTGTCTTCGTAATAGCAAACCTCATATTTGGGAAGCGAGCCTGGTTTTGTCCTCGCGATGTTAACTACGAATTCTCTATCCACATGGGTGGTGTTATCATCTGTCCCATAGCTTCCTTTGACCCGCCCTCGAATGGAAAGCCCTTCGTATTGCCTCCAGTGTTCGAACAGCTCGGATACAAAGTCATCTCCTGAGGCGCCACCAGGCCAAAGGAAAAAAACACAGAGACTCATCATCCATCTTGCAAATCGGGTTTTATCCATGAGCGCTAGATCTCCAAAGTATTGCTCGGTTCAGGTCGCAAGTGACCATCCAAATTTTCATATAAGTGTCAGACTGCATGCCCTGGGATTGCCGAACCCTTCAATGGCTTGCAGGGCACATACTCCGAATCCCTAAAATCGTACGCCCCATGTTCTCCAAGGTGAAAAACCCCCTAACACTTTCGCGTTTCTATTAGATGCGACAAATGGAATGAATCTGCGACATGGATTCATGGGATTTTTCCCAAATTGCTCCGGCTGGAGATGGCATGTCGACAATCTACCTATCCAATCGTTAGCTTTGCGGGAACGCGACTAGCGGAAAAGTGTGTCGAAGGCAGGTTGGTCTCTGGGGAGTTTTGTCGTAACATTGATGCTGATCTAGCTAATGAACCTTAGGCTTCAGACGGGACTAGCCCGTCTGGGAGCCTTTGTAATCTCTTTGCCGCGATCTAGCCAACGAACCGTACGCTCCGGTCGGGCAAGCCGACCGGGGGCGAGGCTAATGGTGGGAACACAATCACCCTGTCTGGGCCCCCGATGGGCTTGTCCCATCGGTGCCAATGGTTCGCGGCTAGAACAACCCCAAAACACGCGTACACTCCCAATATTGTGCAGACCCCGACGGGCTTGCCCCGTCCGGTGAATCAGGTTCCCAAGCTAGACCTGCGTTTGAGACTCATTTTGCTAACCAGCGGATGTACTCAATGTCTCGATTATCCGGCCCCCTCCGGTCTATCATCCCTCGCTCAACGAGAGTGATTCAATCGATACACGAGGTGGCTGCCGCCAATGTAGTCCTGAGCAGGTAGTGGCCTAAACTGTTCATGCAAACTGGGGTCCATGGCGAGATCACTTTTGCTGACCACGATCCAACAAGGGCTTACTAATTCATCGAAGCTCCCATTGAACGATAGGAAATCCCCGCCAACGGCTTCCAACTCCCGTTCGCCCGAGAAGGACGAACGGACATAGACCGGTTCTCCTCGTGAATGGGATGCAATCCAATCTTGGACGCGATAGGTATCTTGCCCCCAATCGGACGCATCGTTGAAAAGACATCGATAACCGGTTTGATTGCCCCCTGCGAGGACGTTAAATGCTCCTAGCCAATGGGGTGCCACCATGGCACTGCCAATCACCGTCATCCCCAATCCGATTAGGCAGCTACCACCCACCCATCGAAGCATTCCAGGTGCTGCCAACGCCCGAGCACTAGTTACCGCCACGATCAAGATCAAAGCAGGATACACGGGCAAAATATAGCGGTGCTGCTGCGCGAATCCATCTTGAGCGGCCGTTACCAATAGCAATACCAAGATCAGCAGGCTTGGTAGTATCAACCCAGATCGCATCTTGGAGCCCCCGGCTATCCCAATCACGATCGAACCTGTGATAGCCAACCAAGTCCCCAACGGGAGCTTGACCAGCATGCTGTAAAGGTAGAACCACCACCAGCCATGATCGCTACGGATCCCGGCGGCAAACGAGGGCAAGCCTATCTCAAAATCAAATTGCTGTCGGTCAATCCCGAGCAACATTTCCGCAGGAACCGGTACCGGGAGGGGGACACGTCCGTTATCGAAGTAGCTTGCTCCTGGAATTCGCGATAACACGATTTCGAGTTGCGACTGCCATTCTCGAAAAGTGCCACTGACGAATTCGTATTCGAGGAAATCTTGTCCCAAGCCTTGGAATCGGTACGGAATAGGAACGATCAGCAGCACCGTGACTCCCACCAAAACAAGTCGACTGAAAAGCCGGACCAGAGAGTATCGATGAGCATTCCATGCTAAAGCAAAAACGATCAAGGGAACAAGTGCCAATGCCGTAAACTTGCATAGAATCGCGATCGCTAAAATAGCCCCTAGCAGGATGGCACGAATGGCGTTGAACTTTTCCAGAGTCCAGCCGAGAACGCGCAAGGTCGCCAGCATCATCACAGCGCAGACAACATCACCCGTGATCAAGGCGCCATGAGATAGGATTTGAGGTTGAGCCAACCAGAAACCTGCGGCCATCCACCCTGCGCGTCGCACCCAGGGACTTGATTCCCCGAGGCTCTGGCCAATCAATTGACGTGCCCAGGACATCAAGAGCCAGCCCCCTAAGAGGGTTACCGCGACAACGGAAAACCTACCCACGGTGAGAGCCCATTGAAAATCGGTGGGATTGCGAATAAACAGTTCCCTACCCAAAGGAAATTCAGGTCGATGCAATCGTAAAGGTTCTGCCGAGATCCGTTCCTGCTGATCATCGGCCCGAAGTCCTGAGACAACACCTGGCAACGCTGCGATGCTACGAAGCAGAGGAGGATTCACGTTAAACATGGCCGTATCGGCGTGTTGCCAATACAGGAGCCCCGCATACAAATGACCAAACTCATCATTTACGGGTGATTGGTAGATTGCGGAGACAAGAAGACAAGCAGCGGCAACACACCAACCGAATAGAGGAAGAATCAAACGATTCCGACTAAGATTACTTAAATATTCTAGCTGACTAAATGAGTCCCGCATTACGTTACTCAGTTAACCAACCATGTGTGCTAAAAGGTAGATCAAGTTGACCGGCGGAGGACTTGAGAACAAGAACAAGGTTGTCGGAGAAATTTCCTATCTGGTTTTTAGGATTCGATATCGTGATTTTCAAAGTCGGTCCAATTGCAGGCATCTCTCTTTCGGTTGCGTAAGACGACCTAGTCAAGCTGGCTTCGTAACTCAGGGCGGCGGGGACTTTGGGATTGCCATCTTTCACGCCGATTACCTCCTGGACCAGTGTCGATTGGGGAAGTCCCGAAATACTAACTTCAATCGTCTTGGGGAAACTGTCCGCATGGTGTGTCACCCCTAGCCACGTCGACTCGGGCTTGATACACACCCCCTCGACGACATTGTACAAAAATCGAGTGGATATTTCGTGCTTCTGTTTTGGAGTGGTCTCGATCTTAAATGATTGCTCGCCTATCCCAAGCACCAGAGGGTTGAGCGACACGTCAAAGGAGACAGAGGCCTGTGGCGCTAACTCTGTAGGGCTAAACGTGCTGGTTAAGCAGGTGCAGCTAAGCACCATCGTGTCAAGACTCACTGTCTCTCGAGTGTGATTGGTTACCGTGAGAGTGGTGGATAACTTCTGGTACCGTTGCACATCCCCCCATTCGACGGTAGCGTTAGAGATGCTACAGGCAATCGCGTTCCCTCGTGCAAAGTACAGTATTGCAACTCCACCCAGTAAAAGCGATAAGCACCCCAAGAGTACTATTATTTTAGACTTCTTGTTCACGTCTTAGTTGTCTTCTTTCGTTGAGAAACAAGAATCGATAACGCAACGAGGGGAAGGATCGTCAGCCAGCAAACCTTTTGCAAAGAAACGGGAGCAGCAAGGTAACGCTGGGAAGGCTCTAAAACGTGCTGCAAAAGGATTCTTCCTTCTTTGTCAGCCAAATCAGAAATGTTCATCTTGATCTCTGATCCAGTACACGGCTCAATAAGATTGGCTTCGTCCTTTCCCAACCAATCCACGACACAAAAATGTCCGATCTCTGACTCGGCACCTTGTTGAGCAGGAACTAGCACAACGACTTGACCATATTGGAATCTGACCAACCTCTCAACCCACATCAGGCCCAAGAAATCGTGCTGCGATACCGAAAACGATCGGACCTGAAAGCCATTCTCCTCTAGCGTTAATCTAACATCGGTCATGCTCGATGACTGTTGCTGCGCGAGCCGCTGGTATTGCTCCCCGTTCAAGGCGCGTCCAGCTATGCGCCATGCCGCCAGCTCGGCAACAGCCTTACCACAGTACTTAAACTGCCACTGAGGCATCTCATTCGACTCTTGATTGGATAACGCAGCATCATCCGATCGAGACGGTAATACTACCATTGGCGCGAATAAGCTCAGCAGAACGAAAATCTCTTTCATGCCAATCATGCTTTCTTCGCTACTTTCAAGTACACATAGCGTCCGATAACAAACACGGCCGCGATATTAAACGCCCAAAACACGTAGTTGAGCCAATCCGCCTTTGGCTTAACCCCAGGTTGATTCATGAGCAGGTATTTTCGAATCTTTTCAGCTTCCTCGTCAGTGTAGGGGTGATGTAGAAATTTCTCATTCCCTGGGACGGGAATCCGGCCACTGCCGCGTGCTGTCGCGTCAGCGTATTTGCCTCCGAGAATAACCCCTGTGTGCTTGTCATAGTCGAATATGCCAACATGATCATCCGGCAATGGCACTACGCTATGAATCCACACTTCAGAAGGCTTGTTGGAATAAATAAATTTTGCATGAGTAGGCACAACGACCGAACCGAAATTCTTAGCGGAAACAACGGTCCGTCGCTCAAGAATCTTGCGATAATCATCGGGGAGATTCGCTTTTACCAGCTTTAGCGGCTGAATGCTCGGGTATCGCGTCGTGTACCATTCGTGGTAAAAGCCATCCTTTCCAACCCAATTCATACCAATATGGTAACAGGGGAGTCCCAAATACTCGGTCTCACCAAGAATTTCAAACGGCAGGTTGAAGTCAGCCCTCTTTACCTTGCCGACAGCTTGATAGACAGGCCTAATACCAACGCCTCCGACAATTGTCTGCATTATCAGATGCGTTTCGGTCAGACACTCTGAGAAATTCATATTGAGCACGCTAAGTCGCGCACTCGGCGGTTTCTGAGAGATCAAATGACGTGTGAAAAGTACCCGTGCCCCATCAATGAAAGCCTCTGCCTCCATAATGATCTTCTTCGCATCGATGTGTGGTTCACCGGGATTGTCTTCGTAGTAGCAAACCTCATATTTGGGAGGCGAACCTGGTTGTGTTCGAGCGATATTAACCACGAAATCTCTGTCCAAGTGGGTGTCATGCTCCTCTGTACCAGCTACTCCAATGATTCCTCTGACCCGACCTCGAAAGGAAAGCCCTTCGTATTGCCTCCATTGATCGAACACCTCGGATACAAAGTCGTCACCGGAAACGATTGCAGGCCAAAGGCAAAAGAGCCAGAGACCCACCATCCATCGTGCAAATCGCGTTATCTCCATAAAATCTCTTTCTCTTAACACAGCGTCTTGATGTGTAGGTTGGGAATACGAAAACTCAAATCCATAGGCTTGGGTGACCTGCGACGAGCCTAACACTAAGCTAAATGGCCGTTACCATTTAGCTTGAAACTACAGTGACGACTAAAACAAACTACACGTCCGGTAATCAGTGATAGTCATGAAACTGTTAATTGCCTTCGTCTCAAAGGAAACTTCCCACAATTCACCCATTAAGGCGAATACCTGTCCAACGCCTAAGGTGATACTGTACAAACTTCGTAATTGCCGCAATGTGCATTTCCCGTTGACACCCACACAAAACCACCTTCTTGTAGTGCTTTGCATTGATAGGCCTGTCCAATGGGGCAAGTCACCAAAGCGGTGCCTGAGCAGTTTGACCACCATCCACTCATTGTTTGACAAGTTTCAATATTCTTTAGGGTACAATTAGTCCCAACATCACCTTCTTGGGTACTGTCACATGGCCCTCCAGGTGCATGACTTCCGTTATAGCAACCATTATTACTAACTAACATACACGTCTTAACAGAAAACACTCCTGCACCGACGGCATTAGCCTCTTCTGAGATATCGAGCTGCCTTGTGGAATCAGATAGACTTAATCCGAGCCCAGCAACTGCCAACGCTAAGCATCCAAAAATCGTACGCATAATTCTCTCCAATTTGGAAATCCATCAAACAAACAAACTCGTTACAATGATATGCGACAAACGGAGCGATTTTGCAACATGGATTATCGGGAAATTTTTAGAGTCCGAAAACAAGACAATCGCGGGCCGAGCGGGAGAGGATCACCACCAAGCTGTTCGGTGTTACTCCACCGCCTCCATTACGGCCTTGCGTCGGTGGGGGGATGACTAAACAGCTAGAAACGCAAATCCGCATGCCAATCATGCTTTCTTCGCTACTTTCAAGTACACATAGCGTCCGATCACAACAACGGCCGCGATATTAAAGGCCCAAAACACGTAGTTGAGCCAATCGGCCTTGGGCTTAACCCCAGGTTGGTTCATTAGAAGGTACTTGCGAATCTTTTCGGCCTCCTCGTCAGTGTAGGGGTGATGTAGAAATTTTTCGTTCCCTGGGACAGGAATCCGGCCACTACCGCGTGCTGTCGCGTCAGCGTATTTGCCTCCGAGGATAACCCCTGTGTGCTTGTCATAGTCGTATATGCCAACATGATCATCCGGCAATGGCTCTACGCCATGAATCCACACTTCAGAAGGCTTGTTGGAATAAATAAATTTTGCATGAGTAGGCATAACGACGGATCCGAAATTTTTAGCGGAAACAACGGTCCTTCCCTCAAGAATCTTGCGATAATCATCGGGGAGATTCGCTTTCACCAGCTTTAGCGGCTGAATGCTCGGGTATCGCGTCGTGTACCATTCGTGGTAATTGCCATCCTTTCCAGCCCAATTGATACGAATATGGTAACAGGGGAGTCCCAGATACTCGGTCTCACCAAGAAATTCAATCGGGAGGTTGAAGTCAGCCCTCTTTACCTTTCCGACAGCATGATAGACAGGCCTAGTATCAAGGCCTCCGACAATTGTCCGCAAAATTAGATGCGTTTCGGTCATACAGTCTGAGAAGTTCATGTTGAGAACACTAAGTCGCGCACTCGGCGGTTTCTGAGAGATCAAATGACGTGTGAAAAGTACCCGTGCCCCATCAATGAAAGCCTCTGCCTCCATGATGATCTTCTTGGCGTCGATGTGTGGTTCACCAGGATTGTCTTCGTAGTAGCAAACATCATATTTGGGAGGCGAGCCTGGTTTCGTCCTCGCGATGTTAACGACAAACTCTCTATCCACGTGAGCGATGTTATCATCTGTCCCATAGGTTCCTTTGACCCGCCCCCGAATGGAAAGCCCTTCGTATTGCCTCCATTGATCGAACACCTCGGATACAAAGTCGTCACCGGAAACGATTGCAGGCCAAAGGCAAAAGAGCCAGAGACCCACCATCCATCGTGCAAATCGCGTTATCTCCATAAAATCTCTTTCTCTTAACACAGCGTCTTGATGTGTAGGTTGGGAATACGAAAACTCAAATCCATAGGCTTGGGTGACCTGCGACGAGCCTAACACTAAGCTAAATGATCATTACCATTTAACTTGACACTACTGCGACCACGGAAACCACCTACACGTTCGGTAATCAGTGATACTCATGAAACTGTGAATCGCCTACGTCTCAAATGAACCTTCCCACAATTCACCCATTAAGGCGAATACTTGTCCAACGCCTAAGGTGATACTGTGCAAACTTCGTAATTGCCGCAAGGTGCATTTGCATTGATCGATATCCACGCAAAACCGCCTCCCGCGAGTGCTTGGCATTGATAGGCATGTCCAGCGGGACAAGTTACCAAAGCGGTGCCTGAGCAGTTTGACCACCATCCACTCATTGTTTGACAAGTTTCAATGTTCCTTAGGTCACAATTAGTCCCAACATCACCTTCTTGGGTACTGTCACATGGGCCTCCAGGTGCATGACTTCCGTTATAGCAACCATTATTACTAACTAATATACACGTCTTAACAGAAAACACCCCTGCACCGACGGCATTAGCCTCTTCTGAAGGATCGAGCAACCTTGTGGAATCAGATAGACTTAATCCGAGTCCAGCAACCGCCAACGCCAAGCATCCAAAAATCGTACGCATAATTCTCTCCAATTCGCAAATCTATCGAACAAACAAACCCGTTATAATGATATGCGACAAACGGGGTTATTTTGCGACATGGATTCTCGGATAACTTTCCAAAAAATCGCAAAAGGAAAGATTCGCGGGCCGAGCGGGAGAGGATAACCATCAAGCTGTTCGGTGTTACTCCACCGCCTCCATTACGACCTTGCGTCAGTGGGGCGATGACTAAACAGCTAGAAACGCAAACCCTTATCCCAATCATGCTTTCTTCGCTATCTTCAAGTACACATAGCGTCCGATCACAACAACGGCCGCGATATTAAACGCCCAAAACACGTAGTTGAGCCAATCCGCCTTTGGCTTAACCCCAGGTTGATTCATGAGCAGGTATTTTCGAATCTTTTCAGCTTCCTCGTCAGTGTAGGGGTGATGTAGAAATTTCTCATTCCCTGGGACTGGAATCCGGCCACTACCGCGTGCTGTCGCATCTGCGTATTCGCCTGCAAGAATAACCCCTGTGTGCTTGTCATAGTCGTAAATGCCAACATGATCGTCCGGTAATGGCTCTACACTATGAATCCACACTTCAGAAGGCCTATTGGAAAAAATAAATTTTGCGTGGGTAGGTATAACGACGGATCCAAAATTTTTAGCGGAAACAACGGTCCTTCGCTCAAGAATTTTGCGATAATCATTGGGAAGATTCGTTTTCACCAACTTTAGTGGCTGAATGCTCGGATAACGCGTCGTGTACAATTCGTGGTAATAGCCATCTTGTCCAGCCCAATTGATACGAATATGATAACAGGGGAGTCCCAAATACTCGGTCTCACCAAGAAATTCCATCGGGAGGTTGAAGTCAGCCCTCTTTCTCTTTCCCACGGCTTGAAAAGGCAGCAGAGAATCAAATCCTACGGCAACAGTCTGGAGCACAACAAAAGTCTCCATACTACCCCCTGAGAAATTCATATTGAAGTTGCTTAGAAGCGCGTCCGGCGGTTTCTGAGAGATCAAATGACGTGTGAAAAGTACCCGTGCCCCATCAATGAAAGCCTCTGCCTCCATAATGATCTTCTTCGCATCGATGTGTGGTTCACCGGGATTGTCTTCGTAGTAGCAAACCTCATATTTGGGAGGCGAACCTGGTTGTGTCTTTGCAATGTTAACGACGAATTCTCTATCCACGTGAGCGATGTTATCATCTGTCCCATACGTTCCTTTGACCCGCCCCCGAATGGAAAGCCCTTCGTATTGCCTCCATTGATCGAATACCTCGGATACAAAGTCGTCTCCTAAGACGGCACTAGGCCAAAGGCAAAAGAGAAAGAGACCCATCGTCCATCTTGAAAAGCCTGTTTGGTCCATGTCAGTTACATTTCTTGAGTGTGATCAGGCATAGTGTGCAATTGGCTATCCCAATTTCCATGAAGCCGTCTAGTTGTCCTACCACGGGAGTCGCCTCCTGCACCATGCGAGGCATAAACGCCACGGTTTCTAAATGGTCCGTCACCATGCCCCTCTAAGTAGATGCGACAAACGGAGTGATTTTGCGACATGGATTCTCGGGAAATTTATAGAAAGTCCAAAGAGGAGGCAAAACGTGGGCCGAACGGGAGAGGCTAACGACCAAGCTGTTCGGTGCTGCCCCCCGCCTCCATGCCGACCTTGCGTCGGTGGGGCGATGCCCCGTTGTTTAACCGCACGCCCATCGGGCTGCGTTGAGCGTTCTAACTCGGACGGGTACAGGATGCTCAGGTTACTGTATACTGGGAGTGTCTTTGTGGGCCGCCCCTGGAGGCCGCAGCGCAGGGCGATGCCCATGCGGTTAAACGATTCAGCGCAGGGCGATGCCCGTGCGGTTAAACTTGGAGTTAAGAATGGGCTTCACTCCACAGTGTTGTTCAAGGTATTACCGACGTCCGACACCCTAGCAACTTTCAATACAATGTCTGTTGATCGAACGATGGGGCCAAGTCTCCGTTTCTACTTTGTCTTGTTCATCGCTTCGTATCTCATCCATTTCGGGATGTCGCTGCTACTCCCGCCTGCCTATCCTCGGATTCATGATGAGTTTTCCTATCTGCTCGCGGGTGACACGTTCGCAAACGGGAGACTTGCGAATCCGCCTCATCCCATGGCAGAACATTTCGAAGCCATGCACGTCTTGCAACACCCGAAATATGCATCGAAATACCCTCCCGGCCAAGGCATCTTTCTAGCCGTCGGGATCTTGTTGGGGCATCCGATCATTGGCGTGTGGTTTAGCCTCGCTCTGGCCGGGACCGCGATGGCTTGGGCCATGGCTCCCTTTGCAAGACGCCCTTGGGCGGCTGCTTGTGGGATGTTATTCGCGTTCACTATGAACTGCACCTCCTACGTAGGGCAGATCGGCTACTGGGCTCAATGCTATTGGGGTGGTGCTGTGGCTTGCTTGGGTGGCGCCTTAGCAATCGGTGCGCTGATTCGGCTGAATCGGTCCTCCAATGAAACGTCTGCAATCATCCAGCACGAGATGATGCCACCTGGAAATCGATTCTATCGCGAGCTGACGACTAGGCCTACGCTGTGGTATTCGTTATTCATTCTTGGCCTCTGGCTACTTGCCATTTCCCGTCCACTCGAAGGGTTCTTGGTTGCCATTCCCCTCTCGCTCGGTGCTTTAATTGCATGGATGCGATTCACCAAGGGATGGGCTTTTTCGAGTTGGTGCAAGCCTTTACTGGTTCCTGTCTTGCTTGCCATCACCGGCATGAGTTGGATTGGCTACTACAACGCTCGTGTTACCGGCAATGCATTGCGAATGCCGTATTTCAGCTACGAAAACCGATACTCCATGACGCCGATGTTTTTGGCTCAAACATTGCGTGACGAGCCTGTTTATCACAATGAATCCATGCGCGCGTTCCACGCGGATTGGGAAGCTGGTATCTTTCGGGAACAGCAATCGTGGGACGGTTATGTTCAAACAAAGCTCACCTATCTCACTACGCTCTGGGAATTCTTTTTGGGCCGTGGGCTTTCCGTCTTAGCGATCCTAGGCATCATCATCGCGATGGCCAAAATGATTCCATCCCGCGACCGAACTGTTCGGGAATTGGCAATCGTTTCCCTAGCTGCGTTCGGATTAGTGATTATCATGCATAGCCAAACGGTTTGGATGCATCCTCATTATCTCGCTCCGCTCGTTCCGTTTTTGTGGTGCTGGATCGGAATCGCATTGGCAGCCTTGGCATCGCTTAAGTTATTTAAGTTCGAAATAGGACTTCTGTTTGCCATCACGACCATTGGATTTACTATCCTGGAACGATCCGAAGAATTCGATCATTCGAGAAAATTCTTTTCTACAGTTCGCGTGTGGCAGCACAAACGACGAGCCATCGAGCAAGACTTACAGGCAACCGCCGGCATGCACTTAGTTCTGGTGGAGTATGGACCGGATCACTCGCCACATGACGAATGGTGTTACAACTCTGCCGACATCGATCACTCTAAGATCGTGTGGGCAAGAGATCTGGGGCCGATCAAAAACAAAGAGCTTCTAGAGTATTTTTCCAACCGAGTGCTCCATGAACTCAAAATCGACGGCGGTTACCCGGAGCTTAAGAACCTTGGGGCAAACCATCGCTAGTCCCTGCAGCGATCCAATAAGTTTGTACCCCACCTAAGAGGGGATTGTTGCATGGAAGTTTCCTTGACCACATTCATGTGAGCGTTTTCTAATCGACTTAGGGATTTGATAGAGCACAAAGACTCCCGATCGCTTGCAATAAACGAGACAGTCCCATCCTGTCTTTTCTGTCGCTCCGTAAGGTTCGTAATACGATTTGGGCACATTGGGAATTCCGCGATGAAAAATCCTCAGCAAAATCACTTGACTCCAACTCTGCCACCAGTGTACCATGCATCTAGGTCACTAGTGCTGCGATAGCTGGTGGAGTTCAGTATGTTCTTTTCGAATGACTGCAACAACGATGCTATCCGAGCTTCCTTTTGACGGTGACTACGTATTCGCCAATCGAAATCATGCTGTAGGAATCTATGTCGAAGCCTGGGGAACGCCTCCCAACAAGATATTGAGAGATTCGAAACGTCATGCAATTGCGATAATATTCGCGTGATCGAACTGGAGGAGTTTATTCATGAATTCGCGGCCGAATGATGATGATACGAACCTCGTTCCTACGATCGAGCGCATTCGAGAGGGGGACTCAGATGCTTTTCAATGGATCTACGATCATTTTATCGCTTCCGTTCGTCGACGCTGTCGCAAGCGATTGTGCCGGGAAGATCAATGCCTGCAAATCGAAGACGATATAGCCAACGAAATCATGGCATCGCTTTGGCTTGCACTGCGTACTTCCAACAAACGCTGGTCCACTTTAAGCCAATTGAACTCAATCGTCCATCGAATGATCGTCGAGCGATGTATTGATCGGGCCAGGTATATCAAACGAAAGAAAAGATCGTTGAGCGAAGATCTCTCTGCACTCTTCGATGCTTTATACGCTTGTCGAATACCGTGGTACGATATGAGAGAGCTCGAAACCCTCAGCATGATTCGAGAGCTTATGGATTTGCTCGCTTGCCATGATTTGAAAGATTGGGTGTCATTGCGATGGCAGGGTTATTCCAATGCGGAGATTGCTCTGACATGGGGGACCAGCACCCGAACGGCAGAACGCAAGATGCAAGCTGTGGGGAATTGTTTTCGGACGAAGTGGCCGCAAGTAGGATAGTATGATGTCGACACCGATCCAATCTGAATCTGCGGTTGTCGCGCACACGGACAACGAACCGTTTCTCACCGTGGTAATGCCATGTTTGAATGAAGCGGAGACTATAGGTGGTTGCATTGCCGAATGCCAGGCGACCTTTCGATCGGCTGGCCTGGCGGGCGAAATTGTGGTCGGGGATAACGGTAGCACCGACGGTAGCCAACAAATCGCGACATCCAGTGGTGCCGTGGTTATTCACGTTCCCACTCGCGGATACGGAGCTGCGATCTGGGCTGCCATTCAAGCCGCTTCCACCAACTACATCGTTATGGGAGACTCAGACGGTAGTTACGATTTTTCCCAGATCCCCACCTTCATCGCAAAGCTCGATGCTGGATACGAACTGGTGGTCGGAGATCGGTTTGCTGGTGGCATTGCACCGGGAGCGATGCCATGGCTCCATAGATATCTAGGCAACCCCGTTCTCTCCCTGGTTGGTCGCCTGCTGTTCCGTTCGACGGTTCATGATTTTCACTGTGGCATCCGAGCCTTTCGACGCGATGCAATATTGAGCCTCAATTGTAAAAGTACTGGGATGGAGTTTGCCAGCGAGATGATCGCGAAATCCGCTCTTGCGGGATTAAAAGTGGGGCAAGTACCCGCGAGATTGCGAAAAGCAGGCAGGAGTCGACCGCCTCATTTGCGTCCCTGGCGCGATGGTTGGCGACATTTGCAATACATGTTGAGCGAGCGGATGAGTAGCTTGCCAGTCTTGCCCGAAAGGGGAGTATTCAGCACTCAGAGTCGATCAGAAACGAGGATAAGATGAAAACAAAACGCATAGGTTTTACACTTCTCGAACTTTTGGTCGTGATCGCGATCATTGGTCTGCTAGTGAATTTGTTGCTACCTGCGGTTCAAGCGGCACGGGAAGCGGCTCGGAGGCTGCAGTGCAAGAACAACTTGAAGCAGCTTGGCTTGGCGACCATGAATTTCGAGTCCTCTAGTCGACGCTTTCCATCAGGAGGGTGGGGATACCAATGGCCTGGCTTCGCTGACATCGGTGGCCGAAACGAACAGCCAGGGAGTTGGACTTTTACGATACTTCCTTATATGGAGCAATCTGCATTGTACGAATTGGGGCGGTACTACAGCACTCCAGAGAGTCGTGATGCAGAACTCAGGTTAAGATTGCAAACCCCGGTGTCAACCTTTAACTGTCCAAGCCGTCGTGGTGCAGAGCTCTTCGCCATGGATCCGACCTGCGCGGATTGCAGGAACCAACGTGGACTGGCCGGCCCTATCGATTCCGTTGCACGAGGGGACTATGCCATCAATGCGGGAGATGGGGCGGTCGACCCGTCTTTGCCGACCCCTGCGTTTTGGCCCTCTGGATTTGCTGGTCCTGCTACGTTGGCAGAAGCCGACCATCTTACGAACACCAACACATGGCCCAGGGCTCCAGCCGATTGGAGCGGGATATCGTGGCTCAGGAGGCATGTAACTCTTGCCGCCATCACGGACGGAGCAAGCAACACGATCCTCTATGGAGAAAAGTACATCTCGAAAGACAACTATCTCAATGGGCGTGACTATGGAGACAACGAGATTCTCTTTGGCGGCTTCAACAACGACAATCACCGAAGCACGAATCCCGCATGGCCGTACCTATCTGACCGAACTAACTTGATTTCCGTGGGTAGTTTTGGCTCCGCTCATCCGAGCGGAGGAAATTTCGTATTGTGCGATGGAAGTGTAACGACTCTATCGTACACCATCGATCCGCAAGTATTGCGTTTCTTGGGGAACCGATCCGACGGTCGAGTCATCGATGTTCCTTGAGTCGACTAGCGAGGTGCTGCTGCACTCATTCCATGCTGAGAGCCCAGCATGGCTACTGCGTATGCGGGGCCGATACGGGAGAGTTCGGGGGCAAAGCAACTCGACCAATCGACTCTGGGAACTTCCCAACCCAGCAACCGCATGGCATCCTCCACCAAGAACGCTCCATGCCCGCAAACAAGTACTCGCTCTGGCAAACAACCGCTCGGACTTATGGTTCCCGATGGTGGCTTTGCTTTCGTTGCTCTGGATCTTTTAGAGGTAGAACCGGCGTTGGCCCAAGCGGCGAGGGACGCTTGTTCGAGCCCTCTGGCGATCAAGGCGGTTTGGTCGGCTCGTATTTGATTGGCGATTGCATCTATGTCGACATCGGCCAGAGTGGAACCATCCTCACCGACAACTCTCGCTAATCGAAATCTCGCGTGGGCACGCGTAGCGGGTGCACCGTCCGCAGTTTGGTTGTCTGAGGGATTATCTGCAATGTCCCCCAACCATAAATGGACATCTAAAGCGGTCGCGAATAACTCGTTCATCAACGGACAGGGCGAACCGAATAAGGGGACCGTCCTGGAGATCGCAGCGACATTGGATCGTTCAACTCCGGTGTAAACCAATGCTCCACATTGCATACGCTGCGAATCGGTTGTGGCTTCAACCGCGATTCGCCCATCGGAAATCGGGATGATATCGGTTGTGGTGGAGCCTATATCGACGAGCAAGCTTCTGCCTTCGGCGAATCGGCTTGCTAAAAAATTGGCTAAGGCAACCCAATTGGATGCCGCTACGGTCCATGGCGATCGAGCTGCAGCTCCTACGGTTAGCCAGGTTCCTTGCACGGAATAAACACGGACTAATTGAGCCGGAAGTATCGTGGTCACTTGATCGAGAATCGAGGCGACTCCCACAGCTCTCGTTGGAAAGCAATCGGCTAACTCGCCCGTCATGGTCACCGCAATACCAGAGAATGGAGGTGCGCGTTCCAAGAGTTCGGCCAGAGCTGCGGCGAGCAAATTTGGTTGCTTCCACATCGGAAATACGCAGTGGTTGGACCAGCCGTTGGTGTGAGCTGCTTTGATGTTGGCTCCACCGATATCGAGTCCGATCCAAGGCGATAGGTCTCGGGCCTCGGGTTCTTTTATTTGTTCGCGATCACTCACCTTACAGCGATTCCAGTTCTAGTTTTTTTAGTTGCAGGCGTGCGATTTGGAGGGCTAACCCCGTTGTGGGATCGATATCCACTATAGTTCCACTTAGGCGAACATCCTCGGTGGCGACGTGAAAAGAGTTGGGATCAAAGGACAGTGTGGTGTTGAGAACAGGATCGATGGAGCGACCTATGATGCTCTCGTGAGGGCCGGTCATTCCCACATCGCATTGAAACGCAGTTCCTTTGGGTAGGATGCATTCATCCGCAGTCGGAACATGGGTGTGAGTCCCAAGCAACGCACTGACGCGTCCATCCAGATAGCGTCCCATCGTCTGTTTATCGCTGGTCGCCTCGGCGTGTAGGTCGCAGATTCGGATTTTGCAAGTATCCGGAATCTGAGCTAGGACACGATCGACCGCCGCAAAGGGGCAATCCACCGGACGCATAAAGACTCGTCCCAACAAGCTGATCACCGCGATATCCACGCCGCAGCGGGCCCGCACGATGCAATGATCTCGACCGGGGGCTGTTGCGGGGAAGTTGGCTGGCTTTACGATGTTTGATTGCTCCTTGAGGGCGGTTGCAATCTCTTTCTTTTTATATATGTGATCGCCGAGCGTAATCGCATCGACACCGGCTTCTACTAATCGTTTGAACTGGGCCATAGTCAAGCCCGCCCCATCGGCCGCATTCTCCGCGTTGGCAATAATAACATCCACTCCGGCACGCGCTCGGAGTTTCGGAAAAGCGTGGCAAGCGATTTCCATTCCCGGTTTCCCGACAATGTCTCCTACCATAATGATACGAACTGTCCCTTCGGGCTGGTCAGGTTTGTCGGGCCAACGCTTGCTCACGGATGCTTCCATACAAGGATGATCGATCTATCATGTTAGAGAGGAGAAATAGTTGTTACATTAAGGGGCGACGGAAAGGGGCGACCGAGGCTCATCCCGACTTAAGCAAACGTAGTTTACCTTTTTTTTACCGCCAGACGAGCCGACCGATTGAGTAACCAGACTGAACCTAATCGTTTTTCGGATTGCCTGGCCGGTCGACGTATTTTATTGGTGATTCATGCCCTCGAAGGGGGAGGTTCGGAGCGCCAAATGGCTTGCTTGGCCAATCATTTGGCTCGCAATTCCACAATTCCCGAACTGGCTCTTGTTACGATTTCTTCAAAGGAACGCGATGCCTATCCGTTGGACGCGCGAGTTGAGCGGTTCTCTCTGTTTGACAACGAGCATCCACTCCCAGAAACTGCCAACATCCTGACGAAGCTGATTTTCCATGTTCAATGTGTGCGAAGACTCAAGAAGATCGCAGCCCGATTTCAACCTGATGTCGTTGTTAGTTTTTGCGATCGGACGAACGCGTTGGTCTTGCTCGCTCTCGGAAAGCAGTACCCCGTCTTGATCTCGGAAAGAAGTGACCCTCGGTTTCAAACTTTGCCAAAGTTCTGGGAGAGAATTCGCCGTAGGGTCTATTGCCGGGCGAAAGTCGTAGTGTCTCAGTCCGCAGATGTTAGCGATTACCTGCGAAAGGAATACTTTCCAAAGAGTACGCCAGCCACGTTTCTCACGATCCCATCGGCAATTGAGTCTCCTAGCTTGGAGGCATTGGACCAAGGAAACACTCACCAAAGCGCAGCAGTTTCCACTGAGCCGAACCGATTGCTATTCGTTGGTCGCTTGGCCCCTGAAAAGCAGATAGACAGGATCCTGCACGCATGGAAAGCCGCACAAGCTCAATTGCCTCATTGGGTTTTGCGGATCGTTGGGAAAGGGCCTTTGGAAACAGAGTTGAAACGGTTGGCAGAGGAATTGGAGATTGGGGATCGAGTTCAGTGGTGTGGCTGGACCTCAGATGTTTGGAGTGAATATTGCCAAGCGCGAGCGTTCGTGATGGCCAGTCGATACGAGGGTTTTCCTCAAGCACTAGTTGAGGCTATGACGGCTGGTTTGCCGTGTTTTGTGACCAACTTTAGTCCCGCCGTCGGGGAATGCATAAAGCATCTCGAGTCAGGGTTTATGATGCAAGACATTTCCGAGCTGTCTCTGTTTTTGAAGCAGCTCGACGGCGATGCGCAGTTGGAGCAACGTATTACTAGCGGAGCTCGCAAGGTCGCGAATCGATATCAATGGTCGACCGTTGCCTCGGAATGGGAGGTGGCTATTTCCACCGCAGCGTCAGCTCGCTGAGAGGCATCGCTCGCGTAGCAGAAGTGCTCTTGTGCTTTGGCACTTCGCGCTGATTGCCACCCACTTCACCCTCCCAGTGAAGCGACTGGGAGGGTCGGCAATCGAGCCCTAAGCGAGATTGCCGGGGAGGGTAGGGCTCGATGACCGCAGCGTCCAACCCCTCCCCAGCCACGCTTTCGCGGGCTGACCCTCCCCAAACGGCGTTTGGGGAGGGTGAAGGGGGTGGTGATCGGCGAGAAGTGGCGGTTCTTTTTAGATCTAATCAACTAGTTGCACCGAGTATAGTTGCACCTGGCATGTTTCTAGCAACCCTAGTTGGTACTATTGGTACCTGGTACAGCATCGAACGAGATCTGCGTCTGCCGAAAGACGATCCCGCTAATCTCATCTATGGTTTTCCATCGATTGATCGCTTGCTCGATCTCGCGATCCTGCCTCTCGAGTTGTCGTCGTTGCTCTGTAAGGTCGATTGGGCCACGCAACCTGGCATCGCGAGCAGCCTGATTTTGTAGAAGCATCCTGCCTACAAAACTCTTCGCCGAGACTAATTGCGATAGGACTCGCCTCGCGTCATCTGGGCCGATCAATCTCGCGGGTGCAGCTCGTGTCTCGCGGTACCCGACTTGCCAGAGCAACTCCCATCGTCGCCCAGGCTTCACGGTCATTTCCACAATGAGTTCGGGCTCTTCGTCCTCCAATCCGAGCACCCAGGATGCCTTTCCTGGCCCTACCATACTCGTGACGTCGTCTGGGGCGAACACAAACGATTTCGGGAAGGGTTCGTCAACATCCAGCTGCACCGACCAGCCTGCTTCTTTCGGCGGGACGTTAAAGCCAAAGTTGACTCGCTCTCGTTTGGATGCAGCAGTTAATCGGTCCTTGCGGCGGAACTCCGTCGGTGCGATTCCATCGTCAACGATGTTCTCATCGGTTTTGTCTCCCTCCCCTGCGGTCGCCGTTTCACCCTCCAGTTCATCCGACATCGCTAGTCCTAGTTCGGAGGCCTGAGCCATGGGTGTACTATCTGCCTCACTAGGGGCTGCCTCACCAGGTTTTGGCTGAAGCGATCGAGCGATGATGTTCGAGGTGTCTAGTTCATCGAGCTTGACCACACTCTCCAGCTTGCCTTCCAAGGCTGCAAAAGAGTCCAAGCCCGAGGTAAGGGAATCAAGCGAAGCAAAAGAATCCGATGACGACAATTCCGCGAGCTCTAAGTCGCTCGAGACTTCGAGAGTTTCCATGGAGTCCTCATCCGATTCTGCCGCTGCCGACTCGGCCCCTTTTTCCGGTTCGAGTGGTTCTTCTGCTACGGGCTTCGACGACACTTGCGGATTGTTTTTCCCAGACGGCCAGCTTGCCCAAGCGATAACCGAGGCCAGTACGATTGAGCCCGCTATCGCTCCCGTGACCAAAAGCCGACGCTGGCTGACGGGCTCCCGCTTTGAGCTGACGCGATCCCGCTTTGATTGAGGTTTAATGGATTGGGATTTACTGGTCGTCTCGGCTGCCGCCGGTTTTATCGTTTGCGGCCTGGTCGTTCCTTTGCGTGTATCAAGTACCGGTTTGATGACCGGATTATGCATGGACCCTTGCTCTCGGTCTTGCTTCGCTGGGGTAGAGGGACTGGCTTTGGGAGTGGGCTGCTCCATTTTTTTGTTTGTTTGTTGCCACGGCCAGGTGACGTTGGTCCAGCTCGCGAACCTCTCTGCGATTATCTTTGCATCCACGCCTGGTCCGAGTTTTCCAGGAGATTTGCTTGAGGATTTTAGGACTGCGGGTTCCCATTCGGGGATCACCGCCAGCAGACCGTCCGGCTGGCAAAGGACACGGCAGATGTTCGGAGGATTCGCACCGAATTTGGCGAGCTGTTTGCGCCAGTCTCGTTGAATAGATTCTGGTGGTGTACCCCCTCGTTTGAGGAGGGCGACGAGCGGCTGGCTTGCTGGGTGCCTAGCTGCGAGAGCAACGGTCGTTTCACCGCACTGAATGTCGAACAAGCTAAGCCCGGAGGTCGCGGTGAGAGTGCTTTCAGTCGTTTTCGGGATCGCTTTCCAGTCTTTTGTTGGATGCGACTTACAGAAAGTAAAACTTTGATAGGGTATTAATACCAGCCATTCTCCAGCGGTGATAGCAAAGCGATCGCCGCATATAAATCGCCCGAATCCATCGGATTTTGAAACATCTGGCGCGATAATCGCCGCTTTGAGTTGCTGCAAAGGTAGGTCCGATTTAGTCATTGATGATCGTTTATGGAGGGTTGGCGGAGTCTCGTTGCAATTGACGTTTTTACAGGGGGGGCGTAGACTTTTGGCCGAAAATTACTGGGAATTGCCCACTATTCGATTTTTGTATCATTACGGGAGTGTTGTATCCGGCCATGGCTAACAAGTTGATCTATTTCTTTGGCAAATCCAAGACCGACGGAAATGGAGGGATGAAAGCCCTTCTCGGTGGCAAGGGAGCTAACCTTGCTCAGATGACCAAGATCGGTCTACCGGTCCCTCCCGGTTTTACCATTACAACGGAAGTTTGCGTCCATTACTACAAAAATGGCAAAAAAGCTCCAGCCGAATTGGTTGGGGATATGGTCAAAGCCGTTAAATGGATGGAAAAGGAAACCGGCAAGAAGTTCGGGGATCCTAAGAACCCTCTTCTCGTCTCTGTTCGCTCCGGTGCTCGCGATTCGATGCCCGGTATGATGGATACCATCCTCAACCTCGGATTGAACGACGAGACTTGTGCTGGTCTAGCCGCAGCGACCGACAACCCACGCTTTGCTTGGGATTCTTATCGCCGATTCCTTCAAATGTACGGCGACGTCGTCATGGGTGTCCAAAAGCGACACGAAAACGAGCACGAGCCTTTTGAAGAGGTCATGGACCACCTCAAGAAGGAAGTCAAAGTTGAGGAAGACACAGACCTCACCTCCGACCACCTCAAGGAATTGGTTAGCCGCTTCAAGAAACTAATCAAAGAGCGAACTGGCAAGGCGTTCCCCAACGATCCGATGAAGCAGCTCGAAGGAGCCGTTTTCGCAGTGTTTGGATCTTGGATGAACGAGCGAGCGATCCTCTACCGCCAAAAGTACCGCATTCCAGACGAATGGGGCACCGCTGTTAACGTTCAGAGCATGGTGTTCGGCAACATGGGTGACGACTGTGCCACAGGTGTCGCGTTCACCCGTGACCCTGCCAACGGCGATAACGTTTTCTACGGCGAGTACCTGGTCAATGCCCAAGGTGAAGACGTCGTGGCCGGCGTTCGCACCCCGCTGAAGATCTCTGAAATGGCTAAGGACAAGATCATCGGTCCAGCCTACAAGGAGCTTATCGAAGTCCGAAAGACTCTCGAGAAGAACTTTGGCGATGTCCAAGACTTTGAATTCACCATCGAGAAGAAGAAGCTGTACATGCTTCAGACTCGAAACGGCAAACGAACCGCTTTGGCCTACGTGAAGATCGCTCACGACATGGTCAAGGAAAAGTTGATGACCCCCGAGCATGCGATCAAGTCGGGTGACCCAGAAGCTCTCAACCAATTGCTACAGCCGATCTTCGATACCAAGGCTTACGAGAAGGCCAAGTCGGATGGCCGCATGATGGCCGTTGGCTTGCCAGCAGGTCCTGGCGCTGCATCCGGTGTTGTGGTCTTCACAGCGAACAAAGCCGAAGAGCTTGCAGCCAAGGGGCACAACGTTGTTCTCGCTCGGATCGAAACTAGCCCAGAAGATTTGCGAGGCATGATCGCTTCCGACGGTATTTTGACCGCTCGGGGTGGCGTTTCCAGCCACGCGGCTCTCGTAGCTCGCCAAATGGGCAAGGTGTGCGTGGCCGGTGCCGGTGATATCGAAATCGATTACCACAAAGGCACCCTCAAGTGCAAAGGTGTTACCCTCAAGGAAGGTGACGCGATCAGCATCAACGGAACGACCGGTGAAGTGTTCCATGGCAAGATCGACACCGCTGACAGCGAGCTCAAGCAAGTCCTCATTGGCAAGACGCTCAAGCCTGCACAGAGCAAGGTGTTCCAGTACTACGACTTCATCATGAAGCTGGCTGACAAGTACCGAACACTCGGCTTGCGAACCAATGCGGACCAACCCGACCAAGTCGAAAACGCGATCGCTTTCGGTGCAGCCGGTATTGGATTGTGCCGAACCGAGCACATGTTCTTCGAGGGTGATCGTATCATCGCTGTTCGCCAAATGATCTTGGCAAAGAGCGAAGAGGATCGCAAGAAGGCTTTGGCGACGTTGTTGCCTTATCAGCAAAAAGACTTCGAAGGCATTTTCAAAGCTCTCGACGGTCTGCCAGCTTGCATTCGTTTGCTCGATCCGCCATTGCACGAGTTCTTGCCACAGCACGACAACAAGAAGGGTCAAGCTGAGGTTGCCAAGCAGTTGGGAATCAGCCCTGCCGAAGTCGATCGACTGGTTGCAGAACTGCACGAGTTCAATCCGATGTTGGGCTTCCGGGGTTGCCGACTTGGTATCTTGCGTCCTGAAATCACCGAGATGCAAGCTCGCGCGATTTTCCAAGCAGCGGCGGCTGTTCTGAAGTCCGGC
Organism: Brakhagea baltica; assembly: GCF_052161605.1. Classification (NCBI taxonomy): domain Bacteria; kingdom Pseudomonadati; phylum Planctomycetota; class Planctomycetia; order Pirellulales; family Pirellulaceae; genus Brakhagea; species Brakhagea baltica. Next base: position 4,458,638 of record NZ_CP197409.1, on the reverse strand, counting down.
ACCAAGGTGAAGCCAGAAGTCATGGTTCCACTCGTCGGCTTTAAGCGAGAGCTCGATCTCCAAGTCGAGATCGTTCACCGCGTGGCTGCTGAGGTCATGAAGGCAACTGGCAAGAAGTTTGCTTACACGGTTGGCACGATGATCGAGATTCCTCGAGGTGCGTTGACCGCTGATGAGATTGCTGAGTCAGCAGATTTCTTCTCGTTCGGTACCAACGACTTGACCCAAACCTGCTTGGGCATGAGCCGGGACGATTCCGGATCCTTCTTGCCAGCTTACCAAGGGCTCGAGATTATCAAGGCGAATCCGTTTGCTTCGATCGATCAAACCGGTGTTGGTCAGCTCATGCAAATCGGTGTCGAGAAGGGCCGTGCGACCAAGCCTGGCTTGAAGATGGGCATTTGCGGCGAGCATGGCGGCGATCCATCGTCTGTTGAGTTCTGCCACAAGATTGGTTTGGATTATGTAAGCTGCAGTCCGTTCCGAGTGCCGATCGCTCGACTGGCAGCAGCACAGGCTGCCTTGAGGAACCCACCAGCCGCTCCAGCGGCCAAGGTATCGAAGGATGCCAAGGCCAAGTCAGCGACTCGGGCTAAGACCAAGGTAAAGTAAGGTAGTTTCTACCTTGCGTCATCTAAATCCACTGACACCGGTGTCAGTGGATGGTAAGGCAAAAGTAGCATCGGAAACCACGTGGCTCTTTAAAAGAGCGGCAGAAATAAATCTACCGTAGTGGGATTCGCCAGAATTCCCTTCAGAAGCGGGAACTCTGGCGAGTTCCACTACAACTGGCATGAAGTCATTGGAAGGACTACCAGTTCAAGTCCAATCGGTATAGGAGTTGATTGTATTCGTAGCGAGGTGTCGCGATGGGGTTGCCTGAAAACATTTTGGTATAGGTTCCCTCAAAGTAAATTACCCGATCGTCGTGAGATGCAAAGATAGGGTGCTGCCGAGGGTTGTAGAACGTTTGTTTAGGATGAGTCGCAATCTTTACGGCGTTTCTCCACGGTCCATCAATGAGGTCGGATTCCGCGTACCAAACCTCTCCGAGGTGGGATGGTTCGTTTTTTCTATTGTACTCGTTGCCGATCAAGATCCATTGCTTGCGAAAACGGTTCCACTGGATCGAACTGCGGTGAATGAAGATGGTGTCGTCGCCAGTTTTGAATAGGTAGCGAGCATCTGCTGGAGGCATTTCCTTACTTCGTATTAAATCTTGCTCTTCGTTCTGAGAGGTGGGGGCTCGCGAGGACTGCCAGCGGTAGGATTGTGAATCCTTATCCCAAGCTAGCGATTCATATCGTTCTGGATCCAGAATGTGATCAAGGTTTGCTCGAACTCGTGTATTAGCAAAGGACTCCACGAAGTAGATGTAGTCTCCAGTTGACTGGCTACTCATTACCGCTTGCCCTCTCGGGTGCTGCCAAATGGTCGTTGGTTCAAATGTTTTTATCTTTTCGAAAACCTCTTTGTCGTTATCCCAAATGGCGATCCCGTGCTCGACCATGTTTCCCAAGGATAGATGCCTGGAGTAGTGGGCAATCAGAACTTCTTCTTCTCGCGAGGGATCGGTTATGGCAAATACACCAAACAACCAGATCGCTCCCGGCTGATCGTCGGGCAAAATTCTTTTGGGCCGGTCAGTATCTGGGTCCGTAAAGTAGGTGAGATTGATCCCTTGTTGCACCCTATCCCATTCGTTACTGTCGGTGGCAGGAGCAGGAATAGGGCTCGTTGCGGCCGTAACGTGAAAGTTACCCAGCGGGTAATGAGCCAGATTCGTATCTCCCCAAATCCAGAATAATTGGCCTCGATAGGGAAGCATTTGCACGGAGTCGGAGCCCATAACTCCCGCATTCCACGAGCTTCGATCCTGCGGTGAAGAGCCCCCCAGTAGTTCGCTATCGCGGAAGAGTCCATTGCCTGTGATGCGATACATCCGTTCTGCTTTGTTGATCCGTTTGAGAGCAATCTTCTCGCGTTTCCCTGGCGTGGTTCTGAGCCTGACACCTTCAAAACCGAACCCATCTTTCGGGTACTCATAGCCTGGTGACTCGATGGAAAAGTAAATGTCTTTTCCCATCATGCCAGGTTCCAAAAAAGCGACCCAGCCCTGGTTGTCGGTCCAGTATTCGACGTTATCAGTTGTCGTCAGTTTCGCCAAAGGGATACCTCTTCCCGAGGATTCGTCGATGATTTGTATTCCGAACCGATCGGTTGCAATCGCCGGAAGCGTCCAGGAAAGACAGCAAAGAACTCCGCAGTAGAGTTGGCGAAGCAAGTTCGCATATTCAAAATTGAGAATTGTCCGCAAACCCATGATACGCGATAATTGAGAGAGAGTTGGATGGCGATGGATTCGACTGTGATCCTATTGTGCTTATCCCATTTGAGAAAGCGAGATTGGTTTTGTCACTCCATTCGATTTTTGGCCGGGCAGTTCATTGGCACGCTAAGAGTTATCGCGATTGGATTTTGGTGAGTTCTTTAAGAGCGACTGGGAAGGCTCTCGTGTCTTTAGTTGTTGTAGTTGGTTTGATGTTGCTGCATCAAGTCGGCATGGCTCAGCAAAATACTCCTGTTCTCTCTGTCCAAGCGATCTCGGGCAATCCATACGGATTCGCACGGCTCACCGTTCCGGTTGGGCAGGTGTCGGAGACAGCATCGATTCGAGTGGTTGTGAGCAACGACGAAGATCGCATTTTCTTCCCCGCAATTGATATCATCGAAGCGCCGCCTCAAGATCGAATCGCGTTGGAGGAAGCCCGCGATCGCTTCAATCGCCCCAGAATTGGTGCGTTGGTACAACGTATTCGCACGGCTGTGGCCAATGCAAGGGACCAAATCAATCCGACGGAATTGGTTCGCGTTCAGTTTTTATTCAAGAGTGACACACCTTTTGATGTTTACCTGGATGGAGACGTTCAGCTTAAAGTGAACGTTGAACCGACGAGACCGCTTGCGGGCAATCAAGTCGACCAGCAGTATTTGGAACTTCGAGACTCATGGTGGGATGGTTACATAGCCCAAGCCCAAAGGCAGGTGGAGCGAAGTGATTATCCGGCCATCATCGAGAGTTATCTGATTTACATGCTTGGCAATCGATTTGGACTGCCAGCCCCAACAATTACTAAGACGCCAAAAAAGGATGACGCGGAGCAGACCGACCCCATGCAAACGCTAGAGTTGGTGGCTGGTGTCGAGACACTGCGAGCCGACCTGCATCGAGAGACACTGCAGCAACCATTTTCGCGAGAAGAGCCCCGATTTCCGATTCCGGAAGCACCGAACTGGCAGACCTTAGCCCCCCCGGACACTCCAGCGGATTTGCCTATCGAATCGATTGCGACTCACGTACCGGCGGAGTGTTTCTACATCCGTTTCGGTAGCTTTGCCAATTTCATGTGGTTCAAACAATTTGGCGAATCGCGAGGGGGGGACTTGGTTCAATTAGCGGTGCTTCGAGGGATCAACTACCAGACCAATGACCGAATGGAGCGAATGCTCAATACCAAGACGACGATGGTGGGGCGTTTGTTCGGTGACTCAATCATTTCCGACATGGCGATTATAGGAACCGATCTTTACCTTCAGGAGGGGCCAGCCCTTGGTGTTTTGTTCGAAGCTAAGAATTTGGCACTGCTCAAGTCGTCCATGGATAACGATCGCAGGGGAGCGTTGCGACAATATGCGGATATTGGCATCAAGCTGGAGACGATCGATATAGCAGGGGGGAAAGCGTCGTTGCTAAGCACGCCTGACAACCGGGTTCGTTCCTTCATGGTGGAGCACGACAAGTACTTGCTGATTACAACCAGCCAACGAATTGCGGAGCGGTTCTTGGAGGTCTCCAAGCAGGGTGGTTCGCTGGCAGATTCGCCAGCCTTTCGTTTTGCTCGACTGACTATGCCTGTCAGCAACGATTACAGCCTGTTTGCTTATTTGTCATCTGAATTTTTTCGCAATTTGGTCTCACCTCAATATCAGATCGAATTGCGGCGAAGATTAAAGGCGATTGCATCTCTTGAGATTGCGGAGATGGCTTCGCGAGTAGCACTCGAGGAACGGGAATACTTGGGGAGTAACATTCAAGATTCGATCGACGAACTCATTGCATCGGGTTATTTGCCACCATCGTTTCAAAATCGTTTTGACGGCTCTCAGACGCTACGGTTTCAGGGAGCTTGGTACGACTCAATCCGAGGAGCACGCGGTTCGTTTCTTCCCATTCCAGACGTGAACTTGGCCGATTGTTCCTCGGCGGAGCATGATGCCTACAGGAATCAGGCGAGCTTTTATGCTTCGAAGTGGCAGCAGACCGACCCGTTGATGGTTGGGGTAAGAAGATATGTAGATGAGCAGCAGCCAGAAGTGGAGCAATTGCTTCTTGAGGGGTATATCGCTCCATTGGGACGTGAAAAGTATGGTTGGTTATCGTCCTTTTTAGGCGAACCGGTCCAAACGGAAATCGTTCTTCCGGCGGATGACATGGTGCAATTGCAGGTTCACTTGTCGGGTGGAAATATCCTTTCACCTTCGCCGCAGGATCACGTCCTGTTCATGGGCATAAAGGACCTACTGCCCCCGGTCCCTGGAGAGACCAAGGGATTACTAGCAACACTGCGGGTTCTGAAATCGATTCCGGGGTACGTCGGAACGTGGCCAAGTCCTGGATATTTGGATAGGTTGCCGTTTGGGCTGGGTGGCGGCGCTCCGAACGTTTATGGATTCTCAAAATCGTTGCTCGGATTATGGCGATGGCAGTCGGCGGGGTTTAGTGTTGTCTCTTTTGATCGATCCATTCTTGAGGATTGCATCCGATTTTTGCAGCCAGCGCCTACGCCAAACTTTGCTCAGGGGAGGCTTCGGGTCGGGGACTTGAAGAGCAGTCAAGTGGCCTCGTTTTTCAATGTCCTTTCCTATCGACGGGCCGCGCAGGCTACCCGGGGTAATTTGTTATTGCTGGATTCCATGCAGCAACAGTTGCATATCGAACCAGTTGATGCACTTAATGGAGCAGAAAGTCTACTTGATGCGAAACTCCAATGTTCGCTCGGTGGTCGATACAATCTTGAACCAAAGGGGCGGCTTTGGGATAGTACTGCCTGGGCGGCATCGGTAAATCCCCCACCGGGATTGATTGGATTTGATCCTGAAATAGCCTTACCAAACCCGGACTATCGCGCTCCGTGGCTCACTTGGTTTCGTGGCTGTGAACTGAACTTGATGCAGTTACCCGAGCGATTGGTCTTGGTTGGAAGAATTTCCATGGAGCGGATAACGGTTCGTGTTAGCAATGAGGACAAAGAACAGTCGTCCAAAGAACTGCCCAAAATGAAGGTCGATCTTTTTCAGGTGCCATTTCAATTTTTCCAGGGCGATAAACCTAAAAAGGGCGAGGAAAGTGATCCCAAGCGGGAAAAAAATCAGCGACGAGACTTTTGACAAGCGTGCGAGAGGCGCGTCAGGACGTTACACTGTACGTCCATGACCCAAGATCGTTCGGCGGACAATTTGATTCAGGAAACCTACGAGGAGATGAAGAGGTTAGCTGCAAGCTATCTTCAAACCGAATCGGCTACCGTTTCCTTGTCACCTACAGTCCTAGTGCATGAAGCCTATGTGAAGCTTGCAAAGCAACACTCAGACCGATATCAAAGCCGAGGGCATTTCCTTGCCATAGCAGCAACAATCATGCGCCGAATCCTCGTGGACCATGCCCGAGCGCGACGAAGTATCAAGCGGGGCGGGGAATTTGTGCGTATTGCATTTGACGACGATCTGCAATTGTCGTCGTCCGACGACAGTGATGTTATTGCCTTGGACGACCTGTTACAGGTTCTTCAGAACCTGGACGCTCGACAGGCGAAGATTGTAGAGATGAGGTTTTTTGGTGGTATGACAGTTGCGGAAGTTGCCGAAGTCCTAGGGTTATCAACGCGGACGATCGAGAACGAATGGCGAATGTGTAGGGCTTGGTTGCGCAAACAACTCGACGGAGTCGATGGTGAATGCTGAGCAATACGCCAAGGCTAAAGAGCTTTTCTTTGAGTTAATGGTTCAGCCTCCCCTCGTGCAAGCAACTCGACTTACCGAGGTAGAGGTCACCGAACCGGACATCGCACAAGAGGTGCGGTTACTTTTGGAGAAGAATAGTAGTCGAACGATCATGGAATCGACTCAGCGTTTTGGCGGAGAAAGCATCACCTCTAAGAGTAGAGTTTCAAGTCAACTCAACCGGTTAAGATACTGGTTAGTTGGTGGATTCACACCACTTTCGATTGCCTTGATATCGTTAGTTATCATATGCACGCTCGGCTTGTATCTGCGATATGAGATTAATCGCGGAGCCCGCGGTAAGTATCTCGATGGACTCAAAAGCGCCGCTTCTGAAAAGCGAAATCAGATTTTAACCTGGGTGGAATACAATCAGCTGCGGTTTTCCGATTGGGGCAAGCAGTCGACAGTCCAGAAGTGCATTGCAGAGTTGGACCAAATGTGTCGCACCAACTCGCCAGATACGCTGAACGATGATCTACGCAATGCTCCACAACAACGCCTCATAGCTACGACCCTAACACGGCTTGCAAGCCGAAACAGTCGCATCGGAAGAAGAGATAATTCATCCGTACACAAGGCTTCCCAGTCAGCGAATCTGAGATATGCAGTTTGGAATGCTAACTTCCAATTGCTCGCCGATTGGCAGTTTGAATCAGATATGCCCATAGGATTTGGACAGGCCGCATCTATGACTGGCAAGTCCATTCTGAGTCGAGTTTTTGAAGATGGGGCTCCCCAGGTTCTGTTGCCCAAACCGAGCAACGAAACCATGAGCAAAAACTACCCCCTCGAAGCTGATAAACCCTTTGTAATGTTCTTCGTACCAATATTTGGTGCATCCAGGGAGTCGCTTATAGACCAGAGCGAAGAAGAGGCGGATACAGTTATCGCGGCCATGATGATTCGCAGTTCTGGATTCCTCGATGAGTTGCAGGCGATTCTAGATGTTGCATTGGTTCCCGATGCCCAGTGTTACATGATTGACACCAACGGGCACTTTACTTCAGAAGTTGCCGATCAAGAATTCTTGCTATCATTACCGGAGATGCAGGATCAAAAGTCCCGATCAGGCAAAGTTTTTTTTCCGTGCCTGGATCCGGGCGCAGATCTACTCCAGCCCAAGCGTGCAAAGCTCGAAAGTCCGGAAAACTGGCCGCCAACTCTGGCCGCGCGGGGCTTGATGCTTCAAAAGGACGGAGAGAATATACAAGGTTACCGAGATTATCGAGGCATTCAGGTTATAGGTGCATGGCGATGGATCGATGCTTTGGAACGGGGTGTCATAGTGGAGGTTCGCTACGCTGATGCCTTTCGCGGGATCGAATTCGTGAACTCAGTGTTCTTCGTATTGCTCGCACTTCCTATGACTTGCATGGCACTACTACTAAGCATTTCGCTCGTCCGCCACTTGAGAAATATCGACTTCTCCAATAGGTCCTTGGGACCTTATAGGCTTTCCGAAAAACTGGGTGAGGGAGGACTCGGCGTTGTCTATCTCGGCGTGCATAAAGCGCTTCATCGACCTGCTGCAATCAAGCTCATCAAGCCAAATGTTGTGAATCAAGCCACCATTAAACGATTTGAGAGAGAAGTTCGTCTTGCAGCTAGTTTTGATAACCCGCATGTGGTGCATATCTATGATTTTGGTATTTCAAAGGATGGGCATGTTTTCTGTGTCATGCAACTTGTAGAGGGGATTACGCTAGCCCAACTCATGGAGTTCGAAGGTAGCATCCCGATTGCTCGGACTCTTTCTTTTCTCAAGCAAGTGGCACAGACACTGGCGGAGGCGCACCAATTTGGGCTTGTACATCGCGACATAAAGCCTCAAAACGTCATGATCAATTCGACGAGTCCAAAAGATTATGTGAAAGTTGTAGACTTTGGATTGGCCAAGCATATTGCAGATCCTATCCGTCGGGATATGTCAGCAACGAGGATCGTTATCGGAACACCGGGCTTCATAGCACCAGAACGTATCGAAAGCCCTTGGATTACAGACCCAAGGATCGATACATTCTCATTCGGAGTCCTCGGATTGTTCCTGCTGACAGGGAAGGTGCCCGGTGTTAGCGCGACTCCTCAGTCGATTCGAGAAGCCACTCTTAGCAAGTCTCCCGACTTAGGTATGGATATGGATACTGTAGATGAACTTATCTCGTTGCTCTTTGCATGCTCAAGTCCTGATCCAGAGAAACGACCTGCAACAATGCTGGCGGTGAGCGCCACCATTGCACTGCTATCCAAAAGCAAGCCTTGGCCTCAGCGTGATGCGGATCATTGGTGGGCAACCAAAGATACCGAAGTCAGCGAGTGGATTAAAAAGTATCGATCGAAATTAGAATCGAGATCTCCCGACTAATCGTTAAAGGATGAAAATCCATACCGGACTTCACCGGTTTTCTTAGGTTGTCTGCTACTGAGCTTTCGTTTGGAATTCCCGTTGACCTAGCCTTCTGTGGTTTTTTCTATCGTCCCCTAAGGCCCCAGAACCAAGATGAACCTAGACACCATCCAACGCTTAGAATCCAATATTCGCGGTTACGTTCGCTCTTTCCCCACAGTATTCGACACCGCCCAAGGCCCATGGCTCACGGATGTCAATGGACGCAAGTACCTAGATTTCTTCGCCGGTGCTGGGACCTTAAACTACGGACATAATAACCCTCGCGTTAAATCGGCAATACTCGATTACATTCAGTGTGACGGAGTAATGCACGGTTTGGATACTGCAACTCGTGCCAAGACGGAACTGCTTGAGGCTATAGATGAGATAATCTTTCAACCGCGAGGATTAAAGTATCGAGTTCAGTTTACCGGACCGACCGGAACCAATGCAGTCGAGGCTGCAATTAAACTTGCCCGCAAGTGCAAACAACGTTCACATATCGTTGCGTTTACCAATGCATATCACGGTCACTCTCTCGGCTCATTAGCCTTGACCGGGAACCAATATTATCATGATCTCTCCTACGGGGCCCATAATAATGTGACCCACTTACCATTCGATGGCTATCTTGGTGATTTTGATACAAGCCTCATTCTTGAGCGTATGCTAATCGATAGTAGTAGCGGACTACCACTCCCAGCCGCCGTTATTCTTGAAACTGTACAAGGAGAGGGTGGTATACGCGTTGCATCAACGAGATGGTTGCAGCGCGTCGCCGAGATATGTAAGGCGCATGATGTATTGCTAATCGTAGACGACATCCAAGTTGGGAATGGACGAACCGGTACATTTTTCTCATTCGAACCTTCAGGGATCAAACCAGACGTGGTTTGCCTCTCCAAAGCGATCGGCGGTGGCTTCCCCATGTCACTCGTTTTGATTAATCCCGAGATCGATATTTGGCAGCCTGGCCAGCATACGGGAACCTTTCGCGGTAACAACCTCGCATTTGTTGCCTCTCGTGCCGTACTGGAGTATTGGCGAGACGATACCTTGGTCGAACAAATTGCCCACCACGCAAACACTATAGTTCGTCGACTGGAAAGTATCAGCCAAAATTTACCATCATGTGCTGTTTCTGTTCGAGGGCGAGGCATGGTGTGGGGAATCGATACAGGCGACAATCCTTGGGCATCCGATGTTTGCAAAAAGGCCTTCGAAAATGGTCTCATGATCGAAACCTCTGGGTCGAACGATCAAGTAATCAAACTGTTACCTCCCCTGACTATTTCGAGCGAGGACCTCAACACCGGGCTAGATATCCTGCAAAGCTCCATCGAATCAGTCGTTGCAGAACTCCGAGCAAGAAATGTGGTCAACCTTCCAGCCATGCCATGGATCCCAAGCACCTCAGTTCCAGTTTCCTAGCTCGAGATATGCAAAGACTCATGTTGAACAATACCCTGGAACAATCCGAACACGCGTCTTCTTTGAATTACGCTTCGTTTACTAAATTATTCGAACAGCAAGTTGAGCGGACCCCAGATTCCATTGCGATCGAATTCGAAGGTAGAAAGGTTACCTATCTAGAATTGAACGAATGCGTGAACCGAATCGCGCACTCGCTTCTCCAAATGTCGTTGCCTTCGGAAACGAGAATCGGAATCTGTCTAGATCGATCTATCGAAGCGATCCAGAGCATGCTTGGTATTCTCAAAGCTGGCTTGGCATTTGTTCCGCTCGATCCAGAGTTTCCTGCCGATCGACTGGAGTACATCGTTAGTCATGCAGGCATTCCATTGATCATCTGCGACGACCGATATACCTCGCTCTATGCAAATCTTGATCCAAGCACGGTGCAAATCGTTAAGCCCGAGCATTTTGCTTCCGAATCCGACACTCGGAACCCGGATGTCGAACTACCCAGTAATCTGCTTGCGTACGTCATGTATACCTCGGGTTCAACCGGCAAGCCTAAAGGGGTTCAAATCGAACATGGCAGCCTCGTTACTTACTGTTTAGCGGATGTCGAACTATATCGATTGGAGGCATCCGATCGAACCCTTCAGTTCTCGACTCTTAACTTTGATGTTGCCATCGAGGAAATCTACCCTCCGTTGCTGGTCGGTAGCGCCGTGGTGGTGCGACCGCGAGAAAGAGCGGATGCTAGCATCGAGCTATCACATCTCATTGAAACAAATCAAATAACAGCCTTGCACATCGCCACGGCCTACTGGAATGAATGGGTCGACCTCATGGCCGCTTCGGAGGCACAGGTTCCTGATTGCCTCAGGTTGGTTATCGTGACGGGCGAAAAGATATCGGTCGAGCATTATCGGCGCTGGCGTGGATTGTGCCAACAGGAAGTGCTGTGGTGCAATGCGTATGGTCCAACGGAAACAACCGTAACCTGCACCGCCTTCATTCCTGATCCCAATTGGGATGGCATGCAAATGCCGATCGGTCGACCGCTGCCCGGCTACGATGCTCATATCTTGGATGAGACCTTAAGGCCAGTGGGTGAAGGGGAGACAGGGCAATTATTCATCGGAGGACCAGCAGTAGCACGCGGTTATCTAGACCGTCCGGATCTGACGGACAAAGCGTTTCTCAATATTGAACTGGCGGGACTGAGCGGCTCTCAGCGAATCTATCGGACGGGTGATCTCGCACGTTGGTTGCCATCGGGGGACATTGAATTCTCTGGCCGCGTCGATCATCAGATGAAGATAGGATCGTATCGGATCGAACCGGGCGAGATCGAGTCCGTGATGAACCTGCATCCTGATATTCGCGAATCACTCGTTGTATGTGAAGAAGCCAACGGCCAAAAGTATTTGGTCGCCTACCTTGTTCCGCAAGAAGTGTCTCGCTTTGACCAATGTGCCTATATGCAGTTCCTCCGCGATCGGCTTCCTGGTTACATGGTGCCAACACGCGGAGCGATCCTAGATTCGCTCCCTAAGACCATCAACGGTAAGATCGACCGCGCCGCTCTACCGCGTGGCACGGATTTGGTCGTGCTGGGAGGCATACAAGACGAATCGCTTCCAAGCACGGACCTGGAGCGACAGCTTGCAGAAGTTTGGAAGGGCGTCCTGCAGCTTCCTAGTGTGGGAGTCCACGATGATTTTTTCCATCTTGGTGGAAGCTCATTGTTGGTCACCAAAATCATCGCCCGTATGTCGAGCGAATTAAACATGGTCATTCCTGTTCGTGATTTCTTCGCGAACCCTACCATCGCTTCGATGGGTAGGCAGCTCGAGTATTTACGAGATGCTATTCATTCGAATAGGAACATTGCGAGCGAAAGTTCAACCGCGAACCTCCGTTCCAAGCTTCCCGAGATCTGTTCACTTGAGATCCGCAGTGCAGGTGCTAGGCTTGCTAACGTGCACTATCCGCCCGTCGCTGGTAAACAGCCCTCGAGGAAGCATGCTGTCGTTATGGTTCCGACGTATGGACACGAAGCGACACGGGCCTTCCGCAATATGCAACAACTTGCTGTACAGCTGGCCCAAAACGGCTTTGATGTCGTTCGCTTCGATTATGCAGGAACTGGAGACTCTGATGGAGGTCTCGAACGATTGTCCCTGCGACAATGGCGAGAAGACGTTCGATCCGTCGTGGACGCCGTACGAAGCAAATTGCAGGTCGAACGAGTCTCGATTGTTGGCGTGCGATTGGGGGCCAACGTTGTCGCTTCGTCCCGCTTGGAGCAGATCGAGCACTTTGTCGCTTGGGATCCCGTACTGGATGGTCCGAAGTACCTCGATCAACTAAGCAATATGCATGCCGAGGAAACCTCGGGGCTAACTCGTTATCTCAGTGTCCGCGAGTTAGGGAGGGAAGAGATCATGGGGTATCCATGGCCATTCACCTTGGGAACCGAAGTGGCGGCAACGTCATGGCCGTTAGCTGAAGATTTCGATGCCTCCTACAAGAGCTGGATTGTCACAGTATCGGAAAAATCGCAACAACATCCGGTTCAGAATACTAGTTGCTGGAATATCTATCCCAACGAGGACGAGATCTATTGGAATTGTCTCATGTACGCCAATAGCGCATTCGCGTCGCCTGCAACATCGAAAACAATTATCAAACTGCTTTGTAGCGAGGAATAGAAGATGGATTCCATGAACGTATTCGGTGACCATCGAAACCTGGTCGGTTGGTACTCTTGTCCTGAATCAGCTCCCAAGTCGGATGTTGCCGTCGTGATGCTAACGCCTGGGATGCTCTCACACATCGGTCCTATGCGGTTGCATGTGCAGTTGGCACGCGGGTTGGAACGCATGGGGATCGCCTCCTTTCGATTCGACCTTTCGGGGATTGGCGAAAGCTTACCAGTCGGTGCAGTTGGGTGTTCCTTGGAGCGAGCAGCAAATGAGATTAGGCAGGCCTTGGACTGGCTGGAATCGCAATACGGTTGGAAACAATTTGCATTGTTTGGGTTGTGTTCTGGAGCCGATGACGCGCTTTCCGCATCCCTTCAAGACGAACGGATCGTGGGTCTATCTTTGATGGACGGTTGCGGGTTCCGAACACCACGTTTCTATCTCAATTGGTTCGCGAAAAAGTATGGGCCAAAGATAGTCCGGTTCAAAAAGTGGCAGGAGTTGTTCCGCAGTCATTTACGAGGTAATTCTCAGGCTTACCGTACCATGCCCATGGGACAGGATATTCGAGAATTCGCAGATCGGGATACTTGCCAGAATCAGGTGAGAACATTGCTTGGACGAGGTGCAAGAATGCAATGGATCTACACGGGCGGCTCTATTGATTACTATAGTTACCCTGGTCAATTCTACGAGATGTTTTCGGAGATCCGGCCCACCCCCCAGCTATCCGTTCACTACTATCCCGATGTTGATCATCTTGCAACTATGCAAAGCGATCGAGATTTGGTTCGGAATGCGATCCTTGACTGGTTTGGCAATTTTATGGAGACCAATCCCCGAACGCCAGCGGACAAGGCGATTGCAGTCCCCGCAGCATTTCCACTCTCTTTCCCAACAATGATACCTTCTTAAGAGTAGGCTTCGTCCTTTTATAGGTCCACTTGGTCAGGCTCGATTAGCCCAAAGTGGATACTGCCATCCCATACTCCTGCGGTCGCAAAGCGTTGCGTCAGGAATAGATTGCTCATTGTTCCACAGGACTGATGATAGTCACGGATCTCCTTGATCACGGGTTGCGGAGCATTGCCTACAACGATCGAACGCACGCCCGTCTTGAATGCGGCCATATCGTTGCCAGAGTCTCCGGCAAACACAACGCTATCCCAAGGCATTTTGAAGCTGGATGTCCACCATTTCAGCGCAAATCCCTTGTTGGTTCCTGCGGGGAGCAAATCAATAAGTCCATCACCATTGAACGGATCGATGCTGCCAATCACTTGGTACGGTAGGTTACCCTTTGCGAGGTGCCGGCGAATCAGCATTGTAACATCGTCTAGATCCTGTTGCTGGCAGTAGTAGCTGCGTTTAAAGATTCCTTGTTTGTGAGATTCCTGGAGTTGTGTCTTTGGCATCGCGGGCAATGTTCCCCCCAGATCACGAGCGAGAAGTCCTGAGGTGATTGCTTCTAACTCCTTATGATAGGCGGTGACTCTTTCGTATATCGTTGGTGCTTGTGAGTCTTGGTCAAATCCGCTCGTCCTTTGCAAAAGTGTGGTTCCTACATCGCAAAAGATAAATTCGGGTGAGGGCAATTGCTCGTCTGACATACATTGCATCACGCTCTGCTCATCTCGGCCAGTGATATAGATCAGCTGAAAAGCACCTTGTGCATGAAGCAGGGATAATCTCTGCAACGCAATCTTTTGTTCTTCGAGAGATGTAGATACAGCCTTAGTTGTTTCGCTGCGATCGGAAACGCATTGTGTCTTTGGTTGGTCGGTGAATTCGAATGGAATGAAAGTACCATCGAGATCTGTCGCTAGTGTGTTCATCTTACTTCGTCTTGTTATTTCGTTATTTCGTAAAATATTCGAACCGAAACGGTTTGGTTTTCGTATGCAGCCACTTGCTGCTTAAGTAAGCGGAGTCTCGGCATCAATGAAGGATAGTGAGTTTCTAGGAATTATCCATTGAGTCGCGTGCAGCGACTTGTAATAAGTTCTTGTTGTGACAAAACAGCGAATACGTAGGTGACCATTCGTTGTTATTGTGCTATACTGCCAGCGATAGGAAACTCGTAGACCTGAACCTAAGTCGAAATGAATCCTGAAAATCAGACAAATAAACCCATGCGAATCGCACTGCTAAGCTTGCATGGGCTAGTGCGAGGTGTGGATCCCGAGTTGGGGCGTGACTCGGACACTGGCGGGCAAGTCAAGTATGTGTTGGAACTGGCCAGGGCGCTGGGGAATCGTCCCGAGGTTGGTCAAGTGGATTTAATCACACGGCAGATTATTGATGATCGTGTGGGACCAACGTATGCCACCGTACAGGAGTCTTTGGGGCCGAAGACTCGGATCGTTCGATTGCCGTTTGGTCCCAAGAGATATCTTCGCAAAGAGGCGTTTTGGCCCTATCTCGATTTTTTCGTAGATCAGTGCTTGCTGTATTTTCGGCGGAATGGAATGCCAGATGTGATTCACGGACACTACGCGGATGCAGGCTACGCAGGTGCTCAGTTGTCGCGACTGCTTCATGTGCCCTATGTATTTACAGGGCACTCACTGGGGCGAGTGAAGCGAGAGAGATTGTTGGAACAAGGCGAGCAAGATCGCAGTTCCTTAGAGCAAACATTTCAATTTTCATCGCGAAATGAGGCGGAGGAAATTGCGCTTGAGACAGCGTCTTTAGTGATCACTAGTACATCGCAAGAGGTTCGCGAGCAATACGAGCTTTACGAGCATTATCAACCGGATCGGATGGAGATCATACCGCCAGGTGTCGATTTAGAACGCTTTCGCTCTGACGGAACACCGCCAGATGATTGCCAGTTGATTCAATCGTTGTCGATGTTTTTACGAGATCCCAATAAGCCGATTATCCTGGCGGTGGCTAGACCGGACGCGAAAAAGAACTTCGAGACACTGGTCCATGCGTATGGCAAATCTCGCCAGTTACAGTCGCTGGCCAATCTCGTTTTGGTAATGGGGAGGAGGACGGATCTGCGAGAGACACCAGCAGATCAGAGACGCGTTCTGATGAACATTCTCACTCTGATTGATGTTTACGATCTTTACGGAAAGGTTGCCTACCCCAAGACGCATGCACCAGATGACATTCCTTGGCTATATAGACACGCAGCGCTAACGCGTGGGGTCTTCGTCAATCCGGCTGTCAACGAACCCTTCGGGTTGACACTCTTGGAGGCGGCAGCTTGCGGCGTACCTGTTGTTGCGACCCAGGATGGCGGTCCCCAGGATATTGTTAGCAACTGCCAGAATGGTTTATTGATTGACCCGCTCGATCAAGCCCAGATTGAGCATGCCCTGATTCGTTGCTTGACCGAACCTCAATCGTGGGATCAGTGGTCTAGCAACGGTATTGAGAATGTAAAAAAGCATTACAGCTGGGACACCCACGCCGATCGGTACTTGCGGGATGTGTGTGAACTGGTGGCAGATTCGGCGGTTCCCGTACTCGCCGACAAACGATACCCGCGGCGGTTGCCTGATTTCGATCGGATGATTATTACCGATCTTGATAATACGCTCGAAGGGGACGATCAAGCGTTAGCGGAGTTTTCCGAAATGCTGCACAACAGTGGGCGGCAGGTGGGATTTGGCATCGCTACAGGCAGGCGACTCGATGATGTCATGTCCTATCTCGAGGCGCATGATCTCCCAAGGCCGGATCTGCTAGCAACCGCCGTCGGCACCGAGTTGTACTACGGAAAGGAGTTGCTAAAAGACAAAGGTTGGTCAAAGCAAATGGCAATGTACTGGCAGCCAGCCGAGGTATACCGCGTCCTCGACTCGATCGACGGATTGTCTCGACAGAACGATCATGAGCAAACCGAGTTTAAAGTCAGCTATTTGATCGATACAGCAATGGCACCATCTATTGGAAAAATACGACGCGCTCTTCGCGAAGCAGGGCTACGCGTTAAGGTCATCGTTTCGCGACGTATGTTTTTGGATGTGCTACCCATTCGAGGCGGTTCCGATCTGGCGATTCGCTATATCACTTATCGCTGGGGGTTTGAACCAGAGCAGCTGTTAATCGCAGGCGACTCCGGGAACGACGAGGGAATGCTTCGAGGCAGGACTCTTGGCGTGGTGGTAGGGAACTACAGCCCGGAGCTTGAAAAGCTGAGAAAGCTGCCTCGGATTTATTTCGCTAAGGCTCATCACGCGCGAGGTATCTTAGAAGGGATTGAGCATTACAACTTTCTCGGACACATCCGAGTCCCAAGCGAATCGTAACGAGGTAGCAAACCATGTTGCTTGGTCGAAATTACCGGGTTGATGCTCCGTTTGGTTCACAAGAATATGAACAACAGCTAACGCTGAAACGACTGCTCCCGAAACTGCAGTCGATTTGGGAAAGAGAGGAGGCTAAGGATTCCGACATAGAGGCCTTTGAGTCCAGGCTCATAGAGCATTGGCCGGCCCTGTTCAAATTGCTTCGTAAGCTCTACGGCGAGCGCTATGATTTTTTTTATCATCTAGAGCAAATCCTAGCCACGATTTCGGAAGGTTTTTTCCAGCGAAGCGACGAGTTGCACCGAGTTGACGAACAGCGAATCCATCACGCCGATTGGTTCCAGAGCGAGGAGTTAGTCGGAGGTGCGTTGTATGTCGATTTGTTTAGTGAAAATCTTGGACGGCTCAAGGAGCACATTCCCTATTTCAAAAAACTAGGGCTTTCCTACTTGCACCTAATGCCCTTGTTCGCAATCCGACCAGGTGACAACGACGGAGGTTATGCGATCAGCAACTATCGAAGCGTCGACCCACGGCTTGGCACGATCGACGATCTACGTGAGTTGTCAAAGCGTTTACGTGACGCGGGGATATTGCTAGTACTCGATTTTGTTTTCAATCATACCGCTGATGATCACTCGTGGGCACAAGAAGCAAAGGCTGGGAACCCTGAGTATCAAGACTTTTATTACTTGTTCCCAGACCGTACGATTCCCGACCAGTACGACCGCACATTGAGAGAGATTTTCCCGACGGTCAGACGTGGAAATTTTTCTTGGCACGATGGCATGCGCCGGTGGGTCTGGACCACCTTTAACAACTTTCAATGGGATCTCAAGTACGCCAATCCAGCGGTGTTTAATGCCATGCTGGGCGAGCTCCTCTTCATTATCAATAACGGCATCGATGTCGTGCGATTTGATGCCGTCGCATTTATCTGGAAGCGGCTGGGAACCACCTGCGAGAACTTGCCTGAAGCCCACTTACTCATCCAGGCCTTTCGGGCGGCGACCAATATTGCTGCTCCTGGAGTTCTGTTTAAAAGCGAGGCCATCGTTCACCCGGATCAAGTCGTCGAGTACGTCAGCACAGAAGAATGCCAGATTTCATACAATCCAACTTTGATGGCGTTGTGTTGGGAGTCCCTTGCAACGCGCGAGGTGAAGCTGTTGCGTCAGTCGCTGAGCCACCGTCACAAACTGCCTGCCGGGACTGCATGGGTCAACTATCTTCGATGCCACGATGATATCGGTTGGACGTTCGATGATGCCGACGCCGCTGCGGTTGGTATCCAAGCGTACGACCACAGGCAGTTTCTCAATGCGTTCTACACCGGTCAATTTCCTGGATCCTTTGCACGCGGAATTCCTTTCCAGCAAAATGAGCAAACGGGAGACATGCGCATCAGCGGTACGATGGCGTCATTGATCGGATTGGAAAAAGCGATAGAAGAGGAGTGCGAAGAAGAAATTGAGCGATCGATTCGGCGCATCCTGCTCATGAACTCGATCATTTTGAGTATTGGGGGGATCCCGCTCCTCTACATTGGCGAGGAATGGGGTACGATTAACGACTACGACTTCGTGAAGGACCCAGCAAAGTCAGGAGACACGCGTTGGGTGCATCGCCCCAAGATGCGTTGGGATTGGCTGGAGCAAAGCGAAGCCGCCCATCCCTACCGAAATCGTATTTACCAATCGATTCGTAAACTCATTTTGCTGCGTCGTTCTCAGCCAGCATTAGCCGGCCAGGATCTCGAGCTGTTTCCAACGGATACTGGATCGGTCCTTGGTTACGTCCGACAGCACAAAGGAGATCGATTGATAGTTCTCGCAAACTTTTCCGAAAAGCCCAGTCAAATCCCCGCTAATCGCTTGCGGATTGCTGGGATGGGACGCTTCTTTGAAGATGTCGTTTCCGGAAGCATTTTGAGCACTTCCGACTCGATTCCGATCGAGGGTTATCAGTATTATTGGCTAAAACGCAATTGATACTGAATGAGATGAAAAATGTGGTTTGCGAATAACTCCAACGAGACGAACGACGAGGAAGACGTACTGGCGACTGCTTTCCATGAGGCGGGGCATGCCATTATTGCTGTTCTATTAGGGCGTCCGGTGGAAAAGGTTTCTGTCGTACGAAATAGTATCCGGCTCGGTGTTTGCCAAATGAGCAAACGAAAAGGTGCGCCGATTCAAGATGAGATCGAGACCCAAGCATTAATCCAATTCGCGGGACTTATCAGCGAAGCGAAACTGACTGGCAAGTTTAATTGGGGAGGAGCGCAACAGGATCTCATTCAAATCAGGCAACTCGCTCGGTATCGTGGTGCTTCCGAGAAGCAAGTCGAACGGCTGCAACGCCGCTGGATGGACAAAACGGAATACTTGCTTTCCGATGACCAAACCTGGGGCTTGGTCGAGCAACTAGCACGGGAGTTGGTAGAGCGAAAGACGGTCAGCGGTAGATTCGTCGCGAAACTCGTGGAGCAAAGTGAACGTTAGGTTGTCAGTTTAAGTGGGTGCGCAGAACAAAAAGCAGCGTTTCCCTTTTACAATCTAACTGGCATCGAAAAACAGCCGCCCAGCCAAAATTGCCTCCTCTCCTTAGTCGCTTTTTCCAATACCCTGCCCCCGCCCCGTTGGCGTACCTCGTCTGTATCTCCAAATACTCACACAGAACCTTGGTTTTCTCGTCCTTTATCCTGACGAAAAACCACTCCTCTTTTACGGAACTTAGGTTGAACGAAACCGACATCTCACTGACACCGGCGCAAGCAACCCTATCCAGCTTCGACAATTGCTCCGAACGTGCATGCTCAATTGAAATCGTTCTCAAACCTGCTAACCTTACATGTCGCTAATTCGCAACCGTTGCGAGCTTCACTTGCTAAGAGTTGAGGATTCTTATCGACCAATAGAACGTAATGGGCGGAGGAAGGGCTCTTCGCTTGCGGAATTTCTTCCGTGGACAGTTCGGGATGAAAATTAGGAAGGAAAATTCCGTTGGACGATAAAGTATTAAGAGACGATTACCTATTTGTAACAGGTGCCACGGGCTACGTCGGTGGTCGTCTTGTTCCCTCGCTGCTTCGCGCTGGATACAAGGTTCGTTGCTTGGCTAGGGAGCCACGCAAGCTCGAAGAGCGACCTTGGCGTAAAGATCCCAAGGTGGATGTCGTCATCGGAGACCTGTCGGATGTCGATCAACTCGTGGAGCAGTTACAGGGGTGTTCTGTTGCGTATTTTCTCGTCCATTCCATGGAAGCATCGGGTGGGAAATATGCGGAAAGAGACCTGCAGCTAGCTTCGAACTTTGCTAAGGCTTCCGCGATTGCGGGCGTTCAACGGATCATTTATCTCGGCGGATTGGGGGAGCTAGGCGATGGCCTCAGTCGCCATCTTCGATCGCGCCGCGAAGTTGAGGACATGTTGGAATCGACCGGTGTTCCGGTCACGTCCTTTCGGGCTGCAATGATTATCGGATCGGGTTCGGCGTCATTCGAGATCCTGCGATACCTCGTCGAGCGACTGCCAGTGATGATCACTCCATCTTGGGTGACGACGGAATCGCAGCCAGTGGCAATCATCGATGTATTGCACTGGTTGGTGCGTTGCTTAGAAGTTCCCGAGACCACCGGGCAAACGCTGGAGATCGGAGGGCCCGATGTTATGCCCTACCGAGAGCTGATGCGGATCATGGCGGAAGAACTGCATATTCCAAAGCGATTGATTGTTCCCGTTCCTCTTCTTACCCCTAGGCTTAGTTCGCTTTGGATCAGTCTCGTTACGCCGGTTTCGTATAAGATTGCAAGACCACTAGCCGAAGGGCTTCGAAATCGCGTCGTCATCACCAACGATAAAACGCAACGGCTAATGCCTCATGAGGCGCTGGGAGTTCGAGAAGCGATCAAGAGAGCACTTCAGAAAGTCGGTTCGAACGAAGTCGAAACACGCTGGTCCGTCGCTGGACCGATCGCTGGCGATCCGGTCTGGGCGGGTGGAAAAGTTTTTGTAGACCAACGCTCCGTTCTGATCAACGCAGATGCCGCCTCGGTTTTTGCGGCGGTATGTCGTATCGGAGGCGGCAATGGCTGGTATGCAGGCGACATTCTTTGGCGTATTCGAGGCTGGATGGACACCCTCGTCGGCGGGCCTGGATTGCGTCGAGGTCGACGAGACAGCGAACGGGTAGAGTTCGGAGAGGCGTTGGACTTTTGGCGAGTCGTGGGGGTCGATCGTAATCGATCGCTGTCGCTCCTCGCAGAGATGAAGCTTCCTGGAGTGGCGATGCTGAACTTTGAGCTCGATTCGGATAGCAATGGCGATCAAACCGAATTGACGATGACGGCACGATATCGGCCTAAAGGTCTCATCGGGATTCTCTATTGGTACGCGGTGGTTCCGTTACATAACATCGTCTTTGGCGGGATGTTAAAAGGTATACGCAAGACCGCAGAAGCCACGCAGTTACAGAAGAACATTTTCATGAAGATTGCAACCACAGACAATCCAACAGTTCCTGGCTATGGACGTGCACGACTTTGGCTGGGTATTTCCGCCGTCGGCACGATGGTGACATTGGCGACAGCGTTACTTGTTTGGGGGTTGCTGTCTGGAGTGCGATCGGCCACCGACACGAGTTACGGATCCCAAGTCATCGGTTTGGGCCTGTTCGTCCTGATGTACGCATTGGTCCAACTTCCTTTTGATTTTTTGGGAGGCTACTGGTTACCAAAGCGTTTCGGACGAGAGCACCCGAACCTTAAGACATTCTCAGGTCGTCTTTTTCGTGGAGTGTTTGTTCATTGCAGCCTTTTGCTAACCTCTGCCATGGCGATTATGACGGCTGGGAGACTGGGTGGCGTTGCTGGTACGGTCATCGCAGGTTTGGCGATTAGTTTTCTATTGCTTCAACTCCGAGTCCAAGTCGCATCCATGATGTCACGCATAGTACGAGTGCGCGACGCAATGACGAAGGCTTCGGACGAGGGTCAGTTGGGAAGCATCCTTGTCGAAAGCGAGGATGAAGGTTTCACGGGCGGGATTTCGGGGGTGATTCGACCGCGATTTCAATTGCTCCCCATGAAGTGGCGAGATGTTTTAGGACCTGATGGTTTCCAGCTTGCGGCAAATCGACGAATGTTTGCGGTGAAGACCGGTAGTTGGTGGCGAGGGCGAGTGGTCGCGTTGCTATTTACTGCTACTGGACTTTTGGCTGCAGCCTTACTCGTTGGTTCGGCTAATCTCGGGACTGTCTGGGGAACGATTCAGTTGAGTCTTTGGTTTAGTCTTTGGTCATTCCTCGGGCTCCTCACTTTACCTACCCTAAGTCGGCGTGGGGTTATTGAAATCGACGAGCGAGTACAAGAGTCTGGGCACGCTAAACTGTTGATGCGGGCTAACGCAGAGCGACTTGATCAATTGCAAGACGGAGAGCCGACGCGCCCGACTTTGGTTGAGACGATTTTCCATCCGGTCCCCAGCGTCGAAACCCGCTTGGATGGGCCACGTTCGCATCATGTCATCGGATTTTGGGATGCGGCACGCACATCAATCTATCTTAGTATTGCGGGACTAGGCCTCTTGGGTCGCGCGGTACACTGCAATTGCGGTCGCCCAGCTTTGTGGGTCTTTCTTCCAACAGATTGAGATAGAGCATTTCATTCAATCAAAGAAGGTCCTGAAACGAAGCGATTCTATCACGTGCGAAAGAAGAGATTATCCTTCGAGTCCACCAATTGGAAACGCTGGGATAAAACCAGGATGTAAAACTCACGGTTGATGTATCAAGAATTGATGGAGTTCCCGCAAACAGCGCCAGATTTGGACTTTTACCTGGCGATGAAGATTAGTTCATGCGTTCGCGGTTGCAGATCGGATTCTAAGCTCAATTCCCAGCAGCTTCCTGTTCGTCATCCGCTGAGTATTCCAACCGGACGAGCAGGTATTGCTCCGTGCGCTCCATGCCAAAGTGCATCAGCAATGGAGCTTCTTCTTGAGTCAGATTGTAGAGGCCCGTTTCGGCAACGACGATTTCGCTTTCACCAATGCGGAACGCTACACGCTGCGTGTCCTTGTCAACCTGTCCCTGAATCGCCTGGCACTGTTCAGTGTCGATGTTAAAGAGCGTACCACTGATGATACCTTCTCTGCTGACAGCGAGCTGCACTACATGACTCGGTTCCACATCTTTCTCGTTGGTGGAGACCGCGAACGTACCCAAGGGCAACCATTCCGTCGTTGCCGCTTGCTCTTCCGTTTTCGGAGGCTCGACCGTGGCAAGGTTCATAGCGCTCATCGCAAACGCGTCCGCAGTGGCCACTCGTTCACCGCCGATGTAAACGCTGTTGTCCTGGAAGGTAACATTGCCTTGGCTGCCATAGTCGTAAAAGACCGGTTGTGCCCAGACGTGGGCCGGCGCCGTCCAATTAAACCAGGTTGTGGTCTGAGGCCAGGTGGGCGCAATCCACCAAACGCGCGCCGGAAGGGTATGTCTCCAAAAATGAAAATGCCAGCCTCCGACTGGAAATGGATGTCGGTTCCACCAGACGGGTGAGAACCAAATGTTGCGCCGATGAGCAACTCCCCAACTACTGCGCACCCCGCCAGCCCATCCAGCCCAGAAGCCTAGCCGCGCAGCGGGGGGAGCCCACCAGCCTCGCCCAGCCGGATTGACGAAAGCCGTATTCCAGCGGTTGTTGATGTTCACGTTCACGGAGCGATCAATGTTCGCCCACTGCGGACGCTGGTTGATGACGGTGTTATTGGACCAGCGATCGCGGTCGCCGAGATTAGGCCGCTCGACGACGCCAGGGCGATCCCCCAAACCAGGTCGGTCTCCTAGACTGGGTCGGTCTCCGATAGAGGGGCGACCCGGCAGCGGAGCAACGGGAACCGCTCCAGGTCGAAGCGGTCTATCCATCCCCAAGAAATCACCCAAGTCACCGGGGGACGGGCGGGCGATATCTCCCGGCAGGGTGCTGATACCCGGTCGGTTGCCGATACTGGGCCGATCTCCTGCGCCGGGGCGATTGTCGGTAAGTCCAGGGCGGGTGCTTAAACCCGGTCGATCTGCAATGCCCGGTCGATCTGCAATGCCCGGTCGAGTGGATAAACCTGGTCGATCTGCAATGCCGGGGCGAGTGGATAAACCTGGACGGTCTGCTGTACCTGGAAGAGTCGAAACTCCGGGCCGATTCCCTATATCTGGCCTAGGGCCGGACCCAGGAATGTTCCCGGTAATTGGTCGGTCGCCAAGACTGGGCAGGCTCGTATTGGGGCGGGAACCGGGGCGTGCTCCGGCAATCGATTCGCCCACTCCCGGACGACTTGAGGGTAGAGAGGGCACGTTAGGCCGGGAAGCAATATTCGGTGGTGTTATTGGCGTTTTCCCTGGGGTAAGCCCGCCGCTCGGGCGATTGGGGAGTGACGCTGCGGGCCGATTTGCAGGCAACTGAGCTGGAGACTGACCGACATTGGGCCTGTTCATGGTAGGACGATTGGTTCCTAGGTTGGGCGTGCTGGGTCGGGAACCAAGATTTGGGGTGCTCGGGCGGGAGATGGCCGGGCGGGAGGCGGAGGCTGCTGCGGAACGCGCCGCTCCACCGCCGCGAGCGCCGCCACCAGCAAGGTTACCGCCGCCGCGTCCTTGTGCCGAGCAGAGGTCCGCCGTGAAGAAAGCATGAATCAGTAGTGCCGTGCAAATCGATAAGCATTTCATGGTTTCACTTACTCTTTCTTAGCGTTGTCCGTCGACGATTCGCTGGTATCCGAGATTCTAACAACAGTAATTGGATCGGAGGTCGGAAGCAGTTCCCCCTCGACCGTCTCGCCAATCACTTGGACGGTAAGCGTATTCTCATCAACGCGCGTCACAACTTGGGTCCCGGTGGCTGTTCGGCCGTCGCTGAGAGTTTGAGACATCTTTAACATAACAGCATTGTCGTGTCTCGAGATCGTTCCTTGTCCGAACGTTCCATCCGAGTGAAAGATCCAGGTACGGATCTGTTTATTGCGTGGATCCCATCCGATCACTTGCGTTCCCTGTTGCTGGGCTCCTTGTTGCTCGGTGTCATCGAAAAAGGCTGTGAACGATCGGATCAGAAAGGCACGATTTGGTGACCAGCGGATCGTAGTGACCACACGCCCGTTTTCCGATTGGTCCTCCCACGACCCAATCAACCACTCCAATTCTTTTAGCGCATCCTGTGGGCTGCTCACAGGCAGCACATCCCGTTCCCGTGAGTTTGTGATCAACCATTCGTTTCCTTCCTTGACGAGTGTTGCCACGAAAACGGTTTCCAATGGGTCCGCGTCCGCGAGCTGCAGTGTCGTCCGCCCTTCAATCACGGCGACGTCGGGCCGAACAAACTGGATATCTGAGATTTCTCCTGCAAGCCGAGCACCTGGGAGCTGTTTAAAAAAGTCGGCGAAATGCTGCTGCAGTGCCTTGCGACCTTCGATCCGTTGCCCCGAGTCTTCAGCGATCGAGATGCAGTTGGTCGACCAAAACGTCGCGACTGCAGAGGCGTCTTGCTGATTAAATGCTTGAATATAGGACGACAGTCTCTGATGGATCGAGTCTTGGCCGCTAGGCGTGGCTGGGCGATTGCCCGGTTGGGCGAGCCCCAGGAGAGTAAGGCCGTGTGCGAGGGCCATCCACACTCCAATGGTAAGAAGGGTTCGGATCATGAATTTAGTTCTCGGCTGATTAGAATTCTGTGGTGATTGAACGATTCCGGATAGAAACAAATCGTGACGTCGTTCGACGCTTGTATATGAGTACGGTGCTACTTCGTACGGTGTTGGCGCATTATGTCTCAGCGAAGTGCAAAATCAACAAGCAAAACTACGTATTCTTTTGCGAGCGGTGGTTGGAAGTCTACCAGCATTCTCTGCACAACGGACTTCTAGCCCGTTGATTTCGGCTCACGACGGATTGCGGCCCACGACGAATTGGAAGTCCGTCCGACGTCGGGGGCGATTTCTGGACATTCCTCAACGGCAGTGACGATGGCTGAGCCGTGGACTTGTAGATACTCGATGTTCATCGGCAAGTGCTTGCTAGCTTCGGTGTTGTGCTGGGCGATCCACCAGCGCGGACGGAGCAACAATGAGAGACGGGATCCCAGAAGCACTGAAGGTATGTTGCAGGGCGACGGTAAAGCCTAAACCGAACGCCGAGCTAGCGGTCGAGGCAAAGTTTCCGAGTGTGGTGGTTGGAGACCAAGCGGATGCGCCATTGTTGGGTGGATTGGAAGAGGAGGGCTAGGAGACGGCGGTTTAGATGGGTTGGAGGAAGTTGAATCGGGTGGTGAATACCTATTCGCCTTCTCAAATCCGAAAGTCGCTTCGTTTTACTCCTGCCTTGCTCGATCGGTTACATTGCAGACAGAGCGATTTCTGTCCGTGCTTTCCTCTCGACTTAACGAAGCTCTACCAAACCAATTCAGAACGACAATCGGTAAAATGGTACCGGGTTTCACGATACCATATTGTCTCAATCTCTACTACCGTTTAATTGAACCCGTTGTCGTAATTTTGGCACATTCAAACAGGATGGCTCATGACCAAAAGACTCCTATCTAGCGCGATGTGGCTTTCTAAAAGACTTTTCCGCAATGCTTTCCTGTGCCTAATGTCATGCTCGATCAATGTGAGCGATTTCTCAATCTCGAGTTGCAATGCTCAGCTGGCTGCCTCCGGAGCCCCAATAACCGGTAAGCCACTTGTCGATTGGCGCGAACTGTCACCGATTCCCGACCTTGAAGGCTTTGCCGGAGTGTTCGCTGGTGCAAGTCATGATGTGCTCTTGGTCGCAGGTGGTGCGAACTTTCCGGATAAAAAACCATGGGAAGGAGGAACAAAAATCTGGTATGACCAAATCTTCGCGCTTCGTAATCCCAGTGGGGCTTGGGAGACCGTAGGTCACTTACCTCGTCCGCTCGGCTATGGAGTCAGTATCTCCCATGCCGAGTGTGTTATATGCATCGGGGGAAGTGATGCGGATCGGCATTATGCAGACACCTTTAGATTGAAATGGATTGCAGACTCCTCAAGCGAACTACGAATCTCTTTTGAAACACTCCCCTCTCTACCTGTCACGATTGCCAATGCTTGCGGCGCTCTAGTGGGTGACACGATCTACGTGGCAGGCGGTCAGGAACGCCCTGACTCTCGCACGACTCTATCTGACGTTTGGTGCCTGGATTTGGCATCGGATCGTCCGCAATGGCAGGCGATTGAACCTTTACCTGGTCGTGGCAGGATGTTATCGGTCGCGGCTAGCTTGGACGGTGCATTTTGGTTAGTGGGGGGAGTCGATCTTGAGCAAACAATGGATGACATGATCGAACGAGTCTATCTGAGCGATGCGTTCTGCTATCGCCCCGGGATTGGTTGGAAACAACTACCAGATCTCCCCGGTCCTGTCACAGCAGCACCCTCACCTGCACCCGCAGATGAGTCAGGTATCTATCTACTTGGTGGAGACGATGGGACGCAAGTAGGCGTACCGGCTGCCATCCACCATGGGTTTTCTTCGCAAATTCTTCATTTTGACACAAATAAGTCGACTTGGCAAACGCTGGGAACCTTGCCTGCACCACGGGTCACCGTGCCTTGTGTAAACTGGCGCCACGGCGAACATGGAACGCATGGCTGGGTGATCCCGAGCGGTGAGAAACAGCCCGGTATTCGTTCACCGAGCGTTTGGCTTATGACGACAGAAACCACCAAGGAATAATGGATGCAGAATTCGGAAAAACCTCTCTCACGAATGGCTTGGCTATTGGTTGTTTTGCTGATGCCCGTCGCATTGCTGAATTACCTCGACCGTCAAATGTTAGCCTCGATGCAAGCGTCGGTCATGGAATCCATCCCCAGTCTCGGAGAATCCGAAAACAAGGAAGCCATGTGGGGCTTTATGTTGGGACAATTCAAATGGGTTTATGCTGTATTCAGTTTAGTAGGTGGCTACATTGCGGATCGATACAGCCGTCGATTTACCATTTGCGGCAGCTTGTTTGTTTGGTCCGCTGTGACTTGGTGGACTGGTCAGGTGACAACCTACACTGAACTGCTTTGGGCTCGATCGTTGATGGGAGTTAGCGAGGCGTTTTACATTCCCGCAGCATTGGCCTTGATTACCGATTACCATCAGGGATCGACTCGGTCTCGAGCGGTCGGTCTCCATCAACTGGCGATCTATCTGGGAGTTATCGTAGGAGGCTTTGGGGGCTATGTGGCCGCCAACCCCGACTACGGATGGCGATTTGCATTTTCGGTCTGTGGTGGTATCGGCATGCTCTATGCAATTCCGCTAGTTCTTCTACTGCGAGATGCACCTAAGTCTGTATCGATGTCGATGGGAAGCCAAACTCCGCAAATGAATGAATCTCGATCGCCATGGAGCGTGTTCAAGGGGCTGATAACTAATCCATCGTTCCTTTTGCTGGTGCTCTATTTTACCTTGCCTGCCATGGCGGGCTGGGTTGTACGAGATTGGATGCCATCGATTTTGAGGAAACAGTACAATATCGGTCAGGGGCAAGCGGGAGTCGCCGCGACTTTGTACTGGCAAGTAGCCGCGATCATCGGAGTCATGATTGGTGGGTGGTTAGCGGATCGATGGATGAGAACTAACCTTCGTGGACGCATCTACGTCAGTGCGATCGGCATGGGGCTGATTGTGGTCTCGATATTCGGTGTTGGTTTTGCAGGAACTTTACTGGCTTCGATCGGTTGCTTGATTGTGTTTGGTTTGGGATGGGGATTCTTTGATTGCAACAACATGCCTATCCTCTCCCAAATTGTACGTCCGCAATTCCGAGCATCTGGCTATGGAATGATGAACTTCGTTAGCATAAGCGCAGGGGGGCTTGCGGATTGGGGGTTCGGTGTATTGCGAGACAATGATGTGCCGCTACACATTATCTTCAGTGGCTTCGCAACCCTTGCGATCATTTCTGTTTTCCTCGTTTTATTGATTCGGCCTCGTCCAGAATTGTCTAGTAATGCAGCATCGAACTAGGAGTCATTCTTGAACAATCAATCGTTACGTAGCAAGCTTACGGGGCTCGTAGCCGCAACGCATACCCCCTTTTCATCGGATGGTCGGCTGAATCTGGCGGTGATTGAGAAGCAGGCAGAACACCTCCTACGAAACGGGGTTAATTCGGTTTTTGTAGGAGGGAGTACTGGAGAAAGTCACTCACTCACGCTCGAGGAGCGGTTGGCGTTAGTAAAACGTTGGAGTGAGGTAGTTCGTTCGACCGATCAGCGTTTGATTGTCCATGTTGGCACAAATTGCTTAGCTGACGCTCGTACCATGGCAACTCATGCGCAAGATGTCGGAGCAGCCGCCATCTCGGCACTTGCTCCGAGCTACTTCAAGCCGAAGTCGTTGGATGCACTGATCGAATGTGCGGCGGAAATCGCGGGGGCGGCACCTAGCCTCCCTTTTTACTTTTACGATATACCGGTACTGACGGGTGTTTCCTTTTCCATGCCTGAGTTTCTGGAGCGGGCACCAGAACGAATTCCCAATTTAGCTGGGATCAAGTTCACGAATCCTGACTTAATGGCCTATCAAAGGTGCTTGCAGGTAGAGGGGGGCCGTTTCGATATTCCCTGGGGCATTGATGAGGCGTTGCTGGCTGCCTTGGCTTGCGGAGCCGTTGGCGGAGTAGGCAGTAGCTACAATTTTGCTGCTCCGATCTACCATCGGCTCCTTGATGCCTTTGAGCGAGGGGATATGGCAACCGCTCGACTAGAACAATTTCGATCGGTCCAATTGATCGAATTGCTAGCAGGCAGTGGCTACATGGCAGCGGCAAAAGCGGTCATGGGCTTTTTGGGGGTCGAGGTTGGCCAGCCCCGCTTGCCCAACGTTGTAATGTCAGATAATCAGATTAAGCATCTTAGACAGGCTCTCGAGACGTTGGGTTTCTTTGATTGGATTAAAATCTAATTCGCTGTTAGAAAGCTGTTAGAAATAGGATTGATGCACTGGCTTGATGACGATCTCTGGCACGTGCACCCGGGCAGGTGTGTCGACGAGAGATACAACGATGTGTGCGATATCTTCGGGTCTGAGTATGCTTTGTCTGTGCTCTTCGCTGACCGGCACGGGTCTCTGTTCAAGGATCGGGGTGTCAACCTCGCCCGGGTAAACATTCGTTACCCGAATGCCTTCGCCTCCGACCTCGTTGGCGACACACGTACCGAGGGCTGTCATCGCGAACTTGCTCGCGGCATAGGCGACACCACCGAGGGCGATGGCTCGCTTTCCGGTGACGCTGGAAATATTGACTATGAACCCGGACTTTCGAGCTTTCATACCGGGAAGAACGGCGTGAATGCAGTTGTAAGCACCTGTGGCATTGATTTGCATGACATCGTCCCATTGCTGCGGTTGCATCGCCGCCATGGTTCGGTCTTTGATATTTACGCCGGCAGCGTTGATCAAGACATCGACCGGTCCGTGAGTGGCCACGACCCAGGCCATGAATGCGTTCACATCATCTCGATTCGCCACGTCGACCGTTTTGCCGTGGATTTTGCCTTCGCTTTGCCCTATGGCTTCATCGATTTTGGACTGCCGACGGGCTCCGATGATCACGGTTGCTCCCCGCTTGGCGAACAGTTGGGCCATGGCGAGTCCGATTCCGGTAGCACCGCCGGTGACGACAACAATTTGGTTTTCTAGTGACATAAGAAGCTGGGAGTCAGGGGAACACGGTTGTATTAATTTTGAGAGCACAAGCATAGCAAATTCCGCGTCGCAGGGCAGGCCACGGCGGGAGGATCATTAACAAGATCCACCACGTCGTAACTTCCACGTCGCATGGCAGGTCAGCCGATCCGCCCCCCGCGTTAGAGATGCTAATTCCCGGGGGAGGATAACATGAACTATCAGTCGACTCGCAATCTTTGATACGAACGGAACAATCGGTCCAGTCCCTTCATCAAAGGTGAAGAGCTTCACACAAAGTATTTCTTAGTGGAACGCATTTGAGCTAGTCTCCATTTGTCGTCTTCTCCTCCTCGGTCGCACCGCATCATGTCGCTCAGCTACTCAGTCTCCTCAAGCTGGTTCAGAACACTGTTCTCCAAAAGGGGGCGGATTCCTCCCGTTGTATCATTGGGGGCAACGGTTGTTGTGTTTGGATGGTTGATTACCCTGCAATGGCAGGGGTACCAATACGCCAAAGATGATGCAAATCTTGAAAAGCTTAACGATCTCGTCACAAACTATGCGACCAATATTGGCAAGCAACCCGACGCCAATCTCATCGACCTCTATAGTTCAGGGTTGACCCAGCAGCGATTACAGCCCACTCCGTTCGGTGGCTACTATAGGTACGACAAAAGAACGGGAACAGTCTATAACCCTAAGCGGGCGGAAAGTCGCCCAACCCCTGTGAGCACGGCTTCGAGCGGAATGCGGTGAAGCAGGAGCATTGTTCAGCGTATGACTCTCCCCTAGTACAAGTTCTCGGTTTCGTTGAAACCATACAGATCGAGCCAATAGTAATCCTTGAACGCTTCCTCGGTTCGTCCGAGCTCATCCAGGATGCACGCGCGATGATAGCGTAGCACGGCTGTAGTGTGCAAAGTACTACCACGTTCCTGTCCAATATTCCTATTCCCCAGCAAGTTCGGGGCAACAGGCTTCGGCTCGTCTGTTTCTGTGCTTGCCTGATCGGACGAGTCGCGATTCGTGAACATGGAAAGAATATCTTTCCAACTAAACGAAGAGCTGTCTGGCTCGGCCTGGGTGATTTCTTCTGGAACGTCATCTTCTCCCTCAGGCTTTTCTGCTGACGCAGATTCCTTCTTTTTGAGAGAAAACTTGTCGTCAGGAAGCAGTAAGGCTGCGACCTTGGGGTTCTGCTTGGATAGCTCTTTGTACCATTCCTTAACGGCGGCATCGGCAAACTTGAGTGCTTTTTCGTGGTCCCCCATCTTGTACAGGATCCAGGCTTTGGTGTCGAAGAGCTGGGAATAGCCGCTTAGCTTGCGATCCTCAAGAGCACGGTTTATTTCTTTAAGCGCCAGATTGAGGCCCTGCTTTGCAATCGAACGGGTGTAGGCGATCTCATTATTTTGCAAAGGTGTTCGTTGCTCAAAAGGGGGGAAGACTTTCTCAAGTACCTTCACCGCTTGTGTAAAGTGCTTTTCGTTAAAAAGCAGCCTGCTCAAGCCAGCAGCCACCTCTATCTTATAAAAAGGATCTGCATCTCGATTGATGGATTCGATCGCTCGATCGACGAATTGCTCAAGCTCATCGGGAGGTATGTTCTTTTGACCGGACAGAATTTCAAACCGCAAACGCCAGTAGTCTCGATCGCTGGCTATATTCGCAGAGGTACCATAAGCTTTGTCGAGCCAGGAAACCGCCGAATCGACCCGTTCTGCAGCTAACTCGTTGGCTGCCAGTGCAACTAACCAACGTGCGTGGACTGGTGGATAAAACAGGGCCCGAAGCACTCCTCCCACGGCCAGTACTGATGACCCTACAATCAAAATCGTGAGGTACCAATTCCGCCGATTAGGGTATCTGGCTGAGGGGTAAGTTGGATGGTTTTCCATGGATTAACGGTTTGTATGTGTTCGTGATCCGACCGGGCGAGCCTTTTCGAGCCTGAGAACCAGCGTCAGTTCGCCAATTTCACGAAAAAGTTCTTGCTGGAAGCGTCCCAGTCGATCGTAGCATTATGAAGCCGATTGACTAGCTCGCGCGGTACCAAAATCTTGATGCCGTTGGTGCGGAATTGAAATTGTCGATCTTGATCGTAGAAGTCGACGAACTCGATATGCTGCCAATCATCCACCGTAGGCGTGACCCTCCCAACCAAAACGAACGATTTCTCAAGCCGATCAGTCTGCTCTAGCAATCGTTCTCGCGCTGCAATCGAAACCCGCACGGAAAAGTTGTCACGAGTCACCCGGGGTTGATCAACTCGGATAGCCATGTCACTCTGGTTTCCGGTTACTGACTGGATGCCTGCCATCGACTGCATGCCGGCTCCGCCAGCTGTCGCACCTGAAACGCCTACGGCTGGCGAGCCTGTGATTCCTGCCTCTGTTTTCGCGTCGGAGGACTGCCATTGACTATCACTCTTGGCACCTGTTTGATCACTGCTTGAGTTCATGACGGAATCGATTGTGGAATCGGATTCACATCCAGCCAGGAGCAAAACCACCGCGAAAGGTAAGCCAACATGGAACCGTCTCAGTAAATCGACTCTCATTTATGATCAGCTCCTGTTTGAAATCAACTTGCTACCCTCAATAACGTATTAACGCAGGGCTTCGATCTATTCCTGCAGTCGAGGCAGATCCTGACCGACCGATGATTTTTCCGCTTCTAACCTAATCTCTTCACGCGCGAGTAATTTCACGGGATGCTTGGTCAAGCATACTAGTTCCTCAGCGTGGTAATGCTTATCTAAAATCATGTCCCGTTGGATCAACGTGTAGGCGATTAATCCAGTACCGGTGTCAAACCTGGAATCCACTACTGACGCGATAGACGGCTCGTTGGTCAGGAAGTCTCCTTTGATCTCAACCTGATCGCCTATCCAAATTCCTTCATCTTGCACGCGCGACCACATGGTAGGCTTGACTCGCAACGCGCGATCCCCGTACTGCAACATATAATACGTGCCATCAAAGGAGATTCGTCTGAAAATCCGATTGCTTGGGATAAGTTCCTCCGCCACGGCCACGTCATCAGGGTGAATCCAATCGGTTCCTTCCTGAGGCCAAGCCAAATAGACCCCGCAATCGGGTAGCTCCGGCCATGAAATACCTTCTGTCATTTTCATACTAAAGCTTCTTAGGTGAGAGTTCAATTCCTGTAATTGTCTCAGCAGCAGTCAGTGTAATCAAGCACGGGAGGACTGTTCCAAGGTTTGAATACAGTAGGTTTTCACGCAAAAACAGTATCGTGGCTGCTTTCCACCGTGGTTGCCCTTGGAGCAAAGATCTTGAGTTCCACCTTTGACAGTTGCCCGGCCATTTTGGATTCTGCGGTGGTGTCCAACATTCGATTCGTTTTTTTCGGCTGATCAAACGATCAGCCGGTCCCTTTCACCTCCCGAACCATCGCATCTCTGGTTAGGGGAAGCTCTCGCTGAAAGTACATGCAGATTTCTCTCTGACTAAACGAACCGCAACTTACTCTCTGTTGCTCAAAACCGATTTAGTTCGATCAACCGTGATCCAACAGAATCAAAACACCTGTCCAGGATGATGAAAACGATGATTAGCTCGAATTCGCAACGCAATGCATTGGCCATTGTCGGAATGGCATGTCGATTTCCAGGCGAGTTGACCAATATCGACCAACTTTGGCAAGGTCTCTGTTCCAAGTATAGCGCTATACGTGAGATCCCACCGGAGAGATGGGATGCTGACCGCTATTATTCCACGAACGAAGCTTCTCGGGGTAAAGCATATGTCCGCCGAGGCGGTTTTCTGAAGAACGATCCGAGAGAATTCGATGCGGCGTTCTTCGGGATTTCACCTCGCGATGCCGAGAACATGGACCCACAGCAAAGACTCATGCTCGAGGTGACCTGGGAAGCCTTTGAGAATGCAGGATTTAAAATTCCCGATTTCGCAAAGAAGAACGTCGGTGTTTACGTGGGGGGCTTCATGCTCGACCACATGATCACTCAAATGGCCTTTGCGAACCGCTCGCAGATTAATCAGTACAGCGCAGCGGGCATGATGATGACGATGCTCTCTAACCGAGTCTCTCACGCCTATGACTTTCGTGGTCCAAGTCTCTCGATCGATACAGCATGTTCATCCTCCCTAGTGGCATTTCACTTCGCCTGCCAAGACGTTTGGGCCCATCGCTGCGAACTGGCTGTCGTTGGTGGTGTCAATTGTATGATGCGACCTGAGTACCCCATGGGGATGTGCAAAGGACAATTCCTGGCGCGGGATGGGGAGTGTAAATCCTTTGATGCTCGTGGTGATGGATATGGTCGAGCTGAAGGAGCCGGTGTCGTCCTTATCAAACCGCTCGATAAAGCCATCGAAGACGGAGATGATATTTGGGCGACCGTTTTGGCGACGGGGACCAATCAAGATGGTCATACTCCTGGAATCTCGATGCCGAATGGCGAATCCCAGAGAGAACTGATTCTCAACGTATGCGAGAAGTATCAAATCGATCCCGCTTCGATTCAATACGTGGAATGCCATGGTACAGGTACCGCTATCGGTGATCCGACCGAAGCCAAAGCCATTGGCGAAACCTACGGACACGGCAGAACCAGCGACAACCCTGTCATCATTGGTTCCATTAAAAGCAACATTGGACATATGGAGGCTGGTGCTGGAGTCGCAGGCATTATCAAGGCCGCGTTAACCTTACATCACGGCAAAACCACACCACTTGCTAATCTGCAAACCCCGAACCCCAACATTCCGTTCATCGATCTGGGGATCAAATTATCGGACGACAGCTATCCACTCGACACAAACTATGGACCGGCTCGCGTTGCGGTGAACTCGTTCGGCTACGGCGGCTCCAACGCTCATGCCATTCTGGAGCAATATCAGCCTTCGATTGAGAATCCCGCACAAGTGAACCTATCCCATACTTCTTCCGTTACCCACGGTCCGAAGCTGATGCCGATTTCTGCAAAGAGCCCCGAGGCGACGCGCGATCTCGCTCGCAGCTACCTGGATCTGCTGGATTCAGGCTGCAACGTTGATGATCTAATCTATAGTATCACAAGACGACGTGCTCACTTGGGTCAGCGTGCGATTGTAGCGGGTTCGGATACCGAATCTATCAAGAATAGCTTGCGGTCGTTCGCTAACGCAGAGGCTTGTGACACGGTCATCACTGGCGAAGCACCCTATAGTAGCAGCGATAAAGTCGTATTTGTCTTTACCGGCATGGGACCACAATGGTGGGGAATGGGACAGGAACTCTACTCTCACGATGAGGTTTACAAAAATGCAGTAGAGGAGGCTGATGCCGTCTTTAAGACGATCTCGGGATTCTCGGTCCTGGCAGAAATGCTAAAAGGGGAGTCCGATTCGAACATCACCAAAACGGAGTTTGCACAGCCTGCGAATTTCTTGATCCAAATCGGTATCGCCGCCATGCTCAAAGCACGGGGGGTAGAACCTGCAGCATGCGTCGGACATTCGGTTGGTGAATTATCCTCTGCTTACATCTCCGGAGCACTATCACTGCATGATGCTATGACTGTTTGTTTCCACCGAAGCCAACAACAAGCCAAGGCACGTGGTGCGGGAAGCATGCTTGCCATCGGTGTGAATCTGCAAAAGGCGAACGAGATTGTCGATCGCTACAACGGTACCATCTCAATCGCTGCAGTAAACGGTGAAAACAATCTAACTCTGGCGGGGGAAACCGATTCGATCCGACAGGTAGCCATGGAACTTACCAGCGCTGGCCTCTTCAACAAAATGCTGGAGGTCGAGATCCCTTACCATGGCCCGGCCATGGATCCGCTGATGCAACCTCTGCAAGATGCGTTGGAATCGGTCACTCCACGAATTCCGCATACTCCACTCTACTCGACCGTGACGGGCATGCGGGTCGACGATATCGATTTTGGTGCAGACTACTGGCCCAAGAATATTCGCCAGCCGGTCGAATTTGTACGAGCCATGCAGAGCCTTCTCAACGATGGGTACTGTATCTTTCTAGAGGTAGGACCTCATCCGGTACTGGCGACATCGATCAAGGAATGCACGAATCAATCAGGTAAGGATTGCCGTCAGATTTATACACTACGGCGCAAGAACACCGAAATGGCCTCGATCACACGAGCCGTCATGGACTGTTACGCTATGGGGGGCTCTCTGCGTTGGGACCGAATCGCGTCACGTGGCAAGCTTGTTAAGTTACCAAACTATCCCTGGCAACGAGAATTCCTCTGGCTCGAAAATGATCGAGCGGCCGTGGATCGCATGAATCCGATCGTCCATCCAATCCTCGGGACTCAAGAAGCTCCCGCCACGTTTGCCTATCGCAACGACTTTGATCATGAGATCATGAACTTTCTACGCGATCACAAGGTTATGGGGCTGCCGATTCTTCCTGCGGCCGGCTACGTCGAATCGTTCATGGAATTGGCGGCTATTATCCATCCCGAAGCAAACGGACTCACGCTTCGCAACTTCGAAATCTTTGCACCGCTCATCTTAAAGGATGACCGAGGAATCGACTTTACCACCACTTACGAACCGACCACTGGGCTAGCAACTTCGCGAAGTCTCGACAACGGGAAACTGGGAACAGGCAATACACACGCCTCCGCTCTGATTTCGAAACTCGAAACGCAATCCACACCGACTGTGGATCTCGCACAGATTCGAGCGTTCACCACCAAAGCCATCTCAACTCCCAAGTTCTACCAACAACTAACGAGCATCGGGCTCCAGTATGGTCCGGCCTTTCAAACGGTCAAAGAATTATTCGTTTCTGAAGATCGTACGCAAACTCTGGCGATGCTTGCACTCCCCAGCACTCCCGAATGGCTTTCCAAAAAATACCGAATGCATCCCAGTGTTCTTGACGGTTGCTTCCAAACGTTGATGGCAATGATCGACACCCAGTCAGCAACTTATCTACCCACATCGATTGATGAGGTTCGACTGTTTGCAAGTCACATGCCAGAGTCAGTTTATTGCCACGGTAAGATTATCGAGATCAACACTCGCTTCGTCGACTGCGATCTAGATCTATACGATGTCGATGGCAACCTGGTGGCAAGTATCAAACGATTGCGAGCCAATGCCGCCTCTAAGAAACAGCGTACCGATAAATGGGGGGATCCCGTCAAATTGCAGATCCTCAAGTACAACTGGCAAGCCGGGGAGAATCTATCCGAGCCGAAACGATTAGGGAACTGGTTCGTTATCGGCGATCAAAACGAACTGAGCGGGCTCGTATGCCAACAACTGGAGAATTTCGGTGCCATCGTAGCAGCTCACATTCTGCCAGGCGAAACGCTAGAGATTGATGGTCGCGAAGTGACCGTCAATCCCGAATCGAACGATCATTGGTTGGAGGTTTTCTCGCGATGCGAGGAACTCGATGGAATTCTGTTTACCAATAGCCTCGACGCTTGGGCACAATCGGACGATCCGACAGGACAGTGGCAATTACGGCGAATCGTATCCTGCCTGCAATCCTACATTCTCGCTAAGCGAAGTGACAATCCGCGTGTCTATATCGCAACGCAAGCTGCGTTTCAAATCTCCGACGATGATCAAGATGTCAATCCAGCCCAATCGACGTTCAACGGTTTCGCACGAGTGGCTTACAACGAAATGGAGGTTGGCAAAGTCAGTACCATCGACCTGCCCGCAACAATCGACCCAGCATCCTTTGATG
Source organism: Brakhagea baltica (assembly GCF_052161605.1). Classification (NCBI taxonomy): domain Bacteria; kingdom Pseudomonadati; phylum Planctomycetota; class Planctomycetia; order Pirellulales; family Pirellulaceae; genus Brakhagea; species Brakhagea baltica. Next base: position 4,420,401 of record NZ_CP197409.1, on the reverse strand, counting down.
CCTTTATCCAAGAATTGATGTGCGATGCAGCAGCGGATGAAGTGACGATCCGCGATGGCCAACGATTTGTTAGTGAACTAGCTCTGACGGACGATCTGACCAAAGATAGATCGAGATTGGGTTTTTACGATGAACAAACCGCCATCTTGGTACGTCCGTCCACAAGCGAAAGCGATGTTGGAACCGTGAAGATCCTGGCCCAAGACCTTGAGACGCTCGGACCGCAACAAGTACGGGTCATGATCGAAAAGGCCGCCGTTCCATTTGTATTCCTCAAGGAATCTCCAGAGGATATCGTCACGAGACCATGGATGGAATTCGTTGGAGTTGTGACCGAATGTGGACCAGACCAAAACAGTTTTACACCTGGACAGCGAGTTTGTGGCCTTGTTCGAGCTGAAACGGCCAGTCACCTAACCGTCGAGGCTAAGGATTTGCACGCGATCGAAATCTCTGCGAACGTCGATGCATCGCAGCTCCTTGCACCACTCGTCGAAACTGCCAAATTGAACATGGCGATGGAGTCTATTCATGTCGAATCTGGCCAATGGGCAGCAGTCGAAGCGGATAGCTTGGGACTCCGATTTGCAGAATCACTTGAGTCGCTCGGGGCCAACGTAGTGCTCATTACTGATGATGCGAATACAGTCGAGTCCTATACTGGAACCAATCGCCGCACCTGTTCAAGGGACGTCTTGGAACTGGATCGATTAAAAACGGAACTTACCGGAGGCCATGGATTCGCCATCTTGGTTACGCATGCCGCGAAATGGAACTCTCAGTTTGGCTGGAGTCATGTTGCTCGAGGGGGCTGTGTCGTGGATCTACAAGAGACGCCCTATTCGCTGCCAATGCCGCAACACATCGCAGCCTTTATCAGAACATCATTAGAGAATTTGACCTGTCAACCATCACGGCTCAAGAAGGCATTGATCAGGTCTGTAGAGACGATCCAACATTCCAAAGAAACCCGCTCGACCTTCTTTGAGGTTTCTCTGTACGACTTGGCATGGCAACGCTTCGCGTTCAACGATGGCCTGGGGACCTTGCTACTGTCCTTTGATAAGAGGGACATGGAACTGCCGGTGATAATGAGCGATCAGTTCGCGATTGCTCCTGGCGGTACGTATCTCATTACGGGGGGACTCGGGGGCTTTGGGCAACAAACGGCACGTTGGTTAGCGGAACACGGTTGCACATCGCTCGTCCTGACGGGTAGGTCAGGTGCGAATACTCCCGAGAAGCGAAAGTTTGTCGAGGAACTCGAGGCAAAAGGAACGAAGGTACTGGCTGTCGCATGTGATGCGTCAGACCGTTCGGCGATCAGAGACCTATTTGGTCGTATCGATCGAGAATTACCACCGCTAAAAGGTATTATTCACTCTGCAGCCGAGATCATCGATCAACCGATTGCAGAAATCGATCTCGTATCCTTATCGAGCGTCATGCAGAACAAGGCTGAGGCGGCATGGGTTCTCCACGAAGAAACCCAGAATCTCAGCCTCGATCACTTCATCTTGTATTCGTCCGCAGCCAACTTGGTCGGCAACAGTCGACAGTCCATCTACAGTGCCGCCAACGGGTTTCTCAATGGGCTCGCGTTCCTGCGTCGCCGAATGAATCTCCCTGCGACCAGTATTAACTGGGGAGCGATCGGAGACGTAGGAATCGTAGCACGCGACGAGAAACTCGAGAACTTCCTGCGTTATGTAGGACTGAGCGGAATGGATTCCTGGGAGGCGCTCGACTACTTACGGCTCGCCATGGTGAGGGACGTAACGCAAATTGGAGTTCTCATCATGAAGTCCTGGGCTGACTGGGGACGATTCGAGGTAAGGGCCGGCAATTCACCTCGCTATCAAACTCTTATCGCAGGCGACGAAGTCGGCAACGATTCCGAAGCAAAGAATAAACTCATCGAGGAGTTAAGCCAACTACAAGAGGACGAACAACTCGAGGTACTTATCGCACTGATCACAGAAGTGCTGGCGGGCGTGCTTAAAGCAGATGCATCTCAAATCAATCGAGCCCGTCCGCTGAACGAACTCGGAGTTGATTCCTTGATGGCGACTGAAATTCAAATGACTCTCGAACAGACGCTGGGATTGAAAGTCGCTGTTCTCGAATTGCTTGGCGATTCCACTGTCATGAGCTTGGCCAGAAGTTCGCTCGCATCACTTCAGATTAGCAAAGCGGTGGCCGTCAGCTAAACACGCTGCCCCCGCAATAACCATAGCCAATTCGATTCCCGAAACACTTAAGAGTTCCATATGAATATCAAATCAAGTATCGAAAAGCTCCGCGAAAGCCTGCTTACGAGTAACAAAGCCACCAGGACCACCCCAGTTACTGGTAACGATCTGACAACAACAGACACCGGTAGCAAATTTGTTCCCGAGTCAGTTCAAGCCGCATGGCATCAATTCGAACTCTTCCCAGAGTATAAAGAATATGCCACGATGATCTGGTATTGTGATTCGCAGAAGTATCCGAAGAACCTTTTTCAACCACATCTTGGTTCGTCAGATGCGACTGTGAACATCCACGGAAAGGATTTTATCAATTTTTCGACCTACAACTATCTCGCTCTTGGTGCTGATGAACAGGTAAAGAAATCAGCCATCGAAGCTGTGGAAACCTATGGAGTGGGGACCGGCTCAGGTCGTTCGATTACCGGTGAAATCAGCTTGCACTCGGAATTCGAGCGTGAGATTTGTGAGGTCCTCGGGGCCGAGGATGCTGTTCTCTCCGTGGGTGGTTACAGTACCAATGCATTTACGATTGGCTACTTGTGCCGAAACCAAGATCTCATCCTTTACGATGAACTAATTCATAACTCGGCCCTGACCGGCTGCAAAATGACCGGTGCGCGACGCTTTAGCTTTCCTCACAACGATTACGATGCACTGGCTAAGTTGCTGGAAACACATCGCAACAAATTTGAGCGCGTGTTCATCTTGGTTGAGGGAGTCTACAGCATGGATGGCGATATTCCTGATATTCCGCGCATCATTGAAATCAAGAAAAAGTACAAAGCTCTCCTCATGCTCGACGAAGCCCACTCGATGGGAGTCATTGGGCCGAACGGTTTAGGAGCGGTTGACTACTTTGGTTTGGACGGTCGCGATATCGACATCCATTACGGATCTCTAAGTAAAGCGTTTGGAACTTGTGGCGGTTATGTTGCGGGGCCCAAGCCGTTGATCGCCATTCTTAAGCAGTATGCTCCTGGTGTTCTACTTTATGGTGCCTCACCGACCCCAGCTAACTCGGCTGCTGCCTTGGAAGCCCTCCGTATCATGCGAAAGGAACCGGAGAGAGCCCGTCGACTGCAGGAAAACGCTGCCTACTTTATTGCAAAGGCCAAATCAAACGGGCTCGACACCTACAACAGTAAAGATTCCGGTGTGGTCCCTATCATGATGAAAGACTCGGAGGTTGCACTCTGGTTATCTATGCGTCTGTGGGATGCAGGCATATGCAGCTATCCCATGATGTTTCCGATCGTACCTCGCGATAAAACGCGATTGCGATTCTTCATCAACACAAACCATACGCACGAACAAATGGACTTTACGATCACGACGATTACCGAGGAGCTAAAACGCGCTCCGAAATCAAAGGGTCTTTTCTAAACCATCCAAGGATAGAGAGATAGGATCATGAAACAAATCGTTCACGATCGATACGGTCCACCTTCTATTGTGGCCAAGTGTGTTGAACTCAAAGAACTAGCTCCGCCGTCAGCCTGGGAGGTTTCGGTGGCAGTAGACGCATTCCCGATCAACCCAGCCGATCTAGCCATGATTCAAGGCCGTTACGGCATCTTGAACAAACCTCCGTGCACCGTTGGTATGGAAGGGGTAGGCACCGTGACTCATATCGGCAAATCAGTCAGCTCAGTAAGTGTGGGAGATCGCGTTATTCTGTTGGCCAATAACAATTGGTGCACTCATCGGAATGTTCCGGCCACCTTGGTGGTAAAGGCTCCCTCAACGCTGGATCCTCACCAGCTTTGCATGTTAAAGGTCTCGGGATTGACGGCATTGCATCTTTTGACCAAGTTCGAATCTCTGAAGCCAGGTTCCTGTGTTATTCAAAACGCACCGCTTTCGGCAGTCGGTCGCTATATCATCCAGCTTTCCAAAGCAATGGACGTGAAAACAGTGAATCTCGTTCGGCGATCAGAGCAAATCGACGCAGTCACGCGTTTGGGTGGTGATATTGCGATATTAGATGACGAAAACACGGCGGAACAGATACGAAAGACGCTCGGAAAATCAATGCCGAAATTAGCATTTGATGCGGTTGCTGGGCCTTCGACGAATCGGCTCACGCAATGTTTGCAGGATGGCGGAAGCATCATCAACTACGGCATGCTCTCCATGACACCCTGCCAATTAGACTCGAGCGATATCATCTTTCGCGGGATAAAGCTTCAAGGTTTTTGGCTATCGAAGGTGCTCAATAAAATTTCGGCTGCGGAACGACACGAACAACTAACGACGCTGGTGGGCTATCTCGAAAAGGGCGTACTGCATGGGGCTGTCGATTCCTTATTCTCCATCGAAAACATTTCCAACGCGATTCGACGTGCAGAACAAGAAGGTCGTACTGGCAAGGTTATCGTCACGCCCACCAACGATCATGTAATCGAAACAACGAGACAATCATCATGAACCAACGCGAATTCAAACAAGATGAAGGTCGGAAAATCGAAGATGTAGAAACCGGTATCCAGTTCGCATTCGAACCACCGGCTTCAATCGATGGCAGCCCCATACAGGTCTGTGATGGACTTTGGTGGATACCGTTACCTGTCGAATCCAGCCTCGAATATGTTAATGTCTATGCGATACAAGATGGCAATAATCTAACGCTCGTCGATACTGGTACGAATTCTAAGGTGAGCACGGCTTGCTTGCGCCGAGCATTAGAATCAAAAGCGTTGAGCCCGTTCAAGCTCAACAGAGTTATCGTGACACATTACCATCCCGATCATATTGGGCATGCAGGTTGGCTTGCCCGTCAAGGGGTCGATTTATGGATGTCTCGCACCTGCTGGTTGCAGGCTAGTTTGTTGATCGCGACAACCAATGCCCTGCCTAGCGAAGACGAAGTCCGTTTTATGCGAATGGCCGGCATGCGAGACATAGAACTCGAGGCATTTAAACGGCAATCATCCAACCGTTACTCGAGCTTGGTCGATCCATTGCCCAGCAGTTTCACCCCTCTTTCGGAAGGCCAAACTCTGACGATTGGAAAACGAAAATGGACAATTCACGTCGGCAATGGGCACGCGGCTGAACATCTCACATTGTGGTCAGATGACTTGGTGATTCTGGGCGATCAAGTACTCCCGACCATTTCTACGAATTTGACAGTACCCTATTCCGAGCCAGATGCCGATGTCGTCGACGAATGGCTAAGAAGCTGCCAATTTCTTAGTCGTTTAGCAACGAACCAATTGCTCTGCCTAGCGGGCCACAATCGACCCTTTCGAGGTTTAAACAATCGCCTCAAGCAACTTCAAGTTAGCATGTTGGCATCCATCGATAGATTGAAAAAGATCGTATCTCGTTCCACGACAGCCATTGATTGCATGGAAAAATTTCACGGTGGCGGGATGAGTGCCAGCGAACGACGAAGGCGGTTACCGGAATTCTATGGATCGCTAACCTATTTGACAAACCAAGGCTTTCTCGAACGAACGAAAAATGAATTGGGCATCGCTATTTTCAGAAAAGTAGCGACGCCGCAGCAGGTGTTCAAGGTTATGCATTCGCAGATCCAGGAGTCGAATGTACTACCCAGCCGTACGAACAGCGAAACTGCTCCCAAGCCCGATTCCACAGAGGTGGAGTACGAATTGTGGGACGAACCATCCAATCGAACTTGGAGTCGCTTTGGTCGGCGATCGCTCGTGGCTGCCGCACTTCTGATGTCGATCGGTTCAGGTCTATATTTGTTTCGAGCCCAGTTGAACGATTTGGGAGGCAACCTGTTCCACGTCAACATCGATTCGGCGTTACGTTCGAAACCGGCTCTAAAGCTTGCCTCTGCGTCCAAGACCTATGTGCAATTCGTTGAAATTCAGGAGCTAAAAACCACCCAATTACCTCGTAAATTTGCAGGGACAGTGAGACCGCAACGCGCAAGCGAGATGGGTTTCAATCGAATCGGAATCGTATCGGAAATCCTAGTAGATCGAGGGCAAAGCGTCGAGCAAGGAGCTGTTATAGCCATGCTAAATACGGAAATGCTCGAAGCGAGTTTGTTAACTCTCCAGGCAAAGAAAGAAGCCGCAGCAGCGCGATTGCAGGAGATGATCGCTGGCCCCAGAAAACAGACACTTCAGTCGGCGAGCAATCAGGTCAACTCGGCTACCGCCGAATGGGAGTTGGCGAATAGTACAGCTCAGCGCATCAGTCGACTGGTGAAAATCGGGGGTGCCTCAACGCAAGAGCTAGAGAATGCTATTACCAATCTAAAGGCAAAGGAGGAGATGCAGCAGGTTGCCCGAAACACGCTTAGCGAATTGCAGGAGGGTACGCGTTCCGAACAAATCGCTGCACAGAAAGCGGTCTTGAACGAACTCCAAGCCGCTGAGCAGGAATTGAAGGTTCAGCTCAGCGAAAGTCTGATCATTGCTCCCTTTCGCGGTGTGATACAGGATCGCTTCCTAGAGAAAGGCGCCATCAGCTCACCAGGCACCCCCGTCATTCGGTTAGTAGAATCCCAAAAGCCCGAGGCTTGGATTGGAGTGTCGCCTGAATACATGGAACAGCTTCAGCAAACCGGTAGTCATCAGTTTTCTGTTCAGGACAAGATCTACATAGGGACGCTGAAGTCGATACTTCCCGAGCTGGAGCGAACGAGCCGAACTCGAACCATCATTTTCGAATTGGATACCGATCATGGACCCGAACTATTTGGTCAAACAATCTCCCTGGAGGTCTATCGCGAGGTACGAGATCGAGGATTCTGGCTTCCTCAAACCGCACTGGTCAAGGGTGATCAAGGCTTATGGGGAGCGTATGCTTTAGAGAGAGTCGGACCAGACCAAGACGACGAAGGATTCATCCTCAGGAAGCGAGAGCTCGAGGTGTTGCAGGTTGATTCGGATCGAGTCTACGTCAAGGGAACCTTGAAAGCAGGCGACAAAATTGTATCGACAGGAGTTCAGCGATTAACACCGGGTCAAATCGTCTACGCAACCGATTCCCCTGGCACGAGTGAGTCGATCCTGGGCTACCAGTCGAATCAGCAATCCCCAGTCCTAACACAGAAGCGATAGGGTGCAGCGATGATTGCAAGATGGTTTATCGAAAAACCTCGGTTGGTAATCATGGCCACCGTCATCATTATGGTAGCCGGGATTACTTCGTTCCAAGCTCTGCCAAGAATGGAAGATCCCGTTTTAACGGCTCGCTTCGCCATGGTCACAACTCCGTTTCCTGGTGCAGCCCCGGAGCGAGTCGAAACACTCGTAGCCAAGAAAATCGAGCAAGAGCTGAGCGATATCGCCGAGATTCACGAAATCACAACCGTTAGTCGCAATGGAATTTGCATTTCTATCATTGAACTGGACGAGCGACTCAAGAAGGATCGGGTTGCCATTGCCTGGGGAGTGATTCGCGAACGACTCAACGCAGCCCATGTCAATATGCCACCCTCGGTGGGACGACCTCGATTGAAGGAGATCGATGCCAAAGCAAACGCATTGTTAGCTTCATTGACTTGGGAACAAGAGGATGCACCTAGCTACTCTGCGCTAAGACGATTAGCAAAGCGATTACAAGATCGCATTGACCGGATCGAGGGAACGGAAAAAACAGATCTCTATGGCGATCCACAAGAAGAGTTCTTGGTACATGTGGAGGGAGACCAGCTCAAACGTCTTGGTATTGACGCAGAGCATATTTCCGAACGTATCAATACCCACGACACAAAAATTCCTGCTGGTCGCGTCTTGGGCCTACGGAACAATTTGTCGCTCGAAGTCTCGGGCAGCCTCGACTCCAAGACCAGATTAGGCATGATTCCCGTCTTGCAGGATGAATGGGGGGGAACGGTTGAATTAAGGGACGTTGCCAATATAGAAAGAATGATTCCTGACCCGGCATCCGCTTTAGCGTTTGTGGGTGGCAAGCCTGCTATCGTGGTCGGTGCACAGCTCGAAGATGACTTTCGCATTGATATTTGGCGGGATCGCGTGCGGAAGGAGTTGCAAGCCTTTGAAGCGGAGTTGCCAGAGGGAATTGCTCTCGAAATCATTTTTGATCAAAACCCATATGTGCAAGCAAGACTGAATGAGCTCCAGACCAATTTCGTGCTAGGTTTAGTTTCCGTGTTTTTGTGTACCATTCTTTGGATCGATCTTCGTAGCGGATTGTTAATCGGTTTAATCCTGCCGCTGACCTGTCTCATGATCCTTCCTGTGATGTTACTCTTGGGAATTCCCTTGCACCAAATGTCCCTGAGTGGACTGGTCTTATCGATGGGACTATTAGTCGATAACGCTATTGTGGTTGTTGATCACATTGAACACCGCGTATCGAAAGGAATCGCGATTCAGACCGCAGTAAGAGAGACACCGCGGTTTATATTTATTTCGCTGTTGGGTGCGACCTTGACAACGGTCTTTTCGTTCGCACCGATCGCATTGATGCCGGGTGCAACGGGAGAGTTTGTCGGCTCGATTGCTGTGGTTGCCATCATTTCAGTTGCATGTTCCCTATTTTTATCGCTAACCATCATCCCGGCGGTTTCGCAACTATGGATACGTCCTCAAGGCCGTTCGCACAATCGAATTACCAATCCGTTCAGGCTGTCTGAGAAGATCTACAAAGGGATCCTCTCCCTCCTATTGAGATTCCCACTGGGGGGAGCAACAATCACCGCCAGTATTGCATGCCTTGGTTTTGGAGGCTTTTTCACTTTAAAGGATCAGTTCTTTCCTCCCGCCGAGCGCGACCAATTTCATGTTGAGCTAGAGCTCCCCGTGAACTCCAGTTTGAGCGAAACCCAGCGGGTCGCAGAAGACATTCGAACGCTGGCCCTGTCCGATCCCGACATCAAGGAGGTCCATTGGTTTCTCGGAACTAGCGCACCCACCTTTTACTATAACGCGATCACTGTGCGTTCGAGTCAGCCGAATTATGGTCAAGCGATGGTGATTTGCCATTCGGCGAAAGAAGCGCGCGCGGCCATGCTGCGATTGCAAAACGATGTGAACAGGAAATTTCCTGCCGCCCATTGTGCCGTGAGACAGCTCGAACAGGGCCCGCCGTTCTCCGCTCCCATTGAACTACGATTGAGTGGTCCTGATGTGGAGAGACTCCGTGAGATCGGTTCTGAGTTACGTTACGTATTGAGCCAAACTCCCGGTGTAACGCATACTCGCTCTGAAATCGACGAGGTCTCGGCAAAGGGAATCGTATCGATCGATCCCGTGACAGCTCGATTAGCAGGTCAGAACCTAACCTCGGTCGCAGCCAAGCTTAATAGTTCGCTAGACGGAGATATAGGTGGAACCATTCTAGAGGGAACGGAAGAAATTCCAGTCCGTGTTCGCTACACCGCTTCGAATCGCGGAAATCTGAATGAAATTCTTTCGATGGAGGTCGAGGGCTCGGCCCATTCTGAGCGGGCTAACGGAAAACGAACCACTTTGGATACGATATCGCAAGTCTCGTTGTCACTGGACGCAAGTGCGATTACGCGAATCAACAAGCAACGCAGTAACGAGATTTATGCCTTTATCCCGGCAGGTGAATTACCATCAACCGTTCTCAATCAATTCAAGCGTCAGCTTCAAGAATCGGAATTCCAATTACCAGAAGGTTACTCCCTAAAGTACCTCGGTGCAGCAGGGGAACAGCAACAAGCCTTAGGGAACCTAGTGGTATATGGATCGATTCTCGCAACAGCCTTGGTGGCAACGTTGGTGTTAAGTTTGAATTCTTTTAGGCTAGCAAGTTTAGTCGGCATTCTTAGTTTGCTCAGCGTTGGATTTAGCTTGCTTGCTTTGACGGCTTTGAAAATCCCTTTTGGCTTCATGGCTATACTTGGAATCGTGGGAATGATGGGGGTAGTAGTCAATGACTCCATACTTATAATTTCCGCGATTCGACGCGATGCAAAAGCATGTGCAGGAGAGATCGCGGCGATGATCCAAGTGATGTTCGAGAACTCTCGCCACGTGGTCGTCACCAGCGTAACCACGGTCGCTGGTTTCCTCCCGCTTTATCTTAGTGGCGGGGATTTCTGGCCGCCTACAGCAGTATGCGTTGCTGCCGGAGTGGTCGGCTCGACATTCTTAGCATTGTTCTTCCTACCTTGTGGTTACGTTACCTTAAGTCGAACATTCGGAAAGTTTTCACCCCTACCATAATATGAACACACAATCAACAACCGAGCATTACGATGCCATCATCATCGGGTCAGGTATGGGTGGCCTAACGGTCGCGAGTCTGCTCGCGCAATTGGGCAAGAAGCGAGTTCTCATTCTGGAACGCCACTTCAAGCTTGGCGGATTCACTCATTCGTTTCGACGTGGGAAGTTCGAATGGGATGTCGGGGTGCACTACATAGGAGAAATGTACCCCAAAGCTCTAAGCCGCAAAGTGATGGATATGGTCACCGGTAAATCGGTCGATTGGCACACAGGTGGCCCCGTCATCGAACGTTATCATTTCCCAGAGGGAACCTTTGAAGTCCCAAGCGATCCGAAACTCTTTGAAAAGAGCCTGTGCGAATCATTCCCTGAAGAGGCCGTAGCGATTCAGCGTTACTTCAAAGATCTTAAACGCTGTCAGATGTGGTTTGCTCGCTGGTGCATGTCAAAGTATCTACCAGCGTGGTTAGGCAAGCTTTTGATTTGGCCGGGCAAACGCTTGGCGATGTGCACTACTGCAAACTATATGAAGCGATTTCAGTCGCAATATCTGAAGGGTATTTTGACCGGTCAGTGGCCGGACTTTGGTGCTCCTCCAGAAAAGAGTGCCATGGCCTTTCATGGTGCTGTGGCAAGTGATTTTCTGAACGGTTCCTACTACCCGATTGGCGGAGCGCAAAGAATTGCCGATTCGGTTGAAGCCATTGTGGAGAAGCACGGTGGCAAGTGCTTGGTCAATCGTGATGTTAACGAAGTCCTGGTGGAGAACGGGAGAGCGGTCGGTGTTCGTGCGACCCATAAAGGGAGTACCGTAACCTATCGTGCCCCCGTGATCGTCTCGAATGCACACGCCAAGGTGACTTTTGGAAAGCTTGTGCCTGATGGGTATTGTGTTGAAGAAAAAACCAAAGCATCCAGATTGAAAGCGGGAGTGTCCGCGCTAATTTTATTCTTAGGTTTGAAGGACGATCCGAGGAAACACGGTTTCGATGATGCTAACTACTGGCTGTACAGCTCCTCGGATCATGACCAGGTTAGCAAGCAATCTGACCCCAAGATGGTCGAAGGCGGTTTTCTTTCTTTCGGATCGTTGCGCGATCCAAATGCGACGGCGCACGTCGCCCAGATTATTGGATTCAGCGACTACGATTACTGGAAAGAGTTTGCCGCCAAACGTTGGAAACGACGAGGTGACGACTATGAATCACTCAAGGAGGAGATCGCTAATCATATGATTGATCGCGCGGAACGTTGTCAACCGGGCCTGAGAGATTTGGTCGAATACAAAGAACTAGCCACCCCCGTTACCGTCGAGACTTTCTCCAATCATCCTATGGGGATGATCTACGGCCAGCTCTGTGATCCTGATCGAATCGAAAAAGACGCTTGGCGTGTCACGACGAGTTTGCCCGGGCTTTTTCTAGCCGGCAGTGACATCGGCTCCCCTGGTGTCAATGGAGCCATGATGGCATCGCTCTTCACTGCTGCGAAACTATTAGGCCCGTTCGGATTAGTAAAGATTTTCAGTCGAGTGTGAGCGATGGGCTTGGTCCGGTCGTGCGGATTATGTCGCACAACGGTGTGCGATTTGACTTTGCTGACACTGGTGACGATGAATCTTCTCGTAGCGAACGTGCTCGCAATACCTTGTGTAACGGGAATGACAGCAAATGCATCGACAAGCAAAGAAACGGATTCTGCTGATGCTGTTGCTTTGTTCTCAGGTTCCAAATGGCTGCAAGGTGGGCCCGGACTATGCCAAACCATCTGCACCGTACATGGACCAGAGCTGGGTCGACTCGGCTGATCCACGAATTAATGGCGAACCGGTCGACCTACGCACTTGGTGGGATTCCTTTGGCGATCCCGTTCTCGGTGCCTTGATCCATGATGCAGCCTGTGAGAATCTGCAGATCAAAGAAGCGGGCAAGCGGATCCTCGAGGCGCGAGCCTTGCGAAACGTAGCCGCTGGTTCCTTGTACCCCCAGCAGCAGTCGCTCGATGCCAGCTTTACCGACAATCGCATCAGTGGCAATGTCGCGAACTTTGTGGTCGTGCCAGGCTTCTTTGCCACGGATCGCACGTTCAACAATTGGCAAACGGGTTTCGGTATCGCTTGGGAGCTTGATTTCTGGGGCAAGTTTCGTCGAACCGTGGAAGCGGCGGAGGCCCAAGTCGACCAATCGGTCGCAGCCCTCCATGCGGTCCGAGTTCTTGTACTGTCCGAAGTCGCTAAGAATTACATCGAATTGCGGTCGCTCGAAGCTAGGATTGCGATCGCGCACAAGCATGTCGCCATTCAGCAAAGGTTGCTCGACCTATCACAAGCCCGATTGGAAGAGGGAGCAGGAAACAAACTAGACGTTCATCAGTCGGCCTCCCGATTAGCAAACGTCGAGGCGGTTCTACCTGGTCTCGAAATACTCCGGCGGCAAGCTTCGCACAGGTTGTGCGTTTTGTTGGGCCGAACCCCAGCCGACCTCGAGGATGTTTTAGGAGCAACCGGGGAGATCCCCCATCCGCCACAAAGTATCGCCTCGGGTATCCCCTCGGACTTGCTACGCAGGAGACCGGATGTGCTCGTTGCGGAGAGAGAGCTAGCAGTACAGTCGGCGAAGATCGGAATCTCCGAAGCAGAATTCTATCCGCAGATTAGTTTGGTTGGCCAAATCGGATTGCAATCAGAAAACCTTTCGAGACTTTTCCAGACCGAAAGTCTTATCGGTGCGGTCGGACCGGGTTTCCGTTGGAACCTGTTGAACTATGGCCGGATCAAGCATCGTTGGATCGCGGAGAAAGAGGCGTTTGAGCGGTTGGTATACGCGTATCACGGGTCGGTTCTCAGCGCATACCAAGAGGTTGAGGATTCTCAAGTCGCGTATCTGCGGGGATTCGACAGAGTCGCTGCCGTGGAGCGCACTGTGTACGAATCCAACGAAGCGGCTCGGATTGGGTACGATACTTTTGTTGAAGGGGGCATTGACTTCGGACGAGTCCTGATTCTTCAAAGCGAGCTTGTCCTTGCGGAAGACGAGCTTCTTGCCGCACAATCCGAAGTTGCGTTGAGTCTGGTAAAATTGTTCTTGTCTTTAGGCGGCGGCTGGTCACCGGCTGGATGCGAGCCAGTCCAGATGGCGAGCGGACCAGGGACTCGCTATTAGCAAGCATGTTCCGGCATTCTAGAGATTCTTTGTGGATGCGAGTCAATTCTTGGAAAGCAAATTGGATCGTGATGAGATCCCTTTTCGACCGGTTATAATTGTCCGTGAGGTCGTTTTATCGCGCCCCAACTGTTTTGGACATTTCCCTGTCGTTCTGGGTGTTTTTAATGATCCGCCGCAAGATGAGAGACTCAATGAGCCCCAACTCGCTTAAGGTATTCGCGGGACTGTGTACGTTAATTGTCGCTGTATCGAGTGGAGGACTCGCGAAGGCCCAGGATATTCAGCCCGCAGCCTCCGAGGCGCAAAGAGAACGCGAATTCGAGCTGATCCAATCCAGCTTAGCAGAGCAATTCCAGAGCCTATGGAGTACGATGTCTCCTGAGGCCCAACGTGGTTATTTTCATTTAGTCTCGAACGTCTACCTGCCACACGACTTTGACGAAGAGATTCTCCAGGCAATCGATTCGGAGTCCAAGACTTCACCATGGGCTGATTCTAAAACCGCTGTCGGCACAAGACAGCTTACCTTTGAGCGGTTCGGTCTTGCTGGCCGTGTCGATGATCCTACCAAGCCGCTTCAATACGTTGTCACCAAAGATGGTAATTATGTCATGAACTGTTTCGCTTGCCACGGCGGAAACTTGTTCGGAGCAACTTACCCAGGGGCCCCAAACACGACCTATGATCTGGAATCATTGACCGAGAACGTTAGACGGATCAAACTTAGGTCGGGCAAGTCGTTGGCCCACATGGATCTCGGATCTCTAGTGATGCCCCTGGGCACGTCGGTGGGAACCAGCAATGCCGTGATGTTCGGCGTGGCTCTCATGAATTATCGAGACGAAGAGTTGAACGTTCACGTGGGGCGGCGTCCAGCCAGCATGACACACCACGACATGGATGCTCCACCCTGGTGGCACTTTCACAAGAAACATCATATCTACATTGATGGCTTTGCTGAAAAGGGACACAAAGGCTTAATGCAGTTCATGTTGGTCCGAGAGAATGGTCCTAAGCAGTTTCAAAGCTGGGAATCGGACTTCCGCGATGTATACGCATTCCTGAGCGAGCTGCGTCCTCCCAAGTACCCGCTACCTGTAGATCAGAACATGGCCGATCGAGGGGAATTGGTCTTTAACAAGAATTGTGCATCATGCCATGGTGCTTACGGAGCGAATGCACACTACCCAGAGTTGAATATCGACATTGAGGATATTAAAACCGATCGCGTGCGATTCGATGCTTTAACTCCTAAGCACCGAGTACACTATGGAGCGAGTTGGTTCGCAGATATGGGTGGACAAGATACTTTGACGGAAGTCGATGGGTACGTGGCACCGCCTCTTGATGGCATTTGGGCCAGCGCACCTTACTTGCACAACGGAAGCGTTCCCACTTTGTGGCACTTGCTCCACCCCGAGGAACGACCGACGGTATGGCGACGAACGCACTTAGGATTAGACACCGATCGAATGGGATTCCAAATTGAAGAGCTAACTGAGGTGCCAAAGCGATTGCAACCTGCAGAACGACGACGTTACTTCGACACCCGCATCAACGGCAAGTCGGCGGCGGGTCACGATTATCCCGCAACCTTGAGCGAGGACGAGAAGCGGGACTTATTGGAATATCTCAAGACCTTGTAAGCAAATACTACTGGCCAAGTGCATCGGCTATATTGGATAGGTCCGTTGCCTGATAGGCCAAGGCCTCCTTTTCGAGTTTCGCTCCCGCTTTGGTTAAGGACGCTGCGACCAAGACTCGCAGAACGCTCGCCATGGGGGACTCGACCCCTTGCTTCAAGGCTCGACTTACAATGCGGTGGTGGGTGTTGAGGATAACCTCATTCTTACCGATCGGATTGCGGTCGAAATGTTGTTGGATAATTCGCTCAAACCCCTTCGGCAGATCCCCATTCTCTTTGATCTCATCAAAGGTTTTCGAAAGTTCGAATCGCTCGTTGACGAATGCCAGAACAGGTGGGCAGGTCGGCGAATCTGCTAGGAATACATTGACCTGTAGCTTTTCTAGAAAGTTCTGCCAATCCGAACTCGCTTCTCTCTTGCCGTCGAGCCCTAGGATGGATTCGGTGAAGTTCACCGACGAAGGGCTAGCAGGTCTGAGATCGATCTTGGTGTCGGTACTGTTGCTAACCATCGCTGCGAGGAGCGTCTCTTCAAAGCTGCGAAGAGTATGGACACACGGAATGTCGGTTGACGAAAAGAACTCGTTAAGCCAGACCTCTTGGCGGCGATCGGCGTTGTACCAAACAACATAGTCCGCTTCAGATTCCACAATCGCGTCGGCAGGGCTGCGGTTCACGATTCCGTGAACAGTCAGCTCACCATGCGAGGTTAGGAACTTATACGTCAGTTTGAGCAGATCTCTCAGCCGAGCGTCATAGATGGCCATTCCCGCGAAAGTATACCGATGCCATTGCAGGATGGATTGCCAACGGTTGGGAAATCTCATCGCCAAGTTTTCGAAGTGGCGATAGATTGCATCTTCCAGTGATTGGCACACGGCTAGGAACGCGTGGTCGCGGACCAAGTCCTCGCGATTCGATGTAGGAGAGCAGTCTGGAAGTTCGAGTACGCCACGAAGAAAAGGTGCCCAACTCGGCAACAACTCTCGTATGTGCCTCGAGATTACCATCCGTCTAACACTGACGGCAATCGTCGCCTCATCAGCAAACCCGGGTGTTCGCTGGGGAGTCACATATAGAACGCCACGTACTGCAACTGGGGTCTCGATTCCGACGGGAATGATCTCGAGTGGCGTTTCTCCAAAGTATGAGACCAGCTCCTCTTCCATGGACTCAAAGTCGGGAGTTGCCTCTAGCCACGCTGCTTGAATCAAATTGACTCGAGCTTTTGATTCGTTGAGATAGATCGGGATTGGGAGGAACTCGGCATACTGCTTAATGCTTTCTTCAATCAGATCCTCATCGTCAGCGAAGACCGCGTAGTTAGGCTTTAAGTAGAGTGTGACACTTGTTCCAGGTTGTGTTCTGTCTGAGAGGGACAGTTCGATATCTGTGCCCGCACCTGCTTCCCAACGAATGGCTTGTTCACCTTCAAAACGCAAGCTTTCGACCACGATTCGGTCTGCTAACATAAAGCCGGAGAACAAGCCAATTCCAAATTGACCGATGAGAGTACCGCCACTCTTTTTACCAGCCACGGCGGAGCTCTCGCTGACTTCGGTCGCATACCCTTTCTTGATCAGCCCCGTGATTCCGACCCCCAAAGTCCCGAGATACTCCTCGGCTTCATTGGGGGACAAGCCGATGCCATCATCCTCGAATGTCAGCGAACTTTGCTCGGCGTTTTGCACGACCCGAATGGAGCCTTGGTAGGACAGGTCCCGCGCACGACGCCGCATGATGGCATCATGTGCATTCTGGAGCAGTTCTCGAATCGGGGTGTTGGGATGGGAGTATAGGGACGTTCCCATGATCTCGATTATCCCGGCGATATCCACCTTAAAGGGAATTCGCTTCGGTAAATCGGTCACTTCGGTTTTGGATTCCATCAAGACTTTCCGGAGGCTTGCTCGAGTACTTCTTCAGAGACAAAAATGGGTAGTGGCGGCTGAAAGGTAACGGCTACCGCTATGGCATCAGAAGGGCGAGAATCGATTTCCAGCAGTTCCTCGCCGTGACGAATTCGAATTTGAGCAAAATAGGTCTGATCCTTCAGGTTGGAGATGATCACGCTGTCGAGCTCACCTCCGAGGGCCTCTGCAACGCTGACCACCAAGTCGTGAGTCAAGGGGCGTGGCGGTTTCGCTGCCGCCTTGACACGGCGATCGATACTGGTGGCTTCGAAAATGCCGATAAGGATAGGAAATTGCCTATCGCCATCGATTTCCTTAAGGTAGATCACTTGATTATCACTGATCTCGCTGATAATGATGCGAGATAGCTGCATGGGGATTGCCGATGACATGGAATGGATTCCCAAAACCGAACGGGACGAGCGTCGAGAACAATTCCTAAGAGAATGACTCGATGAAAGAGTTGCTAAACGCACGTCGTGGATGAATGTCCGTTGATTATATCAATCTGACACGTCTGAGCTACCGCAAGTAGGGATGGTCAGAAGAGAACATCCGACTGAACTCTAGGGAGGACCAAAGCCAGGTATGCTGACTCCACCCATTGCAGGAGGCAGAGAGCCCAGTAGCAGCTTCAAAATATCATCGACATCTTGCTGGGATTCGGCATTGGCTAAAGAACCAAGCAGGGCAATAAGAGGCAGTAGCCCCTGACGAACCGATCGTGTAAACTCCTTTGGATCGACCTGCTGCAGGCTGGCTAGTGATTCGGCAAACCCTGGCTTCAGATCATCTAACATCTCCGCAGGCACCCACCGATTCTCAACTCGAATTAGTGTTTGAGTGACATCCTGTCCAGTTATGCCCACCGTAGTCATTTCAGCTTCAGTTGATGAGACCTGCTTGAACTTTGCCGATTCGCCGAGGCTAGTCATCGAATCGAACGGATTAGTTCCTGGGGGAAGATAGTTAACAATCCCATCCAAGCGAGGAGCTATGCTCAGCACAAGGGTTGTTGCCAAATCACGTGGTTCGGTGCTTCGAAGTGTTTCTGCCTTGAAGAAGCTTTCTGGCAGGGCGGCATCGACTAACTCTACAACCGGGTCGTACAGCAACTCGACGACCGGTTTAGCCTCTACTGGGATCGGGAGCTCGCGGCTATTTAGCAGATACGACTTTTTACTCTTTAGGGTGCCAACGATGGTTGTCTTCAACTTAAGAAGATCGGAAAGAGCCGGCTGTTCAAGTTTACTGATAGCGGCGCGGTATATATTTTCCATCTCCGCCTGGAGGGACGGTGGAAAGGCATCCCAACCAATCACATAGTTCCCTTTAGCCGCTTCCTCTGATAGAAATTGAAAATACTCTTCGGCAGTTTTCAACGAGGCGAATTTAGCTTCGACATCGCTCAAGCTCATGACTTCGACCGACTTGAGAGATGCGTTGGTCATGCCAGCGGCCAAGGCTCCCGTCTTGTCTCCCTTGGCTAGTGCACGTGCTCTCAAGCGACTGGCGTCATCAAGAAGATAAAGAGGTATAGTCGACTCGGTGCCATCCTCTTTGCGAATGGTCAACTTGATGCCATCGAGTTTTACAAAGTCCCCATCGATCGACTTTGATCCGGCCGCGTTGGTCCACTTATCCGCCGAGAACGCTGGTAGAGACGTCGAAACACAGATCATGAAAGCTAAGCCGAATCGCTTCATTGTCTTTATCCTGCCGATTATCGCGCCCATTGACCGCCACCTTGTAAAATTTGCTATCAGATTCCCAAGCCGCCCGGTAATCCAACCCAACGAAAATGTGGGTACTGCTTGCTGCGTATTGTACTTTCCGCGTGAAGGATTGCGAATCCTTTTTCGTGGCCAAACAACGACCAAGAAAACTGGCAACCCAAGGAAAGACCGCCAAAACGCCCCCCTTCAATGGGCACAGAAAACCACTGGCAACCTAATCTACGCTAATTAACACTAATGCAGGATTCGTTGTGCGAGCGGAGTTGCAGTTTAGTCCAATGGGCTTTGTCTAACGTTGGCAAGAGGTTAATCCCAGCGGGCGTTGCGGCCTTGCTTCTTCTCGCCACGCTGTTTTTTTTCTTCCATACGGCGACGTTGGGAACCGCGGGTCGGTTGGGTTGGCCGACGAGGTTTAGGCGGGTTCATGGCCTCCAAAATCAATGCCCTTAACCGATCCTTGCAAGCCTGAATGTTCTGTGGCTGGTCGCGATGAACCTGGCTCGTTATCTGCAATAATCCCTTATCGGTGATTCGATTTGCAGCTAACGCCTTTAGGCGAGCAAGCGTTACTGGGTATAATGGGGCTGACGTTCGCTGATAATCCCAGTACATCGTCGCCTTGGAATTGACTTTGTTCACGTTTTGCCCACCCGGCCCACCGCTGCGGGCAAACGTAAACTCCAGCTCTTCCGCTGGAATCACGATTTGATCGTTTATGATTAAGTCTTCCATGGTCCACCTTTCTCCCTCAAATTTAGCTCAAGCATGTTGCCACGAAAACGGCTTATTTTTTCCTCCATCCTTTTTTGTGCCATGTTTGGCCCCGCATTCGGTCAATCGGATGCTCTTGTTAAAAACTTGTGGACCCGCCACTCGGGTGTCGATTGGCCCCGCATGCTGGGGAGCCAATATGATTCGACAAGTTCCGAGACGGGAATCCAGACGAATTGGGGCAAACAAGGGCTCCGCATTGTATGGACACAGAAAACGGGCGAAGGTTATGGGAACGGTGTCGCTGCGCTCGGACGATGGCTCCAATTCGACCGATTTCAGTCGAAAGAGCGATTAACTTGTTACGAAGCCGAAACAGGACGCGAGCTATGGAAGTGGGAGTGGCCCGTCGTGTACGCGGACGCCTACGGCTACAACAATGGCCCGCGATCCAGCCCCGTCGTGGACGGAGACCGAGTCTATGTGTACGGAGTCGCCGGTAGGTTGGCTTGCATCGGCCTAGCCGACGGACAAACGCGATGGGAAAAAGAAATTAACGAAACCTACAACGTCATCCAGAACTTTTTTGGCGTTGCGGCATCGCCACTTGTGTACGCTGATCTGATTTGGGCCATGGTTGGCGGAAGTCCCGAAGATCAACGTGGGATGACGATCAACAACCTGCCACGCGCCAAACCGAATGGAACTGCCATGGTCGCGTTCGATAAGCTAACGGGTGAAGAACGGTTTCGCGTTGGTAACTATCTCGCGAGCTATTCTGCACCGATTGTAAAAAACATTGATGGGCGAGACTATGGATTAGCATTGGTGCGAGAAGGATTTCTATCGTTCGATCCTGCCACCGGCGCAGAGACTGGTTTCACTCCTTGGCGGGCTAGTTCGCTGGAGAGTGTCAATGGGTCTTCACCAGTTTTGGTTGGTCGAAATGTGCTGATCGGTGAAGCGTACGAGATTGGCGGGGCACTAATTCGACTCAGTGATTCCGGGCATCGCATCTTGTGGCAAGACAAACTGCGACGCCGTGAGCAAATGTTCAGGCCTCATTGGACCAACCCGATCGTAGTAGGAGATCGCGTCTTCGTCAGCAGCGGACGCAACGAACCCGACACCGACCTCAGATGCGTGGAGTTTCGGGGTGCGGGCAAAGACAGTCAAGCGGCTGCAAACGAGCCTAGCACGCAATTGATTTGGTCCGTTGCGAACCGAGATAGAATGACAGGCATTGCAATCGATGGCCATATTCTCTGGCTCGGCGAGTATGGTTTGTTGCAACTGGCCAAGATCGACGGTGATCGTTATGACGTGGTAAGTGAAATGGATTTGGGGAACCTGCGAGCACCGCAGGACAACACACCTCTCATCATGGCACCGAGCTGGGCACCGCCGGTTGTTTCGCACGGCTTGCTCTATGTGCGAGGAGCCAACCGAGTTGTGTGCCTCGATTTATTTAGAGAAAATCAATGATGGAGTGCTCAACTGCTCCCCTGAGTTCCTGTTGCCGTTGTCATAACTAGTTAGGAGTACGTCTCGATGAAAGCTAAGATTATAGGGATTTCTCCAACGAATGATTTTGCTTACAAGAAAATCTTTGGTTCACCCGCTAACGATCTAGTCCTAATCAGCTTGCTAAATGCCATTCTGAAACTTGCTAAACCGATTAGGTCGGTTACGATTCAAAATCCATTCAACTACCAGGATTTTTACGAAGACAAACTATCGGTGCTCGATATCAAAGCAGTCGATCAGGATGGAAATATCTACGATATTGAGATGCAGCTAGAGGTCCATCTCGGGTTGATTCAGCGGGTTGTTTTTTATGGTTGCGAACTCTACTCGGGGCAAATGAAGTCGGGGGACGACTATTCTGATTTGAAGCCAGTTTTCGCCATTTGCTTGCTCGAAGGGACTTTGTGGTTAGATTCTGACCGAGTTCATCATGCGTTTCGTTTGGTGGACCAAGAAACCAATCGCATCTTGAAAGATACGATTGAATTTCACATTCTGGAAATGGGACGGTATAATTTGACGGAGAGAGATCTGGCGACCGCCAATACCCTGGCGCGTTGGCTTTACTGGTTGCTACATGCGCATGAGTATACCGAAGAAGAGCTGATGAGGCTTTTTCCGGAAGAGGAGTTTAAGCTAGCAACCCAGACGCTGGCGGCCATCAATCGAATTACAGAGGATAAACAAATGTACGACGCAACGGAAAAAGCTCGCCGGGACCGCCAATGGGTGATCAACGCCACTCGAGCAGAGGGCGAAAGTAAGGGCAAGATCGAGGGCAAGATCGAGGGCGAGATCAAACTGATTCGTACATTGGAGGGGCTGCTCGGACGAGTGCCAAACGAGGAATCGCAGTTGAAGATGCGAACCCTGGAAGAGCTTCAACAAATCTCGACCGAATTGCAGTCTCATTTGCGAAGCCGAATCAGCTAGAACATCAGAAAGTCTCGGTTGTTAGGATTCCTGAAAACGACTCGCGGAAATAGACCAGTGGTGCGTCCTGCTAATGTGTGGATTTTCCGAGGCTGAAATGATGGGTTGTCCGATCTGCCAGTCGGCCAGCAATAGACGATTCCAGAAGGAAGGATACTGGATTCTCGGTTGCACAAAGTGCCACTACGAGTTCTTGGAGGAACAGGTCGAGCGCGGCCATGTTGACTCGGTCTACGGAGACGATTATTTCGTTGGAGGTGGAGCAGGGTACCCGGACTACGTTGCGGGAGGAGATTTAGTTCGTGCACATGGACGACGCTACGGGCGTATTCTGTGCCGATTCCTCAAAGTCGGGCGAGTGCTTGACGTGGGTGCAGCGGCTGGCTTTATTCTTTCTGGATTCCAAGATTGTGGGTGGCAAGGAGACGGTACGGAGCCAAATGAGAGAATGGCTTGTTTTGCTAGGGATCAGCTAGGCGTCAATGTTCGGTGCGGAGCTCTCGAGAGCTTGCCCGTCGAGATCCGGCAGCAACGATACGACTTGGTGACGATGATCCAAGTCGTGCCCCATTTCTATGATATCCACGAAGCGTTTCGCCAAGCAGCTGGTGTCACGAAAGAGAATGGACACTGGCTTATAGAAACGTGGGACCGGGAAAGCCTTAGCGCGAAATGGTTCGGGCAGCACTGGCACGAGTACAGCCCACCGAGCGTGCTGCGTTGGTTTTCCCGTCGCAATTTGGAAGAACTGTGCCGACAGTATGGCTTTCAACGCATTGCAACGGGCCGACCGCAAAAATGGATCAGTGGAGCTCATGCGAAATCGCTTTTGCGTTACAAACTGGAAAGCTTTCCGCTCAATCGCGTTAGCAATACTCTGCTAAACCTTGTGCCTGATCGACTCGCGATTCCCTACCCGTCAGAAGACCTGTTCTGGATGCTTTTGCAACGAACTAACGGAACCGAGCTTTCACTTTCACAACAGCAAGGCTGATTCGTAGCGATCAGCCTATTCTTGTTGCCACATGAGAACGACCCAACCGACTCGGCTATGCTCAGGCTGATTCACCAGGAAAACGACGGCAACCGCCACATCGATCGGCTGGTTGGTTACAGGGTCGACGATCTTCACAAGTTCTCCCGCGGGAGCTGCCTCTTGCAATCGAGAGGCAATCGCGTTCGATTCGATCTGCTTGATTTTTGCCAAATCGTCTGGAGCTAGCGTGAAGACAGGGGACTTTTTACTGGAATCGTAAGGAATGGATGGATGTCGTAACACCATCCCCTCGACGACTCGATCATCAATTTTTGTGGGCCGAATATCGATGAGCATCGCACCTCGAATTAGATCGAGTTTACCGAGGTGAACTGTCGATCCAAAAATCCCGATCGGCTCGCGGGTATCCGACGCTTCGAAGTCTTCCTTTGCGCCACCAGGCTCCTCGAAAACAAGACTACGATCTCGATCCGTCAGCGATCGGATCGGCGTCGTAAAGGCGACCGATGGCTGCGAGGAACTCGAACTGACAAAGACGGTCGAGACGTGTACATCAAAATGGTGTGGTCTGGTTTGTGCTGCCTCTGGTGACTCAGGGAGGAGATCTTCCCCCATCGCATGGAAGTAATCCCGAAACCGAAAATTCTTTCCGAGGGACGATGAGTTTCCATCCGCTTCGCGGGTTGCCACGCGCCCCACCTGCTGCCCCTCGACGTTTTGTACAATCCAAGTACTCGTCGGCATTTTCTCAGATACGCGGAATAGGAATCGATCTTTCAGCCAATTGTTTAAGTCTTGCGCTGCTCGACGATTGGAGGGATCGGCATTGAGTCTAGAAACCCAGTCGCGAAGCATCGGCTCGTTTGCTTCTTCTCGCAACTGCGAGACTCGTAGTTCAATCTCGGTAGCGATCGATCTCGCACCGAGTTGAGCAGCCAGTTGCAATGATCGACGATTCGCGAAATCTGCTTCGGTTTTCGAACGCACTGCGATCGCACGCTCTAGTTCCGCCTGCATCCGCTGCCTATTTCTGCTTTCGGCTAATCTCATGGTCGTTACAGCCATGAGAATACTAAACACGGTCGCCATCACCAAACAAGCACCCAAGAATCGAATCATCATACGATGATTTCGTCCCCAACGATTGTAGCGTTCGATAAGTGACTCGTCATAACATTCTAGCGGTTGGCCAGCGAGATAACGTTCTAGTTCGGATGCCATATCGTTGGCCGATTCGAAACGAGACTTAGGATGTAGGGCCAAGGCCTTGAGGCAAATTGCTTCCAGCGGTCTAGGAACCTTGGGCTGGACATCTCGGGGTGGAACGATGCGGCCTTCCATCAGGGCTTCGCGAATATGAAATCCAGGTATGGCTTCTGTCGTTGATTTGCCGGTCAGGATTCGATACAGCACCGCTCCGAGCGAATAGATATCGCTTGCAGGAGAAGCCGCTAGCCCCGAGAGTTGTTCCGGGCTCATGTAAGCTGGAGTACCACCGCTCGCCGACGAGCTCGCGCGACTCGAAAGAATTAACGTTGACTCATCATGCCCTCGCATTTGATCGGAGCGTTCGATGACGGTTGCAAGCCCCCAGTCGAGCAAGATCGTTTCGCTAAACTTTCCGATGCGAATGTTCAATGGCTTGATGTCACGGTGGATCACGCCTCGACCATGGGCGTAAGCAACGGTTTGGCAAACGGAAATCAGAGTGTTTAGCAGTCGGTGAAAATTGACCCCAGAAAAATCAAGCTTTTGCGTTTCGAAGAAATGGTCTATTTCCTCGCTCAGATCGTGCCCCTCGACGAATCGCATCACGTAAAAGGGGTTGCCTTCGGGAGATTCTCCACGGGCATACACGGGTGCAATCCCCGGATGCTCCAGTCTCCCGGTAATTTCTATCTCTTTCTCGAACTGCAAACGCGTTTCCGGATCGCCAACTCCCTTGCCGCGAATCACTTTCAACGCAACCTCGCGATGCAGCGCTCGATCCAGTGCACGGTAGACAATTCCCAGCCCACCCTCCTGATGGTGTCTTAAGATATCAAAATCGGTCCACGCTCGAACGGTATTCCCGCTACGATTGGAAACTTGATCCTCAGTTTGAGGCGAATCCTCGCTCAAAGTACCCCCTCCATGCCACGTGCACAAATGCTAGCGGAACCTAACCTTGAACTTGACCTCGGACTAAAGCTCTTCTCGCGGAAGATCCTCTAAAGAGGACAAGCCGGCGATCTCCAAGAACATCTCGGTGGTGAAGTATTTCGTTGCAGTCCCGTCTTTTTCAGCTCGTATGAGCCCCTTTCGAAGCAACAGGTTCAGGGTACCCGAAGGTGAGTCTCCCCACAAGTTCTCGATTTCTTGCCGTGTAATCCCTGGGGTGTAAGCGATCATGGCTAAGCAATCAATGGCGGATTGTTGCAGTGTGGTCTCACGCACCTTACCCTGAAATCTATCTCGCAAATTCGAAGCGTGGTGGAGCAGTCTCATTCGATAGCCACCTTTCTCATTCACGATTTCGAACACATTTCCGAGGGACTGATACTTTCGGTTCAATCGATCCACCAACTCGTTTAGCTCTTCAATCGCCATCCCTTGAAAGAGCCCGAGGATGCGGTCTACCGCAACAGGCTGACTCGATTCTCCGCCAACGAACAGGATAGCCTCCAAGGCCCCCTCGGTAGTGACGGGCAAACCATCAGAATCAGCAACATCGGGAGCCTCGAGTAACTCCTCCTCGTCCTGTGGAGGCGAGTCAGACGCATTGACGTGCTCTGCATTGGTCGCAGCCAAATCCTCGGTGCCAATTGCCGCTGCGTAGGCACGACTGAGCTCCTCAAGTGAAACCGCACTCTCATCAATCGGAATCTCGATGGCCGATTCTTCCGACTCGATTTTCTTTAAGCGACGACCAAACGCCATGAACGACTCTTGTTGTTGCTACTCAGCCCAGTCGACGAGACCAACTTGAAACAGCCCGTTGCTACTCGCGCGCCCACGAGCCATCATCGGCGTATTAAACGGTAACTCAATGTTGCCCGCCGCATCAATAGAGATTAGACCACCCGAATTCTTAGGTAAGTTTTCGAAAATGGCAACCTTGGTAGCGGTTTCCAAACTCTCGTTCAAATACTGCATTCTGGCCGAAATCGCGGACGCAATATGGTGTCGAATGAACAACTCACCCTCGCCAGTACAACTGATCGCGCACGTCGCGTTGTTGGCGTAGGTTCCGGCACCAATGACCGGTGAATCTCCCACGCGACCATACTTTTTCCCCAGCAATCCGCCGGTGCTGGTCGCGGCAGCAAGATTTCCTTTACTATCTCGCACAACACAGCCGACCGTACCAAGATAGAAGAGTCGATCGTCCCCATTGGCGTAGTCATCCTTGGTAATCTTATTTGAACGGGCTGCTTGTCGGGTTTTCCAACGCTTCCAACTCTCGGTCTGACTTTCTGTCTTGAAGTAATCTTGGTCTGCAATGGGGATTTCTAGCTCTTTTGCGAACGCATCTGCTCCGTCACCCGTGAGCATGACATGTGGGGTTTTGTCCATAACAGCCCGTGCAAGCTGAATCGGATTCTTGGGTAGCATCACATTAGCAACCGCCCCGCAAGTCAAATCAGCACCGTTCATCAGACTCGCGTCGAGGGATACATTTCCATCGCTGTTAAAGACGGCTCCACGACCAGCGTTGAACTGGGGATCATCCTCGAGGATCCGCACAACTTGCTCTACGACATCGACAGCATCTACGCCCGCCTCCAGTAACTCGACACCTCTCTGCAGAGCCGTTCGCAAGCCGCTAAGCTTCTTGTCCTGAGCGGCTTGACTAAACTGAGATGGAACGCCGCCTGCACCGCCATGAATTGCGATGGACCACGATTGAGTTGGATTAGCCATAGGCTCTCTTTGAAGTTCGGAATTGGATTGCTGCGCCCACAGACCGGGCTGACCTAGAAGTAAAACAAGACTGACTGCGTTTGCTAGCCCTAAAGCTGCTGACCATTTGATTGGGGGAATCATCGCGTTTCCTTTCTCAAGAGCACAAAAACAGTTAGCCTCCCGTTATAACTTAACGGTCAGGCTCTACGTTCGATTGTAAGCAACTTACGGCGAGATTCGCGAAGAAATCTCAGCTTCCCGAGCCTTGAAAATCTTGTCTAAGGCAAGGTTCCCCAAGCGCTTGCATGCTAGTCATGCTATGCACCAAGCCTCCCCCGAAAACCGCTACGGCAACAGTTTCTGCCGTAAGTACGACAGGAACGGCAGAGCACTCAGCCTTTGCCCCGTGACACTCTGAACCAAGATGTGGGGCAAATGGCAGCGTCCCATGGAATGGATGTTGGTGCGAAGCCAGTCCAAAAGTGGTTGAAACTCACCTGCTTCGAACTGCTCTTCTAAATTACCGAGATCGCGTTCCGCCGTTTGAAAGAGTTGCGCGGCATATAAATTGCCTAGTGCATAGGTTGGAAAGTAGCCTATCAACCCGGCTGACCAATGGACGTCTTGCAGCACACCGTTGGCATCGTTTGGCGGTACGATACCCAGCATCTCGGTATACGCATCCCGCCATCGCTCTGGAAGTTCGCGAGGGTTGAGGTCGCCATCAATCAGTTCCTTTT
This sequence comes from Brakhagea baltica, assembly GCF_052161605.1. Taxonomy (NCBI): domain Bacteria; kingdom Pseudomonadati; phylum Planctomycetota; class Planctomycetia; order Pirellulales; family Pirellulaceae; genus Brakhagea; species Brakhagea baltica. Next base: position 4,392,751 of record NZ_CP197409.1, on the reverse strand, counting down.
CCAATTCGAATCGCACGAAGATATGTAGGTTGTAGGTCGCTTCGTCTGCTTCTACGCGAATCAAGCTTGGCTCAACACGATTCACATCAGCCACAACTTGATCGAGCGAAAAGCTCGCGAGTTCTGGAATGAGCTTCTTAGCTTGGGGAAGTAACCATTTCCAGAAACCTCGAGATCTGCCGACCATGTTCTCCCATAGTCGGGACTGAGATTCGTGCACCCCTAAAGACGCGGCCGAACCAGCTGGTAATCCAAAATACTCAACCGGAAGTCCTTGTTCATACATGCCGTGTCCCGCTTCGTGAAGGACACCGTACATCCCGCTACAATATGAGTCTGCTAAGTATCGCGTTAGGATGCGATGATCGTGCGGACCGATGGATGTACAAAACGGATGTGCCGTTTCATCGAGTCGACCTCGTTCGAAATCAAAACCAATTCGTTCTGCAACAAACTGCGATAGTTTGCGCTGCGGATCGGGACTGAGGGGATTTGGAAAGGAGATCTTTTTGCTATCGGTTCGCTCGCGTTCGCTGGCTTGCTGAACGATTGGCACAAGCTGAGTTCGCAGCCAGGCGAACACTTTAGCAATCTCGTTCGAGTCCGCCCCTTCTTCGTACTGGTCCAGTAGGCTATCGTATTTTGTTCGCTCCGTTTGCTGCAGGATGGTAGCTTCCTCGATTCGCAACCGAATGATCTCATCCAATAAAGGTAGAAACATCCCAAAATCATTTTGCGCCCGTGCTTCCACCCAAACTTGCTGTCCTCGTGATGTTGCTCTCGCTAATGCTGAGACTAATCGTTCCGGCAATTGTATGTTCTTTTTATAGTCTCGGTATAGTCCACGGAGGTTCGCTGCATCTGGAGAGCTGGTATCTTTCGCTAGCTCGGAGTCTTGCAAAGATTTGAGCCACTCACCGTACTGCTGGTTCGTCTGCAATCGGTGCAGCTCTTCGCTCAACCAGGTAACTTGATCGGATCGATACTCACCTGCCTTCTCCGGCATGTACGTATGCTGGTCCCATTCGAGCATGGCCATCGTAGTGGACACCAAACTCGCACGTCTCGCATGTGCGTAAGTCTTTTCCAACATCTCTTGATGATTCATCGCTGCTATTCCAGTCCCATAAGTCCAACTTGTCCAATCGGTTGACCGCCGGCCCCTCCTAAACCTAGTCTTTGGAAGAATCGAGGCTCTAGAGCGAAAACGAAGCTAACATTGTCTCGACCATAATCGATGTTCGCCCCGAGTCGGAACAAGAACGATTCCCCAATTCTCGTCAAGGCAAGTGATTGGCCAATATTGCCGGTTGCCTTTAAATCGATGGTGCTGCCACCTGTAACGGCCCACTTCTCGTTCATTCGATAGTTTAAAGTCCCCACAAGAATCAGAGCATTGATGGGGCCGTCCATACTCGTTACTCCCAGGTAGGCATCTCCTCGGCCCGGTCGATTGATGATTCCCCCGATCGAAGTCGAACTGAGCCCTTCCTCAAACAAATCGTAGTATCCGTCACTCAGTAGTGTTACCCGATCCCCAAGGTGATAGCGGAAGTTATAGTTGAGTCCACCAAGTGCTTGGCCGAAATTGTCTCGATCTTGTTTGCCGAATAGAATGGCATCGACATCAAACTCGATAAAGTCAGCGATTCTCTCTCGGCCCGGCTGACCTCGTTTGGTTTGCAAGCGTTGATGAATGCCGAATCGACTTTGGAGCTGATCCTCCACAACTTCGGTGCTTGACGCGGATACATAACGTTGCATGCTTTGCCGAGCGGCATATTGAGTGGCATCGAATTGAGCGGGCAGTACTCCATTGAACGTATTAAACACCAGCCTGCGACGAAAATGTTCTTGAGAGTTATCGTCGATCGGATTGTATAGAGGCAACAGGCTTAAGTCTTGATTCGTATCAGCGTATAGGAACTCCGATTCATACGAGATCTTATGAACCAAGCCGTTTAGATTGAAGATGCGGCTATGAAAATTCGGATACGCTTTCCAGGCTGGTGTCGACGATCTCCAACCCGCTTGACCGGTTAATCTGGTAAGCGAGTCTCCGTTGACATCCTCTCCCCAAAAGGCTGCTTCGCCAGAAACAAACGGCACATATTTTGTTCTCAACAACTCGAATGGCATGTTCAGTTCATGGCGAGTTGTAGCGACGATTCCTCTGGCATCGACCTCGGTCGGTTGCAGCTGAAACTTGGCTGCGTCGGCAGCATTGAGAGGCACCGATGCTGCTTGTTGGCGACCATACCCCACCGATGTTCGCGAGTAGTAAGTGAATATATCGCCGACAGATTGACCTAACCAATAGTGATCCAATCGAGGCAACCAGCTCGTCTCCGTATGGAAATCGTTGATTTGTATTTGCCCAGCCAGATCAAACATTTGATTATCGAAATACTGACGGAAACGCAGGGCTGTGGCCGCATCCTTAGAGGTATCCCACTCTTGCTCAAAGTACTGTTCTAAGAAGTTCCTGTCGCTAATCCAGCCCGCTTCGGCCCATAGTTCGCTATCTGGGCCGAGTAGTTGTCGATGTCGCAGTAACAGGCGTCCACGATTGGTGCGTTCCGGAGTCAGGAGAACTCGGTCACTCCCTAGAATATCAAGCCCCTCCTCCCGAATCCCCCAGAAATCGAAGTACCCGTTCGCTGAACCACCTAGAACAAATTCAGGCACGTTGTATTGAAACGTATTGCCGAGCGCAAAGCCACGTTCGCTAAGATAATCTGTTGATAAACGCCAACGCGTTCCATCGATCGGTGCTATTCCGAGCAATTGGTACACGTTCCAATCGAGGTAAACTTGATTTCCGAAAATCGTGTCGTTCTGGTATTTGACGGCGGACAAATAGTGGCTAGATGTGTCGACATTGGTATCCATCACCGGCCAGTAGAAAACAGGGACACCCTCGACGTAGACAAAGTTATTTCTTGCTCTCGCTTTCATGCCGGTTTCGTCCGCAGTGCGACCAGGCATTTTCAATCCCATAAGCCGATTCGGCGATTGGCTACTATTGTCCGTAAGCTCAATCTTGTCCGATTGAAGCCAGTAGCGTGGGACACCCAAGCGACTTGTTGTCAACGCGGCTTGATGCGCTAAAAAGTTCTCGCGAGATCGCTGCTGGATCACATCCGCTTTGAGTCGCAAAATGCCATCGAATTGAGGAGCATCGGTAAAGACTTCGGCTCCGAGTATCATGCCATACTCGGCTTGGACGTTGTAATACATTCGATCTGCGTAGATGGTTCGCATGCCTTGTTGGAAGACAACGTTCCCCTCGATGTAAACCTCGACGGGCAGATCATCAATACGTCCACCGTCGGCCAACAATTTTGTAAGATTAGAGGTCCATATCACAGCGCGATCTGCTTCGATAAGAACAGCCCCTAGATCGACTACTCCACCGCCTGTGGCGACCGATACATCACCAAACCGCAATCGCACACCTCTAGAGATAGTGATAACCGAGTCACCTCGGTCAGGTCGATTGGTGGATGTGATCAGTGGCTCGAAGCTGCCTCGGCCAGACATCGCAAACGTGCGAGCTCCAATGCGTCGCTGGATCGTTGCGGGGGTACCGGGCATGCCGAGGGGACCCGCGACCGGCGCAGGGACCGTTGGCATTGTGGGGATGGTTTCCATCGGAGGACCAATTTGGAATGATTGAACGGTCTCCGGTGGATTATTGGGCAGGTTGCTGGGGGCAGGCAACTCTGCAGAAGGCATCATGAGTCCTCCATCAATAACGGTACCGCCCAAAGCAGGATTCCCCAAAAGCAATCCAGGTTGACCGAGCATAGGTGGGCTTAGCACGCGAGGCTCCTGATTCCTCGGAGCTTCGAGAAGCTGTGCGACTAGCTTGACGTGTTGTGCATCGTCCTCCTTGGTCCATGCGATGGCAGGGGTTGCGGAGTTGTGGGAATCCGGTTTTGTGGGCGTGGCGAACTGATGCTTCGTCCATGAAAGCTCTGGAGGAGGTCCGATCGGCTCCACCCAAACGCGCGGTGACATATCCGGTGTGAAGTGACTGAACAATCGGCCCATCCACTGATCGTCGCGAATCACTCTCCCCTCGCCAAAATCGACCTCACAGGCTCCCCGAGTCTCGAGCAAGTACTTGCGAGGATGCTCTTGAAGGACGGAATCTGGGATCGTTTGGTCAATCCAAATCGTTGCCTCTTCGGCGGTTGCCACAAAAGGACCTTGGGCGATGCGTACATTCCCTCGAAACGTGATAACCTCGTAGCCGCCATCCTTTTGGCGGACAGCTTCATTCGCAGAGGCTCGTATCGAGAACTTGGGGTCGACTAGTGGAACGCCTATCTCGATGCGGGGGATAGCCGACGTTCCCTCAGGCGGGCCCGATGGACTTTGAGCGTAAAGAGAAACCGTACCCAAGCAGCTGATCGCAAGACAAATGGCGAACGAACAAGCCATCCAAAGGACATGAGTCGAACGCTCAGTGCAAGCACCCACGAAGAACGATTGAGGTAGACAGAGAATTGCAGTTTGTTTGCGTTCTCGATCTCGTACGAACAGTCCGCGGATGGGAATCCTTTCCGCTCCTTGTTGGGGAATGATGGGAATTGAAGTGGACGATGATGCCGTCAAAATCCGTAAATCCGGCCTGGGGAGTATAGAAATGGGAAAAACTCGACTCAAGACGAAGCTTTCGCTAAAGACGAGGAATGTTGGAGTCCGATCTAGATTTATTGTTAATCAACGACTGGAACAACCTGCCTAACTTGACAGAAGTCGCGACCTAGGCGACCTGGAGAAGCTGGGAGAAACAGGGGACTGTAAGGAATCAGGGCCTGTCGAGCACTCGAATAGGCGAGCATAAGATATGACTACAATCGATTCGCTAGCAATTCATTTTTTACGCCACGGTCAGTGGTCCGAAGCGGTGCAGCTCTATCGCGACGAACTGGGAATGTCGATCTCGCAGGCGGAGCGGAAGGTTTACGGCCTGGCTAGCGAGTACGAAATCCAGGAGCCAAAACGTTTGCTCCTGTGGTTATGGATCGCGCTGGGCGGGTTTTCTGTCATCTTGTTCACATTCTTTCTGGCAGGCATCGGTTCCTAACTGCTGCCCCACCGCAGGAGACGCAAAGCTTCGTAGCAACCGAAGCCCGTAACGAACCATCCCAATGAAAAATTTCGAAGGATGCAGAGCTACCGTTGCGGAAAAAGGAAAAAAACGCGTCGAATGCCGCTAAGCTTGTCGCAGGCCTGCGTTAAGATCGACGCCAAACCTTGCTGTTTTGACAAGGCCAGAAAACACACTAACCTGTGAGAGAATATCTAGTGTTTAACATTCTCCAGGCGAAGGGTTGTTGGATCCATGCAAGAAGCGATTCAGGTTTGGTGCGACGTTGGCGGTACGTTTACCGATTGCATCGTCGCGTTGCCTGACGGACGGAGAATATCTACCAAAGTCCTAAGCCACGGAGTTGTCCAAGGACGAGTGATCGCCCAAGAATCCCCGACTGTTATCGCGATTTCGGGAAGACAACGAGAACCGAATCAGTTCTGGGATGGTTGCTCTCTGAACGCACTTTCGAGCAGTGGTGAATGCTTGGGACGCGCAAAGTGTTTGAGGTATCGTGAAGGCGTGTTTCACCTCGACATTCCGTTGCCCAACCAAAGCAAATTAATGGAACTTGCTCCTGGCATCGAAGCCCCTGTCCTGGCGACGAGGCTTGCTCTCGGAATCCCATTGGCTGCCCCGTTGCCACCGCTCTCGATTCGATTGGGAACGACACGAGGCACCAACGCTCTGCTGACGCGTCGCGGTGAACCGGTCGGCTTAGTCATTACCAATGGTTTTGCGGACCTTTTGAAGATCGGTTACCAAGAACGTCCCGATCTGTTCGCTCTGAATGTCAAGAAACGGCTACCCCTTTACGATACAGTCATCGAAGTTACCGAACGCCTCAACGCAGACGGTTCGGTTCATACTCCGCTGGATATAGCTAGCGCGAGAGCGAAGCTAACTGAAATTCGAGAACGCGGTATCCAATCTATCGCTATATGTTTGCTACATAGCTATTTGAACCCAGAGCATGAGCGAGAAGTCGCGAAGATTGCGATCGAACTGGGATTCTCGACAGTCTGTATGAGCTCGGAAACGGCTCCCATGATTCGTGCCGTCTCCCGAGGGGAGACATGCGTTCTCGATGCGTACCTCACGCCGGTCGTTAGCAATTACCTCGAACGTGTGCATCAAGAGTTTCATGCTGGGCAATCTGTTTCGGGTGATGAGGACGGTTTGCTGGTTATGACTAGCTCTGGCGGATTAGTACCTCACTCTCAGTATCGGGGGAAAAACAGCGTACTATCCGGACCAGCAGGGGGCGTCGTCTCGCTAGGAGCGATCGCGCAGTCTACTGGTATCAGCCCACTCATTGGTCTGGACATGGGGGGAACCAGTACCGATGTTTCGCGTATCGATGGCGAATTGGAATTGGAGTTCGAGACGATCAAGGCGGGAGTTCGAATGATGATTCCATCTCTCAAGATCCACACAGTGGCAGCAGGCGGGGGGAGCATCTGTTGGTTTGACGGCGTGCAATTACGAGTTGGTCCACAAAGCGCGGGCTCCGACCCAGGACCTGCATGCTATGGTAGGGGAGGTCCGCTTACGATTACGGATCTCAATCTGCTTCTCGGTCGAATTGAACCTGATGCATTCCCTTTTCCGCTCGATCGAAACGCCGCCGAACAAGCGTTACAGGAAGTGTTTAACGCTTTTCAAGCAGCTGGATCAGAGAATCGGTCGATGACAGCCATGCAATTGGCTCAAGGGTTTCGACGACTAGCCAACGAAACGATGGCAAACGCGGTTCGCTCGATCTCCATTGCTCAGGGGGCAGATCCTCGCAAGCATGCGCTGGTATCGTTCGGCGGAGCCGCAGGGCAGCATATCTGCAAAATTGCGGAATTGCTAGGCGTCGAGCAGATTATCGATCCGCCTGAAGCGGGATTGCTCAGCGCATTAGGAATGGGGATGGCCCAATTGCAGTATACCGCTTCTCTGCCGGTCTATAAAAGCACGGCGGAACTGGATTCGGACTGGCTCGCCATCGTCAAGCGTTCGCTTGGTGAGGCGATCTTGCAGCAGTCTCCTTCCCCAAAGGAGACCTGGGATGAATTATCTTGCCGGATCGAAGCTCGCTACCAAGGTGCAGAGCGTACCCTAGGTCTGGATTGGTCATTGGCGGATTGGTGTGTAGGGTCTTTTCACGAGCATTTTCATGCTCTGCATACAAACCATTTCGGTTACCAACGAACGGATCACCCTATAGAGATAGCGACGGTGCATGGAATTGTTCGCTCCAAGGTCAAGAATCGGCTGCCAATGTTGAGCATTCCAGAGGTGCAGAATCTTGTTTCTTCGAACTCTAAACTGCTGCATCGCTCCGAACTAACTCCCGGCGAGACTTATTTCGGACCGAAACTGATTTGTTCGGCTGGTAGTACGACTTACTTAGAACCTGGCTGGCAATCGACAGTTCTAGCAGATCGCACACTTTTAATACGAACACATAAATACGAAACGATAAAGGACCAAAAGGAGAATAGTAACCGTTCCAAGTCATCGCTGGAGACAAATCCATACGATGTTTCATACGACGTCGTTGTTCGCGAGGTTTTGGCTCAGCGTTTTGCAGCTATCGCAGAACAGATGGGGACGGTACTCGAACAAACTGCGATCAGTGTCAACATCAAGGAACGCAGGGACTTTAGCTGTGCGATCTTTCATCAGAATGGTGATCTAATCGCGAACGCCCCACACGTTCCGGTTCATCTCGGAGCGATGAGTGCAACGGTCAAGGAAATGATTCGAGCATTCCCCAAGATGAACAAAGGGGATTGTTTTATAACCAACGATCCCTATCGCGGTGGCTCGCACTTGCCAGATGTTACCGTAGTCACACCGGTTTTTTGTTCTGAACCTAGTTCTGGAGACACGCCCGATTTCTTCGTCGCCTGCCGAGCCCACCATGCCGAAATTGGCGGGATCGCGCCGGGCTCCATGGCACCGAATTCCCGATGCTTGACCGAGGAGGGTGTGCTCATCGAGCCGATGTTGTTAACGAGATCAGGAGCGGACCTTACTGAGGATTTGAGGAGGTTGTTGTTGTCGGCGGCTTATCCAACGCGAGCGTTGAACGAGAATTTGGCCGACATAACGGCACAACAAGCGGCCAATCAGTTTGGTGTGCGGGCTCTTCAGGAGTTAGCCAATAGGTATGGAGCAGAGGTTCTTCGAGAGTACATGGAGCGAATCGAAGATGCCTCGGAAGAAAAAACGGCTCGATGGATCGAGCAGCTTGATTTAGAAGCAGTCACGATTGACGACTTCATGGACGACAACACTAAGATCTCAATTGCTATTAAAAAGTTATTCGATGAGAGTCGGGGGTTCCGTTTGGAAATCGATTTCACGGGTACCGGCCCTGCCTCCGTTGGCAATTTGAATGCGAATCCTGCTATCGTCGGGGCAGCTGTACTATACGTGATTCGGTGTGCCATCGCAGATGAATTACCGCTCAATTCTGGTGTTATGAGACGTATCGATTTGATCATACCGCATGGCATTTTGAATCCGCAGCGAAGCGATCGACCATTGATCGAATTAGGGCTGGATAATGAGGTTCAAGAGGGGCACTACTGGCCGGCTGTAGCTGGGGGTAACGTCGAGACAAGCCAGCGGGTTGTGGACTGTTTGTTGCGTGCTCTAGGGCTGGCAGCTGCAAGCCAGGGGACGATGAACAATTTTCTTTTCGGCGATCGGAGCTTCGGTTACTACGAAACGATCGGTGGCGGGTCAGGTGCAACGGCATGTTCCGACGGTGAAGATGCTGTCCATACTCATATGACCAACACTCGCCTTACGGATGTGGAGATACTCGAATCCAGGTATCCAGTGCGACTGGTAGAGTTCGGAATTAGAACGGGCTCAGGAGGTATGGGGCAGTATCGTGGAGGTTGCGGAATCATTCGGCAAGTCCAAGCTCTTAGTCCGTTGACGGTAAGCCTCGTCACGAGCCGGAGGGGGAATTATCCACCACCTGGGCTGGGGAACGGTGAGCCTGGTTTGACAGGAGAGAATTGGTTGATTCGAGCCAATGGTGATACAGAGCGTTTGCCCAGTTCTGTACAGCTAGATCTGAAAGCGGGAGACTCGATTCGATTGTTGACTCCCGGTGGAGGCGGCTACACCGCTCCTCAGTGAAAACGGCAAATAGGAATCGTTCGCCAACAGGCTATATTAACTGGCCGCACACCCAGTCAGTGGCCTCCCATCTTGTCTACTATCCAGGTCATTCTTTTCAAGCTACTATTACTCCGTCCACGGTCTGGCTGATTGGAAAAATAGATTTGCAGTACAAATTTCCCTGGAATTGGAATCGTCGATGAGCAGTAACATACGAATTGTCAGTGGAGTCCAGACGGACGTCTCTTTCGCCAAGCCCAAAGAGAACCTGGATCGGATGTTTGCATGGCTAAATAAAGAGGAATTGCGAGCTAGTCATCTCGTCGTGTTCCCGGAGTGCATGCTTTCGGGATATTGCTTTGCAAGCCTCGCGGAAGGAATCGCTATTGCCGAAACCCTGGATGGAGATTCGGTGCAGGAAGTCGTTCGTTGGTGCAGGTCGACCGGAAAATTTGTCGCTTTCGGAATGCTGGAGCTTTCGCCGACAGGTGGTGTCTACAACAGTTGTCCATTGGTTGGACCAAACGGCGTGGTCGGTTGTTATCGAAAAATTCACTTGCCGTTCCTCGGTATCGATCGATTCACGTTACCAGGAACCGAGCCCTATCAAGCGTTTGATGCTGATGGATTGAAGGTGGGAGTCCATATTTGTTACGACGCATCATTTCCGGAGTCGTCTCGCTGTCTAGCGCTCGAGGGTGCCGATCTACTCATCTTGCCTACCAACTGGCCGCCGGGAGCAGACACTTTTGCGAAATACTTACCAAACGCCCGGGCCTTGGAGAACAATGTCTATTTTATGAGTGTTAATCGGATAGGACTCGAAAGAGGATTCCGGTTCATAGGTCAATCAAGAATTTGCGACCCCAACGGATTGCCATTAGCCGATGCGCCTCACGAAAAGGAATGCATCATCACTACGGAGATCGACATGGAACGAGCTCGGAACAAGCGGTTGGTTCGTGTTCCAAAGGAGCATGTCATTGATCGCTGGGCTGATCGACGACCAGAGAGCTATCACGCGATCACGCAACCGCATTCTTTGATTCGTGATACAGAATCGTAAGGGACACATGGGTCGCGATTCTTGGCTGGACAAAACGGTTGTAGTAAGTGGTGGCAGCAGCGGCCTCGGGTTGCACATTGCCAAAGCGGCAGCGAAACAAGGAGCGAGGGTCACCATTCTAGGGCGATCTCAGGAACGGTTGACCGAGGCGGCGCAAGGTATCCAACCTCTTTCGCAAAATCCGGTGCAGACTTTCTCCGTGGATGCGATCCGTCCTGAGGAATCGTCGGATTTCTTAGAATGGCTGGCTACGCAAAATGTGGATTTGCTCATTAATGCTATCGGGCGATCGGATCGTGGACGGTTGGAGCAGTTGAGCCGAGAGGACTTCGAGGCGCTGTTCCGCGACAATGTCCTGACAGCAGCGACCATGACAAGAGTTCTGCTTCCCAGCTTGGTCAGGGCACAGGGGGTGGTCGTAAATATCGGTTCGCTTGCCGGTATTATCGCTTCGCCGCAGATGGGAGGCTACTGCATTTCCAAATTTGCATTAGCGGCTTATTCAGCGCAGCTGCGACTTGAGCTCGAGGAATGCGGCGTACATGTGCTGCTTGTCTCGCCCGGCCCCATCCAGAGAGATGATAGTCACAATCGATACGACGAATTAGTTCGCGACCGAGGTATCGAGCAAAGCGGAGCTAACGCGCCTGGTGGTGGTGCCAAGCTGCGGCTACTAGATCCGGAAAACTTAAGCACAACGATTTTGCGAAATGCACTAGAACGGAAAGCTCAGTTGATCTTGCCAAACAAAGTCAAATGGTTGGCCGCAATTCGCATCATTTGGCCATGGCTCGGCGATCAAATTTTAAAGCGTAATCTGAAGCGATAAATTGCGGCATCCTGCCGCGCGATCTGGTCCCTCAGGCATGCATTCTTTGGCAACAGCGATCGATTGTCAATCAGGGAATTGGTTATTTCTTTTTTTGGTTCCTTATCCCATAGCCATGGAACCTAGAAATCGTAGGCAAAATTGGTAGACTGCTGCGACAACGTGTTCGCGTATTTGCGTTCCTCCCCAAACCAGTAACAACCTAGGAGTTACAGAACATGACTAACGGACCTCTCAATCGCAAATTCAAAATGGGACTTGTCGGTGGAGGACAAGGCTCGTTTATCGGCAAAGTGCACTCTATCGCAGCTTGCTTGGATAATCGAGCTACCGTCGCAGCTGGCGCGTTTAGCAGCAATCCAGAACGATCTAAGGCTTCAGCGCCCGACTACGATGTACCTGCTGACCGAGCGTATGGTTCGTTCCAAGAGATGTTTGCTGAAGAAAGCAAGAAGCCCAAAGGAGAGCGAATCGATTTTGTTTCTGTTACGACTCCGAATCACATGCACTTTGACGTTGCCAAGGCTGCTTTAGAAGCTGGCTTTCACGTGATGTGCGACAAGCCGATGACCTTTGACTTGGCTCAAGCAGAAGAGCTTGCGAATGTTGTCGATCAAAGCAAAGCGGTCTTCGCGTTGACCCACAACTACACCGGATACCCTTTGGTTCGACAAGCACGCGAGATGATTCTCAGTGGCGAACTAGGAGAAATCCAAGCAGTACGATCGCAGTATATTCAAGGTTGGTTGCGAACTCGACTGGAAGAATCAGATCAAAAGCAAGCGGCTTGGCGAACCGATCCTAAGACCAGTGGTGCAGCTGGATGCTTTGGTGACATCGCGACGCACGCTTACAATTTGGGACGCTTTATGACCGGTCTTTTGCCGGCAGAAATCAGCTGCCATCTTAAGATCTTTGAACCTGGTCGCAAGCTGGACGATTACGGAACAGCCATCGTCAAGTATCAAAACGGTGGGCTCGGAACGGTAACCGCTAGCCAAATCAGTCACGGCCGTGAAAACGATTTGTCCATCGAGATCGATGGCACCAAGGGATCGCTGTCCTGGCGTCAAGAAGAACCCAACGTTTTGGTGGTTCGCCAAAACGGTCAACCGCACAAGCTCTACACGCGAGACCCGAACGCCCCATTCATGAACGCATGCGGTCGTGCTGCATGTCGACTTCCTAGCGGTCACCCAGAGGCTTTCTTTGAAGCCTTTGCCAATATCTACTGCGCGGCATTCGATGCTATGATCGAAGTGGAGTCGGGCAAGTCGATTGAAAAGGTGAACACCGTTTATCCAAACGTGCACGATGGTGTTGAGGGCATGTATTTTATTCAACAATGCGTGGCCAGCAGCGCCCAAAACGGTGCATGGTTGCCCATGAATCATTCTCGTTGTCGCAAGTAACAGGTCCCTTGCCGAAAGCATGGTCCCGTTTAGTCAAGAGTTTCCCTCCCAATAGATTTCGTTTCGCAAAGGATAGTTCGTTGAAGGCAAATATCGTTTTGTTGCCAGGTGATGGTATCGGCCCAGAAGTGATCGCGCAAGCGACGCGGGTGCTCGAGTACGTTGGTAAGTCTGGGTCTCACGACTTTCAGTTCTCCTCCAAGAAGATTGGCGGGGTCGCTATCGACGAGACTGGGGATCCATTGCCTCAAGAAACCGTCGATGCATGCATTGGCTGCGATGCGATTTTGTTGGGAGCGGTTGGCGGGCCCAAGTGGGATGACCCGAATGCAAAAACTCGGCCTGAGGCAGGTTTGCTTCGCATACGCAAGGAGCTCGGGCTGTTCGCGAATCTTCGGCCCATCATAACGTTTCCGGAATTGCTCGATGCGTCTCCTCTCAAGCGGGAAATCATCGAAGGAACGGACATTCTGTTTTTCCGCGAGCTGACGGGTGGCTTGTACTTTGGGCCGTCAGGAACCGAGACGCTACCGGATGGGCAACAGCGATCGTTCAGCACTGCCGTTTATACAACCTCGGAGATTGAGCGAATTGTTCGCATGGCCGCGACGGCGGCACGCGGTCGACGCAAGAAAGTCACGATGGTCGACAAAGCTAACGTTCTCGAGGCATCGCGATTGTGGCGACGCGTTTCTGCCAAGATCATGGCAGAAGAGTTTTCGGATCTCGAATACGAAGTCGTGCTCGTCGATTCTATGGCCATGCATTTGCTCAGCCGTCCACGATCGTTTGACGTGGTGGTCACCAGCAACATGTTCGGGGACATTCTAACGGACGAAGCATCGATGTTGCCTGGATCACTGGGCATGTTGCCTAGTGCATCGCTCGGAAGCAGTGGGCCTGGTCTTTACGAACCTATCCACGGCAGTGCACCAGATATCGCTGGAAAAGGGATCGCGAATCCGCTAGCTACGATTCTTGCAGCGGCCATGCTTCTTCGTCACTCGCTGCATCTCGAAAGCGAAGCTGTCTTGATTGAGAACGCGGTACGCAAGGTTCTTGCCGCAGGGCACCGAACGGCGGATCTAGTCGCCAAGGGCACACCATCGTCAGGCACGGTCGAGATCACGGATAGAGTCCTCGAACAGCTGGCAGGTTAAGGCGAGAGAAGCCTATCCGCGACCCGTTAATCGCCAACGAGCTTGGAATAACCACACGTTGATTCCCAGCAAAACACCGGTCATCAGGAGAGTCACAACCGTATACCCCGCCATAAACGCCCAAGATCCTTCTTTAGCCGTCCTCTCGCCGTAAACGGACGGCATGGAATTCAGCGGAGCACTATCTACCGCCATCAATGGGCTTGTGATTCCTATGAACCGAAAATTCGGATTCTCGACCAGCTCGGGCTGGAACACCCAAAACAGGAAGTAAATCGCTACTGGCAGGCAATAAAGCCCTAGCAAAATAACATAGGTCAGCATCATCGCGGTGCTCGTTTTGCGTACCAGCGTCGATAAAAACAATGCGAGTACCGTGTTGAACACCGAGGCAACAAAACAGATTCCAAAATAGGCCAGCATGGAAGGCCAATTTTCGTAAAGCGGCGTTATCGGGACCAAAGCCAGAATGAGTGGAAACATAATAAAGAGCGTCAGTACCGCTGAGATCCGATACCCCGCTAGTAGTTTACCCCACAGAATCTGCCATGATGTGACGGTTGTTGTTAGCAACAGATCAATCGTTTGACGTTCGCGCTCGCTGGTAATGCTGCCGGCGACAAACACCGGCGCGACCAGTAAATTAAACGTCAAGACAAAGCCCGCGTAGTAGGCCGCTTGGCTGGGATCGAAAAACAGAAACACTGCCATCAACGGGATCGCGAGCGCCATACTTATTTGAATGACTAGCCGCAGCATCAAGCTGCCTTGGCTAAACAGTTCGGCGTGCATCTCTTTGTCATAGACCGGATTCGCGTTGTCAGCCATCAAGGATTTGCGCCTTGGCGGAGCAAACAAGTTATCGGGGAACTGGTCGCGTTGAATGACCAAGCCCACCGCATTCTTTTGTTCATGCTCCAGATCGATCACATCACTTCCCTGGCTGCCGATATCCGGTGGATACAACAGTCGATGCCCAGTAATCCCCAAAAGCATCGAGCCCAATATGAGACTAACCGCCGGAATAACTGTGATCGTGATAACCAATCTCAAATCCGCTTGCTGCGCCAGGGTTAACCAGGTCACGACTCCCGCAATAAGGATCGGCAAAATCAACACATAGCTTACTACCAACGAGGAGCTCGTTCTTTTGAAGTAGCTGGAGCAAAACATGCTGATCGCTCCAAAAAGATAGATTGCAAACAGCAAGCCCACGTAAGCAGCCAAAAGCTCGTAGATGGAAACCCCTCCCAGCGGCAAGCATAACATAATGATGGGCAGCGACCCGCACACCAAGACCACGAGGTGAGTTAAGGCCGCTATGAGCTTGCCCGACACAATCACCGACGGTCGCAGTGGGCTGGCGAGCAACATCTCATACGTCTTACGTTCCTTTTCCCCTGTAATCGACCCAGCCGTAAAGCTAGGGGCCATTAATGAAGCGATCGCAAATTGCCCGACAAAGAAAAAATCAACAAGCCTCTGCGCCGAAGCGGACTCGCGACTCAAATCGATCTTCTCATCCCTCGGATAGGCGATGAGTACGACCGCAGCCAAAGCTACCTGGTACACGAGCATCAACAAGAATGCTCGCGGTGTACGCAGATTGACAATCAGTTCACGTTGCAGGACAGGGTTGTTTTTGAAAAGCATAATTGGCGTCGTTAGCTGATCCCCATCGCTTCCAATTGTCGAATTTCTTGTTCCATAAGCTCGCGATCTTCGTCGGAGATGTTCGGATCCGGTAGCAGAGATCGACGCGTGCAATTCACGAGGGCTTGCAAGGTTTGATAGCGACGGGTCTGCTTGATCGCGGGCTGGATAAAATCGCGAATCATTTCTTTGAGCTCGGCTTCGTCCTTGGGTGGAATCGCTCGAAACTGACTCCGCAGGGCCGCAAATCCCGCAGAGGAGTAGTCTTGCTCCAATCCCTCGGAATCGAGCCAATCGACCAACTCGTCATTCGCGAGGTTCGTGGGTTTGAGCATCCAGCGAATAAATTCTTTCCGATCTTCGCCAACGGGGTCGAGTACCGGAATGATCAAATCACCGACGCGCCCGGGTCGCCGAATGTCGGGAGACAAGAGGTGAATTCTGGCAGTCATGAGGAGCCAGATCACTTTACCTCGCAGTTTGGTATCACTCATCATGCCTTGGATTTTACCCGTCAATCGACGCTCGGTTTCGTGAGCCCCCGCCCCCACGCTGCCAAACTGCGTATCGGCTTCGTCGACAAAGATGAGAACTTTTTCCAGTGCTTCGAGTACACGTTTGAGCCTTTCAAAAATCACATCGGTTTGCCCAAACCATTGGCTCCGAATATTCTTCAAAACCAGAACGGGCATGTCTAGTTCCGCAGCAACCGCTTCGAAGATAAAGGTCTTACCACCTCCAATTGGTCCTGCAATCGCAGCACCAGGCAACGCCCGATCGTCTGGCAATTTCATTCGAGGTATTAGGTACGAAGCCAAGAATTCTTTCAGTTTGCTAAATCCCACACAATCCGACAAGCGGTGCGATGGTTTCTTGAACTCGATAACATCCTCTCCCAATTGACTCTGAATGAATGCTTCGACTTGCAAGGTCGTGTCCTGGCGATCAATTTCTTTTTGCGTGTAGTCAGCCGAGAGCATGAGTTGCCGGAGGGCGTGCAGGCTGAGACCAGCGGTCGCATCGGCAACCAAATCGACATTGTGTTTCTTCGAGGTGGGGTTAGACATAACGTGAGTCGTCACAAAATGTTTGCGAGACTCCAAGTTCGGGCTCGGAATCTCGACCGAGAGAACCTGTGGTAAGCGAGAAACTCGCGGGTGAATCATGCTGCGAGATTCTGCGATCAAGACAACCGCATCCTTACCAGCGAAGAACTCGGGATTGCTGAACCAATCGGTCACGATCGCGATGCGCCGCAACTGTGCATCGTTTAGTTTGGCGACATCACCATCCCCAGCGGGAAGCATCATGTCGGCACCCTCGATCAGGATGATCAAGCTTTCCCGCAATGTCTCCCGGGAACAGATAGTCAACTGTCGCAAGAACTCTAAAGCTTGTGTCGTGTTGCCGATCGCATCTCTCAAATACTGATCAAACTCCCGGCGTCGTAAATCGAACTTGCTGCCATCGTTGAGCACTTCACGCATGGCAATCACATCGATGGCGACTCCGTTCTTCCAAGCGGTCCAGGCTTCTCGCAATCGCACCCGATCCTCGTCGCTGACTCGTATCGGACCATTCAACTCGTAGATAACTTGGATCAGCCCGGGTACTTTCGTTTTGGACCGGAGAAAGGGAATCAAGGGTACGTACTGGCGACCATCGAAATAAAGATCATAGATATTCCCCGACAGCACGATTGATTTCGATTGCCCGGAGTTGATCACCCTGGCCAACTGGGAAAAAAATGGATAGGTAGCTGCAGGAAGATCGTTGGTTGGCAACTGAGGGGTCTGTGCGGTGGTCATTGTAAAATAGGACGAGGTAAAGGGGCAGCAAAAGGTTGCACGTGGCGGTTTAGAAGTATCCCAAATCGGCCTGTATTCTAGCAGACTCTTGCCTTTGTTCGAAACGAGCCTTGTGGTATTCTTTGGCAATCATGGAATTTGAATCGCTACAAGTTATTGCTGAACATCTTGCATCCAAACAGATTTCGAGCCTCGAGTTGACCCGATTTTATCTGGATCGCATCAACCGCATCGATCCACAGATCAACTCTTTTGTTTATGTGGATGGTTCTGGGGCTCTCGAAGCCGCACAAGATTCGGATGCTCGACGATCGAGGGGAGAGTGTTTGAGCCCTTTGGATGGGATGCCAATCTCGATCAAGGACAATATCTGTACCAAGGGGACTCCCACGACATGCGGATCTCGAATCCTAAGTGATTATCGTTCCCCGTTTGATGCAGATGTCATTAGCCGGATCCGACGTGCTGGGATGGTGATTTTAGGAAAAACGAATTTGGACGAGTTCGCGATGGGAGGCTCGACCGAAACGAGCTGCTTCGGTGTTAGTCGAAATCCGTGGGATCCGTCGAGAACTTGTGGCGGCAGTAGCGGTGGCTCCGCAGCAGCTGTCGCCGCGTTGCTGTCACCGATCTCGCTCGGTAGCGATACTGGTGGCTCCATCCGGCAGCCCGCCGCCTTCTGCGGTGTTTGTGGATTAAAACCCACCTACGGACGAGTCAGTCGCTACGGATTGGTCGCCTACGCTAGTAGCCTCGATCAGATCGGGCCGTTTGGCCGAACGGTTGTGGATCTTGCCATGAGTCTCAATCTCATCGCGGGCCATGATCCTAAAGACTCTACGAGCATCAACACCCCAGCAGAAGACTTCCTCGCGGGACTTACAGGCGAGCCGACCACCTTTAGAGTTGGCATCGTACGTGAACACCTGGAGCATCCCTCGCTGGATGAAGAGCTGAGGAACGCGATTCTGAATGCGATGGAGCTTCTGCGGAAAATGGGGCACACCATTGTCGAACTGGACATGCCGCACCACAAGTATGCGGTCGCAACCTATTACATTGTTGCCCCTAGTGAAGCGAGCAGCAATCTATCTCGCTACGACGGTGCCCACTACGGTTATCGTGCCGATGCACCGAAGTCGGGCGAGGACTCTCCACTTGTCGCGATGTATAAGAGTAGTCGATCGCTCGGATTCGGCCCCGAGGTTAAGCGACGCATCATGCTGGGCACTTTTGCTTTGAGCGCCGGCTACAGTGACAAATATTATGTTAAGGCATTGCAGGTTCGACGATTGATTCGCAACGATTACGACCAAGCCTTTCAGCAGGTGGATGCAATTCTCGGCCCGACCACCCCGACCACTCCATTTACGCTGGGAGAAAAGGTGAACGATCCGGTTCAAATGTATTTAGAAGACCTCTACACCGTCAGTGCGAATCTAGCAGGCGTTCCTGCTCTATCGATTCCGGTTCTGCCTCACTCGTCTGGCCTTCCCATCGGCATCCAATTCCAAGCTGCCCCGCTTCAGGAATCTAAGCTGCTTCGCATCGCTCACGAGCTACACCGAGAGATCGGATACGTGCCCCGAGTCGCGCTTCGGTAACCAATCGCCAGGCAATTCGATGGAAATCGTTTTTGAAGACAATCACCTCCTTGTAGTCAACAAGCCTACGGGCTGGATTGTCCAAGGGGCTCAAGCCGATCAAGACAGCTTGCTCGAGAAAGCAAGAACGTACCTAAAGCAAAAGTACAACAAGCCAGGTAACGTCTACGTCGGAGTCGTTAGTCGACTTGATGGCCCCGTATCGGGCTTGGTACCGCTGGCTCGTACCAGCAAAGCAGCGAGCCGACTCAGTGAACAGATTCGCAACAGGGAGATGAGGAAAACGTATTGGGCCATCGTCGAGGGAGACACCCCTGAAGCGTGCGGTCGCCTCGAGCATTGGCTAGTCCGGCGAGAAGCAGACACCGTAACTCGCGTTGCCACCTCGAGTACCGCTCACGCCCAGCAAGCGATTTTGGAGTATCGAGTTCTAGGTTCGATCAGAAATGACCAATCTTCGACGAGATTAACGCAACAGAACACTTGGCTCGAGATCGAACTGATCACCGGTCGCAAGCACCAAATCCGAGCACAATTCTCAGCGATCGGGAACCCGATTGCGGGAGACGTCAAGTACGGTTCGCGACTTGGTTTTAGCCCCGGGGTTGCATTGCATTGTCGCAGGCTGCAATTCCGCCACCCCACCAAACCGGAGACTCTTGACTTGGTGGCTGGCGTTCCACAGCACTGGCCAGTGCAAACCAGGATCATTGAAACAGGCCGGTAACAAGGTCGCTCGCTCGATGCCGGAGCATAGGCGATTGAGAGAGAGCAACCCTACCTCAGAGCTGTCTCTCTTACGATTAAAAATGGTCAGCTACGCTGGGGCGGAGCGGACTGGGTTTACGAGCACCCCGAGGGATTCGATTTCGATCTCCACCAAATCACCATCAGCTAGGAATCGAGGTGGTGTGCGTGCGACTCCGACCCCCGGCGGCGTACCGGTGTAGATAACATCGCCAGGCTCCAGCGTCATGACTTGCGAAATATAGGATATGAGCTGCACCGGACTAAAAATCAGTTCTTTCGTGGTGGAGTCTTGTAGCGTTTCACCATTGATGCGGCACTGAACCCGAAGATTCGACACATCGTTAACCTCGTCAGTAGTAACGATTGACGGTCCCAGAGGAGCGAATGTATCAAAGGATTTGCCGAGAAACCATTGCTTGCCCGGTTTGTCTTTTTGCCAATCGCGAGCCGACACGTCATGCCCAACGCTATAACCAAATATCCCGTCAGCCGCCTCTTCGGGAGTAACATCTTTCATCGATTTGCCGATCACGACTACCAATTCCGCTTCGTAGTCCACCGACATGCTAACCTTGGGTAGTAAGATAGGATCGTTCGGCCCGATCATCGCTGTGGGCATCTTACAAAAAACGATCGGTTCATCGGGAATCGGCGATTTGGTTTCGATGGCATGGTCTCGGTAGTTGAGACCAATGCATAGAATTTTGCGAGGGGTATCGATCGGGCACAACAAGCGAACATCCTGATCGGTTGCCCCAAGCTTCTTAGCAAGGCTAAGGACTCGCGGCTGAACCGTTTTCCAGCGATCGATCATTTCCACCATCGATTGCGGCAGACTTGGGTCTGCGAGCGTCAAGTCTTGGATGCCATAGGGTACTTGCAATCCAATACCGGTTGAATCATCTGGCCGCGAAAAACGAACAAGCCTCATGTCTTGTGAACCTATCTCTTACTTGGGACCGACCGTGGCCATCATCCGCTTACCTTGCTGCAGAGGCGGTTGCTCAAGCTTGGAGTGTTCTGCAAGAAGTTGCAAGACATGCTCCATCACTTTACGACCTTCGTCTACGTGAGCCATTTCCCGGCCCCGAAAGATAACCGAGACCTGGACTTTATCTTTGTTCTTTAAAAAGCCGATCGCCTGTCGAACCTTGGTTTCGACATCATGGTCACCGGTCTTCGGCCTGAGACGGATTTCCTTTGTTTTCGTCTGGTGAGTCTTCTGACCGGATTTCTTGCTCTTTTCGTATTTATATTTGCCGAAATCCATGATTCGGCATACGGGTGGTTTCTCGTTAGGAGCCACCTCAACCAAATCCAGTCCCGCATCACGAGCACGATTTAGAGCTTCTTCGGTGGGGATGACGCCATATTGCGTGCCATCAGGACCAATCACTCGTATTGGGGAAATACGGATTTGATTGTTTACTCTCGTTTGAATGCGATCGCGTTCGATTGCCAAGTCCTCTCACTAATCAAGAAAAACACACATCCGCTCCCCGGAACCTTTTAGTGAGGAGGGCGGACTTTCCATACGACACGGCCTATCCGGCGTGCTGTAACCATATTGCCACGCCGCTATAGATTGCCTAAAGTATCGGCAATTCCCCATAGGTTGGTCAACAGCGGATTGAAGAAAATTGAGATGATCTGCAAAAAGTTGCCGAAAACTCACCCATTAGTTGGGCTTGTCAGCAGTTCCGTGGTGGCTAAAGTATAGCCCGCGTCAAGGAAATACCGCTGGTCACCTCTCTCAATGCGGAGGAATCAGAGATTTTCTTAGCGTTTGAATTGCCCTTGTAGCTCAGTTGGTAGAGCAGATGACTCTTAATCATCGGGTCCAAGGTTCGAGTCCTTGCGGGGGCATTGGGTAGGGCATCACAGCCCCCCATCAAGTCAACAGAAACCCAGCAATTTGCTGGGTTTTTTGTTTAAATGCAGCTCTATATTAGCAAATATCATTAGCCATCGCGATTAACAGAGCGAACAACTGGTTGTCTCTCATGGCTGAACGGTCAAGAACTGCAGCGAATAAACGCTGGGCAGGTCAACCTTTTGAGGGTTGATAATCTTGAGTTCGGACAAAGTGTTATAGAGATCCTCCCAGCGATCGGGGGTCATGTCTCCAATGATCGATTCCTCTTTTGATTCGGGTATACACAGTGCCTTGAGTGCAGCGACTCCGTAATCCAACGCGTCTTTCTCCAATCCCTGCTTATTCTGGCTGAGGATCACTTTGTTCGCCTCATCAGGCGAGTCGAGATAGATTTTCCAGCCTTCGATACTCGCTTGGACCATTCTGCGACAGACCTCTTCATCGGATTTGACAATCTTAGATGTGGTGATCAGCAAGCTGGCATAAGGATTGTAGCCGATGGCAGACATCATCAATTCATTGACGTCGACTCCTTGCTGCCTCGCCATAAATGGCTCACTAAAGTTGTACCCCTGGCAAGCAAAGTTCTTGTCCGAGACGACCTGTGCCACAGACCCAAAATAGGGCACGACCTCAACCCCTTCGCCGATAAGCCCTTTACTTTTAAGGAAGGGAACGTAGGGCCGAGTGGAATCGATCTGGAGTTTCACATTCTTGAGCTTGTCAAACGAATCGATTCCGGAATCCTTTCGCGTGATGATGCAGCGTGGGCCATCTTGGATGGGGGCCATGAGGGCGACAAGGTCGATGTCTTGGTTTCTAGCGATCAGGACATCATCCGCATTTCCGATACCAAATTGCACTCGGCCAAGAACGAGTTCCTGAGGGACGACGGTCGTTTTTCCTCCTGGAACGATTTCAACATCCAACCCGTACTTCTCGTAGACGCCAGCCACCTTGGCAGCATAAAAGCCACCATGTTCGGCCTCTGGGTACCAGTTCAGCAACAGCTTCACCTTTGTCATTCCGGCAGAGCCAGAACCACCCAGTATCTCTTTTGCCTTTTCAGCTTGATCCGAGTTCAGACTCTGCGAGGCTTGCTTCTTTCCACCCGACGCAGGTCGGACTGGATCGCAGCCCACGAAGAAAGCAAAACAACAAGCGATGCTCATCAAGGGCCATACAAACCCCAGCTTAGAAAAACGTATCGATAAATTTGCTCGCATAGATCGATCCTAGAAGTGGTGCGAAGAATTCAACATCACAGCATTCTAGCAGGTCGATCAAGGATTGCGACTAAACGGGCTCTCGTGTCGCGAGAAGGTCTCGAATGAGTTCTGCCAGCTCCGAGACGCTGAACGGCTTTTGCAGCAGAGCTTTCACATCATACTTGGCAGCAAGTTTATGGAGATCTAACTCCATCCCCTTGGCCGTGCACATGACGATCGGTATGTCACTTAAGAACTCGTTTCGAAGGTGATCGCAAAGTTGCTCACCGTTTAGGATCGGCATTTCGTAATCGGTCACGACCAGGTCAAAGGGACCTTGGAGAAACAGATCAACTGCCTCTCTACCATTGCATGCCCAAGTGACTTCAAACCCTTCTTGCTCCAAGTTAAATCTCAGAACCTCACCGAGCACGAGACTATCCTCCACCACCAGGATGTGATGCCTCGAAGAGCAAGATGGTTCAATGTTCAGGAATGGTAACATAGTTGGAAGAGATGGTTTGCCAATTAAGGGCCTGCAACAGTAGGTCTTACATTACGAAGAAGCAAATCTGACCGATCCATTTTTGATTAGTTTTTTGGATTTATGGCAATCGCAACGGATATTTGTAGGCTAGATATGAACAAGCTAGTTTTTAACTCGCAGCCTGAGAACAATGAATAAAAAATGAATAATCGTTATCTATGAAACCACTCCGACAAGCCAACCTTTCCAGCCGTGATTTAGCGACCGTCCGTCGCTGGACTCAGAGCATACAGGAAGTAGAAGGAATAGAAGTTTCGGTTTTTAGGTGGTTCGACTCTGGTAAATGGCAAGTCATTGCACCGTCGAATCCGCTTCCCTCGCGGCTCTCAGAATGCCTTGCTAGACTCAATCATATATCGGACTACAACTATGATCCGGACTCCACGCCCCCCTTCCAGCTTAAACCACTAGAAGCCCAATCGTTAGATTACTGCCAAATTTTTGTTGGCAGTCTTCCTACTTACGGATGTGTCTTCCTTTGTGATGTGAACAGCTCAAATGAGTTCTCTCATGACTTGTTCGCACGACTGGCTGCTACAACCTGGAATTACGAATCCTCCCGCGAAGAACTGCAAAAACAAAAAAACCAGCAAATGGAATTTGTCAAGCAAGTCACCAAGGACTTTGAGGAGTTGACATGGCTACGTTCGGTTGCACTGCAGATCGGAAATGCAACCTTCAAGCAGAGTATTGACGAACTTGTGTCGGTCCAATTGCCGAAATTAAGGCAAGTTATCGAGGCGGAATTCATTGGCTTGATACCTATAGAAGCCATCGTTGACCCTAGTCCCGAGAATCAAGCCAGAATCTCATCATCGGGGACGCTTGACTTACAGATAGACCAACTCGTTACTTTCGTAAACCGCTGCAACACCTACGCTCGAGGGCTGACGTCTGTTTTCAATACGCAATCTTCAGTTGGTATATTCGATGGATTCCCTGCTTTCAGAAATTGCATCTTTACTCGGCTCGAGAGCAACAGCAAAGTTTACGGTTACCTCGTAGCGTTGAACAAAGAGGTCGACTTTTTTTGTCAATCACCGGAGCAGTTTCTGATGATTGACCCCAACGGATTTCAGTTCGGGACTTTTGAAGCAGGGTTACTTGCTAGCCTGGGAACTGTACTCTCTTCGCACGCTGCGAACTCGGAACTGTTTCGGGAGCAAGAGCAATTAGTTACGGGGGTGATCCGAGCAATCATCAATGCAATCGATGCAAAGGATCAGTACACCTGCGGTCATAGCGATCGTGTGGCTGCATATTCTAAGGCTATCGCTCAGCAGATGGGGCTTGACTCTGAGCAGTGTGAACAAATCTATCTCACAGGGTTGTTGCATGACGTCGGAAAGATCGGAATACCCGATTCCATCCTGAGCAAACCGGACAAATTGAGCGACGAAGAGTTTGAGATAATCAAAAAGCACCCAGAAATCGGCTACCACATCCTGCAGCACCTGAAACCGATTGAGTACGTCCTGCCCGGTGTTATGCACCACCACGAAGCGGTCAACGGCAAAGGCTATCCGCACGGATTAACCGGTGAACTCATTCCGCTCGCGGGACGGATCATAGCGGTAGCGGATGCGTACGATGCCATGACCAGCGATCGTCCCTACCGGAAAGGCATGCCGTCGGAGAAAGCCGAGTCGATCCTATGCAAGGAAGCAGGCAAGACCTGGGACGAACTGGCTGTTTACGCGATGATAGAATGCATTTCGCAAGGGATCGTGGCGCCACAAGCCGAATCCCAGCCACCCAAACTAGACGATAAAGCTAACGCAAGCTCCATCCCACACACCCCTCTGGTAGGGGGGTAAACACAAGGCCCTTCCTCAGAAAACCTCCTCCCAAACCGGAAGATCTGGTAAAATCCGTCAGGTATCCAAGGCTATTTGCTACGGATTTTCACAGTTTCGAGCGTTATGTTTTGAACTTTCCTTACATTTGAGGACCTCCGCCATCGACCGGCTGGGGTTGGCACATTATGGCAAGTCAAAAACGAGTCGGCACATTTTGGGTGTAGTTAGCCTTATGTCCTCAGCGACAGAGAATCATTTTCTATTTCAACAGGAACAGGGGGCGGTTACGTCTCTGGCTCGCTCGTGTTGGGTAGCATCTGTATTCTCTCAACGCTCCCCCGAAAAAGAAACCCCGAACGAAGATGCGACCGTGGTGATCCCGCTGGACGAGGAGACCGCTGTATTTGCCGTAGCGGACGGATGCGGAGGTCAGCGCGGAGGGGAAATCGCGGCATCCCTCGCGATTAGATGCCTCGCAGAATCCGTTGTCAGAGATCCAGATCGATCCAATCTCCGGCTCGCGATCATGGACGGCATCGACCAGGCCAACCGTCTGATCCAAGAACTCAAAATCGGTGCAGCCTGCACCATCGCGGTTGCCGAGTTCCAGAAGGGTTGGGTCCGGACTTATCACGTTGGGGACTCCCAGTTGCTTTTGATCAGCAATCGAGGGAAGCTTCGTTATCAATCGGTTAGCCACTCCCCTGTTGGATTCGCAGTCGAAGCAGGACTGCTGGCACCTGAGCAAGCCATCAGGCACGACGACCGCCACGTTATCTCGAATTTCCTCGGCTATCAAGAGATGCGGATGGAGATCGGCCCATGCTTGGAAATGGCCTGCCGCGATACTCTCATCATTGCGAGCGATGGATTATTCGACAATCTTTTAGATAAAGAGGTCATAGAGATGATGCGTAAAGGCCGCCTCGCCACCTCGCTTCAGATTCTCACGGATGCGGCCACCGCCCGCATGAGAGGACAGGGGGATTCGCCTTGCAAGCCCGACGATTTGAGCGTGATCGCCGTAAGACGTTCGTTTTGAACCGAATTGCTTGCCGCAATAGATTGCATCGATCTACCCACACCTACCCTACCCACTAAGGGCCGGGAATGGTAAAAAAGATGAGGAGCGGTTTTCGAAATCGATTTGCTTTGCTCATTCTTTCCTACTCTTACTCTTATCTCGAAAGGCAATCATGGAGTCACGTACCTGGGCGATGTTGTTGCACCTATCCGTTTTCTTAGGATACGTCATTCCGTTTGGTGGGTTGATTGCCCCAATCCTCATTTGGCAATTGAAAAAGGATGAGTTTCCTGACCTAGATCAGCACGGAAAAATGGTGCTCAACTTTCTTATCTCGATGCTGATTTACGGTCTTGTAGCCTTTGTGTTGACCTTTGTCTTAATTGGAATCTTTGTCGCGCTAGGCCTGATGGTAATGGGAGTCGTGTACCCGATTGTCGGAGCGATCAAGGCAAACAATGGAGAGTTCTGGAAGTATCCTCTCATTCTGCAACTAGTGAAGTAGCAGACTAAATACGACAGGCGGATGAATCAGCATGGAAACGGTCGTCGACAGCATTTACAACCACCCGAGTTATTACGACTTGATCTTCGCAAGCGATTGGGTCGCGGAGTTTAAGTTTCTCGAAGCCGCTTTTGCAAAGCATGTTACCAAGAAGACGCGGCGAGTTCTCGAACCCGCCTGTGGCACAGGACGACTCCTTTTCCGGATGGCTAAAGCGGGGTATGACGCAGCGGGACTCGATCTCAATTCGAAAGCAATCGATTTCTGTAACAAGCGACTCGCCAAGCATGGATTCAAGGAATCGGCCTTCGTCGCCGACATGTGCGACTTTCATGTTAAAAAGAAATACGACGCCGCCTTCAATACGATTAACTCCTTTCGGCATCTGGCAACCGAAAAGCAAACCGTAGCTCATTTTCGAGCCATGGCAGAAGCCATTCGCCCTGGCGGGATCTACGCTCTCGGCTTTCACTTGACCCCACTCGAAGGAACACAAACGGACGAAGAGCACTGGAGTGCTCGCCGTGGCAACCTCGTTATCAACACTTCGATGTGGCCTCGTGACAAGGATCGAAAGAATCGAATGGAACGCTACAACTTGCGGTTCGATATCTACAAGCCGAGTGGAGTCACTCGCATCGACGATTGCTTGGAGCTAAGAAGCTACACCTATCGTCAATTTGCCAACATGCTGAAAAAGGTGCCTGAGTGGCAGATTGAGGAGGCGTACGATTTTCAGTACGACATAGATGAGCCCATCGAAATTGATTCGATGACAGAGGACGTCGTGTACATCCTAAAGCGTTCGTGACATAGAGCTTTTGTCGAACAGGCCTGCGATCGGTTCGAATCGTGATTAGCTATTTTCGGGTAGCTGCATGGTCATCATCGCCCCAGCATGAATCCCCGGTAGCCAAGCCAAGGGAGAGGTGTGCCTCATTGCGACACTACGAAGCTTCTGGACTAACTCCGGGTCTTTCGCTAAGTAAGAATCTAGCTCCGACTTTAAAGGCTCTGGGCCTGTCACGTGCAGAGACTGGTCTTGGTGAACCTCGAGTCGGATCGCGAGTTCGGCAATGGAGACACCTAACTCCTTCCCTTTGGATTTCAACCACTCGGAAAGTTGAGATGCCAGTTGAGTAAACTCGTTGTTAGCTGGCTGGTCGCTTGCGGGGGACAGTGCCGACATCACGTCCTCCGATGGGCCATTGACTTTCGATTCGTCGCCCTTGAGAAAACTGCCAAAGGCTTGAGTCAGCGACTGACTCATTTCCCCCACGGTCTTCAGAGCGAATGGAGTCGCCGATATACCGACGCCCAACCAAGATAAAGGTGTTGTCATCCAAACGTCCCATGTCGCCGTCATTTTTCATAGGTAATGCTGTCAAAACGAGTTGACCATCGCACTTTGGCAAAAGCTGCAGCGCTGTTGTCTTCATCGACTAACTCCCCTGGGGAAAGTTAACTTATTCGGATCAGGCAGACTTTTTTGGTGAAATCGGTTATTTCAAGCGGATTGATTCAACGCAAAAGTCATGCTGTTCCGATAACAACGATGTGCCAAAAGGGGGAAATGGCGCACTGCCGTATGGCTGGGCAACGTGCCTGCTTAGCCAACAGATGGCGTGCGCCGCCAGCGAACTCGGCTTCCCCATGAACATGAATACGCAGCATCAAACGAATGATTCCCCACTGCCGTCGCAGTGTCCAGGAGTGACGAGATGGCGCCTGCTTGTCATTCTGCTTCTCATCCCGATTCTTTGCGTTTCGGGCTGCAGCATCTTTCCGGACATTAAAACAAAACCGCAGTACCACAATCCGTTTCCCGAACTCGGCGTTCTCGCCGTACTCCCATTTCGCAACCAGAGCCAGGAGCCTAGCCTCAGTGGGATGCGTGTTTCGCTAGCATACTACAACGAATTGCAGACCATACCGGGCTTCGAGGTGCTTCCGGTCGGCGTGGTGGAAACGCAACTCGCTTACTTCGAAATGCATGTGATTAAGCGACCTATTTCCACCACCGAAGACTTCCAGAACTTCGCTCGTATGATAGGTGCCGATGCCGTGTTGCAAGGTGCCATCACCGACTACCACGCGTATTATCCTCCGAGGATGACCCTCAAGGTGAACTGGTATGCGGCTAATCCTGGTTTCCATCCGATCCCGGTCGGCTACGGTCTACCCTGGGGTACCAAAGAGGAAAAGAATATTCCGAACTGGGTCAAACTCGAGGCTGAACGAGAGCTAGCACGTGCCCAGATTACAACGCAGACTCCATTGATGGAAGAGGTTGGCTCGGGCATCGCCCCTCCCCAGCCGAGTCCCCGGTCCCCACACTCGGAACGTGCACCAAATAACTCGTCGGAATCCGAACTACCCTCGCCCGCTAAGCAAAATGATGCGCCGGAGCAGGTGCCTGCCGATCCAATCGATGAAAAGACAGCGAATTCTGCACCAATTGATAGCAAGATTGCCTCATCAAGAATCCTGTTGCCTCGAACGAAATCAGAAACGGTTAAGACTGCTAGCTATTCTGAGGGACCTACTGTAATAGAAGTAGGGACATCGTCCGGCATGGAAATCGAAGAGCCAGCTCCTATACCCACAGAAATCGCCATGGTGGGTGCACTCGATAGCGAAACGTCTGGGATGTTTGGTGAAGAGTTACCGGCGGATTGGCCCGATCCGAATGGGTTCATTCCGCCACGCCCGCAGCCAAAACGTCCCACGTTGCGCCCTCAATACGATGCTGTGATTTCACATATGAAGGCTTATAACGGAAATGACGAAGATTTCACGCAAGCACTTGAAGACTATTATTACTTTAGTGACGACGCGCGGACAGGAGGCTGGCAGACGTATCTCCAACGCAGCGAAGACTTTATACGTTTCTGCTGCCATCTGCACGTCGTCGAAACGCTGGGAAGTCGCGGTGGACAACTCAAAAGTCGTCTGAATGTCCGCTGGCCAATCTACCGATACGTGCGTTAGTCGCAACCTCAGGCACCGTTGCGACCTGAGTCACAAGGCACTGTGACTCGGCACAACCACGGGCACGGAGGAATCGCTCGATGAGTAGCGAGGTCAATGTCGTTGCGTTAGTTCGCGGCGAAGAACAGTACATATTCATGTTCGACGAAGAGAATCGCACCGATACGCTGCGTATGCTTGGACGATTCGCAGCGGATCCCGATCTGTCTTTCACATGGTACGATGCTGCCATTCTGAGCCAAAGGATCCGCGAGATTATGCCCGCTTCACAAATGAAGACGGTCAAAGTCAAAGGAAACAATTCGAAAGCGTCGCATTCGTTCGAGGTGCCGGGGAGCAGTCCTACCCCTAGCATTCCCCCTTCAACACGAGCTGCCCCGCAACGCTTCACCTTTGATGGCTAACCGCTTATTTGTGCAGAGATTCGGGCGATCCAGTCTTTGGTAGATAGAACTTCGCTGAACATCATCTGCTGAGCACAAAGAAAAGCTCGCTGCAACTCCTCCGCGTTGACTTGCCCGGCTGCATTGTCGAGATCCAATGTACCGGTCGCGTCTGATAGAAACTCGACCTTGTATCCTTGATGCACGGCTTGTCGAGCAGTCGTGTCGCAGCAAATGTGCGTCATGTAACCTGCGATAGCGATCGTTTTGATCCGATGCAACTGGAGCCAATCCTCGAGTGGTGTATCGGTGAACGATCCAGGCAACTGCTTTTCAATATGTATGTCACAATCTCGAGACGCAATTTCGGGATGCAGCTCCCACTCGGGCGCCCCTTTGCGAAAGATCGGGGAATCGGGTGCGGGCTGATGATGCTGAATCACAGCGATCGGCACGTCTGCCTTTGCCGCTGCATCAAAGGCTTCCAGAATGTGCTCTAGATGCTGCAGCGGATAAGTAATGGGAAGAGCACCGGTAAAGTACTCCATTTGTACATCGATAACCAACAAGGCACGACTCATAGGACAGTTCCCTTCGCCAAGTAGGGGGAGAGGATTACAGGCGGAACGTCAACTCGTTAAACTTCAGTTTGTCACATGGAACCGACGCTACGAAGCTCCGCCTGAGGAACGTTAAAGTATTCGGGAGCGATGGCCCTCAAATGGTCAGCGCATTTTTCCACCGTATACAAAATCTGCTGGTTGGAATGGGTCGTGTTGATGAAGAATCGCAACCGGGCCGCAGACTCTTCGACTGCGGGATACAAAATGGGCTGCACATTAACACCTGACTCATTCATTCGGCGACTCAACAGCAACGCGTGAAGCGAGTTTCCTGTAATGACTGGCACGACGGGAGTGTTGCCACTCTTGCCAGTATTGAGTCCCCGTTTCTTGGCTTCGTTCAGGAACAAATTTGAGGCTTCATGAAGTCGCGACACCCGATGTGGTTCGTCCGCGAGCACCTTGAGCGATGCCAAAGCCGCAGCGGTATTGGTCGGTGACAATCCCACGCTAAAGACGAAGCCCGGCGTCGTGTACTTGAGGTATTCGACGAGCTCTTTGGTCCCAGCGATGTAACCGCCACATGAACCAAACGATTTGCTGAGGGTTCCCATCCAGATATCAACATCCTTCGGATTGATTCCGTAGTGTTCGCCGATTCCGCGACCATGTGGCCCCATGGTTCCAATCGAGTGCGCTTCGTCTACCATCAACCAGCATTTGTGACGTTTGCAAACTTCGATGAATTTGGGCAAGTCGGGGTAGTCGCCGTCCATGCTGTAGACACCTTCGACGATAACAAGCACGCGACGATAGCGATTGCGAAGCTCCTGAAGGGCCTCATCTAAGGCTTCGTAGCTGTTGTGCTGAAAGGCTCTTCGGCGGGCTCCCGAGAGCATCGCACCTTGGACGATGCTATTGTGGGATAGACCGTCGTGTAGAATTAGATCGTTCTGCCCGACCAAATGCCCAATGACAGTTTCATTGGTCGAGTGGCCACCCACCAAGACGATCGAGTCCTCGACTCCAATCCACTTGGCCAGCTCGGATTCGAGCTCTCGGTGAATATCTTTCTCGCCACTTACCAAACGTGATGCGGAAACGCTCGTACCATACTTTTGAACAGCATGAATCACCGATTCGGTTACGGTTGGATCACCACTCATGCCTAGGTAGTTGTAGCTCGCAAAACTGATCAGCTCGCGTCCTTGAACCATGGTGGTATCGCGAGTAACTCGTTCGTGAACGCTAAAGTAAGGGTTCGGTACACCGGTTAGTTCAAACTGCGTCATCGTCTGCTTGAGCCTACGATATTCGGGTAGCAATTCAAACCGGTAGTCTTCGGCGGAAACTTCGCGCTCCTCGGGTTCCGTGGACTTGGCAGCGATAGCGTTGGTCGAGATGCGTTCCTTGCCAAAGTTGGTTTCGATCGCTTCGGCGATTTCGCGAACCGTCTCGATTTCTTGCAAAACCTCTTC
Source organism: Brakhagea baltica (assembly GCF_052161605.1). NCBI lineage: Bacteria > Pseudomonadati > Planctomycetota > Planctomycetia > Pirellulales > Pirellulaceae > Brakhagea > Brakhagea baltica. The sequence continues at coordinate 4,360,860 of NZ_CP197409.1, read as the reverse complement.
AGGGAATCGACCGCCGACTGCATTTTCGAGTGTATGCGCGATCTGCAATCGTTCCAGGCTGTCCAAGCCGAGGTCGACAATAATGTTCGTATCTAGATCGAGCAGCTTGGCTCGTTCTTGAGCTACCGCTTTAACGGCGTGCCGAACAAGCTCGACGACTTCGGGATCGGGATCTTTGGTCTTCTTCGACTCGACTCTATTGAATCCCGACTTGAGGTCGTCCACGGTCGCTGCGGCGATCATCGGCGACTGCTCAGGTAGCTTGTCGTCCCAAGAAAGCCATTGGTGAATAACGCGGAGGGTTCCTTCTCGAAAACCCTTTAAACACGCGTGTCGTTGAATTTTGCCTGATGAGGTCTTTGGTAGCGAGCCAGCTCGAACCAGAACGACGGCATCGGGAGGGAGTTCGTGGATTTGCGTTACGGCCCGGCGAATCGCCAGCACGACAGGTGCCCAGTCTGCTTCGAGAGATCGTTGCACCTCGACCGCGATGATCAGTCGCTCGCGCGGCCCAGAGTCGTCGGCGAACGCAGCAGCGGCCGAGGACGAGATCGACTCATGGCATTGCTCAACCGTCTCCTCGATGTCTTGCGGGTAGCGATTGACCCCACGAACGATAATAAGATCCTTGACGCGACCTGCGACATAGAGCTGGCCATGACTCCAGAACCCGAGATCTCCTGTCCGTAAAAAGGGGCCTTGCCCATCAACGGTAACCGCCTTAAAGGTCGACTCGGTTTGTTCTGGCTTTTCCCAGTAACCTTGGCCGACGCTATGACTTTGGACCCAAATCTCTCCGATATGATCCGGCCCGAGCATGCGTCGGGACTGAGTGTCCACGATGACGACTCGCTCGTCGGCTGTTGGCTCGCCGCATCCGACCATGCCTCGAGCATCAGGAGCATCTGCCGCAACCGGTGCAACCAATCGGGCGTCGAGTTTGCGACTATCAAAGGTCCGAATGACGGGTGGTTCAGGCGCGGGGCCCCCCGTAACGATAAGGGTGGTCTCAGCCATGCCATAGCAAGGGAAGTGGCTTTCATGTCGGAATCCGCATCTAGCAAACTTCTTGCTGAACATCTCCAGCGTGCTCGCTCGGACGGGTTCAGCACCGTTAAACGCGAGAGCCCACGATGATAGATCGAGAGCCTCTAGCTCCTCCTCTTTCACTTTGTCCACACACAATTGGTAGGCAAAATTGGGGCCACCACTCACGGTCGCATTGTACTTGGTAATTGCATTTAGCCAGCGAACGGGGCGTTGCATGAATGCCATGGGACTCATCAGAGTCATGGTGGCTGACATATAAACAGGGGACAGAACCCCGCCGACGAGCCCCATATCGTGGTAAGTCGGCAACCAGCTCACCCCTCGATCGTTGTGATTGTTGCGAAACAAGGCCGAAATCATCATGCAGTTTCGGACCAAATTGCTGTGAGTGAGCATCACCCCCTTAGGTTGCCCCGTCGAGCCAGAGGTGTACTGCAATACTGCCAAATCATCCGGGTTGATCGGCAGTTCCTGAAACTGGATCGCCGTAGAAAGTTCCACGCTGTCGGACGCGATCAAATCCATCGCTCCCGTCTCGGCCTTGGTCGCATCGTCCTTGACAATCTGCTCGAGAGTGTCCGCGGTGGTTAGGGCAAACGCGGCGCGGCAATCCTGGGCAATTCCCAAAATCCGCGCCCCTTTGCGGCTCCGTCGTGGCGGGAATGCCGGCACCGCTATGCAACCCGCATACAAGCAACCGAAAAAGCCGGTCACGAATTCGAGGCACGGCGGATACATCATCAAACCGCGCGATCCCGGCTTGTGCTTCTCCAGGATCTTGATCGCAATCGCCCGGGCCGCGTGGTCCAGCTCCGCATAGGTAAGGGACTGCTCACTGTCCGTCTCGCCGTCGCTATAGTAGAAGGCCACCTTATTCGGAAAGATGTTGGCCCAGTACCGCAAAGCGTCAACGAGATTGGTGGATGGTGGGTGGTAGGGAGCTTGCAGCTCTTTCAAATCCAGCACTTGGTAACCCTCAAAGCGACATCGCAAAAAAACAACAGCTTCGTAAACCCGTAGTGATCACTACATGCGTAACTATAGCGGTGGGTAACTATAGCGAAGACTGTGACAACCAGGCAATCTGGATCGGGCAAAGGTTTCTTCAAATCGTAAAAAGTTGGTTATACCGGGGAAATCAAAACCCGATACACCCTATTTGCCCGTGTTTTGGGGGTTTTGCAATCCAAAAGGATGCCAAAAGGTTGGAAAAACTCCGAGAGAAAGCCCTTGTGAACGATGAAGCCCGCCGATATACTCTCGCACCTTTAATTCCTGGAAATTGTTTGTAGCATTGGGATTCGGGCGAGAGCGGAAATACTCCACCTATCGGATTTAGCATAATGGTAGCACAACCTAAAACTTACGTCGCAAAGCCTCATTCTGTCCCACAAAAGTGGTATGTCGTCGATGCGACAGACTGCATCCTTGGCCGTTTGGCTAGCGATGTAGCAATGGTTTTGATGGGAAAACATCGCCCTGAGTACACCCCGCATGTGGACACTGGCGAATTTGTCATCGTGATCAATGCAGAAAAGGTCGTAATGACCGGCAACAAGCTGCACGTTCGCCACTATGCGTGGTATAACGGATATCATCGTCAAAAGATGGAAAGCTATGCCGAGCGACTCGAACGTAAGCCAACCGATTTGGTGAAGATGGCCGTCAAGCGAATGCTTCCAAAGAACGCTTTGGCCCGACACATGCTGGATAAACTAAAGGTTTATGCAGGACCTGAGCATCCCCACCAGGCACAAAATCCTATCCCGGCACCATTTGGCAAACACGTCAGCTAATTGCCTGCGGATTCAATCTCCGAATAACGTTACTTGGTACATATTTTAGAGTCATCAAATGGTTTCAGTCAAAAAAGATAAAGTTAGTGGTGACTGCCTTGGCACCGGACGTCGTAAGACCGCAGTAGCCCGGGTTCGCGTTCGACCAGGTACTGGTAAAATCACCGTCAATGACCGAGAGTTCGAGAAGTATTTCTTGAACGACTCGGAACGCCGACAAGTGCTTGAGACTCTCGACCACGTTGGCAGCCGAGAGAGCGTTGACGTTTTCGTTCGGGTAGCGGGTGGCGGCGTGAATAGCCAAGCTGGGGCGGTTCGAATGGGACTTGCTCGGGCATTGGTTGGCCTCAACGAGGAACACTTTATTCCTTTGAGAGAGAATGGCTTCCTAACTCGGGATTCCCGAATGAAGGAACGAAAGAAGTACGGTCTACGCGGTGCGCGCCGAGGCGTTCAGTTCTCCAAGCGGTAGATTTTGTGCACATCCCCCGATTTCGGGGCGACTGGTTCACGGCGACCCGAGGCTTTTCCCTCGGGTTTTTTTATGGAATCATGTTTTTATCGGTTGAGCAATGCAGACGAAATCCACGTTCATCAATCGCGAACTTAGCTGGCTGGAATTTAATCAACGCGTCCTGGATCAGGCTCTGTACCAAAAGATCCCCGTTCTGGAGCGACTCAAATTCCTAGCCATCACAGCTAGCAATATGGATGAGTTCTTCATGGTGCGGGTCGGGGGACTGCAAATCCAAGAGTCCAAAGGACTTCACCAAAAAGATTTCAGCGGCCTAACTCCGAACGAGCAGCTACAACTCATCTATGAGCGTGTAAACCAGATCATTCGAGATCAGTACACATGCTTTCTAGAACAAGTCGAACCCACACTTTCAGCCGAGGGGATCGAGCACGTTCTCGTAAAGTCCGCATCCGCCCGGCATCGAGAAACCCTGTCGCGATTCTTTCACGAAAACATCTATCCAGTCGTCTCCCCGATGGATATCGACCCGGCTGGCGAGTTCCCGGTCCTAGCGAACCTAGGGTTGCACCTAAGTGTTCGAATGTCGAGCGGTGATTCAGACCACCCTCATCGGTTTGCCGTTGTTCCTCTCGGACGAGTCCTTTCACGATTCATCACGTTGCCTCGCGACAAAGGCTATAGCTACGCTTTGCTGGAGGATGTTGTCTCTGAGTTTATGGATCAATATTATCCAGGCAAGCGAATCGAAGAATGCGTGGCGTTTCGAGTCACCCGAAATGCGGACATGTCTGTCCGCGAGGATAGTGCAGCCGATTTGATGCACGGCATGGAGGAGGTGCTAGATTGGCGGCGATCTGCTGATTTTGTGAGATTAGAAATTTCGGCGCAAGCATCCGAGATTACGATCGAATTCCTTAAAAAGCATCTTGAGCTAATCGACCGAGACGTATTCAGGATTCCTGGCCCGCTCGATCTCTCTAGCATGATGTATCTCGCCGACATCGAGGGCTTTCCCGGCCTTAGAGATTCTCCTTGGTCATCGCAGCGATCCCCTGCGATCGATCCAACCAAGAGCATGTTTTCGCAGATCGCGGACAAGGACATCTTGCTAAGCCATCCTTATGAAAGCTTCGAGCCTGTCGTTCGCTTTATTGAAGAAGCGTCTGCGGATCCTGATGTTCTCGCGATCAAACAGGTCTTATATCGCACGAGTCGAAATAGTCCTATCGTGCGGGCTCTCAAGAATGCAGCCGAGCGTGGCAAATATGTAACGGCGATCGTTGAACTGAAAGCTCGCTTCGATGAGCAACGCAATATCGAATGGGCTCGGGAGTTAGAAAAAGCCGGTGTCCAAGTCATCTATGGCGTGCGAGGGCTAAAGACCCATGCCAAGGTGTGCATCGTCGTTCGACGCGAAGCTTCAGGTATTGTGCGCTATGTTCACTTTGGCACTGGAAACTATAACGAATCAACGGCACGGCTTTATAGCGATGTGAGCTATCTAACATGCAACGAGTCACTCGGTCGCGATGCGAGCTCGTTTATCAATGCCATCACCGGGTATAGCCAGCCATTGCCCTACGAACAACTCGATTCGGCACCGTTGGGTTTAAGAAAGAAATTACTCTCTCTCATTCGAGCAGAAACCTCGAATCGCAAACTGGGACAGAAAGCTTACATCGCAGCCAAGATCAACGCTCTCGTCGACCCTGAAATAATCGAGGCACTTTATGAAGCTAGCCAAGCAGGAGTGGTGATTCGCTTGAACGTTCGCGGCATTTGCTGTTTGCGTCCCGGAGTGCCTGGACTGAGCGAAAACATTTCCGTCGTGAGCATTGTCGATCGATTCCTGGAGCACGCTCGCGTCCTCTATTTCTATCACGGTGGAGATGACAAGGTCTTTATCAGCAGCGCGGACTGGATGAGTCGGTCCTTTGATCGAAGAGTTGAGCTGCTTGTTCCGATCGAAGAAAAGACCTCCAAGCTCCGATTGACTGGCTTGCTCGAGGGCTACTTTAAGGACAATCAAAACGCGTGGTACTTGCAGCCCGACGGAAAATACCAGCGCATTGAACCTGCTTCGGGCCAACCAAAGTTTCGAGTCCAAAAGCATCTCTACGAAAACGCAGTCCAAGCCATCAAGGATGCCGAGCACGCCGCCCGCACCACCTTTGAACCTCATACCGCCGCCGGTTTGTGAGAGCGGGTGCTTAATTCTTGGTTCGCGGGGTTGTCCGCTAAGGCACTTGGCGGTTTTTGGGTTTCGGGTAGTGGGATTCGCCAGAATTCCTGCATCACGGGAGATGCTTGCGAATTCCCTGGTATTCCAAGTCCCTACGACCAGGGTGCTATCTGCCGCTTGCTTGATGGCCTCGTTGCCTCGGCCACTACCACATAATCACTACCACATAGTCTCGAGTGATTGCTGGCATTTCTGATCCTTATTTTCGAAATCGAGCTGTTTTGCCTGAAAGATTCTGTTACCTCGGTTGTGGAAGAGGGTAAGGACAGCGGACAATAGTCACGATGACCGAGCTGTTCTTGAAATGGCAGCATTATGCCAATGGCTTGATACCTTATCGCACCAAGAGGAAACGAGGATGCCAGCGAACCCAGAGACGCGAGAAAGTCTCATTCTGCGTCTGCCGAAAATGTCAGACTCTGGTGCATGGAAAGAGTTTCTCGAAATTTACGAACCGCTCGTCTTTCGATTCGCTCGGCGACGAGGCTTGCAAGAAGCCGATGCTCTCGAGGTCGCCCAGAACGTCTTCATCGCCGTCGCGAAAGCGGTCGAGCGATGGCAGCCGAATCCAGAACAAGGCAAATTCCGATCCTGGCTCTTTCGCATCGCTCGCAACCAATTGGTAAATCATGTGAGCAAACATCGCCGCGACAAGGCGACCGGCCGAACGGCAGAGTGGAATCTACTCTACGATTTGTCGGATCGATCCACAGTCGATGCGGATGCTCTGCAAGATTACCGTCGCGAGATGTTTCGGCTCGCTGCCATTCAAGTACGAGAGTCGGTTCAGAAGGAAACCTGGGATGCCTTTTGGCGAACCGCCGTTCTCGATGAAGATATTGAGTTGGTCGCCCATGAACTAGGGCTATCCCGTGGAGCGGTCTACATAGCCAGAAGTCGTGTCACCGCCAAGATTCGTTCGCTTATCGAACAATGGGAGAATGATGATGTCCTTTAAATCACAATTTTCACCCGCGATCAAATCCATGTCAGGACTCAATAGCCAGCTGGAGGCACGTGCATGTCGATTCCCGATCTTGGCCATCTTCGATGATCGCGTCACCTCCGAAAGATCAAAAGAAATCGAGGAGCATTTAGAAAAATGCTCGGAATGCCGAAACGTTTTGGAAGGCTTTGAAAAATCTTCGCCCGAGTGGTGGGGTGTTGCCAAAGACTCATGGCTCGAAGGAGACCTTGTCACAGAACGCAACGACCAAAGAGCCGTCGTTACCCTCGAGGTGGGCACGGAACTACCCGAGGACAGTCCGCTCGAGTTGGAACGGGTTTCGCTCGATTTTCTAGATCAACCAGCTCATCCCGAACTATTGGGCAAGCTCGGTCGTTTCGATGTTGAACGAGTCATCGGTGTAGGTGGAATGGGAATCGTTCTCAAGGCCCATGACACGGAGTTGCACCGAGTTGTTGCATTGAAAGTACTCGCTCGACATTTGGCCAACAACGCATCCGCCAGGCGACGATTCGCCCGCGAAGCACAAGCGGCAGCCGCAGTTCTGCACCACAATGTGATTCCCATCTACAATGTAGAAAGTGAAAGTAAGAATCCTTTTTTGGTGATGCAGTACGTCAATGGTCAGTCACTGCAAGCCAAAGTGGATGAACACGGGCCGCTGACCATTGCTGAAGCACTTCGCATCGCCAAGCAAACGGCGGCTGGCCTAGCTGCCGCGCATCAACAGGGTTTGGTGCATCGCGACGTGAAGCCGGCCAATATTCTGCTTGAGGAAAATGTAGATCGCGTTCTCCTCAGCGATTTCGGATTAGCTCGCGCGGTGGACGACGCATCATTAACGCGCACAGGCATTGTGGCAGGCACCCCACACTACATGTCCCCGGAACAAGCGAGAGGGGATTCGTTGAGCTTTGCCAGTGATTTGTTCAGCCTGGGCAGCGTGGTGTACTTTATGCTCTCGGGACATCCACCCTTTCGCGCCCAAAATGCGATGGGAGTTTTGAATCGAATCTGCCATGATCCTCATCGGCCGCTGGATCAAATTAACTCATCCATCCCAGTGGAAGTTGCGGCCATCGTGGATCGATTGTTGGACAAGAATCCAGAGAACCGGTTCGCATCCATGTCACAATTGGAACAAGAGATCGATGCATTGTTGACAGCATTGCAGACGGGCGGCCTGTCGTTGCGGAAAGCAAATGTACGAATTTTCAGGAAGCTCCCCAAAGAGAACGCTCCTCACAAGGTGAGTTTTTGGTCAGTAGCATGTCGTCGATCGATTCGCATCGTGGCAGCGTTGGCAATCATTGCGATACTGTTCGGCGTTGGCCGGACTGTATTGCCAGGCTGGCTCAGACCTGGAACTGCTCTTCAGCCCGAGTCCGCGAACATGATTGGGGTCGATGGAATGGTTCAGGAAGATAGTAACTGGCAAGCTGATTGGAATAGCACGTTCATGGAAGCCGAGCAGCAAATATATGCGATCCAACGGCAGGATCAAATCCTCGGATTCCAAAGCCAGGAACTCCAGGATTTCTCGCGATCAATCCAGGATCTACAGCAGCAGATCAACCAATTGGAACAAGACGATTCGTGGGGAATGTTTCAATCTCGATTTTCGAGACTTCCCAACGAACCCCACGATGAGAACAACTCGTTCCAAGGCTCCGCCTTGGAATGAACTGTCGTCGAGGCTCCGCCTTGCTGCTGATGCCAATGCGGTATCAATACCCTTTCCCATGCACTTAACACGCTTAGCTTTTTACGGAGATGAGTTTTTATGAGACGATCCTATGTTTTGTTTGCGATAGCACCCTTCGTTGTGGTCGGTGGAATTTGGGCTATGGCACAAGAACCCAAAAACACGCAACCTGCTCGATATGTTCCGAGCACTTCGCAGGCGTTCGGCAACAATTATACCGATGGCCCACAGCCGACCCAGATGGCAACCCCGCTGGGCCAGAGAGCTTTTAGTGTCCCAGCTGCAGTACCTGGCGTTCCGCACGTCCCACCACCATACGGCAATATCGTTTTTCCTGAAGTCTCGCATATCCCAGGTGCTCACGTACCTCGTAATGAGCTGTTGAAATTAGCTGATGGCAAGTTCTCCATTACGACAATGGAGCAGCCAGGTCCAGACGATTGGAAGGAAGATTCCGATGCCAAGCAAAAGCTGAATACCGCGGTTCAAAAGCTTCGTTCCTCTGATACCGAGGAAGAAGCCGCAACCGAAGCTCGAAGCCTACTAGCCAATTATCTCGAAGCCCAATTCGATCACGATCTCTCCAAGCGTGAAACGCAAATCAGCGATTTGCAAAAGCAGATCGATAAGCTGAAGTCGCAGTTGGAGAAACGCAAAGCTTCGAAGGAGAAAATGGTCGAGATGCGGTTAACTTTGCTAGAGAACGAAGCGAACGGACTCGCATTTCCCCCCGCCTGGAATTCACTTCCCGTATCGAACACTGCTAACTTTAGCCAACCACCGTTTTACAGTGGTCCGGCAGTACCTCAAGTACATGTTTTCCCACCCAATGCTGGCGGTTTTGGGCAGCCGATGCCACCTCAGCCAACCGGTGTCCAGATCTATCGAGAACCTTTTTATCCTTCGAATGGACCCCAAAAACCTGGCCCTGGAAACGAGCAGAATAGCAGCGACAGACGCTAAGCTTAGTTCAAAGTGGTTGAGACCTAACAGACAGATTCGACCTTCATAGCGTAGCGATACCATTAATAGCGAAACGGCGCAAGCCAAATGGCACTTACTTTGACAAGCTGACCTTTTTGTCATCAATCAAGGCCGCAATTGGCATGACATTTGCGCCCTGCGTTCTGGTTTTCTTGCCACTGCCAAAAGAGAACCGCTACCCACCCGCCTCCAACCAACACGGCCTAGGAGTGTGGCCGGTCGCCTATGTCGTTGAAGCACATGAACTTAGCTCTGGTGCAGCTGTAACTCCTGAGTTCGGCGCAGTGAACGGACCAAAAGCCGTCTCGGAGACCTACCTTGCGCGAGCATTGATGAGGAAGTTGCCAGCCGGATCGATCGTGATGGCCGATGCAGGCTATGGGATCTACTCTGTTGCTCATTACGCTAGGTCTTCCGGTCACAAATTCGTGTTACGTCTGTCGAAGGACCGCTTCAATCGCATTAAGAAAAGTGCGGAACTATTGAGCTCGACCACCTCTTCCAAGACTTATCAGGTTCCATGGACACCGTCGGCAAGAGAGCGAGCAAGCACCCCTGAGTTGCCAGGCAGCGTTAGAAGCAGACTGCGAACCGCGTGAGCTCGGTTTTACCGGTGTATGGTCGGTGTACCGTCATATGCTCCAAGGCATCGAGGTCCGCGACGCGAGCGAATGTCTCGATCGCTTTCAGCCAGCCGTACATTATACATCACGAAAAAAGCTTCCCAAGCGTCCGGGACGCAGCTTCCCTCGCGAAGCCTATGCTAGACGTCCTAAAGCGACACACTTCCAGAAACGCCAAAAGCCACAAAAACCCAATGAACTACCAGATTCAACAACAAAGCAAGTGCCATTGGGCTCGCGCCCATACCGCCACAATTGGCATCGCTTCGCGATGCGTTTCCTGAATTGAATCGGTAGCTTTTCATCTGCCGCTCGCCTTGTCTTTGCTGATTAGGACTACCTACATATCGTCCCTAACGGGACGATCAGCACCAGGAACAGGAGTTCTGAGGATAGCCAGTAGTGATTTTGTGACACCTAAAACTTAGCAGCAACAGACAACAAGTGCTTAGTTTGACGGCTACAACTCCTCGATACTCTCGACGATTCGATCTACCATCTCTTCAGTGGTCTTTGGGTTAAAGAAGACCGCTTTCCATGCTGGGATATCGATACCATGGGGACAATACCCAAAGCTAGTCGTAAAGCCAAGTCTCGCATCAATTCTCGGGTCCATCATTTTGTTTCTCTTATCGAAAAGTCTTCGAATCTCTGGCAAGTAGCGTTGACGTTGTTCGATCGACAGTTCGTTATTGACAAGCTTTTGGAAAATTTCTTCCGCATTTCGACCTTTGGGAAAGACCCACCAGTTAACCGATGCACCGGGAGTATCTTGATTGAGGACTTTGCAATAGTCGAGGGACGCGAGTTTTGATTTCAGGCGATCCGCTAACTCGAGTGATCTTGCCAGGAGCATTTGCCAGCCGGTCAGGCCGATACCATTGAGAGAGGCCATGACACTGTAAGGGCCAAAGGCTGGCCGCGAGCATTCCAGCGTGAACAGGGCTGGGTCCCGACTGGCTTGGGCATCCGAGAAGTAAGGAGTGTCGGATACGGAACGGGCGAGGTACTTGAGGTCTTCGCGACGATTCACAATGAATGCACTGGACGGATAGTGACCTCGTCCCATCTTATGAAAATCGATGGTGACCGAGTCTGCTTTGCGAAGGCCTAGATTCTTTTCCTGCACACGAGCGATGATATCACGAACGCGAGGCTCCATCTGGAGAGGATTGGATTGCAGGTTGTAGTCAGAAAGCATAGACAGGGCCCAACCCACCGCTGCATCGACGTGCAATTGTGGTCTCGGCACACCAAACTCTTTTGATTTGGCTTCGGCGATTTCCGAAATGGCGTCGATGTCATCGAATCCGAATCCGTCTGTGGTACCAAATGTGCAGCAAATGTAAGCGACTCTTGCACCAGAGCGATACAGATCGTCCAGCGTGGATTCCAGCAAATCCGTACGCATGGCGAGGTTTTGATCTGTAGGTACATCGATGAGATTCGACGTCCCGATCCCGAGCCAGCCAGCAACGGTCTTGTTGGAGTAGTGGCTTGCCTCCGAGCAGATGCCGACGACTCGTTCGCCTCGAAGCCCATTCTGCATGACCCCCGGCAGGACTTTCTCGAGTCCGATCTTGCCACCGTACAGGTTGGAGATCGTCCCGCCGATGGTGAAAACGCCCCAGGGATCTTGGGTATGGTAGAAGATCAGGTTAGCAAGGGTTGTGATGGCCTTGACCTCGAGTTCGTTGGAGCGTTGGCTGTAGCGATCGGTGCAAAGGTTTGGGTTTTTGAGCAGGCACGCGAGCATTCCGATGAGGGAGGCATTGTTGGCCGGACCGCGAACGTTCTCCAGGTGGAGCGGATTATTCCAACTATCAGTTCCCCAGAAGTAGGGGAAAACCGCGTCACGTGCGTCTTTGAGGTTGCCAGGAAGATTGTGGATTTCCGGGTTAGCTTGAGCCGTTTCGTAGTTCTGGCTCATGATTTCGGCCGGAGTCAGGGCCGATTCGGCGGCCGTGGCAGATAAAAATTCTGTAAAGATTTGGGAGATGGCAGGTTGCTGCCAGGAAAAAAAGGTGTCCAGCAGTTCTTGGTATTTTTGTCGGTTCATTGTGTTCCTGGAGGTGATAAGAGACCAGCGAGGGACGGCAGCTTGCCCTTAAGCCGAATCTACCGGCACGATGTCGCCAACTGGCGGTTTGTTTGATTTAAAAATCCGATTTTTGAGTCCATTTACAAGCATTCGAGAATTTAACGATAACTCGGATTAAACAGGTTGTATCAACAGATATTTGGTGAATCTTTGTCTGGCAAGCTCTGGACGGATGAATCAAACCTAACGATCATGGAAGGACTTCCGAGAGATCGGGTTAGCACACGCAACGCCGCGCGGCGCATCCCAATCACCTTGTCACATCGTGTAGAGATCATCATGGTATTTCCGCTTGTATCGCTTGCGATCGCTTTTCTGATTGCTACTTTGTTGACGCCTTTAGCCAGAAGAGTTTGCATGAGAATCGGATTGGTAGACAATCCTGATACGCATCGCAAGCTGCACAAGGAACCGATTGCTCTCTGCGGCGGAATTGTGGTTTTGGTGAGCCTACTATCGACCACTGCTTTGATGTTGGGGACCAGAGCAGACTTCGCAGCAGTAGCCTTCGCAAAGATTTATCAGGTCACAGCGCTTGCTTTAGGTGCAGTTGCGATTGTCACTCTCGGTGTCGCCGACGATCGATTTGGCCTGAGAGGCCGCCAGAAACTCTTGGGTCAGATTCTGATCTGCTTGTCAGTGATGGCTTTCGGGTTTCAATTGCCTACTTTGTCCCTATTCGGCTGGACGATTGAGCTGGGCTTACTCGCGGTACCTGTGACGCTAGGCTGGTTATTGTTGGCGGTTAACTCGGTCAATCTGATCGACGGAGCCGATGGACTTTGTTCGTCGGTTGGATGGATCGCGTCAGCTGCAATTTCGGGATTAGCGTGGGTGACAGGAAACTATGTCGAGGCAATGGTAGCAGGTGCCCTTGCAGGAGCACTGTTAGGGTTCCTTTTCTTTAATCTTCCGCCCGCCAAGGTTTTCTTGGGTGACGCGGGAAGTATGTTTGTTGGACTTTTCCTGGGCGTGCTTTCTATTAGGTGTATAAATCACGGAACTGATCCGTTACCCATCCTGGTGCCGATCGGATTGATGGCGATTCCGTTGTTCGATTCTTGCATGGCGATCGTTCGCCGAACTCTAGCTGGACGAAGTATCTTTACCGTCGATAGAGGGCACTTGCATCACAGTCTTATGCGTCTTGGCATAAGAAGCCACTTGCTAGTCGGTACGATAACACTGCTTAGTGTGCTGACATGCGGGGGTGCGGTCGCGTCGGGCATCCTCCAGTCGGACTGGATTTCTGTAGGGAGTATTTTGCTCGCCCTGGGGACGCTCGTAGCAACCAGGGCCTTTGGGTTCGCTGAATTGGAAATGCTTTGTAAGCGGAGCCTGGGGTTCTCGAAGAGCCTTATTGGTCGTCAAGGAGTCCACGCGAACAACGCCCGTATTCAAAAGGTACGACTTCAAGGTTCGCGTGAGTGGGACATCGTTTGGACCTCGCTCGTCGAATTCGCAGAGAAACACGGAGTAGCAAAAATCGCTCTTGATCTCAATATGCCTTGGTTGCACGAGGGTTTTCACGCTAATTGGCACATTTCCAAGATGCCCGACTCGTCCGAACGTTGGACGCTGAAAATCCCGATTCAGTCCCAAGGAAGAATCCTGGGTAGGGTCGAAGTAATGGGACGACTCGTTGGCACAGAATCCTACGTAGTGATCGAACGACTCATGGAGTTGCTAGGCGAACTACAACCACGCATTCAAATGGTACTAGACGATTACGAAGAAGTCCCGCCAACTCTTTTCAAACCCTCTGTGAGGATCGTTCGCCCCGTCGAAATTGCCAACTCTTCTGGCAGCTCTGCCGAAGTCCAACTAAAGGCCCAATGATGGCCAGTTTGGGGGGCAAACAGCCCTTTGCTAGCCAATTGGAATCTAGCGCAGCGACCAAATGGGGATTTTGGGTATACTACAATCCCCTGGAACCGTCGATTTGCGTTCTGGGACACTATTAACTTCCCCAGAACTGGAGCCCAATGAGTTCCGACACCAACCCTACAATGGCCTCCCAGCCTACAGACTCTCAGGCCAAAAGCGCCCCCAAGCTGTCTCCAGGGGCGACCGTAAAAACCTCGAACGAAGTCGTGGTGCGGGAAACGGTTGAAAGCCTCGCTGTTGCCTTCATTCTTGCGCTGCTATTCAAAGCCTTTGTCGCAGAAGCGTTTGTAATTCCAACTGGCTCCATGGCACCGACGCTCATGGGAGCCCACAAAGATATTACAAGCGAAGAAACTGGATTTCGCTTTCAAGTTGGTGCCAGCTCGGAGTTCGATAACGATCTGGGGCAAAAGATAGACAAATTCATCGTTGCGGGCATCTGTCCCATTTCGCGAAAGCCACAGGTGATCAACCCCCTGCGCGACAAGAATGAGAATACTTTCTCAGGTGATCGGATTCTTGTTAGCAAGCTAGCCTACGTTTGGAGCATTCCCAAACGATGGGATGTCATCGTCTTCAAGTTTATAGAGCGAGCGCGACAGAACTACATCAAGCGTTGCATTGGATTGCCAAACGAGACCGTTCGAATTTTTGGTGGTGATATCTACGTTCGTCCATCCGCGACCGCCTCGTTCGAGATCGCACGAAAGCCGCCACATATTATTTCGGCCATGATGCAGACGGTTAATGATTCCGAGTATGTACCGAAGTCGTTTGTAAAGGGGAACGTCCCGCCACCTTGGCAACCCTTAGAACAAGACGAGGCCTTTTGGCAGTCTGATTGGTCCACCGGGCAATGGTCCGCTAAAGGCGAACAACCAACAGAGCAAACCGCTTGGTTAAGGTACTTTCACCGAGTCATCGATGTTCATGCATGGCGGACGCTCGAAGAGAACGGCGCTCTTGCTGTTCCGCTAGATCCGCGCCAACCGCGGCTCATCACGGACTTCACAGCCTACAACACTGGTGTGGAACTATCGATTAACCCCAACAAGTTTGATTCTCCAGAGGCATGGAATGCAAGAGTCGAAAGTGAGATGGAGGCCAAGTACAGGGTGGGTAGCTTAGGATTTAACGATGGAACTCACTGGACAGGAGACTTGGCACTCGAGGTAGACTTTGACACTTCCAGTGGTACAAAGTCAGTCTCCTTTTTGATCGTAGAATATGGATTCAAGCATATTATCACCGTCGATCTGTCTTCAGGCCAAGCCACGGCACAGGTCTTCAAAGAGGATGAGTCGATCCCTGTCTTCGGGGATTCGAGATCGCCGATCAAAGAAATTATTGCTTCTACGAAAATCAGAGCCGGACGAAAACATAAGGTTCGATTCTCAAACATCGATGAACAGCTAACACTTTGGGTTGACTATCAAGTCGTCGCATGGACCCCAACCAACAAGCTAAACATCTCGTCGTACGTTCCTCAAGAAGAACAGGGCCCCGTATCCTCCGCTGCGGACCCTCTCGACGGAGCCCCATTGGGAATCGGTGTTGCCGGTGGCAGCATGACTGTTTCACGAGTGAAAGTCTTTCGGGATATTTATCACATCGCTTACCGCCCGGGCCTGGGCAGGAATTCCATCACAGATTATGAAACATACGAGCAGACTCTCAACAAATCAATAACCGCGGAGATGCGAGAGGAATACGCCAGGAAATTGCATGGACTCTCGGATCGCGAACTATCATCCAAAATACCAAAAATCGATTTGGAACGCCACGTGTTCGCCAGTACTCCGAACGCATGGATCAAAAGCGAGATGATCACGAAACGCAAGAAATATGACTTCCCTTTGTTAGAAGATCAGTTTTTCCCCATGGGAGACAACTCCGCAGCGAGCTCCGATGCCCGTTCTTGGAGCGACCACCATACACCCCAACGCTTAATGATTGGGAGAGCGGTTGTTCTGTTTTGGCCCCATTACTGGAACGCACCAGTCCCGTTTTTTCCCAACTTCCAACGAATGGGACTCATTCGTTAACCCGATTGTTTCTACCCCTTAGCCCCAATAGCCTAACAAAGAGTGAATCGCGAACATGGATGTTCTGCTGGTCGACGGATTAGAAAAAACGTACGGTCGCCGCAAGGTTGTTGACGGTGTCAGCATGCGGGTCGGTCAATCCGAAATCGTGGGCCTGCTAGGCCCTAACGGTGCGGGAAAATCGACTAGCTTTCGGATGACCTGCGGACTAGTGATGCCCGATCGCGGCAAAGTCTATCTAGGCTCTGAAGAGGTCACGTTTTGGCCCATGTATAGACGGGCACGCGACGGCGGAATGGGATATCTGGCACAGGAATCTAGCGTGTTTCGGAAACTCACTGTCGAGCAAAATATCTTGGCCATGCTCGAGCTTCTGGGGGTTGGCAGGAAAGAACGCTGGGAACGGACGGAACAGTTGCTCGAGCAATTCAAGATTACCAAGATTCGAAAATCTAGGGCCTCCAAGCTTTCCGGTGGGGAGCGTCGGCGTCTAGAAATCGCTCGCTGCTTGGTTTCCAACCCGCGAATCATTATGCTCGATGAACCCTTTGCAGGGGTCGATCCGGTTACGGTTCAGAGCATCCAAGAAACTATTTTTCAGCTTCGAGACAACGGTATTTCCATCCTGATCACAGATCATGCTGCACTAGAGATTCTCAACGCCGTAGACCGATGCTACGTGATCAATGAAGGAAAAGTCATGTGCGAAGGTGCTCCAGAAGAAGTCAAGAAACATCCCAAGGTCCGCGAAAAGTATCTTGGGAACATCCAAGGCGAGAACTAACCCAGGATTCCCCATCGGTCTAGGATGGCCATCGCGAATACTATTCGTACACTATTAACTTATTGAGCCAACGGCCTGCGCTCTTCGGTGAATTACTTTTCCTCCCAACCCCAACCATCTTGAAAGATACCAATGCCAATCGGTACAACCTTTGATAATGTTCTCGGCACAGTTGGCAATACCCCCATGATTCGTATCAATCGATTGGTGCCAAAGGAACATGCTACCGTCTTCGCGAAATGCGAATTCTTCAATCCACTAAACAGCGTCAAAGATCGTATCGGACTGGCGATGATCGAGGATGCTGAACGTTCCGGTCGCCTAACCACCGACACTCACATCATCGAACCAACCAGTGGAAATACTGGTATCGCATTGGCCTTTGCTTGTGCCGCCAAGGGTTACCGCCTCACACTAACCATGCCCGAATCGATGTCGATCGAACGTCGAGCCCTGCTGCGTGCCCTGGGTGCAAACCTCGTTCTAACCCCCGCCGCAGATGGCATGCGCGGAGCGATCTCAAAAGCAGCTGAACTGGTGGCTTGCGATCCAGCCGGTTGGATGCCACAACAATTCGAAAACCCAGCTAACCCCGATATCCACGAACGAACGACCGGCCCCGAAATTTGGGCTGACTCTCGAGGCAACATCGATGCCATCGTAGCCGGAGTCGGCACCGGCGGGACCATCACCGGCGTCGCTCGCTACATCAAGAAACTAAACCCCAACTTCAAAGCGATCGCGGTCGAACCGAAACAATCACCCGTCATCAGCGGTGGTCAACCGGGGAAACATCGTATCCAAGGAATCGGTGCAGGCTTTGTACCAAAAAACCTGGACCGCTCGGTAATCGATGATGTCATCCAAGTCGACGACGAACTTGCATTCGAATGGGGGCGCAAGCTGGCTCGCTCCGAAGGTATCATGGCCGGGATTAGCAGCGGTGCCAATATGTGGGCTGCCGCACAAGTGGCCGCAAGACCCGAATTCCAAGGCAAACGGATCGTAACGATCATGTGCAGCTTGGGCGAGCGGTACCTCTCCACGCCACTCTTCGGCGAGATCAATCCGTAGGCTGGAGGTAGCTGATTCGTTTTACTCTGAAGTGGGGAATCACACTTCTTCTAGCGTCGTCGTTTAGCCGCACGGGCAACGCCCTGCGGTGAGCTCTCTGACCCAGCTCGCACCAGCGCCACTCAGACCACCATCCCCTGCAAAGTGCTTGCATAGTCTGAGCTTAGCTCCTGCAACCTAGCACTTGGACGGCTACGTTACCAAACGTGCTACCACCACCTAAATCGGTCAGCCGCTCATTGGTTATATCATTAAGGCTCTTTTTATCAGGGGCCAGTTTGGGCCACCATTGCCCCAACGCTACAACCACCCCCTGTTTGGCTTCGTCGGAAACTCGGACCCGTCTTTTGATCTCTCCCGTTTTCGATTGGACTAGCACGTAATCGCCATCGTCCACATTCCGGCTCGCCGCGTCCGCTGGGTGAACAATTACCGTAGGCTCTCCGCCTGCTAGCTTCATGATGCTCGGCACGTTCCCCATCGTAGTATTGACGATATGGCTGCCTGGTGGTGAGATCAGCCGCAATGGATACTCCTCGGTAAGAACCTCTTCAAACTCCAATTGCTCGGGAACAGGCGAAAATCGGATCTTGCGATCAGGAAAATGACTTCCCTGAGCATAGGGACGATACCCCTCCGGAAAACGCAGCTTCATCGACCCATCAAGCTTGAGCGTCTCCAGGTCAATCCCCTGTAACCACGGATTGCTCGAGGTCAACAACTGACGCATCGCCTGATCTGCATCCCAATCTAACGTCGTATCAGTTAGCCCCAATCGAACTGCTAGCTCGCGAAAAAACCAACTATTCGGTTTCGCTTCGCCACGAGGCTCCGTCACCGATGCAGCGTATTGCAAATAATAGTGTCCGTATGATGTGTAAATATCGGGATGCTCTAGAAATGTGGTCGCCGGCAAAAGGTAGTCTGCATAATCCGCCGTATCAGTCTGAAAATGCTCGAGCACGACACAAAACAAATCGTCGCGCCCGAGTCCCTCGCGAACCCGACTGGAATCGGGAGCTACGGCAGCAGGGTTGGAATTGAATACGAACAACCCATGAATGGTCGAGGTCTCCGGTGCCAGCTCCGATGCGAGTAGATTCATGTTGACCGCCCTGGCATCAGGATTTCGGACCAAGGCTCCATTGATGGCGGCGCTGTTTAACTGAAACGCACCGCTAGTCGAGAGTGCTCCGCCACCACCAGGCTTCTTCCATGCTCCCAGCAATGCGGGTAACAGGGAAATCGCCCGCATCGCATTGCCGCCACTCTCATTTCGGGTCATTCCATAGCCCACCTTCACATACGGAGATTCGCTCGTCGCAAATTCTCGCACGCCCCGTTTCAATGATTCGTGTGGCAAATCGCAGTACTCGGCCGCCCGCTCGAGCGGCCATTGGGCGCAAGCCTCTCGGAACTCATCGAGCCCGTACGCGAATTCATCGAGATAGGCTTGGTCATGCCAACCGTGGTTCAAGATTTCATTGGCAAACGATAAAGCCAACGCAGCGTCAGTTCCCACCCGAATCTGCCAATGCTCATCGGCGAATCGCGAGGTCTCGTTCCGATAGGGATCGATATGCAGAATCTTGGCACCACGCTTTCGGGCCTCTTTGAGAATGGGTGCCATGTGAGAATTACTACGCAAGGCATTAATCCCCCAAAGGATCACATAGCGAGAGTGAACGACATCCTCTGGATCTGTGCTCATTTTGTTGGGGCCATAATTGGCTTCCCAACCCGCACCCCCTGTCGTTGCACAAATGGTTTGATCCAACTCCAGAGCACCGATTCGCCGAAAGAAAGCTACCGGCCGATTGCTCTCCAGTTGCCCCATCGTTCCACCGTAATGATAGGGCAGGATCGACTGCCCGCCATACTGATTGAGAATACCACGCGTTCGATCAGCGATCTCATCGAGGGCTTCGTCCCAACTGATTCGCTCAAACTTTCCCTCCCCTTTCTTTCCCACTCTTCGGTGGGGATGGAGCAAGCGATCCGATTGCTCCTGACGCTCCGGATAGCGACTCATCTTGACGCATGCGAAACCTTTAGTGATGGGATGCTCCGGATTTCCAGCCAGCTTGGTCACCTTGCCATCTTCAACTGTGATGTGCAATGAACAAGCGTCAGGGCAATCGATTGCGCAAACCGAAGGAAGTATCTCTAATGCCATCTCGTAATCGTTCTGGTTAATGCAGGCTGATCGTCAGCGTTAAGCGTTCTGATTCTAGCGGAACCGCGACCTCAGCATATTTGGGTGGTCCAAAGCCTCGCTTGGGATTGTTGGAAAAACCGTATAACTCTTGCGGAATTCCAAACGTATTCTTATCCAGCTTTTCGTTGGAGTTGCTGTCTTGGTATATAGCAATCGCCAGATCGTTGCCGGCAAATTGGCTTCGAGATAACTCGATCGTAATGGGCATGCCTTCGGCCTCGAATACATCCTTCCACAACGCCATCTCAACTTTATTGAACGTCTTGGGCCCATCATAGACGGCAACGCGTAGTGGCCCACCACCGATCTCGAACCCTTGCGGAATCAGTTCGATGACCAACTTTTCTTGTGTAAGCTCCCCGTCACCTGATGGCCCTTCTCCAGTATGCAGCTGCTCTCTCCCGCTTGTCCCATACGAATCATCTATCCCATACGACTCATCGAGATTCTTTTGCATGCTAGCCTGATTGCTCGAATCGCTATCGTTCCGAATAGTAGCATCACGCTGCGCTTCGCAACCCATCAGGCTAAAGCCAATCAGCATGCCCAACGACAGCAGAGTGCGTCGCGATTCTATCCAGCTTAGGTGAAATACATCCAAATAATGCACAGCTGTTCCTTGCTCTTTTCAAGTAAAAACGCGTCGGTTGAACAATCCCCACTCGACGATCAGCAATACCAGTCCCGCTAACAACAACCACCGCCAGATTTCCTGTCGCGAACGAACCAGGGAACTGTCCGCTGCAACTGCGTTACTTCCTAACTCGATCGTATTCACCGCTCGTACATCGCTCTCTCGACTGGAAAAGAGATTGACACAGAATGTCTCGAGCAGTTCGCCCGAATCCTTTGCATAGACCTTGTAGATACCGAGCTCATCGGTCCGTGTGAACAAGAATCTTGAATCCGACGACCGCACCAGTGGCCATTTGTCACCTCCTGGTGTTTCCACAACACATTCTACTATTTGAGGAGCGAGCCCAATTCGCATCGGTTCCCCAGGACGAATGCTCGTAGCAGAAGATTCGGCTTCACCACCTCCCAAGGATTCGATCGCGGCGTATACAAACACGGGAAAACTCCTTCGCAATCCCCAGTCGGTATTCTCGTTGACTGCCACACTAAAACCCAACACCGCATCCTGAAAAGGGCCGCGTTGCACAAGCCCGAGCGCCGGTCCGGAATCACTGGTCATTAGCACCTTGCCTCCCTCCGGCGGTTTGACCGTCATTCCCTCAACGATGATGATCGAGCCCATCTCAAGGAACTGCGTTATCGGATGAGAACGATCCACGTCAAGAATCAAAACAGGGCTCGAGGCTTCACCAATGGTCCATTCCTCTGCACTGGGTGGTGCGATGCCAATAAAAAGCGTACTCGCTAGCGGCATAGCTTTCGGTGTGCATCGATCGAAAACGATCAACTCAAACTCACCTTGCTTCTCCCTAGCTTGATACTCCGCTTCGTTCAAGTATCCGGGAGCACGAACCTCCGTTTCGGAAATTTGGCGGCAACGATCCGTACTCATCGCAGCCTCCAGCGCTGAGTTACCCGGTGTTACCAACAAAACTTTAATCCGCCTAGGAGGTCGAACGGCCGCATAGGCAACATTGTCGATAGGATTGGAGTCCGCCACGTCGAGCGATAGCTTGAGATTCCCTTCTGACAAAGAACTGATCTCAAAGACGATACCTGTTTCGGTATCCGGAGCCATTTTGATACGCGTCGCATCGACGAGCTCGCCATCGATCTCAAGCGACGCAGTAAACGAAACCTCGGTGCCACCGTAGCTTGCCAATCGGGCAAAGGCCTCCATTTGGTCAGGAGCACCTTCTTTACGTTGGACCGCGAAGCTAAGAATGCCCACGTTGCTGGTGCTGCTATCCCCAGAGGAAAAGAAGTTGATCGACAACCTATCCGCACTTGGTTCATCGATCGTTTCGAATCCACCATCACTGAACAAGTAGACGGTAGCGGGCAAGCTCAAAGAACCCGCCGAACTCTCTGCGTCTTCGGATTCCTCCGGAGCTTCGACCTCCTTGGGAGGAATGGCGAGAGCCGCTGCCGTCCTTATCGCTTCCGCAAAATTGGTTGTGCGATTGGTTGCGGAGACGGACTCCAGGGCAGCTAGTAGTTTATTTTTGTCTTTCGTGAATCCTTGTCGAACGTCCACGCGATCGGAGAAAGCGATCAACATGCCGACGTCGTCATTTCCGGAATTCTCAATCAAACTGCGCAACCCAAGCTTGGCTTCCTCCAGTCGGTTTGGTTGGGCATCGCTGGTTTGCATACTGGCGGAATGATCCAGCATGTAAATTCGCTTTTCACCGACTCTCTCCGTTCCACTCCAGCCGGGTCGCAAACAGGCCAAGATGAGTAGACCGAGAAACAATAACTGCATGAAGAGTAGCAAACTATTTCGAAGTCGCTGCCAGAGGCTGTTGACATACAAATCCTCCAAGGACTTTTTCCACAGAAGGGTACTGGGGACTTCTACTGTTTTTCGTTTGAGCTTGAGAAAGTACAAACTCAATACCGCCGGTGGAATCGCGAGGAGCACTAGCCACTGAGGCCAGGACAATGCGTTGATAAAGTTCATCGAACCAATCCCCTGGTTCTTAGATAGTCTCCGATAAGTAAATCGGCTCCCTGATCACTGCGTGCCGGTACGTACATGATGGAACGCTTGTTACAAAAGGCTTTGGCCACCTCAATAAATTGTTCCAAGTTCTCTTGGTACTTCTCGATTAGATGGGCGGAGACAGAAATCTCTCGAACATCGCCATCCTCAATATCGATCAGTTTCAAATCCCCTTGCAAATTGGGGTCCCGTTCTTCTGGACTGAGCAAGTGGACTAAGAAAATATCCATCTCGCGGGTTACCAAAAGCCGAAGCGCATTTTCATATCCCTCTTTACACATCAAATCGGTGATGAGGACGACGATCCCTTTGCTTCGAGTGCGAGTACAGTAGCGTTTTATAGCGTCCTGCATCGTAGGGCCCGTTCTTGAAGCTTCGATTCCTTGCACATGGGAAAGCATTCGATAGACGCTGGATTTTCCCCTCAGGATAGCGGGCCGATCGATCGTAGAAAAACTCGACAATGAGACTCGATCGCCGCGGCACAAACCTATGTACCCCAAACTTGCTGCAATCTGCTTGGCCGCGAAGAGCTTGCTAGGCGACCCGAAATCCATCGAAAGGGAATCATCGATGATCGCGAAAAAATGGAGATCTTCCTCCTCCAAGAACAACTTAAGATAGAGTCGATCTAACCTCGCGAAGAGATTCCAGTCAATAAAACGCAGATCGTCCCCGTGCGAATAGTTGCGAAAATCCGCGAACTCGACACTTTGACCTTTTCGTTTGCTTCGTCGCTCTCCCTTCATTCGCCCCCGAAAAATCTTTCGGCTGACCAATTCCATTCGTTCCAGTTTGCCCATCATGTCGGGGGACAGAATCTGAGCGGCTTCCGATACGGTAGGTTCTGGGGATTTAGCCATTGGCGATAGACCAGCGTGGAGTTGAGGAGTCTACTGTACTCTAAGCGACCGATAATTCTAAGCGATCTACTGCGAAAAAGCGAAAGCACCAACAGCGAAACCTCTATGAAAAGCAAACGTTTCGAAAACAACTCCGACCCCACTCAATTGCAACCAGGGGAAATCGAATACGAAATGGGGATTCCCATCCCGGGAGAAATCTTAGAAAAAGATCGATGGGTGCAAACGGCCTGGAAAAAGCTACCTGAATCAGGCCATGTCGACCTCGAAACCCTCTTCGGCCGAACCGCTCCGTTGGCGGTCGAGCTCGGGTGTGGAAATGCACGGTTTACGATCTCCTCGGCTGTGCGGCGTCCGGACTGGAATCACATCGCACTCGATATTTTACCTGCCGTGATTCGCTACGCGACTCGCCGAGGCAATCAGCGGGGGCTTGCCAATACGCGTTTCGCGGTCTCCGATGGCTGGCGTTTTTTATCTACCATCCTACCGCCCGAATCCGCTCGCGAGATTCATATCTACCACCCACAGCCCTTTGCCGATCCCGAGCAATCCTCGCGACGGATGCTCACCCCAGATTTTCTTCTTCTTTTATACCAAGCGTTAACCGACGACGGCGAGGTCTTTCTGCAATCCGACCGATTGGCTTACTGGAACTACATCAGACAGACCATGTCAGCTCTTTTTGAATGGATCGATATCGAGCAACCGTGGGCCGAGGATCCACACGGTCGTTCTCGACGGGAAATGCTATCGGGCGATCAAGGTCTATCGATCTATCGCGGAATCGCCCGCAGAAGACCAGAGCTTACCTTAGAGCTAGCAGAACAGATCGCGGCCACCCTCCCACAACCGGACTTCGCCATCGAGAGCCACGATTCCGCCCGAAGCAAACGCCGTGCACCGACACGACAACGTCGAAGCAGGTACCCAAAACGCAGAAAAGGCTGAAGAAGCGAAACTTCAGAACCGCTGATCTGGGCGGGAATTGTGTTGGCATGTTTGGTCTCTGTCTACTGACTATCCCATTCAGGTAAGGCCACGGAAAATTCGTCCCGTTAGGGACGAAATATCGGTAGTAAACTCCGGAATGAATACCTGGAGAAATACATGCGTTTCATAATCCAGATCAGGAGTTCGGAACTTCTATTTCCCGAATGGATTGATTCGAAGATTTCTTTGAACGCAAGCTCCGCCCAATCCTGATCGAACGTTGCTATGAAATGTCCCCGTCGGACAACCTTTCTTTGAAGAGACCCATTCAATAGAAATCTAAGGGCGCCGATGCCGACCGGACTTCGCAACGATTTCAGACAAAGCGCATAACTAATTCGAGGATGCTGGTCTTCTATCGGTCTGCTCCACAAATAGTGATGTCGAGGTCCTATACCGCTCCGAATAGGGAAATTCATACACATCAATACAGTAGGCAATGCAATCCACCCTTTGCGCGTGCGCCAGCGTGATCCGATTGCTGCGTTCACGCTCCATTCGGATATAGCTCGAAACCAAAAGCCGAACGGGTTGTTCTGGATACTCGCGAAATCTCTGTTCGAGCGCCTCTTTGGAATCATTGAGGTGGATACCGACCACGGAAAGAGGATACCATCGAGGCTCGATGACGAAATAGATATAGGGATCCTCGCGATGTTCCTCTAACCATTCCTTCGCGGCGACCCAACCTTGACACCAATCCGCACCACTTCCCGCGAGATAATTCGAAATCCTCCGAGATCCACCCACCGCCTCGTTCGCGTACGCAATCCCATACGGATACGTGAGCCAGCCCGCGCCGATGACCCACAGCGTCATGCACCAGCAAAGAGCGCGAAGGATTCGGTTTTTCTCCATCGCTACTCCCATAGCGCCTACCACAGCCAGGATAGGCAGAATGATCCACAGATACCGTACATGTTCATTCATGTTGGTTTTGGAGCTGACCAGAGCGAAAAACATCAGAGGCATAAAGACACCCAGCACCAGTATACGAGCATCGGTGATCACCCAGCGACACGATAAAACGAGCAACCCGATCCAGCCGAGCGGCAACTTAATAGCGAGGGCAGCCAGATAGTACCACCACCATCCACCCTCTTGCCAGTGACCTGAAAAATAGCACATCTTTGGATCGTCAAAATCTCTCCATTGTTGGTCGAGCCCCTCCACCAAGGCGCTCGGGAGAGGAACCGGTATGTGTCCTAGCCAATGACCGTAGAAGCGATTGTGAACGGTCGAGTCCCCCACGAGCATTCGACTGACAAAGGCATAATCGGAGAGTTGCACGAAAAGACCTTGTCCACGATAGGCGAGCACCAACACGCTCCACGCCACTAAGAGAACCACCACCCCCGAAGCCAGGATTCGATACCAAGCACTGTTGGAAAAGGAAGCCCATCGATGGTTGGGAGGTTCCCATTTCAAAAGCCCCCAAATCATAAAAAATCCGATTGGCCAAAAGGCCATGGCGACTATCCACGTGCTTTTGGTAGCGACGGCCAGTCCTAACGTTAGACCGGCGACGAGCGTATTCTTCCAGGATGGTTTCTCGATCACGAGGCAACTGGCGAGCAAAGCCCATGCCCCCATCGTAGCACCGGGAATATCGACCCCTAGTTGCAGCGAGTATCCCAGTGTCAGGGGATTGAATGCCCACAAGAGTCCAGCCGCGATTCCCACATTGGGGTGAACCAACACGTGGCCGAGCAGGATCACGGCGAGGGTCCCAGGCAGAATCAGAATCAGATGCATGCGGCGCGCGCGAATCAATTCGGTAAACGCCGCTTGACCATGTTCTCTCGCATATTGGCTTCCCAAAACAAACTCGGAGCGTTTCAGTCGCCCGAACTCCTCGTCGCTCACCGGGACACGGGCACCGTTGATAACCGCAGGTAGAGATGCAATCAAACGCACGAGAGGTGGATTCACATTATACAAATGCGCATCACCGGTGCGCCAATAAGAAATCCCAGCCACGAGGTGTGGGAATTCATCGGGATTGGGGCTGAGCCGATCTGAACCCCTCCACAGAACAACCGCTTGCACCGATATGATGGCGATGGCAATCCACCAAAAGCGAGGGGAAGTGTTGGGAAGCATAGCTGGATCAAAGAGGGAGCACTGTTCATCAAGACTTCGCGAGCGTCTCAATAAGCGAAAGGAGAACTTAGAACCGATGCTTATAGCCTAGAGCATCGAATCGCCAACCGCCACACCCCTCCTCAATGCGTTTCCGACAGAGCTAGAGAATTTGCTGGTTGAAACTCTGACGGTCACCCACCCCAAAAAACGACCTGAAAATTTTCCTGGCATTTTTCTAAAATTTTTCTTGCAATGCGATTCAAAACCTCTCTAATCGATCTTGCGGGAAGACAAGTCGCGATTGTTGCTTTGAAATAGGGTTGCCGAATATGCACCAAGCACCAAGCACCAAGCACCAAGCGCCAAGCACCCATGCGTCTTGGCGTTAGCTATTTGTTGCTGAGCTTGTCTGGCTGTTTCGGGGCTGTCCCGGTGCCCACCCCACTACCGGAGAACGGGAAAGGCGTATCGGCATCCAGTTCGCGGACGCTGGACATCGGAGTGATATTTCGGGATCGCGAGGGCTACGTTTGTTTTCCGCTGGAACAGGTCGGTTTACGACCCGATGCCGCGATCGATACCGTGCATTCGTCCTGCGATTGTTTGCAACCCAGCGTGCTTGAGTATAGCGCACCGGGGGGGAGTGTATCGCGAGCGATCCTTTTGCAATATCGGATTTCTTCGGCAAGCGATAAGCAGGCCATCAACGAACCTCCGATGAACCTCGGGGTCCAGGTGGATGTGGGGCTGCAGGACGGAACTACCCATCGATTCTCGGTCAACATGGTTTATACGTTGGAGATATCCCTATGAATCACTCGCCTCGGTTCCCCACGCGATACGAAAACCTGACATGGTTCTTTGGAGCGTTGGGAATTGCGCTTCTTGGGTTATTCTTCTATTCTCCTTTTCGAGAAAAGGGATTCGATGATGTGGTCACCGTCAGTCATCAGGAGATTGATTTTGGAGTTGTCCCCTGCACGGAAACGGTCCATGGACAATTTTCATTGACCAACAGGACAAACCACACCATTCCATTTCGAATTTCCGCCGATTGTTCGTGCGCATCGGTAGAGCCCTCGATGGGGGAAATCGAACCGAACAGCAAGAAAATGATCGAGGTGCGATATCGACCCAAATCGCAGACGGTTCTAGATTCAAGTCGACATCAAGAAAGCACGGATCTGACCGTTTCGATTCGAGATGACAAACGCACATGGGAACAGTGGGTGCGATTGCGTGCAGAGACATTGCTTCCTGCGGCTGCCCAAGGAATGCGGATTTCCGTGGAGCCCTACAAAAGGTCCGAAGTTGCTTTTGCAGCGGAGGTCGCGTTCGATGTGGAGGATGTTCGTTTGGTGTCGAGTCCCGAATTCATCGAGAATCTCGAGTTCGTCCGGGAGGGCTCCCAATTGACGTTTCTTGGTTTTGTAGATCAGCCTCCAGGTATCCATAGAGGAGAGCTGTCTGCGGAATTTGTAGTGCGTGGAGTCGACACTCCCGTCTCGCTTGCATTTTCCGTTTGGGTTGTCGTTGAAAAGCCCTACGACCTAGGAAATTATGTACTCGAGTTTCAAAAGAACACAGAGCGATTCCTGCAAGTCGAGCCACGTTTTGGTGTTCAGCGAGTCGAGTTTGTCGAGTTAGAAGCGGAAAACGATTATTTGGAGACGGTCATCCAAGAGAGCGATCCGTCGGTCGTTCGCCTTTCGACCAAAAAGAGTTTTTTTGAGTCTGACCAGGACTCTTCAACGGGCGTATTGCGTGTGGTCCTTCGGGTTTCGGATCCCCTTATCGGCAGCACGACTTATTCTGATTCCCTGTCTTTCGTCATATCGAAAGGAGGTGGTGATGGTGACGACTGAGAGGAGGGGCGAAGTGAGCGGAGTATCACCGCATTTTTGAGGTACATTGAAAGCTTTTTTGGAATTTGTAGGGAGAAAGTAAGCTATGATGATTTTCAAAATGTCGACTAGGTTAGTCTCGGGATTGATGGGATTGTTATTCCCATTAGGTTTCGTCGCTTTGAGCAACGATGGATGCTTATGGCTTTGTGATTCAAATATTGAAGCCGGTTTGATCGAGTTAGAGCCGGGCATCGGGCAGCCGGCTGAATTCGAATGCCTGCATCGCAACGGCGTTAAAGTTTCCAATTTCATTTACACGACAGCGGGGCAAACCGGCATAATGGGCCCGCCGAATCTTGTTCAGGTTAACTCATTTCCCGAAACATCCTGCTCTTCTCCATGTAATGCTAGCTATCCGCGTATCGCCTCCTTTACTGGAGATTATTACGCACAAATTGGAACAAGATCAATATCAGATTATTATTGTTTTGATCCTGAGTGATTGATGCCGTTCGGATTTGCAGTTCCTTGCCTTAGGCGTGATTCGCCCTACGTGTTTTTTAAGTCGGAGCATTTTGGTAGGGTTCAATGCCAATAGCGTTCAACGAATGCTCTCTGTTTTAGCGAAAAAGCGCGAGCAGTCCGGTTTTCCCCGCGTTTTCGAGGCGATTTACCGGGCAGCTCGCGCTGCTCCGCTTATTCATTAGACGATATGGGGCTTAATAAAGTCCGCGTTGTTCCTTGGGCTGGTTCCAAGGAAAATCCATCCGCGGCTCGTCAGAGTTGAGGATTAGGGCCTTCCGTAGAGGAAGTCGCCAAGACTTTCGAAAACTCGCTCGAATTCAAAACTCTCGCACGAGTTTCGCTACCGTAAACCTAAACGCAGACAATCAGGAGACGTGTTGTGATATTTTTTTATCATGGGCTGTTCGCGGTTCGATTTGTTTTGTCGCTCGTCCTTGGTCATCTTGTGTTTCCAGACCTAGGTACGATTGAGGCATTGCCCGAGGCGGAGAGGGTGCCGTACATCGTCTCCGGTTTGGAGAATTACTCGTCTCAGTTTAAGGGGAAAACTCTTTGGTTCTCCGCTCAGGAAACAGGAGGTGAAACGTATTCCGCCCCGGAATTATCAGATTCGGCCTCATCAGGTTATTCGCAAAAGCTGAAACTTTACGAGGGGACACGACGCCATGAGTTAATCCTGTCAAACGAGCAGCACTTTGTACATCTGACAGCTCCGGATGAGAAGGTATTCGTGAAGATCTTTGATGGAATCTCGGGTTCGATATATCACTACTCCAAGAGTCGAAAACTGTTGCAGGTGGAACGACTGTGTGAGCAGCCAGGACTCCTTTCCCTCACTTTCTGCGGCTTGGTCGAGATAACGGCATTGAATACCTTTAAGGACATCGAGAAAGATCGCTTCCAAAAGCGAATCAATACTATGTCATGGAAAGGGAGAGTCACCGATCCAGAACTTGGCGATTGCGTTATCCTATCCTCGACCAACATCGGGAAAGGGATTAACGAGCGAACGATGTCGATGTATTTTGGTTTCCGCAGTAATCAGCTTGTACTTCTGAGAGAATTATCGACGATGGTCTCTGAGTACAAACATGACTATTTCGACGAACCAGCCCTAGAAAAATACAGTTGGGCAACGGACTTCGGCTATGCGGACTTTTCGGGAAAGACACTCCCGAAGACCATCCTGCGAGTTATTAAGAAGGATTACCACTCCCTCGACGGCCGCTCGCTGGCATCTCCAAAAATTTACCTTTCGACGACCACCAAACTCTCGGGTGTTAAAATTCTCGACCGCTTTCCGGAAGAGCGGCTTCAAATTCCAATTCCCCCAGATGTCATGGTTATTGACCGATGCGAGCAAGTGAAACAAAAGACGATCGCTACCGAGGTCGAAAAGAGCAAGAAATCGAACTTGGGCTGGTGGTTGCTCTTTCTCGCTTCGGGAGCACTGGCTGCGGCTTTCTACTTTTACAAAAAACGAAAGCTATGAGCCCTTATCTTCTGAAGCGAGATATCCCGAATCGCGGGATGACACTGATCGAACTGTTGGTGGTGATCTCGATCATCGGTGTTCTCGTCGGTTTGCTCATTCCGGCCGTCCAAAGCGCCCGCGAAGCGGCCCGGAGAACGCAGTGCCAGAACAATCTGCGGCAGCTCGGACTCGCGTCCCAGTCCTTCGAAGCGTCTCATAAATTCTTCCCCTCCAACGGATGGGGGTATCGATGGATCGCCGACCCCACCCGCGGATTCGGTCCCAAACAACCTGGTGGGTGGATCTATCACTTGACCGGTTTTATCGAAGTGAATTTGCCATCAGGGGATGCCAACGATCCCTTTGGCCAGCTCGATTGGCGAACCGAGATTAGCCGAACCCCTTTGGCCGTCGTCCGTTGTCCGAGCCGCCCCGGAGATCTCTTGTCGTTAGCCTCGATCTCAGCGAAGCCCGTCAACGCGACCTATCAAGTTTTCGTCCCCAAGACCGACTATGCGATCAACGAGGGGGACTATATCACCAATACAGACGGAGGCCCACCATCGTATGCTGAGGCGGAACGGAGAGACTATCCGTGGACTCCCACCGGCCCAGCGACGGGAATCTCGTTTCTTAGGAGTCGAGTTCGTGCGGGGGATATCACTGATGGTCTTTCGAATACCTATGCGATCGGCGAAAAGTATGTTTCTACGGTGGGTTATTACACCGACAAGGATCTGGGTTACGACCAGAGTATATTTTCTGGTGTGGATCTCGATTTGAATCGCTGGACGCTGGACGCTCCGATGCGTGACGCGAGAGAGTTTCATGTGCGAGT
The DNA here is from genome assembly GCF_052161605.1 of Brakhagea baltica. Classification (NCBI taxonomy): domain Bacteria; kingdom Pseudomonadati; phylum Planctomycetota; class Planctomycetia; order Pirellulales; family Pirellulaceae; genus Brakhagea; species Brakhagea baltica. The sequence goes on along the minus strand of NZ_CP197409.1, from coordinate 4,329,640 downwards.
GTTTGGGTCGGCCCATTGGGTGGGTTTTGGGATGGCGTATTGCGATGGTTCGGTCCGATGGCTTCCGTACAACCTCGATCGAGACATTCATCGTTTCAGTGGCAACCGTCATGATGGCCAAAGCGATTCTAGCAGAGAGTTTTGATTCTCTCGTTCTGGTTGTTTCGTTACGGGGCTCAGGGACGTGTCACCCAACTGTTGCAATCGTGCTGCATTGCTCAGCGACGGACTAGAAGTCCGTGGTACGTCCCCGCCCTGATCTTATGTCCGCCAAATGTTCCCCTGGCATATAATGACTCTTCGCAACGGTTCCAATGGATGGGTTCATGCTGGAACAAGACAACGTCGAAGCAGGCATCCAAAACGCAGAAAAGGCTGAAGAAGCGAAACTTCAGAACCGCTGATCTGGGCGGGAATTGTGTTGGCATGTTTGGTCTCTGTCTACTGACTATCCCATTCAGGTAAGGCCACGGAAAATTCGTCCCGTTAGGGACGAAATATCGGTAGTAAACAGTAGCCCGATACTCCCCACATGTCCCGTTAGGGACATAATGTCATTTGCGCTGAATGACCGCAACAAACTAACATTTCGTCCCTAACGGGACGACCAAAACATGGGCCACCGACTCTTCACGTAAAAGATTGTTCCATGATATTTTCCTGTCTCCGGAATGAATACCTGGAGAAATACATGCGTTTCATAATCCAGATCAGGAGTTCTGAACTTCTATTTCCCGAATCGACTGTTTCGATCTAGAATAGATGATCCTTCCTCAAGCCCCCCTCCCCAGCAACTTTCCATGATGCACAACAGTACCCTTTGGCGGACTCGATCGCCGCTAGCACAAGTTGCAAATATCTTACAGCGAATTCCTGTGCAATTGGTTGCCTTTTTGACCTTAATAGGATGTCTGCTCAGTGCCAGCTCCGTGCATACGTCGACGCAAGCAGCTGCACCGATGCCGGGTGACGATAGCGATTTCTTTGAGCGCAAGGTCCGCCCGATCCTGATCGAACGTTGCTACGAATGCCACAGTGCTTCTGCAACGCGAATCGAGGGGAATCTCAGACTGGATCACATTTCTCTTCTCGAACAGGGAGGAGATTCGGGCTCGTCGCTCGATCGAGACAACCTCGATCAAAGTCTCCTGCTACAGGCGGTTCGGTACGAAGGCTACGAAATGCCCCCGTCGGGCAAGCTGCCACAAAACGAAATCGACGTTCTCACCGAATGGGTTCGGCAAGGGGCTTACTGGCCGGACGAAGCGGTCCCAGAAGGGGATACGAATCTCGAAGTCTTTGATTTGCACGAACGCAAGAACTCACACTGGGTGTGGCAGCCTATCGTGCAACCAGCCATCCCAAGTGTCATTTCGTTGCCGGGTCAAGCGAACGTGATCGATGCTTTCATCGGAGACAAACTAAAGACACGTGGATTGCAGCCAGCTCCCTTGGCCGATCGCAACACGCTCATAACGCGACTTCACTGGGATCTGCTCGGGCTACCTCCATCGCTTGAAACAGTAGACCGATGGAGTCGAGAATCGGGCCCTGACTGGTATTCGCAATATCTCGACACCTTGCTAGCCGATCCTCAATTCGGAGTTCGATTCGCACGGCACTGGCTAGACCTTGTTCGTTATGCGCAATCGCGTGGCCACGAATTCGACGAAGATACCCCGGGTGCCGAGCATTATCGTGACTATGTCGTTCGAGCTTGGAATGATGGGCTTTCCTACGATCAATTCCTTGCCGAGCACATCGCGGGAGATTTGCTACCCACACCGCGACGACACCCAGTTAGCCAGTGGAATGAATCTATCTTGGGAACCGGTTTTTGGCATTTAGGAGAATGGGTGCACTCTCCAGTCGACGCGCGAAAGGATGAAACCGATCGTTTTGATAACATGGTTGATGTCTTCTCGAAGACATTTCTAGGTTTGACCGTCTCGTGCGCACGTTGTCATGATCACAAGTTCGATGCGATTAGCACCGAAGACTATTATGCCTTGTTTGGCGTGCTCCGTTCTAGCCACTACCGCATGGTTCGATTTGAAACCGATCTTGCTGAAGACAAGATTGCTCAGCAATTAAAGGCCCTGCGTCAAGCGAAGCAAGCTCCTCTGACCAAGCTCATTCAGGCAGCGTGGGACAAAGCTTATCCATCCGATGGCAACGCCAGCTTCACGTTGACATCAGCCCAGCCATTACCTGCTGATCACGAGCAAGTCAAATTCGATAGCCGGATCTTAACGGTCGCCGATCATCGAATCAATGGCCAAGCCTTTGGGGATGCCCCCACGAGCGTCGGCGAGATCGCGATCCTGCATAACAATCAAGATTCCAAGCAATTTGCTTTTCGCGTTAGCAGTAGCCCGTCGGTCGCGGCAGATCCTTTTTGGTTGCATCAGAAATCTAAGCTTCAAACAACCAACGCCAGCAATAGAAACAATCAAGTTCATCATGCCCACAAGACTTTCCTGACTCCCACCTTTACGCTGGACTCAGATCGTTTGTCCTTCTTGGTGCGAGGCAATTTTCGGGCGTTTACGGTTGTCGACTCCCATCGATTGGTGAATGGGCCGCTACATGGCGAAATGCTCTTGGATTCCAAATCGGAAAATCCTTCCGAGATTCGTTGGGTCTCAAGCCATGGATTGTCTCGTTACAAAGGTAAACGGATCCACGTAGAAATTTCCCCCCTCGATGATCAAGCCTTCGAGCTCTACCAAGTGATCGGCGGTGTACCGTCCGGAGAGTTTGCATCGCAGGCTGTAAGCGTGGCCGCGAACGATGTGGCTGCCTTTTTGAAACAAGACGCTTGGGAGCAAACCGAACAAGGCACGCCAGACGCCAGTAACCCTTTCGCTATTGGCTTAGTGCTCGAGGATTGGCTGAACAAGCACATTGCAGCGGAGCCAGTCTTATCTGAAGAGCTAACAGATTTCGTACGGTCGTGGCATGTGGAAGAGCAGGAGCTCCGGCAAGCGGTTCCCGCCGAGTCGATGGTTGCCATGGCGATGCTGGATGGAACGGGGGAGAACGATTTCCTTTTGATTCGAGGCAATTCCGATCGACCGGGATCTAAAGTGCCCCGTCGTTTCTTAGAAGCATTGGGAGGAAAGGAATCGCCGCTGGACGATCAGCTCGGCTCGGGTCGCCTAAAGCTGGTCGAGCAAATGCTAGAGGACCGGAACCCACTGGTCGCTCGGGTATTCGTCAATCGACTTTGGTTGCATCTCATGGGTCGTGGCATTGTGTCAACTCCAGATGATTTCGGTGTCCAAGGTCGCGAGCCCACCCACCCCGAGCTTCTCGATTACTTGAGCGTCCAGCTCCGCAAGAATCAATGGTCCCCCAAAAGTTTGATCAAGCTCATCTGCGAATCTCATACTTACAAACAATCGGTTGCGCCTGGTGAATTTCCTGCCGAAGATGCCAACAACGATTTGCTATCCTTTGCCAACGTGAAGAAGCTCGAGGGTGAAGCCGTTCGCGATGGATTGCTATACGTCGCGGGTCAGCTAGACATGCGGGTCAACGGTGGGACATCGCGGGTTTACTTAACTGATTTTCTGACCGGTCGCGGGCGACCAGGTGCCAACGGCAGCATGAACGGAGATGGCAGACGTTCCTTGTATCTGGAGGTTCGACGCAATTTTCTAAATCCCATGCTGACGGCGTTTGATATGCCCACCCCGTTCAGTTCAATGGGCAAGCGAAATACATCCAACGTTCCCGGCCAAGCTCTCACAATGATTAACGACCCGCTTTTGCACTGGATTGCGAGGGGCTGGGCGGAACGAGAACTCCGAAAAGACGCCAGCGACCAAGAGCGAGCGAGCCGCATGATGATTGCAGTAACTGGTAAGAATCCAAGCGATGAGCAGCTCAAAATATCGCTTGAATTTCTCGCAGAAGAGCGAGCAATTTCAGCAAGTACCAACTCAGCAATCACCAATGCCCAAGAACGCGAGATTGAAGTGTGGTCAAACTACGCCCACGTCTTGCTAAACTCGAAAAGCATGCTCTTCCGGTTCTAGTAGGAACCGAATTCCATTCTGATCGGTTGCTACCAGGGTTTTCCTTTTTCCCGGGTGCCGCACACGTTGACCTTGATTCCTAATTCGGCAGCCATCGACGCTTTTGCGAGCATGCACTTGTCGGCAGACTTGGCATCGTTGGCATAAGCAACTTGGATGTGATTCGCTTGATGCTTGGCCATGAGCTGATCGCGACTGACTCCGTATGTGACGGCGTGCATGATGGGCCACTGCGGTGTGGTGGCTTGCAATCGTCGCTGGGTTTCTTCTTCAGGAAGCGATACGACACCCCCGCGACCAATATCCATATGGAGCGACTCATTCTGAACGTAAATTCGGCTCCAAACAATCTGCCCTGGCTTTGATACCCCATGGACCGTACTGCCACCGTTCGGAAAATACATGGCAGGTTGTCGGTATCCATGAGCACCCTTCCAACCATCAATGAAATGCTCAGGCGGTGCAGCACCGCTAATCAAGAAGACCCACACATAATCGTCCCCAAACGAATCTCCCCAGCGGACGTCGTGCAAGGTGTTCTCAACGGGTTGCTCTAATGCAGAATGTACGCGATACGTCAAAAGCGCATCGAGACCTGCACACTCATCGACTTCGTTAAAGTGCAGGACCGGCTTGCCGTCCCACAAGACTCGCTTGCCATCTCGCGATGTTACCGGTGGACGATCCGAATTATTAAGCGTCCCCTCGACCAAATCGCTCGCAGGCAGCAGATCTTTAAGCCCTTGTTGATACTGGATGCCGATAGCATCGCATCCAAAATCATCGGCGATCCGAACGGCAGCAATATACATCTTGCACTGAGTTAGGATTTGTTCTTTAGTCAAATCGGTCTCGTGCTTCGTGCCTGTATGGAATTTCATTCCACGGTCAACGAACCATTTATAAACTGCCTCTGCTTCGGATGTCGTCGTCTGCTGCGTTTCATAGTAGAGAGCAGATTGACTCAATCGCTCCTTAAACACTCCGACGTTGTGCAATAGCTGATCGGGAATAATCGCGTTGAACATTCCCATGCACCCTTCATCAAAGATACCCATGATGGCCTTGGAACGCTTTAGTTCGCGGCTCAAGGTTTGTCCGAGCTTGGCAATCGATGTGGGAATCGTAACATCGCTTAGCGATTGAACATGATTCAGCTTGTGTTTGACTTTTCCGGTTTTCAACCATTGCCGGAGGCCTTTTCGGAAAAACTCGTCGGTGAAGTCTTCGCTCCACAATGTAGAATACTTAACACCAGCTTTGGTGAGTGACCCATTCAAATTCAACATGCCGACCAACCCAGGCCATTGTCCGCTCCAATTGGCCACGGTCAGGATAGGGCCGCGATGGGTTGTAAGTCCGGCGAGGACATGATGGGAATATTGCCAGACCGCCTCTGCCACGATCAAGGGACGATCCGGATCTAAATCGCGGAACACGTCGAGTCCTTGCTTCTGACTCGAAATGAAGCCATGCTTCTGCTCCGGGTCGTAAGGATGGGCTCGAACGACTTCAAATCCCTCCGCGTTCAAGGCGGCCGACAAAGCCTCTTCCATGGCCGACTGGGCAGGCCAGCAAACCTGATTCGCGGACAGTCTCAAATCTCCGCTTGCGAGCAAATAGACCTGTTGGGCCTTGGTTTTCTTCATGATGATGCGAGGTGCGTTGGTGGGAGGTTTTCGTTAAGGGTGGACGCAGCGGGCGCCGATGTTCGCAATGACTAGGCGGATCCGAAATCAGGTCTGAATCAGTTTGCCGGAAACCAATTCGACGGAACGGGCCGATTGTAACGAATTTTCGATTTGCTAAGAGGTGCCCCCCAATTTCCAAAGGTCGTCAGGAGCAATCAGCCAACAACTGGCCGGGTGAGTCCATCCAAATCGGCTGTCTACCGAGACAGCAGCATTCGTCAGGAAAGCCAAGGATAGCTCATGTCTGTCCAGTAACAATTTCTATGGGAAAAATCGTGAATTTGTAGAAAAAGCTCCGCGAAGATTGATGGTTGAAACGTATCACTCGTAGAAAAGACAGGCAAAACGGGATCGTCTCAAAAATCTTCGAGGAGCCACGGCTGCGTAAAGGACACTCAAATCAGTTGTGGCTGGGAACCTTTCGGATTGAGCAGGTGGAGCCGAATCTGAAGTCGAGGGATTCGTTCGTTCCCGTGCTGCGAGCAATGCGGCAGAAACACCCGTAACCGGTAGCTCACCGCTGTGATTCTCGGTCTGGTTCTCGGTCTGGTCGCCGCTGATATCATGCGCCATAACGGGGCTGGGCGACTACGATCAAACGGAATTCCAGTGCGAACCATTCACAACAACATCTGTCGACTGAAACTACGTTCGGCCGCATGCTGATAGCTTGCAAAGACAAAGACACAGCATCCATAAAAAAAGGGGGCGATCCCTGCCCCCGTCTTTTTTAGCTTTCCGCGATCTGGAATCAGGGACTACTTCTGTCCCAATCGTAGATTGGGCTTACCCAGCAACTGGTCCAACTCGCTCACCAAGTCCAGCGAGTCCTCCGAATCCTCGCCCGTGCCGAAACCGTCTTCCAATCGGCTTTGGTTCATAATCGATTGCTCGATCGCTAACACATCCTCGAGCTGCCCGAGCAACTGCGAGGATCGGTTGAGGTTGCTCTCGCTCGGAACAACAATCTCACCGCTGCTCGACAACGAGACCGATTCCAAACCGCTCGTGACCATCGCCAAGCGACTCTCCAACAAGTCAACCTCTTGGTGACGAGCTGCGATGGTATCATCGAGCTTCCGGAAAGCGGCTTGCAAATTGGCTAACGTCTCACGTTCCATCGCTACGCGAGCTTGAAGAGACTTGTAGCGGGCGACCTCTTTCTTGACCTGAGCGGTGAGAACCGAGGAATCGCCACCTTCACAGGGCTCTTCTTGAAAGCGAACCAATTTCATCCGCCCCTTTTCCAGATTCTGCTGAGAAACCCTCTCCTCTGCTTCGCTCTTCGACAGAGCTTGCCGAGCCTTGCTGAGCGTCAGCTCATGCTGGGCTCGGATTCGAGTCGCTTGCTCGAGTTCCCCTTTGGTCCGCTCCAATAGGAGCTTCACCTGCTCCACCTTGACATAGGTGGGAACCTGGCCAGAGACCCAGTTGACAAAGCCTCGACCTCCAATGATGACGTAATCGTTCCATCCGGTGACATGGCCCACCGTCCCAACCACACCCAAGAGCCCAACCGTACCGACAACAATGAATGCCTTCAACATAATCCACCATCTCCTCAAAAGGAAAAACGACAACTCCCCAGACCTGACTGGGATCAAAAACACAGCCCACGCTGTGCCTTCGAGATGTAAAACCAAGCACCCCGTGTTTTTCTTGCCGAAAAAAATCCTTTTTTCTTTTTTGCAAGAAATCGACTCCTCGTCCGTTACTCCTGTGTAGCCAACACGCAGGGTGTTCGCTCAACGAAAGCCTCGGGGCCGGTTCCACAGAGCCCCATCCCTTTTCTCTACTGGAGATTGAATTATGTCTTGGTCCCTTCCTAAAACCGTTCGCTTCTTGACGACTCTCGGATGCTTCGCCACCGGTTTTGTCTTTTCCTCCCCACACTACAGCATGGCTTGTGATCCTCCCCAAACCACAAGGCAAGTTACCGTCCTCTCGGTGGTCGCCACTGCTAAACCTCAGCCCACCACACAAGCCCCCTGTGTGGATACCGCTACCACGCAGCGGATTGTGGCCATCGAGGTACGCTTGAATGAACATGTCGAGTTCTGCGACTTCGAGGCCGCCCAAGCGGAGCAAGCCCTGCACACAGCGGCCTTAAAGGTCCTGGAGATTCGAGCCTTGCAAGACACGTCGGTTTCCCGGATGGTTATCCTGAATAATCTTTTAGACGGTTGCAGCAGCCATACGCAACTCGGAAACTTCCGGATCAAGAAAGAGGAGATTGCGAAAGTCCTCGAACATCAGATCGGAGTCTACGAGGAGTTGTTGGTACTGGAGAAAGGTGCCTTGGAATCCTTGGTGGCAGCCCGCAGCGAGCACAAGAGGCTCTTGGAGCGTCTGGCAAAGTGGCAGGCCCAACAAAAAGAATTGGCCGCCAAGGTGTCCGCCCTGCAAGTGGACCAAGCGTCCCGACGTGAGAAACAAGGCGAGGTTTTAACCGAACAAGCGATTCGAGAGGCGATTGGATTCGTGGCAGGCTTGGAGAGCCAATTCCAAAAGATCGAACACAAGGTCGCGAAAGCGAGTGCGACCGAAGCCCCCAAGCCGAGTGCCGGAGCGTCTGAGGTGGGGGAATCGATCGCTTCGGTATTAGCCGAGGTGGACGCTTTGCTACCAGCCCCAACCGAGTCCCCAAGCCGCTAGAGGCCGGAACGATCGTAAAGATTCTCTATCCCGCAGTTGGTCCATCCCGCAGTCACTCAGGCTGCGGGATTTCATTTTGCTCGCCAAGATGGAAAAATTGTATAAAATCAGAGTCTTCTTTGTCCCCATACCGTCCACGCCCATCTTTCCAGGGTCATTTTCCTTAAACACCATAGGGTTCGCCATGTGTAACCTGCAACCTCCCTTTTTTTCAGTGCAATTCCGAGGCATGACTTGGCTAGTGAGTCTCTTGCTCTTGGCGTTGCTCGTGCACAGTTCCCATGCCTCGGCGCCGATTAACTATGCATTGATGGTCGGAATCACCCAGTACGAACACTCCGTCATGAATGGGGACCGCCCCTTACTTTACCCCGAAAAAGATGCCAAACGTCTCGGCATGCTGCTGGAAAGCTATGGCTACGAGGTGGAATATCTGCTCGGTCCAGACGCGACCCAGAGCGCCATTCAATCGGCACTCAAGCAGCTCAGCACAAAGGGTAGATCGAATGGCGTATGTGTCGTCGGCTTGTTTGGCCACGGCGTGGAAATGCCCTTTTCCCTCCCCAACGGAGAAAAGGAGGTCCAAGGCTGTTTCTGTCCGGTCGATACAGCAGTTCGACAAGTGCGCGATGCCGATGGACAAGAACAGTTTAAAAATCAACAACCGTTGTTAGAGCCGAATCCCGAGACGTTGGTCAAGATGTCGGAGGTAGTGGGTGCTCTGGCAACCGCGAAAGCAAGTTCTCGAATGTTGATCGCCGACTGTTGTCGTGAGATGCCCAATCGCGCACGGGGCAGGAATCTAGGATTGGGAGCGAACTTCAGCACCGATCGCTTGCCCCGTCAGACGGTGATGTTGTTTGGGTGCCGTCCAGGGGAGCAAGCGTTAGAGCGAGACGACTGGGAGCATGGAGCCTTTACCAAAGCGTTGATAGAGGAGTTAGAACGCATGACCGCCAGTTTTGAGTCGGTAACGTCTGGAACGCTTGGGGATCGTGTGAAGCGGCGAGTGCAGCAGATGACCGATCAAAAGCAGAATCCGACCCCCGTGTCGTTGGACTCGATCGATCTCTTGTTAGAACGTTCGGCACCTCTGCCACTGATATCGCCGTTTAGTGCGTCGGAGGCGCGAGCAGCCCAGGAAGCCTGGGGTCGTTACTTAGGTCAAGATTGGGAGCAAACGAATTCGCTTGGCATGAAGCTGAAATTAATCCCAGCAGGTACGTTCATGATGGGAAGTAAGTTATCCGCCAAGGAGGTCCATGAGAAATACCCCGGTGGGGAAGAAAGCAACTATACCGACGAGCACCCACGCCACCGGGTGACGATCAGCCGCCCGATTTACATGGGAATTCATGAGGTGACGGTGGGTCAGTTCCGTCGTTTCGTGGAGGCCACCAACTACTGCACCGATGCGGAAAGGGATGGCCAAGGAGGCATGGGTTTGGACATGACGACAGGCGATGTAAATCTAGCCTCGAAGTACAGTTGGTGTAACCCTGGACTTTCGCAGGAGGATTCGGAGCCTGTAGTGAATGTGTCGTGGAACGACGCGGTAGCGTTTTGTGAGTGGCTAAGCCGAAAGGAGAGTCGGATATATCGTTTGCCGACGGAAGCGGAATGGGAGTACGCAGCCCGAGCCGGCAGCGAGAGCGAGTTTCATTTTGGAGATGTGGCTGAAGATTTAACGCAATACGAAAACGTGGCTGATGGCACGGCAAAAGCCAAATTTCCTGGCTGGACGAATACTTTACGGACGCGAGACGGTTTTGTGACGACCTCTCCTGTAGGGAGTTTTCGTCCGAATGGATTTGGACTGTACGACATGCATGGAAATGTATCCGAATGGTGCCGTGATTGGTATGGTCCTTATCGTAACACTGCGGTCACCGATCCGGTTGGCCCCTCAATGGGTGAGTTCACGGTGAGCCGTGGTGGGGGTTGCTTCAGCCTAGCCTGGTCTTGCCGATCGGCGAAGCGGTATGACAGCAGGACCGACAACCGGGGCCTCAACCTAGGCTTCCGCCTAGTTTCCGTAATTAACGATTAATTCAGCAAGCCGGTTAGTTGGCTAATCGAGCGGATTGGAGGCGGAGAGACGGTGTACATAGCACGCCTTCCAGTTACCCGTACTTTGGCCAAGCTCATTTTCAAAATCAATTCACAAAACATCCACAATCCTCAAGCAAAATTCCATCAGGAGTTAGACCATGTCGATAAGCTCAAAATCATTTTCGTATCCTCGTTTTATGCTTTGCTGCTTGTTGTTGTTTGCAGCGTCCCAACCGCTGGGAGTCAGTGCACAGCAACCGTTGTCGGAATCCTCCCTCCCGACGCTGACCAACAGTATCGGGATGACACTGGTGCAGATTCCGGCCGGTCGGTTTTCGATGGGCTCGCCAGCTTCCGAGCCGGGTTCAGAAGAACACGAGTTGCTGCATAAGGTGGAATTGTCTGAGCCTTATTTTCTGGGAATCACCGAAGTGACGGAACACCAATGGGCGTTGGTGATGGAAGATGCATTTCGGACCGAGGAACGTGAAGTTCGCGACCCAGAGACAAACCGCTTGGTACGTAAAGAAGAAGTTCAAATCCGCAACCCGAAACTGGATAGCCAACTGCCAATCACCAATATCTCCTGGCGGCAAGCGGTTGAGTTCTGTGAACGACTAAGCCAGCTACCCGAGGAGAAGAAAGAGGGGCGGAATTACCGCTTACCCACCGAAGCAGAATGGGAGCACGCTTGCCGGGCGGGAACGTCAACAGCATACAGTTTTGGAGATGATCGTGCCCTGCTGAGTACCTACGCTTGGCAGGGAGTTCGGCAACCGCAACTGGTGGGGCAGAAGACACCGAATGCTTGGGGGTTATATGATATGCATGGCAATGTAGCGGAGTGGTGTTTTGATTGCTACGGTACCTACCCGGAGGGGTTGGTGAGTGACCCGATCGGTCCGGAAGAGCTGCTCTCACTGGAGCGAGTAATCCGGGGTGGATCCTTTGATCGGAAAGAATCGCAATGCCGCTCGGGTTGGCGGAGCAAGGCCAGTCCTGGCTTCAAAGCCTCGACATTGGGGTTCCGGGTGGTGTTGGGCAGGCCAGTTGGCCCATCGTCATTACCGAGCGTGATCAATAGCATTGGTCAGCATCTGGTAACGATTCCTGCGGGGCGATTTATGATGGGCAGTGAGAAAGGAGAAGGAATCGAACGTCCGGTTCACGAGGTGACTATCAGTCGACCATTTGCGATCGCTTCGACGGAGGTGACGCAGGGGCAGTGGAAAGAGGTGATGGGTACCGAACCTTGGAAGGGTCAATCAAACGTGAAGGAGGGAGCGGATTATGCCGCAAACTATATTTCTTGGATCGATGCAGTAGAGTTTTGCCGACGGCTAACGTTACGACCGGAGGAACAAGCGGCAGGGAGAACCTATCGTTTACCCACCGAAGCAGAATGGGAATATGCTTGCCGAGCGGGAATGAAAACAGAATATAATTTTGGAGACGATGCAAAGATGTTGGGTGAATTCGCCTGGTATGCGGAGAATGGACCGTCCAGCTCACCCCAAATTGTTGGCCAGAAGGAACCGAACGTATGGGGGTTGTACGACATGCACGGGAATGTTAGGGAGTGGTGCATTGACTGGTATGCTAATTACCCAAAAGGTTTGATAACCGATCCGGTCGGCCCAGAGAAGGGCTCGAGCCGGGTACTCCGGGGCGGTGGCTGGTTCAGCACGGCCGGGCTTTGCCGCTCGGCGTCCCGGTACTGGCTCACGCCGGATGACCGGTACAACAACCTGGGCTTCCGCCTAGTTTCCGTCAGCCAGTAGTCAAGTCAAGCCAAGGAGTGTGTATCGGTAACGAAGGCCCGAAGGGAGCGCAGCGGAGCCGCGACCGTAGGTGCCGTAGTGGAATGTAGTGGAATGACCGAGGAGCGCAGCGACGAGGCGCATAAAAGGAAAACAAGTATGAGGGTTTCTTAACGTGCCAGTAGAATTTTTTGTGGTTCGGACAGTTTCAAATCGTGCAAACCTCGAAAAGGCTATTTTGGGTGACAGCATGTGCCTTTAAGCAAGTTAGACATCAATGAGCTAATGAACAACAGGCAGCGATGAGTTCATAATATTTTTTATTTTTTACCGAGACACCTTTATCATGCCAGAACTTGTCAACCAATGGGATTCCTACGTTCGAACACTGAACCTAAACCTCGCAGGGCAATCGTTAGGATTGTTAGCAGTGACTTCTTGCCTTGGTTTTGTCTCAGTGCTGTTTGTTTCCCTCTTGCGAAGGCTAATTGCTGGGGCTCAATTTCAGGAACTCTTGGCCAACGGTTGTTATGAGTGGATCCCTGGCCGTGGGATGCTTTATGTAATCTACGGTATCTTGTGGATTATCCAGAGTTGGGGGATGGCCCTGGTTGTTTTCACCGTTATTGGCCTGTTCGCTGCATTCGATCCAGAACGAAAAACGGCATTGCTTCCCGCAGTTAGCTTTTTGGCATTGGCGATTGCTTGGTTCGTACTGGCCCGTTGGGTACGTCTAAAATTTGATCGTAGATTTATATCGGTCGACTCGTTCACCTTACCGATCGTGGACGTGAACGTTCGAGCGATTACCGCATTACGAGACGCAGGCGATACATCCAAAATCGGTACCGAGCGTTTTCCGAACCAAGCCTCCCCTTATTTCTCCCTAGGAATCATAGCGAGGCAGTGGATTCGATTCGTTGGAATCCTGGGTTGCGTGACACAGCTCTTTATTTCTCTTCAGTTCTCATCAAAGAACCCGGTCGAATCCGAGCTAGCTCGGTACGCTGTTCGAACAGCGGAATATTGTCGGTACGAATACCATGGATTTATCCAACTGGTGAGGGACTTTGCGATACCAAAACCGGTCGCAGCAGTTGTCTCCTATTTTTCTTTAGCCATGCTCTGGATACTTCTCAACAACAATCGACAATATCTTTTGGTGCGATTTCCAACTGTCTTATTAATGACCCTATTGCTGAGCATGCTGTTCTGGGTAGGCATTGCGAGTCTCGGTGAAATCGATGGACACAACCTGGATATCGTCTATGGTGCAACCTATGTGATACTCTTTCTGGTTTTTTCACGTATGCATACCGACCTGAGACGGGCAAAAAATTATAAGCGGCGCAAACAGTTCCTCACGCCTGTGTCCAATGCTATCGCGAGAGAGGTTGGGTCGTTTCTCAAGGATGTGCAAAAAGACGACGTATGTCGCCTACCCGATCTCAACTCGGAATCTTTGTCGTCCCGAATCACGCGTGGTGCAAGAAATATTGAAGAGGGAGATGCTTATGTTACTCGTTTTTTTGGTCGCTACATGCGTGTCGCGAAAGTCGCCACCGAACGGTGTACGACCGCTTCACTGCGTTTTTTAACCATAAATCGGTATACGGAGTGCGGAAACTGCTGGCCGAGCTATGCTCCAATCGGTGATCCCCAAGTACCTGTTTGGAATGAGGCGCTATTTCCAATCCACGCCCCCAAAGGTTTCGTCAACCATCGAGACTCTCTACGTTTATCCGAACAATGGAATCCAGTGGTATACTGCCCACCCACTGAACAACGTCAAGAAACATACACGGAAAGAGAGACGTACTCGGATTGGGACAGCTCAAGCAATTCCTACGTCACTCGATCACGCGATGTTCAACGGACTCGCTACATCACCGTAACGTGCTCTCGATGTAATGGTGTCGGACGATTGGAGTACGAGAGATTCTTGGTGACCAAATGGACCACAACGCGTCCGACTATTGTTTCCCCAACCATGCAATTGCCAGAGTTGGTGGAAAACGCCGAGGAAGCATTTTACTATCAATTACCGATAGTGGATGGGGGAAGGATCCTGCAGGATCGATCACTAATGGTCGATGCCGGTGCGGCTTTGGCTCAAAAGATGGAGCGAGCCGGCCAAAAACTGTCCGCTCGGGTCAAAGAGTTTTCAGATTTGGTTGTTCGTTGTAATCAAGACGCATACGTTTATCGTGCTGATTTTGTCATCGGTGGCCTCCATGCCATGAACATTCGATTCCATTTTTTGCAATCTCGAACGGGCTGGTTTTTTGGCAATCGACCTGAGTTTCATTTCCCCAAACTCCCCATAGGTTGGGCCACGATCGGAACATGGGTGTTTCTGCCTCCGATTGCGATTTTGATCTGGTTGTGTATCTTGATAGGACCGATTTATTTACTGTCTTTCCTTGTTGGTCGAACATAGAGAAAGGATTGATGCCAGCCCCGACAGCATCCCTCGCGAAGGTTCATCATCTGTTTTTCCCATAAACCCTGATGCTCTTGTATGCGACAGAACTATATGCCACCCTTTTTCAAGACGAGAACAGTCCCTATGCGTTTTAAGACAACGACGAGCGATTTTGTAAAGAGACTCTCGATGCTTAATCTACCGATCCATTATGTGAAGCGGCATCCATCCAACGAACGCTTTTCCGGCATTATGAATATTCGCATCGCCAGCTTCGTGATGTTCGCTCTTTTTTCTGCGACTCCGATTTACGCCAAGTTCGCTCTACTGGTGGGGGTTTCTGTCTACGATAACCATCGTCTCAATGATCCTGCGTTACGATATTCAGAGAAAGATGCAGAAGCCATCAAAAACGTTCTTGAGGGGGCTGGCTATCAGGTCACGCTTTTGACTGGAGATAAAGCGACCAAGGACTCAATTCATCAAGCGATGAAAGACATTGAAAAGCTTGGTAATACGAGCGATGTTTTAATTCTCGGATTTTTCGGGCATGGAGTTCAATACGACGAATCGGCGTATTACTGTCCTTACGATACTAAGATGCGTGTTGCTACCGATGATGACGGCAAAGAACAAAGAAATAATGCTGGATTACTTCAATTGGAGCCTGATCCTGATAGCATGGTCTCCATGTTACGCATGTTGGATGCTATGAGAATTTCCAACGCTGGTAGTAAACTACTAATCGCCGATTGCTGTCGAAATGATCCCAGCAAAGCCAGGGGGTTGGTCAGTAGGGCTTTTGGTGAAAAACTCCAGGTGAGTCAGTTGCCAAGCAATAGTGCTGCCATGTTTGCTTGCAGTGCCGGAGAACAAGCGTATGAGGACTCGGAATGGGAGCATGGAGCATTTACTAAGGCTATTCTTGAAGTAATTCCAACCAAACCACTCATTACCGCTAACGGACTGTCCGAGTCGGTTTACTTTCAGGTGGACTCTTTGGTGAGAAAGAAGGGAAAAGTACAAAGAGTCAACAGCATTCTAACCGGTGGAGTTATCGATCTCAAATTTGATCCAGATCGCCCCGGTGTCAGCAATCTGAATGCGTCGCCATCAATGCGATCGAGTAATGACCCTCCGAATCTGTTAGGGACATCCTCAGAGACGCGTCAGATGCCTTCGAGTTTGGAGGGGGAATCTGATCGGGCATCCAATCCCAGACAAGCTCAACAACCGTACTGGAATGGAGAACTTCCAGAGCCTATTGCTAAGAAGCTTCTAGACCGACCAGTGTGGCGGACTGCTGAAGCCCAGGCGGAAGTTTTCCAAGCGAACAATGGTGAATGGTATATCATGGCTGTTGGGAAGTGGAAGCTGTCAAATCGATCTCCAAGAGAAGCGTGCGATGTCGCTGCTCACGGCAAAGTTCTTGAGGCATTGAAAGGCATGAATGCACAGGTCATAAAGAAACTGAACGATGATGGACTCCAGAAGTTTGTAGACATGTCAGCGCAAGGACGGGTACCGCATCTCCCACCGCTCGCTGAGTGGGAATCAGAAGATAAAGCTTATATTTCAGTTTTGCATGGGATGAAAATCGAGCAATGAAATGCGTTCATGAATTTAAACTGGGGCTTCGAAGCCTGTTGGTATCAGTATTTATTGCATTGGTTTTTGTATCGCCCGCGATTAGTCAATCGGGAAGTGCAGTTACCTCAGCCGATAACAATCTCATTCGGATTGCAGAAGCAGAGGGTACAGGACACAGTGAGCAAGAAGCGCTTCAATCTGCGTTTGACAATGCAGTAAAGCAGGCAGTAGGGCTTTACATCGAGACCAAGACCACCATTTCGACGGCGGACGAATCGTTTGTTAAAGAGGTTGCTACTCTTAGTAATGGCTATATCGCGTGGTACGATAAGACTAGCTTAAGCAATTTACGGGATGGAACCAAACGCGTTTTGATTACAGCAGAAGTTGCACGTGAGCGTCTGGAGCAACGCATGACTGACCAGCGAATCTGGACGCGAACAGAAGAGGCCAAGAGTGCACCGGTTAGTGGGCGAAATTTGAACGCAAAAATCATGAGCGAGATCAAGCGGGACGCGGATGCCGCGCAATTGTTGCTTACTTGGCTAAGTAAGTCACCAACAAACGCGGATTGTTTTCTCGGAGTGGATATCGCTGATGTAACCGATCAGCCAATGGAGGTCGCGAAGCTTCCGCGAGTTGAAGGCAGAAATCACGCCAAGCCATACGAATACTGGCTTCGACACAAAATTAACTATGATCCCACTCCCGTCATTCAATTCGGCGCATGGCTCGATCGAGCGATGTCGCATGTCAAGATAGGGACGAGACGAGAGTTCCAATACGACTGCGAGGCGAAATTGGGGTCAAAGTACGGCTCCCCCCGCCGTCCTACGATGATGGACGATTTCTTGCCTGTTGTGATTGAGACCCCTCGATTTGTTGCTTTTAATGAACCGCGAAACAGTCCAGAACATCCACTGAGAGACGTTGATAAAAAGACGCTAATCTTTTTTATCGTAACTAGCGCTGACTGGAAGCCGAATGGCCGAGTGAACCTGAGGATCGCGTCCTGGATTTTTTCTGACGGGCTGAGCAAGATCCTTCAACAAAATCTACCCGATTTATTGAGACCTAAGGGGGCTTCCTATTCTCTCGCCGGTTACGGCATCGATAGCGATGGAAAAGTAATTTCCCAGGACACTATTCCTTTGTATGCTAGCGAGGGAGTGCCACTCGAGAGATCAAACGAGAACTGCTTGATGTACAGTCCATTTCTAGGCATCTACAGAGGACCGAATCGAGATGACCTACATTTTTCCATTCCCTATAAGTATGTTTCAAGACTGGGCTGTACACTTGATGAGATGCAGCGGATTCAAGATGTTGAAGCGTCATTTTTGGAAAGACTCGCAGGTACGGCCGGTGGCCGTGAATCCTCCGAGCTCGAACGGGTTGGTAATCGGCCGGAAAAGGTGCCAGCTGACTTCGAGGCTTTCATGAAAAATTTCGATTTCAACTCGTCAGCAAAATGTCTGATACGAACCCATACGTCGCTCGCCCCTAATCGTCGTACGGAACGATCAGGTGTAACCCACGCATGGGCAACGCTATTAGCCAACGAGGCTGATGGTCAAATACCCTTGAAAGGACAGACAATACAAGTTTACTTGCAGTCAGGTAATAATCCTGCACAGAGGTTTGGCACCTTTACGACCGATTCGGAGGGTAAGATTAGCTTCACCGAACCCTCCGCTCGTCAGCTCATCAAGGGAACGAAGCTGCTGTTCAAATATGATGGTGATGATCGATATCGCGATGCGAGTTCGGAAATGCTAATTCGTTAGTTATCAGCCGTCGATGGCTAATGAGCCGCAGTCGAATCCAATACACTCGCTACTTTTTAGGGGAGGCAACAAAGTCATGCTTAGTTATCGAGTACGGATCAGGTTATTCTTTTCCTTTTTCCTCTTGGCTTGCTCAGCCTTGCACAGCGATGCGAGTGCTCAGACCAAACATGCTTTGTTGGTTGCGGTGAACGATTACAGTCGCTCGGATTATCTTAAGAGTTTGAGATACGCCGAACTCGATGCGATCGCCATTCGAGACATTCTGGTGCGTGACGATGGAAGCGGCTACGAAGTAACGCTATTGCTCGGTGTCGAGGCAACTAAGAATCGGATTTTGCAGGAATTGGAAGCGATTGCCAACGCCGGTACACCTGAGGGGCAGTTGATCTTGGGGTTCTTTGGCCACGGAGTCCAGTACGGTGCCGATGCTTATTTTTGCCCCTACGATACGAAGCTGCGGCAGGTAATCAACAAGGATGGTCAAAAAGAATTTGATGGCAATCGGCCGTTACTGGAGCCCGATCCAGAAAGCTTAGTCCCCATGAAAGAGATGTTGGCAGCGATGGCTGTAGCGAACGTTCGCAGTCGACTGCTGTTGGCCGATTGTTGTCGCGAAAACCCTAACGCGGCGCGGGGTGGAGTGGAGACGCGAGCTTTCGGTAGTGGCACCAAGCTCTCAGATCTACCGAACAACTCGGCTGCCTTTTTCGCTTGCGACGAGAACGAGAAAGCGCATGAATTGGAAACCGTACAGCATGGAGCATTCACCAGGGCATTCTTGGACGCCTTTTCCCAATCGGCTCGGCCCACCGCCAATGGACTCTCCGCCGATGTTCCCCGAGGGGTCTCGGAATTACTGAAGGCTTATAACAAGAAGCAAAATGTCAAGACCTTGGTCAACGGTTTGGTTGATTTAGGAATCGTCAATACGCGTCCAGCGAACAGTGAAGGGAAAGTGGAAATGTTACCTTCTAGTGGCGCTCCAAAACTGATGGAACCCGCTGCGGAAGTGGCCACGATTCGTAATAGTGTGGACATGCAATTGGTACCGATACCAGGAGGAAAGTTTCTGATGGGATCTCCTGAAAGTGAAGAGGGACGCTACAAGGACGAAAGACTTCGGCAGGTCATGATTTCGCCTTTTTACATGAGTGTCACCGAAGTGACGCAGAGCCAGTACGAGGCGGTGGTGGGCCGAAATCCAAGCGTAGTTAGAGGGCCCCAACACCCCGTGGAAAGTGTGACGTGGGACGATGCCGTCAAGTTCTGCCAGATATTAACAGAACGGCTAGAAGAGAAAGCGGCAGGTCGAACTTACCGGCTCCCCACCGAGGCCGAATGGGAGTATGCGGCGCGGGCCGGTCAACCGACTACCTATCATTTTGGTCAACAGGGGAATTTGCTAAACGACTTTGCTTGGAATCGAAACAACGCGGATAAGCCAAGAGAAGTCCGAGCGAAGAAACCGAACCCCTTCGGCTTGCACGACATGTACGGCAACGTGTACGAGTGGTGCAGCGACTGGTACACCGCTGATCTGGATCGGCAGGCAGGGCAGGACCCCAAAGGCCCATCGAGCGGGACCGAACGAGTTGTAAGGGGGGGCTCTTTTCGAGAAGATTCTCGAATGATGCGTTCGGCCGCTCGCTTAAGCTATCCCGCCAAAGAGGCCAAGGCTTTTTGCGGCTTTCGAGTCGTGATGGAACTTTCCGAAGGCCGCTGATCGATTGGCAGCTAGATCTAAAATCTCACCAACTGTTAATTTCAAAATTTTATCGGAGACCGAAAGAATGATGTCGACATTGAACTTTGTTTTACGCGGATGTTTTGCCCTCTGCTGGCTATCGCTTATTGGTGTGGCATTACCGGCCCAGGGCCAGGACGCCTTGTCGGAATCCTCCCTCCCGACACTGACCAACAGCATTGGCATGACACTGGTGCAGATTCCGGCGGGTCGGTTTTCGATGGGCTCGCCGGCTTCCGAGCCGGGTTCAGAAGAACACGAGGTGCTGCATAAGGTGGAATTGACTGAGCCTTATTTTCTGGGGATCACCGAAGTGACGGAGCACCAATGGGCATTGGTGATGGAAGATGCATTTCGGACCGAGGAACGTGAAGTTCGCGACCCAGAGACAAACCGCTTGGTGCGTAAAGAAGAAGTTCAAATCCGCAACCCGAAACTGGATAGCCAACTGCCAATCACCGAGGTTTCTTGGTATTGGGCGGCGAAGTTTTGTGAGCGACTGAGTCAGTTGCCTGAGGAGAAGAAAGAAGGGCGTAATTACCGCTTGCCGACGGAGGCGGAGTGGGAGCATGCCTGCCGTGCGGGGAGTGGATCGGCCTACAGTTTTGGGGATGATCCTTCTCAGTTGAGTACTTATGGCTGGCAAGGCGTTAGGAAACCTCAGCCAGTGGGTCAAAAGAAACCGAATCCCTGGGGTCTGTACGATATGCATGGGAATGTAGCGGAGTGGTGCTTTGACTATTATGGCAATTACGCTGAGGGTTTGGTCATTGATCCGTACGGTCCGGAGCGATTGTTGTCACCAGAACGAGTGATTCGCGGGGGGGCCTTTGATGGAGCGGTTCTCGCAGCCAAAAGCACACCAGAGCGAGTGATTCGCGGGGGGGCCTTTGATGGTAAAGAATCCCAATGCCGCTCAGGTTGGCGAGGGAAATCCCTAAGTAACGCAGACAAGACAATCGGTTTCCGCATCGTATTGGGGCCGGCAGTTGGGCCGGCGGCGTTACCTAGCTTTCTAAACAGTATTGGCCAACGTCTGGTAACGTTTCCTCCCGGTCGGTTCAGGATGGGCAGTGAGCAAAGTGAATCTGATGATTTCGCAAGTCAGCCGTTCTTGACGCCAAGTGAGAAGCGTGAACGAGACGAGAATTTGCGACTTCGCCGTTATCTAATCGGCGACTCGGGGGGCTTTGCAAGTACTGAAAGTTTAATGCATCCTTCGCATGATGTGGTCATAAGCCGACCATTTTCACTTGCTTCGACGGAAGTGACCCAGGGTCAGTGGAAAGTAGTAATGGGAACCGAGCCTTGGAAGGGTAAAACGTACGTGACTGAGGGAGACGACTACCCTGCGACGTACGTTAGTTGGCAAGACGCAGTAGAGTTCTGCCGTCGCTTATCGGAGCTACCGGAAGAACGTGCAGCAGGCCGTTCGTATCGTTTACCAACAGAGGCAGAGTGGGAATACGCCTGTCGAGGGACATTAAATACGGCTAATAAATTTAGGATGACCTTCAATTTTGGGGACAGTGTTATGATGTTGGATGATTTTGCTTGGCACCTCGAGAATGCGCGCTATCTTAAGAGCCCGCAGCCAGTGGGTTTAAAGTTCCCAACAGCAGATGGACTATTTGACATGCATGGTAACGTCGGTGAATGGTGTAGTGACTGGCATGCCACTTACGAAGACAATTCCCTGCGAGATCCAGCCGGACCTACCAATGGAAATCATCGGGTTGTTCGTGGTGGCGGCTGGCGTGACAAGCCACAGTTCGTGCGCTCGGCGTGGCGGTCTAAGAATAGACCTTCGAACACCGAACATGACCTCGGCTTTCGTGTTGCCCTGAGTTCACCGGAAATCCCCCAGACGGCAGAGCCAAGAGTAGACCAGTGAGGGTAGCCGGTGGTCGCACGCACGAAGGGATCGTGGGTCGCCGACCGGACCTGTCGGAGACCGCAGGCCGATCGGCGGAGGTGATGCCTACCGAGGAGCTGGCTGATTTTCAATCCATTTTTGCCAATTTTCCCTAAACCCTGAAACCCCTACTAAGAAAAAAACGATGCTCTTTCTGTTAAAAACTTCTCCACGCGTCTGTTACGCATTGAATTGCGTGTGCTTGTTGGCTGCTGTTGAGGCAAGTGTTGTCCAAGCCCAAGAAGCATTGCTAGGTTCCTCGCTCCCGACATTGACCAACAGTATCGGTATGAAACTGGTGCAGATTCCCGCCGGTCGGTTTTCGATGGGCTCGCCAGCTTCCGAGCCGGGGTCACAAGAAGACGAAGTCCTGCATAAAGTAGAACTCACTCAGTCGTTTTATGTAGGCACAACCGAAGTGACGGAGCACCAATGGGCATTGGTAATGGAGGATGCCTATAGCAACGAATTGGTAGAGGTCCGAGATCCGGAAACCAAGCGCTTCATTAAAAAAGAAGAAAGACAGATCAAGAACCCGAAACTGGATAGCCGATTGCCAGTAACCAACATCTCATGGTCCCAAGCAGTCGAATTTTGCAGAAGACTAGGCCAGCTACCCGAAGAGAAAAAAGAAGGGCGGAACTATCGATTACCCACCGAAGCAGAATGGGAGTACGCTTGCCGGGCGGGAACGTCAACAGCATACAGTTTTGGAGATGATCGTGCACTGCTGAGTACCTACGCTTGGCAGGGAGTTCGACAACCGCAACTGGTGGGGCAGAAGACGCCGAATGCTTGGGGGTTATATGACATGCATGGCAATGTGCCTAAGTGGTGTTTGGAATATTACGGTACCTACCCTGAGGATTTAATGAGTGACCCGATAGGACCAGAAAAGCTACTTTCGCAGGCTCGTGTGACACCAGTTGCTGCTTACAACCGCAAGGAATCAGAATGTCGTTCCGCATGGCGTGGTGAATCTTCCGGTGCTAGTAATTCAGCCACCGGTTTCCGGGTCGTGTTGGGTCAGATAATCCAGACACTTCCAAGCATAGTCAATAGCATCCGTCAACGTAAGTGCAGGAGTGCTGCCGGATATACATAAGCAGCCAAGCTACTTCAAAAGTAAATGAGACAACAATACGACTCAGGTATCGCACCAACCGGATCCCACACAATCTTTCCCTAAACTGCAGATCCTCGGCGACTTAACTCGAAGCTCGCTGTCCCAAGGACTTCAGCACGCGTGCCGCAACCGCCTTAACATCTTCATCTTTATCATCCAGTAAACGTTCTGCATGAGCGACAACTAGTTTCTGGTTTCGCATGCGCAAAAGGGCAAGAGAATTCGCTCTGATGGTAGGATCCTTGTCTACTACACCAAGAAGGGCTGCGCATATTCCAATCGCTACATCGCGCGGTGCGAGCGTCTTTAAAGCTTCAACTCTTTTCGTTGTATCATTGCTAGCCAAAAATTCGGTAAACGCCCTTACGAGGTGAAGCTGTTTATAGTCCGGAGCGTTGAAGATACTTGGATCGCCCGCCCTTGACTCTATAGTCGATCGTACATAGCAGCAGGTTTTTTCGACGTTTTTTGCTCTATCGTTCTGATCAGCACCTGCAGTTGCTCCACCCAACTGCATAGACATTGCGTCAAAGGCTAAGAGTTCCTCTGCTATGAGCCGATATTCACTAGGTGTCCCAGTTTGAATGTAGCAGTCGTAAGCGTGCCACAATGCTTGACCGGGCTCAATCGCATACAGTGTCCAGAGCGCACTCTCCGCGATGAGGAGATTGGAGTTCGATAGGTGAGCCTGCGCCAATGTTCGACATATTTCCGGCCCACCCATCACGGTTAACTGCAACGCCGCTTTAAAGAGTAGTGGATCATTGGTGCGCATCGTTAACTGGGCGAGCGCCGCAGTTATTTCTTCCGGTTGCTCACTCATACATTCCAAGGCCGATAACGCCTCGCAGATACACTCAGCTGTAGGAGCCTCGCTTGTTAGACTTTCTGCCAGGTATTGGCAGTCTAGTGTGGCTGGTTGTTGTACTGTCTCAGAGCTTACCGACTTTCCGTTTTTCTCTTGATTACTAAAATTGATCCAAAATGTGGCAGATAATCCAGTGAGACGTGTTAATCTGAAGGCAAGAGACGGTGTGAGAGAACCTTTATCCAGTAAAACCGATCCTATTGCGGCTGAGAGGGGAAACGCCTTATCGATAAGGTCACACTTCGTTAAACCACGAGCATTGAGCTGGTCAGACACAGCTTGAGCTAGTGCGTTTCGCTTTCGGGGAACATCTCCTGATTGCGGCGTATTCAAGATCTGCGTACCTCACTTCCCTTCTAAAAATCTTTCAGTCTAGTTTAAAACTTCAGACCTGCACTCCATTTCGCTTTTGTGCGGCTTTGCTCGGTTAGTATAGAGAAGCTTGTGCTGATGTCTTTCTCTGTCAAAGCCTATGGTAACTCGATTTCCGCCCTCGATTTCTAACACCCTGAATTTTCCCCAAAAAATGCCGGTAAAACACGATTGCCAAATGGGTAAAGATTAAAGCCCTCAGGTGGCATGCTTGGAATTCACCAACAAAGGCAAAGGAAATGAATTCTTCGCCTTCTCTGTCGTCGAGTAGTCGTGGGGAATTGCCCCCAAACCTCTCACAGAACCGGACTAGTGGAGCACACATCGGGCTCGTCAACCTGATCTCAGTCTAACAACAGACATTGCTTGATGACCAAGTCCTCGGGTAGATGGAGTTCCAGCCTAAGATTGTACAGTGGCGTTAAACGCTTAGCGAACCAAGAATTGGGGTAGGCCTTGTGTAACGCCGGGCTAATGCTACGCTGCCCATGCGCCGCGTATTTCGTATGAATGTGGGCGTCTAAGTCCTTGAAAACGGTCCCTGTCGTCGCAAGACGGACGCAACCGAACCAGCCGTTGAGAAACATGCGAATTCTCTTCAGGTACCCCCCGAAAGTGCCGCCACGGTTTCTGGGAGTTAGGTCCCGTACTTTTTTGTCGACCTTCGTCTGGGCTCGCTTCGCACGAAGATACTGAGTCGAGTAGCCCGGGGAATCACACCCTTAGGCCTTCATGGAACCGGATGGGAACCTCTCGGCTTATCCAGCTCTTTTTATCTAGTCGCAGGACGTATCCCATGGGACCATAGCACGAACAATTCCGGATCCTCGTGAGCCACACGGCCTAGCCAGTGGACGGCTCGTCGTTGATGGTAACGAAGTCGTTTGAAACTGCGTCGCACCGAGTACGCTAGACTGCGTTCCAGGATGCGCAAGACGGGTGTTAATGCCGAAGGATAGAACGTCGCATAGTAATTCAGACAACCACGTACAAAATGGTTTACATAGTATGCGATCTCTTCCAGACTCTTGTTGTTGCGACTGCCTCCTATCACGCTTGTCTCCGATAGGCCCCGTAAAGGACTCTAACCTTCAATCACTAAACCATGCCCAACGCACGCTTGGAGGAGCCCATCTTTGAATTGAGCTATCTTTTCGAATTGTGCGTTGCGATCGGCATGTTCTTTCAATAAGGCGAAAAAGCTTTAATCGCTCCCATTTATGCCTTTGAATATCCATCCATGATTACCTCCGGTCTTGCGGCTGACGATATCATGAACGATTTCGTTCAATTCTCAAATAAGGATTTTATTCTCAGGCTATTCCTTATATGATACGTTTGGGATGGTACAGCGATTGGTGTGGGGACAATCTTGTGGTGTGGGGACTATCCTGATGACTTCGTCACCGATCCCCGAGGACCTGCATTTGGTCAGGTGCGCGTGCGTCGAGGAGGGAGTTGGGATTACGTAGCGGAGGACTGCCGGTCAGCCTCTCGATTCGGGCTCGATCGGTACTACCGCGACAACGATTTCGGTTTTCGAGTAGCCATGAGTCCACAATAAACTCCCCATCAGATTGAGCCTTCACTTTTGACAAAAGAAGCTTGATTAACGCCCACCACAGGAACCATAGCATGATGTTTTTACGTAATATGATTTTCCCAATAGGGTCACCTCTGTTGTGCTTGGCCCTGGTTGGTACGGCATTTCCTTTGACGGTCAATGCCCAAGAGACATTATCCGAATCCTCGCTCCCAACATTGACCAACAGTATCGGTATGAAACTGGTGCAGATTCCCGCCGGTCGGTTTTCGATGGGCTCGCCAGCTTCCGAGCCGGGTTCAGAAGAACACGAGGTGCTGCATAAGGTGGAATTGACTGAGCCTTATTTTCTGGGAATCACCGAAGTGACGGAACACCAATGGGCGTTGGTGATGGAAGATGCATTTCGGACCGAGGAACGTGAAGTTCGCGACCCAGAGACAAACCGCTTGGTACGTAAAGAAGAAGTTCAAATCCGCAACCCGAAACTGGATAGCCAACTGCCAATCACCAATATCTCCTGGCGGCAAGCGGTTGAGTTCTGTGAACGACTAAGCCAGCTACCCGAGGAGAAGAAAGAGGGGCGGAACTACCGCTTACCCACCGAAGCAGAATGGGAGCACGCTTGCCGGGCAGGAACGTCATCGGCTTACAGTTTTGGAGATGATCGTGCCCTGCTGAGTACCTACGCTTGGCAGGGAGTTCGGCGACCGCAACCGGTGGGACAGAAGACGCCGAATGCTTGGGGGTTATATGATATGCATGGCAATGTGGCGGAGTGGTGTTTTGATTGCTACGGTACCTACCCGGAGGGGTTGGTGAGTGACCCGATCGGTCCGGAGCAGATGATGTCGGTGGAACGAGTAATCCGGGGTGGATCCTTTGATCGGAAAGAATCGCAATGCCGCTCGGGTTGGCGGAGCAAGGCCAGTCCTGGCTTCAAAGCCTCGACATTGGGGTTCCGGGTGGTGTTGGGCAGGCCAGTTGGCCCATCGTCATTACCGAGCGTGATCAATAGCATTGGTCAGCATCTGGTAACGATTCCTGCGGGGCGATTTATGATGGGCAGTGAGAAAGGAGAAGGAATCGAACGTCCGGTTCACGAGGTGACTATCAGTCGACCATTTGCGATCGCTTCGACGGAGGTGACGCAGGGGCAGTGGAAAGAGGTGATGGGTACCGAACCTTGGAAGGGTCAATCAAACGTGAAGGAGGGAGCGGATTACCCGGCGACTTATATCAGTTGGGAAGATGCGATGGAGTTTTGCCGGCGTTTGTCAGCCTTGCCGGAGGAACGCTCGGCGGGTCGGGAGTATCGTCTTCCGACGGAGGCGGAGTGGGAATATGCCTGCAGGGGGACTTCGAAAGCAGAATACAGCTTTGGAGACGATGCAAAGATGTTGGGGGAGTTTGCCTGGTATACGGAGAATGGACCGTCCAGCTCACCCCAACTTGTTGGTCAGAAGGAACCGAACTTATGGGGGTTGTACGACATGCACGGGAATGTTTGGGAGTGGTGTAGTGATTGGTATGCTGATTACCCAAAAGGTTTGATAACCGATCCGGTCGGCCCAGAGAAGGGCTCGAGCCGGGTACTCCGGGGCGGTGGCTGGATCAGCACGGCGGGGTTTTGCCGCTCGGCTTACCGGTTCAGGAACTCGCCGGGCGACCGGAGCAACGACCTGGGCTTTCGCCCAGTTTCCGTAATTAACGATTAATTCAGCAAGCCGGTTAGTTGGCTAATCGAGCGGAGTGGAGGCAGAGAGACAGCGTACATGGCACGTGTTCCAATTGCCTGGACTTTGACCTAGCTCATTGTCAAAATCATTTCACGAAACATCCACAACCCTCAAGCAAAATCCCGTCAGGAGCAAGACCATGTCGATAGGCTCAAAATCATTTTCATATCCTCTTTTTATGCTTTACTGCTTGTTGTTTGTAGCGTCCCAACCGCTGGGAGTCAGCGCGCAGCAGCCGTTATCGGAATCCCCCCTCCCGACGCTGACCAACAGTATCGGGATGACACTGGTGCAGATTCCGGCGGGTCGGTTTACGATGGGCTCGCCAGCTTCCGAGCCGGGTTCAGAAGAACACGAGGTGCTGCATAAGGTGGAATTGACTGAGCCTTATTTTCTGGGAATCACCGAAGTGACAGAGCATCAATGGGCATTGGTAATGGAGGATGCCTATAGCAACGAATTGGTAGAGGTCCGAGATCCGGAAACCAAGCGCCTCATTAAAAAAGAAGAAAGACAGATCAAGAACCCGAAACTGGATAGCCGATTGCCAGTAACCAACATCTCATGGTCCCAAGCAGCCGAATTTTGCAGAAGACTAGGCCAGCTACCCGAAGAGAAAAAAGAAGGGCGGAATTACCGCTTACCCACCGAAGCAGAATGGGAGCACGCTTGCCGGGCAGGAACGTCAACAGCTTACAGTTTTGGAGATGATCGTGCCCTGCTGAGTACCTACGCTTGGCAGGGAGTTCGGCAACCGCAACTGGTGGGGCAGAAGACACCGAATGCTTGGGGGTTATATGATATGCATGGCAATGTAGCGGAGTGGTGTTTTGATTACTACGGTAGCTACCCGGAAGGATTCGTGAGTGACCCGATCGGTCCGGAAGAGCTGCTCTCACTGGAGCGAGTAATCCGGGGTGGATCCTTTGATCGGAAAGAATCGCAGTGCCGCTCGGGTTGGCGGAGCAAGGCCAGTCCTGGTTTCAAAGCCTCGACATTGGGGTTCCGGGTGGTGTTGGGCAGACCAGATGGCTCATCGTCATTACCGAGCGTGGTCAATAGTATTGGTCAGCGTCTGGTAACGATTCCTGCGGGGCGATTTATGATGGGCAATGAGAAAGGACGAGAAGAAGAGCGTCCAGTTCACGAGGTGACCATCAGTCGACCATTTGCGATCGCGTCGACGGAGGTGACACAAGGGCAGTGGAAAGAGGTGATGGGTAGCGAACCTTGGAAGGGTCAATCAGACGTGACGGAGGGAGCGGATTATGCCGCAAACTATATTTCTTGGATCGATGCAGTAGAGTTTTGCCGACGCCTAACGTCACGACCGGAGGAACAAGCGGCAGGGAGAACCTATCGTTTACCCACCGAAGCAGAATGGGAATATGCTTGCCGAGCGGGAATGAAAACGAAATTTAGTTTTGGAGATGATGATAAGTTTATGGGTGATTTTGCCTGGTATAGCGGGAATGGACCATCCCGCTCACCCCAAATTGTTGGTCAGAAGGAACCGAACTTATGGGGTTTGTACGACATGCACGGGAATGTCTCGGAGTGGTGCAGTGACTGGTATGGAAAGTATCCCAAGGAAACGAATCGTGATCCGATTGGTCCGATCTCGGGCTCAATTAAAGTATTCCGTGGTAACGGGTGGCACGGTGGTCCGTTCCCGCTAGCCTTTAGATTCAAAGACAGTCCTGATGCTAAACGAGCGTATCTTGGGTTGCGTGTTGTCTGTAATTAATACCGATCTAACGGGCAAAGAGATTGATCCATTACCTCCGAGAAAGGGCGAATATCCGATCTATCGTGGCGGTGGCTGTTTAGATACCCCATATCGCTGTCGATCCGCAGATCGAGGAGAACCATCGCTGATCGGGGTCAGGGAAAGCTTAGGATTTCGCCCCATTTGTATTGTACAGGAGTAAGAGTTCGTTCAGCAGACTCGATCATCACTGCCTAAGCGTTCCTGACCATCCATAAAAAAAGGGGGCGATCCCTGCCCCCGTCTTTTTTAGCTTTCCGCGATCTGGAATCAAGGACTACTTCTGTCCCAATCGTAGATTGGGCTTACCCAGCAACTGGTCCAACTCGCTCACCAAGTCCAGCGAGTCCTCCGAATCCTCGCCCGTGCCGAAACCGTCTTCCAATCGGCTTTGGTTCATAATCGATTGCTCGATCGCTAACACATCCTCGAGCTGCCCGAGCAACTGCGAGGATCGGTTGAGGTTGCTCTCGCTCGGAACAACAATCTCACCGCTGCTCGACAACGAGACCGATTCCAAACCGCTCGTGACCATCGCCAAGCGACTCTCCAACAAGTCAACCTCTTGGTGACGAGCTGCGATGGTATCATCGAGCTTCCGGAAAGCGGCTTGCAAATTGGCTAACGTCTCACGTTCCATCGCTACGCGAGCTTGAAGAGACTTGTAGCGGGCGACCTCTTTCTTGACCTGAGCGGTGAGAACCGAGGAATCGCCACCTTCACAGGGCTCTTCTTGAAAGCGAACCAATTTCATCCGCCCCTTTTCCAGATTCTGCTGAGAAACCCTCTCCTCTGCTTCGCTCTTCGACAGAGCTTGCCGAGCCTTGCTGAGCGTCAGCTCATGCTGGGCTCGGATTCGAGTCGCTTGCTCGAGTTCCCCTTTGGTCCGCTCCAATAGGAGCTTCACCTGCTCCACCTTGACATAGGTGGGAACCTGGCCAGAGACCCAGTTGACAAAGCCTCGACCTCCAATGATGACGTAATCGTTCCATCCGGTGACATGGCCCACCGTCCCAACCACACCCAAGAGCCCAACCGTACCGACAACAATGAATGCCTTCAACATAATCCACCATCTCCTCAAAAGGAAAAACGACAACTCCCCAGACCTGACTGGGATCAAAAACACAGCCCACGCTGTGCCTTCGAGATGTAAAACCAAGCACCCCGTGTTTTTCTTGCCGAAAAAAATCCTTTTTTCTTTTTTGCAAGAAATCGACTCCTCGTCCGTTACTCCTGTGTAGCCAACACGCAGGGTGTTCGCTCAACGAAAGCCTCGGGGCCGGTTCCACAGAGCCCCATCCCTTTTCTCTACTGGAGATTGAATTATGTCTTGGTCCCTTCCTAAAACCGTTCGCTTCTTGACGACTCTCGGATGCTTCGCCACCGGTTTTGTCTTTTCCTCCCCACACTACAGCATGGCTTGTGATCCTCCCCAAACCACAAGGCAAGTTACCGTCCTCTCGGTGGTCGCCACTGCTAAACCTCAGCCCACCACACAAGCCCCCTGTGTGGATACCGCTACCACGCAGCGGATTGTGGCCATCGAGGTACGCTTGAATGAACATGTCGAGTTCTGCGACTTCGAGGCCGCCCAAGCGGAGCAAGCCCTGCACACAGCGGCCTTAAAGGTCCTGGAGATTCGAGCCTTGCAAGACACGTCGGTTTCCCGGATGGTTATCCTGAATAATCTTTTAGACGGTTGCAGCAGCCATACGCAACTCGGAAACTTCCGGATCAAGAAAGAGGAGATTGCGAAAGTCCTCGAACATCAGATCGGAGTCTACGAGGAGTTGTTGGTACTGGAGAAAGGTGCCTTGGAATCCTTGGTGGCAGCCCGCAGCGAGCACAAGAGGCTCTTGGAGCGTCTGGCAAAGTGGCAGGCCCAACAAAAAGAATTGGCCGCCAAGGTGTCCGCCCTGCAAGTGGACCAAGCGTCCCGACGTGAGAAACAAGGCGAGGTTTTAACCGAACAAGCGATTCGAGAGGCGATTGGATTCGTGGCAGGCTTGGAGAGCCAATTCCAAAAGATCGAACACAAGGTCGCGAAAGCGAGTGCGACCGAAGCCCCCAAGCCGAGTGCCGGAGCGTCTGAGGTGGGGGAATCGATCGCTTCGGTATTAGCCGAGGTGGACGCTTTGCTACCAGCCCCAACCGAGTCCCCAAGCCGCTAGAGGCCGGAACGATCGTAAAGATTCTCTATCCCGCAGTTGGTCCATCCCGCAGTCACTCAGGCTGCGGGATTTCATTTTGCTCGCCAAGATGGAAAAATTGTATAAAATCAGAGTCTTCTTTGTCCCCATACCGTCCACGCCCATCTTTCCAGGGTCATTTTCCTTAAGCCCTAACCAATCACAACGGTGGCGATCAACCGATAAACATACTTTTCACCTAGTGAACAAGCCTTATGAAACAAGAACTTCAAATCATGCGAATTCAGAAGAGTATTTTCGTTAGCTCGAGATGCCTGATAGCGTTTGTCATCTTGGTCTTCGCAAGTCTCTCGACGAGCCTGGCTCAAGAAGTGTCAGGCAAGTACGCGCTTCTTGTGGCAGTTACCAAATACGACCATGCGGAAATGAACGGGCAACGCCCCCTTAAGTATCCTGAGCAGGACGCCTTGGCGCTTGGACAAATTCTTGAAAAGGCTTCCTACGAGGTTGAGTACCTGTTGGGAAAACAAGCCACTAAGTTAGCAATCGAAGCCAAGCTTGATGGTCTACGCCGCAAGGCAAACAGTGACGGTATTTGCTTAGTGGGTTTCTTTGGTCATGGTGTGGAAGTAGAGCAATCTGAGATAGATGGTACTGACTCGATTGTGGGATGTTTTTGCCCCTTTGACACAGAGGTAAGACAAGCTAGCGATAAAGACGGTAAGCTACTGTACAACGGTTCGAATCCCATGATCGACATCAATCCTGAATCACTCATCACGATGGAGCAGGTTCTGCGTGCATTAAAGATCGCAAAGGCCGGGAACCGAGTGGTAATCGCCGATTGTTGTCGTGAGATGCCGAATCGTGCGAGGAGTAGAAATCTTGGACTAGGTGCGAGTTTCAAGGCTTCCGATTTGCCCTCCGGCACTGTTGTCTTATTTGGATGTAAGCCTGGCGAAAAGGCATTCGAGCGGGATGATTGGAAGCACGGGGCGTTTACCAAAAGTTTGCTCGAAGAGATAGAAAGACTCGGTAAGAATGGTCCCGTTACCACTGGGATACTAGCTGATTCAGTGAAAATAAATGTACAGAGGCTTACGGGACGGCAACAAACCCCAACCCCTTTTGCAGTCGATTCATTCGATCTGATGCTTGAGTCGTATCAGGCCAGGACGAAGCTCCAGGAGAATTTTCGAATTCACATCGATACGATCGGAAGAGGAATCGGAACAGGAAAAAGAGTAGCAAAAAGTAGCTATTCTCCGGATCGCAAGATGGTCTCGATAGGTGCTAGTGTTTATGACGTTCCGTCAAACTCGCTAGTGCTACACTTTTCCGAATTTTCGAAAACAGGGGCATCGAGCTTTATTTCATCGGACGGAAGAAGGCTCTTGGTGGAAGACTTCGAAAAATCAATCGTTTTTGACCTGGAACGAAAGCAGACCGTACGCAGTTATCCCGGTGGCAAACTCGTATTCGATAAGTCACTGACGCTTTACGCCGAGTTTTTGGATGGTTACCGTGGATCGCGAGGGGGACGTGAAGCTTGCGTTGTCCGTACGATCGATGGAGACGAAAAGGTCTTTTTTAAAAATGATGTTTCCGATCTTATTTTCAGTTCCGAAGGCCAGCACCTGTGGATTACCACAGAGAGCCAGCATCTTCGGTATCCAATAATCCATAGAGACACAGGCCAAATAGTTTTCTCCACTGTCCCAGATCGGACGATTTCCCGTCGAGGTTTTATCGATGCGGTTTTACAAGACCCTGATCATCTTGTGATCAACAAATCGGACCATGAGGGAAATGGTTCCTTTGAAGTATTTGACGCATCCAAAGAACTGATTCTTGGTTCGCTATCAACACGTACAACCTTCGGTTTTCCAAACTGCTTCGTTAATGTAATTTTAAACCACCTGTCGGTTGATATCCGGAAGTCGGACGGAAAAACCGAGGAAGCCACGTACTCCCTTCCCGGTTTTTCTCCCATTCAATCGGAAAAATTCTCACCCGTCGTCAGGCCTAGTCGTGACAACTTGTACTCCATAGAGCCGTTGTCTAAAACATCAATTGCTATTGGTTCGTCAGATTCTATCTGTCCCCCTTGCGGATTTTTACCCAATGAAACATCCAGACTCTTTACCTTCGACTTTGTAAGTAGCAAGAGACAGTACGTGTTCGAAGATGGTCCGTTCGTTTTTGATTTATCTAAGCAGGGCGATTACCTAAATATAAACTGTGATACTGCAGAGTGGTGGAATCTAGATACTATGGTGTGGAATACTACAGAGCGGAAGGTTCTGCTGAAATCAGGTGTGGCGAGTAACGACGGTGGTATCTTATTCGAGAATAAAGATACGTCGATTTTTCTGCAAACCGGCGACGCTAAGAGAACGCTAACTGCAGTCAAGGGCAAGGCGATCATGTCTTCTAGTGATGGGAAGAAACTTGTGGTTAGGAATGTTACCAACGAACGAGAACTTGATTATTCTGTCTTAGATGTTGAATCGGGTGATGTTCTTAAGTTTGGCGACGGAAAATCTGTGATTCAAATTTCGAGGGACGGTGCTAAGGCATTGTTGCAAAGCAAGGGAGACGCCCCCAGTTTTAATACCGTTTATTCGCTGTTCGATATGAAAGAAGGGAGGGAAATAGCTAAACTCGAAAGCATCAGTAACAAATTTAACAGTGTGTCAGCGTCATTTTCGTCGACGGACTCAAGTCGGATTGCGGTATCTTGTCTTGCACATTTCAATTGGGGCGACGATATGGATCGAATCGAAATAGTCGATTCGATCAACGGTCGTAGCATACTTACTATCCATCCTGACGAGCGAGCGGGAGACGTGAAGTGGTCCGAAGATGGTGCAAAGCTCGTAGGCGTCGTACGTGATGGGTCGATCCGTTGGTGGGATTCAAAAAATGGCGACGAGATTGCTAGGCTGTACCTGCTTGACGCTGGATCGGAATGGATTGCAACAACAAAAGACTTTCGATTTGACTGCTCACCCGGTGCCCAACGTTACCTAAAAGTACTGACCGAGAACTCTCCGGAAGTAATCGATGGGAGCGGGTTACTCACACAGACACCCGGTCTATTAGAAACATTACTTCGCTGATTTCGATATGATGTATGTCTCGGAGTAACCTGGCTTTGGTATTAATACTGGCAGTTTGTTTTTTCCCTCGGTCGAAACACGATGAATAATTGGATTCGAAACCTGTTCTGTATTTACCTAGGGATTTTGGGGCCCTTGGCACAGGGGCTATTTGCTACTGTGGCTCGATCGCAGGGTCCAGATAAACTGGCGATTCTGGTTGCAGTCCGGGATTACGAGCAGCCTGAGATTTCGAACCTGGTCTATCCTGAGATTGATGCTCGATCTCTTGCCGATTTTCTCGTGACCCATGGGTACGAAGTGAAATTGCTATTAGGGAAACAGGCCACCAAGAACGCCATCAAACAGGCACTTAATGAGTGTGCTGGTCGAGGTGGGAACGAAGGAGTCGTGTTTCTGGGAGTGTTCGGGCACGGAATCGAATCGGATCGAACCAATATATCCTACTTCTGCCCTTTTGACGCGTCTTTGACCCATGACCGTGATGCGGATAATAATATCCAGTACCAGGACCAAAGACCCAGAGTGGCTCTCGACGTATCCAGTTTGGTCCCCATCGATGATTTCCTAATCGCGCTTCGAGAATCCAAAGCCCCCAACCGCATACTAGTGGCGGACTGTTGTCGAGAAGATGTGAATCGAGCGCGAGGCCGTTCGTTCGGTAGTTTACTTGAGACGAATCAGTTGCCCAAGAACGCGGCTGTTTTTTTCGCTTGTTCAGAGAATGAACAGGCTTACGAGCATGATGACTGGGGGCACGGGGCCTTTACAAAATGCCTCCTAGATCAGCTTAGGCAAGGGAAATCGTTGATGGGGAGCCTCGCAGAAGAAGTCGCGCCAGCCGTTGAGCAGCTCGTACGAGCCAAAAGGTTGGGAACTCGTGGAAAACAAACCCCACGATTATTGTCCACAGGAGCGAGGGTAGATCTGCTACTGGAGAAGCTTGAGTTCCCAGGTGAAGAGGATTTCCAGTTTGGAATTGCCCTTTATCGAGGGATCGAGGACACGATCGATCTACGCAAAGCAGTTCGATTTTTTGAGCGAGCAGCGAAACAGGGACACCCGTTGGCGTGTGGCCATCTCGCTCTTGATTACCACGGCGGTTGGGGTGGGAAACCACGGGACTTGATTCAAGCCATTGAATGGATGAATCGAGGTATTTCCCAACTGCATGCCCTGGCCGAGCGTGGGGATGCAGAAGCCATGTTTGTTTTAGGAATGGCGTATCGTGAAGGGCTAGGAGTTGTACCTAACGAGGAGAGAGCCAGGCAGTATTTGGAGTCGAGCTATCGAGGCGGAAACATTTACGCGATCGTTGAGATGGGCAGTATGTACGAGTCGTCGGATCCAGAAAAAGCATTTCAGCTTTACTTCGAGGGTTCTCGCAAAGGAGACCCCTACGCCACGGGCGCCTTGGCATATGCGTATCTCTTGGGAGTCGGTACGCGAAAAGACCAAAGACGGTTTTTGGAGTTGGCTGAAGAATCGCAACAGCGCGGCAATCCCTGGATCGGGCACACCATGGCACATTATTACGAAGAGAACAACGCGACAACCCAGGATTTGCCTAAAGCATTTCGAATGATGGAGCGTGTATTTATTGACGAAGACAACGCTTATTCAGCTCGTTGCTTTTCTGAATATTTATTCGAAGGAATTGGTACCACCCCCGATCCGATTCGAGGGCTTGATATCCTCACAGAGGGGGCCAAGACTGATTTGGATTGTTTAGCAGAACTGATTCGACGCATCGAAGAAGGAGACAAGGTCCAAAAAAACTTACCGCAGGCGCAGGGTTGGCGGCGTTATCGATTCCAAAAAGTCCGAGAAGCGGCTGAATTGGGCCATGCAAACTCGATGATGCAAGCGGCTATCTTGTCGCTTAATGGTGATGGTGTGGAGGCATCATCCAATGAGGCGTTTCGGTGGATGATCCGTCATGCAATTTTGACAAATCTGACGAATGGTTATTTTCAATTGCTCCAGACACGAACGAATCGAACGCGACAAAACAAGGACGACCAATCCGTTCCGTTAGTATCGATTGACGACGCGATACGGATTTGTGGACAACTCCAAGACACCTATGGAGGTCCCGTCTTGGAACGGATCATAGCTCAACTTTTGTTGACGACCGATTCGCGAGACACGGACGCAATTGAGACAATACGTGCGCAGATGGAGAAAGTTGGGTCAAGTCTTGTAATGGCAAACCATATCGCCTGGGATATTTACGAAAACAATTTGGCTGCTGTAAAAGCGAACGAAGAATTGCGGACGATTTTGATTCAAGGGATCAAAAAATCGCTCGATATTGACGGAGAAATGACGGACATGAGAGCTAACGCACTGGATACGTTGGCACATCTTTATGATGCTGGAGGCGACATAGCGTTAGCGATTCGAACGCAACGTGAAGCGGTCAAGCTGAGTAATGACAAGCGACTGAAGGATTATCTCGAAGAGTTGAAAGATCGCCTGCTGAACGATTGAATCAGTGCCCTCTGGTTGGAGGCGATTGTCACGAGTCCAAGCCAAGTCTTCTTCGGACGCAATTCACGAGCGTTGTCTTTCCTCGACTAATATCGGAGTAAATATTCGAGGTGACTCTTTCAAATTCCGCAACAACGTCCGGTGCAATTCGCAAGAGTGCTTTAGATATGGTCTCGTCTTGTCTCACTTGCTCTTTGGCTTTCGCACGGGCTTGGTCGTAGCGTGCCACGATATCGGGCTCTCTTTTCTCGGCGATCGCTTTCACGGTGACTCCCTCAAAGTGACATTGGATAAAGGTCTCGACTTGTGGATCGTCTCGGTAGCTCTCTCGACATAGCCTTAATGCCTCCAATTCATCAAGGTTGTCGATCGCTGGTTGATCATTACTCACGGGATGAGGAGAGTTGGGGTCGTTAATCGAGAGATCCGGCAGCCTGCCACGATGACGGCATGCATCGAGAGCGTTATTGCGGTTGATAGTAAATATCCAACGACGAAAGCTACCAGGGGTATCATCCTCAAATTTGCATCGATTGCGATGCACTTTGATCCAAGTCATCTGCGCGACATCCTTGCCGAATCCAATATCACGGGTAGTGGAGGCTGGCGAGCATCTAGCAATGGCATGCGTCACTAATTGATCCGAATAACGATTGACTAACTTCTCGAAGGGGGCCTCATCTGCTTCAAGGCACGCTCTGCGTATTAGCTCCTCGTCGGTAGGGTCGAAATCCTGCATTTCGGCGATTACTTTCTCAATAAATTAAGTGGTCGCAATGGTCACTTGCCAACATGAAGCCTGAACGGATAGGGCTGCCGGTTTCAACCGATCGAACTCGCACGATCCCTTAAAGCTT
Source organism: Brakhagea baltica (assembly GCF_052161605.1). NCBI lineage: Bacteria > Pseudomonadati > Planctomycetota > Planctomycetia > Pirellulales > Pirellulaceae > Brakhagea > Brakhagea baltica. Next base: position 4,291,934 of record NZ_CP197409.1, on the reverse strand, counting down.
TTTGAAGGTTGGATACGATTTGTTGAACAGCAGTTTGTGTCTCTTCGACAGTTTGCGTGCCTGAGGCGAGAGCCATTCGCTGTTCGGTAAGCTTGCTCTTCCAGAGTTGACAGCGTTCAACGAGCCAGTCTTTATCCGCATCGGCCAGGGGAGTATGCTTCTCTGCAATTAATCGATCACATCCTTTTTCGAATTGCTGTATGCGTTGAATCAAACCAGGAATATCGTTCGACTGCTTCGCATTGAATTCTTCTGCCGCGTCGGCTAGCCGACGTAGATAGTCGGACCCGTTAACGTTGGCAGCGAAAACACCTGGCCGATTGAATCCCCAGCCATCTGGTTCTTGTAGTAGCCATCGGACAGAGAAAACGACGAGAACCAGTGCCGCCAGCGATGCCAGTACACCGATCCACTTTCGAGAGTTTTGCTCTGAATGTCTTTTCTGAACCTGCGGTCTAGCCTCGTTTACGATTGTACTATCGTTTGCCGTGGGAGGGCGTTGAGGAAATTCTGAAGCTGTGACCTCCTTAGTCTGGGCCAAACTCTTTTCGATAATCGTAGCGAGAAAGGACGAATTGTCTGTCACATGGCCCCCAACGGATTCTCGCATCGAGACCATGTCCGTTTTTTCTCTCCAGTACCCCCCTCCCTGTATAAATATCTCCTCTTGCAACTCGAAAAGAGATCGCGGGTTTTTGAGGAGCAGGGACAACTTTTCATCGGACAACGGGGATAGCCCATTCTCCAAAACGCTCTCCAAATCTTCTCCCAATAGAATTGCGAGTTTGGAGACAGGAACCGACGGGCTTAACCATATTTCGAGTTCTGCAACGAAAGCCCCGAGTGCCGAACTGACAATCATCTCTTCAAGCCAAAGACGACGCTCGTCTCCCTCGATTGGTAAATCCGCAAATTTCAAGCTGTGCAGGTTCATTTGATTTTCCGTCCTATCCCGTCCTCAGGGCATTCTATACCCGAACGGCCCGATGTTTCAGTGTATCTCCAATTATAGGCCACAACAATGCTCCCCGGGGGAGCCCATCGTTGCGTGGTAATCGTCTCTGGCATTCGAGTGGTTCGGGAAGCTCGAATTTCGAGAAAAAAGGTACACACCTTGAAAAAAGCTGGCTTTAGGAATCCCAAGAATGATTTTGCGACTTGCTGTCGGCACAACATCGTTTTAACGTCTGTATACATTTGGACTACTTCGTTGTAAGGGTGGTGGATTTTTCGCGGAGCTTTGGCATGAATGGAAGCCTCGCTTCTCCTTTAAAAACTGGACAAAAGCCGTTGTCTTGCAAAAATCTCTGATTAACGGGCTGGCTACGGTATTCGATTCGATCGGCTCAACCTCGGCTGAAAAAGTTTGAAATGAGCCACAAGTTGACCGAGGAATAAGCCAACTATTAGTTTTTCGGAATTTTTGCAAGAAAGCCGTCCCTCGATTCGTTATCTCGTTAGTAGCCAGGATTACAATTTCACCTGCTGCGACTCGCAGCTCGCGTGAATCCAAAATTTTCGCCAGGCCTTCGTACACGCATTTTTTCCGAGTTTACCATGAAATCTGTCCTTCTTAGAGGTTTTGGGCCTCTGGTGTTTTTTGTCGCATCCTTCTGCATGGTGAGTGTCGGTATGTGCCAGGACCGCTCCCCATCTGACCGAGACCCACCAAGTAATCGTGAGGAAGAACTAGCAGCAAAAGCGGCTGTCATCCTGAACAACTATTGTTTCCGGTGTCACCGCGGACAGGGTTCCTCTGCTGGCGGCTATGCTTTCAACGCTCGAGATGTTATCTCCATGACAGACGACGGCATCGTCACGCCAGGGGATTCAGAAAGCTCTGATCTTCACAACGCCATGTTCCGAGGCCGAATGCCTCCGCGGAACCAAGCGGGACTAATGCGTCCGACGCCGGATGAAGTGCAAACCATCAAAGAATGGATCGACGCTGGAGCACCTGTCTTTCCCGAAATCCCGCGACGATCGTTCGTTTCACTCCTAGATACGATGGAAAAGATTTTTGACCATTATGGGAAGATCGATCCAAAAAAACGTTCCCACTATAAGTACTTCACCCTGGTCAATCTGTGGAACAATCCTGAAACAGATGAACGGCAAATCCGCATGACAAGAGCTGCACTAGCTAAAGCCCTCAACAGCCTTAGCTGGCAGGCCGAATTAGCGATCCCCGAAGCGGTGGACGAACGCAAACTCATTTTCGCGGTCGATATCTCGAAACTGGGTTGGACCGATGAACATTGGCTGGAAATCATCAAACAATATCCTTACCAGATCGATCCAAACAGCATTTTGGATGATGGGCGGAGCGATTCTGTAATCAAGCTGCGAAGGATTGAAGAAGACATGATTCGTCTAGGAGGAAACGATCGTAAGATTAAGGATATAAGGGCCGATTGGTTTATCACTATAGGCTTGAGGCCGGGGCTTTATCACAAGCTGCTGTACGACCTTACGCTACCAGAACTTAAGAAAAGGGACTCTGACGCGAATAAGCCGGACAACCCAAAATCGATGACCGACCGCGATCTAGAAGAATTTCTAGGGGTGAACGTCAACAAGAACATCTTTGGTTCTCCGACTCGAGCCATCCGAGCTGGGTTTACGGAAAGTGGGATTTCGGGTCAAAATCGTTTGATTGAACGTCACCCAATGACCAATCGCGGCTACTATTGGAAGTCTTATGACTTTTTAGGTAGCAACTCACAAGCGATTCTAACCGAGTTTCCACTAGGGCCAGCTATCGCAGACGATGACGGGGAGAACGAGTTTAGTTTCCAACACGACGGGGGAGAGATTATCTATTCGCTACCCAATGGTTTGCAAGGGTACATGCTGTCGACTGCTGCAGGCGCTCGGCTCGATGCGGGGCCGATCGAAATCGTCGGAGATGCTTTGAAAACGTCCGGTAATCAGCTCATCGTCAACGGTTTATCGTGTGTCGTTTGTCATCGTAAGGGCATGGTTGAACCTCCCGATGACGAGGTTCGTTTAGGAGCCGGGGTCTTTGGTATCTTTGCGGATAAGGTTCGAACACTCTATCCAGAGCCGAGTGTTATGCAAAACAGCGTCGAATCAGATGGGCGACTGTTCCAGGAGAGCGCGGATCGTATTTTCAAGTATTACTTGATAGACGAGGACTACCGAACCACAGGAGACGGGTTTCCTTTGGAACCAGTCGGTGAGGTTGCCCGTTGGTATTTGTTTCAGCCCATGAACATCGAAACAATCGCCAGTGAGCTTTATCATCCATCTACGGAAATCATCAAAGTGATTCTTAAAAACGATCTACGCGCTAGAAAAATCGGCTTGGGTCACCTCCGAAAAGACAACGCTAGTATAAAACGTGAGGCTTGGCACAATATAGAGGGTCGTTCTCTGATGCAACTCGCTGCTGAGGTGCTCGGCTACGCCCCCTAGATTCATTACAATATTTTGGTCCGTGGATTTGCTTCCTTCCGTTTCAGTTCTCAAATTTGACTGTGAGGTTGTTTTATATGGATATGTACTCGGCTATTGATCCAATTGGAAAAACGAAGCCAGCGATACAAAAGTGTCGTCGCTTAGCGTTGGTGATTCTTTTCGTGGCTTTTACGTCTGCTTTCAATTTTAGAAGCCAATGCAGTGCTCAGACCAATCAGTCACTCGATGGTCAATTATTCGGGCTTGCGGAAGAGGTAAAGAATTTCCTCGCTAATGATCGTCTCTATAAAGGAAAAAAAATTCGATTAGATCGAATCTCAACTACAGGCATGCCCGACGCAAATTACGACTCGGCCATTCAACTCACGCTTTCTCAAGCGTTGGCAGATTTTATCGATAAAAAGTCCAATTTCTTTCTTAAGATCGAACTGACATACCTGGTGAGTGAGTCGAACACAAATCGGGGAAATCGTGTTATCCAGATCCATTCAAAGCTTCTCGAGAGCGGTATAGCCAAATGGACTAGCACGCGTGAAGTTAATAACACATCTGACATTGGTAGGGTTGGTGGAATCACTCAGAGTTTGCCAGATTCAACGGATTATCTCGAAAGGCTAGCCGCAATAGAAGCAGCCTTCAAGTCACCTGCTTTTATTGCTCGCGAGTCAACAAAAATCCAAGCCCCAGGCAATGACAAATATGCGATCGAAATACGTTGTCGAAAAGGTGGGAGTGATGTTTCTGTACCAGTCCATCCTCTTGACGAGAATGGGCTCGCGTTTGTACCTATTCAGATTACAGACGCTTATGAAGTCGTTCTCTACAATTACGACACTCAAGCGGATGCTGTTGTAACATTAGAAATTGATGGACTAGATGTCCTCTCAACTTTTTGTTCGGACAAGGATTCCACTGGTAGATCGGTTCGATATCCGGGTTATTTTGTCCCCAGAGCATCCGGCTCAGGACCGGGTACACATGTTGTACGAGGCTGGATGAACACCGTGAAGCCAGGTGCCAACAACATCTTTGAATTTGTTGTTATGGAATTAGGGAAGGGAGCAGCAAGTGCGTTAGAAGTTTGTGGAGAAATCGGTGTGATTACCGCAAGATTCTCGGATGCGTATAAGCCGGATGAGCAACCGCGTTCTCGCAATTTTGGAGAGACCGGCAAAGGAGAGCCGCGAAAGCAAGACTACAGCCTCGTTCCAGTGCAGGTTGGGACAGAACCATCGGTAATCATTAGCGTCCGATACTCACGCCCAGAGAAGTAAAAAGTGTATGGAGAGTCCTTGACAGTCAGGTTTTTATACAAACCTTATTTCTAGGGATCAATTATCAGAAAGGGAGGCACGGGATGAATTGTCGCACGTTAGGAATATTCTGTTTGTTTTTTGTCTCTGGCATGGCATCGTATGCGCTTACTCTGATGCCAATGAAGATTTTCTGGCGGCTCGGCAGAATCAACCGGGGTATCGGACATCGGCTCGTTACAACGCGGCAAAGCATTGAAACGCGATCGCTTCTAGGTCGGCTGTGAACGTTACCTTCAACTGTCCATCCTAGGTCACAACCAGCACACGGTCAGCCGCATGCTGGTAGCTCGCGAAGAAGAAGGTGCAAGCCGACACCTGGAATCTATAATCTGGAATCTAGAATATCGTCTCTACGAACCTGTTTTGGAGCAAAATCTCTGCCCCTGGCACACGATCGCTCAATAAGCATACGAAAACCCAGCTAGGACCATTGATTCGCAGAATCAAGCTCATTTTGGTACAGACACTAGCTAGTCTATCGACTTATTCCTCCAAGTGCTCCTCAAAAATCCCCCCCGGACTAGTCCGCTAACAATTCTAGAGGTGTGCAAAAACGCTTAGCTGACGTATAGTTCATGGTATCTGAGTTGGTTTTTCGCAACTCATTCTCAGCGAAATCTGAGAGAATCCCCTTTTTGGGCGTTGGTGCCCAAGTTTTGTTCGGCAGACTCCCCATTATGAAGCATATTCGCAATTTTTGTATCATTGCTCACATCGATCACGGAAAATCGACCCTAGCCGATCGGTTGATTCAGGCGTGTGGGGCGATCTCCCAGCGAGAATTTCACGACCAGATTCTCGATTCGATGGATATAGAACGCGAACGGGGCATCACGATCAAAAGCAATTCGATTTCGCTGACTTATAAGGGTTCGGACGGCCAGGAGTACCTACTGAACTTGATCGACACCCCAGGGCACGTCGACTTTTCCCACGAAGTTCGACGCTCGTTGATGGCCTGCGATGGGGCGTTGATCGTGGTCGATGCATCGCAGGGAGTCGAGGCGCAAACGGTCGCGAACCTCTACCTGGCGATGGAGTACGATTTAACCCTATTGCCTGTGATCAACAAAATCGACTTGCCCGCTGCCAACGTCGATAAAGTTCGTGAAGAGATCGATGCCGACCTGGGTCTCGATCCCTTTATTGCGATTCCCGTCTCCGCCAAAACCGGAGTCGGCATTGAGAATGTTCTTTCAGGAATCGTTGAGCATCTACCTCCCCCGAAAGGCGATCCCGAGGCTCCCCTCAAGGCTCTCGTTTTTGATGCGCACTTCGATACCTATCGCGGCGTGATCTTGCAAATTCGCGTTATGGAGGGAACGCTCCGAACGGGCGATGTGGTCCACTTTATGCACGGGGGACGGGACTACAAAGTGGACGAACTCGGTTACAACCAAATTAAACTCGTTCCCAAAAAGCAACTCAGCGTTGGCGAGGTTGGGTACGTCGTCGCGGGAGTAAAGAGCGTTCAAGATATCGAGGTCGGCGACACACTCACTCTGCTCGAAAAGCAAGCAGATGCACCTATCCCAGGCTACAAGAAGGCAAAGCAAGTTGTCTTCTCCTCGATTTACCCAATGAGTACTGACGAATATCAAGATCTCACCAAGGCTCTTGAGAAACTTGCTATCAACGACGCAGCACTGACCTTTGAAAAGGATAGTTCGGCCGCCCTCGGCTTCGGCTTCCGATGCGGTTTTCTCGGACTGCTGCACCTGGATGTTGTCCAAGAACGACTGCAACGCGAGTTCGATCTCGGCTTGGTCATCTCTGCACCAAGCGTGAAGTATAAGATCTTGTTGCGAGACGGAACCACTATTGATGTCGACAATCCTAGCTATTGGCCCGACCCAACCTCGATCGACAAGACGACCGAGCCTTATATAAAGGCAGCCATCATCATTCCGGAGGAATATGTCGGCCCTGTCATGGAGCTGTGCCGGGAGCATCGATCCGATAGTCAAAGCATGAACTACTTATCCGCAGGCCGAGTCGAAATCAGGAGCGAAATGCCCCTGGGAGAAGTCCTGTTTGATTTCTACGACAAGCTAAAAATGATCACGCGCGGCTATGGATCCTTTGACTACGAACCCATCGAATATCGAACTACCAACATCGTGAAAGTCGATATCTTGGTGAACAAGGAGCCCGTAGACGCTTTGTCCTACCTAGTTCATCGAGACAAGGCCAGGACGCGAGCTCTCCATTACTGCGAGCAATTAGCAGAGGCAATTCCACGGCATCAATTCAAGATCCCCATCCAAGGTGCCATCGGTGGTGAAATCATTGCCCGGGCTACGATTCAGCCATTCCGAAAGGATGTCACGGCGAAACTATACGGCGGTGACGTTACGCGTAAGAACAAATTGCTTGAAAAGCAAAAACGGGGTAAGGCAAAAATGAAGCAGTTCGGAAGCGTAAACATTCCCCAAAAAGCGTTCATCTCCGTACTCCGTTCCGACCAAGACTAACAGGACCAAACGGCTAATAGGACTAAACGATAGGAATTAGACGAGTTGAAAAGGTACCGAACAGAGAGCTGACCGATTAGAATAGGGGAACGGCCCGCTGCCCCTTTTGTTTTCCTTGAGGTCATCATATGTATCGCAATACCGCTCGGCAAAGTGATTTCGCTTATCGAGTGCACCCATTGTACTGGCTCGTTGTTGCCGTGCTCCTTTGCATCTCGACGAGTCGTTCGTTGCACGCAAATGATGATAAGGAATGGAGCGGAGTCGCGGTCAGCTATAATATCCGCCATGGACGTGGGATGGATGGCAAGCTGAACCTAGAAAGAACGGCTGACGTTCTCCGCAATCTGACCCCAGATTTTGTTGCTCTACAAGAGGTTGATAACAAGGTTCGCCGTAGCGAGTCGGTGGATCAAGCAGCGTTTCTAGGCAAAACCCTTGGGATGAATCATGCTTTCGGCAAGTTTATGGACTACGACGGCGGAGAATATGGGCTGGCGATTCTCAGTAAGCACACAATCGCAAAAACGATGGTGGTCGAGTTACCTCGCGGCAACGAACCCCGTGTCGCCTTAGTGGTCTGGGCCGAACTTCCGAACAAGCAACAAGTTGCAATTGTGAGCCTTCACTTCGACTGGGTTCGTGATGACAGATTTCGGTTCGCGCAAGCCACTGAGCTGAAAACGTTTCTCGAGAGTCTCGATGTCCCCTATTTGCTGATTGGGGATTTCAACGATCAACGCGATTCACGAACCTTGAAGTTGCTCGCCGAAAATGCCGTGGAAGCGGTCAAACCCATTGAGAACCGTTTTACGTTCCCTTCGGATAAACCCAATATTGAGATCGATTTTCTGTTCGGAAGCCCTGCAAAACGCTGGGAGTTTACTGCAACGGAGGTTGTAGCAGAAACAATGGCTTCCGATCACCGCCCTATCGCAACGAAGTTTCGATTACAATTTCCTTGATTCGCCGATTAACCGAGATCTAATCAAGGTGCTCCCCGCCAACATTCTCTCCCGCCGAACCTATGAATACTCAACATCTCTCATGCTGCTTGCTTGTCGTCCTGCTGACCGTAGGCCTACATGGAAATGCTCTGCAGGGGCAAAGTATCGTCTGCTTTCCAGATGAGATCCAGTTATCTCATGCTGGTTCTCAACACCAAGTTGTTGTCCAACATCGTGATTCCGATGGCCGATTAACCAACTCAGTCTCCGCCGACCTACTGACTTGGACTGTTTCGAATCCTGATATTGCGGAAGTGATCAGTAGGGACTCAGGACTCTTCGTTGTTGCTAAGCGGGATGGAAAGGTAAGTGTTACATTCGCACTAAAGCCTGGTGCCGATAACGCAGAGGAAGGCGATAATTCGGACGGAGGTGCGAGCACAGCCAGCTTGGCAGTCGAATGCGATTTGATGGACACTGCAGCCGAAATCGAGTTCGACAACCACGTTCAGTCGGTGTTATCGCGTAACGGTTGCAACATGGGAGCGTGCCACGGTGCTTTAGCCGGCAAAGGGGGCTTTCGCTTGTCCCTTCGAGGTTACGATCCAGAGACCGATCACTTCAACATAACTCGTCAAGATCGCGGACGCCGGGTCGACTTGAACGATCCGAGCAAATCGCTGCTCCTCACCAAGCCTACGGGGGCTGTCCCACATAAAGGAGGCGTTCGCTTAGAACCTGACAGCTCAGACTATCAGCTCTTAGCTGCATGGATTGGCAGCGGAGCCTATGGCCCTAAGCCTTCGGACCCTGTGATCGAACGTATTGAAGTCCTGCCTGCTGATGTGAGCTTGAGCAAGCACGATAGGCAGAATCTCATTGTTCAAGCCATCTACTCCAACGGCAGGAAAGCGGACGTCACAAGCTGGGCCAAGTTTACTTCGACAGATGAATCTGTTGCCTCGGTCGACGAGCACGGACAAGTTGAGATCGTAGGACCTGGCGAAGGAGCAATTTCTGTTTGGTTTGCCAGCAAAATTGCACTGGCTCGCGTTCGAGTTCCCTTTGCAAGCCAGTTGGCAAAGTCCGCTCAACAGCTTGATCCGCTGCAAAGTTCGGGCAACAGCCATTTGGACCGGCTCGTTACCGAGCATTTAGCGACACTTGGCTTAACACCGTCACCCATATGTAGTGACAGCGAATTTATTCGTCGCTCGTCACTTGATGCCACTGGCTGCCTGCCTTCCGAGGAAGCGGTGAGAGCATTTCTAGCGGATACATCGCCAGACAAAAGAAGCCGTTGGATAGACAAGCTTCTCAGCGGGCCGGAGTACGTCGATTACTGGACCTATCGATGGAGCGATCTACTGACTCTCAACAGCAATCTGCTCCGAGTCGACGGCATGAAAGCTTATTACATGTGGATTCGTAACCGCGTGGAAGCCAACACGCCCTGGGACCAGTTCGTTCGGGAAATTATCACAGCTCGCGGCGAAGCTCTTGAGAATGGTGCAACCAATTTCTACGCCATCAATCAAGATCCAGAAAGCATGACAGAGAATGTTTGCCAGGCCTTTCTAGGCTTGTCAATCGGTTGTGCGAAGTGCCACAATCATCCGTTGGAAAAATGGACCAATGACCAGTATTATGCCATGGCGAACATGTTCGCTCGCGTAAGAGCGAAAGGATGGGGTGGCGAAGTTCGTAATGGCGACTCTGCCAGAACTCTGATGGTGGCTGATCGAGGGGATTTGATTCAACCCCTGCGTGGCGTCCCCCAACCACCAGCCCCTCTAGATGGCGAGCCACTCGATCCCAATGATCCGAACGATCGACGAATTGCATTGGCCGATTGGTTGGTATCGTCTGAGAACCCCTACTTCACCCGAGCGATTGTGAATCGCGTTTGGGCGGCGTACTTTGGTATCGGGATCGTTAACCCCGTGGATGATCTACGGCTGAGCAATCCTCCCAGCAATGAAGCCTTGATGGATTACCTTTGTGAAGAGCTCATTCGCATGAATTATGATTTGAAGCAGTTCATGCAGCTTATCATGAACTCGGACACCTACCAACGAAGCAGTGAATCGAATGCGGGGAATGCTGATGACAAAAAGTACTTCTCTCGTTACTACCCAAAGCGACTGATGGCGGAGGTTATTCATGATGCGATTGTCGACGTGACCGGTGTGCCTTCTGTTTTCGATCGGGTAGCGTATCTGGGTGGAGACAGAACTCCAACTAATTTCTACGCCAAGGGTACCAAAGCCATTCAGTTGTTCGATTCCAGCGTCGAAAGTGGATTTCTGAAGACCTTTGGCCGTAACCAACGGCGCATCACATGCGAATGCGAGCGAAGTGACGAGCCAAGCATCATCCAAGTCCTCAATCTGAATAACGGGGAAACACTCAACGAAAAGCTTTCTTCTCCGGGCAGTATTGTCGATCAACTCATGGAAAAGCATGGTGATGATCGAGTTGCCATTGTTGAGTCCACGTTTTTGAGATGCCTGGCTCGTTTTCCTACCGACAGTGAAAAGCAGACGTTTCTGGCGGAGTTTTCAACCATCGATTCCAGCGACCGCCGCATCTTTCTCGAGGACTTCGTCTGGAGTCTCGTCACGTCCCGTGAATTTTTGTTCAATCACTAGCCTTCATAAACATCATGACCTCCGAAAAGAAATCAGGCTTGGTACGAATGTTTAGTCGCCGTAGATTTCTTTTAGGCGGTGCAGCCATGTCATTGCTTGGCTGGACCTACTTTGTTGAGCCTCGATGGCTTGAAGTTACGAAAAGCGAACTGCTCATACCTAATCTGCCCGACGGGTGGACTGGAAAGCGTCTGGTGCATATTACCGACTTGCACTCAGGCAAAGTAACCACGAGCTACTTGCAGCGGGCCATTCGCGTCATCAATGAGTTGGATGCCGATCTTCATGTGTTTACAGGCGATTTCATCGATCATACAGCTGGGATCGAGGAACTGAAAGAGGTCCTATCGAGTTATCGACCAGCCCGCAACGGTGCATTCGCGTGTTTAGGAAATCACGACTATGGTTTGGGTTGGCGACAGACGGATGTCGCTGATCGGGTTGCCGATGTCGTGACACAACACGATATCAAGGTGCTTAACAATAGTAGCGAAGAACGCAATGGACTTCATTTCGTGGGTCTTGAGGACAGGTGGTCACCTCGATTTCGGGCAAGCGAAGTATTGCGAGATTGGGATCCTTTGCGACCAAGCATTTGCTTGTGCCATAATCCCGATGTTTGCGATGCCAACGTCTGGGGAGATTTCACTGGGATTATTTTGGCTGGTCACACCCATGGTGGTCAATGCAAGCCCCCGTTTCTGCCACCGCCACTACTTCCGGTGGAGAATCGGCGTTACACATCTGGGCTTTTCAAACTAGATGCGAGACGATCCCTTTTCATTTCGCGAGGAGTCGGTCACACAGCGAGGGTTCGATTCAACTGCCGACCAGAAATCGCGGTCTTCACAATGAAGCGAGCGTAACGGCCTGAATCGTACGTTGGCCTGACGAAACGGTTGGAGTTTAGGTCGCCCGGGAGGTTTTTCTCCGAGACCGTCGTCTGTTCGCAAGCGTCAACTCCGGATGGCACGCTCGGAGGAACGAATGACGTGATTCAGATGAATGAGTTACGGACCATGATGTCGACAGCTCCACCCTCATTCAACGGCAACGCCAAAAGAAAATCGCGGACGTGCGGGCTATAGCCACTTCATCCGGTGCAAAGATTTCCACGCGAGAAATGCGAGCCATAAGAACCTCCGAGGATTACACCGCGAGAGATAAGAGTGACGCAAGAGTTGTCTTGAAAACCGTTGATCATTAATACCCTTGCGTTTCTCTTATCTCTGGCGGTGTGAATATCTTAAGGTGGGATTTATCGCGGGCAGGATCAGGATACAGGAAAGCGCCGGGATAAAATGGGTTGGAGTTTCTGCCGACATTTTGCTCCTACGGGGCATTCAAACCGTTCGTCCCGTAGGGACCTAATGTCGGTAGCAACCAATGCCCCCTTACCGCTCGCGTCCCGTAGGGACGCAATGTCAAAGATCGTGACGGAATCAATCGAGGCAGGCAATCAGGCCATGCCATCATCCCAACCTTCGCTGCCAAAAAATGACTCCCCATCAATGAAATGCTGTATCCCTAGAATGTGCTTCCCTGCCGATCGGGCGAAAGCAAAGAATACGGCGTTTGCGTTAGCCTTGTCGCATTTTGCGTTGTTCGAGAGTTAGCAAGTTTCGGGCTCCTTGGCGGGGCGGTGATAATTTCAGTAGGCTTAGAGTTTAAAGGTTATACATTTTGAAAATCAACAGGTTGTCCAGAAAATGGGAGACATTTGCGGAAAGGGTTTCCGATCCATTTCTAGATGCCTCGCTGATTGATGCGCTCTTGAAGCGACTCGGTGATTCGCTGTAACTCTTCTAAACTTCTGTCGGAAAGATCTGTTGCCTCTCCGCTTATTCCAAGGATGGACTCTAGGGTTCGAATCAACTTAATCTCACCTTCTTTTCGCCCTTCCTGACGCCCTTCCTGATGTCCTTCCTGACGACCTTTGGTGAGCAGTTGGTCTGCCACGGAGCCTGGCTCAGGTTTTACAGGCCAGAATTCGGAGAATATCCCTTGGATCTCGTTTTCGCCAACAACTGGATTGACTGACATAACATACTTCCTAATCGTATCGAGTAATGTTGATGCTCGCTGGCCTTGGAATTTATGGGCAACGCTTCGGAACAGTGGCTTAAGCAGCTCTGGCAAACCAGGGTCTCTTCCATATTTTTGCAGCACGAACGTAATATGCGACGGTGTACTTGTCGGGAGGACTCTTGTGGTCCACCAGCACAAGAACGTGAACATGGGGGCTTTCCGTCCCAAGCTCCCGAGCGATGTCGTCCGTCAACTCGACTTTGAAGAGGCGGTCGATGAAGCGTCGCTTGAGATTGGCATCAATGAAACTCGTGTCGGCTTGCTCGAGAGTTTCGGGCTTTAAATAAGCCACGAACTCGGCCGGAAGATGGGATCGTAATAACTCTTGTGCAGATTCCTTCTGCATGAGTGTCCGCGAGAGCAAGCGATCAAAGGGGGATTGGACGGTTGCACCGGACTACGTCGACATCGGAATTCTCTTCCTTGATTTGATTAGGATTGTTTTTCATGGAAGCATTATAGCTGATAGGAATCATTCAGTAACAAGGCTCTGCTCTGCTCAACTTAAGCATTCATTCTCCCTTGAGGGAGAGTCGAGCGCAGCTCGGAGAGGGTGAGAGGCATAGCAATGCATAACGGCCCTGACTAGTCCGCGATCCTAAAGCACCCTCCCCTCGTGATCGTCCCTCCACTCTGGCCCTCCCGAATTCTTCGGGAGGGTGAATAAGAACGCAACTCACGCTTGAGGACTGGTGGTTCACGAGCCAAGAGTTCGCGTCGATCAGTGAGCTCGAAGTTGGTGAAACAATAACCTGCTCACAACTGGAGTGCTCATGCACTCGTGTGAGTAGCTTTGAGTTGTTCATGAACGCCTCCAGTCCGACCATGTGTCGGTGGAGCGATGACTAACAGGCTAGCAACGCATACCCCCATTCTCTTCCCCCCCTTCCCTTCCGTCTCGCCGCAGGCGAGACGGAAGGGAAGGGGGGGAAGAGTCCGTCGTTACTAGCTTGTTAGTCGTGCTTCCACTGAGATGAACTCAGTGGAGAGCAAATGACCGAATTCGGTGCAACAAAGTGCTCGAAAACGGTCTCTCATGGCTCGCTTGAGCCCCGATCGGGACGATAGGAAAACCAAAACCCCTTTGGAAATCCTATAAGGAAAAGATTGGCTTTCTTTCAAACTTCCCACTTCACCCTTCAAACTTCTTCCGCCCGACCGCGATTGGCGGAGACCTTACTGACTAAGTCTATCTCTTATTCTGTGAACTGCTGCTGTTTCCGCACAGTGTGGCCTAGCGATGTCCTATGTGATAAAAGGAAAATTGATCTGGCTTAATCTTTAGCTCAAACTCTTCCAATTGATTATGTTGCTCTCTAATGCCGATTCGCCGTTCCTGTGTTACGTAAAGCGGTTCTGAACAATCATATCTTCGAATTCGCTCCCCCTTTGCGAGTCGGTGAAAAAGCTCCATTTCGAAAGTTTCTCCCTTGGGGATCCCAGAAAGTTCAACAAGTCCGTCTGAGTCCGAACATGCAGCTATACCATCTGGCCAAACAACAACATATACCTTCGAAAATGGATTGGTTTCAAATGCCATACTGTTTCCACCAATCGCGATATCCGAGGCAAGAAATGATACGATTTTTTCTCCACCTGAATATACAGCTCTGGTTTGAATTTCCTTGCCATTTGAATCTAACAGCTTTCTTAGTTGAAAATTCGAAGAATTTACAAAAAACACCTCATCCAGTTCATTGGTAATGATAAGGGGGGCGGAGGGGCGAAAGTCACGTACTGCAATTGAATGGGAGCTTGGTTCACTTACGATTGTTCCCTCTCTTTGAGGAATCCGAATGGCAACGACAACGTCTTTGATCCCCAATGATTCGCGATTTACCTCAATCATATCTTGCGCTACACGTCGCTTGCCGGTTTTAATAGTCAGATCCTTTGGCAATACTGTGGTCGGAACAGAGGGAATGTCCCCATCTAAAATAATTCGAATGCGAATTGAAATGGTGGTGTCGCGAGAGTCGTTTGCTTCGCAGGCAAAAGCCGTTACGAAAAAAGACACCAATAAACTAATACCATTCAAAAGTTTCTGCGTCGCGTAAAGAGCGTTTATTGCCATTCTTCAGGCACTCCTTCGGATTCTAGCAATCCCTGTTCTGGAGTCTGTGAATACAGATACTCAGATTGACAAGAACAAGGGAAAGACTCGCCAACATATCGCTCTCCCTTACCTACGCCCCATCGAATCGGGCTCCAAAAGGAAATCGCCCAATCGTCTGGATATTTTCCTGGATCTTGTTTTACTTGGCCAAGCTGAATACTTTGCCCAATTTCAACTTCGCATTTTACTCGACACCGTTCCTCATCGTAGTCGTCTACCCAGCAAACACCCGTAAATCTAGTCGGGAATCTATTTCGCCTCCTAAGTGCTTGAAAATTCGACACATCTGTACCCCAGAAACCCATCTTATCTGGGTTTCTTACACGTTTGTCTATATCCGTTCCGAATGGATCGATATCCGACATTGACATATACGACCGGTACAAGCTTAAGCCGTCCACATATCCTAAGCGGTCTCTTCCCAAGAATCTCCCTGCGAGCGGGCTCATCCACCTAGCTCGGAAGTGATGGAGGCCGAGCGTCTCATCCCATTCACGACCAGTATAGGTGTATCGATTACCAACAGCAGAACTCGTAAGCACAGTTCCGGACGCATTACAGATCGTCGGTTGACCATACGCAGTGTACGCGTAGCGCTCTGCGACCGCGCCGGTCGACGTGGTCATAGCGGTAATCGAGTACTGTTGGTTGCGATGGTAGCCTAATGCGACTTCGGTGACCGTTGTGGTTTCTAATGTGGGTACTTCAGACGCGGTGAAAGAGGTGTTGAGCGAGTCGATGGAATCAAACGAGGCATCGAATGGCAGCGATGCGGAAGAGGGGGCTTCGGAAGTGGTCGTCGGGTGATGTGTCATACCCGAATTGTAAACGGTCCAAGAGGCGGATTGGTAGCTGATTTTTGGGATTTTTTAGCGTGTAGTGGACGAGGCAACGAGGCCCGACCGCCTGGCACGAATACGGCAGGAGTCCAATTGGTGTAAGCACAGGCGGTCTCCAGTGCAAAGGGACTCGTTGCCTCATCCACTACAACAGCCGGGACTCCTTGCGTCGTCCACTACAAGCACCCTCCCCGAGTGATCGTAAACTCCACTCGACCCTCCCGAATTCTTCGGGAGGGTTAAAAGGGATCTACTTGGGTCGTTGGTCGGGTTTGGCGGGGTGGGTGGCGTCGTGGACTTGGCGCAAACGATCGATCGTGACGTGCGTGTAAACCTGCGTGGTGTTGAGACTGGCGTGACCCAGCAACGTTTGCAAACTCCTTAAATCAGCCCCGTTCTCTAACATCAACGTCGCAGCCGTGTGACGCAACACGTGACAAGCTCCACTCTTGTTGATCTCGGCGGATTCTAAGTAACCACGCACTAACTGTGATAACTGGACCGGTGATATCGGCTTGCCCGTGGTACCCAGAAAGATGCGATCGCTCTCTTCCGGCATCTTACCAAGCCGCTTTCTCCCATTGCCTGCCAACAACCAAGGTCGCACTTCGAGTAAATACTTCTCTAACCATTCCAAGGCTCTTACTCCCAACGGAACCACGCGTTCTCGCTTCCCTTTCCCTTGTCGGATCATGAGCAGGCTTCAAAGACCTAGTGCCGATTTCAGAGCATAATCGATGGCGGACATAGCAGGATACTGTCCGATTGCCCGATCAATTTCCATATCGAGTACCGTCGCCAAATTATCAGCCATGATGACTGAGTCGCAATGCAAGCCAGTGCTTTTACCTTCTGGTGAGGCGTGAATGACATCAATTCGGAAGGGAGGCCCAGACCGTGCCATGTTACTGCTCACCATAGCGACAATGCTCTGAGGAAGGCCGGAGTTAAGATTATCCGCTTGGACTACGACCGCTGGACGACGCTTCGCCGTCCTAAGATTAGAGTCTGGGAACAGGACTAGTACAACGTCGCCTCTCTTACATCGCATCATAAGAATCCATTTCTGGTCGCTCCCAGTCTTCAGCGAAAGCTGCTAAGCGATGACGAAGATCCGCCGCTTGTTCCTGCGATATGCCACGATCTGCGAGTGGAATAGACTCCGGTGATAAAAACGTAACGATTACCTGACTAGCCTCTTCTGGGGCAGGTTCGACGAGCTCAATTTGTCCATTACGATAGATTCCACGAACCGATTTAAGCATTCTTTCATCTCCTTGCTACGGATTATAACCTACCCAACCGGCATCATGGAACGAAGCTCTCGAGTTTTCTCAAGAACGACGCTATCCGCATCCCTCGAGCACCGCTTGCCACCAGAACCAAAAGGCAATGTACTGGCGACGCTACGTCGGTATGGGCAAGGCTTCCTTTACGATTCCAGCATTCCACGCCACGCCAGACGATCGCTGGACAAGATTCTAGGCTGCCGGACCGGGGAATACGGCTCCAGCGTCTTTGATTGTAAGATACTTGGGGACACAACATTTTTTTGACCGTCAAATTGTAGCGTCTGTTGTGAAATACGAAAAAGCGGTCGACGCTCAAACGGGACCACTTCGTTTAGAAACATGCCCACATGCGAAGCTTGAATCCAGAGCGATAGCCAAAATACAGCCTTTGAGAACAGACCGATTCCCCGCTCTTGTCGGAACGCCAAAAGAAAATCGCGGACTTGCGGGCTATAGCCACTTCATCCGGTGCAAGGATTTCCACGCGAGAAATGCGAGCCACAAGAAGCTCCGATGAGATCACGAATAAGCCGGAAATAAACCGATTACACCGCGAGAGATAAGAGTTGTGTGGAAAATCGTTGCTCATTAATCCTCTTGCGTTTCTCGCATCTCTGGCGGTGTGGAAATCTTTATCGCGGACACAATGGGGACGCAGGAAAGCGCTTAGATAAACCGGGGGCGCGGTCGGCATCGAAACGGTGTGTGTCCCCAAAATGTTGGTCCTTATAAGTATCGAAATCGGAGTGTGTTTGGAGTACGATGGTACCTCTAACGAATGCTACCTTCGCGTTACTCGATCACTATAATATGAAAACAAGAGACTCAAAGAAATCTTCCCGATACAGATTGATGCTGCTTCCGTGTTCCGTGGCAGCAATGCTGATATCGGCAGATACGGCTTCTGCACAGCAGGTTGTCACACGCGTTTCGCCACCAGTGGTGCGGACCTCAGCAGAGATTTCCATCGCCATAAATCCTGTCAATGTCAACAACATCATAGCCGGTAGCTTGGTGCGCGGCCAAGGTGTAAAGGGGTCTAACTCATCCTTTGTCTCGCAGGATGGCGGAAAGAGTTGGGTCTCCGTCGAAGTGCCCAACCCTGACAATCGCACGCAAGGTGATGATGTTCTGCTGTTTGATGCTAAGGGTCTCGCCGTGCATGCGTTCATCGCCTTTCATGGGCTATGGAACGACCGACCAAAAGTGGCTGCTAATGGTATCGGGCTAACGACAAGCGATGATGGTGGTGTCACCTGGAGCGATCGGGTCATGATCGTTGATCACCTGAATACCAAAACACCATTCGAGGATAAGCCTTGGTTGGTATTCGATCGCCATCGGCGTTCACCGCATGCTAACAATCTGTATGCATCCTGGACCCGATTCGACGTATACGGCAGCTCTGAACCGACCGACAACACGCACATTCTGTTTTCTCGAAGCACCGATGGAGGCCGTACATTTGCCCCGCCGATTCGTATATCCGATGCCCCAGGCGATTGCTTGGATGACGATGGGACCTTGGAGGGAGCTGTCCCCGCGGTCGGACCAGACGGAACGGTTTACGTAGTTTGGAGCGGACCGCGTGGCTTGGAGTTTGATAAATCCGCCGATGGTGGTTTGACCTTTGGCAAAGACCGCGTGATCACAGAGACCCCTGGTGGTTGGGCCTCTGATGTGGACGGAATTTCCCGCCATAACGGCATGCCGGTCACTATTGTTGATGCTTCGCGTGGACCGTCGCGCGGGACGATCTACGTCAACTGGATCGACGAACGCAATGGCAACAAAGACGTTTTCTTGATCTCGTCGACTGACGGTGGAGAAACCTGGACACCTCCTCGTCAGGTAAACGATGCTGCGACCGACGAAGGGCGGGATCAATTCTTTACCTGGATGGCCGTCGATCCATCGGATGGTTCCGTGAACATTGTCTACTATGATCGTTCTGCTACCACAGGCACCAGAACTCGACTCACGCTTGCGCGAAGTCTAGATGGTCACACATTCCGCTATTTTCCGATCGACATCGATGAATTCGAGAGTCGTCGTGACACCTTCTTTGGCGACTATATCGGCATTGATGCCCAGCAAGGTCGCGTGGCAGTCGGCTTTATGCAATTCGAGCAAGACAAATCGAAGCCAACCGACGTTCAGGTCTACTCTGCGGTTCTAGATTTTGAGCCGGGCACTTTTGATCAAATTCCCCATGGTTCCCGATTTTCTGGCCCCGAGTTAGTAACCGTTCAACACATCTTGGTTGGCTTTGAAGGTTCCGTACCAGACAAGGATATTTCGCGGACCAAGGAGGAGTCGGAGAAATTGGCCAAGGAGTTGCTCGCGCGTGCTCAGGCAGGCGAAGACTTTGAGTCGCTCGTAAGTGAGTTTACCAATGACCAATCCCCAGGCATCTACGCGATGTCAAACTTTACGGTGACTCCGCCAAAGAGTGGCTCGCAATCCGAGTCGGCTGATTCCTCTGAGGCTGCCGCAAAGTCAGCATCTAAAGTTTCCCCTCGAGGAGGAATGGTTCGAGCCTTTGGCGACATCAGCTTCTCGCTTGCACCAGGTGAAATCGGCATGACCGAGTATCACACCATCAACAGTCCGTACGGTTGGCATATCATCAAGCGACTGGAATAGTCATCTTTGCTATCGTGAATACTGAACAAAGCCAGTTCGCAGAAATATTAGCGGAGCATCTGCGAGTTTATCGGAAGATGTCCCACACCGAATTGGCTAAACGTCTCGACTCACGACAGCATCAAGATACTCTTGATGTTTTTGACGGTAGGACCGACGACGGAACGGAGTATACCATCGAGACAAACATCATTTGGGATGATCGGTCAAAGCAACGCATACGAGTCATGGCCGATTTGTCTACTGGTAGAGCGGGCTGCTTATTCGGATTCCTTCCTATCTTCTTGCCAGATTGTTCGGACGGTTTCCTTCTTGCTTCAGACGGGTCGTTCGTAGATGAATGATTGGCAATGTTCTTAGACAAGCCTTCCTAAAACCGTTTTGGGGATCGGATGGATCGCTAAGGAACGTCCCCCCAATTTGACAGGCTCTCAAGCAAATGAGAGAATGTTAATCTTGTACTCAGGTTCTTTGACCGGATCTCATCAGCTATTCAGATGGATTCTCTTTTCGAGCGATAAACCGAGGCGCATTTCCATCAACGGAGTCAATTGGTTGCAGACAGAAATCGAACAAGCACGGTTGCGATTATCGCGAAACACCGATGCGAAGAAGAAATCTCAGTTCGGTCAGTTTCTGACACCTGAACAGACGGCTTCTTTTATGGCAAGCCTTTTCCCACCTGGGGAGGGCGTATGTCGCTTGCTCGATGCAGGCGCTGGGATCGGTTCTCTATCTGCGGCATTCCTCGAGCAGTGGCTTTCCGGGATGCTTGGGTTTCAACAGGTAGAACTCGATGCATTTGAAATCGATAGCAGCCTGCATTCGGAGCTTGAGAACACCTTAAAGAAATATGTAGGCGAAACTTTCCAGTTTGCAATTCACGGGGATGATTTCATACACGCCGCGACAGATGCGATCTCCGGGGGGCTGTTTTCAAACCCCCTACCGCGATACAGTCATGCCATTCTTAACCCGCCCTACAAGAAGATAAATAGCAATTCTTCGCATCGACATGCACTCCGTCGCATCGGTATTGAGACCGTTAATCTCTACTCGGCCTTTGTGGCGCTCGCTGTGTCATTGGTCACCCCCGGTGGACACATTGTAGCGATCATTCCCCGAAGCTTTTGCAATGGACCCTACTACCGCCCATTTCGCGAATTCATACTAAAACGTGCTTCGATTCGGCAAATCCATCTTTTCGATTCTCGGAGTAAGGCGTTCAAAGATGATGGAGTTCTTCAGGAGAATATTATCGTGCATCTCGAGCGCGATGGTCAACAAGGGCCAGTGATTGTCTCGACTTCAACGGATGACACTTTCTCAGACCTTTCCTGTTATCATCACCCCTTTGAACGCATCGTTTTACCCGATGATCCAGCACGGTTTATTCATGTGCCAACTTCGCTTGAGGAGAACGCTCTTGACCAAGTATCGGCGGTCCGCTTTTCGCTCGGTGATATTGGTGTATCGATCTCGACAGGACCGGTGGTTGATTTCCGAATGAAAGATCACCTTCGCGATAATCCAGGACCAGAAACGGTTCCTTTGCTTTACCCAGGCCACTTCCTCGATGGACGAATGTTCTGGCCAAACAGTAAAATAAAAAAGCCTAACGCAATCATTCGGAATCGCGACACGGAAAAATGGCTTTATCCCACCGGTTACTACTGTGTGGTGCGACGATTCTCATCTAAGGAAGAAACACGTCGAGTTGTTGCGAGTGTAGTCGACCCCACCGCGCTCGGTGAGTCAGAAATGCTAGGTTTCGAGAATCATCTAAACGTATTTCATGTAGGCAGACAAGGATTACAAAAAACTTTAGCCCACGGGCTAGCAGTGTTTCTGAATACAACTGCCGTTGATGAGGCATTTCGCCGCTTTAATGGCCACACTCAGGTCAATGCAACCGACCTTAGGCTCATGAGATATCCAGATCGAGACGTACTAATGCGGCTTGGCGAGTGGGCTTTGAAGCAGTCGACTTTTTCGCAGAACATGATCGATACAGAGTTCTGGAAAGTCGTTGAATGAGAGCAAACAAAAAAAGTCGACATATTAAGTCCGCCATACAAACTCTCGTTTCCCTTGGTTTTTCTCGTGCTCAACAAAACGAACGTTCTGCACTCTGCCTTTTAGCGCTTTTGAATCTAACTCCAGGTAAATCCTGGTCCAAGGCAGAAAATCCTTTGATTGGAATTACCCCTATCATGGAATGGATTCGTGAGAACTACGATAAAGATTATGCCCCAAATTCCCGCGAGACTATTCGGCGGCAAACGATGCATCAGTTTTGCGACGCAGGCATAGCGCTGTATAACCCAGATCAATCGGATCGACCTGTAAATAGCCCCAAGGCGGTTTACCAGATTGAGACAACAGCTTTAACATTATTGCGCACCTTTGGAACTCCCGAATGGCATGATGCGTTAAAGACTTATCAGTCCGAGCATGAGACACTCCTAGCGAAGTACGCCAAGGAACGCCAACAAAACCGTATTCCAGTAAAGATCGCGCCCGGCAAGAAGATCTCTCTTAGCCCAGGCGAACACAGCGAATTGATTCGCGCAATTATTGAAGATTTTGCACCGCGCTTCGCGCCTGGAAGCCAATTGATTTATGCTGGAGATACGGAGAACAAATGGGGATTCTTTGATGCTCCATCACTTTCTAGCCTGGGCATTGATATTGGAGCTCATGGAAAGATGCCAGACGTAGTACTTCACTACACGGCAAGGAATTGGCTGCTGTTGATCGAATCGGTTACAAGTCACGGTCCTGTCGATGGAAAGAGGCACGCGGAACTTGCCAAGCTATTTGTTCATTCGACAGCAGGTTTGGTGTATGTCACCGCTTTCCCTAATCGCAGGACAATGAGTCGCTACCTGGGAGACATCGCCTGGGAGACCGAGGTGTGGGTTGCAGACGCGCCATCACATTTGATTCACTTCAATGGCGTAAGATTTTTAGGCCCGTATAGCGACTAGTAGCGCATCCGTTTCATTGCTTACTTGTGCAATTTCAGCTGACTTAGCTTCAATTAACCAATGGTTTGAGCTTCTCGATCCATTGTGGGATCGCTTCCAATGCGGGTTCTTTTTCTTCGTATTCCAGAGCAACCCAGCCGGAGTAGTTGGCGTCTCGCAGGATCTGAATCACTCGCTCTAAATCGGTTGGCTCAGGTTTTCCAAGAGGAGCAATCGAAACCTTGATTTGTGCATTAACAGTATGAGGTGCAATCGATGCTAACTCTTGATACGGCTCATTGGTCGAACGGAAGTTGCCTGAGTCAAAGTTGACACCGAAGTTCTTATTCGGAACCCGCTTGAGAATATCCAGCAACCCCGTCGCCTTGGCTGTGACTCCGCCATGATTCTCCAACCCAAGAAAAAGCCCCTTGGCTTGAGCATACTCGGCAACCTCTCGACAGGCCGCTGCACAACGCGATATCGTATCCTCCCACGATTCGCCACTCGGTTGATCTCCCGCAAAAATACGAATCACCGGAGCACCCAGTATTGCGTAATGGTCGATCCATCGCTTGGTGTGGTCGATGTCGTTTTGAAGTCGCTTTGGATCAGCTGTGCAAAAGTCGTTACGAATAGCACCACCAGAAATGGAAACACCTTGTCGATGGCAATGCTGCTTGAGATCGATCAGGTACTCTGCGGTAATATCCTTGGGAAAGTAGTAGCTTGTCAGTTCCGCACCAGAGACCCCAAGCTCACGGCAGTACTCGACGAAACGGAATAGATCCCAGCCACTTTTGCTATCCGTGAGCAGATCACGAACTGAGTATGCGGCCAAGCTCAACCGAAGCAACGTTTTCTTGTTGGCTGCTAGACCGGCCGAAAAACAAGGACGTGCACCGAATGCACACATGGCAAGACCGAACGTCTTGAGTAAGCCACGTCGATTCGTAAGGTTCATAATGGTACTCACTGGATTGGATTCGGGTAACCGGAAGACTAGAGGATCTACAATTTCAAAGTCAGGATATCGCCCAATCAGTATAACGCTTTAGCAGCTGCGCAGGGCCTCAGCTATCATTCCCGAGGCTAGATGGCCACAGTTTTGGCCTAACGCTGCATAGACTGATCCAAAAGCGGAGCGGCCACTCGACTGCTTGGGCCGCTGAGCAGTGGTTGATGAGGCATTGGCAGATAGCCAGCCAAGCTCGATTGCAATCGCTCCTTCATGGCTATTGCGAGTTCCGTGGATTCGTAGTTCACTCGATGACTTGCCATCCAATCAAACAGTCTGTCAAAGCGAATGGTTTGAGTCGCAGCGTAGACCTCACGTTGATCTATCAAGCCGGTGAGCCGGAATCCATCTTGCTCTTCACTCAAGCCGCCTCGACAATGAATACCCAGCGAGTCGATACGGACGAGGAGCTTGAGATCGTTGACCGGTAGATGCGATCGGTCATCAACCGCGAACTTGTGAGGGGCGTGCAATTGGATCGGGGCATATCGAAGCCAGTTGAAATTCACCTGACTTCCGCCACGAATCTCTCCCTCGAAGGACTCGAGTCGCTGATTCTTGATCTTGGCGCTAGAGACGAGCAACGTTCCCTTACCAAGCAAGGGCGATCCAATATCCTTGCCGAATCGTTCCCAATCTAAGTTCTCGAAAACGCCTGACAGACTCCATTGAGAACCGGTCGAGGAGTAATCGGCTTTGCCTGTGAAACTAGCCAATTCGCCCAGTGACTCGAGGTTTGGCAGAAACGGATAAAGGATAGAACATGGAAACGGGGATTTGCCCGTATGTACGGCCCAGTCTGTAACGGGAATTTGATCGCTATGTTGCCTGCGAATATGAACCGCGATCGGCTCAATTTCGGAGGTGGGGGTAAGTGCGAATCGCAGCTTGAGATCCGAGGTTTGCATGGAAGGGCTGTATTCGGCTTCGACTCGGTACAATCGATTCGGCAAGTATCGGGGCTCCGAAGAAAGGGAGAGCGATGATGTATTTTGCAACACCAGTTCCGGGACAGAGAGCTTTAGCAAACGGACCGCATTATGCGGTCGACATAAAAAGGAGTCGTGAATGATTCGGACTGCCAAGTCAGCTTGGTTCTGCTCCAGCTCAGCCCCATGCAATGTGATGGCCCAGCCCTTTGTGGTCATCAATCCTTCGACCCGTTCCGATCGCAGGATCGGGGAGCGGGTTTCTGGGTGAAAGCAAACCAGCTCGTGGATTTCAAACCGTTGAGGCGACAGGGGCTTAATGGAGGAGAAATCAACATCGAGCCCCAGGTTGTTGCGTATTCTTTCTCGCCACGCTGCTGCTCGCTCCCACTGGTACCAAGAGGTTTTGGAAACGATGAGGAATGCTAGCGTTAGGAAAAGGGGGAGAACTCCGAACAAGAAAACAGCGGCTCGGCACAACCGTCGTTGCGTCGATTCGTGCAGAAATCGTTTTTTCCGAATTCGCTTGGGGGCCACGAAGTTTCCGGTGATCTTTTGGCGAACCAAAGGTGAGTTTTATGCAGAAAATTGTTGATCGTCTTTTAGCTAAACTGGTAGCAAATCCCAAATTTTCCTGCAAGAACGGTTCGGGTTCGGAAGAAAGGTTTCGTACTCCTAATCCCCTTGGTATAACAACGTTGTAGAAATGCACGCATTTGCCTGCCGTGCGATTTCTTTTACCCACCGAATTTGCTCCCTTGCGACTGCTGCAAAAATGCCGATTGAACCAGCTTGGCAATCTGAAAACCGCGTGCCCCGCGTATTAATCGTCGACGATGATTACGAGGTCGCCGATCCTGTAAAATACGCCCTCGAGGGATTGGGATTCGAGGTTACACACGTTCCCGATGGTGACCAAGGGGTCGAAGCGGTCGACCATATCAAGCCCGACTTGATGGTGCTGGACATGATGATGCCCGGCAGAAGCGGCTTCTTGGTGCTCGAGCATTTGCGCAGAACCAAACGTGATGGCATTCGAGTCATCATGGTGACCGGCAATGAGGGAGAAAGGCATCAAGCTTATGCAAGAATGCTGGGGGCCGATGACTACATCCACAAGCCATTTGCCATGGACAAATTGGTTGCTAGCGCCAAGGCCTTGCTCAACACTCCATTTCCCGATCCCGATTCTCCACAGGACGAGTCTGCCTCATGAGTTTAGTTCCCGTTCAATCGATTTGTTGGACCGGGGACATCGACGGGCATCTTGAGTTGCTTGACCAAACTCGACTCCCACTGGAAGTCCATGTCTTAGCGATTGAGACCATCGAGCAACTCTTTGAAGCCATCGTCTCACTGCGAGTTCGCGGAGCACCAGCTATTGGGATCGCGGCCGCTTACGGGGTGGTTATCAGTGCTCAAAAAGCGAGGGGGTTGTCGGTTCCAGATGCGATCGCTCAGATTGCAGCCGATTGCGAGACCTTAGCAACCAGTCGGCCAACCGCAGTCAATTTGTTTTGGGCTCTCGATCGGATGCGATCGGTATTAAAGCGGAACCCAAACGTTGCCAATTCCGATGAGCTAGTTCGAGCACTTCTGCGTGAAGCGTTGGTGATTCACGACGAAGATCGTCGCATGTGCCATACGATTGGCGAGTATGGTGCCGATCTGCTAGAGGGAGTTACCGGTGTCCTCACCCACTGCAATACCGGTGGCCTGGCGACCTCCGAATATGGGACCGCTTTATCGGCCATCTTCACGGCTCAAGATCGCGGAAAAACGTTACAGGTATATGCGGACGAGACACGGCCGTTGCTACAAGGTGCTCGTTTGACGGCTTGGGAGCTCCAGCAAAGAGATATTCCTTGTACGTTGATATGTGACTCCATGGCCGCCCAAGTCATGCGCGAGGGACGAGTGCAAGCGGTCATTGTTGGGGCCGATCGCATTACAGCTCGCGGCGATACAGCCAACAAAATCGGCACATACGGGCTAGCGGTTTTGGCGAAGTTTCACGGAATTCCTTTTTACGTCGCTGCTCCAACGAGTACATTCGATTTGTCAATTGTAGAGGGAAGCCAGATTCCGATCGAACAACGCAAGGGCGAGGAAATCACGAATGCCTTTGGGCGGCAAACCGCTCCTGACGGGATCGCGGTGTATAATCCAGCGTTTGATGTGACCCCAGCCGAATTGATTACAGCGATCGTTACCGAACGAGGTATCATTGCTCCTGTTACAGAAGATCGTGTCCGATACCTGATAAAATAGCGGCAACCTATAGATCCAAGGGAGAACGGAATGTTAGCCTCACGCTTATTGAGTCTGCTGGTGCTGGCGAGCATGGTTGCATGTTCCTTCCTGGGAGGCGGCTCCTTACATGCTCAAGGGGCCGGCGGTCCTACTCCCGCTAGAGTTGAGAACGCGATTCGTAAGTGCATCGCTTTTCTATATCGCGAGCAGCGAGCTAACGGGAGCTGGTCAGGCTTTGACGACTATGGCTCGGGCGCAACGGCGATGGTAACACTTGCACTGCTCAATGCCGGTGAAAAACCATCCGATCCTCGTATTCAGAAGACCCTCCGGCTTCTGAGACGCACCACACCTCAGCATACCTATGAGATAGCAGTTCATTGCATGGTGTTCTGCCTCGCCGAACCGGCTCGAGACATGGGGATCATCGAGAATGATGTCAAGTTGTTACTGGATCTACAGAATAGCGATGGCGGGTGGGGATACAGACCGTCGAATCGAATCCCCTCGGACGAATCTAATGCCCAGTTCGCCGTACTTGCACTTTGGGAGGCTAGCAAATTAGGAGTTGAGATCCCTCCTGATAGCGTTCGAAAAGGGCTCGCTTATTGGCGAAACACCCATCTGGGCTCAGGCTGGGGTTATCGCAATACGCGGGGTGTTTCAGGTTCCATGACTTGTGCAGGAATCGCATCCATGCTAATCCTACGCGATGCAGCAGAGGGAGTGGATGCACGAATCTCGGGGGACCAGTTACAGTGCTGTGGTAATTCTGCCCAAGAGGTCGATCCGGTTGAGCTAGGAATGCAATGGTTGGCGAGGTCTTTTTCCGTCTCATCGAATCCTGGCGGAGAAGGGGCGTGGGCCATGTATTATCTCTACGCACTGGAAAGAGTCGGGCGGCTCACTGGCCAGCGGTTCATCGGTGGAATTGATTGGTATCGCGCCGGAGCCGAGCACTTGCTAAAGATCCAGGACGAAAGCGGAAAAATCCGTGGATCCGGCATTGAACTCGAACACATCAGCACAGCCATGGCACTTTTGTTCCTTGCCAAAGGCAAGCGACAAGTTGTGATCGGGCACTTGGAGCACGGAAACGGTAGAGATTGGCAACTCCATCGTCGTTCTGTACAGAACTTAACCGGACAAATTGAGAAAGTCTGGAAGCGGGAACTGGCTTGGCAGTCGATCAATATCGAACGTGCAACGCTCCCGACCCTTGCTGAAACACCTGTTCTCTTCATCAGTGGCTCAAAAGCTTTCCGGCTTACCGAGCCACAGCGAAAGCTACTCAAGAGCTACGTCGAGCAAGGGAACATCATTTTCGCAGAAGCCTGCAACGGAGATGGTTGCGATGGAGAAGCCTTTGATAAATCGTTCCGCGCGGAGATGGAGAAGATCTTTGACCGACCGTTGACCAAACTACCTCCGACGCATGCAGTATGGAATGCCGAAGCCACGATCGATCCCAGTGCTATGCCTGAAGGGTTTTGGCTGTATGGCCTCGACGCTTGCTGCCGAACGAGTGTCATTTATTCTCCCATCAGTTTGTCATGCCGCTGGGAATTGGCTCGTCCTTGGGGACCATCCCAGGCCATCACCGGGCGGGTCAAAAAGGATATCGACAACGCGGTAAAAATCGGGGTTAACGTGATTGCTTACGCAACCGGCCGCGAGCTAAAGGAGAAACTCGACTCCCTCGAACTCGTTCAGGTTCCTACCAACACCCAGTCTCTGAATCGAGGTACGTTGAAGATCGCTAAGATCATGCATTCGGGAGGTGCTGATGACGCATCGCGAGCGGTTGTCACGATGCTAAGCGTCTATCGAGAAAAGACTCGTTCGCTGGTCGACCTTGAAACGCCCCTCATCTCGTTAGCAGATCCGGAGCTCGAAAAATTTCCACTTCTCTACATTCATGGACGCACCGCTTTTACTCTCAGTGAAGCCGAACGACGAGGGCTTAGGCGACACTTCGAAACCGGCGGGTTCGTTCTCGGCGATTCGATATGTGCATCAGGTGAATTTTCTAAATCGGTTCGCGAGGAACTTAAAAAAGCAATGCCCGATGCCAAGTGGATTGTCCTGGATTCGAACCACCCCTTTATGACCAAGGAAGATCCTGACGCTTTTGAAGGCTTTGACATAACCAATGTCACCTTGGTCGATCCCTCCAGCGGAGCAAATGACTTGCGACGAGCCAAACGCCAAGGAACTCCAGAGATCGAAGGGCTAGAATGGAACGGTCGCATTATCGCGTTGTTCTCTCCCAACGATTTGAGCTGTGCGATGGAATCCAAACATTCGATGCAATGCAAAGGCTACGTTCGTGACGACGCATTTAAGATTGCAATCAACATGGTCCTCTACGGCCTATCCAACTGAGCAAAAAATGAAATCATCCTGCTTGCTTGCTAACCGAGCTATAGCCATTCGATGGCTGGCCATTTTAGCCGCGCCCCTTCTGGGAATATCCCAGGGATACTGCGATTGGCCTGGCTTGCTCGGCTCTCAACGCGATGGTCGAGCGTCCGAGAAATCGACTCTTAGCGAAAAGATAACGGGCACTCCTAAGATCCAATGGGAGTTGCCAGCAGGACAAGGCTACGCGGGGGCTAGTATCGCTGGAAACCAAGTTTGCCTTTTCGATCGCAAAGGCAGAGAGAATCGGGTTCGGCTCGTGGATCTCTTCACTGGTAAAGAGATTTGGAATCAAACTCTGCCGACGATGTTCTTTGGGGGAATGGATGCTGATAAAGGCCCCAGATGTGTTCCGACCATTACCGAGGATGGAATCGTCCTCTATGATTCTGGCGGAGAAGCACACTGCCTCGATCGAGCTACTGGCAAAACACGTTGGAGCAGAAAGCTTTTGGAAGAGTATCAAGCCGAGGAAGGCTTCTTTGGAGTTGGCTCAACGCCGCTAGTGGTGAACGACCGAGTTATCGTCGTTGTAGGAGGACGCAAGGGAGGAATCGTGTGCTTGTCCCTGGCCAATGGTGAAACCCTGTGGAGTGTCACCAAAGAAGAAGCCAGCTACGCGTCCCCTATCCTAGCATCTGCCACCAAGTCCGACGTGGCTATCGTCCCGACTCGCACGACCGTGTATGGGCTTACTGTGGCGGAAGGGAAAGAGCTGTGGAAATTACCTTTCGGCAGACGCTCCCAATCTGTCGTTGCCGCGACACCTTTGCGACTCACCGAGGGGCGTTTCCTTTTGACCGCTGCTTACGATGTTGGCAATGTCGTTATCGAAGCGGATGAAACCAATGTACGCATCATGAACTTTGGAGAGATCCTGAGTAGCCAATATGCGACTCCGGTGCAACTCGGTGATTATATCTACGGCTGCGACGGCCGGGAGGATTTTAATAACGGCAGCTACAAGTGTATCGCTACGAAGGACTGGACAGTGGCTTGGGAACAAACCGGCTTCACCATTTCTCACAGTATTGTTATTGGAGATAAGATCCTCATCGCGGGCGTCGATGGTTCGCTTAAAGCGATCACGCCTGATCCGACGCAGCATCGTGTACTTTGGGAAACAACTTTGCCAAAGGGAGTCTATCGGGCAATTCCCGCATACGAAGGCTCAACGCTGATCATGAAATCGGAATCGGCTTGGATCGCATTGGATTTGGGGAACTAGAATCGTGCCGCCTTGGTTTGCGAGATTGATTTTTTGGCCCACATTCCTTTGGAATCTTTTGCTTGGTAGAGTCTTGCGAATCCGTCATTGGTGGGACGATGTGGACGAGCACGTTATTCTAGGTGCCCGTCCGCTAAGGAAAGATGTGCAGACCTTGGCAACGGATTTGCAGGTGACCGGCGTGGTGAATATGTGCGAAGAGTTTCAGGGGCATGTCGAACTTTATCGGCAACAAGGCATCGAACAGCTTTGGCTCCCGACGACTGATTTTCAGCCCCCCACTTTGGACTCTGTAGCTCGCGGAGTCGAATTTCTGCAATCGCATGCATCTCGTGGCGGCAAGGTTTATGTGCACTGCAAAGCAGGTCGGGCTCGCAGCGCGACGGTCGTCATTTGCTGGCTAGTCAAACATCGTGGTATGACATTAGAACAAGCCCAACAGCATCTGCTCAAGTGCCGTCCTCACACCAATGCCAGATTAGTAGAGAGACCAGTCGTCCAAGAATTTTGCAAAACTAGCCTTGATACCAATCTCTTTGAACGACGCCCTGACTGAGTGCCAAGGGACGCCCGACAGGGGTCTGCAACTCTTGCGAAAAATCAATTCCGAACGAATCGAGTATGGTGGCGTGCAGATCCTCGATCCGCACTGGATCCACGATTCTATTCAGAGGGTCTTCACCCGTTGCCGGATCTTCTGGAGAGGTTTCACCGTGCACGAAGCCTTGGCGAAACGGTCCTCCGAATAGAACAGTACTAAAGCCCGTTGGCCAATGATCACGCCCCTCCGCAACGTTGATTCTCGGTGTCCTACCAAACTCGCCTCCACAAACGACGACCGAATCTTTTAACATGTCCCGCTGCTCGAGTTCTGTGATTAGGCCATAGAGGGCTGAATCGAGAATCTTGCACTGCGATTGGTGAAATCCATGATTGTTTGCATGCGTATCCCAACCGTTTAGCTCCACCTCGACACATGTAACTCCTTGTTGAATCAATCGTATGGCAGCTAAGCAGCCCCGGCCAAAGGAGCTATCACCGAATCGCTTGACAACCGATTCGGGTTCGCGATCGATCTCAAATGCAGCGATCTGCTCGCTGTCCATCATGCGCAATGCTCGCTGCGTTGCAGTGAGTTGTTGTGTGCGTTCGGCATCCATGTTTCTTAGACGACCTCTTCGGAACTCCGCTTCGGCAATGGATTGCAAATGAGCTATCCGTCGATCCCTCCGAAGGGAATCCACTGGGCTTCGCAGATTGGCGATCGGAGCACTGGGATCACCAACCTGGAACGCGTCGAGTTCCGGGCCCATGTAACCACCGCGTGCAGGCCATTGGCTCGCCAAGATCGAGATATGACGCGGGATTTCAATATTTCCCTCGGTCTGATGACACAAGACTGATCCAATGGCGGGATGAATCAAAGTGGGATCGGGGCGCCAGCCAGTCTTCATGGTGTACGTGGCGCGCTCATGATCCCCTTCTTTCGACGTCATCGAACGTACCAACGTCGCGAGATGCATGATCTCCGCGGTTTGAGGTAGCAAGTCAGAAATTTGAACTCCTGGTATCGAAGTATCCACTCCCTTGACTAGCCCACCAATCTTCCTGCCAGGATGCGGATCGAACGTCTCAAGTTGACTTGGGCCACCCTGCAACCAGAGAAATATCAGTCCTTTAGGTCGCTTGCTCTTCGGGCTAGCAATGTTGGCTACAGAACCACGAGCTAACTGTTCTGCAAATGCTGTCCAACCGCCCATGGCCCCCGCAGCCATACCAGCGCTCTGCGCCAAAAATCGTCGACGCTCCCATTGGTGTAGCGACGCACACCCCCCCGATACGGATTGATGTCCATGGACATTCCTTACTAATGGTTCCATAAGAACTCCGTGCTATTCAAAAGGGTCCAGTAAATATCTTCTACCTGTAACTTTTTATTCTGCTCGTCACCCGAACACATTGTCTCTAAAAAGGCCTTGGTTTCTATCTCGGTTGGTAAGCGATTTAGAACAGCCAGATACACCGATCTGATCATTGCCTCATCGTTGGTTGCTAGGTTCGCGATTCGAGTGGCAGCATTCATGATCGGATTCTCGTTAATGCGACTCTGAATAAAACCTCCGTTCATCACTAGTAGACGTTGCGGAATGGTAATCGGGCATTCGTCGAATTCGTCATCACCGCGGTCGCCGTACGCCTTGGTGAAGTCGGTGATCCCACCGTACAGCTCGAGCCTCGAGATGATCGAACTGGATTCATTGATCGCTTTTACTCGGCAAGCTTGATGAATGGCTCCTGCGACTTGCTCCGGTCGGAGTTGTGTTAACGGAAAGACTGCTAGCAGCTCTTCGTGTTTCTCCGTTGGTTCGCTTTCAACCAGTCGTGAATCACGCTGAAAGGCATCGGAAAAAACGATCAGCCGAATCAAACGCCTTAAATCAAAATGATGCTCTACAAAATCATCGACCAAAAGCTCAAAACCCCGAGGGAATGGTCCATCGAGCGGAATGCTGTCCACCGGCTGGATCCACGGCCGACCATACAGCATGGCCCAGACGCGATTGACTGTAGCTCGGGCAAAGGCTCGGTTCTTAGGATGGGTTATCCATTGAGCTAGTCTCTCCCGCGGCTCGCCCGATTCGGGAAGCAATTCAGCATAGTAGGGAACCCCTTTTTCCATGACCGTGTCTTCCGCCGAATCTAGCAAGCGAACTTGATAGTCCTCCGGCTTGGTACGCAAACCAACGAACGGGGTATCCATACCCAGTCCAGCAAAGAATGCTGCTAGGCGATGAAAATCCTCTTGCTCTCCTTCGCGAGTCTCTGCTCCCTCACCATTTTCGGCGGACGACAATTCTTCTGGCGAAGTATCCCCAGCGTGCATGCCGCTGAGAAAATTTACGTTTCCTAAATAGTCTCGGTGACATTGCAGGCAATCGATTCTCTGAGCTAGAAAAGCTCGCGACGTGCGTCCTGTGATCTGCACGAGGTCTGGCTTGTTATCACTCCCATCACTTATAGCTGCCGTGTAGTAATTGACCTGAGGTGCATCAGTCCAAGATCCTTGCGCAGTGATAAGCTTTCGGACTAAAACATCATAGGGCACGTTCGCATAAATCTCGTCAGCCATCCACTTGGCGTATTTGCGACGTCGAAAGACTAGGAACGCTCCTTGATTCGTTCCAACCGTGGCGCGAGTCAATCGCTCTGCCAAGTAATCTGCTGAGCGACGGTCGCGCAGCAAATACTCCGTCCACCATCGAACTCGATCCGGCTCAGCGATCCGCTCAAGAGCCCGGATCTCTTCGAGCGACATGCCCGTCCCGACGAGGGCCAGACTAATCCTGCGACAGATGGTGTACCAGTCGGCTTGCTCTGCTACCTCCAAATCCGCTTCTTGAATCCCACGTAAAATCTCCGAATTGAATCTAGCTAAGAAATCCTTACCAAACTCCGAACCGCGAGAATCTTGCAGCTTAGCGGTGGCTTCACGGGCAGCCTTGTTTAGCAACGATGGTCTAGGTGATGTCGCCCACGCAATACTCGAGACAACCAATACGCCAGCAGAAAACAGCAACGCCCGTTTCTTCCACCTGGGAGTCATTCGCGGCAGAACTGGCGGGGCAACGGGCAATACAGGCGGTTGAGCAACCTCCTGGGTTGCTGGATCTTCAACCTCAGCTACCTCATCTTCATTTCGAAGCCGATCATTCTCCGCTTCCATCGCCTTTCTCTCTTGGCTGGATGATTACGATTGCGAGACTCTAACTATTCGTACATATCTGTCAAAGCTTGGGGCAAATCTTCCCGAATCGATCCTTTTCCCAAACAAGCTTCCCACAAGCCCTCGATGGCTTTATCGTGAAAAGGTGTTTTGTCTGGCAAAAAAGACAAATAAACCGCACGTGCAGCGACATCCGTCGGATCCGTTTCACTTAACGTGAACTTCGAAACCGCAAGAGCGATTCCAAGTGGCAAGGCGTTCCAAGCGAACATCTCGTTATCTCCACTCTGGCGGACAATCAGTGCATCCTCTTTGACTTCGACAATGGCGATTTTCCGATTGCCAACGGACAATGTCTCTGCCCCTCGAAGACTCTTTCTGGCCTCCTTCATCGCGTCAACACCAATCTCGTAGAGTTGCCCCAGCTGGTCCAAACGCTTGTACTTGGCTTCTTGTTCCTGCGTCTTGCCCAAAAGCAATGCACGTTCGATTTCTTCCTTAAAGACTTCAAAATCGGCCCTGGCGATCGCCTCTCGGGCTTTGGTCATGGTCGCCGACCACTTCGTATCCGCCATCATCGGCTGGGATTCCATAGCCACGTTACCCCCTTGAGGATCGGGCATGACAGCAGGGTCGGCCCCCATACCTGCAACGGCCCCACGCATGCCGTCACCATTCTGCATTGACGGTTCGATTGACATTCCCTCCGCAGAATCGGTCGTACCCCCTCCCATATCTCTCGATATGCTCGGCAAATTGGATCGAAAGTCGCTCGGTCTAGTAGCCGTCTGCTTGCCTGGCTCATTGGTGTTCGGCGCGACTCCCGGCAGGAAAGGATCGTCGGCTCCCGTTGGATTTGCTGCCGCAGGAGGCCTCTCCGCTTCGCTTTTCGCATTCGCTTCCGCGAGCTTCAGTTGATTGCTGTAGTAGTAGATACTAGCACCGCCTAGGAACAGGAACGCGACTCCGATCAATCCGGATGCCATAATAAGCTGTTGACGTTGTCTCTTTTTCTTCAGCAATGCAACTCGGTCCGTTCCAGGACTAGCTGCCGTCTGCTTGCCAGCTAACGATCCGACAGACCGTGCCGCTCCCCCCAAGGCAACTTGCTGAACCGAAGCACTAACCATTGGTACTCGCGAGTCCTTCAGGAACGGTTCCAGTGATGTTGCGGTTACGAGTTCCGACCAAAGCGATTCTGGTGTTCCAAAGTCACGGATGTCATAATCAGGCAATCTCATCGCAATATCAAAAGGTGCATCCCAAGCACATGCCTCCCTCTCTTTGCTTCCAACAATTGATCCGATCCGCAAGTCATACTCTTTGCGTTTATCTGGATGCATCAACGTCGACTGCGCCTCCTTGAGCATTGAAGCGACGGCCTTCGCTCCTTGCGGATTCGATTTCCTATCCGATCGATTCCATTTATCAGCGGCTTCTTTCAAGGCCTTGAGAATTGCCTCGTTGTCCGAATCGATGGGAACATCAAGCAGTTGATAGTACGTAACCTCTTCGCTAGAAAAGGTGAGTCCCAAATGTCGCTCGATCGCTTTTTGAAGCTCGGTCATTATTCACCTACACCAATCAATGCTCTACAAAAATCCGAAGATCATTAGGAAAAGGGAGAATCGTCTTCGTCATCTTCTACTTCCGATTTGGAACCCCTTACCCAAACCGATACATAGTACACAACGCCAGCAAGCCCAGTGATCATCAAAGGGGCAGAGTAACAGACCATCAAGAAACGCAAATGCGAACCGTAATCAGTCGATCTCGCCCCCTTGCTGCCACCGAACAGATCTCTGACCAAACCTTGCACCTCTGGAATCCGCAAGGCCATCAAGGTAATCGAAAAGCATGCCATGCATACAACGATTAGCACCATCATCAACGCGATTGGGAACTGAAAACGCGGGGTCGCATCTCGCTGATTGCCGAATGGGGAAGCTGCGATCGTTTCGCTCACTTCACCACTTGTGATTCCACTTCGTTCCATGTTGACCTACACAACGAGAAAGCCATGCTTGCAGCCCCAAACCGTCTAGGGACATAGGCAAGACAACGATCGGCCCAACTCTTGCTGAATCAATGCCCCTAATCATATTGTACTAAGACGATCAGTCGCTCCAAAGCCCCCGAATTCTGATATTGATCTAATAAAAAGTGGTTCGCAAAGCCCTGTTACGGCCTACTGCTACGGAGTCTTGACTGCAAAGCACGGGCATCACCCAAGAAATGTGCTGTACATTGCCAGGCCCAGAATCGACGCAACGATGACGCTCGCGATCAAAACAACAATCCCCAAACTGCGAACTGCTTTGATCTGCCACCACATTACGAGCCCCGAAAGTCCCCAAAAACACAAAGTGAGTGACATAGCATCTACCCCGAGTGCCCAAAACCACTTGGTGTTCACTTCACCTGGATACTTGTGACCAAGATGCATAAGCAACAGGAAACTGCGCCAAGGCAAATCAATTGCTGGCTCTCCCTCGACTCCACTAACTTGCTTCGTCAACAGATTATACGAAGCAGTCCATCGTCCCTCCTCAGAGGTGACTAGAAACTTTAAGTCAGGAACACTGTTCACTGTGGCGATTCCGCTAGGCAATCCCTTGCGTTCCATGATAGTCGGTGCAGCATTTTGTAAATAATCCACGATGGAATGCAACTGCGTTAAACCATCGAGCGTTCTGGTTCCCGCTGGTTTGCTCACAACACTTGGATCGCTCCCCTTTAACAGTTCCGATGTCGCGAACGGAGCAACGGTTTGCTTCGGCCGCTTGGTCGTGTTCTCTCGTATCAATCCCGTTCTCATGTTGGAATCGAGTACAAAGAAAAACTGCCGCGTTCCCGACTGAACATTTGCAACAAAAGCATCACGCCCCGTAAATCGCGCTGTACCCGGCTCCACAGACCACTTGTCAGCAGATGGGTTATGCTCGTTCAAAACACTGACGACCGACTCTGCAAAAGCATTCAGTTCAGGTGGTTGCTCCAAATCGGTTCCCACCAAATCCTGGCTATTGAAAAAGATGACCGGAGAATCCGAGAACCAAGTCGGATGATTAAAGAGAAAACCAGTTACGCCGTAAAGCAAAGCCCAGGGTAATAAAAACAAACCAAGGTACAAATGTCCACGCCTGAGAATGTGTGTCAAACGCTTCCCAAGCGGTTTGCTGTTCGGATGACTCGATTTAACGCCCGCTGGAATCTGGTGTGTACCATTATCCGATCCTTTCGCATCTTTGAACATACTGTTGGTCCATATTACCTATCACTGCATGTTCAAGTAGTTCATGAGCAAAGCCACGACCAACATCAGCGTTGCCCAAAAGGCCATAGCGTTAGTCGACCACGGCTTACCCATAACTCCTTGCTCACTAAAGCTGATTCGAAATCCTTCATGAATCCACTTGAGCCCTCGAAGAGCGAGGCTTCGCACCCATTGATCAAACGACTGGAAAGCCGTACCTATCACCCCCAAAACTTTCGGAGCTAGCTTGCGATAGAACCAATCGGTATCCAGGACTGTGGCTCGTTCTTCGGCGGGGTACAAATGAAACTTGATCAAGAATACGAACGCCAAAGCCGCAAACGCCAATAGCTGCAACTGCCCCACAACGTGCGGGATCGTATACGGATGGTAAGGATGATCTCCAAAGCTGTAAGGTAATATTCTGTACAGCAACGGATAAGCTACTCCCAAACCTATACACAACGCAGAGGCCGCTCCCATAGCGATTAGCATGTTGAGAGGAGCTTCCTTCACCCGCTTGCCAGAATCGTGAGCAAAGAATGCGAAAAAGGGAATTTTGATCCCAGAATGTTCCATAACCCCTGCGGATGCAATCAACAGCGTGATCCAAACCCAAAGCAGATGCTCCTCACCAGCTGCGGAGATAATCATCGACTTGCTGATAAATCCTGACAGCAGAGGAAATCCAGAGATGGCACCTGCCCCGATAATGCAAAAGGTCGTGGTCCACGGCATCGATTTGTGCAATCCACCTAGTTCGGTTCCCTTGCACGTTCCGACCCGCAACAAAACCGCCCCCATCGACATGAACAGAAGTGCTTTATAGATGATATGACAGAAAGCATGCGCCACGGTTCCATTGATGGCGAGCTCTGTACCAATGCCGATTCCTACTACCATGAATCCGAGCTGATTGTTCAGACTGTAAGCCAGAACGCGACGCAGATCGTTTTCTATCACGGCAAAGAGAATTGGGAATAACGTCATTACGCATCCGATCCCAATCAACAAATCAAAGCCCGCGAATCCTCGTGCCAACGCGTAAATGGCGAGCTTCGTCGTGAACGCACTTAGAAAAACGGTGCCGGTCACCGTAGCTTGTGGATAAGAATCCTGTAACCAATTGTGCATGAGCGGAAACGCCGCCTTGATTCCGAACGCCGCGAGAATCAGCCACGCTCCCACACTCAATGAAGAACCATCGTTTGCCATAGGGATGAAGGCGATCGACTTGGTTTCTACAAATTGAACAATGGCACCAGATAAAAGCAACACGCCCGATCCGACCTGAATAATCAAATAACGCATCCCGGACCGATACGAAGCGCGCGTTTCACTCGCCCAGATCAGAAACACACTGGATATCGCCGTTATTTCCCAGAACACAAACAGCGATACCAGATCCCCTGCACAAGCGGCCGCAATACCCGCGCCCCCATACACCAACCCTGCTATCTGCTGCTTGAGATCATTCGAATGCAACGAATAGATACTCGACAGAATGGCTGCGATATGAAAAACCAAAACGAACGGCCACGAA
Organism: Brakhagea baltica; assembly: GCF_052161605.1. Taxonomy (NCBI): domain Bacteria; kingdom Pseudomonadati; phylum Planctomycetota; class Planctomycetia; order Pirellulales; family Pirellulaceae; genus Brakhagea; species Brakhagea baltica. The sequence continues at coordinate 4,252,783 of NZ_CP197409.1, read as the reverse complement.
AGGGAATCGACCCGAACCGGTTGCAATTCAAGCCCGAACAACGAAAACGATGCCGTCGTCGGACGCAACACCAGAAACAGCATCAAACTCAACACCGATAGTCCAAGCACGCCGTAGGGGCGAAACTTCTTGGGAAGCAACAGCAACAACGGGCTCCCCAGCATCAACACCCAACCTGGAGGGAGAATCTCAGTCATAGTAGTTCTCCTCTCGACGAACGAACAGCCTCAAGAATCGGCCAAGAAACACGATAACTACGAACGCAACAAAGCCCACCCATGCCTGGAAGCCAAAGATGGTCTCCCAGGAAAAGTGAGGATGATCGTTGGTGTAAAAGAGATCGGCGAGAACCAAAACAACGCAGGCTACGATCAAGCCCACAATGATCTTTCGAACATTGGATGGGTGATCGAACCAACTCAAATCGGTTGGCTTGTGACCATCATGCGATGACTCGTGCGGTTGACTATTTTGCATGGAAACTAATTCGGCTAGCTTTTAGTGATTGGCAGTAGGACATCGTAGATCCATCCAGCAGTGAAAAATAAAATGACGCTGATCAAGGCTGTGCAGCAAAGTGGAATCACACACGCCAGAGGAGCTTCGCCTCCGGATGCTTTGTGATGTCCATTGCCATGTTCATCGCTGTGACCATGACCGTGGGATTCCTCGCTGCTCTCGCTATGGCTGTCCTGTTCAGAATCGCCATCCTTTTCTGGTATGTTGAGAAAGGCCAACATGGGAATCGGGATGAGGTAGGCGATGTTCAACAAGGAACTGATCATTAAGGCAGCGGTCAAAAAGTAGAAATGCGATTGGCCATTCTCCATGGCTCGCTCCACCGTCCCCGTCGCCAAGAACCATTTGCTCCATGCACCACCGCCCGGTGGCAAACCTATGATGCAAAGCGACGCAACGAGAAAAGCACCAAAAGTGAATGGCATCTGCCTCCCGAGCCCACGCATCTCACTGATATATTTCTTGTGTGTGGCAACATAGATCGCACCTGCACAGAAGAACAAAGTTATCTTGCCTACCGCGTGCATGGCGATGTGCATGCCGCCTCCTATCACACTGTTGGGTGTCGCTAACGCAGCCCCCAAAGTAATGTAGGACAATTGGCCAACTGTCGAATAAGCGAGTCTCGCCTTTAAATTGTCCTTGGTCATGGCGACAATCGAGGCCAGCAATAGAGATATTCCCGCAGCATAGCAAAGCCAAACGCTAACCTCCGTTTGGCGCAGCAGATCCATCCCGAAGACGAATACCGCTACCTTCATAACGAAAAACACACCAACCTTCACCACCGCGACCGCATGCAACAAAGCACTCACCGGTGTCGGCGCAACCATCGCTGCTGGCAACCATCTATGGATCGGCATCAAGGCCGCTTTGCCTATTCCGAACGCGTACAAAGCCAAAAGTATCGTTAGCTTTGTACCCGACACTCGTCCCGATTCATAGGCATCCGCAAGAATACCACCAACCCGGAAATCCAAAGTACCGGCGATCTGTTGCGTCCAGGCCAAAGCTAGCAGCAAAAAACCAATCGAGGTCGTGAAAAGGATTCCCATGTATACCCGACCACCGTTGCGAGCCTCGGTCGTGCCATGGTGGGTCACGAGTGGATAGGTCGAAACGGTCATCAGCTCGTAAGCTATGAACAGTGTGAACAAATTTTTGGAATACGCCGCAGCTGTTGCCGCGAATATTGCTAACGCAAAGCATCCGAAGAAACGTGTTTGGTTCGCTTCATGATGGGAACGCATGTAACCTACAGCATAGATGGTGGTCAAAATCCACAACCCCGATGCCACCAGTGCGAATAACATCCCGAGCGGTTCAATGGAAAAGGCGATACGAAAGCCCGGCATCACCTCCCATCCTTCCCAAGCAACCAACTCTCCGCCAAAAACCTGAGTCGCGAGCTTGATATTGATACCGAACAAGACACACGCCAATACGACTGTCGTTCCATCTCGCAAATTCGCTTTGAAACCAAATAGAAAATTGAACAGCAGAACGATAAGCGGTAACGCCAGGGAGACTATCAGTAGTTGATCATTGGTCATTTCGCAGCTACCTCCAACAATTGGGTTGCGGCTTGCTGTGCGATCCCAAAGGAGTAATCGGTCCAACATCCGAAGACGAACATCACCACGATCAAGGCATACGTGGGAAATAGCATTGACAGCGGTGCTTCTTTGGCCTGACTAGCCTTTTCGCTGGGTTCGCTAAAGTACAACACTTCGACAACCCTCCAAACATAGATAACCGCCAGGATGGAGCTGATTACCATGGCACCGGAAAGTATCCATTTTTCTTCCTGTGCGAGTGCCAGCAACAATGCCCATTTGCTGATAAAGCCAGCCGTGAGTGGAACTCCGATCAATCCCAATCCCGCAAGCACCCAGGCAAAGGAAGTCCATGGCAACGTTTTACCCGCTCCCTTCCAATCATCGAGCTGAACCGATCCTAATCGATAAGCCATGCAGCCAACGACCATGAACAAAGCGGCCTTAATCACAGCATGATTAAACATGTGCACAATCGCACCGCTGAGCCCCATCACATTGATCAGATTGACCCCTAAAACCATGTAACCCAACTGGGCGACACTGGAGTAGGCGAGAATCTTCTTGACATCGTTCTGTAGAATCGCTGTTAGAGATGCCGCAAAAATTCCGAAAAACGATAGCAGAATCAGCTCGTACCTCATTGGCAAAAGATCGAACGAAAATTCCATCGTGAATACGCCAAAGATCAAACGAATCAATGCGTAAACGGCCACTTTGCTAGCCGTAGCAGCCAAAAAGCAGGTCACCACATTTGGCGCATAAGTGTAGGCATTCGGAAGCCACTTGTGGACCGGAAAGACCGCCATCTTCACCGCCAAGCCGACCGTCATAAATGCCAACGCGACCCGGAGCGTGCGAGTCGATGGAAGTAAAATAACGCCTTGTGCATTGACCGTCTCCAGCTCTACTAATCGGCCAGCTAGGTCATGCATGTTCAAGCAACCTGTCACTTGGTACAGCAAGCCCACCCCGATCAAAAAGAACGTGGCACCAATCGTTCCAATGAACAAGTATTGCAGCGATGCCAAGACGGCCCGCCGATCCTTGCCCAAGCTGATCAATGCATAAGTCGATAGAGAAGAGATCTCCAAAAACACGAAGACGTTGAACAAGTCACCCGTCAGTGTGATCCCCAACAAGCCTGTTAAGCAAGTCAGATACAAACTACAAAAATAATGCTGCCGGGAAGCAGGTATCTCCACCTCAACCAATCTAGGAGCATACGCCAGCACGATCGCCCCCATCCCAGAAACGAACATCGCGACAAACGCACTCAGGTGATCTGCCACAAACTCGATACCGTAAGGAGGGGCCCAAGCACCGATCTGGTAATTGATTTTACCCGAGTCGAGAACCTTGCTCAGCAACATCAAGGAGTTGGCAAAGGTTATCCATGTAATGAGTAAGGTGAAAATATAGACCAACCGTCGATGCCCTAGTAGCAAGCACGCAGGTGCTGCCATCATGGGTATCGCAACGAGTAGGATAGGCAAATGTTCCATTACGCTTCACTCCTATCCATCGCCTTTTCCATGGCCATATCCATGGCTAACGCTTCATCCTCTTCAATGGTTCCATAATCCTCCCGAATTCGAACAATCAAAGATAAGGCGACGGCAGTTGTTCCCACGCCGACCACGATCGCGGTCAGCATCAAAACGCTCGGCAGTGGGTGCGAATAGACGGTCGTGTCGACGAAAGCGGGCTTGACTTCCTTTGTGGTTACTTCGGCGGTTTCATCACTAGCGCCATCATCGTCATGCGTATCATTCGGATGGTGGTCATCGTGATGTTCGAAGTGTTTTGCGATCTCTGCTTTCACGATCGGGGCCGTTCCGCCATCCACCTTGCCCATGGTGATGTACATCAAGATGACTGCGATCTGAAAGATGTTCACGCCGATGATCTTCTTGATGAAGTTGTGGCGCGCGATCACCATGTAAAAGCCCAGCATCATCAGAAAGACGAACACCCAATAGTTGAATAAACCGAAAAGTTGAGCGGTACTCATACAGCGGGTCGCCTACCTGCAAACGCGTAATAAATCGTGATCATGACCGATGTAACCGTCAAACCGACTCCGAGTTCGATTAAAAAAATCCCCAGATGTTGCCCACTAGGGACGTGGTACTTTTCGAGCCAGTGATGTTCAAGAACGTTGTATTCGAGATACTTTCCTCCCATCAACAACGTCAGAAAACCAGTCCCCGCATACATCATCAACCCCAAAGCTAACAGTTTCTCAACAACACCCTTCGGTGCGACACGCTGCGTCGCGTCGAGACCGTACACCAATCCGTAGAGGATGAACGCGGCAGCAATAATCACCCCCGCTTGGAAACCACCGCCTGGACCGTAGTCGCCATGAAACTGAACGTAAAGTCCGAACAAGATGATGAAAGGTATCAGCATCTTGCTGACAACTCGAATGATAAGAAAGTCGCTCATCCGTAATCGCGCTTGCTCGACCGGGACCGCTCCATCGCTCAGAGTGGGAGGTGGTGTTTTGGGATCGCTCAGCAAAATCAACAAAGCTGCAATGCCAGCGGTGAAAACCACCATGGTTTCCCCCAACGTATCAAACGCTCGGTAGCTTCCTAGAACGGAGGTCACGACGTTGGGTAGCCCATGCATATCGTGCATGGATTTCTCAACGTAACCAGGACTGGGGTACAGATGGATCGGTGCATTGGGATCTCCATACAGCGGCATGTCAAGCGTACCGTAAATCAAGGCCAAACCTGTGAGCGTAACGGTGATAAGTGGAAGCGGTTTCACTTTGCCTGCCACCTCTTGCTTGCCAACGAGGGCCAGCGTGCTCAACATTAGAACCGTTGAGATCCCTGCTCCCACGGCAGCTTCCGTAAAGGAAACATCCGGCGCATCCAACAGCATCATCCAGCTTGCACCTAGGAAACTAAAGATTCCGCTCGCCATGATCGCAGCCCACAGGTTGCGCTGTCTCGCCACCATGACTGCGGTCACCATAAGCAACCCAAGTATTCCGAAACGTACTATGTCCATCTTTAGTTAGCACCACCATGGAATTGCCCGCATCTCAAAAGAAGCCACGAGCAGCCGAAGAGTTTCATTGTTGTAGTTGTTTCCATCTAAGTCTCAGTCCCAGACGGCTTGTCAAGCTCAGGTTCCACTCCTTGTCGCATCGCAGCTTTTGCTAAGGCATGGCACGCACTCGGACTTGTGATCAGAAAGAAAAACAGAATCATCAATAGCTTGACCGTCACCAGATTGAATCCCGAATAGATCATCAATCCCAACAGAATGAGCCCCGCGCCCGCCGTATCGGTGACCCCACCACTGTGAAGACGCGAATAGAAATCGGGTAAACGAACAATCCCAAGTCCGCCGACAACAGAACAGAACGCTCCGCCCAAGATGCATATCGAGGCGATGATAACGACGATCCAGCTCAAAAGTTCCATTATCATTGCAGCTGGTCTCCCTTAAAATCGCCAACCGTAGTGAATCGCAATACCGCCACCATTCCGATGAAATTCATCAAACTGAAGATCAATGCTAGATCCAAAAAGTCAGTTCGATCCGACCAAAATGCGATGACACAAATCAACAATACCGTCTTGGTACCGAACATGTTTAAAGCCACGATCCGATCAAAGACCGTTGGCCCTAACCGCGACCGCATAAAGGCGAACGTTAGCGTCACAAGAACGCTTAGTGCGACTGCAATCAGCCCGGAACTCCAAAGTAACTCGCGCCATTCGGACATTTAGAGCCCCTCCAACTCACGAACTCGCCGATCAATCTCAAGAATGGTGGGATCATTTGTCCCGGGATCGACCAAAGCATGAATTTGCATCGAGTCCGGTTGAATACTAGTGGTAACCGTCCCCGGAGTTAAGGTAATGGAGTTTGCCATAATAACTTGCCCGATGGATGACTTAGGAGACGCTGGAACCTGGAACATTGCACGGCGAACCTCTGGTTTCTTGCTAATGACGATCTTGATCACGTTCATGTTCGAAATCGCGATTTGCTTCACCAGCCAAAAAAAGTACTTGATAAGTGCCACGCCCCCGATCTGAACCGGGACCCCTTCGTTGTCCACGATATCCATCCGTCTAGCGATCCAAAACGCAAAGAGGCAAGACAACACCCCTAAGAGCAAAAGGAATGCATAAAAGTACCCCGACAACGTCAGCCAAAAGACGGCCAAAAGTGAGATGAGTGCGATGGAGTACTTCATGAGCTGATCTGCAACGACGTGTCAAAAAACGGAGACAGACTATACTATTTAGGTGATCTATGCGGGGCTAGAGTGTAACGCCTCCCCCCTAGCTCGCAAAGCCGCTAAGCCCGCAACTAGAAGGCGAAATCCCCGTATAGAGCCTTAAAGACCTCGCGAAATTCTCGCGATGGAGCTCGCCCCACGGTCAAAAGTTAGGCGCACTCAACGAATTCCGTTGATTTCATCAACCTCATGTTACAATTAAGAGCAAGCAGCAGCAGAATTTTTTAGGGAGTTCCCAACAATGAGTGCCGTCATCAACGAAGCCCCCGAGACGCGAATGGTTATAGAGAATGTCAGCTGGGAAACATTTGTCGCACTGGCCGATGAGCGTCGAGGCAGCATTCCGCGTATGACCTACAGTGGCGGAATTTTGGAAATGATGAGCCCTAGGCGTAAACATGAACACCTTGGCCGTCTCATGGGTCGCATGATCGAAACCTATTCAGAGATCAGGGGCATCGAGATACTTAGTGTTGCTTCGGTCACCGTGAAACGTGGCGATATCAAGAAAGGCCACGAAGCAGATGAGTCTTACTACATCACCAATTTAAACCAAGTGCTGGCGAAGGAGGAACTTGATTTTGAAGTTGATCCGGCACCGGACTTGGTGGTCGAGGTAGAGCTGACCAACTCCGCAATTGACAAGTTAGAACTGTTCGCAGACATGAAAGTGCGAGAGGTTTGGCGACATGACGGCAAGTCGGTGCAATTCTATCGACTACAAAAAGGCCGGTACGAACCAATTTCCACGAGCATGGAACTACCAGGTCTCGCTGCCGACCTCATCAATCGATTCCTAGACCAGCGTTTGAACATTGGCGAAACCACTTTCATTCGAGCTTTCCGGAACGAGATTCAGTAGCTGCAACATCTAACGAGCGTCTGTCCCGCAAAGAACTTGATTCCGCGAATCGGTGGTGCGGTCTTGGTTTTAGTTAGCAAAGTTTGAAGCGATCAGCACGCGGCCGGGCGTGTGCAGGTCGCGGCCAAGGATTGTCAGTTGAAGGTAACGTTCCCAGCCGACCTTCGAACAACCGCGACATCGCTTCAACTACCAATCTTCGAGGAGCTTTTTTTTGAATTTACGATACTTTCAACCAAAAAAACGGTTCGGGACAGATACTAACTAACTTGTCCCTTAACAGCCATTTTCGTATCAAGCCCGATTCTTGATCATAACGGCATTCATTTCAGTTTTTTCCCTAAAATTCAGTCGAAGTAAGCCTATCTGAAATTGGTTCTGCAAGGGGTTCAGGCTACGACTCTGGCGTCGATCGCGTTAGTCTTGGTACGCGTTGACTACCGATACTCCACCTTAGGTTCAGAATGGTGTAACCGGCATTCCGATGCGTTAGCATGCTAGTACCATGGTTTCGTAGTTGGTTAGTAGCGATCGATTCGGGTGAAATGCTGCGACCTCAGTTTTTATGCGATCGTCCAAGAAGCATCTTAAGTGATCGCTTTGGTGTAAGGTTCGCACGTGAAGCATGCTCTGAGCATCCTTAAGTTGCCAACGCATGCCACTTCGCTCCATCCGATCCTTTACCAAGTGACAGTAAGCTCCTTCTATCACGCCCGAAGCTATCGGATAGCCCTCTGCCAAGTAAACATCATACCGCATTCGATCTGTGTTCTGCTCCAAGTAGCCACATATCCTGTCCAGTTCTTTCTTCTTTTCGCCTCGAAGGCCATTTTGGAGAATAGGGAGCTTTTGACCAGGCTTTCGCCTAGCTGCAACCTGCTCAGCCAACCAGCTAACTCCCACAGTAATGGCCGTGATTTCAACAGTTGTCCCATCGCCGTTGTCCTCCGATAGAGGCAGATGAGCTGTCGTGTTTTTGTTCTTTGGTTCGGGGCGAGTGGTCATTGGTTCCTCCAAGATCTCCTCCCGGAATAATGCATCTGTTACGTCCTCGGCAGTACGCTGGTGTGGGTCAACGGTGTAAGCACTGGTACAAGCATTTGCGAGAACTCTTGAAGGAAAAATGACCACTGGTTTTCCAGAAGTGACATCCATGCGCTGATTGGCAGTAGTTCGATGCGTTTCTTGGCCTGTGGGGCGTATGTGTATTGTCAGAAACTGTGAACACCAAAGATGGATCGGATTCGGGGTAACGACTTAGCCTCGGAGCGATAAAGTGGCTTTTTATTAGTCGATACGACCTCGGAACCGAGATCTCCGTCTCCTTGGAGCGAGACGAACAGACCCATGGCTTGACGGCCAATCTCCAAAACGGCCTGCTTTGTTTTCCGTTCGATTTCATCAAAAGACTTTTCCTCAGCGACCGCCGTGCGAACCAGGGAAATCAATTTTGAGTGAGAATTGGTCAGTTCTGCTAATAAATCTTTTGGGTTTTGCGGTGTGTGGGACTTGTCAGAACTGTTGGACTTTGCGATCGTCATAACTGCGGCCTCCTGCCTTGGTGAAGAGATGTAATGAAGCTATATCATCGCAGGTTGGTCGTTTTTGGTTTACCCCAGTTTCTCGAGCCATCTGTCGGAATGCCGGTTACACCCCGTCACTTATTTCAGACTCATTTCAACAGAGGCATATCCTCAACTTCACTGATGACAGAACAGAATAAGACGTGGTTTGAATCGCTTACAATAGATCGCTCCGAAAGTGCCGGGATGCTGGAGAAGCCCTCAATGCGCGGCGTTCAGCGAAGCGTCGTTGACAAGTATTCCGATCAGGCTCATTTTATTTACGAGCTTTTACAGAACGCAGATGATGTCAGAGCGACAACGGGGCATTTCCGCCTTGACGTAAAGGGTCTTTTTTTTGCACACAACGGTCCTGTACGATTCACTCTATCGAATCCGCACAACGAAGAAGTGGATACTAACAATGGGACTCTAGGCCATATCAATGCTATTACATCCATCGCGAATTCCAACAAGACAGAATCGTCTATCGGCAAGTTCGGTGTCGGGTTCAAGGCCGTATTTCAATACACGCGTACGCCGCACATTTACGATCCTCAGATCCAGTTCAAGATTGAGCGGTTTATCGTGCCGCACATGCTGGATTCCGATCTTGATTGGAGGAAGCCCGAGGAGACAGTATTCTTCTTCCCCTTTGACCACAAAATAAAGCGCCCCCAAGATTGTCATGATGAGATACTTGAAAAACTACAAGCTCTGGAGTTTCCTGTCTTGTTTCTTTCGAATCTCTGTTCCGTGTCGTTTAAATCGGACAGTGTTACTGGAAGATACACCAAAGAAATCACTCGCGAAGTAGAGTATGGTGACATCACAGTTCAGTGGCTTACGCTGGCACTTGAAGTGAACGGAAAAAGTACTACGCAACGCCTGGTCATGTTTAATCGACAAAATGCAAGTGGACATTCATTTTCACTCGGCTATGGTTTTGGGGCAGACGGAAGGCTGGAACCAATTGACCGTCCAGCATTTTGTTTCTTCCCAACTAAGGAAGCGACGACACTTAAGTTCGTTCTTCATGCGCCGTTTCTTCTCACAGATAGCCGAGAAGGAATCAAGGCTGGAGAAAAGCACAACCACGATTTAGTCAAACAGTTAGCGCAACTAGCCGCAGACAGCCTTCCGATTCTTCGAGACAACAGATTAATAGATGACGGTATCCTTGACATCATTCCTTACGACGAGGAACAATTCAGTAGCATGGACGATAGACGTAAGCTATCGTTTAGTCCTATATTCACCGCCATAAAGAGTAAGTTTCAGACCGATTCCCTTTTGCCGACGATAAATGGAATATGCGCATACAAGCAATGTTCATTCTGGGCATCTGATACCGAATTGATCGAACTATTCTCCGATGAACAACTGGCTCAGTTGACTGGTGTAAAAGATGCTCGTTGGGTGTTTCGGAGTCGTGGCAAAAAAGAAGTTCAAAGCGCTAATCGAGAAATGGCGGATTACATCGATGGTGGCGACGCCCGAGCTTGGAATCGCAAAGAGCCAAATCTAATTGTCTCGAGTCTCACTCCTGAAGATGTGCTCAAGAAAATCAACCATGATTTCATCTCTTCTCAACCCTTGAAATGGCTGCACAACCTATACAGCTACCTTTCCGAACGAACTTCCTATCAAAGGTCTGTTAAGTACAAGCCCATCTTCCTTGACCAATGTGGCCAACCGACACCAGCTTTCGACATTGAGGATCAGCTCATCCTTTTTTTGCCAGACGACGATATTGACGGCTACACAACTGTCAATCAGGAATTGCTGTCAAATAAAGCCACTCGTGAGTTTTTCGAGAAGGTCGGAGTAAAGAAACCGAGTCTCCGCGATGAGATTTACAACAAAATTCTTCTGGCATATTGCAACGACGCGGCGTTTGACAATACCGCCCATTTCATGAAGTTTTTTCGTTACTTCAAAGAGTGTAGAAATGAAGAAACTGCATCGTTTGTTCAACTGATAAAGGACAAGAAATTTCTTCGCTGCAAGAAAGCGAACGACCCAACGGTTTATCGAGCAATCGCATCAGAATTGTATCTTCCGTCAACGGATTTGAAGGCATGGTTTGAGACCAAGCCGGAAACTCTGTTTTTGTCTTTGAACGAGTATCGCGAGATGGTAGATGCAAGTGACCACGAGAACCTGATGAAGTTTTTCGAACAACTAGGAGTTAGAAAGTCTCTTAGTGTATTTTCTCGGGCGATTTCACGCGCGGAAGTTGACGGCCAGTGTCTGACGGCGAAAGGGAAAATGCATAAGTACGAAGACAAGTATCTTGATGGGTGCGAGCAGATCATTGCGAGCATGACTCCTGCTCGTTCCGTGCTTCTGTGGCGAATACTTTCCAACGCTGCGCTTCTACAAAGCTTGAATGGTCAGCACACTTGGGTTTACTACCATAAACAAAATGAGTACTTCAAATCGACTGAAGAGCGGCGGCTTTTAACAGCGAAATGGATTCTCAACAAGGCTGGTGAATTAGTTTCGGCTGATGCAGTCACGATCCAATCTCTTTCCGACGCATATGGCATATCTGGTATAGGTGCGGAAGCGTTGATCAAGTTTCTGGAAATCCGGGATGAAGCCCAGTACTCAGTGCACTTGAGCGAGGAGGAGTCTCGAAAAATCAGACTTGCGGATGAAATCGAAAAATCAGGCTTGTCCGAAGAAGAAATCCGAACGGCGATTGAAGACGCTAAGCGAAGAAAGAACGTTCAGGCAACGACGGAAGAGGGTGAAACTGGCGGCGAACAGATTTCACCAAATTCTCCCCTAATCGAAGAAATTGAAAGACGACGCCGATCCGTTACCAATTCTCGTTCACCACGCCAGAAAGCCAATACGTTTTTGGAAACAGTGCAAACTGACACAATTGAAGATACAGACGACTTCACTCCAAAAGCGGTTGACTACGGGAAAAAACTTGAGCGGGTAAAGGATCGTTTTGCAAGCGAACTTGATCGCATAGAGCGTGAACAGGCACTTAATGACAAAGCTAATGCATTGCCACGTTACAGCTTCGGCTGGTTCCTTGCTATGCTCGAATTAGAATCAATGGCAAGCGGCGAAAAGAACGCGGACGGAAAGACCATTTCCATAAGCTTTGGAAAGATCGAGCGAGATTCGAAGTCGCCCCGTACCGTATTGCTGAAGGAGCCTAGTCGTTGTATCCCGCAATCCATCGAAGAGTTTTCGGGAGTGCGAGTGGATCTCGAATTTGGAGATGGCCGTACAGGAAAGCTTCGTATTGAATCGTTCACCGCGCAGGAATTTTTACTGCTTGGTAAGCTTGAATCAGCAGACGAGTTATCCGGGATTGATTTGGGGCAGGTTTGCGAAGCGCGAATCGAAGTTCAGAATCCATCTTTTTTGCTCCGTGAATTGCTGGAGCGTTTCCGAGAATTGCCCTTTGACCAAAAGTTCGACATGAAAGCAGGGATGACGCCGGACATTGAGTTCGTGTTCGGTCCGCCCGGAACTGGTAAAACTACCCACCTCGCTGAGAATGTACTAATTCCGAGGATGCGTGATGCGAAGAAGTCAAAGGTGCTTGTCTTGACCCCGACCAACAAGGCTGCAGATGTTCTGACGACTCGTATTATGGAGAAGATGGGCGATGATTCCACTTATTTGGAATGGCTCGTTCGCTTCGGAACTTCCGCAGACGAGCACATAGAGAATGCAGGCGTGTGGCGAGATAGATCTTTTGATATCAACGCGTTGAACCGATGTGTTTTGGTCACGACCATCGCTCGCTTCTCCTACGACGGCTTTGCTGGCGAAAACGGTAAGAGGCTAAATGAAATAAATTGGGATACTATCGTCTTTGACGAGGCCTCAATGATTTCTCTTGCCAGCATTATCTACCCACTTTACTCGCAGAGCCCCCAGAAGTTCATCATTGCCGGAGACCCTTTCCAGATTGAGCCGATTGTCGCCATCGAGCAATGGAAGGATGAGAACATCTTCACATTGGTTGGACTTGACAAAGCGGGTTCTTTTGCCAATCCTTCGCCTGAGCCGTATAATTATCCGATAACAAACCTAGAAAAGCAATATCGGAGTATCCCCGCGATTGGTGAGGTGTTTAGCCGCTTTACCTACGATGGAATCTTGAAACATCATCGCGATGTTGAAACACAGCTTCCACTGAAGTTCAATGGCTGCACTGTTCAGCCTCTCAACCTGATTAAGTTTCCCGTCAGCAAATACGAAAGTATCTATCGGGCAAAGCGGTTAGAGAGCGGAACGCCTTATCAAACTTATTCGGCACTGTTCAGTTTCGAGTTCCTTCGGTGGCTGGCTGGACAGATACATCGTGACTGTGCGGCCAGATTCAGCATCGGGGTGATCGCCCCGTATCGCGCTCAGGCGAATCTGTTAAGCAGACTAAATGACTCGTGGGCTACCAAACCAGATGCTGTCGACATTCAGGTCGGAACAATTCATGGCTTCCAGGGTGACGAGTGCGACATCATTATTGCCGTATTCAATCCACCACCCGCGATATCGCGGAGTCCGCAGATGTTTCTAAACAAGCAGAACATCCTAAATGTAGCTATCAGCCGTGCTCGGGACTACCTCTTTATCGTCATGCCGGATAATGAAACTGAGGGTGTCGACAATCTCCATAAGATTGCCATGATTGAGGCTTTTGTGAAGTCGAGTGGAGCGTTTCACGAATATGCGAGTCATGCCGTTGAGGAAATGATATGGGGCAATTCTAAATACCTTGAGGAGAACACTTTCTCTACCGGACACCAAATGGTGAATGTCTATCGCAAGCCAGAGCGATACTATGAAGTGCGTAGTGACGATATGGCGATCGATGTTCAGGTTCACGACGACAACGAGATAACGACTGAATAGGGCTGCTCACTATACGCATGATTCGAAGCTAAGCAAAACAAATCGATCTGTTCCCGCGGCCAATTTAACCGTGAGATCGCCTCGACTAGGCCTCGGATAACTGATGAATAGGGACTTTATATCTAAAGCGAATATTGACCATGCGAGACTACTTCATTCCATCAACTTCTCAGCACGTCGGGTACAGGGACGCACGTTAACCCATGTCGGGATCGCAATTGAATGTCCAGACGGTTTTATCGCGAAGGGTGATGCCGATCGATGGAAGGGGACAGGAACACTTCAGATGCGTGACTCGATTTTGAAGTTTGGGTTTGCGACTGTGGAAACGGAATTAGGTGTGCAGTACGCATTTCATATGGATCATGCTTACTTCTGTTCACCGAACGTAGTCATTAGGAGCACGGTGGGTGACAAACTCTTTGTCATCAGGCAGCGACGGATTTGGTCTTCAACCCTCGATGCATTTATGGGAAACAAGCAAGTAGGAACATTTGCATCTGATCCGATACAATCGGAATGTAAAGCTATGCTCGACGAAGACGTGCCACTTCAGATTGGCCTAGTAGCAATCTGGTGCATCATGATTCGCAGCGCATTCGCGGCGTAGTGTAAAGCGAGGATAGACTCAAACTGCGAACACAGCCTCGTTCGGCAGCTTCGTTATTAGTCTCTTGCACTACCCAGCACTCCGCACGAGCATCGCCTGCGGAGCTGGTATTAATGACACAAAAACAACAGATTTCTTTATTGACGTACGTCAATATCGACATAAAATACCTCGGCAAGAAAACTTGACCGAGTTTCTGGGAGGGGAAAATGAAAGCAAATCCAGGCGGAAACCTTGCCCCTGAAGGAGTTTACGGGCGAGATCACCTCATTGCCTTGCTTTGGGAACGCTTGGAAAACCAAAGCATATTGATGGATGCAGAGCGGCGAATCGGTAAGACGCAGATTCTTCGAAAGATGCTAATGCAGCCAAAACCTGGCTGGAGGCCCATCTATCGGAACGTTGAGCAAGTCCATTCGGCACAGGAATTTGCCGAGCTGGTTTACAACGACGTACAGAGTTTTCTTGGCAGCGGAACCAGGGCAAAAAACTTTATTCAGAAGTTCCTGGAGGACAATGAGACGGACCACCTCAACCTGAAAGGCCGCACCTGGAAGAAATTGCTAACGTCTGCGATCGAAGACCTGATGGCATCAAAACGTCCTGAACGGTTGGTCTTTTTCTGGGATGAAATGCCCTGGATGGTGCAGAGTATTCAACGCAACGAAGGTTCAAAGTCGGCTGTAGAAGTGCTCGACACCATTCGTAGTCTGCGGCACGAACAAGTTGAATTCCGAGTCATATTCACTGGGTCGATCGGTTTGCATCATGTTCTTGGGAGACTGTCCGCTGATCACTATCTGTCGCGAGACACAAAGGGTGGGTATCGGTTTAGGTTCCCGCTGATTCGACGCTGGTGGAGGTTGGATCGCGGACTATGAATCGGTACAACAAAAAATCCCCGACGGCCGATCTGTTACCTTTCAACGACGAGCAATTCATCTGGCGGTTTTCGCCTAACCAGACGGCTCCAGAATTGCTAGAAGCCATCTTTGTCGGTCGCGAGCCGTTGCTACAAAATATCCTAGAAAAAATCGCCGACACCGCGACGAGTAAAGCTACGCACCATGTGCTGCTTCATGGTCCGCGAGGAATTGGTAAATCACATTTTGTCTCGTTGTTGCATCACCGTTTGGTCAACGATGCTATCACGAGCGATTCCGTACACATCGCATGGCTAAACGAAGAAGAAACCACCACGTCGATGGTGCAGTTGCTTGTTAGGATTTATCGATCACTGTGCAAATGGTATCCGCAAGATTATTCGGCGGAGTGGTTGAATGAACTGCTAGATCAGCCGACATCGGAAATCGGCGACATTCTCACTCGCCGCCTAGTTGCACGGTTCGAAAAACGTAGACTGGTGATTCTGGTCGAGAATCTGAATCTGCTTTTCGAAAACCTAGGTACGGACGGGCAGCATCAGTTGAGGACGCTGCTGCACGAACACCCGTTTGCTTGCCTGATCGCTACCAGTCAGCATTTATTCAAAGCTGTGACAGATCGCACCGAGCCTTTCTTTGGTTTCTTTCAGCAGATTCCCCTTAAACCACTGACACTTGCGGATGCTCAGAGTTTAATGGTGAAGATTGCTGAAACCAAAGGCCAAATGGAGCTGGTCCAATTCCTAAATACGCCCGACGGACTAGGTCGCGTGCGGGCAATTCACGATCTTGCGGGTGGTAACCATCGCGTTTACATCGTGTTGAGCGGTTTTGCGACTCGAGAGTCAATCGATGAACTGGTGACACCCTTTCAAAAAATGGCGGACGACCTGACTCCTTATTATCAGGAGCGTCTTCGCGGGATATCTCCGCTGCAACGGCAGATTGTCGAGCTATTGTGTCGCCAACACGGTACGGTCAACCCAAAGGAGATCGCTCGCAACTTGCTAGTAGACCAACGCAGTATCGGTAAACAGGTGCGCATCCTGGAAGAGATGGGCTATCTAATGTCAACCAAACGCGGGCGCGAAACCTACTACGAACTTAGTGAGCCACTGATGCGACTGGCGTATGAAGTGAAAGAGCAAGGCCTGCTCCATATGCTTATAAAATTCTTGCGGGTCTGGTATCGACCGGACGAGATGCAGGAATTGCGGACGGACTACGGTTTCGATGAGATTATCAAAGAGCGCGTCAGGGCAATGGATAGTTACAATAAAGCAGTCGAGCTCGACCCGAATCATGCTTTTCTACAATTTCATCAGAGCGAAAAACTTTTTGCCATGCACCGATGGGAAGATGGTTTTGAAGCCATTCGCTGTGCCCTGTTAAAATTGCCACTTTGCGTGCTGGGAGATGCCTCTGCCCTGTTTTCGCTGATTTTCCAGCTAAGTGAAGACGAACCTCGACTGCAAACGCGGATCAACACACTGGTCGACCTCTACGAGCAGGCTGCTAAAAAGCATGGTTACCGACCTGCGGTGAATCCGTTGTCTCATTTGGCCAACGGCCTGGTGAAGTCGCTGGCGAAGATCGACGCCAAACGATTCACCCCCACCGTCTTAGCAAGCTATGTCGCTGCGGTTGAGCAACGTGCGATTAGCCTTCCGGAATTCCAGATCTCAATACGACTGTTCCGATACGGCATCCGCTATCTGACCAGCGGCAAAGAATCGGAGTTCGTCGAGCTCATTCAACCCGAACGCCGGATTCTACGTCAAGCTTTCGGCCTGTCCGAAGAGCAAATCTAATCGCGTACCGCAACTCGCACTACTCGGAGTGCCTCCAAGATAGTCGCCTCACTTTCCGCGAAAAGCGAGGTTACGAGACTGGGCTTTCTCCGAGTGGAAAGCGACCAATGTGGAATTCTTAGCGTCCTCGTCTTACACGGCGAATAAATTGGGAAGGGGCTCAAACCGTCCTCCTAGTGCGTGTTCGCTGGACACACCGAGCCAACCCTCGATCACGGCGGCGTAGACGCGTCGGAAATCGGTATGGTACTTCAAATCGCCGTCGTCGAGATCGGACAAGGATGGGAGCTCGCCAGCTTCTAACTGTGGTAGCTTGGGACCCGATAGGAACATCGGTGCAGCGGCACCATGATCCGTTCCCTCGCTCGCGTTCTCTTTGAGTCGACGTCCAAACTCGCTAAACGTCATGACAAGGACTCGTTCCGATTCGCCCCCTCGGGCTAGTCGCTGGTGAAACGCTCCCAACGCATCTGCCCACTGACGCAAAAGTCCAGCGTGAGCCGCCAATTGATTCGCATGGGTATCAAAGCCGTCCAGTGTTACGTAATACACTTTGGTCTTGAGCCCTGCCAGGATAAGACGCGAAATCACCTTGAGCTTTTCTCCGAGTTGCGATTCCGGGAACTCGGAATCATCACTGGCTCGCGAGAGCACACCCGTGATTCGCTGACTGGCCCGCACGGCGCTATCCGTGCTGGCCGATAAAAAGCCGAGCAAATCGTCTGACTCGTCTCCAAGCTTGGATTCATAAGTCATTGCAGGAATGCGTTCTTCTATGGCTTTGGATTTAAACTTCATCTGCTCGACTTCGCGAATCGAAGGCACTTGAACGCCTCGTCCCATGAGTGCCAAAGGAAGCGGTTCGGCACCCAAATGGTATGCCGCAGAATCCCCTTGGGAATCGAACCCATTTTCCATGATTCGACCCAGCCAACCCGACGAGGCGCGATTATCTTTTCTCTGGCACGTGTGCCAAATATCCATCGATTCAAAGTGCGATCGATTCGGCAAGGGATAGCCAACTCCATGAACGATGGAAAAAGACTGCGAGTCGATGACCGGCATAAGTCCCTCCAAAGCGGGATGCAACCCCATGTCGTCCGACAACTTGATCACGTCGTCTTTGCCTAGGCACAACTTGGGACGAGACTTGCGATACTCGTCGTCTCGAAAAGGTACGACTGTATTGAGGCCGTCGTTACCTCCCGAGAGCTGAATGACGACCAAGATCTTATCAGAGTTTGTTGAACCTCGAGTTGCTTCATCCGCGATCGCTTGCATCCAAAGGCCGGGCCAACCCACGCCGATCGCCAGCCCGGTGGCCTGCTTGAGATTATCACCGATAAAACGTCTGCGATTGTGCGGTGCATAGTTCATGACATGTGAATCCTGGGTAAAGATGCCAGTTCGATGATCGCTTGCTTGGCCAAGCTTCCCTTGGGTGTTTGTTCCAGACGACCAAGAATCGAGAGTCGCTCTGACGAAGTCGGTAGCGAGGCGAATAATCCATTGCCCAAACGATCAACGAGCTGAGCGACATCGTCAGACGCTATCGAACTCCCCCACTGGTCGATCGACTTACCCTCGATTTTCGTGTTCGCATCGTTCAACAAATCGTAGATGAGATTTGCTCGGCCGATCAATGTTGAAGAGTTGATCCAAGTCCTACCTCCCAGCCAGCCCTTGACGTTGGGCGGGTAAAACAGCGATTGTCCGAGCCCCTTTAATCGATCAGGCAGCTTGGTCAAATTGGTTGTCATTCCGAGTGAACGCATCAAATCCATGACCAATTCAATAGGAGAACGAATCCGCTTGCCAATACTCCAGCCCGATAGCATGAGTCGACTACCCAATATCATTTCCACAACGGGGCCGATCTGGAATTGGCTTTCTGCGAACCTATCGGCTAACGGTTGGATCAGTTCTGGCGTTGGGGCTGGCTCATCACAAAGGAGAAATTGGAAAAGCTTGTAGGCGACAAATCGAGGCATCGCATCACTGGCGAGTACGACATCGATCGCTTCCTCACCGGATTTCACAGGTCCCTTCCCGAGGATGGTCTTCTCCGAATCATCGTGCTGGTAAGCGTTGAACCGAAACTGCTTTCTGCGTATCTCCCAACCGGTGAAACATTTTGATAACTCCTGCACATCGGTTTCGCTATAGTTCCCTTCGCCGAGGCAGAACAGCTCCATCAATTCGCGAGCGTAGTTCTCGTTGGCGTGTGCTTTGCGGTTGGTGACACTATCCAAATAAATAAGCATGGCCGGATCTTTTGAGATCTCGTGGACCATCTTTCGAAAGTCACCCAAGCAGTGTTGTCTAAGCAATTGGTTTTGCTGGTAAATTAGATCCAAGTCCAAAACCTTTTCGGCCCCCGTCGCAAAGTGACCATGCCAAAAGAGTGTCATCTTTTCCACGATCGGAGTGGGGGTGTTCAACATTCGATGGAGCCACCACGATGCCAGCTTGCTCATATCCCCCGACGCACGAACGGACGATGCAAGGGTCGCAGACTCCTTTTCGAAGGCGGAACTCGGGTCGATCTGTGAGCCGTTTGAAACGAGCTCGGAAACAATCTCTTGCGGCGAACGTTTCATTGCTTCGCGAATTTGTTGCTCGGTGGCCCCGAATCCGGCTCGCCGGTAGAGCAAACGGATTCTTTGGTGATCCCATGGTTCCGTTTCGCTAGGACTCCACGGTTCCCAAGCTGCCATCGGATCTGACCATATCTCACTTCTCATTGCGACCAACCTCCGGTTGCATGTCGAGCTCGATGGATAACTCGGTCCCGTCTCGGAAACGTAGAGCAGCTCGCAACTCTTTGGCAAGACTGAGAACGGTGAACAACAGTTCGACCTCTTCCTCCGCGTCTTGTCGCGAATGCCCTTTCTCCAAAATGTTGTTGGTGATGAGTGTCTCGCGATTTTCCAGGAGCAAACTAGCAATCGATGGCACATCTATGACCAAGTTGGTGTTGGACGTGTCCGTGGTGGGAGAGCTTGTTTGCACGTCGGCATCGTCGCTGGCAAAGATTTGTTTCGCCAGCTCAACCGTGCTTGATATCGCGACCCGCTCGCCTGCGAAAGCAATGCAGGGAGTGAAGTTAAATTGGATCGGCAGACCATTGTCGTACTTCTTATCGGCATCCATCAAATACTCCGCCCAAAAGAATTGCGAATCCGCCGAGCCACCACCATCAGACATCAATTCAAGCTGCGGTTGCCCATCCATCGCACCAACAATATTGAGAAAGCCGATCAAGCTTTGGAAGGTCCGTTTCAGCTCGCGTCGCATCTTGGTCGCATCCTTAAGTTGCCCGACGATGGCAAAGGCTGGCAGCCGAATCGCTGGTACAGGTTGTGCATCGTTACGAGTCGTCTTTGCAACCACGATTTGCAATTGAGGTTCAATGGCTCCGAGGATGTCTTCTGCAAAATCCTTGCCCGAGAATAAAGTGGTGAGCGTGCTGTCCGCTTGTGCCAACTGGTCGTTAACAGTTTGGTCGAACAAATCTCCTGCTCTCAGCCACAGCTCCGAGATATCTCGGTAGGCACCGATGTTGGCCACGGTATCGGAAACGCGAAGTAGCTCGGGAGCAGAGCCTGAGCCATCGACGCCGATGAAAAAGGCATGCGATTCCTGCAAGCTCTCGGGAGTGCTGGCAAGTTGAGCATTCAGAGAAAAACCACTCCCGGTCATCGCTAAGTCTACATTGGCGGCCGAGGAACTCTGCAATGCAGCCAACAATCCACCCAGAAGCAACTCCGCACCAAAGTCCTTGCGGTTCGGTGAGAGTAACTCCTTCGCCACTCCGGCAGTTCGCAAGGCATCCAGATCAACAAACATGCGTCCTACGGGCAAGTCGAACTTACCGCCGGTTGATGAGGTGACTTGTAATAAGTTCTCTGCGCTGGTTGCGAGCCCTCGCTGTACAAGTCTCTGGAACGACTCGCTCGCAGAAAACGAATCAGGCGAACGATCCAGAAAGCGATCGATGGTCCCCTTAGCGAGTTCCGGTTTATTGGTAACCATAAGCCAAGGTCCGAGTGGAGCGATGATCGCTTCTTGAAACTTGGTCGCGGAGATATCTCTGTAGTCCTTTTCCTCGATTGGGTTGGGTTGCTTTTTGGATTTCGCGTCAGAGCTTGCCAGATCTTTTAGCTTTTGCAGATAGTCAACCAGCCAAGTTTCCCCCTCGGTCTTTGCTAGCAAAACCGCTCCCCCCGTCTCTTGGTCGAACGCGAGCACCAGCCCGCCATGATTGACGCTTTTCAGGATCGATTCCAGCTTGCTTCCGATCGCGAACTCCGCGGCGGTTAGACCAACCCGGACTTGGGTCAGATTCGGGTGAAACCAAATTTTGCGAAAGGCCGTTGAGCGTTGAATTTGCTTTCGAATGGGATGCTCCAAAAAGGCCTCGGCAGGGCAAATTTCAACATAAGCGATCGTGGACTTCGGCAGCCAATCTGCGGCACCGGGCTCGTTCTGTGCCGACGCGACCTGTTGGAATGACATCCACGCAACCAGAAAAATACAGATGCCGAAACGAAAGAGTGAGTTCGAACTCATAGCGGGGACTGCTTAGGTAGCTTTTGGAAAGGAAAAACGCCAGAAAGGGGAGGTCGAGCACCTGAAACCGCATTCTATTCGACATTGCCCGCCAATGCTTGGTTTTTTCGATTCTGGCAACCAGGGGAGACAAAAAATGGGATTCGGCTATAATCCGACCCCACTGAGCCGTCGCCGTTTGACGATGGTTCAACCGCTTTTTCCTAGTGTTTTTCCATCGATTACGGATACTTCATGAACGCATCTGGCGACCAAGACTTTAGTACGGAAAACTTAGGCGCTCCCGCCCCTGGAGGAGATTACAACAGCGACGACTTAAAGCACTTGAGCGACCTGGAGCACGTACGGAATCGCCCGGGGATGTACATCGGGGATACGACTCTCAGCGGGTTGCATCACTTGGTCTACGAAGTGGTTGACAATTCGATCGACGAAGCCATGGCGGGGCATGCCAAGACGGTTTCGGTGGCGATTAATTCGGATGGGTCTGTAACGGTCGAAGACGATGGTCGAGGTATCCCGGTCGAACACCACGATCAGCTTTCGGAAATCTTGCAGCGCGATGTCTCGACCCTTGAGGGGGTTATGACGGTCCTAAAGTTTGGTGGCAAGTTTGAGAAGAAAGCCTACCAACAATCTGGTGGTCTACACGGCGTTGGTGTGACGGTTGTCAACTTTCTGTCGCAGTGGTGCGAGGTAGAGGTTTATCGAGACGGGGCCATTCACACCCAATCTTACGAGCGAGGCGTTGCCACGGGTCCGGTTCGTGAATCCGGCACAACGACCAAACGCGGGACCAAGACTACCTTTAAGCCCGACAACCAGATCTTCCCCAACACGAAGTATTCCTACGACACCCTCGTCAAGCGACTGCAAGAGCTGGCGTTTTTGAACAGTGGTGTTCGAATCAAAGTCCGCGACGACCGTAGCAATCTCGCTGATGAATTTTTCTACGAACGAGGTATCCAGGAGTACGTCGAGCACTTGAACCGTGCCAGCGAAGTGGTCCATAAGGACGTGATCTTGATCGAAGGCAAGAAAGAGGATTTCGGCTATTCAATCGCCTTGCAGTACTCTGAAGAATATACCGAGAATTTGCACTCTTACTGCAACAATATCAACACGCGCGAGGGGGGGACTCACGTTTCAGGTTTCCGATCTGCATTGACGAGAACGTTGAACTCGTACGGCAAAAAAGAGAATCTCTTCAAAGATCTGACACCGACCGGCGACGACTTCCGCGAGGGGCTAACCTGCGTCATCAGCGTTCGTGTTACCAACCCGCAATTCGAAGGGCAAACGAAAACGAAGCTCGGTAACAGCGATGTCGAGGGGATCGTCAACTCCGTCGTTGGTGAAGCTCTCATGAAGTACCTCGAGGAGAATCCAAAGAACGCAAAACTGCTCGCCCGAAAAGGCCTACTCGCAGCCGAAGCACGCGAGGCCGCTCGAAAAGCCAAAGATGCCTTGCGCAAGCGAAAGGACGTCCTCGGAGGTGGAGGGCTGCCTGGCAAGCTCCGCGATTGCATCAGCAACAAAATGGAAGAGTGCGAGCTGTACCTCGTCGAAGGTGATTCGGCAGGTGGAAGTGCCGAGGGGGGACGTTTCCGCGACACCCAGGCGATCCTGCCGTTACGAGGTAAGATCATCAACGCTTACAAGAGCCGCGAAGACAAGGTTCTTGCCAACGAAGAAGTCATGAGCATGATCCAAGCGATCGGTAGCGGGATCGGAGCCGATCAGGATGTCGCCAAGCGTCGATACAATCGAATCATCATCATGACTGACGCCGACATCGACGGCTCTCACATCAGAACATTGCTGCTGTGTTTCTTCTATAGGCAAATGTATCAGTTGGTAGCTGGTGGACACGTCTATTTGGCCCAGCCACCTTTGTTCCGAGTCGTTCGAGGCAAAAAGGAAAAGTACTACGTTCAATCAGAAGAAGAGATGAAGGCGCAGCTTCAAGAGAAAGGCCTAGCACTGAGTCAATTCGTAGATGATCGCGGCCGACGATTCGAGGGGGACGAGATGCGGAAGCTATGCACAACCTTGTCCGCGATGGAGGATGCGTTGCTGAACCTCGAGCGACGCGGCATTTCCTTGAGAGTGCATGCAGAGCGCATGGAGCCAGAGTCCGGGCGGTTGCCCGTTTTTCACTTGGATCTAGGGACCGAGGATCATTGGTTCGTCACGCGAGACAAGCTCGATGAGTTCATGTCGCAACGCAAGATTTTGGTCGACGAAGCTCCTGCACTGACTCAACCCGCCTCAACCACTCCAGGCACCGTACCTGGCACCGAGCCAGCCGCGAGTGGCCAAACTCCAGCCAAAGAGACGACCGTTGCGCACGTCGCAGAGCTATTCGAGGTTCGCACGATCAACACAGGCTTGAAAGAACTCGCCGAGTATGGATTCACCATCGAAGACTTGATCCCCAAGGATCGAACCGGCTCGACCGATTCGCGTTTCAAAGTCCTCCGAGAGGAAAACGAAACCGGGATCGAGGATCTTCGAGCATTGTTGCCAGCCATCCGTGAGTCAGGTCGCCGAGGATTGTCGATCACTCGCTTTAAGGGGTTGGGTGAAATGAACGCGGAGGAGCTCCGCGATACCACATTGAATCCTGGATGCCGAACGATGGTCAAAGTTCAGTTGACCGACGCTGCGGCTGCCGACGAGATGTTCCGAGTATTGATGGGTGACAAAGTGGAACCACGTCGCGAGTTTATCGAGAAGCACGCACTCGAAGTTCGAAACTTGGACGTTTAACCTGAAACTCAACCAAAAGCACCGGAAGCCTGAATCATGTCGAACCGCACCGCCAAGATTAGTCGTCAAACCGCCGAAACCGCCATTGAGCTCGAGCTCAATGTAGACGGTTCGGGGCTGAACTCCATTCGAACAGGAGTTGGCTTCCTCGACCACATGCTGGTGCTGTTGGCCAAGCATTCGATGATGGACTTGACGATTGAGGCGAAAGGGGACTTGGAGGTCGATGCTCACCACACGACAGAGGATGTTGGCATTTGCCTGGGGTTGGCCATGAAGCAAGCTCTGGGTGAAAAAGTCGGCATCCGTCGGTACGGGCACATGGTGTTACCGATGGAAGAGACGTTGGTGACTGTCGCTCTTGATTTTAGTGGCAGGCCATTCGTTGTCTTCCAAGCTCCCATGCCAGCGCAGAAGATCGGTGAATTTGACAGTGAGCTGGTAGAGGATTTTTGGCAAGCGTTCGCCGTCAACGCCGGTTGCAATCTTCATGTATTGCTACATCACGGACGAAACACGCACCACATTGCCGAGGGCATTTTCAAGGCCGCTGCCCGTTCGATTCGCATTGCAACGGAAATCGACCCAAGACAATCTGGTGTCCCCAGCTCCAAAGGCGTTCTACAGTAACATCTGAGGATGGTCACAAGCATTTTTCCACCGGACCCATCAAGGCCGATAGTCCCTACGGATCGCGAGATAGTACGAAACCAAGTTCCGCGAGCTTCTCTTTGAGCGATTTCAACTTCAGATCAATAATTTCGTCAATCTCCACAGTCAGCTGGACCATTTCCTTTTCGACGATCGCCAACTGCGCTCGATGGGTGCCCGTCGGGCCGTGGGTTGAACCGAATGCGCCATAGGCAATATTCGACAACCGAGCTCCAGGCGCAGGCACTTGTTCAATGAACCGTTCCGATTGAAGCTCATTTCCGAAGAGAGACTTCTGCTTAACTTTCACTTCATTCTTTAGGTTTGTGATCTCGAGCATGATAGCCGCTGGATCTTGCAATCGAGGTTTAACAAGGCTAAGTGCTTCGTCCAATACCTCCTCTGCCTTGGCTAGACGTCTCGCTGATCGATCGATTACAACTTGCTGGGCCGCCAATGCTTTTTGAAACGCGACGATTTCATCCTTTGAATTAGCCTCGATACTTGGAGCAGCGAGAGGTTCGACCAAAAACTCGATTGCGTCCGAAATCGGCTTGCTCTCCCCAGCGTCGCTCAAAAATGCCTGTGCTTTATAAGTACCAGGGAAGGCGAACGGTCGGAAGCGAACGCCAGGAAGTGGTGTTCGCCGCAGATCCCACGATACGCGGTGCAACCCCTTGCTGCTAGGTAAATCGACTCTAGCTACAAACTCACCAGTCGCATCGGTAATTTGAAGGAATCGTTCGGGCAAAACCTCCACTTGTTCTTTTTCCAACTCTTCGATCGATGCAACACGCGCATCCTTGTTCTCTCGTTTGGCTTTTGCTTCTTCTTCAAGTCGCTTCTCTTTTAAAGATTTGAAGGAGTCTTTCAAATGAACTGTGAAAACGGCTCCAAAGGTCGGGTTATTGGCCGTAAAGTACGAGTCACCTTGGAATCCCTTTACCCCTCCGAGTTTGTCCGCGGGGCGATACCACCACGCGCGTCGAGCAGTGTACAGATGCCCGTCTTTATTCAACTGTTCTGGATCAAGTTCTCGCAACGCTGAGTAATCATCCAGGACGTAAAATCCTCTTCCGAAAGTTGCACAAACCAAATCGTTTTCGCGCTTTTGGATTGCGATATCACGAACAGGAATCGTTGGCAGCCCAACTGACAATTTATGCCATTTGTCTCCTGCGTCCAACGAACAGAAGAGGCCATATTCGGTTCCTAGGAAGAGCAATTCTGGTTTAATGTGGTCCTGCTCGATTCGCCACGTGAGATGCTTCTCTCGAAGATTATTGGAAATATTCTTCCAGGTTCTTCCACGGTCGGTACTCTTGATCACGTACGGTTTGTAATCACCGGTTTTGTGGTGATCCAAACAAGCGTAGACCACATCCACGTTGTGGCGATCGGCTTTGATGTCGTTGACGAAAGCCCCTTCCGGAACATCAAAGAAACGCTCGATTTTCCGCCATGTGTTGCCACCGTCTTCTGTAACTTGAATCAAGCCATCGTCTGTGCCAACGTAGATAAGCCCCTCTTGGAGGGGGGATTCGCTGATCGAAGTTATGTTTCCATAGGCGCTCATGGCGAGCAGGTCAAAGCCCGCATCGATCCCCCAAACGCGTCCCATTACGGGCAACGTCCAGCGATCGACATTCTTAGAAAGATCGGGGCTGATGGTCTTCCAAGAATCTCCGCGATCATCGCTGCGGTGCAGTTTTTTGCTTCCGAAGTAGATACGCTTGTGATTATGAGGGCTAATCAAAATCGGAGAGTCCCAATTGAATCGAAAACCTTCTTCGCCTGCTTCTGGTTGCGGACGAATGTCGATAGATTCGCCAGTTCGTCGATCGAATCGTTGAATGTAGCCTTCTTGCGACTCACAGTAGATTATGTTGGGATCTTCTGGATCGATTGCATTGTCGTGACCATCACCGCCAATGGTGATTTGCCAGTCAGCGTTCGTGATTCCCTGAATAAAACGGGTCGCGCTAGGTCCATATTGCGAATTGTTGTCCTGTGTGCCGCCGACGACATTGTAGAACGGAAGATCGTAATCCACGTCTACTTTGTAGAACTGAGTCAGAGGCAGATTGCCAAAGTAGGTATATGACTTGCAAAAATCGTTAGAGCGATAAATGCCTCCATCCGTTCCGACTAGGACAAAGTCTTTATCGGTCGGAAGAAACACAACCACGTGATTGTCACTGTGCTTGAATCTCCCCTCGACAGGCTCGAATGTTTTACCGCCATTGATACTCCTCACCAGCGTATCATTTGCATGGTAGATAACATCGAAGCGATGTGGGTCCAGATAGATTTCTTGGTAGTAGTGGGGACCCGTACCGCCGGAGACAAAGTCGCTCATCTTCTCAAAGCTTTGGCCACCGTTGGTACTGCGGAAGAAGCCACCCTTGCGATTGGTAAGTTCGATCGAGGCGTAGACAACATTCTTGTCTTGCGGCGAGATGCCCAACGCAATTTTCCCTTTATCTCCCCCAGGGATGCCGTTGGTTAATTCCTGCCAGGACTCACCACCATTTGTGGAACGAAAGATTCCCGATTCGGGCCCTGTATCAAGCAGCGCCCAAACGGTGCGGTGTCGCTGGTGCGTCGCAGCGATAAGGATGTCAGGATTTTCTGGGTCCATGACGATATCAGTCACCCCGGTATAAGGCCCTTTGCTGAGAACATTCCTCCAGGTTGTCCCACCGTCTACCGATTTGAATAGACCACGCTCCCCACCGGGGGACCACAAGGGACCTTGAGCTGCTACATAGATTACGTTTGAGTTTCTCGGATCGATGACGATTTTACTGATATGCTCCGATTGCTCGAGACCCATTTTCTGAAAGGACTTTCCACCATCCTTGCTGCGATAGACTCCATCACCGATCCCGACGTGTCGGCCCGCGACATTTTCGCCAGTCCCCACCCAAATCGTGTCGGTGTGGTTTGGATCGATGGTAACGCAACCAATCGAGTACGACGATTGACCATCAAAGATCGGTGTGAAGGTCGTGCCTGCATTGGTGGTTTTCCAAACTCCACCGGAACCGACAGCAACGAACCAGACGTTGGGGTTCGACGGGTCGATGGCGATATCAGCGATACGTCCCGACATCAGTGCTGGCCCGATGCTTCGGTGTTTAAATGTCCCGAGCAGCTCGGTAAGCGTCGAATCGTCCCAAGCAGCCGTCGGTTTCGCCTCGCCAGGATTTACCCCGCTGGAGGTATCAGGTTCCTGTGGGGCACCGTGTACGGCAAGCGAGAAACTAGTTGCCAGGATCAATAAGCTAAGAGAAAGGAACGAGCGAAACGATCGATTCATGGAGCTATTCTCAAGTAGTTTTGTTACGCAGAAACGCAGCGGGGTGAAACCGGTTGTGAAAAACCGAACCATCCACCCCATAGGCAGTGTGCATTCCAGACCCTCGATCGTCAATCGAAAGTTCATCCCTTGCCCATGAAAATCGTATTGAGGCGGCACGTCGGGGAGTCCCAAGCGTTGCGAAAATTTCGTTAGACTATCGGAGAACTCCGCATCTCCCCTCATTTTCCTAGGCAGATTTCGCCCCCTGCTGCTCGCTGATGTTGCAGGCAATGGACGACAATTTCACCATCCGTAGGCAAACAGCCCGCATACGATCCTTTAGATTGGTTATGATACGTTTTTCGCTTGACGCAAATTATTGCTTGTCACGCCTCCCCACGCCGTCATCCCTTTCCACTCCAGACTTATTGATTTTCTGCATCATGAAGTATCTAAAACACTTGGTCCACCGGTCCGTACCACTTCTCAGCCTGGGATTGCTATTCACGACGTTATTGAGCAACTTTATGACACTCCACGCACAAACAACAAGAACACTCGGCACTATCGAGCGATTCGACCCAGCACTGGACGCGCTGCTCGCCTCCGATGCCAAGCTAGAGATTCTCTCCGACGGGTTCACATGGACCGAAGGCCCCGTTTGGATTGGAGATGAAAAGTCTGGGCACTTGCTATTTTCTGACATTCCACGTAATTCCATTTTCAAATGGACACGTGCCGGCGGTATCCAGTTATTCATGAATCCATCTGGCTATACGGGAGTCACCTACTACGGGCTTGAGCCGGGAGCGAACGGTTTGCTGCTCGACAAAGATGGCAACTTGGTCATGTGCGAACATGGCGATCGCCGCGTCAGCAAATTGACTCCTGGAGGGGGCAAGATAACGCTGGCAGATCAATACCAAGGCAAGCGACTGAACAGCCCGAACGATGGAGCTCTTAAGTCGAACGGCGACATTTACTTTACCGATCCACCGTACGGACTACCCGCTAGGGAAAATGATCCGCGACGAGAATTGGAACACTTTGGGGTGTATCGAGTGTCCAGCACGACGCGCGAGGTGACACTTCTAACTACGGAGCTCCAACGACCCAATGGGATCGCTTTCTCGCCCGACGAAAAGACCTTGTATGTTGCCCAAAGCGATCCGAACAAAGCGATTTGGATGAGCTTTCCAGTCAAAGATGATGGCTCACTAGGACCGGGCAAACAATTCTACGATGCGACAAGCTCGGTCGGTAAAATGCCCGGATTGCCCGATGGGCTCGCAGTTGACCGATCCGGAAATCTCTGGGCGAGCGGCCCTGGCGGGGTTTGGATCTTCGATGCACAAGCGAAATTGCTCGGGCGAATCAATACTGGTGAACGAACCAGCAACTGCACTTTTGGCGAAGATGGTAACACACTGTTCGTAACGGCGGACAGCTACATCTGCCGGATCGTTACTAAAACAAAAGGCAAATAGCTTTTTATCGCAAACACCGGCGCAGCCTTTTGTTTGCGATTTACTTTTTGACTTTTTGTGCTGATGCACAACGCATACCTTCCCGCCATCCCTCCTTTGCGAAAACCCTACCTATGAGTTACCTACCTAAAATGTGGAATCGAAGAGCCCTCGCGGCTTCCTTTTTGGCGACTTTTCCTTGTACAGTAATTGGCTTGGGGCAATCGCCAGAGACGTTGGTCGCGAGCCATTCGACGAGGTCTGTCGATGCAGTGCAACTCAAGGATTTGGACGGTCATTTTCCGTTTCAGGTTCCTAGTTCGAAAGAGACGTGGGAAGAGCGAGCTGCTGAGTTGAGACGGCAAATCAAGGTTTCGCTTGGGATGGTGCCTATGCCAACGCTGGCACCCCTAAAACCAACGGTTCATTCCCGGCGCGAGATGGATGGATATGCCGTTGAAAAGATTTACTTGGAATCTTTTGCCGGGCTGTACGTTACGGGTAGCTTGTATACACCCCTTGATACCGAGGGAAAGAAACTGCCTGCGGTTTTGTGCCCACATGGTCACTGGTCCAACGGGCGTTTCCTGAAAACGGGTGATGGTGAGATTCGGAATGAGATTGCCAATGGAGGCGAGCGATTCGAGTCCGCCGCGAGAAGCCCGCTTCAAGCTCGGTGTGTTCAATTAGCTCGTATGGGATGCGTGGTCTTGCACTACGATATGCTCGGTTATGCCGACAGTCGCCAGATCGACTTTAATCGTGCGCATGGGTTTGGGAATCACGGTCCGAATCCGGATGTGGCTGCTGATAAATGGCTCTTGTTTAGCCCTCGTGCTGAAGAGCTGAATCAGAATGTTATGGGAATTCAAACGATCAACACATTGCAGTTGGTTGAGTATTTGTTGAGTCGCGATGATGTTGATCCCTCTAAGCTTTCGATAACGGGGGCGAGTGGCGGGGGTACGCAAACGTTTATCGCTTCTGCAATCGAACCGAGGTTCTGTGGTGCATACCCTGTGGTGATGGTGAGCACGGGGATGCAAGGTGGCTGCACATGCGAGAACGCTAGTGGGTTGCGGGTTGGCACAGGCAACGTGGAAATCGCGGCGCTGACTGCTCCTAAACCAATGGGTTTAAACTCAGCAAACGATTGGACCAAAAACATGGCATCGGACGGAGTTCCGGAACTTAGAAAACTGTACGGACTGTATGGTGCAACCGATCGGTTGTCTTTTCAAGCAGCCACACACTTTGGACACAATTATAATCATGTCACCCGAGTCGCCATGTACGGATTTATGAATCGACTTTTCGGACTAGGGCATAGTGAACCGATCTTGGAAGGAGATTTCACTTACTTGACTCCTGAGGAGCTAACCGTTTGGAACGAGGAACATCCCGAACCGCGAACAGGCATTGCTTTTGAAGCCGACTTCTTGGCGGCGTGGCAAGCTGATGTAGAGAAGCAGCTTCGAGCCAATCCCGCATTGGTACGCGAAGGGTGGCTTGGGACGCTATCCGCTGCCAATCATTTGGCTAAAGAAGTTGCCCGTAAAGATGAAACACACTTTACGAATGGGACGGGGACCGTTGTTTGCGAGCTTGGCCAGGCAGTGACGAACTCTGATAGGGTTACGTTATGTGTAGCCTTATCTGACGATCCTGCCAGTACGATTCCACAGGGGGCGGTGCGTGTCGATGTCGAAGATATCTATGGGCTGGATTCAGGTACGGTGCAGTCTTTGGTTAAGAATCCCAGGCTCTCAGCTTCGTACACTTACGGTTACAATGCTCCGTTGGCTGTTAGGCGATTGGCATCATTGCTGGGAACCATCGACATTCTTGCGCAATCTGGTGCATCGTTCGAATTGACGGGAACCGAATCGACGGTATGGATGGTGCCTGCTGTCAAATTGTTGCGTCCGGAAAGCAAACTCGTTTTCAATGCTCGGGGACTGGCTTACGATTTCACCTCTGACTCCATCCGGGATCACAAGTTTCTACCTGGTGCGAGTCGCTATCTCGGCCTAGCGGGACTGATGCAAGCAGCAGGTATGAACAACTAGCTGCATCGCTCTTAATGCGAATGCTAGGATAGACTATCGAGGAATCGCTGAGCGGTAATGCGATGATCGCTCAGCTTGGCTCCCATTTTGTCGAGTTGGCTCGTCATGACTCGCATACGTGGGTTTTTCTCGAAGAAGGGGCGTTGATTGGCTACAAAATTCCAGTAGAGCGCATCCCAAATCGGGCACCAGTCTCCTTTTTTGAAATCGCTCATCTTGAGAACATAGCTCGAACCGCTGATGTAGGGCTTGGTCGTCATGAGTCCACCGTCCGCATGTTGACTCATACCGTAAATGTTTGGGACCATCACCCAATCGTAGGAATCAATAAAGAGTTCCATGAACCAGCGGTACACTTCATCGGGATGAAACTCGCACAGGAGCATAAAGTTTCCTAGGATCATAAGCCGCTCGATATGGTGACAGTACCCCGTTTTAAGGAGACGGCGTATCACTACATCAATGGGCTCGATCCCAGTCGTGCCATCGTAGAATGACTCCGGAATGGGGCGACTTTGATTCCAGAAGTTGGTCGTCCGCTGCTGTCGTCCTTTGGTGAGATAAACGCCGCGAATGAACTCTCTCCAACCGATCACTTGGCGTATGAAGCCTTCGAGGGAGTTGATAGGAACATCGGATTGTGCCAGAGCTTCCTGAATGACATCATCGGGTGTAATCAGGCCGATGTTAAGCATGGGCGTTAGGCAGGAATGGAACAAAATAGAATGATCCGCGAGGATAGCATCTTCGTAGTCCCCGAAGAGAGCTAGCCGATCTCGGACAAACTGCTGGAGCCACTTGAGAGAATCTTTCCGAGTGACAGGATAGAGCAAAGGAGCATCGGGACCGATCGCGTTCGGAAATCGTTTCGCAACGTACTGTCTGGCTTCTTCTGTGTAGGAGTCTTGCTTTATAGATGGTTCGGAAGGAAGTTTCAGTCCTTTCGGGACTCTCTTTCGATTCTCCGTATCAAAACTCCATTTCCCCCCCACAGGCGATCCGTCTTGATCGAGGAGGCAACTAAGTCGTTTTCGTTGTTCGATGTAAAAGCTCGTAAAGAAGAGTTTCTTTTTGGCAGAGAATTCCTTTTGAATGGTTTCGGTGGATGTGAGAAAGCTCGGGTCTGGCAGCCATTCCAAGCGGATCTTGTTGTCTTGGCAAGCTTGTGAGATACCGCGATGAAGATAATCGTCGCTTGGATCGACGCACTGCACTTGTTTGATGCCGGATTTCTTGAGAACTCGACCGATGTCTGCTGTGGATTCGAGCTCACTGGCATCGATGTAGTGCGTATCGACCTTTTTATTGAGTTGGGCAGCGAAGTGTTTCATCGAAGCTCGATGGAGCATCAGTTTTTGGCGATGAAACGAATACTGACTAAAAAATAGGGGATCCTCGATCAGAAACACCGAGCGTCCCGGGAGGATGCCAGGATGCCCTTGAAAGAGTTGATGAGGGTAGAGTAAGGTCGCATCCATAGAGGTGGCCCAGTTGGCGAAATACGATTCGAATGGTTACGAAGTTTAGTGAATCGCCAAGCCCCAGGGAGCGAATGTACGCCGTGTATGGCTAGTGAGGCCGAGACACGCCGTAAACATGGGCCCAATATTGCGTAATAGCTTTGGCACCGGAGATAAAGCTGAGGTTGTTCACTTGTCCAGTTACAAAACCGAGAGCGTCCATGGGGGGTGCTTTCGCGAGGATGAGAACGGGGCAGCCTTGATGATCCGGCCCAATCATCTCAACGATGTCCTGGCGTGGCCGAGGAAAGTCGACGTACCGGATGTCCAAGTGGTGCCGTAGCTTAGGGAAATAAGACAACACCCCGGTGACTTGGGCGCAGTCGGGGCAGTAGTAGGGGAGACCTGGACCGTCAGGAAAGTCTTCTTTGAGAAGGAACAAGATGTCTCGTTTCATAGCGATCTCCAGACGAAAACGATAATAGCAATTGAGATACAGTGATGATTGTTAGACATTCCGGGACCAGTTGTGTCAAATGGTAGAAGCTCGGAGGCTTAACTCTTGCGAGTTTTACTTTCCTCAACACAGGGCATATTCTATGATGTTAGAGGGAGCGAAAGCTATCGTGATTTGATCGGCTTGTTTGGCGATTGTTGCGAATTCCTAACTACCTTTACAGGTCTTACAGATATGTCGACTGCACTAAAGAGAATGACTGTCGCAGAATACTTGCACCGCGAACGGCAAGCCGAGTTCAAAAGCGAGTTTTTTAACGGAGAAACTTTCGCCATGGCCGGTGGGTCACCGACCCATAGTTTGATAGCGGCCAATGTTAGCGGCGAAGCTAGGCAGTTGCTGAAGGTAGGAGGTTGCCAGGTGTTTAACAGCGATCTTCGTGTACTGGTAGATGCCACAGGACTGTATACTTATCCCGATGCGACAATCGTATGCGGCGAACTGGAATTCGCTGATGAAAAGCGAGACACACTGGTTAACCCAACCGTATTGATCGAGGTACTATCCGAATCGACGGAAAAGTATGATCGAGGAAGAAAATCGCAACACTACAGGCAGATTCCTTCTCTGAAAGCTCTTGTGCTGATCTCTCAAGAGGATTTCCATGTTGAGTGGCATACGCGACTAGACGACAATTCTTGGTTGCTTCAAGAGCGTCAGGGACTCGACGACCACCTAGAGTTGAATTCGATAGGGATTCGCATTCCCCTGGCAGAGATTTATAGAGGAGTTGTCGTGCAGCCCGTCCCGAAGGAACCAAGCCCAAACCAATCCGGCCCAACGGAGAAGTAAAGGATCGGATTCTTGTGTTTGAATTCGCCACTAGTTCCGTTTTCCTCAGATTTTTTCTGCGGTGAGCCAGCGCAACCTGTGAATGTAGGAGAACTAGTCAAGGCAGGTAGATTTAGCTAGGCCTCCGTTGGCAGAACTGCCATTTTCACGACTGGATGGAATCGCTAATGTCCGAGGCGTCAGGAGGACGCTATGCCATTCGGAATCTACCTATCAGCTGCGGGAGCGCACGTACAAAATCATCGGCTCGAGGTGTTGAGTCACAACATCGCGAACATCAATACGCCTGGATTCAAGCAATCGTTCGCGGTTCTTCAGTCGCGACACAATAAAGCGGTTGAAGAGGGTGGGATAACTCCCGGCAGCGGCACCCTGGCCGATATCGGAGGCGGTGTAAAAATCCAGCCGACCGAAACTAGTTTTTCACACGGCCCCATGGAGCGGACTGCGAATAAGACCGACTTTGCGATCCACGACAAGGACAGCTTCTTCGTCGTACGACGTGGCGACGAGCAATTCCTGACCCGCGCGGGTGGGTTTGTATTCAATAACGCTGGGCTGTTGACCACGACCGATGGAGACCCCGTGCTTGGACTAGACGGTAATCCTATACAAATCGATCCATCCCGACGCTACGAAGTGAGCGACGACGGTGTCATTCAACAGGATGGAGCTGGAATATCGCTCATGGTCGTTCGTCCGAATAACGTCGGAGACCTTAGTCGCGTTGGTGACAACCTGTTTAAAAGCTTGTCAGAGGTTCAGCCCGTCCCACCCAATCAACGAGCAGTCGTAAGTGGCTTCTTAGAGAAATCCTCTGTCAATCCAACGCTCGCCATGATGGAGCTCATCGAAGCTTCACGCGCCTACGAATCCAATCTGCGACTTATTCAGCATCAAGATCAAGCCTACGGGAACTTGATCGGACGAGTCCTAGCCAGCTAAAAACATCACGTTTAGAAAATTTTTGCAAGGTGAATCATGAGTATTCAAACCCTATACACAGCCGCTTCGGGCATGGATGCCATGCAAACCAAGCTGGATGTGATCGCCAATAACATCGCCAACATGAACACCACGGCATTCAAGCGAGACCGAGCGAACTTCGAAGACTTGCTCTATCGCACCGAAGCTTATCCAGGGATGCTAGATGCTCAGCAGAACCCAACCCCGGTCGGAGTTCAAGTGGGCCTAGGAACTCGGGTGCAAAGTACGCAGAAGGACTTTCGACAAGGTACGATCGAACAAACTGGTCGCGAGCTGGATGTAGCGATAGAG
Organism: Brakhagea baltica; assembly: GCF_052161605.1. NCBI lineage: Bacteria > Pseudomonadati > Planctomycetota > Planctomycetia > Pirellulales > Pirellulaceae > Brakhagea > Brakhagea baltica. The sequence goes on along the minus strand of NZ_CP197409.1, from coordinate 4,216,935 downwards.
GGACCCGGATTCTTTCAAGTCTTCGATCCCGTTTCGCAAACCCAGCAATACACTCGCTCAGGTAACCTTGACCTCAACGCCAACGGCCAAATAGTGATCGGTTCGGCCCAGACAGGCCGCTTGATCGATCCGCCGATTCAAATACCACAAGGAGCGACGGCGATTGTTATCAGCTCTAACGGCCAAGTCTCCGTTCGACTACCGGGCAATCAACAGCTCCAACCCGTAGGGGATGTACAGATGGCCAACTTTATCAATCCAGATGGATTGCTCAAAGTGGGCGAAAATCTCTACCAACTAACGGATGCCAGTGGACCAGCCATTCAGGGGCAACCAGGACTCGACGGCTTTGGCATCATTCGCCAAGGTTCACTGGAGAAGTCCAATGTGGAACCAGTCCGGGAGCTTATCGACTTGATCACAACGCAACGTGGATTCGAACTGAACTCCCAAGCGATCCAAGCAGGAGACCAAATCTTGCAACAGATTGCAAATCTACGACGATAGGTTTAGTCCCATACCATGAACGAATACCTACTTAGCAATCGTACAAATCGATCTGTGTTGCGAGCATCGAGCCACGCGATAGTCGCTATGCGCCTCGCTTGCTGCTGGGTTATTGCGTTCGTCTCACAGGGTGTCCTTGCTCAATCCAATTATGGTACGAACTCCTCATTGTCGACGATGGCGACATTGCAAATGAAGACGAGTGTCGATGTGGACAGCAACCTGCTCAAGCTTGGTGATATCGTCCAGGTCAAAGCCCCCGCTGAATGGCAATCGAAACTCGAGTCCTTGCCCTTAGGGCCTTCACCTATTCTCGGCAAGACACAGTCCCTAACGGTCGACGATATCAAGGAAATATTGCAACGTAGAGGATACAACCCTGCTCAATTTCGTTGGGAGGGGGGGGCTTCGTGCCGAGTTTCTCGAGTAACGCAAACGGTATCCGTAGCCACCCAGTCAGCACCCATCGTCGAGAATCCATTATCGAGTATGTACCGATTAGCTAGCGGCCCGACCAATACGCCACCCCAGTCTACATCCCCTTTCACCCGCCCCGGATTGAAAACAGTTCCTGATCGCGATCGATTCGTTCCCACCAACACCAGCCCTACTGTTGTTGTACAGGCGGAGCGAATTGCGACACAAGCAATTACGAACTATCTACAAACTAAGGCTGACGCGAATGTTCCCTGGAAAGTTTTTCCTATCATCACGCCTGAGGTAGCACCTCACCTTGTTCAGCGTCGTCAAATTCTAGGCGTCACGGGAGGAGAACCACCTTGGGATGGCGAACAGATTTTTGAACTGTTGCTAAAGGATCCGCAAGGGGAATACACCATTACCATTCCCGCGACCATTCAATTACCCGATCTGGTAGTTGCAAGTAGCAGGCAACTTTCCAAGGGGCATATCTTGCGAGTGGAAGATCTCGTTCATGTCCCCATGCCTCGGAATCTGAAGATCGACTCGGATGATTACTTTACAAGTTTTGATGATTTGATTGGCAAGGAATTAAAACGTTCGATGAGCACGAACCAAGTGATTCGGGCCTCGGAAGCTGGTACTCAGACTTTGGTTCAAGCGGGTGATGCTATCAAGATCGTCGTGCAAACGGCAGGCATCGTAGTAGAAACTCATGGTCGAGCATTGAGTAGTGGTGGCCAGGATGATCTGATCACCGTGGAGGACACCGACTACAAAGGCCGATTGACGGCACGGGTCATCGGCCCGCGCGAGGTCCAAGTTACCTCGCACGGAACGACCATACAACGCACCGCAAAAAATCGCACCTCTACCAATCGAATTCAACGCTAACGCATGAAGGATTCCAAGATGAAGAAAAATAGTATTTGGTTTGGCGTTCTAGGATTCTGCTTGTGTCCTTTCGGCTCGGCTTTTGGGCAAAGTGGCAGCCTATTCCACCGACCGGCTCAAGCGAACACCGTGCAGATGGCTAACTATCGTCCGCAAGATGTTGCACCGAATATGGATCCCACTGGACGAGCGCAGCAACAAACATTTGCAAATTCAAATGCTCCAGATATGATGCAATCCAATGATGGTGCAATCATGCCACCGGGGTACGATATGGATCCAGCGTACGGTATTCAAGCTGGCTTGACCTACATTCCACCAAGCCAAGCGAGAACCATTGCCATGCATGATGCTGTAATGGTAAGGGTCGACGAAGCTGGTACGGCGTTAATGTTAGGAAATGCTACATCGAGAAAAACAACGCAATTGGATGCGGTCCTCAGCAACTGGGTGAAGCTCGAGAACTTCAACCTGAAACCAGCCGCTCAGAAGGATGGAGATCCGAGAGTGTTTGGTCTCAGCAATGAGGTTTATCGAGGTGACTCCTTGATACGCACCAATGAAAGTCTGACTTTTAACATTGCGACTCAGGTCGTCGATATAAAGCCCAACGGTTTACTCACCCTGCAGGGCAGCAAGAAAATCACCTTTAACGACAACGTCATGGAGGTGTTTCTAATCGGCAGTTGCCGGGTACAAGACATTGATGCCAGCAACACGTTGTTAAGTCGGAATTTGCTGGATCTCGAAATCAAGCGAGCTGACGATGGCCACGTACGAGATGGTTACTCACGCGGTTGGCTCACCAAACTCTACGCCAAGTTCAAACCGTTCTAAAGACCGACATTATTTACCTCCGTCAAAACCAAATCCAATGGTGGCTGGGAAGAATTGAAAGATTGCCGGCGGAGTTGCGTAAACCAAAGCTCCACGATGAAGAAGTCGGATAGGACATAGGGGGCCTATCCGAGATGCAGCTTATATTAACGAGTTGCGCGACGGGCAATCCGGCTATCCGCTGAACATAGTCAGCGGACTACATATTGATTTCAAAGCCCTTGCGGCTCTCGCGCTGCAGGAACGAGTTCGCTTGTTCGTCACCCACGATTTCTCGCTTCACGGGATCCCAAGTTAACTCACGCCCCAGGCGAATGGCGATGTTGGCCAAATGGCAAGTTTCGAGCATTCTGTTGTGGGTCCAAACATCAGCGATCGGCTGTTTGCGAGATCTCATTGATGCGATGAAATTATCGGTGTGGTTCTCGCTTACAGGACCACCATAAATCTCTTCGATAACTCCTTCTGGCAGAGGATTGCTCTCGAGTTCCTCAACTGGCTTACCGGTGAGTCGGCCTCGATTCACAAAGATCCGTCCTTCCGTACCCTCGAATAGAATACCGTTATCTCCTTCGCTGGTGATTACCATGGGGATGTCGCCAGGCATGTTGGCAAGAATCTCGAACTTGGTCGGCGAGTTATATCGATCGCTTACCTTGGGATAACCGTTTTCGTAATCCACAGGGAGCGAGAAGCTGACGGGAGTGATCTTATTAGGGCCTGTCTCGTGAGCTCCCAGCGCCCAGGTAGCAATGTCCACGTGGTGAGCTCCCCAGTCGTTCATCTGGCCACCAGAATACTCATACCAGTTTCGCCATGCATAATGGCAATTGGTGAAGAGAGGTACGCCTCCGCCGTAGCCTTGGCGAATTTCTGGCAAAGCGCGGTACGGTACAAACGGAGCAGGTCCTAACCAAGTATCCCAATCGAGCCCGTCAGGTACATCGATGGCTGGTATCTCTGGAGAGCCCGTTGCTCCATTAATGCCGCAGGTCACCTTTTTGATTTCACCTAACCGACCGCTACGAACGATTGCAATCGCTTTCAGGAAGCGACTGTCGAACTCGGTGCGTTGCATGGTCCCGACTTGGCAGATGCGCCCCGTTTGCTTGACCATCTTCTCGATAAGCTTGCCCTCATCGATCGTCAGCGTCAGTGGCTTCTCGCAATAAACATCCTTGCCCGCCAACATGGCTTCTACCGTAATCTTGGTATGCCAATGATCGGGAGTGGCAATCATGACCGCATCGATATCTTTGCGATCTAGGATCTCTCGGTAGTCTTTGTACCCATCGGCCGCCTTGCCCGTTTTGTTCTTTAGCCTCTCATTGATAGAGCCCAAGACGTTGGCATCCACATCTGCAAACGCCGCAAAGTCAGCGTACTTAGTGGATTTGTCGGTGATCGTCCAACCCTGGTTCCGCAATCCAATCGTCGCAAAGACGGGTCGTTCGTTTGGTGAGTATAGTGCACGGGATACGCCACTGGTGCCTACGAAAAAACCAGTACAAGCTGCCGCTGACGTGGCCTTTAAAAAGTTACGACGGCTCTTGTTCTTGGGAGAGATCATTTTTTACCTTTCAAGAAATCCAATGATGAGGAGTTTTTCGCTGTTGAATACGATGAGATAAGACTGATAAGACGAGTCGGTCAAGTGTCTGGAAACGATGAAATGTATCTGTCCAGCCCTACTGAAAAGTGCCCCTAACAGGAATTTGCAACAAAGCTGCGAATTCCTCCTACCCAGTATATCGTTCGAATTCCCAATGTGGAACAGTGGGTCAATAAATGGACCGTTTCGTCGCCGAATCCTCCCTTAATTGAGAAAAAACTGGGGCGACCTATCCGAGCGCCTTATGTGTTGATCTGCCGAAAGATGTCCCGCGCAGGCAGGCCCTTGCCATCCTCCGTCGCGTAAAAGGGACGTTGCTCGACATCAAACGCTGTCTGGGGACTGACTCCCATGGCATTGAATATCGTCGCGTGCAAATCAGTCACGCTTAAGGGCTTGTCCACTGCCACAAACGGTCTTTCCACTGCTGATGCTCCGTAAAGCTGCCCCCCTTGAACGCCGCCACCCCACATGACGACACAGGATGCACCTGTGAAATGACGATGTTGTCCATAGTGTTTCATCGTCTTTAACTCTTCCACTGGTTCCGTCGTTTGGTCGGCGGCATTCGAGCCCGGTTTCCCTTCCATGATCATGTCCCGACTGAATTCACTGGCTAGAATCACCAACGTTCGGTCCAGCAATCCTCGACTCTCCAAGTCCAAGATTAACTGAGCGATGGGCTGATCGATTTCCTTCTTCATTCGTTGAAGCGTCGTATGTCCGTCCGCGTGAGTATCCCAATGCAAAAACGGAACGTACTCCGTTGTGACCTCGACAAACCGAGCTCCGTTTTCAACCAGTCGACGTGCGAGCAAACACCCCCGACCAAATCGTCCCGTATCGTACTTGGCATAGCTCTCTGCTGGCTCGAGCGAGATATCAAATGCCTCTCGCTCTTTCGAGCTTAACAGCCGATACGCATTTTCCATCGAACGTAGCTGGGATTCGTATTGAAAGTCACTCAAGTAGTCACGTTGCGGCGATTGATCGACTAGTTTCTTGAACAATTTCTGCCGATTCGCAAATCGACCGGCATCCATTCCAGCTGGCGGCCGGACTGATTGAGCGGCCTCCTCGGGAAACGGTAAGTTCAAAGGACCAAACTCACTCCCAAAGAAACCCGCCGTCGTGAATGCTTTCAGCTCTTCTTGTTCGCCCACTCCTTCCAAACGCTGACCTATGTTAACAAAGGCTGGCATCACGGGATTCAATGGGCCCAGAACCTTTGCCATCCAAGCTCCAATATGCGGACATGCAACCGTTTGCGGCGGCACATACCCTGTGTGCCAGTGGTACTGATGTCGCGAGTGCAATATGCTCCCCAAGTCAGGCAGAACATGAGAGCGAATCAAGGTTGCTCGATCCATGACTTGAGCAATGTGTTCTAAACCTTCGGTCAACTTGATGTCATCAACAACCGTATCGATAGAGGGAAAGGTGCTTTCGATTTCTGCGACAGGCACCCCGACCTTGAATGGAACATATCGCTTCGGATCAAACGTATCCGGAGCGGCCATGCCACCACCCATCCACAGAACGATACACGAATCGGCGGTAGCAATAGGATGTTGAATGGGCTGACCATCGGCGGCAGCCCTCAAATGCGGCGCACCAAAACCAAGCGTTGTAACACTTGCTGCGGCTAGCTTTTTCAGGAATTCGCGACGTGCTTCGAACTCCCATTCCATTCTGTTTCGATGTTGCATGATTTCCTCAACGATTGATCTGAAACTCGGGGAGCATAACGACCGCCCAAAGAATGTCGGCCACTGCGGAAGGGGCTAATGGCATCGACAGTTCGCTTGCTAATAAAGATTTCTCTTCAAGACTTGGCTCTCGACTCAAAGCGTGCTGGAACAGCCAATCCACAAAAGCTTCGGGATTGTCCCACGACTTGTTTGCCAATCGCTCTGCACCCCGCTTCAGGTAACTATCCAACGTCTCGCCGATCGAAAGATCAATGGCTTCCAGGGTTGTCATTTCCGTCGGACGAACCGAGACGATCTGATCGCGATTCGGTCTTCCAAGCGATCGCATCAGAAAGTCGCTCTTGACGAGCGACGCGCGAACCATTGCTATATTGCCGTGTATTCCCTTGGCTAACATGGTCTCCGCTTGCGGAGTTACTCGAGGGGACCAAATTCCACTATGGTTCACCGCAATTGCCGTTTGCCAATCGTTGGGGGGGGACGAAAACGAACCGGAGTCGTTTGGCAATTGCGAGGTCCATTCCCAAGATCCGTCTGTCCCAAAGCCGCCTTCTGTACTATCGGGACAAGTATAAAGCACCTCGCACCATAGTCCGGCCGGGTTCGGGGTCCCCCCACCATTACGTCCTACGATGAGCAATTCGTTATCACCCGCCTTCAACGATTCCAGGACGATGGTGTTCGGCGCATCCCACTGTTTGCCTTCGCCGATGAAACGTCCGTTAAGGTAAGCCCGATACTCATTATCGCAACTGATTACGGCGATCGCTCGCTCTGGAACTTGTGTAGCATTCCAAACTTTTCGGAATGCCAACGTTTGACCGGCAGGCGCATTGGTCGCATCCACCGCATTCCATATCCACTTGGCTTGGAGTTCTCGCTTTTGCTTTAATGGCTCTCCAGGCTCGGTCCGTTGGACTTGGGCATCCATCGCATTAGGTGCCGCTCCCGTTAATTGCCAAATCGCATCGAGCAACTGCTCCGCCGTCAAACGTTTGGCTCGAGGCCCTCGATAAGTATAAGTCGCAGCATCGGCTGTTTCAGCGACGGATTCCGACCGGGATTGGTAGGCTGCCGAAGTGACGATGAGACGAAGTGTCTGCTTTAGATCGTAATTGTTATCTGACAAATGAATCGCCAGATAATCTAGTAGATCTTCGTTCCATGGTTCGGTTTGCATGGCATCGGTCGGATGCACGATACCTCTGCCCATCAGTCGATGCCAGAGCCGATTGACCATGGTTCGGGTGAATCGTCCATTGTCACGGTGAGTTAATAGCGTAGCTAACTGCTGGAGTCTCTGGTTCTTATCTGCCTTGGAATCGATGGAACCGAGTTCGGGAAACAACCACTTCGGCTCAGCCATCTGTCCGAGCGGCTTGTCGCAACGGTGAATCTCTAACGGTCGCTCGCTGTAGATCGCGGCCAAGCCGAAAGCTTCGTCCAAGGTCCATCGGTCCACAAAGCTATCATGGCAAGACGCACACTTGAGATTGATCCCCAAAAACGATTGACCAACACTCTGTGCAAATTGAATCTCCACCGTTTGGCCAGCACTAACCTCACCACGCCATCGTATCCCGTTAATAAAACCCGCGCTGTCTGGGGTTGGCGGTGCGATCAACTCACGAGCCATCTGGTCGTAAGGTTTGTTTCGCAACAAGGCATCGTAAAGCCAAGTGGTAATCTGGGTTCGACCACCAGTGATAAAGCCAGTACCTGTATAGTCGTTCCGCAGTAGATCGTTCCAAAAGGTTAACCAGTGATCAGCATAGGCGACGTTTTCCGACAGCAACCGGTCGACCAAGTGGGCACGCTTGTTCGGTGACTCGTCACTCAAGAACTTTGCACGCTCCTCGGGTGTCGGCAACAATCCGATCAAATCCAGAGATACTCGTCGCAGAAAGACTTCGTCTGAGACGGTTGCTGGCATCTGCTCGCCATGTTGGGCCAAATCGAAATCAAGAATCCGATCCAATGGGTGATCGCGACCGGTGGTTGTTGTTGGGAGCTCTGGGCGACGTGGCAAAAGGGGTGGCTCATAGGTGCGCGGAGCAAAGGTAAATCCAGATTCCCATTTCGCTCCTTGGTCGATCCATTTCCCTATCAATGCGGCTTGCGCGGGGGAAAGCCCCTCTCCATCGGGCGGCATCTTGTAACCATCTTCGGTGGATGTAACTCGGAGGTAAAACTCGCTCGATGCGTGCTGACCAACAGTGATAGGGGAGCCGGAGTCTCCGCCGGCGAGGAGATCCTCGCGAGTATTGAGGCTGAACCCGCCTTCGCGTTGCAGCCCAGCGTGGCACTTGGAGCAGTGGGTTTTGAGAATTGGTACGACAGTATGAGCAAAGTCGATTTCTTCAGCCCGGCAGTCAGGTAGCCAACACAGCAACAGTCCGAGCATTACGCTCCAAGCAAGTAGGGGCAAGTAAATCGGTTTGTGCACGCGTTGGCCTTGGTAATCGAGACAGATTCTACCGGGGATCGCTCCTTTCTCAGTTCTCAGCCTTACTAATCGATGCCGTTCGGCTAATCGATAGTGCACTGCGGAGGTCCGCTGCGGGAGTCCGCTGTAAAAGTTTGCTGAGCAATTTCAGTAACCCTTGAGCGGCTGGAAAGGAGCCTTAACTTCCATTCAATGTACCGCCTAGCGGGCTGCAAATCAACGTTTATCTAGGCTGTTTAGCGAGGCGTTCGGGAGTTGGCAACCTAGCGCAGATTGCAGGAACGGCCTCGTTCGGTGACGAAATACAGAGTTGCCGAGGGAGGAGGCATTGATTGGGTAGGTTGATGGGCGGTGGGCGCGCTGACGCCCTACCGGAGGCCTTGCGGCCTTTCCGCTACTATTGACGTCGCTGCGCGACATAGTCCCAAATTCACTCGGCAGCTTACCAATTGCTGATCGCTTTTGCTATAATTCGCAACGCACTTTGGAAGTGCTTGATTTTTGATGGACCCAAAACCTTTGTAATCGGTTTTCCATTTTTGCTTTTAGGAGAGGTCTATCATGTCCGCATCTGCGCTTGCGACATTGCCACACTCAACATTCCCATCACATGCAATGACTCGTCAACTAGACGCTTCGTTCTTTGAGATGCTTCACCGGGTTTGGGGCTTTCAAAGCCTCCGGCCCGCTCAAACCGCTGCCATAGAGTCGATCCTCAACCGGCAAGACACCTTGGTCGTCATGCCAACCGGCGGCGGAAAATCGTTATGCTACCAAGCACCCGCCGTACACCAAGGTGGTCTGACGATCGTTGTCTCCCCCTTGCTGGCCCTTATGAAGGATCAAGTCGACTCGCTCAATGCGGTCGGCGTGTGCGCAGTTCGCGTTGATAGCACATTAAACGTTGAGGAAAAACGGGAAGCTGCGAGACTGATAAAGTCTGGAAATGCACGCCTGCTGTTTGTCTCTCCAGAACGAATGACTTCACCGGAGTTTCTCAAGTTCCTGGAAGGAACTGGTGTCCATACGATCGCTATCGATGAAGCTCACTGCGTATCGCAATGGGGACATGACTTTCGGCCCGAGTATCGACAATTAGGTTTGCTCAGAAACCATTTTCCCAACGTAGCCATTCACGCATTCACTGCGACCGCTACCGAAAAAGTGCGACTCGACATTGTCGCACAGCTCAAGCTGAAATCGCCAACCGTTCTGGTCAGCTCTTTCGATCGCCCCAATCTAACGTATCGCATTCTACCTCAAGTGGATCTCCCCTCCCAAATAAAGGAAGTATGTGAGAGACACCGTGGCTCAGGTGGAATTGTTTACTGCATGCGCCGCAACGATGTCGAATCAATCGCCGCTTACCTCGCCCATCAAGGCTTCTCGGTGGCGGGATACCATGCAGGCATGTCGAACGAAGAAAGAAAAAAGGCACAGGATGCCTTTGTCAATGAACAAGTGGACATCGTCGTGGCAACGGTTGCCTTTGGGATGGGAATCGATCGTCCGAACGTTCGCTTCGTTGCACACGCTGCTATGCCGAAATCGATCGAGCACTACCAACAAGAGACAGGTCGCGCAGGCCGCGATGGGCTCCCGGCTGAGTGCATATTGTTCTTTACCATCAGTGATCTTATCGGTTTGCGACGGATGACTGAAAAGAGCTTGATCGAAGCAGGTGTGTCGGACGAAATTGTTGCTGCGGCCAAGAAGCAGCTCGAAGAAATGGCCAGCTATTGCCGCACTCCGAAATGCCGCCATCGTTCGCTGGTGGAGTACTTTGGGCAAACCTATGAAACGGACAATTGTGGTGCATGCGATGTTTGCCTGGGTGACACCGATTGCGTACCGGATGCAAAGGTCATCTCGCAGAAGATCATGTCTTGCGTTTTCCGTATCGGTGAACGTTACGGCGTCAACTATTTGGTCGACGTGCTCACCGGATCGCGAGCAGCGGATATTCTAAAGCGGCAACACGACCAACTCAGTACGCACGGTATCCTCAAAGACCACTCCAAGAACCAGTTGAAAGACTGGGTCTATCAACTAGTCGGCCAAGATTTACTGGTCATTGACGCCGGCGAATATCCTGTTGTCAAGCTGGGAACGCAAGCCCGCAGCGTTCTGCAAGGAAACGGGGAGGCCCGTTTGATTCGAACCGCAACGAAAACCAAGCAGCGAAAACAAGAGCTGCAATTCGAAGCGAGTGCTCATGCAGATATGCAGCTATTTGAAGAGTTACGGGGTTTGCGAAAGGAAATCGCTGCGTCCATTGGCATGCCTCCCTACATCGTCTTTTCCGACAACGTATTGCTCGAACTCAGTGCGACCCGCCCCTCAGATGAGCAGCATATGGAGGGTATTAGCGGAATCGGACGAACCAAGATGGATTCGTACGGATCGCGATTTCTCGCCGCGATACGCTCCTACTGCCAACGGACGGGCGCATCAAAAGATATGGTTTGGAAATCGGCAACAGCTGCTCCGCTAGCCAGCCCCATGCGGATGTCAGGCACCAAATCGATCACGATCCCGATGTTAAAACAACTGCGTCCTCTGGAGGAGATCGCCGCCAGGGCGGGAGTGACTGTGGGGACAGTGTCGGGGCATTTGAGCGATTTGCTTCAAAGCGAAATCATGGAAAGCATCGAACCATGGGTCCCTATCGAAATCCAAAAACAAGTCATCGCCGCTGCGGATATCGTGGGCCGAGAAAAGATGACACCCATCTTTGAGCATCTGCAACAGAAGATTGGCTATGAAATCATTCGAATTGTCTTGGCTTTCGAGCGTCAGGCCGCGGCTCCCAAGGCTGCGAACCACCAATAGGCAAATCACAGCAATAGAGAGTACAGCTATATGTACCCGTTTCCTGATACGGTTTCCGAGTTTTCTTGGTGGACGGTTGTCGTCCACCTCAGTTTGTTGGTGATCGCAACGCTACCGTTTGCGTTACTGCTACGACGATCCAAACGAAAGGCGAAGCAATCTCAGCTTTGGGTCTTAATGATTTCATTATTTCCCATCTCTATGGCGATTGTTGTTCGTGGTCAAACAGCTCCATCCTATGAGACTCCATTTCTTGTGGGTGCTTTTTTCTACTTCTCTATATTGATTGCAGTGACATTTGGTATCGTTACCGTCCGACTCAAGAAGCAATCGGGTAGTACGCCTGTGGTAGCGATAGTGGGGACAGGAGTGTTGCTTCTGTTTATAATTGGTCTTTTATTGCCTACCGTACCGACAGCCCGAGAAGCAGCTCGTCGGATGCATTGTTCGAGCAATTTGAAATATATTCTTTTAGGAATGCATAATTACGATAGCTCGTCTAAACGGTTTCCAACTCCCGCAGGCATAGGCTCTAACGGAGACCCTGTCTCCTGGCGAGTGAGTTTATTGCCATTCCTAGAACAGAGCCGTTTGTACGAAAAGTATGATCAAGGTCAGTCATGGGACAGCCCTCAGAACGAAGCTCTACAGTATTACGGAGTTGCTCCTCCCATCTACACTTGTCCAAGCGACCCCGATTCGATTCGACAATTTAAGAATCCGCAGAAGGCAGTCGTCTATTCCGCCTACGCCATGGCAACCGGTGGCGGGACAGTTACCAGTGAATTCCATCGTCCCTCGTCTAGTCTTTCGCAGTCCTATTACGGAAAGATCGTACTAGTCGAGGCATGTGGGCAACGAATTATCTGGAGCGAACCGAGAGATGCCGAAGTGACCGAGGATTCGATTGGAGTCAATTTGGACGGACAGCGACCAGGGCATAGCCGCGGGGTCATTTCATCCTACCATACGGGCGGAGCGAACTTTGGACGGCTAGACGGCTCAGTCGGTTTCATGTCGAAAGACATTGATCGCGAGGTCCTTCGTCAATTGTTAGATGCCGAGTCTGAGGTCCTCGACGTATACTAGCTGAATGAGGGCGGAGGAATTGCCGACGAAAACAATTAGGTTACGACTAGACTATGCCGACATCATTCTCGGTAACTCATCCATCTCAATCATGCTTGGCAACTGCGAGTTAAGCTTTGATCTGAAACAAGTGTTTCAATAAGCCCTGGGGGGCAGGGATCTTTAACAAGATCCGCTGCACTAGTTTATTTGTACAAATATCGTTATAGCAACCCTTGTTGCGGCCTACGGATGTTGGTTGACTCCGGGGGGAGAGTTCGGGTCTTCGAGTGGTGGAATGGAGGTGGAGAAGGATTGGCCTATTTGACTGGCTTCATAACGTCCAGCTGCGTGGCCAGCTAACACGCCTGCCGCATAAAGAGGTGTTTGGAATTGGCCGATTGCCGTTCCCGCCGCAGAGCCAACATACGTTCCATAGGCTGGGTAGAGCACATGACGGCTTTCCCGTAGAAGCTCGAGATCACCCCGGCTCTCTGCATACGCTAACACGTCATTCGTAGCCACTCGCTCATGATACAGCGGCACAACCGGCAACGTGTAGAGCGCAGCATAAGTTCCTGGGTAACGACGATTGGAAAAGTCTTTGGCATGCGCGGCTTCATGCAACGCAATGGCAGGAACGTCGCTGTAGAGATGGATGGTTGCCGTATAAGGATTATAGTGATCGCCACCAAACAAACGACCGGGAAATATCGTCTCGCCCGCCGTCGCGACGACACCAAACGTGTATCGCCAAGGCCAAGCTACCGATTTGTTGCGAACCAATCGCCGCCAATCGTCCAGCGGTCGATACTGGTTCAACCGAGCTTTAACGTCGTACAGCTCATTCTCTTCCATGTACTCGACCAACCGCTGCTCCGTTTCAGGAGAGATATTGTGATTCTCAATGCGACGATTCCACAGAATGATCTTTGAAGGAACTCCCCAAACCCACCCAAAGGCATCAATCACAGGACGAGACTTGCCCCGTTCCACGATCGGTTCGCTGTCCGGGGTTAAGCTGGTCGGAAGATTGTTCCGAACCCGATGAATCCCATGTGGCCGCAGCACTCCGCAAGCCGTGCAGGTCGACAAAAGTGTCGCCAGCATGCAAAGGCGAATTACTATGCCGACTTGTTTTGCGCAATGCCGCTGAACCATAATAGATCGGGGATTAGGGTTGGCTTGAGAAGGTGTGCTAGAGGAGCTTATCAAAAGCGATTAGCTCACGTCCAGCCGCAAAAACAGCCCTTGGTTACAGACGCTGGGATTTCACGAAATGCGCGTAGCGAGAGACTTTAAATTTGAGAGAATACACGAATCCTCCTTCAACCTCTTCGCTATCTAAACAAGTAACTCATCCATCGGATGCTTCGTACCAAGTAGGGAAAACGTGCCGTGTTTCGAATCCGTGAAGCCACTTTGGAAGATCTAGATGAACTGTGGGGCCTCGTTGGACAAGCTAGCGTGGGCATGACTTCGCTTCAGATCGACAAGGATACCCTTAGGGATCGGCTGGAAAAATCTGTCTTCGCGTTCTCGAGAACGATCGAGAAAGCCGAGGGGGCCCCTTATGTTTTAGTGCTCGAAGATATGGCGACCCGATCGCTTATCGGGACGTCATGTATCTTTTCCAAAACCGGGGGTTACGAGCCGTTCTACGCGTACAAAATTGAAAGTAGCAAAGCCGTCAGCGAAATGTTACAGCTCGAGACTCTCGTGCATTCCTTGCACTTGGTTACCGAGCATAACGGCCCAACGGAAATCGGTAGCTTGTTCCTTTTGCCCGATTACCGAGGTAAAGGCTGCGGTCGACTGCTGAGCATGAGTCGCTTTCTATATATGGCAGCTCATCCAAAACGATTTGCAAGCACGACGATTGCCGAGATGCGTGGCTATCAGGATGAGCAAGGAGTTTGCCCCTTCTGGGAGGCCATCGGCGCTCACTTTTTCAAAGTCGACTTTCCTCGAGCCGATTCTCTATCGATGATCAACAAAAAGTTTATCCGCGACTTGATGCCCAAGTACCCGATCTATCTGGAATTGCTACCGCATGACGCTCTCGAAGCGATCGGCCAGGTGCATGTACAAACGCGTCCAGCTTTAGCCATGCTGGAATCTCAAGGATTTCGAAGGAACGCCTTGATTGACATCTTTGATGGAGGCCCCGTGGTGGAATGCGAAACAGCAGAGATTCTGGCTGTCGCCAACTCCCACCGCATGGCTTGGTTCGCTTCGGAAACGCTCGGAACCAAGCAAGCTTTAGTGGCTCGCATCGCTCGTCCCTTCGTCACGATTCAAACCCGAGTCGACATTTCTCAAGAGGAGGGCAGTGCTAGAATCGGGCTTACTGCGGAATCGATCGAATGGCTTCATCTCCAGCCTGCGGATCCGGTGATGGTGCTGTTCTTGGATCCAGAGTCAGGCAAGTAGCTCAAGATGTGATGGATTCGGTGCGGCGAGGTGTTAATCTTGGAATCGCCGCAACAGCCGAACCATCATTTGCACCGATTTGATCCGCCTCGGCACCCACGGGGAATACCCTTCCTATCGAGGAGCCTGCCCCGTTCACGAAAGCCGCCTCGGAATTCTCTTTGAGCCTAACCTCCATTTGCGGTGCCGCGATAGCGATTTCGGATTGATTAAGATAGCTCATGATTTGATAGATAACCTTGTCGCGAACGACGACAAAGTCGGCTGTGGGGGCCCAGCCGCGGGCGACCCATTCGACGGATATGTTGGTAACACCCACTATAAGAACTTGTGGTTGCCGCTTTTCATCTGTGTTTCGGATCTCAGGAATGGATTCCAGAGCTCGGTGCAGCACCGCCCGTGTGATATCCATGTTCGCTTGAAGCGAAATGCTTAGTGGAACTTCGATGCGGCGGTACGGATGGTAGGTAATATTCTCAATGGTGTTGGTGGAGATGGAGTTGTTCGGGATGATGAGGCGGCGATTATCGAGCGTATCGACAATGGTGTGAAACAGATCGATCTCGTGGACGCGAGCCGTTACTCCACCAGCGACAACTAAGTCTCCGACTTTGAATGGCCTAAAGACCAGCATCAGAATGCCGGCAGCAAAATTAGACAGGGTTCCTTGAAAGGCGAGGCCAATCGCAAATCCCATCGTTGCGATCAATGCGGCGAAGCTTGTCGACTGAACGCCAAAGTAAGCGAGAACGATGAGCAGGCCGCACCCTAACAAGCCTCGATAGACGAGCTTTTCGACGAACTTGCCGACCGTCTGGTCAACTCTATTGGAGAGAGGGCCTGCGACGGCTCGGGAAATGTACTTCGCAGCGAAGTAGCATAGCACCATCAGCAGCAAGGCTTCGACCGCCTTGAGCAGGGAGCTTTCTCCGATTTCCCAAAGTGCGTTCCAGTCACCTGTTATGATTGCATTCTTGATGCTATTGAAACTGTTCAAGACGGAATCCATTCAGCCACCTCATTGTAGAATCACCCACGCAATGAGTTAGCAAAACGGTGTCATCGAATGAAGAGCAGTTTTGGCAGAGGGGTTTCAGACGACCAGTTCTAATCGACTCGCCCACAGATCATGGTCGCGTTGTGGCCACCAAAACCAAAGCTGTTGTTCATGGCGACTCTAACATTGGTCGTTCGAGCAACATTGGGAGTGTAGTCCAGATCGCACGTTGGATCAGGGGTATCCAGGTTGATCGTGGGAGGGACGACACCTTTGTAGCAGGCCAGAATGGAGATGATCATCTCGATAGCACCACTTGCCCCGAGAGCGTGGCCCAAGTGACCTTTCGTGCTGGATATGGCCACTTTCCTCGCAGCTTCACCAAAGACGTTCTTAATCGCTACGGTTTCCGCTTTATCGCCGAGAGGGGTGCTGGTCCCGTGGGCGTTGATATAGCAGACTTGATCGGGCGAAAGTTTCGCATCGCGAAGGGCGTTTGTCATAGCTCGGCTGGCACCGCGTCCTTGTTCGTCGGGAGCGGTGATATGCCCTGCGTCGCAGGATCCTCCGTAGCCTAAGATTTCGGCGTAGATTCTGGCTCCACGACGACGAGCGTGTTCGTATTCTTCGAAAACGAGCACTCCGCATCCTTCGCTGAGAACGAATCCGTCTCGGTCAGCATCGAATGGACGGCTAGCTTTTTCGGGTGCGTCGTTACGAGTGGAGAGGGCTTTCATGTTAGCAAAGCCAGCGACACCCATGGCCGTGATGGCGGCTTCGGTGCCACCGGTAAGCATAATGTCTGCTTCGCCGTATTGGATTGCTTTGAGTGCGTCTCCCATCGCGTTATTGCTGCTCGCGCATGCGGTGGCAACGGCAAAGTTGGGACCTTGGAGCCCATACTGAATAGCCAAGTTTCCGCCAGCGGCATTCAACATCATTTTGGGGATGGTGAAAGGGCTGACGCGGTCTGGCCCTTTGCTGAAGAGGCGGAACATTTGCTCTTCAATTTCGTTGAGTCCACCGATGCCTGAGCCTAGGATGGCACCGCATTGAAAAGGATCTTCTTTTGAAAAGTCCAACCCTGAGTCTTTGACCGCATAGTACCCTGCGTACATGGCGAACAGGGTGAAGCGATCGAGGCGTTTGGCTTCTTTCGCATCGACAGAGGCGCCGGGTTCAAAATTCTGAACGTCGCCACCAAACTTGACCTTCTGGTTGGTGGTATCGATGATCGAGAGGGGATGAATCCCGCTCTTTCCAGCAACGATCGCATCCCACAGTTCGTTGACATCCGAAGAAAGTGGGGTCACGCACCCCAAACCTGTAACTACGACACGTCGTCTCATCGCTTTTCCGCTCTACCTCGTCCGCTGGCGATACTTTACCAGCCAGCAATACTTGAGCGGTCCACCGTTGAACGGCTCGTTACTGGCATGATAAATCTATCGTGGGCCACTCTACGCTTGTTGCTTTTCGATGTACGCAACCGCTTCGCCCACTCGCTGGATCTTTTCAGCAGCGTCTTCTGGGATGCTGATATCGAACTCTTCTTCGAGTTCCATTACCAACTCGACCGTGTCCAACGAGTCTGCTCCGAGATCGTTAACGAAGTGGGTATCGCGGGTAATTTTGTCTTTTTCGACGCCCAATTGCTCCGCAACGATATCGATGACTCGTTCCTCAATAGATGCCATAACAGGGTGCTCCCCTCAGCTGCTTAATTAAAATTCATTGGATAAGAAAGGTTTTTTCATCCAAGGAACTCCGTTAAATGTCCCCTGGAACGTGTCGGATTCTAGCAAAAAGGAACTTCTGATGAAGGCCAAAGGCTTTATCCCAAGAAAAATTGAGTCTGTCAGCCTTGGGATGACAAATCCGATTTGGCGGAATCTACGATTTGAGGCGTCCCGTTCGGTTTTCACGCCGATCTAGCGAAAAAGCCTGCCATTCCAGGCAGGCTCCTTGTTAACTCTCGGGCCTCATATTGCCGAGCAAACAGCGGAAGCCCGCTAAATTGCTTCGGATCAACGCCCTACCTATTTGAGATTGAACGGCGGGAGCCCTCCCGAAGGAGCCGACCCTCCGGCAGGTGGTAGGCCAGCAGGAGGCAGTCCGGCAGGTGGTAGGCCGGCAGGTGGTAGGCCGGCAGGTGGAAGATCCCCCGCTGGTGGGAGGCTCGGCAGTCCCGAGACGTTGCCACCGCTCGGAGCCCCGGGCAAGTTGGCAACACGCTCTTGTGGAGGCAAAGGCTGCTCGACAGTCGGCTCATCGAGGTTCTCAAAGTTCACAATTTCAATATCGTCTTCTGAAGGCCCGGTCGCAACGACCATGCCCGCAATCCGCCAACCTGGCACGTCTTTGTGCAGCACCCAAACGACTTCCATTGATTGGGGAGCCTGCCCTTCGACCTCTGGTTCGAGCCAGGTCGAGGACACGAGGACTTCACCGTCCTCCATGGTCGCATCACCAATGGTGAACGTGGCCTGTGCAGATCCTGGTGGCTCGATAGCGATCCCTTGACGTTCGATTTCCCGGCGAGCGGCATCGGTGAACAACGCAGCAAGCTGCTGTCCATCACCTTTACGCATAGCTTCCAGAAAGACGCGAACGATCTCTTTCGGATCGCTTGGCACTGCGGCTTGAGAAGGTATAGCGGAGGTTGAGGCATTGCCGGTGGAAACCAGTTGAGACTGGGAGCCAGCGGAAACCTGCGGAGGTGCTTCGGCTACCGGCTGATCTCCACCGCCACAACCTACATAAAACACGGTTGACAAGGCCAACGAGGCCCAAATTTGCTTCTTCATTTTTTTGGTATCCGTTCCCTAAGTAGTGATTGGGTCTGTCACTTTCCCTGATGAGAAGTGGAATAACCCGTCGACGCATGCCACGTCAAGAGAGTATTCACTGCAACGAAAAAAGCTGGCTAAAGCCATCCACCATTGCGACCGGAAAATTCGGCAGATCTGGCAAATTCGATTCAACTTCTCATCAGCAATACACCGATCCGAAACCATGTGTGTATATGCTCAGCCCACAAACGCCCCTGAAAGAACGTCGCGAGAGAGAAATGTTGAAGACTGGATTCCCATCGATTCTTGTTCTGTCAGGAATCCTGTGCTTGCTCAGCCCTTCCGTTTTCGCGGAAGATCTATCGATTCGTTGGTTCGACGATTTTAACGCCGGGGTACAGTACGCGAATTCTCAGCAGTTTCCAATCATGCTTCACTTTTATGGTGAAAGCTGCCCGCCTTGCAAAATGCTTGAAAAGCGAGCTTACAAGAACGCCGAGCTCGTTGGCAAAATCAACAAGCAAATGGTCGCGATCAAAATCAATGGAGACCGCCAGAAAGAGCTTCGCGACCGATACCAAGTCCGAAGCTGGCCGACAGATGTCTATCTTACTCCCACTGGCAAAGAGCTCTATCGGACCACGAGTCCGCAAGATCCCGCCGTTTATGCCCAACTGGTGGATAGAGTGTCTCTGCAATGTGCCGATTGGAACGTCGAGCAGATGGCAGCCAGACAATCCCAAAACCAACGGCTTGCGAACAGAACCGCTGCTCAAGCTATCCAAGCGGGACAGTCTCCCATATCTCCCTCGTTGACGGGACCGGCGCCCCACCCGGTCATTACCCAGAGTCGGATCGCTGGCCTTCCCCCGACAACCAACCAATCGCCATCCGAGCTTAAGCAAAGACGAATCGACAATCCTTACGTCGCTTCGGGACCTGTTGTGGTGCCACCTGCGCAATCGCATGCAATGAGCCAACAGCACAACAGCGTCGCAGAACAGCCCGTTCGACGAGTTGATTCGCATTCATCTCCATCGAACCCCGTTACAGAACGTACGCCGAGCATGGAGACCTCCCCTTCAGGATCATCCGTGCCGGTGGCAAGTCGCCCTGTTGCCGCACAGCCCATCGCTGCCAATCTCCGAACCCCTGCCTCCGACTTTAACCTGGATCCACGCGTGGCCCCTCCAGCATCGCAAAAAATATCTCCCGCTCAACACGGCCTGGATGGATTCTGTCCTGTCACTTTGGTCATGGCAATCAGAAATAAATCTGCGGATTGCTGGGTCGAGGGCAGACCTGAGTTCGCTGTGCGTCATCGTGGTCGCGTCTACTTTTGTTCGTCCGAGCAAGCTCGCAAGATGTTCCTCGACGAGCCAGACTCGTTCGCGCCCGCCTTGAGCAACTATGACCTGATTCATTTTGTTAAGACCGGACATCTGATCGACGGTCGAAGTGAATTCGGATCCTTTCAGCCAACCACGGGCAAAGTATTCTTGTTCGCGAATCAACAAAACTGCGATGAGTTTCAACAGATGGAAGCCTACTACTCCGAGATTTTGCAACGGAGCGAATCGCCAGAACGCGTGGCAGAGAAACCAGGTCCGTCACAAGTTCGATAGTCTCACTTACTTTCACCACTGAGTCGCCCGACCAGTCAAATAAGCTGACCGATTCCCATGTTCGATCTTGATCCTATGCTGTGCCAAACCACAATCTCTGCCGCGAGCCTGTCGACGCGATCGCGATCAAGAAGGTTGCTTGTCGCGGTCATCGGCATGTCGCTTGCCTTGGGGGCGGCGACTGAGGCTCAAGCACAGGACGATGTTGTCTACTGGGCAAGACCCGAATTCATCATACCCTTTCAGGTTGATCCGAACGGAGTACCACCTCGCGAGGTGATCCTCGAAGCGTCCGAGGACCTTGGCAGAACATGGTACATTGTGTCCCGAGGGGATGTGAGAACTCGGCAGTTTCGATTCAGCTCACCTAAGAATGGTGACTTTCTCTTCCGCCTTAAGATGGTGGATGATTCGGGACGCACCTTTAGCAATCCTGGTGAGCCTCTCCATATTTGCGTTGACACGGACAAGCCGACTGCCAAACTGTCGATTGAGATGGATCCGTACGGCGATCTGAATGCGAGGATATCCATTTCCGATCAAAATCTGGATCAAGCCTCCATTACCCTCGACTTTCAAACCGAAGACTCCGATGATTGGGAGTCAATTCCGTTCGATCTTCAGAAACAGGGTAACAGTAGCGATTGGACAGGCTACGGCACTTGGAGCATCCCCCAAACCACTCGTCAAATCAACGTGCGACTCAAAGGCCGTGACAAGGCGGGCAACGCCTTTGAGGTGATTCGCACCCCGAATATCCCCAAGACCGCCGCCGGACGAAATGGCTTTCAACTAGCCAGCAAACCTAATCGATACAACGAGAGCGAACGCGAGACCTCGAGCGCAGCTATCGGATCGGGAGCTGCCAGGCCAGACGAAGCTTTGCCGAAGGTTCAGGTCCTAGGTCAATCGAGCAACGCACCGGTGCAACCTCTTGTTGACCCACTGGGAGCTCAGCAGCAACTGATCGACAACCAGCAAAAACTAATCGAGCAACTGCTTAATCAGCAGCGTCAAGCATCCACCGCCAAGTCGATGGAACCAACCTTCCCGCTCGAACGGCCTGACTCGATGGATTCGAGAGGAGTCTCTGCTTCGGGACTCTTGTTAGGACCTAGTAAAAGCCCCCCTGTAAGACCTCTGTCCGACGAAGAGTTGCGAGCTATAAACGAAAGAATGGGTATCGATCCTATTGCTCCGCGCGTTGCGGAAATCGGGAACCGTTCGCGAGGTGATCAACCAACCCCCTGGCTCGGCCCAAACACGTTAGGATCGTCATCGTTGGACCAAACAAACCTGCCGGCCGCTGGCCTACCAGTTTCAATGTCGCCGATTCCTCCCATGATAAGTGAACCGGTAGCGACGTCGACCGAGCCACTGTTTTCAGGCTCCCGTGCTTTTAGCCTAGAGTACGGCATCGAAAACGACCTTGGGGTTCCGGTTCGAACCGTGGAGCTCTGGGGAACTGTCGATGGTGGCAAAACCTGGGATTATTGGGGCGACGATCCTGATCGCGCCTCACCGTTTGATATTGAGGTGGAGAGCGACGGCCTGTTCGGCTTTCGCATGGTCATCGTCGGCAACAACGGACTAGCACAGAACCGTCCGCGAAACGGTGACGATGCCGATGCATGGGTCAAGGTCGACACACAGCCGCCCCGCCTAAGACTTCAGAGTGCACTCTACGGACGAGGTCCAGAGGCAGGCTCGATGATCATCGAATACCTGGCAAACGATCCCAACTTCGGCGAACGCCCCATTTCGCTCTACTATTCGTCGACCGTGGATGGCCCCTGGCAAGAAATTGCGACAGGCCTCAAGAATAGCGGACGATACATTTGGCCAGCCGACCCGAGCTTGCCACCTGAGATCTACATCAAGATCAAAGCGTTCGATGCTGCTGGCAATGTTGCCGAGCATGTCATGGACATCCCAGTAAAGGTCCAAGGCATCGCACCACGAGGCCGCATTCATGGCATCGGCGGTGGCCCAAGGACATCGGCTCCTGGATTCTAAAGCAACCGACTGTCGAAAGATGTGTGGCGAAAAATGAATACTGTATCTTTCGACACACATTTTTCGACAGCCCCCAAAACCAGCGGGGTTCGCTCGCGAGCCAGCTACCTCTCAGCTTGAGGTACGTGCAATTCTGGATTGCGCACGCGCGACCAGCGTGGGGAGCGAAGCATAGATGGCTTCGTAGACCGGTTCTGCTCCCTTTTTGGGGCGAACGACGATATCCAAAGGTGGGAATTCGATGCGTTGCTTGCGGAACGCTTCGCGAATGAGACGCTTCCATTTGTTGCGAGTCGGTGCGTTGCCAACCCGCTTGGAAACACTCAGCCCAAGACGTGGGAACTCGAGACGTGGAGGATCGGGACGGTCAATCCGTCTCGGAATTGCGTGCAGCACCAAGACGTTGTCCGCCACAACAACTCCTTCCCGAAAGACTCGATCGAAATCGAGCCTAGACTTGATGCGGAACTTAGAGGGAAACGATTGATCGCTCATCAATCGATCCACTAGTCGTTCTTGGCGCTCGCGATAAGCTTCAAGAATTCTGCATTGCTTGGAAAGCGAGACAACTGCTTGGTAAGCTGCTCCATCGCTTCAACCGGATGCATCGAGTTAAGCGTTCGGCGGATCATGGTCACAGCATGATAGGTGTCTGCGTCGTGCAGCAACTCTTCACGTCGCGTACCAGACTGCGAAATATCGATCGCAGGCCAAACTCGGCGATCCGAAAGTTTGCGATCGAGCACCAGTTCCATGTTGCCCGTCCCCTTAAACTCTTGGAAAATCAGTTCATCCATACGCGAGCCTGTGTCCACTAGAGCCGTTCCGACGATGGTCAGCGAGCCGCCGTGTTCGAACGCACGTGCTGTTGCGAACAGCTTCTTTGGGATATCCATGGCTTTGATGTTAACACCACCGCTCATAGTAGGCCCGTTATTGCCCACATACTTGTTAAACGCACGCGCCAATCGAGTGATCGAGTCCATGAGCAGGAACACGTCTTTACCCATTTCGGCCAGACGTCGGCAGCGATCTACCACTAGCTGACTAAGACGGACGTGAGATTCGACGTCTTCGTCCAAGCTACTCGCGATAACTTCGCCACGTTCCAGATTCCGACGCATGTCGGTAACTTCTTCAGGTCGCTCGTCGATGAGCAATACGATCAGTTCAACCTCAGGATAGTTGCGAGCGATCCCCTTGGATATGTGCTGCAACATAATGGTCTTGCCCGACCGAGGAGGAGCAACTATCAAAGCTCGCTGACCACGTCCGAGCGGAGCTAGCAAATCGATAACGCGATTGGTGATGGGTTGTGCACCGATCTCCAGCTTGAGCCATCGTTCGGGGTTGATGGGGGTCAATGTGTCGAACGGTTTAATGTTTACATACTCTTCGGGTTTCATCCCCTCGATATCGAGGATCTCTCGAACCCTAGGCCCTTGGGAACGCCGGGTTTGCTGCATGATGGCCCGGATTTTAAGCCCTTGTCTCAAACGAAACTTTTCGATCATCGTGCCCGGCACAAATGGATCGGTGCGTTCTCGCGAGTAGTTGTTTTCCGAGGAGCGGAGGAAACCGTACCCGTTCGGATGCATTTCGAGCATGCCGAAAAACTCTTGGCCGGGTTCTTCTGGCGCTTTTGTGGCTTGGCCGGTGGATTGTCCTTCGGCTCCCTCTTCACCTTCAGGAAGTGGTTCGCCGTCTTCGCCGACAGCCTCTGTGGAAACACCATCTTCACCTTGGAAGGCCTGCTGATAACCCGGGCCTCTTCGTCGTCGTGGCCTGCGTACGCGGGGGCGAGAACCGCCAGAAGCTCCTAAACCATCATCATGAAGTCGGGAACGAAATCGCTTTTTCTTGGGCATACTCCAAATCCGAAAAAGAAGGGAACTGGGATTATAAATCTACCAGCGTGGGAAGAACAAAAAAATCGAATCGAACGGGACGCTGCTTAGGCCAGCAATGTTCGGGCTGTCACTGCACTGGAGGGATTCCACCCTCGATCCTAGGTAGGTCCAAATCTACATTTCGCGAGCAGAACCCTTGGGCCGCCGAACAACGTTTTTGGCAAAGCCAAACATCCAGCGAGGGATCCAAACTCCGGGAGCTAGCCAACCAAAAGGAACAAGAAGCCTTTTTGGAGTAATCTTTTCCACGAAGAAACCGCGAGGTGCTATCGGGGACTGCGAAACATACTGATTTCAACCCGATAACCGCTGCCGAACTCACCTTACATAAACATGATGAGTGTCGACTACGTGCATTCAAGTCTTACACGTTGAGCAAACCGTGTCAAGTGATCCTGCGAAACTTGGAGGGATTGGGCAGCAATTTTCCCCAAAAATACGAGTTTGAAGCAGTCTCAACCCTTGCCACAAGCCTATTGTACGCATGCTGAGCTGTTGAATTTGTAGCTTGGCGAAGTAGTTTCGACGCTCCAGAACGTAGACGTAATGTCATTCGCCTGGGCTCTATAAACGGTTTAAAGGCTAAGGAAATCAATGAAGGCTGTTATCATCGGAGCTGCCGGCGGGATTGGCAGGGCACTGTGCGACAAGATTTCCAAGAGCGGTGGCGAGGCGTTTTTAATCGGACGAAATGCTGAAAGCTTGCAGGCCGTGGCGGATCAATACGGCTGGGGCTACGCCGCTTGCGATGCGAGCGACTGGCAGCAGCTCGACCAACATTTCTCGGCAGCTCAAGGCGTACTCGGAGAAATCGATTGTGCTGTGAATCTGGCTGGTTCAGTTCTGCTGAAACCGCTTCACTTAACCTCTCAGAAAGATTGGGAGGATACGATAAGGACCAATCTGACGACTGCCGCAGGGGTAGTGAGATCTGCGATTTCCCGATTTGGTCCAAACGGTGGTTCTGTCGTTCTCTTAAGCTCTGCTGCCGCTCAGATTGGCATGCAAAACCATGAAGCCATCGCGGCGTCCAAGTCGGGGATCGAAGGGCTCGTCCTCTCTGCGGCGGCGACCTATGCTGCCAAAAAGATTCGCATCAATGCCGTAGCCCCAGGATTGGTAAAGACTCCCTTAACCGAACGTATTTGGAAAAACGAACGCAGCTCGGAGGCCTCGCTATCTCTCCATCCTTTGCAACGCTTTGGGGAACCAGAGGACATAGCAGCCGCAATTTACTTCCTCGCCTCCAAGGAAAATTCCTGGATCACGGGCCAAGTTCTAGGAGTTGACGGCGGACTTGGATCGCTAAAGATATTACCTCCGATGCGTTAAACAAGAATTTCTCAGGGCACGCGCTGTGAGCGAAATGAGGATCGGTTAAACTGTGAGCGTGTAGCCGATTCACTTCTTCTCACTGTTGCCCGAGAATTCCACAATGTCGGACAAAATCGAATTCCTTTGCTCGTTTTGTAATACGCAGCTAGCGGTCTCCGTACAATACGCGGGACAGCAAGCCAAATGTCCTGGCTGTGGTGCTGTCGTAGATGTTCCCTCAGTGGATCTCGAGGAAACCGCACCCTACTTCCCTTCTTCAACATTGGGCCGGAATGAGTTAGGATCGGAACAAGATTTTTCACGGGGTGAACCGCAGCCTAGTGCAGCCGAACCGGCAACCGCGTACGAATATCCCGCGAGTCTCGAATCCACGCCAGCTCCTAAATCCTCTTTCGGAGCTTCGCTCCTGGGCCTCATGGCCGCGATCTTTGTAGGAGGGGTCTGCGCGATCGCTTGGCTGGCGATCATAATAATCTTTCAAGTCGAACTTGGAATTTTGGCATGGGGCATCGGTGCACTAATTGGTTTAGTTGCTGGTTCGATCGCAAAGAATGGGTCCGCTATTTACTGCTTCATGGTCGCGTGCATCGCTGGTTGTTCAATATTAGCTTCGAAGCTAATCATGGTTGCGTTTATCATGATCGCATCCTTGGGAATGAATGCGTTCGAGAACTTTCAAAACCTCGTCATTTCCAACAAGTACGAACACGCTTACGTTGATCAGCAATTAGCGGACAATCAGTATAATGCTGAGAAGACTCGGATAGCTGAGTCTTTTAATAAAGATTACTTCGAACAGTCGAACCGCCCAAATCTCGTCATCAACGGCCGAGAGATCGGAGGCTTTAATGCCAACCCGGAAACTTGGACTAGGGAGATGGCGGATTTTCGCAACGAAGTGCGTAACGCCGTCGGGGCTGCCACGGTGGAACAAAAGAAACTCTGGATTGACAACGCCCGTCAGCGTCATCCAGACTGGATATTTGACCCCGCCTATGCGACGGCCGCTAAGATCCTGCTTTTGAACGCACCAGATCAACTCGAAGGTGAACTCAGGAAGCATGCCGAATACGAAATAGCTGCTTCGGATTATTTGTTGAAATCGGTCAACACATCGGACAGCTATCTGACCAGCACGCCTGACGATGTGTTTAAGCTGAGGTCCGACACCTTGCGGGAGCTAGTGTTAGCAATCTGGAAGCAACGCGATTCGCAAGGGCTGGATGCGCTTCTTCGCGAGGCAGTCACGCTGGACCCAACGTTCATCCCGGACGAAACAAGCTTTGTCGTAATCGTCGACGAACTACTAGCCAACGGTGACCTTCCTGCTAACTTGCAGGAGCATGCTACGAATCGTATCGAGTTTGTCACGAAGAACGCAATGGCTTTCAAGTTGTTCGAAAATCTTGCAACAGAAGCGTTTGGCCGAGATGAGATCGAGCTTAGGAGTATCGCGAACCCAATTTGGCTCGCAAGCACTGGAGAGCAACAGGAGGAACGGGTAGCCCAGACTAAGATCCGTCACCCGGGATGGAATTCCGAACCCCTCGGTCCACAGTGGGTCCCACCGGATGAACTGAAGGAAGAGCTAGGAGACGGCTCATTTATTGGAAGTGTGCAAAAAGTCTTTGCGGTAACCGATTTGCTTTGGCTTGCACTTGGGTTCATCTCTGCGTTCGGAACAGCCAGATCGCGCGCCGCAAGCGTTTGAGCAGCAAGCGGCAGGTTCTTATCGCCCGCATTTCTCGGGTGGAAAACTTTGCACCGGACGAGGTGTCCATCGTCCACGGTGTTAGTCGCATTCCGGAAACTCACTAAGTTCATGGGGATCGACCTTCTTGGTTTTTCGATGCTTTCGAATCACTATCACCTGTTTTCCAATCGGCTGGCCTCCATGAATCTGCTGGAGATCCGATCCATACAAGCCGGGGCTGGCGAAAAATGTAGGTCGAAAGATTGGTATCCCACTTTTTGATCTGTAAATAAAAAACCGGCCACCATGATGGCAGCCGGCGTAGATAGCTTCGCTTCGGATTGTCTCGCCGCGATGCGAGGTGCGGATTACCAAGGGCCGCGAACGGGGTAGACACCGAACTGATCGGTGTGGCTCGGCCAGTATGGTGTTGCGTAGAACATGCCTCCACCTCCACCATTAGACGCACGTCCGCTGAACTGATGCCAAACAGGCGTCATGGTGTTTTGGGAAACACCCCATGAGTAGTTCGACTGCATCGTCACCGTGGGAGGGACGATGAGAGCGGTCGGTTGACCAGTTTTCAGATAGTAGTAATTTCCGTGCCACGGCTTCTGCATCGATTGCTCATAGGCCCAGTAGTCGCCCCAAGTCGATCTCGATAACCAAGCTGCTCGCGAACCCGCATCATTTGGGGTGCCGCTACCGACGGTACGAGCTCCAGCAATCCGCCCACCAAACATCTGAGCTTCGGCCGATTGTGTACAAAGGCTGATGAGCCCGAAACAAACCATCCCGGCAATAAATCGTTGAATCATGGACGAATGTCCCTTTTGGAAACCAGTGAAACTCCATCCCCATCGTTCCGTGATGAGTAGGAAAGTGAAAATCTTCCGACTGGTCTCCGACTCAGCCAACTCGTCTCGACCTATCCTCAGCGAGGAATCTCGAGCTTTTTGTAGATTCGCTTGCCTGCAGTTCGTACAGGTGGCGAGTAGTAATGCGCATGCGTTCGATTCAATCCCATTCCGTTGTCATAGTAGGAATGGTACCGATCGTGATGGGGGTAAAGGAATTGGTGTGGGTAGAGTGGTTGGTACGTGTTGTACGTATGACCAACCCACCCCGGAACTCCAATCGGCGACACGTAAAGCCCCGCCTCTGCTTCGTTCGCGTAGCCGCGGGTGAAGTAGTTGTCGAAAAGGGGCTGGGTCGTTCGGCCGTAAATGTTTCCGAAACTATCCCCACCTCTCGCCATCCCCATGGGGACGTAGCCTCCGCAACCGCCGTCTGGACATTGTGCGTTCACGCTGCCAGCATGCGCTACGGCTAATCCCGCCGCCATCACCAGTGTTGTCGAAACCTTCCGTAGCATCTTACCTCTCCTTGAGTTTTACCTAGTCTTCGATTGGATGACCCTATCGCCCGGTTTCATCGGCCCGTCACCTCCAAGAATGCCAGCGTTTCACCTCGAAGGGGGCGTTTTTGCAAAAACCCCATGCTGAACGTGCAGACAATTTGCCTTGTACCGAGAATTCTAGCGTAGACCTCCCGATCGTTATAATTTAACCTTCTCCCTCCCCAGGCCTCACTCTGCCCGGATCAGCTTGCCCCCCATCGAGATTAGAATTTGAGATAGTTTATGGCGAAAAGAACAGGAAACGACGAACCGGACTCTGGCGGAAGCTCGGGTGCAAAGAAGTCTCGTCGGGCCAAAACCACCTCCCCCTTCGAAGATCCATCCACGCAGAACATCGACCCCGTACAGCTCCGTACGGCAGCCCAGGAGCGATACCTCAACTATTCCCTCTCGGTCATCACCAGCCGAGCTCTCCCCGACGTACGAGACGGTCTGAAGCCGGTGCAGCGGCGCATACTCTATGCGATGGACCAGCTAAGCATCCGCTACGAATCCAAGCCTCGTAAGTGTGCGTTCGTCTGCGGTAACGTCACGGGTAATTACCACCCTCACGGCGAAACGTCTGTCTACGATGCCTTGGTCCGATTGGCTCAGCCTTGGGCCTTGCGAGAAACCTTGGTCGACGGGATCGGTAACTTTGGTTCGATCGACGGCGACAACGCGGCTGCCATGCGATACACCGAGTGTCGGATGTCCCCCATCGCGGCGGAACTGATCGCTGACTTAGGCCAACAGATCGTTCCCTATCGGCCTAACTATGACGGCACTCGCCAAGAACCTGTCGTTCTCCCGAGCCGCGTTCCTAACCTGTTAGTCAACGGGGCTACCGGTATCGCGGTCGGAATGGCTACCAATATTCCGACGCACAACCTAGAAGAAGTTTGCAAAGCTCTTCTAAAACTTCTTCGCGATCCCGATATCAAAGATTATCAACTCGTTGCCAACGATGCCGTCCAAGGTCCCGACTTTCCCACCGGCGGTATGCTGGTCAACACAAAAGAAGAGCTCCGCGAGATCTACCGCATCGGTCAAGGTACCTTGAAACTACGAGGCACGACCACCTCAGGCGAAACGCTCAAGTCGGGCAGCAAGATTCTGCACATCACATCGATCCCGTACGCGGTCAACAAAGCCACGTTAGTTGAGCGAATCGCCGAGATTGTTGTTAGCAGCAAGATGCCCCTCCTCGAAGATGTTCGCGACGTTTCCACCGATGAGATACGCATCGATTTGCAACTCCGCAAAGATGCCGACGAAGCCAAGGTGTTGGCGTATCTGTACAAGCACACTCCGTTGCAAACCAACTTCAACGTCAATATGACTTGTTTGGTTCCCACGGAGAATCCACTCGTGGGACGACCTGAACGCCTAGGACTGAAAGAAATCCTATGGCACTTTCTGCACTTCCGGCTCCAGGTCGTCACGGCACGATTGCAAAATGAGCTCAATAACCTCGAACGGCGAATGCATATTCTCGAGGGCTTTGTCTGCGTCTTTGATGCGCTCGACGAGATCATTCGTATCATTCGCAAGTCGGAGGGTAAGGCGGATGCTGCGGATAAAATTATGAAGCGATTCCCTGCCGAGAAAGGTGGGCTCGATGCCGAACAGACCGATGCAATTCTGGAGCTCAAACTCTATCGCTTGGCTCGCTTGGAAATCAATCTGATCCAGGAAGAGCTCAAAGATAAACGGGCCCGAGCCCGCCAAATTCAAAAACTGCTCAAAGAGAATACTGACGACACCAATTCCTCAGGACGTTGGGGCATCGTGCGCGGTGAGATCGAAGAGATCATCAAAACGTTTACCAAGTCCAAGGGGAGCGCTCGGCGAACACAAATCGTCACTATCGAGGAAGAGGCTGAGTTCTCAGAAGAGGATTTCATTGTCGAGGAAGATTGCCACGTAATGCTTTCGACCGATGGTTGGGTCAAACGCCAAAAACAAATTGCTGATCCGTCCAAGAGCCGCATGCGTGAGGGAGACAGCGTCCTGGGCTGCGTCGCGGGTTCGACTCGTTCGACGATCGGCTTCTTTTCGTCGTTGGGGGTTTGCTACACGGCTAGATTCATTGATATTCCCCCTTCGTCCGGGTACGGTGAACCGATTCAAAAGCTCTTCAAGCTGAAGGATGGCGAGCGCATTGTTTCGATCATGTCGTTCGACCCACGTGTCATCGGCAACATTGAGGAGAATCCCAAGAAACCGAATCTATGCCCCGAGGTTCATGGCTTTGCCGCCTCGAGCGATGGTTATGCGTTGCGATTCGGATTACGTTCCTTTGCCGATCCCTCGACACGCAGCGGACGCCGCTATGCTCGATGCGCTACTGGCGCAGAGATCGTCGGAGTTATTGCGATGCACGGGACAGAGAATATCCTAGCTGTCTCTGCAGATTGCCGCGCCATGATTTGCTCCGCCGAGGAAATCAACTATCTCTCGGGGGCAGGTAAAGGGGTCATGCTGATCAAATTGGCCAAGACGGACAAACTGCTCGGTTTCAAAGCCTCAACAGGTGATCGCGATTTACTGGTCGTCGAAACCAATCGCGGTGCTCAAAAGACGGTTTCGACTGCCAAGTACAATGTCACCGGTCGTGGAGGGCGTGGAATCGAGCTCCAAAAGAATGGCAAAATATCCCGGATTGTTACCGAGCCACCTGTTGCGCCGGAGTCCTTCCCGGAAAAGTGAGACTGACGGCTATCGTTAGGCTTACTGTACATTGCAATCGACTCCATCCATAATCCAACCAAGACAACCAAAAATGGCAACTCCTCCAAAAACCACTTATACCGCCGAAGACATTGTCGCACTCGAAGGGCTCGATCCGGTCCGAAAGCGACCGGGTATGTACATCGGTGGTGTTGGATCGTCGGGCTTGCACCACCTCGTGTGGGAGATTCTCGACAACTCCGTCGATGAAGCCATGAATGGTCATGCGACGGAAATCTTGGTGACCTTGCACAAAGATGGTAGGACGGTAACGGTCTCGGATAACGGTCGAGGAATTCCGGTCGATAAACACCCTAAGACGAAAAAAAGTGCATTGGAAATGGTTCTCACCATTCTGCACGCAGGAGGCAAATTCGAGGGAAAGAATTACAAGACATCGGGTGGTCTCCACGGTGTCGGTGCATCGGCGGTAAACGCACTCTCCAAGCATTTGATCGCTGTCGTCAAACGGGATGGCGCTGAGTACAAGATGGAGTTTTCTCAAGGTAAACCGATTACGGGGTTACTCAAAGGGAAAGGAACCGTTCGAGGTACCGGGACCACGATCACCTTCACCCCCGACCCAACCATCTTCCCGAAAACCGACTTCAATAGCGACACCATCAAGCAGCGATTGGAGATTACCAGCTTTTTACATCGCGGTGTTAAGGTGGTTTACCACGATGAACAAAGTGGCGATAAGACCACGTTTCATCATGAGAACGGAATCATCGATTACCTCGACAAGGTGATCGCAGAACGCTCAGCTAGCACGATCCACGAAGTCCCATTTACCTTGCACAAGGACGGTGATGAGCGAATTGAGATTGCGCTAAAGTGGACTGAGTCTACCGACGAACACGTCCGTAGCTACGTCAATGGAATTCCAACCCCCAGTGGTGGTACTCACGAAAACGGATTTCGATCCGGTCTCGGCAAGGCATTACGAAACTATATTGAGACGCACGACCTTACACCTCGAGGTGTCAAGATCGGTCCAGAAGATCTCAGAGAAGGTTTAGTCGCCGTCGTGTCCATCTTTGTTGGAGATCCGCAATTCCAGGGGCAGACCAAGGACCGATTGAACAATCCCGAAGCCCAAGCATCCGTCGACGGAGCAGTCCGAGCGAACCTCGAGCAATGGCTCAACAACAATCGCACCATTGCCGAATCGATTGTTGCCAGAATCATTGCTGCGTCGCGAGCTCGGGCGGCATCGCGAGCCGCTTCGGAATCGGTATCTCGCAAGAGCAGTACGTCTCGGGGAGCGATGCTTCCGGGCAAGCTTAGCGATTGTCTAGGATCGGGCAGGGCCAATTCCGAGATATTCATCGTCGAAGGTGACTCGGCAGGTGGTAGTGCAAAGCAAGGCCGCGATCGAAACTACCAAGCCATTTTGCCCTTGAGAGGCAAAGTGCTCAATACCGAGAGTGCGAGCTTGAAGAAGGTTATGGAGAACAAAGAGATCCAGGACATGGTAACGGCGTTAGGATGCGGCATCGGAAATCATTTTGATATCTCCAGGCTTCGCTACGAACGAGTCATCTTGTTGGCAGATGCGGACTCCGACGGGCATCACATTACCACGCTGCTACTTACGTTTTTCTATCGTCATATGCCTGGTTTGATCAGTGGTGGTCGAATCTTTATTGCATTGCCACCCTTGTATCGAATCGATATTGGCAAGGAGACGTTTTGGGCGGCAGACGATGCCGCCCGAGAACGAATTCTAGCCAAGGCTGATGCTCGCTCAAAGCCTGATATCCAGCGGTTTAAGGGGCTTGGAGAGATGATGCCCAAGACTCTGTGGGAGACCACTTTAAATCCGGTGACACGACGATTGCTGCGGGTCGACATTGACGATCAACTTGAAACCGATCGAGTCGTGGCGGATCTTATGGGTCGTGATGCATCGGCTCGATTCAATTTCATCATGGAGCGAGCGGAAGACGCGCAGGAAATCGATGTGTAGTCTGATGAGTCGTTAGATATCGGAGCAGTGTCATGGGACTATTTGACGGCACATCGCTGGAGCGGCCCGTTTTGTGTGATCGATGCCACGCTGATATCAAGGTGTGTCAGTGTCCGCCGCCAGATGTGCCGCCCAGCAAACAAAAGCTCAGATTGCAGGTTGAAAAACGCAAGAAGGGAAAGATGGTGACGTCGATCACCGGGTTTAGCAGTAGCGAGGAGCAGCAGAAAGAAGTTTTGGTTCAGTTAAAGAACGCTTGCGGCGCAGGTGGTTGTTTAAGTGAATCGGGTCTCGAGATTCAAGGAGATCATAAAGAGATAATCCAGGCGAAGCTCAAAGAACTTGGATTTCGCGTTTAAGTCTTTCACTTGCTGTTCAGGCATCTCGACTACGTAATCGATCCTGTAGTTGGGTAAACAAACTACTGCTCTAACTGCACCGGCCCCAAATGCTCCTGCAACGCCGCCAGTGCAAACCTCTCCAAGATCGCTTGAAGCTTATTCCTTGCTCGACATAGCGTGGCTCCTTAGGGCTCAGAGAAACGGCAGGGACAACATGGTATTGGGACTTTCGACCCGGAAACAGCACTGCGAGGGGCTAGTTTCTTTACAATTCCCAGCCGTTGGGTCAATTCCGAAAAACTAATACTAGGAACCTACTCAGGTTCGGATTCTTTCTCGAAGTGTGGGCAACAATTCAACGGTTGGGGTGGGTATTTGGGCCACCCCCGCGATATTGCTGGCGACTGGCAAAGCATGAACATCGAGCCCGTACCCGACACGATCGTTCTGTGGTGCTTGCAATGCAGGCATACCGATCGGGCGTAAAGTGGATGATTCGCAGCGGGGTCTAAAGATTGTGGTTTCTGTTCCCCCTCGTCGTCATCTGTGGTTGGGGTCATGTCGAGGCGGAATCTAACGCACGAAGGGCCCGTGGCAGAGGAAAGTACACGTCCTCCTTTTGAATGGCAATCTCCTCAACGGTGGCATCGAACCTTTCCTGAAGCCATGCCACAGTGCTCTGAACGACTTCTTCGGGAGCGCTGGCACCTGCGGTGATCAGGACTGTTTCGGCTCCTTCGAAAAACTGGGCGTCTAGCTCTGAAGGCCCGTCGATAAGAATCGCTCGCTTGCCACGCTCCTCGGCGAGCTCTCGCAATCGCTGTGAGTTACTGCTGTTTTGGCTCCCCAAGACGACTACGACATCGGCTTGCGTCCCAAGGATGCGAACCGCTTCCTGTCGATTTTGAGTGGCGTAACAAATATCTTCTTTGGCCGGTCCGATGATCCAAGAAAATCTCTCCTTCAAGCGGTTGATAATCTTGTTCGCATCATCGACGCTGAGAGTTGTTTGCGTGAGGTAGGCAAGTTTGGTGGTCGGCTCGAATTGCAATCGATCGACATCTTCGATGGTTTCGACCAGGATGATCGCCTCGGGAGCTTCTCCCATCGTACCGATAACCTCATCATGTCCCTCGTGGCCGATCAAGATGATCGTGTAATGCTCTTTGGCAAATTTGATCGCTTCCAAATGGACTTTGGTGACGAGCGGGCAGGTGGCATCGATCGCGTTGAGTCGACGCTCCTTGGCTAGGCGTCGGATCTCAGGTGACACACCATGCGCCGAGAAGAGCACAGTGGAATCCTCTGGGATTTCGGTCAGTTGTTCTACAAAAACAGCGCCTTTGGATTGAAAGGTTTTGACAACGTATTGGTTATGGACGATTTCGTGATAGACGTAGATCGGCGGACCAAAGTATCCGAGGGCCAGTTCCAGGCTCTTAACAGCCATATTTACACCAGCACAAAATCCCCGTGGGGCAGCCAATATGATCTTCATAATTCAGGACCAGCGAAAGTTGACGGAATTGCTATACTTGTATGATATACGGTCGTCATCCCCAGCCCAAGCTCCAATCACTCGCTAGATTAAAACGTTAGTGTCCTCAAAGCCAACTCCCAAATCCTGGAATCGACAAGGGGAAGCGTGTGTTATCACAGATCTCAAGGAGTTTGGGCCTGAGTTGAACCGTGCAGTGGGCTTGGACGAGGCTCGTCAATATTGTCGCGAACTCACTCGAAAACACTACGAAAACTTTTCCGTCGCCAGCCGATTGGTTCCCTCCGGTTTTCGCCAGCACTTGTCGAATATTTATTCGTTCTGTCGGTGGGCGGATGATTTGTCTGATGAAATCGACTCCCGCTCGGAATCTCTGGAACTGCTTCAGTGGTGGCGAGAATCACTTGGGCGGTGCTACGAGGGGGAATGCAAGCACCCGGTGTTTGTGGCGCTGAGCGACACCATTCGGCAGTTCCAAATACCGAGCGAGCCCTTTGAGAAATTGATTGATGCTTTCTGCCTGGACCAGCAAAAATCTCGTTACGAGAGTGATGCCGAAATCCTCGAGTACTGTAGCGGTAGCGCCGATCCCGTGGGGCGGATTCTGCTTTACATGGTTGGAGAGCACCATGACAAGACCGTCGGATACAGTGACTCGATTTGCTCGGGGCTTCAAATTGCCAACTTCTGCCAAGACGTTCGGCGCGATGTGCAGAGGGATCGCATCTATCTACCCAGGGAGTACTGGCGACGGCATAAGTTGGACGAAGCATCTATTTTAAGCGGCGATCACTTGCCGCAGCTCCAAAACGCATTGGCTGAGTGGGGAACGAAAGCTCGATGTATGCTGGTGAATGGGCTGCCTTTGG
Source organism: Brakhagea baltica (assembly GCF_052161605.1). Classification (NCBI taxonomy): domain Bacteria; kingdom Pseudomonadati; phylum Planctomycetota; class Planctomycetia; order Pirellulales; family Pirellulaceae; genus Brakhagea; species Brakhagea baltica. The sequence goes on along the minus strand of NZ_CP197409.1, from coordinate 4,180,994 downwards.
TTCGATTGGTACCAAGGTGGTTAGCGAGAGATTTGCAGTTGTTCGTTCGTGGCGGGCTTTGCATCCTGGACGAGCTAGCTCGCAACAACTACGATTCCTGGAACTGCTCTATAGAAGTCACCAAGTTCGCCAAGTTGCGACTAGTAGCCCAGGCATGGTGGTCACCACGCTCTCTGGTCCCATAAACGCAATCTGAAAGTGAAACCATGAATGCGTTAGACCAATCCTACAAACATTGCCGACGTGTGGCCAAAGAAAGTCACTCTAACTTTTATATTGCCTTTCACTTGTTGTCGGGCAAGCGCCGGATGGCGATGGATGCACTCTATGCGTTCGCTCGCATCGCAGATGATTCCTCCGACGGCGATGACAAAGTCGCAGGTGCGATCAACGCGATCAAATCGACTACGGGGAATCGGAATTGGTCGGCGCGTATTTGGCACGATTGGGTGGAGACCTTAACCAATCCTGGGCCTCACCCAATGATTTTAGAGCTGGAGCCGATCCGATTGGCACTTAACGATTCGGTGCAACAATTTGCAATTCCACTATCGGTATTGCACGATATGATCGATGGGATCGAGTTCGATTTGAATACGGATTCTCGCGTGGATAGCTTGGGGGACTTGCGACGCTACTGCCGTCAGGTTGCTTCCAGTGTTGGCCTAGGATGCTTGGCGATTTGGCGGCCAGATGTGTCGGTCGAGATTCCCAGCGAGGCTCTACCCTATGTTGAGGCATGCGGGACTGCTTTTCAGCTCACCAATATTCTGCGGGATGTCGTAGAGGATGCAGCGCGGGACAGGTGTTACATCCCGCATGAGGATCTGGTTCGATTCGGATTCACTCGAGAGACATGGACTCGTGATCTCCTGGATTCAGACCTCGTAAAGACAAGGCCTCACCATGACGTAATTCGCGTGAACGTTGAGCGCGCCCAAGGGCACTTCCTATACGGGGGAAAAATCGCATCCTATCTCAGCCTTGAAGGGCAACGCATGTTCTCCCTCATGTGGAAGACTTATCATTCCATTTTGCGAGAGATCGCCGCTCAGCCGGGTCGGGTGTTTCGCGAGCGAGTTGGACTGCCCAGAAGCAGAAAACTAGGGTTAGTGGCAACTCATTTCTTTACCCCGCTTTACAAAACGAATGATTCGGAAACGCACTTAACCGAGAACACTCGATGGGTTGTTGATGAGAAAGTTGCCCAGGCTCGGCGAGTAGCCGTTATCGGGGGCGGATTAGCTGGTTGCAATGCCGCGTTGCATTTGGCTCGACATGGTGTGAACGTCGATTTGTTTGAAGCCCGCAGTCGATTGGGTGGGCGTGTCGGTTCCTTTTACGATAAGAATGCTAATCAGTGGGTCGATTATTGTCAGCACGTTGGGATGAAGTGCTGTTCGGAATTGCGGCGTTGGATTGACGAAACCGATCAGTCCAGAGCATGGGATATTCATGATTCATTACATTTCGTCGGGCGAAGCGGCAAGAAGATCGTCATCCGATCGCTCCCGTTGCCTGCCCCTTTCCATTTAGGCGGTTTGCTGCTGCAATGGCCAGGTTTGGCACTGTCGGATCGTATGCGAGTCGCCAGTTGCCTAGTGTCATTGATGCGACTGAAACCAGATCCGCGTCACGACAGCCAACTTGCAATCGATTGGCTCAGGTCAAAGCGGCAGAGTGATCGTTGCTTGGAGCGTTTTTGGGAAACCATTCTGGTCAGTGCCCTCGGAGAGAAGATAACGAGAGTCACTTTAGGAGCGATGCGAAAGGTATTGATTGACGGATTTGCCAAAACGCGAGATGCCTTTCATTTGCTGGTACCCAATAAACCTCTCGCAGCACTGAGCGATGCGGCCATGCGTCAAACGTTCGCTCAGCATTCCGTTACGGTTCACGATATGGCAAGCGTGAATCATTTAGAGAGGACCGATTCCAGAGAATGGTCACTTGTGGCGAACGGTCAAAGGTATTCGGGTTACGATGCCGTGGTTATTGCCATTCCTTGGCATCAAGTCAGCAAATTGATGCCCGAGCAATGCACAGGCGAGCACTCTCCCCATCAGATCCAATCGTCCCCGATTTCCGGAGTTCACACTTGGTGGGATCGTGATTGGCTAAATGAACCGCATGCGATCTTTGTCGAGGGGCTTTGTCAATGGATTTTTCCTGGCAAAGAGGAAACGAATGGGGGGCAAGACAAAAACGCTTACTATCAAATCGTAATCAGTGCGTCGCATGAGTTGCGAAACGAGGATCCCGAAAAGACCTTACAACGAATTGTTGAAGAATTGCGAACCGCTTATCCGGAGAGCTCAAAGGCGACGTTCCTGCGTGGTAAAATTGTGACCGACCCACAAGCCGTGTTTTCCATCAGTCCAGAGGCGGATCAGTGCCGATGGCGTACGGCGCAGTTCGGTGCACAGAATCTGTTTGTGGCGGGAGATTGGACCAAGACCGATTGGCCAGCGACGATGGAAGGTGCCTTGCGTTCGGGGACGAAAGCAGCGGAGAGTGTATTAGCGGCATTGGGCCATCCGGTTGGCATAATGACTTAGGAAATAGACTATGGCAGCGACGAAGATGGGAAAAATCGAAGTAACAAAAACTCACCTCAAGTGGGTTACGTGGTGTGTTCTGATTACGACGATCCTGTTCGTCATCGCTTCTCTCAATCCCGCGCTCAACCGACTGGAGCAAACTGCGTTCGCCCTATTGAATACAGCTCGATTCATGATGTTGGGCTGTTTTGTGACGTTGGCCGTTGGATTAGTCTGGTATCGCGAGAATACGCCTGATAGGGTTACGTGTGCTGCGACCGATTCCGAACTGATTTGCACGCCATGCGATCGAGAGAATGTCTGGATTGTAAACGACGAAGATCTGGCAAAATGTGAGCAAACAAGTGTGTTCACGCCACCCGCTAAGGATTTGCGCAAGATTCAGATCGTGGTGATTCGATCCAAAGAGATTCCCTTATCTGTGTTGCCACATCTACAGCAACTCAAGCATCTGACTACACTTGATGTTCAAGGCTCAACAGTGTCGGCAGATTTTTGGAATGGGTTAGAGAGATGCCGTGACTTGGAGCATATTTTGGCCATGGGTGCGATTGAACCAAGTGAGATGAAGCACGTGCATATGACGCTACCCGAGGCCAAGTTTTATCTCGAACGTCGTTCCTTGGTCATTAGGCGATAGGTAACATTCGATGGACTTCAATTGAGCGAATACATGGCATCAGAAAACGGAGTCGGCAAAGTTTACTTAGTCGGGGCAGGACCTGGTGATGAAAGATTGATCACTGTCCGTGGAGTGGAATGCTTAGCCAAGGCGGATGTTGTACTCTATGACGGTTTGATCAATCCTAAGCTGTTACAATACGCAAGTCCGATGGCTGAGCAGATTTGTGTTGGCAAGCATGGTCACGGGGGCATGTGGAAGCAAAAAGAAATCGATAACGAAACGGTCAGGCACGCATTGCAGGGCAAGAAAGTCGTTCGCTTAAAGGGTGGGGACACCACGGTTTTTGCAAGAACAGCAGAGGAGATCGAAAGGCTTATCGCAGAAGACATCCCGTTTGAAGTCGTACCTGGTATCACGGCAGCTCTAGCAGTGAGTGCGTACACAGGGATCCCACTGACCCATCGAGATTGGGCATCTTCGGTCGCGTTGGTGACGGGTCAATTGCAACCGGTGGATGGCGATGTGCTACCAGAAGATTCATTGGATTGGCAATCTCTAGCGAGCTTCCCGGGGACGCTGGTGATTTACATGGGAATGACCACGGCGGGCGTGTGGAGTCAAATGCTAGTGGAGCATGGTAAGCCCGCGTCGACTCCTGTTGCTTTAGTAAGACGCGTTTCTTGGTCAGATCAACAGTTGATCAAGTGTACTTTGGGTACTGTGGTACAGACATTGAATCAGCATCGCCAATTTCGTTCGCCGAGCATCGCCATTATTGGAGAAGTCGTCAACGCTCCAAACGATAATGATTGGTTCGCTTCGCGTCCGCTGAACGGTCTTCGTTTCTTGGTCGCCAGTCCCGAGCCCACGGCGTCCAAGCTAGAGGGTTTGTTGCGAGAGGAGGGGGCGATGGTAACGTTGGATCCTTCTATTAGAATTTCACCGCCCAAGACTTGGGGCTTAGTCGATGAGGTATTAAACCGCATTTCGGAGTTTCATTGGGTTGTCTTCTCCAGTTCGAATGGAGTGGACCAGTTCATGCAGCGATTGTGGGAAAGGAATCAGGATGCTCGCTCCCTCGCAGGTTGTCGCATTGCAACCGTGGGTGATGCCACAGCGGCGAGCCTGAGGCGTTGGGGGCTAGCCAGTGATTGCTCTCCGGAAACGGGAGCGATGGAGCAATTAATTCCGCTCTTGACGGATGAATGCCGAGGCAAGAAGGTACTTTTCGTTCGTACCTCAACTGGCAAACTCTTCGGCATGGAAGCCTTAGCCGAGGCGGGAGCAGAAGTCACTTCTGTCGAAGTCTACGTTCAGGCGTCTGTCGAGAGTTGGTCAGTCAAACGGAATACAGAGCTAGCAGGAGGTCGATTTCACGGCATTGTCGTCACGAGCCAGAACGTTGCTGCTAGTGCAGCACGATTGATGGGGGAATTTGCCAAAGAGCAGACTTGGTTTTGCTTATCAGAGACGATTGCCGAACACTTGCGGCAACTCGGGTGCACGCAAGTGTTTTTCGCAAAAGAGATTAGCTTGATAGCATTGGTTCAAGAGATTAAGGAACGGATGCGATCGGTTCCAAGATCACATGCTTAACCTTGAGTCGTTTCCAGGTGTAGGTGATGTGGATTCGACCATCTCTGGTTTGGATGATAGCTGGATAGCTGAACTCCATCCGTGGCTCGTTTTCTAGTTCCAGTACGGGAGCCCATGTTTTCGCATCGCTAGAAATCGCCAGATTGAGTGGCGAGCGGCGGCCACCCCATTCGGCGGATTGCTTGGTCACATGATTGTAGATCAGTAGATGACGTCCATCTTTGAGGGTGACCGCATCGGTACCTGAGTTGGGGTTGGGCAAATCGATCAGACTCATATCGCCCCAGGTCTTGCCGAGATCGCCCGAGGCGATTTGAAACAAGCTTCCTTGTCGAGATCTTCCCAGAGCGAGCAGTTGGTCGCCGCCGAGGAATAGGATACTGGGTTGGATAGCGCCGAATTGTTTCGGATCATTGAGCGGCGGTGTGCGAGTCCAGGTTTTGCCAAGGTCCTGGGACCATTCCATGTGAGCGGTCCACTCGTCCGTATCGTCGGTTTCGTTGCTGGTTGGGCAGAGGATGGTGCCATCCGGCAGTTCGACAGGTTTGTTTTTGATAGGGCCCAAAATTCCTTCGGGAAGCCGAACTGGTGTGCTCCAGGTTTTACCGGAATCGTGCGACTCCATCAGCATGCCCCACCAAGTTTGAGGGCTCGGTCCACATTTGTAGAATAGCAATAGTGGGCCTTGGCTCGGTTGAAACAGGACAGGGTTCCAAGTGGGATAACGTTTGAGAGATGTATGGTCCGACGAGTGATTGTTCCAGTGGAACTGAACACCGTTTGCAACCTCAACCGGTTCGCTCCAGGACGAGCCGTTAAAATGAGAGAGCCATATACCAACATCGTCCGCCTTCTCTTCTGTTCCGCCAAACCACGCGCAGACGATGGATCCGTCGCTGCACTCGACGATCGTCGAAGCATGGCAACTGGGGAACGGAGCGGTTTCGTAAATGAATTGCTCGGAGACTTTCTTGAATGTCTGAGCTCGTGCCGATCCTTGAAAGGGGCCCAATCCGATCGTAAGCAGGATGAGAGAACAGAGTAGTAAGTGAGAATATGCCATCGTAACTCTAAGCGTCATAGTGACTCCAAACTAGGTGGGTTCTGGACTAGCAAAATCGGTATCCAGAGTTGGGGAGGAAATTATTGGCTTGGTTGACACAGGACACCGCAATTGCACGAGGAGGGTGCTTGCGGCAATCCCAGTATTTCGCGGGCGAGGCGAATGCTTGGGGGGCTAAAGGCAAATGCCAGCGTGAGCATAACGACCCATTGTCTTCGGGTAAGACTGTTCGAAATCACATTCATTTTGTACGGATCGGTTGGCATCGAGGTTGGTTGCCTGGGGGTTTAGGCCGAAAGGTGTTGCGGGGGGCCCGTGCCGATACTCGTAAGGATACACCCAAACCGACCTCGAATCCAATACAATCTAGCTTTCCTGCTCCTACCTCCCTCCCTGAGTTGTGAATTATGAAACTGGTTGTGAATTACTGGATCTGTGTACTGAGCATGCTCTTCTGCTTTGCTCTAGAAGTTTGCGGTCAAGAGATCAAGCGTGACATTGCTTACTCGTCGGAGGCTCATCCTCGCAAGAAGCTTGATGTCTATACGCCTAGGCAGGCGAATAAGTCACCCGTGGTGGTTTGGATTCACGGAGGTGGGTGGCAGGTGGGCGACAAGTCCGAAGTTCATCGAAAGCCGGAATTCTTCAGGGAATTAGGGTACGTTTTCGTGTCGACAAACTACCGACTGTTGCCAGAAGTCGAGATGCAGACGATCGTCAACGATGTCGCGGAGGCCATTGGTTGGGTCCACGAGAACATTACCAACTATGGTGGGGATCCTGAAAGATTGCTCATCATGGGGCATTCGGCTGGAGCGCAACTGGCGGCTTTGGTCTGCACCGATTTTCGGTATCTCGCAACTCATTCCGTACCGATTTCCGCGATCAAACTTTGCGTGCCGGTCGATGGAGATACCTATGACATCCCAGCCATGATAGACACGGCGGAGATCCGACAAAAGCTGCATGGATTGCCCCTGCCCGACTATGGGCATCGGGTGAAGTTCGGCAATGATCCTGGAAAACATCGTCATTTTTCCGCTGTCAGTCACCTAGCTAAAGGCCAACCCGTTCCTCGTTTCTTAATCCTTTACGTCTCGGGGCATCCGGATGTGACCGCCCAAGCGTTGCGGTTTAGCGACGCACTCCTAAAAGCGGGCGGGGTGGCAACTTGTTTTGCCGCCCATGAGACCACCCATAGTCGGATAAACACCGAGCTTGGCGTCCGCGACGCGGACACGACCAAGGCGTTGCTTTACATGCTCAAGGAGTTGGATTTGCCGTTCGAGTGACAGCACGAACGTTTCAATTCTTCATACTATTCTTACGAATAACGACGTTGATATCGTAGGCGGTGGACGTTATTCTCAAATAACCATCAACCGGCAATCGGTACAAAAGTGTCCTTCCTAGCAAAGGCTAAGGGAATTTCCTGTATGAACTTTCGCATTCGACCGACGTTAATTGCAAGCTTACTGTCATGTTCTTTTGGGTTAATCGGGGGACTATTGGCCAGTAGTTCGGTACTTGGTGACGATTATGTGTCGCAGGTAGCTAAGGCATCGCGAGGTCGAATTGGTCATTCCGTAGAGCATCGGAACTTAACAGACTTTCAGGGCAAGGTGTGGAACACCTCCGACTTTCAGTTGAGCAAAGGAGTTGTCTTTGCGTTCTTGGGTGCAGAGTGTCCCCTGGCCAAGCTTTACTCGTTGCGATTGGTCGAGTTAGCCAACATTTACGAATCCCGAGGAGTGAGATTTGTAGCCGTCAATTCCAACGTGCAAGATAGTTTGGCGGAGATGGCCGCCCATGCCAAGAAGTTCGGGATGACGATGCCCTTTTTGAAGGATCCCGACCAAGGATGGGCCGACGAGTTGGGAGCGACCAGGACCCCCGAAGTTTGTGTTTTGGACGAGTCCGGCACCCTGCGCTATCGCGGCCGAATTGATGATCAGTATGGAATCGGTTATGCAAAAGAAAAGGTCAATGAAACTTATTTGATTGATGCCTTGGAGAGCATTCTGGCAGGCAAGGAGATCGGTGCACCCATCGTTTCCGCTCCCGGCTGTTTGATCGGTCGTGGTCGAAGAAGTGGGGGAGAGGGCATCGCTGAAGGTGAATTGGTTACCTATTCAAAACAAGTGAGTCGTATTCTGCAGCAGCGATGTGTGAGCTGCCATCGCGAGGATGAAATCGGGCCGATGGATCTTTCGAATTATGAAGATGCTTCAGCATGGGCAGATATGATACTCGAGGTGGTCAATGAAGGACGCATGCCCCCTTGGCATGCTAGTCCCGAGTACGGACATTTCGCTAACGATCGTCGCATGACCCAGGACGAGATCGATACTTTGAATCAATGGGTGTCCCAGGGGCTAGCTCGGGGAGTAGCCAGCGAAGATCCTGAACCGTTGCCAGTTGTCCAAGGTTGGCAATTACCGAGGGAGCCTGATTTGGTGGTGGAAATGGCCAAGCGCCCTTTTAAAGTTCCACCTACGGGTGACGTGCGATACCAGTACTTTCAAGTAGATCTTGGACTGGAAAAGGACATCTGGGTAAACGGAATGGAAATCGTCCCTGGCAACAGAGCGGTCGTTCACCATATTTTGGTTTTCGTCCGGGACAAAGATGACAAGTCTCAAAACATCCAGGCCGAAAGAGGCTTTCTCTCGGGCTATGTGCCCGGAGCCCGCATGGAATTCATGCCAGAGGGAATGGCAAAACGGATACCGGCAGGGAGTCAGTTGGTGTTTCAACTGCACTACACACCCATTGGGACCGAGCAATTGGACTTGAGCAAGATAGGCTTTTGGTATGCAGATCCTGCGACCATCACCCATGAGGTCCAGACAACCAGTGCGGTACAAACCGCGTTTCGCATTCCCCCGAGAGCTGACAACTATCGAACATCCGCAATGCTACCAGAGGCATTGCCTGAGAGTTTACTGCTCTCGATGAGCCCTCATATGCATTTACGTGGCAAGTCGTTTCGATATACAGCAGTGTTGCCGTCGGGTGATCGCGAAATTTTGCTAGATATTCCGAACTACGATTTCAATTGGCAAACTGAGTATCGACTGGCAGAACCGAGGCTGATGCCTGCGGGAAGCCGTATTTTCTGTGAAGCCGCATTCGATAACTCGGAGAAGAATCTCAATAACCCGGATCCCAATGCAACTGTGACGTGGGGCGATCAAACCTATCAAGAGATGATGATCGGTTACTTCCATATCGCAGTTCCGATTGATCCTGACACAGGCAAAGCAGCGACACTAACTAAACAGCGAAGTGGGCAGCCATCAGCCAGAGAAATCTTTAATCTGCTCGACCTCGATGGCGATGGCCGGGTTTTGAGAGATCAGGTACCACCGAATCTCAGGCGAGTGTTTGATCGTCTCGACCAGAACAAGGATGGTGTGCTAGAACTCAGTGAGTTGCCACCGACGTTGTAAAAGACGCCGGTTCTAGAGAAGCGACGCCAGTTCTAGAGAAACAAGGGATGGAAGAATCCAACAAGGTGCTAAGCCTTGGTGGATCCGGGGGCATTCCATCCCTCTTAGGTCCGTCGCTGATTGTTAGACTCTTGAGAAGGGTGAGTTGATCGCTGGAACTGTTTCACCGAAGGAATAATCCTCGATTGTTTCCAGAACGGCATGTTTCTCCACTGATTGAATCCATTGCAAACACGCATCGACTGCACGAGCGTCCCATTGCGTATTTCGTCCTTCGGACAGGATTCGAATTGCATTGGCGGATGTCATTGCTGAGCGGTAGACTCGATTGCGAGTCATGGCATCGAATGCGTCAGCGACAGCCAGAATCCTCGCCATGAGGGGTATTTCGTCCCCTTTTAGCTTGTGTGGATAACCTTCTCCGTCATAGCGTTCGTGATGGTACAGGATTCCTGGCAAAGCGAATTTGAGACTGCCAATCCCATCCACAATCTTGTACCCAATCTCGGGATGCTGTTTGATCACGGCAAACTCTTCCAGTGACAGTCGGTCCGGTTTTAGGAGCACGGCGTCTGGCACTCCGATCTTGCCAATGTCGTGTAACGTACCTGCTATGAAAATCTCTTTACAAGCGGATTCCGGTAATCCCATACGTCTTGAAATTTCCAAACCAAATTGAGCCACCCGCTCACTGTGACCGTGGGTATACGGATCTCGAGCTTCAATTGCAATCGACATCGAATGAAGGATACCTAAAGCAAGTTGCTCACTCTCGTGCATCGCTGCGTTGGTATGTCCCTCCACTATCAAAAAATCGCTAACGTCCTGCAGAATCTCAGTCCTAGCGTGCAAGAAATCGGAACGGAATTGGGCATTCACGGCGACCATATACCCCAGGACCTCACTTTCTGAGATCGGTATGATATCGAGAGACCTAATTCTCGTTTTGTTTATTCGGATTCGCAGATTCTGAACATGAAGCGCATCTCCAATGTTGGGGGTGCCATACTTTTTCAGCAGATACGAAATATCATCAATCGTTATTTCACTTCCCGTGCTAACGATGGATTGCAAGGGATGTTTTTGTCGATCCGTATCCGATTCTACGTAAGCTGCGACTACCTCGGCGTGTAAAAACCGGCAAGCTGCATCGACGGCTTGTCGAGCACTATAACACTCGTGAGTGATCCTTTTCGTGTGTTTGCTATTTAAGTTCCTAAGAAAGATACTCATCGCATGAGCATGCTTCAATTCTCGTTCAGCGCTTTCGAGAGCTCTTTCATATCCGTGATTAACGGATGCTCTTTGAACAGCCTCGCACGCCACAGATACCAGCGTTCTCGCGGTTGGCAGAGAAATTGCAGTAAGTTTGCCGATCCCAAACCATGGCAAGGGGGTTTGATCTCCTAGAGGAATGGCAAAAAAGCAATCTGCACCGGCTTCATGTACAGCGGGACAGCCATTCCTAGATGCCTCTGTGGCTGCGGCGATGGCCACGTGAGACTGCTCCTGGTACTTGGATACCAAAAAACTCTCCGTTTGCGGTAGTGCCGAACAAAAAAGTGAGCACTCCGACCCCAATAAATGAGTCAGATCGTTGCACTTTTTGTCAATGCATAGATCCGTAGACATAATTTCCTAGAACTGGCAGGAACAAGCATCATCACGACCGCTTTGGGGCACGCTACAAGGATCGTACGTCGAATTCTTTGCTTACAAAAAATACTTTAGCAATTCCGTCGTCGCCATTCCCATACAGGGTGCACTATTAGGGATCATTACAGTTCTGACCTTTAAGCGTACTGTGAGCAAGTTCTTTATAGGTTGAATGATGGCATCATTGCTACCCAGACATGTGGCTGGCTGGCCACATGCGATGTTGTGTTTTTGCAACACACTGGAAAGTCCATCGAAATCTGAGGAGAGTACAAAGTTCGCAATTATTGAAAAACCGTTGGATTTCGTGGGATGAATCTGCGTTAATTGGCTTTTCGAAAATCGAAACGATGAACGCTAGGCACGTCGGATGCAACTGAGCGGCAGGTAAGCAGTTACAAGCTGGCATCCATTGACGAGCGACCATGATGAAGATACTCCATTTGCTGTCGAATCCCTACCTTTTGCTGGTAGCAATTCTATTCAGTGCCGTTGGCGGCTCAGCGATCCTGTCATCCTGGTGTGGGGGGGCTCCTCGAATGCTCGAAACCGCGCACGCGGTGGAAGCTGAGGAAAAAACTGCACCGACTCACGTTGGGGCCAAGAAGCCTGAGGAGCCAAACCCAGGATTCGTATGCTGCGAGGCAGATTGCAACATCTGCTCAACAAGTAACATGGCTGTTAAAGCAAAAACAAAATTTTGGCAGAACTACCACACACACATGCTTCCCGTCGCGGTCGGACTTTTCATGCTCTCACTGAGCGGATGGAGCCTGCTGGGTGTAGAAAACTTGGCCGCTCGAGATCTGAAGGAAGCAGGGACTTTGCGTCGCACCTAGATGGCTAGAACCATTCTAGGATAGATTTGAAGGGAGTCTAGCGTCCACCTTGGCTGTTGAAATCGCTAAATAGATTCTGAATCTGATTGAGGCCACTCCCGTTGTTACGAATGCGAGAGATGTTCAGCTCCAGATTAAAGAACATCTTCTCGAGCCGTTCTTTCTCACGCTCCAGTCGAAGGTCGATTGCTTCAATCCGTGCACTTTTGAGTTCAATTTGCCTTTGAAGCGAATTCGAACGGGTCAATAGGGTACTTCCGTTAACTCCAGCCAAACTATCAAAAACTCGTTTGGCTCTGTCGCCAAAACCTGTTTCGGCCTTTGTCAAAAAATCTGTGACATCCTGCGGGTTCCTAGCGAGCTCGCGCTGTAACTTTTGTTCGTCGAAAACCATTTGTCCCCGATCGTTTAGTGAAACTCCCAGCTGCTGCAAGGATTGAACGCTTCCGGAGCTAAAGGATCTTTGATTGACCAAGCGAGACAGTGCTTGTTCGACGCGGAGTATCTCCGAGCTGCCGATCAATATGCCTGCGCTCTTCGTATTCGCATCGTAGTCTGTATCCTTCTTGATCTTATCTCGGACCTTGTTGTACTGGTCGACAAAGAGCTGAAGATTCTGGACTAGTGACCTGCTGCCAGTCGTGATGGAAATCGAAACCGGTGACGTTGTCGGTTCCTTTAATTCCAGGGAAACTCCTGGAATCGCATCCTGAATGGAATTATCGGATGAGGAAATAAGTGTGCCTCCCGAAGTCGCGGATCCACCCACCGAAATGATCGCATCCCTGCCAGTTCCGGTCGAGCTCACGTTGAGACCAATCGATTCACCTTCCGCGAAGACGCGTCCTGCAAGACCACTTGCTCGGGATGTAAATAGCAATCTGACCGTACCTGTTGCCGAAGTTAGGAGTGAAGCGGTAACAGGACCGTTGGAATCATTAATTTTACTGACGAGCTCATTAACATCTTCTGAGCCTGTAACGGACAGGCGAAAGGTCTGGCTACCCGTTATTCTGGAGGTTCCTAGCTCTTCTCCGGGTGTTCCGGCCGAACGGATCCCAAGGTCGAGAGCGGCATTGCCATTCGCATTGTCGGTGATTTGAAGACTTTCGCTTCCCCCAGCAGAATCGATGATTTCTATTCCATCGCCGTCAGCATTGATGCGTGCCGTAATTTGCAGCGTCGTATCGCTCAAGGCTTCCAATACATCAGCCACTGTCTTTGTTGTCTCGGCAGACAGCGTGACCGTCTTTGTTTCTCCATTGGAGTTGGTCAATGTAAACGAACCGAAACGGATTCCTCGCCCTTGGTTAAGTGCACTCAAACTTGTGGTTTCACTTACATACTGCATCCGAAGCGAGCCGCTATCGACACTGTTTTGCGGTGCGTCGAGGGCGATTCCGAGCCTGGTAGCTGATTCATTCGAATCGCCGTTCGCGATGACTAGATTGCCGTCCGTGGACCCGGTAACGTCCTGGAGGATAATCCCAGTACGTGAGCGATTCAGTGCTGCGGTCACTCCGCCTCCACTCTGATTGATCCTGTCTATCACATCTCGCAACGTTTGGCTTCCAGCGAGATCCACTTCTGTTGTTGTCCCGGCACGATTCGTGATCGAGATTAAGCCGGGATTACCAATGCCCTGGCCTCCTTGCAGTGTCGAGAGAAGGGGCCCTTGTAACGAGCTCTGAACCCGCCTTCCCTGGATATTATCGGTATCGGAAACCTCTTGATTAAGCCCAAGCTGCTCTGCAAGTCGCCCAGATGCGGTCAAAGTCTCTGATCCGGTCGTTTTATCGATCAGCTGAAAACCTTGTCCATTTTGAGAAATTCTCAGCTCGAACTTGCCAGGGTCGACGGCATTGACTCTGGCAAGTAGTTGTCCGACGGTTGTGGGCGCACCGCTTTCGTTGGCGTCTATGGATATGCTGGTTCCATCTCTGAGGGTTAGGTTCAAATCGGCTCCTGTTCCGAACGCGATACCACGATTATCCCGAAGAGACTGTAGTCGAGTCATACTGCCGATGGACGCGAGCACTTCTCCCGTAGCGGTGTTGGAAGCTACATTCACCGCACTGAGCCCAAGGTCTGCTGCGGTAGCCCCCCCTCCGACCTCTTCTACTACGAGATTGGAGTTCGTCTGACCCGATACGTCGGAAAGTACGATACGATCATTTTGCGTACGAGCGTTTACCCTCAGACCAGAGCTATTGATCGCCTGTACAACATCATCCATGGTGGAAGAGAATCGCAAATCGATCTCCTTGCTCTGGCCGCTTCGATCCGTGATTCGGATCATGCCGCGAGCCACTCCGAGTCCCCCACGCAGATCATCAAGGGAAGCGGCACCGTCCACGAATCCGCCCGTGCGAACCACAAAATCGCCCGCTTGTAACTTTTCAGTGGCAGAAGCAATCGGGCTGCTGGAGGCCGTTGCTGTCTGGCTAGTTTGAACGACTTGGACCGAATAGTTGCCGACCGTTGGAGTGCCAGAGACGGTAGCGCTCAGACTTTCCGGCCTCGACGAGCTAACATTAGAGCTTTGGACATTAGAAGCGATCCCGATGCGAGCTGCTTGCAGCTCCATACCAATAACCAGCGCCGTTAATTCATTGATCGCTAGCTGCTGAGATTGGAGGCCCTGGATCCGACTCTCTAGAAGCTGTCTGGGCCGCGCAGAAACCGACATCAATTGCGTGATGGTCGACTGGATATCAATCCCAGTCGTGAGACCTATATTCGATTGAATTCGTCCCATATTCGTTATTCCATCAAGTCCTAAATCTCAAACCTTTAATTGCCTACTCGACCCAAGGTCTATTTCCAAACCCCATTTACGCTTCGAGGATAAGGACACAGAATGATGCACAACCACTAACCTGAAAGTATGCCCTCCCATCGCAGGAATGAGTCGAAAAACTCCCCAAAAGGAGATTTCGTTCATCAGAGACTGCCCGAGAGCGATGACAAACTGCCTACTTATTTCTATCGGCATAAACGGGCACTTAATCCTTCTCAACCAATGAAAAAGAGGAAGGGCGAGTCAACGACTCGCCCTTCAATATCGTGCCTAAAGCTCTTAGCGAGCAACACGCAATCTTTGCAATCTATCGGAGCAGCGATAGAACCGACTGCGAACTTTGGTTGGCAATTCCGAGAACACTCGTACCGGACTGAACCAAGATCTGTGCTCGTGTCAAGGCGGCAGATTCCTTCGCAAAGTCCGCATCTCGAATGGTACTTTGTGCTTCGCTAAGGTTAGTCAGAGTATCGGTGAGCGATGTCATGTTACTTTCCAAAGTCGTTCTTTGGAATGCACCGAGGCGACCTCGAAGACTCGTGACTTGGTTGATAACTTCGTCAATGACGTTAGCTGCACCTGTGATATCGTTCACCAAGCTCTTCGCTTGACCTTTGCCGAGCTCTGAGAGTCGGCCCGAAACTCCGCCCAACCGCGAGGTGGACAGAGATCCGATTCCAAGCCGAGCTTGCTGGCTGCTCACGACATCACCGCCAAGCTGGAACAACGCTCCACCGCCGGTAATGTTGAAGTTAACCGTGGTGTCTGAGCCTGCCGCTACAGTCATCGAAATATCAAGCGTCGAGGTCGTCAAAGAAATGGTATTTCCGTTACCCGTCGCAGCGAATCCATTGACAGTGGCTACGATATCGGCACCGTTGGACCGAGTCGCGGACAAGCCTGTTGTGAAATCACTTGACAAACCGTTGAGGACCTTGACGTCAACGAACGATTTGGAACCGAAATCGGTGCTTCGGAGAACCAAGGTGCCCGCGTCGTTAACTGCTTCTACCCCAGTTGTATCGCTGTAGCTGTTAACCGCAGATACGATTTGAGCAAGCGAAGCACCAGCGTTCAGTTGCACTTCTTGAGAACCTCGACGTCCAGTCAATTGGAACGTCACATTCTCATTCAACCCGCCACCACCCTGTCCACCAGTCAAGTCAACAATCGTGGGAGCATTATCAGCCCCAACATTGTAAACCTGATCTCCGGTTGCTCCGGAGGTATTGAGCGTTGCAGTAAAGTTGTCAAGGGTATTGATGGCGTCTCGGATTGCGGTAAGGGTAACCGCCGTGTTTTCACGAGTTACAATTTCGATATTACCATCTCCATCGAGCCGAGCTTGGACTTGCCCCGCCGATAGCGCATTTGATGTAACGAACGATACGCTCTTGTTGAAATCACCCGATGCGGTATTTGACGTGATATTGATAATACCATCGAACTCGCTACCCGGAGTGACTACCGTTGGCGTGTTCACACCAATATCGCCAACTCGATCGAAGCGAGCTGTACCATTTAGAGTTTGCCCGGGCACTACTTGGAAAGTGCCATCGTTGTTGATCGCCGTTGCAACGTCATTGACGGTAGCGTTCTCTGCCACGGTAACAATAAGACGATTGAGTTTGGTATCATAGGTAGCGGAAGTAGCACTGCCAGTAACAAACTTCACGTCGGTGAGATTACCTCGTGCACCATCTGCCGGACCTCCATCCGTTGCAACCAAGCGAATGCGACCAGCCGCAGTAACATTCGTACCACCTGCGAAAGGACCGCCCGCCGTGTTAACACCATTATCCGTCGCAGAGAATCGATAAGTCCCGTTCTGAACGTCCGACGCGATGAAGTCACCAGCTAAATCCGTATTGATCGCTGCTGCAATTTGAGAAATGGTCGCATTGTTGGCAACCGTAACTGTAATTCTGTTGGCAGTCGAATCAAAAACTGCACCTGTGGTTGTACCCGATGTGAATTCCAAAACGGTATTATTACCTATCTCCCCATCCGCCAAACCTCCATTTACAGCCGTCAGCTTGAATAGATTCGTTGCAGCAGAAAGCGTATCGGAACCCAAAGTGAACAAACCAGTTCGGACCCCAGCATCCGCTGCGGTCGCCGTTCCGGCACCACCACTGTTCGATGTCGAAAATTCATCTAATGCATTGACATAACCAGCGATGTCAGCGGTTTCATCACCGGTACGAATGTTGATGGTTAGTGTGTTGGTACTTGCATCATACGCAGCACCTCCTGTACCCTGTGCACCTGCTCCATGGACAACGTTGACAACCGTGGAATTGCCTTTCAATCCATCCGCTGCCTCACCTGCGATAGCCTCAATATCAAAAGTAATTGTACCACCCGCCAACGAGATGGAAGCCTTCGCTTGTGTATTTGGTGTGAACGCATTAGCAAGTTGTACGTTACGAGATGCTTCCGCACCGACATTAAAGGAATTGGCGAGATCGATATCGATGACAGCCTCAGTCGCAGGACCGGCAGTGCCAAAACTGATAGAACCCGTCGCCTTGGACGACGCGACGGATGCTGCGATATCCGAATTTCGAATCTCAGCTTGTCTGGCAGCCGAGGATACCTCGACTTGGATGCCGACACTACCCGTTGCACCGAGGTTAGCCTGATTGATCTTCAAGTCGCTAACCGTCGAGAACCCGGTTCCGGCTTGGGTGACAAACTCAAGGCTACCATCAAGAAGCTTTCGGCCTTGGAATGTCGTGGTTTGTGCGATTCGGTTGATCGCAGCCAAAGAGCTGTCGATCTGGATCTGATTCGCTTCGATCTCATTGTCGCTCAAAGCACCACGGTTAGCGGCCTCGGTAACCAACCCACGTATATCGTTAAGCAAGTTCGACACCTGCCCCAGGGCAGAGTCGGCGGTAGCGATAATTTGGGAGGCGCGTTGCGTATTGGTCAACGCCTTGTTGATACTGGTGATGTCGCTGCGAAGCGATTCGCTGGCGATCAAACCTGCCGGATCATCTTTACCGCTATTGATCCGTAGACCGGTGCTCAAACGGGTGAGAGAGGTTTGCAAGTCATTGTTTGTTCGTTGAAGACGAGTTTGTGCTGTCAACGAACTGACGTTGGTGTTAATTCGCGTCATCTATATAAATCTCCAGATTGGTTTATTTGTTGCGCCCACGAGTTTTGAGTGAGCAGGGACTAAATGAATTCGCCTACAAAGGCTGATCAAACTGAAACCGGATCTCCATTCCATCCGATCGCCTGGTCGCCCTCTCCCTGGTTGCCTTCGTGCGGGATCATTTAGCGGCAGGAACAGGCGCGGCAGACCACACCTATTTCACGGACTCGCAAACCTAGCATCGGATATCGTGTCGCGGTCACTCTAGAAGTTTGGAAAAGGTGCAATTTATTCCACCAAAGAGAACAGGTTGTCGGGCCAAATCCCTACGATCGTCACAAACCTAATACTTTGGCTAGTCAAATCATTTTTGCAATTTATTTGACGGCCATTTTCCGCAACCGTTAAACCTTAGTACTAATCTTTCAGGGTTCCTCATACCCCCCTAGCACAATACGTTTGGTAGGCGGGGAAAGGTTTCTCGGTTATTGGCTGGGCCGCTTACGGTTGACGCGGAGGCTGAGCAGGCCTAGATGCTGCACCAGGTATCCGCCGCCTAACCGCCCCAAAGGCATGCTGCGCAGAATAGGCAATCTCAGACATGAGCTCGTCAATCTTGTTGCGGAAAATTGCGAATGCTCCTAAAGAGGGAATCGCGATTATCAAACCAGCAACGGTCGTGACCAACGCGGAATAGATCCCCGACGCTAAATCGGCTGCGCCAGCCGAACCTGCCGAAATGGCGACCTCGCGAAAGGCAAGAATCATCCCCGAAACCGTTCCGAGCAAGCCAAGCATGGGTGCCAAATTCCCGATCACCGATAAATACTCGAGCTTGCGATACAAACGGGCTGCTTGTTCGGCCGCCGAATCCTCCAACGCCTTCTCAACAGCCGGCCAACCAAATTCGACTTCCGCAATTCCACTGACAATCACAAAAGACAGCGGGCACGGACGCTCGCGACAGACTTGGTCGGCTTCCTTTAGCTTTCCCTGGGCTAGAAGGGTTCGAACGCTCTCGACCAAATCGCTCGGGACCAAGTCTGCTTTACGAAGCCCCATAGCCTGATCAAAAACCAAATATGCCGCCAGGACCGACAAAATGATCAACGTACTCATGATCAGCAGCCCCAACACACCACCGCTAAAGATGACTCCCCAAACGGATTCGGAAGCCTGTGTCGTATCCGCATCACCGGCCAACGTTGGACCTTGAGCAACCAACATGGTCGTTAGCCCCAAGCTAACGACGAGCATCACCGCAAGCCGTACCAACCCCAGAACATCTGTCCGTCGACGAAATCGAAACGGCCTTGCTTCAACTTGTGAGTCTACTTCGGTGTTCATTCCACAGTCTTCCGTGCAAGCGTTTCGATCTGGCGAACCATGTCTTCCTGATTCCTGCTCCGCAGCAGATCGATCGCTGACTTGCGGGCTCGATTTGCTAAAGAGCTTTGCTCGGAGTGAATCGTAACCACCCGTAACCATTCTTGCAGCGCCAAATCCGATGCGTTCCCCTTGCTACAACGTTCGGCAATGAGCAAGGATGGGCCGGCTTGAGCCGGTAAAAAGATGGCGTCGCGCAACCTGCGAGACTCTTCCAACTGGCGTTCCACAAATACAGTGGGAGGCACGGTACGCCAAAGCTGCGCGGTAGCATACTGCTTGACCAAAGCATGCTTAGAATCTCGACTCAGTCTCCTCAATGCCGCGATTGCCTCTCCACGCAACTCTCCGTCCAGCAGCCAACTCGCTCCTAACAGTTGAACCAGTTCATTCTGATCGCCGAGCCAGTTGGCTGCGTTGGTCCTGATTCGATCTCGATCCCGTACCTCCGCCACACTGTCAAACCACGGCAATGGAATGGTCGCTGCAAGCAAATCGGGTGGCGACTCTTTAGCTAGCGAAAGAAAGAGAGTGCAAGCCGTTTCCCATCGCTCCAGCGATTTGCAGCTTTCCACTAGCATCGCCAGAATCAACTTCTGCTCCCACCGGGCTAGCTTTACCCCTTCGGCCCTCGAGCCGACCACTTTTGGAGCCGCAGCCAGCACCTCCTGGAACCGCCCCGCCAGAAAATCAGACTGCAAATCTGCCACCTCTGGGTAGCGAAACTTGTGCGAGATTCGCAACACATACCTTGTGATGATCGATGTCGGTTCGTCAGCGTTGGCTCGAAGTATCGTGATTTTCTCGTCGTTCCAGTCGAGAACAATTCCCTCGTCTTCGATGGCTGGAAAAATGGCCCAGACTCCTAAATCGGTCCGTTCCCTGGTGGCAAATTGAAAGACCGCCGGTCCACCGAAGGTTTCCAACGCTTTGCGATAGGTCGCCGTAGCCTCGGGTGCTTTTGCCCCGTCGGCAATTGCTCTGCCAGGTGTTTGTTCCTGAGACGCGGCCCGATTGGTCGTCCAAGCTACCAAAACAAGGCAGATGGCCAGGAACCACAACGGAAAAAAGATTGAAGAAACCAAGCTCATCCTCGGTTTACGCAACGACCAAACTAGAAAACAATACGACACAGTGACGACACCTAGGACGCTGGCGAAAAATCCTGACCCATTCTGCCATCCATTCCTAAACCCTAGACTAACCCATTCGCCGGTAATTCGATACTCCCCATGGCAAAACTGCAGCTCGTATCATTTCCTCATCCCGTGCTTAGGCATAAATCCAAACCGATCGTCCGAGTCGATGCGGAATTGCATGATTTGGTCAACCAAATGTTCGAGATCATGTACGATTTTCGAGGCGTTGGGCTCGCCGCCAATCAAGTTGCCTTGCCTATTCGATTGTTTGTCGCGAACCCGTCGGGAGATCGCAAGGAAAAAGAGCAAGAAATGGTCTTCATCAACCCCGTGGTCAACAAGCCAAAAGGGACGGTCGAGGCCGAAGAGGGCTGCTTGTCTCTCCCCGGAATCAATGCCAACATTATTCGAAGCAAATCCCTCGAGGTTAATGCCTACGATCTCCAGGGAAACGAAATCGCAGGGGTCGTCGATGGCTTCTTGGCGAGAATCATACAACACGAACTCGACCACCTCGATGGTGTCTTGTTCATCGACCGCCTTACCGAAGAGGGACAACGGCCCCTTCAAGATGATCTCTCAAAACTCTCGCGACGATTTGACGAGGGCCGTAGCGAGGGCTCCATCCCCAGCGACGATAAACTCGCAGAAGAGATTAGCACCTGGGAAAAGAAATACTGTTAACGACAGTTTTCACAAACCACCGTCAACGTCAAGCAACACTGATGACCGCACCAATGCAAGATGGCAGATCTTGGAATGGTGCTACAATGACACCGAAATTCCCTTCCCGCTTTTAAGATTATCATGGACCATTTTGCCTATCGGAATCGAAACCTGTTTTGTGAAGATGTCTCGGTTGCTGAGATCGCCGAAACCTACGGGACCCCTGTCTACGTCTACAGTGAGGCGACTCTGCTACGACACTTAAAGGAACTGCAAACCGCGTTCGCCGAGGTTAACCCCATCATTTGTTACAGCGTCAAAGCCAATGGGAACTTGAGCATCGCCAAGCTGATGGCGGACCATGGAGCGGGTTTTGACGTTACTTCTGGTGGAGAGTTCTACCGTGCGATCAAAGCAGGAAATGCACAATCGAAGATTGTATTCGCTGGCGTTGGTAAAACCGATCGCGAGATTGAATTTGCCCTCAAGAACAATGTCTACCTCTTTGATGTAGAAAGCGAAGAAGAGTTGCATGCGATCGGTCGCGTTGCAGAAAGACTCGGAGTCGTCGCCAATGTCGCCCTCCGCGTTAACCCCGACTTACCCCCGAAAACGCACGTCAAAACAGACACCTCGGTGAAGGGAGTCAAGTTCGGACTGGATATAGAAACCGTCCTGGATGTTGCCAAAGGAGTCGTTGGTCACAACCATTTGTGCGTTGCTGGTCTGCACATGCATTTAGGTTCGCCAATTCTCAGTACCGAACCATACCGACAAGGCTGCGAGAAAGCTGTTCGGCTCATCTCGGAACTCAGATCCCAAGGACATAAAGTCTCCGTCCTCAACATGGGTGGCGGCTTTGGGATACATTACCGCAAACAAGAAGCTCTCGCCGCTGCTGAGTTTGCCAAGGTTATCATCCCTACGATAAAGGAAACGGGATGCCAACTCGTTCTCGAACCGGGGCGATTCATTGTCGGCAACGCGGGCATTTTAGTATCAAAGGTTTTGTACAACAAAGAAACAGGTGGCAAACGATATATCATTCAAGATGCCGCGATGAACGATTTGATTCGCCCGACTCTTTACGATTCCTTTCATCGGATTTGGCCGGTCGCCCCGTCTAGTTCGGTTCCCGAGTGCCCCGATGACTTCGAAGCAGACATCGCCGGAACATTGGTACAGGACGTCGTTGGACCAGTTTGTGAATCAGGTGACTTCTTGGCGAAGGCTAGAAACCTACCTGAAATGAAAGCGGGCGAACTCATGACAATCTTCAGCGCGGGTGCTTACGGTATGACCATGTCATCAAACTATAACGCTCGGTGTCGCGCCGCTGAGGTGCTCATCTCTGGCTCATCGCATCGTCTGATTCGGCGCCGCGAGACCTATGAAGATCTGGTGGCATGCGAGATGGAATGCTTGGTATAGAACGCAAGTCTAGCAACTTTGCTCTGGCGGATAGCTCACCCTGTATGACCGGCCGATCTTCTTCATACCGTAGGTGAAGAAGATCACGCGTCCGCCACCATCTAACGATATCACTTGGCAAAGCAAGCCAACAGTTTGCTTGTTCTTGCAGATGCTGAAGAAACGATTCATAAACACGGAGTCGTTCTGGGACATCGAGATAATCGGGGTGAGTAATCAACATAGCCATACCCGACAGCGATTTCAAACAAGATAGCTTATCTATCCAAACGCGTGCAGTCGTCTCACCTAACGAGATAAGTAAAGTGTGATCTTGTGGCAGGGTGTAAGGTAGCTCAACGAACTTGCCGACTATAAATGGCCACACGCTTCCTACACCGCCTGGCATCGCCTGAAAGGGATCGATGTCGAAGCAAGAACAGTCGTAAGCAATCTCTAATGCCTGCAACCATTTTAGATTGCGATGGACCATGGGTGCTCGAAATCCCACGCTCTCAAATCGTCGCAATGCATCGTTGATGGGTTTCGTCCGACGATCAAATGTTCGACGCGACTCAAATAATCTTCCATCGTGATTGTAACCATGAACGCCAATCTCATGCCCGCGAGCTTGCAAATCCCGGATCAGTCCTGGATCGATATCATACTTGTAAGGCACAAAATTCCACGCCGATCTCATCCCGTACTTCTCTTCGAGCGCAGCCAACCGATCAACTAGTTCGACTCCGTATTTCGTTTCGACATCATGAGTCAGGACGACCGCAAAGTGATAATCGTCTGGCCAAGGATGAATGGCATATCGCTGATTCCCATTTTCGATCGTTGCTCGAAACGCCTCTACGAATTCAGTCGGTAAATACCACCCATCTGGTGCTTCAATTCTTTGATTGCGTTCCCTCTGCAGTAGTTGACGCAAGGGTACCGGAATAAAGGGACGCAATCGGTAGTAGAGTTTGAATTTTGCCGAAAGCTTGGCATGGGCCATATCGCGCAAGAAGAAATCTCGCATCATCCGCCCCAGTTCACCGTCAAAGGCAAACCGTGTGGCAAGTTCGTCTAATTCCTGTGACTCGGCACGCCTAACTGTACTGTGGTTCATATTCGATTTGTTCGACGGCCTCTCGTGGTTGCGACACGATGGAGACGGCAGTTCTGGACGCTGCTTCCGCTAAACCTCGATCTATTTCGCGGCTTATGCATGTCGCAAGCTCTGCAACAAACGGCTTCACCATGATCCCAGCTGGATAAGACTTCATACGATAGTACTCGACTTCACGTCCTTCCACTTCTGTTCCCAAGTGACATTTGTAGTCACGTTGAGGCCGAAAATGAATCAGGCGGCCCGGATAGAACCTTGGAACATACTTCTCGGCGATTTGATCATGCTTTAGCCAGATATCAGCCATGTTCACCAAAGCCGCTGGTCTACGAGTCTTGTTCTTTGCGAAAAGATTGGACATGGAATCTCGCCAGACTTTCACTCGCCTTCTCGCGGTACTCCATTTGGAAGCCAGAAACTCCTTCTTGTTCGCCCAGTCCAGCAACAGGAAATTCCGAACGTGAAACTCGATCCGTTGCCGCTCATAGCTTACCTTGGTTAGGAAGCTTGGATTCGTTGAGGGAGCGGTTAGCCAGTTGTACGTTTCGATCATAGCAAGCATAGCTACTTGCTCTCCCTCATTAACCAGCTGACGGGCGATCTCGAGCGCTGTCGTTCCTCCTGAGCAATAGCCGGCGAGCAAGTAAGGACCTTTGGGTTGCACCTCGCGCATCTCGCGAATCATATTCGCGGCCAACTCCTCAAGGGTGTCCGGAATCGGTAGGCCTAGCACTCCTGGGGAATTCAGTCCGTATACTGGCTGGTCCTCTCCCAGATGATCTGACAGCTCGTGGTAAACAAGCGTTAATCCATCGGCTGCGGGAGTACAAAAAAGTGGAGTTCTCGACCCTTCGGGCTGAATCTCCACTAGGTTGGAGACCGTGTAGCTCTCGGCCTGCACCGCATGCATCAATTGATTGGCTACCGGAGCATTTGGTTGCGAACTAACGTGGGTCGGTGAGTTTTTTTTTTCGGCGAGCATAACCTCGGTTGGCCCGACAGCATCGGGAAAGAACCCACCCCGTCGGATCTCCAGGCAACTCTCTTGTACTCCGCGAATTACCTTCTCAACGTCTTCATCGGAGTGAGCTGTCGACAAGAAGCAATTATCACCCCATCCACGTGTGAAAATACCACGATCCAGCATGTGGAAGTACAACATATCGGCGTATTCGAGATCTGCTGGAAACATAAATCGGAACTGCGAAGCAAACTGCGCAACACGAATGGGGAACTGCTCTTGTTCGAAAAACGCGTTTAGAGTTTCTACCAGATAGGTGGTTCGGTCGGTCAATCGGCGTTGAAGCTCTGGACCTTCTTCCTTGACTTTTAGAAGAACCTGGTGGGCCGCGACGATCGCAAGAGGATGTCTTACAAAGGTTCCTGCAAAGAAAGTCATGTCAGCCTCGGGTTCTGAGTCGTCCTCATACTTCCACATGCCACCGTCGAGTGCATCCATATACTCTCGAGTACCGGCCAAAGCACCGATAGGCAACCCGCCACCGAGGATCTTTCCATAGGTCGACATGTCGGCCCACACTCCAAACCATTCCTGTGCACCACCTTGAGCGGCTCTAAAACCAGTGATCACTTCATCCATGATCATGGCGATGTTTTTATCTCGCGTGATTTGCCGGATCTCGTGCAAGAATTCTTTGGGTTGCAAAAAGGGATTGGCACTTTGAACTGGTTCGATCAACACTGCTGCAATTTCATCCGCTCGCTCTCGGATGACATCGAGCGCTTCTTGGGTTCCATAGTCAAGTACGATCGCATTATCGGCGAACGACTGAGGCACACCGGGGGCAGCTGGAGATGTCACCCTCTTTGTGCCAACTAAATTGGATCGCACGAGTACTTGGTCAAAGTTGCCGTGATAGTCCTTATTGAAGAAGACAAACTTGGACTTTCCGGTAACGGTCCGAGACAATCTCAGAGCTGCCATAACGGCTTCTGATCCGGTGCAGCAAAATGTTGCGCGATCCTTTCTAGCGAACTCGCACAGCAACTTGGCTACCTCGCCAGCGATGGGGCTCTGGGGGCCAACCTCCACGCCTCGATCGAGCTGCTCATGAAACGCCTTTGTCAGGAAGTCTGGCGATTGTCCAAACAGATTCAATCCGAATCCCATCGCAATGTCGACATATTCATTCCCATCGATATCCCAAAGCTTTGAGCCTTTGGATTTTTCGACCGCGATCTGATAAACCATCGATTTCCAGATTCTTCGGTAGCCCGCCACTCCGCGAGGATCTGCAAAGTGACTTCGATTGGCTTCCGCGAGAGCCCGTGACTTGGTCGTTCGTTTGACGTACCGATCCATGAAGTGCGAAAGATGCGTCTTTTGCTGATCGGTAAGGCTATTACCAGGGCCGCGTCGGACAGGTTTGTAGGGACCGAAGCGCTCGTGTTTGGTGACTGTGGGAGCCGAGTCTGTAGAAACAGCGGGAGCACTTGGCGAGGCGATTCTTGCCGGAGCGGTTGGAGCTCGCGTTGACAAAGCACTCGCGGCTGTCGACGCGGGCTGAGTCATCGCAAATGCTGCTGATTGCTGGCAGGGAGTATGCTTGTCTTGGCACAAAACATCGTCGCAGGTCGCGGGGACTGCGGGGACCATCTGAGGTGCGAGGGTTGGGACAGCGTAGGCCATTGGCTGATTACTCAGCAGTGACAAATGCTGCATCATCAGGGCGTTTTGCTGGAGAATGATTTGCTCGATTCCGCTGACTGTCCCATTCATGGGAACAACAGGAACTGGCATAGCGACCGGCATCGAGACCTGCATCGGCGCAAC
The DNA here is from genome assembly GCF_052161605.1 of Brakhagea baltica. NCBI lineage: Bacteria > Pseudomonadati > Planctomycetota > Planctomycetia > Pirellulales > Pirellulaceae > Brakhagea > Brakhagea baltica. The sequence goes on along the minus strand of NZ_CP197409.1, from coordinate 4,154,781 downwards.
GTTTTGCATGGAAGTCGATGCAGGCTGGGACGATAAGACGGATGTCGCGGGGGCAGTCACCGGAACTGCCTGGATGCTGGGCGGCACACTCGCGACCGATGGCTTAGCCATAGTCTCTTGCGCTTCAGTTGTCGCTGCGTTCGAGGGGGGAGATGGTGGCTTTGGTGGGACTGGGGTAGAAGCGATCGGAGTCACCGGCGCAGGGGGAAGCAGGCTAACGATTTGGTCAAGTAACTTATCGACGCTGGTTACTTCCTCGATAAGCTGCCGGAAAGTTACCTTTACGCCGAAACGTTGCCGAAGTTCTTGACTAAATTGGATCAAGAACAACGAATCGAACCCGAGTTCCAGAAAGGTTGCGTCACGATCTAGGTTTTGTAGATCGTACCCCGTCCTCTGTCGAAGAAGTTCGGATAGCTCAGATTCAATTTTTGAGTAAATAGGGTTCTGCCGGTTCATATTTCGAATTGAGAGTTGGATTAGTCCCTTGGGAGGGATCTAGCTTTTTGCAGGAGAGCGATCTGGCGGCTCATCAACTCCATCTGCTGTTGAATCAAGTGATTTGGGGGTAGGAAACTTGTTTGATTCCCACTTTGTACCGGAGAGTGCTGTGGCCCGCTCGTATTTAGAAGCGGTTTCTGGCTCTCGATCGGTGGAGAGGAATTTATATCTAGCGATTCCGTTTTCTGAATACTTGCTGGAATAGCCTCTCTCTCTTGGCTTAATCCAGGTTCACCCTGGAATGTGTAGCGTTCTCGTTGGAAACGGTACGTGGGCAGGTGGACGCGTCGTCTTTGCTCCCCGCTATAGACTTCGCGCCAGTTTATCTTCACCCCGAAGTGCCAAAGTCGACTTAACGAACTTTTAGCGAACATCTCGTCAGACCCAATTTGCTTGGCTTGGGGGAGTGAGGAAACGATATTGTGGCGTGCTGCGTCGAGCGTCTGCTGTCGAGCCAGCGTGCTGAGCGCCTGATTAGGACCGACCTCCAACAGAATCAGAACCTCCTTATTGTTGTCCAAAATTGAAAAAACTCCATCCGAAAATCGAACAGGTTCACGAATTTGGCGAGCCCAATAGACCGGATCGGTAGCGGTCGAGTCGTCCATGGCCCTTGCCGTTACGGAAGATACGATTGGGATCTGAGGAGCAGTCAGATTGATTGCTCGCACGGCCCGCTCAAACTCATCGATCGCGGGATCCATCATGCGAGAATGAAATGCGTGGGATGTTCTCAGGCGACGCGAGGGAATATCCTCCCCGTATCTTCCGTTTTCTAGATCGTTCGCAAAAATATCTACACCTTCGGTCGGTCCTGAGACAACGCAGAATTGAGGTCCGTTGATCGCGGCGATTTCCAGAGATGCGGGAAGAAACTTGCGCAATTGAGACTCGTTCAATTGTACTGACAACATCGAACCGGAGGGAAGAGACTGCATCAACCGACCTCGCAAGGCAACTAGTTTTGCAGCATCCTCCAACGACATAACCCTAGAGACGGCCGCGGCCGCGAACTCGCCTACACTATGACCAATCAATACGTCTGGCTCGACTCCGAGTGATTGCCACCAACTCGCGAGAGAGTACGACACCATGAACAATGCTGGCTGTGCAATCTCGGTTTGATCCAGACACTCACCGCCCGCTTCTGAACTATAGACAACGTCAAGCAAGTTGACTCCAAGATGCTTTTGGAGTGCTTCTGCGCAACGATTCATGTTAGCAGCGAACACAGGCTCTAACCGATAAAGCTCTCGGGCCATATTCAAGTGCTGAGAGCCTTGCCCCGGGAACATCATCACGACTTTCGGATTCGAATCTCTCGTCTGTGACTGTACGGTCCGAGCCGAATTGCGATCTCGCAACAACGAAATGGCTTCTTCGAGACTCGATGCCACGAGACTCCGTTTGTATCGAAAAGTTTTGCGGCCAGTAAGGAGCGTGTAACTCACATCCGCCAGATTCAGGTTTGGGTTACTTTCTAGATGCCGAGCCAAATCCTCTGTCATCTCATCCACGGCTTTTTGTGATTGCGCGGACAACCGGATGATATGGCTCGAACGTGTTGATATCGGACTGCTAAAGACTGGTGCTTCCTCCACCACAAGATGCGCGTTCGTGCCACCCACACCAAAGGAACTAACCCCTGCTCTGCGAGGGAGAGAATCCGTTTGCCATGGTGTCAACTCCGTATTCACTATAAACGGACTGTTCGCAAAATCGATTCTTGGATTGGGGCCACGGAAATGCAGGATGGGTGGAATGAGTTGATTCTTTAAGGAAAAGCAGGTCTTGATCAAACTTGCAACTCCCGCAGCGACATCCAGATGCCCGACATTGGTCTTAAGTGAACCTAGGCGGCAGTATTGGGATTTTTCCGTAGTCTCGCGAAAAGCTTCTGTGAGGGCTTGAACCTCAATCGGATCACCAACCAATGTTCCTGTGCCGTGAGCTTCCACATAGCTAATCGAATCGGCCGTGATTCCTGCTCGTTGATGAGCTAATCGAATCGCACCAGATTGCCCCGAGACACTGGGTGCTGTGTAGCCATTCTTATCACCGCCATCGTTATTCACCCCCCAGCCCTTGATGAATGCGTAGATATCATCACCATCAGCGATTGCGTCCGAGAGTCGCTTTAGCACGACAGCTCCTACCCCATCGCCAAAAATCGTCCCCTTGGCATCAGCATCAAACGTCCGGCATGTACCATCCGGGGATAGGATCGAATCTTCTGTGTGAAGATATCCTTGCTCTTGAGGAAACGTAACGGTTACCCCACCCGCAAGAGCCATATCGCATGATCCTGCATGCAAGCTCTCGCAGGCTTGCGCGATGGCGACCAACGAAGTCGAGCACGCCGTCTGAACTGCGACCGAAGGGCCACGCAGATTTAGTTGGTATGCAACTCTGGTAGCAAGGTAATCCTTATCATTTGAGATCTCAGCGTTCAGTCCACCTCCAGGAAAGCAATCTGCAAGAGCTTGACGAAACTCAGGGTCCGCCGCAAGCCTCGTGAATATGTAGGTATTCATGTGACACCCTGCGAACACCCCCACTCGTCCCGGTGCGTCGTCCGGAATATAGCCGGCGTTCTCCATCGCGTGCCAACAAATCTCTAGAAACAAACGATGTTGAGGATCCAGATCGATTGCCTGCTTGGGGTAAATTCCAAAAAACTTCGCATCAAACCAGTCCCCATTCTTAACAACAGCAGATTTGCTGACGTAGTTTGGCTGACCGGGTAAGGAACTTTGTCGATTCCTCTTTGGGACATCCGTCACGCCACTCAGCCCAGCGACCAGGTTGTGCCAAAAATGCTCGGCACTCTCGGCTCCCGGAAAACGTCCAGCCAAGCCGATTACGGCGATACCGTGATGTGTGGCTCCATCAAAAAACTGGCAATTCGAACTCATAGTATCGATTCTAATTACAAAAAGTTGCAGGCAAACAGCCTATCCATTTGGATCTACAATAATTACGGTCTGGCACACGGTTCAGCTCGCTACTCTAATCCATGACGTGGCTTATCGTCGCCAAAAAGGTCGGAATAAAGTTTGAGTAACTGAACCGATTGATGCTCCCAAGTCAGGCCGTTGTCGACTCGGTCACGACCGATCTGTCCCAATCTTTGTCGGAGCTCCGGATCATCCATCAACTTCACAGTGGCACGCGCGTAGTCAGCGATATCGTTGTTGTCGGCATAGACTGCTGAATCCCCAGCGGTTAACTCATTCTCTCGCGTTCGAAAACAAACCGTAGGTTTACGCAAAGCCATGTATTCCATGGTCTTTATGGTTGTGCAGCTATCGTTGTACGGATTGCTGGGATCGGGGGTAAAACAGATATCAAACGAGGCGATATATGCAGGGACTGAGGGGAACGGAATCATTCCCGAGAAGTGGATGATATCAAATACGCCAAGCTTCTTAGCAAGTCTCTTTAGATCGGTCATAGCAGGTCCATTTCCTACGATGACGGCACGAAAGTCATCTCGAGCATGAGAGTTCTTTAGCTCGTAAAGTGTTCGAATAAAATAGTCGACCCCATCCTGAATCCCAATGACTCCAACATACCCCAGAACGAGTCTTCCATCAGCTCGCAATTCTGGCACCGGTGTAACCGGATTCAAAAAGAACGCATTGGGACCATTTCGCACAACGTAACAATGTGCTGGGTTCGCGCCGCAACGATCGATTTGAACAGACCTCTGTGTCTCGTTTGTAGCAATCAGTCGATCGGCCTTCGAGCATGCTAATCGTTCAAAGTACCTAAGCAAGCGATACACGAAATTGGGGCTCTCCTTGGCACTTCTGGCAAGATAAAGCTCTGGCGATAAATCGTGTAGGTCAAAGACAAACTTCTTCCCGAAGAACTGATAAAAGATGGCAATGACTGATGTAAGATCTGGCGGCGTATGAACATGGATCACGTCAAAACCGCGACGAAGCAACACATACCATGAATAAACGAACATCATGACCAGGCTGTATCCATACTCCAAGGCAAATCCCAAGATACCATCCAACTCGAGGGGCTTGGGATAGCGGTAGGCGTGAAAGCCACCAATCTTCTCCGACCACTTTCTGGATTCGCCTGTCGGACAGATGACCGTCACGGAGTACCCAGCGTTCACAAGCGATTCCGCTTCCAATAGCACACGATTGTCGTCGGGAACACTCTCGTTCTCGAGTAGCATTAAGATTCGCTTTGGCTTCAAGATTCCACCTCTGCGGATTCAACAGAAGCCTGATGGTTGATCAACTCCCACATCATTGCAGCGGTGCGTTCCACGTTCTCGCAAGAAAAATGTGTTAGAGCCAATTCGCGATTCCGCGTTCCCATCTCAGCACGAAGCGTTTGCGAGTGATAAACCTCCAGGAGTGCATTAGCAAGGCCTATCACATCCTTTTCGTCGACCAAGATTCGTTCTACGATTGCTGGAATCTCGACATGTTTTGTACTCACGACAGGCTTGCCACACGCCATGGCCTCAACAATTACGGTAGGGAATCCCTCAGAATCTCCAAACTCATCAACATGACTGGGTAAACAAAACACGTCGCATGCGTGATAAACCGCACGCAAAGCAGTTCCCGACAAACCGCCGAAAAAAGCAATCCGATCTTCAATCCCAAGCTCCTTAGCGATGCCTCGAACATCGACAACATCCGGGCTTTGACGCCCCTGTCCAACGACCCAAACCTCGAAATCTGGATGATTCAAGTACTTGAGTGCTTCGAGAAGTATTCGATGCCCTTTCTTTTGAGCAAAATAGCCAACGATCAGTACGACAAACTTGTTGGCTGGCTGGTATTGCTCAAGATCGATCGACAACCGGACGACTTCGACACGTTCTGGCAAAACACCAAACCTTTGTTTCAGTTGTTCACGATTATATTCGGTCACTGTTGTGATTCGGTCGCAGTTGTTTAGGGCATGGACAAATAAAGTAGGATTGGGATTGTCATAGATTTCATAAGCATGAATGGTGCAATACAGTGGTTTATTGAGGATCCGTTTGCAGAAGTATCCGATGAATAACTTGCGATCTCCAAACGTGGCATATACAAGGTCGATCTCCTGCATACGTCTAGCAAATGCGACCCCCAAGGCGAAATCGGCCAACGCACGATACCGAAATGCCTCCCGAGCTAAACCGAGGTATAATTTTGGTTTGACTAGAAGCATTACAATCTGGGCAACCACGACCGACAGCAGCGTCCACGGATATATATTCCATGATTCTCTGGGGCCATAAAGTCCCGGAGCGTTCTTGGTCGGGAAGACGCTTATCTTAGCGCCTCGTTGTTCCAAAAACGAAAGCTCTCGATGCACGAAGTGCTCAAAGCCGTGTTTTAATGAGGCAATAACACCTAGGTGCATTGCATTGCTTTTATCCACCAATGCCACAACTCCCCCATCTACAAAATGAATTCATATCTTCCGGCTTTCGTTGAACTCAGCGAATATGAATGACGTTCGTAGGGTATGATTCGATCGATTGCGTCTTTGTTCGTACAAACGAAAGAATCGTTCGCCATGTCGAGACACTGCGTACAAGAACAGACAACACTGCTAATCGTATACTGCGTTTCTTAACTGCAATCGCAAGAAAAAGAATTGCCATGATCGCAACCACAAGCCATCCATATCCCAAATACATCGCAACAGGAAATACGATCAATAGCAATCCACAAGTTATGGAAAAAGTAACGATATACGGAATTGCGTCAAAGCAGAACTGGATACCACTTCCGTATAAAGCGCTGTACCGAATCACTGCGCCATAGTCAAACATCTTGGTACGGCTACGGCGAATGACCTCATAAAGTGTGTCTCGTTTCTCCGTGTACTTGACTGCCATTCGCCCCGATAGTCTTGCCAATTTGAATCCATTGTTGCGAATACGCATGCATAGCTCATGGTCCTCAGCGGTAGGTAGGTGAGGATTCACCGGACCGGCGAGCTCCATTGCCTGTCGCCGATACATAGCAATTCCTCCCAGCAATTTGCAATCCTGTTGAGACTTTCTTAAATCCTGACCAAAGACATTCTTGGCCCCTCCATGGTTCACTCCCTCCCTATCGATATACTCCTCGTCCAAGACCCCCGCTACGCCGCCGTACTCCGGATTCTCATCCATAAAACGAACGGATTTGGCAACCCACTCAGCGTTAAGCTCAGCATCTCCATCCAGGAACAAGATATATTCCCCATGCGAATGCAGATAACCCGTATAACGCCCCGCAGCAACGCACAATCTCCAGTCAGGCCGCAACTGGATGATGCGAATGGGATAGTCTTTAGCAATCTCGATACTTCGGTCGGTGGAAGCCGAGTCAACAAAAATAACCTCGGTGTCGGGCAAATGATCCCGAACCGAAACCGCTGAACGAGAAGAGCCGCCGATGAACTGCTCTTCGTTGCGCCCGATAATTACAATCGTCAACTTTGGAGTGGATAATTCGGAAGACATTTTAAGGCATTATCGATTCTACAGGGATCTACTTGGGTGTGTCTGGACGGAGTGGCGAGCGAGACATCACAAATTCTGAACGAAGCAACTCAATAACAGCGTAAACAACGAGTGAGACAACAATCGCGAGATATGGAATCGCCGAGAACGCCACTAGGCATGCTACGGATGCCAATACAGCCGGTGCTAGACGTAGCAGGATACGACCCAAATCCAATCGGTCCACTTTGTAGGTGAATTGCAGGCAATGCTGCACCATGTTTACTGTTGCGGAGACGAGAACGCTGCAAGCAGCTCCGACTAGGTCAAAACGACTTATCAATACGAATCCAACAATGAGATTCGTGAGCACATTGATGACAACAATCTGAAACACGGTTTTATCGCGTCCCATTGCCCACAGACCGTGGCCTAGAATCGGATTCATCGGATCAAGCAACAGCGTAAATGCAAGAATCTGAAGGGCTAACTGTCCATCTCGGAAACTAGCATTTCCGTACACTAAGCCAAGGATGTCCCCGGCTAGCCAAACTAAAGCAATCGTCGCCGGAAAAGAAAATCGTAGTATCAGCTCAATAATGCTTCGGCTTAAATTACCCACTGCGGCGTGTCCAGAACGCGCAGCCACGACCAACTGCGGAAAAGAACTATGCCCAAGACTTCTATAGAACATTTGAATTGGTTGCAACAACTGAAAGGAAGCCCCCAATAAACCAACGGCCTCTTCGCCACCGAACTTGCTCAACAACAATCCGAACAAAGAAGCACCGATCGCCTGCACTCCATCCGATCCCAGGAAGATCATCGACTTGCGGAGTAGCATCCATGAGTATCGCAGTTTCCAGCGCGTTCGCTCGGCGGGTGTCGTTCTCAGAAACAACTGGTGCATGAACACAAAGGTAATCACACGTGAGGCAACGACAACCGCAGCAACTGCCAAGACTGAATAACCGGCGTACAAAACTGAGAAACTCGCTAATACCAAAAAGATATTACCAGGCAGGTTTCCCAAAGGAATCAAATGCATTTGTTGACGCCCTTTGATTACCGCTTCGGTGATCATAGTGAGCGCATAGGCGGGTACTGCCAGCGCCAACAGCACGATTATCAAGACAGTATTGCGTTCATATTGCATTAAAAGCGCTAGTCCAATCATGAAAACCACGCTGACAACGGCTGGGAGCAAAGCCGCTAGGTATCCATGATGCAGTAGTCGTTTGGCCGATTTTGGGCGTTTAGCGACCTCGCGCGTCATCGCGATCGGCAAACCTGCTACGGCAAAGACGTGAAAGGTGTATAGCAGGAGTAACCCCAGCGACAATTGGCCAAACTCCAATACCCCCGCCTGTCGCGCTAGCAAAGCATAAACCAGAAAGATCCCGGCCTTGTTCAATACATCGCCACCCAAAACCGAGAAGGCATTTAGTCCGATCCGTCGAAGTGTGCTGCGTTGATCACTCACGAGAATACCTCACGAGCTCTTGCAATTGGAACCCTAGGCCGAGGAGTTGTAAATGCAAGCGACCCGATCGAGGTGACTAAAGCGATGAACTCAAAACCCTCAGAAATGAAGGCAACTTCCGTGAAACTACTCACGAGAGCCAGTAGAATTATGGCTGAGATTAACCGTGCGTGCGCATACTCGGGAAATCCTCCCCAATATAGGCTCGCAAAGAATCCTGTCGCAACGATACCCATGCCCAGACACATTCCAATCAACCCTACGTTTATTAACGCTTCGATGTAGGCTGAATGGGAGTGCGCTAGTGCCCAGCCCATGCGTCGCTCATAAACTTCGTACCGCTGCGGAGTCCAAAATGCCCCGTATCCATAACCGAGTAGAGGGCGTTGATAAACGTGCGAAAGTGTTTCCTTCCAAATAGGCCATCGTCCCGTAAGTTGTGTTGGATCTGCACTTTCGTTATCGCGCCCCATAGTAGCGACTGCACCCACGTCAATCCCACGACCCGAGATACCTGCAAACAATACTGCCCCTACAGTTAGCCAACCTCCTAGTATTCCTGTCGCAACAACCCATCTCACAGACAAATGAGGCCATACCAATAACAGTCCTGCAATAAGTGTTGCAGCCGCGCCTGTCCGGGCCTTTGTCATGATTAAAAAACCAAAAGCAATTGCTCCGATGAATAGAAAAAGTCGCTTGCGCTCATGAAGAAAAAGTGTCAAGCTGGCCAGAAATAGAAGCCCACAATTGAACGCTTGCTTACCAGGATGAAAAATTCCGCTAAAACGATATTCACCACCGTTTAGGATCGCTCGATAGTGTGCTTCTGCTAGCACGCTACCTACCAAAAAGATGCTGGTAATGACAAAAATGGCGTTGCACAGCTTGCGAAAATCCCACGCTTTTCCCATTCCAAACCCAGCTAGAACAATACAGGCCCAAAGCATCGCCCGCTTCAGAGTTGTCGTGGGCTCGTCTGACCAAAGGGTCGAGGCAAACAGATACAAGAGCATCACACTACACGGTAAAGCGAGCCACCAACTGATCCGCCTGTTTGCTACCGGAGTCAGTAGAAGAAAGCACCCCATCCCCCCAAGCGTCAAGAACGAAATCTGTCGAACGATATTGCTCGTCATGACTTCGCCATAGACTTCAGCTCCACCACTAGCTGCGTACTGCAAGTCGCCCGTTGTGGCAAAGACAATCGCAACAACCAAACCAATCGGTCCCCAAAAAAGCAAGTAACTCCACCAATGAGCCATTGCATCGAGGCCGTACGGATGAGATCGTTGCGCTAGCGAAGGGCGAGCGTAACTTGACATAGATTACCACGCACCTTGCCCAAGAAACTTACGTATGAAGCGTGGAACAGCGCTCTGGGTCTTGTTGAGAACGATCCCAATGAATTGGGCCTCGCTGTCCGACAGTCGCTTAAGCAATCGTTCGGTGCTGACTCTATCAGTTTTGCCTGCTTCGATCACAATAAAAACAATGTCCAAGCTCTGTGCCAATGCGACCGCTTGATCAGGTTCGCTGGCAGCGGGCAAGTCCACGATCAAGATATCACATTCCTGCTGGTATACCCTGAGAGCCTGAACCATGTCCGTCGTGTCGTTAGTCCATATCTCCTCGGAAGCGTACTGAGTCGACGCGACCAAATCGATAGGCAACCGATTCAATCGCTGCAAACACTCATCATGAGAAGCACTACCATTCACCAATTCGAGAAGCCCAGGTGCTCCTCTCAATCCAAACATTCTTGAGATGCCACGGCGACGCAAATCGGCATCGACCAGAACGGTCTTCAAACGACAATCCACCCCACTCGTAACGGCGAGATTAGCAGCAAAGATGCTTGCTCCCACATCGAGGTCAACCCCTATGATCCCAACGCTCCTACCGAGATCTGATCTCGTGTTTCGCCTGGATAGCAGTATCTCGCTAACGATATCCTTGTACGCTTGCCGCCCGCTTTCTTGTCCTAGATTCCGAGTCGCTTCTTTCCGGCTCACCTTGGGAATACTTGCAACCACCGGGTGAGCCAACCGCATCTCTACGTCGGACGTTGTTCGAAATGTCGACGAAAGAGCCTGCCCGACAAAACACAAAGATGTCCCAGCGACCAACCCGAGCATGAGAAAGCCAGCCAAGAGCAGCTTCTTATTAGGACTCATCGCTCGTTCTACTAAACTCGCCTGTTGAAACACGTGAAGATTCGAAATCTTCTGCTCCTGCAGACCTTCAATGACTCTAGCCTCTTCAAGCTTTTCTCGCATGACACGTAGCTTTGCCTCCATCGTGCGAATCTCTCGGTCGATGGATGTAAGGGCACGCTCGTCCTCTAGTAGCTTGTCAACTTGCTCCTGCATTTTTTCTTTCTGCATCATCTTCGCTTCGATCACAGAGTTCAAACCTGCGATCTTGGTTTGCTGACGTTGCAACTCTTGATAAAGGGCAGTCTTTACCGGATTAGGAGTTTTGTTCTCATCAACTCGCTCGCTCTTAAGATTCCCGAGTATCTCCCTAGCCCCCGCCAATTGTTCCCGAATCTGAATAAGCTTTGGGTGGCCTGCCGTCAGTTGCGCAGACAAGTTTTGTTCTTGAAGCTCTAAATCATAGACCTTCTGCCTCATCCCACTCCACGTAGAATCCACGCCAGCCGCTTTCGTTGCAACGACTTCATCGTCTGTACCGGTTACCTTTGTGCCGAGATCATCGATTTCCGATTTGGCTTGTTCGAGATCTCCATTCGCAACGATCAGATCCCGATCGATCGCCGAAAGACGCTGCTGCAACGATTCTCGCCCCGCTTCGATAGAAACGAGCTTCCGTTCCTGCATGAACTGCGCACGTTTATCCACCAACTCGTTAAGCCGCGTTTCTGCTTCGAGGGTTTTCTCTTCAAAGAAGGCAAACGAGCCCTCGATCCTAGACGCTTTCAGGTGCTCCTCCATAAAAGTCTCTGTCACGGTCCTCGCGATCGCTTGGGCCATTTCAGGTGTCTTCGATGTCGCATGGATAACGATCACCGCAGTTTTCTTTGGCGATTGGATGGTTAAGGACGACTGCAAACGCATGACAGCGAGTTCATGCGAGCTGATATCATCCTTAAAACCTGTCGTCGACAATACGGTCCACAACAAATCAGAACCCGTTCTGGCGACCTTAGAAAACAGACCTTGGCTGGATTGACCCTCACTCCCGCCATCGCTCGCTAATACCCCGGCGAGGATAGCATCGGTTCCTAGCTTTTCCACCACAGTGTCAGCAACCCGCCGACTGCCTAGAATCTCCAACGCCGAAACGACATCTTCTTCCTGCGTCTTCTGTAGCGTAAGGGTTGCGCTCGTCGTTGCGGATGGATCGAGAGAAACACTCTCGCGACCAATCCGGACGATAATCTTAGCTTGCGACTCATAGGTGCGAGGCCAAATCAAAATCGCAAGCCAGCCCAGCAACGCGCCCGCCAAAAAACAAACCAACAGCGTTCGCTTATAAAGGAATGGAATTTCTACAAGGGAAGCTATATAGCCAGTACGATTTCGGTCCAAGCTGGATACATTTTGCCCCGACCTCGAATTTGGCACGAATGGGGTTCGAGCACCAGACAACAATATGTGGTCGGTGGAGCCCTGGTTTGGATCAGACCAAAGCACGTTCTCGCTCCTGGCTTGATTCAAACTCTGAGATAGCATTCGCAACTCGAGCAACTTGCTCGCGCGTCATCTCCGGATACATCGGTAAAGAAACGATCTCCTCGGCGACTTGGCTACAAACGGGCAACCCAAAGGGAATCGTTGGCGAATTGCGAAAGGGCTGCGCCGTAAACAACGGATTCGGATAGTGGATACCGCATGCAATATTCTTCTCCGCCAAGGAGGAAATTAAAGAATCCCTATTCTTAGTCCTAATCACAAACAAATGATAAACATGTCTCATGTTGGCATGCGCTTGAGGCACCGTCACCTCGAGACCATCTAACTCCTCGCGATACCATCCCGCTATGGCCCTACGCTGTTCGGTCCATTTTTCAATGTGTTGCATCTTTGCCAACAATACGCATGCCTGAACAGTGTCGAGCCTGCTGTTAAAGGCCAACATATCGTGACGATTCTTCACTCGCTGACCATAGTTTCGCAGCAATCGCAGCTTCTCTGCCAAATCGGGACACTTAGTGGTCGTCGCTCCACCATCGCCGAAAGCTCCAAGATTCTTGCCTGGGTAAAAGCTGAAACAAGCAATATCTCCGAACGATCCGCATCTCTGTCCATCGATTTCAGCACCATGCCCCTGTGCAGAATCCTCTATAACTTTTAATTGATACTGCTTAGCCAACTCGCAGATCTCACTCATGCGGGCCGGTTGTCCGTATAGGTGTACGGGGATGATCGCCTTGGTTCGCTTCGTGATCGCTTGTTCGATCAGTCCAACATCGATGTTGAAATCCGTTGCATCAATATCCACAAAAACTGCATCTGCCCCGGCGTGCGCAATGGCAAAAGCTGTGGCGGCGAACGAATTTCCCGCTGTGATGACTTCGTCTCCAGGGCCGATATCCAAGGCTCGGATTGCCATGTGAAGAGCATCAGTACCATTGGCCATTCCGATGCAATGGTCGACTCCACAATACGCTGCAAAAGCTTCCTCAAACTCCTGGACTTCGCGACCGAGAATGTATCGAGCTCCTTCTATAACATCACCAATACGCCGCAAAACCTCTTCTTTGAGCATTTGCGATTGCGTCTGGAGGTCGACGAGCGGAATGGGTGACGAATCGGACTGGAAATTCATGGAGCTTTTTTAATGAAGTGATAGAACTCGAACCTTTAGAATACTCGGGAAAACCCGTATTGCTATTCGCAGACTCAGACTTTCGGTTCCTTCCAAACAGCCCAGGCGACTTATTCGCCACTATTGATATTTTCATCAACAAACGAAATTGTCGAAGGGGCTATCAGTGAATTTTATGCAAGAATCTGGCGATCAACGCCTCGCTCGCCGCATGATTCACATTCCGACACCTGAAAATGCCCTCGTAGCTTGTTTCCACAGGTGCACACATAACCACGATGTGTGGCGGGCGAGCCAAACACCAAACTGAATGGTTCCACATCTTTGGTGACCACGCTTCCTGCTCCCACCATCGAATAGCTCCCCACCGTAACTCCCGGACAAATTGTCGCCGCCGCCCCCAGGGAGGCCCCCTTTTCAACGGTAGTGACGACCAGCCAGTTCGCACGGTTGGCATACCGAGCCTTGACTTGTGGCATCCGGGGAGAACGGGGTAACCGATCGTTGGTAAAAACGACTCCAGGCCCAACGAACACGTCGTCTTCAATCGTAACTCCATCCCAAATCAAGACACCGTTTTTGATCGTTACCCTGTCTCCAACGACAGCCCCAGATTCGATGAAAGCATGATCCCCAATGTTGCACTGCGTGCCAACCTTAGCCCCCTTCATGACATGGGCAAACGCCCAAACATTCGTTTGGTCACCTAGGGAATCCGGGTCGTCAACCAATGCCTTTGGATGAATCATTCACGCAGTCTCCACAACAATCTGAGAATGTTGTTAGCCTCTAACCCTCTGGTCTTCAATGGATGATAACGATTGGCCATCCCCAACCTCAACGGGCTGACCTCCGCACCGAAGCGATCGATCTGCTGCTTCCAGGACCTCGACCACATTCCATCCGTTGACTCCATCCGTTAGCGGCCTATCTCCGTCCACAATACAGCGAATGAATTCTGCACATTCAGCCTTGAGTGGTTCCTGCTCCTTTATATAGGGGCTATAGCTACCACCATATCGATAGGACAGCTGGAAGTCGGCAAAATCGCCCGTCGAAGCCGCTGGCTTATCGATTCCCTTATCGAAGACCTTGATCTTTTCTTGCTCCAGATCGTCGTAGACCGCCATGCGTTTGTCGCCAACCACGGTTAGGACTCTCTCCTTGCGAGGGTCTAACCAACTCACATGGATCATTCCCATTCGATTGCCTTCAAAAAGCATCGTCAAGTTACAGACATCATGAATGCCTGGGCTCAAACGGTCAAATCCCAAGCAACTCACAGCGTAAGGCTTCTGTCCCAGCAGATGCAGCATCATCGAGATATCGTGTGGGGCCAAGTCATATAACGCGCTCACGTCTTTGCGAACGGGACCCAGGTTAAGCCTGCGGCTACTGATGTAATTGATGGAACCCAATTCATCGGATTCGATGAGATTTTTCAGCTTTTTAACCGGGGATGAATGCAAAAAGACATGTCCAACGAACAAAACTCGGTTGCGTTCACCAGCCGTCTCAACCAACTTGCGGCACTCTGCAGATGTCTTAGCGAGCGGTTTCTCGACAAACACATGCATGTCGTGCTCAAGAGCCTTCATGGCCAATTCGTAGTGAGTTGCGGTTGGAGTCGCGATGACTACGGCATCGACCAAGTCTCGATCAAGCAAAGCATCAAAGTTCTCGATGGGGTATACACCCGGAAATCGATCCTTGATCCGTAATAACTGATCATAGCTCTGGTCGCAAACTGCCGTGACCCGACAATGCTCTAAATCGGAAAAGCAGCGAACCAAATTGGGGCCCCAATATCCAAGCCCGATAATGCCAACACGTATCATAGATGTCCTACTCAAGGAAAAAAATTCTGCAGCCTACCTGTCATCGACGAGAGCCGCTACTCATTGCGATCGAACAACACAACCCAAAATGTCTTGGCAAGAATTCTCAGATCCTGCCGCAAGCTCATCGTTTCGATGTATTGCAAATCGAGGTCAATCATTTGCTCGAACGACAGCGAATTCTTGCCACTCACCTGCCACAACCCCGTCATCCCTGGAAGGACTTCAAACCGTCGCGTCTGCTTTTCTTCATAGTCGGCGAGTTGCAACAAATCTGGACGCGGCCCAACCAAACTCATGCTTCCTTGCAAGACGTTAAACACTTGAGGGAGCTCGTCGAGAGAAAGCTTGCGGAGTAAACCTCCACCGGGAATTAGCTCACTTTTAAAATCCGGCTTGACTAGCGGAGCGGCCGTCGCTGCTCGACTCGCCACGTACTCACGATGAACTGAGTCTCGACTAACTTTGGAGACCTTCATGGTCCGAAACTTATAGATTCTAAAGTCCTCTCCACCGTGCCCAACTCTAGACTGTACGAAAAGAACGGGGCCTGGTGATACCAAGCGTATATAGGCGGCTACCAAGACGAGAATTGGTAACAAGACCGGTGAGATCAAACCAACGACCGCAAAGTCCAAAGTTCGTTTCCACCAAGGTTGCGGAAGCTTTGCGATTGGTGGCGGATTATGAACTTTTTTGAGGGATGGTTCAGCAGCAACTTGGGACATTCAAATAACGGCGATACGAAATCGCCCTAAAAACAGGTGGGGGCAGGGCGAAAAGCAGATCCTAGGGAACCAGCAACTGAAAAGAAGAAGCCGCTCCCAAGTCTCCGCACAAATGACTAACCGGACGAGCTACGTATCAGGGCCGAACAGTAACTACAGTAATCTAAGCGCTACGCCTTTCAATCGTCAAGTCCCCGATTTTCCGCCTAATCGCTAAACAAATCGGCGTAATTCACGTTCGCTTCCATCGACGGTTCCTGAATTCCTGCGTCTTGTCTGCCAGATAAGTCTCAGAATTCACCAAAATCCCAGTCAGCTTAGCAAGCTTATCGTTGAGCCTGCCAAAGACAGCCAGTAAGCTAAACTCACGGGTTCTCTGCGATCCCCCCAGTGAACTCCGCCTTTTGCAACCGGAACTGGAAACCAGTTGGAAACACTTCACGCTTACTCACATCGGATTTAATAAGTTTTCTAATGTCGACAGCCCCATTAATTTCCAACCAGAACCTTTCCGACGATGACGTTCGCTTTATCGATCGCCTACGAGAATCGTTCCGACGATTCTCCAGCGAACTCGGACAAGTCATCGTCGGTCAAAAAGATACCGTTGAGCAACTCGCAATATGCCTCTTCGCCCGACGTCACGCTTTGCTAATGGGGGTTCCTGGCCTGGCCAAGACCTTGCTGGTGAGCAAAGTCGCCGAAACGATGTCGCTGGCGTTCAATCGAATCCAGTTCACGCCCGATCTCATGCCAATGGACATCACCGGCACCGACATTCTGCAAGAGACTGCCGATGGACGCCGTGAATTCCAATTCATTCGCGGTCCTATCTTCGCCAACATCATTTTGGCCGACGAGATCAATCGCGCCCCCCCAAAGACGCAGGCAGCTCTGCTTGAGGCCATGCAGGAACAAAGGGTTACTGTCCTCGGCAAGACATTCGAGCTCTCCTCGCCGTTTATGGTCTTGGCCACCCAGAACCCGGTCGAACAAGAAGGAACGTACCCGCTCCCCGAAGCCCAACTGGACCGTTTCATGTTCCTTATCGAATTGGACTATCCCAACGAGGCCGAAGAAATCCAGATCGCTAAAACGACTACTGGCGATGACGCCGTCACGCTTTCCTCCGTCATGACGGGTACCGAGATCATGGACTTTCAAAGGCTGGTCCGCCGAGTTCCCGTACCCGACCACATCTACACCTACGCTGCCAAACTGGTTCGCAAAACCCGCCCCCTAGGCGAAACCGCACCGACCTGGATGAAGCCTTATGTGAGCTGGGGAGCTGGCCCACGAGCAGTACAGAATCTCATCCTTGGTGCCAAGAGCCGCGCCGCTTTGCAGGGTAGCTACATGGTGCGATTGGAAGACATCCAAGCGGTCGCGAAACCAGTCCTGGTTCACCGAATCATCACGACCTTCGCCGCACAAGCCGAAGGAGTCAGCGGCAAGCAGATCGTGCAACGACTCGTAGATGAGATGGAGTAACAACTCTTAAGCATGTTGCCCGTCACCAGGTCCTTTTTAGACCCTCAGATATTGGCGCGACTCAGCGCCATCCCCCTGCATGCACGATTTGCTATGCAAGGCAACATCTCCGGTCGCCACGCGTCACCCCATCGTGGCTCGAGCGTTGAGTTTGCTGAGTACCGCAAGTACGTACCCGGCGATGATTTGCGACGGCTCGACTGGCGCGCTTTCGGTCGGACCGATCGCTACTATGTCAAGGAGTTCGAGGCGGACACCAATTTACGGTGCTGCGTAGTCGTCGACACGAGCGGGTCGATGGCGTTTGGGAGCAAGGGCCAAACCACAAAGATTCAGTACGCTAGATCGCTGGCTGGAACCACCGCCTATCTAGCTAGCCAACAAGGTGACGCGGTCGGCGTATCGTTGGTTGCCGATTCGGTCGCACAGAACATCCCCCCCCGTCGATCGCCAGCTCACCTCAAGGTGGTTTTGGACACTTTGGAACAAGCAAAGCCTCACGGAGAAACAGCCCTCCCCGAGATATTACACGAGATCGCCGAAGTCACCCGACAGCGTGCATTGGTTGTCATCATTTCCGATTTCTTTGCCGATCCGACGGAGTGGAGGTCGTGTTTCGAACATCTTCGTTTCCGAAAGCATGACGTCGCTGCATTCCATCTACTCGATCCGCAAGAAATCGGCTTCGAGTTCCAAAGACCAGTTCGGTTTCTGGATATGGAGGGTGGCAACGCGATGCTAGTCGATCCAACTGAGATCTCAGATCGTTACCACTTAGCGTTGCGTGAATTTCTCGAGGCGATGAAACAAGTCACGATGGAGACGGGTGTCGATTACCATCGTGTCATTACGAACGAGCCGTACGAGCAACCACTGACTCGCTTTCTCCTCGGACGAACTCGCACACGAGGCGTTCGATGACTTTTTTGCAACCATGGATGCTGCTCGCCTTACCATTGATCGCCATTCCGATCATTATCCACTTGGTGCACCTAAGACGCCACCAAACCCTACCATGGGCCGCCATGCGGTTTCTTTTGGCCGCGACAAAGATGGCCAGCGGTTTGTCCAAACTAAAACAGTACCTGATTTTAGCGTTGCGAACCCTCGTCATTGCGACCCTAGTCCTGCTCGCTTCGCGCCCGCTAGCTAGTGGCATCAGCGGCTGGTTCGGTGCAGATGAGTCGCAAGTATCGATCGTTGTGGTAGATCGATCGCCAAGTATGCAGCTAAAGGTTGGGCCCTCGGACGAAACCAAGCAGCAAACCGGTCTTCTGCGAATTCAAGAATGGCTAACAAACTCAGGTGCCAAAAACATCGTTTGCTTGACCTCAGGCTTTGACCGTGCGATCACAGACATAACGCCAGACGGATTGACTAGCGATCCGCGTTTGGAAGCATCAGCTCTCTCCACTAATATCCCCGCTCTCATTGAGCAAGCTCGCGAGTACATTGAACGCAACAGTATAGCCAAGGCGACCGTGTGGATCGCGTCCGACTTGAGCGAATACGATTGGCGAACAAACGATTCCACTTGGGCGGCGATAAGAGATGGTTTTTCTAAATCGATCGCAGACGTTCAATTCCAAATTCTCGATCTTGCCTCACAGACATTTAATCGTTCGATCCGAATCACGGATGTCGAATTGCTCGATGGCAATGCGGAGAGGGAATTGCAACTCTCTTTCCAAGTCCAATCTCAACCGGCAGATGCTGCATCGGCCCAAGAAACCATATCGGTAGAACTAGAGATCGCCGGCAACCGCACCGCCATTCCCCTGTCCCTCGAACGAGGCTACGGCGAAATCAATCGATTCACCATCAAAATAGACAAAGCATTTCTAGTCAACGATTCGAACGGTCAAATCGACGGAGAAGGCTCGCAACCCGTACTCGGCTGGGGAGCTGTTCGAATTCCTGCTGATACTAACGAAGCCGACAATGTTGCCTACTTCACCTTTGAGACCCAGCCCGTCAGGCGAACGCTGTTCGTTACCGACAATGCGGCTCCGATCGAAGCCTTAACGATTGCGACCTCCATTCCACCAACCCCCTCCGCAACCACAGCCTCCGATCTGACAACTTTGAATCAACTGGATACGGTGAACTGGGATCAGTACGCCTTGGTGGTCTGGCATGAGCAACTACCGGCTGGTGAAACTTTCGAGACACTCAACAGGTTCGTCGGCTCCGGAGGACAAGTTCTTTTCGTACCCCCCGAAATCCCTGGGGACGGCACAGCATTTGGTTTGCAGTGGTCAACCTGGCAAAGTTTGGAGGGCGCTCGAGTTGAGCAGTGGCGAAACGATTCCGTTTTGCTGGGCAACACAATGAGCGGCACGTCCCTTCCACTAAGCTCACTCATCTTATCGCGAGTATGTCGCATAACGGGCAACATGACTGAACTTGCAACAATCGAGGGTAACTTGCCGCTTCTCGTCCGTTCGGATGCTATTGCCGAAGATGCTAAGGGAGACGTGTACGCTTTATCAACCACGACAGCCCCCAGCGACTCAACCTTCGCCCAGGATGGAGTCGCCATGTATGCGATGGTTCAACGCTTGATCGATGCAGGCATGAAGCGTGTGGGTAACGCAAAAACTTTTTCAGCATCGATGGAACAGTCCTCTTTACTCCAAGACAGCCAGCCTCTAGAGATCGCGCAAGTATCGCTATCGAGTCAACAATGGCAGCAAGCGGGAGTGTTTCGCTTAGATCGATTGCTCATCGCTCAAAATCGAATGCCCCAAGAGGACGAGCTCAAGACCGTTAGCGACGAAGTACTTCGAAATACGTTTGGCGAGCTGCGGTGGAATAAGATCAACGCGATAGAGTCCACCAGCTCATTAGTGAGGGAAGTATGGCGATGGTTTGCGATTCTAGCTTTGATAGCACTGATCGCCGAGGGAATACTGGGGGCCCCTACTCGCAAGCTCCGCTCCCTTTGATGGAACCCGGCTTGACGGAATCCAGCCCTCCATTCCCGTGCTTTCATGGAACGAGCTTTCTAGGTATGCTGGAAAGCCTGCACGCACAACGCCCCTTCCTTTCCCACCGATACGCCACTAGGAGACATTGAAATGCGGCACCTAGCTCTACCCGCCATTCTTCCTCTACCCGCCATTCTTCCTCTACCCGCCATTCTTCCTCTACCAGCCATTCTTCCTCTACCAGCCATTCTTCCTCTACCCGCCACCTTGCTCAGCTTGGCACTTGTTTTTTCTCCCGCAGCGGTGCATGCATCGGATGTCGATGAAATGCGACAGCGAGCCAAATCCATGCAAAAAGAGGCAATGGAGCTGACGAAGTCTGGCAACAAAGAAGAAGCAGAACGGCTCCTTTCTGAATCAGAGGGGCTTTTGGCTAAGGCTGAAAAAGTCGCGAGAGAGAATAAGCTGCACGAGGGACATGGCCCGAAGACAGATCGCGAGATGCGTGTCCGGATTCTCAAAGAGCAACTAAGTGACCTCTTGAGCAGACAAAAGAAGCTCAAGCAAATGGGAGGCTCCGAAGCAGAGCAACAGGAGATTCGAGCTTTGATAAGCGCCAAGGAGAGCGAGTTGGCCAGGCTCCACGATCATCATGGCGATAAACCTGCAATCCCACCTGCGCTACAACCTCAGGCCGAGAAGCTTGAGGCGATCGCTCGACGCATTCAGCATCTACGCGCCGCAGCGGAGCACCTCAAGCTCGCCGAAGCTCACGAACTCGCACATCAGCTGATGGAAAAGGCAGAGGGAATGGAGCGAGAGCTTCGAGAAGGAAAGCAAAGACTCGCCGAGCAGATGCATGCCCATCATCGAGGCGAGGGAGACTCAGAATTGGTTCATGAATTGCGGTCAGAATTAGAGCGGCTAAAAGTAGAGATGAAGGAGCTTCGCAAGCGAATCGAAAAATAGCCAACAAAAGCTAATGCGGAGTGAAAGAGTCGCAGGGAATCTCCGAAACGGCAACATTTACAACGCTGATTACGCCATTAACGTGATTGTCGGTTACTAGTCGAGTCGCTACACTTTTGCAAAACCTGATTAACTTCGTTTCCCGTAGCTGTTTAGGGAGTTTCCTTAGCAGCGGAGTCCAGTATGAGCGCATCAGTCGGACCCAAAGTCGAAAACTCCCCAGCCCGAGTCATCGTGGGGGATAAAGAGGTTTCCTTGCCAGTTTTGGTGGGAACTGAAAACGATCGAGCGATCGATATTTCCAAACTTCTCAAGGAAACTGGGCATATCACACTCGACGAGGGGTACGCAAACACTGGTTCGACCTCCAGTTCCATCACCTACCTCGACGGCGACCGTGGTATCTTGCGGTATCGCGGCTATCCCATTGAGGATTTGGCTGAACATTGCAGCTTTCTTGAAACCAGTTACCTATTGATCTACGGGGAACTGCCGAACAAAGAGCAATTGAAAAAGTTTGAGGACTCGATCGAAAAGCACACCATGCTTCACGAGGACATGCGAACTTTTTATAACGGCTTTCCTCGCGATGCTCACCCGATGGCAATCCTATCGAGCGTTGTCGGGGCTCTCTCGACCTTTTACCAAGATTCCCTCGACCCTCGGGATCCTCAACAAGTCGAAGAGTCGCTGTTGAGGCTTATCGCAAAGCTTCCGACTATCGCGGCCTATTCTTACAAGAAAGCGTTCGGCCAGCCGTTTATCTATCCTGACAACAACCTAGATTATTGCAGCAACTTCCTACGGATGATGTTCGCGTTGCCTAGCGAGCAGTACGTTTCGGACCCCGACTTCGTCAAGGCCTTGAACTTGTTGTTCATCGTCCATGCTGATCACGAACAGAATTGTAGCACTTCAACTGTGCGATTGGTGGGATCGTCGAATGCCAACTTGTTTGCGTCCATCTCGGCGGGGATATGTGCCCTGTGGGGGCCTCTTCACGGCGGAGCGAACGAAGCTTGCGTGAACATGCTGAAGCAAATTGCCGACGACGGCGGAAACGTTAAAAAGTACGTCGAAATGGCAAAAGATAAGTCAAGCAATTTCCGTCTGATGGGCTTCGGACACCGCGTCTACAAGAACTATGACCCGAGAGCCAAGATTATCAAAGCGGCTTGCGATGTCCTATTGCACAAGCTGAATTTGAACGACCCGCTCTTCGATGTCGCTCAGGAGCTGGAAGCAGTCGCTTTGCAAGATCCGTACTTCGTCGAGCGAAAACTTTACCCCAACGTCGATTTCTACTCGGGGGTAATTTATCGTGCCATGGGCTTCCCGGTGCAGATGTTCACAGTTCTCTTTGCAATCGGCCGATTGCCAGGCTGGATTGCCCATTGGGTAGAAATGCACCAATCGTCAACGACCAGAATCGGGCGCCCTCGCCAGGTGTACACTGGTCCTACGATTCGCCAAGTCACCCCGATTGATCAACGGTAGGGGCAACCAGCGGCAGGGGTGATCACCCGCAGGGGGGATCAGCGGTAGAGTTTAATAGGCAAACCTAGCCCACCCGCGATCTGAAGCATGCGAATCCTTCTCACGTTTGGAACGCGACCAGAGGCAATCAAGCTAGCACCTTTGATCAAGGTGCTTAGGGAGCAACCGGCTTTTGACGTCAAGGTGTGTGCAACGGGGCAGCATCGAGAGATGCTTGATCAAGTACTCGACATCTTCGACATCCACCCCGACTTTAATCTGAGGACCATGACGTCCGGTCGCAGCCTCACAGGACTAACCTGCGATCTGCTGACACAGATCGAATCCGTATTACTGGAGTTCCGGCCAAATTGGATTCTCGTGCACGGTGACACTTCTACCGCCATGACGGCGTCTCTGGCAGGCTTTTATCATAAAGTAAAAGTCGGGCATGTTGAGGCTGGTTTGAGAACGCATCGACTCGATTCCCCTTGGCCTGAAGAAGGCAACCGGCAAATCATTAGCCGACTCGCCGATCTGCATTTTTCTCCTACGCAGACAGCCAAGGCGAATTTATTGCGAGAGAACATACCCGAGGGGCAGATTGTCGTGACGGGAAACACGGTGATTGACGCTCTGTTTCTGATTAGGGATCGACTAGCAGGCGACCAAGGCTTGCAATCACGATTAGAAAAGCAGTTTTCTTTCCTAGACGCTTCGAAGAAGCTCGTACTCGTGACCAGCCATCGCCGCGAAAACTTCGGCATAGGCCTAGAGAACATTTGTCGAGCTTTGTCAGAGCTGTCTCAAAACCAACAGATTCAAATCATCTACCCGGTGCATCTCAATCCGAACGTATCGGATCCTGTTCATCGCTTGCTTTCCGGTCACACAAACGTGTTCCTGGTTCCTCCAATCGATTATCTATCGTTTGTGTATCTGATGCAGCGGAGTTACTTTCTTTTGACCGATTCAGGAGGTGTCCAAGAAGAGGCCCCCTCGCTAGGAAAACCGGTACTCGTAATGAGAGATACGACCGAGCGACCAGAAGCAGTCGCAGCAAACACGGTGAAGCTGGTTGGCACAGATTCGACGCGGATCGTCAATGCAGCCAGAGAGTTGATCGAAGACCTGGTCGCATACGGAACGATGGCCCATTCACATAACCCCTACGGCGATGGGCAGGCATGCCAACGAATTAGCAAAGAACTGCACCGGAGAAGCGTTGCAGGTACGGGCTAAGACCACAGTCTAGTGTTCTGTTAAAACCCTTTGCTCGCGGCGTTTTTCTTTTCGGATTCTTCCTCTTTTTGCTTCTCTTTAAATCTGATGAGATTCTCAGACGCAATTTGCTTTCGGTTCTCGGGCAACGCGTCCCAAGCCATCTGATAGTAGAGCTCTACTGCGGTCCAGTGGCCGCGTCGAGTTGCATCGTTAGCCAGTCCCAAGTAGTAGCGAGCGTCTTCGATCGACGACCGTTTAGTAGCTGGCTTACTATTCATCGCCATCATATAAGCGTAAGCTGCGGGGCGATCCGGTTTCGGCTGATCGAGAGAGGCGTCATAAACTTGGCCGCTGGAACGCGATTTGCCCCAGTCGACGGCCATTGGCTTTAGGTTCGCTTCCGAGCGAATGAGTTTATCGAGTTCTTGCAAGTCGATAATGGTAACCTTGGCCGAAGCACTAGTGGCGGAAAGGGAACTTCCATAAGCCCGCGCACCGCCCCGTTGAGTGGAACCTGATGCATACCGCACATTGCCACCCAACCCCATCTCTCCACCGTCCGGAACAGCAACGCTCGTTTGAATGGAAAAGGTCCCCTGAGTCGGGAGCTGGACAGTGAAACCCTGAGCGGTCGCCGATTGAAACGAGCCGAGGGTTGTCAGCAAACATGCCGCCAGCGTAAAAGCAGTCAGATACAAAGTCTTGTGGAGCCGGGTAAGTGTCAGTCTCATTGGTTGGACCTGCTCTTTGAGTTGAATAATGCTGAGGGGAAAGGTGGGGCGGGGAAGCTGGGGCAAAATATGTGAATCCGTTATATCAAATCTTGGGAAGTGCGTATCCAAACGCGATAGCCCCCAGCGTACCGGTAATAAACATGATTAGCATGGTCGACATGAGCCTTTTCTCCTTGAGTCTTGAGAAAATGTAGTAGAGGTTGTAGAAGGGGACGAAAAAGTACATCAGCCCATGCCTGGCAGACTCTTGGAATGCGACAATTAAGATGGCCAAGTTGGCGAAGTTTGCGGTGAGGAGCATGGCGAGCCCGAACGAAGCCGCCAAGACTGGCAGGTAGCCCGCTTCTTGGATGCGCCTCAAAATCTCCACCGATGAAACTTGCTCCGTTGTCACCGAGTGCTGCTTGATGGCAAGCCCTGTGATCATGACCCCCAACCCGACGAGAATGCTTACCATCATCCACCAGGGAGAACCGGCGGAGTTGAGCTGCTTCTCGGTAACACGTTCCCTTTCCATCATTTGAGCGGCTTCGTTCAGGTGTGGGTTACCGAACCCCTTGGATGATTCCAGCCGGTGCTCATCTAGTTTTTTTCCTTCGGCGAAATGGAATCCGCATTTGACACACAGGACGCTATTGGGGACGACCGGGGCGGAACATGCAGGACAGACGGGACCTTTGTTCTGCGTTAGCCCAACATCTGCGAAGAGACCATCCAAAGCTCCGCCGGTTGGCTGCGGAGCGGCTTTGGCGGCGACTGCCGCTTTCGGAGCCGTGGTTTGCGGCTTGGCGGGAACTGCACCCTTGGTGGTTGAAGCAGATTTTCCGGCCGCCGCACCAGCTTTGGCTGGAATTTTCAGGGTAGCCTTACATTTTGGGCACCGCCCCGACTTTCCCGCCATTTCGTCTGGAACGTTCGTGGCGTAGCCACAAGTGCAAGTAACGCGAATCGGCATAGTTGGCTGACTTTCCCCAAAGTTGAAATCGACGAATCACTTACGTATTTTGGGCACAGTTTCCTTGGGAAACAATGACCGAGTTCGTATTTGATGGGAAATCGTTCCCCAGGAATTAGATTTCCAAGCTCGCGTCTGGCACGGAAATTGCACCATTAACCGACCTTCCAGAGCGAAAGTGCCGTTTTGGCGTGTTTAGCTCTCGCAGGCAGAGACGACACCAGCCTGTCAGAACTTTCCAATCCTTGACACATTCCGATACACCTCTACGGAGTCACCATTCATGGCTGCGACCAAAGAAAAGTCAAAAGTAAAGCTAGTTCCTCTTGGGGATCGCATTGTTGTCCAGAGAGAAGAGTCACAAGAGCGAACCAGTGGCGGGATCTTCTTGCCAGACAGCGCCAAGGACAAGCCGACGCGGGGCAAGATTGTTGCGATCGGAGACGGGCGAGTGCTCGAAAATGGCAGCCGATCGACGCTACAAGTCAAGGTTGGCGATCTGGTTTTATTTACCAGCTATGCCGGCGAAAACATTGAGGTTGACGGCGAAGAGTATCTGCTCATGAATGAAGGCGAAGTTCTCGCAGTCATCGGCTAGGCCCCCAAATTCGCAGAACTGCGAATTTAACGGCAGCCCGAGAACGCTCCATTTCCTAAGACATTCCAATCAAATTTAAAATATCCAGTACGGAGAAAGACATCGATGGCAAAGATTATCGCTTTTGATCAAGAGGCACGTGAGGCAATTCGCCGTGGCGTCTCGAAATTGGCCCGCGCGGTCAAGGTGACCCTCGGCCCCCGAGGACGCAACGTCATTCTTCAGAAGAGCTTTGGCAGCCCAACCGTCACAAAGGACGGTGTGACTGTTGCTAAGGAAATCGACCTAGAGGACGTCTACGAAAACATGGGCGCTCGTATGGTCCGCGAAGTGGCCTCCAAGACCAGCGACGTCGCTGGTGACGGAACAACCACCGCAACCGTCATGGCCGAAGCCATCTTCAACGAAGGCCTCAAGGCCGTAGTCGCTGGCGTAAACCCGATCCAAATGAAGGCCGGTATTGAAAAGGCAGTAGCCGACATTACCGAGAAGCTTCACAAGATGTCCATTAAGATCAAGGACACCGATGAGATGGCAAACGTCGCATCCATCGCAGCTAACAACGATCGTTCGATCGGCCAATTGTTGGCTGAGGCGATGTCCAAGGTTGGCAAGGACGGGGTCGTCACTGTCGATGAAGGCAAGGGCCTAAAGGACGAACTCGAATTCGTAGAAGGCATGCAGTTCGATCGCGGCTACTTGTCGCCCTACTTCGTGAACGAACCAACCACCATGGAAGTCGTTCTAGAAGATCCATACATCTTGGTCTACGAAAAGAAGGTCTCCAGCATCAAGGATTTGGTTCCTGTGTTGGAGCAAGTGGTTCAGCAAGGCAAGCCATTGTTGATCATTGCTGAAGATGTTGATGGCGAAGCTCTCGCGACCCTGGTTATCAACCGTCTTCGCGGTACTCTCAATGTTGCAGCGGTCAAAGCTCCTGGCTACGGCGACCGACGCAAGGCGATGATGGAAGACATCGGCATCCTCACCAGCGCAACTCCTGTCTTCGAAGCCCTCGGCAAAAAGCTGGAAATGCTGACCTTGGCCGATCTCGGCCGTGCAAAGAAGGTCATCATCGACAAAGACAACACCACTATCATCGAGGGAGCAGGCAAGGCTAGCGACATCAAGGCTAGAATTGACCAGATCCGCCGCGAAATCGAAAACACCACCAGCGATTACGATCGTGAAAAACTGGAAGAGCGACTCGCCAAGCTTGCTGGCGGTGTCGCCAAGGTGAATGTTGGGGCAGCGACCGAAAGCGAGATGAAGGAAAAGAAGGCTCGCGTTGAAGATGCATTGCATGCCACTCGCGCTGCGATCGAAGAAGGAATTCTTCCTGGCGGTGGCGTTGCGTTGCTTCGAGCTTCGACCCAAGTTAAGCCAGGCGAGTCCCTCACCCAAGACGAGATCACCGGCTACAACATCGTTCTACGTGCTTGCCGCGCACCATTGACCATGATTGCAAGCAATGCTGGTCAAGACGGTGGCATCGTGTGTGCGAAGGTTGCGGAAGCCAAGGGCAACCAAGGCTACAATGCCCTCACTGACGTCTACGAGGACATGGTTAAGGCTGGCGTTATCGATCCGACCAAGGTGACGCGAACAGCGTTGGCCAACTCGGCATCGGTTGCCACTCTGCTGCTCACCAGCGACGCTTTGATCGCCGAAAAGCCAAAGGATGATCACGGCAAGAAGCCTGCTGCTGGCGGCGACTACGACATGTACTAAAAATCGCAATTCGGGCTAGCAACCGAGCTATCTGC
Source organism: Brakhagea baltica (assembly GCF_052161605.1). Lineage (NCBI taxonomy): Bacteria > Pseudomonadati > Planctomycetota > Planctomycetia > Pirellulales > Pirellulaceae > Brakhagea > Brakhagea baltica. The sequence goes on along the minus strand of NZ_CP197409.1, from coordinate 4,126,837 downwards.
TCCTGCGAATCCTGTGCGTAAAGACAAGACAAAGCCCTGGAGTCACTCCCAGGGCTTTTTGCTTGGGTGATCACCTCAGCGAACTGCGGAGTCAATCGCAGGATCGATGCTACTAAATTAGACGGATGGCAGGCTCGCTTCTTTTGGTTGCCGTCGGGGCTTCCAGGACTGAGCGACCGACTGTATAAAACAGGGTTCTGCAAAGAATAGTGTGCGGCGACCGTCCGCGATACGTTTTGCGGTTTGACTGGGCAAGCCATTTGCTTGCCCGAGAGTAGCGAAACTCTTGAGAATTTCCGGGGATACCCAAGGCCTGTTATATGACGGAATCGAACCAGCCCAAAGACGTGTTTGACATCGAGCGTATTCGTAAGCTGATCGCATTGATGAAGGAACACGATTTAGGAGAAATTGATCTCCGCCACGAAAATCAAAGAATTCGGCTCTGTGGAACCGGACACGGCCAGCCCATGATCGCTGCCCCCATGGCATTACAAGCGGCGCAGGTTCCGCCCCCTTCCGCAGCGCCAGCGGCCTCGCCCCCCCCCTCAGCACCCGCCGCAGACGGTGCACACATCGCTATCATCAAATCGCCGATGGTAGGGACGTTTTACTCAAAACCTAACCCTAACGCTAAGAACTTCGTCGAGGTTGGTGCCACAGTTCAGCCTGACACCGTGGTCTGCATCATTGAGGCCATGAAGGTTTTCAACGAAATACCTGCCGAAATTCGCGGGAAAATCGTCGAGGTTCTGGTCAAAAATGAGGAGGCTGTCGATTTTGGCAAACCACTCTTCAAAGTCGATACTAGGGGTTAATCAGGTTCAGAGTTGGTCCAGGCCAGGGAATCGCGGGCCGACACACCAAAAACTCGGCACTAAGGACATTCTTCCATGTTTAATCGTGTATTGATCGCCAACCGAGGCGAGATCGCCTTGCGCGTAATTCGCGCCTGCAAAGAAATGGGAATTGAAACGGTCGCAGTCTTCAGCGAGGCGGACCGCGGTTCACAATACCTAGATCTCGCAGATCAAGCGTTTTGCGTTGGCCCGCCCAAGTCGATCGATAGCTATCTGAAATTCGAACGCATCATAGCCGCTGCCGAAGCGAGTGGTGCCGACGCCATCCACCCAGGCTATGGCTTTCTCGCAGAAAATGCTCAATTCAACGAAGCCTGCCGCAGCTCGAACTTCGAATTCATCGGCCCATCTCCCGAGGCGATGGAAAAACTGGGCGACAAGAACACGGCTCGCGAAATGGCGATCGCTGCAAAAGTCCCGGTGGTCCCCGGCAGCGATGGATTGCTAGAAAGTGAGACCGAAGCACTGGAAGCTGCCAGAAAGATCGGCTTTCCTGTCCTCATCAAAGCCACTGCGGGTGGCGGAGGAAAGGGAATGCGAATCGCCGCCGACGAAGGCGCACTGCAAACATCGCTCTCTCAGGCCAAAGCAGAAGCACAAGCTGCGTTTGGAAACGCTGGCGTCTACCTGGAAAAGTATATCGATCGACCGCGACACGTTGAGGTTCAGGTCATTGCCGACCAGCATGGCAACGTTTGTCACTTGTTCGAACGAGATTGTTCGGCCCAACGAAGACACCAAAAGCTGGTGGAGGAAAGCCCTTCGTGCCGATTGCCAGAAGCCACTCGAAAAGAGCTCTGCGAAGCTGCGGTGCGTATGGTCAGGCAAGCGAACTATCACAATGCCGCGACGGTAGAATTCATTGTCGACCAAAACGATCGATTCTACTTCATCGAGGTAAATGCCCGGATCCAAGTGGAGCATCCCGTTAGCGAAATGGTAACAGGGATTGATTTGATTCAATCACAGATTCGAGTCGCGGCGGGCGAGAAGCTGCCGTTTACTCAAGCGGAAATTGTACCTCGTGGTGCAGCAATCGAATGCCGCATCAATGCCGAAGATCCGGACAAGAATTTCCAGCCTTGCCCAGGCAAGATCGATCGAATGTATATTCCAGGTGGAATGGGAGTTCGAGTCGATTCCCATGCTCACGCGGGATACACCGTCCCCCCTTACTATGATTCCATGATCGCCAAGATCATCGTTCACCGGCCGACTCGCGATGAAGCGATCGAGTGCATGCTTCGATCACTAAGCGAGCTTCGGATCACTGGCATCAAAACGACAGCGAGCTTCCAGCAAACCATTCTTCGCCAGCAGGAGTTTGTCGATGGAACCATTGATACAAAGTGGATCGAACGAGAACTGCTTCCACGGATAAAGCAGCTAGCTTAGACTTCGAGACGCTGCAATCGTAATTGAGCCTTGGTGATTCAAGCCTCAGCCTACCGAATGCAGTTCTCCCCTAAACCATTCATCCCAGCATCTATCATTCGAAATTGCTGGGCTCAACAAGCCAGGAGCGAACCATGCGCACGATAACGGTAACTCCAGAAGTTCTAGCAAAAAGTGTGATCGCAGTACCGCCCCTCGCGAGAGATGCGACTGGCAAAATCTGCAATCAGCAAAATACTAGAATTATCCAGTACCTTGAGTCTGCGGGTATTTCTACCTTGCTGTACGGCGGCAACGCGGTCTTTTATCATCTCAGACCCTCCGAGTACGCGACTGCTCTCAATGTCCTGGTCGAGAACACCATGATCGACACGCTGGTCATCCCGTCGGTTGGCCCCTCTTTCGGCATGATGATGGATCAAGCAGAGGTTTTGAAGGACTATCCATTTCCGACGGTTATGATCCTGCCTCAAACAGAGATCGTCGCGGAAAAAGGAATTGTCGAGGGAATAAAGAAGTTTGTAGCAACGTTCGGCAAGCCAATCGTTCTCTATCTCAAGCATGATCGGTGGCTTAGCCCGAAGACGGTGCAGGGGCTCGTTTATGACGGAATGATAAGCTGGATCAAATACGCGGTCGTGCGGAACGATCCATCTAAGGATACCTATTTGGACGAGATTCTAAGCCTCATTCCTAACAATATCCTGGTGAGTGGAATCGGCGAACAGCCAGCCATCGTGCATATGCGAGACTTTGGCATGACCAGCTTCACAAGCGGCTGCGTATGCATCAACCCCAAGCTTTCGCTGGAAATGTTGCGATCCATTCAGGCAGGGGACTACGCCAAGGCGGAGGAGATACGGCAGATGTTTGCTCCACTCGAGGACTTGCGCAACAGCATCAACCCCATTAGAGTTCTGCATCATGCCGTTTCGGTGGCCGTCGCCCCCACTGGCCCTATGCAACCCATGCTAGGCGAACTGACCGAGGAAGAGCAATCAAGCATAGCTCAGGCAGCGATGGCACTTAAAGGCTGAAGTTTGGCGGCTCCTTGGATTAGCGAGAAACGTGATACTCCGCAGGGCAAGCCTGCGGCATCTTTGTGTGCCTAACTACTTGCCGATGCAGAAACGGCTAAAGAGCACATCGAGAATATCGTCGGTATAAACCACTCCGGCAACTTGGCCGATCTCATCGAGCGCCAAACGAATCTCGCCGGCGACGATCTCTTCTCCGGTTCCGGTCTGGCTTGCACGCAAAGCTTCTTCTAAAGCTACCGTCGCATTCTTCAGAGCATCATGGCAACGCTCAGCCGTCATGGGAAGCGCATCGATAAGCTGCTGATTCTTTTCGCAAACCCAGAGCTGCATTGCGACTTGAAGGGCAGCTAACCCTTCGCCGGTTTTCGTGCTGATCGCGAAGTGCCTAGGTGCAACTGTGTGTTGCGAATTGGTAGATTCACACAAATCGATCTTGGTCGTAATTCGCCAAGTCTCAGGTTGTGAAGTTTCCTGCACGTGATGGACAGGTTCACTGGCACTGCCTAGCTCTTGGCCCACTTGTGAAACTTGGTCGATTGAGTTCTCAACGCATGAGCTGCAGAGCAGGATCAAGTCGGCCTGGTCGATCTGTTCTTGCGTGAAAAACTGTGCGATGCCTCGCGGGGATTCGTCCGTGACCGATTCCATTCCCGCTGTGTCGAGCAGATCATAGGGAACACCATCCGCCTGGAGTCGACAGCGAACAAAGTCTCGAGTCGTGCCAGGTTCTGGGCTCACGATGGCTAGCTGATCTTGGGCTAGCGCATTGAGCAAAGAGCTTTTGCCAGCGTTGGGAGGACCGGCGATCACGATCTGGAGATGGTGCTGCTGGCCGGCTCGCGAGGTGATCTGTGCCAAAATCTGCGAGACGAGCTGAGAAGCTTCTGCCAAGCGACTTTGAACCTCGGCATCCGAGATAAACGAGATATCTTCGTCGACGAAGTCCAAGCCGGCTTCGATGTCAGCTAACAACGTGATCAAAATCGTGCGAACCGTTTTCAGGGGGGTAGCCAGTCCGCCGCTCAGTTGTTTGAGTGCGACATTGAGAGAACGTTCATTAGTCGCGTGGATGACACCGAGTACCGCTTCGCATTGCGTAAGATCGAGTTTGCCGGAGAGAAAGGCACGCAGCGTAAACTCCCCAGGTTGAGCCAACGCAGCCCCCGCATCGAGCAAGCGTCGCTGAATGGATTGCAGAATAATCGGAGCCCCCAAGCAATGGATCTCGACAGATGGCTGTCCGGTGTAGCTTTTGGAATCGGGCCAGACGAACAGAGCCGTTTCGATCGGGCCTAGACGGTCGAGTTCGATTCGGCTCACGATCCGACGAGGGGATTTAGGGGTGTTAAAGTCTCCAAAAACACGCTTGGCGACCGAGATGGCATCAGGTCCCGTAATACGAATCGCACCCCTCGGGGCACCCACGGGGCCGGTCGCTATGGAGCAAATAGTGGATTCAGTGTCGAACTTCAACATTGCCTCCAACACGGTTTGCCAACCGAGCAAGTTGGTTTACATTGGGCGTTTTCCTTGCCGCTAACTCTTGGACGAATGACATAGATATAGATGGAGAAAACGAAAGTCGCAATTGTGGGCATGGGAACCGTCGGAACGGGGGCGGCTAGGCTACTTTTGGATCACGGAGACCGTTTGGCTAGGCACGCGGGCCGAGTTCTATGGCTGGAAAAAGCCGTCGTTCGCGATTTGCAAAAGTCCCGTGATATCGATCTGCCCAAAGGCATCTTAACCGACGATTTGAATCTTGTCCTGTCGAATCCTGAGATCCAGGTCGTGGCACACTTAGTGGGGGGGATTGAACCCGCTCGGACCATTATGTTGCAATTGCTAGAGGCGGGCAAAGATGTTGTCACCGCCAACAAAGCTTTGCTAGCAGAACACGGGGAAGAACTGTTCGACCGCGCCCGGGCGCTGGGGAGAACGATCGCTTTCGAAGCCAGCGTCGGAGGAGGGATCCCAATCATCGCCAACATCACGCAGTGCTTGTCCGCAAATCAGATTCTTTCGGTGCGAGGAATTCTTAACGGCACGAGCAACTTTATCATTTCCGAGATGGAAGATAGTGGGCTCGATTACGCCACCGCGATCAAACGAGCCCAATCGCTCGGTTATGCGGAGGCGGACCCCACCATGGATATCGATGGCAGTGATGCCGCGCAAAAGCTGGCCATTCTCGCACACTTGGCATTTGGAGTGCGTGTGAAATGGCGAAGCTTGCACCGTCGTGGATTAGAGGCGTTTCAGACGGCTGACATTCAGTTTGCGAAAGAGCTTGGCTATCGCATTCGTTTGTTGGCGACAGCTCAGTTGCACGAGGACCGGCGGTCTCTGGAATTGCACGTATCGCCAACTTTGATTCGGTGCGGTCGCCCTCTTGCAGAAGTTCGCAGTGCCTACAACGCCATTGCAGTGATCGGCGATGCGGTTGGGGACATGTTCTATCATGGCCAGGGAGCCGGGCAGATGCCTACTGCCAGCGCCGTGGTAGCCGATATGATCGATACGGCTGCGGGTCGTACGGACATTACGTTTCGTCGGCTAGAATTATGGTCGGATCGCGAATCCAAGATCGGTGTCATGCCTTACGAAGAAACGTTGGGTCGATACTATATGCGGTTCAACGTTTCCGATGAGCCTGGCGTGCTATCTCAAATCACAGGCATTCTCGGTGAGCACGGGATCTCCATTTCCTCGATAATTCAACATGAGCCGACGAAGGCGAGCGAACGGGTCGAGCCAACCCAGCCAACAGTCCCACTAGTCATCATGACCCACCACGCATCGGAATCTGCTGCTTCAACCGCTAACGAAGCCATCCGCCAACTCAGCAGCGTCCGAGGTGATTCGGTTTACTTGCGAGTCGCCGACAACGACCAACTCGAAAAATCCTCTGAAAGATAAGACCATGAAGCGAGTCATCATCATTCCCGACGGTTGTGCAGATTTGCCAGTGGAGTCGCTCGGTGGTAAGACGCCATTGCAGGTTGCCAACATCCCCAACATGAATCGGATTGCCAAGGAAGGGTTGGTTGCATGCAGCGATAACGTACCACGATGTTTCACCCCGGGCAGCGAAGTCGCCAATATGGCGTTGTTTGGATACGATCCCAACATTTACTTTACCGGGCGTGCTCCTATCGAGGCGGCTGCACAGGGGATAAATCTGGGGCCGAACGATTGGGCGATCCGGTGCAATCTAGTCACGATTGTTGATCAGATCATGGTCGACTTTACCGCCGACCATATCAGTAACGCGGAAGCAGCCGAGTTGTTGATCGCAGCACAGCAAGCGATGGGGGGACCGAATTGGGAATTCGTGCCTGGTGTCAGCTATCGCAATCTGTTGATCTATCGAGGCGATGCTGCGAACAAGTCTGGAAGCGAGGCACCGTTTTCCATGGACACCAAGACCACGGCACCGCATGATCTCACCGATGATTCGGTAGCATCAGATTTTCCTAAGGGACCAGGCTGTGAGCTTCTGTGCCAATTCATGGATGAGAGCCAGCGACTATTCGCGGAACACCCCGTTAACCAAAAGCGAGTCGCAACTGGCAAACGACCAGCCACAAACCTATGGTTGTGGGGGCTTGGCAAAACTCCACAGTTGCCTTCGTTCAAATCCCGATTTGGGGCAAAGGGGGCCATGATCACTGCGGTCGACTTGCTGCGGGGGCTGGGCGCACTGATCGGTTGGGATCGCATTGAGGTTGAGGGAGCGACAGGCTATCTCGATACGAACTATCGGGGCAAGGGGCTTGCGGCAATCGAAGCACTGGAGCGGTATGACATTGTATGCGTTCACATCGAGGCCACCGATGAAGCTAGCCACGAAGGGCGAGTTGACGAGAAGATCAAGGCGTTGGAGTCTATCGATCGCGAGATCGTTGGTCCCGTTCATGAGGCCTTAAAGCAATACGGTGACCATCGGATCTTGGTCATGCCGGACCATCCTACGCCAGTTTCCACGAAGAAGCATGCTCACGGGTATGTCCCCGCAGCAACTTGCGGGACCGGGATCGCACCGGACGCGAGTGAAACTTACGACGAAGAGTCAGCCGGGAAAAGTTCGCTCGTTTTTCAGAATGGTTGCGAATTGATGCCATGGTGGATGAGCTGAGCCGGTATGCCGGTCGCCTTGGGTTTGTGAATCCTTGGCGAAGTTTCCTGCAAGCAATCATTTTGCCCAGATTCACTTCGCTATAATGAGGTCGAAATGCGGCCCAACTCGAACTTGTTTTCTTAGGATGCATCATGCGAAAATTTGCTTTATCTTTGTCCCTCGTTTGTACTCTATTCGCGATTGGTAGTACTGCGATTGTTAGTACTGGGCTCGCTCAAGGCACTGCAACCGAGCGGCCTGCGGTGGGAGATGCGGCTCCTGAGTATTCTTTTACAGGGAGCGATGGAAAGACCTACAGCTCTAAGGAGCTAGTTGGCAAACAAGCTGTCATTATTGCTTGGTTCCCACGAGCGTTTACCGGTGGCTGTACCAAGGAGTGCAAGTCGCTCAAGGAGAGCGGTGCCATGCTCAAAGAGTTCGACGTAGCCTATTTCACGGCTAGCACAGATGATGTCGAAAAGAATGCGGATTTCGCGAAGAGCTTAGAGCTTGATTATCCGATCCTTTGCGATCCGACCGGCGAGAATGCCAAAAAGTTCGGTGTGTATAATGCAGATCGAAGTGCTGCGGCTCGCGTGACCTTTGTTATTGGAAAGAATGGCAAGGTTCTTGCGGTGATTGACAAAGTGAATACCGATTCGCACGGTAATGATCTTGCAAAACTACTTGCAGAGCTCAAGGTGGATCGCAAGCAGCCAAAGCCAGCCGAGTAGAGGAAAGACAGAGTCACATTGCGGCTAGACATTGTCATAACCGAATTGGATGTCGGCGGCGCAGAGACATTTTGTGTCGAGTTAGCTAAGTATTTGAACTCACGTGGACACCGCGTCAGAGTCATTGCAATTGGTCCCAAGCCCCCCTCGGATCGTGATCGATTGCTAAGAGATCTTCAAGATGCATCGGTCGAATGCGTATTTCTCGAGTGCAGCTCGATGTTCGGATTTGTCGGGGCTGCCAGACAATTCCGGCGTTTGATCGATTCCGATCCACCTGATTTGGTCCAGAGTTTATTGTGGCATGCCAATGTCATGGCGTCGTACGCACTGCGGTCAACATCAATACCGTTGATTGGTGGCGTACGAGTTTCCGATCCCAGGCGTTGGCGATTTCTTTTTAGTCGCTGGGCCGCTCGGAGAATGAAGAGCATTGTTTGCGTTAGCCGTTCGACTCGCGATTGGTGCGAGAAAGTAGAGAGGCTGCCGGCAGAGAAGTTGCTAGTCATTCCAAATGGTGTTGATATAGAGGCCATGCAACGACGAGCACTCGAGGGTCGCGATCATCCGATCTTGGAGCAAGGGTTCGATTATTTGCTTTTCGTCGGGCGGCTTCATGTGCAGAAGGGAATTGATATTCTCATCGCACGTGGGGAGCGATTGCTACGAGCCCTGCCGGACATGCACTTGGTAATCGTTGGCGATGGACCGTGGCGATCGAGGCTGGAGGAGTTTAAATCAGAATCTTCATTTAGCGAAAGAATTCACGTAATAGGTCAAAGCGATCAAGTCCCCAGTTGGATCGGAGGCTGTCGATTATTGATTCTTCCGACCCGATATGAGGGGATGCCCAATGTCATTTTGGAGGCCATGAGCTTGGCCAAGCCAGTAGCGACGATGTCGGTCGAGGGAGTTGAAGAGGTTCTGGGAGAGCAGTGTAGAGAGCAATCGGTTCCTGCAGGAGATTGGGACGGATGGCGAAGATTGATTGTCGGTTTAGCCAAGGACCCCGCCAAATTAAAGCAGCTGGGAGATGAGAATCGAATCCGAGTGCAAAGTGAATTCGATTTGCGGACCCAGTTGTCCAAGTACGAAGAGTTGTACCATCGATCGATCTACGAAAAGCACGATCCGTAGAGAAAAAGGCTTTCATCTTGACCTAGTTGGCGATGAGCTTCATTGCAATGGATTCGATTGGGTAATTATTGCGATGGGTAGCTGTGCAGCTAACTGACCTATTTTGTGGAAATGCCCCCCGCTTGACGTGGGGAATCTTACGCTTCTCGCTAAATAAGTGGAGAATCTCCCCCCCCATCCCGGTTCGGCGGCTTCGCCGCCGAATCGGGATGAGGGGGAACGTTGGGGGAGTTATTGCTTAGCCAGAAACGTGAAGCTGCGCAGGGCAAGCCTGCGGCATCTCTATGCGATCGAATGAGGCCCCAGATCGACAATTTGTGAGATAGCGCGGCGGTTTTACCGCTTGTTCCTATCGTTCCGCTTGGATTGTCAGCAGGGTGCCGGATTCGAATTTGATTTGCGTCAGGTTACGCATATGTTCGACCTGTTGTTCTGCCAAATCTCGTTCGGCGTTGAAGAGCCTCATTTCCGCATCGAGCCACTCGGACAGTATGATGGTCCTGGAGGCATTTTCGGAGAAGTAATCGTCAAGCCGAGATTGATGGAGTTCGACTTCGGCCTTTGCGGCTTCCGCTGCATTCAGTTTTGCGAAGATCGCTTGATAGGATCCTTTGCTTCGCTCGATCGCACTATTGACTTGTGCATAGGCTCTTTGAAGCAAATCATCGTATTCGAGTGTTCAAATGAATAGATGGCACGTTTTGAGGGGCTGCTAGAAAAAAGAAATATTCTTCGAATAGCCGTTGACGCTTGGATGCCTGATACGGTAACCAGACGAGGGTTTGAACCGCCTTTTGATCTGAAGGGACAAGAATTTGAACGCTATTTCTCTGTTGGTTCTTGCGCTCGCTACTGCACACTGCACACTGGACACTGCATCCAGTGACGAGGGTGATGCCTCAGTAGTTACCCTCGACAGGCGATACGCGGAGGCAGGTGATCTCACGGTTGATTTCGGGACTTGCTTTGTTGAAAAGATCAACAAGCGATTCGTCAACATTCTGCATGACCAAGAGAGTCAAATCGTAGCTACAAAAAGTTCTTGCGGTTGCTCTGCTGCGAAAATGACAGGCGCGTCTTATGGGTTTTCCCAACTTGAAATTGCGTTAAAAAAAGCTGATTTAGGGCCGTTTAGGGCAGAAATTATTGTTTACTTCGACGACAACAGTTCTACTAGTATTAAAATCGAAGGCAAGCTGGAAAAAGCCATAGAGACTAGACCGCCTTGCTTAAAAATCCAGCCTGGAAAGGAATTTCTACTTGAAATCGACGCGTCTAAGCTTGCGCTCAGTAAGCCGGTAGTTAGTTTTGGCGATCCTCGATTCGAAATCGTAAAGCAAAGCGTCACGAATGGGGTTTGTCAAGTAGCACTACGGGCCTCAGGCGAACTGTCGGACGCTGATATCGGATTTTTATCAGGTATTGATCTCACCGTCACCGAAGAACTAAATTCTTATTCGTCAATTGTTCCCTGCTGCCGAACCTCACGACTACTCGTGATGCCCTCCCGAATTATTGTTGATGAGAAAAAACGCGGGAGATTTTTAATAACCTCGCTTGACTCGTTTAGCACAACCGGAAGATGTAAGATCAGCCGCGTCGACAAGCCGGACAACGAGACAATTTGCCAACTTGTTTCAAGGAAAGACAAATCTGCGGTTTACTCCTTTCGTCTTGGGCAAGATGAATTGGATTCGGAATCGAGGCTCAATGTAAACGTTGAGATTGAGGTAGTCACTGATGACATTACGCAATGGTTGTCTGTTGGTGAAATTTCTCTTTGTAAGTAGTTTGGAAATTTACTCTTTCGATGTATGAAATGCGAGTTAGAAATTTAGTACTTGGTGTCCTTGCGTCTCTAGGGGGTGCCTGTGCGGGCGCTCACGTCGTTAGTGGCGATGAGGCTCCTCCTGTAGTGATCGAACCTGGTTCTGGCTTGACTCCAAATGGACAAAACATTTTTATAGAACCGCAGGGCGGAAATGATCCTCTGGCTGTATGCTTCCAGTTTCAAGGCGCGAGCTATCCTTGTAGTGGCACCAGCGGTAGTTGCGGAAACAACGCCGCCCCTGCTGGTCATCACGGACCATGTGGCGAAGTAATCATCTACAACAACAATCCACCACAAATTGTGCTTTTCGCCAGAACTGGTTACACTGGAACTTACTCTAGCTTGGTAACGTGCATCACCCAGCAGGAATGTTGGGGTGAGTGGGATGCTGTGTCAAATCAAGTGGTGTGTGTCAGTAGTATAGTCTCCTTCAAGTCGTTTATCAGCGACTGGTTTGTAGATCACTGCGACCCGTGTGACATCAATGGTGGTCCTGGTGATCCTGTTGTTGTGACTCATTAATCATTAGAACATGAAATGGTGGCTCGTCATGAGAGACTGCATCCTTGCACTGCTAATCTGCTTAGTTTTCGATTTTTGCAAAGTACATGCACAAGTAAAGAGCCTTGTCGATTTCGCGGATGCAGAATCGAGGATGGATAACTTTCTATTAGAGGTTGATGCACTCTCAAGGGAGAGTGCATGGACGTTTTTTTCGCTAACTGCACTTGAAGTTGACAATAAACCTGAATTCGTTGAACAGGCCAGCGGCTTCGTGATGGAGAATCCTGCGAAGAAGATCAGGTATTCAATGGTGCAGAAACAACGGGAAGATGGTGTGCCTTATCGGACTGAAGTCCTTCGGGTTGGGAACGAGACTCTCTACCGAGAGTACGGGAATTCGGCGAAAGCACCCCTAAAAAGACCTGCGTTGACGCTTTCTGATTCCGACGATGACAAGATAAAGCTCGCAGAGTTTTTCCGTGCCATTCCGGATTGTCCAAGTGGTGCAAGCCTTTCGTTTCAAGTGACGAGTCCGAGACGGTACGATCCAGTGCAGGTATGGCTCAAGTATACGCTTGAGAGTGAAGAGAAGAAAGATCCGATCTTGAGGACCAAATGGAAAAGAGATGAAATCAATAGATCGAGAGCTGAAATCATTTTCGATGATAGATTCGGTGGTTTGCCAACCGAGTTTTTCTTTTGGCTTGTGGACCGCGAAGGTAAGAAACTAAAAGATGTTGTAGGTCATTCGAAAACAGTGTGGGCACAAGAAGGCGATCTTTGGTTCCCGAGAAAAGCGAGGAAATCGTCGAGTAGTCCTTCGACGAATTTAACAACTGACCTAGAATTCGAATTCTGTGTTGGAGATAACTTCAAATCGTTTGACTCATTAGTTGATTGGAAGAGGGTTGAAGGAAATTCTAAGGCAAATGAAGACTGGTTTGAGATTTTTTTGGAGGCATTCCAGAAGGCGAAAGCCGCACGCAAGGCTAAGTAGTACGTAGTGTTCAAATAAATGGATGGCACGTTTTGAGGGGCTATTGGGTAATTATTGCGATGGGAAGCTGTTCAGCTAATTGACTTATTTTGTGGAAATGCCCCACGCTTGACGTGGGAAATCTTACGCTTCTCGCTAAATAAGTAGAGAATCTCCCCCTCCCTTATCGTGTTAAACACGATGTCGACTATTTACCCCGCCAGATCGTCACGACCGTTCCAGGCTATCTCCGAATTAACATAAAATAGTTCAAACGAAATCCAGTTGTATTCTTTCCAACGGATCCGCCGACTGGCCCAAAGTCATTAGCCAACTTTCGAAACAGTTCATCGAATGAATTGCCTCCAATCAAACGCAAATAGCTGCTGAAAAGGGACTCCTCAAAGCGCAAACCTGATTCTTCCATCAAGCGAGCAAGGTCCCAGTACTCAACCGCAAACGCATTGCCAGAGAAATGCTGACCAAGATGCGTTTTGACCATACGGAATGAGATTGACTCATCGAGACTCTCTTCCGGTTGAATCGAGTGTTCGGTGAAGAATTTTTCTGAATTGGCAACGACGTAATAGTCACCTAGGATTCCATACACTCGCGGCGACACAGGAGGCATTACTATGCCCGAATTGGCCGGTAGTTTAAATAGAGACGGCGTTTCCACAAAGTAAACAATGTCCTTGGTTCTGTGAGTCGACGTGGAAAAGATGCCATGATTTGGTGAGAGTTTATCCAAACTACTAAATCGGCCCTTGGAATAAATCGGACGAGACTTTTCAACATCTCGAAACTTGAAAATAACGGCACTGGAGCCGTCAACCAACTGACATCGATAGGCAACAGGATGAAAATGTTGACTGTCGCGACTTGGTCTTGACAATCTTTCTTCAGGCAAGCCGTGTTTGCGGAGTAGTTCTCTGAACTGCTCCTTCGCTCTTGAAAATTCAGGTTCAAATGGATTCTCCACATTTTCTTTGAGATAGTCTGAAATCTTCCAGAAGTCTCCGCTTAGAACCGAATAGCTGACGACATCGAATCCGAAATAAGGGCCAGTTTTTGGGAATTCGGCCGCACCCGGCCGTTCTATAAACTTGTCACCGTGTGGCGTGTTGATCTGAATCTTTAACTCAAACTCAACGCCTTTAGATCTATCAGGGAATTGCAAGCTGGCATAAGTCGAAGTCACATCGGACTGGAGCACTGGAAGCAAGCCGTAGGGATCTAGCGCTGATATTCGGCCTTTCCAAATCAACTTCCGGTAAAACCATACATCTCGCACTCCCATATTCTTTCGAATATCTTCATTCTTACGAATACCTTCTACCGATGAAGCAAAGTCAAACATTTGATTCCGAAAGAACAGATTCATACTCGCGCTGTCTGCCTTTCCCACCGCCCTACTAGACGAACCAAATTCTGGATCACTACTCAACCCGTCTTTAACTCCTCGGACCCATCTCATTGCCATGTTTTCGACCATCGATGACGAGTTCGAAGCGAGCAATTTCTCATCTCGAATGGTGTAGGCAACCACACAATTCTCTTGCTTCATCCAACAATACACATCACAATCGTCCACTCTCTTTTCGATTCGGACGCAACCGAGTTGAGTTAGTTTTTTCTCCATATTTGAGCGAAGTATTTCAATCGCGACGATTTCCGTCCTCGGATCGACAAAGAGACACCATCTATCAACACCTTGGTCTTGAAAAATCCCCCACGCCAGTTCGCCTTCCAGCGCGTCAATTATCTCTCGTAAGTAAAGCCCCGTTGATTCAAGCGGAGTTGAGTCATTTAACCGAAGGTTCTTGGCCGCCGTTTTCCACTGCGAAGAATCAAGAATGGTTCGGAACGCCGCGTCCAAATTCCCACCAGAAAGCCTGTCCTTAACCACGCGGACATCAGGAATATTAATCCACAGGTCCATCGAGGCGGGGAAAATGTCCGCAGATTGTGTCTCAGCACGCAAACTAGATCCGAGTGAAAGAGACACTCCCCAAACAATCAGAAGCCGCTTCAGCATAAGTGTACTACCCATTAAAGCTGTGTACGCACTTTACGGACCATTTGTCCGCGAGCCTGCGAATCATGGTTTCGCAGACAACTAGGACGCAGATCTGGCCTTGAACCGCGTCATACGATGATGTCAATCGGATCAGGGGGGGGAATAAGGCCACACGCTGCCATGCATAGATCGAACCCAGCAGAGGCCACACCTTGCGCCAACTATAGAACTGCGGAAGCCAGTTGTCCAGAGCGTCCATATGGTGCCATCCACATTTTGTTGACACTACGGTTCGCCCCATTCCCTTCAACCTAGACCTCGCAATTGCCCTAATGTCTCTGCTGCTTTCTAAATCCCGATCGAGAGCCTTGTGTCGTCGGAATCAGGCGTCGTTATAGGGATGACACTCTTTCTGGTGACACTTTTTCCCCTACTTAAATTCAGAATGGAAAAGTGGAATGGTCCCAGATATCCATGCCCAGGTATACCCAGCAGCATTTCGATTCTTTCTGGTTACACTTCTCAGATGGTTGCTCTGTGAATACTCAGTTCGAGGGGCCTTTACAAGGGGGGGGGGGGGGGTAGATTACACTACCACACTTACTTGTTAGTTCGCATTGTTTAAGGAGGCTTTTTGATGAGCGTGATTCGGCACTCGACTTTGTATGTTTTCGTCTTGTTTTTGTTTTCGATTGCAGCTCTATCAGCTGTCGTATTTCAAACCTGCTCCGTGGACGCTCGCGAGCTTGCGTTAGATGTTGATCCACCGCAGCATTTACCTGGGCTCCCGCCACCACCACCGCCGCAGGGACCTGGACAACCGCCACTGCCTCCGCTGCCGGACTTAAGCCCTTGCGAATTAGCTTGCAATCAGGCGAGTTTTCAAGCCATTGGCGCGATCAATGAAATGGAGTCCGCATTAATGGCCCAGGCAACAACTGAGGAAGAGGTGCGAGCAGTTCGAGATTTAATCATGGTCCTTTTGGGCATCGCATATGACTCTTGGAGATTGTGCCTATTAGCATGTGGTACTCCAATTGAAGTTGTGCAATTAATCATAGGTTTATTGTTTGGAATTTGGCTGTAGTGAGGATTGAAATGACCTGTGTTAGAGGTTTTGTTTTCGCAATGCTTGTTCTCGGTAGCGAAGCGACACTGCTGGCCGGATTTGACTCCGCGCGAATATTCCCTTCCTCCACAACACTTTGGTTCCATCTGACCGACACGAGCGAAGTCGCGTCGAGAATTGCAGACGGTACGCTGGGCAAATCGTGGCAGAAAATCCCTGAAACGTCAAAAGGAGTTAAAGCGTTTCAGAGCCTCGGCCTAGTTGGTTTTGCAATCTTGCCTTGGTCAGATCTATCGGTAGCGGAATTGCTCACGCTACCGAAAAAGGAATTCGCGTTTGGTCACTTCTACGAAAAGGATTTGCGGAAGTGGTGCATGTTCATCGACGCCGACGAAGATGCCTTAGGCCTTCAGATCTTTTGCCTTAATCTTGAAAAGAAATTGGTGGCAGATGGCTGTGAGAAGAAAGAGTGGAAGGCAGGAGACGTGACCGTAACCTCATTCATCGCGGGTGGCGAATGCAGATCCGCATTTGCGGAGCGAGGTTCGCAGTTTCTATTCTGTAATTCAGCGGACATGATTGCCGAAATGACGATACGTTGGGTCAACCAAACAAATGATGGTTTAATGAGTGATCCAGATTTTGTATCCTCTGAGAAAAGTATAGATATTGAGAGAAAAGTTGGTGTACATCTATTCCTACGGGGCGAATATTATTACCCGAAAGACATGGTAACAAGGTCCTTGATGCGCTTGAATATTCCGTACAGGATATATCCGATAATCGAAGCCCACTGCAAGTCAATTCTGGTTGCGATTTCGTTTCCATCTGAGCAAAGCGAAATCGAAGCAGAGCTTCAAGTTGACTTTCGGCTTAGCGAAGGCGTTGAGATTGTGAAACAGGCTGGGCACGCAAGTTTTTCCAAAACAGATCCATTTATCCCATTCGATGCTACCAGCTATGCGATTGTGGCCGCTGATTTCTGGAGGATTCAAGGAGAGTCTCGAAAAGAAGGCTTTAAGATGAGCCCGGCTGCCACGAAGAGAATTAAGGAGTTAGCCGACGCTAAGGGCATGTCCGTGGATGACTATCTTGCAAGCAGTGAGAACGTATTGGAGTTGCTCCCGCAGGCTTACAGTTGCACGACCGAAGGTGGCACCGAGGCATTGGTCTTCAAGCCTCGCAATAACAGGGAGACCTTTATGAGTCTTCTATCGTCACGAATTCCGAGCGATGCCGTTAAAGGTGAGGGACTTGATGGTAATTATTGGAAGGTTGATGAATTCAGTCGCTTTAAATTACCACCCATACTCGCTGAGATCTATCAGCCTCCTCCGCCAAAGTTCAAAGGTGTAAGAGAAGGCTATTATATCGAATCGAACTCCGATCGGTATTTCACGGAATTGGAGTTGCAGCCAGAGGATACCCTACACGATTCCATCCCATTCAAAATGGTGAACGAGCATTTAAAGGCAAGAAGTAAGGGGAATTGTTTTGCGATTCATTACGTGGATTCAGGGCGTTTTATCGAGTCGTACATCCCGGGATTCGAAAAGTCCAGTGTCGGAGTCTGGATGAAAATGAATGGGCTTGATATTTTCGACAAACTACTTCCGCAGATCATTGAACAACTGGGACCGAGCGGTGGTTTCGTCAAGAAGAGCAAAAGTGGCTTCCAGCTTGAATACTTTTTGCTTCGGAAGTGAGCACTTTGTTCGGCGACAATTGGAATTGGATTATGGCAACCTCTCCAGGTGCAAAGATCTCCACCCGTGAAAACGAGCCATGAGAAATTCCGATAGCATAGTAAAACAGTGTCCCCAGTTCTGCTACGTTCTCGCGGTTGGAGTTTTCCGCAAACTTTCACCATCGTGAGATAGCGAGGCGGTTTTACCTCTTGATCTTAACGTTCAGCTTGGATGGTTAGCAAGGTGCCGGATTCGAACTTGATTTGCGTCAGGTTACGCATATGTTCGACCTGTTGTTCTGCCAAATCTCGTTCTGCGTTGAACAGGCGCATTTCCGCATCGAGCCACTCGGACAGTATGATACTCCTGGAGGCATTTTCGGAGAAGTAATCGTCAAACCGAGATTGATGGAGTTCGACTTCGGCCTTCGCGGCTTCCGCTGCATTCAGTTTGGCGAAGATCGCTTGATAGGATCCTTTGCTTCGCTCGATTGCACTATTGACTTGTGCATAGGCTCTTTGAAGCAAATCATCGTATTCGAGCGTCTGCTGGGCGAGGCTTTCTGTGTTGGATAGGACATTTGCTCGCGCGGCCCGATTTCCCCGAGGAATCTCATACACAAGACCAGCCGCGTAGCTGGGGGAACCAGAGTCAAACTGTCGAGTCAGTGAACGGAAGACTTGGCTGTTACCTTCCAGACCCCGCACATAGCTTTCCAGAAACAGGTCGAGTTTGCTTTGTAGTTCATGGATGGCAACTTTTTTCTGAATGGCAACCTGTTCAATTCGAAGTCGCGTGCGGGCCAAGTCGCCTCGATAGAGGATCGCACTATAGTACTCATCTATCAACTCATCGGTCGGTGGCAAGCCACTCGTTGGGATGGTAAGAGGAATGATCTCACCGCATTGGTCTGATTGTAGTTCAGGCGCTGCAACCAATTGCGCGATCTCGAACTGAGTCGATTTGATTTTCGCTTTAAGATTGGCTATGACGCCTTTGAGAGTCTCGACTTCTTTCTCGACCCGCTTCATCTGGGAATCGATCAGATCAATCCCCCTTCGATTGGACATCATTCTATGAATGTCTTCTAGGCGGTACTGTGTATTCAAAGTCTGAACAAACTGGTAGCGAGCCACCACGAGCGTCCAGTAGGCATTGTGTAACTTCATGGCGTGATTCTGCAATGCTTCGTTTGCGGTCGCAATCTCTTGTTGGGTTTTCGTTTGTTGAATCTGGATTTGCGAGGTGTTGTAGAACGTTCCGTAGCCACGGCGAAGAGGCTGGGTGTAGTTGATTGAGAGTTTCGTATCAATCTGGTCGGAAGGTATAAAGAACAATGAGTTGTTGTCTCGGGCATCGATCGCCTGCCTCAGTTCAGTACGTCCACCAAAGGTATTCCTGTCGGAGATACCCACCGAATTTTCCCAGAAGTATTCGTTGAGGCGATTAGGTCCACCTGTTACCAACGTATTACCAACCGGATCTGAAGTATCTCGAAAATTCGTTCTCGCGTTAAAACGGGGATCGAATTCACCTTTTGCAACATCGATCTCCGCTCTTTGAATTTCGGGAACTTTTAAGATCGCTTTGATGGCGGGCGAATGTTGGAGAGACAGCCAAACAAGCTGCTCCAAATCGGTCAGTTGAACTCGAACTGGGTCAGGGGTAATGAGTTGTTTGGTGAGAGCATGGGGTTGTTCCCACCAACAGCCATCCCACGCAAACGCTTGAAGCGTTTCGTTATCGTCGGGCTGATACAGCTCAACGCCAGGTTGAGAAGTGGTTGGCGAGGTTGTACTCGTGTCACCCAAACGCCTTGAGAGATCCGATGCTATATTGGGAGCTGGCGAAATCGAGGGCTCTAGCTGCATTTGATTTTGCGGCGTCTGCTCAATACCTGGGCCAACAGAATCTATTTGGCGACTGGGATTTTCATCTAAGTCCCTTTTTACAGTAGGAGCCGCGACTCCCTTCGTCCGTAAGAATGCCTCGAACTGCTCGCTGGAAACTCCGGAATAGGTGTCCTCGAAAGAGAAACAGTCGGTGGACGGAGACACGAAGACACAGGCGAGCAAAATAGCCCGCTTGAGCAAAAGTCTACCATTACTGCCCACCGAACAAGCCGCCACCGATTCCTCCCTGAAATGTGTCTGCTCTCGATTTCCGTCTCAGTGCAGTATCGAGTAGTCTGGATTCGGAGCTAAAACAATTCGTTGCGCCAAATCACTTGTTGAATGTGTTCCGCTACTGCGTCCTAATAACCAGCAAACACCACCACTTCAACAAACTCCACGCAGCCCTCACAGACCACCACGACCCAGCTGCGCCGACTCCAACCAGTCGCCGCAACCCCTACAGTCCGCAGAGTCATGCTATTTGGTCACCAATCCGGCTTTTCTACCAGGAGAAGGAGTGCATTCCTTCAACCTTGTACAACATTTATGGGTCGACGTGTGTCTCTCTGCTCCAGAGGCAACAATTAATGTGAATCATTACCCCGGTCCCCAATGCCAAAAATCAAGATCACCTACAAAATGGCGATCATCCTAGCGGCGATGTCGTTCGGACCGATGATGGCTGGAAATTTACTAAGTCTCCTGACCCCCGATCTCCAACGGGTACAAGTCGAGCGGACCGAGGCTAGCCAAAAAGTTGCCATGAATTGCTCCAAGCATATCGGAGCAAGCGATCCCTTTAAGCTACAGAAAGCCTGCAAGGAATCGTTGCTAAGTAATGAACAACTGCGCAGCCTTAGAATCCTACGCCACGACGGCCTGGTACTCTATTCGTCACCCGATCATCACCGGTACTGGAGTTTGGAGCCAGATGCTCCATCTGACCTGAATCAGCTGCGGATTCCTTTGATCCGTGGAGAATCTGTGTATGCGGAAATCGAGTTGGCGTTTGAACCGGTTAGTTCGTTTTGGGGTTCCAGTTTCGTTCGCTGGGCGATGATTCTCGGCTTTGGTTTCTTTATTAACGTAGGTAGCTTCGCGTTGTTCCTGGGACGAGCTCTGAGTGTCCTAGATCCCAAGAGTGCTGTTCCCAAACGCGTGCGTAACACTTTGGATACGATCGTTGGCGGCGTGGTCATCCTTGATGAAAAGGGAAAATTGCTACTTGCGAATGATTCGTTTGCTCGATGGACGAATCTCACTGTTGACGAGTTGGTAGAGAAAGAACTTTCTAGTTTCTCCTGGTCCAAGGACGACAGAGAAAGGTGGCCTTGGGAGGCGGCTATCCAAAATAAGTTGCCGAAGATCGGAGTCAAACTGTCGCTCCAAGCTCAGGACCGCGAATACACCTTTATGGTGAACGCTACTCCCGTGTTCGACGGTGCTGAAAAACTAACGGGAGCTTTGGTGTCGTTTGAGGACATCACCCTCATGGAGGAGCAGCGCCGTCACTTGCTGGACGTCCTTCGAGACTTGGAAGTATCTCGTGAACAGATTAGACGCCAGAACGAGGTTCTACACGAACTGGCTACACGCGATCAACTCACCGGTGCCCTGAATCGCCGAGCACTTTTCGAGAAGGTTGACGCTATCTGGGAACAAAGAAACGAGGGCAATCGCGGTCTGATTACGATTATGATGGACGTCGATCACTTCAAGAAGCTCAACGATCAACATGGTCACACCGCCGGTGACGCCGTGTTGAAAGATGTCGTCAAGGTGGTTTCGAAGATCGTCGAGGGGCGAGCAATCCTAAGTCGATACGGTGGGGAAGAGTTTTGCGTGATCATGCAAAAAGCTACAGTGTCGGAAGGAGAATCTATGGCGGAGGAGATTCGTGCCGGTATTGAAAAATCATTGGCAGAACCCTATCACGTCACAGCAAGCTTAGGAGTATCAAGTAGCATTTTCAATGCTCCGACAATCGGTGCACAAATTGAGCAAGCCGATCAAGGACTTTACGCAGCGAAACGAGGTGGACGCAACGCATTCCGAACATGGAGCCAACAGCTGGAAGCTGACGCCTTGGAGGAAGAAAAGAACAAAGCCGCCAAACTCGCCGCAACCAATATTGAGGAACATCCAATCTCATACCATGCTGTCGTATCGCTAAATGCAGCTCTGTCTGCTCGCTTTCCAAACATCGCTGCACACTCTAATAGGGTGGCTGAAATCGCTGTGGAACTGGCGAGGGACCAAATGAAAGTAGACCAGATTTACACTTTGGAAATTGCCGCGACATTACACGATATCGGTGCTCTCGGGATGCCGCATGCGGAAAGCGATTTGCTCCGACATCAAGTTGCGATAGATGACAAGGTATTCCAGCAACAAAATAAGGTTACTGAACGGATCCTCAACTCTGCCTTTGATTCAGAGTGCCTACGCGAGATTATCAAGTTCCAAGCTACCCCCTTTGAACTCCAGGCTGAAGTCCCTGGTGGAATCCCACTCGGGGCCCGAATCCTTGCTATTGCGAGCGTTTACGATGTATTGACTTCTTGCGAAGATTTGGAGCTTCGACTCACTCACGACCAAGCGATCGAGCAACTACGAGCCCAAGCTGGTAAACAATTTGACCCAGTGTTAGTCGAGAAATTGGCAGACGAACCACACGGATGGCGGCCGATGGTTTCAGGTCCAGTCGTAGGTTTCGATAATCGAGAGACCTTGATGATTGGCTATGAAATTGAACGCATTATCCATAGCTTCGAAACAGGTAACTCGATTGTTCTTAAGGCGAAACTCGAGTCGCTCGAACTCCTAAGCAAAAAGATCGATATGCCAGTTATCGCACAGATCGTCAAAGAACTTAAATCCGAGGTGGACCGCAAAGCCGTTGCGGACTGGGCTTCGCTTATGCCGACCATGAAGGACCTAGTGGAAATCTGCCTAACCATCCATCGAGCCCACCTTCGAACCACCCAGCCCTCTTCACCCCACCCAAACGGGTTGCACCAACTGTCCGCGGATTTGCAAACGAAGGCAGAGTAGTATCCAAAACGATGTCGCAATTTGAGACAGCGTAGTCATCTATTGGTACAAACGAACCAGATCGCCAAGCGATCAGTTCCCATAAATGCCGGTTTTTCCAAGATCTGACGGTTTCAAGTCGAATGGTACGCAGCTTGCACTATTGAACCGACTACGAAGTACAGATGTGACAAAGTTAGAAAGGTGAAGGGAGAGACATGATGAAGAAGACAGTTTCAATTCGGACCGGAATCGCCGTGTTAGCGGTAGCGTTTGGATTCTCTCCTTCTTTGCAAGCGCAATCCGAGGGGCCAGCCATCGCCACTCCAGGCATGAACTGGGAGTTCATGGAGCGATCCAGCACTTTTGGCGAAGGCATCCAGAGAGGTTATGCATCCGTGCTTCGCGGCGCTGGTGAGCTGACTTACATGGAAAGTCTTTCGGCCATCAATTACCAAGAAGCGTTTCGACGAGCCCTGGAAAACCGAGTCGCTTATACAAAGGCGGTCTTGGACATCAAAGCGATGAGAGCCGAATATCGTGAGCGCTACGGGTCCAGACCCTTTGTCGGTGAAGCCAGAAAGCGGGCGGTGGAGTACTATCTTCCCAAGAAGCTGACGGCAACTCAGTTCAACTCGGACACGGGTGAGATTGTCTGGCCTCACATTTTGAGGCAAGCCGAGTACGCACCAATCTGCAGTGAAATCGAACAAGTATTTCGATCACGACAATTTGAGAACAGTGGCGACGGCAGTCCAACGCAGTTAGAGATTGCGAAACTGACAAAATCCTTGGCAGCATTGCTTCGGGAAAACATCAATTCGATGTCGGCCGAGCAATATATCCATGCCTCGGAATTCGTTCGCTCTCTGAACTTGGAAGGTAAGAGTGTTGTTCCACCAAGAGATGCTATAGACGATGCACAATCGGATACTGATGGTGTTGATGATGGAAACGACGCGATCTTTCCCGTAGGTCGTAAACCAAATCCTCCCGTAGACATCGTCCCAGTAAAAGTCAGAGCAAAGATCTAACAGTTCCTTGTTACCTTTTGCTCACTAAGAATTTCTCCTTCTGACTTTTTGGTAGTGTGTGTGGGGTCAGAAGGGGAAGAGGCTGCCGTGGAGAGGTTTCCCGAGAGGGGAAGCTCTCCACGGTTTTTTTTTAACATATTCTCGGCAGCAATGCATGATTCGATTCATCGAGTGGGACCTGCCGACCTAGCGAACGAATGACCGCTACCGGTATTTTCGTCGATGGGCTGTCTCTCGCATTAAGCACCAGGGACTCTTCATCTTTCCTAGGTATCTCTTCGACTAGCTCTTCCATTTTCAACGTTATCAACAACGGGTGTGACCGGTTGTTCTGTTAGTTACGACGCCATTGCCAAGAACTGATCGCTATAGTTCACTCGTTTCTTACCGTAGATCGAGAGGTTTACCGTTCGGTGCGTTGTGGCTAAGACATCCCAAAGCTCACTCGCTTCGATGCAGCGAAGGTTCAGCATGGTCTGGGCTCCTTTTTCCTTCCATCTCATCCCACTCTTTTCCATTCGATCCTTGGGCACATGCCGACAGGCTCCTTCAATATACCCAGTGCATATCGGATAGCCTTTTGCCAAATACTCACCGTACTTGATTCGTGAGCGGTTGTTTTCCAAATACTTCACGATCTTGCCAAGCTCTTCGCGTTGTGCTTTTTTTATGCCCTTGCGTCTCATCGCAGTCTTGATTCCTATGATCATTAGACCTTCGGTTCCCTTAAGCAGTAGCAGCAGCTGTTCGCGAACATACGAGCTTTGCGAATCTGGTTGGATGATCTTCGCGGCTGCCCAGATTCGCGGAAGTACATGCATCAGGTCCAGTATTTCAATCGTGTTCCATCCCTCCTGGTACTCATGCGCTAAGTTCCAAAGTGATGGTTGCCCGTCGTGCATAACCAAAATCTCTTGACCCTCTCGGTGGCGTCGGAGCGTATTGGCAGTTAGCCATTGCTGAGCTTGCTCTTCAGCGGACTTACCGATCACGTTTCCGTTAGAATCATGCTTGGTCAACGCCCCAAAGTACCGAGGATTCTTCGGCTTAGCTTCTGATCTACTTGTCTCGCCTGACTCAGGCTCATGGAATAAAGCATCAATGATTTCTGTAGCCGTTCGAACATCGCGATCTACGGTATACACTCCGGCCATGCACGCCATTTGTTTCTGCCCCGGCTTGGGGCCCATGCGTTCGACAGAAGCACCCACAGGTGTTTTTTCCGTTTGCTTGCGTACCATCGGGATGCCTTTGTTGTCACTGGTTTGGACCAAGAGTTCTGCCTCGGTAGCTCGATCGATCGATGGCGGATTATCGAGTACCAAGGCCGCTGATTTTCCCAATCGGCTTCCGATCCGTTCGGCGCTGTCGACTGGGACGTGGAGTGACGTGATTCGTTCCAGTAACCCAACCGCTTTATGGAAGGAAGATTCGGTCGCATGAGTTCCGACCCACGACTCGAAGACCAAGGAATAATCATTCTGCGGGAGCCCTAAATGCTCGTCCAAAGGAATGGCTTGGATCGCTTGATCGGGTGTTGTTCCATAGACGTAGCGTTCGATTCTGAAATCGCCAAAGATGGAGCGATACCTCCGAGTCCGTTTGGGCATTCGATTATAGACTCGCCCTTTCTTCTCGATGGTAGGTCCAACATCTCCCTGGCCTGCTTGCTCGATGATTGTTCCAATCAATGCATGTCCGAGAGCCATTAGTCGCTTGTGTAAATCAAGCTCCGTTTGGTCGATCGCTTGCCCCGTACGAAAAGCTGTGTTAGCCAGCTCTTTAAGCTGTGCGACAATACAATCTACATTCTGGAAATCCAACGATTCGTTCATGATTTGACTCCGTGATTGAGAACCGACGAAAAAGCTCGCCGTTACCCTTATTATCTCTCTCAATACTGAAAACGAAACCAATTGGTTGTCGCCGGAAATGATGCCACAATATCTTGTGCTAGCAAATCGCGACTCACTACCGACTAAGCAACGATGAGCCGGTCACACCCATCAACAACACGCCCCATAAAAATTGTTGACAGCAGGAATGAGTTGCAATACCCTGGCGGAGTGGTGCGTGTCGTCGTTGTAGTGCTATCTGCGACTCGAAATAGAACGGGCAATTGGAAAAGAAGCGGCCAATCTATGATTCCCACACGGTGAAGCCGTATTCAATCTGATTTTTGCTCAGACTTGAGCAACCGTTTTGTCGTTCGCCATTGCTCACTTTTTCAAGTTTACGCGTCATTAACTTTCTAAATTTTCTAGATGAGGTTATGTCCCATGAGTAAATCTAGATTCCTACATCGATGCTTGATGGATACTCTCTTCTTTTGCATCCTGACAGTGTTGACGTTAGTCTTCGCAAAATCGACACTTGGTCAGTTTGTCTCTGATAAATCAACCAGTTCATACCTGCACTTATTACCTCGCGAAACTTGTTTGCTGATATCAGTTTCCGATGTCCAAAAGCTGAAAGAATTCTGCTTCTATACAGCCATCTCTAAAGCCGTACTTGTTGCTGATCCCTCCGGCGAACAGACTCAAAGAACGCTAGGGAGACTGGCGAAGATTTTCACGAAACTCGATCAAACCGTCTTCCGTTTAGATGAGGTTTTAGATTCGTTCCAAGGTCGACTTGTTTTTGCGTTGCTACAGGTCGAGGATCGTTTGGCGGGACTTATCATGGTTGATGCGAAAGACAATGAGATCGTTTGGGAACACCTTGCCAAGGCATACGCTGATGAGGTTGTTGCTAACGGTGGGAAACAAGAATCCTTGCAATACAGATCGATATCGATCACTCAAGCCGTTGGATCTTCTCCATCAGAAGAGATTGGTTGGTTCGTGTATGGCGAGACTGTTGTCATTTCCACGGATCTTCTAACTCTACAAGGAGTCGCAGAGGGTATTCAAAAAGGTGTTGGGATATCAGCTTCGCTACCTCAAGACGAATTGTGGCAGCTTGCAAGCCAAGGTATGCGATCCGGCCAGGAGTCGTATGCCGATATCTATTTCCGACCAGATATATTGCTTGACCGGTTACCTCAATCCTCGACAGACCTGTTTCTTTCAGATCGAAACCTCCGAGAGTTTTTACGGAGACACGTAAAAGCTATTCGACTCCAAGCCATAACGACCTCACCGGATCGTGATTTAGAGTTCGCCATAAAGATAGTTTCAAATGATACGTATGTCCAAAATAGGTTTCTTGGTTCGAATGGAAGAGAAGCTATGAGTCAAATGGAAAGATTAGCCAAGCAAGCCCCAGGGAAATCAACCGCGTTTACCAGTTTACATTGCCATGTCGGAGAATTTCTAGATTCAAAAGTTGATATGCTTCACTCCACCGATGCCGACGATCGGACCCCAAAGCACATTCGGCGGATGCCCACAGCATACAATCGGAGATTAGACGCTTTAGAGAATCATTTTTGTATTTTCGAAACCGAGCAAGATGGCTTCGAAGGCTACTTTCCAATACGCGTACTCGATCGCCTTGAATATCAATTGGATGAAGTGCTTCTTCCCAAGGCAGAATTGATGCCTGATTCGGCACTATTGGCATTTCAAAAGAGTCTTAACATAGAAATGCCTCCTGAAAACGAAGTTCGGCATGGTGTTAATGGCAAGTACTATGTCTTGAATCGCTTTCCTTGGGCGAATGGCGGGGGACTAGGAGTTATACGAGACCAGGCATACTTTTCTTCTCGAGCGGACGACCTAGCAGTGGAACACAAGAATGCTAGACGCATGCCTCTCGTAGAATCGGATTATTACAATCGGGTACGGAATAGCATGTCAAAGACGTTACGCGATGAAGACAACGTGGTGGCAATCCGCATTGTCGATCTAGGCTTATTTTTTAAGAAGCAAGCGGAAGCAGGAGATAAGACAAGACCAGTCGTAATTGGCGCAGTGACAGGAATCAAGGATTGGCAATCCATTTATCAAGCACTATCTGACTCCTTGGGTCCCCTGGGCTGTTTAGTGCGTCGTACCAATGATGGGTTCCATCTCGGGCTGTTTACGATGAAACGAGAATAGGTGATAAAGAAGGTGCCTGCCGTGGAGAGGTTTCCCGAGAGGGGAAGCTCTCCACGGTTTTTTTTTAACATATTCTCGGCAGCAATGCATGATTCGATTCATCGAGTGGGACCTGCCGACCTAGCGAACGAATGACCGCTACCGGTACGGACGCTCTACACTTTACCTCACCTATCTGTTCCGTTCGCTGGGCTATAGGCACCTTGCGAAGTACCTGCACAGCTCTCGCAGCCTCGGACTCCGCGACGGCCACTAGCATCGTTCCCTCGTTGGCAATCATCAGAGGATCGAGCCCCAGCAACTCGCTCATCCCACGCACCGAATCCGTCAACGGAATCCTCGATTGATCAATCACCAGACTATGCCCAGAGTCACGGGCCCACTCGTGAAGCACTCCCGCGACCCCGCCCCGCGTTGCGTCCCGCATGGCTCGAATCGCGATCCCCGCCGCGAGCAAGGCTTCGACAGCCGGCCAAAGTAAACCGCAGTCGCTTTGGATTTCCCCATCGATTCCGAATCCTTCTCGAGCTGCCAAAATGGCTAAACCGTGCTGAGCAATCGGACCGGTGACCAGAATTCTATCACCCGGCTGAAGCTTTTCTCCTCCCCCAAGTCGCTCTCCCCGCAGTACCCCTATACCAGAGGTGTTGATAAAAAAGCCATCAGCACAACCTCTCGGGACGACCTTGGTATCGCCGGTAACAACTTTGACCCCGGCCTCGAATGCCGATTTCGCTAGGCTCGTTACAATTCGCTCCAGCTGCGCGAGCGACAACCCCTCTTCAATGATCAAGGAGACACTCATCCATTTTGGCTCCGCTCCCATCATGCTCAGATCGTTACAAGTACCGAAGATGGCAAGCGTACCGATATCCCCTCCTGGAAAGACTAAGGGAGATACGACGTACGAATCGGTGGTAAACGCCAGAGACTTACCGCCGGCATCCAGGTAAGCCGCGTCGGTGCGATAATCTGTTAAGGCATCACCCGAGAAACCTGTGAGCCAAGGTAAGATTCGCTTCTCTAGTAGTTCCCGCGTTGCTCTCCCTCCCTCACCATGGGCCAATGTGACAACCTCACCATTGCTTTCTACCGGAACAGGGCACTGACCTATCAAAGACTCGTTCATGATGTGGCGGGATTCCTCTCTAGCCGATACCGATAGTAGGCGCTGCATGCACCCTCACTCGAAACCATGGGAGCTCCCATGGGACCCTCGGGCGTGCATCCTATTCCGAAATGGGGACAGTCACTGGGTCGAATGCGCCCTGTCATAACACTACCACTCATGCACTGCGGTTGATCTTGTAAGTCGATATTAGTTGGAGCCAAAATGGGTAACGAGAATTTTTTCTTCGCACAGAATCGCTGGTATTCCGGTTTTAAATCGAAGCCGCCACCTCGAATCATACCTAGCCCTCGCCATGGGCTATCGACCACTTCATAAACATCTTGAATGCATCGCATGGCTGCGGTATTACCGTCGGGCTGCACACTCCTCTCATAAGTATTGATGACCTCGGGCTGCTTTCGCTCGAGCATTTCAATACAGGCCAGTAACCCTCGGAGGAGATCCACAGGCTCGAAACCAGTTATGGCAACTGGCTTTTGATATCGTTTTGCGAACTCATGATACGTTTCGAATCCTGTAATAGTGCAGACGTGTCCTGCACCTAGAAAACCGTCTACGCCACAATCGTCTTGTCCCACAATCAACTCCATCGCAGGCAGAACCCTCACGTGTGAAACCAACAAACTAAAGTTTGTTAGGCTAAGACTAGCCGCTTGCTGAACCGCCAGAGCGGTCGCGGGAACCGTAGTTTCAAATCCAACGGCGAAGAACACCACCTCTTTCTGCGGGTTCTCCTTAGCGATCCTCAATACATCTAGCGGAGAATAAACAATCCGAACCTCGGCACCTGCACTTTTTGCTTGTAACAAACTCTCTCCTGTGCCGGGAACTCGCAGCATATCTCCAAAGCTAGCCACAATCACATCTGGTTGCTTAGATAACGCCACCACACCATCGATCGAGCTCTCTGGCGTTACACATACGGGGCATCCCGGTCCATGCAATAGTTGCACGATGTCCCTTAACGCTTCATCGATACCATGCTTAAGGAGCGAGTGAGTTTGCCCGCCACAAACCTCCATCAAACACCATCGTTTGGTCGCGGCCTGGCGAATTTGATCCAAAAGTCGCAAGGACAATTCGTTATCACGATACTCGTCTACATGTTTCACGAGGCGGCCTCCGACCAATCATCGATTGCGTCCCATTTTTCGAGTTCCGATAATGTACGCTCTGCTTGTGCGGAATCGATGAGGCTGATAGCAACCCCAGCATGCACGATTACATAATCCCCTTCTTTCGCCTCAGGCACAAACGAGAGATTACAACGTCGGGTAATTCCCATAAACATCACATCCGCTTCGCAGAATGGTGCTTCTCGTTGGTGCCAACGGATCACCTGTCCTGGTATCGCTAAACACATAACTGCCCCCTTTTCTGCAGTAGCCCCATCAAAAGCTGGCCCGCCGCTAAACCACCGTCGTTGAAAGGTATCTTGCTAGGTAGAAACCATTCTATACCTCGAGAGTCGCAAATTTCTCCAACCATTTCCACTAGAACTTTATTCTGAAATACTCCCCCAGACAGCAACAACGGTTGCACTGCAACGCAATCTACCAACGAAACTAACGCGTGTGCTAGCGTGCGATGAAATTGGAACGATATGCTCGACGGCGAAGCGTGTCTCCGTATATCATCGACGATATCTTTAATCATTGGACGCCAATCCCATTGGTATTGCATAGATTGGTTTGACATATCGGGCGGTATCAAGGGCATCGGGTAGTTTTTCCCCGCTCCTTCATCGGAGGCGATTTGCTTTTTGGTATCACCATCGCAAAGCGATTCCCAGAGCATAGCCCAATGCCCTTCATAACCGACTCGATTAGATTTTCTTTTCGCTGAACCACCGAAGACTAAAGCGGCCACTCCATCAAATAAACGACCGACGCTAGTTGTTGTTGGTGAATGGACGCGTTGACGGATCATCTTATGGATCATCCCGCGATCGATCCCGAGAGATTCGATCGGTACGGTATCACCATAGGTTTGCCAAAGAAGTGACTCTGCGATTCTGTCTGGTTCGTAAATAGCAGCTTCCCCACCAGGCAAAACGAATGGTACGAGCGAAGCAACCCTATCCCAATGAGAAACCTGACCGCGAAAGGCTTCACCACCCCATACGGTTTGGTCAGTACCGTAACCAGAACCATCCCAAGCAATACCGAGAAACGGGCGATCAATCCAGCCCGCTTCCCATGCACCACTTGCTAGATGAGCATGGTGATGCTGCACGGCCAGTGCCTTGATTCCTTTGGATTTCGCATATTCGGTTGCCCACTGTGTAGTAAAGTAGTCCGGATGCAGATCGTGAACGATAAGATCTGGAGTGCAGCCGTACAAATCTAGCAGATCCTTCACATGCTCCATGAACCTCTCTCGCGACTTGACACCTCCCATATCACCAATATGAGGTCCGAGTACGCACTGATACCCATTGGTAAAGGCGATCGCGACTTTCTGATGCCCACCTACTGCGAGAATGCTACCGACACCCTCGAATCCATCCATAGCGAGACACAATGGCGCCATACCTCGACCTAGTCGAATGGCTCTTGGTTGCCCCGCCAACACTCGGACCACGCTATCATCAGCCTGTCGTAAGATTTCACGATTATGGGTCAAGATTTGGTCGGGACGAACCAAATGACTTTCGGCCATCTCACGGTCGCTGATCACAATGGGATCTCCCTCTACGTTCGCACTGGTAACAACCAGCGGACCTGCCGAGGTTACTAGCCAGTGGTGCAGAGGTGTTGTGGGAAGCATCAACCCGATACTCTTTAGCCCACGCGTTATGGACTCATACGCTAGAGGTCGCAATCCGTCGAGTGCGTCGAGCTCTTTGCCAAACTCTGTATCGATCGTCGGCGGCATGTCCACCAAAACAATGGGCCCCGCCATCGAAACCAATTCGCTTTCCTCCGCCGATGTCAAGCGAGCTAATTGACGCGCCTGATCGATTCCTGCAACCATAACCACAAAGGGTTTCTCCAGACGATCCTTTCTTGCTCGCAGATCCTCAACGGCTTGCTGATTCGTTGCATCAGCGATGAGCTGATATCCACCGACACCTTTGATTGCGACAATGTTACCATCTCTTAACAGCTTGATCGCTTGCTCCAAGCGTTGAAACTGGGGACCGCAGTTCGCGCAGGCAATTCCCTGGGAATGATAGCGACGGTCGCACGGGTCAACATACTCGGCCCGACAAGCCTCGCACATTTCGTAGGGCTGGTAGGCTGTTCTAATGCGTTCAAAGGGCATTCGTCGAATGATAGTATAGCGAGGGCCACATTCACTACATGCATTGAGCATATAAGAGAAGCGACGATTTTCATGGCTCAATACCTCGCCCTGACACGCTGCACAGCATACACGATCGACAGGGATCTGAGTCCCGAGGGAAAGCGCTTCGTGAGAATCAAGTAAACGCAATTCTTGAGTCTGAACAAGCTCTGCCGACTGACTAACAAATTGTTGCACCCGGCCTGGTATGGGACACTCTTGCATGCACTGATTGGCAAAGGTCTCCAGATCAGACTCTTCACCTTCCAAATAGAGCTCTACTCCTTGAGAGGAATTAGCGATTGTGCCTGTTAAGTTCAGAGAAGATGCAAGCCGCGCCAAAGCAGGCCGAAAGCCTATCCCTTGGACCGATCCTTTGATTAAAAAACGCTTGGCAATGCGAAGGTTTGAGGGGATCTCAATGGGATGCATTGTCGGCTAATGTCTCGAGATAGTTCTTTCGACGCGTCTCCAAAAACCTGCACCACTCGGCGATTCCTTCGCCAGACAGAGAGCTCACCGATACAACCTCCATGTCAGGTTGGATGGAATGGGCATCCTCTATAGCTGACTCGATCGAAAACGGTACATATGGCAGCAAATCCAGCTTAGAAATGACAAGCGACTGAGACGAACGAAACATCTTTGGATACTTGCCAGGTTTGTCGTCTCCCTCTGTGACGCTGAGTACGACAACGCGAAGATGTTCGCCCAAATCATGGGATGCAGGGCACACAAGATTGCCAACATTTTCAATGAAAAGGAAATCCACTTGCGGATCACCTAACGCTTCGAGCCCTCGCTTGACTAACGATAGTTGAAGATGGCATGCACCACCTGTCGTTAGCTGAGCAGCCGGCATCCAAGGGGCGAGTCGTTCGGCGTCGCGATCAGTTTCTAAATCCCCCACCAAAACAGCAGCCGAGTAGGTACCGGCCCAGTACTTTGCGGTTTCGACCAAGAGCGAGGTTTTCCCCGCGCCGGGTGAAGACACAATATTGACAACGAAAGTACCACGGCTGGCCATTCGCTGCCGCTCCGCTAACGCATCCTGCCTGGCTTCGAGCTGTACATCTCGTCTTACTGTCACACGTCGATGTACAATTGTGTTCGTATCTATCACTGACAAGTTTCCTTTGATTGCAGATCCAAATGCATGAGTCGTATCGCATCCCCGTCGATCATTTTAAGCTGTTTGCAGCCACAAACAGAACACTCAAAATGGAAATCTAAGACGGGAAATTCTACTCGGCAGCCTTCGCATTTTACCACTAAGCTGACCTCGTTTAAGATTAGTTCAACATCGGAACGATGATCATTCTGGATGATCACCTCCAGTGCATCAGCCAGCATATTGGTCTCGACACCAGAAAACGCTCCGACTTCAATCTTGATTCGCTTCGTTTCATAGCCTGGATTAGACTTTTCGACGTTTCGAATTTGCTCCCAGATTGTGGTGGCTATAGATGTTTCGTGCATGAATATTAAACCCTATCTCTAATCGTTTGCTCAATGAATTCGACTACGTTGACTAAATCCTGATCTGACAAACTAAAGCTGTCGCCAGGGCAAAAGTTTTTGCCAACGACACCCCAAACTTTTACATCTTTGGGAAGTAAACCCAAAGTTGAAGACAGTTCGAGGGTCATACTCAGCGAAAAGTCGTGGGAAGTAGAAAGGGGTACCGAGGCGATCTCCTCGGTCGGCCAATTCCAGTTGTGCAACGTGCCGGCGGGATCACTGGCTTCGCACGCATCAATAACATATAAATGCTCGACACCCTCTAGATGGTTTAGTAAATCCAAAGGAACCAAACCGGACTTCGCTTGCCAACCTCGCGGCAAACGACTTTGTAGCTTTTCAATTACCTTCCAGCCAGCTTGATCATCACCATTTGGACTGCCGATTCCGTACACTAGTCCGACGGGGACCTGATTTTTATTGCAGCTCTCCATAATCAACTCCGATCCACGTGTAGTTTGAGAAAGTGCGTTGAGCAGCTAATGCATGGATCATAGCTTCGTACTAGACGCTCACACTGGATAGCAATCGAGTTATCATCTTGATCGATAATCTCACTCAGCAGTCCCCTCAAATCGGACTCTATCTGCGATTGATTCTGGGACGTTGGAGGCACAATCTTCGCAAATAAGATCTTGCCGCTCTCATCCACTTCGTAACGGTGATAGATCGTTCCTCGAGGAGCTTCGGTTGCAGAACATCCCGATAGTCTTTTTGCCGTACCGAGCGATTTGATTTCACCTGAGTAATCGTTTTTGGGGATTATGCGAGACTCAGCAAGGGGTTTATAGATGCGGATTCGTTCTAACCCTTCTTCAAAAGCATGTACGACCTCAATAGCCCGAGCGACAATCCCCATGTAAGGATTGATGCAGTTCTTTGGAAACGATAACGATTCAGCGAGCCCCTTGGCGATCGGTGATAGCTGCTCTCGGTTGAGATTGATTCGGGCGAGAGGCCCCACGAAGTAGGAGTGGCCTGACGGTATTAGTTTGGAGTGCAAAGCAGTAGAGTGGGGAACTTGTTCCTCACGAAAGTTTGCTTCATACTCGTCGACGTTGCATGCTAGTCCCGCAGAAGAAACGATTTTCCCATCGAGGATGGCATACTCGTCCGGTCGTGACAAGGCAACATATTCGTAGGGTTGTGTAAAAGTCGGAAAGGTAAAGCCCGCAACCCATTTTGCAGTGTCGATGGCCGCTTGCAGTCCCCATTCCATGTCAGGGATCAACTCTCGCAGTTCTTCACGTTTGGGCAATCTATAAAAGCCACCTACTGCAAGGTTCACGGGATGAATGGCTCTTCCCCCCAGCACTTCTAGAAGTCGATTACCTATTTTCTTCATTCGCAACGTGCGTTTCACCTCGTCCGGAAATAGCTTGGCCAATTCCAAACCACTATCTAGCTCAAAGAAATCGGGGGCTTGTAACATAGTCACGTGGAGTACGTGGCTTTCAATCCACTCTCCACAATACATTAGCCGCCGCAACGAGCGTATTTCCGGTCGCACTTCGATGCCGTACCGTTGTTCGAGCGCCTGAACCGCCGTCATTTGGTAGGCAATCGGGCAGATACCACAAATACGGGCGGTGATGTCCGGAGCCTCCTCGCATGGTCGCCCTTTCAACATTGCTTCGAACAACCTAGGAGGTTCAAAGATGGCTAATTGAACCGTTTCGATCTGGCGATCCCGAATCTTGACGTAAAGGGAACCTTCTCCCTCCACCCTTGTAAGAATGGGAACGTGAATATTGCGAGGCTTTACAGAATCGTTCGCAGAATCGTTCATTGTGAAGCCTCACTTTCTACGTTCGGGGTACTGCTTGCACTCAACCGGTTAGCTTCTTCATAGAAGGGAACGGTATTGGCATTAAAGCTTCTTAGGTAGGACACTACGGTCTGATCAACTTGTTGATCTTTCGCATGATTGCCGAGGCTTACTAGGTTTGGTTGCACACTCGGACCAAAGCAGCCATAGCAACCGCGATCGTACGCTGGACAGATGGCACCGCATCCTGATTGCGTCACCGGCCCCAAACATGCTAAGTTTTGAGCCACAACCACACACACCGTTCCACGACGTTTGCATGACGGACAAACGCTCTCGGTCGATGTTCGGGGAGCACGTCCTGCAATCAAAGACAAAAGCACTTCTAACAGTTGCTGTTTGTCCACCGGGCAGCCTCTTAACTCGAAATCGACATGCACGTGATCGGAAATCGGAGTGGAGGTTTTCAAGGTCTCGATGTAGTCGGGCCTTGCGTAGACCGCTTTCATAAAGTCGTCGTGATTGGCGAAGTTTCTTAGGGCTTGGATTCCACCCGAGGTAGCACATGCGCCGATGGTTACCAAAACACGCGATACTTCACGCAGTTTTATAATTCGCTCTTTGTCCTCAGGCGTCGTTATCGATCCCTCCACCAAAGTCAAATCGTAAGGACCTGGCATCAGGCAGCTTGAAGCTTCTGCAAAATGCGAGATTTGAACCAATTCGCCAATAGCCAATAGCTCATCTTCCATATCCAAGATGGTCAACTGACAACCATCGCATGAAGCGAACTTCATTACTGCGAGGGTCGGCTTGTGGGTGTTTTCCGGCATGATGACTTCTTGCATGATTAAAGATCCCTGCATCGAAATAGATGACGAATCGCATCAAAGCGAAACACAGGACCATCGCGACAAACGAATGTCTCTCCCCACTGGCAGTGACCACATAGTCCAGCTGCACACTGCATATTTCGTTCCATAGACAGCCAGATTGATTGGTCGCCTATGGATCGATCTAAACAATTCATCGCACAATAGTGCATCATGATTTCGGGACCACAGATCAGAACTTCGGTATTGCTCGGATCTTCGATGTTTAAACGGTCAAGCAATGTTGTGACGACACCGACGGATCCCTGCCACTCGTCGTCGGCACGATCGACGGTTATTTGAATATCGATGCCACTCCGTTTCCATTCTGCAATCTCGTCACCAAAAAGTAGTTGATCTGGCGAACGAGAACCATGAAGAAGCGTAACCGATCCATACTGCGAACGATTGGCTATCAACTCATAAATCATCGGTCGCAAGGGAGCTAGTCCCAGCCCGCCCGAGAGGAGGATAACATCACCCGCCCGGCACGCTTCAACAGGCCACCCCACCCCAAAAGGTCCGCGAACACCGATTGGATCGCCGACTTTAAGGTTGGCGATCGCATTAGTCACTCGCCCCACAAAGCGAATCGTGTGCAGCATGTCGCTGCCATCTGTCCCACCGGAGAAACTGATGGCAGATTCACCACACCCCGGAACATAAAGCATGTTGAATTGACCTGGCAAGAATCGGTAGCTCTCTGCAAGGTTTTCATTTTGAAATCGAATCCGATAAGTCGCTACATCGTCGGTTTCGCGACGAATCTCGTCGATTACCGCAACGTGCGAGCTCCAAAAATTACCCACTTGGCGTGATGTCGAGGGAACAGTACTCATGCTGTCACCT
Organism: Brakhagea baltica; assembly: GCF_052161605.1. Taxonomy (NCBI): domain Bacteria; kingdom Pseudomonadati; phylum Planctomycetota; class Planctomycetia; order Pirellulales; family Pirellulaceae; genus Brakhagea; species Brakhagea baltica. The sequence goes on along the minus strand of NZ_CP197409.1, from coordinate 4,090,028 downwards.
CACCCTCGATCAATTGCGCCACCTCAGCCGTCAGATCGATTCCAACAGGACACCAAGTAATACAGCGTCCACAGCCTACACATCCCGAAGTACCGAATTGATCAATCCAGTACGCAAGCTTGTGTGTCATCCACTGTCGATAACGGGATCGAATATCGTTGCGAACAGAACCTCCTCCAGCATGCGAGAAAGCGAGATTAAAACAAGAGTCCCATTGCCGCTCTCTCACGATCCGATCTTGCGTCAAATCGGTAACCTCTTCAACCGAATGGCAAAAACAAGTGGGACATACCAATGTGCAATTGGTGCAGCCCAGGCAACGAGACGCGATGTCATCCCAGCGGGGACTCTCGATCCGCTCGAGCAATTTCTCCTTGAGATTCTCCGTATCGATTCGCCGTGTGATTTGGTGCAAGGGCTTCTGCCTCGCAACTTCGGCTTCACGGATTTGCTCGTCGGTGGCGTTTTCGCTAGGTAAACCATTCAAAATCTGGCTACCAAGGTCCGATCCCACCTCGACTAAAAACCCACCATCAATCTCTGTCAGCGCGATATCGAATCCATTCGTGCACCGAGGTCCTGTCCCCATCGAAGTGCAAAAGCAGGTATCTGCTGCGGAGGTGCAATTTAACGCGACGATCAGGTTATCACGTCGGCGAGCTTCATAAGTCGGATCTGTATAAGACTGCGAGAGAAAAATTCGGTCCTGAATAGCAATGGCAGCCAACTCACACGCTCTAACACCGAGGAAAGCAAACTTAGTCGGCTGTTGAGGTATGTCTTGCATAACCCATCCATCCGGAGTCTGCTTGGTTTCCATCAAAGGAACTCGCGGTGGAAACAAAAACTTTTTCCAAGAGTGCGGACCCACCGCATACTCGAAATAACGCTGCTCATTCGTCTGGTTTAATCGGTACGATCCAGGAGCTTGCTGATCGGTCACCCCCATCGGTAGATCGTCCAAACGTTCAATCTCTTCGTATACGATCGCACCTTGATCGACCTTTGGACCGATGACCGTATAGCCATCATGACGGAGCTGATCGATAAATTTGCCCAAGGTCTCATGAGGCCAGTACTGTTTGGAAACGAAAGTATCTGTGTGTGATGGTGGGATCGTAGTCACGCTTGCTATCTCCGTATCGCGGGAACAGAGAATAGGTCGAGCAGTTGAAGCCGCGTTGCGACCAAACGCTTTGCCAGGACAGCAGCCGTTAACCTCATGAATCGGAATCCGAATTCCTTATCCGCTTGCATACGATCATGAATGTCTTGACTCTTCCATCGCAGTAAGGTCGTTGGTTGCAAGCAACGCGCAGAGCAGGTCATCGTGGCATCACCTGTGATTGCTGACCAAGCGACCAAATCCCCACGCCCTAAGCTTAGAATGCGACTCTCGCCTCGCCCTGGTATGGTCATAAACAATTCAACCTGTCCCTTCACGACGATGTAAGTGGATTCGTTTCGCTCCCCCTCTTTGAAAAGCAATTCCCCGCTTTCGCAGGATAAGATCGCACCGTTAGACAGGAAGTCCCCCAGGTACTGATCTCCTAGAAAGGATTCGAGCATCGTGCCGTGAACCTGATCGGCTAGTTCCTTCACGCCTTGCCCCTCTTCACATGCGTATAGGAGGTCAAGGTCCGCAGATAGTTGGCCCGTAATAAATCGTCTGGATTGGAGCATCGATTCCAACTCATACTCCCTCGCAATTGATGTAGCGAACTGTATTCGTTATTGATCAGCCAACTCTCCATGTCTTGAAGCACTTTTTGTACGTAAGTCGCACCGTTTTTGAGCAGTGCAGAAGCCATCATTGTTACGTCGGCACCTACCAAAAGTGCTTTTATGGCATCTTCTGCCGAATGAATGCCACCGGTTGCTGCCAATGAAACAGAGATTTGATCGCATAGTATGGCGAGCCAACGTAAAGTTAAACGCAACTCGCTCGGTTCGCTTAACTCCAACGTTGGCTGAAAGGAATACGTTTCAAAATCGATATCCGGGGCGAGGAATCGATTAAACAGTACCAATGCATCGGCACCAGAATCGACTAAGGCTTCCGCGAACGATGGGATCGACGTGAAGTAAGGGCCGATTTTCACTGCAATCGGAAGACTGATCCGTGACCTTAAATCCTCCACCAGCTTGCAGTAGTCGGTTTCGAGGTCCATAGAATTGATCTCACGCTCGCAGGGGATCGAATAGATATTGAGTTCGATCGCATCCGCCCCAGCATCCTCGATCGTCTGCGCATATCGCACCCAACCCCCACGACTGGAGCCGTTCAAGCTCGCGATGACCGGGATGGAGAGGGAACGTTTCGCTGTGCGGATAAGTTCGAGATAACGCGTCGGTCCCGTGTTATACGAATCCATCTCAGGAAAGTAACCCGACGACTCCAGATGTGAGTCGCTCTGATAATCGTAGAGATTAGCGAGCTCGATTTCGATGTGCTCCACTTGCTCTTCAAACAACGAGGGAAGCACGACCGCCGACGCTCCCGCCGATTGGAGTTCCTGAAGCGAATCGAGATTGCCCGTCAGGGGTGAAGACGATGCAACAATCGGATTGGCTAGCTTCAAGCCTAAATATTTAACTTCGAGATTGGGTTTCATTCGTGCGCGTATTCTCTCTCAATAGAGGCCATTTGTGAGTACCAATGCCACGTATCGTCGATATCCTGTTGAGCCAGATTGATAAGTCGATTCGATTGCTCAGGATTGGACTGGGCTAACATCGCGAATCGAGCCTCTTTTTGTGCGATCTCACGGAAGGGAATGCTCGGTTCATGACTATCCAACATAAAGGGATGCGAACCAGAATGGGCTAATCTCGGATCGTATCGGAACAACGGCCACAATCCTGATTTGACAATATCCTTTTGATGGGACATGGATTTGGTCATATCGATACCGTGAGCAATACACGTGCTATAAGCAAGTATTAACGATGGCCCATCAAACGATTCTGCTTCGTGAAACGCTCGGACCGCTTGCGCAGGGTTGGCGCCGATCGCAATTTGTGCCACATACACTGTGCCATAAGAAACCGCGATCATGGCGAGGTCCTTTTTGTGCACATTCCTCCCCTGCGACGCAAATTTTGCCGTAGCAGCTCGAGGTGTCGCCTTGGAGGCTTGCCCGCCAGTGTTCGAATAAACACCGGTATCTAAGACCAAAATGTTGACGTTAGCGCCAGTCGCTAAAACATGATCGAGTCCTCCAAAACCGATATCGTATGCCCAACCATCACCCCCGACGATCCACATGCTCTTCTTCACCAAGCAATCCGCGAGTTGAGCAATCTCGATCGCATCGGAACAAGTCGAATTTTGCAAAGCGCACTTCAGCTTTGAAACCCGTTCTCGTTGGTGAGCGATCTCCGCCTCCGAGGATTGCGAAGCAGTAAGTATTTGGTCGACCAAGTCGGTATTAAGCCTATCGCGATTTTGGTTGAGAAGTTCTCGAACACGACTCTGATTGGCATCCATCGCCAATCGAATTCCCAGCCCAAACTCCGCATTGTCTTCAAAAAGAGAGTTGGCCCACGCGGGACCACGACCGTCCGCGTTCTTCGTCCAAGGAGTCGTAGGTAAATTACCACCAAAGATAGAGGAGCATCCGGTCGCATTCGCTACAACCGATCGATCACCAAAAAGCTGACTCATCAGCTTGAGATAGGGTGTTTCTCCACAACCAGCACATGCACCGGAGAACTCAAACAGAGGTAGCAACTGCTGAGAGCCTTTTACCGTTTCGGACTTTACCTCGGTTCGTTCTGCTTCAGGCAAATCCAAGAAGAATTGGAAATTGTCCCTTTCCGTATCGAGATGATCTCCCTTTGGCTCCATATTGATGGCTTTCCGCTTCGTAATCTGTTTATTACGGGCCGGACAAACATCAACGCATACTCCGCAACCGGTACAATCCTCCGGTGCGACTTGGATCGTACTAATTTGCACCGAGCCGGAGCTCGTTTTCTTCTCGCGGAATCGGAACGTCGATGGAGCAGAATCCAATGCTCCCGAGTCGTAGAGTTTGTAACGAATCGCAGCGTGCGGGCAAACGAGTGAACATAGACCACACTCGGTGCATATGTCGCTATCCCAGATGGGAATCTTTGCTGCGATGTTTCTTTTCTCGAGTTTTGATGTGCCGGTCGGAAAGGTCCCATCGATTGGCAAGGCGCTGACAGGTAGCAAATCGCCATGACCTTGCATGATCAGTTTCGCAATCCGATTGACCGGTTCTGTCGACTCTTCTTCCTCCCGTGATATTGGCTCTGTTGAGTCGTTGAGTGGAGGAATGGTAACTGGGAACAACGCTTCCAGCGACGCATCGATCGCAGCGAGATTTCGCTCTACAATCGCCTCACCTCGCTTGGAGTAGGTCTTGCGAACCGCGTTCTTGATATGCTCTATAGCTTGTTCTCGCTGGAATATCTCCGCTAAAGCAAAGAAGCAGGTCTGCATAATCGAATTGATGCGCCCAGCCAGACCCGACTGAGTTGCAAGCCGATTGGCATCAATGACGAAAAGTCGAAGCTCCTTTTCCCGGATCGCTTGCTGCACATTGATAGGCAGTTGTTCCCATACAGAATCAGCCGGATAGGGACTATTGAGCAAGAAGGTGGCTCCGAAAGCTGCCACATCCATAACTTGCATACGAAAAAGCAAATCGAATTGATGGCATGCTACGAAGCCGGCTTGCCGTATGAGATAGGTCGAGTCGATTGGCTCAGGACTAAATCGCAAATGCGATATCGTGGTCGAACCCGACTTCTTAGAGTCATAGACAAAGTAACCTTGCGCATGCAACGAGGTCTCTTCTCCGATAATTTTTACGGAGTTTTTGTTAGCTCCTACCGTGCCGTCACTCCCCAAGCCAAAGAACACGGCCCTTTTCACATGAGAGGACTCGTCGTGATGGGATTCATCCCATGGCAAACTCAAATGAGTTACATCATCGCGAATACCCACTGTGAACTCACGTTTTGGATGCTGACTCCATCCATTCTCAAAGACGGCTCGCGCCATAGCGGGTGTGAACTCCTTAGAAGCCAATCCGTAGCGCCCCCCCAATACCGTCGGGGCCGGCGTTGAATGGATCTCCTTCCAGCTTCTTGCCAGGGACGCATATACATCGAGAAGGAGTGGTTCACCCACCGCTCCCGGTTCCTTAGTCCGATCCAGTACAATAAGTTGCTGAACAGACTCGGGCAGTGCCTTGATGAATCGCACAGAATCGAAGGGGCGATAGAGGCGAACCTTGAGCAAACCTACACTCTTACCATCGGCGTTAAGTTGCCTCACCATTTCTCGTGCTGCCCCGCAGCCTGATCCCATCATGACGATCACTTGTTCTGCATTGGATGCCCCTTCGTATTCGAAAGGTTGGTAAGACCGGCCAGTGAGTTGAGCCAGTTGTTCGAATTGGGCTTCAACGATTGCAGGTAACGCATCATAGAACGAGTTAACAGCTTCTCTAGATTGGAAGAAGACATCGGGGTTCTGTGCGGAACCTCGGAGCACGGGACGATTCGGATCGAGCGACCGGGCGCGGTGCTCCGACAGAGCCTCACGATCGATCATGCTCTGAATATCATCTTCGCTCAAGAGGGAGATTTTGTTGATCTCGTGACTGGTGCGAAAACCATCGAAGAAATGCAGGAAAGGAATGCGAGCCTTGAGTGATGCTGCATGGGCAACGCAGGCCATGTCATGAGCTTCTTGGACCGAAGCAGAGGCCAGCATGGCAAAGCCAGTATTGCGGACCGTCATCACGTCGCTATGATCGCCGAAAATGGAAAGCGCATGAGTCGCGACCGCTCGCGCCGCCACATGGATAACGGTGGGAGTGAGTTCGCCAGCGATCTTGAACATATTCGGGATCATAAGCAACAATCCCTGGGAGGCGGTAAAGGTGGTCCCGAGTGCTCCGCCCTGGAGTGCACCATGCAAAGCGCCCGCCGCTCCTCCCTCGCTTTGCATTTCCACGACGTGAGGCACATCGCCAAAGCAATTCTTCACACCGCGCGATGACCACTCGTCCGCCCACTCCCCCATGGGTGTCGCGGGAGTAATTGGGTAGATTGCGATCACTTCACTCAAGGCGTAAGCCACTCGGGCTACCGCTTCATTTCCATCGATTGTCGCTGTTCGCGCCTTCACGGTTCGATCCTTACAGGGCATGCCGAAGAGGTTGTAAAACGCAAGCTCTTGTTACGGATTACATCAGAATCGCAACTACTGTTCCCGAGACCCGAGAAATCAGAAGATTTGTGTCGAGAGAGAGTAACTGCGACACAATTAAGCGATATTAGAAATCACACCATGCAAAAGCTGAGACGAACAACAGGAGCTGTGTGCTTAAACTGCACACCACCCCTGTATTGGTGTGACGTAAGAGATCGCGAAATAGTTATTTCTACCGCTACTTTTGGAATGCTTGCCGGAAAAGGTCTAATTGCACTTGCAGCGATGCTGCATCAGCTTCGATTTTTTGTTGCTCCTCTTTCATCGAGGCAGCGGTATCCTTGTGGGCAGCTACCGTCGCTGAGGTCGATTCCTTCTTTGCTTTCTCCTCTGCAAGCTGTTTTTGCATCTCGGCAATTTGGGTTTCCAGTTGGCTAAGTCTTTTGGCGAGCTCTTCTGACTCCTTCATTTTGGATGCGAGATCGGTTTCGACCGGTGCAAGCCGCGCATTCAGACTCTCCATCGATTCTCGATAGGCTTCTTGAGTGGCAGTTAACTCGGCTAGTCGATTCTCGAATGCAGAAAGATCCGACTGCACAGATTGGACTTTCTCCTGAACCACCGCGAGATTCGCTTGAACTTGTTCTAGCTCCGCCTTAGTTGCGTTAGCTTTATCGACGGCCGCCGTTAAGGCCACCATGGTGGGCTCGATCTGCCTTTCCTTTTCAGCAAGTTGTTCGGTCCATTGTTTTAAGTTCGCAGCTAATTCCGAGAGCTTGATCTTCTTGGGATCGAGTTCCAGACTCAACGTTGCCAACTCTTCTTCTTGTTTGGCAGCAGATTGCTCCAAAGGTTGTAGCTCTGACGCAAAAATGCCCATCGCCACTCTTTGGATTTCGCACTGGGTTCGTACTTCCAGAGTCTTAGATTGGATAGCTTCCTCCGCTTCACCCTCCGCTTTTCCCTTTGCGATCAACATCTCAAGCTGAGTTTCGAACTCCTTCAAATTCCGAGCGGCCAAGTCGCGCGCGCCACGCTTCGCTTTTACAGAAGCGAGAGTTGAGGCAAGTTCGGTTTTCTTCGACTCTCCCTTTGCATCGAGTTGTTCTACGATGGGCTTCAATTCGTTTTGTTCTGAAGTAGAGGCTTGGATATCTGATTGGAGTTGTGCCACCTCAGCCTGCAAACTTTGTAACTGCTGCTGCAATGCTGCTTGCTGGGACGTCTCCGATTGATATCGCTGCATCAGAGTTTGCACCAATTGCGACAAGTTATCTTGTTCCGCTGAAAGCTTGGAAAGAATCTCCTCTAAGGGTGCGGGGTTTGCTCGCAAGGCTTTCTCGTTGGTAGGATCGGCCCGTTGCCATAATCGGACGTTGCCCGCCCAATCTCCCGCGATCACCTGCTTGCTGTCGACCGATATGGCAACCTGGTGACCAGCCTCGACCAAGGCCGGCATTTCGGCGACGAGATTCCCGCCTGCGTCCCAGACTTTGACTTTGTTATCGCGTCCCGTTGATGCGATGGTGCCGTCGTTGCATGTTGCTACCGCCAATGCTCCGCCTGGGTGAGCATCCCAGGATTTGATAACGTTTCCATTATTCATATCCCACATCTTGAGAGTACCATCTGTGGAACTGCTAATTAATGCAGCGGAATCCGGACGCCAAGTGATCGATCGAATCTCACCCTTGTGGGCTTGGAGATCCATATATAGTCGGCCAGTGTGAGTTTCCCAAACGACGAGCCCGGAGCTACGGTCTCCTGTCGCAAGCAATAATCCATCCGGACTAAACCGAGCTGTATAAATCCAATCTGTATGTTTCTTTTGTTCGAACTTCAATTCGCCGGTTAGCGTGTCATAAACGCGAACCATTTTTTGTGGTCCAGCTATGGCGATCAAGGTGTTGTCATCGCTAATGTCAGCCCCGAGAACAACATCCAGCTCATCCCCCACCTTAGCGATTCGATTGCCGGTTTCGATTTCATACAATGCAGCCAAACCACTGTGACTATGACGACCACCTCCGAGTAAAATCAAACGCCCATCTCGGGAGAACGTAATGGAATAGACCTCTCCCTCGGGGAAAGGAATAATGCCCAGCAGTTCACCGGTCTCAGTGTGGTAGAGTGACACTTGCATCTGGCCGGCGACCGCTACGAGAGGGGACCAAGGACTCGCGGCAATCGCGGAGGTGGTGGCTGCCCGCTCGGTTGCAAACGGGGTTTGCTTTAGTATCGTCTTGGGCATAGGAGGGGCTCCCTCGGGTCTGCCAACTACAACGGCTAACGCCATCGAGTTCGCCTTGGGCTTTTTGATTTCCGAGCCACTATTCTCGGGCATGCCTTGCTCGATCCACTGTTTGATCAAGTCCACCTTGACCTGCGGAATCATATCTTGATTAGGTGGCATGTACGGCTGCTCCAAGTGGGCCGTCAATGCGTACAGCCGAGACGAATCGAGATCTCCCTCGTAAACGACCTCTCCAGAACTCCCTCCCTCCATCGTCGACTGATACGTATCGAGAGCCAGGCCGCTCTTCTTTTCATTCACGTTGTGACATGAAGTGCAGTGCTCGCGAAAGATCGGCTTGATATGGTCATCAAACGTCACTTTAGTGGGCTCATCAGCATTGGCCGCAAAGGGCATCCCGAGGAGACATAGAATCGATAGTCTTTTAGTAAACATGTGATTCAATTCCAAGCAGTAGTCTAATGATTGAAGATGAATTCGCGGCTGTTAAGAACAGCCCAGAACACGTCCTGCAATCCTTGATCTTCGTTGGGTGACTCCGCGATTGATTTTAAGAGGTTGGCTGTTTCCGACTCAGTCGGAGCGCGAGAAAGGCAACGCATGTAGATCCTTTCAATGATCTGATGTTGGCTGAGCCCTTGGTCCTTCCAGGTTTTGAGGAGCCCCCCGCTATTAATTTTGCCACCGGTCGCATCACCGTTGATGAGGTGTAAAGCTTGCGACAAGGATGGATCGGTAGTCGCTTCGTCTTCGCAGACCGTTGTACGTTGGCTACGTCCGAATGAAGTCAAAAAGTAGTTGCTGGTAGCTCCATCCGCAATCTGAACGGCTCGGGCTCCTTGCGGTAGTCCACGGAATTTGTCCTTGGTATTGGTCGCCTGAGAAATACAGTCGAGCAAATTCTCGGCTGGAATACGACGAACTGTGGCATGAGAATAGTTTCTTGTATCCGTTTCATTCCCCGGAACCGGCGTACAAGACCGCTGATAAGTATGCGAATTGCAAATGTCGCGAACTAACTGCTTGATATCGTACTTGTACTCCACCAATCGCTTGGCCAACTCATCTAAAAGTTCGGGATTGCTAGGCGGATTGCTCGCCCGGAAATCATCGACAGGATTGACGATTCCCACCCCAGTAAAGTGTGCCCAAATCCGATTCGCTATACTTTGAGCAAAGTAAGGATTATCCTGACTAGTGATCCAATCGGCGAGAACTTGACGACGATCCTTGCCCGCGACGTCTGGAACTTCTCCACCAAGAAACTTGGGCTTAACCACCGCTCCTCCAACAGGATGGTTGGTTTCTCCACCGCCAGCGTTGAAGACCACAAGTTGTCGATAGTCTTCCCCTTGTTTGCGACCGATTTGGGCGAAGAACGCGACAAACCCATAGTAATCACCCATAGTCCAGCGATCGAAAGGATGATTATGACATTGGGCGCATTGCGTTCGAATCCCCATAAAGGTTTGAGCTACATTCTCCGAGAGCTTGAGTCGGTCCAACTCGACTTGATAAAAATTAGTCGCAGGGTTCTCGAATGTCCCACCTGTTGCACTAACCAGCTCACGAACGATTTGGTCGATGGGTGTATCAGCGGCGATTTTATTGGTAAGCCAGTTGTAATAGAGATAAGCGGCCTTATAGCTCACTTGGTTATTGCTCTTTATCATTAAAAGATTGGACCACTTCATAGCCCAGATCTCGCTGAATTCCTTGCGATCGAGCAACGTGTCGATCCACTTCGATCGTTTATCTGCATCGGTACTCGTTACGAACTGAACCGTCTCTTCTTCGGTCGGTAGCAGACCAACAATGTCGATGGAGGTGCGACGTACGAAATCCTCGTCACTACACAATTCGCTCTCAGGAAGCCTTAACTTCTGAAGCTTTTCCTTGACCAATGCATCGATGTAATTCCCGGCCTGTTCAGGAGCTTTGTAGCTCAGGCCCTCCGGCAAAGCGAGAATCTGGCTCCCGACGGTGTGCGTGTCAAAGCGTGCGAAGACGTATGCTTCACCACGTACACCGCTGGTGACTTCACCTGCTTCCGAAACGGCACCAGTGAGCTCGTTGTTTGTAGAAAAAGTAGCGAGATCCCATATATCTCGTTCGGTACCATCGGCATACTTGGCTTTGGCTACTAGTCTTTGTGACTTGTCGGCGCCCTCGAGAACCGCTTGTGTTGGATAGACCTCAACAGATGTTACGATCGGTGCTCGAGCCGCATCAGGAACTGCCCCACCTTTTAGCCACGTAAGCAATGTTTCGTAATGTTTGCTACCAGGTTCAATTTTCTTTCCACCCGAGTGCTGGACGGCACCAATCGCCTTCAACAGAAGCAGACTTTGCTCGGGGACTGCCAGATTGATGCGACGAATTCCAATCTCTCTGGTGATTCGATGATAGTCCCCCATAGGGTCGTAACCGAACAAACTCAACTGAAATCCATCCTTGCCTCGAGCGGCACCGTGGCACGAACCGGAGTTACATCCCGCTTTGGTCAAGATCGGCATAATATCCTTTTCGAAGTGAATCGGACGCACCGTTTCCGAGTCGGTTACAGTGATATCGCATCCGGAGCTCATTTCATTCCAGGCAGCGGTCAATCGGCTGGATCCGTCAGCCTTTGGCGAGACGACGAATTCATTCCATTCGACATGGGAATCGTTATCGAACGTCCAAGAGACCTGATCGGTAACGTCCATGGTGACGCCATCCTTGCGAGTCGCGACCGCGATGACATGCTGAGAATCCGTCTTAGACGACAGCTTGATGGATGGAGGATAAACCGTCAGTTCTATCCATTCCGAATTGCTCGATGCTTCACTGACAGGATCTGTAGGCCGAGGGTCCGAATTCGTTGGTTCTTGAGCACCACTCAGACCGAGTAAGTTAACACAAACCCAACAGGCTAGGATATAAGATTTCATTTGTCTATTTGCCTCGTTGCTGTTTAAGTTGTTCCAGCCGAGTTAGTGGCTTGGTCGTGTTGGCGGGAGGTGTTTCGACTGCCGTTGCTGGCGTAGGGTCGGGAGTTGCGACGACGATCGGAACATCGATTTGCATTTCTGCATTCCCGTTGACTTGTGTTATCACTCCGAGTGGGCTTGTCACCGTCCCGCGAAAGACGATGGTTTTATAGTTGCCAGCCCGCGTGTCGGCTGGAACATCGATGGTAAATGCCAGACGTTCCGCATCGGCGGGGACGGGCTGCTTGGGAGTAGTCGCCGTGGTTCCTGGCGGCACACCGAGTATCTCCAGTTCTACCTCCCCCTCGACCTGTCTCTTTAGTTTGACGCCGACGACAACATCCACAGGTTTGCCTTGTTCGGCCATTGTTTTCGCGAACTGGAATTCAAAGAGTGGTTCCATGATGCTCAGCTTGAAGAATTCGCTTGCGACTTGAATGGGACCGTAACCGACATCTGTAGAAGCCATCAAAACTAGTGGCCATTCTCGTATCGGAGCACCACCATTGGCCGTCAGTTGCATCAGACCGGTCGACTGATCTCCCGGGATGGTGAATGTGGCCGCACCGATACCGGGGGGTGTCCCTAGCATAGAAACCGTTACAGGTTTGTCGAATCCTTCTTTGCGAGTAATGTTCACCGTCAATGCGAGTGATCCATTGCGAACCAACGGAACTTGTGGTTGCACAACCTCGATATCGAATGGTGCTGGATCGATGAGGGCGACAGCGAGCTGATCTCTTGTTGTCCCCCAGACATCAACATTGTTTTGTCCTCGAACAAGCTGGGTTCTTTGCCTTAACCGTCCGACAATTTTTTGCTCAGCCGATGGTTCGATCGTGGCTGTAAAGTCTACGAGCTTGCCAGCATTGGTCGCGGCCTCTTCCCCACGGAAAAGCATCGTCACCTTGGCTTGGTCTGCCGAGCAAATCGTTTCCGCATGAGTCATTCCCGGTGGTAGATCGATTGCTTCCAACAAGGCGTTTCCACCGATATTGCGACGGGCTACGTTGACTTCCACCGCCATTCGCGCACCACGAGGGACGTTAACAACCTGCGACACGTATCGCTCTTGTTCTACGACGGATGGTTCTACGCCCGGCGTGGGGAGTGTTACCTCAGCCCGATAGACGAAATGCTTTCCATAATTACCCAGGTGATCGTAGACGCAGATGGCATACTTTCCATCCTCCGGAATTTTGAACGACAAGTAGCTATCAGGTCCACCGCTATCGTCGTTGCCGGCGAGAACGCCTCCACCTACCTTCCAAATCTGCAAGACCGGGTCAACTTGTGAACGAAGCGGGGAACGAGCATGAACCCTCACCTCGATTTGCTGATCTTTCTTGGCCTCGAAAACGAAGAAGTCGCGATCACCCTTTGATTGCAGCACGCCATTGAACGCTGCTGGTATGGTATGAACCAATTCGATTTTGTTGTGATCACCGTTCGGTTCCTGCTCAACAATATTGGTCAGTTCGTTCACACGGATCCAATTCGGAGAGGGGGAACGCAACCCATCCAATTCGGACCATATTGGATAAGCTTCTTGGGGAGTCTCCGAAACGGTAAACGTTTCCTCCCATTCGTTGCCGAGAACATCAATACACTTTGCGGTCAGTGGTTGACCTGGGGGGCCACCAGACGGCAAAATCGCAATCGGTCTACGGAAATGGCCGACATGTAGCTGGTATTTACAGGAATCATTGCCTCCAAAACTGCTCTCGCGAACTTCGATGATATACTTCCCATCCTCGGGGGCGGTAATCGCAGCCAAGCAGTCTTGTTGAAGAAAAATGGAATCGTCGCTAGCGGCGATTTCGAAACGTTTTTCGTCGTAGATTGCGATGTAGGGGTCGAAAAAATTATACATATAGGAGTGTCGTAGCCCCTCGAGCTCGACATGCATGGTCTCCCCTTTTTTGAGTTCCACTACAAAGTAGTCTACGTCCTCGCCTTTAACCACTCCTTGCACCGTACAGTTCATAGGGATTGGCTGCGGCGATGCGAATTCACTGTTCGGCTCGACCTCAGCCACAATTGGCAAGTCCGATACACCGAACAATCGGATGTTGCTGATCCCTGTGTCAGTGACAATGCGAAAGGGGTGCAAATCGGGCTTCACGTCAGCAGATACGTCGATCGTTGCCTTGATTTGGTTCGCGTCGATCTTGGTCACGTCTCGTGCTGTGATCCCCGGCGTAAAGAATAGGACAGCATTCGCGTCACCGATCCGTGCACCCGCGAAGAAGACTTCCCCCGTAGTCCCCCGCTGCAATCCAGGTATAGAAAGATTGACGACGTCGGGATTACCAGCGGTTACCAAACTCGAAAAAAACGCACATAGCGCAGTACCGAAACAAAACCTGATCAGGCTAGCCATAAAATTACTTCTCTGTCCTAGTGGATCATGCGAGTGGTAAGAATCTACGCAAGAATATCTTTGATCAACTCGCCACCATCGCATATCTCGACGGGCCGATCCCCTGGTGCCATCAGCTCTTTATCCGCCACGATACCCAGCAAGTGATACATGGTTGTCGCAAGATCCTCTGGGGTGACAGGGTCGAACTCTGGCTCCGTAGCGGTCGCATCAGAGGACCCATGGATCAGACCACCCTTTACTCCTCCTCCGGCCATCATCACTGAGAAAACCTTGGGCCAGTGATCCCGCCCTGCTTCATTGTTGATTTTCGGAGTACGACCAAACTCGCTGCTGACGAGAATGAGCGTTCGAGACAACAAGCCTCTGGATTCCAAATCTTCCATGAGCGTCGCTAGCCCCTGATCGAGAGCAGGCATATCGCGCCGCATACCGGCCGAGATCTGATTGTGCATGTCCCAACCACCGTAGGTCACCGAGACAAATCGAACGCCTGCCTCGACCAATCGCCTTGCCATAAGCAATCTTTGTCCCGCAGTGTTGCGACCGTATCGATCGCGAAGAGCTGCATCCTCCGCATCGATATTGAACGCTTCTCGCGCCTTTTCGCTGCTGATTAAGGAGTAAGCACGCTGATAAAAGGTGTCCATCGCATCGATCGCATCCGCATTCTGTTTCGAATTGAAGTGGGCATTAACGGCATCGAGAGCCGAACGACGACGCTCAAAACGAGTCATGTCCACGCCGGACGGGAGACTTAAGTCTTGAACGCGGAATCCGTTGTTAGCCGGGTCGGCTCCCAAGGCGAATGGGCCGTAAGAAGAACTCAGATAACCGGTCCCCGCGTATTCGTTGGCCGCATTGGGGACCGCGACGTAGGGGGGCAGATTGTTGCGAGGTCCGTACTCGTGGCTAATCACCGAACCAAAACTCGGGAAGACGAGAGCCGGTGACGGTTTGTAACCAGTAAACATATTGTGGGTGCCACGTTCGTGGGCCGCCTCGCCGTGAGTCACCGAGCGAATCACGCTGAACTTGTCCGCCAGAGCAGCCAGTCGCGGAACGGTTTCGCTAAAAACCTCGCCGGTCTTGGTTTTGATCGTTCCCAGTTCGCCACGATACTCGAGCGGGCTGTAGGGCTTGGGGTCGAACGTTTCTTGGTGAGCGATTCCTCCGGGCAAGAAAACGTGGATGACACTATCGGCTTTCGCGTCGATAAAGTCGTAGTGCTTTTGGTCGGCTCGGGCTTGCAATCGAAACAGATCGCCCATAGAAAGTCCGAGCCCGCCGAGAGCTCCAACAGTAAGAAAACCACGGCGTCCAAGCGGATTTCCAAGACATCGCATCACGATAATTCTCCGTGAAATGGATTGTGACTCTGTAAGAAAAAAATGACTCGAGTAACAGGCGATTTAGGACATGCTCAATCTTTGATAATCAGGGTAGGGTCAAAGACGTCCAGGCATACCATGTCGAGGTGGGAGGACAGACAGATCGCGTACCGTGATCCATCCGACGGGCACATCTAGTATAATGCCCCCAGGGTCCAAGTAGTACCCAAAGCAATTCATGATTTCGAAAATTTCTTGGCTTCGGACAGAAATCAAGCGATATTAGGACGTCTTATTGTTCACCAAGACCGTTTTGTTGGGTTGCGAAGGAATGGTTAGCTTTCTAGAGCCGTGTTGCCAAACAGCCGTCGAAGTGCTGCCAGATTGGCGATATTATGGCACCCGCGACGGTGGCTTTCGGTGAATCGAGAGAATTGTTGGCGGCAGCCTAACATTAATGCACGCCTCTGTCGTTTTGCGAGATCATCGCATGGTGACTTTTTCAACGCGAGCTAGCAGGCCGAATAAATGCAGTCCGATTCTCAACAGTCCGAATCTAACTCGCCGACCAAGGGGCCACGTCGCGCGGCGATAGCATTTATTCTGATCACCGTTGTTCTCGATGTACTTTCGCTGGGATTGATCATTCCCGTGCTTCAAAAGTTGATCAAGGAGTTGGTGGGTGGTGATGAACGCGTTGCATCTTATTACATAGGTCTATTTGGTACCCTGTGGGCGTTGATGCAGTTTTTTTGCTCTCCCATCATTGGCGCTCTATCGGACAAGTTCGGGAGGCGGCCTATTTTGCTTGTATCCGCTTTTGGACTTGGGCTCGATTTTATATTGCTTGCAATTGCACCGAACCTGTGGTGGCTCTTGGTTGGGAGAATCATCACCGGCATCACGGCAGCGAGCTTTTCTACTGCACAGGCTTATTTGGCTGATGTGACACCGGTCGAGCGACGCACGGCAGCCTTCGGGCTCTTCGGTGCAGCATTCGGTGTGGGATTTGTTTTAGGACCGATTATGGGAGGATTTCTCGGCGAGATCAGCCTGCGGCTTCCCTTTTGGGTCTCAGCAGCCTTGACGATCGCCAATTGGATGTACGGCTACTTTATATTGCCAGAGTCCCTACCTAAAGAAAAACGTAGACCCTTTTCTTGGGCTAGGGCTAATCCGCTCGGCTCTCTGCGTTTGCTTCTGTCTGCCAAGGGATTGCTCCCCATGGCCTTAATCTTGCTTTCCTACCAATTAGCGCACCTTGCTTTCCAAAACGTTTTTGTGATCTATACCGACACCTACTTTGGATGGAAGCCTTATCAAGTAGGTTTAGCACTCGGGACGGTAGGCATATTGAACATGATCGTGCAAGGAGGGCTAGTGCGTCCTGCGGTCAAGCGATTTGGAGAACGGATTCTCGTGTTCGTAGGATTGACGGGAGGGATACTTGGTTTTGCCGCATACTCTGCCGCTCGGGACGGTTCAACTTTTTTCTACTCCACCATCTTTTTCGCGTTGATGGGTTTCTTCCAATCCTCGCTTAGTGGAGTTATGTCTTCTAAGATTGGACCACTGGATCAAGGCAGACTATCTGGTGCCAATAGCTCGATCATGGGGTTAGCTGGGTTGATCGGCCCGGGGATGTACGCCTTAGTGTTTCGATGGTCGCGAGCTCCCGAGCGGAGCGATTTCTGGCAAGGAGCTCCGTTCGCGCTCGCCTGTATTTGTTTAATGTTCGCTATGTTGCTTGCATTTTTAGTTGTCCCGAAGAGAGCTGGCGAGCCATACGCTCCACGCTGACCTCTCCTCCATCAACGGTGAGTTTTATGGTGGCCGAATCTTCATCTTCCGTCACTAGCTAGCAGCCCATCAAGGGCAATGTCTTAAAGATAAAGATAGAGTGGGGGTTACAATCAAGATTTGATTGGTATCTTTGATTACTTATCGTATCTGCAAAACTAAATCAAACTAAGAGGACTGGCACAATGACCGACGTCGAATTGAAATTGCAATCCTTGGGACTTGAGCTCCCCCCAGCGCCAAAACCGGTTGGGCTGTACAAGCCTGTTTTGATCGTTGGTAGCCTCGCTTACGTGTCTGGACACGGGCCCCTGAAAAGTGACAAGACTTTGATAACGGGGCGGCTCGGTGCAGACATGACGGTCGAACAAGGCCAAGTCGCCGCCCGACAAACCGGACTGGCGATGCTGGCTACGCTTAAAGCTTCGCTGGGCTCCCTGGATCGGGTTTCTCGCGTCGTGAAACTGCTCGGGCTCGTTCGTTGCACGGACGAATTCGATCAATCGCCCGCGGTAATCAATGGTTGCAGCCAACTATTCCTCGATCTTTGGGGGGATGACCACGGAATCGGAGTCCGAAGCGCTTTGGGCACAAACTCGCTCCCCGGCGGTATCGCGGTCGAAATTGAAGCGATTTTCGAGATCCGCGCCTGAAAATAGCGCAATTAGGACTTGAGATCCCGGCTACCTGCCTGACAATCCACAACATGTCAGAACGTCAAACATTTAGCTACCTGAGCCAGACCTTCCAGGCGGCCGGGATCGAACCCAAAACCAAATACGGTCAGAATTTTCTGATCGATCTCAATATCTTGGATGTTATCACCCGGGGGGCTCAGTTGCGCCCGGACGACATCATCCTGGAGATCGGGACAGGTATGGGGTCTCTTACCAAAAAAATGGCCCCGCATGTTGCTCACGTCATCACGGTCGAGATCGACCGCGACTTGCAAGAGCTAGCGGCTCGTGAGCTACAGGCCAATCCGAACGTGACCATGCTCTCGTTCGATGTTCTCAGAAACAAAAATCATTTCCGCCCCGAGGTCATGAACTCCGTCCAGGAGAAGCTCGCAGAGGTACCAAACTCTCGATTCAAACTAATCTCGAACCTCCCTTACAATGTTGCGACCCCCATCATCAGCAACTTGCTATCCGTATCTCCACGCCCAGAACGAATGGTAGTCACCATTCAAAAGGAGCTCGCAGACCGAATCGTTGCCCCGCCGAGCTGCAAGGACTACAGCGCTCTGTCGATATGGATGCAAGCTCTGTGCGACTGTGAAATTCTGCGAACCTTGCCACCATCAGTGTTCTGGCCTCGCCCGCGGGTCGACTCTGCCATTATCCGTGTCAAGCCAAACGAAGCCAAGCGGAGCCGCATCAACGATTTGGAATACTTTCACGTGACCTTGAGAGCACTTTTCTTTCATCGCAGAAAATTCTTGCGCAGCCAGGTGTTCACCGCGACGCAAGATTCGCTCACCAAACCGCAGGTGGACGAAGTCCTTCAAAAGCTCGGTCTTAAAGAAAACATGAGAGCCGAAGAGCTGACCGTCGAGCAAATTATCGAACTGATCGAGGCGACTAGGATCGCTTCACAAAAGAACAACACGAACGAGTCGTAACGTCATGTTCACTGGTCTTGTCGAAGGTATGGGGATCGTTCGAAAACTCACCCGCGAGGGGGCTGGGCTTAGAATGGCGGTTGATCTAGGCATCCTCTCAGAGGGAGTGGCTATCGGAGACAGCATTGCCAACGCTGGTTGCTGTTTGACCGTTGTCGAGATTCGTGGCTCGGAATGCGACTTCGAACTCGGATCAGAAACCCTCTCGAAAACCCTTTTTGGCCACAAGCAAGTTGGGGATCCCATCAACATCGAACGCTCGTTGCGAGTGGGTGACAGGCTCGGTGGGCATTTTGTCAGCGGACACGTAGACGGTTTGGGCCGACTCGAGGAACGTCGTGAAGAAGGCCCCTGGTCGCACTTTAGAATATCGGCCCCCACAGCCTTGTTGTTTCAGATGGTCCCAAAGGGCTCTATAACCATTGACGGTGTAAGCCTGACGGTCGTCGATGTCACGGCTGATTCCTTTACGATCGCTCTAATTCCTCACACTCTTGAGGTCACCACGCTGGGCCGGCTTCGAGCGAGCGATCAAGTTCACTTAGAGACCGACATTCTGGCCAAGTATGCCCAACGCGCCGTCTTGTATCCCGGTAATCCTAGCTAGTAAGCCAAAATGCACTTAGAGCCTCTCACCGCTGTTTCTCCCATCGATGGTCGCTATCGTTCCCAACTCAGCAGCTCCGAACTCGGGGACAACTTTCCAAGACTCGACGAGTACTTCTCCGAGTACGCACTGATCAAGTATCGCGTATGGGTTGAAGTCGAGTACTTGTTGATGCTGGCTGATCATGGCTTGGTTCAATTTTTGGATGCCGATCGCGAGAATTTGCTCAGCCTCTACCGCAATTTTTCGCTCGATGATGCCAAGGCCGTTAAAGCACACGAACGAGTGACCAATCACGACGTGAAAGCGGTCGAGTATTTTATCAAGGACCGCATGGATGCTTGGGGGCTCCACGAACAACGAGAGTGGGTTCACTTTGGGTTGACTTCGCAGGATGTCAACAACACTGCGGTTCCCATGTCTTGGATGCATGCTCTCAAGCAGGAAATGATCCCGCAACTCCACGAGCTCGTTGCGACCATCCGAGAGCTGGGAGTCGCATGGATATCCATTCCGATGTTGGCCCGTACTCACGGCCAACCAGCCTCGCCGACCAGGTTGGGCAAAGAAATGCTCGTCTTTGTCGAGCGACTAGGCAAGCAGCTTGCGGTACTAGAATCGTTGCCGACCTCGGGCAAGTTTGGCGGTGCAACCGGAAACTTCAACGCTCATCACGTGGCATTTCCGCAAATCGATTGGATCGACTTTGGAAACCAATTTCTTTCAAGTCGGCTTGGTTTGCAACGCCAGCAGTTCACCACCCAGATCGAACACTACGATGACTTAGCAGCCCAGATGGATTGCCTGAAACGGATCGGCACCATTCTCATCGATTTCTGTCGAGACATTTGGACCTACGTTTCGATGGATTACTTTAAGCAAAAGATCAAAGCGGGCGAGGTCGGCTCGAGCGCGATGCCTCACAAGGTGAATCCGATCGACTTTGAGAATGCCGAGGGGAATCTCGGTATCGCGAACGCCCTATGGGAACATCTAGCGGCCAAGCTTCCGATATCCCGATTGCAGCGAGATTTGACCGACTCTACTGTTCTTCGCAACATCGGAGTTCCGTTTGCGCACCTAATTCTTTCATTGCGATCCATCAAGCGGGGGCTAGGCAAATTGGTCCTTAACGAAGGCCAACTGGAGCAAGATCTACAAAAGAACTGGATCGTCATTGCAGAGGCCATTCAGACGATCTTGCGACGCGAAAAAGTCCCGAACCCCTACGAGGCCCTCAAAGAGCTCACCCGAGGGAATCATGCCGTCGATCAAGACACCTTCAATCGCTTTATCGACGGCCTGGGAGTAAGCGACGAGATCAAGTCGCAGCTCAAAAGCATTACCCCTTACAATTACACCGGCATTTCACCTGAAGCTGGACTTTAGGGAAAGGGGACAGAAAAGGGGACGGAAACACCAATCGACACTAATACCGAAGTCTCGTGTTATCCACAGAGCGAAGTGCCGAAACAACGAAATCAAAACAGCAAAGGCCTCGAGGCGACAAAGAGCAATGCTGTGACAAGGCTCTTCGCAGTTACAGCATTCACTCTCCCTTCGAGGGAGAGTCGAGCGTAGCTCGGAGAGGGTGGAAGGCACAGCAATGCATAAACGCTCCGGCTGGTCGGCGATTTTAAAACCCCCTCCCCGAGTGATCGTTCCTCCACTCGACCCTCCCAAATTCTTTGGGAGGGTGAATAAGAATGCATTCATTCTCCCTCGAGGGAGAGTCGAGCGTAGCTCGGAGAGGGTGAAAGGCACAGCAATGCATAACGGCCCGACTAGCCAGCGATCTTAAAACCCCCTCCCCTCGCGATCGTCCCTCCACTCGACCCTCCCGAATTCTTTGGGAGGGTGAATAAGAATGCAACTCACGCTGCAGGACTGGTGGTTCACGAGCCAAGAGTTCGCGTCGATCAGTGAGCTCGAAGTTGGTGAAACAATAACCTGCTCGCAGCTTGAGTGCTCATGCACTCGTGTGAGTAGCTTTGATCTGAACACGAACGCCTCCATTCCGACCTCGTGTCGGTGGAGCGATGACTAACAAGCTAGCTACGCATCTCCCCATTATATCCCCCCCTTCCCTTGTGTCTCGCCGTAGGCGAGACACAAGGGAAGGGGGGGCGTGAGTGCATCGTGGCTAGCTTGTTAGTCATGCTTCCACTGAGATGAACGCAGTGGAGAGCAAATGACCAAATTCGGTGCAACAAAGTGCTCGAAAACGGTATCTCATGGCTCGCTTGAGCCACGATTGGGACGATAGGAAAACCAAAACACCGTTGGTAATCCTATAGGGAAAAAATTGGGAAAACGGCAAATCAACCCAAAGTGACCAACTGGCTCCCCGTCCGCAATTGGCGGAGACCTTACTGACTAAGTCTATCTCTTATTCTGTGGACGAAAGCGATCTACATATCCAGCCTTGCCAATCTTGGAATGCTCGGCCATCTGATCCCAAATCCACTCAAGGTCTTTTTTATCAGCACCAGGCTTCAACAATACGGCAAGCTCACGCTTGAAATTCTTAAATTCGTCTGGACTGACGATATGTGAAGTCTCGCAAAAACAATTCGGAACTCCGACGGCTGTCCAGCCAACCATTCTGTCCCACTCTTCCCTTTCTACACCTTCGGGAGGGTATAGCCTAAGGTTATCAATTGCACCGACTGTTTCAATCAGCCACATTGCATGTAATTTTTTATTTGCTACCCATTCGATAATAAAGGCAAGGCACGTAACTGACAGTAAAATAACACCAAAAATCTTCCATCTCCAACCGTCTTTACTTCTCATACCAGTCACCGTTCTCATCAACTCCGCAACTAGATGCGCCGGAAACATGTTCTAGAGATATTCCTTTATTTCGAATCGCATCAATTGCACTATCCGCAGTACAATTTGACTGCCCTTCATCATTCCCCCCACAAACCATTGCCTTGCATCCAGACCAGTCGTAAGGTCTGAGCGTTTCTATTGGGTCATCAATGCCTGCGAGAAAGTGAAATACCGTGACAGTCGTCCCGCACTTGATCACGACAACAATACAAGGGTCACAACCGCCTCCACCTATTTTGGATGGCGGATTCGTAGGGAAATTCTGTGTCGTATTGTTTCCTCCACTTGGTCCAACCTCTGCCGCAACCCCGGGTGGAAGTATAGGTGCGTTACCCGTTACCCGATCTTCTTTTGCTCGACAATTCAAGAAACAACCTCTGTTGAAACCCAATAAAGTCTTACCGTTTGGACGTCCGACACCCGGAAGAATCTTCGGAAGTGAAACAGGATAGATCCCCCAAGGATAAGGACCCCCACAAATAGATCCCGCGAGTCCATCGGGATCAGCAAAAACAAGCGGTTTGGAATAAACAAACTCATACAATTCCCACGGACTCCCTTCAAAACCGATCGGATCTCTTCCCAAGAACCTCCCCGCCATCGGGCTCATCCATCGGGCTCGGAAGTGATAGAGACCTATCGTCTCGTCCCATTCTCTACCTGTATAGGTATACCGATTACTAACCGCAGAACTCGTAAGTACAGTTCCGCTGGCGTTTAGGATCGTAGGTTGCCCATACGCAGTGTAAGCGTAGCGCTCTGCGACCGCGCCAGTCGACGTGGTCATAGCGGTGATGGAGTACTGTTGGTTGCGATGGTAGCCTAATGCAACTTCGGTGACCGTCGTGGTTTCTAATGTAGGTACTACGGACGCGGTGAAAGAGGTGGTGAGCGAGTCGATAGAATCCGACGAGGCATCGAATGGCAGCGATGCGGAAGAGGGGGCTTCGGAAGTGATGGTCGGGTGATGTGTCATACCCGAATTGTAAACGGTCAAAGAAGCGGATTGGTAGCTGATTTTTGGGATTTTTCTTGGTCCGATTCCGTCATGACTTGGGGGCCTGCCCCCAAACCCCCGGGATTTTAAAGGCATGGCTCGGAATGTCATCTTTTTGGTTTCCCAAGCGATGAAAAAGAAGGCCGTCACAAGGCTTTGCGAAGTGACGGCATTCACTCTCCCTCGAGGGAGAGTCGAGCGTAGCTCGGAGAGGGGGAAAGGCACAGCATCGCATATAGGCTCCGGCTGGTCAGCGATTTTAAAGCACCCTCCCCGAGTGATCGTCCCTCCACTCGACCCTCCCGAATTTTTCGGGAGGGTGCAATTAGGGATCTACTTGGGGCGTTGGTCGGGTTTGGCGGGGTGGGTGGCGTCGTGGACTTGGCGCAAACGATCAATGGTGACGTGCGTGTAAACTTGCGTGGTGTTGAGACTGGCGTGACCCAGCAATGTTTGCAAACTCCTTAAGTCAGCCCCGTTCTCTAACATCAATGTCGCTGCCGTGTGTCGCAGCACGTGACAAGCTCCAGTCTTGTTGATCTCGGCGGATTCTAAGTAACCACGCACTAGCTGCGATAATTGGACCGGTGATATCGGCTTGCCCGTGGTCCCTAGAAAGATGCGATCGCTCTCCTCCGGCATCTTGCCAAGCCGCTTTCTTCCGTTGCCTGCCAACAATCACGGTCGCACTTCGAGTAGATACTTCTCTAACCATTGCAAAGCTCTCAATCCCAAAGGAACGACGCGGTCTCGTTTCCCTTTCCCTTGTCGGATCATGAGCCGGCTTCAAAGACCTAGTGCCGATTTCAGAGCATAATCGATGGCGGACATAGCAGGATACTGTCCGATTGCCCGATCAATTTCCATATCGAGTACCGTCGCCAAATTATCAGCCATGATGACTGAGTCGCAATGCAAGCCAGTGCTTTTACCTTCTGGTGAGGCGTGAATGACATCAATTCGGAAGGGAGGCCCAGACCGTGCCATGTTACTGCTCACCATAGCGACAATGCTCTGAGGAAGGCCGGAGTTAAGATTATCCGCTTGGACTACGACCGCTGGACGACGCTTCGCCGTCCTAAGATTAGAGTCTGGGAACAGGACTAGTACAACGTCGCCTCTCTTACATCGCATCATAAGAATCCATTTCTGGTCGCTCCCAGTCTTCAGCGAAAGCTGCTAAGCGATGACGAAGATCCGCCGCTTGTTCCTGCGATATGCCACGATCTGCGAGTGGAATAGACTCCGGTGACAAAAACGTAACTATTACCTGGCCAGCCTCTTCTGGGGCAGGTTCGGCGAGTTCAATTTGTCCGTTACGATAGATTCCCCGAACAGATTTAAGCATTCTTTCATCTCCTTGCTACGGATTATAACCTACCCAACCGGCATCATGGAACGAAGCTCTCGAGTTTTCTCAAGAACGACGCTATCTGCATCCCTCGAACATCGCTTACCACCCGAACCAAAAGGCAATGTACTGGCGACGCTACGTCGGTATGGGCAAGGCTTCCTTTACGATTCCAGCATTCCACGCCACGCTAGACGATCGCTGGACAAGATTCTAGGCTGCCGGACCGGGGAATACGGCTCCAGCGTCTTTGATTGCAAGGCGTGTTCTGGGAAACGCATCCTGTACTCTCCTTGCACGGATCGCCATTGCCCCAATTGCGGGTGGCTCAAACGCAAGAAATGGCTTGATACGGTCCAATCGTGGGAACTGGATACCAAATACTACCACATCGTCTTTACCGCTCCCCATGAGCTCACGGAGTTCTTTGAGAACAATGCGGCCGAGTGCTACAACCTGTTCTTCCGAATCGCTTTAAGAGTCCTCATGGAAGTGTGCGAGAAACAATTCGGCTGCAAGCCAGGTGTTCTCATCACGCTTCACACCTGGGGCCAACGGATGCTCATGCATGTTCATGTCCATTGCATGATGACCGCCGGAGGCATCGATCTTAAAACAGGCCAATGGGTGGATATCCCGCAAGATTCCCCAGCATTGAATCCGCAAGAATTAGCAGCCCTCTTTAAGAAGAAATTCGTTCGGTCTCTGAAATTCCTCAAGAAGGCGGGACGATTCGACCTGAGCCATCTCCTCGAAGACGAAAGCTTCGACGATTGGTTAGCACCTATCGCGGCCAAGAACTGGATCGCCGATGCGCAGATTACTCCCGATTGTTTAGCCACCAAAGAACAGTGCTCGGTGTATCTGTCGGAATATGTCCAAGGGACCGCGATTAGCGATACTCGGATGGTAGAAGACGACGAAGAGAACGTCACCATCAGCCAATGGGACTACCGAGAAGAAGTCTACAAAAAGGAAACGATGTCGGGGGATGAGTTCGTCGCACGATTCCTGAAGCACATCGTCCCCAAGGAAGTCCGGCGGATGCGCTACGCGGGACTCTTTAGTGGTCGCGATCGAACGGCCATGGTGGGCAAGGCCCGGGCAGCGATCGAACAAGCCAAACGGGAACAACGTGAGATCGACGATCCCGACGGGGTAAGAAACACAAGAACCCTCCTTCAAGAGAGTATCTCAGAAGCAGAGTATCAAATCCGAGAGAATCAAGCGCCGCGTAGCGAAGCCATCAAGGCACTGAGTAAACCGAAGTGCAAACAGTGTGGTCAGCGCGAGATGGAGTTCACGGAGTATCGAAGCCCGTGGCATACCAAAAACGATATCTCGACGATCTATCATTGGATGCAATTCTTTGCGGTGATCTACACGACGATGGATGACAAGGTTCATCAGATATTACTTGCCGCCAGTCGACAGCTCCGGATCCCGCAACTTACGCTGCAGGACTGGTGGTTCAAGAGCCAAGAGTTCGCGTCGATTAGCGAGCTCCAAGTTGGCGAAACAATAACCTGCTCCCAACTGGAGTGCTCATGCACTCGTGTGAGTAGCTTTGAACTGTCGATGGTCCAACTACCGTTACCGGACAATTAAGTGCATTGCATCGCAAGAAACAATGCCCGAACCTTCAAGAAAGTTGCATTCAACCTGCGACCGCGTGGATCGTATTCGCTGAAAGCCAAAAACCCTCTTTTAACGACCAAATTCGGTGCAACAAAGTGCTCGAAAACGGTCTCTAGCGGCTCGCTTGAGCACCGATCGGAACGATAGGAAAACCAAAACACCTTTGGTAATCCTATAGGGAAAAGATTGGGAAAACGGCAAATCAACCCAAAGGGAACATCTGGCTACCCGTCCGCAATTGGCGGCAACCTTACTGACTAAGTCTATCTCTTATTCTGTGAACCCCAGATCTTTTCACGATCTCGTCAGTTCCATTCTTGATGAAAGTATCTACGGTAAAAAATTTAGAAAAGTCTGTATGGATCTCTTTTTTTAACTCCATCAGATAACAAACTTTGAAACCATCATTTGATTGAAGTTGGATCCATCCCATAATTTCATTTCCTGCCATCCAGCTCCACACCATTCCGTGGGGTTGAAAATCCACTTCAGGTGTCGTTACTGCGTTTAATGCAAAATGTTGACACTGCCCTTTCGCCACGATTGTTCTTGGTTCGAGTGGTCCAGACTTTCCTTGAGAATCCAGTTGATCATACAATGCACTGAGTGCTTGGAACTTCCACACGGACAAATGAGCCCTAGAAGAATACATAACCGGATCCGACATACCCTGAATCACATAGACTGATTCATCTCGTGTATCACCCAGCACTATCGCGTTTGAGTACTCAAATGGAATTTGATTGGGCGCTTGTTGTGCAATCAAATGAATGGGTGACAAGCATAAAAGCAACAACGCCGAAAACACACCTTCGGTTCTGTTTGGCATTGGAAGTTCAGATCCATTCATCTTAGATCTCCTGCTGGAATTAAGCAAAATTGTAGATAGGTAAAGGAATTGGGTTTTTCCAAGGATCAAGTATCCACGGCCCCGGTTCACTAGTCTCGTTTTCTTCATTAAGTTCTGGCGGCAATCCATTAGCATCTATATACTCCTGTGCACATGAGCCACAATATTGCGGATCAACAACTGCATGCAGGACTATGGTCGTCGGCTGTCCCACTCTTCTCCAGGGGCCCTCAACGATTGGCGGGCCTGTATCTAGTTCCTGCTTATACTCTTGACATTTCTTTCTTCTAGTTACAACGCACTCTTCTCCGTCAAAACTTGGACCACTGGTTTGGACAGAGCAAACTTTTGCAGTTCGATAAAAGATAGCTAGTCCCGTTGGATCTGTATCCCTCATACCAAAATAACTGTGATACAGATTTTGTCCGTCGACATACCCGATCGGATCCCTCCCCATGAACCTCCCCACTAGCGGGCTCATCCATCGGGCTCGGAAGTGATGAAGGCCTAAGGTCTCGTCCCATTCTCTACCGGTATAGGTGTATCGATTGCCAACTGCAGAATTCGTAAGCACAGATCCGCTTGAGTTAAGAATCGTAGGTTGTCCATACGCCGTGTAAGCGTAGCGCTCGGCGACCGCGCCGGTCGACGTGGTCATAGCGGTGATGGAGTACTGTTGGTTGCGATGGTAGTAATGGATCGTGCCACCAGTTCCTGCTGCCTTGCGGACGACAGGTTCGTCGATGTAGCTTGCGTAGACGTATCGGTACAGCGGTGAGCTTGGTGCATCGCCGTATCCGTAGTCTGCAATCGTTTGCTGATCCTGCTGCACGAAGACGAACGAGCCACTGCTCCCCAGCCGTGCTACTCGCCTGCCTAGTGCGTCATACTGGAACTCAACGTCTACGCTACTGTTGTTGCCGAGGTCGGCTGCTTTGAGCTTATTGTCAAAATCCCATTGCAAGCCAAGCGGTGAGTTTTGAGGTGTAAGGTTGGCAGGCAGGACGGTGATGTTGCCTTTGACATCAGTGGTGATGTTTTGGCCTGCGGCGGTAAGAAGCTCGTGCGTGGGACCGTGGGTGCGGTTTTGTGCCGTGCCGTTGGTAGTGATGCTATTCCAGTCGCCGACTGGAGTTAGGTTCCAAGTTTGGGTGAAGGTTCCGCTGGCGCGAGAATAGCCTGTGAGACGATCTTCGTCGTCGTAGCTCGTGCCTGCTGAAGTGAACCCGTAGCCGCTCATTGTTCCGCCAATGGTCTCGGAAGTTTTGTTCTTGTTCGCGTCCCAAGTATAACTCAGGTTGCCGATGGAAGTACCGGTTCCTCCGTAAGAAATTCCCGTTAAAAGATTATCGGTGGAGTAGGTTCTGGTTTCTGTGACCCCGTTTCCGAGGGTTTCTCCGGTGAGCCTGCGACCGTCGTCATAGGTTCTGGTGCTGATGGTGGAACCGTCCAGTTTCAACAGGTGCAAGGCTCCAGTGTCGTGGTAGGTTCGCTCGGAGATCGAGCTGTCGGGATAGGTGACTTTGGTGAGTTCGCCTCGCGAATTGTATTCGCTCGTGGTGGTGTAGGTTCGGCTGGCGATGGCGAGGGATTCGGTGGCTTTCCTGCCGATCGGGTCATAGGTGTAGGTCACAGTATTGGAGTTAGGTGTAGCTGGTGGTCTGGGATTCGGCGTCGGTGAGGGAGGCCAGTTGGCCTAGCGCGGTGTAAGTAAAGATTGTGGCGGCACTGATGCGGTCGGTGGTGGATTTGCGTCTTCCGCGAGCATCGTAAGCGATGAAGGTGTTTTTGTTCTTGGCATCGATTTGTTTGATGGCGTTGCCCGCTTTGTCATATTCAGTCTTGGTGACTGCGCTGGCGGTGTCGGTTCGCTCGGTGTTGCGTCCCAGGGCATCGTAAACCATGTCGGCTCCGACATTATTGGGGTCCCGGATGGACAGTTGGTTTCCGGCAGGGTCGTAGGTCATGGTGGTGACTTTGCCCAGTTGATCGATGCTGCGTAGGGTGCGACCTGCACCGTCGGTCCAGGTCGAGGTGGTTTTACCTAGGGAGTCGACGCTAGTGGTGACCAGGACGGTTCCGAAGCCGCTCAGGCTGGTGGTGGCGTCGTGGACGGTGCAAGACCAGGTGGCCAGGGTATTGAGGGCGGTGGAGCCTGAGCCTCGGTAATTGTTGAGTTTGTCACTCATGACGGTGCGGCCAGCCGCATCGGCGATGGAGAAGCTGATTTCGTCTTCGGAGTTGATGACGACGGTAACGCGACCGGGAGCGGTGGCGCTAAAGGTGATGCCTGCTCCGCCGTTGGCGGTGGTTTGGGCTAGTTTGGCGATGGCGCTGGAGAGGGAGACGCTAAAGGTGCCAGTGCCTCCGGTGCCCAGTTTGGGAACGGTGACTCCGCCTGAGCTATCGAGCCCGACGCCGTCGGCATTCATTCTCCCTTGGAGGGAGAGTCGAGCGTAGCTCGGAGAGGGTGAAAGGTACTGAGTCGCATTAAGGCTCCAACTGGTCAGCGATCATAAAGCCCCCTCCCCTCGTGATCGTTCCTCCACTCGACCCTCCCGAATTCTTCGGGAGGGTGAAGTACGAAAGAGATTTACCATACCGTGTAAGATACTTGGGGACACAACATTTTTTTGACCGTCGAATTGTAGCGGCTGTTGTGAAATGAGAAAAAGCGGTCGATGCTCAAACGGGACCACTTCGTTCAGAAACAAGCCCACATGCGAAGCTTGAATCCCGAGCGATAGCCAAAATGCAGCCTTTGAGAACAGACCGACTCCCCGCTCTTGTCGGAACGCCAAAAGAAAATCGCGGACGTGCGGGCTATAGCTACTTCATCCGGTGCAAAGATTTCCACGCGAGAAATGCGAGCTATTAGAACCTCCGATGAGATCACGAATAAGCCGGAAATAAACCGATCACACCGCGAGAGATGAGAGTGACGCAAGAGTTGTGTGGAAAATCGTTGATCATTAATCCTCTTGCGTTTCTCTTATCTCTGGCGGTGTGGAAATCTTTATCGCGGGCAGAATAGGGACGCAGCAAAGCGCTAGGATAAACCGGGGGGCGTGGTCGGCATCGAAACGGTGTGTGTCCCCAAAATGTTGCTGTTGTGGCTACACCCATGACGTTACCGCCATCAGCGTACAACTCGAAGCCAAAGTGATTGGCTAAATCTTCTTTGTAGGACTCTTTCATTCCTAACTCCAATCCGGCTTATCCCGGCGCTTTCTATGTCCCTCGGGTCGGGACCTACCAGCAATCAATGGGACAAGCCTATCTTCTAACTTTGGTCTCACTTCAGATACAGTTTGCGTTCTTTAAGTGACAACGCTTCAATCTGCTCGGGATCGTGATCTCTTCGCCAGTCCGCGTCATTAAGCCTCTCTTTGTTGAACAGTTTTTCGTAGGGAGAGACATCTAAGCTTATGCCGAAAAAGAAACCTTCGAATTCAATCGTCCGATCTGGATCGCGATTTGGCGACGTCAAATCGCGAGTCGAAACAAAGAATGGGATCTTATGCTTGCCGTCAATCTCTCGCCACTTAGCTGAAGACTCAAATACAACCTTATAGTCCTTCAAATCCTTTAGATTCTTAATAGTTTCCTTCGGGTGTGACCGGCTCATCGTTGCTTAGTCGGTAGTGAGTCGCGATTTGCTAGCACAAGATATTGTGGCATCATTTCCGGCGACAACCAATTGGTTTCGTTTTCAGTATTGAGAGAGATAATAAGGGTAACGGCGAGCTTTTTCGTCGGTTCTCAATCACGGAGTCAAATCATGAACGAATCGTTGGATTTCCAGAATGTAGATTGTATTGTCGCACAGCTTAAAGAGCTGGCTAACACAGCTTTTCGTACGGGGCAAGCGATCGACCAAACGGAGCTTGATTTACACAAGCGACTAATGGCTCTCGGACATGCATTGATTGGAACAATCATCGAGCAAGCAGGCCAGGGAGATGTTGGACCTACCATCGAGAAGAAAGGGCGAGTCTATAATCGAATGCCCAAACGGACTCGGAGGTATCGCTCCATCTTTGGCGATTTCAGAATCGAACGCTACGTCTATGGAACAACACCCGATCAAGCGATCCAAGCCATTCCTTTGGACGAGCATTTAGGGCTCCCGCAGAATGATTATTCCTTGGTCTTCGAGTCGTGGGTCGGAACTCATGCGACCGAATCTTCCTTCCATAAAGCGGTTGGGTTACTGGAACGAATCACGTCACTCCACGTCCCAGTCGACAGCGCCGAACGGATCGGAAGCCGATTGGGAAAATCAGCGGCCTTGGTACTCGATAATCCGCCATCGATCGATCGAGCTACCGAGGCAGAACTCTTGGTCCAAACCAGTGACAACAAAGGCATCCCGATGGTACGCAAGCAAACGGAAAAAACACCTGTGGGTGCTTCTGTCGAACGCATGGGCCCCAAGCCGGGGCAGAAACAAATGGCGTGCATGGCCGGAGTGTATACCGTAGATCGCGATGTTCGAACGGCTACAGAAATCATTGATGCTTTATTCCATGAGCCTGAGTCAGGCGAGACAAGTAGATCAGAAGCTAAGCCGAAGAATCCTCGGTACTTTGGGGCGTTGACCAAGCATGATTCTAACGGAAACGTGATCGGTAAGTCCGCTGAAGAGCAAGCTCAGCAATGGCTAACTGCCAATACGCTCCGACGCCACCGAGAGGGTCAAGAGATTTTGGTTATGCACGACGGGCAACCATCACTTTGGAACTTAGCGCATGAGTACCAGGAGGGATGGAACACGATTGAAATACTGGACCTGATGCATGTACTTCCGCGAATCTGGGCAGCCGCGAAGATCATCCAACCAGATTCGCAAAGCTCGTATGTTCGCGAACAGCTGCTGCTACTGCTTAAGGGAACCGAAGGTCTAATGATCATAGGAATCAAGACTGCGATGAGACGCAAGGGCATAAAAAAAGCACAACGCGAAGAGCTTGGCAAGATCGTGAAGTATTTGGAAAACAACCGCTCACGAATCAAGTACGGTGAGTATTTGGCAAAAGGCTATCCGATATGCACTGGGTATATTGAAGGAGCCTGTCGGCATGTGCCCAAGGATCGAATGGAAAAGAGTGGGATGAGATGGAAGGAAAAAGGAGCCCAGACCATGCTGAACCTTCGCTGCATCGAAGCGAGTGAGCTTTGGGATGTCTTAGCCACAACGCACCGAACGGTAAACCTCTCGATCTACGGTAAGAAACGAGTGAACTATAGCGATCAGTTCTTGGCAATGGCGTCGTAACTAACAGAACAACCGGTCACACCCGTTTCCTTCTGCTCCATGTAAACTTCCGGTACTATGTTCGGTGCCAAGAACTTTGACGTCAGGATTCGCCACGAATCATCTTCCGCGAAGGTAAATTGCATAGCGATTACCCCCTTGCTGAGCATAACGAACTGCTCGGATTGCTCAATGTCACGAATAACAGAGAGAAACTTCTCTATTGTGTCTTGCTGAAAGGTTTGGCGTCGGAGTTCGGCGTCGCCATGAAGTAAAAATGCAAAGGGATTGCAATATCTAATTGGTGCGTGGTCTCCCGAATCACGAGTAGCCGACATGATGCCACTCATTTCAGCAGTCTCGCGATCCCGCAAGACAGAGTACTTTTCGTCCTCCGACAACTGCAGAAAGAGATTTTCTTCCCGATACGAGCCTAATGTCGATACCTCGTACTTTACAAAATCATTCCTTAGTCTTTTGTTATTGATATGAACGTGGCGTCCAATCAGTCGTATCGATTCAAATCGCCCCCTTTTGGGACTATCAGTTGTGCACACAATATCGAAGTGAAGCACATGCGGCAAATCGAACACAACACTTTCGACAGCATATTCCTTTAGCCGCGAAATCGCGTCTTGTGAGTGAGCTAAGGTAGTGTTGATACCTATCCAGCAAATCCATCCGCCAACTATCCAATTTGAAACAGTTATTAGCCTTCTCACAGTCCGCCTCCTGGCCCACCTGCTCCTGGACCTCCGTTGCCTGGCTGGCCAAAGCAATTAGTGCCAGTTTTTACAACATTCAAGAGCACAAGCTCCCCACACTTTTCCTCTACACATGTGAAGAATTGATCAAGAAACTCCTGCTTGCAATAGCAGATAAACCGTTCTTCGCAAACTTGTTTTTGCCATCCTCCTGGTGCCGTAGACAACTTGGTTGTTTTACCCAGCTCACCAGGTCCAGCGGGTTTATATTTAAAGGCCTGGCGGTTATTTGCAACTGTCTTCATCCCAAAAGACCGCCATGTGTAATCTTGCGAAAACCAACATTGACGATCTCCGCTAATAAGTGGATTGTATTCACAGGTAACTCCCGGCACGAAGCACGGGGAACTAGGGCGATTAGGACACGTCTCTCTTTCTTCCTCCATTCCCAACACGCAATCCATCGCTCCAGTATTCACGATTCCCTCACAAATATTAACGGCTATCGGAGGTGTTAGCTCGTCCGCGTTACTCACTCCATTCCTTATGAACACCGCTATCAAAACGAAAAGAACTACAAATCTCATGACATACCTCAAATTTTAGAGATTACAAAACACATCAACAGAAACACTTCTGTCTTCGCCAATCTGAATTCTCAACGTATCTGGATTGCCGGAAAACAAGTCTACAGGTATTTTAAAATCGACCAAAACAGAAGAACCGTTAACTTCCCTTACAGTGTAGGTTGATTCCTCTAACTGCTTATCTACTGCGTCTGCTTCAGTGTAGAAGAAGGCTAATTCGTCTTTCGCAATTTCTGCAATTCTTGAACGTAACAATAGCTTACCAAACCAAAACTCGTCACCTGATTCGGATGACCTTTTACGTAGCATTACGCTTTTTGGGCTAACATCATAGGGCTGCGATTCATATCTCAGCGTCGACGTGTATGTGTAGGAGTTTTCGTTCCAGGTGTATGGTATATGAACTTGCTTGATTGACGCTTGGAGTTCTTTTGCGGTCGAATCAAAGGAAAAATTCAGACAGGATTTCGCCTCATCGACAACCATCCGAATACCTTTTGTTTCATTTCCCAGCCTGATTCCCGAGTAGTCTACTGAGACGAGCGAATTGGCCGTCAAATTAACGCGAAGCGAGCCATTTTCAATATCTTTTGGCTCAATCACGTACTTAGAAAGCTTGACTGGAGGTTCTACCCGCCCACGCACGCTGAAGGTACCTACATCCACTCGTAGTGATCTGTCACCCACACCCGTTATGGAAATACTTTGCGCAAAATTATTAGCCGTTGGCAAGAGAACTAATGTTGCCACAATTTGTTCGCCATCTCCGAGCGATTTGCCATCAATACTACGAGTATTCAGGCATCCGCATGTCGGTGCTGCAAGCAGATGATCAAAGGACTTTCCTGTTTCGTTTTTGAGAATTACATCCGTGCTAGCTGTTATTCCTTCAACGAGCCCCCTGAGTTCGATAATGTTCTCCTGGGTCCCCTTTGCGAATACAATTACCGGCAGATCATCCGCAACAGCATTCCTTCCGGGCAAGAAGAAGCAGTTGTAAAGCAGGACGACGGAAAAGCAAACTGCAAGAAGTTGCTTGTGTGACGATTGAATAGCCATGCGTGAAACCTTTTAGCTACCGGGTTCGAACTGAGCTTGGAATTGTAAGGGTGGGGGGGGGGGGGAGTGTCAAGAAAAAATTCTACATTTTCGGAAAATCGTTCTTCTGTCGAGAACGGGTGACTCTGTCAAAATCAAAGGGGTCAGGGCCAATACTGTTCGTCGCGGGGCTTGCTTGTACATTTTTCATTTAATTGCATCAGAATTGGCACGACATTTGCGCCAGACAGTGTGATTTAGCGGGTAGTCCGCCAAATTGACACGTTGCCAATCTTACCATGCCAAAGCCGCACCCAAGACAATCCAAAAAAAGCCAAGCCCTCAGAAGGTGAGTATCTGTATTGGCAAAGGTAAAGGTAGAACAATTGTCCCCAATTGATCCCCTCGACAGCGTAGAACAATTGTCCCCAATTGTTCGTGAATCTCGTTTGAAATGATCGTTGGTGGGCCAAAACAATTGAGGACAATTGTTCCACATTTCGTTCCGTTCTTTGAGAATTCTCTTGTTGCCCCGGTAACTCGCGACCGTTACACTCGGATGGACTGCCAAGCGTTTTTTATTTCCATCCAACCCGCAACATAGCCTTCTACCTTGGTGCTTGGTAGCTCGACTGGGAGGCAAGAAGCGGAATCGACCTCGGAGCAATTTATGTCCCGATTCACTCGACGCGACGTGTTGGGAGCTGGACTATCCGGAGCAGCTGCCTTGACTTTGCCATCATTCTTAGCCCATTCCGGTCGGAATGCTTATGCCGCATTACTAGACGATGCACCGGAAGATCCCTTCTTGGATTGGTTCGGGATCGATGAGTCCGTTATCGCCAAAGTTATGGCGGAACTGATGTCGGGCGGTGCCGACTTTGCCGACGTTTATTTCCAACACACCCGATCGAATAGCGTTCGCATGGAGGATGGACTGATCAGCTCTGCCTCCACCAACATCGATCAAGGTGTCGGATTGCGAGTGGTGATCGGTGATCAAGTCGGTTATGCCTTTACAGAAGATCTAACGCTCGAGTCGATGCTGGGGGCTGCCAGAACCGCCGCTGCCATCGCTAAGGGAAGCAATACGCAGCAAGCGCCTCAGAGATTCTCCTTGAACCCTGTGCCATCGTTTTA
The DNA here is from genome assembly GCF_052161605.1 of Brakhagea baltica. Lineage (NCBI taxonomy): Bacteria > Pseudomonadati > Planctomycetota > Planctomycetia > Pirellulales > Pirellulaceae > Brakhagea > Brakhagea baltica. Next base: position 4,054,464 of record NZ_CP197409.1, on the reverse strand, counting down.
CAAAGCCGATGTTCCGTGGGATCAAGTCGGCATCGATGCCAAGCTGCCTCTACTGTTCCGAGCCGAATCGCTGACTCGCGAGGTTGATCCGGCGGTCAAGAAGATAGGAGTAAGCTGGTCCGACTCCGACGAACGAGTATTGATTGCCGATAGTACGGGCCGAGTCGTACGCGATCGACGACCGATGAGCCGACTCGGGGTGATGGTAACTGCCGAGAAAGATGGAAAGTTACAAGCTCACAGCAGCAATCTAGCTGGTCGACGCGAGCTAAGTTGGTACTCCGAGGATAAGCTTCGTCAAGTTTCCAAGGAAGCAGTCGATCGTACAATGCTTCTCTTTGAAGCGCGAAGACCTCCTGCTGGAGAGCTCCCAGTCGTCTTGGCAGCGGGCGCATCGGGTATTCTGCTTCACGAAGCCATCGGGCACGGCATGGAAGCGGACTTCAACCGAAAGGGGACCAGTATCTACTCTACGATGCTTGGTAAAGAAGTTGCACCGAAGTTCGTCAATATTATCGACGATGGTACGCAACCTTTCGAACGAGGTGCACTCAATGTTGACGACGAAGGGAACGTCACCGAAAAGACTTATATGGTCAAAGATGGCGTTCTCGCCAGCTATCTGCACGACAAGATCAGCGCTAAGCACTATGGTGTTAATCCGACTGGTTCGGGGCGTCGTGAGAGCTTTAGGCACGTTGTCATGCCTCGTATGCGTTCGACCTATATGGAGTCAGGACCGCACACTCCCGAAGAAATCGTTCAAAGTGTCAAACGAGGCATCGTGGCGGAAACGTTTACCAACGGCCAAGTTCAAATCGGGGCTGGCGACTTTACGTTCTACATCAAGAACGGCTGGTTGATTGAGGATGGCAAGATTACTGCACCGATCAAGGATGTGAACATCATCGGTAACGGTCCCGAAGCCTTGCGAAACGTCACCATGGTGGCGAACGATTACAAGCTCGACACGGGTGGATGGACTTGCGGCAAGGATGGGCAATCCGTGCCCGTTAGCCAAGGCATGCCCACAGTACTCGTTTCCAAGATGACGGTAGGAGGAGTCCATGGATAATTCCCTTTTAAACAGTGCGGCCGAAGCGGTCGATTTGGCGAAGCGGCTCGGTGCGAATGACGCTTGGGCCAACATTGCGAGAAACAACGGTGTAAGCTTTGAGATGCGTAACGGCGTGTTAGAACGAGTCGAGGAAAGCACCAGCCAGGGGCTTGCCGTTCAGCTCTGGGTAGACGGTCGTTACTCGGCTCACTCAACGAACGATCTGCGGCCAGCATCGCTGGAGAGCTTCGTGAAGGAAGCGGTAGCGATCACTCGCTCGCTTCAAAAAGATCCCTTTCGCGTGATTCCCGATGCGAGCCTCTTCGCGAATCGCCCGGAGATCGACCTCGACTTGGTGGATGACAGCGTTTCATCTGTGACTCGTGAGGAGCGTATGGATTTGCTCAAGGCGATGAACGAGCGGATTCACGGGCAGGACAAGGTGCTGTCGGCGACCTCGAGTGTTTCGACTTCGCACGGGCATTCCGCAGCGGCTAGTAGCAACGGTTTTCGTGGCAGCTACGAATCCACCAGCATGTGGATGGGAGCTGGGGTCGTGCTGGATGAAGAGGGTGGCAAGCGGCCGGAGGAAGGATTCTATGGTGGGGGTCGACATCGATCGGAGTTGCCAGATCCGGCCAAGACGGCGGACATGGCATTGGAGTTAGCTCGCAACCGATTGGGAAGCACCAAGGGACCCACTAGAAAGACCACCATGGTCCTGCATCCGCGAGCTGCAGGTTCGATCGTAGGTCGGTTGCTTGGCCCGCTGACTGGTGGTTCCTTGCAACAAGGACGATCCTTCTGGGCGAATTTGGTGGACAAAGAAGTCGTCTCGCCGCTGCTGACGATTGTCGACAACCCGTTGCTCGTGAGAGGTTTGAGCTCTAGACCCTTTGATGGCGAAGGCATTTCGGCAAAGGAGCTTCCGATCATCGAAAAGGGTGTTCTCCGGAACTATTACATCGATACGTATTACGGCAAGAAGCTCGGGTTGGCACCGACGACAGGTAGCCCATCCAACCGCGTGCTCGGTTTAGGAGAGGAGGATTTGGATGGTCTCATCTCAGACTTGCCGGAGGGGATCCTCATCACGAGTTGGCTCGGCGGAAATTCCGACGGGGCTACTGGGGATTTTTCTCTGGGAGTGCGTGGGCATTTGATCGAAGACGGACAAATCGGTGCCCCGGTGAGCGAGATGAACGTTACCGGCAATTTGCTGACGCTTTTCCAAGCCTTGGTCGCCGTCGGCAACGACCCATGGAAATACAGTCCACTCAAAGCACCGACGTTGGTGTTTGAGGATGTGAATTTCTCGGGGGTATAGTCATCGTAGCCCTTTGGGACCCAGTTCAACCGGTAGGGCACAATCGATAAAGCGTGGTCAGAGCGAAAAAAATTCCTGTGTCTCGAATTTTCTCGGGCGCATTCGCTCCGACCACCGGTACGCTGAGTTTAGCACTCTTTGCGATGCAAAACCGGCACGATAGCGGCACGCAACCCTGCCCCGGCTAGATTCTCCCAAGGCGTTTGAGAAGCTCGAAAAACGACTCCGACGCGGCTCGCGTATCGTATTCGTCGTCGATTCTAGAAATAAGTCCATCTCGGAACTGAAAGTGCAGGTTCACCCAGAATGAGGGCATAGGATGGGATTCAAAAAAGACCTGATCTTCGTATCGCGCCACAACTCGGTTATCCGCCTCTAGGTAAGTCGGCTGTAGTGAACCGACAGTCCGAGTGAAAAGCGAAAAGAATATATTGAGGAATTCCTGGGCACCAGCCGTCCCCCGCCAGAGCCCAGCAAAAGCCACCTGTTCTGTATCTCCAGGGCAATAAAGTTCGAAATCGTCCGTGAACATACCTTCGCAGTGAAGTAGCGCATCCCGCCCGAAATGATCGTACGCGTGCACGAATTGTACTGCTAATTCCCGGTTACTCTGAAGTAAATGCCCTGGTTCAACAATCCTGCGCGAAGTCGAAAGGGATTCTGACAAGTCCCTGATGGTATCAAATCGAAGCGGACCTCCAGATTCGGCCTTCCGGATGACCCGTTCCGAGTATCCTGCCCGGTTTGCAAGGTCGATTTGTGTGAGGCCAATCTGTTTACGCAAGTCCGCCAAACGCTTTCCGTTCACCCGTAAACCGTCCTTACCCATAATAAAATCCTAATCAAATGTGCGTTTGATGCGAAAAAAGTCGGATAGACAAACAGGCCCAACCCATACGCGTAACCGTTGTGGGGGAAACAAGATTCTCCATGAAAATCTCCGTCTATGATTTTCTTGCTTCCGCCTTAGTGTCGAATCCGTGGCGGATTCCATTCTATTCGATTGGCAGTTTATGCTCCCTATGACTTCTGTTTCGATTACAATTTTAAGGGGAAATGGAGTGTCTCTGCCGTCGCCACTTGACCGAACCTGTTCGACTTATGCTTGCTCGCGATATTGCCACATCGCAAACTCTCATCTTTGGGCTCTCTCAACATCGCGACGAGTCCTGGGAACGCTTCGTTTTCCTTTACAGCCCTCTCATCCACTCTTGGTGTCGTCGTCTTGGGCTCCGTCAAGAAGATTCTGATGACCTATGCCAGGAGGTCTTGATACGCATCAATTCTTCGATCGATCGTTTCGATCCTACGGTCGAGGGAGCGACGTTTCGCGGTTGGCTTTGGACTTTGGTGCGAAACCTTGTTTACGATCATTTTCGTCGAGCAGACCAAACTCCCGACGGACGTGGAGGAACCACAGGCATCCAGCTAATGGTTGCGGTTCCAGAACATCCACCACCCCATTCCGCCCATGACGAAGAAGAGTTCTTCCTGCGTTTAATGGCCGAGCTTCGACATGAGTTCAAATCCTCGACTTGGATTGCTTTCTGGAGGATCGCTGTCCAGGGAGACTCGGCTACCGACATTGCTGACGATTTAGAAATTTCGGTCTGGGCGGTCTACAAAGCCCGTACCCGTGTGCTCGCTCGGCTCAAGGAGGAGCTCGTTTCTCCACAAAAATACCGCGAACTTTGGTCTAAACAAAGTTTCGACGCGTCCTAGTGTCCAATTGGATTCGTTGTTCTTTGTGTCATGACCTCGAACCGATGCTTAACCGACGAAGAACTAGTAGCCCTTTTACTGGGTGAGATCAACACCTCGACACTTCCGTCGCTGTTCCAACACGTTGATCATTGCAGCCTGTGCCAAGAGCGGGCTACAACACTCGCAGAATCCTCTTCTCCGTACGACTCTCTTTTGCAATCGCTCTCGAGTCTTACTAGGGAACACGGGAATTCTGTAACCCCCGCACCGCTGACACTTCCGTCTATATTCGGGCAATACGAGCTGCTTGAAGAACTCGGATCTGGCGGCATGGGAACGGTCTATCATGCCAAACATCGTAATCTAGGAAAGCACTTTGCCTTGAAAATCCTCGGCGATGTGAAACCAAGTTCACATGGAGTCTGGCAAACGGCAAGCCACGAGTGGTTGGCCCACGGAAAACTAGACCATCCGAATATCGTCCAAGCGACGGACGCGGGGTATGTCGATGGGGTCGCTTTTTTGGTGATGGAGCGAATCGACGGGATCAATCTCCAGCAACTTGTGGAGAAAATCGGTCCGATCCCCGGTGATGCAGCCGCAGAAATTGTTTGTCAGGCGTGCAGAGGGCTTCATTATGCTCATCAGCTAGGGCTTGTTCACCATGATATCAAACCCGCGAATATCATGGTGGATTCTAAGGGAACGGTCAAAATTCTGGACCTTGGAATCGCCGATTTTCAAAACATTTCCACCGAGCAACCATCGGCAACGGATACAAGTAGCCCGCTCTGGGTTCGAGGGTCGAAAGGTTACATGGCCCCGGAACGATACACTCTTTGTAAACCGTCCTTCGAATCTCCCAAATGCGACCAATTCAGCTTGGGAGCAACACTCTGTTTTCTTCTTACCAGCCATCCCGATATTCATTCGGCATCAGCGAAAGAAATGGTGATCGCTCCGGACTTGCGGAAGATCGTGCAGCGAATGCTTTCGGAGAACCCAGAAGATCGTTACCAGGATTTGGATGCTGCTATCGCCGACTTGGAGCCATGGGCAAATCGCGATGCTCTCTGGAGACTTTTAGGGACTCGAGATGAGAATATTGGCGGCGCATCCATCTCTGAAGGTTTGCTTAGAATGGGAAAGTCCCCGTCGAGTACGACCCCAGCGAAGAGGCAGCTTTCAGTTGTGTGGGGCTCTGTTGCACTGCTGTTATGCGTTCTGCTGGGTGCGTGGTTTTTCATTCTGAGCACCTATTCGCCGCCCAGCAAATATTCACCACCCATTGTCAACATGGAAAACGAGGGGCGATTTCCACTCAGTGAGTCCACAACTCCGACTCCCATCCCGAGCCTTGAGAATGCTCCTTTTTCCGCATTGGCCTCTCAATCCCTAGAAAACTGGACTAGCAACCCGCCACTGGGGGCAGTTCTTGGATTGTCTTGGTCTCCGGATGGAACCTATCTTGCCGTATACTCAGGGGACGGAGCGCTTCGTGTTTTCCAATCGAATGATCAAGATTTGACTCTCGCTTGGAGTTTCTATTGTCCGTTAGAGCATTCGTGTTACGTTCGGTGGGATTCGACAGGCAAACAAATTGCAGTTGCAGGCAACATCGGTTCCGATATTCGACTGGAGATATGGGATGTTTTGAGTCAAACCAGACTCATCCAACGATTTTGGCCAAGTGAACAATTGTATGGAGTCGATTGGCTGACGGAAACTTATGGCATCATATGCGCGACATCTCAAGGCCTGCGGTTTAATATTGACGATTCGCTCGCTCACGAACATCTATTCCCAAGCTACCGCCCTCGTTGTTTATGCAGGTTGCCAACGCTTCACAATGCGAACTTGGATTCAAACCCTCGCTCCCGTTTCGCCTTTATCGACATCGAGCAAGGAAAGATAATTGCCGCTGAGTGGGATAAGAACGATGCCCATTCCATTCACGAGGAGAAAACCTGGATGGTTCCGCCCGTTGGAGATCCGGTGGATATTGCCTATTCTCATGCGTTCAACAACTTGATTGCAACATTCCATCGTAGTGTTGAGGTTCATTCTTTTGACGACGAGCCATCGAACCGCATTCTGCCCCGAGGGAACGATATTCTTTCAGTATCGAGCCTTGAATCTGACAATCCCTCGATTGCCGTTGGTTTCGAGGGTGGATGGAGATTAGCTACTCTTTCCGGAACGATGCTATGGAATGTCAGCGAAGAATTCCAGGTGCCTGACTCCTCGTTCGCCAAGTATCAAGTCGCAGCACGCCCAGGTTCCTCAGAACTGGCGATAGGAACCCATAGTGCAATTCATAGACTTAGTGACACTCAAACGGCGAAAATTGTCTCGTTTACTGGTGGTAGTATCATAGATGCCTTGGCGGATGCTGATGGTTACTGGCTCTGTAACCAGCAGGGGCTGGTCGCGAAATCCAATCTCGTGGGAGAACTAGTGCTGCAAACATTCGTCGAGTTACCAGCCCCTCCCGAAGGCTTTGCACAAGTTATCGATGACCGATACCTTGCAATTCAATTTACAGAAAGTTCGACACCAGTCTGGTGGGATGTGAACGAACGAGTTCTCGTCCCATCGCATAATGGAAGTGACGATAACGGTTTCTTGTACAGCTTGAGTTCCCGTTACTCGAAAACGAGTTTCCTCGTCCAATGGGACAGATCCGACCATAGCTGGAAACGTCGAATGAACTCGGTTCGAAATCCTCGATTTCTTTCGCATCACGAGCCCAGCGGACTTATTGCGATTGGTAATTACCGTCAAGAAATCGAAATACTATTAACGGAATCGATGGCGACCGTGAGGCGTTGGCCTCCATTCTCGGCGGGTTCCCTCAAAGCAATCGAGTGGAATCCAAAGGGTGATGGATTGATCGTCTCCTGTGACCGTGGTGATCATCTCGAAATCATGTCCCTCAATCCTTCGGACGGGGCGATTCAATGGCGGAGACGTTGGCCTCTACAAAAGCGAACCAGAGTGAATCATCTGGCATTATTCGATAATCGGTCTCTCCTCATATCTATCAACGAATCGTTTATTCAATTTGATGCTGCAACCGGTGAAGTTCTACGCTCGCTTGAGCTCATGGACCCTCAACTTCACGATATGCGAATGTTTAGCCACGCGGACTCACCGACCTTCGCAACATTGACCCACCTAGACTCGGGTGGTTTCCTAATCGTCTGGGACAAAACCACATGGTATCCACTCCAAATTCTTCGCGGCAATGGTGCTAGAGAGCTATTAACGTTTCCTCTAAAAGTTAATTCCGAGTCTCATAATTAGGGTGGACCGCCGTTCAAATAGTTGATGACCCGTAGCACATCCAATGGCGACAACGTTCCATCGCTATCAACGTCGTAGAATCCTTCATCTGGAAAGCGATCACGGTTTAAATGGAGACCGCCAGCATTAAGCTGATTGATCAGAGTCAGCACATCCAGGGGGCTCACAGTCCCATCGCCATCCACATCCAGAGCATTCGCCGGGTTGGTCCAACCGCGGTGGTAGTTCGCTAAATCATCAATTACAAAAGCGATAGGATCGACGATCACTCCATTAGCGATTCCATCGGCATCGCCAGGCTTGCCGTCGAATAGTGTGATCATGACCCGATCAGTTAAGATTTCAACGTGAGCAGATTCACTAGTTGGTGTATCAGGCAATGCATACCATGGGATGTTCGGGGCCACAATCGATGGATCGTACTTGTATACGGCAGAAACAGTTGGCAAGGTAACACCTCGACTATCCATAAGTCGCAGTTCGACGACCGCACTGCCACCGATCGGAATGCCACTGAGTCGGTAGCTTAGCATCCCCTGCTCCCCCAACAGAATTCCTGGAGCACCTGGTGGAATCGGAGATACAACGACATCGCTGAGAGCGGTACCGATAGGTGCGATCAGTGTTATTCGATTTCCATTCTCCAATCCAACCGTCACAATATTTGGCTGTAGCCAATCCGGTATTCCATCGCCGTTGGCATCCAGTACCCCAAAGCTTTGCTCAATTTGATTGCTGACTCCATCCCCATCACTATCGTTGGTCATACCGATAGGAAGCAACCGAACATGCTGACCAGAAGTAATTTCAACCGTTCCCTCGATCGGCGTTGTCGCTTCCCAGTAGTTCGGCACGTGGACCACTAGCCGATAGGTTCCCGTGGGGACCCGATCGAATTGATACTCACCTTGCTCGTTAGTGGTCGCGTTTCGATGGAACACGGTGCCCATATCGTTTACCAAGGAAATCTGAAATCCTGATTGAGGCGATTCTCCAAGCTCGATTCGCCCGTTGCGGTTGCTATCTTCAAACACAACCCCCGAAACGGCTCCATGTCGAAAAACATGGAGAATCAACTCTTGGTTGGCGGCGAGTCCGTACTGATCCTGGGCTTTCACGGTGACCGATTGTACTTGGCCCGATTGATCAAGTCCTGGAGTCCATTGAATGAGTCCCGACTCGGTGTCGATCGTCATTCCATCAGGTGCACTCTCTAACGAATAGGAAATGACATCGCCGGGGTCGCTATCGACAGCAGTAACACTCAAGCTCCATGCGACCTCTTCGAAAAGGGACTGTATTCCGAACGGTATCCAGACCGGCGGATCAGGCGTATTCACTACGAGAACTTGATACACGATTTCCGAAAGTGCCCCCTCAGAATCTACGGCACGAACTCGGACTGTTTTTAATCCAGGTTCTGAAAAGCTCCAACTCGCGGTGGTTCCTTCAACAATCCCACGTCCCTCGTCGAAATCCCATACCACTGTAACGGGATCGATATCGAAAACGCGAACAGACCAAACTTCGGCGATATCTTCTAAAACTTCTTCGTAGAACGTGATCCATTCCAGCACAGGGGGCGCATTGACAACCTGAATAGTCTTGGTTGCAGACGCGATAGCACCTGAGCTATCCACAGTCGTTACGACAATATCGTAGTTCCCCTCTACCGCATAGGCATGACTCAACGTAGCAGCCTGGTGGCGAACATCAGCCCCGTCCAGTGTCTCCAGCCAACCCGCAAACGTTTCAACAGTTCCATCTCCCCACTGGATCGTGTAACTCCAATCGGCTACGTTCGCGGTAAATGTTGGATCGTCGATCGTTACGAGTACAAGCGCTTCTTGACCTTCGTATGCATCAACCTGATCGGAGAACTTCTTTAAATGAAGCTGCACGATTGGGGCCTGGTTCAATACTTCGATCGGCAGTACTTCTGTGACCGATCCCTCTTCATTGGCAACGGTGATGCTCACGTTGTAGACTCCCGGAAAGCGATAAACATGATCCAAGGAGATCGTGCGATTGATTTGCGGAGGCAAACTAACCGCCGGAGAACCATCGCCGTAGTCGATTGTAACATGCCAAGTATCCGCGCCGGGATCTACAATCATGGGACGGGACAATTGAAATCGCCCCTTAGGAACCGCCTGGCTTCCCGCCAAAGCTGACCCCACGTTCAATGAGGGAGTGACGGGTAACACAGCTAACTGATACGAGGCGACTAAGGTATTAGCTCCGGTATTGTAGGAGTACTGAACGGTGTATATGCCGTCTTGCATAGGTCGAAACTTAACCGTCGGCCCCGTGAGATCGCTCACGTCTAACAATGGACCTCCAGAAATGGACCATGTTCCCGTGCCACTTAGTGATTCGTGCGCAATGGCATCAAGCGTTACGATGTCTCCTTCGTTCACGAAGGCAACACCATCGATGCGAATTCCCGTCTGCAACCCGAAGTCGTTGCCCGCTAAAACGTTGCCGGCCTCGGATATCTGTACTGTACGGAAATCGGGGGATACTCTCGAAACAGATTGAGATGCGATCACTCTCAGCGGAATCGAACCCGTTTTGCTCGTCCAGATCGCGTACTGTCCTTCTTTGTCGGTGAGCGCAAAAGGATCATCCAAGCTATATTGCCCATCACCATCCATATCGAGATAGACAACTTGACCTGACAACGGCTGTTCTCCAGCGTCCAAATTGCCGTTGGTATTCTCGTCCTCGAACAGTCGACCGGTGACAAGGCTACCCATGAACGCAATGCTCAGCGGAGCCGACGAACTGCGTCCTTTGACATCGGTTGCCGTCAGCCAAACGATTACAGGGCGATCGATCGGTCCCGTTGCGGTCAATTTTAGCCAATCTCCATTCCAATCGAATTCTACTCCGCTGTGGTTTGCAACCCCGCTCCACTGTAGACCTACACCATCTGGATCGTTTACATACTGGGATAGATTCGAAATAAGTACAACACCGTCTCCATCGGCAACTCTCGGTCCTAGCGTAGTATGCCAAATCGGCCCAAGGTTGCGATCATAGTCGACTTGTATGGCCCGATCTTCCAACGTTGGGACTATGATCCGGTGCGTTGCATCGTCGAGAGGATTCCCTTCAAGAGCAATTCGTTGAAGACTAGGTAGTCGGTCGTGCCGGCTCCGGACCAAAATAGCGTCCGCAATGGCAATACGACTGTCGTTTCCTGTGGTAAGAAAGACACTTTCGTTTCCTATCGATGTCCGTGAGAGATTACCGATGTACTGAAACGGGCGACCATCGATTGGTGCACCCGAGGGAGCGAGTTGCTGATTCACGAGTACGGATTGACCACCCAATGTGAACTGCGCCTCCGTGGAATGCGTCCCATCACCGAACCACGTTGCCAGTACATCGTATTCTCCAGCAGGTAAGCCGCTCACTGTCCAACGTACAGAACCTGTAGTTGCACCCATATTTTCCGACCGAGGTTGGATCATATAGTAGAAACCGCCATAGGCAGATGCGGTCGTCGTTTGATTATGTTGAATCTGCTCGGGATCGGATACAACGGCGACGGATTCATCGCGTACATACACTCGCGTCAATGAGGCAAGACTCGCGAGAGCGTTATTGGAGAGATCGAGTACTTGCAAAGCACTTAAACCAGCGAGAGGTGCTGGATTGCTAACTTCGTTACCAGATAGATCTAAGTAGACGAGCGATGCAAGTTGTCCCAATGGTGTGATATTGGACAAGGGGACGCGTTGGCTTGCCAGACTCAAGACCCGCAGTTCGTTCAATCCGCTGAGACCACCAACGGCTCCAATTCGATTGCCATCTAGGTTTAAACTCCTTAGCTTCGCGGCACCAAGCTCGCCATTGTTCTGAGGGATCAGCCGTGACAAAGCGATAGCAGTAAGCTCATTTCCCGACAAATCGAGCGACTCCAATCCGATCAACCGCTCCAAACCAGCGAGATTCGTTATCCCCGCATTGGATGCATCCAAACGAATGATCGTCGCCAATTCACTAGCTCGGACCTCGCGCGAGAATCGGTGTACATCTCCGAACGAGATCACTTCGATGCCGAGTTCTCCCGCGATTCGCCGAGCTAGTTCGAGGCTGTTGATTTCAAATTGGTGTAGTCCTGCTACTGGAGCATCGTTTGATGAGATTCTGAGTACGGCAATCGGATCTAGCGTGATGCGGGAATCGATCCTATCAAAAGTTCTATGCTCCGACGCACCATCGCGAAGAGGTTCGAGAATAGCATCAAGTCCGTTACCTCCGATGGTGCCAGTAAACGATCTGTCCACAGGTTCAAAGGAATCGCCTACGAAAATGTCCCGGCCACTCTCTCCGAACATTCGGTCGCGTCCTGCCCCGCCCACTAGATAATCATCACCATCTCCCCCACGTAAAAGATCATTGTCGGTAAGTGGATGCGATGCCCCTAGTGATGGAGGATCGATGAAAATGGAAAACGGAACAAACGTTGGTGTCTCCGAATGCTCCGGTTGCGATACCTTGAGATAATAGGTACCCGCAGGACGATTCCTTAGGTCCAGAACCGAGAAGCTATCCGCGATCAATCGCCCCTCACCATCGAGCAACGTCCCTCCAACTCCTCGCGATCGCTCCACTCTCAGACCTGTACCCAAACCTGGATTCGGTGCATCGTAAAAGATATGGCTACTTCCTGAACGAATCGATACCGAGACGCTCCGATAGCCCAAGTCAAATAATCGCCGAAAATCGTTAAGCAAACCGATGTTTGTTGTTAGCGGCACCGTGAATCGGCCTTGCGAATCGGTCGTGACCGAAATCGTGCGGCTTAAGAAAACCTCTCCCTCCAGGTCAAATTTATCGATCATCCCGTCTCGCTTTGCGGGTCGCACCTCGATCGTCATTTCCACATTCTGTAAACCTCCTGCTTCACCGCTTCCACCTTCGAGAACCGTAATGGGATAGGTGCCATCAGGAGTGTGATCGGTGTGCCAGAGTAATCCATATTCGTCATCGTTTACATCGGTGCTTGGCCCAGTAAACACCGTTGGGCCACCCGTGATCCCACCAAATTCGTACACAGGGTTGAATCCGGGAATTACTAGAAGCTCTTTGCTATCTCCCGTTGTAGGAGCGAATCGAACGAGATGGGATTGGCTGTCTGCAAACGTTCCGCCCGCGGGCCGGAGGATCAGACTCGCCAGAACCTCCCCTCTGGACTCAACCAAGCTATAAAGACCGGGTGTTCCAACACCATTCCATTGGGCCTGGTGGACGATGTTTCCGTTCTTGTCAACACTAAACAGAGTGATGTTCCCAATCGTACTCACATTGTGATTGACTTTGCTCACAACGTAATGATTATCGACGACGACAGCCTGCGAGACTCGCGAAGAAGTCACGGGTGCCGAAAAAATCGTTCGCACCTTCTTGGTGCCTGATGTTGTTCCGTCGGTAACCCAAAGATCGTTGCTATCGGCGATAAAGTAGACTCGATCGTTCATTGCCCCGAATGCATGGATTCTAGGATTATCGTTCGGGTTAACATCCTTGACCAATCTGGTCCCAGCTCTTTTGCCATCGCTATACCACAGTGCTTCGCTGATCGTTCCACGCCTTGCGGCGAATACGATTCCACCATCAAAGGCTACGGCACGGTAGGTCGGTTGTGAGAAATCTAAGGTGGTGTCAAAATCAAGAAGATGTTCCTGTGAACCAAGGGTCCCCTTGGAATGCCAAAGTCGATAGACTCCGTCTTTGGCGTAACTAAAAAAGACCCCGCTATCCGATGCGACCGGATAGATGGAATAAAAATGCGGCATCGACTCCTCTGTGGATTCTGCGGCAACATTCCAGTGCGGCACGCCGCTTGAGTCGACAACGACGCGATTCAAAGTACGTTTTGAGTTTTCCTCCGTTGTCGAGCCGATGAAGTAAACAATTCCCTCGCGCTCGATAAATGTATCCAACGAACCGAAGTCACCAATCTTTATCGCAGACTGGCCGTCATGAATCGCGAGTTCATAATGCCCTCCTACCCATCCGAAATCTGGTTCAATGTAGCAATCTCCACTCGTACAGACAAAGCGTTGAACGAGAGCTCGATGCCCAATTCCGACACCGGTTACTCCATATTCATTGGCGACGACTCGGGTCCCTTCGGATGTTCCGTCGGTAAGCCAAAGATAAGTTTTTTCTGTATAAACATATTCACCTTGATCATTTAGCGACTCTTCTGATTCGCGTGTCGAAAAAAAGACGCGTGGATTGGTACTCGTTCCTGCGGCGACCGACGTGAGCCCATAGGGATTCCTTAACGCGGGCATATCCGTTTGCGAAGAGCTGCTCGCCGACAGAGTTAACGATGCCCCCATAATCTGATTTGGGCGGTCATAAGCTTCAAGCAAAGGGGACAAATCGAATTCCATAACGGCAGTCCGCTGTAGTTCTCCCCCTGATTCGAATTGCGAACGACCTTGTCGTGTGTTGCTCGTTCCAGACTCAATGTCTCCAGAAATTCCTTCCAACAGGACAGAGGGCTCATCGATTGCATAAGGGCTTAAACGGAGTATGTCCCCTGGGCTACCATCTCCCACCGTAGTAAAACGAAACCAATTTTCGGACCGAGGACTCGATAGGAAATTTGATCCACCAGAAAACTCCAACGGGCTCCCGAGGTCGACCAACACGTCCCCTCGCCCCCGTAAAGATTCGTTCGCGAGTTCCAAGATAGAACCTGGTGGTGGGAGTTGCACGCGGCGACCAATGCCTGGAACGATGAAGATCGCACCGGCATTGTCTCCTGAAAATGACGAGTCAAAACCGGGGACACCCACTAGGATATCTGCCATCCCATCTCCGTTGAGATCGTGCGCGCGGCCACGCAAACGTCCCAGACCATCGCCCGGTTGAAGTCCCGTCACGCGAACCCAATCCACTCGGGAATCTCCCCAGGATTCTGTTCTGATATCGTAAACTCCTTCTGCGGTCAACGGATTATAGAGAACGTTCAAACTGCCTTGCAGATTGGAGTCCCCGATCGCACCAATTGCGAGATCCAGTTGTCGATCTCCATCGAAATCCCCGGCCACCATGGACAACCCAATCATCCAACTATCGGTTTCTCGAAACATCCCGCCGAACGTTGCTGACGCGTCTAGTTCCGTCAGCGGTTTGCTGTCGGTCAGTTGTTGTCCTCGAAACACGAGCAAAGAATCAGATTCGCCCGTCTTTAAGTCGAAATCACGAGCCAACACCAGATCAGCCCTGCCGTCAAAGTCAAAATCCGCAACCAACAACGGCTGATCTTGATTCAATGCCGCTTGCCGAACGTTACCGGCTTGATTTAATTCAATCGTTGCGGTCGTCTGGACTCGCGGACGAGATACTCCGGCTCCGAGGGTTACATTAGCTGCCGGATTGCCTTGCGTGTCGATGGTGTAAACGCGTGCTACCGCAATCGATTCACCGGTTCGACTGTTAGTGAACCGCCACCCTTGTGGTTGAACGAGAACGATCTCGTCCATTCCGTCGCCGTCAATGTCGCCAACCCTCGCGTGTATTTGTTGGTCAAAGCCGGCTTCAGCAGCTCCTGTGGAGCGTTGCCACTCAGATGGTGTTGGCAACGAACCTTGCACAATACTGTGTGTCTGCGTTGTACCGTTGATCCAAACCGACATTTGAAACGCGCCGGCTGGTGGATTCGATCCATCCAAAACATCTCGCATCCAAGTACCGCTGAGGACTCCACCATATCCAGGATTCGTTCCGCGTTGTACTCGAGGTTGCCGAGCCACAATCAACATATCCGCGATACCGTCCGCGTCCCATTGCATCCACTCAATATCGACATCATCAGCGGTTACAGTTGACGTGAGTGCCTCCGTCAGGGGCAAGACGGCCACTTGTCGTATCAATCGATCCGTGCTCACGACGCGTTCCGCCAATGCACTTCCCGGTAGCAACCCAACCTCGATGCGTTGAGGATCTGCAATTCGCCAAAACGCAGTCTCAGCACGTCCGTCCCCGTCCAGATCTGCACCTCCTGCAATAGGACGCCACCCGTCGACAAGTGGCAATATGAAGCTGGCCATGTCATTGATATTGACGACCGAGCGTTGAGGTTCGAACTCACTCAGTACAATTGCCGCTTGCTGATTGCCCCAAAGGATCGTGTCGACTAAGCCATCGCCATTCACATCGCCAATTGCTGCGGCGTTACTCAATCGATCCAATGCTACCACGCCTTCAATGCGCATCGCGGCCGCCACGGATTGATTCCCCGATGAAATGTCCATCAAGGGGCTTGGAGGGACGAAATCGATATCAGGTCGGGCAATAGGAGAAACCTCGATTCGGGTTGCGAGTTGCGGACCCATGGGCGAATCGGGAAACGCTCGACTGGTACTCAATGTATACGTACCAAGACCCGGCGGTGGCTCTTGGTTGGTTTGCCCCGAGGTGAAACCAATCCAACGTATGCCTGACGCAAAGTCACCCGTCACACTCAACGACTGTTCATTTCTTGCCGATAAGACAAGACGTTCCAAAGATGCGTCGTACTCAGCGAACAAGGCCCCACTTAGTGACTGCGCCCCAATGCGTGTGTTGAGGGCGCTCGCAACTTGACTACCCGTCATCGATCCATCAATGGTAATCGCCAGCGATCGTGGCACACCGCCATCGATGGAAACTCGCAACGTTAACTCGGTTGCCCCTTGAAGCTCGCTATGACTCATCTTCTTGTCCGCAACAACGCTTAGCGAACGTGGATTGCGAACTTGGATCAGATACGCTTGAGGCACGCCAGTGGTAGGGATGTAACTTGTTCCATCGGTTGGATCAAGACGCGCCGGCACCACGGACAAACGTGGGAAATTCCATAACGGATTGTCGAACAAGTTCTGGGCATCCACTGAGTCAAATTGCACGGCAAAGTCGTTGACCGAAACCGCTCCTCCTGATTTTGGAAGAGGTAATAAATACCAATCCGCACGGTCTCCATCGTGTAGAGTCAAGCCGCTGAGTGCACCGCTTCCCATAGGAATGGGTACTGCGTGCAATGCGATATCATTGCGAATATAGGCTCCGGTTCTGACCGTGGCCTCCCATCGATCGATCGGAGTCACACCCGAGGAATCTAGATCACCACCGACTAAAATATCCGCATCGGCACCTCCTCGGACTCGATCATCTCCTCCCATTCCAACCAAGAAGTCGATTCCCGCTCCACCATCTATCATGTCATCATAAGGACTGCCAAAGATACGGTCGTTACCATCTCCTCCTCGAATTTCGAACTGCAGCGAACCACCTCCCGCTTGTCGATCTCCAGCCGAGATTCCAAAACTCCTACGCTTATCCAGCGTCCCATCTACTTTTGGAAACTGATAGTCACTATCCAATCGCAATTCGTCATCTCCTGCCCCGAGATCGAACAGTATGGATTGGACATTTCTCGTAGAAAACTGAGCGGACCGCATGGCGTAGTATTCGCCCGCCTGCACAAAGCTCTGATTCGCACTGTCCCAGACTAGCCCCGTAATTTCGTAGCTTCCCAAGAGTCGGTTGTAGGACATCGAAACATGATCGGGAATGGGACGCCCGAAAGCATCGCGATCCCCCCCCATAAATACGATACGGTTGTAGCCGCTGCCACCATCGATTTCATCCGCCAACGTAAGCAGCAACGTGTTGCTACTAGCGTCCACGGGCAGATCGTCGAGCAGTATCTGAAAGAGATCATCCCCTTCCTCTCCAATCAGAATATCGCTAGCTCCTCGATCCCAACCGCCCGACAGTACATCGTTCCCAGGTCCGCCTATAATCCAGTCTTCTCCAGGTCCACCGATAAGCACATCATGACCCGCTCCCCCGACGATGACATCACGACGAATCACGTCACTTCGTGTTCCCAATGGAATAATCGACGCTCCGCCAATCGACAATTCGACGCGATCGACAGCAAGATCATAGAGTGTAGGAATCCCACCTAAGCTACGAACTCGTATCCAGTAGGTTGTTTCAGGCATTAGCCCTAGACTACCGATCCCTAAAGCCCAACGCGCCGGTTTGCTAGAATGAATTGCTAACGAAGGTGCCAAACTCGTCGGAGTTGCTGTTCCAAGCAATTGCATCGTTCCGTCAAAGTTTTGGCTAAAAAGTTGCAACTCGATTTGATCGCCTGCACTCAGCGAATCGACTAATAGTAAACTCTCTGCATGCACTCCGGAACTTAAGGCAAACCGATACCAATCCACATCGCGTGGGCTATCCAACGTTAAGTCTCGCCAAACCGTGCTTCGGTCCACGACTCCCTGTATTCCATCTCCGATAAGCTCAAAAGCTCGCGAGGGATTCGAGGGCTGTCCTGCCAAGTCGTTTCGAAGCGCAGCGTCGGCCAAGTCAGCTAGTATGGTGGAGCCGCCTGCGATCTCAACGCGATCATCACCGTCTCCTGCGTTGATCCAAACACTACGTTGAACCGTCGGTCCGACAAAGACCTGATCATCTCCCCCTTTGGCATCGATGATAATGGCCATAAAGTCTCCCTCAGGAGGCAGAAAGCGCGAGTCCAACAACAATTGTCCAAAAGCCAAACGCCGAGCCTTGGGATCATCGATATCGTCAACTTCCTCAATTCGATAGACGATGTCCTGTGGGTCCCAGATGCGATTTCCGTCTGCGTCAGTCGCTTCGAAATCAAGTCGAACTTGAGCATCAAAAGTGAAATGGCCATTGTTTTCAGTCAGTCGAGTGATTAGGTGATGATCTCCCAAAAGACCAGGTTCGGTCACATAGTCGACCGTGATGACATCATTGGAGTCGGTCCCCGCGTAGTACCAGACCTTGTCCGTTCCGCGAGCGTATTCGAGCCACTGCTCACTTGCAGGCACACCCATTCCAAATTCTAAAGGCACCCCATCTGGGCCATGCAGAGTGTTATTTCCGCCACCACCATAGAGAAAGTCCAAACCGGTTCCTGCGAACAAGAGATCATCGCTGTCCCGACCCAACATACGATTCAGTCCCGTATCTTCGAGAACCCGTCCAGCACCTGGGCTATCAAAGGTTTCACCGGTTGTGGGATCGACGAACACTCCGAACGCAGTCCCCTGTGACGGATCGCGACTCCAAGCGAACAGATGATTCCGACCGACTCCCCCCAATAGGTCATCATTGCCCGTTCCTGCATACAACACATCCAGGTCCAGCGATGAACCATCCCCATCATCTCCGAGCAATCGATCATCTCCGTCATATCCATACAGGATATCGCTGCCCGATCCTCCATTGAGCCGATCCCGTCCTGGCGAACCATATAGAATATCGTTGCCGCTACCGCCGTTGATAACTGCTACCCAATCACGGCTTCTCAGAGCGAGATCACTCAATCGGACAGCTCCTGAACCTTGGACAAACCCCAGAATATCGTCACCAGCTAGGCCGTTGATCTGAAACTGCTCCAGCGTCGCAATCCCGTTGCGATCTCTCCAAGGAAAAGTCAAGGTTCGTTGGTTGTATTGAACTTCGAGCAAACCGAGTACGGTTTCACCGATGAGAATGGTGTCATCCCCGAGGGTGCCATTAATGAGTAGGATGTCGGTTGCATGGTCATCGGCAACGTCTCCTTCGACTCGATTGCCGAAGTGCCCATGGATTGTGTCACCACCAAATGCATAGGCAGGATCGGTATCCAAACGTATAAAGTCGATGCCGGTCCCTCCATACAATTGATCTTGTCCCGCATGTCCTTCTAGCAAATCGCTCCCGGCACCACCAAACAGAACATCGTCCCCACCCCCTCCCAGCAATATGTCGTCACCCTCGTCCCCGTAGAGCCAATCGCCACCTCCCGTCGTAAACGGCATTGGGTTCGCGGCGTAATTCGGACCTGCTAACCCGTCACCTTCGAGCAGATCATCCCCTGGGCCACCCAGTAATACTTCACGCCGCAGATTTCCGAACAACTGATCACGCCCTGGACCGCCATCGAGTCGGTCCCCGAGGAGAGCTGACTCGACTGCCGAGTTCATCGTTGGGGCGAAAGCGAATATCTGATCATCCCCCTCCTCACCAAACAACATTTGTCCGAAAAGATGATGAACCCCGGAAACCGTCACACCTGCATCACCGTAGAGGCGATCGTTTCCCAATCCTCCATATAGAAAATCGATGCCAGCACCACCTCGCAAAACATCATTTCCCGAACCGCCCAACATCACATCGGAGCCAGGTCCTCCGAACAAGCTATCATCACCAGCCCCACCATCGACGTAGTTGTCACCACCGCCTGCGTGGATCGTGTCGTTGCCACCTCCTCCAAAGATCCAGTCTCCACCCGTGCCTCCGAAAATCCTGTCCGCACCATCATCAGTCTCACCTGCCAACGATTGACCGTTCAAGATGGCGGGTCGAATGAGTGGGGGTACAAATCCGGCATAAGCCAAGTCCGGGGAGTATCCCACCGGAGGTAACAAACCACTCCCGAGAAGCACGTCTCGAGAATGCAGTTCGAGCCCTCCCCAGATAACGTTCCGCCCAGAACCCCCGTAGATCGTATCCGATCCGAAACCACCAATCAGAACATCGTCTCCTTCACCCCCGAACAAGACATCATCACCGGGGCCTGCATCGATCCAATCGTTTCCTGAACCACCGCGAATAGAATCGTTACCCGCACCCGACGAAATCCAATCATCACCGGGGCCTGCATCGATAACATCATTACCGGAACCCGTGCGAATCGTATCGTTGCCCGCACCACTGCTAACATCGTTACTGCCATTCCCTGCATCAATCTGATCATGCCCATCACCGGTACGTATGGTGTCGTTACCATCGCCACTGAAAACGATGTTGTTTCCATGCCCCGCATCGATCCAGTCGTTCCCTGCTCCCGTAAAGATCCTCAGATCCCCATCATCACCATGAACGATGTTGTTTCCCCCAGCGATCGTGACAACTCCCCCCCGATTCGAACTGCTAGCTCCCCCCCCAGCTAAAGTTTGATATCCGGCCAGTCCTGCAATCGGACTTCCACGAGATGCCGCAGCTGCCTGTCCCAACATCCCACCTGCCGATAGCGGACCTATCGCGTCGGGGCGCATGTCAACAAAGTCTCTACCATTTCCAGCCGTTACGATATCGTAACCAGAGCCCGTATAGATCGTGTTGTTACCTCCGCCGGCGTTGATAACGTCATCGCCACGTCCTGCATCGATGTAGTCGTCCCCATCTCCCAGGGTAATCGTATCGTTGCCGGCAAAGGTCCAAACGCGGTTTGTGCCATTGCCACGTGTGATAACCACATCGTCTCCGAAGTCTCCATAGATGAGATTGTTACCCGTTCCACCGTCGAGTAGATGGGTGGAGTTCGAGTCCGCTGGGCTTTCCAATGTACCCGGCTGCATCCCGGTTCCTGCGATCAAAATGTCATCGCCATCTCCACCGTACAATTGATCACTTCCGAGCCCACCCCACAATTGATCGTTGCCCGCTCCACCTCGCAGAATGTCATTGCCTCCACCACCGTATAGCACGTCGTCGCCATTACCTGTGCCATCCAGATTGTCACCCCACAGTTCATCGTCTCCGAGATCGCCATGCAATATGTCACTGCCAAATCCACCGACGAGCAAATCGTTTCCTTGATTCCCGTATAGGGTATCATTCCCTGCTTCGCCAAAGAGCCGATCGTCACCTTTGCCACCGTAAAGAATGTCGTTCCCATCCCCTCCGTAGATCGTATCGTTCCCATCCAAACCGTAGATGACATCATCTCCCGCTTCACCATAAATCAAGTCATCGGATGAGGAACCGTAAATCGTGTCGTTTCCAGGGCCACCAAAGATCGTTGCCGGTCCCCCACCCGCTATCAAGATATCACTCCCTTGTCCCCCACGTATTGTGGCAGGTACGATAACGTTTGAAGCTATCTCGATACGGTCGTTGCCTCTCCCAGCATCGACAAAGATCGACGCGACGTTCGAGAAAGGTTGTTCCAATCCAAATGCGGCGACAACAATCTGCGTTTGGTCAGCCGAAAGCTTGATCAGTACGTTGTCATCGCCATCCGATAGATCCCCTTGTTCACGCCGATGTGCGTTCGGTCCCACGTGTACAATGAGTGTGCCATCCGCATCTACATGAGCCAACGTCGGATTTCCTGCGAACGGATCGGGACGAGGAATATCGAAGTCGAGGAGGATGATCTCGCCCAAATCGATATCTCCATCCCAAATAGGTGTGTTGACATACGCTCGAAATCCAACGCCCAATTGCCCCGAAGCGTCGAAAACCCACAAAGGACCTAGCAGCGGATGCCGACCCAACGCTAAGTTATCCATCAACTCCCGACCGCGCACTTTGCCATCCCCATCGGGATCGTTCAAATTGAGGAGCACACGAGCGAACAGCCCTCCCTCAACTCCCGCTTGCGCGACCAGCACATTCAGCTCACCCGCTGCCGTCAAACGCCCCTCAAAGATCACTTCGGGAACGTCTTCTCCCGTCCCGTCCACATTTTCTGTATCGCTGATATAGAAACCGTTGAGTAAGTCGCTCGCCCGACGGGATTGAGCGTAATCGCGAAAACCGGCCGTGTCGTATCCAAAAGCAAAGTCTGCTGTGATTCCCACCGACCCTCCGAAGCGAACGCCAAAGATCGGCCAAATCGGTATGTACTGACTATAACGAAACTCAGCTTCTAGCCGCGGCATGTCGAATGTGAGTAATGGAACGTCTTGCCCTAACAAGATTCCAATGGCCGTGGAGGGATTCGTCAGAATGGGAACGTCGAAACGCGATTTCTGAGCGGCTTCTCCTGCCTCAGTACGTGGCATGGTCTGCAAATAATTTCGCAAGGCAACATCTTCAACGGAGTTTAAAAAGGAACTAAAACTCCCCATGCCGCCAAAGGAACCTCCTGCAGGAGTGGTCTCCAGCAAATCGCCGTTGTAAGCCGCTATAAAGTTACCCAACGGTAATCGTACACTTCCATCGACGATCGGAATGTTCAACATGTTGACGATCACGGACGCAGCATCGACAAACTCACCCACGGTTTCTCCACCACTTCCCGTGAGAGCCATCAAGTCGGTCATGGTCAGGGAGCGACCTGCCAGATCGCTGAGGATGGGAATCGGTGTTGTCAGCGCATTGAGTATAGGGCGGACCGGATTGAGCATGTCATTTACAGGAGCGAGCATTGGTGCGATCACATTGCTGACAAATCCACCCAGATCGAGTGACAGATTGCTGAACTCGATCGACGGGCGGACCAAGGAAGCTGCCACAACATCCAAACCGCCACTGACGCTCTCCCACGTCAAGTGAAGCCCAGTTGATATCGAAGGCAACATCGCATTCCCGCCGAGAGATGTTTCAATCTCTAAGTGCAAACTACCCGCCAATGTGGCTTGCGTTTGAATGCCGAGTGAACCTATCGAACCAAGATTCGTCAATGAATAACGCCCATCGCCGAGATCAATAGCATAGCGACCACCGATCGCATTGATTTTCTCCGAAGCGGCATCCAAAGGATCCAATCGCGATGCCCGACGCTGCTCCTCAGTAAATCGCGACGGTGGGATGGTTGCAACGGAGACAACAAACGGCCCGAGCCGTCCTTCACCGACAAGGTCTGCAACCGAAGCGGTGAAATCCAATTGCAGTTCATCTCCATCAAAAAACTGCACAAACGGACCGTCGCTCGCACTCAATCCAAAACCGATGTCCAAGCTGTACCCCATCTGCACCGATGCATTCCCATCGACCACCAGTCCTAGACCTGGTACCCCGACATCCAATGCAATCCCAGAGGATGCAACGATCGATGTTTGAGCGATCTTAAGTCGATACAAAACTTCTTCGTCGCCGTTCAGCTCTAATCCCACATCCTCTACCGTTATCGAACCATCTCCGTTGAGATCTCCCAGGACTCCATTCCCGCCGCCAATGGAACTCCCTGGACCTAACGCATTGAAAATCGCTTGTCTTGCCGCCGCAATTCCTATCCCAGGTACGTCGATGCTGCTCCCCAGTTCCTGTCGCAAACGCTCGAGGAAATCAACAGCATCGGAGAGCCCTTGACCGATCATGGGCACTGGAATACCAAAGACTTCATCACCCAGATAACGTTCGATGAGCCCGAACAACCCTTCGAGACCCGCTGCCAGGGCATGCACTCCATCGAGCAGAGTAAAGCTACCGATCGCTTGGTTTAAATCCGGCAATACGATCTGATTTCCACCGGATGGATTGATCGTTGCGACTTGTGCAAAGTTGGTTGAGTTGAGCTGGGGCCAATGGATCTGCAACGGCTGGGTGGTCGCTCCGCCTAACTGAAAAGTCAAGGGCAGATCAACACCCACGACCCCTTCGAACGAAGACGTGAACTGAGCCGGTGTCAATTGATTCCAGCGATAGATACCATTCGCACGGTCGGGTAATCGCACCGAAAAGCTCGCAGGTGCATCGGTGTTGGTCGTGCTTCCAAACGCCAAACCGTCTCGATCCAGCACGACGCTGCCAGGTCCAACGCCAACCCCCAGAGGACCGATCGCAGTGGTAAACTGCATTTGGTCCCCTTGGACGAGTATATCGGCCTGAACGCCTGTCGAATCGTAAACCAACACCGCACTATCAAAAGAGCCACTTTGAAGCGCCGCTAGATCCAATCCAATATGCAGATTCAATTCGGCACCCGCCGCTACCGTTAGCTCCGCAGCAGCTTGAAAGTCAACCAAACTACTTAAACCTGAAAGCCCGGCTCGAGAAAGGTCTACATCCAGCGCTCTTCTTACTTGGACAGGATTCAAACGGAGATCGACATCCATTCGTATCGCCCCTAGGATCGAATCGAACGATAGTGTCAACTCTTCGTCCGCCAATCCCAGCACCTGTTCAAGATCGCGTTCGAGCGTCTTGAGCGTCGATTGTGGGTCATTCACGATACGATCCACAAGGTCGGAGACGCGATCAACGGTATCGAGTACTTCACCTAAAGACGTATTCACGATCGGCAATCGTCGACCCAAGAGTTCTTCGCCGCTAACTCGCTCGACCAAGTCGACTAACCGCCGGATCAAATCCGTAATGTCTCGAACAGTTAGTTCTTTGAGTTTGACGAGTTGGCTGAAATTGGTGATCGTCGGTGGTTGAAGTGTGTCAAAGTTTAATCGCAAGTTCGGGGTATTGGTTATTGCATCCTGCCATTGAAATGCGATGCGTGGTTGTTGGTTCGGGTTGTCTACCGGGACCAACAAAGTACCGAAGTCGGCAACTATATCCGCATGGAAGCTGGCATTCGCATCGACAGACACTCGCAACCCTTCTCGCGGACGCGCTGTGGAATCCAACATCTCTGTAAGTGTGATCCACTCGCGTCCTTCAGGACGGACCACTTCAATTTGAACCGCGGCTGTGGCCATCCCATGTCCGTTTACAATCCCGACCGAAGCGAGTTCACCAAGTCTCGCGTCCGCTTGGACGTTCGCCGCAATCGCAGAAACCTCAGCGTACAAAACAGGGGGTTGCGTCAACATCAATCGAACGCGATCCTCGGGGAGATGGCTTGTTAGCACATGCCCCAACAGTATTCCACTCCCGCTCTCGTCTACGCCTATCATTCCTAGAAGCATGGGAATCGGGGAATCAAAGAACGGCGTCCCCGTAGGATCCATCTTGATGCGAAACAAATTCCCTTGCCCGTTGGGGTTCGTTCGGTCCACAACGACAAACCGATACTCAGTGCTTCCATTGGCTGTCTGTGTTGCGACCAACTGTGATTCCAGAACGACTTGACCGTTTCTTTCGACAGTAAATTGGCGAGCTAACTCGTGCATGGTTGTACTGGACGTGATCTGAGCCTCGAGACTCACTTGAGTTCCATCACGCAAATCCGCCAGCATACGAGCGACACCCGAGATCGGAGCATTGGAGTTCAAGAACGTCAACAAGTACTCTCGAACCAGCGTGTCGGGGGTCACTCGACTCTGAGCTAGCGGACTCTCCGATGCCGGACCAAGATGATTACTTGCCAATCGGCCATCCCGATCCCAATCAACCCCTGGTGCAAAGAGTTGTGCTAACAACGGATTGCGAAACTCGAGAAAACGCATCGGCCTCTGGTTCTTGGGGCTGAATATATCCTCGACGATGATTCGTCCGTCCTCGACATAAGCGATCGTATTGCCGGGAAACGAGAGACTTTCTGCTAGGTCGGTTAGTGTTCGATTGACATCAAGTGCCCCAACGTTCAATATAACCGCGCGGCTATTATCAGAGAGTTCAAGTTCGAGTTGTTCTAGCTCATTGCTATATCCCGGATGATTGGGGCCTAAAATCTCTCCGATAGGTGATTGCGGATCGAACACGAGTGTGGACAGAGATCGACTCTCGATTCGACCCGCTTGCCCTAATCCCACCAAGCCGATTTTTTCAAAAAGATTACCCGAGTAAGTACTGTCTGATAGGCTTGATTGAACCCGAAATGTGCCAGAGCCTTTTGTTTTATCTAAGAGAACAATCGCATCTCCAAACAAAGCAGCTTCGACGACTATTTGCCCATTGCGATGAATGGTGAGTTGTTCCAAGAGTGACCCCAGAGCGGATTCCTGATCAATCGGTTCGGTCGTCATCAGAACCGTGGTTCCATCTCGCAGTGTGACGTTCGATGCGTTTCGAAGCGATGTCTCCGAGGTGAGTTGTCTCCGCTCCAAAATGGTTTCTAGTAACGTTTCGCTTCGGATCGGAGATTGCGTATCATCGTCTAGGAACGGTACGAGACTTGGCCCCAGTAGCTTCCCGTCACCGTCTACATCGCGCCCCAAAGGCAAGAAACGTGATAGTAGTGGCGAGCCGTTCGACACCTCAGCCCACTCCGTTCGAAAGATATTCGAGCCGCTGGTCAAATCGACCAATGAGATTTGTTCTCGTGCCCATTCTGCACGCACAACTTGAACACCGTCACGCACCACGTGCAGCCGCTCCAACAGCTCGGAAAGCAATAGGTTTCCTGGAACGACACCTGGCTCGATCAGCACATTGGAACCATCCCGCAAGTGAACTCGCATCGGCTCTGCCAATATTCCTTGAGGAAAATGTCGAAGCCGGGGCAGAGAGACGATGGGAAGTTCTTCGGGTTCAAACAATTCGGACAAGGGGCGGCTGACGATCCGCGATGGACC
Organism: Brakhagea baltica; assembly: GCF_052161605.1. NCBI lineage: Bacteria > Pseudomonadati > Planctomycetota > Planctomycetia > Pirellulales > Pirellulaceae > Brakhagea > Brakhagea baltica. The sequence continues at coordinate 4,027,892 of NZ_CP197409.1, read as the reverse complement.
ATCGTACTCATTGAAGAATCCCGTCGACTCGAAACGCTCAATCCCTAGGGCAAAGAAGAATGCATCCGACAAACCGGATGCCTCCGTTCGTATTTGAAAGGTACCTAGTCCATTGGTCCGATCCACAAAAACGAACTGATCGTTTTCGTGAAGCACATCTAAAACGAGTACACCATTACGAATCACTCTGAGGCGTTGCACTATATCGTGAACGGTATCGTAGGCTGTGATAGTTCCCAGAGCTATCGAGACCTGTGAGCCGTCGCGCAAACTCGCGAATCCTTGGTTCGCGAATCCCGAGTTCACCACAGAGCCCCACCCTTTGCGAGTGAGTATGGTTGAAATAGGAGTCCACAATGCAGATCGTGCGGATCGCTGATTTGGAGCTAAGTCGATCGCAAGCTCCAAACCCAACGAAGCGGACCGAGACAACGTCAGACGATTATCAACCCCGAGTTCACCTGGAGTCATTTGAACTGTGGCAATCGGCGAATTCTCCCGTCCAGCGAATGCGTCCAAGTTGGCTTGCGCAACGATGGGGTCAGGCTGCCGTAGCATGTTCAAGGAGAGAAACAATTGTTGGGTCTCAGGATCATATCGCAACGATTGTTGCTGAGGCCCATATACTTGGAACGCCGGGATGAGTGTCGTGAGTTCCTGGAGAGACTGAAAGCGGGGCAGCCCTGTTTGCGCATCGCGCAGGAACTGTAGAACAGCTGTCTGATACGATTCCGCCAATCCGACGGCATCTCCCAACGTCAACCCGCCCGCCAGTGGAATGGGGACATTGAGAAGCGAGCCACTCTGCCAAGCGTCGAGGACCTCCCCGATTTGATCGAGATATTGAAGCACCGATGCTGGAGTGATCGTGGTAAACCCCAAAAGTTGCTCAAGCGTGTATGACTCGCCATGCGGAACGAAGATTTCCAGTGTGGGATAAATCGAGTCCCATGGATTGGAATCGAGAAGCTGAAAGCGTGGAAACTGCTGAATGGAATCGAAACCAGGCACATAAAACACGAAAGGCAGATCCAGCTCCAATCCTCGCCCGGTCAAGTTGGGGGCGAGTGTGTCGGTGATAGAACTGGACGTCAAAGACGCGAGATCGATCAGCGAAATCGAATTTGAGGGTAGTTGGGTACCTGCATCGACGAGGTTCCCCAATTGTCCCAGATCAATTTGTAGAGAACTCTCGAGCGACAGGCTACCTTGTTGAACATTGCCGCTAAGGAATCCAAACGATGCGGAGAAATCGACAGGCAGAGAACTGAGCGGGCTACTGGTATTGGGCGAAAGATCGATGGAAAAGGAGGGTAACCCAATCCTCATGGCTGCGGGAACTGGTTCGCCAAGCGTTGAGAGTACGACATCGAAAGACAATTGGTTCGTTTGCAGAACGAACCCAAGCTCCGTCGCAAGACTATTGCCAATTTGAGGACGAAATCCTGAAGCTGCCGAATCGACCACAGAGTTCAACAGAGCTGTGAGCGAGCTGCTCAAATTGTTAATGGCGGAGAAATCAATCTTCACTCCTTGTTCGCCTGGAGCCAAATTGGATACAGGCTGGAGGAATGAGAATTGCGAGATGAGCTGTGAGGGAGTGGCTTGTGGGAACTGATCTAGGAACGCAGTGAGCGGATCGGAAACATCGATGCGAAAGCGTTCGCTGATTTGAAGGAGTCCATCCATTGAAAACGAATTCAAAGCAAAGTTATTTCCGAGCGAGACTGCGGAAAGTTCGCCTAAGAAGGGAACCGGGCGAGTCAATTCGGGGAGTCGCCCGGTGGCTTCGAGCAATCGTCCTATTTCATGAAGCGTCTGGCGTAGACCGAGAACGAAAGGACTCGCGATGGAAGCTGCGTCCCCTTGTTCACCCTCGGCCAGAAGCCCACTTTGGGGTGCCGAACCCTCTGGTTTCATCACACCACTTGAGCGTGCGAAGGATTGCAATTCATGGATTGGATTGGCTGAGAAGAGAGCGGGAGCACTTTGGAATTCGGCAAACGGGAAAGAGATTTCCGAGAATACTTCTGCGGCCAGGAGTCGCCGAGCCTCTAGGGTTTCTGCCGCACCTTTGCGGTATCCACGCGAACGGAGTTCTCGGCGCAAGTCATTCTGGGATTTAACTTTACGACGCTTCATCGCAACATCTCGGCAATCGTGCAAAAGAGGGTATAAGACACTGTGGGGGGAGAACCACGGAATCCCCCCACAGGTTCAACGATCAAGATTGGACATCCCCGATGTCTCGTACCCCGCGAGTCCGTTCCTTCACGGCCAGGGCGAAAGACCGCCTTGGTTTCGCATATGCAGCGTACTTGAACCAGGACCAGCGAATTTACTGACAAAAGATGCCGGTAGCATTGCCAACGATTGGCCGCGACAACTTGCCCATCGACGACATGGTGGCTAGAGAAATCGCCGCGCAGATCGGACGACTACCAGCGTCGGGCATCCTCATCAAGAATTAGCTCGTCGGAAATTCCTATGGAGCCACTGCGGATTCTTCGCTGGGTGTGCGTGGACATTTGATCGAAGACGGACAAATCGGTGCCAGGGTGAGCGAGATGAATGTTAACGGCAATTTTCTAACGCTATTCCAATTCTTGGTCGCTGTGGGCAACGACCCATGGAAATATAGTCCGCTTAAAGCACCAACGTTGCTGTTTGAGGATGTGAATTTCTCTGGGGCGTAGCTTGGTTATTCAGGACGACTTGTTTCGCAGCAGCCTGGAGTTCTTCAAGCTCATTGAGTATTCCGTCGTAGGATGTGGAATCGAAGTTTGGTTCTCCTTCATATATGGAGGAGAATTGCCGAGCAAGGCAATTCCATCTGGATTGCCATTCCACAGGTAGTTCCGGTAGCGATTCTGAGCGGAATTGACTGATCTCGTGCCAGGTCGCCAAACATTCATGTTCTTCCCGAATCATACCAGCTTTTTGAGCAACCTCGGCACCTTCTAGGAGTCTAGTAGCTACGAATGAGGAGTCTATCGAGGCTTGTGCCCAGACCTGTTGCCAAGCTGATTCGCGGCAGAAGGCAGGCAGTTCGGTGGGAAACTGAGTGGCAGCGATTTCTGCGTTGTGGATGGCCTGCGCCCATTGGGAGTTTAGCTCCTGCACGATGGCTCGATTCTCTTCGACATTTCGAATGAGCCCTCGGCATTGACGAATCGATTTCGCCAGCCAGCCAAACGCGAAGGACGTGTATTCATCCAGATCGGTTTCTTGTTCGAGGGAACTGCAAACGGACTGAAGTATCGTTCGAGCGTTTTCCCATCGAGATGAACACAACTCTTCGTTAGCACAGAACAGATCGAATTGGATTCGCGATTCCGCTTCTAGCAAGAATCGAGGTCTGCCATCCATGCTCCCCAGGTTTTCTTGATTGGACGAACCGATGGTACAAAGGATGCGACGGGCAGCATAGTAATTTTTACCGTCCATGTAACGTACGGATTGAGCGAGTAGGTCGCGGCCCACACGTTCGGCTTGTTGGAGTTGTCCGACGCGAACGAGCGACATCGCGCATTGATACAATGCCTTGCGACCGTTAGCGGGTGGCACAGAACATAAGGACAAATTCAACTCGGACGCTGCACTACCATTAATATTGAGAAAAGCCATCGTATCGCCTTGTTGCGATGTACCTAGAATAAACCTCGACCTCACGAAATGTAGGTCATGGTGAAAACTAGGTCACGAAATCCCACAGGCTCCTGTGATCTACGGATTACCTCAGATCAGGAAGCTCTTTCAGCAGCACAGGCCGAACAATCGACACAATCAACAGCTTCAGGATTGCACGACGAAACTGTGGTAACTCAATGGAGACGAGGGATGCTTAATCGACGTGGGTAACCAAACCTGCACATCGCCCATCCGGCGAATTTGATAGTTTCACAAAGTAATTCTGAGATCTGGGTTTGGGATCTTTCAGAATGAGATTGATGGGACAATCACTTGCTGGCTCACGGCAATTGGTAATCTGTGGAATTGCTCTCTCTCGCATGGCCGCAATTGCAGAAATATATTCGAGTAGCCCTGTGCCACTTCCCGCGTCTCCAAACGCACCTTTGTAGGCAGCGACTGGCGTTGTTGGAAGAACGCGTGCAATCCCGGAGGCCTCGGCTGCGTCACCCTCTCGGGTCCCCATAGCAGAGGCGTTGATATGATCAATTTGTGTTGCCTCTAAACGCGATCGTTCCAAAAGCAATTCGAGAGTGGCTTGCGTGGCTGTAGCGATACCGCTCCAGCGTTTGCGGATGGGTTGGTGAAAGGTACTTGCCCACGAAACAATGGTAGCCAGAGGATTCGCACCTCGGGCGATTGCATGACGTCGGCGTTCAACAACTAGAGCCGAACTCATCTCAGCAGGCACGGTACCATCTCTGTGCGCGTCGAACGGCTTGCAAGCTAGCGATTCGTCTTGGACTGCTGCGGAGTAATCCTCTTCGTATCTTTGAATCATTCGAGAACTACCAATCCGTGAGGCGCTAGAACCGATGAGCATCACGTCAGCTTGCCCTCGTCGAATGACGTTGATTGCTTCGATGATAGAGTTCAGGCTACTAGTGCCTTCGGTCGTGATCGTATTATTGGGGCCTCGCGCGTCAAGAGCGATTCCAACATGGCACGCCGCCATATTAGGTAAGGACCTAAGCATCCAAAGAGGGTACATGTTCTCCATCGCCTGCGGAGCCCATTGTGAGTGATCCATGATGCCCTGCGGGGAGCATCGTCTCACGATATCCTCGACATCGACCAAATCACTTTGGATTAGTTCTCCTGAGAAGACAGTACCAATCCGGTCGGGATCAACGGTGCCCGCTGCGATCCCCGCGTGTTTGGCTGCCTGCATTGAGGCGGCGAAAGCGAGCTGGATCTCACGGCACATAACCTTGATCGATTTTCTCGGCTGAACGTGTTCTTTGGGATCAAAGTTATCAATGGAAGCTGCCAGCCATTGATACGTCGTTTCCCCCTTTGTTTGCTCGAGCAATCGTACGGCCGATTTCCCTGCAAGCAGGGTTTGTAGGTGGTCAGATACGCTATGGCCGGTCGGAGCAATAGTTCCAAAGCCAGTGATAACGATATCTTCTTCCCAATCGCTTGGTGTTTGGGCAATGCTCTCCGACGCCATATGGATGATTAGATTTGGAAATTGAGTTCAGGAGCTTGTTCTGGCGTCGCATTGCGAATTCGCAATTTCGGTTTCTCTAAGACGACAGTTGAATGAGGTGCAACACTGCTGGTAACCCATACACTCGAGCCTATTACGCTGTCGTGCCCAACAATCGTCCTCCCTCCGAGGATAGTCGCATTGGCGTAGATCACAACCCGATCCTCGATGGTCGGGTGACGCTTTGTACCACGAACCAATTGGCCGTCAGCATCGGTAGCAAAACTCAATGCTCCCAATGTCACCCCTTGATAGATTTTAACATTGTCGCCGATCTCGCAGGTTTCGCCAATGACCACACCAGTACCGTGGTCGATAAAGAAGTACTCACCGATCCTAGCTCCAGGATGGATATCGATCCCTGTCTGCTTATGTGCCCACTCCGCCATCATGCGAGGAATGAATGGTACCCCAAAATGAACCAGTTCGTGTGCGATGCGGTAGATGGTGACAGCCTCCAATCCGGGGAAGCAAAAGATGATCTCGTCTCTGTTACGCACGCTCGGATCCCCCTCGTATGCCGCTTCGACATCTTTAGCGAGTGTTTCTCGCAGTGCGGGAATTCTCCCCAGAAGTGCGATAGCGGTCTGTTGCCCTTTGGCTTCGTAGTCGATTTTCGCATCGCACGGTGAAGACTTATCGTCTTTGCTCTCGACGCGGTCGGCATGCATGAGAGCACGAGCAATTTGGGTGGTCAAGCGATCGTGCAAACGATCAACTAAATCTCCGACATGATAAGCAACGTTACCAGCATGCAAGCCCTCGCGTCGTCTGAAGCCAGGATAGAGAATATCCTTTAAATCCTCCAGAATGTCGACGACGACTTCATATTTTGGTAGCGGGCAATGTCCGAGATGATTGATGCGATCACTCCGGGAATAGGTCGCAACAATCGCATCTGTTAAGCGTGGAAGCTGTTCCTTGAGTCGAAAATCAGAAGCCATGATGTCGCTTCAAAAGGAAGGAAATTGGGCAAAAAGGAAATTAGACAAACACGATGGTGTTGGGCACTCCAGGTGCAGTTCGGCTCAATTCAACCAGCAGTACTATTGTTTTTTGCAGAAACCTATCACTTGCTGCATCTTACCCAATTTACCAAAAACTAGCAAACCGCCTGACGGTGGGGATTTACTTGACCAACATCGCACATCGCAGAGAGGATTGTGCAAAATAGCTAACTAAAGTAGCTAATACAAAGGCGAACCAAGCAGGTTCCCGAGCTCAGTTTTCGTCGAAAATCCAGGATTTTCCTCAGAATGGAAGGTTCAAGTGATCCGAGGCTGATTGACGCGTGATCCGCGTCCGTTTAGCATCGGTTTGAGGCATAGGAATTTTGCCTCACTTTTCCTCACAAAAGCCATCCTTGGAGTATTTCTTATGTTCTGCCAGTTTGCATGCCGTTCGTCCCTTCTTGCTGCGATCGGCCTAGCCTGCATCTCTTCGCATTCTTCCGTGGTTGCTCAAGACCGAGTCAACCAACTGACTCGCCAAGAAGAACTAAGCGGCTGGAAACTCCTCTTTGATGGCGCCTCGGCAGATCAATGGAGGAACTACAAATCGGACAAGCTTTCTGATGCTTGGAGGGTGGTCGATGGGGAGTTAGTACGCAGCGGTGGCAGTGCTGGCGATATTATTACAAAAGAACAGTACAAGTACTTTGAATTGCTCCTCGAATATAAAATCTCTGAGGGTGGCAACAGCGGTTTGATGTTCCATGTGACGGAGGACAACCCCGCCCCATGGCATAGTGGCCCCGAAATCCAAATTCAAGATAACGTAGCGGGCCGCGATCCACAAAAGAGCGGCTGGCTCTACCAGTTGTATCAACCCACCACGCCACCCTGGATCAACGCCGCTGAATCTCTTGATAAGACTCGCCCGGTGGGAGAGTGGAACCAGCTCTATCTAAAGATCGCTCCCAATCAATGCGAAGTCTCGATGAACGGTGCGGTCTATTACAATTTTCAGTTGGGCAGTAATGATTGGAACCGACGAGTTGCCAAAAGCAAGTTTGCGAATATGGAGGGCTTTGGCAAAGCTGGAAAGGGGCATATTTGCCTGCAAGATCACGGTGATTTGGTTTCTTTCCGCAATATCAAGGTCCGCGAGATCCCAGACAGCGGAGTTGTGAAACAGCCCATTGATGGAGTACTGCCCGTTCGAGGCGAACCGGCGTTTCCTAATCTCAAATGGGAGGGCTGGGCTCCTACCGATGAGGACGGCAACCCTAACAAGCAACTTCGCATTCTAGAACTGACGTACGCCGCCGGCTTCCCGAAGCGACTTTTTGCAATGGACCAACGGGGTTGGATTTTCACGTTCGAGAACAGACGCGATGTGGAGCGTGCAGATCGATTCCTCGATATCGAATCCAAGGTTAGTCCCTGGAACGGTCCAGGTGCCAATGAACAGGGTTTGCTCGGACTGGCATTTCATCCCAAATTCAAAGAGAACGGTGAGTTCTTTGTGTCTTACACTCGCAAGAGTGACGACACCTCCGTGATCGCACGGTACCGCGTCAAGAAGGACAACCCGCTCCAAGGAGATCCGGATTCGGAAGAGATCCTTTTGGAATTGCCACAACCTTACAAGAATCACAACGGTGGACCGATCGAATTCGGACCCGATGGATATTTGTACATTGCTTTCGGTGACGGCGGATTGAGGAATGACCCTGTACTGTCGGGGCAAGACCGCAATCAATGGCTCGGTTCAGTCTTGCGAATCGACGTTGATACCAAAGCACCAGGTTTAAACTATGGGATTCCCGCCGACAATCCGTTCGTGGGCGTTGAGGGAATCAAACCGGAGACCTATGCCTACGGATTCAGAAATCCTTGGCGAATTGCCTTCGATAAAGCTTCGGGGCGACTTTGGCTCGGTGACGTCGGGCAAGATCTCTATGAAGAAGTCAACGTCGTTGTAAAGGGTGGCAACTACGGCTGGAGTGATCGCGAAGGAAACGCTCCCTTTGGCAATAATCCACCGGTCGCCGGTGTTGGCCCGTATGTCGAGCCCGTATGGGATTATGATCACATGGCCGGCAAATCGATAACAGGAGGCCGAGTCTACAACTCGAGTCGTGTTCCCGAGCTGAAAAACAAGTACATTTACGCCGACTATGTTAGTGGTGCGGTTTGGGCTCTGTCCTATGACCCAGCCACCGGCAAAGCGACAAGGAACGAGCAACTCATCCCCGGCGGCGTTCCTGTCTTTGCCTTTGGCGAGGATCAAGAGGGGGAGGTCTATTACTCTCGAGATACCAATCGGCCAGAAGTATTGTATCGGCTAGAGATGGATCCCAAGTAGACGCGTTATTGCCCTCCAAATGATGCGGAGCGTAGACCGTCTCCTGAAGTGAAATCGAGGGAGGCGTCCATGCTCTGAGATAACAGCAGTCCGTCAATCTGCGCATCAGATACGGAGAACTGGCCCTTCACGGCAATCGACTTGAGCAACGCTTCAAAATAGGCTCTTCGCAGAACGAGGACTTGCAAAAAGTCTAGCTCGCCGGCCTTATATGCGGATTCGGCGAGCTCGAGGGCTTTTTCTGATTGAGGTAGTATTTCTTTTTCATAACGTCTTACGGCAGCGGTGGAGCTATCAAAGTCACGGGCCACGATCGCTAGTCGGGAACGAATCGATTGCTCTAGTCGTTTGACCTCTTCTTGGGCTCGACGATAATCAGCATAGGCTGCTGAAATATTGCCGGTGTTCTTATTCCAGACGGGAATCGGTGCAGCCACTTGCAAATTGATCAACCCCGTGTCGGTCCCGCGATCATAGCCAGCTCCGATTTGCCCCGTGACGTTGGGAATCACTTGCGCCTGCTCTCGACGCACCAGAGCAGCTTTCTCGGCAACCAAACTGCTCGCCACAGCTAACTCAGGACTACTTTCCAACAGCTCACTGAGAACGCTATCCCAATCGGGAGCAGCGTCGGCAGATTTGAGTTCGCCATCGAGCATGACAGGGTTCACTTCTCCCAATCCCGCGACGGCGGCTAGATGTCTCCAAGCACCCCGGTACGCCAGTTCTAGCTGCTCAACAGTTAGGGAGATTTCGCTCAACAGAGTTTGGGATTGTAACACATCGATCTGGCTTCCCTCGCCAGCTTTCAAGCGGTCCGTGGCAATCTGCACACCTCTCTCAGCGACATTTAGCAGAGATTTAGCAACCTCTAATTGTTGTTGAGCGGCCAACGCCTCGTAGAAACCAATCCGAATGTCCGTCAGGAGTCGATATTGCTGGGTCATGACAGCCCAACGCTGCGCATTCTGCGTTGAGGCCAAGATGTTGCGGTTCAGTTCGAGTTTATTTCCCCGAACGAATTCTTGCTCGACAAAAACGCCATGCTGGTCTGTTCCTTGAGCTGCAATTTGTTGGCCGAAATAACCAAACGTCGGGTTCGGGGCTAATCCCACTTGATAACGCAAGCTCGATGCCTTTTGCACCAAGATTTCCGCCCCCAGCAGCGTAGGATTGTTTCCAAGTGCAATGGATTCTATATCAGAAAGTGTATAGTTTTGGCTTGTGGACGCTGGGCTAGCATCAAACGTTTCTTCTATGATCGCTTCGCTAACTAGAAAAGAACGATCATCCGCTTGATATCTCTCGGCAGCAGCAACAAACGAAACAGGACGTACAGATTCCGTATTGAGTTGTTGACCTGTTAGATCCGGCGCAGCGTCCTGTTTTATAAAGGCTCCTGCTGCGGATGCTATGTAAGTCGGCGGCAGGGTGGAGGGGTGAAGATTCGAGGAGTGAGAATTCTTTGTGGAACTACACCCCACATGAACCCCGGAGCTAGCAAGCAAGGTTATAAGCCACGTCCCGGCGACATTATTCGATGAAAAAATTTTCTGACGAACCATGATTGGATTGCAGCGACGAACGCTCAATGAGGAAACCTAAAGTCAACGTGAATGCCTATGGGTTTCCTTCGGACTGTACCGCTAGCTCCATGAACAACGAATATCCTAATTCGCAGGCTTGGAGGCTGCCCGCTCCTTCATTCGAAACAGCCGTTATGTCTTACCAGACAAGAAAGTGCTAGCACAAACTCCATTGCGCTTGCCAATGCGACGAGACGGGACGATTTCGTAAGCTTCTTGTGAAACTAGAGAAGTTCATATCTGACAATCCCGAAATGCCAGTTGTCCCTGAGGGGTTAGATCGTGTTTCTCACTCTGGTTATCTTGAGATTTTGACGGTCTCTCGCCAGCGTTCCACATCCATCAACACTATGCCACGGCCTTCGCCAGCACCCTTCATGAATCCACACTGGATTGCTATCAGCTTGCCGTCTGGGCTCACGACCGGGTTGTCGCTGCGATAGCCAGGAAACTTGTTCCACTCGCATATTCGAATCGCCGGCTCGTTCGAGTTAAGTGGCTGCATGTAAACATCCACCTTCCATCGCCGACGTTCATTCTCGCGGTCTGACTCGATCAAGATGTAAGACCCATCTGGAGCGACTCCTTCGGCCTCGTTGTACCCGTTGGGTACCTGAGTTATGAACTTTATCTCTTTCGAATCAAGGTCAATGCTTGCCACTTCCGCGTTATAGAAAGGCTCATCAGTATCACCCTGATAATAGGTGAATAAAAGTTTATTGGTTCCTGGCCAAAAATCTTGGGTTTCTAGTCGATGTGTATTGGGCAGCTTCAGTGCATCTTGGTCGATAACGATTTCAATATCCGTAAGCTTTGGTACTGAGTCCAAGTCGACTACGTTGGCCATCTTGATGACACGTTGGCCCGGCATTGTCCATGCAATTCGCGTGGAGTTACGATCGATCGCGGGACCTTCGTCGCAGAAGTGGCCTAAGGATACGGGAGGCTTGTCGAAGGGTTTCTGCAAGATAGACATTTCCAGTCGATGGCGGTTTAAATCAGGGTTCTTCGCATCGAACTCGTCGCTCCCAAGCAATAGCAAATCACCCGATGGCAAACACAAAACCCGCTGGAAGCCCTCGTGCCAAAAGTGCAAAGTCATTGGCTCGATCTTCCCGCTGGACACGTGAATGCGAAACACCTCATTCCAAGCCTTTGCTACAAAGTAAACGTGCTGACCGTCGTGCGAGAACTCGGGACGCTGCCCCCATTCGATCAGCACTCGCATATACGGCGGCAAATTCTCCATTGGGGAAGTGGGAGGCTTAGTCCCGCTATCCTGAGCTTGCGTTCTACCCAGTCCAGATGCCAGGAGCACCGAGGCTAAGGCAATGTATAGGAGATGGCATGAGAGTCGTCGCGTTAAGAAAAATTGCATGATTGGCTGCTCAAAATAAAAAGGGATGAATGAGGCGATTAGAGCGTCAAAAACACGGCGTCAACATTTCGTTACTTCTGTTTATACTCGACCGGTTTAATAAATGTGAATTTCTCGAAATCTTTCGACTCTGGTAGCACGAATGCATACTTCGTAAGGCGGTCAATTTTCAAATAAAGGGCATCACCAGGGGACTCGATGCTGTGGCCAACAAACGTCCGGTTGTCGGGTATAAAACGGAAGTGAATACCTTTTTCGCTATTGTAACCAATGAAAGTAGGAAAAAAACTCCAACCATCGTCCCACTTGTTTTGTCACCCGATATCCCCGTGGATGTTCAATTCGGAAACCGTCAGATTTTCTTCGAGTACCTTTTTTACGAACACTCCACAAATCGAATAGTGACAAAAAGTCTCTTGAAGATCCTGCCGCAACGTCATTTGCTCAAGGCCGTCTGTCAGTTCACTTGTTTCCAGTGCAGGTATACTCAGGAAAATGTGCGAGAAGATCGCAACTAATAAAAGTAGTGAACGTCTCAATCGTATTGAGAATTGGAAGAGATCGGTCATAAATGCTGTGTCTCTAACGAACGTTAAGGGGGCAGGGATTTTTCATGCAAGGCGTAAGCCATCTGTTGAATCGAATGAATGCTAATTAACTCATCAAATAAATGCAAGGGTTATGCAAGTGACCCGTCGGTCTTACGCGACCCGTTATGGCCGCTTCGTCCGCCGATCAGCCACCACGCCACAAGTATCTATAGGATTAGGCTTATGATCAGATCAAGCATGAAAACCTAGTAGGGCTCATCATCGGTTGTGTTCTGCTGTCGGAACGCGAGCTCGTGAAGAGCTTGGATTTGGAGAATGCGGCGATCCAAAACGCGATTAACAGCCTTCCGACTGTAAGGCTAGTAGACGATTTCCCTGTAACTCTGGTTAGTAGTAAACCAGCTGACACCCAAATTCGTGATCGATGCGTTTGCACCCCGTGTGATAGGCGAGCCGCAAATCGCAAAGCGTCTTGACGGCCATCTGAATTCGTTGTACCGCGATATCTTCGAATTGAAGCTGGAGCAGCAGAAGTCCTCCTTAAGTCAATTCTCAGTACGATTCTGAAAGGTGATGCTCAGTCGGCTGAGGCATAACAAATATCGATGGAAAATCGTCTCCAACAATTTAGCGAACTGCACAAAGTTGAATTGGAGGCATATCTCCTGCACGAACGCTAACGGCGTTCTCAGGCTGTGATTGGTGGCTTCCGCCACCCTCTTTCCATGAACTGTTCGATATTCAGAATGTCTAACGCGGTGAGAATGACATGTAACTCGGGCGTTGGATATCAGGCTATTTGCATCGACGAATCGGAATCAACCATCTCGTGCTCGTTATTAAGCAAAGGAGTTCGGTTGTCCAAATTCAGGTCACGATACGCCGGAGATCCGACTACTTGAGTCAGGCAGCGCTCGTTGGTCTACGCGGAACAATGTCGAGAATAGGAAAAGGTTTAGGATTTTATGATACACCAACTTTCAAAAGACCAACTAACGAAGTTGTTGGTCGAACAGCAATCGCCTTGCGTTTCGCTTTACATGCCGACTCACCGACGGCATCCGGAGAATCAACAAGATCGCATTCGCTTCCGAAATCTGCTTCAAGCCCTCGATAACACCCTCGAAAAGATGTACCCGGATCATAAGCTGGAGGACGTTTTGGTTGAACTGCGCAAGCTATCGCACGACGCGAACTTCTGGAACCACCGAACGGATGGACTAGGAATTCTCTTTGCTCCCGGTGTGTACGAGCAGTTCGATCTGCAAAGGCCCGTTGAGGAATTGTTGGTTATTGCTGATAGCTTTCATATCAAACCGCTACTCCGCTTATTGCAGGCGACCGACCGCTATCAGATCCTCGGTCTGAATCGGCATGAGGCCAAACTATACGAAGGAAACCGCGACACTCTGGACGAAATCGAAATGGGCGATGGAGTCCCTGCTACGGTCGACGAAGCGTTGGGAAGCGAGTTGAGCGAACCCCACTTAACGGTTGCTTCCTACGGCGGTAGCGGTGGCCAAGCGCATGGTGTACCCTCGATGCACCATGGTCATGGCCACAAAAAGGACGAGGTCGACAATGACAATGAACGATTCTTCAGAGCCATTGACCGATCGATTTTGGAACATCATTCGCAGGGTGCCAAGCTGCCATTAGTGCTCGCAGCATTGCCGGAGCATCACGACCTGTTTCATAAAGTAAGCCACAATCCTTACCTGGTGGCTGAAGGAATCAAACTGGACCCTCAGTCGATTTCCATGGAACGACTTTGTACGGAAGCATGGCTGGTGATGGAACCTCATTATCAACAGCAGATAGCAAGCCTCGTTGACAGTTTCCATGAATCGCAATCTCGGCAGTTAGGGGCAAGCGATCTAATGGACATTGCTCAGGCACTGATTGTTGGTCGGGTTGGAACGCTCTTGGTCGAAGGCGATCGTCAAGTTTCCGGACAGCTCGATACGGCGACCGGTGCTATTGAATTCAATAATCTTAATGGATCTAACGTTGAGGACCTGTTGGATGACCTCGCCGAGTTGACATTGAGGATGGGTGGCGACGTGACCGTTATCCCGACGGAACAAATGCCATCGACAAGCGGTGCTGCGGCTATATTCAGATATTAATTCGGATCTTAAGACCTAGTACAGAAAAGGAATCGCATTGATGGCTCTATTGCATGCAGAAGCGGGCGAAATTGTGGATGTGATGCCACTGGAAGATTTGCTATCGGACACAAAAACTTGTGTGTTGATCAAGTCTCAGAATTTCGAGGTGATACGAATGGTTATGCTTGCTGGTAAAGCAATCGCAGAGCACAGCGCCAAGGGAGAAGTCATTGTGCAATGCCTCGAAGGAACGGTCCTTTTCAACATGGCGGGTAACTCCGTTAAGTTGCAAGGCGGTCAACTGATTTACTTGGAAGCTGGCGAACCGCACTCTGTGAAGGCGATCGTAGATTCCAGTTTGCTTCTAACGATGTTTTTGCATCATAAGAAGGGCAATAACGATGCTGGCGAGAATGAGGTAATAAAACCGAACGCGATCGACCGATGGGAAAATGAAGGTGGTGAGATTTGGGCAAATACTCAGCGAAATGGTGATTCATCCAATCCAAAAGTCGATCCGCTATCCACAGAAGCGGAGGATTCGTGAATTGCAACAACACTTCTGCGAATATCGGTACGATTATATCGATACGCGGTAGTGTGGTGGATGTTCGCTTTGCTGCCCAGTTGCCTCAAATCTACGCGGTGTTGCGAGCCGGCCAAGATCACGCAGTTGTGCTTGAAGTACTAGCTCATATCGATGAGACACAGGTGCGTGCCATTGCTTTGACTCCCACTCAAGGGTTGTCGCGGGGAATGAAAGTTATCGATACGGGTGAGACACTTCAAGCACCCGTTGGAACAGGGGTGCTGTCGCGGATGTTTGATGTGCTCGGGAATACGATCGATGGCGGGCCACCTTCTACAGACGTTCAGTGGCGAAGCGTCCATCGAGCACCGCCGCCACTAGCGCGACGATCCACTCAATCTGAGGTCTTCGAAACTGGTATCAAAGTCATTGACGTGCTTGTGCCGCTGGAGCGAGGTGGAAAGGCGGGCTTGTTCGGCGGTGCTGGAGTGGGCAAGACCGTGCTGCTGACCGAAATGATCCATAACATGGTTGGTCAACACGAAGGGGTCAGCATCTTTTGCGGCATTGGCGAGCGATCACGCGAGGGGGAAGAACTCTACCGCGAGATGAAGGAAGCAGGCGTGCTTTCCAATATGGTGATGGTGTTCGGGCAAATGAACGAGCCGCCGGGTAGTCGATTCCGAGTTGGTCATGCCGCTCTGACGATGGCGGAGTACTTTCGCGATGACGAGCAACGCGATGTGCTGCTGCTGATCGACAATATCTTTCGCTTCATTCAGGCCGGCATGGAGGTCTCCGGACTGATGGGCCAAATGCCTTCACGACTTGGCTATCAGCCGACGATGGGAACGGAATTGTCAGCGCTGGAAGAACGCATTGCTAACACCGATACGGGTGCGATCACTTCGATTCAGGCAGTCTATGTTCCAGCGGATGATTTGACCGACCCGGCTGCGGTTCATACATTCGCACACCTTTCCGCTTCGCTCGTGCTATCGAGAAAGCGAGCCAGTGAAGGGCTTTATCCGGCTGTCGATCTGTTGCAATCCAGTTCCAAAATGGCCACGCCTGGAATTGTCGGAGAGCGACATTATCGGCTTGCGCAGAACATTCGCAGAACGCTCGCCCAGTACGAAGATCTCAAGGACATCATTGCAATGCTTGGACTTGAGCAACTATCGCCAGAGGATCGCAACGTGGTCGCACGCGCTCGACGCCTGGAGCGTTTTCTGACTCAGCCCTTTGTTGTCACAGAACAGTTCAGTGGCATCGCAGGTAAGCTCGTCAGTCTCGAAGACTCGCTCAATGGTTGTGAGCGGATCCTCAACGACGAATTCAAAGACTACCCCGAGAGCGCACTCTATATGATCGGTAGCATCGATGAAGCCAAGCGACCCAAAAAATCGGACAGGGAAGGTAAAGATGCCGCTATCGCAAATGAAGCTTAAAGTGCTGTTGCCGTTTGAAGTCTTTGCGGAGAAAGACAGCGTGACGCGAATTGTCGCCGAGACTCAGGAAGGTTCGTTTGGCTTGCTGCCCAACAGGCTCGACTGCGTCGCCGCGCTGGTACCAGGAATCCTGATGATTGAAACTGAAGATCAAGATGAGACTTATCTAGCAATTGACGAAGGAGTGTTGGTTAAGTCGGGAGGCGATGTCCTGGTATCGGTCCGCAATGCAATTGGCGGGGCTGGACTAAGTGAATTGCGTGAGGCGGTTGATCAAGAGTTTTTAACACTGGGGGAACACGAGGCCAGCGTACGTGCGGTGTTGGCGAGAATGGAGAGCGGCTTCATACGTCAACTAGCGGATTTTCATCATGACTGACAAATCGGACCGATACTCTAGCAAGCAGCGTTCAACCTTGAGTCGCCAGATCGGGACGAAGGCTGCTCGTAAGCTGAAAGCACATCGCAATCCGACACCAGGCGTTTGGTATGGATTGGGGATGATGGGCTTGGTCGGTTGGTCGATTGCGATTCCAACCCTGCTGGGCGCAGCGCTCGGCCTATGGCTGGATAGGCAGAACTTCAGCGACCGTTCCTGGACGCTCGCTTTAATGGTAGCAGGACTGACGATTGGTTGCTTGAATGCCTGGCTGTGGGTTTCCAAGGAACAGCATTCGATAAACGAGGACGAAGAAAATGACCTGGATTGAGATAGGGACTTTATTATTCGCAGGCTTCGCAGGACTCTTGCTGGGTGGGATCTTCTTCGGCGGTCTTTGGTGGACCGTTCGCTATGGAGTAACTGCGAAGCAACCGGGAGTGTGGTTCCTCGGCAGCATGATGGTGCGAATGACAATCGTTATGGCTGGTTTTTATTTCGTCGGTGGTGGTCAATGGCAGCGAGTATTGGGTTGCTTCATCGGATTCATGGTAGCACGCCCAATCGTCGTTTGGCTAACTCGCCCATCACACTGCATAGCACATATCAAGAGTACTGTGGTAGAGACCGGCGCTGAACCGTTAGTTCTCCTTCAACAGGAGTCCCGACATGCAACTTAGTCCCGACGAAATCGTTTACTGGCAAAATGGCTTTTTAAAACTGAACGCTACGATTGTCTTTACGTGGGGGCTGATGCTGTTCTTAGCCGTTGGCTCCAAGATCATCACTCGCAGGCTCTCAACGGACCATACCCGTTCACGTTGGCAAAATCTTCTGGAAATTCTTGTTACTGGAATCGCCAAACAACTAGAGGAAGTGGGGCTAGGACAACCGCGAAAGTATCTCGGTTTTCTCGGTACACTTTTCTTGTTCGTTGCCACAGCCAGTCTGTTTACCGTCTTGCCTGGCTACCAACCGCCAACGGGATCGCTCTCAACCACCACGGCTTTAGCGCTCTGTGTGTTGGTAGCAGTGCCGCTGTATGGAATCTCGGAACAAGGCTTTGGCGGATATTTGCGAACCTATATTCAACCGACGTTGATCATGCTGCCTTTCAACTTGATCAGCGAAGTTTCGCGTACGCTCGCACTGGCTGTTCGGTTGTTCGGCAACATGATGAGTGGTGCGATGATTATCGGCATTCTGCTGACGATTACGCCGTTTGTTTTTCCGATCGTAATGACGCTGCTCGGATTGCTGACGGGAATGGTACAAGCTTACATCTTCACGATTCTCGCCGCGGTATACATTGCCGCTGCCACGCAGTCCAATCAATCAAAACCGCCGGAGGAGGCGAGCTGAACATTCTTACGCTCAGTCACTCCCAGACATCACACACTTAACAAAAAGGCATTTCTATGGACAGCATGACCATTATTGCACTGGCCTCGATTATCACTGCGGGGGTCACTACCGCTTTCGGCACAATGGCTCCCGCACTGGGCGAAGGCAAAGCGGTTTCGTCGGCACTCACGTCGCTTGCGCAGCAGCCAGATGCCTCGGCAACGATTACGCGCACCCTGTTTGTCGGTCTGGCCATGATCGAATCCACGGCCATCTACTGCTTCGTGGTTTCGATGATTCTGATTTTTTCCAACCCGTTCTGGAATCATTTCATCGCCCAGGCCACAGGACAATAGCGCATGTTAATCGACTGGTTCACCGTCATTGCGCAGGCGATCAACTTTC
The DNA here is from genome assembly GCF_052161605.1 of Brakhagea baltica. Classification (NCBI taxonomy): domain Bacteria; kingdom Pseudomonadati; phylum Planctomycetota; class Planctomycetia; order Pirellulales; family Pirellulaceae; genus Brakhagea; species Brakhagea baltica. Next base: position 4,009,667 of record NZ_CP197409.1, on the reverse strand, counting down.
TGATCTTGGTCTGGTTGCTGAAGCGTTTTCTTTACAAACCAATCCTCGATGCCATTGATGCGCGCGAGAAGCGGATTGCTAAAACCATTGCCGACGCAGCCGAAACGCAGAATGCAGCACAAACGCTACGCAACGAATTTGATCGAAAAATCCAACAGTTCAACGAAGATCGCGAGAATTCATTGCACCGGATGAAGGAAGAGGTCAAGGATCAGCGGCAAAAGTTGCTCGAGGATGCTCATCAATCGGCTGAGGCAATCAGCGTCAAACGTCTAGAAGTATTACAACGAGAGCAACAGACTTTCGCGAATGAGATCGCTCACCTAACACAGGATCAGGTTTTTTCCATCTCGCGAAAGACCCTGCGCGATCTGGCCGACACGAGCCTTGAAGAACGAATCACAAAAGTGTTCACGCATCAGTTGCACGAGATGAACGGCACTGCCAAGCAAGAACTGGTTGCAGCCCTGACCCAGTCTTCCGAACCTGCCCGTGTGCGTAGCGCTTTCGAGTTGCCAAAGGAACAACAGGCGGCGATCCAAAACTCACTGAACGAATTCACTTCGGCCGATATTCGCATTCGTTTCGATGTCGTGCCCGATGGCATCGGCGGTATCGAGTTGACTGCCAGCGGACGAAAGATTGCCTGGAGTATCGATGAGTATCTGACCTCGTTGCAGAATAGCATTGCTGATCTGACGAATCCTGAAACGAAGATTCCAAAAGAGGAAATAGAACTGGAAAGCGAGCCGGTTTCATGAACGAATCGGCGGACAATCTTCAGACGCTGCTGGAGTCAAGCTTGGCAAGGATCAATCGGGCCACAGACCAGTTCAAGCCCCAGCTTATCCCGCGCGACGTCGGGATCATCGCGACTGTTTCAACCGGAATCGCTAAAGTATCCGGCTTGCCTGGTGTGGGCTATGAAGAGCTACTTGAATTTCCTGGCGGCGTGTTCGGCATTGCGTTTAACGTCGACGAAGACGAAATCGGTGTGGTGTTACTCGGCGATTACTGGCGGTTGCGGGCCGGTGATGAAGTTCGTCGGACCGGCAGAGTCATGGATATCGGTGTGGGTGACGGGTTGTTAGGTCGAGTCATCGATCCGCTCGGTCGCCCGCTGGATGACCTGGGGCCAGTTGCATTCGAACGACGCTTGCCCATCGAACGCCCCGCCACGCCGATCATGGACCGCTTGCCGGTCACTCAGCCACTTCAAACCGGCGTCAAAGTGATCGATTCGCTGGTTCCCATCGGACGTGGGCAACGCGAGTTGATTATGGGAGATCGCCAGACCGGTAAAACGGCGATCGCCATCGACACGATCCTCAACCAGCGTGGCCAGGATGTCATCTGCGTCTATTGTGCGATCGGTCAGCGGGCTGCAGCCGTTGCGAAACTGGTCGCGAACCTAAGATCCAAAGACGCAATGGACTACACCGTAGTCGTCGTGACAGAAGGCAACGATGCACCGGGATTGGCCTACATCGCCCCCTATGCAGCCACTAGTATCGCCGAGCACTTTATGGAGCAGGGGCGAGATGTATTGATCGTGTACGACGACTTAACCCATCATGCCCGCGCTTATCGCGAACTTTCATTGTTACTACGCCGTCCTCCGGGTCGCGAAGCATTCCCCGGTGATATCTTCTACATCCATTCGCGACTTCTGGAACGCTCAACTCACTTGAGCGAGGAACTAGGTGGCGGCTCACTCACCGCGCTGCCCATCATCGAAACCGAAGCGCAGAATATCTCTGCATACATTCCTACCAATATCATTTCCATCACGGACGGCCAAATCTACCTCTCACCTGCGCTTTTCGACTTGGGCGTGTTGCCAGCGGTAGACGTCGCGAAGTCGGTTTCTCGCGTCGGCGGTAAAGCGCAGCTTGCGGCCTATCGCGCGGTAGCTGGCGATCTCAAGTTGGCCTACGCTCAATTCGAGGAACTGGAAAGCTTTGCCCGCTTTGGTGCCCGCATGGATGACGACACTCGCAGATCCATCGATCACGGACAACGCATTCGCGCCTGTCTCAAGCAGCCTGAGTTCGCTCCGGTATCTGTAGCTGGCCAGATCGCAATCTTGGTATCGCTGACTTCCGGAATATTCGAAGGGGTAGCACTCGAAAAAATGCTCGCTGCCGAGACCGCCATACGTGAGGCGGCTGACGCATCAGAGGAAATGCGAGATCGCTTACAGAGTGGCGACAAGTTAAGCGATGACGATCGAGACGCGATCATCGAAATGGCTCGAAACGCGGTGGCTCGACTTTCCGAGTCAAAAGATCAACACAGCAACGGTGTGCAACCAAGCAGTCGAGAGATATCATGACAGTTACTGTTGCAAGTCTGCGACACAAAATTGTAGGGGCAGGTGACCTGCAATCGGTTGTGCGAACGATGAAGGCTGTCGCAGCGTCGAGCATCACGCAGTACGAGAACTCAGTGCGAGCGCTTTCCGATTACGCGCGGACGGTGGAACTGGGATTGAGCGTCTGTTTCCGGCGACTGGGGCCTGCCGCGATGGCTGCTGAACCCGTCGTAGCCTCGAGGAAGCATGTCATCGGTGCCGTTGTATTTGGAACCGATCAAGGCTTGGTGGGTCGCTTCAACGATGCGGTCGCTGAGCATGCCAGCCTGACCCTACGTCTGCTTCCGGGAGAGCTTCAAGTCTGGGCCGTTGGTGAGCGCGTTCAATCCCATTTATTGGACGCGGGGCTACCTCTGCTCGATGTTTTTCCAGTACCAACTTCGGTCAAAGCCATCACGCCACTCATTGGACGAATCCTTCAGGAGAGTGAATCGCTTGATGGTTTGGGCGCAAGTACCGAACTTCATCTCATCTACAATCGGCCCGTTTCGGGAGCAGTCTACGCGCCGGTCAGCCAGCGTCTGCTTCCGTTGAACGCGGCCTGGCAACACGAGCTGTCACAAAAGCCCTGGCCTACCAAGAACCTGCCCCAAGTGATCGGTGCTGAGACAGCGACCCTACGTGCGCTCATCCGAGAATACCTTTTCGTATCGTTGTTCCGAGCGTGTGCTGAATCACTCGCCAGTGAAAACGCCAGTCGCCTAGCCGCCATGCAGCGAGCCGACAAGAATATCGATGAACTGTTGGCTGATCTAAACAGCAATTACCATCGCCTTCGTCAAAGCACCATCGATGCTGAACTGTTCGACGTCGTATCCGGTTTTGAAGCTCTCCGCTGAATCCCGAGAACGTCCAACGGGATCGATTCGAAGGATCAGTGGGTATGGTCTATCGAAACAGAGTATTCACTGGAAACCGCATTATGTTCGGATCAATAGTCACCTACAACCTGACCGTCGTTTCGCTCAGCCAACCTACCATAGATAACCGGATCGATAGATTCTGACACAAACCGTACAGAACCATCGGCAAGTGAGAAATTCGCTCCACCAACATGTGCACTACCGAAGGCTCGGGAGCTTGGCCCGTTTAGGCGTCGCGTCGAACCCGCTAGCTCCGTACAGACACCAGTGACCGAACGACCGTGTTGCGTTGTGGGCGTGATGCTGCCCGGTCGGGGCATCGCGCGGATCCAAACCGCAGCATGTCTAAACGGATCACCCAGCGAACCAAATATACCTTGTCCACGTGATCTCGCATCTCGTTCCCCAACCGCAAATGTTTGACTGAGGCCATCGGTGATATCCGCGAACCGAATACGACTTGCTTTGCTAAACACCCCATTGCCACCGTTGGCGGCAGTACTGATTTCCTCGCCTCGTCCATGGACTCCCGGATAGTTCGATTTCGGATAAAAGTTACCGTTAGGGTCAGGGTAGCTTTCATTCAAATTCCCACCTGGATCCGATGGGCACAGATAGACATTGATCACCGATTGAGCGCGAGGGTCATTGGCAAGCGGTATCGGTTGCCCCCCATTGTTAACGTTCAGGCTGTCATATACGGCGGTTTGTTCAAGTTGGGGGAGAATAAAAACTTTCCAAGCCCACCTCTCGCCAAATCCCCCATCGACATCGGGCTGGGAAGCAGGCATCCAGCCAGGGGGTAGCCTTCGATGAGCATCATGGTGACTGTGTAATGCCAAACCGATTTGCTTAAGGTTGTTGCTACATTGCATGCGCCGGGCGGCTTCGCGTGCAGACTGAACTGCGGGAAGCAGTAGGCCAACTAAAACGCCAATGATTGCAATCACAACCAGCAATTCTATCAATGTAAACGCGACTCGTTGCATAGAATAGGCTCTCATTTCCTGTTGCCCTATGGTATTACGCTAAAACGATCGTTTGAGTGTCGCATTAGGAAACATGCCTGTCAACTATCAGGAAATCAAAATCGTTGCTACTGGAAGCGAGTCTCGCCGAGCTTAGAAATTTGGGCGAGGAGCTCCTCCTCTAGGAGGATCCATTCTAAGGTACAAAGTTCGCCAGTTCTCTTGTGTTTGGCTGCAGCAGGATCGACGCGGCAGTAGCTAAGATTCTCAAACGACAGAAATTCCACACCTCGCAGTTATCCGCGTGTTATGGTTTAGTAGCCACTCGAATGACTCCGTCTTCCATTTCGTAAATGGTGTCGAATACATCGAGGGTCCGATGATCATGAGTGACGACGATAACTCCTGCTCCGTGTTGTCTAGCGACGTCGCGGAACAGTTCCATAACCTGGCGGCCGCGAAAACTGTCGAGGGCTGCCGTGGGCTCATCGGCGAGCAAGACGCTGGGATGATTGGCCAGTGCCCGTGCCACAGCCACACGTTGCTGTTGACCACCCGATAGCATCGAAACTTCGTGATTTGCTCGATCACCAACTCCCAGTGAGTCAAGCAACTCCAGTGCACGTTTACCAGCCGCTCGATGCGACAATCCATTAAGCTCCATTGCTATCTGTACGTTCTCGCGAGCATTCAGAAAGTCGATCAAGTTGGACTTCTGGAACACGAATCCAATATGCTTTCTTCGGAATGCACGGACATCGGTTTGTGCTTCCGGTCCATCCATGACCAATTCGCCGCCAATCCAGATTTGGCCACTCGTTGGCGGATTGATAAGTCCGATAGCCGTAAGAAACGTCGACTTCCCCGAGCCGCTCGGACCTAACAACGCTACGACTTCTCCTTCGCGAACCGAAACTGATGCGTCCTGCATCGCTACGACTTCTGTATTTCCTTCACCATAGACTTTGCGAAGACCGCGAGTCTCGATGGCAAGTTTCGAAGATGCTATAACGCTAGATCCTAGCGATTCGTCTGTAGCTTTATGCATTGTTGTTTACTTGATTCCCGAGGTTGCCCTCTGTATTACCTTTCAAGCGGACAGAACATCCCCGTTCTGATTAGCTCATCAACACTTCGTTGGGTTCGACTTTCAACGCTTTCCAGATTCCCATCAAGCTCGATAGTATCGAGATTGCGAATACCACAATCGCTAATTGAATAAGGTCTTCGTTAGTCAGTACAACTCTTCGAGGAAATTTGGGAAACAACTGGATACCAACGGTATAGGCTACTAGATACCCAAGACCGCCGAGCAGGAGGGCTTGCTGCAAGATCATACCCAGGATGACACGATTGGGCGCTCCGATTAGCTTCAACAATGCAATAGCATAGATCTTATCCAGTGTAAGCGTGTAGATGATCAGCGCCATGATGATGGCTGCGATGATGGTGAGCAAAACACGGAACATAAAGAGCTGCTTGCGAGCTTTGTCCACGATACCTTGCACGAGCAAGTCTTCTTGGCCAGAGGTCGTGTAAACCGAAACATCCTGCCAACTTTCGATGAGCGATTGAATCTTATTCAGATCCGCACCTGGTTCAATAGACACCAGGACTGCACTTAGGGACGGTGCTGCAATCGCCGGTATTTGGGCTGCTGGTAACGCAAGCTGTTCCGTTAATTGTGGTTGCTGCAGAAAGACTTCGCTGACCTGGCCTCGATTGTCGCGAGCCGCCCGTTCTAATCGAATCGCTTCCGAGGGTGAGTCGAACTGGATGGCTTGAGAGTCGAGCAAGGTCGTGAAGGCCATTCCATCACCGCCAGTGCTGACCATGCCCGATGTGATTCCAACGACCGTGTATTCATCTTTTCCAAGTCGAAGCTTCTCACCGAGTTCTAATCCGAGCGACTTATCTGCAACGATCTCAAAATGGTTTTCACGGAGTGAACGTCCTGCGACCAGTTGTAACCAGTCTCCCTTGTCCTCAGGCCAACTCAGGCCGAGGATTGACATTCGTAACAATGCGCCGCGATGCTCGCGCTGAATGGTATGAAAAACAAACTCGCGAGCCGAGGCGACACCCGGAACTACTTTAGCGCGATACACCAGACTAGTAGGGACACGCGAAAGCTCCGCGAAAGGACCTCGCGTATCGTGCTGGACGATCCACAAGTCGGCCCCGATTTTATGAATCAAGTAGGTAGCATCCTCGAGCAGTCCTCGATAAATCCCAGCCATTCCCATGACGATCATCAATAGCATACCGATGCCTATGGTCGTCATTATAAATCGACCCAGATTTTTTCTTATATCTTTGAACGCAAGGTTCATTGTGCCAGAACCTTTATACCATCGCTAAGTTTCGCGCTAGGCTGAGCAGGCTTGATGACTACTTCACCAGTGGAAAGGCCTTCCCGGACTTCGGTTGAATCGCGCCCGTCGAGGCCTAGCTTTAGCGATCTCCACCTCGCAACCCCATTGTCTAGGGTAAACACTCCAACGTCTGCTCCCTGTTTCGATAGGTAGTTCGATGGGATCCATACGACTTCGTCGACACGCGATGTCTCGATGTAGACCTCTGCGCGTTGACCGATGGCCCAGGTTTCCGGCAATCTAAGTGCGCGAACATCGACCGTAAATTCGCGAGTCTCACGATCGGATTGCTTTCCCAGACGTGCGACAACACCTTCGAAAGGTGCCCCCGGTTGGGAACGAAAGACGATCGTTGCTGGCTGCTCAGCTTGGAGCTGGTCCATTTCCGTTTCGTCAACCCAAGCCGAGATCCAAAGTTCGTCGAGCGAGATCAGTTGCAATATCGGTGACCCAGGAACAACGATTGCTCCTGCGTCACGTTCTCTTTTGATGATCATCCCATCGAAGGGGGCGAGCAGCCTGGAATCAGCCAGGCGGGCTTCTTGAAACTTTAGCGTTGCTCGACTTAGTGCTACTTGCTGTTCGGCTTCAAACAAATTCGCTTCAGCCTTCATTAGCCCCGACCTTGCAATCTCGTAAGCCTCTTGAGCTTGATCGAATTCCGACTGGCTAATGGAGTTCGTTTCGATCAGCTTTTGAGTGCGTCCGAGATCTGCGTCTGCTTTCGCGAAGATCGATTTGGATTGTTCTATCTCCGCTCGGAAGCGTCCTAGTGTGGCTTCGGAGGTGGCGATAACCGCCTTGGCCATGCTAACTTGTTGATCCAAATCTTCATCGTCGAGCAGAACAAGGAGCTCGCCGGCCTTTACGATCGATCCTTGATCGACCAAGACCTCAGCGATTCGACCGGATATCTTTGGACTGACAGTTGTACGGATGCGGGCTTCTAGCGTACCGGTCCCCATCACACTGCGAACTACCGATCCAGCGGTGACAGTGTGAATCGCAACTGATACGGGTTGACTGCGAACGTACCAGACGATACTCGCAATCGCTACCATCAGGATGAGGTACTTTAGTGTTCGCATCCAGCGAATGATGTTGTTCAAAATGGAATTCCTGTTCGACAATGGGCGAGGGAATTGGTTGCGGCTCGAAGCGGTTTCGTGGTCGCCTTACGATCGGCCTTCTATCAACTTTGATCCATGAGTATGGCGAAAGTGACGGTTTTTAGGGAAAAAACATGACAAAAAAGAGACACGTGCTACGTTCACTCGAGCTTTATCGAACGCGAATCCTGAGCACTTTCGAATGGGCTTCACTAAAGCTGTATTGTAAGGTAGCGTTTACGGACTTCCTCGTCATGGTCATTGTGACTCTCTACACTGCGGTGATGCACGATCTCGCATCAGCCGTTATCATCGGCATGATTGTATCGTCTCTTGCTTTTGCGTTTAAGAATGCCAAGAATGATCCTGATACCGTAGTAATCGATTTCTACTACACTCGCGTATACGACCATTCGGGGATGGAAGCGATTCATTCCATCGCCACCAAGTATCAGCAACTTGGAAAGACACTTCACCTAACGCACCTTAGCGAAGAGTGCCGAGGGATGATTTGCAAGGCAAAGGATTTGATCTGTGTTTCGATTTCTGACGGGCCACAGTTTCATGTGTCTACAGACAAAATAGCCAAGCAGACTCGAGAGACTGAGGACTCGACTTTAACAATGCAATCATAGCGATTTCGTCATGATTTCTTTGCAGATAAATGGACAGCCACCAGAAGATCACTGTTGGGACAGGGATTACTCCCAGCCCCCGCACAGACCCGTACGTGAAGAATTACCTCAAGCGATCGCCGATTCGATGCTCAACTAGTCTGGTTCTGGCTACACGCGTTGCAGGATTAGAACGGTATCGCAGGCGTCGGCGTTCAGCTTTTGCGTGTTGTCGATGTCGTACCAGAAATCGTGCACCGCTATGAGCTTGAGCTTATTACATTTTGCCAGCAGGTCTTTTAACTGCTTCACCGTGTAGATTCGTAAAGTGATGTGGTCTGCCAAGCGGAATGATTCCTCGGGCTTCTTGACCAACATCGAGATTCGAAGCTTCTCGAGCCGCGTCTTGAGACTGGTTTCCACTACAGTCAGCGCATAATGCACCGATACATCGTCCGACTTAGCGCTCCAACGCTCCGTCCCCCACAAATCCGAACCGCGTGGCAATAAGTGAAGCGATAAAACAAAGATCCCGCCCGGTTTTAAATGGTCCGCGACGCAATTCAAATGCGCCAGAGCCGCTTCTTCGGTCTCCAAGTGACGAAACGTGTTGATCGCGTTGACGGCAGCATCAAACGGCTCGTCAAAGGAAAACTGTGTCATGTCGCCAACGACCAAGTTGGCCTTGTTCTTAGCCTTCTTGAGCTTTTTCTCGCAGTACTTGAGTGCGGTCGGGTTGAGATCGAGCCCGGTCATGGAATAGCCTCGACCGGCCATCTCGCAAATCAAACGACCCGAGCCGCAGCCGGCTTCCAATACTTTCTTGACCGGAAACGGAACGTACTTTTCGAATGCGTCGGTCAAGAAGTCCGCTTCTTGCGGAGTCTCCTTCAAAAACCCCATCTCGTAGAGCTCGGGGTAGTCGTACCAGGAGCGAACGGTCTCGGACTTGATGGCCTTAGATGAGGTCTTGGTAGCAGGTCGGGCCGCTGCCTTGGTTGCTACAGCCTCTTTCGACTTGCTCGTTGCTTTCGCAGCCTTAGTCTCCGTTGGCTTAGAGCTCGACGACTTGGCTTTTCTTGCCTTGGTGACAGCGGAGGTGGCACTGGCTGGTTTGGCTGCGGCTGCTTTGCTGGACTTGGATTTTTTGGATGAAGATGGAGACGACACAGAATTCGCGACAGAACGAGCCAAAGGAAACCTCGAAGGAAAAAAGATCGAACAATAACTATTAGGCGGTGAGCGGGAGCGGACTGCGGGAGAAGGAATCAACGAGCAGTTGCCATTGATCCGCCCCCATGCTTTGCTGGGAATGAATCAGTTGGAGCCGCATTCTACGGATGACCCCTTTCTCCATAAAGCGGCCAAAGGCTAAAAGCTCCGGATTTCCATGGCTGTTTGTCAAGGAGCAGTCCGCCACATCGAGAGGATGAATGATCAAACCTCGTTTGCGATCCTCCGAAAGGTATATACCTGACTCGGTTTCCACCAACACACATGACTCAGTTCCCTCCCCATCAACTCCCCATTTCAGATGCAACTGCGGATGGGATTCCAGCGTTGAGGTCTGGACGCTGAGCCAAAGCTCCAACACCAATATATCTCCTGCGGGCAAATCTCCTGCGGGCGGTTTGATGCAGGTGTAAACTTGGTAACCAAACGTCAGCGGTGGTTGCTCGGGGAAGATCGCCACGAAATCATTCTGCCGCACGTAACTTTCCCCAAGCGGGAGTGATCCCTCGATGGAAGCCGCTTGGTTTGCTGAATCGGCGTGGTTGCCCAACTTTGGGGAGATTGACAATCGAGTCAGGATTTGGTGGGAGTGGGAAACGGTCAAATTGTGATTTGGCTCGCACTCCGTATTGACTCGCCAATCACCAGAACAGAATGTCGCACCACTCCCTTCTTTCTTCCAACCGCCGTCCATTCGCTCGTTACTGATGGTGGACACAATCCCCTCTTTCGATTTCTAGGAAAACAGGTCAATCTACGCAGCTTGAAGCGAATACGATACCTTGTAGGGTAAGGCAGAACAAGAAACGCCCTCCCTTTTCCCAACTCAATTCCCATTGAAAAACGCGTGAACGATTCCCTAATACATGACGCTCGTGAAGTCGCCATCTCCGCAGCCCGCGAAGCAGGAGCTACCCTTCGCGACATGTTGCATCATGCCTCTGTCCGGGAAAAAGGCCCCAAAGACCTGGTGACCGATGCTGATTTGGCAGCCCAGTCAATCATTGAAGGGGCCATTACAAAACATTTTCCCCACCACATTTTCGTGGGTGAGGAAAGCTCGGGGGATTGGCAGGACGCCTGCGACTCCGACGAGTGGACTTGGCTGGTGGATCCACTCGACGGTACGACCAACTACGTCCATCGCTTTCCCAACTTCGCTGTATCGATTGGCCTAATCAAGGGAAAGCAGTTGATGCTCGGGGTCGTCTACGATCCGATGGCCGAAGAATTGTATTGTGCTGAACGAAGCGGCGGAGCCACCTTGAACGGAAACGCCATCCGAGTCAGTGGATGCCGCTCGCTTCCCGAAGCCATGGTGGCAGCGAGTTTTCCTCCCCAAGTTACCAAGGATTCCAAGGAAGTTGAGCAATTCGTGGAAATTCTCGTCCAAGCCCAAAGTGTCCGTCGGCTTGGCTCAGCAGCCTTGAATCTTTGCTATGTGGCGAACGGCAGGCTGGATGGCTACTGGGCCAATCGTCTCAAACCATGGGATGTTGCGGCGGGGGCACTCATCCTTTCGGAAGCCGGCGGTGTTTTGGAGGGAATCAGCCAGAGAGAGTATTCCGTATGGAACGGAGAGTTGATTGCGGCCGCTTCGAGCCAACTCGCGTCAGAATTGTCGCAGTGTTTGCGGGGGTAGGTACTGGTCGGAACAAAAAAGCTCGGCAAAAATAGGAATAGTATCTAGCCCGTGGCTGCTGGACACGCGTACTATGATTTCGAACCAGCGGGGACGGACCCTCGGGTTGAATTGAGTGTGCTTGCCATGTCGGTCAACGAAGAACTTCTTCTACTCAACTCTTCCCAGTGATGAACACGACAAGCACGAACAGTTTCCTGGAAAGTGCAATGGCTTTCCTATCTCAATCGGTCGTCCAAGCGATTCTGGGAATTCTGATTTTGCTGATCGTCTTGATTGTGGCGTACTATATGCTGTTAAAGTTGCGCGGATCATCCATCGAGAACATCGAAACCCTCGACTTACTCAAAAAGAATTTCGAGGAAATGCGTAGTGAAGGTGACATCAGCGAAGCGGAATACCGAAGAATTAGTGCGTCGCTAAAAGGAGGGGTGAACTCCAACACCCTTGTTGGCGATTCGACCACGGAACCAAAAACCGTTCGCGAATGATGCTCGTGATCAATCCCAAGCTCGCTTGCTGTTAGACTCAGCCAAGCGGTGCGAAGATTGATACGAATTTTTTAGCTTCGGTTGGTCTCGTGTGTTAAACTTGAACAGTTAGTGCAATTGGTTGGCCTGGGAGGCTAACGCAACCTCAGAGTGGGAGATGACCTGCTCGAAGTTGCTTGAGAATATCGGCTCGAATTTTTGAGGACAAGGATGCCCAAATCACAGGAAACCCATGACACCAGTCAGTCGCTTGTGATGGCTCGAGCTACAATTGATCCTATGTCCCAATTCCCATCTCGCTAACGAAATGTGTTAGCGTGATTAGTTAAGGAGTCGATAATGGCCCAAGGTAAGGATGTCGTGCCTGGACGTCGTAGCGTCGGTGGTACGGGTAGCGGCAGCAATCGTCGCAACGCGTTTTGTTCTTTCTGCCGCAAGAGCTATCGCGAAGTCGGTCCACTCGTCGAGGGACCTGGCGATGTCTACATTTGCGGCGAGTGCATCGAGCTTTGCCAATCGATTCTCGATCAAGAAAACAAGCGAAAGCCAAAGCAAAAGCTGTTTAGTGATATCCCCACCCCTCGCGATATCGTTACGCACCTCGATGAGTATGTCATCGGCCAAACCGCTACCAAGCGATCGCTGGCCGTGGCGGTTCACAATCACTACAAACGGCTAAACTCCACGTTTGAGCGTGAGGGCGACGTTGAAATTGAAAAGTCCAACATTTTGCTGGTCGGTCCTACCGGCAGCGGGAAAACGTTGTTGGCGAGAAGCTTGGCCAAAATGCTCAACGTACCGTTCGCAATCGGTGATGCCACCACGTTGACCGAAGCCGGCTACGTCGGTGAAGACGTCGAGAACCTGCTCCTGAAGTTGCTGCATGCTGCCGATTTCGACATTGATGCCGCACAGCGAGGCATTCTCTACATCGACGAAATCGACAAGATCGGCAAGACGAGCCAAAATGTTTCCATCACCCGAGACGTTTCCGGCGAAGGAGTTCAGCAGTCCCTGCTCAAGATGCTCGAAGGTACCGTTGCGAACGTTCCTCCTCAAGGTGGACGCAAGCACCCCGAGCAACAGTATATTCAGATCGACACCACCAACATCCTTTTCATTTGCGGAGGCACGTTCGTCGGAGTCGATGAAATCATCCGCAAGAGATTGGGCCGCAAGTCGTTCGGATTCGGATCTGGTCCGAGCGTCCGCGATGATAGCGATGTCGCCTCGTTGCTCGCCCAAGTGCAGTCGGACGACATCCTAGAGTTCGGTTTGATCCCCGAGTTGATCGGGCGGTTACCAGTCGTTACCGCGTTGGCACCACTCGATGTACCTGGCTTGATCAAGGTCCTCACCGAGCCCAAGAATGCTTTGGTAAAGCAATACCAAGCACTCTTTGGAATGGAAGACTGCGAACTCGTTTTCACCGAAGCAGCTCTCAGCATGATCGCCGAAAAGGCGCGTGCCAAGAGCGTTGGGGCTCGCGGGCTACGAGGAATCGTCGAAGAGATCATGTTGGATGTGATGTTCGAACTGCCTGACCAAGTTGCTGGCACGGTCTACACGATCGATGTGGATTCCACCGACGGTCAAGTGCGACACTTCAAGAGCATTCCACAGCGCAAAGAAACTGCGTGAGCGTAAAGCACGGCCTAGCGTCGTGCTGGCGACATGCCAATCGTTTAACCGCACGGGCACCGCCCTGCGGTGAGCGTTCTAACTCGGTCTGGCAAAGCGTGTTCAGATAACTATCCGCTGTGAGTTTAATTATGGGCTGCCCCTGGAGACATTAACGCAGGGCGTTGCCCATGCGGTTAAACGATTTTTTCAAACTTCACACTTCTCAATTCAAACTTCTCCTGCCCCTGGAGACGTTAACGCAGGGCGTTGCCCGTGCGGTTAAACGAAGTCTGCGCAGGGCGTTGACCGTGCGGTTAAACGAAGGCGATGCTCACAGGCAACACAACCCTTGCGGTTTACCTGATACCTTCTACTAGTATCGCGAAGACCATATCACCCCAATTCGCTTACGGAATTCTCTCTCGTCGCTCGCAAGCGTGTTGTATTGTTCCCCCGGGAGAGGTCTAGCCTCTCGTTCGTATAGGCTTCTAGGCCGAGTTCACAGGACGAATGGAATGAACACGACGATCGGATTCGACAATCGAAAAGGGAGGTTTAACGCAACATGGCATTCGTTTCGCGTTATGCCCACCTGGATTGTGCTGATCGCCGGCTTCGCCGGTCTGCTGTTCGCGGGATGCCAAACCCTGACGCTGCCAAGGATCGATCCTACCGGTAATCGAATCTTTGCACCTGGAGGGACGACTATAATCAATCCACTCTCACCCACGAACGGTTATCCCAGCACTGCGCCGGCCTTTCGCGATCCGCCAAAGCCTCCCAAATGCATCGACGGTGAGAGCTGTCAGGGGTGTTTGAGTTGCTTCACGAAAAAAGGGAATTCACCCCCCGATTTCGAGCGAGGTCGGTGCGGCGAGTTGTTACTAACCCCTAATCGCTTGGTTGCTCCGGTCGGCGGTGAAGTCATCTTGCTCGCAGGTGTGTGCGGCAAAGACGGTTTACTAGTGACTGGCGAGCAAATCGAATGGATGCTATCTCCTGAAAGCGTCGGCCAGATTGTAGACGTTGGCGATGATGCGAAAGGACAGAAGCCTTCGTTTTGGAAGAAAAGCGAAATCGTCAAGGTCGAGAAATTAGGTGTCGATTTCGCGCGTGGACGCACTAGTCGCGAATCCAGTGTCATTACCAAAGGGACGGCTGATCCATCCGACGACTTGCCCCTCAGGAAGGGGCAGACCTGGGTTAGCTTAACCAGCCCGAGTGAAGGAACATCAAAGGTAACCGTTCTCGCGCCATCGAGCGATGTCTGGGATAAACGGCGACAAACAGCGACCATTTATTGGGTGGACGCTAGTTGGGATTTTCCGCAACCTGTTGTCGAAATTAACGGTGCCCCGGCGATCTTGGCGACCAAGGTGATGAAGAGTGACGGCTACGTTGCTGCCGAGGGGTGGACAGTCAGTTACCGATCGCTGAATCCTGAGTATGCTCGATTCGTGGTTGGCAATAATCCTCAGAACTATATATACTCCGATCAAGCCGACGTGACGGTAGACTCCAACGGGATTGCTGGAGTAACGCTGGTGCGAGGTCCATTCGACGGTGCGACCAGCGTGGTGGCTCCAGCCAACGGAACCGCCTTGGTCGAGGTCGAGATCGTTCGGCCAGCTATCGGTGACATGCCCGAAGTTCCCCTGGCACGGACTACCACCTCGGTGACCTGGAGTGCCCCCAATCTGATGTTGGATGTCTTTGGTCCCGAGATCGCAACTCCAGGACAGAGTCTCCAGTACGTTATTCGCGTCTCCAATACCGGGGACTTGGCCGCTGAAAATGTTGAGGTCATCGCTTCGTTTCCTCCCGGGCTGAGGGTCGACTATTCCTATCGTCCGATTCGTGAAACAGATGGTTCCGCTGTGTGGGGACAGTTCGGCCCTATTGCACCTAGAAGCGTTTTCGAAGTCGTTGCCAATGTGACGCCAACCGCTGAGATGCAAGCTCGCATACAAGTCGATGTTCGGACATCCAGCGGTCAGCAGATACCGACTCGCACTATTCCGATCATTGTCCAAGCACCAAAGTTGGGCATTCAATTCGGACCTCGTCAAAACATCGTCGATATTCCTGTCAACGAACAAGTCATCTTTGACGGTTTGCTGGTCAATAACGGAACGCAAACGATTAACGATGTTCGAGTCGAAATCGAGGCCGATTCAGGCCTAGTAGATGATCGCTACGGTCAAAGCAAAATCACGACTACCTATCCAGCCATACGTCCGAGTGAACGAATACCATTCGAAGTACCCTTTCGAGTGATCCGAGAAGGAACCTTGCGAATCAGCGCATCCGCGATGACTCAAGGACAAACGTTAGCCAGCCAGTCTGTTTCTATTCGCGGCTTATCCAACACAGGATCTGCTGGTGGCGGGCCAATTGGAGGCACCCCAAATGCATCTCCTAAGATTCTCCTCGAAACGACCGTAACACCGGACAGTGGGCAGCTCAGAGTTGGATCAACGGTTACTCTCCGGTGCGTCGTCACCAACCCTGGTTCGACCGTTTTGCCGACACCGGTTCTCGCTCTCGCCCACGATGCTAATTTCCAAGTTCAGAACCTAGATCCAAAAGCCGAATACGATCCAAATCGAGGATTAATCATCTGGCGGATTCGTGATATGGTCCCGCAACAGTCATTGGAATTCAAAGCCATCTTTACAGCGGTAAGAGAGAACGGTGAAGCAGTTATAGAAATGGATGCGTCCAGTGGTGATGCCGTGGACGCCAAGAATGTTCGCTTTGCCATCATCAACGGCTCGGCGTCGCCCCCACTTAATGGCGGAGGTTCCACGATGCCCAGCCCGGACAGAGGCATGTTTCCAGGAGGTGCACCACCGAGCTTGCCAGGTATTCCCGACGGATCGAACCCCGGTTCCGGGTTGCCCGCTCTGCCCGTGCTTCCCGGCGGATCGAACGCTTCTAACGGGTCAAGTTCGCGTTTATCGTTACCGGTCTCCCATAACAACGGGCTCAAGCTCGATCAACGCTTGGGGCTAACCATCCAACCCGTCGGCGAGTCGTTTCGCCGTGGTGACGTGGTAACTTACGAAATCACCGTCTCCAATCTCGCGCAGCAACCTGATCAGAAAGTCGCTTTGCAGTTGAATTTGCCTTCCGGTGCCAAGGTTATTTCTCTCAAGGCACCATCGTTGAGCTACCGCACGAGCGAAGATGGTCGCATCGTCGAGTTCACGCCGATTCAATTTTTCAGGACTCAAGACAGCTTCAGCTATGTCGTTCAGCTTAAACATGAGCAGGTCGGTAAAGCGGAGTTGTCGGCAGCGGCCAGAAGCCTCGGTCAGCCGACCCCCGTTTTCGCAAAACGGGCTGTTGTCATTCAGTAACAGCGAGCCTTTTGCTAGCAATCAAACGGTAGCCAAAGCTGCTTGTGGTTATTACGCTTTCCGATTGCCCCCTAGTTGTTGAGCGTGGAGCTTTCCGTTAGATTAAAGCTTGGTTGTTACCAACCGCCCAAGCAATCATCTGATACGTGACGCCGCGTATCTGCGCGAGAGTGAACATCAAGAAGAATCATCACTTGTCGGCCCGTGATGTCCGCACAACGTAACTTGGCGATGTGTCGGCGAACCGTGCCTCAACCACCTACGCATGGAGCATTATCATGTCAAAGCAAGAAAGAAGCAGTAGCAGAGACTTTCGTCGCGGCCGTCACACGATTGCTTTAGTCGACCTGTCTGTTGACTTGGGAGATGCAGGTCAATCTCGACTCGATGCCTCACTCAGACGCCTCGATGGACTCACATTGCTGGAGTGGTGTGTTCGACGGCTTAACGAATCCACACTGATTGATACTGTGGCGGTTACCGGGAACCAGGGATGCCGCGAGCGAATTAGCCGCACTGGTTTGTGCGATGCTAAGTGGATTCCGAGCGAGGCCGGCACTCCAACGTTGCGGGCTCGAGAGGTGGCCGAGCAACTCGATGCCGAGTGGATTGTGTTTACCAGCCCACTTTGTCCATTCACCGATCCGACGTTGCTTGACCGAATGATTTCGCGAGGTTGGGCACATCCTGACGTGGACTTCGTCGGGTTCTGGTCTCCCAAGCGGCCTGATTTTTCCTTGCAGTCTCTCGGCTTGGTCGGCGAAATGTGCTCCGCCGCTGCCATTGATAAGCTGGTGAGCATGAATCTTCAGAACGAACCATGCGATGTACCAAAGCTTCTTCGTCAGAACCCCAGCGCGTTTCAATCCAAGCTGATTCCGCTTCCAGAAGAGCTTTCCGAAAGAAATCTACGATTTGAGCTAGAGACCGCTGCCGATCGAGACCGAGCGGCATCGTATCTCGAGGTTGCTGGCGAAGATCTGTGCTGGCAGCGACTCGCCCAAATGTCCGAGCGACTAGTCTAAACGCTTTTCAAAGAGCAGGCCGTGCACCATAGACCGAAACCCTAACTTCTGAAGCACAGTGACGGTCTTTTGTTTTTGGGCGGACGCAACAGCCCTGACGACTCGTTTCCGATCCTGTTGCAATTGCCTTAGCGATTCAGAAAGCAAATAAATAAATCTTTCTCGCTCTGTTTCGGTATCGGGCAGCTCGGGGATTCTAATCCTTACTACGCCACCATCTACATCTGCCACTTCCGGATCAGGGAACCAGCATTTTAGAATCCCCGCAAGCATCGGAGGGGACTTTACCATCAAGTGGAATCGAACTTGCTCGCAATGCCCCAGCACGGCACTTTCGAGCCAGTCATCGTAATCCTCTTCCAGCATTCTGCCGATGGTGCAATTGCGCCTTACCTGGATCTGCATTCGATCCATAGGTGGCCTGAAGCTTGCAAGCTCTAACTCCCAGCATTCCGTGGGCTGAGTTGGGGCGAATCCCGCTCGATGAAACCAGTTCTGCGAGCGGTGGTCATGCGCGAGGACTCCCATGGAGTTATCCCCCTCCGCGATGCCGAGATAAAACACGCTATCTTCGCCACCTCCGAGCCCTTGGCAAACCGTGCCCCCCGCAGCTTTTAGCCGAGCGACCGCTTGCTGAATCAGCGATTCCGCTATGGGATCCTCGCTCGGAGAAGGGTTCACGCACAACCTATGGATGGCCCCGACGCTTGTTTGCTCCGTAGAGCCCCTGGCCGGAATCATGCCAAAATGAACAAAGCCGATTGCTTCTCCCGTCTCGGAGACCGCCAAAAGCAGCTCGTCGGCTCGAAAATAGGCCTTGGAAAATATGCACGCGTCCCAGACCGCTGGTTTGCATTCCAGTCCACGAGATTGCAGATCGAGTGCTAGCGGATCTCTATGAATGTGATAGCCGATTGGTGGCGATGGGCTGGGTTTGTCGGAAGGGACTAGGGCTGGATTGCTTGTGGGAGCAGGAAGAAGGCAGGCTTGGTGATGTTGAGCCCAGATTTTGGACAGAGCAGGCGTGTCAGTGTTGAGATACGACCTGATTTCCCACACATTTTCACCCGAGAACGGCAGGGACGCGGAAGCATTCCGCATCAGAGGAAGGTGAATTTTGGAGGCATTCGCCACGAGAGAGCGAAGGCTGAACAAGATCCGGCTGCAGAACGTTACCAAGCTCGATCGCGTGAACGAGGGGCTCTACGTTATCGGTAGGGACTTCTGCGAGAAGATCTGCCAACCCCAGCACCTTACCCAGTTGGTGAGTAAACTCGGAAATCTCCTCCTCAATTATCGAAAGTCGCGCCAGATGTGCGACTTTCCGAACGTCATTCTCGCTAAGGTTCATGGGGCACTCGTCGGTGCGAGCGAACTGAGGTTAGGAGGTCGAGCAATAGCTTCGGGGCAGATCAAGAAGGCAGCGCGAAAGGCTTGTTCTTGACTGCTTTTCGAACGCGACCGCTGCGGATGCACTGCACGCAAACTCGCAGGGTTTTTACCTCGCCTGAAGGCATCGAAGCCTTGATGGTCTGAAGGTTGGGGGTGAAACGTCGCTTTGTAATACCGGTGATCTTGGTACCGACACCACCCAAGTACTTTGCTTTTCCGCGTGTTTCGACTTGGTTGCCAACCGAAGCCGATTTTCCGCAAACTTCACAAGCTTTGGACATGGTACACCCCAAAAAATTAAGTTACTGCAATGATCTAGATGTCTTTACGGCTCAAACGAACCCTATCGTCTGACGGCTTGTCCTGTCGACAAGTCTACCTCTCCGCACTCTCAGAGGGGCAAGAAGTATATCGGTCCGTTGCATGATCGCAATGTCAAAAATACTGACGAACCCACCAATTGCCCAAAAAAGCCAAGGAAACTACACTGTTTAAAAGTCTCTTCGCCGCTTAGCTATTCCTCTGGGAACCGTCAGTGGTCGTTTACGAGCGATCGGCCCTCTTTTTTGCCATTTTTTTCATCCAAACCGCATCTCACACCTCTTTCGTCGCATGACTTTTAAGAAATTTACAAGAGAATTTGCTAGCGTTACCGAGGCTGCGGGCAACTTGGCGGTAGCGATCAAGGCGGATGCGATCCTGTTTTTGCTGGATACGGGAACCGATTGGGAGCGATTGCGTGAATTGGTGCCCCCGGAAATTAAGAGAATTCTCGTTGCCGCCGATCGGGCCGAGGATTTGGCGGAGGCCGAGGAGCACGGCCTGACCCCCTTGGTGCTCAACAAAGAAGACTCTCCCCTGCTGGAGCGACTCCAGCACGCGCTGATCGAGGCGGTTGCGGACGAGCTGCTAGCGAGTCATTGCGATGTGATTGCGGTCTATTGTGGCTTTGAAGTGAATCGCGTCGACTCTATCTCAATCATTCGGCTCGATGAGCGAATGCGGCGATTTACGAGCCGTGACCTGCAACGACTAGAAAGCTCGGTTCCGCTCAATACTCTCAAGCTCGTGATCGACTTGGCCGTGCAAGTTGGACGCGAAGGTCGTGAAGGGAACAAGGTTGGAACCTCGTTCATCGTGGGAGATACTCGCAAGGTTCTACAGCACTGTAAAGACAGTGGCTTTGATCCGCTAAAAGGGTACAGTCGCAAGAACCGAAATCTGCACGATCCCCGCGTCAGAGAAGACATAAAAGAGATCGCACAATTGGACGGTGCGTTTGTGGTTTCGTCCGATGCGATCGTGGAGCGTTCGCGTCAGATTCTCGAGGTGCTTCATGAGAATCTGCAATTGTCAAAAGGACTGGGCTCGCGTCACTGGGCGGCGGCGGCGATTTCACAGCGCACCAAAGCCATCTCCATCGTAGTTAGTCAATCCAGCGGTACCGTTCGCGTTTTCCAAAACGGTGCCCTCGTTCTTCGCATTGAACCCATGGAGCAAGCCGTTAAGTGGCAAGAATTCAATTACGAAACGCCTGCTGTCGAAGGCGATGACTAACGATGTCATCTCCGTTTGTCTCCGTCGTCACAGGCTCCTCCTCCGGAATCGGCAGAGCGGTTGCCATCGAATTAGCGAGGCGTGGAGATTTCGTTGTCGTACATGGGAACAGGAATATCACAGGCTTGCAACAAACAGCCGACCTGGTTTTGGCCGCCGGTGCCTCTGGGGTATTAGCCGTCACGGCTGATTTGCAGATCGCTGCTTCCCTCAGAGAGTTGACCAGAGCTGCGTTTGCTAGATTTGGTTACGTCGACGCTTGGGTGCATGCTGCTGGTGCCGATGTGCTAACGGGAGGTGCGAGATCACTGTCGTTCAGCGAGAAGCTTGAACAACTCTGGCGCACCGATGTTGTAGGTATGATGCAGCTGAGCCGGTCGGTCGCTGCGAGAATGTTGTCGCAACCCTCGCGAGCGAACTTGCCAAGCATGATTCATATTGGTTGGGACCAATCCGCAACCGGCATGGAGGGGGACAGTGGCCAGATGTTTTGTTCCGTCAAAGCAGCTGTTGCTGCTTTCTCCAAGAGCTTTGCTATGTCCTTAGCCCCAGGGGTTCGGGTCAATTGTGTCGCTCCCGGCTGGATCAAAACCGAGTGGGGAGCGGCGGCTTCGCCAGCTTGGGAGTCGAGAGCGACAGGAGAGTCGATGCTGCAGCGATGGGGAGATCCTATTGATATTGCCAACGCGATTTGTTGGTTGTGCAGCCCCAAGTCGGAATTCGTGAACGGACAGACGATCGCGGTCAATGGTGGCTGGAAGAGCATGGCTTTGGCCGCCCGCTGCGAAACCACCTTCGGGTTTTAAAAAAACTATAAAACTGACTCATAGCCGACGGAATTGTCGACGGTTACACTCTAGCTGCGTATTCGGGAATATGCCTGTCCCTCTTTGTATGCTTGAGTTAGCAACTTTCCACGTTTAGGTGTTTTCATGATTATCGGCGTTCCAAGAGAAGTAAAAGAAGATGAGTATCGAGTTGCTATGCTCCCGGTCGGCGTGGAAGAACTGGTCTCGAGAGGTCACAAAGTTATCGTTCAGGCGAATGCTGGTATCGGCTCTGGGCTAGCCGATCATGCTTATTTGCAAGCGGGCGCGGAGCTCGTTTCAAGCGGTGAAGATGTTTTCAGACAAGCTGATTTGATCGTCAAAGTAAAGGAGCCGATGCCTTCCGAATGGAGTCTGATCCGACCCGGCCAAATGCTCTTCACCTACTTTCACTTTGCAGCAGATAAAAAGCTGACCGATGCAATGCTTGAGTCGGGGGCTAGCTGCTTTGCGTATGAAACACTTCGCGACGCACAGGGGCGACTGCCGTTGCTCACGCCCATGAGTGAGGTAGCCGGTCGCATGAGCATCCAAGAAGGAGCGAAGTACCTAGAACGACCGCAAATGGGGCGAGGAATTCTGCTAGGCGGAGTTCCTGGCGTTGCACCTGCCCATATCACGATTCTCGGTGGTGGTGTTGTGGGTGCCAATGCCGCTCGAATCGCAGCTGGCTTTCAAGCTGACGTTGCCATTCTAGACGTCAATTTGGATCGACTTAGATACCTGGACGACGTCATGCCTCCCAACGTCAACGTACTCTTCAGCGATCGGCATACCATCCGTGAGGAGCTCAAGCTGGCCGACTTGGTCGTCGGTTCGGTGCTAATACCCGGTGCCAAGGCCCCTTATCTGGTGAAGCGAGAAGACTTGAAGTTGATGAAGCCGGGCAGCGTGATCATAGATGTTGCCATCGACCAAGGTGGCTGTGTTGAAACCAGCCGACCAACAACTCATCAAAACCCAACTTACATGGTCGATGATGTGCTTCATTACTGCGTTACCAACATGCCGGGGGCTGTTGGACGAACGAGCACTTACGCCCTCTGCAATGTGACATTGCCTTGGGTGTGCCAGCTCGCGGATCGAGGTTGCGAATGGGCTGCATCATCTTCCAAGCCGCTTCAAGCAGCGTTGAACGTCCATGCTGGCAAGGTAACGAACGAAGCTGTGGCACAGACCTTTGGACTTGAGTTTTGCAGCCTCGACTAACGTCGATATCGCATTAGTAATGGTGTCGCAGTGATGTCACAGCAGGGTGGTTGAGGTCAGCACGTGTAGCGATTGTGAGGCTCCTCGGCTTTTTCGTCGGGAGCCTCCATGGAACGAGCCGATAGCAACAGATGATTGGGTCGATGGAGTTCGGCCGCGCGTTGTGTCGAGAATTGTGTTCCGACGCCTGATCGCTAGAAATGTCCATGGATGGTCCGTCTACTTGAATACAAGGTCCATCCTCATGCGTCTGTTTTGTGTCGCAGTCACGATTTCTGCTTTTTTGACCTCCGCTTGCTGTTTTGCCCAATCTGACGAACCGCTAACCAGTGGTACTCAATCTCCCCGTTCACTCGAGCCCGGCTGGGCTCGATTTGAGCCGTCAGCGTCACAGCAGTATAGAACGGACAAAGCCCGAGACCGAAGGTTGCATAGCGAATCTATTATCCGTTATTACGATGCGATTGGCTACAATTTTGCCCAACCCACAATGAACTCGGGCTTTTACAATGTCCCACTCGCTCCCCAAGCTCGCTATATCTGGCGACGGGGCTATGTGGTTCTGCCTGGCAGCATCTACTAGTAGCGTGGTCGTGTCACGCCGAAGCAACGATTTGTGGCTTTGCGAGTTCTGGAGTGAGAACGGAAATAACGCGTTAGTCAGCGACTTATCCTGCCTGTTGGACCTAACGCGTTTTGTGGCGCGTCGATATACTGTGAAGGGCTGCGAATAGCACGGATCATTGGGCTTGTCATTATGCAGCCCGATTGATTTAAAGCATTCCTTGTGGTGATCTCCAAGCACTAGTCGCGGACAGAACAGAGCATCGACACCCATGTTAGAAATTGAGTTCAATGGTACCAAGCGGGACGTTCGCGAGGGGACTACCATCGCGGACCTCCTGCGAGAAGCGAAGATCGAGGCCAGATTCTGCGCAGTCGAGTCCAACCTGGAGATCGTTCCGAAATCGAGTTACGACACCCATCAAGTTCAATCGGGCGACAAAATTGAGGTTGTTACCCTGGTGGGAGGCGGGTGATGAATAATCCCGCGACCTCAGGCAGCCCCCAAAATCCATCGGCCGAGTCAGACCAATGCCTTCGGGTCGGGAGCCATACTCTCAAGAGTCGTCTCATCGTGGGGACGGGAAAGTACGACTCCAATGTGTTGATGAAGGACTCCTTGGTGGCGAGCGGCAGCGACTGTGTCACCGTCGCGGTCCGCCGAGAGAAGATGTACACCCGCGAAGGGGAGAACATCCTCGATTTTATCGATTGGGAACGTTACACCTTGCTCCCTAACACAGCCGGTTGCTTTACCGCCAAAGACGCCGTTCGAGTGGCACGCTTGGGTCGAGAGATTTTGCGGGGGCTAGAAAACCCTGGTGCCAATTGGGTAAAGCTCGAGGTCTTAGGTGATACCAAGACATTGCTTCCCGATCCTTTAGCAACCTTGGAAGCCTGCCGAGAACTCGTTGCTGATGGTTTCGAGGTTCTGTGCTACACCAGCGACGACCCGATCATGGCGGTTCGATTAAAGGATGCGGGCGCGGCTAGCGTTATGCCAGCTGGCTCTCCGATTGGGTCTGGGCAAGGCATCTTAAATCCCAACAATCTTCGGATCATTCTGGAATACCTTAAAAACGATGATCCGAATTACCCCGTCATCGTAGATGCAGGGGTAGGGACCGCAAGCGATGTCGCAGTTGCATTCGAGCTGGGTGCGGATGGTGTGTTGTTAAACACAGCCATTGCTCACGCGAGGAATCCAGTGGCGATGGCTTCTGCCATGCATCATGCAGCTATTGCCGGACGGTTGGCCTACACAGCAGGCCGAATTCCGAAGAGGTTATACGCAACTGCGAGCAGCCCCGAGGAAGGGGTTATTACATCCCGACCTTGGTAACCCCAAGTCGTAACCATCAGAAAAAGGAAGACTTGATGTCCGAACAATCATATGACGTAGTAGTGATCGGAACCGGGCCTGGAGGCGAGGGTGCCGCGATGCAATGCGCCAAGGGTGGAAAACGAGTGGCGGTTGTGGAAGCCTACGACAAGATCGGTGGTGGTTGCACGCACTGGGGGACCATCCCTAGCAAGGCTCTGAGGTTCTCGATCTACAGTGTCATGGAAGCCATGAACAACCCGATTGTTCGAGAAATGGGCATCCATCTCAATCCGACTTTCGCACAGCTTCGTTCAAGCAGCCGCTCGATTATTGCCAAGCAAGTAAGCATGCGGCAAACGTTTTACGAACGCAATAATGTTCCCGTGTTCCATGGTCATGCACGGTTCCTCGATCCTCACACGGTCGAGGTCGATGCGGACACAAAACTCCGTGGGGATTATGTCGTCATTGCAACTGGATCTCGCCCCTTTAGGCCAGCAGGGGTCGACTTTAACCACCCGCGAGTTTTTGACAGCGACACCATTTTAGATTTGGCGTTCAAGCCGCAATCCATCGCGATTTACGGTGCCGGCGTTATTGGCTGCGAATACGCATCCATGTTTCGAAACCTCGGCATAAAGGTGAACTTGGTCAATACTCGCTCCAAACTATTGGAGTTCCTGGACGATGAAATCATTGATGCTCTGAGCTACCAGATGCGGGACTCGGGCGTCATTCTTAGGCACAACGAGACTTGTGCGAGTATCGAACCAAAAGACGACGGAGTTATTCTATCGCTCGAGAGTGGTAAGCAAGTCAAGACGGACGCATTGCTTTGGGCGAATGGCCGTTCCGGCAACATAGAGGGTCTGAACTTGGAGGCCATCGGAGTTCAAGCGAACAGCCGTGGTGTTATATCGGTTGATGACAATTTTCGAACCTCTTGCCCCAACATTTACGCTGTTGGCGACGTGATCGGGCACCCATCCTTGGCCAGTGCCGCTTACATGCAAGGAAGAGGAGCGGCTCAACATATCCAAGGCCATTCCGCTAACGTCAGATTGACTGACATACCAGCCGGGATCTACACGTCTCCTGAAATAAGCTCGATCGGAAAAACGGAGCGAGAGCTTACAGAGGCGAAGATTCCTTATGAAGTCGGGAATTCGCAATTCAAGAGCCTCGCGCGTGCGCAAATCACGGGTCGAGCGATTGGGATGCTCAAGCTCCTTTTTCACCGCGAGACGCTGGAAATTTTGGGCGTACATTGCTTCGGTGCCAATGCATCCGAGATCGTGCACATTGGACAAGCGATCATGAAGCAGCCAGCACCTAACAACACGCTTGACTACTTCGTCAACACAACCTTTAACTATCCGACCATGGCCGAGGCATATCGCGTGGCCGCCCTCAACGGATACAATCGGCTGTTTTAGCAATGTCAACCATATAGTTCAACATCCTTCGACGTTTTCGCGAATGCGCCTGGCTCGTCCAGGAGAAGCTTACGTTTCTCACTAAACCGTCCGCTGACCGCGCATTCCACTAATGCCCCTGGCAGTGCGAGCGACCGACTTTTGATACCACTGGCTTGTCCAGTGGAGTTTCATGTTTCTCGCTAATTCGGTGGCACCACCTGCCTCCCCCTCCTTGCTCGGCGGCTTTGCCGCCAAGCGAGAAGGGGGAGGACTGGGACTGCGTGGTAATGTAGCGAGAAGCGTAAAAATCCACCCGGCAAGCGGGAGGCATTCTAGATCCATAACAGTCGTCGTGTTACTTTTTAGCTTACATATCCTCGAGGGATCGAGCGTAATTCGAGGGCAATTCGTGATGGATTGCCCACCACTGGATTGTCAAAGCAGATTACGATCTCAGCCGACCCATTAGTTTACATTTTTGCATACGCACGCGCAAACAATGTAAAATAGACCGCTCCGTCGTGATTCCAAACGATCGCCGAAGCTCACGTTCGCTTCGATCGTCACAGAGAAGACAGGCAAAAGCTTTATCACTGAGACCAAAGAAATCCTATGACTCGCTGGCTGGTTCTATTTTGTCTTATCGCATTACCTTGTGCCGCCGAAGAGCAACGGTTGCGCGTGATCATTGAGACGGACGCCGGTGGTGACCCGGATGACGAACAGTCGCTAGTGCGATTCTTGGTCTACGCCAATGAATTCGATATTGAGGGTATCATCGCAACTGCTAACTCGGGCCGTGGCCGGATATGCAGACACCGAGGATGGCGTGAACTTGATCATAAGCGCAGTAGACCGCGACGCCCCTCGCCCGATTTGGTTCAGCAACTGGGGCACCGACCACGGCAGCGCCGAGAGTTCGCTGAAACGGGCACTCGACCGTGTTCTTCTCGAGCGCGGTCAGGAAGGCTACGCGCAGTTCAAGAGCCGATTGCGGCTGAGTTCTGCGGATGCATTCGGCGACCATACGACCAAGATCGAACCACCGTTTTCGCTTTGGGCCGTATTACTGTGCCAACCAGACCGATACGTGGCGTGGTACAACTAGTCGCGACAACACACTAGCTCGCTGGGCCGTCGAGTTGAACGCGCACGGGTCCAACGATCTGGACGGTAATGCAATTACTTACGAGTGGTTCGTATACGACGAGGCTGGTACGTATTCCGGCGAACTGCCGCTGATTACAGAGAATGGTCCAACGACAGGATTCACTGCTCCAGCAGTCCAACAAGTGGAAACGATCCACGTTGTTTTACGGGTTCAAGACAACGGTGCGCCGTCGCTGTGTGCATACCGTAGGGCGATCATCACTGTAACCCCGTAGTGTAAACCCTAGAGTAACCTGACCTCGACAGGTCCCAAAATTATCGCAATCAGTAGGGGAAAGCGTTAGTTTTGCATCGACAGTTGACGGCGACTGGATAAAACTTGAAAAGTCGACACTTTTCGCTGAACGCCACCGACTTCACCCTCCCCAAACGGAGTTTGGGGAGGGTCAGCCCGCGAAAGCGTGGCTGGGGAGGGGTGCGACGCATCGGTCGGCGTCCTGCCCTCCCCGGCAATCTCGCTTAAGGCTCGATTGCCGACCCTCCCGGTCGCTTCGCTGGGAGGGTGAGGACCCGTTTACGGTGGCGATCAGCGAGAAGTGTCGAAAAGTCGTTCGATTTGCTATATCCCCCGTCACTCTCACCAAGGTGTTTTTTAATGCGTTCGTACAACGTTTGCGGTCTCGGAAACGCGATTGTTGATATCTTTCTGGAAACCTCAGACGAGGAGTTCGCGGGCCTGGGCTTTGAGCGTGGCACGATGCGTTTGGTCGATGCTGCTGAACAAAAGGGCCTACTGGAGCAGCTAAACACCAAAGGACACGAACTGCGGCTAGTCAGCGGTGGCTCGGTCGCAAACTCTATTATCGGCATGTCGCAACTCGGCGGCAAAGGGGCCTTTATCGGGTGCGTTGGAGATGACCGCTACGGTCTCCACTACGTCGAGGAATTCGCAGATCTCAAGATCAATATTGGCAACCCGGTTATCGTCTCCGAAACCACCGGAACCAGCCTCGTTCTGGTGACCCCAGACGCGGAACGCACCATGCGGACTTGTTTGGCCGTTTCCAGTCACTTGGCCGCCAAGCACGTCGATGCAGACCGCATCGCTCAGTCGGAATGGCTCTTTATCGAAGGCTACGTTTTCGCAAACCCCGAAACTGGACAACACGCGATCCGTGAAGCCATCCGCTGCGCGAAACAATCGGGAACCAAAATTGCCATCACCTGCTCTGATGGCTTCATTCCAGAAGTCTTCGGTGATGCTCTTCACGAAGCCTTAAAAGATTGCACGTTGCTATTCTGCAATGCCCCCGAAGCCATGGCGATCACCAAAACCGAGGACAGCACGACTGCCTTTAACGCCTTGAAATCGATCGTACCGAATTGTGTTGTTACCGATGGTGCCAATGGGGCTTTTGTTAACTACGAAGGAACAGAATGCCATGTTCCGTCGTTCCTATGCCACCCAAAGGATTTAACCGGTGCTGGGGACATGTTCGCTGGCGCCTTCCTTTACGGTATAACACATGGCTACGCTCCAGCAGTGGCCGCCCGAGCTGCGAATTTTCTGTGCATGAAAGTAATTACTCAGGTCGGTGCCAGATTGATCGGAGAAGCCACCACGTTTTGGCAGGAAGCTCTCGACGATTATCGCGCCGACGATGTAGGTGGATGAACCAATGAGAATACAACGAACCTTTCTCGCTTCACGAATGCGTCGCATGATTATTTCTGCGATTCATTGCCTAGCTCTCTTATGGTTGGTCGATGGCGCTATGTTGATGAGCTTCGGGCAAGCCCCACAGCCAGACTCCTCAGAGGATTCGGCGATCGGTACCTATGACCGACCCTTTGGACCAATCCATCAAAGCCGGTCTATTGTTACTGCCAAAAAGGGTATGGCCTGCACAAGCGATCCCCGCGCGACCCAAGCCGCAGTAGACATTCTGCAGCAAGGGGGAAATGCCATTGACGCAGCCATTGCTGCCAACGCCGTGTTAGGTGTCGTCGAACCAATGAGTTGCGGTATCGGTGGCGATCTTTACTCGATCGTTTGGGACGCGAAATCGGAGAAACTCTACGGGCTTAACGCGAGTGGTCGCAGCCCGCAGAAACTGACGCGAGCGGTCTTCACCGAGCAAAACATTTCGGAGATCCCTCTTTATGGTCCGCTATCCTGGAGTGTTCCAGGCTGCGTGGCCGGTTGGCAAGATCTGCATAGCAAGTTCGGCAAATTGCCAATCGAAACTGTATTAGCTCCCGCGATTCGCCTAGCAGAAGAGGGATTTGCCGTCTCACCTGTGATCGCAGGTTTCTGGAAGGCTGCCGAGGAAAACCTCAGCAAGTACCCTGACTCCGTGGCTACGTTTCTACCGCAAGGTCGCGCTCCTGAAATGGGCGAGGTCTTCAAGAATCCAAATTTGGCCGCAACGTATAAACAACTCGCTGAGCAGGGGCTGGGTAGTTTTTACACGGGATCGATTGCGGACCGAATCGTTCAGTTCAGCGATCGCAACGGTGGCTACTTTACCAAAGACGACTTCCTCAATCATCGGAACGAATGGGTTGAACCAATATCGACCAACTACAGAGGCTATGACGTTTGGCAAATTCCGCCGAACGGACAAGGTCTCGCGGTTCTTCAAATGCTCAACGTACTGAGCCAGCATCCCGTCAAGCAAATGAAATGGGGATCTGCCGAGTATTTGCATTTACTCTTGGAAGCCAAGAAGCTAGCCTTCGCCGATCGAGCTCGTTACTATGCCGACATGGCATTCGAGGATATTCCGGTCAAGCAACTCAGTTCGATGCAATATGGCAAGCTCCAAGCAGCACGCATCGATCCACAACGGGCTTCAACCAATCTACAGGCGGGTGATCCGAAGCTGGTTGAGGGGGACACGGTCTATCTGTGCGTGGTGGATGAGGATCGCAACTGTTGCTCATTGATTCAAAGCGTTTATTACGGCTTTGGCAGTCAGATGGTCCCTGACGACTTGGGCTTTGCGATTCAGAACCGAGGCAACTTGTTTTCGTTGGATCCCAACCATCTCAATCGATTGGAGCCGGGCAAGCGTCCGTTCCACACCATCATTCCTTCTATGGTTACCAAAGATGGCAAGCCGGCGTTCGTGTTTGGTGTCATGGGTGGCGACATGCAACCTCAAGGGCATGTGCAGGTACTGGTCAACTGGATCGACTATGGCATGAACATTCAAATGGCTGGGGATGCGGCCCGTGTGCGCCATGAGGGAAGCGAGACACCGACCGGTGTGCCGGAGACACCTCCTGGAGGAACGGTTCATGTGGAATCAGGCATCCCTCGGGAAACCATCGAGCAGTTAAGGCGAATGGGGCACGATGTGCAGTACGCACGCCGCTCGATGGGTGGTTACCAAGGAATATTGATCGACGAGGTTCGCGGTACTTTGCAAGGTGCAACGGAGAGTCGAAACGACGGACTCGCATTAGGATTGGATTAAAGCATGGGACCGCGCTGGATCGTTTTGTTTGCAACGGTTTTTGGATTGATCGCAGTCGGCGTAGGGGCGATTGGTTCGCACGGGCTGCCGGATCGCTTAAAGAAGTCGGGGCTCGACGACGAGCAAGTGGCCAAGAAGCTCGAGCAGTGCGAGATTGGAGTGCGTTATCAAATGTATCACGCGCTGGCCATGCTAGCGGTCGGTCTATCGTCTATGCCGAGCCGCAGTTCCCTCGCCAGGGCTGCGTGTGGCATGTTCTTGTCTGGAACCCTTTTCTTTAGTGGGGGACTTTACAGTTTGTCGTTATTCAACACGCTCGGCCACTGGTCCATAGTGCCGATGGGCGGGGTCATGTTCATGATCGGCTGGATCCTGCTCGGCTGGTCATTCCTCCGCCCCCCCGCACCCGCGAGCTAGCTCGGCACGGTTTTGCTGTCAAAACGTGCTGACAATGAGTTCTGGATATGTACGCGAAATCGACACTTCAGCTAGAGATGTCGATTTCGTCGACATGTGGCCGAGTGAGCAATTCCATTAGGTAATCTCCGGCCGTCTGCCTTTTTGTATCCGTTCACGGCCATGTGGTAGTATTGATTGTCGGGATAACTGGGATACGGAGAATCGGATCGGCGGAGCGATCCGCGACATTGTCGCTGACCGCTCCGTCGGTCAGTTGCCAGAATCAAATTAAACGTCTGCCGATTCTTGATTCGAAGATGGATCGAGCATTGGTTTAAGTCAAAGTTGAAGTTGCAGACTAAACTTAAACCAATTGCACTCTTGGTCATGGATTATCACGTAGTGGTACCAGTCGTGTATCAGCAAGAACAGGGAGCAGCTACGGGCCGGTCTAACCCGGAACTGAGAAGGGTGTTCAAGTGCTTGTCTGCTGGGAGTGCTGAAGAGGGCAGAGCTGAAGGAAGTTGGTTAATAGCTGCAAACCATTTCCCTGACTTTTCTCTGGGTGGAATTGCGTCGCCATCATGTTGCCGACTCGAACGGCTGCACAAAAGTTGTGGCCATACTCACACTGCAACCAGACACAGCTCGGATCGTCCGGGACCACGTAATAGCTGTGCACGAAGTAAAAGAATGCTTGATCACCGATACCACTAAGCATCTCATCATTCGGCCTCGTCGACCAAACCTGATTCCAACCCATATGAGGAATCTTACGATGCTCCCAAGCAAGGTTATTGTCATTACGAAAACGAATCACACGGCCGGGCAAAATCGATAAGCCTTCGTGCCTTCCACCTTCTTCGCTGTAGTCAAACAGCAATTGCATGCCAAGGCATATACCTAGAAACGGCCGATCCTCGCGAATCCAATCCTTGATCCAAGGCACGAGGTTCCGTTGCTTGAGCTCGCGAATGGCATCTCCGATCGCTCCCACACCAGGAAGAATCAAGTGTGAAGCATGCTCCAGCTCGGTCGGATCGCTGGAAACAATCGCGGTGGCACCAATCTTTTCGATTGCCTTCGCGACACTGCGAAGGTTTCCCATTTGATAATCTACGATTCCGACCGTTAGGCTCATGCTCTCTTCTTCAGTTCTAGGCGATCAGATCCGTTAGCGCCCCGTCGCCACAGTAGTCTGGATTTCCAAAGGATTTGACGGGGATACCCATGCCTTCGCTGAAGCTCATGAGCAGCCGGTTGTGCGGTACATTGCGATATCCTAATGCTCGCCCCATGTTAAACCCACATCCCTCACCCACCAAAACAAACGGGATGTTGTTCCTGGTATGCGAGTTTCCTTTTCCGAGCTCGTTTGTCCAGACCAATGTCGTGTTATCGAGCATCGAGCCAGAACCATCTGGCTCAGGCGTTTCTGCTAACCGCTTGGCTAAATAGGCAACTTGTTCACAGTACCAAGTATTGATTCTAACAAGCTTTTCGTACGCGTCTTCGTTCGAATCTGGTTCATGGGATAAGTGATGGTGCCCCTCGGAAATATCGAGCCACCGCATCTTGGGCTCGCCGACCGAGTTGGTGATCTGGAACGTTGCGACGCGAGCAAAGTCCGCCATAAAGCTGCTGACCAGCATATCCATCTGCATCTTGCAAATCTGCGGAATGTTGTCGTTCACTTCGTCGACGTTTGCCGGCAGTGCTGGCACCGCATGCCCAACGTTGGTGGTCTTTTCCTTGAGTTCGCTTTCCATTTTCAGCTCTTGCTCTAACTCGCGAACCATTTCCAAATGGCTTTGCAAAATGCGGCGATCTTCGACGCTGACCATCTGTTCAACACGACGGAAATCGGCCACTAGATCATCCAGGACACTGCCGAGCAGCTCTCGGTTCTTGGTTTGGCCATAAAGTTTGTCAAACATTTGGTAAGGGTTATCGATCGGAGCGACTGGTTGGTTCGGCCCCGAGTACGACATTCGGGTCCACGTGTCGGCCCGCTTAGGAACCATGACTCCGAACTCGAGCGATCCGAATCGCGTCTGCGTTTCAGGATTGGACTGGAGGTGATTCTTGATGTGCTGATCGATCGAGATACCTTTGGACCATCCGGCTGGCGTATCCGAACCTCCTTGGACGTCGCCAGGAAACAGCTCGATCCCAGTGAGCAAACAGCCGATGCCGCGCATGTGGCCGTCCCCATCGCCATTGATCTGATTGCAGACACCATGCAGGGTGAGCATACGGCTCTTAAAATCGGCGAGCGGTTGTAAAATCCGTTTGATGTCAAAATCGCTCCCTAGCGTGTCCGGCCAAAAGTGTTTGGGGATCACGCCGTTGGGACTGAAGATAAAGACCAGCCGCTTTTTCTTAGGAGTCCCAGAGGCCGCTGCCCAACCTAGGCTTGGCAGGTTCAACAGGTAGTTTGCGGCTGCCGCGCTAACGCCAGTTTTGAGAAGGAACTCACGTCTTGAAGAGATGGACTTCATTGCGTTTCCTCGTTTTGGGAAGGTAGGATGTTTGGAGGGGAAGTTTCCGATGGGGCAGGAGTGGAGCCGATCACGGCGATGTCAACGATCAGCCGCTGCATATTGTATCCGCTTGCGACGAAGCTTTCAGCTAGTTTTTCTGAGGTTTCCAGCCCAAAAGCTGCGGGAGGTTGCTTCACAAAGTACTGGAAAGCACGGTTTACAAAGGATTGCACAGTGTCAGGGGAGTTTGCCAAATACGCAGCTAATTCTGCCGCGTCCCCGAATTCTACTCGAGAATCTTGGCGACTCAGGTAGCCACCGCTGGTATCGACAGGCTTTCCGCGTTCCTTGTCACGGTACCGTCCGACCGCGTCATAATTTTCCAGAACAAATCCCAGGGAATTGATTTTTAGGTGGCACACTTGGCAATTCTGAGGGCTCGTCTGGAGCGTTACCCGATCGCGGGTGGTCAAGTCGGGGTGCAAATCGGGGCTCAAAGGCGCGAACGCATCCATCGGTGGTCTTAGCGTCCGCCCGAGCACGAAGCGAATCAAGAAGATGCCACGATGGATCGGGGACGTAGTGTCATGATAAGCCAAACGGCTCATGAGATAGGGATGGGTCAGAACTCCATGCCGTTGAGAATCCCCCGCAGCCGTGCGATGCAAGCCGGGCTTGTCTTCAATCGGCTTCCAAGTCTCACCATAAAATTCTTCGAGTCGCTTTGTCGTGTAGCTCCAGTCGGCGGTAAGCAACTGCCGAAAGTCGGCGGACTCGCTCGTGATGCAATCGTTGATGAACGCGTCGAGCGAGGACCGTAGATCTTGAATCAATGCTCCGTCAAAGCCTGGATAAAGGATTTCGTCTTTGGCCATGTCGCGTGATTGCGACAGGTTGAGCCACTCGAGCACCAAGCCACGCAGTTTATTGGTGCTCCGATCATCAGCCATCATCCGTTCGGCAGCGGAGCGAATTTGCTCGGTAGAGTCGAGCTCACCTTTCTCGATCCTCTTAAGTAACCAATCCTCGGAGGGTAAGGAATCGTGGAGGATCAAGGCGAGCCGATTTGCAGCTTGTTGCGATCTGGAGCTTTGCAAATCTAACAAGGGATAGAGGAACCGTGGCGATTTCAGACCGAGCAACATCACTCGCCGGATCGCTTCTGCGTCGTCCTCGGTCTGGTCGACTTGTTGATCGACGTAGACTTGAGCGATCTCTTCGGAGAGGCCGCCACGAAACGCGACATCGAGAATTTCACGAAGCATGGATTTGAGCACATCGCGTCCCTCGAGCTTTTCCTCTTTTTTCTTCTTGGTGTATCTCGGATAGATTTCTTTGGCGACGATATCGGCAAACTCGACCGCAGCGGATGTCACCGCTTGATCCCATTCCCGGTTGACGGATATACCTCGTTCGTAGCCATAAGTTCGATCGTCCGGCGGCAATTGAGCTTGTAAACTAAACGTCCCCGGCCCAGTGCTCGGCAGGAGGTTCTGCTTGGGTATGACCTCTTCGATTCCTCCAGGAGGCACCCATGATAACGAGACGACGGCCGGTGGAAGTTCGGTTTTTCGTTTCCGTTGGATGAAATCGATTT
This sequence comes from Brakhagea baltica, assembly GCF_052161605.1. Lineage (NCBI taxonomy): Bacteria > Pseudomonadati > Planctomycetota > Planctomycetia > Pirellulales > Pirellulaceae > Brakhagea > Brakhagea baltica. Next base: position 3,974,626 of record NZ_CP197409.1, on the reverse strand, counting down.
TGAAGGGATAGGATCGACCAGCAACCAAATAGATTCGTTCACGAAACTCGGTCTTGTCCCCCGACTGCACGTGGTTGTCGATGAACAAGCGACCGATCTTGCCGAAGTCCATTTTGAACGAGCAGGTGCTTCGCATCACAATCTCGTACATGCCGGAGCGGTCGACCTTGAGGGCACCTTCCCAGTAGATATAGAACGAGTCCGCCTCGATTCCCTCGCCGGGGCTTTCTCGCCCGAAGTCGAATTGAATCGTGTCATCGCGGCGCTCGATTTTCAGTTGCTCTTTGTTCCATCGATCGCCGGCAAAGTAAAGACCTTTGACACCGCGCTCCGTGTTGGGGCCAGCTCGCCAATCGAACTTGGCGTACACATCGGCTAGGCTTTGGCGGAGTTGCTCAGCGGTCAATCGGGAAAACGCAGACTTGGGTGGAGAGAGGCGACGTTGGGCATCTTCGCTGTAGAATGCACCGTGGATGTAAAGGGCAACCGCTCGGGCGTCTTCGGCGACGCATTCCGAGGCTTCCCCCTCAGGCATCGTCTCATCGATCGTTTTGGTCAGCTCGCTTATGGTGGAATCACCGATTAGCGGATCGGGGTAACTGCCGGAAACTCCTTCGCCGCGCTCCCCGTGGCAGCTCGCGCATTGGTTCGCATAGATCGTTTGGCCTCGTTCCAGCAGTGTCGTTAGGGACGGGTCCGAATTCGGATCTTGGGCGAGACAGGGAATGCTTAAGGCACACAGAACTTTGAGAGTCAAAAGCCTGGTCATTGCAACGCACATGACAACATCTCAATCTTTCAAAATTGAACAACCCGTTCCTGAAGCCACTGATCTACCGAAAAACAGCGAAAAACGAACTGGAACGCATTGTTACCAAAATGATGCTAATTGTCTTGTTTTGAGACAACCAACGAAACGGCGGGATCGCAGTGATCCACCGCGACAATTCAAGTGTAGCCATACAGAAGGACAGGGAAAATGCAAAATCCTGTGATTTACCACGCTCAATCTTGAATTTGTCAATCTTCTTTGCAATTTTTACAATAATCGTGACCGCCCGCAGGAATCTTTACTCGGGCCATAGCATCTGTCGCATTACCAGTACCGATACCAGCATGGGAAGCACTAATGAAAAAGGCCGATTTTTGTCCATTTAGGAGTCCTACTGGCGATATTGGCGACTTGTGAGCCACTCCAAGCGAATTTGGCCCACCAGTTGCTCCGTAATAGACACCTGTGTGACTCGCCGGAAACGGCACCCCAGCGTTATACGATGAGCGAACCGACGGTCATCAATTTGCGTCTAAAAGAGAAGTGATTCCAAAAATTTCTTGAGGGGAGCTGGACCAGACGAGTCACTTCAAAGTGCGATTGTTAGTAGTAGCCACCGGCGAGCCCGACTGGGCTAGCTCCCAACTGGGCTAGCTCCCAACTGGGCTAGCCACGGTGGTTGTTGCGAACACTCCGATTGATACGAGTACTTTTAGCTCAAGGAATGAGCTAAGTCCTTACAGCGAAGTCGAGCAACGCGGTTGGGAACCGCAAGGATCGAAAGAAACCGACAACGCAGCAGGGAGCAGAAACCATGAACAATGACTACAGAATCGTTTTACTACGCGAATTACGCGATCAGCAAATCAAGTTCGCTCCACGAGGGAAGCGGATTGAGCAAGCGGACCGCGCCGAGAAACTGTTGGCAGAGTTAGATCCTTCGCGCGACTATCCATTTGACTTTCTGTTCTATCGCGTCACCGATGTGCGGCCTGATAGTACGGGTTACCGTTTGATCAAGGGTACCGATGCGGTGCATGATCTGCGGCTATTCGTCGAGGACATTACCGACTCGATGAATTTACGAGTCGATGAAGCCTCCGAACCTGTTCACACCGTTGAAGATCTTAGCAAGATGTTCAATGTTTCGACGAAGACTATTTCACGTTGGAGAGATCAGGGACTCGTATCGCGTAGGTTCCTCACCGAGGGACGCAAGCGAGTCGGTTTCCTTCATTCGAGCGTCGAGCGGTTCGTGTCGCAAAACAAGAGCCGCGTCAAGCGGGGAGAACGTTTCACCCAGCTTACCGAGGTCGAGCGAGATGACATTATCGATCGCGCTCGACGGATAGCGTCCATCGGTGCCAACCTTTCCGAGGTGGCTCGCACGGTCGCGAGGGACGTCGGTCGCAGCACCGAAACCATTCGCTACACCATCAAGAAATTTGATCAACAGTACCCAACCATGGCTGTATTCCCTGAACAAAGAGATGTTCTGTCCGAGGAAGACAAGCGAGCAATCTATCAACAACATCACAGAGGAGTTTCGACCGTGATACTTGCAAAACGATACCGACGCACCCGAGGCAGCATCATCCGAATCCTCAACGAGCAGCGAGCCGCCAAGATTCTGGAGTTGCCTCTCGATTACATTCCAAACGAAATCTTCGAAAATGAGAAGATGACCGACGAGATCATGGCTCCAATGCCTGTAGCCACCGAGACGGTTCGCAAGATGAAATCGCCGAGCGGTCTGCCAGCATACTTGGCAGCCCTTTACGAAAACCAGTTGCTGACGCGTGAACAAGAGTATCACTTGTTCCGCAAGATGAACTACCTTAAGCACAAGGCTTCGCAGCTTCGCGATAGTCTGAACCTGAAGTCACCAATCATCGCAGTCATGGAACAGATCGAGAACTTGTACGAGCAATCGGTCGAAACCAAAAACCAGATCGTCCAAGCGAACTTGCGATTAGTGGTCTCGATTGCCAAGCGTCACATGGCACCTAACGATGATTTCTTCGGGCTCATCAGCGATGGCAACATGTCACTGATTCGAGCGGTAGAAAAGTTCGATTACTCGCGAGGTAACAAATTCAGCACGTACGCATCATGGGCCATCATGAAGAACTTTGCTCGGACTATCCCTGGTGAGTTCAAGCATCAGGATCGGTTCCGAACGAGTTCCGATGAGGTGTTCGATTTGCAACAAGATTCGCGTGCGGATCACTTCGCAGCCGAGATTGACCAAGCGAACCGCACAGATCAAATCCAAAAGATCTTGCACAAGCTTGATCAACGCGAGCAGCAAATCATCGTGCGACGATTCGGATTGGATCATCGCTTTGAGCCACTCACCTTGAAAGAGGTGGGCGAAGCCATGGGAGTGACCAAGGAGCGAGTCCGTCAGATCGAGGCGAGAGCACTCAGCAAACTGCGAGCCGCAGCTAGCGAAGCCAAGATCGACGCACCGGAATAGACAGCCGGGGAACAAAACCGCCGGCTGTTCACAACGGATACAACCAAACGTTTGGCCCATCCATCTGTCTCTGACAATATGGATGGGCTTTTTTTGTTATCCTCTAATGGAATCTTCCTCTCCCGTAATCAGCCGCGCGGTACGATTGCGGGTGATGTAGTTCCAAAACCACTGGAACAGGACTAGGACCCGATTCTCGAACTTGGCCAAGTACAAAATATGCACGAACAGCCAAGCTAGCCACGCTAGTTTGCCAGTCATCCGCCACTTTCCAGATTCCACGATAGCACGCGAGCGGCCGATAGTGGCCATATTCCCCTTGTCCCAGTAGCGAAACGATTTGTCATCGCTGGTCCCCATGATCATGCCATGGATTCTTTTTCCGACGTACTCCCCTTGTTGAATAGCGACCGGTGCGACTCCTGGCAGAGGCTTGTTGTCTACTCCGGTGAAGTTAGCCATGTCACCGAGTGCAAAGATGTTGGGAAAGCCTTCGAGTGAACAGTGGGGCGTGACGGTGACTCGCCCGCCACCAACTATATTGGACGACAAACTGTAAGTCTCCGCGAGCTTTTGGGCCAACGGAGAGGCTTTAACACCAGCAGCCCAAACCACGTTTTCCGTTTCGATGACAGACAATTCCCCATGCCGCGTCACGACAACATGATTGGGATGAACTTCTGTCAATCGAGTTTCGTTGAACAGCTCTATTCCGAGACTTTCTAGATCATTGGCTGCTCGACGGGATAGAGACGGATGATATCGCTCCAAAACATGTAGGTTGTTCTCAATCAGAATGACGCGTGCTTTAGTAGGATCGATCGCGCGAAAATCACGTCGCATCGTCTGCTTAGCTAGTTCGGCAATAGAGCCTGCCATTTCCACACCTGTCGGGCCACCTCCAACGACGACAAAAGTTAGGAGTCTTGAAATGGTCTCGGGATCAGGACAACGTTCTGCTTTTTCGAAGGCGAGCAAAATTTTGCGACGGATCTTGGTGGCATCTTCGATCGTTTTGAGTCCAGGGGCTATGGGTTCCCATTGAGAATCGTTACCAAAATAGTGATGAGTCGCCCCCGTGGCGACAACCAAGAAGTCAAATTTGCAAGTGGTACCATCCTCCATTTCGACGGAATTAGATTCTCGGTCAAAGCCTGCAACGGTTCCCAAGATGACCTGCACGTTCGATTGACGTCGAAATATGCATCGAAGGGGAGCCGCTATGTTGGCGGGAGACAATCCTCCGGTAGCGACCTGATAGAGTAGTGGTTGGAAAAGATGGAAATTTCGGCGGTCGATGAGCACAATCTCAGCGGGAGTATTCTTTAGGGCTTTGGCACACATCATGCCTGCAAACCCACCACCGACAATGACAACACGTGGTTTCTGCATGAATAGGGTACCGAATTGGTGTAGAGGTTCGATCAAGCCAAGATAGCTGACGTTATACCATATGTATCAAATCCTCGCAGCCAACTGGGTTTACAACGCAGAAAAGGTATGAAAACTACGGCGAGATGAGTGGATATACTTTTGCAGCTTCATCCCAGTCAGAGGTTGCTGCTTTGCGAAATAGGTCGTAGATAGGCTTCTTCTCACCTGGGTTGGCAATCGATCCAGGAACCTTCTTCCAAAGCCCCAGGTTGAGTCCCCCCTCGTGTGCGTGATCGACATGGCGATGATAAATAAACGCATCGACCGTCGGGACGCTATTGGCTTGTTTCCACGCATAAGCAAATGCAGCAGCCTGCTTGTTGGCTCCTTCTGGCGTATCGACACTATGAAAGCCTTGTTCGGACAAAATGATGCGCCGAGGCTTACCCTGCCATAACAGGTCAGGCTGTTCGAGCCGCTTGGCTAGAACCCATAGATTGCGAAACGTTACCTTGGGGGCATCCACAATCTCAGGAGCTTGCTTGTCCGCCCACAAATCCGTTGCGAACAAATTACTGTGATAAGGATGCCAAGCGACATGCCATTCGAAGTCTCCTCGGGATTTGGCGACATTAGCAAAGGCTTCTAGCAAATCTCGACCTGGCACCGACTTCAAGGGTTCGTTGGGAAGATGCGATACGGTCCAGTAATGATCAAAGGAAAGATAGACGCGGGCATGAGCTGAGACTTTCCGAAGAGCATCGTGCGCGATGCGAACGGTAATCTCATAGCTGTCCGCAAGCTCTTCAAGAGAACACGGTCCACGGTTGTGCCACATGAAATGGCTATTCACTTCATTGCCGATGATCCAGCCCCAAACTCGACCATGCTCGTTGCTCCGACTGCTGTAGCGATCGGTCAGGAACTCGACGGCAGCTTGAAACCACTCTCGTCCTTCCTCGGTTTTGATGTTAAAGGCCCCAACGGTGTACTTGCGATCGGCGTCTGCATCGGGATGCAACACGATTTTGTCGATCTCCGCGACCGAGGTCGGATAAGCGATCAAGATTAGATAGACGACAATTCCTGCATCGGACAATGGTTTGATCTGTCTATCGATGGCTTCCACGTAGGCACGGTTAAAGACAAAACGCTTTCCATTGCTCTGCCACTCGAATCCGTTAGCTGAACTCGGATTGGCGTAGAGACCGTTTATGGAGAAATTGATGCCAGCGTGATGGATGCCCAACTGGATGGCGTCATCCACCATCTGAACCTGCAACCCCTTGATCGACGGAGGCTTGGGAAAAGGGGACTGGTCTAAGGCATCGGGCTCGTCAGCCAAGGTGGTGAAACTTAACGCGACTGTCAGCAGGAGGGCCAGACTGACAAGCGAGTAACACATACGGTGATTCATGGCGGAAAGGATATCTAGGGGGGGGGAATACTTGGAAAGAGGCGAGTCTTTTGGTGGGAAGGGAAATACCCTTAGCAGGTCAGCTTTCCAGGATAGCTAGAGTGAATGGAATTGGCGATCCCTTGGGGGAATAGAAAGCCCGCGTATACTGTAGGGAATCATGTGATCGTTACTGGTAAATCCAACTGGCAAAACTACAAATTTGAGGCGAAAAGTTCATTGATTGCAGAAGTCATATCTATCGGTGACGAATTGACCAGCGGTAATCGTCTCGATACGAATTCCCAATGGATCAGCCGCCATCTCAGCGATTTGGGGGTTGTAACGTCGTTTCACACGACCGTTGGAGATCGCTTGACGGACAACGTCGCGGTTTTTCGAACGGCTGCCCAAAGAGCGAATATCATTATCTCCAGTGGTGGTCTGGGGCCAACAGCAGACGATCTGACCCGGGAAGCCGTAGCCGCAGCATTCGATCGTCCTCTCGAGTTTCGCGCCGAGGCGTTTGAGCATATCTCCTCCCTCTTCGCCCAGCGACAACGCCCAATGCCCGAACGAAATCGGGTGCAAGCCCTTTTGCCATCCGGGGCACAGATCATTCCCAATCCGCATGGAACCGCACCCGGGATCGACCTTATGATACCCGGCTCCATGAATCCCTGCCGGCTGTTCTGTCTGCCGGGTGTACCTGCGGAAATGAGGCAGATGTATGAACAAACCGTTGCGCCGGCCTTGATCAATGAAATCGGAGTCGGAAAGCTGCGATGGTACTATCGGTCCTTAAAACTCTTTGGCATCGGCGAAAGTGACGTGGAACGCGAACTGCCCGATCTCATCGCCAGGGACCGCGACCCGGTCGTTGGCATCACCGTTTCCAAGGCGACCATCACACTCAGGATCGGTGCGTTGTGTGCGTCGGAAGAGGAGTTTCGAGTCAAAATCGAATCAACGGAAAAACTCATCTATGACAAGCTAGGGGAATTGGTATTTGGCGTAGGAGAAGTAGAGTTGGATGAAGCTGTTGCTGACGTGTTGCAGCACAAAGCGATCTCGCTCGGGGTCATTGAGGTCGGTGCAGGTGCGTGGGTTGCTCCCTCGCTGGCCAAGCATTTTCGATACGGTCAACGAGGGGGCTTGCGAAACGCCAAGTGGCTACCCTCGCTTCCTGATGTGGGTCCCGCCGATGAGCAGCTCGAACGACTGGCCGAGGAATTGATGAATCTCGACCCAACGCTGAACGCGTGTTTGGCTGTAGGTGTCTATCCAACACTGGAAGAGATCGTCTCGGCAACGACGATGCCTTCAACCCAGTTTGAAATGGTCTTCGTGCACGGTGCGCAAGCTCCCAAGAAAAAATCGTTAACAGTCGGGGCTCATCCCGATGTACTTTACCCTAGGCTTTCCAAAACCGCGTTGAACTTTCTAAGAATGGAGTTGTCCGAGAATGCCTAGAGAATTTGTGGTCGCAGCGGTAACAGAGATCGTTGAGAATGAGGGAAGAGCTTTTGCGGTAGATAATCGCATGATCGCTGTCTTTCTGCATGATGGCAAATACTATGCGATGGATGACTTTTGTCCGCATATGGGGGCTTCGCTTGCGGGAGGTTGCCTGCATCAGGGAACGGTCGCTTGTCCATGGCATGCTTGGCAATTCGACTTAAAGGATGGTTGCTGGGTCGATAATCCAAAGATCAAAGCCGAGGTCTATCCGATCAAAGTAGTCGGCGAGAATCTGGTGATCGAGCTACCCGATTAAGCTACCGGACCAGGCGACAAGTACTCGAACTACATCATGAACCAAGAAGAATTAATCCAACTCGATCGACGAGTTGTCTGGCATGCTTTCTCGCAAATGAGCGATTATCAAGGGCTCATTATAGAGTCTGCCGAGGGATGCTGGCTGACCGACATTCACGGAAAAAAATTCCTCGACGGAGCCAGTTCGCTGTGGTGCAATGTTCACGGACATAGAAATCCGAAGATTGACCAAGCGATTCGTGACCAGCTAGACAAGGTGGCTCACGTAACGAACTTGGGCATGAGCCATCCCATTTCGATCACATTGGCAAAACGATTGGTTGATACCGCTCCAGGGAGCTTGAATCACGTTTTCTTTTGTGGCGATGGGGCTTCTGCGGTAGAAGTCGCGATGAAGATCGCATTCCAATACTGGATTCAATCCGGGGACTCGAATCGCACGAAGTTTGTTGCTTTAGGAAGCGCTTATCATGGGGATACGCTCGGGACCGTCTCCTTGGGCGGGGTACCTCGCTTTCATGAGATGTTCAAACCGATCTTGTTCCCTGTACTGCGTGGTCCCTGTCCAGCGATTCGAACGGAATCAAACTTCAGGACTTACGAAGAGGATTTGCCTAGCAAGGAGTTTTACCTGGCTCAGTACCGGCAGTTGTTGGAGCAAAACCGAGGCCAGGTCGCGGGTGTTGTGGTCGAGCCACTCATGCAATGTGCGGCGGGGATGGTTCTGCAACCGGCTGGGTTCCTGAGAGGCATGGCAGAATTATGCCGCGAATTTGAAACGTTGCTGATCGTGGATGAGATCGCTGTAGGGTTAGGGCGGACCGGTGAGTTGTATGCCAGTCAGCGAGAGAGGGTAGAGCCTGATTTATTGTGCATCGGCAAGGGGCTCACGGGAGGTTATTTGCCTATGAGTGCGACCCTGACTACGACAACGATCTTTGAAGCGTTCTTGGGTGATGCTAGCAAAACGCTGTATCACGGTCACACTTATGGGGGCAATCCACTGTGTGCTGCGGCAGCTCATGCCAGCTTGGATTTATTGATGGACAAGCTATCGAGTGAGGAATTTCGAGCGAGACAGGAGCAATTGAGAAACCGTCTAAAGAAGTTAGCGAACCATGACGATGTTGCATCGGTCACTCACTTAGGAGCTTTGGGAGCGGTCGTCCTACGCCAGGGAGGGCTGCGAGCGAAAGCTGTTTGCGAGGTGGCATTGCGGAAAGGTGTTTGGCTGCGTCCCTTGGGAGATTGCATTCCAATCGTTCCCCCGCTAAGTGTCTCGGAGGCGGAGATTGATCTTCTCCTAGACTCGCTAGAATGCGGGCTTGACCTAACCGGCAAAGTCCTATAATTTGCTTGCTCTTCAGTTTGGCTCCGTAGCCAAGTGGCTAAGGCAGCGGATTGCAAATCCGCCATGCGTGGGTTCAACTCCCACCGGAGCCTCTCAAACCGGCGTTTATCGCCGGTTTTTTTACGCGCCCGCTTTCCCTGTAGGGGCGAACAGTAGGATCAAGCCCACTTATTCACCGAGGGTTTTCCTCCGTGCGGGCCCCTGTTGCTTACGGCAGCAGGTGGGTTTTGAAGAATTCCAGCCGTCGTCTTCTTCCATAAGGTGATTCGCAGGCACCATGTCCAGCACCGGACATGAGCAGAAAATCAAAGTCCTTGTTCGCTTCAATTAATTTGGCCACAACCTGTGTCGTCGATGCGGGGTCCACGTTCCGGTCCAACTCACCCACCACCAGCATCAGCTTGCCCTGCAATAGATGTGCGTTGTCGACGTTGGAATTTTTTGAATAGTGGTCCCCAGGTTCGACCGTTCCCATCCACTGCTCATTCCACCAAATCTTGTCCATGCGATTGTCGTGGCAACCGCAATCGGCCACGGCTGCTTTGTAGAAGTCGTTATGCCAGAGTAGAGCTGCCATTGCATTCTGCCCACCCGCCGAACCTCCAAAAACACCGACGCGATTCAGATCCAGATTCGGATACTTGTTGGCCAACTCCTTGATCCAAGCAATGCGATCGGGAAAGCCAGCATCCTTTAGATTGCGGTAAGACACATCATGGAACTCCTTTGATCGCCAAGCAGTACCCATGCCATCGATCTGCACCACGACAAATCCGGCCGAAGTGAAATCCTGGAAGGAACGTCCTCGCCGAAAGTTTTTGGGGACGTGATGACTGTGGGGCCCTGCATAGATCGACTCGATCACGGGATATGATTTGGATGGGTCATAGTCCTTGGGCCAATGTACAATTCCCCAAATCGGAGTCTTGCCATCGCGCCCAGGTGCAACAAATCGTTCTGGCATGAGAAGCCTGCGTTGCTCTTCGGAATCCAAGCCGACGTACTCCGCTCGCTCGACCTCACAAACCAACGTACCATCAGATGCTCGACGCAGTTCGTGTACCGGTGGCAAATCCACTCGTGAGTACCGATCCAGAAGGAAGTCGCGATTGGGAGACCATTGGACCGAATGATTGCCGTCACCGTCGGTCAGTTGCACGAATCCGGTTCCATCAATCTCTACTCGGCAAAAATGCTCATGATAGGGGTCTTGGTCGGCAGCTAATCCCACCGCATAAAAGTAGACCGTCTGGTCGCGAACTTCATTAATTCGTTTGACGTTCCATTCTCCGGCTGTCACGGTGTTGATCACGTTTCCGGAGTTCATGTCGATGCGATACAAATGATTCCAACCGCTTCGCTCGCTACTCCAGAGCGCGGTGGCATCATCCAACCAGTTTAGTCGATACTTGGCCCCGTCGGAGTAATGGAGGAATGTCGGAGAGGTTTCTTCGATAACAACCTTGGCTTCGCCGGTCGCCAAATCGACTCGCACGACGCGAATCGTTTGGTGCCCACGTGCGTTGTAGTAAATCCAAGCGACTTTCCCATCAGCGCTGAATCGCTCCAATCGAACTTCCCACGGGTTTGCGAAGAGGTCTTTTGGTAGTGGTACCTCTTTTTGATTCTCGATGTCGATTACTCGAGGTGTTTTGCTAGGAATCGGATCACCTGGTTTTGCATAGGGATATTCGACCAGTGCTGGTTGTCCATTTTGTGGTAAAGCATGAACGATTTGTACAATTCGCTCCGGCACAACTGTCGTCTGCCAAGCGATCGCATAGGCTCCGTTTGGAGACCAATTCACGTCAGCCACATTCGCAGGTGGATCTTGAGCAGTGTATTGCATGCTCATGAGTCGTTCTCGTTGAACCGTGCGTCGGAACGAGTTATCCCCTTTGGCATCGAATGTTAGTTGGACTTCGTTGTTCGTTTCAGACGAGGACGGTTGCGGAGAGTCTTCGCTCGTTGCAGCTTGATCCGAAGTCGGTTCGATTAGCCATAGGTCGTGATCACGAACGACGAGCCGCACTCCCGAACGACTCGCTGGACCAGCTGGCCCTGGTGTACGGTTTCTTGCCCGACCTCGATTTCGATTGTCGGGCCGCGAGCGTGGGCTCTCTGTGTTGACGGCTGATACAGTCTCCTCGGTTAACTCAACAACCGTTTCCGATTGATCAGGAAGCTCTATACACCCAAGCTGCTTTCCATCTTTCGATCGCAGGAGCCAAACATGGCCTGCGTAGCTTCCCGAGGAAAACGACTGCCCCTTCGCAGCAGTACCGTACGGAACTAGCTCGCCGGTAGTGTTGATCCAGAGGAGCTCGATCTCTTCGGTCCATTTGTTGTCGACTTTAAAGTTGACCGATTCGCCACCTGACCGCGAAGGTCGAACGGGCAAGAAAAGACTCGAGCCGCCGACAGCCGCCGCATCAGCTTCGAGCCACTCAATTGCTCCGGAGCTGCGATCGATCTTGAGAGGAGCTCTCGCAGCGGTCAATGTCACCACTCCCGACGACTTAGAGTATTCCACCACTTTCCAAGTTCGCCGAATTTCGAGTTCGCTAACACCTGTCTTTTCCTGAATTGCTTTGACGGCTACCGCGTGATCGAACAGTGGTTCCCGGCGAGCCTCAGCAGCATCGACCAATAGGAATTCTTTCTGGCGGCCCCCTAGTGTCCTTTGAAACCAAAATTGATTCCCGTCCGTGGTCCACTGCGGCTCCACGGTTTCTCCCACCAAGGGCCATTCCTGGCCCCATGACGGTTGGATCAACAATACAGCGGCCATCAGGCCGCGAACGAACAAGCTCCCCATGGAGGGAGCCAGCCAATTCTTAGTAAGAATCATTGTTTTTGAGCTGGCAATTCTTCGAGTAAAATAAGGAATATTGCTATTCCGCGTCGACCGACCTAGAATGACATGGTATTCCCACCCGGCTCTCTTTGCCACACTTTCATGGATCTTCGAGCCTTGAATAAATCAATTCCTCTGCACAGCTCTATCCGCAATCTCGATGGCCTCAACGCATTCCGCAAAGTGTGGTTGTTCGCGTTCGTTCTAGCATGGGCAATTAGCCTTCCATTCTCGCCGTTGCTAGTGGCTCAGGACACCACAGAGCAGGAGACATTCTTCGAGTCGAAAGTGCGACCGATTTTCGTCGAGCACTGCATTTCCTGTCACGGTGCCGACGAACAATCGGGAGGGTTGCGACTCGACGCTCATATCGCTGTTACCAAAGGGGGAAGCTCTGGGCTGGTAATCGTTCCCGGCGAGCCCGAGAACAGTCCCCTCATGAAAGCGGTGCACTACTCCGACGCCAGCTATCAAATGCCTCCGGATGGCAAAATCCCTGATGAACAGATCGCGATCCTAGCAGCTTGGATTCAGTCAGGAGCTTTCTGGCCCAAAACCGACGAATCAGAATTAGTAAACGCCCTGCCACCAGCCCAACGCATCGAACAGATACGCGAATCCCACTGGGCCTATCGACCTCTCGGAACTTACGAACCGCCAGCGGTGCAGAATAACGCGTGGACCACCGGTGCAATCGATCGTTTCATACTGAACAAACTCGAAGGTGCGGGCCTCACTCCGAGCCCCAGCGCGGACAAACGAACGCTGCTTCTCCGAGCTCACTTCTCCTTGACGGGACTGGCACCCACCTATGAAGAGTTAGAATCGTTTCTGCACGATGAATCCGACTCGGCTCTGGAGCGTGTCATCGATCGGTTGTTGTCCAGTCCACACTATGGCGAGCGCTGGGCGCGGCATTGGATGGATCTGGCCCGTTACGCGGAGACAACCGGCTATCAAGCAGGAAGCCGAGACACTCGATACCCTTATGCCTACACCTATCGCGATTACCTTATCAATGCCTTCAACGAGGATAAGCCTTACAACGACTTTATCATCGATCAGATCGCAGCGGATCATCTCAATCTCAGCGAAGACCAAAAGCATCGCTTGGCCGGAATGGGCTTCCTCACTGTCGGTCGCAAATTTATGGGGAATCCGAATGATATCATCGACGATCAAATCGATGTTGTTACCAGAGCCTTTTTGGCCACGAGTGTTGCATGTGCTCGATGCCATGATCACAAATACGATCCCGTGCCCGCTGCTGATTACTATTCGCTCTACGGCGTTTTTGCCAGCTCGCAAGAGCCGGGTGAGCTGCCACTCCTCGGCGATCCAACCCAAACGCCTGGCTACAGCGAGTTCCTCGCCGCCCAAGCCGAAAAGGAGAAAGAAGTCGAACATTGGCTCGATCAAAAGCGGATCTCAACCGAAGACGAATTGCGATCTCGCACAGCGGATTACTTGGTGCACTTTGCCAAGTCGTTACCTCCTAACGATGCAAAGGATGTAAAGCGAATTGGAGACCGAGGGGCCATGCGTCCTCCTGCTGTTGGCCGATGGCATAACTACCTGAAGTCCGACGCCGGAAGAGCCCATCCCGTTTGGGGCGTGTTAACACCATTCCGCAAGCTATCACAGGAGGACTTCGAAGCGGGTGCCAAAGCTTTGCTCGATCCCAAATCCTCCGATCTCAACGAATTCAATGCCCGCATCGTCGAGGCACTCCGCCGCTTGGAACCTAAATCGATCATCGAGGTCGCGAAATCGATAGGCGATGAATCAGAAGCCGTGTTCTCTCAGTGGAAGGAATTAAAGAAGGGGAACACAGGTCTCGAGCGTATGGAGGCTGATGCCGACGAACAAATCCGAGTCGCGTTCTTGGAAGCAGACAATCCCACCTCGCTCAACCGAGACCAAATGATCGCCCATCTCGATCAAGCAGAACGCAATCAGTACAACGTTGAACTCGGCAAGATTAAGACAGTGGAGATGACGCATTCGGGAGCTCCCGCTCGTGGCATGGTCATGGTCGATAAACCGAATCTATACGATCCCTACATCTTCCGACGAGGACAACCGGGTAACCGAGGCGATCAAGTGCCACGTCGCTTCTTACAACTCCTGTCAAACGTAGATGGTGGCCAACCCTTTACGAAGGGTAGCGGGCGGCTCGAGCTGGCCGAGGCGATCGCCAATCCCAACAATCCGTTGACGGCTAGGGTTATCGTCAACCGCGTCTGGCAACATCATTTTGGTGTGGGACTAGTATCTACCGCCAGCGATTTCGGTTCGCGTGGCGACCCCCCCTCTCATCCCGAACTGCTCGATTTCTTGGCTACTGAGTTTATGGCCGATGGATGGTCGATCAAGCGACTTCACAAACGAATCATGCTCTCCTCGACTTGGCAACAAGCGAGCTATGAGAACGAAGCTGGTGTCGCAGTCGATCCTGAGAACAGATTGTTGTGGCGAATGCCTCGAAAGCGACTAGAGTTCGAACCATTGCGAGATCGTTTGCTCGCGGCAACCGATGCCTTGGACCGAACGGTCGGCGGTCGCTCGGTCATGATTCACGAGGATGCAAAACGACGCGCTCTCTATGCATTTTTGGACCGAGAGGATATTCCTGGTCTGCTAGCCAGCTTCGATCTCCCCAGCCCCGATGCCAGTCAAGCAATACGCGCACGGACGACTGTGCCGCAGCAAGCGCTTTACCTGATCAATGCCCGATTCGTTATCCAGCAAGCGGACGCGTTGGCTAATAGACTAGCCTCGATCGAAGATGCCGAAGAGCGTATCAGATCATTGTTCCGCATTGCCTTGGTTCGAGAGCCCGAGCCTGACGAATTGCGGCTGGCGATGGATTTCCTGGCCCAAGCAGAAGCCAACGCCAAAGACCCGAGCGAGTTGGAGCCCAAGACGGAATGGCGGTTCGGATACGGCACCTTCCATGAGGAAGATGGTACCGTGCAGTTCACTCCCTTGCCGCACTTCACGGGTGATTCTTGGCAGGGGTCTGGGAATATGCCTGACCAACGACTTAGCTACACCAGCATTAATGCAAACGGCGGCCACCCAGGCAACGATCAGCAGCACGCGACTATCATTCGCTGGATCGCCCCCGGTTCTGGCGAGATATCCCTTACTGGAGACCTAAAGCACCCGTCCGATCAAGGTGATGGGGTCCGAGCCCGGGTGGTTTCGAGCCGAGTAGGCAAGCTCCAGGAATGGACCGTCACTCACAGCGACACCAAGACTGCGATCAGCAACATCGAGGTGCAAGCCGGCGATACGATCGACTTTATCGTCGATTGTCGCGAATCCCCAGCCTTTGACAGCTACCAATGGAAGTTTCGCATCAAGGGAGTGAAGTGGCCAAAGGAGTTCGCCAAAGACGCATGGAGCATGAGCCGCGACTTCAAGGACGCCTCGGCGAGTTTGCTGCCATCCCCCAAAATTGATCCATGGGTACAGCTATGCCAAGTGCTACTCCTCAGCAACGAGTTTGCGTTTGTTGATTAGTCAACTTAGCGTGTTTAAATACCGCGCGATCAGCGGACAGTGCTGGCGTTAACACGCTTCCACCGGAATATTTCTTCGTCGGGAGCCTTCTCTTTCGACAAGAATTTGTTGACGTCCAGCAGATTTTGCACTGTACAACAATCTATCTGCACGCGATTTCCACGAATCAGCAGATTCGCCACTTCGAAGAAGGGCAGCTCCGCCGGAAATGGTAACCTGTGGACTTATCTCGCTCCTGCCATCTGCAAAATCAGAATTCCTTGTAAGGTAATTGCACAGTTCTTGCGAGGTTTCAATGGCTTCTTCTGTTGAACTGTTGGCGATAGCCGCAAACTCATCTCCGCCAAGCCTGCAAATCACCGAGTCAGGAAAGAACTCCTGAATAGAGCGCGCGACATGCTTCAGCGACTCATCTCCAAAGCAATGGCCAAAGGCGTCATTTATCGATTTGAAGTTATCAAGATCGATCATGAGAAGATAGGTGCTATTTGTATCTGTCACGTTGCCAAATACCATTTCCATCTCACGGTCAAATTTTCTTCTATTCCCAACTCCAGTCAAAGGATCGGTGAATGCGGATATCCTCAGCTCGTTGACTTGCTCGCGTAGCATTGCGAGCTCGACAGAGGACTCACCAAGTCGCAATGACATCTCTGACATCTGCGCATTCATGTCTGATGTTCGGCGCATCAGATTCGCTAAGACCGATTTAAGATCTTCAGTTGGCTGAACCACTTTGAAAGTTGAATACGCTTCATCTAATTGACTCTCGAAATTATCGATTGATTTCTTCTTTGTTTCAATCGTTCTCTGCATCGCGAGTGACAAGGAATCAAGCCTTGAGGTAATATCGTGATTGATTTCTCCGAGCTGACTGGAAGGTAGAAACTGTTCTCTAATTCCTCGCAAGCGATCGACACTAACCTCTTTCAGATCGTTTATTGCGTAATTCAGTTGCTCTGAAATTGCGTCTGACTCGCCCGCTGCGTAACGGTACCACACTTCGTAGACCTCGGGCGTTGGTGGCGTGCCGAATTTGCCGATAAGTGAGAGTGCAACCTTGGCAACTTGGAACGGTTTCTCAGAATCCTGATCTAATCCATGTACTTGCGGCTTGAGGGGCATAGCTGCTAACCTTCTAATTGAGTTTCGATAGAAGGGCGTGCTAGAGAATGTCGCTCGGGCGCAATCGTATACAGAGGGCAATTAGATTACTGTGGTTTTTGGTGACAAGTGGCGGCATCGATTCTGCCTCCATATTTCAGCCCAAAAACGTACTTAACCTCGTCGCTCCACAAAGATTTACGAACACTTTCAGGTTGTAAACATAAAACCTAGTGACGTGATATAGCACTGGCTTTTGTTCAAAGCAAACAGAATCTTCCGACTTATCGTAAAATAAAGCTTTTGCTCTGATTATTCTGCATCACCCTGGGTGCAAGGGTAACCGTATCTTAAATGCTTTGCGCGAGGCAGTTTGGGAGATGGTTTTCATCCCAGGCTGTTTGTTTTCTCTTTATTGCGGGTGCTGCCCACTACTCTAAAACAACGCCCATGACCGACCAGATATACAACGTGATTTTTCATTCGAACTGGCGGCTCGGCATCAAGCATTCTAGTTCAGCTATTCAGAAAAGCCTTGGCAGTTTCGACGTAGTGCTGCCAGCCTCGCTGGATCATCTCTCGGTCTTTCTCTGTCGCTTCACGGATGACTTTGGCTGGAACTCCCATCGCTACAGAGTTGGGAGGGATAACTTTACCCTCAGGCACCAAGCTGCCGGCAGCGATCACCGATCCCTTGCCGATAACGCATCCATTCAACAGCACGGCACGTATCCCAATCAAGCACTCGTCCTCGACCGTAGCACCGTGAATGATCGCTCCATGACCGACTGTAACTCGATCGCCGACCGAGCAAGGGAAGCCTGGGTCAGCGTGCAAGCAACACAGGTCTTGGATATTGCTCTGTTTGCCGATCACGATCGGTTCGCAATCACCCCGCAAAACCGCTCCAAATAAGATACACGCTTCATCCTCAACATGAACCGCTCCGATGAGGCTAGCATTGGGGGCAACATAAGCAAACTCGGAAATCAATTCCGGTTGATGGTAAATGGCTAACGGATTGTTCATTGCATCGCTTCGATCTGTTCTTGAAGTTCCGCCCAACGTAGCTCGGCTGCATCGAGTTCTTCCGTGACCTTGACCAACTCTTCGTGCAACTGCATGGCGGCCATGGCATCGGTCGAATTCATGAGCTGGTCGTTCAACTCTTTTTTGCGTGCGTCTAGTCTAGCAATTTGCTTCTCGACCTGGCTAATTTCCTTTCGCAACACGCGATCATCCAACTGGGGCCCCTTGGACTTCGGCCCATTCGATTTGTTGCCGTCCTTGTCTTTACCCTTTTTATTATTCGATGGCGAGGGGGCTCGTCCCGTTCGAGCTTCTTCGGCATCGTCGATCTCTTTGTTAACCATGTAGAGATACGAGTCGTAGTTTCCGTGGTAATTCACCACCGTGCCATCTTTGACCTCGATAATGCTCGAAGCGACGCGGCTCATGAAGTGTCGATCGTGCGACGTGAAGATAACCGTACCTTTATATTCCAGCAGTGCGTTAGCCAGGGCTTCTACCGTTTCCACGTCGAGGTGGTTACCAGGTTCGTCGAGAACGAGAATGTTGAAGCTACCCAGCAGAATCGCAGCCATGCAGAGGCGGGCTCTTTCGCCACCGCTCAAAACCGAGACCTTTTTGTTAACAGCTTCCCCGCGAAACAACATCGAACCGGCCGTATCGAGAATCGTTTGATTCTTGGTACCGGGAATAGCTTCGTATTCAAGGTACTCGAGCACGGTTTTCTTTTCGGGCAAGCTCGTATAAACGTGCTGAGCATAAGTCCCGATATTGCAACCGTGGCCCCATCGCACTTCACCTTGCAAAGGCTGCAGCGATCCGACGATGGTACGGAGCAGGGTCGTTTTTCCTTGACCGTTGTCCCCGACGATTGCAGCTCGACTGCCGTGTTCGATCTCGATCGAAACATCGTCCGCAATTTTCTTATCGGGATAGCCAATGGTTAGGTCGATGCAACGCATGGCAGGCCCTTTGCGAGGCTCCACCATTGGTGCCCGGATGACCGCATTGGCTTGGCTGGATTGCACATCGACAAATTCAAGCTTCTCAAGCATTTTGCTTTTCGATTTGGCGCGGGTGGCCGTACTTGCTCGGGCGCGGTTTTTGTCGACGAACTCCTGGAGCTGTTTCCGTTTCGCTTCGGTAGCTGCGTTAACTCGTTGGTTATGTTCGTTCCGTTCGGCTTGGAATTCGAGAAACTCGTCGACTTTGCCGGGGTACATCGTCAGCTGGCCCAACGAGAGATCGAGCGTCGAATCGCAGGTGGCACCGAGAAAGGCCCGGTCGTGAGAGACGATCAAGCAAGCTTCTCGGAAGCCTCGCAAGAAGTGCTCGAGCAAGATTTGTGTGCGGAGGTCGAGGAAGTTGGTAGGTTCGTCGAGCAGCAAAAGATTTGGTTCGTGCAGGAGGAGGGCCGCCAGCTTGACTCGAGTCTGCCAACCGCCTGATAGTTCGCTGACAGGGCCCTCCAGATAGCGTCCTTTGAGTTCGAACTCACCGGCGACGGCACCGCACCGCCAATCGGGTTGGCCGCTGTCGCGCATCAGGAAGTCGAGTGCGGTTTCGCCCGGCAGGAACGGGTCATGTTGTCGCAGGTAGCCAATTTTGAGTCGCGGATGTTTGATAATTTGACCCGAATCCAGCTCTTCATCGCCCAGGATGCAGCGGAGAAGAGTCGACTTGCCAGCTCCATTTCGACCGATAAAGCCGACTTTTTTGTCGCTGGTGATGGTGCATTCCGCTTCGTCTAGCAGGACTTGATCGCCGTATCGTTTACTGGCTTTTCGAATTTGAAGCAAAACGCTCATACTGGGATTTTTGGCAAGCTAGCGGCTAGGATTTGTGCGAAATTTGGTGACTCTCGGCCTAATTCGACCTATCTGCTATGTTAACAGCTGACTGACCAGGGACCAAGGAGCTACATTGCACAGATGGCAGAGATATCGCAATCCGTTACGGAATTGATTGAGCAGCTGGGCAAGCTGCCGGGAATTGGCCGAAAGACGGCCGAGCGGCTAGCGTACCATCTTTTGCGGGTTCACATCAGCGAAGCCCTCGCCTTGTCCGATGCCATTCGCAGCGTGCGAGAGAATGTCCGCTACTGTTCGGTCTGTTTTAATTTGGCGGAGGGGGAGCTTTGTAATGTCTGTTTGGATTCTCGGCGAGACCAGCATTTATTGTGCATCGTCGAGCAGCCGCGAGACTTAATCGCTCTCGAGCAAGCGGGCGTGTATCGCGGCCACTATCATGTTTTGTTAGGGCGTATTGCACCATTGGATGGCATTGGGCCTGATCAATTGACAATCGAGTCGCTCGTCGACCGAGTTCGAACCGGCAATTACACCGAGGTCATCATGGCGACCAACCCCAATGTGGAGGGGGATGGAACGGCCTTGTTTATTTCGAATCAGTTGGCAGATTATCCGGTCAAGTTGACGAGGTTAGCACGCGGCGTGACGACTGGCAGCGTACTTGAGGCAACCAACAAAGAGATCCTCGCCGACGCGTTGACCGGGCGACAAGCGTTGTAGTGGTTGAGGAGTTGGGCAACCACGTCTGCATGGATCTAGCAGACCTCGAAGGGCCTAGCATTGCTGCCTTATCGAAAGAAGTATCGTACTGCCAGCCAGAATGAAATGGTGCGTCGTTTACGATGCTCGCCAAGCAGAGGGGCCTCGTTGCCTCGGCCACTACCCTTTTCATGGCCTCGTTGCCTCGGCCACTACCCTTTTCATGGCCTCGGCCAATGACAAGTATCGTTAGACTTGAGTCGGAGCGACCCATTCGTTGGACGGTGTCGATGCGTCCGATAGCGGTGCTCCAGCGGTGCTTCGTCGTCGACGACGCGGCTTGTGAGAGGCCCATTCTTTGGTCATCAATTCAAAGACCTCAGGGCTCTCGTAACGCACGATATTCTTGCCCTCCGGAATCGGACCGATCAGCCCTTTGAAGACCGGCATCCCACGCAAGTCTAAATCAGTGCTGCTGTCCTCAATCCCAATCTGCGTATGAGTGCGAAAGATAAACTCAGCCGAATGAAAGTCACGGATGCGGAGAGACCCATCCTCCGCACGCGTGACCATTCGGAATACATCTTTTTTGCCCATAAGATCCCCAGTTCGACTCATGTCGAAAACAGTGTTCGTGTTCTGTGACTCGGGAATCCATCCCCCTGGTTTTTAGGTCGCGGGACTTTGCAGTCTCCGACTTGCTACTGCTCGCGCCCACATCCATGTGAAACTCGCAGTATCTGGTGCCATCATGGCTAACCTGTCTAACACTAGTTTTCGGCTATGAGAGACCTAAACGTTTTGAAAGAAGTCCAATGCTGTCAATAACGGCTTGTTAGGCACCACACGAACTACCTGAATAACCGGCTTCTTGCTCACTCCAGTCGCCACGACCGGTTTTATTGATCCATCCGCAACCAATAGCTCGCGTGCCAAGAAAGACGGCCGCTAACTGGCCAGGTGAGACTCCAAAACAGTCCTCGCTAAAGCTGACAACGAACGTATCGTTCGAAAGACGTTTGACCCGAGCTGGTTGTGGCGATGAGTTGTATCGAATCTGAACTTCGGCATCAAACCACTCATCGATCGGTATTTCTTCCAGCCAGTTCGACTCTTTGGCGATGAGCCAGTTTCGACTAAGTGACTCGTGCGGACCTATAGTGACGCGAGCCGTCTGAGCATCGATGTGGGTCACGAAGTAGGGTGAACCCATGGCGACCCCAAGCCCCTTGCGTTGGCCTATGGTAAAGCCCTCGATGCCAGGATGCTTACCCACAACTTTGCCATCTTCCGTTATGATCTCACCTGGTTTCGAGGCTTGTGTCTTGTCGCGAATAAACTGTGCGTGTTGTCCCGAAGTAACAAAGCATATTTCCTGACTATCTTTTTTGTCGGCGACTCGCAAACCGAGCTGCGTTGCGATTTCGCGTATCTCCGATTTGTGATAGCCACCGACGGGAAGCAGCATCCGTTCGAGAAAGTTGCGATCGATGCCAGTGAGAACATAGGCCTGATCTTTGTCGTCATCCAGCCCCCGATGCAGTTCCCAATCACCGCTGTCCG
The DNA here is from genome assembly GCF_052161605.1 of Brakhagea baltica. Lineage (NCBI taxonomy): Bacteria > Pseudomonadati > Planctomycetota > Planctomycetia > Pirellulales > Pirellulaceae > Brakhagea > Brakhagea baltica. The sequence continues at coordinate 3,952,884 of NZ_CP197409.1, read as the reverse complement.
ATTGCATCATGCGAGCGTAATGACCGGTCGCTACGAACTGTGCTCCGGCTGCATCGGCATAATCAAACAATCGCCCGAACTTGATCCAGTTGTTGCACTGAACACATGGGTTCGGAGTTCGACCATTTTGGTACTCATCAATGAAGTAGTCGACAATCCGCCGGAAATCCTCCTCGAGATCGAGCGCGTAAAACGGGATGCCAAACCGATCCGCCACACGTCGCGCGTCGGCAGCATCGCTGGCACTACAGCAGCCTTGTTTGTGATCCAACCGGCCTTGGAGAATCGGCAAAAGGGGGTTGGGTTTGCCCGACTCCAGTTCGCAGGCTTGGCTCGATTTTTCTCCATGCCGCATGAAAACGCCGATGACCTCATAGCCTCGTTCGAGCAAAAGATGAGCGGCCACGCTGGAATCGACTCCACCGCTCATGGCTAAAACAACTCGCTTGGGGGACAGTTCTTTCATGGCACTACTTTCGCTTGAATTACTGAAAATACTAGCACGACAGATCAAATTTAGAAGTTGCGTTCTGGACGATTCGTCCCAGCTAGAGGAAAATCGTGGAATGATTTTGATTACATCCCAGCCGATTGATACCTCTGCAGTCTTGAACCATGTTTCCGATGAAGCGTGCGGGGCTACGGTTTTGTTTCTGGGGACCACTCGCCGCTGGACGGGGGAAACCGAAACCGCTTACTTGGAGTATGAGGCGTATGCCGAAATGGCCACGGCCAAGATGCAGGAACTAGCGGACTTGGCCGCTGAGCGATGGCCAATCAAGAAATTGGCCATTGTGCACCGAGTCGGCAGAGTGGAGGTTCAAGAGGCTAGCGTGGCGGTAGCAGTGAGCTGTCCTCACCGAGCCGAAGCTTTTGATGCGGGAGAATGGCTCATTGACGAGCTTAAAAAACAAGTTCCCATTTGGAAAAAGGAATGGTATGCCGTCCAAGCTCCCAAGTGGATCCATCCCAGCCCTGCTCCATGAACCCACTAAAAGTGCCGCTACCTTTATTGCCCTTAGTGGATGGATTCGGACGAGTCCACACCTCCCTACGTGTAAGCGTGACCGATGCCTGCAATATTCGTTGCCGTTATTGCATGCCCGCGACGGTCACTGGCTTCCTACCGCAATCCAAGTTGCTTTCGTTTGAAGCCATCGAGCGGATAGTGCGAGTGCTGGTAGCTGCCGGTGTTCGCAAGGTACGTTTGACCGGCGGGGAGCCACTCATGAGACCCAACTTAGATCAATTGGTCGGCAAGTTAAACCAAATCGATGGTCTCGAGCAGATCGCCATGACCACAAACGGAATGATGTTGGCTGGGATTATAAATCAGCTTGTGAAAGCAGGTCTTACTCATATCAACATCTCGTTGGATACACTCAGAGAAGAAGCCTTTCGTCAGATCTCGCGGCGAGACGGAATCGATCGGGTCATCGAGGGAATCGACTCGGCACTCAATACCGGCTTGGTAGTACGGCTCAATGCGTTGGTACTGAGAAACATCAACCTAGAGGATTGCATACCACTGGTTGAGTTCGCGAGAGAACGAAATATCTATATTCGTTTCATCGAGTTCATGCCCTTGGACGCCGATCGGACTTGGAGTCACGATCAAGTTGTCTCGGGTGAGGAATTGCGAGCGAAGGTAGAATCCGAGTACGGTCCCCTAGTCCCGATCGGAAGACACGATCCCTCGCAGCCAGCCATGGACTATGGTTTTGCGGATGGAAAAGGGGGAATCGGATTCATTGATCCGGTATCGAAGCCCTTCTGTGAAAGTTGCAATCGATTGCGACTAACCGCCGATGGCAAGTTGCGTAATTGTTTGTTTGGTCGTGAAGAGTGGGATGTACGAACGGCGATCGATGCTGGGGAGAGTGACGAGAGGCTCTATGAAATCGCGAGCGACTGCGTCAAAAACAAATTTGCTGCGCATGGCATCTCCACATCCACCTTTAAGCAGCCCGATCGAGCCATGTATCAAATCGGTGGATAGCCTTAACCGCGTTAAACCCGTAATCGAACGGATTCGCGGTGGGCCGTGAGCCCTTCCTTGTCTGCTAAAGCCGTGATGTCGTTAGCGATCGATCTCAATGCCGCCTGATCGAATTCGATAACGCTACTCGATCGGAGGAAATGGTTAGATGAAAGTCCCGATGCCCAACGTGCTGTGCCTCCCGTAGGAAGCACGTGCGATGGCCCCGCTGCGTAATCCCCCAAGGCAACCGGAGAAAACGGACCGAGGAACGTGGCACCGCTATTGCGAATGTTCTTTAACAATCGGCGAGGATTGTCGATCGCGATTTGCAAATGCTCTGGAGCAATCAAATCGGTAATACGGCAAGCCTCCTCCTCGTCGCGACATAATATCAATGCACCGAATTCGTTCAGGGAGGCGACGGTCAAGTCTGCTCGGTCGAGTGATTCTACTTGCTTCGCCACGCAACGTTCAATCTCATCGAGCACCTGACGATCCCAGCTGATAACGATGCTAGCACCGGGCGAGTGTTCCGCCTGAGCGAGCACATCCGATGCGGCATAGGACGCGTTAGTAGTACTGTCTGCTAGTACAACGACCTCGCTCGGACCAGCGATTGAGTCGATATCGACCTCGCCGTAGACAAAACGCTTGGCTAACGCGACAAAGAGATTGCCAGGTCCCACGATTTTGTCGACGGCAGGTATTTCCTTGATACCATACGCCAGAGCCGCGACGGCTTGTGCGCCGCCAACGGCATAGACCTCGCGTAGCCCCAGTTCATAACAAACCGCGAGCATATCGGGGTTGTAGGCTCCGAGAGGCGTAGGGGGAGCTACGACTGCGATCTCATCGACCCCAGCACATTGGGCTGGTACGGCAGTCATTAGAACAGTGGATGGGTAAGCTGCGGCACCACCTGGTACGCAGATTCCGACTCGGCGCAGCGGTTTGTAACACTGCTCCAGGACCACTCCAGGTGTTGGCTCGACACGAACGGTTTTGTGAAGAATGCTGGACTGAAAGGTCGCGATATTATCACGAATGCGACGAATAGAATTGAGAAAGGAAGGGGAAGCAGACTCATGGGCTGTCTTCATTTTTTCCAGGGGGACTCGCAACGTCTCAGCGCTGATCTCTGGATTATCTAAGGCTCTGGCGTAGCGTAAGACGGCCTCAGACCCGAGGGACTTGACGTCGGTGCAAATCCTTTGGACGACCTCTGATGGCGACAACGCTTCTCCAAAGACCTTTAAAGTGAGTTCGCGGCCTCTTGGGGAAACGACCGATCCATCGGGGCTAAGCTTGGCTCGAAGTCGTTTGATTGCGGCAGGAAAATCCTCACGCGAAGCATCCAACCGTTCCATGCGAACAGTTGAGGAGGTCTCAGATGGCATTTTAGAACGGTCTATTGAAAGGATTCCAATTGTTCTTGCGTAAAGTTAACGTTGGTAGCGACCGATTGAACGTCATCGTGGTCTTCCAGCTTTTCCAAAAGCTTCATGACCGAGATCGCTGTCTCACCGTCCACCTCAACCGTATTGCTAGGTACGCGTGCAACTTCTTTTGTTTCAATGGGGACATTTTGTGCTTCGAGGGCCTCGACCAAGCCGGTATACGCCTCCGGTGCACATGTTAGTTCAAAATACTCGCCGCTTTCCGTGACGTCGTCCGCACCATTCTCGAGAGCTAATTCCATTAGCTTTTCTAGATCGATGGAGCTCTGTTTGATCGACATAACTCCCTTGCGTTCAAACATATAGGCTACACAATTGGTGGAACCTAGCTTTCCGCCGTGGTTGTCGAACAACTTGCGAACCTCAGGGGCGGTTCTGTTGCGATTGTCGGTCATGATGTCGCAAAGCACAGCCACTCCGCCGGGGCCATAGCCTTCGTACAGAATCTCTTCAACATCGCCCCCGTCGAGTTCGCCGGTTCCCTTTTTAATGGCTCGTTCGATGTTGTCGCGAGGGAGCGAGACTGCTTTTGCCTCGAGGATGGCAGCTCGAAGCCGGATATTGGCAGATGGATCTCCACCACCCAGTTTGGCAGCCACGATGATCGCCTTGGATAGCTTGCTCCAAAGCTTGCTACGCTTTGCATCAACGGCAGCTTTTCGATGCTTGATGTTTGCCCACTGCGAATGGCCTGCCATACTACAAACTCCGAACTTTACTTAGGTTTCTTCTTGGTGATCTTGACGTTGTTGGCCATTTTGGCTGGTTTTTTAGGGGCAGCGCTGGCCTTTTTGGTTTCTGGTTGCTTTTCGGGCTTTTTAGTAGATTTCGATTTTTCGGTTGCCGCTTTTCCCGATGCTGCTTTCTCAGCGGGGGGCTTTCCCTTGGGGGTCGCCGGCTTAGCTGCGGGAGACTTGGAAGAGGGTGTTTTTCCAGACTCGGACTTAGAAGTTAGCTTACTGACTGACTTTTTATCATCAACCTTTGCCGTATCTTTGTCAGCTCCCTTCGCTGCGGGCTTTGGAGCTTTGTCTGGCGCGGGCTGCTTGGGGCTGTCCTTTTTGCCTGGAGCTTTTGAGTCGCCCGACTTTTTGCTCGATGCTTTGGACGCGGCATCGGCGGTGTCAGTTGCGGCAGCGTCTTTCTTTTCCGCTACGAAAGCGTCCTTAGGAGAGGCGGCCGATTCTTTCGCTGAGGATTTAGCGCCGTCTTTGGAGGTCGTCCCTGCACCGCTCTTGGATGCTGATGCAGTTTTACTTTTCGTGGGAGAAGCGGTGGCTTCGGCTGCCGCCGGCTTGGCCTTAGGGGTAACTCCCAGTTCCTTAAAGACAGCTAACGAGGCTGCGTGCTTCTTGTTGAGGCTGTACTCGACAGCGAACTGGTGGAGCAAGGAACCGAACTCTTCTCCCTTGTTTTTGGGTATCGCTCGCTCGAGGCCCGTAACCGATTTCTTTTCTGCTTCGGAGTCGGACAAGATGCCCGCCGCCCAGAGCACATCGACCGTGGAGGAATCAACGGGAATCGCATGCCCACCTAACGCGTGTTGAGAGGTGTAGTTTAGGACGAACTGCGTCATTCCCTGCCAAGCTTGCAGTTCCTCGGTCGCTTTGCCAAGATTTGCTTTCTTGAGGTCTTCCAAATCGAATTGGTAGCGGGTCTCGAACATAGATTGCAGACATCGCTTGATTCGATGCCCTGCGGTGGCTGCGTTCGGTAGGGCCGAAAGGATATCGCTCAGCTCAATCGTCGTGGTGACACGAACTTCGTTCCAATCAAAATAGCTCTGTTGTAACTTAGCGAACGCTTCATCAGCTTGCTCGCTGCGAGAATCCTCGAGGCAGCAGGCGTAAAGCATGTGCTCCAGCACCGTTCGCTCGACCGAAACCTCGTTAAACTTGAGGTGCTTTTTTAACGCTTTGTAAAGCTGTTCAAACTTTTCGACACGTGTGCTCATTGTGATCTAAGTGAATCGAACGATTCGGAATCTTTTGGCTGGAAGTAAAGGATTAGGTCGTTGGACGTTGTTCGCCATCGTCATCGACAGAATCTTCTTTGAGATCCTGCGGGCTCTCTTGATCATCATGGAGATCTGCAATTTCTTCTGTCGAAGACGAGTCGTCCTGCTCATTAGGCAGGGAGCCTTTTTGTGCAGCAGTTTCCGCCCGCTCGGCAGCAAGCTGTTCTAGGATTTGCGAAACTGCCATCGATTTCTTCACGCCATCATCGAGAACGAATCTCAATTTCGGGGTATAACGCGTGTCGATCCTATCGGCGATCTTGGCTTGCAAGAATCCTGCGGAGTTTTGCAAACCTTTCATGCTAGTGGATTGCTGGGTTTTATTTCCCATGATGCTGACAACCACTTTGGCCTCGCGCATATCCGGCGCTACCTCAACGCCAAGAACTGTTACGTTCTTGACCCGGGGGTCCCGGATCTCGGTCAGAATGGCCATGGAAACGACCTCTCGGATCGCTTCACCTGCTTTTAAAACTCTTCTTGCCGTCATTGTTAGTTACTACGATCTTTCTCGCTCAAGATGTCTGCTTAGAACGCAAGAGCGTTACGATCTCGTGGAATCCAAGGTACGTGCAAACTCTTCGATGCGGTAAGCCTCGAGCAAATCATCAGGCTTGATGTCGTTAAAGCCCGCTAGCTTGATTCCGCACTCCATGCCTCGTGGTACCTCTTTGACGTCGTCTTTGTGACGCTTGAGGGTGTCCAAGGCATAGTCACCGATTTTGCGTCCTTCGCGATTAACCCGGATTCGACAACCGCGCTCCACTTGCCCTTGCAGAACGTAGCAACCTGCGATCGCTCCCACGCGAGAGACAGAAAAGACCTGTTTGACCAGGGCTCGTCCGAGTTCCACGACACGCTCTTCTGGCTTGAGACGGCCCTCGATCAGAGCCTTAATGTCCTGTGCCAAATTGTAAATGATCTCGTACCGGCGAACCTCGACGTTTCGCGTGTCTGCCAATACACGTGCGGCTTCGTCAGGGATGACGTTAAAGCCGACAATCACCGCATGCGATGCACTTGCCAAAGTCACGTCAGCTACCGTCACGCCACCGACCGATTTTTGAAGAATACGAATCTCGACCTCTGGATGATCCAGCTTGGTTAGCTCTTTCTCGATAGCCTCGAGTGAACCGCGAGCGTCGGCTCGGATGATAAGGTTGAGAACCACCTTCTCTTCTTTGACTCCGAGTTTGCCCGTTTGCAGCAACTCCTGGAAGGTCTCGAACGAAACCTTCGGAGAAGTTCCGGATAGGGATTGAGCTCGAACGGCGTTCTCACGGTCTGCCGCCAATTGCCGAGCTTGTGCGATGTCATCCAAAACAAAGAATTTCTCGCCCGCCTCAGGTGCCGTATCTAGACCGGTAATGTTAACCGGGACCGATGGGCTGGCCTCAGTTAACTGTTTGTTGGTCTTTAAGGTATCGTAGAGAGCTTTGACGCGTCCGAACGACGAGCCGCATACGACGATATCCCCCACCCGCAATGTTCCGTTCTGAACCATAACCTTGGCGGTAACACCACGGTTCGGATCTTGTCCGCTTTCCAAGCAAACACCGGTCGCAGCTCGTTTTGGGTTGGCTCTGTATTCGTGCAACTCAGCGACGGTCAGCACGGTTTCCAGCAAAGTGTCCATCCCATGACCTGTGAGGGTGCTGGTTTCAACGACTTCAATGTCACCACCCCATGCGCTCGGGGTTAGTCCATGCTCGGTCATTTGTGTCATAAGACGATTCACATCTGCGCCAGGCAGGTCGCATTTGTTCGCAGCCACGACGATGGGAACACCCGCCGCCTTGGCATGGGAGATCGCTTCCTCGGTTTGAGGCATGATGCCGTCGTCGAGAGCGACCACCAAAATGGCGATGTCGGTTACGTTGGCTCCACGAGCACGCATTTCGGTAAAGGCTTCGTGACCGGGGGTATCTACAAACGCCACCATGCGGCCGTCTTTCTTGACGGTGTAGGCTCGAATATGTTGAGTGATACCGCCTGCTTCGCCCCGCACGATCTTGGTGCCGATCAAATAGTCCAGCAAACTGGTCTTGCCGTGGTCGACGTGCCCCAAGAATGTCACGATCGGTGGACGAGCAACCATGTCCTCTGGATTGTCCTCGACCGCTTCGAGCTTGTTGATCAAGCTGGTTTCGAGAGACTCGGCTTGCTTAAATTCGATATCGATTCCAATATCAGCCGCTACCAACTCAGCTTGTTCCTGAGTCAGAGTTGAGTTGATGTTAGCCATCGTTCCCATCATCATCAACGAACGGAGCACGCGAGCGGCTGGAACGCCGGCTGCTTCGGAGAAGCTTCTAAGCGAACATGGCATAACCAAGATCGCTTTTTCTTTTCGTGCGATGGTAACCTGCTTCTTGCGGCCCCTGCCGCCTCCACCACGACGCTTGTTCTCTTCATCCTCGATGAGATGTAGATCCCTGGTTGTCTGGATCTTAGGATTGCGAAGCCGATCGCCGCGTCCGGATCCGCCCAGAGCCTTTTTCTTGTTGGCTGGCGATTCTTCCTCGTCAACGACCTTTTTGCTCTTCTGATTGAGCTTGTTCTCAGCATTCGCTTTGAAGTCAGCTAGACCAGCATGCATTGTCTGACTAGGTGTGGATGCACGTCCCGTTCCCGTGGGTTTCGCTGTAGAGCCAGGAGTCTTTGGCTTGTCTGCCGGTTTCTCCATCCCCTTGCCGATCCCCTTTATTACATCGGGAGTCAGCTTGACGATTGGCTTCTGGATCGCGGGTTCCTGAGATTTCGCGTTCGCAGGAGGCGTTGCGGTCTTGGGCATCGGGGAGAGGTTTAGGACCGGTGCACGACTCTTCTTACGGTCTGCGGCCGGCCGCTCGGAACCGGATTTGGATGGATCAGCGGTGCTTCCACTTCCTGGGCGTGGTCTGCCTAATACGCGAACCCGACCGCTGGTTTGTGCAGGAGAGTAATAGTCACCTCTCCGGAGGGCCGGCGAACCCGGGGTGGGGGGACTGCTGGGCTTGACTTCTTCCTGGATGGGAGCCGAGGCAGCAGGGGGCTCGGAGATTGGTTCTGCGGGCAATGCCTCCGCAGCGGGTGCGCTGCTCACGGCAGGCTCGACCGTTTGCGTTTCGGGCGCGGTTTCGGTGCTTTCCGAAGATTCCGCGTCCTCGGCATCTTCCAGAACGGTAGCGTCATCCTGTTTTGTCGATACAGCCGTTCGCTTTGCTGCCGCTGCGGCTAAGTCACGCTTGGCCGCGCCAAATCTTGCGCCAGGCTCTCTAATGGGCGCTTCCTTGATAGGCTCTCTCGTTGGGAGCGGTGCAGGAGGTGCCGCGGCAGCAGGGGCTGCTTTCTCCGCCAAATGCTTCTTGATTTTGACGATTTCGTCGTCGTCCAAACTGGCAAGGGCACTTCCCTTGTTCAAGATTCCCAAACGCGTGCACAAATCCACTAGCTCTTTGCTATCTAGACCAACATCTTTTGCAAGCGAATAAATACGTACTGCCACTGAGCTGTTTTCCTTGGGCTTTCTGCCCGTTGAGACGTGTACGATTCCCTGTCCGGATCGGGACCTCGCCTTAGTCTCTCGTCTTGTAAATTATCTCATTCGGATGCCCCCACGAGGTAGGTTGTGGGTCCTCCCACGGCGTTGCCAACCATCTGACAAAGCCACAACACACGCAACGTCGACCGATAGACCGACCACGCACCTCTGACTCTTATGATAATACCGCAATTTCTCGCGTTACGGCAGGAGTCAAACATTAATTAGGTCGCTGATTCTGTGCCATTTTCGTCCTCCTTCGGCGGTTCTGGCTCGGGCGGGGGAGCCGGGGGTGCGTTTTTTGCACGCTCTTTTCTGTCCAGTTCTTCCGTCGCTTGTCGCTCTCGCTCAGCCTTCTCGGCCTGTTTTCTTTCGGCCTCCTGGACCTCTAACTCTTCCGCTCGTTCTTCGGCTTGCAAGACAATCGCGTCGACCTGCTCCTCGGTCCAGCCACCCATTTCCATCAAGGCATCAGGCTCAATGACCGACAAATCGTCATAGGACAAATAGCCCTGTTCGACCAATTGTTGCGCGACTTCCTCCGTCATTCCTTCAATCGATAGGAACATCTCCATCGCCTTTTCAATCTGACGTTCCAGTTCGGAAGCCGTCATGATCTCAATATCCCATCCGCACAGCTTGCTCGCTAGCCTGACGTTCTGACCAAAACGACCAATGGCCTGAGATAGGTGCTCTTCATTTACCAAGGCGATCGCTCGGCCGATCATGTCGCACAGCAAAACTTGCTCGACCTCTGCCGGTTGCAGGGCATTGGGAATGAGCACCATGGGGTCGTCGTTCCACCGAACGATATCGATTCTCTCGCCCGCGAGCTCACCCGTGACATTCTTGATGCGATTGCCCCGCATGCCCACACACGCTCCCACGCAGTCAATCCGCTGATCGGAACTACTGACCGCTACTTTGCTGCGATAGCCGGGCTCGCGACTGATGGCGTTGACGCGGATGACTTCTTCTGAGATCTCAGGGATTTCCTGCTCAAAAAGTCGCTGAACAAAGCTGGGGTGAGTCCGCGACAGAATAATTTTGACCCGATTTCCGGACTGCTTGACTTCGTAAATGACTGCTCTAACTCGGGATCCGTTGTGGTACGACTCGCCCGGAATCTGCTCACTGCGTGGCAGAATTGCCTCCACATTGCCCAGTTGAACAATGGTTAACCCTTTTTCTGTCCGCTGCACAACGCCTGTAACAAGCTGACCTACCTGAGGATAGAACTCATCCAGTCGAGCATCTCGCTCTGCTTCCTTGAGCTTTTGAATGATAACTTGCTTTGCAGTCTGGGCACCAATACGACCGATTTCCTCCTGGCTGAGGGCTTCGCCGTCGACTGTTACCGTAATTTGGCCACTTTCCCGAGAGATCGAAACGATTACCTCAGTATCTTCGCCGAACTGTCGCTTAATAGCGGTTATCAAAGCAGATTCGATCGCTTGAATAACGAGATCTGGGCTGATCTGTTTTTCGCGATGCAACGAATCGACAATTCGAAGCAATTCTTGTGGATTCATGCGGATTAGTCAGTAGGAAAGTGGTTTTGCGGGGGTGGCGGTGAACTCAGAACCCCCGTTTTCACTACCGACCCTGTTGTGAGGCCACACGATGTGCGGCAAGCCCGCTAGGCTATACTCCTGCGGGGCTCATGTCAACATGATGTAAGGCAAAATGATGGTAAGAATCCATGGTGCCAAAGTGAGATTGCCCAAGTCTGGGGAGTTGTGGTTTAGCTTGAATCGTGAGACTCCGCAGGGCAAGCCTGCTGCATCTGATCATCCGTCTTGGGAATATGACTGGCACGAATCATCAATCAGGCACGAATCATCATACTCAAACCAGAAAATTCGAATCTTTCCGGTGCGTCTCGCCCCAACGAGCCCCGAGCCAGCGAAGCCTAGTAGGCCGTAACAAATAGCCCCAGGGTTGTCCTGTTAAGGACAAAATCTCGGTAGCCCGAGCGCCCCCCCTCGCCTGTTGCCGTCCCTTTAGGGACGAAATGTAATCATGTCTGTCACTTCGGCGATTCCTCGCAAATGACATATTGTCCCTAACGGGATCGCTAACCATCGAAGTCGCTCTGGCCATGAGTCATCGGTGCAGTGCGTCGCATGTGCAGTAAAACGCCCCCCTGCAAACCCTGCTCTAAATCAATTCTTGCCAAGACTCTCATAACATCGGACCAAGAGTTCTATTTGGCGTGCTTGCGATTCGGCCTCCGCAAGTGATTGCTCGACTTGTTTTAGCTCCATGTCGTTTGCACCACCTAGCTTATATCGCAACTGCATGGCTTCTCTGGTTGCCTTCCTCATATTCAACGCTTGCTTATGGGATGAGAGCTGTTCTTTAAGCGCCTCGAGAATCTTTTTTTGTTCAGACTGAGCATCATTCCGTGCTGCATAGGCAAGTTTACGTTCTGCAGTCAGTGCGTTGATCGACTGCTCAATGGTTCGTAAATGGGCTTCGACGGTCTGTATCTTTTGCGTTAATCGTTCTCCTTCCAACTCATCGTCTTCTTTGGTCTGACCTTGTTTCCCACGTAAAGCGATCAATTCCTCCAGGCCTGCCGTTAACTCAGCCTGCCCCTCGCCGATGGCCTTCTCGACGCTAGCAAGCTTCAATCGCGATTCGTGCAGACGATTCGCAAGTTCCAAAGCGGCGCCAAACGCGGAGATGACTTTAGGCGAACTGCTTGTCTTGGGTCCAAAAACGTCTGCAATTGCTCCTTTTGGTTCAATCGAATTGACTGCTACCTGGGATGGTATTTCTTCCGTGGTTAACGGGTTTTCGGGTGACTTCGCCTGCTGGACCGCCTGCGATTCAAAATCCTGCTGAGCTTGCTGTGAAGCGGGTTGCCAAGCAAACTCCAACAGGCGAGGAACGCCCGGCTCAAGCTGCGATTCTGGATCCACGGACACGGCACCTCTTAGTATTCCGTTCTCTCCGCTTCTAAGTGTGATCTCACCTGATTCTGCTTCGCCCACTTTCCAGCGACCGTTGTAACGCCGTTGCAAACGAGACCATTCGAGTCGCACTACTCCACGTCGGCCGGTCGAATCAACGAACGTTCCTGAGTACCAGTCACTCGCCTCGTCGACCGATGCTAGGGAAACATGTTGCCAGTTCTCCCCGGTCCAGTGTCCGGAAATGTCCACCGGATTGGTCACTTGCGTCGTCAGTAGACCTAACAGAGCTGCTAGCAAGAGTAAAGCCGTCATAATGATGCCTCGGTTTGAAAAGAATTTTCGTGATGAAAGAACTGGTTGGGTTGGCTTGGTTTGTGGTGCTGAAGTGTTATGGGGTGAAGCGTTATGTTTCAACCGCTCGCTTCGGATCGATTGTGGCAATTCGACTTGCAGCGGCTGCTGCAGATGGGCCAGACAGCCGTCAAACAAATCGACCACTTCACGAGCATTCTCGAAACGATCTGCGGGATGTTTGGCTAGCAGACGAGCGATGATGGCGCATAGCCATTCGGGAATCTCCGAGTTGATCTCGCGAATCGGACGTGGATCGGAATCTGTGATGCGACGGAGAATGCCATAAGCGGCCTCAGATCGAAACGGCGGTCTTCCGGTACAAGCCGTGTACAGTACGCTCCCTAAGCTGAACAAATCGCTACGATGATCTACCGATTCCCCCCGCGCTTGCTCTGGCGACATATATTGCGGAGTACCCGCGATAACGCCCGTCTGGGTCATCGAAGCGTCATCCATCGCCCGGGCGACACCGAAATCGGTAATCCACAAACGCTCGATGCCATCGCTCAGCAGAATATTGGCTGGCTTGATATCCCGATGCACGACTCCTTGCTCATGGGCCGCTGCTAATCCTGCTGCAATCTGTCGGCCGATCCGAACTACCTCGACCACCCCTAGCGGTCCACCGTCGTCAATTCGTTTCTGTAGTGAAGGTCCTCGCGCATAGGGCATGACCAGATAGGGCAATCCACCCGCTTCGGCGACCGCATAGATGTCGATAACGTTGTCGTGCGTGATCGCCGCAGCAGCCCGTGCCTCGCGTTGAAAACGTGTCCTAGCTGATCCCGAGTGAGCCAAATGCGGAGCCATAACTTTGATCGCAACCACCCGGCGCAGCGACTTGTCAAAGCCCTTAAGGACCGCTCCCATTCCACCCACACCAACAACGCCACTGATCTCATAGTCCCCTACGCGACCGAGCATCTCAGGATCGTCGGTTGGTGCTAACGAATCTAGTACGCTTTGCACGTATCGTTCTCGCTGAGAAGTATTGTGCTCTCTTGCCGTCGGATCACCTGAGCTGGAACGATCGTTTTCATAGGAGCGAGGGATTTCGAGCCCACGATACTGTTCTGAGTATGCTAGCGATTCGTTACGCGATGAATCAGGTGCTGAATTAATCCCTGAATCCGGCCTGAGCAGCGCGACAGCGTCCCGCCAGATATCCGGTTCTGCCGAGCGTCGCTGCAGCTCGTTTCGGCAACGCTCGCAGTCGCACAAGTGTCGCTCGAACTCGCTCGCGACCGGTTCGCCAAGTCGTTCTTCCAGATAATCATCGATCCGCTTGGGATCGCAGGTTTGCTCATTTGGCTTCATGTTGGGTTTCCTGCTAGGAATCGGACTCGGATTCTTCGAGGTGCTGAATCGCGTTTCGGATTCGCCTCATAACGCGGCTGCGAGCTGCGTAGACGCTGCCAGTCGAGATCTGTAGTAACTCCGCGGTCCGCTCGACGGAAATTTGTTGTAGCTCGGACATTTCAAAGGCCAGCCACGTCACTTCTTGCGATTGGTTGCGAACCTGTTGGGCTGCTCTTGATAGCAACTCGCGGCGATACTCCAGGTTGATCAACGCTTCGGTTTCGGGATCAGCTGGTATTTCAGACAGGACTTCCAGCACATCAGAGCCACCGCTGGCTCGGTCGCGAGGCCGCCTGGAAAGGGCCTTGAGAATTGCATTCCGAGTGATTCGGCCCAACCAATTGCGAAACTGCACTGCTTCATGGCGTTTTTCAAAGCGATCGATGGCCGAGGAAACCGCGATCAAGACCTGCTGAACCAGGTCCAACGCATCAGCATGTTGCAGTCCCTTGGCTCGAGCGATACGAAAGATCACCGGGCGATAGAGCTGTTCAAACTGCTCCCAGGCGGCCCGATTCGACGGATCTCGAACCCGGACGATCAGGCTTTCGTTGGTTTCTGGAAATTCTGGCAAGGTAGACTCCTCTTGGTTCTATCTTACTTAATCCAGCACCGACGCGTTTCTGACAGCGGATCGGTGAAAAAATTGTTCTTCAGGCTTGCCGAGAGAACCTGGATACTCTTGGCCCGCCTGGCCCGATCAAACGAAGCCAGGTCATTTTTCTAAACCAATCTTGGCTCAGCGAAAGATTTTTGCTAAAGCCTTGAATATGGCAGATCCAACTTCCCCTATTCCTAACACCGAACGACTGTTCGAACTCATCGAGACCAAGCTGCATCTTCTCGAAGAGATGCAAGCATTGACGATCGAACAGTCGGACCAAGTGGCTCAGCACGATATGGGTGCGTTGATGGCTGTGCTATCTCGCAAGCAAACGCTGATGGAAAGCTTGCAATCCGTTCAGTTGGAGCTGATCAGCTACCGCGATGAGGATCCCGAAGCTCGGGTATGGAACTCACCGGAAAAGCGAGCTCGCTGCAGAACGATGGTGGATCGATGCGATCGCTTGCTCTCCGAGTTGATCGTGCAGGAGAACCGCTGCTTGGACAGCATGAATCTCAAGAGGGATTCCGTGCTCACGCAGTTGCAACAAACCGTGGCCGCCTCGCAGCTTCAAGCCGCATATGGCTCAACCGCCACGTTAGAGGATTCCAGCGAAGGCTTCAGTCTCGAGGGCTAAGTGTATGCTTCCGTCACTTTTCAAAACCACCACCTTTGAAAGCCTTGAGCAAACCATCTCGTTTGCTGAGAGGCGACATAACATTCTGGCGAGCAATATCGCCAATATGGATACGCCCGACTACCAAACTCGCGACTTATCGGTCGACGATTTTCAAGCGAGCATCAAGGATCTCATCGCGACTCGCAAACGGCAAGCTGACGAATCGCCGACCATGCGATTCAGCGTTTTGCAGCAAAATGAAGCCTCCGATCTAACCGCAGCCCGAGATCAAGCGGTCCAGAACGTCCACGACGCCATGCGCCAGGTGGTCTACAACGACGGCAGCGACGATAATTTGGAACTCCAGGC
This sequence comes from Brakhagea baltica, assembly GCF_052161605.1. Taxonomy (NCBI): domain Bacteria; kingdom Pseudomonadati; phylum Planctomycetota; class Planctomycetia; order Pirellulales; family Pirellulaceae; genus Brakhagea; species Brakhagea baltica. The sequence continues at coordinate 3,937,680 of NZ_CP197409.1, read as the reverse complement.
AACTCAAGCAGCCAAAAACAAATCGCTGCACGAAGTGGCGGTCACGCTCCTGCGATCTCAGTTTAAAGCGTTGCAAATGGCCATCTCAGAAAGCGTCAACGTTTAGCCCGTTGGTCTCATTTAACAGGAAAAATGGGCCTAGCCTCCAGCAAGACCGCTGGTATCATCGACGAATTGGCAACCATCCCATTGCTCGCCAATTATAATCATACCGTTATTCGGTGCGGGACGTCGCTCCGGGCGGCCTGCATAAAGTCTTGTATATTTGCTGTTTTCTATGAGCATACTACCCATAATCAACCCTGACGAGACCCAATCCCCCCTTGGGAGCCTGGCCCAATCAGGAGGGGGGCGTGGCTCCTATGCTTTTATAAGCTTGGGATGCCCAAAAAATCTGGTCGATAGCGAACAGATGCTAGGACTGCTCCAAAGGGATGGCTACCAACTGGTCCAAGATCCGGAAAAATCGGATTTTGTGGTCATTAATACGTGTGGGTTCATCGACAATGCCCGCAAAGAATCGTTCGATGCGATCGACCAGATGCTCGAACTCAAAAAGCAGGGCAAAATCCGTGGTGTGATTGTCACCGGTTGCTTGGCCGAGCGTCAACAAGAAAAGCTCCTCGAGGCCCGCCCCGAAATCGACGGGATGGTTGGAGTGTTCGGACGGGACGATATTACCACCATTGTCGATCGATTCATGGACGGTCTCGACGAGCAGCGGACCATTTTCCGACCTGCCCCAATTCGTGCACTATCCGATGATTACCGTTTGCAAGTGACCCCGAAACACTTTGCGTATTTGAAGATTTCCGAAGGCTGCGACCGACTTTGTACGTTCTGTGCAATTCCCAAAATGCGGGGCAAGCATGCAAGCAAACCGATGGATAAGATTCTGGAGGAAGCCAAGCGGTTGGCTGACAACGGCGTACGCGAAATCGTTGTCGTCGCGCAAGATACCACTTACTACGGTATCGACATGTTTGGGGAACCACGGCTATACGAGCTGCTGACCGAGCTCGACAAAATCGATGTCGATTGGATTCGATTGATGTACTTTTACCCAATGTACATAGACGACCGGCTTATCGATACGATTGCATCGGCGCAGCGGATTGTTCCCTACATCGATATGCCGCTCCAGCATATCAACAATCAAGTTCTAAAGCGAATGTCCAGGCGGGTGACTCGCGAACAAACCTATGAACAAGTCACCAAGCTACGAAGCAGCATTCCGAACTTGGTAATGCGGACTACCATGATCGCTGGTTTTCCTGGAGAAACGGATGAACAGTTCGATGAACTGGAAGAATTCGTTTCCGAGATTCGTTTTGAAAGGCTAGGCGTATTTGCCTATTCGATCGAAAGCGATACCCCTGCAGCCAAGCTGACAGATCATCTACCTGAACGCGTCAAGAAGGAGCGTCGCAATCGTCTCATGGCAGTTCAACAACAGAATGCGTTCGAGTGGTGCGAAGAGCAAGTAGGATCGAAGCTCGACGTCCTCATTGATAAGGTTGTCGATGAATCCAAGAACGTGTGGCTGGGACGCACATTCGCTGATGCTCCGGATGTCGACTCAACCGTTTTCGTAACCGGGGAACCTGGTAAGAAGCTTCACGCTGGTGCGTTAGTTGAGTGCGAAATCGTGACCTACAAAGACTATGATTTGGTGGGAGTGGCGACGGGAGTCCCGCGATGACCACACCTGAGAGACCATCCAATTGGAACGTCCCCAATGTGTTGTCCACCGTCAGATTTGTTCTCGCATTAGTCGTATGCGGGTTGATTGAATGGTCTTTCTTTTTCGCCGCAATGATTTGTTTCATCGTTGCTGCGAGCACGGACTGGATCGATGGATGGTGGGCTCGGCGATACAACCAAGTCACTAAACTAGGCCGGATTCTGGATCCCTTTGTCGACAAGATCATCATTTGCGGCACGATGATCGCGCTGGTTGGATTTGAATCTAGTCCTCTGCGGCCTTGGATGGCAACATTGGTTGTAGGGCGAGAGCTTCTGGTGACCAGTTTGCGTGGGATGGTCGAGGGACAAGGTGGAGATTTCTCCGCAAAGCAATTAGGCAAATGGAAAATGTTGCTTCAGTGCGTAGCGGTGGTAGCGGTCATGATGTATCTGCACTGGGGGACCGTTTCGTCGAGCTACTACTGGTTTACCGTGGTTTCGATTTATTCCGCCATGGCTCTAACCGTCATTTCGGGCCTGGAATATGTGTGGCTCGTATTTAAGAATCGGAATTCATGAAACCAGAAGATCTGTCTCCTACTCAGCTGTTACAGGTCGCCGCCCTGGGCATGATCATCATCACGCTATTGATTGGCTCGTTTGCTTCGTGGGGAGTCCTACTGTTTCGACTGACCAAGGGAATGCGATTCCAATCGTCAGTCAAGCCTACAGCGTCCGTCGGGTTTGTTGATTGCGTCATCGCCGTAGCGATTCTCTTCGTGTTTATGGTAGCGGGAGCTACATCGTGGAGATTTTTTAACGGACCTGTTGCACCGAGCTCCGAAGAGATTGCTTCTGTATCGACTGATTCCGTTATCGAAAACGACCAACCGGTGGAAGAAGAGTCCGACCCATTGCCCGACTCACCGACCGAACAGGAATCCACTGCGGAAACAGAATCTACTGCGGAACCAATACCAGAAGAAAAGAGCAAAGAGAAAAAACTCAGTAAAGAAGATGTTCTCGGGTCCGGCTGGATTACTGTCGCTCAACTATTTGCAGGCATCGTCACCTTGATCATTGTGGTGAATCGCCTCGGAGGTGATTGGCGAGCAGTCGGTATTTCTTCATCCGGACTACTAAGAGATATAGGAATTGGCGGTTGGGTACTGCTGCTGATGCTCCCTCCGATCGTAACAGTCAATGTGATTACCACCCTTGTAAGCGGAGTCGAGTACAACCACCCCATTATCGATGCGCTGAAAAACTATCCTTGGCTAGTGGGAGTCATCGCCTTTCAAGCTGTGATTGTAGCACCGCTCACTGAGGAGTTTTTTTTCCGTAGTTTGTTGATAGGTTGGTTCGAATCCGCTCATTTCGGTCGAACCGCCAAAGCGGTTTTATTCGGATGGAAACCAAGCAGCGTTGCTACCGATGAGGCTAATACATCGGAGGATTGGAAGCCAGCAAGTTTTGAAGCACCTTACACCGCAGATAGCTCCCAAATACCGTCGGAGTATCGGCCGCCATGGTGGCCAGCCATTGTGAGCGGGGTTCTATTCGGACTGGCTCACTTTAGTTACGGAGTCAGTTGGATCCCGTTGATCGTTTTCGGTATTATCATGGGACGAGTCTACCAACTACGTCAGAGTCTGATCATGTGCGTTGCAGTTCACATGCTGTTCAACGGCATCAATATAATCAACCTCTGGTTAAGCCTCGGGCTCCCCATAAACAAAAATTGAGCCTCCGCGGTAGAACACGAAGGACCATTGTGCCCTCATCATTATTCGGGCAGCAATCGTAGCTGATTAACCGTTGGACCAGGCAGGAATGGCGTGGCTTTACCTTGTTCCCAGGCCTCGTGGCCGTCCGAGTAGTGGGGTGAAAGAGGATGCCCAGACTGTCCACATGGCATGTGCATGTAACCATCTTCTTCCCTACCAGGTGAGACCGCCATGCGTTGCGATGCTCCCGACGAAGGAGATTGTATGTACGGCAAGTCCGACCAACCACCATCCAGTTGATGCTTTGGCATATCAATCCATTTGCCGACCAACGGAATGGCCATACTCATAGGATGTTGAATGTTGGTCGTATTGACTCGCCCCCAAGTGAATTGCTCTAAGGAACCTGATTTTTCGATCTCCAACTGAACGGCTTTGATTTGTTCCGCGAGAAAATGGTCCCAATCGGAAAACGCTGGGTCCAAGCAGTGGGCAGGTCGCTGCTGCAGTATCTCCCAGATCGACTCTTCCAGCCTTCGATGACGAACTAGGCTAAATTTGTCGTCTTGTTCTCGTCCAATGCGACCTAGAAAATTTGCCATCTCGGTCGCGACATGATTTCGAAAGGCCCAAACTATCCGATAGCCAACCGAGTCGACTGTTGCATTGCCATCCCAAGTCTCGATGACCTCACGCAATGACTCTCTCATGGGCAGGTCACGCCCCTTTTCGGATTCCATAGCACTCAACATCACAGCCCTCCATCGGTCGAGCAGCACGGCGCGTTTATCAAGTTGCACAGCCAGCATGTCGGATTCGGACGCTTGTTCGATCTCTAGTAAAGCATCTCTGATTTGTTTCTGCCTTGCTCCCCGATCGTATCCAGCATCTCCAAGAACATGGTATGCATCGCCACTGACAACACGAGCATTGGCGGTCCAAATTCGCCCTACGGCAGGATCGATCACACGCGGATACTCGTGTGGCTCCAGGTAGCCGTGCCAGGCATGCTGGCCATATGCCCAGGACGTAGGCAAGAATCCATCAAAGCCAGCTCGTCTTGGAATTCGGCCCATGATGGTCCAACCGATTCGGCCCTTCGCATCGGCGACCACAAAGTTCTGATGTGGTGTTCCACTTAGGTTGGCTATATCCATGGCGGCTTCTAGAGAGCGACACTCTTCCAGCTTCATCAAATTGAGATTGATCCCTTCGGAATCGTGTGCCACCCATCGGCACGCTAGATCGCGGCCCGATTTTTCTTGCCCGAGCACTGGCCCCCATTGAGTCCACTTTATGTCGATAGTCACATCCGATGCCCCGCGAACCTTGATGACTTCCGGAATGGATTGAAACGCTCTGGGACCGTCAACGGTTTGATACTTGCTGGAATCATTCGGATCTGCTTCGATGATTACAACGTCGAGCCAGTCAGCTTCACTGTTCGTAAATCCCCATGCAACATGACCATTGGAGCCTACAATGATTGCGGGGGCGCCAGGTAACGTTACACCTGTCGTGCGACTGAGAGTCACGTCCTCGGAACGATTTTCAAGAACAAAGGAGGCTCGATACCAGATATGTGGTACTTGTATGCGCAGATGCATATCGTTCGCCACCAAAGCTCTGCCATCTCTCGTGTGACTTCCGGCCACAGCCCAGTTGTTGCTTCCTAGCGCATAGGGCGTATCAAAGGATTGGTCGTCGTCTAAGCTCGACATGGGATGGGCCCCTCCGGTCGCAGCTACCTTAGGTTGATCCTTAGGCTTGGGTACTGTCCTAGGATCAAAAATCTCAGGGCCGGGAATGGCGGGAGCAGGAAAGGCTTCGCCAAAGATCGGCGCATCTAATTGTCCACCACGAGGAACAAGAAAATCAAAAGCCTCCTGAGGTACCAGCTCGTGTAGCAAACCACGCTGCCGCTCGGATTCGAATTGGTTCCCTTGAAGATCGAGGAACATCGAGAACACTACCAACAAAGAATCTTCGGGCGTCCAAGGAGCGGGCGTTTGGCCCAGCAGTAAGTATTCGAATGGATACGCTCGAAGTGACTGAAGTCCAGCGTTCACGCCATCGGTATAAGATCTGAGCAAGGAACGAGTCGCTTCCGGCTCTAGCTCGAGTCTTTTTTTCGCGGCAGTTCGAAAGCGATGTACGCGTGTCGATTTGTCTCGTTCGACTAGCGCGGGGCCGATCAGTTCTGCAAGCTCACCAGCTGCATTTCGCCGCAGGAGATCCATATGAAAAAAGCGATCTTGCGCGTGAACAAAACCTGTCGCGAAAGCTAGATCTTGCCGTGAGGTCGCGCGAATCGTTGGGATACCTAATGAATCCCGCTCTACTGTTACCTCTTCCTGAACACCTTTGACGACTACTTTGCCGTCTAGGATTGGCAGGCTTTTTGTGAGCTGGCGGTACCCCCACACCCCAGCCCCTCCAGCAACACCCCCTAAAAGCACACAGACTGACAAACTGATCAGGGCCAAGCGTTTCTTCGAGAAGCGGGACCGCTTTTTAGAATCATTCATAGATTCCCTCACTTCTTGCTCGCGCATTTCGCATGATTTTCCAGCATGGTAGCAACCAGCGCCGTCCAACCTGTTTGATGGCTCGCACCTAATCCTCGACCGTTATCACCATGGAAGTACTCATAGAACAGAATTTGCTCGTTCCACTCGGCCCCTTGTTTGTAACGGGGATCCTGACCGTGGGCGGGCCGCACCCCTTCGCTATTGAATTGAAATAGATTGATCAATCTTCGCTCGATTTCGTCTGCAACTTGGGCCAAGTTCATCATCACCCCCGAACCAGTCGGACATTCGATTTGGAACGAATCGCCATAGAACCGGTGATAATCTCGTAGCGACAGCACGATCAAGTAGTTGAGTGGGAACCAGACTGGGCCTCGCCAGTTACTGTTCCCACCGAACATACCACTGTCACTTTCTCCAGGCACATAGGCGACGCGCTCCCGGTTTCCATAAAATTCAAATTCGAACGGCTTGTCTTTATGTGCAGCCGAAAGGGAACGAATTCCGTACGGGGAAAGGAACTCCTTTTCATCAAGCATGTAGGTAAGTAGTTTCTTAAAACGATCCATAGACGGAATCGCTAAGAGTCTCATGCCATCAGAAGAATTGTTAGGGCAGGTGAATGTCATATACGACATGTGCTCTGACATATTCGGTCGATATTTCAGAAACCAATTCATCCGCCGATTAAACTCTGGCAAGCTTCGAATTCGCGACTCTTGAATCACGAGACTCGAACAAAGTGGTATAAGACCGACTAGAGATCGGACCTTGAGTGCGGTGCTTTCTCCATGATGATATAAATGATCGTAGTAGAAGCCATCTTCAGATTCCCAGAGTCCTGTGCCGTGTAGAGTATTCATGGCCTCTGCAATCTCGACGTAATGCTCGAAGAATTTGCTCGCCATGTCTGAGTAAGCCCGACTCTCATCGGATAGTTCCAATGCCATTTGCAACATGCAACCGCAGTAAAATGCCATCCATGCCGTGGCGTCCGCTTGATCGAGCGTCGCACCACCGGGCAAGGGTTTGCTTCGATCAAAGACCCCGATGTTATCCAGCCCCAAGAATCCACCACTGAAAACGTGCTGGCCTCGCGTGTCTTTCCGATTGACCCACCAGGTAAAATTAAGGAGTAGCTTTTGAAACGTACGGGCCAGAAAATCTTTGTCTTTGCATTGCTGATAAACTTGCCAACATGCCCACGCGTGAACAGGCGGGTTCACGTCGCTGAGAGCCCATTCGTAGGCTGGAATCTGCCCGTTCGGGTGCATGTACCATTCTCGCAAGAAGAGTACCAACTGACTCTTGGCAAATTCGGTATCAATTCTCGCCATCGGGATCATATGGAATGCCAAATCCCAAGCTGCATACCAGGGATACTCCCACTTGTCAGGCATCGATATCACATCTCGATTAAACAGATGAGACCAATCTCGATTTCGACCTTCCCTACGACCGTCGGGTAACGGCTTACCGTTTGAATCACCGGTGATCCAAGAGTCCACCACATAGTAATAGAATTGCTTGGTCCATAATAAACCGGCGTAAGCTTGCCGCGAGATAGCTCGCTCCTCTGGTGTCAAGCTCGCTGGTATTGCCTCCTGGTAAAACGCATCTGCTTCCTCTTTTCTCTTAGCGAAGATTTCCTCAAACGGATTCGCCAAGTCGACGTGAGAGTACCAGATCTTGCCGGGATTCTCTTTGGGTTCACCAGAGGCCAAGCTCTCATCGCTTTGGCCCGTGATGCGGCATCGTAGCTGCACAGCTTCACCAGCAGGTATCTCCAGAACATAGTGTCCGGCACACTTGGTACCATGCGTGCGTTCATCAGCTCCGTTTGCAACCTGATTCACTACCAATTCGTGGAAGGCATCTTTGAACATGTCGCCCGAAGTGGGAACATCGGGATGGCGGTCTGGATTCGTTTCATTCTCTGTAAAGAGCCAGCGAGGCGAAAGTCTTTCTTGGTCGGATTCGATACGAAATTCAAAGTGTCCAAGCGTTTCGTGATTTCCTACAACGACACCTATGGGATCTTCTGGTGTCCGAACTAATCTCATTCGCGGTCGAACCTCACAGCCTTCGTGAGTACAACCCCAGACCCAGGAATTGTGAAACCACAACTGTGGCAGAACATGAATGGTGGCCGTTTCGGACGCTCGATTCGTTACGGTTAATCGAATGAGGATGTCGTCTGGCGTTTCTTTGCAGTATTCGATTCCGCAGTCGAAATAAGTGTTGTCATCAAATACATTGGTATCTACCAATTCAAACTCGGTATCGAGTAGCCCACGCCCTCGACTCTCATCGACCAATTGTTCGTACGGAAATCGTTTTTGGCTGTACTTGTACAAACCCCTCATGTACGAGTGCGTTGGTGTCGCGTCCAGGTAGTAATAACACTCTTTGTTGTCTTCACCGTGATTGCCTTCGGGACCCGTTAAACCAAACAATCGCTCTTTGAGAATCGGATCTTTTGTATTCCAAAAAGCAAATGAAAAGCATAGTCGTCCTTGTCGATCACAAAGGCCCAGCAGTCCATCTTCACCCCAGCGATAGGCACGAGAACGAGCATGATCGTGAGGTAGAAAATGCCATGCATCCTGGTTATGCGAATAGTCTTCGCGCACCGTTCCCCATTGTCTCTCTGAGAGATAGCTTCCCCAGCGTTGCCAATTTGCAATCCTCTTTTTCGACTCGAACAATCTGCCATGCTCGGCGGTCTCCCTCAAGGCATCGGAACATGGAAAACACATTTCCAAGTTATCGCTAGCACTCTTTTTGTCTGATGTGGACATGGATTCCGGATTCTATTTCGAGAAGTAAAGGAAAAATTGCTATCAATAGGCAGTATCTTAACGATGTGGCAAATGGCGTCGATTTGTAATTCGAAATTCTACTTTGCTCACGTCTCGTCATCTCGTAGCTGTTTTTCCAACGTATGAACTAAGTCCGTCGCTTCTTGCAAACCGGCGATCAGTCGACCGAAACAGTCGTTAACGGTACTCAAGTTCTCTTCCTGGAACTTTTTGGCTGTCTGATCGGACCATGATTCGTCGACTTGCGCGACCGCTTCATTCCAACGATGCAAGAGGTTTTTGAGGTTGTTCGTGCATCCCACTAAATCTTGACGGCATCTAGGGCTCATAGGACTAGCTCTGTCCACTAGGGACTTTGAACGGGCAAAGTTGGCTGGGCTGAACGTCCCAGCATTCTACCTCTTTTACTTGCCCTGCGTTATCTAAGAATAGAAGCCGAGCAAGCGCAACCTACCTGACAGCTGGTTTTCCTCTCGAAAGCATTGCCCCAGAAGCCAATTTGGGGGATAAATAGGTTCTCTCCATAAGGTGCCGAAACGGCTTGTCAATTTCCCTGTTTTTCTGGAGTTCTTCCTATGCGGTACACTCGTTCGATGATGGTATGCCTCGCTCTCGGCATCAGCCCCATCCCCTTTTCCTTGGCCCAGAACCCGACCTCTGAACAACCGATATACGTTTCTATGAACGATGCCAATCCGCTTTTAGTCCCGAGCTCTCTGCCTCTCAAGTCGCCTGAATTCGGGCGGGTCAAGAATGAGCATTTTCTTCCCGCATTCGAAGCTGCCATGAAGGAGCAACTCGAGGAAGTGATGCTTATCGCCGAGTCAAAGGAGCCTCCCACGTTCGACAATACACTGGTCGCCCTGGAGAAAACGGGTGAGGCTCTCAATCGAGTCCAAGCGGTCTTTTTTCACTTGGCATCGGCTCACACCAATGACGACATCCAAGAGATCGAAGCAACCATGGCCCCACGCTTGGCTGCTCACTTTGATGATATCTATCTAAACAAGAAGCTATTCCAAAGAGTGGAATCCCTTTGGAATCAACGCGAGGCATTCAAGGATTGGAATGAAGAACAGCAACGATTGCTTCAGGAATACTATGAAGGTTTCGTGCGAGCTGGTGCTAAACTCAATGACGCCGAGCAAAAGCGCATCAGAGAAATCAACGAACAACTCTCTTCGGCAACCACTCAGTTTCAGAACAATCTACTGGCGCTCACCAAAGAACGTTCCGTGATCATCGATAACGTCGACGAGTTGGCAGGAATGAGCGATGCCGACATCGCTGCTGCTGCACAAGCAGCTGAGGCACGCGACATGAAGGGCAAGTACCTCCTGCCCATTACGAACACAACTCGCCAGCCAGTCCTGACGTCCCTTTCGAACCGCGAGACTCGCCAAAAGGTTTGGGAAGCGTCTGCGAACCGGGGACTTGGTGAGAAGGGTGGTATCGACAATCAACCGCTAGTGATTCAGCTGGCGCAATTGCGGGCCGAGCGAGCAAAGATTCTAGGCTTTGATAGCCACGCCTCGTTCACGTTGCAAAACCAAATGGCCAAAAATTCGGAAGCAGCTTTCAAAATGCTTCAGGATCTTGCACCTGGTGTCGTAACCAAAGCCAAACAAGAGGCCGAAGATATCAAGGAAGCCATGAAAGTCGATGGCATCACCGATGACGTTCAGCCTTGGGATTGGGAATACTACGCTGAGAAGGTGAGAGCGACCAAATACCAAGTCGACGAGAACCTGGTTAAGCCCTATTTTGAGATCAATCGCGTGCTTGTGGACGGGATGTTCTACACCTACGGCAAGCTATACGGAATCTCGTTCAAAGAAAGACATGATCTACCCATTTATCATCCATCGGTGCGAGTCTTCGACGTGATAGATAAAGATGGTGATTTGGTTGGGATTTTTTATGCTGACTACTACGCTCGGGACAGCAAGCGCGGTGGTGCCTGGATGAACTCGTTCGTAGATCAAGCCAGACTGTTGAATCAATTGCCCGTTATCGTGAACGTCATGAACATCCCAGAGCCTGCCAAAGGTGAGCCGACACTTCTAAGCTTGGATCATGTCGTCACCATGTTCCACGAGTTAGGACACGGAGTTCATGGGCTGTTCTCCGATGTTGAGTATCCTCGACTGTCCGGTACCTCGGTTCCTCGCGACTTCGTTGAGTTCCCATCGACCGTTCACGAGGACTGGGCCATCCATCCTGAGGTACTGGCGAACTACGCTAAGCACTACAAGACTGGTGAGCCATTGCCAAAAGAGCTTCTGGAAAAGAGCATTGCAGCCAGCAAGTTCAACAAAGGCTACGAGACGCTCGAGTATCTCGCTGCGGCCCTGCTAGATCTGGGTTGGCACTCGTTAGCTCCGGAAGAAAAGGTGTCGGATGTGGTGAGCTTTGAATCAAAAATCCTTGCCAAATACGGTGTAGATTTCGCACCTGTTCCGCCTCGTTACAGGAGCACGTACTTCGCCCATATTTTTGCCGGTGGTTATTCGGCAGGCTACTATGCCTATATGTGGAGCGAGGTTTTGGCTGCCGATGCCTTTGAATACATGCAACAACAGGGAGGACTCAACCCCGAGATTGGTGGAAAATTCAGGCAAACGGTCCTTTCTCGTGGCGGGAGCCGAGATGTTATGAAACAATATATAGACTTCCGAGGGGCGGAACCAAACGTAGAAGCACTACTTATTCGTCGGGGTTTAAAGTAACCAATGGCTCCCAACTATCCTTTTGCGGGTTTTCTGAGTTCGTACGGCTTAAGACAAATGCTCAGCACTAGGGTTAGATGGAATAGTTTTCATTGGATTGGAAAGACCGATTGGCTACGTAAGGCGGCAGGCGTTTTGGCGTTTGCCGTTTTGTCGTTGATGTCCGAATCATGGTTATTGGGGCAGCAACGACTTTCTGTAACGTTGCAGAATGGGATGATCATCAGCCCCGTCACTGGGGGACCGATCTCATCTATAAGCAACAAGAACCGAGTTGGGCAAGGCGTAGTCAACATCGCGGCTATGGACGATGGGCTCAGAGCGACCTACGTCAACAATAGTATGGTCATCGGTGAATTGGAGCTTGGTAAACCTAGCAGCATTGTCTTTCCTGCAAATGTAAAACTGGTAGCCCCTCCCGATAGCGGTCGAACTATACCGTTCACTTCTGCAATCGCGTCACGATTCGATGTGTTGGGCCGACGTTTCTTTGCGTTCGATTCTGGAACTGTCGTGGAACAGGGCATCACCGAGATAGCACCTCACTACATTCGCGTCGAAGGACTGCGAGGTGCTGCGGGTGGAGTTCCTTGGGACATGAGGATTTCATTGGATTCCGTTCCACCCGCGACTCTACACGACATTCTGCTCAAGAATGCCGATGTCAATCGATCACAATCCTATATCGATATCGTCAGCCTTTATCGAGCTGCTGGACGCTTCGTAGAAGCTCGTGAGACACTAAAATTGACGTTGCAACTCTTCCCAGAAGAAGAAGGCCTGCGGCCATTATTAAAAGAATTGGAACAACAAGCGGTCGATCAATTGCTCAATCTGGCCAAGTCCCTAAAGTCCAAGGCAGGACAACATCAATTCGCCAAACAAATCGTCGATAGTATTTCGACGGACACTTTTGCACTCGAAACCTCTCTGCAAATCAAAGCACTTCAACAGTCCTTTGAACAGGAAATTGAAGAACGCGATGCATTGCTGAAAACAATCAAAGCGGACATAGAGCAACTAACCGATCCCCAGGCTAAACAGGATTGCCTAGGGATCGTGGCTGAGATGGAGAAGCATCTTACTCCCGACACACAAACTCGTTTGACCGATTATCTGAGACTTCGTGAGGATGCCGATTTAGAAGTGAGAGTTGCTCTTGCAATTGGCGGATGGATCTACGGCTCGGGACTTGCGGAGGAAAATTTTAAGCTTGTTCTATCAGCCATTAAGGCGAAACAGCTGGTTTATCAGTACCTCTCTTCACCCACAGCGAACGATTCCATTCTCGATGAGTTGGCCAAATTGGAATCGGGCTCACCACGTTACGTTTCGAGAATTGTTGCCAACATTGCACCGCCCATGCCCCCGCCTGACGAAATGCTGCATCCCATCTCTTTCTGGCCCGATCCGGACAACTTAGAGGTTGTCGAAAAGAAGAAAGTTCCAGGTCGTTACATGATCCAAGTTCCCTTGCCGCGCGAGATGGCTGGACTCCAGGCGACTTATATGGTGCAACTCCCTCCGGAATACAATCCGTACCGGCGTTATCCTTGTATCGTGACCATGAATGGCCAGACCAGTGAACCAGGGGATCAATTGGATATCTGGTCAGGACCAATCGATCCACAAACCGAACGCGGATGGGGCGAAGCGTCAAAGAATGGCTTCATCGTCGTTGCTCCTTACTGGAAACTACCCAAGCAGCCTACTTATAACTACACCGAGAACGAGCAGTTCTATGTTCTCGCGTCACTCTTAGATGCAAAGCGTCGCTTCAGCATCGACAATGATAGAGTTTACCTATCCGGCCACAATGTTGGCGGCGATGGAGCTTGGGATATAGCGCTAGGACATCCCGATTTGTGGGCAGGCTGTATCGTTTTCGGCGGCATAGCGGACAAGTATGTTAAGCAATACCTTCCGAATACCAGATATGTGCCACAGTACTTCGTAACTGGTGAGCTAGCGGCGAAAGGTTTGGAAGTACATCGAGAAGTCAATGCGATGGTCTGGGACAAACTCCTGGGCACCCGCGCCTACGATGTCATGGTGACTATCTACAACGGCAGGGGTGTAGATTTCTTTCAAGAAGAGCTACCGCGCATCTTCGAATGGATCAATCTGCCAAACCATGTTAGAAAGTTCAACATCGAAGAATTCTCGGTGAAGACAAATCGACTCGGAGATAGATTCTTTTGGTGGTATGAAACCGATCAGCTTAAAGAAGGGAAAAACATCAATCATCCGCTCCTTTTCGTACCGGGCACGGAGCACACCGTCGAATCGTCCATAAAGCGAGAGCCAAACAACTTTGTGAATATGAAAACCAATCCGGCCGATCGATTTACCCTGTGGTTTACGCCTGAAATGATCGATATGACTCGGAATGTTCGCGTAAGCGCTGGGGTCAAGAACAAACAGTTTGAGCTCAACCCAGACATTCGAACGTTGCTGCAGGATGTAAGGACACGCTGCGATCGTCAACATCCCTTTTGGGCAAAAGTGAGCTTCCCCGATTAAGCTCGACTCGAATTACGCCATGATATCGCGAACAATATTTCCATGAACATCGGTTAAGCGGAAATCACGTCCCGCATAGCGATACGTTAGCTTGGTGTGATCGAACCCCAACAAGTGTAGCATCGTCGCATGCAGGTCATGTACGTGAACCTTGTTCTCCACCGCTTCGAAACCGAACTCATCGGTTGCTCCGTGAACGTAGCCACCCTTGACGCCCCCCCCAGCGAGCCACATGGTGAACCCATAGTGATTATGGTCCCGGCCACTATTAGACCCAGCGTTGGCACCCGGTTTCGGTAATTCCACAGTTGGTGTCCTGCCGAACTCTCCCCCCCAAACAACGAGCGTACTGTCCAGCAATCCTCGTTGCTTAAGGTCTTTCAGCAACGCCCCAATCGCCTGTGAGCATTCACCAGCCAAATTGCGGTGTGCATCTTTGATATTATCGTGACTATCCCAAGGTTGCCCAGCACCGTGCCACAACTGAATGTAACGCACGCCACGCTCGACAAGACGTCTGGCAATCAAGATCTGTTTTGCCTGGACCGTGTGGCCATACATATCTCGAATGTGCTGCGGCTCCTGGTTGATATCGAAAGCGTCGCTGGCTTCCATCTGCATGCGATAAGCGAGCTCGAAACTTTGCAAACGAGCCTCCAGTTCCGCATCATTCTGCCTCGCCTCTTGATGCTTACGATTCAGCGATTGCAGCAAGTCTAACTGGCGTCGCTGATCGGATTGACTCATACCCGAAGCGTTGCGAATATTGGCGATGAGTTTTTCGATGTCCTGGTTCTTGGTGTTGACGTAGGTTCCTTGATAGGCCCCGGGCAAGAACCCGGATTGCCAGTTCTCAGAACCTTTGATCGGATAGCCACCGGGACACATCGATATGAATCCGGGCAGATTTTGATTGATGCTGCCTAAGCCATAAGTCACCCAGGAACCCACCGAGGGACGTACCAACGTCGCATCTCCGCAATTCATCAGCATGAGAGAGGGCTCGTGGTTTGGCACGTTCGCGTGCATCGAACGGATCACGCAAACATCATCGATCATCTCTCCGACGTGAGAGAACAATTCACTCACCTCGATGCCACTCTCCCCATATTTCTGAAACTTGAACGGGGATCGATAGGCAGCACCGGTCTCGCGCTCGGTCCGCAGGTTGTTAGGAACCGGTTGACCATGGAGCTTGTCCAAGGCAGGTTTTGGGTCAAAAGTGTCTACCTGAGACGGGCCGCCGTTCATGAACAGGTGGATGACCGCTTTGGCCCTCGGTTCAAAATGGGGCTTCTTTGGGAACATTGGGTTCGGGTTTCCCTGCCCAATGCTTCCTTGAAAATCAGCTGCCCCCTGAGAATCGGCAAAGGCGTAAGGATCCTCGCTACCCAAAAGGCCAGCTAGAGCCAGTGCACCGAAACCGGTGCCGCTGCGACGAAGGAATTCCCGACGAGTGGGGGGGAGGGCCGAGAGATGCTTCAGCAAATCTCTGGATGAATAATTGGTGTTCATACCCTCATAATACGCGATCGAGCACCCGTATTCCAGTGCGTTCCACCGATTAAATTGCCGCGAACATACCCTGAACCCACGCCCCGCCAATCGGCACAATCGCTAAAGATTTCCTCCTGAAACGCCGGTAGCAGCGTATAAACCGCAACTTTTGGGGCACGCAGTTGCGTGCTGTGTAAAGCGACCTAGAGAGATAGATGTCTCTCTCTTTCTCTAATCCAAGGCGGTAAATCCATGCGCGACCACTCGACCTCACTAGCGAACATGCACTCTCCTTACGTCTACGCCTTGGGTTGGTCGCAGTTTACGGAACTCTTCAAAGCTTCGCGACACGCATCGGAGTCGAGAATTTTGGGAATCGAATCGGTCGGCGATGACTCAGAGTTTTCCGTTCAAGCGAACATTGAAGATTTGCTGCTGAGAAAAGCTATGACCAACCGACTGGGTATCGAATTGGACGACGACGAGCTGGGGGATATTGCGAGAGACGTAAATGCAAGGTCGGTCGATGTATGCATGGCATCACAATCTTGGAAAGAGCCATCCGATAAGAGTGACGCCATTAACGAACCGGATTATACTTTGGAACTCACGCTCCTAGAACAAGTCGGTGATCTCGCTCGAGATGTCGCGAGAGCCAAAGAAGCTGAGAAATCGCCGACCAGAGAGAATACTCCGACTACCCCTTAGAGGTCACCTTTGCATCCGAGTTCACGTGATGATTTTCCTCCCCATCATCCCTATGGACCTTGGATTATCAACGAGCGACAGGTCGTCTACGAAGATCCGTGGATGAAAGTACGATGCGATAAGGTCACGCGTCCTGATGGCAATCCCGGGACCTACTCCACGGTCCGGATCAAACCTGGCGTTTGCGTCATTGCAATCGACAACGACGATTACGTGTACCTCACCAAAGAATTTCATTACGCGGTAGGACGCGATACCATTGAGGGGGTCAGTGGCGGAGTTGAGGAATCCGAGACTCCTGAGTTTGCCGCCCAGCGAGAGTTGGCAGAGGAGATAGGTGTCATCGCAGGTAGGCTTCAGGAATTCGGCGTGGTGGATCCGCTGACCGCGGCCCTTTGGTCTCCTACAAAACTGTTCCTGGCCACGGAGCTTTCCTTTATCGACCCATCTCCAGAAGCAACTGAACAAATCGAGTGCTTCCGATTGCCTTTCTCCGACGCGGTTCGAATGGTCCTAGAAAACGAGATAACTCACGGTCCAACTTGCGTTGCGATCTTAAAGATTCAGTTGCTGCGAGACCATCACCGAAAGTAAACATTCCCGTATGGTATGAAGTTCCGGAACGACCGGGAGAATGAAATGGAACGCAAGAAATTTGAACGAATCAACCGTGATCGACATTTGACCAGTGCGGAGATTGAGAGTGATGAACTAGCTCGTAGCCAAGTAATCAAGGAATTTCCGTCTGTAAATTCTTCTGCACCCGTGGTTGGTGGTATCAGTGACGCTTTGCGTCGCGCGATCCAGTCGAGCCCAAAATCCATTTACCAGATTTGTAAAGAAGCCGGTATCTCGCAAATCGTAGTTTCTCGATTTCTATCCGGTGAACGCGATATCCGCTTGGCTACTGCCGATCGCTTGGCTAAAGCACTTGGGATCGAAGTCGCTAGACACACATAAACGCCGAACACCGTCCTTGCCAAAACAATTTTCTATTTTTGGCAACGTGGGCAGTAGAAGGTGCTTCGTTGAGCCTGGACGATTCTTGCAATCGTACCTTTCTTACAACGCTCACAGAGAATCCCCTCCCGGTCGTAGACAAGATGGTGGTTTTGGTAACTTCCCTCGCCGTTGATCGCATTTCTATAAGTCCCATCGCTCAGTGTGGAGCCTTCTTTCTCGATGGCTTCTAACAATATGCGTCGCGAGTGCTGAAAAATGGAACGCCACTGCACCCTAGTCAACTCGCTGCAACGCGCTTCTGGTGATACCTTGGCCGCAAACAATATCTCCGCCGCATACAGGTTCCCAATCCCTGCTACGATCTGCTGATCGAGCAACGCAACTTTTACAGGCTTTTTGGACTGTCGGAATCGCTCGACAAATACCTTTTGTTCAACTGTTAGTGCATCGGGACCCAACTTATCCGGCCCCAGATGTTGCATCTCTTCATCGGGAGTCCACAAGCAGACCGTACCCAATCCTCTCCGGTCCCAGTACAGAAACTGGCTTGGAGAATCGTTGTCGGCATTATCTCCTCGCAAATGAAAGACAACTCGAATATGGACATCCGTTGGCGGATCGCACAACATCGCAATCCCTGCCATCTTTGGTTGCATGGCAATCGAATCCCCAGAAGCCAGTCGCACCAGGACTCGCTTTGCAACGCGATCCACCGAAGTGACCTTCTGCCCCGTCACCCGTCGTGCAAGCTCTTCGCGTGAAGGGTATACGACTATGGGTCGATAGGGAATCTCAGGGTATTCGACTTGGTCGATGGAACTACCGATGATCGACAGCAACCCGCGACGCATGGTCTCCACCTCGGGGAGCTCTGGCATGTTACTTCTTCTCGAGGAAATCCTCGATCGTAAACAGAGTCTTGAGTGGAATCCCAGCCGCGTTGAAGTTCGCTTGCCCACCTTCGAGACGATCAATGATGCCCACAGCTCCAATGACTTCCAAGCCGAACTCACGAGCCGCTGTGGCAGCCTTTAGCGCGCTACCTCCGCTGGTAATGACATCCTCGACAATGACAACCTTCATCCCAGGCGTGACAGGCCCCTCGACCAGTTTGCCGGTTCCGTGCTGCTTGGGCTCTTTGCGGACCATAAAGCCTAGGAGTGGCAGATCTCGCAATCCAGCATGAACCACAATCGAAGCCGTAATGGGGTCAGCTCCGATCGCCAAACCACCGACTGCATCAGGCATACCTCCGAATACCCCGGATGCAATGACGTCGAGCATGCCTGCCGCAATGTGATTGGCCCCTTTAGGGTGGAGCGTGATGGTACGACAATCGAGATAATACGTTGCCTGTTTGCCACTGGCCAAGGTGAATTGTCCGAACTTTAGTGCATGTTGTAGAACGATTTCACGGAGGGCAGCTTTGTCGTATGCGATTGTCACGTTGATTCTTTGCGAAAGGGTGGTCCGGCAAACAGATAGTCTGGGTGAAGGCAGGATTGATTATCAACTTCCCACACCCACTAAAACGCTCAGTTTACGAGATACCATACCCTTCGGGCTACCCCTGCTCGCGAGCAA
The DNA here is from genome assembly GCF_052161605.1 of Brakhagea baltica. Taxonomy (NCBI): domain Bacteria; kingdom Pseudomonadati; phylum Planctomycetota; class Planctomycetia; order Pirellulales; family Pirellulaceae; genus Brakhagea; species Brakhagea baltica. The sequence goes on along the minus strand of NZ_CP197409.1, from coordinate 3,918,910 downwards.
GTAAACCAGCCGCTCATTAGCTGGGAAAGCTCTTGAGCTGCACTCCGAGACTGTCTTGCCCAAACTTGCCCAAAACCGAGACCATCGCCAAGCAGTGGAAGAGTCTCCGACCCCGTCGGGACGTTCCTTGTTCCGTACGAACCAAATGTCGGTAGCACGGACGAACCATCCCCCCTCTTTTTGGCGGTGAAGCCGCTGATCGAGCCAAGCGGGATCAACGCAGAGCGAGGGGGAGATTCACAGGCGGAGTTCGTGGGCGGCGGGCTTGTTGATACCCTACCGGTTGGCTTGCGTCAAATCCGCTACTATTGGCTGATCACTTCGTGGAGCCTACGGTCGCGGCTTCCTTGATCGGCTCCGGACGAGTTCTGGTCTCTATCTCCGGATCAATCTCGGTCAATTCATTGATTTGACCGGGACGCTTCGTGAGCTGGAATGCATCGTAAAGCGAACCGAGGGCTGTCCTGGCTTCGAACTTCAATGTGTCGCCGTCAATCGTGATAACTTGATAAAGCTGCGTGTCCTCGGCAACCCTTCTCATGTGCTCACTCGGTTGTAAAGGGTACATCTTGGGACCACTAACCGACACGACATAAACAGTACCTGTGCCAGAATCGGCAACGTTACTTCCCGTCGCAGCGTTTACTTCATAGCCAATGACAGGAGTTTCCAAGCCGGTTCGGCCGTAGGTGTGATCATGACCGGTCAAGACTAAGTCCACTCGGTAAGCATCGAAAATAGGCTTCCACTTGGTTCGTAGCTCTGGGTTGTCACGATCCTTACCCGTGGAATAGACAGGGTGATGAAACGTACAAATAACCCACTTGGATTTGTTGGCTGCCAAAACCTTGTTGAGCCAGGCTGCTTGCTCATCGAGCTTTTCGTTGCTATTCAATCCAATGAATCGGGTATCTGCATATTCAAAGGTGTAACATGTCTCTTCCAAGCCGGGCAGCCCAGCATCGGGTAACGTAAACTGCGCTCTCCAGTGATGGGATAAGCGTCTGGTTTTATCATCGACCTTGGCCTGTTCATGATTGCCAGGAACGGGCACGCAATTCATTGTTGCATGCAGAAAGCTTCCCGCTTTGAACCAATCTCCCCACTCCGCATCTGACTCAGCAACATTGATCAAGTCACCGGCATGGATCATGAGTTTTGCATTGGGAGCATCGGTGTAGGCTCGGCGAATAACTCGCGACCATTGGCTGCGAACATCGTTCTGAGCATCTCCGAAGTAGACAAACGAAAAAGGTTCGGGTTTGCTCGGTGCGGTGACGAATTGAAACCACTCGCTCCAGTTGACACCATCGCCAACCCGGTAAGCATAAGTGGTCTGAGGTTCTAAGTCCGTAAACTCGACAGAGTGGTAGTGCGCTTCACTCAAGTTGGTCTTCAAATACTCCATCTTGGCTTTGACGGTTATCGCATTCTTCTCTTTAAGCGGTCCATGATCTTCTAACAAGATCTGACCAACGGCATCCTTGACGGCAGTGCTCGTTCTCCAAGTGACTGCCTGGGTTGTTCTAGGATCCGATTGCAACGTAAGCACGACACGATCGGGAATCAGGCTTGGTTTGTGGACTTCGGCGGGATCGGCGGCTAGCTCCTTCGATTTCTTCGCTTCGCCCTTCGCATCATCCTGTGCAAAGCTGACGGGAACGCTCAAAGCCGTAGAGACGACGCCTAGAGCGAATATTCGACTGAAGATAGGGATATGTTTTCTCATGTGATAAATGAAATCTGAGTTTGAGTAATCGGTAGGAAATCAGTTTGGAGTTGTTGATTCGGTCTCTTCTCGGATACACCAAAGGTGCTCCGCGCCACGGACGATCATCTTGCCAGAGGAAAAGGCAGGTAGGGTCTGGACTCGTTCGCCTAGGGAATTCTTAGCGAGCACCTCGAATTGGTCATTATTCTTGATGATCGTGCAGTTGCCTTCGTCGTCGAACATGTATACCCGGCCGGCAACCCCAATGGGTGAGCTATAAGTGCTCGATCCCAGCCTGTTGGCCTTTTTTGTTTTTCCCGTCAAGGGCTCTAAGCAATTATAGATTCCGTCATCATTGGTAACATGTAGAAAATCTCCATACAGCAACGGGGTTGGGACATACGGCATATTCTTTTTCAATGACCAACTCACTTGGGATTTGGTCAAGTCCCCCTCCAGCCATGTTGCCCCATCTGGGCCCGGCTTAGCAATTCGAAATGCGATTGCTCTCGGTTCCGGTGAACCACCAAAACTGAATACATGGTCCAAGCCGACCGAAACCGAGGATACGATCTTCCCAGTCGGTCCATCAACGTTCCAAACACGCGAGCCCGTTTTCGGATCAAGTCCTATCGTTTGATTGGCACCCGCGACAATGATTCGCTCCTCTCCTCCGCATTTTGTTACGTAAGGAGTCGAGAACGATCGCAAGTTGATATCTGGTTGGTAACGCCATTTGCTTTCGCCAGACTGCGTATCAAGTAGGACGATGAACGCTTCGCCATCTTGGTGTCCATTGACAATGAGACCTTCCCGGCAAAGTACTGGAGATGCAGCAAAACCATGCCTTGAAAAATAGCTTCCTACCGATTTCTTCCACAAAACCTGACCTTCCATATCACAGGCAACTACATTCATCTCCTTGTCATCAACGAACACCGTGTAGATCGCTTGTCCGTCGCTAGTGGGAGTTGCGGACGCGCTGGTGTTGTCGCGATGCTGTTGCTCAACAGGACCAGTATGAAGATCGGTCGACCAAAGAAGCGAGCCGTCCTCGAGCTTGATACAAATCAATCTTCGGACCAACGCCGATGGATCGAATGTGGTCAAAAAGATCTTGTCTTCCACAATGATGGGTGAAGAAGCGCCGATTCCTGCTACAGGAATCTTCCATTTAATATTTTTTGTTTCAGACCATGTAAGAGGCGCATTCTCCTCTAGGCTGATGCCATCCCCCCTAGTCCCTCGCCAGCCCCGCCAGTCCTCTGCTTGATTGGGTGTCGCCATTATCCCGATTGAAAGAGAGGCTGCTCCTAAAAGAAAATATCGTGCGAGCATTTTGCAGCTTCTTCGTGGTTCGATTCCGATTCTCATTTTTTCTCCTCGGCGATCTCTAGTTGCTTGAGTCGAGCTTCTTGAATAGCGATCAATTGCTTCAATCGAGCTGAAGATTCTTCGATCTGCGACAAGGATTCTAGCAATTGTGCCTTCGATTGCTCAATACTCTCCAGAGCTCGTTGGCTATCGGCCAAGTCGCTCGCGATACGACTCTTCCAGCTGCTTGGAAAAGAAGTCGTCGATTCCACCTCTTTGACACCGTAAGAATCTGATTTGGGAATGCTAACGCTCGACGTTTCCACAATTCGAACGGCATCCTCCTTCACGACTGATGCTAAACGATTAGGAGCCACGGGACGATAAAAAGTGAACTCTGGATTGACCGACCTAACTGGAATCGATAGAGCTATTTCATTATCAACGGTATTCTTATCGGCTTGAAACTCGACTGACGCGATCGACCCAGCGGCATCGCAAACTACGATTCGCTGGTCATCATTCTCTTCAAAGTATGCGGCAACAACGATTTCTTCCTTCATAGACTTCTCGGAAACCAATTCACCGTTAAGGGTCCATAACCGGAGCAGACCGTCTCGCCCATAGGTGGCAATGGTCCCCTTGTCTGCAACGGTTCGGTCCTCTGAAAGACTGAGCAAACCATGACTGCCTTTAGCATGAGCGGTCCAATTCTTAAGCTCGCTTTGGGAGTGTAGATCCCAACGTCGCACGAAACCGTCCCAACCAGTAGAAAACAACTCGTCGCCGTCGTGAGACCAAACAAGTCCCGTCACCGAGCCAACATGATTTCGGAGCGTTGTAAATACGCTACCCGTAGCTGTTTCCCATAAATAGATCGTGCCGAAACGATCGCCAGTAGCTAACAGCAGTCCGTCCGGACTCCAAGAAACCGAAGTGACCCAGTCAGTGTGCTTCTTTAGAGTATGCAATAGCAGTCCGCTCTCGGACGCGTAGATATTTATATCCTTGGTGGAATTACCGATTGCCAGGAACCGCCCATCCGGGGATTCGCTCATGCACAATGGTGTGTCGGACTCGTCGCCGATTGGATCGGACCATAGCATGGATTCTACGTCCCATCTAAAGATCTTGCCCCAATCGCCGGGGGTGCCACAGCCTACCAATAGTTGCTTCCCATCACGACTAAAAGAAAGGGTGGTGATTGCACTTGCAGCGACCGGTATGGCCTTGGTCGATAACTTGCCATCGATATCAATCCAGAGCAACTGATTTACCCCTGGAATGACTGCTATCGGCTTCGTGGGGTGAACGGCGACTGCTGAAATAGGGCTAAGCTGTGGAAAGGGAGTTGTATCTTCAAACGACCCCTCTTTCGACTCAGTACTCGAGTTGGATTCCGACAATAGTTGCGGTTCTCGTCGCATGGCGCTCATGTCCTCGTCGGATTCGGTGCTCGCGACCTCGGTTTTTGACGGAGTAGATTCCGTCTTTCCTAACTCTTTAGAAAGCCCCGTCGCAATCCACTTTTCGATCAATGCTAGTTCGCGTGCTGGGATCCTGGGTTTGTTCGGAGGCATCTTGGGATTCTCGAGGTGTGCAGTCACGAGGTAGAGCATGCTTTCTTCTGGCGCGCCAGGCACTACCACTTCTCCAGAGGTCGAACCAGCCTCAATTTTGTCGAGACCGGTTAGAGACAAGCCACCTCGAGACTGATTCTCATTGTGGCAGCTCTGGCAGTGCTTCTTAAGAATTGGCTGGACTTGGTTGTAGGTAACGATTTCGTCTTCGCTCTCGACAACAGCCTCAATCGAAGCGGTTACTGGCTCGAGTGAATAGGCTCCCTGCACAGAGGTAGAAGAAAACACAACACCGAAAATTCCCTTCAGCGCGGCAATGCCTGCCAATATAGTCAGCAAGGCCGTTAGTCCGTCCCCTCGTATTTGTCTCATAGATTGTGACATCATGATAAGGCTTCGATAATCCTAGTGATTGAAAATGAATTCGTTGGAGTTGAGTATCGCCCAGAACAGGTCTTCTAACCCTTCGGCTGGATCTTTGTAATCAGCCAGATTAGATTGAATCGATTTTATTTCTTCCTCGGTGCACTCGCGTGTTAAACAACGTCGATAAAGCGAGCGAGCAATATCAATAGGCTTTACTCCTTGATCTAGCATACTGCGGATGATATTACCTTCCTTGATTTTGCCTGTGGTTGAGTCACCATTTAGCAAATGCAGAGCTTGCGACAAAGTAGGGGAGGTTTTGACTTCGCATGTGCAAGGTGTACTACGATTGGATCGGCCGAAGGTATTGAGGAAGTAATTGGCGGCCAGTCCGTCAGCGACTTGAACTGCCCTCGCACCTGGTGGCAATCCTGGCAATCGTTCCGCCGCGTCGGTGGCTTGGCAAATAGAATCCAAAAGGACTTCAGCTCGTAACCTTCGGATTTTTTGGTGAGAAAACTCACGCTCATCGAGTCGATTAATCTCAGTCCGCTTCGTCTCAGTCTGATAGGTTCTCGAATTGCAAATCTCACGAATGAGTGCTTTGATATCGAAACTCTCTTCCGCAAGCCGGCTACCCAGATAGTCAAGCAACTCCGGGTTCGATGGTGGATTGCTGACACGGAAATCGTCTACCGGTTCGACAATACCAATCCCGAAGAAGTGAGACCAAACAACATTAGCAATGTTCTTAGCAAAGGCGGGGTTATCCTTCGAAGCCAGCCAGTTCGCCAGCACCTCGCGATAGTCTTTTCCGTCGACCTGAGGCGGTGCTCCATCTCCCAAGAACTGTGGCACGACTGTCCGGCCAGCAACAGGGTGTTCAATCATTCCTTCCTTCTTATCGAAGACGGTCAATTCTCGTGGGTCGATCGCTTGCTTATAGCCTACTTGGCTAAAGAAGGCAGTGAAACCGTAGTAGTCATCCATCGTCCATCGGTCGAACGGATGGTTATGACATTGCGCACATTGGATCCGAGTTCCTAGAAAGACCTGTGCGACGCTCTCGGCAATCAATTGCGGAGTCGTTTCAGTTTGGTAGTAGTTGGAAACGGGATTCTCAATCGTACCACCAGTTGCAGGAATGACGGTTTGGACAATCTGGTCAATCGTAGCACCTGCATGAACGAAGTCTCTGAGCCATTGATCATAGAGCTTGAGAGCTTTCGGACTGATACCATTAGCAGTCCGTATCTGCAACAACTCGGCCCAACGCATGACCCAAATGTCTTTGAACTCATCACGAGCAATCAACGCGTCGATCAATTTAGCTCGTTTATCCGCAGACCGATCAGCCATAAACGCAGTGTACTCCGCTTCCGTCGGCAACAGTCCGATCAAATCGAGGTAAACACGCCTCAGGAATTGCTCATCGCTTGCGAGTCCTGAGGGTTCGATGTGCAAGAAGCTCAGACGTTGGTTGACTAAGCGATCGATTTCATTCGAAGGATTCGGGAAGTTAGGAGAATAATCTTTACCAGGACGAATGACAAAATCGGTTCCTTGGGTGAATTTATCAAATCTAGCCATCACAAAGGCTGCCCCAGGTCCTTTAGCGGAAACCATTCCCCTCTCGTCGACCGCTGCAACCCCTTCGTTGTTGCTCATAAACACAGAGTGGGCTGTTACGTCGCGGCGAGAGCCGTCCGCAAACGTCGCCATAACCACTAGTTTCTGATCACCGAGCGGCTTAGCGAATACGGAACGCTTCGGATAGACCTCGATCTTCGTAGGCTCTATTGCTTCCGCGGAATCGGATTTCGCTCCCTCCCGAATCCATTGTCGAACCAACTCGAACGATTCGGACTCCTGCTCTATGCATTGCCCACCTGTATGAGAAACCTCACCCAGAGCTTTTAACAAAAGCAAGCTTTGTTCAGGAGAGACTAAATTGATACGTCTCCCGAACAACTCTCGCGTCAATCGAAAATGATCCCCCTCAGGATCGTAGCCATACAGACTTAGTCGAAATCCGTCTTTACCCGAAGCTGAACCGTGGCATTTTCCAGAATTGCAGCCCGCTTTTGTCAGGACTTGAAGCACCTCATTCCGAAACTCAATGGGTGGATTCTTCTTTGCATCTTGAACCTCAAAAGGAATCGCTAACGTTTGGTTCTCAAACGTGACGGTCAATTCCCCCTTACCATCCTCAGCAGGAAACAGAGTTTCCGATTCGTATTGCAGGAAACCGCTCGGCTCTATAGTCACCGCGACAAAAGCAGAAACATCGCGAGTGCTCCCGTCAGAGTAGACGGCCGTCGCGAGCAAACTCTGCCGCGAGCGCGCGCCATCGAGAACAATCGACTCCGGTTCGACCCGGAGCGATTCTAGCTTCGCTGTGTTCATACCAGCGGTGATGCGATTGCTCGTATCAGTCGGATTGGTTTCATTTGCGACTAAGTTCCGAGCAAACGGTATTCCGGCTACTAACCCCAGAACACCCACCAAGCTCAAGCATTGGATTTGGTTTCGAATGGTTGACATTTTGTTTACGGATTGTTGTTGAGGTTATTGGTAGCGGACTTGCGACGAAGAGCATCGAGTGGGCTGAGTGGATTTCCATTCTCATCCTTCATCGACTCTCCCAATTTGGAAATGACAAGCTTGGTTTCCCGAGCGAGGCAATAGGAAACCGGTGTTCCATTCAGTTCACCGCTCAAGCGACAATAAAGATCGGGAAATGTTCCTAAAGGCGCATCGTCAGCCATCGTCAATTCAAAGGTGACCGTTGACGTGTTACGATCGATCTCAACTGCCTCGGCCGTCACGCGATTTGGCAACCCTTCGAGCGTCGCAGTCAATTGATCTGGAAGACCTGAGCCCAAATTCATTTGACAACGAACTGTGACGGTTTGCGATTGTTCCGCCGAAATGGGATCAATTGTTCCGGTGCAAGGCGTCTCAATGATTCGAAGGAGTTCGATCGAACTGGCTACAGTACTGAAGTCTAGAGGTGAACGAGACCGTCTACGCGGTCGTCGCTCTTCACCGTCATCCGATGCGGCTCGCGCTGGTAAACTCGCCGTCGCCTCCACAACTAGCGGCCATTCCTGACGCTTTACCCCTTCGTAAGCTCGAATGGAGACGAGAGCTTCCGACTGATTCGCTGGAACAACGATCTTCTCAGCCGCTTCCACCCATTCGGGCAAGTATGACAGCTTCAATTCTATTGGCAAATCAAAATCGTCATCGCGATGTACCCTAACCTTTAGCTCTAGCGTTCCATCCGAAGCCAAAGGCACCACGATAGGTTCCAAATCGACACGGAATGGATTGGGATTGGTTGTAGCGACGACGATTCGGTTAACGGATGCACCGTGGAATAAGCGATCAGCGGATAGCGAAATCAAGTCGATGACTTGCTCAAAGTCCATCTCCGAGCCTGTCACAGTGTTGATAACGCCTGCCAGAGTATCAACCTCCGCCCCAGTCACGGCGGCCTCGATGACAACAGGAATCACAAACGAATCGGTTTGCTCCCTAGCCGACTGTACTGACAACGACGAAGGAAGATTGGTTAGTCCAATCGCCACTTTTTGATCAGTCGCCTCCTTGCGAACACCGAAGTAAGTCAAGACGCGATTACCACGTGGGACCTCGATGGTTTGTCTCGCTTGCGAGCGTTTATCTCGGCGGGGGAGGAACGCTGTAAGGGCAGTCTTTACAGGAGTAACTTCTAAACAATAGTGAGTGTTGAAGTCCGCGTTCTCACGCTTATCAAAGATGCTGACCGAGTACGATTTTCCTTCTTCTGCAACGAAATCGATCCGGGAATCGAGCCCATCGAAATCGTCTCCCGTTGCCACAAGCCAACCCTCCGAGTCCCGTAGCTCGATCACACTATCCAGCTTGGAACCGACTCGGGAAGCGAATACCTCGATGCGATGCATGCCACTCGACGGAGTCGTAAAAGTTATTTGGTCCTTCTGACCGGCCTCGCGAATTATCCCCTGAATAGAACATGGGACTGCGAGCGTAGCGGCTGTGTCGTTACCGTTTCTTTCCGAATAAACTAGAACTGTGCCATCGAATACACGAACGGGTACCAGTGATGGGCAGCTAACACCGTCATCGATCACCTCAACGAATTGGGTTCCTGGTTCCAAGCCTACGGAAGAGATCTCGTAGCTCGAATCAATCTCTTTATCTGCGTGCAACGCTGCAACAACCTGCTTCGAATTAGCAGAGATACCCAGTGGGAAAATGCCGTGGGGTCTGGGAAAAGTGCCGACATGCAATGCATAGGGGCTATCTGCATCCGCCCGTCCATCGACGCTCGTAACGTCAATGCGATAGCGTCCAGATTGTGGCACCCGGATCGACAGAATAGGATCCTGGCCCGTTAAGGGAGTGTCATCGCTCGCTGCGACTAAGACTCCCTCAGAGTTTCGCAACTCCACCTTGGTGTCAAGAAATCCGACCCCGAGTCTCATGGCATGGATCTCTGCTGAGAAAGTATCCCCCTCAACAAGGCTCAATTCATAACTATCGACAGCATCCCCCTCGAGCGTCCCAAAGACCGTCTGGTTGGAGGGAAGGGGTTTTCCGGTTGCTTCTTCTTCTCGCAGCACCGGAAAGGGACTGATGGTAACCAAGCGGATTTCACTGACACCATTGGGACCACTCAAGCGAATCGGATGGTTTCCGAGCCTGCAGTTTGGTTCAGCCTCGATCACGATCCGAATTTCTTCATCCTGCGAAGCCTCGATCGACTTGCAGGACAGACCTGGTTCGTAAAACACAACGTTCTTTATGTCACCAAGTCCCGAACCGATGGCAGTCACTTCGAAACTCGAGCCACGCGTACCGATGGGAGGTGTAATCTTTTCCAGCGACGGCTTGGAAGCCATCGCGATTCCTCCCATAGATCCCAAGCATATCGCTAAGCCATATCGCAAATAAGAATTCATGACGTTCACTTACGCTAAGAGACCTTGTACGACATTGCCGTTCATAACGATCTGCTGCGGCCGATCCCCAGGCGACATAAGCGACTGGCTAGCATCGATACCGAGCAAGTGATAAACGGTCGTAACGTAGTCTTCGACCGAGAGAGGCGAGTCTGCGGGTTCAGCAGCCAAACCATCTGATGCACCGTATATATGACCTCTTTTGACACCACCACCCGCCATGACGATCGAGAAGACGCGAGGCCAGTGATCGCGGCCTCCACCAGCGTTGATCTTGGGAGTACGGCCAAATTCGCTGGTGACCAACACCAGCGTCGAATCGAGGATGCCTCGGTCGTCTAAATCCTGGATCAAACCTGCAAAGGCACGGTCAAAGTCTGGCATCGCTACTTGGATACCATTGTAGTGAAACGCGTGTGTATCCCAGGCACCGTAGCTTACGGTAACAAATCTCGCTCCCGCCTCGACCAATCGTCGAGCGATGAGAAACTTGGGCCCAGCGCTAGGGCGAAGCACTGGTCCCCAGGGATTCATGCCATACAGTTCTTTGGTCGCATCGGACTCCTGTTTCAAGCTAAATGCATCACGAGCTTTGGGGGAAGCCAAGAGATCATAAGCTCGTTGGTAGAAGGAATCCATGGTCGCAAGCGAATCGTCCGATTCCATTTGCGCAAAGTGTTGATCCACCAACTGCTTCCAATTCTTTCGCTTTTCGAAGCGACTGGAATCTACACCTTTGGGAAGATTCAAATCGCGAACCGAGAAATTGGCACGTGCAGGATCAGCCCCCAGCGAGAACGGCCCAGCAGCATTGCTGAGATAACCGCTTCCTAGGAACTCACTCCCTTGGGTTGGAACGCAGATATAGGGAGGCATCGCTTCGCGAGGTCCTAGCTCTTGAGCTACAACGGAACCAACGCTTGGGTAAACCAAAGCGGGGCTCGGCCGATAACCGGTGAACATACTATGTTGCCCCCGGCTATGATCGACCTCGGTGTGAGACATGCTCCGCACGACTGTTAGCTTATCGGCAACCTTCGCAGTAGATTCCATATGGGAGCTAAAGTAGACGCCCGGCAGAGTGGTTTTGATCGGATCCAGAATACCGCGATACTCGGCAGGGGCATCAGGCTTTGGGTCAAAGCTATCCATGTGGGGGAAGCCACCGTTGAGATAGATGTGAATGACCGATTTCGCTTTGGGCTCGGGACCTTTGCGTTCTCCCGCCATCGCCTCTAGTTGAAGCATTTGACCGAGAGTCAAACCCGCCCCACCAAGCCATCCGGCATAGAGAAACGCTCGTCGATTGGGGGCGCCGCAAGCGTGAAACGGATTGGAGTTCGATCGAGATTGGTTACTATTTGGCAGCATGATTCCCTCCATCGGAAACTTTGGTAAGACGAGTAGGCGCGGTCGGAACGGTGTAGAGGATTTCAAGTTTTGGACGTTGGGAGATATCTTCAAACTCGCTGGTGTAAAAGTCCCATCCATTGCCACCGGTGTTGATAAAGACCCATCCATGATTGGGATGTCCAGCGGACCAGAATTGAATCGTGTCAGTCACGTCGAAGATAACCAGGGAGCTGTTAGCGGCGATCTTGCCAAAGGTAAGACTGTCTTTGGTACGAGCCGCTTCGCATCCATCTGCAGAGACCCCATCCACGAGGGAATTCCAGGTGGGCGTCTTCGAAAAGGGCACATTCATTCGATGCAGATGCACCGTGTTTCCTGGATCGAAAGCACTAACATATAGGCTCGCCTGAATGATCCTGGCTCCCTTGGGAATTTGCTTATCACCAGAACCAAAAATGTCATCGAATCGGATGAGAACTTGACTTTCGCCACCATCATTGTCCGAATCTGACGAAGCGTTGGGATTGTCCGCGAGAATAATGTTGGGCGCAAGTGCCCAAATTTCGGTGTCAACGGTGCCTTGGTATCCCTCGACGCCTTGCTGAAAGGATCGCGTTATTTCGACGTTTGTCGTCGCCCCTTTGGTTACGGTTTCCTCGGTCGGCAGATCAGCAGTGCAAGGCTCAGAAAGCACGCAATTTGGCATGCAAGCCAAGACCAAACCATAAATCCAAACACGCATCATTCGTGTTCCTCAGATCGAAAGGATTGAGAGATCCAACAGGGAAATCAGGAGTCGTTCGACCCTTGAACTTTGGCAGGCGTTTTAGCTCAAAAGTGTGTCGATATGATGAGGTACATGTTAAGATTCTGTGATGTAGCGATGAATCTTATTAATAGCACCTACGACAACTCTTCAGGTTTTTTCAGATCTACATTGCTAGACGATGTGGAAACTTCTTGGCTAAAGATCCGAGAACATGATCGATCGGGTTCGGCTTGAAGACGGATGGCTAGCGGTCAGTTGGATTACTAGTAAATCAGTCCTAGCGTGTACAAATGACTGTTTTTGCTCCTTTTGCCGTAAAATCAGTTGAGGCAGCACCAATTCGGCTTCGAGTTAATCTGGAACGATCTTAACAATTCGATACACTTCGGGTTTAGCGTGATCTCCCTATCCACCTTAACCAGACCCTGAATCGATGCTCGACCGAAAATTTGTCCTCGAAAATCTCGAAGCTGTCCGTCAAAACTGCATCAATCGCGGCATCCCTGCCGACAGCCTGGACCGATTCATGGAGGCCGAAACCAAGCGTCGTGCCTGCCTGGCAGAAGCCGAGGAGTTTAATCGGCAAGCCAACGATCTGAACAGCAAAATGAAGGGGGCTACCCCCGAAGAACGGGAAAAACTCAAAGAGCTGGGAAAAACGCTCCGGGAACAAAAGGAATCGGCTCAGAAATCCCACGACGAGCTAGATAAGGTCGTACTGGATATCCTCGCCCACATCCCTAACATGACCAACCCCGCCGCCCCGATCGGCAACGACGATCAGGCGAACTTGGAGATCGCTCGAGGCAAGACGCCGATTCCCAAGTTTGATTTCAAACCGCTCGATCACTTGGAGCTGGGCCGAAAACACCACATGATCGACTTCGAAGCTGGTGCGCGTGTCGCCGGTGCCGGCTTTTACTTCCTGAAGAATGACGCGGTATTGCTGGAACTCGCACTGCAACAATTCGCAGTTCAGTTGCTGGTCAAAAACGGCTTCATCCCTGTTTCCACCCCCGACGTGGCTAACACTCATACACTCCACGGGATCGGTTTCATCCCCCGAGGACCCGAGACTCAAATCTACAGCATCGAGAATACCGACTTAAATCTAGTCGCTACGGCGGAGATCACGTTGGGGGGTATGTACTCGGGGCTGGTGATTGATGCCGAAGAGCTGCCTCTCAAACTGGTGGGAATCAGCCATTGTTTCCGCACCGAGGCCGGGGCGGCCGGACGAGCATCGAAGGGGCTGTACCGAGTCCATCAATTTACCAAGATCGAGATGTTCGCCTTTACCCAGCCCGATCAGAGTGATGCCATCCACGAAGAGCTTAGGCAGCTCGAATGCGACATATTTGATGCCATGGAAATCCCCTATCGAGTCGTCGATACAGCGACCGGAGATTTAGGTGGCCCTGCATACCGGAAATACGACCTAGAGGCCTGGATGCCTGGCCGAGGAACCGACGGAGAATGGGGCGAAGTCACCAGTACGTCGAACTGCACCGACTACCAAGCTCGCAGGCTCAATATCCGTTACAAGAACAAAAACGAGAAGGGGACCCATTTTGTTCATACCCTGAACGGAACCGCCATTGCCATCAGTCGAGCCATTATAGCCATCATGGAGAATCATCAGCAAGCCGACGGAACGATCCGAGTCCCAACGGCTCTGCAGCCATGGATTGGGAAAGACGTCTTAGGTACGAGCGGGTCGTAGAAAACCTTCCTATCCTTTTCACCCGTCCAAAATACTGAAGCACCTTTTGTAGTGGACGAGGCAACGAGGCCATTTGCCCTGGAGACCGCCTGCTCGCATGAGTTACTGAGATTCGTCATATTGGTGCCATGCGATCGGGCCTCGTTGCCTCGGCCACTACAAAAAAGCACTTCTGGCAGCAGCAAAAGTTGTTGCTGGCCGCGAGGGAGCTACCGACGAACTAAAAGAAGCCGCCAACTGCAAAGCCTGTCACGACGTATTCAAAGGCAAATACTTTGCGAACTACTCGCTGCACCGGAGCTGGCTTGTTATGAAAACCTACGACAGACATACGATGAGCCGCTCCTAGTGCAGAATCTACGAGCGTCGTGCCGCTTATCATTCGCAGTAGATAAGCAGCACGCCCGCCAGCCAAATCAAAGCTATTTGGCGTTTCGTCTAGCTTGGTTGCGACGCCCCTGAGCCGAGATGTGCCCTTGAACTCGCGTCGTGCCCCCGCGCACCACTGCACTCGCTTTCGCACTAGTTTTAGCTGCTAAGTTCCTCGGGGACTTCGTAGCCGGACGCTTGGTCGACTTGGGACTAGCTTGTTCCGCCACTGGCTTCACGGCGTTAGTATCCGCTTTGATCATCCTTGCCTTACGTCTGGCAACTAGAGCTTGCTTCTTAGCATCGGCCTTCTTAACGGCTTTTGGCTTTTGTTTAGTCGGGGTTGCTTTACCTTCAGCGGCGACGTTTTTGGTTGCTGTTTTCTTGGTAGAGGTCTTCTTTGGACCCGTTGCATTCAATTTGTCCATCTTGGCGTTTAGGCCCGATCGAACCGTTGCTCGGTCAGCACGATGATCTACCTTGGGAGCAACTTTCTTCGTTGCTCGTGGAGTTGCCTTTTCGGACTGGCCGCCGAGTTTGGCAAGCCTCGACTCGAATCGGCCTAGGGCTTCGTTGAACAAAGTGGATTTTTCGGCGCTACGGGCATTCGCCTCGCCGATTTCTTGGGGGGACATCGCTTTGGTGGTGCGTTCTTGGGCATGAGATTTATCTCTCCACTTATCCCGAAGAGTACGAACTCGTCGAATCGCGGCCTTGAGCTCCTTTTCATCCAGAGCTCCGATGTTTCTAGTGCTGCTACTGCGGACCAATTCGAGTTCCGACTTGGTGCAAATCTCTTTTGCTCTCGCGAGGCTGATCGTCATGGTTATGTCTTCCTGATTCCGGGCGTTGTAATAGAGTTTTCGCGGATCGTTTAATATAAAGGTTACGTGAATCTTCGATCCAATGCAATCGCTATACCCAAGTGCACTCACCTTATGGATATACAAAGTTCGGATAAAGGCATATCTCAAGAGCGACGATCACACTTCTGAAGACCTAACGGACAACTGGGCTTCTTGAACCATAACGTTTCGGGTCTTTCGGACTACGATGTCATATTTTTCTGACCGTACGAGTTCGCCACCATGAGGTGGTCTGCCCAGAAATTCTACTACCCAGTCATTCAGTGTATACAGAGGCTTATCACCAATCGGCTCGAGCTCAATTCCCGCGATATCACGCAATTGATTTAGCGATACAAAACCGCCTGCGATCCAACCATTCCTTACTCTGTTCAAGTGTGATGGTATTCGATCGAATTCATCATGAATCTCTCCCACTAACTCCTCAATGATGTCCTCGAGTGTCACCATTCCAAGCACCACACCAGATCGATCCTTTACTAGTGCGATATGATTTCGATCTCGAATCAATCGCTCTAAGCAATCCGATACTGGCGTATTCGATTCAAACGAATCAATAGAGCGAATCAGTTTACTGAGGGAATTGGTAGGAGAGGAAAATCGCATATTGGACACGATATCTTTGAAATTGACGTAGCCAACGATCTTCTGAGCATTACCAACCTCCTCAGTTACAGGGTACCGAGTGTGCATTTGAAGATGCGCTGTGAGTAATGCGTCTGATAGGCTTTGATCAGCAACCAACATATCGATGTGCGCAGTTGGCAGCGCAATCTTCTCCACCGGTGTGGTTGATAGTCTTGACGCACTTACGATGATGCCTTGCTCTCGCTGACCGATGAGTCGCGATATACGGGCGAAAGATGCTGCGCTATGTAGCTCCTCCATGGCAGACTTATCGGATTGGTCATCTTCGCTTCCAAATGCCAATCTCATGATCCATGTAACGGTACTCTCTAAAATCCAAACCGCAGGTTTGACACTTAAGGCGAACCACTCCATAAGGGGCGAAAGAATCAAGCAGACCCACTCTTTGTTTCGGAGTGCAAATACCTTGGGTACCAATTCCCCCAAGACAATCGTGACGATCGTTAGAGGAAGCACGACAATCAGGATAGCAATCCACTGCGCGAAACTCTCAGGAACTCCCCACCCGATAAGCATAGGCTCAAAAGACTCTTCGGCGCCAGCTCCACCAGTTGCAGCCGCGATGACCCCTACCAGCGTTATGCCAAGCTGCACGACAGCCAAACTGCCTTCGATATTTTCTTTCATGCGGACCGCGGCATCCGCTCCACGTTTTTTTCCCGCCCGAAGTGCATGTAGGCGTCCAATACCAATGGACGCAAGTGAGATTTCGTAGGCGGCAAAGACGCTATTAAAGCCAATCATCACAATCATGACGGCTATTTCCAATGTATACATTCAGACCGTTCTCCCAAGGAATAGTTCCATGAAGCCTATTCCAAAGGAAAATACTTTGCAATTCCCACGCGAAAGAATACCACTCAGAAGCTGTAGATCAAGCGGAACGCAAATTCTGGTACTGTCTCTTTCCTTTTAAGTAAATATCCTGCTCCGAATTGTAGCATGATGTGATCTCGTAACTCGTGGTGAATTTGAGGAATCAATCGATACTCGGACGTTCCAGCCAAATCAACAGCACTGTTGGTTTCAACACCCAGAGTAGTGTAATCACCTACGTGTTTAAACAACGACAGATTGAACAACCGCTCTGTTCGTTCACTGCGATCATCCCCGCCTATCACCGTTCGAATACCAATCATGCTGAGCATCGACCAAGTATCATCGAATTGGACTCCCGCAAGATACAGTAGTGCCGTTTCCCACTTTTGATCTCCCTTTCTGTATTCAACGATGCTTTGGGCACCATGGATAAAAGAGTCATTGAACGCCTTCCCAAAGGTCACCTGCCCCGCCATTTTGTAGGTTTGGAGCGTCCATTCGTCAAAAGGCAATTCGAACTCGACGGCAATCCCGTCGGCTATAGCAAACTCCACCTCGGGAGCCCATTCTGCGACACCAGTCCGACGATTCAGCGGAATAATAGCTAAGGTATTTACCTCTGCCTCTCCTCGCTTGGCGCCGAGTGGTCTGACCAAATCAAATACCATCGGCTCGGGAATGCGGGGCGAATCGTCTCCGTCGTATAACTCCTCCGCACCGAACTGCTCAGGCCAGTTCGTGGGAAACCTCGTTGCTCTGCCGAAAGGCAGATCGCTGAACGGGAACCAACGATCCTGTCCATACGACTCGGTAGCCTTCGTTGCCAAAAAAAGGCATATCGAGGTTATCAAGACTCTCGCATCCATGCGAATCATACAGTTACTATGTTGTTAACGACTAAAAACGAAACGGTCACCTCTGGTGTACTCTGCCTCTAATTCACGCGACTCACTGAAAAGTCAGCGATCTACTAGACTCCTCGATCCCGTACCTATCAGATTCTTTCTCCCTACACCAGATGGAATTGTGAAAAAACGAACAAGCCCAATGGTACCAACTAACTGACTGACTGCGATCTCAGGCGATCGGCAGGTGGATTTCGACCCCAAGGTGCTGGAACGGCCTGCTTACAGAAGAAATACATGCCGATTGAGTTCGGGCCAATTGATACTATCGAGAATGTGCCGGAATTCTAACCGCTACCGAACCTCTGTTCGATTATCGACAAAGTTTCGTTGGTACTGAATTTCTCTCGATTTGCCCAAGCAACGGCGAAATCTCCGGGCTAAATCCCAATCTCTTTTTTCTTGACCCTTACCAGCGCTTCCCATATACTTCGGACGTCGGCTCTAAAGTTCGTGCTCACCCCTCTCTCAGCAGCACAAAACTCACTCGCTCCAATTCTTCAGATTCTCGGTGGAAAGATGCATGTCCGAAATGTACGAGGGACTGTTCACGGCAGAAGAGCTTTTACTCTGCTGGAGCTTATAGTATCCATTGCTGTTATCATTATACTGCTTTCGCTGCTCTTAATGGGCTTGTCTCAGGTGCGTGAATCGTTTCGTAGGCTCGCGTGCAGTGATCGTTTGCGACAAATTGGAATCGGGCTTCAAAACTACAATCAGGCACATCGCAGCTTTCCGAAATTGGTGTTGACCAATTCAAGCGGTCCTCTCGTAGCTATTTTGCCTTTCGTCGAAAAAAATGATGTGTACTCTACTATCGATTTTGGTTTGCAATTTATTGAGGATAATAACCATTTGATGCATTTGAAGATTGATTTGTACCGTTGTCCCGCCACAGAGGCACAGGAAAGGGCACGTACGGATTATGTTTTCAACAGAGGCACGACACTCGGCCCGAAGAGAAACGGGCCTTGGATGGATGAAGAAATCAATAGGTTGAGTCAGTATCCGAAATCGTCGAGTTGGTCGAGAGGTTCGTCCAATACGGCGATCATGTCGGAAACGTGTCCCCTTACCGAAACTCGCCGGGCTGGGACCATTTGGGAGTTGCCTCGCCAGATGCGTCTCGGAGAAGACAGACGAGGAATCGTCGATCATTGCATCGAACTTACAACGTTCACGCCGTCCCATCTCGACAACGGATATTCCTGGGTAGGGTTAGGAGTTGCGAGTTACTATCATATATTAAGGCCGAACGAACGTTCTTGCAGCCATGATGATCGCCTGCAAACGTCTCTCTTTACACCCGTCAGTATGCATTCAGGTGGTGTAAATATCCTTTTCGCAGACGGGCATGTCATGTTTGAATCAAACTCGGTTGAGCTCGACGTTTGGAAAGGCATCGGTACTCGATGAAGTTGTTTTGTGGTTTGTTTTCTATACTTTGAAATTTGTCATGAGGGTGACTACGTTTTGCGGATAAGAAATGGTACAGCTGTCATAATGAGTAGCGTGGGAGGGCATGGGACACCTACACACTGGTCAAATACGATTCCTGAACCGCAGGGTGGCTGGCCGATTCCTCAAAATAACCCACACATACTAGGAACCATTGAGCTAAAAGTTGATGGAGTAATAGTGGCTACTACACTAGTAAAACTGATTCACTAGCCCGTGGTCAATTGAGTAATTCATTTCTGGAGAGTACAGTGCCTCATTCGAAATTCGCTTCAATCTTATTGCCAAGCTTGATGGTTTTTTGTTTGACCGTTCTCCAGACTGGATGCAAGAGAGAGAAGCCCGCGACACCTCAAGACATTCCCGATTTAGGAAAAGTCATTCTGAACGGAATTGGTTTTGAATCAGGGGAGATCGTTTCCCTCAAGCGTGGCGTCGAGCTAAAATTCTCCATTTTAATAACTCGGCAAGACTCACGGTTCAAGGAAAAGTTAGGCATAGGAGTAGTCCACTTCGAGCGAAATGGTGTCATCGTTCAGAGCACGACATTCTCGGACTCCAAGGCTGGTAAAGACGGAAAGTACATGAAATTTTCAGTAAAGCTCCCAGAGGATTTGCCAACAGGCGATGTGAACATTCGATTGCGCAGCTCGGGTGAGTTTTTGGGCCAGGTTCGAGCAATAGTCGAATAGGAATCACTTCTTATTCGCGCGTCTAGTTCAAGAAGTTCAATTGGCTCCTTGGTTCTAGAAGTAGGCTACCGAACCGGAATTCTTTCGGTGATTTTCATTGGCCGCTCGCGCTTACCCCTCCACCTCAGCGGGAATTCGATCAGATCCGAGTTGCAACTTAGAACCGGGTGTGAAATGGCTTCTCTTGACCATGGCAATTCCAACAACCTTACCACGTTCATCCTTTGCAACTGACTTCAACTGCCCGATCTCCAGCTCTGCATTGTCCAATGCAAGCAATCTACTATCGTCGAGACTTGGTACTTGGTCCGCAAAAAGCCGCACTCTAACAAGCTTCTTCTGAACCTGCCCCAGTGCGTCCAGTCGAGCGATCGTCTCTTGGCCTAGGTAGCATCCTTTATTGAAGGAAATAGCTTGATCGTTTCTGTCCACCTCCTGCGGCAAATTCTTGTCGTCAAAGTCGCGACCATACCATGGCCAGAATTGAGCGATGCGAAGGGCTTCCCACGCGGCGCGCTCCGACAAATTGCTATCGACTAGCGAGTCTTTGCATTGGGCTGCCAGGCTTGCTTCGATCGTGTTCGGAACAAATAGAAGAATGGAATCCTCGGCAATCCAAGGTGCCCAACAAGCCACGACGGCCTGTTCCTCTCGCTGGTACTCAACCGACTGATTCTTGGCTGGAGGAACACCCAACACCGACGGGAAATCTGATGGGCCGGTCGCCAGCCATACGACATACGACTCACTCAGATCCTTGACGGCAGCATCCTCCATAATGATGAACCGATCCATGTGCGAGAATAGTCGCGTCCCTTGATCAGGTACCGTCACGAACCAGAGACTGTCTGACAAGCCAATTGCCATGCCATGCCCTAGGCTCCGGCCTTTAGTCTCCGTGATGAAAGTCTCAAAGGATTGACCTGTTCCGAAACTTCTCAAGTCTTGTGTCGCTACATTATTGAGAACTTTGCAACGGTCTTTGCCGCGAATCTCTAAAATGGTCGCTGTACCCAATCTATACATACTTTACCTCGCTTGTCCCGACAACCCGCCGCTCGTACTAACTAGTTCTTATAAACTTAGAACTCTGCCAGTCCTCGGACATTGGACGCCTATAGCAGAAAGCTCATGATTGGATTGTAGCGATTAGTCGAATTGTTCGAAGGCACTTAGCCAAGTTTTGTGAGATCTGACTTTCCATTGATACGCTTCGAACTAGATGCAGACCTACGCTTCTCTGGAGACGCCCGTGCAACACGATGCTTTCCTCATTCCAGAAGTCTATACCAATTTTCCCACGACAACTTTCGCCATGAAGCTCGGTCCAGCAATTTGTTTGTCTCACAATCGATACAGATCGGGGGCTGCTATGGTCGAATTCGCCGTGGTATTACCTGTCTTGGTCCTGATTCTTCTAGGAACGATCGAGACCTGCACCATGATATTCCTCAGGCAGTCCTTGCTGATTGCCGCTTACGAGGGTGCTCGCGTCTCCATCGTACCGGAATCCAAAGAATCCGACGTTCGAAATGCGGCCACCCATCTGCTGAACCTCAGGAGAATCAAAAATGCTACCATCAAGGTCTCCCCTTCAGATATAGAAAAGGCCCCCTATGGCTCGTTCATTCGAGTCGAAGTGACCGCCCCATGCTCGCAAAACTCCGTCCTGCCTCTTCAGTTCTATGGCGGACGATCCCTCAAGGGAACCGTTGAAATGATGAAGGAGTTTGATTGATGTCATCCATGATTTCCACCCCAAGGAAATATCACCAAACTAGGCGACTTTTTAGGCGAAAACCTGTGGCTCGACGCGGGGCCGTGGTTCCGTTGTTGGCGGTCATGCTCCCCGTCTTGGTAATACTTTCGGCATTCGCGATCAACTTTGCCTACATACAGCTCAGCCGAACCCAAATGTACATCGCGTCCGATGCCGCTTCCCGAGCCGCTGGTCGAGAGTTCATGATCACGAACGACCAAGAGCTCGCAAAAGCAAAGGGTCGAGAGGCTGCGAACCGAAACCCTGTCGCTGGCAAACCACTTGAATTGACTAACAACGATTTTTCTTTTGGATCATCATCTCGCAACTCTCTCCAGCACCGATATAGCTTCCAATCCGGTGGAATACGTCCCAATGCTGTCGAAGTTACCGCGAGAAGAACGGTCGATTCACCGAACGGTCCTCTACCAATGCTGATTCCCAACCCCTTCACGGGAGTCGTTCAATCGCAACAGACATCACGATCTAATCAAATTGAAGTCGATGTGGCGCTGGTCATCGATCGATCCGGCTCCATGGCTTATGCGGACAACGAACCTGCGGTGTATCCACCATTGCCTGCTGCTGCTCCCGAGGGATGGTTCTTTGATGGCCCCGCTCCCACTCCCAGCCGATGGCGGGATGCCGTCCGCGCGGTCGATGTATTTATAGCAGAACTCGAAGCTTCACCGATGCAAGAGCTGGTATCCCTAACGACATACAATGCAAAGGCAAAGCTCGATGTTCCCCTAACAAATCAATACTCCGAAATTCGCAAAGCCCTAGATTCCTATTCGGCCTACTATACCTCTGGCGAGACCAGTATTGGTGGAGGAATTCACGGTGGAAGAATGGCTTTGGAATCTCATATGGCTCGCCCTTTTGCAGCCAAGGTTATGATCGTTTTGACAGATGGGATTGATACGGTTGGAAGTAACCCTGTTTTCGCGGCAGAAAAAGCAAGCGATGATGAGATCATGATTTTCTCGATAACCTTTGCTCAAGAGGCTGACCAAAACACCATGAGAGAGGTTGCTAAGGTCGGTAGAGGAAAACACTACCATGCCGCATCAGGGGCCAGCTTAGCCACAATCTTTCGCGATATTGCAAGACAGCTACCAATCCTTATTTCTAGATAACTTTAACCATAAAACGATTTCATCTCTGCAGGACCATAATGACCCGACATTCGAACAGAGTTCTTGCAAATCGACTCGGTGCCCATACCGTCGAATTTGCGATGGTACTTCCTATCATCATGCTGTTTGTCATGGCTGGAATCGAGTTTGCTCGACTCAACCTACTGCGACATGTTGTCGAAAACGCCTCCTACGAAGCTGCTCGGCATGTTATCGTGCCAGGTGCCAATACCAACGAGGCTGAACAGGTAGCGTCAAAGATGTTGGGCTTACTCGGTGCGAAAGGCGCGACCATAACCGTCAGTCCTTCTCCCATCCTCGAGGAGACGACCGAGGTTTCGGTAAAGGTCGTCCTACCTGCGGCTGGCAACCTATGGTTAGCAGGCCGCTTTGCGCAAAATTTGTCTATTCAATCCGAAACCAAACTACTCACCGAACGAGGCCCCATCCATCAAATCAAAGTCGTGGAACAAATCCCACCTGCCCCTGAACCAACACCTAACCCTACACCCGAACCTCCCCCGTCACCAGAACCTACGCCCTCTCCGACGCCGGCCCCAAGTCCCGAACCTACTCCTCCTCCGCCACCACCACCTGCGCCCAATCCAACTCCTGCGCCGCCACCACCACCGCCTGCGCCCAATCCAACTCCTAAGCCGCCACCACCGCCGCCATCCAAACCGAAGATCGGCTTATAAATTGGTGGTTAATGGTGCCTGTGGTGGTTCATCGTCCGTGTGCAAACCGCATTCTTTCTTTTCCGTTCCACTCCAGCGACCCGCTCGGTCATCCTCTCCCGCAACGGTTGCTCGCGTGCACGGCCAGCAACCGATGCTCTGATAATCTTGATCGTGAAGAGGGTTGTACGGAATGCCTCGATCAAAGATACGATTCCACACAAGCTTCTTAGTCCAATTCGCAAGAGGGCTAATCTTGACTAAATGGAACTTGCGATCCCAACCCACAATGGGAGCTCGAGCACGATCGGGGCTTTGATCGCGACGTATCGCACTCGCCCACGCATGCCGCCCTAATGCGGCGCGACTCAACACTTTTAGTTTGCGATCAAAACAGCATTGATTGGGATTCGAAATATAAAGAGGCCCACCGTGGATTCGTTCATACTCCTCTACCGTATGCTCTGGTTTCAACAGATCTACTGCGATCCCGTAACGCTCAAGTACTTTCTCTCGCAGTTCGAGAGTCTCCTGAAACTGGTATCCCGTATCCAAGTTAAAAACGTAAGTCGAGGGGGAGATTCGGGAAAGCATCTCCAAAATAACCATCCCCTCAGGACCAAACGCAGTCGCCATAGTGAACTTGTCACCAAATCTATCTATGGCCCACGTCAAAATCTCTTCCGGTTTCGCTTTCTCTAACCGATCGCTGGTCTGCTTTAGTTCCTCGAGCAACTCCGGAGTCGGATACAATGGAGGATCTGCCGCTAGCGAACCTCTCGGCCCACTCGGTTCTTCCCATTCTCCTGAACCATGAAGTACGCGGGGACGATCGGTCAAAATCTTTTACCAGTCAACTTAACGAAACGAAACAAAAAGGATTACTCAATGATGTCCTTTGCTGACATCTCCATTGCGAAAATATACCGATTTCCCTGTTGATGGGTCAATTGGACGCAAGCATCTTTCCCAATGCCTGCATTGCAATGTGCCATTCCGGCCGGGTTGTCAAATAAGTCTCCCACCAATCAAGTAACGTAGGGACCAGTCGTTCATGTAGGTCCCACCCCTGAGGCACCGGAATGTGCCAATTTTCAATCGCCAACGCTACGTTATCCTCAGAACATGCGCTGATTTCCAGCACTTGAGCTGCTGCCAATATCGGTGGCAACATCGCAAAGGGACCTACGGAATGCAGTAATGATGTGCCAAGCAATTCGCTAAATCGCGGTAACTCCAACTGAACTTGTGATACCAACCAACCCAACCGTACAACCTCCGGGATTTCTACCATGGGATTGGTAAGCATAGCTTCGATGCGAACCAAATTATTCTCGATGTGAGACCATCCGTACCCTCCGATGATCGGTTGCATGGGTATCACTCTTACCTCATCCGGCAATAAAGACTTGTCCGTCATGCGCCCCAAATGAGCCATTAAACCTTGTCCATAACCTAGCCATTGCTCCTGCAACGGTCTCATTCGCAATCCGACTTGCTCGTCATGCTTCGGGAACATCTGATTAAAGGCAGCCTCAATATCTGTGATGTGTCCTGCCAATGTGTTCATCACCGAGCTGGCTTCGAACACACCACACTTAAGCAACGCGGTTTGAGCTAGCTCATAATTGGGACCTATGTCGGCTGCGGTTGCGATGAGTCGATACCAGAACATCCGTGTATCAGGTAGCTTGGGCCCAATCAATTGATCGATGCTACTAGCGAAACGACCGAGCGATTCCAACACCCCAGGATCGACTACCTGCGTGGGAAGCTTAGCGCACATCTCACCCGCATGAAGTGCGCTAACTGAAGCATTTGCTACCCAATGCAGTCGCATGTCTAGTCCGCAAATCTTTCTTGGAGCGAGAGCACCTCCATCGACTTGTCTCGAGCTGACGAGATCGCTGCAATAGCGATACTCGCTGCGGAGACTGTTGTAATACACGGAACACCGAACTGCACCGCAGCAGCTCGAATCCGCCCTTCATCGGTTCTGGCTCCCTTGCCATTGGGGGTGTTGATGATCAACGATACTTCGCCGTTCTTGAGGTAATCGATCAAGTTCGGATTTCCTTCGGCTAGCTTCTTGATCGGAGTGATCGGAATACCTCCGCGTTGAACTTCAGCACTGGTGCCCGCCGTTCCCAACAATTTGTAACCCATCTCATGCAATTGCTTCGCCATCTCGACGACACCTTTTCGATGACGCGATGAAAGGCTTAGGAATACGTTGCCCGATGTTGGTAACACGACACCGGCAGCTATTTGGCTCTTGTTAAACGCAATGGCAAAGTCGTCACTAACACCCATCACTTCGCCTGTACTACGCATTTCTGGACCTAGAACAATGTCCACCCCAGCAAACTTTCGGAACGGGAACACCGCTTCCTTTACGGACACACTTTTTGGTATAGGCTCGGAAAGAATTCCAAGATCTCGAAGCTTCTCACCAACCATGACCTTGGCTGCTATCTTGGCTACAGGAGTCCCTGTGGCTTTAGCAACGAACGGAACGGTACGGCTGGCCCGAGGGTTGACCTCGAGCACGTACACCACCGAGATGCCGTTCTCTTCTTTGATGGCGAACTGGACATTCATCAAACCAACGACATTGAGTCGCTTTGCCATCGCTACCGTAGCAGCCCGAATCTCATCTAGTACGCTCTTTCCCAATTGGAACGGTGGAATCACACAAGCCGAATCACCGGAGTGAACACCAGCTTCCTCAATGTGCTCCATGATTCCCATGATGATGACATCCGTTCCGTCGGAAACCGCGTCGACATCAACCTCGGTCGCATCCTCTAAGAATCGATCTATCAATACAGGCTGCCCCTGGGCTACTACGAAGGCTTCCGCCACGAATCGTTCAAACTGCGCGTTGTCATAACAAATCTCCATAGCCCGACCACCGAGAACAAAGCTTGGTCGCACCAAACAAGGAAAGCCAATCTTTTGCACTTCGGAACGCGCTTGCGCCATCGTTCTTACTATTCCGTTGGCTGGTTGTTTGAGGTGCAGCTCATGGAGTAGCTTTTGAAACTTCTCTCGATCCTCAGCATCCTCGATGGTTTCTACACTGGTACCAACGATCGGCACACCAGCGTCGGACAACGCTCGCGCTAAATTAAGTGGTGTCTGTCCACCAAACTGAACGATAACCCCGTCGGGCTGAACCGCTTCGAATATGTTCAGCACGTCCTCGGTCGTTAATGGCTCAAAAAACAATAGATCACTGGTATCGTAATCGGTGCTGACTGTCTCAGGATTGCTATTCACCATGATGGACTCAATGCCGAGCTCTCTCATGGCGTAGCTCGCGTGACAGCAGCAATAATCGAACTCAATCCCTTGTCCGATGCGGTTGGGTCCACCGCCCAAAATCATAATTCGCTTCTTGTTCCCTTTCGGTGGAGCCTCGCACTCGGATTCATAGGTGCTGTAGTAATAGGGCGTGTACGCTTCGAACTCTGCCGCGCACGTATCAACCGCTTTAAAGGTTGCGACTACACCCAGCGATTTTCGCCATTGTCGAACTTCTAAGTCATCACTTCCGAGCATCGTAGCAAGCTGTCGATCGGAAAAGCCCATCTGCTTGGCTTCGCGCAAAGTCGCCTTGTCGACTGCTGCTAAACTACCCAGCGATCGAAGATGATTCTCCATCTCCACGATCTCAGACAATTGGTCCAGGAACCATCGATCGATCTTGGTAATCTCAAAGATCTCATCAATGCTCATCCCATGCAACATGGCATACCGCAAATGCCAAACACGCTCTGCATTAGGGCGCGATAGCTTGCTGACAATTTCTTCATCATCAGGACGTTTGTCATCGGTGTACCAAAGATCCTTGCTATCGGATCCGAATCCGAACGCACCAACCTCGAGTCCTCGGAGTGCTTTCTGAAATGACTCCTTAAAGGTGCGACCGATCGCCATGGTCTCACCAACGCTCTTCATCTGAGTCGTTAGGGTAGAGTCCGCTTCCGGGAATTTTTCAAACGCAAAGCGAGGAATCTTAGTCACCACGTAGTCGATGGTTGGCTCAAAGCACGCCTGCGTTTTACGCGTAATATCGTTCTGCAATTCCCAGAGTCTAAACCCTACTGCCAGCTTGGCTGCAATCTTCGCGATGGGAAAACCAGTCGCCTTGCTCGCCAAGGCACTCGATCGGCTTACTCGCGGGTTCATCTCGATTACAATCATGCGTCCCGTGTCAGGATTGATCGCGAACTGAATATTCGACCCTCCGGTCTCGACTCCAATTTCGCGAATGATCGCAAGACTCGCATCGCGCATACGTTGATACTCTTTGTCGGTCAACGTTTGGGCTGGAGCGACCGTAATAGAGTCGCCGGTATGCACTCCCATGGGATCGAAGTTCTCGATCGAACAGATGATGACCACGTTATCGTCGACATCGCGCATCACCTCCATCTCATACTCTTTCCACCCTATGATCGATTCTTCGATAAGGACTTCAGAGATAGGGGAAAGCGACAAGCCATTCTGAACCAAGCCTTCGAAATCGTCTCGGTTGTAAGCTATTGCTGAACCGCTGCCCCCCATGGTGAAACTGGGTCTCACGACGCACGGCAGGCCGACTTCGGGTAGAGCCTTGCGAGCTTCGTCCATCGTGTGGACGATGACCCCTTTGCACACTTCTTGGCCTATTTTTTCCATCGCGGCTTTGAAAGCGTCGCGAGCCTCGGCCTTGTGAATGACGGCTGGATTCGCACCTATCATTTCACACTTGTATTTTTCCAAGACCCCCTCTCGGTCCAGTTCCATGGCGATATTGAGCGCCGTCTGCCCACCTAGAGTGGGTAAAATCGCGTCTGGTCGCTCCCGTTCTATGACTTTTTCGACGATCTCCCACGTCAATGGCTCGATGTAAGTCCGTTCTGCCGTCCCAGGGTCGGTCATAATGGTGGCAGGATTGCTGTTAACCAGCACAACCTCAAAGCCTTCTTCACGAAGAGCTTTGCACGCCTGCGTTCCTGAGTAGTCAAACTCGCATGCCTGACCAATCACAATGGGGCCAGATCCGATAAGAAGAATCTTTTTGATATCAGTCCGCTTCGGCACGGTTTAACCTAAAAAATATGGGAAATACGAGGTGCTGTAGCCACTCCGCTCCCGACTTCCAGATTTACCTGCTGCCTAGTTTGTCCGAATTGCCGAGAACCCTTTTGGGGTGGCCAAAATTCCACAAACCTTAGCATGGATCGCCTGCCTTTGGTAGGCTAAACCAATTTATCGCGTTAGAAGCGTGGTCAGCCTTTCATCTTCTAGTGATTTGCCTAGGAACTTGGCTCCGCTAAAGTCCCCTCCCTCGGTATGCTCGTTCGGTACCGAAACGACATAGGCCCCTGCTGCGACACCGGCTCGTGTTCCGTTGGGACTGTCCTCTAGTACCAACATCGTGGCCACCGCTACTCTCATTCTTCGGGCTGATTCCTGGTAGATATCGGGATATGGTTTCCCCCTCGGAACATCCGCCGCCGTCAAGACGAAATCGAATCGCTCCAATACTCCTACCTGTCCCAATGCTCGCTCCGCAAATCCTCGCGAAGAACTCGTTGCTACGCATTTCGGCAACTTTAAGGAATCTACTAGATCCAACAATTCTGTCGCCCCTCTCATTAGCTTCAACCTACTCGGCAAAATCTCTTCGAAGATCACAAGTGTCTCTTCGTGCAACTCCTGCCAAGTTTCCGTGAGTGATTCCGCCTCGATCAAGACTCCAAAAGCTTGCGGTGCAGGCAAACCTATCATTCTTTTCCTCACGGTATCTCGATAGGGCTTGCCTCTGCGTTGCATAAGGATCTCTCCTACTTCGTTGTAGAGATCCTCCGTATTGAGCAACAACCCGTCCATGTCAAAGGCTACGGCATCGATTTTTGTGGATAACATGTTGCTTGTTTGATCCTTCCTGTTTTCTCGCTGGCTAGCTACCAACATCCTCAACTTCGATGTTCAAAAGCTGCTGGTTCACAACCAACTTTTGACAGCGATTCTTTCATCCTACAACATGTTATCCACAGCGGTTTCTAGCCGTTTCTTCCAAGATTTTTCTTGACTAAACGCAGTTTGAGGCAACCGAACTAACAGTTTTACGCCTCGTACTACTACTACAACATAGATATAGTTCTATACGTATCTAGAGGAAGACACCGTTACCCACTCACATGGTCCAACCATCGGACAGAGTCGCATCTTTCGAGACGATAGGAATTCCATCTCGGATGTAGCATGGATCGAATTCATCCGATTCCGTTATGCTCAAGCGATTGGTGACTTGGACGTGACGACCTATGCGACAGTTTTTGTCCAGGATAGCGCCGTCAATCAAGCTCCCCGCTCCGATTCCACAAGGGACTTTTCCTTCGGCGATAAGCTTGGCTACGTCTTCGTCGGCTTCTAGGTAGTCACTTCCCATGACGATGCTGTTCTTGATCGTGACCCCTTCTCCGATAATGCATCGCAGGCCGATGACGCTGTTCTCGATTCGGGTCCCTTTTCCAATGCGGCAACCGTCAGCCAAGAGGGAATTGGAAATGTGTGCACCGTCGACGACCGATGGGGGCAGGAATCGAGCGCGGCTAAAAACTGGCCTATCGGCATCAAACAAGTTGAAAGGAGGCGAGTTTTGGCTTAGCGAAAGATTCGCGTCATAGAAAGCCTTGATCGTCCCGATGTCTTCCCAGTAATCATCGTAGAGGTGAACCTGAACATTGCGAGAACGAATAGCCGCAGGGAAAACTTCTTTGCCAAAGTCGCTGTAGTTGGTTTTGTTGAGAACGTCGAAGAGCAGTTCTTTGTTGAAGATGTAAAGGCCCATGCTGGCCAGACAGTCCCGGCCTTGAGCTTTGATGCCACGAGCATCGATCCAGGAAGGCTCGGTAGCCACCATATCGATTTCTTCATTGGTCTTGGGCTTTTCTAGAAAGCCTGTAACACGACCGGTGTCGTCGCAACGCATAACGCCCAAAGCATGAGCCTCCGAGCGAGCGACCGGCTTAGCAGCAATGGTGACATCAGCATTGGTCTGAATATGGGTTTCGAGCATCTTGGCGTAGTCCATGCGGTATAGCTGGTCTCCGCTGAGAATTAAGACGTACTTGCAGTCTTTTTCGTCGAAGTAACGAAGGTTCTTGCGAACAGCATCCGCGGTTCCCTCGAACCATTCGGTCCCACCCTCCATCGTCTGCTGGGCAGCCAAAAGCTCGACGAAACCACCACTGAAATTGTCAAAACGGTAGGTCTGACGAATGTGCTGGTGTAAAGAAACGCTCAAAAATTGCGTAACAACATAAATTTGATTAATGCCGCTGTGCAAGCAATTACTGATAGGAATGTCGATGAGTCGATACTTTCCGGCCAGGGGAACTGCTGGTTTGGCTCGGATTTTGGTAAGGGGGAATAATCGAGTACCGCGGCCGCCGCCGAGGATGAGCGAAATGACTTGACGCATATTGTTCATGGTTGAGCCTCGAGTTAAAGGAATCGTTACCGCTAAGGATACCGCAATAGGAATGGTCAGGACAGCAGACCGGGCGGTCGATAGAATGAACAAACCGAGGTTTTTCCCAAGAACCAAGGAAGTGACCGCCAGCAAGTAGGCGGTTAGGGGCACATTTAGCTTAAGAAAAATAGATTCCGAAGACCAGGATATATGTCACAAAGATTAAACCGGGCCATAGAACTGACTCAGCGATTGGTGAGTTTTCCCACGGTTAGCGACCGAAGCAACGTCGAGGTGAGTCAATTCGTGGCCGACACCCTATCCAAGATCGGGTTTTCTATTGAATGGTTGACCTATGACGATGATCAGAAGGTCCCCAAGGTTTGCGTCGTAGCCAAGAGAGGCCAAGGGACAGGTGGCGTGGCGTATCTAGCGCACACCGATGTGGTCCCGGCGGAGGACTGGGAGCCGGATTTCTGCGGAGCCTTTGAAGGGACGGAACGAGACTCGAGGCTCTACGGGCGAGGTACCTGCGATATGAAAGGCTCGCTAGCCGCTGCGATTACGGCAGCGGAGAACGTATCGAGCGAGCAACCACTGTATTTCGTGGTTACGAGCGACGAAGAGGTAGGCATGCGAGGAGCTTCCTACGTGAACAGTCACTCCAAGCTTTTTGAGGAGATGGTCGAGAACGACACGATGGGCATTGTTGGTGAACCTACAGAATTGCAGGTTATCCATGCCCACAAGGGAGCAGAAAGCTTTGCCATAGTCGCCAAAGGTGTTAGTGCCCACACCAGTACCAACGGAGGAGTGAACGCGAACTACAAGCTAATCCCAGCCTTGAACCGGCTGCTAGAGCTAAGAAACCATTCTGAGGAAAGCTCGCAGTACCACGATAAAGATTTTGATCCACCCACCCTGTCGTGGAATATGACCATTAGCAACGAACCAGAAGCGGTGAACGTCACCACATCGATGGCCAAGCTAAACAACTTTTTCCGGGCGATGCCAGCCGTCGACCATCAACCACTTCTGGCGGAGATTAGAAAGATCACCGAGCAATTCGGCTTGGAGTACCGAACGAAGTATTCGGCTCGCCCCTGGGGGGTGGATCCAAGCAGCAGCTTTGTAGCGAAGATGCTAGAACTAGCCGGGCAAGCGAAATCTTATTCGGTGTGTTACGCTACGGACGCAGGAGTTCTACAACGCTTGAATCGAATGGTGGTTTGTGGACCTGGTAGCATTCAGCAAGCTCACCGATGTGACGAGTGGATAAGCTTGGAGCAATTGAATCGGGGAGTAGAGCTCTACGAAAAAGCGTTTTTAACGCGGTGGTAAGAAATCTTCTAAGAAGGTCGTTTGCTATAGCGGCTGCGATAAACGGGCAACCCGTTCCTTCGCGTACGTCGCTCAAAGTGGGTACGATAATCCATATCGTGTTTCGCTTCGGGAGTGTCAACAAAAAACGGGCCATCGAGTGTGGTCACTTGATCGATCAATTCGAGGGTTAGTTCGTAGTAGTCTAGAACGTCGGTCCAAAAGTGGAGTTCACCATTGGGCTTGAGAATACGTTCGATGTTCTGGAGGCTCTGTTCGTTGAGGACGCGGCGCTTCTTATGCTTGGCCTTCCACCAAGGGTCAGGGAAGTAGACATGAACAGCGTCGATGCTGGCATCCGGAACGTCTTGATCGATCACGGCGACGGCATTGCAAGCGTAGAAACGGACGTTGGTTAGGTTTTGCCTTTCGACCTTGGACTGGCAATCCCAAGCGTATTTGGCGGCCAATTCCAAACCCACAAATCGTATGTTCGGTCGTTCATGACACTGATTGAGCAGAAATAGACCTTTGCCAGAGCCGATCTCTAGTTCAACTTTTGGGGCACCGGAGATCCACTCACGAAACGAGCCTTCGTCTTCGTCGCGGAAATAGCGACCCCGCATTTCGGGCATGTCATCGAGATCGATTTGGTCGTCTAAAAGAGGAAAATCGTCCCCTTCGCTTCCGCTGTCTTGTTGCATATGAGTTGGCTTGAGTTATAACCGAGTGAGACAAGCTTTGCCGAAACACCAAAGAATAGAACATTTGAAGGAATTTTGTAGCCTTTAATCCCACCGCTTTCCTCCCTCCTATCGAGAATTACAGATCATGGATAAAGTTCCAACCTCGCAACAGTCCAACTCTTCGACCGAATCTACACCCAAAGCAGCCGATCGCCGATCCTTTTTGAAATCGACAGCAGTTGTCGGAGGAGCAGCCGCTGTCAGCAACTCCGCTTTCTTGGCTAGGTCGGCCCATGCGGCGGGAAGCGACATTATCAAGGTCGGGCTAATCGGTTGTGGTGGGCGAGGAAGCGGAGCAGCCAAGGACGCGATGACTGCCGATCCCGGCTGTCGATTGACGGCCATTGCAGACGTATTTTACGAACGCATGAACGATGGGAAGAGAAATCTAAGTAAGTCCTTGGGAGATCAATATGCGGTAACAGACGACCAGAGCTTTTCTGGTTGGGAATGCTTGGACCAAATATTGGCAACGGACATCGATGTCGTTTTGTTGGCCACACCACCAGGATTCCGGCCAGCTCAGATGGAGGCTGCGGTCAAAGCCGGGAAGCACGTGTTTTGCGAAAAGCCAGTCGCCGTCGACCCAGTAGGTGTTCGCCGAGTTATGGCCGCTTGTGAAATGGCCAAAGAAAAAGGACTGAGTGTCGTATCTGGTTTGTGTTGGCGATATGACTTGGGTGTCAAGGCGACGATGGAGCAGATTTTTTCAGGAGCCATCGGTGAGATCGTCACGATCCAAGAAAACTATTTGACTGGAACCCTCTGGTCGCGAGTTCCCAAGCCCGAGTGGACACCGATGCACAATCAAGTCCTCAACTGGCTTTATTACAAGTGGTTGAGCGGTGATCATATCGTTGAGCAATTTATCCACTCGCTGGACAAGGCTATGTGGTTGCACAACGACGTGCCACCAGTGAAGTGCTATGGCATGGGAGGTCGCCAAGTAAGAACCGACCCTAAGTTTGGCGACATCTATGACCACTTTTCGATCGTCTACGAATGGGAAGATGGTACTCGTTGTTTTGCCGCCACAAGACAAATGTCGGAATGCTTTAGCGAGACCGAGGACTATGTATTTGGAACCAAAGGGACCGCAAAGGTATTAGCGAACTCTATCAAAGGTGAGACCAACTGGAGATACGAAGGAAAGAAACCTAGCATGTACGAACTCGAGCACGTAGCATTGATGAATTCCATTCGCCGAGGAGAAGGCTTGAACAATGGCGACTACATGAGCAAGAGTACGCTCATGGCCATTATGGGTAGAGAGGCAGCTTACTCCGGACAAGTGATTACTTGGAAGGATGCGATGGAAAGCGACATGAAGCTGGGGCCAGATAGTATGGCCTGGGGAGAAGCTCCAGAAGTCGTCGTACCTATGCCCGGTCGTTATCGTTTCATCGAAGATTAAAGACTAAGTCTCTTTATGTTTAAGAATATCACGCAGTTTGCGAGTGCCATGAAGAACCTGTCCCAATTAGGGCCGCAGGTTCAAGTGATGCAGGAAAAATTAGAAGTAGCCAGGGTCTATGGATCGAGCTACGACATTCTCGGTACCGTCCATGTCGAGATGTCAGGGCTGGGTGTTGTCGTAAACACGAGTATCTCGACGACGTTGTTAGAATCCGGGCATCAGGAGCTAACGCAGCGATTAGTGACAGAAGCCATGAATGAAGCCAATCGCAAGGCGAAAGAATTGCATGTTTCAGCCATTCGCGATTTAACGGGAGGAGCAGAACTGATTCCTGGCTTCAACGACATGCTCAAAAATATCACGGGGTAGCGATTGAGTTCGGAACCCACGTTGAACATCGTCCTATTTCAGCCCGAGATACCTCAGAATACGGGAAACATAGGTAGAACTTGCGTCTCGTTGAATGCCAAGCTTTGGATCGTCAGACCAACTGGATTTCGAATCGACGAGAAACAGGTTCAGCGAGCCGGTTTAGACTACTGGCAGCATCTCAATTGGCAAGCGGTTGACTCGTGGCAACATCTACTGCCCTACTTGGATGAAACCAGATTGTGGTTGTTCACCAAGTTTGGGACGACCAACTATACGTCGGTTCAATATCAACGGGGCGATTGGCTACTGTTTGGCAGCGAGACCAGCGGGTTACCGCAGTCCATTCGTTCCCAGTACGAAAGCCAGTGCGTTTCTTTGCCGATGATCGGCCCGGTGAGAAGTCTCAACCTTTCTGTGTCGGTAGGGATAGGGGCCTACGAGGCTTACCGACAAATCGCTAGCTAATGCTGATAGTTTGACAACCAAATAGTTTCATGGCTATTTGGCCGAAAAGGGCAAAAGAACTAAATTTACCCGCTCGCTTTTGGCTGAGCGAGTAAGTCGGTTCCTAGCAGCTCTCGAGCGTGAAAGAGGAACGTGCAGTCACTCGAACTACCCAGAAGCAAATTGCTTTCCGAGTATTGGGGACGGAAGAAGCCGCTGGGCGATACCAGATACGAAGAGCGGCAACTTGAATAGGCAATGGTTACTTTCGTTCTCTGTAGCCCCATCACAACTTTTCAAATTTCTTTTTGGAATTTTCTTGACTCGTTTACGAAATCGCTTAGAACTTGGGGAACGGTGAAGAATTCTAATTTCTAGATCAAGGTGCCCTATGCCCTATGCCCTATGCCCTATCGTTCTGCGATTCTTCTGCTATGCGGTGTGATCGTTGGCTGTGATAGAAGAGAACATTTAACGAATGCGGTCACACTCGGGCCGGGTACTTCTGTTGAAGAAACAGTGATTCGATCCTCGCGTAAGAAACTGGAAATCTCCGATTCTTTAAGCTCCGCAAAACTCGATCTTGGGGTGTTCGAATCTGGAAAAAGAATTCCCTTCGCCATAGAGCTCGTAAACAAAACTGCGCAGGATATCACTATAAGAGATGTCGGAAGCAGTTGCGGTTGCGTTGGAGCAAAGGTGGATAGCGCGGACTTTTCTGCTGGCTCAACAGTTGTGCTTGAGCTGAAAGTGGATTTCGCGGACGGGGTATTCGAACGGGCTGTTCATCTGTCGCTCGTCGAATTCGGAGAGATGTTATGCTATTCGTTACATTGATTTGGTTGTTTGCTGGGCAGGTGGGAACGGGAGATGATTTCAACTCACTTCTCGCCGCCTACCTGATGAAGTACGAGGATTACTACGATAGAGACTACGCTTATCGATATCGCGGCGAAATTTGGTTTGAATCGCCAGATTTAGAAGATCCTCGTCTTCACGAACGACTTCAGATAGTAACGGGAGTCGTCATGGTTTCTCATTCTCGAAATTTCCGCTATGTCGCGATGAAGGAAGAAGAACCGGAATTGTATCCGTTTCCTCTTTGGAAGGAGGAGTTGACCTATCAAAAAAAATTTTGGAGGAAGTTCTATCGCCCTTCCAGAGATTATGACGTAGACGTGTCTCCTAGTTCGACCGAGGAAGAAAAGATAATAGCCGCAAGTCATCTACCACAATTCCATCCTCACGCATTGGCACTCACCGGTGCCAGTTCAGTAGCTGGAAAACGGACTGATATGAGCGCACTTATCAAAAGTGTGATACGGAAACGAAAGCTAATTGATTCTATCGTCTTGCCCAACGGACAACGCCGAGAAACGTGGGGTGGGGACGGCAACGGAGTGCGAGAGTTGATTGATTTCTCCGACGGCGATGAGCTTCCCGTACGCAGTGAAGTCGTGATCCCGGAGCTGCTGGCGATTGATCCTTCTGCTAAGCATGTCACATTAACAAAGTGGAAAAAATTGGACGATCTTGACGTGCCATATCAGTTTGCTCTCTCTAGTAAAGAAGGCAAAAACGTATGCGAGTACAAGCTTGAGGTTGAAATTCTCAGCAAGGAGAAGCTGTCTGAAAAGCTAAAAAGCTCCGACCCTGCGAAGATCATACCTTTGAAGGGAACGCGTTGGTGGGATGAGTATAACAGTTGGTTTCCGAAAAGTGCTGAAGATGAGGCAAAATGAGGCCAGGAGATATTTCGAAGCCCACCATCATTGGCTAGCATTTTTAGCGGCCCGGCTTAAGCTCGAAGCCATTAGGAGTCGTAAGGCTAGCTTGCCCAGCTTTCCTGATCGGTATTTCGGAAGATGGGGGGATTGGTTATTCTTCGCTTCGCCCATTCGCAGCGTTTGAAAGTCCATGAGCCAACTTAGAATCCATTTTGCTCAATACTCCCACGGGATCAGGAAAACACAAAGGTTCACCCTTGTGGTCTTGCTTTTGTTGTCGATTTTTCTAACGGGTTGTGGAAGTACCAAGGTTTTTACCGCAACGGAGCAGTTGCTCATGTCCGACGCGGTTGACGGAGCGGTCGGTAAGCTGGATTTCAGACCGTTATGTGGGGCTAAGGTGTTTTTAGACACGACCTATATTACAGCCATGGGAAAGCAGTCGGCGATGCCTCCTATGCACAATACCAATGTCAACTCCGACTACATCATCAGTGCCATTCGTCAGCAGATGACTGCGGCAGGGTGTTTGTTGGTTGATACGAAAGACACGGCAGATGTGATTTGCGAAGCACGCTGTGGAGCCATAGGTATCGATGGTCACAGCGTAACGTACGGTCTACCCGCGAACAATTTTCTATCCAGTGCGTCGGCGGTGGTGGGGGGAACTGGAAGTTTGCCCGCCATACCGGAGTTGTCTCTGGCTAAGCGTGAAATTAAGAGTGCTGCCACAAAGGTAGCTGTCTTCGCTTATGACAGAGAGACACGCGAACCTATCTACCAGACGGGGATCGCACAAGCTGGTAGTAATGCTCGAGATACTTGGTTCCTTGGTATTGGTCCAATACAGCAAGGATCTATCTATCGAGGAACAAGGTTCGCTGGAAAAAGGTTTCAACCAGGAATGCCTAACTATATCTCCACCGATATGCCCGTTGGGTTGATAGACCACCGTTCCGGCGTAACGTTCCCAAGGGAATTCATCCCAGAAAGTGGTGAGTACCTAATGGATTCGTCGGGAATCTCAACGGGACAGGAGATGGAAAAGCAATAAAATGCAGGCTTTCTGATTGACTCTGCGAGTAGTGGCTCGTAAAGTTCGAATCCATTTCCACTAAGGGCTGCCCTGATCCAAGCGTTGGTTAAGGTAGCAGAGGTTTTCATGTGCAGCGATCAGCCTTTAACTTCTCTTGACGGTCACACCAAGGTTCTGTTGACCTCACCCCAGTCGGTCCTAATGGATTTTTTTGATTCTCCGAGCAGCGATTTTTTTGCCTTTACGTATGATGTAAAGCGACAGCTGATCTACAGAAGCGGCTCGATGCAGGCGGTTTTTGGCGGTAGATTACCTCATGATACGAGTTTGTCATTCCACAGTCTGTTGACAGACCATCGTCTGAATCAATCGATAAAGGACGAAAATGAGTTCCTTAGCAATCCAGGTGAAACGCTTCGTAACTGTTGCGAGTTGGGATACGCAGGTGTACATGTCCAAGTCGAACTAAGGCGACAAATTATCATCGCTGGAGGGCATGTCGTTGGTGTGATTGGCGTAGGAATAAGAGTCGATGAACCCCGATTTGTTAGCGATGAAAGTTTGGTGAGTCATACACTCGGAATTACCGAAACGACATTGCTCGAACGCTGGCGGAAGCTATCACCTGCCGAAATTGACGTGGTTGAGTATGTTTCTCAAGGGCTTATGAACAAAGTAATTGCCAAGAACTTATCTCTAGCGGTTAGAACAGTAGAAGCGCGTCGGTCAAGGATTCTAAGAAAGCTGGAAGTGAGTAGTATTCCAGAATTAGTTCGCTTCCACATGCTTGTTAAGCAAATCCTCGAACCCAGAACCACGGAAAAAGATAGGCACGAGAAGAGTAGCGGCTAGATTAACTAGCTAGGGTACTTTTTTCGATCAATTTGAAAGTAGCCGCTCGTCGTGGTGTATCCCCCGGCTCCCCCCATACGACCAATCAATTGGAGCGCTGGGCTGTCCAAGTGCATTTTGTCCTGATTAAGTACGTATCGGTCGTCAATCCATACGGAAACAACCTCGCCAAAGACAATGCGATTGGCTCCGATGTTAAGAATCCTCTCCAGTCGACATTCTAGGGCAGCGGGTGAGCCGACGATGCGGGGAGGCTTTACGAGCTTTGATTCCGCTGTAGTCAAGCCCAACGCTTCAATTTCCGAAATATGAGGTGGAAAATCGGTCGCGGAGTCGCTCATGGCTTGAGCGAGGCTTTCGGGTACCAGATTCACAACAAACTCCTGACTCCTTTCGATATTGACGGCCGTGTCTTTGGGCCGGTCAGGGTGATCGCCAATTCCCATGACGATGAGAGCAGGATCGGAACCAATCGCATTGAAGAAGCTAAACGGTGCAAGATTAAAGGAGCCATTCTCATTGCAGGTAGAGACCCACGCTATGGGCCTGGGAACTACGAGCGAGACCAACAACTTGTAGCACGATTGAGGTGATAAATCGGAGAAATCAAAACGCATGAGTTAATGGTATCCATAACGAGTTGCATAGTCATTCCATTCGGTGAGTACACGCTCCTCCAACTCGGGGTTTTGTTGGAAGCGGTTCGTTTTGTATTCACTCGCCGACTGCGTTCTAGCGACAATTCTATTTTCGATAGGTTCGAACTTACCCAGGTCTAGTTGACGATAGATGCTGGAGACGACAGTTAGTGGATCTTTGGCTAGATCCTCATATTTGACATCTATGATTTGTGAGTCGGTTAGTCCGCTACGACCCTTATCAAAGGAGTTGTACATACGACGCAATGACCGGAATACAAAAGGCTCCAACTCCTCGTCAGCGATCATAGCCTGCAAGCCTTGAACCTGATCTAAGGAACGCCAGAGTTTCATTGTCGAAGGAAACAAGCTTCTGGGGTCGCGGACTATGTGAATATACTTGGCGTCGGGAAACAGTTCTCGCAATAAGCCGATCCGCCCGGTATGAGGTGGACTCTTCAGGATTAGAGGCTTTCCCGTTTTGTAGGTCAGAGCCTTCATGAACCAGGTCATCAAGTACTTCCATCTGCGACGCTGTTCAGCGGTGAACTCGGCATCGGCCAGCGTGTTTTCGTCGACAAAGCCGTTTTGGGGGAACATCATTCTTGCGTAAAGCGTTGGGGCACCGAGGTTCATCAGCGCGAATTCGTCTTCCTGAGGCAGACTCCAACCGGCTTTCATGTTGTCCATCGGTCGTTTGTCGGGAAGCAACCAGCCGCCAAATCGTGTCACCAACGCTTCGGTAAGCAGAAAGTGAGCGGGAGCGAAGCACTGAAAGGTGGTCGGTGAAGCGAATCGATTATCCAAGCCGAGATATTCGTGCAGAAGAGTGGTTCCGCTCCGCCAATGCCCCAAAACGAAAACGGGGGGGCCAGCCAAGGCAGTGCGTTCGATAGCCCGATTAAAAAGCAAGTAGTGTGACAACGCTAGTAGATCGGAAAACGGCATGAACGCACTGACCCCTAAAGCAACGTGCATTCGTTTCCAACTGACGCGAAAGCGATTCTTGATGAGGTAGGAGAACCACGTTTTGGATTGCATGCCATGCCAAAACCGTGGCGCCCACTCAGGATAACTATTAATGACAGACTCTGGTGATGACATTCCGTGAGCAGGTAATGCTAGCGAATTCTTTACAAGTGTTGCGATGTTCCAACAATGTAGATTACCGTAGTTTCGCGACTAAACGATATAGACATCCGGCAGGTTTTACGGCTACTTTCCCTTTTCTCTCGAGATTTTCTCAAGTACGGGGCGATGGCTGATAGATGGACGGATGGATGCGATTATGGCAGAACTACAAGGATGCGATTCTTCCGCTAGGAATTATCGGGTGTCTCGTAGTCATTCTGGTTCCGCTGCCACCCTCCTTGCTGGATATCATGCTTTCAGCGAACATTGCCATCGGGGTGGTGGTTCTGTTGACGACCATCTATGCCAAATCGCCCATGGACTTCAACATCTTCCCAGCCATGCTAGTGGCGACCACATTGTCTCGGCTGGTCCTAAACCTCGCTACCACTCGTCTCATTCTCACTCGGACAAAGGATGACGGACTGGAAGCTGCCGGTGGAGTGATTCGAGCATTCGGCGAATTCGTCTCGGGTGACTCGCTCGAAGTCGGGATCATCCTATTTGTGATCATCTTCTTGATCAATTTTATCGTGATCACGAAAGGTGCATCGCGGATCGGTGAAGTGGCTGCACGGTTCGCCTTGGATGGAATGCCGGGTAAACAAATGGCCATCGATGCTGACTTGAGTGCCGGAGCTATCGACGAAAAAGAAGCCCAGAAGCGCCGCGAAGAAGTCTCTAAGCAAGCAGACTTTTACGGAGCCATGGACGGTGCTTCGAAGTTCGTTCGAGGGGATGCGATCGCCGGTATCGCAATCACGCTGATAAATCTGTTCGGTGGCCTCTACATGGGTTACATGTATGCAGACATGAGCCTCGCACAAGCAGCTTCGATTTACTCTAAGCTGACCATTGGGGACGGATTGGTAAGTCAAGTTCCCGCATTCTTGATTTCTTTGGCTGCGGCTCTTTTAACAACTCGAAGCGCCCAGAAGAGCAACTTCTCTGGGGAATTCCTTAAGCAGATATTTTCCAAGCCCGAAGCTCTGTTTATCTCAGGTGGTTTTCTACTACTGCTCATCTTTACCGCACTGCCTACCATGCCCCTGCTAACCATGGGACTCGGTTGCATTGGTTTAGCAGTGATGATGTTGAAACAAACCAAATATCAAGTGGCACAAGAAGAGAAGCAAAAGAAACAAGCCGAATCGTCTGTCAAGAAAGAGGCTCCACCCGAGAAGAAGGCGGAGGACTTCTTGGAGGTCGATCCAATGCGATTGGAACTTGGAGCGAAACTGATTGTCCTAGCCGATCCCAACCGTGGTGGCGATTTGATGAAGCGTATCTCGACGGTGCGAGCAACTCTGGCTAGCGAGATGGGTATTCTGCTCCCCATGGTGCGAATCAAAGATCGGATGAGCTTACCGGAATACTCCTACGAGCTTTCCTTGAACGGGAATCGTATCGCGACTGGGATGGTTCGAACAGATAGACTCCTAGCCATCGACACAGGGTTGACGCTCGGTCCCATCGAAGGCGAAGAGACGACCGATCCAGCCTTTGGAAAACGTGCCTTCTGGATCGACCCTCGGTTGAGACAACACGCGGAGGTTTACGGCTATCAAGTTGCCGAATGCGGTGCTGTGGTGGCAACGCACGTACAAGAAACGGCTCGAAGACATGCCGAGGAATTGCTCACCAGGGAAGTCACGAAGCAGTTGGTTGATCAGCTCAAGAAAACAACCCCGACCGTTGTGGAGGAGTTGATCCCAGGTCTGATGAAGCTTTCCGAGGTGCAACAAGTACTGCAGAACCTTCTCAAGGAAGATATACCCATCAGACAGCTTGGAGTGATTCTAGAAACGCTTGGGGATTTCGCACATCGAGTCAAGGATCCTATTTGGCTTACCGAATACGTTCGCCATCGATTAGCTAGGACGATCTCACATCGATTCCGCGATAGCAACGGAGTCCTAAAGGTCATCACGCTCGACCCAGCCTTGGAGGATAGAATCGCAGCCGGGGCCGAACAAACGGAGCGGGGAGTTTTCCTGCGAATGTCCCCCGATGTCGTCAACAAAACCTGTCAGAAGATTGCGGAACAGCTTAAGAAATTGGAACAACAAAGCCGCCCGCTTTGCGTACTAGTGAGCCCCAAAATTCGCGTTCCGCTGCGCCAAATGACCAGCGAAAACTTGCCCCTAGCAAAAATTCTTAGCTACAACGAGATTTCTCGAGATACTACCGTCGAATCGGTTGGCATGGTGAGTGACTAAAAAATTCGTTTATACTGAGGGGCCGCGTCCAGGTCGTATTCGAGACCAACTCTCCCTCCTTACAGAAACGGGTTACTATGAACCACCTACCACTCCAACCCAATCGAAGACGATTTCTATCGACCACTGCTGCGGCATCTTCGGCCGCATTAGTTGGATATCACGTCAATCCGTCACCAGCGAAAGCATCAACTTCACCGAACGAGAAACTAAACTTGGTAGCTGTTGGGGCCACGGGCCGCGCGGGGGAAAATATTTCTGGCTGCCGATCCCAAAACATTATTGCCATCGCCGACGTTGATAGCGATTTGCTCGAGAAAGGTGGACAAGCCTATCCGGATGCGAACCGCTACCAAGACTTTCGCATCATGCTGGAGAAAGAATCGGAACGAATCGATGGCGTGCTAGTAGGAACTCCCGATCATACGCATGCCCCAGCCGCAGCCATGGCTCTCCGCATGAAAAAGGCAGTGTACTGCGAAAAGCCTTTAACACACACCGTTCATGAGACGAGAGTCCTGCGAGAACTTGCCAAGCAAACGGGTGAAGCCACCCAGATGGGTACACAAATTCATGCCGGGGGGAACTATCGACGCGTCGTGGAATTGATCCGAGCTGGAGCCATCGGCCCCATCAAAGAAGTGCACGTTTGGGCCGGCGCACAGTACACTGGCGGCAAGTTTCAGACTGGAGAAACGGTCCCCAAGAATCTCAATTGGGATCTTTGGCTCGGGCCAGCTCCCGAGAGACCTTATAGCAAATCCATTCACCCATTTAATTGGCGTAGGTTCTGGGATTTTGGTACTGGGTCACTTGGTGATTTCGGATGCCATTTTATGGACTTGGTACATTGGGCGTTGGATCTGACAGCTCCAGTGAAGATTCGAACGCGAGGAACCGAGCTCGATCCTGTGACCCCTCCAGAATGGGCTATCGTGGATTACCTCTACCCCGCCCGAGGAGATCAGCCCGAAGTTCAGGTGACTTGGTACGACAGCGGCAAGAGACCGGAGAAGCTGAAGGAACTGAAAGACCGCAACGGTAATCCCTTTAATTGGGGAGGTGGTCAATTGTTCATTGGCAGCGAAGGTATGATCCTCTCCAATTACGGGGAACACCATTTGCTGCCTCATGACAAGTTCGCAACCTACGCTCGTCCGGAACGAACGATTCCCGACTCGATCGGGCATCATGAAGAGTGGCTTGAAGCGATTCGTACTGGTTCGCCGACCACCTGCAACTTCGAATACTCGGGAGCGTTGAGCGAAGCGGTGTTATTGGGAGTGGTTGCGTTCAAGGCTGGGGAAGAGATCCATTGGGACGCTGAAAAATTCCAAGTTACCAATTCCAGCAAAGCCAATGATCTGTTGCATAAAGAGTATCGCAAGGGCTGG
Organism: Brakhagea baltica; assembly: GCF_052161605.1. NCBI lineage: Bacteria > Pseudomonadati > Planctomycetota > Planctomycetia > Pirellulales > Pirellulaceae > Brakhagea > Brakhagea baltica. Next base: position 3,875,025 of record NZ_CP197409.1, on the reverse strand, counting down.
ACCCTTTGAGCCTAAGCTGCTGAAGTAGTAGAATCGCATCGCAAAGCGAAGCCAATAGTAGCGTAAGGGCGCAAGACCTACGGTAGGGTTCCAGCGTCCTCACCGACCAACAAAGTGGCTGGTAATCATTCTTCGCCAGTCATTTGGTCTATCGTCGCCAACTTCAAGAACCCGTTTACGAGTACGATCAATCCCGGTATCCACCACCGGCTGAATGATCCCTGGTGACTTGATACCATCCAGCTGTCGATTATTGTTCAGTTCGGTCAAAACGCAGATGTCTACGTTGTGTCGATAGAGATAACCTCCAAGTCATGAATTCTAGAAAACTCCCGAGCGTTTGTAGTCATTACGGCATGATCGTAGTTCAAAGCCGTTGCCGCGATCCAAAGATCCTGATAACCAATAATCGTTCCTGTCTGAGCAAGCTCTGCGGCAAGCTTAGCGTGAATACGAGCTACTTGGAGATCGATACCCAGAATTGGGAATCGATTCAAAATCCCCTCGACGAAACGACTGCGTCTTTCTCGCCGTTCAGACGTATTTGCTCGATGCACTCCCACTAACAACTCTGAAGCAGAAGCGACCGAAATGAACCCAGGTCGATCAAGTTCCCCAAGTTGTGCTTCGACAGAGTGCCCACGCCGCTCCCATAAAATAAAAACCCCACTATCGACTACGATTCCCATGGGTCGATAACTTCTTTAAAACTATTCCGTACCGTCTCGACATCTTTTGCAAAAGATTCCGCATCTTCCCCCAAGGACGGTAACGTGGACATCAACGAAGCAAAGTCCCGAATCGAAATGGATTTTTTTATAGGGATTACCTGCGCAATCGTAACGGTACCATCCGCCAACTCAATCGTTACCTGATCGGCGGCCACGTGACGAACCAGCCTAGCCCAATCGATATTTGGATTCGAGATATCTTGTTTTTCCATCGCAACTCCCAATTTCGGACTCATCAAAACACCAGTCGATTATAACTCAAAACCCGATACAAGACAAAAAGACTTCAGGTTTCCGATTAAGGTCAATCGTGATGAGGCTAAGTCGCGTCGCGAACTCATTAGTAGCGTAAGGGCGCAAGACCTACGGTAAGGTTCCAGCGCCCTCACCGACCAACAAAGTGGCCTGCAATCCTTCTCCGCCAGTTATTTTGTTTCTCGTCGCCAAAGGCGAATCCCAGGCTTGCTTCGCATCGCCCGTCACCATGCGGCTGGTTCTATTACGCTCCTATTGTCTGTCTACTCGTAAACGCTTGCGATCGGACCCTCAAAATTTGGAAACTAGGCGTTTACAGAATTTTCTTGACATGAACTCGCTATACCTCCACAATTCAATCGCCAATTCTCATGCAATCGCCCTGTAATGAATTTTCTCCGATCGATGTTCAAATCGACAGAGAACGAGTGTAAAAACGAGGAGATACTCCCGACAATTCCTACAAAAGGATAAGAACCGAAATGATGATTCGCCGAAAAATCATGCTTCAGGTATGGGTAATTTCGCTCGGATTACTTTTTAATGCCTACGGTCAAGATTTCGACAAACTCCCCTTTATCGATGACTCTGCGAAGACCAACTACATAAATCTCGATAGAGAAGACGTGACCGTCGGATTAGCCAATGCGATCGCATTTAGGACAGTTTGGCCAAAAGTTCTGAATCGTGCGGGGCAAGACGCGCGCGTGAAAGGACGTTTGGTGCTTAGACGTTTCAAAGCAAAGGATTGGCCGATCGTCAGTAAATTAAGTAACGAATCATTCGAGCCTCGGAATTTGGATCAAACCAAAGCCGAAGAATCGTTCTTTGTGGACTTTCTCTGTAACCACATTGATTTGGAATACAGATTCGACTACTGCCTTGTAAAGGAAGAGGATTTGAAAGACTTTGCGGAAATTCAAAGCGCAGATGGTAAGCTGAGTATTGGGCTTTTCGAAACATTTTCACACCCTGCGGTAGTCGACATAAAACTTTTTGGAAGCACTGTCGATTATGAGATTACAGGTTCGAAGCGAACGGGGTCAGTACTTTCGCGCCCGCAGAATAATAAAAGGACGTTTCCTAGAATACTCGATCTACGAACGATTGGACTTTTTTCATTCGCGCAGTGGATTAATCCAACATCGTTAGAGGATTGGGAAAAGGCTATGAAGAACTTTCGCCCACTGTCGGCAGAGCATTTGGATTCCGATTTAGTTCTTTTTAGTTTTGTCAACGATTGGATCTTAAGGTCGTACGTTGTCAACACAACAACCTTCAGAATAGTTGAGTATGCGGAGCGACCAATCGATCAGAAAGACGAGCGATTTCTAGAGCTCAGTGTTTTTAAAGGGAAGAGCGACCACATCAAGCTTAGTTACGATGAGAAAGGCAATCCAAGATCATTTGTTATGGGGTCGATTAAAGACGTTTGGAAGGGGACGTTCGTCGAGTATAGATCGGATCTTGGTGATCATCGCGCTGCAATGCTGCCCATGTCGTTTACTTCACCAGCTATCGGACTAAAAATCGATCGTTCGGTTGAGAATGACTACGGATTGCTTTTAGATTTAGGTTTAATTTCGAAGTAGGGGAATGAAGGTGCTCAAAGTGGTTAGTTGAGCTAATCGAATTTGGATAGGGGGGCAGGGACTTTTCGTTTCGGTGTTTGTTCCAACACAACGTAAGCGTCCACGACAGGGAGATAGCCCGGGGCTGCCCCATTTTGTTCTTCGCTATGGTTTTCTTTCTATTGCCGGGAGGCCGATCGCAAGCCGATGTTTAGACCGAAAGTTAATCGTATGCTCTCGATTGTGATACCACCAGTTTCGTACCCCGACCGAAGAACGCTGTACCATTAGCTCATCTTCGAATAGGTCAGCCAGAATTCCGCATTCAAGAAGTGCAAAGTAGATGCTGTCGATGTCTATTGTCGGATCGTCAATGGCATCCAATAAATACGGGACTCCAGGATCACCTAAGAATGCCAGTGCACGTGCAGCATGCAAACGCGGGATTATTGTCTCGGTAGAACATGGGCCATTCCATTCGAATGACTCATTCTTTAGATTTTGGAAGTAATACGCTGGAGTCTTATTGGGATAAGAGCAAGCGGTCTCCAGTACAAATGGCCTCGTTGCCTCGTCCACTACAAAGCACCCTCCCTTCGTGATCGTTCCTCCACTCTGGTCCTCTCCAAAATACCGGGTCAGTTGTGTCCTCAGAAACTTGTTCCTGCATTCGCAACACATTACACTCACATGTGGTACGCTTCCAAGATTCCTAGCCCAGGCAATAGTTCACTCGCACAATGAGACGATATTTGTGTTGCAGTCATTTTCCCCCTCGCTGAATCAACATGTTCGATGTTGGGCTGCAATAACGTTGCTTGGTTCTGTTGTGACGATTGTAAACCAAGGCGTTTGCGTGCACGCTGTCTGCGTTTGCCAAACAGCACAAGACGAAGGCACTATTCCCCCCCAACCTGAGGTGATTCCGGTCCTATGCCAAGGGCCCATCGATCAGGAGTTCGAGTATAGCATCTGGAATCGAATTCTGGCTCCAAAGTGCCTACCATGTCACTGCGTGGGGGGAGATGCCGAGGAGAGCAGATTCTTGCTGTCCGATTTGAAGAGAGTTATCGGGCAAGCCCGAGACAAAGAACTGATCGCGAATCGTCGAATGCTTCTCGAAGTCGCCACATCATCAAAAGATAGCGAAGCAACAGGACAGGTATCGCGTGTTCTGCTGAAAGCGGCTGGGGAATTGTCCCACGGTGGTGGTGTCATACTCGACGTCGATGACCTGTTACTGGTTATGCTGGAAAACTATTTGCATCATAGTTTCAATGTTAGAGGAGAAATTACCGCTCACGAAGATCACACGCCAGAGCGAAGCCAGGAGAACGGATCACCCTTTTGGGAAGGGGTGCGGTTTCTAGACGATAGAAGCCTGTTACGACGTGCGATGTTGTCACTGGTTGGACGGCTTCCCAGCTTGCAAGAAATCGAAGATTTTGAATCGGCAGCCCAGCACAATCGAGAGCTTGCTTTTCGAGAAAAGCTAATGTCCCTTATGTCGGAAGAGCCATTTTACGAACGTTTGCGAGAGGGTTTTAACGACATCTTCTTGTTGACTGCGGTGGACGATAACGCTGAGGTAACGGCTTTGTCGTATGAACACTTTGAACAAAGTCGGCTTTGGTATCAGCACGAGGATTTTAGTCATATTGCGGACAAGAGGGAACGCGAGCAAGCAGGATATAAGCTTGCTAATGACTACCGTGAAGCATTGCTTCGCGAGCCAATGATGCTAATCGATTATATCGTTCGAAACGATCGTCCCTTTACGGAATTGGTGACAGCAGACTACATCATGGTTTCGCCTTACACGTCCAGAGGATACGGTGTTTACGAAGAGGTACGAGAGGCATTTAGAGATCCGAACAACCCCTTTGAGTACGTACCGGTAAGGCTTAAGGCTCTTCGAGGACGAAATCGATCGGAAGATCAAGAATCGACGACAGGTTTTTTTCCGCATGCGGGACTGTTAACGACGTTCCTATATCTAGCTCGCTATCCGACGACCGAAACGAATCGCAATCGACTTCGTTCGCGAATTGTCTACCAGCACTTTCTCGGTGTCGACGTCCTCGAATTAGCGGCTAGAGTTTCCGATGCCGCAGCAATCAATGCTCAGTACGAGATCCCCACCATGCAAGCGGCAGATTGCGTTGTCTGCCATCGTACGCTGGACCCCGTTGCAGGTTTGTATCAGGACTATTGGCGATTCGAGTCCAATTTTGCACTTTACGGAAAGCGAAAAGGTGGCTGGTTTACCGATATGTTCGGTGCTGGTTTCGAGGGGGAAAATTTACCTGAGACGGAAAGATGGCGATCATTGGCTTGGTTTGCTGAGCGAATAGAAGCCGACCCCAGATTTGCGGTGACCATGACGGAACACGTCTACTATATCTTGATGGGACGCAAGGTGCTTAAACTGCCAACCAACTTTAACGATCCCCTTTACTCAGCAAAACTTCGCGCCTATCGCGTGCAGAGAACGGAGATCGAGCGAATTGCACAGCGATTCTACGAGAATGGTTTCAACCTCAAAGATGTTTTTTGCGATCTCGTTTTATCCGAATTCTATCGCGTTGACAGCATCCATTCCGTGGTGCAGGATCCATGCCGGTTAGCCGAGTTAGATGATATTGGGGTGTTTCGTATGCTGACACCCGAGCAATTGGAACGCAAGATCCATGCGGTGTTTGGAGCCAAATGGAATAAGCTCGACGCCGAAATGGGAATGTTATACGGAGGGATCGACCTTAAGGAGGTGACCGAGCGGGCTGCTGATCCGAGCGGAGCTATGGGGGCCATCCAAAGGATCTTGTCAAATGAGATTGCGTGCAAGCATGTCGCGACTGATTTTGCACTGCCTAGGCAACAACGCCGGCTTTTTCCGTTCATTGATGCGAATACGGTTCCTGGAACGCCAGAGGCCCGCATCGAAATCGAAAGATCCGTGGTGCATCTGCATGGGCACATCCTAGGGCAACCAGATGCACCGGAGTTTCGTTCTGACATTCTGCGGACGGTAAATTTGTTTGAGAAAATCGCACGGGATGCACGCGAGAATGGTATTCAAGATACGAATGAGATTTGGTCGTGTCGACAAGGCGAAGCGGTTACGGATGACCCACACTACACCATCCGAGCCTGGCGGGGAGTTGTCACCTATTTGTTACGACGCCCTGAGTTTTTATACGAATAACGGGATTCACCATGCGTCGTCAATTTTTGAAATGGTGTGGAATAGCTGGTTTAGGTTTTGCAGTACCGTATCGATTTCATGAATCAGTCCGAGCTGCTCCTACCGATTCCAACGAGGGTTTTGCCGGCCCATACTACTTGGTATTCAATGCGTCCGGGGGATGGGACACCACCTACCTCATGGATCCCAAGGGAGTGAATGGGATAAATCGATTATTTGCCCAGGGGGACATACTGACCCATGGGGCGCACACCTTTGCCCCCACGCGGTCCCATGCTGAGGAGGGGATGCCAAACGAATCATTTTATGAAAAATTTGGCAGCGAGCTTTTAACTATAAACGGCTTAGATTACTCAGTTGATAATCATGCACCGGCTTCGAGGTATATGGCAACCGGAAAGCTCGATAGTCTCGAGTATCCAACCTTTGCGGCGTTGGTAGCAGCATGCCGTGGTCAAGATTGTCCATTAGCATTCTTGACCTTCGGAAACTATTCTGTCACGGGTAACCTGGTGGCGATGTCTCGGGTGCCTTACTTGCAGTCTCTGCAAAGGATCGCTAACGCGGACTCAGTGCACGGAAACAGCAAGTCGCCCTACCACGATCCTTTCGTGATGGATCATGTCGAAAGAACTCTCGCGGAGTACCATGAATCATTAGGCGAGTCCCCGAGACTTCCACGTGCCGCTCGTAGTGAGAGCATGTTATACGGCGCGCAACTCAATTCGAAAGCACTTGCTAGGGTTACGGAATATATCCCTAAGGAGATGCCCAAGAACCGGTTGCACCAGCAAGCCGAAATCGCATTGGTAGGTTTCAAAGCGGGAGTGAGTGTCTCGGCCAATCTCAACATTGGTCAGTTTGATAGCCATGCCAACAACGATCAGGATCAATTGAAATTGATCCCAGAATTGCTAGATGGTGTGGCCTATGCCATGCGTCGGGCAGAAGAATTGGGAATTCGGGAGAAGCTGGTCGTCGTCATGCAAAGTGAAATGGGAAGAACCCCAAAGTACAATTCGGGAAATGGCAAAGATCATTGGTCGGTCGGATCTGCAATGTTTTTAGGTTCGGGTATCGGTGGCAATCGGGTGATAGGAGCCACCGATGATCAGCAGTTTGCTGCGAAGGTCGATCCCGAGTCATGGATGTTGGATTCCGATAAAGGTATCCGCATCAGGCCCGAGCACATCCACCTGGCATTACGCGAATTAGCGGGTATTCAGGATCATCCTTATGCACTTCGGTTCCCACTCAGCATAAGTGAATCATGCGACTGGTCAAAGTTATGGCGAGCGTGAAATAGTCGTGTCGCAAGCGTTGTCTCGAAAACAGTTGATCATTGATCCTCTTGCGTTTCTCTTATCTCTTGCGGTGTGAATATCTTAAGGGAGGGGGCCGCATGGGGATGCAGTGCGGGATATTACGCGAGTGGCCTTGATCGTTTTTCCTCCAAAACAACACGTGCTAAGCCATGTGCACATGTGTCTTGCGCCAAGAAAAGAGGAGCACCTTCGAGACCAAGTTTTACTTCTGGCTTTGTTTCGGTTTCCTTTTGGAGGGAGTACAATTGAGCGTAGGAGGTACAATCATGTCAGACGTTCTATTGAACAGCAGCGATACAAATCTCAAGGTGATATTGAGCCAGTTGAAGCCTGGTGAAGTGGCACGCATCATTGATGACGGGCAAGTCATAGCGACGCTTCAAAAAGCTGACATTTCCGATCAACTTTATCCGTGTAAGGCGGGTTCTGCAGCAGGCACGACTCACTGGATGGCTGATGACTTTGATGCGCCGCTGGATGACTTTCGCGAGTACATGGAATAAATGTTCTATTGGATACACACTCGTTTCTTTGGTTTGTCTGGAACGACCAAAGACTTTCCCCAAATGCACTGACAACGATCGAGTCACCTGCAAATCGCAAATGGGTAAGCGTTGCCAGCCTTTGGGAAATCACGATCAAAGTAAGCATCAACAAACTCAAGCTTGGATTACCTATAGAATCGTTTTAGAAACAGCATATTTCCATTAATGGCTTTTCCGTTCTTAACATCTCCACTGATCATCTCTCTATTCTTTCTCGCTTGGACTTTCATCATACGTTCAAGGTATGTTCCGTTAACCGTCTTTCCTTTGACCTTTCAAGAAGTCATCAAGCTTGGATCGAACAAGTCATCGCGTTGGAAAACTTTGTTGCCTTGGAATACCGTATCCTTGGTCTAGAACTGCCGAATCTGCTGCCAATTCCTTGGCACTCCACTAACTGGGGCGTTACTTATGGATGTTCACCAAGCAAGCCGCCATTGCGTTTTTCGCAGCGGTCCAAAATGCTCGCTCAGTTGAATCAACCTCGTGTGCGATAAGCTTCACGATTTTTGCTTGAAGCCCTCGAAGGCTGACGCCAAGAGTTTCGTAGTGAGCTGCCGCGTCCTTCACGCCTCTGGCGGCACCGCCGACGAAATATCCAACTTCTTCGTCATCTGCGTATTTCGCTCCAGACTGATTCACACATTCGGGGTCGTCGTACTCAATCGTAAACTCAGCCGATGCGTCAGTGGCTGGGCCAACTTCGACGAATACGATCGCGAACGGTGCCGAACTGTTTGGCCCATCACTGGCGCGTCCACTGCAACGAATCGGGGTCGTGATCGTACTTTGTGCGTTTAACTCGATCATTTTTAGAAATCCTTAGTCAAAAAAAGGCCAAAACTTCGGTGTTCGCGGGGCTAGTTCATGAGCCCCCTGCAAACCCTCGCGGAATACGTGTTCCCATTGTCCGCCATTTCGCTGCCAGGCACTCAAATCCTGGAACGGCATTCCCTGTCCCATCATTGTACGCTCAGCCAATTCATGATCGGCCAGTTTTCTGAACCATTCTTGTTGCCTGGCGTTCAGAGGTCCATTCTGGGCCCGCAACCACGCCTCGGCAATCTCATCATTGGCATCAAACCGCTTACGAATGACTTTCCCGACCTCTGGGGCGAAACGTTGGTGCTTCCCGAAAAACAGATGCTTCTTAATTGTCGTCACCTCGGCGACAGATAGCCCTGTGTTTTGGGCGACAGAGTCGATATCGGAGCGTCGTAGTGCCCGAATCGCGTCGTATTGCTGCTCCGCTAGTGATGAGTAAGCTCGATTCACCATACCAGTAACTGCCCTCCATGGGGTCTTTCCGAAAATGCGGTCCCAGGCATTACGGAACCAATTTGAGTTTACTTTCGCGGGGCCTTGAGTGGTAGCCTTGATTCCGTCGGTCACCTTGTTGAGCTTGTTGCCGTTCTTCACGATCGAAGCGACACAGGTATCGCCTCAAGGAATGTATCCTGCATGCCCAACGCACCGTCGTGGGCAAGCTGTATTCGCTCTTGATACTTCTCATCCTGCGGTAAGAATCGATTCGCAGAAAGAACACTTAGCGGTCGATTATCGTCCTCACGCTGTTGTTGCTTAAGTGCTGCCTGCCGGGCTGCTTCCTCTTCTTGGCGACGGCGTTGATCTTCTTCGTCGAGCTTGACACCTTTGGGTTTACGTTCCGCTCCGCTGTAAAGACTCGAACGCTTGACGGTATCTTGAACCGTTGGGGTTCACCGGAAGTGGATGGCACTGTGCGAAGCGACCCACGAAACCCGGTTGATAGGTTTGCACCGCGAGAGATGGGAGTGACGCAAGAGTTGTCTTGAACACAGTTGATCATCGATCCTCTTGCGTTTCTCTTATCTCTAGCGGTGTGAATATCTTACAGGAGGGGGCCGCTTGGGGACGCAGTGCAGGATATTTCGTCGGTGGCACGGCATGTTTCTCATGCAAAACGGGAGAACGCGAACGATCGCTTGTCTCCCTCCAAAACAACACGAGCTAAGCCTTATGCACCTGCGTCTTGTACCAAGAAAAGAGTGTCACCAAGCGAGCAGCAAGCTCGATGGATGTCTGATTGATCGTCTCAAGCCGGAAAATCGAGGTAGAACCAACTCACAAAACAATAAAAGCGCCCCAACCGTTCGCCCATTTAGGTCGAAGTGAGCCCAAGCTCATCGATTGCGTGAGCTGTGCCTCAGAGAAACTCTCGCCGCACCATCAACTCGCCTAATAGCGTTGAGTTCTCGAACGCTTTTTTCCAGAATGTCCTGCAGCGCCGGAATGTCACGTCTACTGTCCGGCGGTTTAGATTAGTATCCGTCAACCACAATTGAATAACGGCTTTCCATGTCGTCGCGGTACTCATCGCCAGCGAACTTGAGCACGCCTTTTCGCCACCAGTGTGGAGAGTCCGTTGGGCGATCGACATTTGTTTGCAAGACAGTTCGGAACTGTTCGTCAATCTCCTCAATCGCCTTCCTGAATGAGTTAAACTCACCGAAGGTCTTCAGTCCTGAATCCTGGAGCAAGCATTCCAAATAGTCACGAACTCCGATTTCGTCGTCGTACTCATAGATTGTCCAATCGTAGCCATCAACACACTGACCAACGAAGTCTGTCCACCATTTAAGCAACTCGACAGATGACCGGCGTTTGTAGCCGTGTAATGATAGTGTTTCCCCTATTCGCTCTTCGAATGCACTCACTTGATGGCCTCCAAGAAGTAGTCATAACCGCGATCTGGTCTAAAGAATGTTCTGATGTAGCCATCTTTCGACAACACGCCGAATGTTTTATCTGCCCAGTTCCAACGTATGCGCTCGCCATTCGCCATCGTGTGTTCTACGATGCTACCGCCCGCTCTCTGCGTCCACATACGCTGTGCTGCGGCTTTATAGGCTGCAAGACTTCCAAATTCAGGCATGTCCGCGCCGCCTGGCTTAGCAAGTTCCTTTAAAACGCCAGACTTGTCCCGCTTCCAGATAACGCCTCGGGCGTGCTTCGCATAATGTTCCGCTAGAAGCTGGCCATTTCTAAAGCCAGGAACGCTAATCAACCCGCCCGCTGTACTAACTGGGGCATTAACCCGAGGAGGATTTTTCCCGACGGACAAGCCGTTCTCAATAATACCAAGCGTCTTGGGTTTTGTCGCTCCCTGCTTGGCAAGATTACCTAGAGCATTGCCTCCTGCATTGCCTCCCTTGGGGCCAGGGACGAACAGGCTGGCTAGGAATCCAACCCAACCACCCAAGTATGAACCAGCACCATTCGGATTGTTGAAGCCGTTGTAACCTGTAAGGCTTCCCATCAAATCCCGGGTGGTCGATCCCGTGGGCGTCACTTTGTCATTGACCGCTGCCGCGAAATCGAGCCCCTCATCTACCAAGTCGCCAGAATGCCCACCGGCGACCTTCGCGACTCCCAGCACCGCATCGTTAAGCGTGGGAGGATCCGGAAAATCATGCTTGTGAAATCCAACTTGGAATCCACCCGCCTGCAAATGGGATTTCAATCGACCGTGGAACCAATCCGACCACGAACGCTTGGCCATGTGGGCATTGATTAACTGCCACTCCTCTTCGCTATGCTCAGAAAGGATATCTCCGTAGATATCGATGACGATTCGAATACCACCCGGTGTGACCGGAGGTGTCGGGACCTCCATCTGATTGCCTGGATTGTCGTTGCTTTGATTACCGCCGGACGAGTTGTTACCGTTCCCGTCACCGTTTTGCCCCCAGTTACTTCCTCCATTACCGTTGTTCTGGTCGCCATTTGGGGACAAATGGCTATCAGGAACGTGGATCGTTAGACCGTGCGTGGCGAAAACGCGTTGACGGGCTCTTTCCACCTCGATGAAGCTTTCAAGGGGCGATCCAAAGTCCGTTTCCGCTTCAGGTTGTCGAAGCACCAAAACAGTGGCTGGCACCATGCGAAGCACCACCAATCAGCTCGCCCACGCGAAGCGACCCGCGAAACTTGGTTGATAGGATTACACCGCGAGAGATGGGAGTGACGCGAGAGTTGTCTTGAAAATAGCTGATCATTGTTCCTCTTGCGTTTCTCTTATCTCTAGCGGTGTGAATATCCTAAGGGAGGGGCCGCAAGCGGACACAGTGCGGGATGTTACATGGATGGCACTGATTGTTCTACTTGGGGCAGGGTGTTACATCGATTTTACTTCTTTGAACTTTCTATGTGTGAGTACGACCGTCTTTCCGCAAGCATACTTTGCGATAGGGTTGTTTTGGCTGTCCTGGCCAATCCAAACGTAGTCGTCATCGCGGCACGCACCACATGGACACTTCAAGTTGGATCGGTGCAGTATCGTACCCAGGGTGCTTGCTAGATGGATCATACCCACACTTATTGCGATGGCTCCGAGCGTGCAACCGGCCGCCATCCAAAAGCCTCCATAGCAGAAAGTACGGGGACACAGCACTTCTGAGTGCGGCCCGCGTACCGGAATAAGGAATCCACCGCTGATGGACTCAAGCCCCCGCCGTTGAGACTACTGGCTGATTGGTTGATGGTGCGGCCCCAATCAGCTCGCCCACGCGAAGCGACCCGCGAAGCTCGGTGGATAAGTTTACACCGCAAGAGATGGGAGTGACGCAAGAGATGTCTTGAGGGTAATTGATCATTGTTCCTCTTGCGCTTCTCTAATCTCTAGCGGTGTGAATAACTTAAGGTAGTGTTCACAGTAGCTTTAGCTGCAACTTTCTGGAATGGACAGCAACCATCTCACGAACGATCAGCGAACGCCCAAGGCGGTAATGCCGATGAGCATGTTGAAAAATGGGTCGGATGGATCCGTATAATACCGAAGTCCGACAACCGAAATAAAAAAAGGGTAGCATGATGATGCTACCCCTATTTCATTTTTATCTATTCAGCCAAACCAAATTACTTGGCAGGTGGCATGATGACAGTATCGATTACATGGATCACGCCGTTAGCAGCGTTGACGTCGGTGGCGACAATCTTCGCATTCTCGACATAGGCTGCACCGTCCTTGACGGAAATCTTAACACTGGAACCTTGGACAGTCTTAGCAGACTTGGCTTCCAAAGCACCTTCCGAGAAAACTCGGCCTGGAACAACGTGGTAGGTCAAGATGGCAACAAGCTTGTCCTTATTCTCTGGCTTGAGCAAATCCTTGATGGTCGCTTCTGGAATCTTAGCGAAAGCTTCGTCGGTTGGAGCAAATACTGTGAAAGGACCTTCTCCGCTCAGTGTTTCAGCCAAACCTGCAGCTCCAACAGCGGCGAGCAAAGTCTTGAACGAACCAGCCTTCTCTGCAACGGCTGGAATCAAGTCGGTCGAAGGAAGAATCACACTGTCAATGACGTGGATAACACCGTTGCTGCACTTGATGTCAGTCTTGACAACGTTAGCACCGTCAACTGAAACCTTTCCTCCGTCCACCTTAACGGCAATGCGTTGACCGTTTAGGGAAACCGCACCTTTGACCTTAACTACGTCCGCTGCCATGACAGTACCGGAAACGACGTGGTACTTGAGGATAGCTTGAAGAGTTGCCTTGTTTTCAGGTTTTAGCAATTCGGCGATGGTTTCCTTTGGCAACTTACCAAAGGCTTCGTCAGTTGGAGCGAAGACAGTGAACGGTCCAGGGCCTGAGAGAGCCCCACCGAGATCAGCAGCGGTTGCTGCTGCAATTAGGGTCTTGAAGCTGCCTGCTTCAACAGCGGTTTCGACAATGTTCTTGTCAGCTTTGGCTACAGCGCCCAAACCCGCAACAGCTGCGAGTGCTAGTCCGAAAAATTTGATTTTCATAGGTTGAATCCGTCTTATCAAAAAACATTTTGAAGGGGGATGCTCAATCGAGCAAGATGTGTAACGGTCGCGAACCAGTTGACGCATTGTACGAACGAGTCAACTAGGCCGTTCTAAAAAATTACAGATTGGCGTGTTGGAAAACGGATGGGGCAGGTAACAGATAACCACATTTCCAGCCGAGGACGCCGTCTCCCATGCTGTTCATAGTCTGGGATTCTGCTGGTGGATAAAACAGATTCAGCATTATGCAACGCTAATTCAACCACCAAAACTTAAATTTTTCGTCCGGATAGCGCTTCACCCACCTTTTGGGGTACGGCACCTGAATTCTGAAATCGCGTAGGCTGAAATCGCATAGTCAGAGCAAAGTTAGAGGTTTACTTACGCCATGATTTGGTGGATGACGTTTCCTTCCACGTCGGTTAGCCGAAAGTCTCGGCCACCGTAGGGGTAGGTGAGCCTCTCATGGTCGATCCCCAATAGATGCAGGATCGTTGCGTGCAAGTCGTGGACGTGAACCTTGTCGTGAGCCGCGTAAAAGCCAAAATCGTCGGATTCTCCGTAGCTGAAACCGGCTTTGACGCCCCCGCCAGCCATCCACCAGGTAAACGCGTGTGGGTTGTGATCGCGACCGTTGTCACCTTGAGCCGTTGGCGTTCGTCCAAACTCTCCGCCCCACATGACCAAGGTATCCTCCAGCATGCCGCGTTGCTTTAAATCCATCAACAAACCTGCAATTGGTTTGTCCACTTCGGTGGATAGTTCCTGATGCTTTTCCTTTAACTCCGAATGCTGGTCCCAGTAAGCATGCGACACTTGAACGAATCTCACTCCCGCTTCGGACATTCGTCGCGCGATCAAACATTGACGCCCATAATTATCGGTTGGGCTGCCATCGATTCCGTACATGGCCAAAGTTGATTCGGTTTCACCCGAGATATCGAGCAGGCTCGGAGCGGCTGATTGCATACGAAACGCCAATTCAAACGATTCGATCCTAGCATCGAGATCGGACTCGATACGAGCCGATGTGCCAGCTCGCTTTAATCGATCGAGATCTCCGAGCAGTTCGATTTGTTTGCGTTGCAACTCTGGTGAAACACTGTTGTTAGTAAGGTTCTCGATCTTGGCCGTCTTCATATCTGCATGACTGGAACCGATTCGGGTCGCTTGATGGATAGGTGGTAAGAATGCCGAACCGAAGTTGCGAACGCCACCGTGACCAAGTGTAGGATTGATAGTAATAAAACTCGGCAAACTCTCATTCTCTGTTCCCAAACCGTAACTAATCCATGCACCCATGCTAGGTCGTATAAATGTATCGGATCCAGTATGGACTTTTAAGAGTGCTCCTCCGTGGGCTTCGTTGGAACCGTGAATGGATTTGATGAACGTAATATCATCGACACACTTCGCTACATTTGGAAACAGATCGCTAACCCATGCCCCAGACTGGCCATATTGTCGGAATTCCCAAGGGCTACGCAGCAGGTTTCCGGTTTGAGCAAATTGAATTCTCGGTTTATCAAACGGTAGCGGTTTTCCATCTTGTTTGATTAACTCCGGTTTGTAATCAAAGGTATCGATATGCGATGGACCGCCATGCATGAACAAGAAAATAACCCGTTTAGCTCGGGGAGCGAAATGTGGCGTCTTGGCTGCTAGGGGACTGTTGGCCACAGTCCCTTGATCGGCAGCTTGACACCGAGCTAAGAGATCGATCAATGCCAGCGAACCGAATCCGGCGGATGCTTGACGTAATAATTGTCGGCGAGTCCACATGGTAAACCTTTTCAGTCAATGTATACAAATTCGTTGGCAGCTATCATCGAACGGCAAAGTGCGGACCAAGCCTGAGTGGCTCGCTCTAAGGGGTCGGTAACGCTCTCTAGTCGAGACTCTGCATCCTCGATAAAGAGCATCGATCTGTTCAGTTCCGCTTCTGTCGGTTGTCTGGCGTACAAGATGCCAAACAAAGCCCGAACCCTATCTTGAGGATTTTCGTGCCTTGAGATTAATTCTTTGGCAATGGCCGTCGCTTGTGCGTGAACTATCGGACTGTTGAGCAAGAACAGCGCTTGATGAGGCACTGTAGTCGTCGGACGCTGTTCAATATGGTTGGCGGTTTCTACATAATCGAAGGTGGAAAACATCTCGTACAGCGAAGCTCGATTCACGGGCAAGTAAATCGCACGACGATTTGCGTTCACATCGGGGGCTTTGCCTCCTATCTTGAGATCAAGGCCTCCTCCCACGAACAGAACCGAATCGCGTACCGGTTCCGCCTCGAGCCGACGACGTGTTCGACGCCACAAAAGTCGGTTCTCGGGATCTTGTTGGGCGTATTGTTGTGACTCGGGAAAGTCGACATCACTAGCCATTTGATAAGTCGCAGAATTCATAATAGTGCGGTGCAACTGTTTCATCGACCAGTCGTCTTCGATCAGGCGGCTAGCCAAATAGTCAAGCAAATCCGGATGGGTTGGTTCTTCGGCACGCAGCCCAAAATTCGAGGGGGAACGCATCAAGGCTTGTCCGAAATGCCACATCCAAATCCGATTCACCATGACGCGTGCTGTCAACGGATTCTCTGGTGAGACCAACCATTGAGCGAGTTGTAAGCGACCGCTTTGATTTTCGGGCATGATGGGCTGAGGAGCTGTTTCGGCTAGAATCGCAGGAATCCCGCGAGCGATTTTTTCCTTGCCCAGTGTCAGGTGATTTCCTCGAATATGAATTGGCAATTCGGTGGGAGTCGCTTCATCCGCAGCCATGACCATCGTGAAGTTTGGCATTCCTTTCTCGGCTTCTTCGACTTCTTTCTTCTGAGCTTCGACCTTTTGTTTGAGCGACTCCGCTTCTGCCTTGGCGGCTTCCAATTCGGTCTGCAATTGGTTCAGTTTTTCGGTCTGCAACTTGAGTGCTTCTTCCGAAGCCGCTAGTTCGACCTTGGTAGCGTCAATCTGTTTTTGATGCTCCACTCGCTGCGATTCGATTTCGGCGGAGGGAAGTGGACGTTCGAGCCAATTAGAGACGAAAGCGCGATCAGCCATCGTCTTGGTGCTGTAGAAGATTCCTGCGAGAGCATAATAGTCCTTTGCAGTTATGGGATCGAACTTATGATCGTGACAGCGAGCGCAGGCGATAGTCAAACCGAGCATGGTACGTGAAACCGTATCGATCTGCTCGTCGACAATATCGATGACCATCTTATCTTTGTCTTGTTCGGCTAACATCTTGGGACCGATGACCAGCATTCCTGTCGCGGTTAATCGTTCGCCATCGATTTGCTCATCACCAGTCTTGGGTAGCAAATCGCCAGCGAGTTGCTCGGTGATAAATTGATCGAGGGGTTGATCGCGATTGATCATTCGAACGACCCAATCGCGAAAATGCCACGAGTTGGGAAGCTCATGATTTTCATCAGCTCCGTTGGAATCAGCATAGCGAACGAGATCCAACCAATGGCGGCCCCAACGTTCACCGTAGTGAGGCGACTGCAAGAGTTTGTCCACTACTTTTTCGAACGCCTCGGGCGATTCATCTGCCAAAAACTCCTCCACCTCAGCAACGGTTGGAGGTAATCCAAGAAGATCAAAACTGGCCCGTCGAATCAAAGTTTCTTTGTCGGCCCGGGGACGCGGTTTCATATTCGCGGCTTCCAACTGAGCTAGCACGAAGCGATCAATAGGGCTTTTGACCCATCCCTCATTGGACACACTCGGGGGCACAGGATCGTTGATTGGCTGGAAAGCCCAATGGGACTTTGCAGCTTCGAAGTCGACTCCGCGTGGTGGCTCGGCGTTTCCCGTATCGCGAGGATCGATCGCGCCGCGCGCGATCCATGTTTGGAAGTCCGCGATTACCGAATCAGGCAACTTGCGATCAGGAGGCATTGCGAACGATTCATGCTTTAAGGCTGACAGCAACAAACTCTCGTCCACGTTACCCGGAATCAGGGCGGGGCCGCTGTCACCCCCCTCAAGAAGTCCGTCACGGCTATCGACCAACAAACCTCCGCGAATAATTTTTGCATCCGCAGCATGACACGAATAACAATGCTCGATCAGAATAGGTCTTATCTTATTTTCGAAGAAATCGATGTCAGCGCTTTGGGTTTCATCAATCTGGCCCGGTTTTTCAGGTGCAGTTGGAGAAAAATCCTTTGCACCGACAGCAGATACCATGAAAGCTAAAAGTACAACCGACAGACCAATTCGCGATCGTTCTACTCGATAGCCGAGACTTGGTAGCGGAAGCGTGTTCCGTAGAAACATGGGTAGGTACGCAGTTCAAAGAAGGAATGGCAGGTGGGACGCTAGGAAGCAAGGATCCTCGTGGGGGATACTCATTTTACTATATTCCTCCCGCTGATGCTAATAATCCCCTCTTTGGCGACTGACAAAAGTGGACAACCCGTCGAAGAGCGATAGCGAAACAAACAACGAGTGCTGAGATCGAATGACGACGCGGTGGTAAAGGAGGAGAGGCATTCGTGGCTTGGTACGGGTTTTGAGACATGCGGGAGAAGCTACTTTTGATAATGAGTCGTTGATAATTTTTGGTGCCGAAAGCCATATCGCTCTGTATAGATGTGGCATCTTTCTTCATTACTCGAGTAAACCGTACGGCAAACGTGTGATCCAACACGTGGTCTACGACACCAACTGGTCTAAGTCCTTTATCAAGACCAACGCCTGCGGACGAGTCAAAGTAGCGGCCCGAGTAGCGGAATAATCACTGGCTCGACAATCGCAGGTAGAACACAGCATCGATTATCGCAAGCGGAATCGCAGAAGCCAAAACGCCCCAGCCGAATCCTTTAACGAGAGCCTTCGTACGGGTTAGCAGCAAAATACCGGTCGGCAGGTAGATGAGTTGGAGCAGCAAGTTGATTCCTAGCACTATGTGCAGCTGTTCTGGGGCCATAGGTTCCTGCAGCAGCGATGGCCACACGATGAGCCCGTCGAGAAGGCCCCAAAGTCCTAACATCAACCAGAAACCACGAGCGAAATCGCGTGGTTTGAAAAACAGAGCCACAGTAGCAGATCCGAGAGAAAGCAGCGCTAACGCGAATATCGTAGCAACAAGTTGTTGGTGCATGATGAGACTCCTATAAACGAGCAAGAAACTTCCAATTGCATGGAACCGCTAATACACTCGCCGACACAACAATGCTTGCAGACACAGATGAAACGAGGCTACGGAGTCGCTTCAAACGGAACCCATTGGATGTCTTTTGGAACCTTATCGGATTCTAAACGAGTCGAATGCAAAAGCTGGACTTTCCAGCGGTCGCCCTCTCTTATAGTCACTGCACTCTCGAGCCAAACGACGGTCCGCAGCCCGCTACTACGACGAATTTCCGCCTTGTTCCAGTAGCTCACCCAGGCCACGTTGCCTTCCTGTCGAGCTCGAATCTGCTTAAAGAAGTTCTTGCGTTCATACGCTTCACCCTTGGGTTGCACTGCATCCACGAGCATGTCCATTGTCCAGTCTTCGCCGTGCTCGAGCAGCTGGAAGTCCTCGGTTGAAGTCTCCTTCATAGCCTTGCCATCGTGTTTGGACATCGCGGCAAACAGTTCTTTAACTGGCTGAAATGCAGGATCGTCCTCTGCAACCGCAATGCCGCTCAAGAACAAGACTCCACCAAACCAAAATCCGACACGCAAAGTTTCACGAACCAAAAGACTGTATTTCATGACTTCCACTCCAGTTAAGTAAATGAATCGGAGACGATCAACTCCCTTACCTTCCGCTTCCAGTCAGTCTTTAGACCTTAGTCCATAGCGTTTAGCAATAGCCGATGCTCGTAAAGCGCTTGTGGAACGATCGCAGGTTGATCACCGCGTCTCCAAATCTTACAGACTGCTAAGACAGCGTCAGCGTGAGTGGGGTGTGACACTACTGCAAGCCGGAGCAGAATATACGTATCAATAAGAACCTTCTGTACTCCACTTACTCCTTATAACTTACAGCTCAGAGCTTGTGACTGGTGCACCTCCAGATCGGTCTAGTCGACCAAGAAAAATAGTCGCTCAACTGGCCGACCAATTGCTTTGGCCAGTTTTAGTGCCAAAACTGTTGACGGAATGAAAATGCCATTCTCGACCGTGTTAATCGTTTTACGGCTGACACCAACTTTCTCAGCCAGTTGCGCTTGCGTAATCTGCAGCCGCTCCCGCTCCTCTTTTAGTCGATTGTGGAGTTGTTCAGGCACTTTTAAGAGCTCTTCGCTCAAGTATTCCAAAACGGATCGCTGCAACGCCAACCGCCGCAGACAACATAATACGAATCGCCTCACGCCCGGTAATATTCTCAAAAAAACTCACGCCATAAATAACAAATGCGCAAAGCACGATCGCCCAGAACCCCATCACCAATGCAGACCTGCGATTCTCAACGGTGGAATCGTCATTCATCATCGACCGAACGAATGGCTTTCGAAACCAACCTCCACCCATAGCTACCAGTAATAGTAAGGCAATCGCCCACACGATCCAAGCAACGATTTGAATGGTAGCCGGGCGACTGTCGCCGATGTCAACATTAAGACTCGTTACCATACTCACAACAAAAAGCCCTCCCAAAACAATGGCAACGCGGGCGCGCCGTAACGTTAATTTATCCGCCAGTTCCATTTGCTGAATCGCCATGATTACCCCAAGCTGAAGTTTTTTTCGTTAGTAACGCATAGGTTACACTTAGGATGGTAACCTGTAGGTTACACGCATGCAAGTAACTTACGGGCGAAATTCTCGGATTCGCGAATCAACCCCATCGCTGAATGCCACTCGAATACGGTTCGATTGTGGATCTGAATCCATGAGAAATGATACCTAACGCCCCATGGAAAACGTGTCGAGCCGTGAAACTGCAGAAGCAGGCTGCTTGGGTGTCCCGATTACATCGAGACAGTTTCCGGACAAGCACATGCAGCAAACTTTTTCTTTAGGCCAACGCGAACCTTATGGTTCGTAGTGCGTCAAAACATACAACACGTTTTCGTTGGCGGTATAGCTGGCGTGCCCTCTGAAGCACTTTTTCGATGGTCGAGCTCCACACCACTTTGCGATGGTTTGACCAACTGCCGTTTAGGAGTACATTTCAATTGTTGCGATTCGATAGATTGATCCGAGCTGGACCTTGCTCTTCGTTCACGAAAGTCTGCCGACGACTCAGAACCAGGAACTTTTTAAAATGATCCCAACAACCGACTGCCGAATCGGAGTACATCCTAATCCCTTGCCGCGATAGTGGGAGCTATCGAATGACGCACGTCGTCATGGCGCTCTGATCACTCTTCGTCGGTTGTTTCTTTGCGAACCTCGAGAAATTGCCTGAGTCTATATCGCAATGACGTAACAAATACTTAACAAGGGGAAGCGTCGGAAGTGTGAAGTCTGAAGAAAGAAGTTTGAAAGCTACTCTCGAGATTTCTTCACGATGGTGGTCAAGATGGCAACTAGCTCGTTAGCGATAACGAGAGCTGGGTCAGAACAGGACGGTACGGTTCGACATCAAAGCCCAGGGTTGCGCAGCGCACCCTGGGAAAACTTTGCCGAGCGTCACCTTCGCAAACGACTTAGAGAGTGATGTGCTGCCCGTAGGAATAGTCGGTTGGCTGATACTCAATTAGCAAGTGTGGCGTATCGATGCGCTCGCCACCGTTGTGGCGTGAGGTGAGGAGGCCATCGAGCATACCCGCCGATAGCAGCGAACGCTCGACGGGATAGACAGGGCGTCCCGTTAAGAGCATTTGCTCGATGCCTTTTAGTAAAAGTGCAAAATGTGGATAGCGTGGCTCCACCCGTTCTTCCATGCGAGTTGCTGAAACCGCTCCACCTTGCACTTGGAATGCCATCGAGATCGCTTGAGCTTTTCCAGCTAACATGATCGCCGGTGCCAGCAATCCGTCCCGATACTGGATCAAGAAAATGGCACCATCTTCTGGTGGGGCGTCGAGAACAGCTTGGCGATTGGTTTGGCTGGCAGCAAGTGCAGCATCGAGTACCTCTGGGTCGATGACACCTGTCTCAATCAGCCGATTGAGATCGCTTACGGGTAAGCTCTGCACCCAACGGACTCCTTTTTCTGCAGGCTTACCGGAAAGTTCGTTTTCGGCATCTCGTGGCGCGCGTCGCTCGAGGATACTTTGCATCACATCCAAAGTGTGAAAACCATAAATGTCCAATCCAGAATAGCCGACGGCGACGCTTGATTGAAGTTTCGAGCCGAAAGGCAAAGTTACATCAGGGGTACGATAGCCCACTGGTAAGGAAGAACCAGCCATCCAAGGTAAATTCAACTCTTTAGCACGTACAGCCATCCAGTGCGCATCGCCCCATTCTGGTCCGGGATGCTTATCGTTGAACACGGGAATCACTTGCTGGCACTTTTTCATCGTGTCGCAGATCTCATCAAAGAATCTTCGACGGGGGTAGAGATGCTGGCCTAGTGCATTGTACGGGTAGTCGCCCTGTTCACCGATACTCATCACACCATCGACGACCAATTGGTCGGTGCCGAAGGTTAATGCCTCGGGGATAGTTTTACACAATCGAAAGCCATACTTTTTAGCCAATTCGACGGAGAGATCATCATTGGGAAATTGATCGACATAGAGTGAAACGAGTTTTAGATGGGGGCCTGGACCGCCATCTTCTTCCCAGCCTTTAAGGATCTTGCTGAGTAGAACATCGGCATGTGAGTTTCGACGATAGATGGTCACGATACCGGCGACCCGTTTGGGACTCGATTGCGCGGCCTGCGATTTGAGCCCGCTGGCTGCGATACTCAAAGCGCCAGCTTGTTGCAAGAAAACTCGGCGGTTCGTTGCTGTGTTCATGTAGGGATCCTTTGAGGTAATTCGCTGGCTGAGTTGTGCCTATAGTATGCCATATTTTTGAAACGCATCGGCAGCCTTCATCCCCTGACGAATGGCATCTCGGACTACGTTTTCGCCTTGAACTTTTGCCAGAGCCAATCGGAGCGTCTCTTCTTCAACCGATTGAGGGATGACCACGATGCCATCGCGATCAGCAATTACTATATCTCCGGGGGTAAAGCAGATTCCATCGATCTCGACCTTGACATCGATGTCGATGACACGCTGGCGATTCAGGCTATCGTAAACGCACGTTCCTCGAGCCCAAACGGGAAATTTCATGCCCGAGATTTTGTCCACATCGCGAATGGCACCGTCGACAATCGCTCCGACGCACCCCGTATTGAGGGCTGCCGTAGAGAGCAATTCACCCCAGATGCCCGAGCGCATCGAGCCGCCTGCGGCAGCGATTAGGACATCATGGGGATGGCAATCATCGACGGCTTTTAACTCGAGTTCGTAAGGTCGCGGATCGACATGAGCCATATCGGCCCAAAGGGTTGTTTTGCAACGTCCCATGAGAACCGAATTGGTAGTCGTCAACGGAAACATGCTTACGCGAGGTGATTGATGACGGAATCCTAATTGATCTAATGCATCAGCGACGACGGCGGAATACAACTGTGTACGTAACTCAGCCATGGTGTACTTCATGTCGGATTGCCCTGATTGATTGTGAAGGATTCATTTGTCATACTTGTTCTGATTATAAGGAGGACGTCGTAGAGGTGCGGCGAAGGCATCCGGTGAATCCTGCAAAACAAAACGGAAATGTTACGATTATGTCCATACTCGACAACGTTCTTTCTCAGTTTCCTTCCTGAGAACCGTATCCAAAAAATCTTCTGAATAGCCAAACAATGCGCATCGGCATTATTTCACTTCTCCATGAATCGAACACGTTTGTACGACAGCCGACGACACTCAAGCAATTTCATGAGGATTTGTATTTAGAGGGTGAAGCTATTCGATTGCAGTTGGCTGACAGTCATCATGAAATCGGTGGTTTTTTTGCGGGTCTAGAACAGTGTAACCGCGATGGCGATGTCGTCGCGGTACCACTGCTGGCGACTCGCGCGACTCCGTCGGGGATCATCACGGCAGATACCATGGACAGGCTGGTGGCGCGCATGTTGACGATTGTCTCAGCCACACCTGAGCTCGATGGTATTTTGGTGGCCCCACATGGAGCGGCGGTCAGCCAATTCGAAGCTGATGCGGATGGTTATTGGTTAACCACATTACGGAAGCGAGTGGGGAATGACCTACCGATTATTGGCACGCTCGATGCGCATGCCAATCTTTCACCTGCGATGGTGAAGGCATGCGATGCATTGGTTGCGTATCGTACTAATCCGCACTTGGATCAGCGAGCTCGCGGTATCGAGGCGGCCACTTTGATAGTGCGGACGGTGCGAGGTGAATGGCGGCCGACGATGGCGGCGAGCTTCCCACCGATGGTGATCAACATTGAACGACAATGCACTAGTGAACCTCATTTGCAACATCACTATCAATTCGCTGATTTGCAGCTATCGCAACCAAAAATCCTTTCGAACAGCATTTTACTCGGATTCCCCTATGCTGATGTTGTTGACATGGGGGCAGCTACCATTGTTGTGACTGATGATGACCACAATTTGGCGCAGCAACTCGCCGATGAACTTGCTGGCCGTTTGTGGGAACATCGAGCGGATTTTGATGGTCAGTTGATAAACATCGATGCCGCTTTGAAAACTTGTGAGTCAGACACTCAGTCCCGTTATTGCTTGCTGGACATGGGGGACAATGTTGGCGGCGGCTCGTCTGCTGACGGTACAAGCTTGGCTGCGGCTTTAATGGAACGGCGTTTAGGACCAAGTTTTGTATGCTTATACGACCCGGAAGCTGTCGTGACCTGTACTGCAGCAGGTGTGGGTGCGCATCTGAGTTTGGCAGTTGGTGGCAAAGTGGATGATCGTCATGGTAGTCCGCTCCACGTTGATATTCGCGTACGATCGTTACATTCAGGCCACTTTCGTGAAACCGCGCCTCGACATGGTGGCATCGTCGATTTTGATCAAGGAGCGACCGTGATCGTTGAAACACTCGATCGCAATCTAACAATCATGCTTACCAGTCGCCGCATGGTTCCGTTTAGTTTACAGCAGATTACAAGTTGTGAATTGGATGCGCGACAGTTCCGCATTCTGGTCGCGAAAGGTGTCAACGCGCCGCTCGCAGCTTATCGCGAGGTATGCGACCAGTTCCTACGTGTCAATACCATCGGTTCCACATCGGCAGATCTCGATCAAATGGAGTTCCACAACCGTCGCCGTCCACTCTATCCATTTGAAGTGGCGCAAGGTAAATGGTTCGATTCCAATTTCTAAAGCATCGCTAAACAATTACTGTCCGGATTCTATTTGCTGGAACTATCTCGTCGGTAGGCTGACGTTCAAGCCAGAAGGATTGGGAATGCTCCTGGCTTGAGAAGTGTCCGAACATCAGTGTTTTCGAGCTTCGAGCACGTACTTCATCAAGTCGAGGAATTCCTCGCGACTTTTGAGCGTTTGTGCCAAATTCGCTGGCATTAATGATGTGCGGGATTCGCTAACTGCTTCGATTTCATCGCGCGTAATGGCGATCGGGTCTGGTTGTGCTAAGTTTCGAATCACCAATTGTTTCTCGTCTTCTGAGATTCGGATTCCCGTATAGATTGTACCATCGACGGTCAGGACGGTTACCTGGGCAAAGTCTTTGTCGATCCGATTCGACGGGCGAAGCACCGAATCCACCAGTTCCTCGGGGGTAATTTTTGTCGTCAACGATTTGAGGTCTGGGCCAATTCGTGGGGCTCCTGTTGCCGGATCGTGACAAGACGCACAGGCTGCAGCCGATTTGTAAAACAGCTCCTTGCCGCGGTCGGCATTGCCTGTCTCCTTTGCCATCCGAACTAACTCCGTGGTTTCCATTTCCAAGAGTTCATCTTCTAATGCCTTGTTGGAAAAACCTTCAGGATTGAGCCCCAGTTCCGCCAAAGCCAACTCTGCTTCCAATGGATGCTCGGCCAGCAATTCTTCCGGCTTCCAGAAGATCGAACGTTCCAAAGTTGCCGCGCGAACTTGTGCCACGGTTTCGGCCGAAATACTCGAACCACTGTTACCCCAGTTGTTTCGAACAAATGTCAGGACATCGGCTAATTCTTGGTCTGTTAGCAGGTTCTTAAAAGCGGTCATTGGCGGGACGCCGCGGGCCGGATCATAGGTCTTGCCATGAACTGTGAGTTTTCCCCACAATCCATGTAGGGTCAGTTTGATCAATCGTTCTTCACTGCCGTTGATCCATGTGCTACCAATCAACGACGGGTAGATGACTCCGTTGCCTTGTCCATCGGCCAGGTGGCAAGTCGCACAGTGTGACTCACGCTGGTAGATCAAGGAGCCTCGCTGGAACTGTTCTTGTTCAACTGGGCTGAGTCGCTTGGGAACCTCGTAGTCGACAATTTCAATCTCGGCTGGGGCTGCGAAGCCACTGGCACCGGTCGCGTCGACGTTGTACCAAAAATGCTGCACGGTTTTTGCTGCGACGACCGCATGAGGAACCGTTGAGTTGAGGAGTTGATTAAGCAAAACTTCGTTTCTCACGTTATGCTGTTGGTGCATCCACAAGGCTTCGAGCAAATGATGTGCTTCGCGTTCATCGTTCGGATCAAATCCAGCCATCCATTTTTGCGTGGCAGCGATTACCTCTTTCGAGTTCCGCCCACTCAGCTCCACTCGGGTTCGATGACGAACCCCATTGATCGGGTGTTTTAGGTTCTCTAGAAGCTCCTCGATCGGTTGGCCATCGATTTTGACAGGGCGTTGCAACGGGCGATCCTTGACAGTTAATCGCACGATGCGCCCATGTCGGTGATCGCGATTCGGGTCGCGGATGTTGTGCTGCATATGCCCGATGATGACATTGCACCAATCCGCTACGTAAAGCGCTCCGTCGGCCCCCACAATCGCGTCGGTGGGTCGGAAATTGCGATCTTCGCTATTGAGCAATTCCTTGACGGGTGTACCCCATACTTCACCAAGCTTTCGATTTTGGCCGTCTCCGTCCCGGTCCAAATGGTACTGTTTGACACCTAAAAATCCAATCGTGTTGCAGATCAAAAAGTCCTGTTGCATGTCATCCGGGAAATGTTCGGATGACAGGATTTCATTGGCGGCAACGGGACGAAACTCGACCTTGAGCAATTCGTGCATCTTGAAGCCTTTGCCTTCTGGACGCACCTGGAATGATCGGCCTCCGGTACCATCATTGGCGTAGAGATAACCCCAATAGTCGAAACTCGTGCCATGCGGGTTCGGTGAGTTGCCAGCATGAGGGGCAATGGCAAAAGTGAGTGGATCAAAGCGATACATACCGGAATCGCCGATAGTAAGATTCTGATTCCAGGGCGTTTCGTGATTGTGTACGAGGAAGATGCCGCTTTGCCAATAAATACCGCCATCCGGACCGTAGATCAAGTTGTTGGCAGCGTGGTGAGTATCGGACGTTCCCAGACCTTGCAACAGAATGGTGCGTTCATCGGCCACATCATCGCCATCGGTGTCTTTGAGAAACAGCAGGTCGGGCCCGGAAGTCACGATTAAACCACCACCCCAAAACTCGAATCCCAACGGATTGTGGACGTGGGCAAAGATCTTGCGTTGATCCGCCACACCATCTCCGTTGGTATCTTCGAAGATCATCAAGGTGTCATTCATTTCCTTGAGTGGTTCCCATTTCGGATAGGTGTTCCAACAGGCAGCCCAAAGCCGGCCCTTGCTGTCTACCTGCATTTGGACCGGGTTGGCCATGTCCGGGAACATCTCTTCTGATGCAAACACATTTAATTCATATCCCTCGGGAACCTTGATCATCGCCGCGCTTTCTGCGGGGCTCCGATATTTGACCGTCCCTTCCTTTTCGCCACTGGAGCTAGCGCTGCCACCGCCTACATTGGAAATGACTTTGATGGGCGGAGGCACGTTGCTGTCGTCAGCCTTGATTTTCTTCCCAGCCGCAGCGGCCCAAATCACAGGATCGCGATTGGCTGTCATCACATCCAGCATGGTCAATTCGTGCTTCAGCACTTCGGCGTTGCTCTGTCCGTCGACGAATGTCAAGCCTGATCGATTGCCCCAAACATCATTTCCGTCGGTCGCATTGTACCGATTGTGCCAATGCCAGTTCTTGTCTTGTACCGCTTGATAAATGACATTCAGACGCTGCTCGTCGTTGGGAGCTGGCTCGCCGATCAAGGCTTGCGAGATTATGTCGGCCAGCTTCCGATAGCCAGCAGGATTCAGATGGATCCCATTAATCGTGAATTGTTCGGGACTAGAAGTGAACAATTGAAACGTCGGTGAGTATAGATCGACAAATGTAGCACCCGAAGCTTGCGCTCCTCGCCGAGTCGCCTCGGTATAAGCCGCCAAGTTAGCGTTGATTTGCGTCCCTTCCGGTAAATTTGGATCGCCCGTGTTTTCGTACGCGATCGGGCTGAACAGGACGAATCTTGCTTCGACTCCTTTTTCTTTTCGCTTTGCTCGGTACCTCTCAATCATGGCCACAAGTTCAGCTTGATAAGCGTCGGCTCCATCGGGACCCGCGAAGGACTCGTTGTATCCAAACATCATAAAAATCACGCTCGGGGCAACGTGCTGTAGGTACTCTTCTTCGTTGATGTGCCCTTCGTCGCGTGGACGCTTTGTGACCGTGTCGCCGGAAAAGCTCATCGTTCGAAAGCGAACGTTCTTTCCCTGCAAGTGACTCTGTAAGACCGCTTCGACCCACGGGTTATGTTGCATGCGGTCTGCAAGGCCACTCCCATAGATCGTCACTAAATCATTTTCATGGAATGAGAACGGTTGGGATCCGTTCGAGCCGTTACTCGATGGCGTCGCCCAAGACAACATCGCCAATAGCAGTACGTGGAGGCAGCGGTTCAATACAAGTCGCATTTTTGAACAAGGCATTTTTAAAAATCTTTGCCAGGAGGAGAACAGGAGGGAGGGAATCTACGGAGGGAATCTACGGAGGGAATCTACGGAGGGAATCTACAGTGAGGGGGAAGCAAGAATAGAACCGGTGGATACCCGTTGGAATCAACGTCCTATCATTATCTTTGCCCAAATTGTAGCATAGCTAAAATTCGAGCGGTGTGGGGGAAAAAGTTCTTCGGCTCGGATGCAAGCGAAGCGATGGGTTCGGATCCCCAATTCTTTAAGCCGTGGGTGATAAGCAAACGATCCGGCATCAGACCGCACTAGAAGCCTTTGGCTGAGGGGCCGTAACTATTCGCCATCTTGGGATTCGATGTATCGAGAATCGGCCTTCATCCGCATACTTCACTAGGCCTCCGAGTTGCACGATCGAGCCAGGCTGGCTATCGATTGAAAAGCTGCTGCTCCTTATTTCCTCGGTGACGTCGTTGTAGGAATGCAGTTTTATATTCGAAATACCCTTAATCTTCGCCAGAGCCGATTCGGTTTGAAACCGCTCGGCATAGTAGTTATTCCGAGCAGTAACGAACATCGAGCACATAACAGCTACTGCAACAACAACCAGCAGCAGGTGTCGGATATGAAATTTCCTAAACGTCTCGCAACTAATTCTTTTGTCTCTGATGGGAGTAACCGAATACAGAGAGCTGACTCCTGTTTTGGTTCAATAGCCGGATAAGCCGTCTGGGTTGGCCCAGTATAACAGCCAGCGAAAGACACGCATGATCGCAACGGCATTCCGCAGCACATGTTTCCAATGGACGAAATCCAGCGATGGTGGGGTGCAATCGAGGAACCCTCGAATTATGATATCGGGGGATTGCGGTTCCTCCTCTTGCCCCAAATCCCACCTATGCGATATCTGTTGCTGCTAATTGCACTTGGCTATTTCGGAGATTGGCCCCAATTTCGAGGACCATCGTCAGACGGACATGTCCGCATGGACCATGTTCCGGTCGAATGGTCGGATACGACCAATGTCGTTTGGCGTGCGCCGATCGCGGGACTGGGATGGTCGTCACCTGTCGTGGTCGAAAGCACAATCTATCTAACATCTGCAGTTCCCAAAGGCTCCGGACTATCCCTCGTCGCCATGGCTCTCGATGCCAGCAGTGGTAAAACGATTTGGGAACGGGAAGTCCGCGTAGTCGATTCCATACCATCGATCCATAACAAGAACAGCCACGCCAGTCCGACGCCGATCGTGGCCGATGGTTCGGTCTTCGTCCATTTCGGGACACTCGGGACTGCTCGTTTGGCTTGCGAGGATGGAACGGTCCAATGGCTGTGTACGGAATTGATTTATCCACCTGTGCATGGATCGGGAGGGTCCCCCATATTGCGTGATGGGCGATTGGCGATCGTTTGTGACGGCAGCAAGGACCCGTTTGTCGTTGCGCTCGATGCACGGACCGGCTCGATCGTCTGGAAGACGCAGCGAGGTGTTTCGGCGAGGATCAGCCATTCGTTTGTCACGCCTTCGATCGCCCAGGTTGATGGCAAACCCCTTGTGCTCGCACCGGGGCCTGAGCATTTTGCCGCCTACGATTTGTCTGATGGCTCGGAAGTCTTTCGCGTTTTAGCACCTGGCTGGTCGGTGGTACCTCAACCGATCGTGTTCGAAGATTTGGTTATCTACAACCATGACTACGACAATCCCGAGTTGATGGCAGTTCGATTAGGAGGCAAGGGGGACGTGACGGGGACTCACGTTGCATGGCGTCGTGAACGATCGGCACCCAGTACACCTACTCCGGTGTTGGTCGATGGTCTTTTGTATACCGTCTCCGACAAAGGGATCGCTGCGTGCTTGGATGCCAAGACTGGTGAGCAGCATTGGATGGAGCGGCTGGGCGGGAATTACTCCGCGTCTCCAGTTTATGCGGATGGGCGCATATTGTTTCTAAGCGAGGAAGGGGTCGCAAAATGGGTACGAACAGGCAAGGATTTTGAGGTAGTACAAGTGAACGAGATTTCTGGCCGTACCTATGCCACTCCCGCCTTCGATGGGACTGGCATGTATCTGCGAACCGACACGGAGTTGCTAAAGATTGTCGACCCGAAACGCTGAGAGGAATTCTCGCGGTCAGCGTGAGCGATAACGCTCAAAGCACTGAGTGATTCCGACTGGCAGTTTACCACCAAGCGTTTGATCATAAACTCCGACGATTGTGCATCTGAATGAATAAGAAATGATACCAAACGCCCCATTGAAAACGTGTCGAGCCGTGAGAACTACGGAAGCAGGCTGCTTGGTTGTCCCGATTACATCGAGACAGTTTCCGGACAAGCACATGCAGCAAACTTTTTCTTCAGGCCAATGAGAACCTTATGGTTCGTAGAGCATCCAAATATCTTTGCGAACCTCGAGAAATTGCCTGAGTCTATATCGCAATGACGTAACAAATACTTAACAAGGGGAAGCGTCGGAAGTGTGAAGTCTGAAGAAAGAAGTTTGAAAGCTACTCTCTATGTTTGTTCACGATGGTGGTCAAGATGGCAACTAGCTCGTTAGCGATAACGAGAGCTAGGTCGGAAATCGCAAGTGGTTTGAAGAGATTTCGGTTTGCTCAACGTCTCTGTTTGCCAGTTTTTCTAGAGGAAAGATCGAGGAATCGGACTTGGTGCCGCTAGACCGAATTGAACGCGAACAGATTAAGTACTGGAAGCCGCAGACTATTGGTGAACTTGCATTCAATTGGTGGGACTAAGCCGGGTAGGTTCAGGCGAGGAATCGGTAAAAGTTATGAGTGTCTACGAACTAGAGGATAGCCTTGTTGAACGCAAAAGGCGCGATTGTGGGAGCTGCACGCTTCGCGAGAGCGGTACCATGCACGTACGGTACCATGCACGTACCAGGAATTGCGAAAAACAAGCCGTTATGGTGACGATGATGACCAGGACGAAGATCCTCATCCCCCGGCCCCTTCTCCTCGAAGCGAGGAGAAGGGGAGTTATTATTTTTAAAGGCTATACCGACTACCCATATGCATCTTAATGTTCCGGTTGCTAAGGGGCCGGATGCCTCAAGAAGAAGCGTCAGACACAATCGAAACGGCCCGCCGCGGTCATGTCACCCAGCCACGTATGAGCCAGATCATGGATCTCAACCAACTCGCACCCGACATGCAGGAAGCCCTACTCAACCTGCCAGCCACGAAGGACAAACCTGAGGTCAACCTGTAGGCCATCTTGAATCAGATTATCGCTTCCCAATCGCTTGTTCAATCTCGGCCGGAGTTGGCTCCGGACCGGCTTTGGTTTTGGTCATGAAGCCCATGACCCTCGCATGAAGTTTTTCGCGATCGATATTGCTCAATCGGTCTCCCATCATCGCGAGAGTTTCCGCTTGTGCGACAGTCGCTGCAAGCGTTGCTATTGAGCTTTTGCAGACAGGCGACGTTAGCGAACTCAGCTTGGACCATGATCTAAGGGATGACGAGCTTGGTACTAGGTACGACCTTAGAGCTTTGGTGAACGCCACGGCGAATCGGGCTACTTTAGACGGATCAGGACTTCGTTCCGTCGCAGCGGGCCTGGAGTGAACGGGGGATCGTAGCCGGCAGTTTCCACACCGCTAGATTCCACCGAGTCGTCGGCGACCAGCTCCTGGGATGCCATCCAGGTTCGAAGCTTGACTTCCGCATCCTTGGCCTGCTTGGTATCGAGCTGCCCGGAAAATCGAAGAACGGCAAAGCGACCTCCCGCTCGTTTCCGCACTGCGACGCCTGGGCCGGTCGGTGCAGGGACACCTTGCACGGCAATATCTTTGGGCATTACAAAACCCATTTGGACCGCCGAATCCGCTTTGTCATTTTCCATGAAGACGGGTGTCGTCATCGAGATCTTTTTGTCCGATTCATTTGCTCCACTGATGTAGCGGAACAGTTTCATAAAGCTGCCGTCACGGCCTTGTGCATCAAGTTTGGTCGTCGTGGCCACGAGCATCAGGTCTGGGTATTCGCGGACTTCGAATTTGCCATCGGAGGTAACCACCGTATATTCTGCCGACTCGTAGGCAGCTCTAGACACCGTATTCCAAGCAAAAACGGCTGCCAAAACGAGGAACGCTGTCGCCGAAAAATACATCATTTTCTTGCGTTTCATCCGCTAAGCCCTCCAACACATGAACCACGATGTGACCCGAATCCGAATCACACACCCTTGAATTGTAGGAGGTCGGCTAGCGTTGAGCGATGAGTGTTATTTTACTCTTATGGTACCGCCTAATGCCCCAGCCGTTTACCCAATGCCAGGAGAGCAGCGGTACCCACACTTTCCTACCAAATACACTTCCATAGATCCATTGAATTGTATTGCGTAACGCAGTACAATGAGACTGTGGAAAATCATTGGTCTGGAGTGAAAACGATGCAAAAAAACAGCTCACTTATGGTGAGACTTGACGAGGAATCTAAGGCATTGCTGGCTTCGGCTGCCGAACTTCGGAAAGTCAGCGTTAGCGATTACGTCCGTTCGATTGTTGTCGGCCAGGCTCGACGTGAATTGGCAGCGGCAGAGGCGCGGATGATCTCGTTGACTCCGGAAGAGCAGCTTCAATTTTGGACGGCTCTGTCTAAACCGCCTAAACTGACCAAGGCGCAGAAGCAACTCGGCAAAATGATGCGAGGCGAGTCTTGAGTGGGCCACGCTTTTCTGAAGGATGGTCGATCGAGATTCTTGATAAGTCGCATCCACGTCAGAAATTTAAGTCGGGAAACGATAGTGTTGACGCATGGTTAAAAAAGTCGGCACTACAAAGTCAGCAAAAGCACCTGACGACTTCCAAGGTTTTGCTTGACAATGAACGTATCATCGCCGGCTACTACAGCCTGGCCTTTTCTCAGGTCGATTTCTCCGACCTACCGGCGGACGTAGTCAAGAAGTTGCCTCGCCGCCAGTTACCAGTGAGCGTTTTGGCTTGGCTGGGCGTTGATCAATCCTTCCAAGGACGTGGTATCGGCCAGCATTTGCTTGCGACTTCGCTGGTCGATTGCTACGAAGCGAGCCGGACCTTCGCGTTCATCGCCGTCATCCTCGATTGCGTGGACGAACAGGCCAAACGTTTCTATCAGCGATTCGATTTTGCAGAACTGCCGGGCTACCCAATGCGTCTGTATTTGCCGTTCAAGTCACTCGAAGCACTCGCTACAGGTGGCTAGGAGCCATTAGGGACCTGCTGGGAGGTATCAGCCGCAATCGCACCCTCTGGCATACCTTTGGGCAATGGATTCGATTGGGTAATAATTGCGTTGGATAGATAATCAGCTAATTGACCTGTTTTGTGGAAATGCCCCACGCTTGACCTGGGGAATGTTACGTTTCTCGCTAAATAGGTGGAGACTCTCCCTTCCCCTCATCCAGGTTCGGCGGCGAAGCCGCCGAACCTGGATGAGGGGGGAGCGTTGGGAGAGTCATAACTTAGCGAGAAACGTGAAGCTCCGCAGGGCAAGCCTCCGGCATCTTTCGTCTATCCCACGGCCCGAATTAAGATCAAAGCCCCTAAACGATTTAATAGCATTCCGAAATGATTGCAGCCAGTTACAGGTGTATACGCGAACTTTGGCAGCGATACTTACGGGGACGCCACTGCGTTTGTTACCCAAACGCTGAAAGCGTAGATGACGAAGAATCCAAGTGCCGTAACCGCAAAAGGGAACGCAAAATAGACCAGCATTAGCGGAGGCCCCGCAATCAACGCAGGCCACCCATTTTCATTTCCTATCAATTCCGAATCGTCACTCACGAGTCCTTTCTGCAACGAACGAAAAGGATCAGTCACGTCGAGAGGGGACGATGGACCGCCCAAGACCCAGGGATCGACACGTTGAATGCATCCGCAGGTTAGCGGGGCACGCGTTCTGCCCGAAGGTGTGAGTGCCGTCGTCCGCACTGCTGACGTGTCATCGTCAGTCAGAGTCCGTCTCTGATATGGCTCTATCGTACCACAGGGGACTTCAACATTCAGCAGGCGTGATATGCAATCCACCGACTATTAGATCCCGCTGGCTAGCACAGCGGAGTTTCCTGTTTTTCGCTAGATGGACGTGCCTCAAACGCAAATAGGAGCGTAAGTGCGCAAGTTGTACGGTGTCGAACGATGCGAAGCGAGCCGGGAGTCGCCTCTGGCGACGATATAAAGAATTAGCCGGGTGAAGGGGATTGCTGGGTGGGTTTATGGGCGGTGGGGGCGATGGAGCCCTACAGGAGGGCTAGCGCCCGTTCCGCTACTATTTGCTTTGCTGCGCGAAGCGGCCTTAATGGCATTGCTGGCGAGGCGGAGCCTCCAAGGCAGGTCATTCCAAGGCAGAGCCTTGGAACGAGTTATTCGCTCGTGGTTTCCAGCAATCTTGCTGCCGACTCATTTTTGTTCTTCGTACTTTTGCAGATACTTGTCACGCAAGCGAGTTTGTTTGTTGCTCAGATCCACGCGACGTCCTTGAATGAATGCCAACTCCGTTTGTGTCGAAATCTCCAGGGGGGTGCCGTCGGTTACGATCAAGGTGGCATCCTTACCGACTTCCAATGATCCCACGCGATCTGCAACACCAAAGATTTCCGCCGGCGAGAGTGTGATCGACCGGAGGGCTTGGTCCTGTTCAAGACCAAACGCTGCCGCAGTGGCTGCGTGATATGGTAGATTGCGACTGTTCCAAGTCTCGCTTCGCCCTGAACTCGAGATGCAAAATCGAATCCCGGCGGACTGCAAACGCGCTGGCAGGGTGTAGCTGGCATCGTATGCATCGCTTCGGTTCTGCGGCACTCGGTGGGTCGACGTGATCACGACTGGAATATCGTGCCGTTTTAATAGTTCGGTGCATTCCCCTGCATCGTAACCACCCAAGATGATTAGCCGTAGATTCTCCCTGACGGCGAATGCCACCGCGCTTTCGATTTGAGGTAAGGCATCTGCTGCGGCCAAGATGGGAATCTCACGAGCGACTACTTTCACCATGGCCTCTAATCTTAGATCGACCGGTTGCTGGTCTGGTTGCTGGGCGCGGAGGGTTTGGTACCGCCGGGTCTCCTCGATCAATTTTTTGAACTCGGCTAGAGGATCGCTCGGGGTGGTGGGTGAAGCGTCCGGCCCACGTACTGCCCTTCGTCCGCGACCGGACGGCCCTGGCCAATTGACGACCATGGCCGCGTCGGCGTCCAGCGTTAAGTCTTCATAGGTCCAACCATCCAATTGGATCACAGCCGCTTGACCTGAAACCAAACCCCCAGTGGGAGCACTCAAGGCTAAAAGAACTCCATTCGAGCGAGTGACTGGTAGCAGCGAACTGTCTGGGTTCAAGGCTACGGCTGCTTTAGCGTTGGGATTGATGTTGCCTACTTCAGAATCATCAATCGACGCTCGAATCGAACCGAACTCTGTCAGCCCCAATTGCGAATGCGATTCGAACATGCCAGGATAGACATGCTTGCCATCGACCGCAATCACCTCGGCGTTGGCGGGGATTTCAACATTCTTACCCACGGCAATGATCTTTCCGGCTTCGAAACAAATCGTAGCACCGGCAATCGCGGGCCCTTGAATTGGATGCACGGTGGCTCCCACCAAGGCAATGGGGGTCTTTTGTGGTCGACCCGGAACCGTTTCGTCGCTTATCGCAATTGCCTTGCAGAGGCCGACCCACATTAGTAGGAACAGAATGAATCGCATCGTTATGCTCGTTTTTGCATTTGGTTGATGAATCGAATGGAACCTATTCTTGCCCCTTAGCTCGGCAGTACTCGTCGTAGCGAGGCCAATCGCGCGATGGGTCTTTGTCGATTTCTTCCCCAGGGGCTGCCATGGTCGACCCAGTTTTTAGAACCTTTTGGATCAAGGACTGTCGCCAACCTTCTTGTTCGCGCTGCAACACCGTATCCGCTTCGCGATCAAAGTACTTGCGACCGTCGATCCAGGTTTGATCCACGCGTGACAGACCCGATAACGGTGATCCGGTCCATACAACAATGTCTGCATGCTTGCCGTTCTCCAAAGATCCCACGTAGGCATCGACACGGAGTTGTTTGGCTGGATTCAGCGTCACGAATTTCAAGGCCTCAGCGGGCGCAATACCACCATACTTCACAGCCTTGGCTGCTTCCTCGTTCATACGGCGTGCCAATTCCGCATCGTCGGAATTGAAGCTTACAATGACCCCTTGATCGTGCATGATGGCACCGGCGTAGGGAATGGCATCGGCCACTTCTAGTTTGTAAGCCCACCAATCGGCAAAGGCACTGGCCATGGCCCCGTGATGAGCCATTGCATCTGCGACTTTGTAACCTTCCAGAATGTGTTGCAAGGTGCCTATTTGAATGTTGAACTCATCGAGTGTTCGGATCAGTGCCAGGATTTCGTCTTGCCGATAACTATGGCAATGGACCCATCGCTTTCCGTCTATGATTTCGGATAAGGCCTCTAACTCTAGATCGATGCGAGGCGGTAAACCGCTCCGCCGATTGGTCCACTGTCGTTGACGCAGCCGATACTCGGTCGCGCTATAAAATGCATCACGAATGATCTGTTCGACACCCATTCGACTGCCCGGGTAACGAGTAGCGGGCTGCGTCGAGCTACTGCGTTTGACGTTTTCGCCCAGGGCAAACTTGATTCCCGGAGGGGCTTCCGCAAACTTCAATGCCTCATCACCGGCACCCCAGCGAAGTTTGACAACTTGATTCTGCCCACCGATCGGGTTTGCCGATCCATGCAGGATGTTGGCCGTTGTTAAGCCGCCAGCCAGTTGGCGATAGATAGACATATCGTTGCAATCAACAAAATCACCGATACGAACTTCGGCGGTGATCGATTGCGTACCTTCGTTCACACCGCTATCAGTCGCCATGTGCGAGTGGCAATCGATCAAGCCTGGCGACAGATGACGTCCCTGGCCTTCGATGACTTGGGTTCCCTCGGGCAAGACGACGCCCTCCAATTCGTCCGCCTGGCGGAACACTTGGCGGATCTTACCCTCGACGACCCACACACTGCCACCTTCTAAAATACCATCCGGGCCACTGGTCCAAACTGTGAAGTCTTTGAACAAGACGGAATCCGTTGGCGATGGTATTTCCGTTCGTCCGTACATGCCTAGCGGATAAGTAACAGGATACGAGGCTCGCTGGGGCGCCGGAGTTGCGTCCCCATCCGTCTTTGCGCGCGGTTCAGTTTTCTTCGCCTCGGATGAAGTCGCCGCGATGTCGCTGGCTGCTTCGGTCGTCGGCGTTGTTGGGGCTTCGGTGTTTGCCTTGTCCTCCGTTTTGGAGGATGCTTCTGTTGATTCTGGCACGGGTGGGTCGGCGACGATTCGATCCAGCACGAGCGGCGTGGCCGAGCCGTCAGCCCAGACCAAGCGTCCGAAATAGCGATCGGACTTGCCAGTCTCGATTACCAGACTCCAGCGAGCGACTCCTTCAACCGGTAATTTCTTGCCTTGGACCGTACCGTTCCAAATTTGACCTTCTAATTTCAGGCGTTCGAACTTGGCTAACTCTTCGGGCTTGGGTTTGGCAGTTTTGTCCTCTGCGGTTTTATCCTCTGCGGTTTTGCCATCGGCTGTTTTAACGTCGACGGTTTTGTCGTCAGGGGTTGCGGGAGCTACTGTTGAAGCGTCGGTTGGATCTTTGATTTGCTGGATGCTCCACTGTTCGCCCCGAGCCTTGATTTCAATCTTCGCTTCCCATGCAGGATGATTGCCAACGGCTGCCACCTGGAATCGCCAATTCCCAGCCAGATCGATCGATGTGGTCGGCTTGATTTCATATTGTTTCCCAGCGACCCAAGTCTGGACGATTTTGGTTTTCTCGTTGAACAGGTCACCATCCGTCACGACAAAGCTCGCCAATTTTCCTCGCGACAGTGTACCCAATTGATCGGCAACACCCAGCAATTCCGCCGCGTCGATGGTCAATGCACGCAAGGCTTTTTCAGGGGGAAGTCCGCGTTTGATGGCGACGCGAACTTGGCTCAAAAAGGTGTTGGCATTTGTTAGTCCGTTCGAAGTGAAGGCCAGTCGGACTTGACGCTCGGCCAACCGAGCTGGGTTCTCCGGTGCATGATCCCAGTGCATCAGGGACTCCAGCGTAACCGACCGAGCATCGGTCACCGAAGCCACGTTCGGTGCTGGAGGAAAATTCAGGGGACAAATCACGGCTCGCCCTGTTTCTGCGACATCTGCCAGCCGACGATACTCTCGCCCAGAACCCACAACTACCAGACCGACTCCAAATTCACGGGCAAATCGATCGGCCCGCAACATGGATAGTTCATTACCAGCTTGGACGAATAGGGGACGTTGTCCTGCGATCAGCGGTTCCAAGGCTTCGAGGGTCGTATTGGTTTCTGGTAGGGGGATCGATGGATCGACGCGGACCATTTGCCACGCCTCGCGGTACCAAGCTGCGTCGTACAAGGCCTGCCGAGCCAACGCCACGGCCCCCATCGGCGAACCAGGATAACCTCCCGTCCCATCGTCGGATCCAGCCGGCCCTCGCGCTCCACGGGATACGGTCAACACGGCATGTTGGCCAACCCCAGAACGAATCACTTGCCGCGAAGACGCTGCGGTGGAGGAACTCCCCCCCAAACTCGCGACCGCCCCCGAGCCATCAATAATGGCACCTGTTGGAGCGAACAGTGCTGCCACAATCCCTTGTGAACGCCTCGTTGAATCATCCATCAATTCGGGAGTCAGAAAATCGCGAACGTCTACTTGAGCCCGAATTCTGGGATTCCAGTATAGATTCGCCGCCGTCGGCGTCGCGACATTGACTGGCAAATAGGCATCGATTAGTCCCGGATAAATCGTGCGGCCCGTGACGTCCACCGTTGCATAGCCTGCCGGGATGGAAATCTCCGCAGCGGTCCCGACAGCCAAGATTTTTCCGGCGTTCACCACCAAAACGGCGTTTTCGATCTCGCGGCCATCACCGACCACGAGCTTGCCTCCCACCAATGCAAAGCTTTGCACAGGGTGTTCGTGTAACCCTTGAGTTTGCCGCGTACTATCCACCAATTGAGCTACAGCAGTCGGTCCGAACCAAGCCAGAATTATAGCTAGTGCCCAGAGCTTGACCCAGCGATTTGTCCACCCATTCGTCATCGTAATTTCCTCGCGCGCCAAGAATCTAAAGTCTGCCTCAGCTTAATCGAAATCGCACGGGCCGCAATCAAGTGCTGATAATTCGGCAGGAGGAGGTCGCGTAGCCATGCCCCAATCCGTCAAATTGTCGTCGATGCCAAACTGATGAGGCTTGCTCCGATCTTTCGGCATTTGGTAGACAAATGTAGGCAATCGTCGTAGCATGGGCGACAAAATCAAGCTGTGCAGATGCCCCTTTCGAGCAACGGGTTTGATTTGCGGCCGGAGTTGCGGTTTTGGCTGGGGTGAGCGAGGTCGCTTCGTTGATGGAAAGCGTGTATCGAAGTCTAAACCGGGGAGAAGTAGTGAACAGTAGCGAAGTCGATTTATCTCATCTGAGTGATGAGGAGTTGCTCAATGAAACTAAAAGCAATAAACCGTCCCCTCTATTCGACGCTTTTTTTATCGGATTTCTGATCGGCATCATCGTTTTCGGAGTTGCAGCCAGCTCGTATGGATTTTTCCTTTTGATGCCTCTGTTTCTGATCTATCTCATGTTGAAAAAGCCAAAAAGGTACACGGCCTTACAAAGGGAGATTAAAAATCGAGGATTAGTTTGAGGAACTCCGCAATTTGATTTCCGATGCTGGAAAGCTGGATGTCAAGAAGCAACTAGGACTATGGAGGAACCATCTCTTCGCATCATACATGGCTTTTGTGTATCTTACATTGTGTTTCGTCCTTTGCTCATTCGACTACGTCGTGGGGTTGCGGACGCGTCGCTCTTTCGATATCCAAGTGTTGGATTGTCACTTCATGCCATTGTCAATCGCTTTTGCCGTCACCTTACGACGAATACAAACTGTGTGTATCTCCACCAATCACTTCGGCCTCGAGTTGTAGGATGATGGCGGTATCCGAGAATCTTTCTGGTTTACACGTTACACCAACCCGAATCGCTTGCGCATTGACCACTCGATCCCTAACAATGTCATGACGATGAAAAACCACACTACGCTATCCGCTAACGAGATGCGTTGAAATTTCAACGTTCCTCTCTTATGAGCTATCAAGAGATCTTCTATTTTTTCCATGCTGTCAATTCTCAACGTTTCAGCATTGGTCTTGAGTGCGATCGCCGTAAGCTTCGGGTGTGACCGGTTGTTCTGTTAGTTACGACGCCATTGCCAAGAACTGATCGCTATAGTTCACTCGTTTCTTACCGTAGATCGAGAGGTTTACCGTTCGGTGCGTTGTGGCTAAGACATCCCAAAGCTCACTCGCTTCGATGCAGCGAAGGTTCAGCATGGTCTGGGCTCCTTTTTCCTTCCATCTCATCCCACTCTTTTCCATTCGATCCTTGGGCACATGCCGACAGGCTCCTTCAATATACCCAGTGCATATCGGATAGCCTTTTGCCAAATACTCACCGTACTTGATTCGTGAGCGGTTGTTTTCCAAATACTTCACGATCTTGCCAAGCTCTTCGCGTTGTGCTTTTTTTATGCCCTTGCGTCTCATCGCAGTCTTGATTCCTATGATCATTAGACCTTCGGTTCCCTTAAGCAGTAGCAGCAGCTGTTCGCGAACATACGAGCTTTGCGAATCTGGTTGGATGATCTTCGCGGCTGCCCAGATTCGCGGAAGTACATGCATCAGGTCCAGTATTTCAATCGTGTTCCATCCCTCCTGGTACTCATGCGCTAAGTTCCAAAGTGATGGTTGCCCGTCGTGCATAACCAAAATCTCTTGACCCTCTCGGTGGCGTCGGAGCGTATTGGCAGTTAGCCATTGCTGAGCTTGCTCTTCAGCGGACTTACCGATCACGTTTCCGTTAGAATCATGCTTGGTCAACGCCCCAAAGTACCGAGGATTCTTCGGCTTAGCTTCTGATCTACTTGTCTCGCCTGACTCAGGCTCATGGAATAAAGCATCAATGATTTCTGTAGCCGTTCGAACATCGCGATCTACGGTATACACTCCGGCCATGCACGCCATTTGTTTCTGCCCCGGCTTGGGGCCCATGCGTTCGACAGAAGCACCCACAGGTGTTTTTTCCGTTTGCTTGCGTACCATCGGGATGCCTTTGTTGTCACTGGTTTGGACCAAGAGTTCTGCCTCGGTAGCTCGATCGATCGATGGCGGATTATCGAGTACCAAGGCCGCTGATTTTCCCAATCGGCTTCCGATCCGTTCGGCGCTGTCGACTGGGACGTGGAGTGACGTGATTCGTTCCAGTAACCCAACCGCTTTATGGAAGGAAGATTCGGTCGCATGAGTTCCGACCCACGACTCGAAGACCAAGGAATAATCATTCTGCGGGAGCCCTAAATGCTCGTCCAAAGGAATGGCTTGGATCGCTTGATCGGGTGTTGTTCCATAGACGTAGCGTTCGATTCTGAAATCGCCAAAGATGGAGCGATACCTCCGAGTCCGTTTGGGCATTCGATTATAGACTCGCCCTTTCTTCTCGATGGTAGGTCCAACATCTCCCTGGCCTGCTTGCTCGATGATTGTTCCAATCAATGCATGTCCGAGAGCCATTAGTCGCTTGTGTAAATCAAGCTCCGTTTGGTCGATCGCTTGCCCCGTACGAAAAGCTGTGTTAGCCAGCTCTTTAAGCTGTGCGACAATACAATCTACATTCTGGAAATCCAACGATTCGTTCATGATTTGACTCCGTGATTGAGAACCGACGAAAAAGCTCGCCGTTACCCTTATTATCTCTCTCAATACTGAAAACGAAACCAATTGGTTGTCGCCGGAAATGATGCCACAATATCTTGTGCTAGCAAATCGCGACTCACTACCGACTAAGCAACGATGAGCCGGTCACACCCGTAAGCTTCTCTTCGTTGCATGCGAGACGTGTGGACTCTAAATCCAAGGATTGATCAATTAGAAATGAGGTCTGTGGCTTCAAAGCCTCGAGCGGGACTCCCGAAGCCTCAATTCGTACGATCACCTCGCTATTGGGATCGTAACGGTCGGATTGAATCAATCGCGATAAATCGCTGTACTCACCACGATAAACTCCTCCCGAATCCTGTTGCTCTACGAGTTCCACCCGAGCTAATGGCACACCAGATTGTTCGAGAACCGCTCGTACGCTGCCGTTCTCCAGCGGTCGCTGCTTGTCGTCAAGCAGTTTGGTACGAAGAACAACTGGCTCCGTTATCTGATAAACCCGGCTGCCTGCATCGATCGACAGATAATCATCGGAGATGGCAAAGGGTGGACGCATACACCAAGTCGCTATCTGGTTCCAAAAACGCTGGTGATACAAATCAGCGACATCGAATCGCCATCGCCAAGTCTCATCGCTGGCTAGTGCAATCACTCTTCCCTGCCCAAATCGTGAGGTGGTCATGAGTGGATACCAATCCTCGATGGGTACACCACCTCGCGTTGGTTTCATGTTAGCCAGAAACTCGATCAAGACCTCGCTTCCAGGCTTGGGAATATGCACAGCAGCCGATCGTGGCCTTTCCAGTCCATCCCAAACACTTTCCGTCAAGGCACGTTCCTTTGAGGTACTTTCCTTCGAATCCATAGGGTTCAACTGCAAAGCTGGCTCCCTTTTTCCAGCGTTCGATAATCGCAGGTGGGACTGCCCCTCATTCGCTTTGCCGGGTTGAATAAAGCCTTGATCATCGTCGCTGCGAATCGGCAGCAACGCTCGCCAGGAATCGCTTTGATTTGCGCGAACCGAGTTTCGATCCGAAGCCTCCCTGGTAGCTCGCATGCTGTCGATCCAAATCAATCCTCCCCCTGATTTGCTGACGAAGTCACTTATCCAGCGAGTCTGTTCGTCCTTGAGTGTTCTGGCTGCTTCGCTGGTCAGAATCACCAGGTCGAATGGAAGCAAGGACTCCTTGTTAACGAAGGTCGTTTCTTTCTCAAAATCAGATGAGCCCAGCCGACTTTCCAGCTCCCAACTGGGATCTCTATCCAAGGCGTTTCGAACGTAGCGTGTTTCCCATCGGCCCCGTGGATCGAGAACGAGGATTCGGTTCTCTCGCGTTGTACCCCAGGTGGATGACAACCAGCGATTGTTGACCAGTGTTAGCTCCTCAAAACGATCGTTCGCCTCAATGGAGCATTCCAAATCGATCGGAATGCTCCGTCGCTGCTGCTTATCTCCGACGACGCGAGATTCGGCTAATCCGAACGCTTCCGCTGCCGAAAACTCCACGGCAACTTCTCGAATCCCTCG
The DNA here is from genome assembly GCF_052161605.1 of Brakhagea baltica. NCBI lineage: Bacteria > Pseudomonadati > Planctomycetota > Planctomycetia > Pirellulales > Pirellulaceae > Brakhagea > Brakhagea baltica. The sequence continues at coordinate 3,831,405 of NZ_CP197409.1, read as the reverse complement.
ATCGAGTGATGTGAAATTTTGTTCGTAGACAATCACTCCCCCATTCTTGATGAGCAAACGATACGATGTACCATCGGGGCATTGTTCCTTGAGACGTAGAGTGCCACGGATCAAGTCCTCTCTGCGTACTGTGCTAGAAAATTGGGCCGAAAGGATACCCAAATCATCCGGTTCGAGGTTTCTGCCAACCGCGACGGTATAGATCGGTAGCGATGTATTGCTGACTTGACTAACGACATCCAGCGGTTCGATGGCTCCATTGCTTTGCCCATCTGAGATCAAGACGACCGCATCGGGGGGCGATCTATCTTTACTTGCATTTGCGGATTCTTCGTTCGCAACAGATGCCTCGCGAGCTTGTGCTAACAACGCTTCTCCGATCGGTGACAACGACTTATCTGCTAAAATGTTCAGGTTGTCCAGATTTGTGATTCCCAGGTCAGAGCTCCAGTACACCCGGCCCTCTAGATCGACAACTTCTATGCGATGCTGCTGTGCCAAACGAGCCAACAAGCTTTCCTGCCCCGGCTTAGTTGACAATAAACCTTGATGAACTCTATCGATTCGCGATATCAAGGTCTGAGCGTCCTCGGGCGACACTTCGTCTTGAATTCGCATGCTGGTCGACGTATCGATGATCACCCGAACTTTGGATAATTCTCCTTCGATCTGAGAGTATTCGACGCTGGGACGCAAAAGCATCGCCATCAAGAGAAAGAATACGATCCCTCTCAGTACAGCCAGTAACAAGCCGGGTCGATTACCGATCTGATTAGATTCCCGCCAATACCACAGGGCGATTATCACACCACCGATAACCGCGATTGAGATGACGATCCACCAGGGAAACAAGCTCGCGAATCGCAACTGCATCACGACGTTCCCTTGCTAAACAGGATACGACGTCTCGAAAACGATTGAGCAACGAGCATCTCCGCAAGAAAACAGCCCATCGCTGCCAACCAGAACCATGTCCCTATCTCGCGGCCTTTCCACGTCTGTTGACCTCGTGCGAGCAAGCGTTCCACGGAGCTAAAGTGTTGTGCCCCTATCTCGCTTGCTAGTTTACCAAACTGATCTGCGTCGCTATCAGAGCGATCTGATTCCGAGTGTTTGGAATGGCTCGAACGCCTCGGCTGTACCCAGCTATACGATACATGCCGATTGTTTTCGTGCTGCCATTCGGCTTGATAGAAACCGATCTGTCTCGTATCGTCCCAGTCTCGTTCGACGGATAGTTCTTCGGTGCGCCTAGGTGTTCGGATCGTTATAGCAGGTGTATCAGTGATCTGATCTGATGGTCGTTTTGGGAAAAATCGCATGAACCACGGCGAACCCGATTCGATGACCTCCATCGCAGCAATGGAGCCTGCGACTGTGTGGAACAAGCGTTGCACTAGGGGCACAAAAACAGGTCGCGATGGTAGATTCGTGTCTACTTCGTTGCAAGAAGTGGATACGATCCAGATCGAGCCTTGACCTACTGTATGCCTGAGAATCCACGGTTCCCCATTCGTGAAATAGGCGATTTGATCTGGTTTGGTATTCGGCAAAGGGGAGAGCGATGTATGGCGGTTGATTGAGATGGACCTGAGGGAATCGCGACTGGCTTGTGAGAGCCCCTCAAAAAGCGTCGCTTGTAAACGCTCTACATCGATCGCGACTGGTTTGGTCGCGGATGGAGTTTGCTCATCTTCGTAGGCGTTTATTGTAACAAAGCGTATGCCGCCGTCTTGAACAGAGGGGAGTCGATTCCAGCTATCCTGGTCAACTCGATTCCCGAGAAACACGATGATACCGTCACCATTCTCGACGAATAATCGCATTTTCTGTGAGGCATCAGAATCTATAACGGGAACGTTGCAAACAGCGATAGCTTGAGCGGGCTCTCCCGATCGCCCCCTCCACTGTTCCATGGTCATGACTCGTCCGTCGAAGTAATCGCTTCCCGCCCCCGTGGTAAAGGAGAAAGGAGCCAGAGCCAAGCGTAGAAAATCGGATTCACTCTCCATAGGGCCTTGTCTAAGATTTCCATCGATTAGCACCACGGGACTCTTGGCTTGTACGAGAAACGGAACCTGCTTCACATTGTCAAATTCAAGATCGTCTTTTTGAGGGATTTCGACTTTGAGCACATGCCAACCAATGGATCGAGCGGGAAAACGCAGCGTGATCTTGGACGTACTGTGAGGAGCAATATTGATGGTTTGTGAATCGATTCTTTGGTCGTCGAGTTGTGAAACTATTTCAAGAGATTCCACAGGATTCGCGGAATGATTGTAAATCGTGCAAGCAGCCGTTATGGATTGCCCCTCTGCAATCCATCTGGGATTCAAGACTACGTCACCGATGGAATAGTTTGTTAATGGGACTTGGGCTGAGCCCAAGCCTTCCGAGCTAGCAACATTCACCATGGAAAGGATCGGTGCAATAATCTGTTCGCCAATGAGTTGTTCTAGATCGGTTCCAATATCTGGTTGATCCACCCAATCATTCTTTTGAAAGTCAGATAATAAGACGATCTGGCGTCTCGTCAGTGGCTGGCGATTGCACCAGTCTAGTGCTAGCCGAGTCGCAGCGACCCAATCCGCAGGTCCTGTAACACTCGGTCTTGTTTGCCATTGTTCGAATAGCAATTCCCGGTTCGTGGTGTCGCACGCTATCGGAGGATTCCCAGCCAATATCAATTGAACATCGCTCCCCTTTGGCAGCGAACGAATCAGTTGGTCCGTTTCACGCCCAGCAATTTGCCAGCGTGTTTGACCGTCTGTTCCCTTCGATTGCATCGACAACGAATCATCAATCACGATGGCGAGAGCAATTGGTTCGCTTGTCCCGAGCATCGACCAGCCACTTATAAAGGGCCGAGCCATGGCCAGGGCTAGGAAAATCGGGATTAGGCAGCGGAGCAGGAGTAGTAGCAGGTGCCTCCACTCAATTCGTCGCGTGTTGAGCTGCGGTTGCAGTTCGAGAAAGCTCATGGCCCCCCATTCGACAACACGAAACTGCGAACGATTGAGCAAGTGTATAACGAGTGGAACGGTAAAGGCTAACGTTCCGAAGGCAAGGATTGCGTTGAGAAACGTCATGCACCACCACTTGTGGGCTTGCCACCCAGTAATGGCTTGGAGGAACGTTCCGCGACAAAGCGACTGACGATATCCGAAAGATCCTGCGATGTTCGGACGATTTGAAACTCGATACCGTGTTGTTGCAGACCACGAGCCAGCGTCGATTGATGCTTTTGGAAATTATCCAGGTAGACCTTTCTTAACGACCTCGGGTCCGCGATTAACTCGTGATTGACATTCTCAAGGGATTGGAATTTGGTCCTGCTGTCGAAAGGGAACTCCACTTCATCCTCATCGAGTACTTGGAACACCACAACGTTCCGGACTTGACTCTTCACCAGAGCTAATGCCTTGACCAGTACGTTCGCTTCCCCGAAGCAATCAGAAAACAAGATCGCTAGCCCGCGACGTTGCAATCGAGGTAGCATCGATTGCAAAACGGTACCGATATCCGTGTCCCCACCAGGTGCAGAGTTGGCCAGCATTTCTGTGATAAGTTGCAAATGACTCGGTTGCGATTTGGGTGGGATGTACTGCCGAACAGTCGTATCGAACAAAGCGAGCCCAGCGGAGTCTTGCTGTGAGATCAGAAGGTAAGCGAACGAGGCGGCGAGTCTGACAGCAAAGTCATGTTTCGAGATCGAATTAATAGCGTTGCTGCGGTACCGCATCGAACCGCTCTGGTCCACCATGAGAACGCATCGCATATTCGTTTCGTCTTCGAATTGACGAATGTAGAGCCGGTCGGTTTTACCGAAGAGCTTCCAGTCGATGGAGCGAACTTCATCGCCTGCAACATAGGCTCTGTGCTCTTTGAATTCGACGCTCGCTCCGATTAACCGAGAGCGATGAATCCCACCGCTGAGCCCCTCGACGACTCCACGCGAAATCATCTGCAGTTGTGCGAGACGAGTTAGATCCCGAGGGGCGAACCAACGAAGAAACGAAGCTTTGCGTTGCATTCTTTATTTCGTGCGGCGTGGTAGTTCGTTCAAGAGCTTCTTCACAATCGCATCCGAATCGATGCCTTCTGCTTGGGCTGCAAAGGTCGGCACCATCCTGTGACGCAGAACAGGAGTTGCTAAGGCTTCGACATCCTCGGTGGAAACATGCAGTCGACCGAAAAGCAACGCTCTCGCCTTACAAGCCATGACAATCTGTTGGCTAGCTCGAGGACCTGGTCCCCATTGAACCAGTCCCTGCACCCATTTGGGACCATCGTTCTCCTTGGGACGAAGCGATCGCACCAGATCGAGTACGAATTGTTTGACATGTTCGGGCAGGGGGACGAGTCGCACGATTCGTTGGTATTCGATAATCTCGGGTCCCGTGACGACCGGTTCAATCGTTTGGGGCCTTGGGCTGGTTGTTCGCTCGATGATTTCACCTTCTTGGTCGCGGCTTGGATAGTTGACCAGCGTTTGAAAAAGGAATCGATCTCGTTGAGCTTCGGGGAGTGGGTAGGTACCTTCTTGTTCGATTGGGTTCTGGGTAGCGAGAACAAAGAAGGGTTCGGAAAGTTGATAGTGTTTGCCACCGACTGTTACCGAATGCTCTTGCATAGCCTCGAGCAATGCGGCCTGGGTCTTGGGTGGCGTTCGGTTAATCTCGTCCGCGAGAAGCAACTGGGTGAAGACCGGCCCTTTTTCGAAGACTAGCTGCCGCTGGCCGGAATCGGATTGCTGGATGATGTCGGTCCCGGTAATGTCGGCGGGCATGAGGTCAGGTGTAAACTGGATGCGTTGAAACTGGAGATCCATCGCCTGGGCCAAGGTCCGGACCATGAGCGTTTTTGCCAAGCCGGGCACCCCTTCGAGTAAACAATGGCCGCCCGCAAGAATCGCGATAAGTAACTGTTCGATTGTTTCGTCTTGGCCAACGATGATCTTGGCAACTTGCTGGCGAACATTTTTGAATGCCACCTGCAAACGCTTGGCTTGTTCAAGCTCGTTAGGTGTGGGAGGTGCGGAGGAAGTAGGTGTCATAAACTCTCGATTGGCAAGGGTATTCGCGAGGACTTTATTGTACACTGCTTCTTATGGTAAATCCTCCCGAATCTTATCCGGCTGTTGCCACCCTCATCACGAATGCCGAACGTGGGCATACCTTAAATAGGCGCCAGGTCCTGTCGCCCGATCGATTTTGGGCTGTATTCGATACTCGAAACGATGATGCACAGATCGGAACGACACGAAGTATCGAACGAGTTCATCTGACTTCGGCGCTGGTGGAGGTTCTCTACCAAGTCGCTGAGGGAACGGTGTATGGGCCCGGCGTGGGAGCCGCTGCTTATCATCCGCAAGATGACAAGGTGATTTTCATTCACGGTTTGCACAATTGTTCATCCAAGCTGCCTTACGGAGTCGCGCGAAGGTTCGGTGCTATTTGGGATTCCAAGGTGACCCCTGCTGAGTATCGCATTGGGCAAAGTGAAAGAGCTGATGACCGTTTGGCTCCTCTCAACGTGCCATTGGGAGTGCTGAGTGGCGGGAGTCATGCTCACAGTTGGAGTCCGAATGGCAGCCGAATCAGCTTCACGTACGACGATGCACTCAGGCCGACCATGCCTCGAACCGTTGGGTTTATGACGAACTCTGCGTCGGTGAACCAAATGGTGGCAGAGATGTTCGCTACCAGTACTCAATCGCGGAATCAGGATGCAGAAAGTTTTGCGGGGGCTTATTCCAGTTTTTTGTTGCTGGAGCCTGATCCGAATTTGGGAATTCGCAAGGCGTTAGAAGAATGTTGGGTGGGCAATCATTCGATTGCTTTTTTGGGAATGGTGGAATCCAAGCGAGGAGAGGAGATTCTGGAAATCTTCGTCGCAGATCTTCCGAGCGACGAGGAGATTGTAGATTCGCTCCGAACGATGGACCATCGCCAAGGCTGGCCCCTGCTGCCCGGCATCAATCTTAGGCGACTAACTTACCTGGAAAGTCGAGTGTTCCCGGGTGTTCAAGGTCCTAGACACTGGCTAACGGCATCCCCCACTGGCGAATCGATCTATTTTCTGCTGCGAGATCCACAGGGCGTTGTGCAGGTGGCACAGGTCGGCGTGGAATCTGGTGACGTCCGCGTTCTGACGGAACTGGAGTGCGGAGTGGAGGGGCAAATCTCAGTGGATAGAACTGGCGATCAGCTTGCTTTTGTCAGCGACGGACTGGTTTGCACCCTTTCTTTGCGAACGGGACAGGTTGCCCGGTGGGTGGAGCGAGGCTGGCGCGAAGGGGTAGAAAGCCCTATAAACACGAAGCCTCTGCCCTACGAAGGCTCTTATGTTGGTTCCGTTCACTTTATTGGCGACCGGCGATTGCTCGTCAACCGATATCTCCGGCTGGATTCCGGTATCTTCTTGCAGATTCTAATGCTGGAAATATAGTCACCTCCGGGATTTCCTAGGATTCTACGTTTGATAAGATTCTCCGATCCCAGGTGTGCAGAATTAGGATCGGAAACTTAGCGAGAGAGGTATGTGATGCTGATAGCGGCGGTTTGTGTTTATATGCTCATCACCATCAGCATTGGCCTCATTGCTGCCTTGCGAGTTAAGGGTGCGAAGGACTTTATGGTGGCTGGCCGCTCGCTGCCGCTTTACATGAACTTTGCTTGCGTGTTTGCGACGTGGTTTGGCGCCGAGACGCTTCTTAGCATCTCTGCCGTCTTTACCAAGGATGGTCTCGAAGGAATCTCTGGCGATCCGTTCGGCGCAGCGGTTTGTTTAACGCTTGTGGGATTGTTTTTTGCCCGGGCATTCTACCGAATGGATTTGTTGACGATTGGAGACTTCTATCACAAGCGATATGGCAAGTTCGTCGAGATCGTCACATCAGTCGTGATCACGATTTCCTATCTGGGCTGGACCTCTGCTCAGATGACGGCTCTCGGATTGGTGATTTTCGTACTCGGTAATAGTGGCTTACGGGTGTGACCGGTTGTTCTGTTAGTTACGACGCCATTGCCAAGAACTGATCGCTATAGTTCACTCGTTTCTTACCGTAGATCGAGAGGTTTACCGTTCGGTGCGTTGTGGCTAAGACATCCCAAAGCTCACTCGCTTCGATGCAGCGAAGGTTCAGCATGGTCTGGGCTCCTTTTTCCTTCCATCTCATCCCACTCTTTTCCATTCGATCCTTGGGCACATGCCGACAGGCTCCTTCAATATACCCAGTGCATATCGGATAGCCTTTTGCCAAATACTCACCGTACTTGATTCGTGAGCGGTTGTTTTCCAAATACTTCACGATCTTGCCAAGCTCTTCGCGTTGTGCTTTTTTTATGCCCTTGCGTCTCATCGCAGTCTTGATTCCTATGATCATTAGACCTTCGGTTCCCTTAAGCAGTAGCAGCAGCTGTTCGCGAACATACGAGCTTTGCGAATCTGGTTGGATGATCTTCGCGGCTGCCCAGATTCGCGGAAGTACATGCATCAGGTCCAGTATTTCAATCGTGTTCCATCCCTCCTGGTACTCATGCGCTAAGTTCCAAAGTGATGGTTGCCCGTCGTGCATAACCAAAATCTCTTGACCCTCTCGGTGGCGTCGGAGCGTATTGGCAGTTAGCCATTGCTGAGCTTGCTCTTCAGCGGACTTACCGATCACGTTTCCGTTAGAATCATGCTTGGTCAACGCCCCAAAGTACCGAGGATTCTTCGGCTTAGCTTCTGATCTACTTGTCTCGCCTGACTCAGGCTCATGGAATAAAGCATCAATGATTTCTGTAGCCGTTCGAACATCGCGATCTACGGTATACACTCCGGCCATGCACGCCATTTGTTTCTGCCCCGGCTTGGGGCCCATGCGTTCGACAGAAGCACCCACAGGTGTTTTTTCCGTTTGCTTGCGTACCATCGGGATGCCTTTGTTGTCACTGGTTTGGACCAAGAGTTCTGCCTCGGTAGCTCGATCGATCGATGGCGGATTATCGAGTACCAAGGCCGCTGATTTTCCCAATCGGCTTCCGATCCGTTCGGCGCTGTCGACTGGGACGTGGAGTGACGTGATTCGTTCCAGTAACCCAACCGCTTTATGGAAGGAAGATTCGGTCGCATGAGTTCCGACCCACGACTCGAAGACCAAGGAATAATCATTCTGCGGGAGCCCTAAATGCTCGTCCAAAGGAATGGCTTGGATCGCTTGATCGGGTGTTGTTCCATAGACGTAGCGTTCGATTCTGAAATCGCCAAAGATGGAGCGATACCTCCGAGTCCGTTTGGGCATTCGATTATAGACTCGCCCTTTCTTCTCGATGGTAGGTCCAACATCTCCCTGGCCTGCTTGCTCGATGATTGTTCCAATCAATGCATGTCCGAGAGCCATTAGTCGCTTGTGTAAATCAAGCTCCGTTTGGTCGATCGCTTGCCCCGTACGAAAAGCTGTGTTAGCCAGCTCTTTAAGCTGTGCGACAATACAATCTACATTCTGGAAATCCAACGATTCGTTCATGATTTGACTCCGTGATTGAGAACCGACGAAAAAGCTCGCCGTTACCCTTATTATCTCTCTCAATACTGAAAACGAAACCAATTGGTTGTCGCCGGAAATGATGCCACAATATCTTGTGCTAGCAAATCGCGACTCACTACCGACTAAGCAACGATGAGCCGGTCACACCCGTGGCTTACCTGCAGAGCAAGTACTTAAGGACCCGGCTATTGCGCTCAACACTGCTATTCTGGTTGGTGCCTTCATTGTAACGTTTTATACATTCTTCGGCGGGATGTGGTCGGTTGCTCTCACCGACTTGATTCAAACAGCGGTGATCTTTGTTGGATTGTTGATTGTGGCGACCGTGATGGGAGGGCAAGCCGGGGGAGCGGGCAAAGTCATTTCTCACGCGTACGAGAGTGGCAAGTTTCAATTCTTTCCCAAGATGTCTGGTGAGGGAGCATTCGCGGCTTGGATGACGTTCATCGGTGCATTTCTTACGTTTGCCTTGGGATCAATTCCGCAGCAAGATGTCTTCCAACGGGTCACCAGTGCGAAAGACGAAAAGACAGCCGTCCGAGGAACCCTGTTTGGTGGAGCGGCTTACTTTGTATGCGCATTCATCCCTATGTACATTGCTTACTCGGCGCTTGTGATCGCTCCCGAAACGTATCAGCCACTCTTTGAACAAGACGATGAGCGAGTCATTCAACGGATTCTGCCCGATCTCATTTTGAATCGCGCACCTTTGCCTGTGCAAATCCTCTTCTTTGGCGCCCTGTTATCAGCCATCCTTTCGACAGCGAGCGGTACACTTCTCGCGCCTTCGAGCTTGTTCACCGAGAACGTCTTGCAGCCCATCTTCAAGATGAAGGATCGAACGATGCTCTATACACTTCGGGTGATCCTGGTCTGCTTTTCAGCCATGGCGACAGCCTTTGCCTTGCAATCTCAATCGACCATGTACGAGATGGTGCAGAATGCCTACAAAGTTACTCTCGTAGCCGCATTTACGCCACTAGCTGCGGGTGTTTTCTGGAAACGCTCCTCCACCCAGGGAGCCATCGTTTCCATCGTTTGCGGGATTGGTGTGTGGCTACTCTGTGAATACTGGCAACCAGGCGAGAATGAAACAGCCACCATGTTTCAAGATGTCCCGCCGCAATTGTTTGGTTTAGTCGCAGCCATCATAGGAATGGTGGTTGGTACATTGGCTCCGCAGGTTATCGAGCAGGCCAAGTTCGATCCAAGGACGCTTGAAGACAAGCCGAGGGTTAGTACAGGGCACTAAAGGGAATACCCGCAACAATGTAGGTGAATTTCCGACACGTCTCGCAAAACGCCTCCGACTTCACCCTCCTCAAACTCTGTTTTGGGGAGGGTCAGACAGCGAAAGCGTGGCTGGGGAGGGGTGCGATGCATCGGCCGGATCTAGATACACCTCGCGATTTTGAATTGCTGAACTGTTTTCCGCGAGGGGTTTGGATTTGTGTATAATGCGGATCCCACCCTACTCAACATCCCTTTCCCTCCCTGGATGATCATGGCGGATTACTTCGGTTTTCGTGGTCGCTTGCTGTCCCTTCTGTTTATGGCAGTTCTTGCTGGCGATGTCTTATTCGCGGGAGATGTCAAACCTGTTCGAGAAATCTTGAATCGTTACTGTGCGGACTGTCATACCGGAAGTTCGGCGGAAGCAGATGTGGAACTGGATTTACTCGACAGTGATAACGCCTTTCGACAGAGAACCGATGTAGCTCAGAAAATACTGGAGACACTTAGGCAAAACCAAATGCCTCCTCCAGATTCTTTGCAACCCACGGAGTCAGAACATCAAACGATCACCGATTATCTAGCCAAACTACTTTCGGACGAAGCAGCAAAGTTCGCTGGTGATCCAGGACCTGTCGTATTGAGGCGACTCAACAATGTTGAGTACACAAATTCCATTCGGGACGTGACAAAGATCAAGACGTTCGATCCGGCCAAGGAGTTTCCGGTCGATGGTGCAGCCGGAGAAGGCTTTACCAACGCTGGCAATGCACTCAGCATGTCTCCTGCGATGTTGACCAAATACCTAGATGCGGCTCGCGACATCTCGCAACATGCGGTTTTGCTCCCAAACGGAATTCGGTTCTCAGAATCGATTTCCCCGAGAGATTGGACCGAAGAAGTACTGAATGACATCCGAGCTCTCTATGCAAAGTACTCTGCAAAGGAGGGGGGAACGCAAGTTAACTTGCAAGGTGTCGTGTTCAACACCAACGATGGCGGAAGATTGCCTATTGAAAGCTATCTCATCGCATTGCAGGAAGAAATTACCAACATCGATAAAGAGCCCAAAGCGATTGATTCCATCGCTCAAAAACGGGGACTGAGCCCAAAATATCTTGCTAAGTTGTATAGTGCGTTTCAAACATCGAGCAATCCACTTATTGTCGATATCGCAAAGCAATTGTATTCTCACGAGCCCGAAGCCAGAGATCGAGCGATTCGTAGGATCGAGGAGCGACAGAGAGCCCTTTGGAAGTTTTCTAGCGTGGGCCATATTGGAAAGAAGAATGGACCGTCGCGATGGATGGAGCCTGTCAATCCGATCGCACATGGACAGGAATTTCGTGTGTCGATTCCGGTCGCGTCTTCATCAGCAAACGAAATTGTCGATCAAGATATCGTGCTCTATCTATCGACGTCTGATGCCGGAGATGGAACAAGCGGCGACGAGGTGGTTTGGGAGCGACCGCGTTTTGTTTCACCGGGGCGACCAGAGCTACTGCTCAAAGATTGCGATAGGTTAGTTCCCTATCTTCGCGATACAAATCAAAGGCTTTTGCGACAGATGGAACGCTGCTTAGCCGCTGCAGACTGGGTGAGTCGGCAGACCGAAGTTATCCCAATCGAGTCGATCGCCAGGGAATTTGGGTGTGACAATGATCTACTGGCTGCTTGGCTCGAGTATTTGGGGCTGCATTCCGCCAACGGGCCGGTGATCAGCGGACACTTGAAGGAGCGAATCAGGAATGTTGCTGGTTACAACTTTGTGTCAGGTTGGACAGGTGCGGACGCACTGAGCGTCATCGCTAATTCATCTACTGAGCATGTACGCATTCCGGGGAATCTCGCGCCCCAAAGCTTGCTGGTTCACCCAGCGCCCTCGGTGCAAATCGTTGTGGGCTGGAAAAGTCCTATCCAAGGAGCGATCCGGGGCAAAGGAAGCATCCAGCATGCTCATCCCGAGTGTGGCAATGGCGTTCAGTGGACACTGCAGCTAAGGCGTGGAGCGACGCGTCAAGCATTATTAAGTGGTGTTGCCCATGGGCCAGCAATTCATCCTATCGATTGGAACGAGCCCATAGTTGTGAATAAAGGCGATTGTATTTGCTTGGTTGTAAATCCACGAAATGGTGATCATTCCTGCGATGCAACAGCTGTCAACTTGACTTTTGAACAGTTCCTTGATACTGCTAACTCCAGTTCTCCGCCGGCCGAGGGATCGCTTCGCTGGGACTTAGCAAGCGATGTGTCTTCTAACCTAATGGATGGCAACCCACACGCGGACACCTACGGCAATTCGGACATTTGGCATTTCTTTGGCGAGCCGATCGATGGTCGTGAGATTACAGGCATTCCGGCAGGATCATCGCTCGCTCGCTGGCAAACATCTAGCAGCACCGAGGACCGCTCCCAATTATCTCAAGCCTTGGCTCATAACCTGACACAAGCGAAAGAGCTTGGGCTAGCCAGCCCAGAGGTTTCTGATGCTGATCGTATCCTCATTCGCCAGCTAACTGCCTTAGCAGGACCGTTAATGAGTTACCATCTACGTGAAGCCATGGCTAACGTAGACCGCCTCGCGGGAAAACAACTGGGTGGCGAGACAAAGCGTGAAGAGGATATCGAAGGCGTGGCTCCAAATAGCGTCCTGGAAATACGAGTCCCTGCTTCTTTGATTGCTGGTTCTGAATTTGTAACCTATGGACGATTGGCAGCCCCGGAAGACTCTCTAGGATCGGTGCAGATGTACGTTTCCTTGCATCCCCCGATTCCGTCGCCAGGGCTACATCTGGGAGAGGTGATTTCATCGAATAGCAAAGGTACTTGGACCGACGCCACGAATCAGACATCATCACAACGACCGGTCATCGTATCGAAGTCAGCGATGACGGAACAAAAGTTCGAATCGATGTTTGCGGAGTTTCGAGAGCTATTTCCAGCGGCACTTTGTTACAACAAGATCGTACCGGTGGATGAGGTTGTAACATTGACTTTGTACTATCGGGAGGACGATGCATTGCAGCGACTCATGCTCTCGGATGTCGAGATCGCCTACTTAGATCGCCTGTGGGACGAATTGCATTATGTGTCCCGCGATGCCCTATCTTTGGTAGACGCGTATGATCAATTATGGCAGTACGCCACCCAGGATGCTGATCCAAGTGCGTTCGAACCGTTGAGGCAACCCATTCTGGACCGAGCAGAAGCATTTCGAAAGACCCTCAAAGCGTCGGAGCCAAGCCATCTAGCGGCTGTAAGCGAGTTAGCCGCTCGAGCCTTTAGACGCCCGTTGCTGGAAGAGGAGCTTGAGAAGATCCAACGAGACTACCTCGCCTTGAGGCAATCGGAACTCGACCATGAAATGGCCATTCGCAGTTTGATTACGCGAATTTTGATCTCACCATCGTTTCTTTACAAGAGCGAACGCGGGGTGGGTGATATTCTGCCAATCGCTGATGGTAGTGTTTCGATTCGGGCTTTATCGGATTATGAATTAGCGACTAGATTAAGTTACTTTCTCACCGCTAGTCCGCCGGATGAAGAACTGCTGCGTGCGGCTGAAACGGGAGAACTCATCAAGCCCGAGGTGCTCAAGGGTCACACGCGAAGGCTATTACAATCCGATCGTGTCATTTCATTAGCCATGGAGTTTGGTTGTCAATGGTTACAGGTTTATCAATTCGATCAGCATGATGAGAAAAGTGAGGCTGCATTTCCAGGCTTCGCAGAGATGCGAGGGGATATGTACAAGGAGAGCATACTATTTTGGGCAGAACTGTTTAGAACGGATGCGTCTTTGCTTCAATTATTGGACGCGGACTTTGCATTCGTGAATCAATCATTGGCTACTCATTACGGTTTTGAGTGGGATTCTCTCAATGGTAACACCGGGGATCAAATTAGTGTGCCCGGCTTCGAGGATTGGATAAAGGTCCATCACACTTTGGGTTCGGATCGGGGTGGAGTGCTGACCATGGCTTCGGTCCTTTCCAAGCAGTCGGGAGCATCCAGGACTAGTCCCATACTGCGGGGCAATTGGGTAAGCGAGGTGCTGCTAGGAGAGAAACTCCCCAAGCCACCAAAGGATGTACCGGTCTTGCCCGAGTCAGCTCCCGAAGGGCTGACTGAGCGACAGTTGATCGAGATGCACAGCAGTGCGCCTGCCTGTGCGAAGTGCCATGCCAAGATCGACCCATTTGGTTTCGCTTGGGAAGGGTTTGACGCCATCGGGCGTCGTCGGGATTCAACCAAGTATGACACCAAAACCGAATTGCCAGATGGCACGAAGCTGGAAGGATGGATTGGGTTGCGAAATTATCTGATGGAACAACGGCGAGATGATTTTGTGCGACAGTTTTGCAAAAAGCTACTTGGCTATTCCTTGGGAAGAGCCGTTCAATTGTCGGATGAGGTGTTGATAAACGACATGATCGGTGCCATGGAATCCAAAGAGTACCGAATCAGTGTCGCCATCGACAAGATCTTAGAGAGTCAGCAGTTTCGATATATAAGAATTCAGAGCCATAATTCTATCAGCGGAGTCCAGAGATGAACGAACAATACACAAACTCATCCGATTGCGAACAAGCAGATGCACCGAGTTCAGAAAAGGGACCGACGAAACATTTTGCTCGAAGAACGTTACTGAGAGGTGTTGGCGTCTCCATGGCGTTGCCGTTTCTCGAGTCGGTATCGACTTGGGCGGATTCGCAGGTAGGTCAGAACGATTCCGATCCGCCGGTCCGAACCGCAGTATTATTTTCCGGGAATGGATTTCACAATCAAGAATGGTGGGCAAGAGGTTCCGGTTCGAAATTGGAACTAGGCCGCGTTTTACAGCCACTCCATGAGTTCCGAGAGAAACTTTTATTTATCAGCGGTCTCTATAATGCAGAAGCTTTAAAGGGAAATATCCATAGCTCGCAGACAGGGAATTTGTTGTCGGGAGCACCGTTAGCATCGGGTGGAGAGATACGCTCGGGTACCAGTTTTGATCAGTTGATCGCTCAGCATCAGGGGCGTGCGACCAAGGTATCGAGTTTGGTGCTGGGTTGCGAAAAGTCGAACCAATCTGTGCATAAGAATTACTCCATGCTGTACAGCTCGCATATTTCGTGGAGCTCGCCCACCACTCCTACATCGCTAGAGCTTTATCCAGCGTTGGCCTTTGATCGATTATTCAAGGACGAGGTCACCCGAGCTGACAAGAGTGTTTTGGATTCCGTCTTGGAAGACGCCCAGGACTTGCGGCGGGAGATCAGTCAATCCGATCAACGCAAACTGGATGAGTTTTTGGACTCGGTACGCGATGTCGAATCACGCATATCGAAAGCAAACCAGCGAGGTGAACTGCAAGGTTGGAAGCCTGTGTTCGACAAGCAATCGTTGGTTCGTCCCGCAGATGGTATCCCGCAAGATATCGCGGAGCACATGCGTTTGATGTGTGATATTCTCGTCTTAGGATTTCAAACCGACACGACGCGAGTATGCAGCCTCAAGTTGAATAACGATCACTCGTCCCTTCGTTTTCCGAACCTAGGGGTGGATTACATGATTCATCATTTGCTATCGCACTCCGATACCGAGGACTGGTTAAAGGTAAACCAATTCTTTCTTGAGCAAGTAGCGTATATCGCGAGGCGAATGCAGTCGATTCAGGAGGGAGAGAGAACATTGCTCGACAACTCGATGATTCTGTTTTGTTCGAGCATGCTCAATGGTCATCATGAAGCGGGGCGATTACCAGTTATCTTACTGGGTGGAGCTGGCGGACAGATTCAGGGTGGTAGAGTGCTGGATTACTCCGGGCAAGAGAATCGGCAAATGTGTCGACTCTACTTAAGCATGATAGGCAAAGCTGGCGTGAAGCTCGATCGATTCGGTGACGCTAACGAGCCACTGCATGAGATTTAGAGGAAGCGGCCTTGTCGGTAGATCGTTGAGGGGCTAGCTCAGGCTAGATGTGCGCGGATTGTGGTTGTTCTTGGTGATAGATCAAGTCGAGCATTTGGCTCTGTACTTTAATCGTCCGAATGAGAGTCCAAACGTGCGATGGTTCAAATTCGCTGGGTGTTGTCGTCGCGAGATTGTCTAGTTCGTGGGCTGCCGCAGCGAGCTGTTCGTCGAGAGACTGGAGCCTCGATAATGCCAGGCGAACTTGCTCGGCCGAGACCCGATGTGGAGTTGCACCGTTTGCCCCGTTAACAACGGAGCTTGACCGAATGATGGTTGCCACCAGCAGAATGCGGTGTTCTGATTCATTGGGTAAAAGCGGCTCGATTTGGGAAATGAGGCTTGATAGGGACATTCGAAACCTGAAGGAAGTGCATCTGGAGTTGCATAGGACTTGAGGCCCGCAACGTTGAGCGAAGTAGCGTTGCGGGGAAGTCAGCAGATGGTGTAGGTTAGGCTGAAAATCGCTCTTCGGAACACAATCTTTGCCGTTTCCTCGAAGCAGCGACGTGAGATTCGCCAAATTTCAGTCACAGGCGTTACAATTGGCAGGACCTGAATTTCTGCTCCGGCCTGCACTTGAAGGTCGTTCGGAACCAACTATTTTCGCCCTCGCACCTTTCCCATAGTTCCTTCCTTTCCCTTAGAGAGACAACCCCAATGATGCAGAGAGAGAAACTGGATCGCCGCACCTTCGCAGTATCGGGTGCGGCGCTGGCGGCGTTTGCCATGACGGGACCGAATCGTTCTGACGCAGCAACGTTGGGAAGCATGGCTACGGCAGCGGATTCGCTTCCGCAACTACCAACTGAGGGAAAGCGTGTCTTGCTTTCTTGCAAGCTGACGATGATTGCCAAGGAGAGCCAGGGTAAAAAGCTTTCGTTGGTGGAGCGACTACAGATGGCCAAAGCAGCTGGTTTTGACGGAGTCGATTTTGACGAAGCTGGTCAGTTCACGGTAGACGAGGCAAGAAAAGCGGTCATCGAATCCGGTGTCTTTTGCCATAACGCCATCAATCATGATCACTGGCGTGACACGCTAACGAACAAGGATCCTGCGGTTCGGGCAAAAGGGGTCGCGAACATCAGTCATTGCTTGCGAGTTTCGCATGCCATTGGAGGCTCGGGAGTACTTATCGTCATTGGCAAAGGAGATGACGGTACTCCGCAAGAGTGTGATGATCGAGCGCGAGATGAGATTCGCAAGTTGCTACCGTTAGCGGCGGCGTTAGGGCAGCCTATTCTTTTCGAGAATGTTTGGAATCGCATGCACTACGATCATGACAAGCCACCTGAACAGATGCCTGACCGCTTCATCGATTTCGTCGATTCCTTTAATAGTCCTTGGGTGGGAATGTATTATGACATCGGCAATCACTGGAAGTATGGGCAACCACGTGCCTGGCTCAACGCGTTCGGGCGAAGGGCAGTCAAGCTCGATGTGAAAGGATTCAGTCGAACCAAGAATAAGTTTGTTGATATCACTTCGGATGAAGATGATCTGCCTTGGGAAGAAGTTCAAAAGGGTCTCGAGGAGATTCATTTCTCGGGTTGGGCCACAGCCGAGGTGGGCGGTGGAGATGTCGAGCGACTTACCGTGGTCAGAAAACAAATGGAAAAAGCCTTTGGCTTGAATTCGTAATTATCAAGTATTCACGTAGAAGCATAGCGAATTAATGACAGACAGTTCTCAGCCTCCGGTCGCGTTGATCACAGGCATCACCGGCCAGGATGGTTCGTATCTTTGCGAACTATTATTGTCGAAAGGTTATATCGTGCATGGTATCGTGCGTCGGAGTAGCTCGCTCGATCGTCCGCGATTGAGTCGGCAATACAACGACAGTCAAATTTACGGCAAAAGTTTGTTTCTACACTATGCCGACCTGTCTGATATCACCTCTATCCGCCGTATCGTTCAAAAGACGCAACCTGCCGAGTTCTATCACTTGGCGGGGCAGTCGCACGTCGGGCTCAGTTTTGAAATACCCGAGAGTACATGTGAACTGACCGCGATTGGTACGCTTCAGATTATGGAGATCCTTCGGGATCAGCCGACCCCACCAAGATTTCTGCATGCGAGCAGCCGTGAGATTTTTGGCACGCCAACGGTTACGCCGCAGAACGAATCGACCCCCATGAACCCCAATTCACCTTATGGATGTGCTAAAGCATTTGCAACGCAGTTGGTCAAGGTTTATAGAGAGTCCTTTGGTTTGTTTTTCTGCAATGCGATTTGCTACAACCATGAGAGCCCGAGGAGGTCTGAGAACTTTGTAACTCGCAAGATTACTCTTGGAGCTGCCCGGATTAAAAAGGGATTACAGACGGAGCTCGTCATGGGAAATCTGGATGCCAAGCGAGACTGGGGCTACGCCAAAGAGTTTGTGGAGGCAATGTGGTTGATGTTGCAGCAGCCATTGGCCGAAGACTACGTCTTAGCGACCGGCCGAACGCATAGTGTCCGGGAGTTCATGGAACATGTGTTTTCTTATCTCGGACTCGATTGGCAGAAATATTACCGCGTGGATCCTCGGTTTAACCGTCCGGCGGATGCGACGGGGTTGCTAGGGGATGCTAGCAAAGCCAGGCTGAAACTGGGGTGGGAACCTAAGACACCACTTCAGGAATTGGCCAGGATTATGGTTGAGCACGATCTGCAGTCGTTGCAGTCGGCGGAACCTCTAAAATCGTAGCAGAGCCTAATTTCGGACCTTTCCATGAGCGAGCGAACCGGCTCGAGCTGTCCATTTTGAGGCTCATAGGTATATGCTGCGCTTTGAAACGCAGGCTCGTCTGCTGAAAATCGACCGGAAAATGGCTGTTTCTAGAGAGACAAACCGCAACCTTTCGTCGCTCGTACGTAATATGAAGGTAGCTTTAATGCGGGCAGGGATGTCACTTATCCAAGGCTTTTCTCTCCATCCTGGTTTCCTCCATGCAGTCCGGCTCGAATCCTCCAGCATCCAATCGACCGATGGCAACGCGCGCTATCGATCTAGAATCGCCTGACGATGGTGGGTTTGAGCTCAAGGTTGATTCCGATGAGCAATCCCTATTGCCTGTTCAGCGTCTCGAGAAGGACAAGGCAACCCGGCTTCCCGTTTTCGGTGAGTATCTAGTTGAAGAAAAGATAGGTGCCGGGGGAATGGGGCAGGTTTTTCGGGCTCGCCATCGCACGATGGACCGAGAAGTGGCGCTGAAAATCCTACCTCGATCGCTGTCTGCCGACCCCGAAGCGATCAATCGGTTTTATCTGGAGGTTCGAGCGACGGCGAAGCTGATGCATCCCAACATCGTCACGGCGTTTGACGCCGGTTGCTTTAAGGCGGGAGGGCTCTCCGTACATTTCTTGGTCATGGAGTTGATCCGAGGCGATCTCTTATCAGCACGCATCGCCCAAAATGGGCCCATGTCTACTAAAGAGGTAGTCGACATTCTAGCTCAGGCCTCGTCCGCCCTCGAGTACGCCCACAATCAAGGGATCGTGCATCGGGATATTAAGCCCAGTAACATGATGATGACTCCACAAGGCGTTCTTAAGATTCTAGATTTTGGCCTGGCGGTTTTACGCGACAAGAAAGACCAAACCGCGGAACCGGAATCGTCCCAAATTATTGGGACAGTCGAATTCATGTCTCCTGAGCAGATTAATGAACCGAACAAAGTGGATCACCGAAGCGATTTATATTCCCTCGGAGCGACCATATTTTATCTGCTCACCGGTCGACCTATGTTCCAGGGAGAGGTCGTCCAAACGGCTCTCGCGCACGTGCACCGCAAGCCACCTGCATTGTATGAAGTGCGAGGTGATGTGGATCTACGATTGGATTCCATTTTTCAGTCTTTGATAGCGAAAAATCCAGATGAGCGGTTGCAATCCGCGCACGAGCTCACGGAAAAATTGATCAAGCTAAATCTCTTGGACCGATCCACTTTGCCTCAGAGTCGATCCGTTGCCATTCCAAGCCGTGTGACACCTATTCGTCCGACCAGCGTTGGACCGGAGTCAACCTCGCAAAAGACTTACGCTGCGGTCGGTATCGAATTGGGAATGCTTCATTCACGCATCAGCTATGTGAATCGGGACCATAAAATCGAGGAGGTTTTGGTCGATGGTGAATCTGTCATCACGCGAAATTTACTTTACAGTGACGGGGAGAGCATAGCGGTTGGCGCACAGGCAGTTGATTTGCGAGTCCAAAAGCCTGAATGCATTTTTCACGGGATGCAGAGGTGGTATGGGTTGCCTCTTCTTGAGCGACCTTTTGGAGGTCGTCAGGTACCACCAGAAGTTTTGGTTGCCTGTGTGATGCGACAAATGATGGTCGCGACCCGCCATGAACTGCCGAATGCGTCACATGCTGTCGTAACGGTTCCTGCATGTTATGACCAAATGCATCGACTATGTACCAAAGTTGCTTGCTCGATTGCGGGTGTGGAGATTTTGCAATTGCTCGACAAGCCCGTTGCAGCGGCTTTAGCTCATAATGAGATTGAGGTGCGATTAGCCAAAGGGAGTGGGGCCCCCATCGCCAAGAAGCATCTAGTCGTCATGCTTAACGGAGCCGCTTGCGAAGCGGCTTTCGTACAAGTCGAGGGGGATGAAATTCGGTTGTTAGCCGCAGAGGGAGATTGGAAAAGGGGATTTGTTCGGTGGCATGATCGAGCCGCGAAAAAGGTTGCGACACTTATTGAGCAAAGGTTTGGAGCCAGAGCCAAGGATGATCGACAAATCGCGTCGCGAATCCAAAGAACGCTAGAGCGAGCTTTTGAAAAGCTTCGGTTTGTACCTGCGATTCCGTTTATCGTAGAGGTGGCTGGTGGGCGATTCGAGAGTAAGATTGATCGAGATAACCTCGCTGAATGGGTCGACGAACTCGTCAACGACTGCGGTTTCTTCGTCAAGAAGCTGTTGGAACGAACGAACACCGACCCGAGATCTATTGAGTCGATACTCTTGTCGGGAGCGGCGAGCTGGGTTCCTTCGATCCGCCAACAGATTCAGGGCATGATTGGTAAGCACGCTAAGGTGAGCGATATCTCCTCAGCAGATTTAGCTCGCGGAGCAGCTGTTCAGGCACATTACATGATGCCACCTGCTAAGGTCGACTGCCCACATGCGGTGAGCTCCGCTAGCTACGATTTGGGAGTCATTATTCAAGACGACACGGCTCAGATCCCGCCGCCCAGGATACTCATTCCTCGAGACCAAAAGTTACCCACTTCACTAAGCAAGACGTTACGATTCTCAAAAGACGGTCGCAAGCAACCCACACTTCAGTTCGTCGAAGGTTCACGGGTGGATGCATTCACCTGGAACCGCTTGGGTTGGGTCGATTTGCAACAGTGTTTTACTGCTCGCAGCAGTGCAGACCCGCTTCAGCTACGCATCGAAATCGATGAAAGCGGGCTCTGGAGTGGATCGATTGCTTGGCCTGCTGGGAATGATCAAGTTGCATTGTCGCCGCTGAGCATTCCGATGATGGATATTGTTTCGATCCGGCAATGGCGAGACTGGCTGGAGTCACTCATGCTCTGCAATGGGTAAATACAGAGATAAGGCGACCGGCGAACGATAAACGTAATCGTTTAACCTCTATGAAAAACGGATAACGTCAAGTAGTCGTGAACGATTTTTTTCGCGGAAATGCTCAGTGTTGTTCCATTCGGTAATCCCCTTCCTCTATCCGAGCATCTCCCAATTATGGGATAGCCCATTTGGCTGTTTTCGAAAGAGGGAAAGGCTGCCCCATCCGCAGACGAGCCACATGTTGACTGTGGCCCAGGTTAAACTCGAGCTCACCTTTCCCCGAAGATCACTGAATGTCTTACTGAATTTTTCCTTGATTAAATCGTTACGCTTACTAACTTAAAAAACGCCTGGTGAAACGGAGTGTGGCTCTGCTGGGAAGCAACCTCACAAGGGATAATCAGGTCAGGGCGGGGGAATCTCGTCGAGCCTGAGGAGTTTTCTTCAGGCTCTTTTTCTTGGGTGACGGCTCGGATTTAGATGAGATTCTATCGACCCTGCCATCCCTTAAAAAATCCATGTTCGGAGTGAAGTCCGCTCTCCAAAGGTGAAACAACTTTCGCACCCAACGATTGGCCACAGCAGCCACGGCCACGTTGCGGTGTTTGCCCTGCGAGATCAGCGAGTAGGCCAGCTTTTGCCAGGACTCGTCATAGCGAATCAGACGGTGTGCTAACTCGATCAACAAGCAACGCAAGTCTGGATTACCGGCTCGGATTAAACCCGCATCGGCTTGCCTAGCACCACTGCTGGCATTGCGAGGTGTCACACCACAGAAACGGGCCAACTGCTTTCCTGTCAAGAAGCGGTCGACACGGCCAATCTCAGCCCTCAACGTCACAGCTGTGATTAGGCCAACCCCTTTGAGCTTAAGAAGTTCGACAATCACAGGATCGTCTTTGGTTTGTTCGGCGATTTGCGCCTCGGTCGCTCCGATGCGTTCGGTCAAGGAATTGAGCTCTATCAGGTGGTCTTTGAGCACCCATTTGTCCGAAGGACTCAGTGACGCACCCTGTTGTAGCCACGCCAACCAAGGCTTGCTCCAAGCCGTAACAGGCTCTGGACACTTAACGCGATTCTCGCGTAACAAGCCACGGATGCGTAGCTTGGTTTCAGTGCGTCGTTTGACTAATTGGCCACGGTGCCGCACCAGTCGGCGCAGTTCACGCAGATAGCTGGGAGCTAGCCAAACCTTGGGCAGGTAGTTGACGCGTGATAGATCGGCAAGCATTTGTGCATCACCGAAATCGGTTTTGTCAGGAGAGCGTTTCATGCGGTTAACGTAACCGGGGTGGGCTAACTGAACGGGCAGGTTGTATTGCGTTACCAGCTCGTCGGCTAAGTTCGCAGCTCCGCAACACGCTTCCACACCAATGCGAAGAGGGGTGCCGAACTGGGTGAGGGTACTAAAGATCAGAGGTGTAGAATTGGCGACCGAGCGGTTGAGAAGTTTCTTGCCATCCTGGTCCAGAACGCAGACTTGCACGGAATCTTGATGGTAATCTAACCCGGCGAACACAGGGATTTGTGGGAAATCTAGAATTTGCGACATGATGGAACCTTCAGGGATTTAGGATAGAATGGAAGCAACTTGCTGCACCACAAAGGATTATGGGCTAACTGCTCGATTGTAATTCGAGGTGCAGCAAGTTGCTTTTTCATACCTATCCGCACGGGCGTCGCCCTGCGTTAAGGTCTCCAGGGGCAGCCGGTAGCAGCACTTTCAACGGATAGTCACCTTTACAATCCGTCGAGATCCGGGTTAGAACACTCACTACACGACGGTGCAACTGCAACTGCTGGAAGCGATATAGCGGCCTCGTTCGTCCATTATCTGGCATTCAACAAAACCAATACGAAGCCCGCGCTGAATGAGCTTGCCTGTTGCAATGAGCTTGCGACTCGTCACGGGCCTCATAAAGTGTATGTGCAGATCGATGGTCGAAAAATCCTGGCCATCATCCAATGTTCGTCCAAAGGCGATTCCCATGGCAGCGTCCGCTAGTGCAGCTAACATGCCTCCATGAACGCGCCCCATCGGATTGTAAAGTCGCTGGTCTACGGGGAGTTCGACCACGGCTCGCCCGATCGCTCGGTCCTCGTCGGTCGCTTCGAGTACATGGAATCCAATCAACTGAGACACAGGTGCAAAATCAAAGCTATCGGACATTTTTTCGGATTGTGGAAGGGGTTGGTTCGCTCAGATTAAACTCTTGAAGAGCGAAGTCTGCATCCAGGCGGCGAACGCTTTTCAGCTGAATGTCGCCCGAGTTCGGGTCGATGTGATATACCGCCATGGTCTGTTTAGGTTGATCGTAGATCGCGATTTGCTGAAACCCGTTGGAGAGAACCGAGCTTGCCATCATGGAGGTACCCGTCGATGCAACCGCAGCCGGTATCCCGCCATTCACCGAATGGCTTGATTGAGGTCCTGCAAAATTCGGAGGGAACTGGCTGTAGGAGGCGTTCGGCAAGTAGGATACATACCACGTGAGGCCAGCCAAAACCGTGGTAATAGACAAGCCTTTTAAGAGGTGAGGTCGCATGGTATTAAGTTCGGGTTAGATTCCTGGGAATTGTCACCTGCCGCACACATTACTCCGCAGGTTTTTTATAAGGGAATAGTCCTGGGGAAGAAAAAAAGCTAGGTCGCTTTTCCCGGGAATATTCCTTATCATTCCAATTCGCCAGAAAACCCGCCCCAACCGACCCCACAAAGAATTCTCCCGAATTCGGGGCCCCCTCACGGTGCGTACTTAGCCAACCATCCACCAATGCCACGTCTGGAAGAGATCATCACCAACCCCTCCAATACGCCCGCATCGATTTTGATGCGAGCGGGGCTCTGGTGCGCTAGCCAGCCGTATGCCGCCGCCGTCACCTTGCGAAACTGGCTCTACAATCGAGGCATTAAATCTTCTCGTCGAGTCCCAATCCCTGTGATCTCGGTAGGTAACATCACCGCCGGCGGAACTGGCAAGACTCCCATGGTGGCTCATCTGGCACGATGGTTTCGAGCCCAAGACAAACGAGTCGCTATCCTATCTCGCGGGTATGGTGCAGGAGTCGACGGTAGAAATGACGAAGCCAAGGAGCTGGAGTGGCTTCTACCCGATGTACCGCATTTGCAATCGCCGGATCGATTGGCCTCGGCGAAGATTGCGATCGAAGAGTTGGAGATGGAATTGCTACTACTCGACGACGGGTTTCAACATCGTCGCATCGCCCGAGATCTAGAAATCGTTCTTCTGGATGCGAGAGAACCGTTTGGTTTCGGGCATCTACTCCCACGTGGACTCCTTAGAGAGCCTGTACGCTCGCTCAAACGGGCCGACATGGTAATCGCGACCAGGACCGATCAAGTAGCACCTCAAAAGCTGGCGGAAATTCGATCGCGGGTCCAACGCTACGCTCCTAAAGCTGGCTGGGTGGAAACGCGGCATGCTCCCGTTCGGTTGCGTAACAGTCTCGGCCAAGAGCTCGAGGTCGGTTCGTTGGCAGGAAAGAACGTAGTCGCTGTTTGTGGGATCGGAAATCCGCCTGCCTTTTTCCAGACTCTGGCCGACCTAAAAGCCAACGTGGCAGAGCGAGTGATCTTTCCTGATCATCACCTCTATACGGGTGGCGACATTCGAGAGATCGGAGTTCGAGCCGCCGACTTGCCACACTGCGACATGGTTGTTTGTACTGGTAAAGATCTGGCTAAGATCGCCGTTCCCAAGATCGAAAAAGCAAACGTTTGGTCACTCGATATCGAACTCGAAGTCACCCGAGGCAAAGAGATCCTTGAAGACCGCCTAAAAGAAGTCATTCGATCGATGCGAATGGTAGCAGGACGGTCGCAAGCCATCACGTAGGCTGGCTTTGCCGCAGGAGGCTTCGGAAATCCCGCAGGCTCGACCTGCGGATGGTTAGGCTTCTCGCTAAACCTGGGATCGCCAACCCGACCCGCGAATCCCGCCGACTCGATCGGCGGATCGTTAGGTTTCCGGTTCGTGGGGCAGGCCCGGCCAGTCGGGCCGGAAACGTAACGATCTCCTGGGTAAACCAGGAGCATTCATGGGGGAGTCTTTTGGCGGAGAATGTAGCGAGAAACGTGAAGCTCCGCAGGGCAAGCCTGCGGCATCTTTCCTCTATCCCACTGCCCGAGTTAAGTTCAAAGCCACAGGGCGATTTCCAAACGGACTTTAGTTTCCTAGCGACATCTGCTAGGATTCCGGGCACTACTAAAAAATCCACGGATGGGCAGTAACTCGGAAACGTAGCCTCGTGCCAACAAACAAACCGGAAAAACTACTCTCAAGTTGTTGATAGAGTATTCGTAGTCCCAGATAATTTCTTGCGTCCCTCTGATCAAAGAGTCGACGTGATTTTCAGCAGCAATGCGTTCCAGCGGATAGGCTAATGCTATGTTACGTAAACTAGGAATAGTGTCGATTTTTGTTGTGTTTGTAGCTTGCTCAACCTTGCCGCTTATGTCCCAGACCCCGGACCTGCGTTCCGGAAAAGATTGTCTGGACTGGTTTCTTATATCTTGGGAAAGTTTGTCGAAACAAGATAGGGTTGCTTGCGCCGGGGTTAGTGAAGAGTCAGTCTCATTCGATGCCGGAACGGTGGAACAAGAGTGGTTTTTCGTCAGGATTAGGGATGACAAAACGAAGATCGTTTCTGAGTATCTGGAAATGCAGACGATTTATGCCAATGGTGCCGGTACTGGACATTGGAGGAAACAACTCAGGAGGGGAGATTCTTTCGCTTGGGCGAGTGGTGACAGATCGCGGCCCTTGTCTGATCTTCGAAAGTTGACCGAAAAGGAGCAAGGAAGTTCACTAGACCACAGAAACCTCCAAGTATTGCAGTACCGATATCCGGATCCATTCGCCCTCACAATATTTTCGGCATCAAACTATGGTCTGCACATCGATTGGGCGTTAGTTTCCCATTTGTTCGAGAAAGGAGAGCTTGAGGATGTGGATTCAACAGACGACAAAATTCTAAAATGCAACGCCACGACGGAGCGTCTATTTACACGGATCGACTTCGAAGCAAAAACAGGGATGCCCGTGAAAGCAGTTGGCTACTTTCGCGACAAAAAATCACCTCAAGGGGTCGGAAAAATTAATTTCGAATCCAAAACTAAGTGGGAGGTGATAGATGAAAGACGTGAGATTTTTGCACCGATTTCGATCACAAACCGTGCACACAATGTGAATCTCAAAAATACTGGCTCAAGATTGTGCGAGATCAGTTGCTCCTACAAAGTCAATGATCTCAGTCCAAACTTACTTTCTGACGAAAGCCTTAATTCTCTTTTGGGTGGACATGGAGAGCTCGTGGATCTACGAGAGGAGCTAGTCAAAAAAGCCTACAAGACAGCAAAACGAGAGTAGTCCCGAATTTTTGCGGCACTCGATCTTGATTGGTTTCTGCTTTTCAAAGCGAGGGTATCAGTTCTGGTTGGCACGCTCTTAGGAACGAAGGACTCTATGGCGTGCTCCAAACCCTTTGTTCCTAAGGATGTGCCACCCTTTTTGTCTCTAACGGGACGAATTTTTCGTGGCCTTACCTGAATTGGATAACCATTCGGTAGAGACCAGATATACCAACACATTGTCCACCCAGATCAGGAGTTCTAAGCCTAGGCTCGCGCAGTACAACCTGGGAAAACTCGTAGCCTCGTGCCAACAAACAAACCGGAAAAACTACTCTCAAGTTGTTGATAGAGTATTCGTAGTCCCAGATAATTTCTTGCGTCCCTCTGATCAAAGAGTCGACGTGATTTTCAGCAGCAATGCGTTCCAGCGGATAGGCTAATGCTATGTTACGTAAACTAGGAATAGTGTCGATTTTTCTTGTGTTTGTAGCTTGCTCAACCTTGCCGCTTATGTCGCAGACCCCGGACCTGCGTTCCGGAAAGGATTGTCTGGACTGGTTTCTTATATCTTGGGAAAATTTATCGAATCAAGATCGGGTTGCTTGCGCCGGGGTTAGTGAGATGTCAGTCTCTTTCGGTGCCGGAACTGTGGAACAAGAGTGGTTTTTCGTCAGGATTAGGGATGACAAAACGAAGATCGTTTCTGAGTATCTGGAAATGCAGACGATTTATGCCAACGGTGCCGGTACTGGACATTGGAGGAAACAACTCAGGAGGGGAGATTCTTTCGCTTGGGCGAGTGGTGACAGATCGCGGCCCTTGTCTGATCTTCGAAAGTTGACCGAAAAGGAGCAAGGAAGTTCACTGGACGAAAGAAACCTCCAAGTATTGCAGTACCGATATCCGGATCCTTTCACACTTACTATAAGTTCTGCGTCAAACTATGACGAGTATTACGATTGGAGGTCGTTTGCCCACTGGTTCGAGAAAGGAGAGCTTGAGGATGTGGATTCAACAGACGATAAAATTCTTAAATGCAACGCCACGACGGAGTATCTATTTAAGCGGATCGACTTCGAAGCAAAAACAGGGATGCCCGTGAAAGCTGTGGGCTACTTTCGCGACAAGAAGTCACCTCAAGGGATCGGGAAAATTAATTTCGAGTCCAAAACGAGGTGGGAGGTGGTAGATGAGAAACGTGAGATTTTTGCACCGATATCGATCACAAATCTTGCACATAATGTGAATCTCAAAAATACTGGCTCAAGATTGTGCGAGATTAGTTGCTCCTACAAAGTCAATGATCTCAGTCCAAACTTACTTTCTGACGAAAGCCTTAATTCTCTTTTGGGTGGACATGGAGAGCTCGTGGATCTACGAGAGGAGCTAGTCAAAAAAGCCTACAAGACAGCAAAACGAGAGTAGTCCCGAATTTTTGTGACACACTCCACACCCTTCGTTCCTCAGGATGTGCCACCCCTTTGGTCTCCTATAGTTTACCACCGTATGGTCAGGCCACCCTTTAGCTCTGCCGCAGGAGGTTTCGGAAATCCCGCAGGCCCGGCCAGTCGAGCCGGAAACGTAACGATCTCCTGGGTAAACCAGGAGCATTCTTTGAGGAGTCTTTTGGCGGAGGATGTAGCGAGAAACGTGAAGCTCCGCAGGGCAAACCTGCGGCATCTTTCCTCTATCCCACGAAAGCCTTTGTCGAATCGCAGCTCAAGTAGATTTCCATTTACCCATCGCTGATTTCCATGGAACGCTAGCATTGCGGAGCGATTTTCAAACGGACTTTAGTTTCCTAGCGACATCTGTTAGGATTCCGCGCATTACTAAAGAATCCACGGATGGGCAGTATGTCGGAAACGGTTTCGGAGCATGGTCGGGCGACCCAAAGTTATCTATTTCGCGATTGGGTCGCGTTTGTATGCCTTCGATTTGTGGTTTCCGTCATCCAAGCCATCTCGCTCGAGCGTTGCGATCGCCTCTCGCGTCTTCTAGCCTACGCGTTTACCAATTGGATTCCTGTTCGCAAAGAGTTATTGGAACAGAACCTTTCCAAGATCTTTCCAACTTGGACGGCTGCGAAAAAGTACGATACAAAGTTTCAGATGTGGCACCATCTGTTCCTTATGTGTTGCGAGATCGCGCACGCATCGCGAAAGATCCATCGCGAGAACTGGCATGAGTTTTATCATTTGCCCCAGCGAGATTTGCTCATTCGCACCTTGCTCCAAGAAAGACCGTTGGTCATTGTCTCTGGGCACTTTGGCAACTTCGAGCTAGCAAGCTTCTTAACGGGGCTATTTGGAATCGACTCAACCTCGATCGCTAGACCGCTCGACAACGGATATGTGCACGACTACTACATGGGATTCCGCTCGATGGGTGGTCAGCACTTTCTTTCCAACGAGGGGACATCGCACCGCGTTCAAGCGTTGTTGGAGCGAGGAGGGCGATTAGCACTGCTCGCAGATCAACATGCTGGCGACAAGGGCTGCTGGGTTGAATTCCTAGGTCAAAAGGCCTCCTGCCACAAAGCTCTTGCTCTGTTCACCTTGTCGAGTCGTGCACCGATGGTAG
This sequence comes from Brakhagea baltica, assembly GCF_052161605.1. Classification (NCBI taxonomy): domain Bacteria; kingdom Pseudomonadati; phylum Planctomycetota; class Planctomycetia; order Pirellulales; family Pirellulaceae; genus Brakhagea; species Brakhagea baltica. The sequence continues at coordinate 3,802,198 of NZ_CP197409.1, read as the reverse complement.
TCTGTGCCAATATCCGGTTAGGGCAGCCATTGAAGTTCGAATTGCGGCTTTTGGGAGTCGCCGATCCTGAGCTGCCTGCTGAGCACTTGGAGAGTGTTGCCAGCATGACTCGATGGTACAACCAGTGCTTGGAGCAAGTGATTTTGGAGCATCCCGAGCAGTATTGGTGGGTACACCGTCGTTGGCGGGAGCCCCCTGTGAAACAACGTCGTCGTGCTGCTTGATCATGACCGATCCTTCGATAGCAACGAAAAGGCAGCCCCTATGCTAGAGTCGTTTCGAATTGGTGTCTTGGGCTCTTACTCGGGGTATTACATGCGCGAGCTCAAGCGAGCCGCACAAGTTTGGAATGAAAACGGAAGAACCCCTCGCATTGCCATTGATACATTATCTTTCGAGTCCCTTAGCGTTTGGTCGGGAGCAAAGCTTGAAGCGAGAGCTTGCCGTATCTTTGGTGACGAATCAGGCAGTTCGTCTGAAGAGTCTGTTAAGCTAGACGACTACGATGCATTGCTGGTTAGATCTATGCCGCTAGGTTCGATCGAGCAAATCATCTTTCGCATGAATGCATTGCATGTTGTAGAGCAGTCGGGAACTTTATCGCAATCGGGAACGATCGTCTTGAACAAGCCTCGCTGCTTAGAGATCTGCATCGATAAGTGGTTGACGTTGGACAAGATGCGCATGGCTGGCATACTGACTCCGCGAACCGTTTGTTGCCAAGGAAGAGATGATGCCATTCAAGCTTGGCATGAGTTGGGCGAAGATTGCATTGTGAAGCCAATCTTTGGAGGTGAGGGGCGAGGTATCGTGCGTGTCACCGACTACGAAATGGCTTGGCGAGTCTTCAGCACTCTAGCACAGATTCAGTCGGTGATCTACGTTCAAGAGTTCCTGCCCAACGAGGGGTGCGATATCCGGTTGCTGGTCTTAGATGACGAGCTCTACACCGTTCAGCGCCATGGGCAGAGTAACTGGAAATCCAACGTCAGTCAGGGGGGAAAAGCGGTTCGAATCGATCCCACCTTCGAGCAAGCTGACATGGCCTACAGGGCCGCCCGTTTGGTCGACGGCTGGATGGTGGGTGTCGATTTGATTGAGACCTTGGATGGCCGCGATGTTCTCATCGAGGTCAATGCGGTGCCTGGTTGGAAAGCTACCGGGGCTGCTTGCGGGGTCGATATCGCCGAGCGATTGCTTGGAAGCGTGGTGCAAAGAACGTCTCGAGTTCTCGAAAAAGGGTGAACCAGTGTCCCTTAGGCCGGTCTTTGTAGAAGGAAATCGGACGGAATTCCGCCTCACCAGAGAGATTGGTTCGTTATAATTTATGACAAAGACTTTTTCATTCACCAACTCGGTAACCCCGAAGGGAGAGACGCGACTCTTGCATACCCATGATCGTTCAGAGAGCCTGGCGAGCGAACGCAGTATTCTAGCTCGATTAATTCTCCAAGACGATTTCGAATCGGAAGACCCGTTTGACGAGCTGAAAGGCTTGGCCGAAACAGCGGGGACGACGATCATGGCGACGATTTTCCAGCGGCGTGAGCATCCGGACCAGACGACCTATCTCGGCAAAGGTAAGGTGCAAGAGCTAAAGGGGTTGATCGAGATGCATGACGCCGATGTGGTCGTCTTTGACAATGATCTTACCCCGGCACAAACCAGGAATCTCGAAAAGGCACTCAACACGAAAGTGCTGGACCGGACCGAGCTGATCCTGGACATCTTTGCGAGCAATGCGCAAACGCACGAGGCCCGTCTGGCCGTAGAATTGGCACAGTTGGAATATTCCCTTCCTCGGCTCAAGCGGATGTGGACCCACCTGTCACGTCAAACCATGGGTGTCGGGATGCGTGGTCCTGGTGAAAAGCAGTTGGAGGTGGACCGTCGATTGGCAGAGAAGCGAGTTCATGATTTGAAGCAAGAACTTGCCAAAGTCGAGCGGCGCAAAGAGCGGGAAGTTGCATCGCGACGCGGCATGTACAGCGTGTCCCTAGCGGGATACACCAATGCCGGCAAAAGCACGTTGATGAACGCTCTCACGGGAGCAGGAGTCGAAGCGGTAGACAAACTCTTTGCGACCCTCGACACACGAACACGTCGTTGGATGTTACCGGGTTGGGGACCAGTTCTACTGAGCGACACGGTCGGCTTCATTCGAGACTTGCCACACCGACTGATCGCCAGCTTCCGAGCAACCCTCGAGGAAACCAGGCAAGCGGACTTGCTATTGCACGTGGCTGATGCGAGCAATCCCAACGTGTTCCAACAGATTTCTTCTGTGTACAAAGTCCTCAAAGAGATTGGCATCGAAGAGAAGGATACGCTTTTGGTGCTCAACAAAGTAGACTGCGAAGGAGCCAGCGAAAGAGCGGAATCGCTCAAAGAACGTTACCCCAACGCGATTGGCATATCGGCCAAAAGTGGGCTGGGGTTACAGCAGTTTGGCGTAGCGGTCAGTGATGCATTGACCAAACACTTTGCGGAACTCGAGGTGCGATTACCGCTCGACGACGGCAAGACGCAGGCATGGCTTTCGCACAATGCCGAAATCATTTCGAAGCAGTATAACGACGATCATGCCTTGGTTCATTGTCGTATGCCAACCAGCATGGCAGGCAAGCTGGCATCGCAAGGTTTCGATGTTCGGGTCATAGCTGGCAAGCTTCCGATCTCTGCCGAGCATCGCAATCCGGATCGTGCGACTTTTCTCCCGGCAGATAGCTTAGGGGACGATGTCACGCAGCAACCCGGCGTCGGCGAAGTCGCTTGATCGAGGAAGCCTGAGTTCGATCCATGTTGAAACGAGACTGGTCGCAGTGCAAGGTGCTCGTCACCGGTGCATCGAGTGGTATAGGCGAATCCATTTGCCAACAACTGGCCGAGCGAGGTGCGACTGTTTTGGCGACGGCCCGTCGCGAGGATCGCTTGCGAGCATTGAGCGAGGGAGTAGCCGCTTCGGGCAGAGTCCACTATCTCGCCGGAGATATTACTTCGACCGAGCATAGAGCGGAGTTGGCCCGTTGGATGGAGCGAGAGTGGGGTTCGTTGGATATCCTGATCAACAACGCAGGCAGTGGAGCCATTGGACGGTTTGATGAGGCGACTTCGGAGCGGCTTCGCAAGATCATGGAGGTCGATTTTTTTGCATCGGTCGAATTGACGAGAACTTGTTTGCCACTGTTACGACAAGGTGTCCATCCGACGATACTGAATGTCGGTTCGGTTTTGTCTCATGTGGCTGTTCCGCTCAAGAGTGAGTACTGCGCTGCCAAGTTCGCGTTGAGAGGGTGGGCGGAATCGATTCGATCGGAGCTTGCTGCGCAGGGAATTCATGTATTGATGTTGAGCCCGAGCACGACCAAAAGTGAGTTTTTTAGTTCGCTCATAGATACCTCGCCGGAGGCGGAGAGTCAATCGTTCGGGGCAATGAGTCCCGAAGCCGTTGCGAGAGCCGCCATAAGATCGCTCGAGCGTCGGAGGCGAGATGCGATTTTGAGCTTAGGAGGTAAAGCTCTCGTGTGGTGCAGTCGACTCGTTCCTGGCATATTGGACCGAGTTTTGCGACGATCGGTACCGTGATTCTTGCACGTCTAAGTACGGTCAAAGTAGGCGGTTCGAGTTTCATCATCGTGGGTAGCGGAATCTGATGCGGGAGGGAACTTATTGACCGGATTGACGTTGTTGACATCGTGATTGGCATCCAATACAGTCAATGAGGTCAGCGCGGTCAATAAGGTCCTCCTATCACCTCAACTCCCAAAGAGTCAGCCTCATGCCAGATCTGTTTGACAAACGTGGTGGGTTCCGAAAGCTCCATACCTTTACGCTCGCGACCATCGTTCAACTAGAAACGCTCCGCTTCTGTCGCCGCTTTTTTACCCATGACCATCGCGATGCTGCGACCAAATTCTACGATCCCAAAGGTCGCCAGTACGATCAGATGGTTCAGGCCGCTCGCAGTGGTCGACAAAACATCATCGAAGGCTCGGAACGCTCGGCGACCTCCAAAGATACCGAAATGAAACTCACCGATGTTGCACGCGCCAGCTTGAGCGAACTGCGCGGCGATTATGAAATCTGGATCCTCGACCGTGGTGAGCTTCCCTGGTCAGTTCACTCACCACAAGCTAAGGCCATCAACGCTATCTCCCTTGATGCAGCTCCCTTTACCGATGACATGGTCTATCAATCTGCGATGCATGCTCGAGAGCAGAGAAACAAATACGCCCTTTGGTTAGACTCTGATGATGCGAATGTGGTAGCCAACGCGATGCTAATTATTATTGGCCGCGCACTCAATATGCTCAAAAGCCAGATCGAATCTCAAGGCACCGCGTTTCAAGAAACGGGCGGCTTCAGCGAACGACTGACAACCGCACGCATTGAAGCACGAGAAAAAAATAAGGAACCGTCGCCCGAATGCCCCTTATGCCACAAACCAATGCGCAAACGCACTTCTGCCAAAGGTGAGTTCTGGGGTTGCTCGGGTTATCCCGACTGCAAAGGAACCAGGCCTCGATCGCTAAGTCTACCGCAGCCTGCCAATTCGCTTGGACAACCTGGGTAACTTCCACGAACGTCAATGAAGTCATCACGGTCAATACCATGGCATGTGGGGAATATTCGAAGGTAAACCAGATGTGTCCGGGATGGAGAAGATGAAAGCGTTTGACCTGAAGAAGAAATAAGCATTAGCCGCAGGGCGCTGACCCACGGTTTATGTCCGATCACTAAGTACGATCAAAGTAAGCCGTTCGAATTTCATCGTCGTGTGTAGCGGAATCATCGATCGCCATTTGGAAGCTTGATTTGCTCAAGGCGCAGATCAATGAGTCTTCCAGTGCATAGACGCTTGCGTTTCTTGGCTGACCGGTGATCAAGGCCGCTTCACCAAAAAAATCTCCTGTTTGCAGGGTGGCAATCTCGACCTCCGGATTACCTCTACGCACAGCGACCGAACCTTTGCGTATCAAGAAAAATCGATCGCCAGGCTCGTTCTCTTGAATGATACGCGTCCCAGCGGGGAACATCTCGATCGTCATCTCGTCTGCGATTCGCGTCAGCGTGCGCGGCGTTACTTTGGCAAAGACAGAGCATTTTGCAATCATCTGAGTTAAGATGGCGGCCTCTTTCATGAGTGCATCAGTGCGAATACGACCATCCACCAAAGTCACGATGCGGTCGGCAACGTCCAAAATACGATTGTCGTGAGTCACGATGAGAATCGTCGTTTTTTGTTCGGATGCCATGCGTTGTAAGAGATCGACCACCATGCGACCGCTTTGTTCGTCGAGAGCGGCTGTCGGTTCGTCAGCTAAGACGAGCTTCGGGTTGTGGACTAAGCCTCGAGCGATCGCGACGCGTTGCTTTTGTCCTCCAGAAAGTTGCTTTGGTTTATGGTAGACACGATTCTCTAGTCCGACCTGTGTGAGTATCGACTGAGCCCGTTCGTTGAGGGCACGAGAGGAGAGCTTCGGATTGACCAGTTCAAGCGACATGCGAACGTTCTGCGTTGCCGTGAGTGCTTCGAAGAGATTGTGGGCTTGAAAGATAAAGCCAATTTCCTTTCGAAAGTCCTTTAGTTTGCCAGCGGATGCACCATGCAGCGATTGACCCAGCACGCGCAGCTGGCCATCCTGGACGGTGCGGAGCGCACCAATCAGAGTGAGCAAGGTTGTTTTTCCGGAACCGCTGGGGCCGGTCATGATGATGATTTCGCCTGGGAAGACCGTGAGGTTGTTGTCAAAGAGTATCTGTTTTTTCAAGTCTCCCGTACCGAAAGAGTGCTGGAGCCCTTGAGCATGAATCGACGGCGCTTCACCTTCGGAAATCCGCTGACGAGTTTGCGGATCGAACAAAGTTGCACGTTGAAGTATCCCGTTGTCCATGGTGGTTGATATTTAACTTTGAGGCAATTTCGCGATTCGTTTCCGCCTTAGGATACTTCGGAGTGTAATCTATAGGAGTGAGGAATTGATTTGAGAATCGTAACTCTTTACCAAATCCGACATTTTCACCTGATCGATATCATGAGAAGAACTGCGTCTTTCATTCCCCTGGGCCTCTTTGTTTGCTTACCTGGTATGGTCTGTGTGACAGGGTGCTCGGACACAGTTACCCATGTTGGGTTGGGTCAATCGGCTGCGACGAGTTCTCTCGCTCTTATTACTAACGAGACCCTTGCCCAAAGCTCGACTCCCAGCAGCCGCGCCTCGTCGTCTTCCTCTTCAGCACAAGGCCCCACGGCTAGTCGCAAAGAGATCAAGGTCCAGGGGCGGCTCGAGCCCAAAGGTGGTTTCATCAGACTAGCAGGTTTGCCTGGCGATCGAATCGAAGCCTGGCATGTCCGACCTGGAGACGAGGTGCAAGCAGGAACGCGACTAGCCACGCTTTTTAGCGGCACCGTAAGGTCATTGGAGCTCGAGGTGGCAAAGCTCAAGCTCGAAGATGCGAGAACCACTCTCGAAACAAAGCTAGAAGAATTGAACTTGGCCATCGAAGTCGCCCTGGGGCAACTCGAAAACGCTGAGGGATTAGTCCAGATTGCTGAATCTCAGCGGGCTATGGCGGAACAAGGAGAAGCGCAGTTGCAACAATTGAGAGACCAGTTGGATAGCCTAACCAGACTTCACCACGATCCATTAACGAGAGCGGCTGTCGGCAAGCTTGAGTTGCAGTCCAAAGAGATGGAGATCACAAGCCTGGAGTCGAAATCCCAACAAGCCGTTCTGGCTGCTGACAATGGCCTGAAACAAGCACACATGCAAGTTAGGCAGGCTCAGCAAGCGGTCCAGGCGGCTCGATCGGCTAGAGAGCTTGCTGCAAACAACGTGTCCATTGCAGCCTTGGAAAAGCAAATCGAGGTGCTCAGTCTACAAGTGGGCGAGGCTAGTTTGGTTTCCCCTATCTCTGGCGTCGTACTGAACATCAATGTGGAAGCTGGTGAACGATTCGCGACCATGCCTGCTGCGGAGCTGGCGGACCTATCTGCCATGATGTGCGTTGCAGAGGTATACGAAGCAGACGTGGCAGAAATTCAAATTGGAGATTCAGCGGTTATGCGATCTGCTGGGCTCAAGAAAGATCTATCGGGTAAAGTGGCTCGGATCGATCGACTAGTCGGAGTCCCTCAGATGCGTTCCCCAGATCCTCTAGCGAGAACCGATTTCCGAGCCATTCGAGTCTGGATTGATATTAGCGAAGAGGATACAGCCATCGCCGCTGAACGCATTCGTTTGCAAGCAGATGTCACCATTCGACCTTCGCGATAAAATTCACTTCACCCATTTGTTGCAACGCTTTGGGATTTGACGAAGCGACTACTCGAGCCGTTTGATAATATGCCAGCCGTATCGACTGTTGTTAGAGTCATAGGGGCATAGACCGATTTCGTCGACTTGCAGCGAGAAGCTCATGTCGCCAAAGCCTTTGACCATGGTGTCTCGACCACTCGCTCCAGATACTGGATCGACTGGTATGCCAAAGTTAACAAGCTTGTATATTCCCAGCCCAGGGTCATCGCTGTATTGTTTCACCATTTGGTGAAAATCGGCACCCGACTTGGCTTGTTCAAAGAGCTGTTCTGCAAGCTTCTGTGCCTCGTCTCGGCTTCTTGTTGCACCTGGAACACCACCATCAAAGCTGATCAAGCAATGCTGAACCATAACGCGTCGAGGCTGTTTTTTGGTTTCGTCGTCGAACATCGCTGTCTTGGACGTGGGCGGTTCGGTCTGGCATCCGAACAGGGAGACAAGACACAGGAGAACGCAGGTAGAGTTACGGATGCGGCAAATCATTAGACTTCCTTATTTGTGAGATCAGGGGGGAAATACGGGTAAGTGCCAACGAGCCATTGACGCACCCTGATTATAGACGAGATTAGCTCGCTGACGGAGCGAATGGAATACGATTCGTAGTTGCCGAGTCAACGGTCTTGCCACAAAGAGTTTAAGTGAAATGGAAAGCCACGAGTCGGTTCCGAAGGTTCGAGTTACCAGCGTTAACAATGTTCCCGTTCGCGATTCGGGCGACTACGTGCTGTACTGGATGACTGCTTCCCGACGATTGCGTTACCATTTTGGTTTGCAACGTGCGGTCGAGTGGTCAAACAGACTTCAGCGACCGTTACTCATTTTTGATGCAGTGCGGACGAACTATCGCTGGGCGTGTGATCGATTTCACCAGTTTTTAATTGACGGGATTGAGGAGCGGTCCACTCTTCTTAGTACATCACGCGCGGCTCATTGTGCTTACATCGAACCGAGATCGAACCATGGTTCGGGGCTCATGGAAACGTTGGCTAAGCGTGCTTGCGTGGTCGTAGCCGATGACTACCCCTGTTTCTTTCACCCTGCCTTGTATCGACGAATTGCGGCCAAATGGGAGTGTGCTTTGGAGTTAGTCGATTCCAATACGATCGTACCCATGAGACAGGTGGATCGTACCTTTACCGTGGCTCATTCCTACCGTCGTTACATGCAGAAAGTGGTTGCGGAGAGCATGCCACAGTTCCCGGTCGAGGATCCCCTGGCTGCGTTAAAAACCGAGCGACTCAAAGAGCTGCCCAGAGAAGTCAGAACGCGATGGGGGTGTGGACTAGCGGGTGAAGGGCTCAAACTGCATTCCAGCCTGTGTGACTTACCTATTGACCATGCGGTTCAACCTGTAGAGCCGGGTCAAGAATCCGAAGCGAGAAAAGTGCTTCGGCGTTTCGTAAAGTTGCGATTATCCAAGTACGACCATGATCGCAATGAACCCGAGCTTCAAGGGTCATCTTGGTTGTCACCACACCTTCACTTCGGAACCATGAGCTCCTTTGAAGTATTCTTCGAGATCGCAAAAGCGGAGGACTGGGGACCGAAGAAGATGACTAAGCCTAATGGCAAGATGCATGGTTTCTGGAACATGTCCTCGGACGCCGAATCCTTTATAGATCAGTTGATGACTTGGCGTGAGATCGGTTTCAATATGTGCGTCCGCGAGCCAAATTTCGATCGTTATGAATCGCTTCCTGACTGGGCCCAGCAAACGCTATCGGAGCACTCCAGCGACCCTCGCGAGCACGAGTACACGTTAGACCAATTCGAGCGGGCAGCAACGCACGACGAGCTATGGAATGCCGCTCAGAACCAGTTAGTTCAGGAAGGGCGAATTCACAACTATCTACGCATGCTGTGGGGCAAGAAGATACTTCACTGGTCGGCTACTCCTCAAGATGCACTTAAAACCATGGTGCATCTGAATAACAAGTATGCTCTGGATGGTCGAGATCCCAATTCTTACAGCGGAATTTTCTGGGTACTCGGACGATATGATCGAGCCTGGGGGCCGGAACGCCCCATCTTTGGCAAGATTCGCTACATGACGAGCGAATCCACCCGGAGCAAATACTCAGTAAAGAACTACATTCGAAAGTATAATGCCCCGGCGTAGATTCGTTTCTTAGCTTTCACGATCTATTTCGGCATGTACAACGAATGCTTAGGATTACCCCCAGCTCGTAGATATGCCAAAAGGTCAATGATCTCCTCTTTACTCAAAGTGTCCAGCAAACCAGAGGGCATCGGCGACACCTGACTCTGTCGAACCTCGACAATGTCTTGTCGCTTGAGGTTGGTAAAGTTGCCTGGATCCAGCATGTTGGTCTGGATCATGAGATCATCACCGTTCAGGTTCGCCACCCGCCCTACGATGACGGTGTCATCCTCAAGTAGAAATTGGCTGGCTTGGTATTGATCGCTGATCTCTTTGCTCGGTTCGATGGTCGCAACCAGCATGTCTTTGATACTGAATCGGCCGCCAGCGCTCGTTAGATCAGGTCCCTGGATTCCGCCCTGACCTCCCATGCGATGGCATTTGTAGCACTGAGCGACGGCGAACATGAGCTTGCCTCGTTCAAAGTCAAAGCCGGTCGTTTTTTCTTGAGCCACTGGCTCCAGTTCCTCAACAGTCCACGCCTTGACGAATGATCTTGGTGCCAAGTTTTCGAGAGGATCTCGCGGTGCTGGAGGAGGTCCGACCAATTCTCCCAATTGTTGCTTCTGAGCATCGGTCAAATTCTTGATCGCAACCTGCCGAATATTCTCGATAAAGCCACCAAAGGATGCTCCCCCTCGGGCAGTCGCAATATCGTAAAACCACTGAAAGTACTCGCGTCGCGTCTTGTCGTTCCAGCCCTCGGTTGCCTCTCGCAAGCAGAAAGCGTAATGAATCTGTTCGTCGGCAGAAGGGGTGGACTGCATTCGGTTTACACAACGCTCCACGATGTTGGGGGCGTTCAAGTAAATCAAGACTCGAGCCAACTCGCGATCGATCAAACTATCCTCGGAGGGGGTCGGGAAATGTGGATCAAGAGTGGCCGTAATTTTGGCCCTCATCGCATCGGTCCCCTCACCTAGACGCAGGAAGCTGAGCTGGTATGCCCGAAGCAATTCAAGCTTCTCCGTTTGATTGAGCTTGTCCCAATCGAGAGAGAGCAATCTGTTTTGTATGATCTCCTGATCGGTTTTGTCCCCTTTGCGAGCTAGGGCTACCGCGAGCGTAATCGCCGCTTGAGCGTTGCTCGGTTTCGAAGTTAGACCTCGCCAAAGAGAGGCGTCTTGCTGCTCCAGAGCAATTCTGGCGGCCGTTCGCAAGGCCCGATCCGAGCTGCCAACGTTTTGAGCAGCGAGTTCCAGGTCGAATCCTTCTCCTCGATGCATAGCTTCAAGCTTCCGACGAGTCTCGCGTGCCTGCTTTGCTTCTGGCGTATCTGGGAAGACCGCCGGTGAACAATCCTCTGCGCCGGTGTATCGCACGCGGTACATGGCGGACTGCACTCCTCGACCACCGATAGTGAAGTAAAGAGCTCCTGTGCTGGGATCAACGATCAAATCGGTTACGGGCATAGGTGAGGCACTAACAAACGGTTCGAATTCGCCTATGTAGCTCGAGCCGTCTGGTTTCATGTTGACCGCGTAGATCACCCCGTAGCTCCAATCGCTAATCAGCAATGAGTTCTGGTACTTGGCAGGGAATTTAGCACCCGTACCGAATGTGATACCTGTCGGGGAACCATAGCCGATGTTTACGACTGCCCCGAAGCTATCAGCGAAGTACTCCGGCCACTTACCAGTTCCATTTCTCCATCCAAACTCAGCGCCACTGATGACATGGTTAACTCGAGTAGGTCGGTACCAAGGTGTACCAACATCCCATTCCATGTCAGCATCATAAGTGAAGAGTTCACCCGTCGGGCTGAAGTCAATATCGTATTGGTTGCGGAATCCCGTCGCGACGATTTCGATGTCACTTGCATCTGGATTAAAGCTGAGGATAAACCCGCCTGGTGCCGGCACACCGGCCATGAACCCACGGCCATCGGGCATCCTGCCCAACATATGATCTTCGCTCCAATGACGCGGCACCCTCGATGCATCAACGCGTTTCGGAAGCTGTGTTTGATTGCCAGCGGCTAGATAAAGTCGGCCATCTGGTCCCTCGATGATGGCGTGCGGTCCGTGCTCACCTCCGCCATTCAAAGGGATTAGGTACTCCTTGGTGTCATAAGTACCGTCATTGTTGGTATCTTGGAATCGATACAAGCCAGCATTCTCACCCGCATTGACGTCGACATAGAGTCCGTCTTTGGTGACTAAAAGCCCTTGAGCCATGCCGATGTCGATACCAAGCGGCTCGACCTTAGTCTCCGACGACGGTGCACCCACAGGAGCCGGGGTGACTCGGTAGACTTTGCCATATTGGTCCGACGCCAGCAAGCCACCTCGGTTATCAGATGTAATGCAGACCCAGGAGCCTTGTTCTTTGAGGGGAACCTCATAGATTAGATCAATTTCAAAGCCGGCTGGAAGCCGAAACGCCTTGGTCGGAGTCGCACCAACATCGCCTAAAACAATACTGGCCGACAATAGGCTGACTAACCAAGAGCCAACGAACATTGCGCGAGACGTCACAAAAGAAAAACGCATAACGATGATTGAGGGTAAGAGAGGGAGGGGAATCAGGCGGGGATATACTAAATCTATAGTAACACAAAAACTAGTGGATGTTTAGCAGATTATTTAAGTGTTCGATTAACAAGGCTGTTTCGCCATTCTGGGTGTGGTGCCTTTTCGATCCGCTTTGATTGAGGCCGCGTTGGGGCTATACTGAATGGTCCTTTTCGGGATACGCCACCGCAATGGGAATCCTGAATCGTTTCCCCGCTTACTGTTTCCGGTCAGGCGTGGACTCTTTTTCCCTTTATAGAATCGTAAACCTCTCACATGATTTCCCCGCTCCTACCCCCAACGCCTCGGCTTCCCTTTCGGAAGCCTCACTCGCTCAATCTTGTAAACCGAACCCAATGCATAGCGATTGCATACTGTGTTTTACAAGTAGTCGGTTTGAGTTCGAGAATGACAATCGCGAACGAGCTCGTCGGCACACCAGCTAAGCCGGTGCCTGTGATCTTTGACACTGACATTGGTAACGATTGCGACGACGTGTTAGCACTAGGCATGCTGCATGCCTTGCAAAGTCGCGGTGAATGTGAATTGTTGGCCGTGACCATTACCAAGGATCACGAACTAGCCGCCCCCTTCACCGATGCTGTCAATACGTTCTACGGACGAGGCGACATTCCGATCGGTGTTTGCAGAAGCGGAGTAACACCCGAACAAGGAAAATTCAACGGGCTTTGCAAAACCGAAGATGGGGGCGTCCTCCGTTACCCTCACGATCTGCTCTCGGGTAAGGATGCTCCCGATGCAGTGACCGTTCTCCGGCAAACACTGGCTAACGCAGAGGACAACTCCGTGGTGATCATTCAAGTCGGTTTCTCGACGAATGTGCTAGGATTGTTGGAGTCACCCGCTGACGACGTTTCCCCGTTATCCGGGATTGAACTTACGAAAAAGAAAGCCAAACTCCTTTCGATTATGGCAGGGGCGTTCCAACGTATCCCCAGCAATGGACAACTCGTAGATCACTTGGAGTATAACGTTGTCCAAGATTTAAAGGCAGCAACGAAGTTGGCCGAGATTTGTCCGATTCCGATCGTTTGGAGCGGATTTGAGATTGGACTCGCGTTGCCGTATCCGCACCAAAGCATCCTCAAGGATTTTCGATACACCGCGCACCATCCACTGCCTGAGTCCTACATCCTCTACGAACCACCTCCCCATGATCGACCGACTTGGGACCTGACTTCGGTGCTCTATGCCGTTCGTCCCGATCATGGATACTTTGACCTTTCGGAGCCGGGGCTTGTTGAGGTAGACGGCAGGGGCCTTACAACACTAACGAGCAACGGAAAACGGGACCGCTATTTGATCCTTCGCGACGATCAAAAGGCCCGCGTTCTCGAGGCCCTCACTCTTCTCTCGAGCCAACCACCCAAGTAATGGATCCACGAAGAGCGAGGATCGCTGTCGTCGGTTCTATCAACATGGACTTGGTCGTGCGATGCGAGCGGTTGCCTCAACCAGGCGAAACAGTTCTTGCTCGCGAGTCCCAAGAGATTTGCGGGGGTAAAGGAGCCAATCAAGCAGTAGCAGCTGCCCGCGCAGGTGGCCAAGTGTCCATGATTGGCCGCGTGGGCGATGACGCATTCGCAGACAAGCTCCTAGATAACTTGAGACACTACGAGGTCGACGCCCGCGCAGTCCAGGCGACGTCGGCTTGTGGAAGTGGCGTCGCCGTTGTGGCTGTGGAGAAATCGGGACAGAATAGCATCTTGGTTGTTCCCGGTGCAAATGGATGTTTAACTCCGGATGACCTTAGGCAGTTTGAATCGGTGATTGCAGAAAGTGATGCTCTGCTGTTGCAATTGGAAGTTCCCCTCGAAACGATTGTGGAATCCGTACGAATCGCCACATCAACGAAGACTCGTGTCATCTTGGATCCCGCCCCCGCTCCGAACGACTGGCCAGAGTTCTTACGCCAGATAAACGCCACAACTGAGATCCCAGAAGCGATCAGCCTTATTTGCCCCAATGAAACAGAGGCCGCAGAGCTAACGGGGTTGCCGGTTCGGAATCTTGAAGAAGCGGAGCGAGCGGCCAGAGCTTTGCATGCGTCAGGGATCTCGAATGTCGTCATCACCCTGGCTTCTCAGGGGGCGTTGCTATTTGATGGACGTGAGGTGTGTCACGTTCCTCCCTTTGCCATACAAGCGGTCGACACCACGGCTGCTGGTGATGCGTTCGCGGGTGCGTTGGGAGTTCGATGGGTAGAAACAAACAGCCTCACCGAATCCCTTCGCTTTGCCAACGCGGCTGGTGCGATTGCCGCGACTCGCCCCGGGGCCCAAATCTCACTTCCCTCGCGCGAAGAAATTGATGTCATGGTAGCATCCGCTTTACCAGACAATTCACCGAGTCGGACTCGCGAATGAGCCTCTCAAAGTTGAGGATCGCAGGATGCATGAAGAAGTAATAGAACCACACAAGAACCCCCAACCGGATCGAGTCTGTCTGCACGCCCTATCCAAACGTTATGGTTCCGTTACCGTTCTCGATAACGTTAGCTTCTCGATCAAACAAGGTGAAGTTCACGGATTACTGGGTGCTAACGGTGCAGGCAAAAGCACGTTGTGTAGGATTCTATCCGGATTGATCGAGCCCACTGCAGGCCAAATGTTTCTCGATGATAGATCTATCCAAATTCACAACAAACAGAATGCGGAAGCACTCGGGATCGAGATTGTCCAACAGGAGCTCAATCTCATACCGACCCTTACGGTCGCCGAGAATCTACTGCTCAGCAAGCTTCCTCACTGTTGTGGTGTATTGTCAAGAAGACTCTTGAATCAGAGAGCTCGTGACTTACTGGCCAAGGTCGGTTTACAGAATCTAGCTCCCCAGACTCCTGTGAGAAGTCTCGGAATTGGCCAGCAGCAATTGATTGAAATCGCCAAATCGCTGCAGACATCTTGCAAGCTTCTTATTCTAGACGAACCAACTGCATCGCTCAGCGGCAACGAGGTTGCAAACCTGTTCCTTAGAATCGAGGAACTTAAGCGTCAGGGAACATCAATTCTCTACATCAGCCATCGACTTGATGAAGTAAAAACTATCTGCGATCGAATCACCATCCTACGAGACGGCAAGTATGTCTTGACCGAGAAGACCGCTGTCATGAGTGTTGAGGAAATGGTCGCTTGGATGAGTGGCGACATAGAAGCGTTATCGAGTTCAACCGGCGAACGTTCACGTAAATTATCGACGCTACATGACAACGCATCGGGATCGAACAAAATTGATAAAGCGACCGATAAAGCGATTGCTCTACGCCTGAAAGATCTCTCGAGCGGCACCGTGAAAAACATTTCGTTCTCGGTTCGAGCAGGAGAGGTCTTGGGTATCACGGGTCTGGTTGGGGCGGGGCGAACGGAATTACTACGAGCGATTTATGGTGCGGACCGTGCTACCTCTGGGGCCATCTATCTTCACGGTGACGATACACCGAAGCGATTTTCTTCCCCCGCTCAAGCTGTCGCCGCCGGGTTGGCCATGATTACGGAAGACCGCAAATCCACCGGTTTGCTTTTGTCTCATTCGATTGCAGACAATGCTACACTCGCTGCCTTGAAAAGATCGTTCTCTCGTTGGGGAGTACTCCGAAAAGTAACGGCCACGCGCGCCGCTGTAAAAACGTGTACTGAACTCGCCACTAAATATGAAAGTATCCATCAAATGGTTTCCACGCTCAGTGGTGGAAATCAACAGAAAGTTGTCGTCGCGAAGTGGTTGTTACGAGAGGCTAACATCTTTTTGTTCGACGAACCGACGCGAGGTATCGACGTTGCAGCACGGCGAATCATTTACGATGTCATTAGGCAACTCGCGCAGGGTGGAGCCGCCCTCTTAGTGGTTAGCAGCGATATGGAGGAGCTCTTTTCCATCAGTGATCGAATCGCTGTCCTGTCTGATGGTAGACTCACGGATATGCTCGATAAAGCGGAATTCGATAGGCAAAGAATTACGAACGCATCATTCGCTGGTCATTCCAGGGCGATTTACGAATTTCAGGCAACGACTCCTGGCCATACAAAATGAAATCCAATCCTATAGTTTCCACCTTGCTACCCTACGCGGGATTGATCGTTGCGTTAGGAATTCTCATAGCGACATTTAGTTTGCTCAGCGATAGTTTCCTGCAACCTTCAACCTTCGTCTCAATCGCAAATCAAATTCCCGATCTGACGTTCATCGCAATCGGCATGACCTTTGTACTGATCGCCAAAGGGATCGATCTATCGGTCGGTTCACTCATGGCACTCGGAGCTGCGATTCTAGGTGCACTGATGGTTAAGTATCATGTTCCACTGTCGATAGCTGTGCTCGCGGCAGCGTCTGTCACAACCTTTTGCGGATTGTTGAGCGGGATCGTTGCTGTCGGATTCCGAATTCCCTCGTTCATTGTAACGCTGGGGATGCTGGAGATAGCTCGAGGGCTAACCAAGGTGCTTACGGAATCGAGGTCCGTTTTCGTGGGAAGCAAGATTGAGTGGTTCGCCGAGCCGGTTTCTCAAATCGGCTTGTCTCCTGCTTTTCTAGCTGCCGTGGGCACTGTCATCCTGGCACAGTTTGTTCTCAGCCAAACGGTCTACGGTAAGTATCTAGTCGCAATTGGGACCAATGAAGAAGCGGTCCGAATGTCAGGCATTAGAACTTGGCCGTATCTCGTTTCGGTGTTCGCCGCGAGTGGGGCTTTGTGCGCTCTGGGTGGGTGGTCTCTCACATCGCGATTAGCTACAGTCGACCCGAATGCAGCGATTGGGCTCGAGTTGTCTGCGATTGCAGCCTGTGTTATCGGTGGCACGAGCCTGATGGGGGGCCGTGGCACCGTGATTGGGACTTTCCTAGGGGTGATCATAATGCAGGTGCTCCAGCGCGGTTTGGCACAGATGGGAGTCGACGATGCCAACAAGCAAATCATCACGGGAATCGTCATTATTTTAGCGGTCCTAGTCGATGCATTGAGGCGCCGATTTGGCCAGGAACCTGCGACTTGATGCTTGTTTCTGCGTCAAGCATGCTGAATAATAGCCATGTCCGATCGATCAAACCTTAAGAATCAAATCATGGATAACATCTCGCAACAGGTCCGAATTGCTAGCCGCAGACTGTTTATTCAGAATTATCTAGCAACGCTCCCAATTTGGATGCTCGTCACCTTTGGCTGTTGCTTCGTCGGTTTACTCCTTCCCAAGCTCATAGTCATTCCCTTAGATATAGAAACTTGGAATCAGGTTTGGCTTGGCGGTGCGGCTGCTATCGCTCTATTAGGAAACGGCATACGAACGTGGTGGCGACATCCGAGCTATGAACAAGTCGCGATGGAGATCGACAAACGATTTCAGCTTCGAGAACGTTTGAGCAGTGCTTTGTTACTGGATGAGTCCCAGCGTGCTACCCCCGTTGGTGCGGCACTTCTCAAAGACGCAGTCGCTAAAGCCGACCGAATCGATGTACGTGACAAGTTCACGTTTCAAGCCCCAGCAAGCTTGCCATGGATCCTTTTACCAATCATGGCATGTATTGCGTTGCTTTGGGTACCCGATGCGGTTTCCCGTGAAAGCGAGCTTGCTGCGGAGCAATCGAATGCGAGGTTGACACAAGTCAAAGCGCAAACCAAAACGATCTTGGATGAAATCAAGAAGCTCAAGAACGAAGCCGCTGAGAAAGGGCTCAAAGAGATCGAGAATGATTACGAGAAGCTAGAAAAGAAGCTTGAAGCGTTGCAAAAATCGGAAAAGCCAAACGAGAGCCAACTACTGGCCGACCTGAACGACATCAAGAAAGATATTCAGGATCGCAAAGAGTCGTTGGGCAGTCCCGAAAGTCTTAAAAAGGCATTTGAGGATCTCAAGACGGACAGTAAAGGCCCAGCCGATCCATTCCAAAAAGCACTTCAAGAAGGAGATTTTGATAAGGCCAAGCAAGAGTTGGAGAAACTGTTGGAAAAGATGGCATCAAAGGATCTAACGGAAGAAGAAATGCGAGCTCTCGCCCAACAGCTAAAGGAGCTTCAAGAAGCGATCGATAAGGTTCGCGAGGATCAGAAGGCCCTTCTCGAAAGCTTAAAGCAAGAGATGGAAGCGGCAAAGCAGGCGGGCGACATGAATAAAGCCGGCCAGATCCAACAGAAATTGGAACAGCTCGAAAAGGCACTTCGGGATGCAGAACGCACCGACGCCTTCTGCGAAGCTTGTCAGAATGCAGCCAACTCGTTGAAACAGGGGGATGCTCAATCTGCGAAGGAAGCCCTGGAGGCCATGCAAGGCGAGCTTGGCAAGATGATGGAGAATGCCAAGGCAGCGAAAGACCTAGAGAAGATGCTCGAGGGGATGCAAAGTGGTAAAAAGGATAGCAAGAATGCCAGGTCTGGCCAACAGAATCTCGAGGCAAAACAAGCTGGCTCCTCTAATCAAAAGGGCAAGGGTAAAGGGCAAGCCGAGGGGGAAGAGGTAGAGACCAATCCTGACGCATACGATTCTCAAATTCGAGACCAAATGCAAAAGGGTGAAAATGTTCTGGCTGGAAAAGCGATTGGACCTAATAGAAAAGGTATCAGTCGTGAGAAGGCGAAAGAGATCGTCATGGCAGCAGAGGCAGACGATCCCAATGCGATTGAAAATATCGCGTTGCCTAAAGCCCAACGAGATCAACAAAAAGAATACTTTGAATCGCTAAGAAAGTAGATTCCCCTGAATACTACAGAAGTCTCCCGGGCCTATCGGTTCTGCCCATTGTGCGGAACGCCTCGCAAGGCGAGTGACTCATCCGTTCCCTATCACTGCCACGCCTGCGGTTACAGCATGTACTTTGGCCCGGTGACGGCGGTGGGAGGTATCATCACGGACGATGCCAACAGAGTATTGCTCATCGAACGAGCTCGCGATCCTGGTGCAGGAAAGCTGGGAATGCCTGGCGGATTCGTCGATCCGTATGAATCGGCGGAAGCTTGTTTGCATAGAGAGGTTTGGGAAGAGGTGGGGCTAGTCATTCACGAGGTTGGTTTTCTTCTAACGGCACCGAATCGCTACACGTACCACAACATCGACAATCCCGTACTCGATATCTTTTACCATGCAAAAATAAAAGGAAGTGCTGAGATCAAACCCGAAGCCACCGAGGTAGCCAATTGGCAATGGGCAGACATCACTCCCGATCTCCTAGATCGCATGGCCTTTGCATCCAATCGCGTCGCCCTCGAGTTTTTTCTAACAACGCTACGCGTGTAGGCCCAAAATATTCCAATCAATGCTCACGCCAGTAGTGAACGGTTTTAGCTACCGAAGTGATGACATTTTTAATCTCCTTTGTGACCTGAAAATCTGGGCCTGCCGGTAGGTAAAGAACATGACCCTCACGTCGAACCATTACGTTCTCAACAATGATGGCTCGCATTAACCAGGCCGCCATCAGCTGATCGTCGCACTCAATCCCAACCCAACCCAAAACCTGAGAACGAACCGTGTTGAGACCCGTTACTAACTTGATACCTCGCTCGATCTCAGCCACCACAGCTTGATACTTCTCTGGATCATTCGAGCATGCCTCGCTGGTGACGGCTTCCAACAACCGCCCGCGATGAGGCGGGCCTCCCGCTAACGCCAAGTCGCAGAAGCTGGTCCAGATTTTATCCCATGCCACCTTGCCGTCAGGCCCCGACTCGATTCGTGCGGATCCCATGGAACTGGGACTCACGTCGTTGGTTGTACCTCGGTATTCGCTCGGCAACAGTTCCTCCATGCGAAACAAAAGCTCTTGGTAACCAAGGTCCCACGAATCACCCTGATTCCCAAGGCTATCTGAAAAGTCTTCACCCGCACCTCGAACTGTACAATACTTGATACCCTCCAAGTATTTCTTAACAATGACGTGCGCCCAGGCTTCCGGGAAAACAATATCCGAGAATGCTACCGATTGCGTTCGATGTGTCTCGACGATCTGGAGGTCTTGTTCGAAGGCGTTTAAATCTACTTGCTCGGCAGCCCCATTTTCATGAAGCCAGGGCAGCTTGACATAAGGAGTCGAAGGGTAGATTGCCTCGTAACGCTTATCGAGAATGACATAATCGGTATCGAGCCCCAATCGTCTCATTTCCCATACGATACCACTGATCCATTTGCGTTGAGTAGCGTACTCCCGCTCCAGACTAGGGTTGGACAGAACAGCCGTTAATCGCCAAGCATGTGAATAAGCATAGGGCGAACCTGCGAGCGTCTCAGCCCAGTCGACTTCGTCCCAACCCCTCGAAAACTGGATACCAATTTCGTAGCCCACAGGCTTGCCGTTCTCCGAGGCTGCGTGCCAAGCCAAAGCGTCTCGCATCGTTTGCAGCACCGATGAGCGTTGGTCAATTGTTATGACCAGAAGTCTTGTGATGCGCTGTTGCGCGAGCCTCACCCAAAGCCCGGTCCAAAAGCTTTGGGGATCATCCGTTTCTTCTGCGCACAAGCCAACGGCTACACCCAATCGACTTTCGATCTGCTCGGACACTTGTTGCCAGTAGTCTTGGCCCAGCCCGAACGGGCTCCCCATGGCAAGCAGAATGAAGTCCCGTTGCTCAACGAGACTCATGATCTAGATTCATGACATAGGATCATGATGCGGAGGGAGCGATATGAAAGTGCGGGGATTGCGAGAGAAACTGCATGGGATTGTCGTACGTCACCTTGTCGATCATCTCGGATGTATGCCCACGCTTTTTCATTTCCAAACGAGCCTTGGGAACCGCCAATGGATCGCTGCACCCCCAATCGCCAGCAGAGTTCATCCAAATGCGTTCGTTGCCATACATTTCGATGATGTCGGCGGCACGCTGCGGGGTGACTTTAGTATCAGGGTACAACGTCATACCGGCCCAAAATCCACGATCCAGCACCTCGGCAACGGTGTGCTCCTCCACGTGGTCGATGAGGATTCTTCCGGGGTCGATTGAGCTTGCAGACAAGGCGTCCATAATCATTCTTGTCCCCTTGAGCTTATCCTCCAAATGGGGAGTATGAACCAGCACCAGTTGATTATGCTTTTCCGCAAGAGCGATCTGCTCTTCAAGAATGATGAGTTCGTTGCGAGTGTTCTTATTCAATCCAATTTCACCAATGCCGAGCACATTCTCCCTTTTGAGAAACTCGGGGATCAGGGCAATAACCTCGCGGGCGAAACCAGGATCGTCTGCCTCTTTGGGATTGATGCAAAGCCACGTAAAGTGCTGGATACCAAACTGAGCTGCTCGCCGGGGTTCATACTCGGTCAATTGTCGGTAGTAATCGTAGAAACCCTGCGCGGAAGAACGATCAAATCCCGCCCAAAAGGCTGGCTCTGTAACAGCAACACAACCGGACTGGGCCATTCTCTGATAGTCATCGGTGGTGCGAGACACCATATGAATGTGGGGATCGATATATCTCATTGATCCCCTCCGGCAATCTGACGAACGGCTCCCATTGCCCCTTTCATACCATGTGCCGATTTAGGAATTTCCTCGGAGTAATCGCTGAACAGTTCGAGGATTTTCTTGGCTCTATGAGGTTCAGGCGATGACAGAATGCTTAAAGCCTTGCGGAAAGCGACATCGCGAAAATCATTCGGATTCTCACCACTTCCTCGATCGATTCGATCCAGATAGGCTGCGATATCCAACAATTTAGCTCGGTGCTCCATAAAGTACGTATCGATCACCTGTTGTTGGGTTTGCGGGCAACTGTTTCGAATTTGTTCCGACATGGATCTGGCTTTCCCCTGTCTAGTTCGACAACTTAATAAAGTCCGTCAATGCAATGTGACCTTGGCGAGAGGAGCCACCTACCGTGACGAGTGATCCATCGTCGAGCACTACTATGCGGTGATGAATGCGACCAGAAGGTAGCTTGCCAACTTCGGTCCAACGACTCGCTTGCGCATCTAACTTGTAGATCTTGCCGTCCATACCGCTTATGAAAACATCATTGTTCGAGGCTATGGCCGCGATCCCGTTCCCAATCGGTAGCGGGCCAGGTAGATTGGGCCCCAGTTCCCATGTTTCGGTCGCGATGTCGAAAACATGGACTTCATCGGAAACTTCATCGTCAGGCGTCAAGCCGCCGATCATCCAAATCTTGCCTCGGGCCGCGACAACATCGAGAGCCCTGCGTTCAGCAGGTTGAGGCAAGGTTCTCCAACCTTTGTCCTGATTGGCGAGATCGAGTACTAACCCCTCCTTCATCCAATCTCCTGTCTCTCCTCCATCGATACTCCAACCACCGAACACATAGATTTTGTTGCCAACAACCGCAGCGCGATGGGACGATCGAGAAGTCGGCATCTTGGGAAGATCGGTCCAGCTCAACGAAGCGGGATCGAATGCGGCGACAGAATCGAGCGAATACAGATCCGCATCGTCACCTTTCTCGTTTCTCGCCTGCATACCACCGAGACGGTAGACTAGCTTTTCGTCAGCGATTAAAGCGACTCCTTGCCCAGGTTCAGGAAACGGTAACGACTCCCAAGCTCCTCCCTTGGTCACCGACACTCGATAAAAGCCAGGGAGCATGTCTTCTTTGGAATAGACGTGAGTCTTTCCGGTATGTCCACTGTAAACGTATAACCAATCCCCAACGCGAGTTGCTCCGAAACTCGCGATACCTCGTGGTAAAGCCTCGATCGCAACGCTGGCAGCGGCTTGCGGTTCATCCGCGAAAGCGACTAAGCCAGTTGGGACGCCAACAATTGTCGCGGTCAAGCCTGCGGCCAGGAAGAAATGCTTTAGACCTTTGTTCATACAACGGAGTCCTTTATGGTCGAGGATGGTTTGTTTTCGCTCTTGCGGGGTAACATCTTAGACAGAGTAACGCATTAGAGCTGTGTTGGGTTCGGTGCATCACCGTAAACTTTGACAGGGTCAAACACTTTTTCACTTTCGGTGAACACCAGTGCTTCACTTGCCGATCTGTCATTCGCGACCGGAACTCGCCTGTAAAAACACGATCGATAGCCTACGTGGCAACTAGCCCCGCCAGCCACGTCGACTCGCAACCAAACGCAATCCTGGTCGTCATCGATTCGCATCTCGCGGACCGTTTGGACCAATCCGCTCGTCGCTCCTTTGTGCCAAAGCGCTTTTCGACTGCGGCTGTAGTAGACGGCTTCGCCAAGCTCGATGGTTTTGCGCAGCGCCTCTTCATTCATGTAGCCGTGCATGAGAAGCTCGCCCGACGTAAAGTCAGTGGTCACACAAGGAATCAATCCGAAGCTATCGAACTTGGGCGCCAGCTCGACTCCCTCTTCAACTTGCTCGATGGTCTTTCGGGAATTAAATGTCACGGTCATAACTGAAGCAAATTGCTAGTGGAAAGGAAGAAAATCACATCGGCACCACCGTCGGGCGGTTAGTCGGCAGAGATTACGTCAGGCCCTTTGCCCGCCCGTTTCTCGTACTTGCCGTCCCCCATTTTGACATACTTTGTGAATCCTTTCTCCTCCAAATTTTTGTCACTCAGGTTGCTAGCCGCCTTCATATCGGTCCACGTTCCGGCGATACTCACCGGAGCGATCACTTTGCGAACCGGAGTTCCCTTGGTGGGATGTACCGTCAGAGGGGCCTCGCTCATTCCCTGCAAAATCTCAAAGGTCTCCCCCGCAACACCGTCGGGGAGTAGTTCTTCGTAAACGTAAACCGGCATGGAATCTCCAAAAACACATAGGAAATAGAACACTTCTCACCGATCGGCACCGTAAACGGGTCCTCACCCTCCCAGCGAAGCGACCGGGAGGGTGAAGTCGGTGGCGATCGGCTAGAAGTGTCGAAAATAGGCCAGGCTCGGCCCTACGGAACCGTCTCTTCCGCAGTCGAAACTCGGGACTTGGCCACAAAAACCAAGCCAACACCCAATATTAGTACAAATGCTGCCGCCGCCAACCAAGTTCCTGGTAAATGGGTCTCATGAATCCCACCAAGCCCCCACCCCTCCAGCTCATCCCGATTCTTCGCTATTCCCAACAGCAACGAATTATGGGTGGCATGGAGCAGAATCCCTGGGATCAGCGAACCACTCTTCCATCGGACCCAACCCAATATCAGCCCCATGATCGTACTCGGTAGCAGCCTCTCGGGGGCAGCCCCCCCAGCCAGCACCAAGTGAAAGAGCCCGAAAAGAACAGCTGTCGCCAATATGGTCCATTTGCCGCTGACGTATTCTCGCATGCCGCCAAACAAAAAGCCCCGAAAGAACACTTCTTCACAGACACCCGGTATGATCCCCAGCGCCAAAATGATCAGTGGCAAGGGAACTTGCTTCCAGCCCTCGAGCAGTTTCTCGACAATTTCCATCTTGGCAGGGTCAAGCCCACGCAGCCCGATACCATGACTCCAGACCACGATCTCAAAGATGAACGGCCAAGCGGACAGACCGATCAGAACTGCTCCTATCCAGTACATCCAAGAGGTCCGGAATAACGCTAACCCATCGCTCAGCTTGACGCGATGCCACAACAGCAACAAACAAGGCAGTCCTGCAAACAAAGCGATCGTCAACCCGCCCGACCAAATCAGCCTCTCTGTATGCGCCGCGTTGCTGTCCCGAGACAGTGCCCCCGACGCAACGAAGTATGCCGGGAACAAGATCGCTAGGCCAATCAAAGCCAAGGCAATCGATGCTGAACGTTGAGGCTCATCGGGTCGTCTAACGAGATCTCGCCATCGGCCCCGGCTGCCGACCGCTACAGCATCGGACCCGAAAATCTGTGCTGCGATCGCCAAGGCTGCCACACCATAAAGTAAGGTCGATACGATCGCGACCAATGCCGGTACGAATAATGCTGTTCCTTCCAAAAATTCCTTGGTCAAAAGCAAAATATTAACAAGAGGTATCACCGCAGTGCCCCGACCGAGACTCCAGCCCGGCATGAGAATAACCATCCCTGGGCCAATCGACAATAATAGCAGAGGTATAAGATACGCTTGAGCCTCTTTGAAACTCCGAGCGGAACTAGTGATAAGCAAGAGCACTGCTGAGTAGAAGAGAGCAAAGGCGGTGAGAGCCAACAACAGCTTGAGCCCTAAAGACAAGGTGAACCCGTTCGGTCCTAGCAATGCCACATCGAGTTGCAACGCATACAACGTTACCGACATTGCCACTAGATTGATGAGACCAGTCATCATGGTGACCGTGACAACTGCGCAAAACTTGGCGAACAATAATCGAAACTTCGGTACCGGTAACGAGATCAACGTCTCTAGCGTGTTGCGTTCTCGCTCTCCAGCGGTCAAGTCGATCGAGGGATAGACACCACCAGTAACCGTCATCAATAATAAGATCAGGGGAAACAATCCGAGTACTGGGGATTGACTGCTGCCAGCGTTCAGTTTGGTTTTGGTCTGTTCGACGGGTAACTCAAAGTTAGCATCCCGCGTTTTTGCCCACACTCGGACTAGCTCCAGATTGGACCTGGCAAAGCTTTTTTCCAGATAAGCAGCCGCATTTTGACTGAGTGCCGACGCGCTGTTCTCAATGATTTCCAAGCGACCCGAAACCCACGGTTTCTCGCGTGTGGGAGCAGTCATTTTTGCCCGCACCCCTAGGTCAGCTACTCCCGTTTCAACGGCCTGATCAAGATTGAACTCAGAGATATCGTTAGGAACGAAGATTTCGATTTTCGGCGGTTCGGCTGGGGAAGCAATCGATTGATTAAGAGGATCGATTGGATCGGATTGAGAGGGTGGAACTGCTGACTGAGCGAAGGTCGCTTGCTCCTGCTGGCTTCTCTTAACACTCTCAGAAAGTTCAATGAGATCCATAACATAGCGGGCCTCCTCTTCGGTTTCGAACGCCAGTCGAAATACGCTTGCTGTTGCGGCTACTTGTTGTAACGCTAAAAAACGAAACCCCAATCCAATCAACGGGTACAACAAAAGAGGCATCGCTAAGAGCGTGACGATGGTTCGCCGATCACGTAGTGTTTCTCTCAACTCTTTCGAAATAAACTCAAGCTGCTGAAACCACGTGAATCGCGAAGCTTTTCCTGCAGGCCTGTTTTGCTCAACAGACGAGGCACCGTTAGCCTGTTTCGCATCGTCACCCTGGGAGTCTGATGAGAAACTCATGCTTCCTCCTTGGCGAACGCAGGAATCGGCACCGAATCATCTCGTAGCAATCTCAAGAACATTTGAACCAGTGTCGGCTCCCCCGTTTCCTCTCTCAATTGTTCCAGAGAGCCCTCGTATTTTAGTTTCCCTCGGTGCAATAAACCGAATCGATCGCAAAGCCTCTCGGCTTCATCTAGTTGATGCGTTGAAACGATGATGGCTTTGTTAAGATTGCGGAGAAAATCGACGTAGTCAAATACAATCTTCGATCCGACAACATCCAAACCTCGCGTCGGTTCATCGAGTAGAACGACCGGCGGATCATGGATGAGTGCACGCGCGAGATTTACCCTCTGCGTCTGGCCGGTGCTCAGAGTTGCACAGCGGCGGTCCATGAAGCGCTCCAGCTCCATTACTCGGCACAGCTCCTCGGACCGAGCCAGAGCTTGTTCTTGGCTAAGCCCGAATCCGATAGCAAAGTACCGCAGTACTTCGCGGGGCGTGAGCCATTGGTATAGACCAGCGCTCGCGGATACCAATCCGATTAGACTCTTGATCCTCAAGGGGTCTTCGGAAACCCTGCACCCCAGAATCGTTGCTTCACCACTGGTTGGTTGAAGCAATCCCATGATAATACGGAGCGTTGTGGTCTTGCCTGCTCCGTTAGGGCCTAACAAGCCGTAAGTTACTCCGGATTGCACTTCAAATGTCACGCCATCGAGAGCCAACGACTCTTCGCTGTAACGCTTGGTAAGCTTCTCGACTGCGATCAAATTTTGCTCTCCGGGTCAACTTATCAATGGTTTACTAGCCGAACTTTTTGCGAGCCTGCGTTCCTTGCGGGCTGGATCGAACTTCATACCCCAGGGCAACAAGCTCATTGCGATGCAGATCAGCTGCCGCATAATCTTTGCGAGTTCGAGCCTCGTCGATCATTCGGCAAAGTTCTTGTACGCGGGAATCGTCTCCCCCTGTGGATGTCTTCGTCAGCTCAGTGATTCCGAGTACACTATCGATCACCTTCAAGGCCCCCAGTTCCACAGCAGGATCATCGCCTGGCTTGGACATCCACTGGTGCAGTACGGCCAGAGCCTGGCTGATGTTCAAATTATCTGCCAAAGCAGCCAAGAATTCTTTAACGATCGGGTGCTCGAGCGATGCGGCTCGGTCTGGGATGGTTTGACCGGCAGCCCCCGCCTCGAGCTTCTCCGCAAACTCCGTGAATTTACGCACCGCATTGGCCGAATCTTGTAACCCCTTAATCGTAAAGTTGCACTGAGTGCTGTAATGGGAGCGGATCAATTCGTACCGCAACGCGGCAGGGTGGATTGGGTTGCCGGTCGCCTTGCCGTCCAGAATATCGCGAACTGTGTAGAAGTTGCCTTTGCTCTTCGACATCTTTTCGCCTTCGACGAGCAAGAACTTGGTGTGCATCCAAAAACGTGCAAAGACATCTTTTCCGGAGGCACCACACGATTGGGCGATTTCGCATTCGTGGTGCGGAAAGACCAGGTCCTCGCCCCCGGTGTGGATATCGATGATATCGCATTGGAACTTTGCCATCGCCATGGTTGAGCATTCGATGTGCCATCCTGGATAGCCGGCTCCCCACGGGGAATCCCACTTCATGAGGTGCTTGAGATCGGGTTTCCACAGCAGAAAGTCAGCCGGATGTTTTTTGTTCGATTGGTCTTGGTCGCTCACCCGGCCGCCTGCACCACTCAGCAACCCCTCCAAAGTGTTCCCGCTCAACTGACCGTAGCGAGGAAACGACTCAACACTGTAGTAGACCGCCCCGTCCTTGCCGACGTAGGCGTGACCATTCGCGATGAGCTTTTCGATCATGGCGATCATCTCTTGGATGTATCCGGTCGCGTGCATGACCCGGTCTGGGTACTCGCTAGCGACCTTGAGCCCTAATTTCTTGCCATCATCCAGAAACGCCTTGGTGTAGTAATTGGCGATTTGGTAAGGGTCATTGGGGTCGTCGACGGAACCGTCCTCCACCTTGCCACTTTTCTTGGACTCCTTAAGGCGTTTGGCTGCCACCTCCATTTTGTCCAATGCCACCCCGTTTTCATCGGTTTCCTCCACCATGTGGCCGACGTCGGTGATGTTCATCAAGTGAATGACTTCGTAGCCGCTGGCCTCTAAAAATCGCCTGAGCAAATCCGCGAACAAAAAGGACCGAAAATTTCCAATGTGGGCAAAATCGTAGACCGTCGGGCCGCAAGAATACATGCGAACGGTCTTCTTGTCGAAAGGCTCAAAAGACTCGGACCTCCGTGTAAGACTGTTGTAGAACTGAATCATGCCTTCCTCAAATCCCTTAAAGCAATCAAAAAGTCAACGAAAAGCTAGGGAAAACCCAAGACTTGCCTCATGAGGCTTTCCATGGTTGGTCAGCGAGCTGAACCGCGAGCAACCTAGCCGCGATTCCGCCAAATTCCTAGCCTCTTCCCAAGTCGTCATGGTAACGATTGTCGCTTTTCTTTGCACTCCCCTTGCTCTCTGCTGAGTCTGCTGGACAGGGAAAAAGACGAGAGGATTGGCTTGACCGCACCTATGGGTAGGCCCACACTTAAAGCTCGATATTAGGCAGCAATCTCCTCAGATTGGATAGATTAGAGTGGCAAAGAAAAAGGCAAGTCAGGATACCAAGGAAGAGCCACTAGAAAAACAGCTTTGGAAGGCGGCTGACAAGCTGCGAAAAAACATCGATGCAGCAGAATATAAGCACGTCGTTCTCGGGCTCATATTTCTCAAATATATCTCAGACTCATTCGAAGAGCTTCATACAAAACTAGCTTCGGGTGAAGGAGAGTACGCCGGTGCCGATCCAGAAGATAAAGACGAATACAAAGGTGAGAATGTATTCTTCGTGCCTCAGCAAGCTCGCTGGTCCTATCTGCTGAGCCAAGCTAAGCAGCCCACCATCGGAAAGACCGTCGATGATGCGATGGACGCGATCGAAAAGGAAAATCCGATTCTCAAGGGAGTGCTACCAAAGGTATTCGCTAAGCAGAACCTTGACCCGACAAGCCTAGGAGAACTTATCGATCTCGTAGGCAACATCGCCATGGGCGATGCCAAAGCTCGCAGTGCCGACGTTCTTGGTCATGTGTTCGAGTACTTCCTCGGAGAGTTTGCACTCGCAGAAGGCAAACAAGGGGGCCAGTTCTATACGCCACGATCCATTGTTGAACTGCTCGTCGCGATGCTGGAACCCTACAAAGGTCGCGTGTTTGACCCTTGCTGCGGATCGGGTGGCATGTTCGTACAAAGTGAAAAGTTTGTCACTGAGCACCAAGGCCGCGTCAACGATATCTCGATCTATGGTCAAGAAAGCAATCAAACGACATGGCGTCTTGCCAAAATGAACTTAGCCATCCGTGGCATTGATGCGTCTCAGGTCGCTTGGAATAACGAAGGCTCGTTCCTCAACGATGCTCACCCGGATCTCAAAGCGGACTTCATCATCGCCAATCCGCCGTTCAACGTCAGTGACTGGAGTGGCGAACTACTTCGCAAAGACGGACGCTGGAATTACGGTGTCCCACCAGTCGGTAACGCAAATTTTGCTTGGCTTCAACACTTCGTGTTTCACTTAGCACCGTCCGGACGTGCCGGGGTGGTTTTGGCAAAAGGTGCATTGACCAGCAAGACGAGTGGAGAGGGGGAGATTCGCAAGGCCCTCATCGCCGACGGAAATCTCATCGACTGTATCGTTAACTTGCCAGCCAAGCTGTTTCTCAACACGCAGATCCCTGCAGGCCTTTGGTTCCTGAACCGTGCCCGCCCCAAGAAAGGCAACGCAGCTGGTCACCCACGCGGTAGCGAGATTCTGTTTATCGACGCTCGCAACTTAGGGCATCTGATTAACCGACGTACACGCGAGCTATCTCAAGCAGACATTGAACTAATTGCCTCCACTTATCATGCGTGGCGAACCCAAGATCCTTCCTCTCCCATCGTCCCGTCTCTGGGAGACGGGACTGGGGTGAGGGGTTACAAAGATATCAAAGGCTTCTGTGCCTCGGTTCCGATCGATAGGGTCGCGGAACTGGATTATGTGCTAACACCCGGCCGTTATGTGGGCCTACCCGACGAAGAGGATGATTTCAACTTCGTCGAACGCTTCCAGGCGTTAAAGGCTGAATTCGAAGCTCAACTCGTTGACGAAGCCAAGTTAAACAAAGCCATCGCAGAAAATCTAGCCAAGATCAAGGTGTAACCATGAGCGACTTGTTACGCAACAACGACTATAGACAATGGATCGTTTCCATCAAGGAGCGTATTCAGTCGTCGCAGATTAAAGCGGCCATTGCAGTCAACCGCGAGCTCTTGGAACTCTACTGGTACCTCGGCGAGCAGATTCTTGAGAAGCAGCAGTCCGCCAAATGGGGGGAAGGCTTCCTCGAACAGATGAGCAACGATTTGAAGGCGGAATTTCCAGAAATCAAAGGGTTTTCACTGCGCAATCTCAAGTACATGCGGCAATGGGTGCGATTCTGGTCACCGCTGTTTGAAATTGGGCCACAACCTGTGGCCCAATTAGGAGAGAGTCTGGAATCAAATCGGGAAAAGTCAATTATGCCACAACCTGTGGCACAAATTCACAACCATTCCAAAAACCAACTATTCCTTGTTCCATGGGGCCATAATCGTGTCATCATGGACAAGTTAAAAAAACCAGACGATGCCCTGTTCTACCTTCGAAAGACCATCGAACACAACTGGTCGCGAGCCGTCTTGACCCATCAGATCGAATCCGGACTGCACTTGCGACAAGGCAGAGGGATCGACAATTTTGAAGCCACGCTACCCAAACCCCAGAGCGACCTCGCCCGGCAATTGCTCCGCGACCCGTACAACTTTGATTTCCTGACGCTGACTGAGCGACACAACGAACGGGAACTCGAAGACGGCCTGATCGCTCACCTCACTAAGTTCCTGCTCGAGCTCGGTGCAGGCTTCGCTTTCGTAGGTCGGCAGTACAAGCTCAACATCGACGGCGACGAGTACAGCATAGACCTACTGTTTTATCACTTAAAGCTACACTGCTACATCGTCATCGAACTGAAGGTCGACAAGTTCAAACCCGAGTACGCCGGCAAGCTGAACTTTTACATTTCCGCAGTCGACAGCCAAGTCCGCACCGAAGCCGACGGACCTACGCTCGGCATTCTCATCTGCAAAAGCAAGAGCGATATCACTGTTGAATACTCGCTCCGCGACCTGACCAAACCCATTGGCGTCAGCGAGTATCAAATCACCGAACATCTGCCAGATGAACTGCGATCATCACTACCGACGATAGAACAGATCGAAGCGGAATTGGGGGAGGTGAAAAATGAGTGATTGGACCGAACACGAACTTGGTGAATTTGCTTCTATCCAAACTGGACCGTTCGGAAGTCAGCTTCATGCCAGCGACTACGTTCCAAGCGGCGTTCCTTCAATCATGCCGAAGAACATTGGCGGTAGGCTTGATATAGTAACAGCGGAAATAGCAAGGATTCGCGAATCAGATGCTCAGCGTTTGGCAAAGTATCGAGTGCAGCCAACAGACATCGTTTACTCACGTCGTGGCGATGTTGAAAAATGCGCTTTTGTTACGGACGAACAGGATGGTTGGCTGTGCGGTACTGGATGTATTAGGGTCCGCTTCAAGTCAGATCGCGTTAACCCCAAATTCGTAGCACTGTCGCTTTCGACACCCGATGTAAGAGGCTGGATAAGTAGCAATGCGGTCGGCACGATTATGCCAAACCTGAACACGCAAATTCTTCAGAAAGTGCCTATACTGCTGCCACCTATAGAAGAGCAAAAAGCAATTGCTGACGTTCTAACAAGCCTGGACGAAAAGATCGACCTGTTGCACCGCCAGAACAAAACCCTCGAAGCCATGGCCGAAACCCTCTTCCGCCAGTGGTTTGTAGAAGAGGCGGGCGAAGATTGGGAAGAGGGAAATCTAGCTGATATAGCACAGAATGTTCGCGATGCCGTTCCCGCCGAACGGATACAGCGCGAGTCGAAATACATCGGATTGGAGCATATTGGTCGACGATCCATTGCGTTACTTCAACATGGAACTGGTTCCGATGTGGGAAGCAACAAATATGCGTTTCAACAAAATGACATACTTTTTGGAAAGCTTCGTCCTTACTTTCACAAAGTTTGTATTGCACCATTTGATGGAGTCTGTTCGACGGATATTTTGGTTATTCGCGCGAAAAGCAGTGATCTAGTCGCCTATTGCTTGTTTGCATTTTTTCAAGATGAAGTAGTCGAGTATGCGAATTTAGGATCTGGTGGAACCCGTATGCCTCGAACTGACTGGCACGCACTTTCGCAGTATGCAATCAAAATTCCGAGTCCTGATCGACTATCTGAATTCAATGCTGTCGTCGTGCCAGCGATCCAGAAAATCGTGCGGAATTTGAAGCAAATTCACAATCTGGAAAACCTAAGGGACACTTTACTACCGAAACTCATGTCCGGCGAGGTAAGGGTTCAGTATGAATAAACTCACCGAGTCGGCGATCGAGGAACTGGCCATTGAGCGTTTGGAAGCCCTGGGCTACCAGTATATTCATGGTAATGTCATTGCCTTTGACGGTCCGGCTCCCGAGCGAACTAGCTATGCCGATGTGATTCTTGTCGAGCGTTTGCGTTCTGCCGCCACGCGGATCAACCCGCATCTCACTTCAGAGCAATGCGATGCTGCCATCAAAGAAGTGCTACGCATCCAGTCGCCTATTCTACTCGCCGATAACGAAGCCTTCCATCGTTTGCTCACCGAAGGCATCACGGTTACCAAACACCAAGACGGTGACGAACGGGGCGATAAGCTCTGGCTGATCGATTTTGAGAACCCCGCCAATAATGACTTCCTCGTCGTTAACCAATTCACGGTGGTTGAGAACCATCACAACAAACGGCCCGATTTGATTCTGTTCGTCAATGGCTTACCACTGGTGGTGATCGAACTGAAAAATGCCGGCGATGAAAACGCCACGATCAAGTCTGCCTTTCATCAATTGGAAACATACAAATCTACTATTCCGAGCCTGTTTATCACCAACGCGTTCACCATCATCTCCGATGGACTAGAAGCCAAAGCAGGCTCGATCTCAGCCGGCTACTCGCGCTTTATGGCTTGGAAGACTGCGGACGGTAAGACCGAGGCCTCGCCCATGGTCGGCCAGATGGAAACCATCATCGCTGGCATGCTCGCGCCTGCTACGTTGCTGGACCTTGTTCGCCACTTCATCGTCTTTGAAAAATCGAAACGTGAAGATCCGGTTACTAAACAGATCACGATTACAACGGTTAAAAAATTGGCGGCGTATCATCAGTACTATGCCGTCAATGCGGCCGTTGAGTCGACGCTTAGAGCTGCTGGGTTTGATGCGATACCCCTCACCCCCGGCCCCTCTCCCCGAAGCGGGGCGAGGGGAGAAAGAAATCTGGGGGAGTTGTGCATTGCTGAAACTCCGGAGAGTTATAACTTGCCCGGTGTACGCCAACAGCCTCGCGGTGACCGCAAAGCGGGGGTGGTGTGGCATACACAAGGTTCCGGCAAGAGTTTGTCGATGGTCTTTTATACCGGCAAGATCGTGCTTGCCATGAACAACCCGACCATCTTGGTAATCACCGACCGCAATGACCTCGACGATCAACTCTTTGACACCTTTGCATCGGCCAAACAACTGCTCCGACAAGAACCCGTGCAGGCGGAATCCCGCGAGAGTTTGCAAGAACTCCTGCGAGTGGCTGCTGGTGGCGTAGTCTTTTCCACCATACAAAAGTTCCAGCCGCCTGACGGCGAGAACATCCATGTTGAGCTGAGCGCACGTCAAAACATCGTTGTTATTGCCGACGAAGCTCACCGCACCCAGTATGGATTCCAAGCCAAGAATGTCGACGTAAAAGACGAAACAGGCAACGTCGTCGGCAAACGTATCGTATACGGCTTTGCCAAATATCTGCGAGACGCATTGCCCAACGCGACTTACCTGGGCTTCACGGGCACACCGATCGAAAAGTCCGATGTCAACACGCCCGCCGTATTCGGCAACTATGTCGATATCTACGATATCGCTCAAGCCGTCGAAGACGGAGCGACCGTTCGCATCTTTTACGAAAGCCGCTTGGCCAAAGTGGCGCTCAGCGACGAAGGCAAGCGGCTAATCAAAGAGCTTGATAAAGAACTTGAAGAAGCGGATTTAACCGAAACGCAAAAGGCCAAGGCGAAATGGACCAAGATGGAAGCGCTCATCGGCAGTGAGCAACGTATCCGCAACATCGCACAAGACATGGTCCAACATTTTGAGACTCGCCAGTCGGCTCAAAAGGGCAAAGGCATGATCGTCAGCATGTCACGCCGCATCGCCGCCGAGCTCTATGCTGAAATCATCAAACTGCGTCCTGACTGGCACTCTGACGATTTGACCAAAGGCAAAATCAAAGTCGTCATGACCGCCGCCTCCAGTGACGGTCCATTGCTCGCCAAGCACCACACCAGCAAAGAGCAACGCAAATTGCTGGCCGAGCGGATGAAGGACGACGACGATCCGTTGGAGTTGGTTATCGTTCGCGACATGTGGCTAACCGGATTCGATGCCCCCAGCATGCACACGTTGTACATCGACAAACCGATGAAGGGCCACAACCTCATGCAGGCCATCGCCCGCGTGAACCGCGTTTACAAAGACAAGACCGGTGGCCTGGTCGTCGATTATCTAGGCATTGCCGCAGATCTTAAAGAAGCTCTTTCGTTCTATTCTGATGCGGGAGGGAAAGGTGATCCAACGGTTGCGCAAGAGCAAGCGGTGGAAATCATGCTTGAAAAGATCGAGGTCGTATCAGCCATGTACCATGGCTTTGCCTATGAAAACTACTTCGACGCCGATACATCCACCAAGCTTAGCACTATCTTAGCTGCCGAGAATCATATTCTCGGCTTGCCCGACGGCAAAAAACGCTACATCGACTCGGTCACCGCCCTTTCCAAGGCGTTCGCCATCGCAGTACCTCATGAGCAAGCCATGGACGCCAAGGACGAAGTCGGCTTCTTTCAGGCCGTCAAAGCTCGCCTCGTCAAATTTGAACCGACCGGTGAAGGACGCAGTGATGCCGAAATAGAAACATCCATTCGCCAAGTCATTGATCAAGCGCTCGTATCCGACCAAGTCATCGACGTCTTCGATGCTGCGGGGATTAAGAAACCTGACATTTCCATTCTCTCCGACGAATTCCTCGCCGAGCTCAAGGATCACGAGCACAAGAACATCGCCCTCGAAGTCCTCCGTAAGCTCTTGAACGACGAGTTGAAATCCCGTGCACGACGAAACCTTGTTCAAAGCAAAGCCTTGCTGGAGATGCTGGAGACATCGATCAAGCGATACCAAAATAAAATTCTTACTGCTGCTGAAGTCATGGACGAGCTCATCAAGCTCAGCAAAGATATTGTTGCCTCTGATGGCGAAGCCAAGCAGCTTGGGCTAAGCGAGTTTGAGTACGCGTTCTACACAGCAGTAGCAAACAATGACAGTGCGAGAGAGTTAATGCAGCAGGACAAGCTGCGTGAGCTAGCCGTAGTATTGACTCAGAAGGTTCGTGAAAACGCATCGATCGATTGGACTATCAAGGACAGTGTCCGGTCAAAATTGAAGGTTATTGTCAAACGTACCCTGCGACAGTTCGGCTATCCCCCCGACATGCAACTTCTCGCAACAGAGACCGTACTAAAGCAAGCAGAGATGATTGCGGATGAACTTACGATGGCAGATCGATAATCCAACTATGGAATCAACTGAATCGGGAGTAGTTGAACCATATTTAGGGATCAATTGCCCGAAGTTGGCTTCCTTTGTGTCTCTCTTCGCTGCTTCGAGGTGGGTTCGGGCCAATTCAGATGTCGGTGCAGAAATGAATATGTCGCTTTGCCATGGATCGAATTCCGAAGAGCTTCGCTTACCACCGCTACCGTAGACAGTCTTTCTTTCAGTTTGGTTGGGTCACAGGCTTGTAACACAAGTGATTCTAATTCGAACCCTTGTTTGCAAAGCGTATTGTTACTTGTACGACGCTAGACATTCCTTTTCCGGCTTTGAACTCAATTCGGCTTGTGGGATAGAGGAAAGATGCCGCAGGCTTGACCTGCGGAGCTTCACGTTTCTCGCTAAATAGTGACTCGCCCAACGCCCCCCGATGCTCTTTAAGGAATTTTCTCGCTGGGAGGGAGCTTTCGTTCCAACAATAGTCGGTTCCTAGGGAGCCAAACCAAAAAGAATGCAAATTGCGTTGCATTTGTCAACAAGCCGCAATACCCGATATCAACAAAGAGCGTTGAATATCCAACAACTCAGGGTTTGTATCGAAACCCTTTGGAAATTGCGGTGTTGCGTACTGTTACGGGTTCGTGCGCTCCGTTGCCGTACGGCTTGGGACAGCTTCTCTTCCTCTCAAAATCGTGACAACCCATGACTGGTGAGATCCCACCATCGACGATCGAGCGATTGCAAGCTTTTTTTTGGAGGCTGTCGCTCAGGTTTAGTCTATGGGTTTTGATTTTTTTCTATGGCTACTGCGTAGGCCAATACCAATGGTTTCCTTACGTCCTCATCCGTGATGCGGGGTACGCCTATTCCGCCATTCTTCGGTCGCAAGTCGAAGAAACTCACCTAGGGAGCATGCGAACTGAGATCAAAGTGCCGACGGCCATTTGGCATCGGGAACGCGATCACTCCGAGTATGTGCTGCTGACCTCAGGTTCGACGAAAATATCGACTCTTCATCCGGACGGATTGCTGGCATCGCTCATTGATCGCGACGGGCAGGTGGTACACGGATGGCGAGCAAGCCCCGACCTTTGGACACAACTCGAGCAAGTGAACCGAGTGCCCGGTATATCAGGTGCCGTGGGTCCCGTTTGCGTCTACGTATATGAAAATGGTGACCTGCTAACAACCTTTCATGGGCTCAATACATTTCCATTCTCCGTCGGGATTGCCAAGCTCGATAAGAACTCGAACCTTCTTTGGAAAAAAGAGAACTTTGCTCATCACAATTTTTCTGTCACCGAAGACGGTCGGATCTTTGTGCCGGCTCTCGAGATAGTGAGCAGCCCTATTCCTGTCGGAGATACATCAGGCGAGATCGAATCTCCCACAGGCAAAATCTACCGAGATCAGATCTTAGAACTTGATGCAGATGGCAACGAGCTTTCTCGACATGATGTTCTGCAGATGTTGATTGACTCCGGATTGTCTGGACAGCTGTTTCGCGCTAACGATCTTGTTTACTTTACCGATGATCCCCTTCACTTGAACGACGTACGCCCCGTTGGTGAGATGCTAGCCGACCAATTCGATTGGCTGGATCGTGATGATTTGGTGGTATCTCTTCGAAACATCAACTGCGTCGCAATCATCGACAACAAGACGAATCAGGTGAAATGGCATTCGATTGGCACAACCATAGGACAACATAGTCCTGTCCCCTGGCGGGATGGGTTGCTGGTTTTCGACAACCTCGGTGGCAAAAATGATCAAGGAGGAACGAGACTGGCATTTATAAGTCTCACTGGTACGAGAACAGAAACCATATTTCCAAAGTCGGAAAGCGTCGTCATAGACCATATCTCGACTCCCAATAGCGGATTCTTAGACGTATCGGATGATGGCACGCGAGCGCTGATGGTTTTGACTCACACGGGTTGCGTATGGGAAATCGATCTGACGGATAACAAACTAACTTGGGAATACATCGCTGGGACCGATATCATTCCTGAAAAGCGATTAAAGATTGGCTCGGCGAGATATGTTAATAAAGCGGATTTCTTGCTCGACTTAAACGATAAATGAAGAAACGCATATTCCTCAAACGCCCATTGAAAGGTGACTACCGATGAACATGATTGATTGCTTTGCCTACGTTGGGCCTGGTGCTGGTCTCTCGATGATTGGTGCCTTGGTCGCTGTCGCTTGCGTCATCGGCTTAGCCCTCATCGGCCCAATCCTCTATCCCATACGACTTTTCAGGCGCTGGTTACAAAACCGCAACACCAGGCCCGCGACTGAGGAGTAACTCCCATACTATTCGCCATAGCCATCGCTGTCGGTCTGGTCGCTGGAATCGCTTCTTGGTGGATGGGATTTGTCTGGTTCTATCGGATATGGCCCATGTCCGATTTACCGAACACTCGGATGATTCTCACGAAACTGATCGATCTTTCCAATCCCGAATCGTCCAAGACGTTCTTTTCGGCTTACGGGGAATTGCTGAAGGTTTCAACGCGAATTGCAGGTTATAGAATCGTGCAAAGCATTCTAGCTCTATTGCCGTTTGCAGCGGGGTTGGGGCTGGCTTTGTTCCTTCGGGAAGCGTGGACCTATGTGGTAGCAACCTCGATTGCCGCTCTGACTCTGGGCCTAGTCACTCTGTTTTTATCGCCTCGGAAATCTGGCCATCATGCACCTTAGTCGCAGTGACGTCTGGCTTGCGAATCTGGCGTACCGCGCATCAGGTTTACTCAACCGTTTAAGTAGCATTGAGAACTGCTGGCTTGAGCCCGAGGTCATCCATAAACCGATAGATCGTCCCATCTTTGTCACGGGATTGGCACGTTCCGGCTCGACCATTTTGTTAGAACTGCTTTCCAAGTGCCCACGCATCGGAACCCATCGGTACTGCGATTTCCCCTTCCTGGCGACCCCTTGGTTATGGAATCGATTTCAACAACGATTTGCTAAACCAGCTACGAATTCGCCAGTGGAACGCCCGCACCGAGATCGTATCGCGATTACTCCCGAGAGCCCTGAATCGATGGACGAACCCATCTGGCAATCTTGGTTCCCTTGGATTCATGAACGAAGCACGATTCATGAAATACCAGAATCAACTGACAACCCTCGATTCGTTCGTTTCTACAAGGAGCACATTAACAAGATCCTCGCCTTGCGCGACGCAGACCGGTACGCCTCCAAGAACAATTATTATTTCACCCGAATCGATTATCTTACGAAGCTCTTTCCCGACGCTCGAATTATCATCCCGATTCGCCATCCAATAAGCCACGTCGATTCGTTAGTACGACAGCATGAACTCTTTTCGTCCTACGCAAAAAGTACCCCACACCTGGGCACGTATCTTCAAGCAGCCGGCCACTACGAATTCGGACCTCAACGCGTACCGATTCGGCTGAGCCAGCAATCGATCCAACAGTTAGAGCTAGCGGCTTCAAGCAATCAGGATCATATCTTGTACGCAATTCAGTGGAGAGACGTTTATGCCAAAGCGTTGACATGGATAGAAACCAACTCGCATCGAAAATCCCAAGCTGCCGTCGTAAAGTTTGAAGAGCTTTGTCAGTCGCCGTATCCGGTTTGGAACACGATTAGAGACTGTTGTGACTTGGGGAAAAATGCGCTGAATCTAGAACATGTTTCTGCACCGAACTGCAATATACGCCTAAGCACCTCGCAACATGCCGAGATCTGGAATATTGCTGGTGAGACCGCCGAACGATTCGGCTACAGTTTTAATTGATGCGATCTGAATTCGATTATGCGGAATGGTTGGTCGGCTCAACCAAGTAAACAAAGGTGTCATGACTCAAGCTTGTTTTCCTCACTAAAGCAGCGCGATACCGTCGGGAGTGACTCGGAAGAGACGGTCGGAGACAGGGTGATTGGTCGTTGAAAAGTCATGGGAAACCGCTTTCAGTAGCGCTGTACGCTGACCACGATACTCAAATAGAATCAAGGCATCGCGAGATGGGACCGCAGCAGCGATTTCGCCCTCCATTTGGCTGCTGGCAATTTTGTGCAGCTTTGGATGAAGCAGGTAGCTCGAGACGGCTCCTGCGGAAGGTTGCAAGCCTCCGACTGCGGGTTCGTTCTCATCGATCTTCATGACTAGTAACTTTGGCTCGGGGAGCGCTTCTAAATTCTCTATAGCAACCTGTGCAATGGTCTCAAGAGAAATATTCCAGCGCTGGATGTCATAGCTGTTGATGAAACGGAATGTGGCTTTGTCGTCGATAGCAAAGCAGATTCTTAGATCAGCAAGCCACGGAAGACTGACTAAAAACGAAGA
This sequence comes from Brakhagea baltica, assembly GCF_052161605.1. Lineage (NCBI taxonomy): Bacteria > Pseudomonadati > Planctomycetota > Planctomycetia > Pirellulales > Pirellulaceae > Brakhagea > Brakhagea baltica. Next base: position 3,762,031 of record NZ_CP197409.1, on the reverse strand, counting down.
GCTGTCGGAGTCTTGGCCTTTGCGAGTCGTGCGCTCATTGGCTTCTTGAATGTATTTGTCTGTTTTGAGCATCGGTTGGATTCGGCCACGCACTTCGTCCCACAACTCTCGCCCAATCGCCTTCTGGTGACGAGACAGGCCCAAGGTGCCCCGAATAAACTGATCCACGATCTCGTCTAGCCGAACCGGATTGCGTTTGACCTGAGCCAGAAGATTTTCGATAGAGACCTCGAATTTGTCTGTCTTTATGGTCAGTCCATCATTCTGCACCTTGGAGTCAGGCAATGCAGCGGTGATAGCATGAAGAACGCGAGTGAGGATTCGACTAGCGAGCACCTCATCATCGCGGTTGATTCGTAGTGACGATAACATTCGTTCGAAAAGCGGGAGGTAGGTTTCCTTTTTTTCAACCGTGCAGTTTGTAGAAATGCCGAGAATCAAATCGGCTGCCAATACGAACCAGCGCTGTCCGGCTTGATTCTCCTCTGGTCGATCGGCTGTGTAGTTGCTGTAGATGATTGTTGGGTCGCTACGAACGTTGGTCGAATCGACCTTAGCAAACATTGCTGTGGCAATTTGTTTAAAGCGACCCGACTTTTCAATTTGCTCGGCGTCAATAGGCAAGGGGACGCGAAAGAGCATGATTCCGGCCCTATCGCCTGTCTCCGTCGCGGAGAACTCGGCCGATCCATCGTCTGTCTTTTCTATTCTCCAGTGCGCAGGGTAATCAATGGCGAAGAGATTGTCAGGATGGCGGTATGTAATGTAGATCGGCGCAGCGTCCGTAGAATTATCTTTACGTCGGCTGTCTAAAGCCTTTCGGGCCTTCATCAGCGATTTGATTCGATCTTGCTTCTTGTTCATAAGTGCATTCCAACGGAGTCGCGTGTACAGACGTAGTTTACTGGAAAGTGTATTCCTCCTTCGACCGTTTTCACTTCACTTCCGCCATTTTCTTAGATCAGCATTGACAGAAAAGCTACAGCGATGTATCGTTAATCGACGATGAACAATAGGCCAGTGAAAAGACATTCCGTTTACGAAGCGATTTGACGATGGTCCGTTTGAAAGCAGAGACGCAAAAGTGCTGCGAAACCGATGAAAAGTTATCGTTGCCGGACGTCGCATGGGCGGAAGATATGGCCAAACTGGCTTGGGCCTTGGCCCATCCTGCTCGAGTGCGAATCGTGCGTTTGTTGCTCAACCGAACTTCGTGCATGTGTGGCGAAATTGTCGAGGAAATGCCACTGGCTCAATCGACCGTCTCTCAGCATTTGAAAATCCTTAAGGAAACGGGTTTGGTTCAGGGCGAAATCGACGGGCCTCGCGTTTGCTACTGCATCAACAAAGAGGCAATGGCCAAATTGAAGAAGCTAATTGCGGAGTTGTAAGTCAGAAAACAATCGAACTTGACCGAAAAATTTTTAACCACGCTTATCGTTGTTCGGCGATAGGCGATAGCAAGCATAAAGAGCACACAATGAACGAGCGAATGATAATCGATGATGTACGCGACCAATACGCAGGCGTGGCTCGCGGCGAGCTTTCTAACGAGTCCACTGCGGTCAGGTCCATCGCGTCGGCGTTCGGTTATTCCGAAGAGGAACTAAGTCAACTGCCAGCCGAAGCTAACATGGGATTGTCCTGTGGCAACCCACTAGCGCTAGCCGGCATTCGTGAAGGCGAAGTTGTCGTGGACCTTGGGTGCGGCGGTGGCATGGATGTGTTTCTCGCTGCCCGCAAAGTCGGCGCGTCGGGTCGCGTCATCGGCATTGACATGACGTCAGAGATGCTCGAGCGAGCTCGCGCTGGCCAACAAAAGCTCGGCCTGACGAACGTGGAGTTCCATCAATCCACCATCGATAAGCTGCCACTCCCCGACAACTCAGTCGATTGCGTGATCAGTAACTGCGTGATCAACCTGGTTCCAGATAAGCTGGCTGTGTTTCGTGAGATTCTGCGAGTTTTGAAACCAGGGGGACGAGTGGCACTGAGCGACATTGCTCTCAAGCAAGAACTGCCGAGCGAAGTCAAGCAAAGTGTCGAAGCCTATGTCGGCTGCATCTCGGGCGCCATTCTCATCGACGAGTATCGCAGCTTGCTGGAACAAGCGGGATTCGCTGACGTGGTCGTTACCGATACGGGGGCGGACCTGAATGCTTATGCCATGGCCAGCGATGGCGGATGTTGTGGCGGTGGTTCGTGTGAAACAGACGATAAGTCTTTACACGATGGGCTCGCATCGATCATGCGATCATTTGATGCGAATGCCTATGCTGCCAGCGTACGAGTCCATGCATTGAAGCTGACTTCTGGTTTAACCTCGTGCGCATCGCCCCGCGTCGATGATGCTCTCGTAGAGCCGACGATCATTTCGTGCGCCCCCAATCTTCAACCGATCTCCAAGGAGAAAACCATGAAAACTGTACAAGTCTACGATAAACCGATGTGTTGCTCGACCGGTATATGTGGTCCCGATGTCGATCCCGTTCTGCCTCAATTCGCGGCCGATCTGGACTGGCTCAAGAGTCAAGGTCACACCGTCGAACGATACAATCTGGCACAGCAACCACAAGCGTTCATTGAGAACAAGACCATCCATCAAGTATTAAGCACTGAGGGAACCGACTCTCTACCAGTCGTTGTCGTTGATGGCGAAATCGTTAGTCGCAAAGTTTACCCCACTCGCGACGAGCTTACCGCTTTGATCAACGGCTCACCCGCGAAACAATTGCTACCGGTTGCCAAAGCAGGTGGCGGCTGCTGCGGAACGACCGGTTGCTGCTGAGAGAGCTTTGAGCCGTAAGGGAAAAGGTGTAAGGCTCGCTACTGTTCACTCTCCCCAAACTTACCCCTTACCCCTTACCCCTTACGAATCATGAAATTTTTAGAGCATCCAACTCGCAATTTGTTCTTCACGGGCAAAGGTGGAGTTGGCAAAACATCGGTGGCATGTGCGACCGCAGTAAAGCTTGCCGACGCTGGGAAGAAAGTCTTGCTTGTCTCGACTGACCCCGCATCCAATCTTGATGAGGTGCTGGGTGTAACGCTTGGTAATCACCCCACGGCCATTCCAGCCATGGCAACGTTGTTTGCAATGAACCTCGATCCTGAAAAAGCTGCGGCCGAGTATCGCGAACGCATGGTGGGACCTTATCGAGGCCTTTTACCTGAAGCGGCTATAAAGAGCATGGAGGAGCAATTTTCTGGATCATGTACACTTGAGATCGCTGCATTCGATGAGTTCTCGCGCTTGCTAGGTGATCCAACAGCGACCGCTGAATTTGATCATGTGATCTTCGATACTGCCCCCACGGGACACACATTGCGATTGTTGACCTTGCCTTCCGCATGGGATGGCTTCATGGAGCAAAACACAACGGGTACGAGTTGCCTGGGGCCTTTAGCTGGCTTGCAAGACCAACAGAAACTCTATCAAGAATCGGTCAAAGCTCTTGGTAATCCAACAGCAACAACCTTGGTCTTGGTCGCTCGCGCGGAGTCCAGCGCACTGCGTGAAGCTGCACGAACCAGTGGTGAATTGGCAGAGCTAGGGGTGAAGAATCAGCATCTCGTTATCAATGGGGTATTTCAAGCGATCGATACCAACGATCCCTACGCGGTAGCGCTGGAGCAACGCGGATCGGTTGCACTAACCGCGATACCAGAGGGATTGAAGGCCTTTCCGCAAACCATTGTTCCGCTCAGTCCGGATGGAGTGCTAGGAATCGATTCCCTTCGCAGACTTGGAACAGCACCTGATTTGGCAGCGTGGGCATCGCTCCGCGCTAACCAACAGTGCGAGGAGTCGCAGCATAGCGGTGTAGCAGCGCGGCCCGTTGGACACGCGGTTAACTCGCCAGCGCGGCCCGTTGGGAACGCGGTTAAACGAGGGGAGTTCTCGCAACTTTCTGAGTTGATCGATGATTTGGTTGCTCCTGGTCATGGTGTGATCCTGGCCATGGGCAAAGGTGGTGTTGGCAAAACCACGGTTGCGGCGGCGGTCGCCGTAGCGATTGCGGAGCGTGGGTACGAAGTGCATCTATCCACCACCGATCCAGCCGCTCACCTTGCAGCGGCCATGAACGATGAAAGCTTGCCGAATTTGTCCGTCAGTCGGATTGATCCAGCGGCAGAAACCTCCAAGTATTCCGCTGAGGTTTTAGGCAAAGCCGGAAAGAATCTCGACGAACAGGGCAAAGCATTGTTGGAAGAGGATCTGCGGTCCCCTTGTACCGAAGAAATCGCTGTGTTCCGGGCGTTTGCGGATGCCGTCGCCGTTGGCACGAACAAGTTTGTCGTACTCGATACAGCTCCGACGGGGCACACCGTTCTGCTACTCGATTCGGCACTTGCCTATCACCGCGAAGTCACACGACAGTCGAGCGAAATGCCGGAAGCCGTTGAAAATCTGCTCCCGCGTTTGCGAGATCCTAACTTCACTCGCGTACTCATCGTCACCCTGCCCGAAGCGACTCCAGTCCATGAAGCGGCGGCATTGCAACGAGACTTGCGACGAGCCGAGATCGAGCCTTACGCGTGGGTCATCAATCAAGTACTAAGCCCTTTACCGCTTACCGATCCGCTCATGAAACAACGTCAATCGCACGAGCAAAAGTACTTGCTCGAAGTCCACGATGTTCACGCCAGCCGCGTCGCCATGATCCCATGGCAAATTAAGCCTCCCACAGGACTCGAGGCTCTCAGCCGACTGACTCATTCCGAGCTAGCCACGCTTCCATCAGCCGCAGGGCATTAGCCCCGGTTAACCTCATAAGGAGCATCATACATGTCCAAAGTCCAAGTACTCGGTACCGGCTGCTCGAAGTGCGGTTACCTATTAAAGAATGCACAGGCGGCAGCAAGTGAACGACAAGCAGGTGACGTGGTCGAGAAAATCGACGACATCATGCAAGTGCTCGAGTTTAACCCATCCGCATTGCCTGCTTTGGCGATCGATGGCAAAGTCGTTGCCGCAGGAACCGTACCTTCGCCCGATGAAATCAAACAGTTTATTGAACAATCACAGAAAATGGAGAATCACTCATGAAAACCAAAACCATTGTTAGCGTACTACTTCTGGCTTTTGTTGCCGTTAGCATCGCCGTTGCATTTCGCAAAATTGCACCATCTGGTACCACACCTCAGCAAGCGGATTCAAACTCGAGCCTTGCAGAATCAGCAGATGCTTCTGTTGCACTTGATGCAAAACTTGCCGAGACCCAGTTCACCGCGGTTTATTTCCACGCGCCGCACCGATGCCCGACTTGCCGCAAAATTGAAAGCTTCTCACACGAAGCTCTAACACCAGAGATTGAATCTGGCAAAATCGCATGGACCGTTGCGGATTACACGTCCAATGAAAACGAAACGCTTGTCGATCAGTTCAAGGTTTTCGCGCCAACGGTCGTCTTAGTTGAAGTCCAAGATGGCAAGGTGGTCCGGTGGAAGAACCTCGAAGAAGTTTGGGACCACACCAGCGATCAAGTAGGCTTTACAGCCTTCATCAACCAAGCTTGGTCGGAATTCAAGGCATCGTAGAATCAGCCGCAGGGCGTTTGCCTCCGGTTACCAGTTCATAAGATTATCACTAACGGAACCGGGCGTTATGGCGTTTCGGTTGGTCAAGGAGACTCGGCCATGAATAGCTATTGGTTAGCGGCTGGTTCAGCACTATGGCTCGGGATTTTGACTTCGATCAGTCCTTGCCCGCTGGCGACCAACATCGCAGCCATATCCTATGTCAGTCGCAGCTTAGGACAGTCGTGGAAAACGATTCTTTCTAGCTTGCTCTACACGTTTGGACGCGTGCTTGCTTATACCGTCCTCGGGGCTCTGGTAGTTGCTAGCTTGCTATCCGCTCCGGGATTGGCAGTATGGTTGCAGAAGTACCTCAATCTGTTTCTGGGGCCGCTACTGATTGTAGTTGGTATGATTCTGCTAGGACTGATCGAATTACCGATGAGTTCAGGAAAGGGGATGCAGAAACTGCGAGAGAAGTTTGAAAAGCTGGGACTATTTGGATCAGGCTTGTTAGGATTGTTGTTCGCATTGAGCTTTTGCCCAGTATCTGCCGCACTCTTCTTTGGCAGCTTGATTCCGCTGGCCGTGAAGAATGACTCCAGCATTCTTCTACCCGTGCTCTATGGCATAGGCACGGGAGTTCCGGTCTTGGTTTTCGCAATTTTGCTCGTCTTCGGCAAGCAATCATTCTCGCTATTCTTCAAGAAGGTAACGAGCGCCGAAACTTGGTTGCGGCGGATCACCGGCGGCAGCATCTTAGCAGTGGGGATTTACATCACTGTTCAGCAGATTTACTTGAGCTAACCAAAAGTTCTCGTTCGCACCCTCTGCAAACATTGGGGATCGCGGCATCACGCCTTCAAGCGACTCAGATTTACCGCAAGGGAAAAATTCCCAAAAGCCCTCATCAATCTCCCGTTGAGCGGCTGGTTGGTGGATACAATAACGGGCGGCGAAATGGAATGTACCCCAAAGTTTGTAGCTCACCGCTGGGTTAATTTTGGGGAACGAACCCACACAGGAAAACCGATGATGTTGCGAAGATACTGCGGCTTGTTTTTTTTGACCCTAGTGGCGATTGGCAGCGAGTCGATAGCGAATGACTGGTGGCAATTTCGCGGACCTGATAGCAACGGGATTGTGCGAGACTTGAAACTCCCCGAAGTTTGGGGAGTGAATTCGAATATCAAATGGAAGACGAACATACCTGGCGAAGGTTGGTCGGCACCTATTGTGGTTGGCAAGAAAGTATTTGTCACGACTGCAGTTTCGTCCGGTCAGAAAAACAAGAACTCGGAGCACCAGTGGAAGATACTTTGTCTCGATGCGGAAACGGGAGATGTTCTTTGGACCAAAGAGGCTCTTCAAGGTAAGCCACGACTGGGAACGCATCGCGATAACACCTACGCATCGGAAACGCCGGCCACCGATGGTACACACATTGTTGCGTATTTTGGAATGATGGGAGTCTTTTGCTACGATTTGAATGGACAGGAACTTTGGCAAAAGGATATCGGAAACTTCCCCATGAAGAATGAATGGGGGACCTCGAGTTCACCTATCATTCACAACGGTTTGGTTTTCTTACAAGCGGACAATGAACAGAAGTCGTTTGTCGTCGCGCTCGATCTCGTCACTGGAAACGAAGTTTGGCGGCAAGAGCGAGAAGAGGTATCTAATTGGGGATCCCCGATCATTTGGACTAACAGTCTGCGATCGGAGCTCATCACTGCTGGAAAGACGATTCGATCCTATGATCCTAAGGATGGAACATTACTATGGCAAGCGAGGTCAAGCGTTGGAGGCTATAGTTCGACACCATCTGCAAGTGCCGATCTCTTGGTGGTAGGTCATCAGGGCCGTGATGGTGCTGGGATGATGGTGATCAAGGCCGGAGCAATGGGAGACGTAAGTCTCAAGGATGGTGAAACGTCCAATTCTAGTATCTTGTGGAGCACGACTAAATTCGCTCCTCAAAGATCTTCACCGTTGCTTGTCGACGATCAAATCTTTTTGCTGGCTGGGAGAAACGGCTTGTTGAGTTGCGTGGACGCGAAAACTGGTAACGTGTTGTATCAAGATCGACTGCCCGATGCGGGAGCTTTTTGGGCATCTCCATGGCTTTATAATGGCTTGGTTTACTGTCCTGATGAGAACGGAAACACTTTCGTCCTCAAGCCAGGTACGAAGTTGGAATTAGTACGAGTCAACCAGTTACCAGAGGAAAACGCGCGATATTGGGCAACATCAGCCGCTAGCGATGAAACCCTTTTTATTCGCTCGTCAAACACCCTGTACGCTGTATCCGCCAGATAGTTTGATGCGTGTCGATATTTGGATTCCGTAGTCAGTTTTCAGTAAAGCGAGTTGCGTGGTATGGGCATATTGGATTGGCTAAAGACTAAATTTTCACGTCGCGGGAAGCATCTTGCTCCGTACCGTAGCGGAATGTTGAAAGCCGACAAAGGTGACTTCGCAGGTGCGATTCAGGACTACACTGCTGCGATCAAAACGGAAGGACTGCCGAAAGATGTGCTGGGAATGGCACTCTTCAATAGATCGCTTGCTTACTCCGCCATTCAAGAAAACGAAAAGGCTGCGGAGGACCTAGCCAAGGTCTTAAAGATGCCTGGACTACCTGAGAACATCAAGATTGCTGCAAGTCAACGTCAGGAACGAATCCGACGCAGGGAAGCCTAACCGTAGCGAACGGGTTAAGCTTTCTGCTTTCTAGCTGTGCCCTTTGGCTCCGATGGGAAGAGATCGTTGGGGTCCAATGTGGAGCGTGTCCGGTACCGTCGAGCAGATCGGGTTTTCCACAAGGCAGAGTCCGAGCCTCCGCCCGGGTGCGGTCACCGTCACGTTGCTACGACGTTCGAGTTGGTTCGCTGCCGAACTGGAGTCGACGACGCTGGCGATACCGTCGGGCAAAGCTAACTGTGGCGATCAAATTTGGAAACAGCTTGCCGACGCAGGGCTTAGGAATTCTAATCGCGGAAGAATAAAAGGTCGCTGGGTAAAAAAGCTTCAGTTGCGAAGAAATCGTCTCGTCCGACAGGACTTGCGCCGCTTTGGACAGAGCCTCTAAGAGCTGAATTTGGCGGTCATTTCTAATACCTCATAGAGCGAATTGAGGCCAATTCAACCCCGAAAGCTTTACGAAACAAGGGAGTTGTTACTCCATTAATAGCCGACATCCGTTTAAGGTACTTGAGAAATTCCTCAGTGCTGTAACAGCTGTTCTAGCGTATCTCGAAAATTCTTGGATCGCAAGCGTGACCCGAAGACAGACCTGTATTAATCCACGCTAATTAATTTTCTTAGTTTGACTAAGAGGCGTAAAAATGGGTAGTTTCGGAGTGGAACCGTTTGAAAATGATGATGCGTTGGATTGGCTGGTTCGCTTTGCAGAAGCGCCTCTGAAGAACGTACGCGACGCCTTATCATTGAAATCAGGGACTACGCCTAGTTCCTCTCGCGCTTCACGCGTTGTGGCTGCGGCATACCTGCTATCGGGTAAGCGCTAGGCTCGTGGTATAGAACCCAAAGTTAGGATCATTGGGATTGGCGCTGGGCGATCTCCCAGCGCACCCGATACAATTTCAAGCTCTTCGAATCCATAACGTTTGTAAAACTCGACTGCTGCAGGTTTCGCGTCGACCACCACAGCGACGCATCCCGTGCGGTCTGCCATCTCATGAGCGATTCCGAAGACTGCTTTCAAAAGTTGCTTGCCGATGCCTTGCCCCTGTGCCTTTTCGGAAACCGCCAGGGGTGCCAACCTTAACGCGGGTAGCGGATAATTCGGTAATTGTTTTCGGGTAGATTTCGGCAAGTCTTTGATCGTGATCGAAGTTGCCGATAATGTTGCAAACCCGAGTATTTTTGACTCGCGAACGGCCACATAGGTAGTCCCGATGTGTAACCGAAACTGATTCTGGCCAGCGAATTTTTGGAAGAAGCGATCCAATTCGATATCGCCACAATGGAAGTCGTCGCGTTTGTCGTCAGGTCGTAGCGCACGGATCTCTATCATCGAGCATCAATCACCGAACAGGGCTCGCATGGCATCTGTTGCTGGCTTAGGTTTCTTGATGCGATCGAGAATATCCTTGCCAGTTGCTCGAGAAACTTCGATGACCGGCGGAATGATCAGGTCTGCGGGAATGGAGTCCAGAGCACTCAGATGATGAAGCACAGCCGTTTCGATTAAGTGAGACTTTTTTACGCCATGCGCAGCCACGTACCGCTCCAGCAGTTGTCGCGTTTCGTCAGATATATTGGCCGATATCTGTGTCGATGAGTTCATCTGTCCCTCGTTCATTTCATCTTGCGTAGAAAACTCTACGTTTTTGTAGATTTTATTCGCTCGATCAGCCAATGGCAAGGTCGTAACGTTTCGCGGATGCTGCAAAAGGACTGAAAGTAAAGAAGGGGACGGCCAAAGACCAAGCCACAGGGACGAGATCTGGCTGGAGATACCGGAACTGGGGGCTGTGGGGTTCGCGGAGCTGGTGGCCACGATTCGGCCAGCACGAGATTAATCTTGGGAGTCACGGCGGCTCACCCGTTCTGGAGGATGACGCAGGACGACTTTATTCCAGAGGGGGAGATGGAGCCTAGCGAGCATGTCCACTACAAATGGTGTTATTTTAAAGCGAGTTAGCCAACAGCTAGCCGGAGACCGTGTCTTGCCCATGAAAGCAATTACAGATGTGCTTGCGCGTGCGGAAATGGAAAATGCCAACTTGGCGGTTCGGTCGGCGTACTTCGCATCACCAACCCATACGACAACAACTCGAAACGGATCAACGTTATTCTCAGCCGGAGGTGCCAAACTGGAATTGCTCGAGGAACCCGATGGCTTGTTGTCCGCATCGCGCTCGGCGACTGATGTGTTGATCGTTTGCTCTAGCAACTGGATCTTTGCCTCCAAAAGATCGATTCGTAGTTTCAATACATCAACCGATTCCTGTGATCTGGCAATTGAGCTTTAGCACACAAGCACAATAACAAACACCGGTAGTTTAATAGCACGTAGCAATCTGATTCCTTTGTGTAAAATTGGGGATGCAATCGATTTGCAGCACGAGTTCTATCCTAGTGAGAAACTTATCTTTAAAACCTGCTTGCGTTAGTCACTTTAATACGTCGACCGCGAATTGATCGGGATCTTTCTGATCACGCTGAGTCCTGTTTGCGAGAAGTTGTTGGCTATCATTGGCAACAACCATTTCCTGTCAAGTGATGCGTAGTTTTTCAATGGGTATTTCCGAGATCATTAATTCTACGGGTGTGTGTGAGAAGGTCGCGGTAGTCCATATAAACCTTGACTTTTGCGCCGCGGACAATTTATCTGACAACACAACTAAGCAGGTGAGGATATTAGCTCGCTCTTTTAACTCCTTTGCCGTCGCTTTTGCACCGCGTTTCGCAGCCGCCTCGAGGAGTGTTAACAATTGGTCAATCTGATTCGCTCGCTCCGCTTCTGGCCAATTGGCAACGATCTTCGCAATGTTTGGCGCCTGTCCGACTTTGGTGACTCGTGTCTCGCTTAGCGTGGGTTCGCATTAAGAATCAAATCTTCCGCTTCCTTGCGCAACAATTCGATCGTCAGTCGGCGATTCCAGGCTGGTGATTTTCCGACCTCCTCGTCGGCAAGCGTATTCGCCCGTTGCAGCCATTCCCGTGAGGCTTCCTGATCGCCTAAATGATGGTGCGTCATGGCCAGGAAATAGCTGTAGTAAGTTGATAGAGTCTTTTCTGGGTCGGATGCCGCGAGCGTTTCCTCGAGCGACTGTTTGGCCTCTGGATACTGGCCTGCCCGCATGAAAACCGCCCCCAAAGCGTTGACGAAACGCGTGTCGGTGGGGTCCTTCTCATGGTTCTCGCGGCACATTGCAATGACCTGGGTGTAATCGACGAAGGCGTTGGGTGCCAACACACAACTCCATACGGTAAAATATCGTGCGTCTTGGACATCGGAATTCGAAAACGCTTTGAGCATTTTATTGCAGGCTGTTGCGTAGAACGATCGATCGCCAACGTTCAGACTCAGTAATGCCGTTTGATACTGCTCGTGGTAGCTCAAGCCTTCTGCTTGGAATGTGGCCTTAAGATCTGGCCAGGCTCGTGTAAATTCGCCAAGAGCAATCAAAGCCATGCCGCGAGCTTTCAGACACTCAGTCGACCGATTGTTTAGTTCCACCGCTCGATCCAGTAAATCTAAATAGCCCTGGCGAAAATCCTCGTCTGGACATGTGGCGATGAGTTCTACTGGAATCCATGTGATTGCCGTTAACTCTGCGGGCAGCAATTCGACGGCCTTTACCAGATCCGCGAGAGCCTCTGGAAACTTTTGCAGTTCAAAATGAACTAAAGCGCGACGTTTGTACTCGAATGATCGAAAAGGACTCAGTTTCAATGCCTGATTCAAGTCTGCCAGGGCCTCTTGAAACATCCCAAGTTTCACATAGGAATCCGAGCGTTCTGTGAAGATAGTTGGCACGTCCCAATTGGCGGAATCCACGCGGCGGATTCGACCATTGGCTATAGCCAGAGTGGCAACTTTGATCGCTTGTTCGTATTCACCCAATTGGTAATGAGCTTCCGCAACCCGTCGTAACGCTAGTTGCGATTCGGGAAGTTCAGGATCTAGGTTTCGTGATAATTCCACAACATCGCGATAACGTTTTCCCGCACTTGCAGCCCTCAGCAGGCACCGGTATTTCTCTTGGTCATTTTGACTAAGCTCCGCAGCCCTCAGATATTCCTTCTCGGCGTTAACCGAATCTTTATGCGGATAGAGATAGACCCCTGCTAACAGGCTGTGACATGGTGATGATTCAGGTTCTAGTCTTACGGCCCACTTGGCATGAAGAAGAGCGGTATCGGCATCCTCAAACATAACATCAATACAAAATGCCAGAAACGATGCAATGGTCCGATGGTACTCTGCATTGTCAGGCTCTAGTTCAATGGCCTTCTCTAAATCCAACCGTACCTTATCAAACTTACCCAGTAGCCCGAAGACTTTTCCCCGTTCGAAATACGCTTTGGCATCGCGGGGATTCAGCTTTAGCAGCTCGGTGTAGAAAGCCGTAGCGTCCTCTAGAAGGCGGGTTCGAATTTCGGCCATTTCTGGGATGCGCGATAACTCGGTGTCGGCCACGCGAGTCAGCATTTGATCCACAGCTTTCCTGGCTCGCTCGTAGTTTTCTGTGGCTCGTTCGCGTTCGTCGACTGCGATCTGAAATGCCTCTTTGGAATCGTCCAGCCGCTCGTCGGCAAGTTGGCGTGCCGCATTGGCCTGGACGGCTTGCCATAAGCTTACACCCGTTCCGATGAGCATGGTCAATGTAAGTAGACTGACCGTGGTCAGTATACCGCGATTTCGCTGCGCTAGCTTTCGAAACCGATAAGCCAGCGTCGGCGGGCAAGCATTCACGACCACGCCGTCGAGATACCTTTGCACATCCGCAGCAAAGTCGCTGGCAGAGTCGTAACGGCGATTGCGATTTTTCTCCAGAGCTTTCATGACGATCCAGTCCAGTTCACCTCGCAATTGTTCACTCACGCGTCGCTGATCGATACGGCGTCTGTCGGCTATGGTGGATCGAGCCTGTGCCTGCATCGTGGTGATGCGTGCACTAGGTCGCGGCGGTTCCTGCTCTCTAATGATGCGACGCATGTCGTCGAAGCCTGCTTTGTCCAGCGTCTCTTTATCAAAAGGAGTTGTCCCAGTCAGCAACTCATACAACATGACACCGAGCGAGTACACATCGCTGCGCGTATCGATGTCGATCCCGTTCATTTGAGCTTGCTCGGGACTCATGTACAGCGGCGTCCCTAGCATTTGCTGATAACCGGTAAACAGCGTCCGTTCGGTGAGCTGCTGACTCAGTGCTTTGGCGATCCCAAAGTCAATCACCTTGACCACCGCCTTGTCATCGTGCATCGTGACCAACACGTTAGAAGGTTTCAAGTCGCGATGAATAATACCTTTCTGATGGGCGTGCTGGACAGCACGGCAGACATCTGAGAATAGCGAGAGACGTTCCTCGGTCGTCAATCGAGCTTCATCGCAGTAGTCCGTGATCGGTATTCCACGAACCAGCTCCATCACGAAATAAGGGCGACCGCTCTCGGTCGCTCCTCCATCATAGATGCGGGCGATGTTGGGATGGTCCATCATGGCCAGCGCCTGCCGTTCGGCTTCGAAGCGGGCGATGACTTCGCGCGAATCCATGCCGGGCTTCAGAATCTTCAATGCTACCTTGCGACGAACAGGCGATGTCTGTTCAGCCATGTAGACCGTACCGAAACCGCCTTGACCGATCTGTTCCAGAAGCTTGTACAAACCTATCTGGCGACCGTCGATTCGATCTTGGAAATCCATGGTGGGGGAGGCGGTGGGGGAGGCCTCGTCCCGCCCAACCTTGTCCGAGGCCATGTGCGTTTCTTCAGGGCCGAAAGCATCCACAATGGCATCCAGCGGACTGTCTCCATCGTTCTTAGCTATTGCGGCTAGAAGCCTATGAACCTGCTTCTGCAATTCGAGATCGGCACCGCAATGCTCGTTGATGATGACATCTCGCTCGGTGTCGTTCTTAATCCCAGAGGCTAGAAGAAAGATCGCTTTGGCGGAGAGTTTTTCTACGTCGGTGTTTTTCACGAGTCATCGATACCAGTAACAAGTTAGATTCGAAGGGTCGTTGGTGAAATCGCCATGATTTGTTCACACTGTTTCGCTTTCATCATAACCCGAAGCATAGCCACGGGCGTGAGGGTGGCTATGTTCGGTTGCCCCGGGCACCGAGGGTTCGTAAATCGGTCCGTTAGGCTAGCCCATTCGCGATCCTGTAATAGATGCCTCCAAGGGGGACCATAGAGACTCGTCTTCGTTATCATCAAAAAGTGAATCGAGACCGGCAAAGGCTTCGTCTACCGCGTCAACATTAGCGGCGGGGGCTGCGATTGGTGAACTTAGAAATGGGACGAGGGACGTGGGGACAGCGACTACCCGATCCCCTCGCTCGTGACTACGAATGGTCTCCATCCGATTCTCGCCAGATCGTCGTGCCAGCTCGAAAAGGGGGCTGGCTGCGAGATCGAGTGAACGGGAACCACCCAGCATTTGCGCGCTGAGTCCCTGTTCGTCGGCTATAAAGGGATTCGTATGCTCGAATGTCGCAGCAACGGCAGTCACGGCAGCCGACGATGGAGCCGGAGGATCTGCGATACCTTGGGGGTTCGTATTTCCAGCCGCTAGGGCAAAGCTGAGCGAGGCTGATTGGCTACCGGAATTTCGACTGCGAGCATTCGTGTACTCGTAGACGCGATCAGTACCGTTATCGACAATCCAGATGCTCTGGCTGGCTCCGGAAGGGTCAATCGTTAGGCCGGTAGGTGCTTTGTTCGCCGAGTCGATGGTCCAGCTTCCTACCAGAGCACCGGTCATCGTGTACTTAAAGACTTTATCGGTTGTGCTGTCATTGACCACCCAAATGTTTGTGCCATCGGTCACGATATCTTTCGGATTGAGATTGCCGCTGTTGAGAGCGAAATTACTGGCAGCGTTTTGACTCCCTGAAAGTCGGCTAGCGGCGTTTGTATAGCGGTAGACTCGGTCTTGACGGGCATCGACCAACCAAACGTCGGTGCCGTTAGTGGTTATCCCTTCGATCGTGGCATTGGAAGCCACGGAACCGGCTGTCCATGAACCCAGAAGAGTACCGCTGTTGTTGTAGACATAGACTTTCTTGTTGGCATCGACGACCCACACCTTGTCCCCTGCAACCGTGCTGGCAGCACCACGTGGTGCTGAGTTGCCGCTGTTGAGCGAGTAGTTTTCGACCGAACTATGGTCGGCGGCATATTCGAACGTGCGATCGTTTGATGCATCGTCAACTACATAGAACTTAGTCGCCAACATCGGCTTTACCTTCAGAACGAACGAGGCAGGTCGTGAAACATCGTAAGACAGCGACGGATGTGGGTCAAAGTCGAACAACGTTGAAGCCGAAAAGCCGGTAACCAGTAATTTTCCGGTTGCATCCTGAGCTAGGTCGTGTGCGCTATCGATGCTTGTTCCACCTACCAATCCAGCCCACGTGATGGATCCTTGACCATCAAGCGCCATGATCCACACATCGTTGCTGCCTTTTCCTGCGAGCGAAATATTTGGAGTTGGATTGAATCCTCCCGTTCCCCCCGTCGAACCCACTGCTGCGTATCCATCAGATGTTGCAATAAGTCCTCTGATCGATCCGAGACTCCCGCCATAGGCAGAGATAGTGGCAACCCCGCCATTCGCCGAATTTAGCTTTGCCAAATACCCTTTATCGGAATTGGAATAAGGAAGTGACAGTCCGCTGTTCGACGAGACACGAACATTGCCTCGATAAGAACCTAACGCAGTGACGAAGCCATCATTCCCAATTGCGACAACGGGCGCAAGTACTAGCGAATTTGGATCAATGGATGTATCGGAGTCAAACGTTGTGGCCCATTGGAATTCCCCGTTGACTGATAGTTTTGCAACGAAACTACTGCTCGATGCTGCCGATGCAGTAAACAACTGCACCGCGGATCCGGGATCCAAATCAACGGACTCTCTGAAAGTACCTGCCCAGTAAATATCACCACTAGCATCGACTGCCAAACTATTAACGATGGCACGCTGTGCGGCGAAATCTCCAGTCCAAACGACCTGTCCCTGACTGTTCAACTGGCGCAACTGCGTTATTCCAGGCGTGGAAGAAGGGCCACTTGGTCGCGAGCGTCCCGCAATGGTAAGATTGCCGTCGTCGTCCAGAACCATATCACTAAATGTTTCAGGGTCTGCCGTACCCCAGTTAATTGCCCACATGTAATTACCGTTCTGGTCCAACTTGGCTGCGAACTGATCGGATCCGCCAAGGCTGTTGAGCGTAAAAGGACCAAAGTTTGCGCTATTCGAGAATTCGCCACCGACATACAGGTTTCCGCTGCTGTCCACTTCCAAACCAAGGGCTGAACCATCCATCCGCTTCACCCAGACAAACTGTCCTTGTGAATCGTACTTGGCAATAAATCCGTTGAAACCACCGCTTCCATTAGGCTCTACCGTTAAAATATCCTGATTGCCGGGCTGGATGGCGTTTCGATCAAAATCGACGGTGCCTTCAAAAATGCCGCCCATGAACGTATTGCCAGCAGAATCAGCGGCGACTGTATATGCATACGATTTCCCGACAGGATAGTCGCTTTCCGTGGTGATGACTGATTCGAACACCAAGCCCGCAAACAGGTTTCTGGCCTCGAGTTGTTCAGCTACGAGCTTCCGACCTGTTCTTGTTTTTCCGGAAGGTTTGCCCGCGTTGACGCTTAAGCGCTTACCCGACGTCTTTTTGATCGTTGGATTGAGTAGTTCTGCGAGTTTACGGCGGGAGTTTCGAAACATGACGGTGATCCTCGTTCAAAAATGAACTGCTGTGTGGAGAAAATTCTGCTTGGCATTGATCAATGCAAGAAACAGCTCTGAACCGTCCGGAGAATTTTGAAATTATTCCTCGACTGAGCCAAGATTGGTCGCAGCGAACCACGCTCGGGCGAACTTCCAGTTGTCGTAAGCCTCGGTGCGATTAGGGTTTAGCGCCCCGTCTCAGTGACCGTTTTGGGCTACGAGGTATAGCCAATAGGTATCGGGTGCGCCACCGATTCATCCAAGCTCGAAGAATTAGGGCGTGATGAGGGAGACGGCTGGAAAGTAATTGCGGTATCGGGTGGCATCCCGCGTTACCAAAGTCAGATTGCTTATCTCCGCATGAGCTCCAATATAGAAATCGGGAAGCGGAGAACTTCTGGCCCCACCAGCCCGTCGATACTTTACAAACGCTTGGGCCGCTAACCACCCTGCCCCGTAAGGCAAAGGAAGCCTCGCAAATATCGATGGATCGAGCCACCGGTCGAGTGCCAGTTGGGTGGTAAATGCTGGCGCGAGCTCTGCGTAGATCAATGGGTTTATAAGAACCGGCCCACTAGCTGCCGCGACTCGAAATTGCCCCTCGGACCAAGTCAGCCATGTCACATCTGCAGTGGCGATATCGAGCAACACATTTGCATCAAATAGAAATCCACTCATTCCTCACCGCGAGTCAGTGTCATTACATCTGCCGTCGTCACCCCCGACTGACTTGCCCCCCGAGCTTGCGTCAACCACGTTTCGACGTCCGCTGGCGAACTCCTTCTCGAACGATAATCATCCAGCCATCGCGCGAGTTCTTCAATTTGAGGCAATGGCAATTGCTCTATTGCTTTTTCGATTTCAGCGATTGTTGTCATGCAAATCATTTTACCATCGAGTTGACGATCTCTCTACATGACCAATAACGACAAATGAAAATCTGTTGTCGTCCTCAGTCAATCCAGAAAACCGTTTGCAATCTTGTCCAGAATTTCGAAATTATTCTTCGACTGAGCCAAGATTGGTGGCAGCGAACCACGCTCGGGCGAACTTCCAGTTGTCGTAAGCCTCGGTGCGAGATAGGTTTAGCGATTGACCTGCCTCTGTTACGGACAGGCCGCCAAAGAGCCGTAGCTTGACCAGCTCGGCAGCCACGGAATCCTCAGCCGCCAAACGCGTCAATGCTTCATCCAGATCCAAGATCAGGTCCGGGTCGGTAGAAAACCCGTCAGCCAGATCCTCCATGTCCACCCGCCGGACACTACCGCCGCGTTTGTTCGCGCGCTTTGCCAAAGCCCAGTTGACCAAGATCTGACGCATGGAGTTGGCTGCCGCCGCAAAGAAGTGAGCTCGGCCCTGCCAAGCTTGTTCCGAATCCACCAGCCTCAAATAGGCTTCATGAACTAGAGCTGTTGCTTGCAAAGTGTGGTCCGACCGCTCCGATGCCAGGCGAGAGGCAGCTAGTTTCCTCAGCTCTTCATATACTAACGGCATAAGTCGGCCTGCAGCCAAAGAATCTCCGTCTTCGATCTGCTTTAGAATCTGCGTGATATCGTTCATTTAGACCAACGTGAACTAGGAATCTGAACTAGGAACCATGGAGTAGTCCTCGGCATTCTACATGGAAACCGCCATTGGTGGCGGATGTGTACCGGCTAGCTCAGAAACCTAATTCACCGGACGGGGCAAGCCCGTCGGGGTCTGGTGGTGTTGCTGGTGCGGTCTAGCTGCGAACCGTTGGCTCCGATGGGGCGAGCCCATCGGGGGGCTTTATTTGCCGCCCCCAGTCGGCTCGTCCGACTGGAGCGTGTGGTTCGCAGGCTAGATTGACATCGAGTTGTCTTATTTTCGAGTGGGAAGTTCATAGGGTGCGTGAATTTCTTCCATACCGTTTTTAATGAAGCGACTGACCAATTTCGCATGCTCCTGCACCAACATGACGACATACGGGTCATCCGACTGGTAACGGACCTTTATCCCCTTTTCGGTTTCTTCGTAGGTCAGCGTGTAGTCATCGGCATGCTTAATGAGCTCGACGAAGATCGGATGAAACGTCATAGGGGGCAACGGCTTGTTGTCAACAACGCGGTCTTCCATAGCTGGTACATGCTCTTTTAGCAATTTCGCAATCGCTTCGTCATCGGATTCCGTTACTGCCTCAGCTCCATCCGCTAAGTCAGTGACGGTTCGCTTAATCTTTTCACGATCCGCGAACATAGCATGCAAAGTTGTCATGTCTTCCCGCATGCCTGGCATCGCGCCTGGCCCACGCCCCATTCCGCGTCCCTGCATTGGACCATGCTCGCCACCATGCTCGCTGGCATGCTCTTCGACTTTCGCAACAGTCTCTTGAGGCTCAGACTTCGTAACGGGTGTAGAGCTTGCGATCGGAACGTAGGCAAAACCGTCCGCTTGCAAGTTCACGACAGCCGTCAAAGCCGACACGGCTGGCTTGACAAACGTTGCGACATCTTCGAGGTTTGCACCTTTGGAGATCAATGACTGACCACACACATAAAGCTCAACACCATTGTTGTTCAGTTGCCCAAGCAGTCCTAGGTTTGGATTTCCGACTGTCTTAAATTTTTCGGCATAGGCATTGGAGTTAAGTACTGAGAGTGTTGCTTCGCCGTGGAAGACAACAGCGATTTTCACGTTTGCTGGCTCCGCCCCACCGCCAGCGTAAATATTGAGGTACTTGGCCACTTTCTCCAACCCACTATTAAGCTCGTTCGGGTCTCCTCCGCTCGTTAGATCAACCAGCAACTTCGTGCCCGAACGGGGTTGCTGGGCGGCATTAGGCAGTGAAACAACGCCTCCATGATTGGCAATGGCCGGGTACGCGAGATCATCAGATTTGGCTGCTTTATCCTTTGTCTCCACTTGATTCGCCATTCGCCTACCTTGGCCGAACCCAAGACCGGCCCCAGGGCCTCGTCCGCCCCGAAATCCTTGACCGCGGCCAGCACCAGGCCGATCCTGCGCTGATACGTCCGAGACGGTGAGGCCCAGAACAGCAAGCGATGTTAACAGAAGGAAACCAAGTTTGCGGACCATGCCAAAAACCCCAAGACAAAAGTACTAGAAGCGTTCTAATTTGATGATACGGTTGTGTCACGAGCTGGCAGCTCGTTGAACAAACACTACGACTTGTTAAGGCAGCCGGTAAGGGGGCAGTTCCTTATTCAGTAGGCTGTTAGCTACTCTGCCGAGCTGGTGGACATATGCTTGGCGATATACGCTGGCTCGCCCATGCGATTGAGTAAGTCGATCTGTAATTCCAACCAACTCGCATGCCCCTCTTCGTCCACTGCGATTCGTTCGAAGAGCTGCCGCGTTCCAATATCTCGCTCTTCACTCGCTTGAATGGATGCTGTCGTATAAAAATCGATCGCTGCTTTTTCATCAGCCAGGTCCGTTTCAAACATGTGCTTTAGCGATGTCGCCCGTACCGGTGTCTTCTCCAGTGCAAGCTTCGGGTCACCTTTCAGAAACAGTATTCTGACTAGGAATTCTTCGGAATGACCAAGTTCTTCCTGTAACTCTTCCCTCATCTTATTCGCCAATAGACCCATGCCCCAGTCATCCAAAACGCATGCATGAAGCTGATACTGGTGCATGGCGGTAAGTTCCATCGATAACGCGCGTTGAAGATTCTCAATCGTCTTTGTCTTGGTCATTTTGTTGCTTTTCTCGTTAGGATTTGCTGCGGTTACTATCCACGGTTCTACGGTGGGGCGAGTCCGTCAATCGACAGACGTTGTCCAGACCATGAGTTAATTACGGTTCAACGAAAACGACAGCAAGCAGTAAGAAGCTTGCGGTGATACGCATCGCAACGCTGATTAAACCGTTGTTTAGTTTCCACAATTAGCAGGTCCCGGGAATTTCTGAATGTTCCCATGGGTAGATCCGCGAGTCGGTAAAAGGTTACACAAATCGCTTTCGCTTTTCGCGATCCTCAGCGAACACGGTCGGAGCTGGGCCACCTAACCGATCTACCGACTGCAAACCATCTGAACTTTTCGATGAGGGCAAATGGGAAAGCGAGACGAGGCAATTAGTCACACGCGACCAAACATGCTTCGGAACTCTAGCGATCCGTGTTTCCGGGTTGCCGGCTCGATACTACGACTTTCGCAGGTCTACCGTTCATCAGGAGCTCCGTAGTCCCAGTTTCACCTGCCCTTACAAAGAACCGCTTTGTTTCCAAAATTCGTTTGCCACTCGCATCCACCGATTCAGCGCGAACGATAACATGGTAGTCGCGTCCCTGCATCGGATTGACGTTGACTAACCTGTGGGAGCCTTCTTTGTTTTCCTCGATCTCAGAATTCACATAGAACCCATCATTAGAAGGAACCTTGACAATGAGATCTAGCGATCTATTCCTATCCAAATCCGTCGCAGTCGTTAATCCCGAATTTAAGCGAGCGACGAATGTAGTCTGCGAGTGACTATTTGCGTATCCAGTCTGCGTTGACGCACTTTGGTAAGGCATCAGCCTCGCACCAGAGGAACCGTAGCACCCTCCACTACAACCAAAGCTATGTGTTGAGTGTAAGCCATGCGGCTTATTGCCTCTCAGTCCCCATTTAGCATGGGACACATTCGGGAGTATCGCCACCATAAAACAGAATGCTGCGGCCAACCGACACCACCTACTAAAGCGGGTCGGTAAATAAATATTGTAAAACCGAATAACGTTTGTACTGTTGATCATCATTGTTCTATACACCATAGTTGAGTTGAGAGATTCCAATTGCCTACCGGTTTATTCCGCACACTGTGACTCAAGTCGGCGAATCATCTTTTGGTAGATACTTTTACTTGTATGGCACGAATAAAAAGGAGGTAAGGCGAACAGCAGATGGAAATATACCACGTACGACGGACTGGAAGTCCATCGTACGAAGGAATTATTGGTAGAATTTTACCCGTCGCTCGATTAAACGGTTATTTGTTTACCTCCCAGGTGGGGATCCTCGGCGGGTTTCCGCTAGGGAAGGGTGGCTTCGTTGAACCAGCCCAACGAGGTCACTTGTCGTCAACCTCACGATTGCTACCTGTGGCGTTGTCGGTTAGTTCCTTCGCTTTTGTCGTTAGAGCGTCGGCATCCTCCTTCATTTTGCCACTGTCGATCTCCAAATTGATGTTCTTTTTATCCCCTTCGATGCCAACCGGACTCGATACAGTAAACCACCCTTGGTAGAAGCCTCCGGCTACAATAACAACCAAGATCAGAAACACAATGATTAGTAATCGCCTCATGATGGATATCCTCCTCCTTCGCCAGCACCGTCGTCTTTTTTACCATCTTTGCCGCGCCCCTCTCCTTCTTTCCCCTTGCCTCGCACCGGCGGAACAATCTTATCAACTCGGGGTGGTCGCGGTTTCGGTTGGATTTTAGGGTCCGCAGGCGGTACCGTGAGGACTTTCGGTGGAGCTTTACCAGGCTCGAGTTTTTTGATCGGTGCCCCAATAATTGTCGATCGGGGAATTCGAATTCGTCCCGGTGCCGCAGTGCCATCCGGCGGTCTACCGGTGCGACCAGAGACTTCCGATTCCAATTTGAGTCGTTGTTCGTTCAAGGCGCGAATCTCCCCCCCCCTTCTGCCTAGTTGTTGTCGTGCTTCAGGAGCGAGTGGTTGAATACGATTAAGTATAGTTTTAGCCTGAGTCAGTTCCTCCAATGTCGTGCCCACACGAAAACTATCATCCACAGCACTTCCGTCTCGATTAAGTCTTTCGCGTTGGGACCTCAAGTCGCGCGGTGGTCGTTCACGCTCATTGTCTCGGCGGCGCTCGTAAGCGGTCTCCATACGCTGTTTCCATTGTTGGTCAGCGCGATTTTGCCATCGTTGCTGGGCATAGAAAGGATCGTAACCTGAAAACTGGTTGTGGTAGGAAAACCACGGTGAGAAGCCCTGATTTGCGTAGTTTGTACTGTAGTAGTCGCCAAAATAGTAATGGCCATAGTTGGGTCGCAAAAACAGGTGATTTGTGAACACACTCGGGCTGATAACCGTCACGGGCGAATAGCGAAAGCTTCGTTGAGTATAGACGCTGGACCTGAAATAGACGGGAGCGTACAAAACACCTCGTCGATCTATGTTGTAATCGTAGTAACCGTTCACGAAGACATAGCCTCGTGGTGTCCAAACATAGCGTGCCGGAATCCAAGTCCAATCCTCCTGGCCAGGCGCCCAATAACCGGGTCGCCACGCGTAAAGGTTCTGTTGCCAAACCCAACTCCCGGGCAGCCAACGATGTTCTGCTGAAGGAGCCGGTATATTAGGACCTGCTTCAACCGTTGCCGGTGGCTCTGGCAAATACTCAATCTCTTCCAAATTGGCATCGGCCCAATATCCTGACGTCCATTGAGCTCCCTTGCCGGCCGATGCCCAATATCCTGGAATCCATTGTCTATCAGGCGGTAGAGCTCGCCAAATTCCACTGACCCAAATAAAATCCTCCCGATCATCATCCCATGCCCAATAACCAGGAATCCAGGAGATATTGTCCCCCTCCGGTTGATACTCTGGGGGAAGCTCCTCAATAGCAGCGGGCGGAATTTTTGGGATGACAAGCCCGGGATCGGGATCGAAAACAATCGTCTCAGCAAACGCCTCGTGAACTGGTCCACGAGTGAGGATCTCAACTTCATCGTCGATTGTTGCTGTTCGTTGCTGAGCGACCGACGGATTTACGACAATAGTAACACCAACAGCCGCGCAGGCTGCCAGGAGATACCACATGGTCTTCCTATTTCGATACATAGTTACTCTCCATTAATAAATATCCTTATTTCTATTTGGTTTGGTGGCGTTGTCGTGGAACAGCTCATGGAAACACGTTCTCTGGCTAATCCAAGATTCGTCCTCGCCTTGCTCCACTGAAAACGTAGGACAAAACGGCTAGCGCAAGAAAAACAACAAAAAGAATCTTTGCGACCCCCACGAATGATCCCGCGATACCTCCGAATCCCATGATCGCTGCGATCAACGCAATTACCAAACATGCAATCGCTAACTGTAACATGACTCGTTTCCTTCCTAGTGATTTTCTACTTCGCTGTTAGCTTGTAGCCTGGGACTTCAAGGTGATAGAGAAATCATGGGCTACTCTGTCATAGATTGGATTGTTACGTGGATGACCAACGTGACCAATCGACGAAACCCTGAAAGTCTCATGGCGGATAGGACTAGGAAAGCTACTACCGATCAGGACTGCACCTGCTCAGACTTGGCGAAACGGACTTATTGAGATATTCCGTCCACAACGAACAATTCCGTCGTTAGCCTAAGACCCTACTCAACGGCTTTCCTCGAACGCAAAATTTTCGTCGGGTCCGATTTGCGAAACGGACAAGCGCTAGCATCACCGGGACCTCCACTAGCACACCGACGATCGTCGCCAGCACGACCGGTGAGGAAGCTCCAAAGAGTGTGATCGCCACGGCGACAGAAAGCTCGAAGAAATTCGACGCCCCAATCATCCCAGCGGGGGCGGCAATGTCGTGACGACAGCGAAGCTGGTAACAAACTCCATAGGCCAGAAAGAATATCAATACGGTCTGGATAATTAACGGAATAGCGATCAAAACAATGTGCAGTGGATTATTAACGATCACTTCGCCTTGGAATGAAAAGATCAAGACCAGCGTCAGCAACAGTCCCGTAATCGTGATGTTGTTGAACTTCGGAAGGAATGCATTTTGAAAGTATTCTAGACCCTTGGAACGAATCACCAAATTTCGTGTTAGCACACCTCCCACCAAGGGCACCACCACAAAGAGCACCACGGAAACGATCAGTGTCATCCATGGAATCGCAATCCCGCCGATACCGAGCAAGAAGGCGACGATCGGTGTGAAAGCAACCAAAATGATCAAGTCGTTGGTTGCGACTTGAACGACTGTATACGCTGCATTACCACGTGTTAAATGGCTCCAGACAAACACCATCGCAGTACAAGGAGCCGCCCCCAGTAGCACGGCCCCCGCCAAGTACTCCTTGGCCAATTCCGGCGATATCCATGGCTTAAAGACAACATAAAAAAAGAAGGCGGCGATACCAAACATGGTAAAAGGCTTGATCAGCCAGTTTACAATCCATGTCACAAAAAGCCCCTTGGGATTTTTACCCACGTCCTTCACGCTCGCAAAATCCACCTTCATCATCATCGGATAAATCATCAACCAAATCAAAAAGGCAATGGGAATCGACACATTCGCGTACTCGAACTTCGCAAGAAATGTTGGGATCGCAGGAACGAATTTTCCCACTAGAACGCCAATTACCATGCAGAGGGCAACCCAATAGGTTAGGTTCTTTTCGAAGAAGCTGATTCCGGCCTTTTCCGCTTGGTCCATCTTGATTTACTTTCCGTTGGGTTAATCGAACGTGTAAGAATGATTGGGAGGCGGTTGGCGCGCTCTAGCAGTGGTGCGATTGAATCCAGTTCGCAAATGTCGCTCGCCTAAGTCTTCGAATTTCCACGCTTAGGACGATACCCTTCGATCACCTTTGCTAGCCCGCGAAACGATTCGATGAGGTGCTTATAACGCACCTCATAAAACACAGTGCGACCTACCTTTGTGGCGGTAAGAACGCCTGCTTTCTCGAGCACACCCAAGTGCCGAGATACCACCGAAAAATCAACAGCACAACATTCGGTCAATTCGGTCACCGAGCATGGCCTGCCACATTTCGTCAAGCAAGATAGCAATTTCAATCGCGTCGGCTCACCCAAAGCTTTGAATAACCCCGCATCTAACAAATCGTCGATTGGACTGCAACATTGGGATGCGTCTCGAGGTCTCATGGTCAGCTTTCTTTTAATGCACATTTGCGTCACAATGCAAACTTAGCCGCTTCCGCATCGAGCGTCAAGATGCTAAAAACGGACTTGGTCCGTGGGTAACCACGGAAAAGAAACGACTGTGAAAATTGACACTTTCCGCTGATCGACCATCAATCGTGCGTGCACCCCTCCCCAGCCACGCTATCGCGGGCTGACCCTCCCCAAACGCGGTTTGGGGAGGGTAAAGTTGGTGGCGATTGGCGAGAGGTATTCAAAGATTTGCAGATCGTCGTCGCGTTAACTGAACTGGAATCCGCAGAAAGACAAAAAATGACCGTAAGACAACCTGCACCATCCGCCGGTTTACTCTATCCAAAGCTGCTCGCATACATAAACGCACGAGCCACAGAATTTGATGCGATACCTGACGACCGAAAGAATGATCTCGCTAAAGTCGCGGACTACATTCGCGACTGCTTGTCCCAATCCAAGCCAGCCAAACTGACCTTCATCTGCACCCACAATTCACGGCGCAGTCATCTCTCTCAGATCTGGGCTCAAGTCGCTGCCGAGTACTATGGCTTGGTCGGCGTGGAGACGTTTTCGGGTGGCACCGAGGCAACAGCCTTTAATCCGCGAGCAGTCGCCGCCATGCAGCGATGCGGACTGAAAATTGTTGCTGATGATCCCAGTTCATCGAATCCACGCTACAGTGTTTATGTCTCCGATTCCTCGGAACCGCAGGTTTGCTTCTCCAAGGCTTATGGCGATCCACCCAATCCGAGTCAAGGCTACTGCGCAGTGATGACTTGCTCTCAAGCCGACGAGGCTTGCCCGCTGGTAATGGGTTGCGAGCTGAGGATACCGATCCGGTACGAAGACCCAAAGGTTGCCGACGACACCGAGTTCGAGGCCCTGCGATACGATGAACGTTCGGCCCAAATCTGTTGCGAGATGCTCTTCATGATGTCCCGAGTCTAGTGCGGTTAGTCTTCACCCCTCCCCAGCCACGCTGTCGCGGGCTGAACCGCCCCAAACGTCGGTCTGGGGAGGGTGAAGTTGGTGGCGATTAGCGACAAGTTTCTAAAAATCTGCGAAAATGCGCGTGCCCTCGCGCAAGATTTCCTTCGCTGAGTCAGTCTTGCTGTTAGAAGCGAATCAGGACCCGTAAGCCACGAATCTATGAACCCCAACCAAGAAGCAACCCGAGCCAGTCTGATTCTGCGGCTTCAAAACGCAGAAGATCTGGCTGCTTGGGATGAGTTCGTGACGATGTACGGCCCCGTCATTTTCAACGTCGCCAGAAGCCGAGGATTTCAAACCGCCGACGCTGAAAACCTCGTTCAAGAAGTTCTCATGGCGGTAGCAAGATCCGTCTCCGATTGGTTACAACGCGACAACCGAGGAAGCTTCCGTGCCTGGCTACTACGCATAACGCGTAATGCGGCCGTCGACATGATCACGCAGCGTGCGACTCGCCCGCTGGGGGGCGATGGCAGCGAGGCCCAGTTCCACTTGGCAAACTTGCCTGCACCCGCAGATCTTTCCAGCGATCTGGATTTGGAATACGAGCAAATAGTCTTCCAATGGGCCGCAGAGCGTGTGCGCGAGTCGGTCGCAGAGCACACGTGGCAGGCATTTTGGCTTACCAAAATCGAAGAATACTCTGTCGAGGATGCCGCTGCAAAGCTCAATACTCGCCCAGGCAATATTTACTTCGCCCGTAGTCGTGTGATGGCACGCATCAAGGAACTTGTACAGCAATACCAGGACCAACGATGAGCGATAAACAGCTAAGCTGCAGTGATACAGCTCTGGAAGTCATGCTTCGGCATGACCAATCGTTGGAGCCGAGCGAAGAATTGCTCGCTCACGTAGAGAACTGTCCTCGTTGCCAACATCGTATCAGCGAACTCGCAGGATCAAACGAAGAGTGGCAAGCTGCCAAAGCCGCAATATCAGGAACAGCCGGAACCGTTCCGCGATACTCCTTGCCACCTGTGAGCCTGGATCAATCGCCCCTTCATTGGACAGAATCGATGGCGAAGCAGTTGCTGTCACCGCCATCCCACCCGGAAATGCTAGGTCGATTGGGCCGATACGAAGTGGAACGGTTGATCGGTGCTGGCGGAATGGGTATCGTCTTCAAAGCATTCGATACCGAACTGAACCGCCCCGTGGCAATCAAGTTACTAGCTCCTTATCTGGCAATCAGTGGCCCGGCACGCAAACGATTTTCCCGCGAAGCACGCGCAGCTGCGGCAGTTGTGCATCAACATGTGGTACCAATTCACAATGTCGAGACCGAACGAGAATCCCCCTTTATCGTCATGCAATATGTGTCCGGCGAGTCGTTGCAGTCGAGAATAGACCGCGAGGGGGCTCTCGAGTTGTGCGAGATTCTTCGAATTGGTATGCAGGTTGCTGACGGGTTGTCAGCCGCGCATCAACAAGGACTAGTGCATCGCGACATCAAGCCCTCGAACATCCTGCTCGAAGAGGATGTCGATCGCGCCTTGATCAGCGATTTTGGGCTCGCTCGGGCTGCCGATGATGCCAGCCTAACTCGTTCTGGTTTCCATCCTGGCACACCACAGTATATGTCCCCCGAACAAGCGTCTGGCAACAGCGTCGATGCACGCAGCGATTTATTCAGTCTCGGAAGCACGCTCTATACCATGTGCACCGGCCGTCCTCCCTTTCGAGCTGAATCTTCTTACGGTGTGATGAGAAGAATCAGCGACGAAGCTGCGACGCCGATTCGTGACTGGAATCCAGATGTTCCAGAGTGGTTGGTCCTGATCATCGAGAAACTGATGGCTAAAGAAAAGACGGAACGTTTTGCGTCCGCCAGTGAAGTTCGTGACCTCCTCGCAGCGTGTTTGAGTCACGTACAACAGCCAGCCAACTTTCCGCTTCCTCCACAGTTATCAACAAGAAAACAGTCCGCTTATCGAAAGCGTTCGATCTTAAAAACTCACTTATTGTTTTACGGAGTCATATCAATGATCGGTCTATTCGCGGCTATTGTTCTTGGTGTGTTATTTCTCCCGACTCCTTCTCAACCAGTTGTTGAGAACGATGATATCGACACGGAAAAATTGGGACACGGTTACTCGCGAAAGGGAGAATTCATCTACTTTAACCAGCAACGCATCGACCAGGCTGGCAAAGAGAATTTCAAGTCATTTGCGAGGTTTGCGAATCTTAAACTAAGTCAATGTGCGAATGTCGATGCAGCGAGCTTCAAAGCTTTGAGCGAAGAGTACACCAAAGATAAGAACATGGTCTATTACAAATGGATCAGTCCGGGCCAATTTTGGGTTGTCGAGCTCCCGTCAGCTGACGTTTCAAGCTTTGAGGTCATCGGCTTCAATCTTGCTAGAGACCTTCGGCATGTTTGGTGGTACGGTGAACCTCTGCAGGGAATCGATCCGCAGACAGTCGAGCTTGTGAACGCGGGATTTGTTTGGAAAGATGCTAAGAGCGTTTGGTATCAGAGAACGGAGATTCCAGGTGCAGATGCAAAGACTTTTCGACATCTCGATCAAGCGTTTTACAGGGACGTCAATCGAGTCTATTGGTCGTCAACTCCTCTGGAAGGTGCCGATCCAGATACGTTTCGTACTTTTGGAGACGATTGTCCATTTGGTGCAGATCGAAACAGTGTCTGGCGGGGTGATACAAAGATCGCCGGATATGATGCAGCAACCTTTCAGGTAATTCACCAATCAGTCGTCAAGGATAAAAATGGTGTCTACGCAGGCAGTCATTTGATGGAAGATGCGGATGCTACGTCTTTTCGCAAAGTAGCAGATCTCGATACGTTCTATTCAGCCCTCCTCGTGGACAAGAAACACTATTATGTGTTTCTCCCGCTTTATGCTGAAGTCTATCGAGTCACTTCAACGGATGATTCGCTGAATGTGGAACGTTCGATCTGGCCACCTGGAATAAAGCAAAAAGATCCCATCGCAATCGCGACCGCAGAACTCGGAAAGGCTGGTTGGAGAAATGCAAGAATCGCGGCTGACCCCGGAGTCAACTCGAAGCAGTTGCTGGATCGGGAAACGCACGTACTGAATATCCACACGTCTCAATTCGCGAAAGCTTGGGAGATTATCCGCGAAAAGGCAATTCAGATCAACTCGGTCACACAGTCGATGGGCGAAGAAGAGGTCGCACAAGAGGATCAGCCTGGAGAAAGTACACCATCAAGCGAAGACTGGCGGACGGATATTGCCGCTTTCGACACGTACCTTGGCGAACTCGCTAGCAAGGCTCGAGTCCCCGACAGGATATCTCTGGAGAGTCGAGTAACGATCATCCCTGGGGAGGAAGAGACAAATTCGGAGGTTGTACCGGTCACGGATGGTGCCGGTGGATATGTCGACATGGCACCTGCTGAGGATACCGTCCAATTTCGAGTGAACAAAGCGTTGAAGGGGCAAAAGGTAAAATGGGAATTTGAATTGGCAAGTGATACAGCGAAGTCATTTAATGGTGTCGCTCGTCTGATGCCGAAATCAGTCGGCAAAAAGAATGCCGCACCGTTCCTCGCAGCGATTATGATTGAGAACTCGGAAGAAATCGACTTTAAAGCGGGAGACCTCGTTAAGCTGGAGGGGACGATTGGCGATGCGTCTCAAAACAAAGGACTCGGTGGACTCTTAAAACCTTCCGGACCGGTCGTGGTATACCATCTGGATTCAACGCCGCATCCCGTTTTCTGGTTAGGACTTGAAGACGTCAAGATTTCAGGTCCGGCGCGGAAGTCCACGGCCCTACTTCAGCCAGCTAAAGAAGTTACCGCTTTTGCGAAAGAGTTGCTACGGGCTTGCATGCTCTACGATGAAAAGAAGCTCAACAAGCTTTATGCTCCCGAGGTCCAGTTGCTCCCTGGAAATCGTTTATTCTATTTTGGTCTCGAAGTTCCCGGTAAAATGACGGAATACGGAGTCCCGATCAAGCGAGAGGACATGCTTGTGGCTCTCAAAAAGCAGGCAGAAAAGGATCCCATGCCATTTTTTGTTGTCGGTACGGTCGTCAACTCGTTTCGGATCGAGCAGTTGGATGTCGCGGTTGGTGACTTTGCCACAGAACCGAATCAGCCAAGTGAGTCCCTGTTCCAGTTGATGCGTTTCTCGATCAAGGAGAATGATGTCTTGCTCAAGCTCTCAGTTCCAGGTGCGTTTCGATATGTACAACTGCGCAAAGCGGACGAACAATGGAAGATTATAGCGGAATACTAAACAGCAGTTACTTTTTTATCCATGAAGAGGAACTGACAACCACCATGATGCGGCGAGTAAAACTGCCCAGTGCTGCCCGTTGGGTCGTTGAAGGAAGAGGGGGAGAAGAAAATGGGATGGAGGGAATATTTCCACAGCCATGTTGGTGCGCAGCGAGCATCAAGGAACTTGTACAGCAATACCAGGACCAACGATGAGCGATAAACAGTTAGCCTGTAATGATACAGCTCTGGAAGTCATGCTTCGACATGACCAATCGTTGGAGCCAAGCGAGGAATTGCTCGCTCACCTGGAGAACTGTCCTCGCTGCCAACATCGTATCAGCGAACTCGCAGGATCAAACGAAGAGTGGCAAGCTGCTAAAGCCGCAGTATCAGGTGCAGCCGGAACCATTCCGCGATACTCCCCGCCGCCTGTGAGTCTGGAGCATTCGCCCCTTCACTGGACGGAATCGATGGCGAAGCAGTTGCTATCACCGCCATCACACCCGGAAATGCTAGGTCGATTGGGCCGATACGAAGTGGAACGGTTGATCGGTGCTGGCGGAATGGGTATCGTCTTCAAAGCATTCGATACCGAACTGAATCGCCCCGTGGCAATCAAGTTACTAGCTCCTTATCTGGCAAGCTGTGGCCCGGCACGCAAACGATTTTCCCGCGAAGCACGCGCAGCTGCGGCAGTCGTGCATCAACATGTGGTACCAATTCACAATGTCGAGACCGAACGAGAATCCCCCTTTATCGTCATGCAATATGTGTCCGGCGAGTCGTTGCAGTCGAGAATAGACCGCGAGGGCTCTCTCGAGTTGTGCGAGATTCTTCGAATTGGTATGCAGGTTGCTGACGGGTTGTCAGCCGCGCATCAACAAGGACTGGTGCATCGTGACATCAAGCCCTCGAACATCCTGCTCGAAGAGGATGTCGATCGCGCCTTGATCAGCGATTTTGGGCTCGCTCGGGCTGCCGATGATGCCAGCCTAACTCGTTCTGGTTTCCATCCTGGCACACCACAGTATATGTCCCCCGAACAAGCGTCTGGCAACAGCGTCGATGCACGCAGCGATTTATTCAGTCTCGGAAGCACCCTCTATACCATGTGCACCGGCCGTCCTCCCTTTCGAGCTGAAAGCAGTCTGAGCGTCATGCGGCGAATTACAGACTCCGAGCCCATGCCGATTCGCGAAATCAATCCGAGAATTCCAGAGTGGCTGGAGCGACTTGTGAGCATGTTATTGGCCAAGCGTGTAGACGATCGTCCTCAGTCGGCCACTGTGGTCGCGAGCCTACTTCAACAGTGCCTCGCACATCTTGAACAACCTCATTCGGTGTCACTTCCGAAAGAGTTGCTTAACTCGAAAGTGACTTTAGCACGTCGAACCAGGAGGAATATTATTATGTTGATTTCAGCAACGACCATCACCACAATTTTGGGGTGGACTGGAATAGGTTTGCTAATTCATGAGCCAGCGCAAACTAGTTCTGCCATGCCAGCCGCACAAACCAGTGAGCAAGACCAGGCTACCGAAGGGACGCGAGGGGCTCCGCCAAAGATGAAGGGGTCAACCACGGTCTCCGGTTATAAAATTACTCTCGAAGGGGTCGGTAATCTCGGTGATATCACTGAGCGAGTAACTCGTTTTCGCCCCAAGCTGAATACATCGGTTAACGCTCAAGGTTCGAGCAACTTTACGTCCGATCAGTTTGCGACAGGCCAGACCTTTAACAATGGCAATGGAACCGGTGGAGCGGTAGGTGGTTTTGGCTCGGCATCAGCGGGTGGCGGCGGAGGAGGCTTTACAGGTGGTGGTGCTGGATTTGGACACAGCTTTGTCAAGCCTACGTATGGAATTGCCCTTAAGATTACCGAAGAAGGAGTCAAAGGTAAGCGTGAAAACAATCGGTATGCGCAGTTGGGAACCGCGGTCAAGATTGTAGAGATCGATGGAACCGTGGAAGAAGCCAAAGATTCTGGTCCGATCACCTCGTCATGGCCAAAGTTTGATAATCAATTCCCAGGTGCAGCAGGTTTGTATGTACCTCGTCGACAAAGACTCGACGTACCTATTAAGGAAATCCACGGTGAACTGAAAATCACAACCGGTAGACGCTTGGAAGCAATCTTTGCAGGAGCTCGTCCGCACAAGAAAAAAGTGGACGGGGAAGAGTTCGCGATCAAGTCCATCAATGAAACACCAGAAGGGTTGACGGTGGTCGTATCGTTTCCGCCAACCTCTGCAATGAAAAAAGCTGGTAATATATTCGAACGCGTACAGCTCATGATGGCATCGATGAGCAACTACGAATTGGAGATTGAAGACAAAGAAGGCAATGTATACATACCGTCCGGAGCATCTGCAACAGGAAGCGGGGGCGGTAGCACTCAGAACTTCAGCTTCAACGGCAATAATCAGAAACGATCTTCACAGTCATCGGAACCGGAGTTGTCGACCTTAGCATTCCAATTCAAACCCATCCAAAGCTACTCCATCAAGTCGATAACAGCCCGTATCGTAGAGGCAGACGGTGAACCGGAGACCGTTCGATTTATGATCGAAGTACAATCGGAGTAACGCATCCGATTGGGTGCATGTGACATAACTATCGTCTTACATCTCTTGACTCAAGCCCCAATTGCAATCCGGAGTAAAAAGGTTGACCTAGCTTGGTCACTCGTCAGCTCGGACAGAGCGGGGCTATCATGACCAACGCATATCAAAGTCGCGACTACTGAATTTAGCAACGACTTGATCAGGATACGAGAGAGATCCTTAAGTTGTTCATTGGTATCGAGCTAAAAACATTTCAACGGTTTCGCGTACGATTCGAAGCTTCGCAGGTTTTGTTAGTGGTGGCTCACCTTTGACAATGGCTGGCCAGAACGCGAACTCTTTTAACAACCCGACAAACTGCAACGCTGCAAACTCGACATCTTTGATCTTTTTTAGTTGCCCCGCCGACTTCGCTTGTCCAATCCAACGCTGAACGCGATTGAGAAATCGATTGTGGTCAATCTGCTTCGCAATCTCAGGCTCAGCTAGCAAACGCGACAAACCGGCGCGAGCCATCGCTTGAACCGAGGCTGAATTCATGAAGTCAATCTCGCTCTGCCCTAGCTTCACAAGCTGCTCTGCCAAACCTTTGTTTGGATCAAAATCGGGAATCGGATAACTCTCCGACCGAGCCACCAATTCGTGGAATATCGCATCAAACAGAGACTCCTTGCTCTCAAAGTGCTTGTAGAGGGTCCGTTTGCTTACTTGAGCCAACTCTGCGATCCGATTCATGCTTGCTGAGTGGAACCCGCGGGTTTGAAACTCCTCAACTGAAGCCTCGATGATCGATGCCCGCTTACGGTCGGTTAATCGAATTCCCGTATCATCCTCCATCATCATCCTCCATGGCTCGCTTTTTGAAAAAATGTAAACTCTGGGGTGTACTTGTCTGGGTGGCCGCGTTAAAGTATACCTGAGAGTTTACATTTTGCAATGATTGCTATGCAATCCCAAGGCCCCATTTGAGCTATGACTACGGAGTGCGTTTAGATGGAAATACGTCGGTTGGGACTGCTGTTGCTGGGATTTACCGGCGCAATCATCACCATACTCGGTTGCGATTCACCACGAGCGGCTGGACCGTTCGAGGTCGAGAAGCCACCGAAGCCGGTATCGGTGATGACGCTAAACCGCACCCAGCAACTGCGCCACCAAACCATAACCGGTTCGGTCGCGCCCTGGAAAAGTGAGCGGATTGGATTTGAAGTTTCCGGTCGCATCAACTTCGTGATTGAGCCCAACGAGGGGGTCCAACCGCATTTGCATTCCCGCGATGCAAAGTCACCGACGATTTTGGCGAGTCTCGAACCTGAGCGATTCCAACTGGCTGTCGAAACGGCTAAAGCGGATGTCGCCGTCGCCGAACGCCGGCTTGAGGCGAATCGAGTCACTATCGAGCAACGCTTGCCAACATCGATTGCTTCGGCCGAAGCGGAACACAAGCTAGCGGCAATGGAACTGGCCCGCTTCTCACAGCTTTCCAAACAAAATGCGATCTCTCGCTCGGAACTTGATTCTGCCACAACGCAACTGGTTGTCGCCTCGGCCGCATTGGAAGCGGCACAGGCGGCGCTCTCACAAGCCCAAGCAGAGCAACTAGTCCTCGCTGCACAGATCGCACGCGAACAAGTTGCCCTCTCCGAGGCGGAGCGGGATCTACGCAACTCGGTCCTTCGCAGTTCGTTCCAAGGAATTGTGGCCGACGTTCACACTTCCCCAGGCTCATTCGTGCAAGCAGGGGCACCGGTCGTTACCGTACAAATGATGGACCCAATGTTGGTTCAATTTGAAGTTTCCCCAGAAGATTCTCGCAACTATGCACGGGGAGACATCCTTAACGTCTTGATTACCGATCAGGATGGAAACCAAAAACTGGAAAGCGGGCTTGTGTACACGGTCGACTTAGTCGCCGATAGTAACTCACGCACCTATACCGTCACTTTGCATGTAAGAAATTGCGAGGTGAAGACGAGTGATCATCAACTCGAAAAAGAGAACTTGGCCGAAACAGACGCGATTTTTCCACTCAATCTCGGTTCGCTCATTTCAAACGACGACCGCCAATTGGTCGAGGAGCGGTGCATTCACCAAATCGGAAATGAGACTTTCGTTTGGAAGGTCTCGAACCGAAAATGGAACCAGCCATCTGATCGGAGTAATCGGCTACTGGCAGTCGAGCCGGTTAGAGTCTCCGTGGGCTCGGAAGTCATTCCGTTGCTCGGCAACTGGCATTTTAAGCCCATTGAATTTCCAGACGTAGCTGATATCGACCCAGCGATAGACTTCATTACAGGACAACTGAACTTCGCTCGACCTGAAGTTGCACAGGATCCATTGAACTGGCTAGAACGTAAAGTTTTGGTGTCACAGAAGCAATGGCAACTCCGTTCAGGCGATCTCGTCCAAGTTCTCTTGTCGAATGATAACGACTCAATCGGATTCTTCGTGCCAATGAAGTCTGTGATGAACCAGAACGGAAGGACCTTTTTGAACGTCGTTGATGGTTTGAACTCGACGCATTCGGCGGCGGACCAAGAAAGAAAAGCAAAGCGAGTAGCCGTTGAGGTTTGCAATCACTACGTCGCATCGGAATCATCCATGCTGCTCAAGGTGAAGGCCATCAATCAGCATGAGCTCGCAGAAGGTATACAGATCGTCGTGGGTGGGACGCATTATCTAGAAGACGGTGATCGAATTCGCTTGGTTACCAACGCAGGAGTAGACCAGTGAATCGACTTTCCGAATTCGCCGTCGCCAAGCCGACAATCGTGGTCAGCTTTGTTGTGGTTATGGTAATCGGGGGTATTATTAGCTTCCTGACGATGCCGCGACGTGAAGACCCAGAATTCACACTAAAGGTTTGCGTGGTTAGCACCCGCTGGCAGGGAGCCTCCGCTGAACAGGTCGAAAGATTGATCACCGACCCGCTGGAGAAAGCGATCGATAGCCTCGAGGAGGTCCGCTTAATTCGTTCCCATTCGTTGAGCGAACAATCAGTAATTTTCGTCGAACTTGAAGAATGGGTTCCGGGCTTTAAAGTCGACGGTGCGTGGGAGCGCGTTCGTGCACGCGTCCAGAATGTGCAATTGCCCGATCCATCGATCGTACCCTTCGTGAACGACGAATTTGCCGACACGAGTATCATCGTATTTGCTGTGCATCAAACGCCTTTACAAGGGGAAAGCGAACTCGACCCCTCGAATGCCTACACACCACGCGACCTCGACAACTTTTCTAATATCGTACGCGATGCAATCTCGTTGCTACCGGGAGTTGCGAAGGTTGATCGACACGGCGTACAGGAAGAAGCCATCTATATCGAATCGAGCGCGGGAAACTGGGCGCAGTTGGGATTATCTACTGCCGATGTAGAAGCTTTGGCACGCTCGCAAAATATTGTCGCGCCGGGAGGACAGATCGATACCGCAGACGGTAGATTTTTTGTCAAACCCAATCGAGATGTCCACCTAGTCGACGAGATGGAACAATTGGTCGTGGGCACCGTTTCTTCGTCAGCGGTATCCAACCAAGTTAGGGTCAAGGACATCGGTTTGAACGTAAGACGCGGCTACATCGATCCCATTACTAGAGCCTGCCGCTATGGAGATCCAAGCCTGTCGGTCCCTGCCGTGATGGTTGCCGTATCGATGAAGTCGGGAGCTAATATCGTCGACATTTGTGACGCTGCAAAACAGTGCGTCAAGCAACTAATACAGACCGGAGGGCTCCCTCCAGATATCTCCGTATCGGTTATTTCAGATCAATCGTTGAGCGTGAAGGGTCGCATTCACGAAGTTTTGGTCAACGTTATAGAAGCGATCGCGATTGTGGTCGTCTTCGTTTATCTGTTTGTTGGATTTCGAACTGCTGCTGTGATGGCAGCCAATATTCCTTTTGTGGTTTTGATCTCGCTGGCAATCATCCCTGCCTTTGGCGTCCAGCTTGAACAAATGTCGTTGGCATCGATGATTATCGCGCTCGGTCTGCTTGTCGACAACGCGGTCCAAATTTGCGATCAAACGATGTCTAATCAAATTTCCGGTATGCAACCTAAACAAGCAGCCGTGCAGGCGGCACAATTGCTCGGGGCTTCGATGCTCAATGGAACTTTGACGACGATCGCTGCCTTTATCCCGATGGTGATTGCGATGGATGGTTCGAATCGCGAGTTTATCTACAGTTTACCTATCACCTTGTCAGTCATGCTCACCGTGAGCTGGCTGCTGGCGATGACCTTTTGCGTTATCCTGGCTTCATGGTTCATCCGACCCCCAGCAGACCCCCGCAAGCCAATGGCTCCCATTCCATGGCTCTTCTCAGCGCTCAGCAGGGTGGGGAACCTTGATCGTTGGCCCTTCAAAATCCTGAGAAGATTCCAACGCGTTCATGACCATGGTACATTCGAGCTTGGCAGTAGCATTAGGACAGAGGGCATGGTGTCCTGGCTGTACGGCAAGCTGCTCCGATTTGTCTGGAACCATAGAGTGCTTACGCTGCTGGGTGCTTTTGTCCTGCTGCTCCTAGCCTTTCAGCTTCCTGTATCCACCGAGTTCTTTCCGCTAACTCAGCGCAATCAATTCGCGGTCAAGATCTACTTGCCCGAGTCCTCTTCCGTTGACCAAACAGATCGAATTGCACGACAAGTCGAAGACGCGATTCGTAAGGTGAGCGCTGCGGGCAAAAGTGTCGACGATGGACAGATCGACCGATTGCTCAATATGCGCACGATGATCGGCGGCGGTGGTTCCCGATGGTACTTGAGTTGGGAGCCGGAGATCATCAAACCAAACTTTGCGGAGATCTTGATCCAAACGAGCGACGGCAAGCTGACGCATGAATTTGCCGAGCACTTGAGGAGAGCCGTTCGCGAAGGGGACGAAAGCCTAGGGATCAAACCGATCGTGGGTGCCCGCATTGTGCCGATCGAATTGGCGCTTGGCCCCCCTGCCGATCCAGTCGTGTTACGAGTCGTCGGAGATGGCTACGCTGATTTGAACCGACTACGCCAATTTGCTGACCGTATCAAAGCGCTGATCGATGCCAAACGCGATACTTGGGATGTGAATGACTCATGGGGTGAAGCCTCGCAACAATTGTTCGTTGATGTGTCGGAAACGCGGATGGGGGTCACGGGATTACGCAATTCGGATGTTGCTTCTTCATTAAATGCACTGTATTCAGGTCGATTGTTAACCCATTTCCGCGAGGGGAATCGCCTGCTTCCGGTTTACTTTCGCTTGCGACCGCAAGACCGACAATCGATTAGCGATATGCCGACAACGCCAATCGAAAGCAGCTTTGGCAAAGTTCCGCTATCGGCCTTAGCCGATATTGTTCCCCAGTGGCGGTCAACGAAGATCGATCGCCGGAATGGCAATCGTACCATCGAGGTGCGATCCCAGATTGCCTCAGGTGCTTCCGGTAACGATGTTACGACGCAGGTGTTCAGCTCGAAGGAGATGGATGCGTTGCGATCAGAACTTCCAGCCGGCATGCGAATCGAAGTTGGTGGCGCATTGGAAGAATCCCAAAAGGCTCAGTGGAAGATGTTAGCGTCGTTCGCGATGTCTTTTATTGCGATCTTCATCTTGTTGATTTGTCAGTTCAATAGTGTTTTCCGGACGCTGATCATATTGGCGACCTTGCCACTGGCGCTTGGCGGAGCACTCCTCGGACTGTGGGCCACAAACAATTCATTTGGCTTTATGCCGCAACTTGGAGTGCTGGCTTTGTTTGGAATTGTGCTCAACGCGGCGATTCTGTTCGTTGAGTTTGCCGACTTGATGGTTCGGCAAGCGCACGAGGCAAACGGAGGGAAACCGCTTTCGAAGGAGGAACTGCGAACGGCAATCATCTCGGCCGGCAAGCAAAGGTTGATGCCCATCTTCTTAACCACCGCCACGACCGTCGGCGGCCTCGTTCCACTTGGAGTTTCGGGCGGACCCTTGTGGGTCGGATTGGCCTGGTTGCTAGTGTTTGGGCTGACGTTCGCGACCGTATTGACGCTGGTCATCATCCCGGTCTTGTACTCGTTCCAAAGAGTGCGAATTAGCAACTGAAGCGCTGAAACGAATCTCCATACGGACATCGACAACGTAAGCTATAATACGTTCGTTGATGCTGATCATAATGCCGCCAGGCTATACTCTAGACCGAGGTGCTATCTACCCTTAGGAGCGAGTGTCTCTACGTATGCGTCCCAAGGCAATTCAACCGTTAAGCGGAAAACGACTAGCTACCCGTGAACATAGTCTCGGTTTCATGCTCCGATTCATCGCGCTTCACAACATTCAAAAACGCTTCGCCGATCTTCATTGGATCAAATGCTGTCCCGGGGGCGACCTCTCCCATGATAGAGACAAGGCCAACACGAATGGGCGAGTCGCTCAATTCCTGACTCAATGTCATCGCCAAACTTCTCAATGCCGCTTTGCCCATGCTCGGCGAAGCAGCTTGATCCCAAGGATAGTATGCCCAGCCGCCACCTGTGAAAAGTATACATCCCTTGCCGCCAGACTTCATCGCCGGCAAAACGGCCTTCGTTGCAGCCAATGCCCCGACCACGTTGATCCGCAAGTCCATAACCGTTTGCTCTGGATCGAGTTGTGTCGGCTGCATAAACGTCGGCACGACCGCGTTGTAAGCAAGCACTTCAATGTTTGCGGTATCGGCCCACCTTGCGACCGAGATTCCAATGCTTGCCGTATCGGCCGCATTCAACGACTCGACCTGAACTTCAATTCCCTTTTTCGTCAGCTCCGCTATTGCCGAAGCATGTTTTTTGGGATTCCTGGAGCACAGAATCAAATCGTAGCCCGCTTTTCCAAAAGCGGCGGCAATTCCATGACCGACCCCTGGTCCATAGCCGATGATCAAACAAGTTGCGTTAGACATAAGTCTTCCTTTCTTGAAATATAAACTGCATGAGTACTAACCTTACTGCTACACTATCGCGGCAACAAGTACTTACCAAATGGTTAGTGCCTCATAGTGAATTAATTAAGGATTCGTTCGATGCCTGAGAGAACATTTCGTTGCGGTCTGGAAGCTGCCCTCGAAGTCGTCGGCGGCAAATGGAAATCGCTGATCATTTGGTACTTAGAACGCCCGAAACGTTTTGGTGAGCTAACACGGTTGGTTAGCGGAATTAGTGAGAAGATGTTGATCCAGCAACTCCGCGACCTCGAACGCGACGGCGTGGTCGCTCGCAAGGACATAGATGGTTTCATCCTCTCTGGAATGAACGTGTGGCACGGGCCCAGCACCCGGTGGAATGAGGTCTTCAAATGCGGAATAGGTTCCACGCGTGTCACTTGCTTTTACTTTTACAGTGACCAAAACGCCCATTGCCCAAATTCGTAACCTATCCCCGCCGTTAACGACCAGCGGTATGCCAGACTCCGCTTCTTCTGTTTCTTGCGATTGGGCGATCTCCGATCCACACGCGGCTGCGATGACGCCTGCAATGTAACCGGTAAGAAACTTTCAACGTTCCTCCATTCGTATGTTCACGGTATTGGAATCCAAGTTGTTCATCTGAGAAAGCTCCATTCGATAGACCTCACGCACTGATGTTTGGGAGCAGTTCACCAAAGAGAATCGCAAGTAGTTGATTGCCTTCAGGTCGGCTCCAGTCCTGCGCTAGCTCCGACATGATTGTGTTAGTGGCGGTTAGAACAACACCTGCGATTTCCATGCGGCGACGAGACATTTCCTCTGAAAGTTCGAATGGTGAACCCGAGGCATCCATAACAGCCTGAACGGAAAAGCCCTCACGCACCGCGCTAATGGCTGGAAAGACGAGACAAACATCCGTTGTAACACCTGCCATAATCAGATTTGAGCGTCTTGTAGCTTCGACCGCGGCCCGAAAAGCAGAGTCGTTCCAAGCGTTAACGATACCGGTTCGCTGTACCCGAGCCTCGAATTCATTCGGAAGTATCTCAGCTAATTCTGGAATCAGCGGTCCCTGCGTATTACCCTCTTGCGAACTCGTAAGGACAACCGGTATCCCCAAAATCTTGGCCGTTTTAGCTAACGCGAGCGTATTGCGACGGACGACTTCCAACGGAATATTCTTGATTAGCTGCATCGTTCCAACCTGATGGTCAATCAACAACAGGGCGGAGTTTCTTGAAGTAAACGTCGAGTCGTTTGAATGCATTTGTATATCCCAATCGTTAAGTCAATGGTTCAAGGCTAAAAAGGGGCTTCGTCGTATTTTGCGACCACTTACATCCTTTTTGCTGTATGCTAAGGAGAGGGGGCTAATTAGGAAGTAGGCACTTTTTGGTGCCCTAAGCGTCTTCATGAAACCTTAACCAAGCCTCATTCAGTGCTGGAGAATTCCTTGGGAGACAAATATGAGCCACTGTGCATACTCGACTCAAATTGCCCACTGAGGCAAATGTTCGACTTGGTAGGGGATCGATGGTCAAGCAGCATCTTGTTCGTCATAGGAACCGACGTTAAGCGATACAGTGAACTGCAAAAGCAAATTCCTGGTGTGAGCAAAAAGATGTTGACTCAGACGCTGCGGAGCCTCGAGCAATCTGGGCTCGTGAGTCGAAAGGTCTACGCAGTCGTACCGCCGAAGACGGAGTACCGCTTGACGCCGTTGGGCAAGAGCATATTGAAGCCGATTTCCGGCCTTGCGGACTGGGCAATCGCACATCAAAAGCAACTGCAACGAATCCACGACAAACAACAACCGAATGAGCAATAGCATCGATAATCGCATGCTGTAACCTTGCAATCTCGGCGGTTCGCAGTCGATTCATTTGGATTTCGTTTTCAGCCGCGCTTCGGTCCCCTTGATGTTGTCGAGTCCCCACTGCGCAACAGATTCTAAGACCGTCTTAAGCGATTGCCCCTTTGCGGTTAATCGATAGGCCTCCCGTCCGTTCTCTTCGTCTGGAATCCATTTCTCTGCGATACCGGATTCGACAAGCTTACCCAAGCGGTCCGCTAGAATGTTGGTAGCGATCCTCTCTGGCGACTGGCAGAAATCCTTGTAATAGCACCTCCCGAACAGCATGTCGCGGACGATCAAAAGCGTCCACTTGTCACCAATCAAATCCAGCGTGCAGGCGACTGGGCACGGTGAGCGTTTGTGTTTTGGCTTCTTCATTTGTTTCAAATTTGGCTAGCGATCTAATGGACCTTCTCGAATACTCTTGACAATAGCATGCCAACTTGTAAAGTGTAAGCATATCGCTTGCACATTGCAAGCAACTAAAGCTATCGGAGTTGGCGATTCCGCCATTGGCCATGTTCTCAAACGGCTACAGATTGACATCCAAGCGGGGTGCAGCCTTTGGAAAATGCTTTCCCTAATCCATTACAATACGTTGCACTTATGAGTTTTGAAAAAGTTTGTACGAAGTATGGCCCCTGGGCCGTGGTTACCGGTGCGTCCTCGGGAATTGGACGTGCCTTAGCTACAGAACTAGCGCGAGCCAAAATCAATGTTGTTCTAGTCGGCCGTAGCGTTACGGAGCTCGACCGAATGGCTGGAGAACTTAGCCAAGCCCAAGGCGTAGAATGCCGCGTTGTGATGTTCGATCTGTCGGACGAGAACTGTATTGACGTGCTACAGCGAGCTACCAGTGACTTGGATGTTGGGCTTCTGGTTGCATCGGCTGGCTTTGGCACGTCAGGTTCTTTTGTCGACAATCCGATTGAGCCTGAACTCGAGATGCTGAATGTAAACTGCCGTGCGTTGATGACTCTAAGTTGGTATTTCAGCCGACGTTTCGTAAAGCGAGGAAGTGGCGGATTAATCCTGCTCAGCTCCATCGTCGCTTTTCAAGGAACCCCGTGGGCGGCACATTACGCCGCGACGAAAGCCTATGTCCAAGTCTTGGCCGAGGGACTGGGCAGGGAGCTTCGTCCAAAGGGGGTAGACGTTCTGGCCGTCGCACCAGGACCGACCAATACAGGCTTTGCATCGCGAGCCAATATGACGATGGCGGCCAGCTTGGACCCTGATAAAATCGCACCGGAGATAATCACTGCCCTCGGAAGAAAATCCACCCTGTTACCGGGGTTCCTATCCAAGCTGCTCGTCTACGCGATGCTCCCCCTACCACGCTGGGCCCGTATTTCCATCATGGGGACCGTAATGCGCGGCATGTCATCGAACAAGTAGATCGTTTCGAAAGATGGTCTGAAGCGACAGCGGTCGGATTAATTGTCCGCTTTATTGC
The DNA here is from genome assembly GCF_052161605.1 of Brakhagea baltica. Lineage (NCBI taxonomy): Bacteria > Pseudomonadati > Planctomycetota > Planctomycetia > Pirellulales > Pirellulaceae > Brakhagea > Brakhagea baltica. The sequence continues at coordinate 3,718,246 of NZ_CP197409.1, read as the reverse complement.
TTAGAAACTCCCTTTTGCGGCATCATCATTAAGGGAACTTTGAACGCATAAAATAGGATTTATTCCTACGCGAAATCGGGTGAGTCCGGCGTGCAAGCCGAACACTTCACCTACCTCAATATAATCGCCGTCAGAACGTTGTTGCCAGTGAGAATTTCGACTTCCAAATCTGTTGACGACAGGTTGGCGTATTTTTGTGGCAAATCGTTCGGCTTCGCGACGATCGAGTCTCGGGAAACGGAGACTTCGTTTCTCACCACCGTCACTTTATACTTGCCGATGGGGGCACCGTCGTTTTGGGTGTAAGTACCCAAGACAAACTTCCCATCTGCACCGGTTCTTCCCTTCGGTCGTACTGTGTCGGGTGCTGATTGGTCGATAGGGAAGAGCGTTAGCTCTGCATTCTCAATAGGCTTGCCTTTAAACTCGATCGTTCCACTGACTGGATGGGTCGCTTCCCATGGATTGCTTGGCGAGCATCCACTGATTGCCATGAGTACAAGGGTGAGTAGGAGTAAAGTTCGGTGCAGCATCGTGCTTTTCATTCCGTTCATTTTTTTCAAATCTGGGATTAATGGGACGGGGATTAGGGAAATCATCATCTGGGATTCAAGAAAAGAACGCCGGGAATATCCCAGCGTCCCTTTCGAAAAGTGTTCTACGAGCAGAGAGTGATCAGCATTTTTAAAATTCCGTGGCTGAAGCGATCTCTCCACCAGATGGAGTGGCTAGGCTAATAAAGACTCGGAGGGACATGTTTTCTGACAGGAACTGCACTGATCCATCCCCCATCGTAAAGTGTGCTCCGCCGGTATGGAACGAATAAGGGGCTCCGGTACCATGGGTAGCGATCGGCGTTCCGAGGATCGTTGCTGCGATTCCTTGGCTCGTATAGGTCAAGCCGCGAATGTTATGGCCATTGGTCCAGTTAAAGGCAGTGGTCCCTCCGAGAACACCTCGTGGATCGTTCGTCGATCCGAACAGTATGATGTCACTAGCAGGACGTGACCAACCACCTGAGTTTAGACGATCTGAGTTCGACGAGGACGGATCCGTATCAGCAAGCGGGTTGCCACCAGACAAACGCTTACCCCTTACGTACACCAAAGGCCTTCCTGCCGACTCAGCTATGGCGACGGTATTGGAAAGTCCATCGGTCACGGCCGAAAATTTAGCTCCAGGACGTGTTTGCAATCCAGTTCGGGCATCTATAGTCGCATTCTTAGGGAAGAAGCCGCGAACGTACGTATAGGGAGGTGTGACTCCTGCAAAAATCTCGGCAGGATCTTGGAACTGGTCGGGTGGCGAGATTCCAAGAACTTGTGTGAATACTCCCGTGCCGATTCCGAAGATGGGGGAATAATCCGTTGTCGCTGCTATACCAGGAATAAACTGCGGATTGCTGCCCGGAGGAGCTAGATCCAAAACTGCCCCGTTCGGATTCGATGGGCAAACGTAGGTTGGGATAGGGGTTTGCGATAGGGGTATGTTGACCCCTTGGTTCCAGTTGATCGCCTTGTTGTATTGATTGTAGATGTTGCCTTGTTCCAGGTATGGTAAAAGGTCGGTTAACACGGAGACGCGGCTTTGCTCTCCAGAGCCTGCAACATTGGATGGTGGGCGAAGACTCGTCGGTAAGCTCTTGCGAGCACTTTCGAAGTTATGAAAGGCCAAGCCGATTTGCTTTGCATTGTTGGAGCACTGCATTCTGCGAGCAGCTTCTCGCGCGGCCTGAACGGCGGGCAATAGCAATCCAACCAGAATGCCGATAATGGCAATGACAACCAGCAATTCGACAAGTGTAAATCCTTTACGGCCGATGATCCTTCTTCTCAACATAACCTTGGTCCTAACTTTGGAGAGACAGCAAAAGTGAACGTTCCCTTACTTCGAAAAATGCTTCGAAGCGTTTCATCGCTAGCATGAGAGCATTAGAGAGAGTTCGGTGCAGCATTCTGTCCCGATCTACACTCTTGGTTGCAACTCATGTGTTTCTTCTCCAACGCACAGGCCGTGCCAAAGCCAAACAAAAAATCAAAAATCTCTTACCAAGAATGGCAGGACATGAAGATTCTGCTGGAACTTAGGTTTGAAGCCCAGGTGGTGTTTCCAGGACATAGGCTAAAATTCTGGTTTGTTCAGATAGCAAAACCACTACTGCTATTATAAGTGGCGGCGTGCCGTGACTAATCACGGGCTCCGTGAAATAAGCCGGCTGCGAAATGCTCTTTAAGCACCTCAATAAAGCTGTATTGAAACGAAACCTGCAACCGTGTCCCATTTCAAATGTCCGTGTAGTCTTGCCCTGTTGGCGATCGTCAGGCAGCTCGTTTCGAGCCAATCGGCGAGGAGACCGCGAGCCACCCGCTTCGATGGATTTTAGAGGGCAGAATGATGCGAGGTAAAATGATGGCATGGGCAGCTAGTGGTATCCGAAGTCGGCCGACTTGTCTCTTGCCCCTGCTGAATATCAAAGCCCCCTGTGGTACATTAGTGCCAGGTCAGAGACAGACACTGACTGCGAAAGACACATGAGCAGTTTCTTTCTGATTCAGACTTTATCGGATACGAACTGTATGGCTAGGGCGTGATCCGCCTCGCAGCAATCCCGATTATTGTGCAAAAGAGGAGTAACCTATCAAAATTTTCAAATGCATCGGCTTTCTTGTGCTCATGGCGTCCAGTGTCTTCGCACAAGATGCGAAACAAACCAAGGACACTGAAGACTGGGCCTACATCCAAAACGCCGACTTGCGAGTCGGGCTGCTTCTCTCTCATGGTGGTGCCATAGCCCATCTTTCTTCGCGAACGAACGACATCAACACACTCAACCACTACGATCATGGCGAAGGAATAGGCGTATTCGTTCCCGGTACTTCTGAAGCAACTTGCTATCGGTTTGAGGGTGGTTCCGGGTCGAATTGCTCCTATATCGCGCCGTTGCGAACGTTCGCTCTCATACCGGGACTGACTTACTCGTATACTGCATTTTTCACACTTGGTGACGCCGACACGATTCGAGAACGATTCGCAACCCTACACCGAAACGAGAAATAGCCCATAACCGTTTCAAGCACCGTAGTTACAGTGTGGTGAAATTTGTTCACGATGGTATTCCAACGCGTGAGACACATATCGTCCTTGACTTCCATCGTCGTTGAACCGAAAATGATTGCGATACTGCTGCATCTCTGGGATAAGAGCGAACATGATTGAAATCAAATATACTGGTGACGCTCTCTGGGAAAGGATCGAGTCCGCTGTGGAAAAAGTAAAGGACCGAATGCGGAGAGTGACTACGGCACTCAATGAAGCCGAGATTCCTTACGCGATCATAGGGGGCAATGCGGTTCAGCACTGGGTCTCTCAAGTTGACGAATCTGCGGTCCGAAATACACAGGATGTCGACATCATTCTTAATGAGACCGACTTGGAACGAGCGATCGCCGCGCTGGAACCCGGCGGTTTTATATTTCGCCGCAGTGCTGGAGAAAGCATGTTTTTAGACGGCCCCAATGCCAAAGCTCGGGATGCTGTCCATGTAATCTTTGCCGGCAAGAAGGTTCGGGAAGAATACCCGGAACCTGTTCCTGATATCGACCAATACTCATTGATGGGGTCTGCACGAACATTGCCCATTGAAAAGCTAATCACGATGAAACTGACTTCGTTTCGTCGCAAAGACCAGGTTCATATACTCGATATGATTTCTATCGGCATCATCAATGAAAAATGGCTCGACCAATTTTCGCCCATTCTACGGGAACGATTGCAGACGCTGCTAAATGATCCAGACGGTTAATCAAACCAAAATAGCCACTGTTACGGCACCACGACACAAAGAAAGTTAACCCACAATGTTGCAAAAGCTGATAGGTTTCGCGATTTGTGTCTATGGGATCAGTGCGTGCTTAATCGCCCAGGAGATGCGAGTTGCGGTATTGAGTTCTGCAGAAACTCCTTCGAAAAACACAAGCCAAGGGCTTTATATCAGCATCTTGGAGAAAGCAGGCTGGAAGGCGGGAGCTATTTCAGCCGAGAGCGTTCAGCGAGGTGGGCTGGATTCGGTGAACGTATTTGTTATTGGCGGAGGAAGTGGAACGAAGTTTAATAGTTCGCTTGGAGAAACCGGAGGACGAATGGTCGAGGAATTCGTCAAGAATGGCGGTGGCGTCTTGGCGAGCTGTGCGGGGGGCTATTCCTTTGTGCGTGGACATAATGAAGCCTTGAAATTCATCGAGGTCGCGAATGCCGAGTGTATTGATACGCGAAATGGACGTTGGGCGCGGGGCAAAGGGGTCGTGCAAATCCAACCGCACGATTCTCAGTACGAAAACCATCAAGTGTATTATGCGAACGGTCCACTTTGGAAGATCACAGACGCACCGGGGTTTGGACGGACCGTATCGCTTGCATCTTTTGCGACCGATATCAAGAAAGATGGAGAGAGCGGGGGATTCATGCCAGGAACCCCTGCAATTTTGGCTGGAACTTTTGGAAAGGGGCGATTCGTTCTGTTCAGCCCACATCCTGAATTCCACGCACATCTTCAAAATCATTCTCTGATCACCGACGCCGCGCACTGGGTAACACAAGGCGAGATGTCAGAGGAGGAAACAATCACTTGGTCCCAAGTTTTCCCCAACTCTAAACGCCGAAAAGACTGATCGCCTGCTCAGACGTGAAACGCTCCTTGCACCGCAACATCAACGCGATACATTCGGATAGAATGGTTAGGGCGAGTGGGCGATTGAGGTTCTAGGAAAGCGAAGGAAGAAATGATGGTGATTTTTCGAAGTGCCTGTTCGACATGTACGAAATGGAGAATGGTCTGGTGCTTGTTGTTGGTCGCTGTGATTGCCTGGAACGGTTCGCTTTCAGCCGACGAACAGAGCGCACCGCCGAGCGATGAATGGGGCACGCACGGCTTTGCGCAATCGGGTGACGTACGGATTCACTTTGTGACCAAAGGCGAAGGGCCATTGGTCGTGATGATTCATGGGTTTCCCGACTATTGGTACACATGGCGAAACCAAATTCCGGCCCTGGCCGAAAACTTTCAAGTCGTCGCCATCGATCAGCGCGGCTTTAACGAAAGCGATCAACCCGTCAGTGTCGAAAACTACACGCTGGATAAATTGGTGGACGATGTCAAGAGCGTGATCCAGCATTTCAATCGTGAACAAGCCATTGTTGTCGGCCATGATTGGGGCGGGATGGTTGCTTGGCAGTTTGCGATGACACACCCGAAGATGACCGAGCGTTTGATCATTCTGAATCTCCCGCATCCTAACGGTCTGCAGCGTGAATTGGCCAACAATCCGCGGCAACGCGAAAACAGTGCCTATGCAAGGTTTTTTCAAGCTGAAAACGCGGCCTCGTTGGTCACGCCCGAGGTTTTGGTCGCCTGGGTCAAGGCCCCGGAGCAACGCCAGAAGCATTTGGAGGCCATGCGTCGTTCGTCCATGGAAGGGATGTTGAATTACTACAAAGCCAACTACCCCAAGGAACCCTATATTGCTCCCGCCGAAGATGGCCCGAGGGTGCAATGTTCCGTCTTGATGATTCACGGACTAAAAGACCAAGCTTTGCTGCCGGGAGCCCTCAACGATACCTGGAAATGGCTAGAGAAGGACTTGACGCTCGTCACCATCCCGGAAGCCGACCATTTCGTTCAACACGATGCCCCCGAGCTGGTCACCAGATCAATCATCAGTTGGCTAAATCGTTGACAGCGGTTGAGGTCTTGGGATGCTATAATGGGCGGGGGATAATCTGGCTTACTGTACTTTTGCTTGTCTTTCTGATTGTCTCACTCTTTACAATCCATCCTTCGAACGCAGACTTGCGTTCCGTTAAGGATACAATCTAAATCGAGGTGGCGTTTGAATGCGATGCCCAAGCCTGTGCCTTCGAAAGCATCGAACGTCACCACGTTGTTCGTTGCGATGGTGTTTCTAGCTTTATCACCTTTTCTCACTCTTCCTCTTTTCCATCCCGACGGAGTATCGCTTCGTTGGTTTAGGGACGCTGAGCAGTTGCTTGATTTGCAAATATCACAGTTCGAACCTTTACTGTTGTCTTTTTCGACTCTATGGTATTTGTTGGTATGCCGTAACGTGACTTCGCGTCTCTTGTACATCTCAATCGTTGTCAGTCTTCACCTGTTCGTAGCCTTTTGGCTGATTACGATACGTGGAGAAGGTGGGCTTCGGTGGCTCAATTGAGCGAGCGAGGTGAGGGAGCAAACGGTAGTACAAGGGGTATGCGGCAGAACGGAGATATGGCGAGACGTTGCGTAGGTTAGTTAGGGGTAAAAAAGTAGGCGGGGGCGTTTAGGTTGCAAACCGCGAATGTTCGAGCGATAATTCAGTCATGCAATAGATACTGCCAAGAGTTTAATCTCGTGAAACTGGCATGCAAAAAATTCTACTGCTCACAGGCATGACTCCCGATCATCGAATCTTTGATCGATTGCTTCCGCTGCTTCCGACCGGAAAGGTTATCGATTGGCTACTACCGCTTGAACACGAATCCATCGATTCTTACGCTGAGAGATTGAGTCATACTGTTAGTCGCGACGAGCCGGTTGTTGTCTGTGGGGTGTCATTCGGTGGTGTTGTTGCCCGAGAGCTCGCCTGTCGCCTCAATTCGACCTCATGCGTTCTCATTTCGTCTGTGCGATCCCCGAGCGAATTACCTCCGTGGTTTCGTGTTTGCCGTGTGCTGACACCACGTCCAGCAAACTTAATCATGAAAGCTGCCGGAGGGGTTGCCAACTCGTGGCCCCGATCACTTCGCTCAAGGGCTATTTGGCGTTTAAAGAAATTGGCTGGTACATCAGGCGCATGGCATCGGTGGGCAACTGCAGCTCTCTTGAGCTGGCGCCCTTCAAAGAATGTTGATCAAGTCCCTTTGATTCAAATTCATGGCGATCGCGACGCGACATTCCCGATGCGGTACACACATGCCAACGTGGTAATTCGCGGAGGAGGCCATACCCTACCGCTCACACACAGCGATGAGATCGCGAAGTTGTTGCATCAAATTGCTGCTTAATGAAGCTTTCCAACAAATCGTCTCGGATTTTGCGTTCGATCGTCGGGGGGCGCGGCTTATCTCATTTCAATGATCGTATCAGGCCAATGGTTTGGCGATGGACGTCGATCGTCCATCACTGCATTCAAAGCCTTATTCGGATTTGGTGTCTTCGGTTATACCGGCTTCATGTATGCTGCATTTGGTCGGTTTACGTGGATGGCGGAAACGGAGGAATGCGATTGCGGTGATGATTGTCCCGTTAAAGCTGGTGTAGATTACGACTCAGAAGACCTGTAACTTAACCAGCCAGAGAGTTTGAGTCGGATTGTGGGATGCCGTAGAATAAAGACATGAGTCGAGCAAATTTACTTCTTGCCGAAGCAGTTAACGCGAATGCCGATGAAGTTTACGATTGCGGATCTTTTGTGGACAACTACCGCTGCGGCCATGCTGTTCGCATTGCTTCGGTTTGGTATCGGAGGATTATTTGCGGCATTCGTGATTTTGAACTTTATGCAGATACTGTTTCCGTTTGCGATCATTTTTGCAACGATTGTGTTCGCCGATCAGCGTGGGCAAACGCTCGATTTCACTACCCTTGCGGGATGGAGAGCAATAAAGAAGCTTTGGTGCCTCTCCCTGGCATGCACCGTAATCGTGTGGATATTGTTTTTTGCTTTTTTTCTTTTATAAAGGTACAGCAAACATTGAATTTGCATCATCTGCGGAACCAATCAAAGCTAACTGACTTTGAAGCTCCCCTCGGATGGGGCATCAAGCCATTCCGGCTAACATCCCATCCCTCACGGGACTGTCGGGGCGGTGCGGATTGCGACCTTTGCAATTTCAGCGCAGGGCGGAATCGCGAGAGCTAGTGTCAGTCGCGCTGGAATCTTGGCGGAGCAAATCAGAGGCGGTACAAAGAGAAAAACCCGCGTCCAGGTTGTAAACTGCGACTAGTCAAGCGACAATCTCTGGCGTAGCCGAGCAAGACCACGCTGTTTGTGCGTCTAATCTAGCCTGCCGCCCCGTTACGATCCGGTATGCATAGATTGCATTCCGTTTGCCGAGGAAAGTGAGTTGCATGAGTCGAGGTCTTCATACCCTTCTACTTTTGCCTAATGAAACAGCAGAGCTACCTTTGTCGTCAGTCGCGGTATTGTCCCATCGATGAATGTATGCTAGTTTTAATTGTGTCGACGACTACTGACATATTCGAGGATTCGAAAGCAAACGGATGAGTTGCAGCGAATCGACTTTTACGACAAAGCGATTGCGGGACCTTTATTAATGGAAACCTTATATGCCGCTTCTGCTGGGTGAATGGTGCCTTCTTGCCTCTAAGGAAAATGTAACGGAATGTCGACGCGTTTTGAGATATTGAAGAATGGCGAGCGTGTTTGTATCGCCGGAGTTAATGATAGAACTATCTTCAAGGTTGGTACGTCACATTGGAATCAACCTGTATGATGAGTTAAATACTATCGAGATTATCTACAGTGTAGTAGGTGAACCCGAGTTCCGTGGATATTTCGTCACCCTCCGCGATTGGGAGATCGCCGATGTCTGCATGGCCGAATGAAATGGATTGATCGCTGTCGATACTTAGTCCAGAGTTGGCGCATTGCGAAGCGGATCTTGTGTTTTATGAAATAAGATGGTAACGTATTAGGCTTCACGGTAAGCCCCCCATTCGATTCCTAGCTTGCGCATCTTGGCTCGGAGGGTGTGCGGATTGATGTTCAAAAGCTTTGCTGCTCCTCGCTTGCCCTCGATCTGCCCTCTGGCTTTGTGGAGGGCACGTTCGATGTGCTTTCGTAATGCATCATCGAGAGTTAGCAAAGGTTCTGACTCCGAGCTTCTGACCTGTTCACTGCGACCTGTGAGACTCGGTTGGGGCAATTGGCTCGGCTTGACTATCTGCTCCGGGATCACTTCGTAGAAAGTTGGTTCGTCTGAGGCAACTCCGATATCATATTTGGGTGCGCTACCTAATCCGAGTGCGTTGGAGATTTCCAAGTGAGTACCTCGACCTAAGATGACTGCCCGATCCATGACAGCTTGCAATTCGCGAATGTTCCCTGGCCAGCGGTACTCGATAAGCTGCTTAATGTCTGCTGGATTCAAGTCTACGTAGGGTAATCCGAACTTGGCCGCTGCCTTCTGAGCGAAATGTCTGGCTAGCGCGGGGATATCTTCAATCCGTTCGCATAGCCTAGGTAACAAAATCGGGAACATGTTGATGCGGTACCAAAGATCTTCTCGAAAGGATCGCTGCTGGACCATGCTCGATAGATCGCGGTGTGTCGCTGCAACGATTCGAACGTCGACATGGATTACGGACTCACCTCCCACTCTTTCAATCTGATGCTCTTGGAGCACTCGCAGCAATCGAACTTGTGCTGCCAACGGCAACTCACCGACTTCGTCCAGAAAGAGCGTTCCTCCGTTGGCGCGTTCAAACCATCCTCGCCGCTGATCTGAGGCACCGGTAAAGCTCCCCTTCTCATGCCCAAACAACTGGGAGTCGATTAGCTCTGAAGGGATCGCGCCGCAGTTGACTCGGATAAAAGGACGCTCTGCCCGCGCTGAGCGTTGGTGAATGGCGCGTGCGACAACTTCTTTTCCCGTGCCGGTATCCCCAAGGATTAGAACTGGCATATCAGCTGGAGCAACCAACTCGACTCGCTCCATGACGGTTCTCAAACCCGATTCTGCACCCACGAGCGATTCGAGCGACTTGGCTTTCGCTTCGTCTTGTGTGGCTGACGGTTTCTGTTTCTGACTAAAGATATTCTCGAGGGTTGCCAATAACAACCAAGTCGGACCGGCTAGCGATTCCAGTTGACCATGTTGTTCTTCTCGAATGGTCCGGCCTGATTCTAACTCCACGAGTAGTGCTCCGTGGACTCCGCTTTTCCAGCCGGTGATGGGTCTTCGGATAGGTAAGGCGACGATCTCTCCCGATATCTCCTCTGTTGCCAAGATCGCCAGTTTGCCCGTGCGACGAACCCCATACTGCCGGAGGATCTCGTTGCGATCCAGCCATTCGATTAGCTCTCGGTACTTGGCTTCGGTGCATGGAGTCGTTCGGTCGTCAGAACGAGATCCGTCCTGTTTGTAGGTGGACAAAGTTCTCAAGGTTCGTTGATGCGAATCGAAACCGATGAGGCTAAGGGATTGCGCGGGGATTCCTAATCGTATTCGCTCTAGCAACCGTCCCAGGGAGATTTCAGGGCTTGGTTCCTGAAACAGAGTCTCCCATAACGACTTTGGCTTTATCTTCTTTGGCTCTATCTGCTCCGTGGTCATTTCCTAAACGATTCTTCCGTCAGAATGAATTCGATCCATCCGTGAACATAGTTAGCGAGCCAATAAATTTTCTTCTCTAGCGTAGTTTCCGCCGGGTGCGATTGCCATGTTGCAATTCCCATGCCGTAGTCGTCGGGGCAGTGGGTTGGCTGCGATTTGCGGTGGGCACGCAGAGCTTTGAGGCGGGCGAAGGTCAATCTCTTGCATGCGTTATTGCGATGGCCATCGGGTTTATAGGCTAAAAAGGGAGCCCATCACTAAAGCTAGAATTCCATCATATTTCAAGGCCTGCCGTGACGGAAGACGGTTTTCGGTATTGCCTCCACGATTACCAGGCAGGATTCAATCCGGATCGGCCATACCGTTCCCGCACTGTTGGCATGGAGTTTGGGGCAAAAAACTGGCGAAAAACTAATCATTTCGCGATAGCTAGCATGTTCGCAAATGACAAATTTGTGGGATACGAAAGTTCCGGTACATGATTTGCGTTCCTAAATCGCCCATGTGCGTAAACACTGCTTACATTGCGTTAAAGGCCACGGTTTTGCTGGCTTGCGTCTTGGGCGACTATGCCGACCGATTTGCCAAAGACCACTTACGAGATCTTCCATAAGGGAATGTTCATGAACGATTATCGCGGAGCGATTTTTCTTTTCCTGCTCGGATTCCCTTTGCTGTTAGGGTGCAATCCTGATCCAGGAGGCGATAGCTCAAGAGCGGATCTCACACTTATGAACGTCTCCTATGATCCAACCCGAGAGTTCTACACGGAGTTCAACAAAGAATTTGCAAGCCACTGGAAAGAAAAGACGGGGCAATCCATTTCGATCGATCAATCGCACGGTGGAGGTGGCAAGCAAGCACGTTCGGTGATCGACGGACTAAAGGCGGACGTTGTGACTCTCGCTCTATCCTACGATATCGATCAGATCGCGGAGAAGACCAAACTGTTCCCGCTTGATTGGCAAAGCCGTTTGCCGAATAACAGTTGTCCCTATACGTCGACAATTGTCTTTTTGGTTCGCAAGGGTAATCCTAAGCAGATCAAAGACTGGAACGATTTGGCTCGAACCGATGTCCAGGTAATCACTCCCAATCCTAAGACATCCGGCGGTGCTCGCTACAATTATCTAGCCGCTTGGGGATTCGCACTTCGTCAACCAGGTGGGAATGAGGAAAAGGCTTTCCAGTTTCTCAGGGCGATATTCAAGAACGTTCCCGTGCTAGACTCCGGAGCCCGAGGTTCAACAACGACATTTATTCAGCGAGAGATTGGGGACGTTCTTCTAACTTGGGAGAACGAAGCTTTTCTCTCGGTCAATGAGTTTGGGCCAGACAAGTTGGATATCGTGATACCTTCGAGCAGCATCATCGCTGAGCCACCGGTATCGGTGATTGATGAAAATGCCAAATCGCATGGTGCGTTGGAATCTGCAACTGCGTATCTGGAGTATTTATATTCTCCCGCAGGTCAAAAGCTTGCTGCAAAGCATTATTACCGGCCTCATTTGCCAGAACACGCAGATCCTGTCGACTTAGAGAGATTTCCGAAGCTCGAACTTTTCTCGATCGATGAAGTGTTCGGCGGTTGGACCAAAGCCCAGAACATGCACTTCAAGGATGGGGGAGTGTTCGATCAGTTGTACTCGCCGGACCATCGTTAATCGAAACTCGCATTCGCATAGCAGCATGAGGCTTGATCGGTGACTAAAACCTTTCGACAGTACAGCGTGATACCCGGCTTTGGGTTGACCTTGGGGTATACGGTTGTTTACTTGAGTCTAATCGTACTGATACCACTTTCCATGCTCTTTTTTAAGACGGCAGGCATGGGATGGGAACGATTTTGGACCACCATATCAGAGCCTCGCGTGGTGGCTTCCTACAAGCTAACATTCGGAGCCGCACTTATCGCGACATTGATCAATGTTGTGTTCGGAGGAGTCGTTGCATGGACCTTGGTGCGATATACGTTTCCTCTTAAAAAACTGATCGATGCCATGGTCGATCTACCCTTTGCTATTCCCACCGCAGTATCTGGTATAGCGCTAACGGCCGTGTATTCCAAGAACGGTTGGATAGGTCAGTATTTAGAACCCTTGGGAATAAAAATCGCGTTCGCTTACCCTGGGGTTGTTATGGCAATGGCATTTATTGGCTTACCCTTTGTGGTTAGAACCTTGCAGCCTGCTATCGAGGATTTGCACAAGGAGAACGAAGAAGCCTCCGCAAGCCTTGGTGCGACCCGGCTTCAAACGTTTCGCCATGTCATTTTGCCAGCGATACTTCCATCGCTATTGACTGGCTTTGCGATGGCTTTCGCTAGAGCGATTGGCGAATACGGTTCCATTGTGTTTATCTCGGGCAATTTGCCGATGAAGACGGAAATCACTACCTGGATTATCACTCAGAAATTGGATCAATACGACACCGAGGGTGCAACAGCGATCGCTCTCGTGATGCTGCTCTCATCATTCGCAATTCTCTTCACGATCAATGCGATTCAGTGGTGGACCAGCCAGCGGCATCGAGGTGTATCATGAGCCAAGTTTTGCAGGACGCAAAAAGTGGGGTGATTGAAGAATTCGATCCGCGAAAAGCAGACCGGCCCTCCAAGACGCAGAGTGCGCGGTTTCGAGGAGCGACAGAGGAGCCTGGTTGGGTTCGTGGAGCATTGATTCTGACCACGATTTCCTTTTTACTTTTCTTTCTGTTTCTCCCTCTTTTGTCCATCTTTGCCGAAGCGTTTCGCAAGGGGATCGGGGCCTATTTAGCCGCGTTTAACGATCGGGCGGCCTTGGCTGCGATCAAGCTCACACTTATTACCGCCGGCATAGCGGTCCCGCTCAACGTCGTGTTTGGCTTGGCTGCATCATGGGCTATCGCCAAATTCGAGTTTTGGGGAAAGAGTTTCCTGTTAACTCTCATCGATTTGCCGTTCGCGGTATCTCCCGTGATCTCCGGATTGATTTTCGTGCTTCTCTTCGGTGCGCAAGGATTGCTAGGGCCTTGGTTAAACTCCCAAGGCATTCAGATCATCTTCGCTGTCCCCGGCATCGTTATCGCTACGATATTTGTAACCTTCCCCTTTGTCGCTCGTGAGATCATTCCTCTCATGCACGAACAAGGTACCGAAGAGGAGCAGGCAGCTATAACGCTCGGGGCAAACGGATGGCAGACCTTTTGGTATGTTACCTTACCGAATGTGCGTTGGGCACTTCTCTATGGTGTCATACTTTGCAACGCGAGAGCGATGGGTGAATTCGGTGCCGTTTCGGTGGTGTCTGGACATTTGAGAGGAAAAACCAATACGTTGCCTCTTCACGTTGAGATCCTGCACAACGAGTTCAATTTTGTAGCAGCGTTTGCGGTGGCATCTCTGCTTGCGTTGCTAGGACTGGTGACGTTAGCCGCGAAAACCTATGTCGAATCACGAGTCCAAAATTCCTCCCTTGGTGACGATTCCTCTTTATCCGATCATTGAGAATTCATGAGCATTGAAGTCAAGCACCTATCGAAGACCTTTGGCCGCTTTACGGCACTTGAGGATGTAAGTCTAAAAGTGAATGACGGAGAACTGGTCGCTCTGCTCGGTCCGTCGGGATCAGGTAAAACCACATTGCTTCGAATTATTGCCGGGCTCGAGACACCTGATGTCAACCCGAGGAGCGAGATACTCTTTCACGAAGCCCAGGTCACTTCGTCACCTGTCGGGAAACGGGGAGTCGGGTTCGTATTTCAGCATTATGCGTTGTTTCGACATATGTCAGTCTTTGATAACATCGCTTTCGGACTCCGAGTGCGGCCTAGAGCGACTCGGCCATCAAAGGAGTCGATTCGCGATCGGGTCAACCATTTGTTAAAGCTGATTCAACTCGAGGGTTTCGGCAATCGGTATCCGTCACAACTTTCGGGTGGGCAACGTCAACGGGTCGCTTTGGCCAGAGCGATTGCAGTCGAGCCTCAAGTCCTCTTGCTGGACGAACCGTTTGGGGCCTTGGATGCCAAGGTGCGAAAGGGGTTAAGAGATTGGTTGCGAAGATTGCATGACGAGATCCATTTGACCAGTGTATTGGTAACCCATGATCAAGAGGAGGCGCTCGAGGTGGCCGACCGCGTCGTGGTCATGAACAAAGCCAAAATTGAACAGGTCGGTACACCCGAGGAGGTCTTTCATAAGCCAGCGAGCCAGTTTGTCATGGAGTTTTTGGGGCAGGTGAATATATTTCGTTGCCGTGTTCGTGCAGGCACGGCATCGCTCGGGAACCTGACATTCGAGTATCCCAATTATCAAGAGTCATCAGAGAAAGATGCAACTGTATACATGCGACCTCACGAGCTTGAGATTCGCCGTTTTCAGGATGATCAGCCAGGATTAACGGCTAAAGTGGCTCGGCTCAATCCAGCGGGTGCATTTGCTAAAGTTTTTTTACAAGCAGACGGAGTGGATGAGATACAAGTTGAGCTACCGCAGGAGCGGTATCTAGAATTGAGTCTGTCACCAGGCGACATCGTTTTCGTCTACCCGAAGAATGCTCGCTTCTTTATACCCGACTTTGTCATCTAGACAGAAGTTCTTTCTCCCAAGGTGAAAAGCGTGTAACGATCCACCGCTGAGGGACAAAAGAAGGCAACCAATGTTCGCTTCCGCAAATACTCCGTTCAGATTTCCTCAAGAAGCTGCCTAGCGAACTGCCCTAACTGGATGCAATCTGTCGCGTTTATCGAGTGCCATTTACTTACGTGCCAATTTTTGAGCGGGGAAATGGGAATGATAAGCCCCCAGTATTCGTTGTAAAGGAAACGACCCTTTACCTTTTCTAGATCCGACTAAAACGGCGACGAAATGCCGAGTCCCCTTGTGTTAGCCCTAGAGGATAACATCGATTCGGATTTGATTTGGAAATTGTAGTGGCCTCGGATGATTATTCAAACTCCAGTCTTGTTCGTTGCTTGCTCCAGAAATCGGCCAACTCGCGAGCGGCGGTCGCAGTTGAGAGCCCCAGCATCTCTTGCCGCTCTGCTTCCTGCGTGTAGATATTGGCGCGATGTCCTGCCGTCCAGCGACAAGGCTCCTCGATAAACCCACAGCGAAGATGCCACGACATACTAGCTTCATTGCCAAGATTGCACTTGCTGCACAAACGGTGTTCAGCACCCATAGATACGTCCTGAAGTGAAGCCAGCAATAAGTTGGTTGCGATGCCGCGTCGTTGGTAGCCAGTCGCGACGAAGATCGGTTGCAGAATTGGCCCGAGTTCGCCGTGCGCGATCATGCAGCAGCCAATGACTCGACCCCCTACTTCTGCTAGACGACAAGCACTGAAGAAAGCCGGAGGTGTCGAACCCAAAAAAGGATCTAAACTCTGCTGTGCGTAACGCAGAAGATCGGATTGGCCACAGCTGGCATAATCGATCGATCCAAAGAAGCTGTCGCAGAAAAGTGAATTCAAAGCTGAGCGATCTGCTGGCTCCACTGGGCGTATCGAAAGATTGGTTTGCGTTGTTGCAGACGCTTGCTCGCGCAGTGGTTGCAGGGTTTCCAGTGAAAGGAAAAATGTTGCGATTGCAGTCCACGCGGGGGACAGATGCATCATTCCACCATAATACTCGTACTTCCAGCCCAGTTTTCGCGGATAGGTCAAAAACTCTTCCCAAGACATCGCTTTATGTAGTTCATCCATTTTCATCACCGTAATCCGTACGATGGGTTACTAGGTCAAATACAACGGATACATTTTTATGGCATAGGTAGGGTCTCATCCTATCGTTCGTCCCGCTAGGGGCGACACTTGTCTGAGGGGGCAAGCGAGACGTAGGACACGTGGGCCGTAGCAAATATCGTAAAGGACGCCGTTATCACTTGAGAGGTACAAAAGGAATGCAAGAGTCAGTTACTCGGGCTAGACCGATAACCGTTGTGGCCGTCATGGCTTTGATGGGGGCGTTTTTTTGGGCGATACGAGGCACATCTGGTTTCGGGGGGAGCAACGGCGGAATGTTTGCTGGGTTGGGCTGGGGGCTTCTGTGGTTCTTGTTTTCAGAGCGAGGAAAACGCAATGGCTCCCTAGCTAGTCCATGGATGGTAGCTGCTATCACGCTCGGCGTAACCATCGGAGGATACACTGGGTATGGTGTTTACATCAGTTGGGTTCGCGGGTCCTTCTATCTCAATTATCCCACTGACCCGAGACCGATCGCAGTATGGACGGGATATGCCATGCTGTTTCTGTGCGGCGTGCACTGGGGCGGGATAACGGGAGTCCTAATGTCTTGGTGCCTACCGAGTTCGACCCTTGCATGGTGGCTGTGGCCTATTCGGCTGGCGTCTGGTTTTGCAGGTAGCTGGATTGCTTTGCAGTTCGTTGACCAATTTCCACAACTGTTTCTTCCATTTTACAAAGAAGGGCTATATCAAGAGTCGGACTACGCGACCTGTCAACGCGCTCTCAACTCATTGCGCACCATTTCACCTCACGTAGGTGCCTTTTTTGGATTCCTCGTTTTCGAAATGCTACGTAGGAACTGGCGAGGAGTCGCTCTAGCTTGTTTGATAAGCTCGGGCTTTGCTCTTTCGTTCAGCATCGGTGGTTACTGGCACACGTTCCAGGAAACCGGTATCCCACTCGACTGGTGGAAGTATTGGGAGATGACGATCGGATTTGGAGGAGGAGCCTCGATCGGTTTGGCATTCTGCTTGTTCAATCGACCTATTCCGGGATTCGAACCCCCAACCTACCGCTGGTTATCTTACGCAGCTGGCGTTGGTGTTCCTGTGTGGTGGGTGATGACAAAGTCACTCGTGAACACCTATCAAGGTTGCTTGAAAATTCGGGGGCTCGAGGAAATGGAGCCAGCAGGGCAGCAATTCATGCTTCAAATTGCTGGCTCGCTGTTCGCCGTACTCATCTTCCTGTTCGGCATTTTTGCCTCAGGTAAGAATGCAACAATCCACGGGGGACTTCATTTCGAACGATATACACTGATTGTCTTAGGGGTGATGGTGCTGATGGGATTTTTAGTCAGTCTTCCGCCTGCGATGAAAATGAGCAACATCGTCCTGGTTTCCCTTTACGGAATCTTGATCGTGGGAAGCTGCCTCATCTACTTTCGGCAGACGCGGTCATTTCGGCATGACGAAAGGGATCTCGCAGCCGACCGACCTGAATGATCTGGGATACGGTTTTTTGCACGGGAGTTCTTTTCAGAGGTGAGACAAATCTACCGCAATTTAGGAAACCGAAGAGACGGGGATGTGATAGCGGAGTGGTAAATCGTCGTACGATCGGTGCAACGCCCAGCGTTGAGCGTTCTGCCCCGGACGTCATCGTGCAAGTCAAACTATCGATTCCTGACAGATATTGATATGGGCTGCCCTGGAGATCTCAGGGCGGCCCGCTGGGCTAGCGGTTAAACGATCATCGCGAACTATCCTCTGGCAAATGGCTTTGATCCTTTCAGGATCGGTCTGCGACGTAATTCTCCATGCATTCATTGCCTAGCTGTCCCATTAGGGGCCAAATGTTGGCAGAAACACCTACTAGGCTGGCAAAACCGCTCGCCGTGCCGTAAAACATGGGGTGAGCAACTCGCTAGACGGAACACACGAAACGGCAACGAACTATGTCACGAAAAGTTATCATTGATTGCGACCCAGGTATTGACGACGCTGTCGCCTTGATCCTCGCACTCTTTGACCCGAGATTAGAGGTTGTCGCCATCACGACTTGTTCGGGCACGGTGGAGAGCGACCAGTGCACCCAAAACGTTCTTGGTTTGCTCGAAAGGCTCGATCCTCCTCGAATACCTCGAGTTGGTGCCGGCAAAGATCCAGAGGATGCTCCGGTTTCGGACAACCGATTTCTGCATGGGGCTGATGGGATTGGCAATATAGGCTTCTCTCCTATGCAACGTCAGCATCAGGTCAGCAGCGAAAAGCTCATTGTGGAAACCATCAAATCGGATCCGGATGACGTTACGATATTATGTTTGGGTCCGCTGACGGGAGTGGCCAGAGCATTTCAACGAGACCCGTCGATCATGGAAATGGTAAACAAGGTCGTTGTGGTCGGAGGATCGGTTGATTGTATCGGAGATGTTACGGCGACAGCGGAGTTTAACATGCACTTTGATCCGTCGAGTGCGACAGCCGTTTTCCGCTCTCTCACGACCAAGGCTCTGATTCCACTCGAGATCACCAACCAAGTTACTTTTGATCTGGATCTTCTCAATCAGATTCCACCCAAGCATTCTCGAGCGGGGGCTTTGTTGCATCCCATGCTTTCCCATTTGTTTCGAAGCTATCGCCAGGAACGCGACCAGGAAACGATTGCACTACAGGCAGCTATCGGGATCGCTTATTTAGTCGAGCCCATGATGTTCCAATCGGAGGAGTATGGGGTGGAGGTTGAGGAGCTAGGAGAACTCACGCGTGGAGCGACTATTGTCGATCGGCGAGCATTTTCTACGCATCATCGTGGAGTCGAGATTCTAACCAAAGTGGATGTTGATGCGGTGAGGGATATTATTATCAATGGATTGCGATTTGCAGGTCAAGAAACCGGAGGAGCCTAGACCGTGGCTCGATCGCGCATTGGTCCTCTCGCCTTAGATGCACCGCTAGGTTCGCGGGGATCCAATGTATACCGAGCGATTCACGTCCAGCAACGATCGCAGGTAGCCGTCCGGATCTTCTCGATGCCCATGGGTATGACTCCTGAGCGTAAACAGGAGTTCGCGCAGTCCTTGGAACGAATCAAGCAATTGAAGCATCCGGGCATCGTTCGCTGTTACGGTGGTGGCTTTGACGCAAAGGATGCTTACTTAGTTTATGAGCTCGTCGAGGGAGAGTCGTTAGATGTGCACCTTTCACGTCGAGAGCGATTGACCTGGGAGATGGCGTTGAATTATGGACTGCAAGTATGCGATGCATTGCAGCACGCGCACACGTCAGGCTGGGTACATGGCCGAATACGCCCCGACAAGCTTTTGTTAACGTTGGGTGGGGAAGTCGTTAAACTCAATGAAATGTGGAGTGGTCCCGTTCAACAGCGCCCCGCTCGACCAGACGAATTGATCTATCAATCACCCGAGCAGATTGATGGATCCAAACCATTGGGCATCGCGTCTGACCTCTACAGCTTGGGTGCAACGCTTTACTATGCCCTTACCGGAGCGCCACCTTATTCAGGAGAAAACGCAGGAGTTGTCCGGCACGCGGTTTTAGCGGGCCCCCCCGCCCCTGTTGCGACCCTGGTATACGATTGCCCGGTTTGGCTCAGCGCGATCATTGAGCAGCTTATGCAACCTGATCCTCTCAAGCGACCATATTCCGCTACTGCGACAGCCATGGCTTTCCGCGAAGCCCAAAAGCGTGCGGAATCGGGGGTTGGCGTTGCTCAGCATGCCATGTCAGGTTTTAGTCCGTTGCAGCTCAACGTCGACAAAGACGAAGCAGAGAAGGTCATCTTAGGAAAGAAAAAGCAGAAACGCAAAAAGCGAGCAGAAGCTGAAGAACTTTTCGATCGGCCCGGCTTACTGGAGAGACCGCTAGTTTTGGGGGGCATATTGCTAGGCATTGTGGGGTTGATTTTTTACTTGATGCAGCCACCTAGTTTATCCACACTGGAGACCAGGGCGAAATGGTTTCTCTCGCAGAAGGACGTCGGCTCGCTGAACGAGGCACGCGATAGATATTTGATTCCTATCATAGAGCGTTTCCCCGATTCGGTAACAGCCGAATGGGCCAGGAACCAACTGGAGGAAATTGAGATGGTCAATGCCGAGCAGAGGATTCAAACGAATCGCCGCTTCGGTCGAGAACCGAACAGCGAGGGGGAACGCAAATTCATGGAGGCAAACCAGTTCGAAGTCTTCGGCGACCGTGTGACGGCACTCGATAAGTATCGAGCGATCGTCAATCTTTTAAAGGATGTCGAAGAAGAGAGGCCTTTTGTCAACTTAGCACGTCGACAAATGCAAAAAATTGAGGACCGTCCACCCGATGCAGATGAACTAAGGGAGTTCTTGCAGACTAAACTGGAGGAGGCTGACAAGAAGTATAACAACGGCGATCTCCTGGGCGCCAAGCAAATTTGGGATGGAATCATCAGCCTGTATACGAACAATCGAGAAATGGCCCCCCAAGTCGAGCGGGCTCAATCTCGACTTTCCAAGACCAAAGAACTCTAGAATCGAGCTTTAGGCTGAAACAATGACCAAAACTCCAATCCAAGGATCAGCTTTGAGGGCTGAGGATAGATTCTCGCGTTTCCCTCTCGGGGCACATCGCCAGGTATTCTGGTTGCTTGCTATGGTCTGTACAGCCACCAACCTCATCATGGGTTGTGATTGGGGAAGCAAGGACAAGCAAGGCCCCGTTCCGGCGGTAGGAGCGAATGAGGCAGATTCCCCCTCGACCTCAGAAAATGCGGACGCCAGCAAGACGGCTGATTCTGCTATTGCGGATTCTGTTTCAGCGGCGAAACCTGGAACATCCGGTGCGGCGAGCGAGCTAGACTCAGCGAGGGATTCTTCCGCAGCCAGGCGAAGCAGCGATGCTGTGGAACCAAAGACGGAAACGGTCCCTCAAGCTCCCGACTCAGACGAACAGCAGCAAAAAGCTAAGCAGTTAATACTGTCTTGCATCGATCATTATCGAGATAGCAAATCGTACGAGGATGCGGCGGTTTTCAAGCTAAAGGTTCCGTACCCGACAGATCCTGTCGAAGAGGAAGTGCCGTGTCGTATTGCGTTCGAACGCCCCAACAAGCTGGCTCTTCACGTTGAGTCGTTGCGTTCGTCTTGGACTCCTGAAACCTTTGAGTCCATTCTTGATCAAACGTCGTCGGACGGCATCCCGAATCAACGACTCGTGCGGCCCTTGCCCGAGACCATCTCGATCGATTGGTTGTTGAGAGATCATCTCGGACAACAACTCATCAACCCCATGTTCGGCTTACCTCTGAATATTGGCTTTCTGCTCGATGAAAGTGGAAGCAAAGCGTTTATCGACGAAGTGACCACTCGCTGGTTGAGCCCAGCGGAAATGGACGGCGTGCAATGCGAGCGGATTCAATTAACATTGCAGGATGTTAGCTGGGTTTATTGGATCGACGAACCTAATCGAATACTGATGCGACAAGAGTTTCCGCATGCGGTATTGGGTGGCTTGTTGCTCCCCATTCCAGCGACCGTTGCACCCAGCGAAATCGTTTGTCAGATCGACTACAAAAACATTAAATTTGACGAGCGAATTGATTGGACCACATGGACCATCAAGCCCCAGCAATCCGATCTACAGCTTCGAAGGTTTATCCCTGCTCCTTTGCGAGACGTCCCCCTGCAAATGGGTCGCGTTGTGAAGCCATTTTCATTGAATGATGTCGATGAAAAACCGCTTTTCGATTTTGCAGAGCGTCAGGCCAAGGTTACCTCGTTCCATTTCATTGATGACTCCGAGGAAAGTCGGAGCTACATCGATGAATTGTATTCAGTGAGGCGGCAGCTCAAGGAACGAGGTGTGGACCAGGATTATGAAACGATTCTCGTTTCGGATCGACCTGCTGAGAGAATGGCAGCTGTCCTGGCGGCTTGGAATTGCACATTGCCGTTTGGTACTGATTCTCAACGAACGCTGGCCGATCAGTTGGGTGTCAAAGCAACTCCGGCCACAGTCGTTATCGGCAGCGATAATCGAATCCAGCATTTTAGCGAAAAAAGGCTCCCACTCGGAATGGTCGTAGATGTCCCGCTTCTGGTGAAAGAAGTGGATCTGGCCACGATAGCTTTTAAAAACGCGGTCCAGAATGAAGCCCGCTATACTGCACAGCTCCATCGATTTGTGCTTGCGCGAGAAGAACTCAACAAGTTACCACCTGACTACCAGGAAATCGCACAGTTCCCTTTTGTCTTTCACGACATTCAGCCAGACTGGAAGATCACCTTCGAGGATGGCATCGTGGCAGCGATGGGAGAACCATTTTTGGTTGGGCTGGAAAGTTCTAACACCAGCGTGAGGGAGCTTTACGCGGACAGTGCATCGTCGGTACGAGTCATGACTGTTCTGGACGACGCAGGTAATTTGTGGGCGATTGACCAGCGTGGGGAGAGAGCGATCGTTGCGAAGTTGCCGGTAGAAAGCACCGTCAATGCCAAACGATTCTGGATCTACCCTGATCCATGGAAACACGAACATATTTACATAGTTCCAGAGGGGCTGCCACGTTACTGGTTTACCGTCGCTCCCCGAGGAGTGGGGGGAAATTGGTCGCCGCTCGAGGTCGAGCAATTTCCTTTGCTAGCCGACGAGACCATTCTCAACGCAGCTTGGTGCTTAGCCGATGGTCAGCCAGCATTTTGCGTAGTAACAAGTGCGTCGAGGATTATTGCACTCAATCCTGCAACGCAGCGCAGCAGTGTTGCCGTCGAAAGCAATCCCCAAAAGAATGCGATCAGCAGTATCATGCCGAGATTGAACAGCAAGGGGGCTCCCATCGCATGGAGTGCGGTCCGAGCCGACGGTGCAATCGAATTCATCGAATCGCAGGTGCCGACAAGCGAACTCGGTCCGCCGAAGCCTCTTATGTTTAAGCCAGAGTTTGGGCTCTGGTTGTGGGGTGTGACACCCGATGGACCGAGGTTGGTTGGTTTGGCCAAACTGCCTAGCGCGGAGACAGCGGCGGTTGTTTTGGATGACAAGTTCCAGAGCTTATCGACTCAAGCATTGGCAACGAGACCAGAGCAGTGCCGCTTGCTCGCTTCCACTACGAGTGAATCCAACGCATTCTATTTTCTCATGACCGCACCCAATCGGGTGCTTCACCTGCAAGCCATCGGAGGAAAGTTTCCTGACCAAATGTCTTTTGGGCGACGAATTTTTGGTGCAAGTATCCATTCGGTGGGGGAAAGTCTCAGGATCGTGGTTGCCATGGAGGGGGAAGTCAGCAGTTGGACCGTACGCCTGA
Organism: Brakhagea baltica; assembly: GCF_052161605.1. Taxonomy (NCBI): domain Bacteria; kingdom Pseudomonadati; phylum Planctomycetota; class Planctomycetia; order Pirellulales; family Pirellulaceae; genus Brakhagea; species Brakhagea baltica. The sequence continues at coordinate 3,694,928 of NZ_CP197409.1, read as the reverse complement.
AAGAGTAACAACCACCCGAAATGAATGAGCCAAAAGCCTTTTTCGTTTACGGAACACTTAAGCAAAAGCAACTCCGCGGAGACATGTGGCCGCGAAAGCCGACCCGAGTTTTGCCTGGGTTGGTCAGGGCGAGATTGTTTGATCTAGGGCCTTATCCAGCTGCTTTGCGGGGAGAATCATGGTTGCTCGGGGAAATTTGGCAATTCCATGAGGACGATCTGCGGGAGACGACGCGAGCTCTAGATCGGATCGAGGGCTATCGGCCGGGGGCGGCAAACAATGAGTACGACCGCGAGGTACTCCCTGCCTATCCAATCGTCTCTTCTGGCCAGGAATCCAATATCCCTTGCTGGATTTATTTGGCCCCTGACGAAAGGTTTCTACTGGGCCGACGAGAAATCTCGCCATTTCGCGACCTTCGCGAAATTTTGATAGAAGCGCAGTTGAGCGAGTCGTCAATGGAGTGGCCGTTTGATCAACCTGAAAACGAAAAGGTAGCATTTTGGCCCGATCCGCTAGCTAGGGTTCCTCGTAGTTTTTCCGAAGAGTGAGTATTCGATCTAGGACGACTGGTTGATCTGGCTATACAATAAGGATCGGTCAGTAATGCTGACGAGCAACCAAAAATTTGGGGCCCTTCCCACCTTTCCGCCCACCAAAGACCATGAAACAGAGCAAACATCATCAGCCAATATCAACATTGGCCAAAATTAGGATCGCGACTTTAGGAGTGTTGACCTTTGCGGGTGGAACCATGTTTCCGCTGGCGTATGGCGCTCTTTGCTTTGGACAGGACGAGACAGGCGGAGGGCAGGACAAAAAACAAAAGACCGACCCGCCAGCTTTGGTGATTCCGGTTCCCAAGCCGGGTGAAGAGGATTTTGATAAAGCGATCCAGCTTCGCATCAAGGTGGATTCTACCGACAAGCTCAAGGAAGCGATCACGTTGGCAGAGTCTGCAATCGAAAAAGGACTCTCCGAGGACAGCGAGGTTGCTGCTAAGCGGTTCCTGGGTTCTGCCTACAGCGAGAAAGCCAAAATCAATATTCAAGCAGCACTCCAAGGCGGCGGTCCTCGATCTCGACGTAGTAAGCTTTTGCTCGATGCGTTAGACGATGTCTCTAAAGCGATCGGCTTTGATGCTTCACAAACAGAAGCCTACATCATTAAGGCGCAAATTCTGGCCGATCGTCAGGAATTCGAGGGGGCACGCGAGATTCTGAATCAGGGAATTGAGTACTTTACTCCGCTCTTTGAGGCACGAAAGAACAGTGAAAATCGACAGAGCCTATCCAGGCTTTACGATGCGCGAGCTGCTATGGGTGATGACGTAGAAGAGCAGTTGGCTGATCTCGAAAAGGCGGTGGAGATTAATCCCGTCGATGACATGCTCAGTAAGAAGCTACTGTCGGCTCTCGGGCAGACAGGACAGTTCGATAAGATTTTGTTGACGCTCGATCGTATGTTAGGGGTCAATCCTGAAAGTGTGGAGTTGATATCGACCAAGATTGCGACCTTGCTCAGACTGGATCAAATCGATGAGGCGATTGCATTCAGCACGAGCTCAATCGGCTTGTTGACCGAGGATGAGTCCCGCGCGGCCGTGCTCCGACAACGAGCTTTGCTATACCAATCGAAATCGGCTGCCATCTCAATCGCCGAGCTTTCTGCTGAAGCGGATGAGGAAAGCAAGAAGAAGAGCGAAGAGGAAGCAAAGAAAATCCTGGAATTGGCTAAGGCCGATCTCGATGAATCGCTCAAGCTGATGAAGGACAACGTGCAATCCATTTTTCTGCGTGCTCGCTTAGCTGCACAAATGGAAGATGCCGAAGCTGCTCGGCGAGATATTGATATCGTTTTAGAGACTGACGACCAAAATCTAGAAGCCTTGCTATTCAGTGGTGAATTAGCGGTCGCCGAAGGTGACTTTGAGCGTGCGGCTAAAGAATTCAAAACCTTGTCCGCCCAATTCGCGGATGGATCGCCACAGAAAGAGGAGCTACTCAAAAAGCTCGCGATTGCCTATTGGCAATCGAATCAAATCAAGCCTGCTTTGAGGACCCTCGACCAAGTGATACGTGGCAATTCCAGCAGTTGGGAAGCGTATCGATTACGAGGTGAGATTTATCTCGGGCAAGGTGAGCACTTAGAAGCGACCGTCGCCTATGAGAAAGCGTTAAGGCTCATGCCAGATACCGCGAGCCCCGCACAGCAATCCAACTTGCTCAACAACTACGCATGGATTCTTTCAACGAGTCCCGAAGATAATGTTCGCGATGGCGAAAGAGCGTTGGAGCTAGGGCTGAAGGCTTGCGAGATGACCGACTTTACGGAGGCCCACTTGGTGAGCACCTTGGCAGCTGCTTATGCCGAAGCGGGAGATTTTGAAAAGGCGGTAGAGTATGCTAAGAAAGCTGTTGAGCTAGGTGAGAAAGAAGAGAGCGAGCAGATCGAACAGCTGCGTGAGGAGCTCAAGAGCTACCAAGAGAAAAAACCATGGCGCGAGAAGAACTCGCCAGCTGACGCTCCTTAAGATCGGCGCAAGGGATTGTTAGAATCGTTCCTATCTCTGCTTCCGAGTTCTGAGTCGGAAGCTTTTACAGCTTCGTTAGGTGAGCACCCTCGCAGAGCGATCCGGCTGCGTGATGACTTTCAGGCTTCGGATTTACCCTTTGAGGTTGAGCCTGTGGAATGGAATGACGCAGGTTTCTTTCTAAGGGATAGCGAATGTCGACCCGGGGGATTTTTGCATTACGCCGCGGGTTGTTACTACATTCAGGATGCAGGCTCTCTGCTCCCGGTTAGCCTATTACAGCCGGAGCCAGGAGAGTTGATCTGCGACTTGTGTGCAGCTCCCGGGGGAAAGTCGACTGCTATCTTGGAGCGAATGCAGGGGCAAGGAGTCTTGGTCGCGAATGAGCCGATTCGGTCTCGCACCAATGTGCTCAAGTACATGTTAGGCCGCACCGGATTGCCGAATTATTTGACCACGGAACTGGATCCAGATCGGATGGCACAGGAGTTTGCCGGTGAGTTTGACGCTGTTCTAGTCGATGCTCCCTGTAGCGGTCAAATGATGGTGTCCCGTGATAAGCGGGAAGCGAACGCTTGGTCTAGCAAGCAGATTGAGCATAGTGCAGCTCGTCAGCAACGAATCTTGGATGCTGCCATAAAGCTGCTAAAGCCAGGAGGGCGACTTGTGTATTCTACTTGTACGTTTGCTCTAGAAGAGAACGAGATGCAACTGAGTCGATTGGTGGAGTCTTTTGGGAATGTATTCTCCCCTTTGTGTTCACCGAGTCTGGCGAACTGGGCGTCACCAGCCTATGAAGGTTGCTATCGATTGTGGCCTCACCGTGATTCCTGCGCGGGTGGTTTCGCAGGCGGCTTGGTTTTAAACGAGGATTTGCCGCACGAACAAATAGATGCGCCTGACAGGCATGACAGATGCAAGGGTAAGGGCTCACACAAAGCTCATTCCGGTAAGAAGAAACAAGGTGCTCATCCTCAGCTCGATCTATTATCCGAATTGCAAGGCATTGGCGAGATACGAAACGGTGTCGTTCGTCAGTTGCGGGACGAGGTTTACTTGGGAACGGAGGAGACGTGGAAGATGCTAGATCGTCATGATCAGGTGGCGCGTCCCCCATTGGCGTTAATTCCCGCCGCCCGACGCTTAGAGCCGAGCCACACGCTGGCTTTAACTCGCGACAACTGGTTTAAATCTCGGGAAGTTATAGAGCTCAATGACGATCAAGCGATCGCGTACCTTTCAGGTGAGTCGTTACGTGGGCTAAGCGCCTTGGGGGACAATCCATGGACAAGAGTTTTTTGGAGAGGTCGACCGCTGGGGTGGGGGAGACAATCGAACGGCCAGTTAAAGAATCAACTCCCAGCCTGGAGCCGGTTTCAAAGTTTAACCGCAGTGGCAACGCCCTGCGCTGACAGGTAAATCGTTTAACCGCATGGGCAACGCCCTGCGTTAAGGCCTCCAGGGGCAGCCACTAACAACCCTCTCAGCGAATAGTCACTTGAGCACTCCGTCGAGATCTGGGTTAGAACGCCCACCGCAGCCCGTTGGGCATGCGGTTAAACTTTGGGCAACGCCCTGCGCTCGTCAACAGACACGTGATCCGGCTTTAAGCCCAAATTCTAACTGGTCGTTACAAGCGGATCATCTGGTTCGAAAGGAACGACCCTGCCATGCTGTACATTTGGGAAGTAAATCGAGTTACCAGTTTTGAAGTTCGATACCGAAGGTATGCGACAAAATCCCTAAGGAAATCAAAATGCTTGCATTGCATTTGATCAGACTCTATGGGAATAATGGTACAGACAGTTTATTTGGTCATCTATCAATCAGGAGCCGCTCCCATGAAGCGATCCCACGTACTTGGTTTATCCACTCTTCTTTCACTCACCTGCTTAGGGGCGAATTCGTTCGGCCAGTTCGGTGGAGGTGCTCAGGGCGGCTTGGGTGGATTGGGTGGATTGGGTGGCGGCGGTGTAGGAGGAGTTGGAATTGGAGGTGGCGCAGGGGGCGGTGGCTTAGGAGGAGGCGGTGTTGGCGGTGCTGCGGGAAACCGCCAGGCAGCAGCTCCAGGTGCCTTTGGAGGGCCGGGGGTGACCGGGGTGGCCCTAGTTGACTACAGCAATGTGCGGGCCGGAAGCGTGTTCGGGGGTAGTCGCGTTGGCTTGGATGGAGCGGCGGGTGGCGTGACTGGAGGAACCGGCGGTGGTAGCGCGTTCGGAGCTAGTGCCTTTGGTGGAACGACTACAGGAGGTGGTGGCCTGGGCGGAGGTATGGGTGGCCTCGGCGGAGGGCTAGGCGGGGGACTCGGCGGTCTTGGAGGGCTAGGTGCTCTCGGAGGTCTAAACAATCGCAACCGAAATCAGTTGGGGGGCAATACTCGCCCCCAGAACCAGATTCGTGCCATTGTCATACCTGATGTTGAATTGAGTGATGCACGCGTTTCAGAAGTGGCTACCACGTATTCGAATCGTCTCCGCAATTATCCGTTCCCAAGTAAACTGCAAGGTGTCACCATCGCTGCCGAATCGGGAATCGTCCGGCTTACTGGCGTTGTTGCAACAACTGCTGATAAGAAACTGGCGGAGCGAATGTTGCTGCTGGAGCCGGGTGTGGATTCGGTTGTGAATGAAATTGAGGTTGAGGCAAAGTAGGCGAATTTGACTGGGTTTCTCCAGATTTGCCAGAGAGCGTCGGATTCAACGAGGTGCTGTACGGCGAGAGGCCCAGATTGACACTGCTAGGCACGGGGTCAATCATGGGGCGGACCTGCAGAGGAACCTGAAGGCTCGATGGTGGCGGAGACAAGTGGGTTGTTTGACTCATCGAATTCGCTGGGATTTCCAATGTGCGTTTCTCCAGTTCACGACGATGCTCTTCTTGCAACCGTTCAAAGGTCTCCAAGAGCTCCGGTGTAACGGGTTGTGCAAGCTGCGACGATACGCGTCGAGGTACGTTAATGGTGGTAATGTTCGGATGCGATGACTCCGGATTGGTTTGACTGGTCGCGACAGCCTGTGTTGCCGCTTGAGTCCCGCTGCCGCTGACCTGAAGTATCGTAGTCGTTTGCGTTTCTGTGGGATCTGGCGATCTGCCGGGTAGCAGCAGCGTCGCGGGAGAGCCGCGGACAATGCGTCCATCTTTAGCGACGAAGGTCGGTATCAGCATGATCTTTTTTTGGTCTCCAGGAGCAGCATCCCAGGGAATCCAAACACTATATGAGGCTCCCAATTGGCCCTCATCAAAGTGATTCGTAAGCTGCTCCGATGTGAACTTAAAGCGTTTCGCGGCGGTGCTAAGGTTTCGGAAATCTGCATCGCCGTAGGTATCATCGAATCCGTAGACCATTAACTCGCCATCCACGGGAATAGCTTGTGACTTTTCGTTATAGAAGTACATCCTCCCGCCAAACCCCCGCGTTGGTATTTTGCCTGGAATCGTGTAGACGTCGTAGGCCCATGTTACGGTCATCGACTGAGGAACTTGGTATTCTTTCTTTGAAAACGAGAACCAACTCTTGTCTTTCTTCTTGCCCTTGGTTTCCGTGTTGGAAGTAAGGGAGGCACAGCCCAAACTCATGGCGACCGTGAGCAGTGCAACCGAGGTTATAACACGTTTCATAATTCAGACCGCTTCGGTAGTGAAGGCTTAATTGACAGTGGAGAAAGAATTCGAGGTTTGCGATCGATTGACGTCGGTCAGTCGATCGTTTAGTAGATAGACTGATTGACTAGCGTCGAGCCGGCGGCTGATAACCTGCTGGCTGCACTGTCTGACCGTTGGTATTGGACTGACCGCTGGAATTAAATTGGCCGCTGGTATTAACCTGACCGAGGTAAGGAGCAGCCGATTCCACTTGTGACGGACGTCCGCTACCATTCCTGTTTTGAGGAGCTCGTTGTGTAGAGTTAATCTGTACAGGAGCTTCTTGAGGAACATAGCCCTCCATCGATTCTGGTTGCGAAATGATGACTTCGCCTCCAAAGAACTCTCCCTCGACCGTTGGTTGCAGGTCAGGGAATATCACAGGCGACGCTGCTGGGCCCCAAAGTCCGTTCCCAGGAGACAGTCCAACATCACCATGAATGTTGAGTATGTCTGCCATGCACCAGCTCATTCGGGACGATTCTACTTGCTTAAGCAGTTCCAGTTTCCCTGCGTCGTTCGCGTTGACCACACGTGGCGTCATTACCACTAACAATTCCGATCGGACGGCACCCTCGGTCTCGTATTTAAACAGATTACCAGCGATCGGTATGCTCGACAGCCATGGAACTCTACGGGAACGACTCGTTCGGATTTTCTGAATCAATCCACCCAAAACAACCGTTTGGCCATCGTAGGCAGTAACTCGCGTTTGTGCCAAAGTTCGGCTGATGAGTGGTGAACGAATGGTTTCACCGTTAGGACCAAATCCTACGGGGATACCGGTCTCATCTGGCTCGACTGAGGATCGCTCGACTGCGACAACCATGTTGATTAAGCCATCTTGGTTTGTTCGAGGTTGAATTTGCATGATCAAGCCGACGTCTTTATCCTCGGTAATGATTTGCTGTCCGAAAGCCGTAGCATTAACGCCATTGACCCGAGGAACAATCTGGCCCACCTGAACCACAGAGATATTGTTATCAATGGTGAGGAGATTTGGGCGTGACAAGATTTGCAGTCTGTTCGCATCTTGAAGTGCTCGGAACAATAGGTTGATGGACTCATTACCAGCTGCCAAGACTAAACCGCCATAACCTAGCGTTGAACTAGTCCGACCCAATCCGAATCCAGTCAACCCTTGGCCGGCTAGACTTCCTCCCGCTGTTCCTACTGGAGGAGTACCAGGTACGTTAAACGCTGGGCTACCCAATGTGCCGCGAGAGGCACTGCCACGTCTAAAGAGCAGGGAATCTTGTATACCGAACTCATTTCCAAACTCGAAGGTATCATCGAGTTGAACCTCAGCTATCAGTATCTCTACCGCAATCATCGGCGGCTGTCGATCAAGCCGATCGATGATCTCTATGATCTGCGGCATATAGCGAGGCGTGGCACTGATGATAAGCATGTTCGTTGCTGGCTCGGCAACCAGAAATATTTCACGATCCGCTCGTTCGAAGACGCTGATCTGCTGCCCTTGTTGAAGCAATTGGGTGATCGTTTGTCGCTGAACGTTGAGCAAATTGTTAATCGCGGTTGCAACATCGTTGGCAGCACTGTTTCGCAACCATACAACCTGATTGGATCGTTGCTGTCCACCCGAATCATCCAATCGATAAAGGACGGCTTCGATCACACCTAGGTCCGATTCTGAACCCGATGCGATAATCGAATTGGTTCTCGCGTCGGTCGTGATGCGGAGCGGAACAATCGAACCTTCACCGCCACTGGTTAGAGCAGCCAAGTTCTGCAGACCAATCGCTAGAGCATTTGTTGTAGCTGTGCCTGCAGTAGCAGGTAGCCCAAACACTTGTTGCAACGTGAGTGCCAAGCTCGTAGCATCCCCATTGATAACCGGAAAGACCTTGATCTTGGCTTCGGCGCCAGGCAACGCGTCGAGCTGTTCGATCAGGGCGGCAATCAAGTCCATGCTCCTCGACGGTGCTCTTACCACCAACGCGTTAATGGTTGGACTGGAGGTGATGACCACGCCTGAAAGGATTCCAGAATCGATCTCTCTACCATCCTTATCGCGTCGCCAAGTGATTACTCCACCGGGAGTACGGGCTTGAGAGTTAACGGTAGTCGCTCCCTGTCCTTGCTGCCCTTGCTGCCCCTGCTGTCCTTGGCCAGGTTGTCCTCCAGCCGTTTGTCCGCCAATGGCTGCTGCTAAGATCGGTTGCAACTCGGAAGCAACGGTGTTCTTGATCGGAAAAACTCGGATCTGACTCTCAGCAGGCGCCGTATCGACATCGATATCCTTGATCAGATTGGTAACCTCAATCATGTCTCGCGGTGACGCCTGAACGACCAAAGCATTGGTTCGATAGTCCGAGACTACCTTGACTCGAGTGCTCAGCCCAACTCGATCCGTTTGAGCAGCGCCCCCTGTGGCACTGTCCGAGAAGAAGTTGCGGATAAGCTCTTCAGCATCCAAAGCCGAAGTATGCAATAGCTTGAACACTTTGGGCTGACTGTTCGCTTCCAGAGGCTGATCGAGCTTGTCGATTAGCTCCATAAGACTCTTCATCGCATCCTCTCGACCAATCAATAGCAAGGCATTGGGCTGGACGAGAGCGGTGATGCTGACTTGGCCCTGACGTGGAGCAAACACGTTGGTGTTGATGTCTCGAATGATGACTTCGATCGCTTGGCTATTCACATGAGTCAGGTCTCGCAAGACAATGTCTGGCTTGGTCTCTTGGCTTTGAGCCTTGATCTTCTCGATAACCTCTCTAACTCGCTCAACGTCCTTGCTCCGCCCCTTGATCACCACAAGTCCCAGATCATTGATGAAGGAGATGTCCACTTCGCCAATCAATCCGCTTCCGGTGGTCGGATCGTCTTGGGAAACCACGGCAGTGGCCTGATCGTCAGGATCGAGCACCGGGTCTTGTTGACCGATTTCTTGCTGGAACGAAGCGTTTCGGACCAGTCGAACCGCTTTCTCGATTCGATCGGGTGAGGCTGGCCCCATCGGAATCACTTTCGTGGGACGCTGCTTATCAGCCTGACCCTGGTCCAGAGCCGTGACAACCTCAGTCCAGCCTAGAACGCTCGCGGGTGTCCCTGACATTTGTACTGTGTTGGTATTGCGATCGATCTGCATCAACTCTTGCGAACCGGTGGCGGATGATGTCCGCAAACTAACGGTGCCACGCGCTACCTCGACCGTCGTCACGTTCTTTCCAACCAATCGAGCAACGGTATCCTCCAACTGCTTGGCCGTAAGATTCCGCAATGTGTAATCCGCTTTTTGAATAGCGGATGGAATGACTTGGCCGCGCGCATCGACCGTGATCGTTCCCGTCTTCACTCGAACTGCGTCGACGTAATTTCTGATTCCATCTTGGATGAGCTGTGGAGCCAGCACCATCAATCGACCAGTGCCCGGTTCCGTTGTGATGCGAATGCGTTTGTCATTGCCATAGTGGAGCTGCAATTGGGCTGCCACACTGCCAACAACCTCCAAAGGCAAGTCGTAGATTTGTAGGGCGGCTTCCATGCTCCCAGCCGGTGTGCCGACTGGCTGTGTCGTCGATGGTAACGGCAACCCATTCGGTTGGGCAGGCATCTGAGCTTGCGCGACGATAGGTGCAGAAGCAAGGAGAGCTAAAGTGCTTGCAGGAAAGCCAAAGAAAAGTCTCTTTTTCACGTCTCGTACCTCAATTGGAATCAATGGCAACCATTCGCGCAGGATGCCTCAGTCCCTATGATCGGTATTTAGAGGAAAGTCGCTTCAAGCAAAAAAGATGATCTGCGCGTTAAAATTTAACCATAGTTCCATTGACAGCTAACCGACTTCACAGGCCACAACCCTACGAAACAGGGGGAAAGAGCCGCCGATTACTTGAGAATACTGTTTTGCTTGCAATACTCGTAAACCGCCATCGTCGCAGCTGTTGCGACGTTGTAGGAATGGGGCTGCCCATATACGGGTATCTCTACCACTCGGTCGAGGAGATTCAATTCTTCTTGTGATAAACCTTCCCGCTCGCTACCAATAACCAGGGCGGTTTTTTCGACGAACTGAAAGGTATAAAGAGACTCTGAGTTCGTTGTCTGTTCCAAGCCTACGCGTTGATACCCCTCAGCTCCCAATTGCTCCAGAACAGGGGGCAGAGTTCTGCGCTGGATCACTTCAACGACATTCGCTGCATCCCGTGCTATCTCTCGGTCTACACGCCCCTGCCCGCACTGAATAACTCGAGTAATTCCGAAGCAACCAGCTAAACGCACAATACGGCTCAGATTGACATTGCTCCGCATCGGGGCAAGAACCAAGACTATGCCCCGTGGATTTAGAAGCTCTAGCGGGGGCTTATGCCTTATGTGCTCGAAACGCAACGCTATCCCCGCGAGGTTACAACCTATTTGCTGGTGCTAACTTGCCGTGCAGCAGGCTTTGAATTTTCTAGCAAATTTCCATTGGGATCCATAATGAGGTTGTCGCGGTAGCCCCTGGCATCCATCAAACAAAACCCTAGGAATAACGAAACGAAGATCAAGCTGCTGAGGATAACGATAGCATTGAGAGGCTTATCCCACAGAAGGTGCATAAAGAAAGCAATAACTAAACCTGCCTTCACTGTAGCGATAAACAACGTCAGAACAATTTCCATATCCCCCAGCTTGAACCGAGCCTGAAACACAGTCAGAAACGTTAATACAAGCAAAGCGGCAAAAACTGACAAGAGCATAGACACCGGCGCTGGGTGTGCGAACTCCCCCTCCGCGTGTCCATGACCATGTCCATGTCCGTCACTTGCCACTCCCTGGGCATCTGTCGTTGAAGTATGCGAATTAGCCATCTTTGTCTTAGATTGTGAGTGTTGCGATTGGTGATGACATTGGCTTGCTTAACCGATCAGGTAAAGCAATGGGAACAAATAGATCCAGATAAAGTCCACCAAGTGCCAATACAAACCGACGTTGTCGACCGGTCCGAAGTACTGGGAATGGAACTCATGCCGCGCTGCTTTGACGATCAACCAAATGATTACCGCCATTCCACCGAGAATGTGGACTGCGTGAACTCCTGTCATACAGTAGTAAATACTGAAAAACAAACCAGCCATACCTTGATTGTTTACTTGGCTATCCGGAATCTGCTGCTCTAGTGCTGGCACATAAACGTCGGGGTTTAAGACCCTAGAAGTATCCGAAACTAAAGTGAATCGCGCCTCGGAGTTGCTGGTGCTTTCCGTGTGATCAGCCTCGCCATGATGACCTTCTACCTGAGAATGCTCCGCTTTGGTTACGTGGCTGCCATGGTCGCCATGATCCCCACTCTCCAAAATATTACCGAGACCTATGCCAGCAAAGAAACATAGGCCTGAAACCAGCACCGGTCCGGAAACCTGTCGGTGGAATCGGCTCGAAATTACAACAGAATAGATGTAGTACAAACCAGCAATGATCGTCAGGATCAAGGGCAAAATCATCACATACGTGAGGTAATGATGATCGCCATGCACCGGATTTTCCATTTGAGCCACGTACATCCTCCCAGGAAGCAGACCAAGCTCCCACTTGTGAGTGTACTCTACCGCCTTAACACCAAGGAATATCGCCGCACAACCGAGTGTCGCACCCAGCATGCCTACCAACAGGGTATGTTGCTTTAGCTGTGCTGCCCTCACCGCCCAAGCCATCGTCAACGAACTAAACAACAAAACGCCCGTGTTGATCGCTCCCAGCTTGGTATTCAAAAAAGAGCTGCAATACTCAAAAACCTCAGGATTTCGGTTCCGAAAGAGCACGTAGGCACAAAACATGCCCGAGAAGAAAAGAACCTCAGTGACCAAGAACATCCACATCCCAAACTTGCCAGCATCAAACTGTTGCTGAGCATCGTCGAAGTGATGAGCCAACCAAGAGGGGTGCTCGTGGTGCCCGTGATCGTGGTTTTCGTTTTGTGCTACGGCTTCTGTTGACATTTCAGAGCTGGTAAATGAGGGAAAGCCGCCCCGTTTTGGAGCGGCGAAATTGTGTTGTAAAGATACTTATTTCTTGACGTAACCGCCAGACTTGCCGTCGTATTCTATACCACGGAAATCGTAAGGATCATCCACCGGTGGTGGCGAACTGAAGTTGTCGTGCGGTGGAGGTGAGGAGCATTCCCACTCCAACGTCGCACCACCCCAAGGATTCTTCGGCGCTTTCTTTCCATAAAAGATCGAGTGAAGTAAGACTAGGCCAGCAACCAGCAATCCAAAGCCAAGCATAGCCGCTCCAATCGTGGACAGACGATGCAAGTCTTGGAATTCCTCCACGTACGATGCGTAGCGTCGAGGCATCCCTCTCGTGCCAAGAACGAATTGAGGCAAGAACGTCAGGTTGAACCCAACAAAAACGATTACGCCCGACAAAATACCAGCAGCATCGTTAAACATCTTCCCGGTCATCTTCGGCCACCAGTGAAACAGACCACCAACAAACGCGACCAACGTACCGCCCATCATCACATAGTGAAAGTGTGCTACTACGAAATAAGTGTCGTGCAAGTGCATGTCTGTCGACAAAGCACCCAAGAACAAACCTGTCAGACCACCAATGGTGAATAAGAACAGGAATGACAGTGCATAAACCATGGGGGTGTTTAACGAAACAGTTCCCTGATACATCGTACCAACCCAGTTGAACACCTTAATGGCCGACGGGATCGACACCGTAAACGTCAATGCACTGAAGATGATCGTCGTGATGTCCGACATTCCCGCTGTGAACATGTGGTGTCCCCACACCAAAAAGCCGAACAAAGCAATCGCAATCGAGCTGTACGCAATCATGCGGTAGCCGAAAATTCCCTTGTGACTGTGAACGCTCATCAACTCGCTGATGATCCCCATCGCTGGCAAAATCATGATGTAAACAGCTGGGTGTGAGTAAAACCAGAAGAAGTGCTGGAACGTAACCGGGTCACCATTCAACGCTGGATCGAATATACCGATCCCAATAATTCGCTCCATCGCAAGCAGTAGAACTGTGATACCAAGAACCGGTGTTGCTAAAACCTGAATGATGGATGTCGCATATACCGCCCAAAGGAATAACGGCATCTTAAACCACGACATTCCGGGTGGTCGCATGGTGTTGATGGTAACGATGAAATTTAGACCCGTGAAAATAGAGCTAAACCCAAGAATGAAAACACCCAACGTCGCAGGCGTTACCTGAGATGTCGTCTCGATACTATACGGAGTGTAAAACGTCCAACCCGTGTCAATACCGGAGGTAAACAACGTAAATGTGAAGAATAAGAACCCGATTATCCAGAGGTAAAAACTCGCCAAATTCAATCGCGGAAACGCGACGTCTTTTGTGCCGAGCATGATCGGCAAAAGAAAATTGCCCAACGCAGCAGGGATGCTAGGGATGATGAATAGGAATACCATGATCGCCCCGTGAAGGGTGAACACTCGGTTGTAAGTCTGATTTGACAACCAAGCTAAATCAGGATCCTGGTTTGGATTCCACAAGTGGAAGCGGATTGCCAAGGCAAACACTCCACCTAGGAAAAAGGCAAACAAAATTCCTGCCAGATACATCAAGCCAATTCGCTTGTGATCTAGCGTCAGCGCCCAGCTTAAAAAACCAGACGAATGGTTGAGGTAGTGATGCTCAACCTTCTCATCGGTCCTTACCGGCGCGATTACGGGACTGGTAACGGCACTCATGTTCTAATTCCTCGACTGAAGAAAGAATTCCTCAAATATTTTGTTACTTATTAAATTATTTACTACGGCTTCTCGTCCTTCAACGATTCGATGAAGGCCGTAATGGCTTCCACGTGCTCGTCGGACAAATCTGCACGGCTGTAAGCTGGCATGGCAGATGCGTTCTCGTAGCCTGCTCGCTTTTCACTGGCGGGATTGCGAATCGAGTTCAAAACATATTGCTCATCAAAGAGGATCTCGCGACCATCCGACAGCCTAAATGTCTTCCCCCACGTTCCGTTGTAGCTTGGTCCAGGCCCTTTTGCACCAATATCGCCCGCATAGTGACACGACATGCAAGCCTTGCGTTGATACAACCATTTTCCTCGCTCGACAATGTCCTCTGGCTCTTTAATTAGCTCGGCTAATTGCAGTTTGTATTCATCCTCAGACAGCACATGAACTTTCGTGATCATGTTACTATGGGCATCCCCACAATATTCCGTGCAAAATAGGTCGTACACACCTTCCACCGTCGGTCGGAACCACATGTAGGTGTATCGTCCGGGCACAACGTCCCTTTTTGCTCGGAATGCGGGGACGAAAAAGCTATGCAAAACGTCTCGGGACTGCATCACCAACTTGATATTAGTGTTGACCGGCAAATAAAGATCGGTGCTCTCGCCCCCGTTTTCCTTATATTTGAAACTCCAACTCCACTTTCTCGCCGTCACGTTGATGTCCAGCGTGTCGTTTGGAACTCGAGACATTTCCAAATATCCGGCAGCCCCCTCCCAGAAAATCCAAACCACGATCAAGGTCGGAACAACGGTCCAGGTCACCTCGAGGGTGTTATTGTGCAAGGCCTCCGGGCTTCCCTTGTACCCAGGACGATCGCGATACTTAATGGCGAAGTACACCATCGCATACACGATCGGTATGAAAAAAATGATGCAGATCCAAAGAATAGCGTAGTACAGGAAATCGACCCGCTCGGCGAAACTGGATGCGGCCTTCGGGAACCAAAAACCATCTGCGATATCAGCCAAAATTGACATGTTCATGATTTTGCTTGTCAGGAGTTACGTTCTCTTAACGCTATTTCCGTAAGTGTACCTAAAATCTAACCGAAGGATGTGTGACTAATTGTCTCGGGTTGCGTTGGTTTTTCTCGCGCCAGGGCGCGTTCCTTGCGACCTGTAAGCCAAAACGGCACCATCGCCGTGAGCCCCATCGTCAGGAAAATTCCAGCAAAGACCGACAACAATTTCCTAGCACTCGCCGAATAACGATTCTCACTCGCGTCATAGTGGGAGCACCAAAGTACAAATGCGTCCAGCGTGCTGCCAATCCGCCCTTCACCTGCCTCAACCAACGCCATCTTCAGGGTTTCCCCGACGAATCCTACTTCGTACAGGTATCTGGTGATTCTCCCCTTCGGAGAAATGAAAATCGCCGCCGCTGCGTGATTGTACTGGTCGTGTTTGGCATCGTACGTGTACTTGAACCCGACCGCCTCTGCAATCGTGACGATATCTCTCTCAGAACCAGTTAGAAACCTCCAACCATCTGGAGAATGAGGCTGCTCTAAATCCACCGCGTACCTAGCCTTTGTGTCAGCGGCCTTCTTCACCCCATCTCGTGGATCGATGCTGAGAGAAACCATGTAAAAATCCTTGCCCAGAGCAAGGCTTTTCACCTTATTCATCCCCGTGACCAAACCATTCAACTGGGCGACACACAAACCCGGACAGTTGCTGTAGTTTAGTGTGAGGACAATTGGTTTGCCCTGCTCCAAGAGCTTGGCGAAATCCACCAAACGCCCTTGATCGTCGGTAAACATAACATCCAGTGGGATGTTGGTGTCTAACTTCTCTTCGACGCCGACACCAATCCGCCTCTCGGGGATTTGGTCGTTTCCGAACACTTCCGCAAATCCTGTTACCGAAACGAATAACCAAACAACGAAGCAAAGCCCCGCATTGCTAAAGGTTATTCGCGTGTTCTGGAACATGGATTCACTTTGTTGCGAAATCTAATGGGGATTAATTTCCGAGATCCTGAAGAACCAGTTTCTTCGCCTCAGACAATGGGATGCGAAACATCTCCTTGGTCGCATTCGGATCCTCGGAGGAGTCATCTGGCACCTGCACTCTCTTGTAACCGTTAAGGGACGCCATTTGTTCACGCTTCACAGCAGCCAATGGATAATCATCAGACTGCATCTTCCGTTCGTCCTCTGAATTAACCAAACTCGAAGTGAGCCCTTGAAGACCTTGCAGAACAAGTACAAGAACAACGATGCTCAACACCGTTGCATATCCAATCATCTTTGTGTTTAAATCGTCGTAACGAGCCATTTTTTGCTACAAACTCCTAGAGAATCGGATTCGAATAGGTCAATGACTCGGGCATCCGCGGATCCCGGACTGCCACCAACGGAACGTTCGAAGCTTTCAGCAAGAAGAACCCTGCAAACAAGGCGAGTGCCCCGATGCCTCCCACCAAGTGTCCTAGCATGGGGACCAACGCAAAGCTGCCCTTCACGTTAGGCATGACTAGGTAGGTCATATCCATCCAGTGCACAGCGATCAGCCAGCAGGCCCAGAACACCAAGCCTGCTCGGTGACGTCTAACGTGCCGACTCAACAAGCCGAGAAACGGTATAGCAAAGTGGACAAAAATCAAAGAGTAGGAGTAGTATTGCCATCCGTCATTTAGCCGGAATCGGTACCACTCTGTTTCCTCTGGAATATTTCCGTACCAAATCAGGATGAGCTGCGAGAACGCTATGTAGGACCAAAACATGACGAACCCAAACATGAATTTCGCCAAATCGTGATAGTGCTCGACATTGATCAGACCCTTGAGCTTGCCCGCTCGCTCCAGAAGCATGTTGACAATGACCATCATGGAGAAAAAACCCAGCATACTCGCAGCAAAAACATACACGCCAAAGATGGTGCTGAACCACGCGGCATCAACGCTCATGACCCAGTCGAATGCCAAGAAGCTCACGGCCAAGGCGTAAATCATTATAAACGGCCCAGACCACTTCTGACGCACTAAAGAAAGCTCTGGATCGCCAGTCTCATCCTGCGCTCGGCTTTTCGAGAAAAACCAAAGCGACATCCAAGTCAGCAACCCAATGTAGACAGCGCTTCGCAGCGTGAAGTAGTTGCTCTGCAGATAGCCATCCTCAACTTTGCCACGAATGAGGGAATTGTGGATTTTCTCTGGTTCTTGATTCCATTCGTAAAGCGAATGGCTACCCATCAATACCAACCCAAGGATAGGAAGGAAGAGCAAGGCTGAGTAAGGTAGTATTGCCATCTTGATCTCAGCCACGCGACGGACAGCCGTACTCCATCCCGCTCGCGTCAGGAACTGCACCATGATGAAAAATAGTGCACCGAGTGAGAACGAAAACAAAAACATAAAGTTGGCGAGGTACGAATGGGTTGCGAACTGCATCCCTCGCTCTGGATCGCTCGGCCCACCACCGACCATCAAGCCTACCATGTAAGAAATCACCAGAAGGATTAACCCCGCTGCTATGAGTGGCAGAGGGTATATCTTCCAAGCCGCAGGAAGCTCAATCGTTTCTTTATCGTACTTTATGCCCATGATTTGATTTTCTTGATCTTTGTCTCACGAAGGTGTTCTGCGAACCCTAATTGCTTCCCGCCTCGTCCAAACTGGATCGCTTGTCAACTGGAATGTCGTCAAGCTTAGCATCTTGCGATCGTTGCAATGCTCGAATGTACAACACGATCGCCCAACGTTCCTTTGGCGTGATGGCATTGGCATAACCTGCCATTTTGCCCTGACCTTTGGAAATTGTGTTGAAGATCTTGCCTACAGGCTGCTCCTTGACTCTGTCGATGTGCATCGAAGTCGGTGGCAACCAAGTCCCCTGCGCTAGAGCATCAGCACGCTTGTGCACCAATCCATCGCCGAAGCCGGCATAACCATGACATGTAGCACAATAGATCTGGAACTTTTGCTCACCCAGCTTCATGTTGGCCTCGGTGATCTCGATCGGCAGATCAGCAATCCATGGCTTCTCAGGAGCGTCTACAGCAGGTGGCTGCGCAGCCATCGAAGAATCGTTTGCTGGAGCATCACCTGCTGGAAGCGCTTCTTGAGTCGTGGCACCCTCTTGTGACCCCGCATCGCCATCCTGCAAGGAGACAAGACGGGTTGCGACAGACTTAGGAGTGGCAGCAAGCGTATCTGGGTCGTAACCGAGATAGAACGCATCTTGCTCTTCGAGTTGTCCGCGTCCGACCGTCCCAACGACTTGCGGACGCATCGTCCTACCATCCGCGAATATTGTCGTCTGCTGCTGGGCCTTTTTCTTCGGTTGAAAGTCCATGTCCAAGAAGACGTGGAATCGAGGCTTATCACTGAAGCTTTCCCTGATGTTAAATACGATCATCAAAGGGATCAAACCAGTTAAAACCAAGAGCAAAGCGCCCAACCAGACTGCTTTTGGCAATTCGGCAGGCGATTCGTCATCCATGACTTCGTCCAACGCGTCGGGGGACGTACCGCCGAGCAACTCTTTAACCGATTCTCGGTTGTAGTATTTGTCAGATGCACTCACGTACAAGAAAAATTTGTCGTCCGTGGCGCGATCAAATCTTGGGTTCGTAAAAACTGGATTGCTGAAACGAGGTAAACTATTTAGAGCAATCATTCCCAGGAAGCTCGAGAAAGCCGAAAACAAAATCGTCATTTCGAACGTAACCGGAATCGACGCAGGCGTAATTCCTAACGGCTTGCCAGAGATTATGTACGGATAATCAATTGCGTTCATCCACCACTGCATTAGCAACGCGAGGCAAAGCCCTGTCGCACCACAGCACAATACGATAAATGGCAAAACCGTAGGCTTGATTCCCAGCGCGTGATCGATTCCGTGGACCGGGAACGGAGTAAACGCATCGGTTGCCGTATAGCCAGAGTCTCGCACCTTGCGAGCTGCTTCCAAGAGCTGATGCTCGTCGGAATACTCAGCCATCCAGCCATACGCCTTGGGGGCTTTCGTCCCAATCGGAATTTTCGGCTTGTGATCACTCATGGTAGGAACTGTTATTGTGAATAAGAAAGTTTCTTATGGCTTTAGTAAATTAATCGAACTCTTAGTGGTGCTGACCGTGGCCAGAAGTGTGAACCCCTAGCAGTTCGTCTTGTGCATGACGAGCGTGAACGTCTGCGGACATAACCCCCTTCACTTCCGACATGGCTATTGTCGGCAAGTAACGGCAGAACAACAGGAACAACGACATGAACACGCCGAAGCTGCCGAAGAACATCAAGCCGTCAAAGATCGTGGGACTGAAGTAACCCCACGAGCTTGGCAAGTAGTCACGACTGAGTGAGGTAACCGTAATAACAAACCGCTCAAACCACATACCAATATTGACGAATATACAAATCACAACCATCCAGAACGGCGATGTACGCAGCTTCTTGAACCAAAACAGTTGCGGGGAAATCACGTTACACGAAACCATGATCCAGTAGGCCCACCAATAGGGACCGAACGCACGGTTAATGAACACAAAGCCTTCGTATGGATTCTTGCTATACCAAGCGATAAAGAACTCGGTGCCGTAGGCTAAACCAACCAGCGAACCAGTCGCCAGGATGATTTTGTTCATGTTGTCCAAGTGCCGGAGGGTAATCAAGTTTTCCAGCTTGTAAATCTTCCTCATCGGGACGAGCAGCGTAACCACCATCGCGAAACCGGAGAAAATAGCACCTGCAACGAAGTACGGTGGGAAGATGGTCGTGTGCCAACCGATGACCTGCGAAACCGCGAAGTCAAAACTAACAACCGTGTGCACGGACAAAACCAACGGAGCCGCAAGTGCTGCCAACAAGGTATAGGCTTTTTCATAGCGAAGCCAATGCCGAGATGATCCGGTCCAACCCAGGCAGAGGAGCGAATAGACAAGACGCATCATCTTCGTCTTCGATCGGTCGCGATAGGTCGCCAAGTCAGGAATCATACCCATGTACCAGAACACCAACGAAGTCGAAGCATACGTTCCGACGGCGAAAACGTCCCAAAGAAGTGGACTCCGGAATTGAGGCCACATCCAGAGGTTCAAACTTGGATACGGCAATAACCAAAACGCTAACCACGCACGTCCAACGTGAATCCCTGGATAAATCCCTGCACAAACCACCGCGAAGATAGTCATTGCTTCAGCAGCACGGTTGATACTCGTTCGCCAGTTCTGCCGGAACAAGAACAAAATCGCGGAAATCAGCGTACCCGCGTGTCCAATCCCAACCCAGAAAACGAAGTTAACGATCGGCCACGCCCAGAAGACTGGATTCATGTTCCCCCAGATACCAACCCCCATGTAGAGGAGGAATCCGATTAAGCCTAGAAACATGGTTGCGGTCACGGCGGAGAAACCGAACAGGATATACCACAACAACGGTTGCGGTGCCTCCGCAACATTGCAGACCATCTCAGTAACAGAACTGTATGTCTGATTACCGGTGATCAGCGGCGCACGTTGCCCAGGAACATCCTCGGTGTTGTCGATTTCGCGGGGATTATACGATGCGATGTTAGCTGTGGTGGCCATGGTCACCTGATTCGTGTGAGTGGTCGTCCGAGTGACCGTGGTGATCTCTACCAGGTCGGCTCGGATTTACTTGGGTAGCTGTCTGTAAACGCTTCGGTACGTTTCGAACCTTCGCGAGATACAAAGTTCGTGGCTTGATGTTCAGTTCCTCGAGAACCGCATAAGAACGTGGATCATGATGCGACTTGTAAACTCGACTCGTCTTATCGTGAAGATCGCCGAACGTTATTGCATGAGATGGACACGCTTGTTGGCAAGCGGTGATAACGTCACCATCATGCACCCTGCCGTCTCCCTTGGTCTTTGCCGTGATCTTGCCGTTCTGAACCCTTTGGATGCAGTACGTGCACTTCTCCATTACACCACGTCCACGTACAGTGACCTCAGGGTTGAGAACCAACGATTGTAGCTTGGCCGAAGCTTTTTCTCGGTTATCGGTCCAACCGTAGTTGTAACCGTATTGCTCGACATAGCTAAAGTAATTAAACCGTCGCACTTTCGTCGGGCAGTTGTTACCGCAGTATCGTGTACCGATGCAGCGGTTGTAAGCCATGGCATTGATGCCTTCCTCAGTGTGCACCGTAGCCGCTACCGGGCAAACTTGCTCGCAAGGAGCAGTTTCACAGTGGGAGCACATCATCGGCTGCGTCACAATGGTTGGATCCACAGGATCCCGGAATGATCCCTTTTCCTTCGTCGCAGCTTCGTCGCAAACGAAATAACGGTCGAGCCGCAACCAGTGCATCTCCCGGCCCTTGCGAACCTGCTCTTTTCCGACGATCGGTACGTTATTTTCGGATTGACAAGCAATCACACAAGCATTGCAACCCGTGCACTTGTTCAGATCAATCGCCATCCCCCACTTGTAATTTATATCTACTGCGGGCTCCTCCCACAAAGATTTCATGGGTAGGTGATGCTCAACCGTATGATACGCGAATTTAGCATCCTCTTTATATTCGTCGAGCGTTCCTTCTCGAACCAAAGCAGGAGCTCGTCTGGCACCCTCACGCATGCCGAGTTCATCTTCAATCGCGAAGTGATCTTGCGTGGTGGCCAGGGGATACGGAGTCGTCGTATTCTTGGCCTCGACACTCGTGTAAATCGCTGCCTGGTTCCAGCGGCGGAAGGAGGCGATATTGGTCCCAACCTCACTACCGTTCACCCCAGCCTTGCCTTTAGCACGGCCATAGCCCAGATTGACGGTGAAAGAACCTTCGGCGTGTCCAGGAACCACGAATACGGGCAATACAACACTCGCATCGCCAACTCGCAAGTTCGCCAGTTCCCCTTGCTTAAGGCCAAGTTCTCGAGCAGTGCTGATACTGCAAATGGCGGCGTTGTCCCAAGTTAACTTCGTGATCGGCTGCGGGCACTCTTGCAACCAACCGTTGTTTGCCAACCGCCCGTCGTAGACCGTCTCGCTAGGACGAATCACGACCTCTAACTGTTTTTTATCGAGTCCTAGTGAAACCTCACCATCCGGCAATTCATTTGCCGAAACCGAAACGGAGTCGGCATCCGCAGTTGCCGCAAAGGATAGTTCACCCGAAAACGGCGTCAAAGCGCTTCCCGCGAGGTAACCGCTGTGCAAAGTCTCTTTCCAGAGTCTCTCGCTTAGCGTGCCACCCGCTACCGCCTTGGCGGTGTCCATGACATATTCCATGCCGGACGAGAACGGTATCCCGCTCAACATCGCGAGGAACTCAATAGCGGACTTGCTGTCGAGCAACGGATCGATCAGTGGTTGTCCAACCCCATACGTTCCATCCACGTTCCGGACGTCCCCCCAAACCTCGAACGGATGGGCAGCCGGTACCGTCCAGCGACAGACCTCAGCCGTCTCGTCGTCGTGATTCCCCCAGTAGACCGAGTCCTTGATCTTCTCGATCGCACTGGACAAAGCAACGTCACCTGCAACAGAGAAAACAGGGTTGTTGGCGAGAATCCAAACCGTACTAAACGAACTCGCTTGAGCCACGAACTCGTCCAACTTAAGAGTGGATACCTCTCCCATTTCGTCAGGAGCATTGTAAATCTTGACGGTCTTGCCAAGATTGCCGAGCTTTTGGTTGATACGCAAAGCAGCCAACTGAACGTTCAAATCCAGGTGGGAACCTACCGCGAGGATCGCCTCTCCCTTGTGCTTGAGAAGATCGCTAGCGATACATTCAATCACTCGTGTCACCTTGCTAGCATCATCTAGCTTGTTGTACAGAGTTTCCTCGGCTTTGTCTTCAACGATGGTTCCCGCGTCGATCGCCGCCTCGAGCTTCTTCAGGAAAACACCCATTTGTCTTGACTGCAAAGCCAGCCGGAAATCAGCCGCCGAGCCCGTAACCGAGTACTGCGACTCGAGAACGTACAAACGGTTGACCCACTCGCCTTCTGGATTGCGATGATTAGCAAATTGCCGCGCGTGGTGCACGCCGTTGGCATCCGAACCTAGCAAGTCGGCATCCAAACTGACAATCACTTTGGCTCGATCAATGTCTAGGCTGACTGACCCGCCTGAAGCACCGACCGCGTCGAGAGCCTTAGCTACTTTGCCGGTGTATACCGACTCGTATTTCACCATTGTGGCTTTAGGGTACATAGCCTTTACGTCGGCCAACGCTCGACGCAAAGATGGACTTTGGGTTGGTTCGAACAGGATCGCTAACCCCTCACCCTGAGACGCAGTCAGTGCTGTTCGTTGGCCGTTAACAAATTCCGTGAGGGCGTCCCATGCAGCCGACTTATTTGCCGACTCTTCGCCATTGAACTTCCTGGGAGCCGATTTCGCACTCTCTCGCAACAGCGGATGCGCTACTCGATCCTGGTCGTACAACGACAGGATCGAAGCCTGAGTTATTGCAGTCGTTCCAGCCGAACGCAGCTTTTTGTTCTCGGTGAAATCTGTAGGCTGCGAGTTCGCGTAAGCTGGGTGGTCTGGGTTGCCGTCGACCTTAATCGGACGCCCCTCAATGTTCGTCATCAAAGCATTGACTACGCTGCCAGCCCATTCGAAGTTGGTTGCGAAGAACTCTGGAAGCCCCGGAACGCGACCCTCGGGGCGAATTACGAAGGCTCCTATTTCCTCGCGCTGATACCGACAGCCCGCTACGCCGCCGAGCGCCAGCGACGCTCCCATCATTTGAATCCATCGACGCCGCGAAACTCCTTCTGGGAACTCCGAAGCCGCTTGCGGAAACTCGCGAGTTAAGAACTGCTGAAACTCAGGAGTTTGCTGCAGCTCGTCGACGCTACGAAAATATCGTTGCTGATGCTCTTTACCGGTGAGGCTCATCGGTGACACACTGCGCAGTTGGTTTGAGGGTTGATGTTGTTTTCTTCAACAAGCTTCTTGCCCAATGCAAGCTGCTCTTCTTCGGAGTCTAGACTCCATCCCAGATTCGTTACCTCTTCCACAGGTCGAATATGAGGGGCGGGATTGCGGTGACAATTGATGCACCAAGTCATCGATTGGTCTTCGGCTTGATACACGACATCCATCTTGTCAACGCGACCGTGGCAAGTCACACAAGAAACACCACGGGCGATATGAATCGCATGATTAAAGTAGACATAATCCGGCAAGCGGTGTATCCGCACCCAGTCGATCGACTCACCCGTCCGCCAGCTTTCATGAACTGGACGAAGCTTTCTGCTCTCGGCATGGACCGCCGAAAGGGTCGGGGCTTCGCCAGCAGCCGTCTTGGGACTGTGGCAATTGATACACGTTTGGGTTGGGGGAATCGACGAGTGAGCTGACTTATCTACCGAGTTGTGGCAGTACCGGCAGTCCATTTTCAGCTGGCCAGCATGGAGCGCGTGACTAAATGGCACAGGCTGCTCCGGTCGGTATTTCGTGTTGAGCGTAACCGGACTGGTCGCCCCAAGGAACAACACACCAGCATAAGCCCCGCCGCCAGCGATCAACACGCCGACCAACGCCAGGAACTTATTGGTCCATCGAGGAAACAGGAATCTTTGGGTTGTCATGAGTAGTTAACGGGACAGTGGTATCCAACGGTTCGACTCGTCAAGCACGCATAGGAAACATTGGGCCGCATCCACTCTTTTGATGCCCCCCAACGTGGTGACTTCAGCAAAGCGGAACAGTGTAGCGACCTTATTTCCGTAACATGCCGCAAAAAAATGCAAACGACTGCTTCAAAAAATCTTACAATCCCAGAGACATCTTGGCTGTCGAGCCCCTGCCAAGTTGCTCTTGTTCGCGGACACGAGCCGAAACTCCTATCCTCTTTGTTCTGCAAAAGGGTATTTATTGCAGAGGTTTTACCCAGCGTTTGCAATTTTTGCACGAGTTTACAGAGTACCTTAACGTAGCGAAAGGCATGTAACGCAAGTTAACGCCCTGAAGCCGCTCGTTTCGGCATAATTGATACCGAAATCCCTTGTTTCTGTTGCCTGTTTTTAGATCTGACAAATAGTCGCATCCGATGTAGCGATTGTGCGAACTGTGCTAACTAGCTCGCCCGAAGCGCGTCGCTCTGGGGCGAAGTTATCAAGTAGGAATGCCTGCTGAGCCATGCTAAAGTGGAGCCTGGTAAGCAAACGTTTTCCCCGTGGCCCGCTTTCATGCTATGAAACCCCATCTACTTAACCGCCGAATTCACTATTGGTTGACCCTCCTCGTTGCTCTTCCCTTACTGATCGTGGTATCAACGGGGCTGATGCTCCAGGTCAAAAAGCAGTGGGCTTGGGTGCAACCTCCGGAAAAGAAGGGAACGGGCAAGGTACCCGCGATCCCCTTTGAAGAAATGCTCCAGCGGGTACAGTCTCACCAAGGCTTTGAGGAGTTCCAGTGGAAAGACGTTCAACGCATCGATGTTCGACCCTCAAAGGGGATCACAAAGCTGCTGCTTCGGGGGGACTGGGAAATGCAACTCGATTCGATTTCCGGGGAAATTCTGCAAGTCGCCATTCGCCGATCGGATTGGATCGAATCACTCCACGACGGTTCGTATTTTCTTGGCGACTACACCAAGCTGGGGCTGTTTCTCCCGGCGGCCGTCGGGCTGTTGCTTATGCTGCTATCCGGGGTGTGGCTTTTCTGGCAACCGATTGCAGCCAAACGTAAGAAACGCAAACTAAAATCCCAGGCCTCCAAGCCTACCCCAACCTAGGCCAACCATGAAAACTCAACAACCCTCGCATGAACTGATCTCGCGACCTGAGGAACTAAGGCCTGAGACGACTTGGACGGAGACAAAGTGGGCGTGGACGGCCGAGGAAGACCTTATCGACCATCAGTCACGTCCCAGGCTTTGTGCTGCTGCCCTGCTTCCCTTCCGAGAGGAGGAGCCCGACTGGGATGGCTTTCTAGCCAGCATCCACTGGATGCTTCATTCGGCCCAGCACTACGGTGTTGAATTGGTCCCTGTTCTGAATGCAGACACCGGATACATTTTTCAGCTAAGCAATGACCTCTACGCTGAAGTGCTACAAAGGTTTCGGGCTGAATTCCCAACCACCAAGTTCATCGTCGGAGTCACGGCACGCGGCGGGGAAGCGGATTCGCATTTTCGAGCCGATCGCTATAGACCTCTCCTGGATCTCGCACAAGAACACGACCACTGCGAAATCATGATCATGACCTCCCGTTGGCTCAATACGCTCGATCCGCAAAGACGGCGAGATGGATATTTTGAGATCGCGGAATGGCTGGAGCGACCTGGTATTGTTCATGCCTTGGAGCCCTCTTTCGTTTCCTGGGCTACTCCCTTTGAGCCTTGGCTGCTCTGGCAACTAGCGAGTCATCCTAAGTTTATAGGTGGCAAAGTCAGCACCCTCGACGAGCCGCACTTCCTATATTGGGCCGCGATGTGCCGCGATCTCTCGCTCAGCTTTTCCCCTCACAGTGGAGACGACTTCGGCATCGCAACAGCCATCAAGATCGGCATGCCGCTGCTCATCGGAGCTGCCAGCAGCTGCGCGCCTCTGGTGTGTGCTGCAAAGGATATGTGGCTGGACAACAGCGTGGCAGAAAAGAAGTTCCCCACCTCAGCCGGTCGATTTGATACCAGGGTTTACAAATTGTTTGAAGCTCTACAGTCGTTTGAAGATCAGGTTTTTCGATTTGACTTCCAAGGCAGCGTCGCAGCATACAAACACAGCACAGCTCATGCGCTGAAGAATCTCGGCATCATCCAACACACCGATACTCACCCGGAATGTTCCGATCGCCGGGATGCCGCCGAATCTGCCACGATGCAAAGCGGCATGATCCGACCTCGTCGTATGGCAGCCAGACTAGAAATCCCATTCTTTGAGTGATGCTGTTTACCTATCGCGTAATCTGCTCTCGTTGAAACGGTGCCCTCAGCGTACGGGAGAACCGCTGGCAAGAACCTTAACACCGTCTAGCACGTTATCTGGGGGATGAAGTATCACGGCATCTCCCTCGGTCACACCGGATACGATCTCTGCTTCCCTGCCATTGTTGTATCCGACTTCGACCGCCACGAGTTCCGCCCGCTGATTTCGAACTCGAAAAAGATGCCATTGATTCCGGAGTCGAAACAATGCTCCCGTGGGAACTTTCAAAGACGATGGGCTGGAGAAACGGGTCACGATGCGAGCTTCAATTCGATACCCGTCACCAAGGGATTTCCACTCGTCCCATGGATCCTCAAAATCGGCGATCACCCTGACTCGTTTTTCTTCGACCCCTAACGCAGAAACCTTAAGAAATGCTGCGGGCTCGACTAATCGTACCGTACCCTTCAAAATCGTTTCTCCGCCCCAGTAGTCAATCATTACCCTGGAACCGGGGATAATTCCTACGGCATGCTGGGAAAGCACCTCGATTTCGAGCTCCAGGTCTCTCGGGTCTCCGATTTCTAAAATAGGAGTCCCCGCTGTTATGACACCGGAGTCGATTTGCATAACTCGCAAGACTCGTCCGTCAATCGGTGAGATAACTCGCAGCACCGACTCGGCTTGATTCTGACTAAAGTCGGATACGGTCAGTAGGGCTGCCCTCGCCATCTGGTTTTCATACGTGCGAGCCTTAACCCGGTACTCGGCGGTCCGCACTGCGGCTTGAGCCATTTGAAATCCATGCAAGGCCTCTTCAAACTCTGCATCGGAAATCGATTTTGTTTCTATCAAACTGAGCACTCGGTCGTATCGCTGCTTCGCTAGTTCCTTGTCTGCCTCGGCAATAGCAAGTGCCGCGTTCGCTTCGTTGACGGCTGCTTCCGATGCTTTCACGCGAGCTTCGGACTCTGCAACCACACGAACGTCCAAGAGAGCGGGGTCTACCGGAAGAAATCGCAACAACTCCGTTTCACCTCGCGCGACCGTGTCGCCTGCACGCAGAATGACACGCAACTGCTTACCTGTGACCGGGGCTGTGATGACGTATTTCTCCCGAATGCGTGTCTCACCGATGCCATCCACCGTAACCTGTACTGAGCCTCGCGATACCCCAGCGACTTCTACGGAAACCGCTGATGGCCAATATCCAAACACCAATAGAGCGATCAGTCCGCACCCACCGAGAAACCAAGCGATCTGTTTGCGAAACGATTTCATGAAATCTTTTCCTTGAGGACTGCCAATAAATCGATCTTTAAACTCATGCGATACACGACTATAGATGCTAGCATCGCTGCACCACTGAGAATCAATGTGGCATCCATATAGGTGCGTCGAGAAATGATGAGTGGAAAGCGATGCGTTTCCGTATCCAGCGATAAAGTGACGATGTAACTTAACAGAGTACCTATCGGCAATCCGATCGGAATAGCCAACATTGTCAGCAAGGCCAACTCACCTACCAGCACCATCGCGACCTCTCGCTTTGAGAACCCGAGCACTCGCAATGTCGCCAGGTCCCGCTGGCTATCCAAAAGATTGATCAACGCCGAATTGTACATCACACCACAAGCAATCAAACATCCAAACAAGGCATTGATCAAACGCATGACACGAGTCGTGCTGTCGATGAGTTCTTGGAAATTCTCCTTCGATGCTCGATTGTCCAGAACGCTAGCGATCTCAGGTGTCTCTTTAATCTCTTTGTACATCTCGCTTGTGCGATTTCGATCGATCTGAAGAAACACACCTGAGATTCGCTCTCCCTCCTGCAGAAGTCGATGGAGATCCAATCGAGCCATATAAGCGGCCGGGTCGGTGAAGTTGGGAAAGACCGCTGTGATAGGAACGACTCGAATGCGAAAATCGGTCTCGCTGATCTCAATCTCGACCTCGTCTCCAAGTCGGACTTGCAGCTTGTCTGCCAGATTTTGCGTGATGGTGAGACCGCCACTTATGCCAACCGTGATCGGTTGTCGTTCGGCATCTAGTACCCGAAACAGTTCCGAGTCGGGCTCCAGTCCGAGGATCGCCAAGCGATGCTCGCGAGATCCATTCCGCATCCGAACAGGTACCGATCGAAAAGGCTCGACGTGGATCACACCCGTTATGTGCTTTGCATCTAGCATGGACTCTTTAGCTAGTGGATCGCGAAAAGAAATCATAATGTCCTGCCGTTGCGAACGACCAAACTGTGTGTCCATCACGAAGTCGATTGTCCCCTCCAAAAAGGAACCAACGACCAGGATGGCGATCCCAAAGGCTATTCCCAACAGCGAAAACCCTGTAGTCGTCGGCTTGGAGCTCAATCGACGCAAGATCAAGCGAACGAGAATCGGCAAGTAACGGCCTAGTCGATGGCTGTCAAACCAATGCGTTCCGATGCGCATCGGTGATTCTGGACGCATAGCGGTTGCAGGTTGCAGTCGTACCGCATGACGCAATGCAGAAAAACCTCCAAGGATTGCAGTCGAACCCGCAATGATCACGGCAACAATCAATTGCGGATAGGCAATCAGATATTGGGGCTCCGGAAATCGGAAGAACTGGAGATAAAGATCGATGGTCCACCAAGATAACCGAACCCCTATCGCTATACCGACAAAAATTCCCACTCCGAGCGGCAAAGCGATGAGTTTCAGATAGTGTCTAACGATGTCAATTTCACGGTATCCAAAGGCTCGCAGCATTGCAATTTGATCTGTTTGCTGTTTCACTAAGCGGGTCAAAATGATGTGGAAAAGAAAAGCCGTCACCGCCAGAAAAATGGAGGGTGTGATCAGCGACATGCTCGCCATCTGATGCAATTCATCCGAGACACGCTGGTCTGACTCTTGCTCGCTACGAGTGTCGACACCGCGGCAACCATAGCGTCGCAACAGCCGTTCCATTTCCTCCATCACTATGCGAGGTGAAGCATCTGCGAAAAGGGTCACAGATATTTGATTGATCGCCCCATCCATATTGAACGCTGCTTCCATTTGCTGGCGATGCATCCAAAACACCCCAAAGCGTCTGTTGTCGGTTAAGAGCATGCCTGGTTGAACAGCGTAGATATACTCTGGCGACAAGCCGATCCCCACTATCGATAAACGCTCCCGTTTGCCTCCGATATTAGCGACCAAGGTATCACCAGGATTCAGCTGATGTGCTTCGGCAAACGGTTCACTGATGACGATCTCGTTCCGTTCGCGGGCCGAGGGGAAACGCCCTCTGGATAACGCCAAATCATTGAGACGATTTCCCGATTCTCGTTCGATGGAAACCAAACGGCATGAAGCCGGCTCAATCATGCCCGGAATATCTAGCAGAGCCGGTTGGACGATACGCCCCTCCGCTCGGTCTACCCCTGGAACGGCGGCAATACGCTCTACAATACCTTCCGGTGCGCGAACAAACCAAGCGAACAGATCGGCGAATCGATACTCTTTGTAATAAATCTGGCGACTCGTTTGCAAGGAATGAGCCGTGCTGGTGGACATAACAAACAACGCAATGCCGCAGGCCAAAAGCAAGCTGATGGCTAACCACTGCCGCCATAGCTTGGTCAAATCGCTCAACAACATCCGATCCAAAGGACGAACGCGAGGCTTCATCTCACCACTCCAATTGGTCGGCGGATAGCTTGTTCGAATTGGCGACGATTTGGCTGATCTGCCCATCGACCATGTAGATGACGCGGTCCGCCATATTGGCGATGGTCGCGTTATGCGTTATGACGACGGTAAGTGTACCGAGCTGACGATTTACTTCTGCAATTGCGTTGAGTACAACGATCCCAGTTTTCAAGTCAAGCGCACCGGTCGGCTCATCGCACAGCAATATGGATGGACGTTTGCCGATCGCGCGCGCAATTGCGACTCGCTGCTGTTCGCCCCCAGACATTTGCGAGGGATAGTGATGAGCACGATCACCTAATTGAACGAGCTGTAATGCTTCCAGTGGTTCCATGGGTTCCGGAGCAAGCTCCGTGACGATAGCAACGTTTTCCATGGCAGTCAGGCCAGCGATCAAATTGTAAAATTGAAAGACAAAGCCG
This sequence comes from Brakhagea baltica, assembly GCF_052161605.1. Lineage (NCBI taxonomy): Bacteria > Pseudomonadati > Planctomycetota > Planctomycetia > Pirellulales > Pirellulaceae > Brakhagea > Brakhagea baltica. The sequence continues at coordinate 3,664,115 of NZ_CP197409.1, read as the reverse complement.
ACGTGGTCCCGCCGGTACTTCGTTCGCTCTGATTCATCCGCATGAGATAGATCCCAATCGCGAAATCGAACATGCCCTTGGCTCGGTAGATCCAAGCCTCCTAAGATATTCAGCAAAGTTGATTTGCCACTTCCGGACGCCCCCAGAATCACGACGAACTCGCCGGGATATAGATCGATATCTACACCTCTCAGCGCATAGACGGACACCTCTCCCATTGGGTAGACCTTGGTAATAGCTCGGGTTTGCAAGAGGGGGGAGGAAGTCATGATGGGTCATCTTGGGACGGCGCCAGATACCACAGTTTACATGATCCTACTACGACATGGGATCGTTTTCGTTTCTTAAGTTTTCCCAGGGGCGCGCTTCGTGACCCTGAGCTTTGATGTCGAGCCCCGTTGGGGTTGGTGAGCATCGGTACTTTGTTCAATACCTCTCGCTAATCGCCATAGCATTCGGCGGTCAGTTTCGCAGAGTATCCTCCACAAGAGCTGGCAAACAGAGACGGTGAGCAAACCGAACTCTCTTCAAACCGCTCCGGAGATAGCGGCTGTTTCGCGAAGACTTGCGTAAGTTGTTGCCAGGAAACATGTTGCGACGAATTCCGTCAATGCGTCTCCAATCGAAATCACATAACCTCGGAAAGCCAACAACTTTGCTTAGGCGATAGGGATTCGAATCCTTCAAATGGGCAAGTGCTCGTTCTCCTTTTCCTTTGCCAACGTAAAACACCGATTCATCTCGAGGATCTATGTAGAGATAGACATAGAACCCCAATTTCTGTTGCACCGAAGAAGGAATACGCGTAGGCATGGCAACGAGTTCAATCAGCTAAGAGGTGAAAACGAATCATAAAAGAAAGATCATCCGAGGGTTCAGCCCATGCTTTTTGGATTTTACTGTTCGACGCCATGTTGTTATGCCCTGCTTCTTCAACGAGCAATTAATCTTGGCCTTTGAACATGGCCAACGCTTTTGCATATTCTTTAGAAAAGTCGATTCCTGCGTTGACTCCTGGTAGATAACGTTGCATGGCAACGTACATGTAGCATACGGCTTTGAGCCCTGAAAAATCGCCATCGATGGAGCGGAACGTATAACGAACCTCGGGATTGTTGATATCCAGCCCTTGTTCACCTTTCGTCGCAATCTCAAGCATAATCTGCTTGATCTGGTCATCTTTCATCTTGGCGAAGCTTTGCAAAGCACCTAGGCAGTAAAAGACCGCATCTCGGCGTTCTCCAAGCACCTCGTTTTGTCGTAGCGTCGATTCTGCTAACTTAGTGAGGGCGCTTCGTGCGGCATCACCGATCTGCGAATTCGGAGTCAACTCTATGACCTGACGAAATGCGGCGTCTGCTTCTGCCGATTGCCCCTCCGCCATAAAAGCTTCGCCCAGGCCGTACCATCCAACCGGTTCACTGGGCACCAGTTGTGTGAGCCTTTGAAAACAGGGGATGGCTTCATTTGTTCTTCCGGTTTTCGCAAGTGCCCCACCTAGATTGCGATGTGCATACGGGTTTTCGGGCTCCAGCTCGCATGCCTTACGAAGCCTTGCTAAAGCATCCTCCGTGCGACCAGCTCTTAAGAGAGCGACTCCGAGTGAAATGAAACCGTTGGCGGATTTCGGATCCAATTCGACCAACTTGGTCAGAAGATCGATAGCTTCTGTGAGTTCCTTTTTGTCACTCAACGCCATCCCGAGGTTAAAGAGCATCACCTCGTTCTCTGGGTCGATAGCTTGTATTGCTCGGAACAGTCGGATCCCTCCTTCATAGTCGCCGTTATTCAGCAATTTAACGGCACGTTCGGCGAGGTTTTCGTTCCCGTCTGCGGACCACTCGACCTCGATCAGTTCTGGTCCTACGATGATTCGGGTTTCAATGCCAAAATCGGCAAATTCTGTGGTCAGGTGCTCTTGTATCCACAGCCCGTAATCGGGTGAGCGAGAGTCTCGTTTGCCAGGCGGAAGCAGATTCGAATCGAAGCTATCGATCGGAATTAGAGCTTTGTTTGGCCGTGGATCTGAACGCATTTACTTGGATTTTCCGAGAAATCGAGTGACTGGTCGAAAGCGCACCTTCGACGCCGTTTTCAAGCGTACTCGAGCACCCCCGCGCATAGGAAAACTCCATTGTGACAGAATCCGACGCTTCGTACAACGGATGGACGAACTACGAAACCTGGGCTGTCAATCTTTGGCTGGGCAACGACGAGAGCCCTGGGACATCGTAGCCGTCTATTACTAGATACGCTCGATGATTTGTCACTGAGCAAGCCAATCTCCGACTCAAGTATCCGTGTAGTTCACAATGATTTCCTAGCTATTCCTATTCCTGTCAACCTTCGAGTGGATAAGTCGCATTTTGATGCTTACATGAGAATTAATTGGCGATAAACTTGGTTGAGGTCCGATCACTTTTCATGAAATGGATTACCCTAGCGAGTCATGTCCCATTCGCCATTTTTAAATATTCCACCTGAGAAATGGCTGCTTTCCAATCAACTTGCTTTCGCCATCTACGACGGGTTTCCCGTTAGCCCCGGTCACGTTCTCGTCATCACTAAGCGGTTGGTGCCGACTTGGTTTGATGCTTCGCCTGATGAACAGAAGGCTCTCATGTCGCTGGTAAACGATGTGAAGCAATATCTAGACTCAACTCTTCAGCCAAGACCAGCAGGATACAATGTTGGATTCAACGCGGGCGAAGCAGCTGGGCAAACGGTTATGCACATACACGTCCACGTGATTCCGCGTTACATCGGAGATATGCCTGATCCTCGAGGTGGCGTTCGCCATGTGATCCCGAGCAAGGGAAACTATCTTGCCCCCTCAGCGAATCCGATCGCAGCATCCAATGCTTCTAAGGATCTTCAACTGGTAACAGGACATCCACAAACAGGTCTTTGGGACCAGCTTTCGAGTCGATTAATCGGTGCGAGGCTAGTCGACATACTTGCGTCTTTCGTTCAAAACTCCGGACTAGACGTGATTGAGAATCGCTTGTTCCAACTACTACAGGTTCCATCCACTGTCCGGATCATGGTAAGTGACTATCTGTCTATCAGCGATCCAGCCGCTCTGAAGCGATTGTGTGACTGGCAGGACATTGTAAACAATGAAGAGGAATTCAAGGGAAACCTCATCGTTCGATTAGTTGAAATGGACAAACTACCAAGCCAACCACAATCATTCCATCCGAAATCGTGGCGCATCATCGATAGCAAACAGAGCTTTATCGCTGTTGGTAGTAGCAACCTTTCTAGACCGGCTTTGGTTACTGGCGTCGAGTGGAATTTACTTTCAAGTACATCCAAGAATCTTCCCGCCCACGATGCATTTGAGTCGGAGTTCAATCTACTTTGGAGTATTGCGACTCCATTAACGCTGGAAATTGCCACCGCTTATGCCTCTAAAGCGATGGAGTATCGGGAGCGACATTTTGAGCCAGAGAGACAAGATATACGATTTATACCCGAGCCCAGACCCTGGCAAATACTAGCTCTGAAATCGTTACAAGAGTTTCGTAATGCCGGCTATCACAGAGCCCTCGTTGCCGTTGCCACTGGCATGGGCAAGACTTGGTTGGCAGCATTTGATGCCAGACAGGTTGGGGGACAACTTAAGCGTAGGCCCCGCGTCCTGGTAATAGCGCACCGTTCTCATATCTTGGTTCAGGCCGAGTCTGCGTTATCAACTATTCTTGATGATGCGTTCGGAGATGGAACGACCTCATGGTATATCGGTCAGCGAAGTGACTTGAACGCGTCGCTGGTGATTGCTTCGGTGCAAAAGTTAGCTAGACCTGAAGGACTCTCACGTTTGGCCAGCGAGCATTTTGATTACGTCATCATCGATGAAGTTCACCATGCACATGCCCCGACCTACCGACGCGTGATGGCTCAGCTCAATGCTACCTTCGTACTTGGGCTTACTGCAACGCCAGAGCGTGGTGACGGCGTCGACGTAGCTACCATCTTTGATGACAACCTCGCATATCACGCCACCATTGGCGATGGTATCGCAGAAGAATCGCTCGTTCCTTTCCATTATGTGGGAATTCGTGATACTGTTGATTTCCAGCAGATTCCGTGGCGCAACGGCAGATTTGATCTCGATGAATTGGAGAAACAAGTTTCACAAAGCGAACGGATGCAACGCCTCGGGAAAGCGTTGCAAGAGTATCAAGGAGATCGGACGATCGTTTTCTGTTGTTCGCGCCGACATGCACTTTTTACTCGAGATTGGCTTCGTGCTAATGGAGTCTCGTCTGCCGCAGTATTCTCAGGCGAAGGTGGCGACAGTCAGATTGAGTCACTTGACGCACTCCGCACAGGAAAGCTTGCGACACTCTGTGTCGTAGACATGTTCAACGAGGGCCTTGATATCCCTGCTGTCGATCGCGTTGTAATGCTACGTCCTACGGAATCCAAAGTGATTTTCCTTCAGCAACTCGGTCGCGGACTGCGTGCATCTGTTGGCAAGACTCGCTTGCTGGTGATTGACTTCGTTGGTAACCACCGCATTTTTGCCCAGCGCATGCTGCACCTACTTTCCCTTGGTGGTAAAGATGCAGGATGGAGCGACTTGCACAAATGGCTGCAGGGAGAAACTCCAGAACTTCCAGCTGGCTGCCTACTCGATGTGAGCCTTGAAGCGAGGGATATTATCGCGCAATTCGTCCCAGTAGGCACGCGAGCTGGCATAGAAACATACCGAGCGCTCCGTGACGAGCTTGGTAGACGGCCTCTCGCCTCAGAACTATTTGCTCACAGCATTCTTCCCAAAACAGTAAGCAAGGCGGCTGGAAGTTGGTTTGAGTTTGTAGAATCCGAAGGTGACATGAGCGAAGCGGAATCCAAGGTTCTCGAAAAATTCAAGGCATGGCTGGTAACGGTTGAAACAACTAGCCTTAACAAGTCATATAAGATGGTTGTGCTTCGAGTGTTGCTTGATTATGGCTGCCTATTTGAGCCGATTAACGTGAAAACTTTTTCAAAGTTATGTCGCCGATCTATGCTGCAGCATCCCGTGCTCCGTAAAGATCTCCTCGAGGGTAAGCATTCACTCGATCATCAGAAGGCTTCAGATGATCAATGGGCAAAGTGGTGGACGGAATGGTCAATTGACCGCTGGCTCGATGTTCAAAATGGCGAGCGTTGGTTCGAACTGAGCAAGGATAAATTCCGATTTAGACCCGACTGCCCATTAGATCTTCGTACGACTCTGGAATCAATGACAGAAGAACTAGTGGATTGGCGTCTCTCTGCCTATTCGAAATCGCATCGATTAGATCATGCACCATCTGCAGAACTATGTTTCGATGCCAAGGTTTCGCATTCGGGAGGTCGTGCAATTCTCTTCCTACCTGATACAACCAAGGTGCCTGGCAGACCTACAGGATTGATAAAAGTGAGACTTCCGAATCAAAGTGACTGGGAGTTCAAGTTTGCGAAAGTAGCTTGTAATGTCGCAAATCCTGCTGGTGTGAAGGGAAACGAATTGCACAATTTACTAATGGATTGGTTCGGCGAGAATGCAGGTTTACCAGGGACTGATTTCAAAGTTACCTTTGAATCTCGGGATGGACAGTGGTATGCAAGCCCACTTCGTTCTCTTGCTCCAGTTATGGAGAGAAGCAAAGTTTTCGAGAACGACGATTCACTCCCTTTCATTGAGCATTCTGTTTCCCCAGCGTCCAAGTACAAAACACACGTTCCAGTTCACAATCTTGTCGCAGCAGCGGGAGGCTGGGGCGACGAAGTACGCCCGGAGATAATCGGGTGGATACAAATCAAAAACAAGAAACTTACCAAAGACATGTTTGTCGCAAAGGTTTCGGGGAGATCGATGGAACCTCGAATTCCGGACGGCTCGTGGTGTCTATTTCGATCATGCCCTCTTGGTTCCAAGCAAAATAGGCTCCTATTGGTTCAAGTGAATACATTTATTGATGCTGAGGATGGTGGTCGATACACCGTGAAGAAGTACCGCTCTAGCAAGCGAGTCACTGACGAGGGCTGGGAGAATCAGTCGATTGAGCTTGTACCATTGAACCCTTTGTACACACCAATTGTCGTCACCCCAGAGAATGTCGAGGATGTTCGGATCATTGGTGAATTTGTGGACGTGGTTGATTTAGGTATGCTTTGAGTGTTTTCGCAGAGTTTGGAAACTTCCTTTGTAATTCCTCATTGCTCATTCGGTCTTCGACGAAGAAGCTCGTGACCAGAAGTCATTGCGAAACTTTCATGGCTCGCAAATCGCTTTGCCATCCAACCCAAATCTGTGGCCCGATCCCCAGCATCTCGCGTGGTATCGCGAGCGTAAGTTCTGCGCGTGATGACCTACAATAGCGTCTCAGACTTATCGATACCATGTCGGTGGTACTAGAAACTTTGCACCTGACGGATGAACTGATATTGAAGTTGCTCGCTCGGAAAGCCAAGCATCGACGGCCAAGCCGATTTCTGGCGAATTGTCCGCAGCCGTTAGCCGTTCTCTAGAGTCAGAATAAGGAAGCGCGCCTCATCAGCTGCTGCAGCATTAAGCTGGCAGCGTTTAATCCTCGCCGCCATCCTTTCGCTTGCTGCACCTTCAGTAATTCTTGAGTTTCTTTCCAAAGCCACATGGGCAAGGAGAATTACGGCGTGTTATCAATTCGAAATTACTTATCTGTGTACGTTTTACCCATGTGTCGATGATCAGACCTGGACTTCGATTCCGAATTCTTCCTCGATCTTCTCTGCGAACTCCCAAGCATCTACCGCCGGGGTGAAGTAGTCCGACGAGTGAGGGTCGCTGTTTACAAAGCTTTGACGGTATTCGAGGAACTTGCACGCCAGGGAAGCGAGCACCTGCTCATTCTCGTCTACAAAAAGGCAGTGATCACCATTTGAGTCGCAGACGTACAAGAATGTCCCTTCGCCTGAGCGGCCAACTCGCAAGGTCAGCTTGCCACCGCCGGTGTATTCGCAAGTACTCTCAATCGACTTACTAATCGACAACGAGTTAAAATGTTGTTCCGCTTCTGCACCATAACTAACGGTCGAGAAACTGATATCGTCTACGTAATAGTCACTACTTCGAATCATAAAGACCTCATGAAGGTTGGAGTTGTCAACTGCCAGAATAAAATCCGCTAATACACATCACGGCTTTTCGTCCGAATAAGTTGAAAAGCACGTAATTCTATACATTGAATAATGATGCCTTGGTTGCCAAGTTCCCAGTTTATTGCAAACTCTACAAAAATCGCATGAGGGAATGGCTGTTTATCCTATTTTTATGCGGTGACAGTTGAGTTGAGTGATAGACCATTTCCGCTACTGATCTGCATTGATAAAAATCAATAGCGTTCCCACTTCGAGGCGGCTCAACTTGCGCACGCCGAAATTTCGAGTTGGAGGTAGCGAGCCTGAACCAACTCAGCCACGACGTAGTCTTCGAGCACATGTTCGGATGTCGGTTTAGTCTTAGTCCTACTGAAGCTGTTTCTCGGAGGGCTCTGTTTTATTTGTATTAACGGTTGTAATGCTTAGCGCTGCGTTTCTATCGTGCATGTTAGTGATGCAGGGAAGATCAAAGCGGATTACTAGAGGAACATGCTGAGCAAGTTCTACGTCGATAGAGAGCGAATTAAGATCACATACGTGGTCGATTACTATCATGATGCAGAGTGATTAAGGACGATCGCCGACGTGCTGAAGTTTAGCCAGGATGAGGCGATCCGTTTAAAGTAGACCGATTCACTGTGGCGGTCACCCAGGCCCGTATGTCGTAGCCAGTCGTACAACATCCCCAAGGTTTGGACTTTGGTCCGACCGGACCTCAAATCGCGACACCGCCCAACGTCTTTGACCACCGCGTCCATTACGAATGCCGAGCTCAATCGGAACCTGAAAAGATCCTCCGACTCAGGTCCTTGGTTGACTTCGAATCGCTGGGTTGCCGCGGCGAGAGCTCACGATCTTCACATCAAGCTAGAATCGGCGACACAGATCCACTGCACGACGGATAGCGTCGATGATCCACACTTGTTCGCTGCCAAACACTCCACCACCGAGTAACGTCAAGTAAACCGATTTGTTTCCGGTCTTCGATGCATTGATGTGTTAGCGCGTATTACATAAGGTCGTAGCGATCGTTCGTATCTTCGTTCAATCGAGTTGCCTGAAAAATGCTTGAAGGTTTTGTGGCGGTCACGGTTGGGGATTGGCTCGTGCCATGATGGCCCGGATTCCTGCTTCCATCTTGGCACGGGCAGAAACGTTGGCGGAATGGACCGTTATCTTCGGCGGTACGAACCCGTGCAAGGCGACTTGCTCTTCGATCCAAAGCACAACGTCGTACCCAGTACCACGCTCGTCATCCCCTAGATCGTGGTCCAAGCTGAGTTCGCTAACGTCGCCTGTCTGCAAAAGCTCAATAGCTTCGCTGGGCCAGTATACACGCGTCCAGCCAACAGGCGTCGCTCTTTCATCGTCTAGATAAACCTTCATTGCGCCTCAACCCATTCGAACTTTTCCTTATCAAGAATCGATTCTCCATCCCATCGATAGGCAACCAATTTACCACCCTTAGCAACGCTGAAGTCTGTGCAGGCAACATTTGGTGCCAATGGCGCCGGCCTGCCAGTTAGCCAATAGTGGCCGACAAACACTGGAGTGGCATCTCTAGCATAGGTTTCGAACTTGATTTGATCGCAAGTTTCGATTTCAACATCGGGAACCGTGTCGCTACCTAAGTGGTACTCACGATAGGTTCGTCCTATGCCGCATTCGTACCATTTGATGCGGACTGAATTCCGTTCATGTCCAGCTTTGTCAATGATGGAGTATCCGGGCGGTAGTAGCAGTTCCGGTCCTTTCAGAACATTCTCGATTGAGGCATTCAAATCGCTCTTGGCATCCTCCGACAAAAAAAGAAACTCAGGAGTGAAATTACTCATCGATTTTATGGCATGGTTGATATGGTCAATATCGCTGGACTGCCAAGAAGCGTGGGCAACACGTATATCGCCGAGATCGATCGCGACAGGCAGTGTCTTAAACCAAGCAACCGCGTCCTCAAGTTTTGACGTAGAAAGCTGCTTCAAGGTTTCTTGATGCTGTATCAGATTCTTGTCTGTGTGAGGTCGAAACCACGCGTTCTGCTTTCCTGGCATCAGAGTATGAAAAGCAATCGCGTTGTATTCATGGTTACCCATCACTGCTGAGGCATCATCCGCATCCACCATGGAACGAACGATTTCGAGGACTTCTTCGATTGCGGGCCCTCGATCTACAAAATCGCCAACGAAGATAGCCTTTCGATCTGGATGCCGATAGCCCCGACCGTGGCGACTGTAACCCATCTTATCAAGCAATGCTCGGAGTTCAGATGCATGACCATGGATATCTCCGATGATGTCGTAACAACCCGCACTATTATCCATCTGATTGTTCCTGTTCCGGCAGTTGCGATTGATGCCAGTCCGCGTAAGTTTGCTTGGTCGTTGAAACCTTCCAAGCAGTCCGACCGTTGATGTTGCCTGCATTCACGATTGCCGCGCCGGCGCTTGGACTCTTTAGGGGGACATCTTCAGCAAACAGGTAAAGATCGCGATCGGGAAAGGCGACAAGTTTCTGGTCTTCAATTAGTCGATCGCGAAGGCCACGGTAGCTTGTCCAGCTATCCTTTGGCGTTGCAAGTGCTGTCGATCCTTTCAAGACCACAAACTCTCCATCGATCTCTTGCGCTTTTGCTTTCGCCTCACCTGAGGTCAATTCGAATACAGGTGAAGTGTTGACGGCATCCGCGTTGCCGTTCGGACGCAAGTTCGGCCGAGGTTTAAGAAAGTCAAATCCAAGAACTGGCAGCACTAGTTCGATATGGGCGAGGAAGCCTTCCATATCAGCAACGTCAGGTTCTGGCATCGGGGGCAATGGTGGTGCGGTCCCGTTACAAAGTCGTGCTCTTCCAGACGCATGTCCTTTTTCGATTAGTCGACTTTCCAGAAATCGAACGTGGCCTTTCGTTAGGTTTAAGTCCTTGCTGATTACGGCAACACACCGAGTCCAGAAATCCTTGTCGGGGTCCTTGTCGTGAGCGGTGATTCGCTTGAATACGTTATCTCCCTCGCCGATGTAGATCATGTCCTGCGTAGGGTTCTCTGGATCAGGGCCGGCAAGGACATAAACGCCAGTACGCGAGACTTCTTCGCGTGTAGCAAGCTCCTTCAGCATCGTTCGAGGCGCAACTACAAACTTGCCCGACCAATTCATGACCTCGGCCGTTAGCAAACCTGACGCATCCCCATCAACTAGGTAAATTCGTATCGATCGTCCGGTCATAGTTGTTGGTGTCTCTTTGCGATTATCCGAATTGATGCGGCAAACACCTGGCATTGTAAGCTGAAACGTTTATGTCGCGAAGTGCTTTGTGATCACGTCACGAATCACGCCTAAATCGTCGGTTAAGCCGACTCCACGGAAAAAGTCGAAGGTGCCGTCGTATGGGTTGGCTAAGTAGTAAAGTGCGGCCACGCTATCGGTTGTCTTCTCGGTGGTACTCTGTTCGGCGGCGTGGGAGGAAACCCATGCGACCAAAGTATCAATATCGGTTTGGGTACATCCCAGGTACTGCGCGTACCTTTCTTGCATCAACCTAACCAAAAGCACTAACGCCTCAATATCTTTTGGTTTAGAAAGTAAACGCCTGGCCTGAGTCTTTGCTGCTTCCCAGGTGTACTCTCGAGTAAATGGTGACAGGTTAATCATGTAGATCGGAAGGTATTCATGGAGCAGCTTTCCATCAACTTCGTCGCCAAGTCGCTCACGGATTTTTCGAACGATGTCTTCCTGACGCGGTTGGCCAAACACGAGTCGATAAAGTGCGAGATCTCGTTTCAGTCGTTTGTATTTGAGCGAGTCCTTGCTGTTGCTATAGAACAAGAGATGACGGCGTAGAATTTCTAGCTTGCCCTCTCTTGGAACGTAAATCCAATGCGGATAGAGACCTTGTTTGAATGACTGATCGCTCAGTGGTTGAGCTTCGATCGAATCAAAGATCCACTGCCAAGGTAATCCTCGCGTACTGTCTTTTCCCTTCTCTGCCGGGGTAGGGTTCGTCTTGAGTTGGTTGAATCGAACTGTACTGGTCAGCGGGAAGTCGCGTGAGATCATCTCTCGGATCGAATAGCAATTGTATCGATTGAGACGCCCTTCGCGTTGCTCGAGGTCCACTGGATTCGACGGCAGATTCCAATGAACGATATCTTTGCAATACAGATGAAAGTCGAGGCCTTCTTGCCCAACGGAAGTGGTCGCTAGGACGAATGGCCAGAATGGAGAGTTGAAAGCAGTTCTGACGTCAGACTTTCGCGATTCGAAATCACCGACAGTCTCAGATTCAACTTGGGAGTCATCCCCAAACGCTAAAGCAAAGTGCGCAGAGCCCGTCGTTGTGGCATCGGTCTTTAGCTTGTTGTTGACTCGATTGTTCACACGAGGCGAGCCCGCGTGCATCGAGAACACGACGCCGATTTGATCAACCAACTTCTCGGCAGTGGACTTTGTCTCATCGCCATTGATGTTGCCGATCTGGAGGTAAACGTATTCGTCGATTACTGCCTGCAAATGGGCTCGACCGCAATAGTCGAGAACCTTGTCGGTATATCGACTGCCTTTGCTGCTTCGCCCAATAATTGCTTGAACCAGCGGCCGGTTGAAGTAGTTTCGAAGTTGACCGCATCCGATTCTTGCAACGTACTCTAACAGGTCTACAAGGTTCTCACGCTCGTCCGTTCCGCGCTTCGTTGAAACTATCGAATCAGCAGAATGCAGAAGTGAGCGGAGCACGCACACTGCAGGAGAATAGAGTGCCACATGAACCAGCTTGCGAAGCGTCCGCTCATTGACGTTAATCGGCGTCTTGTTCGTATCCGAGTAGGAATCCGAAAGCCACGCTGCATACCTTCGCTGGAACGTCCAGAGCCACTTCTGGCTTGCACTATCCGTACTTTTGCCGCCAAGTTGCTTATTCGAGATTACAGTGTGGAGCTGATCTCCAACTTCAATTCCCTGTTGGTCGCACCATGTGCCTTCAAGCCTTGCAACGACATGCCATAGATTTGACGAGACTCCTTCGCGTGAATATGTGATACCGCTGTCGGGCTTCTGAATGGCGGCGAGCAGTCGCTGCCTAGCAACTCGCTCCACCTGCCGTTGGTCGGGCGTAGAATCAAATCCTGCTGCTATCTGCACTGGATCGATAAGCGAAGCTAAAGCCAAGCTAGGTATGGCCACATTGAAGACTGACATTAAGCCTTTCTTGAACGTTAGAGGCGAACTTTTGAAGTCATGCTTGCGGAACTGCAGGCGGCGTTCAAGTTCGGAACTGGTCAAGAATGCGACTGTCTTGGGAACGAAATGCCAGTGGGAGAAAACAAGAAACTTCTGAGGCAATGGCCTGCCTTCGTAGAAAGTGTCTTGGTAGTAAGTGCAAAACGGCTTTATCCACAAAAATGGCCAATCTTCTTTCGCCGAGCTGTCGCTGGTTGCGGGCGGATCTCGGAAGACGTCCTCGAAGAACAATCGGAACTTCTGGTTGTACTTGTGGGATTGCTTAAGTTCCTTCCCAACGTTGAGGAGCAAGTGTTTGGGTATCTCCTCTTGGTTGTCCCGAAGCGTCTTGATGAGAGCATAGTGACCGTCCATGAAAGACAGCAGCGATGGCCCCGACTTCCAGTAGTCCAGCACCTTTCGACCGTGCTCACGAGCTCGCTTTGGGTCTTGGAGCAAGAATTGACTGAGTTCGACGTACTGCCGCAACTCGTCGTACTTGGGGAGCATTCCTCTGGTGTTCTCGCCATCGGCTGGTAACTCCGTAATGCCCTTGCAGGAATCATTGATGTACCGATTGCGTTCTGTACGGCACATCACCTGCTGAAGTACGGTTTCAATCTTGCATTTCTTTTCGAGTAGTTCTTGGTCTACTTCATCCGTGGGCTTGATCTCTTCCAGGCCAGTCCTGAAATCATCGAGAGACGTCTTCAAATCTGTGACCTTTGGATCGGCCAATTCACAGCTATTCAGAAATGCAAACGTGTCTAAGAAATCCTTGTGATGGTCTTCGGTCTCGTGCTGCAGCGTGTACATTTTGTATGGCGTCGCGGACAGTATGAGAACCTTGCATTTGGAGTTGGACAGCAGCTTTGACTCGAGCGAGTCCGAGTGCCGAGATTGCTTAAGTACCTGCTTGAATCGTTGGAATTCATCCATGATCACGAGATCAGGGGCAAGATAGTCAAGAGACGCGAGCGCGAGCGATTTCCGCAGCGCGCCGACAATGGCGTTCCGATTCTTGGTTATCCACGGCGCGTCATACTGACTGTACTCATCGATACATTCATCCAGCACTCGAACCGTGCGAAAACGATTCGAGGTCTTGTCATCTACAAAGCGATCGACCTTGCTTTGCCCCACCAAGCTCGTCCAGCGGGCCAGGAATTTCCCATGTACGCTTGATTCGAATTCAGCCTTCAGTTTGGGGAGAGTGGTGGATTCTTCCCAATCAGATATTGTTGGGCCGCATTTGAAGAACTCACGCCACTTCTTCGTCAGTGTTTTGCCAAGCCCCTGACTGACTAGATACAGCAACAATCGGCGTTCTCGCTTGATACCAGTCGAGCGTCCCAGCTCAAGCGACGTCCCTGGGGTGAAAGAATAGATTCGCAACGCCGCATGGCTATCCTTGTTGATCCCCAACGTCATCAGGGTCAATCTATCCTTGAGGGCTCTGGCTTGGGAGTCGCTCGGCGCAAGCTTTTCAGCGTTCTGTGCAGCGATTTCGAGGTTTGAGCAGAGATAAACGACGGTGAAACGCTTCCGACGCTCCGATAGACGCTGCACGACGCCTTGTGCAATAAGTGTCTTTCCCAAGCCAACTTCGTCCGCCAGCAGATAGCGTCCAGAGTTGTTCGAGTTCAGCATATCAACAATGCGGTCAACGGCTGCTTTCTGAAACTCTCGTAATTCGGCCATCAGTGCCCCTTTCGCCCAGTCTGAAAGGCTCGTTGGAACTCTGCCCAAAAAGTACGGAAATCTGCATCCACAAATTCGTTGCCATCGGGATCAGTGCCGTCGAATGTCTCAAGCAAACGACTGATATCCGCGATACGCGTTTCATCCTCCGTGCAAGCAAGCATGACGTCTTCGATCAGTACATCGAAGTATGAGCCTGCACCACTCGAAACACCATGCTTTTTAAATTTAACAATTTCCCTCATCCGTTTACCAGCCGGATTGGCCTTGCCGAATAACAGCGAAGAAAGGAACAGTGCAAACTGCTTTGCGGACAGTTCGCTGCGGAGCAACTCTTTATTTCGCTCAGCCATGTAGTCAGCGAAGTTATCCTTCGAGCATTTTAGGACAACCATTCGAGAAGCTTGCGACGCTGTATGCCTGATGCGAAAGCAGACAAATTGCGTCAACCGTCCGATTGTTGCCTCGTATGTGATACCGCCGGCGAAAGCGTAACCGAGCGAATGGTCGATCCATTGCCGTTCGTGATCGGTTTGTAGCATGGATATTGGCACTGCTCCGATTTCGATTTCTCGGCCGACCAGGTCATCGAAACTGACTTTCTGACTCTTGTCCAACGCCTTCAAGCAAAGCTGCGAAGCCCCGGCGTCATAGACAAGCTCGAAGGCGAAGCGCGACAGAATGTCTTGGGCCTCGCTTAGCAGATTATCGATCTCTTCTGCTTCCGTCTCTGGCTCCCGGTTCTTCCAGTCGTCCGGCAGGTACCTTTCGATCCAGGGATGCAGCTCGGATTTTGATTTGTGTATGAAGTCTTCGAGGAAGCTGGATTTATTGATGCCCATTGGAAACGAGAGCATCGCCTCCGAGTTGATTCCCTGCCAAGCATTTCGTGAAGCATTGGCTGATCCAATTAGCATTTGTTGGCTGTCAGGCGTCTCAAAAAAGTAGAGTTTCGCGTGCAGGCTCAACCGTGTCGTAACTTCAGCTGAAGCGTCGTCGTTGACGTAGAACAAATTTGGTTGCAGGCTAGTGACGATGTTCTCGTCAAGCTTCAGCTCAATCTCCCGGCGCGCTGAGATCAACGTCACTTTCTCGAAGCCCTTCGTCACTCGTTCTACAAAGGTCTTGCCGAGAAAAGGAGAGACGATGACCGCCTCCTTTCCAACTGCTGGTAAGCTATTCACAAGCTCCCTCTCTCCCGGCCACTGGATCGCAAGACCACATTCAGTAACTCCGGCTGGCAACGAGAACTCAATCGATGGAAGATTTGCAATGGCGGTGTCGAGAACACTTGACTGGCACGCCGTAAACTGCTGGATGCTTTTTAGATATCGCGCAAGCACACCGCCGACGGAATCTCTCCGTAATCCTGTTGCCGATTGTCCGTCCAGTTTGACTGCGAGTTCCCAGCAGTTCGACAGCGTTAGATTTCGGCTTCCGACGAGCAGTCGGTGAATTGGCTTGGCCCCCGCATTTTCCGGAGTCTGCTTCGGCTTGTAACTCAAGAACCAAAGTTTTGGATGAAAGCTACCTTCAGGAAGCGACACTTCTTCGATCAGGCTATCGTAGATGGCACAGATACGACTCGATTCACGGACGCCGCTGAGCAAAATACAGCCGCGATTGACAAAGAGCTTCAGCCGTTCGGAAAGACGCGTGAATGCGAAGAGTTGCTCTGGGATACTGGAGCCGTTCTCTTCGTCGCTCTCGGCGTCTGCAAAGGCCATCAAGACCGAGGTCAGTGTCACAAAGTCAACGCTGTAGGTCGTTCCTACGGCCTGTTCCAGCCGGTACCCTGACGGTGGACGGAACATGTCGACGACGCTGTGACGATTCTTGTGATGGAAAGGATTCTTCATCGCCTCAATCCTTCAAAGATGTCAGCGATGATCTGCGATGCGATTCCCGATCTGAAGTCAAGCAGGTACGGCAGGTGCTTGGGATCATTGAAGAACCCGGGGCGTTGGGTTGGCAGCTTCCACTCATTTTGGAATCGCCCAGGAATGAGCCGGCGTTTGTTGGGGCGTTTGTCTTTTTCCCGAGCGACAATTAAGTCTGCGGTTGCTGCTACCAAAGCTTCGCTCGACGAAAGTTCTCGAATCTTTCCATGCAGTTCCAGAATAAAGGTTCGATCGCTACCGCGAGCGAGCTTCTGTTGCACGATCCAAATCAGAAATTGGTCGATGTCCCATTCATGAATTCGATCACGGCAGAGCCTCCACCAATCGTGTATGGTTTGATCGAGATCGACACCGCATCCAGGGCGACTTTCGTCTTTGCGCTTTGTGTCAAGCAACCGGTAGTAAAGAAGCGTGGCGATTTTGGCGAGCATGCTGAAGTGCTCAGCCTGATAGACCTCTGTCTTCAGCGACTCAGGGTAATCCCACTGCCAAGGGTAATCAGCTGGCTGGAATGAGTCGTTGCGAAACACGTTCGCAACGACAGATCCTCTCTCGGCATCGAGAAACCGTTTACGCAAGTAATTTGATTCCACCTTGGTAATTCTGAAATCAATGTCCGAAGAGAACTGCCCAGCGTTATCGGGTTTTGGAATCAAGTTGTTTTCGAACAAACGAACGATTTCTGCATCCCACAATTCGGTATCGCTCTCAGGCTCAATTGCATTGTGATCGTCGTCCTTGACCGAACTGGTGCTTCGAATCGCGTCCGTGGTTGCATCAAAGTATGACGCTTGCGACCCGATTTCCGAGTTAACGATTCCTAAGCGGCGTAGAGCAGCCCAGTAGATCGAAGCTGGGTATCGCTTCACCTCTTCTTTGCGGAAGTTCTCGATGGCTTTGTTAGCGATCAGTTGTTTGCGCAACGCCAGCTCCATGCGATCGCACTTGCGCCTTGCACCAGCCCCAGAGTCGCCCTGCTCGAGGGCCGCGAGATAGATTGACGGAACAAAGATGAAGTACCGTGCCCTGGTCATGATCGTAGAGGTTGCCGGAAAGAAAAGATCGGCGAACGCATCTCTGATGATGCCGAACCCTAATTCATCAAGCGTGCCTTCGCTCAGTGAGCGCAGATAGTCTTGCGCCCGCTTCTGATCCTCTTCAGAAAAATCAATCCAACCAAGGTAGGATGAAAGCTGTGCCATGCTCGGTAATCATATCCCGTCGTTTCGATCACCGAACGCTCTTGCAACAGATTATTGAGCTAACCTTCGAGATCTAGTTTGTGAAACATCATAAGATGCTCTTTGTCTTCGAAGCCATCCAGCAGGTCAAAACTGTAACGAGTGTATAGCTTTTGGGCTGCAATGTTTTGGCGATGTACCTTGAGAGTAAGCAGGTCGACATGTTTGCTCGGCGGCTTATCGACTCGTATTTGCAGCGAATACTTTTTCGCTTCCCCAATCAAGTGCTCCATGATTTGGTTCGAGTATCGCCAATCAGGATCAGGTGGAAACCTGCGGTAGCGTTGATCCAAGCCTAGCTGGGGAATGTAAAGCAATCGAGAGCGCTTACCATCCGGTGGTGGCCACTTTTGCCAGCCAGTGGTTGCTAATGAAGAGAAGCCTACAATCGAGCCGTCCTCTTCTGAGTTTCGATAAACCCAGACTTTTGTCTTGAAGTTTTCGATTGAGTCCAAGACCTCAGAACTGGTGATCCATTCGGTAGCTGCCATCGACCAAGCTTCATCTCCGCATCGCAGACCAGCCAAATAGGGCTGGTCTGCAGCAGAAAACTCATCTGCGTACAGCGATTGATTCTCCGGTTCGGCCAACGGTTAGGTCCTCTTCCTTGACGGGAGTTCTCTTGTCTTGACTTTTGCTGGCGAACGTAGGCTAGCAGCCTCCAAGGATTTTGCTTGTTCTGGAGTCAGTTCTGCATCTGCAAATGCATCTGCAACCGAATCAAGGATCGCAGCAACTTCCAATTGAGGCCAGAGTTCAGTAGGTTCTACCTTAAGAGCTTCTGATAGTTTGAAAATTGTCGTTCGCCGTGGGCGAGCATTCCGCGTCAACATCTTTGAAATAGCCGACTGTGTACAACCAATACGATCGGCCAACTCCTCTTGGGTAATGTTTTTTTCAATCAACAATTTGCTCAAACGGTCTGCAAACGATGCCTCCTGGGCATCCAGTTGATCCAGACGGTTCGAAACGATTGGCCTACGCGATTCAACAGGATGTCCCTTCGCGGTATCCCTTTCAATTCGCGTTAGGTCCATGCCGTAGCTACCGTGTCCATTCTCAGGATTCAGAAAGAGCGCATCCGCAATGGTTGACAGTGCCCGCTGCTTATCCTCAACCGTTGAGTGTTCATACTCAAGGACGGCAAACATGGATCGCACAACCGACTGGACCTCATCGCGACATTCAATGAATCGCTTAATCAACTCACGCTGTTCCGGGCTGATCGCCAGAAGTGCGCGGAACGCATCGCTTGGAAACTCATTCAATTCAGTCGTTGACATTTCATCACCTCAATCCGCTCGCTCTTGAACGATCAAGCTCCGAGCGGAATAGATCGTTCGTTGTAAATCGCCAAATTCTTCGTCTACCCTTAGCCCACCGAGCACCCAAACTGTCGGTTCGTTCGGGTTCGGCGAATGGTCATAGAAGAGGACACGCATGCCGGGATACAGCTCGCCTTCGTCCTCAACCAACATCTCCACCAGATTTGAATCACGAACAAAATTCCATCGCAAATCGATCAATAACGGATCTTCGAGATCCCACCACCGAAGTTTTAGCAGGTGTCGAATTAGCACTGACCGGGCGTAGTACCGCCGCCAAATTCGCTGGAAGTCCTGAAAAGCAGGGCGACAGATCCGTATCTGCCAACCGCTTTCTGGGAGTATCGGTCTCGTCATGACAATAATATGACCTAAAAATGACGTGTCAAGTTCGAATTCATGACAAAAACCAACGGATTGGTCGTAACCAACTGCACGCAAGAGACTTACGGCTTCTGTCGTTTTCGGTATTCTTGATCGAGAGCGAGCTGATTACCCGCTATCTGGTGCGGAATTCTTGCGTGTTTGCACCGCGTCAACGTAGAGAATTGTAGCCGAAATGTCGCTTTTCGTCGCCTTCCTCTTGACAATCGAGTGATTCTGGCCGATACTTCATTTACCTGACACGAGTACTTCGGCGTACAGGCCCTCTTGAAGCTGACAGTGCATCAGACCTTTGAACGGTACCTACACCCTTCAAATGGCGCACTTGAGTGCGGCTCAAGGGTAAAGCTAGGAAACGATTTAGTTGATACAAGAGGCTTGGTTACAAGCCTCTTTTTCGTTTCTTTCTTTGAAGGCTTTATCCATGACCCTGTCTAAGGACGATTACAAGTCGGCAATTGTGCGGATAGTTGAGCAGCTCTACAGCGAAACAAATAAGCCCATTACGGGAGCTGTGTTGGCCGAGAGGCTTCGTACTTCACTACAAGCCTCCTACACCGATGTGGGATATGTGAAGCTCTCTGAACCGATCCATGAACTCGTTGAGTCGCAACAACTTAAGAGAAATCGCCGAGTCAAGCACCTTGAGGTCGCTCCTCCTTCCTTCGAGTTCGATCTACCCAAAACGCAAGGTTGCCCTTCAGTCACTAAGGGCACCTATGTTCGTGAAGACGCTTGGCCTGTTTTCGCTATGCTGCATGATCGCTCGATTGCAGTATTTGACAAACAGCTTATGAAATTTCGATTACTTGCAGATGATGCAACTCTCCGAGACTCGCAAATTCGTGTGGCAACACCGTCGAATACCGACCATCGAAATTGGATAGATCAATTCGCACATGCCGAAGGTTTATCCCTTGAGCCAGCTTTGACGCAAACCGATGGAGTGCTCAGAGAGTTCTCTGTTTGGATGCAGTCGCAGGACACCAACTTGCAGCACAAGTGGAAAGACTTTCGAGCTGCCAAAGTTGCCGACGTTATTCGCGAATGGGCTGCCAGGAATGGGGTTGATGCAAATGATTTTCTTTCTCCGGTAATCTCCCGGTATTCAGCGCGAACTACAGCCACCCCAGCCAATAAGCCAGAAGCAGAAATCCGGTCTGCCGTGCTTCGATGTGTTGCCGACTTGTCGCTCGATGAGTTAGACAACATTATGCTTCCGTTACGGGTTGTTCTGAAGCACTTTAAGCCACGTGATTAGACGTCGCCTGTACCGGAGACTCTAATCATGCAAACGATTATCATTATCGGGGCATTACCAAATGACCCACGACGCGACGAGCTGCTTGCAAGACTGAAGGCCGCCACGGCCAATGTCGACTGGAACTGGATTCAAGCTCTTGAGGCATCTAGTCGACCAGATGAAAAGTTCGTTCGACAATTACAAGCCAAAGATCAGCGTGGAGAGCTAAGCGTAACAACCATAGTAAAGCTGCCGATGCTGCATGGAGTAACGAGAAATCAAGTCCACAAGCTGAGCTGTGGCATCGTAGAAGCGCCGAGGGGAATTGAAACGATTGATCAGCTGGTCGACTGGCTCCATTCCACCGACGCGAACCTCATCCCTCGTCAAGAGTGGATGCTTGGTACGCGTGAAGCGGCGTTTCTAGCGATCATCAGTAAGATGATTCGTGGTTGTCGCTGGGCAAAGGATGTGAGCGGACATAGCTTTCTTAAGCATAGTGACCTAATGAACCAATCACCCGTGCAGAGAAGAGGGTATGAAGCCGTTCGGAATTCTGCGCTTGATCTGCTACCAAAGCTGATAGCAAGCCGAGTTATCTTACAAAAGGGGGCAAATCAAGGAAAAACCCCATTAGAGTACGCTATCAATACGAGCGTTCTTGACGTTCTCAAGAGCATGATTCTTCAAAGGTCGTTTACCGTTTTAACAGGAGACAGCTTTAGCGTGGTCCTCGACTACATCAATGCAGATACGAGCGACAAAGTAATCAATGCAAGCGATGGCATTATCAACGGCCAAACCATTGAACAATGTCACCAGCAATTCGCGCCGGATGAAGACTGATTTGCTTTAAGAGATGTCTTTTCCACTAAAACCTGACACCGAAAAGCATGTTTTCAGGCTTAATTCGGTCGAGCGTAAGGCGAAGGTACGGCTCTTCGGCGAGTGCCCCCTCGGGGCGCGTCGTGGTTGTGAGGATGTATTGGAAGGCGGCTTCGGAATCTGGAGTCAATTGCTCCAGATCCGCGATGGACTGGAGAAAGCGCTGGTACAATTGGGGTTCAATGTCTGCGTCGCGTGGGCTGTCGTCGAGAAGAAAGCGCGGATGATTGCCAATGGACCTCATGCTTGCCATCATGCAGGCCAGGTCGAACGCTAAAATGGTCGATGTACCCATCGCTTCCCCCGAGGATTGGAAGCCCGCGCCCAATCGCGGATGAATGCCGTTGGCGTTGATTTCGATGGAGGCTTCGAATCGCGAGCCGGTAGTTCGGAACAATGCCTCGATAAAGCAGTCGGTTATCGTCTTGCGATTCTTCTTGTAGCGCTGATCTGCTTTACGACGCTGCTCGAGCGATGCTCTAATCGATGCAGGGAATGCATCTTGGGAATTCACTAGCTGACCCAGCTCCTCACAGACACGTTGATATCGTTTTGCCGTTATCTCAAGAATGCGCATCTCGTTGATGGTATCACGCAACGGCTGCCGAACTGCTTCAGCGGCTGCTTGCGCCTCCTTATATTCTGCCTCTGATGTCTCTACCAGGCTCTCTTTCTGTTCCAACTCCTTTCGAAGGCTAATAAGCCGTGATTGACAAGCATCGATGATCGACTGCCTTTCGGCTTTCATTCGCTCCAAGTCTGGATCGTATTTTGGAGGAATCCGTGCCACGCTTCCTGGACAACCCTTCGAGGTTGCTTCCGACTTGGTATTGAAAAGGTGGCAAAACACACCCATGTCCGCGTTGGCGAGCAACTGCTTCTTGTAGGAACCGTCATCAACGGACTTTAAAAACGTCTCGGCCTCTTTGATGTCAGTCTCTTCATGACCGATTTTCGCGCGTAGTCGGCCAATTTCCTGCTGTAATTCGTCATTGGACTTACGCCAATCTTGAAGAGAGTCAACACTCATCTCGTTCGCCAGGCGTGTTTCGGCCTTCACTCTTCTCGTGCTCGCGTAGGTGATCGCCTGGGCCGCGAGCAACTCTCCCTCGAACTCTCGAAGACCCTCTGGTAGTAAGCCTAAGAGTTCCTGCAGGCTCTCCGCTTGGACAGCACGTTTCAGGTCGATCCGTCGTACAAGCTTTCCGCGGTCACTCAAAAGCGTCTTGTGGGATTCGATCAATCCAGAGTCTTCCGCATTCAGCAGGTCCATCACCGTTCTAACGAGGATATGGTTGTCTTCGATGGACAGACCGCGCTGAAACGGCTCAGCACCTCCGGGACGCCAGTTTACGTGGGACTTATGAGCGCACTTTTGATCTGGTGCCAACCATCCGATCACATCTACCCATCGAAGCTCACGTTTACTCATCGGTAACTTCGTCTGAGGCAAGGGAGCGATAACTATGCTTTCCATCGTCTGGAGGAAATTGGCATAAGGCTCGCGCAGTTCTTTATCCGCCAGCGACTCGATGCTGATCTTGGAGGCAAAAGATTGTGACTGAGACGTGTAGAGTCCAATCGGACGCGCAACGAACCAAGTGTCTGTGCCGATTTCGAAAGTTGCAACGATGTAGCCATTTGGAAAGAAATCGCAGATTGCTTGCCGAACCACTTTCTCGGCAAAACTTACCTCACCCAGGCAATACCGAATTAAACGCATCAGGGTGCTTTTGCCAACGTTGTGCCCGATTCCTCCTTCGAATGTTCCCGTGTTTTCCGTAGTGGCGATGATATTCAATCCACGACGGAACTCGATGGGATCACGGATAAGCTCCGCATCCTCGCCTAGCGAATGTAAGAGTCGAACTTCTTTGAGCCAAAAAAGTGGCGTCGGTCTCGCTGGAATCCAACCAGCGGATTCACGGCTCTCATCAAAGAGTGGTAAGGTTTTCAAGCTCATCCTCTTTGATGAAGGGGTGGAGTTTATCGAACGCATCAGCGCTGAATGCGTCGTCTTCGCGCTTGCCTATGAGCTTCGTAGTCGCTTCGATTGCCTCCTTCACATGCGCTGCCATAGCCTTTGAAAGGTCAGAATCCAATCCGCTGAAGTCAGCCAAACCGACCATTCGTCGACCACGGTTGGGTTCAATGGTCACAACACCGTTTGCATGAAGGGCTTCTACCTGCGCAAGCAGATTTGGGAGCGTCGATGTGGTACTTGCGCTGGATCGCTCGTTCTCCGGAACTGGCTCGTCCAAAAGAAATCTGCGACGCAAGCCAGAGTTGAGGGCGAAGCAGAGATCGGAAGCAAGCACCTCGAACTGGACAGGAAAATTACGTTCCTTGAGGATTAACCGTAGGTATAGAATTCCCTGGCCTTGCTCCAAGCGTTGCCGTTCTCTGGATCTATCCTTGTCACGCTGGCTTGGCGATACGGAATCGATGTGGATGACGCCGGCGTATTGACGGTGGATCTCTTCGGTCCAGTCGGCGTAGGGGATGAAGTTGCCGTTGGCGTCGGTGGGCGGGCCGGGGGGAGGATTGAGGGGTGATTGGTAGCTGCGGAGGAGAGGGCGGAGTTCTTCTTCGGACATGCCGGGGTTGGCAGCGCGGATGGCTTCGTTGGCTTCGATGATCTCGGTCATCTGGTCGTAAATTTCGAGGATAACTCGCTTGGTGCGGTACTCGCCGTACTTGGCTTCTTCATTGCGACTCACAATGGGGAATTTGTCCATGATGTAGATGACTGCATCACGAGGTGTCTTGAGCATTTCGAGAAGAAAACCATTGTCAGTAACACACCCGTCTCTTCTATCCGCTTTTCCCCAGTTACTCTTGGGCCCCAAGTACATGTGAAAGTAGGCTGCGTCGAGTTCACAACGAATATGTAGTCTCCGGAACTCATTCCAAATAAACGGAGGTCCGTCATACCCACAGTCGAGTGCGAAGCCATTAAGGTCTGCAGAAGTGAAAGTCAATTCGATAACGCGTACATAATGCCATGAAACATCTCTTGCAGTGACGTTCAACGGATTTATGACTGGAAGTTGTGTCCAGACATATTTACTTAGATGAGATGTCGTGACCTTTTGACGCGCTGTGTAATCGAAAACGAATGCATTGAAGTTTCCAAACAGCCAGCAAGCATGCTCAATCGTTAGTGATTTAAAGTCAAAAATCCATGCAGAGTGTAATACGCCGAATTTGGGTAAGATTGCACAGATGACGGTTCTCTCATTAGTACTATTCGAAACTTCTCTAGCTGCGAAACCAAAACTCCTAAGAAACTTACTATCCCAGCGATTCGCTGTCTCGAGCTTATCCGCATATAATCGAGCCCCTATGCACGCAGTGTAGTTGGCGTCAGCTTTTTGCTGAAAAGTTACCTCCCGCGGAGCCCTATTCAATCGATCCTCTTTCGTGTAACCGTCATAGTTTGCGAACCTGTGGTCGAATTGGTGAAACGATTTGCCCTCTAAGACGGAAACAAGTGAATCTGACGGTTCGTCGCAGAAAAATCTTCGCGACTTATTTTCTTCATAAATAAATGCAGTAGAAAAGCCAAAAGCATCTATTTCAGCCGCAAGTAGGGGAACTCCGCTTCGTGTTATTTTTACAAGGAGCTCCTTTGTGAGCCGATCTTGGATTTTTGGGAATTGAGCTGTATTGGGACTTAGTAGCTTTATTTCTTCGTCCGTATAGACCAAGGCGTCCGAGGATGAAGGAATCTCAGAAACCTTCGTTAAGTCGAAGGCGACTGCCGCAAATTGACTATCGCCTTTTGCTGTGATCGTTAGCAGCGCATACCTTTGACGACTATCGATTGGAAAGAGCTTTTTCGTGTTTGTAAAGGGTGCATTCCCATTCTGCGTAAGCATTTGCTAGCAAATCACAGTGGTTTTTGCCTTAGCAGTTTGTCGGTATCCTCATAGTTTTAGAACTTATGATCGCATGGAGGCGAATGCAATGGGGACATCGCGAATGGGTAGCAAAGACGGCGAACTTATTGAGTCAGTTGGGCAAATGGTTGGAAAGTTTACCGGCCAACTGTATTCGAAGTTGGGAGGATGGGAGAACCAGTTGATGCAGTCCCCTGACTCCTTGGAAGCTGTTGAGCGAGAGATCCAAGAAGCTTTCTTGTACGGCGCTGGCATGGTGACCTCTGGTCTAATAGCTGTCGTCCTCCTATCAAAAGATCTGGAACGAAAGAGCGAAGAGACAAGGCGAGGGTTCGACTATCCTTTAGCACGAGGACGCAATCGGAACATTCGAATTCGGCTGCTCGGTGGTTTCTTCATGTGGATCAGTTCGTTGTATTGTGAACCCAAAAAGGGAGTCTTCCGAAGGACTAACCCAGAAGTGTCTGGTCTTTATATCGAGTTGGCACAGTTTGGATTCGGTAAAGGTGTTACGCCAGCGGTTCAGAGCACCGTAGCCCGACAAGCCGCTTTAAGCCCTTCCTTTAAGTTCGCAGTCAACGAACTTGCTAGAAATGGTTTGAAACTGGATACCAAAACGGTTCGTCGAATTACCAATCAATGCGGAGAAAACTTGCTTCAATTGCGAAAGCAACGAATCCTTGACTGGCGAATGGGCAAAATGACTCGGGGGGATTCTTTGGCTGGAAAGCGAGTGAGCGTTCAAATCGATGGGGGGCGAACACGTCTGCGTGAAGCGTTGAAGAATGCGGTACGCATTCAGGATAACCCCGACTCTGATGGATTATTGCAGCAAGACGCAGCAGCCAGATCCAAGCCCGTTTCGAAGTCAAGTTATGCTCCACAGTGGCGAGAACCGAAGCTTTGTACGATCTTTGTCCATGACGAAAACGGTCGTATGGAGAAACACTCGCAAGCAACGATCGACGGAACGTTTGAGGGTCCCGATGCGATAGCTGAGCTTGTTGCGATGCACCTTCATCGCATGGGGGCCGCCCAGGCACTGAGCATTACATTCGTTTCCGATGGCGCAACGTGGATTTGGGAGCGGATTGATGCGATCGTATCCAAAGCAGGTATCCCGGCAGAAGTGAAGATTCACCAAGTGCTTGACTGTTGTCATGGAGTTCACCACATTTCTCTTGCGCTGGCTTGTCTTGGGCTTAATGAAGCGGAACGCATGCCACTATACCGAGTGATGCGCACGATGCTTCGCAATGGGCAATGGCAGCAGGTAGTCGATGACCTGAGCGATTTGGCGGAAGACAAAAAGTGGCCATCATCGATCGCGACGGAGATCGAATACCTTCGAAAGCATGGCGAAGCGGGCCGATTAAGTTATGTTTACTTTCGCAAGATTGGAATTCCCCTAGGCAGTGGCTCGATTGAGAGCAGTATTCGCCGGGTTGTCAATAATCGGATGAAGGGTAACGGAATGTTCTGGCGAGCCGACAATGCGGAAACGATGCTTCAGCTTCGATGCCAAGTGACAAGCGAACGTTGGGATGAGAGTGTTGCTGCAATGCGAAATATGAATCGGAAAACCAACCATCACGACTGGCGATGGATACCAAATCCAATGAATTTAAAAGTTGAAGCGAACAAGCAAGATGATCCAAAAATCAAGAAATCACAGGGAAAAATGTGACGCAAATTGGGAATGCACCCGTTTGTAAACTCCCATGCTTGCTTTAATCGCTTGGATCCTGTCCAAAAATCAACGAGCGGTATAGCCGATTTTCCAGTAATCGTCGTTCCTGACGTTATCACTCCAACTCTTCCATGCTTGTTAATAAGTATAGTATCTAAGTCTGCAAATGCAGTGCTGAGATCCGCTTCACCACCGGTACCGTAAAGCAGAAAGCCAGAGCTTCGGAGCATCTTGCTTGTCGCTTCGAATTGGATTAACGCGGATCGAAATTCTTCATTAAGACTTGTGTCTGTTTTTGCTAATTCTTCGATTAAAAATCTGCGTTTGTCGCTATCGCTTTCTTGAGCAATATCTCTGTGGCGAAATGCAAACCATTCAGTTGTGTCGAGCTTCAACCGATCCCAAGGTGGATTCCCAAGAACTACATCGAAGCCGCCGTTCCAACCCGCCTGTTCGTTTTCCGCTGTAGTTTCGGCTTCTGGCAACACAAAAACATCCGGGAACACTAAATGCCAATGAAAGAATTGATACTGTTCGGCTATCCTCTTGATTTCGTCTCGAATCATTTGCGATGCAGCATGCGGACTTCTCTCAATTTCACGAAATTTGCGTTCTGTGGGACAAAGCCGACCGGGATCCGTGTCATCTTTTTTCCATACAAATGCAGAGCACCATGTGTCTGCCCAGAACCGAGCATTCAAGTAGGGAGTCCCCTTCACCAGCTCCTCATAAAGTTTCTGTTTGTCTGCGATGGCATCAAGTGAATCATCCTCTGCCGCTGACAGCTTTGCGAATCGATCAGCCATATTCCCAAGTTTGTAGAAGGGCTCAAAAAGCGATCGTTGTCCCGACTTGTGATCTATTCGCTCTCGTTTATTTTGCTTTTTGAGCTGCGAGCAAATTTCTTTGTTATCGCCTTCAATGGGATTAAACGCGTCATCTGGAATTCCCTGAAGTAGCAGTCGAGGGGTTGCACCAAGAAGACTGTTGCCGCACTTGATGTGGTTTTCAAGGAACGAGAATGGCTTACCGGGTTCGAGTGCCTCCATCCAGAGACTGACCTTGCAAAGCTCGACGGCCATCTCGTTGATGTCGACGCCATATATGCATCGACCAATTATTTGACGCTTGGCATGCTGGATCTGCAGGGTGGTTGGCTCGGTGTCTTGTGTTTCAAGCCGAGCCAAATGCAAGGCCATGCGGTTGGCTGCGGCAATCAAAAAGTGACCAGAGCCGCAAGCTGGATCACATACCTTTAAATCGAGAAGTCTGCGTTTGGCTTCTTCGCGATCGGGGACATCGATGGCTTGGTTAACTACGGGATCGAGCGCTGAATCGAGCAAGCAGTTGATCAACGATGTTGGGGTGTAGTAGCTACCGCTGGTTTTACGCTCATTGCCGGCAGCGGTACGAAGCACAAACGGTCCATCTTGGCTGTCGATCTCGGGATGGAGTTCGAGGAGTGATTCATAGATCGAGCCGAGTTCTTCTGAACCAAGATTGCCGAAGTCAACTGCGCGACGAATACTGCCTCCTCGGCCCGTTGCGTCCTCGGTAAAGCAGAGATTTCGAAAGGCATCGAGAAGGGCTTCGTTCGTGATCTGAGCGCTATCGAGATCGGGCGTCGCGGTGTCAGAGAACAGGAACGAACCGATTCCTGGAATCCCGAGCGGAGCATAGCCGTCGCGCAGTTTCAGGAACGTTGTCTTCAGGCTTTCGTAGAGGTCGCGGTGCGGCGTGCCACGACGTTCATTGGCGAGCTTGCGAATCCGACCGACGCTGTAGAACTGGTTGTAGCGATCGCGAATGTGGGCTGGGGTATCGATGGGATGAAGGAGATTCTGCCCTGACTCGGTACGCTTGTCCTCGGCGACCATTAGCATCAGCAGGCGATAGACAAGACGCAGCAGCTGGCGATAGTAATCCTGCGTCGATAGTTCACCAGATCGAAGTCGCTCGTGGAGTACAACATTGCATGAGCAGGTATAAAAGCCAGCACCGAAGGTTTGGATAGCGAGTTGGACTCCATCGCGTAGCCTCTCTTTGGCTCTTGTTCCTTGTTCACCGGCTAGTTTGGTCCAAGCCTCTAGCCAACAGTTCTCAGGGCCAAGACGCGTCGGTTCTTCGATTTCGATGGCTTCTTCGTCGCCGTCTAACTCGTCGTCGGGTAGCTGGACTCGCAAGAGTTCAGATTCGTCATCGATATCTTCTGAGTCAAACTGAAGTCTTGCGACTCCAGCTACTTTGTATGGAGATGGTTTCTCGGCGACCTTGGATGCACTCTTTTTTGCCTTGGCAGGCTTCGCTGCCTTTTTGATTGAACTCTTGTTGTCGACGATCGGTGTTGGCCGAATTTCCAATCGCGATTGATGGCAGATCAAAAAGAGAACCGTGAAGTCGGCGTGGTATTCCCCGTCCATCATCGATTCCAGATCGAACTCGACGTTTGCAGACCGCGTGAGCGAGGCGTTATCTCGGAGGACATAGAGTTTCAGACCATTCGAGACAAAGCCCCAGCGGTGTTTCGAGCTGCGATTGAGTAGTTCCTGAACCAAGCTGTAGGGACTGCGTGTGGCTGCGCCAGAAACATTCTGCGTTCGCTTGTCGAGCGGAAGCCTGGCAGAAAGTAAGTGGATGGGAACATGGTCTTCCCATCCATGGCTGATGGGATAGTCTTTGTTATCGATCGTGATGGCGCGTTTGTTCTGTAGCCGCCCATAGCCTAGGCAATCAAACAGCGGCAATAGCCACTCATCGCGTGTGAGCGTCGTGCCGGTATCGGACGCAGGTAAAGCGTCGAACTTCTTGCGGAATGATTTCCAATAGGCCAAAGCACGGCTGTAGGCAGCGGTTGCTGCTTCATTGAGACGAACTGATCCCGCAACGTGATAGTCCGCCGGAGTCATGCCGGGAAGTGCACGGTCCATACTGCCAACTCGAGTTAGTAGGTCGAGTGGCAAGAGGAGGCCAGCGGTCGTGATGGAGCTGAAGGGATTTTGCATATCGGACTATGTATCGTTAGCTGGGTTGCGTGATTGTTTTTTCAGGCTGCTGAATTCTTGTGACTTCAGCTACGGGGTAAAGTAGCTGGACTCGCAAGAGTTCAGAGGGTTTCTACTCTTTTGATCATTATCACTATTTTGGTTTTATCGATGGCGATAATTCGTCTTCCTTGGTGCCAACTATTTGATTATTGCCTTGGAGGCGAAACATTTGCGTCGCCCTTAGTCGAGAGTGAATTCGATCTAGGCGATCCCAAAAGTCTGGCGAGAAAAGTGTGAGCTCTGGATAGCCTGGGACAATGCAGCTTGTATATGGGTACTTTGCGTAATGATCCTCCTGTACTAATTGCTTTCTTTCGGGGTTTCGTGCTATGTACTCAAATACCCCTTCGAAGGCGGTTTCCTCTAACTCATGATCCTTGAGTACGTGGTCAAATCCTTGTAGTTGCAGTTCGTACCCAATCTTTCGGAGCACTTCATTAACACGGGTTCGAAAGAATTTTATGGCGGTCAATTGATCGCATGAGGGAATAAGGCCCATCCAAAGCATATGCACATGGTCGGGCATGCAACAGAATATCGGACAACTGAAGCCATAGCGAAAAGTCGTATGGGCTAGGAGCTCGCGGTACTTATAGAAGAAGATTGGCGTAAGCCAGCCTGCTCTTCGGCCTTCAATGGTCAATGACCAATGGACGACCGCCTCGCCTTGGTATTCGGAGCGAGGCAGTCGCTTGAGATAAGCATTTCGATTGTTAAGTGTTGTCATGTAGCTGGCCTCGCAAGAGATCAGGGGATGATATGTTGATTTTTGGATATTGGTTTGGGGGCTGAAGTCTTGCGACTCCAGCTACTGGGAATGGGGCAAGTATAAATAAACGCCTAACACATCGGGTGGCAGTTGAGGTTCAATGGCGTAGCGAATGTGACGGCGTTTGCTGGCGGTTCGGACTCGTTGGTGTGAGTCGAGGAGTCGCTTGCCATGTGTCTCTGCGATCGCGTTCAGTTGCGGCTGCAAGACATCGAACTCTCGCAAGATTTTCTCAAGAGACTCGCGTGCTATGTCTGGTGTGATGTTGCTGATCGGAGGGGCCGTGAGCAACTTTTCAGCTTGCTCTACAGGCAACCAGCGAGCGTTGGACGGAGCACTTTCAAAGCCGACTACTAGGCTGTCTTCAGCCAGAAGTGGGGTTGGTTCGTCGAGGTCTGAACTCTTGAGAGTCCAGCTACTGCTGTAGACGAGGATGTGGTATCGGAGCCGGAGGAGAAGCAACGTCGTGCGAACTGTGACCGCATTAGTTCGGATCGCTCCACAGCGGCGAGCCACGGATTGCATTCCCGCAGTCGAATCAAGGGCAGAGTCCATGACGTAACTAGTGAGTGATTCGACTACAGGATGTGTCCGAGAGAGATACTCTTCGTCTGTGTTGACTACAGGGTGGAATCGAGCATTGATTCGGAAATTCGTGTTGGCTGAAGTCTTGTGACTCCAGCTACTGATACTCTCACGAATCGGCCGAGGCGTCTCGGTTAGGTCAATACTGAAGCGTTGATTTTGCTCAGTACAGGTTCCGCCGAGAGATCGAACCGATTCAGATACGAAGTTCTGCAAGTCGGAATTCGAGCCGATGGCTTCCAATGCTGCCGATACTTCACTGGCGACTTCATCGGGTTTGATGGAATGCTGCGCGAAGAGAGAACGACTCTTCTTTTCACGGTCTGCTGCGTTTTGCCATTCCGCGTTGAAGTCGGCAGCCTTTTCGTTTTGATCTTCTTCGAACTCGAGGAGTAGCTGCTCTGGATTGCGATCTCGCAGTAGGAGACCTTCGTAAAGAGCTTCCAACACCGTGTTGCTGGTGGCAGGGACTGGCACCGACACGCCTGTCGCAGCCCGGATCTTTTTGTGCTTGTTGATCAGCACCTTTAGTACGACTCCATCGATCTGATTGTCGGTACCATAGTAGGTGAGCACTTTGACTTCAGACTTCGGCTGACCGAATCTGTCAACACGACCTTCGCGCTGTTCATGCCGAGTCGGGTTCCACGAGAGGTCGTAATGTATGACCGCTGAGAATTGGTGTTGAAGGTTGATCCCCTCGCTCAAGCAATCAGTGCAGACGAGAACGGCCTTGGGTGCATCATTGCCTTCGGCGATACGCTTCTCACGTTCATCCGGCGGAATCAAACCAGTAACGGAAATTACGGTCGTGTCCTTGGGAAGACGAGTTCGGAGCTGGTCCGCCAAGTACTCTGCTGTCGCGATAAAGCGACAGAAGAGAATCGGCCGATGGCTCTCATTCAAAAGATCTTTGATGATGGGCACGATCTTTTTGAGTTTGGGATCTCCATCACCTTGCAGCTTGTCAGCCGCATTAGCCATATCGAGAAGCCGACGGCGTTCGTAGTCCTGCTCTGATTCGGTTGCCTGTAGATCAGAGATATCCGCTCCGGCTGTAACGTCCGGGGAATCCATGGCTTCGTCCGTGTCTTCGTCGAGGACCAGCGGTCGAGAGACTAGATCGACTTCCTCGGGTGTGTCGGCCGTGATCGATTGCAGTTTGCTGCGGAGTGTGGCAGCGGCTGCTGCAGGGCTGCTGGCCAATGCACGAAGTAGCGCCAAAGCCGCCCACCAGCGAACTCGTTGGCGTACGCGGGACATGCCTTCCGAGCCTTTGACGACGCCACGTGCGTAATCAAGCAAGCGTTCGAAAAGCTGTCGATACTCGGACTTTTCAAGTTTATAGGTTTCTTCCTTCTCCATCCTCGTTGGGAAAGCCGCATCATTGGCCAAGTATGTCTCGATGTCTTTACGACGCCGCTGAACAAAGTGCTTGGCAAGGGTTTCACGATTCTTGCGGTTGGCATCCCCGGATAGATCGTCTGGTAGATGCTCGAAGTCGGCGTTCAACAACTGAAGAAGTGAACGGAAGCCTTGCTCGTTACCTGAGTGCGGTGTGGCAGTAACGAACAGCATGTGTCGATCCGGATTGGCCGCGAGTTTGCGAATGACTTCGTGGCGTTGCTGTCTAGTTCCCTTGTTACCTTGCACACCTAGTGCGGTGCAAGTGTGTGCTTCGTCGACGATCACAAGTTCTGGACAGGATCGAATGAACTCGTCGCGACGATTTTCGGATTTGATATAGTCGAGCGAGACCACGACGAATGGGAAGACATCGAAGACCGACCGATTGCCACAGTATTTGTCGAGCCGACGGGCGGTACTTGCCAAAATTAGCTCGGCATTGATATGAAATTTTTCGAACAGCTCTGTCTTCCACTGCTCCGCCAGGTGTGGCGGGCAAAGAACGGCCATGCGGTGGACTTCGCCGCGCTCGAGGAGTTCCTTGGCAATCATGAGTGCTTCGACCGTCTTGCCGATACCGACGTCATCGGCGATCAGCAGTCGAACAGTCTCTTGACGTAGGGCCATTAACAGTGGGACGTACTGATAGGCGCGTGGCTGTACAGCGATTTTCCCTAGCGACCGGAATGGGCCGGCTGAGGAGCGAAAGCCCAACCGGATCGCATCGCGAAGGATGCGACACGATCGATGGTCGCCTAGCTGGGTGGGATCAGGCAAAGCGAACGTAGCAGGTTCGACTGCTTCGAGACGCGTATCGATCCCAGCGATTTCGTTGTCGGTGCCCCCGAGCGGACGAACGATCAAAAAGTCGTCCTCTGATTCGGGTAGGACGACCCACTCACGGCTTCGCGATCTTACTAGTGTTCCTGGTGTGTATGTTGATTTCATTTGATCTTGTAGCTGAAGTCCCAAGACGTCAGTGATTGTGGTGTAATCGGGTAGGTGAATAGGCCTGAACTCTTGCGAGTCCAGCTACGTTGAATCGTGCTTCGCCAGAAACTGCGATGGCTTGCCAACGTAAGTTATAAACAACTCGTCTCGAGCGCGAGTCATGGCGACATAGAGCAGTTGGCGTTCGCGCTGGAATGCGTCGTCATAATCGCCTTGATCGCGCATCTTTCCCATCACGAATTGGTTGGGAATGACGGTATCGCTGGCATCAACGACAAAGACGACTTTGAACTCGAGACCTTTTGCACGGTGCATTGTTCCGAGGTTGACGCCGTCGATCGATTCATCCGTATCATCTGAATCCAGCGGGACGGTCGAGATCCCTGCTGCTTGTAGCGCCGATTCGTAGGGCTTCAGATGGTTAGAGGTGCGTGCAAAGATCGCGATTTCGTGTGGTGCGATCTTCTCGGCTGCGAGGCTTCTTATTTGTTCGACTACGAATTGGACTTGAGTGTCTGCGCCATCGAACGCCCGAAGCTCTGGCGTAGGTCCGTGTAATAGGCTTACCGAGTTGCGTTTCTCTGCTCCCTCATTGAAGTCCTCGGAGGAGTCTGGAAGGATCGCATCCGAGAACTTTCGAATCTGTTCGGTCGTGCGGTAGTTAATGCGAAGAATATGGGATCGGCCAACGGTGTTGATGCCAAGTTTCTTCAAGCTGAAGCCACCGGGATAGATTCGCTGGCCGGCATCGCCAAGTAGCATTAGCTCGCCCACGTTGTCTTTGGCTAACGCTTTTAGGAATAGGATCTCTTGGACTTGAAGATCTTGAACTTCATCAACGATTACAGCATCGTAGGGACTATCGATCTTGCCTGAGTCGAGACCTTCGCGAGCAACTTTGCAGATGCCTGCCCATGTGACTTGACCAGCACTGGCCATTGCATCACGAACAGCTTCAAAAACTTGCCAGCAAGATTTTCGTTGTTTGACGGTTAAGGGTTTTCCGCGTCCATACCGTGTCGCTCCACGATATTCTTCCCAGGAAAAGATTCCCTGTGGTTCAATCACTCCATGCCACTCTGTTTCCAAGAAGCCGATTGATATTCCTGCGTCTCCGCGCGAGTGGAAACGAGATATGAGGGGAGCAATTTTGTCGGGTGATATGGGCTTGATTCTAGGGTCTATCTTTTTCGCTAAGTGGAGTGCCTCGGCATGGACGGTATTGCATGTGATGGGGAAATGGGAGTGGGGAGTGGGAAGTGGCCTATGGTTGTAGCTGGAGTCGCAAGACTTCAGACCTTGAACCTGAACTCTTGCGAGTCCAGCTACATAGGCTTCTTTGGCGTCGGTGCTTACCGAGCCGGATTGGAGGATTGCGAGGTGGCGAGCATTGTTCTGGCAGAGTGTTTTTACATAGGAAGTCATCAGCACACGTTTGCCTTCGCCAGCCAAACGATGCGCTCGATGCAGTCCTACAACCGTCTTACCTGTTCCGGCTGCGCCAGAGACTTTTGAAGGCCCAGCAAACTTCGCTTGGACCAGTTTTCGCTGCGTTGGATGAAGGAATCGAATCCAGTCTTCGATTGGTTTAGAGAGAATCTCCATTAACTCAGCGGCACTCTCGACAACCCAAAAACGCGATGTTGCAACACTTGACCTGGTGGTTCGTTTGCTAGTCTCGTTCGTTGGCGGAGAGCTGGGCGCAGGAGGCGTAACGATTTCACCTGAAGCGAGAGCCAAAAGTGAGTCACCAACTTCGCCCGGTAGTCGACTTGCTGCTAAAAGTAATTGATCGTCGTTCTCGATCTGGCGGATCGGAAGAAGCCAGTCTTGCGGTACTCCGAGGCTAAGTAAGTAGGCGTCATCGAAACTTGCGAAAATTCGCTTCGGCGCTTGCGTTGTCTCCGCTGGAGAGACGGTAGCCACAGCTTGTATCGCTGGCTCAACGGACTCGGCAGCCTCCACCAATTGCAATGCACCGGTGACGGGATGATTTTCGATTCGACGCTTGGCAGCCCATTTATAGGCGTCATCGTGTGAGTCTACGTGGAGAAGCGTAAAGTCTTTGCCGGCTTGGTGAACGATTGCTCGAATGCCTCGATCGATTCGGGCGGACTTCATGCCCGGATCAACTGCATGATTGACCGACTCCAAATTCAGGCCTGGGCTGGCTGGATTCTCAAGGAATTTGAACAAGAACTTGAGAATCTTGCTTTGATCCTTTGAGGAGAATCTTTCGATCGCTTTCTGAAATGTGTCAGATACAGCAACTGTACTCATGTGACCTCCAACGCGGCGAGAATCCGTTTTACTGCGTCGGAGTCGGCTGGATCGATAGCTAGCGCGGACAGGCTCTCAGACTGAAGTTGGGTAGACACGTTACTATTCGATGCGTCTGATGCATCGACGACATAGATGGTCTTCCCGTTTCTCTCAATTGACGCGACGTATGCGCCGATCACTCGACCTTCTTTCTGCACATCGGAACCAGGTTCGATAGCAAGGTCGGCACGCTGAGCTAGAGTGCCAAGGACCCCTCGCCACTCATCGGAGAAAAGATCGAGATCAAGGGCCTCAACGGCACCATTGGCGGGAGTGACGATCTCTGTTGCTTTTGCGATCGACTTTCCAGTGCCAAAAACGTGGGGGAACTTGGCTGTTACCGACAGCCAATCATCCTGATGATGGAATCGAAGGACGGTGTAGTCCATGTCATCCAGCAGAGTGGTCTTTTCACTATCACGTAGTTGCCGATCAGGGAAATCGTGAACCGGCCCATCTACATATACCATGACTTTGTGATGCTCAAACTGAAAATCCGGCCGCGTCTGCGCTGGCTCAAAATACCTCTGCGCACTCGTTGGTAAGTTCAGACCATTGGCAACCAGGAAATCGAGCCAATTTTTTTCAAGCTTCGAATCGCACTTTGCTTTTAGCTTGTCCAAATGAACAGCGAAGCTGTCTTCTGTCGGTGATGATTGAACGACGCTTCGTTTCAGCTCAAGAAGCAAGTCGCGAATGGAGTCTCTCGCGAGCAAACTGTGCTCTCGCTGATTTGAGTATGACAAGAGGCAATCGTAGCACGCCGCCTCGCAGTCTTCCGCTGCACCCTCGGCACGTTTGCGGTCGGTGCCATCGTCAGGATCGTAGTGGCACAAACGAAGTGCTTCGGTGGCTAGATCGGCAAATGACTTGTCATTCTCCAGCAGTCTTCGAAGAACTCCTGCTCCACCTTCGGCGGACTCATACAGCAGAATGCGTTGGCGATTTTCGCTGGAAGGGAGGGGTTCACTCGCGAGTTCGTTATCTTCCAGTTGGTAGAGACCCTGAATGGATTTCTTGATGATCGCTTGAAAAGATGCTAATTGAATCTCGTCTAAGTCAATTCGAGGTTCGATTACCATACAATTGCGTCTGTCTTCGACAAACGGCACCACACGCTGGGTGCGTGGACTCATTGGATCATCGGGATCGTCATCCTCTTCTAGTTGGTTTCTGCTCTGCCAGTAACCGCGTTCGACGTCCAGGATGAAACCACGCTGTTCCCTGTTTGCACGTCTTCGCCATCCGAGATTGATCCGCCAAATAGTGGCTGCATCGCCGTAGCACAAAGTGAATTGCGTATCTCCATCCACTTGCACCTGAGCAACCTGGCATATTCTACGTCCGCCGACTTCCTTATATCTAAGCCCTGTTGCGAGCTCATAACCCAAACGTAGGCGTTCCTCCTCATCGCTGCTGATGCGATCGCGTCGTTTCGTTGCTACGTTCTGTAATCTCAGCATCGATCCAATTGGAGAGAGCCGTGCTCCATTGCAATTATCGCACAGGTCTGGCCCCTGAGTTGCTGACTGGCCTTCATGCATGTAGCCACAATCGACACAAATAAGGGCTGACGTTGTAACAGCGTTATCTCCATCGCCGACTGGTAGGATCACGCGATTAACGATGTATCGCGAGCCCTCGTGATAGATGATGCTTCGGGGACCAAACTCCGAAATCGCCAGAAACCTTGGGCGAGAGAGGTATTCGTCCTGTCCACGCCCCCTACGTCTTGCTCCGATAAATGCGGAAAGAGGCAATCGCGGGAAATTGTAGCCAGGTAAAAAGCCTTCGCTCGCAAAATAGCGGTAGCTGTAAAAATCGGACTGAGCAACATTCCGCGAATCAGTCAGCAATTCGATTTGTGATTCTGCTTCGCGTCTAAGTCGCTTCGATTCGTCATGTTGGGCACGGCGAGCCACATCATTGATGATCGCGTTATGGTACTCCTGCTGCTTTTTAGCGGCCCAGAAAAGATCTTTCCACCGTCCACAAGCTTGCTCGAATGTGAGCAATGTCTGGTTTATGACAATTTCGAGCCAATTTTCGGCGAACCACGGTGCTTTATCTTTGGTAAGCTCGGAACGAATGGTTTCGAGCACCGCCCTTGCAGCGTTAAGAGCACGGGTTCTAGCGTCTGCTTTGCTGAGGCCGGCCCTTTTGCTTGGCAATAACTCGAGAGTAGGTTTAACACCCTCAACATCGAGAATGTCGGTTAACGAATTCCCTAAAGACTCGTTAGTCTCTGCAAGCCAAATGGCCTGAACGTGCGCCCGGATTAGGTCTTCATTGGCGAGATCGAGTTGAGGTGGGCTGACGGAGCCTACTACCATGCGTTTGGGCTGTCGGAAGAAGTACTGGTCGTGAGAGCTACCGCTCGTGCAGTACGTTAGGACTAATGCTGGTTGTCCACTTCTGCCGGCGCGTCCGCTTCGCTGAGCGTAATTAGCAGGAGTCGGCGGAACATTTCGCATATTCACGACATTCAACTGTCTGATGTCGACACCGAGTTCCATCGTCGGAGAGCAATAGAGCACTTTGAGACGGGCATTCCCAAAGTCCTTCTCACGCTGCTCACGGAGTTCATAAGGGACCTGAGCCGTGTGCTCGCGGGCTTCCAGGCCACGTAGATCGTTCGCAACGGTCTTGTAGAAGTCAACAAAAAACTTGTTTGTTCGAGCCCCATCCCGTGGGGGATTCGGAACTCGAATAGGATCATGAAAGGCAATCGCTCCGTCAGAGACTGTCCATTTCATTGAGGACGCAGCGATTTGATAACCAGGAATTTCGTCATCATTGCTGGGAGGAACCACCTCCGAGACGAAACCAGCTCTGGCTAGAACTCGAAGCAAGTCGCGAATTATTGATTCTTTGTCAGTTAATTTGAGTGGATTCACAGTCCTGTCATATTCAGGGAAGGTTGACGATCGCCCTAGAAACATTCCGAAGCCGCTTCGCCCGGACAGGTAGCTGTAGTACATGCGATCGTGAGGGCTACGGCTACGAGGAAAGAGAACCGAGGCGGTTTCCATTCGCTCATTTTCGTCAATAGCCCAGGGCTCTCGGAGACTCTGCGAGCTTTGCTGCTGTACACGCTCAAAGAATTCTGACGTCAAGAAATCGACGTTTATTGCGAGTTCACGACGCATGTAATCGAGCAATACTTTAGATATGGAAAATCGAGTTTGAGGAGATGCGCTAGTGAGTGCCAGGTGCGTTCCATTCCAAAATGACTCTTCGGCCGCTAACTGATCCAAAGACGGATATTCAATCTTGAGCAAGCCGCACTGTTCAAGATTTGGTGATGTAAGCCGCCAGCCTCTTCGTTGGTCGCGATAGATCCGGTAACCAAGAACATTCCTGAATGCTCGATCGGTGTCCTGTTGCTGTGCAAACTGAACACCAGGTTCGCGAGCGTATAATTCAATGGGGAATGCAAGTGACCGGAAAACCTTTTGTGTAAGTTCGTCGTGGTAGATTCCCTCAGGACCAGCATTCTCAATCGCTTTGTAGAGTCCAGAGCGAATAAGACTCACTTCTACGAAATCATTGAAGTGACCCGCCTGAAGTGACGCGTCCTGCCGATTGTCGGTAAAGCTCAATAATTTCTTGGCGATATCCTGAATGGACTCCTCTTTCTGTAAGAACCGAACGTTGGAGATGCTTAGAATTGTCGTTGCGGTGCTTCGCCCGCCACTTGCAAGCGTGGCCAATTGGGCAAAATCGCGTGAGCCTCTCCGCACGCGGTAGGTCACGCCGCAGTTCAGGCAGAAACGGAAAGGAGCTGGAATGAATTCATAGCGAACTCCCTCAGTCGATACGTAACCATCTGGATTTATTGGTACTGGTCGTGGGAGATATTCTCTGAAGCTAGAACGTACCCTCTGTTGTCCACGATTATCTTCCAACCAATCGTCGGGAACGCGCGAGGTCAATTCAGGATCGTTGATGTCGGGGAACGGATTGGATGGGTCTCGATAAAGGAATCCAGCCTCGCCATCTTCCGGCTCTTCTCCCTGAAAAGTCATGTCGCGGGGCGTTAGATAGGTTTGTCCTGCACTCCCCGGCATCTTCCAAACGGAATAATATTCAGCACCACATTCGCGGCAGAAGCACAGTGGCAAAAGTATCTTGGATTTGTCACTGCCTGGGACATAGAGTTGTCCTGACATCGACAAGTGCTTATTTGGAAAGTCTTCCAGAGAGGCGTAAACCGTATCGCCACGGCTGATGAACTGATGCAACCGAAAGGCGAATGGTTTTTGTTTGGTAGCAGGATTTGCTTCGCAGGCATAGCCGGCCAGCAGCCAGCGTTCGATTGCGGCCTTGCAATAAGCTTCATCCGAATCTGTTAATGCTTGCAGTTCGCGAGCGACTCCTCCTTCGCCCTCAATGTTTCGCGGTACCGCTCTCACGAGTCGTTGAGAATCGGCATCGTATTTAACACCAAAAGTGCTTTCTAGCCAGCTTGCCATGACTGTTGCGGTAAAACTCGCGTAGTTGTTTGGAATCTCCTCACGGGTAATGTCGCTTTTGAGACCGATTTTGTTGACAGAATTGCTGAAGTCGAGTTCTGGCGTTGCGCGGGTTAAGGTCTCACCAATAATGTTCTCGGGCTTAACTTGTGAGCCGAAAAGTTTAGATGCGACACCCGCAATGGTAGCGTGTTGCTGTTGAAAGGTTCCGCCGCTTGCCATGGTCGCGGAAGTACCTACACAAAGGAGTTTGGTCGATCGACTCGCTTCTCTGACTCGGCGTACCAGCATGGCCACGTCGCTTCCCTGACGTCCTCTGTAGGTATGAAGCTCGTCCAGGACTAGGAATGCGAGGTTCCTCGCGCCCGTGATAAGATTGCGTTCGTAGGGGCGTGTTAAAAGAAGCTCGAGCATCACATAGTTGGTCAGCAAAATATCAGGAGGGTTATGGCACATTTCATCCCTGACCTCTATCGATTCCTGTCCAGTGTACTTACCAAAGCGAACAGGCTCTTTGCCGTCGGCAAACCCGAGTTTAAGAAACTTTTCTAACTCTCCGTACTGACTATTGCACAAGGCATTCATGGGATAGACGACGATGGCCTGAATTCCACGTCGACTACCATTACGCAAGACGTGGTCCACAATCGGAACAATGTAGGAGAGACTCTTACCCGAGCCAGTACCCGTGGTTAGTACATAGTTGTCTTTCTGACTAGCACACTGGATTGCATCGTATTGATGCCTGTGGAGCAACATTGGCTTACCCGACAAGTCGTCTGCGGTTTTGATGCGGAATATCTGGCGACAGACTTCGTGTAACTCGCCTTTGTTCACCAGATCGTCAACTGCTCCACCGGAAGCGAAGCTGGGATTCATCTGAATTAGTGGCTGAGGCCAGAGCGCCTGATCGGACAGACCTTGATCCACGAAGCTCTTGATGTCCGGATGGCGAATCTGTACGAAGCTGCGCACATACTCTGCGTAGTCGTGGATAACGGTTTGTCGAAGGTTGAATACGTCCATTGATAAATCTCGCGCGCTATTCAGTTGAAATACAGGCTGACTCTAAGCTACTTAGGGTGATGAAGCTTAACGGGCGTTCGCAACTGCTCCAGAAGTCGATCGATGTCCTCCCGCTTGTACATTCGATAGCCGTTGATTGGATGCCTATGTTCGGTAAGCTTGCCTTCGGCCCCCCAGGACCGTACGGTGTTGGGACATACGCCCAGCAGTTCGGCCGCTTTTTTTACCAGTACAAACTCTGTGCGTAGCGATGTCATTTGGCTGTACGCCCTCAAAACGATGGACCATCCCGGAATAATTACGCAAAGGTTACCAAAAAATGCAACCGCTGTGTTGCGGTTCGTAAATTTTGCTGCGGTCCGTCCTAATCGTCATGCGGAACATAAAAGTCTAACTAGCTGAACCCAGAAAGGTACTTCAAAGAGTAGGGAGTTACCTGACCAGGCGTCGATATCTGAGGGGCGAGTAGAATAGCAAGGGACATGTGATTGTCAAAAGGCAGCCACAGTTACCAGACCTGACTGCGAGCTTGCATTGGAATTGGTTGATCGTAATTACGTGACGCTCATATCCAGTTAATGCCTGTTGTTGCGAATGGCCTGACGGAGAATCCTAAAAACAAACGGGGGCAGCATGGATTTGTCGCCAGAGGAGGCTGGTTAATACTCACAAAAATCTATGAGTTTCCGCTAAAATGACGGACTATCTATTGGGATGGAGGCCAACAAGGAATCAGAATAGAGAACTACAGCGAAAACGTCGCTGTCTCGAAGTGTTGGGTTGGTGTCAGGGACGATGTTACAGGGCTTTATTCGACCTAGGTCCCGAGAGGTTTTTTATGTCTTTCCACCAAG
Source organism: Brakhagea baltica (assembly GCF_052161605.1). NCBI lineage: Bacteria > Pseudomonadati > Planctomycetota > Planctomycetia > Pirellulales > Pirellulaceae > Brakhagea > Brakhagea baltica. The sequence continues at coordinate 3,622,086 of NZ_CP197409.1, read as the reverse complement.
CTCCGCTTTTCGATGCTGGCGAACGAAAAAAGATGCCGTCCGCGTTTTCCCTGGTTGATCAGCTTCTCGCGGATTCCAAACTTTACAGATGTAGCCAAGACTTCAAGGATCTACTGGACTTTGCGATTAAGCTCCGTAATGTCGCTCCCTTTAACGCTATGCTGCTGAAGATCCAGAAACCAGGCGTCACGTTCGTTGCTTCCGCATTGGACTGGGAGAATCTGTTCGAACGACAAATCAAAGAGAATGCTCGACCCCTTATTATCCTCTGGCCCTTTGGACCAGTCGCTATGGTCTACGATGTTCAAGATACCGAGGGGAAGCCTTTACCAGAGGATGCCATTGCCTTCTATGCTAACGGTACAATCGTCGATCAAGATATCAAGAGATTTCAGCGGATATTAGAACGTCGCCATATCGCCTGGAAATGGATGGACGCTGGAGATGGCTTTGCTGGTGAAATCGTTCTGGTGTCGAGTGGGGATGGGAAAGATATACCAAGTCAGTATCGAATCAGCATCAATGAGAACCACGACACCCCTACGCGTTTCGTAACATTGGTTCACGAGCTTGCCCATTTGCTGCTGGGACATCTCGGACAAGATCCCAAGCTGCATGCACCTGATCGCACAACAATTTCACATGAACAGCGTGAACTTGAGGCGGAATCGGTGGCGTATATTGTTTGTCGCCGCAGTGGCGTCACGCCCAAGTCGCACACATATCTTTCTCAATTTGTTACCTCAGAGACGACCACGGAACAGTTAGAACTGTACCAAATCATGCGTGTCGCAGGTAGTATTGAGTCACTCCTAGGTTTGACCCGGCACACACAATTCACAGAAACCAAAGGGGATCGCCGACCAAAACCTCAGCGGGATACCATTCATGTCAGCGAAGGTAAGACAGGCTACCTTTTCGAATGGCAGGAACCTGACAACGTTAATCGACAAACCTATGGCGAACCGTGATCCTTTAAGGTCTGCACTTGAATCCTTGCGTGCAACGCGTAGGAATCAAAGACTTGAGGCTGACAAGTTTTATATTGTGGACTTTCATTTCGTACCTTCGCCTGATTCGGATGCGGTCAAAGTCTTTGCTCGCGAGTTTCTTGCCCTTTCGCTTGAAGCTCGACTTGCGTGTCCGATCTATGGCACTAAGGAGCTCGATCTCATGCTAAGTACGGGGGAACTCTCCGTATTCGTTGAGGGACATCTACCTGAATACAAACCCTTTACGGCATACATCTCAGCAACTGCTGTGGAATACGGATTCTTAGTATCAACGTGCAGAAAGATAGCGTCACATTCATGCATAAAAGATGTTTGCATTAATGGATCGACCGTCTTTGAGGATGCAAATTAATTCACTCTGGTGCAAATGACGTTTTCCGGTAGAGCCCAAGGTCAACTGTGCTACGCACGTCCGAATCAGCGGATGCGGGAATGGGTGCACTTGCAGTTTTCGACCAATGCGAGTTTGCTGACCAGTTCCTCGATCAGCGATGTTAGCTTGGTCGGCTCCAAAACGCCTTCGGCTACAATGGTGATGTTATCCGAATCGTCAAAAAAACGGACGAGGACGCCGTCGATTATCACGCGAGTCGTGCGCCAATCGTTGTCTTCTGAGTCGTCTTCTGAGTCGTCTTCTGAGTCGTCTCGGGCAGACTGCACTGTATGCTCTATGGCTGGCACAAAAAGTGACTTGTAAACGTCCAGTGCCGGGGCCGCTCCGATCTCTTGCTCAATCCGCTTAGCGGAATCGGTTCTAAACTGGGGATGCTCTAATTCGAAAGCATGGCAACTGTATTCATAAAGATGCAGTCGCTTACCGTCCTCCCGACGCACTTGAAACGTAGGCCAACGGCGATCGGTTAAACGTGTCCACACGAATTGCTCAAGGCACAGTGACCAGTCGTCAATGCTCTCGAGGAATCCATTACCGCGCAAGATCTTGCCGCCACGAATCACGAGTCGCTTGCCATCAACGCTTCGCTCCGCTGTGTGCTTGTGGATCCAACCCGGAGGAGTGCCGGTCGTTTCCACTGGAGTGATCTGATAATCCGTTGTGCTCAGTCGATACACCGGGGTGCGGAGCTTATCCCGTGATTTTGAGTAACCTATGCTGCCAACGATAAGAATGGAACGTTCGCCTTCCATCGCAGTGGCTGTATGAAAGTCGGTGGGTGGGAAAACTTCGGCAGGATAGCCTCGAATCTCAACGCGTCCGTCAGGATGCTCGATGATGACATCGTTGTATATGTAAAAGTCCGGATCGTAGTAATCTTCATGCTCGCCGGCAATCCAGATCGTTCGGCCATCCGAAAGCTGCGTTTGGGACTGGCCCATGCGACAGCCAGCCCATCGTGGTTGGCTAGGAAAGTCCTCCCCCGTCTTGAAAAGACGATTAGCGTGATAAGGATCCACTCGCCCTCGGAACAGCCACTCCCATACGGGATTCGACATGTCCTCGGCCGCATATTGACCGCGGCAAGCATGCTGCCACTGGGCGAACAGTTCGCTTGAGAAAGTTGGTTTGGAGAGTTTGCTCGCTCGTTCTTGATCCATCGCTTCTCCTTCACATGAAGTGGACTAGTTTACCCAAAAAACGAACCCGTGCATCGAAAGCTCGAAACACGGGTGGTTACTCGTTCATCATCAAAGAAAACATTCAATTTAGTCTTTGGCTTTGCTAACAACTTTCGGGAGTGATGCCCAGCTCGCGTCCCTTTTGCTCGATCCAATCGAACAAGACTTGGTTGTTCTCAAGTGTCTTATTCGTTGGATCGCTGGTTAGATATTCACGCAAGTCTTTGATGGGACACTCACAGATTGCCTCGAGAGGATTTGCTGTTCCGAATGGTTCGCCAGTATCCCAATGATATTCCGCAAATAGGAATCGATGTCCAAACTTCTGTCGTATCCCAACGAAGCCCTTGTCGTGCTCTCGGTAGACGCCCAAATTCAAGTTTCGCGAATAGATTCGGTATAACCAACCATCTATGCATTTGTCGATTGTTATTCTATCCGGATGATCTCGCATGGTGCTCTCTCTTGGAAACAGAAACGTTAATCATGTTGTACAACCAACTCAATATTTGATCAAAACAAAAACACCTGCGGATCGGCGTATAAATGGCGTGTATGTGGCGTATAGCTAAACGGAAACTCAATTACTTCTCACGATGCGCACAACGAAAAACACCCGCGGGGGCCGATTAGACCTGCGGGTGTTTGGTTTCAAATATGCAGCGGTTGGACCAAGGGCCAAACGATCTTGATAGGTCTGACCGGCGGAGCGGTCAGCGACGCTTTAGAGTTCCATCGCTTCGACTTCAGCGACGAATCGCTGGTTGTTGTCGGCGAGGAACGCACTGATCACGTTGAACACGGCGTCACTGAAGCCACCGATGTTCATAATGTCAGATCGCTCACAAGCCTGAACCGTCTGGTACGGTTGCAGATCGATGTTGACCAACTTCGGAGCAGCATCCTTACCTGCCAGCTTGCGCTGGTTGGCAACGAAGGCTTCCCAAGCGGTCATCACACCGGTCGAACCGTGCCGTCCTGTTCCGACCCAACTCTCGTTATCGCTAACGAGAACAATGCCGGCGAACTTGCGCTTCGCGTACTTCTGGTTGGCAGCTACCAGCGGCAGGGAGCAATTTGTTCCACCACCTCCGTACTTTGCCAATCGCTCGGCAATGCTCAAGATCGAATCGTTCGGATCGATCTTGGCGTCGTAAGCCGATGTATCGAACGGAATCACAACGCTGTCCGGGTTGCGGGGTAACAGTTTCAATGATGTAGTTTTCCGGGATTGCCTGACAAAATAGCCCAAAAACACTGCGGATGGGCGCATATGTGGCGCATATGTGGCGCATATGTGGCGTAGCACTTAGGTATTCAGCGTCTGCAAATCGACCATTTTGCTCCCTTTCCTACTCCAGTTGACTCGACAAGCCCGGCGTCCCGAAGTCGCTGCAATTCCCTTTGGATAGTCCTCGGCGCGTGAGTTCCGGACAGACGCTCGAGGATATCTCCGAGAGAGAGTTGCCTGTGATCCAATAAAATCCGCATTAACGCTCGCTGGCGATCCGAAATTTCATGTCCCACTTTTTGGGCCTGTTCGTCGATCCAGACTGTATGCGTTGATGCTTTTGAAACGGCACCTGCCTTCCTAATCACTCCCCGCATTTCAGGATGGATCGGTAGGGTAACCAGAAAATGGGTGCGACCTTCGTCGGTGGAAAAGACAGCGGGTGGCGATCCGTTTCGCTGCATGGCCCGCTCGATCTTGGGGAAGCCGGTTCCTCGGCGTTCGGTCAATTCGAGTTCCTTGAGCAGTTCGCCGATGCGGCGATTTCGGTAGCGTCTGGGGACAACCCGTCCGGATTGTAGTTGCTCGTTGCGTATGGAGGGTTCAGGCCCTGGATAGCTGACCATCTCAATCGATTCGGGGTTCACACGCACCTCGATGGGTTCGGGTGCATCATAACCGCGATGGTACACGGCGTTGACTAGGGCTTCTTCTATAGCGACTCGCGGATAATTCCAAAATCGATCGGCTTCGGCACGATCAGGGACCTTACGAACTTTCTCAACTAGAACTTCGTTGTCGATATAACGGAGGGCAGAACGAATTTGCTCGTGGATAGGCCCACGAAAGGTCTTTTCGATGATCTCGTCTCCCCCAGCCCCATCAGGAAATATCACGACATCAATCGTAGCACCCGGGAAGAACTTGTGTGGATCAGGGCTGAAGAATAGCAAGCCCACGTTCCGAGGCTTTAGATATTCGCTGCCTCCTTCGATCAAGTTCATCTGGCGGCACAGGTCAACGAACGGTATCTCGGCCGCCGAGGCGGCCAGTTCACTGCCGATCTCCTTGAGGAATGATTCGATCAACGGGAGTTTCAGGTCGGTCAGTTCCGCCCGCGGACAATATCGATCATCGAAGGGGACGGTGGCAGTAAGGCTGAGCAGTTCGCGCATCTCGTCGCTGTTCTCGGCCACGGTGATAGTACTGGCGTAACGACGAATGAAGTAGCGATACTCCTTATGCTTAGAAGTGACATCGGCAGGAGCTTTATAGGGGCGATTGGGACCGCCGGGTGCCCAGAGGATCAGTAGCGTCTTGCCCTCGTACTCAACAATTCCTAAGTGTGGAAAGTAGCTAGGCTGAAAGAGATTACCGAGTCGCTGCATTTCACGCTGAATCTTATCTAGCTCACCTCGATCTAAACCGCAGGGAGGAAAGATGGGATTACCATCCGCATCGCAATCTTGCCCAATTACAACATAACCGCCACCAAGGTTCTCGAAATCATTGGCAAATGCGCATAGGGTGCGCACGATCGCGACAGGATTCCACCCGGCTTTGAATTCGACTCGCTCACCCTCGATGGTTCGTCGGTGTAGAAGATCCTTGACGTTGATGGGCAATACAGGCACGCGATCAGTCCTTTCCTGAAATGTATCTTTCCATAATAACCTAACCTCTAGCTAAACGGAAACTCAATTACTTCTCACGATGCGCACAACGAAAAACACCCGCGGGGCCGATTAGACCTGCGGGTGTTTGGTTTCAAATATGCAGCGGTTGGACCAAGGGCCAAACGATCTTGATAGGTCTGACCGGCGGAGCGGTCAGCGACGCTTTAGAGTTCCATCGCTTCGACTTCAGCGACGAATCGCTGGTTGTTGTCGGCGAGGAACGCACTGATCACGTTGAACACGGCGTCACTGAAGCCTCCGATGTTCATGATGTCAGCTCGCTCACAAGCCTGAACCGTCTGGTACGGTTGCAGATCGATGTTGACTAGCTTCGGAGCAGCATCCTTACCTGCCAGCTTGCGCTGGTTGGCAACGAAGGCTTCCCAAGCGGTCATCACACCGGTCGAACCGTACCGTCCTGTTCCAACCCAGCTCTCGTTATCGCTAACGAGAACGATGCCAGCGAACTTGCGCTTCGCGTACTTCTGGTTGGCAGCTACCAGCGGCAGGGAGCAATTTGTTCCACCACCTCCGTACTTTGCCAATCGCTCGGCAATGCTCAAGATCGAATCGTTCGGATCAATCTTGGCATCGTAAGCCGATGTATCGAACGGAATCACAACGCTGTCCGGGTTGCGTCGCAGGATCGCTGCGGCGAACAGTGCTGCCACGTCGATGCATCGCATCTTCGAAGTCGCACCTCGTCCGCGGTTCCCCATGACCGCACAGCTCATCGATCCAGACGTATCCAGACCAATAACCACCGGTCCCGGCAACTCCGGTACGTTTCCACAGGCGATCTCGGCTGCCTTATGCAGGGCCGTGCGGATCTTCTGCGGAACTTCCAAGTCCGCGTTCAAGTACGCAGCAAAGTACTGGTACGGGAACTGTTTCGAGCGGCGGATCTCCGACTCGTCAGCAAGTCGAGCTGCAACCAGGTCCACAAAATCCTCACCTGTCTCTGGTATCGTGATGCCGGCTTCACGCAGAGCAACACCAATCGCTGAATTCGAATCCCCAAAAACCCCGTGTCGCAGCAACGTATTGAGGTTCATGCGCAGCGCCTGCGGACCCATCTTGCGAGCCAGTGCAGCCCAAACCTTTGGTCCCTTGGCAGCATCGGACAACAAGTCCCATCGGACGTTATCGAGTCCACCAGCGATCAAAGCTTGTGCGTCTTCGCTCTCCGAGTTACGGTACGCGATCAGCGACTGAACTTCGACCGGCAAGTCGGCTTCCGTTGCCGGTGCCCACTTGTCGATGCTCTTATCAGTCAACCAACCGAACATCGCTCGTCGAGCGTTATCCTTCGGCGTCGGGCGAGCCATTCGCAGGATGTCCCGCAAGCTCGGATCGTTACCGATCGATGCGCTCAGCAGCTTTCCGACCGAAGCCGTGTTCAACCAACGCTGGAAGGCTCGCTGCACAGAGCTCGACAAACCAACGCGGCCGTGGCCAGCCTTGTTCTTGAATTGCCCAGACCGAATCATCTGGAACACTGTTCGAAGAACGCGACCGTTGTCGACCACGCGATCGAATACTCGGTGCATCAGTTCGGTATCACGAACAGACAACGCAACCAGCAATGCAGCCGGCATGTCCTTCATGAACGCCTTCTCACGTGCGTACAGAGCCAGCTTCGCCAAGTACTGGTTGTCGTCGACTTCATCGATCAACTTCAGGACTTCGTCGAGCTGCGTCTCAGCCGTGCTGTAGAACGCATTACCGAACGTACCCGTAGCGGCAACTTGAGCCAGGGCGTGCTTCGGCTCGAGCTTGTACGCGCTGCCACCCGCTTCGTTGACGGCGTTAGCGCGTGGCAATCGGTTGGTAAGACTTGCGAATAGAGACTTGTTGGCCATGGGAGTGATCTCCTAAACTAAAAACTGTTCGACGAAGGGTTGTTGAGAATATGGCTCTCGCCATCGTTTAGCAGACGATGTAATCCCAACTGGCAGTCGAACGAGAATCGCAAAGCAGAGGTGAGCCCATTGCTTACTCCGCTTCCCCTTGCTCATGCATTTGTTTTGTTGTGCTTAATGACTCGCTTCGATGCGAGATGTTCGCGGAAATTGACTGACGAAGTGAAAATCAGACCGTTCTAGACATTGCTCTCCCCACTGAGCTACACCGTCTTTGCAGACGCTGATGAGATTCGAACTCACGACCCATGTAATCCGATTTGGCAGTCGATTCGTTTGTAAATTGCGACGAAGTATTGGTGCAGACATTGTTACTGAGCTACCTGCAGCCTATTTGGGATGCGGACAGGATTTGAACCTGTGGCCTCGTCTCTCGACGCGCTCTACCTGTAGTCCGTTCCGGCAGTCGCACTTTTTCTCCCTCAATACTTTTCTCTAAAAGTATTCGTCGCGGTTCACGCCATCAAAAGCAGCCTGAATGGAGGCAGCAACGTTTGAATACTTTTCCACTGCCACACGGGCACGGATCGTTTCGCCCGAGTTTTTCCTCAAGCAACTTGTCACCGTGAACGATGCGGACGCCGCGTTTGACGTTGGTTTCCGAGGGGAAGCCCCTTCGACGTTTACTCATGGGTTCGAAAGCAGGAATCTTCGAAAGTTTGGTCGCGCATGATAAAGCTCCTTGGTGGTGAGTGGGTTAGAAAACGAGCGGATCGCAGCGGGCTGCAATCCGAATAGAGACAGCTGAACGAAGAAGATTGTTCAGATACTTTCGTTGTTGGTGTATGTAATCCGAACAGGCAGTTCAGTTGTCAGAGCCGATGACTGGATTCGCACCAGCATGGACCTGTTTACAAGACAGGTGCCTTTCTAAGTCGAGCCACATCGGCGAGCAAGCTTTGAGCTGTAAGGTATAAGGAGTAAGTGGAAGACGGAAGGTTCGCTGGTTTTGCTTAAACCTTACCGCTTGCCCCTTACTACTTTGCAAGCAGGAACGCAGTGATTCGAACACTGTCCATCGGCTTTGGAGACCGAGTCCGCTCCCAGGCGAACATTCCTGTATGGCAGAAGCCCAGCGAACTGAGCTTCTGCGGTTTTTAATCTTCGAGCTCTACTATCCAGTAGGCTTCGCTGATAAACTTGGACCAGCTCTTCACGCGATTCATTCGATCGGCATAGATCGGCTTCCAGGCTGGACGCACAGGCTCCTTGCGGAGGTTCATTCGCGCCTGCGTTGGAGTTCGGTCAGCTTTCTTCGAATTGCAGTCGACACAAGCCAGTACACAGTTCGTCCAAGTCGACTGTCCACCTTGAGCACGCGGAACAACGTGGTCAATCGTAAGTTCTTCGCTGCCAGGCTGCTTTCCACAGTATTGGCAGGTCATCTTGTCACGCTTGAATACGTTTCTGCGGCTAAAGGTAACCGTCTGCGTGGGCATCGCATCGAACTTAGTCAATGCTACGACCTCTGGAATACGGATGCGCTGGCGTACCGACTGGATGAACGGCTCATCTCGATCCGGAACCATTTGGCTCCAGTCGCTCCAGTCATACAGTTGGTAATCAACCGTATCAACGATCTTGGCTGAGTCGTTCCACAGCATGATCAGAGCACGCGCAACCGTCGCCACGTTGATTGGCTGCCAGTTACGGTTCAGAACCAACGTTGGACGCTGAAGCGTTGGGCTCAGGCCAATAGGCGTCATGTAGTTGTCGAGAGTTACTGCGATAGTGCTCATGCTTAGTCCATTCCGTGTCCCTTCGAGATTTCGTAAAGGTTGTTATTGGTTGGTGAAACGACAGTCATAGGTGCAGCGATGTTCGCTACAGTTCTGTGATTTTCAAAAGTCACTTGACGAGGGTGTGGCCAGAGATCCGGCCCGTGTCTTGATCGATACGAGCGGGCCGGGCGGGATTCGAACCCACTAAACCTTTCGATTATCAGCCATGTACTCCGAACCGGCAGTCAAGTGTTGTTTTAAAACGATCAACGAAGTTATGTGTCAGAGGGTTTACGGCGTTCTACCACTGAACTACGGCGCAATGATCTAAATCAAAGTCGCGCCGGTGGGATTCGAACCCACGACATCCGGCTCCTGAAGCATGTACTCCAACTCGGCAGTCGATCGTCAGTAGCTCGACCAGGAATCGAACCTGGAACTTCTCGTTAGAAGCGAGAGGTGATATCCGCTTCACCATCGAGCCATATCGTCTTCGACAATTGGTTGAGCCAACGAAGCGGAAGGCAAGGGAGTCGAACCCTCATCTCTTGACGAGAACTGCGTTAGCAGTGCAGCCCAGCAAACCGTATCTGGCTACCTTCCGTAGTGAGGCTAAAGACTTAAGACTAAAGGATCGCGTCAAACACTTTAGCCTTAAGCCTTACACCTTAAGCCTTCTTGAGAGGTTCGTTCGAGAATCGAACTCGATCTTCGTTCTTACCAAGAACGCGTGCTCCCGGAACACTTACAAACCATTACCACTAGTGATCGCGGAAGGGATCGAACCTTCGATTTCCTGCGTGTCATGCAGGTGTCTTAGCCGCTGGACCACGCGATCATCAAACAAGGTGGTTGAGACAGGAGTCGAACCTGCAAGATCATTTGGCTCTCGACCAAATCGCTTTTCCCGTTTGCGTACTCAACCATAGTTGCCTTTCGCTCCGCGAAAGTAGCATGAAGAATCAATTCTTTCGCGGAGCGAAAGTCGACAATAAATGGCGGGTCCAGGAGTCGCACCTGGCCGTCCGAGCTTATGAGGCTCAGCTGAGCGCTGGCTCACCCGCAAGTTGCAAGCCCCGGAATCGAACCGGGTTACCGACCTTATGAAAGTCAGCTCAGTCCCAACTAGCCTGCAGTGGGCCGAGAAGGAATCGAACCTCCATTGCTCATCAAGGAGCGACTGTTTTACAGACAGCTTGGACTCCCAAGTCCAATCGACCCAAATCAAAGCTTTGCGAATTAAGGTATAAGGAACAAGTGATTGGTAATGGACTTACGCCTTATGGCTCACATCTCAATGCCTTCCAAGTAGCTCGCCAAGGAATCGAACCTTGTCTAACGGTTTCGAAGACCGTCGTGCGAATCCATCACACTCGCAAGCCATAACATCAGGTGTCAGGTTTCAGGAATCAGACTTCAGGAAGAAGAAGTATCCTTGCCAGGAGTTGAACCTGGTCCGCAACCTTCGCAGGGTTGAATGCTATCCCTTACACCTCAAGGACATAAACTGAAGACTGATACCTGAAGTCTGAAACCTGATCAGTGGTGCAGGAGGGATTCGAACCCACAAACACTTGTTCCTAAGACAAGCCGCTCAGCCGTTGGCGTACCACACCGAAAGAAGTTTGAAGTGAGAAGTTCGAAGTGTGAAATTTCAAACTTCTCACTTCATCATTCACACTTCCAGAGTAGTCCTGGACGGATTCGAACCGTCGATCGACTGTTTGTAGGACAGTTGCCTTCGCCGCTAGGCCACAGGACTATGTATTTCAAACAAAGCGGAAGACCAGGGACTCGAACCCCGAAGCGTGATTAGCGCCAGCCGTTTTCAAGCGAATTAGTCGCTCCCGCGGCCCTTGCCTTTGTCCTCCCACCTGGTCGGCGGCGGGCCTTGGGTCCGGCCGGATGTCTTCCATACGAAAAAGCGCCCTTGACGAGGATCGAACTCGCCACGACTTGATCGACAGTCAAGTTCCACCACCAGATGGATTCAAGGGCTTCAATGTTGAAGGGTGATCGAACGGAATTGAACCGATATAGACTTAGTTCACAGCCAAGTTCCTGAACCAATACAGGACGACCACCATATGAAATGTCAGCACCGGAGGCAGGAATCGAACCTGCGAGCTTCTGGTTCAGAGCCAGACGCAACGACCAACAGTTGCTACTCCGGAATAAAGCAAGTGGTAAGGAATAAGCTTTAAGGTTTAAGCAGGATCGCGTTCTTGCTTACACCTTACCCCTTATCGCTCAAATCTTTTCCAAGCCCGGGCGGAAGGAGTTGAACCTTCATACCGCTGCTTCAAAGGCAGCTGGCTTACCGTTAGCCGACACCCGAATGGAGGCTAAAGGCTTTAGGCTAAAGACTAAAGGTTGCTAACCTTACGCCTTAAGTCTTAAGCCTTAAGTCTGAAGATAGGCGGAAGGAGCGAGAGTTGAACTCGCAAGGCATTAACGCTCGCTCCGCTTCGAACGGAGTGCCGTCGCCAATCGGCTTGCCCTTCCACATAAAAGCTCCGGCAGCAGGAATCGAACCTGCGTCTGGGCGATTAACAGTCGCCTTCCCGTACCAACACAGGACCCACCGGAGTGTAGACTTAAGGCTTTAGGCTTAAGACTTAAGGAAAACAAAATGCGAGATCACACGAAGCTTCGAGCTTTTGAGTTGGCAGACCAGTTTGCGTTGCTGGTTTACAAACACACCGCAACATTTCCTCGTGAAGAACAATTTGGATTGACCTCTCAAGTTCGCCGTGCGGCCGTCTCGGTACCTTCAAACATCGTTGAAGGCTGCGCTCGACCGACACAATCTGACTACCTGAAGTTCCTCGACATTGCATACGGCTCTGCATCCGAGGCCAAATACCAACTATCCCTTGCGTACCGGTTGGGTTTCCTCAACACGGAATCGAATGAAGCCTTGGCCAGTTGCGCAGACGAACTTACACGTGTTCTATCGGGACTAATTCGTTCCCTCCGCTCTTCCTGAAGTCTTTAGCCTTAAACCTTTAGTCTCTCAAAGCGTCCAGCGAGAATCGAACTCGCAATTCCTCCTTGGCAAGGAGATGGGTTACCACTACACCATGGACGCCTTTTATTGGCTCAACCAAATTGTCAAAGATCAAGAGCACCGAGTGAGGATCGAACTCACGCAGCCGCTTTACGAAAGCGGTGTCATTCCACTAGACCATCAGTGCTTATTTATTCAGTGGGATCGGTGGGTATCGAACCCACATCGACCGGATTAAGAGTCCGGTGCATTACCTTGTCTGCCACAATCCCATTTGTGTTTTGTCTTCCGAGTCGGCGTGGAAGGAATCGAACCTTCGACTCACGTCTTATAAGGACGCCGCTCTCACCACTGAGCTACACGCCGTGATGAGTGAGGCCGGTGGGATTCGAACCCACGCTTTGCGGATTAAAAGTCCGCTGTGCTACCGCTACACCACAACCTCATGAATGGTTATGGCTATGCGTTTCAAGCGACTAAGTGATTGCATCGTGTATCCCTTGGTTGTTGGTTTTTCAGTGGTAGACCTGAGAATCGAACTCAGCGAGACTCGGTTATCAGCCGGGTATGGGCAACCAGCCCTCGACTACCATCTCGTAAAGTCGGGCACCTCGGGGTCGAACCGAGATCCTCCTGCTCCCAAAGCAGGCGTGCTCCCATCTGCACCTCTGCCCGAATCTTTTTGTCAGTGGACCTGCAGGGAGTTGAACCCTGAAGCCTTGATTGCAAGTCAAAGCGCCGACCCGTCGGCAAGCCCATTAGTTATGTCAGTGACTCGTGTGGGATTCGAACCCGACCTAGCTGGCTTGAAAGACCAGCAACCTCACCAGAAGTTGAACGAGCCATATTGGTTATGTAGGTGCGCACCTCTAGCGCAGTTATTCTCAAAGTGTTTTTTGCAAGCAACGCATTCAGTGGACTGGGAGGTGCTCGAACCCTCCTCTCCAGCTCTTCAGGCCAGCGCTATACCGTCTCAGCTACCAGTCCATCTGTATGTAAAACACTGGAAATAGGCACGAAAAAACCCGGTGTCACTTTGGGGTCACACCGGGTTCGCCAACGTTGCTTCGTTAGTACTGGCCCATCAAGACCAACCCAGTGTTACCTCCGCTGTGGATGCCCGAAATAATGGGCAGAGCGGAGCGTATTCGCGTCTTGCGACACGATACAACCCTCATATCCATTAAATCGTTCGGTCAGTTTTGACCTTAAGTAACTGGGCCGTATTGAAGTCATGATCTCGTATCCAGTGATTGATTGCTCTTCAGATTCCTTGTTCCGCGACCCCATTCGTCGCGTGCTGCAGATATAGACGCTCTTGTCCTGCATTGGTTCGCTGAATTTTCTAGTTCGCGAAAATAATCGCAGACGAATATCGTCAATGGATTAAACACATGAGGTCGCCAAAAGTATCCAGAATACGATCGGATTCCGTGCACTTAGAACGAAGTTTGTGGAACCATAAGCGTAAATCTGGTCAACTATCGGGCTGAATACTTGCCGCCATAATCCGATGCGCTACAAACATTCCTACGGAATGCGGTGGATTCGGATCAATATGGAAGACGTGTGTCTGAGCCAGAAAGCCGGCAAGCATAAGATTGTCTTTGCGACTGTGCCACTCGCCGCGAATCCAGCCGATGCGTTCCATGAGCCCCAAGGCCGAGAGTTCCGAGATGATCAAGTACTCGGCCCCCTCACAATCGAGCTTGAGTAAATCCACCTCATCCATGCCAACCTCGACGAGCTGCTTCCACAGATCTTTCGGGGTGATTGCATCGACCTGTAGACCGAAATCCGCAGGTCTCGGTTCGAGAGATTCCCACACTTGGGGAACGTATTCACTTACGCGACTGTGCGAGACGGGTGACGATAAAATACAACGGCCGCTCTCCCGAGAGACCGCGGCATGAATCAGTGTCAGCTTTTCTTTCGGGATGTGAGCCGTGTTACGCGCCAAGAGCTCGAAGCTTTCCGGATGAGGCTCGACCGCTAAGATCCGAGCATCGGGCCAGTAATGATGGCACAAGACGGTAAAACTGCCCACATGGGCACCGATGTCCACTATGGTTCGCACTTGGTGAGCTCGCAACACATCAACTTGGTATTCATCTTGGAAGACCGCATTGGCAAACTGAGCGCTCGCTGGTTCAATGTAGAAGTCACGACCGTAGACTTGGTAACAAGCTGGGAACGACATAGCGGGTACCTCCCGAAAGTTAAGAATCCAGAAAAATCAGTTCGATGGGCATCCGCTCATACTCGAGCCATTGCCCCGTCCAGGTTTTCTCATCGCGTCTTCGTAGATGGCACGTGGGTCGATCCAGCCGAGATAGCGTCAGCACAACATCGTCACCTAGCTGGTTGACATGCCAGCAGCGTTCGCACTCGGCTGCCCCCTCGCCGATCATTCGATCTCCCTCAAATCGTAAAACACGCTCGTCGTAGCCGACCCGCTTGTAAATGGCTCGCTTGCCCTGAAGGGCATCGATGTAAGTTTGTTCGCTAGGAGTCGGCTGTTCGTTTCTCCAGAGGACACCGCTCCATTGGGAGGCTAAGTCCTGAACGAAGTCGAAGCAAAGCTGTTCGTTAGCTAGTGAGTCCACGAACCGATTCCCCCCGAAGCGCCATTTGTCCTGGCAGCGATGTTGAAAAACCATCTGACCACGGAAGTCGTATTGCACGATGGTGTGAACATTCCAGCCAGGACCGGCCGAAGGCATCGCGTATTCCGAACCTAATCGTCGCCACCCCAGATGGAAACATTCCTTGTCCCCATAGACATGCTGGAAGGTGAAATCTGAGTGTTCGGCATAGAACAGAGATAATCGCAATTCGCGATCACAGCGACGTTTGTCGATGAGGTATTGTCCTGATTCGAAGGCACGTTCGTGCTCAGCCACTTCGGGTTCTGCCATATCATCCATCCCGAATATGCTCCACACTCCGGGCTTGAGGGTCCAGCATGCGTAGTCGGGCCAGAAAACCGCACCATGGCGTTGGTACTCCCCGCAGTCGAACAGATATGTGGGATCGCACACCACCCCATTGTCGGCGTCCAAGAAGAGCACTTGGGCAAACGGCGAGTAAAGTGTTGCAAAGAGTTTCAGTTCCCAACCACAGAGGATCCGGCAAGGGTGCTCTTTCTCGATCTCGCGGGCATCAATGCATGCGACACCAAGTGGTTCGAGCAACCGTTTCATGTAAGGATCCATTTCGGCGTCGCCGAGGTACCAAAGCTGAATCGGAAGCGTGCAGCCAAAATGACGCAGCAGATTCACATTCACCCACACGCTTGGAAAGTATTTGAGACCTCCCCCGGCGATGACAATACCTCGCTCTTGAGTGTAAGTAGCACGACTGGGCTTAAGTTGGTCGAGGAACTGGTCAACCATTCGCTGATGGGCTTGGATGGTGTTATCCCATGTGCCCCATCCGTTGGGCCAAGGCCCAGGAGGACAATGCGCGATGAGTTCCACCATCTCGTCGGGAGTCATCTCGGGATTGGCTTCCGTGCAACTGGCCATTATTCACCTAGCTCCAAAGGGGGATCTTCGTTACAGCAATTGGGGATCGCATTCATCTCTTGATAGCATTGGGGTGGAATTCCCAAGTCCACGGCGAGTTGCCTGGGATCTGCCCCTTGATACCATTTCAAATAGCTAAAGATGACATTGGGAAAGTAACAGTCCGCAGGTCGCTCTTTCGAGCACAAGGCCCAGAAGGTGTATTCGCCGTACATCGCAATGCATTCGTTCCTGATGGCACCAACTTGAACCGCTCCAGGTGGCTCCGTGCAAAGCCCTCCCGACGGCCCTTCGAAAAAGACCGCGATCCACAAATCAGGACAGAATCCGGACGAGCCCGAAGAACCGGACTGGCTTCCTGAGGCGCTGCCACTGGAACCGCTGCTGCCGCTTGTTCCTGAGGATCCGCTTGGCCCCGAGCTGCCCGATGAGCCGCTGCTGCCACTCGAGCCAACGCTGCCGCTGCTGCCACTCGGCCCCGAGGATCCGCTTGGTCCCGAGCTTCCCGATGAGCCACTCGAGCCACTGCTACCGCTCGGTCCAGATGAGCCAGATGAACCACTCGAGCCAGATGAGCCGGAGGTTCCACTGGAGGATTGCTCACAACAGACCAAGGCGTAGATCGGCAGATCGGTTCCTCCCACATACCGCATGAGGTAACGCCCCATTTGGGGAAATTCGCAGCTTGAGATCGCATACAAAGGGCTCCCCTCGAGCATGCCTAGAAAGTGGCCGAGTTGCCGTTTCGTGTTTTGGCCAGAGCGCTTTTGATTACAAATTGCGGCATAAACAGGGAGTCCATTGACATTGCCGGGAACGGCGGTGGCGATATAACGACGCGTGGAGAGAGTCATCGATTGGCATCCACCACTTTGCAAGGAAAGACCGTGTTCCAGGTTTGCGATACGACGTCAAACCGTTGCACCACGCCTGGGTAGTAACCATTTGTGTCGGGAATGTTACTAGTGATAAAAACAACCTCTTCATAGTTCGTGTGGTCGAACCGAATCACGGCCCAGCGGACCGTACCAGTTGATTCCATCCAAAGAATCGAAGCAGGGCCGTGGGGAACATTGCGTAGAAAACCAGGTTCACCGGGTACTGTTTCCACCGCCGCATAGACATGCGTGCCAACCGCAACGCGCGCGATCACGCAGCCACTCACGGCAGCGGTTCCGATCCTGTTGGGTGGCAGGGGCTCGAGCAGTACACCGAACCGCGGCCCCGTGCTGGCGGCAGGAAGGAGCCCTTGAAAGTTGGATTGGCGTTGGAACTCGCCGAGATTGTCGTCGGCAGTAATCATGGGAGTGCCGAGCGCCACAATCGAGAATCGTTCGAGGGCAACACCGGTTTGGTTACGGATCTTGGCAAGGGTGGTTTGACGCGACGTCCCCTCCGATTCCGATAGTTGGTTGTGGCGCTGGTTCCGTTGGAATTGGGAGAGATCCATCAAGGCGTTCCATGCCTCCGCTGGAATCTTTAATGGATCTCTTGGTTGTACCTTTTGAAATGGTCCTCCCATCGATTAGGCTCCAATACCGAGCGCACTGAAGTCACCGTACGGATAGACTTGTTCAACATACGCCGCCACGGGGCGCTTGATCAGGGCTTTGGCCGTCGGATCTTCGTCGTCAACGAAGCGCACCCACAAGTATTGCCAGCCTTCCTTGCTGATCACTAACCCACCATCGCCGATCGGTTGGTCGACCACATTGGGGCTGGCTGCAAATTTATAGGTGATGGCCCAGCGCTCGCGGCCACGCTTGCTTCCGGTGGCTCCCAGAAACAGGAGTTCTCCCTTGGCGTATCCTTTGAAGGTGGCATTGTTAACCTTACCTGTTAGCAGAAACAGGTTATATTTAAACTCGGGGGTTACGGTCAACGTATCCAGATATTTAGTCTCGGAGAAATTAAAAACGGGGACCGTAATATCCACTCCTTCGACTCGGTCCTCGGTAACTCCGATAGCGCCCTGATAGTTGGGGGCTTGGTATCCCGGAACCGATAAACGCTGCAAGGTCGCCAAGCTTGTCGAAATGCGCTGCGTTCCACCCGACGTATCGAACTCATAGTCGCTCGGAAACTCAATGAGTTGGTAGCGTGCGGTGGCGTACCACAGATCGCCTCCCATCGGTTCGGTATCAATTTGAACTAGGCTCAAATCGGCATACATGGGAGGAGCATTGAGTTTGACGAGCGAACGCACCTCGGCTTCGTCATCGGTTCCTCGAACGACAAAGATGAGATCGGTTCGATTGTCCTCCCCTTCGCTGGAGGGGCGTGAGTCATAACGTTCGGCAATCCAGGCTGGCATAGTGATTTGTGGCTAGAGGGGTTTCTGCGCAACGGGTTAGCTGTATGACAAACGGGAGTCTTCGACGACTTGGATGAGTTTTCGAGTATTGGCAGCGGTTTGCTCTGCGGCTTGAAGCTGGCGATCGGACAATCGGTCCGCTCCAAGCCCTCGGATCGCGAAGGCGTTGAAAGTCGATTTGGCCTCTGCGGCTTGCTTTTCCCCACTCACCACGTCTCCTGATGCAGCCAGGGTTTGTTTTAGTGCTGCGATTGAGGGAACGAGTGGAGAGGTCGGGGGCTCTTTCGATTCCTCGGTATTGAGATCCTCGATCGCTTGCCGCCATTCCCTCTTGGCGAGTTCGAGCTCTTGCGCTGCTGCATCGATGGCCGATTGCCCTTGTTGTTGCCGATTGGCGGCCTCTGCCTGTTTGGCTTGCTCCAAGGCATCGGCTCGGCCTTGCCTTTCGGATTCGATTTGTGAGCGTCGATTCTTTCGATCTTGGTCCCGTTGACCAATCGCGCTAAGCATGTCTTGGTCGGCATTGGCGTTGAGGGAGCTGGTTTCTTGATCGATCCGTTGCACTTCGGCGTTGACATCGATGTCGGAATCAAAGAGTCCCTTGAGGCGCGTCCACGCTTTCTTGATAAAGCCGACGGTCGAGTGCCAGGTCTTAGTCAGAGTGCCTGTGAACAAAGACCAAGCGTCCGCTAGGAATCCAATCGTTTCGACCCAAGCCACCTCGATACCCGCCCAACCATCACTCATGCCTTGGGCCATACCATAAGTCAAAGCGTCGGTGACCGAGAGCATAGAATCTTGGAATGCTACCCAATAACCGGTGAGGGCTTGAATACCTCGCATCCATTCGAGCTTGAGTGTGAGCCAAAGGATCTTGGCTGCCGCTGCGAGATCCCCCGCCGTCAAGGCCTTGCCGATCGCTCCCATGGCAGTGGAGACATCGGAGCGCAGTGTTTCGAATCGCTGGGCGAGCCAAGCGAGAGCTTGAGCACCGATTCCAGATGCGTAAAGTAAATAGCCACCAAGCCCCAGAACCGCCAAGGAAACCAGACCGATCGGAGACACCAATGCCGCCATAAGTATTCCCAAAGAGGTCAGGATTCCGGATACGAATCCGATGGTGGTCAGAAATCCGCCGATGACGGAACCCAAGATCGAAAACATTAAGCCCACACCCACCAGCGTTGCCCCAATGGCCAAGATAGCTAGAGTTACCTTGGCGGCCGTTTTCACGACCTGCTGGTTCTTCTCGATCCAAGCGATCAATCCCGAGAGGGTTCCCGAAACCGCGTCGGTCATGCGCTGCAAGGAGCCGCTGAGCGACTCTCCGATAGCGATCGCCACCCCCTCGAGAGAGCTTTTGAGGATTCGAAACGAACCTCCGATCCCGGATTCCATTTCTTTGGCGGTTCTCGAAGCGGTTCCTCCTGCGTTTTTCAGTTCCTCGTAGAGAACACGTGTATCGGCTACGGACTTACCAATGGCACTGGCGGAAGTGATCCCGAGCATGCCAAACACGCGGGCGAATTTGGCCCCACGTTCGCCACTGGGGAGTTGGTTGGTTGCTTTGGCCACATCCCCCAAAATATCCACCAGTGGGCGAACGTTTCCAACCGCGTCTGTGGTCGCGACACCAAACTCCTTTTGAAAGCGTTCGGCTTCAGCAGTACTGAGCGTAAGAAGCCGTCGCAGGGAAGACCCCGCGTCACTTCCCTGGATTCCCATATTTCCCAAGGAACCCAGGATGGCGAGTGTTTCTTCGAGACTCATGTTAGCATCGGCTGCGATCGGAGCGGCATACTTGAGGGCTTCACCAAGGGATTCCACCGTATTGAACGATTTGTTAGCAGCCGCGGTCAGAGCATCCGCCACCCGAGTCGCATCTTCACCTGCTAAGCCAAATTGGCGAATGCTGGCAGCCATGATTCCCGAGGCGCGGGTGGCATCGGTGCCTGTGGCACGCGCCAAATCCATCACGGCACCTGTCATAGTAAGGATTTGATCAGGCCGAAAACCAGCCCGGCCCAACTCTGCCATGAGTTCGGCCACTTCGGTTGCCGAGTAGCTCGTCGTGGCTCCGAGTTGCTTCGCCTTGTTGCGCAAGGCTTCAAAGTCGGCTTCGGTTGCTTGGGTGATCGCTCGAACACCACGAATGGCATCATCGAAAGAAGCAAAGACCGCCATACTACCTGCCATGGGAGCCGCAGCAGCCGACCCCAGCCCCATAAGTCGTGTTCCCAGTAAACGAGTCGCTTGGCCAAAGCTTTGCAATTGTTTCTGAGCTTGCTTGAGACCTTTTAGGAGTTGTGCGTTGCGCGTCGATAGTTCCACATAAGCGGCACCTGCTTTGACTTGGGACATAGCTCATACCTCCACGACTTGACTGAGGGATGCGGTTGGAGCATTGGGCACAGAGATACGGATCGTGACCATCCCCTCGCTTGGTCGGCGTACTTGCAAGTCATACAGCTGGTTCCGTAGTAAGAGCAACGTAGCCAATCCGTTCGAATCGGTGGTGCTGGCCGTAATCGTGTTGATATTGAGGGTATCTTGGACGACTGCGTAGCCCTTGGGGAGTTTGGCCAGAAGCGGAACATTAGCGAGGGGAGTTCCGAACTGATCGGCTACATAGATCGTCACCACGCATGTTTCGGGAGTTGGCAGCAGGTCGATCGAGATAGGAGTGAGCTCGAGCTCGAGCTGAACGTCTTCGGTGTCCACAGGGATGTCGATCTCGGAAATCGTCTCAAAGCCTGTTGGCGGGATAAAGCGAGCGGTGTATAGACCCGGAGTCAGCCATACGCGAGCGACACCGTTGGTATCGCTGAACAGAGTGCGACCCGCGATTCGGATAGTAACACCCGAAATGGGTGCTTCGTTAACGACAAATTGAAATTCGACGCGCTGGACATCGGGCCCCGAGGTAAGAGACAAGTTGTCTCCGATTTCCCTACTGAACCGTGGGTACAACCTGCCGAAGAATTCGACTTGTCCATCGAGCAGGATATCGCAGCGATATTCCTCATCCGGCAGCGGTTCGGCCACGTTGGCTTCGAATCGCCCGGACGCAATGGGTAATTCCATAAGGGGAGTACCTCCGGTGTTGACCAAATCGCCAGCCAGAGTCCAGACTTGGAGCGTGAGGTTTTCTCCTGAGTAATCAGGTCTGTGGAGAGTGAGAGTGATCAAAATGCGATAGGCCCCACTCTTTGCGTTTCCAGCAATCTCGCACCGTCCGAAACCCACGTGATGACGAAGCGCCGATCGCTCGTGGTGCCGGTAGCAAGAGTCCCCGTTGCCGCAAACCCAGCCCCAAACGTTACCGTCCTGGAATTGGCTCCATTGGAAACGATAATTAAGATACATATTGTTCCCGCGGGAGGAACGGCGGTCGTTAGGTTTGTGTTAGCACTGATTGCCACTTGCGAAACAAAGAACTGTTCGAAGGCCATGTTCACCACATTGGTGCCTCGATTGGAATATCCGCCCGTAATACGACCGAACGATTGGATTCCGTTGTTATCGATGCGAAGCCGTTGAACGGCATTGGTGAAGAAAATGTGTGAACCATTTACACCAATCGCCTCATAATAAACGGGGCCAGGTGTCAGACCGTCACACGAGATTAATAGACAGGTGACGCCACCTTTGACAAGGCCGAGGGCAGGTCGTTCCGAAGTGCCAGCCGTAACATGGTGCACGAGGAGCGTTGCATTACTATTGCCTGTTTGCTCAAACTGAGCGACCGGTCCTCCGCCACCAGTTCGTCTTACATGCAAGGGAAATTCAGGCGCATTGAGCCCTACCCCCACAAAACCTACATCGGAGATGCGAAGCCGCTCGGTAAAAGTTCCGCCACCATTGGAATCATTAGAGAAAATCGTATGACCAGCAGCTGTCTGAAGACGCGTCCCTTTGTTCGTGCTATTGGCATCTCGCAGCGTGAGAAAGGGCTGAAAGCCCGTGATCCGCAAACCATCCTGCCCTACAATGTCGAGTCGCGAGGTAGGGGTACTGAGGTTGATACCAACACTGATAGTCGTAGGATTGAAAACAAGACCAGCAGTCCCACCAAAGCTGCCATTATTGTTAAACTGAACTTGAGTATTGGTACCACCCGGAGTGCCTCCGCTGCTATCGCCCGGATCTCCCTTGTCTCCTTTATCTCCCTTAGGGCCAGGAGTTCCTTGACGACCGACCGTCCCCACAATGAGACTGCCCGATTGGGCGGTAATTACTTCGGTGGAGTTGAGCGAGGTCACTCGTAAGGAAAGGACATCTTCTGGCTCGAGTTCTACCAACGTCTCGGTCGTTAACTGTACAAGATTCGCATCGGGTGTTGTAGGCGATCCTTGCTCGGAAGTAGTGATGGGGGAACTGTTTTTGAAGAAGCTGACTCTGAGGATTCGATTGGTTTCTTGGGTGAGCTCAATCGACGCATGAGCTTGCACCAGCAGTGTGTCGCCGCTGGTATTTCTGATGGATAGACCGGATGCACCTGCAGAAAATCCATTAGCTCCAGTTTGGAGAGTCGGCGTACCCGAGAGGGCAACAAAGACACCAAAGTTGGGAGGCGCAGCCGCGCCACTTCCCAAAGTGACTTGGCCAAAGTACGCGATACCATCGCCATCAGCGCCACTAGGTCCGACATCGCCAGGATCCCCCTTCTCTCCAGGTACGCCTTGCGGGCCCTGAATGCCCTGTGGTCCCTGCGGACCTTCAGGCCCCTGATCTCCGGTGTCCCCTTTATCACCTTTATCTCCTTTCGGTCCGGTCTCTCCCTGAATCCCTTGCGGGCCTTGCGGACCGATTGCGCCCTGCGGGCCAATCGCACCCTGTGGACCAGTATCGCCGGGAATGCCTTGTGGACCAATAGGACCGGTAGGACCAATCTCGCCCGGATCACCTTTCGGTCCAGGTTCTCCCGGTGGGCCTTGTTCGCCCTGACTACCTGTTGCACCGGTGTCGCCTTGAGGACCCTGCGGTCCAGTCTCACCCGGATCGCCCTTAGGGCCTGATGGACCCTGCTCACCGGTATCACCCTTTGGCCCCTGGATGCCTGGCTCACCCTGAAGTCCTGGTTCACCTTGTAAGCCCTGGGGGCCTTGCGCTCCAGGATCTCCCTGCGGTCCGATATCACCTGTATCGCCTTTCGGGCCAGGCTCACCTGGAATACCCTGCGGTCCTGGCTCGCCGGTATCTCCTTTGTCTCCCTTCGGGCCGGGCTCACCAGGAATTCCTTGAAGCCCCTGTTCTCCAGGACTGCCAGTTGCACCGATGCCTCCCTGGTCACCTTTCGGGCCGATCGGTCCCTGTATGCCCTGTTCTCCCTGCGGACCTACCTCTCCTGGATCTCCCTTCGGTCCTGCGGGCCCAGGCTCACCCTGCGGACCGATATCACCGGTATCGCCCTGCGGACCTTGCTCTCCGGGATCACCTTTCGGTCCAGGCTCGCCTGGAATACCCTGCGGTCCGACATCACCGGTATCGCCCTTTGGGCCAGGCTCGCCCTGGCTACCTTGCTCGCCGGTATCGCCCTTCGGACCGGCTTCTCCCTGTGGACCGATAGGACCAATAGGACCAACATCACCAGGATCTCCTTGGTCTCCCTGGTCTCCTTTTGGACCGGGATCTCCTTGGGTACCTTGTTCACCAGGCTCACCCTTAGGACCACGGATGGGGCCAACATTATCCCAGGAGGCTCCGTTGAAAACATAACCATCGCCATCCGCAACGACAACATACAAGTCTCCCAAATCGGGATCTATGATATCGCTCAGATCGGCAACCACTGCAACACTTCCTTTGAGTGTTACGCTCGTACCCGGATCGCCTTTATCACCAGTGTCACCCTTCGCGCCAGGCTCGCCAGGAATACCCTGCTCGCCCTGCGGTCCTGGTTCACCGGGATCACCTTTATCACCCTGTGGGCCAATAGGACCGATTTCTCCTGGATCTCCCTGGTCGCCTTTGGGACCTGCTGGACCAGTTTCGCCTTGAATGCCTTGTTCACCTGGCGGTCCCTGTTCACCTTGAGGACCCTGTGGCCCTGGTTCACCTTGAATACCTGGTTCGCCTTGGGGACCTGGAGGTCCTTCAACCTCTAGGTCCCATTCACGATCTTCGCTCAGATCAAAAGCGACACCATTGATACTGAGCTCGCGCGACTTGGGAACGTAGTTCTCTAAGTCCGGAGGTGGAGGATTGATCTCCGCAGCACTGAGCTGCCCGTTTGCATCAATCCACAGGGGCATCGACTCCGTCGGGAACTCTGCCAGTCCCCGCATCGGTTTCCCACCTCGAATTTTCTGAGCGTTAGTCTGCGTCATGATTGAAGAGGAACGTTGAGAATCTTGGCCAGTTGAGAAACAGAACACGGAATAGGCTTTGCCCGAACCGCAAGCGTCGGATTAAAGTCCTCCGCGCGAAAGGGTCTCCGGCGCTTTTTACGATCGCGATTGATTTCTGCTAACAAAGCCATGACGTGGCTCGCTAACCCCCAATCATGCTCCCGCTTTCCACGAACCATCCACACCAGTTCGCGTAAAGTCAGTGGCATAGGATCCACACCCAAGACACCAGCTATTCGGAAGATAAGTTGCTCGGTAACGCTTGCTGTAACTCGTTCTCGAGTTGTCGCAGCAGGTTGGTCTCGATCGCCGAGTTTTCGAGTTTCGTCTCGATCATCTGAAATGCTTTGGTCTGCACGGTGTGAAACTTCGCCGCCGCTCTCTGAAGCAGACGGCGTCGTGGCTCCGGGAAGAATTCCACCAAGGCTTCGATAAGACAGGTCGTTGCGTCAGCAATGGCATCTCCCGCCAATCCCGTCCCGAAATCTTCATCAGAGATTCCCTCTCGGTCTGCCTGAGGTTTACAAACACCATACAGAACATCGCACAACAAGATGGGATCGGAGCTCAATCGTTCGACCAACTCGCCCTCCACTACGGTAAGCAGATTGACCCCCACGAGTGCTTTCACTCGTTTGATCGTGGCCACATTGATATCGACGACCCAGTATCGCCCTTGCGCGTCTATAAATTTCTTCATGAATTAGTTACCTCCTCCGGTACCGCCCCCAGAACCACTGCCAGCCCCGACATTCATTCCACTACCAGAGGTCGACTGGGTCGGCTTGAGAGTCACATCCGCAGCAATGACCTCCTCAAGGTTCTGATTGACGTTGAACTGCATGACTTCGCAGGTTAGCAGGAGTGTGCCACCGGCATCACTGATTTCTACGTCGCAAGGATCCCCCGACATGAACAGATCCTGAATCATGGAAAACGTATCATCCCCCACCTTATTGAGCACGGTAAACTCGATGGACGCATCCTTGAGCGTTCCCACGGTGGCTCGCCAACCGTTGCTGTCGCGAGTGCTCGCGTCGGCTTCAGCCTTTTCCAGGGAGACTGTGAGATCTTTGCAGTTTTTGATCTCATCGCCATCGATTTTCAGAACGGCATCGAGACCGAGTACAACTTCTGCCATTTGCTTTCCATCTCCTTTAGTTAACCGAGTTGGCCCAGAACTGGGGTAGTCTTGAACGATTCGCCTCTAAAGCGGGCTTCATGAACGGGCGTTTGGGATAGTTTCTGACTTGGGCTCGACGTCGATTGTTCTCTTCTTCGATCAGCCGCGTGGCTCGAGTCGCTTGGGCAGCCGAACTCAATCGAATACGAGCGAATTTGGTGTTGAAACCCCGATGCTTGATTCGGATCGGCCCGTATTCCCCCACGGAGAATTCATGGGATTTCAGGAGGCGACGGCTCTTGGCCCTGCCACCGAATTCATGCAGGTTCCAAATCTTGCCCGCATATTCATTCACAGGACCGATCGCAACCTCCGTTTTGTCGCGCGAGACCTCGAAACGAATAACACGTTTCAAATGCCCGGTCTGGGTGTGGGGGGGAGAACCAGCAAGCGATGGATTTTTTCGTCTTCGGATACTACGACGAGCCGTGAGACGAATCGCAGCCCCGGCGTGCCCCAAGGACCGAAACGTGGCAGACTGGACCTTGCGCTGTACCCCTTGGGAATCGAATTGCATTTGCACGCGCACCTGGATCATTTCGCAAGCTCAAAGGTCAGGGTGAGGAGACTGGTGAAAAGACGCAATTGCTCCCAATGTTCACTTGAGTAGAGAACAGTGTGTTCCACCTTGATACAGCGTGCTGCTTGAAACGACAGGAGACGTTTGAGGCGGAACTCATCAGCGATCTGTTCCACAAAGCTGAGAAGTGGATCGATCTCTTGGTTCGTTCCTTGTGTAAACTTTTTTTGAATAGCCACATCGATTCGGTAGAGGCAACGATTCCGTGCGCGATCATGAGGTAGCAACTCCACATCGCGAGGAACTACGCTCACACGCAAGGGCTTCATCTCCTCGATGTCCCTGTTGGGAACGTACAAGCGTTCTGCTTCAAACTCCAATCCCAACTCGGCAGCGTTCAGCTGGGTCGTTACGCTATCAGCAATCTGCAGAATAGTGGTCATGTTGAATGAGATTCGACTTGCTTGGTATGGATGCGGAGTTTGAGACGGAATGGATCGCTGTAACGCCAGGGGGGCTCGCCTCCCAAGGCCATGACTTCAAAAATGAAGGTGTGGTCACTATCAATTTCGACAATCGTATCTCCACGTTGTGGCAATGAGCCAATGATGGAGGTGATGAGATCGCGAGTATCGATGAGAAAATCGCGCACCTGACTGCGGGTGACAATGCCTTGACCGTCATCCTGGTCGTACATCGATTTTCCGATGGTGGCTCGCAAGAGGACTCCCAACTCCCCACGACGGTACACCACCTCTCGAGAAGCGTGTTCTGTCAATTGGGAGGAAAGCCACTCCTGACCTTGGTGAAGCAAGTCACTCATTTGCTGTCCGTTAGTAGTTTGGAGGCTTTTTCACGAAGGTCCGCCCGCCAAGCATCCTCCGCACGTTGCCGAAACTCCTCGGCAATCGCATGGGCCTCTTCGTTCACTTGGCGCACCCTAAGGCCTGATGTATCCCAAGAGGGAGGTGGTGAACCTGCTTGCGCTCCGTTGGTTTGTTTCCTGGGATAGACGGCAATGGCTAGTAAGACCAGGACCACAGCGACTGCAATCAACAAAGTTGTCACGTTTACACTCCTCGTTTGATCAGAATGAAGCCTAACAGGATGACCGCAATGACAATCAAAGCGATCGTGGCGAGTTCACTTGCCGAGGCCCACAGAATGGCGCCGCGGCTATCGCGAACCTCGTCGAACAATTTGTCTCGCACACGTGAACCGGGACGCCATCGATCCGCAATATCGATCGGGCAATATCCATCGGGGCAATCTTGAGAAAACAAGGACATGGTTGGAGTAATCGCGTCATCCCACGAATATCCCATGGATCGAATGGCTCCCGTTTTTTCCGCTTGAAGGGCTTGCTCGTAGAGTTCGTATCCATACTTCAGATCCGAGTAGAGTTCCTCGGGAGTCGAAGGAATCATGGCCCGACCAGCAGCGTGGATGTGACCACCTTGGGAATCTTGCAATAACACGACGGGAAACTGATCCCTGGGAACTAGAGTGGCAAAGCGTTCTCGGTAGAGT
Source organism: Brakhagea baltica (assembly GCF_052161605.1). Lineage (NCBI taxonomy): Bacteria > Pseudomonadati > Planctomycetota > Planctomycetia > Pirellulales > Pirellulaceae > Brakhagea > Brakhagea baltica. The sequence continues at coordinate 3,594,514 of NZ_CP197409.1, read as the reverse complement.
GGATTCTCGGGCGTATAAACCTGGAATTCGCATCGTTCTCGCAGTTGGGTTAATGGCAAGTTCTTTTCGAACCACTGGACCAATTGGCGACTTTGGGAGTCCGAACTTACGAAAAGCGCCAACTGATAACCTTTGCTTTCGCGCGGCTTCATGGGAGCCACGATCGGAGCAGGTGTACGCTCGCGCTCGTCGAAAAGCGTTCCAGGAAGTGCGCTCTGAATATCGACAGCCGTCTGCTGTTTTTGATGGGATGTCGGTTCCGATGCTGGCTGCGACGGAGGATCCGTTTTATTGGCTGTTGGCGGGCAGTTTCCGTTCGTGGTACAAGTCGAGGCACGCGTCACAGTTTTGGGAACTTCATAAACGCTTGGCTGACGGACTGGTAAAAGGCGGCCCAGTCGATTCCCCAGGATGCCTTGCTTCATCTCCCCCTGAGCACGAAGATTTACCGTTTGAGGCTCCGGCAGTTTCTCGATCGGGCCGACTTGGGGTGTCGGTGTCGGATTCAACGTATCGCTGAAACGTGGCTGTGGTAATTTTGGTAACGCTTGCTGGTGTAGGGCTGTAAAAACCACTCCCAACAGAATAGCGTGAATCACAGCCACCATTAACAAGCCGAGACTCAAGCGAATGCGGATCGTGTCGTTCATCGATTAATACACCTCGTAACTGCGAAACGTGAGAGAAGTGGCGGGATCGTTGAGCACAGTCAACGCGAATCCGCCATAACCGGCCCATAAACGAATGAATTGGTCGCGAGGGGTTAGTTCGAAGCGACCAGGGTAGTTGTTGTCGAGAATGGCTGCGTATTGCTTGCCATCTCGCTGAACCCACCCCACAAAGGTGCAACAGTGAGCAGGCTTCCACCACAGGATCGCCCCCCGCCGCGACGCGCTGGCCCAATCGAGGAACCGGGGGTCGGCTTTGAGCGTGTAGCTGTAGTCGATACCTGCGGTATCCAAGCGATCACGCAGACGTGAGTCCCACTCGCCGTCCGAATAGGTCGCGCGCCAGCGTTCCCCTAGTTCATGCTGATTGAGCCAACGCAAGTGGTTGACCAAAGACGCATGAACACAACTGCCTTGGTTCAACCGCCCCGTCCAGTTACGTTGATGGAGCGCAACGGGCAGATTCGCGGCTGGTTGTTCTGCCGGAGGCGCAGCCAATGGACGAACGCGAACCTGTTGGGGTTCACAACCAACGGCTGCCAAGAGAGCCAACAGAACCAGCATGCTTGATCGGAAGGACTTCATGATCGCAAATGGGGTTGAAGCAGATTCACGTGTTACGAATGGGTGAGGAGAACGCGAGCGGTCGATGCCCCAGTCGGGGCCAGAGCGATGGTTTTGCCGACCAGCTTGTTTCCCGACGCAGCGGTCACCACGATCTGGTCGTCTGCTTTCCAGTAAACTTTGGTTCCTGCGTTAATCGCGGTCGCTGCATCTTTGGGGATATCAAATAGACCTTCGACCGCGAGAGCTCCGAGCTCGTTGGCTTTGATATCCTTCTTGGTGATGCCTACGAGATCCCCTTGGATGACCACGGTCCCTGCGGGAGTATTGGCCGCGGGGATGTAATCAACGTTGGCACCGTTTTGAATGAACTGCGCTTGCATAGTGAATCTGGATTCCTGAGTCTGGAGTCTTTAGTTTGTTAGGACAGATCGGTCGGATCAGATAGATCCGATTGATCTAAGAAGATCACTCACCCGCGACCTTCACAGCTGCGCGAGGATCCTGGGAGTTCACACCGAAGTCGATGTAGGAGCGGAAACCCATGCCCAGTGTGTTGGGTGGCATTTCCACACGTTCAATCACAGGGGTGCGACGACCATTGAGGAATACCAATTCGAAAGCAGGCAAGACGTTCGGGTTGGCGAACAGATACCACGCTTTCGGGCTTGCGCCGGCGTAGTAAGTATCCGACAGATGAGGCATGCTGATGACCCGATACTTGTTTCGATGCGGGTTGTCGACCGGAATCTTGGTTGGTTGCCCCGAGGCATCGATCATCAACTGAGCCGAACCCATCAGGAGTTCCGCATCCGTTTCGATCTCCACAGGCACGACCAGGAACTCGGGCCGAATGTTGATCGGCTTTTGATCTTTGGGCTTCGAACCTGGACCTGCTTTTTGTTTGCGGAAGGTCGTTTTGGCTCGGGTCAAGCTATTGGCACCGAAAGCGGTATCTGCTCCAGTAAGGAGGTTGGTATTGTTGGTACTGAAGAATCCTCCCACGTTCCCAAGAAGTAACGTGAAGAACAAATCATCGATCGACTCCGCTCCACTGCGTCCCATTTGGCGAGGGATGTCCATGAACGCGTTGAGATCGTCGTTGATGATGTCGTGCCGAGTCAGCGTCAGGATCTGGCCATAGGTGTCGGCTTTGTTGGAGTACTTCTGCTCGGAGAGCTTTCCATGCTTCAGTTCGCCGTCCGGAGCAACCTTTTCAAAGCCACCAGTACCGAGCAACCGGTATCGCGAGATCTCTTTGAAATCGCTCACGGTACTGATGCTACAGAGATCAAACGCCGCAATGGGCGTATTCTCGTAAGCAGCTAGCATGGTCTTGTTCATCACGTTTTCCATAATGCCGGGAAGGGACATTGTGGAAAAACCAGCACGAATCGTAGCCACACCATCCCCGAAAACGCGAGGAATATCGTGTCCTTCGAGCCGCGCACATTCGGCGACCAGTTCGCGGAGACCAATGTTACGAATCGGATCGGCAGCATGGAGGGTACGTTCCCCATATTGCTTCAATAATTGCGTCTCATTGAGTCCGACCGAAAGACAGCAAGCGGCTTCGAGGACTTCACGACGGTACATAGATTGACTCGCTTGTTGATCGGGAACTTTGGGCCGTTCGATGCGGAGTACAGCCAACTCCGTTTTGGTGACACTCCACCCCTCTTCGATCGCACGAGCTTCGACCTCAGTGTGCTTGCCAGCACACACCTTGCGAATACCTGCGATACGTTTGGATTCGGCGGCGGCTTCGATACGCATCTTAGAAACAACTCCACTGGTGACAGGACGCTTGGGCTTGCTAGCCAACTCCAAGCTTGCATTGACGGGTTCGAGTTCCGAATCGTCGGTCTCGGTACTGTCGTCTTCCGATTCTTCGAGATCGTCGTCGGCATGGCCGGCAGCAATACGAGCCTCGGTATCATCGTCGGCACCGAGGGCCACAAACGAGACCTCGCCGAGCGTTGACTTGCGAGCGATGTAGACAGGGCCTTTGAATTCGCGACTATTGGCCATGGCAGTCTTACCTTCGGGGATAAAGACAACCTTGTCTGCACTGGCACCAAGCGAGGCTTGCCAAGGGAAGCCGTTCTCGCTGGTGGCGATGACTTCTTGAGCGGTGGAGCCAACGCCCGAGATCACACCAGCCACTTCAAGCCGTGAATCACTCACCGTGATGTCATCGGTATGACCGACAATGCTGCCTCGATCGTGATCCTTGAGAATTGGACGGGCCTTGCGAGTGACTCGCATGCCGGATAGATCAACAACCACAGGATAAGGCCAGCCGCCGAGACGCATCGCGCCGCCGGTGTATGCCACCATGGAGAATTTGCGCAGTGCCAGCTTGCCTTCTTCGGTTGCTTCGGCTGCTTGTAAATGGATCGAGCTGGCATCGTCACAAACGATACGCAGCGAACTGGGTACCTTTTGAGACATGAGTCCAGAGTCTTGAGTCTGGAGGGAATCCTCTTCGCTACTGACTAAAGACTCCCGACTAAGGACTGTTTGCGTCTTCGTCATTCGTTACCTCTCCTGGAGAAAGTGAAGTTGAATCGATGGAAAGTCCCAGCTCACGCATGAGCGAGACCTCTTTCGCACGTTGTTTAAGTTCCGCCTCCCAATCACGCCCCTGCCTTGCGTATTCATGGGCCAGAGTTGTCGTATGATTGGCGAGGCGGATTTTCTGGGCATTGGCTTCTTTGGCTGGGTCGACATGTTCATGTCCGTCCCAGAACCATTGATGCTCGAACGATGCGTCGAGAGTGCGAAGCGAGTTCGGTAGATAGCCTTCGATGAGAATCGCTTCACGCAGCCATGCGACCAGAATGCGATCCAGAACGGTGCGAGCCATTTGGGATTGCTCGACACGGATCGACTTGAAGTAGGTTTGGTGATCCAGTCGCCCGGAGGCGTAGTTGTAGCCCGAGGAATTGCCGGCAGCCACGTTGAAAGGCATGTTCAAGCAACGAGCGATTTCGTTCAGAATCTCGCGTTTGAACTCCGCGTAAGTCGTGGCAGGTTGCTCCGCGTGCATTTGAGCCATCTTCCAACCGCCAGGCATGGTCAGCAGAGATCGCTTCTCCAGTTCGATCGGCTCGAACGGTTCAGCCGCATCGGCTTCACCACCGGCTGGTGCGTCGGTATAGAGAATCCCAGCGAAGTCTGCCGCCGTTTCGGCTGCTGCTAATACAGCAAGCGTGAATCGTCGGAGTTGCGCGAAGAGTGGAAGCGCAGGCGTGATATCGGGAATGCCACGGATCTGGCCAGGTCGATCGCTTCGGAAGAAATGGAGGACGGAATTGGCATTGATCGTGTTATAGTTCTTCGTGAACAGGAACGAATCATCGCCTGGATGTTCCCGAAGTACATCATACGAGATCGGATTGCCATACTCATCGAATCGAATGCCATCGAGATAGCGATTACCATCCGGACTAAGAGTAGGCGATGTGACCTGTTCGGCTTCGACCAGTTTGAGATCCAGTTGCACCGGCGAGGCGATTCTTGGATTGTTGGTTAACAGTCCAAACGACTCACCATCTGATACGCGAGCGAGTCGCATGGTGCGCAGCTTTTCGGCAAGATTGATTTCGCTTGCCCAGTTCAAAAACTCATGCTCGACGAAATCATTGGCTCGATCGTCGTTGGTCAACATCTGCAAACGCGGACCGGTCCCGATACAATCGTTCGCAAGAGTTAACGAAATGCCACGAGCATAGGAGTTGTTGGCGACTTCGTATCGCGAGCGATTGCGTAGCGTGCGGCGCACCTCGGGGCTATTGGCCGCGCTGGCGGATAAACCGTCAGCGGCCGCCCAGTGGCGAACGTTGTCGACCGTGGTGGTCGCCGCATCATAGCGTCCCAGCAATCTCGCTAGCGAAAAGGGGTGTCGGGCCGAGCGTCCACGGACGAGCGATCGATCTTGGTGATAGCTCCTCCTGCTCAAAATCCCTGACAGCAACTTCAACATCCTTGACTCAATCCCTGCTGTAAAACCCAACACCCCTGCCTATCGAAACAAGCTCAAAACAGTTGCGAACCGTTAAGTCGCCCCTGGTGGTACGAGCTTGTTGAAACGAAGACCACGCTTCGGTTGCGAGGCGGCCGCCTTGGAGGCCAGATACTTGTCCGCAGCGATCTGCTCGGTGAGCTTGTGTTGCTCGACGCTACCGGCATCTCCCGATGCCTTAGCGGGTGCCTTGGCACTTTCGCGAATCGTCTGTTGCAAGTTGTCTGACATACTGGAAACCCTCTTCGAGTGAAAAAGAAACTCGAGTAGCCTCTTCCAGTACTAACTATGCAATTTGTCCGAACGACGTCCCAAAATTTCTCTGTTTTGGTAGACTTGTACGCTCTAGGGAAAGAGTTTGGTTTTCCTCTATGTACGCAAATTACCAGCCAAAACATGAGCATATCGGCCTTGAAAGCTGATAATCCATCCCGAATGGCTTGCTTACAAAAAAATTTTGAGATCGCGCAATGCCTTCTTCGCTAGACAGAATTTTCGGTAGTTTAATCGGACTGATTTTCGCTGATGCTGTCGGATCACGATTCGAAGGTATGCAACAGGATCAACTTCGATCGAAGTTCAAAGATAAATTCGCTGCGTTTGAGAACGCTTTGAATCGACAAGAGCTCCAATACACAGACGACGGACAGATGACACTTGCGATTGCTGAGCACCTTGCCGATAACCCAACGATTGTTAGCAATGATTTGATGCGACGATTTGTGGATGTCTATGAATCATGGCGAGGATACGGGCGTGGCGCACGAGTGTTGATTGAGGCTTTTCGCGACAACGCTGAATATGAGTTTATGGCCGAGCATTTATTCCCGGGGGGATCGCTCGGAAACGGCGCTGCGATGCGAAGCGCGCCGATCGGTCTGCGTTTCGTTGGCGATGTCACAAGAATCTGGCAAGAAGCCAAGAATAGTGCTTGGCCAACTCATCGGCATGAACTCGGAATTGAGGGAGCACAGCTCATCGCAGTTGCTACATCGATTGCTGCTTCGAAATCACCGATCAATCCATTGATATTAGCTGAGGAACTGCTGCCGTTATGCTCTACAGTCGTGTTCCAGAACAGATTGGAGCGGTTGCGAGTAGTGAAGGCAGACGAAGACATCGAACAGTTCGGAAATGGAATCGAGGCGCATGAGTCAGTGGTCACGGCGTTAGCTTGCTTCGCCCTTTATCCGTGCGACTATCAAATCGCAATATCCACAGCGATTTGGCAGGGCGGAGATACCGATACGATCGCCGCGATGACAGGCGCACTCGTTGGCGCGCATGTTGGTTCGGGGTTTTCGAAAGACTTACCGTTGAAGCGGCTTGAAGAAGGGGATGAGTTTATTGGATTTGTTCGCGCACTTTCCACACGATTGGCAGATTGTGAAAGTTAAAACATAGCGTGATCATAGTCGGCGTTTCCTTCATCTGCTTTCGACCCGCTTGCGATAGTCCTCCACTGCAAGCTTCAATTTCTTGTTTGGCTTCTTGGGTGCCAATAACGCATCGAAAAGAATCCTGCTTTGCGCTTGGTCTAAGTGCAGGTTCTCATGCTCGCCGATCACCTTCTTGGCAGCGATTTCGACATGAGCAAGCACAAATTCAGACACGGTCCGACCACTGAGAACGGCAGCCCGCTCGATTAGATCTTTCTGCTCTTGAGACACTCGCGTTTCGATTCGAGCTGACTTGGAGGTGCTATTTCTAGTTGACATTGTTTGCTCCTTGATTCGCTCAATTGTACGGCTTATTTTCGTACAAGTCGATTTGAATCTATTCGGCTGCCAAGGCTCAAAACAACATCATCCTCGTCTTCGTCCCTGCATTTCCTTGAAGCTCAGGCGATTTCGCTTCTCTGGGACGTCTCGATCAGTACCGAAAAGCACAACGCCTTGCATGGATGCCGCGACCGCTGAACCGACCAAACAATCGAACCAGTGGTTGTCGGGCTGTTCGGGTCGCTGCTTCCACTCATCAACGCTCCGGCCACGAGCCTCAGTCTTGATGAAGTACTCAGAGGTCAGATGTTCCGAAAGCATTCGATGCGTTTCGGCGTTGGTTCCGAAGAGCGAGAGGCAACCGCGGTCGCCCATTGAAACGCGAAGCCGAGCGTTGATAAACGACTTCCACCAGTTGGTATCGTAGACCACGTGACGGATGGCTCGCTTGCCATGGACGTTGGGGATTCGCCAATTGAGCCCCACTCGATCACCTGGCCGGCGTCGATACTCGCTGAATGGCAAGCTCGACGCACCGACGAACCGACCGTGGCTAGGGATGATCACAGCGGCGTGCTTGGACTGTCGACAGAACTGGTACACCACATCGGTCGACTGCCCCCAGTTGGCGTCGATCAAACAGCGACCGATCCGCATCGCTGCGCCATCGTCTCGTTGCCATTCCCGATCGAGTAGCTTCGACGTCAGCGATTCGAGGCCTGCGTAAATGGAGCCCTCGAGTCCGGTTCCGATGGCTTCGGAGCTTAGTGTCTGGCGAGCCTCGCGCAGCGTGAAGTACGGACGTTGCTGGTCGGGGTAACAGCCGTAGTCGATCACGTAACCCGTGAAGTCATCCTCCCATGCGGTGACCACGTAGAAGAGCAATTTTTGCTGAACGTCAATGAAGGCGGTGAGATGGTTCGCGCCGATCGAGACCAAGCCCCGATCGATGCGGTTGATCTTGCTCGCGACCTCTTCTGGTTTGAGCATCCCGTCGACAACCGTCTCCGCCGGCAGTGGTTGATTTTGGTACTCGGCGAAGAACGCGGCTTCGTCTTGGAGTTTAAGATTCATCGCGTGTTGGATCGCCGAGAGCTCGTCGTAGTTGAATCGCTCCTGCCAAGCGATCACGGCACCCTCATCCATCGCCGCTTGGTTCTGCCGATAAAACTCCGTAGCCGCTTCACCTCCATCACCGCCACGCATCCCTTCGGCGCGGATCTCGGCGTAACGCTCCCATAGCGTTTCGTTCTTGGGGAATGAATAGACCATCTTGGTGCGCTCGCCATTCCATTCCGGATGGCGATTGCGATCCAGGATATTGTCGGCCATATCCCCTGGGCGAATCACGGTGCAAGGCATGATACCCGAGATCTTCTTGCCCGGCCCGGCCAAGCCAAGGACTGCACCGGCGAGGATACTTTCACGGTTCGCGCATTGCGAAAGCGATCGAGCGCTCTCGTCCGTTTGCGGGTCATCGAGTACAACGAGACTCGGCCGAACAGTTCTCCCATCAGGACGTTTAAACTTCATCCCGCGGATGCGACCCGTCAGACCAGCGACCTTGATGATCGCGCCGCTGGCAGGACTATTCTCGATCGTCGGCAGTACCACCTCTTTCGCAGTCCAACCGATCTGTGTTCGCTTCCCTTTATAGAGCTGGCCGTTGGCTCGATTGGAAATCCCATCGAGGGCTTGAATCGGGAAGCAGACCTCAGGAAAATCGGCCAAAAGGAGCTCGTTGCTATCGAGTTCGGTCTTGATCGATTCCAGCATATCGCACGCATGGCCCTCGTCGCTGCCGATCAAACAAACGAAGTTGCGATGCCCGTAGAGCACTGCCCAAATACAAGCGACTTCCGCGATTGAACTCTTGCCGCTACCACGGGCCATGGCCAGTGCAAACAATCCCCCATGGACAACGGCTTGCTCGATTTTGTTGATGACCTTGATATGGTCCGGCGACCATGCCAGATGAAACGTCAGAGGAAAGTAGGTTTCACAAAAGTATCGAAAGTCCCGCGAAGCACGATCTTTACGGTCTGGATTATCGACCTCTGGTAGTTCACCGATGTCGCGACCGGCCAGTGCAAGGGCTGCGTTACGGGCCCTTGCTCGTTCCTTCATTGCATCATACGGATCGACACCGCTCGTCGTACGAGGCGCATGACGTACGACATGCATCCAGGCGCAATAGCGCAGCAAATCGACGGTCTTGTTGTCGCCAATACGTGCGCCGGCGCGTTGACGGTGCCGATAGAGTTGCCGTTCACTGATCACCTCGCCTAGCGGCGTCGAGTTGAGCAGTCGGCATAGCTCGCTTGGCTTTAGTTTTCTTGGATCACTCGCCACGTCCCATCTCCTTGGCTTGCCAACTGCTGTAGTGCACGAGGTTGATCGTTCCATCAACGTTCACCGGCGCACCGTTTTGTAGATCGAGTCGAATCTTCTCGGGATCGATCCGTTCTCGGTAGGCGGCCGAAAGGAGCTTCGCCGCTTGTTCCACCGAAAGCCTCGTCGGATCGACCTGGTTATTTCCTTCACTCATCGTATTCCTCCCTGGATTGGCGACTCGCAACGTGGGGCCACCGTTTGCGCACGGTCGCGTTTTGGTCGCATGTTCGCCTGGTTATGCGGAGCATGTTTGGACGCCACTGTGGCGTAATGTCGGGGCACCGGTTGCCTCTCGAGAAACATGAAAATTACTGGGAAAAACATGCAAGACTTTGCTTGAGCTTTCCCCGCAGGCTGCCAAATGTGTGACACGCGAAGCGAATTCCGCCTCGCAAATAAACCACAAGTTGCACAGGAGCCAAAAACATGAACGCAAACGAAATCGCCTTCGGAATCGAATTCGAAACCACCCTCCCTGGAACCGACAACACACCGATCGGGCCTTACCACAACGGATACCAAGTACCTTGGTTGCCAACCGGATGGAAAGCAGAACGGGACGGGAGCATCCGACCCGAGAACCCAAGCCGTAAAGGATGCGAGTTTGTCAGCCCGATCCTCAAAGGGGTTGATGGTGTACGCCAGGTCGAAGACGCGATCGACCAGATCAACGCACGAGGCGGACGAGTTAATGCGAGCTGCGGACTGCACATAACCGTAACCTTCAACGGTGACGCGGCTGCCCTGGCACGATTGATCTCCCTGGTTGGTAACCACGAACGAGCCATTTACGCCTCGACCGGAACACGAAAACGCGAACAGATGATGTACGCTAAGCGAATCAAACAATACGGTGATAAAGACCTTGCGAAAAACCAATGCGAAGCGGATCGATACCACCTGCTGAACCTGACCCACCTCAAACGGGGCAAGAACCGGATCGAATTTCGGGCCTTCGCCGGAACGCTCAACAAGACCAAGGTGATCGGATACCTGATGATGGTTTTGGGTTTGGTAGAACTTTCTCTGAACAGCAAACGATGCAGCGACTGGGACTACATCAAGAAGGAAGGTACTAAAAGCTGCTGGGACCGACCTGGTGCCGGCCTGGGAGAAACCGAACTCAACCGATTGTTCTACCGACTCGGATGGACCAAGGGTTGGTACAAGGGGGCCCTTCGCGACAAGGTCTACGGAGAGATCGCCGGCGAAACCAAACCCGACTGGAAGGCGATCAAAACCAAACTTCTGGACCTCGCCCGTAAATACGACCAAGCGATCTAGGACGCAAGAAACAGCAACGCCGCGTACGGAAGCGCGGCGTTTGTCCGTTTGGTCGCCACACTCGCACAACGTCGCGTTCTTTTCGCAACGACCGACCAAATACCCAACATCGGATCGGATGCGACACTCGCTAACGTCGGGCACCGTGTGGCAGGCAAAGATAACCGCAAAAACAGGAAAGAAAGCTGATCGAATCGACTTGAGTTCGTGCAAACCGCATGGCTTCATGGTGTCTAGATAAAAACGAATCGCTTTCCTTTCCGAAACGGAGAAACACAGATGAACAACACAAACAACCCACACGCAGCCACCGATGCCACCCTTCGCCAAATCTTCAAGGCGATGGACGCCCACCAAGCCCAAGAGATCCGCGAAGCCTACTACAAAGCGATCGAGGGTTTGATGACCTTGGCGGAAACCCTCGAGATCGCCGACGCACAACAAACCCCAAGCGCCGGCCCACTTCTCACCGAACACTTCCACGCGGTCCAAGCCTTGGACGCGATGAAGAACAGCCGGCTTGGCAAGATCCTCTAAACCACAAAATACGAGAACGCCTTGGACGCCGCGCACGGAGGCGCGGCGTTCTTCTGTTTGGTCGCCACACTTGCGAACGGTCGCGTTCTTTCTTCCATGGGCGACCAAGTCCCCCACTTGAAAATCAACGCGGCAGGTGCCAACGTCGGGCACTGTCAGGCCTCCCGGGAAACATGGAAGAACATGGGAAAAAGCTGCAAGAACTGGCTTGCTGCCGTTTGAACCGCATGGCTCATGTGTGTTATCGCCCAGATGCAGACCGTTTCCACAACGCATGAGGAGAACCAACCGATGCCCAGCAACGACGACCGACAATCCGCCATCAGAACCGCCTTCAAGCAAATGCCTCGCGCAACCGCCCTTGATATCTGCGAGGACTACAGCGAGGTGGTCGCGCGGTTGAAGCGATTGGTTGACAACCTGGCCGGCACGTTCGTGGTGGCGAGCGGAGATTCGGCTCGAGCCCTTGAAGCAGAACTCCGCATGTTTGAAGAAGCGATCGATGTCGTTTCCGGCAGCATGTTGCCCGATGCGATCGACGAATTTTTTCCTTCCAGCAAATGATAGAAAAACCTGATGAAAACATGGAAAGCACGGCTTGATGTTATGCGAACCGCATGGCTCATGTGTGTTATCGCCTAACCAATTTCCATTCACCCAAACGGAGAACCAAACATGAACCTCGACACCTTGATCGAAATCCTCAACGACTACCGCGAAGAGTTCGGAGGCGACGCCGAAGTGCGGCTGATGACCCAGCAGAACTGGCCCTTCGAGAACCGCATCTGCGGCGTGACAAGCGGCCGCGACATGAACGACGCGTCCAACGATGAGGATGAAGACGACGACGCCCAAGATGTTGCCGACGACCACACGGTCTACATCGTCGAAGGCGGGCAGATCTGCTACGGCAGCAAGCGGGCTTGGGAGAACTATCGCAGTTGTTGAGACGCAGCATGGATCGGCCGGGATGAAAAGATTCCAGAATCCTTTCATCTTCGGCTTGCTTGATGGCATTCCGCATGGCTTCATGTGATGGACGCCACAACGATTCCCCCACACCCCTTCAAAGGACGCAGCAAGATGAATACCTACGACCTCGACCTGACGATCACCAAGATTAGCAACCGCAACCGCAACGCGGGCGGATCTTGGGTACGAGGCAAGATCAACGACGAATACCGCTTCGAAGTTTTGGTGTTCGCCGACCACGCCGAACAAGAGTCTTTCGAACTGAACCGCAGCAAGATCTCGAAGCTCTGGATTCAACGCCTGGCCGACAAAAAAACCATGTTCAACTTTGACCGCGGCTTGGATGTGCCAGCGGCCAATACAGAGATCCAGGTGGTAGTCGACTTTCTTTGCGAAGGATTGTCGGACCTGGTCTTTGGCGGGTAAGCCGAAACGCAGGACGAACCTGCGTAGTCGATCGGTGGTTCGATCGACCTGACGATGGCAGCCAACCACAAACACGAATGGAGAGATACCAAGATGAAGAAGGCAGATGTAAAGATCGGAAGCAGCTACTACGCAAACGTTTCGGGTAAGCGATGCGAGGTTCGCATCGATGCCGAGAAGCCACGGGGTGGCTGGGATGCGACGAACCTTGCGACAGGCAAGAAGATTCTCATCAAGAGCGCACAGCGCTTGCAGGGTGAAGTCGGTGCGGGGCGTGGACGCGCAAAGGTTACCACCGAAGGTAATGTCACGGTGGTTGAGAACGAACCAGCCACCGTCGAAACGATCGGAGGCGAAACGTCCACAGCGGTTGCGGTTCTCAAGAAACCACGCAAGGCAAAGGCGGCGACCACCGAGACCGCCGACGCCGGCGAGAAGCGATTGAGCTGTGTCGCCGCGGCCTTGAAGGTTCTTAGCGAATCGAGCGAACCTATGAACGCCCAAGAGTTGATCACCGCGATGGAAACCAAAGGCTATTGGACGAGCCCCGGTGGCAAGACACCCCACGCGACCTTGTACAGCGCGATCCTTCGCGACTTGGCCAAGGGGGACGATAGCAAGTTCGTGAAGACCGAACGCGGACGTTTCACGGTTCGAGGCTAGGAGAGCGAACCGGTGAAACACTTTTACGATTTGCGAACGGTGGATGACCTGGCCGACGGTGAGATCGCAATGCCCGAGCCAGGCATCACCTACGACCTGCGAACGATCAACAATCACAAGCTCGACGTCGGCAGCGTTGTGGATGTGATCCGCCAAGGCCCGACGCTGTTCGCCCGAACGACCAACGGAGACTCGATCGCAGTTTCCGGCCACGGCGCTGCCATCTTGGTACCGCACGATTTGTAGACGAGCACGAAGCACGGAACGCTTCCCACCAATCGCCCCACGTTTACACCGTGTGGGCGTTTTCTCGTTGATGCGAACATAAGCCCAGCAGGCAACACAACGCGACACGTCGCGAAACCGCGGTTCGCCGGCGCAGCCACATGTTTCTACAAATTTCGCAAAACATGCTCGCATGTTGGCTTGATGTTTTTGCGACTTGCTGGCTGACTGTTGGGGATCGTATTTCGTTTTTCCAACAACCAGGAACCAACTATGGCCAAACCAGCCCTTGAGCCGGCAGCTCCCTACGAGAACCTTCACCTCGTTGCTCGAGACTACCTCGATCGACTGCGTCAATCGCTTGACACATTGCAACCACCAGATGACCAAGCACTCCGCTGGCGGAACGTTCACACGATGGCACAGGTCAACGCACGCCTGGCTCAAGCCGGCGAACTGCTCGACAAACTCAACGCAACCACCAAATGAAACAAGGAGCCAATGACCATGCACACACGATTGAAGAAAGGCGATCGCATCCGCTTGGTATCGATGCCGCAAGATCCAGACCCAATCCCCGTGGGTTCGCTCGGGACCGTTGTCGAAGTTCACGACCACCGCGATTGGGCGCAGGTCGATGTCGACTGGGACAACGGCCGCTCGCTCATGTTGACGATGCCCGACGATAGTGTCGCCATCGTCGAACCCAACCACCGCGAACCATCGAAGTAAGGAAACCAACCTATGTCCACAAGAGCAACGATTGCCTGCAAGCAAGAAGATGGCCGCTACGCAGCCATCTACCTTCACTTCGATGGCTACCAAGACTACGCCGGCAGGGTCCTCAAAGAACATTACACATCGATCGAGTCGGCACGAATGCTGATCGCAGGCGGCGATATTCGATCGCTCGCTAACGACGGAACGCCCGAGCGATTCACCGATGGCAACAGAGCGGTTGTCATGCCAACGCGTGCCGCCCTGCATGAATTCGCTGGGAACTGCGGTGCGGAGTACATCTACACGTTTGAAATTGCTATATGGGAGTGCTACAAATTGTAAAGTACCGGGGGAAATTCGATGACAGTTCGAGTTACAATGAAGTGGGCTAAGTTTCCAAAATAACCAACCTGCGGCGTGATGATGGATATTGATTGGGACCAGAATGGATACCCGAGTCTTCATTATGAGCGACTTTGCTCTGCAAGGATGTATTCCATAGTCGCCGCTGGAGTAACGGGTTGCCTTTTCTTGTGCGGAATAACCGGGGCGGTATTCGGATATTTTCCCCCACTTGCTGCAGCTGTTTTGGGAGCAGTTTTCCTTTTCTTCGGCTTGTTCGTTCCTGTCGCGTCGGTTTATGACACCAAACATTATGTTCAGGTCATTCCGTATTTTCAGCGACGCATTGGTGGTATTGATACATTTCTCGCTGGTCATACGATGGTCCGCTATCTCGAGCAACTGGATCTCATTGCGAAGGAGCAAAATGTAAAACCGATCTCCTCGTTTGGCTTTGGTGACGACCTTCTGGGCGATGAGGTTGTTTGGCATGACCCAACGATTGGATTGAAATCCATATGTGCCATCCAATCTGTTTTGAAACAATCGAGTATTCCAGATGCTATCGAAAAACCGTTGCAATCCGATCTTGCGAAGTGGCAGCATGCGTTGGAACTCGCTGCTGCCGAGCATGTTTCGTTTTGCGTACTGCTGCAACATGGAGATTCAACTAGCGGTCACGAATGGGACGTGAGACGGGGGTCTGCTTTCTAAAACGTCTTTAATCTACTGTGAAACTGTCGCTTTCATCGGAATAGGTGACCCTCCCGTTCGTTCAAGGACAGCTGGCTTACCAGTGAAACGCTGGAAGCGATCGACGATGACATCGCAATAGAGCGTGTCGAGTTCCATCAAGAACGCATTGCGACCGCATTGCTCGGCTCCGATCAACGTTGAACCAGAGCCACCGAAGAGATCCAGGACATTCTCGCCTTGCACCGATGAATACTGCATCGCGCGCACGGCGAGTTCTACAGGCTTCTCGGTCAAGTGGATCATTGACTGCGGGTTGACCTTCTTCACCTGCCATAGGTCCGTCGCATTCTTGGGCCCGTAGTATTTGTGCCCTGCACCTTCCTTCCAACCGTAGAACGCCCATTCATGCGCGCCCATAAAGTCCTTGCGTGTTAGGACTGGATGCTGTTTGTCCCAGATGATGGACTGCGAAAAGTAGAGGCCGTGCTTTTTCAGCACTGGCGGATAGTTTCCGCAATTAGCGTAGCCGCCCCAGATGTAAAAGCAACGACCGGGAAGTAAAACTCGGGCAATGTTTCCGAACCAGTCTTCAAGCAGTTGATCGAAAGCTTCATCACTAACGAAATCGTTTGCCAAGGGCCGATCTTTGGCACGAAGCTTTTTATGTGTAGCCGCATGTTTTGGTTTGCCGGTCTCGTGATCGACACCAAACGAAGCGGCGTTACCCTGACCACCCTTGAGTCTCGAAGCGGCTCCGTCGTTCGTGAAAGATGACAAACCAGCAGCAATTGCGTTATTGGATCGCGGCTCCACTTTAACGTTGTACGGGGGATCTGTGTTAACAAGATGAATAGGCTTGCCGGCCAACAGTCGATCGAGATGTTCTGGATTCGACGAATCACCACAGAGCAACCGATGATTTCCGAGGATCCAAAGATCGCCTGGTTGCGTAACCGCTTCGTCTGGTGGCTCGGGGATCTCGTCCGGATCGGTCAATCCTTCGTTGACGCCAGTGTCCATCAGCTTGGCGAGTTCCTCAGCATTAAATCCGAGGAGACCGAGGTCGTAGTTCGCTTCTTGCAATGCCGATAGTTCTATCGGCAAGAGATCGTAATTCCATTCCGCAATCTCAGCGGTCTTGTTGTCAGCGATCCGATACGCGCGAACTTGATCAGGCGTCAGGTGCGCAGCAACGACGACGGGAACACGGTCTAGCCCAAGCTTCTGCGCCGCCTTCAAGCGTGTATGGCCGACGATGATGACGCTGTCGCTGTCGACAACGATCGGCTGCGAGAAACCAAACTCCTTGATCGATGCTGCGACGGCATCAACCGCCTTTTCGTTGTTACGAGGGTTGTTTTCATAGGGTCGAACGCGATCGAGCGTCCACATTTCGATCTGCAAAGCTGTTGTGGTCATAAAGCAATCCTTTTGGGGTTAATTTGATGTACTAGTTAAAGTGGTTTGTGGAATCGCACTGCTAGTGCTCGTTTGCGTGTGACATTCGTTGCTTATCCGCAACCTGCTTGCAAAGCGAAATAAAAGCGGCTTGTGACAAGGTGTGTTTTGCTCGATTGGCTGCTTTTGAAACCAATTGCGAGTTTTCAATGCTGAAGTCTCCACCACTGGAGATTGGGACGATGTGATCGATCGCAACATCATCTGGACTTAGCACGTCACCCGTTAATGCGCACCGATAGTTCTGTTCCTCGAGAAGCGCGTATAGGTCTGGGAGCGAGAGCTTGGATTGATGTGATGCCAGTGCACCCTTGGTACGCCGCCGACATAGTGCAGCAACAAAGCGAATCAAATTGATTCCACCATTCTCAGATTCGATCTGTGGTGTTTCTTTGCGATACCGGAGCAATTGCCGTTCGTTAAGAACATTTCCGAGGCCTGCATCGTTGATCAGCCGCTTGAGCTGTGATGGCCGAAGTACAATCTGGCCGAAATCTAAATGTCCCTGAGTCGAATCCCCGATACTCTGATGCTCAGCGCGTACTCCCAGGTCCCTCGGTTGAGCGAACTCAGAACCCTCGTTCGCTGGTCTACTCTCGCCTTGATTAGAGCTTCCTTCCAAGTCAGACATTTCGAGCTGTTTGACTTGCTCGAATACGCGCATTTCAAACGACGCTGAGACCGTATTCGCTGTGCTGTGCATAGACAGAGTAGCGTTTGCCTCCAGGGATCGTTCCTTTTCCGAGACTGTGCTGCTTTCGTTTTCGCACCTGCCAAAGCATCGCTCAGGGCAATCTTCCATTGAGCTGTTAAATTCATTCATCGAAACTCCTTTCAAAATAAAATCCGGACAAAAACAAACTGAGCTATCTAGCGCGGCTGTTCCCGCGGCCCAAGATTGGTGGTCTCGGGCCGGAAGTACCTAAGCATGTTTGGTAGCGAGTGCCACTGTGGCAGACGCGTTTTGGGGGCCACTGTTGGCTCACTGACGCGTTCTCGTGCTGGCTGGGCGTTGCATTCGAATGAGGTGCAACGATTGCGACACACGCGAACGTGTGCGATGACTTGCGTTCTCGATTGGTTACTCATGAGCAACCTCGAATTATGTTGCCTGCTGCCTTCCAGAGTTCGTGGGCATCCGTTGGCGTCCAGTTGCGAACGTTCTCAACGCCACCGCCCGCGCCGTGACCCATCTGCCAGTAGGTCACGTCGGGATTGATACCGAATGCCGCTGATGCATCAGCAGGAATCGTTTCCTCTTCGCCGTTTGGCTTGCAGCTCGCGCCGAATGCGAAGTCCATACAACGACGGCCAGCAAACGACGCGATGTGATCGAACGGCTGCACATCGATCAAAAGCACATGGGTGTCAGAGCACTCGGAATGACCGCATGGAAACTCGACACGGAAGGTTGGCGTCCAGCCAACGAGGTCCATTGGCTCATAGTCCCACTTCCATTTCGCTTGATCAAAGAAGCATGCCCATTGTGCTTCTAAGCGGGAACGGAACTGGACGCCGTTGTAGGAGGTGGGGCGAGACGCAAATGCATGATGCATACCGAGGTTGCCTTTCGATTGTGAAGTAGAGAAAACAGATGGCTCGCTGGCTTTCCGGACGTTAGGACGTCCCGTACGTTTCCCTATACCGATTACATACGTGTAAATTTCATGTCTCATTCCTTCCCAACAGTTAACTCGGAGTAAATGTCCGGAACGTTCGGAACGTACTAACTGACGAATGGATTTGCTGGGTGTGGAAGTAGGACGTTTCCGATTCTTTAAGTCCGGAAAAAAACCTGAACGTCCGGAGGCCCTGATCGCTGCGATCTCAGTTGCCGTTGTAAATGGTAAAAACAATGAATAAATGCCCCCGATCATGACAAAAACAGCTCCTGTCCACGGACGTTGGTTGAAAGCCCACTCTTGATGTCCGGCCGTATTGCGAAGCCGTCTTGGGCCGACTCTTTGAAGACCTGATACTTGGTATACTGGCCGTCGTAGCTTCGCCTAAACCTACCGTACTTGTCCTCAGATATCTTGATTCTCTCATCGACAAAACGACCGCAGAGCTTGCCCATACGTGTTGTTTGCGAACGGGCTGTACCATCGCCGAGTTCTGCTTGCAGCAAAAAGTTTCTATTGGCAAGGTCTGTTAACTCAGACGCGGACCATAGTCCTTGTGGATGCTCTGCAAGCAAAGCGATGAGCTCTTCGAATTGCCGTCGAGTCTCGTCCATCTCACTGGCTGCATCGTCTGCATTGATCATGAAGTCCGGTTCACCGTTGGCTTCCAGAATGCCGCCAATGATGTTGCCCCACCCCTTCTTGTTGAAACGCGTTTGAACCTTGGCCAGAGGCATACCGCTGGCCTTCCAGCGTTCGACCATGTTCACGAGTTCGCCGAGCAACTGAAGCCGATGCGTTTGAACGTACGCCTCCGGATCGTCCATTGAAAAGGAACGCTTCTGTGGATCTCCCTCGTATTCCAGATTGATCACCACGCAGCGTGTGATAAGGTCGCGACTTACATCAGGCGAGTTGGCCGTGATGCAAAACAGATGCGAATTCTCAGCGCGGATCTCTTGGGAAAAGCCAAGTAGACGAAACGACAGAATCGGATCGGTAATTGAGCGCTCGAGGCAGGCTGAATCGATCTTGGGATTGCGGCCACGAGCCTTGGCGTTGTCTATGATGATGGTCGTGACGCCACGCCTTACGATGGTTCCCAGACGCTTCTCGAATTCCTCGTCATTTGCATTGTAGGAAGCGGTTTCGACATGATGGCCATCACGGAGAATAGCCAAAATCTGTGCAAGCACCGATTTCCCTAGCTCGGGCTGATTCCCGTTAAACAGAGCCGCTGGCTTGGAGCCGATGAAACGTGAGACCAGCAGACCTGTTAGGAGGATGCCAATGTAATTGGTACGATCGACCGGTTTACGCCAACAGAAGTCGCGCAGCAACGCGTCGAGATGTTTAGTTCCTTCGACCGGTTCAATATGTGGACCTGCATAGTAGAAGCCAGACTGGGGATCGAAACCGGGACTGACCAGCCGCCAGTCTTCCGTGTAGATCGGGTTGTGGCTAAACAATCGAATAGCGGGCAAACGTTCGCGCTGACCGACATTATTAAGCCATGTGTTCGCATAAGATGTTGGCAGAGGCTTGTACTCGCCTCCATCGTCGTTAACGAAGTAGAACTCAACGTACTGATTGAGCAGCCCTGTTAATTCTGCAGAAGAGAGCACTGGCGAAATCGATTGCTCTCGCACCACAACCAATTGCTCCACCCGATTGAAGCAAGAGCCTGTGGCAAGTAATCGCTCGGTGATATGGTCCATGGTCGAGGCGACAGGAGTTGATCGCGAGTCGATCGTAATAATTTTTCTTTCTTCGGGTTCATCAGCAATTTGGTCGCCAGGCGACTCAGCAATAGTTGGACTTTCCTTGGGAACACGCCTCTGTAAGCGATCGCACAAAGTGGTGCGCACATCGTACTCACCACTTTCCCAGGTTAAATCAAAGTAGCGGCGACCTTGCTCGGCGAACTTGCCGACCGATTGTAGCCGTGTCCAAACTTCATCCTTGGCAATTCCATTACGAATCGCAAAGCAGCAAACCGCGAAGTCAGCCTCCGATCGAGAACCGTCCGGAGCGATCATACAGGCAGCAATGAGTTCTGAGAGTTTGTCGGACTTACCAGCCGATAGCTTGCGAACGGCCGGCAATGGCATCGCCTCAATCTGCCGCTGACGTTTCGTGGCATCACACAATTTGGCAAACTTCAGAAACGCATCGATTGGATACCGACGGTTGCCGTCGCATTCAACTAGTTCTGCTTTTATCGGTTCGCGACCGTTGCGTTGATCTTTTCGATTCAAGGTGCCTGGCAGCCGGAGCAACCTAGTGAGGTCGGTAGTATGATCGGCGTTGATCGCCGCTGCGATGCCTGTCAGTAGATCCTGGGCTTGCAGAGCCTTAGGGCTTGTTTTGGTCAAATGATGGCGTCGATCCAAGAAAACGCGATCCTTGCCATCAAGGATATATCGCCTTGGTTTCTTACGTCCGTCGCTTCCAATGGACCATTCCGTTTCGACTGGGGGTGGATCGCCAACATCGTCGATCAGAAGGGGACGATCCAAAAGCCAATACAGATGCACACCGTTGCCGCTATTTACGATCGCTGTCGGCGTGGGGATCGATTGTGAAGCACAACGTTGTACAGCCTGAGCAACATCGCATCCATCGAGATCAGCCCAGAGGCAGCGAATAACTCGAATCTGCCAAGCTAGGTCGAATCGTCCTTTATTACCAACTCGTGGACAGACGCTGAAAAACAGGTTCGTACGCTCCGACTCGGAACTTGTTTCCAGCCGAGTCAACGTTTGCTCAAGTGTCGTTGCCTTGGCTGGCCGGTAGCACACGTTGCCATAATCGACACGGCTCCGCTTTCGTCCCCCTTCCGTCCATGTTTCCACGGGACGAAAAAGGATTAGGTCCGATGGCTCGAACAGAGTCGTTAATAAGGTGATCGCTGGGTGACTCAAGCTGTGTCACCTCTTTCTCGAATGGGTCGATATTTGAAAATCAAACGATGGAAACGAGTGACTTGCGACATGGCTATGTGAGCTCCATGGCCGGAGAAAGCGTCTGCGACTCCGCATCGACGAGCTGAACCTTGATCGTTCCGCTCGGCTGCGATTCATGCTTGATCGAAAGCAGCCAAACCACCTGCGAATCGTCCCAGAACACGCCGGCATGCTGCAACGCATCCAAGATTGATTTTTGTGAATTGTCACAGTCGCGCCGGCGATTGTCTGGCGGCCAAATATCAATGCGTATCGCTATTGGTCCCATCAAGGGCTTGATGCCTTTTGCAATCGCGATTCGTCGAACCTGGTGGCGATAGGTTCGCGCATCCTTCGACAGCACCGGACGTCCTTGGTAATAGCTGAAGTAGTGATTGATGCTTGGCGGAAACGGAAGTTCGAGCTCGGTAACCATCCTTGCTTCCTTGTACTGAAATAGAAAAAGCCGGGACGGAGCGAACGGCCGATTTACACCGACTCATTCGCTTGTCCCGTCCCAGCCGCACCCGTGCGAAATCAAGCCACCTGGGATCAGAACGGCATGTCCTCTGATGGGATCTCACCGCTCGAAGTGGTCGCGAGACGAATGCGTCGATTGAAGTAGACGTTGGTGTAATCACCGCGAGTCCGCTTCGTGACTTCCAAGGTCACATCGAGCAGTTCCTCAAGTCGCCCGGATAGTTCACTGAACTTGGAGAGTTCCAAGCCCAACGTTTTCAAATCTCCCTTCACGTAAGGGATCGACGCCTGCGTGATGACTGAATTCTTGAAGATGTGACGGCCGGCTTGTGAACCCGACATCACTTGCAAATCGAACTTGATCATCGGGTCGCCCTTCTGACTGCTCTCGAGTTTTACCGACTCAATGCGTACTTGATACTTGCCATCCGGGACCTCGTCATATTCTGGTGCTTCCGCTGTTGCGAACTCTTCATCAAACGACGACAGATCCACGAATTGGTTGGCGTCTTCGTATTCTTCGTAATCGCTCATTGCTTAACAGCCTTTCTTGCTGGGGTGCTGCCCGGAGTAGAAGAAGAAGCAACAGGGCCTTTTCCAGGCGCAGGGCTCTGTGCGGTTGAATTCGAAGTGGTTCCGGTAAACGCCGAATGAAATGCGGCATAATCGAGCGGCAGCATCTCAGGCAACCGACCGGTCCGATCGCCAGCCTCGTAAGTAGGATGAGGCTTAGTTCGGAGCACGCGATCGACTACGATGTTGCCGGCGGCGTCTTTACGTGAGACCGAGTCGCCATAAAGGATGATGTCGACCAGGCCCAACACAACGTTGCGAGCACGATCTGGCAAGCTCGGAGTGGTTTTGGTGTACTCGCCGGTGCGCGTTTCAATCGTTTTGTCGACGGCATGCGAGATGAGGATCAAACCGTATGGCAAACTGGCCAACCGAGTCAGCACACGATGCCATTCGTTCTTGACCAGAGCCCAGCCTTTGCCGTGTCCCATGTCCCCTTCGTACTCGATGCCGTGCTTGGCACAGACGTAGTCGGAACACATCTTGAACGCATTATCGACGGTGTCGATCACGATCGTTTTGAACTTGTGGTCACCCTTAGCCACTAGCTTGCAGGCTTCGAGGAAGTCGTCCCACTTGTACGTTGGAACTTTAAAAACTTCTAAATGATTTAGACCTGGTTCGCACTCGAAAAAGATCGCCGACGGAAATTTCGAGGCCATTGTGCTCTTTCCTAACTTTGGAACTGAGTAGAGCAAAATGGTTTGCTTGTCGAGCTCGGTCACAGGCTTGGTTGCTTCAGTAGGTAATGCAATTGTCATTGTTTATCATTCCTTTCAAATCAGAATTGGGGTGCTTCAGAATCAACACGGGATAGCTCTTCGTTAGGAAGAGCTATCTCATACAAATTGTTAGCAACGTTTGGATTGAATCCCGACTGGCAATAAGCCAAGTACTCACAAGGCCGCTGGTATGAGAAACAGTTCGAAGTGTTGAGCAGCCACTTGCCGCGCCGGCGGGCATCGAGGTATTGCTGGGTGATCTCCCAGACTTCGTCTTGCAGCATGGCAAGTCGATCTTCGGAGAGATAAATGAACTCCCGATGAAACGCTTCGGGACGCGAGTACCACTCGACGAGGCGTGCTTGGAACTCATCGTCCGTTTCAGGCAGCTGGCGCTTGGCCGTTGATTTGCCACTCTTGTTCTTGGCAGCTAGCTCGGCTTTGCGGATCTCGTATTCTTCCTGAGTCTCGCCTTTGCCTTGTTTGAGCCGACTCTTGAGCAGTACGTTGTAGATCACCCCAATAATCGGATAGCCCAACTCCCGCAGGTAGTAGCAATACAAGGCAATTTGCGTGTCGGTCCACAGTTTGTCGAGATAGCTCGCATCAACGTTTGATGCCGTTTTGTGCTCAAGCAAATACAGACCGTCGTGGCAGCGAACGATGCCGTCGACCTTGCCAGCAATACGGAACGTCTGGCTCTGACGACCAGTGTCGGGATTGCGGATCTCGCCGACGAATTCCTTTTCCACTTCGATAACTTCGAATTCTTCGGTTGAATAACGATCGGCGTACCCACGAATCATCGCGGTGGCAAGGTGCCATTGAGCCATCTGATGGGGATCGGTGTTGCGGTTTTCGTAAGCTTCGTCGATCGATGCGAGGACATCGCGTAGCCGCGAATCGGCATCCGTCGACCTGTACCAAAGCTCGATGGCTGTATGGATCACGCTACCGAACGACAACGCCTCCACTCGCTCACGCGGCCGGAGATTATCGAGATAACGGTTCTTGTACTTGCGAGGGCAATTACGAAACGTGTTGAGTGCTGAATAGGTCAGCAGCGTCTTATCGTTCGCTTCGATTGGGGTTATGACTTGTGACATGGGTGCTCGGAGTTACTAGTCTTGAAGGTTTTTACTGAATAAGTTGGTATCTAGAAGAATCTCATTTCGTAGATCTCTTGTTCTTCGATCAGAAGGCCATTGAGGCGTTTTGCACCTCGTTCCCGAGCAAGCTGCGCCTCGCTGACATTCAGAGATGCATTGATTCGCGAGCACTTCTTGCAGATTCGGTTGGCAGCACTTTTCGAACGAAAGGTTTCGCTGCATTTCAGGCACGCCCGATCGCCAGGTTCGTGGGGTAGAGGTCGCTTTGACATGGTCGGTGGATCTTTCAAGGAGGTGAGGCCAAGAGGTTGAAGAGAGATGGGGAATCAAACCGTTTCGATTTCCTCGACCTCGAAGTTGCCTTCTTGATCGCTGGTCACCAGAAAGTGCTGGTGCGAGATGTTCGCGACGAAGCGGCTTTCACGAGGCAGAGCTTGGCGAATCGTCTGGCAGGATTAGTTGAACTCGTTGGAAGCGGCTTCGAAGCGTTCGACCGCTCGCAGGTATCGCTGCAAAGCGAGCGAGACGGTGACGCGCTGTTCGATATTCATGGCGGGTGCGCTCATGCTGATTTCTCCATCTCGGATTCTTGGCTGGTTTGAAAAGCGTTGTCCTCTCCAGAACTAGCTATGCAATTCGGAGAAACGACGTCCCAAAAAAATCCGGATTCACTCCAGTCGACACTCGCAAAATGCTCGCGAATCCCTGCTAAAACCTGCGAAACTTTTCGTTTCGATAAACCGAGTTTGTTTGCGATCTCGTTTTGGTTGTGAGTTCGCAAAAGCCGCGCGATGCGACGGTAGTGGCGGGGTAGAGTGTTGATTTGATGATCAACGGCATCAGCCAACTCGACGTCACGAAGAGGGTCGCGTGGCTCGGTCTGGCGACGGCGTGTGCCATCGGCGGAAGAGAGTCCACGGTTCAGTTCCTCGGACTTGCGATCGGGCCCTTCGACCATCTTCGAAAGCGAGTCGACGACGCGCCCTGGCGGTGGGTTGCTGCGTCGCCGATTCGATCCACGGATGAGACTAGCGGCGGCCGTCCGCATCATTTGTGTTACGAAAGCTTCGATGCTTCCTTTGGCCGGATCGAATTGCGAGGCTCGTTCGAGAACGTAGGTGAGGAGCTCTTGTTCGATGTCCTCGATCTCAAACGACGTCAGCGAGTTGTGATGTTCGAGACGCAGCGAGATGCGATTTGCCAATTCCATCGCGAAGGGGACCATCCGGCTTTGGTATTCAGACGCAGTCAATTTTCTTCCTCCGGTTGGAGGAATGGCATGACCACAGCCGCTCAGACCGATACCAGAAATGCGCCGGAGACCGACTCGCGGAAAACGCAGGTAACGGTCAGTCGGGCGATTCACGTCCTCTCAACCGAGGACGAGCCGCGACAAGTCGTGTCGCAACGCGACAGAACGTGTCGCAAGTTGGAAAGTGAGGAAATTGCCATGTTTTTTGATAAATCCTGGCGTCGCCCGAACCCCTGGATGATTCGATAGGCGTTTCTTCTAAGGTCAAACGAAAGAAGGTAGAATCGAAGACAACCCGTACCAGGGGGGGCGATGACGCGGATGCTTCCGCGCGCGGCTAATGAACCGAACGAGAAGCTGGGATAATGAGTAGAGCCAATCCAGATCGCTTATCGATGTCTATGGATGAGAGAGTCGCCGCCGCATGTCGCGATGCAGGTCGACAGGCGATCGAAGTTGCTGAGCGGACCGGGACCGAGATCGTGATTTGGCGAGACGGTAAGATTGTCCGCCTAACTGCTGCCGAAGCACGCGCCGAGTTCGATCAGAAACAAGACCGGTCTTTAGGCCCTGGCGTTACGGATCAGACCGATTGAACATCAAGGAGATTGACGTGGAATTTGTCGACGAGACTTTCGTTCCATCTGAAAAAGATGCCGAAAAGGCAAGGGCTTTCAACCGAGCACTTGCCCGTGGAATCTTGCCAGATTCGCAATTTATGTTGCAGCGTGAGGGCAACGTTGAGGCTGTAGATATTCCGCATGCCGTGGTCGCCGTGCTGACCAAAGTCCTCTCGGTGATGTCAGAAGGGAAGCCGTTTAAGTTGATACCGATGGACGAGGAGCTAACGAATCAAGAAGCAGCAGACATACTGAATGTTTCGAAATCCTATTTGGATCAAGTGCTCGACTCGGGTGACATCTGCCATCGCAAAGTTGGTCAGAGTCGACTTATCAAACTTATTGATTTGCTCGAGTATAAGAAAAGGCAGGAAAGTTGTAGCAAAGATGCGCTTCAGGAACTGGCTGATGAAGCTCAAGAACTACAAATGGGATATTAACCGCTCTCGGTTTGCAGCCAGGCATAAAGCCTTGAACATTATTTTCACTTGGAAGCAGAGGCTTCTAAAATGAATCGTTTTGCGACCTTACCCGCAGTCTTGGACTTCCTCTTTGCAGATTTCTGACTATCTGACTTAGATTGAACGTCCAATCTTCCGCCAGCTGCAACGAAGGCACGGATGAGTTGATCCAACGATACATCAGGCGCGGCTCGTTCAATCTTGGCGATTCTTGGCTGACTAGTTTTAAGCCGTTTCCCGAGTTCCTTTTGCGAAAGATTCGATATCACACGAGCTTCACGGACTGCTGCAGCCATTTGAGTACGAGCATCAAGAAGCTGTCGCTCTGCTTCACTCATCTCCAAGAAGTCAGCGGCATCCCCAACAGCCCAACCTGCGGCGACTAGTGCTTTTCGTTTGTTGGTTTCCATCACAATACCTCACTTGGCTTTTGCTGACTTTGTTATCGCATCGTACTTCTTCAGTCGGTCTTTACACCGATCATTCACTTCGTCAGGGATCTTTCGCGTCTTCTTCCCGTAGACTTCCAAAATCACGACCGCATCTGCATCGATCCGATACATGATCCGCCAGTTTTGACCAGCATCACGAACTCGCAAAGCACCGCATCTCGGACCGACCGTTGGTAGCGGCTCCGCATGAGGCATGCTTAAGGCTTGTCCTTCTTGTAACGCTCGCAACAACTCACCCGCCTCCATTCGACCTTCAGAAGTAAAGGGTGGTGTCTTTACCTCACCGCTCAACCAAACCAGCGGTTTACGCTCGGGTTTACTAGGCTCCTGAGGTTACGTCTTAGCTTTTCGCGGCATATCGACCTCCTTAAGTGTATATCGGATACGGTATATGGTCAATTGAGAAAAAGTGGATTGAGCTGAAGAGTTTAGCCGTTTTTGACGGTTAATCTCGAAAACACAGCAAAAAACACTCCGGCCGAACTCGCGGATGGAAGGATCTCTCAGAACAACCAGTCGATGACGACATCAGGGCTGTAGCTTACCTCGAGGCCGAGATTGATGGACTTGTGGAGATGCAGTCCCAGTTCGGGATGCACCTTCTCAATCGCTTCGATGGCTCGTGAGATCGCTTTGCAGACCGTCTTCCGGGAACGCTCGGCGTCGAACTTCTGGCGAACCCGTCCACCGAGGCCTTGGGCCGATTTGATCTGATCCAGAATGGCCTGGCGTTCATCGCCAAGCTTCTCCTGTCGCGCCGGATCGTTGAAGCTGGTTGCTTCCTCAAACTCTTCGTCGATCTCCTGCAAGCGATCGCGATAGCCTTTGAGAGTCTCCATGTCGACCACTTCGCCGAGTGAACCGGTGGAAGTCTCCTCGGCCAAGCCCGCCTGCAACGCTTCAAGGTGCGTACAACGAAATGCAATGTTCGGCTTGGCGAGCAGTTGCTCGATGTACCAAGTGCCGTTCGTTTCCGCTGTGATCTCGACCTCGCTGTTGAACGCGAGCATCCGGTGTTTGCCTTTGCGCTGGAAGACGTGGCCCGACAAGCGGCTTTCAAGCGTCACACCCAGTATCGATGCGATGAGCTCTCGTGACTTCGCCTTGGCCAACAGACGTCCATCTCCGGTCACGTTGATGAGTTGTTCGATCTCGACTGGTTTGCAGTCGAGGATCTTCGCACTCGTTTCGAACTTCTGGTCACGTCGTTTGCTGTTGAGATCCAACAATAGAAACGTCGATCTCGCGTGGCCAGATGCGACGTGTAGTGCTTCGGTGATCAAGTCGCTTCCAATGTACAGCGACATGTAGACCGGCCTCGACTGAAGCTCCAGCGGTAAATTTCCCAGGAACCAAACTCGTCGTCTCCTGTCCAGCCATTCGGGCTTTCGGCCGAGACTCAGCGCAGCATTCAACTCCGCTGCGAGTTGCCTCGTATTGAGCTGATGGCAAATCACATCGGTGCGTGGGACGACTCTGGAATCGCCAGTGCTTTCACAGAAAGCCACGAAGTGGTCATCGCTCTCAACAACCTTGAACGATGACCATGGCGTGCGACCTGGCAATCGTGACGCAACGATGTTCGTCCCCTCGAGAAAGCGGCTTAACGGCTCGAATTCCGTTTCGAGCCGCTCACGCCAAACATCCTTGACCTCCATGAGCAATGGCGATTCCTCAATAACTCGCCACAGTTGGCTCATACTTGTTCGATCCTTTTGCCGCCCTTGCACCAGTCTTCATGACAAACCGTCGTAGCAACAGCCAGTCCTCAATGTGACGAGAATGTTCATCGCGTGTATACGA
The DNA here is from genome assembly GCF_052161605.1 of Brakhagea baltica. Classification (NCBI taxonomy): domain Bacteria; kingdom Pseudomonadati; phylum Planctomycetota; class Planctomycetia; order Pirellulales; family Pirellulaceae; genus Brakhagea; species Brakhagea baltica. Next base: position 3,565,778 of record NZ_CP197409.1, on the reverse strand, counting down.
TGCTTCACTTCCTGTATACAACGTCAGAGCGCGTCGTGCCTTGACGTGTCGATACTTGATCCGAAAGTTGGCACGATCTAGTGGCCCCTCTGCATGAAACGTTCCTCCACGCCATTTTAAGTCTGCAAAAAAGTCATCCGCTCCGTGGATGATATAACGATTGAATGGTCCCCCCAGCCGGACTCGGTAGTTGAGCAAGACAATCTCTTCGATGGCATCGATTTCGCCTGGTGACAAAGCATCCTCACCAAGTTCCGACAGCGGTGCGAGTGTATAACGCGAGTAGATACCGAAGTATTGCGGATCGTCGAATAACAGATTACCGAAGATGCGACAGTAAACAGGGTATGTGCTCTTCAAGCTCGAATTGAGCATCAGCACTTCTTCGCTCAGGTCATAGATCATCGTGTCCTTCCGAGCCTCGCGAAAGGTGACCGTATCCATGCCATCTTCATCGATCGTGGGCTTGCGACGGAACGGATCGCCGCGCTGAATGCTGATCTGAATTTCGTTGTCCACGACGCGAGGAGTCATAAACAGCTTGCGACCGCGATTGTGTTTGGCAAACCAATCGCCGGCATCCTTGATGGCTTGGTTCAGTCGATCTTCCGTGATCGTGATCGGAGCTATTCCCGCCGACTGGACAGGCTGAAAGCATTCCATGAGTCTGGGCGTTTTCCAGGTCTGCCATGCGTGCTGAGCTTCGACCATCTTCGAGTCAAACAACCAGACCTGCATGACAACATCGGCCAGCGAGTGTTTGCCGTTTTCATCGAACGGCATGCCAGCTTGCCGCGCGAGCTTGAGCAATGAGTCAGCAGCCAAAGGCGACGACATCTCCTCGACGTAAAAGACGGCGTTGAGCAGTGCTTGCGGTGTCTTCATCGTCGGGTTGATGAGAATGTCCACCAGTTTCTCGATGGTGGCATTGTCGATACGGCTTGGTTCTCTAACCTCGAGTCCACGCGTCCGAAGGTAACCCTCAAACGGCTTCAGGAAAGTACAAAGAACAGTCGGGTTGATTTCTCGGATGACCTCTGGTTCACCGAGTTTCTTTGGGTTGTAAGTAGGCATAGGCGATCACTCTTCCACTCATGATGAAACGCATCCTTGGGACTCGTTAAAGACCAGCGTCTCCAAATTGCTAGCTTTAGGTAATGTAGTGGAAGTATTGAACGCTACCTCCTTGACACGTTTGGTCACAGCCGGATGCGAATTTCGGGAAAGGTGAAAGTTTTGCAGGAAAAACCGGGATAGGAATTTTTCTTGACTTGATCGGAAGACTCTTTCGTTTCACATCCTGTTTCGCGTACTTGGCTAGGAGAAAACAACGTTGACAACTCGGTCTAGATGTAGCACAATGTGGTATCACTTTGCTTCGCTCATCGGAAAATGCCTTGGAAAAAAACTGCCCTCCTCTTGTACTTGATACGAACGTGTTGGTCGCTGGCGCCTGTCGCCATGAACGCAGCGCCGCCTATCGAGTCTTGATGGGAGTGCTGCGGGGCCAAATTCCAATCATGCTGACTGAGGGAATCGTGGCAGAGTACGAGGATGTATTGTTGCGGCCGTCGGTGCGGCAGCTAACTGGACTGAGCCCGAAACAGAGTTCTGATTTGGTGCTTGAGCTCATTTCGCTCTCTCACCAAACTCAACTTCGGTTCAGTTGGCGTCCAAACTTGATGGACGAAGCCGACAATAAATTCATCGAAGCCGCCATTGCTGCTTCCGCAATCATTGTGACCTACAACGTTCGGCATTTTGCAAAACCAGACCTAAAAAAGTATGGGTGGGAAGTAATGACACCCAATGACCTCGCCACGCTATTCGAATTGGAAACGTAATCATGGCAACACTCTCATTGCGTATGCGTGATGACCTGAAAGCAAAGGCCCAACAACTGGCCAGCCAACAGGGTGTATCACTGAACAGCTACATCAACGCAACGCTTGCAGCGACTGTCGCACAAGCTGAAACTCTCGCGATGATGGGAGACCGATTGAGCAACATCGATCGCGAAAAACTTCATGCGAGAGTCATGGACTTCATGACCAAAACCAAAGCCGGTCCCGAGCCAACTCCGGCTGAGATTGAACAAGCGATTGGGAATCGATAATCTGATTCAAGATGGCTTATTTCCACTCTTGATGAAACGCATCCTTGGGGCTCGAAAAGACCAGCGTCTCCAGCTTGCTAGCTTTGATTAATGTATTGGAATTATTGAATTGCCCCCCTATGACAACTCTGGTCACAGCCAGATGCAGATTTTTGGAAAAGTGAGATTTTTGCCATAAAAACTGGGATAAGAATTATCCTAGATTTGATTGGTAGACTCTGCCCGAGCATCCCTCTTAAGGCCAACCTCGTCGCAAATTCGCCTCCACGCCTTCCGTTGGTCTTCCCAGCGGAGCATCGCTGCGATCGGACGCAGTCGCTTCTCGTGTATCTCAGCTTTGCCTTTGGAAAGACGGGACAGGAATAGGAGAGTCTCTTGGATATCGGGGGCGAGCATCGTCAGGCTGAGGATTTGCGAAATGCGGGGTTGGCTGACGTTGCCGATGGTGGCGAGGTGCTCGAGGTCGCGAACTTTGCCGGTGCGTAGCAGTTCGTCACAGCGAATAGCGAGAGCCATCAGGCGTGTGATCCGTGGCAAAGGGCCAGCCAGTTCTGGTTCATCGCACTGTTGACGTTCCTCCCGTATGGTGCAGTTGAGAACAAGCTTCTTCTTTATCGTATTCATCAAGCGGCCTCTTCGTCATTCTGGATCAGTGCAGCGATTGCGGTTGGGTGATACGAGATCGATAAGGCTCCCTCGAATCGATCGTATTGAACGCGCGAGATCAGTAACTCCAAAAGTTGTACTCGCTCTTTCGGGCGAAGGATGGCCCAGAGTCGATCGAAGTCACTTACCGCTTCCTCGACTTCACTTCGATCGAAGCGACATTGCTTTAATTGCTCAAGGTCTTTTTCAACCTCGACAATGCGGGCCTGGGTCTTAGCAAGCCGCGTCTTCAGATCTTGGCGTCTGGCGTCGTTTAGATCACTCGTCTCACCATTCGAGGCCATACGTTTGAGCTCCGCCTCGTCGCGCGAGCGTTGGCTTGATAGCTGGCGTAACTGCAAGTCATGCCGTTGCTGATGCTGCTGTAGCAATTGCTCCGATTGTTCAAAAACGGCTCGTCGCACTCCCTCGTCGTCAACGATGCATCTCAACGATTCGACAACCGCTGTTTCGATCGCCGGCGCGGGGATCGAGCCGGTGCGACACTGGCTGTGCCCGCGTTTGATGGCGGTTTGGCAAACATAATAGCGATAGACTTTGCTTTTCTTCTTGGTGGGGCAATGCACCATGGCGTATCCACAGGAGGGACAATGAAGAAGCCCTTTCAACAGTGCGTTGTGGCGATTGACCAAACGATTGCCGTTGCCACGTCCATGCTCTTTCAACATTGTTTGCACTTTATCAAATACGCTCTGACTGATAATCGGCTCGTGCTGGCCATCGTAAATCTTGTCCTTGTGCCTGATCTTGCCGGCGTAAATGATGTTGGTTAGCAACGCGTGCAGCGAACACTTGTCAAAAGGTCGACCACCTTTGTAACGGCCTTTGCGAGTCAGCCAGGTTTTGTTGGCCCAGCCAAGCTGATCTAGCTTCTGGACCACTGGTAAAAGCGACCGCAGTTTTAGATAGGAATCAAAGATCTCGCGAACCATCTCTGCTTCTTGTGCGTTGACGACCAGTTTGGGGCTCGTCGAAGAGCGATCGACGTCGTAGCCGAGCACTTGCTGTCCACCGCACCATAAACCCTTTTGTCGCTGGGCCGCGATTTTGTCGCTGATGCGTTCACTGATGATCTCACGCTCGAACTGTGCAAAGGACAGCAGAATGTTCAGTGTCAGTCGCCCCATCGAATTGGTCGTATTGAACTGTTGAGTTACAGAGACAAAGGAAACTCCGGCGGCATCAAATGCTTTCATGGTTTGGGCGAAGTCGAATAGCGAACGGCTCAGTCGGTCGACCTTGTAAACAACGACACAGTCAACTTCTCCAGCCTCGATATCCTTCATCAACTCGTTGTATGCAGGGCGATCGAGGTTGCCACCAGAATATCCTCCATCGTCATAACGTTTGGGCAAACAGATCCAGCCTTCGGACTTCTGGCTTGCAATAAATGACTCCGCTGCGTCTCGCTGGGCATCAAGTGAGTTGAATTCAAGATCCAATCGCTCCTCAGTGGATTTGCGAGTGTAGATCGCACAACGGATGCGGCTTCGATCTTCCTCAGGTTTCTTGCGATTCATTTGGATTGTCCTAGCTTGAAGAAATGGAAACCATTGCAGTGCGATCCGGTGATGGCACGTGCAACTGCGGTCAGCGACTTGTAGCGTCCGCCCTCGAACTCGAAGCCGTCGGTCATAACCATCACGATCAGCAGTTTGCCTTTGTAGTGACGCTCGATCACTTGGCCTGGAGGTGGGATGCGTGGGTCCCAATTCGCCGGAATGGAGGCTGGGACTTCTTTCTTGGATTTGCGGGCTTTGGGGGGTGTGACCCGAAGCAGCGATTCGCCGGCAATGACCGTGGCACGCAGAATGGCGCGTTCGCTCAATCCGCCTTCATCATCAGCCTGCATCTTCCAAGCGACTCGGCGATAGACATAGCTTCGGTTCCTAGAGCGGCACTTCTCGCCGAACAGCTTTTCGTATTTGGCGGCGAGTTGGCCGATGGTTAGTTCGGACAACTGGGCCAGCTTTACTTTCGTATCAGGACTCATCGTCGGTCTCCTTGTCGCTCTGCATCGTTGTGGCGGTTGGTGGCGTGGTCGGCTCTTTCGATGTGACCGTCTGTTGCTCGACCAGCTTGTTCGCGTGTCGCCAGATCGCTTCGACGATCAAGGCTGCGATCTTTGTTTGTTGCTCCTCGCACATGGTTGTTGGAATTCGTCTTGGACTTGGAACTGGTCTCTTCGAGGCCCGTTGCCTCGTTGTTTTGACCAGTCACAGAGAGCGAGGAAACCGGACTAAACTCAAGGCCTTCGGGTAGAGAGTCTGAGCCGATTTCCGAGATTTCTGCCGATTGTTTTTTTTCGCGTTTCCATCGCAGCACCGCTCGTCCCAAAAGTGTTGCCACCCGCGTTACCTGCTCCGCCGGCGAGACCATTTCAGACATATAACCTCCTTAGGCTTGTTTAATCGCATTCAACCTACCGAACCGGACCAAACCGCTTCCCTGAGATATCTATGCAATTTGTCTGAACGACGTCCCACAGAATGATTTTTTGTAGGCTTAAACGGCCGTTTTGGGGCGGTCTTTAGGGAGTCTCTCGGAGCGGAAAAATCACATAAGCTGAAGGTCAGAGAGACTTGAGAGCGTGAGATTGGGGGGTATCGGGCTCTCTCCGAGGTGGCCGGGGCTGTCGGATAGAGAGTCTCTACTTGGAAGCCCAGAGATCTGCCTGAGGTAAGGGCAAAGTGCGATTGCCCTTGTAAAAGCCTGGCGGAAAAACAAAAAAAGCCGGCGAAAGTGCATTACACCATCGCCGGCTTAAGTACTTAACCCGGTGGTCAAACAAAGTTTGACGGGGTTGGTAGAGTTGAAATTCGGGCTGACTCATTACTTACCGCGAGGTTATGACCAATGGCGTAGAAACCGCCCTTGTGTCGCTTTAATGCACATTAGAGGTCGTCGCCCCGAGTCGGCAAAAACTTGACTTCTTTCTGCGGCGTGGTACAAATAACCTCCACAGTTTAACTTCGGGAGGTTTTTTGTACCGTGCTTCACCCTGCTCCAATTACTGCTTCTGCGCGAGCTGTCGATCTATTTCGAGTGCATGGCGGGATCATGCGAATGTCCGATGTCCTGCGAGGCGGTATCACTAGAAACACTCTCTACTCGATGCGAGATTCTGGGCTCGTAGTACAAATGGCCCGAGGTCTCTATCGGTTAGCTGAAATGGCTCCGCCAAGCCAATCGGACTTGGTGACAGTGGCGGCCAAAATTCCGCATGCGGTGATCTATCTTGTTTCTGCGCTTTCCTACCATGAACTGACTACCCAGATTCCACATGAAGTTTGGATCGCGATTCCGCGAAACAGCGAACCGCCAAGACTGGATTTTCCGCCCATTCGCGTCTCGCGTCTGACCGATGTGGCATTTAGAACGGGAATTGAGAAACACGCGGTCGATGGCAAAACGGTATCCGTGTACTCTCGTGAGAAGACTCTCGCAGATTGCTTTAGCCGGCGCAATGAAGTAGGGCTCGATGTCGCGATCGAAGCTCTCAAGCTCTACATGGCGCAAGGTAATGTGAAAGTCGATCTGATCATGGAGTATGCGACAAAGCTAAGAGTTGCCAAAACGATGCGTCCCTATCTGGAGGCGCTTCTATGACTCGCGACATACCGGCTTCGGTACGTGGGCAACTAGAGAATCTCGCGAAACGGTCTGGTCGCCCCCTTCAAGAGTTGATGCAGTATTTCGTCATGGAGCGATTTCTATTTCGGCTTTCGCAGTCCGAATACGCAGATCGGTTTGTTCTGAAGGGCGCGTTGATGTTTACGGTCTGGGGAACGCCTCAGTCGAGAGCGACTCGCGACATCGATCTGCTGGCTCGCGCCGAGAATTCCGTGGATGCGATGTCGGACATGATCAAAGAAGTATGCCGACAAACCGTCGAATCCGATGGCGTTGAGTTTCTCAGCGACTCGGTTCACGGGGCGATCATCAAAGAGAATGCCGAGTACTCAGGAGTCCGAGTAACTTTTGTGGCCATGATTCAGAATGCGCGTTTGCCCATGCAAATCGATATCGGTTTTGGCGATGTAATCTACCCGACCGCGACCATGATTGATTATCCGACCATGCTCGATTTTCAAACGCCACGCATGAAAGGCTATCCCAAAGAGACGGTAATCGCTGAAAAGTTTGAGGCCATGATCAAGCTAGGGCAACTCAATAGTCGCATGAAGGACTTCTACGACATCCATATACTATTACGTCAATTTGAGTTTGATGGCGAGATTCTCCGCCTTGCAATTGAAAGGACATTTGCGAATCGAGGCACGATAATCAATTCCGAACCGTTCGTTTTCTCGCCTCAGTTCCTTGAAGACTCGATTAAGCAAACTCAGTGGACTGCGTTTGTTCGCAAGTCAAAGCTGACCGGTGCACCCGATTCATTTTCAGATATGGTACGTGAGATTCAGGATTTTCTGTTGCCGTTAGTCCATGCTGTTTCTTGTAAGCAAAACTTCACGTCAAGATGGGCTTCGGGAGGCCCATGGTCCTCCCATCATTTTTAATCACTCGGTCACCTGCTACCACGCAAGTTCTAAACCTGCTTTATGGCTATAATGTTTGCCTTTGTTCGATTTCTTCGAGAATTGATCCAATTGGTAAGCACTTGTGGAAGAGCGAGACTCCAACGAAAACAGCGATGCGTCTGAGACAGAATGCTCGGTTCATAAGCTCGCGGCGGCGATTTACGCGCGTCAGTCACGCGTGCGAGGTATTGTTTATAGTTCTTGCGAAAGCCAGATCGACATGTGTCGGGAACTCGCTGCCAGCAGAAACTGGAATATTACTCAGGTTTATTCCGATGAGGGGTACTCCAGCGAAACCCTCGATCGCCCGCAGTTGTCTCAATTGATAGCTGCCATAGAAATGGGAGAAGTCCGACGATTGGTTGTCTACAGCCTTGATAGACTTACCAGAAGGATGGCTCACTTCCAACACCTGCTGAATCTTTTCGAAAGGCATAGTGTGTCGCTAGCCGTAGTGAATGATTCAAGCTTCAACGACAGCGCTACGGGGCGGTTGATGGCCAACATCATAGCGGCTGCCAATGAGTTTCAGCTTGACCTGACGAAAGAGCGAATGGCGGACATGCGGGCTGCTTACAAACGTGATGGGAAACGCGTCGCGGGTCGCGTTCCGTTTGGTTATCGAACAGATCCTGCGACCAAACAGTTAGTTGTAGACGAAGAGCAAGCTCGCAGGGTACACGATTTCTTCGCGTTGGCCGCAGGCGGAAGTCGCCCTAGCGACTTAGCCGGATTGGCTAACTTGCAATGCTGGCCAGATCAGAAAGGTGAGACAGGAAAATGGACGGCTCGGCGAATCCTGAAGCTTCTCAACAATCGAGTCTACATCGGTGAGATTCGCAATGGCAGTTCTACTTTGCCGGGAGCACATCAAGCGATCATAAGCGTCCCGGTGTTCAATGAAGTCCAAAACATGTTGGCTAGTAGAAGGAGAATCGCAACCAAACCGCGCAAGAAGACTGATCCAAGTTCCCGTGTTTCCTCATACCTTTCTGGCAAGCTCATCTGTGGTCAGTGCAATCGACCGATGAGTACCAGTATCTCGCACCACGGTCCGATTCGTTACATCTACTATCGTTGTCGTTCCGATAGCGGTGGTAAGCCGCGCTGTCCGGGAGTCAATGTGGGGGCGTATTGGCTAGAACAGTTTATCGCTAGTGCTATCGTAAATAGGGATGACCCGAAATCCGAAATTCCGATTGCGATGCGCGAAAAATGGTGCCAATTGAATGAGCGTCAACGCCAAAAGCGATTACCGCAGACCATTCTGAGGGTTGTATACACTCACAGCACCGGCCAAGTGACGATCGAGATCAAACCAGAAGCTGTTGCCGAGTTTAAGCCAAATGAGACTCAAACGGATGACGGAAATCCCGGTCTCGAAACAACGAACTAGCGAATCTCCGTAGCAGATAACCTGACGGACCACTTCCGATGCATGCAACCTACCGAACCGGACCAAACCAAATCTCCAGATCATCCGCGAACCAGTGATCGACTTGGGACAGCAATTGCATTTTCCGATGGCAAAAGTGGTTTTTTAGGAGCCAATTTAGGGAGTCTCTCGGAGCGGAAAAATCACATAAGCTGAAGGTCAGAGAGACTTGAGAGCGTGAGATTGGGGGGGATCGGGCTCTCTCCGAGGTGGCCGGGGCTGTCGGATAGAGAGTCTCTACTTGGAGCTCCAGAGATCTGCCTGAGGTAAGGGCAAAGTGCGATTGCCCTTGTAAATACCTGGCGGAAAAACAAAAAAAGCCGGCGAAAGTGCATTACACCATCGCCGGCTTAAGTACTTAACCCGGTGGTCAAACAAAGTTTGACGGGGTTGGTAGAGTTGAGTGGAACCGACACCTCGCGAAACTCGCCTTTTGTCACTCGGCTGGGTTATGGCTCTTTGGCGGTTCTGGCGAATAACCTGGCCCGAGGGCGTCGGAGAGTCGTCAGAGAGCCTCGGGGTTATTCGATTATCTGAAGGTACCGTTCTGCATCTACTTTCCCCGTCGCTTCATGCTGGCTGTTTCGACATCAAACACATAGTTACTGATCGAGCCATCCTTGATCCGCTCGACAACTTCTTCGATCACCGGCAGTGGAACGAGGAACCATTCCCTTGGCTGCACTTTGCCGCCGAATCGATCGGCCAACGCTAGGTCAATACGAGCGCGTGCGAGGAACTTGTGGAGCAGCGATTCGAACGCTTTGCAGTTGATGTTCGCTAACCGATAAACCGCTACCAACTCTACCGCGGCGAAGAGATACGTCGTTTCCTTTCTGGCGTTGGACACTCGCTTCTCGGGATCGCCGGTGGTGAGTCCGATCTTATGGAGCAGTTCGCAGTTCTCTTGCACAAACGGATTATCGGAGAGACTTCGTGCCACGTAGATCGCACCAGACTCGCAGTCGCCATCTTCCATGACATTGGAGAAGAGTGGGCCTAGGTCGCTAAAGTCTTCTTCGGTCTCGGGTTGTTGCGGTACGATTCGCCGGCTGTTTTCGTCTTTGTTCAACGCTCGTCGCAATGAACGAAGTAATAAGTCTGACTCGGTACCATTGTCGAAGATGACTCGCAGGCGTCGATCTCGTTCGCCGTGCTCAGGAGTGAACCATTCGCCTGTTTCTGCAACCAGCGCCTTCTGGCCATCGACGATAAACCAGTCGCCCTTGCGTATTTGAGATCGACTGCTGGTCTTGAACAACTCGGTCGATTGACGGCCGGTTTCAAGATCTGCCTGAACGGCTTCGAAGTCCAGCCGAAAAGCGTCAAAGTCTTCGCACGGCTTGCGCTGGGCAACCTCTTCTGGAACATTTCGCTCGGCATTCCGCTCGGCAGCCGAACGAACGTGTTTCATCGTCGTGATATCATTGTCTTCGGGGCTAACGCCAAGTGCTTCCAAGAGTTCGTCGTCGCTGTCCAGCTCGTACTCTTCGGATGGCTCACTGACGCGATCTGTCAGTAATCCGTCAGCATCCATGGGCCTCAGAAGGTCCAAGCACTCGGCATTGCCGCGAATTCGGTCTAGCCGAACTGCGTATAAGCGTTCGAATATATCTCGGCCTTCACCGTGCTGAGGAAGCCGTTCGTGCTCTCGAAAGAACCGCTGAATGTCTTCGAACCCTGCGATGATCCGCTCTTGCTTGGCTGTGTAGGTCTGATCCTGCTTGATTTCGGTCTCAACACCAAGCTCAGCCAAAAGCGCATCATCGTCATCCGTAAATGCTGCTTCCTTCGTCTTCTTTTTAGCCACTTGCCTTCTCCTGTTTCATTCGCGCCAGGAATGCGATGCCCTCTGCCATGCGTCGCTCCCACGCATCTTGGCTGGTGATCGAAGGCAGTCGACCGCGTTCGTTCTTGAACTTCAAGGCCCGCTTCGCCAGATCGCGAGCCTCTTCGGGTGTCAGCTGAACTCGCCGGCCAGCGATCGCTGACTGGACTTGGCGAAGTCGCTCTTCGTTCATCGTCTTGGCGAGAATGTTGTACGCCTCGCCGAAGGGATTGATCGAATCGATTAAATCGACGTTTAAATCTCGCACATCGGTTACATAGCGGCGAATTCCATCGATCAGCGCCGTGTTCGATGTCGCGCCGCTTCCGCTCGCTTTCTTGCCACCCATCTGAATCAGATTGAGAGCAGCAACCGCTCGCTGTCGGATCGCCTCTTGATCTTGCTCTGACAAGTCTGGGTATTTGTCGCGAATGATCTTCCCCATTCGCTGCTGCGTTGTTTCCTGTGGTGGAAGTTCATCGTTGAACAAGCCATCCTGGACCGTGCGAGTGTCCTGAACAAAGGAAGCCAAAACCTCGTTGAGGTCCTCGCGACAGATTCTAGTGGCTTCGTCACTCTCGGGTTCAACAAGCCCATTGATCTCGATCTGAACACCGCCAGTTGCCGGGTCCACGCCAACATTGCAGCCGCCAGCATCGTACCCGTCAGCTCCGTAGTCCAATCCAGGTTGAGGACCGCTGGGGGTGTTGGGGCCGTTCGGACCGTTTGCTGGCGTCTTTGGACGGAACTCAAATCGGGGTGCAAGCACTTGTTCCATCAGCAAGCTGGCGGCGATCGCCTTGAGCGTATCGTTGACTGCTTCGGTAACAGCTTGTTCACCCGCGTCAGGTTCGGCAATCAAGTTGGTAAACCTGGCTCTCGTCTTGCCAACAGCATCACGTGTCGCTCGACCGATGATTTGCACGATTTCAGTCAAGCTACTGCGGTAACCGATGGTCAGAGCATGTTCGCACCAAATCCAATCGAAACCCTCTTTAGCCATCCCCAGAGCGATAATGATGTCGACATGATCTCGAGTTTCGCGGCCTACTGGATCGCGTAGTGCGGCCGCCACCTTCTCGCGTTTGATCGGTTCGTCATCGACCAAATCCGCGATTCGGAGAACTCGCCCCGTCGAAGTTTTCACAAGCTGGAACCCGGTGGCATCATCAGTCCCGAGCCATTCACCTAAGGTCTCCAGGATGTGCTCAACTTCCTTGTGCTTGTCTTGCGTACTTTCGCGGCTGTTGACGTTCGGGATATGGATGATCGTCTTCTCATTCTCGTCGAGAACCTTTGGCAAGTCGTCCAGGTAACTACCAGAGTAGAAGTAGTACCCGATATCCAATTGCTTAAGGTGCTTGTATCCGCTGAGCTGTTCGTAGTAGGTGTACGTCACTGTTACGAAGCGGCGTTCATCTTCAGGCATCAGCACGGCTGCAGCGTCGCCACGAAAGTAGCTGCCCGTCATGGCGATCAAGTGGGTCTTGTCGCGTTCGATCAATTGTCGCACGAACTCACCGAGCCGATTGTCGTCACTCACCGATACGTGATGGAACTCGTCGACGGCAATCAGGCGATCATCAAAGGCTTCAACACCAAACCGCTCGAAAGCAAATCGGAAGGTGGCATGAGTACACACCAACAAGCGATCCTCAGAAGCCAGAAAACGCCCCAGAGCTTCAACCTTCCCACCGTCGGTACCAGGCGCGTTGCAAAGGTTCCATTGTGGAGCGACAGTCCAGTCGGTGAAGAAACCATCCTTGGCGAGCTGAGTGTTGCCAAAGCTCGCACCAATCGACTTTTCAGGTACGACCACGATCACCTGCTTCAGGTTTTGGCGGTGCAACTTGTCGAGAGCCACGAACATGAGCGCTCGACTCTTGCCTGACGCTGGCGGCGACTTCAGCAGCAAATACTGCTCGCCACGAAACTGCCACACTCGCTGCTGCATGGCACGCATGCCCATCGCGTTCGATATGATCGACTTGCCATTTCCGGCGTAGCTCACACTTACGCCAGGCATTGTTTTGGGTTTGGGCTGGTTCATCAGGAACTCTCTCGATCGTTCTTTTTATTTCGTTTCAGCTCTTGTTCGATATTTTCAATCTCGCGGAGATCTTCAGCGTCGGCTGCCGCGGCCTCGGTGATTCGACGCTGAGCATCGAATGCTTCGTAGCGTTCGTATGCAATCCGAGTCATATCCTCGCGGCTGACTTTCCCAGGGCCATCAAGCACAGGCTTGTCATTAAAGCGAAGTAAGTCGTCCACGTTTTTGCGCCAAAACTCAAGCGTCAAGTCCTTGCGCTGCTTGACCCGTAGTTCGGCCTGCTCGAGGAAGATGACGACCAAGCGATTCAGCGTGTCGATCTCGTCTTCAGTCAAATAGTTCTTCGCAATGATCACATCATGCTTGCGAACTCGGCTGCCACTCCAATTCGTCAGCGACATGTTCGCCTCATTTGGATTGGCGCGGCTGACGATGATTTCAGCCGCTGTCTGTCCGGTCGCTGCGAAGTGCAGTTTGTTCTGCGCTTCGGCGAAGAAAAGCTGTGTGGAGGAATCGTCGGCGGAGTAGTCGCTACTGAGCGCAAACAGCTCCCGGACCTTTTGGTAGAAACGCTTCTCGGAGGCTCGAATCTCGCGAATGCGTGCCAGCAGCTCGTCAAAGTAATCCCAGCCCTTCGGGTCCTTCAGTCGCTGGTCATCCATCACGAATCCCTTGACCAGGAATTCCCGCAGGTGCGTCGTGGCCCACTGGCGAAACTGAGTACCACGCGGGGAGCGAACGCGATAGCCAATCGCCAGGATCAGGTCCAAATTGTAGAGTTTTGTCGAGTATTTCTTGCCGTCTGCGGCAGTTGTCAAGGATTCCTTGACAACTGAAACCTCCCGCAACTCCCCCTCTTCCAGGATGTTCTTGGCGTGCAAAGATACATTTTGCTTGGTGGTTTGAAAAAGATCGGCGATCTCTAGTTGGGTCAACCAGATGGTGCCTTGCTCGACTCGCAGATGCATCTGCGTCGCACCATCCTCCGAGGTGAACAGAATCAGCTCGCTCATTTCTTGCCTTTCTCCTTTCCGGTCATTTCCGTGTAGAGCTGGAAGAGCGTTTCAAGCCGTTCGGTGTCATTTTTGAATCGGCGGCCGATGTAGATGCGCTCGAGCGTTTCATCATTTTGATCGTGAGCGGATCGAAGATCGTCCGGCATCGCATCCGGGGCGTAAAGGTCGGCGATCGTTAGTGGCCAATGGGTCTCACGAACTAGGAGAATATCTTCAGCTGAGCGATTGAGGGCTGACTTGTCCTCGTCGGTTAATTCAGGTACCGGAAAAGTGTTCCAGCCTAACTTATTTCCATACGAGAAGTCAGTTCGCAGTCGGGAACATACCGTTGCGATCCAAACAAGGTGCATCGAAGATGCAACTAAAGCGAAATTCCAAAGGGGTTCATCGTACATCGCGTAACATTTGTCGCCGATGACCGGACCGGATTCGAGATAATCAACCGGCAAATAACGTCTGTTGTGCGAAGAGACGCGAGGTATAACGATCGTTCGCTCGCCTTTGGCGGCCGGCATCTGCACAAACCGATGCGGGGTTTTGGCATGCTGCCGAGTCGATGCTGCCGTACTGCTCGACCGAAAGCGGGCCACGCGATCTAGTATGACCATGATCGCTGGATTCTGCTTTGCTTCGTTCAGTTCACTATCGTCAATCCAAAGACAGGCCCGCGGATGAGAGTGAATAAGTTCGTGTGATCCAAAAAACTTTCGCAAGTAACGCCGGCTTACATGGTGTTCCTTTGAAAGTGTTTCAGCTGCGTCTCGGCTCATTATCAGATTGCCACCATCCTTCGGCATATTTCCGAGGTGCATCCGTCCTATAGAAGCAATCGGACGTGGTGATTTTTCAACTATTACATCTGCATTTGGGACCAGATAAGGCCCAATGGAAGAGACGGATCTCATGCCGTCATCCGCAAATAGAATGCGATCAAAACTTCCGTTCAACGCAAGACCTATGATAACTACGGTAACGCCAGCCTTGTCACTTGCTAGATTAGACCATTGAAACGACGTGTGGGCATATGAGATAACTATGCCTTGCTTGAATACTAATGGCCAAAGAAGTGCGACTTGCTCGCCCTGGCAAACAGAGTTTGTCGCTACAAGCCCGGCACTAGCTTTTGTCACTCGGCAATACTGACTTGCTTTAAAGATCCAGTTGGCAACATAATCTAGAGCTGCGTAAGTGCCAGCGCACCCTGAGAAGACGTCTTTTGTCTCCTCTTTCTCGTTATCTCCTTTCTTATTCCTGCCCTTATATGGTGGATTGCCACATATGTAAATTTCTCCCCCTTCGTTTTGAAAATCGATTTCGATTTGGTCGAGCGGCGTCTGAAACAAGTCATCCTCAACTAGCTTGACGCCGCCTGTTCCTGTCGGCGGACAAACCTTCAACCAATCCAAACGGAGTGCATTACCGTGGGTGATCCAGTTCTCTTTGTTGAGCGGTAGGAATTCTGCAAGCGCTAGGCGTTGACCTCGATACAGTTCGTCGCATTGGTACTCGGCGATGATCAGTGCCAAGCGAGCAATTTCAACTGCGAAGTGTCGCAGCTCGATTCCGCGAAAGTTGGTGAGCGGAATCTCCGAGGGACGATCCGGCTCGCCACGCAGAATATTGATCTCGGCTTCAATCTTGCGCATCTCTTTGTACGCGATGACCAAGAAGTTGCCGCTACCGCAAGCCGGATCGAAGACGCGAATGCGAGCCAATCGCTTGCGAAGATTGAGCAGCTTACGCGGATTCGTGCCTGCCTCCCTTAACTGCGCATGCAAGTCATCAAGGAACAGCGGATTCAGCACCTTTAAAATGTTCGGCACACTCGTGTAGTGCATGCCCAATGCGCCACGCTCCTCGTCGTCAGCAACAGCCTGGATCATCGAACCGAAGATGTCGGGATTGATCTGTGTCCAATCGAGCGAGCCAATGTGCAACAGGTAAGACCGTGCGATCTGCGTGAACTTTGGAACCGTGCCTCGCCCCTCACCCCCAGCCCCTCTCCCCGAAGCGGGACGAGGGGAGCCAGATTCTTTGTTTGCATTTCCAAACAATCCTCCGTTGACATACGGGAACTGGCCCGCCCATGGACGTAGCTTGGCCGCGTCGCGTGCCTTCATTGGCACATCCATAGCGCGGAAGATCTCGGAAAGAACAAAGTCCGTGTTCTCGCCGCTCGGATCGCTCATCTGACGAACAGTCTCGGTGAAGAGCGCGTTACCGTTGAAGATCCCCGTATCTTCCGCGAAGAAGCAGAAGATCAATCTCGCGAAGAAATGGTTGAGCTCTTCCCGCCGCTCGTCCCCGTCCCAGTCCGGATTGCTGCGCAGCAATTCGACGTACAAGCGATTCAGTCGCCCAGTCGCCTTGATATCGAAGGCATTCTCACGGATCTGCCGAACGGTCGAGATCCCAGCAAGCTCCAGGAAGTAACCAAAGTGGTCAGCCAGTTCCTTGAACTCGCACACCAACGGCGGCTCTTCCGAATTTAGGCACTCCGCGTGAACCGTGTTGCCATCCGTTGCCAGCGCGAACTTCGCTTTGTGTTTGCTTGATGCAGGACTATCCACGAGGCGTTTCAGAAGGCCTGCAACTGCGTCTGAATTGCCCCTCACCCCCGACCCCTCTCCCCTTCGTTCCTCAGGGGCGAGGGGAGACGAAGATGGATCTAGCGTGGCAATGTGAATGTTGTTCCGCTGAAGTACGGCTTGAATTCCTTCGCCCGCCACATCCGTCTTGTTCGTCGAATTCTTGCCGACGCTGCGCAGCCGCTGAAGAGTCGCAGTCTTGTTGCCGAACGCCTCCAAGAATGCGTACGCGAACTCAGCCGCGTTAAACGACTCTTCGACCAGCTTACTGACTGCTTCTTCGATCTCGACCGCGTTCAACCGTTCGCTCCATCAATTGGGTGACTGTGAGAAATGTCCTCCTGGCATGGCCACATGTTGCCTGCAAGCTGCTACAATCCTACAATGCTAGCCTCACTGGAACAAGCAGGGATTGAAGATGGACAAGTTCGGCGACCGAATTCGTGAACTCCGCAAAGCAAAAGGCTATTCCCTCCGCCAACTGGCTCCGTTAGTCGGCGTCGGCTTTTCGTATCTGAGCAAAGTCGAACGCGGTCGCCTAGATTTCGACGGCACCGCTTCAGAATCACTGGTCCATCGCTTGGCTACGGTTCTGGAATCAGATGAAGACGAGCTTTTGCTACTGGCCGGTCGAATACCGGAATCACTAGCAGAACGAATACGAGAGCAACCTGAGGTGTTTCGTTTGCTCGCGCAATGCGACGCGAAGAAATTTTGCGAGCTCACACAAATGGCATTGCATGGTGGCTTGAAAACTCGGCCGACCAAACACAGCCATACCGCAATGCCAGAGGATGAAACTTGATGATGACCACGAAGTTAAATCCTTTAAAAATACGAGGTTCGTCGCGAAATGGTACCTGAGTTTGTGGATGCAACAGACGCGATACAGGCATCGCCTACTAAGACGACGCTGGATGCACATGCGGAATTGACCAGCGAGCTTGCGAAGTTCGAGGCCCGTTCGGTCTGTTTCTTCACGAAGAGGTACGAACCGAGAGTTAACACTCTTTATTGCTATCAGCGGTCGATGGGGCGTGCAACACCAATTCCGATTATGAACGGAAAGGGAACGAACGCCCGCAGCGGACTGAATCCGCATAATCGCTGAATTCGGTCTTTACGCTAAAGCCGCGCTACCCCGATGTCCGATCGCAAGATTGATAGGTCAGCCGATTTGGCCTTACCATCGCTTCTTGGCCAGGAACTTTCAATGTTTTGCATCCTACTAGCACGATTGGCACAATGCGTCGTGGTTGTGGCTGCACTTCTGACCACCCTGCTCCCTCCTTCGTCGTTGGTTTGCACGCATTGCTTGCTGCATGACGCCTTTGAATTTGTTGAAATTGACTCGCATTCGGGGCATTCTCATGATGACGGCTCGTGCGATTCCCCGTGCTCTGAGTCTCATTGCCAGCACTCGGATGGCGACCAACATTCACACAAGGACTGCCCATGCTGCGTTTGGGGGCTAGACATTAATGTTCTGCTCACCAGCGTGTCGCGACACATAGTTGACACCGCATCCGTCAACACAAAGTGGCTCGGAATTGAGTATCGGCAGCGTTCGCTTTGCGATGTTCAATGTCCAAAGGTCATGACTTCGAGCTGGTCGTCCTCTCTGCCAAACGTGCTGCGCATTTGATCCGAAGCGGGCGCTAACTTTTGCCCATTCTTTTTATCTCGGATCAATGTTGGCGTTCAACATTGTTTGTCACCAACGCCAGCGACCACTCACTAAATCAAATCCGCCTCGGGAGGGATTTCCATGAAATTCAATATACAACAATGGATTGTGTGCTCAGGAATTTGTATGTCCGTTGGCTGTAGCGGACTGGAGCAGCACATTCGATCAAGTGAGAATACTTCGATTTCTTCTCCATCGAGTCTTCAGCACAGTTCGGTCGATACGCCAAGTGGTGCAATCACTAGCGCCACAACTGATGCCAATTCGCAATCCAATCACGACCAGGCACTTCGAGACCAAACGGTGTCACAAGCGGCCTATGCACACCAAGATTACCAGCCCTCTGGCGTTGTCGAACCTGCATCCGTAGACGTGATCGTGGTTGACCCTGTCAACTCAACTGAAGCCATTGCCGATGGTGCAACGCTTGAGGAACTCCTTTCGCTTGCGTTCGCAAACAACCCTGCCATCAAAGAACTCGCCGCAACCACTCAGATCGCCGCCGGGTATCGCACGCAAGTGGGACTCTACGCGAATCCGCTTGTCGGCTATCAAGGGCAACAATTGGCCGATGCTGGCACAGACCAGCACCTGTTGTTTGTCGAGCAGCAGATCATCACGGGAGACAAGTTACAACTTAATCGCGCTGTCCTCAACGAAGCCGTTCGAGCACAACTCCAAGAGCTTGAAACACAAAAGCTGCGAGTCGCTACGGATATCAAAACCGGATTTTTTGACTGCCTCCGAATTCAACAACAACTTGCTTCTATCGATCAATTTTCAATTCTGCTTCGGCAAGGTGTGACAGCTGCTGAAAAGCGAATGAAGGCCGGAGAAGGATCGAGAATCGATTTACTGCAAACGCAAGTACAGCTTAAGCAGCTCGAGCTCGATCGCAGACAGCTTGCGGTGACTCTTGATGCACGATTGCGAGAGATCGCAGCGATTGCAGGTGTACCTAGCATGCAACTTCAAAGCGTTACCGGAGAGCTACCAGATCTACCTGTGTCGCAAGATTGGAAATTTATCGAGGAAGGCTTGGTCACAATGAGCCCTGAGTATGCCGCCGCTCAAGCACGCATCCGCCAAGCGAGTGCCGCTGTTCGAAGACACGAGTCTCAGACACTTCCTAATCTCGCAGTCCAGCTTGGGGCCGGAGTCGACAACAGTACCGATTCGGGAATGATGAACATCCAAGTAGGAGCTCCAATCCCGGTCTTTAACAAGAATCAGGGCAACATCGCAGCCGCTCGAGCCGAGTATTGCCGCGCCGTTCAGGAAGCACAGCGCATCGACCATGCCATTCGAGCTCGTTTGGCGGTCGCTTCGGGTGAGTACGGTCGCGCCGAGGAAGCGGTGAAAATGTACACCTCGGAATTGCTGCCCGCCGCACAGGAGACACTGAATCTCGCAGAGGAGGCGTACCAAGCCGGCGAACAAGATTTCATCCAACTTCTGGTCACTCGTCGCACCTACTTCGATACGAACCTCGCATTTATCGCTGCACGCGCACAGTTGGCAACCGCTCAGGCTCAGATCGATGGTTACATGTTGAGTGGGGCGCTGAACTCCGTGATCAACAACAGCGGGGATGACTCCCTTCGAGCGTTGAGCCTAGACCAGCAATAGTCGTTAAATACCGATCGAATGACTGAAACTTCGGAGATCGAACTAGCTGCAAAGCGACTACCCCCGTACAATAAGACGATTCGCCAGAAATGAAAAACTCACACTTCGCCCTGAAATTCCAGGCTTTCATGCTTTCAGCCCTCCGTATTTTGACGCTCGTCACCTTCACTGCTCACGCAGTGCTGGGATGTTGTTTGTCACACGGGGACTGTATGCGTGAACAAACTGGAACGCTAGCAAACGCATGCTGCGATAGTGTGGCGCACGGCGATTGTGAAGGTGGGCACGAGCATCACGGCGGTCACGATGAGCTCGAGGGTGACAAAACCGCTCACGATGGCACTGATTCGTTTGCTTCATGTTCTGAGTCCCAACCGGTCAATCATGGACACCATCGTCATTGCGACGATTCAAATTGTGTCTTTGGAGTAAGCCAAGAGGCTGGCGGCTCACTGAACGCCGTAAGTGATGGTTTGGTACTGTGGTGCGGAAGTCTTGAGGGATTCAAGTCTCTTAATCGTCAATGCCATACCAGCCGAGATCCCTACCGCGATCGATTTCCACGATCGTCATGCAATCGAGCGATTTTGCAAGTTTGGCTCATCTGATAGCCTCTGCGCGTCCCCACTCAGTCACTTGAGTAACGGGATTGCTTTCTTTCACGCTCATCCTTAGTTCGGCGCAGATCAACCATTCTGCATCCAACTTCATGGACTTGCGCGTCTCCATATTAGATTCGCAGCGGCCTTGGGTCCTCACGTAAGTCACCCTTTGGTCGTGCGCTCGTGTGCCCGGTTTGGCGCGCATGGATCACTGCGCGCTCACATTCAATCAATAACGGAGTTCGAGTCACTCGAGTATGTCATGAAGAAAGTATCATTTAGAGATGTCTTGGGTAGTCCATGGTCACGATGGACCTTCGGATTGCTGATGCTTGCTGCTGGCGCTTTCACATATCCGACCTGGTGGCCGATGCTGGATGGTTGGATTGGAAGCACGGTTGCTGCGAGGCGTGAAGCGTCTAGTAGCGCAAATAGCGAAGCCGCAGATGCCCATGGCGAGGATGACCACGCTCAGGAAGACGATGGACACGATCATGCTGGGCACGACGAGATGGCGTCGCTTGAGTTATCACCCCAATCGCTCAAAAATCTTGGGCTAACGGCCGACTTCCTTCAGCCCATCAAGCTGTCGAATTTTTATCGCACAGTAACCATTCCATCGATCATTGTTGCGAAGCCCGGTAGGACCAATATCCAGGTGTCTTCGCCAATGATTGGTATTGTTCAGCATGTTCACGCGGTCAGCGGGGAGGCTGTGGTCCAAGGGGACTTACTCTTTGAAGTTCGACTGACCTATGAGGATCTAGTCGATACGCAAACCCAATTGCTTAAGAATCTATCAGATCGGGAAATTGAGCAGCGGGAAGTCGCGAGGCTTGAAGAGGTAACTCGGTCTGGGGCCGTGGCCAGTAAGCTTCTGTTGGAGCGTCAATACGCGTTGCAGAAGCTGGAAAGTTCCATCGCATCTCAACGTGCTGCTCTTAAACTTCATGGACTCAGCGACGATCAAATTGACACGATCATTAGCGAACGACGCTTGCTTCGCGACTTAACGATTGTTGCCCCGGGAATTGAAACCCACTCGCATGACGAGAACGATTTGCGATTGAGCGACAGGCGTTTCAGGGCGGCTTCTTTCAGTGGGCCTGTTTCCTTCAATGGGATGGTGCAACAGAACGGCGTTCCTGTCGAACAACCCATTCCAATGACCATTGATCAATTAAGTGCAGCGAAGGGCCAAGGCGTACAAGCCGGCCAAATGCTCTGCACACTATCCGATTACTCGACTCTCTACATCGAAGGCAAAGCGTTCGAGCAAGATGCACCCGCGATTGCAGCGGTGGCCGCAAATGGTTGGCCCATCGAAGCAATTGTGCCCGCCGTGGCAGGCCAAGAAACAGTGCCGGAATTGAAGGTGGTTTTCGTTGCCAGCGCTGTTGACCCGCAATCACGAACGCTGTCGTTCTTTGTCAATCTCCCCAACTCCATCCTTCGCGATGAAAAGACCGCAGAAGGGCAACGTTTTGTTACGTGGAAGTATCGCGTTGGACAAAGGCTCGAATTGCGAGTGCCCGTCGAAGCCTGGGAGAACGAGATTGTTTTACCGGTCGATGCGGCGGTCAAGGATGGAGCCGACTGGTTTGTATTTCAGCAGAACGGCGATCACTTTGACCGCGTCGCCGTGCATGTGAAACACCGCGATCAACGCTACGTCGTCATTGAAAACGATGGGGCAATCTTTCCTGGCGATGTTGTCGCCCTGCGGTCTGCTCACCAAATGCAGATGGCTATCAAGAACAAATCCGGTGCTGGTGCAGACCCGCATGCAGGCCACAACCACTAAGCACGGAGCACCCGCACATGTTAAATGCCGTTATTCGGTTCGCGCTCCAGCAGCGCTTACTGGTCATCGCTGTATCAATATTCCTAGTAGCGTTTGGCGCATGGCAAACCATGCGCATGCCGATTGATGTATTTCCTGACCTCAATCGTCCTCGCGTTGTCATCATGACCGAAGCGCTGGGGATGGCTCCTGAGGAAGTTGAATCGCTGATTACTTTCCCAATTGAAACCACCATGAATGGTGCCAATGGGGTTGAAGCGGTCCGTAGCTCATCAGGTGTCGGCATCTCCGTCGTTTACGTCGAGTTCGCCTATGGCACGGACATTTACACTGACCGTCAAATCGTGGCTGAGCGAATGCAGATGGTTCAAGACCGTCTGCCCAAAGGGATTCAACCTCAACTGGCTCCCATCTCGTCCATCATGGGACAGATTCTCATGCTCGGCATGTGGAGCGATGACGGCAAGGTGAATCCAATGGAACTCCGCACAGCGGCTGACTGGGTCGTGCGGCAACGAATACTCACCATCCCAGGTGTCTCTCAAGTTTTCACGATGGGCGGCGAGCGAAAACAATTCCAAGTACTGGTCGATCCCGATGCGATGACACGCTTTGGTGTAACGTTGGAGCAAGTAGAACAAGCGGTCACCAAAAGCAATGTAAACGGAACGGGCGGCTACCTCGATCGACAAGGTCCAAGCGAGCTGCTGGTGCGATCATTGGGTCGGATCAGTTCTATTACGGATCTCGAGACGCTTCCGGTCACGATCCGCGACGGACGACCCGTCCTACTTTCACAAGTTGCTCAAGTTCACGAAGGGGCTCAGATCAAGCGCGGTGACAGCTCAGCATTTGTCCGACGCGATTCAATAGACGGAAAGCCCAATACGGATTTCTCCGGTGGTCCTGCCGTTGTACTTACCGTCAATAAGCAGCCGGGCGCGGATACTCGCCGCGTGACAGACGATGTGCTGCGAGCGATCGAAGAGATCCGGCCGTCATTGCCAGCGGGTGTCCGTATTGAACCGACATACTCACAAAAATCGTTCATCGAACGCGCTATCAAAAACGTCGAGGAAGCGCTACGCGACGGCGTGATTCTAGTCGTGATCATCTTATTTCTATTCTTGATGAATATCCGCACGACCTTCATCACACTCACAGCCATACCCCTGTCACTGTTCATGACGGCTATTGTCTTCGCTGTTTTTGGACTGTCGATCAACACCATGACGCTCGGCGGAATCGCCGTTGCCATGGGCGAACTCGTGGACGATGCGATTGTAGACGTCGAAAACATCTTTCGCCGATTGAAAGAGAATCGACTCGCTGGCAATAAAGTAAACCCACTGCTGGTCGTCTTTCGGGCTAGCGCTGAAGTACGTCGTTCGATTGTCTTCAGCACAATGATCGTGATCTTGGTGTTCTTGCCACTGTTCGCACTTTCGGGAATGGAAGGCAAACTGTTTGCCCCGCTCGGTGTCGCATACATCGTCTCAATTCTGTCGTCGTTGATCGTGTCGCTGACGGTCACACCGGTTCTGTCTTATTGGCTGCTGGGCTTTAGCAAAAGCAAAGAGCATGAATCCGATGGATTTGTGCTGCGTGGATTCAAGTGGCTGGGCGAGCGGATCATTCGCTTCAGCCTGGCGTTTCCCTACTTCAATTTGGGAGCGACTTTACTTCTGGTTGCCATCGCCGGGCTGTTCTTGTCGCGACTTGAGCGAGACTTTTTACCACCTTTCAACGAAGGCACGATTCAGCTCAACGTCGTTTTGCCTCCAGGAACTTCACTGGCGGCATCCAACGATATCTCGCGAACGGTCGAGAAGTCGTTAAAGGAGATCGATGACGTCCAACGCTTTGTTCGTCGAACGGGTCGTGCGGAGCTTGATGAGCATGCGGAAGGGGTCAATATGAGTGAATTCCTCATTGAGCTTGACCCTGCATCGCCGCGATCACGCGAAGAGCAGCTCAATGAAATTCGCACAGCCATGGAGAACATCCCGGGCATCGTCACGGCCGTTGAACAACCGATTGCACACTTAATCTCTCACATGCTGTCCGGTGTCAAAGCCCAAGTCGGCATCAAAATCTACGGTGATGACCTGGATCTGCTGCGACAGAAAGCAGAGGCAGTCAAAGCGGAGATGCAGACCGTCGCAGGTGTTACCGACTTGCTGATTGAACCGCAAGTCATCATTCCACAGCTTCGAATCGAGATGGACCGTGCTGCGTTGACCCAATACGGACTCAGTGCCGAAGAGGTCAATAACTACGTGCAAACTGCAATGAATGGTGCGGTCGTCTCCGAGGTCATTGATGGCATGCGTACCTTTGACTTGGTCGTGCGCATGAAAGATGAGTATCGCGAAGACATCGGTGGGCTCAAGCGACTTGCCATCCACTTGCCCGAAGGGGGCACGGTTCCACTGGGGAGCATTGCCAAGATCTATGAATCAGGCGGACCCAACGCTGTTAATCGAGAGAATGTTCGGCGACGCGTGGTGATCCAGTGCAATGTCCAAGACCGGGGTGTTGTTGATGTCGTGAAGGATATTCAAAAAGCGATTCAGCCTATCATCGCGTCGCTTCCACCTGGCTATTACCCGACCTACGAGGGGCAGTTCCAAAGCCAGCAATCAGCCAGCCGGATGATCGCGATACTTTTTACGATCGCATTGCTGGGAGTGTTCCTTGTGCTCTACACGCTGTTTCGCTCAATCAATTTGGCTCTGCAAGTCATGGCCGCACTTCCGATGGCTTTCATCGGCTCGGTCGCAGCGTTGGTAGGGACAGGTCAAACGGTCACGATTGCGGCCATGGTCGGGTTCATTTCCTTGGCAGGCATTGCCTCACGCAATGGCGTGTTGTTGCTTCAACACTATTTGCATCTCGTCGAATTCGAAGGTGAGAGCTTTACGAAGTCGATGATCGTGCGCGCCGGTCTTGAGCGTCTTGCTCCAGTACTTATGACAGCCCTGACGGCCGGCATTGCACTTGTGCCGCTGGTACTCGCGGCGGGTGAGGCAGGGAAAGAAATCCTCTACCCAGTGGCAACTGTCATTTTGGGAGGCGTAGTGAGTTCAACCATGCTGGACTTCTTTGTTCATCCAGCATTGTTTTGGTTGTTTGGAATGCGGTCGGCTGAGCGGGTCGTCCAAGGTTCAAAACAGCGGATTGAATTGAATGAAGAATCAGAAGCGGATACCAACCATGCCAGCTGAATGTTTCAGCCTGGCAAGTTCAGTTTTCTCAAAAGGATTTCAGAGATGAAGAGTTTCTTTCGTATTAGGATTGTTAGTTCGATGTCGGTTGTCGCCCTTTGCATGACTACCAATATCGCGCTGGCACAAACTCAAGCCCAGCCTGCTAGCCAAACAAAGCAAGTTCAGCCGGGGCATGAAGGCCACGACCATGCAGGGCCTGATCATGAACATGCCCACGGCAAAGAGACGATTGCGTTTCAATTGCCTCAGTGGAAGACAATGCATTTTGATGATGCGGCAAAAGCCAAGCAGCACGCGGACATGGTGAAGAAGCTTGGTTGCGAAGTCAAACAAGGCCAACACGCTGGCCACATTGACCTGACGTATCGTTGCGTTCAGTGGAAATCAATGGCAGTCGAAACGCACCAACTAGCCGACCAATGGAGCGGGTGGCTGAAAGGCTCTGGCTTCGACGTTTCCCATGCTCATCCAGACCCGGCTTATGCGGAAGGCAAAGAAACCGTTGAGTTCCGATTGGTCAGTTGGAAATCTATCCACGGCAAAGGCGCGGCGGATGATCAGAAATTCGTCGACTTGCTGAGCAAGCTTGGATGTGAAGTGGTCGAGTCTGCACACGCAGGACATTCCGACATCAAATTTCGTGCTCCCATATGGCGCGATGTTCATGTCGCAGATCACAAGACCGCTGACGAACTTGGTGCTTGGCTAAAGAAGAACGGTTTCGAAGTTGCCCCACATAAGCATTGATTCATTCCACCTATCCCAACCAAGAACTAAAGGTATCGGATACAAAAAAATGAACAACAAACTTTTTTACTTTGGCATGTTAACCATCGCGTCGGCTGTAGGCTGCAATAAAGTTGATTCTACAACACAGTTATCGAATGAACCGGAGGCTTCCATTAGCATGGATATGCCTCCTCCGCCGACAGTGGAGATTCATGAGCATCCAAGCGAAGGTCCCCATCATGGGTCGCTGATTGAATTGGGCAAGGAAGAGTTTCACGCCGAGCTCGTCCATGACGACAAATCCGTCACGATCTATGTTCTGGACAGCGTTGCAAAAAACCCTGTTCCTGTCGATGTCAGCGAGGTCGTAATCAACGTCTTGCATGACGGCAAGCCAGAACAGTTTAAGCTTGCTGCCGCGCCCCAAGAGAGTGATCCTAGTGGTAAATCATCGCGATTTGTCGCCAACGATCCTGAGTTGGCCAGTCATTTGGACGATGAAGCGGCTGCTCCCAAGCTGGCGATTACCATCAGCGGCAAATCTTATCGGGGTACCATCACTCATGAGCATGACCATGCCCACTAGCGATGAATTGTCTTCGAGGGATCTTGCGACAAGTAGCTTGACTTGCAGAATTGCACAATTTTGAGTACAATAAAGCCATGAAATCTCCAATTCTCATCTTGCTCTTGATCGTCAATTTATTGGCGTGTCCGGTGCGCTGCCTTTCGTGTGAAACGACTGCAGCGGTGGGGACGGAATGCGCGCCCGCGGCGTGTTCTTGTTGTTCACATGGCGATGAGGCTCCGGTTTCGGAAACGCCGGAACCGTGCGGGGATGACTGCAACTGTCAGAATTGCATCTGCAAAGGTGCGGTCATTGAAACCGCTGTTGGACTTCCTGAAGCTGATTTCCTCGTTTGGGTGCAGCCCATTCTTTTCGCGACGCATCCGGTCGTTGGACGTTACGACTTATCGACGCGACGCTCGTTTGCTCCCGCGGGGCAACTTCTATGTGGTCGCGATAGGTGCGTTGCGCACCAATCTTGGCTGATCTGAGCCAGCAGGCAATCGAAGCTCCGACGGGCAATCTTTGTCCGCCTCGTTAGTTTCATGTTCTTGATTCTTTGCCTTTCTAGTTAGTGGTTTTGCATTTTTTGATGCTGCGCGCGGTGGTCGTGCGCGGTGGAGTGATGTTGTTTGTTGATGCCTTTCCAAATGGAGTCTATGGCATGTTGAGTTTGTCCCGAAGAACTAGTTTCGTCACCGGTGTCATGTTGTTCGCCTTCTCCTTGTTGACCGCGGCACCCGTGCAGGCGGCCGATGCAGACAAGATG
The DNA here is from genome assembly GCF_052161605.1 of Brakhagea baltica. NCBI lineage: Bacteria > Pseudomonadati > Planctomycetota > Planctomycetia > Pirellulales > Pirellulaceae > Brakhagea > Brakhagea baltica. Next base: position 3,538,520 of record NZ_CP197409.1, on the reverse strand, counting down.
AACATTGTGATGACGGTCGGTGAGATGTGCGGTGGCTGCGTAAAAAAGATTACGAAGCGATTTGACGGTGTCGAAGGCATTGCAAGAGTCACGTGCAGCCTCGAACAGCAATCCGTCACGTTGATTCCCAAAGACCGCGTTCGGCTCAGTCCTAAGGGGATTTGGGAAATCATGGAGAGCATCGGCAAAACGCCGACGAAGATGGTCACTCCTGACGGCACGTTTATTTCCAAGCCGAGGGCTTAGAACTTCAATACGAAACGGTGAGAGGGGGGAGTCGGGAGTCTGGAACCCGTCTCCTTCCTCCTCATTCCGACATTCTTACATAAGATTCACTCAATGCTTCTCCCCTGGGAATACGGTGTTCGCAATCTGGCCCGACGGCCGGTGCGGACGGCATTGACGCTCGTTGCCTTGGCAACGGTCGTGATGTTGGTGTTCGTCGTCGTGGGATTCATTCGGGGACTGGAACAGTCACTCGCTGTCAGCGGTGATGAGAACGTCGTGCTCGTTTATTCCGTCAACTCGGAAGAGAACATCGAAAATTCGTCGATTGCAGCGCGAACACCCTCGCTGTTGGCAGCGAGTTTGGATTCGGCGGTGAAGCGATACGGCATGCTGCATGTTTCGCCAGAGTTGTATTTAGGAACGCGGGTGAAGACCGAAGAGGGCGAGGCTGGTTTGGGGCTTGTACGCGGAGTGAGCTTGGCAGCGCCTCTGGTGCGTCGATCCGTCAAATTGGTCGAAGGCGATTGGCCAGGGAATGGCGAGGTCATCGTTGGACGGTTGGCCGCCGCAAAACTGGGCAGTTCCGACATCGCCATGACGGTTGGCAAAAGCGTCGATTTTGAAGGACAAAGCTGGAAGATTAGTGGGCGGTTTGCTGCGGGCGGTGCCGCGTATGAGTCTGAAATTTGGTGCAAACTGACCGACTTTCAAACGACGACAAAACGGCAAGACCTGAGTTTGGTTGCAATGCTGCTGTCACCGGGCAGTTCTGCGGCAGAAGTTGAATTGTTTTGCAAAGAACGCACCGACCTGGAACTACGGGCGATCCGTGAAACGGATTACTACGCTTCGCTTCAGCAACACTACAAGCCAGTGCGACTTTTGGCGTGGTTCGTAGTCGTCTTGGTGTCTGGTGCGGGAATTTTCGCGGGATTGAACATGATGTATGGAGCCGTTGCCGGCCGGATTCGGGAAATAGCGACGTTGCAGGCGATCGGGTACCGCCGTCGCGCAATCTTGATCAGTTTGGTTCAAGAAGGCGCTTTGTTGGCAGCCGCAGGATCATTGCTGTCGGGTGTCATCGCGTTGACGATGCTCAACGGCATGGCGATACGGTTCACAATGGGGGCGTTCACATTACGCATCGACAGCGTTGCAATCTTGATCGGTTGTGGCGTTGGATTGTTGTTAGGTGTCTTGGGCGCGTTGCCCCCGGCGCTAAAAGCGTTGCGAGCTGAAGTCGCAACGAGTTTGAAGGCTGTTTGATTGAACCTTTGGGAGATTTGAAATGAAAATGCTTTTCAGTTTGGGAATGTTGAGTTTGTCATTGCTTGCAGTTGGCTGTGGACCGTCGGAAGTGGCGACCGTAAACAACGAGGTCGATACAAAATCGAACTCGCAGTATGTCGCGAATACCGAGCCTGCCGGAGCGATGCCAGTCGGCGAAGCTCGCGAAAAAATCGAAGATGGCCAAGAGGTCACATTGGTAGGCTTGATAGGTGGTTCGAGCAAGCCATTTGTAGACGGTCTCGCTGCATTCACGATTGTCGATGCGAAAGTGCCTTACTGTGCCGCCGACGAGGGTTGCCCCACTCCGTGGGACTACTGCTGCGAAACGGCGGCGGTGAAGGACAACATCGCCACGATTAAGGTTGTGGATGAAGCCGGAAAGCCAGTGGCCGGGAACGCAAAAGAAATGCTGAATGTCAAAGAACTTTCAACGGTAGTCGTCCAGGGCAAGGCGAAACGTGATGACCAAGGCAACTTGACGGTTGTGGCCACCAAAGTTTTTGTGAAGCAGGACTGAAAATGAATGCTTCGCTCGATCCTAGCCAACCCAAACTCGACCTGAGCCAACTTGCACTCGATCGCTCGCCACGGGGCGAGACGACGCGAACGAAGCCACGCGGCAAGCGGTGGATGACCCGGTATGTTCTGCCGATCGGCATCTTGTTGGGTTTCGTTGCCTTGTTGGGTGTGGCGGCGGGTCGACGATTGTTGCCGTCAACACCAGTCACTGTGATTCCGGTCATTGTGAAGCGGTCTGAGTTACAACAGGCCGGGACGACGCTTTTCCAGTCCCCGGGCTGGGTCGAACCACGCCCGACTGCCATCAGTGTCGCAGCGCTGGCACCGGGCGTGATCGAGGCGCTGTTAGTGGTCGAAGGACAGCAGATTAAAAAGGGAGAAGCGATTGCTCGGTTGATATCAATCGACGCCGAATTGATGGTCGAGGCCGCTAAGAACACGCTCGCGATCCGTGAAGGCGAAGTCAACCGCGCGAACGCCGAACTCGACGCCGCCAAGATTCGTGTCGCGAAGCCGGTGCACCTTCAAGTCCAACTCGCGGACGCACAAAGCACTTTGGCGAAAGCTCAAACAGAACTTGCAAAGTTACCGTTTCTGCTCACGGCTACTGAAGCCAAGGTTGACTACGCTCGCAGCAGCATGGAAGGAAAACGCACGGCCGGGGAAGCGATCTCTGGCCGAGTCGTCGCCCAAGCCGTAAGCGAGCACGCGAGCGCTCATGCTGAATTGCAAGAATTGCGCAATCGAAAACCGAACCTGGAACGTGAGGTCGCTGCGTTGACCGACAAGGTTGAAGCGTTCGAAAGTCAAATCGAATTGTTGGTCGAAGAAACGCGACAAGTCGAGGAGGCCAAAGCAAAGCTACAGTCAGCGGTTGCGATGCGTGAAGAGGCAAAGTTGCAAGTCCGCCAAGCTGAATTGACGCTCGAACGCAATATAATACGTGCACCGATGGATGGTCGTGTGCTACGTCTGATCGCGGCTCCAGGCACTCGTGTGATGGGACTGGAATCAAACGCCGGCCAAAGTTCGAGCACTGTGATCGAGATGTACGATCCCAATCGGCTTCAAGTACGAGCCGACGTCCGATTAGAAGATGTTCCCTTGGTGACACGTGGCCAACTCGTCGAGATCGAAACGGCGTCGACCAAAGCGGTGATTCATGGCCGGGTTTTACAAATGACAAGCTCAGCCAATATTCAAAAGAATACCTTGGAAGTGAAGGTCGAACTGATTGACCCGCCACAGGCAGTCGGGCCTGAGATGCTAGTCACAGCAACCTTTCTAGCTCCTATCGTCGAAAAACGATCGCAAGAGGCCACCGAAACGGAACGAATGTTTGCTCCAAGCCAACTCGTCCAATCTGGTGACTCCGGTGCATTTGTTTGGATCGTGGATACGAACGATGTGGCGCAACGACGAAGCGTCGAAGTTGGAAGCTCGACAACCGGCGGGCTATTGGAGATCAAGTCAGGGTTATATGCGACAGATAAATTAATCGTTGGTGGTATCGAAGGATTGAAACAAGGTAGTCCGGTTCATGTAACCGGCGATGATCAAACGCTAGGATTGAATTAAATGGCCTTAGTAGAACTACGTGGTGTTTCCAAGAGCTTCCGCAAAGGTGATGAGACAATCACGCCGCTCGATATTATTGATTTGGACATCCACGCAGGAGAGTTCGTGTCGTTGATGGGACCCAGTGGCACGGGCAAGAGTACGTTGCTGAATCTTGTTAGTGGGATCGATCGCCCTGATTCAGGAACGATCACCGTCGACGGAACTGAACTGACCAAGCTCTCGCGCAGCAGACTGGCAGACTGGCGAGCGGCAAATCTTGGCTACATTTTTCAAACACACAATTTGATACCAGTTCTTACTGCTTATGAAAACATAGAACTACCGACTCTACTTCTGAAGCTATCAGCAACGCAGCGACGGCAGCGAGTCGAGTTAGCGTTAGAGGCGGTTGGATTAAGTGACCGATCCGATCACTACCCGCGACAATTGTCCGGCGGTCAAGAGCAACGGGTGGGCATCGCGCGAGCCATCGTAGCCCATCCCAAAGTTGTTGTCGCGGATGAGCCAACTGGAAGCCTCGATGCTGAAACCAGCGAGCAGGTCCAGGTCTTGCTTCAGCGATTAAACAAAGAACTCAATATCACGATGTTGATGGTCACGCACGACAGCAATGTGGCGAGCACTGCCTCGCGCCAGTTGGTGCTTGATCGAGGCAAGTTTTTGGAAACGATTCATACATGACCACCTACGTCCTAAAAACTCTCTGGCGTCATCGAACTCGAACTCTGCTTACCGTAACCGGTGCGGCTGTTGCGATGTTTGTTTTCTGCTTCGTTGGCTCGGTCCAGGAAGGATTGAACCGATTAACAACTGGAAGCGATGCGGATCGTACCTTAATCGTTTTCCAAGAAAACCGGTTTTGTCCTACGACCAGCCGTTTACCCGAGGACTACTCACGCAAGATTAGGCAAGTTCCGGGTGTTCGGGACGTCATGCCGATCCAGGTCTGGACGAACAACTGTCGCGCCAGTTTGGACATTGTCGTCTTCAACGGAGCCGACCCTGCTCAAATTCAAAAATCTCGCCCCATCCAGCTGACCGGTGGCAACTGGCAGCAATTCGCTTCACAACGAGACGCTGCCATCGTCGGCCGTAACGTCGCCAGCCGACGCGGGCTCAAAACCGGAGATCAGTTTTCGATTGGCGACATCTCCGTGAAAGTGGCTGGCATTTTTGAATCGAAGGTACCCTCCGAGGAAAACTTGATCTACACGAGTCTTGCCTTCCTACAATACACACGCGGACTTGACGCCACTGGATTGGTGACGCAGCACGAGGTCCTATTGACCGACGACGCTGACCCGGACCGCGTTGCTACGGAGATTGATGCAACGCTGAGAGCCGGGGCTGTCGCTACCAAGACTCGTCGCAAGGGAGCCTTTCAAGCGAGCACCCTTTCCGATCTCGTCGATCTCATTGGATTCGCCCATTGGCTGGGATACGCCTGCGTTGGATTGGTCCTTTCGCTCGTCGCGACAACGACAGTAATGAGTGTGCAAGATCGAATCAAGGAATACGCTGTCTTGCAAACAATCGGCGTGCGTCCAATGCGAGCGATGCGATTGGTGTTGGCCGAAAGCACAATCCTCTGTCTGTTCGGCGGTCTTCTTGGCACGACTCTGGCTCTTATGGCCTTGGCCATCGGTGGATTCGCGATTGGAGCCGAAGGTGCCACGATTGCGTTTCGCCCTTCAGTTGGTTTAGCAATTTCTGGAATGATTGTGTCCCTTTTTGTAGGAATCGCGGCCGGAATCGCGCCGGCGGTTCAGGCTGCCACCGTTCCGATCGTCGACGCTCTAAGGCAGACGTAGAACATGAGTAAAACTACAATTGAGCTTCGGCAATTGTTGCCGAATGTTAATGAGCCGAATGACGCTTGCTTTAGACGACTGATAGTGCTGTTGGAATCAAAGGCAGGAGTTAATTCGGCGCATATTTCAGGATCGGAAGAGGGCCATCCAGAGAGGATTTGCATTCACTTTAATTCCGAATTCGTATCGCTTGGCGAGGTGCGTGAACTTGCGAAACGTGCGGGTGTCGAGATCAACAATCGATATGGGCATTGGCTTAGTCAAGCAACGGCAATGCATGCACGACGTGCTAGTGCGATTGAATCACGACTCCAGCGAATCGCGGGCGTGATCGAAGCGGCTGTTTCTCCTGAAGGTGCAGTCCGCGTCGAGTACGATCGCCAGTTGACGAACGATAAAGCAATTGCGGATGCGTTAAAAAAATGGACTCGGGGCGTTTCAGAAGCCTCCGATGGGCACGCCGGACATTTGCATGGTGAAGAAGGTCCTGAAGAGGACCACGGGCACGCTGGTCACAAACTCGCGAATGGCGATCACGCGCACGGTGGCATCTTCGGGGCGAAATCTGAATTGATCTTCGCAATTCTCTGCGGTGTATTCTTGCTTGTTGGATGGCTAGTCGAAACCTTCGCCGAATTGAATGCGTGGATATCGCTAGGTTGCTACTTGGCCGCTTACATCTTTGGTGGCTATTACACCATCACCGAAGCGATTGAGAAGCTTCGCTCGGGCAAGTTCGAAATCGACTTTCTAATGATCGTGGCCGCTGGAGGCGCAGCGACTCTTGGAGCGTGGGCTGAAGGATCTCTATTGCTGTTTTTGTTCAGCATCGGCCATTCGCTTGAAGGCTATGCGATGGGCCGAGCTAAAAAGGCGATCGAGGCGCTTGGTCAATTGGCTCCACGCACGGCTCGAGTTCGCCGTGACGGACTTGAGTCGGATGTTCCTGTCGAAGAGTTGGTCGTTGGAAACGTTGTCGTGATCAAGCCAGATGAGCGTGTACCAGCCGATGGTTTTGTCATAGCAGGTTCCTCCAGCGTCAACCAAGCTCCAATTACCGGCGAGAGCGTTCCGAGTGACAAGCGTCCGGTTGCCGATGTAGGCATTGCAGCCGCCGATCCTGAAACGTTGCCAGCCGAGCATCGCGTCTTCGCAGGCACAATCAATCAATCTGGATCACTTGAAATCCATGTCACTAAACTGGCTTCGCAAAATACTTTGGCTCGCATTGTGACGATGGTCAGCGAAGCAGAGACGCGAGTTTCACCGACGCAGAAATTCACGAAGAAGTTCGAGCGTTACTTTGTGCCTTCGGTCATTGGCGGTGTGGTTCTATTGCTGTTTGCGCCACTTGTGATGGACGAGGCGTTTAACAAGTCGTTCTATCGAGCGATGGCCGTGTTGGTCGCAGCCAGTCCATGCGCTTTGGCGATTTCCACACCGAGTGCAGTTCTTAGCGGTGTCGCGCGCGCGGCACGTGGTGGGATCCTGATCAAAGGCGGTGGACCTTTGGAAAGTCTCGGAAGTCTCGATTCGATCGCATTTGATAAAACAGGGACGCTCACCGAAGGCGAACCCAAAGTCACCGACGTTCGCACCATTGAAGGCGTCGATGAAACTGAACTGCTACGGATCGTCATTGCCGTTGAGACCCTCAGCAAGCACCCGCTCGCACGAGCGATTGTGCGTGACGGAAAGAAGAAGTTGGGTGAAGGTGGTAATGGAAGTCGCGGCGAAATCCCATCTGCCACCGATTTAAAGAGTATCACCGGCCGTGGAATTCAAGCGTTGGTCGAGGGCGACCTCGTTCACGTTGGCAAAGATGATCTGTTTGCAGAAGTCCAAGGGCCGCCGCTGCCTGATGCTGTCCGAGCGATCGTTGAATCACTCGAGCAAAATGGTCGCACGACAATGATCGTCCGTCGAGCGGAACGCTTTCTGGGTGTGATTGGCTTGATGGATACCCCACGCGAAGCTTCCAAGCGAACGATCTCGCGACTGCGTGAACTCGGGATCAAGCGCATGATCATGATTTCTGGCGACAATCAGAAAGTTGCCGACGCGGTTGCCAAAGAAGTCGGACTCGATGAAGCCCGCGGTGACCTAATGCCGGAAGACAAGGTCGCTGAGATCAAGAAACTGCAGAGTGAAGGAGGCGTCGCCATGGTTGGTGACGGAGTCAATGACGCTCCTGCGATGGCCTCCGCTTCTGTGGGCATTGCGATGGGAGCCGCTGGTAGCGATGTTGCTTTGGAAACAGCCGATGTCGCTTTGATGGCAGACAACCTTGATCACCTTCCACTTGCAATTGGTCTCAGTCGGGCAACGAGACGCATCATTCGCCAAAATCTCTGGATGAGTCTTGGCATGGTCGCGTTCTTAGTCCCGGCCACGATCTTAGGACTAAACATTGGCCCCGCTGTCGCTTTGCATGAGGGAAGCACACTCATTGTAGTATTCAACGCATTGCGATTATTGGCCTACAAAGAGTAAGTCGTCATAGCTTAGGGACGATAAACTAGTTGATTACTTTAACAATCTTCGCGATCCTGATGCAAGCTTTTATCATCAAGCGAACAGAAAATGATGGAGCTTTGCATGTCTACGCCAGACGTCGATATGTGCCAAAGTAAAACAACTGTCGTTTGCCAGAGGGTGTTGTGTGCTCGTAGCGGCCACTTTTCACCGTTTCGAACGATGGTCCTAGTGCATTTTCCATCGTCTTCTCATCGTATTGTTGGATCGGGAGTCCACTGCATTTTTCCGGCCCACCGATAGCAAAGGTCCCCACGACAAATTGGCCGCCAATAGGCAACGTTCGCTTGAGCAAATCGAGATAGTGCTTCCGATCTCCGGCATCCGTGATGAAATGAAACACCGCCCGGTCGTGCCAGATGTCGAACTCGCCCAGTGACTCCGCTTGGGTTATGTCGGCAACCATCCAATCCACTTGCGACGCTCGTGCGCCTAGTCGAGCTTTGGTCGCTTCGATGGCGGCCCTGGAAATGTCCAGCACAGCCACTTGCTTGAATCCCGAGTCGAGCAGACGATCGACGAGAAACGATTGCCCGCCACCCACATCGATGATTCGGCCACGCTTTTCGCCAGTAGCCTCGAGGATCAAGTCCAGCGATTGTTTCGGGTCAGGCTCGTACCAACTGACTTCGGTCGAGCTCTTCGTTTGGTAGACGTTTTCCCAGTGCGCTATCTTGTCCATAAAAATCCCTGCTTGTGTGAGTCTTCAGAGGCAGTAAGATTGTATTCGGATATGCGAATACAACAACCCGGAGAAAGATCTTGACGGAGATCGACACCAAATCAGCCACTGTACTGCTGCGAGCCTTTGCGCACCCCACGCGCCTGGCCATTTTGCAAGAGCTTTCTGGCGGTCCCAAGTGCGTCACAGACCTGGAGGACTTGCTCCCCGTTCGTCAAGCGAACCTATCCCAACATTTGGCGTTGCTGAGGCACACGCAGTTGGTCGACTTTGCTCAAGACGCCCAGACGCGTTGCTACTATCTCGCCAGACCAAAGTTGACTGGACTATTGCTCGAGGAACTCGCACGTAACGAAGTCCCCGTGTCGAAATCGACGGAGCAAATCAAAGCCGAGAAGGCCAACCTCGAGGCCAAGCAAGCCGCGATGCCGAAGAAGCCGAAGCAAGCGAGCAAACGTACTGTGAGAGCGCGCGGATGAACCAGCCAATCTATCTGGACTACAACGCGACCACTCCACTCTCACAGGTGGTCAAAGCCGAGTTGGTGAGACTGCTTCAGCTCGATCTCGGTAACCCGTCCAGCCGTCACTGGGCAGGTGCGCCCGCTGCCGAGATCGTCGAGCTATCGAGGATTCGCATCGCTTCGCTTATTGGTTGCGATCCCACCGAGATCATCTTCACATCGGGCGGTACCGAGTCCAACAACCAGGCAATCAAGGGTGTGTTCTACGCAAACCACCAACGATTGAAGCAGCCGCATTTCATTATCAGTTCGGTCGAGCATCCGGCAGTCACTGAGCCATTGCGGTTTCTCGAAACTCTGGGGGCTCGCGTCACTCGAGTGCCTGTTGATGAGCATGGCCTGGTTGATCCCGACGATGTTCGACGAGCTATTGAGCATGAGACGGTGCTCATCTCGGTTATGCTGGCGAACAATGAAGTCGGAACAATCCAGCCGATTGAAGAGATCGCTGCCATTGCACGGACTCACGGCATTCTGATCCACACCGATGCCGCCCAAGCGGTCGGCAAGATACCTGTGGACGTTGAATCGATGGGCGTTGACATGCTGTCGATCGCCGGGCACAAGCTCTATGCACCACAAGGCATTGGCGCGTTATACGTTCGTGAAGGAATTGAATTAGCCCCTTTTATGCATGGCGCGGGGCACGAAGGCGGCCGACGCGCGGGAACTGAAAACATCCTCGAGATCGCTGCCCTCGGAGCCGCTTGCCAAGAGGCAGCAGATTGGATCGATGACGGTCGCATCGAAAGCCTGCGTGATTACTTTTGGAAGCTTTTACAGGATGAAGTCGGTGAGCGAGTTCATTTGAACGGCCACCCCATCAAACGGCTGCCCAATACGCTCAACGTCAGCTTCGACGGAATGGCTGGGTACGACCTGCTAACACATTTGCCGTTCTTGGCAGCATCCACGGGTTCCGCTTGCCACGCCGGCAAACAGCATCTGAGCCCAGTCCTGACCGCCATGGGGCTGAACTTGGAAAGGTGTTTGGGTGCGGTGCGTTTCAGCCTCGGCCGATCGAGCTCCAAAAAAGAAATCGATACGGTAGTTTCGGATTTATGTACACGATTAACCGTTAATTCAACTTGATGATCAAAAGGGAATACGTATGTCGAAATATCTGTTCATTCTGAATGAAGCTGCATATGGGAACGAACGCTCCTTTAACGCTCTTCGCCTAGCTGGTGGCTTGGCGACGCACACGGCGATCACGCGGCCCGCAGAGTTTGAAGTGAGAATATTCTTACTGGGAGATGCTGTGACTTGCGCAAAACGCGGGCAGAAGGTTCCGCAAGGATTTTACAACATCGAACATATGCTTGAGAAAGTTGTTCGGCACCAGGGGCAAGTCAGCGTCTGTGGTTCTTGCATGGACGCGCGCGGGATTACGCCTGAAGAACTTGCGGAAGGGTGCCATCGAAGCAGTCTCGATGAGTTGACGGTGCTTACCGACTGGGCCGATAAAGTCTTGGTATTTTAGGAGAACGCGTGGCGATGAATAGGACTCTCCATCTTCTTTGGCTTCTAATTCTCATGGTAGGTCCTAGCCATGGCTGGATGGTTGCCAACGCTCAAGAGCAGGACTTCAGCAAGGACGAAGACGCCGCGGTTAGCTCACGGTCGATCACGCTCAACGACGGAACCCGACAGGACTTCGAGCAGCTTGATTTCCCTTCTGGCGTTCGTCGAATTTACCTTCGCAACTGCGATATCGATGATAGTTCGTTGAAGCGGCTATCAGGTTTAACGCAGTTGCAGTATCTGTCGCTGGAAGGCTCGAAGATCAATGGTGATGGATTGGCCGTCTTGAAGTCCTTGCCGGCGCTGAAGTCTCTGTCGCTCAACGGCACCAGAATCGCAGACGAGTCGCTTAAGCATCTTCTTGGCTTAAAGAACCTGACCATTCTTTTGCTCAATGATACAGACGTAAGTGATGGTGGTACTGCAACTTTGGCTTTGCTAACTCGGCTGGAATGGCTTTACCTCAATCGCACGAAAGTGACGGATGCTTCGATGCAGAAGTTCGGTGATCTGCGTGAGCTTAGATTCCTATCGCTTCTGGGCACTTCTGTCACTGACACTGGAGTAGCCGACCTGCACGCGTTGGTTCCAAGCGTTAGAGTTCGTCGCTGATAGTTGGCATGGCTAGGAACGGGCGAAAACGCATGAGTACAAACCCATTCGACGATCCCGATTTGGCAGCTCGCTACGAGGGCTGGTACGCAGGTGAGGGCCGGCACGCTAGCGAATTGGAAAAAGCTCTGCTAGGCAAGCAGCTACAGAGCATCAATGGTACGAAATCGGTCTTGGAGATCGGTTGTGGTTCTGGACACTTCACCCGCTGGATGAGGGAACTTGGTTATCAGGTGACCGGATTGGATAGTTCCGCAGCCATGCTCGAACAGGCAAAAGCCCTCAACGGAGTCGAGTACGTTGCTGGCGACGCGACTTCGCTTCCTTTCAAAGATCGCGTTTTTGACGTCGCGGCGTTGATTACCACCCTGGAATTTATTGACGCTCCTATGCTGGCAATTGCAGAAGCAGCACGCGTCGCTAAGTTCGGGTTGCTGCTGGGGGTAATCAATCGGCATAGCCTGTTGGGCTTTCGCCGCATTCGATCTGGTCGAGCGCCATGGACTTCGGCCAAGCTCTACTCTCCACACGAACTGTCAAATCTGGTTCGCTCAACGTTGACGGATCGCGTGCTAAAGATCAGCTGGCAAACGACATTGTGGCCCATTCCGTTTGTGAAACACCTGCCGCTTCCTTGGGGTGGTTTCATCGGATTAATCGTGACAATGAGCCCATTCCGTGGGCAGAATGAATAATTTTCCTGCGATCTCTTTAACCCAGTTTTTGTGCATTCCAAATAGTCTCGCATCCATTACCTTCGGGGGAAGCTCGCAACGACTACATCTCAGGGAGCCACCTTTGCGTTGCGACCGTCGAGCAGGAAATAGACGCCGATTGTTGCACCCGCCATCAGAACACCAAGAATAAATGATGGCCAGAATGTCAAACCAGTTTTATTTGCAAAAGCAAATGGAACGAAGAATGGCAAGCCAAGTGGGACCAGGATGAGTGTTTTTCGTGCTAGTCCCGTGATGACTGCCATATCTCTTTGCGCATACCAAGTCAGCATAAAAGCAAGGATGCTCACAATGGGGAGCGAAAGTACCAATCCACCCAGACGCGGTGACCGACCCGCAATTTCTGAAACCAGAACGATCACCGCTGCCGAAATGAAAATCTTGACCGCGTAAAGCATTGTCACAGAACCTAGTTAAGAACGGGTTAGTGCTTTCATCTGGGTTAACTCATCGCGGACTGCGTTTTACGACGCGAGAGCTCTCGTTCCGTGCGTTCATTTTCCCTGATCGAATCGCCATAGTCATGCACCCAATATGAATCAATGAACTGGGCGACGAGTAACGTTGTATCGTCAAACGGCTTACAACCAGCTCGGAACGATTCAAGCGATGCCCTCAGTTCTTGGGCCATTTCGACAGCACTGAACTCCCTGTGCTCTGACATGATTTTTTCAATGCGATCCGTTCCAAACTGCTCATCAGATGGGTTAAATGATTCCGAAACGCCATCGCTAACAATCACAATCCTCACATCGCCGCGGACCTCGATTGTTTCTTCACTGTAAACTGTGGCCTCGTCGACACCGAGTGGTAAATCGCCAGCCTCCAATCGCACTATTTTGTTCGACTCCATTTGCAGAATGGGATACTCGTGCCCAGCGCTCGCGTACGTCAAACTTCGACTGGAGTTGTCAATCACCACGAGCGACATGGTGGCGAAGTGCCCCATCATGACGCATTCGCAGTAAAGCTGATTAATTTTGGTCAGAATCGTGGCTGGACTGACCGACTGCTTGGCAGCTTCCGAGACGAAGGCTTTCAGGAGCGTTGCAGCCATCGCCGCCGGAACGCCATGCCCCGCAACATCCGCAACGCACAGCAAAATCCGATTACCAGATAGATGAATGACGTCATAATAGTCTCCCCCGACATCATCAGCAGGCTCAAAAAGCTCAGCGATATCAACCCCTGCCAGTTTTGTAAGCGACGGTCGGAGGTTTTGTTGAATCTGGCGTGCCTTCTCCATGTGGAGACGGTGGTCACGTTGAGCATGTTCGAGCGATCGAGTCATACAGTTGATCTGTTGTGCAAGGTATCTCAACTCTTGGCAACTTCTTGTCTGCGCGATGACGCTCAAATCACCCGTTGCAACGCATTGCAATGTTGAAACGAGGCGTTGGATTGGTTTCGTGACTAGCTGGCGGAGCACAATACTGGTTGCAAATGCAGCGATCACGCCCAGGGTAAGCAGGCCCAGAGTTTGGGAGAGCAATGAGTACTGTGAAGCCATAAAAACAGAGTCGCGGTGCTCTAAAACCTGCACCGAGCCGGAAGGCCCTTTGAAAGTGCCGATGATATCTTTGGCTTCTGCAATTGAATCGCCAGCAACTGAGTCCGATGCCGGGAGAGCAATCCCGTTCACTGAATCGGCAAAAAAGTTCTGCGCGCGTGAAGCATAGTACTTTCGGTTCCAATTCACTTCAACGTGATGTCGGGCTGATTCGCTCGCGTTCATTCCTTCGCCTACATTATCAACGAAGGCTTGAATTGCAGTGTCACCATGATGTTCGACAACTCGCAATCCTTCATAGAGTGTTCTGGCCTCATTTGAAAGTACTGACTGTTTTTCGGTCAGGAAACGGTCTGTGCGCATTGCGTGATCGACCGTCAGTAACGCTACAACGAAACCGAGTAAGATTGCGGCGACGAGTGCGATCAGCTGCCTGTTGATGGGCAGGAGATGCCAGCGGTGTTTCAACTTGTTGAACATCTTTCTGATTCCATTGTTTTTCATTAGTCTCTTGACGAGATACAGGCAGCCGGAAACATCAAAAATGGCCTCCGAGGATACCGGACTAAATTGGCATTCCTCGGACGCCTCGCCGCCTGGAGGGAGTAGCCCACCAATCGACTAGCTCAGTGATCACTCACCTTAGTGTGCATGGTCGCCGTGGGCTTCTTCCTTGAAGTCGCCTGAATAGGGCGTGCCATCGACAACGCCCGTCATCGTCCCGGCGTACTCTTGGACAACACCTAGTTTCTCGTGCGTGCCAATGAATCGCGAAGCTTTACCTGAGGGATCGCTATCCTGCGGTGATGCTTGCAGTGTGACCTGCATCTCGGGCGAGCTGATACTCAATTCAATGGATGCAGCGTCGATCGGCGCAGGAGTCTTTTCATCGCTGCCGAAAACATAAACCGTCGCTTGTTGTTTATCGTGGTCCACCGTGAACTCAACGTGATACTTACCTCCTCCCCAGTCGGCGACAGTACCTTCGTGTGGGCCGACGCCGTGCCCATGCCCCTCTGAACCATGATCGTGGCCTTCGGCACCATGGTCGTGACCATGATCGTCTGCGGCCTCGGTTGAGGTCGTTGCGGTTTGTTCGGTTGGGTTGCTGCACCCAACAAAACCGAAGATCGCTACCAATACAAATGAGATACCAAAACGCTTCATCAAAAACTTCCTCAAATTGAAGGTGACTTATCAGCGTCCACCAATCGCTTGGCGTCCTGACCGCTGAATTTCCAAAACAAACCAGGGTGAATCAGGAATTCACAAAACGTTGAAGTCAACAAACCGCCAAGGATCACCGTGGCGACGGGATACAGAATTTCGCGGCCAGGCTCTTGACCGCCGATCACCAGCGGAATCAATCCGATCCCGGCAGTCAGGGCTGTCATCAGAACAGGTGCCAAGCGTTCTAAGCTGCCTCGCACAATCATCGACTGCGAGAACTCTTCACCTTCTTCCTTCATCAAGTGAAAGTAATGTGTCACAAGTAGAATCCCATTGCGTACGGCAATGCCACCGAGTGATATGAAGCCGACGAGGCTCGCGACGGTTAGCGTTTGCTCGGTGATCACTAACGCAAATACACCTCCTATGAACGCTGTCGGCAGAGCATTCAGAATCTGCAGGACGATCCGCACTGAGGGGAATAGAATCATCAGCACACCAAACATGCCAACCACCGAAAGGCCTGCCAAGATGATGATTAGCTGCGTCGCGTTTTGCTGACTCTCAAACTGCCCACCATACTCGACATAGTAGCCAACTGGCATCGCCACATCCGCATTGACACGTTGCTGGATCTCGGCGACGGCACTGGCTAAGTCGCGGCCCTCGGTGTTGCAGCGGATGACGATCCGCCGGCGCGCGTTCTCGCGATTGACCGAGTTGGGTCCCACACCTTCGTAGATTGTCGCGACATCTCGAAGTTCAATTTGGCCACGTTCTGGTTGTCCGTCTTGATGCGGGAGATCAATGCGAAGCAGGCCTAAGTTCGCATAGTCAGCACGATAGGCTTCTTCGAGTCGTACTAGGAGGTCAAAGCGTCGTTGTCCCTCAAGCACCTCAGAGACGACTTGACCTTGCAGCGCCGTCTGAAGGACTGTGGCCACATATTGCCGCGTGAGTCCATGCATGGCGAGCTCATCGCCTCGAAGCTGGATATGCAGCTCGGGCGTCATTTGCACGGGCTCGACAATCGGTGGAGTCAATCCAGGAATCTCAGCAATCGAAGACTTAACCTGATCCGCTAACGTCAAAAGCGTATCGAGATCATCACCGTGGATCTTGATCGCGATTTGTGCATAGACGCCTGACACCATATGACTGATCAAGTGAGCCAGAGGCTGTTCTACTTCGATATCGACCCCTGGCACCTCTTTGCTAATTCGTTCGCGCAATTGAGCGATCATCACATCGCGGTTGTGGTCGGCCTCCGGGTTCATGCTGAGGATGTACTCGCCGAAGTTCACCGGCGAAGCGTGCTCATCCATCTGAGCGCGTCCTGTCCGGCGCACGAAGTTCAAGATCGCTCCATCTGGATTCGCTTTGCTTTTTTGCATCGACTTGAAAACGCCATCGATACTCGTTGACACCTGGTTCGATGCTTGCAGCGATGAGCCCGGGGGAAGTGTTACGTTCACTTGAACACTCCCTTCGTCGAAAGCAGGGAGGAAATTCCGTCCAAGCTGTGCGAGTTGCCACCCAGCCACGGCGACGATGACCCAGGTGGCGATTAGAAGTAAACTTGGAATTCTCATGCTGATCCGTATCAGCGGACTTACCATCCACTTGAGCGCTCGCAATACAGGGCCGTCCTGCTCTAGATGAGTCGCTTTCGACGACGGAAGCAAGTAGTACGAAAGTACTGGTGTCACCGTTAGCGAAACCGCGAATGAGGACAAGATCGAGACGATGTAGGCGAAGCCCAGCGGTGTGAACAACCTGCCTTCAACGCCCGAAAGTGCGAACAGAGGTAGGAAAACGAGGATCACCACGATCGTGCCAAAGAGAATCGAGCTGCGAATCTCTTTGCTCGCGTGATAAACGACATCGATGGCGGGTAGAGGTTGAGCGAGTCGGTTGTTTTCTTTCAACCTGCGGAAAATGTTCTCGACATCCACAATCGCGTCATCGACGAGTTCGCCCATCGCGACGGCGATTCCGCCAAGTGTCATCACGTTGATTGAGAGTTCGCTACCGCTGATCCAACCAATGAAGCGAAAGACAAGCGTGGTCATCACCAGCGACATGGGAATCGCGGTGAGCGTAATGAATGTTGTCCGAAAATTAAGCAAGAACAAGAACAGCACGATGACCACGAGTACTGCACCGATGGCCAGTGCTTCGGCAACGTTAAATACACCGCGATCGATGAAGTTCTTTAGTCGAAAGAGTTCTGAGTTGATGATGATATCGGCCGGTAACGAAGCCTCTACTTCGGCAAAAGCAGCCGCCGCGTTATCGGTCAACTTGCGAGTATCAATATGAGGCTGCTTCACCACGGTAAAGACAATGCCGCTTTGGCCGTTGACGCTGCCGTCCCCTCGCTTCAACTCCGGACCTTCTACGACCGATGCCACTTGTTCAAGAAGAATGCTTCGCTTGGATGACTTGGCAACGGGTACCTTGAGCAGCTCATCAATCACGCTACGACCGCCGGTGCCGAGCCTTCCGAGAACTCGAATAGGACGTTCCGATTCGCCTTTGATGGCAAAACCACCGCTGGTGTTGATATTGCTTTCACTGAGCGCTCGCTCGACGTCCTGTACGGTCACGTCATATTCGAGAAGCGCTGTTGGATCGAGGAGGACTTGGTACTGCTTGCGATCTCCTCCTTGCATGAAGACTTCCGCGACTCCGTTAACCTTCAGAAGACGCGGCCTGATTACCCAATCTGCGATAGTTCGCAACTCCATAAGCTGCTTAGCCTCCGACTCAAATTGAATCTCGTGCACGCCAGAATCCAGTTTGACAGTAGCCTTATATCGCTCGGCCGAATTTTCACCGTAAAGCTGCAAGGGTTCTACTATTTCAAACGGCACTGCCTCCCACATTTCAGTTTTGCGACGTTCAGTAGCACGCCAAAGCTTCAGCGATGGCTTGTCATCACTCGAGAGAATCTCTGCCATGAGCTTCGTCTGTCCCAGTGATGCTAAGCGTCCGCCATTGGGCCCGGTTTGCCTGTAGATGCCGGCAACCACGATCTGTCCCATGATCGAAGAAGGTGGAGTCATTTGAGGCAAGACGCCATCCGGCAAAATGCCCTCGAGCGTCGTTAACCGTTCGCTGACCGTCTGGCGAGCGGCGCGAATATCGGTGGACCAGTCGAACTCGATGTAGACAACATTGAGACCCGCAGTGGTTTGGCTACGCACGGCCTGGACTCCACTGGCCCCCATCAGCGCAATCTCAATAGGCTGAGTAACGAGCGTTTCAACTTCTTCAGTGGCCAGCCCCGGCGCTTCGGTGATGATGATCACGCGTGGTCGGTCTAAATCTGGAAACACATCGATCGATAACGTGGTTGTGAGGTACGAACCGTACACGAGCACCACCAGGCTGGTGATAATCACCAACGCACGATAACGGAGCGACAATCTGATTATGTGATCTAACATTTGCTACGCACCGTTAAGTCGTTCAGAAGAAGTGTGTTCTTGTGAATCGAACTGACTCACCGGGGAAGAATCGCTAGACTCACAGACTAACTGTGGGCGGTTCAAATTGAGGTCACCGAAATACCTGCCAATCTTGACAGGCGACAGTTTTGCGTCTGGATAGCGAGCAAGCGAGAATTGCCCCAAGCGTATCAAGGACGAACGTCCGACTTCCTTAAACCCCTTGCGATCCGCCGCCCGTTTAGCCGGACGATTAGCGAAGTCCACAGTGATTAGGAATTGGCGAATCGCATCTGTTTCAAAAAGATGATTACTTGCATGATAAAACATCGCAGGATAGATGCGTTTCCCGCGATGGTCAGGATCAACACAAACATCAAAGATGAACACCATGTCATCAGGCAATTCGAGTGGTAACCTTGTCGCATCGGGGCCATCATGATTAAGTTCTGGTGGAACGCGGTTCGCGATCGACCAGAGTCGTCCAACGATTTTGCCGTTTTCGATTGCGCAGCAAAGTTTGACATTGCCCAGTTTTAGACGAGAACACCATTCGGGGTGAGTATCGAGAATACTTGGAAACCGCTCAGTAAGTGCCTCAGTGGAATCGAAGATTGAAAGCTCGTGCGTTGTCTGGTGTTGGATAATGCGCCCAATGTTCACCGTCATAAAACGAGAGACATTTACGGTGAAGAATCTGCGAGACAGCTTATATGCAATTATTTGCAATTGCTCGATCATAGTCATTCTCCTTAATGAGCTGCGTGGACGGTTCCGTCCGCATGAACGTGAAGACCTGGTTGCTGTCCGCTTGCCGATTGAGCTTTGAGTACTCGTCGCAGCGATGCGGCCGAGTTTTGAGCCAAGAAGAATCCCGGAGAGATGCTGCCGTCGTTAGCAAGAACGACGTTCAATCGATCTTCATAGACGACATACACAGAGAGTTGATTAAAGAGGTCGCCGTTTTGCTGATAGACATATGCTTCAGGGCCTTCACGTACGAGAGCTTCGGAGGGCAGGACATAGACTTTCTCAAATCTCTCTACCGGCACTTCGATTCGAGTGCGTTGTCCTGGGCGAAATCGCCAAACCAGAAACGTGCTACCGTTCTTCTCATAAGTGCGTGACTGATTTTGGATTGGCACGAAAAAGTCAAACGTGCGAGTTTCAAGATCAATCGTGTTGGATAAATGCCGTATCTGAAACTGCTGATCAAGCGAAGGCCATAATTCGGCTGAATCTTCCGCAAACTGGATTTGTACGGGTGTGCTGCTCTGGGTAGCCTGTTCGATCAGTCCAGCTTCCCGTTTGAAAGCGTGGCCAATGATGTACAGTGCTTGGTGATTGGCCAGATTTACAATCAGTTCGCCAGCTTGAACCGTTTGTCCAAGCTCAGCGGCCAGCGACTGAACTTCGTAAGTGACGTCAGCTCCGTCCGAGTAGCTGACTGTCTGGATCGGGTCCTTCACCAAGCCTTGAAGCATAGCCAACTCGGCTCGCGGAGGAGGTGCGACAACGTCGATGGTTGATACAAAGGTGCCGGCAGAAATCGAATCGATTTGCGTTACTGTCAAACCGCGATTGAGTAGCTCTTGTTTCGCAGCTTGGATCATTGCTTGCTGTCGTTGCTGTTCATTTCTGAGTTCGACCAATCGCGAACCGGAGACGGCACCAGAGGCGGCTGCATCTCCTAGACGATCGATTTGATTCTGAACCAAGATCGACTCGTGTGAAGCCTTAAAGAGCTGTGTTTGGGTTGCTTGCAGGTATTCGCTAAACAGTCGCACGGTGACCAATCGTTGGCCTGGGCGAACGGTATCTCCTGGAAATACATGGATCTCCGATACGACACCCACAGCCGGCGAAGTCACGCCTCGATCGGAAATGCCCGGACGATCGGCGACGACACCTGGGATTGAAATCGTTCGCCAATAATCAGTGGGCCGTACAGCTTTAACAACGAGATTGAGATTTTTTCTGGCCTTCTCCCCAAGCTCAAGGATTTGAAGCTCCGGCTTTTCCGGGCTCGTCTGTTCAGATTGAGCCTTAGGACTGGTGGTAGATTCGCGAGGAGCGCAACCTACCAGCGGCAGCAACAAGAAGGCTGCGAAAACGCACAGGCGTGCGAATACACAATGGGAACACATGATTTGCGGATCTTCATGAAATGAAGCTGCACTTGGTCAAGTTAAAACTTGATGGATCTAGGCAGCAGGTAACGGCTTGGGGAAAGAAACGCATCGGCTGAAAGCAAAGAGCTCTCAGGCGGGTCCCATCAAAGCCTTAGCGCAGCATGAAGCAGATAGAGCGGTAGCCCAGAAGTACTCGCGGTGAGTAAGCAAGGGTGGACCGCCGGTGGACGAGATTCATTGAGAATGCAAAGCGGTGCATCAACGTAAACAGACGACCCTAACTCGATGGAGACACGATCAGTCGAGGTGTAAGCATCATCGGCTGATGCAACGTAAATGGCGTCTGAATCGTGCTCTACAGGCGTAACTGGCGCCGACTTCTGCTCATCGCTCTCGTGGTCACTTCCCTGGTGATGATCATCGGATTCATGACTGTGGTGCCCGTGATGAGGAGCACTTGCGACGTGAATGTGAGCCCTACCGTGGTTCGCCGATGGATGCGCAGCGGTCCCATGCGAGTGGGCAAGAGCATGGCCCACAAGAAAAAATGGAATCAGCAAAATCGCTACAAATCGGTTCATTCATCACATCCTATCCTGTTAACCCTAGACCGTAAACGGCAATTTGTCCATCAAATCACGCGATTATCCCCACGATTCTGCAACACCAGCCGGAAGAGTTCGCAAATTGGTCTCAATTATGACGTCCCGCGACGGGCAGGGAGTTAAGGAGCAGGGATCGTTGTTGGATCTCCATGCTGGAACGTCGCCTTTTTGGCTGGACAAAGCGAGCACTGTGGAATTTCCATGGTCGCGAGGAAGTCACGGACCTGGAGGTCCGTTGCTGTTGGCGGGCAGGCTCGGTAGTCACTGAAGAGTTGCCAGGCGGGCTCTTCGTCGAGCCTTAGCTTGCGAGACATGATGGCGTGGTACGCGAGTGCGGGACATTTCCATAAGCAGGATTTATAGAGCTGGGTGCAGGTGCGCTGGAGGCAGATTTTCCAGGCGGCTCTCGGGTCGCTGCCGAACGGCACCGGCTTGCCATCCACCATGCGGTACTGCTGACGCCAGCCACGATGGGATTTGCGGATGTTGATTTGCAGATCAGGATAGCTGGCGCGCCACTCGCGGATCTGCTGGCAGACGACGCGAAATCGCCTCATGTACTGCGGCGCACGTCCATGCTGCGAAACATCCATGCGAAAGCGGTTGTCAATCAGAACGCGGGGCAGGTCGGGATGACGATCCAGGAAGAATCCGTTTGTTACGAAAAGTCCTTCGGCGTTTGGGAACGATTTTCGTGCAAGCTCGATGATGGGAATCAACTCTGGGTTGAGAGTTGGTTCGCCGCCAAGGATGGCGAATCGCTTGGGCGCAAGTCTTCCCCTCCACGCGTCGAAGTTCGAGCGTGCTTCATCGAGACTGACGATTCCGCCGGCGTGGAAGTTCGAATAATGCGAGCACTGCGCACAATAGAGATTGCACGCATGTGCTGCATGGAACTCGAGGTTGGGTAGCTCGATCATCAACATCCTTCCGAATCACCAGAACCAGCTTCATCGCCCGAGCCTTCACTGCCAGCATCACCACTTCCGCCTGGTGGCTTCGGTGGTTTCACATCGTGGCCTGGATGCCCTGGTGGCAAGTTGTCGGGCCAGTGGTAGCCAGGTGGCAGATGGTACGGATGATGTGGAGGTAGCCGCGGCCAGATGATGTTGGGCAGCGGTGGCGGCACCAACACTTCGATCGGAGGTTCGGGCACTGGCGGCCAAGGCCAGTCCTCCGGCCACCAATCAGGGCGTGGCTCGGAGGTTGGGCCAGGCGGATCTGGCGGTGGAACGTAGGGCAGCGGTTCGCCCGGTGGATCAAACGGCGGTGGAGGCCAACCTGGTGGTCGCTCTCCGTTGGGGCCAAATGGTCCGTGACTAATTGTGGTCATCTTTACTCCTTTGAGAGTTGGAAACAGAAGAAACAGGAATCAACGCCAAAGAACTTTGCGCAGGTTGTGCTTACGCAAGGCTTGTTTCAGGAAGACGGGGCGATGTCGCTTGTAGGCGGGCGGATCGACGTGGATGTGCGGGAATACATGGTCCATCGCCACACCGACCTTCACGCCGGCTACCTTGGCTCGCCAGAAGAAGTCCCAGTGCTCGTCGACCTTCAGGTCTTCATCCCAGCGAATCGCCTGCAGAATGTCGCGATAGGCTACAAAGCAATTACAAACGAATGCGCACTCGGCGATGTCGCCGATGCGTCGATATTCACCGCGTGGAATGTGAAGAATGCCACCGGCTGACTTCAGCAGACGCGGCGCGCCGTCGGGATGGGCGCGATGCGGTTGTTTGCTGAGCGTTGCTAGTAAGTCGAGGCGACTCGATTCAAACTTGCGCACGAGATCATTCAGTCGCGTCTGCGGACCAACGACGTGATCGTCATCGGAGAAGATCACCATCCGAGTTTGCGCGGCTTCAACGAGACGATTGCGACCAGCCGACAATCCGATGTCATATTCGGTCTCAATGAGTCTATCGACTATCGCTGCTTCATCAGGACAGACTTGAGAGAAACGCAGCTCTGGCTTTCCGTCATCGAGGACGTAGATCAGCGGACGCTCATCGCCACAGTGCTCGTAAATGCTACGGACTAATGTGGCGCAGCATTGAGGACGATGGATGGTCTTGATGCAGAATGTGACACGATCACGCATGGACGATACCTCCTCCTGGATAACGCAGTGAATCAAAGCCGTGTTTACGAAGCCCCAATCGGCGGAACTTGGGTCGGGCTCGCAGAGCTCCGTAAGGCTTGGCTGCCACGTGGTCGTGGACTACGGAGCAGTCGAGAGCCACGGCGATTTGCAGATGTTCAATATGGGACGCTCGGTAGAAGAACTCCCAGTGCTCGTACGTTTTGATCTCGTCATCCCAGCGAACGCGGCCGATCGTGTCGCGTCGCGCCAGGAAAGCGTTGCTGACCATGTCGCACCAACTGGTCTCACCGATACGTTTGTGTTCGCCTCGATGCATCCAGATCCGGCTGCCATTCATCAGCGGACTGAAGAGCATGGGCCGGCCACCAGCGCCCTGACGGACAGCCAGAATGTCGAGCTCGTACTCAATGAACCGCTGGTAGACTCGATCGAGGTGTAGATCGGGCGTTACGATCTGGTCATCATCGAGTAAGAAAATGAACTCAGTATCTGCCGCATCGATTGCCGTGTTGCGCCCGATTCCGACGCCGACATCATGCTGCTCGAGATCGATCACTTTGCAGTGCTTGGCGGACTCGGGGTACTTGCGCGAGAACCAATGTTCGGGCAGTCCATCATCGACGACCACAATCTTCGGCTCGCCGAACTCCTTTCGAAGCGACTGGACGAGTCGATGGCAGGCCCAAGGCCGATGAATGGTCTTAATGCAAAAGGTAATGTCCTGAATGGGTACTGTTGCTTCCATGTTTCACCACGCGTTAAGGAGTTTGCGAGCAAGTTTGATGGCATGGCGATAGTCCTTGAGACGCTTCGCGCTGCGTTTGATATGCAAGATCGAGTTCAGTGGAGCGACGTTTCCATAAAACGAGATCAGCGAGTTGTCGAAGGCCTTCTCGAAATCGTCAGCGGTACAGCCCATGACTTCACGCATCACGTCCAGCGGTGGCGAACAGGCGATACGAGTTGATGCGCGTAAGCCTCCGGCTCCGTCAGGGTCGCCTCGCTTCCACGGCTTTCGAAGCGATCCAGCCGCCGCATCGACCGCGGCTTGCCACTCGTCATCGGAGAGATTGGGATCGAGCCAGATGTCGAGATCGCCTTCTTCCCAATCGACCCCATGCAACCGCAGTGCGCCAGAGCCGATGATGATGTAGCGATGTCGAAACTTGGCGAGGACGTCTTCTACTGGTGTCATCCAAACTTCCTCAACTGCGGGTTCACATGGGCAATCGCTGAATCGATCTCCTCCGTGGTCGGCTCGATGCCGAGGAATGCAATCAGTTCGTTGATTGCGGTTTCGGGATCTTCTGTCAGCTTGGCGAAGTTGATCCGATGCACGGGGACATCAGGATGTGTTTGAATGAATGCCTCGCGATGCTCGAGCAGCGAACGCTGGAGTTTGTCGCATGCGTCATCGCCCGCCGCGAACCATTGGCCTGGGTGTCGCTTGCTGCGATCTTGAAGCGAGCGAATCGACGCTTCGATTGGGCGATCAACAGCGATAATGCGCAGCGAGTTACCGAGAGCTTCGTAGAGGTGGCTTGCGAATCGGCAGAGATGCGGATACTTGCCGCCTGCCACGGTTCGGTCGCGAATGGCTTCTGCTTTGCGAGTTACGATCCAGGCCTTGAGTTGCTTGGCGAGCTGACCGTCTGGGATCTTGGGATCGATCGCTGGGAATCGCATCGCCTTTTCACAGAGGTTCGCAAGCCCGATCGCTTCGCCTCCCCCAGTTGCCTCGTAGCCTCCGAGTTCGTTGCCCATGTGAACGCCCAAATGATGCATGACCATTGCCACGCAGCTGGTGCCACTGCGATGGGGCCCGAGGACGGCGAAAAACGGTGCGTCGCTGTGGTCGGCATTCTTGGCATCGTTGAAGAACCTGGTCTGAGTCCACTTGCGACCGCAGATGTTCGATTTCGTCGGTAACTGGCCGACAAGCCAGCGATCGGGTGTGTAAACCGGAATCGATTCTTTCTCGACATTCTTTCCTTGTACCAGGGCTTCGTATCGCCGCTGAGTCAATCGCCCCAGGTGATGATCGATGTGATGCTTCAGATGCCAGTCATTCCAATTGAGGTGACGATAGAGTGCCTTCATCGTTGCGCGACCACGCACCATAAATGCATGGGTGCGATTGACGTTGTAAGGTCGGTAAACGTGGTCGCTGATCTTCTTCGGCGGATGCTTAGCGGCGTAGAGGTGCTGACCTCCGAGGTAAGCTAGTCCCCAGTCTTCGGGTAACTCACGAACGTACGCCTCGAGATGTTCCACAAAATCGGGAACGAAGCCTGCGTCATCTTCAAAGACCACATACGAGTCGATCCCTTCCAGCAAACATTTCTCCAGGATCAGCAAGTGCGAACGGTAGCAGCCCCAGGCACCATTGCCGGCGCGCCACTGCTCGGGCGTCGAAAGCTTGCGACCATCGATTGCTGCAAATCGCTCCACATCTGGGAATGGCCATGGCTGGGGTAGTTGCTGCATCCACTCGCGCAGACGATCGTCGCGTCTGTCGAGATTCATGAGGAAGCAACGTTCAACGATCTTCTTCGTCGGCATCGAAATCGTCTTCGTTGGGCTCGGGTGCACCGTCTGGGAACTTACGTTCAAACCGGCGGATGGCAGTGAGCACGAGTGACTTGGCGATGGTTCTAGTAAACTTTCCATGGGGTAATCCTCTGAGTTGGGCTTCTTCCAAAAGCCATTCGATAATGGTGTCGAGATTGGTACGGCATCCTTCTACGCCCCAATCGTTCATCGTCTCGGCGCGGGTCTCGCACTTGCACGTGTCGCTTGGTCTTGCGAACCAGGCGAGCATCTTGCGAAGTTCGTTACCCGGGCCAGGCCTATAGGCCGCGATCCGCAGCGTCGTGGGTTCTTCTTGATTGGGTAGGTAACTTTTCAACAGCGTCTTGAGTTCGTCGACGTTGTGATTGCGGCGACGTCGGTTGACGATGGCCATGCCGATCGTCACCAGGTTGACCGCTTGTGGGTTCGAACACTCGCTGCATGCTTGGCAACCGCTGGATGATGCCATGACGGCGCAGTCGGCTAGGTGACTCGCGACCTGGCATCGGTTGTCGTTGGTCAGATTGGGACAATGGATCATGCTGCCACCTCCACCACTTCACCGTCGTAGCCACCAGAGCCACTCGGTGGATCGCCGACTTCCGGACAATCACTTTCAAGGAGCTGCCATCCACAAGACCAGATCCATGTCGTATTGCAGGGCTCGCTCGTGCTGCTATCGGAAGTGGGAGGTTCGCTTGGCGGTTCGCTATCGGAGTGACTTACGCTCGGACGATCCGACTCGCTGGTAGATGGATCGTGTGAGTCACTTGTCGATGGATCATGCGAATCGCTTGTCGATGGCGATGAGTCACTGCCAGAACCGCTCGTTGATCCGCTGCCAGAGCCGCTCTGCGAATAGCTGCCAGATCCGCTGGTGGAGTGGCTGGTCGACCATGGGACGCTATAGCTTTCACTTTCGCTGTAACTTGGTCGATCGCTGCTGGATCGGCTTTCTGAACCATCGCTGCTTGATGGCTCGCTCGTTGATCGCGATTCGCTACCTGATTCGCTTTCCGACTGGCTTTGCGATTCACTCTCGCTTTGGCTGGATTGACTCGCCGAGGCAGACCCGCTGCCACT
This sequence comes from Brakhagea baltica, assembly GCF_052161605.1. Classification (NCBI taxonomy): domain Bacteria; kingdom Pseudomonadati; phylum Planctomycetota; class Planctomycetia; order Pirellulales; family Pirellulaceae; genus Brakhagea; species Brakhagea baltica. The sequence continues at coordinate 3,511,851 of NZ_CP197409.1, read as the reverse complement.
GGAGTAACTGGGCTCCGAGTAGCTAGGCCGCGAGTAACTTGGTACCGATCTGCTTTCGCTGCTTGTTTCGTTGGAATCCGATTGACTTTCCGACTGGCTCTCGCTTTCCGAGCTAACCGATTCACTTTCCAAACTATCGGAATGACTGCTGTCGCTTCCGCTCGATTCGCTCTTGCTGGAATCGCTACCACTGGATGATCCTGAGTAGCTTGCGCTGTACGATTGGCTGTAACTGGCGTCGCTCGAATACGATTCGCTTGTTCGTGATGAATCTGAGTCGCTCGATTCAGACTGGCTGGATTCTGATTCACTTGATTCGGACTGACTCGACTCGGATTCACTCGAGCTCGAACCACTGGAGCCGCTGGACTGGCTCGAATGACTCGAATCAGAGCTTGATCCGCTCGAAGAGTGACTGCTTGAGTAAGAGGGCTCACTCAGTGAAATCGATTGGCTTGAGTCGCTAGAAGAACCGCTTGATGCCGATGATCCAGAGCTCGACGATTGACTTGAGCTTGAATGCGACGAACTCGAGCCGGATGAACTCGAAAGACTAGACGAACTCGATCCAGAACTTGAGACCGACGGTGCCGAGTAGGATTGCGACGAACTTGAATGCTCGCTCGACGATGAGCTCATTGAGGATTGGCTACTCGATGAGCTGATGGAACTGGATGAACTTGATGAGACGCTTGAACTGCTCGACGAGGATGGGCTCGATGAACTACTGCCGGAGCTGCTGCTGGAGCTGCTCGACGATGACGATGAGGATGAACTCGAAGAGCTAGACGAGCTACTGCTGGAACTTGAACTACTACTTCCCTCGCAGCAGCGGCATCCGATGGTTAGGTAAGCGCTGGTGTCCTCGTGGAAATGGCAGACGATCTGTTGGCTTGTCAGAAGCGCATAGTCACAGACGTTGTAGACCGCGACCTTCACGCCGATTGGTGACCAGACTCCGTTGGCATATCGCAGTTCACGAGCCATGCCCCAGCTCTTGGCCTTGAGCCTCGAGACGGGCTTGCAAAGCAAGGTCTGCTTGGGCGGGTCGATGATCCAGGAACGATTGCCATCGTAGGTGACGCTGAGATACTGATCACCTTCGTAGTTGGAAACCGGACCTCGAATACGCTGGGCACTCGCATTGCGTGCGATGATGCGAACGCCTTGTCCATTCGGTTTCAAGACCGGCTCAATGGTGCCAGAATCATCGAGCTGAAAGAGATCGCAGTTGGCAGAACCCGTCGCTAAACCGGATCGACCAGGGATACCACCGCTGGGAACCTTCACAAGGAACGCAGGATCGGCTGGCTTTCCGACCCGAACGACAGCCCACTGGACGCCGGTCTGATTCGCATCACGTCGCCATAGGATCTGGGCGGAGCCGTTGGGTTTTGACTGGAGTGTCGTACCTCCCGAGTCGGCTACATCAGCATATTGATGCCAGGTCTCTTGAACATTCACACGGGCGGCGACGACGCCCGAGAATACCACGCGACCGACTTTGTCCTCGGCGATCGGCTCGATAGCTACACCGAATCGTCCCATATGCTCGTCGACGATGGGACGAACCGACTGGATCGTCGCATCACGTACGAAACGAGCGAGTGCTGTATTGTCGACGTCTGGGTCGCCCAGTGGGGCGTTAAAACCGACGATTCCACCGATGGGCACAGTGGTCGCACTTTGATAGTGAACGCGAGCGGTGGCAGCGTCGCGAACGTGGGTGCGGTTTCCTGCGCCACCGGCAAGTCGGTCACGGGCAACTGTATCGGCGGCCGCCAGCAGACGGTTGTATTCCGCTGCCGTGATATTCAGCTTTTCGCCTGGTCGAACGCGCCTCGCCATTACTCGATCCCCAATGCGTTAAAGTTCGCTTCGGGGTAAACCTGCTCGACGTAGGCCGCTTCGGGAACTTGCAAGACGCGATCACCAACCACCTCTTCGCCGTGCTTGACCCAGAGGTAATCCCAGCCTCGCTTCGCGACGCCAGAGATGTTGCCAACCGTGAGGTTGATCTCGTTGGGACGCGCCGCGAAGTGATAAGTCACATCGACCCAGTTCTGTTCATCTTCGCCGCCTTCGCCACCCAGGAACAAGGCTTCGCCAGGAGCGAAGATCGACCAGGGACTTGAATTGACGCGGCCAGTCATCGCGACCATGGCGAGCAGATAAGCTGTCGAGACGAATTCAAACTTCTTGCGGACAGAGAACTCGAAAGCGGGAACGGTCACATCGACGCCGGCAACGCCCGAGTCGCTCACGCCAATTGCACCGCGATAGTTGGGAGCGATCTTGCCAGGGGCAGCATAGATTCCACGAGTGAAGAGCGATTGATTGAGATGCGTTGACGCGCCGGTCGTATTGAACGAGACAGGATCAAGCTTGGTTCGATTGATTGACGCCGTGACGAGCGCGTGCTTGTCGTTGATGTACTCGCCATCAATCTGTAGATAGGGGATCAGGTCTCGCTGGGTGGCTCGATAGTGGGCCAGCGCCGCACTCGCAGCGACTGCCGGATCGACTGAGCCACCATTGGTCGCCACATAGACGAACGTATCCGACGTCGCCTTGCCACGCGTTGCCTTCTTGGACAGCGCTGCCAATTCAAAATTGTATCCACCGTGTGAGAATCCCATTAGCTGAACACGAAGCCTCCCGTGTGGGCGCGTTCGGCTAGCTGAGCGGTGTTCTCAGCGGTTTGAATGATGGCTCGCTTGACATCATCCGACAGGCCTTCGCCAGTGACCTGTGGCATCTGCAGTCGCGCGACGCTTTGCGATAGAGCCGCGTCGAACTCCTCGAGTCGAACTCGCACCGCAGCAAAGGATGCAATGAGCGATTCGAGGTTGAGCGAAGGCTCAGTCTCCTCAGGAAACAGCGCATCGGCCAACTCGTCGAGTTCTTCGTCCGACATGTCTTGAGACTGCGTTGTTGGCGTCTCCTTTGTCGGAACCAGGACATCAGGCACCTCCATGTTCTCGGGCTGAGCGTCTGCCTGCGGATCAACGTCAAGATCGCCCGCGTCAACATCTTCAGCCACGTCAGGTTTGTCAGCGACCTGTAAAGTTGGAATCAGCGATGCGCCGCTACCAAGTCCCAGACCACGGCTATCGAAGTTACCGGCCGCTTCGGTCTTCTCGGTCGCTGTTTCGGGACCGCTGGAGAATTGATCCAGCGAATCCTTGGCCGAGCGATCGAGCCCAAGCTTAAGGTCCTTCTTCTTGGGCGGCTTAAGCTTGGGATCTTTGATGCCATCGATCTCAACCTTCGGCACTTTCAGATCACCAGGCACCGGTGGCGCGGGCATGGGTGGAATTGGAGTGCCGGCGTCTGGTTCTTTGGCAGCTTCGGGCTCTTGCGGTTTTGCGGCATTGGCTGCTTCCACAGCAGCGTCGAACTCAGCTTGGGCGGCGGCAACCTGATCGTCTCGTTCCTTGGTACGATCCTCGGGCGACTGACGGCCAGCTTCACGAGCGACGCGTGCCTCCTCACGCATTTGATCGAGAGTCTTTTGGACGCCAGCGGTGGTGTCGTCAATCGTCTTTTGTCGCGACTGTCCCGCGGCTTCGTTCTGTTTGAACTGATCATCGCGCGAAGCATCGACCACCTGGTTCTTGGCTTCGGTCTCTTGATCGATGACCGCCATCTCGGCATCAATGTCGCGACCAGCCCGGGCCTTGCGACGTTCCTCGAGTTGCTGCTTGATGCCTTCTTGCATCTGAACGCGATTAGCTTCGATCTGCTGTTTACGAGCGTCGCGCCGCTTCATACGATCGCCGATGGCTTGCTGCTTCTTGGCTTCTTCAGCTTCGTCCGCTGTACGGATCTCCTTGTCGATCTTGGCCATTTCGACTTCGACATTCACATCGTCATCGAACAGTGACTTCAGTTTGATCCAAGCCTTGCGCAGAAAGCCTACTGTCGAGTTCCACATCGACTTGACTTGGGCGACAAACACAGACCAGGTGTCAGCGAGATAGTCGATGGTTTCGACCCAGGCGGTTTCCACGCCTGCCAGAGCATTGATGAGCACGCCACCGATTTGCACCGAAACATCGCCGGCAATGTCGACCAACTCGCGCAGCCGAATGAATCCCTTCTTGAGGAAGCCGATCGTGGAGTTCCACCCCTTCTGCACTGAGGTGGTAAGGATCGTCCAGCCATCGGCCATGAAACCCAGCGTTGCATTCCATACGCTGGCGAGGCCTGATAACGCACTGATCAGTACATCGCCGATCGCATAAGCCGTGTCACCCCAAACATCCGAGAGATAATTAGTAAAGTCGGCCCAGACGCCTTTGAGATAGGTTGTGCCTTTGATCCACTGCAGTTTGAGGTAGGTCCACAGCACATTTGCGGCTGCGGTGATATCGCCGGCCGCCAGCGCACTGGCGATCGCACCGAATGCCTTGATCGTGTCGGCCTTCAGTGTTTCGAAGACACCTTTCAAGTACTCGATCGCCTGGCCGGCAATTCCAGTGGAATAGATGAAGTAAGCACCCAGTGCTGCGACGGCAGCGACCACCAGCCCAAGAGGCGTGAACAGAGCGCCGATCATGGTCACCAGAACACCGATCGCGGTTCCCACCAGCGAGAACATCGAAGCAAGACCACCGACTGCGAATGCAGCGACACCCGCGGCGCTACCGATGCCGATGAATGCTGCGCCGACACCAACCACGCCAGCAACGATGAGGGCGACCTTCTTGACCACTTCCTGGTTCTTGCCGATCCATTCGGTGAGTCCAGACAATGCCCGTGAGATCGCATTCATCATCTTGGTCACGGAGAGATCGAGAGACTCGCCGATCGCAATGGCCACGCCCTCGATCGAGCTTTTGAGAATTCGGAAGGCACCGCCGATTCCCGAGTCCATGTCGGCAGCGGTCTTGGCGGAGATTCCACGGGCTTTCTGAATCTCGCCGAGTAATTGCCTAGTATCGGTGACCGACTTGCCGATCGCCGATGCGCTCGTGATGCCCAACAATCCAAAGACTTCGTTGAACGCGGCCGCGCGATCGCCAGAGCCCATGTTGGCTGTCGCAGCAGCAACCTCCCCAAGCACGTCGACGAGCTTGCGAGCGTTGCCTTGTGCGTCTTTCGTAGCAACGCCAAAGACCTTTTGAAACTTCTCGGATTCCGAGGCGCTGAGCGTGAGCAAGCGACGCAGTGCGGTTCCCGCCTCGCTACCTTGAATCCCAAGATTGCCAAGCGTGCCGAGAATGGCGAGCGTCTCTTCGAGACTCATGTTGGCATCGGCCGCCACAGGACCTGCATACGATAATGCTTCGCCCAACGATTCCACGGAGTTGAACGACTTGTTCGCAGCGGCCGTCAATCCGTCAGCGACGCGGACCGCATCGGTGGCTGCCATTGAAAACTGTCGAATCGTGGCGGCCATGATCCCGGAGCTGAGGGTTGCATCGGTACCGGTGGCGCGTGCAAGATTCATCACCGCGCCAGTCATCTCTTCGATCTGCTTCGGTGAGAAACCGGCTCGTCCAAGCTCGGTCATCAGCGAGGCGACTTCGCTGGCAGAAAAACTTGTGGTTGCACCGAGAAGCTTGGCTTTCTCACGCAAGGAATCGAAAGCCGCTCCGGTCGCGCCGGCCACCGCACCTGCGGCGCGAATGGCATCATCGAAGTTTGCATATACGGCGACACTCCCAGCCACGGGAGCGGCGGCGGCGACACCAAGTCCCATCAGCTTGGTGCCGATCATTCGCGTGGAAGCGCCGAATGATTTCAGCCGCTTCTGCGCAGCCTCGAGCCCCTTGAGGAACTGCGCACTCCTCGCGGTCAGCTCGACGTAGGCTCCTCCGGCTTTGACTTGAGACATGGCGACTCTGATACTTTGGGTTGAAAACTCGCACCGAGCATTGCGGCCGCTTGCTCAACGGTTCCGCGAGCAACGATCGGTTTCTGGTCTGCGTAGGGATTGAAGTCATCGGGCCTAAATGGCTTGCGACGTCTCTTGCGATCGCGGTTCATCTCGGCCATCAGTGCCATGATCGTGCTGGCGACATTCCAATCGTGTTGGCGTTTGGCCTCAGCCATCAGCACAAGTTGGCGAAGGGTTAAGGGACCTGGATCGACTCCGACGATGCCGGCGAGTCGGACGATGAGTCGCTCAATGTCGGCACAGCGAGCTTGCGTTCGAGATCTTCGACGAGCTTGTCGACCAAGTTCGGATCGTCCAGTCGCTTCTCGATTGCACTGATCCCCCGAGTCTCGATCAGCTTCTGTTTCTCGGCCGCCTTCCGCAGAAGACGGCGTCGCGACTCCGGGAAGTAATTGATCAGCGCTTCGAGGAGTGCACCGGTTGCATCATCGATCGAGTTACCAGCTAGACCTTCACCAAAGGCCTCGTCGGTAATCTGCTGCTGATCTGCTTGTGGTTTACAGATCGCAAACAGTACATCGCCCAAGAGCAACGGATCGGTCGAGAGTCGTGTGATCAAATCACCGTCAATCGCTTCCAGCAGATGCACGCCGGTGAGAGTCTTCACGCGGCGCAGCGTCGTGTTATCGATATCCACAATCCAAATGCGACCGGCGCGGTCAACGAACTTCTGCATGATGCCTCCCTGAGTGTTATGAATCCTCTAAACCAACGACAACGACAGCGATCAAGGACCAGCCAAGCCCGGTCCAACATTCATGCCACCACCGCCAGTCGATTGCGTTGGTTTGAGAGTCACATCAGCGGAAATGACCTCCTCCAAGTTCTGGTTGACATTGAACGTCATCACTTCGCAAGTCAGCGTGAGCGTTCCACCAGCGTCGCTGATGCCGACATCACATGGATCACCGCTGCTCCACAAGCCTTGAAGCAAGCCGAACGCGCTATCACCATCTTTGTTCAGCACTGTGAACTCGATGGACGCATCCTTCAGCGTTCCGACCGTTGCGCGCCAGCCGTTGTTGGCACGAGTACTGGCATCGGCTTCGGCCTTTTCAAGGCTGACCGTCAGATCCTTGACATTGGTGATCTCGGCTCCGTCGATGGTGAGGACGGCTTCGAGACCAAGTCTTACTTCTGGCATCGTGAATGATTCCTTATGGCGAACGTTTACTGAACTGAGTTGGCCCAAAACATGGGGAGCCGACTCCGGTTGGCATCCAGTGCCGGCTTCATGAAGGGGCGCTTGGGGTAATGACGAGGTTTGTTGTCACTGCGGCGCTCGTTCTCTTCAGCAACCAAGCGAGTCGCTCGATTGGCTTGTGCTGCGGTTCGCAATTCGATCCGCGCAAACTTCGTTTTGTTTCCGTGCTGCTTGATTCGGATCGGACCATGCTCGCCAACTCGAAAGCGATGTGGCTTCAGCTTGCGACGTTTGGTTGCCACGCCTCCGAATTCATGGAGGTTCCAAAGGCGGCCCGCGATCTCATTCACAGGCCCGATGATGACTTCGGTCTTGTTATTGGTTACTTCGTAGCGAATCACTCGCCTGAGCATGCCCGTCTGGGTGTTCGGTGGGCTTCCAGGCTTGGACGGATTCTTACGCTTACGAATGCTCCGACTTGCTGTTTTACGGATGGTACCGCCGGCCTCGCTGATCGATGTAAAGGTGGCAGTTTCCACCTTCTTCTTCAGCGTTCGCTTATCGAATTGAGTTCGAACGGTGAGCCTGATCATCGCGCCAGTTCAAAGGTTAGGGTCAACAAGCTTGTAAACTGACGCAGCTGCTCCCAATGTTCACTGGAGTACAGCACGGCATGTTCGGCCTTCACACAGCGAGCCGCTTGAAACGAGGCAAGTCGCTTGAGTCGAAACTCGTCGGCGATCTTTTCCACCAGGTCCACTAGCGGGTCGATCTCCTGATTGGTTCCCTTCGAAAACTTCTTCTGCACAGCGACATCCACACGGCAGTGGTATCGATTGTGTGCTCGGTCATGAGGCAAAAGCTCGACGTCGCGAGGCACAACGCTGACACGCAGTTCCTTCATGTCTTCGAGGTCGAAGTTGGGAACGTACAAACGCTCGGCCACGAACTCGAAATCGAACTCGGCGGCATTGAGCTGGGCGGTGACGCTGTCGGCAACTTGTAGAACGGTCGTCATGAGGGATGGGATTCGATCTGTTTGGTGTGGATGCGGAGTTTCAAACGGAATGGGTCGCTGTAGCGCCAAGGTGGGTCGCCACCAAGGGCCATCACTTCAAAGATAAAGGTGTGGTTGCCATCGATCTCAACGATCGTGTCCCCGCGGCGTGGCAACGTTCCGATGATCGACTGGAGCAGAGATTGCGTATCGATCAGGAAATCGCGGACCTGGCTACGTGTCACAATGCCCTCGCCATCGTCCTGGTCGTACATTGACTTGCCGATCGTGGCTTGGAGCGTGGCTCCGAGCTCTCCCCGGCGGTATACGACCTGGCGAGATGCGTGCTGCGTGAGTTTGGAAGCAAGCCACTCCTGGCCTTTATGAAGCATGTCTGTCATGACTCGGCTTTTGCCTTCGTGTTGCCAAGCAGCTTCGAAGCCTTCGTTCGAACTTCATCGAGCCAAACCGCATCGGCGCGGCGCTGGTACTCGGAAGCAACCGCATTGGCCTCTTCGTCAAGCTGTTGCTGACGAAGCGTTGTTTGACGAACCGGCTGGGCTGGTTCTGGAGTTAAGAAAGCAACGGACGACGCTTGCTTGAGTTGCTCTGGTTCCCGTTTCTTCACAGGAATCAGGGCAACTGCCAGCAGGACGACGACCACAATGATGGCGATGGCTAATAACATTATTTGGTTGAACCTCATCTAGGAGAGTGGATTGGGTTAATGCAACGCTCAGCTAATGCCGCGTTTGATCAGAATGAACACGAGCAGCACGGCCGCGATTCCGATAAGTGCGACCGTGGCGATCTCGCCGGCCGAGAGCCAAAGCAGTGCGTTGCGAGTGTCTTTCGCTCCATCAAACAGATCGCGTACTCGGTCCAGAGGCCGACGGTCTTCAGAGGGTGGCGTTGGGCAATAGCCATCGGGACAGTCCTCGGCCGACAGATATAGCGTCGGTGTGATCGCATCGTCCCAGGAGTAACCTTTGGTTTTTACTGCGCCGGTTTTCTGTGCCTCCTTGGCCTGCTTGTAGAGCGTGTATCCATGACGCAAATCCGAGTAGAGCTCGTCCGGCGTGCTCGGAATCATCGAACGACCAGCGGCGTGGATGTGCCCGCCGGTTGCGTCTTGAAAGAGAACCACAGGGAACTGTTCCGCGGGCACAATGTCGGCATAGCGAGTCTTGTAGATCGCATTGGTTGCCGTGTAGACCTGGAATTCGCAGCTTTCCTTGAGCGCAGCTAGTTGCTTGTTCTGCGTGAACCATTCCTGCAGTCGCTGACTTGTCGCATCGGTGTTAACGAACAGCGCGATCTGGTAACTCTTCTTCGGTGGAGGAGCCGCGGGATTCGAAACGGGAGTTACGACCAACGGTTCTTGAGCGGGCTTTGGAATATCCACGAAGTTCGGCGTAACGGGGACCGGTTGGGCCACTGTGGGCATCACGGTTGGCGTTACAACGGTCGGTTGCACAATTGTGGGCTGAACTACCACCGGCGCGGGATAGACGCGTTGTGGTAGGCAATTCGGCGGACAGTTGCGGATCTGTTGCTTGATCTCACCCTGGGCCTGCAAATTCACCGACTGCGGCTCTTGCAACTTCTCGATCGTGCCTACGCTCGGCGCGGTGGGTCGATAGTTGGGTACCGTCCAGCTCTGCTCGGGCTGAGGCTGTGCCGGCTTGTTATGCAAAGCCGTGAATACAACACCGAGGAGAATCGCGTGGACGATTGCCACCACGATCAGCCCCAGACTTAAGCGAATTCGAATCGTATCGTTGATCATGGTGATTACAGGACCTCATAACTTTGGTAAGGCAGTGAACTACTGGGATCGTTGAGAACGGTCAGGGCAAAGCCTCCGTAGCCTGCCCATAAGCGAATGAACTGTTCACGAGGCGTGAGTTCGAAGCGCCCTGGATAGTTGTTGTCGAGAATCGCTGCGTATTGCTTCCCATCACGCTCGATCCAACCGACGAACGTGCAGCAGTGGGCCGGCTTCCACCAGAGGATCGCACCTCGCCTGGTTGCACTGGCCCAATCTAGAAACCGAGGATCAGCCTTGAGCGTGTAGCTGTAGTCGATGCCGGCCGCATCCAAGCGATCACGCAGTCGCGAGTCCCACTCGCCATCGGCATAGGTCGCTCGCCAGCGTTCGCCAAGCTCGAATCTATTGAGCCAACGGAGATGGTTGACGAGCGAGGCGTGAACGCAGCTTCCCTGACCAAGTGATCCTGTCCAATTGCGCTGATGCAATTGCACTGGCAGGTTCGCTGGTGGTTGCTCCGGTTCAGGCGTTGGCAATGCACGAACGTTGACGACGCCTGGGTCGCAACCTGCCAGTACGAGCAACAACAATACAAAGGCTGGAATCAATGGCTTAAGAATCATTTTCAGCTCGCGAAATGAACTTTCTTGGCGACGGTTAGTTCTGAGCCGCTATTGACTCAGTCTTAAGCGGACACAGCGAGTTCCTGCTGGCGCAGATTCGATCGCTTTGCCCATCATGGGGTGGGCGTAAGCGTTCTTGACCACATGCCAACTGATCTCCGACCAGTAAAGGATCGTGCCAGCGGGAATGTTGGTGGTTGGATCTTTCACTACATCGAAGACGCCCCGCATCGTGATGCTGCCACGTGAGCCCGCACTAATCCCAAACTTGGCGATGCCCACGAGCCGGTCGACGACAACCACTGAGCCAGCGGCCACGTCGGACTCGGGGACGATCGGCAAGGTGTTACCATCCGCGACGAAGATGGCTCCTGCATTTATGATTTGTGCGTTGTTGCTCACGGCGTCTCATCACTGGCTCAGGCGAACGCGGACGAAGGAATCAGTGGCGGCAGCGTCATTAACGACTTTGCCGAGATAAGTGGTGCCAACATCGTCAGCGACTACGGTTCCGTCTTCGTCGACGTAGACCTTGGTGCCCGCTTCGAACTCGACAGCCAAGGCAGGGTCTTTGGGAATGTCAAAGACGCCTTCCACAGCGATCGAGCCTAGCGAGCCGGCCTTGATGTCGCGTTTGGTAATGCCTACTAGGTCGCCTTGGATCACGATTGATCCAACCGCGACATCTACGGTCGGAGTGAAATCGACGGCCTTACCGTCATGAACGAATTGAGCTTGCATGGATTATGGAATCCTTGAGGACAAAGAATGGTTGGTTTCAGAGCGGTCAGGAGACGAGGCTTACTCGCCAGTGACCTTCACAGCGGCGCGTGGGTCTTGCGAGTTCACACCGAAGTCGATGTAAGAACGGAAGCCCATGCCAAGCGTGTTGGCAGGCATTTCAACGCGTTCGATGACCGGCGTGCGCCGACCATTGAGGAACACGATCTCAAACGCGGGCAGCACATTCGGATTGGCGAACAGATACCAGGCCGAGCCGCTGGCTCCCTGGTAGTAGCTGTCCGACAAATGCGGCGTTGAAATGACGCGATACTTGTTGCGGTGAGGGTTGTCGACCGGAATTTTTGTCGGCGTTCCTTGCGCATCGATCATCAATTGCGCAGAGCCCATCAGCAGTTCGGCGTCGGTTTCCAGTTCAACCGGGACCACCAGGAATTCGGGCCGAATGTTAATCGGCTTTTGGTCCTTGGCTTTGTTGCTCGGTCCAGCCTTCTGTTTGCGGAAGGTTGTCTTGGCAATCGTCAACGACTCGGGGCCGAACTTGGTTTCGGGGCCTTGCAGCAAGTTGGCGTTAGCCGAGGAGAAGAACCCGGTGTTCTTGAGGAGCAACGTAAAGAACAGGTCGTCGATCGACTCGGCTCCGCTGCGACCCATTTGGCGCGGGATGTCCATGAACGCGTTGAGGTCATCATTGATGATGTCGTGGCGCGTCAACGCAAGGATCTGGCCATAAGTATCAGCCTTGTTGCTGTACTTTTGGTCGGAAAGCTTGCCATGCTTGAGCTCACCATCCGGCGCAACTTTTTCAAACCCGCCGGTACCAAGCAATCGATAGCGAGCGATCTCCTTGAAGTCGCTCACAGTACCGATACTACACAGGTCAAACGCTGCGATCGGAGTCGATTCATAGGCAGACAGGAGCGTCTTGTTCATGACATTCTCGAGGATGCCAGGAAGCGACATCGTCGAAAAGCCGGCGCGAATCGTGGCCGTTCCATCGCCGAAGACGCGCGGAACATCGAACCCTTCGAGCCGTGCGCACTCGGCGACGAGCTCACGCAAGCCAATGTGGCGAAGCGGATCGGCAGCGTTGAGCGTTCGCTCTCCGTAGGCCTTGAGTAGCTTCGTTTCGTCGAGCCCTACCGATAGACAACAAGCTGCCTCGAGGACTTCGCGCCGGTACATCGGTTGGCTTGCCTGTTGGTCAGGGGCCTTGGGTCGTTCGATTCGCAGCACTGCCAACTCCGTTTTGGTAACGCTCCAGCCTTCTTCAATGGCGCGAGCTTCGATCTCTGGATGCTTGCCAGCACACACTTTGCGAATGCCGGCGATACGTTTGGATTCAGCAGCAGCTTCGATACGCATCTTGGAAACGACTCCACTGGTTGTCGTCCGCTTGGGCTTTGCAGACAGTTCAAGACTTGCGTTAACTGGATCGAGTTCCGAATCGTCGGTCTCGGTGGTCTCGTCATCCGGCTCATCGTTGTCGAGGTCCTCGTCATCGCCGGCTTGGCCAGCTGCGATCCGAGCCTCGGTGTCATCGTCGGCACCTAGCGCCACAAACGACACTTCGCCGAGCGTTGACTTGCGAGCGATGTACACAGGGCCTTTGAACTCGCGACTGTTGGCGGTTGCAGTCTTGCCCTCAGGAATGAATACAACCTTGTCGGCGTTCGCTCCGAGCGACGCCTGCCAAGGGAAGCCGTTCTCGCTGGTAGCGATAACTTCCTGAGCGGTGTTGCCCACGCCCGAGATCACACCAGCAACTTCGAGCCGCGAATCGCCGACCATGATGTCATCGGTATGACCAACGATACTGGCACGATCATGGTCCTTGAGGATTGGGCGCGACTTGCGAGTCACTCGCATGCCTGCTAGGTCCACAACCACAGGGTAAGGCCAGCCACCAAGACGCATCGCGCCACCGGTGTAAGCGACCATTGAGAACTTTCGCAGCGCCGGCTTGCCTTCTTCGGCAGCCTCAGCGGCTTGTAAATTGATTGAACTGGCATCGTCACAAACGATTCGCAGCGAGCTTGGTACCGACTCTGCGTCTACCTCACTCTGCTTGTTCGACTGCAATGTCTTCGTCATCCGTTACATCTCCTGGAGAAAGTGAAGTTGAATCGGTCGAGAGTCCCAGCTCACGCATGAGCGAGATCTCTTTCGCGCGTTGTTTAAGTTCCGCCTCCCAATCACGCCCCTGCCGCGCGTATTCATGGGCCAGAGTTGTCGTATGATTGGCGAGGCGGATTTTCTGGGCATTGGCTTCTTTGGCTGGGTCGACATGCTCATGTCCGTCCCAAAACCATTGATGCTCGAACGTCGAGTCGAGAGTGCGAAGCGAGTTGGGCAGATAGCCTTCGATGAGAATCGCTTCGCGCAGCCATGCGTACAGAATGCGATCCAGAATGGTGCGAGCCATTTGGGACTGCTCGACACGGATCGACTTGAAGTAGGTTTGGTGATCGAGTCGCCCGGAGGCGTAGTTGTAACCCGACGAATTACCAGCAGCGACATTAAAGGGCATGTTCAAACAACGTGCGATTTCGTTGAGAATTTCGCGTTTGAACTCGGCGTAGGTCGTTGCTGGTTGCTCAGCGTGCATCTGAGCCATCTTCCAACCGCCTGGCATCGTTAGGAGCGCTCGCTTCTCCAGTTCGATTGGCTCGAACGGTTCAGCCGCATCGGCTTCGCCTCCCGCCGGCGCATCGGTGTAGAGAATCCCAGCGAAGTCAGCTGCCGTTTCCGCAGCCGCTAAAACAGCCAAAGTGAATCGTCGCAGTTGTGCAAATAGCGGCAGTGCCGGCGTGATGTCGGGAATACCACGAATCTGCCCTGGGCGATCGCTTCGGAAATAGTGAAGGATCGAACTGGCATCTATGGTGTCATAGTTCTCGGTCAAAGAGAACGCGTCATCACCTGGATGCTCTCGAAGAACATCGTATGAGATCGGATTACCGTGCTCATCAAAGCGAATGCCATCGAGGTAACGATAACTGTCGAAAGCTAAGATGGGTGACGTAACCTGTTCGGCTTCGACGAGCTTCAAATCGAGTTGAACGGGCGAATCGATTCTTGGGTTACTGGTTAGCAAACCAAACGATTCACCGTCAGAAACGCGGGCGAGCCGCATCGTGCGTAGCTTTTCTGCCAGGCCAATTGCATCTGCCCAAGCAAAGAACTCCTGCTCAACAAATCGGTTGGCGAACGCATCGCCTGTCAGCATCTGCAATCGAGGTCCGGTACCAACACAGTCGTTGGCTAGAGTCAGCGAGATCCCCCGAGCATAGGAATTGTTAGCGATCTCGTAACGCGAACGGTTGCGTAGCGTGCGCCGCACTTCGGGGCTATTGGCCGCGCTGGCCGATAGTCCATCAGCGGCCGCCCAGTGGCGAACGTTGTCGACCGTGGTGGTCGCAGCGTCGTAGCGCCCCAGCAATCTCACCAACGACCAGGGGTGTCGGGCCGAGCGTCCACGGACGAGCGATCGATCTTTGCGATCACCGTTCTTGCTCAGAATCCCTGACAACAACTTAAACATCCGTGACTCAATCCCTACTGTTAAACCCGACACCCCTGCCTATAGAAACAAGCTCGATCAGTTGCGAACCGATTAGTCCGCACCCGGTGGCACGAGCTTGTTGAAACGAAGACCACGCTTCGGTTGAGAGGCGGCTGCCTTGGATGCCAGATACTTGTCCGCAGCGATCTGCTCGGTGAGCTTATGCTGCTCGACGCTACCGGCATCTCCTGACGCCTTAGCGGGTGCCTTGGCACTCTCGCGAATCGTTTCTTGCAAGTTGTCTGACATACTGGAAACCCTCTTCGAGTGAAAAAGAAACTCGATAGCCTCTTCCAGTACTAACTATGCAATTTGTCCGAACGACGTCCCAAAATTATTTGCGTCGGTTCTGTTGGATGTCCTTAAAACTCAAGCGTTTTGGGGATATTTCGCGTGTTGACTCCGTTCCAAATAAAATTGCTCCCTGCATCGAGGCCGCGACAGCGGAACCGACGAGACAGTCGAACCAGTGGTTGTCCGGTTGCTCGGGTCGCTGCTTCCACTCGTCGACGCTCCGGCCGCGGGCTTCCGTCTTGACGAAATACTCCGAGGTCAAATGCTCGGCGAGCATGCGGTGGGTTTCGGCGTTGGTACCGAACAGCGAGAGGCAGCCGCGATCGCCCATGGAAACACGAAGTCGAGCGTTGATGAACGACTTCCACCAGTTCGTGTCGTAGACTACGTGGCGGATGGCCCGCTTACCGGCGACGTTGGGGATACGCCAGTTGAGCCCTACGCGATCACCTGGCCGGCGTCGGTACTCGCTGAATGGCAAACTCGAAGCGCCGACGAAGCGACCGTGACTGGGGATGATCACAGCGGAGTGCGTGGACTGCCGGCAGAACTGGTAGACCACATCCGTCGATTGCCCCCAGTTAGCATCGATCAGACAGCGTCCAATGCGCATCGCTGCACCATCGTCTCGTTGCCACTCGCGATCGAGTAGCTTCGACGTCAGCGATTCGAGGCCGGCGTAGATCGATCCCTCGAGTCCGGTTCCAGTCGCTTCGGAGCTCAGCGTCTGGCGAGCCTCGCGCAGCGTGAAGTACGGACGCTGTTGGTCAGGGTAGCAACCATAGTCGATCACATAACCGGTGAAGTCGTCCTCCCAAGCGGTGACCACATAGAACAGGAGCTTTTGCTGGACGTCGATGAATGCGGTGAGATGGTTTGCACCGATCGAGACCAAGCCGCGATCCATTCGGTTGGTTTTGCTCGCGACCTCTTCTGGTTTAAGTATTCCGTCAACAACAGTCTCCGCTGGCAGAGGTTGGTTCTGGTACTCAGCGAAGAATGCTGTTTCGTCTTGCAATTTGAGATTCATCGCGTGTTGGATTGCAGAGAGTTCGTCGTAGTTGAATCGCTCTTGCCATGCGATAACGGCACCCTCGTCCATCGCGGCTTGGTTCTGACGATAGAACTCAGTGGCCGCTTCACCACCATCACCGCCACGCATACCTTCGGCGCGGATTTCGGCGTAGCGTTCCCATAACGTTTCGTTCTTAGGGAACGCGTAAACCATCTTTGTCCGCTCGCCATTCCATTCCGGATGCCGGTTGCGATCGAGGATATTGTCGGCCATATCACCCGGACGAATCACGGTACAGGGCATGATGCCCGAGATCTTCTTGCCCGGCCCAGCCAAGCCAAGGACTGCGCCGGCGAGGATGCTTTCGCGATTCGCGCATTGCGAGAGCGAACGAGCGCTCTCATCCGTTTGCGGATCATCGAGTACCACGAGACTCGGACGTACTGTTCTGCCATCGGGACGTTTAAACTTCATACCTCGGATGCGACCAGTAAGGCCGGCGACCTTGATAATCGCTCCGCTGGCGCTGCTGCCTTCGATCGTTGGCAGTACGACTTCTTTTGCGGTCCATCCGATCTGCGTGCGTTTGCCTTTGTAAAGTTGACCATTGGCTCGATTGGAAATCCCATCGAGGGCTTGGATCGGGAAGCAGACCTCGGGGAAGTCGGCTAAGAGCAGTTCGTTGCTATCGAGTTCGGTTTTGATTGAGTCGAGCATATCACACGCATGCCCTTCATCGCTGCCGATCAGACATACGAAGTTGCGATGCCCATAAAGCACTGCCCAGATACATGCGACTTCAGCAATCGAACTCTTACCGCTGCCTCGCGCCATCGCGAGCGCAAACAAACCGCCATGCACAACCGCTTGCTCGATCTTGTTGATGACCTTGATATGGTCCGGCGACCAAGCGAGATGAAACGTTAACGGGAAATACGTTTCACAAAAGTATCGGAAGTCGCGAGATGCGCGATCTTTGCGATCTGCGTTATCGACCTCCGGCAGTTCACCAATGTCACGACCTACAAGTGCAAGCGCGGCGTTACGAGCACGCGCCCGTTCTTTCATCGCATCGTACGGATCGACACCGCTCGTCGTACGAGGCGTATGACGTACGAGATGCATCCACGCGCAATATTGAAGTAGATCGACGGTCTTGTTGTCACCGATGCGTGCGCCGGCGCGTTGACGGTGCCGATACAACTGCCGCTCGCTGATCACCTCGCCCAGCGGCGTCGAGTTCAGCAGTCGGCATAGCTCACTGGGTTTTAGTTTCCTCGGATCACTCGCCACGTCCCATCTCCTTTGCTTGCCACGCGCTGTAGTACACGAGGTTGATCGTGCCATCGGCGTTCACCGGCGCACCGCTTTGTATGTCGAGGCGGATCTTCTCTGGATCGATCCGCTCTCGGTATGCGGCCGAAAGAAGCTTCGCCGCTCGCTCGATCGGAAGCCTCGTCGGATCGACCTGGCCCGTTCCTTCACTCATCGCATTCCTCCGTGACTTGGCATCTCGAAACGTGGGGCCACCGTTTGCGCACGGTCGCGTTTTGGCCGCATGTTCGCCTGGTTATGCGGAGCATGTTTGGACGCGACGGTGGCGTAATGTTGGGGCACCGGTAGCCTCTCAAAAAACATGGAAATTACTGGGAAAAACATACAAGACTTCGCTTGAGGTTCCTCGAAACGCATGGCTCATGTGTGTCATCGCGACGCAGAAAACGCGACGCAAAACACACCTCGAACCACAAAGGAACGCAACGATGAACGCAAACGAAATCGCCTTCGGAATCGAATTCGAAACCACCCTCCCCGGTACCGACAACACACCGATCGGACCCTACCACAACGGATACCAAGTACCCTGGCTGCCAACCGGATGGAAAGCAGAACGCGACGGCAGCATCCGACCCGAGAACGCCAGCCGCAAAGGATGCGAGTTTGTCAGCCCGATACTCAAAGGGGTTGAAGGCGTACGACAGGTCGAAGACGCGATCGACCAGATCAACGCTCGCGGGGGCCGAGTGAATTCCAGCTGCGGCCTGCACATAACGGTTAGCTGGAATGGCGACGCAGCCGCCTTGGCAAGATTGATTTCCTTGGTCGGCAACCACGAACGAGCGATCTACGCCTCGACCGGAACCCGCAAACGCGAACAGATGATGTACGCCAAGCGGATCAAACAATACGGCAACAAAGACAACGCCAAGAGCCGATGCGAATCGGATCGCTACCACCTGCTGAACCTCACCCACCTGACCCGCGGCAAGAACCGAATCGAATTTCGGGCCTTCGGCGGAACGCTCAACAAGACCAAGGTGGTCGGATACCTGATGATGGTTTTGGGTTTGGTTGAACTCGCCCTCAATACCAAACGCTGCAGCGAATGGGACTACATCAAAAAGGAAGGCACCAAGAGCTGCTGGGACCGACCCGGTGCCGGCCTGGGCGAAACCGAAATCAACCGATTGTTCTACCGACTCGGATGGACCAAGGGTTGGTACAAGGGTGCCCTTCGCGACAAGGTCTACGGAGAGATCGCCAGCGAAACCAAACCGGAATGGAAGAAGATCAAAACCAAACTCCTCGAGCTCGCCCGCAAATACGACCGCGCGGCCTAAACCACAACCACATAGAACGCCGCGAACGGAATCGTGGCGTTCGTCCGTTTGGTCGCGACAGTTGCGCACTGTCGCGTTCTTACGAGCATCTTCGACCATGTAACCAACATCCAGAACGACGCGACACGGGCGAACGTTGCGAACCGTGGGGCGTTCCCAGAAACATGGAAAAACATGCAGAAAAGCTGCTGGAATCGGCTTGAGGTTATTCAAACCGCATGGCTCATGTGTGTCATCACGTAAACGATTCCATTCCCTTTCCGAAACGGAGAAACACAGATGAACGACACAACCACCACTAGCGCCGAACAAGCGATCAAGGACGAACTGCGACGCCTCGGATGGATGATCCCCGACGCGCAGCGCCGCCTCTACGAACACGCACAGACCATGCTCAGGCGAGCCGAACGCGCTGTCCGAGACATGGAGGCGATGATGGAGAACAAACCATGCACGACCGGCTGGGTGGATTTCGCCGAAAGCGATCTGCGAAACGCGCGAGAGGCGAAGGCCCAACTCGAGTTCCTCTACCAACAACGGACCATGCTCGAATTCTTCTTGAGAAAGGACTAGCGAGCGCCGCGGATTCGCCGGCGGCCCAGCGCTGCCGGCGAAGTTCTCGCGAGATTCTTTGGGACCTCGTTCCACCTCTTTTGCATAGATAGTTAATAGAGGGCCAACATATGCGCCCTCCAAATGCGCGAACTTCCGCGACAGCCAATACGCGGAAAAGAAAGCTGCAGAATCTTTCCCGAATTCTCGCATGCTCGGCTTGAGGTTATCGAAACCGCATGGCTCATGTGTGTCATCGCGTAAACGATTCAAACCTTTTTCCGAAACGGAGACACAAACATGACGAACGCAAACAACCCACACGCAGCTACGGACGCAACCCTTCGCCAGATCTTCAAAACGATGGACGCCCACCAAGCCCAAGAGATCCGCGAAGCCTACTACAAGGCGATCGAGGGTTTGATGACCTTGTCGGAAGCCCTCGAGATCGCCGACGCACAACAAACGCCCAGCGCCGGCCCGCTTCTCACCGAACACTTCAACGCGGTCCAAGCCCTGGACGCGATGAAGAACAGCCGCCTCGGAAAGATCCTCTAAACCACAGACCAGCGGAATGCCACGGACGCCGCGAACGGAAGCGCGGCGTTCTTCCGCTTGGTCGCGACACTCGCCCACAGTCGCGTTCTTGTGAACACCTTCGACCAAGGACCCAACAGTCAAAACATCGCAACACGGGCCAACATCGGGGCCCGTAAGGCCTCCCGAGAAACATGGAAGATCATGGGGAAAAGCTGCTGGAATCGGCTTGATGCCGTTCGAACCGCATGGCTCATGTGTGTCATCGCCCAGCGACCAACCGCTTTCACCACGCAAAAGGAGAACAAACCGATGTCCCGAACCAACGCCAGACACACTGCTATCAGAACCGCCTTCAAACAAATGCCTCGCGCTACCGCGCTGGACATCTGCGACGACTATCGCGAAGTGGTCACACGGTTGAAGCGACTTGCCGACAACTTGGCCGGCGCGTTCGTCGTAGCGAGCGGTGATTCGGCCCTCGCCCTCGAAGCAGAACTCCGCATGTTTGAAGAAGCTATCGAGGTCCTTTCCGGCAGTATGTTGCCCGAAGCGATCGACGAATGTTTGCCTTCCAAAGAATGCTGAAAAAACCTGCTGAAAACATTGAAAGGACGGCTTGAGGTTATCCGAACCGCATGGCTCATGTGTGTTATCGCATAACCAATTTTCATTCACCCAAACGGAGAACCAAACATGCAACTCGACACCCTGATCGAAATCCTCAACGACTACCGCGAAGAGTTCGGAGGCGACGCCGAAGTGCGGCTGATGACCCAGCAGAACTGGCCTTTCGAGAACCGCATCTGCGGCGTGACCAGCGGACGCGACATGAACGAAGCGGACGATGAGGATGCGGACGCCGACGACGATGACCAAGACGTCGCCGACGACCACACGGTCTACATCGTCGAAGGCGGCCAGATCTGCTACGGCAGCAAGCGGGCTTGGGAAACATGTCGCGATAGCTGATCGCAACACGCCGATGCGCCAGGGGAAAGGTTCTGGAAAACCTTCAGAATCTTTTCCCCTTCGGCTTGATGCGGTTTGAACCGCATGGCTCATGTGTGTCATCGCATACGACACATCCACCACAAACAAACGGAGAGCAACACGATGCCAACCATGACCAACCGACCACGCCTGACCTCGGCCCAATTCCTCGGCGCGCACCGACGAGCGCTCGAGACGATCAGCGACCTGTACGCAGCGATCGAGGAGATGCCGATCCTCGCCGCTGCAGACCCAACGACCAGGAAACGGTTCTTCGACGAGTTGGCTGATGTGCAAGCCACAGCCGCAAAGCTCGCACAACATTTCCGCACGCAAGTATCCACCGAAGAAAAGAATTCGAATTCCTTTTGAATCCGGCTTGATGCGGTTCAAACCGCATGGCTCATGTGTGTTAACGCAAAAACGATTCACCAACCAAACAACGGAGACCAGCAGATGACCCAACACGACCTCGACCTGACGATCACCAAGATCAGCAATCGCAACCGCGGTGCTGGCGGGTCTTGGGTGCAAGGCAAGATCAACGACGAATACCGCTTCGATGCTTTGGTCTTCGCCGAACACGCCGAACACGAATCGTACGAATTGAACCAAAGCAAGATTTCGAAGCTTTGGGTTCAACGCCTGGCCGACCGCAAAGTGATGTTCAACTTCGATCGCGGGTTGGATGTGCCGGCGGGCAATACAGAGGTGCAGGTGATAGTCGACTTTCTCTGCGAGGGATTGTCGGACTTGGTCTTTGGTCACTAAGCCGAAACGCAGCACGGACGCGCGTAGTCGATCGGTGGTTCGATCGGCCTGACGATGGCAGCCAACCACGAACACAGATTTGGAGATACCAAGATGAAGAAGGCAGAAGTAAAAATCGGCGGCAAGTACTACGCGAACGTTTCGGGTAATCGATGCGAGATTCGGATCGATGCCGAGAAGCCTCGGGGCGGCTGGGACGCGACCAACCTCGCGACCGGCAAAAAGATCTTGATCAAGAGCGCCCAACGACTGCAGGGAGAAGTTGGTGCGAAGCGCGGACGCGCGAAGGTCACCACCGAAGGTAACGTAACGGTGGTTGAGAACGAACCAGCCACCGTCGAAACGATCGGAGGCGAATCGTCCACAGCGGTTGCGGTTCTCAAGAAACCGCGCAAGGCAAAGGCTGCATCCACCGAGAACGCCGACGCCGGCGAGAAGCGATTGAGCTGCGTCGCTGCTGCATTGAAGGTTCTCAGCGAATCGAGCGAACCGATGAACGCTCAAGAGCTGATCACCGCGATGGAAGCCAAGGGCTATTGGACCAGCCCCGGTGGCAAGACTCCCCACGCGACCTTGTACAGCGCGATCCTTCGTGACTTGGCCAAGGGCGACGATAGTAAGTTCGTGAAGACCGAACGCGGACGCTTCACCGTTCGAGGCTAGGAGACCCAGCCGGTGAAACACCTTTACGATTTGCGAACGGTGGATGACCTGGCCGATGGCGAGATCGCAACGCCAGAGCCAGGAATCACCTACGACCTGCGAACGATTAACAATCGCAAGCTCGACGTAGGCAGAGTGGTGGATGTGATCCGCCAAGGTCCCACGCTGTTCGCCCGAACCACCAGCGGAGACTCGATTGCCGTCTCCGGCCACGGCGCTGCCATCTTGGTACCGCACGACTTGTAGACAAGCCCGAAGCACGGAACGCTTCCCACCAATCGCCCCACGTTTACACCGTGTGGGCGTTTTCTCGTTGATGCGAACATAAGCCCAGCATTCAACACAACGCGACACGTCGCGTAACCGCGGTTCGCCGGCGCAGCCACATGTTTGGAAGAATCTCGCAAAACATGCTCGCATGTTGGCTTGATGTTTTTCGTCTTTCCTGGCTGACTGTTGAGGATCGTCTTTCGTTTCTCCAACAACCAGGAACCAACCATGGCCAAACCAACCCTTGAGCCGGCAGCTCCCTACGAGAACCTTCACCTCGTTGCCCGCGACTACCTCGATCGACTGCGTCAATCGCTCGACGCTTTGCAACAACCCGATGACCCAAAGCTGCGATGGCGGAACGTTCACACGATGGCCCAGGTCAACGCACGCCTGGCTCAAGCCGGCGAGCTGCTCGACAAAATCAACGCAACCACCAAATGAGACAAGGAACCAATAACCATGCAAACACGATTGAAGAAAGGCGATCGCATCCGTTTGGTGTCGATGCCGCAAGATCCAGACCCGATCGCCGTTGGATCGCTCGGGACCATTGTTGAAGTTTACGAGCATCACGATTGGACACAGGTCGATGTCGACTGGGACAACGGCCGCTCGCTCATGTTGACGATGCCCGACGATTGTGTCGCCATCGTCGAACCCAACCACCACGAACCATCGAAGTAAGGAAATCAACCTATGTCCACAAGAGCAACGATTGCCTGCAAGCAAGAAGATGGTCGTTACGCAGCGATCTATCTTCACTTCGATGGCTACCAAGACCACGCCGGAAGAGTCCTCAAAGAACATTACACATCGATTGAGTCGGCACGAACGCTGGTCGCAGGCGGCGATATTCGATCGCTCGCTAACGACGGAACGCCCGAACGATTCACCGACGGTAATCGCACGGTTGTCATGCCGACGCGTGCAGCTCTCCACGAGTTCGCGAGGAACTGCGGCACCGAGTATGTTTACATTTTCGAGGACGACGCTTGGCATTGTCATAGGCTTTGATGGGCTTTTACTGATTCGATGAGTGTTGTTTTGCACGAAGTTTCCGATTGCGTTTCGCGATAACGGCGAGGTCCGAGAGACAGCGTCTGCACGCCCCCATCACGCCATTGCGTCCCTTGTATTCGTAGAACTCCGTGTCGACGGGCCGATACCATTGGCAGCGCCGACAGCGTTTCAACCAGCGGCTGCCAACTCGGATGCAACCGCTGTGAATCCGCTTGTGCTCCAAGCGAGTCACCAGCATGAGGTTCTCAAGTCGGTTATCGAGCTTGTCACCGTTGCGATGGTGTAGCTCCATGCCTTCTGGGATAGGCCCGTGATGCGACTCCCAGACGATCACGTGTTCAAATCTCTGCTTCCGATCCTTGCACGTGATCCGTCGATAGCCGAACGGCGTGATTGAACCTCTGGCTGGTGACCGCTGCGTCATCGCATGTTCTCCTCTCGCGCCTTCATGGGGATTGGAGATTCGCCCGTTCGTTCCAAGACGGCAGGGATACCTGTGAAACGCTGGAAGCGATCGACGATGACATCGCAATAGAGCGTGTCGAGTTCCATCAAGAACGCGTTACGACCGCATTGCTCAGCGCCGATCAGCGTTGAGCCACTGCCACCAAACAGGTCGAGAACGTTCTCGCCTTGAACCGAGGAATACTGCATCGCGCGGACAGCGAGTTCGGCCGGCTTGCCCGTTAAGTGTTCAAGCTGTTGCGGAGGGATCTTCTTGACATGCCAAAGGTCCGTGATGTTCTTCGGTCCATAGAACTTATGGCCGGCACCTTCCTTCCAGCCATAGAACGCCCACTCATGCGCACCCATAAAATCTTTGCGCGTCAAAACGGGATGCTGCTTATCCCAGATGATTGATTGCGAGAAGTACAGCCCATGCTTCTTCAGTACCGGTGGATAGTTGCCGCAGTTTGCGTAGCCACCCCAGATGTAGAAGCAACGCCCCGGAAGCAACACACGAGCGATGTTTCCGAACCAATCATCGAGCAGTTTGTCGAATGCCTCATCGCTAACAAAGTCATTCGCGAGCGGCCGATCCTTTGGACGAAGCTTCTTGTGAGTCGCTGCGTGTTTGGGTTTACCCGTTTCGTGATCGACACCAAACGAAGCGGCGTTTCCTTGTCCTTGCTTCAGCCGGCCCGATGCCGCATCGTTCGAGAACGAAGACAAACCCGCAGCGATCGCGTTATTCGATCGAGGCTCCACTTTGACGTTGTAAGGCGGATCTGTGTTGCACAAATGGATCACAGCGCCCCCCAGCAGACGATCCAGGTCTGCCAACGAGGATGAGTCCCCACAGAGCAACCGATGGTTACCGAGGATCCAAAGATCGCCTGGTTGGGTAACCGCTTCGTCTGGCGGCTCCGGCACGTCGTCTGGATCGGTGAGCCCTTCGTTGACGCCGGTGTCGAGCAGCTTTGCGAGTTCGTCCGCATCAAAGCCGAGTAGACCGAGGTCGTATCCGCCCTCGCCCAGCTCCTTCAGCTCGATCGGCAAGAGATCGTAATTCCAATCTGCCAGGTCTGCCGACTGGTTGTCGGCGATGCGATACGCGCGGATCTTCTCCGGCGATAGATCGGTCGCGACATGCACTGGCACTTGATCCAAGCCAAGCTTCTGCGCGGCTTTGTAACGCGTGTGACCGCAGATGATGACTCCATCGGAATCAACAACAATGGGTTGTCGCCACCCGTATTCACGAATCGACGCTGCAACTGCATCGACTGCGTTGTCATTCGTTCGCGGGTTGTTGGGGTAAGGACGGATGTCTCCGATACTTCGTAGTTCAATCGTTAGCATGAACGTTCCTCCATGGCTCGAATAAGATTTTCTTGAAACGGTGTGGCCTCATCGCCTTCGCGTGGACCGTAGATTCGACGCCGACGATCCGCCGGCTTCTTTGACCACTGCAGATACTCCCGCCGGTGGTTCTGGTGTTCGCGAATGAGTAGCGACGTGCACTCATCGCAGATGTCGTCATTGCCGGCTCGCGGCCGGCGTTCGCAGATCAAGCAGATCCGACGACTCGATGTCTGCTGGACGGACATGATCATTGGGCATCCTTTCTGGTAAGAGCATCCGACGGCACTCGCCTCCGAACAGCAGTGCCAGAAATACGACGAACCAAGCGAGCTTCCAGAAGAAGCTTTCCAGTCCTCGCGCCGCTGGGACGATTGCATCATTCCAACGATCGCGAGCAGGCTTTACGTCACTCATGTTTTGGGTCTCCTTTGGTAGAGTTTTTGGGAACGTTTTGTCTCTCGGCGTGTAGAGCTACCTTTTTGCAAAGTTCGATGAAGTCGCTCATAAGCATGGTGTTCTTAGCGCGATTGACTTCCGCAGTAACGAGTTGGCAATTCGATGCAGAGAAGTCGCCACCAGCAGCAAGCGGCACGATATGATCGAGTGATAGGTTTTCTGCAGTTAGTATTTCGTTGGTTAGAGCGCAACGATGATTCTGAGCTTTCAGGATTCGACGAAGCTCACCAAGGGTGATGACTTCAAGGTTGCCAACTCGACGTCTTCGAACCTGGGCCTTTGGTTTGTGACGTTGCAGATGCAGCCAGGCACAATAAGCCAACAAGTCGATACGCTTGGTACCTGAATTGATCTTTGGCGCACGCTTTCGTTGTCGGTACAGCTGGCGTTCGCTGATAACTTCCCCGAGCCCGGTGGAATTCAATAGTTGGACTAGACTGGAGGGTCGGAAGATGAGACTAGCTGGAAGTGCTGGGCCCTTGCTTTCCAGGATGTCAAGCGAAGCCTCAACGCATACTCCAAGCTGTCTTTCTTCAATCGATTGCGTTCCAGAAGGATCACTCGATTCAACTCTTTCTTCAAAGCGGAATCCCAATTGGACGGTGCAGGTTGAAGGACCTTCGTGTTCCGTGGCTTGCGATTCTGGAATCGATCGCAACGGATCACTTGCGCTGTAATGCAACAAGTCAGGACTCGGTGCATGGGATCTGCAAGATTCTGCCTCTGCTTCGATCGCGATATTGCATGAGAAATCGCTTTCTCCAAACAGGCGTCCCAATCCTTGTTTTTCATTTGAAATCATGTTCCCTTTCCTACACTCGGACAAAACATAGAAACTGTGCCTACTAGCGAGGCTGTTCCCACGACCCAATGTTTGCGGTGTTGGGCTGGGAGTACCTAAAGTTTTTTGATGGCTCCCAACGTTCGAGTGCCACTCTGGCAGACGCGCCGTGGGGCCCGCGTTGGCCCACTGACGCGTTGGGCGCGAAGTGCGGCTCGTTGGGCAGCGTGGTAGAGAACTCGCGACGTGGGGCAACGTCGCGGGAAGGTTGATGGCTGGCGAGAGTCGCGCGCAGTCGCTCGAAAACCCGCTGGCGAGGTTAGCGAGGTTAGGCGAGGTTATTTTCAGCCCGTTTCTATATGCGTGATTTTTTATCACGCGCATGCGCACGCACGCGTGCGTACATGTGAGCATAGGAGGAAATAACCTCGCTAACCTCGCTTTTGCTAAAAACACTAATGTTTTCAGGGGTTTGTAGGGCGAGGTTATGCCCAAAACCATAACCTCGCTTAACCTCGCTAACCTCGCCAATGGCAACCATCTGCGAAACACATCTAAGCATCCATAAACACAAGACTTAGAACGGATTTCGAATAGATTACGAGGCTCACGGAAGGTGCTCGAACCACACTTGCGCGCAGACAAATTGCGAACACAAAACGCACTGAGCGCACCGCTCCAAGTGTCGTAATTCAACACATCACGACGATTGCAGACCTGAAAAATGTCCTCGCTAACCTCGCTAACCTCGCCGCTAAACGTTTGCAGAATCATCGCCACCCTCCATGTCGAAAAGAGTCGTTGGTGGTGCGCTCATGTTGACTAGCTGCCAGAGTCGCACATGGGTCTTCGCGTTGACGCCCGCGTCTTTCAGTTTGCGGCCGTTGAAAACACGCCCACGAAGCTTGGATAGATGACGTCCCAGCGAACGCTTGAACGAACCTTCGCCACGATCTCGATTCGCCGACAGAGGCTCTGGGAGAGCTCTCACAAGCGGATCGTCGATGTACTCGACCGGCGAGTCTTTAGGTGGAACGACAACGCGACAGATGTCGTCTGCCGTTTGCAATCGGTCTCCAAATCTCTCCCACCACGCATCGAAGAATGCGGTCCATTCCTGAGCCGATTCGTCTTGCACGACTTGCGTCTGCTCAAGGTTGGTCAGAAAGCCAGGGATGCCAGCGAACGCCAGAACGCTACCGATCGTGTCAGCCCACTCTTGAAAGCTACCGAGCGAAGGAATCGGGATCGTCGGTTTCCCATTGGTGTACCAGGCTCTGATGATCGTTAGCGCTGCAGCAAGCAAGTTGCCGCGGTTCTCATCGATATGCTGTTCTAGGTCGCGAATGCGAAAGCCAGTGCGTTCCCATGGCCGTTCCGCATTGGCATCGAGGCGGATGCTGTAGCTTCGTCGTGGAAGGTCACCAGTGACGCGAAGGTTATTCCCGCTGGCAGCCCACACAACCCGCGACAACAGCGTTACGATCCGATTGCCACCGAGTAGGCGATCGGATATCTCACGCGATGTCAGCGTCGCAGCCAACATCGGCGAATCGATCGTAGTGTTGTCCGGAATGTTATCGAGTAACACGAACGATGCGGAGGTCATCAATATCGATGTAATTTTCTTCCGCCACTCGTCCTCATTCTGTTTGGTGGGAATCGACTCGGATGAAACGTTGCCGACAGCAATCTTCGCCAGCGCGGTAATCAGCAACGACTTACCCGTCCCTTGCATAGGTGCGTCCACGATCGCAAGTGGCACATGCCCCTTGATGACTGGACGCATGAGGATTGAGAACAAGATCGCCAGTGCATTTGCGCGGCTTGCATCATCGACAAACGGGAACTCGTCGATGACCTGAAGAAGAATATCCACGCACGCGCGGACCTCTTCTCCGCACGGATATTCGGGGACGGGTCTTAGATTTAGCGACGGATCAGGACAATACATCAACCTTGATGTGGGATCGTAACCCGGAGTTGTACAGATCGTGCCATCGCCTCGAAGGATCGGAGCGCGAACCACGCCAGCTAAAGGTGGCAGCTCCCAATCCTCTTGAGCCAGGATATTCTCGGCGAGCGTCTTCGGCGGATTGGTGCCCACTTGGATGTAGCCACCATCCGACTTACGCAACGTGAAGAAATTGGCGACCTCGGTGAGACGACAGCGAACGCGAGCAACATCAAGTGGTTCAATCTTAGGTATGTCTTGTTCGTCATGAACAACGCGAACCAGACATCCAGAACGCACGAATGTAGACGGAGGAGAGTTTGCACGTTTGACAGCGGCCAATGCTTGTGCCGTGAGATCGCTGAGCTGCCGATCGTCAATAATGATTGACGGCAAGCCGGAGTTGGCTGGTTGCGGTGGCTGCGGCCGGCGAGAGGGCGTCCGCTTTGCCTTGGGTGTGTATTGCTTGGTGACCTTGCTGAGCGCTTTTGCAATCGTGGTTGCGCCGTACGTTTCACCGCCATGCAGTTGATCCCACTTATCTCGCATCAACTGCGAACGCCGAAAGATGCGATCGATCTGCTGTGCATCCTTGGTGTAATACGCAAGCGAAAAAACGACCGACGAATCAGCTTCGCTGGCCGAGTTGTAATGGTCGTTCCAATGACCATCCCAAAGCGATCGAAACTTATCGCCTGTTCGAGGCTTCTTGCATGCGAGATCAATGATCTCGTCGTCACTTAGCGAAACGAAACCGCTATCGCTTGGCTGCGGACCTCGGCTGGCAGTTGGAGTAGCGCTCCCACCTGGTTCGTCATTCCCGAACACTTGTGCGTAAACAAGATCGAGCGATTCCTGTCGAAGGTTGATTTCACTGGGAATGGTCGGCAAGCGACTGCCGGTAACGGTGAAGAAGCGGTCGCGATCGTAGATCTCCACTTCGCCATCTTCGTAGGCCTTACGACAACGCGAGCCTGGCTTGTTGGCCTTGATGAAGACCTTCAGTCCCGAGCCTGAAGGACTTATCTCGGTGTAGCTATCAAGGCGATCAACGATCTGCTGAGCCCATGGCTTCAATTGCCCGGTCGATTCGACGACCGAGTCATCAAGATCGACGCCGCAGTACGGATCATCGGCGGTGAATACGAACCCGACGCCAGCTAACGCACTATTGCGCCGGCAAGCTTCAATCGCCTCAGCAAAGGTTCCCCAGGTAGAGGCGTCAGTCGATGACGCCAGCGACCCATTGTGTGGATTGATGGGAGCTTTGGTCGGCTTGCCTCCACGCTCGACGTATTTCCAGGCAACCCACTGATTGCGATCGCGAATGCAACTCGGACAGTTTTGATGGATGGCTTCAAGTGGTGGTTGAGGAGCTGAACTCAATGTTCGACCTCCCACGATGCGAGATCCGCTTTCGCCCAGCGATCCAAGAACGTCCGGCGTAGATTGACTCGGTTCTTTTTCAGTGCACTACGAAGCCCCCAGCGATCGCCGACCACGATGCAATACTTCGAGGCGCGAGTAACCGCGGTATAGAGCCAGTTACGATCCGCAAAGAAATGGGATTTGTGGCAAAGGACAACCACGCAAGGGAACTCGCTCCCTTGTGCTTTATGAGCCGTGAGCGCGTAAGCAAGCTGAAGATTCAGTAACTGTTCATCTTGAATATGCCGGTGTCCATCGCCATCGAAGTCGACGATGTAACTGATTCCGCCACTCGTTTCGACTTCGGAAATGACACCGATAGTGCCATTCATGATTCCCAAGCCGTAGTCATTCGTTGTCTGAATGACCTTGTCGCCCACTGCAAACTTGCGATCCACCGCGCCGTGCAGCAGATACTGCATCATTTCGTTGATGGCCTTGGTGCCGAGTTGGCCCAGATGCGTTGGCGTAATGATTTGAACGTCATTGACGGGATCGAGACCGAGCCGATCAGGAATGCGACTCAGGACTAGATCGCGCAGGTAGACCTGAATCTGCGTTGGATCTTGGAGTGAATCGATGACGCTCCAGGCAGGGTCTCCTACAGCGGTTGGCATCAGACGCTGCGAAAGAATCGCCGTACTGTTGGTCTTGAGAACGCCAGCCTGACGTACAACCTCATCCAGAATGAACGTTGGAACCAGCTTGTGTTCAATACAATCACGAAGGACGTTACCAGCGCCGACGGGCGGAAGCTGGTTATGATCGCCGACGAGGATCAATCGAGTTTTATCGAAATCGATGCGACGTAGCAGCTCTTCCATGAGCGGTGCATCGACCATCGATACTTCATCGACGATGACGATGTCATAGGAAGGGTCGCGGACCTTGCCTTCACGGTCTAGCGATGGCGCGGATAGACTTTCACGCTGAAACGCGACACCATTCGATTCGAGCAGCCGGTGAATGGTTTTCGCGGACAGCTTCACGCCCTGTGAGGCTAACGACTCCTCGATTCGCTTTGCTGCTTTCCCGGTTGGCGAACAAAGGGCGACCTTCAAGCCAGCTTCGTCGAACGTCTGAGCCAATCTCGCCAGGGTGTGGGTCTTGCCGGTGCCTGCTCCTCCGGAGATCACCACAATCGCGTGATTCAGCGCCGCTTCATACGCAGCGAACTGAGCTCGCTTTAGGCCGACGGTGTTGCCAGGCTCAATCCCCAAGGGACTCTTGAGAATCCCGTGCTCTTGGAAGCATTCAAAGATGTAGCGTTCGGCATCTGCATAGTGCGGAAGTGCGACTGCATCGCCATCGACGACCAACTGCCCTTGGTCTAAGACCCTTTGATAGGCAGCCTCGATAATCGAGCTACTATCGAGCGAATCCAGCAACAGCAGATCGATCGCTTTGCGAATCAACTCGTCGTGTGCGATCCATGTATGACCATCGGACGCCTCTTCGCGAACCAAGTAACACAGTGCGGCTTCGAGCCGGCCCGGGTGCTCTTTGGGAATGCCCATTGAACGCGCGATCTTGTCGACCCGCTTGAAGCCGTAGCCCTTGATGTAACGGATGATGAGGTACGGATTCGCCCGCAGAACGCCAACCACCGAGGATCCAAATTCCTCGAGCAATGTTTCCATCTGATGATGGGACAGGCCGAAGCTGGCCAAGTACGATCGGACCTCGTTCTCGGCGCTATTGGCGATCCATGCCTCGCGTAGAGAATTAAGCGTTCGTTTTGGAATCCGCAAAGCGCGATGTAGTTCCTCGACGTCCTGGCGAATCACGCGATCGAGATGCTCTGCGCTGGCGACGTACGAGACGATCTTCCGCGCCGTGGTTTCGCCGATCCCGGTGAAGGCCGGATGCTTGGCCAGGTATTGCACCAGACCTTCAGGCGTTTCCGGCAGATCGTAGCTCACGCTCTTGGCGTCGAACTGCGGTCCATACTTGGGATCGCTTTTCCACTGTCCCGTCAGCGTGACCAGTTCGCCTTCACTCACGCAGAATGGCCCACGAAAACGCACACGATCGCCGTCGTCGCGAACAAGTGCGCCGGCGGAGAACTTGGCGCTGGTGAAGAAAACTCGATCGACCGTGCCACTGATGCGATTACTCATGGTGTAGATCTCCTGAGCTGGAGATCACACGAACGAACGATCGCAGGTAGGCATCGGTAAATCGAACGGCCGCTGGTCGCGAGCCGCACCAATAAACGGGCACCCGATACTTGATGCCAATGTAGGTGGACGAACCAAGTAATGACTGTGGCGCGACCTCCCTGAGTGCGTCGTGGTGCAGGCCACAGAGCACCGCAGTCAGATCGGCCTCAACCACAATGCATGCCGCTTCCATCGCGGATAGTTTTTGAAGCTCGCGAGCGAAGCGATCAAAATCGTGAATGACAGTGCCGACGAAATCTCGCAGGCTCTTGCGCTCAACGGCCACTCGATGTTCGCAGCCAACCACCGAGTAATCACCGGCATCAAGCTTGGCTTTCACTACCTCACAGGCGAACGTGTAAGGCTCCTGCTCTCGCGAGTCGATAACGATTCGGAAATCCATGTTTTCCTGACAATCCAATCCGAGTGATGAAATAGAAAGAGCCGAGGCAGGCACGGGGAGTCTGGACAAGGAAACGCGATGTGGACCCGGCAAAAGAACCACATCGCAAGGAACTGCTTCCAAGTCACGCCATCCCGCCTCGGCCGCACCCGTTCACAGGGAACGACTAACGCTGGTAGCCGACCAGCGACTTAGAACGGCAAGTCCTCGTCCGCCACTCCAACACTCGGAGCGGCGGCGATATTCAGCCGACGATTGAAATACACGTTCGTGTACTCGCCTCGCGTACGCTTGGTGACTTCGAGCGTCTTGTCGAGCAGCTCCTCGAGCCGACCTGCCAACTCACTGAACTTGGCCAGCTCCAACCCGAGCGTCTTTAGATCGCCTTTGACATAAGGCAACGACGCTTGGGTGATCACCGAGTTCTTGAAGATGTGCCGACCAGCCTGCGAACCAGAGATGACCACCAGATCGAACTTGATCATCGGGTCACCCTTCTGACTCGATTCAAGCTTCGCGGTCTGGATCTTCACTTGGTACTTGCCGTCGGGGACCTCGTCATAACTCGGCGCGTCTGCCGTCTCGAACTCGTCATCAAACGAGGTGAGGTCGACTTGCGAATCGATAGGTTCGAATGATTCGTAATCACTCATGACTATTTAGCCTTTCCTGAAAGGGTGCTTGCCGGCGTGGAACTCTTCGCTGCGCTGCTGGTGCCGGTTTCCGAGCCGCGAGCGGGAGAATTGAAAGCTTTCATGAACTGCTCGTAATCGAGAGGGAGCAGCTCAGGCAGACGACCAGTGCGATCGCCAGCCTCGTAGGTTGGATGCGGTTTGGTGCGCACAACGCGTTCGATGGTGACGTTGCCTGCCGCGTCCTTCTTGGCGATCGAATCGCCATAGAGAATGATGTCAACCAGACCCAAGACCACGTTGCGAGCGCGATCGGGAAGGCTTGGCTGCGTCTTGGTGTACTCGCCGGTTCGCGTTTCGATCGTCTTGTCGACCGCATGCGAGATGAGGATCAAGCCGTATGGAAGGCTGGCCAGTCGCGTGAGCACACGATGCCACTCGTTCTTGACCAGAGCCCAGCCCTTGCCGTGGCCCATGTCGCCTTCGTACTCGATCCCATGCTTGGAACAGACATAGTCCGAGCACATTTTGAAAGCGTTGTCGACGGTATCGATCACAATTGTTTTGAAGTTGTGATCTCCCTTGGCGACAAGCTTGCAAGCCTCGAGGAATGCCTCCCACGAATAGGTCGGCACTTTGAAAACTTCCAAGTGATTGAGCCCAGGTTCACACTCAAAGAAGAGCGAACCTGGAGCCTTACTCGCAAAGGAGCTCTTCCCAAGTTTGGGGCTGCCGTAGAGCAGGATCGTTTGTTTGCCGAGTTCGGTCACGGGCTTGGATGCCTCGGTTGGTAATGCAATTGACATTAGTTGTCAGTCCTTTCAAAAAACGGGTGCGTCAGAATCGATTGAATTGAGTTCCTCATGTGGTGGAGTGATCTCGTAGAGGTTGTCCACCACGTTTGGATTGAAGCCGGATTGGCAGTAAGGCAGATACTCACACGGTCGCTGATAGGAGAAGCAACTCGATGTGTTGAGCAGCCATTTGCCGCGACGTCGTGCGTCGAGGTACTGCTGGGTGATCTCCCAGACTTCGTCTTGCAGCATGGCAAGACGGTCTTCGGAGAGATAAATGAACTCGCGATGGAACGCTTCGGGCTTGGCGTACCAGGCTGCAAGCCGGCCTTGAAACTCTTCATTGGTTTCAGGCAACTGACGTTTGGCCGTTGACTTGCCACTCTTGTTTTTTGCGGCCAATTCCGCGTGGCGTGCTTCGTACTCTTCCTGCGTCTCGCCTTTGCTTTGCTTGAGGCGGCTCTTGAGCAGCACGTTGTAAATCACGCCGACGATCGGATAGCCCAGTTCACGCAGGTAGTAGCAGTACAACGCGATCTGCGTGTCGGTCCACAGCTTGTCGAGATAGTTGGAATCGATCGAAGCGGCGGTCTTATGCTCAAGCAGATACATGCCATCGGATCGCTGTACGATCGCATCGGCTTTGCCGGCCATCACAAACGTTTGACTACAGCGACCCGTGTCTGGATTGCGAATGTTTCCAGTGAATGATTTCTCGATCTCAATGATCGTGAAGTCCTCGGTGGCATAGCGCGACGCGTAACCAGTCATGATGGCACGAGCCAGGTGCCAGCTGGCTTGCTGGTTCTCGTCGGTCGCTCGTTCCGGGAAGCTTCGATCGATGAAATCCAGCACAATCCACAGGCGATTGGCATCGTCAACCGAGCGATACCAAATCTCGATGGCACTGTGGATGACGCTGCCGAACGACAGGGATTCAACCTTCATCCGTGGACGCAGGTTATCGACGTAACGATGTTTGTATTTGCGAGGACAATTACGGAACGTGTTGAGTGCCGAGTAGGTCAGCACGTTCTTGTCGCTCGTTTCAGAGGTTAGGGTTGCTTGAGACATAAGACTTTCGAACTGAAATTGGGTGCGTTTTCTTGGTTTTGTTGCGGCTTACGAGAAGTTCATCTCGGAGGTGTCTTGTTCTTCGATCAGATTGCCGTTGAGGCGTTTCGCACCTCGTTCTCGAGCGAGCTGTGCTTCACTCACCTTCAGCGACGCATTGATCTGCGAGCACTTTTTGCAAATGCGATTAGCTGCACTCTTGGAACGAAACGTTTCGTTGCACTTCAGGCACTTCCGATCACCGGGTTCATGAGGTAAAGGTCGTGTTGACATCGCCTGCGGATCTTTCAGCGAGGAGGTAGAAGAGGGGTGGGTGCCCGGTTGCGAATCAAACCGTGTCGACTGACTCGACCTCGAAGTTGCCTTCGCGATCGCTGGTCACCAGATAGTGCTGGTGCGAAATGTTGGCGACGAATCGGCTCTCACGAGGAAGTGCCTCACGAATCGTTTGGCAGGAATCGTTGAACTCGTTGGAAGCGGCTTCGAAGCGTTCGACGGCTCGCAGGTATCGCTGCAAGGCAAGCGAGACGGTGACGCGCTGTTCGATATTCATGGCGGGTGCACTCATGCTGATTTCTCCATGTTGGATTCTTGGTTGGTTTGAAAAACGTTGTCCTCTCCAGAACTAGCTATGCAATTCGGAGAAACGACGTCCCAAAAAAATCCGGATTCACTCCAGTCGACACTCGCAAAATGCTCACGAATCCCTGCTAAAACCTGCGAAACTTTTCGTTTCGATAAACCGAGTTTGTTTGCGATCTCGTTTTGGTTGTGAGTTCGCAAAAGCCGCGCGATGCGACGGTAGCGGCGAGGCAGAGTGTTGATCTGATGGTCAACGGCATCGGCCAACTCGACGTCACGAAATGGGTCGCGTGGTTCAGTCTGGCGACGGCGTGTGCCATCAGCGGAAGAGAGTCCACGGTTCAGTTCCTCGGACTTTCGATCGGGGCCTTCGACCATCTTTGACAGCGAGTCGACGACGCGCCCCGGCGGCGGGTTGCTGCGTCGCCGATTCGATCCACGGATGAGACGAGCGGCGGCCGTCCGCATCATTTGCGTCACAAAGGCTTCGACGCTTCCTTTGGCCGGATCGAATTGTGAGGCGCGTTCGAGAACGTAAGTGAGGAGCTCTTGTTCGATGTCCTCGATCTCGAATGAGTTGAGCGAGTTATGATGCTCGAGACGCAGTGAGATGCGATTTGCCAGTTCCATCGCGAAGGGGACCATCTGGCTTTGATATTCAGACGCAGTCAATTTTCTTCCTCCGGTTGGAGGAATGGCATGACCACAGCCGCTCAGACCATTACCAGAAATGCGCCGGAGACCGACTCACGGAAAACGCAGGTAACGGTCAGTCGGGCGATTCACGTCCTCTCAACCGAGGACGAGCCGCGACAACTCGTGTCGCAACGCGACAGAACGTGTCGCAACTTGCAAAGGGAAGAAAACCCGGCGTTTTCTGGGGTTTTGGACGATCAGAAATTTGTGGCACGGAAGCGGCCGGTGCCAGCGCAGCAGAAAGCCGCCCAGTGGTGGGGGCTGCAGAGTAGAGAGCGACCGGTTCTCAGAACAACCAGTCGATGACGACGTCGGGGCTGTAGCTGACCTCGAGTCCTAGATTGATGGACTTGTGGAGATGAAGTCCCAGTTCCGGATGCACCTTCTCAATCGCTTCGATGGCTCGTGAGATCGCTTTGCAAACGGTCTTTCGCGAACGCTCGGCGTCGAAGTTCTGGCGAACGCGCCCACCGAGACCTTGAGCCGACTTGATCTGATCTAGAATGGCCTGGCGTTCATCGCCAAGCTTCTCCTGCCGCGCCGGATCGTTGAAACTTGTCGCTTCCTCAAGCTCCTCGTCGATCTCCCGCAAGCGATCGCGGTAGCCTTTGAGAGTCTCCATGTCGACCACTTCGCCGATTGAACCGGTGGAAGTCTCCTCGGCCAAGCCCGCCTGCAACGCTTCAAGGTGCGTACAACGAAATGCATTGTTCGGCTTGGCGAGCAGTTGCTCTATGTACCAAGTGCCGTTCGTTTCTGCCGTGATCTCGATCTCGCTGTTGAACGCGAGCATCCGGTGTTTGCCTTTGCGCTGGAAGACGTAGCCCGACA
This sequence comes from Brakhagea baltica, assembly GCF_052161605.1. Taxonomy (NCBI): domain Bacteria; kingdom Pseudomonadati; phylum Planctomycetota; class Planctomycetia; order Pirellulales; family Pirellulaceae; genus Brakhagea; species Brakhagea baltica. The sequence goes on along the minus strand of NZ_CP197409.1, from coordinate 3,474,767 downwards.
GCCGGCTTTCGAGCGTCACACCAAGTATCGATGCGATGAGTTCTCGCGATTTCGACTTGGCCAGCAGGCGACCATCTGCGGTCACACTGATGAGTTGTGCGATCTCTACTGGTTTGCAATCGACGATCTTGGCACTGGTTTCGAACTTCTGGTCACGTCGTTTGCTGTTGAGATCCAACAATAGAAACGTTGACCTCGCGTGGGCAGCGACGGTGTGCAGAGCTTCGTTGGTTAGTTCGCTGGCAACATGAAGCGATAAGTAAATAGGTCGCGATTGAAGCTCCAGTGACAAGTTACCGAGGAACCAAACACGACGGCTCGTGTCCAGCCATTCCGGCTTTCGGCCGAGACTCAGCGCAGCATTCAACTCCGCTGCGAGTTGCCTCGTATTGAGCTGATGACAAATCACATCGGTGCGCGAGACAACTTTGGAATCGCCGGTGCTATCACAGAACGCCACGAACTGCTCATCGCTTTCAATGACCTTGAAAGTCGACCACGGCGTAAGACCTGGCAATCGCGATGCAACGATGTTCGTGGCCTCGAGAAAGCGGCTTAGCGGCTCGAACTCCTTCCCGAGCCGCTCACGCCAAACATCCTTGACCTCCATGAGCAATGGCGATTCCTCAATAGTTCGCCACAGCTTGGTCATCCGTGTTCACTCCTTTAGCTGCCCTTGCACCCGTCTTCATGACAAACCTCCGCAACTGCAGCCACTGCTCCACGTGGCGTGCGTTTTCATCGCGTGTGTATGCCGAAGAATTTCCGGTATACAACGACAACGTCCGACGTGCTTTGACGTGACGATACTTGATCCGAAAGGTAGCACGATCCAACGGACCCTCGGCTTGAAACGTCCCGCCACGCCACTTGAGATCTGCGAAGAAGTCGTCGGCACCATGAATTATGTAGCGATTGAACGGTCCACCCAGTAGAACGCGATAGTTGAGCAAGACGATCTCTTCGATGGCATCGATCTCGCCAGGTGATAAGGCGTCCTCGCCGAGTTCCATAAGCGGCGCGAGCGTATAACGAGAGAAGATTCCAAAGTACTGCGGATCGTCGAATAGCAGATTACCGAAGATGCGACAGTACACTGGGTAGGTGCTCTTCAAGCTCGAACTGAGCATCAGCACTTCTTCGCTCAGGTCGTAGATCATCGAGTCCTTACGAGCCTCGCGAAAAGTAAGCGTATCCATGCCGTCATCATCAATCGTTGGCTTGCGTCTGAACGGATCGCCGCGCCGAATGCTGATCTGAATCTCGTTGTTGACGATACGCGGAGTCATGAACAATTTTCGGCCGCGATTGTTCTTGGCAAACCAATTGCCGGCATCCTTGATGGCTAGGTTCAATCGATCTTCCGTGATCGTGATCGGAGCTATTCCCGTCGACTGGACTGGCTGAAAGCACTCCATGCGTCTTGGCGTTTTCCAGGTTTGCCATGCATGCTGCGCTTCGACCATCTTCGAGTCGAACAACCAGACCTGCATGACGACATCGGCCAGTGTGTGGTTGCCGTTTTCATCGAACGGCATGCCCGCTTGTAGCGCGAGCTTGAGCAACGAGTCAGCAGCCAGCGGCGTAGACATTTCCTCCACATAGAAGACAGCGTGGAGCAGTCGCTGCGGCGTCTTCATCGTTGGGTTGATCAAGATGTCCACCAGCTTCTCGATGGCGGTATTGTCGATACGGCTTGGCTCTTTAACTTCGAGTCCACGCGTTCGAAGGTAACCCTCGAACGGCTTCAGGAAAGCACAAAGAACAGTCGGGTTGATTTCTCGGACGACCTCTGGTTCACCGAGTTGCTTGGGGTTGTAAGTAGGCATAGGCGATCACTCTTCCACTCATGTTGAAACGCATCCTTGGGGCTCGAAAAGACCAGCGTCTCCAAATTGCTAGCTTTAGTTAATGTAATGGGAGTATTGAACTGCACCCCTGTGACACGTTTGGTCACAGCCGGATGCGAAATTTGGGAAAAGTGCATTTTTTACCGGAAAAAACCGACTAAAGAATTTTTCAGAATCGATCCGCAGACTCTGCCAGAGCGTCCATTGCGAGCCCAACTTCGTCGCAAATTCGCTTCCACGCCCCCCGTTGGTCTTCCCAGCGGAGCATGGCAGCGATCGGACGCAGTCGCTTCTCATGGATCTCGGGCTTGCCTTTGGTGGCCGGCAGGTTGAGTAGGGCTTCCTGGATGTCGGGGGCGAGCTGGTTGAGGGCCATTATCTGGCTCATACGCGGCTGGGTAACGTGTCCAAGCCGAGCTAGCTCGATCATGTCCGATGCCTCCCCAGTTCGAATCATCTCATTGAACCGGATAGCCAGGGCCATCAGCCTGGTGATACGAGGTAACTTGCTCGATGGCCTTGGTCGTGGTGTTTCCGCGTTGGGATCATGTGGACGAATCGCGATGCGGCCTCGCGAAGCGATGCTGACGTTGAGTTTGCGTTTTACGGTGACCATCAAACCTCCTGTGATTGTTGTTCCAGCGTCTCGATGCCGCTGGCGTGGAATGTAATCGCGATCGTGCAATCGCTTTGATCGAACTCGACCGTCGAGACAAGCAGCGCTAACAGTTGGGATTGCTCGCGAGTCGTCAGTGCGTCCCAGACGCGATCGAAGTCAATTAGGGCATCTTCGATTTCCTGAGTGGACATTTCATGCTTTTCCAAGTCGACGAGTTGTCGATTCACTTTGGCAAGTTCAAGCTCAGCCTTCTCGATTCGCTCTTGAATGTCGGCAATGCGATGCGATACCTGGCCGCCGGGTCGTTCGTCGAGCGCGAGTTGCCTGATCTCGCCGTGATCCCGCGCGAGCTGCCGTCCAAGCTGAATCTGGTGTGCCTCAATTTCTTTTCTGCCTTGCTGTGTAGCCACCATCGCTTGGCGAATAATCTCGTCTCGGAGCCCCGCGTCTCGGGAAATGTCTCGAACTTGATCAACGACCGCAGCTTCGATTTCACCCGCTGGCAGCGACGGATGCTTGCACGATTGTCGACCGCGTTTGATCGCTCGGACGCATGTGTAATAGCGGTAGACGATCGAGTTTCGCTTCGTCATGTTGTGAACCATCGCAACATCACAGTTGGGACAGCGGATCAGTCCCTTCAGCAGGCCACCATGTTTGCTTGGTAGGCGATTGCCACGGTTGAAGCCATTCTCACGCAACTGTGCTTGAACGCGATCGAAGATTTCCTGATCGACGATTGCTTGGTGTTGTCCCTGGTAAAGATCGGTCTTGTGCTTGATCTTTCCGCAGTAGATGGGGTTGGTCAGAAGCGCATGCAGACTGCTCTTGTCGAAGGCACGGCCACCCTTTGGCAGTCCTTTCTTTGAGTGCCAAAGCTTGTTGGTCCAACCACGTTCGTCGAGTTCGTTTACCACCGGGAGAAGGTTCTTCATTTCGAGGTAGAGCGAGAAGATACGACGGACCTTGGTGGCTTCCTCAGGATTTATTACCAGCTTCGGTGTTCGTTCGCTCCGATCGACGTCGTAGCCCAGAACCGGATAACCACCAGTCCATTGTCCGCGCCGGCATTGGGCGGCTAGCTTGTCGCGGATGCGTTCGCCGATAATCTCGCGTTCGAATTGCGCGAACGAAAGCAGGATGTTCAGCGTTAGCCGACCCATCGAATGCGTGGTGTTGAAGTGCTGAGTTACCGATACGAAGGAGACACTGAACTTGTCGAACGTCTCCATTACGCGGGCAAAGTCGAGAAGCGAGCGGCTGAGTCGATCGACCTTGTAGACGACCACGCAATCGATCTTGCCGGCTTGGATGTCTTCCATCAACCGCTTCAGCGCCGGGCGCTCGATGTTGCCACCGGAGAAGCCTCCGTCGTCGTAGCGATCGGGTACGAGCTCCCAACCCTCATTGGCTTGGCTTCGAATGTAGGCCTCACCAGCGTCGCGTTGCGAATCGAGCGAATTGTACTGTTGATCGAGTCCTTCTTCAGTCGACTTGCGAGTGTAGATCGCACAGCGGATCGTTCTGGGACGTGGTGTTGGTTTGGTACTCATGCTTTCCTCCCAAGTCGAAAGAACAAAAATCCGTTGCAGTGAGAACCACTGACTTCTTTCGCGATCGCCGTCAGCGATTTGTAGCGTTGGCCTTCGTATTCAAAACCGTCTTGTAGGACGATCACCCGAATCATCTTGCCTTTGTATTGCCGCTCGATGATGTTGCCCGGTGGTGGCAATCGCGGGTCCCAGTCCACAAACGCAGTCGGTTCTGGCACGACCAACTTCACGCCTTCGGAGGTGGTTTTGCGCGGCGCAGTCACTCGCGTCTCCGCATCCTCAGCCAGCTCTGCCGCTTTCTTGAGAGCTGCTCGAGAGAGCCCACCTTCCTCGTTGGCTTGCAGTCGCCAAGCGATGCGCCGGATCAGGTACTGCTTGTTACGGCTCCGGCATTCTTCGTTGAAAACCTGCTCGTAGCGTTGGACCAGTTGATTGACCGTTTTGTTCTGCAACTCTGCGATCTCGATGGTGACGTGTGGGCTCATTGATCACCTCCGTCTCTCGATTGGCTCTGTGAAACCTGCGAATCGTTGTTTACTGAATTTCGCGATATGTTGTTGACGTCATGCTTCGCTGGCATTTGCGACCTGATCGCCTTCGCCACTAGTGGTTGCTTCTTGACCCGAATGACACCTCTGGCCAGCAGAGCCGCGATGTCCCGGTTTCTCGCTTCGTTGCTCACGATTTACCTCCTTCTTGAATGTTTCGATCGCCTCCAAAACCCGGTGTTTCGGAGACGTCGGACACAGAGAGGGGTGTGTCGGAAACGAAATCAAGCGGCTCGGGTAAAGAGTCTTCGAGAATGCCCAAAACAGGTTCGAACTGCGCTGAAATCGGGCTCTGATCGTCATTCAATTCGCGATCGGCGGCGATGAAACGACGAATGCCTCGGAGAAGGATCACGGCAATGGACCGGCGACGAACTGATGCAGCATCGCACGGCAGATCGTCCTCGTAGGGACGAGATTCGAGAGAGTAAGCGTCGATGATTGTGCTCCACGGAAAGACCTTGGAGGGAGCCGAAATAGCGTCCCTCCCAGATCTATCTATGCAAAACAGCCGATGCGCGTCTCATTACCCCGGGAGAATATTCGCAACTTGGTGCTGAAATGCGAAGCAGAATAGGCACAAAAAAATTAATGAAGTCAAGCAATATCATTAACAGTCCTCTTCGCAAAAGGCTAGGTTCCCATGGCGAGACTGAAGTCTCACCTACTGGATCTTCCGGCCTAGAAGCGTGGTGGTGTCACCAGATCGCTGCTCCCATAAGACGTATACTGCCTCTGACGCGTTGCTTGCCACGACAATCGGAAAGCTGGCATTTGTCGCCATTTGTTCGCTGCGGGTGCTGCCAGTGCTCCTCATCAAAAGGTCGCCGTCACGCTTGCTGGTCCACACTTCAAAAAGACTGTCACCATCGCTCGCGACCCACGGTTGTTCACCTGTGCCGAGAATAGTTTCTAGACCACTTCTCGGACTCGCAAGTAAAAGCGTGCGGTCACGTCGCCACACTGTAGTAATTTTATTGTTCTTATCCATCGCCAACATGCCTCCATCCATTGGGCAAGCATTGAGTTGCCAACTACTTTCACCAAGGCGCACTACGGAACCGAAGGTGTCTCCGCGATCTTCTGAAGATGCGAGATACATGTCGCGCTTTCCTTTAAGCGAATTGCGAAAGAGAACGTGTACTGAACTCTCGTCCGCTACAACCGATGGATGGCAGCACTCACAAATACTTCCATCGGGAGATTGGTAGACCAACTGATTCTTGCTCCAACTGGCCCCTTGATCGATCGATTTAGATGCGAAGAGCTGAGTCCGCTTCGCACGAAGGTCAAGCCAAACGCACCACAATGTTCCATCGTCACTGGCGGTCATTGCGTGCAGGCCCTCCCGCGCCGAGGCCTCAATGTCGTTGACCTTCACTGGGCCAAGCCAGCTCTTTCCGCTGTCCAGTGAGCGGTACGCCAAAACGTCTCCATCAGCACCTTTGCCCTGCGGACCTCCAATCGCAGTGATGACAATAGCATCGCCGGCATGAGCAATCCGAGGACCTCTTCGCATTCCAAGCGACATGTTAGGTACCTGAAAGGCAACGAGTGGTGAGGGCTTTTCATCAGCTCCAACTCGGCAGTAATAAACGTCGTCTCCAACGCCGAATGTAACATGGGCGACACCCAGCGAATCAACACTAGCTTGCGGTTGTTTCGGTGATTTCTCGCCGCTCCCCGAGATGATGGTGAAGGGTTCGGAAGCAGAGACGAACGCGGGAAGCAATATCAGAAAAGCTGCCAAAGTAGTCTTAAACATTCGGTGAACTCGCTTGGTCCGACATGGGTAGCCCAGAGCCAAAAAGGTAAAAAAGTGCAGGAGTAACGATTTGGTCTAGAACGGTTGATGCAATCATGCCGCCAAACAACACAATGGAAAGCGGATAAAGGATCTCCTTGCCAGGTTCGCCGTACCCAAACAACAAAGGAAGCAGTCCTACAAAGCTGGTCATGGCTGTCATCATTACGGGCGCGAGGCGTTCAAGGCTGCCGCGAATGATCATTTCCTTTCCAAATGGCATTCCATCAACTTCCATCAAGTGTTGATAATGCGAGATCATCATAATGCCGTTGCGACTAACAATGCCTATGAGCGTGATGAATCCAACCCAGTGCGCCAAAGATAAGTGGGTCGCCTGAATCCAAATACCTGGCCAGAGATACCAAGCTTGGCCCACAAACTCAGAAGCTTCAGGTCTATTCACAATCAGGAGCGCAACGATCGCGCCTAGCGCTGCCAATGGCACGTTTACAATCACCTGGAGTGCAGAACGCTGCGAGCCGAGGGCTTTCATCAGCAGCAGGTAGACGCCGACGATACTCAGCAACGCAAATCCCCATAATCTGTATGTGGCTTGCTGCTGTGCTTCAAATTGTCCACTGTAGTCGAGATAATACTCACCTGGCAGCTCATGAAGAGACTGCTCAACCGGCTGGAGTGCTAGTTTGATATCGCGTACGACACTTGCCAAGTCTCGCCCCTGGACATTGCAGAAAACGGCAACTCGGCGTTGAACGTGTTCACGATTGAGCACATTAGGGCCGGTCGTATCCAAGATTTCGGCAACTTGTGAAAGTGCGACCTTCGCTCCCGAAGGTGTCTCAAGAATGGTTTCTTCTATGACGTTTGGGTCTCTGCGCGCCTCCTCGTCATACCAGACCACTAAGCCGAAGTACTTATCCTCTTCGATGACCTGAGAAACAATTCTGCCCTTGAAGGCCGTCTCCAACACTTCCGCCACGTCACCCGGTGTAAGACCGTATCGTGAGGCCTCGTCACGCTTGACTCGCATCTGCAGTTGCGAAATCTCAATCTGTGGCTCAATCTGGAGGTCGACGACCCCGTCAATCTCTTGCATCCGAGCCTGGATATCGTATGCCGCTGTGCGAAGCTCACGCAGATCATTGCCAAACACCTTTACTGCGATCTGAGCCCGAATGCCGGACATCATGTGATCTAAACGATGGGAGATCGGCTGGCCGATGTTGACGGCCGCACCCGGAATGCTTGAAATCCGATCGCGCAGGTCCGCAATCACCGACTCCTGCGCTCGCCCCTGGTATTCAAAGCTCCAAAGATGCGCGATCGGAATTGCTCGTAGTACAGCATTGTGCCATCCCAATTTCTCAATCTTATGTTGAGCGAATCGCACTTCGAATTCCGTGTTGTTCACACCTTCTGCATGCTCATCCAGTTCGGCGCGTCCGGTGCGGCGGGCAACCGATAGAACCTCTGGCACTTCAAGTAGGATATCTTCAACGCGGCCAGCAATTCTCTGGCTCTCGCCTAGGGAAGTTCCTGGTTCAAGTCGTAAATTGATTGTCGCTGTTCCTTCATTGAATGGAGGCAAGAACTCACCGCCCATCCAAGGAAGGGTGCTGCAACTGAGCAGCACTAATACGCTCACCCCAGCGAGGACGGTCCTTGGACGACCAAGCGTCCATCGCAGCAATCGTTCGTCCCAGCGCTTCAACCAACGCATGATTAAAGGTTCGCGTCTGTCGGCTAAGAATGGCGCGCGAGGCAGCAATACACTGGCCAGTACAGGTGTAAAGGATAAGGCGACCACCAACGAACACAGCAATGCGACGATGTAGGCAATACCCAGCGGTGCGAACAATCGCCCCTCGATTCCGGACATCATGAATAGCGGCAACACAACCAACACGACGATGAGAGTTGCGTAGACAATCGAGTTCCGAATCTCGCTCGATGCTGAGAAGATAACATCCAGGGCCGGCTTCTGAGCCTCAGTTGGCAACTGTTTGTTTTCGCGAAGTCGACGATAAATGTTTTCAACGTCAACGATCGAATCGTCGACCAAGTCGCCGATGGCAACCGCGATCCCGCCCAGTGTCATCGTGTTTATGGTGATACCGAACAGGTAAAAGACGATGACGGTAAGCAATATTGACAGCGGCATGGATGACAATGAGCTGATGCTTGTACGAAAGTTGCCCATCAAAAGAAACAGAATCACGATTACCCAGATAGCGCCGTCGCGTACTGCTTCACTGACGTTGTCAACCGCCGCTTCAATGAAGTGGCTCTGGCGAAAAATTTCGGATTCAATCTTTACATCCGCTGGCAACTCACGCTGAACCGAAGCCAACACATCGTTTATTCTTCGGTCAAGCTTAATCGTGTCCGCGTCGGGCTGCTTTTGCACGGTAAGCATTACCGCCATACCGCCTCTCAGCTCGCGGTAGGGTCCGGTATGTAGTTGCCCGGGGAGAACGTGGTCGCTAGATGAAAGATGTGCTTCATCCTTCATCTGCGCATACTCCGCAGCTCGATCGACGGCGAAATTCACATCTGGCTCAATCTTCACGACCGCAGAAGCGTCGCCGCGCTTAATCGGTCCGCCCAGTTTGACATCGGCCACATCGCCGATTCGTATGGGTACTTGCTCACGCCAAAGGATCGGAGTCGCGGCGACCTCATCGAGAGTTAGCGACTGGCCTTGGATACGAAGTAGCGATTCTTTCTCGCCGCGATCCATCACACCACCACCCGCAAGCACATTGGCTTTTGCGGTGGCGTCCGTTAGCTGTGCAAGGGTTACATTGCGAGCCGCCAGCCTCGACGGGGAGGTGAGGACTTGATACTGCTTAAGAATTCCGCCCATCACGGAAACCTGCGATACGCCTTCAACGGCAAGGAGTCGATTGCGCACCGTGAACTCGCCCAGCGTGCGCAGCTCCATCGCTTTCGCGTCCGCCTCTAACTTCGAGCTCGGTTCAATATCGCTACGAAGCGCGAGCAACATGATTTCACCCATGATGGATGAAATAGGAGCGAGCGTCGGGTTGGTACCCGCCGGCAGTTTTGATTGAGCTAGCTGCAACTTCTCATTCACGATCTGTCGATCAATGAAGATGTCGGTTCCCCAGTCAAACTCAACCCAAATGATCGAAAGACCAATGGCCGATGACGATCGAACGCGTTTGACTCCGGTAGCTCCGTTTAAGAGTAGTTCGATCGGTCGCGTCACGAGCACTTCGACTTCTTCCGGAGCCAGGCCCGGTGCTTCGGTCATAATCGTCACCGTGGGACGATTAAGGTCAGGAAACACATCGACAGGCATGGTTCGAAGCAACGATGCTCCGACCAGCATTACGAGCAGTGATGCAATCGCAACGATGGCCCGGTTATGTAATGAGAAACGAATGATGCTGTCGAGCAAGGATGCTACCTCAATGATGCAAAGGCCGTCTGTAACTCACGACCACCAGCGGTTACGACCAACTCACCCGCTTCGATACCGTCAACAATCTCCGTGTACGCACCATCAGAGCGACCAATCTTTAGTCGGCGTCGATCGACGTATCCATCGTCCTTTTGAACAAAGCTGAAATAGTGCATCCCCTCGCGAAGGATTGCGGAAGAAGGGATCGCTAGAGTCGATGTTGGACTTCCTATTGGCAAGACGACCGTAATCAATGCGCCTGAGCGAAGTTGCGGGCTACTCGAGGTTGCAATTGGAGTAAGCCATATCCTCTGTGTGCGGGTCGACTCGTTTACTGTTGGACCGATTCGTGAAACGACGACTGGAAAGCTAATGTCAGGATTGGCAAGTATCGTTGCGATGCCATTTACTTCTCCATTTAGAGAATGGGTCTCGTGCGATCGTACATGCGCTTCAATCCATACGGATTCGAGATTGTGAATTTCGACAAGAGGCTGGCTCGCGACAACTGTTTCGCCTAACGTGACGACGGACGAGGTAATGCGTCCCGCAATGTTGGAGCGAAGTGGAAGATAGTCGAGGATTTGTCGTTCTTTAACGATTGATTCTATTTCGCTTTCAAGTAATCCCAACGTAGAAAGCTGCCGCCTTAGGCTTTCGGCACGCGCCTTTAACTGGTCCGCCTCTGAGCGCGTTTCCAAAACGATGCGTAGTGAAACCGCATCGCCTTTGACGCCGTCAAGACGATCAGCGCGACGAAGCGAGAGTTCGGCGGCGAGCGACGTACTGATCAGATCGAGCTGGAGCTTGTGAAATTCAGGCGACGCGATCTCCATTAATATTTCACCGGCCTCGACGTATCGCCCCGGATTCAGTTTGTGTGAATAGACCGTTCCGTCTAATTGAGAGGAAAGTACGCTTCGGTTCTCGGGGGGCAACGTCACGGACGCAGTGAGCTGCGTAGTCGAAGCAACTTCGCGGTGACTCGCTGGCTCGGTCCGTATCCCTAAACGTTGCTGGTCACTGCTAGAGAGCTTTAGAACGCCAAGAAAGAACAAACTCGATAACTCGTGACCTCCCTTTACTACCACTCGGTCACCAGGATAAATGTCGCCTTGGAGCACTTCGACCATCGGCTCAATTTGCTTATGCGCTCCCAGAGTACGCTTACCTAACTGGATGGTCTTCTTCCGGTACTCTGCGGACGTCCGAGTCGATGCCTCTTCAACAAATACATAATTCTGCAGCCCGTCGCTGTACACTGCCCGCTGCGGAACGGTGAGTTTCTCGTCTTGCTCTGATGTATAAATCGTGCCCCGACCAACAAGTCCAGGAATGATCGTTTGGTTTGCAAGTGTCATCCACGCTGAACTGACTTGAGTCTGGGGATCTAAACCAGCATCCATTCGATCGATAACGCCTTCTACCGAGATCGACGGCGCAGGGAACTCGACCCTCACTCGGTTGCCTACTTTGGCCTTAAAAATATCCTTTTCCAAGAGTTGAAGCCGAACCCAAACTCCATCGGTATTGACAACTTCAAATAGGTGTTCCAACGCCTCCACGTACTTGCCCTCTGCAAGGTCCGAGTGAAGGATCTGGCCAGCGATAGGCGACCGAATGGGATAGTTCAACGAGCCAGATGCGCTGTTTTGAAAGGCTTCGGAAGAAACGCCAAGAGTACGGGCGCGAATTCGGGCGACTTCCACGCGGTTCTGGCTCTGCTCAACTGCGTTTTCGATTTCCAGCAATCGTTGCATCGGCACAGCTCCGGCCAACGCAGATGGTCTTGTCATGTCAAGCAGACGCTGGTTAAGGCTTAGGTCATTAACTGCCTGCTGATAATCCAGTTTGAGCAGTTCCAATTCGCGACTACTCAACTCCGCAATGATCTGGTCCTTTTTCACAAAGTCCCCAGGACGCGATAGTAGTTTGGCGATGCGACCAGAAATCTGCGCCGAGCCGAACGCCTTTGCTTGCCACGGCGTAACGGCCTCCGCATAGACCGTCAAGGTGGAAGCAACGGTGCCTACCACAAGCTCTTCTGATTGAAGTCCAATGGCATCCCGCGCTTGCGCTGACAAGGTCAGTTGACCATTCTGTGTATCAACTTGGACACCCTTGGTGGGAAGCGGTTGATGTCCTTCGTGGCCGCTAGCCAGCGACGTAGTCAGGGCAAGCATTAATACTGCGATGAAACGAGCTTGCGATGGAAGAATCATAACCTACTTCTTGATGAAACTATCTGGGTCAGGCAGCGGGTCCGTTGACTCTTTCGCGGAAGCCAAAAATTCGTCGACGCACGGAGGGCAGCAGAACTCGTAAGGCTTACCATCGATAATCCACGTGAATTTGGAATTCGCTTTTGTTCCTGAAATAGGACACAGCATGTCGCCAACTTTTGGCTTCATGTCATGCTCCGACTTTAGCCCTTTGAACTTTTGCGAGGCGGTCATATTGCCATTGGCTTCGATGTCCGCAGCGGTGTACCGACCGCCCGCTGTTAAATACAATTCTCGTTCTGCTTCGTTAGCGACCTTAGCCGGCATGTCGGACGATTCATCATGGCTCTCCTGTCCAGAGACAAAACCCAGACGAAATCGCTCGCCATCGATTCGAATGTTTGGAATGGTTACATCCAGCTTGCGCCCCACCAGTTCCTGTGGAAGTTTCCCCATGAAAAGCGAAGTCTTCCCAGGGCTGTCGCCGTCCTGTGGAGATGCCTCAAATGAGATTGGTTTGGAATCCGCGTCCCCTTCAGCTTTGACAAACCCTTTCAACGTCTGGCTTTCCACGTCGATAACTCGACTCTCATCCTTGCCAAGCGTGTAAAGCCGAACAGCACCTGCTGAATCGATGACCGCTTCCACGTGATAACTGTCTCTCCCCAGTGAAATCATGATGCCGCCGTGAGCACCCGGGATATGACCATGTTCACTGTCAACGTCGCCGGCAACTGAGTTCGTTGCAGATCTCTCATCGCTTGCAGCGCCAGCCTTTTCACCCTCAGCGCGTGGTGCAGTCTGATCTGCGGTCTTGTCCGATTGCGACGGATTGCAGCCACTAAGGAAGACCAGAGTGGTCAACGCTAAGGGAAGAATAAACAAACAACACAAGTTCCATCTTTTCATTTCTAAACACCTTCAGTTGAAACAGTAGAATCGAACGGTTACTTCTTGAGCGACGCTTCGTAAAGGTCATCAAGCTTGGACAAGAACTTGTCTGGTTCGGCCTTCATCTTCTTTACACATGGCGGGCAACAGACGTATACAAAGTGCCCATCGACAATACCGTGCTTCGAATCGGAAGAGATTTCATTGTCCGTCATCACCAAGCAGTGTCCTTGGGCTTTGGCGAAGTTGGTTCGGATCTTTTCAATGTGCTTGGCGTCCGGCTTCGACTCTAGACATGCTTCACAACAGACATAAAGCACCTCTTTGGTTTCTGGGTTCGTCATCTTAACCGGCTTGGCATGGTCAGTGAGTGACTCGCCCGACACTGGACATATCGCTTGCACAGCTATCCGCAGACGCTCGCGACGTTGCTCAGACGTTTCGTCTTTTGCTGTTTGCGAATAACTTGACGCTGCCGCAGTGAAAACGAAAAGGAGAGCGAGAATACTATTCTTGATCATGGTTTAGTCCTTTATGGAACAAGGGAGTTGGAAAGGGATGTCGAATTAGTCTAGGTGGTGCTTACAACTTCAGAGACGCTACCCAGTGATTCACTTCAGTCAGATCATCTGCGCCGACGATCGTCATTTGCCGATCTTGGTTTCTCCAGCTAACGGCTAGTTGCCCAGCTGACTCAATAATCTTGCAAGGCATGCCCGCGCACTGCGTCTCAATTGACGGGGAGTCGCCAAACCAGATAGGTTGCTCATCTCTGTGTTCAAAGACGATTAGCGATGTGCCGTCGCTTCGCTCACAAATGGTTGCCGAGCATTTGCAGCATGGCATGTTCAAAACGTGTGTTGACACACGAGTGAACCCTTCGGGAACACCTTTGAATAACGCCGGCTGATAGCCAAGATATTTCGTAGCTTCTTCGGTGCCTAGTTCACGGCCGTCGTACTTCTCGCTCAGTTTGGACAAGGCGATCTGAGGTTCCGTTCTGGCTGAGCGGAATACCTCAGCAAAATCAACGGCCATGGCAGCATGATCGTGCAACGCATTAGCGGCGTCGTGATTATCGGGCGCAGCGTAGCGCAGTGCCGAAACCAGGAGAAGAACACCAGCAGCCGCAGCCAAAATAGAAGTGCCATAACGCTTGGTCCAAGCCCTCCATTGGGATTCTGTTGAAGCAAGTGTCACAACAGGAGTTTCAAGTTTGCGAGAAACTTGTTCCCATACTGCTTCCGTATCGACTATTCGCTCCGAACGTCGCATCAATACGCCCATCGAGCGGTATTCAGATATCAGCCCACGGCATGCATCGCATTGTTCAACATGCTCCTCCAGTTGGAGACAAGCCGCGGCGTCGAGCTCTTGGTCGATGTACGCAGACAAGTGTTCTGCAACAATATCGCAATTCATTCTTATGCCTCCCAGCCCAAGTGGATCAGAGAAGTCCTCAATTCGTTTCTAGCCTTGTTTAAGCGTGAACCAACGGTACCTTCGGGTATGCCCAGGACGCCTGCGATCGCTGAGTATCCAAGGCCTTCGACTTCTTTCATGTGCAGAATCGCTCGCTGCTCACCCGTGATTTGCCGCATAGCCAACTCAAGAACCTCAATATCTTCGTCTGCTTGGATCTTTTGATTAACATTAAAAGACACTTCTCCAGCCTCCGCGACTTTTTGAATACGCTGTTCTTCCCGTTTCATTTTTCGCAGGTACTGCAAGCTTTGATTCACAGCCATTCGGTGCGCCCATGTTTCGAGCGTTGATTCGAAACGGAACTGACTTAGCCGCGAAAACAAGTGGATGACAAAGTCCTGCATTACGTCGTCAACATGACTATCGCCAACAATCTTTCGAATGACTCGATAGCACCTGGCTGCCAATAGCTCATAAATGTGCTTTTGTGACTCTCGATGTCCGTTGCTGGCACGACTAATCCACAGCGTCAAATCTTCTTTAGTCAGCGGCGATGCGCGATCCTCCGCTTTTCCATTTATCTCATTGGATGACTCTGTTGGTATCATTCTTCACTCCTTCCCGCCAAAAAGAGAAAACTTCCCGAAGCTTTCGGTAGCTTCGAGCAGGGCTCCATTTCAGACCGTACTTGTCGATCTAGCGAGGGCAGCAAGGTTGATCTACCGCACAGCAGTAAGCATGTTCCGTGCAGCAGGTAGGTTCACTAACGGAGGTCTCGGGCGCTGCATTCGTGCTTCGCTGACTTCCATTTACAGAGTAGGAAACTGCGGAAAGAGCGAGAGCGCCCAAAAGAGTGATTTTTGCGAACATGATTCACCTATTTTGTATAAGAAACTAAAAAGCATTGGTGTGTGCCTGAAGTTAAGCACACGGCCAGTCAACAACTCCGAAGCTATCGGATTGTGGGCCTTTTCATTTCTTCCAAATACAGGCGATCGACTGCCAGGAACAACCCTCGAAGGGAATTGGAACTTCAAGTCTTTGAAACACAATCCGTTGTGCACGAGGGATGACGTCCCAAGTCGCTGGGGTAGTCGCGATATACTGCGCAGCAATGGACGGAGAACGAGGTTCGAGTTGAGCTGTAGCGATAGAAATAGCTTTCGCGCATTGGCATTCGTTGCTCCCCGCAACGCTGGAACTTCGAAGTCCCTCGGAATTCACACTTCTCGCACCGGCTGCTTGGGCAGCAGCACATTTGGGGCACTTCGGCGCAAGGGCCACGTTTGGCATCGCGTGATCAACGCTGGCTGGCGCAGCCCCTTGCGCAGTCGCCAGACTTGCAATGATCGTTCGCGAGAGGCAGCAACACGAAACTCCGCCAAAGATTTGACTGTACGCTACCGCGAACAGCAAAACGATATGGAGGGTAAGTGATGACATGACTCGTGCTTTTTCTTGAAATTTCGACGCTTACGTGCTTTGGATGGACCTCAAGCGGCGTTCCTTCACGGAAATTCTGATTTTTTCCGATTTTGGCTCCGCGAGTCGAAGTGCCGGCAGATTTCCTCGCGAACAGGCCCATTCTACCTGAAGAATCAACGCTGTGCCGGCATCCAACCTAGCGATACGGCCACTCAGCTCTACGCCAATAAGGGACGCAAAAATGAACCAAGAACCACGTAAACAGGCCTTCCAGATCACTGGCATGACATGCGGCCACTGTAAATCAGCGGTTGAGTCAGCCATCCGAGCCACCGACGGCGTAACCGCGGCCCAGGTTGATTTGAAAGCAGGGAAAGCATTCGTCGAGGGGCAATTCGTCGACAAATCAATCGTGGCCTCCGTCGAAGAAGCCGGCTATGAAGCAGTAGCCTCAAATTAGCAACCTCTAACCAAGTGGTGGGGCTTCTCAAACGAGGAGATGGATAATGATGAATGCTGAGCAGACGGTCGAGATTGGCGTAAAGGGCATGACCTGCGCTGCGTGTGTCCGACGCGTCGAAAATGGACTGCGCAAGATTCCATCAGTGACCAGCGCTTCAGTCAACCTCGCGACGGAGCGTGCGGCGGTCGAGTTCGACCATTTTCCACAGGCTGGCGAACTCGAAACGATCCAGCTTGCGATTACAAAGCTGGGTTATGAGCCGGTTGAGCTCTCCACGGTGCGAAACGCGGGTTCGATTGAGGACAACGATTTAGAAGCTCAGCGATTGTGGCATTTGTTCGTCGGGGCAGCGATCTTTGCATTACCGATCGTTGTGCTGGCGATGGCTCCCATGTTGTTCCACGGAGTCATGAGTTTGATGATGTCCTGGTTGTCGATGGAGCAGTGGAATTGGGTCATGCTCGGCTTGGCCATTCCTGTTCAGTTCTGGTTCGGCGGACGCTTCCTTCGGCTAGGCGCAAAAAGCCTCTTTTCAACATCTCCAGATATGAATTCGCTGATTCTCCTGGGGACGATGGCCGCTTTCCTCTACAGCACCGTTGTCACGATTTTTCCTCAGTGGATCCCTCCGCAGTCGCGCCATGTCTACTTTGAAGCGTCAGCAGTGGTGATCACGCTGATCTTGTTAGGCAAGTTCCTTGAAACGAAGTCCAGGCATCAAGCGTCGGACGCGATGAAGGTACTTCTAAAACTGGTCCCGAAAATGGCCACGGTTATACGCAATGGTGAAGCGGTGACCATTCCTGCGGAGGCTGTTGTCCTTAATGATATTGTTGAAGTCCGCCCTGGATCTGCCATCGCAGTGGACGGTGTGGTCGTTAGTGGCTCTACCTATATCGATGAGAGCATGGTGACTGGTGAGAGCGTACCAGTGGCCAAGGAAGCGGGGGACGAAGTGGTGGCAGGTACGATCAACGGCAGCGGAAGTATTCAGTTTCGAGCCACTGCCATCGGAGCCGACACGACTTTAGCGAAGATCGTGGCGTTCGTTGAATCTGCGCAGGCTTCGAAGCCGCGCATTCAAGGCATTGCTGATCGAGTCGTCGCGTACTTTGTACCTGTGGTGTTATTGATCGCACTGCTTACTGCCCTCGCATGGCTTTTCGTGATGCCCGGCGGCTCAATCGATCAAGCACTCATCCATGCGGTCGCTGTACTCATTATTGCTTGCCCATGTGCAATGGGACTCGCGGTTCCGACGAGTGTGATGGTGGGTACGGGCAAGGCGGCGCAGCAAGGGATTCTGTTTCGCTCGACGGATGCCATCGAGTCTTTGAGCCAAGTCGCCTTGGTCGCTTTTGATAAAACCGGAACGCTGACGGTTGGAAAACCGCAGCTCTCGCTATTCCACGTATTGCCACCGTTCTCGAGTGACGACTTGCTGTCCCAACTGGCTCTCGTAGAACAACGATCGGAGCACCCTTTGGCCACAGCTATTGTTGATGCCGCTGCCAAAGGGCCCAAGTCGCCTCTTACCGTAACCAGCTTCAACGCCATTGCAGGCGCGGGAGTTGAAGCCGAATTATCCAACGGTCACGCGATAATCATCGGCTCGGAAAAGATGATGCGAGAACGCCGCATCAATACATCGTCGTTGGATGCACAAGTGGCTGATGCAATGTCCGAGGGAAGCGGATACTTTTTTGCAGCCGTCAACGGTTCGCTCGCTGCGATCATGATCGTTTCCGATCCCATCAAACCATCGACACCAAGTGCTGTGGAGCAACTAAAACAATCGGGCTACGAAGTGGCGCTCATCTCAGGTGACAATGAGCGAACCGCGTTATCCATCGCAGATCGCTGCGGGATACCAGTAACGATGGTCTATGCAGAAGTGCGTCCGAATGACAAGGCAGACGTGGTATACACTCTCAAGCGAGACGGACGACGTGTGGCTTTCGTGGGCGATGGCTTGAACGATGCTCCTGCATTAACGATCGCCGATGTCGGGATCGCGATGGGCACAGGAACAGACCTTGCGATCGAGAGCGCCGATGTGATTGCGATGTCTGGCGACATTCAGAATATTCCGCGTGCGATAAGCTTGTCGAAGGCCGTGATGTTGAACATCAAGCAGAATCTGGGTTGGGCATTTGGCTACAACGTTTTGCTTATTCCCATTGCAACCGGCCTGCTTAAACCCATGACAGGTCTGAGTCTGTCCCCGATAGCGGCAGGTCTGGCGATGAGTCTCTCAAGCTTCTTTGTCGTGACAAACGCATTGCGATTAAGGTCGTGGCGATGAGTTGAGTTTCAAGCCGCGCCGGAAGCGCGGCTTGAAACAAAAGACTCGTCATTTCACTTCCCGGTTGTTGCTATGCAATCATTTCTGAACTTGCTTGAGCATGTCGCGACATTCCTTCGCGCACTCGCGGCAGGACTTAGCACATGCGGCCATATGTTCATCATCGGGGAATTTTTCGCACGCAGCCGCACACTCTTCACAACACTTGGCGCAGCATTCGAGCATGGGCTTAGCTAAGGGACTGTTTCGGGCGCACAGTGTCGCGCATGTTTTGCAGCACTCGGCGCAGTCAGCGCACATTCTTGCGGTTGCCTGATGCTCCTTTTTCCCTTCGGAAAGCATTTTCAGGCAATGATCAAAACAGCTATCGCACTCGACTTGGCAAGCGGCACAGACTTCGGCGCATTTCTTCATTTTCGAATCCTCATGTTGGTCGGCAAATGCCGAGAGCGGAACAATCGCGGATAGGGCGAACGCAGCAACAAGTGAAAAGTGGGACATAACAAACCTCGCATGAAATTGGGGTAAATGACCTCGAAAGGTTCGAAGCCTTCGCAATGACGCCCCCGCAGCACTCATGCCGGAATGCGGTATTTCTCGGAGATAAAGCAAGTATCGAGAAAACCCCAAAAAAATCAAAAAAGCGGTGAAGGCAATTCGATTGAGCTTCATCTAAGCACTCAAGCAATGTTTGGCGAGCATTCTGCAAACGACTGGAGCAGTGCCGAATCTGAATGAGCGCCAATCGAGCAGGACAGGTGCACCGGGTTCGAAAATAATCCAAAGTTCGCTGAAGAAAGTGTCGGCAAAGTGCATCCAAACTTACGGTTGCGGAAATGGTTTCATGCAACGCGAGGTCCGATAGTCAAACACGAGGTTGAAGAATGAAGTCAGTAGCTGTGTTTTTGATGTTGGTTTTTTTTGCTGTTAGTCTTGCAATTGCGGCGAGTGTCGCAAGCAACCCGACCACTGATGTGCCACAAGCATGCGTTTGCTCTAGTTGCTGTACCGACGGCGGCCGCTGCTGTGAAGCCGGGATTTGCAGCTGTGCACAGTGCACATGCGAATGCTGCACAAGCGATTCCAAGGCCTGTGGGGGCACTTGTTGCGGAGGCAAAGAATCCAGCTCAGCCGCGAGCACGCTCACACAGGGTGTCGAGAGTGGTACGTGCCCAATGTGCCCATCCGAGAAGGGACTGAAAAAGGTCGTCTCAGGTGCCAAGTAGATTGTCAACAATACTAACCTGTTTGTTATACCGGCAGGTTTTCAAAGAGTGTTGGTTGTCTTTAACGACCAACACTCAATGCGAGGCTAGCTTCGTTTTGGACTGAAAAGTTAGTTAGCGAAGCATTGAACAAAAATTTGTTTTGACGATCGGGGAGAAATCGTTATATCCAAAAACGAAGAACCAATTGAGGGCGTTGCCACTGGTTGTGAGACATTGGTGATATCGGATGCAACATCCACGCTCGCTCCGCGAAAAATTGATAGGCTTGTGTATTCACTACTTCGACGCGTAGGTATTGCCGACTTCAGCCTACTCATGTGTTCCAATGTCGAACACTTAGCTGCATCCGGACAAAAGTTACCCGACGGGATTGAACTAATTGAACTATCGGTCGAGAGCTTCGATATTCTTTCACAGTGCAACCCGCTCTTCCAGTTTGAAGCTTTTCAATATCTCGATCGTAAAAGATTTCGTTGCTATGTATTAATGGCCAGCGAAGCGATTGTTGCATATGCCTGGGTTGGCACGGGCGAGATTCCAGCCGCGCATAACTCCAACGGACATGCATGGACAGGTCTTCCGTTATTTCTGGATCCTCGGACCGCTTATCTTTTCGCCGCATTCGTAAATCCCGAACATCGCGGTAAGCGGTTATATCAAGTACTCATTAGTCAGACAGCAAAGATTCTTAGGGCGGACGGCATCCTGCGAATTGCTTTGACGACTGACGCCAACAATGCACGAGCGATTCTGGCTGTAAAACGGATGGGATTCGAAGTCTGTGGAATAACAACGTTTTGTGCGCTTGTTGGCTGGAAAAGAGCTTCCTACTGCGTTTCGTCAAGCTTCGAGCCGAGTAAAGTTGGACAGTACGTAGGTGACTTCCGAACACGTTAGAAAACCAGCCTTCGTCAATTCGGAATCCTGATACGAATTCAGCACTACTTCGAAATTCATGCTCCGAATCAGTTTTATTTCTGAAGGAGAGTCACGAGCGAAGCATCAAACTCGCATGTGTGGACCGAATGGCGGCTCACGACCTCACAGAAGTCGACATCTTTGAATTCATGATGTCGCAAGTCATGTTCTTGAAAGGAACTATGATGAGTATCGAAAGTTTTGGAAAAGTTGCGGCTTCGATCGCACTGGTAGCGGGTCTCGCACTTGCCTTTCCGCAAGTGACGCAAGCCCAATCACGGATCAATGACAAGGTATCGAGAAACAACGGGGCAGGATTCTGGGCCAACCAGCGAACGTCTCGCAACATCCAACATGCGAGAGACTATTCAACCGGAATTCAGCGGTATGCAACTCATTCGCCGATGATTCAAACCCAGGTGACTCAAGGCGAATCTCAGATGCTTGGTCAGCAGTTGCAGGCCATCCAGCGGGATCTAGTGATCGTTCGTGAGGAACACGGGGCTAATCCAAAGGTTCTTCAACATGTGAAGAAAATGGAAACGCAGCTGGGGCAAGCGACGACGATCCAGAAATCTCTGCATGAAGAATGCTGCAAGCAAAGCCCTGACGGCAAGGTATGCGCCGAAATGTGTAGCAAGATGCACGCATCGCTTGAGGAGCTGAAGAAGGAGCATGACCAGGTCTTGAAAGAGCTTGGCCACGAAGAAGCGGCTTATGCTTCAATGGCTGATGCACATCAGCATCACAGTTCGCCCGCTGCGAACGCCGACAAGTAACTCTTCATCGCTTCGTCGTCGGGACGATTTGCTCCACCAGGCCAGCGAAGTGGCCTGGTGTGTAGTGGTGGGGCAGTTTTCTGGGTGTCTTAAAGCAGCATCGTAAGACTGCGGTCCCGCTTCCTCGCCAAATGGTTCCGAGATGGAAGCAAGCCTTGGCTATAGCTTTGCTCCCCGAGCGGGGAAACGCCCGCAGAGTTCGCAAGCTCCGGCTCCCTACTGAGTCGGACTAGCTGCAAAAAAGAATCCCGAGCAAGTCGGACAGGGAATTACCCAGAGTCGTTAACCCGGCGTTTTTCATAACCCAGAGACTCTGAGAGTATTTGTCTCTGATTGGCCCCCAGAGAGGGGCTGATTTGGCGAGAGTTGCGACCGGGAATCGAGTCTCCGGAGAGTGGTTGAGACCCAGAAGATTGCAGGAAAATACGAAAAAAGCCGGTGTTTTGCGTTGCTGCAAGACACCGGCTTAATCGAATAACCTACTGCGGTCAGTTTCCTAACCAAACAGAGAAGTTGCGGGAGCCGGATTTGAACCGACGACCTCGAGGTTATGAGCCTCGCGAGCTACCGGGCTGCTCCATCCCGCGGGTCAAATAGTACGCATTCCCGGTTTCACGTCCAGCCCAAACCTTCAAAATTACCTTCCTGCCAATGTCCTTTTCCACCTAAGCTGGACTCGCATCCCGCCCGCTTTCGTTTAGACTATGACTCCCCAGATCGCTGAGCTCCCCACAACCTTTGTGCCCCATAGACCTATCTCGCTACGCGATCAACCGGTTTCACTTCCTAGCCCTTGAGAGATTTCCAGAAAGGTTGATAGCGTGAGGCAAGCACTGATCAGCGATATCCACGGCAATTTGGAAGCGTTCCAGGCCGTTCTCGCTGATATATCAACCCAGAGTGTGGACGAGGTGATGTGCCTCGGCGATGTGGTAGGATACGGACCAAACCCTTGCGAATGCCTCGATCTGGTCATGAAAAAATCGGTCCTCACCATCATGGGGAACCACGACCAAGCCGCTCTGTTCGACCCAGATGGCTTTAATCCTGTCGCCCTCCGCGCGATTTATTGGACCCGCGACTGCCTCGATCAAGGGCCCACCAACGTGGTCAACAAACGCTGGGACTTTCTCAGTGAACTCCCCAAAATGCACGTCAACGATAAATTCCTCTACGTGCATGGATCCCCACGTGACCCAACCAACGAATATGTTTTCCCCGAGTTCATCTACGACAAGAACAAAATGGATAGCATCTTCAACCGCGTGACCCAATACTGCTTCCAAGGCCACACGCACATGCCCGGTGTGTTTACCACCGACCTGGAATTCATTCGCCCCGACGCTTGCGAAAACGTCTTTCCTCTCGGTCGCGAAAAAATCATGGTCAACGTCGGAAGCGTCGGGCAACCTCGCGACGAAGATAATCGTGCGTGCTATGTCATCGTCGATCATGCCGCGAAGAAAATTTTCTTCCGACGTGTGCCGTACGATTTCGACAAGACGATTGAAAAAATCTATGCCATTACGGATTTGGATCGGATGCTGGGTGATCGGCTTAGAACGGGTCGATAGAGAACTGAGGACTAGGCGTGCGGACTGCGATTGTAAGCGATATTCACGGAAACCTTGAAGCTCTCCAAGCGGTGCAGGCCGATATCCGCACGCAAGGTTGCGACCGAACGATCTGCCTCGGCGATGTAGTGGGGTACGGCCCAAACCCTTGCGAATGCTTGGACCTGGTAACCCAAATGGATGGCTGTGTGCTGGGGAATCATGACTATGGTGCATTGATCGACCCCGAAGGCTTTAGCGCCGCTGCCGAACAAGCGATCTTCTGGACCCGGCGACAACTGGAGAATCCCGATTGTCCTGACGACTCCAAACGCCGTCTCGAGTTTATCGCTCGGATGCCACGCACCATTAGCGAAGGCAACATTCTTTTCGTACATGGTTCGGTTCGCAATCCTCTCAACGAATACGTCTTCCCAGAGGATATCTACAACCGCCGGAAGATGGAAAAGCTTTTCTCTATGGTCCAGGGATACTCATTCCAAGGCCACACGCACGCTCCCGGTATTTTTTCCCCCAATCTTCAGTTCCAGCGGCCGGATGAGTTTGGATACAAAACGCAGCTTCCTTCTGACAAGGCTATGGTTAACGTAGGCAGCGTGGGGCAACCGAGAGATGGCGACTGGCGTAGCTGTTACGTGATTCTGGAAGACCAAGCTATCGAATACCGACGGATCGAATACGATATCGATACGACCATTCAAAAGATTTACAACATCGCAGAACTCGATAATTTTCTAGGCGATCGGCTCAAGGATGGGCGATAGGCGTGCGGTAGGGCTCCAACGCACTAACGACCCAGCAGTCTAGTTGGTAATCCAACTTTCCCCATCATTTGTGGATCGTCGCCGAAGGCGACTTACGGGCTCGCTACGCATTGCCCTACACCGTACGGCTTGCGCCCTTACGCTAGTATTTGCAGAACTACACCGTACGGCTTGCGCCGTTACGCTACTATTTGCGGACCGACACCGTACGGCTTGCGCCCTTACGCTAGTATTTGCAGAACTACACCGTACGGCTTGCGCCCTTACGCTACTATTTGCGGACCGACACCGTACGGCTTGCGCCGTTACGCTTGTATTTGCGGGGGTAGATTTAGACGCGAACGTTTGCTTTATTTTTTCGTCACAACAGGCTTGCGGCGTTTGGGGTAGAGCTCTCGGCATAGACCGCATACGGTGCCGTCGCAGCCTCGGGCGGTGCAGTGCTCTCTGCCGTAGAAAATGATCTGCAGGTGCAAGCTGTTCCAGTGCTCGCGAGGAAAAAGCGATTTAAGATCCTTTTCCGTTTGCTCGACAGATCGCCCGTTCGTTAATCCCCAACGCTGTGCAAGTCGATGGATATGGGTGTCGACAGGAAACGCGGGAACTCCGAAGCCTTGGCTCATGACGACCGAAGCGGTCTTGTGCCCCACGCCGGGAAGCTGCTCGAGCTCCTCGAAAGACTCGGGAACCTTGCCATCATACTTCTCTACAAGAATGGTCGACAGCTCTTTGATGGCGACTGATTTTCGGGGGCTCAAGCCACACGGTTTAATGATCTGTCGAATAGCTTCTGCACTTTGACGGCTCATGTCAGCGGGATTGTCCGCTAGTTTCCACAAGTCTGGCGTGACTCGATTCACCATCTTGTCGGTGCACTGGGCACTCAACAGAACTGCCACTAGCAGCGTATAGGGATCTTGATGCTCGAGAGGGATAGGGGTCTCGGGGTAGAGTTCGTTTAGTCGTTGAAAAACGACTTCAGCTCGCTCGGTCTTTTTCATTCGCGATTTTGGTAAGGTTCAAAAACAAAAAAGAGGGGATGAACAGCCCCTCTTTGATGCGTGCGTTAGGTATTCAATGATCCAATTATCTTTTCCTCGCAGCAGCGAGTTCGTCAACATCGGCTAGTCCGTCCCCATTGGTGTCAACGGATGAGAAGTCCATTGTAGCGTCGTAAGCCCGGAGCTCATCAACATCTAACTTGCCGTCACCATTTTTGTCGAATGGTTGAATCTTCTTGGCGACCCAGTCCTTCATTCTTGCGTCGGCAGTCGATGTGCCGCCACTCGAGGCTCCGCCGCTGGTTGTTCCTCCGGATGCTGTTGACGTCGAAGCGGCCGATGAAGAATCGGATCTTGCTCCCTCGGATCTTGACCCAGAGGACCTACTGCTGGAGCTAGGGCTCGTGCTAGCGGAGCCGGGAATGAATCCCATCTTCACAGCAGCTAGGCATTCTCTGGTTGTGATCAAGCCGTCACCGTTGGTGTCGAATCGATTGAAATCTTCGATGACATCTTCAGTCCACTTCGTCGCAAACTCTCTCATCGAAACTTGGTTGTCGCCATCGACATCTTTGCGAATAAACCACTCAGGAAGACCGGCGGGTCGCTTTGGATTCCCATCTTTGTCAGCTATTCGGTAGCTGGTGATCTTCTCGAACGGATTCGGCATCTCTTTGCGATCGGAATCTTGTCGAGACTGCTGGCCGTTGTTCGCCTGGGAGCGATTGTCTCGTTGGTTGCTACTGCTAGCCGCAGCATTCAATCGACGTTTTGCGGAACGGACCGCCAGCTCTTCGCGAGTTAGTTTCCCGTCACCGTTTTGGTCAAAGGTCATAGGGTCATCCCCCCAGCGCCCAGCCTTTAGTTCGTTCGCGTCCAGCATTCCATCCCGATTCCTGTCGTATCGGCGAATTCGCTCCTCTGCGTCGCGAAGATCTTGCTCTTCGACTTTGACGTTGAATTTGAAAGGGTTTGATCCGAAACCTGGAATAGGAGCAAGTTCCCGTTTGATACCGAAGCCAGGAACGAGAACGCTTTCAGCCATGCTAACGGAGTCATCGTTTGCGCCACCCCAGTTGGAGTCGCCACCCCAGCCACCGAATCCGCCTCCCTCACCGCCGCCTCGACGGGCAGCCGAAATCGCTTCCGTGATAGCACTGATGGGAATTGGTTTCGACATGTCGATATTTGGGTTCCCGCGAGCCATGCGTTCGAGCATGAAGCGAGCTGGGCCTTCCATTTCGTCAGGGTCAATGCTGCCATTACCGTTTCGGTCCATGCGGCTGAGGAAACTTGAGGGGTCGAAACCACCCATCATGCCGCCGCTAGGCATACCCCCCCCCATCATCATGCCCCCCATACCGGGCGGCCCACCACCCATGCCACCGAATTCCATCCGCATGCCGCCGCGATCACCGCCGCCACGTTCGCTGCCGCCCCGATCACCACCACCTCGGTCGCCGCCACGGTCACCACCGCGATCTCGGCCGCCCCAACCGCCTCCTCCTGGTCCACCCGGTCCCCCTCCAGGGCCGCCTTGGCCCCCGCCGAACTGGGCCTCCAGCGATGACGCAAACCACGCGGTCGTGAGTAGTGTGGCAACAAAGATGGATAATTTCTTTTTCATAGCTCGGATCCTGATTCGGATGCGTTACTGTTTCGGCTATCTAGTTACTACTTTGATAAATATCCCTAGATTTTAGCTGGATGATTCTTTCCTTACTATGGAAAACCCCGGCGGGGGACGCTTGTTTCGGTGACTTAGCCCAGCTTTACCTACTTGGACCGCCGGAAAAGGCTGGTTACCATCACGGGCATGAACCTTTCTCCCATGATGAAACAATACGAAGACGCCAAGGCCGCCAGCGGGGATGCCATCCTTTTTTTCCGCATGGGGGATTTTTACGAGCTTTTCCACGACGATGCTAAAACGGCTGCTCGCGTTTTGGGGCTGACTCTCACCAGCCGAGACAAAGGGGAGAATCCCATCCCCATGGCTGGTTTCCCGCACCATCAGCTGGAAAGCTACCTGGCCAAGCTGGTGCGAGCTGGTCACCGGGTGGCTGTGTGCGAGCAAGTCGAGGACCCCGCTACCGCCAAGGGGCTGGTTCGCCGCGAAGTGCAGCGGATTGTCACAGCGGGGACCCTGACGGACGAGGCTTTGCTGGATCCTCGGGCTGGAAATCTTCTTTTGTCCGTTTTTCATCCATCTCCGGGACAAAATACGACCGGCTGGCTCGGGTTGGCATGGGTGGAGCTTTCGACGGGTCGCTTTGAGGCGGGGGCATTTCCCCAGTCTGCGTTGCAGGATCAAGTCGCACGCCTCGAACCTGCCGAGATTTTGACCCGCGACGACGACTCGAGCATCATTCGCGACGACTACGAAAATTGGGCACTCACCCGTCGCCCCTCGTGGCAGTTCGGCCAGGAAGAAGCCCAACGGGTTTTGCACGAGCATTTCGGTATCCTCGACTTGACGGGGATGGGCTGGGAGTTGCAAGCCGATTCCAAGGCTCACAACACTCGGCTGCAAGATTCCTTGGCCATCAGTGCTGCCGGAGCCGCCATGGCCTACTTGCAAGAGACGCAAAAAGCTTCCCTGGATCATATTCGGCAATTGGTTCCCGCGCGACTGAGTCGGAATCTCGAAATCGATTCCGCGACCCGGCGTTCGCTCGAGTTAACCCAAACGATTCGCACGGCCACACGCGAGGGATCGCTGCTCGATGTCGTGGACCGAACGGTCACGTCGATGGGAGCTAGGCGGCTGGCCCAATGGCTAGCATCGCCTCTTATTTCGAAAGAGCAGATTGAACTTCGCTTGGGGGCGGTGGAAGAGTTTGTATCCAACGATCGATTGCGAAACACCATTCGCGAACACTTGTCCGATGTTTATGACATCGAACGCTTGACGGCCCGAGTCGCGACGGGCCGTTGCAGTCCGCGAGATTTGCGACAATTAGGTCGATCGCTTTCGCAATTGCCCCGCGTACGGGCCTTGCTCGAGGAGCGTCAATCGGCGAGGCTCGGTCAATTGCGAGACCGCATCGACTTGCTACCAATATTGAAAGACCATTTAGAATCCGCCTTGGAAGATGATTGCCCATTGGTGGCGAAAGAGGGCGGCTTTATCCGTGCGGGGTACGATGCACGCCTCGACGAACTGAGAGAACTCGCCGTAGGTGGTAAAGAATGGATTGCCAAGTACCAAGCGGAACAGATTCAATCCACCGGGATCACGAGTCTCAAGGTCGGCTTTACCTCGGTGTTTGGCTACTACCTCGAAGTCACCAATACCCATAAAGATCGCGTTCCACCGAACTACGTCCGCAAGCAGACTTTGAAGAACGCCGAACGATACATTACACCGGAGTTAAAAGAGTACGAAGAGAAAGTTCTCTCGGCTGACGAATCCGCCAAGACGCTTGAGTTCGAGTTGTTCTTGGAATTGCGGCAAAAAGTGCACGAGCAAACGCAAGCCTTGCAAATCAACGCCAGCATCCTAGCCGAACTCGATGCGTATGCTGCTTTGGCCGAGCTGGCGGTCAAACAAGGCTACATAAAACCGGTGATAACCGAGGAGCCGATTCTCGAGATCTACGAAGGCCGCCATCCGGTCCTTGATTCCACGATGCCAAAAGGGACATTTGTTCCGAACGACTCGATGATTGGCACTGAGCATGGCAACATTCTTCTTATCACCGGCCCCAACATGGCGGGTAAGAGCACGTATATTCGGCAAACCGCATTGCTAACGATTTTGGCTCAGATGGGTAGCTTTGTACCGGCTCGGAAGGCGACGATCGGCATCGCGGATCGTTTGTTTGCTCGGGTCGGTGCGAGCGATGAGCTAGCTCGCGGGCAAAGTACTTTTATGGTGGAAATGGTTGAGACCGCGCGTATTTTGAATACGGCTACCGAGCGGTCGCTGGTTATCTTGGACGAAATCGGTCGGGGAACGAGTACCTATGACGGGCTATCGCTGGCTTGGGCGATCGTTGAGTATCTACATAGCAAGAACCGATCCCGAACGATGTTTGCGACGCATTACCATGAGCTGATCGAGTTGCAGAACACGCTACCTGGTGTGCGGAATTGGAATGTATCGGTTAAGGAATGGGATGACAACGTTATCTTCCTTCATCGCATTGTGCCGGGTGGTGCAGACCGAAGCTATGGAATTCATGTGGCTCGACTGGCTGGTGTGCCACAGGATGTCAACCTGCGAGCCAAGGAGATCCTCAGTCAGCTAGAAGAGAATCATCTGGACAAGTATGGCCGACCTAAGATTGCTAAGCCGAAGAAGAATGAATCAGGCACGATTCAAATGACCTTGTTCGAATGGAAAGACAACGCCGTGGTGGATCAACTCAAAGCGTTATCAATCGAAACGATGACACCGCTGGAAGCGATGCAAAAGCTCGAAGAGCTACAGCGGCTGGCTAAGCAGGGGTGATAGACGGTGAGGCGAGTGACGGGACAAAGCCTAGTGGATTAACTTTAGCTGCTTTAACTAATGATGGAAATAAGCTGCGGGTTTCCATCGTCTTCGATACTAACATCTTTGGTTGCCGATGGCCTGAATTTAGGACAAGAATCTCTCACGTGTTTTTTACATAATCGCAGACCGGGTTAATTTTGTGTGTTCGCGGTTCGCGAGGCATTTTTTCCGTTATGCTTTACAGGGTTCTTTCCCCTCTGGCCATCTTGCAATCGGTATTGCGAGAGTGTCCGGTATCTAGAGCGATGCTTCTTAGCGATTGTTTGCGAGCCGTGTTTAAATGCTATGAATTAATCTACCGTGATCATCGGAACGACGACCTTCAATCAAAGTTACTTGAAACCAGCTCAAACTGGACGGCTCCACCATCAGCACCAGAACCTACGACGACGGTCGCAGGCTCACCGGAGAAACTCTCGGAAACGGAGTCACGGAAACCAGAACCTACTCCACTGATAATCTTTTAACGGAAATTTCTTACCGAGGAACCGGTACTGCCATCGGGAACCTGAGTTATACTTGGGGATGCGAACAAGAACAAAATATCCGAGACCATCGGTGGGGTCATGAGCGGCTACGGGTTCACTTCAGCAGGCACGAGCTACGACGACGAAGATCGTCTCACAGGCTACTCCCGCGCCAGCGGAACCTTCACCCAAGCTTGGAACCTTACTCCAGTCGGCGACTGGAGCAGCATCACCACCAACGGCACGGCACAAAACCGCACCCACGGCCCCACGCACGAGCTCCTCACCGCCGCAGGCCAAAACATCACCATTGATGCGACAAACTTGTTTGGCTCTTTTGCCTTACACCGTAATACTTACACCTTACCACCTACGTCATTCGCCAGCTACATCGACGAACCGGTCGTGCGCAAGGCAGCAGGAACCGGTGGCACGATCCATTACTACCATCGCAACCAACAGTACTCCATCGCCGCTATGACCACGTCCACCGGCGCGGTGGCAGAGCGCTACGCTTACACTGCGTATGGTCAACCTACGATCGCGAGCGCCAGCGGAACTGTGCTTACGAGTTCTGATGTTGGAAATCGATATACCTACACTGGTCGTGAATGGGACGAGACCTTAGGCCTCCATCACTTCCGAGCCCGATGGATGAGTCCGCTCGCGGGTCGGTTCTTGGGACGAGATCCGATTGGGTATCTTTCAGGTCGTTTTTGCGTTGTCGAGTATGTTCAAGGTGGGCCACTGCGGTTTGTTGATCCGACTGGCCTTTGGGACGATTTACCGGGTGGAAGATGCCCGAGGGATGACGAAAACGAGGGCAATGTATTTTGTTCTTGGTCAGAAATGGAAGGATTTATTTGCAAACGAAATAGGTTCGCGAAAAATAGCTTTGCGTGCCAGCAAATTAGGACAGGTTGCATCGGGATTACAACAGCGTTACTTGGTCATCATCCAATGTACAGCCGAGGAGACTTCAAGTACTGCTTTGACAAGCTCGATCAAGCTCAAAAGAAGCAAGCGCGATTGGCGAATAGTGGGTATTGCAAGGGCAAGAACTGTAGCAATAAACCTGCTTCTCCCGTGATTTTTGGGTTTACTTGGAATCGGAACAATGATTCGTTTCAACCAGAAGAAAAGCCGCTACAGTTTTGTCCGGTTTCTGGACTGGTAAAGTGGAACGATGAAAGACCGCAACGTTGCTGGATTTGGGATTTTGGCTTTTATCTTGAGGGTCCGAACGTTTTCTGCCACGCCAATGAAGGAGAAAGTACGGGCGGTAAACCCGAACTCTCAATCTGCTATGGATTCGAGATTTATGAACGAAACAATCCGGGACATGAAACCATTTATTGTGTTACGTGCGAGAGCGATGGAAGCTCCTTGGACCCAAAGGCTCCTATTCGATGAAAGTAAAGACGGCAATTTTCTTCGCTTTCTTCATCGGTGTTTTATGTGGGGTACTCTCGGTATCCTTCATCTGTAAGAATCCGATTGAAATAACGGAACTTGAGGCTCCAACATGGCCTGAGGGAGCACTAAACCACGAAGTGACCATCATTCACAAAGATGGAAAGCAAGTGAGGTACCCAATCGGTAAGTTACTTCAACTACATGGAACGAACGCTTGGAATGATTGTCTCGTTGCATTCTCAACCAATCGCGATTGGTTAACAGGAAAGGCTTGGAGTCAAACCGAATTGCTTGAACCTTTTACACAACCATGGATCGTCGATGCGCCAGACGAAGTCAATGCAATGCGAGAGATTGGTTGGAAAGCCTGCTCTAAAAAACTACAATTACTTTGCGACTCACACTCTGAGAAAGATGTCAGGAGAGTACTTAAAATACATTTACAGAATAAGAGATAGACCCAGTCAGTAAGGTCTCCGCCCAAGGCGGTCGGGCGGAAGAAGTTCGAAGTTTGAAAGAAGGCCAATCTTTTCCCTATAGAATTTCCAAAGGTGTTTTGGATTTCCTATTATCCCGATCGGGGCTCAAGCGAGCTGTTAGATACCGTTTTCGAGCACTTTGTTGCACCGAATTTGGTCGTTTGCTCTCCACTGAGTTCATCTCAGTGGAAGCACGACTAACAAGCTAGCCACGACGCTCTCCTCCCCCTTCCCTTCTGTCTCGCCGTAGGCGAGACAGAAGGGAAGGGGGAGGGATATATTGGGGGATGCGTTGCTAGCCTGTTAGTCATCGCTCCACCGACACGAGGTCGGAATGGAGGCGTTCACGCCCTTTGCAAAGCCTCAGGGCGTGCCACCCGATCGCGTCGTTTATGCAAAGCGAAGTAGCGAGTACTTCTTTTTACCGGTTCGCAATACGATCACCGTTTCGCTCGCTAGGTCATCTGCACTGAGTATGCGATCTACCCCTTCGCAACGCCGATTGTTAACGTAGACGCCACCACTTTCGACTAGACGCCGTGCTTCGCCTTTGCTTTTGCTCAATCCTGCCAGCACCAAAGCATCGACGATGCCTAGTCCTGATCCCAGTAGTTCTTTACCTGCGGTTTGGCTCGGAACATCTGCGAAAATAGAAAGTAGTTCACTGTCGCTCAACCGATCGATCTCGCCACCGAACAAGTACTCGGACGCGCGAACGGCTGATTGCAGGCCGGCTTCGCCATGAACAAGTCGTGTCACCGATTGAGCTAGACGGCGCTGGGCAGCTCCTGGTTGGTTGGACATTCCTGATTCGAGGGATCGGTACTCTTCTTCGTCAACGTCCGACAGAAACCTCAATGCTAAGAGAACATCAGCATCGGCGACATTGATGAAATACTGATACAGCTGGTAAGGACTCGTTCGATTGGAATCAAGCCAGACGGTTCCAGATTCCGTCTTACCCATCTTGCGACCATCCGATGTCGTGAGGAGCGGATTGGTCAAGCCGAGTAATGGCAGCCCCAGCATGCGGCGACCAAGGTCAATACCGGCGGTGATATTGCCCCATTGATCACTGCCACCGATCTGCAATTTGCAACCGTAGTTTTTTGCCAAGTGGACAAAGTCAAAGGCTTGGAGCAACATGTAGCTAAACTCTGTGTAGCTCAGGCCGCTATCGGAATTTTCAAGCCGATTGCGTACGGAGTCCTTGGCTAACATCACATTGACAGGGAAGTTCTTGCCTACATCGCGCAGAAAATCCAGAAACGAAAACGATTGCATCCAATCGAAATTGTTGACCAGTATGGCACCGCTGCCGGGTGAGAAATCGAGGAATCGGCTCATTTGCGATTTAATCCCCTCGACATTCTTCTCGAGGATCTCTTTTGACAGCAGGCTTCGTTCTGCCGATTTGCCACTCGGATCCCCGATCATGCCCGTTGCACCACCAACCAAGGCAATCGGTCGATGGCCAGCCAATTGAAAGCGGCGTAGCATCATAAGGGGGAGCAAGGAACCGACGTGAAGCGAATCGGCCGTTGGGTCAAAACCAGCGTAGAGAATCGTTGGCTGATTGAGCTCTTTGGTGACTGCCTCGAGATCGGTGCATTGATGAATGAGACCGCGCCATTGAAGCTCGTTGATAATCGACATCTAATGAATAGGGACTTGATGAATGGAAAGAAGTAGGAAAAAGGCTAAGTAGCAGTTAGAGTTTTGACAGGTATCCGTAACTCGTGTTGATACTCGCAACCGGGTCGTTCGATTGATCTTGTTCAACGTGGCATTGCACGACTCCGATCTCGTGAGCGGTATCTAAAACGCTCTTCATATCGATCGTCCCCGCCCCGACTTCTTTAAAGGCACTGAAAGGAACCTTGCCTTCGTCAAAGATAGTAGGGGTTCCTGACTCGAGATCTTTTAGATGGACTTGAGACACCCGTCCCTTGAGTCGTTTGAGGGTTTCGACTGGGTCCCAGCCTCCGATAGCACACCAGAAGATATCGATCTCGAAAGATACGAGCGATGGCTCAAAGTTTTCGATAAAGAGATCCATTCCGGTTTTGCCGCCGCTCAACGGCTCGAACTCGAAGGAATGGTGATGGTAGCAAAGTTCGAGGCCTGCTTTCTTGCAAAGCTCACCGGCGGCGTTGGAACGCTCCGCGATGGCTTTCCATTGATCGGGGGTTTCACGATGCCCTTTGCCAATGTACCCGAACACCAGATACTTGAGGCCATGCTGAGTCGCGAGCTCGACACATTGTTCGATCGAGCCAGCAGACTTGGGGGGCTTCGCATTGCCGAGGATCTCCCAGTTGATGAATGCCGAGGAGCTAGACATTCCGTGTTCCTTGGCTAGAGGAACAATGGTGGGTGCCGAGGTGACATCCATAAGCTCGACTTGTTTGTAGTCCGCGTCAGCGACTGCCTTAATAGTAGTGGCCGGATCTGTTGCCAGCTGGTTCCTAAGTGTGTAGAGCTGAATTCCGATGTTTTCGAAGTAGGGATCGGAAGCGACACTCCATGCCCTCGCCAAGGCTAGAGGGGAAACAAGGCTAGAAGCCAACCCCAGAGCGGTGGTAGCTGCGGAGGTACACAGGAACTGGCGGCGGTAAATCATAGCGTTCAAGGAGAAGGTTAGGAGTTGAACAAAAATCCGGAGGGTATTCTAACCGCTACAACCAAGACATACCTACCGCTGAATGCGTGTTGTTGGTACGAAATTGGTCCAAAAAATTTGCAAATCGCTAGCTGCGGGTGATTTCTAGATTGTCTCGCGTCGTCTGCCATCAATGATGTTGGCACTGGATGAAGGCCAGGAAGGTCGTCAAGCCAGGATGTTCAGGACGCGTTCACGGAAACTTCGATTGATTTGGAGAGAAATCCATGCGTTTGATCGCCTCCCTGGCAGTTGTTGCCATCGCTATTAGCTTTTCCGCCACCGCTTCGGCTGGCATTTTCCACAAGTCCGCGTGTTGTGACGCTGCTCCAGCACCTAGCTGTGGTTGCGAAGTCGCTGCTCCTTCCTGCGGTTGTGAAGTCGCCGATCCATGCTGCACCCCAGCTCGCAAGCACTTGCTCAAGGGCATGATCGCTAAGTTGCACGCTCGAAAGGCTTCTTGTTGCGAAACAGCAGTAACCTGCTGCGAACCAGCTCCAGCACCTTGCTGTGCACCTGTTGTTGCTCCAGCTCCAAGCTGCGGCTGCGAAATCGCTGCTCCTTCTTGTGGCTGCGAAGTTGATCCTTGCTGCAAGCCAGCTCGCAAGCACGTTCTGAAGAATTTCCTCGGAAAGATCTGCTCGCGCAAGTCGTCTTGCTGCGAACCAGCTCCTAGCTGCGGATGCGAAGTTGCTGCTCCAAGCTGCGGTTGCAACTAAGTTGACAGGCTCACGCTCGACGCCCGTTCTGTCAGACTAGCTGAAATATTCCCAACGCCTATCAGTAAAGTAGCCCTCTCTCAGAGAGGGCTACTTTCGTTTTTGGGACTCGTAATCGCAAGCTTTTCACCGGAACAGGTATTTCAACGCTCGCACGCTATGCTTACGCTACTAGTGATGTTTAGCAAGTTCCCGTTGCGTTGAAAGAGAAAAATCCATGTTGAATGCGATGCATTTACGTAAGACCTATCCGACGCCTGCCGAAGAGCTCGTGGTGTTGGAAGATGTGTCCTTGCAACTCAATCGCGGACAAAACGCGGCGATTGTCGGCCCCAGTGGTTGTGGCAAGTCGACCTTGCTGCAAATCCTGGGAGTACTCGACGCCCCGACATCTGGCTCACTGACCATCGACGATGTGAACCCCTTTGAGCTACGGGAAACGGAGCAGGCTAAGTTCCGCAATGATCGCATCGGCTTCGTATTTCAGGATCATCATCTGTTGCCTCAGTGGAACGTCTTAGAAAACACGCTATTGCCGACGTTGGCCCAAGGTTCTCCTGATGGTGCGGCAGTGAGCCGAGCCAAAGAATTGCTGGAGCGAGTTGGCCTCAAAGATCGACTCACTCACTTACCAAGCCAGCTATCTGGTGGCGAGCGAGGACGGGTGGCTGTGGCTCGTGCTTTGATCCGCAATCCGATTTTGCTTCTGGCGGATGAGCCAACCGGCAACCTCGATGAGGATAATGCTGAGATCATTTCGCAGCTTCTGTTGGAGCTGCCCAAGGAGGAGAACACTATGCTCGTTGTTGTGACGCATTCACCTGCACTGGCGATGAGGATGGACAAATGCTACGAGCTGAAACGGGGGCTACTTCGCGAACGAGTAGGCCAAGCGACTTAGTTTTTCGAGAATCACTCGGTAGCTTGCTCTCCTGTCCCTGATGAATGTCGACGTCCGCCCAGCCGTTATTTTCGCTGGGGAACCACAACCTCAGGACGAAGGGTCTCCACCTGGATGTAAGCAGGGATGCTCGCAGGCATCTCGGTTGGAGTTAGCGAGGATTGTGTGAAAATCGACGAGTTGCGTTCCGTATCAATCGCTACGGTCTTGGATTCATTCCAAAGCTCGCTCAAATCTACATCCAACGTTCGAAGCATATCCAAAACGATCGGCTGAAGATCCTTAACGTTGTAGGCCAAGCTCACCACACGCCCGGCTCTAGCAATATTCAAGCCAACGAAATTCCCCTCGATGTCAACGATTGGGCCACCGCATTGGTGTGGAAGCAAAACCGTGTCATGCTGCATAACGTTCTTGAAGCCGGTTGCTCTCGAGCTGATTTCTCCGTTGACCTCCATCTCCGTGCTGTCAAACAAGGAGCTGGTTAGGTCCATCATTTGAGCGCGAAAAACCATCTTTCTGCCATCGCGATCACACGTCAGATTTGTGTATTGTCCCGCAGTGATCGATTTTAAGTGGTCCAGCACACTAGCGCGATTTGGAAGCTCGATGCCATCAACCTCCTTGATCACGTCTCCAGCCTGAATGCCAGCTCGATCAGCACCTCCTCCTGCGACAACACTCTCGATCAGTGCACCTCGATCGCCGATGGGAGCCTCACCTAGTCTTAGTCCTAACACAGGGCGTTCCGATGGTACATTTCGTTTAGCAACACTCAGTACCCCGACATTGAGCGGCGTTGATCGGATGTTTGTGCTTACCAACCAGCCTCCCAAGGGAACCTCGATCTGTGGGTCCAAGACAACTGGTTCCAAGCCATCTCGTTCAATCTTTAAAATCGCAAGATCGAGGTCTACTTTTCGAAGAACGGTCGAGCCAATTGCTTTGGTCCCGTCATAGAGCTTGATGTCGCATTGGTCAGGCACCTCGCTGGATTTCGAGATAATCCAACCACCCGAATGTACGATCGCACCTAAGGCCACTTGCCGATTACCATTTAGGATCTGGACGGTTGATTTCCAAGTGTTACCAATAGAGTCTCGGAAAGCACGCAAGGTTTGGTAGTGAGTCTTGCTGTGTCCTTTTCCGCCAAGCACGCCTGCTTGATCACTTATGCCGTAGCCCTGCTGAACTAAGAGCGAGCGCCCCGATTCCTGCGATGGCTCTTCGTTCGAAGGAAGAAGATTCGATCGAACAGTGTCCCAAATTTGGAATGCGTTATGTGATCCTGAGGTGATATGGCTTGAGGTGACATGGCCTGACGCTAGCTGGATCTCAGACGGATCACTGGGACGAGCATGACAGACGCAAAACGAAATCAAGGCCGATGCCAAAGCAACACGAGCATGTCGGGTGATCCGTTTCATGTAGCAATCCTCTATTCGATTTTGCGTTTGTATGTCAAACAAATTTCCGCAGACTAGGATTCGTTGCAGCCACTAGTGACGTAGATGAACGCGACCCTCGTTAGCAAATTTCCGTTGGTACAGTATAAGCACCGACGAGCCCTCAGGATAGCAAATTTATTCTATGGCGTGTGGCGGGAAAGCCAAAGCGTTCAAAAAAACGCCCACCACTTACCCACGGTCAAACACATGTTACCCCGGGCCAGGTCTAGTGTTTCGAGCCGATTATGAGCCGGAGTCGCATTCGTTTCGATTCGCGTTCTAGTTCGACCCAGACGGAATCGCCTGGCACCATCGAGTCCACTGCATCCTTGAGCTGTTGGAATTTTTTGATCTCATTCCCATCGAACTTTAAGATAACATCCCCGGGCCTGATTCCAGCTCGAAAGGCTGGTGTATCACGACCCACCTCTTTGATCAGACACTTTCCGTTGCTGTCTTGCTCGCTGGCACCGGCCACACCGATAAAGGGTTGAAAGCCGGGTAAAGCTCCCCACACCTCGCGGCTGATCAGGCGTTCGTGATTCTTGTAAAACACTTCCACGGGAACATGCATGTTCTCATCGACATCGACTCCGATTCGACTGTGAATGCCGATAAGCTTTCCTTCGAGATCAAAGAGTGGGCCGCCGCTATCGCCACCAATGAGTGGACAGTCGGTAACCAACGTGGATTCGACCATCTTTAGAACTCGTCCCACGCGAATCACGGCCGGCCGGTCGGATTGCCACCCCCCCGGATGCCCAACGGCGATTACCCATGAGCCATTTCGCAGATCGCGCGATCTCCCCAGGCACGCATGAGGCCATTCTTGATCGGGGGAACTTAGAGGAGTCGTGATCTTGACCACCCCGGCGTCTTCGTTGCGATTGAGACCTAGCGATTCGCCTTGGACTCTCGTTCCATCGTGAAGCGTCACCTGGATTCGTTGCGATGCCTTACCAGCGACGTGAGCTGCGGTCAAAATGTAGCCATCGCCGCTAATGATCACGCCACTACCCTGCGTATTGCCATGCTGAAGATTGACGGTAACCAGCGGCAGGAGTTTCGCCAACTCAGATTGCTGCTTCTGGAGCAGCACCAACTCATTCTTGTCTCTTGGGTCTGCACCCAACGCCAATGATTTAAGCTCGGTCGGGATTGCAATCTTGGTCGTCGAGGTCGGGCTGTCAACAATGGTCGAGTAGTAGCTGGCTACCGCTGGTTTGGCGACGGTTCGGTTTTGCTCGGGGGCTTGCTGTCCCAGTACAAAGCTCGGTGCCCAACCCAGAGCGACAACCGCAACAGCTGAAAAACACAGCAGGCATGACCCATTCAGCAATGAGGCTACGAGGCGGGATGGGCAGTCACCATACTTCCTAGCTATCATATTCCGCTTTCCACACTTGGTTCTGAGTACACTGGCAAGCCAACCGCTATGCCGATGGGACGGTGTTAACGATTCGAGCAAAATCGATACATTCGTACCAACCGCACTCGAAAACGATTATTCGCTCATGATAGTCAAAATGAAACCCGACAACTTTAATAAAAATCCAAAACATGTCGAAACGAATGGTCGCACGAGACCAGTTGTGCCGATTGCTAAAACTCTCACAGCAAGGTGATTCATGCGGACTAGGCTTATCGTAGGGTGCGGCTATATCGGCTTTCCTGTCGCCAAAACCTGGGTCGAACGAGGGGATCGGGTGTTTGCTATCACCCGACGGCCCGATTTTGCAAACGAACTCCAGGAAAGTGGAATCCAACCCATCGTCTGGGACTGGTACTCGCCATGGAATCAGAGCGATCGATTGCTCGAAATCGCTGGTGGTGCATTATCAACTGTACTGATAGCAGTCTCGCATGCTCAGGTACCAGGTCGTCCGGCCGAACGAACGCACCTGGATGGCTTGGAAAATCTCCTCGCTGCCATGGCACCCTCCTCCAGTCTTTTGCTGGATGCCTCTCGAGAGGACACTCTGCCGAGTTCTGCGGTTGGTCCGGCTAAATGGGTCTACCTGTCCACCACGGGGGTCTTCGGAAATGGTGCCGATGGGGACTGGCTCGATGAGCAAAGTGAGGTCGCCCCTATGAGGCCTGGATCGGTGGCGGCCTGGCACGGGGAACAGTGGATCCGCGAGCATATCGAATCCCCCAACCGTCTGATCCTCAGGCCCTCTGGAATATACGGTCCCTCGCGGGTCCCTAACTGGCGAGCTATCCGCGACAGGCAACCGCTCAAAATGCAACCTGACACCTATGTCAACTTGATCCACCTGACAGATTTGGTTAACGTCATTGTCGCCATGTCGGATCGTGCTTCTCAGTGCGATCTCTACTGCGTCTCCGACGGTGACCCTCCGACCCGCATAGACTATTACAGCTACATTTCCAAACTAGGTGGCTACCCGGAACCAATCTTTGCACCGGAGCTTGGATCGCCGAATTCGCGTTCGGAATCGAACAAACGAATCAGCTCTGCTAGGCTTAAGCGAGAACTTTCTAGCTCATTCTCCTTCCCGACGTATCGAGAGGGGCTTCAAAGCTTGTTAGCAGAGTTGTCTTAGGATACAACCTGCCGAGGAGAATCAAGCAATCGTGAATCAAGCTATCACCAAGAGAAAAGCTATAATTGTCGGCGCGGGGCTATCGGGACTCATTGCGGCTCGCGAACTGGAAAAGCGAGGCTGGCAAGTAACGATCCTTGAAGGACGGGACCGGGTCGGTGGGCGGATCCAAACCGACACCTATGACGGCTTCCTGCTCGATCACGGCTTCCAA
The DNA here is from genome assembly GCF_052161605.1 of Brakhagea baltica. Lineage (NCBI taxonomy): Bacteria > Pseudomonadati > Planctomycetota > Planctomycetia > Pirellulales > Pirellulaceae > Brakhagea > Brakhagea baltica. Next base: position 3,434,632 of record NZ_CP197409.1, on the reverse strand, counting down.
GTCTACTTGACCGCCTACGAAACGGCGGGCAAAGAATTGAATTTGCCTGAGTTGGAGCTTAGGTGCTTCCCGGCGGGTGCATGGATTCAACTCAACGGCAAACGCTATCGAGTAGGGGATCCGATGCGTTGCGATCTTAGCAAGGCAGCTGGGCAACTCATCTCGACCGCGCTAGCCCCGGTCGGAAGTGTCGCTGATAAATGGAAGCTACTACAGTACCAAACCCGGATCGTTCGATTGTCAGAAGAGCAAGTCTTCAAAGAATCGAGAGTCCCAGCTATCGATCGCTTAAAACAGATGGGCTTTTCGGATCTGATGATAGATCGATTCTTTATGCCGTTCTTTCGTGGCATCTTTTTAGATCCCAATTTTGATGTTGCATCAGATCGGTTCGATTTTGTGTTTCGCGCTTTCAGCTCCGGATTCGCGGCGATACCTAAAACGGGGATGGGAGCAATTCCCCTGCAAATCGCAGCTTCGCTTTCTACTACGGAAATCCAATTGAATAAAACCGTTGCGAGCGTTAAGCCCGGAACCGTTGTGGCTTCGGATGGCGAAGAGTTTCCGTGCGATGCCGTTGTGGTTGCGACCGAAGAGCCATGCGCCAATCGATTGCTTGCTTCGTTTCTCCCAAGTCACAGCACTATTGTTAAACCCAACAGTACGGCCTGTTTGTATTTCGCCGTTCACAATCCTCCCTTGCGTGATTCAACCTTGGTATTGAACGCCGATGGGGCAGGTCCTATCAACAATCTGTGCTTTCCTAGTTTCTGCCAATCTTCCTATGCGGAGGGAGACAGAGCGTTGCTGAGCGTTAGTACGGTGGGACTCCCTGATGTACAAGGTGACGCACTCGTTGAAAGAGTGCGGGAACAATTGGTGGATTGGTTCGGCGCACAATCTTGTTCGTGGGAACATCTGCGAACTTACCTGATACCCTATGCATTACCGTCGCAGTCCGTTGCGTCATTAGCCAAGACTCCGAACGTTCGTGTCGCCGAAGGGATCTATCGCTGTGGCGACTATTGTAGATCGGCTAGTATCGAAGGAGCGATCCAAAGTGGACTAGAAGTCGCCGATTGCTTGCACAAAGAACTGTCATGCTAGGATCAAGGAAACGGGTATCCATTTAATCATGCCAAAAGTTCTTTTGCCTATCGATGCCCATCTGGAATCGATCTGGAACGCTGTTTCAGGGAACCCTATCGTCGTCGTAGAGGCACCACCTGGATCGGGTAAGACGACGCGTGTTGCACCGTATATCGCGGATCGGTTTCGAGATAGCGGCGATGATCGACTGATTCAGTTGCTTCAGCCGAGAAGGTTGGCTGCTCGATCCGTTGCTCAACGAATCGCTGCCGAGGACGGAAGCCAACTAGGTGATCGTGTGGGCTATCAAGTTCGTTTTGAGAATCGAACTAATCGACAGACTCGCGTGATTGTATCGACAGAAGGTATTTTACTTCGTCGCCTGCAAGACGATCCGCTAATCGAGGACGTCGCAGTCGTGTTGCTAGATGAGTTTCATGAGCGATCGCTCGACTCCGATTTGACCCTTGGGATGCTGCGTCGTTTACAGCAAACCATGCGGGACGATCTGCGAATCGTGATCATGTCAGCGACGATCGACACGGAGTCGATCCAGAGATCGCTAGGCCCCATTCCCATCCTGTCTGTGGAGAGTCCGTGCTATCCCGTTCAGATTCGCTTTCGTCCGATACCATCCCCCAAGATCAAACCGGTCGAACACATGGTCAATTCTCTTCAGGAGATTGTCCCGAAACATGATGGTGACGTGCTGGCGTTTCTGCCGGGTGCAGGGGAAATTGAACGAACCGCTTCGATGATCGAGCGAACTTCGCTAGGACGGGATTGCGATATTGTCCGTTTGTATGGCACGATGCCTTTGGAGGAACAGGTGCGAGCTATCGAACCTGGTGCTCGAAGAAAGATTGTTTTGGCTACGAACATCGCTGAGACCTCGTTAACGATCGAAGGCATTCGAGTCGTCGTCGATAGCGGATTGGCGAGAGTCATGCGATTCTCCTCGGATATAGGGCTCGATCGATTGTGCCTTGAGAACATAAGCCAGGCATCGGCAACGCAGCGCACGGGTCGAGCGGGACGGGTTGCTCCAGGCGTTTGCTACCGATTGTGGTCCGAAGCATCCGACCGCGCTCGGGCCGCGTTCCTCGAGCCAGAGATCTCGCGGATCGATTTGTGCGCCGCAGCGTTACAGCTCTATGCATGGGGTGAGGGAACTGCCAGCGACTTCCCTTGGCTCGAACCTCCCCATCCTGAGGCGTGGCGGGCTGCGGAACAGCTGCTCTCCTATTTGGGGGCGATTAGCCATGGCAAGATTACTGAGCTTGGTAAGCAGATGGTCCGTTTGCCGATCCATCCTCGTTTGGCACGAATGCTGATCGAATCCGTCAAGCTCTCATGCGAGAGACGAGCCTGTTTCATGGCGGCTATCTTGTCCGAACGAGACCCCTTCGACCGGCGGGGGAGTCGTGACGGTCGACCGGGCATGGTGACTCGCAGCATCAATCGCTGGGATAGCGATTGTTTGGAGAGACTAGAGGTTGTTGAGGATTATCTCAACGGTCGCAATCGTTCTTCCGTGTTTGGCGAATTGAATCGCAATGCTGTAAGCAATATCGCCTCGGTAGCTAAACAACTGTATCAATCGCTTCAGGATGTGCATCAGAATCTCAAGCGAGAGAGCCCCTGCGATTCTGAACGAGAGTCACTCCTGCTTTGTTTACTGGCCGGGTATCCCGATCGGCTAGCTCGGCGCAGAGGTATAGGTAAGAACAATGGATTGATGGTTGGTGGAAAGGGAGTTGCATTAGGGCCGCAGAGCGGAGTCAGCGAACCGGAGTTCTTTCTTTGTATTGATGTCGATTCGGGGCGAGGCGATGCGTCGGTGCGACAAGCTAGCGGTGTCAAGACGGAGTGGATCGAACGAGGGGCTGTCGAACGGGAAGAATACTTTTACCATCCCACGCAAAAACAGATTGTTGCACGCAAGCAAACCGTGTGGATCGATCTGGTTCTCAATGAGACGCCGACCGCGATCACAGATCAAGCTCGCGCGAAGTCGATCCTCGCTCAAGCGGTACGCCAGAATTGGGACACAACCTTTCCTAAAGACGATGAGCCATTGAATAGCTTTATCGAGCGAGCAAACTCTCTTCGGGATTGGCTTCCAGAGCTCGAGTTACCCCTTATTGATCAAGGGGTGCTGCAAAGTGTTGCCGAACAGCTTTGCGAGGGGGCTCGCTCTCTAAGCGAGATCAAGAATGGGGCGTGGTTGGATTGGTTACGAGCTAAATTCTCGGCGGAGCAGCTTAGTGCCATCGATCGAGAAGCCCCCGCTCGGATTGTTGTGCCGAGTGGTAGCTCCATCAAGCTACAGTATGAGCAAGGGAAAGCGCCAGTGCTCGCGGTGAAGATACAAGAAGTCTTCTCTTTAAAGGCGACACCCCGCGTTGCTCGCGGCCGCATACCAATTCTGTTGCATCTCCTCTCTCCGGCTATGAGGCCACAACAAATCACCGATGATTTGGAGTCGTTTTGGGCTAACGGCTATCCCGAAGTCAAGAAAGAACTCAGGCGACGCTATCCGAAACATTCGTGGCCAGATGACCCTACAACCGCTACGCCCGGAAAGAAGTAGTGTTGCGCGGAAGCCTTGAAGGATGAAAACGGACAACCATCTCGTCGTGTGAATCTTGTTGGTGGGTTTCGTTTATAGAACTTTAGTTTTTTTCTTTGGTCAGTCGAATTCGTCGCGAATGAATCGAACCGACGGGTTGCGAGGCATTTTGCTCGATGCTTGTCCATATTCTCTCGACACTTGGCTAAGCATAGGGAATGGTTGCCCGCGACGTGCGCCAGCCCGCATCTAGTTCTGACAGTAAGCCAGACCCTGGAACCCGACACAAAGACCCCGAATCGAATGAATTCGTTCATAACCAATCCTGCCGTCAAAAGCATCCTACGAGGAATTCTCGTCTGGGCTCCCTTATGGATTTTGACGACGATCATTTTCGGTGCCCTCGGAGTCGGTTATGCCTTTTTCTTGAAAACAGATACCTACATCGCATCTCAGGCGTTGTTGGTCCGCGATGAAGCTAACGGGGCTGTGATGCGATTAGGGCGATTCCAAAGCCAGACAGAAATGAAGGCCGCTCAGGAGACCATACTGGAGATGGCTAAGAGTCATCAAGTGGTCCGAGAGGCGTTGCTCGCTGTGGGGGAACGCCCCAAGCTCATGAAGTGGTTTTTACCTTCTGCCCTGGAGGGAGAGTTTCCTTCACCGGAACTGGTTGAAGAAACGGCCAAACGAAGCATTGAGGTTCATGCGCCGAAAGGAACCGAGTTTGGAACGACTGAGATCATCTATCTTGACGTGAAATCCGATTCTAAAGCGCATGCCATGCAACTGAATAAGGCGTTGTGCGATGCTTTGGAGTCGAGGTTGCAGCAAGTGCGACGCGTCCGAGCGGACGGAGTTATCCTAGAGCTCGAGAGTGCAAAGGACGCCAGACGTGTCGCCCTGGCCGAAGCGACGCGGGATCTTCTCGAAGCCGAACGAGCTGCGGGTTCCGATCTTACGGACCTCAGAGGCTTGACCGAGACTGTCGGAGGCAGCTCGTCTGCTCGAGCAGAATTAGAGCAGATCAAAAACGAGATCAGACAATCGGAATCAGCTCGGCAAACGTTGCTTTCCGATCGAGACATGCTCGTCAAAGCATCAGAAGATCCTCAAGGATTTTTGGTTGCCCCTGGTTCGGTGCTCAGCGCCCACCCCGGACTGCGCCGAATGAGAGAGGGGTTGGCCGACTCCCAAATTCAAGGAGCGTATATCCTCGGCAAATTTACCGAAGATCACCCCTCTGCGATCGCTTCGAAGTCCGCCCAAGCTGCCATCGCAAGTCGCTTTTCTCACGAGCTGCAAGCCGCGATCATTACCGTTGATGCCGATCTCTCACTGGCCGAGGTCCGGTTGCAACGACTCGAGGCACAAAAGGTTAAAGCGGAGGCTCGGCTAGCCAACTTGGCAGAAAGTCGTGCGGCTTACGCGAATCTAGTAGCCGAAGTCAAATCGAAAACAACTTTGCTGGAAAGCGCGGAACGCGATTTAGCAGGTGCGCAGGCGGCGCGCGTAGCGTCTCTTTCAACGAGCTTGCTGACCCGACTCGATGCCCCCATTGTTAGCGACAAGCCAATTGGTCCCGGTCGAACGACTCTTTCTGGATTGAGTGCCATTGCTGGCTTGGTCTTCGGGCTAGGTGTGGTCTTCGCAATCACACCAATCGATCTAGGGCCCACCTATGGTCGTCGTGCCCGAGATCGCGTAGTTGGTCGGAGAGCCGCGGACGAACCGGTCAGTATCCCAGAGAGTCGCGAGATTGATAATGAGTCCTCTCACGCATCAGAGACCAAATCACCTCCCAAGAATGACATGATGGATTTCTTGGCAGACAACAATTCTAAAAGCGCTAATGATCTTTTTGCCAAGATCATGGAAAAGTCGACGGCCAGCCACAGGCGGGCCAAGTTGAATATGCAGTTAGATATAGAGCCTCAGGAGGAGCTCCCCAAGCCTTTGAGGCCCACAACGAACTCGCCGTTTCCAGACTCCCATCGAGAGAAGCTTAACACGGATGTCGATAACGCCTTCCGCGAATTAGCCCGACTGAAATCGATGAAGCCCGACAGTCGGGTGGAAGAGCAGAACATCGACGTTAAGATCGGTGAGATCAAATCTCTTCTCGAAGCTATGGGATACCCGGCAGACACCGAGATCCTGAAAAAACAAGGCTACATGCGCCCCCGGCCTTCCCAGTCGTAAGTCGGCTGGAAAGACTTTCCTACATTGTCCTTTACCCGACCTGTCTTTGGAGAGGTAAGACGCTAGCTGCGAATTCTCTTAACGTAGAGGCCCTCACGGCAGCGGGTAACGCCGCCGTTGCAGGCTCTCCAGCAGAAGCCCCTGTCTCCCCTAACTCTCCTCGAACGACCTTTACGTCCCGAGGAGCCTCGATCCCAATTGTGACGCGATTACCGCTAACCTTGGAAACGACCAAGGTAATATTGTCGCCAATTTGGATTCTTTCACCTTCTTTTCGGCTCAGTACCAACATAATTCATTCCTCCGTGTTATTTTGCTTGCACTTCGTGTGTTTCAGCGATGTCTACTCTCACGCTACTGTCACTCACTTAGAAGCGAACGACGTACCAAAAGTTCGTCTTTTCAGGACCAGAATTGGGAAAATTCGGCTTTTGGTTCAAGTTCTTCGTATCTAGGCTGACTTTGGTTGGCTTTTGAGGCGAGAAATCTCTCGTTTCCACACGCTTTTTCTACAATTGGTTACAAAACTGCCAGTTCGCGACGCTCGCGGCCTGGGTCGTTTGCTTGACAGAACTAGTATCGCACCCGATGTTGACACGTCTGGTCACACCACTTCTTTAAAAAATATCCCTTTTGGAAAACGATTTTGGTTCAAATTGATACTCGCGTTGAGTCAAAATGAGACCTCGAGCACAAGCCCCCCCTCCCTTTCCCCCCATAATGCCAGCAATCTCCCACCGGTAATCTACACCCATGATTTGGAACGCTATCAATCGGGCAGGAATTCTGCTCTTCAGCCTGATCCTGTATCTACCCAATACGCGAGCCGAGGAACCGCCTCAAATCACACGACTGAATCCGGTCACCGCATCTCGCGGCGAAGGACTCGAGATTCGAGCAACCGGCCAATTCAAAAGCTGGCCTGTTCAGATATGGAGCAGCTCCCCCGATGTCAGCTGGAGTTGTCTCGAGGAACCTGGTGTCTTTCAAGTCACCGTGGCCGAGTCATTCACTCTGCAAAACGCTTGGTTCCGATTCTTCAATTCTGCTGGCTCAACCCCGGTACGACCGATTCTGATCTCCTCTGCTCCAGTCGCTTCCGAGATCGAACCCAACGATAAGCCAAGCACCGCAACTCCGATTCTCCCCGACCAATCGGTCAGTGGAGTTCTTGAAAAGAATGTCGATGTAGACTGCTTCCAAGTCGAACTTAGCGAAGGAGATGTTTTCTCGGCTGTCATCGATTCGCACCGATACGGTACCCCTGTTGATGCCAATCTTCAGATTCTGGACGATCGCGGTTTCGTGTTGATGGAATCGATCGACCACTTTGGGCTCGATCCCGCCTTGGAAATCGTCGCTCCGCATTCGGGGAGCTATATCGTAAAGGTGTTCGCCTTTCCCGCCGAGCCGGACAGCACGATTTCTTTTCGAGGTGGCGCTGATTGGTGGTACCGACTGCGTTGTCGATTGGGGCCTCTCGAATATGAGATTCCATCAGATCGGGCACCGCACCTGGAGCAATGCTCTCCGAGCGATGCAAAACCGGGGAACACACCAGCGACGGCTTCAACACTTCGGCTCAATGAGAAACTCCTTCGAAGAATCGAATCCCAGAAAGGTGAATCCGGCCGACGAACCGCCGAGAGCCATTACTATCAGTTGCCCCAAGCGGCCGGCACAACCCTGCGAGTGCAAGTCACAGCGAGAAGCATGGGCTCGCAACTCGATCCGGTACTAACAATCGTCAACGAGAAGGGAGAGCAACACGTCTTTCAAGACGATGCGGACAATGAACGAGATGTTTCTATTTTCTGGAAGATTCCCGACGACGCGAACTACTACGCGGTCGTTGGCGATTTCCATCGTCGCGGTGGACCCAAGCATGACTATTGGCTTTCGATCACTTCGGTGGAGCCGGCTGTTTCGATATTCACAAGTGCGGATGCTTACCAGGGCAAAACCAATCAAGACATCGATATCGCGTTGAAATTCGAGACCCTTGCTGGCTGGACAGGCGAGGTCGAACTGTCCCCATTAGACGAGAATCTCGAACTCGTGATCGAACCTAGCACGCTCACGATTGACAAGCCGAAAAGCGACCTGACTGTGAAAATCAAATCGGCTAAACCCTATGCGGGCGTTCTACCAATCCAGATCAAACAAAAAGGGTCTGACAATCCCAGCCCCGTAACAACCGCTGCGGCCCCCGTACCTGCTTGGCTAACGGTAACCGAGTAGATAGGGCGGGCGGCAATGGAAAAACTCCGAATCCATTCAGGAAACGCATCGCGAAGTTGTATTCGTACTGCCGACATTTGGTTCCTACGGAACGAAGAGAGTCCCGGAGGGGAGCAAATTCGAAAGTCGCCTTAGGGCCGATAGTGTCGGCAGCCCGAACGCCCGCCCCGCACACCTCACCGTCCCGTCAGGGACGTCAGCTTAGTTCGACGCTTGGCTCCCCAAAAAAACAATCGAATTATCAAATCTATCGAGATCGTGAATTGAAAAATACTCCGGCTCCTTCGACGCATGGAAAAGTACAAGAATTGGGCTGTATGTTCTGCGAGTCAACTGCATAAATTCCTCTGTAACGGGCTTCTTCGTCATGTACTCTAGATAGTACAATTCGGCTCTGCTTTTCGTTAGCTTTCCAATGCAATCATCGGTGGCTAGGAATGATTGCATGATTTCGCCTTCTACGCTGTAAATTGGATTTCCGAATAAAATCACCGTTTCGCTGATTTCGATACTGCGCAATACATGTTCTCGATCGAATGGCAACCAGATCGATTTAGTCGTATCCGAAAGTTGTGGAGAGCACCCGACTATCAAAAGGACGCATAGATTGAGGGATACTAACCTACTCACTCTTGGTTTTCGGTTTTGTTGCCGGACGATTGGCGTCAGTAGCTCCAACATAAGTACCTCTAGAAAAGTGGGGGGCAACAGGTTTCACGCGTACCAATCTCTATTCGCCCGGAATCGTTTCGCCACCGGCAATCGTGGCCAAGGCGAGCAAAACTCTTTCTTGTATGTTGTAACTTAAGAAAGTCTGGCTTCCATCTGCGAGCACAAAGTTCGCACCGCCAGGATGAAAACTCCATGGGTGGAATTGATCACAAATAATCTCTACCCGGCCGCGAGTAAATCTTTGTCGTTCACATGGGTTCATCGAAGAGTAGTAAAGATATACCGAACGAGTGAGCCCCCACAGCGACATGTCTTCGGCGACGCCAATCGATTGATGGCCATACTCCTGCGATGACTGCCAAGTCCCTACTATTGCCTCGTTCGCAATGGGACGCTCAGCAATCGCCAGAGTATTGCTCAATCCATCTCGAACATCCGAAAATCGAATGGTGATATCGCGAAATGTGACTTCAGCTCCCCGATGTTCAAACGGAGAAGGAAACAAACCGTCGTTATCCTCGAGACTTTGGCCGACGATTCCGACATAGTTAGTGGCTGCAAATACTCGGCCTGAGATGTAATGTCTAACCAATCGGTCTAGGGCTGGGTCGCCTGCACATGCAAAGGTATTTACTCGAGTGCGCATTCCTTCCAGTGCATTCCATGGAACTCCATCTTGCATCTGCTGATTGATTTTGAGTTGAAGAGGTTCCTGCTCGATATCCGCTAGAATAAGCGAATGCCAATGGACAGAACCAGCATACGCATTTTTGACACGCGGTACAAATCGACTCCTCGTGTGGAAATTATGAACAGCGATCCCTAGTTGACGCATACTGCTGCCACATTGAATACGTCTTGCAGCCTCGCGTGCCCCTTGCACTGCCGGCAAAAGCAAGGAAACCAAAGCTGCAATAATTCCAATGACCACTAAAAGTTCAACAAGCGTGAATCCGCGTCTTATTAGCATGCAAGCTCTATCCTTTGTAATCAGAAACCGTCAATTGCGGTACTTTTTCGAAATCAACCATGCTGCGACAAGAAATAGGAATCCGACCACCACATAAACATAAGTCCACGAAGGTTTCTCCTCAGGTAATTCTCCGAGATCGGGGTGTGATAACCCATAAAATGGCAAATAAAGTTGCTCCTGGACAAAACCCACCGACTCAACAGTGCTTTCATTCCATTCGCACTGCTTAACCAGGGTTTCACCGCTGGGCTGCTTGTTAGTTAGCTTTGTTCTTTTAGGAAATGGCACATCCTTAAAATTCGTAAATTCCAGGACCTCGAGTTTTGCACGTGTCCCCCCAAAAAAGCCTTCAATTTCGCGAATAACGAACGATTCTGGATCAATTCGATAAGTCATCTTATTCTCATCGCCAACCGGCCAATCCGAAAACCGAAGCTCATACAACTTGCTTGCACCTACTCCTTCTTCAAAATCCACTTTGCCATTTCGTCTCTGCCAATCCCTGATCGACTCCGAGAAGTCTGCATTTCCAAATTGAAGTAACGTGATGACAGTTTCATCTTAATCGTTTCTTGCAACCAGATCCCAGCGGGTTCATCATTCTTCCAGTATGTGTCCAAGCTGAAACCCTGTTTGTCGAGTGAACTGAGCATGAACGATGATCTTAGTGCATTCGTATTTTTACGATCTGCAACAGCCCCATAGTCGGAATTTACAATAGCAACGCTGAAGTGGCTCTTATTGCTTCGATTATCCTTGCGATACGATGCATCGATACCCGTTCCAGACTCATTCAAGAGTACAGAGATGTTCGTCTCCTCTAAATTTTGATTGCCGACTTTTTGCGACATCCTGGCCACGAAAGCCACGCCCACCGGCAGATTGATCGCTCGTTGTTTTTCAAAGACAACTACGCTACGAGCGATCACAGTAGAGGCATCTCCAGCTTCTGTACGTACTCCAACACAGACCAAGACACACATAAAAGTGGCAATCTTTATGCTCGTACATCTAAAATCAAAGAGCCAAGACCTCTCCCATCGGAACCATAGAGAATGATCAAGCATCTTGATAAAGGCCGCGAGAATTAGAAATATTCTTAATCCCGGCAAGCCAAATGGCAACAGGTGCTTGAGCATGGGTCTTTTTAACTAAAGCAATGATCTGGAATCTGCTCAAATCGCACGACACCTCCCTACATCCATTTAAGGTAAGTGAGGCGAATCGTTGGTGTCAAGCAAATTTTGCATAAATCCAAATATTCGGTGATGGCTGACCTTAGTTCCGCCATGATGCTGGAAATAATGGACTCATTTAGGACATTCTGGGGGCACCGCATTTTTATCGACCGTCGAATTGTACCCGCCAGAATTATAGATCATCCAGCTGTATAAAAGCTGCTCCGCCTCGGGAAGAGAGAAAGTGGGTGTGCACTTTTCTTTCAACCTCTCTTCGTTCCTACGGAACAAAGAGAGGTTGCACCATGTAAAGAGGATAAACAGTAACGGCCCCCCCGAACCAACGGCATCATGCCCCTTTGCCGTTGGAATTCCCGTTGGTGTTTACAATGATATCCATGAGATCCTTTGTGGACAGCTTGGCCGAGGCGTCGGTACCTTCGAGGATACCGTCCACCAAGTCACGCTTGGTGTCGTGCAAGGCAAGGATCTCCTCTTCAATCGTGCCGCGTGCAACGATCCGATAAACCATGACCGGTTTTTGTTGTCCCATGCGGTGCGCTCGGTCGGTCGCTTGGTCTTCGACAGCCGGATTCCACCACGGATCCATGTGAATCACGTAGTCGGCTGCCGTTAGGTTCAATCCTGTTCCCCCTGCTTTTAGCGAGATCAGGAACGCGACATCGGTGCCATTTTGGAAGGCATCCACGCGACGTTGCCGCTCCACAGCCGGTGTCGAGCCATCGAGATACTGGAACGAGATTCCTCGCTCTTTCAACGCCTCGCGGATCAAGCCTAAGTGCTCGGTGAACTGGCTGAAGACCAGTGCGCGGTGTCCCTCATCCTTGAGATTCTCTAGCACGCTGCATAGCCGATCAAGCTTAGCCGACGAACGGGTCCAGTTCTTGTTGACGATTCCAGGATGGCATGCGAACTGCCTCAACCTGGTCAAAAGGGCAAGTATCTTGAAGCGCTGATCTTTGATATCTGGCAACGCTGCCAAGTTCTGTATTTCGCCGATGGCTGATCGACGAATGGTTTCGTATTGTGCACGCTCCTCAGGACTCAAGTCGACATATTGGACCACCTCGGTTCGCGATGGCAGTTCCTTCAAAACGTTCTCTTTGGTTCTGCGAAGGATGAACGGTTGAAGGCGTTGCGAAAGATTTTCCCTGGCAACGGGATCATTATGCTTTTCAATGGGTGTTGCAAATCGGTTTCTAAAGCTTTCCCAGCCGCCAAACACCCCTGGAGAAACGACGTTGAACAAACTCCACAGTTCCCCCAGGTGGTTTTCCATAGGGGTTCCCGTCAATGCAATGGACCATTTGGCCTGAAGCTCTGATATGGACTGGTTAGTCTTGGACCTGCCGTTTTTGATGGCTTGCGCTTCGTCCATCACCAACGTTCCCCACTCGACTTTAGCTAGCTCCGAGCCATCCCGCAAAGCCAGGGCGTAAGAACTGATGACGACATCCCCGGCCTTGAGATCGCTCAGTAATTCTTTACGATCCGATTCTCGGTATAGTATGGGTCTCAAGCTCGGAGCGAAGCGTTCTGTCTCTCGCATCCAGTTAAAGCCGACCGAGGTTGGTGCGATAACGAGAGTTGGCCCCTCTTCGGCCCGATCCAGGAGCACCGCCAGTGTTTGGAGCGTCTTACCGAGCCCCATGTCATCGGCCAAAATACCACCAACACCCCATTCGGCTAGACGGCGCAGCCACTTGTAACCCTCGATTTGATAATCCCTCAGTTCCGCATTTAATCCCGCCGGCAAAGTTGGTTCGAGCGTACGAGCATTCTCGAATCTGCGCATGCGTTCTTCCCATGCTTTTGCGGCCTTCCACTCGATGTCTTCTTCGGCGAGAGCTTGAATCTCTTGTGCGGCCGTTGAGTCGAGCACGAGGCTCTTGCGATCGGTATGACTTACATTGCGTACTCGCTCGAGCTTTTTACGGAGCTCGGTCTCGATCTTTGCAAACTGGCCATCGGCGAGCTGAACGTAGTTGCTCGTCAGAGGATTGTCGCGATCGTTCATGCTCTCGAGCAGCTTCTCGATCGACACTTCCTCATCCCCTAGCTTGCAGCTACCCGTGATGCCGAACCAATTCCTCTTCGACGTAATTTCCACTCGGAGCGATTTGGCAGTGATCGAGCCAAGGACTCGCATCGGCTTTTCACTTTCCTTGTCCCACAAGACTTCGACTTGGTCGCGCATGGTTTCCACACGCTCTAGCAGCGAGATGGCCTCACCGATCGAAGCGAGCGAACCTGTGTAGTCCATGTGTGGGTTCAGATCGAGCTCCAATTGCTCTGCCATGCGGGCTAATTGACTGGACTCCATGCGTGGGTTTCTAACCCATTGGATCTTATAATCCTCGGTGTCTTCCACCCAGGAGTTCGGTGCAGCACCTGGTAACGAGATGCGTCCTCCTTTGGTTCGGATTCGCAACCCGTAATCCAGTTCGCCATGTTTTCCGGATCTAAGCAACAGAACGGGCGTTGTCGCATCGGTCATGGTCTTATAGCCGAACGATTCTGGCAAGATGACCGGGACGGTCTCGCGTAATTGATGAAGCGTCTTCAGCAGTTCATCGCGACGTTCTTTGGAAACGGCGGGTAGTTTGTTCAATTCCACAAGAGAATTAAGCTGTGCTTGGCTAATCTCGAAGACGGTCACCAGGCTTTCATCCTTTGAGACGGAACAGGCCAGTGAACCAGAAACAGCGAATGAACCCTCTATTTTCCGACCTGTGACAGTACACAGTACCATCTTCAGCTTTTCGTCTGGTTCGACCTCCAGTGTTATTGCAAGCTCACCGAGTTCTACCGTCGCGGGGGTGTCATTGAATAGGACGTTATCGGCTGATACCAGCACCCTCATCGCATCGACGGGATTGATGTAAGTGCCATGATAGGATGTGGCTTGAGTTGCCAATTTAATGACTGCTCGATCCTGCGCGGATAGCAGCTCGGGGTATTGTAAGGCAAGCCTTTCGAGTGAGGTTTTTGTTCCCTTTTTGAAACCGGAACCATTCTTCTTGGGAGCTTGCAGCACGGGCATGATGTTCCACGTTCGATTCGAATTAGAAACACTCCATGCTAACCTAGTTTGGCTTGTTTCCGGCGTATTGCTAAGCGGCTTTAGCATCCGATCACTATCCGAGGTACTAGCGCTCTTTAATCGGACCAGTTGACTGAGTTGTTTTATCGCGATGTCGTCCGTGTTGACGCGATACAATGACTTGTCGAGAGCTTTCGTATCGATCTCATCGCTAATGATCTTCCGTTTGAATTCATTATGCAAACTTGTGTTGTGGACACTGAGGTTCATAATGGCTTCGCGAATATGACCGCATTCACGAGCTCCTTGGGAGGTCGTGCAAGTGCATCCAAATCGAGGAATCGAATCAGACAGACAGATAAAGAGCTTGTGCTCTTCGGTCACGTCGTCTTCATCGTCATAATAATCGTCGTCGTCAAAAACATCGTAGTAACCCTCCTCTTCATCTTCTTCCACGACTCCGAAGACTTCTACTGAGAGCTCTAGATCACCATTCGAGTGAACTCGCTCAATCATTAAGTCGCAATCTTGATCGATGTCTAAATCGTATCGACTTCTGTAGATGGCAGCATAAGAACGGATTCGGGCGATACAATCTTCGTAAAACTTGCGTTGCCTGGCGTTGGTAAAACCGTCCCCTGGCTTTCCATAACCAGACAGGCCGCTTACACCCCCGTTTAATCGCAGCGAAGCCATGAGCTGCTCGAGTACGGATCGCTCGCTGCTGTTGCTAGTGTTCCTCTTCGCAGTGGTTCGTCGTGACCTTCCCATGTTAGATTCCTTTCCTATCCTTCAGGAGCTTCGCGTCAATTTAAAGTGCGAATATAAAATTTGACCTCTCCGGCACAAAAATCCAACGGAGATGGTAGTCGGGGCCCGCTGGCATGCCATTACTGTTGGTCGCCGTGATGAGCGCCGCAGAACCCGATTTACTGACAGATTCTAACAACTTGTCCCCAAACCGGTACAAAAGTCAGCAAATTTCCATTATCTTAGAGCAAAATCCCGTATCGAAAATCTGAGATAGGGGTATCGAAATCGACTTGCCGCATCGTATGCTATGGCAGTTTCCCACACGCTGGACGCCCTTTTTTGCTAGTGAATATGTCGAAAAAAATTGCGATTCTCGAGTCTGAATCGGAAAAATTCCCATTTGTATACCGTTCTCCCCTGAAGTTCGGAGGCCGGGTGGTCAAGGATGTAACCACCTTTCGCACCACCATCACGATCGAGGAAAAGGGAAAAAAGAAGACCGCCATCGGCATGGGCGAAATGACCATGGGTACCGCGTGGGCTTGGCCGACAAAGGCTCTGAGCCCGGAAATGGCCCTACGAGCGGTTATCACGTTGGCAGAACGAATTACTGCGGCACTTCCTGAGTTGGACCCGGCCCAGCACCCTCTGCACCTGTCGAACCAGCTTAAAACCATTGCCAAGGCGAAGGCGACCGAGTTGCAGGAAGCCATGAAGCTCACCGAGCCGATTCCCGACTTGGCCATCGCATTGGCTGCTTCCAGTGCAGACATTGCCATCCATGATGCTTATGGCAGACTCCACAACGCCAATTCCTTTGACTGCTTGACACCCGAGCACATCGGTAGCGATCTTTCGCCATGGCTCGGAGAGGATTTTGTTGGCAAAGGTTTTCAAGATGCCATTCTTCCCGCTCCTGCTCCGACGTTGGCCCTTTATCACCTCGTTGGGTCCCTGGACCCCTTGTCCGCTGCCGACTTGAACACACCCATCAAAGACGGGCTCCCGGAAACGCTGGAGGAATGGATCAATACGCAGCAACTCTCCCATTTGAAGATCAAGCTGACCGGACAGGATCTCGATGCCGACGTTGGCCGAGTGGTTGAGATTGAGCGAATCGCGGTTCGGACGGCTCCCACCCGCGCATGGCACTACTCGTTAGACTTCAACGAAGCGTGCGACAACGAAGACTATGTTATCGATTTCTTGGAACGCATCGATCGGCTGGCTCGCGAAGCGATTCCCCGTATTCATTACATCGAGCAACCGATGGGCCGGGACTTGAAATCTAGAAAAGAAGTCACCATGCACCGAGTTAGCCGCCTCAAGCCGGTGGTGATCGACGAATCGTTAACCGATCTCGATATGTTCATGTTTGCTAAGCAACAGGGCTACTCGGGTATCGCTATCAAAGCATGCAAGGGGATCAGCGATTCGTTGTTGTTCGCCGCAGCTGCCAAACATTACAACCTCAAGTGTTATGTGCAAGATTTGACGTGCATCGGAGCTTCGTTCCTGGCTTCTGCCGCCTTGGCCTCTCGGATCGCAGGGCTCAAGGCGGTCGAAGGAAACGGTCGCCAGTATTGTCCCGTTGGCAACAAGGACTGGGAATCGCTCTATCGACCTATGTTCAGGGTCTTGGGAGGAGTTGTCCCCACCGAATTGCTCAATGGAGTCGGACTGGGGTTCGCGTGGCCTCGCAATCTTCTTTCCAAGAAGTACGCTTCACTCGCTCAAGGGTGATTGTTTCCATGCCAGAGTCATTGGTCGTATCCCCGGGAGATCGACCTGGAACATGCCGAGACCAATCCGGCAAAGTCCTTCAGATACCAAACGGATGGGCACTGCTACCTCCTGGCGATGCCGGTCTGACCCGCCGCGTAAAGGCTGCTGGTCCGACATGGACCGTTCAGGAAAAAAAAGGCCGGCGCGTATTCTCGCGTGGAGTCTGGGCTGACGCACGAATTATAGAAGAAAAGAAAAAGGAGCTAGAGCAAGAACGCTCCACGGAGGCTTATGCCAAACGCAAGGCTGCCGATAAAACCCGACGGGACAAGAAGCAGGCCAGCTACGTCGACGAATTCGAGGCAGCCGTGTTTGCTTTTCTTAATTTTGCTCCCAGGTATGAGGAGATCGCCTCGCAGCTAGCGACGCGTGTTACCGCGCACGCTACGCCGGTTGGCAGCGGTACTGTCGCTCGGACGGAGACCATCCCAGTCGAACGGCGAGCCGAATCAGCTGTGATCGCCTGGATGAGACATCAAACCACCGCCTACGACTCGATGAAAATTGCTAGAATTCGAGGTGAGAGACGCAATGTTCGACGGCAACTAGCAGAGCGGTCTAGAGAACTCCTCGAGAACTACCGCTTAGGAAAACCGGTTTCACTGGAAACCTGTCCGCTCCAAATCGCTTTGCGAAACCAACCCTAACAAACCTCCCGCAAATGTATCACCAAACGATTATCAAGACCAACGCAGAGGATGTCGCAATCGCTGCAAAAGAATGGCTCATCGAGACTATTCAAGAAGCGATCGCGGCGCGAGGTGTTTGCAGCATCTCGCTATCCGGTGGTTCCACCCCCAAGCGTTTGTATCAACTGATTGCAGAGTCTGGATTAGACGAAGTCGATTGGTCCAAAGTGATACTCATTCTCGGCGACGAGCGAAACGTGCCTCATGACCACGTCGACAGCAATTACAAAATGGTCCGAGAGGCTTGGTTGGATCGAATCGATCCGACCAACTCCAAACATGTCCCGAGGGTTATTCCTGTACAAATCTCCGTCAAAGCACCCGAGCGAGCCGCAGCCGAATACGAATTACAAATTCGCAGAACCATCGACCCGACCGATGCGGCAGCCGATGATTTTCCATCCCTTGATATCGTTCTTTTAGGTCTGGGTGATGATGCGCACACAGCCTCCTTGTTCCCAGAGACGGAGGCGTTGGAGGAATCAAAGCGACTTTTCGTGGCCAACTATGTACCCAAATTTGCCGCGTACCGGCTAACCTTGACGGCCCCAATGATCAACGCGGCCAGGAACGTGGCGTTCTTAGTCTGTGGTGGTTCGAAACGAGCTGCCATGGAAGTCGTATTTCACGGCCCGCGCCACCCGGTCGAATACCCGGCGCAGTTGATCGAGCCCAAACATGGCCGCCTCATCTGGTTCCTCGACACCGCCGCCAATCCTATCCACCCCTAGTAACGAGTCCAGTCAAGCTCTGCCGGCAAGGGCTGCCCTGAGATGTGATCGAGGAGCACGCTCGCGAGATTCGGAGACATAAGTGAGCCTTTGGAACCGAGTCCGTTCAAGCAAAATACGTTAGGACTATCGGGATGTGCACCTAAAAGTGGGTGTCGATCATAGCTGGCTGGTCGCACGGCTGCTCTATGTTCTATCGCCTCGATTGGGACATCTTGTTGCGAAGAAGGCAGCAGTTTGCGAAACCGTTCGATGAGGGTCGCTTTTGCTTGAAGAACTTCGGGGCGATCGTCCACCAGACCATCCAGCGTCTTTCGATCGTAAGTAGCGCCTAGCAATAGGGAACCATCATCGTTTGGGGCCAACCAGGCCGAATGGTGAACCACTTGGTTGATGGGAAACCAAGCGGGCGGTGCCAAGCGAAGAATATCGCCGCGAGCCGGATGAAGTGGCAGGTCCGCGAACCATCGATTTTCTCGCGAGGCGAAACCTTGGCAAAATACGATCGCATCCAGATCGTGATCGACCCCTGCGATGGCTGGTCTACCGCTGTTGCCTACCGCATCGATATCCCGATTGCAATCAAGATCGCGTTCGATGAACGCAGCACGAGTTTTGAGAAAGGATTTAGTTGCATCGAGGTAAGGAGTGGTCGATAGCCTCGCAGTCGGTTGCATGGTGCACGCCCCATAGGGTGCATCCATCGAGGGGCACGTACTACCGAGCATCTCCACTGAGGGCATCACATTATCGGAATGAGAATCGGTCCTCACCACTCCTCCCCAACGTTGTGAGAACAATTCTCGTTCCTCGGGAGACTGAAAGACACGCAGCGCGGCTTGCTCATTCCAGAAATGAGTACCCGTCTGTTGCTCTACAAATCGGTAGAACTCCCGAGCTGCCGGGAAAAAACGCTCCCATTGCCAACTCCCGGCCCCCCTCCCTCCGGTGATCGGAGTAACCAAGCCAGCAGCGACGCGGGAACAGCTTTCCGTGTCCGCCCGATCGATGACGATTGCATTCCAGCCCCTTCGGAATGCTTGCCAGGCAACAGCAGCCCCTGCCAAGCCGCAGCCAACAACAGCCAGGGTACGGGGGGGAATATCGAGTGTCGAATGAGTCATGCATTTAGTCTAATCGATACCTCGTGGATCCCAAACGGAGCAAAAAGGCCCGATCTGCTGGCAGAAGCGTGGATTGTTTTGCTTTTTCGGCGACAAAAAGGATAAAATAAGTCCGGTCTTCTCAAAATCGTTTGTTCGCGGCGCCAACAGTTTCGAAACCACCGTGATCCCATTTCGCATGCAATGTCCTGGCTGCCAGGCCAAAGTCGTGGTCAAGCACGAAGAGCTATTAGGGAAATCCCTCCCTTGCCCTAAGTGCAAGCACAAAATCGTGGTGCCTCAACAAGGTCCTATTTCCAATCCGCATGGAATCGCTCCACGAGAGCCCCAGCCCTCTTTCGATTCCGCTGCTATTACGAAAGAGGACTACGGAGACTGGGATGAAATTCTCGCAAACCTGCCTCAGAATCCGACAGGTATCGACCCAGAACAAATCGATTGGAGCCCAATCGAATCGAACAACTCATCCGCTGAATCATTCTTCCCGATTCAACCGATAGATACCGCTCCACCTCAACCCTCAACCGCTAGCGATTGGCAAAGTCGGAATGTTAAGAGGCGGCGACAAGTACTGTTGGTCGGTACGATTGCCATCTTGAGCTCTCTGCTGGCCGGTATCGGCTTCTTCGGATTCCTGGCATTTGTGAAAAACAGTGATTCCGCGCAAGGTAGCAATCCTACTCAACCAATCACTGACGCAACCTCTCCTGTCGTCGACCAACCTCCCAAAGATAATCAACCGGTGGGGGAGTCCGGGACGTCCAACGGATCCGAACCCAACGGGTCCAAACCTGGCGAAGCGAGCACCGCACCCGACGGCAAACAATCTGGCGATGAGCGATCCAACGAATCTCCAGAGAAGGGATCTGGGACATCGGAGCCAGTCATTATTCCGTCTGGGATTCCCGGCTCCTCGGCTGGTTCTAGTTCAACAAAACCAGATTCCGATTCGCTGGCCAGTTCCGATTTATCAACCGGCTCAGACAGTGACTCCTCGGAAACAGCTATCAAGCCCGCCCCCGAATCCGCAGACTCTGCGAGCGATCCGACTTTTAACCTACCACCTCAATTAAAACGCTTCCAAGATCTTTTAAACAACAGTCGTGGCACGTTTGGTTCCAATCCAGATCCTCGTCCATCGAAAGTTGTGGATGAGTTGGATGTAGAGAATTTACAATATCCTCTTTTGGATGTGTTTCATCCCGAGCCGAAACCGCTACCGGAATGGAACCAAGCCGCATCGATCGTTCTCTCTCGCATCAGTGCGCAGAATGACACTCCCTTTACCGTGGGACTGGAAGAGATCGGAAGACTCACCGGAGTCGGCATCACAATCGATTGGCAGTCCATCCGTGCAGCTGGTCTTGACGATATGCCAAGTGTGCCTTGGAAGTTTGAAGGCAAGTCGATTGAAGCTATGCTCGATGAGATTTTGCTCGCACAACAACTTGTCCTCAAAGTAGACGCGAAAGGCAATCCGATCGTACAGCCGAGGGCTTTACCCAAGAAACCTTCAGAGACGGTCGCCTGGGACCTCAAAGAGTTTTGCCCAACGGGATTTGCCGGGGAGACGGCAGAGCTTTTAATTTCCATGTGGGAATTGAAGGACGTTTGCTCGCAAGTGGACGGAGCTATAGTTTGGAATGATAACGCCTCGATGCTTGACAAAGCTCGGATATACGAAAGCCTTCGACATTTGTCGCAACTAACCGGAAAACCGTTGCCCGATTGGACTGCTGCAGAGTTGCTCAAGCGAAGGCAATTTTCGGTGGAGGCTTGGAGGGATAGTAGAAGCGTTTTGACGGCTAGGCTACCCGAGACAGCACTCATAAAAGAGAGCCGACCTGTGGTCAGTTTAGTTCAAACTGCTGCAGCAATGGTTGGTGGTCAAGTTATGATAGATTGGCGGACCGCTTGGGAGCACGGGCTGACACCACATGAAGAATCGATCGCGGTTTTAAGAAACAGAACTTTTTCGCAGGTTGTTAGAAAAGTTTTAGTCGAGTATGCGCTTGAGTTGATCCCGATAGATTCCCAGACGTTTTGGATGACCACAAGCGCGACGCGACAGACAAGTCTATGTGTTGTGCCTATTAAGCCACCGACGGAACTCAAATTGGATTTCGTGAAAAGAACCTTGAGCAAGCTACGGCCACTTGGAGAAGACGGCTTAAGTCGTTTCCAATTTCGAGCGGTACCGGGCTTGGAGGGTGTCTACTTTGCTCGAATTTGTCCTCCCAATTCGACGATCTTGATGCAAGACGAATTCGCATCTATCTTCGGCTGGTGATTCACACGCTTCCGGTAAGCGAGTTGACGCCCTATCGGTTGGCTTGCGCTAAGTCCGCTTTTATTAGTGTCGATTAGTACAAATTAGTGTTCCTTTCTTCGAGACAACTCTTGCGTCACTCCCATCTCTTGCGGTGTATTCCTATCAACCGAGTTTTGAGACATCAGGTCAGAGTAGGGGAATTGTCTGTTCTCAAAGGCAGCGATTCCTGTATTCCTTTAGAATCGAACACCGCATGTGCGTGTGTTTCTGAAAGAGTTGGACTCAATGAAGCGTCGACTACTTCTTTGCTTTTATCACGGTGTGTGCTAATCGATGGACAGTAGAAATGCTGTGTACCCATTCTGACCTATTCTTGCAGTATCAACGAAAAAAAGGCTGAAGAGATTCGATTTGACGAAACAAAGCAAAATCCGGTTCAGACTGAAAGCTGGCTCGCAATTGCGGTAGTGCGATCAAACTCCTTTCTGCAAGCATTTTTACCTGGTTCACTATCTCGCCCCGGTTAGTTTCGGACGCTAGGGGGTAACATTGTGCCAGTCCACGAAGGATCATGCTATCCAACATAGTTTGATCCCAAGACTCCAGCGATTCGAATGAGATCAACTCCTGGATCAGGCCCACAGCGCGATCGGTTTGTTTGTCTTTCGCCCATCCGTACGCCAACGCTGCTAAGGCGATGCGGCTTATCAAAGGCTTCGAATCTAGATTCGCTCGACATTCTTGTTCACCTTGTTCGACCAGTTGGAAAGCTTGCCAGAATCCTTGTCGCCATCGCATTGGTAATGCAGTGGACTGGGGATCGTAATCCGCCTTGCCATCAGCGGCCTGGAGTGCCTGATAGCTCTTCTCAGCCCATACAGTAGCCTGTGCAAACTCTCCCTGTCGAAAGCACAAATCGGCTACACGACTAGCTGCTTCCGACGCCAATTGCAAATGGCGAGAGGAATCACTGTCCATATCGTAGACTCGCATGGCCGTTTCGTAGCTACTCATCTCGGCATGCTTAGCAGATTCGATGTCACCTTCCGCGAGGTGGACTTCATAAAGCAAATCATAAGCCGTTCCCACAAGAGTATGACTTTGCACTCGCCCTGGATCTTCGTCTGCCATCTGTATATATTCGTTCAGTGCATCCGTTGCCAATCTCACCGCTTCGGTATGTTGTCCCGATGCGGAACGAAGCAAGGACATCTTGGCGAACAGAAATGCCTTGTCATTTCGATATAGTATATTAGCGTCATCCTCTTCAAGCAGATCGCGATTTTTTGACATAGCAATCTGAAAAGCCTCTTCAGCATCATGGATCTGTCTTAGCTGTGAACAAAGCATACCAACGCGCCCGTACAGGATCACTTGATCCCGTCTCGTGTCGAGCGGATCAGAGAGATCGCCTATTCGGGCCAAGTCGACAATCAGGTCGCGAAACGCAAGCAATGATTCATCAAGCTTTCCTTGATACCGATATTGATCTGCTAACCTTTGCTTGGCAGCGACCAAGGCTCGAAGCGCTTTCGCATCATTTGGTAGAAGCTCGCAAACTTTCGATCTTGCTTCGATGAGTCGTTTGGCAATTTCAGTCGCTTGATCAAATGCAAATGCTGAAAAATGTAGCTCGAATTCCCTGCTCAAGGCGTTTGCCAGTTCTCGCCAAGACTCCGCGTCTTCGGAACGGCTTCGTAACAAATCCTCGGCTAAAGCAGTCGCTTGCTGCGTATGTTTTATGGCAGCGATTCTATCTCCTTGATCCAATTTGATCGCCGACATTTTGATATGGGCATCGATGACAGTACGGTCGATGCTGGTGTCCGATTCTAAGACCTTGCCATCCCATGTTTGAGTGATTTTCTCAAGTCCCTCGAATGCCTTGCTGAGCAATGCTGCTCGGACTTCTGTCGTGTCGGGTCTCTTTTCGAGTTGCTCTTGGACGCTGCCCACGAGCTCATTAAGCGTATCGAGTGTAAGCTGTCTTTGTTGATTAGCCAAGGTAGCGGAAGCCAAGGCTAGCCTGGATGATTCTTCTGCTTGTGTAGTTCGCTTTTTCAATTCGGATCGCGAGTCTAAAATCCATAGGGATGCTGTAATCGAGCCCACGGTAAGAAGTGACATCAATCCAGCAACGGATCCGCTCAGAATAGCAACCCGAGGGTTACGACGACACCAGCGTACAAATACTCCGGTTAACGTAGGAGGCCTCGCCACAACTGGGCGTCCTGAAAGCCAGTTCCGGAGATCAGCGGCAAAATCAGCGGCACTGCGATAACGGGCTTCAGGGCTGTGGCTTATGGACTTCATGCAAATCCACTCTAAATCGGATGGAATCTGAGAATGAAATCGACTCGGACGAACTGGTTCCTCACTCGTGATCTGCTGCAAAATCGCATGGGTCGTTCCTCGGAAAGGCAATTCGCCCGAAAGGGACTCGTAAAGCGTTATACCGAGCGAATAGATATCTGTTGCGATCGTTAATTGTTCCGGTGCAATAATTTGCTCCGGGCTCATATATGCTGGTGTGCCTGAAAGCAGAGAGGAGTGTGTCAACGCAACCGAATCCTCAAGCGGGCGAGCAAGCCCAAAATCGGCGAGCCGGGGTTGCCACCCTAACTTTCGACATTCGCTCGAATCAATCGAATCGGTTTCCTTAGCTGCCGTTAGTTCACATAGCAGTATATTGCTAGGCTTGATATCACGATGCACAATTCCTGCCGCGTGAGCAACAGAAAGCCCATCGGCAATCTGAGCTATTACCTCAGCAACAAGCCGGAAACGTGTATAAGAAGTTCGGGAATACTCATGAGGTAGACGATGCTGCGATTCGTCCGAGGAAAAAATGGTACTTAAGAAATCACGCCAAGTTCCCTCCTTAGCTAATTCGGTTACCAGATAAGGAATCCCCGTAGCAGTTACAGAAACATCATAGATCGGAAGAATCGCCGTGTGATTCACTCTGGCCTGCGATTGCGCTTCTCGTGCAAACCTCGTTTGGCTGGAAGCATCGAGTCTAAGTCCCGAATGAATTTTTACAGCAACCCGTCTATCCAGTCGTTCATCCTGTGCTTCGAAAACCGTCGACATACCTCCCGTTCCGATTACCCTGAGTAACGTATACGGACCGAGGGTGCCAAGAAACTCTCCAGTAGCTGATTCTTTCAGCCCTAATCGGTCAAGGTCAGGTATGCCCCCATTGCCTCTAGTCTCAAGATTCGAAAACTGTTGCGTCTCACCGTTTTGTAGAAGTCGATCGATCAGGTTCTTGCAAGCGGACTCCTGCAATGTCTCCAGGAGCGTCGAACGGATCGATCTCCAGGCAGTTTCAACCGGCAACTCAACCACCGAGTCGAACTCGGCTTCATTCTGTGATTCTGCCTTTTCAGGATCTGCTGTCATATCAGACTCATCATCCTTCGGTGATAAAGCCCATTCGGTGCAGCAAACCGTTTACATGCTCTTACCGGAAAACGGGATATCTTCGCAGAGGAGTAACAATTCCGCCTGCAAGCGTTTGAGGACTCGCGACTTTGCAACGTAGGTTTTCTCGACACTAATTCCCAAAGCGGCAGCAGCCACCGCTGGTGTTTGATTCTCGATCCAAACAGCTCGAAAAGTCT
The DNA here is from genome assembly GCF_052161605.1 of Brakhagea baltica. Taxonomy (NCBI): domain Bacteria; kingdom Pseudomonadati; phylum Planctomycetota; class Planctomycetia; order Pirellulales; family Pirellulaceae; genus Brakhagea; species Brakhagea baltica. Next base: position 3,409,661 of record NZ_CP197409.1, on the reverse strand, counting down.
GCCAAGTTTCAGGTTCAAACTCCCCCTCGATTCTCTGTATGGCGGCTTCCAGCAACGAAGCTTGGAAGTGCTCGTCCCAAGCCGATGGGCTCGAACCTGAGACGAGTTCGAGCAAATTATCATCGTTGAGCTGTTGGTTGCGATTCCCCCTGGCTTGTTGAAACCGAACAATTTCATTATGAGTGATACGCCCCAGCCAATCGCGAAAACGGCCCTTGTTGGGGTCGTAGTCAAAAGTGCGAATCGCTTTCGATACACGAGTGAGAACCTCTTGGGCAACGTCAGATGCATCATTTTCCTGAAGACTCTTTCGACGGCAATAGGAATAGATCAATGGACCGTAAACGCGGACAAAGGTCTCCCATGCTGCTGAATCACCCGAATCTCGCACCCGTAGCAACAGACTCGGATGAGTGAAATCACCGGAAGAGACCGCCGTCCCCATTGGACTTACCTCTAAAAGAAAAGAATCTTGCACGACTTCCGCAAAACTACACCGAATTCAGGGTTCGTTCTACAGTTGCTTCCGTCATGTATTGTAGCTGCCAAGAATCACTTGACCAAACATTGGCTTTCGACAAGGCAGATTAATCCTAGAGGACCCCTTTTTCGGTCTTTGCGCAAGAACGGTCTATTCGCTGGGTAAGGAATGGCAGAGCAATCACTCCCCCCAACGATGCGAGCCACCCTCCATGATTTCTAAGTTCTTTCGCCGACAATTGTTAGCGATTCGTCACAAATCAAACAAGAGACGAGCATTAAGAATCGAATTGCTCGAAGATCGCAGGGTTCTGGCTACCGCTGTGTGGACCAACGTTCTTCAACCACTCAACGTATCAGGGCACCCATCGGGAATCGTCTCCCCGCTCGATGTGCTTTACATCATCAACGAAATCAATGCACGCAAATACTCCCATCCCCAAACGGGGCTCCTTCCCACCACCCCTCCGCCGGGGCTTGAGCACAGTTTTCCGGACGTCGACTGCGACCAACACGTCACGCCCCTTGATGCTTTGGTGGTCATTAATCATCTGAACGGAGGGCCCGCTGGACGAACCTGGTCTTTCCAAGGCTCCGGTGACTCCTCGCCCGGAACTGGAAATATCGAGGTCTTTGCATGCCGTCCCGTGCTGGTAGAGGGGGATGCCTATCGGGTCGGCGTAACCTCCCGAAAGGTACTGCCCTCGGAAAACTCGGCCATCGAAGTCTCCTTTTACGCTCCACAGTTTGATACGGCCACCCAAAATACCGTACGCGATGCTCTGGAGATCGCAGTCCTGGACTCTTCGGGGCAATCGTTGGTGCTACCGATCGCTCCCAATCAGTTAGCGGCCTTCAACTGGAGCGAAGGACTCGATCCCATCACCGCCCCGGCCGCTCAAGCGAACATCGCACCTGCTGACGAGCTTTCCAAGGTGACGATCAATCTCGTCGGTGTCCCTGCCAATACACCGGTCGAAGTTTTGATTCGACTGGTAAACAATGATCAAGACAACCAAACTCGGGTTCGATTGCACGACATCCAGGTCGTTCCCGCCAACGGCCCGAACCCTCAAGAAACCATTCGCTCTAGCAATTCAAGGATCGCATCGGTTCGACCCGCAGCAAGTCAACCTCTCGAAGAAATTACGGGGAGTATCGTTCCCAGCTTCGGCGCAACTCGTTTGTCTGACGATGGCCAGTTGCTAATTACCGATCTGAGAATCACCAACGCGAACGATTTTGCGGTCTCCGGCGAAGTGATCGTGGTGGTAGATGCCTTGACCGATGAACGAATCCAGTTTCTCAATCCCGATGGTTACTTAGCTGACGGGCGTCCGTTTGTTCGAGTCGATTCCCTGAGTGGAGGACAGTGGTTGGCACCTGGAGAGTCGACGAATACGAGAGATGTACGTTTTCGCAATCCATTGGATCGCCGTTTTTCATTTCGGTTAACCGCGTTAGGAAGAATCCATCATAGCCTTGGTGCTTTCATCTCAACCCCTACGACCGAGATCGAAGCAGGACGGACATACCGCTATCACGCCCAAGTAACTTCCTCTATCGATTCGCCTTTGACCTACTCTCTGATGGTTGGTCCTGAGCAGATGACGATCGAACCAAACTCGGGGCAGCTCCGTTGGCTGACGCAGACCCCAGATGTAGGGTCGCACCAGATTACTATTCGAGCCACCGACCAGTTCGGTTTGTTCGTTGAACAACGATTCGATCTTCGGGTAGTCGAGCAGCTTGCTAATCGACCGCCGATCTTTACCAGCGAACCCGATATTGACATATTGGTTTCCAGTCCCTTTGAGGTGCATACTTACTCGACCGGCAACGGTCCCGTTGCCGCAACTTTGATATCGTCCTCCTCAGGGTTTGAGCATGTCGTAACGGCCAACATGGATGACAATCAATTGGGTATGTTTAGGGGCGATACAAGCTCGCTTGGTAACACCTCTCCTATAGGACTGGGAGAGAGACCCGCTTCGGAGCAACGCGGAGTATTCCAAGGTCCGCAAGCTATCGATCTCGGAATCGCGCCGAATACGAGCGGTCGATTTGAACGTGATGTCCAACAGGTTTTAGCGGAGGATATCAATAGTGACGGTAATCCGGATGCCATCACACTTTTAAATTTGCGAGGTAATGGAAATTGGAACGATCCCAACGATCGAGGATTCCTGGTTGTTCGGCTCGGAATGGGAGATGGATCATTCCGCGATGGTTGGCAAGTGGAGTTGCCGTCGGTCGCAGGCCGAATAGGACGCGGGGCCACTGTCCATTTTGCAGATGTCACCTCCGATGGACTCAAGGACCTCGTTGTCACCACTATCGCAACTAATCGAATTCTGGTCTACGCGAATATAGGATCAGGTACATTCGATCCCAATCCGATCACCAGTACCGTCGCTGGGAATTACGTTTTAAACTCTCAAATCGACGACTTGGATGGAGACGGCAATCTGGATCTAGTATTGTTCGAAAACGTGCAAGTCCTGATCGGCGGTCGCCAGGCGATCAGTGTTTACCGCGGCGATGGAACAGGAAGGTTTGTAGAGTCGCAGGTCATTACAGAGGATAGCAACAATGGTGGGTATGGCTACTTAGCCGATGTCGATGGCCTCAATGGTCCAGACATCGTAAGACTGAACTACAACAACCTTCGTCTTGAAACCTACCTGAATGATGGTACGGGCAACCTCGGGACTCGCATCGACACGGTTACGAAGGCGTTTCATTCAACAAGTAACCCTAGTGGTAACAACTTCAACGTAAACAGCGGTTACTTCGATGACTTCGATAGTGACGGGATAATAGATGCACTCCTGTCTGGCCCGTTTGGTGTTACTCTCATGCGAGGACAGGGGGACGGGCGGTTTGGTGACGGAACTCCCACAGGTTCTGTAACTCTGCTGCCTTACCAAGTTGAATGGTTCGGAATAGTGAACCATTCAGGGAGAGGAATGGATCTGAACGGCGATGAGCATTTGGATTTCGTCTTCGGCAATTTGAATGGAGAGAATTCTCTAACGGTTGGATTAGGACGTGGCGATGGTTCCTTTGAACTATCGCAGTACAATACCGCATTCGAGCCCGATATCGGCTCAGGAATCGTCCGGAATTCGCAGAACGCATATTTCGCTGCGATCGCTGACTTCAATCGGGACGGCGTCAAGGATGTGCTCTTGGGCAATGCGTTGAACGTAGAACAAGCTGGCAGTGTTGGGCTGCTTCACGGCGATCACCCCGGTTCGTTCCGAGCTCCTCAGAGCCTTCGCAATTTCAATTTCAATAACAGCTTCGGTAGCAGTTTCTCGCCTACAACCTTTGGGATGCGAGAAACTGTTACGGGAGATTTTAATAGCGACGGCATCTTGGACCTGGTCACCTTGGGCGGAATCGGATTCGGATACGGTTTTTATTTCTCACCGGGTCTTGGGGATGGGACTTTTGGACCTTACACGATTGGGATGGGAGGTATCACAAACGCCAATTCGTTGACCGTCTTGGATATCGATTTGGACGGCAATCTCGATCTTGCTTGGATCGATGGCGCACAGCTTCGGCAGGCCTTTGGCCTTGGAAACGGTGCCTTTCAACTCTTGCCCAGTGTGACTGCACCCGGAGGTCAAGCAGGTGTCAGTAACAATACTCTTCAAGTGGACGACTTCAATGGTGATGGATATCCGGATTTGGTTTACCGTTTGCAAACGGGAAATATCAACACCAACTTCGTCACTCGTTTAGTTGTGCTGCTCTACGACCCTGTGAATCGGCGTTACAACATCTTGCCGGATGTCCATGACACCATCACCAATTGGCCCCGTGCGCATGGCTTTTACCTTGATGAATCGGTAGGCATAGGGGATCTCAACGGAGACGGCAAAAAGGAGATATTCTTCTTTAGTCGTTCTATCCCGAGCAGCAACATTCCCGCCCGATGGGTCATCCTGGAACCAACAGGTGGACCAGCCACCGATGCTTCGACGCTCTTTCGCAAGACCGTTATCGAAAACCCACCCTTTATTCCTCACGACCGCTCGATCCACTCGTTTGTCGTGGATGACTTCGACGGGGATGGCATGAACGATATCGCCTATAGCAGCCACAATGCTCATACCACGGTGATGTTTGGCAATGGGGATTTCACGTTCCGCGACCCAACAAACTATTACACCCAAGGCCTTCACCTTTATAGTGGGGACTTTAATGGAGACGGGATCACCGATTTGGTTCCCATGTGGGGTTGGGGATTTATTTCCTACAGCTTGAGGCCCTTCCAAAGCATCCTGTTCGGTCGCGGGGACGGGACGTTCTCTGAGATGAATGGATTCACGGCGGTTTCCAATATGAATCTTGCTGCTATCGGCGATTTCAACGGAGATGGACGGGATGATCTAGCTGGGTCCGCCAGCGGTTCAAAAGGTGTCGCTTTTTTAAGTCGCCCCAAGGGCGTGTCCGATGTCGCGTCAGGGGATTTGAATGGCGATGGTCAAGCCGATCTGGTCTCGATCATCAGTGGACTGAATCGAGTCAAAATCCACTACCAAGTCACCGATGAAGTCTTTGCACGCCAACAAGACCTCTTCACCGATCTCTACCCGGTCGCCGTCGATCTGCTTGATGTCGACGAGGACGGGTTGTTAGACATTCTAACCGCCAACCAACAGGGAAAATCGGTTTCGATCTTCCGACAATCCGCCGGCGGGAATTTTAATCGCGAGGATATCGCTCTGCCCGTTCGTCCCTCCGATCTGCGAATCGCGGATCTGAACAGCGATGGTATCCAGGATCTGATTGTCTTGAGCAAAATGGACGAGTCGATCGTGGTCTTGACCGGATCCGCCGGAACGTTTTCCGTATCTCTGGTCCTGCCACTGGGCTTCAAGCCGGGGGACTTCGTTTTAGGGGATGTTACGCAGGATAGTACGCTGGATGTCGTCTTGACCGATCCCAGCGGTGATCGAGTGATCGTCCTACCAGGGCACGGAAACGGGACGTTCGGAGCAGCCATCAGCGTGTTGGGTGTCTCGAATCCGGGCGCGATCGCGATTGCGGATATGAATCGGGATGGACGCAACGATCTGGTAGTTACTCAGCCCGATGCCGGTCGCGTTGGATTCTTGTATCAACGGGCCGCTGGAAAATTCACCACCCCTCAATGGATCGATGTCGGCTCGCAACCGATCAAGCTGGTGGCTGACGATGTAAACAGCGATGGAGCTACCGATGTGCTGGTGGTCAATCAAGGTGACGATACGGTCAGCCTCATACTCAATCGTTTCGACCCTAGTCGTCTATGGACCTATCAGCCGACCGCCATCGATCCCGATGACGACCCAGTGTCGTTTGAATTAGTCGATGCACCGGGGGGGATGCTGCACGATCCAGTGACGAACACGATCTATTGGGCACCTATGCCTGAACAACTTGGGGGCCATGGTGTCGTCGTGGAAGCCTCGGATGGTCGAGGTGGTGTAACACAACAAGGCTTCCGAGTCACTGTGACAGCCCCCGTGTCTCAGGATGTCCCTCGCTTCACCAGCACTCCGGTAACTCAGGTTGCGGCCGATGCCGTTTATCAATATCGTCCCAACGTGGCTGAACAAAATCAATCAACCCTCCGATACTCCCTCGTCCAAGCTCCCGAGGGGATGACGATCCATCCGACCACGGGGGAAATTGACTGGGATCCTCGGACCTCTTCGCTAAAGCTCAATACCGGCTCGCGGAACTACGGATTCATCGAGGCTCCTGATACCCCGAGTTTACGTCCGTCTAGCGTTACCATCGAAGGTTGGTACTACTTTGAAGATCCTGTCGGTGCGGTCTGGGAAAATTTGCTGGCCAAGACGGCGTCCGCTTCGAACAGGCTCATCGCTTCCTATGGATTAGAGTACTTTTATGGTACCCTTCGGGCCAAGATTGGTACACCGGATAGCACGAATAGCTTGGCCGTTGTCACTGCTCCGATGCCTGTCGAGTTTCGAAAGTGGACCCACGTGGCCATGACCTTCGATGATGCGTCGAAGACATTGACGCTCTGGATCAACGGTAGGAGTGTAGGAACAGCGATCAGCCCCGAGGGGATCAGCTACAACAACTCACCACTACATAGCGGAAGAAACGTGGCCTCCCTGACACGTCAACGAATCTGGAATCGAGCGTTGACCGGAGCAGAAATTGCTGAGGGGATGTTTGCGGATGTTCCGCACGATGCAAGCGGCTTGGTCTTGCAGTGGAACTTTAACGAGTCGAGGGATGTCATTACTGTTGTCGATGCTTCACCGGCAAAGAATCATGGCACTCTCAAGGAGCATCCCGACTGGTATAACTTTCCTTCTCGCGAAAAGGCACTTGCGTTAAATGCGACCCATGAAGTTATCGTGCGAGTCGAAAATGGCCGTGGCGGAGTGGCAGAGCAGTCGTTCTCTGTCGATATCGTCCCACCCTTCTTAAAGCAAATTAGCGGCATCGCTTTCTTGGATGCCGATGGAAATGGCGTGCGAGATTTGCCGTTGGATTTCAATCGCATTGCTAATTCTGACTTTAGCTCGGGCTTTGCCGGTTGGGAAACCGACTTCTTTCAACGCCCCCCCCAGTCGGGATCGAGTTGGCTCGGTGATTCGCAAGTCACCGTTGGGTTATCCTCGCGTGTGATTCCATCCACTTCCGACTATTTCGGTCACACCAATGGCTCGAACCAAGACTTCATGTTAATCATCAACGGTGACAATCAAGATCGAGTGGCATGGCGGCAAATGGTGTCTTTGAACGCTGGTCAGAACTACGATTTCAGCTTCTGGACACTGCGACCTAACAACCACGAAGCAGCCAAGATTGAAGTGCGATGGAATGGCCAGGCGTTAGTATCCGTCTTTACCCTGGAAGATGTTTCCGCCGGCAATTGGAAACAGTTCCGCCACAGTTTCACTGCGCCCAGCGCGCACGGAGTTCTAGAGATTGTATCGCTCGGAAGCACACTACCCCCGAATCCGAACGCCAGCTCATCCGAGAACTCTTTTGCAATCGACGATCTATTGCTTGTGCCGTCGACAGCGCAAAGGGTCATTGTCCCCGGTTTTGCCAATCCGTACTTAGCCGGTATGCCCAACGGTTCAACTGCCTACGGCAGCACTGCCCCTCAAGGCTCTCCGCCATCGTTAGCGGTCCAGCCTGGTCAAATACTCCGCATTCGAGCCACCGGCCACACGCGGTCCGATGGCTTTGTGGCGACTCGCTCTCCGGACGGAATCGTACATAATGCTATCGGCACTGTCTCGAATGCTCTCAACGGCATTTCGCAATACGCAGGTCCCAATCACGGTTCGTTACTAGGTGTCTTCTTAACGGACGAGTCACCGGCATGGCAGACACCACCTGAGGCACTGGATTTTCGTTCTAATGGCAACGTCCCCGATGGAATCAACTACACGTCGATTGCTCCCGAACTGCGACAGCTCTTCTTCATCGGAGATGGACTCACCAGCGTTGGTATTGAGCAGACGATTGTGGTGCCCCAGGGAGCAACGCGGCTGTTCCTGGCCAATTCCAGTACGAATTCATGGAACAGCAATGTCGGTTCCTTCGAGGTCCAAGTACTCACCAGTTCTGGCGAACCTGTCCAGGCTGGCAGAACCGTATTCTTGGATTCCAACCGCAATGGCATCTACGATCCTGGCGAACCGACAGCAGTCACCGATGCGCAGGGGCGTTATTTGCTGACCACAACAGGCAACCAAGCCCATGTCGGGCTGGTGGGAGTAGCCGGATACCTGCAAAGCACGCCTCTGAGCGGAGTTCAACACTTCGATCTGAACTCTGTGACCCCGACTGTCAATTTCGGCTCGCGTGCAGTTCCCGAAGAGGATGCCACTCCCGTCTTTATCTCTGAGCCGATAACACAAGCCATGGCACCCGGAAGCTACACGTATCAAGCCTTCGCTCAATCACCGTTGGCTGCATCTGTTCGTTACGAGCTGATCGCTGCTCCGGAAGGGATGACCGTCGATCGAACCAGTGGTTTGGTCCAGTGGCAACCGCTGGCCTCGCAGGCTGGCGTTCACGACGTCTTGATCAAGGTCTCGGATCAGGAACGGCGGTTTGCAATCCAACGCTTTGATCTCAGCGTCAGTATCAACACCCCGCCGATCATTACGTCGACTCCACCTGTCGATTCGCAGGTAGGTGTGGCCTGGCGATATCAAGTCCGAGCCCAAGATGCGGAGCACGAAGAGTTCACTTATCGCCTGATCACGTTCCCGACTGGTATGACGATTGCGAACGATAGCGGTATCATCGATTTTGTGCCAGGATTGGTGGGCTCGTTCCACTTCGAACTGCAAGTTGACGATGGTTTTGGCGGAGTCACCCGGCAAGAAGCTACGGTGAACGTAACAGCGGCTGGTAGCAACAATTTGCCGCAGTGGGTCGTCGGCTTGAAACCAACTGCAATCGTCCAGCGGCAATACGCTACGCAGTTCGTCGCCATGGATGACGACCACGAGCCGCTCACGTTCTCGCTCGTCAGTGGACCAGTGGGTATGACGGTGTCCGCTAGTGGCCAAGTCCAGTGGCAACCCATGGAGACCGGCAACGTGAGCGTCACGATAGCCGTCGAAGACTCCCGAGGTGGTCGCGTCGAGAGGACGGATTCGATTGCAGTCGTCTCGCGAGCACCGTTGCCAACGCTGAGTATCCTCTCGCTGCCTGAAACGGCCGCTAGAGTGGGCATTCTTTACGCGTATGATGTCATCGCTCCCGAAGCGGTTCTGTTCGAGTTAGTCCAAGCACCGGTAGGAATGTCGATCGACCCACAATATGGTTTGATCCGTTGGATACCCACCAGGGATTCTTTGGGCGTTCAAGAAGTTCTCGTTCGGTGTATCGACCTGTTCGGCAATGAAGCGACACAGAATTTCCGAATCGCCGTACGCAGTTCTTCGATGGTCCCGACGATCTCGAGCGTTCCTCCCACAGAAGCCTTCGTCGGAAGAACCTATCTGTATTCCGTTCGAACCAGCAATCCATCCTCCAGCCCCTTGCATCATGAACTGGTGTTGGCCCCTGTCGGCATGACGATCGACGCACAGTCCGGCGAGATCGCCTGGACACCGACTGCGGCACAGGTTGGGCTTGCCGCAGTGTCGATTCGGGTGAGCGATGGCTTGGGTCACTTCTCGACTCAGACGTTCTCGATTGCCGTAGCGGCGGGCGTTAGCAATCTGGCACCGACCATTCAAAGTACGGCACCTGGCAATGCGGTGGTGGGGCAAGCGTATGTCTACACTCTCCAAGGAACCGATCCCGAGGGGGACAGCCTCACCTACTCAGTCCGGAGCGCTCCCGCAGGCTTTGATATTGACGCGGTTTCAGGTGTGATCACCTGGACACCACAAACGTCGGACATTGGAACAGTTACTATTGTGTTGACCGCTTCCGATCCGCTGGGAGCAGTAGCCGTTCAATCCTTGCAAGTCGATGTGCGAGCCGCCAATCGAGCCCCTGAGATTCGTTCCAATCCCACGCTGAGTGTCAGCCAGGGAGCGATGTATCGATACGACGTGCTGGCGATCGATCCGGATCGTGAGCCGCTGACCTACGAACTAGTTCAGGGGCCTGTCGGGATGACGATCGACGCGCTCGGAAGAATTCGCTGGCAAACGCAATTGGATGAGTCCTTGGGAGGACGCGAGGTTGTGGTACGAGTGCGCGATGGATTGGGGGCTGTCGCGACGCAGAGCTACACCTTTGGAGTCGTCCCTGATACACAAGCCCCACGCTTGACGATCATCGTAACCGGTGAACCTGTACTTTTCCCCTGGACCGTTCATCCAGCCATCGTGCGTGTCATTGCGACGGACAATGTGGGGGTAACGAATGTTGAATTGAAGGTCGACGGCCAGGCGATTGAATTGGCACCAGACGGAACCGCTCGAGTCTACTTCTCTGCACCAGGGAATGGGCGATTGATCGCAACGGCCACGGATGCTGCGGGGAATGTTGGCACAGCAACGGGACGAGTCAGCATGCGGAGTGGCGAAGAGGACGGCAGCGGCAATCCCGCACCCGAAGCCGCCATCACCAGCATCGGCGACGGGACCGCAGTGAGCGGCTTTGTTGACATCATCGGCACAGCGATTTCACCCGATTTCGAGCGTTATACACTCAGCTATCGACGCATCGACCAAACGCAATACAGAGTGATCCATGCGGGGACCACACAAGTCTCGGCAGCATCGTTGGGCAAGTGGGATACGACACTGTTTGAGAACGACCACTACGTCCTCAAGCTAGAAGTACTCGACACCTTCGGCAGTTTTGCATCAATAGAAGTTGAGGTCTCGGTGACAGGCAATCTCAAGCTCGGCAATTTCCGTTTGAGCTTTGAAGATCTCACGATTCCTGTGGCCGGCATACCGATTTCTATCGTTCGCACCTATGACACGCTGCGAGCTGATCGGGACGGTGATTTCGGTTATGGTTGGCGGATGGAGTACCGCAATACCGACCTGCGTGTCAGTTTGCCTAAGAGCGGATTAGAAGATTTAGGCATCTATACTCCGTTTCGTTCTGGCACCAAGATATTCATGACATTGCCGGGCGGCCAGCGAGTTGGCTGGACGTTTACACCTGAGATTAAGGTCCTACCAGGTTTTTCGCGAAACGAAAATCTCATAGTAGCCTCACCCCGTTACACTCCCGATCGCGGAAACACTGCTACACTGAGTGCAGGCAGTGGCTGGTTGACCGTCAATCAGTTTGGAGAACTGTATGCCACCGGGGGCATGCCTTGGAACCCCGCTAGTCCCGATTTCGGCGGCGGCTTTACGGTTACGCTGGCCGACGGAACCCGCTACTTCATCGACGGCACCACCGGGTTGATGCAAACGTCCGTAGATCGCAACGGCAACACGTTGACCTTTAGCGATAGCGGCATCACCAGTTCGCTAGGAGACGTCGGTATAACAATCGCCCGCGACCGCCACGGTCGCATTACCTCCATCACCGATCCGGCCGGCCATGCGATTCGTTATGGTTATTCTTCGAGCGGAGATTTAGTCTCGGTCACCGACAGAGTATATCTAACGACTCGAATGCAATATCGTTTGGATATCCCCCACTTTCTGCAGGCCATTACAAATCCATTGGGTGAGCTCGAGTCGGTAGTGGAATATGACCAAGAAGGTCGAATTAAGCGAACCAATTCGGTTGCTGGAGGGCTTATTGAGCACGATATCGAACCCGACCAACATAGGCATCGCGTTGTAGATAGTCGAGGTGGTATAACTTTGGTTTCCTATGACGAGCTAGGAAATCCTCTAACAGTTCTTGATGCGCGCGGCGACTTAACCAAATATTCCTACGATAGCAACGGCTGGCTTGCCGAATCAGTGGATGCACTTGGCCGAAAAACGCAGTACAGCTCAGATGCATTAGGCAACGTAACAAAGATTGTTGATCCAGCAGGAAATACAACTCTGTTGACCTATGATCTTGTGGGCAGGCTCAAATCCAAAGTTTCCCCTTCAGGCTTAAGGACGGAATATTTCTATGATTCCAGAGGTGATCTTACGAGTATCATTGATGCAACCGGCGTTCGGTCGACAATGGAGTATCAAACAGCCGGCAAAGTGAAGAGTGTAAAGCATGGTTCATTGCCGGTTATCACGAATCAGTTTGATTCCATCGGAAATCGAATCGGCTGGACGGACTTCTATGGACACAATTGGACCGCCAGTTTTGACCGGCTCGGTAAGATTCTATCGAGCGAGTCTGAAATCGAAACAGATTCGGGTCTACTAAAGATTGTCCAATTAAACACCTATGACAGTGCTGGTAGAATAACCCGTAGTGAAAAACCGGACGGTTCCGTCGGGGTGATCACCTACGATGATCTCGGATACGTTGCTTCCCGGACCTACGGAAATGTTACATCATGGCTTCAGTATGATTCAGCGGGTCGGCTATCTAGAGTGACTCACGAGGACGATAGTTTTACGAGTCGTGAGTATGATTCGACGGGAAATCTCGTTGCGTATAGGGATGAGGATGGCTACGTCACGCGGTGGGAATTTGATCTTGTCGGGAATCTGGTCGCTGAGATTTATCCCGATGATACTCCTAACGATCCAAACGACAATCCTAGAGAACTGTATACCTACGATTTAGTGAATCGACTAACCTCTATTACGGACAGCTTAGGTCACATAACTCATTTTTATTATGATGCACGTGACTTGTTGGTCGCAATAAGGGCACCTGAAGACAACGTTACCCAATTCGAATATGACGTAGAAGGGAGGAAAATTGCTGAAACTGACGCACTGGGTAGAAAAACCCAATACGGATATGACGACGCTGGAAATGTAGTACGTATTGAATTCGCAGACGGGACGGTAAGAACGCAGCAATTCGATCTCTTTGGTAGAATTCTGATGATCACGGATGAAAACGGCAAATATACGACGTATGCCCGAAATGATCTCGGTCAGATCCTCTCAATAACCGATGGATTAGGGGTAACGACGCGATACGAGTACGATTGGCAAGGCAACGTCTCTAAGATTATCGACGGCCTTGGTAGGGAAACGGTTATTGGCTATGACGTTATGGGCAGAGAGACATCTCGAATCAGTCCTAGCGGACATACCTGGACGACTGAGTATGATGAGCGTGGCAATATGTCCAAGAGGATTAATCCTGATGGAGACATTTTGACATTCCAGTACAATCATAGAAACGCGGTCATAACGAAAACAAGCCCGGAGGGGACAACTCAATTCTCCTACAGCCCAGCAGGTCGACTTGTTCGTTCAGAACGAGATTCCCATATCATCGAGTATGAATATAATTCAAGAGGAAATGTAGGTGCCGTTCGTCAAGATGATCTAGGATGGACGTACTATCAGTACGATTCAAATGGGCGAGTCGTAGAGATTTCTTCTCCACACAGCAATGTACGTCTAGACTACGACTCACTAGGGCGCATCTCAGCGACCACAGACCATAATGGATATGTTTCCCGCTACTATTATGACGCGGTAGGAAATACGATCCGAATTGAACGTGGAGATGCCGTTGAGGAATTTTATGGATACGACCAAAGGAATCGCCTTGTTAGCAAAGAGGTACTTCGAGGAGACGAAACGATCCTAGAGTTACATTATTCGCTTGACTCGACTGGAAGAGTTGTCGCGAAGAATGAAGGTGGCAAACGAATCGAGTTTCAGTACGATAGTCGATATCAATTGCTGCAAGAAATCGAATACAGCCAAGGAGTCGCGATAAGAGCGACGGCCTATAATTATGATCTCGTTGGAAACCGGCTTTCCAGGATCGACTCGTTGGATGGTATCTCAGAGTATCAATACGACTTAGACGATCGGTTGCTTAGTGTTACCGACGCATCTGGCATCTCTTCTTATCAATACAATCGCAGCGGGTCCCTGATTCGAAGGGTCTCAGATACAACCACGGAGGCGTTTGAGTGGAATTCAGACCAACAGCTCATGAGTTTTCGCCAGTCAACAGTCGAAGGGACTCGTTCGGAGGTATACAAGTACGATGCGCAAGGAAATCTTATCGAGACGAGTACAGGTCCGAAAACCATACGCTGGTTTAGAGACTATGTGTTTTCGCGCGGTAGTATAATGGCGGAGCTAACGGAGGGCGAGTCTTCGATCGTCCATATTCATGGAAAGGGAAGAGAGCTGGTGTATCGGGGTGACGTGGGAGTCATTCCGATTACGGATCGTCTAGGAACGGTGCGCGTTCACGTAGGTCTCCAAGGGGAAGTTCTTCATCGATTTACATACGATAGTTTTGGTGTCTTGCGAGAAGAAAGTGGAGGCTCTGAGGACTTGATTGGATTTGCAGGAAGTCAACGGGGAACAATCAATCAACTAGTTAGGATGGGAGTTCGACTTTATGACCCAGGGCTAGGAAGATTCATTTCGTCTGACCCTCATCCTGGATTCTTTGATTTTCCTCAAAGTCTCCACAAGTACACGTATGTGCATAACGATCCTGTGAATGCAATCGATCCAACAGGTCTTTTCGCCAATTTCAATTTGGCAGGGGTGATGACATCCGTTACGGTCGCCAGCTCTCTCCTGGTTGGACTCGGGACCACCCTTAAAAGTGCTGGCTCTGGAAAAGCAATGGATGTTAGTATTGGTGAGGGACTGAAAGCCGCTGTTTTTGCTGGGATTATTGGAAAGATGGTTGGAACCGGACGACTTGCAGTTGCTTTGTTGGGAGTTGGAGGAGCTATGGTTGCAAACGATATGGGAGCGTTGGTGGATGCATTTTATGATCCAGAAGGACCGACAGGAGAGCCACTAACAGACGCGAGAAAGGCGATCGCGCTAGGGCAAGCCAATGCAGTGGCATACGTCACCGGGCAGATCATCGAAACGGCCGTGTTCATGACCGCTGCACAACGAGTCATGGCACGAGGCTATCAAAAGATTGAACCGCGCCTTCAAGCAGCAATTAACGATGCAAATAGTCGTCTTCAGAGCCTAATGAAATCGTTGGGACTATTGCCTCAGTTGCAGCTCTCACTCGCCCAGAGCGGAGGAATTAACTTTAACCCAAATCCCGTTTCTGTCCCAAAACCAAATACAGAGGCAGGCGGGGCTGGTCGAGGTCGGGGGGGCAATAAGACTCCGCACCGTATAGTCGAGGAAATCGGAGAATCAGTTAATAAAGGAATGGACCCTAAGTCCCGTGACACTCAGGAATCGATTACTAAATCTAAAGACATGGTCGACGAGATTCGGAACATTCAGGACAAAGTGTCGAACGAGTTACTCCCGGCGCTATTCGAAAATTTTGGGAAACTTCCCTAACTGTTACGGGCCGAATTGTTACGAATTTTGGAGCGGACCAATACGATGTCGCGGACCAATACGATGTCGCGGGCCGAGCCGACTCTCGTGGGACCAGTGCTTGTTGGCTGAATTGCAGTCGTAGTCCGACCAACTATTGCCAACGATTCCAGAGCCGAACGATTCAGTGTGTGTCCCAGCCGAATCTACGTAAAAAAAGTGCGATCGCTCGATTCAAACGATCACACTTGACAGAATAAGATATAGACTTAGTCTGTAAGGTCTCCTCCAACTGCGGTCGGGCGGAAGAAGCTTGAAGGGTGAAGTTGGAAGTTTGAAAGAAGGCCAATCTTTTCCCTGTAGGATTACCAAAGGTGTTTTGGATTTCCTATTGTTCCGAACGGTGGCCAAGCGAGCCATGAGATACTGTTTTCGAGCACTTTGTTGCACCCAATTCGGTCATTAAAAGAGGGTTTTTGGCGGCGGTCAGCGAAGAGGTCTACCTATGTTCGTTGCTCATTGGAACGCGAGGTCCCATTAGCTGAGGAGCTCTGAGTCTCTTTTGGCTAGGTTCAATTCCAATTCCACTTTCGCTTCTTCAGGTGATAGTTCTACGATCTTTCCATCACGCCAAATAACGATTTCGGTATTTGATTGGCGAGCTCGATCGATAACCTTTCGACAAGCAGCCTCGAATGCCAGGTCCGCTTTAGTGATCAGCGAGTCTGGAGAGTTACTTCTTATCATTGAATGAGTCCTTACGGTGCGGTTGAATACGTTCCCACCTATTGTAGTCTAGGACACATGTTATTTCACCCTCAATCTTAACAACAGAAACTGGCGGAAAGGAAGCCAGATGAAATACAGTACTATGCGATATCCCAAGCGACGCCATTGCAGAATTGAAGCTCGGTAGCTTCTGGCTGCCAAGGTGGTTTCGAACGAAAAGGTCGTTCGAGTCGCTACCAACTCATCGATTCGCTTCAGCAGGAGTTCCGACGCTCGGACGGCCTGCGTCTCTGGAGCAAATGGAGCTAATCCGGCAGCAATCAGATCCGCATTAAGAAACTCGAGACAATTGGCGAGCTTTGGCAAGAATGAATTTGCAAACGTTGTTTTACCTGCCCCGTTTGGCCCAGCGAGGATGTAGATCGTTGGTTGCGAAGGTTCACCCATGAGCTATCTCGAAACGGTATGGGGTAAAGTTTTTTACAGCGAGCCCCCAAATTGTACCAAGACCAGCGATTGAATGTGATTAAGCGTTATTGATTCGACCATCAAACACTGTGTCCGTAAACTTCACGGCACCCTAAATAATGGTCTTCGTTCACAGAATAAGAGATAGACCCAGTCAGTAAGGTTGCCGCCCAAAGCGGTCGGGCGGAAGAAGTTTGAAGTTTGAAAGAAAGCCAATCTTTTCCTTTTAGGATTTCCAACGGTTTTTTGGATTTACTATCGTTCCGATCGGTGCTCAAGCGAGCCGTTAGAGACCGTTTTCGAGCAGTTTGTTGCACCGAATTCGGTCATTAAAAGGGGGGTTTTGGCTTTCGGCGAATACGATCCACGCAGTCGCATGAGGATTGCAACTTTCACAGAAGTTTGGGCATTGTTTCTTTCGATGCAATGCACTTAATTCTCCGGAAGTGGTAATTGGACCATCGACAGGTCAAAGCTACTCACACGAGTGCATGAGCACTCTAGTTGCGAGCAGGTAATCGTTTCGCCAACTTGGAGCTCACTGATCGATGCGAACTCTTGGTTCGTGAACCACCAGTCCTCCAGCGTGAGCTGCCGCCTTATTCACCCTCCCGAAGAATTCGGGAGGGTCGAGTGGAGGAACGATCACGAGGGGAGGGGGCTTTAGGAAACGCTGACTAGTCGGGTCTTAAATGCATTGCCGTGCCTTTCACCCTCTCCGAGCTACGCACGACTCTCCCTCGAGGGAGAATGAATGAAGTAACTGCGCAGAGCCTTGTTGCAGCATTTGAAGTGGTCCCGATTCGGGCTAGTGTGGCTGTAGCAAGAGTGCGTGGCGACTATAACTTGTGCAGATTGAGCGAAAGCCTCTTCAATAAAGTGGTTATAATCGTATGCAGGTCCGCCTTGCTCAAACGCCAAATGCTGGTGGCACTTCGCCGACTTGCCCGAGCACTGCGAAGAAGTACGCGAAAGGAAAAAGAAAACCCATGTTTGCAAAGCAACTGATCTTGAATCATGCTAAAGGTATCTTCCTAACAGCAATTCTCTTCGCGATTTCTGGTGAAACATTGTTCGGTTACGATGATGCAGACTTGCTAAACGAGGCGGCTGCGGCCTATCGGGCAAACCTTGACTCGCTCACGTCGCTAGCAGGACATGTTTCGGTGGTGCGAGAGTCGAATAGAGATGGCAAGACAAGTGTTTCCGAGAGAGCAATACGGTTTGCCTACAATTGGAAATCTGGGGGAGAGTACTTTTTCTCAAAGACGGACAGTCCGGTATCGGAATCCGAGAATGAAAGCAGGACTCGAGAAGTGAATCCACTCTTCGAAGCGGAGCTGTTCACCGATGGACTTTACTACCGACTTAGACATAGAGTGGGCTATGAGGGGATAAAAACCGTCTTCGTCAACGCGAAACGTTTCTCCCGCCCGGAATTCTACAACGGTGCCTTCGTGCCGGAGTACTTCATGTCCTACGAAGGTGGAAACTTTGACGAGTTGCTGACTGTGTATGCCGACAATATCGACGACTTGAAACTCAATGGTCGATTGACTCGAAGAGGTGATGTGTTTGTGGTGTCGCGATTTCCGTCTGATTCAGAGAGAAAGATGGAAGTCGAGGTTGACTTGTCCAAGTCTGGCAATCCCATCCGGATCGAGCGAGAATCGACTCGCGATGGACGCAAGTCTAGCACAACGAACCTTTGGAAATGGCAAAAGATAAATGGTGTCTGGATTCCATCAGAAATCAAACGCACGGAAGCAGATTTAGATGGCGATAGTGAAAGAACCACTACGACCTTACTAAAGTGGCACCGTCTCCAGGTTAATGAACCTGTCGACGACATTATCCAGATTGCGTCACTTGGAGTCTATCGCTGAGTCCCCTGTCGCTGCTCGTCGGCGTGTCACCACCAATCCGAAACCCGCAGAGTGTGGTTTCCAGAAGCGAATCATTAAGGTAACCTAATTTTCTGTGTAGTTCAAAACCGTTTTGTCTTGCCAAACCCTTTTTCCGGTGTAGAGCGAGTTGACTTGGGAATTCTGATCGAAGTGGTTGGTGGCATTGGCTTGTTCCTGGTGGGGATGAGCCTGATGACACAAAGCCTAAAAACGTTGGCTGGCGACTGGATGCATAGCCTACTCTCTCGCTTTACCGATCGCCCGATTAGGTCGTTTCTTTGGGGTGTGGTTACGACTCTTTTGATTCAATCTTCGAGCGCGACGGTTCTGATGACGATCGGATTCGTCAGCGCCGGAATGATCACCTTTTCTCGTGCTATCGGGATTCTGATGGGGGCCAGTTTGGGGACGACTGGTACGGGCTGGATTGTTGCCTCCGTCGGCTTAAAGGTTCAAATCGATGTCATCGCTTTACCGCTGGTAGGCTTGGCTGGAGGTTTGATGGTTTTAGGGCGAGGAAAATGGAGGCAGCTAGGCAGTAGTCTTGCGGGGTTCTCTCTTCTCTTTATCGGAATCAACACTCTAAAAAATGGGATGGGAGATTTTGCGAACAGCTTTGATTTCGCGCGTATCCCGGATCATGGTGTGCTGGCCGTCTTGTTATCCTTGGCGATCGGTTTCGTGTTGACATTGGTAGTTCAATCATCCAGCGCCGCCATGGCAGCCACATTGACCACGCTGGCTGCGGGAGCGATCAATATCGAACAGGCAGCTACAATCGCAATCGGGGCATCGATTGGGACCACCACGACTGGAGCTATGGCATCGTTGGGGGCAGGTACTTCTGCACGCCGAACCGCGTTGGCGCACGTGCTTTTTAACCTAATTGGAGCCGCGATCGGTTTGATATTATTGCCACTCTTTCTGTTTCTCGAGAGGACTCTGGCAGACCACTGGGAGTATCGAGATGACGCTATTTCCCTTGCTATTTTTCATACTACATTTATAGGCCTATCCGTAGTACTCGTTTTTCCATGGCAATCCCGCTTTGCCTCTCTTATTGAGAAATGGGTGCCTGACCATGGCCCACGATTAGCGAACAATTTGGACCTAGCTCTTCGAGAATCACCTAGCGCCGCTCTGGAAACAACTCGAAAAGCATTGGTGGAGATCGCAAAAGAGATTTTTCAAGAACTGCACACAGGTCTCACCAGCAGAAAGTGGGAAAGCCTTAAGGCAGAGATCGAAGACGGGATTGAAAGAACGCAACAGTATTTGGAGCACTTGCCTGCCCATCCTGAAGATCCCAAGCTGGTGCAAATACGAGCGAGCCAACTGCACGCTATTGACCACCTGACTAGGTTGACCACTCGCATGAAACCATCACTGGCCGTGCGAAGCGTGCTAGGAAGTACAGATCTCCGATCGCAAGTTAAATGCTGCTTGGATGTCTTAGAGCTTGCGCTGCCCCTGGGAGAACCTGGCATCCATGAAGAAAGTCTATTGGAGATGAGCGGTCTCGTAAATCAGTTAGCTACCTTTCGCGATGAACAGCGGCGCAAATCCATTGAAGCCTCAGCGTCGGGCCAATTTACTCCGTCGCACACTTTGGCTCTGCTGGATACCTACCGATGGTTAGATCGGGTTGCTTTTCATACTTGGAAATCGTGTTCGTACCTCACAAAGGTATCTTCGAACCAATTGTCATCACATGACGAGGAGGTCGAAAGGGTCTAATCAAACAAGGTCTTCTCACCGTCGGATGCTGCTGGGCTAGGCTCCGATCTAGGCAGTATCAGCTCGAATGTCGTTCCTTGGCCTTCCTCCGATTGAACTCGGATTGTCCCACCATGCTCTTCGGCGATCTTTAAGCTGACTGGCAAGCCGAGCCCCGTTCCTCGGCTACCTTTGTTCGATTCGAACATGGAAAAAACCTTCTTTTGCTGTGCTAAAGGAATACCAACTCCGTTGTCGCTCACAGCGATTCTAATTTGTTTCGTATCGCAGAAGACATTCACTGCTACAGCCGAGTCCTTTCGATCACGACATGCGTCGATCGCGTTTGCAACCAGATTCAGCAGAGCCCGATGAATTGCTTCTTCTTCTAAGGATAGGACTACATCTGGTTCGCCGGGACTCCATTGCAGTTCAACCTGTAGTTCATCGGCACGGGATTTGGCTAGTTGAACGACGTCTCCAATCAGTTGATTCATCTCGACATTTTTGCGAATGGGTACGCGGTCTTTACTCATCGTGAGCATATCAAGCACTAGTCCCTCTATGCGTTCCTGATTCTTCGCGCAGATTTGCCAACCTCTTTGGATCGTTCCCCATTCCTGGGAGTTGATTCCTTCTTGGACCAGATATCCCCCTCCCTTAAGTCCTTGGACGATGTTCTTGATATGATGAGAAAGGGTTGCAATCGTTTGCCCCATCACGGCCAATCGCTCTGCCTGTACCATGTTTTGGTAGAAAGACGTGTCCTCGATCGCCAGCGCGGCTTGATGGCCGATTGCCACGAGCAGTTTAAGATGCTCTTGATTAAAGACGTGTTCTGGTTGTTGAGCATAGCGACCAGCTGTTACCATCGTGTCGATGTAAATTACACCAACCGTATCGTAGCGTCCTTTCATGGGAACGCAGATCGCTTCTCTAACGCCATCTGCCGAGATGCTCGCACTGGCATTCCAACGCGAATCTTCGTGGGCGTCGCTTGTCAGTACGCCTTCACCTTGTTCGGTGACATAATCGAGAATCGTGCGACTTATGGTAAGCCGATCATTCCGAGATTGCTTGCGGTCTTTACGGCAAGCAGGTCTGAGCTCACCTGTTTCAAAATCGGTTAGCATGATGCATCCGCGATCGCATTTGATCCACTGGAAGATCAGATCCAGGATTTGCGCTAACAATTGGTCGATATCTAGGGTACGGCTTACAGCCAAGCTGGTCCTATAAAGAATCTCCCACAGGCTCTTTTCTTGTCCCGGTGCGATTTCGTTGATGGATTCGTTGGTCGTTATGGGAATGACCGCGCTCCGCCAATCAGCGGTTTGGTCGTTTGCTGCCTCGTCGCTGGTAGGCAGACGGCCAATGATTTGGGATGCATCGCCGACAACGGATGGAACGATTTCGATGGTTTTCGGTCGGATGCCGAGGGAAGCAGATCTGTGAATGAACAAAAGGGTTTGGCGACCTATCTGAATCCTATCGCCATGTTGCAACACATATTCGGTGATTCGTTCCTGGTTGACAAAGGTACCATTGCTGCTGCCTAGATCGCGCAGTAGGTAGCGGCCTTCTTGAAACTCTACTTCAGCATGATTTCTCGAGGTTTCCGTGTCGGAAAAATGAATATCGCACTGGGATTCCCTTCCGATCTTTCTTTTAACGTCCCCCAGTTGAAATTGATGTCCAGTTCGGATTCCTCGAATAACGGTTAGGATAGCCATACAACAAAGTCTACATGCGATACGAAACACTCTCGTGAGGATTGTAGCCAATCCTCACAATCCGCATGATCACTAAAGTCGGTTCCGCCATAAAAAAGCCTCAGAATTCACACTTGGAAAGGTTTGCTAATCATCTGAAATGAAGGCATTTAACTAGCACCTTTACTTTGGCGATTACCTGAACCTGACAACCAGCGAATATGAGTGGCGCGACCACAACCTTACCAGTCACATCATGTTCTGACCCATCAGCGGTCGCAGAGTCGAGTCGCGATATCGCTGCTGATTCCATTGCGGCAGGCCTTTCGTTTATGCTGCTCACGAATGTTTTGCAGCGTGGCGTGGGGTTTGCCAGGAACGTAGGGTTCTGCAGCTTTCTGAGTGAAGAGCAGATAGGACTTTGGGCATTGGCCAGTAGTTTTTTCGTGCTGGGAGCTCCGCTTGCGGTATTAGGTTTGCCTGGTACTTTTGGTCGTTTTGTCGAGACCTATCGGGTTCGTGGACAACTCTCGACCTTTTTGGGACGAATCTTCTTCGTTTCGATGATCGGAACCATTGTAATGTCAATGGTGTTGCTGGTTATGCATCAAGTGCTAGGGCATCTGATCCTTGGCATAGATACGTCCCTCTCGACCATGGCGATCATCGTTGCGACTTTGGGAGCAGTCATTGCCTTTAATGTGGCGACTGAGTTGGCAAACGGACTTCGGCAATCGCGAATTGCCTCGATGATGCACTCTTCAAGTTCCCTTCTGTTCACGGCAGTCAGCGTAGTATGCCTGCTGGTATGGGCGGATTGGCGAGCGATCGTTTTGGCGTTTGGCATCTCCTCGATACTAGCCCTGTGGCCTCTCTGGAAACTCAAGCCGCACCTATCGGAAAGTGCTAAGTACGCAACCGGCAACCTCAAACCGCAGGAAATGTGGAAAAGGATTCTGCCATTTGCCGCTAGCGTTTGGACGATGAATCTGCTCATCAATTTGTTCGAGGTTGTAGATCGTTACACCCTGCTCTACCTTGCGGAAACACCAGAACTCGGGGCCGCGATGGTTGGGCAATTTCACAGTGCGAAACTATTACCCGTCCTGCTAACGAGCCTGACTGCATTGGTGAGTAGCATGCTCCTGCCCTACCTAGCCCGAGACTGGGAAGCGGGTAAGTCGGATCAAGTTCGCACCTCTCTAGAATTCACAATCAAGTCGGCCGTTTTCGTATTCTTCTTGATTTCCGTCGCTGCGATGGTTTTCGCCCCGTGGCTATTTCAATACGTGCTGCGAAACAAATACCAAGACGGCTTAGAGGCTATGCCCCTCGCGCTTGTATATTGCTGCTTCTCTGCTGCAAGTGTCCTGCTGCAAAACTACTTTTGGTGTGCAGAGAAGGGACGTATCGTCGGAGCCATTACTGCACTTGGACTTATCTTGAACATTGCTCTTAATTTGTGGTGGGTCCCAATTTACGGTATCCTTGGGGCCATGGCTGCCACTGCGGTATCAGGATTGGGAATACTGGTCGTTACGCTACTGAGCCTACGAATGGTCAAGATCCGTTTCGGCTGGCCATTCTATGTTATCTCGGCACTTCCCGTTCTACTTTTGTTAGGACCTAGTATTGCTATGTTAGGAGTGGCCATATTGGTGCTCGTCATGAGCCGGACAACGTTCATCTTAAACTCCAAAGAGAAGACACTATTAGACGAAGCCCTCCTTCCGGTGTTGAGCAAACTGGGGATACAGATACCATCCGTTTGGCACAATCCGGAAAAGCCGCGAATTCGCTAAATCCTGCACAATTTGGCGTCGGTGGCTTTCACCGGTCAAAGTTCGACCAGAGCGGTTAGACGCCAGTCGATTGGTAGTTAAGATGATGGTTGTCATCTCGCCGTACAAGAACGGTTACTAAAAACCACGCATTCTTCTAATCCTCAAGGCTATGGTCGTTTCTATGAATTCACCGACTAGTATTTGTTGTATTGGTGCTGGCTACGTAGGTGGTCCTACAATGGCCATGATTGCCAAGCAGTGCCCGGACATACCGGTCCGAGTGGTCGATTTGAATCAGAGTCGAATTGACCAATGGAATTCAGACCTTTTGCCTGTTTACGAACCAGGTCTGGATGAAGTGGTGAAAGAAGCCCGCGGAAGAAATTTATTCTTCTCGACGGATGTAAAAAAATGCATTGAAGAGTCAAGCATCATTTTTATTGCGGTGAATACCCCGACCAAAACATTCGGCGTTGGGGCAGGTCGGGCGGCGAATTTGGAGTTCATCGAAAAATGTGCACGCACCATCGCCGAGTGCTCAACCGGGCACAAGATCGTGGTAGAAAAATCGACACTTCCTGTTCGCACAGCTGAGGCTGTGAAGCGAATTCTGCATAGTTCGCAGAGCGGTGCCACGTTTGATGTTCTAAGCAATCCCGAGTTCCTGGCTGAAGGAACTGCGGTCGAAGACCTCCTGAAACCCGATCGTGTATTGATTGGCGGAGAATCCAGTACGGCGATTGAGACCTTAGCGGCGGTATACGAACGATGGATACCGCGAGAGAAGATTCTGACGACCAATCTTTGGAGCAGTGAGCTATCCAAGCTGACAGCCAATGCATTCTTGGCGCAGCGCGTTTCGTCTATCAACGCGATCTCGGCGCTTTGCGAGGCCACCGGTGCGGATGTTGACGAGGTGGCAAGAGCCATTGGTACGGACTCTCGAATCGGCCCCAAGTTTCTCAAGGCGAGCGTTGGCTTCGGAGGCTCTTGCTTTCAAAAAGACATCTTGAACCTGGTCTATCTGTGCGAACACTTTGGACTCAACGAGGTAGCTCAGTACTGGGAGCAAGTTGTGAGGATGAACGATTACCAAAAGAAACGCTTTTCTTCGCGAATCGTCCGTACGATGTTCAACACGGTTTCGGACAAGAAGATTGCGATTTTGGGGTTCGCCTTCAAGAAGGATACGAACGATACCCGCGAGTCGGCTGCCATCTATGTTTGCCGCGATCTGCTCGACGAGAGGGCCCGCCTGTCGATCTATGATCCTCGAGTCCCTGAGTCTCAGATCCGAAATGATCTACGACAAGCATTTGCTGGGATCACGGGGGAGCTCACTGATAAGCAGCAGGAGCTTATCGAGAAAAACGTTACGGTTCATTCGAATCTTCTCGACGCTACGCGAGACAGCCATGCCGTCACCGTGCTTACCGAGTGGGATGAATTCAAATCCTTTGACGCGGAACAGGTTTACAGGTCGATGTTTCGACCCGCGTTTCTGTTCGACGGCCGGAATGTGGTTAATCGCGAACAGCTAGCCAAGATCGGTTTTGAAGTTCACAGTATTGGTCGAGCATCGCAAAAAGCTGTATAAGGCGACTCCAGGCTCGCTTCGCATCGCCGGACTCACCGTATGGCTTGCGCCAATACGCTTAACATTGAGGACACTTCTCGCTGATCGCCACCGTAAACGGGGCCTCACCCTCCCAGCGAAGCGACCGGGAAGGTCGGCAATCGAGCCTTAAGCGAGATTGCCGGGGAGGGCAGGACGCCGTCGATCTCCTAAAGAGTCGCTTCAAGGGCTTGCCTGTCTGGTTAACTTGAGCTTGCCCAGAGCTTCTTGAGCCTTGTCCTCCCAAACGTTGATCAAGGATTCCCAATCGACATCTGCCCACCGGACATCAACCCCTTTAAGCAACCGCGATACATCTTTCGGGTCAGGGCCTAAGGGTAACAACGCCCCGTCGCTTATCGTCATCCGAGCTTCGACTTCTGGACTGACGAGATAGTCTGCAAGGCGACCTGCAACATTAGGATGTTTGGCCTGGGCTATCACGGCGATAACGCTTGGTACTAAAACTGTGCCAAAGCCAGTTTCTCCTTGATCCGGAAACGCAATGCTAAGGTCCGCGTTGCTATCCGTCGCCAAGATCGCGACGTCTGAGTCAAGGATTCCCCACCCGATATCCCCAGCGGATATGGCTGCGGCGACCTGCACCTCATCGGCATAGATCCGCGCATTTTCGGAGACGCCAATTAACCAACGGTCCCAATCCAGCTTTCCTGTCGGAGTTGCAAACCCCGCTCCAAGAGTTTCATCGATTTGGATCGTGTTCGCGTTCGTCGCGATGATTGCCAAATGTGCGGCGGACGACTTCGAGTTTGGTGATGCAATCCCACAGTTGCCCGACCAACGTTGCGATCCTAATTCCCAAATACTTGACGGGGCCTTGTCCGGATCAACCAGCTTATTGTTGTAGAGGATCACCCGTCCTCTGGCGGCGAACCCCACCCAGGTTCGATCGCTAGATAACGCATGTTTCGGCCAACTGCTGGATATAGCCCAGCTTCGAGACTCGAGAACGCCGAGCTTTTGCAACTTCAACATGCCCAGAATATCACTACTCCAGACGATATCGCAGTTGGGCGTTGGTAGGCTTGGTTCCGAAGCTGCATCACGTCCATCGGAATTGGCTTCGGACTGAAACGGTATCTTTATGACCTGAAAGTCATCGTTTGGAATAAGTCGTTCGAAGCCCGCCAGGATGGGACCGTGATACGGCCTGTTGGAGTCGACTTGTATCACCACCTCGTTTTCTAATTTCTGAGAGCAACCAACGACTGTCGAGTAGACCAGTACGAAAGGGAGCAATAGTCGAAGAGGTTGAAGTCGATCGTTCACAAAAGAACCCCAAATAACAGGAAACAATCAGTCGTCGCCGGGCTTTGCAAGACCGCATAATCGACATAACTATAAGAGTCGTCACGTTTTGTGACAGAGGCGGGGAGACAAATCGAAAGATTGTGAAAACTTTTGTGGCTTACGAACCAAGAAAAAACTAGAGTTTTCTGTGTGCAGCGATGTTCTGAAAACTGCACACAGCATTCCCTTTCCCCTCGGCGAGCCAGATCCGTACAGGTCTGGCTCGCTTTGTTTTGAAACGAAACGGGGCATCCGTGCCCGATATCACCTGGACCAAGGAACTGGATCTTTCCGTCGCATTTCCAGGTAATATCTCCGAATCATGTCGAACGTTCCGCGGGATTCCTTAGAGGGCTAAGCGGCGGCCAGTTGGACTTGGCCGATTCTGGCTACTGTCCCCTCAATAAACTCTTCAAAGATACGAATATCTAAGGCGCTCGCTGCCGTGGACTCTGGGTGGAACTGACAACCGACAACGAACCAATCAGGATCGCAACTTTCGATCCCTTCGATCACACCGTCTTGACAACGTGCAGTGACTCGGAAACTATCGGCCAATCGATCGATAGCCATATGATGTCGGCTTGTCACACGGATTTCGCCTTCACCGTAAACGCGGCCGAGAATCGAGTCGGGCTCCACAACCAATGAGTGGCGATGATTGGGGTCGTGGGGGTCTCGGTGAGGCAGAGCATGGGGAAGATCGATAGGAATGTGATAAAAAAGATTTCCTCCCTCGACGATATTGATCAGTTGGAGTCCTACCCCGATGGCCATCAGACTCATGCGACGACTGGCGATCTCCTGAGCAAGTCGCCGATCAAACTGCTCACGTTTTGGTTCCATGGGGCGAACGGAACTGTGAAGCATGTAACCATCGTTGCGAGGGTCGAGATCTCCACCCCCTACGAGTACAAACCCGTCTAGCGAATCGAGGACTTGGGACAAGCTGTCTTGGTCTGTCATGGGTGGAACCAACACCGGAATGCCACCTGCATTCGCGATCGATTCAAAATATCCGGCTGCCAGGTAACAGTAGGCTGGCGTTCCTTGATTCTGGCCTCGGTAGTCGCAGTTCAAACCGATTAAGGGTCGTTTCATCATTCTGTAGGATCCTCCTGAAAAAAATGAATCAAATCAAAAGTGAGTTTTGGGTCTGACCACATGGTTGCTGAACAAAAACGTTTTGTTCAGGCTGATGCAATGTGCGGTTTCGCGGGAGAGGTCAAGAATCCATCTTGATCGCTTACCGAGTTCGCCAGAGAAGTGAGTGGCAGCACCTCAACGGCTTCCTTGCGTTCCTAGCTGCTAATCCTTTTTTCTTGGGTTTAGAGAAGATAGGTAAAAGACTCCGTCGTGTCGAACCCGCGTCGGAAGGGGGGAATGTATAGGGAAAAACTAGGGGGGTTGGCAACCTACCAACAACATTTAGTTGATTGAAGATTTGCTAGCACAGTAACCTGTAGCAGCAATCAAAGCGCTGTTCGGCATGGTCAGGCTATAGAGAGCCAAAGAACAACTCGGTGAACTTGAGCCCCTGAAATGTGCAGATTAACAGGGGATTGCAAGGAGAAATTGCGATGGGAAACGCGCGCCGCACAAGGCTGAGAGCGCGTATCAAACAAAAAACGCTAGGCTAAGCACTAGCCACCCAAATGCCCCAACACCTGAAGAATACCGTTCAGGTGTGCCATCCTCGGCCCATAGCGATCAAGAAAATCATTGAACGCGTATTCGCTTTCCGCCAAAGATTCTTTCTCCTCCTCTACTTCGTCTGCGAGTTGCTGCAGGAAATCAATCTGCACGCTCGACAGCGACTCCAACGCCGTCTTGCATGACTTGACCAAATGAGGATGGTTGCTTCGCCATTGAGAAAGCTCGTTTTGACGCTGTGTATTCGCCTGGTTGGTCGACTGCAACACTTGCCTATTGACCTGCAGTAGTTGCTCGAGCAAGACATTCTGGCGGTTTTGCATCTCGATTAATTGACGCGTTAGGTGAATGAGTGCACCGCCAACATCGTTCGGTTTTGGGGCTGGCTGAGGAGTGCTAGCTTTCGCTGACTCCGTTGCGGAAACATCAATGCTGAAAATGGGCACGAAAGGGGTCTGATCGTTTGCCATGACTTGCGGACAACCTTTGGAATCGAACTCTTTCAAAACAACTTCATCACGGTCCACAGCCAAATAGGGACCGGTTGAGAGATTCTCAGTATAGCCACCTTTACCCGCTATCGTCGAGCATTTTAACTAGCAAAAGCGGAGTTTAACGATTAGGCGTGCCCTGCCTGTTTTGCGTGTTATTCGGAGAAGTTCGGTCGAAGTGAAAAATCAGGTCTCAAGAGGTCGAAGCAATCATGCCCGAGTCGATGCTCCTCGACTCGAGCCAGAGCCTCCAGCCTAGAAGTACAATTCGAATGGATTCAAAGCAGAAACAGCAGATTCAGCTTGGTTTTCTTACGGTCCGAAAGCATACAACGCTCGGATTCGTAGGAGGATTGCTAGTACTCAACGGACTTGCTCGACCTGTCGAATTCCACTGCACGCTTCCCCTGATGCCAACTAGAGCGCAGCAGCTTCTGTATGGTGCGACCCTGGATGAATTCGTCGCTGGCGAACAGATCGCCCGAGCGTTAATCGCCAAAGCCAAGGCGAAACCGCAGGTCGTGTTGACCGATACTCTGGCGGCGCTTTCGGTTAGGCACCTCATCGAGTCCCCAGCGGCGGCCCTGGACTCTAGCTGGTCGAAAAACGAGGCGACCCTGTGCTATCCAGAGCCGACTCGAGAGTCTTGGCATCGTTTGAGCATCGGTGATTATCGATTTCTAATGATGCACGAATTCGCGGAGGATTCCCATCAACTGCAGGATATGCTCGATTCCCTGTCGATCGACCTAGTCGAACCGTTTGGACGAATCGAGGGTGCCCTTATGGAAGCCCATCCTGCGACGAAAGCCGCTTAGGGAAACCGATTATGATCGATCCAGACATGCCAACCATCCAGTTCGCCGAAGACTGGTGCAGCGATCCCATTTCCGTCGAGTTCCTCTCGTCCTCGCTGTTCGACGGAAGCGATGCTGAGTCGGCATTCGAGTGCAGCTTTGTTGACGCTGACGATTGGAGCTCTTGGCAAACATCCAAAGTGCTAACCATTGCATTAACCCAAGCGCTCCCCAAGACGATCGGCTTTTCCTTTCCTGAGTCGCCTCACTGGAATAAGAAAGACGAGCCGAAGCAAAAACCAGCAGAAGCACCCAAAGTCTCGGATGCCAGTTGCGAGCCGGATAGCAAGAAACAGGTAGCTGCACCGAAGCAGCCTTCGCAATTAACCAGGCTGCGACCGCCAGGCGATTTGGTCAGCCTCGAAGATCGGCTTTATTATGTTCTTCAGCCTCCGCTGGAGACTATCGTTCAATCGGCCGAGCTGACCTTTCCATTTCAACCATTTCCTTACCAAATGGAAGGGATCGCGTTTCTGTTCCCCAGGGCAGCTGCCGTTCTCGCCGACGAGATGGGGCTGGGTAAAACGATGCAAGCCATCACGACCATCCGTATGCTGCTCCTGTCCAACGAACTTTCGAATGTACTCCTGATTTGCCCGAAGCCACTAGTTACCAACTGGGTGCGTGAGTTTCGGCAATGGGCACCCGAGATTCCAGTGGCGGTCATCGAGGGGGATGCGCACCGCAGGCACTTTATTTGGAGCAATCCTCAAGCTCCCGTAAAAATCGCCAATTACGAGCTGATGATGAGGGATCGGGATCAAATCGATAACGGCAATCTACAGTTCGATCTCGTGGTGCTCGACGAAGCTCAACGCATCAAGAATCGCAATAGCACCACCAGCGAAATTGTGCGATCGATTCCTCGCAAAAGATCATGGGCACTCACCGGAACCCCAATTGAGAATTCGACCGAAGACCTCGTCAGCATTTTCGAGTTTCTTTCACCCGGCTACTTGAACGATGATATGCATCTAAAATCATTGGGTAAGGCGAGCCGAGACTATGTTCTTCGCCGCACCAAAGACAAGGTGCTCACCGACATGCCCCCCAAACTCTTTCGCGCTGCCGATCTAGACTTAACGCCCGAACAACGCCTCAGCTACAAGTCGGCCGAAGAAGAAGGTGTTGTGCAACTGAATGAACTCGGCGAATCGGTTACCATCCAACATGTCTTCGAGCTCGTTTTGCGTCTCAAGCAGATTTGCAACTTTGATCCACTAACCGGAGCGAGCGCTAAGTATGAGCGACTCGAAGCAGACCTTGAAGAGATTGCAGCCAGTGGCCAAAAGGCAATCGTCTTTAGTCAGTGGGTGGACACGCTCAACATCCTGGAAGAGCGACTCGCGAAATACAACCCAATTCAGTACAGCGGTCGTGTTCCCTCTAGCAAGAGGGATGGTGTGATCGACCAGTTCAAGAACGATCCCAAGACAAAAGTCATCTTGATGAGCTACGGTGCTGGGGCGGTCGGATTGAATCTACAGTTTTGCCATTATGTGTTTCTCTTTGATCGTTGGTGGAATCCCGCTGTCGAAGATCAGGCGATCAATAGAGCTCATCGCTTAGGTGTCAAGCAAGCAGTGACCGTGACGCGTATGATGTCCACGGAGACGATCGAAGAACGCATTCACAACGTCTTGGAGGAGAAGCGGGAACTGTTCCAGTCGCTGTTCGCGGAAACCGGCGTACCACGGAGTATGGGCTTGAGCCAAAAGGAAATCTTTGGCTTGTTCGGGCTCTCTATCCCTGCCATGAAACGTGCTGCGTAACGCGGAGCGCTTGCGGCAAATCCAACGGCTTCTAGCCCGCCGATCTAGGGCTTCTCAAGCCTCGCAAAACTAGGCCAAGGGACAAGGCTGCACCGCCCCTATTCACTCTCTAGTTTACTTTTTGGGATAAATTCTGCTGATTTCTTGAGGAATGGGGTTTCCTCAACTGGAAGGGAGATCAAAATCGAAGTTTAATTTTTCGCCCATGTGGTGCCTACGCCGATTTTGGGGCAGGAGTGAAATGAAGAATGCGAACAAACGCCCCGACTCGGTGAAAACCGGGGGGGCGGACAAGCTTACTGATCGAAAACATGCGGATATTTTGGATGCTGCCATCGTCTGCTTCAGCGAAAGCGGATTTGACAATACGAGCATGGACGCCATTGCGGGCAAGGCGAATGTCTCCAAAAGAACCGTCTACAACCACTTCGAAAGCAAAGATGTCTTGTTCACGGCGATTGTCAATAAACTCAAAGAGAATGCTTCTCGAGCCGTGCCGTGCGTCTATGTTGCAGGAAAGGCACTAGCGCCCCAACTAGAGAGTTTCTGCCATGCGGTCATCGAATTTCACTGCCAGAATGAATCCCGTGCACTGGCCAGAATTCTGATCTCGCGCTTCATTCGAACCCCGCAACTCGGCAACGAAATGTTCGGAAACGGAAAAGTCTTTGAATCAGCCCTCTCCCGTTGGATCCAAGCAGCACATGACGACAACCGCCTCATTGACTTCGATTTCATCCTCGGAGCAAAACAAGTTCTCGCCATGCTAGAGGGGTTTTGCGTGTGGCCTCAGCTAATCGTCAATGCTCCCAACCCTAATCCCAACGAACGGGAACATATCGTCAGCTCGATTGTTTCCATGTTTTTGAACACCTACCGTTCCCGAATGCTTGCGGACTGAGTAGCCCCACTGAATCCTTGCACCCACAGCTGAGTCTTTGCACTCATCTTAGGGAATACACCCAACGGATGATCCCTGTCGCGACGGCTTACTTCGCGGGAACAATCAGTTCGAGCGATTGACGGCCTCCGTCCCATTCGAAACTGAGAGGCGTTCTTGCCTCATCGCTGTACGTTTGGCTGAGTTTCGGTGCATCGGTTCCGAATGACTCTAGAGTGAACGCGTATTGCCCAGCCTCCAACCAACAAGGCCCAGTACCCTCCGGATTTACCAACTGAAATCGCCCGTCCAGTCCCGTCGCCCCTCTCCCCAAAAACTCTCTCCCGTCCTTTCTGTAGACTTTGACCTGAAAGTCCGCCAATGGAATCTCCCCTAAGCGAAGAATGCCGTCTGTGCCTCCGGATACGGATGGTCGGCCACCCTGACAGCCCAGGCAGGCTAGGATAAAGCCAATCATTGTCATCAAGACGGTGCGTCCCATTCCGGTTGTTCCTGTCGTTTCCACTAACACTGCTACACCTCAGTCCCAAATTTTGTTTAGGATGTTACCCTCAATTCACTACCGATTTTCGTGGCCAGTGTATGCACATGCAATAATATTGCAATACTGAGTGGTGGTTTTTACGAAGGAATGGACTGTCTAGTCGATCTTCGAGAGCTTCCCCTCCGCATCGAATTGCCAAGGTTTCGGTCCGGAAACATGCTGCAGAGTTTCGTTCGAGCTCGTCGAATGCCAAAGCTCCTCCGAGACCTCGATGGTTTCTAGGGATAACGTATCTGCGATTCTCGCAATCTTGGCTTCGCGATAACTTGAGAGAGGTAGCGTGGAAAGCATCCCTTCTATCGCTTTTCGGTCACTTGCGAAGGCGATCGGAACCTTACAGCTGAGGACGGTCGATGCCGTTAACGCGTTGATCTCGGTCTTGGCTCGATCCATGGCTTGAATCAACCGGTCCGAGGTTGCGTCGGCTAAGCCTATCCCAATGGCATTCCCATTGGTCTCATCGGTAAGCCCTCTCACATAGATTCTGCGAATGTACGGGGCTGTATGCTCGCCACGAACAGGCCAACTGCTGTAGCCATGAATGCTTCGGTTCACAATGTTGGGATCCATGCCCGCACCGCTTATGTTCTTTCCTATGCGATCAATAATCAAAAGATCGATCTCCTCAAATGGTAAACTCGGCATCCATCGCTTGGCTTGCTCTAGCAGCTGGGGTTCACGAACTTCAATATTCTCAGCCGGAATGGCCTCTATCGCTGCGGTATTGTGGGAGGCGTCTTCCAAGATTGCTACGCCGCCGAGAATGGGTGCAGAACGCATAGTAATCCCCGCCAGAGTTCGAATCATGAACTCGTATCCATGCTTCATAGCTCCCAAATGCATCGCCTTGGCACCGCGATGTTTACCCAATCCGATGACACTCATCTTGATCAAGCCACTTCCGATGGATCCAGAGAAATCCGTGTGAGGCTTGATTCGGTTGATCATGAGAATATGGTCTGCATTCAATGCATCTTGACTGCAGTACGCGACGATCCCTTGCTCGCTGACTCCCATTTCTTGGACCTCCAGCGATGCCTTGATCTCAACACCCATGGACTGAGACGTGATACCATAATCGGCCAAGACGGCGATTTGCCCCTCGGGGGTCGCTCCCCCGTGACTTCCCATTGCGGGTATCAGAAAGGGTGAACCTCCGCGTTTTTGGACTTCTAAAATCACGTGTCGCACGATCTCAGATAAATTGGTAATGCCGCGACTTCCTACTCCAATAGCGACCGTGTCACCCGGACGGATGCGACTATCAAACTTCGTGAACTCTTCTTGCAGTCGAGATGCAATATCGAGCCTAGGTGTGCTCGCGAACTTTTGACGAATGGTATGGATCTGAGGAAGCTCGTTCATAATGTCTGGAGACGGGGGAGAGAGCAGAGGTAGGGAGGGGAACGCTGTGGTTAAACTAACGGAGGATACCACGTTCTCTGTGGTTGGAGCAAACGGAGTGAATGTGGGCTGACACCAAAGAGCACCCGCATCTCTTCGGCGATTAGCAGAGGCATCTGCCGCAAGTTGCAGGAACGCCTAAACGTAAATAAGAGCGTAACGGCGCAAGCCGTACGGTGACGGGCGATGCGTTTCCCAAATGGATTCGGTAGTATTTCATTTGCTACTCTCCGCACAAGAATTTGCCCCATGCTTTCGCTAGCATAAAGCGTTTCAGGGATTCGGTTTGTTTAGGCTTGATTTCTGAATCTGCCTTTCCGATCAAAAATAGGAAACAGAAGAGGTGCTCTTCTTACCAAGTTGCTAGCGTTTATCCGTGACACCATCCGATGACCTCAGGCACGGCGAAGAGAAAAACCAATTTGCTTATCGATCTGCTGTCCCGGCACCGAACGCCCGGCGCGATAGCTGGTGGGATGGCCTTTGGCACCATGTTGGGGCTCATGCCCAAAGATAGCTTGGTCGCCGTTTGTATTCTTTTGCTCATTGCGGTTTTGCCTGTCAACCAGCTCCTAGCTTGCGTTGCGACACTCGGCTTGACTCTGGCAGAGTCTTTGACCTGGGGTGTTACCGATAGGATCGGTTTTCTGACTTTAAACTTAGATATTGTTTCGAGTCTGATTGGCAGTCTGTATCAGTTTCCGATCGCCCCTTGGCTGAGGCTTGAGAATACAGTGGTCATGGGCTCGTTGATACTAGGTGTAGCGACCTGGATGCCATGTTTTCTATTGACCTATCGTCTATCAACCCGTATTCAACGGGCGATCAGTACAGACGAGGTCGCTGTACTAGCGGCGACCGCGCTCCGGCGTCAAAGTGCAGATTCATTGATCGAGTTACCTCTCTCGCCGAACTTTCCACCACCAACTCCTTTGACTGATCGCGTCGAGCAAGAACTCGTTTCCTCTGAGCCTGATGCCGTCAGCGTCACGATCCCTGCACCAACCGAAGCGACTGTGCCGGTGGCTACGGAGGATCGAGTTCTGCATGAGACACTTATTGAAGTGATACGATTCAAACGCCCCTATCTGCATTCTCGAAACGATACAGATAATCAA
This sequence comes from Brakhagea baltica, assembly GCF_052161605.1. Taxonomy (NCBI): domain Bacteria; kingdom Pseudomonadati; phylum Planctomycetota; class Planctomycetia; order Pirellulales; family Pirellulaceae; genus Brakhagea; species Brakhagea baltica. The sequence goes on along the minus strand of NZ_CP197409.1, from coordinate 3,374,359 downwards.
CCCGTTCATTCTTCTCCCGAGAACCAATCTATGCACCTTACGAATTTGATTCGCAAGGATTCGAACAATGTTCCCCCTTACAGCGTCGCAGCGAAAACACATGCGACCGTGGTGACGACTTCGACTGGGACGGCGCACATTCACAGTCAGCCACACACGAAAGAAGACTCGCTCCGACACATTCTCAAGCACATTCACTCGTCGCGAGACTCCAAGCGTGAAGCGGAGAAATCGTCATGACTTGGCGTCGACGATTGCTAGGAACATCGGCATTGATCGGAGTCTCGGTTTTGTGCTTTAGGCCCGTCATGACGACGGGTATTGAACGTAGGCTGTCCGAGCAGCTGCGAACACCCGTCACGATCGGCACGACTCGCCTCGCGTTGTCTAGTAGCGTCGTACAATTACAACGATTTCGCGTTGATGATAAGTCGTGTCCTCTTTTCATCGACGAGCTTACCTTCAAATTCGATGGCCATGGATTGCTCTTTCGCGACTGCGTTGTGGAATCTTTTCTTGGAAACGGATTAAAGTGGCACCTACCTCGACCTATCGTCGATCACCAAGCAGCTCGTCTCTCGATCCCGAATGTATCCGAGCAGTCTGGCGTTCTCGGTTTGGAACTACAAACGTTTTTGACCGAGGCGACTAGGTCCTTGCAAGATGCTGAAAAACTCAGCGTAGCCCGCGCACGAGAAATTGATTTGAGAATCGACTCTGTTAAATCCCGGCTGGATGACGTTATCTATGCGAGCCCCGCTCCTAATCCTTTGCGTAGTGACAGCACAATCCAAAAGCTCCGTAGCGATCTGATCGCTGTTCAATCTTTGTTGGCTAGCGACCGTGTTGAGGCTTCTAAAATCGATGCTGCCACAACCCGTTCACTTGAAAAACTTTCTTCAAAATTACAAGCCGCGACAGAACGTCCCTCCAGCCTGGATTTCTCCACCGAGGATCTTTCCAGCAGTATTTTCGAGCAATCGATGACTGTGGTCGCTGCCCAAATCCAGCCGTATATTGCCGCCGCAGAGTCCAGCTATCTGAGATTTCTTCATCAGATCCCATCCGTGGCTCACGATTCTTCCCAGGTGTCACAGACGCAATCTCGATCCAGGGCGGGGCGAGATCTCGTCACCGACAAAGTGCCTGAACGGGAATTCGCACTGAAGAGAGGCAGGATTCTTGGCCAATCGATCGTCGGTGATCAAGCCTTTCCCACCGATGTCACGATCGGTAGTGTCCGACTCAACCGCTCCGATGCAAACTTTTTGCAAATCGTTTGGAAGGATCCGCTAGCAGATGACGAACAAACGGTTTGCCGAATTGCACCAAGCATTGGTGCAGACGACACGCTCACTCATCTACTGAATCTTGTACATAGAAAGAATGCGTCTGATGTTACCGTTCAAGCAAACTATTCGAATGCTGAACGGGAAACCTCGATCTCGTTCGCGTTGTCTCATGTGCTTGACCACCTCGATGGCTTAGAACCAGACTTGATTGGAGCGATGAGACGACTCGCGGATCGACAAAATGTTGACATATCCGCATCAAGTCAGAACGCTATTTCCGAATCATCATTCAAATCTTACAGTAACTGGATAGGCGACGAAGAGTCCTTTCGTACTCTCAAATCCATGGTCGAGATGGCTGTACATTCCTGTCTCGAAGAACGATTCGAATCGTGGCTGAGCCAGTTACAGTCTGAGTATTCGTCCGGACGAAGACTACTGGAGTCACGTAGGCTGGCCTTTGAAGAGGAACGCCATCATCGCCACATTAAATGGACCGATACAATCAAGGGATTAGAAAGCAAGATCAATGCGTATGATCATGCGTCTCGTAGCGCTCTCAACCGAGAGCCGACCATCACCCGCTAATGCCACGCGAATCGGATCGGCGGAGCGATCCGCGACAATGGCGCTAACCGCTCCGTCGGTCAGTTGCCAGAATCGAATTAAACGTTTGCCGATTCTCGATTCAACGATGGAATTGGATAAGTACGGCGTGAACAGTTACGTTGTGAGTGTAAGTTCGGTCCGTTAATCGGATTGTTTTACTGCTAAACGATCCTTCATGGCGTCAGCAAACTGAGCGGCCCAATCCGCTTCGGTGTGCTTGCCTCCTTCGAACTCTCGATATTGCCCCTTATCCTTATTCGATTCGTTCTCTAACGAAAGCAATGCTGCCAAGCGTCTCGCACGAGAAACATTGTTGCTTTGAGTATCCTGGTCTCTGCCTTCCATGGTCCCCATGGAAAACCACAGCCACACCTCTTTCGGCCATTGGCTTTCCGACTGCAACTCGATGAGTAAACGCTCCTCATCCCAACCGAGTGACGGTGAAAAGGCAAAGCAACCACCAAAGACATCCGGCCGTTCCATGCATGCGTACAGGGAAATCAAACCGCCAAGTGAGGAACCACCGATCCAAGTTGCCTCGCGTTGCGGGCGAGTCCGGTAGGTCTTGTCCACAAACGGCTTGAGCTCTTCAGTAATAAAAGCAATCATCTCCTTGCCTCTACCACCTCGATTCAGTTTCCGATCCTGCGTGAGGGTATATTCGTCGATGCGATCCTTGGTATTGCCAATCCCAACAATGATGAAGGGCGCAATGGTTTTGGATTGGATAAGCTTTTGTGCTGTTTCATCCACGTTCCACTCGACCCCGAAAGCGGCTTTCGCGCTATCAAAAAGATTTTGACCATCATGCATGTATAGCACGGGATACGTATCTTCTGACGAGTCGTAATCCAGCGGCAGCCATACGTAGATAGGACGCGAATTCGACAGTCGATTTGAAGGGAAGGCATCGTGAGTGATGAGTGTTCCAGTTACAGAACTCTTTGTTGATTCACTAGCGGCTCTAGCAAACTGTGCTACGACGACATCAACTATTAATTCTTGCCCATCGCCTGGCAACGAAACAGTGATCCGCCGATTCCCAATATCGCGTCCCGATTCATCCTTCTCTACCCGATCCCAGGATCCGCAAGTCATCTTGAACTCGATGTTGGTTCCCGCAGGCACCTCGATATCACCGCGATAGGATCCATCTTCACTTCGAGACAAACGGAGACCGTTCGGTCGCCACCGGCCAAGCGATTCCAGATTGCCAGCAACGAACAAGTCTGGTAATTCGCTCTCCTGCAGCGTTTCAGGTGTCGCCATTCGAGCTCGAAAGGCAACCCGAACCAGCTCCGAATCATCCCTCGCGTCATTCGAACAACCACGCATGGGCTGGTTCGCTATCAGCAGGATACAAGCTACCCAGATGCCTGTAAGTAATTTAATCATTTGCGGGATAGAAGGCTTTCCAGTGCGGATAGGTCGATCTGGTGTTGATCCTCGATCGAGATGGCTTGTTGCCGTCTAGATTCGATTGCTTCGCGCGTGACCCTATCTTTGGCTGCAACGTAAATCGCATCCCGACTGCACTGGTCGGTGATGGTTACCCCAGACTCATCAGCGATCCATTCAACTTTGTGGATTCCATCCGCATCGACCCGGAATACGTCTAATGGTCGCTGCAGCCAGTACGGTAATCGGAATCGAAAGGTCACATCACGAGGGGGAGCAAAGGTAAAGACTCGCTCGGTCTTATCGGGGTAATACGCCGTGTCCAATGCGAACAATATCGCTGCATCAGGTGCAACGATCGATGCCAAATCCCAATCCGGTGATCCATCAGGTTTAGGTAACCGCTGAAACTCGTACGAGGCACCCTCCAAATAGAACGGCTCTAGCATCCTAATCTCCCTCCCAATTCTCATGATAGGGTCCCAGGTGTCGGGAAACTTAAGCAGCGATTTCAAGCTTAGGTTGAACCAGTAGAGCGAAGTGATGCGAGTCGCGAGCGCATGCATGGCTTGGGAACGAAGCTCATCGGGCGTGGGTGACCGTCGTTTGCGACCATCGCCAAACAAACCGCTCCCCCAACCGTGATGTGGACCCTGAGACCAATAGGCACACGGTACCGGTCGATTCAGATCGCGTAGCGAGCGACACATATCACCGATGGACTCCAGCGGAGCTCCCCAGGTAATCCTCTCGCCGTTCCAGCGATCATAGGATCGCCACTGATCAGGCGACGGTGCAACAACTCGGTAGGCATCGTAATGAGGAAAATCTGACAATCCCGCGTAGAACCGCCATGTCCGTTCATCGCTGTGTGTAACGCTGGTAGCTAGCCGACTAGATCTATAGGGAACGAACGCATCGAATACCTCTTGCGGAGGTACAGGCCGACCGCCTCCAAACTGAGGCTCGCCAAGAAACTCAACCGCATGAATATGGGGGAGCCACTGATCGGAATCCCACTTCTCCAAAGGCATCATGCGATTGAACAGCTTCATCGGATACTTGGCATACAGTTCTGGGTTATCCGTGTAACCTCCAACATCCTGAATTTGCCCTGCGTTGATGTGAAGCCGAGTCAGCAGCTTCAAGTACTCTTCGTCTCTTAGGAAGTCACCGATCCAGCCACCACTGATGTCAAAGGTTTCCTTCTTGATCCTTAAATGGGCCCACAGCGAATCTTGATCGGTAGTCAGCTCCAACGCTGCGTACGTTAGTGGCAACGGACTGGGCACGGTCAGTTTGAGAAATCCTCGATCGCCGGGAGCAACCGTGGTTTGAGCGTCTAACGACTTCCCCGGCCAAAGCACCTGCCAACTGCCTCCATCTTTGGGGAGCCACAACCGGAGAGACGATGTGTTCAGTGGTTGCGAGGATTGATTCGCGATGTGGAGTACGATGGTGGACGGATAGATCGACGGTCCATCTGCGAGGAACGTGACCGCCTCGATCCAGATAGCAGGCTCCTCGACGGCAACGGTTTGAGTCGCGAGCTGATCTGCCGCAATGGAGAACTGGGAACCGATGCCCCACGTGGACTGCTTTCCATTAAAGGTCCACACCGAGAGAGCTCCCTCGGGAATGCTGGTCGCTTGGTCGAGATCGTGCCAAGCCCATTCGTCTGAGGCGAGCAACTGTGCTGGTTTCATTCCGTTGAACGTCGGAGCCGCCAAAGAACTCGGCAACTCAGCAGAATCGGACAACTTCGCAGGTAGCTCACTGGGTCCTTTGATGAACAATTGGACTTTTGCTCCGAGCGCCGGATCACGTTCCCGTCTGTACCTCATCGATTCCGCGATCACGTGCGGCGTGATCGTAACCCCTGCGATCTCCGCCCCGCGAGCGAGTTGCTTGCACGGTACGTTCAAGCTGATCCAAAACAAAACCAGTAGGCAGAGAATGGTGTGCTTCATGGGTCGATTGTCATGATTGGTTTGTAGGTGAGAGCAACCGGAGCCATTCCCCCCGTCCATGGTTTACCGTGTCACCAATCTGTCGGGTGACCCAATTGCTTTGAGGGAAACGTGCGGTTGCGAAAGGAAGGGATGTCTCCAGCATATTCGCTAGATCCATTAAGTGGGAGTGTTGCTTTCGAAGATGTCGCCACAGGATCTGTAAGAAACTGAGTTCGAACTCGCGGGGCGGAGTCAGTCCGGCTTGAGTCGTGGGGCTTGAGGCATGGGGATTTAACTCGATCAGGCTGCCTCGTTTCATACCGATGCACCAATCGTGGCCGATCGGACCGCGAGCCACGACGGTCCCTGCGATCATGAGTTGGCAACCTTCGTTACCAGCTTGTCCCGAGATCAGTATGGTGCCGCGTCGCATGCGATGAGCAACCCGATCTCCGGCATTGCCGCCGATAAGAATGTCTCCGCCGGTCATCCCCGTTTTCTTGCCAGGGAGGGGGCTAGCCAAATCGTGACCGCAATGGCCGCATAGTGCTAGGAGCCCCCCTCGTAGAGACTGGGCAGCATGATCACCGGTATTGCCCGCAACGACACAGACTCCACCTCGCATCGAGGTGGCAAACTCTGCACCGACGTTACCCTCGACCCATAAGCAGCCGGCATGCATTTCTTGACCGATGCGATGGAAAGAGCTCAGGTCTCCGGAAAGGATCAGGCTCGGACTGGATTCCGTTTGGGACAAGCTCGTCGAAGAAGCTGACTCAGAGGGGCAATCGATGCACTCAAGTGAAAAGAGGTCTTGGATGCAGAGTTTGTTGGGATTTCGACCAACAGGAAGAGACGCGATTCGCGCTGGATCCAGATCCTTGAGGTGGTGGGGAGCGAGGTTTCTCGCATCGACCGGAAAGTCTGGCAAATGTTTGAGGGTGAGTTTGATAATCATTCCCACAGTTTAGCACACCCTGAGTGTTTGACGACTCAGGGGTGCTAGATTGCGAGACTACGGTTAGCGTTTGTCGGTCAGGCGAACCTCCGTGCTGGCACCGAAATAGGAAGTGATCTGCTCGAGAAGATCGGTCGGCATGTCGTCGCCCAATACGGGTATTTCTCCGGTAATGAGATCTTGCTGATCGAGGGTCTTTTCGGCGACTTCGATTCGGGTTGCGATTTCGTCGATCGTCTCTCGAACACGGCTCAAGCTGCTATCGTTAATCGCATACTGGCTGCTGGCTTGCGCAACTTGCAGCATTTGCAAACGGGCTTGCAAATTCTCAACGTTGATTTCAAGCTGTCGCTTGGCATCGAGCATCACGTCCAACTTTCGTCGAGCGGCCTCCAGATTTTGTTCGCGAGCGACCAAGATCTTCTCGAGTTTAACCACGGTCGCTTCTTGGGTTTGAAAGTGCTTGAAGCGATCGTTCAGATCTTTCTTGACTTGATCCATGTCGAAGGTCCGACCTCCGTAGGAAACGAACCGCTTGCCGCTTTGCAGGTCGTCTTTGAGTTGCAGGATCGCGGTCTTTGATTTATCGAGGCTCGCACTCTTGCTAGCGACCTCTTTGCTAAGCTTGGCGACTTCGACTTCTTCGCGAGCGATAAGCTTCACGTTGTCAGCAATCTCGGGTTTGAGATCTTTGATCATTTCGCGAACGCGTTTGATTTCGACTTCGATAGGAATATGTTCCTTGATCGAGTCACGGACGCTTGAGTACCCGGTCTTCACGTAGCTGATAGCGGACGTTCCGCCGATAACGGCTCCCGTGCCAACCACGAGAGCGGAACCAATGAGAATCTTCTTAAGCATGGTAATTTCCCCCAACGCAGATGAAACGGGCGGGGACATCCCGCACCAACATAGGGAGATTCGTGGTCAAAATAGGATTCTTGGGAGAAAATGGTAAATTTCCGGGCTGGTGGCCCTCCTCTGGCTAATGCAAGCGATTTTTTCCGTTTGGTACCATGGAAAAAGGGGTAGTAATTGGATGAATCTGGCGAGCAAATCAGTTAGGATAAGATTTTCACGGACAGAGGATTAAGAAATTGAGAGCAGACGACACACCTACCACCAACGTTGCACCTTTGTCCGCGTTAGACTCACCGGCTTTGGGCGAAGAATCCAGATTTCCTCAAGCCGATAGTCCATTGTCAACAACCGAACAAACCATTGCTTCTGATTGGGTGAAATCAATTGGGGAAGATTGTTCCAAAGCGCCGCTCGAGTACCTCAACCGCAGTCGTCTCCCACAATCGGGAGAATGATGGGTATATTCTGCAGCGCAAGCTGGGGATGGAGACAGAGTACGCGTACTTTAGCAACGTCGACGAAGCAGAGCCACTTGATTTTGGTCAGTTCATGGCTAGGGTCGGGGGGATTGTGCCATCGGTGGCTAGCTCGCGCAACCCCCATCGCTTTTTCCTTGCTAATGGCGGTACGTTCTCGCTAGAGGGTGGCAGTCACGGATCGAACGAGGCTGCATTCGTTGAGGCCGCCACTCCAATCTGCCGCAGTCCGATGCAACTGGCTGAGTATCAGTTTGCCATGCGTGAAATTGCCGTGGAAGCGTTAGGTGCCATTACAGAGGAGGGGGAGTGCTCGCTCGTACAAGGAAACCATGATGGATGCGGACACACCTATGGGCAACATGAGTCCTATGAGGTGATTGTCGCACAGGGGATCTGTTTGTTGGGGTGGCGATTGGTTCTCATACTAATGCTACCGGCTTTGCTTCTCTATCATGGTTTCTCGACTCTGTGGTTTCTTCTGATTTGGACCGCAGCCAGCTTTTGGCTGCGAATAGGACGCTGGCGGTCGCGCGCCAGGGGTGTCCCTCATGATGGTTCGCTTTCGCCTCGATGGATTAGGTTTTGCGCCTGGGGTGTTCGCATGTTGCACAATCCCATTGCATACCTGTTGTGGTGCAATATGCAATGGTTTGCACTGCGACCTTATCGACGATACTTGGTTCCCTTCTTTGCATCGCGCCCCGTCATTGATGGGGCGGGGCATGTCGACGAGTCGGGCCGCTTTCGAGTCAGCGCGCGAGGCACACAGATCGATAGCGTAATCGGATTCGGTAGCTACAGTCGTCGCCGCCCTATTTTTCGATGCGATTCCTGGTTGCGGGAACTGTGTGTCGGTCCAGGGTTCTCATGGAAACGCTACATAGGATTGTTCGCTCAGCGCCGGCGAGTGGAGATCGCGATCGGAGACTCAGGGCTGTGCGATCTCTCTCAGTATCTGCGCGTTGGAATGACTTCGTTAGCATTGGATTTGGCAGAACGAAACCCTAACACTCCGCTTCCGAGACTGCGTCGCCCCATCGAAGCCATGAATGCATTCGCTAAAGATTGGATGTTGCTTGCCAGAGTACCAGACAAGAGCGACTGTCATTGGCGGGCCTGCGACATCCAAAATGCATACGCCGCCGCGATTCGTGATATGCTCGGTGAGTCCACCAACCTTCCAGAAGAAGCACGTCGGATTGTAGAACACTGGCAGTTCGTATTGAATCACCTCGAATCGGCGGATGACAAGAGCGAACCATCCAGGGCTTTAGTTGGCAGGATTGATTGGATCACAAAGCTTTGGATTTTAGAACACCTTAAAAAGGAAAATGCCTCGGTCGATGCAAAACGCAAACTCGACCTGCGATATCACGAACTGTCAACTCAAGGTTATTTTCACCGCGTGATGGATGTGGTGGAGATCCCGCGGGTGGTATCGAGACGAGGAATATTGCGAGCGAGAGGAAATCCGCCAGTCGACGATCCTGTCTCCATCGCTCGGTCTTACTTGATTCGTGAATTTTCTCATCCCACATCACATTTATTCATGGATCAAGACGTAGCCCAGTGGATCGAGAACGGGCAGATGAAGCGAGTTCGATTTGGTTAGTGAGTCCAAGGTGAAGATTTTATATTTCGACTGCCAGAGTGGAATCAGTGGAGACATGACCCTGGCAGCCTTGTTGGATGCTGGAGCGCCTCTCGATTGTGTACAATCCGGAATTGATTCGTTGGGGCTACAGGCAAAGCTCACGACAGAGATCGTTTCACGCCGCGGCTTTCGTGGACTACGGCTAGAGATCGATCACCCACCAGAGCACTCACATCGCGGCCTTCTAGACATCTCAAACATGATTCGGCGTGGGCGTTTAACTCACAGAGCGAGGGGGATTGCACTGCGACTCTTTGAACGACTTGCCCGAGCGGAAGCAAAAGTGCACGGTGTAACAATCGATCAAGTGCATTTTCATGAGGTCGGTGCGGTCGATTCGATTGTGGATATGGTGGGAGTCGCCATCGCATGGGATATGCTCGAAATTGAGCAGGCGTATGCATCACCTGTTCCGGTGGGAGGTGGCGTGGTCAAGACTTCGCATGGAACGCTCGCTGTTCCTGCACCCGCGACTATTGAGTTATTGGCCGATGTTCCCATCGCTGCGTGCGGTCTACCTTTTGAAATGACAACACCGACCGGCGCGGCTATTTTGGCTGAGTTAGTCAGCACATACGGCCCGCTACCATCGATGCAAGTCAGCCGAATTGGGTACGGAGCAGGATTACGTGACGTACCGGATCGACCAAATCTTCTGCGAGTCATGCTGGGGCATGCTGCTCATGTTCAAAGACCCGCCAGAGATTCGAATGATTCCAACCACTCCGATAGCTCAACGGACTCGGTCATCGTTTTGGAAACCAATTTAGATGACATCTCGGGGGAGCAGATCGGCTTCGCGATAGAGGTATTATGGAGTCTGGGTGCTCTGGATGTTTTTACGACAGCAATCCAGATGAAAAAGAATCGGCCAGGCGTTCTGCTAACCGTCATCTGTCGTATCGATTCGCGTAACGAGATAGAACGAGCCATTTTCGAACACACCGGTACGTTGGGGATACGGTCGAGACGACAAGTTCGAACGGTTTTACCGCGGGCGATGATCGAGGTTGATACGCCGTGGGGGTTGGTTCCTGGCAAGTTATCACGACTGCCATCGGGAGTGGTCGATTTTTCGCCTGAGCATGATGAGTGTCGAGCAATAGCCAGAGAGAACGATCTCCGATTAGCGGATGTCATGAGCGAAGTGATCGATTGCTACCACGCCAGTTTGTCAAACGCATCACAAGCTTTAGATTCTTTCACGTCGGAACAAGAGCTCAATCTCGAGCTTCAGAAGGCAGCCTGGGACGACACCGATTTCGACGGGCACTCCGCCCAGGCCCCAAGCGTTTAGCCGCACAGGCATTGCTCTGCGTTGAGCATTGTGCCCCGGACGTCATCGCGTAGGTCAAGCTATCGATCCCTGACAGATGCTATTATGGGTTGCCCTGGAGGCCTCAGCGCGGCCCGTTGGGCTCGCGGTTAAACGATTTGTTGCGCCCAGTATAGGAAGCCTGCTGGGAAGACAACTAAGGAATGCACCTGGCTTGTCCAGGTGAAGCTTACGTTTCTCGCTACACATAACGGCTTCCCCACACAATCCAAGAATGCTCCTGGTTTACCCAGGAGATCATTACGCTTCCGGCTCGATTAGCCGGATTTGCCTAGCCAAGCGGAAACCTAACAATCCGCCGATCGAGTCGGCGGGATTCGATGGCGGGTTGGTGCGATCACGGGTTTAGCGAGAAGCCTAACGATCCGCAGGACGAGCCTGCGGGATTCGTAGGCGGCGCAACCCGTTGTTCATAGCGTCTGAACAACTAACTGCACCGAACGCGTTGGTCATGCCCCCCCGCTCAAAACCGCCCCTCCCCCCCCGAATGTTTTTTTCAAAAATTTTCTTGACACGGGTTTTCGAATCTGCTCTAGTGGCATCTATCGGGACTTGAACCCACATTGACAGCCTGCAATGGAGGACACGCCAAATGTTAAAACCGCTCACCGCTCACTGCCGATCATGGCTAGCGGGTTCGTAGCAGGATGGATCGTCTTGCTCGGTTCTTTCTTTGGTTGCCAACCCAGCACGGCGAGTGTTACCGATTCAGGAAAGGCAACCTTAGCTCGAGTTTCTCAAAATGCGACTAAGCAACACGAGAAAGATCTAGGCGTAATCTTCATCGACGAAGCCAGCTACGTCGCTTTTCCGCTGGCCGATCTAGGGTTGGATTCCGACGGCGAAATTACAAGTCTTTCTTCGTCGTGCGATTGTGTCGTTCCCAGTGTTTGTGAAGTGCAGAGGTCTCTCCATTCCGCAGAGCGTGTTTTGAGACTTGATTTTCGGAAAGAGGCGCACACCTTGGGGAGTGATACATTTCACCCTCAGAATTTGGGAGTGATTGTCAACGTTCAATATGCGAGTGGAGTCACGCAGTCGGTCACTTTTCTGATGCTCCACACGGTCCGCTCTGCTGCAACTGGTAAGAACGCAGGAGGCGAAGCATGAGCGACACTCAAACCAGTCATCTACTACGTGCTAATGGCGAGCAAAGCCGGTCACAAACCACTCCCTCTTCCTCAGGGAAGGTCGAGCGAAGCGAGCCACAGCAACTTCACCCTCCCTCTGGGAAGCTCGAGCGAAGCGAGGGGAGGGCATTCCCCCAGGACTCTCCCCTCATCTCGGTCGTCATGCCCTGTCTCAACGAATCTCGTACCTTAGCCTCATGCATCACCGAAGCCCGCGCAGGCTGCGAAGCCGCCCTCATCAGCCGCAGTGCGCTAGCACCCGGTTCCGACATCAGCCGTAGTGCCCTACCACCCGGCTCCCTCGACTACGAAATCCTCATCGCTGACAACGGCAGCACCGATGGCTCCCAAGAAATCGCCATTGCCAATGGCGCACGCGTCATTTCTGTCGAGCAAAAGGGGTATGGCTCAGCATTGCTTGGCGGCATCGCTGCCGCGCAAGGCAAATACATCGTCATGGGCGACAGCGATAGCAGTTATGATTTTGGCGACATCCCTAAATTGATCGCCAAGCTCGACGAAGGCTACGATCTTGTACTAGGCAATCGTTTCTCTGGAGGTATTCAGCCTGGTGCGATGCCATGGCATCATCGTTACATTGGTAATCCCATTTTGAGTGGTCTTGGCAGGCTGCTCTATCGCACACCATGTCGCGATTGGCACTGCGGATTGCGAGCGTTTGACCGCGAGAAGATCAACAATTTAAAACTTAAGAGCACCGGTATGGAGTTCGCGAGCGAAATGGTTCTGCGAGCATCGCAAGCTAGGCTTGGCATGGCAAAAATACCAACAACCTTAGGTCCCGATGGTCGGAACAGAGCACCGCATTTACGTAGTTTTACGGATGGCACACGTCACCTGTTGCTACTATTTAACAGACTTCGCAACCCCAATGTATCTAAAAGTATTTCCTAAATTGTACCACCGTCCGGCGTTTGGAATGCTCGTGCGAAGGTATCACATTGTTTCAGAAGGGACAGATTAATGAAAAGGTTTATGATTTGTGTAGCCATGGCAGCCAGCTGCGTCTTTGTGGGTTCTCGGATGGTAAAGTCGTCGGACGACCTTCCTTGTTTGTATCCTTCGACTACAGAATGCGACGGAACCCTATCAACCTGCAACACATGGTGCTATTATTTCTACTGGGCCAATATGGCGGGTTGCACTTCCCCCCTTTTTCAACCAGCTACTCCAAACCAGTATCAAAACAGCATTAGCACTGTGCTCAAGTCCGAAGAGGGATTCAAGGAAAAGGGAGAGGAGCTGCCCAACATACCTTGTTTTGAGTATTTTTATTGCTTTCAGGATTGCAACTCACCTGAGGATCTTGGCCTTGATTGCGGTGAGGATTCTTCTGGGTATGATCTTGGCCCCATGGTCAAGCAAGAGAAGATAGATCCAGATAAGCCATGCACCTAGGGAGTCTGCCGTATAATTCTCGTACGGACACCGTCCTCCCCGAGATTTTATTTCGACCGGAAGGTTTGACATGCACCTTGGTTCGAACATTCCGTGTATTGGCTGCGAGAAGACACTAAACAAAAGACAATCCTAAACAGCATGAAACCGTTGCATACAAAAAAACAGGCGTAACATCCTATGGTCATCAAGGCGACAAAATGCTTGGCAATACTAATTATTTTAGGTAAGTTCTGTTGTTCATCGGAACCGACTTGGCAATCGGTTCGAACAGCCATGAGCATTGAGCGACAGAAAATCAGGAATGGAAAATTTACCCTTCGATGCGTCGAACAAGTCACGCGAAGCGATCTATCTTCCCGAGATTCAACTTTAATTCGATCTGGAACCACATTTTGGGATATGGAGTTCAATTTAGAAAGGGATCAATTTGTCCTCGATCGAATCGAACCATTCAATCGTGACCTCTGGGCAGGTGATCTGAAACGGGTTGATGCAACTAATCATCGCGAATCAGTTAGAAAGTTTCTATGTCAAACTATAGATAAGCTGTATGTCTATTCTGACCTCTATAAAGACAATGTTGGCCTAGAATCATTTGATCGGGCAAAATTGAAGAGGCGTGTGAAAGACTATGTTAGTTTCGACGTGCGTGCATTTGGGTTTGGTGGAGTTTCCTGGAAGAGAACCGACCTTGGTGACACGCAGTTCTTCGAAAATATGATGACACGAAATGGTGCCAGCATCAGGTTAGATCAGCCGGACAACGACGTGTTTAAGTTGTATTATGAAGCGTCTCTGAAAGAGCTGGGCCAAGATGTGAACGACGACAATTGGCGATCGGTTTCTGAGATGTGGGTCGACGCAAGCAAGGGACACACTCCCTTTGTCAAACGAATTGTAACCAACGGCGAGGTAGTTTTAGAGTCTACTTCCGATTGGACTTTTAAAGGAGACACCTGGGTTCCATTGACTTATAGTGCATTTACAATTAATAATGTTCTGCATGAAAAGCATAAGGGACAATTCCCGACCCGAGACAACTTCGATCAATTTACCTTTGAACAAGAACGAACGGATGTTTCCATTACATTTGAATGGCACTATGTCAATCGAGATGGATTAGGAGATGATATTGACTTTAAAGCGTTCGATCCTCCTCCAGGAACTTTTTATTATGACAACGGAGTGTTGAAGCACATTTATGGTCGTGAGTTGCCTGAGCGTTTCGCTAATCGCACTCAGCCTTCAAGGCGAAATGGCTATTTATTTTTTGGCATTCCCTTATTGGCAGTTATCGTATTTCTTGTACTTGTTTTCCGAAAACGCTGATCTCGGTGTGATTGTGATACATTTTGGTCTTTCTAAATCATTGGTTTGTCAAATCTCACCGTTTGGGACGTTTTTATTCAGTGGATGTAAATACACTGAGTCTTTACCCGATGTGGCAGAAATTAGCAACACTCGCGTCGTCTACGAAATAGATTTGGACTTTGGAGTAGTACAACCCAATACTCAGTTGACTCGTGAAATACTCATTCCGCATGGACTCGAACACAAATTTCGACCAGTTCGAGTTTCGGCATCCTGCCGCTGCCTTGAGTTAAAAATCGAGAATCGAATCTACGACGCGGGAGAAATGTTGCCAGCTACAGTAGTGATGCGTTCCAACCCATCGACTTCCAGCATGCGCCACCAAGGGGAAGTTACGCTAGACGATGCGAATGGAACTAGGTTTATAATAAATGTATTGGCGGAGGTCCGTGAGACAATTTCCATTGTGCCAAATGAGATTAGACTAGATAAATACGGAGGCGGTTTTTTCACTGTGGTGAATTATGGCAAATCCGATTTAGGCATACCGGTAGTCGTTTCGGACGAAGAATGGCTGAAGATTGAGCAAATAGAGGATTTCATGCTAGAGGATAATCTTTCGATTGGAGCAAAACAGGCATGGCGTTACAAATGCGATGCAGAAAGTGCAGATCGTATTGGAATTCTTAGGTCAACAGTTTCGATTCGATTTCCTGACTCGGGAATGGTCCGGACAGCTCCCGTTTGTGCAATTGTTTTACCACAATTCGAAGTAAATCCTAAGGAATTGGTTTTTTGGGGCAGGTCTGAGAGTGAACGATACGTTGAGTTTACTAGTCGTCGTGGGAATATACTTGCTTCAGATGCGGTTTCAGTCTATTTATCTGATTCGGTGTCAAAATTTTTGAATTGGTCTGTTTCGCCATCAAAATTTGGGTCAGGATCGCTAAATATTCTTTTTCATTTGCATACATGTCCAGAGGTGGTAACGAGAGGCACCGTTGTTCTTCGCGTAAAAGGCGACCAGTCACCATACGTTTTCCCTGTTTTCATAACAGGGCGAGATTAAGTGTAAGCCATTCCATGAGTACTTACATTTTCCGATTAGTGCTTTTGCTCAGTTTGCTGGGATTCATCGGTTTGGTTTGGCGCCAATCAAAGTTGTTTCCGAGGGTTGATGAATCGGCTCATTTGACTGCTGGATTATCACATTGGAGGTTTGGTCGCTTCGATCTCTACCGGGTCAACCCACCTTTGCCACGATTGATGGCAACATCTGCCCTTTCGACGAATGATTCGAGTTTTAAATGGGTAATGTATTCCAGCAACAATCGCTTTCGACCTGAGTTTACGATTGGTATTCACATGGTGAAAACGAAGAAGGGGAGTAGTGTTCCTCTCTTTGTGTTTCCTAGAGTTGTCGGTGCATTGTTTTGCTTAGTAGGAATAGCTTTTCTTGCACGGTGGGTGTGGAGAGTAGTTGGGGGCCATCTTTCAGTTCTTCTCGTTACGGTTCTTTTTGCTTACTGTCCCAATGTGCTTTCGGTGAGTCCTTCCCTTCTGTCGGAACCTTATGTATTCACTATCATGATAGTCTTCTCATACGTTTTGCACCGTTGGCTTACTGTACCAAATTTGGGGAACTCGTTTGTGCTGGGTGCGATTCTTGGATGCTGTCTTCTTACAAAATTTACCTTTTTAGTGAATTTTCTGCTTGTTTTTGTTACGCCTTTTTTCTTCGTGCTTGGTAGTGTTGGCGGAGTTGTTTTCGCTCCACGAATAAGCATGATCTACTTCCTTGGCTTGATGTCAATTGTTGTTTTTGTTTCTATTTTCACCGTCAATGTTGGCTACCTTTTTGAGGACACCTTAATGCCACTTGGTGAGTTGAAGTTCCTCAGCAGTACACTTTCGGGTGGTGTGACGCTGAACAGTGTCGGTAGTGTATTTTCAAATACTGCATTTCATTCTGTACCATGCCCATTCCCTAGAAATTTTGTTCAAGGCATCGATTATTTACGCATGGAAGTTGAGAACAAATACTGGTCTTTTCTCGACGGTGAGTGGCGATACGGATCGTGGCCACATTATTATGTCATGTCCACACTCTACAAAACACCCGAGCCGACACTTGTCGCAGCAGCAATGGGAGTTTACGTCTTTATCATTGGTTGGTGGCGAAGGTTTGCAAAACCAGAGCTTGTCTCTATGGTGTTACTGCTGACGATTCCCGCTGCCGTGTGCTTCCTCTCCGTTAGTTTGCAAGGTGGCTTCAATCACCATCATCGCTATGTGCTTATGATTTATCCTCCTATGTTCGTTTTTGCTTCTCTCTTGGCTAGTCCCATGGCCGAACAAGTGTTCTCCCGGAAGAAACTCGCTGTGCAAGGAGATGAACCGCCAGAATCAGAAGCAACGAATGTTTTGAAAGCATCAATTCCATGGTGGGCCGTTTGGCAAAGGTTTCATTGGACTAAAATTCTTGCATTCGTTTTGGTATCGCTCAGTGTTGTATCGTCTCTTCGCGTTCATCCCTACTACACCAGCTACTTTAACACTATCAGTGGCGGACCTGAGAATGGTTGGCATCGCCTGGGCTTTTCCAATATCGACTGGGGACAAGATATTCTCGAAGTCGATCAATGGCTCAAACAATATCCCGAGAGACGGCCACTCGTGATGGACATCGATTACTTTGGAATGAACGGGGATTTGTTCGATGTGCCAACGTCATTGCCTCCTCAACTGCCCCTCGGTGCTTCGATCGACGAAGTTCGCAGGTCCATCACCGAAACGCAGTGGTGGATCATCAGCGTGAAGAAACTTTACAATCTTCCCAGCCATCCAGGACTGCAATACCTCCAGCAGATCGAACCGTTCGAGCGAATCGCTTATGCGTATCACGTCTACCGGATTGATCCTCTTCCACCCGAAGAGTCCTCCTCTCCCAACGAGCCGACGCCATGAACCGTCCTCATTTCAACCACGACCTCAGGCTATGGGGCCTTGTCCGACGACGCGGCTTCACCTTGGTGGAACTGCTGGTAGTGATCGCTATCATCGGCGTGCTGGTAGGCATGCTGCTGCCGGCCGTGCAAGCGGCCCGGGAAGCGGCTCGGCGTCTCCAATGCCAAAATCATCTAAAACAAATCGGGCTGGCATTTGCCAACCATGAATCGGCCTACCGTCGCTACCCCAGCGGGGGCTGGGGATATCAGTGGCAAGGCTACTCGGACATCTCCTCTGGATCGCTCGGTCAGCCTGGCTCATGGACGTTTAGCATTCTGCCGTTCCTCGAACAAGAGCCCCTGTACAGGACCGGTTCCTATAACAGCTCTCCTCTTCAGCGGGATCTCGATCTGCAACGACGATTGGTTTCGCCGATCCCTGTTTACCATTGCCCCTCGCGTCGAGGTGCGGAGTTGGTGCCGGTCGATCCGAATTGTGTCAGTTGTGGCGAACCACTGGGAATCGTGACACCCCTGACTCAAATGGCGAAATGCGACTACGCCGCGAATGTGGGGGACGGAGCTCCCGACATGTCGCAGTTGCTATCGTGGCCACTCGATTTCTGGGGGCCGCAAACGCTCGCCGATGCGTTGCAGATGAAACGTAACGGAACTTGGCCGCGTCCGCCGCAAGATTGGACAGGAGTCAGCTACTTTGGGGTAGGAGTACGACCGGCGGAGATAACCGATGGTTTAAGCAATACCTTATTAGTGGGTGAGAAGTATTTGAGTCGCGAGAACTACAATACGGGAAGAGATTGGGGGGACAATGAGCCCCTCTTTGGAGGTTTTAATAATGACAATCATCGCAGCGTGCATCCGTTTTGGCCTTTGATGCGGGATCGGCGAGGAGAGATGTCGATTGGGAGCTTTGGCTCAGCGCATAGTTCGGGGGTGAATTTTGTCTTGTGCGATGGTTCGGTGAAGCTGGTACCGTATACGATCGATGCGCAAATCTACCGCAATCTGGGAAACCGAAGAGACGGAAACGTGATACCGGAGTGGTAGTAGTTTGGCTGTATCGTGTAACCGCACGGGCATCGGGCTGCGTTAATGCATCCAGGGGCAGCCCATAGTAGCACTCCCAGTGGATAGCCATCTGAGCAACGCACTCAGATCCGGGTTGGTACGCTCTAGCGCGGCCCGATGGGCAAGCGGATAAACGAAAAGGAATGTGTGGCTAAAAGGGGGCTCCGGCAATTCTACGTTGAGCAAATCCTCCCTTCGGTAGGAAAGCAGGTTTCTGGGTGCTATAATGACAGCGTAGCGTTAAATCAGATGAACTTCTCCTGCACAGAAAAGCCAATGGGGCGGTGGTATGTCACGGCATCGATGGACAGCGAAATGGACTTACTTGGCTTCTGCATGCTTATTTTGGACGACTCTCGGGTATTTGCTCTCAACCACGGGACGCGCCGAAGAGCCGGCTAGACGATTCTTGGAGCGGCTTCGGCAGGAAGGGCTTTCGGAGGTTGGCCTGAGGTATTTGGAGCTAGGCGAAAGTCGTAATCGCTTCTCCGACACGTTTAAAAAGGATATTCCTCTCGAGCGAATTCTTCTCCAGAAGGAATCTCTCTCCACACTGCAAAGGCAGAGTCCTCAACTTGTCGACGATCGCCGCGCGGAGCTGGAAAATGGTCTCAAAGAGTTCGTCCGCTCGTTTCCAGATCACCCTCGACGCAGCGAAGCCCAATCCATGTTGGCCGATCTGCTGCTTGGTCAAGGGCGATCACTGTTGGAGCAAGGCAAGAAGGAGCCCGCTAAGATGGCGGAGCTGCAGACGAGGGCTCGCAAATCGTACAGCGATGCAGTGGATCTTTTTGCCAAAACCATCGAGGAGCTGGCTCCCAAAATCATGGAGTTGAGAGGGGACCGAGCGAAAACACCGGAGCAGATCGAACAACGCCGACAGTATCAGATCGAGTATCGCCAAGCACAGCTTCTCGAAGCGAAATCTCTTCAAGAATTGGGGGAAACGTACGAGCCCAACTCGGCTGAACAAAGGGACTGGTTAACGAAAGCCGAGAAGAAGCTCGCAGAACTGGTCGACAAAACCAACTTGAACACCGAAGCCGGCACGCGAATGCTCAGCTTGCTCTATCGTGGTGAAGTGCAGCAAAAACTAGGTGACAAAGGAGCGGCACGTGACAGTTTTTCGCGAGTCTCCGATATCGATGCCGACGGTGGTGTATTGCGAGAGTGGAAAGTTCAAGCGACAGCCAACTTGGTCCGGCTGGATGCCTCCGAGAATCCTCCTAAGTTTGAGGCTGCTATCAAGCGAGGTACCGATGCGCTCGAGCTGGTAAAAAATCGTAACAATCCCGAGCGGAGGCTGCCGCATTGGATCGATCTGCAGCTGGCGTTGAGCGAGGCCCAAATCGGTTTTGCAAAGACGCTCGATAAATCCAGGGAAGACGCAAAGATCAAGGGATTGAACAGAGAAGCTCGTCAGAGTTTGCAGGAAATCCTCAAGGTCAAGGGATTACATCAGGAGCCGGCCAAGGCGTTGTTGGTGGAGTTGGGAATTGAATCTAGCGATGATGTCGTTGCCGAAAAGTTACCCGAGCCAAAAGATTTCGAGGAGGCTTTGTCGCAAGGCAGAATGCGAGTCTCGCGTGCGGAAGACGGCAAGCAAGCGGTCGAGATTCTAAAGCAGCAAGGTGCATCGGAGGAGGATATCCAGAACGCCGTTGGACAGATCCAGCAAGCGAGACTACAGGCGATCGAACGATTGACCAAAGCCATCGGGCTTTTCAAGGATACGAACTCGCGCGAGGATTTGCTCGATGCGAAGTTTTTGCTGACTTACCTTTATTTCAATACTGAACAATATTGGGAGAGTGCCGCTCTATCGGAATCGATCATTCGAACAGACAAAGGAACCGAGAAAGCTGCACAGAGTGGCATGTTCGCCTTGGCCTCGATGAGCAAATTGATCGATTCGTTTGGTCCTGAGGAACAAGCCAGCATGATGATGCCGATGGAGCGATTGGCCAAGAGTCTAATCGCGAATTTTCCGGAGAGCGATACGGGCAAGCAGGCGGCTGACATCCTGGTCAAAGTCGCCATCATGAATAAGAAGTATGACGAGGCAGAACGTTTTGTCGGCTTGACGGGTGGCAAAGGGGGAAGTGGCGCGAGTGTTCTCGGTCAGATCCTGTGGAGGGACTTTCTGGTTCAAAGCGAAGAGTTGCGAAAGCAGGGGGA
Source organism: Brakhagea baltica (assembly GCF_052161605.1). Lineage (NCBI taxonomy): Bacteria > Pseudomonadati > Planctomycetota > Planctomycetia > Pirellulales > Pirellulaceae > Brakhagea > Brakhagea baltica. Next base: position 3,353,742 of record NZ_CP197409.1, on the reverse strand, counting down.
GCAAGCAACTCCGGAAATCGTATCCCTCCGCGACCGAGCAGAGAGGTTGCTTGCCAGCACCTGGAGCACGCTCGATCCGAGCAAGGTGGATCGAAGCCTATTGATGGGGGTTAGTTCTCTCGCGAATTTGTATCTTTCTAGTGATAGGTTAGCGGACGCAGAGCGAGTGATCAGTGATCCAGATCGAGGAGCGATGAAGCTGCTTGAGACTGCGACGGGCCTCGACGAAACTGCTCAGCTAGAGGTTTTCAAATTGCAGCTGCAGGCCATGGTTCAGTCAGCTAGCCAACCTGACGGATCGGCCTTGGACGCAGCGCGGGTTCAGGAACTGGTGGGGCGCATGAAGACCCTGGCTGGAGCAGACACAAAGCTACTAACCAATTCGCTAAGGAATTTGGCTTATTCGATTCAGACTCAGATTGAATCGGCCGCCACTCCTGTCGACCAGAGTCGCATTGGTAAATCGCTAAGTATTTTGGTAAGTCAGTTGGTCAACGTTTCCGAGGACATCGGCGTGCTGGATTCGGCGGGTTCGGTCGCTAGTTCGTTGGCTATGACTATGAAAAAGACACCGAGTCTGTCCCTTCTTTCGAGCGAATTGTTTGTAGTGGCCGATGCTGCATTTTCGAAGATTGCCAGTCAAAGCGACGAAGCATTGGTGGCGTCTGGCAGGAACAAGGACGATATTCGCCGTCGAATGGCCATAGCGAAGTCCGGTGCGGGCAAACACGAGGAGGCCCACAAGTTGTTGCTCGAATCACTCCAAGCATCGGCCACCAACATCACTTTGCAAATGCTGGCTGCTGAGAATCTCCAAAAGTGGTCTGCAAACAAGGACGTTGAGCTGCTGAGGAAGGCCTCAGAGGGGGCCGAACCGGGAGCGGATGGCAAGAATGTGATTTGGGGTTGGGGCGTCATCGCAGCCAGAATCAGCCGAGACCCCAACGGCATGACTCGCTTGCGGGATAGCTTTTTCGAAGCAAAATTCAACAATATTGAGTGCAAACGGCTGATGGCAAGCCTTACTACAGATGCGGCCAGAAAAGCGGAGATCGTCCGTGATGCGGCAAACGAACTTCGGGTGCTGAAGGTCCGTAATCCAGATTTTGGCTCGCCAGAATTTCAGTCGAAATTTCAGCGATTGGAATCGGAACTGAATGCCATGAGTCGATAGATTTTTCCAAGGATTCCCTAAAGCATTTCACCCTTTTTTGGCAGGCTCTTGATGTACACTACACCTCAGAGTCGTGACTCGACGTCATAGCCGTACCTCGTCTGATCCGAACCTCTCGATTGAATTTTCGATATGCCAAAGATGTTAATTAGACAATTTGTACTAACAATGCTGATTTCCCTGAGCACGGGAGCAGTCGCTTGGTGCCAGTCGAGGGACAGGGTCTTTTTGTCCAAGGGGGGGGCTGCGCCTGCCGGAGGAATTAAAGAGAGGACCAAGGATCAGGTTGTGATCGAAACCTCGGGCGGAAGAACGCAAAACTACCCAACCAACGATATCGTTAGAATCGTTTTCGAGGGGGAGCCCATTCAGCTTTCTCGGGCTAAGGACAGCATCAGCCAAGGACAATTCGAACAGGGGGCCAAGGAGCTTGGAGAGGTGGCGGTCAGCGCACTCTCGACCGAGGACATGAAGGAGGATTACTTTTTCTACAAGTTCTATTTAGACGGCGCATTGGCCCTAGCGGGACGGGGAAATCCCGAGACGGCTTCTAAGAGTCTTTTGCAGTGGGCTGCCAAGTACCGGAATTCCCACAATTTTTACAAGGCCTCTGAGATGCTCGGGGATTTGGCGATCGCGTCTGGCACTCCGGATCAAGCCTCGAAGTTCTACGGAGTTCTGGCGGCCTCGAATTTTCCTGACCTGAGCCTCAAGGGGAATTATTTGCAAGGCAGATCCTTAATGCTGTCGGGTAAGTTTGGTGAGGCTATGGAAAAGTTGACATCAGTCGCCCAAGAAAAAGTCGCAGACCCGGCACTGCTTAAGATACAGAAGCTAGCCTCGGTTGCAGCGATTCGATGCGAGGCGGCTACCGGGGACGCGACATCCGCCATTCAAAAGCTCGAAGCCATGGTCGATCAAGGTGATTCGACCGATACGGTTCTCTATTCCGAGCTCTACAACGCATTAGGATCGATCTTTCTTGCGCAGAGCAGCGATTACGAAGCACTCTTGTCTTATCTCAAAACAGACCTGTTGTACTCGACCCAGTCTGACCAACATGCCGAAGCGTTGTACAATCTCGCTAAACTGTGGGAAAAAGTAGGGGAACCGCTCAAGGCGACCGATGCCAGATCGCGACTAGCCAAACTTTACCCAACCTCATCATGGCTGGGCAAGTAAGCTCGCTGTCGGAACAAGGCCTCGAAAGGTCCAAGACGTTGAATTCAGCCAGATCGCCAAAACCCTCGTTTCCTACCTCTTCACTATCGATTTAGTCTCGGAGTCATAAATGTGTGTTCTTGTTAGTTGCCTTGATCAAATGATTCGAAAGTGGATTGGACTTCGTCGGACGATAGCAACGGCCATCGCTTTTGTCGCTACGTGGGGGCTCATGGCAACATCGGCAATGGCACAGGAAGAACCGGTTGCGACAGCAGGTAGCCAGAACATGCTCGTGAAGACTTGGGTCGCTCTAACGCCGGTTTTTGCAGTCATCTTCTTGATCATGTCGATCGTTTTGGTCGCCTTGGTCGTGCGAGCGATTTTGGTATCGCAAAAGAGCAACTTCGCCCCTGAGGATTTGGCTCAAGGAGTTGACGCGAGTTTGGAAGAAGGGAATGCACAAGCGGCCGTCGATTTGGTACAAGCCGATGATAGTTTCCTATCGACCGTTTTGAGTGCGGGGCTTGCTAAGTTGCCCAAAGGTCGCGAAGCCGCTTTCGAGGCTATGCAGGTAACTGGCGAAGCGGAGATCATGAAAGTCGAGCACATGCTAGGATACTTGGCACTGATCGGTAACGTGGCGCCAATGGTTGGATTGCTCGGAACAGTTCGAGGGATGGTTGTTTCCTTTGGAAAGATTGCCAGCAGCGCACAAACGCCAAAGCCTAACGAATTGGCGAGCGGCATTGAGCAAGCCCTCTACACGACCCTTGTAGGTCTTATTTTGGCAATTCCTGCGATTGCCATATATAACATTCTCCGAAACAAGGTGCAGCGACATGTTTTAGCGGCAGGTGTCCAGGCAGAAGATATGCTGGAAAAGTTCGAGCCCTACGTTGGAAAGTAAACGGTTTCGATCATGAAAATTAGGCGAACGTTTTTGTCTAAGATGGCAGAGGGGGACATGACCCCAATGATCGATATGGTTTTCCAGTTGATCATTTTTTTCATGGTTCTTATCAACTTTTCCCAAGACGATCAGAACGAAAAGATCAAGCTCCCCTCGAGCGAATTAGCAAAACCGGCCGAGGTGCCCTTTAAGTTTCCGATTGTGATTCATCTCGATGCCAACTCAACGATCTACATGGGGTCAAATGTTGCCACCGTGCAGACGATCACACCCTTGCTACGGACGGAGATTGAGGTGCTGAAGGCCAGGGGTGAGCAACCAAAGGTCGCGACGATCATTATCCGAGCCCACCAGAATACAAAGGGGGGAGTTGTTCAGGAGCTAATCAAGAAGTGCCAAGAGCTCAACTTTGAACAATTCGCATTGAGAGTCAAAGAAGAGGAGCCTTCCTAATGAAGTTCACCGGTAGGCGAAATGAAGACAAGGCAGAGTTGCAGTTAACATCGATGATCGATGTGATCTTTCTTCTGCTCATCTTCTTCATCATGACTTTCAAGATTGTCGCTCAAGAAGGGGATTTCAATATCCGTATGCCCTTGGGTGGTGGAGCTGGGGCCGATTCGGATGCGATGATACCTGTCAAGCTTCGGCTGAGAGCGAATTCTGCGGGGGAACTCGCGGATATCATCGTCGATGGTACCACCTCGTTCGGAACGGATTTCGCCAAGCTGCGAGGATTTATTCTCCAGCTGACTGGCGGCGTCGCTCCTCCCGACCCCAAAGATGGCCAAGAGGTAGAGATCGATTTGGATTACGATCTGCGATACCAATATGTAGTGGAGGCGATCACAGCGGTCACTGGTCAGTTGCAAGGAGACGAGGTAGTCAAGCTAATCGAGAAGGTAAAGTTCGCTCCCCCGCGTACACCTCAATAGCACGAAGTGATTAGTAACCACGACGGTCGCTTTGGGTTACACCTGCTCAAGCCAATTTCTGCAAACGAATCGCCCAGCGATGGGGTTTAGGGTAAGTGTCTCGACCCGTTGGTTTCGAACCGATAAGCGGGACCGCTTGTTCATGGAAAAGGTTGCCGTGCGAACTGACCAGTTCTAGCGATTTTTGACCATCCGGGGATTGGAGTAAAAGACGGTCCTCTGCTGCGTCCGCCAGTTGCCAGTCTTTCCCCAATTTCCAAGTCGAGCCGAGGAAACCGAAATCGCCTGAAACGCGGCAGGCGACATCGAACACGAGTGCTCCCGTATCGTTCTCGTCGACCGATACGGACCAATGCCCGGTTCCGGATAAACCGACCCCCAAAAGCACCATCCGTCCATCCTTGCCGATGGGCTCTGCAACTATTTGTTGAAACGGCGGACTGGCGGGCCAACTCTCTTTATCGGAGCCCTCGACCGATTCCAAAAAGACCGACCAATTCTCATCATGCTTCACGAGCAACCGATGAGAGAATCGATCGCCAACCTTGAAAAACTCGACCTTGAGATCACCTGCTTGCAATTCCATTAGCTTGGCACCTCGGCCGAGTTTGCCATCCGATACTTCAAGAAGGAATCCAGGAACCCTTGGATGTCTCCACCGAGGACTGCGTGAAAGTTCCCCATCTGAAAACCGGTTCGTGAGTCTTTGATGCGTTGGTCTGGGTGCAGGAAGTAGTTTCGAATCTGCGAACCAAACCCTGTAACACTTTTGTTCTGATGCTTGGCAGCGATCTCTGCTTCTCGCTTTGCCTCTTCGATTCTGGCTAGTCTGGCACGCAACATCTTGTAGGCCTGTGCGCGGTTCTTGTGCTGGCTGCGATCGTTTTGACATTGCACCACAATTCCGGTTGGCATGTGGGTCAATCGAATGGCAGAGCTCGTTTTGTTCACGTGTTGTCCCCCCGCTCCCGATGCACGGAAGACGTCTTCACGCACATCCTTGTCATCGATCTCGACCTCGACGGTGTCTTCGATCTCGGGTGATACGTCGACAGCTGCAAAACTTGTTTGACGCTTTCCTTCGGCGTTGTAGGGACTGATGCGAACCAAGCGATGGATCCCTTCCTCACCTTTTAGGTAGCCGTAGGCAAACGGCCCTCGGATCGCAATCGTAGCCTGCGTAATTCCTGCCCCCTCATTGTCATAGCGGTCCAGCAACTCCACCGACAAACCTGCTTTTTGAGCCCAGGAGACATACATTCCGAGCATCATCTCCGCCCAATCGTTCGCGTCGAGACCACCCTCGCGGGCGTGCACGGAGAGAATGGCTCCACAATTGTCATTGGGACCGTTTAGAAGTGACTGCAATTCGAACTGTTCGACCGCAAGTGTCAGCTTTTCTAGCTCAGTTGTAACCTCAGCCGAGCCGGCCGGGTCGCCGTCCAGCATCGTTGCTAGCTCTGCAATATCTTCGCACGACTTTAAGGCTTGCGTTAAGGGTTCAACGGTTCCCTTGGCAGCCTTGAGTTGCTGAACAACTTGCTGAGCCTTTTCCGCTGCGTCCCAGAATCCAGGGACAGACATGGCGGCCTCTAGTGAAGTGATCTCTTTAAGTTTGGCAGGCAAGTCAAAGACCGTCTCGCAGCGACGCGAGCCTCCCGCGAATCTCGTCAATTCGCCGAATCAAATTGCTATCACTCATGAATCTTGAAAGAAATTAGGGGAGAGATACAAAAATAATCAAAATGTTTCCTGGAAACTCGAACTCTCGACCCGAATGCACTCACGTCGACCGGATGAATTTGCCGATGGCTACGATTGTACCATAACAGATCCATTTCGGTCCACGGTGTCACTATGCAAATTCAAACATCAAGATTTGGAAAAATCGATGTCGACCACGCCGACCTGCTCCTTATGCCTCATGGCTTGATAGGTTTTGAGACCTGCCGCCATTGGATTCTGCTATCGACTGACGATCAATCGCCCGTTGCTTGGTTGCAATCTGTGGCACTCGCCAACGTCGCCTTGCCTGTGATTAGCCCTCGGCGATTTATTCCTGAATACCGAGCTCGCATTCAGCGTCGCGATTTGGCTTCGCTCAATCTTCACAACGAAGATCAGATCTATTTTCTGTGCGTCGTCAGCAAAACCGGCAGCATACTCACGGCGAACTTAAAGAGCCCCATCCTGCTCAACGCGACTCGCCATTTGGCGGCGCAGCTGGTTGTTACGGACGACCAACCAACTGCGATGCCGATCAGCCTAGCCGCTGCGGCTCCGGCACGTCGCGCCGCGTAGAGATTTGTTTCGCTCTAGCTCTCATGACGTAAAAGCGGGAACAGAATCACATCGCGAATGCTCTTGGCATTGGTGATGAGCATGATCAATCGATCGATGCCTATCCCCAAGCCACCTGCTGGCGGCATTCCGTGCCGCAGAGCTCGTACGAAATCGTGATCCATCTTGGCCATCGAGTCTTCCTCGGCCATCCCGTCGAGTTGCGTCCGGAACAGATCCTCTTGAAGAATCGGGTCGTTTAGCTCGGTGTAAGCGTTTGCCAACTCCATGCCGTGAATAAACAATTCGAAGCGTTCGGCGATCTCGGGTTGGCCCGTTTTTCGCTTGGTGAGTGGGCATATGCTTGCTGGATAGTCGGTCACGAAAACCGGTCCGATCAGCGAGTCTTCGACCTTTTCCTCAAAGACTTCACTCTTGATAACGTCTGGGTGTTTGCCATCGGTCTTGATGCCAATCTTCCGTGCGTACTGCTCAATGCCTGCATCGTCGCTTAGCTTTAGCCCAGTGTGCTCTTCGAACAGTTCTGCATAGGTTCTTCGCTGGAACGGGGGGGTGAAATCGATATCGAGATCCCCCCACTTGAGCTGATACCCTTGACCGGTCGCTTCGATCGCCTCCACGATGATCTGCTGAGTCAAATCCATCATGGTCTCGTAATTGGCGTAGGCCCAATACAATTCGATCATGGTGAATTCGGGATTGTGTTTGGGGCTGATTCCCTCGTTACGGTAGACTCGTCCCATTTCGTAGACTCGCTCGATCCCACCCACCATGAGTCGCTTGAGGTGTAGTTCCAAAGCGATGCGCAAGTAGAGTTGCATATCGAGGGCATTGTGGTGGGTGACGAACGGCCGGGCAGCCGCTCCTCCAGCGATCGTGTGCAATGTAGGGCCTTCGACCTCGATGAACTGATGCTTGGACAGGGTGTTTCGAATCGAATGGATGATTTTGGTACGCTTGAGGAACCGGTCGAGCGACTCGGGATTGTAGGTCAAGTCGACGTACCGCATCCGTTGACGAAGCTCCGGGTCTTGCAGACCAGCGTGTTTTTCCGGTGGTGGCTCGAGCGTCTTGGTCATGAAGTGAAGCTTAGTGGCAAACACGGTTAGCTCGCCGGTGTTGGTGCGGCCTAGCCGTCCATCGATCCCGATCAAATCTCCGTAGTCGAGGAGCTTCATCAATTGGAAATCTTCGTCGTTGATTACCCCTTTGGCGATCATGACTTGAATATCGCCGGTCCAGTCGCGCAGGTTTACGAAGTAAAGCTTTCCTGCGGTCCGCAGCAGCATGATTCGCCCGGCGACTCGAACGCTTGGACCGATTTCCTCTCCCTCTCCCTGCTCGGCTTTCCACTTCTTGTAGTCGATCGGCGTGCCAGTCGCGGCGGCGGATTCGAAATCTGGCAGCTCAACGATGCTACCGTCGGCTTTTTTGAACTTCACGTCGCCTGCTAATGCCCGGACGTCCTTTATAAAGGTGCGGTGATCAAATCGTTGGCCCCACGGGTCGAGTCCGAGTTCGGTCAGCTTCTGTAGCTTTTCCAGCCGAGATGCTTGGTGAACCCCTAAACCGGTGTTGTCATGATTTGTCGAATCGGCCATTTTAAAGATTTTCGGTTAAAGTTCGGTGCGAGACCTTCAAGCTGAGGGCTTTCGCGTGACGATCTGCTTACTATCCCTCAGAATTCTGAGTGGGCCAGATTGTAGGGAAAAGCCAAGGAAAACCAAGCGATGAAACCTCCGATGCTCCTGATTGTCGAGAACGACCCACTCCTGCTCACGGGAATGGCTGCCATTCTCGACAAGAAAGGCTACCGCTGTTTTATGGCCCGCAGTCTTGAGGTGGCTCAGCAAGCGGTTGAGACCATCGCTTTCGATTTGATTCTGTACTCGTTCTCTCGCGATCCGCTGGCTGCGGCCGAATCGGCAACCACGCTTCGACTGCACCATCAGGCAAAGGAGTTACCGGTCATCTTCTTGGCGGAAGACTTCGATTCGCATTGGATCGAGCCATTGCATATGGCAGGAGGGGTATATTGCTTGCCCAAGCCCTTCGAGCCTGAGGTGCTTTTGGAGTTGGTGGAGAAGGCATTTTGCCTTCCTCACCTGGCAGCGAAAAAGCACACCCCGCCAGCTCCACATTTCTCCAGCGAGTGGGTCCGGCTCAGTTAGCAAATTGCTAATTTCAAGTTAGCGGTTTTCAGGCGAATTGTTTGGCAGGTTTTGGGGGGGCAGCTGCTTAATGATTCGGCTGCTGCAGGTAAAACGAAAAAGGGGCTGTTTCGGACTTTCGAAACAGCCCCTTTTCAACCGTGAAAGGAGGGCCCAACCTAGGGTAGTAGGTCTGTCGGTTTTGTCCTCGAGGGACTTTCGACGCCGCTAAGGTCACGGTACGTCCATGTTCGGGGGCCACCAAGACCAACCGGCCAAGGACAGCGTGTTCTCGGTTCCACCGAGACCCCTTTGAGCTAACTGCTCGAAAGAACTGGTAATGCAGATGCCGTGCCAAAGGCAAAAAACTTTTGGAAAGGGGAATATTGGCCAATCTTGCCCCAGGAAAGCTTCCCTAGTCAACCTATTCCTCCTAGGCCGATGGCGATTCGAGGGGCTGTCGAGGCTCAGGCTTGCGGTTTTGTAAAATTTGCAAAGTCGAGATCGGAAAAAGTTACAAAGCTCAGGGCTTCTCGCTGTTGGGGCATGTACAAACCAGTTTGTAGCAGCCAGGGCAACCGCTGCCGTACTTTTTTGCGATCGCTGCGGCCAGGTCGACTTCTGCAACGTTAGCAATGGTGGTAAGCCACGCCAGGACATCGGCGAATTCTTCTTCGAGATTGTTTCGGTCGTGGTTGGATCGGAGTGCGGAAGCCAGTTCCCCAATCTCCTCCATGAGCCACATAAAGGTGCCCGAAACGCCTCGTTCCCTGTCTTTTTCGTAATACATCGTCTTGATGAGGGCCTGGAAATCCCGGAGTGCGACATCGGGGGGAGGGTTCTTCGAGCTATCCATGGTTTCGTGTGTTTGCAGCGAACTGTTTTTTGGTTGCGAGCTAGGTGTGGGGTGGGGCTGGATTTTATGTAGAACAAGCGGGGCCGAACCATTTGGCGGTTGATCCGGTCCCTGGTGTATGTTGATCCCTGGTATGAGTTTATCGAGAGCAGGAAGGACAACAGCAGGACAGCATAGCATACAAACCTTTGAAATTTATGCTGATTTGCTGGTGAGGGTCTAGTTTAGAAAACGATGTAAGGGGCTCGCAGAAGTTCCGAGGCTATTTGGGCTTGGAAATCGCATAAATTGCATGATCACCTATCCCGAATTCATCTTGCAGCGGTAGGGTCGATCTGTACACTAGTGCGACTCTGAACCGATCGACAGGTGGTTTTGAGAGGTTTTGGGAAAAGATGCCGGTGTAGCTCAGTTGGTAGAGCAGCTGATTTGTAATCAGCTGGTCGGGGGTTCGAGTCCCTTCGCCGGCTCTTGTGCAGCGCAAATTGCGTACGGTAACCGTTTCCGAGAGCGTTGCGAGGTTGGTTAAGCGTGTCGGTTAGGATTGCTAGCCGGTGCTGAGATGGGAGGTTGCCCGAGTGGCTAAAGGGGACGGACTGTAAATCCGTTGGCATTGCCTACGTAGGTTCGAATCCTACACCTCCCACTGAAATATTGTTTTTCGATCCTGCTGTTTTTCGATGAAGTCGAATTGGCTTTTTGCCACCGAGGGCGGTTCTTCGCCCCGGAGGTGTTGGCCAACCGTCCTCCATCGAGGGCATCTGCAAAACTGATATAGACAATTCAGGTGATTCGAGAGACAACTAAGGGTTCGGTAGAAAATTTTGCGGGTGTAGCTCAATGGTAGAGCAGCAGCCTTCCAAGCTGAATACGAGGGTTCGATTCCCTTCACCCGCTCTCCGCGATTGATCAGTGATAAGCTGCTGTAGCTCAGTGGTAGAGCACTTCCTTGGTAAGGAAGAGGTCATGGGTTCAAGTCCCATCAGCAGCTCTGTCGACACTGGCCTTATTTGTTGAAAACTGCCTGTTGCTGCTTCGGTTCTTTGGGACGGGAGTCTGTGACGAATCATAGGCTGGTTTCGCGAATGGTTTGGTGGCGGTCGCGACAAGGAATCGTCGCAAACGGATCACTCGACGGAGCGTAGTCAACTAACTGTTGCGTTGTGCTTGCTCACGGAGGCAAGCGGTGCTTGCTCGGGACGACAAGCAATTCGGGTTGAGCCCAGCGGCGCAGTGTTCGAGTTTTTTTAGTTTAGGTGTTGTGAGTTAATAATGGCCAAAGAGCAATTTGAGCGTAAAAAGCCCCACTGCAACGTAGGAACAATCGGTCACATCGACCACGGCAAGACAACGACCACCGGTGCTTTGCTAGCGGTTCAGGCCGCTAAGGGGCTGGCGCAAGCGAAGTCGTATGCCGATATCGCCAAGGGTGGAACGGTTCGGGACGCGACCAAGACGGTTACTATTGCAGCATCGCACGTTGAGTACGAGTCGGAAAACCGGCACTATGCTCACATCGACTGCCCCGGCCACGCCGACTTTATTAAGAACATGATCACCGGTGCTGCTCAGATGGACGGTGCCATTTTGGTTGTCAGTGCGGCTGACGGCCCGATGCCACAAACCAAAGAGCACGTTCTTCTGGCGCGTCAGGTAGACGTTCCGGCGATCGTTGTGTTCTTGAACAAGTGCGATTTGGTCGACGACGAAGAGTTGCTCGAGCTAGTCGAGCTAGAAATCCGAGAGCTATTGAGCAAGTACGGATTTCCTGGGGAAGAGACCCCGATTGTTCGTGGAAACGCAAAAGCAGCTTACGATGCTCCAGCCGATCCAGGTGCTAGCCAGTGCATTTCCGACTTGATCGCTGCAATCGATAGCTTCATTCCTCAGCCGACTCGAGAAGAAGACAAGCCTTTCTTGATGGCAGTTGAAGACGTCTTCTCGATCGAAGGTCGCGGTACTGTTGCCACCGGTCGTATCGAGCGAGGCATGATCAAGGTTGGTGAAGAAGTCGAAATCATTGGCTTGATGGAAGAGAAGAAGAAGACGACTGTCACCGGCGTTGAGCAGTTCCGCAAGGAAATGAAGGAAGGTAAGGCTGGGGACAACGTTGGTTGCCTTCTCCGGGGTGTTAAGCGAGAAGACATCGAGCGTGGTCAAGTATTGGCGAAGCCAGGATCGATCACTCCTCACAAGAAGTTCGAAGCTGAAGTTTATTGCTTGAGCAAGGACGAAGGCGGACGTCACACTCCGTTCTTCTCTGGATACCGACCACAATTCTATTTCCGCACCACCGACGTAACCGGAACTGCAAACTTGGTTGACGCCGAAATGTGCATGCCTGGTGACAATGTCAAGGTGACGGTAGAGCTCCAGAAGACTGTCGCAATCGATGACGGCGTTCGGTTTGCTATCCGTGAGGGTGGCAAGACCGTTGGCTCGGGTGTTGTTACCAAGATCGTTGAGTAACGATAATCAGAGCTGACCTCGGTGGGGGTTTTTGTTCAAACAGAGATAGACGGGGGAATTCGCTCCGTCTACAAAATAGGCCTGCCGCTCGAACTGATGCGGCAGGTTGCGTTAGGGGTGTAGCTCAATTGGCAGAGCACCGGTTTCCAAAACCGGGGGTTGCGGGTTCGATTCCTGCCGCCCCTGCTAACGAATCATTCGTAATTTGAAGATTAGTGTTTTTATGGCAGCAGTAACAGAAGATTCCTCAGCGGGCGGTTCTTTTTGGGCCGAGCTATTCACAGGGAGGGTCACCAAGGCTCGCCAGGGAAGAATTGTTAGGCAGCTCACCGCTCTTGCCATTTGGGTTGTCGTTTGGCTGGGGTCTTGGCAGCTCTTTGAGACATTGCGGTCCGGCATACTCCCTGGTTTAAGAGAATCTCCGTCTGGCCAGTACATCATCATTGGAGCTCCGATTCTGACCGCTTTGATCGGCATGTGGATCGGGTTTCGTATTGTTTGCTGGCCTCGTTTTGCTTCCTTTTTGATCGATGTGGAAGCGGAGTTGAGCAAGGTTTCCTGGCCTTCCAAAAATGAGCTTTACAAGGCGGCTGGCGTTGTTATATTCACAATGGCGTTTATTGCAACGATTCTGTTTTGTTTCGACATGCTATGGCAAGCAATCTTTGACTGGTTGCGTGTCAGTTAGGCATTTAGGGCAAGTGTCGGACGAACAGAGCTTGAGTGCGAACAGGGTTTGCAAAATCAAAGCGTTGGCCACGAGGGAATTGACAAATTATCTTCGCCCGACGGTCGACAAATACATTTAGATACAAAGCAAAATTCCTCAGGCGGTCTGAGGCGTTAAGCATTGAAAGGGCCAGGAGATCCATCGGGCTCCAGTTACAAAATGTGGCTGAGTTGGGGTGGTTCGTCAGCACTGGCGCAAGGTTTACGAGTGAATACTTCCACAGAATCAACGACTGAATCGGCTAGTGCAGATATGCGCTGGTACATTCTTAAGGTTCAGTTTAATCGCGAGGACACCATTCGCGAGGCATTGGAGAAGCGGATACGCCTCTCTCACTTGCAGTCGTCTTTTGGTGAAATTCTTGTCCCGACCGAAGATGTTGTGGAGTTTACACGCGCAGGCAAGCGCCGGGTTGTAAAGAAAAAGCTTTACCCTGGGTATTTGGTGATACGGATGGTGATCAACGATGACACCTGGTTTCTCGTACGAGAGACCACGGGCGTTGGTGACTTCACCGGTTCGGCGGGTAAGCCGACACCTATGAGTGACGAGGATGTAGAACGAATCCTCAAGCTTGCATATCCTGACGCGGACGAGGACCAGGCACTTAAGACGGCGATTCCGTTCAAGCCCGGTGATCGGGTACGGGTAAAGGAAGGAAACTTCCAGAGCCTGGAGGGTGATGTCGATCGAATCGACGAAGCTAACGGTCGTGTTACGGTGATCATTAATATTTTTGGTCGCAGTACTCCGGTCGTGTTGGATCACTGGCAGGTTGAGTCCTTGTAAGTAGATTGTTGGTTTGACGTGAAGAAATTGAGCGTGATGTTCGTTTTACTTCGCTGAGTTACCCAGCATGAACGGGGATGATTAGAACGGTTCGCAGACGAAATCGGGTCCGAAATTCTAGTAAGCAGGTTTTAACGATTTGCTTATTGGAAGTGCGGCTAACACATAATATTTAGGCAAACGACACAAGGTTCACGGACACATGGCCAAGCAAGTCGTAGGACAAGCAAAATTTCAGGTGCCAGGGGGCAAGGCAACTCCTGCTCCTCCCGTTGGTACATCGCTCGGTAAATTCGGGATCAATCTGGGACAATTCGTATCTCAGTTCAATGACCGAACGCGCGAGTTCAACGGAACTCCCATTCCTGTAGTTGTGACAGTTTATTCTGATCGCAGCTTCGAGTTTATCACAAAGAGTCCCCCTGCTTCGGCATTGCTTAAGATGGCCGCTGGGATTGCGAGTGGTTCGAGCGAACCTCACAAGGTCAAGGTTGCGAAGGTGACCAGTGCGCAGGTCGAGGATATTTGCAAAAAGAAGATGGCGGATTTGAACGCCCGGGATCTTGATCATGCTAAACGTATGATCGAGGGAACCGCCCGCAGTATGGGTATCGAGATCGAAGGTTAAGCAGAGGAGCAAGCAATAAAATGGTAAAACCAACCAAGGCGATGAAAGCGATGCTTGCTAAGACACCGGGCAAGGACCCTGTGCCTTTGCAGCAAGCGGTAGAGACACTTAAGAAGTTTGGTGGGCGGAAGTTCGACCAGACGGTTGAGATTCATATGAATCTTGGAATCGACAACTCGCAGGCCGATCAGATTGTGCGTGGATCGGTTGTATTGCCGCACGGGATTGGCAAGACCCAGCGAGTTGTGGTTTTCGCAAAAGGTGAATTGGCGAAGGCAGCCGAAGAGGCGGGTGCGGATACAGTAGGCTCAGATGATTTGGCCAAAAGGATCAAGGAAGGTTGGACAGACTTTGATGTTTGTATCGCCAGCCCTGATATGATGGGCGTGGTCGGACCGCTCGGTAAAGTGCTCGGACCACGAGGTTTGATGCCCTCCCCGAGAGCCGGTACTGTCACCACGGACGTAGCCAAGGCGGTCAGAGAATACAAAGCCGGTAAGGTTGAGTTCCGGAACGATAAGGGCGGGAACGTCCATGCGGTTGTCGGAAAGCTGAGTTTTGATGAAACCAAGCTCAAGGAGAACATCTCCGCTTTTGTTTCCTTTGTTCAGTCGCTCAAGCCGAATTCGGTTCGAGGAACTTATATCAAATCGATCGCAATCTGCGCCACGATGTCCCCAAGTGTGAGAGTCGCCAGCTAGGCGCGTTGCAAAGGAGAATAGGGAGCTATGAGTAAGCTTGTTAAGAAATACGTCGCTCGAGATATTGCCAATCGACTGCAAGGTGTAAATGATGCGGTCGTTGCAAACATTGTTGGCATGTCGGGCGAAGAGAATTATGGAATCCGCAAGACCCTTCGTGAAAAGGGGATCGGCCTGTTGGTGGTGAAACGCACCATGGCGGCACGTGCTACCGAGGGAACATCGTTGAGGTCCGCGTTTGACAACCAAACAGGGAGTTTGGCTGTCATTTGGGGATGTGAAGATTTTGTTTCCTTGACTCGGGAGATCACCAAATTGGTGGATTCGGGAACCGTCCCGAAACTCGAGATCAAGGGTGGGGTGATGGATGGTGAGGCGCTCACTGCAGACCAAGTAAAGAAGGTCAGCAAGTGGCCGAGCCGTCAGGAGCAAATTTCGATGCTTGTTGGTCAGATCTTGTCGCCGGGAGCAACACTCTCTGGCCAATTGGTCGGCCCAGCTCGCAAGATTGCTGGTCAGGTCAAGAAGATGATCGAGAACCAGGAGGAAGCTGGCGAGTAGTCGCTAGTTTTTTGAGGTACGTGGTTGAACAGCCGGTTTTTTTCTCGCCGGTGAGTTTCGTTAGTTAGTTCTTTCCATTTTGAGGATTAGTGAATTATGTCTGAATCAGCAACCGCTTTCGCGGAAGAGATCACGACCCTGGGCGAGAAGATCGTCGGCCTGACGCTCAAGCAAGCCAAGGAATTGAGTGACTATTTAAAAGAAGTTCATGGTATCGAGGCAGCAGCCGGCGGTGCAGTGGTTATGGCCGCTCCTGCCGATGCTGGGCCTGCAGCTGCCGCTGTGGTCCAAACCGAATTCGATGTCATCATGACTTCGTTCGGTGACAAGAAGTTGGACGTTGTGAAGGTTGTCAAGAACCTCACAGGTCTTTCGCTCATGGATGCGAAGAAGTTGGTCGAAGGCGTTCCTGCCAAGATCAAGGAGCAAGTCTCCAAGGAAGACGCAGAGAAGGTCAAGGCCGAGCTCACCGAGGCTGGTGCAACTGTAGAACTCAAGTAGTTTTCCGGTTCGTACAAGTTCAACGCGTACACGTCCTAAATATGCTAACGCATTGTTACGGTGTTTCTATGCTATAAGAAAGAGGCCGCCTCAAAAGAGGTGGCCTTTTTTTATGGAAACACGTCTCGGAAGAGGTGTCTAATTGCTTTGATGCTCAGAGAATTCCCGAGCAAGCGCCAAGCCGTACGCAGGTCAAGAAATGGGGGGAGCTGAAAACTATCCTCGAACCCGAGTAGCCTCGCCACTTCTCTCGGTACAAAGCGACGGTATCGATCGCCGACCCTCAAATAGGAACCCGACCGAATGACTGTTCTTCCGTAGGATGAAGTAAAGCAGGCTGTTTCCGCTGCTCGATCACTGCCATCTACTTTGTCAATTGCCATTTTGTATTGGTTTGCCAGCTCTATGGGCAGCCAGAGTAGCGGCATATCGGCATCCGTGATCGATTCCTCAGGTTTGTTGACCAGCATATCGGCGACTGAAACGTTGCGTTCGACCTCATGGGTTCTATTCAGCCGTATCTTCGGATCGATGCTTGCCAGGATGTAGACTCTCGGACGTCGGTTAGGCCAGCCAATTTGTGTTGGGCAAAACTGGCAAACCTCGATCCTGTAGCCTTCTCTAGTCCAACGAGACCTTAGTTGAGCAAACGCCTGCGAGTCCTCAAAGCCAACGACATTCTCGATACCTATAGTCATAGGTTTGACGTCGCACACTACATTGGTGAGATGCGACAGGGCTTTGGATCGCGGATCATCCAAATCATGAAAAAGGCCCTTTCGAGAAAAAGGGGTGCAGGGGGGACTCATCCACCACATGTCCGCGTCGATAGCACCGAACCAGTCCGTCGGCAGGCTGGCAATTTCTCTTGCTTCACAAGGATGAGAAAAATTAGCTCGGTAAACACGCGTCGCCATCGCGTCGATGTCGACCGCTTTCACGATATTCACCTCGGGAAAGGAAGCTGCAAAGCCTCCAATCCCGGAAAAAAGTTCTAGACATCTCATCGCACTGTCTCGGACAGCACGAATAAAGCTCTAGTACAACGGTTGGATAAGCACGGAATGCCAACCTGTTGAGTAGGTCTCAAATCCGGGTGATAACGCATGGGCGATACACACATCCTTTCCTTCAAACTGATCCACTACATAACCTCTAGGCATTTTAAAGACTTGTTCGTAGCGTTGTACCGGGAAGCGAAAATTTGGTGGAACATTGGGTGATGCAGCCAGAACGTTACCACTCCCATCAACGAACATTCTCCACGTTTCTTGGTCAAACACGGAGCTATTCAAAATCGCATTTGCCAAGCTTTGCCAATTGAATACTACCGCGAGAACCCCGATTGGTCTGCCGTTGGATAAGCCTCGTTCGCGAACCGCAGTCGCATAAATAGCTACTTTTTCGCCCGGTACTAATTCGGAATCATGAGGCGGTTGGCACACGAAATGGTCTCCCGAAGCTAGCTTCAACGCACTGGTTAACCAGTAGCTCTTTGCTTCCTTTCTTCCTTTCAGTCGGTAGGTTTGTGGCCTGCCGTTCGCAACAACAGTACCATTCAAATCGCATAACACGAGATCGTGGTAAACCGTGTAAGCATTTAGAATCAACCCCATGCGCTCTGATGCAAATCGGAAATCCTCTTCGCTTTGGGATATGAGAGCTTGAACGATCGCGGCGTCCGTCGCCCACCATCTAACGTCGCAAGTTCGCTCGTAGAGATTGCGATCCACCAGATCTATGTTGGACAGCGCCAGATCGGCAAGTCTGGTACCTCGAACATTTCCACCGATGAAATCGAGCAGATTAGATATAGTACTTGTGGTTTGGTTAGCCATTTCATCAGCAACCCCCGCCGTTTTTTCGGAAAGGGACTGCATCTCGTGAGCCACCACACCAAAGGCCGCTCCGCTGGAACCGGCTCTAGCGGCCTCGATCCGTGCGTTCAGCGACAGCAATTTTGCATTTTCGTTGATCTCTCGAATCTCACAAATTGCAAAGTTGAGAGCTTTTGAAAGGTCATCAATAATAGAAAGAACACTCGAAGTCGGATTATCCTTATCCTTTGCGGGGGACAATGCGTACATCGAGCTACAAGGAATCTCTGGGGCCATGAAATCTCCTAGCTTGTGTATTTATCTGGTTTTTTGTCTATCCAACTCCCTTGAAGTCCGCCTTAAATCAAGATTGTTAAGAACCGTACGATGCGGGGTATCGATGATCTTTCCTGGATTCTGAAGACCACTTCGCAGGAATCCGACAACCATTTGGCGGCCCGACCGGTTGTTCCACTTTTGTCGAAAAACACCGAGTCGTCTGCGAATTGGTATACTGATGGTAGAAGCATGTCGTGTTTGACCCAAGAGTACTATTAACCCATCCTCACCAAAGTCCTATGCACAACAAATCCAATAGCAGCATTTCGGCGTGGCTAATCGGCCTAGCAATCGCTTTCTCGATAGGTACAGAGCATGTCTACTCGCAGGACGGTGACATGAGAGTCGCAATTTCCTCGGCTCTACTATTCCATGCTCCGTTTGATAACAAGGTGGATGCTACCTTCGCAAAAGGGGAAGCAACCTTGCATGAAGCTACTTCGATCGACCATCGATCAACGGCAAAAGCTTGGACAGCCGGTGTGTTGCCCATTCAGTTGCTGTCAGAGGGGGGACGTTTTTCTGGCTGTCTTCGATTCGACAGGCCATCGAAAGAAATCGTCTTCTTCAAAGCAGCCCGTAACTTCCCGACACCCTCAGAGAGGCGTTCTGGAACTGTTTCCTTTTGGCTCAACACGGACCCGATCACTGAGTTGCGAGAAGGTTTTTGCGATCCAATCCAAATCACCTCAAAGCAGTGGGATGACGCAGCGTTTTTTGTGGAGTTTGAGAAACGATCTAGCAAAGTTCCCTTCCGTTTGGGGGTCTACGCTGACAAGCAAGTATGGAACCCAGATGGGACAGATTTTGCTGCGATCCCTCCCGAGAAGCGACCGCTCGCAACTGTCGAGAATCCACCGTTTCAGAAAGGAAAGTGGACCCACGTTGCTTTCACCTTCTCCAATTTCAACAACCAAAAGGCTGATGCGACATCGAAGCTTTACCTAGATGGCTTCCTCGTAGCATCGCTCTCGCCTCGACTGCAAACATTTACTTGGGATATCGATCAGGCGGCAATTATGCTTGGCTTGAATTATGTCGGCCTTATGGACGATCTTGCCATTTTTGATCGCGCCCTGGAAGCGGACGAAATCCAATTCGTATATCAACTACCGGAGGGGGCCGGTATGCTTGTTCCGCAAACGGATAGATAGTTGCTCTGCAGAGACTTGCCGCACTATCTTTAAGATAAAATTATTCCCGATCCAGGTACGATCAACCCTCATGAGTTCCCATAATTGGTGGCAACTAAACAACGCCGATGAAGTCCCAACTCCAGCCCTGCTTCTCTATCCAGATCGCATCAATGAGAACTTGGATCGCATGATCGCTTGGACAAAAGACCCTTCCAAGCTTCGTCCCCATGTCAAGACGCACAAACTGGCCGAGATCGTAAGGATGAAGCTCGCTAAGGGGATTGCAAAGTTTAAAGCGGCAACCATTGCGGAATGCGAAATGGTAGCCCACGCTGGGGGCAAGGATATCTTGCTATCGATGCAGCTAGTCGGAGATAACTTTCGCCGATTTTTAGGGCTGATAGAGTCGTTTCCTGACGTAAAATTTTCGTCCATCGTTGACGATCTATCCCATTTAGATTGGATGGTAGGGCAACTAAACAATAAAGGGAGTCGGCTCAATCTGTTTATCGACTTGAACGTTGGGATGCACCGAACAGGAATCGTTATTGGTGACCGAGCATTCGAGCTTTGTAGATACTTGAACGAGCAATCGCAGAGCGATGGTCGCGTCAATTTTGAGGGTATTCATGCGTACGACGGGCACTTGGGCATTCCCGATCTTGAGGAGCTTGTTCCCGAATCCCGGTCGGTGCTGGATCAGGTGCTTGCGTTTCGCGATCGCCTTGTGAACAACAGCATACCAGTAAAATCTATTGTGATGTCGGGCACCCCAACCTCGCATTTGATCGCAGCTCAACAGAGTGAGAATATTCAGGTCAGTGCAGGCACGACGGTTCTCTGGGACTTTGGTCAGGAGTTAACTTGCCCCAACTTGTCTTTTCTGAATGCTGCGGTACTCATGGCCAGAGTGGTTAGCCGACCAACAGAGGATCGCATTTGCTTAGATTTAGGGCACAAAGCCGTTGCATCTGAGATGCCTCATCCCAGAGTCCAGTTTTTTGGCTTGGAGGACGCAATTCCGGTTGTACATAGTGAGGAGCATCTCGTACTTCAAACACCTAGGGCGCTGGAGATACCCATCGGATCTGTTTTTTATGGCATTCCAAAGCATATTTGTCCGACAGTTGCTCTGCATAGTCATGTGTGGGTCGTACGAGATCACTCGGCTGTAGAGACTTGGCGAGTGAAAGCCCGCGATCGAATGCTAACTGTCACCAATTAACGCAGCACTCTAACACGGAATAGTTAGGAAGAACTGATGTCCCTGGAGCTCGTACTGGTTTTGTTGGTGCTTCTTGTAGCGGTCGTGATGTTTACCATCGATAAACCACGAATGGATTTCGTCGCACTGCTTGTGATATGCACCTTGCCGCTGACGGGAGTTATTGAGATCAAGGAAGCTCTTATTGGCTTCAGTGATCCGAACGTCGTGTTGATTGCGGCAATGTTTGTCATCGGTGAGGGGTTAGTAAGAACAGGTGTTGCCCGGCAGATCGGAGATTGGCTCGTGGCGACTGCGGGAACTAGTCAGAATCGACTGATTGTTTTGCTGATGGTTTCCGTCTGTTTGTTGGGGGCAACAATGAGTTCTACCGCCGTGACAGCAATTTTTATCCCTGTCGTGATTCGGATTTGTAGACGGACGGGTATCTCGCCTAGTCAGTTGATGATGCCTCTAAGTATGGCTGCATTGATAAGTGGGATGACGACGTTGGTCGCTACAGCACCTAATTTGGTGGTCAACGCTGAGCTTGTGCGACGTGGGGAAAAGGGGTTTTCCTTTTTTAGTTTTACTCCATTCGGAATTCCCATTTTGGGACTGGCCGTGATTTATATGCTCTTTGCCAAAAGGTGGTTACCTAAAGGTAATGGCAATGGAGCTAACGGTAATGCGGGGCGTCCCACATTGAAACAATGGGTCGAGAAGTACCATTTGGCAGGTCGCGAGCATCGCTTATTGGTCAAGCCAGACTCTTCCCTCGTAGGGCTCAAAATTGAGAATTGTAATTTGCGAGAGGAGTCCGGGGCGAATCTTGTCGCGATTCAGCGCGATAGGCAGTTACTGCATCCCACTGCTAAATCAGAGATCCAAGCAGGCGACATTCTGCTCTTGGATTTGTATGCCGTCGCCGCAGATATTGAATCCATGGCGGACAAATACCAGCTAGTTTTGCTACCTCTAACGGGAACTCACTTCACGGATCGCACACAGGAGATTGGCATGGCGGAGCTGATCGTTACCGCCGATTCGGATCTGGTCGGCAAGACTTTGTTGCAATCCGGATTCCGTAGCCGATTTGGCGTTTCGGTGATTGGATTGCGGCGTGGAGTTACTGCTATAGAATCCGAATTACGACATGAAGAGTTAAGAGTGGGGGATACCCTGCTGGTCATCGGACCTTGGAAATCCATCCGGGGGGCGATTTCTCAAGCAGGTCGAGATTTGGTTCCGTTACATTTGCCGCAGGAATTCGAAGAGGTTGTGCCTGTACCCGGTCGTTTGTGGCAAGCATTGGCGGTGTTGTTGGTGGTGATTGGATTGATGGTTTCTGGGGTTGTCCCCAACGTCCAGGCCGCCTTGATTGGTTGTATCTTGATGGGGGCCTTTGGGTGTATCGATTTCGAAAGTGCTTATAGGTCCATTGATTGGAAGACGATTGTTCTCATTGTTGGCATGCTACCGTTTCCTATCGCATTGACGAGAACTGGTGGCGTCGAGATGGCGTCGAGCGGGCTGGCTATGATAACCTCGGGATCTGGGGTGTTTGGTGTGTTGCTGGTAATCTTTTTCACCACATCGCTTCTGGGCCTTTTCATTTCCAATACAGCGACGGCTGTATTGATGGTTCCCATTGCACTGTCGGTCGCTGATCGACTCGGCGAATCCCCTTATCCTTTTGCGATGGTGGTTGCGCTCGCTGCTTCCACAGCGTTCATGACTCCGGTCTCATCTCCCGTCAATACTCTCGTCGTGACGCCGGGTGGATATCGGTTTGTGGATTTTCTTAAGATAGGGGTTCCTTTTTCCCTATTGGTCATGATCGTTTCGGTGTTCTTGGTTCTTTTCTGGATGGTCCCAGCGACACCGTCTCCAACTTAGTTTCCACGTTCCCGGCTGAGTTTGCACTCACGGTTGATGACCAGATTCCTCGTGAAGAATGGCACGACGATGGAGTTGTCTCGGTAGGGGACTTCGACTCGTACAGTGACATTGAGGTCGGCAGGTGTGAGATTGTTTGGCGTCACCGTGACAGTTGCACCGCGAACCCTGCAAAGTCTCAGCATATCATCGGTCTGCGAAATGCATTCTGCCGCAGTGGCACCTGGCACGATTCCCTTTCGGGCCCCTTCGTAAGCGGCAGCCTCAGCGGAGTGGTAGACCATATTAGCATGACCTAGTTCCAATGCACCAAACAAAAGCAGAAAGGCTATGGGAGCGGTCATTGCAAACTCGACTGCTGTTGCGCCTTGACGATTTGACATCGTCATTTTCGTTTTGATTCTCTTTTTCGATAGTTTCATAAGCCAATACCTCGGTGCAGAAAAAACTTGGGAGACCGATCTTTATTCGATCAGCACCACGGAAAGATTCTTTGCAATCTCCCGGAAAACGGCATTCAAGTCTTCGGCATCATCGGCGTGAAAATGCAAACCACCCTGTGTAGCTTGAGCGACTTGTCGCATGAGAGTTTGATTTGCATCTCGACTAAAGGTGATCGTGTGTACTGTCATGTTATTAGCGACTGCGTTTCCAACGGTAATGAGGGGGCTGACTCCTCTATTGTGAATTCCGTCTGTCATTAGAACGATGGTCTTAGCAGCAAACGGGCGAGTGTTAGGGTCGAATCTTAGCGAATCGATTCCTGTTTGCAGTCCCAGCCCGATAGCGGTGAGTCCGGTCGCAGGCAGCGCGTTGACTTGATTTTGGATGAGTGAAAAATCATCCGTAAGTTGTGTGATAGGTGAAGAGGTCGTCGAATACACGCTGAGAGAGACTTGCGCCAATGGACTAGAGTCCGTCAGCTCGGCAAGGAACACGCTCACAGCAGATTTCAATGCGGATAGCCGAGTTCCGGATCCTAACCGAGTCGCCATGGAGCCTGAGATATCCAGCACTAGAGCAACGTCCCTGACGTTGGCGGCTCCGGTTGAAGACATCCGAGGCTGAAATCGATTTACATTGAGAAGTGAGCCGAAGAATAACGTGACGTTTCCATCTGGCGATGTGTCGTCGCGCCGTCCATCGACACGAACGGCAACTAAAGGGTTTATCGTGGGAACAAACTCGATTTTTTGACCTTGGGCGCGGATCGTTCCAAAACTAATCTGATTAGGAAGAATGGTTAGACTCCGACCGGCAACACGATTCTTGCTGGCGTATTCGATAGCAGCGATCCTCGCAGCCACAGGGTCTTGTTCTCTAGACAGAGTGCTGGCGCCAGCTCTAGCAGCTGCATCTGTTGCGGTTCTTAGTTCGGCTCGAACCATATGCATATAAGCAGTATCCACACTGAATACCGCTCCGATAAAGAGCAGGATCATCACGGCAGCCATTAGGATGGCCATTGCACCGCGTCGTCCATTTCTTGGGTATCGAGAATTAAGTCTTGTTGGATTTTTCACAGTTACCTATTCCTTTTGCATAGTTGCAGTTGCTTCAATCCGTCGACCGGAGAAGATGCGGAACCCCGTAATGAGCCGATCGTCGGAGTTGACGCTAACGCGAACTGTGATGTCTGTCCCGCTTCGGTTACGAGCGGGGTCACCCGTCACGAAGGTGATGGTCGGGTTATTGATTCTTCTTGCTGACAACACCTCGGATGCTAGCCGCTCTGCATGCACACGTGTACCGTCTCGACGACTCCCAAACTTTGCTGCCTCGTAAGCGGCCTGCACAGTTGCTTGCCTTACGAAGAGCATATTTGCCCCCTCGAGTGAAGCGAACACTACTAGCACGACCACGGGTAAACAAACCGCCATTTCTACGACGGCGGCACCGCGTCGCTTCCTCGGCAGCAGCTGTTGACGGCCTATGGTCGAGTGCGTCAAATTCATGCTCGACATTTCGCACCGATCCGAGGGGGAAGCACGGTCGATCATTCGCCAAAGGGTTGCGAGAAAATGCTGGTTACCCATGCTGGCACTAGCTCCGGGAACTGGTATTGGTTTGTTGATTAAGTCGCTTCGCAACCTGATTAAAATCGCTAGACAATTCGGCCCAAAAATCCTTGTTTCTGAAGTTCATCTCTTCAACTGCTTTTCCCTCGGCCAACGACTTCAAGTTCTTACGGAACCTGTAGATTGGACCAACGAAACGATTGCTCATTTTGATCGTGTCATAAAGAAATACCGGTAATAAAGCGATCGAAAGAACGATTACAACAGAATGCTTGGTTCGGATGTTCGAAACACAATCCAATAGTGTCACGCCCGGATCTCGGAGAAAGTACTCTATTGTCAGAAGAGTGAGGAAGAACAGTCCGAAAAAAATCAACCAATGGAGCAGGACACGCCCAACCAGCATCATCTGGACAGGGCTATCGATAAATAATCGACTTCGTAAGCTTGATTTCATAGTGATTGGTATCCGGTGAATTTAAATGACTGCTGCTCGAGTGAAATCGTTAACCTGTAGACTACGTTTGCCTGGCTAGTGCCCGGATCCGTGACCGCCGCTTTCGGCTTCCTTCTTTTTCTTACCCATTCCCGGGGTGTACTTTACGGCCGCTTTCGCCTTTGGCTTCGCATGCCCATCGCCCTCGCCATGACCACCATGAGAGGTGCCGTGGCTCGAGGCATGGGGATCCTGAGATTTGTGTCCGCCTGTGGAATCATGGGAGTTTGATCCGCCGTGGTGATCGTCTTCGTGAGCGCCATCCGAGTGTGATTCCGATCCATGGCCTGATTGGTCATGTTGATCTCCATGCTCATCATGTCCGTGCTCATTATGTCCATGCTCCTCTTCGTGATCAGTCTTGAGTTCATGCCTCAAGGTTGCGACCAGCTTTGGACGACGTGGATGGCTCGTGTTGGTAAAGGATAGACCATATTCCATGCTCGTCTTCTGGAGTTCGGTGATTGCTAGATCTTCAATTGAGGCTGCACCGATAGTCTGTACAAGCACATCGAGCAACTGTGTTCGCAGATCGGACAGGTAGGGGTCGCGCAATACACGATGATCCACCTGTCGGATATGCTCCTCGATCGATTGGCGAATCTGGGCTTGGTTCAGTTCGATGAGCTGACGACTTTTAACTCGATGGTTCACGGGCACAATAGCGTGGAGGCGCATGGAGACCGGAACGTTGTTTTCGTTCGGATATGCCAGAAAGAGTCCAAGATCGACTTCGCAGGAAATGTCCACCTTGGCTTGCGAGGCCTGATAGCGGATTAGACCGACTATGCTCGCATGCAGACCGACCATGACCAGTACTAGGCCACCGATCCAATATTTTCGCATAGTTTCCAACATGGCAGTTTCTTACAGGAGCGAGTCCAACAAATAGTAGAGTTCTCGATTACGAGGCTTTCGAAGCGTAGGTTACACATGCGAGTGGGAGTACTTTTTCACGAATTTTCTTCCCTGGTTTTCGGGGTAACAGAAAAGTCGACACGGCAAGCAGTCGATTGCTTAGAATAGCGGTATGGTCAGTTTCGAAGATTGGTGTCAATTGTTCCGTCTCGTGCAGGCCCTTCAGGATTTGTTGATTCAGATTTAACACACGGTCAAAACCATGTCAGAGTACTTCTTTGAACACCCGTACATCATCGGAACTCTAGGAGCATTGCTCACAGGTTTGAGTTTATTTGGGTGGATCCAGACCGGGCATAAAGTTGCAGCGTACTTGGCATTAGGCATGCTTGTTCTGACCCTTCTTTTGATCTGGTTGAATCTATACGTAGAGACAGACCGCGAACAGATTCGCAAAGTCCTCAAAGAGGCAGCGGCAGAGCTTCAAGATAACCGCTTTGAGGCGGTGAAAAATCGCATACACCCGGATCATACCCAACAGGTTGCGTCAGCCGTTTCGATGCTTCCGCGACTAAAGTTTGAGGTAGCCAAAGTTACAGGGGTACATGCTATCGAGTTATCGAAAGTCGGCAACAAACCGGCGGCGAGAGTGCGAATGAACGTCTATGTTGAGGTTCAAACAGATATTATGCCGGGCAAGATTCCTCGTTGGGTGCAATTAGATCTTGAGAAGCATAACGAACGATGGCTGGTGGTTGATTTCCAACATAAAGAGGCGACATTCGAGTTTCTAGGAAAAGAATGAGGCCTCGATATTCAGACTGATCGTCGAGCTGTACTGTGTACCAACGCTAATCTCAGATGAGATCGGCGTCTGCACCCCGTCGTCTAGCCTCATCCATACCGAGAGCAGCCGTCAGCTTTTCGAATTCGCTCGTGAATTTGTCACTGCTGCAATGGACGTGTTCCGCTTCGGAAATGAATCGAATGGAATCATCCGGGTAAACATCATGTTCGATGAGAATCTTTTCGAAGCCATCTAGAGGCTTACCGTAGCACAGTATCATTTTGTGTTCATCAAATTGAATCTCTTGTTGCTTTCGGGGATTCAGTACTGCTATTCCGGTGCAGCCGTCGTTCAAGATCAGCTCTTCGTGATCGCAGAGTATGCTCTTCAAAACAGGCACATCAATATGTTCACGATAGAGATCGTTGTGTTCATCGGACTCTCCTTGGTGACTGGTCTCTAACACGACATCGACTTCGTCGCCCAGGCTGTCGATAAGATCTAGAAGCAGGTCGAAGAGCCGTTCCCGTGATGCCGACGCCATGATTACAGGGACGTCAATATTGTTCTTGGGATCGACATACGAATCATACCGAAACCCCTGTCTCGGTACAACTTGCAGGTCGTAAGACGGGCGAACCGCGTCGGTTAGATCGAATGCACCATATCGAAAAACACCCATGTGAGCTTCGAGCTCTTCGTTGGTCAGTTTTGCAAAGCTCGAAGTTGGGGTTGACCTTGGGGCCGATTCGGCCTGGGTGCTGTTTTTGCTTTTGGGGAATCCAGAAGCGTTTCCCATCATCATTCTCAATAGTACGGGTTTTGTTCAACATATACGCGTTCCCCATCCGGTGCGGAACAACCAAAGTTAGGTCAGGTTCGTAGAATAGTTTTGGAATATGCAAGAAAACCGTTTATTTTTGCGTCGTTACAATCGCTACAATCGGGCTAGATTTCGGCAAGCCTCGTTTTGTGGGCAAGTCGTATGCTTAAGGACGGAAATTTGGGTTACATTTAGTAGTCTGGATGACAGGTGTGAAGAATGGTTTTCGCAACCTAAGTCCCTTGTCGGAGCTTTGAGAACTATATCGATTTACTATGTACCCTCCCTATTCCCAGATGAAGAGTTGCTTAACGCCCCCATCGAAGTCAATAGAAGCTGCCAGCTTGTTTGATTGGATAAAGAGTGTTGTATTGATGTCCACCGTCATTCTGCTTTTAGGATGCCAAAATAAAACCGAGGGGCTTAATCGCTCTGATGAGTTGTTGCGAGAACTTACGCGTTCCAGCGAACCCCAAGGGGTTGCTGTCAACACGACCGATTCAGAGACCATCGCTAACCGTGCGACCGAACTACTCCGTCTCAATGTGGAGGAAGGAACGATTAAAGGTGCTGTCGATGAGAAGGAAATCGATCCACAGCGAGCAGCTCCATCCAGCTTGAGAAGCGATGCCGTTTTGAAAATTGATTCGGTGCCTGATATCTCCAGTTCGTCCGAATTGATAGAGGATGATCCTAGCTCGCCCTGGATGTTTGATCTATCCACGCCGATACTAAGTTGGGAGGTCCTTTACAAAGGTAATGCTCCGATTGGTTATACGGCAAGAAAAACAACATCAACCAATCGCGGAGTGGATTCGCTGGTCACGAACGAACTGCGTAGCGTGGTTCGCTTTACGAGAGATGGGCAATACCAGCGTCAGGAATACACGCTTACTTCCATTGAGCGTGCCAATGGGGAACTCGTCAGTCTGACGGCGAGGACGGTTTCTAATGAGAATAATCAGAATCTTGTAGTTAGAATCGAAGGTGCAAAGGCCATCTTGGAATTGGTTGCGAACGGCACCAAGCAGAGGGCTGAGATTGTCTGGGAAAGCCAGATCCGTGGCCCCTTCGCTATCGAACAATCTATTATGCGAAAACCGTTGAGAGATAACGAGTCAAGATTGGTTCGCTTTTTGGATCCGATCGCTGCGAGGATTGTCGAAGCAAAGCTGGATGCCAGGGAGAAGTATAAGTCTCCTACCATGCTCGGCAAGTCTAAGCTCTTGCGTGAAATTTCAGTCTCGAATCAGGCGGGAGAGGCGATAAGCGAATCCATTCTGTGGAGCGATGAGGATGGTGTCCTCTTAAAGACTTACATTCCAGCGACGGATATTCGTACCTTTCAAGTGGAGCAGGATACCTACAAGGATGTCGAAAGCGACTTTGACCTCTCGCTTGTTTCCTCAAAGCAGATTGCTTTTCTGGTAGAACCTCAGCGATTGGACTTGTACTCCGCTGCCCTAGCCAAGGAGAGCCAATTGACTTACAAAATGCAAATGTCGAAGTCGGATCCCTACAAGCTGATTTCTAATCGCTGCAACCAGCGAGTTCGGTCGCTGAACGCCTTTACCGCAGAAGTTACTCTGTTTCGACTTCAAGATCGTGAAGAACTCCCGTTAGGTATTGATGCTTCCGACAAGCCTATCTCGGCTGATAGCTCCCTAGCGGACTGGCTTGATCTAAGCAAGCCGGCTGTCTCGTCTCTCCTCGATCAATCGATACCGACAGATTCGAGCCTTGTGGGGCACGAACGAGTTGTCGCTATTGCAGAAGCGTTATCGCAGAGGTATGTCTCGGAAGAGTTTAGTAATCAAGTGAGAAAGTTGCATCTGGCACTGCCTACAAACCGTCTCAACTCCGTCGAGCAATCGATGGCGCTGATTGCTGTGCTCAGAAAACAAAAGATTCCTGCCCGATTGGTTTTGGGCTACGCATTTGACTCGTCCAATGCAAACCCAACAATGAGCTTCCGTGCTTGGGTTGAGTATTACTATGCAGACTGGTGGTGGCCGATTGATCCTGTCAAGCCGACCAACTCGGGAATGCTAGATCGAGTCAAACTCAAAGAGATCAGCCGCCTGGAAACCGATCTGCGTCGAGAGATCACGAAATTGATCAGTTTGGGTAGCGAGGCAACGATTGCTTTTGAGAACTGATTTTTCCTGACACGCACAATCACTGCTCGTCGGTTTGGTAGGCTTGATCATGAACTCTCGAAGCGTAATCTATTGGCTGCTTGCTGTCGCCTTTTTACTGAGAGTGTTTGCTGCTACGTATTGGCAGTCCACCGTGCCGGAGGGATCGAGTGCTTTCCGATTTGGCGATAGTGACACTTACTGGGTTCATGCCCAACGAATTGCGAGCGGCGAACCGTACAGATATCTCAGCGATGAAGCGAGAATCTTCCGAGCTCCACTTTACCCAATCGTGCTCTCTCCTTTCGCTTACTTTGCGAGTGGACATGAATTAAGCGACATTTCAGGAACTGCGTTAGCCGTAAGAATCTTGGGAGCAGGATTAGGTACACTCTGCGTATGGCTCGTCTGGAGCATTACAACTCGATTGGCCGGGATGCGAGCTGGCCTTGTAGCGGCGTTCTTGGCAGCAATTTATCCTGGCTCAATTGGGATGAGTATCTTTGTTCTGAGCGAGATGGTCTTTTGTCCTCTTATGTTAGCTAGTTTAGCGTGTTCGAGTTTAGCAATCAGTCGCAGCGTGGCCTCGTCTGGAGGTAGCAAACGTAGTGTTTTGCATTGGGTATTTCTCTCGGGCTTGCTTACCGGGCTTGCGTGCCTAGCTCGTCCCAGCTGGGGGCTGTGGGCTGGAGTTTTGTGGATCTACATTCTTTTTGTATACCTTGGGAATCTTGGTGTGCATTCCCTTCGCGACATCGTACGGTATGGGCTCGTTTATGTTGTCGGGATAGTGCTAGCAATGTCTCCTTGGTGGATTAGAAATTTTGAAATCACAGGGAAATTTGTGCCATCCACACTACAGGTGGGGGCTAGTCTCTACGACGGCTGGCATCCAGGTGCAACGGGGAGCAGCGATGAAGGCATGGCTTTTGTTGAACAGTTTTTAATCGAGCAGCTTGAAGAAGATCGCCTTCGAGATGCAAGGGGGGAAACAAAAGAATCGACCTTAGAATGGAGACTGGACCGCAGAATTCGAAATGCTGCTATTTCATGGGTCCGAGAAAATCCATCTGACGCTATTCGGCTTGGAATGGTAAAGTTCTGGAAAACCTGGAGACCGTTGCCGGTCGCGGTAGAGGTGGTAGGGCAGAGCATCAGGGTCGCAGAGGGGGTGGCTTATTTGGTTATCCTGTTGCTCGGTGCCTTGGGCCTCTGGGCGACTCGTCACAGCCTTGGCGCATGGTTGTTCGCAGTACCGATGTTTTACTTTGGAATATTACACATGGCGTTTATTGGTTCGGTCAGGTACCGACAACCAGCGATTCTCGTCCTTTGCGTTTTGGCAGGATGTGGGGCGAATTGGATCCTGGACTGCTGGCGCCAGCGGAGACGGAACAACTCCAAGAACGAAATGAGGAGCTCGTAGCCAAGGATGGCAACAGATAGCGGAACGGAATCCCAACCAAGCGCACAGGCTTCGGTACCTCGAAAGGAACCGAGCTCCGGTGGCGTTTTGCTTTGGACTGGCCTGCTCTGCATTATCGGTTTTTTCGGTTACTACTATTTCTTAAGCCAAGCAGATTCGAAGCTCACGCTAGAGATTAGGTCTAGGATCCAGTCGCTACTCCCGGACTACCACGTAGAGTTGGACAATGCTTCGTTACAATCGGGTCAATCGATTACACTCAACGGGCTGCGATTGTCTAAGCGGGTTGAAAATCAAGACCGAGAAGTATTCCGAGCAGAAAGGATAGCATGTCAGGGACCGCTGGATTGGTTAGGATTGGTTCAGGGCCAGGTCCCGGTACAGAATGTAGTTGCAGATGGAGTCCAGATTTCTGTTTGGCCATTAGCTGATGGAACATGGTGTTTTCCAGAACCGAAGGGCACGTTTCGGATTACGCCAGAGTTCCCAACCATACGAGTACGGTCGGGGCTCATTCGCTTAGGACATGAGGTCGGATCGGAATCTCCCGAACTCATCTTTCATGATTTGACCGCTGTCGCTTCCCTGCTACCATCGGAAATGGCGTCTGCTGCGGGGAACTCTGCATGCCTAGGGATTCAGGCAAGAATCAAGAGTAGTCACTTTCAGGATCTCAATCTTTCGGCGAGGCTGGATCCTTCCAATGGTAACTGGCGCGTACGTGGGGATTTGACCAACTTGGAATTCAATCCCCGCGTTGCTGCGAACATTCCCAGTTGTTTACAGTCTCACCTCACATCGGTCGACGGCTTGAGCATTCGATCGAGTACTCGCTTTGAAATTGCAAGTATCGACCAGGACCTGACCTATCAGATATACACCAAAGCCGATGGGGGAAGGTGGTTTCATCCGCGACTAAACTACCCGCTGGACAATCTGAGTGGCGAGCTGTTTCTTAACAATCAAGAACTAAGGTTGCGTAATCTGCGGGGCGAGTGCGGTTCGTCGGTTCTTTGGGCCTCCATCGACATGAATGGTCTCGAGATACCGTCCCCGATGATGGCAGTGGTCGAAGTCAAAGATTTAGAATTGGATCAACGATTGTTTCAGTCCCTTCCGGAGCCCATGCAGGATATTTGGCACCGCTTTCAAGCTCGCGGCCATTTGGACGCTAAGGCAACGATAACATTCGACGGATATCAGTGGCATCCCTATGTTGAAGTGGAGACCAAGAATCTATCGCTCAACGCGGAGTTCTTTCCCTACCCCCTCCACCGTATCGGTGGAAAGTTTTCCTACAACGATGGTCACTTCCAAGCGAACAATTTCGTGGCATATGCTGGCGAGCAACGATTAACCGGTTCGCTGGAATTAGTGAGGGCGGACCCCAAGTGGTTGATGGATTTGCAATTCTCGTCAGAAGGGCCGATCGCGATTGACAAGAGTCTATTAAACGCGCTGACCCCAAGAAACGAATCGCAACCAAGTAGCTTTCAATCTTTTGTCGACTCCTTGCGGCCAACTGGTACTGTACATTTAAAACAGGCACGGTTTCGGAGAACAGCAGAAGATCCGACTCGGATTGACCGATCCTTAGAGCTGATTTTTTCAGAATGTACTCTTAGGTATGACCAGTTTCGTTATCCGATCGATAATGTTCATGGTGAAATAACAGTCGACAATGACCGAGTTGTATTGCGAGATTTTGCGGGACGAAATGACTCAACCCGGATTAAGGCCTTTGGCGTTTGCCAACTTGAAGATTCCCAACTTGATTCTTTAGATCTAGTGTTCGACAGCTATGATTTGGCCATGGACGAAGAGTTGCGGAATGCGTTGCCAAAAGGGGTTCAAAGTCTTTGGGATGAGATTCAGCCGGTCGGTATGATGGGGCATGCGAAAGTCGAGATGACCAAGCGATCGCGGGATGACTCGCTCGACGTGCGTGTCGAAATGAAAAAAGACAGCATAAAAGATGAGGGTGTTGGTCGTTCGTTGGCATTTCGCCCTCGTTCGCTCCCTTATTCGATCAATGATGTTTCTTGCCATATCGCGTATAATCCCGGCCGTATCGACATTTTGTCGTTAACGGGAACTCATGATGCTAGCCGACTGAATGCGGAGGGACACTACCGCATCTATGGCGATGGGAGTTGGGACGGTACGATTCAATGGATCCCTTCAACAAGATTTCTAGTGGACCAGACTCTACTGTCTTGTCTACCGCCCTACTTGAGAGATCCGCTCCTGAGGCTTGACTTTAGGGGGCCCGTGAGCATATCCGGCTCGACCTACGTGTCGTCTCCTCGCCATCCACTGGAATCGGTTGTTCGCTCATGGGATATTGATCTAGAAATCGAAGACGGCAGACTAGGTGGAGGAGGAATAGCCTCTGGAATGCGTGGCACTATTTCGATGACCGGCGAGAATACCGACAGTGGGCCTATGGCCTACGGGACGCTTGAGTTCGATGCTTTGGCAATCAAGGGAATTCCCGTCATAGGATTAACTGGCCCGTTTGCTCTAACTAGCGAGGATTTAATATTCGGGCGTGACGCAGTGGCTTGGCAGGAAAAGCATGTCATGCAAAAACGTGCTGCCCTAGAGAGCACCAATCAAAATGGCGTGAAATGGGCGTTTGCCCAGTCGACTACGGCGGATCAAGGCCAGCAGATTTCTCAAGCCTCGTTCAAAAGTGTCATGCATAGTCGTTTGGACGCTCGTTTCGTCAAACTATCTCAGTCCGCTCTTGGACATAAGAGCGTTGTAAAGAAGGGGCAGGCTATAGATGGTCCTGAACTCGATATAACCGCCCACGACATCACCGCGGAAGCTCTCAGTGGAAAGCTGTTTGTTAGTGGAGTCGAGCCACTCGATGGTCGACGTGCTCGGTACCGAGTTCGATTGGTTGATGCTAACCTCAAGGATTGCTTGCTCGATCTCGGCGAGCCGAATCCACAAACCAATGGTAGTCTTTGGATGCAGTGTGAAGTCGCGGGCTCCTTTACCAACATGGCTTCCATCGAAGGAAATGGGAACGTATGGCTCCGAAATGCGAACCTATATCAGTTGCCTGTTATGATTCGACTGTTCAATCTTTTATCAGTTCGTCCGGACCACAGTGCGTTCGATGCTGTTGATATTCATTTTGGAATCGACGGAGACCGAATTCCCATCCATGAGCTAAACTTAGATGGGAATCTCGTTTCTCTCCGGGGGAACGGCTGGGTCAATATGAGGCGGGCGTTACACTTGAATTTGGATGCGAATGTCAGTCGGCGGACGTTGGTCGGGGCTGTTATGCGTCCATTGCAAGCGGACTATTCGTCAAATCTATTTCGCATCGAAGTTTCCGGCACGACGACAGACCCTATCGTCCGAAGCAATGTGGGATTGATGGGTCAAATGCAACTACCCAGCGCATTAGATAAGGGAGGGGGGGCAGGTCGTTAGCCTAAAAATTGTGTAGTCGGCTGACCAATCATCACAGTCATTGATCTCTCGGATAAGAAGGAGAATGATCATGCAAGTACCACCAGCAGGCTGGGCCAACCCAGCGGCACATGCACAGCAGAGTCTGTCGTCACAACGAACCAGTTCCGCAAGCACCTCAGAATCTGCGTCTAAAACCGTAAGCCCAATCGAGCAATCGCAGAAAGCCGGTGATCGCGATGCGAACGAGCGATACGATGGTCCGATGCAGCATCATGCGGATAAGGAGGCGGATCAGCAACCTGCGGCAGAGGACACCGCGACTGGAAGTGACAGCCTCCATCTTCCCGCAGACGATGGTGAAACGTCTCAGCTCGACATATCGGCGTAAACGCAAGAGCTTTCTTCCTGTACACGCGACTCAGTTTGTGCCATTTATCTTTCATTGCTTGGTTTCCATGTAACCAACCGTTCACTCATAAGGGTCACGATTGCCACCGTCTTGGATCTATCCCCGGCTTAATGCCGTCAGCAGAAAGCGTGTAACGGCATTTTGTACCTGATGGCATCGATGCTGCCGTCCCTAACGGGACTCTCGTCGTTCCATAGGAACCAAAGTTGGTAGCACGAACGAGCCCCTCCGCGAATGCTCCTTGCTCGTCCAGGAGAAGCTTGCGTTTCCGGCCGGATTCGCAAAATGTGACTCGTCAACCGGAAACGGAACGATCTGCTGGACGGGCTAAACGGGCTTTCCACACAGCGAGAAGACTATTTTCGCTTGCCTACGCAAACCGGTGGACTCCTTAGTAGTGTCGATTAGTGAGAATTACTGCTCCTTTCTCCGATTTTTTACAGCGGAGATGAACGTAAACCGAAAGGTGTCGAGCTCGACGACGATAAACTACGGCTCGCACAAATTTAGTGCCTGTGTTGTTGACAATCGGCTAGAGAAGGTAAGAATCAAGTCCATTGCGGGTGTAACTCAGTGGCTAGAGTGCTAGCTTCCCAAAATAGGCCCAAGCCTGAAAGAAATCCCCTGTAATTTTCCAGGGATTCGCAAGTTTGAGTACTTTCCGAACCCCATCGGAAGTGTACAAGGAATACCAATGAAAACAATAGGATTCCTAAAACGCACACTCTTTTCTTGGGAACTTTCCCAAATACTTTTTTGCTGCTATTCGGGTATCCCGTCAAAGCTCTAAATCGGCCCTTCTGACGCTACCGGAAATCGAACGGCAAGAATGCCGACTCGGAATAGAACTGCTGGCTACGGATGAATGCCGCGACTGTAACGGGCATAAAAAAACCCCCAACTACTGCTGGGGGCTAATGCGTCGTAGTACCGATCGTCACGCATGTCACGGATACTAGGCCACCGCGCTGGCTCGATCCAAGTAATCTACTCTGCTGATCCGGGCTCGGTCAACTGGCTGCTGTTGAGGGTGTATCAATTGGTACATCCTCTATCCGCCCGACTCGGGTAACTGACTCCAACCAGTGGACTCGGTAACCTCCGGCTTAGGGATCTCTCGCTGAATGTTCCGCGCCATCGACTCGGAAATACCAAGACGTTTGGCTACGATAACCGGCGTGAGTCCTTTTTTAAATAGCTGCTGGGCTCTCTCGATGGTCTGCTGACTGACCTTACGCCCCATTCGCCCGTTGTGCATTGCCACCTCCTACCCTCGGAATAAAACACCAAGGGTAGGAATAGGTTAGCAAGCCTCAACTATGGGCTGGATTGGCATAAATGCGCATCCTCAAATCAACCACGCTTAGCCGCTGCCCAATCCTTGCTTCGCTGGGTACTGATCTCCATCTTCACGTCTTGGAGTTCAATTCGGAGTTTACGCTCCACGGATTCTGACATTTCGGTGATTGCCCGTTCCACTTCCGGTAGGATCGCATCCACAACTCTGTCAGTATCGGCTTCCACTTTCATGGAAACATCGAACGACGCTTGAAGCTGAGCTTCCAACTGTTGTCTCGTAGACTCAAGCTGCTTTCTGGTCATGTCCATTGAACTGCCGAAAGTGGTATCGAATCCCAACCGCTTGGCATCCGATGCAACTGACTCATCGACAAATCGCGAAGTCTCATCGGTTCCAACGCGGCTGAGTAGGTCACGCTCCATCTTGCTCAACGCTGCCCCGCCGCCTGCCTGTGCCTTACCCAATGCCCGAGTTGCCATATCCCGTTCGATTGCGTCCATGTCCACGAAGGAACGCATTGCCGATTTCCGCCTACCCTCAAGTGCATCCAGTTTGGCCCCCTGCTGGTCGATGCCCGTCATTATGGTTTGCTGGATTTCCCGCTCGATCGCTAAACGGTCTGTACCGTATGCGCGAGCAAGCTGGGCTTGCTTCTCAAGACTACGAACCACTTCGTTCTGATAATGCTGGGCTTCCTTCATGGCTGACGCTAGGTCTTCCTCGCTGGTCCCCGCGAAGGCAAGAGCCCTGTCTAACTCCTGCTTGGCCTTGCTGTACTCCTGAACCGCCAAGGAATAGGTTGCCGCTTCGCCTCCCAACATCTCGAGATTCTCATTGGGTCTGGAACGCATTCGCATTGAGCTTTTCGATAACTGACCAAGCATTGCGGAACCGAGAATCCCCTCATCGGTCTCGGTCCGTAGCCTCATTCGGTCTCGTAAGGCCTCGCGCTCAAAATCCCGATCTCCGGCACCGTCCTGAAAGCTGAACCGCTCGGTGGTCAATGCCGATTGCCGGCGAATCGAATCTGAACTATCAGCATATCGCATTCGGGCTAACTGCCGCTGCGTTTCCGCTTCTGCTCTCGCTGTTGCGCGGTCTGCCTCATTGTTGATGCGGTTCCGGTCTAAAGATAACTGGCCCCGATCCACTCCAGCCTGTGAAGCTGCAAGTCCCGCAATGTCACCGGCCAAATGCAATGGGGGAACGGCTGCCCTGAGAACGTCACCGCCCGGAATCATGCTGAACACTCGGTCATTCACATCGGAAAGCCCACGTGCAAAGCGACTCATCGGGGAATCCAACCGTTCGAATTGGCCGGTCAACCTTGCAAGGTAGGCACCTAAACGCATCGTCATTGCCTGCATCGAACTGTCGCTGGTAGTGGATGATCCGGTTTGATGGTCGTAAACGGCTTTGCCTGCTACCGCCGCAACTGCGAGTGGTGTAACCCTACCGGCCATTGAAGCAACACCGCGTAAGCCGGTCATGCCGGCCAAGTTACCAAGCATCGATCCAGCTCCCCCGGCTGCACTAGCCCCGGCTGCCGCCCCCGCTGCTACTCGACTTGCTGCCAATCTACCATTAGCAGCCGCTGCTGTGTTGGCCGCCGCCGCTTCCTGGACTAACGAAGCATGGTAAGCCTTCAATCTTGCTAGCTGCGCAGTCTCCAACGCTGCTTGTGTCGTCTGGGCTCGGGATAGTAACTGCTGTGCTTCTCTGGCCTTTTTCAGTCCGTCCGAAAGATCGGTATATGCCTTAATCCCGCCCTTAACTACATCGAACGTCCCTTGAATCACGGCAAGGGAACGAAGCATCTTTTCCGCGTTTTCTTCCGACACTAGGCCGATAGTAGCAAGCCCCCGCGCTACCTGGGCTGCATTGATCCCGGCCTCAACGAACTTCTTACCGGCGTCGGCTGTCGCCTTATCCGCCGCATCGCGGTATCGCTGGAGATGCCCCTCTCCAATCCGCAAGTTAGCCGCTATCTGGTCCATAGTGGACCCGTTTTTCGCGATATATCCGTCTAGGTCTTTCGCCATAGCTGCGTAGGCTTCGGAATGGGCTACCATTGAACCGGCGTAAGCCTCGCGTGCTATCGTGGCTTGTGCTGTCGCATTACTCGCAAGCGACGAAACGGACTTGTCCAACTGCTCGACGATCTCATCAACGGATGAAGTCGAATCAACGGCCAATTCAGCAAAGACATTCTGCATTGCTCGAGTCATTCCGGAAACGTCGAAATCGTTGATCCTGGCCTGAACGGAATCGATTGCGTCTTCTGCCGCCTGTGCTTGCTGAACGACTGCATCTGGTACGGCGCTGGAAACACCATCCCCCATAGGTCGAACAGCATCGGGAACGGATGAACGTCCACGCATCGCTGCGGCTGAACTCTCGGATAGCTTCTCCATGCTGGTCGAAAACGATGTCACGATCCCCGTAAGCTGGGATTCCCATTGTTGGGTGATGACTTGCCCCGTATTGGCCGAAAGAGACTCAATTTCAGTGAAGAACCCTTTGACGGACTTAGACAGCCCTGAAGTGTCAAGGTTGCTCAAGCGGTCCTGAACTTTGGTGATCGAAGCGTCAAAGGCTGCGACCTGGGCAATTACTGAATCGGGTACGCCGCCCCTGATCCCAGATCCCATTGGTTGCACTGAGTCCGGTACGGCTGAACGCATCGATCCCGATGAACTGTTAAGTCTGTCCAGGTTGCTGGCCAACGAATCCACCAAGCCGGATACTCTGCTGGCTGTCCTGCCGATACCGGCTACGCCAGCGTCCATCCTGGCTTGCGCTGCCTCAACGCTGCTGGCAAGGCTCTGTAATGCTGACTTGGATTCTGGATGATCCATAACCCCGATTCGGAACATTACGTCGGTATCTTCTGACATTGTTTTTTGCCCTGTAACTATTGGTAATCGAACATTGATGCTCACAATGTCCCAAGAATGAAGGAAGGCAACAAATGCAAGATCTTTTTGACGATCCATCTACCATCGGCGTACCGAAAAAACGGACCAAGAAAACCAAGGCTACCGCTGCGGAACGGGCTGTCTATGATCCGAATTTAGATAGGGAATTATCCCGAACGGAACTAACCAAGATATGGGCGGAACATGCTGCCGGGTACACTCCCATACAAATCGCCCTGGCCCATAAGCTGCCGCTCAAAAGGACCGAGTACGCTATAGGACTGGATTACCATTGGTATGTCCGAATGCTGGAACGGCTCGATCTCATATCGCAATACGGGAAAGATCAATTCGACTACATCGGCTGCGAGATGAATAATCTCGATCGCGATGATCTGCCCGAAACGGTCTGTGGAATTCCCCGTGAAGATGCCTCAAAAATCTGGGCATTGCAATACCTCCAACCCCGGCCTAGTGATCTCCTCAATGCTGATTGGTCTGATCCGGAAGTGGAAAGGCAACAACGCGAGCATGCGGAGAAACGAAAGGCATTTTCGTATTGGAAGCGCAAGCTGAATTGCTCTGATGACATTGCCGAATTGGTCCGTAGGGTAGTTTCGAATGAACCATTTCCTGAACTGGGTGGCAAGTATAGTCACGCGATCGAGCGGGATGAATCAATCTTCGACTCCCTTTTTGGTGAAGATGAACCGGAAATAGGCTCGGAAATAGATGATTACCTGCCCCAAGATCTGATCGACTCGTGCAACAAGAGCATAGCCGCATGGCTCGAAACTAAGTCTCTGGCCTTCGCCGATGCTGTCAGACGCAAGCTATGGAAGTACTACGCCCACGTCGAAACGAAACGTGGCAAGGATGCTATGTACGCTCTACGGACTCAACGTAGACGCGATGCCATGCGCGACGATGACGACTAGTCCAAATGCGGCGTGAATGTCATCTTACGGACTGGGCTGTCGTCTGTGACGCTCTGCCGCCTTATCCAACAGATTCTCGTACTGGTCCCGCTCCTCGTGGGTCATCGCATCCAACAAAGTCTTGCTTTCTTGGTCGAGCGGCCTGTCAAGGAAATCGGTGAAAGGATTACCCGAACTCTGCGTCCTGTCGCTGATACGAATGAAGAATTCTACCTCGTCCTCCGTCCGGCAAGCATCAAGCAAAGCTCGGTACTCCGGACTCGCGTAGTCGCTGCCGTTAACCTGGGAAACGGGCTGTGTAACAACCTCGCGATGCTCGACCGAGTGCAATTTGGGAAGCACAAAGCTGAACAGCCAAGTCCTGGCTTGATGATCCCCGGCCTTAGCATCCTCAACGGCTTTTTTGAAGATCTTTTTCGCTGCCGATTCGTCGAGTACCTCGCGCAGGATCTGAGAGTAAGACTTCTTTACCTTACCTTTTTTGGCCTGATTGCCTGGTAGAAACTTTCCTTTGTTGTCTCGATCGCTCATCCCGTTTTCCTCCGTTTTTCGCCCGTAATATCGGCCAAAGTTGACACTACCGAACGGGCTGTACAGAATCAAACTACCTCGGCTCGGGGCTGGGAGTTGGGCGGCTGGGTTTTTCGTTCCCTGGCCGCCTTTTTTTTCGCTACGCGTCCAACGTCGCGAACAAACTGCGCGATAGATGCTGCTTAATCCTGGTGGCGAACGCACTGCATCTGTTGTGCGAGGTCACAACCTCAACACGGATAGTGGCTGCCCGCTGGTATGTCATCTCCTCGGCTGTGGCTAGTCGGTCCAGTAGCCGCCTGACCTCATCGCAGAGCGGATGCTCCCGCCGGATGATCTCAATCGCTGTATCGATCGATCTAGCATGCGCTGACTGCATAACTGAGTAGCTGATACCGGCTAGGCCATCGCCTCTCAACATCGCCATAGCGGATTCCTCCGCCTCTTTGTAGGACTGCCATAAGGCTGCAAGCTGGTCTGCTTCCTCATTGGTCTTTTGGACCGCATCGGCAAGTTCTGGATCTGCCGGCATGGGCAATCGGTACACCTGAAAATTTAACTCTAGTCTAGCCATCTTTGGTCCTGTCTGGTCCTGGAAATAGGCGCTAAAGCGCCCAAAAGTTGAATTGTTGAACTGCCGGTATTGGCGCTAAAGCGCCTATTCGATCTCGGCTTTCCTAGCTCGAACTAGGTCGCGAAGCTCCTGGAGTCTTGCCGCTGCGGAAAGCATTTTTTGGTCGAACTCATGGCGAACTGCATCGCGTAGTTCGTCTAGAACCGACTGGCTAACGTAGTCGATTTGGGACTTACCTATCGTCTCTGATGCTAGCTGTTGCATACG
This sequence comes from Brakhagea baltica, assembly GCF_052161605.1. Classification (NCBI taxonomy): domain Bacteria; kingdom Pseudomonadati; phylum Planctomycetota; class Planctomycetia; order Pirellulales; family Pirellulaceae; genus Brakhagea; species Brakhagea baltica. The sequence continues at coordinate 3,312,560 of NZ_CP197409.1, read as the reverse complement.
CTTGGCTCGTTGACGAAAACGGGCAGCAACACCGGCTACGCCAACACCAAGGGTTTTACGCTGCCGCGTCAACGCAAGGAAAGTCTTCAACTCGGATTCGAGCTGCTCAAACACGTTCTCAGCATTAGTCGAAGACTGCAACACGGCAAAGGATGCTCGAATCTCATCCTCAAGGTCATCTGGAACTGGCATGTATGGCGCGACTTTCCGGCCCTGTATATCCGGGTTCTCCGCCGTGGCAAAGTAGGTTCGCTCAACAGCTTGTTGCGCGTCGGCAATCTTTTCCAATATGGGCATCAACGCTGTTAGCGTCTGCTCATCCAAGTCGTCCATTCCGTCTGCGAAGTCATTGGCCGCTATCGTCAAGCACCCCCATAGGTATCGCAAAACATCGTCCCGGTTTGTTTTTTTGCTCATTTTCCCTGCCTTTTTTTGAAAAAACTATCGTCTGAAATAGGCGCTAAAGCGCCCGAACTGGGCATGTAATCAAAGTGCAATTTTGCACCTTGGCTACTACTGGTCATCTAGCAAGCTGATACCAGCATCGTCTCCGATGGATTCCAAGATCCGCCTACGGGCTCCTACGGATACGTGGTCGATCGACAGCAAGCCCCTTTCATCCTCAATGCGTCGAATGTCTCCCGCTGTCTTAACATTCGCTCGCTGCAAAGCGTGTAAATGCGACTTCCACAACGCTAGGCTCTCGATCGGGGTATCGTCGCTTACCTTAGTTGGATTGCGCATCCTGCATCCTCCTATGGACAGCTAAAGCTAGATCGCGGTGGTACTTACAGATAAATGCCGCTTGCTCCTCAACGCCGGGAATCCGCTTGAAGAATTTCTCAATGGCGCGTTTGGCGTCGGATATGATCTTCACTTCGATGGAGTCGCATCCTGGAACGTCATCCTGCGGCAAATCGGACAGTCTCGGTTGAATGTCGTATTGATTGCGAAGTACCGGCTTGTGATCGACAGCTAAGCGGACCGCTGCATTCTTGATATCTCGCGCTGTCGGTCCCATAGGCCTGCCAGTGTCGGCAGCAACAACGACGTCCCGAATGTCGGCGTTTGGGATGCTCTCCAGGGCGTTGATTGCCGCAAGACTGGCTAGCCGGGACTTAACTTCCGGTGCATGCTTCTGGACCCTGTCCATATTAACCTTGCCCCGCTGAAGTCGGTCAAGGTTGTTCCGATCGATGCCCAACTCTTTCAAGCAGAACTCTGAAAACGTCGAGTACGCTTCGCGATATAGCTTTTTGGCATGAATTACTTCGATCGCTTCCAGCACCTCCCGGAAGGCTTCCCTGCGTGCACGAACGAAGTTGACTAGTCGGTTGTACTCGTCTCGTTCCGCCTGGGTTAGTTCAACAAAAGCTGTGCTCATTTGGATATCCTCATGCCGGTAGTTTTTCTGCTGGGCTCACGGACAACAAATCGGGAATCTGAACCCCTGTGAATGCCGGGAATGGCTAATAGGCTCTCTAACCGCTTCGCTCCCGCCTGAGTGCGATATGTCGGCCTCTCCCAGTTGAACTCCGTTTGGCGCAAGTCTGGCCCCTTGCCGTTTGTTTTTGTCTTCATGCTGCCACCTCCTTTGGGTTACTTAGATCTTCTGTGAGTTTCAGCTTCATTGTGAAGCCGTTCGCCTGAAAAGCTGAATCAAACGCTTGCCGAACATCCCCGAGTCGATCGGGTGCAGCAAAAATGCAGTCGTGCAAAGTCAAGAATGGCATGCCCGGTTGTCCGACTCGCAAACTGTCTGATACCGTCTCAATCACCAACTCCGATTCGACAACCTGTAGCTGCCTAATCAATGCTGCATGGTCTCGACGATTAAAAGCCCGAATGAACCTATAGATACTCGGGAACCGCTTCCTGAAGTAATCTTCGATCGCTGACGGGTACTTCCCAAGCTTCGCCAACACATCAGCCAGAAACCGCCTCTGTACCTCCTTGCGAGTCAGATTCGGGAATCCAAGATTAAGCCACTCGTAGAACGTCCCGGTCTGAACCAACTCGCAATAGTCGGCGACCTCCTTTTCGTTCAACTCAATTTTTCGGACCTCATTTTCCGGATCATATATATGGTTGTCGGTGCGGTCCCCCTCCCGGTTCTCTTTCTTTCCATGATCCTTTAGGATCATTCCCAGTAAAGCTGGCTGGCTATTTGAGAGGTCTAAACAACCGAGAGGTTGGTTTTCTAAACGGAGTGCAGAACGAAGTTCTTTCTTGAGGTTAGAAATTGAGGTCGAAACTCGGCCGTACGTACCGACCGAAAAGGAATAGACCCGCTCATTCAACCTGTTCACCAAGATGGACTGCGTATCAAAAGAGTTTCCGATCTTGGGCAGGATCCGCGTTGCCTGATCCATGTCGATCGTCAAAGATGCTTGCATGTCACGCAAGTATTTGTGAATCGGTAGAATGCGGCTTTCCTGCTCCGCCTCGCGCGCGACAGATAAGCGATTCAAAGCTCGCTTCAATCTCTTGCATTCAATTGGCCGCCTCACATGCCGATCATTCTGGAATCGAGAGTCCAGCCAGTATGAATACGGCTTCTTGCCGACTGCATAGTAGTCTCTGTGAAGAATCCCTGAGCAAAGCAAACACTCAATGACTGCTTTGCAATCATCCTCGGCCATTACATTAGCCAAAGAGCTGGCCATCAAAGGCACCCGCCCACGTTCATCGACTTTGCCCGCCGCCATCTTGCCCATTATCAGACTGACCGCGTATCGGGCATCATCATGCCGCTTTTTGAGCTTGGCCGGTAACACCTGGGCAGGATCAAAGCTTTCAGGAAGCGTAAAAAAGGGCTCGGCAAGTTGCCGCCGCCCGGCATTGAATGTATATTGCATTTGTTATTCGGTGGAATGAATGACGCGCTATTAGTGGTTGCGAGTAACGAACGCGACCACACCGACTTTGAGGCTACGTGCACCCACACGTAGCCTTTTCCATTTACTGGCTAGACTCCCAACTCTTCGCAGATTTGCTCTGCCTGCGATTGAGCTCGCTTAACTTGCGTGTCTGTTGGTGGTCTTTCTTGATGCTGTTGGCCCGAGTTGTCTATTTCCAAAAACTCCCGCAGCCATTGCTCTGTCGTGTAGAACTTGTTGTTCAGTCTCACGGCCCGCAAAGCTCGCTTTTGGCCATTAACCGTGATGCCCCGAATCCATCGTTGGATCGTGTTATTGTGGGGAGTGTGACCATAGATCTCTGTTGCCAAGTCCTTAACCAAACGGAAGTTCTTTGTTGCTGCCGACATTTTCTTTCTCTCTTTCTGTGTAGGTAAAAAAACAGCCCTCACCTTACTAGACGCCGGTTTTTTCTGGTTTGCCTCCCAAACCACCCAAAATCATCGGAAACCATCCCACACGCTTCAAATCCAACGCAACAATGAAAAAACGCTGGAGTTTTTACGTTCCAGCGTTCTGACTTTGGGCGCTATAGCGCCTATTTTGGTTCCGACTCGACCAAAGTGTCTTTAGACCTTTTGATCCAACCTTAGGCGCTAAAGCGCCTAACGGCTTCCTCCTTTACCGCATAATGCACCGCTTCCCGATGCCTTTCGATCGCCGTTTGAACCTGCCGTTTTCCGATACCGAGTCGCTTCGCGATTTCAGCATGAGAACAACCATCGATTGCCAACCGGACCTCCTCGACAGTGCCAACACGATCGGCAACACCGAGTAAGATCTCCGATGCTTCCAGCGCTTCCGCTGTTCGGTAATCCACTTCGATCTCCGGAATCTGATCCAACATGTCTGGACGGGATGCCGCTTTCCTGTTTCGGTCGAGACACGTCCTCAAAGCAACCTTGGTCACCCACTGGACGAACTGACCGCCCGTTTCAGCATTGCATTTTGAGAGATGCCGATACACCTTGATAGCGACCTCTTGCCCGATATCCTCCACGTCTCTACGATCCCGTAGTTCCTTATGACCTATCGACCAAGCGAGCCGGGTAGCATGCCCCATTAAGCAGTTGATCGCTGCTACATCGCCCCTCTGGGCTGCTACCAGAGTCTCGTTGCTAATAAACACGGCTCACCTCCTTTTCGACTTGATACAGAAGGCATTCCTCTAAGTCCTGGTCATCGGAAAATGAAACGAAGCCCAATTCCTTGGCCATCTCGTAGACGGGCAAGCTGTCGCAAAACAAGTCGATGCTTGTCCCCCCCGCCCGAATCGCTTCACTAAGCCCATAGCCCAACGCAATCGATTCCAGACGATGCCTTCGCACCTCCGGTACACACCATACCGCTAGGCTCCCTTCGTCCCATATCAACACGACAACCGGATCGTCCCGGAAGCTGCCAATCTCGACATTCGCACCATCAGCAACATGTTGTTCAACCGAGTTGATCGCCGCCACCAAGTTCACCGGCGGCATTTCATCGTGTTGAGCGCTCTTCAAGATTATGGCCGCGCAAGCCAACAGTCCGATCTTGTCTCGCCTTTCAATTTTTTTCCACAAAAGCATGATATTTCCTGGGTTTTAATAGATAGTTGTTTGCACAAATAGGCGCTAAAGCGCCATTTAGCGCCCGCCTTTTAGGCGCTTTAGCGCCCGTTCCGAGACTGAGTTTTGGGAGATAAATCTCCCAAATGATCCGCATTGATGCGGTTACTTTTGCATAGATTTCAGGAGCGCAGCCCGTAGCGTTTCCGCGTCTGCTGTCTCTAGCAGTGCTTTCAGTAGCCCATCGTTTGCCGATGCCGCTGGAGTCTGCGTTGTCGATGCTGACTCGACCGGCTTAGGCTCCTCTTTGGGTTCCGGCTTCTTGCCCGATCCGATCGCCGGTAGCGTATTCGATGCGTCTTTTGCTTCGCCCGAGTCCAGACACGTGTAAATGCCGATAGTCAATTCCGGCTTGCTGTGCCGCATTAGCCGTTGGGCTAACGATACGTGCACACCGGCGCGAGCCAACATGGTCCCAAACGAATACCTCAGTGCATGAATGTCGATCTGCCTACCTTCTGCATCGACCCGAGGGATTCCCGCAACCTCAATGTCACGATAGAACCGCTTGACCCCTTTCCCCGGTATGAGGAATAGCTTGTCATCGGGACCGAGTTTGTTCTCCTCTATCCATTGCTTTAGGTCGCGAGCAAGCTCCCCCGGTACGGGCAACACGTCGCTATTCCCGTTTTTCGTATAGCGGGAATCCAACGTCATCTTCTCATCGTCTAGAGATAGTCTGCCGACCTTGAGATTACCGAGTTCACCCCACCTGACCCCCGTTAGTGCCAACGTCCGATAGACCAACGCCCACTTCTCCCCGTCTTTTCTCAGCCTGTCCGTAGTACGCTTCGCGTTCCGGTACTTGGTAGCGGTCTCTGCGAGCTGCCCCACGTTGTCCAGGGTTATGGGATTGGCTTGCCAGTAATCGGTGTGCCGACTTCCGATCATTCGACTCTTGCAATACTCGGCCAATGGCCTGACCTTAGCCACGAAAATTAGCTTTTCCAGTTCCTCGGCTGTCATCGCGCGACGTAACTTTCGCCTATCGCTTTTGAACTTCTTGGGTCGCGGTGCATTTTCCACCGGGTTTTCCCCGATGAACTTCATGGCTACCGCCCAACGGAAAAAACCACTGCAATAGACCCATTGCAGCTTGCGACCGTTGGCCGAAACCTTAGGCCGATCCTTGCCTTCCTCGTTAGCGCCAAAGTCCACGAACCACTGGATTACATCCTTTTCCTTCACCTCCTCGAATCGAGTGACCCCGAGTTCGCGAATCAATCGCTTTACCCGGTAACGCATGTCGTTCACCGTGCTTGGCTTAAGCCCTTCCGCGACCTTGTAAGCAATGTAATCCTCGACCGCGAGTTCCAATTCCGTCATTGTGCCAATACTCATGATCCCATCCTCCTCAACGCTTGCTTCGCTGCTTCTCTATCCACTTCCGCGTATATTTCTGTCACGTTTATTGAGCTATGCCCGAGTAGAGCCTTAGCCGATTCGATCCCCGCAACCTTCCGGATGGACGTTGCAAAACTGTGCCTCAATTGATTTGGGGACCAAACATGTTCGGCCTTCCACTTCTTAACCTCCGCCTTGGACAATCCCTTTGGCGGGGGGAAAGCCTTCTCGCACCCCCTCTGAATCGATTGCCGATAAGTAGCCGTGGTAAACTTGTACCCTGGCCGACTCCGGGGAGTACTTTTCCCACGCTGCCGTAGCACTCCCGGCTTCCGCTTGATCTCGAACGCCCGGTTCTTCTTTGCCTCTCGGGGAGCGAAACAAAACATGTCATCCGGCCTGAGCAGGTATTTCAATAGGATCTCCTGCGCCGCCTTAGGCAGGTAGACAACCCGCTTCTTGCCCCGCCAACTAGTCTTATGACGATCCAAGTGCACTTCCCAGATATCACCGTCACGATTGACTAAGCCCGGTCGAAACTCGCATAACTCCCCTGGTCTGGCCCCACATAACCGCTGGATCTTGACCATATCCCGCACCACTTCGTTTAGATGAGGTAGCGTTTTCTCAACAATCGCATCGTCCACCGGACCGATTTCCTCAGCCTCCCGTAGCTTCGTTCGACCGCGTTTGAGTCCCGGAACCATGCCGACCGCGTTGGCAACTTCTGCCGGTATCCGGCCTTCCGCTACCGCCCACCTCAACGCCCTGACGATCTTCTCGCATAGCTTGTTGACGTACGTTCGGCTCCGGTCACCTTGCTTGCTAATATGCTCCCGTACCGCCTTGTATTGCAGCGGACCGAACTCGATGACCGGGGTTTTCCCATACAGTTCCCTCCAGCTACGCATGGCTGGCCTAAGGTTATTCAACTCTGCCCGCATCGTCGCCTTGTAGTAGCTCCGGGCATGAGTCATGTAATCGGCAATCAGTTGAGTAACCGTGTACTCCTCGACCGGCGTCCTGAACGATCCCGATCCCCCTGACGCTAACCACTCGGCGATTAACTTCTGATACGCCATCTTGCTTGCTGCCGATCCGTGACGCCCTAGCAGGTAGTCCCTCCCCGCAATTGTCACCCGTGCTTGTCCGGATACGTGCTTCCGGTAACTCGGTACACGTTCCGTCTCCTTGTCCTTCTCTCGCTTCGCCATTTTGCTTCTCCCGTTAGGTGATGAGGTCACTTTACTAGACGACTTCCCTTAGCCGTTTGCACATGACCCGTGGGAACTTTCCCAAAACTCGCACCTATAATTCCGAGAGTTTTCGCAACCCAAAAAATGCGTTTCACCAATAAAAACATTGGTATTTTTACAAGTTAAGGACTTGCAGAACCGCTTTTTGAATGCTATCTTCCCAAGCTGGAAGTCGAGGGTTCGAATCCCTTCACCCGCTCTACTCCGCCCGTCTCCATTTCACTTCTCTTGCTAATGCTTTGTTTCGCCTGCCAACGCAGTGTATCACCTTCCAACTAGGTTTGCATGTGACTATCGGGCCTCGAATTACTTTTGGCTACAAACCGGTTTTCAGCCCACGACTGAGCGTTCACCAGAGACTTTGTTCCGGGTATGTTAGTAGCTTGGTAGGGCGAGGGAGGGGCTGGCTTCTATTCCTTACCGCCATCTTCACAGCCCTTTTCGTATGCTCACGCTGCCAAGCGCAAACTTCCTTTGCCTTTGGCCTGAATGTCGATTACGGACACCCCGACAAAATCTATGTCCAATCACTAACTGCTTCTGGACTACACGAGCTTGCCCTGCAGTTTGTGGAATCTCGGTTCACAGCTCGAGCTCAGTCAGATTCGAAACTATCCAATGCTGACGCACAGTGGCTAATACTTCGTGCCGAGATTCGAGCCGCACAGCTCTGCACGGATCTTGACAGTCGATATGACAATCCGGAAGCAACCAACGAGCCTCTAGCGACTATTCGAAAAGAACTGCTCGCAGCTGGGCAGGATCCCCGTACCCCTTGGCTAGAGTGGAAGTCGCTTTGGTGTCGCTGGTTTGTCTTGAGAAGTGGTACGGCATTGCATTTAGCTGCACCGACGCGATCCAAGCTCAGGCAATGGTGCTTGAATGAACTTCGCGATACGATCGATAAGACTGATAGGCTTATCGAAGATATCAAATCCATGCCGACGCGTGACTTGCCCGCTTTAAAGCCAGATGCGATCGATGCTTCTCAGGTTACTTCGTTGTTAGCCGATACCTTTTTGCTGAAATGTGACTTACTGAGTCTTCGCGCGACGACCTACCCAGCTGGCTCTGATGATCGACTTGCTGCTGGATCGCAAATGTTGCGAACACTTGATGAAGCAGAATTACGAATTGCCCGCGATTGGGCCGACCGCGATAAGCTGCTAGTTGCTCGAGCGCGAAGCCAAGCTTTTTTAGGGTTGCCTAAGAAGGCCCTTGAAATCATTGATGCTATGTGGAATGCAGGTAAGTTGTCGAGCAGGAGCTTGCTCGTTGCTTCCTCAGCTATCGCCGCAGAAGCGAACCGCATGCTAGGCGACCTCCCACAGTCAAACGCCTGGATTGAACGAGCTGGTGGTTGGCGAACTCATCCGTCGCTTGCCATCGAGTCGTTTACCAATATTTTGTACAACGCGCACAAATCCGAGTCGGCCAAGGAGCAACTCGAGGAAGCTCTGGCAATGAAAAAGGAGATAGGCTCGCTCTTTGGAACTTATTGGGGAAGCCGGGCGGATGCAATTATGCTCGCCAGCCAGCCTGGCCTCGTCGAATCGACAGCGAACACTGAAATGTCGCTGGAGCTGGTACGCACTGAAGTTCGGCAGTTGCTTTTGGCGAATCGTCCGCTTGATGCTATCGATAAGATGGCGCAGACCGAATTTGTTTTAGCAGAGCGAAACGCCACCGCTGATGCTCTGACGCTCGCTATGCAGACTGCCGCGATTTGGGGACTTCAGAAGGAGTTCGGCAATGCTGCTAGTGAGTTCCATCGAGCCGCTATGTCATACCCCAGTGAACCGCGAGCTTCAGAGGCGGCTCTCAATGCAGTGGGTATGATAAAAGAGCAGTTGAGACAAATTCAGAACGAAACAGGCGGCACTAGTTCGGAAGAATTGCTCCAGACGTTAGCTCTCAGGAAACAGATTCTACGAGACATTATAAGCGTGTGGCCAAGTAGTCCACAAGCTGACACGGCAAGCTTGGAGCTCGAGTTAACGCTGTTAAGCGAAATGAAAGTGCTCGATATTCTAGACATGTGGCTGCTTCGGCTAGAAAAAGTCCAACCTCAGTCAATCGACCCGAGGAATATGCAAGCCTTATTTCGTCGTGCAGCCACTTGGTTTGCGTTGGTAAGTGCCCTAGGAGGAACAGCTTGGTTAGAGGATCGAATCTTTCCCAGCGATGCATTGCCCTCTGTTATAGACAAGTTTTCACGCTTTCATAATCTATCATCGCGAACGCATGCCACGGAAACCACGACAGAAGATTTGTTACGTCAACGGTTTCTTAAGATCGGCTGGGAGCCAGTCGTACCTCTTGATGTAGAAGCTTGGGGGGAAGACGCTCCCCTAATGAGACTGGTTCATCGCTGGACGCAATGCGAAATAGCGTTTCAGAACGTGATGCTGCTGGCCGCAGAGCCATCTGCGGATCTTGGTGCTATGATCGAGATCCTGAGGCAGTCAGGATCAATGCTGCAAGCGAATGAAGCCCAGTTGCTCGGCGATGAACTAGCCAATCGATTTCAAATGCACTTAGAGCTTTATAGGCTGACTGCTCGATATTTGAGCGGTGAGCGTGAGGCGGTCATTGAGGAGCTCAAGACACGAGAGGCCGGATCTCCACGCGACCCGTGGTGGATTTACAAAGCGGCTCGACTCTTATCTACAAACGCAGATTATAGAGACGAGGCATTGTTTCGATTCCGTCGGCTGGCATTGGGATTTCGTGAAGCCAGCGAACCATGGCTGGATTGCCGAGCGAGGAGCATTCAAATTCTTATCCTGCAAAACAAAAGGGATGAGGCCAAGCAGCTTTCGGAACTCATAACAAGCCTATACCCCGAACTTCCTATAACCTGGAAAACGAGGCTAAGCATCAAGTAGGCGGTAAGGAATTTTAACCCTTAGCTTGGCTCTCATGTCTGATTGGGGGATTGCCTTTTGATACGTCAGGGAATGCGGCTCTCACCTCGGGGATAGCGAGTAACCGTAGTGACCAAATGCCAAAGGGGATTCCGAACAGCATAAATGGCGAGATTCCGGGAATGCAGGACATGATGGCGCTGATCTTTGCAGCACGAAAGGACTCTAACTGACCCATCTTAGCAGCACCAATCGAGATCGTAATTTGTGCGATGAAATGTAGACTTAGTACTATTAGAACCGGGATAGAATCGGGACCGACGGGGCTGCCAAACAACACCACAAATACAAACGAGACTAGCCCGATCGCGGGAAATACGGAGTGAATGGACGACATCACCAGCAGCGCTGTCGCGGGGCGTGATAATCGCAAGCGAATACTTTCTCTCAATGCGTCATGATTCAAAGGCTGAACAATCGTTTCGGGAGGCTGGTAAGGATTTATCATTTCAGACTCAGATCTCGCGACGCGTGGTTTGGGATGCCTTAACTAGAAATGTCTACATCGGCTCATTGAGTGCTTTTTCGATTGCGGGAATGATGTCGTCAGGTTCTTCCAACCCACAGGAAAACCGAATCGTTCCAGCATGGACCCCGAGCTGGGATAGTTCGTCTGCGGTATAAGAACGGTGGCTGGTTGACTTGGGGTGACTGAGTGTTGTTTTCGCATCACCAAGGGATGGGCAAAAGGGAACGACATGGGCGATGCGCTCGATAAATTGCTGGGCTGTTGCCTTGTTGTCTCGCCCCAATTTTTCCTTCAAATGAATCGTTACCATGTTTCCAAAACTGCCATTCAAAAGCCTAGTGGCCGTCTCATAGCTCGGATTATCTTGTAGTCCGGGGTAGTCGACACCGTCGAGCGCGGCATGTCCACTTAGCCTGGTGGCTAAGTCATTGGCTAGAAAAGATGCTTGTTTCATGCGTACCGAGAGGGTTGCTAGCCCACGCGTGGTCAACCAACAGTCGAGGGGACTACTCGCTAGACCAAACGCGCTCACCACGGGGCGAATGCGTTTCCAAATGGAATCGTTCCCCGCCAGCATACCGAGCATTACATCCCCGTGGCCACAAACGAATTTGCTCAAGCTCTCCATTACCAAATCAGCTCCCCATCGCATGGGTTGACAGAGCGCTGGTGTCGCGAAAGTGTTATCCACCATCACGACGATGTCTTGGGATACTGACTTTACCAGGTTAACGATAGCTTCAAGATCGGGGACCGAAAGTCTGGGATTGGTGATCGTTTCGACGATTACCATTCGGACAGAGGGCCTCAGCGCGTTTTGCCACGACGACAGGTCGCACGCATCGACGTCTTGATGGCGAACTCCCCAACGGCTCAGTTCTGATTTGACGAGGTAGGACGTCTTGCCATAAAGAGGTTGCCCAAGCAATACCTCTGCTCCTGGTTCCAGCAAAGCCAAGCAAGCCGCGCTGATGGCGCTCATGCCTTGCGCGGTGACAATGCAGTGATCAGCTCCGTGCATTTGACGCAGCGTTTGTTCAAGCGATGCTGCGTTAGGATGGCCATCCCGCCGATAGACAAATCCCTCTGTTTGTCTACCCAGAATACCGTCTGCTTGGTCTATGGAATCCATTTCCCAAACGCCCGATAGCTGAATCGGTTCTGATATGGGACGTTCATGATTTCTATTCAACTCTTCGCTCCATCCTCTTGTTAATTAAAGGCGAGTGTCGAAAAAAGAGGACGCAATGCCCAGACGCAAATGGCTATGGTTCCTGCGATGAGGGCACAAGTGTAAATCGTGTTGACAATGCTCCAGATCAGTTTCTCCGTCAAGCTAAAGCTTTTGCTGATCCAAAGAACGGGTAACCCCAGGAAACCAGTTACGAAAAACAACATCGCCAATATCAACAGCCTTGCTGTAGTGCGATCTCGATCCGCTTTGGCTTGATCGGAAGCCGGGTTATGAGCACCGCGAACTTGTTGGGAATCGCCGGCGCGAAGTGATTGATCGTCTAGTTGTTCGCCCGGGTTAGCCACAATTCACCATTCTGTTTAGCAGTCAAGCATCCGATCGATTACGTTGGCAATTTGCCTTCGGCGATTTCGCGTTCCCATTGATCCATCAGGGGCCAATCGATGGCACAGGTTCCGAAGTCGGATAGGTGGAGATATCCCTCAAGCCGCTGAATCACTTTGTTGATCATAGCTTTATCTTTGCGGAAATAGGGACCGTGGCTTGGTAGAAGCCACTCGACATCGGAGTCGCGGATCCGGGTCAAGGATTCGATAAAGGCGGGAATATCGCTCCCGTGGTGGGCATCGATGGCTCCCACTCCCCCATCGCGATAGATGTTGTCTCCGCTGAAGAGAAGATTCCCCAAACGGAACGCCAGTTGGCTGTCGGCATGACCGGGGGTACTCCAAACCTCCAAATCCAAGCTACCCACTTTGATAATATCACCGTCCGATAGATGGTGCTCCACTTTGACAGGGGGCATTTCCTCGTGGATTCCCTGGGCTTCAATTTCAGCAAAGGTTTTTAATCTATCCCCAGATTCCAATAATTCAGCGGCATGCGGGTGAGCGGATACCGACGTTTTGAGAATCTGTTTGAGCTTGGCCAGTCCTTGGCAATGGTCCACGTCAGCATGGGTCGCGATCAAAGTAGCACATTTCGACAATCCAAAATCGAGATCTCGAATCAGGTCAACGATTTCGTCGACGGTTTCTTCGTATCCAACATCGATCAGTGTCCACTCCTCACCATTGTGAATCAAGTAAACATTGCAGCCGATCAGGTGCCCTGCCTGAACATTGAGTTCTATGACGTTGGGGAAGATGTATTTTCGCTCTAGCATGTCAGGTTCCAATCAATCGAAAAGAGTCGCCAGGATTGTAGGACAAATTCCACTTTTTGGAACCTAAAACCGGTATTCTCCTGGCTCAATTCACCGAACCGTAAGCTGGGGCGGATAGCGATTACAAAGGATCTGGCAATATTTTGAGCCCTTTTGTTTCGATATCGAGTCGAAATACGGCTCCAGGTGTTCCATCGAATTTAATACTTCCGGTGACGAAGAGTTGGTCACCCTTCGGGCCACCAAAGGCCACATTGCTAGTGAGTTGGTTCCCACCGTCAAATCGACGAATCAGTTTTCCTTTGGGATCGAGCACTTGAACCTGCTTCATTCCGAAGTGTGCCACATAGAGGTTTCCTTCGGCATCCAGACACATTCCGTCAGGCTGATTGTCTTCAAGTTTGCCCGACTCACTTTTGGGCAAGTCTGCAAAGACCGACATCGCTCCCACCTTGCCTTGGCTCAGGACAGGATAAGCCAATACGCGATTCCGTTGGCTTTCGGCAACCAGCAGCGTTTTGCCATCCGGGGTTAGTACAATTCCGTTAGGAAAAGCGAGCTTGTCGGCAACCAAGTGAGTTACGCCTGATTCATCAACATAATGGACCGTTCCGATCGGGCTCTCAGCACTCGAATCGCCAGGATCGGTGAAGTAAAAACCTCCTTTGGGATCTAACGTCAGATCGTTCGGACCTCGCAGTGGTTTTCCGTCGCAAGAGGTGGACGCAGGTTCCAGCATCTGTCCCGTCGCATCCAGTTTTAGAACCGCACGATGACTGGCATCGCAAACCAAATGGGTTCCATCGGCGAGAATCTTGTGACCATTGGGTGCACCGGTGATAGCAAACACCGATGTTTTTCCATCGATTGTAAACTTGGTGATAGTCTTGTCCCAGGAGATGTAGCCATTACCTTCATGGTCAAACACGACCCCCTCGGTGTAGCGTTCGACCTCAAAGAGCTTGACGGGTGAGAGAGAGTCGATTGCCACTGGCTCTTGACTGAAGAGGAGCCTGGAAAAGGAACTCATTGCGAGGAGAAAACCAAACGTGGCCTTGGTCAATACGACTAACCGTGAGTGACGCTGCATGATGCACCTTGAAAATATGGGAGGGGGGGACTTTTCGCGAGACACGGTCCCTTGGTTAGATGACTTAGAAAAAACGGTACAGCAAGCTGCTGTTCCGTCGTAGCGTATAAGTCAAAAACAACAAGGAACCCGAGCGATCGGATAGCCTCATTTTACCCCATTGAGATAGAGATCAACCACCAGGCTTAGCCTATTTTTAGCCTGAACCTGGGGTTACGGTCTGGCGGCGGTATAGCCATCGGCTTGATCGGAAACCGGCAGGTTCAGATAGAAAGCGACTTCGTCGATTCCGTCACCGTCGAAGTCCCCAACGATCACGTCTTCGCCTTCGCCTTCGATTTCAAAGACCTTGTCAGCAGCATCGAGAGCACCATTACCGTTGCTATCCACGATGAGTTTGTTGCCACGGACAACAGCAATCTCATCGATTCCGTCGCCGTCAAAATCGCCGACAACCGGAATATCTCCCGCTTGTCCGAACTGGAAGTACGAGTCCTTCTCGGTTAGGCGTCCATCGCCGTCGGTATCAAGTGTCCAGTGCCCCGCGTTGAACAAGCCGACTGTTGATATCCCATCTCCGTTGAAATCACCAGCCACAGGTGTGTCGTTGTTCGATCCGAACCGGAATACGTGATCAACCTCATCAGAACGAGGGGTCCCCTCGGAACTGCGTTGCATTAGACGTTCGCGCACGGAGTCTCTATCGGGTGGCAGGTTCTTGGGGCGGGTTAATCGCTGATTGGTAGCATCGGGCAACCCCGGTTCTCTTTCCAAGGTTAGTTCGTCGGCCCTCCAAGTGTTGCCATATACACCGATGTCATCTTTGCCATCACCGTCCCAATCGCCGACGATCGGGCGGTCACCCTGCTCTCCAAGTTTGATCCAGAGATCTCCTTCGTCCCAGATGCCGTTCCCGTTGATGTCAATGAGCCACTCTCCGTCTTTAAAGAGTGCAATCTGGGCGCGACCGTCACCGTTAAAGTCACCGGCCAATTGCTTGGCACCCAATACATTGAATGCTTCGCGGGTCATGCGAACCTTATTGGTGGAGACATAGGTCCAACGTCCCCGGTCAACCGAATCGATCGTCCACTGAACCGGATTGAGTACGACTGCTGAGTCTTTCACTTTGTCGCGAGTCACGGCTTTCTCTTGCTTATGACCGCGCGGCAACCCAGCGTTGATGATGCTTAGTTGCCAGGAAAACTCCTCCTTGTACCCGCCGATAGGCTCGAACTGTTTGGCAGGCAAGATCGGTGGCAGAACAATATACCTGTCGATTGGTCCAGGATAGGTCCCTGCGCTTAGTGGTGGTTCAGGCAGATTCGGTCTCGGTGGCGGCGGCGGCGCGGGAGGATCCTCAGGTGGAGGTGGTTCGGCCATAGTGACCAGGATTTCGCTGAAGTTGTTTTCCACCGAGCGAGCTCCCGCCATCAGATTGATCATCAGGATCGCATCGTTGCCGGGATCCGTCTCCGCCGACAGCGTAAGCATGGACAGAATCCCTAAAGCCATTGGGTCGAGTTCGAACCATGGGTTCACTGCAAAGCTACCGAACGTCGAACCTGGTTGATCGATCCCATCGAAATACCCAATCGGCTGGATTTGATAGACATGGTATGCCCCCTCTCGCAAGCCTTTGAATTCGTAGAATCCATTCTCGTCGGTAATGACCTCGATGAATTCACCATCGTAGATTCCGGGCAATGCATTTGCGGAGGGGATCTGCTGACCAGTCAGGGTGCGCAACTGCAATCGAACTCCAGCAATCGGAATGCTCGACTGTCCACGCACGCCTGTCTTATAGTCTTGCAAATTCGGAGGGGGTGCACCGTCTGGCGTGACGAGCGGAACCCCATCCTGGAAGACGAATCCCGTAATCTCGGCGGGTGGTACCTCGCAGAAATTCAGTTCCCCTTGATTTTGACCAGACAGCAATCGAACGTCGCGGATCAAATCCGCTTGATCGGTGAGTCCAACTCCTGGTGGAGCCTTTTGACCGCCGTGGAAGTAGCCATCTGGTTGCGTTTGACGAACGGTGTAAGTACCGGGTACCAGGTTGTCGAATCGATAGTGACCGTTCGCATCGGTAAAGGTTGTTGCTATGACTGCTCCTGAACCGTTGAGCAATTCAATTTTCACACCAGCGAGTGGCTCTTCACCGGGATCCCAGGTGCAGTTTCGTTCGGTATCCACAAATACGGCCCCGAAGAGGGAAGCATGTCGTTGCTCCCAAAAATCGTATTCTTGTGCATCGATATCTTGCCCCAGAACAATCGACTGGACGAGATCCGTGATCGATGCATCACCACCTGCCGTACCAGCTTTATGGCCACCTTGGATATATCCATCGGGTTGGGTCTGACGGACAGAGTACGTTCCTGGTCGCAGTTGATTGAATTGGTAGCGACCTTGGGCATCTGTGTGCGTTACCGCGACAACGGTCCCGTTGCTATTAAGGAGTTCGATCTTGACGCCTACGATGGATGGTTCACCAGGATTGCGAATCGAATCCCCGTTAATATCCTCAAAGACTTGACCGGCCAAGCTGCTTGGGCGAATCTCGCCGAAGTCGTAGTTAACGCCCTGTTGCCCCGACGCGATTGCGATTGCTCCAATGACATCGCTTTCGTTCAGAACACCAACGATTTGCCCGTTGATGGTACCGACGCGATCTTTTCCATCCAGGAATCCAACGGGAGTGGTTTGAATGATTGTGTAGGTTCCGGGGTGAAGTCCGCCGAAACTATAGCGTCCGAACGCATCGGTGAATTTTTCCGTTATCGAACCATCGCTGGCAACCAATCGCACCAGCGCATTAGGGATGCCGACCTCGTTAGGTTGCATAATCCCGTCATCGTTGGCATCATGATAGACGGTTCCTGAAATTGTGGCTGGAAGGAGTTCGCCAAAGTTGTACTCGACAGCCACTTCGTTTCCATCAATGCGAATGTTGGAAAATAGATCGTTGGACATGGTACCGCGCGGCTGGCCATTGACACGACCGAGCGCATCCTTGCCGTCGATGTAACCGGCGGGTTGCGTTTGGACGATGCGATATAACCCAGGAGGGAGGCCGGTCAGTCTATAGGATCCATCCGCTGCCGTTCTAATCGTTTGGGAAACTGGAGCACCGATGCTACTTATGGAGATAATTTGGATCTCGACATCGCCAATACCTTCTTCGCCGGCTTCTTTGATACCGTTATTATTTCGATCGTGATAAACGAACCCAGAAATTTCGATCGGCTGGGCTTCTGCGAAATCCAGATTGGTGCCGTGCGTATCACCCAACGGGACTTCGATATCGATCAGAATATCTTTATCCGTGGAAACCGTTGCCCCCAGGGGGCCTGTTCCGTCGAGCAAGCCTGGAATCGCACCAACGCTGAAGAAACCCGTGGGTTGGGTTTGGCGAATTTGGTACTTGCCTGGCATCAAGCCGAGCGAAGTGCCGAAAACATAGTGCCCCTGGGCGTTTGTTACTGTTTGATGCCCGGTTGGCACGTATTGGCCATTCTCAAATCGATACAGCGACAGAGGTACGTTGGCGATTCCGACTTCGCCTGGGTCTCGAATGAGATTGAGGTTGTTGTCGACGAACACTGTTCCCGCCAGTGAGATCGGCTTGGGAGTCTGAACCAACTGAACAGCGGTACCAGCGGTTCGATCTCGCAGGCCGTTATCATCGTCAAGCGGCAAATCGAGCCCGGACGGAATCATCTGGAAATCGTATTCGTTCACGTAGGCTGTGGTTACTAGGGCATCCTCATAGTGCGGTGCTACGAAGTGCGCGGTCAGCCTTGACCTGGCGAACTCAACACCAGAAACTACTGGATCGACATCTCGGTTGAAGATGTCGAGGTTGTCCGCATCCTCTAGATACTGAACTTCGTCGACGTCGATCGTAAATTCAAAAACGTCACCTGCCATGAAGTTGTCAAAATAGATGACGAGCAATTTGCCGCCATCCTCGACTTCAGCTCGTACATTCGCTTCCGAGAATTTTCCATTGGGGACAACTCGGAACGGGTGAGAATAATCTGCACCTCGCCCGCCCGGTTCTGTATCAAAGAATATATCACCGCGTGACCAGCCTAAAGGCATTTGATCCGTGTCGATCACGATCTTAGTGAGCCTAGTGTTCTCCGCCCCACCTTTGAATTGGATGAAGAAGCGATCGGGCGTAAGGTCGGATCCCATATCCTCCTCAATAAACACCCCCCCGACCCAGATGGGATCGGCATTGAAAAGATTTCGAGGCTCGAGTGCTTCTAGAATCGATCTTCGAACATATTCCCGCCCTCGTGCTTGAGCCGTGAAGCCCGCATCACTACTTCTACTTGCCCTAGAAGAAGTCTCGCGACAGAACGGAGCCCGCACGGTCAAGTATTTTTTCCATTGATCAATGCGTCGTTTCCAAGACACGATATCGATCCTCGGTTCGTCTTTAAAATGAAGTGCGGTGGTTACGTTTGTTTATTGATTAGGTTTGCTAACGAGAATACCCGGCTTCTCCAAAGCCCCAGAATCCTCGAACTGAGCAGCGACTGGATGGTAGTAACGTTTTTGATCGTCACATTCACGGGCTGCTCGATCTATATTCCATATCCGAATGGTAGTATCGAAACTAGAGGAAACTAATACGCCACCTCTGGCATGTAGAAGAGTGACAGTCCCATCGTGACCAATAAGTTTGGCTCGGACCTGACCTGTTTTCGCATCAAGAAGCTTGATCGTGTTGTCTGCACCAGCGATGGCAAGCTGATCAGGATCTATGCTGGTAAGTCCAAATAATTTTCCACCGGGAAAGTCCGATGTCGAAATGATAGCTTTCGTCGGAATGTCGTATTGAATTAATCTGCGATCCTCACCAACCGACAGTAAGGTTCGTTGGTCAGGCAAGAATTGAAGCGAGCGAATCCGGCTGTAATGGGCTGGAGACAGTGCGTAAACCTCAGTCTTACCCTCTCGAACGTGATAAAGTCGTAGTACACCATCTCTCCCACCATAAGCTAGCATTTGCAATTCCGGAGAGAATTGGATCGTGCGCAGGTCTTGGCAGTCCGCGCTGTGGTCAACGGTCGGATGTGGCTGAGCGATGTTCCAGCGGTAGACGTTGGCATCGAATCCCACAGCATAGATCGTGTCATCGCTGGCAAAACACAAATCCTGTAAGGCATGGTCGACCAGCGTATTCGCAGCGATGTTCCCGCTCGCGACCTCATGAACCAGAATTCGCCCATCGTTGCCGCAGGAAGCGACGAGTTTGCCCGATGGAGAGAAACGAACGGCGCGAACCCAATCGGAGTGCAACGTCCAGGTGAATCGCGAAATCGGTTCCCATAGTCTCTCATCGGTCGCACCTGAGCCAGAAGCAGTGCTATTGTTAGCCGCGAGGGAGTAGGCCGTAGCGTCGCTCCCGTTCTGTGTTGGTAGCTCGAGCAATCGGACCGCGTGATCATCACCCGCTGCGGAAAGGAATCTTCCATCCGGCGAGATATCCATAGCTGTAATGACGGGGCAGTCCGTGTTGCCGGGGATAGCTTGAAGCCGGATGATTCCAGCGGCTCGATCCATATCGCCGCCGAGAGCGGCTGAACTTGTCAAGCTGGAAGCCAAAAGCGCTACGAGCAAAGCGATTAGCAACACTTCGCGTTTTGGCTCCTCCGATTGGCTCTTCACTGACACAACCTCCCTGCTAGCTTTAGTTCTGGCAATCGACTGCGGAGGTTTCATGTTCCTCTGAGGCAGTCGACAACCCGTCTCATCTCGTATCGACAGCGGGGACCGAAATCCTTTGGGAAATCTGGCAGGATAGATAGAGTTTTCCGGCTGCGAAGGCTTTTCCGTTTCGTTTGCGACACCTGAGTAGACCATCCAGCATTGATCGAGGAATAAAAATGATTTGACAGACCGACTGGTCGGTCTGTAAGATGGAGTTATGTGTGCTACCACTTCTATAGAAATCCGGACTCAAATCCTCGACGCGGTAGAAGCGGTTGTGGTCGACCAGGGGGTTGGAAAGCTCACGCTCGAGGTGGTCGCTCGAACCGCTGGTTTGAGCAAAAGTGGGCTGCTGCACCATTTCCCTAGCAAAGAAGTCTTAATTGACGCTTTGGTTGCCCGAACCGTAGAGTGCTGGCGCGAGTCCATGAATCGCGTTATCGCGGCTCAACCCGCCGGTCCTTGTCCCACGGTGAGGGGGGTGATCAGCTGTTGCCTTGGAGATGCGACGGAGTGGGACGAGCAGCTGAGGCGGACCTCGACCGCCTTGCTTTCTGTCATGGTTCATTGTTCAGGCAAAGAGACGCCGTTGCATATCTTCTATCGTCACTTACTGGCTCAGATGAAAGCGGAGATGAACGACTCTGCGATCGCCGATTTGGTGCTAGCAGTGATCGATGGTATTTGGTTGCGATGGGTCACTCAATTGGCACCGCTGGAAACAGATCGCATCGCACAAGTTCGTGAGTCACTTCAAAGGCTTCTTGAGGTTCTAACAGGTAATGATCAATCGTGTTAAAAATGAAACGTCCTAAGTGGCTTGTCTCAGTGGTTGGGTCCATTGTTGTCTTGGTGGGAGTCGCTGCAATCGGAGTGGGATTGTACGCCATCAAACAATACCAATTCGCCCAAATGGGGGCTCAAGCTGCGCCCCCGGAAACCCCCAGCTTCGTTGAAACGAGAGTTGCTCACCCGTTATCGTTTCGTTCGACTTCGACGGCGATCGGGACCGTAATTGCGCCCCGATCGGTTCTTCTCAGCAACGAAGTGCCTGGTACCGTGGTCACGACTAACCTTGCGCCAGGTGCGATTGTTGAGTCAGGAACCGTGCTTCTCCAACTCGACATTAGCATCGAGCAGGCCCAGTTGGAGGGCGCACAAGCAGCAGCAGCTATCGCTCGCTCTCGATTTGAACGCACGCGTGAAGCATATCAAAGCCGCGCGTTGACTGAGCTTGAACTCGAAGAAGCACAGACGCAAGTGTTGCAAGCCGAAGCGAAAGTTGCCGAACTTAGGGCCGTCATCGCAAAGAAAACCCTGCTGGCTCCTTTCAGGGCCCGTGTTGGTTTGTCCGATACGCACCAAGGCCAATATCTACCGTCGGGAACACAGATTACGTCCTTGCAAAGTGTTGACGACTACCTCTTCGTAGATTTTACCATTCCCCAAAACGTGGCACCGTATGTTCAGCCTGGTCAATCGATCAACCTCATCGCTGAGGAATCGCATCTCACAGCCACAATCCTTGCACTCGATGCTCGGACCGATAAGGCAACTCGAAACATCATGGCCCGAGCGCAAATCAGCAATGCACCTGCTTTCCTAAAACCAGGCGACAGCGTACGAATCCAAATCGAATACGGGGACGAGATTCATGCAGTTGCCATTCCCGTGGAAGCCCTTCGCCGAACACCAGAAGGGGCCCTGGCGTTTGTGGCAGAGGATGACGGTAAGGGACAATTGCGTGCCACCCAGCGAATGGTTCAAGTTATCAAGTCGATCGGCAACGAGGTTGCCCTCATGAGCGGCGTCAAAGCCGGCGAACGCGTGGTCACCCTTGGCTCGTTCAAACTAATGCCTGGCAGCTTGATTGTGGAATCGAACCCAGAAGCTAAATCGGTAAAGCCCGTATCGCAGAAGAACTAGACAGCGAACCATGAAAGCGATTACCGATATCTTTATCAGACGCCCAGTGCTGGCGATCGTCCTCAACTTGATGATCGTTCTCATCGGGGTCCGAGGTATGTTCTCCTTGCCTGTGCAGCAATACCCAAAGCTCGAGAGCACCTCGATCGTCATCACAACGGTCTACATCGGTGCATCCGCCGAAACCGTACGAGGTTTTTTAACAACACCGATCGAACAAGCGGTCTCGTCCATCGCGGGAATCGACTATATCGAATCGGAATCGACCGCCGGGGTCAGCAAGATTACGGTACGGCTCAAGCTAAACCACAACAGCACCACGGCCCTCGCGGAGATCAGCGCCAGGCTTCAGCAGGTCCGACGTGAGCTCCCAGCCGAAGCAGAACCGCCACAAGTGGAGTTGAATCGTGCGGATCGACCGTATGCATCGTTTTACTTAAGCTTTACATCAGACGATCTAAATATTTCTCAACTCACCGACTGGTTGATCCGAAACATTCAACCTCAACTCAAGACATTGCCCGGGGTTCAACGAATCGGGATCGAAGCCGGCCAGCTTCCTGCAATGAGAATCTGGATTTCCCCAGAGAGGCTCTCGGAAGTCAATTTGACCCCAGGGGATATCTTTAACGCTCTCAGACGCAATAACTATCTAGCAGCGATTGGGCGCATTAAAAGCGAATCGGTTCAAATCGACTTGCTGACCAACACCGATCTGAAAACCCCGGAGGAGTTTCGCGACTTGATCGTTGCTCAAAGGAACGATGCCACCATCCGACTCGGCGATGTTGCCAAAGTCGAGCTGGGCTCCGAAGAGCCGATGATGAACGCTATCTATGGTGGTAAACCGGCGGTCTACGTTTCCGTTTGGCCTCTTCCAGGTAGCAATGAAATCGAGGTCGCTCATAATCTGCGAGGGGAGATGGCGAAACTCAAGGAGTCGCTACCAACGAATATCGATATGCAATTGGCTTTCGATGCGACCATGTTTATGGAAAATGCGATCAACGAGATTTCTAAGACCTTGGTAGAAACGATTGTTATTGTAGGCATCGTTGTCTTCCTGTTTATGGGCTCGCTTCGTACGGCGATCGTTCCCTTGATCGCGATGCCGGTGTCCCTCATAGGAGCCGTTTTGATCATGTTGATCATGGGTTTTTCCCTGAATCTACTCACGCTGTTAGCCATCGTTCTTTCTGTTGGTCTGGTGGTCGATGATGCAATCGTCGTTGTCGAGAATATCCAACGCCACGTGCAGGAAGGGATGACGAGAATTCAAGCCGCCTTGGTCGGCGCGCGGGAGCTAGTCGGTCCCATTATCGCCATGACGATTACGCTGGCTACGGTTTATGCGCCGATCGGTATGCAAAGCGGCTTGACCGGGATGCTCTTCAAAGAATTTGCTTTTACTCTGGCATCGGCGGTTCTGGTTTCCGGTTTGGTGGCTGTAACGCTTTCGCCCGTAATGAGTGCCTACATGATTAGTCCCTCCGGCAAAGAAGGATTCTTAACTCGATTCGTCAATCGCCAGTTTTCGCGTTTACAGTCGGTATACGGCTCTATTCTGGGCGTCACCATTCAAGCGAAATGGGGAATTCTGCTCGGAACGTTGGTTATTGCACTGGCAGCTGTTCCTTTATATCTGCTCAGCGGCAAGGAATTGGCACCGGTCGAGGACCAGAGTGCCATTGCAGTGATGCTGCAGGCGGCGCCCGATTCTACGTTAGAGGCCACCACGCAAGCAACGCTCAGACTTGCCGACGATTTCGATAGCTTGCCGGAAACCAAATACATGTGGGCTCTCGCAAGTGCGGGAGGTGGCTTTGGCGGTGTGATTACTAAAGACTTCAAGGAACGCAGTCGCACCACTATGGCCATGGTGCCCGACATCATGGCTATTGCGATGCAAAATCCAGGATTGCAGGCCTTTCCTGTGGTGGTTCCTCCACTGCCAGGTGCGGGCAATTATGGCGTTGAGATTCTTTTGAAAAGCGAGGCACCGCCAGAGGAGCTCGTGAAGCTCGCTCAGGAAATTGTCCAAAAGGCAATGGCCACTGGGATGTTCATGTTCGCGGATACCGATCTAAAATTCGACTTGCCACAAGCCCGCGTGATCGTTGATCGCGAAAAGGTGGCTGACCTGGGAATGGACTTGGCTAGCGTCGCGCAGGAACTAGGTGTTTTGCTTGGCGGTGGGTATGTCAACCGATTCAACTATTTCAATCGATCGTATCAAGTCATCCCACAGTTAGCTGAGGAGGAACGCAAGTCGATCTCTTCGTTGATGGACCTCAAAATCCGTACACCGAGTGGAGAGCTTATCCCGGTCTCTAGTTTTGCCTCAATCGAACCAATAACTGCACCTAGGTCTCTCAAGCGATTCCAGCAACAAGCCGCCATACAAATATTTGGCGAGCCCCTACCGATTCCGATGCTGACGAAGGAATCGTGCCTTAGAAAGATGGAAGAGATCATTCGCGAAGTGGCTGGGGAATCCGTTTCGATCGATTACGGGGGAGAGTCTCGGCAGATTCGCAATGAAGGTTCATCGCTCACCATCACGCTCGGCTTTGCACTCGTATTAATTTATTTGGTCCTATCAGCGCAGTTCCATTCGTTTCGCGATCCCCTCATCGTGTTGCTGGGCTCCGTTCCGTTGGCCATTTCGGGAGCGTTAGCTTTGACCTTCCTGGGGTTAACCACCATTAACATTTACTCACAAGTTGGTTTGATCACCTTGGTAGGGTTGGTTGCCAAGAACGGAATTCTGATCGTCGAGTTCGCGAACCAGCTTCAGGAGCAAGGGTTACAGAAGCTTGATGCGATCCACGAAGCATCCAAGACACGCCTACGTCCTGTTCTAATTACCTCGGCGGCAACGGTCCTAGGGCATTTTCCACTGGTCATTGTCGAGGGGCCAGGAGCAATGGCGAGAAATTCGATTGGTATTGTGCTAGTCGCGGGGATGGTTATCGGAACATTTTTTACCCTTTTTGTGGTTCCAGCGCTGTACATGATTTTCGCTGCAACACACAAAAAAGAACCCGTTAGCGAAGTCTAAAGTTCGAAATAGTTGACCTAATGTAGGTGGGTGGAAGTGTTTGCAGCTGCTGCGAACATGACTTTTCCAGTTGCTCTTTTCTAAATTCATGCAGTCAGTAAGTTGGGCTGCATGGCAGAACTAAACCCTCCACAACAAAGTGCAGTCGACACATTATCTGGCCCCCTTCTTGTTTTGGCAGGAGCGGGGACCGGGAAGACTCGCGTCGTTACCTTTCGAATTGCCAACTTGATCCGCAATGGCACCAAAGCCGATCGTATCCTTGCAGTCACCTTTACCAATAAAGCTTCCCACGAGATGCATGAGCGCATTTCGCACCAGCTAAAAATTCCCAAGCGAGTTCGCCGTGGCCAGCCCAGCCCTCCCCGCCCTGCGATCGGTACCTTTCACTCGCATTGCGTCCAAATCCTAAAGCGACATGCTAAAGTGCTTGGTTACCCCGAGAAGTTCACCATCTATGATCGGAGCGATGCGGAGAGTGTCGCACGAACGATTTTGCGAGAGATCAAGGTCCACGAAGCCATGCTCTCCCCAGGCGAGTTCCTTAACATCGTGAGTTCCTGGAAAAACAGCGGGGTCCGTCCGGAGCAAGCACTCTCCGTTGCGAAAGACGATAAGGAGCATATGGCCTCGGCCGGTTTCAAACGCTATCAGCGTGCACTAAAGTTGCAGGCCGCGTTTGACTTTGACGATCTTCTAGTTTGCGCTGAACAGCTCCTGCAGGAAAACGAATCCGTTCGCAAAGAAGAAGCCGGTCGCTACGATCACGTCTTGGTGGACGAATACCAAGATACCAATGGGTCGCAATATCGCATCATCAAATCCCTCGCCATCGATCACCGCAATCTATGCGTTGTGGGGGATGACGACCAATCTATTTATGGTTGGCGCGGTGCCGAGGTTCGCCATATCCTGAACTTCAAATCCGATTGGCCAGAAGCCAAAATGGTCCGTTTGGAGGACAACTATCGCTCCACGGAAGCCATTCTGCAAATGGCGAATCTACTCATCGCATTTAACTCCCATCGACACGATAAGACACTTCGAGCAGCTCGGCGCAATGGCCAGCCCCCTCGCATTTTGCAATTCCCCACCGAAACCGATGAAGCCAAAGGGGTCGTGGAAGAAATCGCGACACGACTCGCCAAGGACCCAGCGGTCGAAGCAGGTGACTTTGCCATTTTGTTCCGAACCAACGAACAACCTCGGGCCTTTGAAATGCAGTTGCGACATTTGAAGCTGCCGTATGTCATCACCGGAAGCCAGTCCTTCTTTGACCGTAAAGAAGTTCGCGATCTGCTGGCCTACTTTCGCTGGCTTGATACACCTGAAGATGAACTCGCTCTGCTGCGCGTGATCAATGTCCCGCCACGCGGGATGGGGGCCAGCACCATCGACAAGCTACTTAAAAAAGCGGTCGCTGATTCCACGAATATATGGACCGTTATGCAGGAGCCTAAAATGCTCAGCTCGCTCCCCTCCGCTGCACAAGCTGGGATCGGGAAATTGAAGGATATGCATGCAGATTTTTCCAGACGTTCCAAAGCCATCACCGCGAGCGCTTCGAACGACGCCTCTCCTGCCACAAGCTCGCTCGAACGAGACAGCTTGACGCAACTCGTGAGCGATTTTATTCAGTCCTTGAAGTATCGTGCCGAGGTCGAACGCCTCTATCCTGATACGGATGAATGCCAGATGCGATTATCGTCCATCGAGGAAGTTATCAATGCAGTAGCGGAGTACGAAGAGGAGGCGGAGGTTCCGAACATGCATGATTTCCTTTCCAGCGTCACTCTGGCTGGACGCGAG
The DNA here is from genome assembly GCF_052161605.1 of Brakhagea baltica. Classification (NCBI taxonomy): domain Bacteria; kingdom Pseudomonadati; phylum Planctomycetota; class Planctomycetia; order Pirellulales; family Pirellulaceae; genus Brakhagea; species Brakhagea baltica. Next base: position 3,286,066 of record NZ_CP197409.1, on the reverse strand, counting down.
TTTGGTTCCCCTAAGGAAAAGGAGATGAAGAAGAATGCCATCTCTCTCATGACCTACCACAGCGCCAAAGGACTTGAGTTCCCGATTGTCTATATGGTGGGGATGGAAGAAGGGATTCTTCCTCACAGGCGATCTATTATTGGAAATGCTGAGGAAGTCGATGAAGAGCGGCGTCTTTGTTATGTCGGTGTCACGCGTGCTCAGGATGAACTGACGTTGACGCTCCCCATGTCTCGGCACAAGTGGGGTAAACCTCGCACGACCTATCCGAGCAGGTTTCTTTATGAGGTTACTGGACAAGCTGACAACCCGAACCGCCTCAAGTCGATCCGAGCTGCTGCGGAAGCAGCCCGAAAAGCCGAAGCACAAAAACGATAATCAAGTAGGCAATCCCCCACGAAGTGGAAGTCGTTAAACTTCCATTACGAGAGGCTGGTGTCCGGTAGGGGCTGAAAGATGTCGCGATACAAAACGAAGGCTGCAGACAAGGCGATCGGAAAGAAAAAGACGACGGGAAAAAAGCACATCAAGCTAAGGATTGCGGAGATAATTCCCACAACGATCTGAAACAAGATTAGACCGAATAGGTTTTTCCATGCAGCCTTTATGCTGAGCGTGATGGCTTGCAAGCCCGTAACACCTCGATCGGCGATAAGCTGAAAGCAAAAGACCGATGGCAGATAGGCGAGCAGCACGGCAATGAAGATTAAAGGGATGAGCACAATACCTCCCACAACTCCTACGACCGCTGCAACATCGGTCGCATTGTTTTCTGCTGCAGCTACAACAACCGCAACAATAATAAGTGCTACAAAGACCGGTATGAGCACAACAAAGCCGATGACCAGTTGCAACAGGACGGCGATAAAAGCATCGATGAAACGTTCGAAACCGTTGAAAAGGGTTCCCAATTCAAATTGCTTGCCCTCCTCTCGCTCTCGCAAGCACATGTAGACACCAACCATAAGCGGTCCCATTACGATTCCAAAAGGAACCATGGAGCCGATGATCAAGGCTAACCAGCAGACAACCAAGAAGAGCCAATACTGATCCCCTAACAAATCTTTCCCTCGCTTGAGTAGCCCGATCGGATCGATCGACACTTTACGAATTTCGTCGTCGGTGACAAAACCAACGTGCGACGCTGGTGCTTCGTAGGGACTCGAATAGGACATAGTGTAAACCTTTTGACGCAAGAAAAGGAAAGTTGGAATAAAACCAGTTGGCCGGGGTGCAGAATTTGAGCGAATATAAGCTTCTTCGAACTCGCGATGGATCTCTTGGAAGAGAAACCGTCATCCCTGCCGAAAAGTATAATAGCACAATTTTTAAAAAGGATTCCACTGACCAAAAGAGGGACAGGCAGATCTAGTTGATCTGCTCGTTCATGAGTTTGTCAACAGAATCTTTCGGGGGAGTGAGCGTATCCTGTTCGACAACCGGGCGTCCACGCCACCAGCTCGCTAGAATCGAACCGGTCACATTCATCCAAGGAGCGAACAACGCTGCTGCCAAGGCAGCTTGGGTGCTCTTTAACACCTCGCTGGCAATCGTAGCTCCCATGCCACCGTTTTGCAATCCAACCTCGATCGCCACGGTTCGGCATTCCGCCTCACTCAATCCGCTTAGCCAACTGATACCATAACCGAATACATAACCGGCAAAGTTGTGCACTCCCACAACCAGAACGAGCACCCAACCGACCGACCGCATCGCCTCATGTGCGTCGGCCATGATAATGGCACAGATCAAACAGATGGCCAGCATGGCTAGCCTGGAGAGCATTCGTTCCGCCAGAGATGTGCTCCCTCCCCACCAGCGAATCACTCGGTTGACCAACAGGCCGCCAGCGATCGGCAACAAGACGGTCGTCACAATCACCCAGAGCATCTTCCAGAAATCCACTTCGACTAGCTGTCCAGCTAAAAGCTTCATAGCCAGTGGTGTCATGATCGGGGATAAAAGGGTTGAGCATGCCGTCATGGTCACAGAGAGGGCGATGTTCCCCCTCGCTAGATAGGTGATTACATTCGACGACACGCCGCCTGGGCAAGATCCAACGAGAATGATGCCTGCGGCAATTTCTGGTGGCAGGCCCGTTGTAAACGCTAAACCAAAACCGACGAGGGGCATCACGCAGTATTGCAAACCGCACCCAATAGCAACCGCTTTGGGCATCTTCAAGACTCGAGCGAAATCGTCGATGGTTAACGTCGCACCCATCCCAAACATAGCGAGCTGAATCAAGGATGGTACTGTTCCCTTTAATCTCCAACCAAACCACTCAGCGAACCACTCAGGTCGCCAAAACGCAATCAATACAAACGCCAATACCCAAGACGCAAAACCAAACGTTCGCGTCCTAGGATAAAGGCTTAGGATGATCGCAATCCCTACAACACTGAATTCTAAAATCATTCCATCTCCCCTTAGCTTGCCCGATGCAACCCAGTCACCGAATTACGAGATGGAACCAAAACTCTTTACCACGGGAACACGCTGGGTGTAGCAGCAAGTCGATTTCATTTCTTGGGTCGTCACCAATTCTTGATAGGCGGCTAGTAGCGGTGCAACTTGATGCTGTGGGATTACTGCTGTGACACAGCCTAGCTCGCGATTGATTCGCAGTCCAGTCTGCATTTGTGGGGAGCTGGACTCTACTAGCCTCCAGTTGATAACCGTAGCTCCCGAACAGCCATGGGCTAGAAAGCCTTGAAGCAAGGTCTCCGCATCCTTCCTTTGAGAAACGACGCTAAGCAGTGTCAAGTCCCGGCTAACTCCTCGATTGGTAGCAACAAACTCGTGGGCTCGATGATCATGAATCAACAGAGGATTAGCTCTCCACTGGGTTCCTCCATGCAGCGTATCAATGGCGCTCACCATTTGTTGGATACTTACCGAGTGCTTCTTTGCCATGAAAACGCTGGCCAGATTTGTTAAGCCCTTGCAGGCTGGCAGTTGATAGATGAATCCACGGCCCGGTTGGTCCACTCGTCCCGCTTGCGACATGGATTGAAATACCGCTTCGAGATCGAACTGATCTACGACAACTGTGATTAGTTCTTTATCGTGCTTCTTGGTAACCCTTAGCAGTCCTAGACGATCTCGAAGACCGTAGCCTCGCACGTAGGTGATCGTAGCTCCCTGAGCGCCAGCTTTAATCGCAGCCCGAGCAATCGGCTCAGCCGCTCCGCGGTCAGAGATATGTGTTAGCGCTGTAAGATCCTGTTTGAATCGGATATCAAAAGAGACTGACTCAAATGTGTAGTTCCCCGGAGTCCATAACGGGTAGTCCCCTGAGCATATTAGCTCGTCACATGGGGTCGAAAATATAGCGCCGGCTCCATAAAGTTGTAGCTTGCCAACGATTGCTATCTGCTCCATCAAGCGATCGGTTTCTTCACCAGGCACAATGAAGTGCAACATCTCTTGTTCGGGAGAAATGGCAGGTAACAACGACTGGTACCAATGCTGCTTGACTAGCGCACCACGGGCGTTCATGGTCATGACGTGTGCTGCACCACTCTGCAACACTTCTTGCGCCACCAAGCCAGCAGTTTGACGAGGAAGAATCGCTGTAACGAATGAGTACCCTGTATGAACGTTAAACGATTTCATCGGACACCATATTGAATTCGTCTTTTCGAGTCCTTTGCACCACTAATCCTACCAATAGCACAGTCAAAATAGGCCCCACTGAGGCCAGTGCCAGGATTCCAAATCCATCGATAACACCAGGCACATTCGATCCAATTCCCAGCCCCATTGCCAAAACTAATGGGACCGTAATCGGTCCGGTCGTTACACCAGCTCCGTCCCATGCGAAATTCACGAACTCGTCCGATGAGAACACGGTTAGAAACAAGAGGAGTACATAAGGCGGAATGAGTAGCATCGTTAAGCTCAAAGATTCAAATGCCATCTGAGCAACTCCTGCTGCAATGCCGAGCCCAACCCCGACGGCAACCACGTGCATAAGCAGTCTCTTGCGAAAAACCCCAACGGTGACCTCTTCTACGGTTTCCCCCATGGCATTCAAAGCCGGTTCTGCTAACGTCGCTCCGTAGCCTAGAAAGAATGCGAATAACATGGTTACCAATTTCCCAAGCACTGGGTTCTCAAAGACTGCGGGAACCGCACCAGATCGCCCCCACGGAACAATGGAAGCGAAAGTAACCGGTATATTACTCCCCAGTTGCGTCCCTAAAGGTGTCAGTCCCATCGTTAGCCCGAGACTGAATAGTGTCATCCCAATCAAAGAGAACGAGATGCCTAGTGCAATCTCGTCACCTTGCCGCAATCTCTCTCTCAGGATGACCAACAACGTAACGAACATGAATACACACAAGGGCAAGATGGCTTGAGCTGAGACTCGCAAAGCACTCAACAATTCTTGCCCGATCGCTAAGCTCTCGTCCCAAGGTCTGCGGGTCTGGGAGATCATAAAACTTTCGATAACACCGTAATTATTGACCTTTTCCAGAACAATCTCGGCATTCCGATGGACGATGCGTCCGTTCTCCAGCACCACGTCGCCTCCCTTGTACAACGTACTATAGCCTCTCGGATCCTGAGGCAGTTTCCGGCTCTCGAGGTAGGCTTGGAATTCCGCCTCGCTGAACTGGGGTTGCTCTTCGTCTATGCGTTGCTCCGCAGTACTGCTGGAGTCCGCGACCTCCTGCTCGGAAGCTTGAACGTCGCTGACTTGGTATCCCGGCGTACCGTAGTAATCGTTTGCGAATTGGTGATACATGGCAAGCAACAATACTGCAAAGATGGGTAGCAACGAGGCTAGCGTTACGATACCGAATCCCGCATCCGCTCCCCCGGAGCTTTGTGGCCGGTCGCTACTGATAATTCGACACACTCCGATACCGAGCGCGAGGACCAACGGGACGGTCACCGGCCCCGTCGTTACAGCCCCGCAGTCCCAAGCCAAACCGATGACAGGGCGAAGCAACGGATTCCAATAAGCATAGATCGTCAATCCAAGAAGACTGGTCACCAAGGGAATGATGAACCATTTCAGGGACCATCCTAGGAAAAATCGAAGGATCCCCAACGCAACTGCGACCCCCACCCCAACTCCAACCGATAATACCAGTTGGCCAGAAAAGTCGTTGAGCAAACTGAACAGCAAAGGTGCTTGGTCCGGTTTTACTCCGCTACCAGCCTTCTTTAAAACCGAGATCGCTGGCTCAGCAAAGGTTGCACCGACCCCAAGCAGAAATGCAAAAGACAGGATCAACGGAAGTTTGGAATTGCGAGGTAAAATCGCGCCAATCGTCTCCCCGAAAGGCATAAGACCGAGTCGCAAGCCTTCCATGAAGAAGGTCAATCCGATGATGACGAAGAAAATCCCAAGCGCGATGGTCAATCCGTAAACAACGGGTAACTGCAACAGGAAGATCTGGAACAGAAGCAAGTAAACGATGATAAACCAAACGCTTCGCAACTGTTCGACTGATTTCACACGAAAGTAACGCCAGAGAATCGACGCGATTCCACCGAAACCAAGTTCATTGATTGCGGACTGATGAAAATCTTTGTTTGGCATGCCGGACAGATCGATCTGGTAAACTCGGATGGTGAATACGTTCGCTCCAACATGTTAGCCGAAATCTAACCGTGCTGAAATTCGTGATCCATGACTAATTTAGTTTGCTTGTGCCACGATGAGTCTACAAAAACTTTGGCGTGCGTTTTTCTTGAAATGCTGTTAACCCCTCGGTCGCGGCCTCGGAACTGCACACGGTCGCCATCACGGCGGAACCACTGACCAAATGAGTCCAAAGCGTTTCTCCTACCATTTCATTAAGCAGTCGCTTGGTCATCTGAATCGACTCCGGAGCGGTCTCGGCTATCTGTGTCGCTAGCTGGCTCCCTTTGATCCAGACATGCTCCGATGGGACCAGATAGTGAATCAAGCCCCAGCCATGCGCCTGCTCCGCCGCAATCGGCTCGTTCGCCAACAACAACCTCGAAGCAATCGATGCACCGATCCGATAATGCGCTAACGGTGCAACAAGCCCCGATACAAGTCCCAATTTCGGAGCATTAGAGTAGAAGCTCGTGGCTGGTGTCCCCACCACCAAATCCGCTGCCAAGACGAGCGCGAGGCCGGCTCCAATAACAGGTCCGTCTATGGCAGCGATGATCGGCTTGGGAAAACGCAACATGGTCTCGACCAAGTCCTGCAACTCGGTCGCAACATCTTGCCAGATCTCGAGTGGCTCTTCGGTGTCGCGAACTTTCCCCCATTCTTTAAGATCGACTCCTGAACAAAACGTTGCGCCGGATGCGGATAACACCACCGCTCGGACCGATTTCTCGCGATGGAAATCACCAAACGCTTGGATCAAATCCTGGACTAAGTCTCGCGACAGGGCATTTCTCGTTTCCGGTGAAGACAGAATGATAGTGCCGCTAGGCGAATTCTTTTGAACGCGAAGCTTCATGAGTCGACTTGGTAATGAGTTATGTAGTTGGTCCTACAACGTTGCCTCGGTTGGCAGTTCGTAGTTTTTGCGATACTCGCGACTGAGCATCTGATCGGCTTTCTCGTTATTGACAAAAGTCTCGGTCTTGGAATCGAGGGGCAGAGCTGGTCCAACGCTGACGCTGAAATCTTCCAAGGAGTTCTCTTTGAGGTGCGCGACGGTTCGATCCCATGCGAAACCAACTTTGGATGTCCCCTCGATGTCAGCGAGCTTCCCGGCAACATCGTCTTTGTGCACCGAAGTCCCTAGTTGTAAAGAAATGTTACCCAGGTGACAAAGGGCGCTCGAGTAGTGCCCCTCCTCGCAATCTGCGGTTAACAGTTTGTAGTCGCGAGCCCGGACCGCTTCTTCAAAGTTCTTGTAATGGTGTCCGTCGCCGCCGCCGTTGAACGTTTTCACGACTTCACCATCCAGACTGAATACAGTTCCGGAGGAGTAAGAGGTCATCACCAAGTAACCGTTGGTCCCCTCAACGATGATGCCGACCATGGCACCTTTGTAGTCACCCGTCGGCAAACCGCGAACCTCAAATGCCAACTGCTTTTGGCCATAGTCGTGGATAACCAATTGCGTATTGGCTGTTTCGCCGGCATCTTCATAGCCGAGCCGGCCACCCAGCGAGAAAGTTCGATCGCAGAGTCGGCTTTCGTTGAGAGCCCATCGGCAAAGGTCCATTTGGTGGATACCTTGGTTGCCGAGGTCACCGTTTCCGTAAGCCCACTGCCAGTGCCAATCGTAGTGAAAGTTAGGTCGTGTCAGCGGTAGAATCGGGGCAGGCCCCGACCACAAATCGTAGTCGACCGCTTTGGGGACTTCGTAGGTTCCCTTTGGACCAATCGATGGCCTACGTTTGTAGCAGAGGCCTCGTGCGACGGTGACTTCACCGATCCCGCCGGCATGGATAAAGGTCATGGCCTCTCGCATGCCGGGATTGGAACGGCTTTGCGTGCCCGTTTGAACGATGCGGTTGTACTTACGAGCCGCTTGGACCAACCGACGGCCTTCGAGAACATTGTGAGAAACCGGCTTTTCGACGTAGACATCTTTGCCCGCTTGGACGGCCCAGATGGTTGCCAAAGAGTGCCAGTGATTCGGAGTGGCCACGCTAACCGCGTTGATCGTTTTGTCTTCGAGGAGGGCTCTCAAGTCCTTAACAAAGGTGGGCTTCTTGCCGTTTTGTCTTTCGGCAGTCTTCTCGCAAACCTGTTGGCCGACTTTTTCGTCGCAATCGCATATGTGAGTTACGATGGTTCCCTTTTTGCCAGCAAAGCCATCAACATGGGATTGACCACGTCCGTTGGCCCCGATGACCGCCACATGAATTTGCTCGTTGGGGCTAATTGTTCCGGAGGGGGTGTCTTGAGCGAGCGCCGACGGGGTCCACGCGTTTTGGGCCGCCAGTGCAGCAGCGGTGGCTAGCATCGATCGTTCCAGGAACTCACGGCGATCGGATTTGCGAAGGGTTGATGGGTAATGAGAGGCTCGTTGGGTAGGTTTGGTCATGGTAGGACTCCTGGTGGAATAAAACCCCGTGCGGGAGAGGTAAGGAAACTTTAGAGTGGAAAGAGAAAGCAAAGGGGCGCGAGCGTACAGTTTGGGCCGTTTCAGTGGACGAAGCCAACATCTTAAACGGTTCTAAGTTCTCTTTCACCACCCTAAGCCAACAGAAACTGCGATTAAAGAGAATTAATAGCGCCTTGTGGGAATCTGGTTAAAGCCTGCTAGAATGCACGGCGTTCAAAAGCTCCGAACTCCTCGAGGAATTAGAGATGATGTGGTTTCGAAATTTCAGACTATTTGCGGCAATACTCTTTCTGGCGGCGGCCACCCGCTCCGTAGCACAAGAAAGCTTCAAGGAGTTGGTCGGTCCCGTTTCTGTTGGTCAGGTTGTGGAAGGTACCGCCAAGGTTCCCTTTCTGACCTGGGGTGGGGATGTGGCCACGTTTTTGGCTAACGGCGACTTGACGACGACACCGGGGTCGACGTATGGCAAGCTGGGGCTCGATATGCAATTGGTCAACGGTGACGACTTCATCGGGCAGGTTCGCGATTATGTCTCTGGCAAGACTCCGTTTCTGCGAGGCACTTTTCACATGATGGGACTGGCGAGCGAGGTAATTGGCGCGGACCCGCGAACCAAGCCAGTCGTGATTCTGCAGTTATCCTGGAGCGCGGGGGATCACATCGTTGCTCGCAAGAATGTTCGAACGTTGAACGATCTCAAAGGTAAGAAGATTGCTGTCCAAAAAGGGGGGCCTCACGTCGGTCTGCTTTACGACTCGCTATCGGCTGCGAATTTGAAAAGGGAAGATGTCACCATCGTTTGGGTGGATGATTTGACTGGGGAGAAGGGTGCCGCCGAGGCATTCCGAAACGATCCGACCATCGACGCATGCTGTGTCATTACCCCCGATTTGATCGGACTGACCAGCGGCTTTGATTCCGTAGGCAGCGGTGCTGAGGGGACCGTTGAGGGGGCTCACATGGTGAACAGTACCCAACAAATGAGCCGTTCCATCGCAGACGTTTATGCCGTTCGCCGAGATTGGTTCGATGCTAACAAGGAATGGGTCACCAAGTTTGTGGCTGGCTATCTCAAGGGAACTGAGGAGCTGGTGGCCATGCGAAAAGGCTTTGAAGAAAGCAGCAAGATGTCGGATGCCTACAAAGACATTTTGACTATGAGCCAACGCACCTTCGGCGAGGAAGTGTTGCCGACTCTCGATGTCGATGCCCACGGTTTGTTGATGGATTGCACATTTGTGGGGCTGCCGGGGCAGATTGCTTTCTTTCGCGATAGCGGCAACTTGAGCGGCTTTGAGAGCAAGATGTCCGAAGCGTTGGATTTGGCGACTGGTTGGGGCTATGCAAAGAATCGTTTTGGGTTTGATCCCAACGATTTTGATTATCGAGACATTGCTAAGACGGCAGGTGTCCCATACGTCGAACCGACCAAGAGCGAACGCTTTTCCAATTCAGCGGAATCGACCGAGATGTTTCTCGGTGAGAATCTAGATGCCAATACTATCGTGAGTTTCACCATCAACTTTGAACCCAACGTCCAAGAGTTCTCCGCCGATCGATATGGGGCTGAGTTTCAGCGAGCCATCAAAGCGGCTAGTACGTTCGGCAATGCAAAGATAGTCATTCGGGGGCACTCCGACCCGACCAAAACGCTGATCGATCTCGTGCAATCCGGGATGGAGAAAAAACTCCTAAGACAGACCGGCTCGTCGGGAAATTTCAAATATTTCTACGATGGGAAAGAACTAGATTTGAACAACACGGTTGCGATCGTGGAACTCATCAAGGCTGGCAAGTTCAGCGGTGGCAAGGCTGATCCTTTGGTCACGATGCAAGCGGCTTTGAATCTAAGTCAGAAGCGTGCGGAATCGGTTCGCGATGCAGTCGTGAAGTTTGCCAAAGCGGAGAAAGCCAATCTCGACTTGTCGCAGATCGTGCCGGTTGGAGCAGGCGTTTCCGAGCCCGTGATCGCAAAGCCGAAGAATTTGGACGAAGCCAAAGAGAACATGCGAGTGGAGTTTCGCATCGTTCGGGTCGAGGCGGAAACGATCGCACCCAACGAATTCGATTTTTAAATAACAATTCAGGCCAAAGGTAAATCTAATGAACATACGTTGGCTGAGCCAATCGATATCCGCTAAGCCTAAAGCGGAGTATCGACCATGCCGAATTTTCTCGGCGGTTGTCGCGTTAACGATTAGCATGACCGTATGGTTTGGCACTTCGGTGCACGGGACCATGGCGGCACAAGAGACCAGTTCCGTTGCCCCGGTGGTCGTAATCGTGCTCGACGATTCCGGATCGATGCGCGACAAAATGCGAACCGATCAAGGCAAAGAGGCCCGAATGAAGGTTGCCCAGCAGGCCCTCAAGAAGCTTGTGGGGCAGCTTCCGGATAACACGCAACTCGGATTGTTGTTGATGAACGGAGCACGCAACCAGGGCGGTTGGTTAGTACCGCTCGGGCCACTCGAAAAGGCAAAGACTGTTGCTCTCATCGACCAAGTGCGAGCGGATGGCGGAACTCCGCTTGGGCGTACTATGAAAACCGCCATGGATCAATTGCTAGCCGCTCGATCGAGTAAACCGATCGGAGACTACCGGCTCATCGTGGTCACCGATGGAGAGGCGACCGATGGGCGGGAGCTCAATCGATTGCTACCCAACATGGTCGCACGGGGTATCGTCATCGATACGATAGGTGTCGACATGAAAAGCGACCATACTCTGGCGAGCAAGGCGCATACCTATCGCAGAGCGAACGACGCATCAAGTTTTGAGTCGGCGTTGATCGAGATATTCGCCGAGTCCAACCAGGCTACCGATGATGGTAGTTCGTCCGATTTCGATTTGATCGCTGGACTGCCGGATGAGTTTGCGAGCGAAGCATTGGCGGCACTGGCTGGCATGGTCAATAAACCTATCGACGGTGAACAAGTATCCATGGAAACCGACACTTTTGCGGTCTCATCTCCAGGTGTCGGGGCGGCCGCGCCCAACACTCCACCCTCGGGTGGCAACTTTTGGTTTATTGTAGCGATCGTTGTTTTTATAACGATCTTCCTCAATGGCATGCTCAAGTCTCAGAAAAAACGCTGATCGAACCAAACTGCTGTGTCCAAGACGAAAATTGCTTTAGCTGCTTTGTTATGGTTGTTCGTGCTAACTGTCGGAGTTGGCATATGGAAGCTCGTATTGCAACCTGCTCAAAAGGCAGAGCAGGCAAAGGAGCAAGAGACCAAGGAGAAGGAGAAGCTCGATTCCACGCAAGGCACCAGCCGCTATCAACATGAGATAGCCATCGGGCTGGATGCGTTTTCCGGCTATGCAGTTCTGCGATCGCAGGAATTTCGAGATCAGTTGGCCAGCCAGGGCATTCGCTTATCCACCAATGATGACGCGGCGGATTATGCCAAACGAATGGATCAGCTCGAGTCGGGAGCCATCCAATTCGCGGCGTTTCCAATCGATGCCTTGATCAAAGTATGCAGCGCGCGAAACAAGCTCCCGGTAACGATCATCGCTTTGATTGATGAAACGCGTGGTGCCGATGCTATGGTCGCTTATACAGATCGTTTCCCCGATGTCGATGCGTTGAATTCAGCCACGACGAAGTTTGTTTTGGTGGGGGATTCGCCGAGCGAAACGTTGACTCGGGTCGTGATGAAGGACTTTGATCTAGCCAATCTGGCACCGGATCCATTCCGCCGTGTGGATTCTCCGGAAAAGATCATGGCTTCTTATCAAGTCGCTGCACCGACGACGGACGAGGTTTATGTCACTTGGGAGCCGTTCGTTTCCCAATTGCTCGAAAACCCTGCCATGCATGTCATCGTAGACAGTTCCAAATTTACCGGTTACATCGTCGACTCGTTGGTCGTGAGCCGCGACTATTTGGTTAAGCAACCGCAAGTGGTGGAACAAGTTCTCGAGAGTTATTTCCGGTCGATGAATGCGTTTCGAGATCCGACCAAGCTCAAGCAGCTCGTTCTTGATGATGCCAAGCGGACTGGCACGAAATTGACGGACGTCCAGGCAGACAGGCTTTTGGCTGGTATTCGTTGGAAGAATACGCTTGAGAACTACGCCCACTTTGGATTGCGTGAGGATCGTGTGGTTCATATCGAGGACATGATCGCCCGCATCATGTCGGTCCTGATGGCCACCAAGGGGATCGACCGCGATCCGACGGGCGGGCAGTATCCCAAGCTATTCTTTGATAAGGCTTTGGCGAAGCTAAAGTCGGGGAACTTTTTACCGGATGAGTTGGTGCGGAGCGATGGGGAGCTAGTCGAACTCACTGAAGATCAGTGGGGCTCATTGACACCGGTCGGGACATTAAGCGTCCCCGAGCTCGTTTTTGCTAGAGGGACCGCTCGATTGACCGAGGCTAGCAAGCAGACGCTGGACGAATTGGCGAAAAAGCTGCTCACTTGGCCTGCCTACTATATCAAGGTGGAAGGCAATGCAGCCTCGGGCGGAAACGAGGCTGCGAATCTGGCGTTGGCTCGGGAACGGGCTGATGCAGCGGTTGATTACTTAAAAATGCGGGGAATTTCGGCATCAAGAATGAAGAGCGTGCGAGGCAAGGTTGGCCAATCGCGAGTCGTCTTTATACTAGGGGAATTGCCGTACTAGTCGATCCACATGCTTCAAAGTCTGGCGCTAAGCGGAATGTTGCAGGGTAATCAGGAGTTGGCCTCGCATTGAATCAAGTTCGAAATCGAGTTCTCCGAGAGATCTTTTTGGCTCCTTCGGTCGTATTGCCGATCGTTGGTGGGCTTTCGTCGCTGCTTCTTTCGTGGGCGGCTGATGGTGTGGGTTGGTTGACGCTAGCTGGATTAGCGGGAGTACTCGGTGGGCTCGGCTGGATGGGGACACGTGCTATTTTCAAGACTGAGTCCATTACGGCGGAGACGATTCAGAAGCTTGCCGAACAAGAAATTGCAGCCGAAGAAGCACAGTTAGATCAGCTCGATCGCTTCTTATCGCAGGACAACGACGACCGCGATCAAGATCTTTTGAGGACATTGCGAGTTCAGCGCGCCCAATTCAAGCAATTAGCCAGCCAACCAGGAGTAGTCATTCGAAGCCAGGAGATACTCGCGCAGTTCGAGCAACTCTATCGGGCTTCGGTCAACAATCTATACGAATCGTATCGATTGCTGACACAGAGCAAGCAGCTTGGGCAGAATGAGCGTCGGATGTTGCTCGATGAGCGAGAGCGATTGCTGAAGGAAATTCAAGTTTCCGTTGATTTTTCTTTTTCAGCATTGGAGCAATATCGCAGTTTTACCAAAAAGACCGTCGGTACCGACTTAAGTCGCCTGCGAGAAGAGCTGGATGAGAGTATAAAGATCGCCAAGAGAACAGAAGAACGACTAAGGGAGCTCGATTCGGACCCCGCTTACCCGTCCTATTTAAGGGATTTGAAAGAGTAACCAGGTCTTTACCGAGCAATTTCTGCATCAATGTTTGTAGTTAAGATTCCCAAAAAGTAACCCCAAAGAATTAGAGGAGACCGACATGAAACGAATTTGGCTTGCGGTGCCGCTCATGGCAGCAGTTTTGATGGGTTGTGATTCCGGAAAACCCACAACCGGTACATCAGGTGGCTCCACGAGTCAGTCCACCCCCGTATTTACGTTGGCGTGGAGTGAGTATCCGTCGTGGAGTGTTTTCGGTGTGGCCAGCGACGTTGGCTTGATCGACGGCGACGAAGGCAAACTTGGGGAACTCGAGAAGAAATGGAACGTGGATATCGTTCTCAAAGGTGTCGACTATGACACGTGTATCCAACTCTATGGATCGAGCGAAGCCGATGCGGTTTGCATTACGAATATGGACATTCTCGGCCCGGCAGCCGATCGAGCCAGTGTGGCGGTTTTGCCAACCTCGACCAGCTTGGGGGCCGATGCTTGCGTAGCGGTCGGGATAGACAGCGTAGAGGCTTTGAAGGGCAAAACCACCAAGGGGCTTGAGCGAAGTGTGTCTCAATATGCTTTCGAGCGAATTCTGATCAAGCGAGGCTTGAACCCAAAGGATTATCCATTCGCCAACATGGATCCAGGCGCAGCAGCAGCCGCGATGCAGTCGGGGGACAAGGATGTAACGTCGATCATGGTTTGGAATCCGTTTGTAATGCAAACTTTGCGAGATGTATCTGGATCGAAGAAGCTATTCGATTCCTCGGAGATTCCTGAGGAGATTATCGACATGGTGGTGGTAGCTAAGGATTCACTGGGCAAGAAAGGGGGCGATGCATTCGCTCGTTGCATCATCGAGACATTTTATGCTGTGAATGCGAGGATGGAGAAACCTGAGACCGCAGATAGCACTCTGGTCGCCATCGGTGCTAAGTTCAGCAACTTGACATTGAACGACATGAAAGAAGTGGTCCAACAAACCCAGTTTTATAAAACTCCTCAAGCTGCCATCGCATTGTTCGAGGGGGAAGATTTCCGCGGGAAAACCATGCCTGCTGTAGCAACGTTCTGCATCGAACAGGGCATCGTTACCGGTAAGCCAACCGTTGGCTTTGATTCGAAGGATTCGCAATTGAATTTTGATTTGAGTTTCCTCAAGGCTCACGCGGACGGTAAGTAGGCAGAAATGATTCGAGCTCATTTACCGACATGGCTGACGGTTCTATTATCGGTTCTTGGCGTACTGGGAATGTTTGGTATCTATAGCGTCTTGTCAAAGCGACAGACGCAAAAGAACGAAACGCAAAAGGTGATTCCCGGCATACAAGCCTTTAAGGATGGGGCCAAGCGAATGCTGGCCCCGCAGGGGTCCGAGGAGAATCCCAAACCCTCCATGTTGGTAACGGATTTGCGAGCCACTTATTGGCGTCTCTTTTTGGGACTTGGGTTGGGAGTCGTTCTTTCGATCATCGTCGGCATAGCAATGGGGGCTTATGAATGGATCGCAGCCCCGTTGGCCCCCACGATTTCCTTCTTGGCCAAGATCCCGCCGACGGCCATGCTGCCGATTTACTTTATTCTGGTAGGAACGAACCAAACCATGTTTACGACCATGGTCGCGCTCGGTGTTTTCTTTACCATGGCGCAGAGCGTCTATCAATCAATCGTCAACGATGTTTCCGATGAGGCCATTAGTAAAGCCTATACGTTGGGTGGTTCTGATCCAGAAATCATTTACGAGGTGATATGGAAGCAGATTCTGCCAGCGACTCTTGATGCCATTCGCTTGCAGATAGGTCCCGCAATGATCTTTTTGTTGGCTGCGGAGATGCTGGTGGGAAGTGCGGGTATTGGTTATCGCATTCGGATGGAGTCCCGCGTTTTAAACATGAGCATCGTGTACATCTACCTAGCCATACTCGGGTTCACCGGCTTGCTCGGTGATTGGTTTTTGGTTTGGGTGCGAAGAAAACTTTGCCCTTGGTACAGCAAGTAGTGAGTAAATCGATGTACGCGTTAGACATTCAAAATGTTAGCAAATGGTTCGGCGACAACCGTATCCTGAACAATATCAATTTGCAAATTGCTGCTGGGCAGATCGTAGCCATGGTGGGGCCAAGTGGTTGCGGTAAAAGTACGTTGCTCAAGGCGATACTCGGAACGCATCCTCCATCTGAAGGTAGGATCTTGGTAGATGGGGTCGAGATACGCAAACCGACCAAAGATGTGGGTATCGTTTATCAGAACTACGCACTTTATGAGTTCCTTTCGGCAGAGGAGAACGTCGCGTTCGGTTTAAAACTTATTGAGACAAACTTCCCATCTCGTTTCTTTGCTTTGCCATCGTATCTGCGCAAGCGGAGGGAGCATTTAGAACGAGCACGCGCGTTTCTCAGTCAGGTAGGGTTGGGTGCTGCCACCGGTCATTACCCAGCAGAGTTATCTGGAGGAATGCGGCAAAGAGTGGCGATCGCGCAAGCCTTTATTCTCAAACCCAAAGTGGTTTTGCTTGATGAGCCGTTCGGAGCACTGGATGAGACGACGCGAGAGGAGCTGCAACTCATGCTCTTGCGATTCTATCAGGAGAATCTTCGAGCGAAGCAAGCCGGGCAGGTTCCACCTTACACCATCATTATTGTTACGCACGAATTGAACGAAGCGTTATACGTTGCCGATCGCGTGGTTGGCTTGTCGCGATACCATGACTCCGGCGAACAAGGAGCCATGGTGGTGTACGATCGCCCGTGCCCCGTTTTCAATCCCGAAGATCCTAAGGACTTCAGCCGACTTATCGAGCAACGTGAGGAGCTGCGACGGGCTGTTTTCGACCAAAGTTACCTCAAGCATCATTCGAAGTATGTGTCCTTCTGGGATGAGCTCGCACGTTCTGTCCGAGAAACCGATGCGATCGCAGGTTCGATCTAATTTGCGAGCGTTATCGTAAACTCCCGTTTATTAACCCCAGGCTGCCTAGATTGCCAGGTTTGAAATCAGTGATGCAGTCGGGGCAAACCTCAGGTCGCATCGTCGGGAAAAAATGATTGCCTCGGTGCTAGCCTCTGCCTATAGTTCACTCGTGCAATGACGCGCGGCCCATGCTGGGCTTGGAGAGGGATACTTTCTCGTAACCGCATTTTCCATCTTTGCGTCACATTGAGATCGAGGTTGATAAACCTTGACGATTCCATAAAAGCTACGGACAAAAAGTTCGGTGGTTTTTTTGACTGGCACTGCTGGAGATGCATACTCCCTTGGAAATTTAGACAAGGTGTCCCCGTATGCCCCGAACTGACTCTGCTCGTATGAAGAATTCGAACCTTAGAACTCTCTCGACGTGGGCCATTGGTCTCCTGCTCATGGGGCCAGTTCCGCACGTTGTGGCAGATTTTCCGGATGGGGGAAGTGTCCGGACTACCGTCGAGGTTGAGGTTCTTGAGGCCGGGCGAAAGCTGGAACAGGAAAGACGCTGGCACGAAGCGATCCTTCATTACGAAAAGGTCGTGCGTAAGAATCCCGACTTTCGCAACGCCGCAGAACGTCTACAAGTTTGTCGAGTTCATCATGACGTTACACGTAGATACAGCGACCGGTCCTATCTACAAGCTGTTGACAACGCATCTGCAACGGATGCATTAAAGGTTTATTCGGAAGTCATTGCTAAATTGGAAGTCTATTATGTCGACCGCATCGACTACTACAGGCTTGCACTGCATGGAACTGCCTTTCTAGAAGTAGCTCTAACCGAGCCTGATTTCCTCGGTAAGCATGTTCGCAATGCATCGCGGGAGAGCGTCGAAGAGTTTCGTAAGAACATACACAAGTCCGTTTTCGGTCGTCGCATCACGACGGCAGAAGAGTTGAAGCAAACAGCCACTCTGGTAGCTAAGCAAGCATACGATAGCATCGGGCTCTCAACCTCGGCCGTTATCTACGAGTACGTAGCCGGATCGATTGGATTGCTCGATCCATATAGCGCGCTCTTGACACCAGGTGAGTACCAAGAGGTCATGTCCGGCATCGAAGGCAATCTTATTGGTTTGGGTATCGAACTCTGGGCCGAAGGGACAGAGCTGCGGATTGTTGATGTTTTCCGCGGTGGACCTGCCTACTTTGCAGGGTTGAGCCCCAAGCAATGCATTCTCAAGGTCGACGGAATGTCGGTTCAAGAAATCGGTGCCAAGCGAGCAGCAGATTTGCTTCGTGGTCCCGAGGGGTCCGTTGTTCAGTTGCAACTCAAAACCATCGACGATCGAATGGTCGACGTCAAGGTAGAGCGTCGCAAGGTGGAGGTTCCCAGCGTAGCGATGGCCGAGATGGCTGATCCAGTCGTCGGCTACATCCGGATCACCAATTTTCAGAAGACAACCACATCCGAGGTTAGCAAAGCCATGTTAGCGTTGAGCGGCCAAGGGATGCGATCTCTGATCATCGATCTACGGCGAAATCCCGGCGGTCTACTGGATGCGGCTGTGGAATTGGCAGATCTCTTTTTGACCTCAGGAACCATCGTGTCCACGCATGGTAGAAATGGTCACGAAAACCATAACTTCACTGCTAAGCGTTATGGCACTTGGGACATCCCGTTAGTGGTTCTAATCGATGAGGATAGTGCCAGTGCGAGCGAGATATTCGCCGGTGCTATGCACGATCATCATCGGGCCACGATCGTTGGTCAGACCTCGTATGGTAAAGGGAGCGTCCAAGGAGTCTTTCACAACGAGAACGGCAATGGCGGGCTTCGTCTGACTGTTTCCAAGTTCTATTCTCCGAATGGTACTCCGATTAGCAACAACGGAGTCAAGCCAAACGTACCCGTGGAGATTGAAAGTACTTACGAGCCTCGGACCTTGGATCTTGTCGCTAAGCGTGCCGAGCAGGATAGAAAAGTGTTTGTGAGTGCTGAGAGCAAAGTGGATTTGGTCAAAGAGCGCGGCATCGAAATGGCTAGGCAGAAGATTCAACTGAAGCGATAGAATCCCAGAGATAATTCTTCCTTTCTTCTCTGGAATGAATGTGATCACTGGTTGTCTAGGCGGTTCCTCAAGGAGTTGTGCCCACCGCTATTAGTCCGGATATTGTTTGGACAAGTAGATCGAATGCTCGATTTGCAAAAAAGTTTCGGCTAAGATGATTCCCTCCCTTTCGATCATCTTCTCAAATGCCGTTACGGCAACACTTGAGCCACCTTATAAATTTGTCAGAGATAGCCATGTCCATTGCATCTAGTACGCGCCGTCGATTTCTTAAGGCATCGGCAAGCATCGCCTCGGTAACCGTTTTCTCTTCGCCTTTGGTCATGGCGAATGGATTTAGCACGCGCAACGAGCGACCACGCGTAGGTGCGATCGGTACCGGGAGCCGTTGGTCGGTCAAGGCGACCGGGATCGATGGTCCATGGGGTTCCGCTCCCGACTTCATCAAGTATGGCGATTACGTAGCATTGTGTGATGCCGACGAAACCCGTCTCCAAAAGGCCGCTAGCTTGATAAAGGATTGGTCGAACAAAACAGCCACTATTCACTCCGACTACCGAGCTATTATCGACGACCCAAAAATTGACATCGTCCACATCAGCACCCCTGATCATTGGCATGCCAAGTTATTAATCGAAGCCATGTTGGCTGGCAAAGATGTGTACTGTGAAAAGCCGATGACTTTGACCATTGATGAAGGAAAGAAAATCTGCGAAATCTGTCGACGCACGGGACGGATTGTACAGGTGGGGACTCAACAACGTAGCGAGCAGCAATTCGTGACTGCGATCGCTATGATTCAAGCTGGTCGATTAGGCAAACTCAAACGAGTCACATGTTCCATCGGCGGAGCCCCGACCAGCCCTGAGTTACCAGTGGCCTCCGCTCCGCCTGGTTTGGATTGGGAATTGTGGCAAGGTCCAGTCGCTGGTGCCGATTTCCGTTATTTAGCGGGCGACAACGGCGAAACCAAGAGTTGGTCGCGTGGACACTACGAGTTCCGTTGGTGGTACGAATACTCCGGTGGCAAATTGACTGATTGGGGAGCGCATCATGTGGATATCGCCACTTGGGGCATGGGACAAACCTCCAGCGGTCCCATTTCCATTGTGCCAGAGATGGTGAAGCATCCAGTTGAGTTTCGGGATGGTATGCCGGTTGATCCTTCGCGATACAACACCGCCACGGAGTTCTTGATCCGAGCTACTTACGCCGACGGAGTGGAGCTGGTGATTCGCCACGATGGAGACAACGGTATTTTGTTCGAAGGTACCGAAGGTCGAATCTTCGTCAATCGCGGCAAACTCACTGGACAACCTGTTGATGACCTCAAGACCAACCCTTTGCCGGGGGATGCTTTGATCACTGCGTACAAGAATCGTTCGTTGGCGAATCACTTCCGCAACTTCTTCGAAGCTGCACGGGACCGATTGGAACCCATTTCGGACGTCTTCAGTCATCACCGAGCGCTGAGCACCTGCCATCTAGCCGCTCTAGCTGCACGCTTTAATCGTCCCATCGAGTGGGATCCTGAGACCGAGCAAGTACAAAACGACCCACAAATCGAGGCTCAACTTTCAAGACCTTACCGCAAAGGCTATGAAATCGACATGTAGCTTCCATTGGTGTTTCGGCCTTTTTTCGTTTTCTGCGTGACATTCATACTGGCAGCGTTACTGATGGAGTATGATCACATCCGTCGGTTCGGATGTGAAATCCTTTCACTCCATTCCACGCGATGCTTAGAGGCGGATGCATGATGAACTCCCAGCCTGACACACCGAACGATCCTCTCAACGCAACACCTGATTCTCCCCCGATAGATGCTACCTGCGAATTTTTCGCAGCAGGATCCACCGAAGAGATTGTACGAGTTCTTGACCAATATCTCGAGGATCTCAAGCTCGGTCGGCAGCCTAGTCGGGACGCGTTGCTGGCTCAGCATCCCGCGATTGCGAGTCAATTGGAAGCTTGTTTGGCTGGTTTGGACTTCATTCACAACGTCGAACGATCCGCACCGGAGCAGCTCCCGCAGTTGGGAGATTATCGGATTATCAGAGAAGTAGGCCGCGGAGGGATGGGGGCCGTATTCGAGGCCGAACAAATATCCTTGGGACGTCGCGTCGCGCTCAAAGTTTTACGTTTTGGCGGTGTTTCCGACCGGGAGGCGGTCGATCGGTTTCAACGCGAGGCCGAAACAGTCGCAAAATTGCACCATACACACATCGTCCCTATCTTTGCAGTAGGTAGCGAGAAAGGGGTCAATTACTATGCCATGCAATTCATCGAAGGGAAAAGTCTCGCCGAGGTTGTTGCCGACCGAGGGGCGGGATTGCCACCAGTTCAGGCAGCGGAAATCGGTCTACAAGCAGCGGAAGCGTTAGCACACGCTCATCAACGCGGAGTTATTCATCGCGATGTCAAGCCATCGAATTTATTGTTGGATCACGAAAACCGCGTATGGTTGACAGATTTTGGACTGGCCCGACGATTGGACGACGTGACATTAAGCATGACGGGAGCGTTGTTGGGAACCCCGCGGTACATGAGTCCTGAGCAGGCCAAGGCGTCCACGAAGCGGATTGATTTTCGTAGTGATCTTTTTAGCTTTGGTGCGACGCTATATGAGTTGCTGAGTGGAAAACCTGCTTTCTCTGGAGAGAATCCTCATGATGTGATTCAACACATTATCAGTGATGAACCGCCAAGCTTGCGAACGTTGGATAATGCGATACCACGCGATTTGGAGACCATCGTTTTAAAGTGTTTGGTAAAGGATCCACAGCACCGCTATGCCGCAGCCAGTGATCTGGCAGATGATCTGCGAGCGTTTTTGGATGGTCGACCGATACGTGCACGGCGAGCCACTCCGGTCGAATTAGTATCGCGATGGGTCAAGCAAAATCGGCGAAGCGTTTGGTTGTCGACGAGTGTCGCCGCGCTCACGGTGTTGGTGATACTTATCGGAAGCTTAGGGAGGTCTCAGTACCACGCATGGCTCCAAGCTACGTTTCAACTAGCCGCTGTTCGCCCGCCGATTGTCACCGAAGTCTTTGACCGCGACGATCGCTTGATTCGCAACGATACGTTGCCCATGCAAAAAATGGCATCACTTGCGGCAGGCGAATATCAGGTCAGACTCTCGGCGGAAGGGAAATTAAGTCAGACCTACACCATGGAGTTAGAACGCGGCCAAAGCTTTATGGCCACTGCCACACTGGACAATAATGATTTGTTTCCGCCGCAGTCGATTCAACGCACGTTTGATTTGGTAGACCTGGGAGTTGAAACGGGAGTGGTGCTCTGGAACGAAGATAGTGTGGCATTGCGCAAAACGCATGGCCCGGAGTTTGGGTGGAAATGCGAACTGAATACCAGCCAAGATTTTTGCAAAGCATCGCCTGGTTTCGAATGGCCCTGGTCGTCTCCGATGCTCGAGTATTCCGGGTACGGAAGTTATCGCTATCAACCTTGGGTCGTTGAGTCGTTCGTCGACCTCAATGGAGATGGCATTGGCGATATCATTGCCGCCGCGCGACATCAAGCATGGGTGATCGCAATCTCGGGAAGCGATGGGCGAGTGTTATGGTTTGCGCCACGCAGTTCACATCTGGAAAAAAAGGGAACGGCACCTTCCGGTCGGTTGGCTCAGAGTTATCGCAGTGGCATCATCGGCAAACCTTTGTTGATGGGAGATTTGGATGCCGATGGTATCGCCGATGTAGTCGTAACCATGATTGACGTACCCTCTTCGCCAGCAATGCAGGGATTAGTCGTGAACGGAACCCGCTGGGTAGAAGCGATTTCAGGTCGGAGCGGTGAAACCATTTGGCGTTACGAATTGGCGAGTCACCTATTTGACTTGCAACCGGGGATCGAGGTACCCTACGACCTGCGTTGGTATGTCGGGGCTAGTGGCATGACCAGTGGCGGCCGCGGCAGTATGATGAACGGTAAGCATTTAACGCGTAGCCGTGGTCATTTTGAACGGACGGGCATGCACCTGTATGTCCCCACACCGATCGTCATGGTTCGCCAGGCGACACAGGATCAGCTCGCTTGTATTGCGGGAACGCATTTGGTGATACTCGATCCGCTCACGGGGCGAGAATCCGAGGCGCCGATCGACTTGGGCATTCGCGCGGGGAGTATTCCGCAATGGGCAGATGTTGACGGGGATGGTTTCACCGATCTGGTGCTCCTAGAAGCCATCCCAACCACCAACTATCCTGGCATTCCAACGGCGCAACTGCATGTTTGGTCGGCCACAAAACGAAGAGAGCTCTGGTCGCAAACATTGGATGCCGATTGGCCACTGCAACCCAACTGGACAGTAGAGTCCCCGCATTGGCCGCTGGTCACGGACCTGGATTCCGATGGAAGCTGCGAGATTGTCGTGCCACATCGCAGATCCACCACTTTTGGTCCGTCAGCGCCAACGGTGATGGGATCGACTCCATGGGGAGAGATCGTGGCGTTTCATGGCAGCACTGGCCGAGAGCTTTGGAAACAGCGACTCGTATCGATCGATTCTCAAGTGGATTGCTTTATCGCTGGACCAGACATCAACGGCGATGGAGTTAAAGAGATCTTCGCCGCCACTCTAGGCGGAAACAACTGCACGGTTTATGTCGATGCCTTGTCGGGATCTGATGGACAAACGTTGTGGACGGAGTCATTCGAACCGCGACAGATCGGCAATTCGAACGCGGACTTGGTTTTAGGTCCTCTCGCTTGGTGGAACCCAGGTCCCGATGGTTGGCCACATCTTTTGGTGCAAGCCAGTGCACAGCAGGGGCCGAACCCTCTGTCACTCTTGTGTGCGTTCTCAGCGGGGACGGGGCAAGTCAATCACTTCGGATACAGTTTGACGACCGCTCGCCCGCACGATCTAGACGGTGATGGCTTGCAGGAACTATTGCTGCTACGAAGCCGCAGTGCGACGCGCTGCGACTTTGGTGGTGAACTGGCATGCCTGCGTGGGAGCGGTCGACAAGCCTGGAAGCGGTGTGGGGATTTGGGAGAACCGATCGCTGACATGGATGGGGACGGAATTTTGGATTTCGTCCGTTCATGGGGGGATGGTACGCTATTGGCGAATAGCGGTGCGACAGGGCTTCCCCTGTGGCGCAACCGACCAGTCCCTGCGGTGAATTCTTTGCAGATAATTCCCCTGACTCGTCGTGATTCGAGCGTAGGAATTCGTGCGCACCAAAATGAGATCGTAGACCTCGATGGTGATGGTGTTGGTGATTTCGTAGCGATTGACCATCTCACGGGTGGCCGCGGATTAGATCCAATATTACATGCAGTTTCAGGACGAACCGGCAAGCTAATTTGGTCATTGACGGAAGCCTCGGCGAGCAGGGCCAACCATCTTGCATTAGCCGTTAAAGATATCAATGGAGATGGACAAGCTGAAATCCTGTGGTTGGCTGCCCTGGATCACAATTATCCTGTGAGAACTGTCTTTTCGTCGGATGACGAGCAATTATGGCTGTTCGTGGCAGATGGCAAGACAGGGCGTTTACTATGGTCGCAATCACTCAGTCCAGCTTATGGACACTCGTTAGGAAGAGTCTCGCCGTTTCAATTCCGGCGTGTTGAATTAGCACTGGCGATGGGGGATCTAAACAACGACGGAGTTCAGGATGTATTGGCCCCGGCTATCAATCACGACGGACTACTAGAACTGCGAGCGTTAAGTGGTAATGATGGCCAGTTGCTTTGGAAACGAACCAGAAATCCCGATAGTTTATTCCAAGAGAGCTTGCAAAACTGGACGACGCAAACCCTGTGCGATTTGAACAAAGATGGAACGCTTGAAGTGGTCTGTGTCGAACCTGCTCCGTTGTTTCAAGTGGATGGTATTAACCAGCAACACGTTCAAATTGTCATGCTGGATGGAAGCGACGGTAGCGAGATTTGGACCAAAGAAACCGATACCGTTTTTACCCACTTTCATTCGTTTGGGGACAAGCGTGGACAACTATTACGTCCGGTCTGCTTACGGCCAAGCGATGAAAAGCTTAACGTGGGAGTACTCTTACCCGGCGGCGATTCGAAGTTTGTGGTGTACGACTACAACGGACAAGTCGGGGAGCTCAAACTAAAGCATCGGCCACGTGATGCCGAAATATGGGTCTGCGAGAGCGCGGCAGTCGGTTGCGATCTCTTGGTGGTTTTAGATGATTCCGGCTTGAGTGCCGTATCCGTTGACCAGTTGGATCGCCCGTTGTGGGAGCGGCAATTCCCTACCAAGGGGCAGATGAAAATTTTGACGGTGCGTCCGGGTACTTCTACAACATCGCCTGAGATTGTTTTAGCGATGCCTGCCACGGACAACTGTGTATTCGGTATCGATGCGGCTTCTGGTGAAACTCGATGGTCGTGCCCTGGACCAATTGTTCGTGACTTAGACGATGGTGTTTATTTTACCCTCAAGAGTATCGGTTTTTTGGGTAATAGAACGGGAGCCGCACCGTTATTGACTTTCGCCACGGCCCATGCGGTCGAATGTCGGCAAGCAGTGAGAAACACGTCGGGCATAGTCAGTTCCTCGCGAACGGACGAGCCGCAGTTGGTAGGTGAAAAGTCAGCCGCCCAAATTATGCCTGCAGAAAAAGATGTGCGTTGGCAACGAGCTTTGCCATGGGTTACGATTCTGACAGAAGTGCAGCACCATGCGATTTCATTCCTAGGATGGGGCGTGTTCTTTTCGGTGACGATGGTGGTCCTGCCTTGTGCTTACCTTATCACTCTGACCTCAAATTGCCAGTTTAGTATGAAGGCATTGCTGGGCTTACCTATTGTCGCGGGAGTCTTTCTGTTCTCCGTTATGGTAACCCCATCAGAGGGCATTGATTTTCGGGGCATCTTGAATCGATATCTGGTTGGTTTAGCCTTTGCACCACCGCTTGTTGGCATCGGCTACTTGGTCAAATTTGGCGTGAAGGGTGAACGGCTCTCCTTGGTGCTGTGGATATGTGCCGTCATAGCAGTGAGCAGCTTGTGGGGGGCGATTCAGTTGAGAACCATGTTGGCTCAGTCACCGCTCTTGCCGCAAGAGCGTCTGGATTGGACGGGTTGGTACCATATTTTGTGGGCAGGTTACTACGTAATGTCTTGGTTTATGGTACTGTTCTATCTTGTCTCGTGGTTAAGATCGAAGGTTTTTCGGATAGGGGTTCGCAAACGCTTAGCTGGCTCGTCGTAGGATCGTATGGACTCAGAAGAGGCTGATCGCACTGGATGGTTGCTCAAGTACGAGGCTTGGTTGAAATTTCTTGCTAGGCAGGAGATCGATAGTCGTTTTGCTGGCAAGTTCGATTCTTCGGACGCGGTGCAACAGACTTTGGTGGCAGCTTGGCAGGGGTGGCAAGAGTTTCGGGGGAGCACAGAAGCGGAGCGCATGGCATGGCTACGAAAGATCCTCGCACATCAATTAGCGAATCTAGCGCGGCACTATGCGGGAACACAAATGCGTTCTGTCCGTCGAGAGGAGTCGATCGAACAATCGCTATCGCAGTCTTCGAGTCGGCTGGATGGTTTGGTCTTAGCCAATAGCAGTACTCCGAGCGCAGCGGCTATGGAAAATGAAAGTCGGTTGCAGTTAGCCAGGGCCATCGAGTCGATGCCAGAAGACTATCGGCAAGTTATTCTGCTTCGTAACTTTCAAGAGCTTTCGTATCAAGAGATTGCGACTCGAATGGAACGAAGCGAAGGTGCTGTTAGAATGCTTTGGGTTAGAGCACTCGCAGCATTGCGAGATGCGATCGATCAGTGATGAAAAGGCGGCTAGTCTTCGTCAGAAATGCGGTGCTGCAGTTTGTGACCTCCATTTTTAAGAGTAAGCGACAACAATCTTTGATAAGTTGGATGAAGTCGAATATTGAGGCTATTATGGGCTGATATCATATGGAGTTACTGACACACTTTGTGACTTTGATATCACGAGCTTATATTCGTAGTAACCGGCAACCGGACACCGATTGGCTCGAACAAATTTCTGAGCTGTGCGTTAGTGCAAAACGCATTTTCAACGTAAACCCAAGACGTTGGAAGAGCGTTCGTCAACCAAGAAAATACGTTCAAGCAATTTCTGTTGGATTGTGTCTTCACATTCCAAACAGCTTGTGTTTCAGTTCTTGCTTTTCAGTCGACTTGGGATAGATCCGGTCGTCCTCCCAAAGAAGCGGATCGACAAACAGCGACGCAACTGGCAAATTCCTGGGAATATTCCTGGCCATTCGTTGTATCAGCTTTGTCTCTTTGGTCGAGAGTTGGTGGGACCTGATTAATGTCGCAAGGAGCTTTGAGGGAGATTCGCTTGGCTTTTTTGACCAGCGACTTATTGCTAACAGGCCCTGCCAAAGACCGAATACGATTAGCAGGCCAGCGAGTAGATAGGTTCCCAGTTGCCCCCAATGCCATCTTTCTACGTCGTAGCCTTGGATTCGATAGATCTCCGATATGAGAGAGACTTGCATCATTTTGTGTTATCCGTTTACCTTTGCTTCGTGCACCTTTGCTTCGTGGATAGCATCCCTAAGGTCCATCAATGACTGCGAAGCTGTAGCCTGCACCTTATAAATCTCGTCTTGGAGCATGGGCGATATCAGCTCTATTGCCTCTGCTTTCTCCATCCCAAACGAAATTGCTTGGATAGCTTGAATACGAACATCGTCACTTGCATCACGCAAAGCTTGAATCGCGATCTCGTTGAACTGTTCGTCGCGCCCCAGGTATCGAATCAATCGAATCGCCTTGGCTCGCCGCGTTGGTGAACCACAATTCGCTTCGAGGTCTATGGTTTCGACGCATCTCTTGTCGACAAGCTTAGCGATCCTTGCGTAGGCACGAACGTGAGCATCTGGCCAAGTCTCTACATACTCGAACAAATTGTCGCAACGAAATTCTTGTAGCATTACATCGAGACCGTTGCTAATCGCTGGCGGAAGCGAATAGTAGCGACTCAATAGGTTGTCGAGTGCCAGTCTTAGCGATGCTTTCCACGGGGGAGGTTGATAATGGTCTATATCGGGAAGATCAAAGCAATCGCTCATCACCATGGTTATAAGAATCGCGTTGGCAAACCGTATCGATCGAATCGCCGCCACCATATTCCTTGCAAGTTGCGGGGAAAGGTCCGGTGTTCGATCCAGCACTCGAACAATATTCCACAAGATTGTGTCCGGCGTTGCTCCACCGACGGCCATCAGTCGGAACAAGGAATCGTAATCCTCGGGATCGCTAGCTAGCTCCGTGATATCGACCGTCCTCAAGGGCTCGATTGGCGTCTTGGCTAAATTTTTAAAAAAGGGAGCCTGGATGCCAAATCGTTTCTCGAGCCGAATCAACTCCCTGGGAACCTTGTTGGACGCTCTTTCTATCGCCATAGAAATGGCATCGACTATGGGGGCCTGGCTCCAATAGCATCCTAGTAGCAGCTCATCTGTCTCGTAGGCATGACTGGTCTGAATCCTCTTCTTTATGATCGAGGCATCCTCCTGCGGCATATCCGAAAAGAGTCGCTGAAAGGACTCGTCCCCCCAGTGGGACGCTTGCAACCAAGCATCGATTATGTCACGGACTTTATGCCGACCAAAATTTGCGAGTGACACCCCTAACGCCTCAATCAACTCTAGTCGGCCATTCACCGGCCGGGGTGTGGTGGATTTTCTGGATTCTTGCCCAAGCTCGTTGGCAAGACTCATTAACAACTGTGAGGCAACCATCTGCTGAGGATCATCCACAGATTCGACTACTTCGATCAGGCGATGAAAGTGCGAGGCCACCCGAATCTTTGCTATGGCGACCAAGCCCTGTTGCCGGATATGCGGCTCGCGGCATGCGAGGCAAGTCTCAATCGGGGAAATGAAAAGACCGGGATGGCTTCTCAAAAAGGGAAGGTCGTCCGGATGGCAGTGGTCAATGCCCTCAACGATAGCATTGGCGTCTGCGAGCTTCCCCCGTGCAAGTAGCGTTTGGATCGATGTGACCCGAATAAAAGGATCGCCTGACTGCATTCCCAACGCTAATACTGGAATGGACGCAACGTTACGAGGGTTTGCGAGCACCCGAAATGTCGTTTGGAGTGGATGAACGCTTTGCAACATGGAGCATCAGCATCTCAGAAAATCAATTGGCATGTCCTTATTTAAACGCTAAAACGCTTATCGACCAGCAACACCTTCGACGGC
This sequence comes from Brakhagea baltica, assembly GCF_052161605.1. Lineage (NCBI taxonomy): Bacteria > Pseudomonadati > Planctomycetota > Planctomycetia > Pirellulales > Pirellulaceae > Brakhagea > Brakhagea baltica. The sequence goes on along the minus strand of NZ_CP197409.1, from coordinate 3,257,441 downwards.
CCCATATCGCGTCAAGCGTTTCCATTATGTGGCAATCAACATCGTTAATTTTGCCACAACCCGCAAGAACCTAACAAGAAAGCCCCCCCCTCCTGGGGCGATATTCTCGAAAACGTGCCGAATTCCCCCTCAAGGTGCCGATATTGTCGGTCCAGGGAGCCAGGCAGTGGGAGAAGTGCGGGCCAAAAACCTGCTCACCAAACCCCTCACACTTGTCAAAAACGCCATGGGAAATACCACTTTGGGTATTGATGCACGCGATGAGGTCCGCTACCATCTTCCCTCCTGAAATTACGTAGCTTTATCGAGCACGAAAACCTTTTGTAATTGTCAAGTCAAAGAGATTATGTCAGATTTCCAAGGATCCTTCGGCGGCGGTGGTCGTCGTCCCCCTAACGGCAAGCGTGTTCCACGCAAGCGATCTCGCGTCAAAGTAAAAATCAAGAAAAAGGATCCTTTGTTGGTCGATGGCAAGAGACCTCGGCCCATGTACGTCGACTTTAAAGACGTGGAATTCCTGGCAAAGTTGGTGAACCGGCACGGTCGAATCGTTTCGCGACGCAAGTCGGGATGCTCCGCAGCTAGTCAGCATGCCGTCAGCAAGGCGGTCAAACGGGCTCGCTTTATGGCTTTGATGCCATACGTTGGCGAGTAGTACCAGACGCGACAGCCCGTCGGTCCGGCGAACGACTGCTGAGTGATTTCCATGGGCTTTTTCGTAACGCAACGCCGTGTCGAATTTCGGGATACCGACACGGCTGGCATTGCGCATTTTTCGTCGCTGATTGTGTACATGGAGCAAGCAGAACATGACTTGTTCCGCTCTTTGGGGCTCTCGGTTTTTCCCCAACACACGTCTGGTGACGAACCACACCAGTCAGGGCTGGATGCCCCTCTCGTTACGTGGCCTAGAGTCCACATCAGCATGGATTTTCTGGGGCCGGCCAGATTCGAAGATCTCCTAACTGTCCAAGTTGAGATTTCTCGCTTGGGGTCAACCAGTGTCGCATTCGAGCACAAAATCTCCGGCTCGAACGGGGATGTCGCCAAGGGGACCTCGATCTCCGTTTGTTGCCAGATTGAGAGCGAGTCCCCTCGAAAACTAACCAAACGAACGATTCCGGATTCGATTCGCGAAAAGCTGTCTCAGTTCATTAGGCAATAAGGACTATCAGCGAGCAGAAAGACAGAGGGGACGGCCTTGTACTCTACCGAGATTCGGTTTTTACAGAACTCACGGAACCTAAGAGTCCCGAAGGACGGCAATGAACACGATCCGAAAACACCGGACATCTTTGGCGTGCGGTGCCGTTACAGCATTCACTCTCCCTTCGAGGGAGGGTCGAGCGTAGCTCGGAGAGAGTGACAGGCACGGCGATGCATTTAAGGACCGAAGTGTCAGCGTTTCCTAAAGCACCCTCCCCTCGTGATCGTAAACTCCACTCGACCCTCCCAAATTCTTTGGGAGGGTGAATAAGAAGGCAACTCACGCTGCAGGACTGGTGGTTCACGAGCCAAGAGTTCGCGTCGATCAGTGAGCTTGAGATCGGTGAAACAATAACCTGCTCCCAACTGGAGTGTTCGTGCACTCGCGTGAGTAGCTTTGAGCTGTTCGTGAACGCCTCCATTCCGACCTCGTGTCGGTGGAGCGATGACTAACAGGCTAGCAACGCATCCCCCAATATATCCCTCCCCCTTCCCTTCTGTCTCGCCGCAGGCGAGACAGATGGGAAGGGGGGAGTGCGTCGTTGCTAGCTTGTTAGTCGTGCTTCCACTGAGATGAACTCAATGGAGAGCAAAAAACCGAATTCGGTGCAACAAAGTGTTAGCAAGAGGTGCCTTACGGCTCGCTTGAGCACTGATCGGAACTGTAGGAAATCCAAAACACCTTTGGAAATCCTATAAGGAAAAGATCGGCCTTCTTTCAAACTTCTTCCGCCCAACTGCAATTGGCGGAGACCTTACTGACTAAGTCTATCTCTTATTCTGTGAACGCCAACCACTCAATACGATTGCTTCCGCCTGAACACCGAACGATTCTTTTGATGGAGGCACATCTGAGGCAACAACAGTAGCTAGCAAAGGCCCCAGAAGACGCCCAGCAGCGAAGCGATTGCAATCAATCTGACCGACGCTAACCAAAGATTCCGCTCCCTCCATCTTGATCAGGACGTTACCCTCTAAATCGACTTCATATGACCTGGCGCCAAATGGGATCAGCACAGGCGGATTGAATGGAATGTCTCCCTCGTTGGTTCGCAGAGCAAGCTCTCCGTGCGATAAAACGCAAAGCATGCCACTTCGCACATAGACTTCCTCAGAATCTCTCATGAGAGAGAAGTACGTGTTTCCTGTTGCAACAAGATCCAGTTTCGACCCTGTCTCAGTAAGGCGATTTTTAAAATCTGTCAAGGCGAGGTTTTCTTTTGCAACTGACACACAGCCAACTGTTAGTGCAGCAGTAACTACTAATAATGATGTTGCAAATCTTTCGACCATACCAGTCTTACATTCCATTTCCATTAACTCTCCATTCCGTCTTTTGATGGTTTACTGCATTATTTAATGTCGCTATCTTTGTCGATGATTCTTGGCCCAAAGCCATTAGTGCCAAGACCGGTAGTCTTCAAACATTCTGCGTTATAACCTTTGTCACTGTGATACCAGAATGGAACAGGAAACATATAGTTGACGTATTTATCCTTGTTTTGCGAATCGAGCTCCCAAGGTCTGGGGACACGGAAAGTGCCCTTTTGATATGATGTAGTAGTCCTTCTATAGGTTTCGAAAGTCATAGAGCCATCTTTTTCTTTGCAGCAAATCACTGTGTAGCTCTGTATGCGAATTACGTAATGAATTTCTTGGCGAGGGTTCGTTTTCCGGGTGCGACGTCTTTCTATTTCAGGAATATCTTTATTTTTTCGCTTATCCACTTTAACCCATTGGTCAAAGTACTCATCAATTTCAGAATCGACTACGCTATCAACTAACATGCCGCCTCCCTTAAAAGGAGTCCCGCCACGTTGCTTACAATCCGCACACTCTCCGCTTGGATCGACGCAATCCATTAGACCATTTACAAGAATCGCATTGAGATTCATCCCATCACCGTAACCAATCGGATCTCTTCCCAAGAACCTTCCCGCGAGCGGACTCATCCATCTAGCTCGGAAGTGATGGAGACCGAGGGTCTCGTCCCATTCACGACCGGTATAGGTATACCGATTGCCAACCGCAGAACTCGTAAGCACAGTTCCGCTGGCGTTTAGGATCGTAGGTTGCTCATACGCGGTGTAAGCGTACCGCTCTGCGACTGCACCGCTCGACGTGGTCATAGCGGTGATGGAGTACTGTTGGTTGCGATGGTAGCCTAATGCAACTTCGGTGACCGTTGTGGTTTCTAATGTAGGTACTACAGACGCGGTGAAAGTCGTGGTGAGCGAGTCGATGGAATCCAACACGGCATCGAATGGCAGCGATGCGGAAGAGGGGGCTGCGGAAGTGATAGTCGGGTGATTCGTCATACCCGAATTGTAAACGGTCTAAGAGGCGGATTGGTGGCTGATTTTTGGGATTTTTTTCGGGTGTAGTGGACGAGGCAACGAGGCCAGATCGCTTGGCACGCATACGGCAGGAGTCCTATTGGTGTAAGAACGGGTGGTCTCCAGTGCAATTTGGTCTCGTTGCCTCGTCCACTACAACAGCCGGGACTCCTTGCCTCGTCCACTACAAAGCACCCTCCCCGAGTGATCGTCCCTCCACTCGACCCTCCCGAATTCTTCGGGAGGGTGACGAAGAAGGCAGCTCGGGCTGGCGGGCTGCGAAAGCTTTATGGGGTTATCAATGGGGCATTTCTAGTTGCTCGCTGTTACTCAGAAACCACGCCTCTTATTTTGCTTGTCACGTAAAGCCCGTGAACTGTCGTCGATTTGGCTCATCTGCTCCATTTCGAGGAGGACGTCGAATACCTCCGATTGTGGGACTTCATGGCCTTCGTCGTTGAAGCATTTGCTCTGGTCACCGCTGCCCTCAAAAAGCTTTTGGCCATTGGGATAGTATCGGATCGTCCGTAACAGCATAATGTCGGGTTGAAAACAAGAAACGCGACCGATGAAGAGGCTTAGATTTCATGATTTGCGATGGGGAGCTGACTGTCTCGAACGCACTCAATGATCACTTCTTACGCTGAAAGACCAATCCTTCCTCGACCGGTGCCGAAGGAGGATAGAAAGTCCATTCACCGTTTTCACCAGGTAAAACGTTTCCCGCAAGGGTTCCGTTGGATGTCGTTTCCAGAACAATCCCATCAGGAGCGGTTGTAATCGTTCCCTCCAACTTTGCGTTCTGTTGGCCTGCTGATGAAGCGATCCAGGTAAAGCTCGCATCCTCGTCGATGACAAGCTCAATAGTCGAATCACCTTTGTTTGCGATCCAAGACCCGACGAGATCAATTTGGGGCAACTCTTTGGCATCAATGTTATCAATATCTTCAGGTGCCGCTTCCGTCGGTGCAACCACATCCTCGGGAGGTACCAATGCCTCGAGCATTCGCTTTGCTGTGAGATCTTTTGGCTGATTCTCGACCACAACTTTGAGGGAATCGATGGCAGCTTCCTTTTCGCTTAGTACGAGATAGTGATAGGCGAGCACAAATGCCGGTGCAGGTTTGGTCGGTTCGCGGTCGCAATAATCCTCGAGTCGTCGTAATTGCGTCGTGTAATCCCCAACGTTCCCGTAAAGACTGCTAAGTGATGTCCAGTCCATACCAGGGGCTGATGCGAGCAGTGCGTTCAGAGTCGCCGCAGCAGCTTCGTAGTCGCCAACAGCAAACAAACTCAATGCATAAACCTCGTGTGCTACGGGATCACCACCATTGAGACGAAGCGACTCCTTGAACAGTTGATTGGCTTGCGGATACTGGCCACTGCGAAATGCGTCGAGGCCCTGGTCGAAGCGCTCGAGTGCTTCGCGTTCGTTGTCGTCAACCTGCGAAACGCCCGCTGCCGGATCGATCGCTTGGTAGTTATTGATCGTGATGGGTTGGGAGTAGTCGTAGGCGATCGATGTCGGGCGACTTACAGCAATCGGTGCGTAATATGGGTTCACGTACACGGTGTTGAAGGATTGGTAGACATTGTTCAACCCCCAACCGATTCCTCCCCAAGCAACGGGAGCATACCACGAACTGCCCCAATACCCAGCCCAGGATCCGTTGTACCAAACGCGATAGTGAGGGTTGACACCATACGTGTACCAACCTTGCCTCCAACTCTGTACGGGATACACTCCCCAGCCCGTTCCCCAACCGGCATTGTTCCAGCCAGAATTCCCCCAGCCAGAATTCCATTGGGGACGATCCCAAAAGGGCCGGTTGAAGTTGAGATTAACGTTGGTGTTGTTCCAATTGTTGTTGACGTTGTTGTTGATGATATTGTTGCCCGAATTGATGTTGTTGCCTCCAACAATTCCCGGCAATGTCACGGCACCACCGATTCCAGGTCGACCTTGCCCTGGTCGGTTCACTCCAGGAATGCTCGGTGTGGTCGGACGATTGGGAAGATTGATTCCGGGTCGATTGCCGCCAGAACCAGGGTTGGGATTTGGCCGCGTATTGGGTAAAGGAGCAGGAAGCGGCGTCGGTCGCCCTTGGCCGAGTGACGGTGGCCTGGTTCCGGTCGGCGGTCTCGTAACGGATGGTGGCTCAGTCCCCGGAGACGGCCGTGTTCCTGGGTTTGGCCGTGTGCCTGGTGTGGGGCGAACGTCCGGGAGGGGACGGCTGCCGGGATTTGGTCGAGTCTGCCCACCCTCTGATGGCCGAGTACCGGGCCTGGTTGACGGAGTGGACGGAGCAGGAATTGTCGGTCTAACCTCGGCAGGCGGGCGAGTGATCGGCCAGGTGTTGGCTGGGGGCAAATTGGGGCGAGTGGATGGTCTCGTTACCTGTGGAGGATTTACCTCAGGACGTGAGGTATTTCCTCCCCCGAGATTTGGGAGGTTGGGGCGTCGATTGCCCGGTTCACCGATTCCGATCGATGGTCTACTGTTCCCAAGCGAGGGAATCGAAGGACGCGTGGGTAATGTCGAAGGTCTATTGGGTGCGATAGAGGGACGAGACGAGCCTTGATTGCCGCCTGCTTGATTGCCGCCGGGACGAACTGAAGGTGCGCCGACGTTTGGTATGTTGACGTTTGGAGGATTGGATGGTCTGGTGTTACCCAGCGATGGTCTTGTGGTGGGTAACGAAGGACGCTGGACGTTGATGCCGGGTGTTTGTGGTCGCGTTTGTGGTCGATTCTGAGAAGATGACTGCGAAGGCCGTTGCGAAGAAGCCATGGGGCGGGACTGAGGGCGAGTTTGTGGAGTCTGTGGTCTCACCGATGGCAGTGAAGGGGCGTTCGCGGACGACTGGGGCCGGGGCATCGGCCTGGCACCACTCGCCCCAACATTTCCGAGCGATGGTCTCGTGTTATTCGGTCTAGCACTCCCCTGTGAGGGTCTGGCTCCGCGATCATCGGACCGACCGCGACCTTGCCCGTTTGCGAACTGGGCCGCAAACATGCTCCCCAACAAGGCAACCGTACCCGCGAGGTAAGTAAGCGTACCCGCGAGGTGAGAACGTGAGCAGCTTCGCCCACTTCCGACCGAGATAAATCGTTCCATAATATTCGTAACCTTTGCGATCGAATCGATCTGAGGAGATTTTTTCTTAGGGGATTATCGAGGACAGTTACTTTTTCAGTGCCGGTGGTGGTCGTTTGACTACGAAAATTTCGTAATCAGGTAACGACTCTTCGTTCGCAATTCTATTGCTGCCATTGATAGAAAAGCGGTCCTCGGAAACAGGTGTTAAGAGCAGGATAGCAGAAGCGGTCGTTCCCTCAGGCGTGACGGCCGAGGAGCGAACTCGCCATCCATTCACGGTTCTGGTCCACGTCCCTTCACCAAATCCTCCATCGACATCGAATGTCCAGCTGCGAAATGCACCTTGTAATGCATCCCAACCAATTCTTTGCGTGCTTGTGGACAGATCTCCATCAACGGTTTTAAGAGAGTAATCACCCAAAATAAAGTTGGTGTCGGCAGACCATTTGAAGGAAAGCCTTACTGTCGCATCGTCACCTTCGTTGACCCAATCACCAATGAGCCACTGCAATTCTTGCAAAGCCTCGTTGGGAGTCAAACTGGATGGTTCCGAATAGTCTCGGAACGAAGCGAGTTTGTACCCCGCATCTGTTTTTTGCCAAACTGAATTGAATCGGAGCAATGTCACACTGGTGCCGTCAGCCGTTGCGATGGATCGTCGACCATCCGCGAAAACGATGCCCGCTACCTGCCGAACGGACTCTAGCTCAGCCTCCGTCGATACATTTGGGTAGTTCTCAAAAAAGGAGACCATCAATGAAGAGATTTGTTCTTGGCCCGAGTGCACGACACCTCGTTCGTCGATCAGCTCACCATCGGAGAGAAACGTGTTGACGATGCCTTTTATGTCACCTTTGTTGAATGCGGTGACCAGCTTGTCTGTTTCCTCGAGCATCTCCTTTTCGAGTGGTGTCAGCTCTCGTGCAACCAATGCTTCCGCTACTGGGCTATCAACTAAGGGGCTATTAGCAGTTGGATTCGTTGAAGCCGATTGGGCGTGGACGAATCCTCCCGTCCGACTGATGGTAGAATAAAGGACCAAGGTCGCAAAGAAAGATAGCAGCAGAAATCGCATAATGTTACAGCTCGCGTACGGGAAGAGGACGGAGAGCTGAAGCGAAAATCGAGACCTCAATGAAAGATCTCGTAGGATCTCTCCGCAACTATGTTCTCGAATTATAGGGTGCGAAGGCTGCGAGCGACGAATTTACATGGTATTACTTAGGGTGTTTTTCGAGAATTCTCACTCAAGCATGTATCCGGCAAAGCTCAATTATCGTCGCCTACGCCCTGCTGATTGGCTTGTTGATTGGCACTGCCGGCAGCTTGTTGTCGCAAGGCTTCGAGCTGCTCTTTCAAGGGTCCAAGATCGAGAACCTCTTGCACTGCGATTTCTAAGGCTCCTGGAACGACAGGTCGCTGACGACAGGTGAAAAAGCTCGCCACGTATCTTAGCTGCCCTGACTCCTCAGGAACCTTAAAGCGATCTCCTTTCTGAAGAATGGGGCGATACTCGTGCATCTGTCCGAATTGTCGGTCCCCAGCGGCTTGGCACGGAAACCAATACCCAAAGCCGTCTTGGTCTTCGAGATAGAACTCCGGGTAGCAGTGATCGGGAATCCAAACAAGTCTCGCGGGAATTCCGCTTGCCCGACACAGAGCAATAAAAATACCTGACATCTCTTCGCAGTCACCCTTTTTGTCTTTCAGGGCATCGCGAATGTGCCTGGTTTTACCGTTGGTGTACTCGATGGTGTCCCTAACCCAGTCGTACAGCAATTCGACTTGTTGCCAAGCGTTATCGGGGGACGAGGCTGCGATCGATTTCGCCGTCTTCTTTATGATCGGTAAATCACAGTCGATGAAGGGACTATTCCCCATGTAGAATTTCAGTTCCTTGGAAAGGGTTTTTGGGATGCGAAAAATCGAGGTATCTGGAGGCGGATCCAAGAACGATTTTTCAATCTCTACATCGACAAGAAGATTCGCAACATCACTGGGGCCCAGAGTGTTCATCTGAAGAAGCAATTGCCTCACTCCTGCCGGCAGATCGCGAAAGTTAGACAAGGCATTGTCCGGAACATAATGATTGATGACCGTGACTTTTTGCTCTGGCCAGTCCATAGGGAACGGCAGGGTTGCCATCAAGTTTGTGCATAGATTGCCGTTCGCGGCGATTCGCAGCCCAAACTGCATTTGCATTTTGTTGGGAGCGAAATACTTAGGCCCATTCGGCCCCTTCACGACCCGACCGGTGATTTCAAAGATATCGGCTTTTTGAGCAGTTTTGGGCCGCGAGTTTTTCTCAGCGACCGCTCCCGTATCTGAGTCGTTGTCTTGGCAATAGCCCTGCCCGATCAAGGCAGACCCAAGAAGGATCAGTTTCAGAAATTCAGTTGGCTTCGCGATGTTCATCTCGGTGGCTCCGCTTGTTGACTCCGTGCAGAAGGTTTCCTTCTAGGATAAGCAACACCGAGGGGAGTTTCCCGATAGAATCGAATTTTCTTAGAATATCCAGCCTTAACCTCCCCCGTCTGGGGGCTGTTCGCTCAACCCGCGAGGATTATAGGGGTTAGCTAGGCTACTTTTTCTCGACTCGCCCAAAGAGATGACCACCTTTGTCATCGTGCTTCCAAGTGCCCGAGTATTTTTTGTCGTGGAAGATGACTCGGGCAGAAAATGTCCCCAGGCCAGGGATGATCGCCGAGTCGAGGACCATGATCGGAGTTTTTCCAACCCATTCGACATTGATTTCTACCGGTACCTCGATGTCATTCTTACCGTACTTGATTCGCGTCGTGATCTCCCAAAGAGAATCGTACCCCTCCAGTTTTTTTGCACTCTTGATTTCATAAGACTCCGGCTCGAGCTTGTCTAAACTTTGCCCATCCACCGTGAACACGCCGGTAAGGACGGCACCAGTTAGATACTCCTCGAACTCAGCGATTGGGGGAGTTGGTTTGGTCTTAGGTGTATCTGGTTCTTGCGCCCCCAACAGGAACACACCACCCCAAGCAGCAAGGGACAATGCCATCACGCTAACTAAAGATGCAAATGAACGATTCATGGAAAGCTATCCTTTTGTAGAAGCTCGTATGTAAGGCCAAATAATCAGTCGTACCATGCCCTAAATATTCTTAAGGAACTCGACGGCTGTTGCAATGTCTTGAACCGGATTCCGGGCGTTATCTCGTTCAACAACAAAATATCCAGGGAAATGATGCTCCTCGAGATGTCCTGCGATGTCGGGAAACTCAGCCATCCCACGTCCCAATTCGACCTCGGTTCCTCGGCCTCGGGATCGATCTGGGACCCCATCTTTTGCGTGTACGAGCATCACATGCTTGGCAGCTTGTTGCATGCCATCAACACCGAAACCATTCACAATCAGATTGCCTGGGTTCAAGGTGATGCCTGCTGAGCCTTCAGGAAGCGACTCGATCAAGTCGACCAAGTGGGGGAGTGGTTCTGATCCGGTCTCGCAAGCCAAAAAAGCACCGACGCGCTGACTATAGATTCCCAAGTCGGACAAGACATGCTTCAGCATAACGCGAGAGGGATCCTCCGGATCAGACGGCACAGTTCCACAATGATTGACCACAACGTTGGCACCTAAATCATATGCCAACCGGATCGCTTGCTTGGTACCTTCAATCCTACGGTCTAGCTCATCCTCGCAATCGTAACCACGGCGTGTGGCGTACCTAACCGATGCGACACGCAAATTCAGATCTTGAATTAATTTACGAATTTGCCGCAAAGCCGTGCCGACAACCTCATTGGGCCTCAGTCCGGTCCGAGCGTCAATCTCGATAGCATCCGCACCCATCTGCGAGGCGACATGCAGCGCCTGCTTGAAAGGCATTCTCAATCCGGCAATTTGAATCCCAACACGTAGTCCTGGCAAAGTGGTTCTCCGATATGCAAATTGAGACGGAATCGAAACCCCGATGGGGCAGCGAGAACCTTTGGCTCGCTATTCTGCTTGGAATTCTATCTACACTAACGTATTCGTCCACGACACGGGGGCAGGAAAACGTAGTCGATGTCGTTAAGCGGTGGGACTTTGGTGCTGCCGACGACGTCAAGGGGGTTGGTTGGCCCGACCTGTGGACCAGACGCACAGGGGTCGATTACCCGCAGTACTTGAGCATTCGCATTACCAAGCCTGCCAGTTCCAAAGAGCAACTCCAGGAAATCGACCGATGGCGAAGATTCTACGCCCAGCTCAAGTTGGGTTGGGAAAGAGGTACGCTGCCGTGGAATATCACGCCGGAACGGACTCCAGAAGAACTGGATAAAATTTTAGAGGTCACGATTCTGAATCCTTACCTCGAAATGGTAATGGACGGTGGAAAAGCTGAGATCAATTCTCCTTTTGTAACCATCGAGCCGAATTCCATTTATGGAATCAGTTGTAGCATCAGCGCAGATTGCGATTCACGGGAGTACGAAGCGATGGCAATTCTTCGCTTATGCGACTCCAATAAGTCTGTGATCTTCGAACAAGTAACTCCTGCCATCGATCACTCAAACGGCTTGGTGGCCGTCACGGCTGATACACAGTATCCCTACAATCCAAATGTGACCTTTGCTCAAGTCGCTTTGGTCGTTAACCCTAAAACGCCAGATGCCTTCCGCGGCAAGTTCGGATTTGATTCTGTTCGGATTACTAGATCGCCTCGTTTATCGCTGAGCGTTGATAAACCATCCGGTATCTACCGCCAGGGGCAAAGCATCAAAGTAGAGTGCAAGGCGATTGGGATTGCATCGCAGCAAAACCAAGTGGAATTGATTCTTCGTAACAAGGAAGGCGTTTCCATCTCACGCTCGGTTCGCATGCTGGACAAAGAGAGTTCCTCCAGTACCAGCACTCCCGTTCTAGTCGCGACCAATAGTCCCATAAGACCATCCGGACAAACCTACTGGAGCGGACGCACAACGTGGGAGTTGCCGTCTCTGGAACCTGGTTACTACGAGGTACATACGCAGCTCCAGCGAAGCGCGAAACGAAACTCATCATTGAAGCAGCAGATCGTTGTGCTCGATAACAATTCGGAGCAGATTGTTAATAACCAGATCGGCTGGGTGTTAAAAGATGACGAAAACCAGACGACCAAAATAGAAACAGATCTGCTACTAACGATCCTGCGTGAATCTAGCATCGGCAAACTAAAACTGCCTATTTGGATCAACAGTCGATCGCCAGAACAAGTCGATGCACTTTTAAAGCGAATTGATCGCATCCAACATGCTGGCATCGCATGCGTGGGAGTCATTGCCTCCCCGCCCAAGGCTTTGCGATCGTTATTCGCATTAGCAAGAGGGGACGGCACCGGATCTTTTCTTGAGGATTGGACGGTCGCTCAAGCCCTTTTGGAGCCAATCGTTCGTGAGACGTCATTTCGAATACTACAATACCAAATCGGCTGGGACGATGAGCCCGATCTGGTTGCGAACCCTCGGGTCGGTTCGTCTGTCGAGTCGTTCAATCGAGTGCTGAAACGATACTCACAAGAATCGCGACTTATTGCTACTAACAACCCCGTTAATAAAAGCCCTCAATTCAAACTGATAGACCGTTGGCAACTATCGACGCAGATCCCTTTCACGGCAGAGGAGCAAAAACGAATTCTTTTGACCGCCGCTGCCAATAGTCCTCAAGGGAACACCATGCCCTGGATGCATGTCACCCCACTTCCACCGAACAGGTATTCTCTTGCCACGCGTGCACAAGATCTTACTGAGAGAATCCTTCTTTTAACCGAACCGCAAATCCAATCCAAAACCGTGGGCTGGGTCTTCGATCCTGCTTCGGACGATGTAGAGGTCTACGGCGCACTGAAGGGACCCGGCGTTTTTTTCTCGCCCATTCGCACGCTGGCTCGCACCACGGCTGGTAGACAACAAATCGGTTCACTACCGACATCTAAGTTGGGCAGAAACCATATTCTTTCCTCCGGGAGCGATTGCCGAATCGTGGCTTGGAGTCCGGAACCCAAGACTGCAGAGTTGTTTTTCGGTAAGGATGTCGTTGCTTATGACCTTTGGGGTAAGAGCGTGCCTATCGAAAAACTCGGTGCCAATAGACACCATCTCCAACGTATCACCCTAGGCGAATTCCCAATTGTCATCGACCAGGTAGATCTGCGAGCTATCCGATGGGTTATGAATGCTCAGCTCGTGACCAAGAATATTGATGTCGTGATTGGAAAGATGGAAACGGTAGATATCAAGTTCGAGAATCCGATGCCATTTGCTGTCCTTGGATCTGCCAAGGTCATCTGTGATGCTTTCGAGCCAGAAGAATCCCCTACGCGTTTTCAAATTCCAGAATTCGGAACACAGATACTCAACGTCCCAGTGAGAATTCGCCCCGAAGCCAACGTGGGCATGACTCCGATCCAAGTGGTTCTACAAGTTGACGATATTCCAATCGTAATCGAAGAGGAAATACTGATCGGCAACGATGACTTTGACTTTTCGATCGAGTATGAAATTACTCCCGACAATCAGCTTGTGATTCGAGTGGACGCGGTAAACAAGACCGACTCGCCAGCCAGCTTTGATTGCGTGCTCAGAGTAACCGGGCATCGTGCAGAACGCCGGCAGATTCTAGACCTTACCACGAAGACATCTCGTACCTTTGTGTTTCCAGATGCAGATCAGCTTGTTGGTAAGCTCATTCGTTTGCAATGCGAACAAGGTGATAAAAATCGAATCATCAACAAGCAAGTTCGCATCGAAAACCGGCCGATGGTCGACAACTCGTCAGCCCCTTAAATTGCGATGGCCTGCGTTGCGAACCGTTAGCCCTTCTTTGGCGGCGGGATCGGAATTCCCAGCTCTCTCATCAAGAACTTCATGTCTTCCCAAGTTAAACGCTTTGCATCGGGGTTCCGAAGCAAGTAGGCCGGGTGATAAGTGACCAGAACTTTCGCTCCTTTGTACTGATGAAACCGACCTCGCAATCGACCGACCGACTCGGTGGTTCTTAGGATCGCCCGCACAGACACCGCCCCCCAACAAATGATGTACTCGGGTTGAATGGCTTCCAGCTGAGCTTCGAAAAAGGGCCGGCAATTCTCGATTTCACCGTCCGTAGGGGTTCGATTACCCGGTGGTCGACACTTGAGCGAGTTCATGATGTAGACCTCCTCGCGACGTAGCCCGCTGGCTACCAAGATTTTATCCATGAGCTGCCCGGCTGCCCCGACAAATGGCTCCCCTCGATCATCCTCCTCGGCTCCGGGGGCTTCACCAAACATAACAAGCCTGGCATTGACCGGCCCTGTTCCAAACACCGCTTGTTTACGCCGACAGACAATATCGGAGCATTTGCGACAGGCCGAAGCGTCTTGAGAAAGAATCTTGAGCTGATTCTCACGGCTGATTACATCCAAAGCCGCAGTCTCCCAACCGACGGTATCGATCATCCGAATGAGATCAGGGGGAGCAGACGATTGATTGGGTTGCTGGCTCGGCGAAGAACGTGAGCTTTTTGAAGCCTCTGTCGTGGACTGAGCTGGCGTTAGCGGAGAGGTTTTTGGTGCCTGGCTCGGAACGCTGATTCTTTCAGCAATACCTAAAGCATCCCTCGCGGCCAGCCCCCCGTCATGACCCCCGTCCCTCTCTGTAAGCCCCAGAGAACTCGCCGAGTTGACTCCAGCTTCGACCCGCAGCTGCTCTAGCCACTCAGCGGCCCGAGAGGCGCCCTCCGCACTCGACGTCGGAATCTTTCCTACGCCACACCGCTTCCAGTTTTCCAAAAGCTGCAACGTGGCCGTATGGCTCCAGTCACTCATGAAACGGTGTTTTACCTAAGAAACCTAGATGGAACGAACATCCTTCAAAGGAAAATCTCTCCCCTGAATCCCACAAACCGACTACCATAGCAGGTTTTCCCATTCGTTCCACGCAAATCCAAACTGTTGAGCTCCAAAACATAATGGCCATTCCTCGCGTTGCAATTGTCGGTAGACCAAACGTCGGCAAAAGCTCAATATTTAACTGGATTGCAGGCCGAAGATTGGCCATCGTCGAGGACACCGCCGGTGTGACTCGCGATCGATTAACAACACTAATTGAACATCGAAGCAAACATTTCGAGCTTATAGATACCGGCGGCATGGGGATTGAGGATTGCGACAACCTCACAGACCAAGTCGAGGAGCAAATCGAAACCGCCATCGAAGAGGCCGATGTCTTGCTGTTCGTGGTGGACACCCGAAGCGGATTGGTCTCATTGGATGAGGAGGTTGCCCTACGGCTTCGAAAAGTGGACAAGCCAATCTTGCTCGTCGCAAACAAAACGGACAGCCCCTCACTCGATGCGAATGCCGAGGAGTTTCGAACGCTGGGCCGAGGTTGGTTGACTCTCGTAAGCGTGCAGCAGAATCGGAACAAGGATGAGCTTTTAGATTTGATATGCCAACGTTTGCCCGACAAAGGCTCAACCGACGAGGAGGTCGAACCACCGGTGATGAAAATCGCGATCGTGGGGCGGCGCAACGTAGGCAAGAGTACCTTTGTAAACACCCTGGCAAAAGCGGAACGTATGATCGTCAGCGAGGTGCCCGGCACAACTCGTGATAGCGTAGACGTCATGTTCGAGCTCGATGGTCACAAATTCATGGCTATCGACACACCGGGACTTCGGCGCAACAAGAGTATCAAAACCGATATCGATTGGTACGGTCTGCATCGCGCACAGCGTAGCATCCGAAGAGCAGATGTGGTTTTGCTATTCTTCGATTGCAAACAACAAATGAGCAAGGTGGATAAGCAGTTAGCGCACTACATCGCCGAGCAATACAAACCGTGCGTCTTCGTCGTCAACAAATGGGATCAACTCGCCGGACAGATGCCTACGGAGCGTTGGGTGCGGTATGTTCGCGAGATGTTTCCCACCATGGCCTATTGCCCGATCGGTTTTATAACCGGTCAGTCAGGCAAGAACGTCAAAGCACTTCTAAACCATTCGCAAATGCTCTTCAAGCAAGCGAACCAACGCATCACAACCGGCCAATTAAACAAATTGGTCAAGATCGCGATGGAAAGACATGAGCCGCCGTTGCACCAACTCAAACGACCCAAAGTGTACTACGCCACCCAGGTCTCGGAGGCTCCCCCCACTATCGTTCTAGTTTGCAATAACCCCCAAGGCTTTCCAGCACCCTATCAACGATACCTGCTAGGATTCCTTCGCGATCATCTTCCCTTTGGAGAAATCCCGATTCGACTGTTCCTGCAATCTCGTAAGCGGGATGACGAACGCGACGATCTCGGGGCCTCGGAGGAGGTGAAGGATGGACGGTTCCTGGTCGATGGAGAGGAATACGTACCAGATGAAGACGAACTCCTCGATGAAGACGAAGATGGCGAGGAAGATGAAGACGCCTATGGTGACGAGCTCGATGTCGACATGGAGGAAGACATGGAGGAAGAAGCAGCTTATGAGGATATCGATATCGAGCTAGAACCTCCAGCAGACTCCGAGACGAAAAACTAGGTTCTATTCCCGATTCATTCCAGCAGAGAAGTTAATGGCTTTCGCTTCTTAACGATTTCTTCGCGAGGTCTTAATCAAGGGCCAATGATCGGTGACTATCCTAGACGAAGCTAGCATTTCACTAATTTCGTCAAAGGAGATCACCCATGATCACAGTTTGGAATGCAACACCGAGAGCGGCACAGAAGCATCTATCCGAAAAGATTGTCGAGTTTCTTTACTTAGGACTCGAACACGAGAATGCGGATGTCCGACGACGAATTCGAGAGGCTACCCATATTGCTTCTCGGGCAGCTTCCGACAACGCCGAGTCAGCAATGGTGGTCGCGGCCTTGTTGTATGTGCCATGCCAGATGCTCTCTCGCGGCGAGTATTCCAGTGATATGTGGACCGGAGATTCGCTTCTCGAAAGTGGTACACACGATTGGTTGTTAGAGAACTTTGGCCCTGATATCGCAGAAGTGATTCGGCTCCAGCCACACGCCTTTCGGTATCTCTCTTCTGTTGTTCCTGGCTATTTTCAACGATTGGATTCCGAGGTTCAAAAGTGGGTCTATCGGGAGGGTGGTATGCTCTCGCCCGACGAACAGTATGCCTTTGCCAACTCGCGATACTTTGCCAACACCATGCGACTATCGAGCTGGATCGACAAGCGAGCCGAGCGTTGGATGGAGTCTCATGACATCGATTTCTTCGCCTACTTTCTCGAGTCCGTCGGAACTCGATGATGAACCAGGGCAGAGCCTTATAATGTTCTGCCCAAATCATCCAGATATCCCAACCCCTCGCAGCCCTACAAATCGGGCTGGAAACCGATTGTCTCCTTCGGTATCAAACGAATGCTGGATCGGCTAGCCGTTCGAATGAAACGGCCAGCTTGGTTCAGCGTCGAATCGATTTCAAAAGGAGAAACAATGCTGGCTAAATCGCGAGGTCTGGGAGATTGTTTCTGTCTGTGCGCACTCGCTTTGATCTCGTTCGCAGGTGCCACGGTCAATGCGGATCTAAGAATTGGTGACATCTGTCGCTATCAAGGCCAAGAGGAAAACACGATCCATGGCATCGGATTGGTCGTCGGCCTTAAAGGAAGCGGAGACGGTGACTTCAAATCCACCAACCGCTCCCTCGGACAAGTGCTTCTGCGACTCGGAGGAAACCCTTCGCTAGACTTGCAAGGCAAGATTGTCGAAAAAGAGCTCAGCAACGCAAAGAATGTTGCCATGGTCCTAGTGCAAGCGACCATACCAGCTCAAGGAGTCATTCAAGGCGATAAAATGGACTGCACCGTGAGTGCGATCTCCGCAAAGAGCCTAGAAGGGGGGATGCTCATCCAGACACTGCTCTTGGGCCCTCGTGGCGATATCGTTTACGGAATCGCGAATGGGCCTATTGCCCTTGATGATCCCAAGCTCCCCACAACCGGTCGGATCGCCAATGGATGCAAGATGGAGCAGTCCGTTAAAAACCCATTCGTTCAGGACAATCGCGTCACCTTGGTTATCCATCCGACCCATACATCGTTTGCCACCGCTCAACTCATCGCGGATCGGATCAACCAGGACAACGATCCTGATGAGGCCAATAACGCCAACCGAGCCACCGACTACAGACCAAAAAAACAGCGAACCATTGCCACCGCGATCGATCAAACGCATGTTGTCGTTACGATCCCCGAGGAGTATCGCGAAACCCCGGTCGAGTTTGTCTCGCAGATCGAAAAGTTGAGATTGGTGAATGTTGCCAACAAGAAGCGCGTCTACATTCACGAGCGAAACGATGTCATCATCATAGGCGAGGACGTAACGATTGCTCCCGTCGCAGTATCTTATGGCAGTCTAACCATCTCACCTCAAAACGCGCGAGCTGGCGTAGGCGGAAGCTTCGTGGAGGTTAGCCCCAAGGATGACCCAACGAAGCCAAAGCTAAAGAATCTCGTTGATGCCCTCAATGTCCTCAGCGTACCAACGAAAGACATAGTCGCCATAATCAAGGGGATCTACAAACAAGGTAACCTCTACGGCGAACTGATCATCGAGTAATTTATGAATATCGCATTACAAACCAAGTCTCCGCTAGATTTCGCAACACAACGAGCCAACGATGCCCTCACGGCGCTGACCAATGATGCAGGATCGGCCGATTTCTCGAGCGTACTTTCTGGTTTGATCAAGCCAACTACGGATGGTGGCGAATCATCGCGACCTGCGGCTGCCGATGGGTTGCTCGATCCGAATCAGGCTTCGAGTGTCAAGACGCCTCAAGACATGGAAGACGAAAAGTTACGTGAAGCGTTCCATAACTTTGTGGGGCAAACGTTCTTTTCGCAGTTGCTTTCCTCCTTAAGAAGCACCCAAGAGGGAGCCGCTTACTTTAACGGGGGCCAAGCGGAAAAGATTTTCCAAGGCCAGCTGGACCAGGTTCTATCCGAAGAACTGACCAAATCGAGTGCCGACCAAATCGCTGATCCCATGTTCAGATTGTTTCAACTGCAACGCTCGCAGTAGGCTCCATATTAGGCTATCAAAATCACCCGCAGACGAAATCAATCGAGATCCGTTCCATGAAGGAATCGCTACCTCAAGAGCTTGAAGAGTTGTTTCGCCTAGCCAGAGATGCTGCAACCCGAGCTTACAATCCCTATAGCCATTTCTCGGTCGGGTGCGCGATTCGGACCGCAAGTGGTCAGACTTATCTCGGTTGCAACATCGAAAACGCTTCGTTCGGTGTCACCCTCTGTGCGGAACGGGTCGCGGGCTCCCAAGCGATCTTCCACCGAGATCGCGACTGGCGGACGATCGTAGTGGTGTCACCACAAGCGGTCAGTTGTTGCGGCATTTGTCGTCAATTTCTACACGAGTTCGCGCCAAATGCCATGGTATGGACCGGATATCTCGATCCCACCAAACCAATCTCAGGGCCAGTAAAAATCAGCGATCTCCTGCCGAGTGGCATGACGCTGGAAATGTAGTGCTGCCTCATCGCATTATTCGCGTTCCAGCATGAGTGTGACGGGACCGTCGTTCAGTAATCGAACCTTCATGTCGGCACGAAATCTCCCGCGAGCGACCGGTAAACCGTGTGATTCGAGAACGTCACAGAACGAATTGTACAACGGTTCGGCTTGTTCTGGCGGAGCGGCTGAATCAAAGCTCGGCCGGCGACCTCGGATGCAATCGCCATAGAGAGTGAACTGACTAACAACGAGCATAGCCCCCCCTACGTCCTTTACGGACAGATTCATTTTCCCGTTGGCGTCTTCAAATGCCCTTAAGCCGACGCATTTATCGGCCATCCATCGGACCGAATCCATGCTGTCTTGCTTGGAAACTCCTAGCAGAACGAGCCATCCGTGAGCGATCTCCCCTACGATCTCTCCGTTCACAGATACCGATGCTTCACTAACTCGCTGCAAGAGTGCACGCATGGTCTACCAACGCATTTCCATCTGATCCACAATGTGGTTTGCTAAACGCTCTATCACTCTTTGATTGGCAGTCGCCATCGATTGCCCCGCTTCGGGGACAAAACTCTCGCTCTCGGAAAAGAAGAACGCGGTCTCACCAGGTGGAAGGAATCTCGTTTCGATCAACGGAACATTGCGACGATCAACCCACTGTACCTCCACCGACATGACTGATTGAATCAATCGGGCTTCATTGGTGATTGTTTCTGCAGTGACTCGTTTGGAATCCGCTGTAATACGACAGCTTAATACTGAATCTGAGGTTGCAAAGTCGGAGATCTTGTAAGGTGTTCGGCGTTCGACTTCTTTCTGAATAGCCTCGGTCAACATCACACCCAACTCGGGTCTAAAGGAGTCGGACCTCACGACGGGAATATGGATCGTTCGTATATCATTGCGAAAGAGTGATCGGTTTCCAAGCTGATAGCCTGCGCAACCAGAAATAGTGGCCCCAAATGGGATGGTAATCAGGCTGCCGATCATGAAGATGATAACACGAACGTTCCGCATTTATCGTCGTCCTACGTTGCTGCTACCGGGGTTGTTACTGCCGGGTGTACCGTAGGGAGAACTGCTATCCGCAGTCCGAGATATTTCGTCTCGTCGATCGGAGTCTAAACTCTCTGCCGGAAGGGGACGAAGCAAAGGTTTGAACTTGTCGTTTTCTGGAAATAGTGTGGTGAGAGACTGCAAATAACGTGTTGGGGCTTCTGGCATTCCTTCGAGCTTTGCCATCAACTCTTGTGCTGGTTGAGCAAAGGCGGTGTTCGAGTAGTTCTCCAAGATCTTTTCGCAGTAGATACGAGCCGCCTTCCCTTCACCACGGTTGTAACGAAACATGGCTCGATTGTATTCGTAGCCTGCACGATGGTTTTGCAGATCGGTGTAAGCTTGATCGATAGCTTCTTTTTCTCTACGTGCTTCCTCTGGAAATTTTACGATGCTCTTCAGCAGTTTCTCTGCCTTGTCCAAAGGTTCCTGGGAATATTCAGGCCCTGCGTAGGATTGCAAAGCTGCCTGCAAGCCCATCAAGTGTGCGTCGAACAAGTGCTTCGACCCAGGGTAGGTGATGATCAAATCATTGTAGGTATCCAACGCTTCATTCCAACGCTCCTCCAGAAAGGCGGTATTGGCCAGTGCCATGGTGGCGTCGTCTGAGATTTTCCCAGTCGGACTGTCCAGCCGAAGCCTCTCAAGCTCCTTCTTGCCGTAGTTCTTCGTATCGTTCCAGGGACGTCTGCGGTCGGAGACATTTACGTGATAGAACCTATCAGGGAACTGTAACCAATAATTGCCAATCTCCATCCGTCGACGGTCGATACGATCCTGAAATCGATTTCGAGGGTACTCCCTCACCAGCTTGGTATATCGTTCACCGGCCTTGGGGTAGTGCTCGGAGAAAAAGTAACTCTCACCCGCCATCATCAAGGCGTCCTGCTCCAAGTAGCTACTCGGCCATTCTTTTGCGGCTTCATCGAATTTCTTGGCGGCTTTGTCGAACGCTTCTTGCCGAGCCTTGCCTTCCAATTGCTTCGCTTCCTCAAAGAGCGTTTCGGCTTCTTGGTAAAGCGTCTTTGCCTTGTCTACATTCTTCGGTTTTGGGGTCATTCCAACAGAACTCTTGAACGAGTCCATCACGCCACCACCAACACGATTCTCCGCTCTGCGTCCCTCGGGCCGGATAAAGTTCCCGTTGCCGTCGGCATGACTCTCGATCGAGCGACGTGCGCGTCCATATTCATCATCGTCCCGCAATCCAAACGTAGCGCAGCCGCTGATCAAAGTGCAATAAAGGCTAAGCCGAAAAAGGGGGAGAATGCAAGCTTTCGAGCGAACAAAGCAAGAAATATCTAACGTCGGAGATCGTCCAAAAAATCCATCAAGCGCAGACGACGATCGACCAAATTGCATAGGAATCGCTCCATCACAATCCTTACTTCTTCTTTCGAAACGATCGGGATGTTCCATTTGTCTTCGTTCTTGCTTTCGCTTTCTTCCATCGCCTGGCGGAAACAGTCGACCGTCTCCGAACGGATTCGCAGTACACCTCTTTGGCCGGTAAGACATTGGGAACATAAGACCCCGCCCGCCTCAACACCAAATAGATACGTACCTCCAGGGTCGGACTCTACAAAATGACCACACCCCGCGCAAAGTTCAAACGTTGGCAAATGACCTAGTTGCGACAAGAATTTAAGCTCAAACCCCAAGACTATCTTCGCTGGGTCACGCATTTCATCCAGCTTAACAAGGGACTCGTCCAATGTTTCAAATACGACCGGCAATGGCATGTGGATCTCGGTGAACACATTCGCCAATTCCGCGAGATAGTAACCGCAGTAAAGCGGAAACAACGATTGCTGACCAGACCGAAACCGCCGCAACAGCTTGGCTTCTGTGAGAATGTCCAACGTGTCATTCGACTTGGCAATGAAGACGACGTAGGATTTAGCTAGCAAATCTAGCGCGGTTTCAAAGGGGCTCTTAAGCCGCCGGGCTCCTTTGGCGACTGCGGTGACCTTGCCAAACTCCCGAGTAAAAAGGGTCACGACGCTGCTGGTTTCACTCCAGGGGACGGTTCGAATCACAATTGCTTCCGTCTTCTCTGCCGTCATGGCGTCGGTTTACTCGTTCTATTCCAAGTCGGTTTACGGTCGTCTCTGCCGCTACTCTGCCAATCGTGGGCGTCCGCTCCACCCGAGCTTGTCTCGAAGCGCTTGGTAGTCATCGTGACCTGGGACGGAAATAAGCTGGAACACGGAATCAGCGCGTTGAATTCGAACTAGTAAATCCTCGTCTAAGTGGCAAACGACCCGACCGTCCACGACGACACTGGCACTGGTCTGCTCCGTTCTCAATCGCAACTCGAAGACTCGATCGGCTGTATCAACCACCGGCCTCATCGTTAGCGTGTGAGGACTGATGGGGCAGATCACAAAGGCTTCGAGATTCCGACGCAATATAGGACCACCAGCCGATAGATTGTGTGCGGTCGAGCCTATCGGAGTACTTATGATCAAACCGTCGCATGCATATGTAGTGGCCAGCACGGAGTCGATATTTAGATCGATGTGCATCATAGAATAGGGAGGGCCACCCAGAATGCTGGCCTCATTCAGACCGAGCATCGAATGGATTTTCTCAGTACCTCGAAACACATCACACGCGAGCATCAAATGCCTGGTGACCTCAAACCGACCGAGAGCTATCTCGCTCCACTGGGCAACGAACCGATCAGGGGGGATAGCAGCTAAGAAACCAAGCTTCCCGAGATTGACTCCCAGCACTGGACGTTGATTGTCCTGCATTTGACGTGCCGACTGAAGAATGGATCCATCCCCCCCGAGCACGATCACAATATCCGACGAGCAGCATTCGAAATCATGCTCAAAGTCTTGATCAACCGCTACGACCTCAGCATGTTCGCGAATCATTGGAAGGAGCTTAGGGAGTTCCGAAGCAACCCTGGGGCGATTCGGGGCCGCTAAAACCGCAACGCGCGGTAAACGACCCTCACGTAACCAAATGGCGTTAGGCTGATTCATCAACGCTCCTAGACTCCAGCGCTGCTGGCGTCGGAATACTTTTCACTAAGCTGACGGCATGTGCAAGCAATCCCGTTGGCATCAATCCCCAACTCGGACATGATTTCCCCTCGTTCTCCGTGCTCGATGTATCGGTCTGGGATGCCTAAAGTACGCATGATTCTGGTGTCCCATCCGCTGGAGCAGGCTGCCTCGAGAACCGCAGAACCAAAACCTCCCATGAGTGCCCCCTCTTCGACGGTGACGACAAAGCGACATTCCTCAAATACTTGGGCGAGCATTTCCCTATCGAGAGGTTTGACGAACCGAGCATTGATAACAGCGACGTCTAAGCCCTCTTGTTTGAGCTGATCAGCCGCCTCCAGTGCGTGTTGCAACATGGCACCAAAGGAAATAATGGCTCCGTCTGTTCCCCAGCGAACCCATTCCGATTTACCAAGTTCCACCGGCTGGCTGGGACGATCAAAGGTCAACGCGGCGGTTTTGGGGTAGCGGATCGCACAAGGTCCGTCATGCGACAACGCAAATTCGAGCATTGGCTCCATCTCCGTGGCATCACCGGGGGCCATCATGACGATATTCGGGAATACTCGCATGTAGCCAATGTCGTACAAGCCGTGATGAGTTGGGCCATCAGGACCAGTTAATCCCGCCCGGTCCAGCATCATCGTTACGGGCAAATTCTGAAGCGCCACTTCTTGAAAGATTTGATCGTACGAACGTTGCAGGAAAGTCGAGTAGATTGCCACAATTGGCCGCATTCCAACCTTCGCTTGCCCGGCAGCGAAGGCAACCGCGTGCGATTCGCAAATCCCAACATCAAAGAATCGGTCTGGAAAAGCATCTCGAACCGGTTCCAATTTGTTCCCTTGGCACATTGCCGCCGTCATGATGGTAACCTTGGGATTCTTCTTCATTTGAGAAAGAATGGCGTCCCTGGCAAAGTTGGTGAATGCGGGTTTCTCCGACGTGCTCAAAACCTTGGGCGCACCAGCCTCATCGGCAAAGGCAGGAGGGGTATGGAAGTAGACCGGATCCTTTTCTGCCGGGCGATATCCGCGCCCCTTTTCCGTTACAACGTGAAGAAGGGTCGGACCTTTCTGATCCTTGATCATCTCCATGTATTTTCGCAATAACCGAATATCATGACCATCGATGGGCCCGATGTATTTGAAACCAAACTCTTCGAACAGCATACCTCCGACCATGCCTGCTTTGACCCCTTCTTTTATCTGGGCCAAAAGCTTTTCGGCGGGATCTCCGAATAATGGGAGCTTGTTGAGGACCTTGACGACCTCGCTCTTCAAACCGGTGTAGAACGGATTGGTTCGCAATCGGTCGAGGTAGTTGGCGACGGCGCCGACGCGGGGGCAGATCGACATTTTATTGTCGTTGAGGATAACGATCAGGTCCGAGTTGAGTTCGCCTGCGTTGTTCATCGCTTCGAAGACAATTCCTGACGGAAACGCGCCGTCTCCGATGACCGCTACGCTTTTTCTGCTTCCCTGGCCTTGAAGATCATCCCCGCTCTTTAAACCAAGAGCAGTCGACACGGAACATCCAGCATGGCCAGTCATGAACAAGTCGTATTCGCTCTCGGCTGGATTGGGATAACCCATCAATCCGCCCTTCATCCGGATGGTTTGGAACTCATGGTAGCGCCCTGTCACCAGCTTGTGCGGATAGATCTGGTGGCCTGTATCCCAAATCAAGCGATCGCGACGAAAGTCAAAAACGCTGTGCAACGCCAACGTTAGTTCGACCACTCCGAGGTTCGACGCGAAGTGAGCGGTTCGCGTAGCCAGCAAATTGCATAGCACGTCTCGGATCTCGGAACCGACCTGCTCCAGTTGCTCGTCAGTCATCGACTGCAAAGCTTCCGCCGACTCTAGTTTAGAAAGCATTTCGTGCATGGTGCTATTGGCTCCTCTCGATGATATATCTCGCTAGATGACGCAGGGGAGCGGCAGTTTCACCGTACCCTCGGATGGCATCCAATGCCTGTTCAACGTACTGTTCTGCCTTGCGACGACTCTGGCCAACCCCCCACAAGGAGGGGTAGGTCAATTTACCACGGTCTTGGTCTTTACCCGTACGCTTTCCAGTGTTCTCACAATTTCCTTCGACGTCTAGAAGGTCGTCCGCGATTTGGAAAGCAATTCCGATACTGTCGCCATATTTTTCGAAGGCTCGGCGGTCCGAGTCGCTTCCCCTAGCAGCCTCGACCCCCATCAGGGCTGACGCTTGGATCATGGCACCGGTTTTTCGGCGGTGTATTGCCATTAAGAACTCAGCATCTCCGCCTTCGCTTTCTGCCCGTAGATCGTCGACTTGGCCAGCCACCATGCCTTCAGGACCGGCGGCTACAGCCAGAATTCTGGCAGTCGCCACCTTTTGGGCGGCATCCAAGTCGCTATCCAGAATGGTTTGAAACGCCAACGCCTGGAGGGCATCCCCAGCTAGAATTGCAGTGGCCTCGTCGAATTGAATATGACACGTCGGACGGCCACGTCTCAGGTCGTCGTCATCCATGGCTGGCAAATCGTCATGGATTAGCGAGTAGCAGTGGATCATTTCCAACGCGGATCCGCATGCCACAGCAGGTCGGTAATCTCCCGCAATGGTTTCGCAGGTGAGAAGTGCGAGCACTGGCCTAAGCCGTTTGCCTGGAGCTAGCAGCGAGTACTGCATTGCATCACGTAGAGGCGGAGGACAGCGCTCCGATAGTGATGCCAGCTTGTCGGCTAGAAACTGATCGACCTCGCTGGCCAACTGTTTCCATCTCGCTTGGACTAGATCGTTAGAGGTAATCGTGGAAATAGATAGATCCCAAATTTGCGATAGTTTGGATTGTTAACGTTTAAACCAAGAATAATCCGCTTATTGTAGTCGTTCGTCGAGCCCTTTTGGGGGTTTCCATCGGATCGAACCATTGAAAAATTCGTCCAAAAACACCCTGTTCATTCTGTTCTCCGCTTCGCTCCCTTAAGAATGGGACGCAACTCTTCTACGAAATCTTGAATATCGCTAAATCTTCGGTAGACGCTTGCGAACCGCACAAACGCTACCTGGTCGAGTTCCCTTAGAAATTCCATGCAGAGGGTCCCGATTTCTTCGCTGGTAACCTCTTTCTCATAGTTATCGAGGATATGGGCCTCGATTTCAGCAGCCAATCTCTGGATTTGTTCGACGCTGATTTTTCTTTTCCAGCAAGCTGCGGCTAGGCCACGCTCGATTTTGGCCCGGCTAAAGTCTTCGTGGTCGCCTCCCCGCTTTATGACTTGTAGGAGCCCCTCCACCCTCTCGTAGGTCGTAAAGCGTCGTTTGCAGCCATTACAGAACCGTCTGCGGCGGATCGCTTTTCCATCTTCGACAATTCGCGAATCTCGAACCGAATCGTTATCGCTGGAACAGAAGGGACATTTCATTAAGAGCCGGTCATGTAGTGATTGCAAGTTCGCGAGAATACCGCCGAGCGAGGCATACCCCCCACCTCCGGTCTCACCATCCTAGCAGAATGGCAGGGTGCGGTGGAGGGATTGACTGAAAAGAAGGTCGGTTTGACAGGCTGCCTCGTGGCATGGATGGCACCGAATGTGGAATGGGGCACCGAATGTGCCGAATGTGATTGGCACAAAGCTGGCAAGCTGGGCGGCTTGGTTGGACTTTAAGCGATGGGTCGGCCTTGCCTGCCACTGAGGGCAGGCGTAATGAGCCCGAACGGAATGACCGATCCTACCCCTACGTTTGACGCTCACCGGCCCGCACAGATGGTGCGACTCGACCCAGAGACATGGCCGGTGAGTGAGATCGTCGACCCGCGTACGAAGAAGCCAAGCAAGCATGAAAGTTCGTCTAACTCAATTCCTGCGTCGAGCTGCTCATGTTTCAGTCTTGGGCGCAGCGATTGCAGCTTCTTCGAGCGGCTCGTTCGCCTTTGGAGGTGATAATCCTCGAATCACCCCCATCGTCGAAGCAATTCGCAAGACGGAAGCTGCGGTTGTCAACATTCAGGGCAACAAGACAGTGGCGAACACATCGGCCAATGGGGTTTCGACCAGGCAGGAAGTTAATGGAATGGGGACGGGGGTCATAATCGATCGCCGCGGCCTGATCATCACCAACTATCACGTTGTCGATTCCGTAGAACGAATCGAGGTAACCCTCGCCGATGGAACGACGACAATCGCCAAACTCGTTAACTACGATCCGGAGACGGATTTGGCAATGATCAAAATCAACGTGGATTGGGAATTGCCAACCATCAACGTGGGACGGAGCGATGATCTGCTACGTGGCGAGACCGTTATCGCTATTGGTAATCCGTTTGGTTACCAGAATACGGTCACCGTTGGCATCATCAGTGCTCTGCATAGAAACATCCCAGTCAACGGGTCCCAGCAATACACCGATTTGATCCAGACCAATGCCGATATCAACCCAGGAAACTCAGGGGGGCCGTTGCTGAATACCAATGGCGAGGTCATTGGAATCAATGTGGCCGTCCGAGTAGGAGCGCAGGGAATTGGCTTTGCGATCCCCATCGATAACGCCCTCGATGTGATGGCGAACCTTGTCGCACAGTATCGTAAGTCCGGAGCACATGGATTGCTTTGTCAACGCGTCCCAGGAGACTCCGGTTGTCAGCTTATTGTTCGCGAATACCAGTCTGCATCCAACAAGTCGTCTCGGGACATCCGAACAGGCGATGAAATTATTACTGTAGGTGGAGTTACTGTCCGTAACCAACTCGAGGTGGAACTCGCGCTATTGGATCGAGATCCTGGCGACACTGTTGATATTGAGCTCGGCAGGAACGGACACTCGGTCGTGCAGTCTATTGTGCTGGATAGAACCAGCGTCGTGAGCGAGGATGCTGAGATTCTCCGAAATGCCTGGGAAAGAATCGGTGTTCGCGTTACTCCGGTGAACGCTAGTCAATTGAAAGGACTCGGCGAGGAATACAAGGGCGGCTTGAAGATCACCGAAATCCGACCGGGAAGTCCTGCTGCCCGTGAACGCCTTAGCCCCGGTGATGTTATCGTAGGTGTGATGAACTGGCAAACTCCGAACCTGAAGTCTTTGGCTTGGGTGATGGCAAACAATAGCTACCAAAGCTCGTTAACCGCTAAGTACTATCTGATCCGTCGCGATCAAGCTGTAACGGTTGCTCTCGGGCAGGATCGTACGAGAAGGTAGAGACTTGCCGCCGGTCCAGGAGCTCAGTCAGCTCTTTAAGGCCTCGAGCTGCGCGACCAGCTGATTAAGAGATTTCTCAACCTCCGGTTCGAGCGTAGCACCTCCAAACCGTAATTCATAGAAGCAGGCTGCTAGAAAATTGCCATCCATTGCGACTCCCTTTTCCGCCAATCGTGCACTCGCGTATGCGAGGAATTCTCTGGGGGTTTCCCATGGCTTTCTAGCCATCTTTAGTCGCCCAAGTGCTTTGGTGATTCGATTGTAGAACTCGACTCGCGTTGCCCTTCCTCGTGGCTTTGCTCTACCCTTTATCCTGGGAACGAAACCCGGAAAAAGCCAAACGAGCAGTTTATAAATCCCAACGATGACTCCAGACAGAAGGGTGATAAACACCGCCGCCCTCCAGGAAAACCACTTATCAGGTGACAGCAACCCACCAATGAGACTGCTCGATTTCAAACTCTCAAAAAAATCCGCTAGTTGCTCCCAGTACTCCTTGTAAGAATTCTCCGAGGTTTCGCCAAAAAGTGACAGCATGTTGCTTTGGCGAGACTTGTCAACGTTCATGACTAGTTCAGACCAAAGCTCCTGTAGCATTCCAAAAGCTTGACCATCGGGTGTTTTGAAGGAGTCTAATCCCGTGGCTTCATCTCCCGATGGAGTAGGGTCCAATCTCGCCCACATGCCGGTTTTAACCCAGCTAGGGATCATCTCAGCCAGGTAGGTGTCTTTAAGTTCGTCGACGGTAAAGTACGCCTCGACCCACACGTGGGCATGTTTCTGCTGAACGGGGAAATAGCGGCCAATCTCGTTGTACTCACTAGGACGATAGCCGCTTACTAATCTAGTGGGAATGTTCATAGACCGAAGCAACATAGCAAGAGCCGAAGCGTAATATTCGCAATGCCCCTTTTTCTTATTCAAAAGAAAGTCCACTATCGGATCAGCTCTGTTATCGATGGCTGCCGAATTTCGCAATGAGTATTTGAACTCGGGAGAAGTGGCCAAGTAACTTTCGAGGTACTTGGCGTGCGAGTACTTGTTGTCGGACAAATTGGCGGCTTGTTGAAGCACGCTATCGCGAAAAGCGATAATTGGTGTCAGAGAAGGAGGGAATTCCGTAATTTCTTCGCGACTGTAGAGACTCATCGAGTCGTTTACTTTGAATCGACTCGTTTCAATGGGAATGGCGTCAGCCACTTCATGCAGCAACGATTTCTCGACCCCTTTCTTAAATCCGTATGTCCGAAAGCTATAGCGTCTGCGAGTGGTTTTTAGAATCGATTCTTCTGCGGTATCCACCATTCGCCAATCCCGCCGCGTGGTAATGTAAGATTGAGGTGTGTTGGCCCGTGAATACGGAGGGATACACGCAACCGATGCACCAAAGTTGGCTTTCTCCGTGATGGAAACAAGGACTGAGTCCGACTCTTCTACAAGTAGTGGTTCTATCTCTGAGGAAACAGGAACATTGCGGTAAGTTCTCGGGCTTACGGCAATAGTCGAATCACCTCGCTGCCAGATGCCTTGAGACGGACCATCATAATACTTATGCAGGACAGACATTCGGATATAAGGTGGGGCTGTGGGTCGGAACTCCTGACCTGTCTTTTCATCAACCATTACCATCCGGAATGCAGGCAACTCGTTCTGCTGTATGTCCCCCTGGCTTCGCAAGGACACCTGCTCGGAAAAGCCAACGCTGGGAGAGCCCCACGAGTTTGTCTGGTAGGCTCCAATCTGCGTTCGCGGTAGCGTGTAGAAAAACGCAGCGGCAAACACGAATACGCTCATTGTTATGGGGACAATCAGCCATCGCCATCGCATCCCTCCTGCTCGTGTTATGTCCCGAGTTGAAGAAGAGGGGTCATCCAACGATGACAGTTTTATGTTCATGTTCTTCTTAGAGAGCATCGGATCCATACCTAGCCATCTCATCGATCTCGATAGAATATTGGTCGACTCAGCTCTCGAGTCGTTATGTAACATTCGAGATGAATACAACGCGAGGGCCATCATGGCCGCGCAGCCGATGACCAAGGCAGGAACCATTAGAACACCGTAAAGTACGTTGTCGTTAACCAGTGCCGCTACAACGAGTTCCAGAAGTAAAAAGACGCCCCATTGTTCGAAGACTCGTTTGGCTTTCTTCTGAAAGACAAGGGGCAATTGGACAAACACTAAAAGGTTCCCAACCGCCATGAGCCTGTCGGAACCGGGATTTGTTAAATATTGCATGATCGCAACAAACGCGCCAGCAATCATCAATACGTAAACAAAAAATCGATTCAGCGAAAACCAAGCTAACCAATCGGTGTAGACCAGCCCCAATGCTACCGAGACGGAAACCAGCAATGGCAAAGACCAGGACTCTTGCCCAAGTCCCAACAATCCTGATACGAAGATAGAGAATAGCCCGAAGTAAAGCGAACAACGAACGGTTAACCAATCACGAACGGGAGTCGCCGCAGGTAGAGCGTTTGCCATTATGCTTTAGATCTCAATTTGTTCGCCAGGATTCATGATTAACGGCTTCGCCGAAGTATAACTCTGTACGGAGTTTGCCCAAGACTGTGCGTCTTGAGCGATCGGCGGCCATGTATTGTAGTGGCAGGGAAGCACTACACGAGGCTTGATCAGCTTGATTGCTTCGATGCTTTCCTCGGGACCCATCGTAAAAAGATCGCCGATCGGAACAATGAGTGTGTCGACTCCATGTCTGGCATGGTAAGCCATATCACCAAATACGGCCGTGTCGCCCGTGTAATAAATTGAGTGTTTTGTTTCTCTGTCAAAAAAAGTAAGCAGAAAGCCACCCGCCAAGCCACCATAATCGCCGTCAGGCAATCCAGACGAGTGCACCGCGGAAACCAGCTGTAATTCGCCGAACTGAGTCTTGGCCTTTCCGCCTATGTTCATGCCGATGCAATTGCTGACTCCATGCTTCTTCTCGAGCCACTGGGCTATTTCGTAGTTGGTATACACGGGGCAACGCAATCGGTTTGCTATCTGAGCAGTGTCTGCAATGTGGTCGAAATGGCCGTGGGATATCAAGATACAAGTCGGTTCCAGATCGGAAGCCTTAACTGTCGACGACGGATTGTCATCCAGAAAGGGATCGATCATGATCCTGTGATCCCCCCATTGCACCATCCAGGTCGAATGACCGAACCATTGCAGTCCTAAACGCATCTCCTAACCTTTCTTGCTCTTAATCATAGTAATCTGTCGTTCGAACCAGATCCGTCGTTCGTACCATTCTCGCATGTTTGTCGGGCACTTGCGACCTTAGCCTCGAGATCTACCCCTCGAGAGAATCAATATTCAAATCCTTCGCTGGACGGTCTAAGCCAAACCCTTGCGTTTCCGTCGCTGGATCTGGTTGCTCCTTCGTTTCTATAACTACGAGTCGGCCCAGGTCCAGGCCAACGACTCGAACCGGCTTGCCCAAATCGATCGGCCCAGTTTCTGTGATTGCCTCGTACTTGCGATTATGAATCTTCACGAATCCACTTGGCAACAACTCGTCTACAACAATTCCGATTGATCCGATCAGCATTTTCGGATCTGCATTCTTGGCGTCTGACCAAACAAAGTCATTTGCTTTTTCCGGAGTTACGATCAACCGCTTCCCCATCGGTGTTTTTGGCCAGAGTTCGATAAACGCCCAAAACATTAGGGGGATCGCTAAAAACGTACCACTGATCATCCAAAGGCCTGTCGATACGCTATGCATAAACGCTAGCACGATGGCTCCGAGTGCCAATACACCAGTAACCCCAATCAGCACGCCACCGGTCGGGATAAATAGGTCAACGAAAAAGATAAGGATCGCGAGTACAAAAAGACCCAAAGCAATCGCAAACAACGACACAGTTCTCTTCCTGTTCTAATCAAGCCACTAGACACCTAGGAGCTTTAGGACTTGGAGTACGATGGGCAACGTTAGTGACGCAATGACCACCCATGCTACATAGTACCAAAATTTTTGCTTCTTCTTAGGTTTACCAAATTCTTCTTCTAAAAACTCTTCGTAATCAAAATCATCCTGCTTCGAATCGTAGCCGCCATAAACAGCCGCTTGTTCGGGAGCCCCTAGCTGACTCTCATCATCCGGGGACCCCTTGAGCTGTGAACTGCCCTTTGTAGTTGCTCGAGGCTGAGCAGACTCGCGAACCTCTCCTCCGCAGCGATGGCAAAACGAAGCCTCCTGGCGTATGCGTTTACCACAATGGGGGCAGTCCCTGAATTCAAGCATGCTTCTCCTCAAGCAATTCGATGCCTCTCGACTTTCCGCCTACCAACTCAAGGCCGCGTGCATGTAAAGCGGCCAGCTTTTGTTGCATGGCAGCCAGCAATTCGCTATCGGACATGGATCCATATGCCTCCATCCGAAGTGGTTCCCCAACAACAACCGCAATTGGTTGACAAGTTGGCAATTTGCTCCCCTTTGGCAAACAATCATACGCACCGACTACGGCTATAGGCACCAAAGGGACCTCGGAGCGGCGCGCGATTGGTATAAATCCTGGTTTTAATAGTCCGACTTCCCCATCCGATGTTCTAGTTCCCTCTGGAAACATCAGTACGGCTTCTCCTCGCTTTAGCCGTTTAAGCATCTCCTTTAGTCCGCTGAGCCCTCCTCGATCCCTATCGATTTCGATCGCATCCAAGACCCGTATCAAAAAGGCAAAGGCTGCGTTCTTGAACAACGTCTTGCGCGCCAAGTAATTCAATCGTTGATTGGCAATGAGCCCGACCAAAACGGGATCCATCACCGACTGGTGAGTGGAAAGAAGCATTGCCCCTCCCTCAAAATCCAGATGGTGCCTACCCTCCGTTCGAAACGCGAAGAATACCGATGCGATGATCCTCGCCATGAGTCGCAGCCACTTATAAAACTGTCGCCGGCCCCAGGTCCAAAATCGTTCACGCCACTCCATTGCCAACCTCCGGTTCCTCACCCGCTCGCCGACTCGATGCATAGGATCGCGAGGAATCAATCTGCGTTCTATTAGCCCTGGTCCCTCTGACGAGTGCGATCAAGCGGCTTAAGACTTCCTCCTCCGTCATCCCATCCGTGTTGACATGCGTCGCGTCGTCTGCCGCTACCAAACCACCAACCGGCCTAGACATGTCATGGCGATCCCGCTCCTTTTGGGCAACCAAGATCGCTTCGTAGTCAGCCTCTTTGTTCATGGCGGCCAGTTGACGACAGCGACGTGCAGCTCGCTCCTCTGCCGATGCCGTCAAAAAGATCTTGCACTCCGCTTGGGGAAAGACCACCGTGCCTTGATCTCGACCCTCGGTGACCAATTCCTTCCCTCTCGCCCACTCCTGCTGCGCTTTCACCATAAGCTTGCGAACCTCGACATGGTCGGCCACGAACTTGATCGCACTGCTGACAGCCACGTCCCGAATGGCATCCGTCACGTCAGATCCGTTCAAATATACTGCCTGATCGCGAAACTCGATCTGGCAATCCTTTGCTATCGCGATGATCCGATCGGAGTCTTGCCAGTCAATACCTTTCTCTAAGCAAAGCAAAGTCACGCACCTGTACATCGCCCCGGTGTCGAGAAAAGCAAACCCTAGGGCATCAGCCAGCTTTCTAGCAACTGAACTTTTTCCTGCTCCCGCCGGCCCGTCAATGGTTACGATCATTCCGAATTCTTTACCTACCGCGTCTCAATCCCGACCCTGGTCACACGCCAGAGCCCAAAAACTCCCGCTCGAGATCATTGTTATTCAGCAATCCGACTTGGAAAATACGGAATTCCGACATTCAGGCAGCTTGATAGCAAGAGTTTGCTTGAACTTGGGATATAATTTTAGGGAAAACTCGTCTCGACTGATAATATACGCTAGAAACCAAAGAATTGCTTCCCAGGAATAAATCGATGCCTCGACCTATCTTTGCCAGGCGGCGAACCCTTTCTCCGTCAACATTGCTCTCTACGCTTTGTGCACTTCTGACAGTAGTCGCCTTGGGATTAAGCTCGCCGCGAAGTAGTTTCGCACAAGAACCTCCCGTGACAGAACAGACTGCGACTGAACAGACTGCAGCCAAAGAATCGAAAGAAGGGGAAGAGAATAAAGCAGCCGAAGAGGCCGCTGCAGAAAAATCTGATACCGAAAAGGCTGATGCGACCAAGTCTGAGGCTGCCGAGCCTGCAACCGAATCGACAAAGCCCACCACCCGATCCACAAAGGACAAGGCCCCCCCGAAGAAACAATTGAGATGGCTGGCTCTCAGCGGTTCATACTCCGATCTCGCACAACCACCAGGTCTCGACCCTACTGCGCTACTCCTCGGTGGGCTTCCTGAAAAGTCCAAGTCTTTCTTCCGACTTTGCGATTATCTAGACGAGGTCGCCGAGGAAGAGAATGTAACTCACCTTCTTTTTGATCTGTCCGATCCCTCTCTCGCTCTGAATCCGGCACAACTCGATGAGTTCTCTCGCCGACTTACCGCGTTCAAACAAAAAGGGAAGAAAACGATCGCTTGGCTCGAAAACGCCGACAACGTCCATCTCGCGATCGCCGTTCAATGCGACGACATTATCATGGCGGACTTTGGCGGTATCGATATGCCATCCTCCTCCATGGAAACGACCTTTTACCGTGAAGCGATGGACTTAGTCGGGATCAAAGCCTCAGTGGTTCGGGCTGGCGATTTTAAAGGTGCGGTTGAGCCTTACTTGAATCCACAAATGAGCTCTCACCTCAAGGAGCATTATCTCAAGATGCTTGAGTCGATCAATTCGGCTCAAGTTTCCCGAATTGCTAAGGGACGTGGGCTAACCACGGCGGCTGTTCGTGATCTTCAAAAGAAACGCATGCTTCTGCCGAGCGAAGCGCTTTCAGCTGGCCTCGTGACCAAGCTGGCTCCCTACGGTTCGATGAAAAAGACGATCACGGAAATGATCGGTGCCGAGATCGAATGGACCAAACCTAAAGCGAAACCGAAACGTGAAAAATCGTTCTTTGAGGTCATGGGGAGTATCATGGCGGGCCCCAAAGAAACCACAATGAAGTACAAAGAGGATTCCATAGTGGTTTTGCACCTCCAAGGTGCTATCGTCGACGGTAAAGAAACCTCTCCTGGTTCCATCGTCGCCGGGCCAACTGTCAAGCAAATCGAAGAACTGATCAACGAAGACAAAGTCAAAGGGGTCGTCGTCCGTATCAATTCACCTGGTGGCAGTGCGACGGCCAGTGAAGCCATTCGTCAAGCTCTCCACGAACTCTCGCAAAAGAAGCCTGTCGTTTTCTCCATGGGAGAGGTAGCAGCCTCTGGTGGCTATTGGGTGACCTGTATCGGCCAACCAATCTATGCAGAACAAGGTACCATTACCGGTTCGATCGGTGTGTTCTCGCTGAAGATAAGCATCGGGTCTCTCCTTCGTCGCGTAGGGGTTCATGTTGAAACAGTGGCCTTGGATGACTCCGCAGCCCTCAACAGCATCGACCACTCGTGGTCCGACGAAGACATATCGAATATGCAGCGATTTATCGACGATGTTTACACCAAGTTTCTAACCTACGCGAGCGAATCTAGAAAGATGCCAGTGGATAAGCTGCGATCGTTGGCTGGCGGACGGGTTTGGTCTGGCGAACAAGCCAAACTGGCAGGACTCGTCGATGAGCTCGGCGGGGTGGATGACTGCATCAATGCTATCTCGAAGCGAGCTGGTATCTCGAAATATAAAGTTGTTCACCGACCAGACCCTGCATCGAGCGGAGGCTTGTTCTCGTTGTTCAGCGACGAAGATTCCAACGAGGTGACCCATCGAGTTCTCGCTGATGCCGAAGCTAAGTGGTTGCAAACCTTGGGCAAGCTAGGATTCAAGCTGACAGGGTTGCGAACGCTGCTCAAATCTTCGCTCGAGAATCAGTCCGGTGTCCCCAAAGCGTGGGCTCTGATGACCGACGAATTCAAGATTCGCTAGTATCGCTAGCTGGCCAACTAGAAGTTCGTTGGATAGTCATAAGCCTGCCCTATCATATATTGACCGTGTCGGACTAGAATGTGCGATTCCACAAAATCGCACTTAGCCGATTCGAGCACTCTATCTGCGGATTATTGTCCCATGGTCAATCGTGAACTCACCTCCCAGCAAACGGCGTGGATGCTTGCATCCGTGCTGGTTGTCGCATTGTGCGGGATAGCCTACGAGCTGATTATAGCTGCCGTTTCCAGCTATCTCTTGGGCAACAGTGTAGCGCAGTTCTCGATCACGATCGGTCTATTCATGTTTTCGATGGGGATCGGATCCTACCTCTCAAAGTTCATACAACAGAACTTGGTTATACGTTTTGTTCAAATCGAAATCGCTGTCGCTCTCATCGGCGGTTTCTGTGCGATGATCCTATTTCTCGTCTTTCCTTATTACGCACTCTACAAGCCGACCATGTACTCCCTGACGTTGGTCATCGGGACCTTGGTCGGATTGGAAATCCCCATTCTCACACGAATCCTAACAGAATCTCGCAGCATTTCGGATTCGATTGCCCATGTTCTTAGCTTGGACTACATCGGCGCACTAATCGGTTCGGTCAGTTTTCCACTCCTGTTACTTCCCAGCTTGGGGCTCTTTCGCTCTTCGTTTGCCATCGGATTGCTGAATATTGCAGTCGCCGCAATCGCTCTGGTGGTTTTGCGCCGACCCTTTCCTGAGCTTAATAAGTATTGGCCCGTCACTTTGCTAATCATCGCCGTTTTGTTCGGCGGTATTTTTTACTCGTCTGCAATTGCCAAGTTCGCTGAAGGACAGTTATTCGCAGACGAAATGATTTTTCAGGAACAGTCTACCTATCAACGCATTGTCGTCACCAAGCACCCCCGCAATGGAGAAGTCCGACTCTATCTGGACGGCCACCTACAATTCGCTCAGTCGGATGAACACCGTTATCACGAATCACTCGTTCACCCCGTGATGAGTTGTGGCAATACCCCAAAGCGAGTCCTGATATTGGGGGGAGGCGATGGGTTAGCAATTCGCGAAGTGCTAAAGTACCCTTCGGTAGAGGCAATTGACTTAGTCGATATCGATCCACGGATGACAGAACTCAGCAAGACCTTTGGCCCGATTGTAAGGATGAATCAAGATAGCCTCGTAGATCCCAAGGTAACCATCTTTCATGAGGACGCTTTTAATTTTGTTCAGCAAGCACACCGCCGAATGTCGGAAGCACAAAGTACTTACGATCGCGTCATCATAGATCTGCCCGATCCGCATAGCGAAGTTCTCAACAAACTCTATACGACTGAGTTCTATCGGCTGGTTTCACGAATTTTGAGCGACGATGGCAGCTTGGTCACCCAAAGCGCGTCACCAATCATCACTCGTGAGGCCTTTTGGTGTATCAATAAGACGATAGAAAACTCCGGGTTTCGCGTTCTGCCTTTTCGAGGATTCTTGAACTCGTTCGGTGAGTGGGGTTTTAACTTGGCAGTAAAGCAATCCTCAGAAATGGATCTGGACGCGATCTTCTTGGCCGATGTTCCCCGCAAACACCTCTCTACAGATGCGTTTCGCGCGGCATCGCAGTTCGCCCTCGATAACGGACCACTAACGGTACCTGTGAATACCCTCTTTGAGCCCAAGCTATACATGCTTTATGAAATGGGGCTTCAACGATGATTGTGCAGAAAGGCAAGCCCCGTTCAGACTTTACTGTTAAGCCGACCGCAACGCCCCATTCCATTCAAGTCCGAGGTGCAAGGACTCACAACCTAAAGAATGTCACGCTCGATATTCCTCGTGGGAAACTGGTTGTTGTAACCGGAGTCAGCGGAAGTGGGAAAAGTTCGTTTGCAATCGATACCCTGTTCGCCGAGGCACAGCGGCAGTACCTGGAGAGCTTGTCCAGTTTCGCTCGACAGTTTGTCGACAAGATGGAACGCCCCGATGTTGATGCCATACTCGGGCTGCAGCCATCGCTATGCATCGATCAACAGCAAGGCTCCTTGAGTCCTCGCAGTACGGTCGGTACCGTTACGGAAATCTACGACTATCTGCGACTGCTGATGGCGCGATGCGCCACACCGGCTTGCCACAAATGCGGCAAGCCCATCGATCGTCAGTCAGCAGACAGGATTATTGAGCAAATCTGCCAACTGCCGAACGAAACACGCATAGGTGTCTTGGCCCCGATGGTGATCGGTCGCAAAGGAGCTCACGCCGAAGTGTTCGAACGCATTTCCAAGGCGGGACTTCTCAAGGCGAGAGTCGATGGCGAGATGGTCGATCTTGACGATCCGCCGACCTTGGCAGTAAGAAAAGAACATACGATTTCAGCTGTTGTGGATCGGCTCGTGATTCGGGACGATAACCGAGATCGTATCGAGCAATCGGTGCAGTCTGCTCTGCGGTTATCGAATGGACTGGTCGAAATCGTTACCATTCCTCGTGAGGCTGAGCCACCAAAGGAATTTCTCTATTCGACGCGATATGCCTGCATCGAATGCGGAGTCAACATTGCTGAGATAGAGCCCCGTACGTTTAGTTTTAACAGTCCCTACGGAGCCTGCCTAAGCTGCGAAGGGTTCGGTGTTCGATCTAAAGAAAGCAATCTTCCGTGCCCGACCTGTCAAGGAGCTAGATTGCGAAAGGAGTCGTTAGCGATTCGCCTCCAAGGCAAGAATGTACACGACATGGTCAGCTTGCCCATCGACTTGTTCGAAGAGTGGTTGAGCGGACTCGAACTCATCGGGCATCAAGCGATCATTGCCGATCCACTGCAGAGGGAGATTCGTTCACGCATCCATTTCTTGAAAGATGTCGGACTCGGATATTTAAGTTTAGGTCGCAGTGCTGAATCTCTCAGTGGTGGTGAATTGCAACGAGTCAAGCTGGCCTCGAGCCTTGGAGCAGGATTGACGGGCGTTTGCTATGTTCTGGACGAACCATCGGTAGGCTTGCACCCTTCGGACACAGCTATGCTGATCGAGTCTTTGTATAAGCTCCGAGATAAAGGGAATACCGTTCTGGTCGTCGAACATGACCACGAAATCATGAAGGCGGCAGATTGGATTGTGGACTTCGGCCCAACGGCTGGTTCTGAAGGTGGAAGTGTATTGGTCGAAGCAGCTCCGTCCGACCTGCTGAAGCCAAAGGCGGAGAAAAAGTATCCCGACTCGGTAACGGTACGCTACTTGTCCGGAGCCCTATCCCCACCGGGTTCTCGCAATCGTCCTACAGACGACGATACACCCTCGATTCATGTTCGCGATATCACGCTTCACAATCTGCAAAGTCTATGTTGTAAGCTTCCGTTACAACGACTTGTCGGAGTGCTGGGAGTCAGTGGAAGCGGTAAGAGTACATTGATACAAGACTCAGTTGTTCCGGCGTTGAGTGCGCGTTTAGCGAATCGAGCCCAGGATTACCCCGCTCACGTAGGGGAGATTTCGGGCTTGGAGTCGATCGAGCGTTTGATTGTGGTCGATCAATCACCGATCGGGCGATCTCCCCGTAGCACACCCGCGACGTACTGCGGATTTTGGGACGACATTCGGAAAGTTTATGCAGCAACTCGCGATGCCAAGATGCGAGGATTTGATGCGAGTTATTTCAGTTTCAACTCAGGTAAGGGGCGTTGTGAGGCGTGTGCTGGCCAAGGGCGGGTAAAGCTAGAGATGAATTTCCTGGCAGATGTGTACGTCATGTGTCCGCAATGCAGGGGCAATCGCTTTCAGCGTTCCGTCCTGGCTGTTCGGTTCAAAGGTCAATCCATCGCTGACGTTTTGAACATGTCGATTTTTGAAGCCTCTCAGTTCTTTAGCGAGATTCCACGGTTGGCTCGACCGTTACAAGGGTTGGTTCAAGTAGGATTGGGGTATATGCCGATCGGTCAGCCAGCCACTACGATAAGTGGTGGGGAAGCGCAGCGAGTCAAGCTGGCATCGGAATTATCCAAGTCCAATTCCGGTCGTACGGCGTATTTCCTGGATGAACCAACATCGGGGCTGCATACGCAGGACGTACATCGATTAATCGATGTGCTACAGGATTTGGTAGATAAAGGGAACAGCGTTTTCGTAATCGAGCATCACTGGGATGTCATCAGAGCATGTGATTGGCTAATCGAAATGGGGCCGGGAGCCGCAGCCAAAGGGGGCGAAATCGTTTATGCCGGTCCTCCGGACAGGATCGATTAAATAGGTGTCGAGGTGACTCCCCGGTAGATTCCTCGCCGTATTCTGCTTAGAATTTGGCAATGAACCAAATGAGCAACGAAATAAAATACTTGGTGTTTGATGTCGAAAGTGTCGCCGATGGACGCACTATTCAAACCTCTCGTTACCCCAATGAAGATTTGTCGCCAGAGGAAGCGATTCGAAAGTTTCGCTATGAATTGCTCCGCGACGGTGGGAAAGACTTTATCCCTTACACCTATCACGTACCCGTGGCTGTGGTCATCGCAAAAGTCCGCGAAGATTACTCACTCGTGGAAATCGTTTCCCTCGACGAACCACAGCATCGCCCCGAGGTCATAACCAAACACTTCTGGACCGGATGGGAACGTTACGCTAAACCATCCTGGGTGACGTTCAACGGTCGTTCGTTCGATATCCCCTTAATGGAACTAGCGGCGTATCGATACCAAATCAGCATTCCGTCATGGTACAACATCTATGACAAAGCCTATGAGCAGAATCGGAATCGATTCAATGTTCACTCACACCTAGACCTGCATGAAGTCCTGACCAATTTTGGCAGCAGCTGGTTTCGTGGCGGACTCAATCTCGCAGCACAACTCGCTGGCAAACCAGGTAAGATCGACGTTCAAGGTGCGATGGTCCACGAGTTGTATGCGGAAGGGCGATTGTCGGAGATCAGCGAGTATTGTCGATGCGACGTGCTCGACACCTATTTCACATTTCTTAGAAGCCTCGTGATCATGGGGAAGATATCAGCCGAGCGGGAGCTAGAGCTAGCAGAAATGACTCGCGCCTATCTACTACAGAAAAAGGATCAGCACCCCGCTTATACCGCCTACCTAGAACAGTGGGAAGCCATCACAAGTCGCTAGAATGCGTTGGCTTCCCACAAGCTCCGTATGCGACTACCGTGCTTCCTGAAGTTTGCCCAGCACGGAGTCGATTTGCGATCTCATCTTGTCTACAGCACCGCGTAGTGCTGACATGACCTCGGTTGCCGTAGCGGTAACAGCGAGTGGGTTCATGCCGTTTAGACGAACCTCTAGAACGCATCGTTTATCGTCCCCATACGATTTCGCAGAGCTGTTCTCATCGTTAAAGTGAACTTCGACACGCGTAATGCGATCCCCATATCGCTGGAGTCGCTCTTGAAGAAACTCACTTACCTTTGCATTAAAATTCTCCGATGCATTGATGTGGTTGTCTGTGTTGATCAAGATCTGCATAGCAGTACTTTCTTCTGATGGGAGATAACTTACTAACACACTATTGTTAGTACGAAAAATCCCAACTGCGGGTTCGGGATTCTGGCTCAATCCTGCTCGATCCTGTGACAGACCTCATGAATGAAGATGAATTTGGCGTGAAATCCGCCACAAAACGGATGTTTTTGAACAATGGCGGAGAATTTGCCGTTGGGGATCGTTTCATTCGCCATTAAACTTACAAAGCCTTTGGTTCGATTGTTTGGGTCGAACCGACTAAGAGGAATACGCTGAATTTTCGAATAGGATCAGACGCCGTCGTCGAATCGTTTATGGCTAGCAAGGATTTTGATATAGAGCAACTCGCCGATTACCTTCACTTGACCATCGGTCAAGTGACCAAGATGGCAACACGCGGTAAGCTGCCATCCCGAAGAGTGAACGGTACATGGAAATTTTCCGAAGCCGAAATCCATCATTGGCTTGAAGAGCAAATCGGCGTCAGCGATGCAGACGAGCTGGAGCGGATGGAACGTGTCTTGCAAAAGAACGTCGATGTCAGCTCCGATGACCGCGCTATGTTGGTGGACTTTATGTCCCCCTATGCCGTCTCGGTCCCCCTCAATGTGAGAACCAGAAATTCGGTCATCCGAGAAATGTGCAGCCTAGCTGCCGAGACCGGACTCCTATGGGATGCCGCAGCCATGAGCGAAGCGGTTTTAGCTCGTGAAGATTTACACCCGACCGCTTTAGAAAACGGAGTGGCTTTGTTGCACCCCCGACGTCCGCAAACATCGATTCTAGCCGAACCACTCGTTGCACTTGGAATCTCACCACACCCCATTCCGTTCGGAAATACATCAGGACATTTGACAGATGTTTTCTTTCTGATCTGCTCAACCGACGATCGTGTCCACCTCAGAATCTTAGCTCGACTGGCGAGATTGGTTACAGACGAAGTCTTTCTGACCATGTTGCGTTCGTCAACATCCAGCTTAGAAACCCTCGATTTGATCCGAACCACAGAGCTGGAATTGACTCAAGCAACCAACTAGTTTCAGGGTACTAAGCTCATAGGTGATTTCATGCAACCCATTAAGCGACGCATCGGATGGGTTGGTCCGGAGACCAAGGTTTGGTCGTGGGTCTTGGATCATCTGCCGGATGTGGAACGAATCAGCCGAGTTGCCCAGTGGCAGCCGGATTCCGAGAGGGATCTGCTCTTAGTGGCTGCGGACAGTCGAGTTTCCAGTGAATGGGAAGAGCTTGAGTCGATTCTCGCTACGCCCAACACCAAGCTATCGAACGAAAGCCCGTCCCCTAAGAAAAGCCGCAAGAAGTCAAGTTCCGCAAAACCGGCAGTAGCCGTAAAGACGACTCATGCGGCCCATGCTGTCCACAGCTCCAGTGCTTGGTTACTTCTTGGCGAATCCTGGATTGGCCATCGGCGAACATTTCCCTTGCCTGAGTCTCTTCAAAGCTTCTACTGGTACGAATTGTTCGACCGGCTTCTACCCGCACTCGATTTGCACGAAGAGTCGGGTAGCGATTTACTGGAAAGCCCTGCTGGAGAGCGGGGCCTGAGAGTGGCTCGATGGATAGCCTTGGGGGAACGCTTCCGAAACCGGGAATGGAAAAATAATCGAGTTGTAGTGGTAGCGGATTCCACTACGACTCAGCAGATGTGGCGAGAGACTCTTCAAGACCAATTCGGCTCTGTGCTTGGTGTGGATCACTGCGATTTTGGTCGGTTCCGATTTCAGCCTGACACCGTGCTGATCGATTTCGATCCACCACCATCGCGTCATCTAAATCCCGCATGTGACGCTGTGTCCGAGAGAATAACCGATGCGCTGCAAGCCGCGCGGGATCGATTCCCAGATGCTATGCGTGTGGTGGCCAGCAACTTTCCTCGCTGGAACGATTGGGAAAGATGGTCAGAAAGCGGCGCAGACGTCTTGATTCCCAAGCCGGGTTGCCTTTACGGACTCGCGTGGTGCATGCAACGTTGGACGCAGCAGGCCGTTAGCTGAACAGTTCTGGAATGATCTCTCCGTCACGAACAAGGGTGATGGGGCGTCCTGTTTCGGTTTGAAACTCTTGCTTAGGGTCGATGCCTAGGTTGTGATAGAACGAAGCCGCAATATCGTCTGGCTTGTAGGCTTCATGCAGAGGTCCCGAGCCTGTTGAATCGCTCGCTCCTATCACGCGTCCACCGCGAATCCCTCCGCCCGCCATGAGCATGAACATGCACCGAGGGTAATGATCTCGACCGCCGAGTGTAGCTCGCGTATTGATTTTGGGAGTTCGACCAAACTCTCCGGTAACCAAAACCGCAGTGGATGATAGAAGCCCTTTCTGTTCCAGTCCCAATAAAAGTGCCGAAAGTCCCCCATCCAATTTAGGTAACTGCTTTGTGGAAAGGGCGTTAAATATGTCTGTGTGGTTATCCCATCCGCCTAGCGATAGCGAAACAAACCGTACCCCTGACTCAATCAGACGAACTGCCAGCAAGCAACTTTGCTCAAAGGGATCGCTACCAAACTGCTGTGCAAACGCAGGTGACTCCTTGGAAATATCGAATGCTATACGTGCTCGTTCGCTTGTGATCATCGAGAATGCCTTCTCGGAAAATCGATCCAATCCTGCGAGCAACTGATCTTTCCCTTGCAAGGAATCGAATGTCTTGTCCAACTGCATCAGCAGATTTTGGCGACGATCAATTTGTTCAACAGTAATTCCCGCTCCGAGTGAAATACCTCGAACATTAAATGGTCGATTTGGTTGCGGTTGGGACGCGGTGTTCATCGGCGCATACTGAATGCCGAGGAAACCAGCCCGCTGCCCGCCATTGGGAATCGCAACAAAAGGTGGGATATCGTGATCGACAGGTCGTTCCTT
This sequence comes from Brakhagea baltica, assembly GCF_052161605.1. Lineage (NCBI taxonomy): Bacteria > Pseudomonadati > Planctomycetota > Planctomycetia > Pirellulales > Pirellulaceae > Brakhagea > Brakhagea baltica. Next base: position 3,212,806 of record NZ_CP197409.1, on the reverse strand, counting down.
GGACACCACCGCTCCGTAACCAGGATACTCGAGCGAAGCGATAGGTCGGCTGCCCGTGTTGACATACTCGCTACCGAGTCGATGTGCTGCTAAGGTATGCGAAACACCTCGAATCAATGTGTACTTGTCAAAGCATGCTGCAAGCTTTGGTAGTCGATCCGACAATCGAACCCCTGCTACATTGGTCGCAATGGTACCGAACTCTCCGCGAATCTCGGCGGGAGCCTCAGGCTTGGGGTCAAAGGTGTCGATATGGGACGGTCCGCCATTGAGATCGATAAAGATCCCCGAGGTTGCTCCACTTTCACGTACCAAGCCCGCATTGGCCATCTTTAGATAGCCAGCCAGCGATAGTCCGCCCGTCGCCAATCCTCCTACTCGAAGAAAATCTCTTCGGCGTATTCCATCGCAGTTACGGTGTAAGCTCATTGACTATTCTCGAAATCTTGAGGGTGGATCTTAATGGTTTAGAATGAACTCTTTGGAATTTATCAATGCCCATAACAAGTCGCTCAGGCCACTCAATGGGTTTGCTGCTTCCGCGATTGCCTGGGAAGCAAATTCGATCTCTTCGGGCCGAGGGTGTCTGGAAAGGGTCCGCAAAAACGCTTCTTCGATGAGAGGCTGATAAACGGCTGCATTCGATGGTTTAATTAGGTCACTACCTGTGGTGGAATTCGATCGAGACTGTTCCTGCGACTCGGCGGTTTCCTGCTTAGCGGACTCTTCTTTAGTCTGCTTGGTTCTGTGCTCGTAGAGCTTCTTCTCGGCCCTCGCCAAGCGGGTCTTTATATTCTGGATTCTTTCGGCAGGGGCGTCACGCTGCGTCAGCCGTTCCAGTTGCGTCTTTAGGCTTCTCACTTCACGATCCAATTGCTCAGCGATACTCTCCTGATCTTTCGATTGTCCCATCGTATGAGGGGCAGCATCAGACATCGCAAGGCGAGGATTGCGGTTGCCTCGCATGCTATCAAGAGACCAACCGTTCTCTTTCGCAATTTGAGAAAGCCAGCTTCGGTTCGGTTCGACCATGGCTTGTAAAATATCGGAATCGTTTCGTAGGAAGACGGTCTGCAGCAAACTCGGATCACTCGATCGATCGCAATCGCAATTGCTTTCGCGAATCGAGCGACCAAACACTGATAGGGCATAATTGCTACCGCGATTCCTTGATTGAGCACTCGACCCCGGCATGGTGATCGCCCGATCTTCTTCTAGTTTGCATAGTAAAGCAGCACGTTCATCACTGGAGAGGGCGATTCGCAAGGCGTCATAGGCGGTCTCAGCTGGCAATCGTCGCAGGAGTGCATGCGAGAAATTGCGACGGTCCTTTTCGTTAGATGAATTAGGCCGCCAACTCCGTTGGTAGGTATCCGAATTGAGGATCGTTCGATGGAGCCATTTCATATCGTAATGGTTATCGATAAAGCCTTTCGCCAAATAGTCCAAAAGGGGTGCATTGCTGGGGGCATTGGCGAGATTCAAGTCGTCTGCGGGATTCACGATGCCAGTTTGAAAGTAGTGTGCCCAAACACGATTGACCATGGCTTTCGCGAAGTAAGGATTCTCTGTGCTTCGTAGCCATTCCATCAGCTTCGTTCGAGGATCGCGCGTTGCGGACAGATCGACCAACTCACCCCCCAACAGCTTGGCATAAACTGGTTTCGTTGGCGAGTCTTTTGCTTTTCGATTTTTGTTGTCATTCGCGTTGGCTCTTTTAGGTTGCACGATCACTTCGGGGAAAGGGATGGTTTTGTCGTATTCCCCGGCCTTGTACTTTTCGCGGATCTCGCGCGAAAGCTGATTGCCTCGAACGGATTTGGCTATTCCGAGTTGCGCAACGATTTCCTCGAAGTCTTTTTTCCCTTCGTTGGACAAGGTGCCTTGTTTGCCAACGACACTATCGAATAGGGATTCGAACTGCTCAAAGTCCTTCTTGGACCATTGATCAAAGGGATGTTTGTGGCACTGAGCACACTGAATTCTTACTCCACAGAATGCGTAGGCGAAACCAATGGCTCGCTCCTCGGGAGTCTGCTGATTGTTACGAGCCCAAAAGTATGGCATCTGGGAGCGGGCAGCGAATTCTTTGCCCGTTCGATCGTTTGCGATGGCGGTCATGTTCTCGCAGTACTCGCGGTACGTTTCTCCCGATTCGCGAGAGACGGCCGTCACGATTCCTTCTACAATTTCATCGTAAGGAACATTCTTTTCTACGCGGTCATAGATCCACTGGTACCAATAAAGAGACGGTGACGTGGGCAGATAGGTTGCGTTGCGAAGCTGGTCTTCGTTGTTGCCTGTAATATCGCACAAGAATGTTGTCCAAACGGCTGCGTAACCTGGGGAGTTTAATAGCCGATCAATGGCGAGCTTGCGTTTGTCGGGTGACTTATCAGCGAGAAATAGACGTACTTGCTGCGATGTAGGAAGTGTTCCTGCAATATCCAGATTGACTCGTCGGAAGAACTCCTCATCGGAGGATAGCTCTGAGGGTTGAATCCCAAGCTTATCAAGTTTGCTCAGTACTAAACGATCGACCTCCGTTTCGGCGGCGGCGATCTGTGGTGCCAGCTGCCCCGAGGGCCCGTACGGTCTCAAGACAGGGATAGGGACCACACTGGCATCATACGAAACGACAACATGGGTGTCGCCGTATACTCCTGCTGTCACGAGTCCCGATTCATCGATCTCGGCGATGGAGGTGTCATTGCTAAAGAAACGACTCAGAGCGGTAACTTCTTCGATCGTGCCATCGTTCCACACAGCAACAACTTTTAAGGAAGCCGATTGCTTCTCATTTTGGAAAACCAGCTCATTGGGCTCTACGATTAGCTGCTTGAGCTTTAGAGCAGGTTGCCTCGCTTTGGTTTTGGTGACCTTGGGGGCTCCCGATTCGAGCCAACGCTTTAGGACGTGGTATTCCCAGCCCTCCTTTTCAAACCGCTTGCCACCTTCGTGGTTGTCGTCGCTGGTGGGTTTCGCGAGTATTAGACTCTCCTCTGGAGCGTTGAGGTTGACTCGTCCACTGCCAGGTTCGAGCAATGCTTTATGGTCGACATCAAAGTCGTATCCGAATAGTGAAAGCATCAATCCACCTTGTCCCTGAAAAGAGCCGTGACAAGCTCGTCCATTGCAACCGAGTCGCCCAAGGAGTGGTGAGATATGTTTCTGAAAGTCAGGAACTTCGGCTGATGGGATCGCTCCGGTTTCATTTGGTGCGAAACGTTCGTGTATCGGCTTCACAGGCTCGATGTCTGACGAATGAGCCCGAGCGAAACCTCCCAAGCATGCGAGGATGATGACCAAGGAGGATAACACACGTTGTCGATTCAGCTTCATAGTGTTGTGGATGGTCTCGTGGAATACCGGTATTTTTAGACCGATCTGAAGCGTGACGTCTGGTTCTCCACCTACTGATTGTATTCGCTAGCCGAGTTCAGGAGTTGGGAAATCGAGGCTTAGAACAATGAAAATCTTGTTAAGCGAACATGACGATTGCTGGGTTTAGCCAAGATAAATCATATAGGCCGGTACCGAGGGCGCTTTCGATCAATGATGTCTACCGATGGGCTTAGATTCGAATCCAACGCGAGGGAAATAGATCGGTATCAATGATCGATTCGTCTACGAACCATCGCGAAGGGGCTATCGTAAGCCCCTTTTTGGGGCCAGCCAGCCAAGCTCCCCACCAGCTGAAGGTTGAGTTCGCAATGATGTGATGGTGTCCTAAACTCATGAGCTTTAAATCTTCAATGCCCGTTCGCGGCGTTTCGTCGCCGACGAACGTGATCGGTCTGTCCAAGCTCAAGTGCTTTTTTGCCCATGGTATGTCATCGGAGAAGACAAAAAAGTGACTATCCGAGGGTACTCGCTCGCTCGCTCGACGGTAGTAATCCATCGGGCACTCCGTAAACATTCGTTTCGCCTTGGGATTGGTAACATAATCGCCACGCCGAATGTGGAGGATTGTCGAATTACCGGATGATATAGATTCCGCTAGGTTCTGATTTTGGGCCCCGTGGACGTTAGGTGGCATGAGTTCTGCGCGTATGGTTTCTTCGTGAGCAGCGAAATACCTAGGAGTTTGGAAATATCCGTCTAGTATAATCGGCGCAACAATCTGTTCGACACTTGAGCAGTAATGATAACACTTCTCTTTGTGGAGTTTTTGACGTTGTCCTATCCTGGCAATCTTGAAGAGGAGACCTATCAGTTTTCCCTTTGGCTTTGATGAGACAGTCGCTTGGATCGGAAACTGGTTCAGTTCGTACGAGCGATGCCGCCCACGATGGTAAAACGAGACATCGAGACAGAGTTCTGCATCGCAGCGAATCGCTACAGAGCGAGCAGCGGCATATTGAAATAGCTGATTTCCTAGTCCGCCGGAGAGACGGACAGTGACGGTTCTGTCCTTGGGCATCCTCAAGCTGCGATAGATTTGGAAAAGCCGACAGAATCAGTGCCTGACATGGGTACAACTATCTGTTCGTTCTCTGGAAGATGAGCGAGTCGCTGAGCAAGTCTTTTCTGCTTAAATTTTTTGAGCAATCTCTGTAAATCGACGATCGGCCCATGACGAAAAAGCCTACCCCGAGTCTTCTTCCTTTCGATGGTCGACTCAAAGGTTGCTTGATGATTTCGATTCTGCAGGTCTTTTTGCACGCAAACCGCAGGAAAGCATTGAAGGATTCGTAGAGTTGTCGAGATGCTAGAAAGTGGATTAAACAAAATTTGGTCCACCTGATCTGCAATGAGGTTGGTCGCTCGGGAAAGTTTTTCTGCTCCCTCAAGAGAGATTACATACCCCGCAGCACCTCCGTGCCACGACATGAGGCTGCGCAGTGAATTACCCGACGAAAGTTTCGTTTGCTGTTTGCTTAGAACGACCGAGCGGAGTGTTGTTTCGATTTTGATGAGATCAAAAGAGAGGTTTCCTTGTTCAATCGCATTCAACGTGTGTGGGATGGTTGCAGATAGCACGACATCGTCCTCGAAAACCGTTGCCATGGGAATGCGATGCCGAACGATTCGCTCCCAAATAGACTTGTGGCTTAGAAAGACTGCCGCTTCGAAAACGTTGATTGGTTGAAATTCGAATTTCTTGGCGACGAATGACCTCCAAGTCGCATCGGGCAGGAGTTTTCCATCGATCGCCCCCATTCTTTCAAAGGTGAGTCCAACCTCTTCGGCTTGATGCCTGAAGAATGCTAATCTGTCGGGTGAACGATCTAGGTTGATGAGGTAGGTTTTCATCCGTTAACCTCGTTGGTCCTGGGACTCAAGCGTTTGGTAAAAAAGACTTAGCATCTCCGGCGATACGGTTCGCTCTAACGCTTGGTCGCAGGTCTCATAGGGAAAGCTACTTTCAATAGCTTGGTCTCGTTTGCAAAGAAGCGACTGTTTCTCAGAAAAGAGCGACTTGATACTAGACAACGGTTGCCGAGTCTTCTGTCGGGCTAATTCCTTCAATTGGATCGAGGGATAATCGTCGGTTAACAATCGGTACTTGCGCTGTGCATACCGACTGTTCTGGTAGCGTTCTAATTCGTAGTTGGCAAATCCCATTTCCGGCTTTAGGTATTTCAAATGCCAGTATAGATAGCCAGAAAAACGGCGAGGGATTCCGCCTCGTTGAAATTTCTCAAAGCGTCGGTCACGTGTGAAAAAGGTTTCATGCGTAACGCGAAAGAAGCCAATATCTCCGCCGCCAGATATCGGATCACGTCGGCATAGAGCCATCGAGTCGTCTGGACCAGGAAACAGATTCAGCCCCGAAAAACATTTCATCATCGGTTGGTGAGGTAATTGCCGCCGAACCTTCTCGGTGACCTGCTCTAGTACGCTCGGAATAGCTAGATGGTCGTCATCTAACTTGGTCGCATGTGTGTATCGAGTTGCTGCGAGGGCAAAATTGTAGTAGTTAACCAAGCTGGACGGTGAATCGGATGCTGTTTTGGAATGATCATCACTCCCAGGCGGGAACACTCGGTCCGTGTAGTGAAAGACGCGTAATTTTTCCGAACCGAACTCGGCTTGCAAACGTTGCAAGATGTCCGCAGTACCGTCAGTACACTGGTTGTAGACAGCAACGATCTCGTCGAAATAAGCGATGTGGCTTCGGATCGTTAGCTCCAAGAAGTCTTGCCCATTCTTAATCCGCATGAACGCGCTGATGCCCGGTACACGATCGGCGATCCGAAGATCCGATCTTTGAAACCGATAGCCAGCGACTTCCATGTGTTGATTTTCGAGACAGCTAGTGGAGTGCACAATGAGGAATGGTTTACGTTTGGATTGCGACCTAGTTACCGCAGTGGCTTGGCTAGCTTGTCTATGCCTTTCAATTCGCCCACCTTGACGTTTCCTAACGCTAGCAGAAATGGGCGAATAGAATCAAGCTCAAACCGTCGGGTTGTCACCAGATCGTTAGAACTGTATTTTGCTAGCACAAACCTTGTCACCCATCATCTCAGCATCATGGCGCAAGCCATACATTATACTTTTGGTGTTATGGCGATGGTTTCGTCGTGATTTGTCAACCTAAAAAGTCTTCGAGGTATTCGCCGACGATCTGCTCAAGTGGAGGGACCTTTGGCAAGCCAAGCCTCATCGCTCGGCGGCCATCGATCGCCGTAGGCCAGTTGTCGACAATCCGCTGAATGCGAGGCTGAAAGTCATCGATGATCTCACCTAGTTTGAGATTTTTGCTCGAAGCGATATGCTGCAACACGGCTGCTGCTTGGATGGGGGTTACCGAGATAGCAGGCAAGCCCACAGCCCGATCATCCCCCAAATCCTTGCTCGGTAAGTCGTGGAGTTCGATCAGAGATTCGATGACGGTTCGATAGCCTGTCATCGGATGGGCTTGGCTTCGTCTAATCGGCAGGAGGCAAGTCTGACCGTGAAGAGGCTCGCGAAACATGCCGCTAGCCCAACTCGACGCAGCCGCATTTGGCTTCCCGGGGCGAATAATGACAGTTGGTAATCGAGCGGATCGGCCATCGAAATGCCCTTTGCGAGAGTGATCGTTAACGAGCATCTCGCACATCGCTTTTGTCATACCATAGGTGGTTTGTGGGGTCAGTTTCATGCGGTCGTGACATTCGCCTTGCATGGCTTCACCACCAAAGCATGCGATGCTACTGGCGAACACGACACGCGAGGGTTGCCCTGTGCGCCGTGCAGCTTCGAACAAATTTCGACCTCCATCCAGATTAACCCGAAGAGCCTCATCGAACGATTCCTCGCACTCGCCACTTACCATGGATGCCAGATGAAAATAAGAGCTTCCCTTCTTTGTGGGGAGGGAGTCGAACAAAGTCGAACGGTCCGAAATATCTAAGACCAATTGCTTGACGCGAGAGTCTTTAATGGGATGAGAGAAGTGACGATCGATCAAAAACAACTCTTCTATTGGCTCTCGGTCTCCTTTTTGATTCTCAAGTGTACCGCGGCCGAGTAATGCCAGGCAAAGCTGATGCCCTAAAAACCCACCTCCGCCGGTTATGACAACTTGCATCGAGAAACACTTTCCATTAGAGAGGCGACGGACAAAAACACAAAAAGGCACATGGTTTATCATACCACCTACTGCGACTTTGCGGCATGGAGGTTGCCCGATTGCAATATAGGGTATTCTGCTGTCCAATAGTGGAATGATGACACAAGGAAAACTCGCTGGACAGAAGATTGGCTATATCGGTTTAGGCAACATGGGGATGCCGGGAGCCAAGCACCTTCATGCTGCCGGTGCGGACTTGATCGTGTGGAATCGCACCCGTGAGAAAGCGATCGAACTTGAGCAATTAGGGGTAAAGCGGGCCGAGTCACTCTGCGATCTAGCAAAGAGTGTTGGTTCGGGGATCGTCTGCCTCAACTTGACCCATACACAGGTTGTACATGAGATAGTTCTGGGTGAATCGGGAATCGCGAAACACCTGGATCCGAACGCATTGATCATCGATTTTGGTACAACGAGCGTCGAAGCGACATTAGAGTTTTCTAAACGGTTGAATTGGCTCGACGCTCCCGTTTCAGGAGGGCAAACGGGAGCCGAGCAAGCAAGCTTGAGCATCATGGTCGGCGGCGAGAAGGAGCATTTCGAGAGAGCCCGCGAACTTTTTCATACAGTGGGAGCCCGAGTAACCTGGATGGGAAATTCAGGTGCCGGACAAGTGACGAAGCTAGCGAATCAACTGATCGTAGCCCAAACGATCGACGCGGTGGCTCAAGCGATTCGATTGGCCGAACTTTCCGGCGTGAATTCAGAGTTAGTGAGGGAAGCATTGCTAGGTGGATTTGCAGAGAGTCGGATTCTCCAATTGCATGGCGAACGGATGATCAAGCGAACCTTTGAGCCGGGTGGGCGAGCCGAATTGCAACTGAAAGACGTGCGACTGATCTGCGATTTAGCAAAATCCGTAGGATTCGAGTCGCCCACGCTTGTCAATTGCTTAAGCCAATGGGAAGAACTTGTCGAAACACGAGGGCTAGGAGGTATCGATCACTCCGGCCTTATCGAGCTCTATCGTTGACCAGATCGCTTTCACGAAAGTCAGACTTAGCATGTCTCTTGCTTCCCGAAATGTCACTCGTGGCGTGGCACTTACTATGGTGCTATATGCTAGCTTGTCGTTTTCATCTGCGGATCTTCAAGCACGCAATATCCCAGACGGGGAATTTCTGACCAAGCTGAATCGATTCTTCAAAGACTACTGCTTTGAATGCCACAATCAGGAGCATGCCGAAGGAGAGTTCCGAATAGAAGAAGAACTCCTCAGGGATTTTCAATCCACTCAAGCTCGCAGCAAATGGCGTGAGATAATCAACGTCCTTAACAGCCATGAAATGCCACCCGCTGATGCGAAGCAACCGAGAGCCTCCGATGTAGCCGCTGTTGTTGACTGGGCAACGAACCAGATCGTGCAACAAGAGCGCGAGCTTCGCGAAAACGCGGTCGTCATGCGGCGACTGAATCGGATCGAATATCAAAATACCATTCGAGAATTAACAGGAATCGATTATGACATATCGCACTTTCCGCTCGACCCGTCTGCAAGCGGGTTTGATAACGTGGGAAGTGCACTATCGCTCTCACCTATGCAGATCGAGATGTATCTGGAGGCAGCAGAAACCGTGCTCGACGAAGCGCTCGATTTAAGTGAACAGCCTGAGCCGATTCGTTGGAGATTCGAAATCGATTCAGGTGACTCCGACGCCAATCGCGTTCGCATCGGGGGAAATAATGCGATTGTCAACGGCGGTAACAATCCCGTCATTAACGGATTCAAAATGATTCATCACGACAGTTGGGACAAAAAGCTCAACGTGAGGGATTTTGTTGTCAAGGATCCAGGGTACTACATCATCCGTTTCCGTGCTGCCAGTCGAATTCCTGATCGGGAAGAAGTCGTTCGGTCCGCAACGACCATTCTTGATGATCGTCGACAGAAACAAGATCGAGAGAATCCGAAAGGTAAACGTTGGCATGATGAGCAATTCGAGAAGGATCTCGAACATTTCCAAAATGACCGAATGTACGACTACGGTCCGTCGCGAGCCAAAGTCGTTCTCGACCTCGGTGGCCAGCCTAGGACAGTTGGCGAGCTTGATATACCGACCGATCTTTCCAATCCCGAACTGTACGAAGTACGGGTCCGACTCACCACCGACCGTATTGGCATTACCATTGAGAACGCATATTCGGTTCCTAGCGTTTTAGAAAACTTTTGGATGCAGCGAAACGAGCACTTCGCGCGACCTGAGCTTTACGTTGATTGGATCGAGCTCGAAGGGCCTGTCTACGATGAGTGGCCTCCGGCTAGCAGGGCATTGCTCCTGCCCACTCCGATAACCGAATCCAACGAGCAGGATGTTGCACTGCGGTTACTCTCTACATTTGCCAGTCGAGCCTTTCGGCGACCGGTAGATCGGGGTGAAATAGAGCCCCATTTGACGATCTACCAACGCGTCAGGTCTCAGGGCTCTAGTCCGCTGGCTGCCTACAAGACCGCGTTGTCTTCGATTTTGATATCTCCGAATTTTTTATTCCTGGTGGAAGCCGATCCAACAGATAAATTGTCGGCTCATGAGCTCGCGGTGCGGCTTTCCTATTTTCTTTGGGCTGCGCCGCCGGACCAAGCACTTAGGTCGCTGGCAGATAATGGAAAGCTTCTTTCCGCTGAGACGCTAAGTTCCGAAGTAGATCGCATGCTAGAGCAGCGTGCACGTTCTGAAGCGTTGGTCGAAAACTTTGCGGATCAGTGGCTTGGACTGCGCGAGATAGGCTCCAACCCACCCGCTATAGATCTTTATCCACACTACGATCGTCATTTGGAAATATCGATGCGCGAGGAATCGCGAGGCTTTTTTCGCACGGTTCTCTTTGAAAATCGGAATGTCCTAGATTTCGTTGACTCGGATTACGTCTTTATCAACGAACGTCTTGCTCGATTCTACGGAATCGATGGGGTTCGCGGCGATTGGCATCGAGTCGTAAGTGTCAAGCCACAGCATCATCGCGGGGGTGTCATGACCCAAGCCTCGATGTTGACCATCACGTCGAACGGAACTCGAACTTCGCCAGTCAAGCGAGGAACGTGGGTGCTGAAGAATATCTTAGGTGCAGATCCCGGTTTGCCAGTAGCCAATGCTGGAGACATTGCACCTTCTGTCCCTGGTATCGACAAGGCGACGGTACGTACGCGGCTCGAAATACATCGAGAGCTACCTCAATGTGCTCGATGCCACAACAAGATCGATCCGCTCGGTCTGGCGCTGGAGAATTATAACGCTTCGGGTGAATTTCGGATCCGCGAGGGTTTTGGTTACAAAGGTCGAGTTGGTGACAATGATCCAGTAATCGATGCCTCGGTCGTTTTACCGGACGGTACTCAGGTGCTTGGTCCAGACTCCCTAAGGCGATTTCTACGCGAGCAGGAAGATGACTTCCTGCGTTGCTTGTCAGATAAGTTGTTGGTCTATGCGTTGGGACGCGAAATAACCCTGGCTGATCAATCCGCGATCGGCACTATTGTCGACCACACGAAATCACACGGATACAAGTTGCGAGAGATGATCCGCGCGATCGTTCTTAGCGAACCTTTTCAGGCGTACTGACAAAATGCCTTGGTGCTTCTCGGTCCAAGATTTGTGATGTGACAACTCTGACCCCGAGAGAGCGGGCCAATCTATCTTTCAATTCAGGAACGACTCCTCGGATACTGAGGTCAGCAACACTTCACTGGACGCATTTAGGGACGCTTCGGCATACGACTCGTCGGTCTCCCAGATTCGAACTCGCACGACCCGACCACCACCCTCGGGGAATAGGCCTGGGCAAGCTTCTTCAAGCAGGTAGCGGGCCATGTTCTCGGCAGTCGGATTGTAAGGGAGCAGGAACAGGCGACAGGGCTTCACCTGCCGTAGAGCATGTATCGCATTTTCGTCACCTTCGTACACGAGAAAACTGTGGTCCCAGTTTTCATCGAGCCAGCCTTTGCACTTGGCCTTTAATTCGGCAAAGTCGATGACACGCCCTACGGAATCCTGACTTTCTCCCTGCACGAAAAAATCTGCTACGTAGTTGTGACCGTGAAAGTGCTCACACTTTCCCCCGTGCTTGTAAAGTCTGTGACCTGCACAGAACTTGATTCGTCTCATTATAGTCAGCGACATGATTTTCCTGGTTTCGAATAAGGTTTGGAACCGATTGCCAAAGCTAGGGCCGATGGCGTGTATAAGGTCATAGTCCACGAAGATCGCCCGAGTACGGAAACGAGTGTCTTTCTTTCCGGACTTTAAATTATTCAGCTCAGGCAAGCCATGGGTTGGACAAAACACTGTCAATGGGGCATTTCAAAGAAATATTCCTAAAACAAACTAGTCAATCAGGGTATGATGCCTACAGTTTCCCACGTAACCCTCGCGGGGAACGGTGAGCGGGATGCCTTCCACTCGCAATTCACCCATACAGAAAAGTACTCATGTCAGCCGTAATTAATCCTACCGTGTCAGGTCTTCCAGATATCCAGTCTTCCGGCGATCGCCGTAACGTTGCCATTAACAAAGTAGGAGTTAAGGGGGTTCGATACCCTATCTCGCTCCGCACCCCCGGCCACGGTTCAGGGACCAGCAGCCAGACGACAGTCGCGCAAATCAACATGTACGTTGCCTTGCCTCCCGACGTAAAGGGGACCCATATGTCTCGCTTTGTCGAGGTTCTCAACGAGCATCACGACTGCTTGAGTTCCGACTCCTTGCCTGAGGTTTGCCGAGCGATGAAGGAACGGCTCAAGGCGGACGAAGTGCATTTGGAAATGGCATTCCCCTACTTCATCGACAAGAAGGCTCCTGTGACGGGCCAACCTGGTAAACTCGATATCGATGTTACTTTCGAGATGACCAGCAATGGGGTGGACGATTTCATTCTGGGATTGAAGGTTCCTGCTACAAGTCTGTGTCCATGCTCAAAGGAAATTTCGCAATACGGTGCTCATAACCAGCGTTGCGAGATGACCGTTCGGGTTCGAGTGGCAGAAGGCCAGCATCTCTGGATCGAAGAATTGTTTGGAATGATCGAAAAGTGCGCTTCCACGCAAGTGTTTTCCGTTCTCAAGCGGCCCGACGAGAAGTGGGTGACCGAACGGGCTTATGAGAACCCGAAGTTCGTCGAGGACATCGTCCGGGATATGGCAGTAGCACTCAATGCGGACAACAGAGTTGTTTGGTACGAATGCTATTCAGAAAACTTCGAGTCCATTCACAATCACAACGCTTACGCATTCATCACGAATGATAAGAGATGAACGGATTATTTGCTCACGAGCTATTTGCTCACTGCCAGCATTCGCTCCAGAGCGACTAGAGACCATTTGGCGACATCTTCTTTCACCTTGATCTGATTGACGACTGTTCCATTTAGCAGGTTCTCTAAACTCCAGCAGAGATGCGACAAGTCGATACGGTACATCGTGGCGCACATGCAAACCAAGGGGGACAAGAAGTGGATTTCTTGTTCCGGATGCTCCTTCTTAAGTCGGTTGACCAAGTGCAACTCGGTACCGATAGCCCATTTCGAACCAGCCGGTGCGGCTCGTACCGTTTCAATGATCTTGCTCGTTGAGCCCGATATGTCGGCGATATCGTTGACTTCCTGTGGGCACTCCGGGTGGACGAGGATTTTGATCCCCTCAATTCGCCTACGAAAACTGTCGACATGTTCCGCCTGAAACATTTGGTGGACGGAGCAGTGTCCCTTCCAGAGCACGACTCGGGAGGCTTCGATTGTCTCTCGTGAATTGCCGCCAAGAACTTCTTCATGCGGATTCCAGACAGGCATTTGGTCGTTGGTGATCCCCATTTTCAGAGATGTGTTGCGGCCCAGGTGCTGATCAGGAAAAAAGAAAACTCGTTTGCGATTGGCAAAGGCCCAATCGAGCACCGCTTTGGCGTTGCTGCTAGTGCAAACAATTCCGTTATGGCGGCCGCAGAATGCCTTCAAGCTAGCGGCACTATTAATGTAGGTGACCGGAGTCATGTCCTCGGTATCGATCACCTCGGAAAGTTGCTTCCATGCCGATTCTACTTGTCGAATAGCGGCCATGTCGGCCATGGAGCAGCCTGCGGCCATGTCGGGTAAGACGACAGGAATCGAAACTCCACCTCGCGCATTGAGCTTTTCTTCTCGATTGGCCAGAATGTCGGCGGTTTCGGCCATAAAGTGGACACCGCAGAATACGATGTAGCGGCAATCCAAGCTCTCAGCTGCCATTTTGCTCAGCTGGTAAGAATCACCAGTCAAGTCGGCGTGTTCGATGACTTCGTCCTGTTGGTAGTGGTGCCCTAGAATGAGCAAGCTCGAGCCCAGTTTTCGCTTGGCCTCGGTAATTCTTTCGCACAACGTGTCGTTGCTCAATTCTCGGTAGGGAGCGAAAGGAAACGGTTGGGATGCGACTGACATGCGTTTTATCTCGAATGGAACAAGAGGATCATTTTGGGGGCGTTGGCTGCACTGCACCAATCATTCGATGCACTCTTGATTGATGCTTTCGCCATTTTTTGAACCGTGCTCTCACATTATACCCAACTTCTAGATTTTACCGAGTTCTGTTTAACTAATGGGACGGAACTACCGATGTTAGACGGATGAGGGGCTCCTGGTCGACACCCTAAGTTGGTTTGGGGGCTTGGGAGGAATGATTCTAGAGCAGGCACGGCGATGGGAAACGGGCAGAAATTGACGACGACCGATCCGGCCAAAGTTGACTTTTGGAAGAGTTTGTTGCGCATAAGTTCTGACGTAACGGTAACCTTGGCCAAGAAGAATATTCCCGTAGAAAGAATTCTTAGTTTTGTGCCAGGGGTGATGATTCAGTTCGATAAGGCTTGCGATACCCCACTAAACGTTGAAATCGACGACAGGAAGATAGCACAAGGGGAAGTGGTGAAGGTTGGGGACAAATTCGGTCTGCGAATTACAGAAATCGCGGAATGTGAAGAATCCTGGATTCCTTTAGTCACCGAAAAACCGAAGTCCTAAATCGAGGAACCTCTCGGAAATAGAGAGCGACAGATTAGAATCTACCTTGGACTTGCATTATTTTTCGCGATAGACCCCTCTTGTCCCCGATCGCAGTGTGGATTTGACATCATCACCTCGGTTGGCGACCTCGCTTGGTGGTCGGTAGTTTTTATTACCAGTTATTGAATCTTATGATACCATCACCTGTTTTTGTGGCCGGACATCGAGGCATGGTTGGGGCGGCAGTCTGCCGTCGCCTAATTCGCGAGCCTGGCGTTGATATTATTACACGCAACCGCAGCGAGTTGGATCTGTGCGACGAGAGACAAGTCACTTCCTTTTTTGAGACCGAAAAACCTGCGACCGTCATTTTCGCGTCTGCCAAGGTTGGAGGCATCCATGCTAACCGGACGTACCCGGTCGAGTTTCTTACCGACAATTTGCGTCAAGAGTTGGCAACGATCCACGCGAGCTACGCGAATGGCGTGAAAAGGTTCTTGTTTTTAGGAAGTACTTGTATCTATCCTCGCATGGCACTGCAACCGATTCGCGAAGACGAGTTACTGAAAGGACCGCTCGAACTAACAAACGAAGCCTACGCCTTAGCTAAGATTGCGGGCCTCAAGCTATGTCAGTACTTTCGGCAGCAGTATGGGGTCATGTACCACTCTGCCATGCCAACCAATTTGTACGGCCCCGGCGACAACTATCATCCCGACCATAGCCACGTGCTGCCTAGTTTGATTCGTCGCTTTCATGAAGCAAAACTCAAGGGATCGGAATCGGTCACCATATGGGGAACCGGGACACCTCAGCGCGAGTTCTTGCACGTTGATGACTTGGCCGATGCAATTCTTCATCTCTGTCAGCTAGAGAATCCTCCTGATTGGGTTAATGTAGGTACCAGCATCGATATCAGTATTTTGGACTTGGCTCACCTAGTGGCCAAGACAGTTGGTTTCACGGGGCAAATTCTGACCGATCCCTCCAAACCAGATGGCACCCCCAAAAAGCTAACCGACACGACTTTACTCAAGTCGACCGGTTGGACTCCCAAGATTGATCTCGAGGACGGATTGCGTCAAACCTACCAAGACTTTTTGAAGGAGATCGAGTCGGGTGCTCTCCGTGAAGTCTAGTCCGAATTCGGAACTTAGTTCCCTCGAAAAAGCATTTGCAGGGGAGGTCAGTAGATACGTTGTTGGAATCGACCTTGGAACAACCAACTGCGCCGTAGCTTTCGTCGATACTCAAGGCGATTCCAAAGAGGTGAATGTATTTCGCCTCGAGCAGATGATCGATATCAGCACAACCTCTGGGGCTGATACTCTCCCTTCTTTTCATTACCAACTCTTCGACAGCGAGATTTCTGGAGTCGAGCGGAAACATGTCTTCACAACTGAGACTGTTGCTTCGATCGTGGGGATCATGGCTCGGCAACGGGGGGCGGAACTACCTGGTCGAGCAATCGCATCTGCGAAGAGCTGGCTTTGCCACAAGATGGTGGATCGGGAAAGCGATCTTCTTCCCTGGGGTGGAGACGAAGATGTACTTAAGATCTCTCCCGTGGAAGCTAGTCGTCGTTACTTGGAGCATATTCGACGCTGTTGGGATCGAGCCTTCCCCGGGTATCCGCTGCGCGATCAAGACACCATCGTTACGCTACCCGCTTCGTTTGATGAGATCGCTCGACGGCTCACGATCGTTTCTGCGAAAAAAGCAGGGATTGAAAAGCTCTATTTGATCGAAGAGCCACAAGCCGCATTTTATGCTTGGCTGGCCCGGAATGCCGAAAATTGGACGAACCAACTTCGGCCGGGGCAGACCATTCTGGTCTGTGACATAGGTGGTGGCACGACCGATTTCACTTTGATTCGCGTGACGGGTGCCGCGAAGTCTGCCGAAGAAACGCTGTCGTCTGAGACGGATGTCAGTCGGGCGGTCGAGAGAGAATTGCAATCTACCTTCGGGTTGCATCGGGTCGCGGTTGGCGAACATCTTATGCTCGGAGGGGACAATCTCGATATCGCATTAGCCAAGTTCGCTGAACAAAAGTTTTGCGAAACATCGGGCCAAACCAAACTATCCGCTAGGCAATGGGATACGCTCAAGTCGCAATGCCGAAATGCGAAAGAACGTTTTCTAGGCCCCGAACCGCCAGAGGAAATTGCGATTCATTTTCCCTCTTCGGGCAGAAGTCTGATTGGTAATTTTCAAAGTGTAACGATCGAGTTGGAACAAGCCCGATCTTTGCTGCTCACAGGATTCTTTGGCCCGGTTTCCATTGATGCCCATCCCGCGCCACAAGCGGAAGGGTTTCAGGAGTTTGGGTTGCCGTATGCGACCGAACCAAACATTCTAAAGCACCTAGCGGAGTTCTTGTGGGAGCATCGCCGAGCAGGACGCAGCGACGAGCAACTTGATCAGCCCGATCTAATGTTAGCCCGCCCCGACTGGGTTCTCTTCAACGGCGGAGTCTTAGAATCGACCCAAGTTCGAGATACAATCCTGAATCAAATTGCAACATGGTTCTCGCCGGTGGAGTCAGATTGGAAGCCAGGATGTTTGGACGGGAACCGATTAGATCTCGCGGTTGCTCAGGGGGCTGCCTATTACGGTATGGTGCGTCGCGGAGAGGGGGTGAAGATCGATGCGACCTTGGCGAGAACCTATTACTTGCAGGTAAGTCAATCTCCGCCCAAGGCAATTTGCATTATGCCCGCGAGCGCTCATCCTGGCGAGCGATTCGCGCTGGAGGGGATGGTGTTTGATTTGGCTATCGGCGAGCCAGTCCGGTTTCAGTTGCTTTCTAGCAACACGCGATTGACCGATCGTCCAGGTGACTTAATCGAAATCGATCCTGCGACCATGAATAACATGCCACCGTTACAAACCGTGCTCAGAATCGATAGCAGAAAATCAAAGCGAACCATTCCTGTCGAACTGGACATAGAGCTGACCGAAATTGGTACATTGCAGGCTCTTCTTACCGCCACCAACGAAATCGATGGAGTCAGTACTGGACTCGTATCATCCCCTTCCGATATCCTTGGCGATAGCGATCGCCCTATGCAGTGGATTCTCGAATTTGAGGCTCGGGCGAGCACTGAGCAGACCAGATCTGCTGGAATGGTCGCCGATCAGGAGTCTCTCAACAAATCACGAGCTGCCGTTGAGGCATTGTTGGGTACCGAACAGGCTGCTGCACCGAAAGAGGTAATTGGTAAGCTGACAGAATGGCTGGGAGCCAAGAAGCACCAGTGGGAGCCTGCTGTCCTACGAGAGCTATGGAGCGGCCTAATGAGGTTCTCGGATTATCGTAAGCGTTCGCCCGCTCATGAAGCTCGTTGGATGAATTTGCTCGGTTGGTGTTTGCGGCCTGGGTTTGGCTACCCTGGGGATGAATGGCGTGTTGGTGAAACCTGGCGGGCAATCTATAACAAGCAAGTGCACCGCACTGCCGAGAACCTATCGGAAACCGTTATTCTTTGGCGACGGATTTCCGGCGGCTTTACTGCGGGGCAACAAAAGGCGCTTTATCAGGACGTTTGGCCAAGAGTACGATCCACTTTGCTAGGCGGTTCTGGTGCTAGCTTGAACAGCAATGTACTAAATGAGTATCTAAGACTGATTGGCTCACTCGAGTGGATCGAAGCTGCTGAAAAGATCCAAGTAACCCAGTTGCTACTGGATAGTTTGGCTCGTAAAAAGAACCATAGCCTCGCAGGGCCCATCCTATGGGCTGCGGGACGATTAGGATGTCGCGTCCCTGTTTACGCTAATTTGCAGATGATTGTACCAGCCAGGTATGCGAATACTTGGGCGGATCAATTACTAGGACTCGAGAAGCAGTTTTCCGCGAACAATCTGAGCGCGGTCTCGTTATGTTTAGCGCTGTGGTGCAGACT
Source organism: Brakhagea baltica (assembly GCF_052161605.1). NCBI lineage: Bacteria > Pseudomonadati > Planctomycetota > Planctomycetia > Pirellulales > Pirellulaceae > Brakhagea > Brakhagea baltica. Next base: position 3,194,374 of record NZ_CP197409.1, on the reverse strand, counting down.
AACAGGTGATCGTTACCGCGATGTCGATCCTGCGTTACGCTCGCGAGTTATCGACTGGATGGAAGTAAAAAAGGTTTCAGATCAACAGATAGAACTAGTTCGCACGGGTGGTGATCTAAGCTGTGAGGATGCCACCTCTGTAATGGGCGAGGCACTTCCGCTCGGCTTCACGTTGCGATAAAAATTTACTGGCGTGGAGTCCAAGTCAATGGACGAATCGACGATTTGCTCAAGACGATCTCGCGGCGATTAACGGGCTTGCGTCCATCTTCGAACTCGCACTTCGCAAAGACTTGGATGTTTCTACCGCGTGGACTGTCGGATTGCCAAGGGAGTCGCAGATGGTAGCCTTGTGCCGGCCCGATCGGCTCAAGGTATTCCTCCATTTCTTCTGGATCGATTTCCCAGGCCGATAGTCGGATCGTTTTATTGTCGATCGTTTCTTCTGCGACGATGGTTATTTTGCCGATGTTATTCACAATTTGTCCTGCGTCGTTGCGTGGTGTGATGACTAGGTAGAGACCATCATCGCCAGGCTGATTATCAAGGTTGATACCACGACATAGAGTTGGGTGAAAGTCGATAGCAATGACTCGCTGATCATGAACACTGTCCACCCGATTCGTTTGGACGATCTCAGTTGCTGAGGCAGTAATGACCCCACCGGCTTGCGGGACTCTAATGCGACCTTGGGAGGCATCGGGAAAGGTACCTGGTAAGGATGGTAACCGAGGGGTAGAGTTAGGGGTGGGCTGTGTTGATGGCGATTGCTGAGGTGATACGAGGTTCGGTGAAGCGGGCTGTTGTGCGGAACGGATAAAGGCCGGGGGCATAGTGTACTCCTCAACCAGATCCCCTGCCTTTAGATCGGTTTTGCTTTTACTCTTGCTCGGTAGCAACGACGTATTCCCACCCGATGGTGGTGGTAGGATTCCACCCTCTTCTATTTTGGGCAACACAGACTCAGCAGGTTCAGTCGCATTCAAACCCGACGCAGGCAGCCCGGGAAGGGGTAGGGGATTGTCCGACTTTGAATCGGGTGGTGAGACTGGGGTTTTCGGGACTATTTGGGTCGCTTCTTCATTTTTTGACTTGCCGGGAACGATCAAGTCAAAAGTATCCGAGGAGTCCTTGGATGGGCTAGGCTGGGAAGTTCGAGGAGCTGTGCGAGACGGCTTGCTTCCGACCGTAACGCCGCTTTCCTCCTCCAGGTCGCGAAGCTTCTTTTGCAGTCGTTCGTGTTTTGCTCGGAGATCTTCGTTCTCCATTTCAAGCGTTTGATAGGCGGAGTCGTACTCGTAGATACGATCTTCGAGAGCTCGAATCTCGGCTGCCATCGTTTCGACATAAAACTCGTTAAAGGCGGCTTGGCGGCAGGCAGGTATCGAAACCAAGAGAAGCGCTATCGCGACGAACATCGAACGATTCCGTCGAAAGAATGTTTCGCGGATAGCGGCTAAGTAGGTAGGCGCGTGAGGGTTCGATGTGCATTGACGCATGGACGAGAGGAATAGGAGATTCCATGCTCACGCGTCAAGAGGAAATGACAACGGGCTGCAATACCTGCGGCTAAGTCTCAAGCAAGTGATCGCTCTGGCTAGCAGGACCTTTACGCGGATCGCCTAATCTGTTGACAGGTCAAGAAAACCTCATAGAAATCTCGAGTCAATACGATAGGATCATCCCCCAGGTCGTCGAGCCAGGCCAGCTGAGAGCTTGCCATACCTTGTAATCCGCGAACCAGATCTCGAACACGAACCCGGACTTGGTCTGACGAATGTCCTACACGGTTTCTGGCAGAGAATGGGACCGACACGGTACGGCCCTCTTCATCCAGAACTCGGTATCCCGCCGTAGGCTCGACTGCGGTTTGGCTCGTCACAGTTTCCATTTGGCGATAATGTGAACCAATAGTCGAGTTATGAATCGAGATGATGCTACGCTCTGGATGATTCATGAGCCGCTTTCTAGTCGGTGAAGGAGCCTACTGACGAACGAATACGTACTAAGGTTATCGACTAGGGTGACTTTGCAGGTTAAGCCCATTTCTCTAAAGACTGGGAAATCGTGAAAGACGATTCGCTAATTTAGTTGTCCATCCGAGTCTCGGAAGCTTTGCTAGCTTTTCCCATCTAACGCATCAATCAATTCTTTTCGAATCGATTTGAGAAGAAAGAAAGCGTTCTGTAGATAGCGAGGAACGAGTCGCTTTGGGTCAGAGCATGCGCGATAGAGCCATTCCAAACCGGTTCTCTGCCAAATCTTAGGAGCGCGCTTGGCGGTTCCTGCAACAAAGTCAAACGAAGCACCGAGCTGGATGCAGAGTGGAACGTTCAGTTCGTGAAGGTGGTCTTCGATCCAGAACTCACCTTTAGGTTGACCTAGGGCGATCAAGAGGATATCAGGTTTCGCTTCACGAATGCTGTCCATTTGAGATCGCAATTCCGATTCACTGAGCGCGCGGAAAGGGGGGCATTGGTAACCAGCAATAACGCAACCCGGATAGAGTCGCTTTAGTTCGCTCGCGGCTTTCTCAGCGACACCTTCCGCGGCGCCGTATAGATAGATCCGATGACCTTTTTGCTGACTGCGTTCCGCGAGACGGAAGATGAGATCCGAGCCAGCAACACGTTCGGTAAGCTTGGTTTTATTCCAACGGCTTCTCCACAAAATTGGCATGCCGTCGCAGAGCACTAATCCGGCCCTTTCTGTGAATTCGCGGAGTCGGTTACTCTGGCTGCAGAGCATTGCGTAGTTGAGATTGGCAGTGATAGCATAAGTCGGCTTTCGCACCCGGATGATATCATCAATCAGTCGTAGCGTTTGTTCCATCGTGACTTGATGGAAATCGATCCCCCAAACCCGACTTACGCCTAAATTCCAGTTCTCAAGATACTCACTGTTCGCTGCTTTCCTTGCGTCGACTAGGGGATCGTTTGTTTGGATACCTGTGATTGTCGCTAGCGAATCTAGTTTCCTATCGGGATTCGATGGGGCAGCATTTAACCCGGCCTCTCCCCGTTTGGGAACTGGGGGTAAATAGATCGGTGCGCTAGTGGGTGCGGATGGGTACTCGGTGTTTTGAGTCGTCATTCTAATCAGTAACGGAGTGTGCGATCAAAAAATCAGTCGCACGAACCGTAGGTCGAATCGTAACGCAAAGCAAACGATTGGGCAGTATTCTTAGAATCCGACAGTTGGCCTGTATTGGCTGTAGCGATTGTGAGGCAGTGAATGCCCCGTATTTGAACGAGAAAACGATCGATTGCTCTGCGGGTATCGCTATTGCGAGAGCAGATTTGCCGAGTAACGATCGCTTATCTTGCAAACGTGAATCCGAGCATCAAAAAGCATGCTTATCGACTCGGCAGTAAAACAATGAGCTACCGTATCATCTTGCACGATACTTCCATTCTTTAACATGACGCATCTCTCTATGGGGGCTACAACTTCTTCGAGATGGTGCGTGACCAAGACGATTTGGATGCCGGATGCAGCTAGTTCCTCGAGTTTGCGAAGAAGCTTTTCCCGGGCGACCATGTCGAGCCCCGATGTTGGTTCGTCCAGCAACAGCGAACTTGCCCCCAAAACCATGGATCGAGCCAGCATAACACGTCTTCGTTCTCCAGTGGAAAGCCAGCTTACGCGTTTCGTCGAATTGGCTTCGAGTTCAAAAAAATCAAGCCAATTCCTCGCGATTTCCATTCGCTCAGGTGTCATCGCGGAGGGATCAATCTCAAGTTCGCTCGATTCGAATCCGGTTAGGACTGCATCGAGAGGAGTTAGTCGACCGCTGCGCCCTGTCATGAAATGGTGGTCGATTTCGGAACTGACGAAACCGATTTGGCTTCTTAGTTCCCAGACGTTCCAGGCTTCCTTGCCTAGGATTCTTATGACTCCCGATCGATTCTCTATCGCCGATGGATAAAAGAATTTCATCAGCAGTTTGAGCAATGTTGATTTGCCTGAACCGTTGGGTCCGAAAATGATTACGTTTTCGTTTCTCGGGATGATCAATTCGTTGATGTCGAGAATACGAAACCCATTTAGCTCCACAACGACTTCCGACATCTCGACGAGAGGATCAGACACTGACATTGTCTAATTGATACCGAAGGGCCCCACCATGTGATCGCGACTCGCTTCGGGCGCGAGGCTAATTTCCGTTTCGGTAACCAAGCCCATAAGAAATCGATTCGCTGCGGCCAACATGCCCGTCGAAAGTTCATCTGAGTCGTCGAAAGAATCCAGTTCGCTTCTTAGTTGCAAAAAACGGTAGGACAGTGACGAACGATGAGCCGTATGCATTGCCGCTCTCAGTTCCTGGTCTGAACAAATCGTTGCACCCTTGCGTTGAGCAAAGAGCACAGGCAGTTCCTTTATCTGCTTCCATTGCGTCATGCTGCCAGCGAGGTTCGGCATGGGACCGCTTAGCGAGACAACCCCAGCGATGTTATGGGGGGATTGCCAACCGATCCACTGCGCAACAGTCCCGCCATGGCCAAAACCAGCGAGGAAAATCCGTTCAGGATTGACGGGGAGGTGTTCCACTGCTGCATCGATGCACTCCCACACCGCGTCTTCGGCAAACGCATAATCGAGGATGTTCTCTCCCCATTTGTAGATGCGACGCTTGGATTTGCATCGTCGGTTGGCACGAGGAGCAACCGCCAAGTAGTTTTGGTCGCTCAATGCGTCCATAACGCTATCGAGTTCGTACTCGCTGCTTTCTTGGCTGTGGAGCCAAATGACTAATGGATAATCGTAGGTTGCCGCAAAGTTTGTTGGGTGGTAAAGCCGATGTTTGATCGACACCGGAAGCTGTTCTAACCGCTCGGCCTCCCGACGACTGCCGCCTGTCAAGGTTCTTGGAATGGATTGCGAGACAGGCGCAAGCAAAGTGGGAATACGATTCATCGAGTAGTTCCTGGGTCGCCTCGAAAGCCACACTTGAGAAAACAGCAAAGTGTGGTGAACAAGATAAAGTAGGTTTTAGGGCACCGATTCCAATGACGTCAATGGCGCATGGCGCCAGATTTTGGATGGTAAAGGCTACCATCCAAATGCTGTCATTTAAGAATTGACGATTAGGCGGACGCGAGAAGCTGTCCCATCGTGGCTACCAGGGACTTCACGGCGTCCACACTCTTTTGGAATGCGGCCTTTTCACTGTCAGTCAAGCTGAGTTGGATAATCTTTTCGACCCCGCCCGAGCCCAACACGACAGGAACCCCTACATAGTACCCTCCGACTCCGTACTCTTCGTTGCATAGAGCTGCGCAAGGGATCAGTCGTTTCTTGTCGCGGACGATAGCTTCGACCATTTGTGCGGTAGCCGCAGCTGGCGCGTAATAGGCCGAACCTGTTTTCAGAAGTGATACAATTTCCGCACCACCATCGCGGGTCCGCTGAACGATCTCCTCGAGTCGTTCCTTGGCGATAAGTTGAGTCACGGGGATCCCGCCGACTGAGGTGCAACTCGCAATCGGAACCATGGTGTCTCCGTGCCCGCCCATGAGCATCGCAGAGATGTCCTCGACCGAGACATTCAGCTCCATAGCCAAAAAAGCTCGGAATCGTGCGGTGTCGAGAACCCCAGCTTGACCGATGACTCGGCTCGACGGAAAGCCTAACACCTGGAAGGCTCTCTGAACCATCGCATCGAGAGGGTTGCTGACCACGATTACAACGGCATCCGGGCTCGTCGCTTTGACTTGCTCGGCAACGCTCGTAACGATTTTTGCATTGGTTGCCAGCAAATCATCGCGGCTCATTCCAGGCTTGCGAGCTATACCTGCGGTGATGACCACAACGTCGCTATTCGCGGTATCTGCATAGTCTGTTGTACCCACAAGTTTGCTATCAAACCCCATGATGGGGGACGCTTGGAATAAGTCGAGCGATTTTCCTTTGGGCATTGTCTCCGTTTGAGGAACATCCAGGAGCACCACATCTCCCAACTCTCCCGCAGCGCACCAGTGTGCACAAGTAGCCCCAACATTTCCCGCACCGATTATGGTAATCTTTGCTCGCCTCATCGTTGTCCTCGTCTGCCCTGAGATGTGTGAATCAAATACTGGATCCATTTACTAGATGGTGTCTCGCCCGGATCAGGACGAAGTATGTCGCTATGATGTAATGAGTCAAGTACCAGACTAAGGCTACGATCACCGAACAGCGTTATCTCTATGCGTATTTTCCAAAAGCAGATTCAGTTGCCCCCTTTCCGTCGCGGTTGCCATCTCGTCACTGACCAAATCTGCGCCGCTGTACCAGAGGTCAGCCAAGTACGTTGCGGAATGATGAACTGCTTTCTTCAGCATACATCAGCGAGCCTGACGATAAACGAGAATGCCGACCCCGACGTCCGCAGGGACATGGAAATGGCGTTGAACGAAATTGCTCCTGAGGACCTGGACTACATCCACACAGCAGAGGGGGCCGATGACATGCCCGCCCACGTGAAATCTTCGCTGCTCGGTTGCAGTTTGATGCTGCCGATCACCGACGGAAGGCTAAATTTGGGGACTTGGCAAGGCATTTACCTGTGCGAGCATCGAAACCACCCGGTGCGTCGAACGCTCGTCGTGACGGTATGGGGAGAGGGACTGACCCGGGGAGAGGAGTAGGCTTCACCAAAACTTAACTTTTCCAACATTACCAGCTATATGCCTGCGGTGATTCGGCTTCTTCCGTGGGGGGATGACCTTATTCACTTAGAAAAGAAGCCCAGTCCGCCGCAAGCAGTTGATTAGTGAGGCCTGGGTTGCCTTTACGGGTGTTATCCGATCAAAACCTACACTCCCCTCTTTTGGTGGATGGGGTTTTGGGGACGGGAAGTATTCGAGCTAATAATCATGAATAATAGGAATGTCTTAAAAAAAGCCGATTGTCAGGAACGGTCTGACATGTAACCTATTTGCTGTACCTCGTGCAATTTTTGCACAGCAGAGTCATCTTAGAATTGGTTTTTGGGGGGGTTATGATTATTCGCCACTTGTTGCGGCCGCAAGCGGTTCGCAAGGCATTTACTCTTGTAGAGCTTTTGGTAGTCATCGCGATCATCGGGATTCTAGTTGGATTGCTTCTTCCTGCCGTTCAAGCGGCCCGCGAGGCGGCTAGGCGTATGCAATGTGCCAACAACCTGAAACAGATCGGCCTTGCAGTGTTCAATTACGAATCTGCTCATAAGAGATTCCCGCCAGGAAGACTTCTTCCTGACGTGACCGTCAACGGTAACGTAGTAGCTAGCTATACCAACTATAATAACTTCGGTATAGCGCCGGGACAATGGACAGGTTTTCGCTCTGTTCATACATTCATCCTGCCATTTATGGAACAGGCCAACATTTATAATTTGATCGATTTCGGCGCTCCAACTACGGTTCGGATGACGACGAACGGCGTTCCTTCTAACGTCAACTATGTTGCCTATGCGAATGCCGCCAGCCTCTATATTTGCCCGTCGGACCCGAACACTGGTCGCGTGATCACCGAGAACAATTACCGCTACAACTTTGGCGGATCTACCCACTATGCAGGTGCCTTGAGCAGTGCCGCAAACAATAACAATAATGCTGCAATCGGGCCTTTCACAGTACGAGGAAACGGTGCCTTTAGCATCGGTGACGCCCTGAGGATTGGAGCGATTCAAGACGGGTTGAGCAACACAGTGTTCTTCGCCGAGCGAGACAAAGGAAGCGGACGCAATATGGCCCAATCCTTGCCGGATCGCCGTTTTGACATGATTACCATGCCTGGTCGAACGCAAACTTTGATCCTGCCCGACCAGATATTCGAAGCGTGCCGCACCTACGTTCCTGTTGTTGACAGCTTTAACTTCAACTCAACTGGACGATGGCTGGAAGGAAGCGACTTTTCCAATGGTTGGCCATTTGGCTTTTATTCGAGCACCATGTACAACCACGTCGCTCCACCAAACTGGAGTGGTTTCGACTGCGGACAATGGAGTGCAATTCCAGATGCTCCCGGCGAGCATGCAATCGTGGCTGCTCGCAGTTCACATACGGGTGGAGTTAACACCTCGCGCGGTGACGGATCAGTTAGTTTCGTGACCGGCGGCGTTGATACACTTCTCTGGAGAGCCTTGGGCACAAGGGATGGCGGCGAGGTTGCCAATATCGAGTAACATTCCTTCGAGCCAGATTAGAATTTCTGAAAACTATTTCCGACCTCTCATATCCATGAGAGGTCTTTTTTTGACGAATCGGTATGGAGAATAGTATGAAAACGTTGGTCGCAGGACTTTTATGTGCAGTCGCATTATCCACAATGCTGGGCTGCGGAGGCTCTAAAGCTGACCCAGTATCGGTCGCCAGTAGCGAAGCCGGATATACAGAGGCCAAGTCTATGGTCTTGGACGGAAGTTACGAAGCGGCGCTTCCAAAGCTAGAGACAGCGATCACGGGGGGAGGCCTGGGACCGGATCTTTATGTAGAAGCTCTTTTACTGAGAGCCCAGTGCTATGCGATGGCGGGCAAACTGGCTGAGGCTGAGGCGGACTTGGAGAAAGCGGACCAAGGTTCACCTTCCGAATCCATGATGGAACTTACCAAAGGTATAGTGCTTGAAAAACAGGGCAAATCGACTGAGAGCAAGGCTGCTTTTGCTAAGGCCAAGCGGCTCGACCCGACTTTAAAGCTCCCGAAGTAAACCGATGGTCTATCGGCTACAGACGCCAGCCAGCCTGTGAACCCAGGGCGACTTCGGAATGCGCACTCCGTCGTGAAGTGAACTTACTATGCTTGTATGCTAGGCAAACAAGCCAGGAACAGATCCAAAGCCTGCTTATGCTCCTGCACATCGTGAACACGCAAAATCTGAATTCTTTGGAGAGCCAGGCTCAGCGAAGCCCCAACGGTGCCGAGCGTGCGATTCGTATCTTTATTCCCTAGCAGCTTGGCGATAAAGCCCTTGCGAGAATGGCCGACCAGGATTGGCCGCCCGGTATCATGAAATCGTGCTGCATTTCGGATGAGCTCCAGATTGTGATCGTGGGTCTTGCCAAATCCAATTCCTGGGTCCAAGCAAATCCGATCGGGCTCGATTCCTCGTTGAATAAGCCAGTCTCTGCGGTCGCAGAGATAACTAAAGATCTCTTCAATGACATTATCGTATCTAGGGTCGTCCTGCATCGTCAGGGGAGTCCCCTTCATATGCATGGCGCATACTCCCGCCCCCGTTTTCTTGGCAACTTCCACCATGGCGGGGTCCGCTTCTAGGCCCGATACATCATTGATGATCGAAGCTCCCAGTTGGATTGCTGCCTCAGCCACTCTCGATTTTGTGGTATCGATAGACACCGGGATTTCAATTTTCCCCTGAAGCCTTTCGAGAATAGCTGCGACGCGCCTCAACTCTTCCTCCTCGGGGACTGGTTCGCTGTAGGGTCGCGTACTTTCTCCTCCGATGTCGAGAATGCCCGCCCCCTGATCTTCGAGTCGCTTTGCTTGGTCGACCGCTGATTGAATTGCGTAAAATTGTCCTCCATCGGAGAAGCTATCCGGGGTGACGTTAAGTATCCCCATAAGGACTGGTCTTCGATTGAAGATAATTTGACGATCACGGATCGTCCACGTTGAGCATAGTGTCACAGTCATCGATTGTTGTGCGTAAGTGGTAGGTCGGCGTGGTATTATCGTCGATCGAGCCACTAGGCCCATTTCAAGCAAACAGCTCGAAGCGATTCAACGTGGTGCTAAGGATACCGCAGAGCCCGAAAGTCACGAGAGAAATAGAGGGTTTTCCTACTATTTGTCCCACTGCTAACTGGCCGAGGAACGCATACATCTTGTATGATGGTGTGAGGTCAATGGATTCTTTGCAAGGGCCTGTTGATAGGGATGCCCCCTATCAAGTTTCCGTCCCTAACCGCCAACGGATTACGAGAGCTACAACACATGTTCAGACGCCTTGCGGGCCTGATTCTCGCCACATGGTCATATTCGATTGATTCGACAATACTATCAGCAGACGAATTGCCATTCGAGATTGCCGAGGGATTTCAAGTCACTTTAGCAGCCGATGACGATCTCGTTCATGATTGTTTTTGTATGACCACCGATGGGCTCGGTAGACCTATCGTATCGGGGCCTGGCTACATCAAGACGCTCATCGACGACGATGCCGACGGAATCTATGACCGAGCGATTTTGTGGTCGACGAGTCCTCAACAGGGGGCACAAGGCTTGTGGGCCGAGGGACGCAAGATTTACTGGGTAGGTGACGGGGGATTGTGGTCGTCGGAAGACAAAACCGGCAACCTCATGGCAGATGGAGCGCCGACCAAGCTTTTGGATTTGCCAACCGGTGGAGAGCATCATGCCCACGCGATCCGCAAAGGACCTGACGGGTATTGGTATCTCATTGCAGGGAACTTTTCCAACGGTATTACCAAGTTGTTGAATGACCCGAACTCCCCCGTGAGCCGTCCTAGAGCAGGGACCATGTGGCGGATCAGCCCGGACTTCTCTACCCGGTCGGTGTGGAGTCATGGTATGCGAAACTGTTACGACTTTGATTTTCTGCCCGATGGTCAGATTGTTACCTTCGACAGCGACTGCGAGCGAGAGTCTGTTTTACCATGGTATCGCGCGACTCGCGTGTTCGTGTTAGGCCCAGGTAGCGATGCCGGCTGGTGCGGACAGACATGGAAAGATCACGATGACTACATCACCATGCCGCAGACGATTGCTTCGCTCGGACGAGGCTCACCGACGGGAGTTGCGGTCTATTCTCACCGCACCTTTCCACAAAAGTATCGAGGGGCGGTCTTTGTGCTGGACTGGACCTTTGGACGGGTCATGGCGATCATGCCTATGCGGAATTTGCCTGAGTCGCAGCAAATTCCCAATCGTATTCCAGCAGAAATTTTTATGCAGACCACGGGAGTGAACGGGTTTGCACCAACGGCCCTATGCGTTGATGCCAAGGGCGACTTGCTGGTCTGCACAGGAGGGCGAGGCACTAAGGGGGCAATCTATCGTATTTCCCCGCTTCTGGCCGAGGAACCGCCTCAAGACGTTCAGGGGGATATTCCCCAGCAGATCTCTACTGACAAGGCTTCGGCTGGACAAGAATCCATCGGGCAAGAATCGGACCCAACGCTACGAGTCAGTGTTCTGTTCGAGCGGGCTTTGAGAACGCAAAGAATTGACGAATCCAGTGCTGAGGTAATCGCCAAAGCTCTAAGAACGCCCAGTCCATGGGACTCTTGGTCCGAATCGATTTGGCGACGTGAATTGCAACCAAAGCATCTCGATATGCTTCTCCAGATTGTAACAGATGAGTTACCGATTGATTGCGATGAATCAAGAGCGTCTTCGCTTAAACTCCTCGCTGCACAGATGTTGACGAGGACAGGTGTGACGATCCCTTCGGCCGCAATGGTTCGCGCTGTTAGCTCGCCATCCCCAAGCTCGAGGCTTGCCGGATGGTGGATTGTCGGCCGCGGGGTCGTTGCGAATTTGCAGCGAGATTCGATCAGGATACAAAGTGCCGCAAGCGCGTCACTCGCCCCCGACGCGCAAACTTCTTGGGGTGATCACCTGGGATCGGAGTTGCCGAGGTTGTGTTTGGAGGCCTTTGGTCTGCGAAAATGGCCCATGGCTAGGTTCGAGTCAATCGAGGGCGAAGACATGCCTGCGGGAAATGCGCTACGACGAACTTGGCTCTGGGCTCTGAATCGATCCCCTGCACCCCTAAACGCAAAATCGGACTCTGCCAAGCTTGACATGTTTCTCGCAAAGCGATTTTTTGGATCTGGCAGTCAACTGCTTGATACCAAGCTGCTCGATTTCGTTGCGGCTTGGTTTCCCAAGAGTCATGCGTCACTGGACAATCGAGAGTTGATGGAGTTTCTTGCAGGGTTGCAATTCGCGCTTGGCGACCGGAGGGTAACTTTGCCTCAGCAGACCGACCCATCTAACCCGGACGTCCTAGATGGTTACAAAGCAGTAAGCGTCAAACAATTGCCTGAACACGTGAGAAAAGGTTGGTGTGATTGGCTCGTTTATCTGATTGATCAAGCTAGAAAGAACGACAATGAAAAGTTAGAGATTGAGGTGATTCGGACCTTGGCCATGTTCGAACCCTCGGAACAGAAAGTCGTGGAGTCACTCCTTTCGCTATCGAGTTCCAAAACTCATCCCACGTTCGATATTCACGTTTTGTGTGCTGTGGCTTGCTGCACGGGCCTCAGAACGGAAGAGATGAGCATGCAAACCGCAGCTCTGTTGTTGGGCGTGTCTGGCAAGTTACAGCAGGCGGGCATGTACACAGACAATCAGTGGCCCAAGCGAATACAACAGCTTGTCAATGCGTTGATGGCTAGAGATAGCAAGCTCGCCAATGCTTTCGCCAATACGCCGGGGCAGAACTGTGCGAACGATATTGTATTGATCAATGCCTTCCCTGTTGATGTCCAGGTGAAGGTCAGAGAACGCATTCGTCGTGACTTGCTACAAACAGATCCCACCGGCTGGTCGGCAGCGATCGTCCGCTATGCGTTGCAGTCACAAACACTGACCCCCAACATGTTGAGTGCTCTGCGGCAAGCGGTCGGTGTTCCGGAGTTGCGCCGACTTTCTATCGAATTGCTTTCGAATTATCCAGATGCTAGCGACTATCAGATTTACAAGGAAACCCTGGCTAACCCAGACCGCTCCCTTTGGGCGGTGGCGTGGCGGGGACTACAGGCTTTGCCCATAGCATTTGCCGATGAGGAATGGCCGGTTATGGCCAGGCTCGTATCGGAGATTTGCAACAACTCCTCCAGCTTGCCCGCAGAGCCGGTTTTTACGCGAACTCGAGCTGTCGCAAAGCAGCTTGGCTTCGCCTCCGTACCGGCTTCGAATTCCTGGACAGATTGGGAACCGTTTCTGAGAGACCATTTGGGCGAGGAAGCCTACGAGCAATTAGCTCAACCCAAAGTTAAGGTGGATTGGGTTGCCAGGGTGAAGCAGTCGGAGGGGTTTCGTGGTGATATCGAGGCAGGAAAGATCTTGTACGACCAAAAGTGTGCCAGTTGTCATGGAGCTCAGACGGCGTTGGGCCCTAGCTTAACCGGGGTAGCCAAGCGGTTCTCAAGAATGGACCTTGCGACGGCGATTTTTGATCCCAGCCGAGACGTCTCAGATCGCTACAGGGCGGTTAGGATCCTGACGATCGATGGCGATGTCTTTACCGGTTTGGTGGTCTACTCGGCTGCTGATGGCACAACGATCACGACAGCGACCGGTCAGATCATCAGGGTCAACAAAGAGGATCTTGAGGAGTTGGCCTATTCGAGTGAGTCCATCATGCCGAGCGGACTGCTAGATGACAACGACGACCAAGAGTTAGCGAATCTTATGGCTTACCTCTCCACTTTATAGAGTTTTGTAGAGTAGCCCTGGTGTCCTCGACCCAATTGCGGGGGAGTTGTTTCGCCGTCGTAAATTGCTAGAGTGGTGAATATAGCGAGCAATTTGTAATGTCTAATTTCGAATTATGCTCATGTCTGCAAATTAACCAGGGGTTCATCATGCTTTCACAATTGATCCTACGCAGAGTGTTTCTAGCTTCGTTATTCATTTGCTTAATGGCACCGACTTCTCACGCTCAGCTTTTTGGGCGACTGAAAGCGAAGATCGCAAATCGCAATTGTGAGCCGAGCAATCGCTGTGGGATAATTGGTCGAATCACGGGAAGGCTCCCCGCATCTCCGACAATCGCAAATCCGTGTTGTGATCAGTATCGATCCGATGTATTGCTTTGTGAGAGACTTTATCCGTCCGATCCTGCTGCTTGTGATTTTTGCAAAGCGATTGCGTTATCGCGATACAACCGCTGTTTAAATGGAGGGCGGCACCCGTTACCTTCTATTTACGATCCGAGCTACTATCTAACGCTCCCAGAACCACCAAGTCCTGCAACTTGCTTGCAGTTTTACAATACCTGCATGTCTGGTGGGCAAAATCTTCCAGCGCTTTGTGAGGACAACTACTTCGCATGTTTACGATCAATCGAAATCCAGCCGCTGCCCATCGAAACCAATTGTATCTATATTAATCCGACCTGTTCACCTGCTGTATGCACGCGGCCCGTTCATAGATGCATCCCATTGTTTCGATGCAAGCCGATATCGCGTCGTCGATAAAAAACCGACCATGAATATTATTTGTCGATTAGTTGGCTAGTGCAGAACGCTTTGTGCTAGCCGGACGCCGGTAATGCTAATCGCAAAATTCTCGGGTTTATTACTGGTGATTGCTGATTCCCAGGAGTTCTTCAATTCGAGATTCATGGTTGATGTAGCAAACTCATTACGGTCGTTCATTACCATTTCAAACAGATTACCGTATAAGCCTTGAAACGACCATGCGTCTGGTAGAATTGACCACAGGTTACGGACGTTTGCTCTCTGGCTGGCGGGTGCAACTCTATCCGCGTAAGGTTGGGATTCTGAATAAGACCTGGATAGCTCTACATCACCATTTGCAGCGGCTAATTGCATCTCATTTAGGTTTGGGAGTCGGAACCCGATTGCTTTGGGGTTGAACCAAACCCCTTCAAAATTGGTTTTCTCGCACCCCTCAACCTCCGAGAAGTGGTAGCACGGTTCCAAACCTTCTCGTTCGCTTGCCCAATTGCAAAATTTCAACCATTGCAGCCCGTTGAGCCCCGCTGCGGATTTTTCGACGCGAGTGTTGCGCATCCAACCATTTCGTAGGTCTGGGTAATCGTTAAAAAAGGCTTCCACAAGAGTTTCGCTCACCTCGGTTTGGGCTAGCCAGAATGGTTTCGGTACAACTAACCGCTCCGCATTCATTGAATCCGATAGAATCGATGAATGTTGGTACATTAATTCACCTTTCTCGATCAGTATCATTCGAAACGGTTGAGCATCGGCCACGCGTACGAGCTTCCAATTGCCATTCTTTTCAGAGGGCTCAGAAATCTCGAATTGCTCTCTGAGCTGACTGAGCAACCATTGAGCAGTTAAAGCAATCGACCTCTGAGGAGAATTCTGGTATGTCTCAGCAAACGCCGCCCAGTCGAAGGTCTGAGATTTTTTGGAGTCCTTAAAACCGTATAGCAACATTGCAACTCTTGCAACCATCGGTAAATCCGTTGTTGGCTTGTGGCTATAGGTCGCGAGGGCTTCAGCCAAAGACACTTGGTCCTCGAGGCTTAGACCACGTTCGGCGGGATCGAATCCGGCGTGGGAGACTAAAAACGCTAACAATCGCTGAGACGGCAATTCCGCAGCTAGAGGTTCTTTCCAGCCATGGAGCAAGCGAAAATCACCTTGGTCCATAAATAACCAATGTAAAACAGGAGGGATCTCAACAGGGTCTCGAGGTACAAGCTGACTTGAGAGTTCGTCTCGAAGATTTTGGTCGGCAACGACAAGCTTCCATTGCGTCCATTCCGTGGGAACGCTTTCGTTTAGTGCCTTAATTATTTCACTAACAGACACAGGGTAATTCAATCTAGCCTTGAGTAAGGTAACTCGGGACTGGAGCCCTGGGTCGCCATTTTTTCGGACGTCATCTATTACGCTATACGCAAGTCCTGGATTCTGGCTGACAGTCTTAAAATTCGATTCCAGATCGTCCTTCGTATTGAGATAGTTGAAGACACTGTAGTACGTTGCATTCCTTGTTTGTTCATTCAGCCGTTTGGAACGAGATGATATTATCACTCCCATGGAGACAAGCACGCAGATTAAACCTGTCGACAAGAAGAAGGAGAATAATGCTCTGGGTGTACTCTTTTTTATGACGAGTTGCTGCTCCTTTGATAACTCTCTCTTGGGCCAAACCAAGCTTGCTGTCATCCACAGAACAGGGTTGAGTAGATTGTCGTTGGATGGATCTCGTTTGTAGCGTTCTGCTTTTTTGGCTAGTAAGTTCTTTTGCCGACCGACCCAGGTTCGCTGGTCCGTTTCCGATAACCAAGTACGAATGGGTCGCACCAGATAGTCGTGTACAAGCGTATACTCTCGTGATTCGTCGCTCCCTTTGATTGGAGAGATCAGTTTCAGATCCTGTTCTAGGCAGCGAATTGCTTGCTGAAATTCTATCGGCTTATCATTGAACCCAGTTAGCTCCCTAAGTTCAGCATACGATTTCGAATAGGCCTTTAGCTCCGTTTGATCTGCTGGGAGTAAAAGCCTTAGTATTCGCTTGCAGGGTATTGCGACCGATCGTCTGGACATCGGGGATGCGGGTGAATCGAAGCAATCTCCGAGGAATCGAACAATCGCCCCATCAATACCACCGAGCGTTTGAATGGTAGCAGCCTCCCAAGGATGTCCCCGCATTAATTCAGTCAACAAAGCGATGCGGACAGGCAGAACGGTTCCGCCCTCCGACAATCCATCTATGGCCAATTTGCAGAAATCTTTTTGTGACTGACTTAATGTCGTTCCGTAATGTGGTAGGACCTCGTGTGCCCGACCGAGCGCTTCGAGAACTTTCAAAGATTGGGCTATGGACATGGCTGGATAGCTTGAAGCGTTTTCACCGTCAGAGAGTGGCGCATCTAGCAGTTGCATAAACTGGCTAATCTCAGACCAGAACTCATCTCGCACAAGAACTAATGCTTGTAATGCAACGCCGTCACACTGACGCAACACTCGAACCATCTCATGCTCGAGATCAATTCGCTGACTGATAAGTGCACGTTCGAAATGATCGAAAACGAAAACTAACTTATTCAAGTTCGTTGAATGGTTTCGCCTCAAAAGCGAAAATGCTTGACCCAGGCTTTCTGCATTCTGCACCTCGGAAAACCTATTCTGAATCTCGCGTAAAAGCTGTTGGTTAGGATTCTGGGTGGAAAAGTCAAAAAAGAAGGTCTCGATTTCATCGGGAAGTGTTGGTAACAATGCCGCTCTTACAAACGAGCTTTTTCCGCAGCCACTGGGGCCATAGAGAACACCAACTCCGTTCTGCAGTCTCCCCCTCAAGATCCAGTCCAACCAGTGATTTAAAATGACCGGTCGTCCGTCCAGGTCGTGAGGGCCTGGCATGAGTTTTTGAAAGTAAGAACTGTCTGTAGCCGTAAACGCCCTCAGCCCTCTCGGAACCATTCCTTTGAGCAATTCTGCTTCTGACGGTTTGATTTTTGGGGAGGATGTTTTTGAGTCGCCGCCTCGGAATTCGTCAGACGAGAGTGGAGACGATTCGATCCTCGGTTCAGGCAACGGTTCGCTTCGATAGGTTGGAATGCTGTGTGTCAATTCGAATTCCGAGTCGATTGCCTCTAGCTCTGAAATGAGTTGCCGTGCGGATTGAAAACGTTGTGACATCCGTCTTGCAAGGCAACGCAAGCAGATTTGTTCTAACCGATCTGGTATGTCGGGACGACGCTGACGAGGGGATGGCAACTCACCCTTCAAGATTTGAGAGAAAACAACAGACGGATCTCGAGAGCGAAATGGCGACTGGAGGGTTAATAGTTCGTAGAGAATGACTCCGAATGCCCAGATGTCAGTACGGCCGTCGATACGATGCAATTCTCCGAGCACCTGCTCTGGCGACATGTACTGGCGAGTTCCAGCGAACTGTTTACGACTATCGATAGGCGTCTCATCCGAAATCGCTAATCCCAAATCCGCCACTTTGACATGATCCGCAGCAGTGACCAGGATATTTGCAGGCTTAAGATCTCTGTGAACGATTCCGTTTGCATGCAACGCCTCGAGGGCTCGCGCCGTCTGAACAAGCAGACTATTGATGCGTTTCAGGGGAAGCACATTGTGTTCGGCGATCACCTGCGCAAGCGACTTACCATTGATGTACTCCATGACAATAAAAGTTTGGCTGTTCCACTGATCTACGTCATAAATCCGTACCAAATTAGGATGGTCTAGATTTGCAGCGGAGCGGGCTTCTGTCAGCAATGAAGTACGTAGCTGTTCACTGATCGCATTGGACGGCTTGGAGATCTTGAGGGCAACTTTTCTATTAAGCGTCGTATCATGGGCTAGAAATACGACGCCAAAGCCACCCGCCCCCAACTGCCGATCGATACGATATCGTCCTACAAACCGGTTAGGCAATCTAGCTTCAGGTGTTCCTACGTCGCCTACCTCGTCGGAGGGTCTAGCATTGTTAGCAGGTACGACAGCGGTTGAATCGTTTGTGTGGTAAGAAGCGGATTCCTCTTTCCCAAACTCTTCTGAATCAAGCCTTGAAAGATTGATTTCCGAATCGGACATGATGGCTAGGTTTGCTCAAATGTTTGAGATGGAAATAATGAAACGGTTCACACCCAGAATAGTCTGACGCCGGATTGATCGGAATGAGGGATAAACTCTGCGCAATTCTTTATTCTACGCAAGAGTCGACCACAGGGATACACTTTTCCTTCTCTATGCAAATCGCTTTGCTGTATTCTCGCGAACCTACCGACTCGGTCAGCCCAATTATTTTACCTAGGCATGCCATCTGGAGTGTTAGACGTGAATCCGAAAAAAAAGTCTTTCCGTACATTTGCCCGATCGCGAATCAGGTGTCACATTAGTATGTGGAGAAAGTGATGGCGAATCCCGCCGCGACAGACAACCGCGGTCAATGTAGCTAAACGTTGCTACGTCATAGGGCGCTTCGCCCCTTCTCTCATTTTCCACTCTCTGTGAGGCAGCAACAAGCGGCCCATCGCGGAAGGTGTAGGTGCGGAATCGGTTTGTTGTTCCGCGATCATGGATGAACATCTTTTATCTGGGGATTCAGAGTATGCGATGCACGATGCAAGCTTTATTGATCTTAACGATTTCTACACCAGTGGCCTTCTCCCAGGAAGCCCCCATCACGGGTGTGCCAATCGAAGGTAGCCCGGTTGCCCCTGCCCCCATAGTACCGCATCCAACATACGAAGCACCCCAGTTTTACCCTCTCGGTTGCGAAACCCCTATATCGCAGGTTGCTTCCTACCTGTCATGTAACGACAACTGCAAAGATTTTTGGTCTGGTTACGCTGCGGAACGTGCAGCCATCGCGTCTAAGTTATGTAGAGACTGTTCGCATGGCGTAGGTCATAAATCCTGTCTGAAATGTAATGTCGGCGGATTCGGACACTCTGCTCCGGCGGGGTGCGCTCCTGTAGGGTGCGATGCCTGCGATGCGTCTCCCGCGGCAGGGCATACAGACACCTTAGCCAAGAATCGTTATCGATCGTCGTGGTCTTCACTGCACAGTGTGCCTGCCCAGCCTGGCGTAAACTCCGATGTTATGGTCGCACAGAGATCGCGTCCTAATCAAGCTGCTACAGCACATGAGACCACTACCATGTCGTTGGTCGTTTCGAAAAACTCTGATACGGCTGCGACTCAAACGGCCAGGTCCGTTATGAGCCCATATCTGAAGAATCGGGAGGAAAAGGCAGACTCGCTCCCAACAGCGTCAATGCAACCTGGAACTCGAAATACTGGTTCGGTGCACTTTCAGGCGACTCTTCCGCCTAGCTCGGGTAGTTGGGCTAGGTAGCCTTTGTGGCCGCCCTGGAACTCCCTCGACTGTCTGGATGGAAAATCCGATACTTCTATAACATGGATTGGGAAGTCGGATCATTCGCTCGCACGGATCCTCCGACATTTAGGGTCATGGTGTGACGATGGAGCGGCATATCATGGCCTTTTTTCGTTGGTGATCTCCCCTTCCGTGCGACTCCTCAAACGCGGACTTTGACGGTATAACATGCCTATGGAAAGTCGCATTTGGATTATTGGTGTTGGGGACGATGGTGCTGCTGGGCTGACACGCCAGGCGCTCGATATCGTCAATTCTTCGGAAATGTTGATCGGTTCTGCGAACTTGCTAGACAAGTTCCCCTCTTACCCAGGCCGAAAAGAGGTCGTAGGAGCAGATCTGGATCGTTTGGCAAACACCTTGGACTCCGCGCAGGGAACCTCGGTTTTACTGGCCAGCGGCGACCCGCTGTTCTATGGTACGGCCAGGTTTCTATGCGATCGGTTAGGCAAGGACCGGTTCGAGGTATTGCCACACGTCAGCAGCATGCAACTCGCCTTTGCCA
The DNA here is from genome assembly GCF_052161605.1 of Brakhagea baltica. NCBI lineage: Bacteria > Pseudomonadati > Planctomycetota > Planctomycetia > Pirellulales > Pirellulaceae > Brakhagea > Brakhagea baltica. The sequence continues at coordinate 3,174,331 of NZ_CP197409.1, read as the reverse complement.
GGGTCAAAGAAAGCTGGGACGAGGCATACCTGACCAATCTGGCCACACAGTCGCTGGAACGAGTTTTAGAGCGAATTCGATCGGCAGAAAAAGTGGGGGTCTTCACGTCCGAACAAGTCTCACCGTCCAAGCTCGCCGAAGCTCTTATCGCCAAGGGTTTGACCTATTTCACGGCATACGTTTGTGAAAATCTAGGTTCCCCTGATGAACGGGTCACGCGTTCCCAATTGAGAGATATCGTTAACCAAAAATTCTCACCCTTGAATGTGATGATTCTCGTTCGACAAACCGGCGTGCCCGATACCCCGACAGAACCAAACAGAATCAGACTTTTTGGCAACCCAGACGACGTGTTTCGACAATCTAAACCGAAAAGAGAACTGGTTACGCCCGCCGAGGTGCGATCGATTGCCATCGCAGAACTTAGCATCAAGGAAACCTCGATCGTTTGGGACATCGGTGCAGGTAGTGGTTCGGTTGCCATCGAAGCAGCTCAGATCGCGAGGTACGGAAAATCGTACGCGATCGAAATGGATGTCGAGGATTACAATTTGATCGTCGAGAATTCTGCTAAATTTGGCGTTACCAACATTGTTCCGATACTAGGAGAAGCGCCGAGAGCTTGGGATAATCTGCCGGATCCAGAGGCGATTTTCGTAGGGGGAACCGGACGCGCCGTGGCGGATCTGGTCGAACAAGCTTGGCCGAGACTACAGCCTACCGGCTCGTTGGTTGTGAATATCATGAGCATGGAAAATGTGGTCGCCCTCCAGAAACTTTTTACGGCCAAGCTTGAAGTGGAGCCGCAATTTTGGATGATTCAAATCTCCCGAGGCAATTATCAGCTTGAGACCACTCGCCTCGAATCTGCTAATCCCTCATTCCTCATTAAGGCGGTAAAGCCAGGATGATATTTCTACCAAGAGATGTTTGCGGTGTGCCGGCCCAAGGTTCCGTTGCTATGAAGTATCTTGTTGCCTACGTGATAGGGATAACTTGCCTCTATGGTTGGACTAAGACTGCCAGGGCGATCGACCCTCGAGATACGTTAGCGTCCGCAGGAGTAGAATCGGAACGGGAAGTTATCTGGAAAGAGAAAACCGATTCCCTCAAGCAAACGTTGCTCCAAGAACTCGAAGCAAACGAAATTCTGCTCGATGGCAAATCGCTGAAATTGCTGGTCAAGCAATTCGGTTCGGCACCTGAGGGAGAACGATCTCTTTACATCTCCATGCACGGCGGAGGGAATGGTCCGGCTCGCATGAACGATCAACAGTGGCGAAATCAGATTCGTTTGTATGAACCTGAGGAAGGGTATTATGTTGCTCCCCGTGCACCTACCAACACCTGGAACTTATGGCATGAAGCCCATATCGATGGTTTGTTCGATCGGTTGATTTTGGCACATGTTCTCTGTCGAGGGGTCAATCCTAACAAAGTCTATCTAATGGGTTACAGCGCTGGCGGGGATGGCGTATTTCAGTTAGCACCTCGCATGTCTGATCGATGGGCAGCTGTCGCCATGATGGCAGGGCACCCTAATGAAACGCGTCCTGAAGGCCTGAGGAATGTCCCGTTTGCGTTGTTCATGGGTGAGAAAGATACAGCCTACGGAAGAAGTCAGATCGCTATAGACTGGAAGGATAAACTGAGCCAGTTAGCTAAAGCGGATCCTGAAGGCTACGATCACTGGGTGAAAACCTATGACACGGGGCACTGGATGAACGGACAAGATCGCGAATGCTTGCCATGGCTACAAAAGCGAGTTCGCAATCCTTGGCCGAAGAAAATTGTTTGGATGCAAGATGACGTGACTCACCAGAGATTTTACTGGCTAGGAGTCGAAGCCGATTCTGCTCGCGAACGTACCGAGATCCGCGCGGCAATAAAAGAACAGACCATTGAAATAGAAAGCGTATCGAATCCCGAACTCAAGAAATTGAATCTCTACCTTAGTGATCAACTTATTAATTTAGACCTGCCGGTGAAGGTCGTATGGGAAGGAAGCACCGTCTTCGAAGGATCTCTGGAGCGAACGAGGGATGCAATCTCGAAGTCCTTAGAGTCGCGTCTCGACCGGGACATGGCAGCTCCTGCTATACTTCAGATTACTCGACCTTAACCTTTGTAATTCGGCCAGCCCTGCATCATAATGCTGGGATTGGTCACTCACCTTGATTCCTCCCACCCAACGGAAATTCCAATGACAAAGCTCAAACATTTCTTCGTCGGCTTCACTGCGCTCGGCTTGATTGGTGCTACCTGTTCTGCTCAGGAGTACTTGAACGGTATCGAGTGGAAGCAGCCTCCCGTCGTGACGCCAGGTGCCAGCGACAATCTACCACCTTCGGACGCGGTTGTTCTGTTTGACGGCAAGGATGCTTCCCAGTGGGAGAATGGAGATAAATGGAAGGTCGAAAATGGTGATCTTGTTGTGGGACGCGGAACAATCACTAGCAAAGCTAAGTTTGGCGATTGCCAAGTTCACATCGAATGGTCAGCACCAACCCCTCCCAAAGGATCGGGACAAGGTCGAGGCAATAGCGGCCTGTTCCTGATGGGAATTTATGAGGTTCAGGTTCTCGATTCTTATGAGAACCCCACGTATTTCGATGGTCAAGCCGGCGCAATCTACAAGCAGACTCCACCTATGGCCAACGCCATGCGCAAGCCAGGCGAATGGAACAACTACGATTTGTTCTGGACCGCACCTCGCTTTAATGAAGATGGAACTCTAAAGAGTCCTGCTTACATCACCGCTGTTCATAACGGCGTACTGATTCTGAATCATTTCGAACTGCTAGGTGATACTCCTTTCCACCGCCCACCACAATACAACAAGCACTCCGAAGTCGGACCGATAACCTTGCAAGATCACGGCGACCCAGTTCGCTTTCGCAACATTTGGGTTCGACCGATTGTGCCTGTCGAAGGTAAGCAAGTTCGCGATCCGTTCCTAAGGAACGGCGACAAAGAAATTCCCATCAAGAAGTAGATTTTCAATGGAAGTTATCGTCTTCGATACGAAACCGCACGATCGCGAATATCTCACTCGTGCGGAAAACTCCCATCGTATTTCCTGGCGATTTTACGATTTCCGACTAAGTCCGGAGACGGCGCCCACGGCCAAGGGTGCTCAAGCTGTCTGTATTTTTGTGAGTGACATCGCAGATCGCGCGAGCCTGGAGGTTTTGGCCTCGCTCGATGTCAAACTTCTGGCCCTTCGTTGTGCTGGTCACAACAACGTTGACTTAAGTGCCGCACGCGAGCTCGGCTTGAAAGTGGTTCGCGTTCCCGCCTATTCGCCCCATGCCGTGGCCGAACATACCGTTGCACTTTTGCTAACGCTGAACCGAAAGATTCACCGAGCATTTAATAGGGTTCGCGAACAAAATTTCTCGATCAGCGGCCTGGTGGGGTTCGATATTTGTGGTAGGACGGTTGGGATTATGGGAACCGGAAAAATTGGACGCATCACTGCTCAGATTTTTCGGGGCTTTGAAGCTCGCGTTCTCGCGTACGATCCATTTCCGATGCCTGAATGGGCTGCTAGCTACGGTATCGACTACGTCGACATGGACACTCTGCTCGCACAAAGTGATATTCTATCACTTCATCTACCGCTATTGCCCGAGACGCTTCACCTACTTAACGAAGAAACGATCTCTAGGACAAAGCGGGGTGTTTATATCCTGAACACTAGCCGTGGCAAGCTGATCGATACAACCGCTCTGATCTCTGGTCTCAAGTCAGGGCATATCGGGGGCGTAGCCTTGGACGTGTACGAAGAAGAAGAAGGGATCTTCTTTCATGATCTATCTGGACAAGTTCTTCAAGACGACGAGCTGACGCGGCTTTTGATGTTTCCAAACGTTCTGATTTCGTCTCATCAAGCGTTCTTGACTCACGAGGCTCTCAGCGAGATCGCTCGGGTAACCACGGAGAACATCATCAAGCTCGAGATCGGCGAAGCGTTTCTTGAGGGGACGGAACTCTAACACCACGCTTGCCGATTGCCTGCCTGGCTACTTACTCAATCAAATAGAAAACTCCTCGGATCTTCACTAAAAGGGAATCCTCGGAAGTTTGTTGACTGAGCAATTGATTGTCAGCAGCAGAATTTTTGGCTACCAAGTCAAAATACTCAGTGCTGAATCGCTGCACCTTTATGATTTGGCCGCTATCCTTTTCGATATCCAAGGCAGCGGTCTCGGGGGTCACCAACATACGACCTCTACGGTACAAGGTTTGTGAATTCGTAATCGTAATCGAGTTCCCCCCCGACAGAGATTCTGATGCCGGAATCGCGATGCCTCCTGGACTGCCGTATCCTCCCACTCCACCGTAGCCTCCCGTTGCTCCGTAGCCTGCTCCAGGTCTAGAGGCGGGAACTCTAGCGCCTCCCATGCCCCCACTTTTTGCCACGGATTCGTAGCCATCGAAAGCGGACTGCGAATACGTTTGGCCGGCGGACTTGAACATCTGCTTGGTAGCGCGTTGAGCGACTCCTCCGGCACCGCTTACCTCCGATAGCTGATCCAATTGACTGGTGGCAGCTGCTGCGTTGGCAGTTGATACCAGCTCGGGGCGCACCGATTCGTCTGCCAGGAATGAAGTGTATGGTGTTAAGATTCCATGCTTGGTCGAGAGCATTACTAGTTCCGCAATCAGTTCTTGGTTCTTACCATTGAGATCAAGCTCATCGATGAGTTCGCCAATTCGACGCGTGGCCCAAAGACGCTCAACGAAAGAATACGATTCGTTATCACTTTTAGTGGCTAGTTCGATCGGAAACTCAAAAGTCTTTTTCTCTTGGTTGATCAATCCCGACAGAGTTAGCTTTCCATTCCCTGGCTTGGAATAACGGCCTACGACGACGAGTTGCTCCCCCTCGAAGATGTCGATTTCTCCGGATGGGTAAACGCGGTTGGCGGTTAGGTTTCCACCCGCAGCGTCTACCTCGATGGCGAGTACTCCGTGTGAGAATACGGGGGAGCTGATTTTCGAGAAAACACTCCCCACCGATTCTTCGATGTTCTCCTCAGGCCGAACGTAAACGCTCGAGCCATGATGTTCGCGGGCGAGTCGATCTAGCAGTCGGCTGTTTACATCGTAACCAACTCCAAAGGGGAGCACGCGGGCTCGGACACGATTGGATTCACGAGCGAGTAATCCAATCTTAGACTCGTTGGTTTCTCCTGAAGTCGGCAATCCATCGGTAGTGAAGAGGACATAAGTCGGAGTCGATGCGTCTTGTAAAAAGCTAAAGGTTGTTCGCAAGGCTCCATAAATGTTGGTACCACCTCCGGCGTAGATGCCATCGATATACGCCAGTGCCTCAGCGCGAGTGGTTTCGTTGTAGAGTTGCAGCTCGGGACGAAACGATTCGACTCGCGTTTCATAAGCCACGATATTGAACAAATCACCTTCGCGGAGATTGTTGAGGACGAATTGGAGTGCTCCCTTGGCTTGTTGTATCTTTTGACCTGACATGCTTCCCGACTTATCGACCACGAGCATGACAATCTTTCGAGGCCGCTCGGCATTGGCGGGTTTGATTTCCGGACTTGCTAGAAACAAGAAGTAACCATCTTCGGATGGAGACGGGCGATAGCTAATAACACTACCGGAAATCGGACCTGGCTCGGAATCGTAGAATAGCCGAAAATCCGATGCAGGAACCGTGTTACTCATCTTGAGTGAAACAATAGCTGAGTTGGCAGAGGGTCTTTGAATATCGACAGGATGGGTTGGGCTGTAGACGCTTTTCAGGGACGAATCGCTATCGATGGCGACTCGAATGCTCAATTGCTCAAGGGGCTGTGAAGTAAATCGAGCGGTGCTCAGCGGAAACAAGAAATCGGTGAGTTGGCGTTCTTGACGCAAGAGTTGTTCGTAGTGAATAACGACTTTGCGCTCGGCCCCTGGCGGAATAGGAAAGACGCTTGTCTGAAACATGCCTTGCCCCATCCACTCGAGCAATGCAGGATCCTGATTGGCACGCACGATCGCTTCATAGCGTCTTCGGGCTTCCTCTTTATTTAGCAGACTCGCTGGAAACTCTTTACCGTCAACCATCAAGGTCAGGCGGTCGATCGCACCATCATAAGGCAGTGGGAATAGAAACTGGGCTTGAACGGTCGTAGAGCTTTTATTGACGAAAGTTTGTGTGACTTGCACATCGGCGATTTGTTTGCGAATGCGAGCTTGTATATCAAGGTCCTTGATGCAGTACGAAACCGCTGGTGTGGTAGGGGGGGCAGGGCGAATCGGGCGGATCGGAATTCGGGGAAGAGGGTGTGGTAGATCGGGGAATACGAGAATCGTCTGCGCGGGAGCTCGGGTGATTTCCACCAAACTCATTGCGAGAAACAAACCGACAGCGACCAAGGCAGTAGAGAATCGTCGAGAGTTCATTTTCATCGTCACAGCTCCTCGAATCTGTTCAAGTATGAAATAGGTCGACCATGGCATAGCATGGACGTGAAGACGGATCGGAGAGTTCCAGAAAATTTATTTTTGAAATTTGCTTGTCTATTATAACGGAGAAAATCATCGAGATTACACGCTGCTTTCATCCGTTCTTCACGATGTATTGCCACGTGTTGCTTATATTATTGCGATGGTTCACGCCCACTTTCCTACTCGCATCAGAAGAGTGTTCCACCATGAAATCATCAAAATCCGTGCGATTAACCAATTTCCGGGCTCTCGCCACGCTGTTTGGCCTTTCGCTGAGTTTCTCAACCTGTTCGTACGCACAGGAAGCTCAAACCCGTATGCTTGGTGAGCTACCGGTTACCGGTCAAGCCAAGGGGTACGTGTTTTGGGATAAGAATCAGAATGGACTTCGCGACAAGGACGAAACGGGGCTTTCAGGCATCAGCGTCTCCAATGGGGTCGATGTCGTGAAGACCGATTCCGAGGGCAAGTACACCCTCGACATCAGCGATGACACCATTCTGTTTGTGATCAAACCTCGGAACTGGATGCCCCCCCTATCGAAACTCAATCTGCCACAGTTTTTCTACATTCACAAACCGAACGGATCACCAACAACGCAGTATCCGGGAGTAGCGCCAACCGGCGATTTGCCAGCGTCTATCGATTTCCCTCTTCTGAAACAAGAGGAACCAGATCAGTTCAAAGTGATATTGTTCGGTGACACTCAACCTCGCAATAAGCAGGAGGTCGATTTTATGGCTCACGACGTCCTGCCGCAGATCTTGGCCGATAACGCTTACGGAGCAGCGTTCGGTGTTACATTAGGCGATGTTGTCTTCGACGATTTGAACGTCTATGGCCCCCATAATGAGGCGGTCGCTCTGCTCGGAAAGCCTTGGTACAACGTGCTTGGAAATCACGATCTGAACTACGATGCACCAAACGATCGATTGGCTGACGAGACTTTTGAGAACACGTTTGGCCCAGCCTACTACTCCTTTGACTACGGCCCAGTCCATTTTGTTACCTTGGATGATGTCAAATGGATTGGAGCGACTGCCACCGAAAAAGGCCGCTATGTAGGAGGTTTTGGCAAGGCACAACTAGAGTTTTTAAAGAATGACTTAGCATCAGTGCCTTTGGAGCAGCCTGTAGTTCTGTTCATGCATATTCCGGTTATGGATGCTGAGGACAAGCTAGAGTTCTTTCAATTGATCCAGAACCGACCCATATCTGTTTCCTTCTCGGCTCATACCCATTTTCTGAAACATCACTTTCTGGGCAAAGAGGACGGATGGAATGGCTCAGAACCGCACCATCACATGGTGAACGCGACGGTTTGTGGCAGTTGGTGGAGAGGTGCATCCGATGAGCTAGGCATTCCGCATGCGACCATGAGCGATGGGGGCGCGAACGGTTACTGCATCCTGACTATCGACAAAGACTCCTATAACTTGGAGTATCGAGCCGCACGAAGACCAGCTAGTCACCAAATGAGCATCTATCTCCCCGATGAGATCAAGGTCTCTCAAGCTGCTGCAACTACTATGGTGGTGAACGTATTCAATGGCAGTAAGCGTTCGACGGTTGAGTATCGAGTGATGCCCGATGGACCGTGGGTCTCAATGGAGCGATTTGACGGTGTAGATCCATTTTTCGCGGACATGAAGAAACTGGAGGCCAGTATGATGCCCGCAGAAAAAGGCAAGATTCCAGCTGGAATGCGCCCCCTGCCAGAACCGAGTACAACCGATCACTTGTGGCGATCTCCACTGCCCGCAAAGCTGCCGGTTGGGACAAGCCTGATCGAGGTCAAAACGACCGATATGCATGGCCAAGTCTACACGGACACTCGCTCCATTCGCGTGATTGCCGACGCAAACGAGTGATCGCGCATACCACGGGTACACACTATTCGCTCGGGTGGCACGCCCTGAGGTCATGCAGTTCGGGTGGCAGGCTCTGAGGCTTTGCGAAGGGCGTGGAGCCTATACAGCCATTTGTTCCATATACGCAATTGACTACGCCCAAGCCGACGACCAGCAATTGCTGAAATACGACGTTCTTGATCAAGTCTGTCGAAGTGAGTTGGGGACCACGTGCATTAAGTGTTTCAAAGATCTCCTGAGAGTTCTCGTCGGCTACCGGGTCAATGACGACAACTTGTCGCAACTCTCGGACGCCCATCTCAATTGCGTTTGCCCTGGCCGCCGTTTTAGCGTTTCAAGTGGAAACCAGCATTGCTCGAAACCAGTAAAACCTGGCCCTGGACAATGAAGGCGGCAAAATGGTTTTCAAGAATTCGGCACTTCTGAATGGGAGGCACCCCCGCGTAGCTTCCCTGTTATGGCTGGCGTGCTCCCCCTTGGTCAATAATTGCCGCGAACCCGACATCGTAGACGAGCAATCCGTTTAGCGATTGAACTTGCTGCACTACGAAACGCGAGTTACCCTAGCCCACAGATGTAAGTTTTTGGAGACGTTTCATTTATGCGACACGAAACACCGAAGTTCGAAATTTCTGTCACTCCGCCCTAATCGATGGTGCGTTGAGTCCTGTTCGTGTTTTCGTTTCTCCATTTGCTCGGTCATCCCGTGCCACTATTGGTTACGATTTCTGGTGACTGCAGCAATCTCCTAGGAAGTTCTGTACTTAAATGCTCGATTTATTCCGTTCGCAGCCTCAGAATGTCAAGAATGAATTATTGTCTGGCTTGACCGTCGCTCTCGCTCTCGTGCCTGAGGCCATCGCGTTTGCATTTGTTGCAGGCGTTTCGCCAATCATAGGACTTTATTCCGCCATCATGATTGGGTTGATTTGCGCCCTCTGTGGCGGTCGTCCTGGCATGATCTCCGGCGCAACAGGTGCCATGGCGGTCGTTGTCGTAAGCCTTGTTGCCATCCATGGCATCGAGTACTTGTTTCCGACCGTGATCCTATGCGGTCTACTTCAATTGATGGTTGGTTTCGCCAGACTAGGCGTGCTGATTCGCATGGTCCCGCATTCCGTTATGTTGGGATTCGTGAATGGCCTAGCTATTGTCATTTGCATGGCACAATTTGGCAGTTTTAAGACCGTAAGCAACATCGGCGTTCTGCAGTACATGCAGGGGCCCGCTTTGTGGCTCATGATTGCCCTGGTCGTGTTGACGATGACTATCATCTGGCTGCTACCCAAACTCACCAAAGCTGTCCCAGCGTCGTTGGTCGCCATTCTAGTCGTTAGTGGGATTGGTATCGCATCAAACCAAATGCTCCCAAGTCATTTGGCTGCCGAGAATCAAAGCCACGTCGTGATGACTGTCGGCGACATGCTTGCAACGAACGCTAAAGTCGCTGCCGCGAAAGCAGCGTTTTCTGAAGAGCATCTCGCGCAGGCAGGCTCGCATTCTGCGTTAGAAGTCGCATCTGTCAGTCCTGAGCAAGCGACTGCCATTACTGCTGCCATGAGCAATATCGACCCAAAGGCGACCAGCATTAGCGCAGGATTGCCAACCCTGTTTTTTCAAACCTTTAGCCTACCACCGATGACTCTGGTAACTCTGTGGATCATTTTTCCTTTTGCCGCTGTTCTTGCTGCAGTTGGTTTGATCGAATCGCTTATGACACTCACGTTGATCGATGAAATCACCGAGACCCAAGGCAACAGCAATCGAGAATGTCTCGGTCAAGGAGTTGCCAATATCGTCTGCGGCATGTTCGGCGGAATGGGTGGTTGCGCCATGATTGGGCAGTCACTCATCAACGTTGAATCGGGCGGTCGAGGACGGACGTCGGGAGCCTTTGCGGCTTGTTGCCTACTCGCCTTTGTGATGTTCTTCTCGCAATGGATCGAGATGATCCCTATGGCTGCACTCGTGGGAGTGATGTTCATGGTGGTTATCGGGACATTTGAGTGGGCGTCGTTGAAGCTTTATCGCAAGGTTCCATTCACTGACTTTCTAGTGATGGTAATTGTGACGCTCTACACAGCAGTCATGCACGATCTTGCGTCGGCTGTCATCATTGGCGTGATCGTTTCGTCTTTGGCCTTCGCGTTCAAGCATGCCAAGAACGTGAACGCAGACATCAAGATCAACGAACATGGTGCCAAGGTCTATCAACTTCACGGGCCGCTGTTTTTTGCTTCGACGACGCAATTCAAGGAATTGTTCGATGCTAAGAAAGATCCTGACACCGTCATCATCGACTTCTACTTTACGCGAGTCTATGACCACTCGGCGATGGAAGCGATCCATGTCGTGGCCAAAAAATACCAGCAGCTTGGCAAGACAGTGCACCTCACGCATCTCAGTGAGGAATGCCGACATATGATTCGCAAAGCCAAAGACTTGATCACGGTTTCATTCTCCGAAGAGCCACAATATCACCTAACGACCGACAAATTTTTGCCGCAGTCAGAGACCATTCGAGGCGGGTGAAATGTTGTTGGTTTGACTCACTAACGTCGGCCGCCGGTTAACGACTCTGGGCAATTCTCCTTCCGACTCACTCGGGATTCTTTTTCCCGGCTAGTCCGAGCCACTAGGCAGACCAAAGTGGCGAATTTTGGATCGTATATCTTGGTCATCAATTGGCGAGATCGATGGCGGCGTTCCAGGAATCGCTGACTCGCAATTCATCGATTTGAGCGGCTGCTCGAATGCCCAGCGAAAGTCGAATCGAAGAGAACTTCACCGGGCCAGTCGACGCGGTTCCGTAGACGGTCCAAGCAGACGGTTGAGTTTCATCGACCAGCTCATCGGCTCGGTAGACTCGTAAGTTTGCGGTGGTGCGGTTTGATTCCGCCTTGTACATGAATACAAACAGATGTGGCTCGCCGACAGCGAGCGACATTGCGGTTTCGTCAATCGTGCCCGAGTTATTCAGAAACAATCGCTGGTCGGACCTGACGCCAAAAGACACCGAATGGCGGCGGGTGAATCTTGGTGACACGGAATCAGGTTCCAGAACAATTTGTATGGCGGCGGATTGTTCGTCGTCCTTGCTGTCGCCGGAAGGCTGTTTGTCGGACGGCTGCTCGCCAGAAGATTGGCGACTGATCAGCAGACTCACAAAGATTGTCTCGCCTGGACTCAACTCAATCGGCTTTTCGAATTGCCTCCGCAAATTCTCTCCGCCTTGCAGCGAAAGAAGACGGCGGCTCGAACGTTCTTTCCCGAAAACAATCCCCTTCGGAGCATCGATGACTTCGGCGAGCGGTCCGCGACCAAAGCCAGCAGATTCCCAGCCACCGGACCAACCAAAACCGCTGCGGTCTCGCCGGATCTGGCCAGCAAGATTCTCGAATCCGTCATAGGCGAGCAACTCGCCGCCAGCTGCTTCACGGACTTGTTCGTCAATGCGTCGCACAAATTGCCGTTGCCCAAAAGGAATGTGATTCGCTCGGCTGGGTTCGCTGCGAAGATAGCGCCTCGCGTCACCGGTGGTAATCCTATCTTCGAAGTCAGCATCGACATTGGTCGGCGTCCAGATCACGCTGCCATCAAAGACATGGACTTCGGTCGCTAGTGAATCCAACGCTACCGCATACTGTGTCCCTTCGTCGATGATCTGGGCCTCAGGGGTTTCAAGCAGAAAACCATTGGACACTTCCGTGACGTTGACAAAAACGGTGCCGGCCAGGAGTCGCGCTGAGTCGGCAGTGTTGACGAGCAGTTCACAAGGACCTTCAAGCACGACATTCGTTCCCGAATCGAATCGCAGTTCGGCGGCTCCAGATGTCAGCTTGATCATGCCCGCGCCCAACATTCCATCGGGAAGCGATGGCGGTTGCTGCCAGACGCAATCCGCTTGTGCGATCCATTTTCCGAAGGGCGGTGCGGTCGGTGGAGTCGCTTGCGGGGTTGGCTTGTTCTGCTGATCTGCCAGATTGAGATGTTCTCGATCGGGTCGCTGCGTCCACCACATGGCGATTGCGAGGATCGAAGCCGCCGTGGCGATCAATGTAATGCGCCGCCCCCAAGCGGTTCGTAAACTCTGTTTAATAGCTGAATCGCTGATCAGGACTTGACGCTGCGCACCACCGTCAGTGGCCCAAGTTCGCAAGCCTGCTTCGATATCCATCCGCTCACGGAAGATCGCGCGGGCCGCGGCGTCTTCCTTCAAATGGTTTTGCAACGACTGATGCTCGGCCTCTGTGATGGTGCCATTGATCAGAGCGTTGATGGATTGCTGGAGCATCTCGTCGCTCATGATGCTGCTCCCTCTCGGGCAATTCGTAAACGTATGCAGGCGAGCAGTTTTTCGCGAAGTCGGGCGAGTTGCTTGTAAAGTGCCGTTCGTTCGCATCCCAGTTGTTGTGCGACTTCGGTAATCGATTCCGTACCGGCGTAGCACTGCTGGAGGATCAACTGTTGTCGCTCCGAGAGTTCGCTCAGGCAATGCCTTAAAGCATCCAGCCGCGATTCCGAGAGCGATTCTTCTTCGGCCGCTTCGCGCGCCATCAGCTCAACCAGTTCGACATCGAAATGCAGACGACTCCGCCGCTGTACGGTGAGGAAGTTACGGACTTCATTGAAGGCGATGCCACACGCCCAGTGAAAGAAGCTCCCTTGGGCATCGAAATCCTGCATCTTCTTCCACAGAACAATACTCGTCTTTTGAAATACATCCTCGACATCCGCTGGATTAACCAATTGCTTCGCGATAAGAGCGTACAGCCGGTGACGATGCTCCATCAGCAACGCCATGAAGGCGGCTGTACCGTCGTCGGCGTCAGGTTGTACGTTTGGGTTAGTCAACTGCAGAGGTTCCAAGTTGAGTGGTTCAAGTTTTCGCGTCGTCCAACGGTGATCTTACAGTAATGCCGCGATTGGACGGATTGTCCAAAGATTTCGTTGAAAAAAATATCGATGTCCACGAACCCCAACGGGGTTCAACATCTTGCATACTCCGATGCCGTAAATATTCCGTATTTTCGCGGGCAATCTGATTCTGCCCGTACGAACACTTGCGGGCCGGAAAATGTTCGGCTTTCGACCGACCAATGCAAAAACCGGAGCGTAAGGATGAGATTTTGGAATTCAGCAGTTTTCCTGCTGGCCTTGCCGACGCTGCTTCACGCCGATGAGAAATTCGTAAAGATTCAACGAGTCAGCGGGAATCAAGTTGCGGTAGTCCCTGATGCAGCCAATGGCGGTGGTGGAGCCATGCGCGGTGGCGGAAGACGACGCGGCGGTTCCGCAACAACGCAGCCAACGATCTTGACCGTCTCTCCTGACACAAAGATCACCTCAGCGATGCGTGAGCGGCGGACGTTCGAATTTCGCGTCGGTGCAGAACTGGCGGGCGGGCTGAAACATCGCGTGTTCCAGGAAATGAAGGCTCCTCTTTCGGCCCGCATCGTGAGCGACGGCAATCAGATCACGGAAATCAACGTGATCATTTCCGAAACCGACATCAATCAGTCGAGCACAACGTCCAGCGGCGAAGCAGTCATCGCGGTTCGCCCCAAACGTCCTCCCATGAAACGCTCGTCTGCGGTGGGAGAGGCAAAATGAGACGAAGAACTCTGTTGTATGCGATCGTTCTCGGCTGTCTCAACTGGTTGATGCTCAACCAAAATCAACTGCGTGCTCAGGAAGACGTTCGCTTCTTCGAGTCGAAGATACGTCCGGTGCTGGTCAAGCACTGTTACGAGTGCCATTCGAGCGAATCGGGCAAGGCGCGTGGCGGGCTGAAAGTAGACTCTCGGGACGCGTTGCAGCGCGGTGGAGACTCGGGCCCGGCGGTTGTTGCCAAGTCGCTGGAAAAGAGCGAGTTGTATCAAGCGTTGTTGTATCACGACGATGGCATACAAATGCCGCCCAAAGGGAAACTGCCGCAAACAACAATCGACGACTTTCGCCAATGGATTCTGATGGGGGCCCCCGACCCTCGCGTCACCGCCATCAATCCAAACGTGGCCAGCGCGATCGATATCGAGGCAGGCCGACAGTTCTGGGCGTATCAACCGTTATCGCCAACTCCGCCAATGGCAACCACATCAGAGTGGCCCACAACCGCGATCGATCGGTTTGTTGAAGCGAAGCTGCAAGAGCAAGGTTTAACTCCCGTCGACGACGCTTCACCGGAAGTGCTGGTGCGACGACTGTACTTCGTGCTGACGGGTTTACCACCGTCGCCTGAAGATTTGCGAAAGTGGACTTCAAGGCTTCGAGTGACGTCTCTCGCTCCGCGAAACGATCAATTCAGCAGCCAACCTTTCGAGGAGCGAAAGGCGACTTTGGCACAGCTTGTCGAGGAGTTGCTCGCTTCTGATCGCTATGGCGAACGTTGGGGACGGCACTGGATGGACGTTGCTCGTTTTGCTGAGTCGACAGGGGGCGATCACAACAATGTCTACCAGCACGCTTGGCGATATCGTGACTACGTCATCGACGCATTCAACGACGACAAACCGTTTGATCAATTCATTCGCGAGCAGATTGCCGGTGACCTGTTGCCGATCAGCAGCGAACAGGAATGGGCGAACAACGTCATCGCGACGGGGTTCTTGGCAATCGGCGTCAAGTCGGTGGGGGAAGAAGATCAACAGCGGTTTTTTGCAGATCTTGTTGACGAACAGATCGACACGACGACGCGGGCGTTTATCGCAACCACGGTCGCATGTGCTCGCTGTCACGATCACAAATTCGATCCGATTCCACAAGCCGACTACTACGCGCTTGCTGGTATCTTCCGATCAACTGAGACGCACTATGGTTTGCTCAAGGCTCAAGCCCGACAAGCGACAACCCTGATCGATCTGACCGGTATGGGACCATCGGCAGGCACGCCAGAACTCAACGCGGAAGAATACGCGGCACTGATCAAACAGCGCGATGATGCCGCCCAGGCAATTGAAGATGCAATGAAGAAGATCCGCTCGGGCGAAAACGTCTTTCGGGGACTGCTCCGCAAGTATCGGTCCGATCGTGATGAGACCGAAGCGGCACTGCAAGCTTACTCGAATCGCGGTCAGCCTCGTGTCTTTGCGATGGGAACTCAGGATCGTGATGCCGCACTTCCGACTCGCCTTTTGATCCGCGGTGAACTCGACAAGCCGGCTCAATTTGTCGATCGAGGCGTGCTGCAGGTGCTCAGCCCGCCGAAGAAGCAGACACTAAACGCGTTGACGAAAGACGCGAGTTTTCGTCAACATCGTACGCCGGGTTTGCCAAGTCTTATACATCTCAGTCAAAGTGGCCGATTGGAATTGGCGGAATGGATCGCCAGCCCCGAGAACCCGCTGACGGCTCGTGTGATCGCCAATCGGGTTTGGCACTGGATGTACGGGCGAGGGCTGGTGCGGACGGTCGATGATTTCGGTCATGCCGGAGAGACGCCGAGCCATCCAGAGTTGCTGGATTACCTGGCGAGTCGACTGATCGAAGAGAATTGGTCGATCAAGGCACTGATCCGCGAGATTGCACTGTCGCGGACATGGCAACTCGCCTCGACCTACGAACCGCAGAACTACGGCATTGACCCTGACAATCGATTCTATTGGCGGATGAATCAGCGGCGGTTGGAAGCGGAAGCAGTTCGCGATGCCATGCTAGCCGTGTCTGGGCAACTGGATGTGGAGCGCCCGCAGGGCACCTACCTTCGAGAGGCAGGTGAAGGGGGCGTTGGGCAGAATGTCTTCGAGCCCGTGATTCGCGCGATCGATGCCAACACGCGGTCGGTGTATCTCCCGCGTGTCCGCAGCGTGCTACCCGAAATGATGGAGACTTTCGACGCGCCCGATGCAAGTCTTGTCACCGGCAGCCGCGATACAACTTTAACGCCGTTGCAGTCGCTCTTCCTGATGAACAACCGATTCGTGCAGAACCAGGCATTGGCGATCTCGAACCGCGTGATGAAACAGCCAGCCAGCCAAAGGCTTGAATATGCTTACCTACTAATGCTCGGCCGACTGCCGACAGCATCGGAAAGGATACTTGTGATGGATTATTTGACCGATGAGAAAAAGCTTCCGCATGTATGCCAAGCGATCTTGTGTACGGTCGAGTTCAGTTCGATTGATTAAACATGGCAATATTAACATTCCGACCGCGAAATCGCGCACGAACCCCAACGGGGTTCAACACGGCGGCATGTTCAACCCCTTCGGGGTTGGTGCCGCGTTTGGCACGCAACCCCGGGGTGCGCTGCGCGACCCCGGGCTTTGTTGTTGGACTGCTTCGCAGTCCGAACGCGATGCAATCATCAATTTCGAATAATACTCATTCCAATATCGCAATCTATAATAACGGCACCTCTTATGAACTCTCGCTTTTGCTCCCACAGAACAACTTCAATCACACGGCGCGATGCACTGCGGATGGGTTCCGCTGGGTTTGGTTATCTCGCTTTTGCGGGACTAGCTGCGGCCGAGTCTCAACAGAAACTACCCAAGCCGCACTTCACCCCTCTTGCCAAACGGGTGATCTTTCTTTGCATGCGAGGTGGACCGTCACACGTCGATACGTTCGACTACAAACCTCGCTTGAAGCAAGCCCATGGAAAACCATCCAACTACGGTTCCCCCTGGTGTGCATCTCCTTGGAAATTCAATCAGCACGGGGACAGCGGAATGTGGATCTCGGAGTTGTTTCCCAACGTGGCTCGACACTCGGATGATCTGTGCTTGCTCAATGCGATGCACTGCGACCAACCAGCCCATGCGCAAGCCTTCATCCAAATGCACACCGGAAACTTTCAGTCGGTGCGGCCATCGCTGGGTGCTTGGACGCTGTACGGTCTTGGCAGTGAAAGCCAGAATCTGCCGGGCTTTATCTCCATCAATCCGCCTACGGCAACCGGTGGTGCTCAGAACTATGGCAGCTCGTTTCTGCCAGCCGCGTTTCAAGGAACTAAGTTCACGATCCAAGACAGTTCACAACGCAACCGTCGCATCGATCAACTCCGTCGCGGCGAAGCCAATCCTTACGGCATCAACAACGCAGTGAATCAACGCATCTCGCGATCCCAGCAGCGTGATCAGCTCGACCTTATCAGCGCACTCAACCGCGAGAAACTCAGCCGCGATCAGCACAATCCGCTGGTTGAAGGAGCCATCGAAAACTTTGAACTCGCCTTTCGCATGCAGGATGCGGTCCCCGGTGTGATGGATATTTCGAGTGAAACGGACGAGACCTTGAAGCTTTACGGGATCAACGAAGACCCGACCGATGGCTTCGGTCGTCAATGCTTGCTCGCGCGGCGATTCGCGGAAGCGGGCGTACGGTTCATCGAACTGGGGCATGGCAGTTGGGATCAGCACAGCAACATCCAGACAGCTCTGGCGGACAATTGCGCCGAGACAGACAAACCGATCGCCGGACTATTGACCGACCTCAAACGTCGTGATTTACTGAAAGATACCTTGATCCTGTGGGGCGGCGAATTCGGTCGCACGCCCTACTCCGACTCTGGAACCGGTCGCGACCACAATCACAGAGGGTACACGATGTGGATGGCCGGCGGAGGTGTGAAAGGTGGCTTTCAGTATGGTCGCACCGACGATCATGGATACGAAGCAATTGAAAACAAGATGCACATCCATGACTGGCACGCCACCATCCTGCATCTGCTCGGTCTCGACCACGAGCAACTCACCTACCGCTACGCCGGCCGCGAAATGCGTCTGACCGACGTCGCTGGATCGGTAGCCACAGATATACTCGCATAAACTCCCGCCAAGGTGATTGCACTTCTAAGTAAGAATCGGGCTATTGTCACAGCCTAGCCGTCTTCTATTCGAAATAGGCTCTCATTTCGCTGTTACTCTGGCAAGCAAACCCTAATTTTGTCGAAGGTCCATTGCCATGGTCCTTCTCCGGTGCATCCGTCGCGGCATTACGACCTATCATGATTTGAATGACGATCTGGTCCCAGCCTCGGCCCAGGACGAACCTGTTTAGGGCAATCTCGGAGACTCTTTACCCGAGCCGCTTGATTTCGTTTCCGAGCCCCAGTTCTGTGTCCGACGTCTCCAAAACGCTGGATTTTGGCGAGGCACAAGACATCCAGGACGGAGTTAAATCATGAGCAACAAAACAAGACACAGATATCGCAGCAATATTGGCTTGAGGTATTATTTGGATGAAAAGGTCTGTGATCCAAGTTTGCTGTCTCGCCAAAGTTATGAGGTAATGTATTGACTTTCGGCGTGAGGGCGTTCACCGATTAACTGCATCTGTATACAAGACTCCCTTGGAATGCAATTATGAACAAGAAGCAAGATCGAATTAAATCGCTGAAGAATGCCCGAAAGGCTTTGGACAGACGACGCAAACATAACTCCACGGATGCTGCACCGATCTACATTACATACCGCCATCCTGACAATCTGTTCGCCATTGATTACCCCGCGCACTGGAAGATTGAAAAGACAGACGACGGCTCGGTCGAGTTCTCGGCAACGGAGACAGACGATTGGGCCGGAATCATGCTCTTCCGCATCCCTATGCCTATTGAAGCCGAACAGATTGAAAAGACAGGTCGCTTCAAACAAATTGCCGCTGCAATGTTTGCTAAGGTCAACTCTAATAACGTTCGTAGCGACCCAACAATCATCTACAACAACTACACAGCCGATCGACCAGAGGAGAATCAAGCGGGACAGCGTTGGTTCGTATTGGCCGCCGATTTGATGCTCGGCATTTCTACAAGCTGCTCGGTCGAAAAAAAGGAAGTCTACATCCCGCTTTTCGAACGAATGTTATCGTCACTACGAATCAACCGTGACGATGAATTGCTCGCAAGTCGAATCCTCACGCGCGTCCTCCGTGCGATCACCGCTGCATTGCCTGACGCTAAGGTGCAGAATGATGGTCTGACCATAAAGACAGACAAATTCGAGGTCTCGATCGAAAATCTTATGGCTCAAGTCAAGCGCAATCCGATTCGGCTCGACGAGATCGTGGATCAGTTTATTCGGGGCACGCTTGGCCTTTCTCGCCACCAGGAAACCCTCGGGCAAGAGTCGTGGGACGAAGTGCGTGGCCGTATCCAACCGATGCTCAAAAGCGACAAATACATTCAAGAAGCCAATGAGCGCACGACTCGCAAAGGCCAAGACTCCGACAGTTCTTCGTTTTTAGTCAGTCTTCCGTGGCTTGCTGATTTAAGAATTTGCTTTGCTCTCGACGACAAAGCGACATTCCGTTTCATCAATAGCTATGACATCCAGCGCTGGAATGTTTCTCTTGAGACCATTGCACAGGTTGCTTTAGAGAACTTAGAAGCGCTCCCAGAGCCAAAGTTATTAGTTATGAAGATTGATGAGAATGAACCCGCAGTTGGAGGCTTGCAACCTTCCGCAGGAGCAGTCTCGAGCTACCTTCTTCATCCAAAGCTGCACAAAATTGTCAGCAGCCAAATGGAGGGTGAAATTGCGGCTGCGGTCCCATCTCGCGATGCATTGATTCTATTTGAGTATCGTGGTCAGCGTGCAGCGCTACTGAAAGCGGTCTCCCATGACTTTTCAACGACCAATCACCCAGTCTCCGACCGTCTCTTCAGAGTCACTCCCGACGGTATCGCGCTGCTGTAGAAAGAATTCCGTCTTGAGCTGCTCGGATACCGGCAATGGGCTAGTCTTTTGTAGATCGCCCTGTTCTGTTCGCATTTCCTAGTAAGCGGTGTGTTCCCGAATGAAGACGAAACGTTTTTCCTCTTTTGTTCTGTGTTGTTTTGGGCTAAGTTGGCTCTTGGGACTCACTCTTCTACAGCCAGAATCCCACGGTCAAGAGACTGATGATGCCTCCCCACCTTCGACGAGCAACAGTTGGTACTCGGGAGCGGAGTTTACCGGTCCACTGAAAAAGGTCATCGGAGAAGTCAACGCGGACTCGTCCATACCCGATTTGAAATCGATACTTGGTTTCGACTGGGGAGAGGACATTGCAGACCACCAACAAATCGAACTCTACCTCAAAGCTCTCGCCGCCGCTGCTCCCGATCGCTGCAAACTCGTTCGGTATGGAACCAGTTACGAAGGCCGAACTTTGAACTACCTTGTCATCAGCGATCCGAGTCACATCGTTCGAATGAGCGAGATTCAGGCTCAATTGCAACATTTGTCCGATCCTCGCTCATGCGATGAAGCGGCTGCCAAGCAACTGATTGAAACGATGCCAGCGAGCATACGGAGCGTTGGCCAAACGGTCGATCGAATCACTATTGGTTCGATAGGAATCGTGATTGATTTCGGCAGAGCCAAAAAGAAAACCGTGCCAAGGTCGCAGCCTACTTGTAATGGCAACCACAGATCTACGTCGATTCGCAAGAAATGGGAGCCAACAGCAGTTACTTTTTCCCACCATCTTCCGATCCAAAGAATCCTTATCTGTCTTCCTTCAATTCAAACTTATTCGTCCGTATGTGGGGAAAATGTTCGGAGATGGGAAGCGTTCGTCCAAATGACCCTCTGTGTATTCCTCCCGCGGTACCGCGTCATCGGGCCAGCTCATAGGTCGGATTCTAACAATCCTCCCGGGACGAATGCCCTCGATGATCTGGTCCACTTTGATTCGGATTTGGATCCCACTACTTCCTAGCGGGACGTCATTGTCCTGTTTCATCACGTCCAGAATGGGGCCCGATATGGCCACCAAGGATTGCCTGACCGTCCCATACTCATGCTTTAAATTCGCTTCCGACGCAGCGACCTGTCCATTGATGCCCTTCTGGAAATCGGCATAGAGGGATGGATCCATGCCGCCGAACAATGCTAGGGTCACTGTGGCGCTGCCGAATTTACCATACTCAACGCCATCCACGTACGCAGGCATCCAACGGCTGCGGATCAGCTCCCGATGCACCTCAATCTGGTGCCGGGCGGCTCGTTGCATCGCCGTCTCATCGAGCCAGACGTCTGAAATATGCATCCGATTTCCAACACGTCGCTCCCAGTGCCCTGCTGGCTTCCAGGCGATACTGAGATGGACGACCTGACCATCGAGGGATTTCTTTCCCTTTGCAGGCCATACGCCTTCTGTAATCAAGTCCTCGAGACCGAGTTTTTCCCGGCCACGCCAGAAGCGGGTGGCCGCATCGATGCTCATTCGCCGCACGTCTTCTCTGTCCTCTCCGTCGGTAATGGATTCGCGGTGGGCGACAATCATCCCCGTCTTATCGCCCGTGATCTCGACCTCCTTTAACCTCCAGACCTTGCCCTCCCGGAGGCAGAAACTGGGCTCGTCCTCTAGCAGAATTGCGTGGTTCTCAGCAGGTTGAGTTGGGGTGGTGTTGGCATGGTCGATAACCGGCACTGAGGAGAGCTTGGGATCTGGTGGCAGATAGAAACGACCGTGGAGCATGGTCCCGAGCGGGATGTCCCGCAGATCCGCCGGCGCGCCGTGATAGCGCACGATTCCATAGGGTAGCATGGCAAAGGGATGCGGGGCCGTGGAGTGGAACAGCTCTCCGCCAGTCACGCGGATGCTGCCGCGGCGGTTCACATGGTCCACAAACACGAGCTGGCCGTCGTAGGCCTTTGCTTTCTCCATCGGAGGAAACTCGCCGGCTTTGGGGCGGAACGGTTCGTCTGCGCGAACCACAACTGCGAACAGTAACCACAACGCAAAGCCGCAGGCGAAAAAACAACGATGCCTGCGGACGCTTAAAGAAGCTGCACGAAACAGAATGAGACTACGGTACAAAATGTAATTATGCATTGCGATCTGGTGAATTAGAACGGATTAAGCCAACAAGCATTGAAACAATCTCGACCAACAAAGCTTTGCCTGTATCAGTTGTTTTAGAATCGGTTATCTTTTTCGCGCACAAAACATCCAAGCAAGCTGCGCATTCGAGTGCTGAACCTCGGGCTGTGTCGACAAACTTGCATCGATCCTTGGATGTGAATTTCCCATTTCCTTCTGCGATATTCAAAGGTACAGAAGTTGACGCTCGCTCAAGTTGATCGTGCGTCGCAATCGATTTAGGAACTGTCTCAAGTAAATCATCAACCCAGGCGACAAAGCGAATGGATTGTTGGTAGACACTCAACTTTTCATGGTCAAACTGCTTCGACATACTCTTACTCTTAATCCTAATCTTAATCCTACTCCTACTCTCCCCCCCCCTCCTACTCCTCAATCCTCCATCCAATCTCCATCCGACCACCCAACCCAACTCACATTCGCAAGTGGATGGACAAGTAGATGGATAAGATTAAGAGTAAGATTACGATTAAGAGTAAGATTACGATTAAGAGGACTGAAGCTCAACAACCGAATTGCTGTCCCCGAACTTGTCAGTCTCAACGCCCATGCGCTGTGCCATCATCAGCAGCAGATTGCTCATGTGTGCGTTCGGATTGGCCGGGCGACTGCAGAGCGAGTAGTGCTCGCCGGGCTTGTCGAGTTGGTAGCCCTTGAAGTGACCTTGATTGAAGTCGAGATGACTGCCGTGCTTGAGGCCGAGGTCCGATCCGCCAGCGAGCACGAGCGGCAGATTCGCATTGCCGTGGCTATGGCCGTATGACATGCCACTGCCGAATAGTGACATCGTCGAATTCAACAGTGGTTTGCCGTTGAGGTCTTTCGTTTCGGCGAGTCGCGTGAGGAAATAGCTGTATTGCTCGATGGCAAACGTGTCGTAGTTCGTAAGCTTCTCCATATAGCCAGGATCGCCGCCATGGTGACTGAGCTGATGGCGCGACTCGGTGATGCCAATTTCGGGAATGGAGAAGGCATCTCCCTCGCCGCCTAGACTGAAGGTCGCCACGCGGGTCACATCCGTCTGAAAGGCGAGCACCATCAGATCATACACGGTGCGAAAGTAGTCCCCCGCCATCGTGGCCGCGATGTCGCGGTTGGTACGCTTGCGATCAGCATCGGAGATGGTCGGAAGTGGCGTGTCGAGCCATGCATCGGCCCGCCGCGTGCGGATCTCAGCCTCGCGGACGGAGGTGAGGTATTGCTCCATGCGGCCTTTGTCCTCCGCCCCCAAGCTTTGATCGAGCTGTCGCACCTCATCGAGGTTAGCGTCGAGCACGCTACCCTTGCGACGCAAGTTCTTCCTCTGGGCCGCCTTGCCCCCTTTCGGTTCTTCAAACATTGATGCGAAGATTTCGCTACAACTTCGCATCGCAGGCAGCCGGACACCGTCTGCGGTCCAAGCGAGCGACGCCCCAGTGAGGGCAACATCCATCGAGGGGTAACGGGTGTGCGGTGCCGTGATCTCCGCGATCTTCTGGTCCACGGAAATGGTGTTGCGGTCGGTAGGGCCGAGCTTGCCGCCGGTGAGCCAAACGGAAATGCAATTGTGGTCGTGGCCGAGCGCTCCCGGGTGGTGTAGCCCGCTTAGGGGAGTAATGACCGCGCGGTGTTTCTCCAAAGGTTTGAGTGACCGGGAAAACTCGTAGTCTTTCCCCGGCTTCGTGATCTGGTAGTTCAGTGAATGCACACCGTTGGCGAGATAGATGAAGGCACTGCGCCGGGGAGTCTCGAAATTCGCTTCGGCAGCTCGCAACGGAACCATGCACTCCAAAAGCGGCAGCGAAATGCAAGTGCCCATCGCACGAAGCGCGTGCCGACGGTCGAGAAGCCAGGATTGGGAGAGAAAATTCATGGTTCTTTTTCCGTGTTAAATTGGAGGTGTTGGCCCTAAAGGCTCAGCGTTAGTTGTCGAAAAATGTGTGTCGAAAGATACTGTACTAATTTTTCGCCACACATCTTTCGACATTCGGTATCCTGAATCTAATTAAGGATTTTCATCTTTTCCGCATCAGTTCCGACAAAGCCACGGCGCGTACGATGTCACGAACACCGTACTGGTTCTTCTTTGCTTCATCCAAGATCGACTGGATATCATCCGCGTCATCCACAGTCAACACGCGGCGAAGTGCATAGGTGCAGAGATGCTCAATAAAAGCCCGTGCAATCTTATCGCGATCTTCTAGCAGCAACTGTTTGAATTGGACGACATCGCTATAGGAACGACCATCGGGCATGACACCCGACGCATCGACCACTGGGTCTTTACCGGTCCCGGATAGAACGCGTTCGTGTGTTCGCCACTGTCCAATAGCGTCATACTGTTCCATGGCGAATCCGAGGGGATCAATTCTTTGATGACAAGCCGCACAGTTTGCGTGCTGTGCATGTGCAGCAAGCTTCTCCCGAATCGTCGCTTTAGGGCTTTGCGGCGGATTTGGCTCAATCGGATCAACGTTGGCTGGAGGCGGTGGCGGAGGCTTGTTGAAAATCACTTCGCTGAGCCAGACGCCGCGATGCACTGGGCGATGGCGCGTACCGTCTGAGGTCAGGCCGAGCACGGCACCCATCGTCAGTAGACCTCCGCGATGATCCTCGGGCTTGAGCGAAATGCGATGAAAGCCCCCTGTCTTCGGCTCCGGCAAACCGTAGAACTCGCAGAGCCGGGCATTGGCCATCGTCCAGTCGGAATCGATGAACTCATCTACAGCCAGGTTCTTGTCGAACAGTTCGCGGAAAAACTCCACCGGCTCAGCCTTCATGCTAGTCTCTAGCCACGCCTCGTAGCTCGGGTAGAGATTCTTATCCGGCGGGAACATGCCCACTCGGTGCAGTTGCAGCCACTGCCTTGCAAAGTCATCGATGAAGCGGTTCACCTTGCTGTCGGCCAGCATCCGGTCCACTGCTTGCTCAAGTGCAACGGACATCTTGTCCGTCGGCGCATCCGGCGGACTGGAAGTCCGTCCTACAACGTTCAGCGAACCGCTTCTCGCCGCAGCCAGTAAGGCGTCATCCGGCATTGAACTCCAGAGGAAATACGAGAGCCGTGAGGCGAGTTCTGAGTCGGTGAGCCATTCGCGTGCGACCTTGTCTCCTTCGACGAGATAAATGAAGTGCCTGGAGGTGAGCACGCCTTGCAATGCGACCCGATAGGCATCGGTCAGCGTCTCACCCAACTCGCGCTCGGCGCGGTAAGCATGCAGATACCGCTCCAGTTCCTCCCTATTCACCGGGCGACGCCAGGCGCGTTCAGCGAAGCGTTTCAAATGCTCCGCAACGACTTCGGGCGTTGCGTCATCGGGCGGTAGCAGATCCTCACGCCGGGTTTTTTCCTCTTCTGACAACAGTGGACCCTCCCATTCGATCCAGTCGATGATCGCCAGCGAGTAGAGGCCGTTCCCCTTGTCATCGAACAATTGGGGGAATGACGGAGACGTTACCTGGGTCTCGCTGCTATGGGTGAAAATCGTGCTGTTGTACAACCTGTGGAAGTGCAGTCCTTGCAGCTGATTGCTGGCCTCCAGGTTGAAACGCAGTCCCACCGGCATCTCGAGCGACAACTCCGTCTCATAGACCTCGGGACTATCCTCAGGTGCGGTGATATCAATACCGATGAGCCGAGTGGCAATTGGGTTTTCACCATCTCCCGGAATGCCGATGCTCAGGCGTGCCGTCTGGCCGCCTGGCGGGCGAATTCCGCTGGCCTTTATGCGAACTTTGTAGAGTCCGCTGTGTTCCGGGCCGATTCCTTGCCCTAACCACCCTGTTGAGAACGCCACAGGTCCGGCATTCGGAGAAGCACCGGGGTAGATCAAACAACGCAACGGTCGCTTGATGCCGAAGCGATCCAGCGCCGCCTGCTGCTTCTTCCCACCACCGGGAAGCAATTCCGCTGCGGTCTTGCGGACCTTACGAGGCTCCACGCTTGCAGTGGGCAAGGCACGGTCAAGCACGATCTCAGCGGCACGGTAATAGCGGTCCACATGGGACGGCGAGAGGGACAGCTCCGACCCGATGCGCTCAAACCCGTGCTAAAGCGTGTCTTCGTTTAGTTGGCCTGGCTTGGTTGGGTCGTAGCGCACGCCGAGCAGGTCATAGACCGTGTTCTGATATTCCTTTCGGCTTAACCTATAATGGGCCACCAATGGCCTCGCCGCCATCCTCGCGGCCCGGCCCTCTTTCAACCTTGCGTCCAGATGCGTGACAAACTTGGCGATTTCTTGCTGAGTCGGTCGCTGCTCACTCTGAGGCGGCATCTCGCCGCTATTCACTTTCTCCAACGCCTCGGCCCAATGATGTGAATCTATACCAGCCTTGAAATCCCGCGACAGTTTGTCGAAGCGAATGTCCCCTTCTTCCGCCTGCGGTCCATGACAATGAATGCAGTGTTTCTCCAAAAAAACTTCAAAAGGTTCCTCAGCAGAAACGTCACTAATCAAGCCAACGCTGGTAGCCAGGAACAGGAGTGCACACACGACTAGCGTAAAGCCGGGAACGGATGTCTCGCTCCGGCCCGTACGACGGACTTCCAAAGTGGCTTTGCGTAGTTGACTCTCGACGTCATTCGCAACGGTTTGCTTTTGGAACTTGCGAAACGTGCCGTAGCTCGGCGGATGGATTTCTTGCAAGCTATTCATCCCTGTACGCTACACCGTCGACGGTCGACTGTCAACAATGGCAATTCAATTTGCACAGGTGGCTATCAAAGGGGCGAAAATCTGCAATGCGTGCATTCTTCAAGGTGATGATCGATTGCTAGTTGTTCGACCAAACATGCCGCAAAGGAATCCGAAACAAAGTAATCCGAAAAATGGTGCTCGCGAGGCCGAACCTACGGCGTATTGATGTACAGCTTGACGTTACGCGTTGCCCGGCCACCGGCCACAATGTCGGGACGCCCGTCTCCGTTCAGGTCCGCAACGACGAGATCCTCCGTGGCCATACCGCCAGCATCAACCACATGAGCTGTCCACTGATCACCACGCTCGGAGCTAGCCTTGTACACGTTCACGCCAAACCGCTTTGGTGTGTCACTGTGACCGAAAATAATTTCGTCGCCACCATCGCCGTCCATGTCTGCCGTCCAAATCGCATGACCACGCTGAAAGCCCTCGTCGATCACAATTCGCTGCCAGGATCCCTCCGGTGTTTCCTGCGGCAAGTAAACCACCAGCATCGTCCCATGCATCGGTTCGACAGTCACCAGAAACGGTTTACCATCGGCCAGGCGTCCTGACTTGATTTCCCCAGCCCCACTAGTATCAGGCTCCGAGCCCTCTGTACCGGAGTGCAAGTGGCGGGTTTGCCACGCCTGATCACTGTACTGGATTTCGTGAATTCCCTCGCGTGAGGCGGTCAGGGTACGGATCGCCCCGTTGGCCGCGGAGTCAACATGCCAGTGGTTGTGCATACGGTTTAATTGGTGGTTCATCACCGTCGCTGGCCATCGATCCCGCTCGGGCCGGGCGGGGATTTCCAACGCAGATAGATGTACACCTGGCCCGGTGACTGCATTCAGTGGCGATACGACCAATTGGGGTTTGCCTTTGCCCATGACATCAGCAAACCGCATTCGATGCGTCCAACGCAGGTCAGCGATGAAGTGAACATTCCATGGCTGGTCGAGCGAGTCTCTTCGGTTGACCCAATGTATCGAGCCAGCCGATGTCCAGCCTGCACCTATGGCAAAATCGATTTTGCCATCGCCGTCGATATCGTAGGGTTCTACGCAAACATTGTCTCGCGGGGTCTGATTCTGAATAATAACCCGGCGTTGCCAGCTTGGATTCTGATACCAGTAAAGGCTATCCTCGCTGAGCGCAACAATATCGGTTTTTCCATCGCCATCGACATCGGCCAGCGTCACCGCATAGCACACTTGACCTATGTTGGAATCTACCACCACACTTTCAAACTTGGGAAACGGTTCATCTGCCCGAGCTCTCTCGACGCACACTGCTGTCTGCACGAACGGGGTCATCAGAATTACAAACAGAAAATAACGCATAGCCGTAGTCTCCGGATAATGGAACTTGGTGTTCAGTCTGCTTCCAAACAGAATCAATAAAGGTGTACCAATGAATTCGGCTAGATAAGGACTCGTCTTCCACCTTTTAAATTTTCAAAATTGATTATCGATCTGGTAAGTTTTGACTAGCTCGGCAAAGTCGTCAAGCTGTTGCTGTTGCCACTGAGGTTCATGTTGTAATTCTTTCATCATTAGGTCGGCAACGGCAGGTGCTGCTTGTAACGCAGCTTTGGCATTGAGAAACAACAGCCGACTGCGGCGTGCCAAGATGTCTTCTAGTGTTCGAGCCATCTCGTGGCGAATGCTCCACAAAACTTCAGCGCCGCAAAGGCTGTAACCGTGCACCAGAGGCTTGGCGAGGGCCTGATCTTCCTGAGCCAGTTGCGCAATCGCCTCTGCATCGGTGCCGTAGCTACTTTTAACAGCCAAAGGATTTTCCAAATTAAAGCCTGCACCATGGATCGGCAGATTAACTGTTTGGCAGGGACTCTGCGACAACGAAGACCATTCGATGACTCGATCGATGCAATCTTCTGCCATCTTCCGAGCGGTTGTCCATTTGCCCCCTGTGATTGTGACCATCCCAGACTCTGAACGCAAAATCGTATGGTCGCGAGAAATTGCAGCAGTCGATTTTGTCTCTTTGGCCCCTCCCGGTCGAACCAAAGGTCGAATACCGGTAAATAGACTCAGCACATCTGAAGCTTGCGGTACCCGCGTTAAATACTGAGCTGAAGTCGCTAACAAGAATTCGATTTCCGATTTTTTGGCTGTCGGTTCGGCAACCGGCTTTTCTAGCGGCGTATCAGTCGTCCCTACAACCACATGGTCATACCAGGGAATCATAAAGATCACGCGACCATCGGAAGTCTTGGGTACAATCACGGCAGTATCGCCAGGCAGAAATTCTTTGGGCAGGACGAGGTGAATTCCTTGACTGGTGGCAACCAGCGGTTGAGCATTGGGTGAATCCTGGGCTCGTAAGGAATCGCAAAAGGGGCCAGTAGCGTTGATGATGGCTCGAGCATGAATCTGATATGTTTGCCCCGATTCGCTATCGTTCGCAGCCACACCACTTGCGCGCCCGCTTTGGTCTTTCAAAATGTCGATGACAGGAAAATAGTTCAAGGCAGTTCCACCTTGTTCGACAGCGGTCTGCAAGATATTGATCAGTAGACGGGCATCATCAAATTGCCCGTCCGAGTACAACACTCCACCGGCTGCCTGCTCGGGCCGGATTGTCGGCACCGCTTGCAGAGAGGACTGCCGACTAAGCAGGCGAGATTTACGAAAACCACTGCGGCCAGCCAGCAGGTCGTAGACTTTGAATCCCAATCCATACCAGCAGCGCTGCCACAGGTTGCGGCAAGGGACCAAAAAGGACATTTCCTTGACGACATGCGGAGCATTGTTTCGCAACCGAGTTCGCTCACGCAATGCATCGCGAACCAGGGATACATTCCCTTGAGCCAAATACCGCACGCCGCCATGTACCAATTTGGTCGATCGGCTGGACGTCCCTTTACCGAAATCATGCTTTTCTAACAAAATTACAGACAACCCCCGGGCGGCTGCATCCAATAGAATACTGGCACCGGTTGCACCGCCACCGATCACCAACACATCCCAGGGTGTTGTTCGTTCAATCAGTTTCTTGATTCCAGCTTCACGTTTCATGGATTTATTCTGATGGTTGTTCCCAAGCTCTTGATCTATCCAGGGCCTCCATCCAACGACCAAGTCTTTGCCGAGCTTCGGTTGGTGACATTTCTGGTAAAAACGTTCGCTCGGCTTGCCAGACTTCTTCAATCTCTTCAGTGGAGTTCCAGAATCCAACGGCTAGGCCCGCCAGGAAAGCGGCACCTATTGCAGTGGTTTCGATGACCCGAGGACGAACGACGGGAGCCTGAAGAATGTCGGCTTGGAACTGCATCAATAAATTGTTGGCGGCGGCGCCACCATCGACTCGTAGTTCTTTTACCTGCAAACCGGTGTCTTGTTGCATTGCAGTCAATACATCTGCGACTTGAAACGCGATACCCTCCAAAGCCGCACGGGCCAAATGAGCTTTGGTGGTACCGCGGGTAATGCCCACTATGGTGCCTCTCGCGTAGGCGTCCCAGTGGGGGGCTCCCAAACCGGCGAACGCGGGTACCAAATAGATGCCGTCGCTGTCGGGGACGGTCGCCGCCAATGTTTCGACTTCGGCAGAAGAATTGATAATCCCCAGGCCATCACGCAACCATTGTACCGCTGCCCCCGCAACGAAGACACTTCCTTCTAAAGCGTATTGGGTTCCAGCAGGTGTGCGCCACGCAACACTGGTTAACAACCGCTGCGTGGATCGTTGGGGTTGGTCGCCGATGTTCATCAGCATGAAGCATCCGGTTCCATAGGTATTTTTGGCCATCCCGTGGCGAGTGCAATTCTGACCGAATAGAGCGGCTTGCTGGTCCCCTGCCGCCGAACCTAATGGAATCGGACATTCGAATAAATCTGCGGCTGTTTCTCCAAAATGATGACTGGTAGGACAGATCTTAGGTAGCATCGATTTGGGGATTTGCAACAAGCTCAATAGTTCGTCGTCCCATTCGCCGGTTTCAAGATTCATCAGCATCGTGCGCGAGGCATTAGAAATATCGGTCACATGTAAGCGACCACCCGAGAGATTCCATAACAACCAGCTATCGACTGTTCCGAATGCCAAATCACCTTTCTCGGCCATTTGTCTAGCACCATCGACGTGATCTAGAATCCAACGAAGTTTAGTCGCGGAAAAATAGGGATCGATGACTAAGCCGGTTCGCTGCGAGAACAAAGGTTCGTGACCTGCTGCTTTTAATGAATCGCAGAAGGCAGCGGTTCTGCGATCTTGCCAGACGATGGCTCGGGTGATAGGTTGCCCCGTTTGGCGATTCCAGACCACGACGGTTTCACGCTGGTTGGTGATCCCGATCGCCGCCACGTCGTTGGCCGCAACTTGGCCGGATTGAAGAGCTTGTCGAGCAACATCCAGTTGCGACTGCCAGATTTCTGATGGATCATGTTCGACCCAACCGCTTTGCGGGAAATACTGGCGGAACTCCTGCTGAGCGACCGCCAAAATCTTGCCTTCACGATCGAAGAGGATCGCCCGCGAACTGGTTGTTCCTTGGTCGAGTGCTAAAACAGCCCGCATGGTTCTACCTTAGTTGAGTCGATGATAATCGTGGTCGGAAAAACGAGATGAGGTAATAGTATGCGAACCGACATCAAGTCTGCTCGATCCTCAAAACCTGTCCAAAATTTCCTATGCGATCAATCTATCCTAGCTTAACCGACGAAGTCCAATCGTCCGCGGAAACTGAGATGTTAAACAGGAAAATAATATAATAGATTTTTAGGTTCACGGTTTAGGTTTCCAGCAGATTCAGGGAGGCCAGCAGATTATGGGAAACAGGGACTTCGGATTGAAATGCGGATTGATATGCTTAAATGAGTCGTTAAACGGCATCTTGATTACAGCGGCATCTGAAATCTGCTGGCCTCCTTGAATCTGCTGGAGACAACTCACCTTCTTGCACATAAAGAAAATGGTTGCTGTCGAAAAATGTATGTCGAAAAATAGAGCTCTAATATTTCGTCCTACATCTTTCGACAGCCCTAACCTGACATGTTCGATGATCACGACAAAATCTCCTTGACCACATGGGCGTGTTCGACACCTGTTAAGCGGAAATCGAGCCCAGCATGGCGGTAGGTGAGTTTCTCATGATCGAGTCCCATGAGGTGCAAGATGGTGGCGTGGAAGTCGCGGACGTGAACCGGCTTGTCGACCGCATACATACCAATCTCGTCGGTCGCGCCATGGACAATGCCTCGTTTGACTCCCGCACCTGCTAACCAAGAACTATAGCCCGTCGAATGATGCTCGCGACCTTTGTGGTCTGCGCTATTGTTATACGGTGTTCGCCCAAATTCGGTTGTCCAGACGACGAGCGTTTCATCAAACATGCCACGTTGCTTGAGGTCGCGAATCAAGGCTGCAATCGGTTGGTCGACGTTCTGCGCTAGCGGTTCGTGAGTCTGCATGTCTCCGTGAGCATCCCAATTATTAGACGAACCGGTATCGATCAACTCCACAAAGCGCACGCCGCGTTCAACCAGTCGGCGGGCAGCCAGGCATTGCCATCCGAATCCGCTCTTCTGATCGGGCTTCAAGCCGTAGCTGTCCAGTGTTTCCTGCGTCTCGTCAGTAAAATCAAACGCGTCAGGTACCGCCATCTGCATGCCGAAAGCTGTCTCGAACGTCTGCAGGCGCGCCGTCAACAATGGGTCACCGCCACGCTGAGCGAGATGTTCCTGGTTCATTTCTCGTAGCACTTCGAGTTCCAATGCTTGGCGGTCTGTTGGCACTCGCGGTTTGACGTTCACAACCGGTTCGCTCCCTGGGACAACGAGAGTGCCTTGGTGTGCTCCTGGAAGAAAGTCGCTGGAGTAAACTTGTGTGCCCGCGTAGGTCTGTTTTGGAGCGATGACCACGAAGCCCGGCAGATTGCGATTCATGGAACCAAGCCCGTAGGTCACCCACGAACCGATACTAGGCCGGGCCACAGTAAAGGAACCAGTGTGCATGCCGAGTGTTGCAAAGTAGTGGTCGACGTGAGAGGTATACATCGAGCGGATGAGTGCGATGTCATCGACTTGCTGGCCTATGTGCGGGAACAGGGAACTGACTTCAGTCCCGCACTCGCCATGCGGTTTAAACTCCCACTGCGGACGCTTAAGGTAAATTCGCTTATAGTCGTCCCGACCTTTGGCGGTAGGATGATCCGATGATATCTCTTTGCCATGCTGCCGAGTTAATTCTGGTTTGGGGTCGAACGTATCGACATGCGAGACACCACCCGTCATGAATAGGAAGATGACGTTCTTGGCTTTGGGTGCAAAATGGGGTTCGCGAATCGCGAGCGGATCTCCATCATCGGCCAGTAACTGGTTCAAAATGCCAGGGAACAGAATCGAGCCGACAGCAGCAGATCGGAGGAAATGTCGTCGTGATTGGGTCATAATCTGGGGTTCCAGCGTAAGTTCGGCTGTCGAAAGATGTAGGGCGAAAAATGGGGAACTGGTGTAGATCAAATTTTTTCGACCTTCATTTTTCGACAGCTCTATATTTGGTTAGCCTTCTCGACTACGGTGAAGGGTGTTGAACGTGATTTGGGTTTGGTGAATGTTAATCCACTGGATGTTGCTCAAGGGAGTGTTCTTTAGTAGGCGTAGCGCATGGGTTCGAAATTGCTCTTGGCTGGGACTACTCGGGGAAAAGGCGGTGAGTTTGAATGCGGTATCAGGGGTAACGAGTCGCATTTGCTGCTGGGCAATGACTCCACCGGTGCCATTAACCGGAACCCTGCACAGCACATTCGATTCACCTCCTAGAAAGTGCGTAACCGCTTCTTCGTACAGAGATAGATCCAACCCTGCACCCCAGTCTTGTATCAGCCCCAGTAAAATCTCTCGCAATTCTCTAGCGCCGGGTGAATCAGGTTGATACACCGCGTCTACGATGCTCGGGTTTCGCAACTCAGCCAAGTTGACCTGAAAATTAACAAACTCATGTTCTACTTTTTCGGGACGTGTATTAATGATCTTGGCGTGCTGGAGGCCGAATAGCAGCAGGTAATGCGTCGTTTGAGCTCGATGTTTTGCATGAATCTTCTCGGCAGCCTTGAACTCAAACAGGCCTGAACGGTTAGCAATAACATCAGCAAAGAACGTTTTACTAAACGATTCATGAACAACATTTACAGCTACTTCCAGTTCGATACCGCAAAGGCGTCTCAATAGTTCCTTCTTGTAAACGATCTCGTCAAAGAACCGACCATACTCATCATGGATCGAAAAAACATGGCGCATCACCTCGAAAGCCATCTTACCGAAGGCTTCTTGTGAGATCTGTACAAGTTCGATCGATGGTATGATTGGCATAACTTGCTCATCTTAGATTTTCTAAATTCGTTCCTAACATCTTTCGCCCTACATCTTTCGACAGCTCTCATTGGACGTCATTCTAGTCCACGTGAGTGAACTCATTGCTTGCGAGCAAGATTCTGGCCAGGGCAGGCCATGTTTCATTGTCTTCACCGGGGTAGTTATTGAGGAATTTGTTTGCTCGTTCATACTCTGCTTGCGTAGGCAAGCGTTGGAACAAATTGCGATAGAGGGCCTGCAGACGTACTTCGTTCGTTGTTTCTTCTTGGACCGACTCAGCCAACTTCGCGGCTTGCGCGTGGAACAATGGATCATTGATGAAGTACAGCGCCTGCGTGGGAACGGTAGTGGTGCGGCGGGCGGCTGTTGACGCGTTGGGATCTGCGCCATCGAACAGAGCCAGGTAGGGATGCCTTCGCTGACGCTGCACCATCATGAAAGCACTACGTTTATTGGTTTCATAAACAGCATTGAACGGGTTGTGCTGTGAGAAACTCCAATCTTTCTCCTCCGGAAACGGGTGGTTGGTCCCGAGCGAAAGATCGAGCTGTCCAGATGCATGTAGTAAACTGTCGCGCAGCTCCTCCGCAGTGAGCCGGCGACGATTGAAGTGAGCCAGAAAGCGATTGTCTGGATCGGATTCTATTGGCGTGGCACTGGCTCGTTGGTAAGCCTCCGTTTGCACTATCAGCCGGTGGAGTGCTTTGACGCTGTAACCACTTTGAACGAATCGGGCCGCGAGGAACTCGAGCAATTCTGGATGCGTTGGCCGGTCACCACGTGTACCAAAATCATTTGGCGTCCGTACCAAGCCTTCGCCAAAGTGCCATTGCCAAATGCGATTAACGATCACGCGAGCCGTTAAGGGATGTTCGGCAATCCAATCACCCAGCTCGCGACGACCACTGCCGGCATCCTCAGGAACCTGCCCGCCCCCAAATACCGACAACCAACGACGCGGCACTTCTTCGCCTAGTTTCTCCGGTTCACCACGTTCTTGGAATCTGGTGTTTTTGGCATCGCCATCGACTACAGCGTAAGCGACAAGCACTTCCGGTTTCGGCGGAGCTTCCGGGAGTGGTCTATTCAAGTCACCAAGTTTTGCTAGCGCCGAACTATAATCAGACGAAGCGACGTGGTTTAGCTCAAAGTGGACGCCATCACCTCCAGAAGGATGCGCGTCGACAACCAATCCACTCAATTGGACCTCGCCGTCCATGGGGCTTACCCAGGCGACAGTTACCGGCCGATTGTGTCCCGGATGCATAAAGAGCGATTCTGCGGCTAAAGTCGTCCAAGCCATGACTGGTTGCCCAGAAGTGTTTGCGAACACGGCTGGCAGATCATCGAGACTCCAACCTTGGATCGAAGGATTGCCCTCCATGCTGCGTCGCATTTCCGCGAGCAGTACCGAACCTAAAGTGGTCTCCAAGAAATACCACTCACCGCCGTCGCCAGCAGTGATGGGATTGCCTTGCAGAATTTTTGGCGCGATATCCGAAATATCCCATGAGCGTTTCTTCCCATCCGTCTCTGTGATTTGCCATTGCACTCGCGTCGTATCGGCCCCATGGCTGCTATTTGGTAGAACGGTCAGTTCAAGTACATCGCCCTTCCTCACGTGAACCGTTTTCTCAAAAGGAACGCTTCCACCTTCCGGCACGGGTTGCGATACGAGGACGTTTCGATTCGATTTGGTAAGCTCGGCAAGCGCCACACCAGCGGACTTGATCGCTTCCATTTGAGTTCGTTTGGCCGTCTCCAGTTCTTTGTTCTTTACTTCCCAATCCTGTAGTTGCGCCTCAAGGGAGTCTGGACTCATCAACGGAACAAGATCGCGAGGTTTTCCATTTTTCTCGCAGCCAGGGAAGGCGAATCGAGAGCTCTCGAAAATCCCGTACAAGGCGTAGTAGTCCATGGCGTTGATCGGGTCAAATTTGTGATCATGGCATCGGGCGCAGCTTATGGTCAGTCCCATAAAACTCTTGCCCAGGTTATCAATCACGTCCTCATATGTCAGGAACATGTCCGCGTCGCTATCGAATCCAAAGCGACGGGCAATGGCGAGATAGCCTGTGGCGATGATTCCTTCGGCGTGTTGTTCGGGGGTCGCATCGCGAGTCAGCAAATCACCCGCCAGTTGCAAACGCACGAACTGGTCAAAGGGCATATCTTTTTGGAACGCTTCCATCACCCAGTTGCGATAACGCCAGGCATGGGGCAGCGGATGGTCGCTGGTGGTACCCGAGCTGTCGGCGTAGCGCACTACGTCGAGCCAGCGTCGTCCCCAGTGGACGCCATACTGAGGCGAGTCGAGCAAGCGTTCGATTACTCGCGAGTAGGCATCAGGCGATGTGTCTGCAATAAATGCTTCGACCTCTTCCGCGCTTGGTGGCAGCCCGGTCAGATCGTAGCTCAGTCGCCGGATCAGGGTGCGGCGATCGGCACGTGGAGCCAATTCCAATCCACGACTGTCGATTTCGCGCTGCAGCAGATTGTCGATGTGTTTGATCTCGGAAGCATGATCAGCAGGTGGCAGTTCTGGCAGTGGTTGAAATGACCACCAAGTTTTAGCTTTTTCTAAGGTCATGCCTCCTAAAACTTCGCTACCGGTGCGCGGATCAGGAGCACCCATCTCGACCCATTTCGTCAGGATCGCGATTTCGTTTTCCGGCAACTTCCCACCACGGTCCGCAGGTGGCATCTCCAGCGAACGATAGTTGATGGCTTCGATCAACAAGCTCTCATCGACTTTGCCTGGAACAATGGCGGGTCCGCTATCGCCCCCCTGCATCCAACCATTGGCGGAAGCTAACGACAAGCCGCCATCGGCTTCCGAGCCCCCATGGCATTCAAAGCATCGTTTTACCAATAGCGGCCGAACTTCTTTCTCGAAGAAATCACGGTGCTCGACGGAGATGGTCACGTCCGTCGGCTCATCCGCCATCGATACCGCAGTCACCAAACCACAGCAAATACCGAAAACGGCAACCTGAAAAACAAGAAGGTGTTGTTTTGTCATGATTGAAACTCGTTGACTGCTTGTGTCGAAGGGGAGAACATTGTGTTTTCGCGTCCTGGCCTAGTACTTGGGAAAAATATCGGGCGATGGTAAACGTTCTGCCATGCTGCCTTCGTCGATCCATTCTTCTCGCGGAAGACTGTCGGCGGGCCAGTTCATGGGGCGAATCCGGATGATTCTGCCTGGACGGAACCCTTCGAGGACCAGATCCACGTTCATACGAATCTGGATTCCGCTGCTGCCCAGCGGGATATCGCCGTCCGAGTGAATGACATCCGAAACGGGGCCGCGGATCGCCATGTGGGCGTGCGAGTAAGCACCATGCTCGTGTTTCAATTCCGTTGTGGCACTACCGATCTGAGCATCGCGTCCTTCCTGGAAATCCGCATACAGCGATGAATCCATGCCACCGAACAACGTCGCTGTTATCGTCGCGCGTCCGAAGTCTCCGTATTCGACCTTGTCGACCCAGCCCGGCATCCAGCGCCCTTGAATGAACTCCTTGTGGACCAATCTCTGATATTCACTGGCACGCTGCATTGAGGAATCGTCCAGCCAAATGTCGGAAATGTGGTAGCCGTTGAACGCTCCTTTCCAGAAGTCGTTCATGGGTTGCCAGGTGAGTCCCAGCATGACAAGCTGATCATCCAATTTCGTCTTCCCATTGGCAGGCCAGATCCCTTCAGCGACCACCTCATCCAGTCTCAACTTTTCTCGACCGCGCCAAAAACGTGTGGTGTCGTCTACTGTGAATTTCTGGTCTGCTTCGTCTGCTTCATCGCCCGACTTGGATACTCGGCACGCGACCACCATCCCCTCATCGCCGCGTAGTTCCAGCTCCTTTAACTTCCAAGCCTTGCCCTGGCGCAAACAGAAGCTGGGTTCGTCTTCTAACAAAATCGCGTGATTGGCTTGATTGACATTCGGAACCGATGAAAACTTGGGGTCGGGCGGTAGGTAAAATCGACCATGCAAAATAGTACCCAGGGGGATATCCCGCAAATCGGCAGGTGCACCGCGGTAGTGGACCGTACCGTAAGGTAGCATGGCAAACGGCTGTCCGGCTTGTCTGAAGAAGACATCTTCTACTGGCACACGTAAACTGCCACGACGATTCGCATGATCGACGAACGTCAATTCACCGGTGTAAGCGACGGCTTTATCTGCCGGTGGAAATTTTCCCACCTCAGGCCGAAACGGCTCATCGGCAAATGCGACGCGTGTTGCCAGTAACGCCAAAATCACACTTAAAACAGCAGTTCCAGCGAACAGCTTTCGGATTCTATTCATATGTTTGCATCTAACTATTCAGTTGTGTGAGAGCGTCGGATGAGCTGTCGAAAAATGCATGGCGAAAATTCGGACTTCCATTTTTCGACCTACATCTTTCGACAATCTCATGATCCCAAGAGAAAGTAATTTCAAACCTCGATCGCCGAGTTGCTGTCGGCGAATCGATCGATCTCGCAGCCCATGCGCTGGGCCATCATCAGAAGCAAGTTGCTCATGTGAGCGTCTGGATTCAACGGACGACCGCAGATGCGATAGTGTTCGCCTGGTTTGTCGAGTTGATAACCGTCAAAGTGCCCTTGGTTGAAGTCAACATGGCTGCCATGCTTGAGCCCCATGGCCTTACCGCCAGCCAGCACCAACGGAAGATTGGCGTTACCATGGCTATGACCATACGACATGCCACTACCAAGCAGCGACATGGTTGTATCGAGCAGAGGCTGACCGTTGACATCGGTCGTCTCGGACAATCGCTTCAGGAAGTAAGCGTATTGTTCGAACGCAAAAGTATCGTACTGCGTGAGCTTTTCCATGTAGTTCGGGTCGCCACCGTGGTGGCTGAGCATGTGCCGCGTCTGGGTGATGCCGATTTCAGGAATCGAGATCGCATGCCCTTCGCCTCCCATGCTGAAGGTCGCCACGCGAGTCACATCGGTCTGGAAAGCGAGCACGATCAAGTCGTACACGGTGCGGAAATAGTCACCGGCTTTCGTTTCTGGAATGTCACGGTTGGTCCGTTGGCGGTCATTTTCGGCGATGTCAGGGATCGGCGTGTCAAGCCAAGCGTCGGCACGTCGAGCGCGGATCTCGGCTTCGCGAACCGAAGCCAGGTACTGTTCCATGCGTCCCTTGTCTGCCGCTCCCATCTTGGCCTCAAGCTGACGGACTTCTTCCAGGTTTGCATCGAGCACACTGGCCTTGCGACGCAGGTTCCTGCGCTGAGCCGCCTTGCCTCCTTTGGGTTCACCAAACAACGACGCGAAGATCTCGCTGCAACGACGCAGCGGAGGCAAGCCAACCCCGTCTGCCGTCCAAGCAAGCGACTCTTGGTTGATAGCGATTTCCATGGAGGGGTATCGCGTATGTTCCCCGGTCAGTTCTGCCATCTTCTGGTCGACCGAGATGCTGTTGCGATCGGACGGTCCCAGTTTGCCACCGGTCAAGAAGACCTTGATGCAACTGTGAGCATGCCCCAGTCCGCCCGGATGATGCATGCCACTGATCGGTGTGATCACATCACGGAACGGCTCGAGCGGTTTCAGCGAACGAGATAGTTCGTAGTCTTTGCCTGCCTTGGTGACCTGGAAGTCGAGTGTGTTGACTCCATTGGCCAAATAGATGAAGCAACTACGTTTCGGAGAAGCGGTTGACTCTGCGGCTCGCAGCGGAGTCATGCATTCGAGCATCGGCAACGAAATGCAAGTACCCATTGCACGAAGCGCGTGACGACGATTGATCAGCCAGGATTGGGATAGAAAGTTCATTGTATCTCACTCGTATTGGTAGGTGGCTATTGAGTTACAGTATGGATGTCTGTCGAAAAATGTGGGGCGAAAGATGTAGGAATCCATTTTTCGACCTACATCTTTCGACAGTTAAATGACTGAAGTTGCGGTTGTGAATTTCATCGCTTCCTCGTCAACGCCGACAGCGCTACGGCCCGCACGATGTCTCGAACGCCGTACTGGTTCTGCTTCGCTTCATCGAAGATCAACTGGATATCATCCGCATCATCCACGGTCAGCACACGGCGTAACGCGTAGGTGCTGAGGTGTTCTATAAAGGCTCGCATGAATTTGTCGCGGTCGTCCAGCAGCAACTGCTTGAATTGGCTTGCGTCTTGAAACTTGCGACCATCAGGCATTACGCCGGAGGCGTCTACCAATGGATCTTGCCCTTTGCCACCTTCCACCCGTTCGCGCGCCCGCCATTGTCCAATCGCGTCGTATTGATCGAAGGCAAAACCGAGTGGATCGATGTTGCGATGACAGGCCGCACAACTGGCGTTCTGCGCGTGAGCTACCAATCTTTGTCGGATCGTAACTTTATTACCTTCTGGTGGCACTGGTTCAATCGGGTCGACGTTGGCCGGTGGTGGCGGCGGAGTCTTGTTGAAGATGGTCTCGCTCAGCCAAACACCGCGATGCACCGGGCGGTGCCGCGTCCCGTCGGAGGTTAACCCCAATACTGCGCCCATTGTCAACAAGCCACCGCGATGAGCTTCAGGCGAGAGCGATACTCTTTGAAAATCGCTCGACGCCGGTTCTGGCAGGCCGTAGAAATCGCAGACCCTGGCATTCGCCATCGTCCAATCGGCATCCAAGAACTTTTCGACCGGCATGTTCTGTGTGAACAACTCGCGGAAGAACTCGATCGGCTCATTCCGTAAGCTCTCCTCCAGCCAACCGTCATACTTGGGATATAGTCCCTTGTCCGGGGCGAACATCCCCAGCTTGTGCAATTGCATCCATTGGCGAGAAAAATCTTCGATGAAGCTGTTGACGCGACTGTCGGACAACATGCGTTCGACTTCGTCTTGCAATCCGGTGCCAGTTAAAGCGTTATCTTCCGCCGCATTGAAGAGTTCTTCGTCAGGCATCGAGCTCCAGAGGAAATACGAAAGCCGAGAAGCCAGTTCCCAATCGGTCAGCTTTTCGCGAACTGCGGGGGCACCCTCGACCAGATAGATAAAGTGCCGCGACGTAAGCACACCTTTCATCGCAACTCGAAACGCCTCAGCGGTTGTCTCGCCCGCTTCGCGTTCCTGCTGGTAGGCAGTCAGATAACTGCGAAGTTCTTCATGACTAACCGGTCGCCGCCAAGCTCGCTGGGCGAACCTCTGCAGGTGTTCCGCTACCACTTCCGAGGTTGCGTCATTGGGTGGCAAAAGGTCCTTGCGGAGAGCTCGTTCGGCTTCGGATTCCAGCGGTCCTTCCCACTCGATCCAGTCCAACAAGACGGTCGAGTAAATCGCATTGCCCTGCCCGTCGAACATCTGCGGAGCCGTTGGATTGAGGATATGGCTTTCGCTGCTGTGTGTGAAAATGTACGACGGCCGGAGCGCGATCGCATAAGTAAACGCGCCTCCACTGCGACCTTGGGGGATACCGTTGGTTGCCACGACGTCGAAGTAAAGCTCGGTTGGCATTTCCAGCAGAACTTCGAACTCGAAAATCTGCGGTTCATTTTCCGGCGCAGTGATGTCCAGCTCGACAAGCCCGTCGATGACATCCGCCGACGACTTTTTGCCGATCCGAAAATGGGGTAGCTGACCGCCAGGCGGACGCAT
This sequence comes from Brakhagea baltica, assembly GCF_052161605.1. Taxonomy (NCBI): domain Bacteria; kingdom Pseudomonadati; phylum Planctomycetota; class Planctomycetia; order Pirellulales; family Pirellulaceae; genus Brakhagea; species Brakhagea baltica. The sequence goes on along the minus strand of NZ_CP197409.1, from coordinate 3,132,590 downwards.
TCCACTGGCCTGGAGCCGCACGCGATACAGACCGCTTTGCGGAGGCTTCTCGAACCAATCCGGCGAGAGTGCCAGGTCAAGTTTCTCCTGGACGCGCGGCAAGCCGGGGTAGATTAAATAACGCAGTGGTCGATAAATGCCAAACCGCTCCAGCCATTCCTTCTGGTATTGGCCGTTACTACTGTAGCGATAACGCAGAAAATCCGCAGTTTTCTTGAGCTTCTGCGACTCCCTGGCACCTGTTGTAAAGGCACGATCGAGCACGATCTCCGCAGCGCGATAGTATCGCTCGACGTGAGATGACGACAACGACAGCTCCGACCCGATTCGTTCGTACCCGTGCCACAGCGTATCATCGTTCAACTGGCCTGGTTCGGTGGGATCGTAGTGTACACCCAGCAGGTCATAGATCGTGTTCTGGTATTCTTTGCGACTGAGGCGGTAATGAGCCACCGGTGGACGCGCCGCCATGCGTGCCGCTCGCCCCTCGCGGATCAAGCCGCTGAGTTGCGTCACGAACCCCTCGATCTCCTCTTGTGTCGGACGCGGCTCGCCTTCGGGCGGCATGTCACCGATATTGACCCGTTCGATCAACTCGGCCCAGCGGTGCGCGTCGCCACCCAGTGCAAAATCTCGCGATAGCGTGTCGATTCGCAGTTCACTCTCCTGGTGGTCAGGCCCATGGCAAGCGATACAGTGTTTTGCGACGAAGGTTTCGTAAGTGTCGGCAGCCGAGGCGAAATTGACCAGAAAGAGCGTTGTAATCAGCGCGAAACTAGACTTGGTAATGCTTTGCGTAATGAACATAGTTGATAAGGAATTGAATCATTGGTGGGATGTATTGAGGTGGGGTTTCGTCTGCAGACTGATTACTGTCGAAAGATGTAGGGCTAAAAATGGGGAACGGAAATTTTTCGCCCTACATTTTTTGACAGCCTCTACAACCGGCGTTTATTGTCTTCGATGTGCTCTCGTAAGTCTGCAGTTGCTTCTTCGATTCGACCCGCAGCTAGCAAGTCGACAAGCCGTTGGTGATGCTCGATACCAACCTTGATATCGACCTTCTTGATGGCATCGAAAAATCGCCTGAAGAACACGACCAACAACTCGTTAAAGGCAACCAGTGGCTGCAAACCGCTGGCTTCGATCAATGTTCGGTGGAACTGAATATCAATCGCGATACACTCCTTCAAATTCTTTGCGGTACGAAACTGATCCACAAGACTTTGCAGGTTCTCAAGGATAGAGGGATCATCCGCCATCCGACGAACGACGTGCGGCACGACACCGGTTTCGATGATCACGCGACTGTCGATCAATTGCTGCGGATCGGCATCGAGCAGTCCTGAGTGAAAACCCAGATGTTTTGTCATTCGTTCCATGTTGATTCGCCCCACCGTTAGCCCGACGCCCGTCTTGGACTCGATGATGCCGAGAAACTCGAGGGTCTTCGTCGCTTCGCGGACACTCAGACGGCTGATGCCAAACGTCTCGGCGAGCTGGTTCTCGTTGGGCAATCGATCCCCCGGCATCAGCTTGCGCTCGATGATGTACTGCTTGATCTGCTCGGAAACCTGATCACGCATTTTGGGCCTGGTAATGGTTTGCATTTTTTTTTCCTGCATGAACTCGCGAAACGAATGACTCTCTAATAGATTGTCTGACAATCTGTTCAATGTCAAGTCTCGGCAGACGTGAACGCCCGTCACAACTAATCCCCGGAATCGCGGCTAATCCGCGGCAATGACAACACAGTCGAATAGCATTAAACGCAGAAAATCGGTGATATGGATTTCAAATTGAATGCTTCATGATGTGTGTAAACAGTGGAAAAATGTATGGCGAAACATGGGGGGACAATTTACGTCCTGCATTTTTCGCCACACATTTCTCGACAACTTAAACTACCAACTCATCAATCCACGTGCAAATACTCATTGCTTGCCAACAAGATTTGATTTTCCAGCAGACTGAAGAGCGGGCTCAGATTTGTCGCTCAGATTAAGACTTTATTGGGAACAACGCCGCCGGCAAGCGAACCAACGCGCATCCGATCGCGTCTGGTAGATGCGTTCCTTCCTCCCCATGCGACCTGAAATTCGCTCGAAGAGTTCTTTGGAGCCATTGCACTCTATTTACGACTCAGCGTTTCAAATCGGTCGCGGCCTTTGCAGTTTCTTCATTCGAAAAACAGTTTCTTCATCGTCTCTTGTGACGGCTTGCCTGCGTATTCGGAAATCTCGAATGCTTCGACAAGCATCGGTGCACCCTGCGATTTCCAAAACGCTTGAACTCTTGGCTTCGCCTTGGCCAGAAACCATGCTTTGAGCCACTCCCGGCGAGCAGGCTCTTCATCAGGTACTTCTGCTCTGATTCCCTCGATCCAAGGCAACCAGTCGAAAACTTGTGATTGATGGCAAGCCAACATATCGACGACGCTCTCGATGTGTTCTGACACATCTATGACAACATCAGCGCGAAACGGACTAGGGCGTGTGAACAAATCTACCATGTAGGCAACGACAGGCTCGTGCGATGGCCTCGGAACGTCAGCAACCACTTTGGGCACCATGACCATGTAGGATGCGTCCTGAACCGCTTGCCCAACCGCTCGATGGTCAGGATGATAATCAAAGGGACGGTGGGTAAGAACCAGATCCGGTGCAAACTCGCGAATCTCTCTGATAATCCATTGCCGCACTTCTAGTGACGGTTGGAGGGAACCATCGGGAAACGGGCCGGTCACGTAGCTTGCACCGATACATTGCCCTGCGCTCGCAGCCTCGGTTTTTCGAATCGCAATCAGTTCGGACTCAGGAATCGACTGGTGACCAGACTGTCCGTTGGTCACGCTAACCATTCGAATCACCGAACCGGATTGCGAGTGCTTGACTAGGAAACCTCCAGCGAAAAACTCAGCGTCGTCCGGATGCGCACCCAATACTAATATTCGTGTCATGTCAAAAGCGGCTATTCTAAGCGGAGAGTTTCAATGCTGCGGAACCGTAGAACTGCTTTATACCACGAACGACTGCAACTTGCTCCTCCACGCATAACTCGGGATAGATAGGCAGGTGCAAAATCTCCTTGGCGGCTGCTTCGGTGTGAGGCAAGCTGCCTTCGGAGTAGCCCAACTCTTTGAAGCATTCTTGCAGGTGCAAAGGAATCGGGTAGTAAATTTCCGTGGAGATCCCTACGGATTGCAAATGCTGTCGCAATGCGTCTCGTTCACCATTAGCGATTCGAATTCCGTACTGGTTCCAGATATGTTTTGCATGAGGTGATTGGAATGGGAGCTCGAACTCACCCACCAAGCCTTCGTTGGTAAACATTTCGTTGTACCGCAGTGCATTTTGTTGACGAGCAACATTATACGATTCCAGTTGACGAAGCTTGATGCGCAGTATGGCTGCTTGAATCGTATCGAGTCGGCTGTTAATACCGAGCACTTTGTGGTGGTACCGAGGTTGCATACCATGGGCGGCGTACAACCGCAGTTTGCTGGCCAGCTCGTCATCTTGGCAGACCATCATTCCACCGTCTCCCATCCCGCCAAGGTTTTTGGTTGGGTAGAAACTGAGGCAGCCCATATCTCCCCATGCACCGGCAGGCTTGCCGAGATAGGCGGCACCGATGGCTTGGGCTGCATCTTCGATGACAGGTACCTTTTTGGCTTCGGCAATGGCGCAGATCTTGTCCATCGCTGCGCACTGTCCGAACAAGTGAACTGGGATAATAGCGCGGGTTCGTGAGGAGATATTAGCTTCGATCTGCGACGGATCGATGTTGTAAGTGTGGGGATCGATATCGGCGAAGACGGGGATCGCACCGAGGCGAGCGACGGCGGATGCCGTTGCGAAGAAGGTGAAGCTGGGGACGATAACCTCGTCACCAGGTTGTACCTCGAGGGCCATGAGAGCTAGCAAAAGGGCATCGCTGCCAGAAGCACAGCCGATGGCATATTTTGTTTGGCACACACCTGCCACGGAGCATTCCAGCTCCCCCACATCGGGGCCGTGCAAAAATCGGCCGCTGAGCACGACCGCTTCGATCGCTTCCATGATCTCTTCATGGACCAGTAAGTTTCCTCGATTGACATCGAGTAACGGAACGCCGGCAAGCTTCCCTGCTGCCATAAATGCACCTTTGAAATAAAATGGCACGAGTATCGAGACGATTTTTCGCCAGAATACCGATTTAGTCGGAGCCGAGTCAAGCGGAAGGCATGCATTCTGCCTAGCGAGTTTCGAGAACGAAAGATATCATTTCCCGAATGCCGAGACTCGTTAACCAACTTTTGCAACAACCAACCTTCACATTCTACGGTGCAGCGGACTCTGTTAGCGGATCGATGCATCTGGTTGACACGGGCCGCTCGAGGGTATTGCTGGACTGTGGCAAAAGTTTCGGGCAGGAAGAGAGCAAATCGCACAGCGGTCGGGATTTGTTTCCTTTTTCACCTGCCGAAGTCGATTTGGTCCTAATTTCCCACGCCCACATCGATCATTGCGGCAGCTTGCCCCTGTTGGTTAAGAATGGTTTTCGCGGCAATATCCTGTGCACCCACGCGACCCTCGAACTGCTAGAGATCGTGCTTTATGACGTAGCCAGGGTCCACGAACGTGAGTGGGAGCGAGCGAGATTCTATTCCGGAAGTCGGCGAGGGCGAGGGGCACATCGAGGTGGGGGCGATCAACGGGTCCTTGATGAATCGCACTTCATTTCGTACGACGATGTGGACGCTACGCTGCGGTTGTTTCAAGGGGTTGATTACGACGAACGATTGCAACCCTTGGCCGACATCAAGATATGCATGCGTAACTCAGCCCACGTTCTCGGCAGCAGCATGATTGAAATGGACCTTAGAGGAGGCGAGTCAGGTCCGCGCAAGCTCGTTTTTACCGGAGATCTAGGACGATTCGATTTTCCTTACATCGGCACACCCGTCTCCATTCCAGATGCGGATCTTATCGTCTGTGAGAGCACCTACGGGAATCGCTTGCACGAACCGTTTGACGCAACACTCAATAAGCTTGCCGAGTTGATCAATCAAACCATCGAGGCGGGGGGCAAGGCGCTCATACCGGCCTTTAGTCTGGGGCGAACCAATTTCCTCAAATGCAGTTTGCTAGAACTCAGGCAATCCGGAAGAATTCCTAACGTACCCATCTGCATCGACAGTCCGCTCGCATCACAATTCGACTACGTCTATCGAGACTTTGGAAACGACGGGCTTAATAAAAATTCCGATACAGCCCAGCCGACGGATGGGATTGAGTGGCTAGAATCGAGCGATGAGGCCTGGTGGCGAACCACCTCGAAGGAACCGTGTGTCATCGTTGCTTCTGGAGGGATGTGCGAAGGGGGCCGAATCCTGGATCATTTGCGATGTCACATTGACGATCCGCGGACGTGCCTCATCCTGGTTAGCTACCAAGCTCCCGATTCTTTAGGTGCGGAGTTGTTGTCGAATCGACCTGTTGTCAAACTCCAAGGCAGGTTTTGGAACAAGTGGATTCGTGTGGAGCAAATTCAAGGCTTCTCGGCCCACGGTGACCAAAAAGATCTGGTGCGGTTGCTGGATACGGTGAATCGCGAACGCAAAATTTGCTTGGTACACGGTGAAGCAGAGGCTAAGCTCACCCTTCAAGAGCTACTGACTCAAGAAGGATATGCCAATGTGACCATCCCATCGCTGTTCGATGAGGTTGGTATTTAGCGGATCGCTCTACCAGCGATGATGCACGCTCGGGCGTATCATCTTGTTATAAATCGCCTGAATCGAGTTCATGGTCGATTCGGAAATCTCTGCAAGATCGCTCGCTGCGGCTGTTTCTGCAATCTGTTCAGGGTGTCGAGCACCGGGAATAACGCAACTGACGGCTGGGTTCATGAGAATCCATCTCAGCGCCAACTGGCTAAGAGAGACATCAGCAGGAGCAAGCTTCTTCAGTTCTTCCACGGCATCGAGAGCAAGATCGTAATCCACGCCAGAAAACGTTTCACCCTGATCGAAATGCTCGCCATGTCGATTGAAATTGCGGTGGTCATCTGTCGCAAATTCGCTGGTTCGCTTCAGCTTTCCCGTCAATAAGCCTGATGCCAATGGCACACGTGCCAGAATCCCGACTTGTCGCTCTAGTGCCAAGGGAAAGAATACTTCGGCGGGTCGCTGACGGAAGACGTTGAATATGATTTGAACTGTTTGCAGATTTGGGAATTCGATTGCCTTGATCGCTTGCTCGACCTTCTCGACGCTGACTCCGTAGTATTTGATAACCCCTGCGGCAACGAACTCCTCGAGCCATTCGAACACTTGAGGTGAGTAATACAGATCGTTTGGCGGGCAGTGCAATTGAACCAGATCCAGAGTGTCGCATTCGAGATTCTTGCGGCTGCGGTCTAGCCAATCTTGTAGGTTGCTTTTGCTGTAGCCTTCTAGCGTTTGCGATGGCAGCCTGCGGCCCGCTTTCGTCGCAATGATGATTTCCGATTCCGGGCGCTCTCGCTTGAGGCGGGCCAGCAGTCTCTCGCTATGGCCGTCACCGTAGACATCGGCGGTATCGAAAAAGTTAATCCCCAAATCGAGTGCTCGATGCAGAGTCGCCATCGATTGCGAATCGTCCACAGCGCCCCAGGAGCCACCGATCGCCCACGCTCCAAAACTGACTTCCGAAACATTCCAAGGAGTCTGACCAAGTTTCCGATACTTCACTTTTTTCTGCCCGATTCGAGGAAAAACGCGGCGTAAATGACCGACCAATGGATCATAACACAAGTCGTTTTGACATCGAATCTCAACTACGCAAGATTTCTGTTCCCTTTCTGCTGTTGCTCTATGATTCGAGCTTGAAAATGCGGTCCTAAAAGCCAATACTTCCTGAGCACAACACGAACAAAACTCAAACCGTATAGGACAAAAATAGTATGAGTAATCAAGCAATCATCGATCATCTCAACGAGATTCTCAAGCATGAGTGGACTGGTGTCGCTCAGTATTCCCAGGCATCCTTTATTATCGAGGGGCCTTGGAGAGAGGTTTACGCAGAGAAGTTTGAGGGAGACGCGAAAGAATCGTTCAAACACGCCAATTTGATCGGCAACAAGATCGTGTCACTGGGTGGAGTTCCCGTTGCCCAGCGAAACGAAATCAAGCAATCCAAGGATCTAACCGAAGTCCTTCAAAACAGCTTGGCGTTCGAATCCAAAGCGGTCGAGATGTACACACAAGCACTCGAGCTAGCTGAGGGCAACAAGCCTTTGGTGATCTTCTTGGAAGATATTTTGCTCGACGAGCAAGAGGGAGTGGAGGAATACACCAAATTGCTCCGCAACAGTCAGGCTGCGGTACAGACGTCGACTGCCAGAAAGTCCGGCTAATTCGCTCTGCTAGAAATTTGAGCCAGGGGCATGCTATTTGGTAGCGTGCCCTTTTTTTTAATCTAGAATGCGGGTCGCACGCAGCTTTGCAATTTTTCTCTTTGGCGATCCACCCCATGACGAATCGACACCCTCTGATCGGATCTGGTCCGCTTTTCTTGGCGATACTCTTTCTCGCCCTGATCGGGCTAGTGGAAACCGCGTCAGCCGCTGAGCCCAAGTTTCGGGTAAAGTTTTCTGAAAGCGTTACAGATCAGCCGATTGCTGGCAGACTGTTCGTGTTTACGACGACCAATCCTCAACGCTCTCCCATGCAAGGCCCGAACTGGTTCGGTCCGGAACCTTTTGCGGCCCTAGAAGTTGTGGATTGGAAGCCTGGCGAAACCATTGAGTTCGATGACCTGGCCGAAGCCTTTCCGGAAGTGATTTCCAAATGGCCTAACAAAAACTATCGTTTGCAAGCGGTATTGGACAGAGACTTCTACTACGCTCCTGCACATCAAGGACCAGGTAACTTGTACAGCAATGTTGTTGCATGGAACCCCAAAAGTGATGACTCGGTCACCCTGGAGCTCGATCAGATCATTCCTGATATTGAGTACAAAGACACGGCGAGAGTCAAGTTTGTTGAGAGAAAGAGCGAGTTGCTGTCGGCCTATTTTGGCAAGGATGTCATCGATCGCGCGGCGGTCATACTACCTGAGTCATATGAGAGTTCGCCCGACCGGCGGTACCCGGTCTACTACGAAGTCACCGGTTTTGGTGGAGTGTTACGCGGCATGGGGAGGGATCCGAATCCGAGACGTGCAGCAAGCGAAGTCGAGTTCATTCAAGTCATGCTGACGGGTGAGTGCAAATATGGGCATCACGTTTATGCCAATAGCGATACCAATGGGCCACGGGGCGATGCGTTGGTGAAGGAATTGATTCCGTATGTTGACAGCGAGTTTCGCACCATAGCTGATCCCAAAGCTAGGTTTGTGGGCGGGCACAGCAGCGGAGGGTGGTCCAGTCTTTGGTTGCAAGTCAGCTATCCGGAGACCTTTGGCGGCGTGTTCAGTACGGCTCCAGACCCTGTTGATTTTCGAGACTTTCAAGGCACGGATATGTATGCGTTCCCCCCGCAGAGCGTTTACGTTGATCCGAGCGGGAACCGGCGGCCGCTCGCCCGACAGGGGCAGAATGTCATGCTTTGGTACGACGATTTTTGCAAGATGGATCAAGTGCTCGGTCGCGGCGGGCAGATGCGATCTTTTGATGCTGTTTTTAGTCCTCGCGACGAGAAAGGAGAACCGCGTAGAGCCTGGGATCCCAAAACCGGCGTGGTCGACAACGAGGTAGTCTCCTATTGGAAAAAGTACGATATCAGCATGAAAATCCAGGACAACTGGGAGCAGCTCAAGCCTTTGCTGGCGGGCAAGCTGCACGTAGCCATGGGGGATCTCGACACGTTTTACCTCGAGGGAGCAACCATGAAAATGGCCGAGCGACTGCGGGAGCTGGGCAGCGACGCGCAGGTGGAGATCGTTCCGGGGGCCGGCCACGGACTTCCTCAGGCGGTGATGCGAAAGATGCGGGAAACCATGAAAGACAAGTTTCTCGAGAGCTACGAACCTGACGGGACCCCGAAAAAATAGCCGACATTGTTGCCATTTGATGGGCTCTTAGCTAATCGTTCACATAAATGCCTACTGTGCATTGGGATCGAAATTTCGTTTCTAATCCCCTGCAAATCACTGGGAATGGAGCTTTTGAAGTGGACGATCGGTGGTTCGATAGCCTATAACATTGGTGCCCTTGCGAAGATCGGCAGCGAGAAGGCAGATTTTCCGAACAAAGAAGTATGGCCCATTCCATGTCGAGAATGGGATAGAGGGGCAGTTGGGGGCTTAACAAGATTTATGGCGAAGAACGAAGAAGCATTTGAAGTAGAGGGAACCGTTACCCAGGCTCTGGCCAACACGCGATTCCGAGTACAATTAGAGACCGGCAGCGAAGTGCTGGCTCACGTCGCAGGCAAAATGCGAAAGAATTTCATCCGAATTGTTCCCGGTGACAAGGTCCGGGTGGAGCTGTCCCCCTACGACCTGACAAAGGGTCGAATCGTATTTCGAGAACGGTAGTCGACCGATCACGCTGGAACACGCGGGATTATTCGTTCCAATTTCCTGGCTCAAGCCTCGTTGCGACTCGCGTCTTTCGTCATATAACTATAAGATTTCCTTTCGGATCTTGCCTATTTCTTAGGTTGGGAACATTTTTGAACCAAGATCCGATATCCATCGCCGAATTGGTTCGGTTAAGAAACAGTTACGGTGCAAGAAACTGCTGACGATTCATCCCTAGTTTTGCTCGAGGAGACGTGTAATAGTATGAAGTGGTCCATTCGATCCAAGATTGCAGCAATGACCCTGGCTGCCTCCCCTGTTTTGCTGGCAGCTAGTGCGAACGCTGGCGACTCGGACAAATCCGTTGTAAAAGTTGCCATCGCTCCCTTCGATACCATGGTGCCTAATATCCAGCATCTCGCTCGATTGGGAGGCGGAGGTTTCGCAGCTGGTACCGTTAAGACGGCATTGACGGAGTATACTGCCGGCCTGGACACCAGCCGTCCCATGGGCGTGTTCGTCGAACTTGATGAGTACGGCAACCCTGCTCCCGTCGCTGCACTACCTCTCAAAGACCTCGAGATTTTCTTCGGGCAGTTGGCCATATTCGGTGAGCCTGAGGATTTAGGGGATGGGCTATACGAGCTCAACCTTGGCAACTCGATCTATATGAAAAACTCGGGTGAGTGGTTGCTCGTTGGCCAAACGGAAGATGCCGTTCTCAACTTTGATATTTCGGCAACGAAGACTCTCAAGCCATTGGTCGCGAAGTACGATGTCCTCGTAGACCTAAACCCAAGAAACATCCCTCAGCCTCTCATTGAGATGCTCTTTAGCCAGTATGACGCTGGAGTCGAGCAAGCGATGACTGACATGGATGAGGAACAAGCCGAAGAAGCATTGAAAAGTGCAGATCAGGTCAAGGAACAGCTCCAGGAGTTTCTCGATAGCACCGAAGCACTCAAGATCGGCTTGGCAGTAAACAAGGCTGAATCCAAGACGACTCTGGATTTCGGATCTCGGTTCGTCGAAGGGTCAAAGCTTGCTCTCAACCTGGCTAAAATGAAGGGCAGCAAGGCTGTACTCGCTGGAGTCCCTCAAGAATCCTCGATGATGATGCTGCAATCGCTGCAGCTTGTGGCGTCAGAAGATATTGCACAAATTGAAACCGCGATGGAAGCTGCTGTTAAGGCCGCTGTTGATCAGATCGATGACGGAGATGTAGCAGAAAAAGCAAAAGAGTATCTAACTCAACTCGCAGATCTGTTTGTAGAGACCGCCAAAAAGGGGCAGCTTGAAACCGTTGCGGACATCACTACCTCGCCATATTTGAATATCGCAGCCGCCTTCAACGTAGCAGACGGTAGCAAGGTGGAAGCCATCGCGGCAAATGCTGCGAAAGATTTGGCACCACTTGGCGATCAGATCAGCCTCAAAGTGAATACTGGCAAGCATGCCGGCGCTAATTTGCACCAGCTATCGATCGCCTTACCGCCGAATGCTGACGAAAAGGTTGTCGCGATTTTTGGCAAGCGAGTGACAGCGACTCTTGCCACCACGCCGACCGCCGTTTTTGTTTCCATCGGAAAGGACTGCGAAAGCAACGTCAAGAAAGTCGTTGATCGAGCCATGGCCAAGCCTTCAGCTGCTGGAGAAGCCGTTAAGATGCGATTTTCACTTGGGCAATTGCTGTCGTTCATGAAGTCCATCGAAACCAATCCCGGCTTGGACGCCGCAGTCGAAGTAACTTCGGCAGGTAAGGATCAGATCATGATCGACTCTAAGAATGAAGGACGTGACGCCGTCGTACGAGTCACACTCGAAGATAACGTCATCAAAGCCGTTTCGGCATCCATGACAGCCGGTGGCGGCGGATTCTAGTGATCCGATCGAATCGAGCATAAGTTCCCAAAGGGAGGTGCAAGTCACCTCCCTTTTTCATTTGCCCGGTGAAATGCGAAGACGGCTCAAGTGTTTGCACAAAGCTATTTGGCAAACAATGACTTTTGTATATCTCGAAATGCTTTAAATTCGAGTGCGTTGCCAGTGGGATCTTTAAAGAACATCGTGTATTGCTCACCCGGCTCACCTCGAAATCTCACATAAGGTTCGATAACGAATTTGTCTACAAAGGTCTTCGCCCTTTCCGCTAGCTGCTCCCACGCTTCTACTTCCAAAACAACTCCGAAATGAGGTACAGGGACTCCATGTCCATCGACGTGATTTGACATTTGCGAAATCGTGCCGGTTGGACCAATCTGGGGATTCACATGAACGACCAATTGATGCCCAAACATGTCAAAATCAATCCATTCGGAGCTGCTGCGTCCCTCCGGGAAGCCCATCTTTGTCCCGTAAAAGTCGCGAGCTTCCTCAAGGTTACGAACTTGGATCGCTAGGTGAAATGGTGTAAGCATATCGGTGCAAGGCTTTCAAAAGTGTAGGTATGGCTCGGCTTGATTTATTTGTTCGAATCACTGTTCTACCAATGCATGACAAAACCACCATCAACATTGATAGTCTGGCCAGTTACTTCTTTGGTTCGATCTGATGAGAGAAACACGATCATGGTGGCGATGTCTTCGCTGGTCTGCCACCGCCCTAATGGTACTACCGTTTTGATCTTGTTCGTAGTCCACTCCTCGTAAGTCAATCGCTCGGGCTCTGGAGTTTGTTCATACCAGGCTTGCCAGACCGACCGATTAAGTGGCGTCTGCACCATGCCGGGACAAACCGTGTTGACTCGGATGTTGTGTTTAGCCAAATCTTTGGCCATGCACTGTGCGAAATTGATATTCGCTGCCTTGCTGGCGCTGTAAGGTGGATCGGTTTGAGAGCCGATTTGGCCGGCCACCGAAGCCAGAAACACAAAGGTACCGAAATGTTGCTCGATCATAACGGGAGAAAGCGAATGCGCGACATTCACCATCCCCATGATGTTGATTTCCAGCGTAAGCTTCCAATCACTGGGTTCTAGGTTGGTAAAGGGAAATCCAAATTTGCCCGAACCAATCGCTGCGCAGTGCACAACATGATGAATCGATCGCCCTGGCTCGGTGCTTGCTAGTGTTGCACCCGCGACCTGTTCCGAATCGACAATGTCAACAACATGCGATTCGACCTTGGCACCTTCACTTCGAAGTGTCTCGGCTACTGCGTCAACGTGGCTAGATACATCCCACAAAACCAATTCCGCTCCTTCTTCTGCGAAAAGGCGAGCGGTGGCTAGACCGATGCCGCTCGCGCCTCCAGTTATGAGAACGCGACGATCTTTAAGCTGCAAGTCCATGATGAATGCTTCTTGGTGGAAATGTTTTACTGTGCGGTGAAACCACCATCGAGTGATAAGGTCGCTCCCGTAAAGAAGGTAGCAAAATCACTTGATAGAAACGTAATGAAGCGTCCGACTTCCTCCGCTGATGCAATTCGACCAATCGGATGCTGGCTGCGAAGCCCAGCAAGAAATGCTTCTGGATCATTGGTTTGATTAGCTGATGCATAAAGCACCGGGGTGTCTACGGTTCCAAGTGCGAGTGTATTGACTCGGATGCCTTGTGATGCATATTCAATCGCCATTTGCCGAGTCATTTGGTGCACGGCTCCTTTCGATGCTGCATATGCCCCCTGGTGTTTAAGACCAACGAGGCCAGAAATCGAACCAATATTCAAAATGAGCCCACTCTGCTGTTTGAGCATGATCGGGATGATTTGTCGGGCTGCTAAGAAGATTGCTTTAACGTTTGTGTTCATTATCCAATCCCAATCTTGATCCGTATGAGAATGGATAGGTTTTACGATGTTCACCCCCGCATTATTAATCAATACATCGATTTTACCAAAGTGCTCGATCGCAGAGGTGACGTATCGAGTTACAGTATCTTCAATGGCAACATCGCCTCGAACATAAACCAAACGGGGTTTGGAGCCTTGCGTAAATGCAGAGAATTCCGGTGGAATTGCTTCAGCAACATCCACCGCTACGATTCCTGCGATATCTGCTTCTAGCAAACATAGTGTGGTTGCGAGCCCAACTCCCGAAGCAGCTCCTGTAACAATAGCGATTTTGTTGGATAGCTGGATTTCCATAGTCAACTTTCAGAGATTACCAGTACGCTTTTAGCGTATGGCATAGATCGCATCGAATGATCTGATGAAGAGTGTTCCATCACTGATGACAGGAGATGCAGTGACGGGCGCACCAACGTTGACCGATGAGACTAATTCGAACTCTGGCCCGGCCTTGACAACACTAACGGTACCGTCACTAGATGCCATATAAAGATATCCGTCCGCGTAAATCGGGCTTGTGCGGTGTTGTGATGAGTGAACTCGCTGTAGATATACCTCTTTGCCAGTATCCCACTCGACGCACTGCAAGCGCCCATCCTTTTGTAGGAGATAGATATACTTGTCGACCGCGAGAGGGATGGACACATCAGGCGTTCTAGGGGAAACCCATGCGACCGCCTGAGCATTTGCTGAGCTATCACCCTTGAGCTGATCCAGCTTGAGAGAAACAAGCGGACCTTCTTTGGCGGTGGGTACGATCACCCTGCCACGCGTGATGAGCGGAGAGGCGACAAATCGGAACGTAGGATCGTTTTGTTTAGCATTCCAGCGCGTAGGGCCATTGAGTTCCCCAAACCGCCAAAGCTCCTTGCCCGTCGATAAATCGTGAGCGGTGATACAATCTGCGCCATGAACTACCAAGAACTCACCTTCTTCTCCTCGATGGAGAAAGGGGGAGGCATAAGAATGTTTGCATTCGAAATCTGCGTTGGTAACTCGATCGTTAACCCAAACCGTCTTGCCGGTCTTCTTTTCGAGCTTGATGACTTGTCCGGTTCGAGTATTATCCCCCCGCCTCATCGCCCCGTGGATGAGTTGGAGATAAAGATGGTCGCCATCGAGAACTGGTGTTGAGGTTAACCCGAATTGAATATCCAAGCGACCGAAACGCTCGCCGACGTCGAACTTCCAAACTTCATCGCCATCGATCGTTAGGCAGGCCAAAACCCCATTCGAGAAGAATACCCAAACGTGTTCACCATCGCATACTGGTGACGCCGATGCCGAGTTGCCCTCGTCGCCCCGTGCTGGTTGATCGCCAGAGGTAACGCGCGTCTTCCAAAGCACTTCTCCGCTTTCGCCGGAGAGTCCCATCGCAACCAAATCTCCTTTATCGCCACTTGTAAGGTAGATTCGCCCATTAACGATAATCGGAGTTGAACCCCCTCGACCTGGCAGTGGTGTTTTCCACTTGACGTTGGTGTCCAAAGACCAATCTTTTACGACATTCGTGTCTGCCGAATGTCCGTCATTGGTTGGACCTCGCCACTGCTGCCAGTCTTCTGATATTGCCAAACTATACGAACACAAACCAAATGTAGAAGCGATTACCAGTCGTCGAAGGAGGGATCTCATGTTAAGGAGCCTTGTTGGGAGGGGAAGAAATAGCGGACTACTTAGCGTCGAAGCGGCTCGAAAGTTGAAGCTTCCATGCCACGAGGGTGATTACCAGCCCGAGCACGAGCAAAACGGGGACGGCGTGAATAGGTGCCAGCAACCAGTGCAAAATACCGGTTTGTGGTACGTGGTGATCATGGCCAGGGTGAGCAAACAGTTGACTCGAGCTCAGGGTGAACATCGAGCAGAGAACTGCCGTGCAAACGAGCTTCAGATGTTGAAAGGCATTTTTCATAATGGCAGTTTGTCCGTCGTGGTATTGAAAGGAGGAAGGTGAAGCTTTCTGTTGCCCTGGATATTCTTCAAAGTTCTGGCATCGCCTATATTCTACCAGAAATGGATGGAGCTCTAAAGCTGGTTGAACAATTCGCGTTACTTACTCTGCTTTCTTCGTTGGAGACGCTGTAGGAAGTCTTGTCACTGCCACATATCAAGAGTCTAAAATCGCGTCCCTTTTCGACCGCAGGCGAATGCCGCAGGCTTTTTCATCGGAGCTTCACCTGCTTGGCGATAAACGTAGCAAACGCCCATGGCGAGGTCGGGAGCCCGCCCAAGGAACCAAGCAGCCATTTGATGATTAGCGTCGATTGGTGTTCCTTAACCCTGCATTTGCTTCGATTCCCATTGATGCCGAACCTGGAAGAAGCTGGGAACACTAATCTTCACTAATCAACACTAATCTCGAAGACTGTTGCAGTCAAAGCGATGAGCGTCGGTCGAGTGTGCGTTTGTTACACGGGCCTCCTTTGGGATGTCTCGACTGTATCCTACGCTTAATAGACTCCTGAATGAACTGTTTGATGGACTTGCTTCCGCTGCTGGTCATCGCGGGCTATGACCCCTGCCAGATCGTAAAGGACCCGTGCACTGCCGTGTCCGTCGGTGCCGAAGTCGCGAAGTCTTTGGACAGCACGTCAGCAACCCTATCCAATCTGTGGCCAGATGGGCTACCAATCCGACGCAAACGAATAGGGTTTGAAGATTATTTTTTGCAGCCCCCATCAAACACAAGCCACCGTGGTCGTGCTAAACTGGCAGCCCGTTGATTTTGCTACTTGTTTGTCGCTGCTAAGCTCCTTTTCGTTGAGACGCTCCCATGTTGGCCAAGCTCCATACTTATTCCTTGCTTGGAATCGAAGCTCTACCGGTCGAGGTAGAAGTTGACCTCTCGCCGGCTGCTCTTCCTAAAACCGTTCTGGTCGGTCTACCCGAACAAGCTGTCCGCGAAAGTACCCATCGGGTGGAACGCGCCATGCACAACGCTGGATTCATGATCCCTCATGATAGAATCGTCATAAACCTGGCACCCGCAGAACTCCCGAAACAAGCCTCCAGCTTTGATCTGCCTATATCGCTCGGCATACTCTCAGTATCCAATCAGCTCGATTCCAATCGCTTTGGCCAATACGCAGCCGTCGGCGAACTGTCTCTCGAAGGGCACATGCGAAGCGTCAAAGGAATTCTCTCGATGGCCATGGCTGCTGCTAAACAGCCTGGCATCAAGGGTATGATCGTCCCTGCCGTCAACGCACAAGAAGCAGCCGTTGTCGAATCGCTTGAAATCATCCCTGTTCATACCTTGCAAGAAGCAGTCGGCTTCCTCAATGGTCAGCTCGACATCGATCCCGTTCCCTCGAGGCTCGATGAGTTGTTTGCGACGTTCTCGCAATATGACATAGACTTTAGCGATGTGCGTGGACAGGACATGGCCAAACGAGCACTCACCATCGCCGCTGCTGGCTCTCATAACCTCCTCATGCTAGGACCACCTGGGTCAGGCAAGACTATGCTAGCCAAGCGATTGCCATCGATTCTTCCCATGTTGTCTGCGGAGGAGTCTATCGAGACCACGCGAGTTTATTCCGCATTGGGTCGTTTGCAAACAGGTCAAGCTCTCATGGCACAGCGTCCGTTTCGCTCTCCTCACCACACGATAAGCGATGCTGGTTTGGTCGGTGGGGGTAGCCCGCCCGCACCGGGTGAAGTGTCCTTGGCAAACCATGGAGTGTTGTTTCTGGATGAGTTACCCGAATTTAATCGCAAGACGCTGGAAGTGATGCGGCAGCCTCTCGAAGACGGCGTTGTCACGATATCCCGTGCGATGCGGAGCACCACATTTCCAGCGCAGTGTATGATGGTGGCCGCCCTAAACCCTTGTCCGTGCGGTTACCGCACGGATCCTCGCAGATCATGTAACTGCACAGCGCCGCAGATTGAACGCTATATGGGGAGGATCTCAGGTCCCCTATTAGATCGAATCGATATTCATATCGAGGTGCCAGCCGTGTCGTTTAATGAGCTGTCAGCCGGTCCACCCGGTCGCAGTAGCGCCGAGATGCGAGCCGAGGTCGATGTGGCTCGAGCAATGCAAGATCTACGTTTTGCGAAATCGACAACGCGTTCCAATGCCAAGATGAGCAGCCGCGAAATCCGTGAGCATTGCAAACTCGGGACGATTCAGCGCGAGCGAATGCGAGCTGCTGTGACCGATATGGGCTTATCCGCCCGTGCCCACGATAAGATCTTGCGGGTTGCAAGGACGATTGCCGATTTAGAATCCAGCGAGTCGATCGAACCGCACCACATCGAAGAAGCGATCAACTACCGCATGCTGGATCGCGATATTTTTCATTAGCGTGCAGCCCGAGCATATGCCTGCGTAGGGAATACTTATCTTGGTTGGCCAATAAAAAACACCGGCGATGATCACCGGTGTTTTCGTTGTTTTATTTGTTCGGGCTTCGGAATCGCTTAGTAGCGACCACCGCGACCGCCGGATTGCTCACGACGTCCACCGCCGTATCCGCCGCCGCCGCCACCACCACCGTATCCGCCGCCGCCACCGCTGCGGCCACCACCACCATATCCGCCGCCGCCCGAAGGTCGGCTTTCTCGCTCGCGAGCTTCGTTGCAGGAGATCTCACGATCTGCAAGCGTAGTTCCATTCAAAGCTTCGATCGCATCACGGGCTTCTTGCGAATTGCCCATCTCTACGAAGCCGAAGCCGCGGGAGCGACCGGTTTCGCGATCCATGATAATGCTCGCCTTGGTCACATCGCCGTAACGGGAGAATGCATCACGCAAATCCGCTTCTGTCGCACGAAATGAAAGATTTCCTACATAAATATTCGTCACAATAACACTCCTATCCAATCCACACATCGATCATCAAGCAACAGACAAGCAATCTCTATCGGTACAAAGACCGACCAACCACAAAATCTTGGCGACAACGCGAGCAAATCAGAAAACCTAAGAAGAAGCTAATTCAGTAATCGAAACACATGTTCGATCTAAAATCGCCGAATCGCTAAACTTTACCGAGTCAAACCAGCAGACTATCAGATCTCTAAAAGACGGATCCATTGAGAGAAACACAGACGACCTGTTCATTCATCGATACTTAATTATCGGACTATGTTCCCGGGGAGTCAATAGATAAATCGCTTTTTCTACGAGTATTCTTGTGAATGATGGCAATGTTAACGCTGAAAGATAGGTAAATAACCTTTGTCGAGCTGCAGCATGATTAGGCTGCACGCCGTCGTGTAGACCTTGTGTATCCCTCCCTCGACGTCCCAGCCACCGTCGCTGGATTGCTCAGAAACGATCCGATCGTAGAGCCTATTTCGGAACGGGATCCATTCCTCATCGCCTTGGCGGTAGACCACCTGCGAGTAGTACAAATACGTGTAGTGCCAGTGTCCAAAAAGCGATTCTCCAGCAGTGATCGAGTACAAAGCATTTCGACAATATGCCAGCATCTCTGGAACTTTCTTGCTATCGTAGTCGCCAGCATTGTAGAGGGCAGCTAGGCTCGCAGCGGTAATGGCAGGCCGAGAGCTTCCCATCTGCTGGCTGGAGTAGCTAATCCCGCCGTCGTCGTTTTGGCATTTGTAGATGTAACGCTTAGCGGCCTCGATGATCTCGTTGGGGACGGGGATTCCGGCGTTCCTGCAACCCCTGAGACCTTGCACCTGCGTGATGGTCGTCGACCCCTCGTCAAAGTTGTTGTCGTCCTTTGCACTCAGGTACCCCCATCCACCGTCCGGAGTTTGTGCTTGACCGCAAAATTTGACAGCCTTAGTTAAAACTTCAACCAAATCGTCCCGTCGATCTTGAAGCCCCTCTTCGCCGAGCACTTGCGAGAGAAATAGCATCGAGAAACCGTGCCCATAGGTGTAGCGAGAGTCGTTGATGGGGTCTCCGATGAGTCCGTTCGGCTGGCACTGACTGATTAGGTAGTCGACCGCGCGTGCAATGTATTTGGAATAAGGTCCCTGGGTTATGGTGGACCCGCTGCAAATCATGGCCGTTCCAGCCAATGCCCCGATTGCAACGGGATACGGTGGAGTGTTCCATTGTCCCCGACTCGATTGGGTTCTGGTCAAATAGTCGAGCCCTCGCCGAATCGCACTCTCCCAATCTGGATTTCGATCCGGTGTTCGCTGCGCCGGAGTGGCAAACGCCGGGGCGATTCCCAATCCCATACTCGCTAGTCCAAGCCCCGAAAGAAAGCTTCTGCGGTCTTGTGTAGGCCTGCGATTCGACATAGCTAGCTGGTTTCCGTAAGTGTTAGGCTACTTGCATCTCGAGAACCGAGGGGCACTCGCCAGTGTGCTAGCCTCGACATTCTATGCTCGACATTCTTTGTACAATGGATTGTCGACGTCTTGGATTGGCCTGGCAAGTCTTTTCTGCGAATCTTTTGGTTGGCTTTACTGATCGATATAGACTTCGGTGCTTTCTTCCTTGCTGACGGCAACGGGTCGGTTGCGGCTCTTGAGTTGGGCTCTCGTTAGCAGCAAGCCCTCGCGAGTGTGGCGCACCGATAGCCTATAGGTTTGCTGGGCTCTCGGTTGCAGGTTGGCGATCGGGGCGAATACGACAGTGCGTCCCTCCACGCGATAGTCTACTGGCGCGTGAACCTGTTCTACACTGGCTCCTTCTGGCAGTTCCACGATCAATGAAACATCGCTATCGGGTCGGGCCCCAGAATTGGACACCTTGACGATGTAGGTTGTGAGCCCATCCCGTTCGATGGGATCGTTATCGTCGGCAATGCTAAAATACAATTCGCTTTGACCTTCGACTTGCACCTTCTTGTCGATGGCATCGGCACGAACTCGGGCAGCGGTTCCATGCATTCGAAGCACAAAATCTCCTTCTTGAACGGGGAGGACCGATAGCTCCGTTGTCGCCGATCGACCGGCGTTCAATTCCTCTAGATACCACTCCACCGAGTGTTGTTCTGGAAAGTAGGTTCCGTCGTTAGCGGCACTGTTAAACTGCAATCCACGCGGGAGATAAACGACGAGCCTTATGCCTTTCGCCATGGCATTACCGGTATTCTGGACCTGGACTTTGTAGGTCGCTTGACGCTCGAGGTATCTCAATCGAGGTCCCTCGATACCAAGCTCTAGTTTAGGCTGGATGACGTCGATTGAAGCAACCGATTCGAAGGGTGCTGCGTTGTCTGAGACGGCCTTGATTCGGCTCGTGGCTGCCCCCGCTGTCACGGCGGTAAGTTCTAGTTCCATCTGAAAGGAGTCGCCAGGTGCCAGGTCGATACCGTCCGTGTCGAGCGCAGTCGAGCCGGATGCATGTCGCATGTTCGAGGGGAGTTCTGCTTCCAGCCGCACGTTTCGGGCAGTTCCCGTGCCGTGGTTGGCGACCTCGATCTTGATCACTTCGGAGTCGCCCCCTAGGACGGATGATGCGCTGGTTTGCTTGACATGCAGCTTAGGCAAAGTGCTCATCGTTCGGACCGAGGCTTGGGCCGCAAATTGTACGCTCGCGACCGATCCAAGCTCTCCTTCGGTTTCGGGAACGATCTCCATAGTAAGAACTTGTTCGGCTCCTGCTTTGAACTGGCCGAGTTCCCAGATCAAATTGCCTTGGCCATCCGATTTCGCTTCGGGGGTGGTGCGTGTTAGCTTTGCTCCTTGCGGGACCGAATCGGAGACTCGCACATCAAAGGCGGTTGCGTTTCCGACATTCCGAACGAGGAGTGTTATCGTGGCTGGTAGACCGACTTGGACCTCGGCGGGGGCTCGCTTTTGAATCTCGATGTTGGGGTTTTGCGACCCCTCTAGCTGCCGAACTCCTGGGGATGGGCTGGTAAAGGCTTTAAAAGGGCCGGCTGTGCGAACTTCGCCGAAAGCCTGCGGGCTGGCGGTCGCTGATGCAGCTGGGCTGCCAGAGCTAGGGAAGCCAGAATTGCTGGGGCTTGCAGGCTCACTTGGCGAGAGATCCTCCAGCCGGGGAGGTTGCATCCTCACGGCAGCGGGCGGTTGGTCTGGGAGCGGAGCGGGGGCGTTTGTTTGCGGAGCGTTCGTTTGCAGGGTGTTCTGCTGCGGCACGGGCATCGGACCGGGTAGAACCGGCGCAGCGGAGCCGGGGAAGGGCGTCGGAGCGGAGCCGGAAAAAGCCGGCGGAGCTGTTTGTGTTGGCAAGATTGCGGCTGACGGTAGATCCGGCAGTGAATCATCGAGATCGTTTGATGCTGCGGGGTTGGCTGGTCGAAGATTATTGCCTTGGAAAGGGCTGCTGCTAGGCAGTTGTTGCATGTCCGATAGCGATGCCCTCGGTGGGGCTGCTGACGGAGAGCCTAGCGTTGGAAGAGATGGCAGTTCGTCGTCGTCGTTCTCCTCCTCAGTACTTCTCAAGGAGTTTGGGGGAGCCGGCATCAGTGAATTCGGGCGATTTGCAGAAGGGAGCTCGGACGACAGATCGTTCTGTGGCAGGCTTGGCAAGCTAGCAGGTGAGGAATCCAATCCAGGCCCCCCGGACAATCCACCGGTCGGAAGCGGACGGTATTGCAGTGGTGGAGGCTCTGCAAGCGAACCACTGCGCTGCTGGTTGGAGAACGCGGTCAGGGCGGCTGCGGGCGAGCGAAACGGATTGTTGCGATCCCTGGCTGTTCCACTGTGGCTGCCGAGTGGCGAGTCATTGCCTCGGACGATAGGTGCTGGGGGCCAAGCATATTCCTCCCACTCGGGATCCATGGGGATTCCCTGAGCTTTCTTAGGCTGTATCGAGCCCGCCGCTTGGTGAGCTAGCTTGTTTTCTTGCCGAGAGTCCCGTTGAGCGAGAGCCACGGCCAACAGGATCATGACTCCAATTCCAATCACACCACTGGATATAAGTACAATCGATCTCATTCTCGGATTGTGCATTTGATTGGATCCATCCGTAATCTATCACCTTTGGAACGTAAGCACGACTTTTCTCGAGCCAGTCGGTTCATCTATTTATCAACTGCGGTCTTATCAAATCGGGCCAACTAACGGAAAGATCAGTCTGAGCAATAGTTGCTCAGATCTCCTATTCTGACTAAAATCCCCGGAGATTTTTTGAATGCAAACGCGTAGACTGCTTTCAATCGCGTTTCGCGTTCCAGCACAAAAAGTCGTGGATGCTTCACTTTTAGCTAGCATTTCGTCTTGAGCGTTCTCTCACCAATAGAGTTTTGAAAACAAATGAGTGACCTTTGCGATTTTGGATTGATTGGCCTGGCTGTCATGGGCGAAAACCTTGCCCTCAACGTGGAAAGCCGTGGCTATCGGGTCGCCGTTTTCAATCGCACGACAGACAAGGTGGACGAATTGATCAAAGGGCGAGCTGCGGGAAAGAATTTCGTTGGCTGCCACTCGATCGTCGACCTGGTAAAGAATCTTAAACGCCCACGCTTTGTCATGATGTTGGTCAAAGCTGGTCCCGCTGTTGACGATCTCATCGAGCAATTGCTCCCTCACTTGGAGCCTGGCGACATTCTCATCGATGGCGGCAACACTCATTTCGCTGATACCGAGCGTCGTACTCAGTACGTTGAGAGCAAAGGTTTGCTGTTCGTTGGTTCAGGCGTTTCCGGCGGAGAAGAGGGGGCACTCAAAGGGCCAAGCTTGATGCCCGGTGGTAGCAAAGCGGCTTGGGAGACTATCAAGCCGATCTTCCAATCGATCGCTGCCAAGGTGGGACCGAACAACGATATTCCCTGTTGCGAATGGGTTGGACCACGCGGTGCCGGACACTACGTCAAGATGGTTCACAATGGGATCGAGTATGGCGACATGCAGCTCATTTGCGAGGCCTACTATCTCCTGAAAGAAGCAGCCGGACTCACCAACGACGAGCTGTACGATGTCTTTACAGATTGGAATCAAGGTGAACTCCAGAGTTACCTAATTGAGATTTCCCGCGACATCTTCAGCGTCATGGATGATCAGGGCAAAGGTGGCTATCTGGTCGACAAGATCCTGGATAAAGCGGGTGCCAAGGGGACGGGTAAATGGATGAGCCAACTCGCCCTAGATCTCGGGGTTCCCAGTACGCTGGTTACAACCGCCGTTTACGCTCGCTGCTTGTCCGCTATGAAGGATGCACGCGTACGAGCGAGCAAGATTTTGCCAGCTCCGAACGCTTCCCACAACAAGACCTTTGACAACGCAGTCAAGTCGTTGGTGAGCGAAAAGAAAGCGTTTGTCGAGGCGGTTAAGCAGGCGTTGTACGCTTCGAAGATTTGCTCGTACGCACAAGGCTTTGTTCAGTTGCAAGAGGCTAGCAAGGAGCATAAATGGGACTTGAACTATGGTGACTGCGCCCTGCTGTGGCGAGGTGGATGTATCATCCGAGCTCAGTTCTTGGACCGAATCAAAGAAGCCTTTGACGCGCAGCCAGATCTTGAAAACTTGTTGATCTATCCTTATTTCCAGCAAGCGATCGAGGTGGCACAAGAATCATGGCGAGCTGTGGTTATGGCCGCAACCCATCTTGGGCTACCTGCACCAGCCTTCACCACGGCTTTGGCTTACTACGACAGTTATCGACTAGCCAGTCTGCCAGCGAATCTATTACAAGCCCAACGCGACTACTTCGGTGCACACACTTACCAAAGAGTCGACATGGAGGGAACATTCCATAGCGAGTGGCTCGAACTGCGTAAGAAGCCAGAGTAAGCAGTTTCGCAATGGCATATGAACCTATCCCACTAACAGCGCGATTCGATTCGCCCCCAGGTCTCTTTATGCCTGAGGGGCAATTGGATCGCTGGACGTTAAGCGGCCCCGAAGGGCATGAAGTCGAACTCGGCTTGCCTGCCTATTCCAGGTTCTTGAATCACTTGGATTTCGAGGATGGGATTGCCGATCATTTCGTATCAAGCTTTGGCAATTACGGATTGCCCTGGCTGAGCAAGCCGAAGCCGGGTTCTGGTTGGGAAAGTCTTCCCATGAGAGTGGCCACAGTCGGAGTGGGAGCTCCGATCGACGCCGCAGAGCTGTTGAATGCTTGCACGGTACAGTTTCAGTTTTTTGGGCAGCCTCATGCGAATCATTTGCCGTCTGCTTACTCGTTTTGGAAGGCCAATGCTCACCCGGAGATTGGCACCCCCGAGCAGATGACGAAAAAGGTGAAAGCAATCCGGGAGATGGTTCCTGAGGGTGTTCCATTGGGAGCAGCGGTGATTGCGCTGAACCGTACCGTCTATGACGATGTACGATTTCTTATCGACAGCGGTTTCGATTACATCGAGCTCGTTGCCGGCAGTGTCACCCAACTCAAGCCTGGAGCTTGGTTGGAGCTCGAAGCCGATCTAGTCGCGAGTGTGAATGCAGCCGTCCGGGCTAGAAAAGATTCGCGCGCGACGACCAAGCTGTGGTTAACTGCACCGACAACCGATGCCCGCGACTGGATACGGTGGCTTGGTTCAGGGATCGATGCCTGTTGCATCGATGCTTTTTTGGCAAGCCGCCGCCCGGCAGAAACGGCGGCCCCAAGTTCGTTTGCAGGCATAAAAGTGGCGACTCAATCCAAGTTCGAGTGGATTGTGAGTGCCCTTCGTGAATTCCAGAACAGCTTTCTGGATCTGAACCATTTCTATTCAAGATAGACGTATTGTCTAGCTAGTCTAGCTAGATGTCTGTCACTTTTTCGAATTGGGTTCTGTTGCAGCTAGTATTCCCAGTCTTCGTGCTTCACGGGTACCCGCTTCGGTTTTGACTGGTACACCGTATCTAAGGAGCTTGTAGACGGCTTTGTTGTTCTCGTACAAACCGCGATCGTGGTTATCGGCTTCGATACGCAGCAAATAGATCGCTCGGCTGATTTGTAGGTCATGGTAACCGGCTTTGCGGAGGTAATCTGTCAGCAAAGCATCTTCCACATTAGAGTTGCCGTCTCGGTCGGTCCAATCGCCCAGGTATCGATACTTGAGTTCATCGCGGAACAACGCGATCACCCGATCTTGGGTTGTCCGTTCGGGCTTTCCAACGCTCATTTCAATACCTCCCAGTGGCCACCTTTGGCGGGACCAATACGGCCGATGATTTCTTGTTCTCGTAGTTTGCGGATTTGTTTTTCAACAGCGCTTTCCGTGACCCCGAGGCTCAGTGCCATTTCAGGGATGGTAATCTGAGGGTTTTTCTGGATCAATCGTATGATTCTTTGCCCCGCTCGTCCGACCGTTTTCCCCTCAGTTTTCCCCTCAGTTTTCCCCTCAGTTTTCCCCTCAGTTTTCCCCTCAGTTTTCCCCGACATTTTCCCCGAACTTTTCCCCGAACTTTTCCCCGAACCGGACTGAGAATCTTTTGCCTTTTCCAAGCCATGGCGAGGGATGGTTAGCACAAATCCGTCGCGGTACGAAAAGATGGGTTCTGGCAGCCCTGCGTCCCGACAAAGGCGGATCATATCCCCGGTTCCGGTACCCATTCGTTCGATGTATTGGGTCAGATACATTGGCTCTGCGATCAATGGATTGCGTGGCACCGATGCATGGGAATGACGCAGCGACTCAAACGTCAAGCTATCGGGTAGTCGCCCGGGATTGGATATCTCTAGGCGATCTGCGAACAACATTACTTGAACGCTTGCGTTGCTAGCATAGTCACGGTGCACCACGGCGTTAACAATTCCCTCCGCAACTACATCCCTAGGGATCTCGTAAGTAACGGGTGCTTGTGCACTTTGGGAACGGGTCCCGACTCGAGCTGCGATCTTGGACAACACAAAGTCGATCGCCTGGTCGACCAATTGAAACACTGTCCCTTTGTACGATTGATAAGAGGGAATTGGCTT
Organism: Brakhagea baltica; assembly: GCF_052161605.1. Taxonomy (NCBI): domain Bacteria; kingdom Pseudomonadati; phylum Planctomycetota; class Planctomycetia; order Pirellulales; family Pirellulaceae; genus Brakhagea; species Brakhagea baltica. The sequence goes on along the minus strand of NZ_CP197409.1, from coordinate 3,106,563 downwards.
GGCGACCTCGGTCCCATGGAAATGAGCACATTTGATTTCAGAGGTGGGAAAAAATGACTGAGGCCTTTTTCCAAACAGCATCACGGCCGCATTCGTTGGTCGTGCTGCATCCAGCAAATCCAAATGCGATAGCAGCTCGGCAGGTGGAGTCGATTCCGCCAAGGGGAAATTGCGTGCGTAACGCGCCTGTCGAATAAAGGCCACCATCGCATCCGCATCCAAATCTTCCTGTTTCGCCTTGAGGCACGGAGCGGCATCCCACGGACCAACGCTAATCAATTGGTGTTCCACCAAATAATCGACGAGCGATGCATAAACCGCAGTCTTGAGCGTGGCCAAATCGTCAAAACGACGGCGGATCAATTCGCTTCCGGCTCGGCCGATCAAGCTCTGCATCTTCGAGTGCTTGTCTTTATCATTTGCACCTTTAACGTAGACAAGTCTGGTCTTTCCTAGTTCCGAGGCGACATTAAATTCACGTTCTGTGGGTGAGAGTCCATTGGGATCTTCCCAACCGTATTGGTTTCCTAGCAAACCCATGTACAGATCGCAATCGGCCACTTCTGTCAGGTAGACATCATCAGCTCGACGATCAGCGGCTGGCAAATCTTCAAATAAAAACACATCAAAGAATTGTCCCAGCAGCGGATCAGCCTGGATATACTCGCGCAAGCCCAAGCGTTCCTCTTGGAATTCTTTCTGCACACTGCTGATGAAAACACGCTTTTTGGTCACCGCTGATCCCATGTTAAGTTTTAGGGCGTTCCTCTATGGTAATTCTACTAGAACCGATCGATGTAGGTACGAATTCGAACGTTGGTGTAGCTGTATGCTTCTGACGATACATACTAGCGAATCAAGGCAACAATTTGTTGCTCGACGATATTGGGCTCCTTTTGATCGCTCCGGTCTATCAACCCTCAGTCTTGCTTTAATTCTTGCTCCCCTCTCGCTGCTTCGCACACAGGGGCTGCACCACTCTTTTGCTCCCCTCGCGCCGCTTCGGGGAGAGGGGCTGCACACTCGTTAAACTAATGGTATGCCCGTCAGACAATAAAGCAGAGATAATCTCGTGACGCGCCGACCATTCAGATTTAGTCAGGGGCTCGTCAGGGGCAAGGACTCGTCGACAGTCACTTTAAAGATAGATTACCAGTGACCCCATCACTATTGGCCGCTGGATTGCTTCAAGATCCTTGCCTATCGGCTGGAAGTCAGCGATTCGTGCGGGAGCCGTCCGAATCGGACTGTAAACCATTTTTCTCGGGTCAGCACGGTAGCATGAGAAACGCAGCACAACCGAGAAAGCGGAGGACACGGGATTCGAACCCGCAACCCCTTACGGGGCACTTCATTTCCAATGAAGCCGCTAACCATTCGCTTATCCTCCTAGTCGGCCTAAAGCATATCGTGGACAATCGGTCGAACAAGTCGAGAATTTGACGAATTTTACCTTACAGGAAACAAAATGGACGTGAAAGCTTGGAAATTCCGAAAGAACGGGGATGAGTACGCCCTCAACCCCGAATCCGTATCCCTAGCCTCCGGACCTGCCGATAACTCGGTTCGTATCCGGATCCATGCCGCCTCCCTGAACTATCGCGACATCGTGGGCTGGAAAAATCTGGCCGGGCGACCAGTCGACGGACGAACACCTTGCTCCGATGGGGCTGGCGAAATTATCGCTGTCGGCTCTGACGTTTCCGACTTCCAAATCGGTGATCGGGTTGCGGGCTGCTTCTTTCAAACCTGGATGACAGGCCGATTCGAGATGATTCACCACCGAAACGACTTAGGGGGAACTCTCGACGGAATGCTTCAAGAAACGATCGATCTGCCCGCCACCGGAATCGTCCGTGTACCTGACTATTTGAGCTACGAACAAGCCGCCACGTTGCCATGCGCTGCCTTGACCGCGTGGTACTCGCTCGTTCACCGTGGCCAACTCCAGAGCGGCGAATCAGTCTTGTGCATCGGAACAGGAGGCGTTTCCGTTTTCGCTTTGCAGTTTGCCACCGCACTGGGGGCCAAGGTTATCGTTTTATCGAGCAGTGACGAGAAGCTAGATCGAGTAAAAACCATGAGTGCATGGCAAACCTTGAACTATCGCAACACACCTGACTGGGGAGAAGAAGTTCTGCATATGACCGATGGCAAGGGTGTAGATCATGTGGTTGAGGTGGGTGGTCAGGGAACTCTGGGGCAATCATTACAAGCTGTTGCGCCTGGCGGGCATATCGCTTTGATCGGAGTACTGACCGGATTTGGACCACCCTCGACGAGCTTATTCCCCCTGCTGGCCAAGAATATCCGACTGAATGGTATTTACGTCGGTGCCAAGGAAGATTTTGTGGCTATGAATGACTTCTTGTCCAAAACAATAATCGAGCCCGTTGTCGATCGAGTGTTCCCATTCGAACAAGCCGATGAGGCTTTCGCTTATCTGCACTCCGCTCAACATTTTGGCAAGGTTGTGATCCGAGTTTGCGATTAGACCGTACTGCTTGGAACTGGTAGTATGAGGACCGTTAAAGAGAAAGGGCTCCGCGTTTGCCGAGCCCTTTGGCTATGGTCTATTTAATGCGAAGGAGCGAGTCCCTATTTGTAGTTCTTTACGAACTGAACGCATTCCGTAATGTTGGGAAGGTTGTTATCCCAATTGTGTTCGTATTCAACCGACACTGGACCGTCGAAGCCGGAAGATCGCAGGAACGCAAGTTGCCCTTTGGCATCCGAAATTCCGGTCCCCCATGGCACGTCGTGAGCTGAGCCCCCTTTTTGATTCAAATCCTTAAAGTGGCTGCTGACGATCCGCCCCTTGAGGATGTTGAGGCATTCGATTGGATCGAGTCCTGTTCGGACCCAGTGGCCGGTATCCGCACATGCCCCAACTCTTGGATCCCGATCTTTCACGAGCTCAAGAATGTAGTTTGGATCCCAAACTTTGTAGTTAGGATCATTGTCGCGACGAGGGTGATTGTGGATCCCAACGCGGATATCAAACTCTTTGACCATCTTCTCGATCGTATCAATCGCATCGGTTGACTCGGTGTTGATGCAGGTGATGCCGAGCTCCTTGGCGAACTCGAACAACTTGCGAGCATCAGCTTCGTTTCGTGAGACACCGACCACACCGAACGCTGTAGCTCTTATGTTGTGTTTTGCAAGCTTCTCTTTGAGAGCTTTGAGGGCTTCGGCGGGCATACCGGGTTCGACCTTAACGTCTTGGTCAGCGACCATCTTTTGGCCGGGAAACAACTCAATGCACTTAGCACCCGATGCGGCTGTTTTTTCGATGGCTTCAAAAGTGGTAAAGCGGTTAAAGCTCCACGCTTGAACACTGAGCGCGAATCCATTGATGCGGTATTCGTCGGTGATGGTGCTAGGTGGGATGGGGTTTTCGGCTGATGCGAGATTCGCGACACCGACTAGGAGTAATAGGGGAAGGCAGGCTGTAAAAACGCGACTCATGATTGAAAATCTTTCCGAAAGCTGGGGGAGAGGGGACGCTGGCGGCCAAGGTCTGAGCGACTTTGGCCGATACAGCGAAGTCAATGTGGGTTGGGGCCGTGGAATAGACCCCAGTAAGAATTATAACCGAAAACATCGAATTAGGATGTGTTCCCGGAAGGGTTGCCGCAATCATCGCGTTAATGCCCCTGGAAAACTGTGCAAAATTACCCGCCAAAAAAACTTGACAAACACACGCGGCGTTATCTAAAAACTAATGGACGATGGGGGTCCTGGCACCACAGGCTCTTGTTTTACATGGGAACATTGTGGATGTCTTCACTTCTCTCCCGTCAATGGGCCTCCCGTCAATGGGCCTCCCGTCAATGGGACACCCGTCAATGGGACACCTGAGTCTCTTTGATTGAACAAATCAGCAGTTCGTAGCATGAAGACACAGGTACTTGCACATCTCGAAGACTCGATAACGTCGCTATTGTAGAATACGAAGTCACCGACACGAATTGCAATATTGCGGTGATCAACACCGAGATTCCCTGGTGACCTATGAAATACCTCCAGCTTACACTTTGCCTCCTTGTTTGGAGCTTTTGTCGAGATCCGGCAATTGGCCAGGACATCAACGATCGCTTGGCGGAATACCAGCTTGAAAAAGAATGGTCCGACGAGGGCATGTCCGTGCTGATGGACAGGGTCGAGCTAATTGTGCTAGAACCGCGAGCTACTTCATTAGACGAAGAAGAAGGTAGAACTCCGACTAAAAGACTTATCACTCGTCGCGTTCTGCAGCGTCTAATCATTGGCGATAAAGGTCGAAAAAAACGGATCGACACAACGGAGTATAACCTGCTGGATGCATCGGAGGTTTTTGGAGACCACAAGGAGGCGCAATTGCTTCATGAGAATGTCGGATGGTACAATTTTCGAATGTCGGGCCATCCTAAAAAAGGTATCATCCGATTGCAATTGAAAGGTGGGATTCCTGCTATTCAGACCAGTACACAGTGGAAGCATCCGTTTGTCGTATCAGCATATATCGCCTCCTCAATTCTTGATAGTGGAGACAAGTCGATCACTCGTCTTGAGTACAAAGTTCTAGAGGAAGAGACGCTCCACGATGGACGCACCAGGATTCTTGCGTTCATCAATACAGGTGCTGTACACAGGATCGTCTTTGCAAAAGAACCCACTTGGTTAGTCGAGGAAATTGAATTCTATGGACGGAACGCCGAATGGAAGAAAGCAAATCCCGCTCCACCAACGACCGTTACCAAACAGGATCTGGACAAGTACGAATTGTACGCGAGAACGCAAACCAAATGGAAAGATCTGGGGCAGGATCGCTTCGTACCATGGCAAGCCAACTTATACCAAAAAGGGATTAGCGCCGAGTATCAATACGAGTTTCGCTTTCGGGATTGGAAGTTTCGTGACGACGTCGACCGTTCGCTCCTCGAAGAAGAGTCTTTTACAGAAGAGAAGATCGACGCATCGATTGACTTCTTTAAGATCCGACAATTGTTCGACTCGGAGGGCTCTAAGTGAAAGAATAAGTGTCATGAGGTATTCTCGATACAATCCTTCACCTTGCGATTTGGGTTGTATTGAGGCATCCCTCGCTGACTCCAACGGGTTAGTACTGATGCAAGGCCGCTCCGCGAGCAAAGGTCGCAATGGCGGATTGGCAGACCGCTTACTCGTCCCGTTTGGCCTCGGCACAGATGTATTTCAGTTCGGTGTAGTCGAGAATTCCGTGCCTGGAGCCCTCGCGGCCCAAACCGGACTCTTTCATGCCACCAAAAGGGGCGATCTCGGTGGAGATTAAACCCGTATTGTGACCAACGATGCCATATTCCAGAGCTTCGGAGACTCGCCAAAACCGATCAAGGTCCCGGGTGTAGAAATAGGCTGCTAACCCAGCCCTGGTTGCGTTTGCAATCCTTACAGCCTCTTGCTCCGTGGCGAACTCTAAGATGGGGGCAACAGGACCGAATACCTCTTCTTGAGCGATACGCATCCCTTCCTTGACTCCTGCAAGGACGGTCGGGGTAAAGAAATTCCCACCTAGACTATGTCGCGAGCCACCACAGACCACGCTGGCACCCTGATTGCGTGCATCCTCCAGCAAACTCTCGACTTTGGCCAAGGCTCTATCGTCGATGAGGGGGCCGATATCCGCATTCACATCGAGTCCCTGTCCGACTTGCAGATTGCTGGTCGCTAGTGCAAGCCGACTGGCGAACTCCTGACTCAACCGTCGGTGAACGAGGAAGCGATTAGCGCAGACACAAGTCTGCCCGGCATTTCGAAACTTGCTCAACATGGCACCTTCGATGGCTGAGTCGACATCAGCGTCATCGAACACGATAAAGGGTGCATTGCCACCTAGCTCGAGAGAGAGGCGAGTGACATTTCTCGCGCACGCGGCCATGAGTTTTTTGCCAACTGCGGTCGAGCCGGTGAAGCTGATTTTGCTTACGCGCTGATCCTCTGTCGCAAGACGACCAAACATCTCGGCATCGGTCGTCGTAACTACGTTGAGAACTCCAGGGGGTATGCCGGCCTGGTTAGCAAGTTCCGCGAGGGCTAGTGCTGTGAGAGGTGTCTGAGGAGCGGGCTTGCAAACTACGGTACAACCTGCGGCTAAAGCGGGAGCGACTTTGCGAGTAATCATCGCGGCGGGGAAGTTCCACGGCGTTATGGCCGCAACGACACCGACGGGTTGCCGCAAGACCAAGACTCGTTTCGTTGATTGATGGGGAGGTAAAATCTCACCATACAAACGCTTGGCTTCTTCGGCATACCATTCGACGAACGAGGCTGCGTACCGAATCTCGGCACGCGATTCGCGGAGGGGCTTGCCTTGTTCTAGCGTTAAGATTCGAGCCAGCGAATCGAGGTTTGCAATGATCGCAGCATGCCAAGCTTTGAGAACAGACGAGCGATCTGCCGCGACCGAAGTCTTCCAGTAGGCGTAGGCTTCGTGTGAGCTTGCAATGGCATCGACCAAGTCGTCCTCAACCATGTCGGGGACGGTACCCAAGGTATTCCCGTCCGCAGGATTGATAACGGTAAAGGATTTGCCTGAAACGGAACAGACCCATTGACCGTGAACGAAGCAGCGAGACTTGAGAAGATCGTTGGAAATAGATTCTGAGCTCATTACGATTCCTAGGGCTATAGGCCTTGAGGCAATATCCCCTGAGGCATTGGGTTAATTACGGATTGGATGTGGGTCCAAGCTCGATCGTAGTCCCAAGGCTTCCAGATCCATCCATCAAAGGCAGGTCGCAGTAGATCGAACCCGTAGATGGAAGGAGCATATTGCGAGATACAAATGATTTTGGGACGTTGAGGTAGTCCGGCGCGAAGTTCTTTGATTCTCGAGGAAATGTTGGGGCCGCATGACTCCAAATCGAAGACGATGCAATCGGATTGCTCTGCTTTGAGTTGGAAATCAACCGCTTGGCAATCAGCTGCTGCGGTGAATCGGCTTGTTCGTTGGCTAAGAATCTGAAGATCGTCTTCATAATCCAAGGCGGGTGAACCTACAAATAGTAGGCAAGTAGTCAATGTGCTCTGCGAAGAATTAGGACTAATTGCGTAGGAGGGGATAGCTTCGGAGACGGTATCGGCTGGTACTGATGCGGTTTGGTCAAGGGTGTTGAGTTCTAAAAGAATTCGCTCGAGTAATCGATCCGATTTGTCGTCAAAGCCTCGTTGTCGCAGATTCTTGACCTCTTCCAGTTGCTCGCGAAAACGCGATAGGGAATCTGGATCAGGGAGCGAGTTGCTTGGGTGCGCAGGTTCGTATTGATTTAGGACTTCGCCGCGGGCGATCGCAATCTTTTCGGGTGCCTCGATACCAATTTTGGCGACTCTACCGTTCACTTGAAGAATGCGAATAGTGATTCCGCACGAAGGGAAAACGATCGATTGATCTGCTTTTCGACCGAGGATCAGCATAGCGTGAGCCCTTGAAGATAATGAGATAGGTAATTGGGATTAATAATCTAATCCCATTATGTTAACAAAAAAATGGCGGTGTTGGATTCCCCAAGCGTCATGTTAGGAATTTTGGGAATGCAAGCATTGATCGAGCAACTCCTGCGAAACCAGACCAGCAACCCAACTCTGAAACTGCGATTTGAAGGCGTTGCAGATACCATTTCCGCAGTATGCGGAGCAAACCGCCATCGCCACCCAGAACAAATACCTTCGCAAGGGACACTTGTTTTCATCGGAAAACCTCTCAGCTTGCCCAGCTTCTCTCCGTTTCGTCAGGCCAGGGAGAGGGGCGGTTTTAAGCGTGGGGCGTGATCTACTAGTTCGGCGCGGTCGATTGTTCTCTATCTCTAAACAACTGGCTGCACCGCAATCGAATCTCGCAAACGCGTCCTGGGGATTGTTAGGATTCCAGTCGGCGAGGCAGGTTCGGCTAATCGAACCGGAAGCGTAACGATCTCCTGGGTAAACCAGGAGCATTCTTGGAGTTTGTGAGGAAGCCGTTATGTGTAGCCAGAAACGTAAGCTTCACCTGGGCAAGCCAGGTGCATTCCCGAATACTGTTCGCTTTGCGGGAGGTTGATCTCGATATCACGCTGGCTTGCTTGCGAATCCCGCAGGCTCATCCTGCGGATCGTTAGTGCCCGTGCAAAAACGGTTAACTGTCGGTCTTCTTGGGCTTAGACTTGCTCTCAGCTTTAGGCTTGGACTCGGTTTTCGCCTCAGACTTACTCTCGCTCTTGGACTCAGATTTTGAGCCGCCCTCCGTACTCTTGGAATCTGAAGCGGCGGACTTCTTGTAGGACTCGCTGCGATAATCGGTTTGATAAAAACCGCTACCTTTGAACACAACCGCCGCACCCGCACCAATCAGCCGTCGCAATTTTTTCTTGCCACAAGCAGGACACTTCTTCTCGGGCTCAGCAGAAATCGATTGATACAACTCAAAGCTATGACCACACGCATCACATTCGTAATCGTAAGTCGGCACGATGGATCTCTCCTAACCCAAACTAATTTTAATGACAAAAACAAAGATTTACCTGAACGACTTTATGCACCGGAGTCACTAAGATTCCGCGCCGGTAGACACAATTACCATGCTCGGGCGAACCACTCGGTCATGTAACATGAATCCGATCGATGCTTCATAGGCGACCATGCCCGCCGCATACTCTTTGCTGGGCTGTTGCGAGATGGCTTGGTGGATATTAGGATCGAATGGAGTGCCGAGAGCTGGAATTTGTTTGCAATGATGCTTCTCCAGAACCGTCGTCAACTGGCCTAAGACCATCTTAACGCCGTCCACTAGGCCGCCGCTCTCACCTGCTTGAGTTGCTGCCTCGGTGGCGCGATGTAGATTGTCCACCACTTCGAGCAAGTCCCGCACTAAGCCCGCTGATGCGTACTTGAGCTGCTGCTCGGTGTCGCGCAAAATCCGCTTGCGGAAATTTTCTAACTCGGCCTGGGCTTTCAACTCTCGCTCCTTGAGATCGGACAGTTGCTGTTCGAGCAAGTCAACGATCTGCTCCGGCGATTCTTCTTCGGAACTGTCTACAGAGTCCATAACCGCCTCCAATGCGTCATCTTGTAATTCGGAATCAGGTTGGTTTCGATTTGCTTCTTGGCTCATAACTACTTGAGTGCTGCTGCACGATACGAATAGCGGGAAATGAACGTTAAAACCGGACGTCAGTTTAGTTGGACTTCATTGGTTCGGAATCACTTACGCCAAAGTACGCAATGATTCGATCCATAAAGCCCTTTCTTTCGGGCGTTATCTCTTTATCCTCCAGAGTGGCTAATTCTCTTAGCAACTCCTGCTGCCTCTTAGAAAATTTCTTTGGCACCTCAATAATGGCTTCGACCAGAAGGTCGCCACGAGCTCCACTATGCGGATCGGGCATGCCGTAGCCACGCAGTCTGAAAACCGTTCCACTCTTGGTCCCCCCTCCGATCTCTAACGATCGCTTGCCATCGAGGGTCGGCACCTCAACCGTCGTTCCCAAAGCCGCTTGGCTATACGAAATCGGAAGCTGGAAGATAAGGTTGTGTTCGTCTCTGTGGAAAATCGAATGCTGCTTCAATCGAATGAAACAGTAAGCATCTCCCGCAGGGCCACCATCCGGGCTCGGCTGCCCTTCGCCAGGTAACCTGACTCGCATGCCATCGTCGACCCCTGCCGGAATCTTGACCTCCAGCTTGATCTCCTTTGGCTCGAGACCATGACCGTCGCAAGCTCTACACGGATTACTGATCGTTTTGCCTGAACCTCGGCAGATAGGACAGGTTGTCTGTACTCGCAGAATCCCGTTCGCTTGAACGACCTGGCCCCGTCCCTGACACCGCCTGCATGTCTCCGGTTGCGAACCAGGTTCGGCACCTGAGCCTGTGCATACCTTGCAACTGGCGTATCGCGTCAAGGAAACGGTTTTGGAAACCCCTCTCGCTGCTTCTTCTAACTCGAGGACGACATCGCATCGCAAATCCGCACCTTTGCGAACACGCTGCCTTTGTCGACCACCGCCACCGCCGCCAAAGAAGTCGCCAAAGATCGAGCCGCCAAAAATGTCACCAAAGGCTTCAAAGATATCCCCTACATCATGGAATCCACCACCGGCGTTGTTTAAACCAGCATGACCGTATTGGTCATAGCGAGCTCGTTTCTGTTCATCTCCCAGAACTTCATAGGCTTCGGCGGCCTCTTTGAACTTGTGGATCGCATCCTCGTTCCCTTGGTTGGAATCGGGATGATACTTCAGAGCCAGCTTGCGATACGACCGCGCAATCTCATCCTGAGAGGCCCCGCGCTGGACACCCAAGACTTCGTAAAAATCTCGTTTTTCTGACACGTGAAACCCGATGCGTGGAAATGAAAAAGGCTGCGTCCAAAAAAAAGGGTCATCGCGCTGTGGATCACGCGCTAATGACCTCTTAAGTTCAACTGTGCTTTCGGCCTGCTGGTTTCCCCTTTAACGGATAACCAGCAAGTCCTTTATCAATCTCAGGACGTCAACTAGTTGATCGAACCTTCGACTTTTCGCTTCTTCTTGTCTTCCTTGTCGTAGGTTGTAACCAACGAATCGGTCGTAAGAAGAAGACCAGAGATGCTCGCTGCATTGGTCAAGGCTGTACGAACAACTTTGACTGGGTCGATGATACCGCTCTTGAGCATATCAACGTACTCTCCCTTGTTCGCATCGTATCCGATGTTCGCTGGCTTTTGGCTGACTTCGTCTGCCACAACGCTGCCATCGATGCCGGCATTATCAGCGATTTGGCGAAGAGGAGCTTCTACGGCTCTAAGAATAATCTCAGCACCGATCTTCTCATCACCCTTCAGGCTATTGACCGCTTCGCTAATCGCTTCACGACATCGAAGCAAGGCTACACCACCACCAGGCAGAATGCCTTCTTCGATGGCTGCGCGAGTTGCGTGCAGTGCATCTTCCACGCGAGCTTTTTTCTGCTTCATGTCCGCTTCGGTCTCAGCACCAACGCTGATAACGGCCACGCCGCCAGATAGCTTTGCCAATCGCTCTTGGAACTTTTCTTTGTCGTATTCGCTGTCGGTCTGCTCGATCTGGGCACGGATTTGTGCAACCCGTTGATCAACCAACTTGCGATCCCCCGAGCCTTCGACGATCGTGGTGTTGTTCTTGTCTACAACCACTTTCTTCGCACGACCCAAGTGCTCCAGAGAAATCTTCTCAAGCTGAATACCGAGGTCTTCGCTGATAAAGGTGCCACCAGTCAAAACCGCGATATCGCCCATCATCGCTTTGCGACGATCACCGAATCCAGGAGCCTTGACGGCACAAACATTGAGAGTGCCACGGAGCTTGTTCACGACCAAAAGTGTCAGAGCTTCTGCATCGACATCTTCGGCGATGATCAACAAAGGTTGACCGGCTGCGCTGGTTTTCTCAAGGACAGGCACGAGGTCTCGAATGTTGCTGACCTTCTTTTCATAAAGAAGAATCAGAGCATTCTCGAACGTGCAGCTCATGTCGGTCGGGGTGTTGATGAAGTAAGGGGATACAAACCCCTTATCGAATTGCATCCCATCGACATACTCGACTGTCGTTTGTGCAGTCTTGCCTTCTTCAACGGTGATGACACCGTCTTTGCCAACTCGTTGCAAAGCTTCGGAGAGAAGCTCTCCGATAGCCATGTCGTTGTTGGCCGAGATCGCTCCCACATTGGCGACTTCGGTTGGGTTGCTGACTGGCTTTGCCATCTCGTGCAATTTGACCGAAGCAGCCTCAACAGCCTTGTCGATACCACGCCTGATGGCAGTTGGGTTGCAACCAGCAACAATGTTGCGGAGGCCTTCTTTGAAAATGGCGCGAGCGAGAACGGTAGCAGTCGTCGTACCGTCACCAGCCAAATCGCTGGTCTTCTGAGCCACTTCGACGACGAGCTTGGCGCCCATGTTCTCGAAGCGATCTTCCAGTTCGATTTCCTTTGCAACAGTCACACCGTCTTTGGTCACGGTGGGACCACCAAAGCTCTTATCGATGATCACGTTGCGACCGGTTGGTCCCATGGTGACAGCGACAGCGTTTGCCAACTTCTCGACCCCTTGCAACATTCGTGCACGAGCCTGATCATCAAATAGTAATTGTTTTGCCACGCTTAGCTTATCCTTATCGTTGAGTTGATTTTTTGTAGGTTGTTACGCCAATTTTGCCAAAACATCGCTCTCGCGAAGGATTTTGTATTCGACTCCGTCGACTTCGACTTCGCTTCCACCGTACTTGCCGAAAATCACTTCGTCACCAACGGAAACGCTCAAAGCAGCGCGGACGCCGTTGTCCAAAAGTTTGCCTGGTCCTACTGCCACGATCTTGCCGCGTTGTGGCTTTTCCTTGGCCGAATCGGGCAGAACAATGCCACCCGCGGTGGTTTCTTCTGCTTCGAGTGGTCTTACAACGACGCGGTCATCAAGTGGTCGGAGATTTACTTTTGACATATCTATTTTCCTTTATTTGAACTGTGAGTTTTATATTTGTTGTTGGAAACCTCCCCCTACATCACAGGGGGAGAATAAATGGAGGTCTAGCGAGGAGAAAGCAACACTACATCATGCCGCCCATGCCACCCATACCTCCCATGCCGCCCATACCTCCCATGCCACCCATTCCGCCCATGCCATGATCATGGTCGTGATGGCCGCCAGCAGCTTCTTCTTCCTTTGGAATTTCTGCGACCAACGACTCAGTCGTCAGCAACAACGATGCTACCGATGCTGCGTTGCTGAGAGCGGTCTTTACGACCTTAGCCGGATCGATAATACCAGCCTTGATCATGTCAACATACTTGTTGGCATTCGCGTCATAGCCCTCGGTCTTTTCCTTTTGCTGACGAACTCGGTTAACAACAACCGCTCCGTCAAGACCTGCATTGTTAGCAATGGATCGCAAAGGATAATCGAGTACGTTAGCGATGATGGCTACACCAAGTTGCTCGTCGCCTTCAAGCTTAAGCTTCTTAAGGGCAGCTTCGCAGCGGAGCAGAGCAACACCACCACCCGGTACAATGCCTTCTTCCAGAGCGGCTTGAGTTGCTGCCTTCGCGTCATCGAGCAACGCTTTTCGCTCTTTCATTTCGGTTTCGGTTACAGCGCCGACATTGATCTGAGCAACACCGCCAGCCAGCTTGGCCAATCGCTCTTGAAGCTTCTCGCGATCGTAATCGCTATCGGTCGCTTCAATTTCGCGTCGGATCTGAGTCACGCGACCTTCAATGGCGTCCTTCTTGCCAGCTCCACCAATGATAATGGTGTTTTCGCTGGTGATGGTAACTTTCTTAGCTTTGCCAAGATCGCTGATCTTAACGGATTCGAGATCGATGCCGAGATCCTTGAAAATAGCTTTGCCGCCGGTTAGTGCTGCAATGTCACCCAAGATCGCCTTGCGACGATCGCCGTAGCCGGGAGCTTTTACCGCAGCAACGCTCAAAATGCCTCGCATCTTGTTGATCACGAGAGTCGCCAACGCATCTCCCTCAACGTCTTCAGCGATGATTAGCAACGGCTTCTTCGCCTTGCTGATCGCTTCGAGCAAAGGAATCATCTTCTTGTTGTTGGTGATCTTTTCTTCGTGAATCAGAATGTGGCAATCTTCCAATTCCACGCTGACTTGATCTTGATTTGTAACGAAGTGAGGCGACAAGAAGCCTCGGTCGAATTGCATCCCTTCGACCACTTCGACGGTGGTTTCGCTGCCACGACCTTCTTCGACGGCGATAACGCCATCTTTGCCAACCTTGAGAAACGCATCCGCCAGAACGTCGCCGATCGTGGTGTCGTTGTTACCGGCGATCGTTGCAACTTGCTTGATCTCTTTCTTGCTCTTGGCATCGATTGGAATTGCAATCTTGCTGATCTCAGCATTGACCGCATCCACTGCCTTGGCAATCCCACGCGAGAGGGACATCGGGTCAGCACCCGAAGCAATCATCTTCAAACCTTCGCGAAAGATCGCTTCGGCCAAAACGGTTGCAGTCGTCGTGCCGTCACCAGCTACGTCGTTGGTCTTGCTGGCGGCTTCCTTAACGAGCTGAGCACCGAGGTTCTCAAACGGATCGTCGAGCTCGATTTCTTCTGCAACTGTGACACCGTCCTTGGTAATCTTCGGGGAACCCCATCCCTTATCGAGTACGGCATTTCGCCCTCGAGGACCAAGGGTACTGCGAACCGCCTTCGCAAGCTTCGAGACGCCAGCCAAAAGCGGCTGCCTCGCCTCGTCATCAAAAACCATCTGCTTTGCCACGTTGAACTCCTTGAAATGAGTCGGTAGGGTGAGGACTTGTCTTCGCCCTCGAGAATTTCTGGTTACGTCTCCGATACACCAATTCCGAACCAGATCGCGTTCGTTTTTTCAGAATTGGCAGTCTCGAGAGGGAAGCCACCCACCAGAGCAATCGCCGTGCCAAGCGATGTAAAATCGACGTAAGTTGCTTTTCTGGATAGACTTAGAGATAGAGATCCGCCCGCCGTGCTACCCGAGCTGTCAAAAACGACAGGACTAGCCTTCCGTTTCGTCTCGCGACTGCAGCACCTGAAACGCCAAGCGTTGAAGCTCAATGGCCAGGTCGACGTTGACCACAGTCACCGGACTGGCAGAGCTACTGACCATCACAGGAGCAAAATTCAAAATGCCTGTCACGCCGGCAATCTCCAGTCGCTTCGTCACCTCGCCCACCACCCCAGCCGGAACCGCGATCATAGCCAACTCAACCCCCTCCGATCTCACAAACTCCTCTAGCTCCGAAAGAGGCATAACGCTGATGCGTCCTAGCTTCTCTCCAATTTTGCTCGGATCGATGTCAAACGCACCAACCAGCCGGAAACCTTGCTGAGCAAAGCCCCGATAGCCCGTCAACGCCCGTCCCAAGTTCCCGACCCCTACCAAGATCACGTTCCAGGATCGATCGCTACCCAAAACTTGCTGAATCGTCTGGATCAACCCTCGCACGTCGTAGCCAACGCCGCGCTGGCCCAAGGGCCCAAAGCCTGATAGATCCCGACGAACCTGCGACGCATTGAGCCCCAATCGTTTGGCCAGCACACCGCTCTGGACTCGCGGCTCTCCCTGCCGCTGCATTTGCAAGAGCTCGCGCAGATAGAGAGGGAGGCGGCTAATAGTGGCTTCTGAAAAAGTCATGCTGCATTCTCCCCGTGACTGCTGGCTCTGCGATGGCCAATCGACAATTCGAAAGGCATCAGAGTTTCTTTCCCCTCACGCTGATGGTACTCTTTGAAGCCTCACAGCATAGTTGATCCGAGCCAAACTGCGAAATCGATTGAAACCTATCTCATGAACAGCGTCTTTGAAATCTTTAAAATTGGTGTTGGCCCCTCAAGCTCCCACACCATGGGCCCCATGGTCGCCGCCAATCGATTCGCCAACAAAGCGGCGGATCTGGCTGCTCATCAGAACCTCGCTCCCGAAGATGTCAGAATCTCAGTTCGCCTATACGGTTCGTTGGCCCTCACGGGAGTTGGTCACGCCACCGATGGTGCGATACTGTCCGGTCTGGCGGGCTGTTTGCCTGCCAAAAGTCAAACCGAAGAGATTGCTCTGGCTGTCAAATCGATTCGGACAACGAATCAGCTTGCTCTGGCCGGACGCTTCTCAATCGCTTTTGAGGAGGCTCGCGATGTGCATTGGCTACGAAATGAAACGATGCCCGAACACCCCAACGCGATGAAGTTCCAGCTTCTCTCTTCGGAGAGTTCTATCTCTCCTGGCCAAATCCTTCTCGAGGAAGATTACTTCTCGACCGGCGGCGGCTTCGTCTACGATCGCCCCGAATTACTCGCGCTGATCAACAACAAGTCCAACGCCACCGACAAAGCGGCCACTAGTCTTCCCTATCCATTCACATCGGCGGAAGAACTCCTAGGCATGTGCCGCCATTCAGGGCTACGCATTGATCAAATCGTTGATGCCAATGAACGGATCATGAGGTCAGATGCCGAGATTACTGAACAACTCGATGCACTGTGGGATGTCATGAAGCGATGTATTGATCGAGGCTGCCAGACCAGTGGCTTGCTGCCAGGATCCCTCCGCGTGCCCCGCCGTGCCCCTCGTATTTTCCGGCAACTCACTTCTCGCTCCCCTGTCACGCTGCAATGCGCTAGTGATCTGCTTCAATTTAAAGAGGGGGGCTACCCATTTACCGACCCACTTCAGCAACTCGATTGGGTTAGTCTATTTGCACTAGCCGTTAACGAAGAGAATGCAGCCGGGGGCAAGATCGTAACCGCTCCCACCAACGGTGCGGCTGGAGTCGTTCCGGCAGTGCTTGCGTATTACATGTTCTTCATGCCGGGAGCAAACCGAGTCGGTATGCACCGCTTCCTGAAAACGGCAGCAGCCATCGGTATGCTTTACAAACGCAACGCATCGCTATCGGCAGCGGAGATGGGCTGCCAAGGTGAAGTTGGAGTCGCGTGCTCCATGGCTGCTGCTGGCCTAGCAGCGTGCATGAACGGAACCATCGAACAGATTGAAAACGCAGCCGAGATTGGTATGGAGCACAATCTCGGTCTAACATGCGATCCCGTCGCGGGATTGGTCCAAGTGCCTTGTATCGAGCGAAACACGATGGGTGCGACCAAAGCGATTAATGCAGCGCGACTGGCAGTTCTATATGGAGACGGACAGCACTTTGTATCGCTTGATCGCGTCATAGAAACCATGCGTCAAACCGGAGTCGACATGCAAGTCAAATACAAAGAGACCTCGCTCGGTGGCTTAGCGGTCAATGTGGTCGACTGTTAACGGACAGGTTCGACGCCTCTCCGATTAAAAGCATGGCAGGAAAGCAAAACTCTAAACCTATTGCGTCCGGACGATCGCCAGGTTTTTAGTAGCGTGCTCAAAATGCC
Source organism: Brakhagea baltica (assembly GCF_052161605.1). Lineage (NCBI taxonomy): Bacteria > Pseudomonadati > Planctomycetota > Planctomycetia > Pirellulales > Pirellulaceae > Brakhagea > Brakhagea baltica. The sequence continues at coordinate 3,089,684 of NZ_CP197409.1, read as the reverse complement.
CCAAAACAAGTGTTTACAGATAAGCTAGGTTGACTTTTTCGCCCCTGCGGTTTGGGGCAAATAATCCTGGTGTCGCTATCCGATCACAATAGCTCCCACGACTAGGTTTTCGCTTGCCCGTTCTGGCACGTGTTTTCTTGGTCCAGATGGAGGAGATGATTAGTGTCGATTCAAACTGCTATGCGAACTTTTATTTATATCGGCATTATTGTTGTATTCGAGGTTGCTTTTGGATCTATCCCCTTGAGAGGTCAGACCCTATCTTCTCAGACGGAAGGTAGCCCCATAGAGACCGACCGCGATTCGTTTACGCGGTCGCCACGTCTTGTTGAGTATAAAAAATGGGTTGTAGAAGGATCCTATACTTTTCTTGACCAGAACGCAGAGCACGAAGGGCATTTGTTCCCCGACCTCTTAGTGCGGTATGGCGTATCTGAATTGCTTGAATTGCGCATGGGCTGGAACTATGAAATCGGAAAATTTCACCAATTGCTTCCAGCGGGCACCGAAAGAAGCGAAGAGGGCATCCTAAACTATGGAGCAAAGATTGCGTTGACCACAGCGGACAGTTGGTTACCAACAAGCGCTCTTATGGTAACCGGCTACACTCCGACCAGCGGTCCCTCGAACGATACCGATCTTTCTCTCGAATACGCAGGAGGTTGGACATTGGCCAACGAATGGGAATTCGATACGGGCCTGCGTTGGTTTATGTTGTCGGAGGAGGAAGATCGTTTTACGGAATGGGCTCCGTCAGTCGTTCTCAAGGCACCAATATGGAACGACCGTGCCAATATCCACCTCGAATACTTCTGCTTGCTGAGCCGAGGGCGCGAAGAGGAGTATCGACAACATTACCTTGGTCCAGGTATGCATTTTCTGGTTACTCCCAACATGGAGATCGGGACGAGATTATTTTGGGGATTGAACGAGGATGCTGCCAACTTTGCATGTAATGTCGGTACGGGAATCCGATTTTGATGTGCCACCATCTCGCAGCATTTTGCTTTCGGTGTGCTTGCCTTGGGCTTGTGTTCTTTCTGTTTTCTGAATCCTGTCCAGCGATGCAAAACGATCAAGGATTCGCCCCTGAGTCGCAAATCCTCGGTGACGATTTAACCTCCGGGCCTCTAGCACCTTTCTCTACCACAAATTTTCTCTTTGATCCCAACCTCTTTTCCGAGTCAGACCGTGCGCAACATGGGCAGTTGAATTTCAACGATTTCCCAAAAGACTTTCTTGAGGGGCTATCGTTTCAAAACGGTGCATGGCGAGCCAAGATGGGTGGCTACGTAAAGACCGATGTGATTCGGGATTTTCGGGCGATTGATTCGACTGATTTCTTTGATCCTATCACCATCCCGATTGGTGAGGCTCAGCGGACCAACTCCCGTTTTCATGCTAGGCAAACTAGACTTAGCCTCGACGTGCAACGTCAAGCGTTGGATGGCGAGGCGCCGATCCGGATCTTCGTCGAGGGAGATTTCTTTGGGGACGGAAACTCAATGAGACTACGTCACGCTTACGGCGAATATAGGAATCTGATTCTTGGCCAAACCTGGTCGACCTTGGCACATCGTGCGGCATTACCCAACACGCTTGATCTGACAGGTGACGTGGCTAGTGTCAGTCCTCGCAAGGCACAGGTACGATGGAGCCACAAATTTCCCAACGAACGTTGGAGTATTGCAGCGGCGATCGAAGACTCACCAGTTAATGTAGAGTCCCAATTTCTGAGTTTTGGCGAGGCTCGGAGAATCTTACCTGATGCGATCGCCCGGATTCGCTACACCGAGGATAACATGCAATTGCAACTCGCTTCGGTTGTTCGTCGGATTGGCTATCAGCCTACCGACCGAGAAACCCTCGAGTTTAATGGTTCAGGCTTGAATGCTACAGGTTTCATTGACCTAAACCCAAAGAATCGCATGTACGGTGGGATCCTGTGGGGGACTGGTATCGGAAGCTACCGTGAGTTGCCGGATTTGGCACCCGCCGCGTTGGACCGTGGTGCTCCACTCGGAATGGTCGCTTGGTATACGGGCTTGCACCACTCATGGTCAAAACGTTGGTTCACGAACGTTACGTATAGCCAAGAGGATGTCAATAACTCGTCGTTGCAACCGACCGACAGTGTCAGTCGAATCCAGTATTTGGCGGTCAACCTAATTCACCAACCAACCGAATATCTTTTCTTCGGCGTGGAAGGCCTATGGGGCTCTCGAGCCAATCGTGATGGTTCAGAACAAGATGCCAGCCGAATCATGGCCAGCTTTGGGTTTCTGCTTCCATAAGATGCTGGTGGAGCAATCGGATCACCTCGGCAATAGTGTCTTCATGTTTCAATATCTTGGTGTGACACGCGGCTACTTGGCGTTCGCTTTCAGCGCACCGATGCCTCGCGCTCGATACGGGAACTACGCTGTCGTTCAGCCCTAGTGTCCATGGTCCATCGCCTGTCCCCACAATCGAATGTTGTCGCACATCAAATGGTACAGGCAGATCGTAGATTGCTTGTAATGTACGATCGCTCGGTTCAAGCAAATCGATGCTTGTCGGTATTCGCTTCTTGAAAGTCCCAGTGAAAGCATTGGGGTTATCGCGAATCAATCGTTCATGAAACGATAGGACTTCTTCGTCAGGTTGTACCAAGGAAGAAAAGAGCCTGCCCGTACCACGTGATGCGAACGAGGAGCCTTGATGTGGCGTCGCAATATAGATAACCCTCTTCACATGTGGCTGTGGGGTAAAGAACAAGCGTCTTTCCAGTTCCCGTTTCGCATCTGGGGTGGCCCGAATATTTTGGAACGGAATGTTCGAGATGGAATTCCAGAGTCGATCCTGACTATCGGCGATCTGTAACTTTGCGAGCAAGCCCCCCATGCTGTGCCCAATCATGACCATCTGATCCAAGGCAGGGTCTTCTCCCTGCGGATCTACGAGCGAAATGGCTTCTCGACATTGTTCTCGCAACCTCATGGCTGAGGTAACGAATGGGCTTCCCGTAGCATAGCTGAACCCCCAAACCTGATAGCGTTCGTTGAACCACGGTAGCGTCCTCAACTGATTTAACATATCCATCCAAGTCGTCGGCTCCGACATCAGACCATGGATAAACACGATGGGAATCTTTCCAGGCTGATAGGGCTCCATCCACCTAAGCCCATCATTTTGGCTGCCAGTTCCGGGAAGAACAAAACCCACCAAAGGGTTTGTTGGTCGATTTTGCAATTGATACTCGAGAGGGGCACTAATATCCTTGGCGATCGGAATATGTCGGGACTGTATCTGAATTGAGTTGACCCTCACGGGGTTTACTAGGTCGATCACGAACTGTTCTGACTCTTCAAAGAACTGCTCGGCCTGTTCTTCGGTCGGCGCACGGTCAACCGTTCGAAGGACCAAGGTGGAGGCCAGCGGCAACTGTTGCGGGAAAAAGCCTTCTAGCGGATCGATGTCGTGTCCTGTGGGTTTGCCCCGAAAGGCAACCAGTGGCACCCCCAACCCAGATTTTCTAAAATAGCGATTCAGTTCTGGATGCTTGGGTTCGATTGGGGCTTGGAATCGCTGTAATTGCTCTGTTGGCCAATACAAACTGGAGCTGATAATGGGAATAAGATTCGGGCCACTAGGTTCATAAATCTTCAAATTTCCGCAACGGTCGAAACGCTGAAACCGAACGGCGTCGACGACGAGTCCTTGGAGACTCGTCTGGTACACATCCCATGATGGATGGTATGGAGTAATAAACTCTGCGTTCTTGGCTAAAGAGCACCAACTCAAGGTGGTGGCTTTAAAGTGATAGTCCACACTTCTTGCATCATCGGATTCGCTGAGAGATTTCGCGAGCTTGAGAAAGCGTTCCGCACGTTGGGCTAAAGGCCCGTCGGTTGGCCAAATGACAGGTGCGGTATTTTGCGACGATAGAAATCGATGCTTTGTAAAACAGGCTTGGTTGTGTATCCGACAGCCTGCCACGCAGATCGATATCATGACCACCAGCAGAATAGTCTGTATCCTGCGACTCGACAGTGGATTCATGACCATGCCAGTGCTGACATCGATTCAAGAAGGATAGATTGCTTGCTCGCGGCCTTGCGATCAACTCCATCTCCTCCTGAGGCGGAACACTCCTCATGGTTTCGACAATCCCATACGGGAGCCAGCAACTATTTACAACATGATGCGATTAGAGCAATTAGGGAAGATAGGTCATCTATTTTCCTACTCGTGGTGTGCGGACGTACCTTCCCAAAATACTGTTTAATCTGTGCAAAATGCAAACTATTGAGTACGGGACTAGATACCATCCGAAGTTCTGTTCAATTCAACGTCTCATCCAACTGCAAGATAAAATCTACAGAAGCATTCGCTAAATTTACCATCTTTTACCGGAAGCAATTCACTCAGCAGCACATCTACAAAAGTTAACCCTTCAATGGTCAGTCAATCAAAACGATCTCACCCAACCGCCAGCTCCTATCGAACCAGTGGTCTAGCGGTCCGTACAGTCGAAAGATCGCATTCCAGCCTTTATGTGGAATGGTGCGGATGAAGTTTCTAGCTCCCTCGGGCCGCGTGGGTGCAAAAAAGATCTCAACGGAACCATCGTCGTTGACGTGAAAATCTTTATCATTGCTTGTGACTGATGGCCAAGTTTGGTCGGTCTGCAAGAAAGAGCGGGTTTGATTGTCGTAAGCGATTACTGACCAAAAATTATTGACGGGAACACTTGCAGGTACGCGAAGCTTGTACGTCTTGCTACCATCTAACGGCTGACCTTTGGAATCAACAAACGCGAGCGCATACTGAGAACCTGAGCCAACCATTTTGGCTTCCATTGCGGGTGTAACACCCGTTGCATAGAAGTAATACTGAGACGCCGAATCGAGTAATTTGATGCCGTCGCGTTCAAAACTATAACCACCAAGAAAAGCTGTTCGCCACGCGCTCCCTTCGTAGTAATAAGCCTCCTTATCACGCATCCGATAAGTGAGTGCTCTCGCTGTTGCATCACCCACCACTGCGGCTTCGGCAAGAATCTTTTTCATTCTGGCATCGGGCTCGAAAGGTTTTCCATGCTCAATCCCAATCGAAGCAAAAAAACCAAGCATCACAGGATCTCCGGTGTACGGAGGCTCGGATTGGACGACATGGTTTAGCAATTCCCAAAACTGGTAGTCGCCCGGTCCGACCGTCACAAATGGCTCGGGAGAGATGTTCACAAACTTCATCGCCGGCGGATTGTCCGCTTGTGAAAGGGGGTAAACTTTGGTTCGTTCTTTTGTCATTGCGACGGCTGGTTTCAAATTGCCAGTCTGGTCGGGAAACGTCCGCCATGCCAAGAACATCTCAAAAGCCTGGGCTTGCGCGACATGATATCCATCCGGTACATCGCCAGCGTAGTTCGGCGGGAGGATGAGATACTTGCCACCTTGTCCTTTGTCGGGACCGGTCACACCTACATCGACGACCCAGCGGTACCAATGGTCATTGATAGCACCAAGAACCCCAGGTGGCACTTCTGCCACCAAAGGGCCTGCATGCAGATCAATCCACATCCAACAATAGGGCGTACTGGTATTAAAAGTCAGGCCGACTGTACGAGGAAAGACGAGATCCTCCCAAATCGGCATGGTCGTATTAGCTGGTCCCCATTGCAGTAACGCCCTACGCATTGCCGCTTGGTTCACCGCAGGAATGGCCAATAGATAAGATTGAACCGCTCGTTGGAAATCAAGATTGTCAAAGAGTATTTCGCATGTCTTATCTTTGGGGAATCCATCAAAAAACTCGAGTGTTCCCAACCGAGTCTCCACCTTGTCTGGTATCGCAATTCCCGGGGGAACTGGAGTGGGAAACTTGGTGGTACTTGCCTCTTGCGCAATAACTTGGTCAGAAACCACGCTGCTGGAAATAACGCTCAAAAAACATAGGTAAAACGCATGTTTCGCAAGAGGTCTCATCTGTTGTGTCTTGGCATCCATCACTTGACCTCGATCGTGACCTTGGGAATCCGACCAGTGAACTTAGACTTTCGTTCGGCACCGATGGCTTCGACGACAGGAGTCGCCAAATCGATACCGACATCAGCGGTTTCATCTGCGGAGAAGATCATCGGCTGTGTTCGGGAAATCGTCCCTTCGGCCACTTTCTTGTTGTTAACAAACAAAGTCGCGGCCCCGCCTTTACCGACTCCTCCACCGTCATAGTCAAATTCCAATCGAATGGTAGATTTTCCAGATGACAATTTTTCGCTTGAAGCCACAGTGAATTGCTCTAGTCCTAGGAAGTTATAGTGATAGCCAGGAACTCCGTCCTTCACATAAAGTGACCAGCCACCAAAGCGACCTCCTTGGGCGATCACTGTGCCGTTTGCCGTCACGCTCTCAGGTACTTCAACCTCTACTGTGATGGTTTTCGATTTGTTCTTGATGTTCAAGAAAACATTTTCGCTCATCCCGGTCATGCCTTCGGCAAGAGTCAACGAGGTGCGACCAGCCATCAAGTCTGGACGCCCGACGAGCTCAGCATTGACTCGCTCGACAGAGCGATCGTCAATGGGAAGGACAAAGTTTTTCTCTGCTTCTTCGAGAAACAGCGTCTGAAGTTCCCTAAGTTTTTCGGGATACTTAGCAGCGAGGTTGTTCACCAAACTGAAATCCTTCTTGGTATCAAAGAGTTCCCAAGCAGAGTCATCGTCAAGGGAACGACGGGCTTTTGGCTCCCAGGGTGCTCTATGAATGGTACGAGCAAACCAGCCATCCTGATACATGGCACGATTGCCAAACATTTCGAAATACTGGGTGGAATGCCGTTCCTTGTCGTTCGCATCATCAAACAAATAGGCCATGCTGATACCATCCATCGGACGCTGGGTTACACCGTTGACGACTTTGGGTTCCGGTAGTCCAGCGGCCTCTAAAATCGTTGGTGCGATGTCGATGACGTGGTGAAATTGATTCCTCAGCTCCCCTTTAGCCTTGATCCCCTTGGGCCAGTGAATTGCTGTACCAACCTTTGTCCCACCATGATCGGAGGCAACCTGTTTGGTCCATGTGAAAGGTGTATCGAACATCACTGCCCATCCTGCGGCCATATGAGGATAGGTTTCCGGCCCACCCCACTTGTCGATGAACTTGAGCATATCGGGAACTTGTTCTTGCACGCCGTTAAAGTAGGTCATCTCGCTGAACATCCCATTGCGACCACCCTCAGCACTGGTGCCGTTGTCACCATAGATGAGAATGACCAGCGTGTTGTCAAGTTGTCCGGTCTGATCAATTGCTTCGATGACACGGCCAATTTCGTAATCCGTCATTTCGACAAAAGCGGCGAACGTTTCTGCTTGACGAGCAAAAAGGCGTTTTTCATCTGCACTCAACGTGTCCCACTCCGGAATTGCCTCTGGCTTGGGAGCGAGCTTCGTTCCCTTGGGAACCACACCCAGTTCAATTTGACGCGCTAGAATTTGCTCACGCATCACATCCCACCCACCATCGAATTTTCCTTGCCAACGCGCGATCCAATCGGCTGGCACGTGGTGCGGGGCATGGGTCGCGCCTGGAGCATAGTACGCGAAAAATGGTTTGTCGGGTGTTAACGCCTTTTGATATTGAATCCAAGCGACCGTTTGATCGGTCATGTCGGTTAAGAAGTGATAGCTCGGGTCTTCGGGCAACTCGACTTGGTGGGTGCCATCGTAAATGAACGGTGCCCATTGGTTGGTCTCCCCGCCTAGAAATCCGTAGAACTTTTCGAAACCTTGGTGGGTGGGCCAGCGATCAAGAGGCCCGGCGGCGCTGGCTTCCCAAGCGGCTGTTTCGTGCCACTTGCCGAAGGCGGCAGTCGCGAATCCATTGAGGCGAAGCATTTCTGCTAAGGGGGCAACGTTCTGTGGTATCTGGCCTGTGTTACCGGGGAAAGCGGTGCCGGTCTCAATGATCCCACCCATATTGTTTACGTGATGGTTCCGACCGCTCTTGAGAGCCGCGCGTGTTGGGGAACAAACGGCGGTTGTGTGAAAATTGTTAAACCTCAAGCCCGAACGTGCGATGCGATCAAAGGTGGGCGTGGTCACAGGCCCACCAAACGTCGATGTACCTGCAAAACCAAGATCGTCGATCAACACGAGCAGCACATTGGGTGCTCCCGGCGGTGCCTTAACTTCAAACCGCGGCGGCGGTGTTGCATTGCGAACATCCAATACTTTCGTCGGTTGCCTCAATGGTTCTGTAATCGGTAGTACAGTGCGATCCGGCGAGCTGTTGGTTTGTTGCGCCGGTGATGTTGAAACGAAGCATGCGACCGTGATGCAGCACAGTGCTAAAATTCTCGTGAGTTTCATAAGAGTCTTTTATGGCTGAAGTGATGTGTTGTCGAGTAGGTTGAGTTTGCAACGATCTTCAACTAAAAAAGTGCTGCGGTGGTTGTGAGCCACCGCAGGTAACGTAGTTGCAAGCCAACCGAATAGAGGCTGGTGAATCAATGGGCCTTTACTGCGGAGTCTTTGGTTCTTCTAGACGGACCATCAGCCATTGCTGAGTTTGACCGTCATTGAAATGGATTAGCGATGGTGCAGTATCTTGTGTCAGATTAGAGATGCCCGTCTCCATAATGGGTCGGCTCTGCCCCGCAACCGTCCAGGCGCATCGCTGAGATTTTTTGTCCACCATTCCTTCGACATCCTGCGTCTTCCCCGTAGCTGTGTTGTTCAACGTACCACGGATCACACCTTCTTTGCTGATCGCAAGCTGCAAAAACAGCGAGGGTGTAGGACCGGATGACTGGCCGTCAGGCGACAACGCAAAAACGCCAAGCGGTAGCCAATCTGCATCAGCTGAAGCGACTGCCGGTGCACTCGCGACGATGGTCTCCGCCTGCTGCGTGTACTCTTCGGAGGAAGCAATGGGTTGCCCATCTTGATAAACCGTATCACCCTCGTAATAAACACTATCGCCATAGTTGTAGGATACTGGAGCACTTGCACCGTATCCTACCCAGCCTGTTACTGCACCCCAAGTGGCCCATCGATAGGGTCGAGTGATTCGCATGGCCGCCCAGTTAGGATACTGTGACCAAAAGTCGAGCCGTGGATGATTGTCCAAAACTTGATTGCGCAATTCGTCAGCTCGCTGCCCGCGATTGTCTTGTAATTGCTGCCTGTTCTCTGCTCGCCCAGCTTGATTGCTGGCCCGATTCTCGGATCGAGTCGCCTGGTTGCCTGCGCGATTCTCGGAACGCGCTGCTTGATTCTCACCACGGCTTCCACGCTCGCCAGCAGCGGGTAGTTGCCCGGCCGACGGCCGACCAGCAACGCCTCCACCTTGCAAAAACGCCGCAGCGGCACCACCGCCGGCGGCACCCAAGTTTGCTCCACCAGGTCGACCCGCACCAATAGCACCAGTCGATGGTCCGAGATTTAGAAATCCTTGTAGATCGCCGGCCGATGGGCGTCCTCCTGCTCCAGCCCCCACTCCTGGACGAGTCCCAGCGCCCGGTGCGCCAATACCGCCACCGGGACGAGCCCCGGCAACTGGCGCGCCAGTTCCTGGTCTCGTTCCAACGCCCGGCGCGCCTGTACCGCCACCAGGACGAGCCCCGGCTCCCGGAGCACCAGCTCCTGGACGAACTCCACCGGCGGAATAGCCTGGGCTCGGGCGACTCATCGAGGGTGATCTGCTGATGGCTGGGCTAGGACGGCTGGCCATGCTACCACCAGAGAACCCGCCGCCTCTAGACATGCCGCCGCCAGCACGTCCCCCACCACCACGGCCGCGCTGGGCCATGGCGAAGTCTGCGGTAAAGGCGACAACACTTAAAACGGCGAGACTAACTCTAATTATTTTTTTCATACTGGAACTCGTTGTTTGGAAATGAATTGTAGGGTGCTAACTATTGCTTCTTGATTTCGACTTCTGCGATGTTGGGCAATATCTCGCCGTCCACGACACGATTCACCGCTTGCAAAGTACAGGTGTTTTCGTCGATGTAAGTTATGATATTGACTGACGATGACTTACGACCATCTGGTAGCACACCTGTCTGATGGACATGCCATTGGTTGCCTTGTTTCTTCCAGACCGCTTCGGCAAATCCACCATCGGAGTCGAAAACCCACGACCTAATCTTTTTCTCTGCAGGGTCCCAGCCGATGAATTGCATACCGGCCATGTCGATCTGATCCCCTACTTGAACGGTGAAAGATCTTGTTAAAAAGTTGTTGTTTTTCGTCCAATTGCACTCGGTAGCCACCGTTGCTTCCTCGTCCTGGTCGACCCAGTTCCCGACCATCCATTCGAGATCCTTCAAGTGTTCGTAATGCGAAAGAAAATTGGGAAGGCCTTCCTCCGTCATTCGATCCAGAAGCCACTCCTCACCGCGCTTAACGTAGACGGCAGTGTATTGCGTTAAATCCGGTTCTTCCTCGGGAACAATGACTTTGGCCGTTCCTTGCTCGACGGCGACGTTCGGTGATACAAAGCCAATCGATAATGTGCTCACTTCTAATTTCACCTGTTTTAACTCCGCGAAGATACCGATGAACTGCTTCTCGATGGCATCACGACCAACGACTTCCTCGCCGCTCAAGGGGTTCGTGTACACCGCCTCTGGGGACCACAAAGCTGCCAATGCCTTGGCATCTCGTTTGTTGAATGCAGCCACATAAGCATCAACGGCCTTTCGTATAGCGGCATCACTTTCGGCCTGTCGCTGAACTTCCTGCGCCCCGCATACTCCTAGCCCAGCAGCCACAATTGCTATGGCAAGGACTAATTTTTTCATGAACACGATAACATCTCCTGAGAAGGGTGTAGGGTCGAAAGAGCCTACGTTGGGTGAATATTAAACAGATGACTTGTGCATCGTTGAGACAGATGAACTGCACATATGAGTTTCAGTGCAAGTTTCGTTCCCAAAACCTTTGGTGATGGAGACCACTTATTGTTCGGTCACACTAACACATGATTGATGGTTAACGACGTGAGAACGATCGTCTATCGAAATTCCGCAATCAATCTCTTATCGTACCGCTAAATGGATTGGTTTCGGCAAACCGACCTCCAAAACGGCATAACAGCCAACTAGTTCCTGCCTTTAGGGGGCGTGCGCCATAAGGACGGATCGAATCGGGACACGACAAACTTCTCGCGAAATCTCCAAGGGCAACTGCTCCACGACAATGTTCACCGGTTCCAGTGTCATGCACGGCACGAAAGTGTGCCAAAGTGAGCTGGCATTATCAGCGATAGTATTCATTCGAAGGACTATTTCGCCACAGGGAAAGCAATAAAGCCTGTTTCGACGTGCGAGCGTCGAGGGTGTACACTGGAGTGCGGTTCGCTACCTACGTAGCGGTGGTTTTCTCGACCATACATATCAGGTTATCAATGACGGCCTCCACTGCAGAAATCGAACAAATCGTTAGTTGGCTTTCCGAGGTCCGTTTTTGCCATGGCTTGGAACGGGATCAGATTGCCACGCTCGCTCAAGAATTCACGGTAAGGCCGTTCGCAGCCGGCGATACCATCGCCTCTCCGGGCGACCCTGTCACCGAGTTTTGGATTGTCGTCGAAGGAGAGTTGGATTCTTTTCTAACCGATCCGCGCGGACGAGAAAATCTCTTAGGAATGGTCCACCAAGGGGAAACCATTGGTGAAATCTACATTCTCGAAAGAAATCCTAACCGTCCCGCTCGAATAACGGCTCGAACCAACGGGAAGCTTCTTGTCGCGCCCGCCGAAGCATTGATTCGTTGGATTAAGATGTATCCTTTGCTGATGCAGAACTTGTTTTTTACCCTTAGCGCGCGGTTCAAATCTGTTGCCGGTGCAGCGTCGCGAAATGTACCTTCACCTCGTCTAGGTATCGTTGCATCATCCAAGCGAGGGTATGAGCTGGCAGGAAAGATTGCAGCGAAGTTGCATCAATTAGGAGAAAGACTCGAAGCGTGGTCGAACCAGCCTGACTGCTTGACCAAGACGGGTTGTTGGCCAGAAGCACTTCCGTTTCGGGACATCGACGCAGGGACCTCTCCTTTGTTACAGCCTTCACCCCCACTACTCGATCGGCGAATCGTAGTTTGCTTGGCAGCAGAGCATGACAAAATGGATTTCAAACCGCTATTCGGATGCGACGAAATACTTTGGTTGCTTGAACCTAACGATGCGCCGAATCTGATGCAAGCGATGGCTCCTCTAAAATTTTTTCATGGAGATGCATCCGATCGCGTGCGCATCGTCTGGTTGTTGGATCCCAATTCGCCCGTAGCTCCCTTGCTAAGTGGAGTGACCTTTAAAAAATCCGATGTGAAGGTCGTTGTTGATTCCTCGAGTGGGTCGCCTGCTCGTCAAGAGATTCAAGGAATAGATCGGTTGGTAAGAGTTCTTCGGGGTATTTCGATCGGTATCGCCCTGGCCGGTGGTGGGGCGAAAGGGATGGCTCACTTTGGGGTCTTGGAGACGCTTGAGGAAGCCGGTTTATCCTTTGACGTGATGTCAGGTACAAGCGCGGGTGCGATGGCAGGCATTCTCTATGCATCAGGCATGTCTCCCCAAGATGCCGTTCGAAATTTTCAGCACGATCTAACACCTTCTAAATTATTCCGATGCCTTCCGAATTGGCCGAACCTATATTTGGTCTCGCAATATCGTCGCCATGCTTGGGATGGGATGCTACGGAAATATCTCTACGATTGGCAGCTTGAGCAGTTATCGATTCCGTTTCACGCCATCACCGTAGATTTAGTGCAAGCGCGAACGGTGGTGCGTCGAGAAGGTGACGCGGTAAGAGCGATTCTAGAGAGTATCAATCTTCCTGTCGTTTCGCCACCTATCATGCGAGATGGGATGGCGTTGGTTGACGGCGGCGTACTCAACAATTTACCTGCCGATGTCCTGGCAGAAAACGGTGCCGATTTCGTGGTCGGTGTCGACGTATCTAGCCATGTCCGCCCCGAATTTGCTGGCAACCGGCCTGACATGCCCACTACCAAAATGAGAAAGGCAGGTTCGATTGACACGATATTTCGTATCTTTGAGTCGCAAGCACATAACATCGGAAAGATGCGCAACCGAGCTGTCGACTTTTGGATCAAGCCAGACACATCCAAATATGGACTAGCTGAGTTTCACCGCACAAAGGAAATAGCAACTGCAGGTGCGACTGCAGCAGATGAAATCATTCCTGAACTCAAGCAGCGGCTGCATGAGTTGGAAAAGCAGCTACTGACGCAACCAAGCTTACGATCGTCGTGAGCTGATTCGTTTTTCTGACCGTACATCACGCCATCGCCGGATGCCATGAGCCATAGATAAGTCAATTGAACTCCTTCCATCCTAGGGAGCTCCAACGCCTGGAATATTGACCTCAACCACATGGAAGCTTGCGCTCGGATTGCGATGAATCTCCGCTGGATCATGAGAAGCGGATGTGCAAATAAACAAATGCTTTCGCTCTGGGCCACCCAGCATTACCGCATAAGCGTGCGTATCGACCTTGATCCTATCTGTAACGACACCCCCTTCGCAGACTCGCACCACACTGTCTTGGCCTTCTGGATTAGCACACCAGATGCCTCCCTCGGCATCGAGACAAATACCATCCGGTCCAATGGATGAAGGCAATTGCGCCCACACTCGTCGATTACTAAGCGATCCGTCCTCATTGATGTCAAATGCGGAGAGGCGATTGCCGATCGTTTCACCAACAATTAAGGTTCGCTCATCGGGCGTAATCACAATCCCGTTGGGAAAGCAAAGGTCTTTGGCGACGACGGTTGCTTTGCCATCCGTCCCAACCAGTACTAGGACACACGTTGCCACCGGCTTGGCCGCTGGGTCTACGAAGTTGTATCCGATATCCCCGACGTACAAACGACCTCGAGAGTCTACAATACCATCGCTTAGACAAAACACAGTCATATCGCTGATGTCAGCTAGCAGGTCTAGCGATCCATCTTCGACACGGTAAATCTTTCGTTCGAATGCGTCGCCGACCACGATAACGCCTTCGGGTGTCAGGCCGAAACCGTTTGGAATGAAGGGCAAATCGACGGCGGTTTCTACGGCACCCGATAGGTCGACCGTCTTGATACGCTTATCGTGGATATCGATAAACCACATTTTGTTGTTGTACCATCGTGGACTTTCAGTGAACTTGAGTCCTGCGGTCGAATCGGTAAGTAATCTAACTTTGTTCGTCATTTGGGATTAAATTCTTTTAGGAGGAGGCACGATTTACAAAAGCAACCATTAGGTCTGTGATGGCGCGTGTCACATGTCCTTTACCGGTCAGATCATTGCAGAAGAGCACTTCTCCCGGATGGAATCTTCGAGCCTCGCCATCACTGGTCGCGACCTCGCCCTCTCCTGATAGAATGATGGCAATGTAAGGCTGAGGAGCGTTGTGAGCAGGGACATCAGTTCCGGCAGGGACCGAGAATACGAACATCGTTGCCACAGCTCCAAAGTCGCTCATCAGTCCCGTCGGATTCGGGGGCGGTCCAAAGGGTACCTCACGCTCGGCTACATCCTCGACGCCGAAATGTGTCTCGCCGTTGTCATCTGCGTGGATCATTTGAAATTTCATGGAATGCTTCTTTATTTGATAATTTAATGAATCTGAAAATCGGTCAGGATGACTTAACAGATCTTCCTGAGGAAACTAAATAAAAGAGTTTGTATCGGATGATCCCAACTCGTTGTACTACGTGCTCAGAATTCTGGTTCGATACCTTTGGCTTTTGCGACTTGATAGATCGCATCAAATGTCGCTGAGGAATCCCAGGGTGCATCGAGTGGTTCGTTTCGGAATTCGCGGTAAGCCCGTTCGACGTTCATGTAAAGTCTTGCGGGTGCCGCCCACTCACTATAGGGACCAAACTCAATTTTTTTGGCGGCATCGAGCGCAGTTAGTCCTGCATCAAAGCATATCTTCGATTCGTCGCGTACATATTGCAAGTAAGCTTTCATTTCCATCGGGCCTTCGATCCCACATAACGGACCATGCCCAGGAACGATTGTTTCAGGATCAAGCTCTATAAGCAAATCCAGGCATTGGAACCATTTTTCATAGGAACCTGTCCAACCCATTGGAGTGCATTGACGGAAGAGAACATCGCCTGCGAATACCACTCGTTCCTCTGGCATGTGAATAATCGTATCGCCCACTTGGTGACATGGTCCCACATAGATCAAGTGGACTTCTTTGCCGTCGAGGTTGAGCTCATAGCGTGTGTCGAACAAGGTCGTCGGAAGAACCAGTTCAATGCCGTCAAAGTTGTAGTCCTCTAACAGTTGCTCTCCAGCTGCCTCAAGCCCAGGATGTAAATTCTTGAGCAAAAGTCGCGTCAAGAGTCGGCCTACACCATGCAGCAGTTTTTGACTTTCCTTTGGTTCGGCAACTTGCTTCATGCGTTCGGGCACAGAACGGTGAGCAATAATTTCGGCACCTTCGAACAACTGGTTGCCCCAGACATGGTCCGCGTCTTCGTGGGTATTGATGACACGATCAGGCATGGCTGGCCATACCTGGCTGAACATGTCGATCATTCGTCTGGCATGGGCCAAGTCGGATTGAGTATCAATCACGACTCCTCCACCGCAATTGATGAGTCCAGAGTTGGCATCGCAAACGCGATTCTTCTCGTTGATCACCGCGTAGCATGAATTGCTAACTTGATGCATCTTCATGATTGTTTCCCCCTATCATGGTTAAGGCTCTCGGTTTGCAAAGGGTCCCGCGTCAGATACAATCAAGCCTGTTCGCTTAACATACTCATCCCATAGCTTTATAAGGGCCTGTCGTTTTTCGGGATGGCTTGCTGACAGATCATTCAACTCTGCTGGGTCTTCTTTAAGATGAAATAATTGCCAATCACCAGTCCCGCCAGCCGCTGGCAACAGATACAGCAGCTTCCAATCGCCTTGTCGAATCGCTCGGTTTCCAAAAAGCTCCCATCCAAGCCAATCATTTTCGGTGCGCGTTCGCTTGTCGATTCCGGAGAGTAAAGGCCACATGGATTTGCCTTGAATGGAAGCGATGTCATCTCCCGCTGATTCAGACACGGTCGGGTTGCCTGCTGATTCCAAGAATGTCGGCATGACATCCATGACATGTAGTACCGCGTCATTGACCGTGCCATTATGCTTAACTCCAGGTCCTGCGACGACGAGAGGTACGCGAATCCCTCCCTCGGCTACAACCCCCTTGAAGAGGCGGAATGGCACGCTGCTCACCTGTGCCCAGGGCGGACCATATTCGATGGCTGATTTAGGATTGCCCCAGTTTTCAGGTCGATTATCGAAAGTGTTTTCGAACCAAGTTTTCGCCGCAGGAGCCAATTTTGTCACAAGGTCAGCCAAGTCTTCGCCAGCCGAACCATTGTCGGAGATGAAGACGATCAGCGTGTTGTCGTACTGGCCTGACCTCTTTAAGTGATCGATCAACCGACCTATTTGATCGTCCATGTATTCAATCATTGCGGCATAGATCTCCATCTTACGACTTGCAAGGCGTCGCTGCTCGTCGGTCAGCGATTCCCAGGCCGGAATGTTGGGCAACCTAGGAAAGGTCACGGCATCGGCGTTTACGATCCCCAGCTTTTTTTGGCGTTCCAATCGCTCGTCTCGAATGACATCGTATCCGTGGTCGTATTTTCCCTGGTAACGCTTACTCCAGTCCTCGGGGATCGCGAACGGTCCGTGCGGAGCTTGATAAGCGAGATAGGCAAAAAAAGGTTTCTTGTCCTGCTCATTCTCATCAATGCTCTCGATGATGAAATCGGTGAGATTCTTAGAGGAATAGTAGTCGGGCGGCAGTTCTTTCAAGAGCTGACCGTTGCGCGTGTAAGCCACCTTCGGCTCGGAAGGTAGCAATCCCAGCATGTCGGACCAGTGACTCCCAGCACCTTGCAGAAGAGTGAAATCCCTCCCGAATCCTCGGGCTGCTGGCCACTGATCTGGCTTATCGCCCAAATGCCATTTACCAGCCATATAGGTGTGGTAGCCAGCGTCCTTTAACCGGGAGGCCACCGTGGTGACTCGGGAGTTCAGGTGCCCTTCGTAACCAGGCTTTCCTCGCTGCGACGGACCAGTCCACTCGGCCATGTTACCGATCCCCGCAATGTGGTTATCGGTGCCGCTTAGCAGCATAGACCGCGTTGGGGAACAGCTCGGGGCCACATAAAAATTGGTCGCTCGCAACCCACGAGCAGCGAGAGCGTCTATATTGGGAGTGTGGATCTCCCCGCCAAAGCATCCCAGATCTGAATAACCCATGTCGTCGGTGACGATCAAGAGAATATTGGGTTGGCTCTTTGGGCTGTCGACAGCCTGCAATTTTGGGACGTGGAAAGAAAGAAAGGTCGCAATGACAACACAGCAACCAATTAGCCGATGGATAAACACGACAGAACACCCTGCTTACATCTTTAAGACTGACATACCACTTTGTGCATATAGTCTCCCTCTACGTACCTTCCGTCTATCGAAATTCCGCAAACTGTGAAAACCGCGACCTCCTCTCCCCCAGCAGATGTTTTCCCCACATTGCCGTCCGTTACCGTTACCGAGCTAAACGATCCGACGTTGGTGGGCGGATCCATCGAGATTCTCAAGCAAGACGTATTGAAGTTGAGCTCCGAGAGATTTCGCGCGAAACGTATCGTCGTGAGGCTAGGCCATTGCCAAGTTGTCTATCACTCAACGAATGTTGCCGTTCGGGCTCGGACCAGCCTGCAACCAGGTTTCATCGGTTACACCCTATTCTCCCCGACATCAGCGGGGACGATAAATGGAACGCCGATTCATCCGGAACAGATCTTGGCAATTACATCTGGTATCGAAGCGGAGTTGGTGGTTGCCGCAGGCTATGAAAGCATTGCCCTATTGCTGCCCCCCGAACTTCTTCTCGATTACGCATCGCGTTGGCAACATGATGAGGTATTTCTTGTTCCACAGAATATTGAACTGCTAACACCCTCGCCATCGGGCCGAGATGAATTGTTTAAGTGTGGACAACGACTCATAGGCGTGGCAAGTCAGCAACCTGAGGTCTTCGACGTTCCCGAAGTACAGTTTGCGGCTCAAACAGAACTGATTGAAAAACTTTTGTCTGCGTTGAGATATTCGAAGCACGTTGAGCCATCGCTGCAAGATCTCAAGCAGCAGGGATACAGCAAAATCGTGACAACGGCCCAAGATTACGCTAACGTCCACATCGGGGAACGAATTCACGTAGCGGACCTTTGCGTGGCTGCTGGTGTAAGCGAACGAACCCTGCAATATGCTTTCAAGGGGGTGTTGGGTATGTCACCCATGTCCTATTTGACCATAATGCGATTGCATCGTGTCAGGAAATCTCTCCAATCGGAATCGCAAGCCTCTACAACGGTAACAAAAGAAGCGCTGCGTTGGGGTTTCTGGCATTTCGGCGACTTCTCAAGGGCATATAAAGAGTGTTTTGGCGAACATCCATCGGACACGTTACGCGGACAGACTGATGCTGGCTAGCACTTTGTGCCGATTGATCGCGAGATCGAAACCAAGTAGGCCGCAAGGAGGCTTTGCGCAGCTGCGGCCTACGAGACTCAAGCTTCGCTTGCTCGGGGCTCGTTAGGGCGAGCCGCTCCGGGAACGATAGAATTCTCGAGGTTCGCTGGCATTCCGGCGCCGGCGGTACCCGATACCTGGGTGCCTGGTACCACTCGCGGGCCGGGAAGCGTTGCATCGATGATGCGTTTAAGCTCTTCCGATTCGATGACCTCGACCTCGATCAATTTGTTGGCCAACGCCTCGAGCGCAGCTCGTCGTTCGGTGAGGATCGTGCGCGCCCGCTGAATAGACTCATCGATCAATCGCTTGACCTCTTGATCGATCTCGCGAGCGGTTTGCTCTGAGTACTCGCGGCCAAAAGACTCCGAACCGCCCGATGCGAGAAAGGGGGAGCGATTGCCTTCGCGGAAATTGATCCGACCCATGCGACTCATGCCATACTCCATGACCATCCCGCGGGCAATCTGAGTTGCTCGCTCTAAATCGTTTTGTGCCCCCGTGCTAATGTCGCGGAAGACGATTTCCTCCGTGATGGTCCCGGCGACGAGCACTTGCATACGGGATTCCAGCTCGGATTGCGTAACCAAGTACCGATCCCCCTCGGGCCGCTGCATGGTGTAGCCTAGCGCAGCGATACCGCGAGGAATGATCGAAACTTTGTGGACGGGATCTGTATTGGGAAGCGAGTAGGCGACCAACGCATGGCCCGCTTCGTGGTATGCTACTCGGCGTTTCTCTTCTTCGCTCATGATCCGCTTTTTCTTTTCCAGACCAGCGGTCACGCGTTCGACTCCGTCATTGAACTCGTCTTGCCCAACCGTATCTTTCCCCTTGCGAGCTGCCAGAAGTGCGGCTTCGTTTACCAAATTGGCGAGATCGGCACCGACGAAGCCCGGAGTGATTGCGGCCACTTGTTGCAGTTCGACATCGGAAGCCAGCTTGACCGCTTTGACGTGGACTTTGAGGATATCCTCGCGGCCCTGTTTGTCAGGTCGGTCGACCAGCACATTGCGGTCAAAACGGCCTGCACGAAGAAGAGCGGGATCAAGTGTCTCGGGTCGGTTCGTTGCAGCCATGACGATCACGCCCGCGTTCGCATCAAAGCCATCCATCTCGACCAGGAGCGCGTTGAGGGTTTGTTCCCGTTCGTCGTGGGAGCCGGGTACGTTACCTGCACGGCTCTTTCCGAGCGCGTCGAGCTCGTCGATGAAGATGATGGAGGGAGCTTTCGAGGTCGCTTGCTGGAACATGTCGCGGACGCGTGCCGCTCCCACCCCAACGAACATTTCGACAAAGTCCGATCCGGAGAGCGAGAAGAACGGCACACCTGCTTCACCAGCGATCGCTTTGGCCAGCAGCGTCTTGCCCGTTCCCGGTGGTCCGACGAGCAAGACCCCGCGAGGAATACGACCACCGAGTCTTTGGTACTTCTCAGGGTGCTTCAAAAAGTCGACGATTTCGCGAACTTCCTCGACTGCTTCGTCGATGCCAGCCACGTCGTCAAAGGTGATACCGACATCTTCTTGGGCGTAGAGTCGGCCTCGCGAGCGACCAAACTGCATAGGGGAATTCACTCCACCCATACGGCGCATCATGAACATGATCAGGGCAAAAACCACTAATAGGGGCAACACGAAGAACATGAACGACTGAGCCAGCATGCTCGGTCCTTCAGCGTTGCTCCAAGGAATATTGGCCCGGTCTAGCTTTTCGCGTAGTTGTTTGTTGGTGAACTCGGAGCCGTCCTTGATCGACTTAAACGAGACTTCTTTGAATTTGGTGGGGGTGCCGGACCCGATTCTCGCCATCTCGACCTTGCCGGTGATGGCTTTCTCGTCGACTTGCAAGTCCTTTAGATTGCGTATTTCGTATGTGTAGAGATCATCCCGAAACTGGAACGAGCCCGAAAAACCTTCCACCAACTCACGAGACCCTCGGTTGGTGTACTTGGTATTCTCCACCAGCTGCAGCAGATCGGGGTAGCTAATCGCTCGAGTTAGCGAATTGGAGACGAGGGCGACCACTCCCAGCACGAGCAGAATGGCCAGCACCGAGTACATAAACCATGGTGTGGGCGGATTGCCGCTAGAGTTCGGGGAGGGGGATTTCTTTTCTGGTTGATCTTTTGGCATTCGCTTTATGCTATCAATAGCGGCTACAAAGTTTGGGAAACGGTGTAATTATGCGCCCTCTGTAGCGAGGGGGCAGGCTTTGGCGTTGAGGATTTCGGTAGTTCTTCCTAGAATTTAGGAGTTAAATTCCATGGCAGAAACGTTTTGCGACGATTGGAACGAGTCTAGCGACTTTGCCGTAGCGTGTAGACAGTGCGTACTTAACTAAACACTTCCCGGGGTAGACTCCCACTACTGGAGCCGAGTTCATTGAGCCAGATTCGCCATGTTGCAGTATTAGGCTCCACGGGAAGCATTGGGCGGGCGTCGATCGATGTTTTGCAGCGATTGCGTGCCACTCACCAGGTCACCGCGATTTCCTGCCATTCGCAACTAGATTTGCTCGAGAGCCAAATCGAGCAGGTCCAGCCTCGATACGCTATTGTAACCAGAGGCATGAAGGATGCGGAACGGCTGGCATGGCAGGGCACAAAGCCAGCCGCCTCCCCTCAGACCGAACGTTTGGTTGGGTCTGATGCGATCATCGATCTGGTGGGAGGAACTCAGATTGACACCGTGATCGGAGCGATCGTCGGCGTGGCTGGGCTGGAAAGTGCTTTAGAGGCGGTGCGAACCGGCAAGCGATTGGCCTTGGCAAATAAAGAATCGCTCGTTGTGGCGGGTTCGCTGATTATGCCTTTGGCGGAGCGGACGGGCGCTGAGGTGCTGCCTGTCGACAGCGAACACAGCGCGATTTTTCAGTGCTTGCAGTCCCCCGAGGGAACCCGCGACCTGCAAAGAATCATTTTGACCGGCAGTGGTGGCCCCCTTCGCGACTGGCCGCTCGAGAAGCTTTCAGAAGCGACGGTCGAGGACGCTCTCTCCCATCCGACTTGGAAGATGGGTAGGAAGATCACGGTTGATTCGGCAACTATGATGAATAAAGCACTCGAGGTGATCGAGGCCAAGTGGCTGTTCGGTTTGCGTGCTGATCAAATCCAGGTCGTCATCCATCCGCAATCCATCATACATTCCATGGTTGAGTATCGAGACGCATCCGTGATCGCACAAATGAGCCCGCCCGACATGCGTCTTCCCATCCAGTATGCCCTGACCTACCCAGCCCGCGAAGCCGCCTCGTCCCCGGCAATCGATTGGGGAGCCCCCTTGGAACTGACTTGGAAACCGGTTGATCTGGAACGCTATCCCTGCCTAGCTTTGGGCTTTGAGGTGGCAGAAAAAGGTGGAACTTGCGGTGCGGTACTCAACGCTGCGAACGAAGCTTGCGTAGAGCTATTTCTGGAACGCAAAATACGTTTGACCGATATTGCAAAGATTTGTCGAATCGTTCTGAATGAACATCATTACTCCCCCTCTCCCGATTTGGCCGAGTTGCTCAAACTCGATCGCTGGAGTCGCGAAGAGGTTCATCGTTGGAATAAAACTGCATGACTAATTTAGATCTTCTATCTTCTACCCTGTCTGCCTGGGAGCTGCTCAGCGCTCCGTTGTTCGCGTCCGAACCATCTTGGTTACAAGGCAAGCTGACGTTCGCTTACAACATTATGCTAGTTGCCCTGGGATTGGGCTTCGTGATATTTGTTCACGAGCTCGGGCATTTTCTGGCTGCCAAGCTGTTCGGGGTTCAATGCGACAAGTTTTACGTCGGCTTTGATCCACCGATTAAGATTGGACCGATTCGATTGCCTTCGAAGCTGTTCCATTTTAAATGGGGGGAAACCGAGTACGGCATCGGGATCATTCCGCTGGGTGGATACGTTAAGATGCTCGGTCAAGACGACGACCCCCGGAATTCGCAATCAGAATTGGAACGCAGCCAAACGGGTGACGAAGCAGCCGAGGAAGACAAACCGGCTGGAGATCAGAAGCCAGTTCACAATCCACGTTCGTTTCTTGCCAAGAGCGTGGGAGCGAGGATGGTGATCATCAGTGCCGGGGTGATCATGAATATCATCTTCGGAATCCTGATGGCTGCGGTCGCGTTCTACATAGGTGTACCCTACAACCCGTCTGTGGTGGGGCGCGTCCCTCCTGGCGATCCGGCTTGGATGGCAGGTTTGCAACCTGGCGACCAGATCCAGCAGATCAACGATCGGATCGACCCTGAGTTGTCCTTTCGCGAGATGCAACAGCGGGTGCTGTTCGCCGGTTTGAGCGACCCAAACAAGCTGGTTCGAGTAGGATTCCAACGGGACGGAGCCATGCAGAAAGTCGAGTTTGTCGGCTCGATGGCTCACTCGGATCCTGCCAAGAAGATTCGCTTCCTGACTTTGGGATTGCGAAGTGCCGAGACCACTCAGGTTAGGCCATTGTATGCGATTTCCAAAAACCTCTCGGAGGACCCAGCATATGAGAATCTTCTGACCGACCTCAAGCCCGGGGATGTTATTGTCGGCATCAACGGAGAGAAGCTCGAGATTAGTCCCTACTCTGAGTTCCCGATGGGATACGAGCTGTTCAATTATCTCGAGCCCAAACTCAAAGAGACGGTGACTCTCGATGTGATGCGGCTGGACAACCCGACCAGCGACACCGACAAAAGTCGCTCGCTCGTTAGCGTTTCGAGCAAGCCTGTACCGATGAAGACTCTAGGCTTTTATGTTAAGCCTGGACCGGTTGTGGCTGTGGGAAAGGATTCGCTGGCCGAGAAGGCAGGCATTGAAGCAGGTTTCGAAATCATCGCTTGGGAGGGAAATCCCATTCGCGATGCTTTCGCTTTAGTGTTTGATATCGCGGCCAAGGCTGGAGAAGAGACCAGCATCACCCTCAAACGTGCCGATGGGACCACGACCGAATTCTCCTGGATGGTACCTACCAAATTCCAGATTCCACTCTCTGAGCTTACGTTTGGTCCAGTTGGAATGGAGTTGCCCGGCAGCGGGTTGGTCTACTCCATCAGCAACGTCGTCTCCGGTGTAGCCAGTGGTTCAAAGGCCGCTGCATCTGGACTGAAAGAAGGGGACGTTATCATTCAAACGCAAGTTCTACCAACTTCGGATGAAGACAAGGCCTTTTACTCCAAAGTTCTCAAGGATGCCAAGTCGCTTCAACAAGCGATGAAGATCGATAGCACACGCAACATGCATTACGTTCTGGCTCTCATGCAGATGATGAGAACGGGTATGCCGGTTGAGGTTTTCTTTGAACGAGATGGGAAGGTAAATCCGACTAAGGTAGCCGTTCACATGGACGAAACCATCAGTTGGCCCGATCGTGGGTATGAACTCGCACCGTTGAGCAGCAACTACAAAGTGGATTCGCCAAAGGATGCTCTTATGCTCGGGGTGTCTGAAATCGTAAGACGTGGCGGCAACGTGTTGGAGTTTCTCGGGCTGTTGGTGCGAGGCAAGCTGCCACTGTCGGCTTTGGGAGGTCCCGGTGCGATTGCTGTGGAAGCCAACGATGCTGCTTCACGAGGCATTTCGCCGCTGTTGATGTTTTTGACGATGCTCAGTGCGAACTTGGCGATTATCAATTTCCTCCCCATTCCGGCATTGGATGGCGGGCACATGGTCTTTTTGACCTATGAAGCCATCATGGGCAAACCCGCAGACGAGGAGTTCGAAGCCCGCATGAGATTGCTCGGCGTGCTCATGCTTCTCGGCTTGATGGGACTCGTCATATTCAACGACGTCGTCAACATTTCAGCCTGGGTGCGCGGCTAACCCCCCACTGTCCTGAAAAGCAGCATTTGCCATAACAAATCGTGAGTCCAAATCTATGAAATTAAGCACTATCGCGAGCACTTTTTTATTTGGGTTGATCGGAGCCTCGTTAGCCCCTTGGGGTGCCTCCTATGCCTGGGGGCAAGTGGCCATCGACTCATTTCCTAAGATCGATGAGACGAAAGACTGGCCTTGGTGGCGAGGCGTCACCAGGGACGGACATGCGCTTGGCACCACCAATGCACCTGTCAAGCTGGTCGAAAGTCAGAACCTCGATTGGTCCGCTTCGATTCCTGGGCGTGGGCATGGTTCGCCCATTGTTGTCGGAGACCGAGTGTATTTACAGACCGCCGATGAAGGATCGCAGACCCATTTCGCGTTGGCCTACGACAGAGCGACTGGAAAGCAGGTTTGGAAAACGCAACTGAATCAAGGCGGCTTTCCTAGCAAGAACCATCCAAAGAACACCGAAGCTTCGATGACCATGGCCAGCGACGGCGAGCGGCTTTACTTGACCTTGTTTCATCATGAAGCAGTTTGGGCTATCGCATTATCTTTTGAGGGGGAGCGGGTTTGGGAAGAGCGAATCGATCGATACAACCCAAAGATGTATGAGTACGGTTATGCCCCCTCTCCCATTATTTACGGTGACGATCTGATCATAGCTTATGAGTATGACGGCCCCTCTGCAATCGTCTCCATGAACCGATCCAACGGAAAACGGAGTTGGACCGCCAAGCGAATGGAATCGATTTCCTTCTCATCTCCGGTTGTTACCTCTTTCAAGGGCAAGGACTATTTGCTCATTAGCGGTCAAGACAGCGTCTCTGCGTACAACCCTAAGAATGGTGAGCTCATTTGGTCGACTAAGGGAACGGCTATGGCGACCTGCGGCACAGCAGTTTGGGATGATGGCGTTGTGTTCGCGAGTGGGGGGTACCCATCCTCGGAAACAATGGGCATCGAGATGGAAACTGGCAAGGTGCTTTGGCGAAATCGACAAAAGGCTTATGAGCAGTCGATGGTGGCTGCGGATGGTTACCTGTATTCGCTGACCGATAGCGGTCGGTTGTATTGCTGGGATGCGAAGACGGGTGAGGAAAAGTGGGTTCAACGATTGGCGGGCCCCGTGAGTGCATCGGGAGTTTTGGTGGGAGATCGCATCTACTGGCCCAATGAAGCGGGAGATCTCTGGGTCTTCAAAGCGGATCCAAAGCAATACACGGAAATCGCCAAGAGCAAAGTCGGAGATGAAGCCTTTGCTAGTCCGGTCATTGTCGATGGTCAGGTTTTCTTGAGGGTTGCCAAGCTGAGCGGCAGACAGCGTCAAGAGTATCTCATGCGATTCTCGGGCGAGTAAGCTCGTATGGTGCAGGTAGAAGCAGGCTGTAGGGAACTTCTTTTTTGACAAGCATACCGAAGGTTAGTCGACTAACGGAGTTCTCACTCATGATGGTGTTAGGAGCGATCTGGGGAGGATCGTTTCTGTTCATGAGAATGGCATCCAAAGAGTTCGGCCCTATCGCACTCATTCAATTTCGCGTTTTCGTTGCTAGTTTGTTTTTATCGAGTGTTGTGCTCGTTCAAGGTCGTGGGCGAGAGTTGCTAAGTCACCCCGTTCGCATGTCGATAGTGGGCTTATCTGGATCGGCTGTTCCCTTTACCCTTTTTGCCTTTGGGACCTTGACCCTTTCGGCTGGTTTAGCATCGGTGCTGAATGCGACCTCTCCTTTTTTCGGAGCATTGATTGCCGTCTTTTACTTTCGGGAACCGTTGTCGAGAGCCAAGTGGCTCGGGCTGATGGTAGCGTTTAGCGGCGTGTGTCTGTTGGTCTCGGATAAACTGCAGATTCAAGGTGGCGTGTTAGCCGTGGTCGCGTGTCTCATAGCGGCTTTGTGTTACGGCATCTCGGCACATTACAGCAAGAAAAAGCTCGGCGATCTGTCACCGCTCGTGGTGGCGGCGGGTAGTCAAATCGCATCAACCCTATGGATGCTACCTTTGTCCATTTGGTTCCTGCCCACAGAGACGCCTTCTTGGCAAAGCTGGATCGCCGCAGCGACTCTGGGGGTAGTCTGTACGGGAGTTGCACTCGTGATTTATTTTTATTTGATTCGAGCGATTGAAGCGACCAGGGCCATGACCATTGCTTATCTCATTCCCTTGTTCGGAATTCTTTGGGGTGCGATTTTTCTCCACGAAACGCTTACTTACCCAGCCATGGCTGGCGGAGGATTCGTGTTGCTGGGACTTTATTGGTTCAATCGGCGATAGTATGCGTTTTGGATTCCAGAAACCAGTCACTCTGATTATCTTTAGGATGACAGCGGTTTTTCTAAAGCACGAACCAATGCGTCTGCCAACCGGTTATACTTGTGGGCAAGCCTTACACACCTCATTTTCCAACTGATTACAATGTCTGACGTCAACATGACCGATGGGTCCGAAATTTTAGATGAAAGTAAGCCCTTCTCAGTTCTCGCCGTTGTATCGCTTTTTTTAGCGTTGGTCGGTTTGTTGTCCATGCTTTTTTTAGCGATGATCCCAGTCGCATTGGTTGCCAGTGCACTAGGGGTGGTGGCATTTTTGCTCGGCAAACGGAATGATTACAACTTGTTTTCGACCATCGCGGCTCTTCTGGCAGTGGTTCTTGGAATTACCTCCGTAACGACAGGGCTATTGGCCCGCAACTTCAGCACCAAAGCAGACTTAGTGGAAGCTCGAAAGATCTCCGAGGCGTATCTGGATCTGATTCATGCCCAAGACTTCGACCGGCTTTCCTTAATGAATGGCATGCCGTCTCCACCGGAAGAGTTTGAAAGACAACAACCGTCCGAACAAGAAAAGTTTGCCTTTCGCAAGAAAAACTTGAGCACAAATCCTCTATACAAAGAGATCGCGGCTCTCCCGGAAGCACCGAAATGGGCCTTTGCTAAGTTGGAATCAGAGCAGCCAACCTCCTACTTCTGCGATTACAAGCTCATTTATCGCGATGAGAATCGAGCCAAATCTCCTCTGTACAAGATAACCGTACGCAGAAACCAACCAAAAGGTGGCCCTTACGTTAATCCAGACAATCGAGGCCGGGAACTCACCGAAGAAGACTTTAAAGTGCGATGGACCGTTGAGTTCCTAGAAATAACGAGATAGGCATGCCTAAGTCTCTGATTAGCCTCGGAGCAAATCTCGGAAATGTTCGGGAAACGATGCTGGCGGCCAAACGAATGCTGCTGGAAAAGTTTCCAATTCAAAGCCGATTTATCTTCAGCCACCTTTACCGAACCCCACCAGTTGGCGGCCCCGCAGGGCAATCTGACTTTCTTAACGCAGTTGTTCAGGTAGAACACCCCTGCAACGTTTGGGAAGTATGGGATATCGTGAAATCGGTTGAACAAGAGCTTGGGCGACAGAGGCAACATCGGTGGGAATCACGCAGGATCGATGTCGATGTTCTGCTGCACGATGATGAGTGCATCTGGACTCCACACTTCAAGGTCCCCCATCCACGGATGTGCATGCGATCCTTTATCCTCAAGCCCGCTCTGGAGATCGTGCCCCAAATCATCGATCCGGTCTCAGGAATGACGATTGACGAGCTGAATCAGCATATTCGGAACGAGAGCTATGTTCAAGTTGTAACTCCGGAGGCTTCTTTAACAAATCGTCTTCAAACTGCTATCGATCATCAGACGACACGCCAGACATTCCTCTGGAGAACGATTGCCCTGCATGAAATAAACCAGCTGTTGCACCCAACCCCCGAAAATGCACCTAGGCTAACGATCGTAGCGGTATCCACTCCCGATCCAGAAACGATTCAGTGGGAAGACTACTCACGCGGCTGGGCTTGCAAGCTAGGCATGGATAATCCAAGCCTGCCGGAGGGGATACTACCCATCGGTCCGCGATACCTTCTACCTGCCAATGATATTGCATGGGCTATTCACGAGATTACCGCAGCAGTCGATGCGATGGACTGTTTCGTCGAAATCGCGCACCCCTTTGAATAGTTACTCTTCGGGGGCGATGATCTTCTCCGGCTTGAGTCGTGGCTTGCTGAGCATAACCCAAACCGTAGCGATCATCACCACCAGCATCCCCAGTGCAGTTAGCAAGCTGGGTACCTCGCGTTCCAGCATCCACTTAAAAAGAGCGGCCACCACAACTTGCGAAAGCCCAACAATGCTGACGTTAGTAGGAGTTCCGGTTGAAAAGGCTTTTGTCAAACAAAGCTGCCCACCGGTGGCTGCGATACCAACTCCAATCAATCTAGCAATGGACCATTCATCGGCGGATACTAGATCTGCCGGAAACGGTATCGATAGCCACACAAGTAGACTTCCGATAGTCGCGACAGCAGAAAAATGTGTCACGATGGCTCGGGCATCAATCTCTTTTAGCTTGTGCAAATTCGTGAGCGCAACCGCGCTCATGATGCTCGCTAAGATGGCTGCGGGTATCGCGTACCGGGGATTGGAAAAGGTAGAGACGATATCCTTTTCATCATAGCTACCGTAGTAGATTAGACCCATACCCACGCAGCTCACTATCAAGGCTACCCATGACTTTCTCGAGGGAACCGTTCCGAGAATCGGCCACGAAAGAATGGCGACCCAAATAGGATAGCTGTTCGTTAACGCTAAAACGATTTCAACGTCGTAATGTGTCATGGCATAAAAGCAAAACATCATGCTTATCCAACCCGATAAAGAGCGGATCCATAATGTCATAGGCTTAAAAAAAACGAGCTTCGTTCCCGCTCCGAAGGCTAGCGTGAATGCCAAACAAGTTGCCACACCGGAGCGAATAGCCGATATCCAAGGAAAGGAGTATTGCTCCTTGAGCGATTCGGTAAGCAGTGCCATCATGGCAAAAAAGATCGATCCAACCAGCATCCAGATATATGGTCTCACGGAACACCAGCCCAGAGCTGCTTGCGAAGTGTCCCTTTGATTACTAACAAAATCATGACTAACACAAATCAATCCATGCTATCGGCTAAGTTAATGCGTTGAAATTTCAGCGGTCCTTTTGTGTGGGCAACCAGAAGATCCTCCATTTTACACCAGCTGTCAATTCTCAACAAAGCTGTTACGGACCTTGCTTCGGTCGTAGAAATCGTCCAACTCGTACCGAATTGAGATCGTAGTTGCGTGCTTGGGTAAAAGTCAGATCTCGGTCTGAATCTCGCTTCCCGCAGCTAGCCTTGCAACCCGCCCATGTCCCCAAGCAACTCTTGGTCGACAATGGCTCGATCAGTTCCTCATTCGCAACCTGGATTTATCCTCGCTCCAAAAGCTTAATCAGCAGTTTACCACTTGGGTCGAAAAGGATAACACCTTTGCCAACAGGGTGGACTCTGCTTGGTCGTGGGTAGGCCTAGTACGGGCAAAACGATCATCAAAGAATCCCTCAATCAGGTCTCAGATAAAGAGCATCAGGTGGCAATGGTGGTCCGCGAGTTTATCCATCGCGAACAGGATCGCCGACACGCAGATTACTCCTGATTGCTTGGCCACCAAAGAACAGTGCTCGGTGTATCTGTCGGAATATGTCCAAGGGACCGCGATTAGCGATACCAGGATGGTAGAAGACGACGAAGAGCGAAGAGCAATGCTGTAACAAGGCTTTGCGCAGTTACAGCATTCACTCTCCCTTCGAGGGAGAGTCGAGCGTAGCTCGGAGAGGGTGGAAGGCACAGCAATGCATATAAAGGCCCGACGAGTCAGCGTTTCCTAAAGCCCCCTCCCCTCGTGATCGTCCCTCCACTCTGGTCCTCCCAAAGTCTTTGGGAGGGTGATTAAGAAGGCAACTCACGCTGGAGGACTGGTGGTTCACGAGTCAAGAACACGCCTCCATCCCGACCTTGTGTCGGTGGAGCGATGACTAGCAGGCTAGCAACGCATACCCCCATTTTATCCCCCCCCTTCCCTTCCGTCTCGCCGCAGGCGAGACGGAAGGGAAGGGGGGGGAGAGTGCGTCGTTGCTAGCTTGTTAGTCGTGCTTCCACTGAGTGAACTCAGTGGAGAGCAAATGACCGAATTCGGTGCAACAAAGTGCTCGAAAACGGTATCTCATAGCTTGCTTGAGCATCGATCGGAACAATAGGGAATCCAAAACACCTTTGGAAATCCTATAAGGAAAAGATTGGCCTTCTTTCAAACTTCCCACTTCACCCTTCAACCTTCTTCCGCCCGTCCGCAATTGGCGGAGACCTTACTGACTAAATCTATCTCTTATTCTGTGAACATCTACAATTTTCAGTTCCATCTTCGAACTCGTCGACCGGACGCGGCCACTCTTCAACTGGAATTGGATGAAAATCAGGAAACGACTTTGGATCTTCACCAGCGGGTTCGTCATCGTTATTCGTTGCGCTTTCGCCGGAATAGTCGCTCCTGAAAAGCGGCGCTGACTCCAAAAATTCATCCCCCCCACTCGCTTCCTTCATACCCGATCGGATCTCGCCCCAGAAACCTCCCTGCGAGCGGGCTCAACCATCGGGCACGGAAATGATGGAGACCTAAGGTCGCGTCCCATTCTCTACCGGTATAGGTGTATCGATTGCCAACCGCAGAACTCGTAAGCACAGTTCCAGCAGCGTTTAGAATCGTAGGTTGACCATACGCTGTGTACGCGTAGCGCTCCGCGACTGCGGCGGTCGACGTGGTCATAGCGGTGATGGAGTACTTTTGGTTGCGATGGTAATAATGGATCGTGCCACCGGTTCCTGCTGCCTTGCGCACTACGGGTTCGCCGATGTAGCTGGCGAATGTAGTAGGTGGTAAGGTGTAAGCATTAAGGTGTAAGCATTAAGGTGTAAGGCAAAAGAGCCAAACAAGTTTGTCGCATCTGTGGTGATGTTTTGGCCACCGGCGGTAAGGAGTTCGTGGGTGGGACCGTGGGTGCGGTTTTGTGCCGTGCCGTTGGTGGTGATGCTGTTCCCGTCGCCGACTGCAGTTAGACTCCAAGCTTGGGTGAAGGTTCCGCTGGCGCGAGAGTAGCCTGTGAGACGATCTTCGTCGTCGTAGCTCATGCCTGCTGAAGTGAACCCGTAACCGTCGTAGGTTCTGGTGCTGATGGTGGAACCGTCCAGTTTCAGGAGGTGCAAGGCTCCGGTGTCGTGGTAGGTTCGCTCGGAGATGGAGCTGTCGGGACAGGTGAGGCTGGCGACTTCGGATGCAGTTCTCGAAACAATTGAGACAATTGCTCCACATCGTTGAGTTTGCCACTCATGACGGTGTGGCCTGCGGCATCGGCGATCGAGAATCGTATTCCGAACTGGGCTCTTATTCCAATCCGTCGATCGCAAAGGCGGCGATGATGGAGTCGGAGGTGTCCACAAAGTCGTTGTCATAGCAAACGATCAGCAAGCGTCGGCCATCCGGTAGTCTCGGCCCCCAGGCTAATCCCTCAGGTTTTCCAGGGATGGTGTCATCATTGAGCCCATATTCCGGATTCAAGAGATCGATAAATTCGCTCTTTCTAATCTCTCGGATACTCGCAGTACTAGGATTGAGCAATGACTCGATATTCGAAACGTCGGTTACTCCTGTTAAATCCGCCAAGTAGATTTTCTTGATGACTGCGGCTGAACCGACCTTGGAGTCTCGCTCTAGAACAAGGTATCGGCTCGAGTCCACTGCCAGAACCTCGCTGACTCCCGTCGACTCATTCGTCATCGGATAAACTACCTCGCGCGTTCTATCGGAGCTCAATTCTCCGATGATCCATCGCGCTTTTGTACCAAGACATTTGTCCCCTTCAACTCGTCCGTCCTGAATCAAACAACTTTGCAAAACAGCAAGGAACCGATCGCTGTTCGGAATTAATGTCACCCCTTCGAGCCCTCGATTGGTGAAAGCCCCTCGGGAGTTCTGAGGTTTTCGCCTCGTTCCCAAGTCGATCTTTTCTGGCATGACCAATTCACGTACTAGAGAGCCATTCATGTCGAACAAATCAGCATACGGACCATACTCATCGGTGATCAGCAGGTGCCCATCGGCTGTAACACGAATCCCTTCGGGATCGTAACTGGGGCAGCGGCCCGTGCCGTCCCACTCCAACATGCGAGCCTCGCTTCCGATGAGCGATTCTCCGTCCTTGTTTCTAAGCAGGATCGTACTGAGTTGTTGAAATCCAAGTCCGCGGTTCTCTAAGTCAACGGTCAATTCGACTTTGTGGACGCGACAGGGATACGATACGGCACCATCGCCGGCTCCTCGGTCTGGCAAAACGTAGTACACATTGCCAGTGCCGGAATACTCGATAGCAGAGAATCCGCCGAGTTGATTAACAGGGACTCCCCCCTCTAGCTCACCAGTCAACCCACTGAGATCGGTGGCTGAACCTGGAATCCTTACAGATCCCAAGAACTCGATTTGTGCCTGGGACTGACCCCAGCACGCAAAGAATAAGAACGAAGCGATTAGACTGGCAGTTGTTGTTTTCATTTTACGATTAGATTTGTAGAGTCTTTTGTGTGAGTCTCAGTAGCACGAGCATTAAAAAAAGCCCTCCCGTGTTGGCAGGAGGGCTCATGATGGAATGGAGTCGATTAGCCAACCCCAAGATTGCGATTCAAGAATTAGAAATCGCCAGGAATGTCACCATGGTCGCGAGTCATCAAAGCGATCAGCGTGCGCGCATCGACGCTTGCCGAGATGAATTGAACAGAACCGTCACAGAATACGTACTGAGCTCCGCCGGTGTGGAACGCATACACTTCCGAATCGTTGGTACAATTCACTAAGCAGTTACCAACGATTGTAGTGGCTCCTGAGCTGTTAGTATTGTTTTGTTCACCAAGTTGGTTGGCTCCATCGACACTGAAACCAGCGTCGATATCAGCCCAGCCCCAGCCGTCAGCCGTGAAACGAGTGCCGAAAGCAGCACCACTACGAGGATTCGTACCACGTCGATTCATGATGTAAAGATTAGGACGACCCGCAATTTCGCCAATGCAGATGGTATTCGACAACCCATCGGAAATTTGAGCCATCTTGACCCCATTCGGACCACGCCCGAGAGCTCCCATGACTTCGCGAGCGTTCAAGCTTGGCAAGCCGGACGATACGAAAGCCGCGTTTCGGACCGCGTTAACGGTACCATAGTCTGCATAGCCCCAGATTGGAGTATTGGTGCGTCCACTCATCGCCGTGTAGAGAGCGACTGGTGGAACATCTCGGTCCGAAGGAGCAGAGGGGCACATCATCAACGGTAATCGCTGCGTGGTCGCAGGATCGTTGACGATGTTGTGCCAGCTTACATTGCCGTTGTAGTTGTTGAACAGATTGCCTTGTTCAATCATCGGCAAAATCATTTGTGGCCAGGAAACTTGGAACTGAACCGGCGACGAAACATTAATTCGGCTCGGCGGCAATCGCTTGAAAGCTGATTCGTAATTGTGAAGAGCCAAACCCAACTGCTTGCAGTTGTTGCTACAGCTCATACGGCGAGCTGCTTCTCTGGCAGCCTGAACAGCAGGCAGTAGCAATCCCACCAAAATCCCAATAATCGCAATTACTACAAGCAGTTCAACCAGCGTAAACCCGCGGCTTGCGGCTTTGTTTGTACGTTTCACTCAACACCTCGAAATAGATACTAATCTGCCACGTCGACTCGACTTAGCGAAGATGAAGAGTTATAGAAATCGTCTTGAATTTTTTGTTTGTTTTTCGTTTAGATTGTGTTAAGAATGCGTTAATAAACGCCAGCCAGTGATTCCAGGACAGAGTGCATGGTTCCGGCGACGATTCTAATGTGACCGAAGTCTTAACGGCGAAACGTCGTTATTACGAAAGTTTTCGATCTGCTGTCGAACCGAGTTCATACTGATCCCATTCGAGCTTGACACTGTTGGGAAGTGCGTTTAGCACAAGCTCTTTCCCTCGAGAATCCATGGCGTTCAACTCGCGAGATGCTCGTTCGAAATACCTACCACTTTCGGGCTGTTGCAGCTTACGCATTACCCATCCCATCTCGATATTAGCAATCGTCACCAAAATAGGATCCGTATTAGGGTATCCGGATTCCAAAACATTCTTTAGCGAACGGACCGCCAAAT
The DNA here is from genome assembly GCF_052161605.1 of Brakhagea baltica. NCBI lineage: Bacteria > Pseudomonadati > Planctomycetota > Planctomycetia > Pirellulales > Pirellulaceae > Brakhagea > Brakhagea baltica. The sequence goes on along the minus strand of NZ_CP197409.1, from coordinate 3,055,267 downwards.
CAAACTTCTCACCCTCGATCCCCTTTCTGGCAATCTGCAATTCCGCCTTCAAGCGATAGTTCCTGCTGACGGGATCGGCCGGGGGAAAGTATTCGCTAACCGCGTAGAAATGCTTTAAGTCATTCTTGATCAATGCCAACGCGTACTGCCTTTCGATAGTACTTTGCTTGACAACGGTAGCTGAAGCAAGTTGGGGAGACTGATAGTCAATCTTCATAGCGGCAGAAACCGCGTATGATGTCAACGACGCCAAGGCGATCATTCCTAGAGCGTATGCGACCCACCTGGCGGCTGACTTCACAGAATTCGCAATCCGACGTCGCTGCTTAGTTAACCGCTCCAGCTCTTGTGTGATCGCGGAATTGCCGATCTTCTCATGTTCAATCACCATTCCGGAAAACGGAATCATTCGCTCAATCGTATCTCCCGGCAATTCATCTAATACGACCTTCAGCGCTTTGGCCAATTCAGCAGCCGACGGAAATCGCTCGTCCGGCGATTTGGCTAGCAATCGATGAACGATTTTCACAAGTCCATCAGGCAAATCGGGCCGCAACTCTTTCAAGGACTTGGGGGTCGTCTGAACATGTTGCATCGCCAATGCTAGGGCTGTCTCGCCAGAAAAGGGAGGTCGCCCCGCGAGCATGTGATACGCCGTCGCACCCAAGGAATACAGATCACTCCTGGCATCCACCTTTTGACCTTGAATCTGCTCGGGACTCATATAAAGGGGCGTTCCCAATGTCACTCCCACTGCCGTTAAATTCTGCGATGTGCTGCCACCTCTAGCTAAACCGAAGTCCGCAATCTTGACCTCTCCATCGGGTGTCAACAATAAGTTGTCCGGTTTGATGTCGCGATGGACCAAGCCGATCGAACCCGCCTTGCGGAGCCCGTTAGCTGCCTGCCATAGAATTGATAACGATTCCGCGAGCGGCAGTGCTCCCTTGCGTTCAATGTACGAATGCAAATTGCTTCCCGGCACATACTCCTGGGCTATGTAGTGGGTCGATTCGAATCGACCCACATCGTAGACCTGAACAATATTGGGATGCATGAGCGAAGCGACTGCCCTGGCTTCTTGCAAGAATCGCTTCTCGTGATCCTCCGAGCCAACAAAGTCCGAACGCAGTACCTTCAGGGCTACATGCCGGTGTAGCGACTCCTGGAAAGCTAAGTAAACCTCCGACATACCTCCAACGCCAAGTCGGTGCAGAACACGAAAACCCGCAATGGTTTTGTTGGTTAAGTCTTTCGATTCACTTCCTGATGACACTATGAACTACTCCAACGTAATCCCACGCGACAATACTCATAGGGTCGAACATTTACGCTGATCGATCCTCTGTCGGTTTCCAATTCGGTATATTCCTTGCCAGTTCCATTCAAACGCCAAGCTTTTTCGACGTTGCGAAAGAAGCTTAGCTTACTTTGAGCCCGCTTGCCCTGGGTTTCGTGCAACCAAATCACCGCGTCCAGCCCCATCTCGTCAGGAATTCCCGCTGTACTTTCCGTATCTAGCACACCAGCCCAGTTGATTTGGATATTGCCCTGACTAGATTGTGCCAGCCAAGCCCCTTTATCCGCCACTTTTTCCGAAAAATGGACCGGAATTGTCCAGGGTGTGTCAAAAAAGTCTCTCGCAGTCTCTAGCGGCTTGGGCCAATCGACACCAATTGCTAGCTTCGTTCCCCCACTCAACATCGAACATTCCGTCACCAAATATCGGGCGTCGAATCGGCTGTGAACGGGTCCGCCCTCTGTCGCGACGTAGACTTTATGCTCGATATCATCGATTTCGATCATGTCCGGCAATGACTGAAGGGTTGCCATAAACTTACCCTTTGCTCCCTGCTGCCAAGCATTAATACTGGCCGTGTCGTTGTGCCAGGCGGTACGCCAAACCGGGTAACAACCTCCCGGCTTGCCCCCCTCTATCTGAACCTCGAGCGCCCGAGATCCTTTCCATAGCGTATACCGAATGACAAGAGGCACCCTCTCGCCGGTGCTCAACCTGGAAACTCCCCGAACCTGAATGCACCCCTTCACCGCTGTGCTCTCCACAAGCTCCAGCGACACGTCCTCGAGGGGCAGAAAATCAGACTCTCCCCATTTTCGTCCCACATTCGGCGAGCCCTCGACGAGGGAGGCCATGCCACTCATACGGCTGCCTCTCAAACCAGGCACAAACAGAGACCGCAAATGACCTCGCTTCGGATCGATCTGCAATTCCATGAACTCGTTCACCAATGTCCAATTTCGATCGGCAATATGCTGTCGCCCCCCAAACAATCCCTTGAGCACCCCTCTCTCCACTAGCGGTGCGGGGGGCTTTCGATCGGACTGGTAATCGGCAGCCGCAAGCTTAACAAAACCGAATGGCGGCACGTCCACGACGCATTGCGAAAATCCAGAGTGCGTAGACAGTCCGAAGATTCTCGTCGACGAAGCCGCATCGATGGTGGCCGGCACATCGGACAGATACATGCGACGAGCATGGCTGGTTGGATTAACCACCAAAAGACCATTCGCTGGTCGCGATGGACCAGTTTCCAACTTGGAAAGTTTAGCAATCTCGGTCAGCAATCGCTCCTTAGCGTGAACCAAAGATTGCACCGATGTCGCTTTTTCACTTGTGGTGTCTCCATCCGGAGACTTTGACGCGAAACTCTCCCACCAATGTTGCAGGCAGTCATCGCTGAGAATAGCGTCAAAGCGTTCCTTGCTAGCTTCATTGGCAACATGTCGCCAAAGCATAGCCGTCGACCGAATACGCTCCGCGAAGGCATTCCAACGCGCATACTGACCCAAGCGTATGGCTAACTGATTTCGCTCTGACTCATCGGTCGGAACCGTTATCTTGAACTGATGATTCTTAAACGAGTCGGTCGAATAAGGCTGATTAGTGGTGTCAAAGTACTTCGACGCAGTCTCAAACGTTCCGAGAGCAGGAGATCGGGCAATCACTCGCAAAAGATCCCTCATGGAATCACCATACCGATTGGGCCAGTGAGCCAGCACCAAGGTGGGGACGTGATGATAATCGAGTTGTTTGCTCAAGTTCACCGCAAAATGCAAAAAGGCCTCTTCCGAAGCAGCATCGATAACGTGACCGAAGATCGCATCAATGGCAGCGCCTTCGCTGTGCGATTGCCATCGAATCTTTGCACTGTCCTTGTCAGGTATGCTCCCCCCCGACCATGCGTTTACCAACGCTCCTCGATAGCCGAATTCCACGAGCAAGTCCGGGGTCAAAAAGCCGACCCCAGGTTCGAACTGCGCGAAGACTTCGGGCTGCGGTAGCCCGAGTTGCCTCAAAGTCCTCTGCCCGTCAGCGAAGCAATGAAACATGTCGTCGTACGACTGGTAGTTGCCGTCGAGTGGTCGGTCTAGACCCCCTAGCACGTCGGCTTGCTTGGCTTCGATCCGTTCTAATAGCTGCCCGAATCCAGCAGGATTGCCCTCCTTGAGCAGCCTCAATAATCGATTGTTGGCAAGCAAATTCACTGGGTGCGAGACACCCCACTGCTGATCGAAGCTCGCCTCGAGCGTTGTATCAGCTAGCAACACAACATCGAGAAGGTGAATCTGTTGAGAACAATAGCGATCCCGTTCTTGGGAAACCGTATCAAAGCAAATTTGGATCAATCGATCCGTTTCTTGAGCCTCATTGTGCACCGAAGCCTGAGCTGCCGCAAGCACTTGCTCAGTGAAGGCGACCCAATCGAGGTTCCATGAGTAGCGGAGCTTTTTGGCGAGCATCTGGACTTGCAATACGGCGTAGCCCAATGCGAAAAAATCGTCCGCGAAAGGGAGGTTCTCTGACGTTACCGTTGTGGTGGGTATTCTGCTTTCTAGGTGGCTCATAATGCGAGCCACCAACCCAGCGCGATCGAGCTGTAGCGTTTCTATTTCCGAATCGACAGTGACACATTGGCCAACCATCAATCGTTCTCGCTGCGGCTGGTCGACCTTTTCCTTGCAGACAGTCGGCACCAGCACCAAAGCAGACTCCAAATCCAGCGACGAGCTATCGGTCCGCTTCCACTCGGGTAACGTGTTGAGCCCGACCAGCAGTCTAGGATCCCAAAGACTGGTCCAAGCCTTGAGAAAGTCAGCGGCCAGCTCCGACCCGAGTCCCGTTGGGATATCCTCAATCGCGTAGCTGGGGATCACAACAACAGATCGCTGGATCAACGTCATTCGAATCAGTCGTCTAGGTAGGAGTAAAGGCTCTAAGCGTTGTCCGTTTACTTAGAACTTTTTAGGATGGTGGTTTTAGTTTGGGATACAGTTCAGGGGAATCAATGACCATTCCTTACGCGACGTTAAGGGGCCAAGTTCAAGAGTTCGACTTTGCGAAACTCGACCGGGTGGCTTTCCGACTGGAGGGAGATCGTGCCGGAAGAGAGTGCTTTGGTTCCATGCTTTTTGATAAGCTCACGAGCATGGGCCTCGCGGTCATCCAGTTCCGGTTTGTTGTATTCCAAGACGACTTTTCCTTCCATGATGTGACGAATCACCTCGTTCCCCCTCACTTCCACTTCAGCCGTTACCCATTGGTCGCCGTGATAGGTCTGTGAGGTGGAGTCGGTACAATGGCGTAGGATCAGTTCGCCGTTCATGACAACATTCGTGTACGGTGTGCACAAATTGGCAGTCGTTCTCTTGTTCCGACCGTCTCCCCCCAGCAGTTGGTATTCGATCGAGGCCGGGAAGTCTTGGTCTTTGTCCATTTCTTCTGGTTTCTCACCATGCAGCATCAACCCGCTGTTTCGAAACGCCCAACCGGGGCCCCCCTTGATTTGGTTCCCGACAAATCGATATTCGACCCTGAGTCGATAATGGGAGAACGACTCCTTGTAGAACAAGTGTCCAAAGGTTTCGTTAAATTCGGTGTAGCCAAAGTATCCGACTTTGAGGATGCCATCTTCGACCCGAAAGGTGTTGGCGTGATTGACTCCCGCCTCGTGGTACCGAATCTTCGGAATCCAGCCCTCTAGGTCTTTGCCGTTAAAAAGCTGAATCCAGTTCTCCTCAGCCTGGGAAGCCTCACCTTCCTGGGAAAAACCTTGAGTTGAGCACAGTCCGAGCGTTACCCCGAAGACGAAGAACGAAAGACGGAAAAATTTCGATAGCATTGTTGAAACAACCTGGGTGGGGAGGAATCTGGCGACCGGAAAGCGTACCAAACCTCTAGTATACAGGGAAAGCTGGTTACTTCACGCGGTAATGCAGTACCTCGCCCTCCGAATGGCTAGGGTTTGGATTAGATAAAAGACTATTTGCTTACTAGACTACTAGGCATGAGCACTGAACCCAACGCTAATTCAACGGAAAACCCCACACAGGGGGGGCCTCCTGCCACGAAACCATCCATCCTGGAACAGAACTTAAAAACTCTGGAAGCCTGGCTTTCGGAGCGTTCGCTCCCAAAATACCGGGCGAAACAGATCCTGGGGTGGCTTTACCAGCGTCGCGCGACCTCGTTCGAGGGCATGACTGATCTGCCACAGTCCCTGCGATCCGAGCTGGCCAACAGCTTTGACTTTTTCCGGACACGCACGGTCGCCACGCAATCTGCCGATGACGGGACTCAAAAGCTGCTCCTGCAACTAGCGGACGGCGGACGAATCGAATGCGTGCTTCTGCGAGACGGTCCCCGTCGATCGATCTGCGTTAGTAGCCAAGTCGGTTGCGCCATGGGTTGTGTGTTCTGTGCGAGCGGCCTTGACGGTGTGGAACGCAATTTGTCTCGAGGCGAGATTCTCGAACAAATGCTCAAACTGCAACACCTTCTCCCTGCCGAAGAGCGATTAAGCCATATCGTCATGATGGGGATGGGAGAACCGCTGGCCAATCTGCCCAGAGTTTTGGATGCACTCTCCGTCGCGAAAGACAGCGATATCGGACTCGGTATCAGCCCCCGCCGCATCACCATTAGTACCGTCGGAATCCCTCAATCGATCGACAAGCTGGCGGAGGATCGCTCTCCGTATCACTTGGCCATCAGCCTGCATGCTCCGAACGATGAACTCCGCAATCAACTCGTGCCGGTAAACAAATCTATTGGCATCGACAAGATTCTCGACGCAGCCCAGCGCTACTTTGAATCCACGGGGCGTCGCCTTACCTTTGAATATGTGCTACTCAAAGATATAAACGACTCGTTTGATCACGCGCGAGAGCTAGTGTCGCTGCTACGACACAAGACAGCCATGCTCAACGTGATACCTTACAATCCCGTTCCTGGGTTACCCTATGAAACCCCTGCTGCGGACACGATTCATCAGTTCCGCAAGACGTTGATGGACGGTGGAATCAATGTCATGTTCCGCCAAAGAAAGGGTGATGAGATCCAAGCTGCTTGCGGTCAATTACGTCGACTGCGCGAAAAAGAACAATCGCTTGTTCAGCTCCAACACTAAAATGATGCGAGCATGGACATTGCCGCAGCGAATCTTGGCTTTGTAGCAACCCACCGCGACCTATGGCATGAACGACTCCACATTAAACGGTTATTTGCTTGAGATCGCAAAAGAGGCGATGGCGTGCCGCTTTGAGGTTTTGCTACATCCGGGGCAACCGGAACATGGCCCCGAGGTGGCTTGCCAGGCTCTTGACCTCGTCGCTCATCTGGAACAATTGTGGAGCACTTATATTCCGACCAGCGAGATCTGCCTGATCAACGCACGAGCGCAGGAAACTGAGGTATCGGTTTCTTCCTCAACGATCCATCTGCTCCAGGTAGCAAAACAAATCTGGGAAGCCACCGATGGAGGGTTCGATCTCACGTCGCATCGTTTGAGCAAGACGTGGGGGTTCTATCGTCGACAAGGCCGAATGCCAAACGCCGACGAGATCACCGCTGCGTTGCAGTCGATCGGCACTCAGTACATCATTTGGGATGAACAAGAGTCTACTGTTAAGCTTACTCACAACGTCGAACTGAATACCGGGGGGATCGGAAAAGGATTGGCGATCGACATGGCTAGCCAAATGCTGGAAGACGCAGGGGTCGAGAACTACGCAATCCACGGTGGTAAGAGCAGTATTCGTTGTCGTGGATCCGAACGTTCTCCCGTGGGACTTCGCAAACGCAACGGCACTTTGATAGACGATCCGCAAACCGAGAAATCTGACGATCCTAACGTGTGTGCGGGTTGGAAAATCATGGTTCGACATCCGGAGCAATCGGAGCGAGTCCTGGGGCATCTGCGATTGAGAAATCAATCCATGGGAACTAGTGGGCCCGCCAATCAATTCTTCTATTTTGCGGGTAAACGCTACGGACACGTTATCAGTCCGAAAACCGGATGGCCGGTCGAAGGCATGTTGAGCTTAACGGTTCTTCATCCCAGTGCAGGTTGGGCGGATGCTTTAGCGACTGGGCTTTACGTCGCCGGGATCGACTCGACAATTCGTTATTGTGAAAACAATCCGGATACATCGATCCTAGCGTTGTTACCTGGCGTTCGGCAGGGGCAAATTGAGATAGTGACATGCAATCTGCAGCCCGACCAATGGATTGTAGCGTAAGCCGTGTCAACACCATGCGGAACGCCTCGACCTGTAACATTTCTTTTAAAAACTGTTGCAGTGGCTCTCGTTTAGGGTGTAGGATTAGCGGCATCTTGTTCCTCTTCCCTACTGTCAAGGAGTGTCACTGTGATTCGTTATTGTTGCGATCGATGTAGACGAGAGATTGATACTCGATTCGAGCTTAGATACACGCTCAACATTGAAATCGAAGCCGCTATCGAGGACGAAACCACCGAGATTGTCGACGATCCCGATCACCTCGATGAGCTTCAACAAATGTTGGACTCGGCAGACGATCTTTGTGCCTCGCCATTCTCTGATGACTTCTATCAAAGAAAACAATTTGACCTTTGCAAGGAATGTTTCTGCCAGTACATCAAGAATCCTTTGGCCAAAGAGCCCGCAAATTCGATCGGCTTTAGCAAGAACTAGCGTTCTTAATATCTACCAGCTAGCCCTCATCAGTTATCCCTTTATCAGCTAACCCCGACTGTTAGCCAACGCACCATGGACGGAACAACGTGATCGAATCATCTGATCCGCTGACTCAAGATGCGTTGGCAATCTGGCATGCAGGACTGAATGCGGTAAAAGGGGATGTGCTGGTTCGGCAAAGCCTCTGCTTTGAATCGGGGTATTTAGTTGTTAACGATTCCGATGAATTTCCGCTACGAGATATCGAACGCGTACTGGTGCTGGGAGCTGGCAAGGCTGCTGCATCCATGGCAGAAGGCTTGGAGAGTCTTTGGCAAGAAGCTGCACCTAAGAACCTTGAGCTGACGGGTTGGGTCAATATTCCCGACGGCAGTGTTTCAAAAACGGTTACTCCGCGAATCCACCGGCATATCGCTCGCCCGCATGGGGTGAACGAACCCATGCTCCAAGGTTGCTTGGGGGCAAATGAGATTCTGCACCTGGCTCGCCAGGCAACACCAAAGGATCTCATCATTTGTTTGATCTCTGGCGGGGCGAGCGCCCTCTTGCCATCTCCTGTGGATGGAGTATCGCTCTCTGACAAACTCGCCGTTACAAGAATGCTCAGCCGGGGAGGCGCAAACATCGAAGAGCTTAACTCCCTACGGGCTTGCTTGAGCAAAATCAAATCTGGCGGATTAGCACGTGCTGGCTCCAAGGCTTCTCAAATCATTACCTTGATCATTTCCGATATCCTCGGCGATCCCGTTCATTTGATCGGCGGCGGCCCTACGATTCTCAAACCGCTTCCGAACCCAACGTACGCTGCACAGCTTGTTCAACGTTTCGATCCTGACCGCACGTTGCCCCCCTCAATCTACCAGGCGATTGCTTCTGCCCGAGCATTGCAGGTCATGGGGTGGCGCAAGTCTGATCCGACGAACACCCATTCCTATGTGATTGGGAATAATGCTACAGCAGTGGATGCTGCTGGAGTCGAAGCCGTTCGACGAGGTTACGCTTATCTTATGGAAAGCAGTCCTCAAAGTGAGGGTGACGTGAGTCATGTTGCAAAGAAGCTGGCACACCAGTGGCGGCTTACCAGGCTGCCAGGCAATCCCAACTGCATCATCAGTGGCGGGGAACCTACCGTGACGATACCGAGCCATGCCAGCTCTGGTCGCGGTGGTCGCAATCAGCATTTAGCATTAGAGATTCTTTCGCACATGAGGCAAGAGCCAGGCGAAGAGCTGCGAGCTTGTTCCAACATGGTTTTGGTCAGTGGCGGAACCGATGGAGAGGATGGACCAACTCGAGCAGCAGGCGCAATTGTCAACAAGACTGTCGTTGCGGAAATGGTGACGCGTGGCTTAGACGAACAGTCCTACCTGGAGCGATTCGATTCTTATCGCTTCTTTGAGCAGACTGGCGGGTTACTGGAAACCGGTCCGACGGGAACCAACGTCTGCGACCTCCGAGTCGCGTTGTCAGCAACGCAATGAGAGCGCAAGAGCGATCGCTTAGGCATCGTTGGCGTCCATTCATCCTTCTTAAGAGAGCCTTAATCAGGAATCGATCCGAGCACTTGGTCGAGTTGATCGATCATGACGGGTTTGACTAGGTGGCAATTAAAACCTGCTTCAAGCACGGATTGATGATCCTCGTTTCTTCCGTAGCCGGTCAATGCGATGAGATAAATCGAGTCGCCCAACTCCTGCCTAACTTTCTTGGCAAGCTGATAACCATCCATGCCCGGTAATCCAATATCGAGAATCACGGCTTCAGGACGACTAGAACGAATCATCTCATAACCTTGTACACCATCACCGGCAACACCTATAACATGATGGCCATAGCGTTCCAATAATACGGCGAAAACGCTTCGGGTGTCAGAATCGTCTTCTATATAAACGATTCGTTTCGATTTGTTTGTTGCTGGTGCTGGCAACGGTTCATCGCAACTAGGTCGTTTGTCCGTAACAGGTAAGGAAATCGTAAACCGACTTCCAAGTCCAACACCTTCACTCTGTGCGAAAATCGTCCCACCATGCATCTCGACCAAGCCTTGGACTAGGGTCAAACCAACCCCCATTCCTCCTTCGCGGCGATCCAGCGTCTCGTCTGATTGGACAAACATGTCAAAGATCGATTCGATGAACTCAGCTGACATTCCGCGACCGTTGTCGTTGACTTCAACCGTGACAGAACTTTCTGTCGTCGCTAATGCGAGCCCGATACGACCACCGTCGTCCGTATACTTAATGGCGTTCGTGAGAAGATTTTCAAGAATCTGGCCAATCCTAACCTTGTCCGCTTCGATCCAAACGGGAGCCACCGGAATTTCTGTCTGGAGTGAGTGGCGGTGTTCCGTTAACAACGGTTCCACTGCCTCGAGGGTATCGCGGCAAACGGAACACAGATCGACTGGCTCCAATCGTAAGTTGATCTTGCCTTGAGTCACGCGAGCGACATCCAAAAGGTCATCGAGCAGTAGCGCCATTTGCATCGATTTGCGTCGTATCACCTCGCTGGATGTCCGCAGAGTTTCCGGAGAGGGAGCTGCTTGATCGATCAAGGCCGATGCAGCCATCAGTGCTCCCATAGGATTTCGTAACTCATGCGAAAGAGTGGCCAAAAATCGATCGCGCTGTTGTACTTGCGTTCTTAGAGACTCTTCGAGTTGTTGATGTTTCGACACGTCGACCACCGACGCGATTGCTTGACGACCTGACGGAGTAGAAATAGGTCGCACATGCACATCGACTGGAATCAACTCTCCCGATCGATGCTTAGCCCAAACATAAGGCAATGCCCCCATGCGTCTGAGGATATAGGGGTTTCGAAAATACTGTTGCCGCCAAACCTGATGATCATTCCGATGCTTGTCTGGAAGAAGGCTTTCTAGTGGTTTGCCGATTAGTTCGTGGATTTGATACCCAAAGATACGGGCCAATTCCGTGTTGACTTGGGTAATCAGGCCTCGATTGCAAACCATCAACATACCGTTTGGAGAGACCTCCATCGCATTGCTGAATCGGGTCTCAGCATCTCGGACCTTCGTAATATCGATAAGTGTGAGGACCACACCTCCCTGGTCTGGATCCCCTTTGTAGGGGAGAATCCTCATCAGGAAGACGTCCCCTTCGGAGCTTTCGACTTCCTGCTCGACTTGCGTTCGATTCTCGAGGACCTCTTGCAGTTTATGGCTTAGATTTTCGCAACGGATCGAGTGGGTAAAACTGTGAATACTCCGGCCAAGGTCGGAATCGATTAGATGGAAAAGATCGGCCATTTTGGGGGTAAAACGACGGATCGCTAGGTTTTCATCTAGAAAAATCGTATGGACATCGGTGCTCGATAGAAGATTATTCATATCGTGCGTCAGTTCGGTCAATTCCTCGATCTTGTGTTGATACTCAGCGTTGACGGTGTAGAGCTCCTCGTTGACCGAATGCAATTCTTCATTGGTCGATTGCAACTCTTCATTCGAAGCGAGTAACTCTTCGTTGGTTGCCTGTAGCTCTTCATTACTGGTTTCGAGTTCCTCGATAGTCGCCTGGAGAGTCTCCCGCGTGAAGCGCAATTCAGCCTCGAGTCCCAAAATGTGATCCTGTGCCGCTTCGTTGATATCCAGATCCTTAGCAAGGGATTTGGTAGGGGCAATAGGATTGGCTGCTTCTGCGAACTGGATCAGAGTATGAGCAGTGATTCGGCGTGTTGCCGGAATGGGTGTGACGATGATATTCACAAAGCGTTCCTCACGAGATTGGAGAACTCGCACGTTGTTGAGGGTGACCGCAGACTTTTCCTTGGTGGCACGATGCAATGCTGCACCGACTGCCATGCGCAGTTCGTCCTGCAGCATTTCGAGCAAATCGAGAGACGGAGTCCCCGATTTCCATCTCAAAAATTCAGAGGAGTTGCCAAAGCTATGAACAATTTCTCGATTGCTGTTGACGAGCACGGCACTATCGAGTGTGGTTTCTAAGGTTTGAAGGAAGACATCTGTCGTTTGAGAATCGCGATGAGAGGATGTCGCTGCATTTCGAGTATAGGTTCCGCTGGAAACGGGAAAGCGAAGCTCGGTGGGCAAGCGAACATCGCGGCGCTTGGTGTATAGCTTCCAATGATTATCAATCGACTCAAACTCGCTAGCCAATTCACCAACGTTTTCACTCGGTCCGAGCATTAAAACACCGCCGGTTTTAAGTCCAAAGTGAAATAGACTGAGGGCCTTATTTTGAGCGGGTGGCAACAGATAGATCAGTAGATTTCTACAGCTGATCAAATCCATATGAGTGAATGGCGCGTCCTTGGTAATGTTATGTTGTGCGAATACAACCAGATTTCTTAGCTCCGACGTCACACGATATTGGTCTTTTATCGGTACAAAGTATTGTTGCTTGCGTTGTTCACTCATCGAGGTAAGTGAGTCTGCGGGATAAACCCCAGCAGCAGCAAACTCTATCGACTTGGAGTGAACATCGGTCGCAAAGACTTTCGCTTGAATCCGACGACCTGATTTTCGAAGAGCCTCATCGAGCAGTATCGCCATCGAATAGGCTTCCTCTCCCGTCGCGCACCCCGCGACCCATAATCGAACCTCTTGAAGATCTCCGTGTTTGGCCAGCAAATCAGGGAAAACGCGATTCTCGAGAATCGAAAAGGCCTGGGGGTCTCGAAAGAAACTGGTGACACCAACTAATAAGTCTCGATAGAGAGCATCGAGCTCGGCGCGATCGTTTTTTACCAGAGCAAAGTATTCATCCAAATCCGGGACCTTGCTCAGCTGCATGCGATGTTGCGTGCGACGGTTAACCGTGGACGGTTTGTAATAGCTAAAATCGATTCCGTAACCATTCCGTAGCAGATGAAACAAGGGCTCCATGGCGCGTGTTTCCGATTCGACCGCCGCTTCCGCCTTCGGATGATTGATATGCCGAAGCAGTGCAAAAGGCATTTCGTCGGGAGGCAGGATGGCGGATGCCACATCGGTATCGATCGCGCTACATGGCATCCCATCGAACTTTGCGGTTGAAGGGCTTTGGACCAGGACGCATCCACCGGCCTGATGTATGTCCCTGATACCACGAGACCCATCGCTGCCCGTTCCTGATAAAATGATCCCAACGGAACGAGGCCCAAAGTCGCGAGCTAACGAACGCAAAAACTGATCGATTGGCAGTCGTAATTCCTCGGTTCGCTCGCGAGCTGTTAGGAGTAGCTTGCCATTCGAAATGATCATCTCCGTATTGGAAGGCATCAGAAAAACCGTGTTGGGTGCAATCGGCATTTGATCCACCGCCGTCCGAATCGGCATATCGGTCCAACGGGAAAGCACCTCCCCCATGAGACTCTTAAAGTCTGGCGACAAATGCTGCACAACGATAAATGCCATGCCAGTATCGGGCGGAGTGCTTTGAAAAAATCGCTCTAATGCCTCGAGCCCGCCCGCCGAGGCACCAATTCCGACCACATAGAAAAACGGATCAGCATCGCTGTTCGTTTCCTCAAGCATGGTTTGTTCAAAAGGGGTAAGGGTTGATACGTGGTTACCTTCAAGGAGTAGCCCCCGAAAGTTTTGCTAGCAAAAGCATACCAAAATTCTTCCGGAAGTGCTCTTGGTGATATCCATGCTGAAGGGTTACATTGCTCGGTTAGCATTATGGATGAATGCTAGGGAGAAGCATACCAGCATTTCTCATGTCGAAACGGATTTCGGATGGCACCGATTTTAGCTTAGCCGCATTGATCGGTTTTGGTTCGCAGTGAAGGTTACTGCGTACGGTTTTCCCCACCCCCTCGACCCTCTTCTGGCTGTGAGATTAGCACGGTCGCTAGGACATGAAGTCGAGCGTTTTTGACTAGGAGGTTGTTATGTTGGTTCTATCACGAAGTGCGAATCAAAGTGTCGTTTTCCCGCAGCTTGGAATTACGGTGCAAGTTAATCGGGTGAATGGCCGGGTTGTTAGTCTGGGGATCGACGCTCCCAAGGACATATTAGTGGTCCGAGATGAAATGCTTGGATCGGATTCCCAGAAAATTTTCGAGGCCGCACTTCGTCCTATCTCAGATCTACCGAAAGAAGAGGTTCCAATTCGGACGCCAAATTCGGGAACTTCTCCAGATGGTCACCCGCTCAAGCGTTACACCGATCCAGCCGCAGAGCGAACCCACGCACTACGAAACCGGCTGAACGTTGCAATGCTGCATTTTCAGCTCCTACAAAGCTACCTGAAACGTGGAGAGTCCGAACTTGTAGAAAAGAGTCTCGACGAACTATTTCAAAGTATGCACGCGGTCCAGGAGCATCTTGGATCGGAGAGCCAGGCTAGCATCGCCGAACCCAAACAGCCTTACTTGAGCTACCAAAAATCAGAAACGCCCTTTGCATTAATCGTAGACGATAATTCCAACGAGGCCGAATTGCTTGCCCAATTTCTAAACCTGCATGGCTATGAAACCCAAGTCGTTTCGAATGGCAATGCCGCTCTGGAATGGCTGCATGACCATCGTAGTCCTGACGTGGTTTTGATGGATATGAATATGCCCGAACTCGACGGACCTACCACGATTCAGCAGATCCGCAAGGATCGCTCTCTGGCACAAATTCGAGTCTTTGGCGTGAGTGGCATGGACCAAACGGCGGCAGGAGTTAGCACAGGGGTGGGTGGCGTTGACCGCTGGTTTACCAAACCGGTCGACGCTCGCAAGCTAGTCGCTGAGCTGCAATTGGTAACCTAGCAACGCCAAGCGATGAATCGGGCTGAATTCCACTCCAGGCCGACGGAACCGATCGGTCCTTTAAATCCTAAGCAATCTGCCACATGATTCAACATTGAGGCTTTGGTGAGTATAATGAGAGGAAGCTTCACCCGTGCATTCCTCCCTCCCCCCGCTCTACTCCCCACTCGCCAATGTTCCGATTTCTCGTGTTTTCTACCTGGCACTTATTTTCTGTTAGGTGCTTAAGTATCAGCTTCGCCATCTCATTGCTTGGCCATTCCCTATCGGCCCAGTCACCTAGCGGAAACGAGGCCGTTGATTTTGCGAATGATATTCGGCCTATCTTGGCGGCCCATTGCTATGCTTGCCACGGGCCTGATGAAGCCAGTCGCGCGGCGGATCTAAGGCTTGATGTTCGCGATGAGGCAATCGCTCACGCTGCTATCATTCCCAATGAGCCTGCCCTCAGCAAACTAATTGAACGCATCTTGGCGACGGATGAAGACGTAATGATGCCACCCCCGAGCAATAAAAAACCACTTTCCGAGGCGCAAAAGGAATTGCTTCGAAAATGGATTGAGCAAGGGGCTGTTTATGCGGATCACTGGGCCTTTACTCCACCCACGAAACCGAGCCCACCCAAAATCGCTCGAGTGGATTGGAGCCGCAATGCCATGGATCACTTCATTGCGTCGGGCTTGGAACGAGAGGGGATCGCCCCATCCCCCCAAACTGACCGGGCGACTTTGCTTCGGCGAGTCTCCCTCGATCTGACCGGGTTACCTCCCTCGATGAAAGAGCTAGAGGACTTTCTGAACGATCGCTCTAACAATGCCTACGAACGCGTAGTGGATCGTTTGCTTGCCTCTAAGCACTTTGCTGAAAAGATGGCATTGGATTGGCTCGATCTCGCTCGATATGCGGATACGAACGGCTACAATAACGACGAAGATCGCACGATGTGGCCATGGCGAGATTGGGTGATTGATGCGTTTGACCGGAACATGCCTTTTGATCAATTCGCGATCGAACAGATTGCTGGTGATTTGCTACCTGACGCAACTCAAGATCAACTGATCGCGACAGGATTCTTGCGTAATCAAGGCCACAACACCGAAGGGGGAATCATTCAGGAAGAGTATCGCGTCGAGTATGTCGCAGATCGTGTCCATACCGTCTCAACGGTGTTCTTGGGGCTTTCCATGCAATGCGCTCGCTGCCACGATCACAAGTATGATCCTATCTCTCAAAAAGAATATTTTCAGTTCTACGCTTACTTTAACTCCTTAGATGAAAAGCAAGCCAGCTACAGCAAGTTCCTCGCGGCCGAACCCTTCATCCGTGTGCCCTCACCCGAACAAGCAGCAAAGGCGCGAGCCCTTGAGGAGCAAATCGCTGCACTGCAATCCAGGGCTAACAAAATCGAAGCAGAGGTAGACGCTCGTGTTGCCCAGTTTGTTTCCGAGACTCCCGAGAGTGAGCTTCGAGCCCGCTTTGCTCAACAAGCCCTATATCGATTCCCGCTAGATCGCACAAAAGGCAATTCCCTTTACGAGTCGATTGCGAACCGTGCGATCGGTTCTGTCTCAGGGGAATGGAATTGGCAATCGGGCAAGATTCAGGACGCTATCGAGCTAAGGGAGTCCTCGCGGATCGAGTTGGGGGACATTGCTCAACTCGCCAGTGATCAACCGTTTTCGATTAGCTTGTGGTTCAAGCCTAGCGGTAACGCCACGATGGCACTGCTTTCTAAGATGGACGAGTCTCAAAGCCATCGAGGTTACGATCTTTTGTGGTCATCCGGCAAGATCGAGATGCATCTCATACATGATTGGCCAGGAAATGCGATCAAGGTTTCCAGCAAACAAGCTTTACCACCGGATCAATGGTATCATCTCGTAGCCACGTATGATGGCTCAAAGACCGCTGCTGGTGTGAAACTCTACCTGAACTCGGAATTGCGAGAACTTGATATCTCGCACGATACGCTTAAGGGCACCATCGCAACCGAGGAACCGTTTCGAATTGGTCTACGTCAACGGTCCCTTCCCTTTCAAGGACTGATCGATGAGCTCCAGGTCTTTGGAAGTGTCCTGGCCGAGGAGAATGTTAAGCAGTTGCATGCCTTGGAGCCCATCGCTGGATTCGCCGATTGGATTCGGATTCCGCCAGATCAACGATCCGAAGATCAACAAAAGTATATTCGACGCTTTTATCTCGATCGGGTTGACCCGGATTATTCTAGCTTGAGGTCTGACATTGCGGCCGCGAACAAAGAGAAAGTCGCCATCGAGGAGGATTACGCAGCGGTCATGGTGATGCGTGACACGAATCCTCCACGCGAGACGTTTATCCTCAAGCGAGGCGCCTACGATCAGCCAACAGACAAAGTCGAGCCGCAGCTGCCCGCCGTACTGCTCCCCCCCGATTTTGAACCGCCTAAAGATCGATTGGCTCTAGCACGTTGGCTGGTTCATGAAAAGAATCCACTGACGGCTCGCGTGTTGGTCAATCGCTGGTGGCAGAACTATTTTGGAACAGGGTTGGTCAAAACCGTCGAGGACTTTGGATTGACGGGAGATGTTCCTTCGAATGCTGCACTGCTGGACTATTTGGCGTTTCACTTGATTGAAACGGGTTGGGATGTCAAAGCCATGCAGAAGCTGATCGTCATGTCGGCCACGTATCAGCAGGAATCTCGAATCTCTCCTGAGTTGTTCGACCGGGATCCTGAAAATCGATTGCTTGCTCGCGGCCCACGCCATCGGTTGTCCGCAGAGGTAATCCGCGACAACGCCCTCCGGATCAGCGGACTACTGCAGCCTCGTATCGGAGGCCCAAGCGTCAAGCCTTATCAACCGGATGGACTCTGGGAGGATGTGACCGTGGAGCGTCGAGGTAAATATGTTGCCGATGTGGGAGAAGGACTTTATCGGCGAAGCTTGTACACCTTTTGGAAGCGGACGTGCCCTCCACCATCGATGATGACCCTCGATGCGCCTAATCGTGAGGTTTGTTTAGCTAGGCGAGATAGGACCAACACTCCGCTCCAGGCATTGGTGTTATTGAACGATCCGACGTATATCGAATGCGCTCGGCTGCTAGCTGAGCAAATGATTCGGGATGGCGGTACCGATCTTAAAGCGAGAATCGATGCTGGAATGCGTCGTGCGGTTGCTCGCCATGCGACCGATGCTGAGCATAGAATTCTCAGCGGTATCTTAGATGCAGCCACCCAGCGATTCAGCAGCGATTCCTCTAAAGCTCAAAGCTTTAACACAACTGGAGCGACGGCACCAGACAGCTCGATCGATCCCGTAGAGCTAGCATCGTGGACCGTTGTCGCCAGTACTCTATTAAACCTTGATGAAACCATTTCCAAGAGGTAGGACCAACATGCAATCCATCATTCAGAAAATTGCTTGCCTCCAACGAAGACAGTTTCTGCGTCATTCGATCCTTGGTTCGGCCGCGTTGGCAACATTGCATTCCCCAAGTGCTGCAAAATCGCATTCCATCAGCGATGCTAGACCGATCCAAGCTCCTCATTTTGCCCCGAAAGCCAAGCGAGTTATCTATCTCTTTCAATCGGGCGGTCCCTCCCAATTTGAGATGATGGATTACAAGCCCAAGCTGTCGGAGCTCCATGGAACAGAATTGCCGGACAGCATTCGCCAAGGGCAACGGCTGACCGGAATGACATCGGGGCAGAAGAGCTTCCCGGTGGTAGCCCCCAAGTTCAAATTTTCCCAACATGGTTCTCAGGGAGTTTGGCTGAGCGAGTTGTTGCCGCACACCAGCAAGATCGTCGATGACATTTGCATCGTGCGATCAATGCATACGGAGGCCATCAACCATGACCCAGCGATCACGTTCATGCAAACCGGTTCGCAGCAGCCCGGTCGTCCCTCGATGGGGGCTTGGTTGAGCTACGGTCTAGGGAGTGAGGCCGAAGACTTGCCGGCCTTCGTGGTAATGATTTCTCACGGAACCGGCAACGATGCCAATCAAGGATTACTAGATCGATTGTGGGGGAGTGGATTTCTGCCATCAAGTCACCAGGGGGTGAAATTCCGTAGCGGTTCGGAACCTGTACTGTACTTGAACGATCCCAACGGGCTGGACCGTGACCTGAGGCGATCCATGCTCGATGGGCTCGCGGAGATGAATGAGTTGCAGTTGGCACGCGACGGTGATCCGGAAATCGCCACTCGTATCGAGCAATATGAGATGGCCTTTCGCATGCAAGCTTCGGTTCCCAGCTTGACCGACCTCACAGATGAGTCCGAAGCCACGCTTGAGCTCTATGGGGCGCACGTCAAGAAGCCTGGCAGTTTTGCAGCAAACTGTTTGATGGCTAGGCGGATGGTGGAGCGAGGAGTGCGGTTCGTTCAGTTGTACCATCGAGGTTGGGACAATCACGGAAATTTGCCATCGAACATTCCGAAGCAGTGCGACGACATCGACCAAGCCCAAGCCGCCTTGGTGACAGACCTCAAACAACGCGGGCTGCTCGAGGATACACTCGTCATTTGGGGTGGAGAGTTTGGCAGAACGGTTTACAGCCAAGGTTCGTTGCAGGACGACTACGGCCGAGACCATCATGGACGTTGTTTCAGCATGTGGATGGCGGGGGGCGGAATCAGGCCCGGAGCAGTTGTCGGTGAAACCGATGATTATGGCTACAATATCGTGTCGGATCCGATCCATATTCACGATCTTCATGCCACTTTGCTTCATTGCCTGGGCTTTGATCACGAGCGATTGACTTATCGTTTTCAAGGTCGTGATTTTCGGTTGACCGACGTCCACGGTCGCGTGGTAGAAAAGCTGCTTGCGGGTTAGACTAAGGGGGAGAGCTTGATTTTCTGGCCTGGAGCATCTTCATGTGCTCCGCCATATGTTCCATCTTAGCGGTCGAATCCTAGTAGACATTTCGCCTTGAACCACCAATAATGGAGGATTATTCCTTCTTCTCGCCTAAAGTTTTGTTAGATCTCCAAAGGGGCTCACCATGAAAAGGTCTTGGCTTCAGATCGTTGGTATCGTTGTAGCTGGCCTAGCAACGAGCGGCTGTGGAAGTAATCCCAGCCAAACGGCAGATTCAACTGGCAGCTCGGCCGGCCCAGGATCTGGACAATACAGTCCTCCTCCGTCTGCACCAAGCCAGGGCTCGATGGGGGGAGGATTCGGAGACGCAGATGATTCCGACGATGGCTCAGGTAACTCCGTTCAGTCGGGCTATGGGGGGGCCTCAAGCGGTAGTCCTTCGAGTGGGTCGTCTGGTTCTGGAGCGCCACCCTACGGAGCCGGATACGGCGCTGCAACAGGCTATGGCGGGGGTGGTCCCGGGGGCCCAGGGACGGGGGACTCAGGTGGCTACGGCGCTGATTCTGGATACGGAGGTTCGGGTGGGGCAGGCTCGCCTCCTTATGGCGACGGGTACGGTGCCGCTACGGGATATGGAGCTAGCAGGCCTATGGCAGCCGGACCCGGTGCAGCCGGCCCCGGTTTATCTGGCCCCGGTTTATCTGGCCCCGGTTTATCTGGCCCCGGAATGGGAGTCTCGAGTGGTTATGGCTCTGCACCTTCTAATTCGGGATACGGGTACGGTTCGGCCCCGGGTGGCAATGCGGGTGGCATTGCCGGTGGGCCCGGGAACATGGGTGGAATGGGTGGCAATTCGTCGCCAACTCCCCCCAGACCAGCAGCACCGAAAAAACTAAGCTTGGAAGAACGATCCAAGATTGCCTTTCAAGCAGGCAATTATTCCAGGGCCTACGAACTAGCATACGCCCACAGTCTCATGAGCGCGGATGCGGAAGCTATGAAAGTCGCTTCGGCATACCGTGCAGCCCCCACCAAGAGCAGCCCAGCCTTAGGGATTCAAGTAGCAGTTGGATTGATTCTTCAAAAACCGGATGGGGTAACGGACCTAAAGCCCATCGGAACAGATTGGGAGTCCATCACGGGTAGCAGTGGGAGCGGCCGTGGCGGTGGACGCGGCCCCGGCATGAGTGGTCCGGGAATGGATGGATCTGGAATGGGAAGCTTCGGTATGCCGGGAATGGGCGGTATGCCTGGAATGGGGGGCACAGAAACAAGCTCCCCGACAGGTGCAAAGGCACTTAATGACGCTGCTGGGGCCTTGGCGACCAACTTTATTGATGCGTTTAAGGAGCATCACGAAGAAGGGAAATGGAGCGTTCTCTTCCAAGCAGAAGAGTACAAAGGCAGGGCTGCTTCGACTGGCCAATCAGGAATGGCGGGGTATGGAGATGGCATGGGTGGAATGGCCGGCCCGGGGGGCTATGGACCGGGTATGGGCGGACCGGGTATGGGCGGACCGGGCATGGGCGGACCGGGTATGGGCGGACCGGGTATGGGCGGACCGGGTATGGGCGGACCTGGCATGGGCGGACCTGGCATGGGCGGACCTGGCATCGGTGGACCGGGGGGATTTGGTGCGGCTGGCGGAAGTGATGGAGATTCTGGACCTACTGGTGGCTCTTTGCAGTTTCGTCGGCAAACCAGACCCGGCAGGCCTGGGCTGGGTGCTGGTGGTGCAGGTAGTGATGGAGACGATGGCGCCGGTATGCCTGCGGGCGGACTCGCTGGTCCGGGATCCGGCGAAATTGGGCTTAGCGGACCAGGTGGCACTATGGGAGATGGCGGGTATGGCGCTGCCCCCAACATGGGTGGTTACGGAGCAGCTCCAGGCATGGGCGGCTATGGCTCCGCACCGGATATGGGCGGATACGGCTCGGCTCCAGGAATGGGAGGGCCAGGCATGGGGGGCTACGGTGGAGCTCCTGGAATGGGTGGACCTGCGGGTGCTGGCGGAGCAGCCAGCGTGGGCAGGCCAACCATCGATCCTGCGGACATCAGGCTCGACCGGAGCATAACTCCTCTCGCTCCATGCCTGCACTACATCGGAACTGGTGACGCAAAGAGCCTTATGGAGACCGCTTTCGAAGCTGGTTACGACGTCCTAGTTCTCTTCGAGGTCGAGGTAACACAGAATCGTCGCAACAATGTCGTGACCAACACGGCCTTTATCCGATGTCTCATTCCTGCCGACACACCCAAGAACGCTGAGAACATCGTCAAGTCGAAACCATTGATTAATCGTGATGTCGCTCAAGCTCGCCGCAAAAACGAGAACGACGGAGTGAGTGATGTGGTCAAGTCGGTCTTTAGGAAACTCACAGAACGAGCTGCATTGCAGCCAATTCCGGAAAAGTTGACTCCCGATTACGTCATCAACAAACGCTTACCAGCCATTCTGGGAAGTGAAAAGATGTCAACACTGAGCAAGCTCTCAGAAGTCAATTTCTACTATCACAAGGGGTACTTGGACGAAGCACAGCGATTCGATTTCTTTGAGCGGATTACCAGTGAGCTCGCAAATGATATTCTGAGTGAAGACTTAGAGCTACGCGAATCAGCAATTCTCGAATTGCTTAACGGCTAATTGGCATGTTGTGGTTACAACGGTGGGTGACAAAGATTCGAGAGGGAATCTCGAATCCTGGGGTGATAGCAGCTAGGATCGTAGCAGTTGTTGGCGTTTTATCGGGGGCCTGCTTCGTACAGGCCGCCCAAACGTCCGAAGAGCTTGATTTTTTTGAATCTAAGGTTCGGCCCTTATTAATTGATAAATGTTTGGACTGCCATTCTCACGAAACCGAGACTAGCGGCGGCCTCAGTCTCGACTCCCGCGAAGATTGGATGAGAGGTGGCGACCTCGGCCAAGCCATCTCTCCCGAAGACTGGGAAGCTAGCTTGGTCTGGAAAGCGGTCAACTATCGAGACCCGCATCTGCAGATGCCACCTGACGGAAAGTTGAAAGATCGGGAACTGGAGGTTCTTAAGCAATGGCTATCCTCCGGTGCAGTCGACCCACGATTGCCAACCTCAAAAGCAACATCCAAGCAGCACGGACTGAGCGTAGAAGAAGCCAAGAGCCATTGGGCTTACAGGCTACTGGATGACTCTCTTTGTGTTCCGGGTAGCCATAGGGCAGCGTCCCCGATCGACGCTTTTTTAGAGGAAGCTCAGTCGCGACGTGATCTCATGCCCGGAACTCTGGCGAGCCAGGAGGCTATCAAACGCCGACTGTTTCTCGATCTTACCGGGATGAATGCACCCGCTGTTTCGGAGACATTAAACTCGGGATCATCCCGTTCCGAGACAACCGGGACAGACGATTATCAACTCTTGGTCGACGAGCTGCTCGCCTCACCCCGCTTTGGCGAACATTTTGCCCGGCACTGGATGGATGCCGTTCGCTTTGCTGAGTCCATAACGCTCCGTGGCTTTGTGCTACCCGATGCTTGGCGATACCGTGAGTATTTGATCGATTCCTTTAACCACGACCACCCGATCGATCAATTCATCATCGACCAAATCGCGGGCGATCTCATAAAAGACGAGCACTGGATCGATCTGCAACGCAAACATGCCGCCGCCTCCATGTTAGTGCTTGGAGACACCAATCTTGAGGAGCAAGACAAAAAGCAATTAGAGATGGATTTCATCGACGAACAAATCGATGTACTTGGCAAAGCGTTTCTCGGACAAACCATTAGCTGCGCTCGCTGCCACGACCATAAGTTCGATCCCATTCCCACGAAAGACTACTACGCAATCGCGGGAATTCTTAAATCGTCGAATTCCATGGAACACGACAATGTCTCCCGATGGATCACCAACCGTCTGCCCCTAGACCCGGAATCGGAAAAACAATTCCTGGCAGCCGAAGCCCAAGCAAACATGCTAAAGAGTGAAATCGATCGAATTAAAAAGTCGCTATCAGCCCTTAGTGGTACGTCCTCCATCAAAAAGAGCTCGCAGTTAACCGGTATTGTGATTGACGATTCGCAAGCGGAGCTCGTTGGGGATTGGAAAAAATCGACCCATCATCCCGCATACGTCGATGAAGGCTATCTGCATGATGGGCATAATTCTTCCCTGCTTATGTCGGCTACCTTTAGACCCAACGAATTACAACCCGGAACCTATGAGATTCGAATCGCCTATGCATTCGGTGACAATCGAGCATCCAACGTTCTAGTGAGAATTTTCAGTGCCAACGGTGAGGACAGCAAGCTGGTAAACCAACGCAAGAAGCCCTCGCTGGATGGCCTCTGGTACAGTTTGGGCCAATATCAATTTGAACAAGGAGGTAGGGCCGAGGTCGAGATCTCGAATTTTGAAGCTAACGGTCACGTAATCGTTGATGCGATTCAGTTCCTCTCGATCGAGAACTTGGACGACCAATCAAAGCCAGCCTTGACTATAGCTCCCGCCCAGGCTGAGGCTACGGAAACGGAGTTGAAATCGCAGTTAGTTGAGTTGGAGAAACAATGGAACAGCCTCAAAACGATCGTCGCACAACGTCCAACCGTCATGGGAGTAAAGCCAGTTCCCTCGCCAAAGGATCTAGCCATTCACATAAGAGGTTCGGTTCATCAACTTGGTAGCCTATCACCGCGAGGTTTTTTGCAATTTCTGACTACTCCCTCAACTCCATCTATCACCGAGAACAGCAATGGGCGTAGTGAGTTGGCCAAATGGATTGCATCGAGCGATAACCCACTCACAGCACGCGTTTACGTCAACCGTATTTGGTCAAAACTGATGGGAAGTGGGCTGGTAATGACCCTCGATAACTTTGGCACGACTGGTGAGCCCCCCTCCAATCAGCAATTGCTAGACTGGCTCAGTTTGCAATTCATGAAAAACGGATGGTCTACCAAATGGCTTGTGAGAGAGATCGTTACGTCGGAAGCCTATCGTCGGACTTCGGTAGTAACCGCCGAGCAGCTCGAACGAGATCCCGACAACGTGACATTCTCACGGGTTAGCATCAAGCACTTGCCCCCTGAGGCGATGAGAGATTCTTTGCTACAAGCAAGCGGTGAGTTGGATCTAGAAGTCTTACGTCGCAGCAATTTCCCTGCATCGCTCAAAGAGGATTACGGATTCCAGCACGTTGGTACGTACCGAACAGTCTACGGGCCATGGTTTCGCAATTCGACTCCCCAGCTTTATCAGGAGTTCGATGGCCCCAACCTCAGTTTTTCAACCGGTGCTCGCAATACAACGATCACTGCGCCACAAGCCCTCGCCCTCTGGAATAGTTCTTGGATTGCCGATCGATGCCAGCGGATTGCAGCTCGCGTGTTGAAAGATTCCAAAGACCGCGAATCAGCCATTTTACAACTCTATTCGGTGCTTTTGAATCGCTCCCCAAGCCATGACGAGGTACGCTTGGCCACCGAGATTCTGGTCAATCTCGATGAACAATGCGTCGCTGATTTGGCGAAACAGTTAATCGCCAGCTTAGATTTTCGGCTGGTCGAATAGACGCATACAACCCCCAAAGAATCGCATCGAACCCGAGCATCTACATTTTTCGTTTTTATGAAGCAACAGGAATCAACTCCCGATCGTGGCCGACATGGCGTTGTAGCCGTCATAAAAGAAGACTCTCGTTATTTAGTCATCAGACGATCGCAATTCGTTCGCGCTCCGAATCTTTTATGTTTGCCCGGGGGTGGCATTGAGCTGGGGGAAAGCTTTGAGCAAGCCATGCATCGCGAGCTTCACGAGGAACTAGAGCTAAGTGTTACTGTCGAGCGTCATCTCTGGACCTCGACCACCAATTGGGGCACACGATTGGAATGGATGCTGTGCAGCCGCCATCCCGAGTCACACCCCAGACCGAATCCCGACGAGGTCGCCGAAGTCCTATGGTTGCAAGCCGACGAAATGCGCCATCGATCTGATTTGCTGGGTAGTTTACCTGAGTTCCTGGATGCGGTCGGGCGAGGCGAAATTCAGCTCAGGTAGCACTTCATCACACCACGAGCAACAAGAAATTTTGTAGCCCGGTACAGCTTAGTTTTAGGGTAGCGGGAATCGTCAAGCGTTTCGAATTGGGCTGGGCTATTTGTTGGATGGGATAATTTCTCGGAAGTAAATCCCGGTCGTTGCGTTGGGATCTTCTTTTCGAGCCGTAGAGCCTCCGGAAATGAACCGAATCGGCGCATCCTCTTGTTTTGCAGTGCGAGAAGCATCCGAATCGCGAGTGGTTTCCGATCTGGCTTCCAAATCGTTTTGGTTCATAAGGTCGTTGTTCCAAAGCGCTTTGGTGTCCATGCCATTGGGAGCGCGAAGCAGGTTGTCACGTATCGAGCCTCGAGAGTTCTCGTTGGACGGAAGCGTTGAAGGAATTTCGAGCTTTCCGCTTCGATCGATGGGAGCTGGCTTGGCGGAGTCGATTTCGGTTTGATTGCTACGGTTCCACGGCAGGAGCCCGCCATGCAATGGTGTCTCAGTAGGTGCCGGTGGGCTCATCCTGCTGGTTGCTTCCGAGGAATTCACCAGATGGTCCGTCGTCGCTTTTTGAACCGTATTCGCTCCCTGATACCGAGGTTGAATCACCGAATCGGGATCCGCAACGCCACCCATGCCCGGTTGGTTACTAGGCGAGTAACCTGGTGCATAGGTCGACTCAGCTCCCGGCAACACGGCACCATTGCCAACTCCCGTCGAACTCGGTGCGAATCCGCTATTGGGCTGCGAAGTTCCATAAGGTTGTGAAACACCAGCCGAGGGAAAGGGGCTAAAGGTCGGCTCACCGATCGGTTGGATGCTGGTTGCCCCCGGGATGTACGGCAGATTGGAGTTCACTCCGCTTTGGGGCAGAATGGCAGTGGGCGCTTGATTCGGTATAGGACACATGCCGTTGGCACATGCAGCATTGGTTCCGGAGCCGATGGCTGGCGAAAAGCTGGTAGCCGGTGCAATGTTACTGGTAGCCGGCAAACCGGAGTTAGGCAATGGAGTCCATGTGGCACCTGGTTGTTGTACGGGAGTAGGCGCTGCGAACGTGGTCGGGGAGCTGTAAGCCGGTGCGTTGTAAGCGGGATAGCTCGTTACCGATCCCGGCGTGATGGGAATACTGTTGCTGGTGTTGAACGCCCCGGCCGGTGAGTTCAGGGGCATCAGGGGGGCAGTTGGGAACGTCGTCGCCGGAAGAGAACTGACAGGCATGCCGATCGAGGTTCCAGAGTTACCGTAGGGGGCGAAAGTGCCGGAGTTCGGCAGTGTTTGGTAGCCAGGATAATTGGCAGTAACTCCCAAACCTGCTGGATTGTAGCCAGGTCCTGTAATGCCAGGCCATTGATTTCTTTGTAAACCGTATTCACCCAGAACCGGCTGCGGCGACACCATCGGAACTCGTGACGCTTGGTATTGAAATCCCGTACACGGTTGGAGACTGGTTACGGTCGTACCCAGTCGCGGGTCAAACGCGGTTACTGGGCGATAGTAAGTGACCGGGGTTCGATTCCAGACCGTGTCGTAGGAACCTGTTGGTAGATACGCGGGTACCGTTTGAGGCACTCCAACCGGGATGGGACCAAAGCCGGAATTTGCAGGTGTATTAGGAATCGTTTGAGGGTTTGCGTAGGTTCCGTAGTTCGCGACCACCGCAGCGTAGTTAGATGGAGGAGCGTAATTAGCGGTGACAGGCATTCCAGCCTGAAAGGGAACAGCCCCTGTCCCAGGTGCAACAGGAACGCCAACTTGATAGGGACCTGGTTGCGAGGGTTGGCGTCGATTGATCAGAGCATCCATGAGCGTGCCTGCGTTCGCAGTTTCGCTGTGAGCGCAAAGAGTCAGGCAGCTACCCGCAATCCAACTCGTTAACAGCATTCGCATTTCGACGACTTCCTAATGACGATATGATAAGTAGTGACAGCATTTGGTGGGCGCAGACCGCCCGCTGACGTAATTGGATGCCATGAACGAGGCCCAGGTCAACAAAAAGTTAAAACAAATTGGTCCGTAACTAAAATGTAGGGCTAGACCCGTTCCGATTGGAGCGATCGTAAGGATTGCACCGTCGCGAATCGAAGCAAGAAAGATTTAGAAATTCCGCTCATGGATTCAGCAAATCTAAACTGGGACAGTTGGTTGTACCGCATAGGCTGTCCCGTCTGGGGCTGCAAAGAATGGGGCGGAGTCGTCTATCCCCAAGGGACATCTAGCTCCGAGTTTCTAACCTGGTACAGCCGCTCCTTCCCGACTGTGGAAGGAAATAGCACGTTTTACGCAGTTCCACCGACCGCGACCTTTGAGAAGTGGCGCGATCAGACGGTCGAAGGCTTCCGATTCTGTTTCAAATTTCCGAAATCCATTTCGCACGATAAACAGCTTTCCTTCTGTGATAGCGAACTAAAGGATTGGTTGCACAAGCTTTCGATTCTAGAGAAAGCCGGGCGGCTGGGGCCGACGTTTCTGCAAATGGGCCCATCCTTTGCCTATCGGAGCTTCGATCGACTCGAGAAATTTCTTCGAGCGCTACCGCGCGATTGGCCTTGGGCTGTTGAGCTCCGACATAGCGACTGGTTCGATGCAGGCCCGCAGGAGGCTCGCCTCGAGGACCTGCTGCGAGAATTGAATATCGATCGTGTCTTGTTCGATTCGAGGCCTCTCAACTCGCAAGATCCATCTGATGTAAGCGAGGCAGCCTCACAAACTCGGAAGCCCAAGAGTCCATTCCGAACCTCTGTAACGGGCACCCGACCGATGGTTCGCTTGATCGGGCGCAATAGTCCCGACGAAGTGGTCGATTACTGGCGATTTTGGGCTCAGCAAATTCATGACTGGATTCAGCAAGGCTTGCAGCCTTGGATTTTTACTCATGCACCGGATGATCGTTTTGCACCGCAGTTGGTGCACTTGTTTGAAAGCAGTATTCAAGCCATCAACGCCGATTTACCCTCGCTCCCTAGAATAAACACACCCAATGATGCGAAAATTAGTCGAACGCCTGTCGTTCGCCAATTGGAATTGTTCTAGCTCAGTTTGCGAAAAAGCTTAACCAGCGGGTACAATGATCTGTGAGGTGGTCCGCTTCAGTATGGGCTGGGGTATGACGCGTTCTTTTCGTTTCCACACACGCCGGATTCGGGGGTTATCCCGAAAGGTTTCATGTCAGCCGAAGATTCTACCTTACAACCCGTTTCGGTCTCGATGACCCCGCTACAGCGTTTTGAAGAGTATCTTCAAAGCAAAGGGTTACGGAATACAGGCCAGCGCAAACTCTTGTTGGAGCACGTGTTTAACCGGCATGAGCATTTCGATGCGGATCAGCTCATGGAGCAACTGCCCGCCAAGGGGGAGTCAAACTACGTTTCTCGGTCCACTGTCTATCGGACCTTGCAAGAGTTTGTTGACGCCGGGTTGCTCAATAGCTTCGAGCTCGGGGGGAGAACCGTCTACGAGCACGATTACGGATACCCGCAGCATGATCATTTGTACTGCACCAAATGCAACAAATTGATCGAATTCACGAGCGATGAGCTTATCAAAATTCGCAATGAAGTTGCGAGAAAACATCGGTTCCGGGCCCGTGAGCATCGCTTCATTATCCACGGCGTTTGCGACGACTGCGCCAGAAGCCGTTCCAAGGGACGGATCCAAGACCGTGTGTGAGTTTTGCAAAACGGGTATTCAAAACGGCAGGGTTCTCTAAACTATCGGCCCTGAAAAACGCGGAGTACTTAGAACGCGTGACGTTAATCTGGAGCTGGAATAAGCATGACGAATCGAAAAGGTAGTGATTTTGCTGGAGTGGGTGTTGCGATTGTGACCCCGTTTCGCGATGGCGCTTTGGATGTGGATACGCTCAAAAAGCAAATCGAGTTTCAGATCGCTGCCGGAACAAACTTTTTGGTTCCTGTTGGGACAACTGGCGAGTCTCCGACGCTGAGTCACGAAGAGCACGAGCGGGTAATCGGCGAGGTTATTCAATTGGCCGCTGGGCGTTGCAAAGTCATGGCGGGTACCGGTAGCAACAGTACGGCCGAAGCATTACGTCTGACAAAACGCGCTGCCAAAGAGGGAGCAGACGCATCCTTGCAAGTCGCCCCCTACTACAACAAGCCGACGCAAAAAGGATTCTATGAGCACTTCAAAGCGATCGCTGAGGAGGTGGGAATCCCGCATTGCGTTTACAACATTCCTGGCCGCTCGGCCAAGAACATCGAACCTGAAACCATCGCGAAGCTTGCTGAGCTTTCTAACATCACCATGGTAAAGGAAGCGACCGGCTCGCTCGACCAATGTTCGCAGATCCTCAACACGACCGATCTTACCGTTTTGAGCGGTGACGATTCTCTGACCCTCCCAATGATGAGTATCGGTGCTGAAGGGGTCATCTCGGTTGCGGGCAACATCGTTCCGACCGCATTGATTGAGATGGTCAAGGCGGCTAGCAGCGGTGATTTCATGACAGCCATGGCGCTTCACCATCGACTGTTTCCTCTCTGCCGCGATATGTTGTCGCTAGCAACCAACCCCATTCCGGTCAAAGGTGCGATGAAGTTGTTGGGGCGTGACACCGGCGAACTCAGGCTGCCTATGACAGAATTGGAACCAGAGCAGTTTAAGTCGCTCGAGCAAACGCTCAAGCACTTTGGCCTTTAACATCGAGCAAAACACTTGTAACCGGCCCCTGGGCACGCTTCATAGCCTCTGGGGGGCATCCAAAACTCCTTGGGGCCAGTGACACTATTATGATTACGGTCAACTCATCCAATCTAGTAATTCAAGTCCTGGAACACGTTCGAAATCTACAATATTGCTTGTGACAACGACCATTCCGTGAGTTAACGCGATCGATGCAATGCGAAGATCCATCACGCCGATTCGGCAACCATTCGATCGAAGGCGTGCAAACTCGTCTGCAGACTTCTCGGAAAATGATACAAGTTCGTTGGCTGCAAACGCGGTTAGCAACACTTCAAACCGATTGTAAGCATTGATGTCCGACTCTTGTGACTTGGGATTTGCGACGTACTTAAGCCACCCATTCATAACTTCGTGAAACGTGACGATCGACGTGAAGCAAAACCTACGTCCTGCGTGCTCCATTTTCGTCACCAATTTTTCATACTGCGGACCTTTCTGCAATTGGAGAATGGTCCAGTGGTCCGTATCTAGCAGGTAGAACGTTTACTCCGAGTTCTGCTTGCGATCGGCGTCTCGCTCAGCCTTGGCGAGTTCAAAAATTTCGTTCAAGACTTCATCGTCACGGAATCTGTCATCAATTTGCGCAATCGGCCAGTTCTTATCGATTGAGCGATTTTTACGTAGCAGCTCGATCTCTCGCTCCACTTTTGCAAGGCGTTCTTCCACAGTAGCCACACTGAATCTTCTGAATTCAACTTCTTCGATATGTTTCACTCTCCCCAATCAGTCTATCAAAACCCTTGGGTTAGATGAAAGCTCGAAGTTAACATCCAGGGCTGGTGGGGTCGGGTCAGGACGCCCAGGTTGAATGCTGAACTGGATGGCTGCCCTGGTACATCCAATAGTTTTTTATTACAGCATACATCAACATTATTCTACGAATTGCCGTCACCTAATCCGCGCCGCGGCGTCTGAAATATCATCAGTATCTAAGGCTTAAAGTGTCTTGAGGGTAACCGTTCACGATCTGTCGGCATGGAACGGTTGCAGTATCCGTACATGTCTCGATAGCCTTAAATCTAACGATTCGCCGATCAAGTCGGCGGGATTTGTGGGGCATGAATGGTATCCGTGTGTTTAGCGAGAAACGTAACTTGCCCCACAGTAAGCATGGGGCATTTTCGCATAAACTACGTTCCGCTTTCTTCCTGTTGAATCTTGTTCTTCTCTGCCGCTTGAATGAGTCGACCGTACAAATCCAAAACCTCTTTCATGGATTGATGAAGTCGATCGTTCGAAGCGGATTGGTTTGTTAAGCCCTCGATGACCGGCTTTAAGCCATCAAATAGCAACTGATACTGACCGCGTATGAGATCCGCGATCACTCGCGGAACCGCGTGCTGAACAATGATCTTGGGATCCGGAATAAGCTCACTGGGATGTTTCGACGCAACCGATTTCTCTGCCTCGGGTGCCGGTGATTGCTCCTGAAGAAGTTTGGATTCCAGCGATTCGCGATGCAGTTTGCCCATGGAATCGAGTACGCCATGTATCGAATCCAACCCGTCTTTTAGACTCAATAGCGAAACTAAGAACTGCGCCGAAGAATCCTGCTCAGACAGCCCCTTGAGTCGATTCTTCTCTGAGAACGACCGTTTGATATTTTGCCAGCGTTCCTCCTCTTGAGGAGTCATCGAACCCAAAAGTTCTTTAAACTTGAGTAGATTCGATTCCCCATCCTTGGAAAGGGTTTGCGCATCTTGCTCAAAACTGGAAACGACCGTCTGCATTAGCTCCGAGTCGTTCATAACCGACACGACCTTCTCCGCGATGCGATTCATGTTCCGATAGCTACCTTGTAGCTTGAACGGTGGCTCGGTTCGATAATCATCGGATTGAGCAGCACTCCGAATGTACTCGCGATTGACCTTGAGAACGATATCTCGAACCCGATGCAACTTTCTTAAGACTTGGTGCATTTCACTCACCGCATCTGGAGAAAGATTGGATTCAAACTCCATTGGCTCTACGGTTTCAGACGCGGCGGCTGCGATTAGCTTGCGTTGGTCCTTCATGGATGCACGGGCAAGCGGCTGGAGAGAGGTATTGCTCGTTAAGCAATTTTCCAAGTAGGACTGCTCAAAGGCTCCAACGTTGCCACCGATGATTTCCCCTAAGTTGTATACATCCGCACGATTGGCTAGCATGTCCGGAATTTGAAATCTCTGTCCCGATTCGGTGTACGGGTTACCTGCCATGACAACGGCAAACTTTCGCCCTCGCAAATCGTAAGTCTTTGACTTGCCCTCCCAAACACCTTCTATACGACGAGTTGCATCGCAAAGGGGAATAAACTTTTGCAATAGCTCCACGTTGCAATGCTGGATATCGTCCAGATACAACAACGTATTGTCTCGCATCTCGAGTGCCAGATTGATTCTTTGTACCTCATCTCGTGCCGCTGCATTGGGAGCCGCCGATGGATCGAGCGAGGTCACCTCATGACCAAGAGCTGGACCATTGACTTTGACAAGAACCAACCCCAAACGACTCGCAACATACTCCATCAACGTCGTCTTGCCGTAGCCAGGTGGACTGATCAATAGAAGCAAACCCATGCGATCAGTTCGCTTGTTCTCGTCCGCACTACCAATCTGCTTGGCAAAATTGTCACCGATCCTCGGCAAATACACTTCGTCAATCAACTGATTACGCACGAAGCTTGTTAAGACCCTCGCCTTGAGGTCGCTGACTTTCAAGCGAGCAGCAGCCTGCTCGATTTGCTTTTGCTTTTCGGCATGCAGTGAATACCAACGGTGCACAATCGAGCTGTGAAAAGATTTCAAGCGACCGCGAAACTCATGCACGTGGAGCTTGAGAACGCCATTCTGTATCAGGGGGTGATCACCTACCAATTCGCTGACATTTGCTGTCACTTCGCTACGACTGGGACTGATGCTCAATGGCAATGAGGTTCGGCTCGATTTCAGTAAAAGCAGAATCGCTAGTTCTTCGCGATAGTCATCGGCTGGATCATCACCTGATGCCTCGACGGTTAGACTGCGTTGGTGACCAAGGAATTTGTCGATGGCAATTGCTGCGATTCGCCACGCTTGCATCGGTTCTTGTATCGCCCGCGAAATCGATGCGACAATCCCTTGAACGCCATCAGTATCTAGCTCACTTTGAAGCAATTCCCAGAGTCGTAAGGCTTGGCTGCTAAACTCAGGTAACCATTGACTCTCGTCGACGATCGATCCCTTTTCCAATCCAGCTCGTGTTTGCTGGTACAGGTAGCTTGCACCTTCTTCGATGTCGAGTGAATCACCCCAAGGATTTATTCGTTCAAGCTCGATGCGAATGAACTCCGCAACATCAACCTTGTTGCCGAAGTTAGCTGCCTTGTTGTTAGTTTGACTCGATGCACTGAGCCGATCGCGTAGTTTCTCTGCCATGAGAATCTCTGCTCGAATCAGCTCGATCATTTGCCCCTTCTTGGCTGATGGCAGCAAATACTCCCACACAAACCACGCGAGAGCACGGGTCTTCGGGGCCGTTCTTAACAACCCGAGCGGTTGGCTCAGTTCTAAATAAGACGTTACGATAGCCGCAGTATCCCGATCGTGAACTCCACGTGAGTAACCTTCTTGATAGCGAGCCTGCATGCGAGTTCGCACCCATTCGATTCGCTCCTCGGAGTTAAATTCATGCCACTGATTTCTCAGATTAGCATCAGCCTCAAATTCACTGATGATTGTATATGCCAGGTATTCGCCACGATAAACCGCTTGAGATTCACTGGGCAGGTGCTGGTCCCATAAATCACGATTCGTGTCGAGTTCCGGGCTGTTCATCCGTTCGAAGAAATCGGTACCCGTGATGTGCAACCAAAGCTGCTCATTGCGTGCAACAGTGGTTAGTTCAACCGGTTGGTCGTTGACGCTAAAGGTGTGCGTTCCGAGCTTGATCAGCTTTCCGTTGCCCGATAGCAGTTCGCGTTTGTCGTGCTGCTGGCGCACGGCGTCGTCGGCGATCGTTCGCAATTTGGAAAGGACATCGTCTCTACGGACGGTATCACCCAATTCCAAAAGCTGGTTCGCAATGCCGCGAACCTTGTCGACCATCAAGTCGGAAGCAAAATAACTTTGTAGCTCCTGAGGATCAAGAATCCTGGAGGAGCGAGAGGAAATGCCGGATAGTATTCGTTCAGCAGCGGCCACCAAGCCATCCGCTCGCCTCGTTCGTGCAGCAACCAGCTGTTGACGGCGATTTTCGAAGGCATCGCAAACTCCTTGACGGATCTCTGCCAAGCGAACGAGCAGTGTATCGGACTCAGCGTAACGAGCCTCGATCTCTTCGATTTGAAGCAGCAACCGGCCCAAGGCGGAATCCACCTTCTCCGGGGTGTCGGCGCTCTCCAATGCTGAGGCGGTTGCGTTATCCAACAGTTTGGACTGGGAAGCAAAGTCGGCTTCCAATTCTCGTTCTACCGTTTCGCGGAGCCTCGTCCTCAATTGCGAGCGAGCGCGATTCAATCCGGCTAAGCAGTCAGCGATGGAGTCGACAATTTTTGTGCGCTGTGCGAGGTCGTCAATCTTGAGTTGCGAGACCGTCTCCATAAGCAACTCGAGAGCTTCGCCGATCGCGACCAAATCGGTATCCAGCGATCGCCCTTCGGCAGTACCCTTAACATTTGGGATTTTGCGTTCGATC
The DNA here is from genome assembly GCF_052161605.1 of Brakhagea baltica. Classification (NCBI taxonomy): domain Bacteria; kingdom Pseudomonadati; phylum Planctomycetota; class Planctomycetia; order Pirellulales; family Pirellulaceae; genus Brakhagea; species Brakhagea baltica. Next base: position 3,020,383 of record NZ_CP197409.1, on the reverse strand, counting down.
TCAGTCGTTTGCTGCTGATAACCTTTTAAGGATGCAGGATTGAGCAAAAACTGAACGCAGTGGCTGCCTAGTCTGTCTGTTGTTTGAACGAGGGCCGTCTCGGTGGTCGCGATTCGCTCTTCGTCGGAGTAACGAAGCTCGCGCAGAGATACGGCATTGCCACGCATTTTCCTCAGAGAAGCGAGTTGGTTCACGAAGTCATCGATCCGCTCGAAACGGCTTCGATCGATGGTGGCGATTAGATCCTTGGCTTCTTGTTCAAAGGAAGTAATCGCTTTTTCCGTTTCTTCTCTTACTCGAATCACTTTATCGAATTCGTCCACCGCGGCTCGTGCAGCCTCGCGGATGACTTGAACCGGTTCGGCGAGCGAGCAGACCTCTTCGCGGTCTAGCCAGAAGTAACCATCGAGAACGTTGGTCGCCATCTTTTCCAGATCGGCGTACAGATCTGCGTAGGCCTCGTCCTTGTCGATCAAAGTGAGCAGTTCGGAACATGCGGCCATTCCTCTGACCAGTTCTTGATTCCCGATCTTGAACAAGAACGAAGAAGTATCAACCTCGGGTGTGAAATTTGGCGAGGCGAATGGCGTTTGCCAAAGCTGAAGATTGTGATGTTTTTGCGGACTACTGCTGGCTCGGAGCGTCAGCATCCGACCGTCATCGCAGAACCCTTGCCCATTGCAGACTCGAGGAGTTTCGACATCCTGTTTGATCAAATTGTATTGAAGCTGAAGAAAGTTTCCGGTCGTCGGTTGATAGAACAGAAACAGAAAGTCTTCGCCGTTAGGGGCTTTGATCAGACGATCAAAATGGAGGTTAGTCAGTCCATGATCGAAAAGACGCGTTTGCCCCGTTTGCAAGGCGAAGCCATTGGAAAAAATGATTCCGTGGTCGTCTGGCAAATAGACGCATGCTGAACCGATGGCATCCAGCCGCGTTACTGATGCAAGCTTGCTATTGAATAGGAGGTGACGATACTCCTTTTCCAAGTAAGGCCGAACACGCAGCAGTATGAGTTGGTTTACGACCGCAAAAAATGTTTCCGCATCGTCGAGCGTTTGGTCAGCGTTCTCGACAGGTTCACGGTAGATCCCTAGACCGTCCTCCGTATTGTCTTCGATCTTGACGGTCAAGTCGCCGTGAATGCACTCAACGAAGAGCTTGTCTTGAATCGAGATATGAGGGTGCTTGCCGTGTCGATGGTTTTCACGAGTTGCACGTTGCCAGGTAAAGGCATGTTGTGACGGGAGCCGAATTTCTGCTTCGCTTCGATTGTCAACGTATCGATACTGATCTCCGTCGATGACCCATTTAAACGCTTTGATGTTCGAGGCATTTCTGCCTACCTGAAAGACCAGGTACAGATGGGTGTGTGTCGAAAAGAATCGCAGGAACGTCGCGTTCTTGTAGTAGCGATATAGTTCGGTAAAGTCTCGGCGAAACTCGGGTGATGCCAAAATGTCGAGCGATGCAGCGTGCATATGCTCGCCATCGAATCTATGGATCGATAACACATCCTCGGGTTCGATTTCTGATTTGAAACCGAATTGAACGTTTGCTCCCAAAATCACGGTCTGTCCATGAACGAACAAGTCCTGTGGGATGCAATTGTGTGTGGTTACCACATGGACCGTCGAGAGCAGTTTGGTTTCGATATTACCGAAAACCTCAGCTCTCGCGGCATGCAGTTTTTCAAATCGGGCACGTAGGTCGTTCGCCGATTGTCGCAGCCGACTGCGGAGAACTTCGTAAGCGCCCGATGCAATGCTAGTCTGCATGATCGGGTTGGCTTACTTTTTAGGTAGGAGTTGTGCGATCGGGGTATCTGCCAGATTCAATTGATTCGCAATGCCAAGCATTTGAACCAACTGTGGAATCGAACCGTTCGAACTGTTGCTAGCGAGTATGCGACCGACCAACGCGGCAACGCTCAAGTCCTTGAGGTCGCTTGCATTCACGTGGAACTGATCCAGCAGAGCTCCCAAGCGCTCTTTGAACTGATCTGGGCTTCCTGTGAAGAACGTTTCTTTGACATCCGTTGCAACTTGCGAACTCAACACGAATCGGTCGATCGACTTGCCACCTTTTACAGCAGTCGCAATTTGATCGAAGAACTGTCCATCTCCTCCCACGATATCGATCTTGGCTGTTTTGAGGGCTTCGCTTATAACGGCAGCTTGGCTTTCTGCGATATGTTGTTGAGCATGGATCGCAGCGATCTCGATCTGCTTGTCTTTTTCCAGTCGGAGCTTGAACTCTTCGTGATCTTTGCCGACGGAATCGAATTCCTTCATAGCAGCAGCTTTGTCGTTGATACCCTGAGCTTCGGCGGTGTACTTCTCTTGGAGTACGCGAGCTTCCGCAAGTCCTTGTTCTTGGATCGCGACTGCTTTCGCTTGCAGGACTTTCGCTTCGGCCAAACCTTCAGCTGCGTACTCGGCCGCTCTGGCGTCTGCCAATAACTTAAGACCTTGCGATTCTTTCTCTGCACGATCTCGTTCGGCTTCTGCTTCGAGTCGAATTTTGGCTGATAAACTTTCGGCAGCCTTCTTGGCAGCTTCAGCGGCTTTAATTTCCTTGACCAAGGATTGTTCTGCGGCAGCTTCGGCAGCGACCACCTCAACCTTTTTCGCCCGTTCTGCAGTCGCAAAGGCTTCGGTATCGGCGATCTTTTGTTGCTCTTCGACCACGGCGCGTTCGACCATAACACGCTCGCGAATTACCTCTTGGATGTTGCGACGTTCGAGCTCGAGCGCTTTTTCTTTTTCCACGTCTGCCAAGCCGACAGCTCGTTCGCGTTCAATGATCTCTAGGTTCTTATCGCGGGTGATTCGTTCCATTTCGACAGCGTCGGTTCGTTCTTTGCTGCGCTGCGCGACCAGAATCTGGCGGTTCATGTTTTCTGTTGCAATGCCGAGCTCTTCGTCGACAGCAATCTTGGCTCGTTCCGCTTCGAGGCGTTGCTCTTCGCCCACCTTAGCTGCTGCTGCATTCTCGCGGGCTTGGATCTCGGCAACTTCCCGTTTCTGCTTTTCGGTTGCTTCGATACGTTGACGTTCGAGTTCGAGAATTGCTTCTGCGGCTTCGACGTCTTGCTTCTTGAGAGTCTTTTCACGTTCGCGGGTGAAGTGGTTCTCTTTGATTTTTTCTTGCGAGGTCAGCTCGGTGATCTTCTTGATACCTTCGGCATCGAGAATATTGTTCGGGTTAAGCAATTCGAGTCGGGTTTGCTCCAGATAGTCAATCGCACAGTCGTCGAGACGATAGCCGTTCAAATCGGTACCGATAACTTTGAGAATTTCGTTCTTGAACTTGTCTCGTTTATCGTAGAGCTCGACGAATTCGAATTGTTTACCAACCGTTTTTAGGGCTTCCGAGAACTTGGCATCGAAGAGCTCGCGCAAGGTTTCCACTTGGCTGGCTCGTTTGCAACCGATGGATTGGGCAACCTCTTTGATCTCGTCGACGGTCTTGTCAACACGGATGAAGAAGGCGGTCTTGATATCGGCGCGAATGTTGTCGTTACAAATGAGCCCTTCGGAGCCTTCGCGAGCGATTTCAAAGCTCTTCAGGGTCAAGTCCATTTTCTCGTAACGGTGCAGAACGGGGACAACGATGGTCCCTCCGTCGATGACAACTTTGAGGCCACCATATCCAGTTCGGACGATCGCTTCGTCCGGTCCCACCTTGATATAGAAATTGGAGGCTATGGTAAAGAAGGCGAACAAGCCCATCGCCAGAAAGCCAAGCACGATCGCGACATAAACAAGCCACTGTATCGATAGTTGAGCGATGAAGATCGATTCCATAAGATTACTCACTTAGCAAGGTTTGATTGTTGGTAGTGGTGGCTGAAACAATGTAAGTTCGGGACGAGTTGTCGTAGTGCGCGATCCAGACTTTGGTCCCCTTGACTAGTGTTGGACCATCGGTCCGGACATTAAGTAAAAGGGGAGCACCGTCGGTTTTGTAGCGAGCTTGTCCATGTACGGTGGTGGCATCATAGGACCAGATCTCGGCTTCGTGTCCGATGAGGGATCTTGGTGCGAGCCCTTCGGTACCGGCAAAAATGTTCCGAAAGGGATAGGTCAGGTACTTGGTCAAGGGAAGCGAAATGGCGACATTTTTTGCAAACAATCCGGTTGTAACGAAGAAACCAGGGGCACCGAAAAGATGGCTGTCCATTACCAGCCAGAGGGTGATGGAAACAAACCACCAAATCGCAGAGAAGATCAGCGTCCACAGAAAAAAGGGAACAGTGTTTAGGTTTAGCCAACGAACGGGTCCGAGAACGGTCACACCTGCGGCGTCTACTAAGTGATGAGAGGCGGATTCATGAAGGGTTCCGCCAGAACCCACTCCTCCATCTGGAGGCACATCAATGTGCCCTGAGAAGAGGGAAAAGTCATGTCCGATTCCCAATAGAACGGTCGCGAGACTCCACATGCTGACCAAAACCAACAGGATGGTGGCAGGGAGAACGGGAGCGGCGATGAGTGGGGCTAGGATTTCGTTCACGGCAGTGCTTTACGGTTGAATTGGTGGGGGGGCGAAGATCAACGGTCTTCATTCTAAGGATTGCCAGCCCCCGCCAACAACCAGTTTAAGTTTAAAGTCTATTTCCTCTCTCAATCGTGGCGTGATTCGCGGAGGCGATAGGCGCAGTGTAATTGGAAAAAAACTTGTATTCTCGAAAACTTCCTTTCAGGTAGGATAAATCGCGGGTGTCACTGGCGAGTTTGTGCCGCTAGGGTTAGAATGTGCCCGCTTGAGAATGGCAGTGCCGCCGCTGTGGCGAAATGGCAGACGCAGCAGACTTAAAATCTGCTGGGGCGTAATTGTCCCGTGTGGGTTCGAGTCCCACCAGCGGTACTGTGACCTTGTCTTAGTCCCTTTGTAGCGAGGGGCAATTCTTTTCGATGGGCGTGCGATACGTTTCTTTCATCGGCGATAGGTAGTAATAAACTGGGCATTACAATCAATTGTGTTGTGAGGAACAGCGACTATGCAAGATTTGAGTCAGCGAAAACCGGCTAGGAGAACCAGCGAGGTTCCAGAGCTTGTCAGGCGTGAGTTGGCTGCCGGAACAATCGAAACAAAGAATCTCGTGGAATGGTTGGTCGTGGATCGCTTTGTATTGCTCTGCGGTCTGGTCGAAAGCGGGATAATCGAGGCGTCAAAGGGTGAGCTTGCGGAACTGAAGTTGGATCTGGCGTCCGTCGCGGCTTTGAAGCAATCGCAACGAATCGGATTGTTCTTGCAGGACCGCTTAAAGGTAGGGGATGATGCTTGGAAAGCGATGTCAAAGCATACCAGTGATGTCGTTCGCGAGTGGGCGGCTTTAGTTGTCGGGCTATCCGATTTAAAGTTCCCTCGAAAGCTGGCGTGGATCAAGTTGTTTGCTGATGCGGACAATTCAGGTTTGAGGGAGGTTGCGTGGATAGCATTGCGAAGCGATGTTATCAAATCGCCGGAGGCTTGCATCGCGGCTCTCATTCCATGGACGGGCAGTCGGAATGAGCGGCTTAGGCGGTACGCCAGCGAGGTGACTCGCCCATGTGGGGTATGGGCTCCCTATTGTCCGTTGCTTCGTGAGAGCCCGGAGCTAGCGATCCATTTACTCGATCCCTTACATGCGGATGAGTCCAAGTACGTACGGGACTCGGTTGGAAACTGGTTAAACGACGCCAGCAAAACAAAGCCTGATTGGGTGAGGCAAGTTGTAAAAGCATGGTCGGAAAAGTCCGATTCTCCGCATACGAACTACATTGTGCGCCGAGGCTTGCGAACGGTAAAGAAGAGGGAAGAGGCTTAGCTGGGTTACTTCGAGGACGACTGTGCTTCTATCATGCGTTGGATATCGGTTTTGAGCGTGGACATGTAGCGGTGGAATTCTGATTCCAAGGGGCGGAGGTCACCGAAGGAGTCGGTAAAGAGCTTTACCAGGGTTTGTCGTTCAATCATCCCTTGTTCGTCAGCTTGCAGCTCACTGCATTTTCTATAGTAATCCACGAGCTTTTCGAAATGTCTCTCCATGAGGAAATGAGTCAGAGCCCATGCGTAGCCGTAGGCATCGAGCACTGCGTTGTCGGTTTGGGCTGCGTCGAAGAGCAGGTCTGAAACGAGCAGTTCAAGCGGTACAAGCTGTGGCATTCGAGCAATTTTTTTGTAGCCCATCAGGCGGGTTTCGTTAACAGTTCCAACACCGCTCAGGCCAGCTGCGGCGGGAGACTCAAAGTAGGAGGCTAGCCCTTCATGTGCCCATCGGAGCCCGACTGTATTGCGAGGCATGAGGCCTGTATTGCCTGCGAGTTGGTGGATGGCCTCGTGCGAAACGACTTCGATATCGGCTTCCTCGCGAGCGATGCGGAGTATTAAGTCTAGGGAGTTGGCTGTTTGAGCGGTGCTGCGGGAGCTGGATGTACCGCGAGCCTTGAGTTTGGCTTGATTGAGTTCTTCGGATAGTTGAAAGAGTTGTTTCATTTCCTCCGTTGTTCCTTGATCGTAGAAGACGCCAACATTGTCTTTTGTAGACCAGAAGCCGCTAGCGCTTTGCAGGTCGGGATCAAGTGAAGTTGCATAGCGGAGGTAGGTCTTTTCTTCTGCGAATAGCATGATCATTAGGTGTTCTTTGGGAGGATCTAAAACGATCCCATCGAATGCGAATTTGAGGAAATACGATTCGTAAACTTGCTCGAGTAATTTGAGACGTTTCTCGGCTCGTGCGTTGTTTGGTTGTGTGGCAGAACCGAGGTCGTGCAGCATGATATAGTGGTGACTGACAGCAGCATGCATGGCTTGTTTTCCGGTGGTTTCACGGAATTGCCGTTCTGTTTCCGCGTGCGATGCGAGGGGAGCTTTGATGCGTCGCCTCGCTTCTGCCAAGCGGATGAGTGTCGGATTCTCCGGTGCGATTTTGTAGGCATCGCTGCAGCATTGATAGAACTCTTTCAGGAGGCCGTGTTGGAGAGCAAATTTCGCGGCCTCGAGAAAAGCTTCTACCTGTTGGGTGTGGGTTGCTGCGTTGTAGGCTTTTCGAAATTCTTCGCGTCGTGTTGGGGCTTTGATCGCGCGGGCACTTCTCGGGTGGAACGTGATGGAGGAATAACCAGGATAGGTGAATTCCAAAATTGTGGGGCTAACGACTCGCGTTTTGCCTTCGAGGATGATGGGGCGTTTCGCGCCTGGCAGGCTGTAGACGATAAAGTCGGCGTGGCAGCGAGATGGGGGGGCAAGCCATGAGTTTATGAATATGCACAGGGTGAGCAATAAGCTGCTCGAGCGGGTTGGCGACAGCATTGGCAACTCGGTTTGCATAAGGAATCCGGGGCTGCTACGAAAAATAAGAAAGCAGCTCCCGCCCTAATGAATTGGATCTCGGTGACTGCACGATCAGTTACGACTTAGTATAGTCACTAGCCGATGACTATTGTGGTTCGCTTCCCCTCTTCTCCGGTTCGGCTTACATGATTGAGAAATAGTTCTCGACGGCGAAATCGAGGTATTCTTTTTTTAGCTCGGGTGGTACGGAATTGAAGTAACAGTAGGAGCGTACTTGGAGGAGAAGGTCGCGAGGGTGGCAGTTTCGCATGGGTCTGCCGACAGGTTTGTAGTGTTTTTCGATCAGGTAGTCGATCATATCGGCCCGGTGGGGGATTCGCAGCGACTTGCACATGATCTCGAAGAGCTTGCGAAAGGCGGGTTCTTCGGGGTTTGTGACTTCAATTTTGTAGGGAATACGTCGTAAGAAAGCGTCGTCGACGAGATCTTTTGGTTCAAGATTGGTGCTGAAGATGACCAGTTGGTCAAAGGGGACTTGGACTTTTTTGCCGCTGCTAACGCTAAGGAAATCGTACCGTTTTTCGAGGGGGACGATCCATCGGTTAAGAAGTTCGTCGACGCTCATGCGTTGCCGGCCGAAGTCGTCTATCAGCAAGACACCGCAGTTGCTTTTGACTTGAAGAGGGGCGTCGCAGATGTTGGTTTCGGCATTCCTTGCAACTTCGAGCATGGCCATGGTGAGTTCCCCGCCGGCGACGATGGTTGGTCGGCGGATTCGGACCCAACGTTGATCGATTTGGGTATCGCGCAGCATGCTATTCGATGATTCCAGCAAAGCTTCCTCGTGGTTCAGCGGGTCAAAGATACGCATGATTTCGCCGTCGATCGTGACCGCTCTTGGAATCCAGATGAATTCTCCGAAGGACTTGGTGACACGTTCGGCGATGCTAGTTTTGCCGTTGCCGGGGTAACCAAAGAGGAACATTCCTCGTCCGCTGTTGACCGCTGGGCCGAGCCGGGAGAGGAGAGCGGGAGCGATCAAGAGGTCGGAGAAGGCGCGTCGAAGATCCTCGCTGGTCGGATGTTGGTGTTCGACGGATTGCAGTTTAACCGATTGGATGTAGTGTTCGAGGGGGACAGGAGCGGCCCCGAAGTAGGTAGTTTTTTGGACATGTCGACGCGCACGGTCACGACCGGCATCGGTGAGGGTGTGGATGTAGTCGTTTAGGGCGGTTGAGCCCAGGTAGCAGGTCAGTTGTTGAGCCTTGAGTCGGTTAAGGGTCGGTTCAACCAGTCGAAACGGGAGTTTGAGTTGGTCGGCGATGGCTCGACCGGCGGATTCTCCACGGTTGAGGAGATATCGCATGGCGATTTCTTCAACCACTTGTCCGTTTAGGCCTGCCAGTTCCAAGGACTGCGGTTCGAGGGGGAGCATTGGCTCTTTAGGATCATGAGTGACTTTCAGAAGGCCGATGTTCGTCGCAATAGGAGGAGGGACGACGGCAGGGCTTGGTGGGGGAGAGGTTGGTGGAGGCGAGACGGTCGCTGGCGCGAGACTCTGGGCGGGGGGCGTGATGTTTTGGGCGATTTGCGGAGTCTGAGGCGTTGCGGGGGGGGCACCGGCCTGATTAGCCAATCGATAGATTCGCTCGAGAGCTTCCTCGAGCGATCCCGAGGTGTTTCCTTTTTTGGAAGCTGGTTCGGGATTGGTGGTTCCACGGCTTTGGGGATTGCTGGGGAGTTGGTTCATTTGGCAATTCTGCTGATTTGCGAGCGTTCGAAATCCATTTTGTCGAAGTAAGTGCTATCTACTCGGGTCGGAATTGTCGGTACTTCTGCGTGAGGAAAAGAGGGTAAGCGGGGCGGGGGAAGTTAGTTTGTGCCCTAGAAATCGCTAGGATTTGATTGATCGCATCCGGGTCTGGGGACTGTGACCGTTCGGTATCCCAAAAATACTTCTAGGATTTTTGTCTTTGCCCCTTGCGACGAACGGCGAGGGTCTATATCTTTTCGCCTCCTCGCTGCGGACGACTTCGGAAGTCAGCTGCGGGGCGAAGAGTCGAAAAAAAGAATCTTCAGAAAAACAAAACAAAGCCTTGACAGATGCCGATAACCTCGGTTACCATGTTAGGCCCACTGAAACAAAGGTTGTTCGGGTTGGCGAGTGAAAGCTGGCTTCCTGGGCGAAAAAGGCTTGGGTTTTGGTGGTAAATTGATCTTTGACAATCCGGTGGATGAGTTTGATAGATGTTTTTAGCAAACGTCACTTCTTGAGAAGTTTTGTGATGATTTTTTAGGTGGTAAATGACCAAAACCACCGACCGGTTTCAATACCGCAACTTAGCTTAAAATGGCTGGCTGGCAGAAATGTCGGTTGGTCTAAGCATACACAAGTGAAGGGTTTGATCCTGGCTCAGAATGAACGTTGGCGGCGTGGATTAGGCATGCGAGTCGCGCGAGAATGTAGCAATACAGGAAAGCGGCGAAAGGGAGAGGACAACATGGGAATCTGCCCGGGGGTCGGGGATAGCGTCGGGAAACTGGCGGTAATACTCGATAATGTTTACGGACCAAAGGTTTACTGCCCCTGGATGAGCCCATGCCCCATTAGCTAGTTGGCGGTGTAATAGACCACCAAGGCGATGATGGGTAGCTGGTGTGAGAGCACGACCAGCCTCACTGGCACTGAGACACTGGCCAGACACCTACGGGTGGCTGCAGTCGAGAATCTTCGGCAATGGACGAAAGTCTGACCGAGCGACGCCGCGTGCGGGACGAAGGCCTTCGGGTTGTAAACCGCTGTCGAGGGGGATTAAGGGCAACTTGAAAGAACCCTGGAGGAAGGAGAGGCTAAGCTCGTGCCAGCAGCCGCGGTAAGACGAGCTCTCCAAACGTTATTCGGTATCACTGGGCTTAAAGAGTTCGTAGGCGGCTTTGTAGGTGGGGTGTGAAAGCCCTCGGCTCAACCGAGGAATTGCGCCCCAAACCGTAAGGCTTGAGGGATATAGGGGTAAGCGGAACAGATGGTGGAGCGGTGAAATGCATTGATATTATCTGGAACACCGGTGGCGAAGGCGGCTTACTGGATATTTACTGACGCTGAGGAACGAAAGCTAGGGTAGCGAACGGGATTAGATACCCCGGTAGTCCTAGCCGTAAACGATGAGCACTAGTTTGAAGGACTCTCACAGTCTTTCGAACGTAGCGAAAGTATTAAGTGCTCCGCCTGGGGAGTATGGTCGCAAGGCTGAAACTCAAAGGAATTGACGGGGGCTCACACAAGCGGTGGAGGATGTGGCTTAATTCGAGGCTACGCGAAGAACCTTATCCTAGTCTTGACATGCTTAAGAACCTGACTGAAAGGTTGGGGTGCCCGCAAGGGAGCTTTTGCACAGGTGCTGCATGGCTGTCGTCAGCTCGTGTCGTGAGATGTCGGGTTAAGTCCCTTAACGAGCGAAACCCTTGTCTCTAGTTGCCAGCGCGTTATGGCGGGGACTCTAGAGAGACTGCCGGTGTTAAACCGGAGGAAGGTGGGGATGACGTCAAGTCCTCATGGCCTTTATGACTAGGGCTGCACACGTCCTACAATGCAACATACAAAGGGAACCAAAGTCGTGAGACCAAGGAAATCTCATAAAGTGTTGCTCAGTTCGGATTGCAGGCTGCAACTCGCCTGCATGAAGCTGGAATCGCTAGTAATCGCGGGTCAGCATACCGCGGTGAATGTGTTCCTGAGCCTTGTACACACCGCCCGTCAAGCCACGAGAATTGGGGGGGCCCGAAGTCGCTGAGCGAACCGCAAGGACGCAGGCGCCGAAGGTCAACTTGATGATTGGGACTAAGTCGTAACAAGGTAGCCGTAGGGGAACCTGCGGCTGGATCACCTCCTTTCTAAGGATTTTGATCGGCAACTTGTTGCTGATCGTAATAGTGAGCACAAAGTCTTAAGAAGATCAAACTCGTCTAAACTGGCCTCACGCCAGGATGAAAAACACCGGATTTCAATATAGAAGACCCTGGTTGATGAAAGTCAACCAGGGTTTTTTTATGCAATTTCAGGACGGAATAGGTCGTATAAGACTTATGGGACCCATCGGATTTATTGGAATACGAGTTATCTCCAAAGCTGTTGAGTAAGTCAGCCCAATTGATGATTCATTCTCGGCGTGGTTTAATGATATCCAATCAACTTGGTCGCAAGGATCCCGTTGACTGGTTTGTTCCGTAACAGCTATAGGGTCGAATATGCAGAGCGATTTTGGGAACGGGTTTAGGGTAGGGGGAGGTCGATTCCTCGAAGCGGGCAAGCGATTCCCTGGTACTGTTTGGTGTCTCTTGACTCTTTTAGCTACCGTTGTTGGTCTAATCGGGTGCAACGGTGGAGGTTCAGGAGCAGGCAAACGAGAATTTATAAGTGTAGGCACCGCCCCTGCGGGGGGGGCGTTTTACACTGTGGGGAGTGCGGTTTGCGAGGTCGTCAACGAGAATCGAGGTGATTTGAATTGGCGAGTGAACGCGGAATCGACCGGTGGCTCGATGGAAAACATTCGTCTGCTAAGTCAGAACAAGCTTCAGTTTGCGATGTCCAATTCCTCGATCACGTATTTTGCGGTACGCGGTAGTGAAGGCTGGGAGAAGAAGCACGACGTTAAGTCTGTGATCACATTGTTTCCCAACATTGCTATGTTTGTAACTCTTGCCGACTCTCCGATTCAAAGCGTAGGCGACTTAAAGGGTAAGACGGTTTTCCTTGGGCCCGAAGGTGCTGGCTTCGAATTTTTCGTCAAGCCACTTTTGGCTGCTCATGGTCTGACACTTCAAGATATAGACGGACGGTTTGGGAGTCAGCAGAGTGCAGTCGATCTTTTGGGAGATGGTGCTGTCGCAGCGGCAATGATGGGCGGCGGAACGCCAAACCCAGCCATCTCGCAGCTTGCTCAGGCGAATTCGATTCGCTTGATTCCCTATGACGAACAAGCGAAAGAGAAGCTGATCGCCGAATACTCGTTTTTTGAGCCAGCGGTTATTCCCGCTGGTACCTACAAGGGGGTAGAGAGCGATTACCATGGCTTGAATGTTGGGTCGGCTCATCTTATCACCCATGAATCCGTTGACGAGCAAACGGTTTATGAGTTCGTAAAGCTGATTTATGATCAACGTGGGAAAATTGCGGAACGTCACCGAGCAGCGTCTAACATTCGACCCGAGACTGCTGCGAAGCCGAATGGGACCGATTATCACCCAGGAGCGATCCGTTTTTTCCGCGAGTCGGGAATTTGGCCGGAGACTAACGAATAACAATGGCTGCTGAGTTGCCGGTGGATGCGAAGGGGGCGGGTTTTTCAAGTGACATCAAGGAGCCGAACGCTAGGCTTTTGAGTTGGATGACTCCGTTGTCGTTTGCGGTTGGAGTTGCTCTATCGTTATTTGTTTTGATCGAAGTAAACTTTTCGATCCTAACACCACTGAGGCAGCTTTCGCTCTTTGTCACTGCAGGGTTGGTTCTTTGTTTTCTTCAAGTTCCGCTGCATCCGAAGCTCCGGCATAATCTAGGGGCGCGGGTTGTAGATTGCATTTTGGCGGTGTCGTCTGTGGGCTGTTGTGTTTACCTCTTTGCACAGGGGGCATCTTTAGGTCAGCGGGCGGCGGAATATACCCAAAGCGATCTTTGGGTTGGTGTTCTGGGGATGGTTTTGGTCATTGAGGCCGCGCGCCGAACCGTTGGTTGGGCGTTGCCGGTGCTTGCGATCCTTTTTATAGCCTATGCTCACCAAAGTATTTCGCAGTCATTGCCCGAGTGGTTGTTTCCTCATCGCGGCCAGGATTGGGAAGACTTAATTGGTCAGACCTACCTAAGAACCGAAGGAATCTTTGGAACGGCGGTAGGCGTCATGTTCCGATATGTATTTCTGTTCGTGCTATTCGGAGGTTTTTTGCAAGCCAGCGGAGCGACCTCCTATATTATCGGTCTAGCGATGCGGCTTTTCGGAAATCGAGCGGGCGGTCCAGCCAAGGTTTCCGTGCTCGCTAGTGGAATGATGGGGTCATTGTCTGGAAGTGCTGTCGCGAACGCTGCGACGACGGGTACGTTTACCATTCCGTTAATGAAGAGTATCGGTTTCAAACCGCACATTGCCGCTGGGGTCGAAGCGGCAGCATCCTCAGGGGGAGCTTTGGTGCCGCCGGTCATGGGGGCTGGCGCTTACATGATGCTCGAAATCATCAATCGCGACCCGGCAGTCACTTATCTGGAAGTGCTTCAATCGGCATTGATTCCCGCGATTTTGTACTATCTTTCCATCTTTTTGCTCGTCCATTTCTATGCTCGACGAATTGAAACCGAGCGGGATAAAGCCGAGGCTTTGGTGAAAGCTGCGGACGTTGATAAGCCCGAGTTGCTAGCGGATCTTTATCAGAATAGCGGGGCTGGCAAGCAAGACGCCTTAGCGGTGAATCCAGGCGTTACTCCGAAATTTTTTTCGATCGAGGGGTTGGCCTTTTTTGGTTCTCTCGGAGGGTTGATGGCCTTTTTGCTGGTGGGGTTTTCGCCGTTTCGCGCGGTGACTTACGCGATGGCAATTGTTCTTTCTTTTGTTTTGATCAACCCAGCCACTCCAGTTCGAGTCGGCGACCGAGTCCGAGCAATTCTGGCTTGGGGGATTCTGACGGTGTTGGCGCGGTATTTCGCTCCCGCAGTAGCCAATTGGGGGGACGCGTTAATTTGGTCGATGGCAGGTCTCATGCTCATCGGTTTGTTCGCTTCAAGTTGGCGCGGCATGTTGAGTGATAGTTTTCGTTCCACTGCCGAGGGTGGGCTGCCTCTTATTGTTGCTGCTGCTTGCGTGGGGATTGTGATCGGTCTTGTATCGCGAACGGGGATTGGCACGGGAGTCCCTCAAGCGATCATCCCACTAGCGGGCAGCAATCTGTTCCTAGGTTTGGTGGCAATCATGTTTTGCTCACTGATTCTAGGTATGGGGTTACCATCGGCTGTTTCGTATCTGTTGTTGGCAACGATAATAGGTCCAGTGTTTGCAGACCCTTCGCTCGGAGTACCGATCCTAGCGGCTCACCTCTTCATTTTTTACTTTGGGATGATGGCGATGGTGACTCCGCCTGTGGCGTTAGCTGCTTATGCGACGGCTTCGATCGCCAAGGCAGATGTAATGCGGTCTTCTGTAGCAGCGTTTCGTTTTTCGCTGGCCGGTTTCACCCTACCTTTTATGTTCGTCTATCGTCCGGCGTTGTGCTTGATGGGGGAAACCGGCGGTCCGCCTCTGCTGGGTGATGTCGTAGTGGCTGTCCTCGCGGCTGTGATCGGGATTCTAGCGCTGGCATCAGCATTGGCTGGATTCCTGTTTAAACCTCTTAGCAATGGACAGCGAGTTTTGTTGTTCGTCGCGGCGGCATGTGCTTTGTTTCCCGATCAATTCGGTCTCTTTGGAAATCGTTTTCAACTCTTTGATGGTATTGGAGCTGGTTTGCTGGTTGTGGTTGGTGTCTGGAATTACCGCAGTTCGAGCGAATGACGATTATTGTATTTGCGGAATTGGTCTTGGTTAGGGAACTTGCCGTCGACATCATCCATGGCTTGCGAGGCATGGCAACGTGTATCTTGATGTAGATCGCGTTACCGTTTAGGGGACTAAATGTATTTTGATATTCAAGTCAACGGTGCGTTCGGTGTTGATTTTAACGACTCGAAGCTGACTTGCGAAAAATTTCAATCGGCGGTGGACCGTCTTGTCGCGATCAAGGTCAAACGCTTCATGCCGACCATCATAACCGATGATATTGATACGATGTGCTCGCGCATCCAACGTATCTCCAGCTTCGTAAACCAATCCTCGACTCTCTCGGAAATTATTGCTGGAATACACGTCGAAGGACCGTTTCTGTCTCCCGCCGACGGCTTTCGAGGCACACATGCAGCTCATGCCATTCGCGTAGCGAACGTCGCAGATATGGGGCGAGTACTGGATGCCGGGCAGGGACTCGTTCGATTGGTAACGCTGGCTCCCGAGCAGGACCCAAAACTCGAGGTGCTTAAGTTTCTAGTCTCGCGTGGTGTCAAAGTCTTTGCCGGGCACACGGACGCTTCGATCGATTGCTTGATCGAGGCGGTTGACTGCGGACTGTCCGGCTTTACCCATCTAGGAAACGGTTGTCCGCTCGAGATGCATCGTCACGATAACATCATTCAGCGAGTGTTTTCGCTGAGCGATCGACTCTACATTTCCTTGATCGCAGATGGCGTGCACCTGCCGGTTTGGCTGCTCGAATCGTGGCTTAAAAAATTGCCTCGCGAAAGAGTCATTTTGACAAGCGATTCTATGAGCGCAGCCGGAATGCCCCCCGGAGAGTATTGGATCGGGGGACAACCGATTCTTGTCGACGAGGACCGACGGACTCGGCACCGTGATCATCAGTACCTCGCCGGCTCTGCATCGACCATGCTCGATATGGACCGAATTATTTCTCCATTGCCGTTTAGCGAGTCAGCAAAACGGGCGTGGCTCTTCGGCAACGCCAAAGCACTGTTTAGCTGAGCTGCCGCGAATACTCTTAATTGCTGGCCTCAGTTCTCGTGGTCTGGGCGGAAAGAGAATTGGCACCTTCCCGACACAAAAGATCAGGAAATGCCTCACTAGCCGGAAACCTAACGATCCGCCGATCAAGTCGGCGGGATTCTAGGGGCATAATGGGCAATCGTTTGTTTAGCGAGGAGCCTAACGATCCGCTGGACGAGCCAGCGGGATTCGCTTTCGAATCAGCCTGCGTTAGTCCGGTACTTTTTCATTTGCCCGTCACTTTACTGAAATAAGCCGAAACAACCTTGAATATTAGCCGTCCCCGAATTTTAGTTCAAACACAAACACTTGACGATTAGAAGTTCGATTAGAAGTTCGAAGTCTAGTGAACTCGTTGCCCAGGAACTGCACCGCTATCGACTCCGAGCAGGAAGACCTCGGTTCCGCCTGAACCAGCGGCTGTCACCATACCCTCGCTCAGCCCGAACTTCATTTGGCGAGGCTGCAAATTGGCGACGATGACAACCAGCCGACCGAGCAATTGCTCAGGGGTGTAAGCAGCTTTGATGCCTGCAAAGACGGTTCTCGTAGTATCTCCGCCTAGGCTTACCGTTAGCTTGATCAGCTTGCGAGCCTCAGGCACCTCTTCCGCTTTAATGACTCGCGCGACGCGCAAATCAACTTTGGCAAAATCATCGATGGTGCAAACCGGGGCTAGCGGTTCGGCAGCCAAGGCATCGCCGGAATCGGTTGGTAAAGTGCTTGGTGTGACTGGCGTTTCTGAAGCGGCGTCTGCTGCTGGCACCTCGGGCTTGCTGTCTTCGATCATCATTTGAACTTTCTCTGGTTGGAGTCTTTGCATTAAGTGTTGGAATTTCGAAATGGGGCGGCCCACTAACGGCTTTTGGATGTCGTCCCAGGATTGGATCGGGGATTGCAATAGCTCGCCGCACTGCGTCGATAGGCGAGGCAGAATCGGCGTGAGATAGATGCACAATTGTCGGAAGAGGTTCAAAACAACCGTACAAACATCCTGTAATTCTTTTTGTCGCTCAGGATCCTTTTTGAGAGTCCATGGAGCAGCATTTTCTACGAACGCGTTGGCTTTGTCCGCAAGCTCCATGATCAATCGCGTTGCCCGTGCGTAATCCAGTTGGTCGTAGGCTTGGGCGATCTTTTCGCCCGCTTCTGCGGCTTCGCGGAACAAACCGCCATCCTCAGGGTAGGTCTCCGACAGCCCGACCGCCTCGATGAATCGTGCCGTGCGGCTCGCTAGATTGACCAACTTGCCAACGAGATCGGAATTAACCTTGTTGACAAACTCGGTCAGATTCAGATCGATGTCGTCCAATCGAGGGCCCAGCTTGGACGCGTAGTAGTATCGCAAGAAGGATGGATCCAAGTGTTTCAAATAGGTCGACGCATTGATTTGCGTCCCCTTTCTCTTAGCCATTTTCTCTCCATCCACGGTCAGAAAGCCATGGATGTGGACAAACTTGGGTAGCGAGTAGCCTGCCGTCTTGAGAACTCCCGGCCAGAACAAGGTATGAAAATACGTAATGTCTTTGCCGATGAAATGATGAATCTCGGTATCGTCGCTTTTCCACCAATCGTCGAGCGATTCACCATGCTTCTTGCACCATTGCCAAGTCGAAGCGATGTATCCGATCGGTGCATCGAACCAAACATACCAGTAATTGCCCGGACTGTCGGGGATCTCAAAACCAAAGTAGGGAGCAGGCCTAGATACGTCCCAATCTCGAAGCGGCTTTCCAAGAAAATGCCCCTTTAGGTAATTGGCTACTTCGCTCTGCAGGTGTTCACTGGACTGTGTCCACGAGTCTAGAAACTCGTGGAGCATCTCCAGCTTGACGAAGAGGTGCTTAGCGGTCTTCTTCACCGGCGTGGAACCGCTCAAGGTGCTGATAGGATCGATCAGATCCGAAGGGGCATAGGTCGCTCCGCAGGCCGAGCAGTTATCTCCGTACTGATCGGTCGCTTTGCAGTTGGGGCAAGTTCCCTTTACAAAGCGGTCTGCCAGAAAGGTGCCTGCCACGGTATCGAATAGTTGCTCGACATCATCCTCGACCACTAACCCGGATTGGCGGAGCGAAGCCCAGATTCCGTTGCAAAGGGTCCGATTTTCTTCTGAGTTGGTGCTCCCGTAGTTATCGAACGCGATGTCAAAGCCGGCAAAGTCCCGCTCGTGGGCCGCTTGCATCTCTGCGATCCATTCTTCTTCGGGACGGCCTTCTTGCCGAGCACGGATCATGATGGCTGTTCCGTGGGTGTCGTCCGCGCAGATATAGATGCATCGGCGACCGGTCAGTTTTTGGAAACGGACCCAGATATCCGTCTGCAAATATTCCACGAGGTGACCGATGTGGATGTGCCCGTTGGCGTAGGGCAAGGCCGCGGTTACAAGAAGCTTTGGTTGGGACATTCGATCCAGGTGGTTGCAGTACGAAATGAAAAGGGGGACGAATCCCCCCAAATACCCCGGTATTCAAACGCCGATTGTAGCCCTAGAGCCCCGTTTCAGAAATCGCTATCCCGCAACTTGCGTTTTCCATTTTGCGGTGAGGTCGTGAATTTCTTGGAGGATCTGAATTTGCTCTGAGGTAAAGCCACCGAGGGGCAGCCGCTGGTGTCGTTCCGCTTCGGTTTCATCGCCCAAACCCGCATTGTGCTGGGCTTTTTCGAGAATCCGCTGACGCAGTTCGGGTGCATTGGTGATTCCCTCGAGCCAGCCACTATGGGCACCCATGCTGCTGGCTTCGCTGGTGCTGCCGCCACCGGCAGTGCTGACGCTCAAGTTGGCGAATCCGAACCAACGCTGCAACGGGCCTTGGACAATATTCACGTTCTGAACATTTTCAAAAGTGATCGTCGTCTCATGAATCGTCCAGATGCCTCGTCGAACTCTCATGCTCCGATCCGAAAGGACGTACCAAGTCGTATCGTAAGCAAGGTGGAGAGCGATGTAGGCGATAATGTCTGGTAGCACGATTAACGCCAACCAGAGCGGGGCTGTTATTAGTCCCCAAATCGGAAGAGCAACCGAGAACGCAATCCAGACCGCAATGAAGAAGATATCCAGAATGAGGCATACAATCCAAAACTGAAATTTCTTGTAAGCCAGGAACGACGGTGCCGGGCGATGGTACTCGACATGCTCTTGGTCAAACGCTGGCAAATTGGGTGGTTGTTCGGGAACCAAGAAAAATCTGGTCAGCAACCCCCACACGCCGGAATAGCACCACTGGCTCACCCGTTTCGCTGTTGAAGAATCGTTCATGCCTGTCCTCCTGATTGCTTCGGTGCGGCGGACTGTTCGGCAAGTGACGCTAGGTTGTCTCGAATACCTTGTAGCAGCTCGGTGACTTGCTCGGAGGATCCGGCGATCTCTGTTCCGGAATCGCTCGGGCTCGCTGTTCTATCGACGGTGTTGCCGGTTTTGGCTCCTCGTGTTCTTTCGTACAGCCAGTCACGCAGTTGGTCTGGAGCCTGAACTCCTTCGACCACAATTTCTGGCATCGAGTTACCAGAAGCGGTCTGGATACTTACGCTGGATATTCCAAGCCAGCGTTGAAAGATGTTATGCGAGACGTGAATGTCCTGAATTCTGCGGTAGGCGACAATAACTTCCTTGCGAAACAGCAATCCAACGCTCATGCGAATTCCCGTCTCTTGTAGCTCGTATCGCAGCGTTTTGAAGCGAATCCACATGATCGGAAACGTGATGAAGATCACCGGAAATCCGATCAAGCAACTGAGAAAGTAATAGGTAAGAAGCGGTTGAGACGGTGTCTCGATCGACGGCTTATCTTGGGTGGAATGCGTAGTGCTCATCGATGCGAATCACGTCCTTTTCGAGTCTTAGAAGGGTTAGCCAACGTCTGTTGACTGGTCTGAATTAGGGACTGAACTAGCGGAGCCGATTTCCATGGCCGAGTCGTTTACTTTTGATCGGCTTTCCGAATCGCTAGTCACTGGGTCGAAATGGTCGTACTCAGTCCGATCCACTTCGCGTCTTAAGATCAAATAGATAGAGGCTGCTGCGCTCCAAAAAAAGCTGACCGCGAAACCCGCTAGGATCAGATTCGGAACGCCGTTAAGCACGTAGGATTGCGAGGCGACCATCTCCATCGATGCCCCCATATCAAGCCCTGCGATCAACAGAGATTTGCCAACCCAAATGATCGATCCGAATATCTGCCCAGCTCCAATGCTAAGTAAATGAAACCCAGTGATCAGCAACAGGAATAGAAGCGGTCGTTGGAAAACGTAAGCTGCCGATCGAGATACTCCGTCAAACGCATCTGCTCTCCGCTCGGTCACTATCGAACAGACCGAGAATGGAAAACCCAGCAATGTGATGGCACAGACCCAAGCGACTCCCAGAACGGCGAACATGATCGGAATCAAAAGCACCCACGCGATAGCCCCACCCACCCAAGGTAGCCTGGAGATCACCCCTACCAAGAACGGGAACAACATGACAATGACCAACGCGCAAGCCGGCATGGCCAGCGACCACGCAATCGACTGCCAACGTTTGAACACGATCTGAAAGGTCTCCATCCATGGCATGGTGCTCGACGTACCGCATTCCACGACGGTCCGTCGCGTCAAACAACCCCCAATGAATCCCCAAATCGCGATAAGGCACCCGACGTAGGCCAGCGCAGTTGCCGTCAATCGTAGTGTCGGTTGGCTTAGCCACGTGTTCAGCGGTGCCAGATAGTATCCCCAAACGTTCAAGAAATAAGGCGCGGCTGATGGTTCTAGCCCGCCAATCGGTGACAAGTTTAGAAAGTTGGGTTCCAAATTGGCATGCATGGCCGTTTCAGGCACCTCAGGCTGAAAGACCCAAAACAAAGCCGCAAAACAAACTCGCGACAAAACGATACCCGCGCAGCAAAGTAAAATGTGCGAGGCACGCCACGACAAATTCAAAACCGGAGAGACAGCTCGCCACCAGGGAGCAGCCCGGTACCAATCGATCGCAACGCTTGGAGTCCCTACACTGCCTGGAGGAAATTCATTCGGGAGTTGGTTGTGCTGATTCATTGTGGTTGCTCAAGCTCTCTAGAAAAACGCCAAGTTGGATTAGCGTTAGTCGAATCGCCATTCTCGCGGCGGTGGGGGAGGGGGATTGGAATCCTCGTCGTCTTCTGGTTCGGAACTCCCCGAAGGAATCCCAATCTCCTCGGACATCCATCGGTTCAAATCCGCCAGCCGGCATCTCTTGGAACAAAAGGGCATATCGGGAGGAATCGGATCGGCGCTGAACGATTTGCCGCACGTTGGACAACTAACGATTTGTGACTTGGAATTCATATCTGCAAAGAATACCCCATGAACCATCTAATTGGAAAGTGGATTTCCCCATCCTCCGACCGGTTCCGCCACAATCACTCGCGGTCGCCCACAAACCTTGGCAAACAACAGCGTTAGAGTTCGCTCCGAACCTGGAGTCGTCGGCAGATCCTTTCGAAGCTTGTCCAAATCGACCGCTACACCTCGGCTTTTAAGCTCCCACACCCCAACTCCGGCCGATCTGGCATAAGCCCGCAATTTCTTGGCATCCATCGTCAGGAGATCGAGACTCCGAAACCAACGCACCATTCCGTGCGGATGGCACGCGTTTGCGGTGAAATAACCTCCCGCCGAGTCCAACATTTGGCACCCAATTCTTTCTGCCAATAAACCGGAAACCCTAGCCGCCCTCAGACCGGGGTCGTAGTCTGCAACAAATGCTGCTACGTCTGTGGCAAGGGATTCTCTGGAACAGGCTGTGTCCAACTCCGATTGCAGAAATACCTCGTGAACCCACGTATTCCCCGACAAAACACTTACAACGATCGACCCTCTCGGCCAGCGTTCCAGCCCCCAAAGCCAACGCTGCTGCCTTACCGAGCGGTCCCTGGAGAGAAACCGAACCACCTCGGGCAATATTTCCAGCTCGCTCCAGGGTGTTGCAGGCGCGACCTTAATAGATGAGCCGCCGGCCTCCTCGACCAACCGCCTGACAGTCGGCCAACTGGGTTGCAGACCTTCCACGGCCGTGACTCGCTTGCCGGTGGTCCGCCTATCGGGGTCGATGTGCAAATAATCGTGCGCATGAAGCGTTACCTCTTCGGCCAACTGACAACTGCTTTGGATCGAGCGATTTTGGAGCTTCGCATTGGCCTTTAACAAGTGCACCGACGTGGCTGCTGCGTCGATGGCTCTCACCGATTTGCACCGCGCCGCTAAAGCCAGCGTGTCAGCTCCCGCACCACAACAAATGTCCACGACCTCAGCATGGCTGGGAAAATCTGCCGCAGTTTCGTTGGCACACCAGCGATCACTAGCTTGCTCCAAAAGCGTTCGGGTCCAAAACCAATTATGCGATTCCGGAAATTTATTCTTGGCTAGAGCCGCAAGCTCCCCTTGCTCACGCAGCAGCCTCATTCGTCTTTTGCTTTCGAGCGAGGTCGGCTCGGCTGTCGCAATGCTTGTGACTTCGTTCGTCGCATGCATTCTTTGCCAAATCTGGATGGTTTCGTCGCAGGCCAACCATTCGTAATCTGATTCCTCAAACATCAACCGCTATCTGCTCTCTTCCCAGAACGCTGCACCAAAACAGAGGGGGATTGTAATCCATTGATAGAACAATCGAAATATCAACCAAGATCCCCCATGATGGCACGTAGTCGGCGGAGAATACGACTGCGAGCTTGCCGTACTGATGCCGGAGTCATACCCAATCGCTCGGAGACGGACTCTGTAGACTCTCCTTCGATCACCGATCGCCAAAAGGCTTGCCAGTGAGTGTCCTGGAATTCGTTTCGGACCATGCTAGTAGCTCGGCGCAACGTTGTGTTCAACAAATCACTTGTGCTCGGCTCTGCGGGTGCATCCGCAATCTGCTCTAGCGAGCGAGCTGCCGTGCTGCCACCCACGGCCGAGGCTTCGCCTCTTTCCCGACGATATCGATCGACCCATTTGCGATACGTAATCTTCCAAAGCCAACCACGAAAAGATCCTGTCACCCCATCTCCGCGAAACGTATCTAGCGACCTCGCGGCCGCTTGGAAAACATCCTGGGATAAATCATCGGCCTCATGGGAATCGCACCCCAAACGCCTAGCCCATGCGTGCAGAAGTGGGGTGTAGATATGCACCAATTGCTCCCAAGCGTCAGCGCTCTGCGATCTCGCGCTGGCAAGCAAACTGTTTCGGGTCGCGTTCGAAGATTCCATAAAAAAGCAGACGTGGAAAAATTATGTCACACACCACCCGTCCTAGTATAGTGTACAAAATAAGACATCACGAATACAAAGGCTTTTCCGTGGTAAATCCAACAAGTTTGCAGACGGAGTGCTGCAACGAAGAAACCCTTCAGGAATACTGGAACGGACGAATCTCAGACGACCGAATCGCTGGGATCGAGGCCCATCTGGCCGAATGCTCGCGATGCGGCAAACTGCTGGCGGAAATCGAATCGCACGCTCAGGCTGGCGATCTGGTGAAATCGCTTCGCATCATGGCCGAGTCGAACGACATTGCCGAGTCAAACAATACCGAACGACCAAGCTCCGAGAAACAGATCGGCCCCTATCGGTTGCTAGAACCGCTCGGGCAAGGTGGTATGGCAACCGTCTTTATTGCCGAACATACCAAATTGCGCAAGCCCGTCGCTTTGAAGCTGGTGCGATTTCCTAAACACCAGATCGACGCGCGAGCCCGCTTCGAAAGAGAAATTCTAGCCATCGGTAAACTCCATCATCCGTCGATCGTTTCGGCGACTGATGCTGGTCAGGATGGGGATCTGCAATACTTGGTAATGGAGCTCGTTCGAGGGCTCGATCTGTCCCGTCTCGTGCGGCGGCTTCCAGCACTCTCGGTACCGGATGTCTGCGAGATTGGTAGGCAAACAGCCATGGCCCTGGCTTACGCACACGCCCAAGGATTCGTTCACCGTGACATCAAGCCCTCCAATATCATTCTGGATGAACACGGTTCGATCAAGGTACTCGATTTCGGTCTGGTCATGTTTGACCAATGGGACAGTGCCATCAGCGAACTGACCACGGTGGGACAGTTTCTCGGGACCTTGGACTATATAGCTCCAGAACAAGCGGAACGATCAGGTGGTGTCGACCATCGAGCGGACCTGTACGGCCTCGGTGCCACCCTCTTTCGTCTCCTTTGCGGTCGAGGACCGCTGTCGGTTTCGCCCAATATGACACCATTTGCCAAGCTCAGACTATTGGCCAATCACGTTCCACCTAAGCTCCAGGAGTTCCGGCCTGATGCGCCGGCTTCTTTGTGTGATTTAGTGAATCGGCTATTGCAGACCAACCCGACCGATCGTCCAGAAAGTGCCGAGCATGTCGCTGCCGAGCTTGCCCCCATGTGCGGCAATGCCAACCTATCGGGCCTGATCCAAACCGCAATGAACACCGAGGAGCAAGCATCATTCGAACCTCCCGATTCGAGAATCGCCCCCTGGTCAATGCCTAGCGATTCGAGAACTCCCTCAAGCGATCCCGTAAGGAAAGCCAATCCAGATTCCTCTAACCGGTCAACAGGGGGAGGAAACCGATTTGCAAACTGGAGCAAGTGGATCCTGTCGGCCTTGGCCGGGTTCGTTTTGTACGGGGTGATCATACGCTGGGAGACCAAGGAGGGGCAACTGGTGGTCGAGTCCGACTTGAGCGAGGGGGATATCAAGCTGCGACGCATCGACGATGGCTCAGAACAGAATCTTAAAATCGAGACCGGCAACACCGTCACCAAGCTGCGTGCTGGAGAGTACCAATTGGAACTGGCTAGCAGTAGTGATAACATCTCGATCGAGAACGGTAGCTTTGTAATCGCTTCGGGGCAGACGGTCATCGCCAGAGTGCGACTAGAACCGTCGACACCTATCGCTTCCGACAGCTCGCAAGGTTCTCAAGAAGAGGATTCCATCGAGCCGCTTTACGATGGTTTACCGTTATCCGAATTGCTCAAATTAGTACGTCGAGAGAAGTCTCACGAAAAGTGGAAAGTAGGAGTCATCGGTGCAACCGCTTTGCTCAAAGATCAAGCGGATCAGGAATTGTTCGAGGAGCTTTATGGGACACTTCGCGAGCGCGAGGAGTTCGAACTTATGGCGCAGTGGCGGGACCCTCGTATTGATACGGCAATTGTCGACGAGGTCAAAGTAACGCCGATTACCGAGCGTGCAGCATTATTGCGCAAGCTAACGTTTCGTTTCGATTTAAAATTTCTTCCAAAGACAATCGAATGGGTTTCGCAGCAGCACGACGAGAACGCAACCGATGCGCAGGAATTATTTCTTGCAATGCTCAATATTCGACTAACCGAAAAGTCTAATGGTTTGAGGGAGTTGAGTATCCCCCCCAATGCACTCAGTGTATTCTCGCGATTTGCAGCCATGGAATCACTAAAGCCGTCGCTGGCGCATCTTTACGATGATTTGGCTGTAGAATGTAGGGATACTTATGAAACGAAATCCACCAGCTACCTAGGTGACTATGACAAACGTGCAGCCGTTAGGTTGTTAACGGGCAACCGTGGCAGTTTCGGATCTCGTGTTTGGGCCATTCACCGATGTATACAAAGCCGCAATCCTGAGCTACTCGACTTGGCTGGTAAAAAAATTTCGAGTCTATTGGCAGAGGTTCCCGATGAGATCGGATCGAAATATGCGTATTCTATCAGGATCCCCATTTCCGATACAGGTGGGCCATTCAGAGATTTGCCCGCGTACCAGTTGGCAAAACTAGCATCATCCGTTCCGCCCGGATGGAAATCCGAGCCTTCCTTTTTCAGGACCGTGGTTACGCTTTGGCCATTAGCTCGGGATGCTTGGGAATTCTACGCTTCAAATGAACCCTCCGCTGGACAAATTAAAAATAAAATTGATCGAAGATGGGCTCCAAGCGATCCCCTCGGATTGCGAAGTGACAGCATGATGGACATGGAAAACATTGATGTATCCGAGTCCTACGCCCAAGATCGAGTTTTGGTTTTTCTCTTAACGATTATGAGTGCCCATGCGGATAGAACTGTTAGCGAGAGAGACCTACCTGACTTTGTAAAGTGGTGCGACTTTGCAAGCCGATTTGGCAGCGACGATATCACCACAGCCAAACTAAGCGAGGAGCAAGTCGATGCAATCAAGCAAGAACTCAATGTCAAGTCGTTGCCAGATACGCTCAACCTCAAATATTTTATCTCTCTTTCCCATCCGCAGGGGCTGTCCTTTACAACTAGTTCGGCTGCAAGCGCTAGAATGCGAGATTGGGTGAGGAAAAAGATTGAACCCTTTGATATCAATAAAGACGGAAGGCTGGATCCGGTAGAACTCAGAAATTACGACAGCAACTTGCAAATGTCGGACGTCGATATCAATCGCGATGGGCTTGCTGATGTCGATGAGTTAGTTCGTATTCGTATGCCGCGATAGGTTTTTACAATCAGTCTCTGCATAGAGCTGTCTGGATACTCTCGGGACCTGGCTGATGACTCATGCCGAGCCTTATCAAGGAGCGAAATACGATCTTGCAAAACGGTGCTATAATGCGTGGCGGTACGAGTCCTTTGACTTTCAAACTTTACCGTTAATCCAATGTTCACCACCATCGAGATTAATCGAATTTCACGCCTTCGAGCGAGGATCTTAACCGTAACCGGAGCGATCGGTATCAGCCTTGTGCTCGCATATTTCGCTTGGTTGGCATGGGTTCGTGATTTGATCATTAATTGGTCTGAACGCAACTTTGGGCAGCTCGCAGCTGACTTTACGCCGCCTCTATTAATCCTTCCCGCTTTCGCAATTATGCTTGCTGCGTGTTGGTGGATTGATAAGCGGTTGGCCACCATTGGGCCTTTTTGCCCTGCGTGCAAGTCAGATATTTCCAAATCCACTCGTCGCGTACTCGCTTCGCGTTGCTGCACATCATGTGGAGAGCAAATCGTCGAGGGAAAGCGAACCTATGGGAAGAAAGTCTTAGA
Source organism: Brakhagea baltica (assembly GCF_052161605.1). NCBI lineage: Bacteria > Pseudomonadati > Planctomycetota > Planctomycetia > Pirellulales > Pirellulaceae > Brakhagea > Brakhagea baltica. Next base: position 2,993,555 of record NZ_CP197409.1, on the reverse strand, counting down.
TCGCTATTACCGAAGAAAGCAACTCCGCTTTCTCAAGTACTGGTTATGGGGATGGCCTATAGGTGGTTTGGTTTTACTTGCATTGCACGGGCTAGCTGGCAGCTTGCTTGCGGAGTGCCCTCAAGCGTTATTCGTGCCAGGCTTGATTGGGACATCATCATGCGCATGGGCTCTGATTCGTACGAGACAGCTAAAGCTCCTTCCTCTGTTCAGTCTCTCACTACTGGTTTTGTTGCTAAGCGTTGTTTAATCGCTGTGAGCGGATTACTATCAATGTTGCCAAGTGCGGTAACAGCAACTAAGCGGCGGGAACGGCAGTCGCTACGAAGATGCTAGTGTCGTGTCTGAGTGTCTTGTCCGGATGGTCAGGCTTGATGGCATCGGAAATGGTATATTTTCCTTAGATCTAGTTTTGTTTCGCGAATCCTTAACGATAGCCATGCGATTTCGAAAAGCGTTAGTGACGGGAGCTACGGGATTTATTGGCTCCAATCTCGTGAAACATCTTCGAAGCTCGGTCGACGTCGTCTATGGTTTTTCTCGTTCGGAGACCGGTGATAAAAAATTGATCGAAACGGGAGTTGTTCCGATTCGATTTGATCTTGAGAAGCCGGAGCAAGTGCAGTTTCCCGGTGAGATTCGAGAGGGATTGGACGTTGTGTTTCACCTAGCGGGGAAGCTTGCTGGCACGCTCGATAGCATGCTGCAAGTTAACGAAAAAGGCACGGAGCGATTGCTTCAAGTGTTGAGCGAACATCATTGCCGCCCCATATTTGTAGCGTTGAGTTCGATTGCGGCTGCTGGTCCTGCCAGGCTTGGAGAGGCTCGCAGGGAATCCGATTCACCCCAGCCTGTTTCCGACTATGGACGCAGCAAATTGGCTGGGGAGCGAGTGGCGGCCAGTTATGCGGATAAGTTTCCCGTGTCCATTGTGCGACCGGGCATAGTATATGGCTCGGGTGACAAGGAGTTTATTCGACTTCTTCAGTCCATGAAGCGGCTTTACTTGAATCCTATGATAGGCCGTGGGCAAAGTCCGCTATCGTTTATTGAGGTCGGTGAGTTGGTGCAACTACTGTTGCTAGTGGCGGATAGAGGTGAACGGGTTCAGGCGGCGAATGATGACGGCGATTCCATTGATGGAAAAGGGGTGTATAACGCGAGCACTGAGGATGCCCTTTCTTTGCGAGATCTCGGGAGGCTGTTTTCCAGTACTCTCAATTGCCCCGTGCTTTCCATCCCTTTCCCTAAGACGGTTGGATTTGGGCTTGGGTTTGCCGGAGAGATTTTTAGTTCCGTGACGAAGACACCGCTGACCTTGACTCGAGATAAGATTCGCGAAGCTAGTGCAGCGAGCTGGCAAGTTAACTCGGAAAAAGCGGTTGAGCAATTGGGTTGGCAGCGATCTCGGACAGAGGATTCGCTAAGGAACTGGATCCTGCAAGCCCTCGAGCTAGGGCTCTTGTGAGAAAGGTGTAGCACTTCACGGCTGGAGACGCCCGGGCCTATTCCAACCCATTGTTCAGTGGGTGATACATGGGAGGGGCTTGGAGAAAAGGAGCTTGTGGGTAGTAATCATCCTGGGTCGGAGATAAGGCGTTGCCGGGGCCAACTCCAAAAGGGCCTACGCCATGCATAGGCCATCCGCCACCGGGAAAATAACCGTTTTGGGGTAAGCCCCCTGCACCTGCACCGGGTGGGAGAACCGAACCTGCAGGGTTTGGTTGCTGAAAACCTGGCATTCCCCAGGGAAGGAAGCCAAGCCCGCCGCCGACAACTTGCGGTAACTGCGGTCCCCACATTCCATAGGGTACGGCGAAAGGGCGATTGGGGAATCTCCACTCGCCATAGGGCCGGACGGGTGCGCCCCATTGTTCTACGGAATGGTAGTTGTCGGAGCTAAAGCCGGCTTGCAAAGTGCTGCGAGTGTGTCGATAGCCCGACCTCATATAAGCGGGAGTCTCGTAGATCGGGTCTGGCGAGGCTACAGCGAACTGGTCAACCCGGTCTCCTTGTGGGGAATGTGTGTAAGTCGATGGCAGAGTAGTCCAGTCGACCCGGGGCGATTTTTGTGCCACGCGAGCGTTCGAGGACTGCTGGAAGGGTGTCGTTTGGCGGGCGATCGGCTTTACTTGATCGTTGGTCGTGTGTGAATTATTTTGAAAATTTTTCTCAGGTGACGGAGATTGCCCCATCGCCGGAGAGTCCGCAAGAATACCCATTGTCAAGACAATCAGGCTTAGTGCGGTGACGCCGTGATGAAGTTCTGTGTTTGTGTGTAATGGTATCTTGTTCATACCCTCATGCTAATTAACCCTGCGCCATCGCAAAGAAAAACCGGACTTGAGCCAGAATGTTTGCGTGGTGCGAGGCTGTTCGTATCGGTTAAATCAATTGGTCGTCTGGTATCTCAGATAGAGCAATTCTGGCCCAAATGTCCAAGGAGGAAGACGCGTGGAAAACGTGGAATTAGCATGGAATATGAAGAATCGGCAAAAAAGTTTTGTTGTGGGGCTTGCTTCTGGGGATGAATGATGGCATATTTCTCTTATCAGTGAGCGGCTCAGCCAGCTCGCTATTGGTGGTCGCTCGCGAGCGAGCGAGACCTTGCAAAACATTGAACTTCCCCACTCAGCTGTGATCGGATTTCGGGCGTGACCGATCTAGGTTGGGTGGGGTTTTTTCGTTTCCACTTCCAGCGTGTCCCGCTTATGACTCGGTGCGAATCCCGGGTCGGTGCTTTTCGGGGGCGTTTGTTTCTTTCATTTCCGTGGGTGCGAGTTCTGTTGCTTGTCGCGTCCAATCGGTTGACAAGATGCTAAATTGGCTTGAGATTAAGGCGGCTTAGTTTGTTGCTTGAAGGCCGATTGCGACGGTCTTAAACAGATAGCAGTCTGTCGCGTGCCGCCGCTTGCTTCGCACAACCATAGAACGCAGGATTATTTGTGACCTCCGCAGAACTGACTCAAGGAAATAGTGGCTCGGGACGCGTTAACGGAATGTTACCTGCCGACCGACGTGCACTTCAAGGAGCCTGGCTCTTCCTTGCGGCCTTGGGGGTGTTCTTTTTTGCCAGCATCTTCCTTTATGTGATCTATGTTTTTTTACGACTTAAGCCGGAGGCCGAGATAGAGGCGACACCGCTCAAGCTGCCGCCACTTCTTGTGCTTTCTACGGTCGTTCTGCTGGGGGTATCGGGGCTGATAGAACTGGCGTACCGCAGCGCCCGACGCGACAGAGAAGGGATCGTGAAACCGTCGCTGATCATAGCAACGATATTGGCATTTTTGTTCACGGCGACCCAAGCTCTGGGCATGTCAGGAATTGTAAAGGGAATGCTGCAGTCGGGCAGCCTGACTGACGGTGCTCACGCTTTTACATTCGTCATGATTCTCGTTCACGCATTGCACGTCGTTGGTGGAGTGGCGGCCCTGGCAATTTGTGCCATAAATGCTTGTCGAGACAAATACGACCACGAGCGAACGATTGGCCTTAGGCTTTGCGGCTTGTATTGGCACTTCTTGGACGTCGTCTGGTTTTTCATGATGGTTGCGTTTCTTATCGCGAACATCGCTCTCAAATAACCGGCCCACCCGTAGTGGATCTTGTCAAAGATCCCTCTACCCTGGAAAAACGCCGCTAGGACTGCAAGCGAACAGAGGAATCGGTTACACTACGTTTCTCAGTTTAGGCAACCGATTTAGCACTTCTAACGGCGACAGGCCCCACTTATGTCAAATCCCAAAGTACGCGGCATCGTTCATGTCATCGAAGACACAAAAACCTTCGGTCAAAAAGGGTTCCGAAAGAGAACGATTGTTCTGGAGCAAAATACGGGGCGTTTTACCAACTACATCCCGTTGGAGTTTACCAATGAAGGCTGTGAATTAGCCGACGATCTAAGAATCGGCGACGAGGTTGATGTGACTTACCGTCTGAGTGGCCGCAAGTGGCAGAAGGATCCATCGAGCGAAGTTAAGTATTTCTTGAGTGCAGAAGCGTTGACGTTTTCCAAGGCTGGGGCTCGGACCGCAGAGATGGACGAGGATGACATCAACAGCGAGTTCTCTCAAGCCGGCGCGGACGACGACGCACCGTTTTAAGAATTAGAATTTTTTGCGTTCTCGCATTGGCATTGGTTTGAAGTCTTCAGTTTATTTCTAGGGGCATCTTGATGTTAAAGAATGTAGTTTGGAATCGAAAGGCGGTTGCTATTGCGATTGCACTCGGACTATCCATTTCCACGGTTCGAGCAGACGAAGGAATGTGGCTTTTCAATGCGGTCCCCAAGACTCAGCTCAAGGAGACTTACGGATTCGAACCGACTCAGGAGTGGCTTGACCACCTCATGCTCTCCAGCGTTCGATTCAACTCTGGTGGCTCAGCGTCATTTGTTTCTTCAAATGGACTCGTCCTGACCAACCATCACGTTGCGGCGGACACACTTTACAAGCTTTCGACGCCAGAGAATAACTACAACGAAGATGGATTCCTCGCTAAATCGATGGCCGAGGAGATCAAGACTCCTGACTTGGAGCTGAATCAGCTAATCTCGATCGAGGATGTAACAGAAAAGGTTAACGCTGCGGTCAAGCCAGACATGTCGCCACAAGACGCGAGCAAGGCTCGACAAGCGGCGATGGCGAACATCGAGAAAGAGTCACTCGATGCAACGGGCCTCCGAAGCGACGTCGTTACCCTGTACGGTGGCGGACGGTACCATCTCTACCGATACAAGCAGTATACCGATGTGCGATTGGTTTGGGCGCCAGAAGCTGCTGCTGCGTTCTTTGGGGGGGATGCGGACAACTTTGAATACCCGAGATACAACTTGGACGTGACCCTGTTCCGTGTTTACGAGGACGGCAAGCCAGCCAAAATCGATCACTTCCTAAAGATGGATCCTGCTGGGGCCAAGGAGGGGGATCTGGTCTTCGTCTCAGGAAATCCAGGCCGCACGCGACGGATCTTCACGAAAGATGCGATCGAGTTTCAACGAGACATCTCCATGCCTCGCGTCATGAATTATCTTCGTCGCAAAGAAATTCTGCTTCAGCAATTCGGTCTAGCCGGTCCTGAACAAAAACGTCGTGCCAAGGATGATCTATTCAGCATCCAGAATTCTCGAAAAGCCTACACTGGCATGCTGCTTGGGATTCAGGATCCCAGCTTCGTGGAGGCAAAGGCACGCGAGGAGGCAGAGCTAAAGAAAGCCATCGCCGCAGACCCGAAAATGAGCGGGCTGGCGGATGCGTGGGACACCATTCGCGACGTGCAGAAAAAGCGGGCTGAGTGGCTGAACAAATCTGTCTCGCTTAGGTCTCAGATTTATGGTATCGCGGAAAACTTGGTGCTCATGGCCACGGAAGATGCCAAACCAAGTGCAGAGCGGCTCCGAGCGTTTCGCGATAGCGGGCGAGATTCTCTTTTACTCGGCCTTTTCTCTGAAGCGCCGCTTTACGAAGATCTCGAACGGACAACCTTGGCAGACGAACTGTCTCGACTGATCGATGATCGCGGCGGGAACGATCCTGTTGTCGTGAAAGCTCTTGCTGGCAAGAATCCTCGTGAGCGGGCGACCGAAATTATAGCCGGCACCAAACTGTTCTCGGTCGATGAGAGAAAGAAACTTGCCGCCGGAGGCTTGTCTGCAATCGCTGAGTCCAAAGATCCCCTGATCGTGCTAGCTCGAGACCTGGAACCTGAGTTCCGTCGAGTCTATGAAGCGACAGACGGTCTAGAAGAACGTGAACGACAAGCATACGCGAAAATCACCGAAGCAAAGTTTTCTGCGATGGGAGATAAACTCTACCCTGATGCCACGTTCACTTTGCGACTCGCTTACGGTGCAGTACGGGGTTATGAATCCAATGGCCAATCCATTCCCGCAAGCACGACCATGGGAGGGGCTTTTGAGCACGAAAAGAAACACCTCTCCGAAGGGGATTGGGTACTACCCAAGAGTTGGAACGATGCTGCATCCAAGATAAAGCTGGATACACCTCTCAACTTTGTATGCACCGCTGACATCATCGGAGGAAATTCCGGTTCCCCAGTTGTGTCCAGAGACGGAGCTATGGTTGGGATCATCTTTGATGGAAACATTGAAAGCTTGCCCGCCGATTTTTACTATTCCGATAAGGTTGGTAGAGCTGTTTCCGTACACATTGCCGCCGTGCTTGAATCCTTGCGATCCATTTACGGGGCATCGCATCTAGCGGACGAAATGGGCAAGTAGGCGCGCTAAAGGAACTCGAACAAGGACGCAATGAACGTGAGTGAACAGGAATCGGCAGAACCGGTAGTTAAAAATTTCATCGAACAAGAGATTGAAAAAGACTTTGCAACCAAACCGACGCTTGCTGGGAAGAAGGTCGCGACCCGGTTTCCTCCCGAGCCGAATGGTTACCTCCACATTGGGCATGCCAAATCGATTTGCCTGAATTTTGGTTTGGCGAAGACTTACGGGGGGACATGCAACCTGCGGTTCGATGATACTAATCCTACTAAGGAAAACGACGAGTACGTCAACTCCATCATGGAAGACGTTCGTTGGCTCGGTTTCGAATGGAATAATCTCCACTACGCTTCCGATTACTTCGAACAACTCTACGATTGGTCCGTGCAGTTAATCCGCAAGGGACTGGCGTTCGTATGTGATCTCAACGCAGATCAAATGCGTCAATATCGGGGGACACTGACGGAGCCCGGTACGGAGAGTCCGTTTCGAAATCGAACTGTAGAAGAAAACATTGATTTGTTTACTCGCATGCGAAACGGCGAGTTCCCTGATGGTGCACGCACCCTGCGAGCCAAGATTGATATGGCTTCGCCAAACTTCAATCTACGCGATCCTGTGATGTACCGTATCATGCGTGCCCATCATCATCGCACCGGTGACAAATGGTGCATCTATCCTATGTACGACTGGGCACACGGCCAGAGCGACTCCTTGGAAGGCATAACGCACTCGATTTGTACGCTGGAGTTTGAGAATCACCGTCCGCTTTACGATTGGTTCTGCAAATCGCTGGAAATCTACCATCCACGACAGATGGAGTTCGCTCGGTTGAACTTGAATTACACCGTGATGAGCAAGCGAAAGCTGCTGCAGCTTGTGACCGAAAAGCATGTGACAGGTTGGGACGATCCTCGCATGCCGACCATCAGCGGTCTTCGTCGACGAGGCTACACGCCAGAAAGTTTGCGAATGTTCTGCGAGCGAATCGGAGTGGCCCGATTCAACGGCACAATCGATGTTGTTGTCTTGGAGAACAGTGTCAGAGACCATTTGAACGCGATCGCGCCCCGATTCATGGCAGTCCTCGATCCGATCAAGGTTGTGATTACAAACTATCCTGATGAGCCTGAGTTTCTCGAGGCTGTCAACAATCCAGAAGACGAGACTGCTGGCGTTCGTGCGATTCCTTTCTCCAAGGAAATTTTTATCGAACGTGAAGACTTCATGGAGAACCCTCCCTCGAAATTCTTCCGCTTGAAACCGGGCGGAGAAGTCAGATTACGCTACGCGTACGTCATTCAATGCAATGAAGTCGTCAAGGATGCATCTGGCAACATCGTACAGTTAAACTGCACTTACGATCCCGAGACCAAGAGCGGTAGTCCTACTGCGAGCCAAAAGAAAGTGAAAGGCACCATTCACTGGGTATCGGCTTCTCATGCGGGTGATGTCGAGGTTCGGCTCTATGATCGGCTCTTCCTGAGTGATAACCCTGAACATGCAGAGGAAGGAAAAACCTTCCTGGATAACATCAATCCGGACAGCATGAAGGTCGTGACCGCGAAGGTAGAACCGATTTTGCTCGAACAAGACCTGGGCGCAAGAGTTCAGTTTGAGCGAAACGGCTACTACTGTGTCGACGTTAAGGACTCACAACCCGGCAAATTAGTCTATAACCGAGTTGTGACTTTGAAAGACACGTGGTCCAAGATCGCCTCCAAGGCGTAGGCCTCCTATTTTTCGTTTAACCGCACGGGCATCGCCCTGCGTTAATGCCTCTAACCCGGCCCAGACCGCGCCGCTTAAACCACCTCCCCCTTCCAGCTACTCATCCCCCAAGCGTCAGCGCGATGGTTTAACCGCACGGGCATCGCCCTGCGTTGAGGGCTCTAGCCTCTTCACCGCCCATCAACAGCGCCAGGCCCCCCCTCCGCCGGTTAACTTCGGGTTTCGTCGCCCCATGGCGACTCCCGGCTCGCTCCGCATCCCCTGTCACCGTACAGCTTGCACCGTTACGCTCCTGTTCGCGCGTCCTAGCGTGGGAGTTCGGCTGGAGCCGGCTTGCTCAGGAAAAAGATGACTCGCACATTAGCCGAGATGGCAATTTCACCACCCGTGCTGGAGCTCTCTCCACCTGCAGGTAGCGCAACCTGTGCACTGTTGGTCATAAACGGTAGAGATCTAGAGCTGTTTTCTTCTACGAGTTTGACTCCGGCTAGCGTAACTCCAAGTTCATTGGCCATGGCGGTTGCTTTTTCTTTGGCCGCTTTGACCGCTTCCAATCGAGCTTGGTCGCGGAACTTACGTAGCTCACTCGTGCGGAACTGCACTCCGTCGATTCGGTTGACTCCGAGCTGTAGCATCCCCTTATAGATCGGCTCAAACTTGGCGACATCGCGAATAACAATCGAGAACGATCGAACCGCCGAGTAACCAATCGGTTTTAAGGGATCAGCACCCGGCTCTCCAGTCGCTGACGAAAATGGGTCACTTGGTAGGGCAGACACACCGTATCTTGGTTGCGATTGGGGATACTCCGGTCTCAACGTCAGGTACTCTGTTCGAATGTGTCGATCCTCGATTCCCGATTTCTTCAGAAAATCCCGGACCGCTTGAACCAGCTTGTCGTTCTGCTCCGAAGCTTCGAGTACGGTCTTACCGCGAGAATCGATGCTAGCCGACACGAGCACTTCATCCGGAATGGCATAGATCTCAGCGCTACCATTGACATCGATCGTCGACTCGTCCTGAGCAGACAAAGACCCAGCTCCCATTAACGCCAACAAAAACGCAGCCTTTTTCAAAAAAGCATAGCTTGAACTAACGGGTGCGCCTAAGTAAATGCGACAGTAACGGAAAATCATCTTGACACCTTTCTTCGTAGTGTTTTCATCGAGATTGCCATACGCTATTGAGCTCCCAAAGCTTCGCATCAACAATTTTGGCCGAGGGATCTCCAACAAAGGCCTCGATCCATGGTTGCTGCCCGCCCGGGAAAATGCGATCGCTAATGACAGCCTCGCCATCGTTTATGAAGACTTCAATACTTGATCGATCGACAAGTATGCGTAGCTCCACTTTGCCATCGATCAATCTTGCCGGGGCATCATGTCGCCCAGGGAATGCCGGATGAAATGACACGTTGCCAGACTTTGTACGATCAACGTAGACACCAAGGTTCTCGCGATCATAGCCAATCTCCGTGAATTCGTCATCTTGAGTGTGAATTCGAAATCCGAGAGAGCGAGCCTTACCTGGCTCCCAATGCGTTAGCAACTCGAAACGCATGTCCTCCAACTCCCCTTGTGAGGTCAGTTTCTTCGGGGGCCAACCCAAATTCTGCGTCGCGAGACTACGTGGCTTTACGCGAAGCGTCTCCAGTTCGTGAGCAGGCTTTTGGACGAGCACGTAGGTCGCAGGCTCTTCCGCGTTATAGGAAAGCTTGCGCAGTGACAACTCGCGTGGCACGGTCATGCAGCCTCGCCAGGGATCGGTCGGGATCAAGCATGTCTGCCAGTTATTAAACCAGCCCAGCCATACACGACGAGCATCAGTGCGAGGAAAGTTGTCAAAACTGATTGGTGCATAAAAATCCCGTCCGTAGTCGACCCATTGCGCTTGCTGTATCGCTTGAAAACGAACTCCATCAAAGTGCCCAACAAAGTATTCGCTGCCACTGCCACCTGCAATCGATCCGTCTCCCATATCCGCTTCGAGCACCCACATCTTCTGGCCTGCCTCGTTTTCGATTGGTAGCTCAAAGAGATCGGGACACTCCCAATTAGGTTTATGCCTGACACCAGCAGGTCCAAAGCGGCTCAATTCACTCCAGCTCTTGAGGTCGGGCGAACCGAATATGCCAATTACTTTCTCGGTCGCAAAGGCTACCACCATGACCCATTGGGCAGATGGTTCGTGCCAGAAAACTTTTGGGTCGCGAAAGTCAGCCAGCTCGAGGTCAATAACAGGATTGCCTTCGTAAAATTCCCAGCTTCGACCATTGTCATTGCTGTACGCGAGATTTTGTACCTGCTTGCCAGGCTGGTGGCCGGTGTAAATGGCGATCATGGGTGGTTTGTTGTCTAATCCGAAACCCGAAGTATTGCGGTGATCGATCACGCAGCTTCCACTGAATGCCATGACTCCATCTGTTTCCGGCAGTGCAATCGGCAAGTGCTCCCAATGGACCATATCTTTGCTTACAGCATGCCCCCAGCTCATATGTCCCCACTCATTGCCGGCAGGATTGAATTGAAAGAACAAATGATACTCGCCGTCGTGATAGACCAATCCGTTGGGATCATTTAGCCAATTGAGTTCGGAACTGAAGTGGAATTGAGGCCGCAAGGGTTCGTTCATATATCGCGTTGAGTTGCGATATGCCGCCAGCTTTGGAATCAAACCAAAGCGATCCGGCGGTTGATCTGTTTGGATAATTTGATCAACGCTGATATGCCCCCATCCGTCCACCGCATTATCAAAAATGCGAATCGTTCCTTGTTTGCCTAGAAATTCCGATACATTCCATTCCTTCCAAAGAAGCTCCTCGGAATCATCACCCGTGCTGCGGCGTGCGACCATTCCATCGACCAGCAACTCGACTCCAACCACGCCAGGTTTGTTTCCTCCAGCGATAAGAAATGCGATATGGGCTCTTTCGATTGTAAAGGTGGGGCTCGTGAGAGTCCCCGTCGTTACGTCCCCTCCCCAATACGAACTTGCTAGTGCGCTACCTTGGTAGCCTGTCACTTCGGTTTGATTCGGAAGCGTACCACGTGCTGGTTGTTTGCCAAACGCATCCCCCTCAACAATCCATTGATCGTACGATAACGACTCGAAATCGTTGATCACCAAATCGGGGCGAGTGAGCTTCGGTTCCTCAGCGAACGAGCTCCTTGTCACGGTCAGTAGAGAGCAAACTAAAGTCAGTACCAGTAAAGGTAGCCGACTGGCCAGAGCTGAGCATCGCAGAAAGTAAATCATCGTTAATCAAGATCTTGATAGCGGAAAGGAATAGGCATGGTAGCACCAGGGTTGCTGCAAACATAACTGGCGACTCGAATCGCTTTGCGATTGATATCGTCGATGCGATCACCGGCGAGTAAGCCTAGCGTCAGAGCAGCGGTATAAGCGTCACCTGCACCGACTGTATCCGCAACCTGAGTTGTTTGCGGTGGCTGCTCGCTCCATTCGCCTTGAGAGTACAGAATTGCTCCTTCGCTCCCTTTGGTCAAGGCAATCGTGTTGAGCTCAAACCGCTCGGCGAGTTGCGATATCATGTCTTGATCTGAGCCTTTGCAATCGCAAACGTTTGCGACGATCGGCAGTTCTAGCTCATTTAGTTTGAGGACATTGGCTAGTGGTATCGATTCTCGGATCAGTGGATCGTCGAAGTAAGGAGCGCGAAGGTTAATATCGAGTATCCTTAATGCATGGCGAGGAGTTTGCTGGAGGAATTGTCGCACGGTCTCCCGAGTTAAGGAGCCCCTTTGTCCGAGCGTTCCAAAACAGACCGCATCACATCCGGCCGCAATCTCTGCAAGTTTGGTATTCCACTGTAGAAAGTCCCAGGCCGAAACGGGGTCGAAAACATAGGTCGCGACACCCGCTGCGTCTAGTTGAACGTTCACACGTCCGGTCGCAGCCGAGTGTTCCTGGACTGCATCGGTTTGCACGCCGCGAGATTGCAACAACTCCACTGCTCGATGACCTAACGAGTCTTGGCCGACCGCACCAACGAAGCGTACGCCGCCAGGTTGTTTCAATAGTTCCGACGCAGTGCATGCGAAATTCGAGGGAGCTCCACCAAATCGTTCTTCATCCGGAAAAACGTCCCATAAGATCTCGCCGATGCCGACAATACTAAACCCCACTTCTAGACCTCGCTATCGATTCCGAGTTTTTCTGCCATAGCTTCCAGAGGCACTCCCTTCGTTTCCGGTACGAAAAAGAGAACCCAAATTAACTGCAACACCATCATAAAGCAAAAGAAGCCGAATAGAACCCACGGTGGCAGCGATACCGCCAGACTTGGGAAGATCATAGTGAGCAGAGCAGCGAATAGCCAATGCGTCGAACTTCCTAATGCTTGTCCTGCTGCACGATGCCGATTGGGAAATATCTCGCTAATGAGAACCCAGATAACGGCACCTTGTCCCATCGCATGGGCAGCTATGAACGCAAAGATGCACCCGGGCACGATGGCGTAGGTTTGAGTGTAGAATGCCCATGAGCAAAGTCCCAGCGAACCGATATAGCCCAGCGATCCTATGAATAGAAGGGTGCGTCGCCCCAAACGATCGATGAGCCATAATCCAACGTAAGTGAAGATAAGATTGGTGATACCAATTCCGACAGATTGCAAAAGAGCTGAGCTTTCGGCCAATCCCGTCCATTCAAAGATTCTGGGGGCGAAATAGAGGATAGCGTTGATCCCAGAGAGCTGGTTGAAAAACGCGACGAAGAATGCAAGTAGAATGGGGACTCGAAGCCCCCAAACGAAGAATGGCTTTCGCTGAGCATGCTGATGGCCACTCATCTCGACGGTTTGGACCAACTCTTGTAGTTCCTCATCAGAGGCATGGGGACTGATCTGTCGGAAAATGCTAATCGCTTTTTCCTTGTCATGGCCTTTGACGATCAACCAGCGGGGGCTTTCGGGGAGCGTGAAGCACATGATGGTATAAACCAAGGCCGGCAAGGCTTCGATCCCGAGCATCCAACGCCAAGCGAATTCGCCATTTACATATCTGCCAATCAGGTAGTTTGAGACAAAGGCGATGAGGATGCCAAGAACGATGTTGAATTGGAAAAGCCCCGCCAATCGGCCTCGGTGGCCTGGAGGTGAGATCTCGGAGATGTAGAGCGGAGACGCCACGGTTGCGACACCTACGCCCACACCTCCAATGAATCTAGCCAGCATAAAAGTTAATGCTTCGGGTGCCATGGCTGAGCCTATGGCGGACAAAACGTAAAGCCACCCGATGGCTTGCAGTGTTGTTTTACGACCGAAACGATCGGTCGGCCAGCCACCGACGAGGGCCCCCAGGACGGTCCCCCATAGAGCAGAGCTCATGCACAGACCGTGCATGGTGCTGTTCAGCTCCCACAGCGATTGAATCTTCTTCTCCGCTCCGGAGATTACGATCGTATCAAAGCCAAACAGGAATCCGGCTAATGCAGAAGTGAGTGCCCAGAAAAACAGGCCCGAGAGGAACGATCGCTGTGCCATGGGAGAGATGGGTTGGAGGGAGTCATAGACTGCTGTTACAGTTGCCAGTCAAAACTGCGAACTGGGGTTTGATCGCAATGTTGACCGCTGTCCAGTCTAGCACAGATTACCACCCAACATACTGTCAACTGATAACTGTTAATGGTTGACAGCCATCATTTGTTACCTATCGCAAAGCGATACCAATCGTAGCGGTACGGGCGCGAGCCCTCCGGTAGGGCTCCAGCACGCCAACCGCCCATCAACTCCCCAGTTAATCCCACTCTCCCCGGTCTGGGTGGCACGCTCTGAGGAACGCAGGGCGTGGAGGTTCGCCGTTTAGGGAAACTCATCGCAAAGCGATACCAATCGTAGCGGTACGGGCGCGAGCCCTCCGGTTGGGCTCCAACGCCCCGATCGTCTACAAGCTTTGCCATTAAAGCCCCTAGGCCGTCAACCTCATGCCCCCCCTCACCGCAGCCTCGTTAGGCATTCCGTTATACGATACGTCCCCTTTCTACAGTCTATCCAACGGGCTTTCCACCCCGCTCGCTCCTAACCGACTGACGTGCGTGTAGATCATCGTTGTCGAGACATCCGCATGCCCCAGCAGTTGCTGAATCGTTCGAATATCTTTGCCAGATTCCAGCAGGTGAGTCGCAAAGCTATGGCGCAACGTGTGACAAGAAACCTTTTTGTGGATCTCCGCTTTTTGTACGGCCGTTTTTAATGCCGCTTGGACTGAGTTCTCATTCACATGATGTCGTCTTAGTTGAGATCGATCCCCATCGATCACATGCTCGTCCGGGACTCCTTCGACCGCTTCACGTGGATGCGAGTCATAGGAGAGATTCTTGGCCGGGAACAGATACTGCCAGGCAAGCTCTCGTCCAGCTTCCGGGTATTTCACCGCCAGAGCATAGGGCAACCAGACCCAACCAGCACCGACGAGCAAATCGTGTTCGTGAAGCTTTTTGACCAAATCCATTTGGTGTTTAAGGTCAGCGACCAGCTTTTGGGGGAGCGGAACCGCACGATCCTTTTCCCCTTTTGCTTCCCGGATGATGATCTGCTTGCGTTCGAAATCGATGTCCTTGAACCGCAATCGACAAGCTTCCATGAGCCTCAAGCCACATCCATAGAGCAAGCTGCAAATAAGCTTCTTAGGCTTAGGCTGGACGAGTTCCAGGATGCGAGCCACCTCGGGTGCAGATAGCACGACAGGCAGTTTAGAAGGCTTCTTTGCCCGTACGGCATCGAGTTGAAAATCAACCTTGAGAACCTTCGAGTACAGGAACAGCAGTGCCGAGAGGGCCTGGTTTTGGGTACTGGCAGCCACTTTTCGTTCGACCGCCAGATGCGTGAGAAACTCGTTAATCTCTGGGGTCCCCAATTGGAGGGGGTGAACCCAATCCCCTCGCTGATCGCGGTGGTAGATGAAGTATCGATTGATCCATCCGACGTAGGCTTCTTCGGTGCGTTTTGCGACGTGAAGCGTACGAGCCATTCGGCGGACCTGGGTGATTAAGCTAGCGTTTTTCGTCTGAGGATTTGGTTCTGCTTCGTGCAAAATGGAGTTCCGTATATGCTGGAAAAGGCAAATTCATTATAATCTTGAAAAATCAAAACCATCATATCCGAGCAATGTCATTTGCGACAGTAGGGTGGTGGGGTGAATGAAAGTCAGAAAATCCTCCCGTTTTTGCGAGAGCCAAGTTGCCAACGCTGGTTGGATTATGGTAAACTGCGACCCAGCGGAATTATGGGAAATTCCGTATACAATATGTTAGCTAGGAAGTAACGCGACCAGCAGAAAAGTGTGTCGCTTGCACTCCTGCCCCTACTGAATGTTGAAGTCCCCTGTGGTACGATAGTCCGATGTCAGAGACTGTGTCTGACTGAGGATGACACGTCAGCAGTGCGGACGACGGTACTCGACCTCCGGGCAAGAACGCGTGTTCCGCTAACCAGCGGATGCATTCAACGTCTCGATTCCGGGGGCTTGGGCGGTCCACGATCCCCACTCGACGTGAATGATCCTTTTTCGTTCGCCAGCGCAACCAACACCGGCCAACGCCGCAACATCAACGCCGACTTCTGTCGCATCCTTTCGCGGCCGCTCAGTATGTGTTGGTGAGCAACATTCAGCCCAACAACTCACCGACACAGCACCTGAATCCCTTGCTGACTTATGTTGTAAGCCTGCAAGACGAGTTCAAGCATCATTCGCGGGCAACGTCCAACGCGACACATCCAACGCCCGAAACGCTACGGACTTGTGATGCAAACGTCAGCGGAGACCGCAAGCGTCAATTGATTGCCAGCTACAGCCTGAATCCCAACGCCTGCCCCAATGCCCAGAACCCCATGCTCGATGTTGCTCCGCGTTGCGGCGCAGGATACATTGATGCAGTCGCATTCGTTGGCGATTCTCAACCCAGATGATGGCGAACCAACGGTTGCACCGCAGATCGCGAGTCGACGCTTTTGAAGTGGTAAATCACTCGCGCGATCGCGGTGAACCGAATCGTTACGCAATTGAGGATGCCGTGCCATTTGTTGACGATGTGATAGACGCATTGCATACGCAGTTCACACAACAAGTACCCGGCTCTAGTTTTGCAAACAATGAAGCCATGGAAGCACTTCCTCGCGTAGCAGAATTGATTGATCCAATCGAAACCGTTTTGACGGACGGCAAATTTCCGGCTGAATTCAAATCGAATCACACAGTACGACGAAATGTGTCCGGTTTACTTGAGATATACTTCAGACTGGCCGACAGTGTTCGGCACGATACCGTACCGTTTTTGGAACGCCTTGATCCCGAAATCCGTCACGAAGCTTTCCGCAAGATTCTCCAGATTTGGGGATCGAACGCGTATAATCGTTTACCGTCAATCTGTTGTCGTTTGTACCGATACTTTTGCGACTCGCTTGGCCCTGACGAACATTGGACTGCTGTACTGAATCGGTATCAACGCATCGGCAAATTGACACTGCGGGATGCGTAACAATCCCATGCACCGAAGCCCCCGACGGTGCGTTTTTGACTTTAGAGACATCCTCTGCAGGGGCTCGGTGATGGGTGTCGTTCTGAGAATGCAGACAGCAACGAGGAAATGACCAACGGAAATCTTCTTCCTGAAATACCTGGAATCCGCATTACTAACTCGCGAAACATCGGACTGGCGATTCGATTCGAGTTTTTTATCGAGCGAGACGCAATCGATGTCGCCATTATTGGTTTACTCGAAGCGCTCGAACGTTTCGATGAATTCGCGTTGGCCGATCACCGCAAGGGTGACTATGAAGCATGCTCGATATTTCGAGCAACCTCTGCCGGGTTCGAAATGATGACTGGTGGACATGGTTGGTCCAGCGAATGGCACAATTTGGATCATACCGCCGCGCTGATTGAAATGAACAGACTCGCAGAATACAATCACGGTCCACATTGGAGCAATTGTGGCCACTTGATTGCACGTGGGGCATGAACTTACAACACAATTCTCAGAACAAAATGTTGGACCGAAGCCCCCGTCGGTCCTTTTCGAACTTTAGAGACCGCGTTGACGGGGACTCGGTCAACATGGCCGTTGAACTAAATGGCTTTGCTCTCTTCAATACCACCATCGGATTCAAGCTCTTATATCCGATGATAGCTTCGGTGCAGTAGACTGTTCCTCGCCTTCTGCTTGCGTGCTCGGAAGAACGGATGACTGCGTCGCTTTCTTGCTTGCAAGCAGACAAAGCCTTTTCTTTTCTCTTGTCTCATTCACACCACTACCGGCCGCGCTATGCCTTACCCCATCCGCAAACTCACCCAACACCACTTCCGGTTGTAACGATTACCAATCACAAATACTTTTCAACCCGTAACGAAGATTCCGATTAAATCACTTGCGCTATTTGTAACGCTAATCATCCTGATTTGTAGAGCCAGCTCTTTCGTTCTAGCTGGCCATTTTCACTTTCTGTTTCAGGATTAGGAACCGAGTTATGACTCCCTATCACAAACGTGTTACGGCCTTTACCAAACGCATGGCCGAAGACATGCAACTACGCAATCTCTCACCCCGAACCATCGATGCCTACACCTATCACGTCGATCGATTCGCCCTACGGTTCGGAAAACACCCCGAAGAATTAGGACCAGATGAGATCCGAGAGTTCCAACTCTGGATGATCAATGAGTTGAAATCCTCTTGGAGCCAATTCAATCAAGCCGTCTGTGCCCTGCGATTCTTCTACACCGTGACTGCGAAGCGAGATTGGGTCGTCAAACAAATCCCTTACGGACAACGTCCCAAAAAGCTACCCGTTGTCCTCTCCGGGGACGAAGTCTCAAGAATCATCGCATGTATCACCAATATCAAGCACCGTACGGTCCTGCTGACACTCTATTCTGCTGGGCTGAGAATCGCCGAGGGGCTCCAATTGAAGGTGTCGGATATAGACTCCCAGCGAATGATGCTCAAAGTCACGCAGGGCAAGGGAGCCAAGGATCGATATGTGCCCATCTCGCCACGATTACTGACAGCCTTGCGACTCTACTGGAAGGAATGTCGCCCGTCCGATTACCTCTTCCCGGGCAGGACCGACGATACACCTCTCAACAAAGCAGTGGTTCAGAAAGCTTGCTCGCTGGCAACAGCCCAAGCCAAGATCAACAAGCACGTCACGCCTCACACGATGAGGCATTCCTATGCGACGGGGTTACTCGAAGCGGGTGTCGATCTCATGGCCATCAGCAAGCTACTGGGACACAGCAGCTTCTTGACCACGATGGTCTACTTACACTGTCGTCGCCAACACTTCGAAAACTCCCCCAGCCCGATCGATTGGCTTCCGGTTCGGCAGTGTCCGAAGTGGATCGATCCCACGTTCCGAAGCGATGCTCCCCCCGAAACCGGTACCAGACCGTAAGGAAAGCGTACAATGAGTCCGATTGGCCCGATCCCGCTCCGTCGGTCCATAGCCTGATCCTCAAGCATACCAATCGCACGCTACGCAAGCATGGGCGAGGGATTCCACAGCATGTAGAGAATACGCTTCTCCGCATGCATTACTGCCGAACCCCGGTACTCGGTACCAGGCAGTATCGCTGCGTTCCATGCAACTATGAGAAAACGGTCTACAACTCCTGCGGTGATCGAAACTGCCCCAACTGCTCGGGAGCCAAGCGACGAGATTGGCTCGATAAGACCCGGGAGCTTGTCGCTCCCGGAGTCACCTACTTCCAAGTCATCTTTACGCTTCCCGAGGAATTGTCTTCGCTAGCACTTGGTAACCGCAAAGAGATGTACGATCTCTTGTTTCAAGTCGCTTGGCGATGCCTGAGTCGCAAGATCGAGAAGGAGCTAGGGATTCGGAGTGCCGGGCAAGCCGTCTTGCACACGTGGAATCAAAGACTGGGGCATCATCCGCACGTGCACTTGGCTGTTCCCGGCAACGGCCCCAGCTTAGACGGCACGCGATGGGTGGCTTGCAAAACGACCAAGGACGGACAACCCTTCCTAGTCGACAACAAGGAACTCAGTGCCGAGTTCCGCAAGGAGTTCCTGAGCGAACTCGAGATCTTAATCAGCAAGAACAAGATCCGGATCGAAGAGCCAGGTTATATCGCAGAAGTCTTAAACGACTTAGCAGAACGGAACTGGAATGTCTTTATAGAACGTCCTCCGAAACCGGACATGCCAGCCGAGCGGATGTTCAAGTACTTGGCTCGCTACATGACCGGAGGTCCCATCTCGGATCTCAGGATCTTGGGAGAAAAGGATGGTCGCATCTGGTTCTTAGCCCGTAGCCTTAGGAAAGGAGAAGGCCAAATCGCAACATCGCTGGAGAGCGTCGAGTTCGTCAGGAGTTGGTGCATGCATGTACTTCCCAAGGAGTACACCAAGGTCAGGACCTATGGAGCGTGGAGTTGCTCGAAACGGACCAAGTACCGGCAAGACTGTGAGCGATTGCATCCTGCGACCGTCGAGGAGTCGGAATCGACAAGAGTAAAGACGGAATTGGAAAAACCAAAAACCAAGACCGCCCCGAATTGCCCGCACTGCGGGCAGTGCATGGAGGTGCTTCGGTGCGATGATCGCCCGAGTTGGAGAGAAGTCATTCTAAAGAACGACCACCCTGGTTGGTACAAGCCAACGGATGTCGAGTGCGAGTTCCCGCCAGAACCGAAACCGTCTTGGGAGCATGCTTACGGATCGCAGACTAAGAAAGCGAGCGAAGAGCCCGACCTCTTCGACGAGATCATTGCCATGCGAGAGAGCTTAGCCGAGTTGAATACGGCCTGACAGGCTCAAAGCATAGCAGACACAAACAACAAGACTATTACAACAGCCGTTTAACGAGCAAGCCGCTCGAGCACGTCCACACCTAGGAAACACTCACAAAGCCAGCAGTACCAAGACCCATCGCATGGCCCGCCCTCTCAATGCAAGCGGGTTTAGCGAGCGATAGAGCAGGTTACTTAGGAGTCTACACAGAGCTCAGGAGGAGCGAAAAGGAAAAGAATCCGCAGTTAGGTTGCAAACCGAGTCCGGTCAAGCGATAATCTTTCGGGATGCGGAGCAAAGCCATACAGTTCAACGCACAATCTATCCCACCGCTCCGTTACACTCCGGTAGGGATAGATTGCATTTCGTTCGTTTATATAACCAAGGTGATTCTGAATGAGACGGATTGCATTCATGACGTTAATCGTACTGTTTGGATCATGCGTTGGTTGCGTGACGATTGATGACAACGCTCGCGGAGTGAGGGACGCAAAGAAGAGGATACAAAAGGGGGAGCTTGTTAAGACTATGCCGATGGGGTTTTATAGTTTCTCAGACGAAACTCCAGAATACTGGCGGATACTTCGTGAGCAATACGGTATCAGGCATGAAATGACGATGGGGAAATCGGAGGAGTATGTTCAAGGATTCGATTCCGTGATGAAGCCGGAAATAGACCGACGATTCGACGGAGAGTTCTTTGACAGAATCTGGAAGCAAGCTGCGGAGCAGCACGCAAAGAAAAGTCAGGAGTAGTTCATCGCAAAGCGAGGACGAACAAAATCGTGCACCCAAGTCGCGGGTCGGGTGCTTTTACTTTTAGAGACGTTACTTGCCGCGACTGGGTGACGATGGTCGTTCGTCCACCTAGGACCTGATGGAAGTTGCGTAGAGAAATGGACGACTCGCTGAACGCCAACATTGCTGCGTTAAAGACGTGCTGGAATCGCGAATCGTTTCATGACATGTCTGTGGAATCAATCCACAGGCGAAACAACCGCGTGATTATTGTCCTAAACGAGTATGTCCTGATTCTGACGGGCACAAAGACCTACAAACAAGCGATTGACGAATTCCCAACATCTTGGATTGCTTCGACTCTCGAGGAGCGTTCAGGGACTGGGAGGCTAGTTGTCACACTAGAACTTGGGACAATTGATTGCGACTTTCTCAATCTTCGATTGATTCGAAGAAGCGACTATGCCATACTCATTCCTAAAATTGATCCTAGTCGTTAGTAGCGTTGAGACGAACAATGCATTGGACCGAAGTGCTCGATCGACGCGCTCTGACACGGTGACTTTATCTCCTCGCACTCGGTCAATGCGAGCGACTATGAAGTCCAAGGTTTGCAAGTGACGGTCGCCACTGTTTTTAATATTTTTCGAGGCTACATCATTTTGAGGTAAGGTTAGGTGTCTTCGTCGTAGCCGCTTGTCGATCGCTCACCCCGGCGAAGTGAGTCTTCGAACGGAGCGCATGGCGATCGACAAGCGGCGCAGAGGATGACACCGGGAACTTGCTGATTTGCTTCTTAAGGTCTCGCTTTACTCTTCGCACTTGCTTATTCGTTCAAGGATGGTTGATTAGACGACTATTCGAGGTGTGAATGCCTTGTCACTCTTGTGAAGCCTATCGGCTTGCATCCCCTCAGTTATCCATGCACGGTTCCACTCATCGCTTGTTAGCTATGAATTCTCATCGTGGTTGGCTGCAGCTTGCCTGTAGGCTTCTGGATGCTTCGCATCGCTGAGCAGCAAGCTACCTTCCGTTATGGGGTTGGCACATTCTTTAGGGCGACGTGTCTGGTCATCTCGGCGAGTCTCTTACGAGTCCTCGTGTCCTATGTGAGACGACCGCGTCAACTGTGTTTAGTGCTCAACCTCGTGGGTAGGTCTTGTCCTTGGTCAAATTCGTTCGGTGCTCGTTGTAAGGCATTCTCCTGAGAAGGGGTAAAAGGTTCGTAAAGGGCTTGGAGGTCCGATTCGTTACGACGATGTCGTGTGCATCAGCCAGCGATACTGGTTGTCCTCCAAGCCTTGGGGCTATGAGGGCGAACAAGGCTTATTCGTTCGACGATGTGTGTTGCTTAGTGATGGCAACTCATCAGACCGCGGTTTCGAGCTTTCTTGTTCGCCTTGGATTCGTGGTTGGTTTATCTTTTGTTTTTGTCGGCTTTCCTTTAGGTGCTATGGTCTTAGGTTTTCGCTTAGCGGGCCTAGCGACAGAGCTCTGTACCGACGATCGTTTGGGAGTGGATTCGGTTGGTCGTGAAGCGATCTTGGGAGCCTGGGCAGCTGCTTGTTTCGCAGCGCGTTCCTCGCTGATCCTTCGATTCTTTCGCTTGTGACGGCATTCCTTTTTGGGCATTTCGAGTAGTTTCTCTTTTAGGCCTAGAGGGATGCGGCCATAGGACTCGGTCACTTCGATCATACGTTTTGGTTCCCAGTCTTTTTCATCACGAAGTAACGCCCATGCCAGAACAGCGATCTTGCGAGCCAATGCGATAGCAGCCTTCTTTTTACGAGTCTTTTGTTTGCCGCAGATTCGGTCGTAGACATGTTTGGCCCAGGGGTTATAGCGAAGTGAGGACCACGCGCATTCGACAAGGATCGTTCGTGCCAAGGGGTTGCCTCGCTTGGTGATTCGACCATTCCGATCGGTCTCGCCTGATTGGTACTGACGAGGCACTAAACCGAAGTACTGAGAGACTTGTCGACCGTTTTCGAAACGTTTCGCATCGTCGATGCAGGCGACGAGGATCTCGGCGGTTCGTGGCCCGACACCTGGAATGGTTTGCACACGGATAATTCGGGGATCGATCTTACCGATAGACTCAAGCTTCTTGACCACTCCATCAAGGACGGTCGTGAGAGTATCCATCTGAGTGAGTTCGAGATCGAGTTCCCCCTTCCAAAATTCGTGGGGTTCGCACTCTGTAAGCGGTTTGCGAAAGGAGTTGATCCGTTCTCGTCCTGTATTCCATGCCTTCTCGCCGGTGTCGATCGAGATACCGTGATTGACGAACCATGCTCGGATTTTGCACTTCATCTTGTTGATGCGAGAGTCAAGCGTTTTCCGATACTTCACAAGAGAACGGAATTCGCGGTGGGACTCTGATGGCATGTGAACCGCCTTGAGTTCGTTCATGGCGGCCATGCGGGCCAGCTTCAAGGCATCGTCTTTGTCGGTCTTGCGTTTTACGTTGCTCCACTTCCATGCATCTTCGTTGGTAGAGCAAACGAGGGTTTTGAGACCGAGCGATTGTGCCAGATCGTTGATCCAGCCGGAGGGGCCGCACGCTTCCATGACGACGAGGTCGATCTTGTGCTTCTTGAAGACGGTCTCAAGGTAGTTTCGATCGGTGGTAGCGTTCAGGAATTCATGCTTTCTGGTTTTTGAGTCGAAAAAGCAGCACATTGTGTTGAATTTTCCGAGGTCAAGTGCGAGAATCTTCATGGTATTGGATCCTTGGTTGTGGTGGGTGGTAATGATTGTGACAGTTGTCGTTCACGCGACACGAGATCACGGGTTTGAGTCGCCAGTTTTACACGAATGGCTCCCACCCGCTACACCTTGGACTTACATGGATTCTTTAGCTAAGAAGTAACGCGACCAGCAGAAAAGTGTGTCGCTTGCACTCCTGCCCCTACTGAATGTTGAAGTCCCCTGTGGTACGATAGTCCGATGTCAGAGACTGTGTCTGACTGAGGCTGATACGTCAGCAGTGCGGGCTACGGCACTCGATCCTCCGGGCAAGAACGCGTGTTCCGCTAACCAGCGGATGCATTCAACGTCTCGATTCCGGGGTCTTGGGCGGTCCACGATCCCCGCTCGACGTGAATGATCCTTATTCGTTAGCTAAGAAGTAACGCGACGGCAGAAAAGTTGGTCGCTTGCATCTTGCCCCTGCTGAATGTTGACATCCCCTGTGGTACGATAGAGCGATGTCAGAGATGGTCTCTGACTGAGGATGACGCGTGAGCAGCGCGGACGACGGCACTCGATCCTCCGGGCAAGAACGCGTGTTCCGCTAACCAGCGGATGCATTCAACGTCTCGATTCCGGGGGCCTTGGGCGGTCCACGATACCCGCTCGACGTGAATGATCCTTTTTCGTTAGCTAAGAAGTAACGCGACTAGCAGAAAAGTGTGTCGCTTGCACTCCTGCCCCTGCTGAATGTTGATCTCCCCTGTGGTACGATAGAGCGAAGTCAGAGACGGTCTCTGACTGAGGTTGACGCGTCAGCAGTGCAGATGACGGCGCTCGATCCTCCGGGCAAAAACGCGTGAATTCGCTAACCAGCGGATGCACTCAACGTCTCGATCCTCCGGCCTCGCGCGGTCCATCATCCCTCGCTCGACGTGAGTGATCCTTGTCGTTATCAGACTGAAATCGCACATGCCTGAAACCATCAACTTCTACTTGGTCGACGACGAGTATGGTGCGTTCTCGAATTTCGCCGCGTATCCGATTGAACTCGATGGCGCAACATGGCCTACGACTGAACACTACTTCCAGGCACAAAAGTTTGCTGGGACTCAACATGCTGAGGAGATTCGGCTCGTCGACTCTCCGATGACGGCTGCACGAATGGGACGTGATCGGCAGCGCCCTCTTCGTTCTGACTGGGAGGACGTGAAGGACGATATCATGCGTGTGGCACTCTACGCAAAATTCACACAACATCCTGACCTGAGGGAACTACTGCTTGGCACTGGCGACGCTATGATTGTGGAACACACAAAGAACGACGGATACTGGGGAGACGGCGGCGACGGTACCGGACGCAATATGCTGGGTCAAATGCTTGTCGAACTACGCGCACGAATCCAACGCGGCTGATAACAATCGCGTGCACCGGAGTACGCGAGTCAGGCGGTTTTGAAATTGAGAATCTTTCGCGCGTACCCGGTGACGCGTGCCGTTCGTCGGATCAATCAATAAATGCTATGGATGACACACCAGCGATCGATGGAGCGGAGCTACTTGTTGACCGATTCGGAACTTGGCCATCGTTTCATGACGCAGAAGTCTTATGGATTCGATTAGACCGTTGTAACGGACTTCAGGTCCAAGGGCCGACAGTCGAAATGCTGGTCCATGTATTCGAAATGACATCTGAGGTTACGGAGGACGGGTACTACCGCCTCAAGAATCACTCGCAGGTTCACTTCCGCTTTGAACGCGTGACCGAACTTCAAATCGCCGACTTCAATCATCAAAATGCGATTTTCGGCCTTGCCATTATTAAGGAGACAGGAACCGGGTGGGAGAACAAACACTATAAAGTTACGATCGAATCATCCTATGGTGTCAGCGGAACGTTTAATTGCATTCGCCCAGAGATTGTGTCTGTATCGCCATGCAACGCAGATGGTGCGAGATTGTGCTAGTTGGCGGAAGCGATGGTTACGCACATGGTAGGCGGACCCACCGTTCAATCCGACGAACCAGCGGATGCACTCAACGTCTCGATTCTCCGGCCTCGGGCGGTCTATGCTTTCCCGCTCGACGTGAGTGATCCTTTTCGTTCTGCTATCCAATGGAAACCCCTTACCTACCGCCCACATACGCCAAATCACCTTGTGTCGCCGAGGTAATTCATACGTCAAACAGACTTGCTTTCTCTGACCCAAGTAATCATCGAAATACGAAAGTGCAAATGGTCATTACGGGGTTGGCACTGCCATTTTTTGCTGGCTTGACCTTCGTCGGTGTAACTCGTGGTGCGTACTTGTGGGCTTTCATTATGGGCTCCTTGGTACTCGTCGCTACATCCGGCTGGTTAAGGGCAATTGTCTGGTTCGTACGACCGTTTGAATTCAACGTCGAGTTCAATTCGGAATGTCTGCGTACTTGGGACACAAGGAACGTCGGAACGATCAAGGAGTATCCAAGAACTGAAATTCATAGAATACTCATTGAACGACCAAATGTTACCTTTGGCACGAAATCGAGTCGAATCGAAAAAGGGTTTCCAGGAATCCAGTGGACAGACGCTCGAATTGATGAACTTGAGAACTTTCTTGCGCAACAATGGCCGGAAGTGCGAATCGATCGACTATAATCTCGCAGAACAAAGGGTTGCAGACGAAGCCCTCGATCAGCCGTTTTGACTTGCGTTGAGTCAACCGCTCGGGCTCGCTGAACCCCGACGTTCGTCGCATCAGGAATGCAGACATGAGAACCACGCTATCAATACTTGGCGTTTCCCTGGCGTTGATCAGCCTACTAGTTGCCGCCAATCCTACGACGCGCATGTCGAGTGATCCATTGCGACTCCGCAACATGGATCGTTATATACGTATCACGGAACGGCCACATGAGATGCATGACTCGACGATCGCATTTTGTCGACCACCCGAGGAGGTCGCGTTGAATCCTCACGAGCCCGCGCACCCTGAGACAGCATTCTGCCATGTCTATGTCAACGACAAAGCCAAAGAGCCAATGTTATCGGGAACAGGGATCTACCCTGAAGGATCACTCGTGATCAAGTCTAAACTAGCGACCGTCGACAGCCAGAAAACATTGCTTTTCACTGTGATGGAGAAGATGGCGGATGGCTACGATGCCAATCATGGCAATTGGAAATACACTGTCATAGATGGCACTTCATATCGCCAGGTCGCGTCTGGGCGTATTGATTCATGCATTGAATGCCATTCGCACTACAAAGAAACCGATTACATCACCCGCGAATACCTCGTACAATAGCGACGAACAATCCGATGAACCCAAGCGGCGGATTGGGCGTTTCCTGAAATCAACATTTTTTGGCTGCCGCTGGGTTATCGGTGGCGTTGAACTAAATGGCTTTGCTCTCTTCAATACCACCATCGGATTCAAGTTCTTATATCCGATGATAGCTTCGGTGCAGTAGACTGTTCCTCGCCTTCTGCTTGCGTGCTCGGAAGAACGGATGACTGCGTCGCTTTCTTGCTTGCAAGCAGACAAAGCCTTTTCTTTTCTCTTGTCTCATTCACACCACTACCGGCCGCGCTATGCCTTACCCCATCCGCAAACTCACCCAACACCACTTCCGGTTGTAACGATTACCAATCACAAATACTTTTCAACCCGTAACGAAGATTCCGATTAAATCACTTGCGCTATTTGTAACGCTAATCATCCTGATTTGTAGAGCCAGCTCTTTCGTTCTAGCTGGCCATTTTCACTTTCTGTTTCAGGATTAGGAACCGAGTTATGACTCCCTATCACAAACGTGTTACGGCCTTTACCAAACGCATGGCCGAAGACATGCAACTACGCAATCTCTCACCCCGAACCATCGATGCCTACACCTATCACGTCGATCGATTCGCCCTACGGTTCGGAAAACACCCCGAAGAATTAGGACCAGATGAGATCCGAGAGTTCCAACTCTGGATGATCAATGAGTTGAAATCCTCTTGGAGCCAATTCAATCAAGCCGTCTGTGCCCTGCGATTCTTCTACACCGTGACTGCGAAGCGAGATTGGGTCGTCAAACAAATCCCTTACGGACAACGTCCCAAAAAGCTACCCGTTGTCCTCTCCGGGGACGAAGTCTCAAGAATCATCGCATGTATCACCAATATCAAGCACCGTACGGTCCTGCTGACACTCTATTCTGCTGGGCTGAGAATCGCCGAGGGGCTCCAATTGAAGGTGTCGGATATAGACTCCCAGCGAATGATGCTCAAAGTCACGCAGGGCAAGGGAGCCAAGGATCGATATGTGCCCATCTCGCCACGATTACTGACAGCCTTGCGACTCTACTGGAAGGAATGTCGCCCGTCCGATTACCTCTTCCCGGGCAGGACCGACGATACACCTCTCAACAAAGCAGTGGTTCAGAAAGCTTGCTCGCTGGCAACAGCCCAAGCCAAGATCAACAAGCACGTCACGCCTCACACGATGAGGCATTCCTATGCGACGGGGTTACTCGAAGCGGGTGTCGATCTCATGGCCATCAGCAAGCTACTGGGACACAGCAGCTTCTTGACCACGATGGTCTACTTACACTGTCGTCGCCAACACTTCGAAAACTCCCCCAGCCCGATCGATTGGCTTCCGGTTCGGCAGTGTCCGAAGTGGATCGATCCCACGTTCCGAAGCGATGCTCCCCCCGAAACCGGTACCAGACCGTAAGGAAAGCGTACAATGAGTCCGATTGGCCCGATCCCGCTCCGTCGGTCCATAGCCTGATCCTCAAGCATACCAATCGCACGCTACGCAAGCATGGGCGAGGGATTCCACAGCATGTAGAGAATACGCTTCTCCGCATGCATTACTGCCGAACCCCGGTACTCGGTACCAGGCAGTATCGCTGCGTTCCATGCAACTATGAGAAAACGGTCTACAACTCCTGCGGTGATCGAAACTGCCCCAACTGCTCGGGAGCCAAGCGACGAGATTGGCTCGATAAGACCCGGGAGCTTGTCGCTCCCGGAGTCACCTACTTCCAAGTCATCTTTACGCTTCCCGAGGAATTGTCTTCGCTAGCACTTGGTAACCGCAAAGAGATGTACGATCTCTTGTTTCAAGTCGCTTGGCGATGCCTGAGTCGCAAGATCGAGAAGGAGCTAGGGATTCGGAGTGCCGGGCAAGCCGTCTTGCACACGTGGAATCAAAGACTGGGGCATCATCCGCACGTGCACTTGGCTGTTCCCGGCAACGGCCCCAGCTTAGACGGCACGCGATGGGTGGCTTGCAAAACGACCAAGGACGGACAACCCTTCCTAGTCGACAACAAGGAACTCAGTGCCGAGTTCCGCAAGGAGTTCCTGAGCGAACTCGAGATCTTAATCAGCAAGAACAAGATCCGGATCGAAGAGCCAGGTTATATCGCAGAAGTCTTAAACGACTTAGCAGAACGGAACTGGAATGTCTTTATAGAACGTCCTCCGAAACCGGACATGCCAGCCGAGCGGATGTTCAAGTACTTGGCTCGCTACATGACCGGAGGTCCCATCTCAGATCTCAGGATCTTGGGAGAAAAGGATGGCCGGATCTGGTTCTTGGCCCGTAGCCTTAGGAAAGGAGAAGGCCAAATCGCAACATCGCTGGAGAGCGTCGAGTTCGTCAGGAGTTGGTGCATGCATGTTCTTCCCAAGGAATATACCAAGGTCAGGACCTATGGAGCGTGGAGTTGCTCGAAACGGACCAAGTACCGGCAAGACTGTGAGCGATTGCATCCTGCGACCGTCGAGGAACCAGAATCGACAAGAGAAAAGACGGAATTGGAAAAACCAAAAACCAAGACCGCCCCGAATTGCCCGCACTGCGAGCAGTGCATGGAGGTGCTTCGGTGCGATGATCGTCCGAGTTGGAGAGAAGTCATTCTAAAGAACGACCACCCTGGTTGGTACACATCGACGGAAGTCGAGTGCGAGTTCCCACCAGAACCGAAACCGTCTTGGGAGCATGCTTATGGGCCTTACATTAGGTCTAGGAGTGACGAACCGGACCTCTTCGACGAGATCATTGCCATGCGAGAGAGCTTAGCGGAGTCGAATACGGCCTGACAGGCTCAAAGCCTCGGAGACACAAACAACAAGACTATTACAACAGCCGTTTAACGAGCAAGCCGCTCGAGCACGTCCACACCTAGGAAACACTCACAAAGCCAGCAGTACCAAGACCAAGTCCAAAGTCCGCCATCTCAACGCAAGCGGGTTAAAGGGCGATAGAGCAGGTCACGTAGGAGTCTAAACAGAGCTCGGGGAGGAGCGAAAAGGAAAAGAATCCGCAGTTAGGTTGCAAACCGAGTCCGGTCAAGCGATAATCTCTCGGGATACGGAGCAAAGCCACACAGTTCAACGCACAATCTATCCCACCGCTCCGTTACACTCCGGTAGGGATAGATTGCATTTCGTTCGGCAGGTTAGGCATGCTTGATAGACGATTTGAGGTAAAGCGCGGCTTACGGCATCTCGCCGATCTCGATTTGAATTCAACCGATTGTCGATACGATGTCGTCAAGCGTTTTACGCATTCGTATGCGATACTGAATAGGCAACTAGAAAGGAAGGTTTCGTTCTGGAATCGATTGTCAATTGATCGACTTTTCAAAAAATTGTCACAGATGGAGCAGGTTTGTGCGAAACCCATTCCTTGGCTAAATGTGAAGACCTACAAGAACACGTTTTGGACTGACGTTAAAACGCTTGCGAGGGAATCGCTGCTAGATATCGACGATTTCGAGGCCCCAATTAATCCTTGGTTTGAAGAAATTGAATTCCACCTTGAATGGTTTGGGAATGAGCGACCTGTTCGCGACTTCTATACTGACGGTGTAATCGAGAGATTCGAATTGCCAGATGACGTTGTTGACTACACCCCAACCGGGCACTTTTCGCACTGGTGGAATCTACGGCATGATCTACTGGAAGTTCTCGAATGGCATGGATTGGTACTACCAGAGGACGTTGACTTGGACGATCAATGGGATTTCTATCTTACAGAAGATCAACTAAATGCTCAGAAATTTGTATATGTGACCGTGAATAAACCGCTGCTACTGACTGATGGCTTGATGTCGCACACTCGCTCATTACTGAAAGGGAAATGGAACGATTGGGCAATCGACTTTCACCTTGGAGAGAGGGAATCGGTATGTCTCTTCCGCGACCATTGCTACACTATAGGCGATCGAATCCGTTACTGTCGTTCACTATCGGATTTCGCAACAACGATGCAACGGTAATACCAGTGCCGAACAAAATGTTGGACGTGCGTACTGGAAATGGTTTGTAGACAAGTGGGTGCGAATCCCACCTGGGTAGCCGCTAGCCACGGGCTCAGTATCGAGTGTTGCTGCTTGGCTATAAGGGCTGGCTCGCCAGTCCGAAGTGCCCGGCTGAAGCGTACACAGAAAGGTAGCGAGGATGAAAGGCAGGGACTAGCTATCCCACCCTGAATGGTATTGAGCTCCGAAAGATTGTAACTGTTGGAATCTGCCCAAGGTGTGTCCATGCTGGAAGGCAACATCGCGTGTATCGACTCGGCGAGATACGCGTGAAGACCCGGAGTCGTTAGGCCCATTCGCGCTACACACCATGTCTACAAGGCAACCAGTGAGACCCTCAAGTTCTTCGAATCACCCGCCATCCAGTCGGACTGGTTCGGAGTATGCCCAACAAGCCCCAAAGGTGAGGCAAGCAAACGATTTGCGGGAGTCGGATGACCGAATAGTACCATCGATAACGGGTAATTCCGGAGGAGGGAAGGCGGTCAAGCTATCACGCGAATCTGGAAGTACACTGTTCACACTCAGCGGTGAAGTAGCAGTGGTAAAGCGACTGGATCGCATCTCACAAAGAGCGGCAAGTCACCCCGAAGAATCGTTCAACAATCTGCTAACGCTGATCACGTTGGACATGCTTCACATGGCTTTCTCACGACTCAAGGAGGATAAGTCCCCTGGTCTAGATGGCAAATCGGTCGGAGACTACCGAGAGAACTTGGAGTCCAATCTCCAAGATTTACTCCAAAGAATCCACCGTGGCAGCTATCGCCCACAACCCAATGTTCGTCGTGAAATCCCTAAAGAGAATGGCAAGACGAGATCGCTAGGGTTGGCATGCGTCGAAGACAAGATCGTCCAACGGGCCCTTGTCATGATTCTGGAACGGATCTACGAAGTGGATTTTTATGACACCTCGTACGGATACCGACCAAACAAGTCATGCCACCAAGCGTTAGGGGAACTGGGCAAAGTGATTTCCACGTGCCGAGTGAACTGGATCAGTGACGCAGATATCCAAGGATTCTTCGACAACGTTGATCATCAACACCTATTGGCGTTTTTGTCCCAACGAATCGCAGACCCCAGACTGCTGAAACTGATAAAGAGGTTCCTAGACGCAGGAGTCATGATCGATGGTCGTTTCCACGAAACAGATGAAGGCATAGCGCAAGGTTCAGTACTAAGTCCTTTGCTCGCGAATGTGTATCTACACTACGTTTTAGACCAATGGTTCGAAGAAGTAGTCAAGACGCATGTCAAAGGCGAAGCTCACTTGTTCCGTTTTGCGGATGATTTCATTAGTTGTTTCCAATACGCTGATGATGCGAAGCGTTATCAGTCAACATTGGGAAAACGGCTAGGACGGTTCGGCTTGAGTTTAGCTCCCGAGAAGACAAAACTGATTCGATTTGGTCGCTTTGCAGCTCGCGATTCCCGCGAGATGGGCGAAGGCGCCCCGAAGACGTTTGATTTTCTAGGCTTCACACATTATTGCGGCCTTAGCCGCGCAGGTAAATTCAAACTGAAGAGGAAAACATCGAAGAAGAAATTCCGAGCTAAACTTCAAGCGATGAGCGATTGGCTTAAGCGACACCTGACAACCCCGACTGCAATTGTCTGGGACACGGTTCAGATGAAGCTACGAGGCCACTATCAATACTATGGTATCAATGATAATTGGCCCTGGTTGATGAGGTTTAGGACGGCTACGAAGTTCTTGCTGTTTCGTTGGCTGCGACGCCGCAGTCAAACCGGCAAGCAAGCGTGGACCTGGGAGAGTTTCTATCGATGGCTGGAGATCAATCCATTGAGCAATCCGGTAAAGTTAACAGATTTGATCGCTGCGTATCGCTGAGAAAGCAATAGAGAGTTAAGATTGTCGAGACAGGTGATAGCTGGGAGCCGTATGCGTTAACTGCGCTTGTACGGTTCTGAGAGGGTGCGGAGTATCAATTTGTGAGGAAGGGACGGTGCGGCACTACTATTGATTTGGTAGCATACCTATGGGCACAAACAACAACCTCAACAAAGAGACTCCAAACTACTCGCCCGAAGCCCCCGTCGGTCCGTTTTGAACTTTAGAGACCGTGTTGACGGGGGCTCGGTCAACATTGTCGTTCGTCGGTAAAAACGGTGGTGGATTTTCATGCTTGGAATGCTTGCGTTCGCCACCGGGTATATGAACAATTGCAATAAATGGAAGGCAATCGTGATTGATACTACAGCTGGTGCTGGCGGCGCGATTCTTGCGACATGCCTTTTTGTCGTATCTCCAGCGGCAGTTGTCCTGCATATATGTTCAAGACGATTCTTGTTGGTTTCTTTCGGGATCGCACTAACCAGTTTTCTTTTCTGGTTTGCTTTGTGGATCTGGCTCGACGTATTAGACAAAGACAGTGGATCGAGGATGTGGAATTCCCTTCCGATGGTGGTAGCCGGATTCTGGTTGCCCCTTATCTTTGCTGCTACAATTGGATTGCCGTTCTTTTTGGTTAGGCATGTTCGTGCGAGGAATCTAAAAGATCCCTGGGACGAATAACGTTAACCGTCAATAAACCCGAAAACTACCGACGAACAAAGCGATGGACGCGAAGTGCTCGATCAAGCGTTCTGGCTTGCGCAGAGTCCCCCGCTCGCACTCGGTCATCGCACCCGTTAGCTAGGAAGTAACGCGACGGCAGAAAAGTGTGTCGCTTGCACTCCGGTCCCTGCTGAATGTTGACATCCCCTGTGGTACGATAGAGCGATGTCAGAGACAGTCTCTGACTGAGGATGACACGTCAGCAGTGCGGACGACGGTACTCGATCCTCCGGGCAAGAACGCGTGTTCCGCTAACCAGCGGATGCATTCAACGTCTCGATTCCGGGGTCTTGGGCGGTCCACGATCCCCGCTCGACGTGAATGATCCTTATTCGTTAGCTAAGAAGTAACGCGACCAGCAGAAAAGTGTGTCGCTTGCACTCCTGCCCCTACTGAATGTTGAAGTCCCCTGTGGTACGATAGTCCGATGTCAGAGACTGGCTCTGACTGAGAATGACGCGTGAGCAGTGCGGACGACGGCACTCGATCCTCCGGGCAAGAACGCGAGTCCCGCTAACCAGCGGATGCATTCAACGTCTCGATTCCGGGGTCTTGGGCGGTCCACGATCCCCGCTCGACGTGAATGATCCTTATTCGTTAGCTAGGAAGTAACGCGACCAGCAGAAAAGTGTGTCGCTTGCACTCTTGTCCCT
The DNA here is from genome assembly GCF_052161605.1 of Brakhagea baltica. NCBI lineage: Bacteria > Pseudomonadati > Planctomycetota > Planctomycetia > Pirellulales > Pirellulaceae > Brakhagea > Brakhagea baltica. The sequence continues at coordinate 2,959,848 of NZ_CP197409.1, read as the reverse complement.
GCTGAATGTTGACTCCATCTGTGGTATGATATCGCGATGTCAGAGACTGTCTCTGACTGAGGATGACACGTCAGCAGTGCGGACGACGGTACTCGATCCTCCGGGCAAGAACGCGTGTTCCGCTAACCAGCGGATGCATTCAACGTCTCGATTCCGGGGTCTTGGGCGGTCCACGATCCCCGCTCGACGTGAATGATCCTTATTCGTTCGGCAAGCAGATCAAAAGGGAAGACTAAAGTGGGTGCGGATGCGTTTATTTCGTTTTACGGAACTCGGTATGAGGTCGGCGATGCGGATGACGCTGATTCCCTTAACGAGCAAAATGATTCTCGGCTTGCCCTCGCTAAAAGTGGACGACTCGACACTTACATAGGTCGTCTGACGGACGGCGAACCATACTTCCTGTTCATCGGACGCCGCCTTGGCGTATTTGGCGTAGAAGGACAATCATCCACTTCCTTTACTGCCGACGAAATTTCACTTATAGCATCGCAAACTGACGAAAAACTGGACTCGCTGGGAATCCCAGGCGAACGGCGGATTTGGTTTCAACTAGAAGCCCAGTACTGATTGCCTTTGCGCAAATGGACTGATTCGTTCAAAATAATTTCCTGCGATTAATGCCGAACAAAAAAATGCACCCAAGTTGGCCATCGGGTGCTTCCTCAACGTCACGATCACTTTGGCCAACTGGGTGATTTCCACCGTTCGTCGCTCAAACAAGATGCTAAACCTAGAGTCATTCATCGCTAACTATACACCTGCCGATCGTGATCGAATTGCGTTTGCGTCCAATGGCAAAGTTGGATCCGAGCTTCGTGACGAAAATCGAACTTTCCGAATTGAAATCGCGAAATCACTCATTCAATCGCCCGAAGCCGCTAGCGACGATTTAATCCGTGATCTCTACGATGCGGAAACATCGCATTCGAAGGCTGCGTTCGGCGTGTATCACCAATTCGTGTCTTGCCTTGCCACACAACTTCTGCAGCGCGGCGGAGAAAAAAACATCTCTCACTACTTGGCATGCGTTTTCCGCGGACAGGATGCTTACTTGTCGTCGCAATGCGTTACATTAACACCAGACGCACGACTTCGAGCGATGGCGACTGTTGACGGCATAATAGAACGCGCGGGAACTGATGCCCCTCCGTACTACGCAAGGATTCGTGACAACTTGGCTCGTACGCCGGAATCGTGACGAACCATCGGATGCACCAAAGTCGGCGAAAGGTGCATTTTCACAATGGAAAGATCATCGCGCCGACTTGGTGATCCGTAGCGTTCGTCTAACTGATCATGACTGGCATCAATCCGTACGCATCGACAATAAACGACGGGCCTCCGCCATACGAAAAAGCGATTTACGCTGAAGCAAAGCGGCTTACTTACTGGCCAGCGGTGTTGATGATTGCTCAAGGGGCATTGATTACAGGGCTTTATATCTTCGCGATATGCGCTGGCATCCTTCAGCGGGGCGTACACAGCATGCCGGGGCCAGAGAGTGTTGTCTATCTTATTTTTCTGCTTCCACCTCTACTTGTTTTGTGTGGTCTGAAACTAAAGCGACTTGAATCGAGGAAAATGTCGTACGTTGGTGCTGCAATTTCACTATTCTTGTTTCTTCCATTGGGATTGTTTATATGCATCTGGGCAGTAGTTGCATTAAAACGTCCGGTTGTCCGCGAAGCATTTAAAATGCGTGAATTGACCTATTGATTGCGATTTGGCAGAATAGGACGAACAAAAAATTGCAGCGAAGTGCTCGGTCGGGCGTACTGACCTGCGTTGAGATTTCTCCTCGCACTCGCTGAATTTAGTCGTTATCCGACTGATACACCCGCATGATCGTTTTCGACATCCATTCAAGACTTCGGGCTGGCAAGCTAGTACTCGGGACAAGCCGCGAGATGACCCGCAACGTCATGGCGGCGCTGAACTTCGTATTGACACATTCGAGCAACAGCATGGACTACTACGACGAAAACTCAATCCAGCTTGACTTCTTCGATGACGATTGCTTGCATTTCATCGGATTCGCCTACTCTCCCAATTTCGACGTCGCGTATGGCAACGTCGACCCATTCGACTCGGAGGCGAAAGAACTTTTCAGATTCATAAACGAAAACGAGATCGAGGCGATACCCTTCAATGACTACGACCCGCTGTTTCCAACGCAGATCATTGCACTTTGGGATGCACAAGAACAATATGACTACAAGGGTGGACACCGCCGTCCTATCTTCGCGACGTTTTCTATGGGTGATCAACGCTACCTTGATGAGATGATCGCTATAAAGAACGGCGGATAACAATCACGTGCACCGAAGTCGCGGTCGGTGTTTTTTTAAATGGAACGTCTCCTCGCCGCGACTCGGTGACGTGTGTCGTTAGCTAAGAAGGAACTCGACCGCAGAAAAGTGTGTCGCTTGCACCTTTGTCCCTGATGAATGTTGACGTCCCCTGTGGTACGATAGAGCGATGTCAGAAATTGTCTCTGACTGAGAATGACACGTGAGCAGCGCGGACGACGGTACTCGATCCTCCGGGCAAGAACGCGTGCTCCGCTAACCAGCGGATGCATTCAACGTCTCGATTCCGGGGTCTTGGGCGGTCCACGATCCCCGCTCGACGTGACTGATCCTTTTCGTTCTGTCTCTCAAACCCACTGATTCGGATGAGTAGCTTGCCACCGTTTTTCGACGATGAGATACTTGGGCGAATGGAATACAATCCCAAGTTGAGTTGGTATGAGGGGGGGCTGTACAATGAGCGGCTTGGAATTGAAGCGGACATTTCGCTGCCCGCCAAAACGCACAATGAACTTGTGGTACATAAGGAACAATTGCGCAAAGCTGTCCATGCAGTTGGATCGTTGGTTGCTTTAGGAAAAGAGTCTGCTCAAACGAACTATTTCGACAATGGATATCTCGACGATCCGGCAACCAATCAAAGTAGTTTTCGTGAAAGACTCGAGCTTACGACCCTTTGGATTGAAGATAGTGGACGGCTTGTACTATCGTTTTCAACTGACGGTATGTTTCCTGGACTTGCAATTCGGGTAGACTTTGATTCCGATCTTTCCAAAGCTACTTCAACTCTATGGTGAGACTCGACCGAAAGAAGACAGAACAAAATCGTGCACCCAAGTCGCGGATCGGGGGCTTTGACTTTTAGAGACGTTACTTGCCGCGACTGGGTGACGATAGCCGTTAGCTAAGAAGTAACGCGACCGCAGAAAAGTGTGTCGCTTGCACTCTTGTCCCTGCTGAATGTTGAAGTCCCCTGTGGTACGATAGTCCGATGTCAGAGACTGGCTCTGACTGAGAATGACGCGTGAGCAGTGCGGACGACGGCACTCGATCCTCCGGGCAAGAACGCGAGTCCCGCTAACCAGCGGATGCATTCAATGTCTCGATTCCGGGGTCTTGGGCGGTCCACGATCCCCGCTCGACGTGAATGATCCTTTTTCGTTATGCCAAAGAAATGAGGACCAAAACAACATGACAAAGATCGACCTTCAACAAGACGGTGAGAAGCTTCGCAAATCACTAAAGTCGGTGATAGACTCGCTTAGCTCCGAGCATGGATCGATTTTGTCCGCCATCGAGATAGGTTATGATTGCGACCAAGGCGGCTGGATTTGTATTCATCCTGATCGTCGACCTGAACACAATCGAGACGGAACTTGGACAAACGCTTTAGATGACCATGAAAGCGTCATCAAAATGCCACATTGGATCGAGGCAATTGAATTAGGGTATGAGGGGGAAGAGGTCGAGGTTATTCGATTTGACGGTTCGAAGTTCGTCATTCCTCCAACAGAGGAAGATTCCGATCCGGAAGACGAAGAAACCGAGACCCCTGACGCGTTGGTTCCGGCTATTGGTAATATGATTTATGCTGTTTTGATGGCCGCGAAAAAAGATGGGATGTTTGTTGCACTCTCGAAATTCGGGGCTGTGCAACTCGACGTCGAGGAGTTCAATGGCGGATGGGCTTGGCCGGAGTATGATGAACTCGGAAAGACAAATTTGGCATAACAATGCGATGCACCGAAGTCGCGGATCAGCCGATTCCAGATGGTAGATTTCCTGGCCGCGACATCGGTGATCGCTGGCGTTAGCTCAGAAGTAACGCGACGAGCGTCATGGCTCTGGAATGCCACCCGCTTGCCGGGTGGATTGTTACGCTTCTCGCTACATAACCGCTCAGCCCCCGCCCCCCCCCCACTTTGCTCGGCGGCCTTGCCGCCGAGCAAAGTGGGGGGGGATTGCAGGTGGTGCCAGCGTATTAGCGAGAAACATGAAGCTCCACTGGTCAAGCCAGTGGTATCTAAAGTCGGTCGCTTGCACTCTTGTCCCTGCTGAATGTTGAAGTCTCCTGTGGTACGATAGAGCGATGTCAGAGACGGTCTCTGACTGAGGATGACGTGTGAGCAGTGCGGACGACGGCACTCGATCCTCCGGGCAAGAACGCGTGTTCCGCTAACCAGCGGATGCATTCAACGTCTCGATTCCTGGGGCTTGGGCGGTCCACGATCCCCACTCGACGTGAATGATCCTTTTTCGTTCGTCTTCTTGCCGCTTGACCATTATGGACTCCCTATCGCAAGACTGCGTAAATACAAGCTGCGACTACCGAAGCCGCACTACTAAACATAGATACAACTAACCACCGCCCGTAAATATCCGATGCTTTGCGCTCAGCTACTATAGCTTTGCATAGATCTTGCATTAAATTTGCAGCGGAAACATCGTCAGTGACTTCGATTGAATGCTCCCAGATATGATTTATCTCTGTACGGCTTGGCCTCTGGGACACTCTAGGTAGCCATAAGTACGTTGCAGTAGCAAATGAAATCGCATACAACAGAACACATGCGATAGCCGCGCAAACTGCACTTCCTGAGACAGGTAATACGGTTTGAGAGGGATTTAGTAAAAGTCCTATAGATGCAGTAGTAGCGGCAACTACGACCGTTGCACGGTCTTGAAATCGACGAATAGTCGTTACCGCGTCATCGAAATTACGCCACAACAGATCTAGTACCCGTTTTTTGTTTTCTGAGTTGTCCATGAGTGAACCTAAAGTTGAGCCTAAAGTACCTGCGGCACCACCTAGTCCACCGCCAGTAAAGGCACCTGTAAGTAGACCTGCCGAGACTGAATTTGTAACGAACACGCCCGGGAAGGATAAGCCGAGTAATTAAAAATCAGGCGAACAAACCGATTGACCGAAGTGCTCGCCGTACGATGAATCGAGATGGAGCGGTTTACCGCTCGCACTCGGTCATCGGTGGCGACTATGAAGTCCAAGGTTTGCAAGTGACGGTCGCCACTGTTTTTAATATTTTTCGAGGCTACATCATTTTGAGGTAAGGTTAGGTGTCTTCGTCGTAGCCGCTTGTCGATCGCTCACCCCGGCGAAGTGAGTCTTCGAACGGAGCGCATGGCGATCGACAAGCGGCGCAGAGGATGACACCGGGAACTTGCTGATTTGCTTCTTAAGGTCTCGCTTTACTCTTCGCACTTGCTTATTCGTTCAAGGATGGTTGATTAGACGACTATTCGAGGTGTGAATGCCTTGTCACTCTTGTGAAGCCTATCGGCTTGCATCCCCTCAGTTATCCATGCACGGTTCCACTCATCGCTTGTTAGCTATGAATTCTCATCGTGGTTGGCTGCAGCTTGCCTGTAGGCTTCTGGATGCTTCGCATCGCTGAGCAGCAAGCTACCTTCCGTTATGGGGTTGGCACATTCTTTAGGGCGACGTGTCTGGTCATCTCGGCGAGTCTCTTACGAGTCCTCGTGTCCTATGTGAGACGACCGCGTCAACTGTGTTTAGTGCTCAACCTCGTGGGTAGGTCTTGTCCTTGGTCAAATTCGTTCGGTGCTCGGTGTAAGGCATTCTCCTGAGAAGGGGTAAAAGGTTCGTAAAGGGCTTGGAGGTCCGATTCGTTACGACGATGTCGTGTGCATCAGCCAGCGATACTGGTTGTCCTCCAAGCCTTGGGGCTATGAGGGCGAACAAGGCTTATTCGTTCGACGATGTGTGTTGCTTAGTGATGGCAACTCATCAGACCGCGGTTTCGAGCTTTCTTGTTCGCCTTGGATTCGTGGTTGGTTTATCTTTTGTTTTTGTCGGCTTTCCTTTAGGTGCTATGGTCTTAGGTTTTCGCTTAGCGGGCCTAGCGACAGAGCTCTGTACCGACGATCGTTTGGGAGTGGATTCGGTTGGTCGTGAAGCGATCTTGGGAGCCTGGGCAGCTGCTTGTTTCGCAGCGCGTTCCTCGCTGATCCTTCGATTCTTTCGCTTGTGACGGCATTCCTTTTTGGGCATTTCGAGTAGTTTCTCTTTTAGGCCTAGAGGGATGCGGCCATAGGACTCGGTCACTTCGATCATACGTTTTGGTTCCCAGTCTTTTTCATCACGAAGTAACGCCCATGCCAGAACAGCGATCTTGCGAGCCAATGCGATAGCAGCCTTCTTTTTACGAGTCTTTTGTTTGCCGCAGATTCGGTCGTAGACATGTTTGGCCCAGGGGTTATAGCGAAGTGAGGACCACGCGCATTCGACAAGGATCGTTCGTGCCAAGGGGTTGCCTCGCTTGGTGATTCGACCATTCCGATCGGTCTCGCCTGATTGGTACTGACGAGGCACTAAACCGAAGTACTGAGAGACTTGTCGACCGTTTTCGAAACGTTTCGCATCGTCGATGCAGGCGACGAGGATCTCGGCGGTTCGTGGCCCGACACCTGGAATGGTTTGTACACGGATAATTCGGGGATCGATCTTACCGATAGACTCAAGCTTCTTGACCACTCCATCAAGGACGGTCGTGAGAGTATCCATCTGAGTGAGTTCGAGATCGAGTTCCCCCTTCCAAAATTCGTGGGGTTCGCACTCTGTAAGCGGTTTGCGAAAGGAGTTGATCCGTTCTCGTCCTGTATTCCATGCCTTCTCGCCGGTGTCGATCGAGATACCGTGATTGACGAACCATGCTCGGATTTTGCACTTCATCTTGTTGATGCGAGAGTCAAGCGTCTTGCGATACTTCACAAGAGAACGGAATTCGCGGTGGGACTCTGATGGCATGTGAACCGCCTTGAGTTCGTTCATGGCGGCCATGCGGGCCAGCTTCAAGGCATCGTCTTTGTCGGTCTTACGTTTTACGTTGCTCCACTTCCAGGCGTCTTCGTTGGTGGAACAGACGAGGGTTTTAAGGCCAAGCGATTGAGCCAGATCATTGATCCAGCCGGAGGGGCCGCACGCTTCCATGACGACGAGGTCGATCTTGTGCTTCTTGAAGACGGTCTCAAGGTAGTTTCGATCGGTGGTAGCGTTCAGGAATTCATGCTTTCGAGTTTTTGAGTCGAAAAAGCAGCACATTGTGTTGCCCGTGTCTACCAAATTTGACAGGTCCGAGGTCAAGTGCGAGAATCTTCATGGTATTGGATCCTTGGTTGTGGTGGGTGGTAATGATTGTGACAGTTGTCGTTCACGCGACACGAGATCACGGGTTTGAGTCGCCAGTTTTACACGAATGGCTCCCACCCGCTACACCTTGGACTTACATGGATTCTTTCGTCGATCAGGTCGTGACGATAATCGCGCGAGTCTTGTAGTCAACGACAAGCACACAGTCTGAGAGTAGCTCCGTGCCCAGTAGCGGTGTACTTCCATCATTTGCGATCACTTGAGCTGCGACTACTTTGCTTCCCCACTCTACAAAACAGATAAACGATTCAAGAGTCACCAAGCTGCCATCTGCAAGAATTGCTTCGGTAGCGGCTTCTTGCTGCAGATGCAGTGTATCAATAAGTTCCCTTGAGAAAACAAGATGCCCGTTAAATGCGGTATCTATCCACGCAGTTACCTTGTCACTGGCAGCTATGGATTGCGAACGTACTTTGATTTCAATCAAAGCTCGTTTTGAATCGTCGACGTAACCTTTCAATTTGTCAAGGCTCCGATATGAATGGCGGCCTGATACCCAACGCGAATTACATATGCGATTCGATCTGGGTGACAATCCCTAGACGCTCGAACTGCATCACCGAACGAATCCGCGACAAAGTAATCTTTGGAATCTGGTTCGATTGCGACAAACTTGCCCCAATGTTCAGATTCGAGCTTCTCACGCAATGTAGACTGAAAAATTGCCTTGGCCCGATCCGCTAGATTTTTGGTTTTCTCTGAGATCATTGCGTCACGCTCCTTATAAAATGATCGTAGTTATCCCGATGCCAATTGTAACGGCTGTGGCATATAGCTACGATGCTAATCGGCAAGAAAAGACCGACGAACAAAAATCGGCATAGGGGCCGCATTGCTGCGGACCCCTGCCACACCACCTAGCATGCGGGTCCGGCCGCGTTGTTAAACGCACAGGAGTGCGGCGGCGGTTCGCCCCTTAGAAGCAAGCTTAAACCAGATCTCTACCAGACTCGACAACCCTAACTCCTTGAGGAAGGCCAGTGATAAGGCGATGTGAATCGCCTTGCTCAAGGACATAGTCCAGGGGCCTGTACTACTGTTGCCGTGGGTATGGGCTTCGCGAGGACCAACCCCTAACTTGATCAAGTTACGAACTCGAGTGCGTGGATTACGCCATTGCTGCCAGATACAGGCACGCACGCGGCGACGGATCCACTGGTCTAAGGTTGTCGGATCGTTGGCCATTGTTCGCGAAAGACTTTGGGAAATGCTGCGAGCGTTACGCCGTCGGGGCCAGGGGCTCCGTGGTTGGCTCGAACATTGTTCCAAGCGTTCTCGACGTTGGCCTGGTCGACAATCTGTTCCATCAGGTCTTCTGGATTAGAACTCAAGGCTTTCGTCGCCCGAACCGCCACACCGAGTTGCTCCCGTTCGGGAGCCTCAAGAGCACGTGCCTTTATCGTGTCGTCACTCGTAGAGTCGGACGAGCTAGGTTCTGTGTGTTTGATTCGGTCTGAGGTCATGGTTTCGTGTTTCCTTGTTAAGTGACGTTAGTCCTTCCCGTTTCCACTGGGGGTGGAAGCTCGGTACTATGACACCTGCTGACTTCTGCAAGCACGAGCATCGAGTCGCCTCGAGTCGTCCGGCCTTTCGGGCAAGCCCTACTCACCGGTACGCGTTGCAGTTTCTCCCCGGATAAGAACGTGAACTTTCGCTGCACAAGCTCGCCATCTACCCTGGAGTCTGTTGGGAACGGTTTCGCACGTCCATCGGCGGCTCACCTCAGGGTCTCTCTAGGCCTCTATGGCGTTTCTGTACCGTGTTGATGTGCAGGGCCTCGCAGCTTCGACGAGAAGGGTCCGGGTGGCGGACTGTTGTCTTTTGGGACAACGGACAAACCCGGCGTTTACGCATACCTTCGCAGGCTTCCTCTCCACGGTTTGTCGCCTCCCCGCAGTTGCCTTCGTCTAGTACTTAAGTTGTTTGGTTACATTTGGTATACTGTCCTCCAAGCAATTCCCATTTTCGTACAGGGGACTTGCACCCCATTAGTTCACGCCCGTGCCGGGCGTACAATTGCAACCAAGTGCTCGGTCGGCCGTTTTGACTTGCGTTGAGTCACCTACTCGCACTGGCTGAATTTAGCCGTTCGTCGCGGCAAACCGTCCTCGCGTAAACTGCTTGGACATTTGAACTTGACCGGTATTGGAGAGGCAGCCATGAGATCGCTTGTCGCACAAACGCTTCGAAGAATCTAGCGCCCCGATCGCTACAGAAGACGGAATTCTACACCGCGAGAGGAAAGAGAATCGCAGAGATGGAGCTGGGTGACATACAGCCATTACTCTTGTGTCTCTGTTTTCTCTGGCGGTGTAGAATCTTCGAGCTTGCAACGCAGCAAACGCTTGCCTTGGAACTGGCGACTCTCCGAACGGCAAAGATCGTCAGATGAGCACTCTGGTCCGTAATCTCAATTGAAACTCAGGCAAGAGTGCCCAAGCGACGATACACGCCCATACGCGCGATGCGTTGGCAACGACTGCTTCGATTTGCTACACTGAAAATTCGTTACACATCAACCATAAACCGCGAGGAACATAAATAGGCTTAGATGTTGCGTCGGAACGAGTTTCCTCGTTGGCAATGGACGCTTCGTTCGGGATTCTAGTCCATTTTTCCGTTCCAGCGCAGTCCTTCTACGCAGAACGATCCCGCGTCGTTCGTTTTTTACACCTCGACTTGCCATGGCGTTTAGCAATGCACAGTTGCGGCGGTCCGGTGCCCTGGATCGGAATCAGTCGGCTTGGTATTATGTGTCGGAACCGAAGTCCCAGGGAGTACGCGACCGTGAAGAAGCAGGTCATGGCTGGCTTGTCGATCATTTTGAGGAACGTGTTCACCTCGCCGACGGAGAGGACGACGGGAATCTTCTGATGGACACTACTTCTCACGCCGCTGGCTGAACGCTGTCGTTGCGTCGAAGTCATCTAGGTCTTAACAAACAATAGTTTATGAGCAAAATTACAGAGCGACAAAAGAAGTTTATTTTTGGTATTGGAATCGTTAACGGGGGCATTGGCGTTTTATTAATGGTTCTCATCCTAATGGGTGGCATTGAGGGAATGCCAATCTTTATTCCAAGCTTAATGCTCGTTGCCTCCACTGGATTGTTTATTGCAGGGGGAAAGCAGTCGAGTAAATAATGGCGACGGATACGACCGGGAATTTGGGCACAGATGGCGTCTTTGCGTGATCTGGGTTGAGAAAGGCCAGCGTTCGTCGCAGCGACACCCAAACGGGTGTGACCGGTTGTTCTGTTAGTTACGACGCCATTGCCAAGAACTGATCGCTATAGTTCACTCGTTTCTTACCGTAGATCGAGAGGTTTACCGTTCGGTGCGTTGTGGCTAAGACATCCCAAAGCTCACTCGCTTCGATGCAGCGAAGGTTCAGCATGGTCTGGGCTCCTTTTTCCTTCCATCTCATCCCACTCTTTTCCATTCGATCCTTGGGCACATGCCGACAGGCTCCTTCAATATACCCAGTGCATATCGGATAGCCTTTTGCCAAATACTCACCGTACTTGATTCGTGAGCGGTTGTTTTCCAAATACTTCACGATCTTGCCAAGCTCTTCGCGTTGTGCTTTTTTTATGCCCTTGCGTCTCATCGCAGTCTTGATTCCTATGATCATTAGACCTTCGGTTCCCTTAAGCAGTAGCAGCAGCTGTTCGCGAACATACGAGCTTTGCGAATCTGGTTGGATGATCTTCGCGGCTGCCCAGATTCGCGGAAGTACATGCATCAGGTCCAGTATTTCAATCGTGTTCCATCCCTCCTGGTACTCATGCGCTAAGTTCCAAAGTGATGGTTGCCCGTCGTGCATAACCAAAATCTCTTGACCCTCTCGGTGGCGTCGGAGCGTATTGGCAGTTAGCCATTGCTGAGCTTGCTCTTCAGCGGACTTACCGATCACGTTTCCGTTAGAATCATGCTTGGTCAACGCCCCAAAGTACCGAGGATTCTTCGGCTTAGCTTCTGATCTACTTGTCTCGCCTGACTCAGGCTCATGGAATAAAGCATCAATGATTTCTGTAGCCGTTCGAACATCGCGATCTACGGTATACACTCCGGCCATGCACGCCATTTGTTTCTGCCCCGGCTTGGGGCCCATGCGTTCGACAGAAGCACCCACAGGTGTTTTTTCCGTTTGCTTGCGTACCATCGGGATGCCTTTGTTGTCACTGGTTTGGACCAAGAGTTCTGCCTCGGTAGCTCGATCGATCGATGGCGGATTATCGAGTACCAAGGCCGCTGATTTTCCCAATCGGCTTCCGATCCGTTCGGCGCTGTCGACTGGGACGTGGAGTGACGTGATTCGTTCCAGTAACCCAACCGCTTTATGGAAGGAAGATTCGGTCGCATGAGTTCCGACCCACGACTCGAAGACCAAGGAATAATCATTCTGCGGGAGCCCTAAATGCTCGTCCAAAGGAATGGCTTGGATCGCTTGATCGGGTGTTGTTCCATAGACGTAGCGTTCGATTCTGAAATCGCCAAAGATGGAGCGATACCTCCGAGTCCGTTTGGGCATTCGATTATAGACTCGCCCTTTCTTCTCGATGGTAGGTCCAACATCTCCCTGGCCTGCTTGCTCGATGATTGTTCCAATCAATGCATGTCCGAGAGCCATTAGTCGCTTGTGTAAATCAAGCTCCGTTTGGTCGATCGCTTGCCCCGTACGAAAAGCTGTGTTAGCCAGCTCTTTAAGCTGTGCGACAATACAATCTACATTCTGGAAATCCAACGATTCGTTCATGATTTGACTCCGTGATTGAGAACCGACGAAAAAGCTCGCCGTTACCCTTATTATCTCTCTCAATACTGAAAACGAAACCAATTGGTTGTCGCCGGAAATGATGCCACAATATCTTGTGCTAGCAAATCGCGACTCACTACCGACTAAGCAACGATGAGCCGGTCACACCCCACCCAAACTGATTTGACGTTAATCATTTAAACTGTGAAAAGCAAAAAGCCGATGGCTCTTTCAAAGAAGCATCAAGCCTTCGTAGCCGCCTTGACATGGGAACTCTACTGGACGCCTTTAGAAATGGCTTGCGTTGGCATTGGCCACTGGATTAAGCTCACCGCTCAGTCCAACGTCGCCCCACTTTTCTCTCGGCGGCGAAACTGCCGAGGAAAAGGAAGGGGGATGCAGGTGGTGCTGTCGAATTAGCGAGAAACAGGAAACTCCACGGGACAAGCCAGTGGTATCTTAAGATCTTCAATAGAGCTTTTTCGTTACATACCCCCTGGCCGATGAACCGGATGTTATAATCTAATGAACGAATTGTTTATGCTGCTTGGTCTCAATTTTTTGTAGGCTTACCTGATGCCCGACAACGAATTCACTGGCTTCCTCCCGCTGGATCTGGACACCAATCACCTCCCAGCCCCGTCACCTGATCCAGTCCCGATTGACGATCTGGATGGAACCGAAGGACCTTGCTTCGAAGATCATGATGACTTTGAGGTCCCCGTTGCCCCTTTGCGTTCGATCTCTACGGAGGATAGAGACGCATACATTCGCCTATCGCTCGTCAACGGAATTGGTCCCCGCACGTTGGCCGGACTCGTCGATTTTTTTGGTAGCCCCACGGAAGTGCTTCAGGCTTCACAGTCCCAACTCGGCAAGGTTAAACGCATCGGTCCCAAGCTGGCTACACTAATTCGGGACGCTTCTCGCAGCGACTTGTTAGAACGTGTCAAGGATCATTGTGGCTCCTCGCAGGTGCAAATACTTGTTCCTGGCGATGAAGATTTTCCTCGACTCCTCACCGAGCTGTCGGATCCACCACTCTTGCTTTTCGTACGGGGAAAAATCGAACGGCGGGATGCGATCTCGATTGGCATGGTCGGAACAAGACACTGCACCCACTATGGCCGCACGATGGCAGAACGCTTTGCCAAGGGGCTCGCGATTCGCGGCATTACTGTGGTCAGCGGTTTAGCTCGTGGGATCGATGGGATTTGCCACGAGAGCACTTTGGAAGTCGGGGGACGTACGATTGCAGTCCTCGGAAGCAGCGTGACCGATATTTACCCGCCCGAACATAGCGAACTGGCTGATCGGATTGCTGCGACGGGGGCCTTGATCAGCGAGACTCATCCCTTTGCAAAGCCCAAAGCGGGAGTGTTTCCGCAACGAAACCGAATCATCAGCGGGTTGAGTCTGGGGATCGTCGTGGTGGAAGCTGCGGACCGATCCGGTTCTTTAATCACGGCCCGGCACGCAGGGGAGCAAGGACGAGAGGTGTTCGCCGTGCCTGGTGCGGTCACTTCTCGCATGTCTAAAGGGTGTCACCAATTGATCCGAGATGGCGCAACCCTCGTTTGTGATGCTGAAGAGATTCTTGAGCACCTGGGGCCTCTGGTCGAAGGGGTCGAGGTAGATAAAGGTGTCAAAATTAGGCATCCCGCTGAACTGCAACTTAACGAGATCGAACAGCAAGTCCTCCAGTCAATTGAGTCGGAACCGATGGATATCGATGCCGTGGTAAGGGTTTCGGGGCTTCCTATTCCACGAGTCCTTTCGACGATCAGCGTGCTCGAAATGCGAGGCCTTATTAAGCGCCCGTCGGGACGATCGGTGTGTCGAATTTGACTACGGACCTCAATCCGAGGAGATCCAATCGCGATTGGTCCGGTTTTTGCGATGCAGGAATGGTGGGCAGTGATGACTGCCAACGCGACCGTGTGAAACCGAAACTGATTTAGAGGTGTCCTATGACTTTCCGGATGGATAAATTAACGATCAAGGCCCAGGAGGCAATCGTCGAGGCGCAATCCAAAGCGGGTTCGTTCGGAAATCCGGAACTGGACCCGCTCCACTTGCTCTACGCTCTGCTCCAAGATGCCGAAGGGGTGGTCGTGCCATTATTGAAGAAAATTGGTGCGTCTTTAGAAAAGATTCGATCCGTAACGACCAGCGAGTTAGAGCGACTGCCTCGCAGTTCAGGGGGCCGCCAACCTGGAATAGGACCGAGCCTCCAGAAAGTGTTCGAGGCCGCCGCTTCTGCTGCGACATCTATGAAAGATGAGTATGTCAGCACGGAGCACTTCCTATTGGGTTTGTGCCGGACCAGCAATAAAGCTAACGATGTGCTAAAACTGATGGGCATTGATGAGAACGACATTATGGGGGCGCTCCAGTCGGTGCGAGGCAGCGACAGAGTGACCGACCAAAACCCCGAAGGCAAATTTCAGGCTTTGGAGAAATACGGAATCGATCTCGTCGAGTTAGCTACCAAGAACAAGTTGGATCCGGTCATTGGTCGCGACAACGAAATCCGTCGTGTGATACAGGTTCTGTCACGTCGTACCAAGAACAATCCTGTCTTGATCGGTGAGCCTGGCGTGGGCAAAACCGCGATCGCTGAAGGCTTGGCGCAACGCATCGTCGCTGGGGATGTACCACAATCATTGAAGAACCGCCGTGTAATTGCCTTGGATATGGGGTCTCTGATCGCTGGCACAAAATTTCGTGGGGAGTTCGAGGAGCGGCTTAAAGCTGTCCTTCGGGAAGTCAAAGATTCCGGTGGGGAAATCATACTCTTTATCGACGAGCTTCACACTGTCATCGGTGCTGGAGCGGCGGAAGGGTCGAGCGATGCAGCCAATTTGCTCAAGCCCGAACTCGCACGTGGCCAGCTACGCTGCGTCGGTGCCACTACGCTTGATGAATACCGTAAGCATATTGAAAAAGATGCAGCACTCGAACGACGCTTTCAGCCTGTCTATGTTGGAGAGCCGAGCGTAGAGGATACGATTACTATCCTGCGGGGACTCAAGCCACGATACGAAGCGCACCACGGTATCAAAATTCGGGATGCAGCTCTGGTTGAAGCAGCCAAGCTCTCCAGCCGATACATCTCGGATCGCTTTCTACCAGACAAAGCTATCGATCTGGTTGACGAAGCCTCGGCGCGAATCGCGATGGAGCGAGATAGCGTTCCAGTCGAAATCGATTCTCTGCAACGAAGACTTCGGCAGTTGGAGATTGCTCAACGCCAATTGAACGACGAATCATCCGACGAAGATACCGAGGATTCCTTGGCTGATATCGAGGCAGAAGTCGAAAAGGTTCAAAAAGAATTAGCGACTCTGCGCGAAAAATGGGAAGCGGAAAAGCTAGGCTTGTCTGGTGTTGGCTCCATTCGCAAGAAGCTGGATCAAGTTGAAGGAGAGTTTCGCCAGCTCGAAGCCAAAATCAAAGAGAAGCAATCAACCGGACTGGCTGTCGAGGAACGAGAATACCAAAGACTCTACGAACTGGACCAGGAACGCCGTAAGCTGGGAGTGGAGCTCCAAGCCGAAGAGTCTGATCATCCGCAGGTCGCATCCTCCAGCGAAGAACGAAAACTTCTCCGGACGGAAGTTACGCCGGACGAAATCGCTGCCGTTGTTAGCTCTTGGACGGGTATTCCAGTGACCAGAATGCTCGAATCCGAGCGAGCTAAACTGCTAGTCATGGAGGATCGGTTACACCAACGGGTTGTCGGTCAAGATAAGGCCGTGGAAGCGGTTAGCAATGCAGTGCGCCGAAGTCGCAGTGGGTTGCAGGACCCGAACCGCCCTATCGGCTCGTTCCTCTTTCTCGGCCCGACCGGTGTTGGCAAGACGGAGCTCTGCAAGGCGTTGGCCGAGGTGATGTTCGACGATGATACCGCCATGGTGCGGATCGACATGAGCGAATTCATGGAGAAACATACCGTCAGCAGATTGGTGGGTGCCCCTCCAGGATATGTTGGCTATGAAGAAGGTGGACAACTAACCGAAGCGGTACGCCGTCGCCCTTACAGCGTAGTCCTGCTCGACGAAATCGAAAAAGCGCACAACGATGTCTTTAACATTCTGCTACAGGTTCTTGATGATGGCCGATTGACCGATGGCCAGAACCGGACGGTCGATTTTACGAACACGGTTGTGGTCATGACCAGCAACGTCGGTAGCCAAATGATTCAACGGGTTGCTGAAGAGGGGGGAGACGAGGAAGACATGCACGCGGCTGTGCAAGAATCTCTGAAGGCAAGGTTTCTGCCAGAGTTCTTGAATCGCATCGATGAGACTATCATATTCGAACCCCTCGCCAAGGATCAAATCCACCGCATCGTCCGGTTACAGATTCGAAGATTGGAGAAGCAACTCTTAGAGAAGCATGTTCCATTCTCGATCTCCGATCGAGCCATCGACGCAATTGCCGACGAAGGCTACGACCCCATCTACGGAGCGCGACCGTTGAAGCGGGTGATTCAGAGGCGTTTGCAAAATCGAATCGCCAGCGAACTGCTCAAGCGGGATGCAGACGACATGAGTCCGATCTCGGTCGATTATATGGCTGGGGACTTTGTGATCGGCACAGAGCAAGAGCAGGCTATTTCCTAGCTGCAAGGAAACGGTCAATTTAACGGCTGCGGGTTAGTCGCCCATAGAGTCCCGCGATAGCGATCGCTAAAACGATTAACCCCAGCCCGTACCAAACCACGATGGGAACTTTGGCAATTTCATTGCTGGAGATTAGGTCATACGCAAAGGCGCACAGCCCAATAAAGATGGCGTAGATGGCAGTAAAAAAGGCGAGCAAACCGAGAGAGAGCCGCTGCCGAGCACGAAGCTGTTCGGGCGATTCGGTTTCGACTGCTCCTTTGTTTTCATGAATCATCGCATTGACCTCACCCAGATGTAAACCGGCATGTACTAGACCTTACGCTAGGCTTGAAGCCTCTTCATCTCGTTTCGCATACTTTCCCTCATGTATTCGTCGAGCGCAGCAAGATCGGGATTCGCATCGCCCAGATTGGACAGTTCGACAATGAGTCTGGCTGAACAACCAACGATTTCACCTTTGGTCCCAGTCGCTTTGAGGGTCACCAGGTTATCGCTGCGTTTGACAATCTCCGCCGAAACCTCCAGCGTTTGACCTGGGGACATAAAGTCGGCAAACTTGACGTTCCTCGCTTCTTTGAGGACGAGTAGAGAATGGCGAAATTCCTCGCTCGAGCGGATGAGCCAGCAAGAAGCCTGGAACAGCGCCTCGAGCATTAAGACCCCAGGCATGACCTTGAACAGCGGAAAGTGATCGCGTAGATAGTCTTCATCACCACGAACTGTTTTACACGCTCGAATGCTTTCGCCTGGAACGATTTCCAGGATACGGTCCAGTTGCTTGAACCGCATACAGGTATCTGTTGTCATGTTGAAATTACAGGAATGAGTAAACAAGCTTAAATTTAACTGGACCAGAAGTTTAGATCCCAATAGTTCCCGCGAGAAGAGTTGATTCCGCCATTGTGTCCATAAAAATGAGGTTTCCGGCCAAGTCAACAACTCGTTCCAAGGCTCTGCCTTGGAACGCACTGTCTTCGAGGCTCTGCCTCGTTAGTGATGCCGCCAGAGCATATGCAATTCGCCCGAAAAATCAGGCAGAGCCTGAAAGACATTGAGTTTCCAGGCGGAGCCTGGTAGCCAGTAGGTGGCGTTAAGCGAGAAGTCTCGAATCAGCTAGGATTTTCAACACTTGTCACTTGGCTCTTCACTTCTCCACCCGAGAGGCGTGTCTTGAGAATCTGCCCTGGCTGCACATCTGCCGCCGAGGTGATTAGGCGACCGGTTCGGTCGTCCTGGGTCAAAGAATACCCACGGGCGAGCACACCTAATGGGCTCAACGCTTCGAGTACTTGAGCCCGTTGCTGGATAGCGATTTGAGCTTTCTCTAAACGTTGATCCATCGCCAAATCTAGATCTCGATAACACTCGTCCAATTGCTGTGTAGGGCGTTCTAGCAGCCTTATCGGATCCTCGAGGATGGGGCGGTTAGCGAGGGTGGCAAGCTGGCTGGTGGCTCGTTCCCATTGGTACCCGATTAGCCCCTCGAGCCGATTCCTTACGCCTTCTAATGTTTGCAGGAGGTCATCGCGATTGGGCGCGATAATCTCTCCTGCTTCGGTGGGGGTTAACGCACGAACATCAGCTGCTAAATCGCAAAGTGTTACATCGATCTCGTGACCTACCGCCGAGATAGTTGGCAAAGGGCACTCGGCGACCGCCCGCACGACGATCTCCTCGTTAAAGGACCACAGATCTTCGATCGAACCGCCTCCCCGGCCTACAACCAAAACATCTAGCTGTGGTCGAATTCTCGCTGCAGCTCTCACGCCTCTCGCAATTTCCTCCGCCGAGCCCTCCCCCTGAACCTTAGACGGGATGATCAAAACGCTTGCAACGGGCCAACGGCGTTTAAGCACTTGCAAGAAATCCTGAATGGCAGCCCCGGACGGACTGGTGACGAAGCCTATGCGAAACGGAAATCTCGGAATAGGCTTTTTTCGCTCGGCGGCAAAAAGCCCCTCCGCTTCCAAACGCTTGTAAAGCTTGCGAAAAGCTGCTTGGAGAGCCCCTAGGCCTTGTTGTTCGACTCGGCTAATGACAATCTGATAGTTGCCTCGCGGGGAGTAAACATCCAGCCTACCTTGGACGATCACGGCCATCCCCTCGGCTAGATCGACGTCGATTCTCTCCAAAGTAGATCGCCAGATCACTCCGGCGATTTGGCCTCCCGCATCCTTGAGAGTCAGATAGACATGCCCCGCGTTGGAACGAGTTAAGTTGCTGATCTCGCCCGACAACCAGATGGTCCCGAAGGTCTGGTCGATCAGCCTTTTGAGAGATTCGTTCAACTCGCTAACGGTCAAGGGAGCTTCTAGCGATTGGCCTGGAGCCGGCTTGGCCTTCCTGCCAGCTTTCTCAGCTCCCTTTTTGGGATTGGCATTTTGATCATTCCCAAAAAATGCCTCTTCGTCGTTGCTCCACAAAAAACCGGTCATGGCCACAACGTCTCCCTAAAGGTAGTGTAGAACGGGTGCTCGTCCTCCCGCTTGCGGCCGTGCTGGACCCAAGCCTCGGCTTCTGTGGTAACCTCGACCAAGGTGTCTTGAAGCCGTTTGTGATAGACCTCGATCTCGTCCTTGCTCACCTTTTTGGGAACGCGCATGATGTCGCCGAGAACCAGTCTAGCGCGGGCACCGGGGCGTGGTACAGCGAACTGATCCCACGATCTGGTAAAGCGAAAGGGGCGTTCGTAGCCAACTCCTATAGGAACGATCTGTGCTCCCAGCATGCTGGCGAGGTACAAGCATCCGTTCTGAGCGACTCGCCGCGGTCCGCGCGGACCATCGGGGGTTATCACAAAGCTTTTGCCTCGCAACTGTTTGACCATTTTCAAAGCAGCTTCGCTTCCCCCACGTTTGGAGGAACCTCGTACAGAGCTATATCCGAAATGGTTTCCCAGTCCCACAATCCAGTCCGCGTCCTCGCTCTGACTGGCCAGGAGCACAAGATCGCAACCTTGCCTGCAACATGTCGGCACGAGCATATATTCATGCCATATCACGAATATCGTAGGGTCTTTGAAACCGAACATAGCAGGATCCCCCAAGGGATCGCGGCGAGCGATCTTGCAATCTACGGTATGAACCCATGCGTTGACGAGCCCAGAGAGACATTTACCAACCGAATAAATAGCAATCTGCCTCGCGATGGATCGAAGCGAGAATCTATTCATTAATTTGCCAACGTCCTGTAAACACTTCTTTGGCTGGTCCTGTCATCATGACGTGGTTGGTCGATTCGTCCCACGTGAGTGTGAGCTGTCCACCGATAAGATTATTGACAATGGTTCGGTCTGTTCTGCCCGTCAAAACACCGGCTACGCAGACGGCACTCGCGCCCGTTCCGCAAGCCCAAGTTTCGCCGGAACCACGTTCCCAAGTTCGTTGATTCACTTCTCCGCGAGCCAAAACCTCAACAAACTCGACGTTCACTCGCTTGGGAAATCGATCATCCTTTTCAATCAAAGGACCAATTCCGAGCACCAACTCGTCGTCGATCTCTGGAACAAAAATGACACAGTGAGGATTTCCCATCGAGACGCACGTTGCAAAGAGCTTGTGCCCCTTGATCTCCAGCGGAACGTTAACAACCTGTTGCCCCGAGGGAGCAAGGGTCGTTGGGATCAAGTCTGCCTCTAGTCTGGGTTCACCCATGTCAACCGTGATCTGATCCGCGAGTCCATCCTTGACATGAACTTGCAAAGAAAGAACACCTGCACCGGTCTCGATTCGCAACTGCTCGCGAGTCGCGATTCCATGATCGTAGACATACTTCGCGACGCAACGGATACCGTTACCGCACATTTCGGATTCACTACCATCCGCATTGAACATCCGCATCTGCGCATCGGCATGTTCGCTCGGCAGAATCAGAATAAGCCCGTCACCTCCGACTCCAAATCTGCGATGCGAAATCTCTATGGCGAGCTTTTCTAAATCTTCGGGAAGCGTATTCGCAAATCCATTCACGTACACGTAGTCGTTTCCCGCTCCGTGCATTTTTGTAAATTCTATCGAGGCCATGATGTCCTTATCTCCGTGGGGGCGAACAGTGTTTCAGTCTGCGGCGGCGGGTTTCACCCAGGAAGGCGAAAATCGGGGTCTGCGATCCCCCGAATTAGTTCCGCTAGCCGACTGTACATTTGAAGCAGCAATTGCCAAGTTGCCAAGTCAACATCGACTTTAGCTCGCTTTTCGTTAGAGTTCGCCCCCTCCACAATCTCTCCCACTCTAGCATGGAAGTACTCAAACAACTCCGCCAACTGGGCAGCTTGGCTGGGGCTCAGGCGATCGGGCAGTGGCGGCGGTTGGTTTAAATCTCGGAGCGCCCGAACGGACTCTGCCAAGCCAGGAGCGAGATCGAAATCAGCCAAATCGTCGTCGTCGATGGTTTTGACACCGATTTTTTCCACGGCTGTCAGGCTCTCTTGAACTCGAGATGCGATTTGGTCGTGAGTTCCGAAAAGCAGCATCGTACGACCGACGGCGATGATATCCCCGAACTTGAGAATTCGCAGTTGGCAATCCTGACCGTTTACCCTCGTACCATTTGTGCTCTCCAAATCGGTTAAAACCAAATGGTCGTTGTCTTCCTGAATCTTGCAATGAAAGCGGCTGATTCGCTCGTCGTTGAGCTGAATCGAATTTCCTTCTTCTCGCCCGATACTGATAGGGGTTTTCATGTCAGAGAAAACCTTTCCTCGGTCTGCCCCTTGCACAACCCGGAGCGTCAATCTAGACATTTCAACCTCGTTCCTGAAACTTCGAATGGATGCTTTATCATAGCATAGATTTAGGTACTCGGCTCAACCGACTTGCGGTCACTCCCGATCCCTGTCAGATAATAAATAGCCCCAAGAAGCGTGGTCGTGAGCAACAACCCACGAAAAAAAATGGCCATAACCAACGGCGAATAACCGCTAGGCAAATCGCCTAGTTGCTTGAACAGGCCATCAATGGCAGCCTCTTGCAAACCCAGCCCGCCTGGTGTGATTGGCAACGTGGCCGCCGCAATGGCTGGCGGAACTGCGGTAAAGTGGTCGCGAACACTCGGCACTTGGTCGTACAAAGCATGGGATACTAGCACGCAACTCAACGTTAGCAGCGCATGTACGACGACGCTCGATGCTACGACCTCCAGCAGCAATCGGTAACGGCCTTGAAAAACCATGCATGCATCCACGAATCTCCGCCCATGATGGCCAACCATGGGCAGCTTTAAAAGCAGCTTGGTAGGCAGCTTTTTTCCGAACATCGCGATCGCCAGCAACCCAACTAATCCTACGACTGCAAAGACCGATGCCCCCCAGCGGAGTGCATCCATGACTGTGCTGCGAACCGAAGATGTTTGCAGAACCGTGGCTGTAATCAGCAATAGTCCAAGTAAACCGACGGCGCGGTCCACCAGCACCGATGCCACGACCTCGGTCCGCTTTCCCTGAGCTCTCCGGGCCGCCTCGATCGCCTTGAAGACGTCGCCGCCGACGGAGCCAACGCTAACTTGATTGAGAAGATTGCCGATGCAGCCGAGTCGAACCGCCTGAGCAACTGACATGGGGACTCCCACGGCCCGAACTAGCAGCATCCAACGCCAAAAGGAGACGACGACCGCTGTCGCTGTTACGGCTAGCCCTTGAAACAGAAGCCCCCAATCTTTCTTCTGGTTGACCAAAACCTCCCAGTGCTCTTCCGGAAAATTTCGCCACAACCAATAAACGATTGCAGCAAGCACTGAGAGCTTAAAGCCGAGAACCAAATACGGAATCCATCCAGGACGTTTCATCCCTCAACAGCAACCACAGCTTGGGACTACCCCAAAACCGCTTTGGCTAGCTTGGACGCGTTGACAGTGCTTTCCCAGGTGAAATCGGGATCGTTTCTGCCAAAGTGTCCACCGGAGGATGTCTTCACGTAGATAGGGCGGCGCAAGTCGAGATACTCGATAATTCCGCGTGGGGTAAGATCGTAGAACGACTTAACCGCTTCGCAGATAACCTCATCCGCAACCTTGCCCGAGCCCTGCGTATCGATCCGTACACTGACGGGCTTGCTGACTCCGATTGCATATGCGACTTGTACCTCGCAACGGTCTGCGATTCCGGCGGCTACGATATTCTTCGCAACGTGACGGGCCATGTACGCAGCGCTGCGATCCACCTTGGTGGGATCCTTGCCGCTGAAAGCACCACCACCATGTCGTCCCCAACCGCCGTAGGTGTCAACGATGATCTTGCGTCCCGTCAAACCACTATCACCGTGAGGTCCGCCGACGACGAAGTTGCCGGTCGGGTTGATGTGGTATTCGATACTGTCCGTGATTAGCTCCTTTGGCAAGCAAGGGTGAATCACTTTTTCAATGACAAAGGATCGGATCTGCTCTTGAGATACCGACGGGGCATGCTGTGTGGACACAACGACGTTGTTGATTCCCACTGGCTTAAAGCCATCGTAAACAATCGACACTTGGCTCTTGGAGTCTGGTCGCAGCCAATCTACTTCTTTGGTGAAGCGGGCTTCTGTCAAACGATTGGTGATGCGGTGCGCCAATGCGATTGGCAATGGCATCATTTCCGGAGTATCGTTGCAAGCGTAACCGAACATCAACCCTTGGTCACCGGCACCGATATCCTTGTTGTCCGATGAGTCGACCCCCATGGCAATGTCAGGACTTTGGCGGTCGAGCGCCACCATCACGTTACAGGTCTTTCCCGAAATACCGGTCTCATCGTCGTCGTAACCAACGTCCAAAATTGCTTGACGCACGATATCGGCGTAGTTAACAATCGCTTTGGTTGTGATCTCGCCCACGATCAAGGCCAGACCGGTGGTAACAACCGTCTCGCATGCAACGCGGCTCATGGGGTCTTGTGCTAGCAAAGCATCAAGAACGCTGTCGGAGATTCGGTCAGCCAGCTTGTCTGGGTGACCCATGGAAACGGATTCGCTCGTAAAAATGTACTTGCCAGACGCCACGAAATTACCTCCCTCGGAGGGTTCAAAATGAAGAAACCTGTAAACTGGAAAGGAGAGAGTTTAGCCACCCTGGCGGGTTCCTTGAAGATGTAATGGGAAATCCCACCTGAATTCTTGCCCCCCCCTTTTTTACGGAGACTTCTCGCTGATCACCACCGTCAACTGGGGCTCACCCTCCCAGCGAAGCGACCGGGAGGGTCGGCAATTGAGCCCGAAGCGAGATTGCCGGGGAGGGGAAGTCGGTGGCGATCACCGAGAATTGTCCTTTTTTGACCCATTAATTAATAATGGGGAATCGAATCCTACGAGAGTCAAATGGCTTCTAAAGCAGATACCACCTCAAAAACTCAACTGAAGCTGGATCCCGCGAGTTGCCTAGCCCGTGGGGGACGCCTGAGGCAAGCAAATATTGAGAAAATCAGACACTTCTCGCTGCTCGCCACCGTCAACTGGGCCTCACCCTCCCAGCGAAGCGACCGGGAGGGTCGGCAATCGAGCCTTAAGCGAGATTGCCGGGCAGGGCAGGACGCCGTCGATCTCGATCCGACCGATGCATCGCACCCCTCCCCAGCCACGCTTTCGCGGGCTGACCCTCCCCAAACGGCGTTTGGGGGGGGTGAAGTCGATGGCGATCAGCGAGAAGTGTCGGGAAGCAGGCTGTTGGCTGCTCTGCTGACTCTCGTGATTTTCTGCCTATTTTCCAGCTTTCCAGCAACAACATTCGCCATCCAGGCTGTTCCACCGCTCCCCCTCGAAACCAATAATGCGGTCGCAGTCCAAAGGGAGCGATCCATAAGGCTGATCGCCCCTTGGGATCCCTCGACAACGCCTGAATCGACTTTCGTAGTGTCTTTTGATGGTGGAACCGTTCGCCTCCAAGGTACCGTCGCGGATCGGGAGATCGTGCTCCCGCGATCCAACGCCCCAACCTCCTCACGTTTCGCGGCCTTTCCAGAAATGGTCGACGCGAGTCTCGACTACGATTGCTTGCTGTTCGCCTGGTCGAGATCTCCGCTAGCGATCGATTTCGAAGCGATCGAAATCCGTCCAGATGGATCGTTCAGCATTCTTTCCAAACCAGGTCCATCCCAAGCAGAACCCGCTGCGGCAAGTTCTATAAAAAGCTTAAACACTGCGATCAATCCAATCGGATTCCAGATCGACTGCGAGATCGAAATCCCCGGCATTCCTCCCGCGACAGACGGCAAGCCAAAGCCCCTGTACATTGCCATTTTCCAGATTGATGCCGCCACGAACCAGGCAACGCAGTTATATTATTCGGTCGCTCCCGCGACTCTGGAACAGGCGCTATTTTCATCGGCTTCATTCGCCCTGCTGGATCAGTTTCCAGCTTCACCGGACTCCGCATTACCAAACTCCTCGTCGCAGGTCGAACAGTGGCGTTTCAACTCGAACTTCAAAACATCAGAATTGGAATTGCGCCGAAAATGGGCAAGGTACCGAAACCAGCCTCAAATGGCCTCTGCTACCCAGCGATGGTACGGGAACTTGGGGCAATTCCCAGACGCGGAGCTATTCTTAGAGCGATCCCTTGTAGACTCGAAAATGGTTCCCTTGAACACAGACGGTGGCCCGCGAATAAGGCGATTGATTGATGCCCGATCCGAACCAGTCAACTACTTGCTCGGGCAAAACTGGAGTTTGCACGTTAGCCATTGGAGTGAGCTTTCGGAGATATTGCCTTTCGCCATGCTCACAAGTCCCTCCGGCAAAGAGGTGCCAGCCCTAGCTGGTGATTTGGACTCAGAATCCATCCGGATTTGGCTCATGGAAAATCGTTTGCACATTGCCGTCACCCTCGGTTCAGAACCTGTTTTTTGGGGGTCCGCTGAATGCTCATCGGACCTTTTGGGCACCGGTTCGGAGCCTCAAAGCCTCACCATCACCTCCGAAGGGTCGCTAAACAGTTTCGGCTATGAGCTTTTTTGCAACGGAATCCGCCGAGAATTAATCGCGCACAACCATCGTTCCCTTTCCCCAGAGCATTTACCGACGGGCAAGCTTCCGCAACAAGGTGCGGAATCCGCTACGGCTTGGCCCGTCCACTGGCCAAGCAAATCGGGGCGAGTTGATTTTTTCAATACGAGCCTTACCGAAATCGAGATCCTATCGCTGGATCCAAGCGTTGTTTTCCTGAGCTGGGCCGAGCTAAACGAATCCCAACGAGACGCCTGGAAACGTCATTTTGCCCTATGCGTCGATCCCGAGGGAAGATACTACCTCGAAAGCCTAAAACATTACGTAGCAAGTCAAGCTCAAGAGTTGCGAAGGAGCAAGAAAGCGACTAAGAACTAGTCCGATGGTGCTTTATTTTCCTTTCAACATTAGTCAAAATAGCTCGAGCCTTAAATCCTTTTACCCCTGGAGCCATAAACATGACTCGATCGACGCGTAGAAACTTTCTGAAATCGACTGCCGCAGTCACCGCCGCTGCCGCCTCAACCCCCTACTTCCTTACCAGTACCAACGCCAATGCCAGTCCGTTATCGGCCAACGACCGATTCTCTATCGGCTGCATTGGAGTAGGCAGCATGGGAACCGGCGATGCCGAGGGAGTTGCGAACTTTGGCGATGTGGTCGCCGTCTGTGACGTCGACACGAACCACATGGAGCGAGCTCGGAACAGCGAAAAGATCGGCAAGGGCAAGGCCGATATGTACAAAGACTATCGCCAGCTTCTCGACCGAAAAGATATCGAGGTGGTCAACATTGTGACCCCCGATCACTGGCACACCAAGATCGCCATCGAAGCCCTGCAAGCGGGCAAGCACGTCTTCTGCCAAAAGCCGTTGACCCTCACCCTCGAGGAAAACGTTCTCATCCGCGCTGCCGCTCTCAAGTACCCGGATCGCGTTTTCATCGTTGGTACGCAGCAACGGTCTGATCGTGGTCGCTTCATGCGAGCCGTGAACATGGCCCAGCATGGTTTGCTTGGCGACATCAAGAAGATCACCTGCGGAATCAACGGAGGAGATGTTGGCGGTCCATTCGCTAAGTCTGCACCACCGCCGCAGTTGGATTGGGATTTATGGCAAGGCCAAACGGAACCGGTAGATTACATCAAGGAGCGATGCCATTACCAATACCGTTGGTGGTATGAGTACTCGGGAGGTAAGTTCACCGACTGGGGGGCTCACCACATCGACATCGCCCTGTGGGCAGCCAACATGACCGACAAAGGAACTGGCCCCGTTGAGGTCGACGGATCTGATGCTAATCATCCTGTCGAGTTCAAAGATGGCAATCCCACGGTCGACAACTACTACAATACAGCGCACGACTTTAACATTGTTCACAAATTCGCGAACGGTATGGAGATCCATGTAACCAGCCGCGGCGACAACGGGGTTCTGATCGAAGGGACCAAGGGGCGTATTTTCGTCAATCGAGGCAAGATCGAGGGAACTCCGATCCAGGAAGAGTGGGACAAAGACGTCTTCAATGACGAAGCCATTGTCAAGCTTTACAACGGCAAGCCGTTCGAATGGCACAAGGCGAACTTTTTCCGTTGCATTCGAGAAGGTGGAACACCGGTTTCCGATTTGCACTCGCACTTGCAAACGATGAATCTGTGCCACTTGTCGGTGATCGCTGCACGATTACAGCGAAGCTTCAAGTGGAACCCAGAAACGGAAATGATCGAAGGGGACGATCAAGCGGCAGCGATGCAAGCTAGAAAGCAACGCGCCGGTTTTGAGATTCCTGTCGTTAGCTAATTTATAAGCTCGATCGAAATGCTTCACTGCCTGCCGGACGAACAGCTCCGGCGGCACGAGGCGATTAAGAAAAGCAATAAGGACACGAACTAATCCTTCTTGATAACATCCTTCGTGCTTTGGATGGAAATGATGGTGTCTCCTATTCCGGTCGCTACGACTAGCCCAGGCACCCTGCCTTTAAGGAAAGCCAAACTCTCGTTTGTGGTCGGGCAACCGTGAACACTCAGAAAACGGAGGCTTTTCAATTTGGCCAAACGCCTGATTCCTTGCTCAGTTACGTTCGTCGAGTCAAGAACAAGAGATTCCAAGCTAGGTAATGCGGATAGAGTTTGAATGTCATTGTCCGACACGGTTGCACCGGAAAGGTCGAGCGTGACCAAGGATTGCAACGCAGCGATTTCAGAAATAGCGAAGGTCCGCAATTTTAGGTTTCTAGGTGGTTTGACAATTACTCCCAATTCCAAGCTAAACCTAGTCGGCCAATGTTTGTCGATAAGAGCTTGTTGGTCGACGTCCTCGCGGTTCGGCACCACCCATATCTGAATCTCATCGTCACCAGAGTGATGAATCAAGCAACTCAATTCATCTTCGTCGGGGTCCTTGGCTGATAATTCACCCAGTAGTGCGAACGAAAGAACTACGCAAGCGATGGTGTTCATTAGGAAACAGCTCGGTTGGTTCGAAAGTTTGCGAGCGTTATCTCTTGCTTATCAATGCGACAACAACCGACAGACCGATCATTCCCCAAAAGAGCGCGAAGATTCCGCCGCAGCCGATACCGATCCAAGCGTGCACGGACCCTTTGATGGCGGGATTTTTCGCACGGTCTTTCAACCCCATGATTCCCAGAACAAACGCCACGATGCCTAGTGGAAGTCCGATCAGTGGCAGGCCACTAAGAATTCCGAGATAGTAAGCGATCAGTGCTTTAGGGTTTTTATAGGGAATGACTCCACCTGTCGCATCACCTTCATTTTCCGGTGACGTTTGACGAACGTCGTGATAGGTTGGAGCCCCATGGTGTTGGTAAGGGTTTGGATCGTTCGGGTTCATAGACGCACGCGTAGTGGTAAAGAGGTGGCGAAAAGGCATATTGACCGCAAAACAGTTCCGACATGATAGCCAAATAATAAGTCCCGTTGGGAACCCATGAAAGAAAAATCTCTGGGATAGACACCCAGTCATGGATTTGACTTGTCGGCCCATCGCTGCCCTCTAATCCCGCCGACTTGATCGGCGGATCGTTAGGATTCCAGCCAGCAAGGTAATTCCTTACGTTTTGGGCCGGAGATGTGACGATCTCCTGTTCAAGCCGGAAGAAATTTTAAAGTGATTGCGGTAGGCTCTCATCTGGCAACCGCCATAGCTAATTCTTTACAAGCTTCAATGAGGCCATGAACGGGTGATAGCACAGGAGTAACGCGACGAGCGTCATGTCTCTGGAATGGCTCCCGCTTGCCGGGTGGATTGTTACGCTTCTCGCTACACAACCGCTCAGGCCCCGCCCCCCCCTCTTTGCTCGGCGGCAAAGCCGCCGAGCAAAGAGGGGGTAATGCAGGTGGTGCCATCGTATTAGCGAGAAACATGAAGCTCCACTGGACAAGCCAGTGGTATCTAAAGATGGTCGCTTGAACTCTCACCCCTGCTGAATGTTGAAGTCCCTTGTGGTATGATAGTGTGATGTCAGAGGCGTACTCTGACTGAGTATGGCACGTCACCAGCGCGGACGACGGCACTCGATCCTCCGGGCAAGAACGCGTACCCCGCTAACCTGTGATCGGCATTCAACGTCTCGATTCCTGGGTCTTGGGCGGTCCACGATCCCCGCTCGACGTGACTGATCCTTTTACGATCATGGAAGGTTGATGGTGCCATTGGCCGCACCGAATCGGGAACCGCTTCAATGAGGCCATGATCGAATGATCATGGAAGGGACCGTCTGGCCATTTTCCATAGTGCAGCCTCCATGGCTTCAATGAGGCCATGATCGAATGATCATGGAAGGCGGGAAGTAATACCTGCCGCCGTTTTCGAAGTCGATGCTTCAATGAGGCCATGATCGAATGATCATGGAAGGACCCGGTTTACCGTCTCGCGTTGTGCTCGACTGATGCAAGCTTCAATGAGGCCATGATCGAATGATCATGGAAGGGCGTCGGTGTCGTTGGATAGCAACATTCGCAATCGTGCTTCAATGAGGCCATGATCGAATGATCATGGAAGGCCCGTGCAATCTCGCGTGCTAGCCGCTTGTGACGCCTACGCTTCAATGAGGCCATGATCGAATGATCATGGAAGGTGGCTTGTACTCATACAAGTCGCAAGCATGAGCCACGCTTCAATGAGGCCATGATCGAATGATCATGGAAGGATTGCAACATGTGATCTGCGACCGGGATTCCCCAGCCAGCTTCAATGAGGCCATGATCGAATGATCATGGAAGGCCGTTACATCGACCGTCGATTCAACGTCAATACTTTTGCAGCTTCAATGAGGCCATGATCGAATGATCATGGAAGGATTACTATTCCGGTAGCCCAAAATAAGCAGCAACCGGCTTCAATGAGGCCATGATCGAATGATCATGGAAGGGCCGCCGCGAGTCGCGTTAAAACCACTCGCCGCACCGCTTCAATGAGGCCATGATCGAATGATCATGGAAGGCTTTTTAGTCGTCGAATTAGTCGTTAGATACAGGTCGCTTCAATGAGGCCATGATCGAATGATCATGGAAGGTAGGTGGGACGGTAAAGACGGATTCAGTTCATACTACGCTTCAATGAGGCCATGATCGAATGATCATGGAAGGATTGTCGCATCATGTCGAGTTGCTCGCGTCTCTCTTGCTTCAATGAGGCCATGATCGAATGATCATGGAAGGGATCGTTTTCAGAGCGCGTAACGCTTCCAGGTTGTCATTGCTTCAATGAGGCCATGATCGAATGATCATGGAAGGGCTTGGGAAATCGCAATGCGAAGAATGGGATGGTAACGCTTCAATGAGGCCATGATCGAATGATCATGGAAGGACTCAGTAGGTTGGAGACGTTGAGCAAATTACGGACCTGCTTCAATGAGGCCATGATCGAATGATCATGGAAGGCCCGGCAAGTACGTCCGTCAGGTCCGTACCGGTTAAGCTTCAATGAGGCCATGATCGAATGATCATGGAAGGTTGGCGAAAATCCGCCTTCTCAGCGTACTCCTTGCAAGGCTTCAATGAGGCCATGATCGAATGATCATGGAAGGTTGCTGTTTCGTAATCGCTACCGGAAAAGCCTCTACGCTTCAATGAGGCCATGATCGAATGATCATGGAAGGGGGAAGAGGAGTTAAAGAGAAAGCCGCCAGAGGAGTCGGCTTCAATGAGGCCATGATCGAATGATCATGGAAGGGGATTGTCACTCCCTCGAATCGATCTCTCAGTTGGTGCTTCAATGAGGCCATGATCGAATGATCATGGAAGGACACCGAGATTTTGTATCGTGCATCCAGTTAACTCGATGCTTCAATGAGGCCATGATCGAATGATCATGGAAGGTTGCTATAAGGGCAAGGACGGAAAAATATTCATAAAGCTTCAATGAGGCCATGATCGAATGATCATGGAAGGCCACGTTCTCCTCACCATCCCGCATGATTCCACGCCAGCTTCAATGAGGCCATGATCGAATGATCATGGAAGGCCCAGGATTCAAAATCCATCGTAGCGTTTCCTCTAGGCTTCAATGAGGCCATGATCGAATGATCATGGAAGGACGCCACCCAACAGCACAGGATCGCCCCCTATGCCACGCTTCAATGAGGCCATGATCGAATGATCATGGAAGGCGGAAGGGAACTTTTGAAACATCCCGAATGTCTTCTGGCTTCAATGAGGCCATGATCGAATGATCATGGAAGGGTATAGCCTTTTCGCGGGAGGTGAAGATCGGCACCGGCTTCAATGAGGCCATGATCGAATGATCATGGAAGGCAAAAGCGAACCGTCATTCTCGACAACGAAGATATGCTTCAATGAGGCCATGATCGAATGATCATGGAAGGTGAAAGGGCTCTAAAGATGGTTTACAAAGATTACCTAGCTTCAATGAGGCCATGATCGAATGATCATGGAAGGCCAATGGTTATCTTCCCCGGTGGTTTGATTTCATAACGCTTCAATGAGGCCATGATCGAATGATCATGGAAGGATTAGCCATTTCGAAAGTGCTGAAGATCTGACCTCGCAGCTTCAATGAGGCCATGATCGAATGATCATGGAAGGCCCGCCCTCGCAAATCCAGCAAAATCGCTGGGCTGCGGGCCGTTCTGCGAATACCCCTTCTAACATACCAGTTTTCGACCGAAATGTCCATGCAGATTTATAGGGAATACCTGGAAATTCGTTGGGGTTTTCCATGTGCGAGCACCAACCACGGTTTTGCCAACACCTAACCCCTCGCGAGGCTGTTCCCGTAAAATCTGACTCGCCAGAACTCACGCGTTCCCCCCAACCGCCCGTACGTATGTTATAGCAATCCGCCAACAAAACGAAAGCTAATTGGCATGACGATTAAATGACTCTGCGACCGTAACGCGATGCAACTTTTGATCGACGCAACTCTTGATCGACGGAGCGATCAACGACATTCGCTACCGCGTGATAAACACAGGGTACTCCCGAATCTCTCCCATCAAGACCCTCGCAAGCAATCGCACTTGTATCTCAAGCACCCGCCGATAACTGACCCGATACCCAAAAATGGGATGCGTGACCAACTGATCCATCCGCTGCTCATAAGCCATGAAGAACGCTTTACGACCCGCCGGTGTTAACGCACACGCTTGTCCGGCACTCCGAAAATGACCCAAATGAACCATCCTCTGATTGATCGCACTCAATACCGCCGAGTCCACAATCAACGGCCGAAACGGCTCCATGAGATCCAATGCCAACGACGGTCGACCAAATCGAGGCTGATGATAATAACCTAAATACGGATCCAAGCCGACGATCGCACAAGCCTGCGATAAATCCTTGGCCAACAAACTATATCCTAACGATAGCAGCGCGTTCACCGGGTCCCTAGGTGGCCGTCGATTGCGATTCTTGAAATCAAACGACATCTTCACCCCAGTCGTGCGCTCCGTTGCCAAGTCGGCATCGTCTACGCCTGGGTCATTCACTCCAGGGGACTCACACGACACCTTGATGAACCCAGAAAAATTTTCAAAGTAAGTGCGAGCCGCCAGCCCCTCTATTCCCAGTAACGTCGATTGCGAATCGGCCCGCTCAGCATCCCAAATCAAAGCCTTCATGAACTGAATCGCCTTTTGAGGTGGCTCGACGTGATTTCTCATGAGCATGGTTCGCTGATTGCGGATCTTGCCCACAACCAATTGCTTCGCCAACCTTAAACAAAAGCGTTCGTCATCCGCAGCCCGAAACTGCTCGCGACGCCATATGATATTCTTGAGCCCCACCGATTGCGTATGCCCATAGTACCAGCCTCCCATGGAAAAATACGCGACCGGTATCTCGGCTTGCAGCAACTCCTGCATGGCTTGCGTGGTGATTTGTATCGGCCCCATAAGATTCAGCTGGCAAATATCCTTGATCCTGACCTCCTGCAAGACCTTGGCCTTATCTTTGATCTTTAGAACCTCACCCGATTTGCCAATCGATAGGCCTGGTGTGTTGACGTACAAGGCCTTCTGTTCGTAGCGTCCCGTTACCATCTGTCGAACTGGTTGCTCTGTTGGTTGGTCTGCCAAACCATTGGCTTGTTCCTGATGAAAGAGGGAGTCGCTTGAAAGTCCTGTATCGAAAAGAAGCAATTGCCGCGTCGAGGGCTTCGCAGTCTCTTCGCCCTCTTCGCGAGCACAATGTCGGGTCTCATCGGGTAGGCAGATGCCAACCAGCGAACAATTCGGGCATTTCGGACTATCGATCAACGGGGGCGGGAGCTTGGGTGCATGCATGAGCTCGCGTGCTTGCTCGATCAACTGACAAGTTCTCTCGATGAGGGCGGAATCGATTGGGATTCGAACTCGCTGTCGGGTTTCCCAAAAGAAGAGGATCCCCTCATCGCATTGATAGCCGTTATCCTTTAGCACGAGAGCTTGTACGCAAAGCTGGACTTTTTCCGGCTCCCAAGCATCGAGGGTCCCGTCTTCGTTCTTCTTTGGGGAACCACGCTTGTAATCGACGGGAGTCGCCAATTGCCCGTTGGTTTCGATCAAATCCAATTTGGCCATAACCCCGAGTCGGTCGCTTGAGAGGGTGACGCTGCGAGCATGAATCATCTGGTTGGAATCTGATTCCCCTGCTGGAGGTAATTCGTCCTCGCGACCATCGACTCGCTTGTGACGAATCGAGCCTTCGATCGTAAAGCGGTTATCGGCAAAGAGTCCTTCGACATGCTCTAGGTAGAACAATCTCGGGCAATAAGCAAACTCGTTGAGCATACGAGCTGGGAGAAGTTCTAGGGTATCATCCACATCATTCGAGGCATCATAGATCATGAGTAGAGCAACTTTATGTTACAGGGTTTGAATCGAGAGAAAACGCTAGCGCGTTGCAGAACGACGCGGTGCAACATGGAATAGAAGACCAGCGGTCATCAAACGATGACGCATGGGGCATCGACGATTTGGTAGGGTTGACCGAGCGATTCGATCACCCGATCACCTCGACCTTCGCTCGGGCCTAGGTTAATGAATAGAACTTGGTCCAAAGTGTGATGAATGATATCGGCGAGTTCCGATTTCAGTTTCATCATCTCGGTGGAGGTAAGTTGGCATTCGAAGACGCTGTACTGGAGATGGTCTCCCCAGTTTCGCATCGTTTTAAAAACTTTGCGAAGTCGTTTATCGTCGGCGATATCGTACGTGACAATGTAAGAGTGGCGCATGATTGACCAGATGGCGAATAAATGATTCGGGAGTCGACAGCCTTGTCGCCAGGGTCCATTACGAATCTATAGTAGTTCGCGATTCACGGAGCAACCAAGAATAAAATTGATCAGACGCAAACAAAAGAGGATGATTAACGACGCTTCTGGCTGATCGTCACCTACTTCACCCTCCCCGGCAATCTCGCTTAAGGCTCAATTGCCGACCCTCCCGGTCGCTTCGCTGGGAGGGTGAAGTTGGTGGCGTTCAGCGAAAAGTGTTGAAAAAACCGGGGATTCTAGCTGTGCGGCAAAAATCTCTGAAAAAAGAAAAAATTAGTATTTTTGGCTTAGCCGAGCTGCACGCGTTCGCTTGGATTGTTAGGATTTGGCAGAGTCTGGAAAGACATCTTTAGCTATTGAAACTGAAACGCCAAGTTAGATAGGACTGTTATCATGCCACTCATCAACAACGAATCGCTATTCAGGGAACGGAGCGATCGTTGTCAGATTCTGCGATTCGATTGCGACTCTAGTGAGGCATCGCGACACCTGCGTGTCATGAGGCTGACATCGCCAGGGAAGTTTCCGTCGGTTCAGGGGACATTACGAGTTGGAGAGTCCATTCATCGAGCTTGGGTCGCGCGAGTGGCCGGTGGAGGACAAGTGGATGCACCGGAGTTAACGGGTCAGAACTGTTTTGGTCAGCCCCTTTCTGGACGGCATGAGCACTCGCATGTATTGCCGGTGGATTTGGATGATGATGGGGAGTTGGATCATGTTGTTTTTTACGTGCCGATGGGGATGAGTCCTCGGGTATTGGAAGGGTTGTTAAGTTTACGGGAGATCTTTGGTGCAGGAGGTCGTGTGTGGTTCGGATTAAGGTGTCAGACTCCGCGCGAGGCCTCGCAGTTGATGCAGCGTTTCTGTCGCATGAGTGGAGGGAAGTTCGAGGAGGGAGCGTCTTTGGGTTCGAGGGAGTGGATCAGTTGGACCCCGTTTGTTGCACCGAGGTATATCAAGCCTCGCGGGAAGAATTCGTTAGAGGGGCAAGTGCGGGCAGAGTTATCGAGTCGAGGATATCGATTTGGAGTGGACGATGTTGAGGTAGTCGACTTAGGGTTAGGTCGAGATCACTTTGGTGGGTTTGAGTTAAGTCGACGAGAGGGGCGATCCAGTCCCCCGGTCAGGAAGGGGCACAGCATACGTTTACGATTCCGCGAGCCGGTCTCGGGTCCACTCTCGCTCGGCTACGGCAGCCACTTCGGCTTGGGTTTGTTTAGAGCGGTGGGGTAAAGTTTGCCTTTCAGAGATTGGATATACTCAAAAATGATTCACACATGTGCTCGTAGGTGTTTCGGAAGTGCCTATTGCAGGCCGTCCAGCACTCCGAAACTCGAGAAAAGGTTCAAAACGATGGAGATTTTGAGATGAATTGGCGAGATCGCATTACCGTTGATCCAAACGTTTGTTATGGCAAGGCATGCATCAAAGGCACCCGTGTAATGGTCTCGGTCATTTTAGACAACCTCGCGGCCGGAACATCACGAGACGAGATCCTTGCAAGCTACCCATCGTTAGCGAGTGACGATATCGAAGTATCGATCGCCTACGCAGCCGAGTTAGCGAGAGAGCGGGGCGTACCCCTCGCGCCGGGAGCTGTTTGATGCAATTTATGAATGATGCAAATATGTCGATTGAAGTGGCGGCGATCTTGAGTGACGCAAGCTATGTTACAACGACAGTCGATGACCAACAAATGGTTGGATAGGCAGGTGCACAAATTACATCAGTTTGTAAAGTCAAGCAACGCCTCGGTGACACGAGTCCAAGAAATCGCCGATATTCGTGCAGCCCT
Source organism: Brakhagea baltica (assembly GCF_052161605.1). Taxonomy (NCBI): domain Bacteria; kingdom Pseudomonadati; phylum Planctomycetota; class Planctomycetia; order Pirellulales; family Pirellulaceae; genus Brakhagea; species Brakhagea baltica. The sequence goes on along the minus strand of NZ_CP197409.1, from coordinate 2,923,514 downwards.
ACCGGACGAGTATTCTTGGATTATTTGTTTGCGGCGGTTTTTTCGAGACGACGGAAAGTGCTCCATTGCAGATTCCGAGTTCGCGACAATGTCGATCATTTGGCTTCGGAATGCCAAAGACTGGCTCGGCGCTCATGCAGAACGGCCCTCTGAAAAATAAAGAAAGATTTCACAGGCGCATTTCGCGCGTGACCAAAGGTGTCATGAGATCGTCTAAACTCGGGACAAAACAAAACAGGTTAAAGTGCGGAAACCAAGTGGATATACATTGTGAATGAACCTCAACCTTTCGACGCGAGATTCGCAGCCCTGACTGGGCACGCGCCGTTTCCTTGGCAGAGGCGGCTCTATCGTCGACTTTGCGAAACAGAATCCGGCGGTGTGCCCGATATTCCGCGCTCCTGCTGTGTACCTACGGGACTGGGAAAGACAAGTGTTATAGCCGTATGGATGCTGGCGCTGACTGATGGTGCCTCGTTGCCGAGGCGGTTGGTCTACGTCGTCAATCGTCGAACCGTCGTCGACCAGACCACGAACGAAGTTCTTAAGTATCGTGAATCGATTCGCGATAAGGAATCTCTATCATCGCTGAAGCGATTGTTCCGTACATTGTCTATTAGCACTCTACGCGGACAGTTCGCGGACAATGGCGAGTGGTGCGAAGATCCTTCTAGGCCGGCGATTGTTTGTGGAACGGTCGATATGATTGGCAGCAGATTGCTCTTCAGTGGCTATGGAATTGGTCGTAACAAACGCCCATTGCACGCTGGTTTTCTGGGACAGGATTCGCTTCTGATTCATGACGAAGCTCACCTCGAACCAGCTTTCCAAAGGCTTATTGAATCGATCGAAGTTCAGCAGAAGCAACACGAACCTTCCACATCATGGCCAAAGCTTTCTGTTATGGAATTGACGGCGACAACGAAGTCGCAAGATTCTTTCAAACTGGAAGACGACGACTATTCCAATCGCATCGTCAGCGAACGCATGAACGCGGTAAAGCGACTTCATCTCCACGCACTGAAGGATTCTAAGAAGCCTGCGAACGAATTAATCGAAAAGGCGTTGTCATTCAAATCCAGTGATCGGTCCATAATGATCTTTGCCCAGAGCGTCGATACGGTGTTAGAAATTCAATCGGCGTTGGAGAAAGCAAAGGTTCCAGCAGAAAACATTCGAACACTCACCGGGACGATGCGTGGGAAAGAACGTGATGCGTTGGCTGGTGATTTCAGTCGCGAGGTTCCTGCAGATCCTACATTCGCAAGATTCCTTCCTCATCCACCATCAAGCTCTACAACAGGAACGGTTTACCTCGCGTGTACCAGTGCGGGAGAAGTTGGCATCAATATTTCAGCGGACCATTTGATATGCGACCTCAGCACGTTTGAAAGCATGGCGCAGCGTTTTGGCCGAGTAAACAGGTTTGGCAAGTTTGATGAGTGCGAAGTTCACGTTTTTCATCCCGGCCCCAGCGGCTGGGATGAGAAACATCCGCAAACTGTTCCTCGACAAAATACCCTTGAACTTCTTCGCGAACTAGAAAAGAAAGCGAGCGCGAACGCAAAAGCTCTCGGAGAGCTTTCTATCGATGCTCGCGCCGCTGCATTCGCACCGCCTCCCGTGTTCTTGCCTGCTACCGACATGTTGTTCGACGCCTGGGCGCTTACCACGATTACGGGCAAGCTCCCTGGGCGACCATCAATCGAACCCTATCTGCACGGTCTGGCCGAGCAGAACTTACCTGAAACGTACGTCGCGTGGCGCGAAGACGTCCATCTGCTTGATCATTCAACGGTGAACGACACTGAACGCGCTGAATTGTTGCTCGCTTACCCATTGCTCGCTCACGAGCGATTGCGAGAGCCAAGCTATCGCGTCATCAAAAGTCTAGACACGATAGGTAAGCGTCATCCAAGTCACCATGGGTGGCTCGTTAACGAAAATGGTGAAGTGGAAATAATTACGCTCGCCTGGTTTACGAATAAAGAGAACAAAGAACGCATCAATGGAATGACCGTAATTCTAGATCCGCGTAGCGGTGGACTAAATTCTGCGGGAATGCTCGACGGCGAATCGGAATTCGCTGATGATGTATCCCAAACTGCCGAACGTTGCCGTTCAAACGATGACGGCATTGTGCCGTCAGACTTTCACGAAGTCTTCAGTCTGGCGATTCCCGCTGAGGATGAGGACGAAGATCCGAAAGTCTTACAATGGTTTGCGCGTCGAAATACGGGGGAACCGACTTCAAAGAAGCCTGTGCTGCTCACTGGCCACGTCTCTGACGTTGAAGGGCAGTTGGAGATGATTCTTAATGGGTTATCTCTAGGCGATTCGCTCAACAACTGCCTAAGAATTGCCGCTCGGTTCCATGACGAGGGAAAGAAACGACTAATCTTTCAATCGATGCTTGGAAACCGAAACGCTCCCGAGGTCTGGTTGGCGAAGTCGGGTCGCAATACTCGCACACGCCTTGAAGGAAACTATCGACATGAGTTTGGTTCGCTGAATGAACTACCCACGTCGGCCGAGCTTGGCATTTCCGATGATGAACGAGAACTTGTACTGCATCTGATAGCGGCTCATCACGGCCGCGCCCGCCCGCATTTTCCGGTGGATGAAGTCTTCGATCCCAATCAATCCGATCAGGCAAGTGATAAACTGGCAATGGCGGTCCCCCGACGTTTTGGACGACTTCAGCGACGCTACGGTCGCTGGGGGCTTGCCTATTTGGAATCGTTGCTCCGAGCAGCCGACTGGGCTGCAAGTGCCAATCCAAATCCGGAAGGAGAAATCAATCGATGAAAACTGCAACCCCAAGTTTTTCGGTTAACGTCGATCCCACAAACCCGGGCCAGTTCTTTGCGTGCTGTGGCATGTTGGAATTAGCGGATAGGCTGTGGCCGGGCGCCGAGGGCTGGTTTGCGCAAGCGGGAAGGGAGTTCTGTATCGGGTGCGAGGGTACGCTAAAAGGAGTGCTGAACTTCTTGGTAGAAACCCCGCCGCGTGAAGTGTTAAGAATCAAGACTAACAACCTCGAAGTTCGCCCTATTGTTGCGCCGCTAGCGTTCTCATTCGACGGTGGAAAAACAGAAGGACTCGTTCTCGATGCATGGACGCGAGTTGTGATACGGAAAGGGGCTGCACAAGTCGAGGGTCAACCACCATGGAACTTCTGGTCTGGCCAACAAACATCGTTGGGAATTTGGAACGGTTTACGTGCCGCTTTGGTAAAGCAGTTGAAATCCATCACGAGCTCAACCGATCCATTTTCCGATCGTTTGTTTCAGGGCGGTCGATTCGGTTTTGACTGTGGACCAGCATGGAACGCATTGGATGTTGGGTTCTCCCCCAACGAACAAGGAATGGAGGTGGAGTCATCGCCGTTGGTGGAGTTACTCGCAGCCGTTGGCGTGCAACGTTTTCGCCCCGTAATGAACGACGATCGGGACGGGTTCGATTACTTTACATGGCATTATCCTTTTTCTCCCAATGTTGCGGCTGCGGCTATGGCAGGAGCAATTCGAGAACTAACTACACAGCGATTTCGTGTATCTGTTATCTCACGCGGACAGTATGCCGCGCTGAGCAAAGCCTTTTCCCTACAAACGTCAGGAGATTCTTATGAGTGACAAATTCGACGAATGGTTTGAAGACAGTGGCCCCGCCGCCATCGTGCTTCGTGAAAATCTCGTGCCGGTAGAAGGATCCGATGGAATCTTCTTTCCAGCGACTTACGCACCTCAACAAGGCGCCGATAAGGACAAAACCAAATTTCAGGGGGGATACAACATAGATGTTTTCGAGGATGGATCGAACGTCGTACTTGTGGACAGTGTAGGCTCACAAGCTAACCGCATCGAACCGATTTTCGCAGAGAAGCAATATTCGGATCTCGTTCCGCAAATCGTCGTAACCTTTCCTACCAAAGGATTGCGACTGAACCTGCTGAACGCTAATCATCGCGCGGCGGATGCAATCGTCAGATGCTCTGGATTTGAACAGGACCTCCAGGAGGCGTTTCAGGAGGTTCTGCGCGGTAATGCAGAAAAGCTGGCTCAGATCGCCCCCACGTCGCTAGTATTCGGAGCTTGGGATTCCCGCGTTACCCAAGCGAAGTTGCCGCGGCTCTTCTCTTCGACGATCCGCGCTTTCAATGTCCGGCAACTCACCCGTTCCGCGAACTTCCTGGTTCAGATGACTATTGATTTGGAAAAGCTAGAACTTCTTTCAGAAGCCGGATCAGAAGAAGGATTCAAGAACGCCCTTGCATCGAAAGCACCGGGCGGTGTTCAGCTCAATTCAAATGGTTCCATACGGCGTGATACCGTCGTAAACTTGGCGGCACTTCGTCGACTGACGGTGCTGGACGCCGATGGGTTGCTTTTAACAGACAAAACCACATCGCTTCGCCGATACATCCTTGGTCTGTCGCTGGTGGCACTCACCGCACCGCAAGACTCGTTTCTTCGTGCTGGATGTAATCTCGTTCCTGACATTGATAACCCACGCGAATTCGTGGTTGTCGGTGTGGACGGAAAACGAATCGAACTGACGCTCAACCATGAGGAGGCGCTCGCTTACACCCGTGAAGCTTTGGAACACTTTGATATCAGGAAGACCGAACTGGAGAAAGAATTCATCCTATCCAACGCCGAAAAAGCCAGCGAAGCCAAACCGGAAAAACTCAGGAAGCAGGAAGTCGTCTGGGTGGATGCCGATGTCAAGACCTTCACCGTCAAAGGAAGCGAAACCCAAATCGGCACCACCGTTGAAACCACGATAAAAAAAGGTAAGGCCGACGCAGCCTTCGGAGATGTAGTCAAAGTAGGAGCTCTACTCGATATTGATGTTCTCAATAATGTCGCAAAAGTCATCAAAGGGAAATAACGGAGGTGCTCTCAATGCCACAGTTCCTTTGTGTAACTTTTCGCTTTCTTGATCCGGTTCCATCGTATCACGGTTTTCGGGATGGAGGTGAACCCGAGTGGCCACCGTCGCCGTTGCGAATGTTTCAAGCCCTTGTTGATGCTGCCGCGAGCCGATGGCGGAATACAAAGTTCCTAGAGTGTGCGCAGCCATTCCTTCTATGGATGGAACGACTTGGCGACCCTGAGATTGTTACTCCGCCGCATCATTTTGGATTGCCGTTTCGCTTGTCGGGCCCCAACAACGATATGGACGCGCCCGCGAGGAAATGGGCGAAGGGGGAAGAACCAATCAAGCCACATCGCCCGATGGATTTACGGACAATGAAGGCGGTCTTTCCCACTCATATCCGAATCGGTGACGGAAAACAAGGCGAATGCCTCCGCTACATTTTCACTCTCTCTGAAGGGCCGTGCCAGCATCTCGATTTCCTCAAATCAGCCGCTCGCAGTATCACGCATCTTGGGTGGGGGATCGACATGGTCGCCGCGGATGCGGATGTGATCTCGGATGCGGAGGCACAAAGCTTGCGTGGCGAACGTTGGAAAGTGGCACTGTCTGGCGGTGTGGCTTTGCGAGTACCCAAGGCGGGAACGCTTGAAGACCTAATGCGAAAACATAGCGATTTTTTAAATAGGCTCAGCGACGATGGCTTCAAACCGGTTCCACCGCTACGAAAATTCTCAGTCCGTCATTACCGTCGATCGACTGACCCAGAACCTAGACCTTTCTGCATCTTTCAGATCCTTCGCCCCGATGCAAAAGGTTTCCGACCGTTTGGTACAGCGCGGCGAACGCGTGATGTGGCAGCCTGGGTGCGTCATGCTGTAGCAGAGGTGTGCAAAGATTGGGAGGACATAGGATCATTTGTTCACGGACACTCCAAGGATGGAGGTGCGAACCGTGGCCCCGGTTCCAATTTGCGCTTTCAATATCTACCACTGCCTACGATCGCTGCGTACGATGGCCACACCCGATTTGGTTCCATTCGCCGCGTCATGATTGCAGCTCCCATCGGATGCGAAGATCGAATCAACTTTATCCGTAAAAGACTCATTGGTAAAGAACTTGTTTGGGACGGAGAGATATGTGCAATACTCAACCTCGCTAGTCGGCAAGATTGGGTAAGTGAGCAGTACGCCGGTGCCGGTAAATGTTGGAGCTCTGTGACGCCCGTTATCTTGGACGGCTTCGACGACTGCAATCCTGCAAAAACGAAGCGTTTAGTACACAAGGCATTGCTAAACGCAGGAGTAACGACTGCAGCGGAATTTGAGTGGCAACCGTTTGGCTACCGTGAGGGGGTGGAGCCAGCAAAGACGTTCCTCCGTCCTACGAAATTGAATGGTACAATGGTGCATCTTCGAGTACGGTTTGAGAAACAAGTGACAGGACCGCTCGCGTTGGGTGCAGGCCGATTCCGTGGATTTGGTCTGATGGTAACTGATCCTTCAGCTTGCTGACGTTACCTAAGAGTTCCAAGAACTTGGTGATTTCAACATTACAAGTGGAGCTTGACTACAAGCGACCGACTTTAGATACCAGTGGCTTGTCCAGTGGGGTTTCTTGTTTCTCGCTAAAACTAGCGTGGAAACTAACATTCCGCTGGACGAGCAAATCGGGATTTTCTCGTCGACGCAGCGTCAACTCACTGTCGAAACGGATGGGTGGTTAGCGAGTGCTGTTGAGCTAGTGGGAATGAACCATGGGCCAGAGCTTCGCTGATCGGTAAACTTTGTCGACGTCCGGAAAGCAGACGATCGGCAATAAACGCGACTGAGCCTTGAACGCGTCGGTGTAACGCAGTTCCCACGTTCCGCCTACTCGGCGGAGATGCTTCATGGGCAACTTTCGAAACCACAGGACGAAATCGGCCAGAGTCGAGGCTAGTTCGGTGTTCGGTGACTGTTGATTCATCTTTGTCCAAGCTGCAGAGCCCTGAAATGCCGACCACGCCATCCTTTCACGACGGTCCCATCATGTAAAGTTGACCCGCCTAACCTTACATGAGCGAGTTTTCGCGAAAGCTGCCATTTGCCAGAAATCACCCATTCGAAGGGGCCTGGGGATTTGCGCCTAAGGAAGCAAGTCGTTATCCCTGCAAGGGTTACGGAGAATTGGTTCCGGCAGAGCGGTTTGCGTCTAAGGAAGCTCTCTAAACCTAGATTGGAGCAGATCAGTTACGGGGTGAGAAGCTGATATCATCTTATTTGGTGGCACTAGCTGCTTTGCAGTCCGTTAGGGTCGCAGTTCCACTGGGTTTTCAAAAACGGTAAACTAATGAAATGAATCAACCACTATTCGATGAGAGTTTTCCGCACCTTGCTTCGTCTCCGATAGTAGAATCGGTGGTTCAGTGGACTGCGCGCTCTTCGTTTGGGCCGCAGGATCTTGCTTGGCAAAGCCGATTTAAGGATCTCCTGCCTAACTTCCCGGTTTCTTTCCCGACTCACTCGCAGTCGATCGAAACGATGATCGTCGAAGACGGTAGTACCCAACAAACGGTCAATCGCCCCTGGATCGGACTTCGATTGGAAAGTGAAGACAAAAAATGGATCGTGCAAACTGATTATCAAGGTGCCGTCCTTAGCCGACTCCGTCCGTACTGTGGTTGGGAAGAATTTGTCAGTCAGGGGCTGAGGGTTTGGGATGCGTACTGTGAGTGCGCAGAACCAAGCGAAATTCAACGGCTCAGCGTCCGTTCGATCAATGTCATCGAGATCAAATCGTTTGACGATGTGCGAGTCTATCTTCGCCATCCGCCAGAGTGTTTGGACAACGCCGATTTGCCTGCATCCGGCTTTATGTACCAAAGTCTCCATCGAATTCCAAATTATCCCTATCAGGTGAATGTAGTCAGGACAATTCCTCCCAAAAACCACGATAAAATCGGTATGCCAGCGCTCATTATCGATATAGACTCGATGACATCGGAGTCGCATCTCGAGCTCGACAGTTCCCCACACCATTTGCTTGCCCTAAAATGGCTAAAGGATAAATCGTTTTTTAGTCTCATCACCCCAAAAGCCCTCGACGAGTTTAACAAATGACAAGAATCACGACCGGTTTTAGTGATGCAGCTCGAACGGTAAGTCAGTCGATAGAATTCCAATCAAGCGGCCTACGATGTTCGGAGACATTTGGTATTGATAGCCAATTGCGAGAAGAACTGGCTGATATCTGGGGCGAGTGCCAAGAGTCGAACTGGGATGGATTCAAGGGTCAGCCCGTATCGAGAGACACTTTACGTCAGGTTTATCATCTGCTTGAGGAGATACCGACTTACATCACTGCTCCAAGCCTTTCACCTCATCCTGACGGGGCTATCGCGATGGAATGGTATCAGTCGAAGAATCGACAAATTGTCTTGAGTGTGATCGATGGCGAAATTCACTACGCTGCAAAGCTTGGGGCGAATCGCCATCACGGTAGCTTCGCAATCATCGATGGTTGGCCGAAGTCATTGTTGTCCTTGATTTCAAAAATCTCAAAAACATGATTGACGAAGATCGTGTGCCCGCCATCGAACAGGACGAATTGCTTTCGCGCTGCGTCCTCTCCTGCAAATACGTTCGCGCCGCGACGTCCGGCGATTTGACTACAGGTCGAGTCAAGGCAGGTGCCTTAATCCCACATCCCCATGACGACCTTTCCGTTAACCGACATCAGAGTTCGTCGCTCGAAGAAGTATGGCAGTTGTGTCAGCAAGTTGCGAGACAAACGAAGAAGACTCTCTACGGTAGGGCGGAGGTTTCGGCGGAATCCTTTACCTCACAGGGTTTGGTAGTGAAACCCGATCCCATTCGTCGCGACAATAGCGAGGGATTACCCCCGAATCCGAATCATGCCATCGTGGTCAGTTGGCCTGCTGAAAAATCCGCACAACTAATGTTGGCACAGAATATAGCGGACGGTTGTCGCTACTTTGCGACAGAAGGATAATCATTCGTCATTCGTCCCCGATGAGTTGCTTGACGTTGCATCGCGGGATCGACTAAAGCTCGGTGGCTTCGGTATCGAGTGTATCCCGAGCGGCATGCATCTCGGCAAGTCCTTTGATGAACTCTTTCTCGATGCCCCAGTGAGTGCAGAAATAACTGGGAAACACAGAATCAGTGAAATGATCCAGCAATCGGATCGGCGGAGCGATCCGCGACAATCGTCGCTGACCGCTCCGTCGGTCAGTTGCGGTCATCGTAAGACGCAAATGGATTTTAATGATCTGCTTCGCCTGAAACCCGACCTCGGTCCTGGTTATCGGTTGAGGGCCGAATCGCTCAAAACAGACCGCTACGCCGATTTTTAACAGCGTCCTAATCAAGCCTTAATGATCGCGCTGTACGATTCGCTCGCCAGCTGGTGAGGTATCGGCTGGAGGGAATCCTGTCTTTTTTGGAATCAGGTGTTTTATGAGTATTCATTATCGTCGGCGAGGGTTTACTCTCGTCGAACTATTGGTGGTCATTGCAATCATCGGAATTTTGGTTGGCTTATTGTTACCTGCCGTTCAAGCAGCTCGCGAGGCTGCACGTCGGATGCAATGCGGTAACAATATGAAGCAGATCGGTTTGGCCATGCTGAACTTTGAAAGTGCTTATAAGTACTTTCCACAAGGTGGCTATGACGGTGATCCACGTTTGCCGGGAATGCAGTATGACGAAGCTCCAGGGCAGTACGAGGGATCGACTTGTTGTCGAGCAGCCCATCCCGATGGATGGAATTTTCTGTTTAAGATCCTGCCATTTATGGAACAGCAGAACGTCTATAACCTAGCTCGGTTTGAGGTCGCTCCGCTTCATGCTTCGAGGCCAGTCAATTACGATGGCGAAGACGATGTGGCGCGAGCCATCATCCCTAGCTATTACTGTCCGTCGAGAAGACAGAATGATGTGTACGGCGGAGCCGGTTTTTCACGAGCTGACTATGCAGGTTCAGCCGGTTTTTACCAAGGAGAGATTCACGAAAATGGTACGCAGAGCATTTGGAATCCTCCAATATGGCAACCGCAAATTCCACCACCACCCCTAGGGTTGGAACCTCGCAGAAACGAGCGAACTCGTGAAAACTTTGGTAATGTGAGCGGTCGACGCGGATACATTGTCTGGGGAGCGCAGGGTGCCAAGCGAAAAATTGCCGATGCAACCGATGGAACATCGAATAGCTTGATGGTGTCCGAGAAAGCTATCCCTAGGGGGCGCTATGGGGCAGACGGTGGCGACAACGAACGATGGAACAACAATGGATGGGATGAGGATCACGTACGTTGGCATTTTCCTCCTCTTTCCGATTTTGATAGTCGTAATCGGGCTTTTCAAAATGAAGAAGCAAGAACCGGTACTGTTTGGCGTCGCTATTTTGGTTCGGCGCACGCTGTTGGCCTCAATGCTGTTTTCGGAGACGGATCGGTACGGTTCATTCCGTATACTGTCGATCCAATCGTATTCATGTATACCAACATCATTGATGACGGTCAGGTGATTGCAACCGTCGAATAAAGAATTTTCGGTTGCCACCGCAAGTTCTCTTCATCCAACACATAAAGCCATCGCACTCCGGTGTGATGGCTTGTTGATTTGTTTCCTTTAATTTTGGACCCAAGTGATGACTAAATCGGATTATGTTAAGGTTCTGCTAGTTCTTGTACTCTTTGCCTCAGGTTGCGGTGGCAGCTCGAGTGCAATTCTGCCCACCTCGGAATTAACGGAAGAGCAAAAGGCAGAAATTAAGCGCCAGGATAGCTTAATCGACGAAGAAGAAAGCCAAGGAATGGTCGACAACAGTAAAGTCACAAAAGGAAAAAAGAAATAGAAATGGTATTTCGATCCATCAGGAATTTTCACTACCGCAGTTTTAGACCTTCGGTTTTTGTTGGACTGCTAACAATTTCTGCAGGCACAACCGGCTGTCTATCCGAGACCCAATCAACGCCACCTGTCCCTGTATCATCGGCTCCCGCTACAAAATCGGTCGGCAATGCCGACTACGAATGTTGGGCAAGGTTCGCTCCCGGAACAAGAGTTGTCAGACGCAAGACCCTCACGAATGCGGAGGGGACCACGATGGTTACAACGACCCTTCGCCTGGTTTCTGTTAGTGATGCTCAGGTAGAAGTTGAGAGTCAGATAACCGTAGATCGCAAGAGAAACGATCCTCCGTGGGAGGATTCTACCGTCAATCCGCCGGACGTCGTTCGCTTCCCGGCAAATTACCAAATTCCCGAGGAAATGTCCGAGGATCAGTTTCGCTCTCCCTTGCCTGATGCGAAGTGGAAGAGCAAAGAAGTCCTGACCGTTCTAGATGTAGAGTATGAAGCGGACGTCTACGAGTGGAAAGCAACGCTGGAAAGCGGGCCGGTGCCGGTCAGAGGATGGTTCAGTAACGAGTTTCCAGGTCGGCAGCTTCGGCTGGAATTTTTCTATAACGACGTAGCGGGGAGCACGGGAATCGACGAGGTTATTGATCTGGAAGTGGCGAGCCCCATGATGTAAACATGAGTCGTTCGATGCTGATGTAACAGATCACCAAGTCCCGTTGATCGACGATGACCGTTGTCAAAAAAGCCGCTGTAACTATCAATGTTTCTATCGATTCCCTTTCTACCAATGTGATGAATCCCGGCCTGATAGTTTGAAAAATTTTTCTAATTAACGCATCGCTTTTTGGTTTTAATTAACTTTTGCGTTTCTATGATTCCAAAGCGAAGCCGTCGCTTTGCGATCGTTGTACGGTCGGTTCTTTAGTGAATACCACTGATGGTTTTAAGGGGATGCCTAGACGCTGGCCAAACCCCATCAGGATTCAGGCGGGAAGCGGGGGAAATCATGGACAATGAGCTAAAAGCAAAAAAATCAGGGGCGAGGTCAGCACCATCGCATGTTGTTGGTATCGGAGCATCTGCGGGGGGCTTGGAATCACTCGAGGCGTTCTTTCAAAACTCACCCACCGATACGGGGATGGCTTTTGTCGTTATCCAGCACTTGTCACCAGATTTTAAGAGCATGATGTACGAGCTTCTGGGGCGGGACACGAAGATGAAAATCCACCGTATCGAGAATGGTATGGAGATCGAGGCGGATAACGTCTATTTGCTTCCCCCCAAGAAGGAGTTGGTGATCGAGCAAGATAGGTTTCGATTGATGGATAAAGATGCTGCGAGGGGTTTGGCACTCCCGATCGATCGATTCTTTGAATCGTTGGCTACAGAGTACGGGAGTCAATCGATTGGTATCGTTCTGTCCGGTAGTGGCTCAGATGGTTCTCGAGGTGTGCGACGAATTTCCCAAGCTGGTGGGCTCGTCGTATGCGAAAGTGAAAAGACCGCCAAATTCGATGGTATGCCATTAAGTGCGTTGGCGACAGGCTTCGTCGATCTCGTGCTTCCTCCACAGGATATAGGCAAAACGCTGGTTCAGTACGCTACCGATCCCCAGGAATGTAAGAAACGTTTCGAAACGTCTATTAAAGAGGATCTACTGTCAGAAGGGTTGCGAGGTAAGGAAGCGATCTACGAACTGTTTCGACAAGAGTACGACCTTGATTTTTCCTCCTACAAAGACTCAACCGTTCATCGTCGTATCAACCGTCGTGTCGGTATGGCGGAAACCAACGACATCGATCGCTACTTCGAGATGTTAAGAAATGACAAGCAGGAGCTCAATGCACTCTATGAAGATTTGCTTATTGGCGTAACTCAGTTCTTTCGTGACGAAGAAGCGTTTGAATACCTACGCCAAACGGTCGTGCCTGAGTTGCTTCGGCAGATAAGTCCAGATCGAACTGTGAGGATTTGGGCCTCGGCGTGCGCTACGGGCGAAGAAGCCTATTCGTTGGCTATTGTCTTCCACGAGGCTATGGTGGAACTAGGGCGATCACCGAAGATCAAAGTTTTCGCCACGGATGTGCACAAAAAATCGTTGATCCATGCTGGTCGAGGCGTCTATCGAGCCGAGAGCCTGAGTCATCTCTCGGACGAACGTCGCAGCCGATACTTTAACCGAATCGACGACTGCTTTCAGATCAAAAATGAGATTCGCGAATTGATAGTGTTCGCGCCACACAACCTGTTGAAGGATGCTCCTTTTACTGACTTAGATTTCGTATCATGCCGCAATCTTTTGATCTACTTCCAGCCTACCGCTCAGAGGAAAGCCCTCTCGCTTTTTCACTTTGGGTTGAATACTGGAGGGATTCTATTTTTGGGGGGCAGTGAAACTCCGAGCGAAATCGCGAGCGAGTTCGAAGTGAAGCACGAACGACATAGGCTCTATCGAAAATGGAGACAAGCTCGACTACCAACAGAAATTCGTCTTCCCCCTTTTCGCAATCACGGCGCAGAAGTACCAGTCGCCGCGAGTCGTACATTCTCGATGGCCCAAAGCCGCCGCGATGCGGGAGTGCTCCGAACCTACGATCTCCTGCTCGATAAGTTTATGCCACCTAGTATTCTCCTCAACGATCAGCGAGAGTTAATGGATTGTTTTGGTGGAGCGGAAAAATTACTTCGTTTACCGGGTCGTCGTCCGTCGATGGATGTGTTGGAACTGGTGGAATCTAGTTTGCGAACAACTCTAGTTGGGTTGTTGCAACGAGCCACAAAAGCCGAGGCTCCCGTTCGATTCTCAAACGTACCGATTCAAGTCGAAGGGGGCGAGCGATTCTTTGACCTAACCGCTGAGCTTCTGCGAATTCCTCAATCGGAGATATCTCAGTACTTGATAACTTTCGAGTCGGTAGCCAATGGAAAGGAAGTTGTTGTTAAGACCGCTGAGAGGAGTACGGATGCTAAGCAGATCTCTGCTGCTGTGTTGCAACAATTAGAAGACGAGTTACGCTTTACCAAAGATAATCTTCAGGCAACCATTGAGGAACTGGAGACTAGCAATGAAGAACTTCAAGCTACGAACGAAGAACTGGTGGCCTCGAATGAAGAGCTTCAGAGTACGAACGAGGAGTTGCACTCGGTCAACGAAGAACTCTACTCGGTGAATGCAGAGTATCAGAGAAAGATCGCTGAGATTGCTGAAGTCAATCAAGACATGCATCATCTCTTGGAGAATACGGATGTCGCGACGATCTTCTTAGACGCGGAGTTGCGGATTCGCAAGTTTACTTCGCGAATCCGCCAGATATTCGACTTGCTCGATCATGATGTCGGTAGGCCGATCGCCAGTTTTGCTCACCGTATTCAATTGTCCAATATTGTGGACCGAATTATCAAGGTTCGGGACCACGGAGAGCGTTTTGAATCAGAGGTCCATACCGTGGATGGAGGCAGCTACCTACTGCGAATCATGCCGCATCGGGTCGATAAGCAAATTGACGGCGTCGTGGTGGTCCTCATCGATCTATCTCCCCTGGAGGACCTGAGAGGACGACTGCGATGGATGTCTGCCATCGTGGAATCGACTGACGATGCGATAATAGGCGAGGATCTACAAGGAAACATTACAAGCTGGAATGCGGGGGCGGAAAGGCTCTACGGCTATTCAGCCGAAGAGGTCCTGGGGCGGCACGTCTCACTGCTGGTTCCAAGCAATAGATTCGCCGAGGTCGGAGACTACCTTGTACATGTTCAAAAAGGGGAGGCGATTCGGACCTTGGAAACGGTAAGGGTTCGTCGAGATGGTGAACAAGTGCATGTTTCCTTGACGATTTCGGCTGTGAGAGATTCGGCGAATCGGGTGATTGGAATCTCCAAGATTGCGAGGGACGTGAGCGAGAGAATTGAGGTTGAAGCGAAGCTTAGAGAACAAGCGAAGCAACGAGAAAAGTTCCTAGCCATGCTTTCACATGAACTCAGGAACCCGCTCAATGCGATTGTCAATGCAAGCCATTTATTGACGGATGAACGCTCTTCTCCAGAAACCCACCCTCGCGCGATAGCCATCGTAAAACGACAGTCTGCGATGATTGCTTCCTTGCTGGATGAACTGCTGGATGTGACGCGGATCTCGCTTGGGAAAATTGAACTGTCCCTCACGACTTTCAATCTTGTCGATCTGATCGAGACGATTCGCGAAACGACACTCCCCGAAATATCCTCACGCTCGTCGAATCTGACGTTTGATGTTCGCGATGAGAGCTTGTGGGTGCAAGCTGATTTTGCGAGACTCGTACAGGTGCATGTCAATCTGATTCATAATGCGGCAAAGTATTCACCTCCAGGCAGCCCCATACGGGTATCATTGCAAGCCAATCGCGGCATGGCAACCATTTCTGTCCAAGACGAAGGGGCAGGAATACCGGCGGAATTCCTGCCTAAGATTTTTGAGCCTTTCGTTCAGGCCGATGAGACGCTAGATCGCTCCGATGGTGGACTGGGGGTTGGATTGACTCTGGTCAAGGCATTGGTCGAGCTACATGGCGGGACTATTGAAGCGTACAGTCCAGGACGTGATTGTGGTAGCACATTCGTCGTAAGTCTCCCCCTTGTCAGTCAACCAGAGAGCGATCCATCGAATCGAACAGAAACGCTACCCATCGAATCAGGCGACCTCAGCAAGGAACATTCGAAGACTGCGGAGCCTATTCCACTATCGAAAGCGATCGTCTTGGTCGAGGATATAGAGGATATCAGAGAACTGCTTAAAACTATTTTGGAGCTCGATGGGCATCAAGTGGTAACAGCATCGGATGGAGAATCAGGTTTGATGGCCATCATGACCCACAAACCCGATTTCGCCTTGATCGACATCGGCTTACCTGGGATCGATGGATATGAGGTGGCGCGACGCGTTCGAAGTGTTCTCGATAGCGAATCGCCCCATCTCATCGCCTTGACAGGATACGGTCAACAGGCCGATGTAGAAAGGGCTTACGCTTCGGGCTTCGATACCCATTTGATTAAGCCGCTCGATCCGGTTCTGCTACGGTCTATTTTGAATGCCTAGGCAGGCTTTACGGTTTTTCAACGAGGGCTGTGATGGCGTGGAACGCCGGTTTCGGCTCGTTGTTACCATCGAAAACCAATGGTCGCCCCTGGGCTCGCCAAGAAACGGCATCGTTGACGCCCCAAAACGTCACGACATCGATCGCTTCTTTATGTTTTAAGAACGCTCGGAAGATCCCTTCATACGCTTTGGCTAGCCGAGCATCGGCATCTTCGACCAATCCACCTTGGGTGGTTGCCGCGTTGGCTCCGACATCCGCACCGGTGCCACGTTGCCCTCCCACGGCAGAGTTGACATCCAACTCGGTCACATGGATGGGCAATCCGAGTGATTTCATCTCCGTGATGGCTGCATCCATGGTCTCAAACGTGGTCGATACGTTGCAGTGGGCTTGCGTACCGATCGCATGGATCGGCACATTATTCGCCTGAAGAGACTGTACCAGCTTGATTAGCTTGTTACGTTTCGCGGGGTTCTCCAAGCCGTAATCGTTGTATCGCAGAATCGCATCCGGGTCAGCTTCGTGAGCATACTCGAAGGCTTTAGCAATAAAGTCTGGACCGATGATGACCGACCATGGTGAACGTCTCAAAACCTCGGGACCGTTATCGGCGATTGCCTCGTTCACGACATCCCACACTTTAACCTTGCCCTTGTATCGCCCAACAACGGTGTGGATATGATCACGCATTCGCTCGAGCAACTCTTCTCGGGACGCTTGAGGGCCACTCAGATCGAAGCCACGGAAACCGCCGAAACCGGGTCCACCTGGCCCGCCGGGTCTACCCTGCCTCGGTGGCGCATTGGGATTCGGATTGGGACGTGGAGCCATCGGTGGATTAATGGTTAATTCACTAAACGGGCCTGTAAACTCGGTACCTGGGTCTTTGGCAGCGTGCGTTCCCTCGAAAACCCAGTTGGGGGTTTGCGAGTGCCAAACCAGGGTGTGGCCAGCTAGTTCCATATTCTTCGCGGTAGCAAACTCCAACAACGCGTCAGCCGGCGCGAAATCATAGCCGTCAGCGCCGGGTCTCGGGTGAATCAATTGCCACTTCATGTCGTTCTCGGCGACGACGTGATTGAAGTGCTGTCTAGCTAGGGCGGTATCCTTAGCAACATCCTCTGCCGAACGGCGAGAGCCAGCTCCCATGGTTACGGATCGATTTACGGCTACACCAATTCGAAACGAATCCTGAAAAGTATCTTTAAGGGCCGCAATTGGCTTACTTTGATCGGTGGCATCATTGGCGTCACGAATCTCTGTATCTTGCCCGATACTCAGTGGTGCCATAAGCAATACGATAAGTGTTGAACGCAGCATGCGAGAGGTCATTCCTGGGGTCCTTGGTGTGAAAGAAAAAAGGGAAAATTGGACACTGCTCGCTGATCGTCACCGACTTCACCCTCCCCAAACGCCGTTTGGGGAGGGTCAGCCCGCGAAAGCGTGGCTGGGGAGGGGATTGACGCATCGGTCTGCACGAGACAGACGGCGTACTGCCCTCCCCGGCAATCTCGCTTAAGGCTCGATTGCCGACCCTCCCGGTCGCTTCGCTGGGAGGGTGAGGAACTGTTTACAGTGGCGTTCAGAGAGTAGTGTCGATAATTGACTGTTTTTGATCTGGGCTATTCCTTGTAAATCCATCGGAACTCATCCACGGCTACAAAACCCCCGGGTTGCGAGCCACTGATTTCTACATAGGCGATACCATCCGCCTCAAGTTGTAACGCAAAAAACGGGATCTGTTCCTCGGGCTTGCTCCGAACAGGTACCTGATCTAACCCCTCTTTAGCTAAAAGGTTTCCTTGCGAATCATAGGCTTCTAACCATGCAGAACTAGTTGTTGATCCCCACATGACAACCTTTACTAGTCTTGCCGGTCGGTCAAAGGTTGCACGGACGGGAATCGCTTCATTGGCCATTGCGTTGAGAATACCTTTGCGATCGGTGCCGAGGTGCGGGAAGAACATGATCCGGCCTGCCGCTTTGCTCCTCTTAGGCTGATGGGCCAGCTCGAACGTCACCCCTTGCTCGGACCATCTCGGGGTAGGTTTTCCAACAGTCACGTTCTCAAAGTCGATTACATGTTCCTTAGCAGGCAGAATTTCTTGAGTAGGCGCGGAGTCTTGGGCGCATAGGTTTGTTAGCACGGAGGCTGAAATCACGATGCATCCGATCAAGTGAACTTCCAAGCACAACCTGATCTGGTACATCATGTTGGCTCCAATCCGCGCATGGTACCTGTCGAGGAAGCAAACCGCTCCTGTTCGATTCCCATTCGTTGTAATATGGAGACGAACAAATTGGGGAGTGGGTAGTTCTGTTGCTGGTCATACACAAGGTGCTGACCATGCTTAAATCCCCCCCCCGCGAAAAGAATAGGCATGTTCGTGGTCGAATGAGCGTTTGCATCACCGAGGTTGGATCCGTAAAGGATCATGCTGCGGTCCAAAAGCGATTCACCATCCTCGCTGATACTCTTGAGATCGCTGAATAACTGGTTCAGCAGCTTCATGTGCTCCTCGTCAATGGTTCTCAATTGAGCAAGCTTCTCCTCCGATTTGCCATGATGCGATAGATTGTGATAACCATCGCTGATGGTCTTGCCAGGTATTTCCACTACGGGTGTCCCGACACTATTAAGCATCAAAGTAATCGAGCGTGTCGAATCGGTTTGAAACGCGAGCTTGACGATCTCGTACATGAGACGAACCTTGCTCATGTACTGAGCTGGATTGGTCGGGTCTGTGGGTGGTTCTCGGTCGACTTTTGGCTTTTCTTTGCCTTCCCATTCACGAGCGGCCAGCATACGGGACTCTAAATCGCGAACACTGGAAAAGTATTGTTCCAAACGATTGCGATCGCTGCTGCTGGCCCGTCGCTGGAGATCTTTCGTTTGATCTGCAATCGCATCGAGAATGCTGCGTCCCGTGTCGAGCTTGCGAATCTGCGCATTCACTTCAGCTTGGCTGCCTTGCAAAAACAGTTGCGTGAACAATGCAGCGGCACTTTCCTCGGGTGGAATCGAAACCCCAGTGCCTGTCCACGAAAGGCTACGATTGCCGGAGTTCACGGCCAACGTTAAAGAGGGAAAACGAGTTTGATTCCCGACATATTCCGCAATCGTTTGATCGAGCGAAATGGAATTCCGAAACGAGCTACTGGCTGGATGGGGGGCTGCGGTGAGAAAACTGATGTCGGATGGATGACCACCATCTACGTTAGGATGCGACACACCACTAAAGACGGTGAACTCGTCGCGATGAGTTTGCAACAATTTGAGGTATCGAGACGGTTCATAATCGCGACCAGACTGCTTGGGAAAGAATTCCTCTGGCAACAAACCAAGGTTATTGCAAATCCCTAGGAATCGCCGGGGTGATGTCGCTGACAAGCAGCCAGTCGACTCGGCGGCACGTGCAGAATGGATCGATTCGAGCCATGGCAAACCGATTAGCACGCCAGTTGTCTTCAAGAAGTTACGACGAGCGATTGCACTCATTTTAGAATTGTTCTCAGGCATCGTTAGAACCTCGACTCTTTACTTGTGAAGGAACAATTCGCTTTGAACGATCGCATGAATCAGGGATCGCACAGGCCATGATTCTGACTCGGTGGCATCAAGGATACGCTCGATTTCGTCGCGATCGGCAAACGAGATGGGTGCTCCGGTCGCATAGATCGTGAACTGATTTACAAGATTGCGAGCTAAAACCCTCTCGTTTTGCAACAGGATCTGCTTCAGCTCGCGGACATCTCGAAAGGCGCTTCCGTCCGAGAGGACACCAGCCGCGTCGACCTCTGGGCCGTAATGGAATAAAAACGCTTGTCCATTCATCCCCACTCCCTTTGCAGCAGGGACCTCTTCGTTTACAGCCCGGTACCTATCGCGAAATCCTCCCATGACATCAAAAGCTTCAAGAGCGAATCCGGGAGGATCGATTACAGCATGGCAAGCAGCACAGCTCGCGTCTGCTCGATGCAACTCGAGCTGTTGTCGAATGGTAACCGCGCCTCGAATGTCTGGCTCAACGGCAGGCACGGCGGGAGGGGGGGAAATCGGGAGGCCCAAAATACGTTCTGTGATCCAGCTACCTCGAACAACGGGGGAGGTCGTGGTACCATTTGCCGTCACCTTGAGCACGCTGGCGTGGGTCATAAGGCCCCCGCGCACGCTATCGGTAGGCAGCTTTACCAAATGCATCTGAGCACCGGCTACACCAGGAATTTGATAGTGGTCGGCTAGTCGTTCATTCAAGTAGGTAAAGTCTGAGTCGACAACATTGCGAGCGGGCAGGTCATCGGCGATCAGTTTGGTCACAAACAAGTGAGTTTCTTCGATCATCGCCATTTTCAGAGGCTCGTCTAATTCATAATCATTGTAAAGTGTCGTCGATGGAGACGTGTCGTTCACTTTACGTAGATCGAGCCAATAGTCTGTGAAGGCTTCTATAAAACGAGCCGATCTCGGATCATTGAGCATGCGATCCACTTGCTCGTGTAGCACCTCTGTTTTGTGTAACTCGCCCTCTCGGGCTAAATGCCTAAGGGTGAGATCTGGTTCCGAATTCCATAGAAACATTCCTAGTCGCGTTGCGATCGCTTCATGATTCAATAGACCCGGCTCTTCGTTGATAAAGAGTAAACCCGGTGAAGCGAGCACGGCGGTATAAGCCGATATCATAGCGTTAGCGAAACCAACCCTCAGTTCGTACTGCTGCTCGAACAACGCCAAAAACCGCTCCAAATGATGCTGCTCAATAGGTTGGCGATAGACGCGATTCATGAACCGAGTCAGTAATCGCCGTGCGTCGTCGTGAGGGGCGGCTGAAACCACATCAACAGTGACTTCAACCAATCGCGGCGGACCAAATCCTCGGCGCGGGCCCTGTCCGCTCTGTCCACTTGGTCTGCCGAGAAAAGACGGTGCTGCCGAAGCTTCCGCTGGTTTCGGGGGAACTCGTATGACGATTCCCTTTGAGGATCCACTTTCGATTCTGGTGAGCTTCAAATCATCGAACAGCAACTGGTAGCCGCTGGTAACCTCAGGACCATCGAGTGGCCCCTCGGTCTCCATCCACTGAATGGCATATCCGGGCATGCCAGATTCTGTTGCCAGTGGGTTGACGTACTGCTCATCGGTCCCGTTTACGCGAGTTCGGAAGAGTCGCATACCATCGGTTTGGATCACTTCGTTGGCAACCAAGTCTACTTCGATCTCACATTCGGTCGGCTCGGTTCCAAAGTCGAACTGTCCTAGCGGCCTGCTCTTGCCGGAACTTTGTGCGTAAACACCAATCGGTTCCGGGCGACGCCCAGGCCAAACCTCGTCGAGGTTCGGGCGATGCCAAAGAGGTAGATGATAAACGGGTGCTTTCTGATCGCCAAAGCCCTCATAGAACCATCGCCCGATGCCCCCGCCACTTACCCATATCGAATAGCCTTTGAATCGTAGCTTGTATCTTCCCGATGCCGGCACTCGGAATTGGCCCCAGCTATAACCACCTGCATCACTGAAGATGCTGGCTACCTTACCGACCGCTTCACGCTCCCGCGTTTCCGGAGATGATCGTGGCTCTCGACCGCTTCGCACATCGGGCTGCGCACGTGCATCCAACACGGGAAAGGCAAGGCGATCTGGCAGTGTGCCGTTCTCGCGAGGTTGGAAGTTACCGAATAGTGAGAGCTCATCGCGAGCATAGTATCGCTTTACGCTCGACTCGGGACGTTCATAGCTAACCGAGATGGCTTGCTTCAATGCGTAGTCCGCCGCGCTCATATACCGTGCCAACTGGACATGCGAGACATCTAACGCTTGCCCCAGTTTGTTGAATCGGTGCATCTCTCCATCTTCAGGAAGCATATCCCGAACCTGGATCCAGGGCAGTTGTAGCAAGTCTCTCAGAGTGTTTTCATACTCGTAACGATTGAGTCGCCGAGTCATGGATCGACCGTCTCGTCGAATGCGTTCTCGATCGAGTTGCTTTAAATGAGCGGATAACTCATTCAGAAATGACTCTCTCTCAGACTCCCCAGGAAGAGGTTCCGAAGGTGGCGGCATCTCGTGTTGCTGAACGCGATCGAACACGCGAACCATCGATACGAGAGATCTTTCGTCACTCCAATTCAACGTCTTTAGATCCAGTGCCCCCTCGGAAGCATCGCCCGAATGACAGGCAACACAATGAGATTGCAGGAACCCATCGATCTTTGCGGATGGTTGGTCATTTGCCGACGCTTGATCGACAAAAGTGTTTTGCGCACAGATCGACAGCAACGCAGCGGCGAACCCAATGGCTAGATAGCCCACGGTACCTAGGGACCTCACAATGCCTTTCGAGCGAAAGCTTGACATTGCATCTCTCTCTATCTTAGAAAGCAAGTACTAGAAAGCCAATCCACCGTTTCAAGTTCGCTTTGCCAACAAGAAACGGCTGTAAGCTATTCCGTTATGAGTCGCTACTTGGCGCGCTTCGCAACAAACTCTTCGTTTGCGAAATCGCCAACCTTGCGGCTCAACTTCATCTGATCGCCGTCCAGCTCTCCGGAATAGGTGATTACCAATTCCATTTCATTAAACTGAAGCTTCTCATCGAAGCTGACATTCTTGCCATCCAACTTGACATTGACGATCTCGCTTGTGAAGGGATTGCCATCGAGTTTCATACTCGCTTTGCCGGTCAGTTTGTCACCTTGAGATTCGATCGTGTAAACGTATTCTTGTTGTCCGATTAGAGTGTCAATCGTTCCAGTCCAAGTACCAACGAGTCCCTTCATGTCCGAATCGCCGGCTTTGCTCTCCGGCGTTGTAACGGCGGTTTGTCTTACGGGCTTAGTATCTTGGAAGACGCTTTGAGAAAACCAATACAGACTGTTGCTCCAGTGGGTAGGATCGTGGCCATGTTCATCGACATGCCATACGTGCTCGATATCGTTCTTCTTCAAAAACTGTTGTACGTTTTGACTGATGCGAATCAACCCATCTTTGTTTCCGCACGAGATCCACAACAATTTGAGCTTTGACTTGGCTGCTTCGACATCGGGAATCAGTTTCTCAGGTGGGTTGGTATTGGGTGCCGCAGAAAAGGGAGCTACCCAAGCGAACAAGTCTAGATTGCCGAGGCCGAAATTAAATGTCTGTCCGCCTCCCATCGACAAGCCTGCAATGGCTCGCTTTTCTCGATCGGTGTCAACCGAGTAGCGAGATTCGATAGCAGGAATCAGATCGTCGATCAAATCACGTTCGAACACGGCAAAGGCAGGCGCTGCGGCCATCACGTTTCCCTCGGCTCGATCATTCTTCTGAGCGCGCCCGTTTGGCATCACGACGATCATCGGAACCGCTTTGCTGTCTGCGATCAGATTGTCAAAAAGATCGGTGGGATTCGCAAAACGTACCCACTCCCCTTCATCGCCACCGATACCATGCAACAAATAGAGGACAGGATATTTCGTATCCGAAGTGTAACCGGGGGGTGTGTAAATATTCGCCTTGCGAGTGGTACCAACGGTTTTAGATTCGTATTCGATCAGTTCCAGCTTTCCGTGTGGAATTCCCTCGCGTGGACTCTTGAAGCCTTCGGGAGGAGCATTGTAGAACGGTACATCATCCGACCCCAATTGAATGGGACCACCGAAACCACCTCCTCGCCGTGGTCGCTCTGGATTGTCCTGAGCAGCGCAAAACTGTGAAACAAAGGAAAAGACGGCTACTGCGGCCAGTAACGAACGAAATTGCAATCGCACGATGACACCTTTTATAAATGAGAAGAGGATGGGCGATTTGGGCGAATAGCATGCACGATTCAACGTGGCAGTTTAGGCTGCATCGCGAGGGTAATTTTGCGACGCAGTTTTGGCTGCTCCACGACGATTGTCTCGAGGTCTGGTAATCGCGGATTGTCTTAAATCCTATCGACTAGTGACCGTCTGTGGTTGCTGATTCAACTGTTACTGCAAACACCAGTGGAGTAGAAAAGTCTCCCCCTTTGACAAATTCTATTTCTTTCATCGGCTTGTCACTGGAAATCGGAATGTTGACGTAGCGAATATGTCGTCCATTCACTTCCAAGGCATGTTTGGAGTCGGATACATCGACTTTTTCCCGATAGGTTGCAAGATGCTTTCCATTCACGAGATTGTGATCTTCCGTCGTGCCATCCTCAAATCGACAACGCACAATCAAACTAGTTGACGGTGAGTCGTTGCCACGCGGACCAAAGGTTGACAACGCTGCTAGCAAGTGAATTGACTTGACACTCCCCGCACAGGACAGTGTTGCCGTAGAAGGCAACGTAGATCGGCCGCGAGGTCCGTCTGATTGCAAGGCAATGATATTCGCCACGCGTCCCTCTTGAGGATCTTGGATTTCAAAGGGAACCCCCTCGATCTCAATTGTTCCATACTGTGGGAACTCAAACTTGTCCCCGCTTCCACCGCGCATGCCGGGCAGTCCCTTTGCTCCGCTGATCGTAGCGGCGGTGGACAGCGTCAGGGGCGTGAACTGTTCACGATTGTTGAGGAACGCGAGCAGGTCTGCCATCTCTTGCTTGGTGATGAGGGCTTCGAACCCTTCTGGCATGAGTGACTTGTCCGAGGCATTCAGCTCTTCGATATCTTCGCGGAGGATTTGCTCCTCTTTGCCCTGCGAATTGATCAGACGAATCGAGTTGGCTGACTCACCAGCCAGCATGCCGGTTAGAACGATCCCGTCCGCTGTTAGAACTTGATAGGTTCTAAAGTTGCTTTCTACACTTCGGGATGGATCGAGAATATTCATCAAAATCTCCCCCTTGGGATGAACCGCCATGCCGGTCAAATTAGGCCCAATAGCGACACCGATCTCGCCGTGTTTGTGACATTGAGCACAATGTTTTTTGTACACTGCGATACCTTTCTCAACATTGCCGCTAGCTTCTGTCACCGGCATCCATTCGTCGACGAGGGCTTGGCGGTTACTCGTTACCAACGCACCTTGAGCTTTCATCAATTCTCCCGCTCGTCGCGCGATACCGCGATCCGGATGATTCAAAATCGCTTGACGCTGATCTAGTTGCAAATCACCGAACTGTATTTGACCTTGTTCGATCGCATCCAATACGAGGGTTGTGGTCTCTCCCCGGTTGAGCAATACGCGGATGACACTGTTTCCCAGTGTGGGGCTCAATTTACGTCGTGTCGCGAGCAATTGTTTGCCTAGCCCATCAACACGTGCTGCTTGAAGTGCCTCGATCGCTTTGTCTCCGACCTCAGGAGTCAGTTGCGCGGTCAAGAATTTGGAAGTTGCCTCGAGTATTCGTTCGCTGTTGGGTGCTAACCGAATCGCTTGTTCCCAGGAACTCAAACGCCTTTGGTTGTCCAGCGTGCTATCCAAGGCGATGTCGAACAAACTCTGTTGAATGGTGGCGACGCTTTGCTCTAGATCTCGAATCGACCACTTGTCAGCGACTGAAAGGATCGCGGCTTTGCATTCAACACTGGTGGAATCGGCGAGAAACCGATCGTGAAATTTCTTTTGAGCCGCGTCCGATAAAGTAAGCTTGAGATCCTTGGGCCATCCTCGGGCGAGCCCTTCCCAGGCGGCAACGGTTAGCTTGGAAGCTGGGTTCAAGTCCAACAATTCCGAAATCATATTTGCGTCTGGATTGGATCTCGCAACATGTTCTGCCAATACCGATATTCTAGAGGTAAGTGCCTCGTTGTATGTCGCTTTGGGATCATTGGCGATTGCCAAGATGGTTGGTACGGGATCCGTCGAGGCAGCCGAGGTCCATGCGTCCAGCAAGATCTCATCTGCAGTAATCGTTGCATCGCTGAGTAACATGCCCGAGATTTGCGACGAGGAGACGACATCATTCGAGCTGCCGTCGGCAATTCGGAGCATCAACGCCAGCTTGACTTTAGGGTCGGTATCCTCGTTCAGCTTAAGCTCAGTCGCTTGTTTAAGCTGTTCGGGATGGCAACTGGAAACCGCTGCATGCCGAACGGGACTGGAGGGATGAGTAAAGCCCTTAAGACACGCTATTTGCAACGCTTGCTCAGCTTCTGAGTTGCCGGCTTCGGCCAACCCAGCGAGTGTCCAAATGGCATGCATCGCACCGGGATTGAGACCGATCTCATCGGTAGTGTTGTCGTCAACCAGGGAGACTAGAGCCGCAAGCGTCTCCTTGTCATTCAAAGCACGCTCAACGATCAGTCGTTGGGCCGTTCGGCGCCAAAAGAAGTTTCTATCCTGTAACGCTGCCACGAGTTCCGATGGTTTCGCATTGGATAGATCCAGTGTACTCGACGCGTTTTTTTCACCTTCGCTCGCTTGATACATCAAGCGGTAGATGCGAGCAAATCGTTTGTCGCGAAGGTCGCTTTCGTATGCGGCTCCTTTGCCAGTCGTAAACCCTTGAGGTGTTGGGTTGTGCTGAATGATGTAGTTGTACCAATCGAGCACCCAAACGTTTCCATCAGGGCCGACCTCTGCCATGATTGGAGCTGCCCAGTCGTCAACACTTGCTACAGTGTTGAACGTGTTGTTGCTCTTGTAGCCTGCTCCGTCTTTGTAAAGTACAAAACTGCCCACCAAATGCCCGGTCGGCTCGCAAACCATTTGAATACGGTTCCACCAGGGGCTTGGATAGTTTCGAGCTGTATAGATCGCAGAGCCCGCCGCGGCGGTGTAGCCACCGTGCACGTCAACTTGACGGATCTTTTCCGCGATCGGCTTGAATCTGGAATCGGGAGAGATTTTCTCTAGGGTCTTGGGTGACCAGCCTGCGACTCGATCATAGTATCGATTGGGGATCGGCATATGTACGCTGGGGCAATTGTTGGCTGTCGAACCGAATACGTAGCCTTCTTCGCTAAATCCGAGGCCCCAAGTGTTGTTATTTGTTGCGCGAATGAATTCGACAGCATCGATACGGATCGTATGGTCATCGAATTCGTCGGTGGCAACCGTTGCCGCTTTCTTTGAGTTGGGATCTATTTTGAAGGCTGGTGCTGTCGAATCGGACGCGCCAGATTTGGGTTTGAATCGCCAGAAACCTTGGCGGAAACTCATTTGCTTTTCGCCGTTGATGACTGGAGTCGAGTTATTGTACCCCTGCATGCCCCAGATCCAGTTGTCGGGACCGTACTGAAAGTTCCCGACCCCACCGTGCGTATCCCCCATCGCCCAACCGGTAATGAGAACTTGCTTAAAGTCTGCTACGCCATCGCCGTCGGTGTCCTTCAGGTAGATCGTCCTGGTCCCATCCTGAACGATCACCCCGCCGCGATAAGGGATCAGCGTTGAGGGAATGCTCAAATGTTCCGCGAAGATCGTGAACTTGTCCGCCGTTCCATCTTGATTGGTGTCTTCGCAGATTTTAATTCGATCGCGACCTTGGCCGGGCGATTGCAGTTCATTCGGGTAGTCGATGGTTTCGCACACCCACAGCCGACCACGCTCGTCCCACGACATGGCGATAGGCTTTCCTTGTAAGCCAGCCATTGCTTCGTTGGCTCGTGCGGCTTCGGGCCAGTTGGCATTGGATTCTTTCGCCCACAGGGACAAACTAAAGCTCTGCGGAACCGAATAGGACTTCAAGGACTTCTCGGCTGGCAGCGGGTCCTGCATTTCCGTGAGCGGTGCACCTTGAGTTCCCCATTGACGGCCTGGCGTGTAGTTCGGGATTTTGGCACCGACATCGGTGTAGGTGAACACTTTGGTATCGATCGTGGGCATGACCATTTCGGGGTTCGCAAATGGCCGGTTCGCTTGGGCGACGGCATCTGACTCTTCTGCGGCGAACGAGTGCCCGATCAGAAGAGAAGATGTGAGAGACAAGCAAAGCAATCGTCGCAATGACAAGCGTGCGTGATTCTGACGCTTGGAGATCCCAGAATGTCGATTCATGACGGGTTTCATCATGGCGGTAATGGCCTATTTCGATAAGAGCACAGACAAGAAAAATGCGTATACGCACCATCGTCAAGCATAGCAGATTCGCTCGAATCTCGCAACTATCAGCCCTGTCTAAGGTGGCTCAATCGCACAAAAGAAGGATTTTGGGGCGTAGAAAATTACAACCGGGGGGCTCGGATGACGGAACTCGGAGTTTTGGAGCGTACCATCTGTTTAATATTCTCCTGGCGAGGTTTTGCAAGAAAGTGCTACGCGAGCCGTGGAGAAAAGATCATCGCAGACGTAGATTGAAAAGGTAGCATACCAACTCGTTCGCCATCTATATTCAGCCGTCTAGCTATTTATGTTGACGGTCCGTCAACTTCGTAACGACAAGGGAGTAAGGACTATCATTGAGTTCGAAAGCTTTGGCCTTAGGGGGGATCGTGAATCGACATGCGAAACCAAGTGCTGGTCGGTCCCATATGTGCTCGGCTTCTAGGTTCACTAACTGGGCGCGATATGACCCACAGCAATCCGAAATAGATTCGCTCATAAAGGTCGGAGCGCTTTGCTGAACGGTTTGCCAGCACGTATGGATTTGAGGCAGAGTTAGATTAGTATCGACTCGCGAGTGAATACCATAGTGAACTGGGGCGACACGGATTATTCTTATGCACCTCCCCGCCATTTCCCCCATTTTTTAACTTGCTACCATGCGAACTGGTTTATCCTTCTTGCTCGTTGTGTCTTTCGTTGCTTACTCGTGCTCGAACGCTAACGGCCAGGGGTTCAAGCTAGATAGTTTGGGAACGGATATTGAAGCTCAACGGGTAACGAGTAATCTGCCCGCAATCGGTGTGGCTATTGTCACGAGCCAAGGTATCCAGCACCTTGAGGTTGCGGGCTTTAGAAAGCGAGGAGCTGCCGAACAGGTCACGAAAGATGGCTTGTGGCATATCGGTTCTTGTGGCAAGGCAATCACCGCTACCATGATGGCGAGATTGGTTCAATCAGGCTCTCTTCGTTGGGAACAAACCTTGGGAGAAACCTTTCCCGATTTGGTGCCCGAGATGAGTGACGAGACGCGAGCTATCAATCTAGTCCAACTGCTTTCTCACACGAGCGGCTTGGATGGTAACTTCAAAACGAGCAATTACACCAAGGAAAAGGATCTGGTGGCGGCTAGGCTTCGGGTGGTCCAAGATGCGATCCGAGCAAAGTTCGATCGGAAGCCGGGTGAGTTCCATTATTCAAACTGGGGATATACCGTCGCGGCTGCCATGGCCGAGCGGGCCACCGGGAAAGACTGGGAAACGCTCGTAAGGCAAGAGGTGTTCGAGCCTCTCGGGATGACATCCGCTGGATTTGGCGGGACCGGAACGGTGGGGCAAATCGATCAGCCATGGCCTCACTTCGAATCGGGATCACCGGTTCCCTCCAACGGTCCAGCCACTGACAATGTCCCTACCATGGGGCCTGCTGGAACAATGCACATGACGCTTGCGGATTGGGGCAAGTTTATCTCGGAACACATTCGCGGCGGACGCGGTGAGAGCGTCTACTTGAATCAGGAACACTATGCCAAGATGTATGAGCCAGTCAGCAACGATTACGCTCTAGGATGGGGAGTAGCAAATAGAGCCTGGGGCGGCAAGGTTCTTACGCATTCCGGGGACAACACCATGAATCATGCCGTTGTATGGGTATCCCCGGAGAAGGATTTTGCCGTTCTAGTTGCTACAAATCAATCGAAAGCGGGCGGGCTGTTGGATCCGTTTTGCGCGAAGCTAATCGAGGCCTGGGTAGCCGAGCAGTCGACTAGGTCTCGTAACTAACCTTGCCATGTTTGCTGGCTCGGCTGATTTGATCCATGCTGTAAAGTCCTGCGAGAACAAACTCGATACACGCCGCACGAATGGCAGGATGAGAACCTGCGTTGACCTCAAAGGCGGTCTCCCACACAGGTGGCACATGCTTTAACTTTTCTGCGTAGTGGCTGCTAGGCAAGAGATCTCCGACCTCGATCCGCACACCTTTGTTGAAGATCTCCGCGATCGGTTGCGCACCATGCAAATCCACATACTGCTCGAAGACTTCCTTAATGGCATTGGCGATGAGGGCATCGAGAATTTTCTTCTCGCTCATCTGGTGTGCTCCCATCAAATCGACCTCTAGCTTGCCCAAAGAAGAAGTGTAAAGGTGGCCTAGATCGCTGATGCGCGGAACGGCGATGTCCTCCTTGAGCAGCACAGCCCGTTGCCTCGCAGACGCAACCATGGTTCGGTAATTGGCTAGCGAAAATCGAGCCGAAACCCCGGACGCTTGGTCGACATATTTTGACTTGCGAGCCTGCGACGTGATTTCTTCTATCAACTCTAGCATGAAGTAGGGAACTTGAACCGGATAGGGAGGGCCAGAGTCAAAGCCTGCTTCTTGCTGCAATATCTCGATCCCGTGCGACCGCTCAAGGGGATAATGCGTTTGAATGATCGAACCGATGCGATCCTTGAGCTGCGGTATCACTTTGCCGCTTCTGTTGTACGTGCTCGGGTTGGCAGAAAACATGATGAAGATATCCAGATCGAATCGGATAGGATAACCCCGAATCTGTACATCACGCTCTTCCAGAATATTGAACAAACCGACTTGAACCAATTCATCCAACTCTGGCAATTCGTTCATGGCGAAGATCCCACGGTGCATCCGAGGAATCAAGCCAAAGTGCAACGCTTCCTCCGAGCTCATGCTAACACCCGATGTCAGTTTCGCCGGATCAATCTCACCGACGACATCGGCAAACTTCGTTCCGGGGGCTAGTCGTTCGACATAGCGATCATCGCGATGCCACCATTTAATTGGCACTTGCGACGGAGGATTCTCGCGCACGATTCGCTTACCGAGACTCGTGATGGGTCGTTCGGGATCCTCGTGAACCATAAGATCGGGGTGATCAAGGTAGGGGATATACTCGTCCAAGAAACGGACCAATGTCCGCATGAGTCGACTCTTAGCTTGCCCCTTCTCGCCGAGGAATAGCAAATCGTGCCCCGCTAGCAGCGCAATGTTGAGCTCCGGCACAACCGTATCATCGTATCCGACGATTCCGGGGTAGAGGGGCTCGCCATTGGCCAGCTTGTCGAGGAAGTTTTTGTAGATTTCTTGCTTGACCGTGCGGCTCGTCCAGCCGGATGCTCGCAATTCTTCAAGATTTGTGGGCAAGCTCGATGTAAGATCCGTCTGAGCGAGATTTGTCATAAGTCGTTTGGCTTCAATGGTTAATGATACTGGTGGCCACTAATTGTACCCGATTGGCAAGGATGACTGGAACAATCTCACGATCAAGGAGATAATGTCCGGATTAAAGGAAACGCACTATTGGAGGAGGTTCCCATGGTTCAGACATCATCATACCTTTTGGATGCCCTGAACGAGTCGCAACGCCAAGCGGTTACACACGTTGATGGACCCCTGCTCATTTTAGCTGGTCCAGGGTCGGGTAAGACCCGCGTTGTCACCCATCGCATCGCGAACCTGCTTCACCAAGGTATTTCACCTTACTCGATTCTCGCACTCACGTTCACCAATAAAGCGGCCAGTGAGATGAAGAAACGGGTCGCATCGATGGTGGGAGATGCTCCGGTCTGGATGGGTACGTTTCACGGTTATTGCGTTCGCTTTCTAAGGCGATTCGGCGAGACAGCAGGCTTGTCACCGAACTTCTCGATCTTCGATGCAGACGATGCCAGCAAAGCTTTCAAAAAGGCTATCGACCTCGCTGGCATTTCGACCACTCATCTCAACGTAGGAGATTTGGCTCGCCGGATTGGTACATTAAAGAACCGTGCCATCAGCCCCGAGATGTTCGAGGGGATGTCGAGTGGAGCTCAAGACAAAGTCGTTGCGAAGCTGTATCCGGCCTACCAAAAAATTCTTCAGCTCAACAACTCCGTCGACTTTGATGACTTGCTCATGCACACCGCATGCATTCTCCGCAACAATCCTGATTTGCGAGCCGAGCTAGACGAGAAACATCGGTATATCCTGGTTGATGAGTATCAAGATACCAACATTGCGCAGTACTTAATCGTTCGCGGTTTATCGCTCGATCATCCTAATATCAATGTCACGGGGGATCCAGATCAATCGATCTACAGTTGGCGGGGAGCTGACATCCGCAACATTCTGAACTTCGAACGAGACTACCCACAAGCTGTCACGGTTCGATTAGAAGATAACTATCGCAGTACTCCTCAGATTCTGTCGGTTGCCGATAGCTTGATCGCTTGCAACACGCGTCGCAAAGCCAAGATCCTCAAGCCGATACGAGAGGGAGGGGCGTCCGTTCGATTTTGTACCTACGTGTCTGATCGCGAAGAAGCGGACGAGATTGCACACTCGATTGCTTTGGAGATTCTCGAGAATGGAGCTAAAGGAAAGGACTTTGCCATCCTTTATCGCACCAACGCACAGTCCAGGCTTCTCGAGCAAGCGCTACTGAAACGCAAGCTCAGCTATCAGCTGATCGGCGGCTTTCGATTCTACCAACGTGAAGAGATCAAGGACCTACTCGCTTACTTGCGTTTGGTTCACAACCCAACCGACGATGTATCCTTTGATCGTATCATCAACGTACCAACTCGCGGGCTCGGTGATAAATCCCTGGCGAAAGTGAGCGAGCTCGCCAAATATCGAGAAATTCCAATGCTCGTGGCATTACGAGCCGCTGCGGAAGCAGGCTTGCTGAGCAAAAAAGCAGCTCAGGGAGCCAAGCAGTTCCTGGCCCTCTACAGAGACCTAGTCGAGATGCAAGGCGATGGCATTCTGGCCATGCTCGAAAAGGTGTTAGCGTCAACGAACTACATAGAATACATCACGAATCGCAAGTCGGAGACCCCCGACGAGAGCATTACCGGCAACATCAATGAATTAAAGTCAGATGCCCACAACGTCGACATAGATCCCGAAAACGAGGGGAACGGACTAGAGCGGTTTCTGGAGCAAATCACTTTATCCAGCGACGTGGATAACTTGACCGATGCCGACAGCAAAGTGACCCTCATGACGCTGCACGCTGCCAAGGGCCTCGAGTACGACAACGTATACATTATCGCGTTAGAGGATGGGGTTTTACCTCACGTCCGAACCAAGGATGATCCGCATCAAATTGAGGAGGAGCGGAGACTCTTTTTTGTCGGCATCACTCGAGCCAAGAACCGGTTGCAGTTAAGTATGGCTAAGCAGCGAGGGTTTGCCAGCCATCGCGTTTCACCGGCGAGCCCCTTTCTGCTCGAGCTACCTCGCGGGGAAATGGAGAAGATCGACAAGAGCGACTTTCATTTTGCAGCGGATGACTTCAATTCCGACGACTTTCAAAGCGAGGATTTTGATTCGTTCGATTCGGATTCCTTCCATGACGGATTTGAGGAGGATGGGGCGAGTAAAAAGCAGCAGCGCAGCAATCGAACGGCAGCCCGGTTAGGCATGAAGGGGGAGTTTGACAGTGAGTTCGAATCGAAATCGAAGCAGCTCGGCGCATCTTCTGGTTTTACTGCGAAAGGTTTGGGGGCGAGCAAGAAACGAAAGACCGTTTTACTTTCTCATCAAGATGACTCCCCTGAGGCATGTATCGGAGAGGAGAACGATTTTGAGACCGACAGTACTGCGGGAGACGTTTCCGACAAACTGCTCGAGCTCAAGAAAAAATTGCCTGCGATGGGGCTCCGATCAGCCTCGATGTTGCAGACAGTGACGACCAAGGAAGGAACGGAGGTAGATTTGTTCGAGGTGGGGTCGATCGTGCGACATCCAGATTATGGCATCGGCCAAGTCGAAAGGATCGACGGCAAGGGGGCGCGGAAAATGGCACGCATTTCCTTTGAAAACGGCAAAGAGGCCTCGTTTCAGTTAAACAAGTCTTCGCTCCAATTGATCGAATCGTAAGGGCAGCGGGTTGTCAATCCAGGGGTCATCGATTCCAATTCGAGACTTTCCCCGTTTCTGATCATCCTGCTACCCGATGCAACAACACACTCCAAACCACCAGCAGTTTTTCATGGCTGCCATGTTCGAGCTGGGGATCGGTCTACTAGCGGTCGTATTAGCATGGTTCGGAGGGGTGCATCCCCACGAGACCATGCCCAAGCTGACCGAGTATGTCAGGCTCGGGGCTGGCCTGCTGGGGGGCTTTCTTATTGGCATTGGAATGGTGCTCCTCGTTCATGGCTTGGAGATTTTTCGCTTTTCGTGGATTCAAGAAACAACTGACATCGCGGAAAAGCATCTATCGATTTTGCTACGAGGATGCAATGTTTGGCACCTTATCGCATTGAGTTTAGCAGCCGGAGTAGGGGAAGAATTGCTCTTTCGTGGTTGGCTCCAAGGAACGTTGGTTCGTGAATTAGGGGTCTTTGGAACACCGGGTGTCGCCTTTGCAATTTTTCTATCCTCTCTTATGTTTGGAATCGTTCATCCGTTAAGCCGGGGCTACGTTGCGGTTGCCACGCTGCTGGGAATCATTTTGGGGATAACTGCCTATTGGAGTGAAAATTTGTTTATGGCCATTATCGCGCATACTGTTTACGATGCGATTTTGATGATTCAGTTTGTTCGCAGAATGCGGTTCCGAGAGCAGCAGGCATGACAAGTACCAACATTATCTCCGATGCTGCATACTTATTCGACTTCGGATTTTCAATGCATCGCTTCGATGTGACGTCGAGCAAAACCGGCTTGCTGGACGATTTGAGCTGGTCATTAACGGAGCGTTACACGTTGCCTCGCTTAGAGCAACTCACGATCGAAAATCCCAACGATTGGACGATGCGGGGCGCGTGGCATGAACGAGGGCTGATGTTTGAACTTGACTTGAGTGCAGCGTTCGTTGATACGAAGCAGCCCGTTGCGTCTAGGTCGAACACGGACGCCAGGACGACGGGCCGTTATCTGCAATTATATATTGATACGCGAGGTAGTTCTGGGATAAAGCGTGCCAATCATTTTTGTTATCGCATTCGATTCGACTCGCCGCCACCGGGCAGCAACAAGGGGGCGGATGCAAGCAAGGGGGGAGTCGTTGTAAACGGTCGGCATACCTCGATTCTCAAAGCGAGTGAAGATCCTCCCAAGGTTCCGGACGAAGATCTGCTGTGTCAGATATCGCGAATTGATAAAACTAAGGAGCGATGGCGAATTTTTATTCGAGGTGCAAAACTGTACGGCTACAATCCGATCGAGTTTCCTGAGATCGGGTTCTTTTTTTGCTGTTACGGTTCGCTCAACACCAACATCCATTTAGCCAGGAGTGCCTCGAGCCGCTTCCAGGAAGATCCTTCAAATTGGTGTCGTGTTAAACTAGTGTAGGAATCATGGTTCAAAGAAGCCAATTCCTGTAGAAGCCCCCCATTGACTCGTATTTGCGACCAGCCATGTTGTCCCACCTTTTACGCAATCTGCTCGTTGTGGTAGTTTTGCTCCCGTCTTTTATTCTAGTCGGCGTTTCTGCCACTCATACGTCGTTGCTTGGTTCGGATTCACCCAAACAAGATCCAGAGAATGCTGCCTCGAAATCTCGAGATTGGAATCAATGGGGTGGCAGCAGCTATCGCAACAACGCTCCTGAGAGTGGTCCGCTGCCGAGTCAATTTGACGTCGAGACAGGTGAGAATGTTCTGTGGTCCGCCCCGCTTGGCACTGAGACCTATGGAAACCCTGTGGTGGCTAACGGTAAAATTTTTGTTGGCACCAACAATGGGTCTGGTTTTATTGAGCGATTGCCACCAGACATCGACTTGGGGGTATTGCTTTGTTTAAGGGAGTCGGATGGACAGTTCCTGTGGCAGCACAGCAGTGAGAAGCTGGCCACCGGTCGGGCTCAGGATTGGCCAAACATCGGTATCTGCTCTTCGCCGCTGGTGGAAGGAGATCGCTTGTGGTACGTCACGAATCGAGGAGAGGTCGTCTGCTTGGACACGGAGGGGTTCTATGACGACGAGAAT
This sequence comes from Brakhagea baltica, assembly GCF_052161605.1. NCBI lineage: Bacteria > Pseudomonadati > Planctomycetota > Planctomycetia > Pirellulales > Pirellulaceae > Brakhagea > Brakhagea baltica. The sequence continues at coordinate 2,887,820 of NZ_CP197409.1, read as the reverse complement.
GATGGCCCCGTCCGAGATGAAGAGCATACCTCCAAGACCGAGGCCGATGTGATCTGGCGATTCGACATGATGAAGGATCTCGGTATTTCCCAGCACAATATGTGTAGCTGTTCTGTTACGGCGTGGGGAGATCAGTTGTTCGTGGTAACAGGGAATGGTATCGATGGTGAACACAAACAGATCCCTGCCCCCAAGTCGCCAAGCTTTATTTGTTTAGATAAGAAGACCGGGGAATTGCTGTGGGCAGACTCTTCGCCTGGGGAAAATATTCTTCACGGACAGTGGTCTTCTCCTGCGGTGGGGCTCGTCGGGGGAGTTGAACAAGTTGTCTTTGCAGGGGGAGATGGTTGGATTTATAGTTTTGATCTAGCCGGTGAATCAAATGCCGAAGGATCAGGGACTGGGAAGCTGCTTTGGAAATTCGATACCAATCCGAAAGCTTCTATCTACAGCATGCGAAACGCGACGCGGCTTCATCCTATTGGCACTCCGGTTGTTTATGACGATGTTATCTATATTGCAATTGGCGAGGATCCGGAGCACGGTGAGGGGCCGGGAGTTTTGTGGGCCATCGATGGGACGAAGCGAGGAGACGTCAGCCCAACGTTGGTCGTCGATTCTTCGGGAGAGCGAGTCGTGCCGCATCGAAGGATTCAGGCAATGGATATCGAAGCGGGGGAAAAGGAGTTGCCAAACCCGAACTCTGCCGTCGTGTGGAGTTATAGAGGAGCGGACACCTCCGACCGAGAGAGCACGTTACACCGTTCCTGTGCAACGGTCGCCATCAAGGGGGATTTTCTAGTTGCCTTAGATTCGAGCGGAATGGCACATTGCGTGAACCGGAAGACTGGAGAGCCTCACTGGACCCATGACCTCGAGTCCGCTTCGTGGAGCTCGCCTCTCATAGCGGATAGCAAAGTCTATTTGGGAGACGAAGACGGAGACATTGAAGTCTTTGAACTTTCGGCGGGAAAAAAATTCCTGGCGGAATCGAACGTGGGTTCCGCCATGTACACCACTCCGATCGTCGCAGGTGGTATACTGTACGTCTCGAGTAGAAAGCGGCTCTTCGCAGTCGGCTTGAAAGAGTAACGCCATCCCTCCCTCCCCTACCCGTAGGTAGCAACATTTTCTCTCGGAAAGCATCATGAAGACTATCCTCTCTTTAATAACATTAATCGGTTTGGGGCTGGGGCTAGTGGCTTCGGCACCGACAGTAGTTGCAAACAAGCCCTATGCGGATGATTCGCTTTGGTTAACTGTGCCGGGCAACCAAGAGGGGGATTTACCAGGGCGTGGCAAAAAGATTGTTTTGGTATCGGGAGATGAAGAGTATCGCAGTGAGGAAGCCCTCCCGATGCTCGCGAAGATTTTGGCGGAGAAGCATGGGTTCGATTGCGTGGTTTTGTTCTCCATTAATCCCGAAACCAAGACGGTTGATCCCAACTACACCTCGAACACACCAGGCTTGGAGCAGCTCGATGACGCGGATGGATTGATTCTGTTTATTCGGATGCGTTCCTTGCCAGATGAGCAAATGGAGCATTTCGAAAAGTACTTCAAATCGGGTAAGCCGTTCATCGCATTGCGTACATCGACGCATCCGTTTGCGTATCCAGGCAATTCGAAATCGAAGTACAAGAATTGGAATTGGAACAACGGTGGGAGCGAATGGAAAGGTGGCTTTGGATTGCAGGTCATTGGAGAGACATGGCACAGCCATCATGGCGTGCATAACGGCCAAGCGACCCGCGGAGTGATTCCCGAGTCTGCCAAGGATTCTCCAATTCTCAAGGGTGTCAGCGATGTTTTCGGGCCGACCGATGTGTACGGCGTGGTGAATTTGCCTGAGACCGCCAGTGTTTTGATGTTGGGGCAAGTGGTCGACGGAATGAAGCCGACTGATCCACCGCTGGCTGGCCCCAAGAACGACCCCATGATGCCATTGGTTTGGACCAAGGATTATCGATTGGAGGGAGGGGAGCAAGGAAAGCTGTTGTGCTCGACGATTGGGTCGGCTGTTGATTTTGAGTGCGAGGATCTGCGAAGGTTGGTAATCAATGCGACGTATTGGATGGTCGGGTTGGAATCGCAGATTGCGGAGAAGGCGGATGTTGAGTTGCCTGCTGGTTATAAGCCCAGTTATTTTGGTTTCAAGAACGAGCCGGGCTACTTCAGCAACAAGAAAATCAAGCCAGCCGATCTACTACCCTAATCGATCGGATTCAGCCTTTGTGTTCGCTGAGCTTTTTTGCGTGCTACTTCCTACTTCACGTCGAGAACGATCGCGTGTAGGAGCTTGGCCGTTTGAAGCAGCGATTCATTGGGGATGGTGTGAGGGCCATCGAATTCCAATAAGCTGCCTGACATTCCTAGGTCGAGCAAGAGTTCATTCAGCCAGCGACCTGTCTCAAACGGTAGGATGGGATCTTGTCGGCCGTGACTCTGAATAAAAGGTATCCCTCTAACGGAAGTCGAAGCTGCCCTCCAAAGGGATTCGCAAATCAATGCGCCCGAGTATGCAATCAAGCCAACCACTCCAGGAATGTTTCCTCGGAGAAGCGTATCGACCGAAAGCATAGCACCTTGAGAAAAGCCACCTAGGATGATGGGGCAATCGGAAGCCGTTTGGAATTCCGATTTCAAGTACTCGCGACAAGCCGAGATGCTACTTACCAAGGCATTGCGAGCTGCGTCGATTTCCGGAGGCACCGTATCACGCATCGCATCAAATCTGTTTTCTTCAGCTAGCTGCATCATCTGAGCCATGTTTAGAGGCCACCAAGCACGACCGTCGGGGATACCTAGCTCCTCGAGCGAGACCAATCCCTCTGGAAACAGGTAGGCACACTGCGGCGACGAATCGGGCAGTTGATGAAGAATCGCATCGAACAAGCTAATAAGGTCTGTGCCTGGCGCACCAAACCCATGGGAAAGAACGACTAGGGCTTTGGGGGCTTGATGAACAGGAGCGATGAGGGCAGTATCAAGTTCTCCGAATTTGGTTTGACGGAACGACCAGCCCTCTGGATCAAATTTCATTATCGTTTTACTTTAGTTCGCGGAACGTTGACCAACTGAGATAGCCAAGCGTACCAGAAGCGATCAAAAAGACGATAGCCATAAAGTAGCTAGGATACTGGAACAACGATCCGAACCCCCCGACGGTCATGATCAGATCAACCAGGAACAATACAAATACCAACCCAGAAATAACCAACCCGATTAAACACAAAATCTTGGGCATCAAATACCTCGGTGCTGTTCAAGGATATGCCCAATGGTGCTTCGAATACCAGTGGTGCCTAGGAAATGGGAACGATCAGGTTGCATAACGTCGATCGAATTGCGACTCAAGCTGTTAAAACTCAATGAACAAGTTGGCCGACTAGCAGTCAACCGACTCGAGGCTAGTATAGTTGAAGATTTCCGACTGTCACCGCCCTTCCCAAAGCTCCTCCTTTTTTCTTCAAAATCGTTTCCCCAATAGCAAATTCACTAGAAAAAGCCTCAAAACATCGACATGAATAATCCGCTTGTACCGATAATTCCGGCCTCGCCACAGTCGACCGACGAGCTCCGCAGCTTGATGAGAAGCCAGATTCCGGCTGCTCAGAAGTGGGCGTACTTTGACCATTCGGCCGTTGGTCCGTTGCCGAAAGCCTCTGCGGATGCCATGCGGGATTTTCTGAGCGAAGCCGAAAACGACGGCGATCTTTGTTGGCCGAAATGGGCCTCGGCAGCACAAAGGTTGCGAGCGGCGGGAGCTCAATTGCTTCATTGCAAGAAAAATGAGGTCGCATTAATCCCGAACACGACCTTTGGGATCAATCTGATTGCCAGCAGTTTTGCGTGGAGAACGGAACGCGGAACGCCTCCAAACGTAGTGGTGCTGGAGAACGAATTTTCAAGCAATCTACTTCCCTGGAACCAACTTAGCTCGCTCGGGGTGGAGGTCCGGCATGTTCCGGTCGATTCTCACGGTGTGGTGGACTTGAATCGGATTCGGAGCCTGATGGATTCCAATACGCAATTGGTTTCCGCAAGCTGGGTGGGCTATGTTTCTGGTTACCGACTCCATTTAGCCAAGCTGTCCGAGATGGTTCACGGGGCGGGAGCTAAGCTATTTGTCGATGCCATACAGGGGCTCGGGGTATTTCCCTGTAACGTTGAGGAGCTCGGGATCGATTTTCTTGCTGCGGACGGCCATAAATGGATGCTTGGTCCTGAGGGGGCTGGCTTCCTATATATACGTGAGGCGAATCTGGAGCTGCTTCGTCCCATGATGCTCGGATGGGGATCGATTCAGGGGGCACATTCGTTCCACACGCATTCCATGGTTCTCAAGAAGGATGCTTCGCGATATGAGGGTGGATCCGCGAATCACGTTGGGCAGATCGGCCTGGAAAAGAGCGTTCAATTGTTGCTCGATCTGGGGTGTCACTCAGAACCTGGGCTGTTGGGCCAGACCGTTTTGGAAACCGCTTCGTCGCTCGAGGATAAGCTGATAGGTGCGGGGGCCATCGTTCATCGGGACCAGGCTTTGGCCAAAGAATACGACAGTGAGCTAACGGGTATCGTATGCTTTGAACTGCCGGACAGAGATCCGAACGAGGTACGAAACCAACTTATTCAGGACAAAGTCATGCTAAGCGTCAGGCATGGTCGTTTGCGCGCCGCCGTCCACGCGTACAATGACGCGAGCGACGTCGAGCGACTTGTGCAAGGAATTCAGCAAAACTAGAACTTCGTTGTGCATCAGACTACCGCCCTATTCACGTTATCCTTAGCGAGCATCTTTATGAGCCAAGACTTGTCCAGCAACCCATACCAATTCAATTCCCCCAACCCCAATGCTTATCAGCCTGCCGGGAACGGTAAGCTCAAGCCATTCACGAAGGCGGTTTTTATCATTTACTTGGTCCTAGGCATTTTGGGAATTGTGGGGTCCATTATCGGCATAGTCTCGATTGCATTGCTTCCCATGATCCAAAAGATGATGGATGACGCAGGAGCCAATCAACAGATCGATATGAATCCGTTTCCTGGTGCAGCGATCCTTACCATTACTATGACGTTGTTTTCGGGCGCATTGTCGGTTGGGATGGTGTGGGGTGGAATTAGCGGACTGAACAGAAAGTTGTCCGGGCTGGACATGACTCGATGGGTGTCGGCTGCGTTGATTGTGTACAAACTGATCGAGATGCCATTTAACGTGGTGGTTCAGTACTTTAGCTTCCAGGTCCAGAAGGAGAACATGCGACAGCAGATGCAAGAGCAGATGGCTAACAATCCCAACATGCCTGACATCGCAGGCATCACCGAAATTGCGTTCTTCGTTGGCATTGGTATCGGAGTTTTGATCGGGATCGGCATCATGATTTTTTATGCTATTTGCTACATGCATCTAAGCAAGGCCGAAGTTCGAGCCAATTTCCAGTAGCCCAGAATATCGGTGACCTTTATCGTGACGCTGCAATCCAATATCGCGGTCTACACCGGTTCGTTCGATCCGGTTACCTTGGGGCACCTCAATATTATCGAGCGCAGTGCCAAGCTCTATGAGACACTCATCGTTGCAGTCGGCGTCAATTCGGAAAAGCAATCTCTGTTCTCCACTCAGGAACGCATGGATCTGCTTGGCAGGGTGACAAACCATCTCCCGCAGGTACGTATCGATTCTTTTGATGGCTTGGCGGTCGATTTTGTTAGGAGCGTCAATGCTAAGGTCATGGTGCGCGGGGTGCGTCCCCTAACGGATATCGCTGGCGAGTTCACCATGATGATGGCCAATAGACAGCTTGATGCGGCGATCGAAACCGTTTTCCTCATGGCTGACGAGGAGTTTGCTCACGTTTCTAGTTCATTGATCAAGCAAATTGCAGCCATGGGACACGGACGCGCGCTGGAGCGATTCGTGCCTAGTCAGATCATTGAACCTCTTATGGCCAAGATGAAAAAGTGAGCCGGAGGTTTCGTCCCTTAGGAACGATTCGAACACACGATCCGCATCAAAACCTTGCGTGGATCAGAGGGCAGGGGGGCTGGCTTTGGGATTCGGAGGGAAATCGATTTTTGGATTGCGTTTCAGGCTACTCCGCCAACGTTCTGGGGCATTGCCATCCCGACTTGGCGGCAGCTCTGACGGATCAAGCCTCACGATTAAGCTTTGCAACCGGTGGAGAATGCGCGCTTCGAAGCGAACTAGAAGAGCAACTTTGCGAGTTGGCCGCCAATAGTTTGCGAAATAGTCTGCAACAGCGTGGTACCAACGATCAAGGCGAGATCGATCCAAAAGGGGAATCGTTTAAGGCGTGGGTCTCGACAACCGGGGCGAGGGCAATCGAAATTGCGTGGCGAATTGCATACCAGTGCAGACCCGGCCGTTTGGTCACCTTTGACCTTGGTTACCATGGCCGATCGATCGCCACCTCTTTAATAAGTGACACGCCTCAGCAAGCGGGACTGCTCGATCCAAGGTTATCAGACGAGCAGCTAGCGATACCCTTCCCGCGAGCGATTACTGGCGACAGTTTGGCCTGGAGCGATGCCTGCGACGAAAGCTTGGAGAGGTTTCGAGCCATTTTACAGCAGCGAGCTGACGAGTTATCTGCGTTGCTCGTGGAGCCAGCCATCGGTTCGAGGGGGTACTACTTTGCACCCAGCGAATATTTCCAGAAGCTAACAGTTCTGGCGAGGGAGTTCGGTATGCTCGTCATCTCGGACGAGATCCAAATGGGGCTCGGGCGTTTAGGAAGTTTGGTTGCATCGCATGGTCAAGGTTGGCATCCCGATTTGCTTGTACTCGGCAAGGCTCTCGGTGGGGGAATGATCCCGGTGGCGTGCGTACTGGGAAAGGCCAGTCTCATGGATAGCTTGGGAGCGGGGCTGGAATCGGAGACGTTCGCAGCCTCCCCCCTCGCATGCAGATTAGGGATAGAAACCCTCAAGGTTCTAGGTTCGAGCGATTGTATTGCTACAAGCAGCGAGCTTCACGAGAGTCTGAGAGAGAATCTCGCAGGCAGAATTGGTCGTCAAGCAGTCGTCGGTGCGGGATCGGCTACGGTTATCGATTGCCGAGCAGCGGTAGCCCAGTTGACGGATGCAATGGGTGTGACAAGTCGGTTGAGCAGTCAGCAGTATAGCCAGCAGATGCTGAGGAATCGAACGCTGGCGACCGAGATCGCGTATCGATTCGCTGGGATGCTCCGTGAAAACGGCATTCTGGTTCATGTGACAGGTAGCCAGCGTGATAGAATTGCCATCATCCCACCGTTGAATGTTGGGGAGAGCGAGATAAATCTGGTAGCGGATGCCTGCCAAGTGGCATGGGAAGCGATAGCTGCGGAGTGGAAATCCGTTTCAAGATCGGTCCTTCGCTAAAAACTTGAGCTAATTTTTCCTGACTTTGAAAATTTTTAAGATCACTCATACCAAAGGCCCAGCCCATGCTGCTTAGTGAACCGCAAGAGAGTCAGTATGACGTAAGGTTCCGACTGTTTGGTTTTCCTGTCCGTGTGACTTGGCTATTTTGGGTCGTCATTGCTGCGCTCGGGTACGATCGCTGCCTCAGCCTGCAAAGTGAGTACACCATTCGGGGCTACGAAACCGAGTTTACCATCATTCTTCTTCTGTGGGTGGCTTCTGGATTTCTGAGTATTCTGATCCATGAGCTCGGACATACTCTAGCGTTTCGCTTCTTCGGCATCGAGAGTCATATCGTTCTTTACCAAATGGGGGGGCTTGCGATTCCTGGGGCTGGTTTGTTGTGGGCGAGGCAGGGAACTAGACAGCGGCTCACGCACGGTAGCAATCTGATTATCTCTGCGGCGGGACCGGCTATCCAGTTGCTGCTAGCGCTCGTGGTAGGAGGTATTGCGGTCGGGGCGGGATACTTCGTATACGAATTCGTTTTGGTCGCCAGTTGGTTGGGAATAGAACTTCCTGAATTAAAAGTTCCTCCCAACGTTTATCTTTTCACTTTCGTGATATTCTTGGTCACAACAAGCATCTGGTGGGCGTTTCTCAATCTGCTTCCCATCTTGCCATTGGATGGTGGCCAGATAGCTCGGCATTTAATAGGCATGTTTGGCAAACGAGATGGTATGTACGAAGCGGCATGCATCGGAGTCATCGTTGCCATATTGGCAGCGATTTGGTTTATCCAGCGTGACAGTTGGTTGCCGGCGATCTTTCTTGGATCGTTTGCTTACACCAATTTTCAGATCATGCAGTCAAGCAATAGAGGTTCGGGCTGGTGGTAGGATCATTGGCAACCGCCATCTATTCCCCTTTCGATCGGCTAAGTCGTTCGAGTTCGGCGATCTTTGTGTTCAAGGCTGTCAGCTCGCGTTCCAGGTTCCTCCGGTCGAGGTAGAGTCGGCGAAGTCTCTTCTTGGGGCTTGTTCGAAAGAGGCGGTGTATCACCTCGATCAAGATCAATGCCCGGAAAGCTTTTGTAGACACGCCTCGCAGCCGGTAGATCCTGGCCATCTTGCTTAGTTGCTGGACTTTGGCCATTTTGGCAAGCCGCGTGGCTCTAAGGATCCGCAGCGATCTCAAAAAGGAAATCACCGGCAGGAGGATGATTGCCAGATCTAACCAGTGCTGTTTGCAGTAGACCAGTTTCCGTTCTGCGACCGAAATCATGACGATAAACTCGCCTGCAAATGAGAACCAAATCAAACCGGTACCGAAATGCAGGCAAAATCGCAGGACGGGATAGCGATCCACCTGTTCCTGCATGAAGAATTCGACACCGATCACGGGCAGTATGAGCACCGCGATGCCGATCATAGGCAAGCTAAAAAAGTGTTTTAGTCTGTTGCGAAGCTCGTCGTTTGGTAGTTGCCAACCCCATTTAGGAAACCATAGAGCCCCCGACATTTCGGGCCAGCACGCTCCGAGTTTCAGAGGTGGTATCAGGCAACATGCTAAGGTATGCCAATGGTACGGGCTATAGACGCGACTCCAGGGCCGCGAGAGCCACAAATAGATCGCCTCGGCAAAAAACACAGGCCACAATAATAGCAACAACCAGCCTATGCCCGATACAAACAGGCTGACTTCAGTGTCTTGGTCGGTTTGCACGTCTTGCAGTCCCATTCTTTCGCCGACTGTCGGTATGTCGATCTGATGAGTGACCAGGACTGCCAGCCCAACCAGGAATAAAAATGCGCAACCGAACATCCAAGGTGCCAAGGTTGCGGCAACGCGTCTACGTGATTTCGTGTTAGACCGTATGTAGCGAATCAAATTGACGTTTACCGATTACGAGTCGACAGCAGAACAGGTCATTCTGCGGTAGCGAACGACCGTGTCAAGTTGCTGTTACCAACAAGTCGACGTCACTTGAGCTACCTTACGCGAAAAAATTTGGAAATTTTTTTCGCCTTCATGCAGGGCGTTTACACGACGATTTCGGCATGCTGGAGCTACGAAACAAAGTGGCTCGGCGACTCAAAAACAAGCTTCGTTGGCGCGTGATAAAACGACATCGAGAACCGGTTTGCGATTCTAGTTTAGCCTTGTGCGTCGGGCTGTCGTCTCGTCGATAGCTATATCCGACCCATCGGCGCAGTGGCATGTTATGACCTGTTGGTAGATCAGCAAATTCCTTGGTTACAACATAGGTTGCCATGCGTGAATCGCGTTTCGCAACGATGTCGTTTAGGACCGGGTACACGTTCAAACCGCCGAGCATTGCACTATAGTTTCAAGCCTGGGCTGATGCCTCGAAGCGAGGGACAACATGATGTCGTTGCAGCATCGTATCGAGACACCTCTCGCGCGTTTTGTTGGTACCGCAGTAAAGCCGAAGCATCTTCCACGACTGTGGAAAATTCGTTTCATTATTGTGGAAAAATTGTCGAAAAGATGTTGCATTAGGTTTCGACTTTTATACAAATACGTCATTGGATGTTGTTCCTTTGCAGAAACAGATCCGACTGCAACCACACTTGTGTGATTGTGACATGAAGTCAAAGGTCGAAACTGTTTCGGTGGAGGTTTTTAGTATCGGTTGTTGAGCACAGTGTTACCTGCCTTCTGCTTCTGGCGGGCGACGACTGCAACAACTAAGGTTTCGCTTTTCGGAGGATTTATCCGTGGCCAAGAAGAAAGCAAAGAAGGCAGCAACGAAGGCAGCACCAAAGAAGAAGGTAGCTAAGAAAGCTGCCAAGAAGGCTGCACCTAAGAAGAAGACAGCTGCTAAGAAGGCTGTTAAGAAGGTTTCCAAGAAGAAGAAGGCTGCAAAGCCTTCTACCAAGGTTCCTAGCTAAACCGTTGCTGTGCTAGAGCATTCAACCAAAAGTTGATATCTGCTCCAAGCAACCAAACGACCAAGCCGCTAGTCGGGTTTCCGCCTAGCGGCTTTTTTCGTATACAGCCCGCAGGAATCGCTTAACAATGGCCTGATTGGCAATGATGGGACCGGATTGACCTTATTGACCGCGCTGACCTCAACGACTGTATTGGGTGGCGTTCAGAATGTCGACAAAGTCAGCAACGTCAATATGATCCCACCGCATCAGATCCCTCCATAGTTGTCTAGGTCGCCCCTGGCCAGTGGGTGGCATCCCTTTCAACACTGGTGGTGTATCGGTGATGGAGTTGTTCTCTTTACATTGCTGACATCAAGGATTTGCAAAGCACTTCCATATTTGCCAAGGCTACCGCCTCGTCAGTCTCTGCACTTTCTAGTGCTCGAACAATGGCCGATCCGACAATTACCCCATCGCTGACCGGAGCTAAAAGCTTTACGTGTTCTGGTGTGGAAATTCCGAAGCCTATGCAAATAGGAAGACTGGATCGCTCGCGAAGCCATCCCACTCGATCCACTAAACCGGCAGGAAGCTCGCGCCGCTCACCGGTGATGCCTGTCACGCTTACGAAATAAAGAAAGCCGGAGGATTGCTCTGCGATCCGAAGGGCACGTTCTGGTGGAGTGGTCGGGGTGACGAGCTGTATGAGGTCAAAGTTTTTTTGACGGCAGACCTTGGAGAGCTTTCCACTCTCCTCCACGAGCAAATCTGGGACGATGGCTCCGCAGAATCCCGCCTGTTGTGCGTGTTCTACGTAATGCTCTAGCCCCATGCGGTGGATGATTGCATAGCTAACCATCGATACCAGCGGCAGGCTAAGGTTTGGCTTTTCCAAAGCGATATGCGAGAAGATGTCTGCGAGCTTGGTCTTTTTGGTTAGTGCACGCGTATAAGACGCTTGGATGACTGGCCCGTCTGCAATTGGGTCGCTGTAGGGTATCCCGACTTCTGCCATCGAGCACCCGAGATCGTTCAGTTTTCGCAGAACCTTTTGGGTAAACGCTAGGTTTGGGTCGCCAGCGGTTATGAAGGGCATAAAGGCTTTGCGTCCCTCTGACTTGAGACGCTGAAACATTTGGTCGATAGGTGTCATCAATGAAGTTTCAATGGGAACGGCAACGGGAACTGGTTCAGGGAAAGGGAGCGAATCGATCTTCCCTCGCTCACGCTTCGGGTTAGGATTTTCGTAAGGACTCCCAAGGAGGCTATCCTATCGGGATGGCGAAAGATTACCACTCTTGCCCACGCAATCGTGCAAGTTCGGCAGCATCTTTGTCGCCACGGCCGGACAGGCAGATCACCAAGTGCTGGTCTGGTGTCATCGTTTTCGCAATCTCAGTCGCTTTCGCCACCGCGTGACAGGTTTCCAATGCAGTCAGAATACCTTCGTTGCGAGCCAAGAAGTCGAACGCAGCCAGAGCCTCGTCATCTCGGCACGATGTATAGTCGACCCGACCGGTGTCTTTCCAATAGCTGTGTTCTGGCCCTACCCCCGGATAGTCCAAACCTGCTGACATCGAGTGCACGTCGCTCGTTTGCCCATCCTCATCCTGCATGACGTAGCTGTAGGAGCCATGCAAAACTCCGGGGCTACCGTACGAAAGCGGTGACGCGTGCTCACCAGGGGTTGCTCCCCGTCCGCCTGCTTCGACACCAATCAAGCGAACTTCGCGATCCTCGACGAACGGATAAAACATTCCGGCCGCGTTGCTGCCACCACCGACGCATGCCACAACGGCGTCAGGCAGACGGCCGATGGAACTCAAGGATTGTTCTCGGCATTCCCGCCCAATCACACTTTGAAAGTCTCGAACCATCATGGGAAACGGATGCGGTCCAATCACGGATCCGATAATGTAATGGGTCGATTCGACCGACGACATCCAGTCCCTCATCGCCTCGTTGACGGCGTCTCGCAATGTCCGTGACCCGCTTTCCACTGGTCGGACCTCGGCACCCAGCAGCCGCATGCTAAAGACGTTTGGCTTCTGCCTGCGAACGTCCTCGGCCCCCATGTAAACCACGCATGGCAATCCAAAGTGAGCACAAGCCGTCGCCGATGCCACGCCGTGTTGCCCTGCTCCCGTCTCTGCAATGACTCGGGTTTTTTTCATGCGGAGGGTCAACAACGCTTGCCCGAGGGTGTTGTTGATCTTGTGTGCTCCGGTGTGGTTCAGGTCTTCTCGCTTGAGCCAAATCTGGGCACCGCCAAGCTCTTTGCTCAATCGCTTGGCATGGTAAAGCGGGGAGGGGCGGCCGACGAAACGATGCAACAAATCGTTCAACTCTGCCTGGAAATCAGGGTCCCTTTTGGCTTTCTCGTACTCAATAACGAGCTCTTCTAGAGCCCTGGTGAGGGTTTCTGGTACGTACCGACCGCCAAAGTCTCCGAATCGACCAGACTGGTCCGGAACTTGTTTCGTGGCAGCTAAGTGATCAGGAGCAATGCTCATACGGTTCGGTGGGGTAAGTGGTAAGGCTTTGTTGTGCCAAGCGATAGAGTAGGATCTGCGGGAGTCAAGACGTCGCCCCTATTCTCGATTGGTAACTCGACTGGTCAAGCGACAAATGCCAGCAACTTATGATAGGCATCGGCAATCCAAGCAGAAGCTAACCGGATTTCGTCCTCGGAATTAAACCGCCCGACCCCAAATCGAATACTGCTCCGAGCTTGATCATCCGTTCGGCCGATACCGCGGAGAACATGGCTTGGCTCCGGATGGGTGGCCGTGCATGCGCTGCCGCTGCTGACTGATAATCCGGGAATCGCCAGCATGAGGGATTGTCCGTCAATCTTGGGGAAGCAGACGTTGAGGTTGCCTGCTAGCCTGATTTCCTTGGTCGAAACTCCGCCAGGTGCCCTGGCGTCAGCATTAGTGGAACTGTTGGGTGGAGAAGCGGTTGTGTGCAGGGACCAGTCTGGACCGTTCAGCATCAGCCCCGGGATTTTCTCGAGAAGCGATCGCCAAAGCAGGTTGCGGAGGCTGATTGCTTGTGCGGCCTCATTGCTCATCTCGTTAATGCAGATTTCTAAAGCCACAGCCATGCCGACAATTCCCGGGCTATTCAAGGTCCCGGAGCGAAGGTTCAGTTGCTGCCCACCTCCCACAATTTGAGGGGAGAGCTCGACCAACTGTCTATGCTGAGACACGATTAATCCACCCACCCCTTTGGGTCCGTAGAATTTGTGGGCAGAGAAACTAAGCAAGTCGACTCCCAGATCCTCGATATTGACGGGCATTTTGCCTACCGCTTGGGTGGCGTCGGTGTGCAGCAAAACGCCGTGTTTCGAGCAAATCTCGCTGATTTCGCGAAGTGGTTGGATCACGCCGATCTCGTTGTTGGCGAGCATGATCGAAACCAAGGCCGTTTTCGAATCGATCGCATCGGCAATGCGGTTCAGATCGACGAGGCCGGCTCGCTTATCCCCCGCCGTTCCCTCGCCGTTTTGAAGCGGGCCGTGTTGAAACGGAGAGAGAGTAACCGTCTCCCATCCCAATCGACTCAGCTTTTCCACGGGGCCCAATACCGCATGGTGTTCCGTCGCGAGTGTCACAATTTTGCGACGCTTCTGTCTCGGGTGGAGTGCCGCCCCGAGAATCGCTAGATTCGTGCTTTCCGTGGCTCCGCTCGTCACAATTAATTCGTCCGGACACGCCCCTAGATAGCCGCAGATATTCCCCAAGTGCTCCTCGAGTAACTCCTTTGCATTCCGCCCGGGAACGTGTGATACGCTGCCTGGATTGGCATAGCTAAGCTCAAACCACGGCATCATCGCCTCGACTGCACGCGGATCCACTTTGGTCGTAGAGTGGTTATCGAGATAGATATCAGTAATTGTCTTGCCCGTGGCCATTGTATCTCGTTCATTAATTGTGAGACCGAATCTCGGATAATCGCAGTTTGCCGGTAGGATTTCGATGAAAATGACCTAGTAACCCAACTTATCCGAAACCATAATCAGAGAGTCAACGGATTGGCCCTCAAGAAAACTGTTTTTTTCGCAAAGTAACCTCAAATGAATACATACAGTCTCGATTACATCGACGACTTATACGTCCGCTACATCCAAGATCCCAGCAGCGTGTCAGATGTTTGGCGAAAGTACTTTGAAGAATTCTCCTTAGCCTCGCAATCGGAATCTCTGTACCAAGAGCCCGGCAACGGGGCTGCCGTCAGTGCGGGCGAAATGCCGGACGCATTGTGGCTGGCTAGGATGCAGGAGCGGGTCGACCAGCTGGTTCGGGAGTATCGAGTTCGCGGGCACTTGATGGCCAAGATTGATCCGTTGGGGTTAAACCGCAAGGGCCCACCAGAGCTCGACCCGCAGTCTCATGGTCTGACCGAAGAGGATATGCGGCGTCCTTTTGCTTCACCCACGATTGAACACGCCAATGGGCGAACCGTGGGGGACATCATAGAAAAGCTGAGGACGACGTATTGCCGTAGCATCGGTGCTCAGTTCATGCATGTCGACAACCGCAATATTCGCGATTGGCTTCAGCGTCGCATGGAGTCGACCGAAAACCGGTTGGCATTGTCGCGCGAGGTGCAGACTCGAATTTATACCAAACTGGCTGATGCCACGATTTTCGAGGAGTTCGTCAGAAAGAAATACTCGACTGCCAAAACGTTTTCTCTCGAAGGAGCGGAAAGCCTGATTCCTCTTTTGGACCGGGCTTTGGAAAAGGCCGGCCAGCATGGAATCAAGGGATTAGTTCTCGCGATGGCGCACCGGGGCCGATTAAATGTTCTGGCGAACATCATGGGCAAACGGCCGCAAAGTATCTTTTGGTCGTTCGACGATCCCAAGCCGGAGATGTTCCGTGGCGGCGGTGATGTAAAGTACCACATGGGATATAGCAGCGACTGGACTACAAGCACCGGCCAGAGTATCCATATCTCGCTTTGCTTTAACCCTAGCCACCTGGAGTTCGTAAATCCTGTCGCTTTGGGGCGCTGTCGGGCTAAGCAAGATCGATCGGGGGACATTACCCGCAACGAACACATGACGATCTTGATCCACGGTGATGCAGCGTTCATCGGTGAAGGGGTTGTACAAGAGACCCTTAACCTCAGTGAGTTGCCTGGTTACCGAACGGGCGGAACGTTGCACATAGTTTTGAACAACCAAATTGGCTTCACCACTGAACCTGAAGAATCTCGCAGTTGCACCTATGCGAGCGACATTGCCAAGATGCTTCAGATACCGATTTTCCACGTCAACGGGGAAGACCCGGAAGCAGTCGCTCAGGTTGTCAACTTGGCGATGGATTTCCGAAACGAGTTCGAGAAAGACGTCGTGATCGATATGTATGCCTATCGGAGACTCGGGCATAACGAAGGGGACGAACCGCGTTACACTCAGCCCCTCATGTACGCGGCTATCGACGCGAAAAAGCCTGTGCGCGAAAGCTATTTGGAACATCTCTTGAGCATGAACGAGCTAACTCGCCAAGAGGCTGATGCCATCGCCGAGGTTCGCCATAACCGCCTGTCCAAAGAGTTCGAACTCGCCAAGACCGAGCCGTTCGTGCACGACCTGACCTCTCTGACCGGGATTTGGTCTGGATATTTCGGTGGGCCTGAACCATCTGACGATAAGGTAACGACTGGAATTCCCAAGGCTGTCGCGTCTGATTTGTTGACGAAAGCGTGCTCGGTACCGGCCGATTTCCGTCCTCACCGCAAGCTAGCTCGCATTCTAGAAGACAGAAGATCGGCCGCAGCGGGCAATTCACCAATCGATTGGGCTTCTGCCGAAGCGATCGCCTTTGCCTCGTTGGTTACTGAGGGGCATCCGGTCCGGCTCACAGGTCAAGATTGCGAACGAGGCACTTTCTCGCATCGACATTCTGTTCTCCGCGATGAGAAAGACAATCGAAAGTATATGCCAATGGCTCATCTGGCCCCCGATCAAGCCATAATCGAGATCGTTAACAGTCCACTTTCGGAAGCGGCAGTTCTCGGCTTCGAGTACGGTTACAGTTTAGACTGTCCCGAGGGCCTGATTGCCTGGGAAGCCCAGTTCGGCGACTTCTCCAACGTTGCACAGTGCGTGATCGATCAATTCATCGCCAGCGCCGAGGACAAGTGGAAACGTTTGAGCCGCTTGGTAATGCTGCTGCCGCACGGTTTCGAGGGCCAAGGGCCTGAGCATTGCAGCGCCCGGTTAGAGCGTTTTCTCCTCATGACTGCTGAGCATAATGTCATCGTAGCTCAACCCTCTACACCTGCTCAGTACTTCCATTTGTTGCGTCGACAAGTGAAGTCAAAATGGAGCAAGCCGTTGATCGTTATGACTCCCAAGAGTTTGCTACGAAACAAGCTCTGCGTCTCGACTCTTGACGATATTGAACAAGGAAGCTTCCAAAAGATTTTGCCGGATAACCGGCCAAAGGGAACCACGACCTCTAGAGTTATCCTATCGAGTGGCAAGGCGTATTACGATTTACTACAAGAAAGAACTAGGCTTCAGCGAGACGATGTGGCTCTGGTAAGAATCGAGCAGTTTTATCCACTTGATCCAGCAAAGGTCATGGAGGCTTTGGCCGAGTACGCAGATGGAACCCCTGTTTATTGGTACCAAGACGAGCCTTCCAACATGGGGGCTTGGCAGTTCGTAAAGATCAACTGGGGAGACGCGATCGATACGCGGTTCAAACTGCATCGTATTTCTCGAGCGGAGTCCGCGAGTCCGTCGACAGGCTCGGCCAAAGCGCACGCCCTCGAAGAGCAAGATTTGTTGGCGGCTGCGTTTAGTAGCGAAACCTAAGCCTAAAATTCCTGATCACTAAACATAGCTGAACCATATGGAAAGATATGTAGACATTTCCTTTGACTGCATTCCGCTGAGAAGCTTGGTTCGGCTCGATCCTCCGATCGATGCCTCGGCTGCTTTGGTCGCAAAATACGACCGGATCAAAGCTGCTATTCAAAAGCACGGGACCTTTAACACCTACTTCTTGCACAATGCCGTTTGTAAATTTTACGTGACCAACGATCCCACTCGTGGCATGATCTCATTCAAATTTGAAGGAGTTGTGTTTACAGACGAGAATGACGAGCGGACCAAGCATGCCGACCTGTCGGTTGTCTTGGATAGTGAGACCTGCCCCTGGCTTGAGCAGCACGTTGTGAATTGGTTTACGGAGACGGTGAAGCATGCTGTTGTCGTTGAATTCGATCGATACATTGGGGTTGGAGATCCCGAGCAAACCCGCAAGAGGCGAGCCATGCTGGAGAAATCCATACAAGAGTCCGGCGGATTTGTCGGTATGCATCTCTAATCCGTAAGCTTCCTCGCAAGATTAAGTTGACTCATCGCTGATCGTTTTGGTAGGCAGATTAGCCCCGCTGAATGATGACTGATCTCCAACCGGTGGCATAAGTCTCGAAACCTGGCGATTTCGCTTGAGCAATGCACACGTTCGCCCCGTCCAATTTCTCGATGGTATAGCCGCGCGGTTTGCTCATGAGCTCAGCGTACTTTCGGATTGGAAACACGTAATCACGTGGTAAGTTGTCCGAAGCCGCCAAAACCTTTCCTTCTTCGTCTACAAACATACGGTCGGTGCATTGGTCCCACATCGGGTTATTCAGTATGGCTTGCGAGAGAGAAGACCAATTAAAGACTACCGCTAGCGCACCGAGTGGACTCCCATGGGTCGCTCCTTCTCGACGAACCGCCGTCGCGTAGATGAGCGAAGGCTGATTGCCAACTAGTTGACAATCGACGGGACCATCAAACACGAACTCATCACCGGTTCTCAGGTTCATCGCGCTGCTAAACCACCGCGAAGCAAGTTCACTTTTACCGAGCGAGTTGTATTTTCCTGGCCGGCCGTTGGCAATCACGGTTCCAGACGAGTTGCACAGGACCAAATCGAAATAAACCGTGTAGGCGTTGAGAATTACTCCTAACCGCGTTGACGCAAACTTAGCGTCTTTTTCATCCGCCGTGGTAAGCGCGGTGACAAGTGCCGAATCGGTAGCCCACCAGCGAACATCGCATGTTCGCTCGTAAAGATTTCGGTCAACCAAATCAATGTTAGATAAAGCAATGTCGGCAAGGCGTTCACCTCGCGTATTGTCACCGATGACGGATATAAGATCTTTGATGGGGGATGTTGAAGTCTCCATCTTATCCGCAACCGACGCCGTTTTGGTTGACAAACCCTGCATCTCTTGTGTAACTACCCCAAATGCTGAACCGGCATCACCAACTCGGGCAGCCTCGATTCTAGCGTTCAACGCAAGGAGTTTTGCATTTTCATTGATATCCCGAATCTCTGATATTGCGGATTTTACTGCACGCGTTAACTCATCAATGATAACGAGAGCACGCTGAGAAGGACATTTAGTTTTCCGGTCATCTGCTGCCACCCGAGTCGATATTTTCATATAGATTCTCTTATAAGTTTCCGCACGGGCGAGCGGGGGAACACAATAAGCGGAGCTTGAACAATGTTTGGGGGCAACAGATCAAGAAAGGCTCCGATGTTGATCTTTTTTCGTGCAAACTTCGGAGGTTACGTGACGTAATTCCTGCAAAATAGAACTGCGTTTACTTTTCAACCGATAAAGTCAGAAATGACCTCTCCGTTCACCCCCGCCCCCCTCATTTGGGGGTGGATGGCACGACTCAGGTAATTGGTCTGGCATTAAGGTCCTTCTTCTTGGTATCTAGCACGCGGACCATGGTTTGGTCGAATGGACTGCGCAAGGTGTTTTACAGCAGAATTTAAAAGGACAGATTATGTTGCGTCAAAACAAATCGTTCAGAATAGCGTTATTGGGGGCAGTATTGCTCTCGCTGTTTTCGATCTGTTCAAATGTTTTCGGGCAGCGTCCCAAGAGCAGTGCAGAGCTATTGCTCAAACCAGAGCACGGCCCCTGGATGGTGCTAGCAGCCAGCTTTGAAGGGGAAGGGGCCAAGCGAAAGGCAGTGCAATTAGCCGCCGAACTGCGGGAAGAGTTTCGACTCAAGGCCTACTGCTTACCGAAAATGTTTGACTACACCCAAAAGGTGAACGGCCTCGGTTTCACTCCCGATGGCGAACAAAAAAAGATGAAGTATCAGGAAAATCGGGTGGTCGAAAGCTGTGCTGTGCTGATTGGTGATTTCGACTCGATCGAAGGCGATGATATCGGGAGAACGCTCAATCTGGTTCGAACTATCAAGCCAAAGTTCTTTATGCAACCGGGCGCGGAAAGTTCGGCTGGCGATTCCTCAACGGTTGCTGCTGGGGACTATCGTAAATTTTTACAAAAGCTTGTTGTGCGCAATGAAGAACCAAAGATCAAAGATCCGGGGCCGATGGCAAAGGGCGCATTCTTGGTCCGCAACCCACTCTTGCCTGCAGAGTACTTCAAATCGCCGACGGTTGACAAGTTCGTCAAGGACCTCAATCAGCAACCCCTTCTAAAGGAACATAATCTCTTGACCTGTAAAAATAACTTTACGGTACGGGTCATAACTTTTAAAGGCAATTCGTCCTACGTTTCCTGGGGGCGTTCCGCAGCACCAGAAGATGCACGCTCGGAACTGGAAGCCGCTGCAGAGCAAGCGTACTTGGTGACGAAAGCACTACGCGGGGCTGGGTACGAAGCGTATCAATTCCATGACCGATACGAAAGTATTGTGACGATCGGGGGATTTGACCAGCTCGGCAAAGAAGACGAGAACAAAAATTTCACTTACGATTCAGCCATACAACAGGTGGTGGATCGCTTCAAGGGGACGGACCGGGTGACACAGTCACAATTCGGAGTCACCCAGACGCCTCGGCTCCTCTTCGAGCTAGTCGATCAAAATCGAATTCCGGATTTAACCAAAGGAACTCGCCAGGAACAGCTAGAAACTTTCCGAAAGCTGAGTGTTGCGTTCGATCTCATTCCACTCCCGATATCGGTTCCCAAATTGGAGGCGAAAACCTTGTATAGTGGTTATGCACTCGGGAAGTAACCGAGCCAATACGACGAATCGATTGTCACCCGAATCGATTACCGGGAGTAATTACCTGCGATGACCCAGATTGATCGGTATATCCTGGTTCTATACTTGCGAGTTTTCGTTGTTTGCTTCCTAACGATTTCCGGGCTCCTGATCATTGTTCAGTTGTTCACGAACATCGATGAGTTTGTGAACTTTGGTAACGCCAACGGTGGATTTATTCGCGGACTGACCATCTACTTCGGTCCGCAAATGCTGAACATCTTCGACCGTATGTGCGGGCTGATTACTTTGCTGGCGATCATGTTCGTTGTTGCGTGGCTGAATCGGACCCACGAATTCACAGCCATTCTCGCAGCGGGTATCAGCAAGAAACGAATCGTTGTCCCGTTGCTTTACGCGTCGGCGGTATTGATTCTTATTTCAGCGGTACTCAGAGAAACCGCCATTCCGCTCCTTTCTGATATTTTGAGCAAGCGACCTCGCGATCTTATTGGAGAACGAAACGAATCTCTTCGTCCTACAGAAGATTTTGATCGCGGCTTTATTGTTGTGGGTAAGCAGCTCTTGAAGAACGACAGATCGATCGTGAATCCTGTCTTCAAATTCACGGGGCCAGTGGCAGCTTTCACACGTCAAATGGAAGCGGACGTAGCTGCATTCCTCGAAGCGACTTCCGATCACTCATCTGGCTTCTTACTGACCAATTTTCGATCCTCCGAGCCCTTGAGCTTAACGTCATCGCTCCAAATCCAGGACAAGTATTTTTTGCAGGTATCTGCCGATCAACCGTGGTTGCAGGCGAATCAATGCTTTATCGCTAGTGAGCTCGATTTCGATTTGCTATCGGGTGGAGGAGCGAGACAGTATGCGTCAACATGGGATCTAGTTAGTGAGCTCAGGACCCGTGGCTACTATCATGGTGCGGAAATGAAGGTCACTTTGCATTCCCGCTTCGTGCAACCAATTCTTGACTTCACACAGATTCTTATCGGTTTACCGTTTATCCTCAGGGGTATGACTCAGAACTTAGTTCGCATGGTAGCATCGTGCATGATTATCTTTGGCTTGTTCTATGGAATTACCTTTGGACTAAGAACCCTGGGAGCCAACGAAACCCTGCTGACTGCGACGGCTGGCGCGTGGGCGCCCATTCTGCTGTTTACCCCATTGGCCTGGTCAAAATCCGCTTCTGCCATGGATAGTTAAACGTCCTTTCGAATTCCCTTTCTCTCGAGTCACTAGGATCTTTGATGGCAATGTTTCAAGCACCAGAGTTTTCCCTTGAAGAGTACGAGATCGCTCTGGAGGCAACGCGGCAAGGTGCTCTTGAGCTCACGTCGCGATTCGGTCAGAAGGTAGATGTTCAGTCCAAGGGAGTCGCAAACTTTGCATCCGAGGCTGACTTAGCAGCGGAGGCTGCGATCATGAAAGTGATCCAGGAATGCTTTCCTAATCACTCGATCCTTGCTGAGGAATCCAATTTGACCATAGCTGACAATGCAGAGCACCTCTGGGTTGTCGATCCGCTCGATGGAACGAATAACTTTCTGCACGGCATTCCTCACTTCGCAGTATCGATTGCTTACTATCGGAACCAAGCTCCGGTGCTAGGAATTGTTTATAACCCTATTTCCAATGAAATCTATACCGCTGTGACTGGCCAAGGGGCATGGAAAGGGACAGTGAGGCAGCGAGTATCAAATCTAGAACGATTAGATCAAATCGTCATGGCGTGTGGGTTCTATTATGATCGTGGTCTCATGATGCGTACTACGCTTGATACTATCGGTGATTTGTTTGGGGCCAACGTTCACGGAATGCGTCGATTTGGAGCAGCTGCCTTGGATTTGTGTCATGTAGGGTGCGGGCTCTTTGGACTATTCTTTGAGTACCGGCTTAGTCCATGGGATTACGCAGCGGGTCAGATCTTTGTACAAGAGGCGGGAGGCAGGTGCACCGACTGCGACAGCAATGCCCTTCCAATATCTCATGGTGGTAGCATCTGTGCCACCAATGGACTCGTGCATGATGAAGCGTTGAGGGTCATCCAACCTCAATGGTCGAAATTAAAAATCACCTAGGCCATCCGCTTAAATGCTCCGCATCTGGTTGCGGTGAAGAAACGACCGAAGTTCTGGAAGTTCAGGGCTTTATCTGTTCCTGCGTACGGTGGCCAACGAATAAATCGGGCTTACGGGCCAGGGCACGTCTTGACAGTTTGCTGATTCGTTGGATTTGAATAATTTAAGAAATTCACTGCACAAGTCGGAGGCGGTTTGAGTTGATGGTAGAATAGATCTGAGATCACAAAAAAGCTTCAGTGATCTTCTGTAGCAAAAGTAAAAGGAAAAGGGTTATGCGTCTATCTCTCAAAGCGTTTCTTGGCGTTCTCGGTGCGATTATGGTCGCGGCACCGGCAATTCCATGTTCCAGGATTTTGTGGAACGATAATGGCCGATCTGTGATCGTCGGGCGAAACATGGACTGGTTTGAGGATATTCGCAGCAACATGTGGATACTTCCTCGAGGCATGGAACGGGATGGATTGGCGGTTTCCAATCCTCTGCGCTGGACGAGCAAGTATGGCAGCGTTGTCATCACGACTTATGATGTCGGCACTGCAGATGGAATCAATGAGAAAGGCTTGGCTGGGCACTTATTGTATCTGCCGGAAACCTCCGTCGGCTCACGTGACGAGTCGCTACCTGGATTGAGCATGTCCATGTGGGTTCAGTATTATCTCGACCAGTTTGCCACCGTAGCAGAGGCCGTCGAGTCATTTAATACCAGTCCCTATCAATTGCAGATGGCGGTTGAGCCGACGAGCTTGAAGGCCGCTACGGTTCACATTGCTTTGAACGACGCGACCGGTGACTCTGCAGTGATCGAGTGTATCAATGGCGAGATGAAGTTCTATCATGACCGCAGCTACGTCGTTATGACGAACCAACCGTCCTTTGATCAGCAACTAAAAAATCTCCAGCAATATCGAGGCTTCGGAGGGGACAAGAGGCTACCAGGAACTCACGAGCCCGCCGACCGATTCGTACGAGGAGCTTACTACGTCAAGAATTTACCAAAACCGACCACGGATCGAGAAGCCATCGCTGCCATGATGAGTGTGATGCGGAACGTATCTGCACCGTTTGGAATTGCCGATCCCGAACGTCCCAATGTATCCACCACCATTTGGCGAACCGTAACAGACTTAACGAATGGGGTGCTGTTTTACGATTCCGTATTCAGCCCTCATGTGTTTTGGGTCGATACGAAGAAGATCGACTTCGATGCTAATCAGCCTGTGCGAAAGCTGACCTTGGTATCAAATTACGACCATTATGGGGACGTTTCAGATAAATTCGAGGCTTCTCAAATGTTCGAATTTCTCGCTCCCAAATAAAACGCTAATTCGGAATCAGGCTACGACTTTTGAGAAGTTCCGGGAAGACTTGTGATTGCAGATCTCGGAATCGCTTCATTCGCAACTCCCGGTATCGCTCGCCCTCGGATTTCGGAACGGCAATCGATTCGGTTACAAATCCTCGGAGCCCGTGCAGTCGCAATCCCTCGGCTAGCTCAAACGGATAGTACTGATACACCATGGCAGAAGCGATTATCGCCAAGTCGCGGGCTTGTACCTCAAAGATCTCCAAGCGTTGGTTCGTTCCATCAGGAATTGCAAATCGCTGTAGCTCGATGATGACTGAATCGTCCTCGTAGTATTTCTCCAATAAAGGCAGATCCGCAGGCGAACCGAACTTGGAGATCGCTTGCATGGCTAGTTCGAACAGAGTGGTGTCGTTCGTGGCATCAGCGTCATCCAAGACACCTCGTGCTATCACTAAAGCGGTAGGGTTTTGTGTATCGAAACAGGTGAGCAGCATTCGAGTACGATCTTTAGCCCGAAGTGCCCATTTCGAGAAAAGGGTGTTAACGGTGGAGGACATGCGACCGTGTGTACTCATCTTGTTAGACTCGTCGACGATGAATTGACTGATCGTCGATCTGAGTCTTGTGGCTGCTGCGATATTGGTAAAAGGATACCGAGAGAAAACTTTGTTGCCGGTCGCTTCGATATCTTGATCGATGAGATCTTCGCTGAGCACTGCACAGTAGATTAATGCGATTCCGTCGGCCTCCGTTAAATTGCCACGACTCGGGATCGCCATACTTTCTGATAACTTTTTGGAAATGAAGGAGGCTTGTTGAAAAGCTTCCTCTTTAGACTTTAGCTCTTTGCGGACCAAATCCGGATAGTCGTTGAGCATCTCGAGAAACGTAAACTTGGTACGCCGGTCCGAGGTGCCTGTGGCTCGTTTAAAGCTGTTCCAACCGTGAAAATCAAAAGTTCGTTCGGGGTCTGGCTCCAGCAGAAAAGTGCGAATGTCTCGGCTCTGCTGCTCGAACTTTTTGCGGACAACGATTCCGTGAAGCCGTACTTTCGCCTCTAAATCTTGGAGCTGATCGAGTCGTCGCTCTAGTTCCGGAACAAGAGTGTCGTCGACCCGGTCAAGCTCGGCGGTGGCGTTCTCGCGGGTTTGGAAATCGCTGCTGCTCAGGTCGGCGATCAGCCGATCCAGCGTCTCATCTAAGGCCACAATTTCCCCTGAAGCGGGGGCCACGGATTGGTTTCCATCTGTCCGCGACAGGCCGACAGAGCAAAATAGCCCGATCGACAACAGCAGAGCCTGCGCAGCGAGATTGCCTGTGCCGAGGCGATTGGTCTGCCGGGTTTGCAAAGGCTGAAGCATGACGATTGGCTCGAGATTCCTGGAGAAATTACTACAAGTACCCTATCTTACCGTGAATTCCCTCCTGAGAATATCGCGGTTCTCCATAAAACTGCTTGCCCAAGCAGGGCATCTGGGATAGGCTAAAGATGTTCTAGGGATTTGCGGCCGCTTGCAGCCTCACTGCTAAAATGCCACTACAGGATTGCCTCTGGCGATTTCATTGGAATGCGAGACTCCTAGGTCGACGCGAAATGAAACGCTATGCTTCGGGATGGTCTCGCGATTGAGATGCTAAACCCGGTTCGCGTTTCTCTATAAACGATAGCAACAGTGTTCTAAGATCGGCCGTTCTCCAGAGGGCGGCTTTCCGCAAAGCACTCCAGGAATCCCTGAACCCACCATGAACTCTCAAGCAACCATTCCAGCAACCATCGAGCCAAAGAACGTGGCCCACCAAAACCAACCTACCCCAGCTTCGGCTGCTCTCGATGCCTCGTCCCGGTCGCCGTACAGCTTTGAAAAAGCAGGTACGAGTACGACGAGCGTTCACGCAGGCGAAGCCAGACAAAAGCCGAACGACGCTATCACCGATTCCATCTGCTGTAGCAGTACCTACACTTTCGAATCGACCGACAGCATTCTCAAATACATTCGAGAAAAGGAGGATCGCGAAGAGTACGGACGCTACGGAAACCCGAACGAAAAGGTTGTCGAGCGAAAACTAGCAGCTCTGGATCACGCCGAAGATGCGATCATCTATTCGAGTGGCATGGCTGCGATTGTTG
The DNA here is from genome assembly GCF_052161605.1 of Brakhagea baltica. NCBI lineage: Bacteria > Pseudomonadati > Planctomycetota > Planctomycetia > Pirellulales > Pirellulaceae > Brakhagea > Brakhagea baltica. The sequence continues at coordinate 2,862,022 of NZ_CP197409.1, read as the reverse complement.
GCCTGTTGATGGCCAAGCTGAACGCTGGCGACGAGATTGTTTTCTTTGACCAGTGCTATCACCGAAGTCGTGAATTTTGTGCTAAGCACCTTGCTCGTTTTGGTGTCGTGACCCGACAAGTAAAAACGGGAGACTACGAAGCGATGGAAGCTGCGATCAACTCGAAGACAAAGATGATCGTTAGCGAGTCTCCTACGAATCCTCACCTGTCGTGCATTGACTTGGAACAATTTGTCGCGATCGGTAAGGCACACGAGGTCGAGACTCTTATCGATGCAACCTTAGCAACCCCTTACAACCTGCTCCCGATTGACTACGGTGTCGATTATGTTTGGCATTCTGCAACAAAGTACATGGGCGGACACAACGATTTGCTAGCCGGTGTTATCTGCGGAAGCAAAGAGAAGCTCGAGGATGTCCGAAAGCTACGTGGAATTCTGGGTGGCATCAACTCGCCTCACAATATGTATCTCCTCGAGCGTGGTCTCAAGACGTTCGCGCTTCGCATGGAGCGACACAATGAAAACGGTCTGCGTATTGCTCGCTTCCTGGAATGTCACCCCAGAGTCGAACGTGTGTACTACCCAGGGCTGGAGTCGCATCCTAGCTATGAGATAGCTAAGCAAACGATGCGTGGTTTTGGTGGCTTGATCACATTCCTAGTGAAAGACGCCGATTGGCGAAGTACCGCAGACGTGGTGGATGCATGCCGAATTCCTCGCATTGCCCCGAGTTTGGGAGGTGTCGAGTCACTCATCGAGCAACCACTTGTTATGAGTTATTTTGACTACCCACCAGAGGTCCGAGCTCAGTTTGGAATTCCAGATAACATGATTCGCATGTCGTGCGGTATCGAAGATGCTGATGATCTAATCGCGGACCTGAAGCAGGCTCTCGAGGTATGAAATTCCAAACCAAAGCCATCCATGTTGGCAACGATCCAGACTCAGCAACCGGCGCTGTGGTGACACCTATCCACATGGCGACAACCTTCATTCAGCCCGGTGCTGGCACATGGGGCACGTTCGACTATGCTCGCAGCGGGTCGCCAACGCGGGCCGCCGTTGAGAAAACGATCGCATGTCTCGAGGGGGCCGCTGGTGCTCTGGCTTTCTCCTCGGGAATGGCCGCTACTCATTGCGCGACCATGCTGTTGAGGTCCGGTGATCATATTCTGGCAGGAAGCGACATCTATGGCGGCACCTATCGTTTGCTGCACAAGATATGCGATCGCTCCGGGATCAGTGTTGGGCTTGCTAACTCATGTGATCTTTCGGCACTTGAAGCAGCTATTCAGCCTAACACCAAAATGATCTGGATCGAAAGCATCGGTAACCCGCTCATGTCGATCCCGGATATCGCGGCGATTGCAGACTTGGCCCATGCCCACGGAGCGCTGCTTGGCGTGGATAGTACGTTCACATCTCCCGCTATTTTGAGGCCCATTGAATTGGGTGCAGATATAGTCATGCACTCAGCGACCAAGTACCTGGGGGGGCATAGCGATGTGCTCGCTGGTATTCTGGCTAGCCGAACGGAAGAACTGCATAAACAGCTATATTTCGTTCAGAATGCAACTGGCGCCGTTCTGGCGCCGGTCGATTCGTTCCTCTTGCAACGAGGCATCAAGACGTTGGCGTTGCGAATGCGCGAGCAATCCAAGACAGCCATGGAGATTGCGAGCTGGCTGGAAGGTCATCCCGCTGTGTCGCGCGTGCTCTATCCAGGGCTCGAGTCCCATCCGCAGCACACCTTGGCGAAGAAGTTAATGGGTGGCCAGTTCGGTGCCATGGTATCGTTCGAGATAAAAGGGGATTTTGTGCAGACCAAAAAAGTTTGTGAATCCACAAAATTATTCGGGCTCGCGGTTAGTCTCGGTGCGGTAGAATCACTTATCGAACAGCCAGCCTCCATGTCGCATGCGAGCTACGATCCTGCGGCGCGGGCAAAGTTCGGTATCGTCGATTCGCTAATTCGCATTTCGGTCGGGTTGGAAGATGTTGACGATTTGAAAGAGGATTTGGATCAAGCGATCGCGACCGCTCTGGCTTAAGTGTGCCCAAGTACAAGGAACGGAGATCTACAATGAGTGCGGAATCTGACAAGGAAGCCATGTATCTCAATCAGATTCCCAAGCCGATGCCTTCGCGACTGCGGCCTAAATCGGTATCGAGCATTCTCGACCGAGTCATGATGGAACGTGGCTACGCCGCCCAGCAGTCGCGACAGTTAATGGAAGAGGAGTGGTCCCAAGCTGCCGGAGAGTTCTTGGCATCCCAATCGAAGATTGGTCAGATTAAACGAGGCCAGTTGCATGTCTTCGCGTCCAACGACATCGTTCGGTCTGAATTGGAGTATCAAAAGGTAAAGATACTCCGGCACATGCAAGAAGCCTTACCAGACATGAAGATCCAAGGCCTCCGGATTTATCTCGCGAAAAACTAGTGAGTTGATCTAAGCGCAAGATATTGAGCACTGCGTTCGTCGCACGGAGAAAACCTCCTAGCCATCTGAGGTGTGAGGTGACACAAGTTCCTGCCATCCAACATTGGATTGAACACTAATAAACGCTAATCAACACTAATAGGGTACTTTGCTTTTGGAGTTCGAATGTGCGGGGAGAGTCGGAAATGACAGAATGACGCCAGGCAGAATGATGACGGGGGCGGTGTTGAGGGGAGTGGATCCGGAAGATGATCATTCATCAACTTTTCTTGGAAACAATCTACAAGCCTCTCGGAAATCCCATTTGGCAAGATGGGAGCATTCGTGGGCAGTGGGCTATTTAGCTAGAAACGTAAACTTCTCCGATCCAAGCCAGAAAAATTATCCGATCCCTGTGGTTTGAACGTCATACCATCGACGACGTTCCAGCAAATAGAAATCCGGACAGTGGTTGTTTAGCAACCCCTTAACTTTTGGCCAATCGGTATTTGGCCCGTGCGCGAGCTACATTTCGCTCTTTCAATGCAACAGCCTCGGGCGAAACGGCCTTCGTGGCTGTCGCTTTGTTGAGGTCTTCCTCGGCTTGAGACTTGCTCAATTGATCAGGCTTTACCAGCTTGTCTGTGAGCACAAACGTTCCTTCGCGGGTGACTTGGATAAAGCCACCGTCGACGAACCATTCGTCCACACTGCTGCCGTTGCGGATCTTGAGAATGCCGAACCCGAGCCGCCCCACCATCGGTGCGCGGTCGGAAAGGATGCCGAGTTCCCCGTCAAAGAGCGGCACTACAAGCGAGTCACACTTGATATCCAACTCGGTCTTTTCTGGCGTTACGACAACGCACCGAACTTGTTGATCAGCCATGGTCCATTACCTATTTCTTGGCAGCTTGTGCAGCCATTCGCTTGGCTTGCTCTTCCACTTGCTCGATCGATCCGACGTACATAAACGCGGACTCAGGCAAGTGATCCCACTTTCCATCACAGATCTCTTCGAAACTGCGGATGGTATCTGCCAAGGAGGTGATTTCCCCTGGCTTGCCAGTAAAGACTTCTGCGACCAAGAACGGTTGCGAGAGGAATCGCTCGATGCGTCGAGCACGTCGAACAACTGTCTTGTCTTCCTCACTCAACTCATCCACACCGAGAATCGCGATGATATCTTGCAGTTCTCGATAGCGTTGTAGTGTCTTCTGAACGCGACGAGCGATGGCATAGTGCCGCTCACCCACGATCGCCGGATCCAAGATCCGAGAGTTCGATGCGAGTGGATCGATCGCGGGATAAATACCCTTTTCCGAAATCGATCGCTCGAGATAGATGAACGCGTCCAACTGTCCGAACGCAGTCGCCGGTGCAGGGTCGGTCGGATCGTCCGCAGGAACGTAAACCGCTTGAACCGACGTAATAGCTCCCCGCTTGGTCGAAGTGATTCGCTCTTGCAAAGCACCCATTTCCGTCGCCAGCGTAGGCTGATAACCCACAGCAGATGGCATCCGACCTAGAAGGGCGGACACTTCCGAACCTGCTTGCGAGAAACGGAAGATGTTGTCGACGAACAACAACGTATCTTTTCCAGTTGTATCGCGGAAATACTCAGCCATGGTCAGGGCAGACAGTGCAACCCGGAGACGAGACCCTGGTGGCTCGTTCATCTGGCCGAACACCATACACGTTTGCTCGATAACTTTACGGCCGGTCTTACCGATTTCGGCTTCTTGCATTTCTAGCCACAAGTCGGTTCCTTCACGAGTTCGCTCTCCCACACCCGCAAAAACAGAGTATCCACCGTGGGTGCTAGCCACCCGAGCGATGAGTTCCTGAAGAATAACGGTCTTACCCAATCCCGCACCACCGAACAAACCAGCCTTACCACCCCGAACGAACGGAGTTAGCAAATCGACGACCTTGATACCGGTCTCGAAGACTTCGGTGTTGGTCGACAATTCCGAAACGGCGGGAGCCTGGCGGTGAATGGGCCAGTACTCGTCTGCGGGAACGGGGCCGCGTTGGTCGATCGGATCCCCCAGAACATTGAACACGCGACCGAGCGTTCCATTGCCGACAGGAACCGAAACTGGCCTGCCCAGGTCAACACAATCTTGACCTCGCATCAATCCGTCGGTGCTACCGAGAGCCACACAACGAACTTTACCGCCTCCGAGGTGCTGTTGTACCTCACCCGTGAGATCGATCTTGATTCCCTTCTTGTCTCCCTCAACCTTTACCGCGTTGTAAATGGGTGGGAGTTTGTTTTCTGGAAACTCTGCGTCAAAGGTCGAGCCGATGACCTGGCAAACTCGCCCTACGATCTGTTCAGTTGTAACGCTCATTAAATCTCTCGCTAAATTGCGATGGTTGTAAAAAACTTATGGTTTGGTTTTGGTCGTGCATGCGTCCGGTTCTTAACCCAACGCTTCAACACCACCGATGATTTCCATGATTTCGCCGGTAATCTTGCTTTGACGAGCCCTGTTGTAGGTCCGCGATAGCGATTTGATCAAGTCGCCTGCGTTCTCGGTGGCACCCTTCATAGCGACCATTCGTGCAATCTGTTCGCTAACAGCCGCGTCCAAAAAGCACTTGAACAAGCGTGCCCGGAAGCTAGCCGGAACGACCTCTTCCAAAATAGCCGACGCTGACGGCAGGAATTCATAATCGTCACGAATACCACCCGACTCGTCAGTTGTCTTATCCTCGGATTTGACTGCTGTTTCAATCTTTGCAAAAGGAAGCAGTGTTTCGACGGTCGCGATTTGTTTCGAAACGCTAACGAACCTCGTGTAAACTACATCGACGCGGTCGACTTGCCCCGTGATGTAACGCTCGATGAGATCGTCAGCAATTCTGGAAACCGGCTCAAAGGCTGGTTCGTCATCGAATTCGGTGTAGGTGTTCTCGATGGGCAATCCCATGAACCGCAACGCCGAGATACCCCGCTTGCCGCTGACGCTCAACTCACCTCGAGCTGCTTGTTCCTTTAACTCGATACGCTGAGCCGCTGCGACACGAACCACATTACCGTTGTAACCGCCGCACAAACCGCGGTTGGCGGTCAGCACGAGCATGTCGATATTGTTGATCTCTTTTCGAGGAACCAACAACGGGTGATTCACTTCGGTGCCGCTTTCAGCCAAGTCGGTCACGATCTGGGTGATTCGCTTGGTATAGTCGGTCGCAGCAGAAGCACGATCCATCGCCTTCTTGAAACGCGCCGTCGCGATCAACTCCATCGTGCGAGTGATCTTACGGATGTTTTTTACCGACTTTCGTCGTTTATCTAGCTGACGAATGTTCGCCATTTGCTTTTCACCTTTCGGTAACGACCGGTAATGACTACTTGAACGATGCCTTGAATGCTGCAATAGCAGACTTGATCGACTCTTCGATGTCGCTCGTTAAATCGGCGATATCGCGAATCTGAGTGAGCAACTCCGGCTTGCGGTCACGCACGTACTGGAGCAAACCGGTTTCGAAATCCTTAACTCGGTCGACGGCAATATCATCGAGGTGGCCTCGCGTGCCCGCGTAGATGCTGACAACTTGTTCCGCAACGTCCATCGGTTGGTACTGAGATTGCTTTAGCAACTCGACCATTCGATATCCTCGGTCCAGTTTGGACTGCGTTGCAGGATCCAATTCCGTACCCAACTGCGCGAATGCTTCAAGTTCGCGAAATGCAGCCAAGTCCAAACGCAAACCACCCGCCACTTTCTTCATGGCCTTGATCTGCGCGTTACCACCCACGCGAGAAACCGAAATACCGACGTTCATAGCGGGTCGAATACCAGCGAAGAACAAGTCGGGCTGCAGATAGATCTGTCCGTCGGTGATGGAGATCACGTTGGTCGGAATGTAAGCCGAAACTTCACCTTCGAGAGTTTCGATAATCGGCAGACTGGTGAGAGATCCGCCTCCCAATTCCTTGGAGAGCTTGGCCGATCGCTCGAGCAGCCGGCTATGGCAATAGAAGACGTCCCCTGGGAACGCTTCCCGTCCTGGTGGACGTCGCATGAGCAAGCTCAACTGACGATAAGCTACGGCTTGCTTGCTCAAGTCATCGTAGACGATCAGTGCGTGACCACCGTTGTACATGAAGTGCTCAGCCATTGCTGTACCGGCATAAGGAGCAACGTACTGCAATGGGGCTGGAGCGGATGCACCTGATACGATAACTGTCGTGTAGTCCATCGCACCGGCTTTGGTTAATGCATCAATCACCAATGCAACCGAAGAATCCTTTTGACCAACGGCGACGTAAAAGCACTTAACGCCTTTACCCTTCTGGTTGATGATCGCGTCAATTGCAACCGCGGTCTTGCCTGTTTTTCGGTCACCGATGATTAGTTCCCGTTGCCCACGTCCCACGGGGGTCATGGCGTCGATCGCCTTGATACCGGTTTGCATCGGCTCATGAACTGGTTGACGCTCCGCTACACCCGCAGCGATGATTTCCACGGGACGACTTACGGTCGCGTTAACAGGTCCCTTGCCATCAAGAGGGTTACCGAGCGGATCTAGAACTCGTCCGATGACTGCATCACCCGCAGGCACGGAAAGCAAGGTTCCTAGAGCCTTAACCTCGTCACCTTCTTTGATGCGTAGATAGTCACCGAGGATGATGACCCCGACGCTCTTCTCTTCGAGGTTGAACGCTAGCCCGATTGCCCCGCTGGGGAACTCAACCATTTCCCCGGACATAACGTTTGAGAGTCCGTAAACGCGAGCGATACCGTCCCCGACCTCGAGAACCGTACCAACCTCTCGGACATCCACTTGGCTGCCGAACGTCTCAATTTCTTTTTGAATGACGGCTGCGATTTCATCCGAGTTGAACTTCATGAGTCAAACCTCTTTAGCATCGTATGACGCAAAACTTTGATTAATTGGAATAATGGATTACAAATATCGGGGGGATGTACCCCCCCGTCACAATAACCAGTGATTTACTGGCTAATTAATTGATTCGTTAGTCCTCGAATGGAAGCATCTGCTTTAGCCGTTAGTTCGCGTCTCAGGACACGCAGTTGGCCATCCACACTTCCATCGAAAACGGTATCTCCGACACGCACGATCAATCCACCGATGATAGTAGGATCAACCTTCTTTACGATCCGAACGTCTTTATTAAGTGTTTGCTTGAGCTTTGTGGCTAAAGCAGACTCTGTGCTAGGATCGAGCGGTTCACTGGTTGTAACAAGTACCTTTACGCGGCCTGCGATTTCGTCCCTGAGTTCCACGGCAGCCCGCGACACTCCCCGAACAAATTGAATACGCTGTCTTCGGCACAACACCTTCAAGAAATTGAGAAGGGTCGACTCCATCTTTCCTGCAAACACGCGATCCAACAGACCTATCTTGCTCTCGGCCGATTGCTTCGGGTTGGACAAGAAGAAGTCGATGGAAGCATTCTTGCTCAGCACATCGTCGACGAATGACTCCAACTCCTCAACAACCACATCAACCTTTTTCGATGACATCGCTGCCTGAAGCAGGGCCTTGGCATATATCTGACCCACGTGCTGTTCTTCGCTATCGAAGACCGTGGCTACTTGGGATACTTGCTCTGTCATGCGACACGTTTCAGTGGAAATACGTAGTTATTGAAAATTACGGATGTTGTTCGTAAGCGACATCGATTCGATCGATTCGCGGACATTTCATTTAGTTGTTGCTAGGCAAATTACCGATAGCATCTGCGATCAGCTTTTGATGGTCAGACGGATTCAATTCGCGCCCAACCACCTTGCGTGCCAATCCGAACGCAATGTCTGTGCTGCGACTGGTTAGCTCCGAAAGAGCCTGCGACTTGGCGGACTCAATCTCGGCTAGGGCTCGGTCTCGCGACCGGGTCGCTTCTTGCTGTGCCTCTGCCTTGATTCGATCTGCAACCGACTCTGCATCCTTGCGAGCTTGAGCTACGAGTTCTTGAGCTAGAACGGCCGCATCAGCTAGCTTGGCCTCATACTCCTTAAGCTTTTCTGATGCCGTAACCGATGCCTGCTGAGCCTCTGCTATTTGGCTCGCAATCATCTTCTCACGCTTCGCGAGCCCCTCAGAAATCGGTTTCCAAGCCACGACGTAGAGAACCACGCAGAGGATTAGAAATACGATAACCGAAAAGAACGACTTGCTGGCCTTTAGCTCGAGCAAGTTGTTAAGTTCGGCCGAATTGGAATGTCCATGGGATATGTCGTCATGCCCATGTGCACCATCTGCGGCTGTTGCTGATTGACAGGTAAACAGCAATGCGATCGCAAAAACCAACCCACAAACGAAAACGGAAAGCTGACGGATCATGACACGCTAACTCAGGAACAAAGGACCAATCGAACGAACCACCGCACCGATCAATTACGATCCGGAGAATGGGTTTTGCTGCGAGCAAACGAATACGGCGTAGAAGGCCAAACCTTCGATAAGAGCCGCAGCGATGATCATCGCGATTTGAATGGTACCAGCCGACTCAGGTTGGCGAGCGATGGACTCCACTGCACCCTTGGCCAAGAAACCAATCCCGAGGCCAGCTCCGATAACAGCGAGACCGGCACCGATAGCACCTGGAACTCCACCACCGCCCTCGGCAGCCGCAGCAGGCATAGCCATCAACGCTACAAATCCCAAGGCCATGTAACAAATACGAGCAACGTTAAACACTTTTTCTATCTCCTAGAAACCAATGCAAGGGAAAACGATAATCTGAAGGTTTGCTGAGGTCGCACGCACGACCTCTCAATATCTTTGATCTTCACTCAACTGTTTAGTGATGGTGCATCGCGCTTCCAACGAACAATGCAGCCAAGAACGTAAAAACGTATGCTTGGAGGAACGCTACAAAGACTTCCATAATGCTGAGCAATACCGTGCCAGCTACAGAAAGCCCTGCAATGCCCAACCAAGGTAGAAGCGACATCGATGCAGCTTCTATGTTGATCCCAATTCCGAGGATACCAAGCAAAACCAGGTGCCCGGCTCCCATATTCATTAGCAAACGAACGGCCAAGACAGCGTGCTTGATGAACAACGATGCGAACTCGATGATCCAAAGCAACGGCACGATGACAATTGCGAGGTATATCGGCAATCCAAGGGACGGGCAGATGTTCTTTAGGTATCCCAAGACTCCGAACGTCTTCACCCCCATCCCAACACCAAGGATAAATACCAGCAATGCGAGCGCAAAGGTCGTTCCAAAAGATGCCGTGGGTGAACCTACGAAAGGTATCATGCCCATCAAATTGCAACCAAGAACAAAAAAGAACAGGGTCCAAAAGAATGGCATGAACCGGTCGGCATCATGCTCACCCATTGCGGGAACAACGACCTTGTCACGTATAGCTTTGGTGAAACCCTCGAGCAAATTCCAAGACTTGCCCTTGGGGGCCTCTCCGCTTGCAACCCTCTTGCCCAGCCACCGAAACGCCACAACCAGCAAGATTGCAACGATAACTTCGATGATCATGTATCGACTGATGCCGAAACCGCTTTCGACGTCGTAGGCATTTCGAAGCTCAGCAAATGGCTGAGGGATCATAATTTTTCCGTCCAAGCTGCGATTGTAGGTCGCAATCTTCGCTTCAGACCAGTCTTTGCCAGCCCCTTCGGTAGCAAACTTATCGACGCGGGCAGCGGAATTTAATTCTGTTTTAAACGCCGACCACTGTTCAGCCTTTGACTCATCGGCCAATAGATCGACAAACCATTCAATCTCAGGTTGTGGATTCTCAGCCAAGTAGGCCTTAACTTTGTCGGACGCTTGCGGAGCTTTTCGTTTTGCCCAAGTCTGGGCCTTGGCAACCAGCTGTGCGTGTTGCTTTTCCAGGTATGCGTCTAATGGCCATGCATAATTACCATGGGAGGACTTTTTCCAAGCTTCCCATTCGGCTTTGAGGCCGGTCAAGTTTCCAGCGTCAACGCCCATTTCGCCCAATTTGGCGACGACGAGGTCTGCTTCTTCGGACTGGAACTCATCGTCCAGCCGCACTACCCATCTTGGGAACTCTGCCGCGCTCTTTCGCGTGCTGCGCCACAATGCCGTGGGCAATTCAAAATAATATCCATCCTTTATGTGGAGTATATCTGAGGCCATGCTAGAGAGGCTTGGGTGAGTAGTTACGAGTTGCAGAGCGTCGAATAGCGAGCCAGGATTCTAATGCTAGAAAAGAAAAATAACAGCCCACCACGTAGTGCCCGAACGAATTGTGCGCGGTCCATTTTGTCGCACTCGAGAATCCGAGCGCACCGAGAATGACCATTGTGCGTACTAGCGACCCAGCCAAAACGCTGGCCACCGGATTCTTGCGATCAAAGGTTTCGGTTTGCAAAATGCAGATAATCCAGTCCGCAAACCAGCAGATGCCAACCGCGAGCAAGCCAACTGTTGGGAACAGAATCGAGAATTCCGTCGACTCTGCATCGGCCCTGGCGTCCGCCAGGTTTGGTGCCTTAAAGGATTCATAAGCCACAAAAAAAGTTGCCAGGGCTATAGCGAGCATGGACGAAAGCACCATCCGGCGTCGCCACCACGGCTCACCATGCCGCTTCGCCTGCCCCTGGGCCTGCACGCTTTGCTCTTGATGCGAATCGGGATTTGTCATTCGCGGGTGTTCCTCTTTTGATCTAGTTGCTTCCGCTCGAACTCGGCCGCTTTTACGGAATACAGCATGCCGACCAGCATAAACGTTCCACCCACTAAAAACCCGATAATGGTCAGGTAACCCACTCCCAGCCATCGATCCAGCCATCCCCCTCCGATTCCAAAAAGGAGCATCAACCCTACTGATGCGGTCACTCGGCTGAACGCGTTCAACGTCACCGAAGAGGAATTTTGCTGCTTTTCAGTCACTTTGCTGCTCGCTGATTCCCGACTTTCGCTTTCGTCCATTAAGGTTTTCCCGTCGCCAAACATCTACCTGTCCCATCCCGCCAACCAATCAGTAGACTCACCACAGCCACCTTAGTAAACACCTCGTAGACCCGCCCAACCCGCACAGAAAGCCTCCTCCTAGCCTAAAGTTTCCCCGAAATCGCTAGAAATTCCATCTTGCCCGAGCATACTGGGGATACGAATGGTGGTTGGTCCGCCACCCCACACGGGGGGAAATAAGTTGTGCTGCTTGCCTGGGAGTTTCAAAGTTGTCTGCCGCTCGTAAAAAGACCGATAGCAAGAGCCGGAAAATCGCCGGTCCCGCCAAGAGCGCACCCAAGAAGGGGACGACTTCTTCTAAAAAGGTGGCCAATCCCAAATCAACCTTATCCAAGAAAGCTGGTGGGAAGAAAACGTCTGCTTCATCCCCCAAGTCTGAGTCCAAACCGATCACAAAAGCGAAATCGGTGCAGGCCCAGCCTGGTGCAAAGAAGTCAACGGTAGCCGCTAAACCCGCTCCGAAAGCAGCCAATAAGAAGTTGGCTCCTGCCAAGCAACCCAAAGCCGCTAAGAACACGGCAAAGCCGCTTGCTCCAAAATCCACGCCATCGAAAAGTCCTAAAGCGACGCCCAAGAAGGGGGGGGGCTCGGCTGCTTCCGCCACTAAGTCCAAAAAAATCCATGCTCCGACCAAATCCACTGCAAAACCTGCAGTCAAGACCTCTAAGCCTGTCGATCAAGGGGCACCAAAGGGAAGTAAGCAAACGGGGGGCAAGCAAACGGGAGGCAAAAAGGTCGCTCCATCGGAGCCGATAACCACTCAGCAACCAACCTTGGCTCCACCACCCAAGGCCAAAAAGAAACTACCCCCTCCCCCGCCACCCACCAACACGAATCCCGAGATCGTGGCGAAAATCCGGAGTGCCCAGGCGGAAAAAGAACTTCGCAAGGACCTTGCTCAGCCCGCACCCAAGCCGTCGCTCGTCCCGACGACGCCGATTCCCATGATTGAAAAAGGGAAGGATCGTCTAGTTCTGATGGTTCGAGACGCGTTCTGGATCCATGCTCACTGGGACATTACGCGGCATAGTGTCGATCGCGCTCGCGTTTCGATTGCAGAGAATTGGCATACGGCCAAGCCAATATTGCGTCTGATCAAGATCGATGACATGGCGACCACAAGTAACGCGGAGACTGTTTATCGAGACATCGAGATACACGGTGGCGTGCGCAACTGGTACATGGATGTAGAGACTCCAGGTTCCTCGTTCCAGATGCTCATGGGCTACTTGACTTCGAACGGTCGATTTTACGAACTAGCGAGAAGCAACATGGTCACCATGCCGCAACCGGGATCCAAGGACGCCATAGACGATCATTGGGCGGAGATCGCCAAGAATGCGGAAAAGATCTTTGCCATGAGTGGGGGCTACAGCGAAGAGTCAAACAGTGGTGATCTGAAAGAAGTGTTCGAAGAACGCCTGAAACGCACCATGCAGACGGATGTGCTTTCTCAATTCGGCTCAGGTGCAGAAGGTGGTTTAAAGCGAAACAAACAGTTCTTCTTCAACGTCGAGGCGGAACTCGTCGTGTTTGGTAACAGCACTCCGGATGCTCACGTGAATATCGCTGGCGAACCAGTTAAGGTGCGACCAGACGGTACATTTTCTCTTAGAATGCCTTTTGCGGATAAACGGCAAGTATTGCGAGTCAGCGCAAAAAGTCGCGATGGGGTTGAGGAGCAGACGGTCGTCATCGCTGTGGAGAGAAACACAAAGGTCATGGAACCACTCTCTCTCGATGCCGATGAGTTGTAGGTGACGCTTTACGCGGCGAATCGATCTGCGGCAGGAATGACGTCGGGAGCGCGTCGATGCAGCGAAATGGCTTCGATGATTCGTTCGGCGACTTGTAGAGCCTCGGCACCCATTGTACCGGGGACAGTGACCTGATGGCCCAACCTCATGGCTCGGATCCATTCCGAGTGCTCTAGCGCAATGGCATTGGCTGCGGCTGGTTTAAACTCGCACTTGTTAAGCCACTCGGTGAATAGTGAATCCTTTACTTTGGATCGTTCGGCAGGTGGTAATTGATCAGCTAATCTTTGACCCGACAGCACATCGTCGTGCGGACGTGTTTGGGTTACCGTTCCCTGTGCGAAGTCCAATCTCGTAATCTCGTTCTCGGTGCAAATCTGCATGCTACGATTCTGGCTTTCCGAAACGCGGGACGCTCGTAGTTGAGCCATGGTTCCATTGCGGAAAACCAACTGCGCTAAAGCCATATCCTCATGCTGCCCCAAAACGGTCCAGCCGAAAGCGTTTACCTGAGCCACTTTCGAGGGAACAATGCTAAGGATAAGATCCAGATCGTGAATCATAAGATCGAGAACGATACCGATATCGGTGCTTCGTCCCGTGTAGCAGCCTTCGCGCGTCGCTTCTATGAATCGAATGGCATGGGGATCGATTTGAGAGCGGCCCGCAGTCCAAACGGGGTTGAATCGCTCCACATGACCGATCTGAAGGGTTAGCTCGTTTCGGTCTGCTTGCTCAACTAGTTCTCTAGCCTCTGTCGAATTCGTAGCGATAGGTTTTTCAATCAGGCAATGAATACCATGGTTTAGGCACCACATGCCCACTTCATGATGGAGCAGGGTGGGGGTCGCTATGACAACACCATCGACTTGGCCGTCCAAGGTTCGATGATCCGATACCGTGGGCACGCCCAGTTGGGCGGAAATTGTACTACGAGAATTCTCATCAGGATCTACGACGCACACCACGTCGCAGTCAGGATTGTTCGCGAGCAGCTTGGCATGAATTCTGCCTAGGTGACCACCGCCGACGATTGCGACTCGGAGTTTAGTAAGTGAGTTGGAAATCATCGTTGCGATTTAATTTGTGATGGATTGTTCGTCTGGAATTAGGCAGCAGCCGATGTCGAGTTGCTCGCTGCTGCACTTCGGCGATCGCGACCTCGACCGTGTTTGCCGAGGGAGGAGTTCTCGATGAAGTCGAAGAGAATCTCTAGTTCGGGCAAGTGGTTGCCTTCGACTTGCAGAATCTCTCTGGCGTGTTTCACACCAACCTTGGAGCGGTAGAGTAGCTTGTGAGCTTCGCTGATGGCACGAATTGCGGGCGTCGTAAAGTTCTTTCGCTTTAGAGCTACGACGTTGACGCAACGTGCTCTCGCAGGAAAGCCCTCGGCGAGCATGAACGGTGGAACGTCTTGCAAAACTCGCGACAGCCCGCTCACGAAGGCATAGCAACCGATCGACGCGTAGTGGTGAACGGCAACGCCACCGCTGAGGGTTGCGTCGTGAGCAACGTGAACGTGTCCACCGAGCATCACGGTGTTAGCCATGATCACACGGTCTTCGATGATGCAATCGTGAGCTACGTGAGAATTAGCCATGAAATAGCATTGATGACCAATTCGAGTGATGCCCTCATCCTTTTCCGTTCCGCGATTGACCGTCACACACTCACGGAAGACATTGGAGTCTCCGATGATGACTTGAGTCGGTGAACCTTGATAGGAGAGATCTTGTGGCTCTGCGCCGATCACGCAGCCGGGAAAAAATCGGTTGTCCCGTCCGATTGAGGTGTGACCGGTCAGAGTCACATTGTTCTCCAGCTTGGTTCCGCGACCGATCCGGACGTTCGGCCCCACAACGCAGTGATGACCAATGCGCACATCGTCATCAAGTTCGGCTCGAGGATCCACAACAGCTGTGTGGGCAATGATGGTTGGCATGGTCAATTTCCCAATCTATTCATTGGTTGGAGGAAGGCAAAGAGTTCTTTCGAAAACCTCATCCCACTTTCCTCATTTGTAGTTTGTCTGTTAATTCCAATAGCTCTTGTGCTAGTCTACCATTGAGGTTGTGACCGCTTCGATGAGCGATGATTTTGCCCTGGATCCGATGCTGGCACAGGGAAAGGTCACCGATCACGTCTAGCAGTTTGTGTCGAGAGCATTCATCGGGATAGCGAAGCGTGTTGTCGACAGGACCATTCGCTCCGAAAACCACTAAGTCTCGGTAGGTCACATGTGTAGCAACGCCGCGGGATTGCAGCCCCTTGGCATCTCGTTCCTCTAGGAACGTTCGCGCCGGAGCAATTTCTGTTGTAAAGGTGTTGCGATCTACCAACAGTGTTGATTCGCAGCTGGGCACCGAGCTATTCGCACCATAATCCAGTACATAGCGGATGGTGAGCCCCGGATCTTGCGACGGTATCGCAAGGAGGTAGCTTCCATCGTCACCGACACGAATAGGAGAGGAAATGGCAATCGTTTTCGCTTCACATCGTTGATGTCGTCGACCAGCTCGCTCGAGCGCAATCGCAAAGGCTAGTGCGCTGCCGTCCATCCCGGGCATTTCCGGCGCATCGCATTCCACAATGCAGTTATCGATTTGGAGGGCATAAAGAGCGGCCAGCACATGTTCGACCATTTCCACGTGACACCCCGCCTGGACTAGCGTCGTCCTTAACTGGGTATCACGCCGATTTTCGACATGTGCAGAAATCATGGGTCTGCCCGGCAGATCGACACGACGGAATCGAATTCCAGAATTTGGCTCGGCCGGCAGAAACGTCAAACTAACCGCGCGGCCAGACCAATAGCCTCGGCCGCTGACATGCGTCACATGTTCGATCGTATTCTGGAGGGTTGCGAGTTGCATTCTGGAACGAAATCCGTTTCGTGTCAAAATCGGAGGGTAGTAGATTAACGTCGCAATCCGTTGTTGTTGTTGCCGATTGGAGGCTGCGCAACTTGCGGTGCTGCACCCTTGGTCGGGGCTGTGGTGTTGATGGGAATTCCCTTCTGAATGTATTGCTCACGCAATATGTACAAAACTAACTCCGTGACATCTAAGCCTGGTGCTTGGTACAGAACATCTCGTTGGAGTCCGAAATTCACCGACTGCGGCTTCTTCGGATCCATCTCATCTTGCTCCTTGCTATAGCGAAGAACAATATCGTATCCGTAGCGATTGGCAATATACGCGATTGCAGCGTTAATCTCACTGTAGGACGTGAAGACGACCTTGGCTTGCTTCTCAGCAAATTCCTTTTCCTGACCTAGGAAGTCCACTCGCAGCTTGCTTTCCTTGTTCAGAAGCTCTTCTTGCTTTTGCTTGAAGTCAGGAGTGTTGGCGTCGTAGTTTTTGACGATCGTTTCGCTTTCGGCCAGCAAGGCTTTACGGCGGTTCTCGATGGTATCGTGAGCAACCTCCATCTCCGCCTTAATCTTTTCCATTTCGGCGTTCATGGTTGGGTGAGCCTTGATAATGGCTCCAATGTCAACCAAAGCGACCGGGCCCGTCTTGGGGGCTTGAGCGGGGGGAGGGTTTTGGTTGGTTGCTTGGGCGAAGACAGAAGCGGTGCCAAAGCCCAACAGCGCGACTGTCGCGAGAGAAAATCGGAAAAGCACTTTTGAGCACTCCTTGCTAAGTGATTTTGGAAAATTCAGCTGTTTTCGACGACAATCGTTCCGTCGATCGCCGCAGAGCCGGATGGGACAATCCACCGAGTCCGCCAGGATTCTGACAATTCGGGGAAGCTGAGTAAATAGCGATATTCCTTTTCAGGTTAACTTTCCGGATCAGCTCTTTTTAGCTAGGCCTTAAAGTTCGCCATTTTCCGGTATCGGATCGGTGTTTAGGCTGCATTTGCACAAAACCAATAGATTTTACCAGTTTCCAAACGGCAGGATCGCCACCATGTCGACCTATTTGAAGGCCATTCGACGCGAGTTTTTCCACCGATCCTGGCAAACTGTCTACGGAAGAGTTGCAGTCTGGACTTGTGACGTTTTTTTTCTCGCCGTAAACTGCTTGGTTTTCCAAGGTTTTACACCTCAATATCCTGGCCAACCCCTCACTTAGAATCGTATATCCGCATCACATGGTCCGAATCATCACTTCCATTCTGGCATTTTCTGCCATGTTTGCGATCGTTGATTCTCATGGCAGTTGGTTGCATGCGCAGGACGGGTTGGCTGCTCAGGTCGATGCCGGTGCTAGTTCCTCGAGCACCGGCGAAACCTCTAAGGATACGGAGGAGGCCGCTCCTAACAACGCAGAGACCTCATTTGGCGAGGCGTTTTTTCGCAATCCGCTTAATTTGGTGCTTCTGGTCTTCGTGGGGCTTTACGTACTCCTTTTGTTTTTACCCAAGCCGGGTAAACGAGAGCAGAAAGCTTTGCGTGAGAGGTTGGCGAACCTAAAGAAAAACGATCGCGTGGTTTTGAACTCAGGAATCCACGGGGTCGTTGCGAATATTAACGCGGAGGCTGGGACGGTCACTCTACGGGTCGATGAAAGCAGCAACGCTCGAATCACCGTTGATCGCACCGCCATCCGAAGTGTTGAAGCCTGACGACTGAGATATAACCCTTTCGAGTCGGACCATTGGTACGGACTATCCATGTTTGAACAACTAAATTTGTTTGCCCAGAATGCTCTCGGAGATGGATCAACGGGCGCAACGGATTGGAGAAGCGGGCTTCTCAACGTTGCTGTTTTCGTTGGTGCGATCCTCGTCCCGTTCCTTTTCGGGAAATGGCTGGCAAAAGCTCTGCGAATGCCTAACGCGACGTTTGGCCTCACCGCAATCTTCTTCTTTTTGCTCGGCTCAATTGCGATCATCTTTTTGCCCAAGATCGACTCGTCGGCTAGCAAGCTTTTGTACGGTCCCGATATTGTCGGGGGAATCAACCTGATTTATGAGGTGGATCGCTCCAGCGAAGATCTTCTCGCTCCCAGAAAAGTAGTCGCTCGGGACTTCGTTGTTCCTTTGGGCAACCGGCTCAACCCCTCCGGTACCCTAGAAATCAAAATTCGGCCCAATGGTGACGACCGAGTAGAAATCACCTTGCCTGCCGTCGATGACTCAGAAGTGGCTGAGATCGAACGGTTGATCACGCAAGCCGGTATTTTGGAGTTCCGAATCGTCGCCAACCGCAGCGACCATAAAGACATTGTTGATCGCGCTGTTGCCCAAGCGAATTCCGATGACGCGAACGTCCGTGTGCGTCGCCGCGTCACGATCACGGACAAATCCACAGGCGATGAACGCGAGGCCGGTCTGTGGCGTCGTGTCGGAGCCGTCAACAACGCAGGAATCATCGTTTACGATGGCTACGCGTACGGGGACATCGTGCGGGATGGGCGGACGGGCCGTATCATTGAACCACCTCCCACGCGAAAAGACGGGGAGCTGGATGCATGGCTCAAATCGCAGAATGTAGAAGTTCTAGAGGTTTTGCTTGCGACCGAACGTGCCGGTAGACCGTTTGCCGTTGTAACAGGTGTCGATTTGCAACGCGCTCAAAAGGGGTTTGGGAAGAACGGTGGCTACCAAGTCAACTTTACAATGAACACTGGCGGTTCCAATAAAATGTTCGCCCTTACGGGGGCAAATCAGCCAACCGGAGAATTTTCTCGCCGGATGGCCATTCTTCTGGACGAAGTCATCTTGTCCGCACCCAACCTCAATGGGCGAATTTCGAGTAACGGTTTGATCGAAGGGAATTTTACCGAGCGAGAAGTTCAGCGATTGGTGGACATCCTCAATGGTGGAGCCCTGCCGGGCGTTTTGAGTAGACAGCCAGTCGCTCGAAACGTTGTCGGAGCCAACATGGGCGAGCAAGCTATCACGCAGGGCTTTCAAGCAAGTGCCTATGCGTTGGTCGCAACGGTGCTGTTCATGATGTTTTACTATCGATTCAGCGGCGTGGTTGCCACGTTGGCGCTTGGCTTTAACCTCTTGATGATCCTCCCGGTCATGATCTTGATTCGCCAACCGCTCACTTTGGCTGGGGTTGCCGGTCTGGTTCTGTCGGTCGGTATGAGTGTTGACGCAAACGTTCTTATCTTTGAGCGGATCCGTGAAGAAGTCGAAAAGAAATCTGCTGCCCGTGTGGCCATCAGAAATGGTTTTGAAAGAGCTTGGAACGCGATTTTTGACTCCAATTTAACGACCCTTATTTCGGGCTTTATCCTCTACTGGGTCGGGACGGAGCAAGTCAAAGGATTTGCCGCCACCTTGGTGATCGGTATCGCCTGCAGCATGTTTACTGCGGTTTTCTTTTCTCACAAGATCTTCGATATCGCAGAGAAACTTCGGTTCTTGAATTTGAGCATGGCGGACTATGTCAATAATGCCAGAAGGTCTATTTTTGGAAACCAAGATGTCAAGTTTATGAACTATGCTAAGCCCATGGTGGCGATTTCTGCGGTCGCCTGTGTTCTAAGTTTGGTTCTGGCATTCGTTCGCGGAAGTGGATTGTTTGATATCGATTTCAACGGTGGAACCTCAGTGGTTTTCTCTTTGGAGAAAGGGGTACCGTCCGAAGAAGTACGGAAGATCGTGTCCAGCGCATTTGATCGAGACGAAAGCAATCTCCCGATCCAAACGTCTCTCATCAGCGTCAAGTTGGATGAGGCAGAAAAGGACTCCGTCTACAAACTCGATACCTCGATTAAGCAACAAAGCGAAGTCACAGAGCGATTGCTGAAGGGGTTTTCTAGCGAAGCTCCAGCCCGTTTGGTAACGTATGACGTAGAAGTTCGGATGGCGGGGAACGCCAATAGCCAATCTTCCCTGCGGCGCAATCCGGCAGGCCGAATGGTTTCGTATCAGGAAAGCGATGCAGGCGGAGTTACGGTAGACGCCCAATCCTCGCAAGCCCAAGCAGCAGAGATCACAGATTCGTCCGAAATCGCTCAACAGCCGACTTCCACCATTAGTCCCGCTGACGATTCTGCCCAAGTGCAGGCCGCTATAACCTCCTTTTCTCTCTCCTTCAAGAGGAGCTTTGGTGAAGGTAGTGCCAGAATCGCCTCCAAGCAGCTTATGGAAGAATTGATCAAGGCCGCCGAGGCAGTCGGCGTAACCTTGGTCGAAGCGCAAATTGAGCTACGACCTGTCGGAGCTGGATTCGAAACCTGGAATAGGGAGTCATCTTTGGGGGCTTCCGAATGGGAGATTGTATTGCCCCTCGATAGTGCTACCACAAGTGCTATTGCTGAGACACTCAAAGCACAAGTTCGATCGCGACCAGTTTGGCAATCGATCAGCCAAATCGAAGGAAGCGTTGCGACCGAAATGCAGCGTAGGGCTTGGGCTGCGTTATTGCTAAGCTTGATTGCGATCACAGCTTACATTTGGTTCCGTTTTCAAAGTCTTTCCTATGGACTTGCTGCTCTGATTGCTCTCGTTCACGACGTTGTGATTACGCTAGGGATTTTGGCACTAAGCCATTGGCTATTTCAGCCTTTGAGCTTCCTGCTTCTAGAGGATTTCAAGATTTCTCTTACCATCGTTGCTGCGTTTCTGACCATCATCGGCTACTCACTCAACGATACGATCGTTGTCTTTGACAGGATTCGAGAGGTAAAGGGCAAGAGCCCGCGTCTAACCGCAGACATGGTGAATTCCAGTACCACACAAACCTTGAGCCGTACGCTTTTGACATCGAGCACGACGTTAGTCGCCTTGTTGTTGATGTACGCTTTCGGTGGTGAAGGGATTCATACGTTCTCCTTCTGCTTGCTCATAGGTATTCTGGTTGGTACTTACAGCTCGGTCTTCGTTGCATCACCGACGCTGCTTTGGCTGATCGAATTTGAGCAGACCAAGGCGAAGCGTTCCGTTGCTTAGGGACGTTCCAGTGAAATGTCGAGCGTCCACTGAGACGCTCGACAGCCCCAGAAGTGTTGCAGCTGTTCGAGGCCGAGGGAGTTTGTAACCAAATGATACGACCAAGCTGCCGATGGACGTTTTTGGTGGCTGGTTTTGCGTTGCTCGTCTGCAGTCTTCCGTTCAACCTTCAAGCTCAGAATATCGATCTTGATTTTCGAGATCGCGACAGTGATACGAATGTCTTTGCGAGACTGAAATTCACTAAGGGCGAGAAGCAAGCCGGACTGCCACGGACACTTCTTAAATCGGGTAGTTGGTTCTTGGCGGAGCAAAGTTTTTCGATCGCTCCCAAGGCTGGTGAATACGAGTTCGTCGTCCACCGAGGCCACGAATTTACCGATATTCGGGGCGGCTTCACAATTGAAAAGGGAGCTCGGGATATCGTGTTGATCGAGATTCCTCGCTCCACCAATATGTCTGAAGAAGGCTGGTATAGCGGCGATCATCAAGCGAGCTTACCCATCGATCGACTTACGAGATGGCAAAAAGCCGATGCGGTCGATATGGCTGTTTCGCTTTGGGAAAGCAACCCAAGCGAGCTATTGAGTCCGGAGGGAAACGGATCCAAACAGACTTCAAGACGCAGCAGTCAAACGAAAAACAATACCGACCAGCCTGGAACATCGGAAATCGGTCTCGGGTTAAGCACGATTTCGCGGCGGTGGCAAAATGACGGAGGCTCCCTCCTGCTGCACCCGACTGTTGAAGGCGAGGCGGGATTACGTGTGGAAGACATTTCGCTGCCTGAGATCATGGAGACGTTGGCGGACTGGGAATCCACAAAACGTTTCGTACCTGAATTGGAATACCTGTGGTCTCGAGAAGTACCCATTCTCCTAAGCAGCAACCGAATAAGAGCCGCCCAAGTTCTCAATACTACCAATCTACCGAACGGGGATATCAAACTGGATTTGGGAGCCAATCCGAAGAGCTCTGGTCCGTTCAAACTACGGGGTTCTCAAGGCAAGCAAGACTCATGGAAAGGTGTCTTTGCACCGATCAACGAGGATGATCTCATCAGGTATCGTGATGGCCGCGGGATTGGGTTGTTATCCGAGCAGATCTTGTGGAAGATTCTAGATACAGGAATTCGCATTACCCCCACGGGAGCTACTGGGTTCGGGAGCGGCGAGACTCACTTGGGATACAACCGGACCTATGTGCACAGCGAAGCCGAGCTCGATCGCGAGCAATACTGGCAAGGGGTATCGTTAGGGCGAACCATGGTTACCAATGGTCCCTTATTGCGAGTGACCGTTAACCAGCAGTATCCCGGATCGACTTTTACTTCCCGGGCTGGGGAGCCGATCGAGTTGGACATCTCGGCAGCCCTTTCGGTACGGGATCCGGTCGATTACCTCGATGTAGTGTTCAACGGAGAAACACTCTACAGTGCGAAACTTGAGGATCACTTTCGGAGGGGTGAGTTCCCCCCGATCTCCATCGAGCAAAGCGGCTGGCTCGTTGTTCGTGTTGTGACCTCGCATGACCATGTCTATCGATATGCGAGCACGGCCCCCTTTTACTTTGAGTTCGATGGCAAGACTAGGGTTTCAAAAAAGAGTGTCGAGTTCATGAATTTATGGTTAGATCGTGCGGTGCAAGATATCCAGCGTGGGAAGAATCTGGATTCCACAATGGAGTCCGTACTCGAGTCGGCTAAGTCGTTTTGGCGAGAGCGGCTTGAACAAGCCAATGCACCTTAAGGTGAGGATACTGCTCGCTACTCTACGTGTACCGTTGATAGATGTCGATGATTCGAGGCAGTAGTGCTTCGGGAGAGAAACGTTCTTGCATCGATTGTTTAGCGTTGTGTCCCATGGATGCAACACGACGGGGTGCTTGGGCTAAATCGGTGATCGATTTGGTCAGAGCATCAACGTTCCGAGGTGGAACGAGTAGGCCATCAATGCCATCGCGAATGCACTCCGGAACTCCACCAACCTTGGTTGCGATAGCGGGTAGGCCGGTCGCCATGGCTTCTAGCAGCGATATGGGCATGACCTCTCGTAGGCTAGGCAAGCAGATGCAATCCATGGCTTTCAGGATGAGGGGGATGTCGTCGCGCTGACCTAGCAGTTTGATGCGGTTCTCCATGGCTTGGTGAGCGATAAACTGCTGAACCTTTTTGGTGTACTCGGTCGTCTGGGGGCCAATGGAAAGGAGTTGGATATCGACGCCTGAATGATGCACTCGGGTGAAGGCCTCTGCCAAGTATAGAAATCCCTTTCGTTCTTCTAGCATACCTATGGTACCGAGTAAGAAGGCGGATTGAGATATTCCCAATTTAGAGCGGGCCTCTTCTCGAGTGAGCGAACATTGCAAACGTTGTGGATTGATGAAGTTCGGTATCGTCGAGATTCGCTTTCTTGGAACCAAGTTTAGGAATCGCTGAAAGCGAGCCACGCTACTACACGGAACAATGACGTGATCATTCCACCACCAATGAGGCTGAAAGTGTGGCATGTGGCAGGTCGCGATGGATCGGAAGCCGTAGAGGCGCGCCAGCAGAACGCCAAAGAAGCTGGCGCCGCTAAGGTGGGTATGAAGCAGTCGGTAGTCCTGGGCTCGGAGAATGCAAGCGACCCGTTTCAGTTCGTGTCGTTTTCTCTTTAGGGTCGATTCCAATAGCGAAACGTTCGGGTGTTGGGGCTGCGAAGAAATCCAGGCCCCTGGGCGATGGATTAGCAGGACAGAGTGGTCGCGTGCGGCCAGTTCCTGGGCCAAATCGTAACAGTGCCTAACGGCTCCGTTGATTCCTGTCCCCGTGGTAATCATTGCGATCTTCATTCCGGCAGAATACCGGCCTAAACCGGCATTTGCCAGAGAGTTCTTGCTCAACAATCTAAGGGCAAGACGAAAAAAGCCGGTTTCTTAATGAGATTGTGTCTCAATAGGGGTCGCGGCAAAACTTATTCGCATGTATAGTTGTGAAAAATCGGATGACTCAAGAGGTTTTTAGTCGTGTCTCAGGAAATTCCCGGCGTTTCGGATCGTGAACCCCAGATGGGGGATTCTCACAAGGTGGGATCTCCTGCTGCGCGTTGTCCTGTGCACGCTCCTGGCACGATGCTGAATCCCCTTTCCTTTGAAGAGTTGGCTAGTGGCTCTGACGAAGTTTGGATCGAGGGGGGCGGCCAGCTCTACCGGCTCAGGCAGACGAAACAGAACAAGCTGATTCTTACCAAGTAATTTGGAGAGTGACCGAGCGCCACCGAGCGTTATTTTAGGGGTAGGTAGATGTCAGTGACGAGTTCCGATTCGTTCGTAGCAGCGTCGGCATTGCGATAGATCTCGTAGGTGCCGACTCGAGACTGCTTCCATTTCTTGGCTCGAACGATTTGGTTCGCGGTACTCCACGCATTGCCTAAATGTCGAAAGCTGCCGATGTGCTCGATCCGATAAGCACGACCCGGAGGCATCTTCCACAGAGTCAGCTTTTGGGAGCGAATGTCAACCTCCTCAGGAATGATATAACCGCTTATGTAGTCGAAGATACCAGCCCCTACCCGAAACTTGGTATAGACCGAGATCATGGAGCCATCCGTTGGCAGCCCCAGAGTTTTGAACTCTGCTTTAGCTTCAGCAAAAGACTTCTCCATGGATGCACCTATTTCATCTACATGGCAAGAGCCTGCGATGCCTGCCATCTTGAATCCTTGCACCTCCTCACGATCATGAAATACTAATCGTGATGGAATAGACCCTTTCTCTAGCAGATCTTTGATCATGGTCAGCCCCCGCTGATAATCCATACCGATAAAGGTTTTCAGCATGGGTATCATCCAAAACAAAAACCATGGCATCTTGCCTTGCATATTCCAGGTTAGCTTGGTCGAGTTACCGTCTGCGGTAAGTTCGAAACCGGTTTTGGCTTGTGCTGGAAACGGTTTGATGAACCGAAGGTCTGCTCTCATCGATTTGTGTTGTTCTAGATCTGTAGTGGTTAGTTCTCCCTGGCCGGTAATTTCTCCGGCCCATTCGTACTTGGAGCCAACAGAGTTTGGATTGCTCGAGATTGTGACTTTTGCCTCAGGATCGGCCAAAAGCCAAGGGGACCATTTGGTCCAAGTCGAGTAGTCGGAGACCAATTGAAAAACCGTTTGCGCGGGGCAATCGATGGTGATAGATCGTGCAAGCTGGTAGGCAGGCATTGCTGGGACTCCAAAAAAGCTCTGCGGCATGAGACTCAAGAAGCTAAAGGATAGCAAGCTATCCAGGGAAAAATACTCCCCAGGACGTAGCAACACTTGATTGGTTACCGGCAACGTGTTACCGGCCACGCTCTGGTCGTAGTACCGGCTGCTTTTTGGCTGGCGAACTAAGAAGTTGAGGGTAGCCTATCGGTTCCGTTCAGAGAAACCGACGCCGAAAAACGGTTCGGCGGAGGAAACTCTGGCTCCCCAGGGTCAATTCTTATTGCTCGATAGTGGGGCCAATTAATTTGCTCGTTGACAAGTAACTCGGTCAACTGGCTCAGAAACACCCCAAAAACCATACAGTCACAATTCGGCCAAAATACGACAACAATTCGGCCCGTAACACCTGCGCCGAACAATTTATGCTTTGGCCCCGCTACTATCGTGGATACTCCGACCGAAAGAAGCAACGCCATAAAGAAGACCGTCAATGGTAACTGCAATTGAGGAGAACGCTAATGCATTGGCTGCCATTGCGGCTAATGCGTCTATTGAAATCGTCGACAAAACCACTTGCCGGCTTACAGCGTAGGTCAATACATGGCCGGCCGCGGTCACGAAAGTCTGCGGAACCACTACAGTAGTTGCTGCCGACGCTGCGGCTGGTGGCCCCGCGACAACCGCCGCCACACCCAGTGCAAATCCTGCAAATGCGTAGAAGGCCATACTTGTCCATATGTCCTGGCCAGTTTGAATAGCTCGCACTCCTCCATAAATTGCACCAGCGCCTGTCATTCCAGCAATGATCCCAACAACTATCTGATTCTCTGTGAGTGTGAAAAAGCCGGATGGATCGGAGCCGGAAATGGGATCATTTTGAGCAAATGAATAGCGGTTCTGAGTACCTGGAACATCTTCGAAACCGCTGAATACATCCATTGACACAAATCGTCCGGTCGAGGAATCGTAGTACCTTGACCGAAGATAGTCTAAACCATTCGAATCTCGAAATTCTCCATTGAACTGAATCGGCGTCAAATTCCCACTAACTGATACTGTTGGTTCACCAAACGCGGAATAGGCATACTGATCTGCTAGTTCTCCATTTGAATCTGATGCAAATAAGACCGTATGATTCGTTCCTTCCCCAACAAACTTAGCTGCTCCATTTGTCACAATCGCAATTGTCGACAGACCCTCAGCGGGCCTTACAAATTCAGTGATGTTGCTATCGCTCGAAATCTTAGCTAAGACCGCAGAATTCGAGCGTCGTGTATCGACGATCCACCGATTCGTGATGCCTGCCTGTGTATCGCTGTAACGCTCACCATCCGGCGAATAGCGGTATTCAACGATTTGGCTCGTTGCGTTCTTTACCGTGTTCGTTTGAACTAGTCGGTTTGCTGCATCCCATTGGAGTTCCATTCGTATATCGGAATCGAATTCTTTGGCGATCAGATTGCCATCAAGGTCGTACGAATGAAGGACCACTTGTTCCGATGAATCCTCGCGGACGAGTCGATCGCGATTGTCATAAGTGTAGGTGGTTTGCCCCTTACTTGAGTCAAGCTGAGTCAAGCGATTACCAACCGCATCGTATGAAAATAGATCATCTGTTTTCCCGGCAACAGATTCAGTAATGTGCCGAATGAGCTGATTGTTCAAGTCGTAATCGAACGACTCTGAAATACCACGAACAGTATCGAAGCGACCAGTGATCCGGCCTACAGAATCAAATTCCGTTCTAATAACACCTAGGCTACCTTGTCCATTTTCAAAATGCTGACTAATCATTCTTGAGCGTGCATCATAGCTGCGTGATTCGATAACGCCATTGGGCATTGCTGAGAGAATTTGATGCCCGGCGGCATCATATGAATAAGACGATATACCTTGCTCAGACGCCACCGCCACTAGTTCGTTGCGTGCGTTGTAGGTGTATTCGACTAATCCTCCGATTGAGTCTATTGACTGCAAATTGCCATTTAAATCATACACGTAGGAAATGGTCTGGCCATCCGAATCTGTTTTCTCAATGAGTCGGTCAAGAGAATCATAAAGATACTGAACAACACTCTCGTTTTCACGAATCAATACGGGTTTCCCCGTGGGAGAGTACTCGAATTCGCGAACGGTCTCATCATCAAACGTCATTCGAACGATGCGTTCCATGGAATCATAGGAAAAAGTCGTCCTCTTACCAGAATAGCTTATTCGTTCTATGAGATTTCCTGCAGGATCGTATTCGAGTCTGTCACTAGATCCGTCGGGGAGCGTTCTGGAAACGAGCTTCCCAGCAAAATCATACTCTAGCGTTGTTTCCCGTCCAAGAGCATCGAGTGTTTTTGTAATCAACCCACGCGCATTTCGTTCGTATCGAGTTGTTTGTCCAAGAGCATCCGTTACTTTCGTAAGCCCATTCTGTGCATCGTACTTAAAGAGTGTCACAGCTCCGTTTGCTGATTCAGATCGAATCAAGTTACCAAAGGGATCGTATTCGTTCTTGAGGATGCTACCATCTTCGTACATAACTTGTATGATCCGACCTGCGTAATCATGATCGTACATTATCGCGTTCCCCAATTGGTCTATCCGTCGAGTCAGGTCTCCCATGGCATTAAACTCTTGTTTAACCGAGTATCCCAACGCATCGATTTCTTCAATGTTGTTTCCTAGAACGTCATAGATAAATTGCCGACGATTGCCAAGGGGATCAATAACTGCAGTCAACTGACCTGCGATATCATATTCACGTCTTTCTTGTCCATTTGAGCGTCCAACATCATCGCTAGGATGCGTAGTTGTTATCAGTCGTCCAAGTGTGTCGTATTCGAATTCGGTCACTCTACCTCCCCTGTCAGTGACGCTCAACACCAACCCCAACGGATTGTAGGTTCGTAGTTCCGTTGTAAAGTCGGGGAAGATGGTCTCGACAAGGCGATCCAGCTCGTCGTAAGCAAAACGAATGCTGTTTCCGTTGGGGTTAGTCCGGCGAATCAAATTACCATTGGCATCGTATTCGAATAGTTCAACACCTCCGTCTGCATACTCCCTTCGAATTTGGCGACTATTCGCATCTCGGTCCACAGCAACCACAACAACAGATTCAGTGTGCCCATGTTCCGTCAAGTTAATCTGGCTTGGCAATCCAAGAGCTCCATAGACTACTTCCGTGGTGCCAACTCCGAAGATACGAATTGCATCGGAGATACCGGCCAGTTGTTTTATCTCAAACTGTTGACCGGTGACTGAATCTAACAAAACGATATTTCCTTTTGAATCGTAGACAACATCCGAACTAATACCCAACGGATTAGTTTGCCGAATTAAATTTCCTCTCTCGTCAAATGCATTAGTTGTCGTATGTCCCATTCGGTCGGTTTCAGCCTGTATGTCACCGAAAGACGAATACGTGCGAAAGATGGAATTACCTGCTGGATCAGTAATTTTGATCACATCTCCGCGTTGGTTGTAAACAGTCGACGTGGTTCTTCCAAGTTCATCTGTAATCGAGGTTTCGTTGCCTGAAGAATCATAAGTTCGCGTCACGATTCCTGATAATGCATTGGTGGTTTTGACAATATTCCCGAAAGGGTCGTATTCTTCGATTGAAGAATTACCCATCGGATCTATTACAGAACGAATCGAATTATCTGGATCGTATGACGTCGTAATGATCGCACCGTTCGCAAGTATTGTTTGAACGAGACGCCCATGATCGTCGTAATCCAATCTTAACCCAGCCCTCTCTAAGGGATCGATCACAGAATGTAAATGGTGAGGACGTGTCGGACTGTAAACAAATGACGTTGCGTTTCGTTCACCATCGATAAACTCAACTAGATTGCCATCTTTATACCTGTACTCCAAGCGGATACTATCGGACGTGGATATTGAACTAATTCGGCCCTGTCGGTCGCGAACGATATCGAGTTGTATGCCATTTGAGCCAGAAATTCTTGATTCTTCGAAATCGACACGGTTCCCATTCCCATCCGAAGCTGATGTTAGCTTTCCGGTGGCTCCGTCAACTCTGTATGTAATACCCTTTCTCGTCGTCAACACATACGCACCGCCGAAGCTGGGGCTGGCTGGGTTGTAGGGGATTCCGCCGGGGGCGTAGAGTTCTCCGTATTCGTTGACTTGTAAGTAACTGCTGGTGCCGGTGCTTAGGGTTGCTGTTACGCCTGGGTCGGGGGTGAATCTTGGCCTGGCTAAGACTAGGTTGTTGCCGCCGAAGCCAGGAAGCACGCGGATGTCGGGATTGAAGGTGAAGCCGACTCGGCCCTCTCCTGGGATGTTCAAGAAGACTTTTACCCCAGCACGAAGTGCGGGGAAGATACCGATATCTTCAAGACCACTTTTCGGTAAGCCAACTCGTAGGTCGGTGTTGCGATACTCCAATCGCCAGCCGTAGCCGAAATCGCCTTGGCGATCTGCTTGAAGGGTGTCGTAGATTCGAGTGATCTCGATTGGGATGCCGGCTACTGGAATGATCATGTCGGTAAAGCTCAAGCGGAAATTTCCGAGCTTCAGCTCGCCCGCTAAACCTACGTTGTGCTCGACGACGTTGACGATGCCGCCGCTGGTGGCTACTTCTAGACGAATCACGTATTCGTCGTTGATCAGCAGACTAGTATCCCAGACACCAAGCTGACCATTGGTCACAGGTGTATCGCTTTGTAAGAACTCGGTGTAGCTGGTCTCATCGATTCGGCGATAGGAAAGTTTGTAGGCAGCAAAATTCTCGTGAGCTGCGGTTCCCTCGATCGAGACCATACCGAAGACTGTCTGAGTATCGCTCGGACTGCTGATGATCGCCGTGGGAATGTCTGCCGTGCCAGCTCCGCTCCAGCCCTCTGGGAAGTCATAGTCAAAACTGATTGTCCGCGTGGTGACGTTGCCGCTGGTGTCAATCGCCGTGGCTGTGGCGTTGATTCGCTGGAAGGTCCAGTCTTCAAAGGTAAAGGTGGCTGTGCCTGCCGCATCAAGCGGAATATCCCTACCGTTAGCCGACAACGTAAGCGAAGCGATTCCTACGTTATCGATGGCTCGTACGTAAACTACAAAGGGACCTTGCCATGGCAGGACGTTTCTTGATCCATCGTTGGGTCGCTCAATCAAGCTCACCTTGGGAGCTTCCGTATCTGGAAGGACGGCGATTTGGAACGATTGAGTCGACTGGCCACCACGTGGGTCCTGAACCAGGACTGAGAAATCATAATCACCAAGCGGTACTCCAGTTGTCGGCCAGGTGATCTTACCAAAGTTATCAATGCTCGCTCCGGCGGGAGCACTGGTCAGTGTATAGGTCAATGGATCGCGATCGATGTCGTTGGCGATCACTTGATAAGTAAAGACGACGCCTAACATGACCTCTGGCGGTGCATTACTAACAATGGTTGGTGCATTGTTTTCAGCCAAGACGTCGACTTGGAACGATTCAACTGCACTTGCTCCACCCGCGTCGGTTGCGATCAGGGTGACAATGAACTGGCCAACTTGGCCGGCCGATGGATTCCAGCTCACAAGTCCGGTCGAAGCATTGATCGTGAGCCCAGCGGGAGCTTGTCCCAATGAGTAGCTCAGGTTGGTTCCTTCGGGATCGGTGGCGTCAAGCTGATACTGGTAAGCCGCACCCACCGAACCAAAACGCGGTGCGGTGCTGTGAATCACTGGAGGCAAGTTCGGTATGCCTTCGCCGACTCGAATTGCAAACGCTTGAGTTGCTGCACCGCCGATACCGTCACTGACTTCAATGACAACGTCTTGCTGGCCGACTTGCGCTAGGCTTGGTGTCCAAGAAATGACGCCGGTGGTTTCAACGATCGTCATTCCATTTGGAGCCGCCAATAAACGGTAGGTTAACGGGTCCCCTTCGGCGTCACGAGCCGCTATCGAGTAGAGATAGCCGGTTCCCACAGATGCATGTGTTGGCGGAATGGATGTAATCTTGGGTGGACCACCAAAACGAGATACCTTCAGCTTAAACGACTGAGAATCCGTGCGACCGTCCGG
Organism: Brakhagea baltica; assembly: GCF_052161605.1. Classification (NCBI taxonomy): domain Bacteria; kingdom Pseudomonadati; phylum Planctomycetota; class Planctomycetia; order Pirellulales; family Pirellulaceae; genus Brakhagea; species Brakhagea baltica. The sequence continues at coordinate 2,830,838 of NZ_CP197409.1, read as the reverse complement.
ATCGATGACTTGAATGGTGACTGTCGCTTCGACCAATTGATCGTTTGAAGGTGTCCAGCGTATCGTACCCAGCGACGGATGGATGCTCATTCCTGCCGGAGCTTCGACTAAAGCGAACGAAAGCGGATCGGAATCAGCATCGCTGGCTATCACGTCATATTGATATTCATAACCGAGAACAGTCGAGATAATCGGTGTCGAAATGATCTGCGGTGCTGCGTTGACCGGTCGACCGACGACTTGTAGCGTGAACTGGACTACTTCTGATGCTCCATCGACATCGGTTGCTTGTAGCTCGACGGCTTGATTTCCAAAATCTGCATTGCCTGGAGTCCATTGAAGCGTTCCGCTTGGTGAAACAGACATTCCGTCTGGACCGGAGGTAAGCGACCATGACAGTGGTCGATCGAGTGCGTCCGTACCTCGGATTTGTGCAAAGTAGTCTTGGCCGATACCAACTTGATTTCGAGGAAGCGTGATTGCAAAGGGTGTCGATACGGGCTGCGCGTCGACTACTTCGACGGAGAAGTCGAAGATCGAACTGGCACCGAGTTCATCGCGCAGTTCGACTGAAAATGCTACCTGTCCAAGGTCGCTTAACGCTGGTGTCCAACGCAGTTGCCCGGTTGCGGAGTGAAGCGTTGCTCCGGTTGGTCCGTTGAGCAGAGTGAATGTGACTTCATGTTCTTCGGCATCTTGGGCTACTAGATCGACTGCGTATACGAGGTCGACGTAGGCGGAAGGGAACCGCGGGCTAGCGCCCTGCGGCTGATGGAGTTCTATACCGGCTAAAGCCGGAGATGTGTTGGGTGCTGCTACATCGATGTAAAAATCTTGCAGCGCTAGCGAGCGTGAAGCGCTGGTGGCTCGTAAGATTACTAGATGCTCGCCGACTTGCGCGATCGTCGGGCGCCAGGCGACCAGTCCCGTGACTGGATCGATCGTCATCCCTTCAGGGGCTAGTGACAAGTCATAGACGATCGCTTCGTTGAACAGCCCCATGGCAACGGATGTGTATCGGAATGTTTCGCGTGCTTCGAGAGAAGTGTTGGGAGCCGTTACGAAATGCAAGCCGCCAGTAACAGAGGTATTTGTCGGGCGGAGCACAAAGTCGTTATCGCTAGCGATTTCATCGGCGGCTAAGGCGACCGTTAAACCGTCACGGCCAGCGATGTCAGACCAGCCTGCGGGCAATGATGGTCTGATGTTGTAAGTACCCGCGCTCAAGCCAGTCAGAGCGAAGAACCCATCGCGATCGCTGATGGTGGATGGCTCGTTGTCATCTAGCACCCCATTGCCATCCAGATCTGCAAAGACGCGCCAATGAGCGATGGCGGTGTCGTCTTCGGTGCGCAGTTGGCCACGAATGTGGCTAAGCGACAACTGTTCGATCGCGATGTCGGCTACGTTTACTCCGTTTGCCGTCACCGAAACATGATTCACTGGCTGCGATTCATATCCAGCCACAGGGGAAACTCGCAGCGGATATTCGCCTGGTAACAACCCATCGAAACGATAGTTGCCTTGTGCATCGGTTGTCGTTTGCAATTCATGGGGATCGGCGAAACCATTGCCATTGGAGTCAATAAACAGGTGCCAACCTGCCAGCACCGGTTCACCTGTTTGTCGCGCACCATCGCCATCTAGGTCATCAAAAAGTTGTCCTCGAATCGATCCTCGCAGCTCGGGAAGAATATCTACAGTAAACGTTTGCGTATCGAACCCACCTCGTCCGTCTTCAACGCCGATGCTGAACTCATACGAGCCAGGGGCAGCAAGTCCGGGTACCAGCGGCGGCAACATGCCGTTGGCGATACGATAGCCGTGGTTACCGGCGGGTGAATAGTCGCGAACGGTTAAAGTGTCGGGCAGATCAAAGCGATAGTCCAACACGATCCTCGAATCGTTCTCATATTGCCGCGACAGGCCTTCGGCGATTTCTTCGGGGGTGCGAGCGACGTTCCAAATGCGATAATTATCGACGATGGCTCGCGTGTAAAACGCACTGCTGTCACCGATCTGCGTGCGCGATGCTGGATTGTACTGAATAGCGTTGGGTATCGCTGTCGATCCAAGCGCCGCGCCATCCACAAAGACCGTTGCAGTTCGAGTCGCATCGTCGATTGTTAATGCGATGTGATACCAACGATTGCTCGTTGGAACAAAAGGTATTGTGTAGGTGAAATTATGAACAGGTGCGCCGAAATCCATTTCAAATCGCAGGCTACTATTTCCAAAGTTGTATAACGCATAGGCTCTACCATGCGTGCCAGCTTGGGTCATCAAATAGGTGCGTTGGTTGCTAGCGGGGAGGGTGTGGAAGTTGTACCAAGCTTCGACCGTGAGGCTGGCAGGCTGCAGGCTCGGGGAAGGTGCCACTTCAATCCGTCCCGTGCTGGTGTTACCGTGCGGAGCAAAAATGATGGCTAGATCGGTCCGCGCGTCCCAGGTGACTTCGCCAGTCGTAGGGTCGATGGCGGCACCAGTAGGCCCATCCAGCAGTCGATAACGCAGGGTATCGCGATCGTTATCAAGAGCAGTCGCTTGATACGTAAACGTTTCATTGGCACCGATTGTGGTCGACGGTTCCGTAGCAAATAGAGGTGAGGCGTTGTCGCGAGCCGGTTGGACATCGATTTTAAATGACTGAGTAGCAATCCCCCCGCGACCATCGTCGGCTTGAATCGTTACATCGTGAACGCCAACTTGATCGGGAGAAGCCGCCCACAGTAGCGCACCTGTCTCGCTGTTAATAATCAACCCACCAGGGCCATCGACGATCGAGTAAACAATGGGGTCATCATCCGGGTCGATCGCTTTGGAGTTGTAACGATAGACTTCGTTGGGATCGAAGCGATTGTAAATGACGCTGGCGGTTCCATCGCCGCTATTGGCGACGATCAAGTCCATCCGGCCGTCTTCGTCGGCATCGGCAAGTGTTACTCGCGTCGGTTGTTCGCCTACGGCAATCCGTTGTGGTCGAGCGAACTGTCCGCCGCCCAGTCCGTAGTGAACGCTCAGCACGTTTTCATTGGGCAGTGTGACGGCCAGGTCGGGTTTGCCATCGAAATTGAGGTCGGTGACGACGACATCGCTCGGGGAACTATTGAAATGGATATAGATCGGTGCAGGAGCGTCCGGCCGGAAGTTTAACCCGCTGAGGATCATCACTCGGTTGGAGTCAGGCAGGGTGATAACGGCATTCAGTTCGCCATCGCCCGTCGCATCGGCAATGGTGAATCGACCAGGCTTGTCACCCAACGCAATGGCGATGGGATCAGCCAGCGTCCCATCGGCGCTACCAGTCAATATCCATAAGGCATTGGTCGAGTCGTCGAGTACCAGCACATCGAGATGGCCATCACCGTTGACATCAGCTGTCTTCACATCGATCGGCCCGTTACCGACGGGAATCTCAATCGAGCTGTAGCCTGTAGCGATGGAACCGGTGAATACCGAGATCGAGCGACCGGCACGATTGGCCGTGATTATTTCAAGCTGCCCATCGCCATTCAAGTCGCCCACCGTAACAGCCTTCGGGGCACGTCCGGTGAATAGATCAGCTTGACGAGTCAGCCTTCCCAGATTGTCTCCCAGGAAGATTTTCAGTCGATCATTGGCTTCATTGATCGCCAAGATTTCTTCGTTGCCATCGCCGTTTAAATCGGCGGCTACATGATCGACAAGTCCATCGCGTGCACCGAAAAAGAGAACGGTGTCGCCGTTGTTATAATTACCGGCCCCGGTCATCATCATGGCCATATCGAGATGACCGTCGTGGTCAAGGTCGGCGAAGGATATCGGGCTACCTCTACCGATCATCCCAACTCGTTCAGGTTCCCCAAAGGTTCCGTCTCCAAAACCACGGCGAATATTGAGAGTTTCTTGGTGGCTATATTGAATTAAATCGAGATGGCCATCTTCATCAAAATCAATCAAGTAGCCGTTCTTCGCACGTTGGTTAAACACTTCACGTGGATAATGATCGATAGAGGTGAAGGTTCCATCGCCATTGCCCATATGGACAATCGCTCCGTGCCAACCGAAAGAAACGATATCCAACACCCCATCGCCGTTTAGATCACCAGACTGCAGCACACCGGGGTAGTAGAATCCCACTTGAAACATCGCATCGTCAAAGGCAAACGTCTCCTTGGTGGCTGAGAAATTGCCAGCTCCATCTCCGGAAAACAACACCAATTTCTGAGGCTCGCCGGGAAGTTGGTCGACTGCAACAAAGTCAATGTTTCCATCGCCATCGAAATCTCCGGTCGCAAAAGCGTTCGTGAACCCGTTCGCATCGACTCCTTGAGCTTGGACCACCGTGCGGAACGACTGAGTGAACGTACCGGGGTCGTCTGGATCATTGAGGTAGACATCAATGAATCGCTCGACACCAGCCTTGGCAATGATGTCCGGGTAGCCATCGTTATTGAAGTCTTCGATGCGGATGTCCTGGTATCCATAAAAGCTGCCTGTAGCAGGTTGATCATCGGAAATATCGAATGTGCCATCACCATTGGCGAGAGCGACATAAAAGCGGGCTGCTGGACTCTGGTTTGCGTTACGCACGGCCACGTAGTCTGGCACACCATCGAGATTGAAATCGGCTACGGCTCCAAACGTACTGGGACGAGCCACCTGAACCGCCGGGAACGGCTCGGCAAAGGTTCCATCGCCGTTGCCCAGCATCATCGAAGCCGAACGGAGTAACAGCAAGTCGACGATCCCATCACCATTGAAATCGGCAGCATGAACGTCTGAATCAAACGTGTCTTGACCTGCGATGGTTCGAGTGGCCCCGAACTCGCCAGGGCGAGTGCCCAAACGAATACCGACCCCGTTGAAATCATTTCCCGCCGTCATATAGATCAAATCCATGACACCGTCGCCATTGTAATCGCCGAACATGGCTCCCCGGGCGATATCGTTGCTGGTTCGATTGTGTTCTGTCGAGTGGCCTGGAAAGCTCAGCATCGGGTAATCGTTGCGAGTGAAGTTTCCTTGCCCGTCGTTGATCAAGACTTGCGGCGAAGTGGGATCGTTGGTCCCGGTGTTGGTCAAGACGATATCCAAATGTCCATCGCCATTGATGTCCACCGGACCATCACTGCCGGCTGCATTTCCAGCTAAACCGTATAAATCGGCTCCCGGCTGATGTGTGAAACCAGTTCCCGTTCCGTCACCAACAAACAGATCGACGCGGCTTTGCCAATGATTGATCGTGAAGATGTCGAGCTCGCCATCGCCGGTGAAGTCAGCAATGTGAACGACCAGTGGTCCCTGAAAGCCGCCGGGAGGATCGATCGTAAGTGCAATGCTAAAGTTCTGCTCGCCGTCATTGAGTAACACAACCACATTGCCGCTATTGTATTCACCGAGCACGATGTCCAAGTGGCCATCGCCATTGAGATCAGCGAAGTCATAAGAGCGAGTGCTATAGTTGCTCGCACCCACCGTGATGTCACCTCCATCTGCCAAGCGGACAAAGGGCTCAAATGACCCATCACCCACGCCGCGCATCCAACCTAAGTCAGTAACGTTTGCATTGCGTCCAACGATATCGAGCTGCCCATCGCCATCGAGATCTACCAGCCGATAGTCGTTGAGTGATGTGGCTAGCGTTGTCAGCACAGCCGACTCGAATTCGCCATTGCCAAGGCCACGCACGGTTATCAACCGCGATGACGTTTCCTCGATCGCAATCACATCCAGACGACCATCGCCATCGATGTCGGCTACACGCAAATGCTTGGCTTGGGTGTTTGGTACAATGGGAATCGTGGCGATCACGAGAGGCGGGCTGAAGTTGCCATCGCCATCTCCCAACATGCGCGTGATTTCGATCGTATCTCTTTGCCCTTGCGGCTTAGTCGATTCGGTTCGCTTGGTCATTACGACCAAATCAAGAATCCCATTCCCGTTAAGATCTCCTTGGTCCATTCCCAACACATCATTGGTATCGTTAGGAACCAGGAACGGTGGCAAGCCGATATCAACGCTGTAACCTACGTCAATGGCAGCACCGGTAGGTCGGGGTTCGCCCGTGGAGTAGACGGTGGTATCGTCGAACCGATCATTGTTCTGACCCGCATGCACACTGACCGTCTGGTCCCCGGCGTTGATAGAAACCAAACGTGGACTTCGGAAACCACTAATCACACTGACCCCATTCGGCATCGGGCCAACTGCCACGGTGGTTATTTCAAATCCGCTCGATGCAATCGCCTCGGTCACGGGATCACTTATAAATATCGGTGGGCGATTCTGCAACGACTCGACGACGTCAATTGAAAACATTTGCTCGACGAACAAGCCATGAGGGTCCGTAGCTCGTAGGATGACGCGATGGGAACCAACGTCGTCCAACTCGGTGTCCCACCGCACTTGACCCGTCACTGGGTTCACCGACATGTTTTCTGGACTCGAAACCAACGAAAATGCAAGTAAGTCTAAATCAGGATCAGAAGCGATCGCGGAATAAAGATATCGCTTACCAGCCTCGATCGAAGTATTGGGAAGGGATTCAAATCCAGCTGGTGCTCGATTGATCCTGCCGTAGGTCTTCAACTCGTATTGGAAGCGAGAGTCGCTGGTATTTAGAAAACGAATCTCTCGAGAGCGAATCGACATACCTGGTCCGAGAGGCTGAGAGTTCATTTCACCCGATAGGTTCCAGTACGGTTTTCCATCCGGGGTGAACCCATCGGGATGCAGCACATTAGCATCCAGTGTCGAGATATTCTCGATCACGACGATCAAATCACCTTGAACCGTGTATCCGCTTGCATTGGTAGCCACAAACTCGCTGGCTAGCCGAGTATTTTGATCGAAGAGAGTGGTACGGCCATAGCTGGGAATCAGGCTTCCTGTCAGATCGGTGAGTTTAGAAAAATCGACAGGCGGTTGGGCAAGGGGCCGGCTGCTTGAAGAGCGGAATGCGGTTGGAGCGACTGTTGGTGAGCCGATCACTTCAAAGCCACGGAGAAGCACCGAGGAGGTATCATCCAAGTCGTTGTTGACAAGTCTTGCGGTAACACGGACTTGTGAACCAGCCGGGACCCCTCCCAAATTAATCGTGACTGCAACCTCCCCAGGCAAATTCGGCCCAAGCAGCGAAACACCATCAGCATAGATCTTCTGTTGTCCTTCGGTCCAATTGAATACCGCACGGTAATCGGGAGCAAACGGTAGAGCGATAACATTCCCGGCTAAGTCGGTCACTTCGATTTCAAATGCGTCTCGAATCGTCCGATTCGAAGTAGTATCGAAAGTCGGAGTCTCGAAGTGCACTCGAACGGCAGAACTGTCGTCTGGAAGTACCAGGATATGAGAGAACTCGGTCGCAAAAGCACTCTCCTCGATAAGCAACGGGGAGCAAGCTGCGGAGGCATAAAGCCCACTTCCGGAGGAACTATATTCGCCGCCTGGACCAATTGGATTATTGAGATAGTTGATGACATTCAGCACGTCCAGGGGGGTTACGGCACCATCACAATCGACATCAAAAAAAGGTCCGCGCTGAGGGACCTCAACTTGACGGGGCAATCTGCCAGAGGAATCAGAATACCTGGGATTGTTGATTTCGTTGATTAAGACGAGAACATCTAACGGTGACACAATGCGATCCGTGCCGTCGACGTCGAAGGGCTGCATGGCGTTGTGCCAAATGGCCGCCGCCAAGACTCGCCTCGCCTCCAATTGCTCAAATCGGCAGATGCGAGATGGGCTGAGTTTCCGTTTGGGCACTTTTCGGAAGCGGGACAGCGACTCGCGGATTCGTGATCGGAATGGCTGGGACATAATAAAATTGCGATCAATGGGCGAGGAGGTTAAACTAGGAATTGGTTCGGAAGTGGTTCCAACCTGCTCGTGTCACCTGTGATCTTGCCTTTTCTTGCAGAGAAAATGGAATTTTTCTGCTTATTACAAAAAAACCTCGACAACTCGATCGCGAAAATCGTTCTCGGAATCTTGTGATTTCGCGCAAGAACCAGACAAAGAAAGGATAACTAGGTTTGAGCCGTAAGATTGACGAGACAACTCAGCCAAGCTTGTTGGTACGGCTTAAAGACCATTCCGATGCCACTGCATGGAGCCGATTTGTTGAAGTGTACACTCCGCTGATTTACGATTTTTGCCGAGCAAGAGGGTTACCTGCTTCCGACGCAGGCGATGTCTCGCAAGAGGTATTACTGCGAGTAGCGAAAGCCATTCGCTCGTTCGAGTACGACCGGCAACTCGGCCTCTTCCGCGATTGGTTGGCCCGAATCGTTCTAAATGAGCTTCGTCGTCATATTGGCAAAACGAAATCGAATCCCATATCGCTCGATACAGGGAAACTCGATTTGACTAGCATGCAGAACGAATGGAACGAGAGCTTTCAGCAGCACGCTTTTCAAACGGCGTTGGAACGAACCCAGTCACACTTTACCGACCACACGTGGACTTTATTTGAACTTTCCTGGTTACAAAAGAAGCCGGTCGGCGAAGTGGCGGAGTTAGCTGGAGTGAGTTTGCAACAAGTGTACGTCGCTCGGAGTCGCGTTTTGAATCGTCTTCGCTTCGAAGTTGCAGCGATAGTCGATGAAACATGGTGAATTAAAAGCCAGTCCCTAACGTCCTACCCAAGAGACCAATAATGAGCGAGAGGCATGAGGAAAATGCTCATTCGAATCTAGCATGTCCAGCGACCATGCGTTTGAGTCAATGGCTCAATAATCGCGAGGAATTATCGCCCGAAGAATTCGAACATATTGAGAGGTGCTCTCGTTGTCAGGGAATCCTACTGACTCTCACGGATGACCCATCCCTTAGCAAATTGGCATCGTTTTCGCATGCCAAGATTCGATCGGAGTACTGTGGAGAGCCTGAACTTCAACGTGTGCAGGAACAGTTAAACGCAATCTTGGGTGCGTCCAATTCGCTAGCTGGTGCTCTGTGTAAAACGGATCCAGTGCATGATCCGTCAGTCGAGACAGTCGATAATCATCCGAACAGACTCGGTCTGAAGGAGGTAATAGATGGTCTACCAATTGATCGCTTTATTGTCGAAAAGCTACTCGCGGTCGGCGGGACCGGCGCAGTGTACAAAGCTTACGATAAGAAGTTATCGCGAGAGGTCGCGATTAAAGTGCTGTCGCGTAACTCAATGCGGGACCGACAGAGATTTTTGCGAGAAGCAAAGATTCTTGCAGATTTAGAGCATCCAAATATCGTAAGAGTATTTGACGTTGGGACACTGAACGTTCACGAACACTCGACGCAATGTGATGAGCCCACATCGAACTCCGGGGAGACAAACGCACAACCTTTGTATCTTGTGCTGGAGTATATGGCTGGTGGGAGTGCGGGTTCCTTGTGTACCCCTGACTCACAGGTGATTTCTTCAAGTGCTAAGAACGCTTCAAGTGCTAAGAATAAAGGTGCGAACGATAGCTTTACAGAGCTCGCGTCGCTAGTGGCTCAAGCAGCTGAGGGGCTTGCATTTGCACACGGTCGAGGAATGATTCACCGTGATGTGAAGCCCGGTAATCTACTGCTCAACGCGGATCGTAATCAGATCAAGGTGGCGGATTTTGGATTGGCTCGCTTCCTCGACTCCGAGGCCTCTCTTGCCACGAAGACGGGGGACATCATGGGCACCCCGGCTTTCATGAGCCCTGAACAAATTCAAGATATAGGTCGCATAACAACGCAGAGTGATGTTTACTCTCTCGGTGCATCGCTCTATCAAATGCTGACGGGAGTTCTCCCCTATCAAGGTACGACGGCATCTGTTCTGCGACAAATTGTTGACTCGAGGCCGGTCGCTCCGCGGCTGATTCTCCCGTCGATTCCAGTCGATTTTGAAACGATTTGCTTGCGAGCGATGGAGCATGAACCGAGAAATCGGTATCGCGACATGTCGGAGTTTGCCGAAGACCTGCGGCGATTTAACAATGGGCAACCCATTAAGGCCAAACCGATATCGCCGTTGTCTCACGCCGTTCGCTTCATGCGTCGCAACAAGAGTCTTGCGAGTTTAATCGCGATTTGCTCCCTATTACTAATGGCCATTACTGTTGGTAGTGTTATTGCCGCCCTCATTTTGCAATCTCAGCAAACTCGATTGATCGCTTCGGAAGCCAACGAGCGGACGGCTAAGGAGTCTGCTTTGCGCGCGCTGCGCTCCTCTATCGCTGCGGCCGATGATTTGCTTTTGGCCGTGACTACCGAAACAGAATTCCTGCCGCAAACGACAGGCTCCCAGCAAGTGACTCGAAAACTATTAGAAAAGGCACGCGACTACTACAGAGATTTTCTGTCAACCAACAATGACAATGCAGGTCTAAAGCTACAACTCGCCAAAGCTCATGCGGGATTGGCCGAAGTTGCTTCGCGAATTGGAGAACGAGAGGAGCTGGAACGAGAAACGAACGCCGCTCTAAAACTGATGGAGGAAATTCCCGATGTCGAGATATCGCCACTCCAACGAGCAATACTAATCGCCGACACAAGAATCGTTCTGGCCAATTACCTGGTGGAGTCTGGGGAGGCTAAAATTGCGATCCCGCTGTTCGATGTATCCCTTTATGACTTACTTCCCTACATAGGTTTGGAGGATAGCGACACATTAAAGGATGAGTGGCTATCGACCTATGCAACTTCGCTTCTTGGTATTGCCAATGCATATACATGGATTGGTCAGCGTGATAAAGCAATGCCCATGCTAGAAGAGGCCAAGGATACTTACGGGGCCTTGTTAGCCCGATGTGGAGACAAGCCCTCCATTCTTAGAAATGCTGCTGCCTGTGATATCACGTTAGCGACGACCGCATTAGATATGCAGCATCCCGAAAAGGGGCGAAGGCATTTACTCGATGCAGATGAACTTCTTGCCAAGATTCCGGAGGACGATGCTATCTCTCTACGAGTTCGTGAAATGCGCATTCGATTGCTTACCAATCTGGCGTTATCGGAACGGAGGCTAGGCAACAATTCAGTCGCAAAAGCCCACTATCAATCAGCGATGGAGCAAACGAAACGATTGATGGAATTGGAGCCAAGTGTGACCAGTCATCAGTGGAATCTCGTGGTCGCATCGCTCAATTCAGGTGGTCCCGATATGGAGCTAGGTTTACACGATGAATTGGTTTTGCGTTGGCAAGAAACCGTTCCGGTTCTGGAAAGATTGATCGCGAGTGAGCCAGAGAATCAGCGATATCGTCAAGTGCAAGCGATGCTGCAAAGCAACATTGCCATAATCCTTAGAGATTTGGGACAGCTCGAAGCTGCTATTGCCCCGTTGCGGGCCGCTACGTCCATTCTTCGGTTCCAATCCGAGGCGCTTGATTTCTCCCCCGAGTCGTATCTACCTGTGGCATTGAATCATTTTGAATTGGCGCAGACACTCCTAAAGCTGGAGAGGGTAGAGGAGGCTGAGCTGGAACTGGCAGATTGCGATAAGGTCGTCGATAAGATTCTGGAAAGAGATCATGCGTTCATTTCTGCGATAAATCAACGCTTAGACAACCATCTAATGCGATTCGAGATCGAGGAAACCAAGGAGGAAATCGATTTTGACGCATTGCAAGCCATCAGCGTTCTTTCCGTAAGGCTCGCCCGCGACCTGGTCAACGATTCCCCAGAATCGATTGAGTTTCCGCCCAAGCTCGCGATTGCGTTGCTAAACCATGCCGAGGTGCTCATGGAAAAGCACGAATTCACGCAGGCCCATGAGCTCGTTAACGAGTCGCTAAGTTTAATGGAGCAGGATCAGGACGTTGCAAGCGATTCCACCTCCCATCGAAACCAAGTGCTAGAACGTGCGTTGAAATTGAAAAGCGAGATACAGAATCGGATACCTTAACTAGACTGATGGGTTTCAGTGATTGACGACTCGGTACTTCACAAGCGATGATATTGCAACGAGTGGATTTTATTCCCATCATGGGGAACACACTGCGATCGGCTCGGATGCAAGTATCACGTAAATGGAGCGCTACGAAACTTTGTCGAAAAAGAAACCTAAGTTCTACGTCGTTTGGATTGGGCGAACACCGGGAATCTATCTGGACTGGGCGGCTTGTCAGGAGCAAATCAACGGCTTTTCGGGCGCGAAATACAAGTCCTTTGACAGTATGGCCAAGGCAAAGACAGCATGGAACGAATCCCATGAGAAGCACTGGGGACAGGGTGAAGGCGAATCCAAGCGATCTGCCCCTACACCAGTGGTGGCAACCGAGGAGCTCGCCGGGCTGGGGGTCGACATGACGGCGTGGTGCGTCGATGCGGCCTGTAAAGGAAATCCCGGTGAACTGGAGTACCAAGGCATCGATCTCGCAACTGGGACCAATATGTTTCATATGGGGCCCTATCCTGAAGGAACCGTCAATATTGGCGAGTTTCTAGCAATCGTTCATGCGCTTGCGCTGCTTCATGAAAAAGAACCGAACACGGCGATCTACTCCGATTCTCGCATCGGGATTTCTTGGGTAAAGCAGGGCAAATGCAAAACCGAACTGCCTCCTAGTGGGAGTAATCAACGTCTGTTTGATTTGGTACGCAGGGCCGAGAAGTGGTTGGCGAATAACTCTTGGACGAATCCGATACTCAAATGGGAAACCAAAGTCTGGGGAGAAAACCCCGCTGATTTCGGGCGCAAATGACATGTCCGGGTGGCACGCTCTTACGCCCCCAACAAGGTTCGGTTGTGACGATTATTCGTTTCCATGCGAGGATGTTTTTCTATTTTTGCTCGATGATTCTTCGAACCACCCCTAGCACCTTGACCTAGGTTTCGCTGGTTTCACGTCATCGCTTCGCGCACATTGGTATTCTTGAGAATGCCGAACGAAGCCCAACCGAAACCACGGACAATCGATCAAAACAAAAATGCATGGGATTTTACATGCCCTATTTCACAACACGAAATACACCGACGGCGCGTTCTATTCGCCGAAGCACTTGGTCGGCAGTCTCTCGTGATTGGCTCATGCGATCAATCATTTTTTTTGTTTTCGCATGTGTTTGGACTCACTCGCTGCTAGGCTACGACGGGGCCACTAACTCTTTAGACGCATCGGTCTACCGCGAGCTTTCTGCAGCCCGGGAATTCCTGTTGGAAGCAGACCCAAAAGAGCGAACGGGTTACCGTTTCCTCTCGTTACGCCATCAAAGCCAGAACGCAAAAAAATACAATTCATCCGATCTAGCGATAACGAAAAACGCCGTTGCAAAGTGTCTGAACAGCTTGACTTGGGAGCCTCGGCTCTACGTTCCTGAAGTCGTCGACGGAACCGATGGTACTCTTCTAGTCATCAATCTAAAAAAGCTGGGCTGGAAGGATCATGAACAATGGAATGCACTGATGAGAAACTATCCCTACGGGCTGAGACTAGAGACTGTTTCCGCTCCCGAGCTTTTACAAGCGGCTCGCGACCTGCAGCAACTGGCGCAATGCGATGTTCCTATCCTGCGTGCAGACTGGTTCGTTCATCATTCGATGCACTCACCTATCTACGAGTCAATCCTGGGGATGTCTCATAGATTCGAGGATCTCGAGCTGCGTCTTGGAGTATCCACCGAAGCGAACCTGCAAACCGGAAAAGCGATTCGTGCGAGCGTCTCTCACTCCAAAATTGCACAACAAAATCGGATGATCGAACGTCATGATACCGATTTCGGTGCACTGTGGCTGGCCTTTGACTTTCTGCCCCGACGCGGCCGAGGCGACTTGCTTCGCTATCCCTTCGGGCCATGTTCTCCGAACAATCCCTTTCCTCGACTTGCATTCGAACACGATTTCGTAGAAGTCCTGTTTAGTCTCCCAAACAGCTTTCTCGCATTCGCCGTTTTCAATAAACATGGAGAACTCGTTACGGCGCCCGTTCCCTTAGAAATCGCATTCGATTCCCAAGCTCGAACGGGAACACCTGAAATCAGAATGGCGGCTTCGTGCATTCAATGCCATGAACGAGGAATCCAGGGTGGATATCGAGACGACTTCTCAGTGATCAATTCCTTCTCTGGCGATGCCCTCGCGCATTTGAAACGAAGCCATATCGATCCCGAAAAATTGGATGCGATCATCCTTCGCGATCAGAAGCAATTTTTCACGGCCATGCGAACCGTAATGTTGGACGGCAGTGTTGCTCAAGATGTCGAACCCATCTCTCACGTTGTTTGTCAATATCTCGAAGACCTCGATCAACATTCCGCTGGATACGAACTCGGGCTCGTTAACTTGGCTCCTTTCCAAAAGGACTCCCCTTTTGAAATATCTCTACGCAAGCTCGGCCTAGCCCCCCTCATTCATCTGCCAGATGCCAAATTGAAACGATCACGTTGGGAAGCCCTCGATGGCACCTCCCTTTTCCAAGATGTCGCGGTCGATCTCCGTCTAGGAACTCCCATCCTGTGTGGCGGGCTGCCATCGTCGGCTAAAGACCAATCACGTTACACTCGCAATAGGATTGAGCCATGAGTCAATCGATACCAATGATCCTCCTCACAATGGTTCTCCATCTGCTTTTTTGCGTCAAAGGTCATGCCAATGCGAACGATGGTTTGGAGGTTGAATTGCAGTCGCTTGTCAAGGAACAAGTGATCCCGATGATCGACAAACGCGGAGGAGGAACCGTTGCAGTCGGAGGCTTCACGGCCTCGAGCAATATCCAAGGGACCGCTGGCCCAGAATTGCAATTGAAGCTAGCCAAGCTTCTGGAAGAGGCGGGAATGTCACTTGATCCAGTTGACTACCGTTTCGAGCTTACAGGAAATTACCTACCCTACAATGACAACGATTCGGGGCTCTATGGAGTCAAGCTCGTGTCCCGCCTTATCGATGCGGAGAGCGGTTCAACCCTCGGAGAATTTTCTCGTTTCCTTTTTGACACCGAGGCCGTCCCGCGACTACTTGGGCTCAACGTCTCGTTGCATGGAACAACTCAACCTAAGCTGCAATCCGTCGCATTTCAACGAGCGGTCAAATCACCAGAGTCTTACGTGGTCGCCAGTCAGATCGCAACGACTCCAACCTCGGAGTATTCCATTGAAATCCTCGTGTTGGAGCGAGGCAAGTATGTGCCTCGTCGTATCGATTCGGAATCCTCACGCTGGCCTTTTGTGCAACTCGAGCGTAACGATGTATATGCCATCCGTTTACTAAATCATTCGGATCATGAAGCCGCTGCGGCGGTGACTATCGATGGCGTGAATGTCTTCGAGTTTAGCGAACAGAATCCCAAGCCTAATTATTGGGTCATACCTCGAAGTCAAGGAACCCAGCCTGGGGCGATCACGATTCATGGTTGGGATCGTACCGCAAGTCGCTCGACGCAATTCAAAGTCGTCGATTTTCCGGATGGTGCCGCTGCTCGCATCCAGTTAGCTCCCTCGCCCGCAACCGGCATGATTTCCGTATCGTTTCACGCTTGTTGGGAAGACGAAAAGGATCGACCTCGGAGCGAGGGACGCACGCGCGCTACGGGCTTTGGCAAGGAAATCGTCGATGAGAAAACGCATGTCAAGCGTCAAGTAGGTGTCGTCCGCGATGTTGTCTCGGTGCGATACGAAAAACCAATGTTTGACGATCGTTCGCAGCCCGTCGCTTTACGTCAACGAGCGGGGGAATAGTCACATGTTGCGTTCCCTCACACTTTCAGTTTGGATAGGTCTAACATTCGCAGCCACCTCCCTGGGGTATGGGTTTGCAATTCGTGCATCCGACGAGTCAAAAGATGTTCAGCGATATGCTCTGTTGATCGGAGTGGGAGAGTACGAGAATCCAGAGTTGAACCCGCTACCTGGATCCGAAGCGGATGTGCTCGAACTGGGGCGACTCTTTTCTGCCAATGGATTTGCACCATCGCACTTGGTGCTGATGACGCAAAAGACTGGCTCGCAGGACGAACGCTTGCTCCCCAACGCCCAGAACATTCGATTTCAACTCTCGAAGGTACTTGCCGACAAGAGCGCCGACGATGTTGTCGTCATCGCATTTGCTGGACATGGTATACAAGCGGCTTCCGATGTGCGTGAAAACGAATCGTACTTCTGTCCTT
The DNA here is from genome assembly GCF_052161605.1 of Brakhagea baltica. NCBI lineage: Bacteria > Pseudomonadati > Planctomycetota > Planctomycetia > Pirellulales > Pirellulaceae > Brakhagea > Brakhagea baltica. The sequence continues at coordinate 2,814,792 of NZ_CP197409.1, read as the reverse complement.
CCGATGCCAAACCCCGCGATCTCACCTCCCTGATTTCCCTTGCTGACGTATTTCAATCATTCTCGACGTCGGGTTCGCATAACAAGATCTTGCTCGTAGACGCATGTCGTGAAGATCAAGCATCCGTTAATCGCTTGATGTCCGAGATTAAGCCATCGCCAGAACCACCTGAGAATACAGCAGTCTTTATGAGTTGCTCCCCCGGACAATTTGCATACGAGCGGGAATCAGCGCTGGCAACGCATGGCGTGTTCTTTCACTCCGTGATTCGAGGTTTGGAAGGAGCTGCCGCAGGAGCCGATGGAGGGGTTACGCTACAGGATCTCGAGCGGTTTGTAACCAAGGATGTTGAGACGTTCGTTTGGAAAGCCTACGGTGCCAAACAGCAACCGGCCCTGAGGAACCGCATTTCAGGTCCTGTCCAAATCCTACCAACATCCTTAGCAGATCGTGAAGTCAAACGTGCATTCGATTTCTGGATACGAGGTCAGATTCTGCAGGCAGAGAGAGTTCTCGAGCAGCTTCTTACTCGTTGGCCCAACAACGCCTCCGTACTAGCGGAGAAGGCCAGGATCCTTAGCGAGAGGGGTGAGTCTCGTCATACCCCGTCACTCGTACAAGACGCATACGAGATCGCATTGCGTGCTGTCGCTGCGGAACCGACCAATCCTGCGACTCACTTAGCATTGAGTAACGTTCTTCGTATCCAAGAAAAACTACCCGAAGCCTTTGAGTCATGTCAGAGAGCGATCGAACTCGATCCGTACGATCCATTAGGTTACGCCTATCGTGCGATGCTTAACAAGACGATGGGGCGTGATCGCGAGGTTTTAGTAGATGTAGATCTGTTGATTGAGAGACGCAGCACCCATCCCCTTTGTATGGGATTCCTGGCAAGTTTGCAGTTCGCAAAGGAAGACTTTGCAGACGGATTTCAGACTGTGGAACAAGGGCTTTCGATTTATCCCGACGTTCCCATGTTCCATTTTCTAAAGGGATATGGATTGGATCAAGTAGGAGACTACAACAAAGCTATCCTCTCCTACACTGCAGCCATTCGCTTGGACAACCAAGATGATGAGACCTATCTGCGACGTGCCGTCAGTCTGTTCCGAGTGGGAGATTCGCTCGCTGCGGCAGAAGACTTTCAAAAAGCAGCTCAGTTGAATCCAGCTCGTCCCGATCTACCATCGATTCGAGAGTTCTTATCAAAGCCAGCCAACGCGAATGCCAAACGCCCCGTATCTAAAACCCAAATTACACGTTCCGAACCTACTCAACGTTGGGAACGAATGATCGTTTCCCCCTAACAACCAATTTAGGATCGGCTCAACAATAACTGACAGCTTGACCTGCGTTTTACCCTCCCCTCGCTACGCTCGACCCTCCCAAAGGGAGGGTAATCACCCTCCCTTTGGGAGGGTCGCTGAGGAGGCACGACGAAGCGGGGAGGGTAGCAATATGCTTCAGTTATTGTTCAGCCGATCCTTAGCAGAGAATTCATTATGCCGAGCCACTTGCTTTCTACTGTTCGTCAACAATTGATGCGAATCGCCTTTCTTGGAGCCCTAGCTCCTTGGACACATGTCTTGGCAACGGCCCAGGATTTTGACGGAATCGCATCGGCAGAGGAAAAAGCCATCTCGGTGGTTGGTATTGATGCAATCTTGAGCGAAACCGATGTTGAAATCATACAGAACCTAATTCGCGAGGATCGCTACGATGAAGCGGAAGCCATCGTTGAGGGACGCTTACAAACCCATCCCGACGACGGACGTGCTCTTGCGAATCGCTCTCGTATTCTCACCTACCGAGCTGAACAATTTCGTGACAACTCTCGAATAAATGAAGCTTTGGAGATTGCGGAACGATCGATTCAATTGTTGCCCAACGATCCGCTCCCGTACATTGCACGCGCCAATGCTCATCGAATTGCACAACGATATGAGAAAGCCTTTGCCGATGCAACGACGGCTGTACAATGCGATCCAAACTTTCCTATGGCACACGTGATTCGTGGATTTGCTTGCCACCATCTTCACGACTTGGAAGGCATGGGGCGTGAGGCAAAGATCGGACTTGAGATTGATCCGAGGCATCCGGAATCTCGAGCTATGCTAGCCGCCTATCTTTTCGCAAAAGGTAAGCTTGACGAGGGTATCTCACAACTTGATCGCGCCATTGCAACAACTCCGAAGATGGCCGCCTTGTACTTTCTCAAGGGCTACGCTTTGGAGAAAAAAGGCTTACACCGCGAGGCGGTGGATTACTTTACCAAGGCCATTGAGATCAACGATCAGATCCCGGGCTACTTCTGCAGGCGAGCAATCAGTCTCGGCAATGCAGGCGATTTTCGTGCTGCTTTACGAGATGTCGATGCCGCCGAATCGATTATGCCAACCTATTTTGATGTCGCTTCGGCGCGAGCCATGATTACTCAGAAGCAAAAGGGATACGGCCATTCTGGTCAGACCATCGCCGTGGGGCTCCAATCAAATCCCCAGTCTGCAGATCTTTGGCAAGGAAAAGGATTCAATCACTACTCGAATCGTCAATACTCTCAAGCTATTGATGCATTCCAAAAAGCATTAGAGATCAACCCCGGCTATGGAGAAGCGCACATGGGTATTGGAATGGTTTGCATACAACAGGGTAAGCTTGATGAAGCGCTCATCCATCTAAACCGAGCGACACGACACAAAGAACATTTGGGCCGAGCCTATTTCGAAAAGTCACTCGTATACATCGCGAAGAAAGACTATGAATCTGCCAAGATGGAACTCGATAACGCAATCAAGTACGAGCCAGGCAACGCGACTTATCAACAACAGTTGAAGAACATTCAGCGATTCGTTAAGTAGAAATTGAACTCGCATAAACACAAACAACCATATCCCTATGACAACTTCATCCGTACCTACAGCATATCCCACACCCTGGGAGCAAACCGTTGCACAGAACCATCAGGTGCTCGATCAGGATTCTGATTCCACCGGGTGTCTGCTTCAGATTTATCCTGTGAGCTTGGAAAGACAACTGGTTCCCTTAAACGAAGCTATGCAAGTTTTAGGGCGCGACGATTCGGCCGACATCGTTGTGGCAGACGCTTCAATCTCTCGGCGGCATGCGAGCATTGAACGCACAGAACAAGGGTACTGGATTTCCGACCTGGGTAGCACGAACGGAACGTTTGTTAATGAAAAGCGAGTCGATCGTTCGCCGCTCGTTCCAGGAGATCGAGTCCAGTTGGGCGGTTATATCTTTAAGTTTTTGTCCAGTAATCATATCGAACTTCAATACCATGAGGCGGTTTACTCAATGATGACCCGCGATGGATTGACGGGCACGTTGAACAAACGTTACCTATTAGATTTGCTGGAACGAGAGTTTCGCAAAGCAGCCCATCGGCAGACTCCGCTCACTCTCATCCTGTTTGATATCGATCACTTCAAATCGGTAAATGACACTTATGGACATCTCGCGGGAGATGAAGTTCTCAAAGAAGTCGCGAACAGGATTGATTCGGTGATCGCTGAGCATGATGTTTTCGCTCGTTACGGGGGGGAGGAGTTTGCAATCCTTTTGACGGGAATCTCTAAGAAAGAAACTGTCGACATGGCGGAACGCTGCCGCCAAATCATTGAGTCGTCTCCTTTCACAACCTCTGTCGGACCATTACCCATCACCATTAGCCTCGGTGTAAGTGAGTTTCGCGATTTAGAAGCACCGACCGATGCCAACCAGTTGGTTCAGGCAGCTGACGAAAAGCTCTATGAATCGAAACGAGCAGGACGAAATCGTGTCAGTAGCTAACGCTCAATCAACCCTGGCGGGCTTTGCAACACCTCTGGTTCTGCCACCCAGCCATACCGTTGAAACAGATAGGGCTGTGTCAAATACTGGTATCTTGACGGGTGCCACAATTCCCAAGATGGATCGTCGTTCCGATTCCTGCGAATCCTGGATAGGTAGAACGGTTGGGAACTATCGTATTGTTTCCATCATTGCAACGGGCGGAATGGGAACGGTCTACCAAGCGGAACAGTTTCAGCCGATTCGTCGTACCGTCGCGTTAAAGATGATCAAGCGCGGGATTGCGGACGATGCCACATTGCGACGCTTTCACGCCGAACGCCAGGCGTTAGCGCGAGTGGATCATCCCGCTGTAGCAAAGGTCTTCGAGGCAGATACGACGCCGGATGGCAATCCGTACTTTGCCATGGAATTCTGCCAAGGAGTTCCTGTCGATGTATTTTGCAGTTCCGAAAATCTCGCGTTGGTGGATCGAGTTCGACTGGTGATCCGAGTCGCAAGAGCTGTGAGCTCCGCTCATCAAGTTGGGATCATTCATCGCGACCTAAAGCCTGGGAACGTTTTGGTTTCCATGTGCGATGGCCAGCCTGCAGTCAAAGTCATCGACTTTGGAATCGCAAAGTTTAGCGATCCGGCACTTGCCGGGGATGATGCGTACCATACTCAGGTTGGCGAGTTAGTGGGGACTCCCGCGTTCATGAGTCCTGAACAGGCATCGAGTAGTCCGATCGATGGTCGAGTCGATGTCTTTTCGCTAGGAGCAATCTTGTTCCAACTCTTGACCGGAACGACTCCTCTTGTGCCACCAGAGACTGCGCTCACCGGGATCGCTGATCTTTTAACTTATATTCGAACCTTTCAACCGGACTATCCATCAACCCGTTTTGTATCCTTGGAGCGGTCGACACAAGTTCGAATCGCGGAGTCTTGTGGGCTTAAGAGTCCTGCGCGTTGGCTGTCGCAGGTGCGTGGTGAGTTGGATTGGATTACCCTGCGAGCCATCGAGTCGGATCGAACGAGACGATATGCGACACCGGGGGATTTGGCAGATGATCTGGAACGTTACCTTGTGGGTGAGCCGGTCACTGCGGTTCCACCAAGCCGTGTATATCGGCTAAAGAAGTGGACCAATCGAAACAAGTCTTGGTTGATACCAGCTTGTGTCGCGTTCGTAGCTTTATTCGGCTTTGCCATCTACCTGACAGGTACGCGATGGTCTGAACATTGGCAAGCGGTTCGAGAGACGGAGCGAATCAGCATGGTGGTGAAGGAGCTTTGGGAGCAGTCGAATCGAGCAGACACGCACGCCTCCTCAAGCAACGAAACGGCGGAAAGAGGATGGCTCGAAGCGCTTGCCGCCTTGGCACAGGCGGATGCACTGACCAAAGATCGTTTGGACGCGGATCTACTGCTAGAACAAACAGGACTTTTGCGAGCGAAGATTGAAGCCAATCAAAAGAACCTTCAATTCGTGGAAGAGATTGAACGGATTCGAGAGAACGGACTGGGGGGGAGCAATATCTCGTCCTTGTCCAGCAGCGATCCTTTCGGGCGTAACGACACACTCCAAGGAATCGTTGATCGCTTTGAAGAGTTTGGCATCAAGATGGGAGAGACAGAACCATCGAGGTTGGTAGACCGATTCGCGGCTGCCCCCTCGTGGCTTCAAAGTCGTTTAGTGGAATCGCTCGATTTCATGATCTATGAATCACCGGTCGGATCCGGCATCTATTTGCATCACCAAGGTGGGCGAGTTACCGTAGCTGATATGGTTCCTGGAGGAGCTGCCTATCGTTCCGGCGCGATCCAAAAAGGGGATCGAATTCTCAAGGTTGATCAGGTCGACTTAGTCGAATCGTTCACAGTTCAGGAGATGCTTGGAAAGACTTACGAGTTGCTGAATGGTGCTCCCGGAACGTCGATCGAATTAATCATCTCGCGAGGCATCGCCGAACCGGTAAAGGTATCGCTCGAATGCACCGGCAAGGAGGCGTATTGGTGTGCCGAGGTGCTCCGGGAGCTCGATCCCGACCCGTGGCGAGGTGAGCTACGACAGGCTGTTTTAGCTCTCGATGGTGGGCGGCTTAAAAGAATGCACGACGATGATGTTTTTGAGCAGCAGCCTGTATTCTCAGCCGTTCAGCTTGCGGGCACGTTGTTTCTGCTCGGACGAGACTCCTCGTCGATCGACACCTTAAGACGAATACAGCGAAAGCATCCTGAGAGTTTTTGGGTAAATCATTATCTTGGCTTATCAACTGCGTTTGCGACGGTTCCCGCATCCCCTGAGGAGGGAGTGCGATATCTCTCCGCTGCCGTTTCGCTCCGTCCGAGGAGTTTGGGTGCACGTATGAGTCTGGCTGAAGTGCTGGTACGACTCGGTGAGCATGATCGGGCCAAGGAAACGATCGCAGTTGCCAAGTCGCTCGCAGCGGCTTCCTCGGAACTCGGTGCCGAATGGTTCTCGCGAATCGATAAGCAAGCAAGCGTTATCGTGGAGGTGGATGCCAATGGGAAAGTCTCCGCGAGCACGACAACGATAGATGTAACCTCAGAGACGAGAAACACGGAGCTAAAAGGGCAGGATGGTTCGATCGCATTCGAAGACTTTGAGACCCGAGCGAGAGAGCTTGCGCGTTCTCAATCGCGATCGGAAGCGTTGAAATTCCTGAGGGAACATGGTGCACCATTTCAGGATGACCCGCGATTACTGCGGGTTCGTGGTGCCGTTTTGATAGAGCTTGGGGACTACGTCGCAGCTAAGGTTACCCTATCGGATGCCGCCCGTCGCAATCCAACGGATGCGGCGACTCGATTCTACTATGGAATTGCATTGCAATACTCCGGTGACAGCTCCAGTGCACTCCACGAATATCAAGCAGCATTGCAGATCCGCCCCGACTATGAAGCCGTTCGCGGCTATCTCGTCGAACTGCAAATTGCTATGCAAACTCCATAATCGACCTAATGTTTCACACTCCTCGTTGCTCGCTACCCACTTAACCCCCTCCTTGGAAATCTATCAACTAGCTAGGGGTTCAGGCTTCTGCTTAGAGGGCAAGCAGCATGCACCACCGCCATTCGCCATGAGAAAAACCATTGTCCCCATCAACGACAGATTCTTTAAAAACTGAATCATTTGTTGTTGCGAGGCTTCTCCCTCGAAATTCCAGAAGTCGTGAAAAAAGTAGGTTGCAAGAACGAGAAAGACCAGGAGCATCCCGGCACCAATTCGTATTCGGTAACCCGTTACTATAGACAAGCTACCGATAATCAAAAACAAAATAGCGCCCACAAGCATGACTGAGGGGAACGGCACTCCCTCACTAGCCATATACTTGGTAACGGCACTAAAGTTTGGAATCTTGTTCCCGATAGCGCTCATAAGAAAGATCAAGGTGATCATGATCCGACCGGTAAGGGACAATAGAGATTGCATAGTGGTTTTCCTCTGATTATCGGAATGGGGGAGTATAGTTTATCGGAGAATATTGATCTAAGTTTATGCCAAGTCGAACAGCAAGACTTCTGCCGTGCTGTCAGTAGCTGTTTCTAAGCGGGCTTCATCGCTGAGGGCGATCGCATCGCCAGTCTCAAGCCGGTGTCCATTTGCAGTTAACGTACCTCGCAGTACCTGTAACCACACATGGCGTCCGTTGGGGATGGCGTAATCCAAGCGATGTCCGTTAGTGAGATCCGCCAGGAGGATTCGGGCATCTTGGTGAATCATTAGCGATCCGTTATCGCCTGTTCGAGACGCAACCAATTGCCATCGATTCAGTCGACTTGCCGAATTAAAGCTCTTTTGTTCGTAGCTGGGATCTAGCCCCTTGCGTTCCGGTAGTAACCAAATCTGATAAAAGTGTGTGGGATTGGATTTTGATGGATTGAATTCGCTGTGTGTTATCCCTGTTCCTGCTGTAATACGTTGGAACTCACCTGGTTTCAATATCTCTCCGTTCCCCATCGAGTCTTTGTGTTCGAGTTCTCCGGCCAGGACATACGACACAATCTCCATATCCCGATGCGCATGGGTGCCGAAACCTTGCCCCGCAGCTACGCGATCCTCGTTGATGACGCGTAGGCTCCGAAAGCCCATATGATCTGCGTCATGATACCCGGCAAAGGAAAACGTGTGGAACGATTTGAGCCAGCCATGATCCGCTGACCCTCGATCACTTGATTTTCTTACTGCAATCATTCTCTATCTCCTCGTTTTATTGTTTACATGTAATCTATTTGGTGAAAAAAAAGCAGTTATCGACGACAACTGCTAGCAGCTCTAAGGAAGCCGCTCAAAATTCGGAAGCGATCGATTGTGCGGCTGCGATCGCAGTCGATTCGGTTTTGGCAACATCATCAGGAGAAGCGAGTGTTGGTTCGATCAGAATTGACTGAATGTTGGTGAATCCGATAAAGCCAAGCAATAAATCCATGTATCCCTTTTGGAGATCCATCCCCTTCGCCGCGTCGCTCCCGTAAGCTCCACCGCGAGCATAAATCACCGCAACAGGCTTACCGGTTACCAAACCGGAGTAGCCGGTCGCTGGATCAAAGCTAAAGGTCAAGCCAGGCTGGGCGAGAACGTCAATATAATGCTTGAGTTTGTAAGGGATGCCAAAGTTCCACATCGGCAAGCTAAAAACGTACTTGTCAGCTGCCTTGAATTCTTCGCAAACATCCACCACCGCTTGCCAGGCGGCTTGTTGCTGCGGATCAAATTGCTGTCCGTGCAAGACCTGATACTTGGCATCAATCGTGTATCCATCAAGCTCAGGTAGCTTCTTTTCCCACAAGTCGAGCGTGATCACCTCATCGCCAGGATGAACTGCTCGGTATTTCTCGATAAACGCTTGTGCGACTTTAATAGACTTAGAGCGTTCCTTGCGCGGTGACGACTCTACATAGAGTAACTTGGCCATAACGATTCCCTTTCAATCAAAGTTTGCAAAACTGCTATTCAAAATTAACGACAGGCTGACGAAAACAGTTAGATCGATATACCCGATCGAACGATCTCCAATATACGAATCAGGGATTTCAAATCTCCCTGGGACACATTGGACAACAACGTTTTGTGCAAATTAAGTACCGGTTCATCCAACGTTTTCACTAAACGAATCGCTTGCGGAGTCAATTCAATCTCGAACACTCGCCTATCTGTCGGCGATTGGTTTTTAGTAATGAGCTCCATCGCCAGCAATTGATCGACCACTCGAGTGATGGCCGGAGCAACTTGGATCATTCGGCTGGCAACCTCCAAGCAAGGCAAGGGCTTACCTTCGCCACGAAGAATTCGCAGCACGTTGTATTGGGTCAACGTCAGGCCGTGCTCTCGCAACAACCTTGCCAAGCGATTTTCGAGCAAGTCGCTGGTTCGCATGATCGCCAACGTTGCTTCTTGCTCCACCGAGCCAAACGGCCCTCGTTTCTTCAACTCGTCTTTAAGTGTCTTTGCCATAAGCTTACGCCGCCCGAGTGTCTTGATTGCTCCCGCTTTTATTTTACATGTAAATAGTTTTCATGTCAAGTGGTTTGCAGAGGTACGGGACCGGTCCTGAATAACTCTCGAGCCCACGCAGGGTTAGCGACTAGCCAGCTGTGTTCGCAGTTAAGAAGGTCTTCCACGATTCATAACGAGGATCCTTTAGCGTGACCGCAATTCCGGGGTTCGTGTTCGGTCTGGCTGGGGTGGTCAAGAGCCGCATATTGGCTTCGGCAGGAGTTCTGCCTCCTTTGCGACTGTTACACCCCAAACAGGAGCAGACAACATTTTCCCAGGTCGTCTTGCCACCTTGTGATCGCGGTGTGACGTGATCCAGACTTAACTGGCTCATCGGCTTGGTCTGGCCGCAGTATTGGCACTTGTAACCATCGCGAGCAAACAAAGTCTTCCGATTGAAACGCACTGTCGCTTTGGGCAAGCGATCAAATAAAACCAAGCGAACGATACGGGGCACCTGAAGCTCGCAGGTGGGAGTTCGCAGATAGTCTTCTCCCTCCTGCTTTTCCAGTGACTTGAGTTCCGATAGCTCGCACCAGCTCTCAAAGTCATAGTTGGAGTATTGGTCTTCCTCGATGGTGATAACCTCGGCACAACCTCGATAAAGAAGCGTCATCGCTCGACGTACATCGACAACGCGAACCGCCATGTAGAATCGGTTCAAAACCAAGACGCTACAATCTAACGCAGAGACATCACTCACCTTGATCCTCCCGGTTGTGCAAAACGCTACCAACGAATCCAGCGATGCAAAGTTTCACCAAACTTTGCTAACAACACTGAACCCCTACCAAAAAGCATTGTGCCGCGAACTTCCTTAGCACAAAGCGCAACAACGACCTCAATCGCGGTTGCGCTATGGGCTGAGGACCGACCAGTACTTCCAATGATACCGCACGGCGCACGAGGTTACCAACTAGCACCAAGAATTCTGGTTAAATTGACGAGAAATTCACGCCGGTCTGGCGAGAGCCTTTTCGATCGCAGAGCGTAACTTTTTTGGATTCGTCGTTGGGCTGTATCGCCCGATCACCTCTCCGCGTCTCCCTACGAGAAACTTGGTGAAGTTCCATTTGATGGATTCTGTTCCCAGCAGCCCTTTGCTGGCATTCTTCAAGTACTGGAAGACGGGGTGAGCACCGCTACCGTTGACGTCTACCTTGGAAAACACGTCAAATGTAACGTTGTACGTGAGGGAACAGAATTCGCGAATCTGCGAGTCCGTTCCTGGCTCCTGCATTCCAAACTGATTGCATGGAAAACCAAGCACGGAAAGGCCCTGTTCTCCAAACTCTTCATGCAGAGCCTGCAAGTCGCCGTACTGTGGTGTGAAGACGCACTTACTTGCCAGGTTGACGATCAGCAGAACCCTGCCTCGATAACGGTCCATGGAAATCTCCTGACCGTCACTGAGCCTCGCTGAAAAGGTAAATATCGATTGGTCCATCGGCCCTACGCACTCACTAACTCAGACGCCTCAGACATAGGAGCCATTTCGTGAATGAAACGGCTCGGTAGTCCTAGGTCTGGTAGCAATTGCTTGCATGTGATCCGGGACGACTCATAAATCACGGGCAAGCCGCTGCCGGGGTGTGTTCCGCCACCCACAAGATAGACACCGTCGAGTTCTTCGAATTTGTTGTGTGGTCTTAGGTGCAACATCTGCCCCAAGTTATGAGCGAGATTGAAGGTCGCACCACGGAACACGTGAAAGTCACTTTTCCAGTTCGCCGGAGTGCAAACCTTTTCGTACACAATTCGTTGGCGTATGTCGTGATATCCGAGGGCCTCCATCTTCTTCAAAGTCACCTCTCGATACATGGCTGTTTGAGCCGCATCCCACGGTGTGTTGGGACTCAAATGAGGGACGGGGACTAGAACGTAGATCGAACTCTTTCCCGGTGGAGCGAGTGAATCGTCAGTGACGCACGGGTTTTGAATGTAGATCGATGGATCCGAGGGAAGAACCTTGGCCTGCTCGATCTCGTACAGATTCTTCTGATAATCCTTTGCGATATGAATGGTGTGGTGCTGCTCATCAGGATAAGCCCCATCCACGCCGAGATACATCATGAACGTGGAACAAGAGTACAGTTTCTTTTCCAAGTTGCTGTCCGACCATCGCTTGCGAAGATTTGCCGGCACCAATGACTTCATCGCGTGTGCAAAATCGGCATTGATCACAATCGCATCGCAATCGTAGGAACCTTGATCCGTAATGACAGTCTTAACTCTTCGACCGTCGAACTCCAGTCGCTGCACGGGCTCATTGATCTTAACGGCACAGCCCATTTCCTCTGCGATCTCTGCCATGCGCTCGCTCACACGTCCGCAGCCACCGTACGGATGATAGACACCGAATTCGTATTCTAGGAACGACAAGATCGAAAACAAACTAGGACATCGGAACGGAGACATTCCGAGATACTTAGCCTGGAACGAAAAGGCGATTACCAGCCGAGGGTCTTTGAAATAGCTTTCCAAATCGTGTCCGAGCGACTTCCACGGCTTCACATAGGCTGCGGCTGCTGCCAAGCTCGGTCGGAGCAAGTCCAGCATGCTATTGAAGGGGGACTCAAGAATTGGACGGAACTTCTCGAGCTTTGTCCGGTTTCGATCCATGTATCGCTTTACGGCCCCTTTGTCCGCTGGGGAAAGAGCAGCTACCTGACGATCCATCTCATCCATATCCGGACAGCAGTCTAGCTTGCCGCCTGCTCCGAACGAGATACGGTACTGCGGATCGAGCCGCTTCATCGGGATCTCTTGCTCAATATCCCGTCCGACCGACTGAAAGATTTCCTTGAGAATGCGAGGGTACAGATAGAAAGTCGGCCCCGTGTCAAAGGAAAACCCCTCTTCACGCAACGTTGCACAGCGACCTCCCACCTGCGAGCGAGCCTCGAGAATTGTGACCTCGGCTCCAGCGTGAGCACACTGCAACGCCGCAGCCAAGCCCCCAGGTCCCGCCCCGATGATCACCACTCGTTTGTTTCGCATAGTTTACTGTTGCGCTTCGTGTATGGCTGCAAGTTCCGTTTCCGAGTATCCTACCCAGCTATGTTATAGCCGATCGGCAAGCATTGGGATTCCCCTGCTTTCATGACTTGGCAAGAATCCCAGCCACGGAATTTAACCTCGTTCCTTTTGTGAAACACGGTAAATCAGGATGCCCCCAGCCTCACAGATTCAAGCGGTCGTTGCTATGGCTAATAATGGCACAATTGGACGCAGCGGAGCGTTGCCGTGGCATTTGCGTGCTGATCTGCAACTCTTTCGTCGTTTGACGATGGGACACGCCTTGTTGATGGGACGCAAAACGTACGAATCGATTGGGAAGCCGTTGCCGGGACGCCGAACCTTCGTGCTGACCAAACAGTTCGGTCTTGAGATCCAAGGAGTTCAGACGGTTCAAAGCGTCGAAGAGGTGTATGAGTCGTTGGGAAACCGATCCCTATTCGTGGTGGGGGGGGCAGAGATCTACCGTCAATTGCTTCCGATCTGCGGGGTGATTCATATCACGCGTGTCCTAGCGGAGCCCGAGGGGGATGCCACGCTGGATCCTATTCCGTTGGAAGACTATCGCTGCACAGAACAGATGTACTTGCCAGCAAACACCGAGAACGATTGGCCGTCAATCTACCAACGCTGGCAACGCTCTCGCGGGTACGCTGGTAAGGCTATCTCGCAAGTGGCATTACTGTGAGTGGCGATCGATGGCTAGGGCCAAGGCACCAATCATTGGTGTCCAAACCCGCTGCGTTCATGAGTGCTCGGTTCAAGTAAGGATGATCGACATCGCTAGCTACGTTCGATGTGCTAGGAGCTAAACTTGGTAACCTAACCGCCCGAACTTTACCGTCCGAATACAAGATATTCGTAATGCAAGCACCGTGAATGATGGGCCTCAGATTGGCTTTTATATCTTCCTCACAAACGAGATCCCCCAAGATCGGAACATCGGAATCATGAGAGCTCGGTGTTCGGTATATGCCTTTGTCCAGTATGCCCAGGTTGTAAGCATAAGAGCCTCCCACAAATCGTCGCCACGAATCGTGGAGGTCCACTGGAGCTTGGATCAGTTGAGCCGTACTTGGAATCGAAACCTGGAACGTTGCTCTAGGGCTGGTGGGACACCAGAGGAACTGTGTGGATCCCAACAGACCCGCTTCGTGAAGTCTGACTACGTATATGCCCGCGAACGACATGGGACCTTGAGTTTCGATCTTGGGAAACTGGTGACGCTGATTCGTGTCCGTAAATCGATGAAGCGATTCCCCAATCTCCCTCAGGTTATTCGAGCAGGCGAATCGTCTAGACTCCTCACGAGTGTACCAAACACTTGGCAACAACATGCACAGAAGCGTGATCCCTACCGCCATGAGCGCCAAACTATCAACCCAAGCCATCCGAACAGTCCGATGCGCCGCATCGACCACCGAAGACAATCCAGCTATCACGGATTTAGGGGGTGGTTCCTGAGCAGGACGGTCATAGACATGAATCAACTCCATAGTCCTGCCGACCAACGTATGGTCCGGTTCAAAAACCTCATTTTTGGTTCCAGCTAAGGGTAGGATCAAACCCCGCAAATCTGATAACCTCAGTCGCACGTCCGGGCTAGCAGCGAGAAGCTCCTCGATCCTAGCTAGCTCCGAATCATCGAGGCTATCCATGAGATAGCCGATGAGGTCTTCGTCAGTTGGGTGATCACTGGGAGAATGCATGCGCGTGATGCGATAAATTTCGAAGGAGTCAAACTAAGGTGAGGCAAAACAAAAGGGACTAGGAGTCGTCCTGTTTGCCATCGTTCTCTTCCATACGCATCCAAATCGCATTCAGTTTACGAATAGCCGTAAAAACTCGACTCTTTACCGTCCCGACAGGAATCCGGAGGATCTCGGAAATGTCGGCGTACTTCATTTCTTGGAAGAACGCGAGTTGAATGAGTTGCTGTGTTGGCTCGTTTAATTGACTGAGTGCCTCTCTGACGCGAGCCGCATTCTCGTTTCTTTCGGCAAATTCCTCCGGCAAAGCTTGATTACTCGCCAATTTATGCATCAACGTCTCGTCACCATCGGAATTCGATAGTGCGGTATTCAAACTGCCAATCTGGTGGCGTTTATTCCGACGCATAAAGTCAATTGCTTTGTTGCTGGCGATGGCATAGAGCCAAGGTCGGAATCGTCTACCCTGTTCGAACTGTTCGATTCTCAGGTGGACACTTAGGAAAGTAGCCTGAAAAACGTCTTCGGCTTCCTGTGCATCACCTAAAAAACGCCTGAGGTAGGTGTATATTTCTCGCTCATAGCGGCGGACTAGCTGCTCAAAAGTCTGGGGACAACGTGTCTTGAGATAAGTACCAACGATCTCTTCATCGCTGACAATTGATTCGGTGTCGCAGCCCATGTCGATTCCGAAAGTCGGTGTGCTGCTCTCCTCCGCAGGGACGGACTTGGCTTTGGTTAAGCTGTTCTTCGCTTTTAGTAGGGATCTTTTCAGCCGGTTCATTGGCAAATTTCCTTTCTGACTTCCATGTTACTTGGGCATCAGGCTGCCGCGAATCAAACGCTACGTCTCATTTAGACATCCCTGATTCTAGTCCAACCCAGCCCCCCAAGTCAAAGAACCAGACCGGTTTCACACTAACTTAGTAAAGATAGCATTAGACGTGCTACTTCTGGCGGGGTGGGTTTGCATAAAAAGATTAAAGTTTCGGCCTCATGCTTCCCCCCGCTCCATCAACGGCATTGACCCGGGTTTGCTGGTTTCGCTAGATACGCTATACGACGTGAACACGCTCTTTCAAACTCTTTCCCCCTCCCCGCCACTATGTTTCCGACTCGGAGCCTGCTTGGCACTATCTGTGCCCTTCTTTGCGTCACGTTTCTCAGTGGTCGACTTATCGGACAACAGCTCGACTCCGCTGATACAGTCGTCCGTCGAGACTTAGCATTCACTCCAGAACAATTGGGTACTATCGAAACAGCATTCAGGCAGTTATTTCAGGGCCGTGTTCACTCGCATCCTGCCAAGCTGAACGCCATCCTGATACAGATTGGTTCCGAGACCATCTCGGTGGAATTTCTCGCGCCCCAGCGAACCCTCCGTCTGGAGGGAGCAAAGCGACTGGTTGCGGATATAGCACGGCTAGGGACTGCCGTCTCCGATCGATCCACACAAAACTCTCTCAGGGTTCTCTCGCTGAACGGCAACGGCCAAAGCTCCTTACTGCAACTGGCCCAGGGTTCACGGAATGGGAGCAGTTCGTACGCCCCCACTAATCCGTTCTTAAACATGCTGCGCAAGTCGGAAACTTCACAGGACAGGTCGTTCCAAAACGGCGATGGACAAAATGGGGCGGGCGGAGTTTCCCTGGCATCCGCTCAAGAATCCGTGGGGCAACCTCCCGCCATCATCCCCGCTATTCCAAATGCCGAACAGACGGCTGCGCCGAACCAAATCCAGGACCCAGACGCTCCGGTCTCTCTTCCGCTCCCGCAGTTCGAAGGAGTCCAACTGCAAATGCTTCCGGAATTGGATGCCGTGATTTTGCGTGGCCGTGATCGTCAACTCACCGACCTCGCCGAGATCATTAAACGCCTGGATGAAGCCAGCCGACTCTCGCGACCTGAAATTGAAGTGATTCCGCTCAACCATGTTAATTCGGAATCCCTTGCCACATTGATTGCAACCTCCCAAGAAAAATTCATCGGCGGCAGGCAGGGGCGAGTATCGGTCTCCCCACTCGGCTCTCCTAACGCTCTGCTGTTGATCGGCTGGGGAGAATCGATGACCGCTATGAAGGAACTGATTCTCAAGCTGGATCAGCCATCGACCACTGATAGTTCCTTTACCGTCATTCCTCTCAAGGAGGCCCTGGCTGCCGAGGTTCAAACGCAGCTTCAGACCTTTTTCCGATCTCGGCCCGGGCTCGGACCGGTTATCCAGTCCGCGTCCGACAGTCGCTCTAATTTATTGATCGTACACGCCTCACCGCGAGATCTGCTCGAGATTCGTAGGCTGGTGGAGCAACTCGATATTAAGCCCTATGCGGACAAACATGTCGCCAAGGTGTTTCAGCTAAAACACACTCTCGCCGCCGATACAGCCCGAGCACTTCAACAAGCTCTCTCGACGGCAACCGGAACCAGGAACAAAAGCATCGAACTATACGACGACCAAAATCGGAGCGTGGCAACCAGCGGTTTCTTGGGCGCCGTCCAAGTTTCTACGAACGACCGCACCAACTCGATCATCGTTTCCTGTTTACCTGAAAACATGTCTTTGATCGAGCAGTTTATCGAGCAACTGGATAGCCCCGGCGCAGTGGCTAAGATTAAAATCTTTCCCATCAAAAACGCCACGGCGGCGTCGCTAGTCGAAACATTACGTTCGCTTTTGCCGACGGCGGGCGGAACGGCTGCCACTCCACAACTTTCTAGCTCACCTGATGAATCCTCTCTCTTACCGCTGCGGTTTACGGTCGATGTTCGTGGTAACAACATCATCGCAGTCGGTTCCGAAGGGGACTTGAAAATCGTTGAGGCTATTATCTTTCGATTAGACGAAAGCGATGCCGCGCAGCGAAAGAGTTCAGTATACCGACTCAAGAATTCTCCAGCGGTCGATGTGGCTCTCGCCATCAATGAATTCTTGAGGAGCAAGCGTCAAGTAGAAAACATCGGTCCCGATGCCAGCAACCCATTCGAGCAACTCGAAAAGGAGGTTGTCATCGTACCAGAGCCAGTTCAGAACAAATTGATTTTGAGTGCGACACCGCGTTACTACGACGAGATCAGCAGGCTGATCGAAGATCTTGATCAACAGCCGCCACAGGTCATGATCCAAGTCCTTATTGCTGAGATCGTACTCGGTAATACCGATGAGTTCGGGATCGAGATGGGGCTTCAGGATTCGGTCCTATTCGATCGAAGTCTCTTGGGAGGGTTGTTAACGCGAACCAATACCACCCAGACCTCTACACCTGCTGGTGTCGTAACAGATACGACGCAGGAGATCGTCGCCGCGACCAACACTCCAGGCTTCGACTTTAACAGCTCTTTGCCATTAGGAAATAGCGGGTCCGGTCGTGCCCTCAATTCTTCTGGACGAGTCGGTGGACAAGGTCTTTCCAATTTCTCGGTAGGTCGCGGCAATGACACCCTTGGTTTTGGTGGGCTGGTCCTCTCCGCTAGCAGCGAGAACATAAGCTTCTTGCTCAGGGCCTTGCAGGATACGAGAAGGCTTGAGATCCTGAGTCGCCCCCAAGTGCTTACACTCGACAACCAACAGGCCTTTATTCAAATTGGTCAGCGAGTTCCACGGATCGTTCGGTCGAACATCACAGTACAAGGTTTTCAGCAGAGCGATATCGAACTCGAGAATGTCGGTTTGATTATTGGCGTTACCCCACGCATAAGCCCAGACGGTAATGTGGTGATGGAGATCGATGCAGAGAATTCCAAACTGGGACCTGACATCGAAGGCATCCCGATTTCCGTTTCCCCCGACGGGCAAATCGTTCGAGCCCCTAGGGTAGACGTAGTCACAGCCCAAGCAACCGTCAGTGCCGCTGACGGGGAAACGATTATCCTCGGCGGTTTGATCTCAAAAAGCACGCGAACTATACATCGCCAGGTTCCTTGGCTCGGGGATATTCCCATTATCAAGCATTTCTTTAGTTACGACTTTAATGAGACAAAGCGATCCGAATTGGTCATCATCATGACACCACATGTTGTGCGATCGGCTGGTGATATGGAACGATTGAAGCAAGCAGAGTTTGCTCGCGTCAGTTGGTGTGAAGCCGATGTGTTCGATATTCACGGTGACGTGTTCCCACGGACAGGTCTGCTGGATCAATTTGGAGCGGATGACGATTGCCCTGTCGTTTACCCAGCGGTAACTCCACGAGGAATCCTCGACTCCAACAAACGTCCAGGCGTTATCACTTCACCTCTAGAAGAGTCACCCGCCTACTCTCGCCCCGCAGAGCTCATACCAGCCCCTGATTCTGAGAGTTCAACAAGGAATCCATCCTCGCCTTATGTTGCCATCGGTCCCTACGTCGAAGGGAAACCACAATGAATCTGATCAAGATAATCCCACCATCATTGCAGATGAAACATATAAGCATGTCACCACGGTTAGTTGTTTTGGCGATGATACTTTTGTCGTCCGTGTGCGGCTGCCAACCCTTTATGAATAAGAAAAGCGTCTTCCCATGGGGACGTAAAAAGGATGCTCCCAAGGTTATTCCAGACCGCATCCTCGCCGTTTGGACTGATACGGTTCTTCATCAACAGGGACAACCAGGCGTGCGCGGGTTTGGTGGTCGCGTCTACTTCTACGAGAAAGAGAAAACCGATCCCATTGAAGTCGAGGGTAGTCTCGCGGTCTATGCTTTTGATGCCGACAACGATGCGATTGATTCTCAGAAACCACTTCGCAAATTCGTGTTTACCACCGAACAACTGGCTGACAGCATGAGCAAAACTTCAATGGGCCCGTCGTACAACATTTGGCTTCCGTGGTCAGCCGTTGGCGAGCCGGCTCAAAAGCTGAGCTTGATTACACGTTTTGAAGGCGTCGAGGGTGGAACCACGATTTCCGATCCCGTGATCAAACTTCTTCCTGGAGTGGCAAAGAAATCGGATACCAATGGAAAGGGGACGAGGGCGGACGAGAGCAAATCGGCTTCCGATCAAGGGGTTCAGCAAGCATCCTTCTCCGAGGCAAAGGAGCTCAAGTCCTCGGAATCCGAAAAGATACGACCTATCGAGACCATCGAGTTGCCGCCGGGTTTCCAACGGCATTTGCTCGATTCTCAATCTATGCGGAAAGGGCTCGATGCCAACTCCCTCGATTCGATACGGAATAACCCCTCGATGGCCAATAGCGTTACAAGCACCCAGGTTTTCGATGCTAAGAATTCGACACCACGATGGGATAGTTCAGCAGCTGCAAAGAGTTCAGGTTCCAACGAGGGAGAGTCGGAGGCCAGGCTCTTCTCGTCATCACGCCCTGACCGCAGCAACATTCGACAAGGTTCTTGGCTCAAGGCAGAAAAACGTCTCAAGGACGGAATCCAACGCTAGAGTCGGCAGTTGTTGATGGAGGTCTCCAGGATCGCTTTGGCTCCCAGCGTTTCTAGCTTTTCCATGATACCGATAATCTCTTTGCTCTTTACCATGGCTCGCACCGCGAACCAATTCGAGTTCTCCAACTGCGTCACTGTTGGCGAGGTAAATCCAGGGGTGATCTGTTCTGCATCCACTAATTTCTCGCGAGGGATATTGTATTCCAGAAGCGAATAATCTCGGGCGATAACGACACCCTCGAGTCGCCGCACGATTCGGTCGGCTGTTGTCAGGTCGCGACAATTCGGGCTTTGTACGAGCACCGTTTCATAGCTGCCAATGTCGGTCAGGATTCGAAGTTGGTTCGCGGCTAATGTGCTCCCGGTTTCGACCAAATCCACAATGGCATCCGCCACTCCGAGCGAGACCATAATTTCGACCGAACCGTTCAGCTTGACCAATCTCACCGGCGCATTGTGTTGATCAAGAAACTTTTTAGTCGTGTTAGGAAAACTGGTCGCGACTCGTTTTCCCTTGAGATCTGCTGGCGTTTGTATGTCGGACTGGATCGGAACGCACATGGCCAGTCGGCAACGGCCTACCCCTAATTTCATCCGGACGGCCACATCTGCTCCCGCCTCGTCAACCAAATCGCTTCCTGTGATACCAAGGTCAATGGCCCCTTCGGCACAGAGAGTAGGAATGTCGTCCGTACGAAGGAAGGTAATGTCAGCTGGGAAGCCGTTAACTCTAGCGAATAGCGAGCGATCTTGACGCCGAAAGCTCAAGCCAGCTTGATGCAGGAGTTCCGTAGCGAGTTCACTGAGCCGTCCCTTGCTCGGGACACCGATTCGTAGTTGCTGATTCGAGTTAGTCATTTTGGTTCTGTTCTTCGACGTTTTTCTTCGAGACCGGACGTACCTTCGCGTCGAACCAATTCCTCCCGAACTTGGTTCAGTTCCACTCCACGAAAGGCCAGTAAAACCCAGAGGTGGTAAATGAGATCCGCTGCCTCACGTACGGTGTGCTCCAGGCCCTCAGAGCCAGGCTCACCAGCGGCCTCGATAACCTCACCGGCTTCCTCAAGGATTTTTTCGGCGATTTTCGGAATTCCCCCCCGAAGGAGTTTTGTTGTATAGGAGCCTTCGGGTAACGTAGTAGCTCGCTCGCTTAGCTGGCTTAAAAGCCGATCGAGAACATCGTCTTGCATGTAGTCAACGTCGTTTTCGGTTGGTGAGTTAGAACGGCTTTCGCGGGACAGATTTAAAGGTTTGGTGTTCGAAATGCCCCGAACAAGCCCTTTTCGCAATACTAAACTGGAACGGACCATGAGTTCAGCCCGCTTGAGACCTACTCGAGTTGCTCGCAATAAATAGTACTTATCGATCCTGGGAGTTATTCGGAATCGACCTGAAGGCCGTATTTCGCGACTCAATCCTAAGTGGAATTGCGTGTTTTGTCGATTCCAACAGGCGGAAATGAAGATGCCAAATCTAAGCACAATCGATCAATCTTGGATCCGCCCTCCCCTCGAGGATGCCATATACATCACAGGACCAACGGCATCGGGCAAAAGCCGATTAGCGGTCGAGGTCGCAAACCGGCTCAATGCTGAGATCCTTTCGGTGGACTCGATGGCAGTTTACCGAGGCATGGACATCGGGACAGCCAAGCCCGCCCCAGACCAACGGGGTGGAATTCCGCATTACCTTATCGATTTGGTCGATCCTACAGACGATTACAGCGTGTCCCAATTTGTGGTCGAAGCTCACGCCAAAGCCCAAGAGATTCGTTCGCGAGGGAAAAGAGTCCTATTGGTTGGCGGGACTCCGCTCTATTTGAAATCGCTTCTTTGCGGAATGTTTCTGGGACCGCCTGCTGATTGGGACTTTCGAAAACAAGTCGACGAGGATGTCGCAACACACGGCATTGATGCTTTGCGACACCGATTACTTCAAGTAGACCCTCTTTCGGCTCACAAAATCCTGCCCAACGATGTGCGACGCACGGCAAGAGCCTTGGAGGTCGCTCGTGCAACCGGGGTCCCGTTGAGTCACTGGCAAACGCAGTTCGAACGATTTTCGATCCCCAAAAACTGCTCTGCATTCGTTCTTTCCTGGGAAAGGAGCGAATTGCATGCACGAGTGAATGAGAGAGTGGATTCGATGTTTCAGGCCGGCCTATTAGAAGAGGTAAAGTCTCTCGTTGAGAAGCACGGGACTTTGGGCAGAACGGCATCCCAAGCGGTTGGCTACAAAGAAACGATCGAGTTCCTGAGCGGACGCTTAACAGAAAGAATGCTTATCGATCAAGTAAAAGCTCACACTCGTCAATTTGTGCGTCGCCAAGAAATTTGGTTCCGGTCCATGCCGCTTCTGCAACGATTAGAAGTCAATTCAAATATTTCTCAGGCACAACAAGCCAACCAGATTGAGATTGCCGCAGCCTACTAGAGAGCAATTGACGATACCAGAGAAGAAAACAGCGGCCGGGGGGATTAGAACCCCGACCGCTGGAAGAGATTCGCACAAGAAAGAGGAGACAATTCTTGCTCGATGCAAATCTCACTTCTGCAACCTCACGACTCGAAAGCCCCATCAAGTGGCGAGGTTGAGAAGAGGGAGAAGTTGAAGAGTGGCAGCCTACCGGACCTGAGGTGGAGACCTGCCGGCACCGATATGCGACGAGATACCCAACCCCGAGCAGCCTAGGAGCGACAGTGGCGAGCCTCCCCTGGAAGACGATTTCGATCTCGGAACCACACTGCTAAGATCGGTCAAACCAAATGGGAGCAAACGGTATCGTCTGTCAGCTCGCAGATGGGTGGCTATCTCTAGCACTTCTTCAGCATGACCGTCGGACGCAGCACGAGGGATGGCTGCGTCAAAGGCTTTAAGAACAAGTTGCATGAACTCATTCCTGCTGAGAGGCAATCGAAGATGATTTTTATGCGAGTACATAACTGCACCAAATGCTCCCAAGCTGGTTGACCAAATCTGTCGGCCACCGCGTTCAACCGAAACTGCGTTGGCAACAGGAAATCTAGGTCAACTTTTGATAGGAGGCAAAGAATCTTGAAAGATTTTTTTATTCGTTCATGGCTTGGTGGCAGAATTAGTTGTGGGGATAACTGGGATACGGAGACTCGGATCGGCGGAGCGATCCGCGACATTGTCGCTGACCGCTCCGTCGTTCAGTTACCAGAATCGAACTTTGGGGGTGTGCTGCCTGATTCGTTTTGATATAGGCACTTGGCGGAGTCATCCTGTGAGATGTGACAGTCTTCCCCGGCGTTAAAATTTATGGGAACAAGGCAACTGAGAATTCCAAAAGCATCGGGCTGCCTTGCCTTGTGTGTTGCCATTTTCTGCCTGACTGTCCGGTGCTGTGGGATTTCCTTTGCGGACGACCGAGCGTTTGTTCACGATACGAACTTGTCCCCTTCTGACTTTTTAGATAGCGATCGCAAGTTTTGGGATCTATCGATGCCGCATTTGGACCACAATGAATTCACTAGCGAGAGCGAAGAGTCTCGCTTTGAATGGCTTCCAACCGGTTTGATTTATCGATCGTATCTAGCAGGCGAAAAGGAGCCGCGGATGGGTTGCCGCATGCTCTACGACTTGATCGATAAGCGGGTCGTAACCGAGGCCTGTCTAGGGGGACGAGTTGGGCTGCTCCGGTACGGCGGTCGAGATGAACGAGGCCCAACCGGTTACCAGCTTGACTTTGAGGGGGCCGTGCAGACACGTCTGTTACCTGAAGAGCCGAGCACCATGATGGAAGGGGCCGATTTTCGTTTCGGTTTATTGAACACATGGCGAAGCGGCAATATGACTTACAAGGCGGGTTACTACCATATAAGTTCTCATCTTGGCGACGAGTTCCTGATCGAATTTCCCGACTTTCCGCGGCTCAATTACGTTCGAGATGCAGCCATTTTCGGAACCATGGTCGATCTTTCGGATGATTGGCAGGGGTATGGTGAAGTGGCTTATGCCGTTGGGACATCGGGCGGTGCAAAACCGCTGGAACTGCAATTCGGCACCCAATGGGCACCTGTTGGCCAAGGCTCCGGGGCTGGGGCGCCCTACGCTGGCATCAATACGATGATGCGGCAAGACTTTCGTTTCCGAGGTAGCATGAATGTCGAGTGCGGTTGGAATTGCATGGGTCGATCCAACGGCAGTAAACTCAAAGTCGGCGTGCAGTATTATCGAGGACCGTCGTTGCAGTTCTCCTTCTACGACAAACTGGAACGGCTCGTCGGTGGCGGCTTGACGTATGACTTTTAATGACCACTCCCTTACGACCTCAAATCACAAAGAATACGAAAGTTCGCATTTGTAAAGGTTTAAGTAATTTAATCTGGTACGGCGCACCTAGTTGCTTAGGTCTAGTGTCTCGCTTGGGTTCCTGTTGATTCCAGTTCGCTCATTTGGGATGGTCATTAGAATCATTCACCGATCCATGATTAGCGAAGATTACTGGGCTTCGATCTTAACGTGGGTTGGTGTGCTAGTCATCGAGTGGTACCGCGCCGCGACCGCCGTAGAACTTGGTAATGTCGATACCGTGGCGTTGCTCGTCTTCCATAAGCTTGATCCTGAGCTCTAGACGCTCCATTCGCCTTTGCAACTGCGGTATCATCTCGAGCGTGTTGGTTACGACTTCGTGACGAGGTACCGCTGGGTAACCTAGATGTCGCTGCATGGCTGCAAACAAAAATAGAGGGTCTTTGCGACGATTCGCGAACGCAATCTTGCCTTCTCGCTCTCCGAAAAGAATCGGATACTCCGCCTCCGCATCCTGCCCGAGATGCCTTTTGCGATAGGTGACAAACTCTTCGCTTCGTCCGTAGATCAAGTCGGCTAGATCGACAAATCCGAGCTGCCGCCTGACGATGAGGATCCACTCCTTCCAGTTCGCATCGTAAAGAGGATCTTCGCTCATCGCCTTTAAGCCTTGGTCATAGTTGAGCCGATTGCGACATAAAGTCTCGAACTGATAGAAAAAGAAACCTTGGCGATTGTCGGACCGACCGCGATAGTCCGCCTCGTGTTTCAGAATCTTAAGTGCGGTCTTGAAGTCGAACCGGCCGCTATCCGACTCCGATTGCTCTACAATAAAGGACTGAAACGGAGTGAAGTAATGGCTTATCTTCCTCATGCCGGGCGCCATAACGCCGGAATGCTTGAGCTCGGCGGTTAGAAATGCGATCGCCATCGGCAGTTTCGTCGTGGCCAGAACTTCATAGCGACAGAGTTCGAGGAGTTCTTGTAGCGTAACGTCTTGACCAAGCCTTTCGAGCAGGACGCCAAAGAAGTGCGATTGTTCGATGAACTCTTCACGGTCTAGCATGACGAAACTTTGGGATGGATGCAGGATTGCATCGAAGCAGAAATAAAAAGAGCCGAGGTCGATTCCACCTCGGCTCGCACAATTCTTAGTATAAGAGAAATTGTGGTCTAGTGTCCACTCGCTGCCTGTCCGTTGATCGTTTGTGGCTTGTAGCCACCCTTTGACCTAAAGTAGCCGATGAGAATCAGATAGCAGACCAACATAAAGGCTGGGAAGATCGTGATCTTGGCCAATGAAGATTGCTTGGCACCAGTCGCTAATTCTTCCACTTGCTTTCTTTTCTCTTCATCCAGCTTCGCAACCTTATCCGAGTCAACTGCTTGATAACTTCCTAAGAAGTAAGTCGCATCTTTGGAGACTTCCTCGTAGACACCGGGCATCTCTGCAACGATAGCTGTCTTAGCCGATTGCTCTTGCATAAAGCCAATGACTGGGTTCCCGAGAACACCCACGGTGAGCATACCAATCCCCGCGATCGCATTGAGCGTCAGTGCACCACCCTTGGGGAATTGCTCAGCAACAACACCCAACATGGTCGGCCAGAAGAAGGTTTTGCCGACGCCGTACAAAGTTGCTGCCGCAAAGATCAAAGCCATTCCTTTGACCATCGATAAGCTATAAAGCCCGATAATCGCGAGGACAGAGCAAGCAGCAAGGAGACCAAGGGGCGACAACGCTTTCACAATAGGGCCAGCGAAGAATCGCAAAACCATCATGATCGCCGAGGTATAGATCAACACCCAAAGCGGGCTGAAACCAGCTAGCTTCATCGGCTCTTCCATAATACCGGTGATCGCACCGTCGGTGCCGAGTTCGGTCGTAGCAAGCGGCATCATGATCAAGCACAAAAATATCATCATCGGACGTCCGAGCGACTTACAATAAACCCCGTAGATAACCGTTCCAACAATGATCGGAGTGTACACGGCGTACGCTGGCCAAGCGAACGTTTCGCCCAAGTTACGGAAGATCAGGAACAATGCAATCGCAGCTCCGATCACGCCAAACTCACCCAGCATTTCCGCATAGGTCGCTCCCATCGAAACTCGTTCGCTGACAGGGAACTTGGCTCTAGCCAGCATGACCATGTAAATGATCGCGGGAATCGCGATGATGTAGACCAGTAGTCGCCAATCCTTCTGAGCAGCTTCACCAAGTCCCAGAGTAATCAGACCACCAATCACCAATCCACCGGGCCAACCAGCGTGAAGCATGTTGAGGTACTTGGTCTTTTCCTTATTGAACAACGTGGCAACGACCGGATTGATGAACGCCTCTACGGTTCCGTTGCCGAGCCCCAGGATGATGGAGCCGATTGTGAGAAAATTGAGCCCTTTGGCCTGCGCGTCGAGCAACGCTTGCCCTTCAAGCCCCGGAGCCTTGACGATCCCATAAGCATAAAGTGCGAACGCTGCATAAAGCGAATAGCAGACTACGCTAAAGAACATAGCGGTTCGATAGCCGATCTTATCGATGACGAGGCTGAAGAGAATGATGCTGATAGAAAACGACCAAATCCCGTGTCCAAACAACGTTCCGGCTTGAACGGTATCAAGTCCGAAATCTCGCGGCCACATTTCAGCCGTGTTACACATAAAGGCCCGCGAGATAAACGCGAAAGCGGTGGTAATCAACGCGATGAAGCAGCCCCAAAACATTAGCATGGAGGGCTTCTCAGTAGGTTGAGAGTCTGTCATTTTTCTCTGAGTCATGAAGGAAGTAAGAGGAACGATCTTTTGAGGAGTGAAGTGTAATCCGCCACAGATCATTCCGCTACAGTGGATAAGTCACCCAAAAGCACGTTTTTTGAACTTCTTCACCTCTTTCAATGCGACGAACGCTCCGATTTGGTAATCTAGACGGTTTGCTCAGTGCTTAGGGAGCCTGTTTCATCCCGAGCCGCTTAGGACTCCGATTTCTAATGGTTGTGTTTGCTATGCCGACTCATCGCGTCTCTGTGTTTGCTGGTTTCTGCTGTGCGATCTCGCTTCTGGTTCCAAATTGGCCGACCGCCCACGGGCAAGCGGCTCGCTATCAACTTGGCAAACAAGTGATTGCCTTTGAAGAGGCATTCGAAGCGATTTGCTCGGACTCCCAAGAACGAGCCAAACCACTCGGGGACCTTCAAAAAGCCGTTCGTTTGTTCTTTGCCCTTTCCCTACCCGAAGCAGAACGAGCAATCGATCAATCGCGACTGTCGTTACTTTCAAAAGAGGATCGGCAAGCGGTCGCGGCAGTCGCTGGATTGAGGCTGAAGATCGCGGAGCGTTGGGTTGAAATTCAATCATCGGGCGATCAGCCACCTACCGTGGAATTGTCTTTGGTCGACGCGTACGAATCAGGGGCAGCCCCATTTCCCAAGTCGCTGTCGCTTACGATCGATCTCTTTCGTTTTGATGACAAGGGGTGGAAAAACGTTAATTCCGGAGGAGCAAACCAGGACAATTCCGCCCGCGAAACATTTTCGATTCCGGACGGCAGTTGGAAAGGCTCGCTCGCACTTCCTGGCGAAGGAGATTTTGTGTTGCGACCGATGTTGAGCGTGGGGGAGAAACATCTCGCTTTACCGTGGTACATCGTCTCGGCCACTCGCAATCGAGACGAAAGACTGGAAAGCATCCTGACTCAATCCAAAGAGAAGAACGCTTGGAAGTCGAATTGGTTTGGGGCAACTCTCAAGCTGAACGCAGCCGTCCTACGATCGACAGCTCGAAACAGCTTGTTGGAAACCGACTACCCGGTTCATCAAATCTTACAGTGGCTCGAAAAAGGGCTCGCTGCGGAAGGTAGCGGTGAGATTCTAAAGGATCGCGAGGGGCCCAAGCAATTCTGGCTGGACATGAGTGACGCTGGTCGATCGGGTGTCGTCCGAATGCAGCTACCCAGTTCTGTGCAAGAAAACTCCAAGTTGCCGGTCATTGTGGCGTATCACGGTGCCGGGGGGAGCGAGAACATGTTCTTCGATGCCTACGGTGCGGGTAGGCTTGCTCAGTTGGCTGACGATAATGGATATCTGTTGGTCACACCCAGGCAGCCCCTTATGGGAGTCTTGCTATCACTACCGGCATTGCTCGACAAGCTGGATGCGCTCGCTCCGATTGATCGGGATCGAATCGTGGTGATGGGGCATTCTATGGGAGCAGGGCAAGCGATCAGTCAACTCGATCGAAGTCCAGGGACCGCTCAAGCGGCCGTGATTCTCGGTGGAGGCAGAGCCGTGGCTAAACCCGATGCATGGAAGGGTATGCGGACTTATGCGGCGGGAGGTGATAAAGACTTTGGCCTGGGGGGAGTTCAAGCGTTCGCAAAGTCAATGAAGTCGGCTGGCATTACCAACGAGTTCGAGATTTTCGACAACACGGAACACTTGGGAATTGTTCAGGTCGCTTGGGACAACATATTCCGCTGGCTGGGGCAGTCCAAATGATGGGACTCTAGATTACAATCAGGCATCCTCCCGTCTAGCATTTTGCAGGGAAAGCAAAAAAGCTGGTCTTATTACTCGAATTGTGAAGCGGAATGCCGTCTACGTACTTTGATGCTCTTTGCCAATATGTGCCGGCGATTGAGTCTCTCAAAACCTACAGCCTACAAAGCTTGCGGAAAGATTTCTTTGCCGGGCTGACGGTCGCTGCTGTGGCTGTGCCTCAGGCCATGGCTTACGCATTGATCTTTCATCTGCCAGTGGAAATGGGGCTGTACACGGCTATCGTCATGACGGCAGTCGGGGCACTGCTGGACTCTTCCAAGCAATTGATCAACGGGCCGACAAACGTGATCTCGATCGCCATGTTGAGCGCACTGACGCTGGCGTTTGGTGAGTATTCGAGCCTAACGGCGGAACGCCAACAGGAATGGCAAAACGCGGCGATCATGATGGCGTTAATGATCGGAGCGATCCAAACCGGAATTGCCTTGTTTCGTTTTGGCGATCTCTCTCGGTTCATCTCCCACTCGGTGATTATCGGCTTTACCATCGGTGCATCGATTTTGCTTTTGCTGGGGCAAATCAAATCGGTTTGTGGGTTGAAATCGGTGGGCGATGTTCACGATCATTTTATAGTTCGCTTCTACCGCACCATGACCGAAGGGGGTAGCGTCCATTGGCCGACTCTTGGTATTTCCCTGTTTACCATTGCCACTGTCCTCACAATCAATGCCATCAACAAGCGGCTTCGATGGTCATTACCTGCGTTGTTGCTCGCGTTGGTTGCCTCTGGCACCCTGCTTTGGCTAGTCGATTCCAAGCGAGAGCTGGGAGTCGAGTTGCTCGATCAGGTTCCTCGCAAGCTACCGGCATTTGAAATACCGACCATCGATTGGAATTTGCTGAGAACCTTGTCGAGCAGTGCACTCGCCATTGCCTTCTTGGGGCTTTTGGAAGCCATGGCGATGGCCAAAGCGATTGCCTCCAAGACGGGGCAGAAGCTGGATATGAATCAGCAGTGCTTGAGCGAAGGTGTTGCGAATCTCGTCGGCAGCTTTTTCCGCTGCTTCCCCGGCTCGGGATCGCTGACAAGGTCTTATATTAACCATGCAGCGGGAGCGGTGAGTCAGTGGTCGGGGGTCATAAGTGCCGCCGGGGTTACGGCCACGATTTTGCTTTTTGCACCTCTGGCACAGTATGTCCCGCGTGCGGCTTTGAGTGGCGTCCTGATCCTCACCGCTTCGAGAATGATCGAACCGAGAGCTGTTCTTTATGCCGTGAAAGCGACGCGGTTTGATTTGTTCATCATGGTGGCAACGGCGCTGTCCGCTATCTTCATTTCGATCGAGTTTTGCATTCTGATCGGAGTTGTTCTGTCGTTTGCTTTGTATGTTCCGAGGGCGGCCAAGATTCATGTCAGCGAGTTAACTTTGACGAGCACTCGCATCATTCGGGAAGCAACCAAGAATGATCCTCTGTGTGCCTATGTTCGGATCCTCAACATCGAAGGAGAGATGTTTTTTGGATGCGCGCCGGATCTGGAAAAAAAGATCCGCGAATTTGAAAGCAATTTGCCGGATACGCTCGAGACTGTTGTTTTAAGGCTTAGGCGAGCCAACAATCCCGATGCAGTAGGCATCAAGATCATGGAAGATTTTGTATTGAGAATGAAGTCTCGAGGCGTCACGCTGGTCTTTTCCGGTGTTCAATCCAACATGGCGGAAGTCATGCGAAACGTCGGGCTCGACTTGCTGGTTGGCAAAGACAACATCTTCCGCGAGGAAGCCGAGGTATGGGCTAGCACCTTTAATGCAGTCAAGAAGGCCTACGTCAAGATTGGCGACAAGCGATGCGAGCATTGCCCCAATCGAGGCATAGCGACCGAGCAGCGTAGCGATTGGTCGTATATGATTTAGTCGCGGATCGAGTAACCTAAATCGGCCGACTGCCCGGACGGAGCATATTGATTTCGGTTATACTCAATGCTGGCGATAGATTCCTTCATGTTGCTCAGAAATGCCTCTACCTCTCAAACGAAATGGACCCCGCTTATGTGTGGCCTTCGGCTTTGCAAATCCACTGGCAGATTCCTAATTATTTGCCTGACGATAGCTGCCTTTTTGTCCTCTATGGGGCAAGGTAACCAGCCCCCATCTGATGGCACGATTCTCTTCCTGGGTGATAGCATCACCTACGCTGGAGAGTACGTGAATCACCTCGAGACCGCTTGGAGGATTCATCATCCTGGTCGCGAGGCCCGATTTGTTAATGCAGGGTTGCCCAGTGAAACCGTATCCGGCCTATCGGAGCCAGGCCACGCTGGAGGAGCGTTCCCACGCCCCGACTTGCACGAACGACTAGCTAGAGTTCTGGACGAGATTCGACCGACAACCGTCGTGGCATGCTACGGCATGAACGATGGTATCTATTACCCGTTAAGTGAGGCTCGGTTTCAAGCCTATCAGCAAGGGATCCAAAAATTGATCGAGCAAACGAAGGCTCGCGAAATCAAGCTGATCCTAATGACGCCGGCATTCTTCGATAATCACCCCATCCGTGCTCGATTGCTCCCAGCAGGTTTGGACAGTTATCCTCAACCCTTTATAGGATACGATGATGTATTGGAGACGTATGCGACCTGGCTGCTTTCTCGTCAAACAGAAGAACTCCTGGTCATTGATATTCACGCAGCTATGAAACGGGCTGTTCTCGCAAGACGCAAAGACGATCCGAACTTCACATTCGCGTCCGACGGTGTGCATCCGAATTCGGATGGCCATCAAGTTATCGCGCAGGCAATCGCCAAGGCATGGGGCTTGCCGGTCGAACTGCTCCATGCAAAGGATGATTCGGTTCGTGCTAAGCTGTATGAGCTAGTATCTAAGCGGCAACATATCCTCAAGCACGCTTGGCTCACCAAGACAAAACACACCAGACCAGGTATCGAAATAGGCCTACCCATGGATCAAGTAGAGGCGAAGGTGAAGACCATAGAAGTATCGATTGCTAACCTATTGGTGGCAGACCGATGACTATCCGGCTAACATCGCCAAACGCTAAATCCACCTCTTTCAAACTTGAATCTTTTCTCAGTATCGGTGGTCGTTGATGCAAATGCCTAGCCCAGCAAACCATCGAATGTAAAACGCACCTAGTTCTTGATTCGGAATACGTTAGAGCATGTACCTGGCCAGTTTCTCTCGAACCGAATCGGCATCAAACGTGACACGGGCATACAGGATCTTGGCCTCGATTCCTTCGTAGATTTCTCTCTCTAGGAATACTTAACCTAGGATGTCACTCGCTGATACGGTTCCTACAAATTGATCTGCAATACACACAGGGACTTGTTTATCCAGCTTGAATATCTGATGTTTCGAATAGGTAGAGCGAGCATCGGGCGTTGTCGGCTGGCTCATCACCTCGATGCATCGGTCTATCAAATTGACCAGCCAGTAGGTGGGGATTTTTGCTTCGGCGTAGAGTTCTGCTTTGTAGCGATCTGTAACCAAGGAGGTATCCGCCACCTCGACGACCAGCTCAACTTCGTGACCCAGCGGATGCCGATCAGCATAATCTTCCAATCGACCACGCACGATCGCTACATCGGGCTCTGGTTCGCTATTTGCGAGTGTGATGGGCTCTTGATTCTGGACATGCCAGCCCAAAGGACAAAGTTCGGAAAGAAGCAAATCACATTTTCGCGTAGCGAGTCGGTGCGGAGGATTCTTGGGCATTTTTTCAACGACCACTCCCTCTAATAGTTCTACTGCATCATGCTCTGAAAATGCGCCAGCCTGGACCAACTCGTGATATCGCAAGACGGATAAGCGAACGGGTTGAAAAGGAAGGGTTTTAGGAAGCTCTATTGATGACATCCTGCAGGTCCATAATTCGTCATTAAGGTCTAGCTGCTAAGCAAACAAAATAACTGCACTACCGACTTGCATTGTAGATGACTATCAGTCAGAAGCAACAGGATTGGAGCGGTAGGACTGGCGATCGTGTCTTTAGCGAGGAGCCGAACGATCAATCCTTTTCCCTCGGGCCGTTCTGCTATCACCGTTCACCGCCTTATAGGCCTTGAACGGTGGCAGAGATCCTGAGTTTATTTGTAATAGTCCACTTTCTTTCGTGCTACGGCTACACTGACCTTGTGTCAGCGGACCGATGACTCGTTGGCTGGGGGAATCGCCGACGTCCCGGTTCATCGCTGGGTGGCCGATGAGTCATGCTCCCATCGAGTGAACTCGGCGACGAGCCGAAGGGCTGATGGGGGCGAGGGGGATCCAGTGAGTTGCCTAAAGAATTCACTGGGCCGATCGGCTAACTGCGCGTGGCGAGCAAATAGCCGATTATGGCACCGATCAGCAAGGCGGGGGGAACTAGTGCGGCTGCGGTTAAGGCGATGGTTATCCCGACCGAATAACTGTCCCGATTGACGGACTCAGTTCTTTGCGATAACCCTCCAAACGATGCGCTGTCCGCCGGAGGAGGGGGGCTTACCGCACGCCTCACTGCACTCGTCTCCGATGTTCCTGTGTTGGAAAGCCCACCGTTCGAAAGACTCGTGTCTTGCAATAGAGTTCCATTGTCGAGCGCAAGATCATCGCTGGGCAAAGGCTCAAGCTCGGAAACAGGGGGCGGTGGTGATGCCCAAGGACTGCGGGTCATGGTGGGATAACTGAAAAGATCAGGTGCATCCTCTGTCCATGGCTCTAGCCTTAACGCGACCTCGGCGCATGTCGCCATCCTCTTGGTAATGTCTTTCTCCATCATCTCGGCAATGATGTCAACGAACTCGTCTTGCAACCCGGCGGCGAAACGACGTGGGTGCATCGGGGTCTCCTCGAGATGACGCCTGATCTTGGACGCTGTATCACCACCTGGAAAGGGGACCTTGCCACACACTGCATAGTAAAGAGTGCAGCCCAATGAATACACGTCGCTGGCCGCCCCAACATGGAGCGGCGTCTTGATCTGCTCAGGGGACAAGTAATCAGCCGTTCCAACAATCTTGCCTGCTCGAGGGTCATCGATCAACTCGGAGGTAAAACCTGCCAAGCCAACATCAGACACCTTAGCAAACCAATCAGGGGTCACCAAAATGTTTCCAGGTTTTACATCTCGATGCACCAAACCTTGCTGATGCGCGTAATTCAATCCCAAGGCCGCTTGTCTGATGATCTTGGCCGCTCGCTCTTGGCTCAGCGGCCCCTCCGACTTGACGAGCCTACGCAGATCCATGCCCGGCACATATTCGGTAACTAGATAGTGCACACTACCGTCTTGGCCTGCGTCGTAAGCACGAACGAGATACTCGCAGTCGAGTTTGGCCTGGAGTCGGATCTCGCGAATAAACCCATCACGGGCTTCTTGTGTTGCTTTGGCTAGCGGAAGCACCTTCACGGCACACTCACGACCCATGACTTGATGGACTGCTTTAAAGACCATTCCCATCCCGCCTTGCCCGATGAAGTCCGTGATAACGTACGGACCCAAGTTCAATTTACTGCGGCCTTCGAACAACTTGTCCGCTTGGTACTCCGTGACGGCTCCCTGATCCAACAAGATTTCGCGCAACAGCCAATCTTCGTCGACGGTCGTTCTCGTGTTGGACTCTACGGTCAGTCGATGTCGTAAAAGTCTGAGGCAATAATCCCACTGCGTTGGAGGCACGACACCGCTGGCTAAGACCGCTCGCTTGAACTTGCTTTCCATGCGTCAGACCTCTTCATGGTCCCAGTGAATGTGGCCCCTTTGAAACGGGCCAGACTTAGAGCTTGGTCTTTCGGCCAATGCACTCCAAAAGAAACTCGATGACCTCCATGTGCCGAACGGCGGACGGGAGATCCTTGCCCCAAGTATACAGTCCGTGTTGTCGAATGAGGTACCCGACGCAAAGCTGGTTTGGATTGGCGTCGAGGTATGCTGATACTTCGGATGCGAGTGCGGGGATATCTTGGGTGTTATCGAAAATCGGCAGCCAGAAAGTCGTCTCGTGGGTTGTAACACCTTCGAGCCCCTTGAGCATCTCAAAGCCCTCGATCCGGAGCCCTCGCAACGAAAAATAGTGCTCCGAGAGAATGGTGGACCATACGGAATGCGTGTGCAGTACTGCTCCCGCTTGGCATTTTTTTACCGCCAAACAATGCAGCAGTGTTTCGGCACTGCTTTTGGGTTGGTCAGGCAAAGTTGGAGTTCCCGCTTCATCGACTAGCACGAAATCGCCTGCTTGCAGGTGCCCTTTATCCTTGCCACTGGCTGTCAGGAGAAGTGTGAGGGGCTCTTTTTCGACTAGCACGCTGTAATTGCTCGAGGTCCCCAGAGACCAACCTCGCGACCAGAATTGGTGTCCAGCTTGTCTCAAACCGGCGACTGCATCGGCGTAGTTCTTCAAATGCTCGGGAATCGCGGGATCCGAAGATGTCAACGCGTTAGCGTGTGAAGATAGCAGAGACTCAGAAGAATTCACTCGATATTCCAATCGACTTAGGAGTCACAAATAGGACCGGCAGGATTCGAACCTGCAACCAAGGGATTATGCTTACCGACTACGACTTTCGTCGCCCCTTTCGGGTTTGTGGTCTGGACCATACCTTCACCGTGGAAGCGGGCTTATCGTACTAAGCCCCTTTTCCTCCAGTGTCTGCCGTCTGGCCTCTACACCTTCCGCAATACGAACTAGAGCGAAATCGATCGCCCTGTTCCCTTGCAGCTTGGCTCGGGATTAGCATGAAGCCATAACGCATACAGCTCCGAAGCCTTCCCCGAGTTTGACAGATTCTACTAACGGAATTGTTGTTGCACCGCCGCGATCATTCCGCACATAAAAAGCCGATTGGCAGCGTATGTGCAGTGATCCCGTCATCGGGAATCGAACCATACCGAGAGCAACCCATTTGGAAACCGCCATATCGACTCCACGAGATCTCTCGCATCGAATCGACTTAGGCCATCCCGCTTAAGTCCCCTGCTCTAACCGTTGAGCTACGGTCCCGTGTTTTAACTGGGAGTGGAGAATAGGGGACTTGAACCCCTGACCTCTTGCATGCCATGCAAGCGCTCTCCCAACTGAGCTAATTCCCCAGCATTCTGGGCACCGCCCAGTCACTAGTTCGATGAGGGTATCCCAGGCCGGTTTGGTTGTCAAGCCAACTGAATATCCATGGCCTGGCCGAGGTTGCTGGTGCCGATCGGCCGGACGGAGGACAGCACCTCACCGGCACGAACTCCAATGGCCGCCCCCGCCGCCATTGCTAACGCTCGGACCCGTTCGAACACGTAGGCTTTCTCTGGCGGAAACTGCGTTTTGTAGCACGCTATGCTAGCCATTTTTCGCTCGAGCTGCTCGGAAACGTCGGCTGTGATAAAGTTCTCTCCACCAAACTGCGGCTCGAATTGCAATCGATAGTAAAGCTGCTTTGTAATCGCATGAACGGGCAGCCCCGAAAAATGCTCGTCCCACTTCGTCAACCGGGAGTAAAAAACGGCCGCATCGGTAATCTGAACCGCTTGGAAGTGGTCGGGAGATGCGAGCGGGGTCTTGCCGCCCAAGCCGATGACCATTTTCGGTTTGTAACGCCGAAATTCCGTCGCCAAGGCCACACGCTCTTCAAAGCCATCCATCAAGCGGCGATTGGTCAGCGGCAGGATTTTACGCAAATGAACTTGGAGGATTTCCCCGGCCTGTCTCGCTTCCTCCAAGCGAACGTGAGGCCCTGGGCTATTGGGGGTTGGTTCTCCGTCTGTCAAATCGATGATTCCCACTCGATAGCCATGATCCACCAGGGAGGCTACGGTTCCGCCGACACCGATTTCTACATCGTCGGGGTGGGCTCCGACAACTATAACGTCGAGCTCCTTGGCTCGGTCGATTAGCGTAATCGCTTCATTCATGTTTCGCTTCCTTTACGATGCTTGGGCAACTACCTAACAATCCTTATTTCCACAGCCATTTGTATACCGTCGCAAAAAGCGACTCCCTGCTCGCTTCGCATCGCACGTTACCGTACGGCTTGCGCCCTTACGCTTGAGATTCGTCCTGCGAGACTTCTATCATGGCTTCAAACTGTCCATCCGAGGGAGAAAAACGTCCCGCATAAAATTCGTTGTTCAGATGGAGTCCCATAACCGTACGGCGGGTGCACGGCGTTAAGGAGCGATAAAAGACCCAATGCTCCTGATTGATTTGCAATCGATACGCTTCCGCGACTTCTCGAGGCTGAATTCTCAAGTCCTCTGCAACGGTCAGTTGCCGCCAAGTGTAGGCTAGCGGCTTGTTCAGCTTTTTCAGTGCGAAAACCATAGGGGCATAGATTCGATTGCCAACGATCTGGGATGTCATTTCGAGTTTGTCCCCGATCTGCCGAATCGATGCATTGGATTTCGCTCGCTTCCATTCGGGCAAGGAAACGGGTAGCAACAGCGCGACGGTGTCCGATTCTTTGTCGGCCCGGTCTCTGGTCAATCGGCATTCGGTCGTCTCTGAGTCCTGCTTTAGTGAGAGCCCGTCAACCAAATCCAACGTGGACCTCATCTTCCAGTTTCCGTTGGTGTTGGCCATTAGAGCATCTGCCGTGAAGAACATACCCTCGTTCCGCATCAACATGATCTGTCGCTGCACTTTGCAAACATCATCGATGGAACACTCGAGCTCCAAGTAGTCCACATCGTCGTCGCTAAACCAACAGACTTCTTCCCAAGAGTTCTCGATCGTTAATTCCTTGCCATCCTTTTCAATGCCGAGATCCCAATCACCCGAAAAGATACGAGATCCATCCTCACCCAGCATATCAAGCCAGATCACATCCGAAGAGAAATCGAGAGCCGCTCGATTTCCTTTTTCTCGCCAAGTGCGACGCATCGTGACGATCGAGGTCTGATCGCAATAGTGGCTCGGCTTCCACATAATGGAGTCGTTCGTCTCATCCTTGCACAGTCTAGCGGGTCTCTCACCAAGTCCTTTACCGACCTGAGCAGGCAACGCACAAGCCATCGTGGTCGTGAGCTTTTTCGTTTGCTCGGCCAGTTCATAGGCTGATAACCAAAAGCTGGCGTCAAAACGAGTATCAGCTTCATCGAATAAAAGTTGCGAACCGTTAACATCCGTGAGAGACACGGCGTGCAGTATCAGCTTGGAGAGTGCTTTTCGTTGTGGCGGATACCATTTTCGAGCTCCCACTTCGTTCGCCGACCAACGGCTTCGAACCAGCGAACCGATAATCGCCCGCAGGTCCAAGCCACCGCGCTGGAGAACATGATTGGGTGACTCGGCGGACTCTTCTAGCAACTCTGCGATACGATTCAGCGAGTCACTTACGATGCGATCCTTACCACCGAGATGAGACAATTGCCTCGCGAGAGCAAGCGGAATCTCGCAGCTCCAGATCAGCCATGGAAACAGGCCTTCTTCAGGAGGTTGGCTCCAGGCTCGATCAACTTGGGTCATGATCGACTGCAACACATCGATCCACATACCGGGAGGGATATCTCTGCCGACGTTGGGCAGTGCGTGAATCCAGCCGGCACTCAGCAATGCAACATAGGGATCGTAGCTCGCCTTGGGGAGTTGCTTAGAGATCCATACACCCACGCTTTTTGCGGTGGCGACCTGGGTTGGATTCAATGGGTCGCCGGACGTTTTGGTCTGGCCTGTTTTGCGACGTCGATAGTGTGTTCCGAACGCGTGGACGAAATCTTGCAGCTTCGACAATCCCTCATCTGAGGTCGTTTCCCATGCACCGACACCCCAGTTCAATGCGTTGACGTAGGATTCTACAGTCCTGCGGTGCTTGGTCAGCTTTTGTTCTCGGGCATCTATAGGCAACGACGCTTGCAGGAGCGCGACGCTTTCATCGCACAACTGCTTGAGCCACATCTCCGCAGTAATTTCGCTGCTACCTGCGGTTTGATGCTTGCGATGTCGCGCACGTTGTTTGGGTTTCACCCAGTCCATAGGTCACTCGTCCCGAATTCGAAAAATGATAAGATGTCGAGAGCCAATTGTTGTTGCAGAATTTCAAGATGCAAGCTTCCGGGGCGGGAATCTGGCAACTGTTTCCTAAATCGCAAAAATTGCACTTTGGGGTGTAGACAACGACTACAATTGATGCTTCATACGACTAGCCCATTATTTTGGTCGCAAATCGACCATGCTTGCTGTTGTTGCTTAGAGGAATTTTTGCCATGCGCACAATTTGGATTCGGATGCTGTTTTGTATGACGTCCGTCTGTCTTGGAGTAGCAGGGGGGTGTCAAGCATTGGCCCAATCCGACGATGGCGACGCGTGGCTTTCCCCGGCGGAGTTGCGGGCGAAGGTCAACAAAGCCTTCGGCCCTCCCAAAGAATCGCGGGCCTTGCACCCAAATGATCGAATTTGGATCCACAAAGACCAGCAAGCGGTGATCGCCGATGGTTTTATCGCTCAGCAAAAAGCTCCGCTGGAGATGTTCGCTTGCCCGGCAGGTACCAAAGAGCACGAGTCTGTGGTCGCCATCTTTGCGCGATCCCGCTTTGTGCATGCAGGTTTGCTAGCGGTTGGGGGGAAGCCTGGATCGCCTGCAAAGTTCGAACCCTTTAAGCCGGCCACTGGAACAACGGTTCGGATCTATGCTCTTTGGTTCGATGAAAAGGGGGAAAAGCAGTCTACGATCGCCCAAAAGTGGGTCCGAAAAATGGGAACCAAGGAGAATCTGACTTCCGACTGGGTCTTTGCCGGGAGCGGGGAGTATGTCGATGAAACCACAAAGGAGCGGCACTATTTGGCCGATAGCGGCGAGCTGGTCTGCGTCGCAAATTTTGGCACGTCGACTCTGGACCTTGTGGTGCGCAGCGACCAGGGGAATGACATTCTCTCCTTCGACGCTTACACAGATCGCATTCCAAAGCGGAACACACCTGTGCGGCTAGTCTTTTTGCTCAGCAGCGACAAACCGCACGGAGGAGACGGCGACGACGCCAAAGTAGAGCCGGAGTTTTTGAGCCAGCAGACTCCGGACTTTGTCCTCGAATGGCTGGAAGCTCCCGCCAAATCGAGCAAGGAACTAAAGCCAGAATCACCCAAATAAGGTAATGGCATCTGAAGGGCCCGCCACCCCTTGCGACCGACACTCGCGACCGGCACCGTCCCCAATTCGGGATTCTCGCACAGGTTTTCGTTTCCTGCTGAACTTGTTCCGAATTATACTGCCGAGCAGGTTTCCTTTGCGTTTACTGGCTCTCCGGGAGCTATTATGGGCATAGGATGGTTTTGTAGTCGTTAGGGGTCCAAGGCTCGATGAACGTGAAATCCATGGTCTTTCGCTGCTTTTTTCTGTTTTTACTGGGATGTGGGGTGTCGGCATTTGCTCAACAACCCAGCGAAAGCGGCGCGCTCGATCTCGGCTTGTCTGGTCAAGATGAAGGAGGCTTGGGGCCTCGAAAGCTTGCACCGGGGGTCCTGACAGTTGTCCCCGCCACCTTCGACGCCCAGGATACGGCTCTGGGGCCGTACGACCTAGAATTGCTGAGTCGATTTCCTGAGTTAGCTTGGGGCGAGCCAAACTTCCCCGAAGGCAAGCCGAACTTTGCATCTTCGGAGGAAACCCTCTATCAACTCTCTCGTGGCGTAACGCTGCGCCCCAAGCGGGTTTGGTCGCTCGATTTCGCGTTTAAGCCCGTCCGCAGCATCGCGGTTGAGATCCCCAATGCCCAGGGAGAACTGCAAAAGCGAATCGCCTACTACATGGTTTATTCCGTTCGCAACCCGGGCAAGGGGGTACGGTCCGAGGCCAGCGATGCGAACGCGGAGGTTCGAATCGTTGATCTGCCCGCCGCCCCGATTCGGACTCTACTGAGATTTCAGATCGTGAGCAAGGAGCGTGGCTTTATGCAGGACTCCTCGATTGAGCCTATCGCGAAAACATTTATAGAAGCCAAGGAACGTGTCGGCCAGCCGTTGCTCGACCCGATCGAAATGAGTCAGGTTCAGATTCCTGCGGATGGAACGCCCGTTTGGGGGGTTGCCATTTGGATGGATGTCGATCCCAAGGCAGACTTTTTTGCGGTCGACGTGCGAGGCCTCACTAGTGCCTATCGAATTCGGGTCGACGAGGATGCCAAGGCCAATTTTGATCGCAAAACGCTCCGTATTTACCACTGGCGAGCGGGTGATGATCTCGAACCAGAAAAGCATCGGATTCGTCTGGGGCTGCCACCCTACGTCGGACCGGACCGACTGGAAGTTGCGTATACTTTCAATGATCGGGAAGAAGTGCTATCGGAGATCACAGCTATCGAAATGCGTCTAGCCAAGCTTTCGGAAGAAAAAATCGACACGGAAATGCTTGCAAATACTCTGCGAAACGCGAGTCCAGAGGAGCTTGAAACGGCATTTTCTGTCGCGAAGGTATTCGCTGGTGAGGCAATGCGGATTTTGCCTGACGACAGTGGTTCCGGGCCTGTTTTGCAAGAAATGGTCGAAGAAACGGAGAGAGCGTTACTGTCCGCTGCCGAAAACCGAGATGCCTATCGAGCAGCCGTCTCCCTAATTCCTCGGATTGCAGACACATCGGAAAAACTAATTCGGTCGGTTTTGTCGGTAAGGCTCTTATATTTGAGGGACTTAGCATCCGAACTTAATAAGACACTGCGAATGAAAGATACGCTCGACAAATTCAATCTCGAAGGACGACTTGATTATCAGTGGGTCTATCGCTAAACTTTTCTGCCCCGAGCGGCAGTAGTTTCGCGGGTTTTTTCAAATAACTATCGATTTTGGCTTAGGATTCAAATGGCACACAAAAAGGGTCAGGGCTCCACGCGAAACGGACGTGATTCGAATGCGCAGCGTCTTGGGGTGAAAAAGTTTGGTGGCGAAAAGGTTTTCCCGGGTAATATTTTGATTCGCCAAAAGGGAACAAAGTGGCATCCAGGTCGCAATGTCGGCATCGGCAACGATTACACTATTTTCGCTTTGGTCGAAGGCAATGTTTACTTCGACCGTGAAGGACGACGTATCAACGTCAAGGTCGCCGAGGCGTCCTAGAAAAGTCGCTCCCTTCCTGGAGCGGGCCTTAGTCATAGCTCGCTAGCTACGACCGGCTAAGACTGCCGACGTACCGAATTCGGGGCGGTCGAAATCACAAAGTGTTAGTTTTTACTTGATAAACCCGGGGCTGGTGCGAGGTTTGACTCGCTGCCGCTTCGGGTTCTTGTTTTGGAATAAGAGTATGTTCGTTGACCGCGTCGAGATTGAAGTTATTGCAGGTGACGGCGGTAACGGCTGTATGGCGTTTCGTCGGGAAAAGCACGTACCGCGCGGAGGGCCTTATGGCGGCGATGGCGGTGACGGGGGCAGCGTGCTCATTCGCGCCAAGAGTGGTGTCAACTCATTGACGGAATTTGCGCACCAACGCCATTGGCGAGCTTCTCCGGGAGGGCCCGGGTTGGGTTCCAATTGCCACGGCAAAAATGGTGCAGACATGGTGCTGAACGTCCCCCCTGGCACCGTGCTCATCGATCGAGATTCTGGAGTCGTGATCCGAGATCTGGTTCAGGAAGGTGACGAAATTGTCATCGCTCGCGGTGGACGAGGCGGTTGGGGTAACACTCACTTTAAGTCGTCTACTAATCAAGCGCCACGAGATACAACCGATGGCGGCAAAGGGGAGCGGCGTCGCATCATCTTAGAGCTCAAATCGATCGCAGATGTTGGTTTGATCGGAATGCCCAATGCAGGCAAGAGTACCGTTCTCAGCCGACTGTCCCGCGCTCGGCCCGAAATCGCAAACTACCCATTCACAACAAAGTTTCCGAACCTGGGCTTGGTCTCGGTCGACATTGACCGCACCTTCGTTCTGGCAGACATTCCCGGTCTAATCGAGGGAGCAGCGCAAGGTCACGGGCTAGGGCACGATTTTTTGCGGCACATTATGCGTGCTGGGATTTTGGTCCATCTGGTCGAACCAACACCGATGGATGAGTCAGATCCTATTCAAAACTATCAAGCGATCCGGAGCGAGCTTGCTGAGTACAGTGAAGAGCTCGCAGCGAGACCAGAGATTCTGGTGGTGACCAAGGCTGAATTGCCTGGGGCTGAGGATGTACACAAGCAACTCGTGGAACTCACGGGGCGAGACGATGTTCTGCTCGTAAGCGCTGTGACCGGTGTTGGTCTCAACAAGCTCGTGACTCGAATTGCAGAGTGTTTGAAGGCTAGGGAACCCGCGCAGGCATGATTCTGGTCGATATTGGGAATAGCGGCCTAAGAGCGATTCGCTTTCAACCAAACGCACCGTCTTCGACGGAAACCGTCTGGAAACTATCCTGGCCAGCAAGCTTTTCCGTGCAGGGCAAGCACAAACCACAGCAACAGCCACTGGCCAATCAAAGGTGGTGTGACCAGGACGATCTAGAAGCATTTCGATGGCTCGTAAATTCGATTGGCAGCAATCAATCGGACTCATGGATGATCTCGTCGGTCAAGCAGTCCGCCATGGATCTACTGAGAGTCGCTGTGGGCAAAGAAGGCGATGATCATTCGTTTCGCAAGATTGTTTACTCCGATTTGCCCATGCAGTTAGACGTGGATGCCCCCGATCGAGTCGGCATGGATCGACTGCTTTCCAGTTGGGAAGCATGGCATGTGGTAAACGAATCAACGTCAGGTAACGCAGTCATCACCGTTCAAGCCGGGACTGCGGTCACGGTGGATTACGTGAGTGGTGACGGAGTCTATCGCGGTGGTGCGATCATGCCAGGCCTGGGGCTATCGTTGCAGTTGCTGGCAGCTGGTACCGAGCAGCTGCCTTGGCTCGCAAATGGAATTGTAAGCCATCAGGATCCACTACTACCTGGAAAGAATACTGCCCAAGCGATTGCCTCAGGGGTTCACGCTAGTCTAGCTGGCGGAACCAGCTTTCTTGTGGAACGCTACAGGCAGGAACTGAACGATTCTGGAATTCCGGTTGTCGTAACAGGTGGTGACGCCGATGTATTGCAAAAACACGTTAACCCGCCATGCCAAAAAATGGATCACATGGTGTTGCGTGGACTGAAACGCCTTTACCTCAATTCTTTAGCACAACCTCCGCTCTGATAACGCAAGAAAGTTGTTGAGATGAATTTAGAAGAACTCCGAGCTAAACAGTTACCCATCAAGGAAAGCTACAAGGTGTCGCCAGAACAAGCCTTGGTCGAACTCAAGGCTACTGGCCGAGTCGTAGTGGATGGGCAGCAGTGCACGCTTCGCACTCATGCTGGCGAGACGGTTGCAGGCTTACACGTCGCGGCTGGCGGCACAGGTCTAGATGCCTGCTCGGGCGAGATGCTACTCGAGGCATTGGTGGCGTGCGCCGGAGTCACTTTCTCAGCCGTAGCAACCAATATGTCGCTGGAGATTGACTCGTGTGAGATTACAGCGGTCGGGAAAATGGATTTTCGCGGCACGCTAGGAGTCGATCGAACGGCTCCTGTGGGGTTAACGGAATTGCAGTTGTCGTTTGATGTGCGATCCAAGGCGCCAGCCGACGCGCTGGCCAAGCTTGTTCAATTGACTGAACGCTACTGCGTGATTTATCAAACGCTGAAAGCTGGCATCGGTTCGATCAAAGAGCCGGTCATAAACCTAAAGTCTGAATAGGACTCAAGGTGGCCAGGAGCGACCATTCTGCGATGGATCCCGCTTGCAGTCTGGCAACGCTTCAGTGCAACGCAGTCTTATTTGAGCCAAGGTTTGATCAACTCGTTAGCTTGAAGCTCGGCTTTGGAATAGACATCGGAGAGTTTGACAGGCGTTCCACCCAGACGTTTTGATTCGTCAGCCGCTTCCATAAACGTAAACATTTCGATGGATTCGCCATGATCAACGCCGCCGGTGCGATCATGAAAAAACTGTGCAATTTGATTCACGAGTGGGCCGTATCCTTCGTACTTGCCCCCAACCTCGATGGCCTGCTTGCCAAAGACGACCAGCCCGTATCC
This sequence comes from Brakhagea baltica, assembly GCF_052161605.1. NCBI lineage: Bacteria > Pseudomonadati > Planctomycetota > Planctomycetia > Pirellulales > Pirellulaceae > Brakhagea > Brakhagea baltica. Next base: position 2,770,642 of record NZ_CP197409.1, on the reverse strand, counting down.
TGATGCACCTGCTCGCAGGCCACGAAAATCTCCGATACGTCCGTCGTTCCATACTCCGACCGCGACATCGGTATCAGGAGTCGCGATGCGCGTCACGGTTTCGCAACCTTTCCCCATAGCTGTATAGAGAACCTCCACACCGTGAACACCATACCAGTACAGATCGGGATGAGTTGCTTCGAGCGAGCATGGGCCCCAAGACGTGGCGCCGATCACCGTTCCTTGTCGACTCAGATCCTCGCGATATCGGATCATTTCCGGTGAAAATCGAAGCGAAGAACTTGTAAACCATGCTGCATTGTAATGATCCCCAAGTTTTTTGATGGCAATGCATTCCGCTAGCGTTCCACCTAGTGGCTTATCGATGAATACTGGTTTACCAGCCTTGAATACCGGTGCCACCTGCTCAAGGTGTTTTCGTCCGTCGACACTGAGTAGTAACACCGCATCAATCTCTGGCAGCATGCTGTCGATGCTATCAACGATTTTGATTCCCATGTTGGAAAGCTCGTTCGTATACCCTGGCACGCGACTATGGCTTTGTTCAATGTCGTGGCTGCCTCCAGGAAAGGCGTGCGTCACAATCTGGTTTGCGAGAAGGCCTGTGGCATTGTCGGAGTTAAAAAGTTTAGCGAAGGCTGGGGCATGAGATGTATCCAGACCGATGACGCCGATCCGCAGAGGAGTTTGGGAGTACATGGTTGCAGTAAGCTTCAGGAAAACGACGGCTAGCAGAAACGCACGCCTAACAATTACAGAATGATTGGCCATGACTAATCTCCAGGTGGAAGGGTGGAAGGAGCTGTGGGGGGGGCAGCGGAAGGAACGCGAACATTTGGTATTTGGACAACAAACTTTGAGCCAACTTGTTTCGAGGTTTCATCCAAATGAATGGAACCCCCTAAACGCTTGAGAAACGATCTTACCAAAAACAGACCGAGACCTGTTCCAGGCTTTCGTCGTTCCAGCTCGTTTCCGATCCGATAAAAACGCTTGAAGATGGCCCGACGCAGATGCCGGGGGATTCCGGCTCCGTTGTCTTGGAATACTAGCCTCAGCTCCGTGCCGTCTTGAGATAGGGCACCTAAGATGGAGACCATTGGCGGGTTGCCGGCATACTTCATTGCATTGTCGAGCAAATTTCGCACTAGTATTTCGATATCGGATCGGAGGGTTTTCAGCTCGCAAGCAGGAACGTCAATATGCAATTCCTCGGGATCAAAGCTATGTTCGTCGCACAACTTGCTAGATATGGAAAGGACGATTTCGTCGACTCGGACCCAGTCTGGCGCATCCTGGAGCGACTGGTGCTGCTGCAATTTCGCGACCTCCAACAACTGGGAAATGGTACGGTCGAGTCGTTCGACATCTTCCATCATCGAAACATAAAATTGAGCCCGCTGCTCTTCCGGTAGTGATCTGCGGTTCAAGGTTTGCAGGTAGAGCTTTAAGGATGCTATCGGGCTTTTTAGTTCGTGAGTAACAGCGTCGAGGAAATTGCTTTGTCTGCGGTTGAGATCGATCTGCTGGATACTCCAGACTAAATAAAGGATCACGCCGGTCAGAACCAATGCGAACATGACGGAACCAACAGCCAATAATGTCCAATAAAGTGCTGGACGTTCGTTGGTAACGGCTCCAAAAACGTTTAAAATGACCCATGCGATCGATAGGCCAACGATCAACACAATCATGACGACGGCCAAGAAAATCGGCCATTTAAAGCTCTTCCGCTCAAACATAGTACTAGCCTAACTTCTGGTGCGGCTTGTGGAAACCCGTAGGAGCAATTCTCAGAAAATTGCTAAAATCCGGATGTTCCATACTCACTTTACACTTGTCAAAAAAGTATAATGACGTCGTGTTTGTTGCAGCGCAGGCTTTGCGGCAAATCAATCCCCTTTAGTCGAAGGATTCGATTCATGACTCCAGACGCACCAAAAATTCAGTTTTCAAGGCAGATTTGGCAAGCAGTCTCGGAGTACGCTCACGGATGCTTGCTTCGCCGAGAGTTTTGCCCAGAGCAATCACGCGTAGAGAATCTACGGTGCATGGAATTTACCGAGGAAACCGATTTGAGTTTCGGTAAACAGATTTGGTTCTTTGAAGGGGTGGGAGTCGATGCGATGGGGCGTCGACATATGTTATTCGGTCTGCTGGAATTCTCGATACAATTCGGGCTGCTCGAGTCTGCCACAGCGGCTCTTTTTGAGGAAGAGGAGATGCGGGACCGATACGCTGCCCCGGCGACCTACGACGTCAGCGGTATTTTTCCGTCCCGTGGATCGAGGATGGCGTGGATTTGTGTCGTTGCCGCTCTCTTTCTAACCCTCGCTGCCGTATGGACGGTCGCCGCAATCAATTTCTTAAGGTCCTAGCCGATTCACCACTTGATTAGGCTCCATTGGTCAGACTGGAATCTATCGGATACAGCCGGGGCGATAACTCTAGCTCCTCGACCGGGGATGGTATGCAGGACGTTAACAGCGACGTGCGACAAAATCGAGGAGAACGGATTATCGCTGGAAACAAGCTCCCGTATTGGTATTGCGATTTCAGCGTTCCATCCCGAGTCGGATTGTTTCGTTGCAACAAACCAGTCTGGGTTCCAATGCAGCATATCATTACAAGCATCCAGCATATCCCCTGAACTGCTCCAGCCAAACTCAAACCATGTCGAGTAATCTCGGTCTAGGTCGATTCTCAAACGAATACCGTTTTGATCATCACGCAGGGAATCTCTTTTTCTATGAGAGCTTGCCGAGCTAGGGCCTGATAGATCAGCGTCAATAGATTCGCTAAAGAGATATAAAAATTCGTCATCCCGCGCGATCCATAAACTTGTTGTGCCTGGCTCTCCCCATGGATCAGCCAGAGCTAAGTGAAGGGCCGACTGCCAGAAGCTCTCGGTTCGTTCTCCGTCCAAGAAAGGTCTGTCTGCTGCCATTCCAATCGAAGGAATGTTTTGAATCTGGGAGTTTCGGGTGAATTCTACCTTACGGCTGAGTGTGGCTTCTTGCGACTGAACAAGTTGCCAATTCAGCAAGTTATCCGAGAGGCTTGGGAAAAAATTGGCAGATTCAACCTGCACTTGGTGCAAATCCAACGTTGTGGAGGAATTCTTAGCTCGTTGATACTGCCTGAATCGCGAGGCAATCAACCAGCCCCATTCGGGATCCAGACGGTAGGACGTCCATGCATCCGGAAGATTGGCCAGCAGACGATAGAACTCGGGAATGCCTGAATCAGTCGCAATGGGAATTCGTTGTGGCCTATGGGCATAGCTAGCGGGTTTTACGCTGCCGCCCACCTCGGTTCCGAAGGGGGATGACTGGAACGCTAAGGAGATCGAAGGTTGTTCTTCCCCGATCCTTTGTTCCGCAACTCCCGTTTGCTTGAGCAACATTTGATTCACTTCCGCGCTACCCGTGAATCGCATCAATTCAAGCTGAGCGTACTCGGCATAGGCTGATTTGTTATCGTGCGCGATGAGAAACTCTAAGGAACTAGACCAGAGGTTCCAATCGCCAGCTCTTCGAGCTTCTCTCGCCAACTCCAAAAGAACAATAGCCCTCGATTCAGGTTCGATCATTTTGGCCGATTGGGTCAGCTTGGACTCCCATTGGGAGTCGCGGACCAATGGATTGACTACTTGATGCTTGAGCGTTTGTTTTGCATTAAACCAATTCGCAGTCGACACTAGGAGCGCGGCTCTGGTCGCTCCATGAGACTTTTCTTTTTGCAGAGTCTGGGGGTCCAACGGAATTCCGTCCAACGGATTTAAAAGGCTGGCTGGCGTATTCGTTCCAGATCGATATCGATACTCGGCATGGGCACTTAAGGAAGCAGCCTCGGCAGAATTCGCAATAGCCAGCACCGGTCCTATCACTTCGCCGAGCACCATTCCCACCCCCTTCAGCACCGTAGAAGGGTGGAACTGTCTACCGCTGCTAAGTTCACTGCGATAGAGAGTACGCTGAACAGACCAGGAGTTGTTGGGGATTCCTGATTCGGGAGAGTAGAGGACGTAGTCAAGGCGGCTTGCAAACGTGGTGGCCAACTCAACGGTTTGCGACAGTTTTTTGCTGACGGCTGTTCCCGATATTCCGCACTCATTGATCAACAAGTCGGGTTTTGTACACCGAAGCACTTGAACGACTTTGCGAAAGAGATTGGTTTCAGGTGCCTGCAACAAGCTGCCCGCTTGTGGATAATGAACAAGATCTGTCCCGCGAGGTAACGCGGCGGAATCGCTTACGGGGAACGTCGCGAAAGTCTCTACCATCGACAGCCCAACTCGCTTTCCGGCAACCGAAGTTCTCGAAGCATGTTCCGGTCGATAGGCGGATCGCTGCTCTAGGTTCTGATCGTGAACAACCAAACAACCCGCTGTTTGCCGTGCATCCTTGGAGACTACGGCCAAAATATCCCAAGCGATACGATCATACGTACCCGCAATATTCAGGGTACTTAGTCGAACACTGGATTGATGCGATAATCGCCACGCTGCTCCTTGGTTTCTGGAAATGTTAATCGTCGCTAAAGGTCCGCAGACTGCAACCACCGAATTCCCGAAGACGTCTATCGATCGTAATGAGACTTCGTATCCTGTTGGCAGGACTCGCCAAGAAGCACCCGAGTCATCCGAATGCCAAACTACAGATCCAGGTCTCCCGCAAATCCAAACGTCATCGCCGCGAGCGACTACTCGATTCAGTGACAACAAACTCCAGTCGGATGATTTACCAGGCAGACGATGACGTTCCCACTCCCTACCATCGGTTGAACTAAAGACTTGTCCGTTTTCTCCGCATATCCACCACTTCGTTCCGCTATGGCAACAGGAATGCAGAGGCTCGTCAGACGATACTCCCGGCAAAAAAACGGACTCATATTGGACACCATCTTCGGAAAAGAAGCACCGACTTAGACGATCGAGTACGAGACGCCCCTTTGCCCAACCCCCGAAGCGATTCGCAGTTCGCGAGTCTTCCCCAGATTCAGCCCTAAAAATTGCAACGCTTTCGATATGTCCGCATGGCGATACGTTCGGGGTCCAGGTTACACCTCCATCGGCGGATTGATAAAGTGATGTTTGGGCAGTGGTCGACCAATCTCCCCAAGCTACAAGGTTCTTTGTGCCCTCTAGCGTCACTCCAGTCAGACGTGGCAAAACGCTCTTGCTAGGACTCCAAGTTTTTCCACCGTCCGCGGTAACCAGTGCGATGCCTCGGCTGCGATGAGTAAACGGGTCAATCGTGCCCCCAACGGCACAACCCTCGAGTTCGGAGCGAAAAACAACACTATAGAGAATGAACTCGGAGCGGGGGTGACGCACACTCCATGTGCGACCCGCATTGTCGGACCCAAGAATCAGTCCGCGGTCACCGACCGCCACGATCCTATCTAAGGTGACGACTTGAATGTCGTACAACTCTCCATCAGCCAACGAACTGTAATCTATTCCCTGGGGCAATCCTCGAGCCACACAGGCAACCAACCAGACGGGAATGAAAAAGATCCATGCGTACATCCCGTGCGACATCGAGCCTACCACTCCAATTCGGTTAAGGACCGGGCGTTGGGGTAATCCTCGGGCCATCGACTCCATACCGAAGTCTCTGCCTTGACTTTATCAACAAATTCCTTGTAAAGCTTATTGCGTTTGGATTCACTTAATTTCTTTTTAATCTCGGGCTGCGCGTCGGCAAAGGTAATCAATCGGCCTTCTTTTCTCTCCAAGACGCGAACAATGTGCAAACCATTTTCATCCTCAATGATGAGGCTTAGCTTGTTCGGTTCAATCGAGAAAATGGTGTCATTGATCTCCTTACTCTTTAACGCCCCCTGGCTTGTCCAATCCACGAACCCACCTGATTCAGCATTCATCCCCGACGACTTAGCTTTCGCGACGGTTTCAAAGGGTGTTCCGTAAAAAACCTCGTCACCCATTTCACGAATGGCCTGATCCGCCTCGTCGCGATTTCTGTACTTGGAAAAAGCAGCCGTCAATATTTGAAATCGTACCTTAGCAATCTGATAAAACTCTGATTGATTCTCTTTGTAGTACGTGTTCATCTCCTCTAGATCTACCGATGGCTTGTTGGGAACATTCTCACGAATGCATTGCTGAGCCAAAATGGTTTCAGTGTACGTTTCTTTGAGAGTTTGCAAGTTCATGCCTTGTTGCTCAGCCAAGTCGCAAAACTCATCGAGCGACTCGCAATTCTGATCCTGCATGATGCCCGGTAGCACCTCGTTAAAGAAGACCTGAGTCACCTTGGTCTTCATCTTACTTTCGATATCTCTTCTCTCTTTGAGTGTCTTACCGACTAGCTGGTCGTTAAAAAATCTTTGAACTAGGGACTTTTTGACAATCTTCTCGGAAAGCATCTTCCTCAGAGTGGCTTCAAACGAAGGATGCTCTCTCTGATGCGCAGGAACCTTTCTAGGATCGATTAGATCTCCCAGCAGAATTGGTTCTTTATCAACGACGGCGAGCAGAGTCCCCCCCTCAAACTTGGTAAAGTCGATTGGTTGAGAGCTGTTGAGCAGCCCTTGTTCGAGACCATCTGCAACATCATTCATGCCGTTCTCCCAGCGAAACGACTCTAGTGTTGGCGATGTCAATGGACTTCTGTCTGCGACGAATACCGGTTGTTCCAAGTTCTTGGCGACCGTTCCGTTGCCGTCCACCGGTAGCTGTCCCGCTGGGACCAGGCTTTCGGTAACAGGAGATTGCGTTGTTGTTGCTGGCGCCGAAGCCGGCTGATTGGGCCGATATCGATTCTGCCCAAGAATAGGCGAAGCACCACAGATGTAAACGAATAACGGTATTATCCAAGCCCAGCGACAGGAACTCATCACCCTTCCTATTTTCCACCGTTTGTGTTTCATGGGATTTCCAGCGCGCATTTCGCAACTCCAATTTTCCTAACCGATGGCTTGTAGCGTAACCCTCCCTATACGTGCAAGATGGATTGGAGAAGAGAGATAAAGTCGATCCTTTTAATGATCGACTCCATCGGTTCCTGCGGAACCGGGGGCGCGGGTTTTGCTGGCAATCGCCCCGAAGGTTTCATAGATGCAACGGCGGGAGCAGGGGCAGGACGCAAGGGCCAATAGCAGCTCGTCGAATTGACAATCCGCAACTTGCCCTGGTGGGTTCTCGCCAACTGATCAATGCGACGGGGATCCGTGAAGTGAAATGCGAGGTGCTCCTCCTCTATTCCAATGTAGCGAATCGACCAAATCGTTGCGTCCATTCTGAGTTCAGCAACCGACAGTAGCCGCTCGACCGCCTTGGGAAGCTTGCCGAATCGATCCTCCATTTCCTTTCGGATATCTTGAATGGCCTGAACATCCTGAACACGACTCAGTCGACGGTAGATGTCGATCTTGTGTCGCATCTCAGGGACATACTCAGCCGGCAAATATGCTTCGATGGGCAGATTCAACTCGACATCAATGCTTAATTTCGGTGGCTGTTTGGTAAGCTCTCGAACAGCATTCTCAAGCAACTGACAATACAACTCATATCCCACGGCAGCGATATGCCCACTCTGCTGGGTTCCCAACAGATTGCCCGCACCCCGAATCTCGAGATCTCGCATCGCAATGCCAAAGCCCGCACCGAGCTGAGAAAACTCCTCGATTGCGTGAAGCCGTCGCGCTGCCTCGGGATTCAAATGTTTGGACTTATCAACCAGCAGATAGCAGTAAGCTTGGTTCTTGTATCGACCGACCCGACCTCTCAGTTGATGCAACTCCGAGAGCCCGTACCGGTCGGCGTCGTCAATAAACATCGTGTTGGCATTGGGGATATCTAACCCACTCTCAATAATGGTGGTCGAAAGCAAAATGTCAGCACGATGCTCGATGAACTCGATCATAACTTGCTCCAACTCTCCCTCTTCCATTTGACCATGGCCGATCAAGATTCTTGCTTCGGGTACGATTCTCTGTAGCCGAGAGTAGAGAGCGGGCATGTCCTCGATTCGATTGTGAACAAAGTAGATTTGGCCATCTCGATTCAACTCACGCAAAATCGCATTGCGAATCAGTTTCTCGTCAAATCTCGCGACCCGCGTTTCTACCGCCATTCGCTCTTGAGGTGCTGTTTCCAGATTGGAAATATCCCTCACTCCAACCAGCGACATGTGCAACGTTCGGGGAATAGGAGTTGCCGACAACGTCAACACATCTACCTTGGTCGCAACCCTTTTCAAGCGTTCCTTGAGCTCTACCCCAAACTTTTGCTCCTCGTCAATAATGAGCAACCCCAGGTTGTAAAACCTGACATCGGCTGAGGCCACGCGGTGCGTTCCGATGATGATATCAATCTGGCCTTTTGCTAAACGTTTGACGGTCTCTCGCTGCTGCGCGGCTGACGCAAATCGATTCAGCTTGGCGATCTCAAAAGGAAACTCCGCCATTCTCGCAATAAAGGTTTTGTAGTGCTGTTCCGCCAACACCGTCGTCGGGACAAGTACTGCGACTTGATAACCACTCTCCACAGCCTTGAACGCAGCTCGCATGGCGACTTCGGTTTTGCCGAACCCGACATCCCCGCAGATCAATCGCTCCATCGGGCGCGTCGACATCATATCTGTCTTGGTGGCAGCTATGGCGGAGAGCTGATCGGGCGTTTCTTCATAGGGGAATGAAGTATCGAACTGAGTTTGCCAGACCGAATCGGGTTTGAAGGAAATCCCTGATTCACCACGCCGCTGGGCTTGTAATTCGAGCAAATCGGCTGCCATGTCGTGGACGGCTTCCTCGGCAGCTTTCTTCTGACGGCCCCATGTCTGGCCACCTATCTTGGCTAGTTTGGGACGTGTCTTGGTGCCGCCTACATAGCGTTGTACCAAATCGATTTTGCTGCTCGGAACAAAGAGCTTGGTTCCGCCATCGAATTCAATGGCGAGATGCTCAAACTTTTGTCCACTCTTCTCGATAAGCTCCATACCGAGGTAGATACCGATGCCATGCGAAAGATGAACGACCAGATCCCCTGGTTTCAAATCCAGAAAGCTATCGATGGCTCGCGACGAATGCTTTTTGGCCGCTCTGCGCAACGTGGTTCGTCGCAGCAATTGGCTAACGGTGAGAACAAAAGGCCCCTTGGGTGCGATCTCAAATCCGCTGCTAAGGAGTCCAATCTCCAAGTGAATTCTCTGCGAGCGGTACGCTTCGCTATGCTGCAAAAGATCGTGCATTCTCGCCAGTTCACCTTCGTTGACGCAAGCCAACAATGCGGTGCGATCCGATCCTATGGCACTGTCCAGATCGCGCGCGAGCGTTTCCAATTCACCCCCGATTCGTTGTACGTCTTGGATCGGGACTCGCTCCAAGGAGCCTAGATAACCCTCGCCCGCCAACTGAGCCATCTGAGCGAATGCGTATTGACAAAGTTGGCTATAAATGGCTGATGGCTGTTGAAATCGATCCGGAAAGGGAACGCGAGTCAAATAAGCTTCCGCATGATGCAGGGCGGCTATCGGTTCGTGCACGACGACCATCGTATCCTCGGTGAGATACTCTAGAAAAGATGCTTCGTCTTTGATGGCCTCATCGGCCGCGATCAAATCGACGCGATCAAGGCGATCCATAGACCGTTGCGAGATCGAATCAAACGAGCGAATCGAATCTACCTCGTCGTCGAACAGTTCGATGCGCCGAGGCTCGGAGCAGTCGGGAGGAAACACATCGATAATGCCGCCTCGCGCGGTGTACTCTCCAGGCATTTGCACGCTCGTCGTCGTTCGGTAGCCGTTTTCCGCGAGCCATTTTTTCAATTCCGCCAGATCGATTCGTTGCCCTACTTTAAGGCTTCGCCGATCGTTCTGCAGTTGATGACGACTCGGGACATTGTGCATCAGCGCTTGAAGAGTTGTAACCACAACCGGTGGAGCGATCCGCTTGGGATCAGTGCGGTACGACTCCCAATGCGAAAGGACTTGGAGGCGTTGGATGACCTCGACCTGTTGCAAAGCATCTTCGAGAATTTCATCCGAGGCGGGTGGGAAAATGTCTGCATTATCTTCAAGAAAAAAATCGAGGTCGCGAGCCACACCGTCGGCATCTTGGTGCTGCGCGAGAATGATCACAATCGGACGCTGGAAACGTTTCCAAGTAGCGGCAACCAAGGGGGCGATGGCACCCGGCCAAGCTCCTTCCCAGCAGATTGACTCCTTTTGGTTCCACTGGCCGGTTACTCGCTGAAAATCGGGTAGGTCGATTATCGCGTCCAGCAGCTCTGGCCCCTTTGCTCGGACGCTCTTGGCATGATCGACCCGATCCAGTTTAGCGGATTCTGCGATCTGTGCTTCTCGCTGAGCTAGCTTCTCAGCCGTGGAAACTTCGTCAACACTGTCGGAGCGATTGGTTGCGCTAGATTGCGATTTTTTCGTTCGCTTCGGGGACTTCTTTGCCTTCTTTTCCTGTTCATGTCGTTCCAACGTCAATTGAACCGACTCCATCGCATCAGGGTCGTCGTGAAACGAGGACTCTTCGATCTCTGCATCGGCACCCCGCTTAATAAAGTCCGCGAGAGTTCTAGATTTGGGTTTAGGGGATTTCATGAGTAACCATCCTTGAGTGAACCGATTACTCTTCTGAGGTGTCTTGCGAAAAATCCCCTTCGAATCCCAGTTCGGTGATGTCGCTGAGTCGTCCCGCGAGAAGGCCGTACTGATTCATAACAAAGAAGACAAACAAAGGAAGCATCAGACCTAGAATTGCCTCACCTATGAGTCCCGGCTGCATGGCAAAATTGATGAGCACGAAGAAGCCACCATAGGCAAGCATCGTTTGCAGGTACATGGCACCCCAAGCATCCGCGCGACCTTTTAGGGAATCGAATACGACTCGAGAAAAGGGTTCCGTAATTCGATTGTTGTTCGCCATGCTGAGGAAGAAAAAGGGAAATAAGATCCAAATGGAGAGAAAGGAGAAAACAATCGTTCCCAGAACTCCACCAAACAAACTATTAAGGGGTAAACCTATGATACCTCCAGGCACAGCAGCAATCGAAACGGAAGCCAGGAACATGAACAGTTCCCCGAGCGAATCTCCAATTCTGCTAAACGGCCAATCGTCTAGCCTTTTTAATTGATTCGCGACCATCATAAAGATCGACAATCCCAAGAGGATGCAGCTCCCCACCAGAGGAATAGACGGAACAAAGAAAACGATTCCTCGAACCATGCCAGCCATCTGGTCGGTTAATTCTAGTGCCTCAGGGATCCAGGAGACGGCTAACATCCAAAGAGCGCAAACGATGCTCAGCACAATCGTGACAATGACCAACGACAGGTCCTGGCAAAACCAAAAAATGAGCGAGATCCATCGCTTCGAGTCAAACGATCCTTGGATACCGTCCAAATCTTCTTTTTGTTTATCCAGTTCTTCCCTCGCCCGCTCCAGGATGACTTCGCTTTCGGCTCGGCCTGCCTTAGGATCACGCACCGATTTGGCATCGACCGGAGCCAGCGACATGCTGCTTGTTTCTCTGATCCTCGCGCTCCCTAGGTTCTTAGGACGCGCATTCGGTTTGGGAACAAGCGACTCGGAGTAGCAATCAGGGCAGCGAGTCATTTTTCCGATTTGTGACTCTCGTACGTACAATAACGTGCCACATACTTTGCACTTGAACGAGAATTCATCTCCAACATCCAGATCGCTGGTTTTAATCAACGCTTCGCTCTCGAGCATGAGATCCTCGAGAGCCGATTTCGTCGCGGGCTTTTTCGATTCCGTGGCAGCCTTTTTCGATTCCGTCGGGAGAGGTGCGAGAGGTATGTCGTCGTCGAGTGAATCCAAAATCGACTTCGAAGTCCCCGGCCCTTCGGACGGCTTGCTTTTGGCGGGTTGTTCGGGTGCTGGCTGAGATTTCGATGGTGGGCTCTTGGTGGCGGAGACTGGAGTTTCGGTTGGAAAATCCAAAGGAGCGAGGTCGGGGAGATCGTCATCAAAGATACTGGTTGCCGTGCTCTTTTTGCTCGGCTGAACTGGCACACCTGAGTCTTTCTTGCTCGGCGATTCCAGGGGCAAACTAGATTCTGGCGGGGGAGGGGGGGGGGCCATTTCCAGCCAATCATCTTCCACGGAGACGCTACGTACCACTCCAGGGACTAGGATTGAAGCGCCGCAATGGGGGCAAGTAAGTTTCTTCCCTGCCAGTTTTTCAGGAGCGCGTAAACGCTTGGAGCATTTCGGACACTCAAACTTCAGGACACCGGATGCCTCGTTTGGCACAATGCAACCCCTCTAATCTGCCTCGAATCCAACGAAAAGACACTCCGGCTATTGTAACAACCCTGGAGTGAATCGCGAGAACGTCTTGCTTCGAGACAGAGAAATCAAAAAAACATGGGAGGATTCACTGGTCCTGACCAACCGGGTGTTTCCTTTCCCCATTTTTTTCGGTTGGAGTCGACGTGGAACAGGGGTTGCTCCATAATGGCGGAACAATCTCAAATTGATTCGGTTAGGACAAGGACCAGATGAGTACAAGCGACTTAGTAGACGTTAGCAATGCTGACTCCATTGCAGACATCAATGTTTCCGAACAGCTCAGTCGCGTCGACGTTCCCAAGACCGCCCAACCCCTCCGGATTTATTGGCTGTACTTAATTCCCTTGGTCATCTTGCATTTGCTGGCACTGCTTGCCTTCGTGCCTTGGTTTTTCTCTTGGTCAGGACTGATTGTTGGCATTCTGGGGCACTTTGTTTTCGGAATGTTGGGTATTACTGTGGGTTACCACAGGCTGCTGACCCACCGAGGTTTTACCTGTCCGAAATGGTTGGAACACACTTTTGCTTTGCTTGGGATCTGTAATTTGCAAGATAGCCCGGCACGCTGGGTGGCGATTCACCGCATGCATCACCAACATAGCGATCATCAACCCGACCCGCACACGCCGATGGCTAGCCTTTTCTGGTCCCATATGGGCTGGGTTCTTTATCACAATCGGGACCATGACTCCGTTACCAGCTTTGAACGATATGCTCGCGATCTACTGAAAGATCCCTTTTATCTCAAATTGGAGCGGCGAGGGCTCTGGGTCAAGATATTCTGGCTGCACGCCGCGATCATCGCCTTATTAGGTGGCTTGTATGGGCTAGCAACGGTGGGAGCGTCAGGAGCAATCCAGATGGCAGCGAGCTGGCTCGTGTGGGGTGTTTTCGTACGAACACTTGTTGTTTTGCATGGCACCTGGAGCGTTAACTCTATTGGCCACGTCTTCGGCTATAAAAATTACAAAACGCGAGACGATAGCCGCAACAATTGGTTTGTGGCTCTCATTTCGCACGGAGAAGGCTGGCATAACAATCACCATGCGCAACCCCGCGCTGCTCACCATGGCCACCGTTGGTTCGAGTTCGATATGTCTTGGTGGGTGATCCGGCTCCTCGAGTCGGTAGGGCTAGCGAAAGACGTCGTCCGGGCGAAAAAGCTTCCGATGATCCACGATCACTAGTTCGGGTCTTAGGGGGGCCCACTGCGGCTTCGCTGGTAATCGCAAGAGAGCATACTTGCTTCTGGAATAGCAGTTGCGAAAATCTAGGCATATGGCTTAAGTTATCTAAGAGGTAGCTCGCGAGGTCGGTTTGCTGTGTAAGGTCCTTTTTGCACAGCAGGCCCGAATCGCGAAGTCAATTGCGGCGTGTCAACATTTAGCCCAGTGGGATGAAACCAATGGTTCACAAACGCCTAGTCGGATTCGTAGCTCTGGTTTTCTGGATTTCATGCCCAACTCTCTTTGCGCAGGATTTCTTAAAACAGTTAGAAGAAAAGCTGCTGCAAAAGCAAACAGCCCCCAACAAGGACGCCTCCGAAAAGGGAGACTCGTCTAAGGCTGGCGAAAACGGTGACGCCGCCAAGGCGGGGGAGAACGCACAACCCCCTTTGATCATTGGTGATCCCGTTGGGAAGGAGGAATTGCTTCCACCTCCAAAACCGGCTCCCAGGCCGAACCGAAGATCTCAGCCCAGCGTCCTGGAGTCCGATTCATCCGAGATTCTTGACGCGAAGCCGATGAAAACGGCACCTGTTGCCAATCCTGGATATCTTGGCATGACAGTCGAGTCGCTGGCTGGCGGGGGATTCGGACTAAGTGTCGTAGCGGTGACCCAAAACTCGCCTGCCTGGAAAGCTGGCTTTCAACCTGGAGACAGAGTCATTGCGGTCAACGGCGCTGCCGTCACCTCGGTCGACTCCTTCGCGGAATCGCTGGCTATTTTCCCAGCCAGCAGTGCTGTGAAATTTCTGGTCGACCGGAAAGGAAAGAATGTGACTCTGACGGCTGTTCTTATGGATAGGGAGCTTGCGACAAAAATCAATGGTGCACAATCCTTCCCAATTCCTTACGAGCCAACGAATTTAGACGGGCAAGCTTTTTTTGGGGTCAATGTCAGCGACATGTCGTCCGCGTTTAGAAAGCAGTTTGCGATCCCTGCCTACCGCGGTGCCTCTGTTACCGATGTAACACGCGGCTCACCGGCAGATTCGGCTGGCCTTAGACCCGGGGACTGCATAGTTGGATTCAACGGCAAAGAGGTTCAGAGCGCCAACGATATCATGGAAGCTGTTCTCCGATCGGCTCCAGGCGAGGTAATCACCGTGTCCTACTACCGAGGCATGACGCTCCGGCAAGGATCTGCGGTCCTCTCTCGAGCTGACGGATTGACGCTGCCAAAACTATCGAGAGAGATCACGCAAGATATGCTGAGCGCCGAATATGTTGCCGAGTTGCACGCCGAGCTAGATCGATTGAACTTCGAATTGCGTGAGTCGCAGCAAAGAATGCAGCAGCTCGAGACCAGACTCCGACAGCTCGAACGCCAGCGTTAGATGCGTTCTTTGGTCGACGGTCAACGGCTGACGATGTCTCGCGAAACTTTGACTGAGACAATTCCGGCTTCGAGTGAAGAGGTTTTCCAATTATTTCACGATTACAAACGTCGTATGGATTGGGACTCCCTTTTGCAGAACGCTTACCTCTGTCCTGAACACGTGGAGTCGCAACTTGGAGCAAAGTCTGTTTGCATAGGTAAGTGGTACTTGGGAGGTTTCGCTTTCGAGACTGAGTACATAACCTTTGTTCCACCCAGAATTGCTGCTGTAAAGTTGGTGAATAGCCCACCCATATTTGAATCTTTTGCCGCTACTATTAAGCATCAAGATTTGGATTATGGAGGTTCGCGGATCGAGTATACGTACAGCTTTGTTGCTCGCCCTGGCTGGCAGCAATGCCGGGCGCAGTCCGTGATTAACTGGATTTTCAAACAGGAAACTAGCCGGAGGCTCCGCGCCTTGCGAAACTGGTTCATTAGGCGTAGTTTGTGAATTAGAAAGCTCGGTATTTGTGTTGAGCAAGGGTGAAAAACAGTGCTGCCGTTGCGAGTCATTTTCAACTATTATGACTACGAGAATTCTTTGAGGTATATCATCATTCTTTAGGGTATAACGGATCGAGCGCCAACTCACAGCAAGCACCCTCAGAGTACGAATGCAATTGAGCATGCAAAGACAGCATCGACGAAAGACTCTCGCGGTAATTTTTCCGCTTTGCGCACTGGCCGCGTTTCTCTCTGGTACATCAAGCCTGGCGATAGATGTCATCATAGAACGCAGTTCGGACTCCTCATTCTTTCAGTTTCCGAACATTCCTCCCCCAGCGTTGAACGACTCGGCGTCGACAGGAAACTGGGCCGTCGCGAGGGGACGAATCGATAGCAACTCGCTGGGGTTGGTCGCACTGAGCGATGGGAAGATTCCTTCTACCGAAGATAGCCCCAAAGAGAATTTCTTTTTTGCATCGGGTTCGCGGGCGAAGAGTCTCGCTGTTGATCTCGGCAAACCAACCGAACTCGCGGAAGTTGTCGTCTATTCATGGCATCCCGGTGTGCGAGCATCACAGGTTTACACACTCTATGGAGCAGAAGGATCTAACGACTCCTTTTCTTGGAATCGATTGGATGATTCCGTGGATCCGGAAGCGGCAGGTTGGATCAAGATCGCAGACGTCGACACGCGTGAAGAGGGTGTCGTGGGAGGCCAACATGCCAGCCGCATCACCGCTTCGGAATCGCTTGGAACCTATCGATACTTGCTTTTCGATATCCAAAGTACCGATGCTAGAGATCCCTTCGGCAACACGTTCTTCAGCGAAATCGATGTTGTCTCGGAGGAGATAAAGGACCTGAAGCGAATCGAGCTACCTCGGACGGAGCTGCTCGAATTCGCTTCGGACGATGGGCGGTTCCGGTATTCCGTCGACTTAACTGCTGCCCCAAATATGGCGGAATGGACGGAGAAGGATCTGAAGCCGATCATCCTCCAGTGGTACCCTAAAATCGTAGAGCTACTGCCGAGCGAAAACTTTACAGCAACCGAAAAAGTACGATTTCGCTATCAGCCTAATTCGACGATGAACGGCACCCCTGCTTACGCGCAAGGTGGCATGATTACTCTCAACACCGAGTGGATGGCTCGAGAAAGGAATCGCGAGGCCAAAGGGGCAGTGGTTCATGAGATGGCGCACGTGGTGCAAAGCTATCAGGGACGGCGGGAACGGGGCGTGCGTCGCTCCCCAACGCCCGGCTGGATCGTCGAGGGGATTCCTGATTATATCCGCTGGTTTTTGTACGAACCGCAATCTCAGGGAGCTAAGCTTGGTCGAGCTGCCCTTGCTCAGGCCAAACATGACGCCAGTTATCGCGTCTCGGCCAATTTTATTGACTGGGTCATTCGAACCTACGACCAGGACGGATCGCTGCTTCGAGAGCTAAACGCAGCCGCACGAGAGGGGCGATACACAGCCGATATTTGGCTAAAGCTGACCGGTAAATCGGAATTGGAACTGGCCGATCAATGGCGAAATCAGTAACCAGGGATTCACCTCGGCTTCGCAAAGAATTCACCGTTCCAGGCACTTGCAGGTGACTACAATACGGTCCCGAGCAAATGGGGCCGCGAATCGCTGCCGGATCAACACTCTTTTTCCTACATTAGATGAATGCTGGTTTCTAGAACAAATAAACTGATGAAAACATTGCAACGTTCCATCGCAACGCTCTACAAAAGTAAGGGTGTGGCAGGGGTTGCCCTGTGGGGAATTCTTTGCGCTGCTGGGTTGACGCTACCTTCGTTAGGCTATCAGGTAGCACCGAACGACGAGCCCTCGGTCTCACGGATTGCCTTTGGCTCCTGTGCCGATCAGCAGAAGCCATGTCCGATTTGGGGCTCCATCGCTGGTTACCAGCCCGAGCGTCTTCTCCTTCTAGGCGATAATATTTACGCAGATCTCGTCGGTGGGCAGCTCAAGCCTGCCACTCCAGAACGGATCGCGGCTGCTTACGAAGCACTTGAGAAGCTCCCAGATTTTCAGCGTTTGCGAAATCAGACCAAGATTCTTGCGACTTGGGACGACCACGATTACGGCAACAACGATGCTGGTGTGGAGTGGGAACACAAAGATATCGCGGCCAAACTGTTTCACGATTTTATCCGAACCCCAGCGGACTCCGAACTTCGAAAACAACGAGGAGTTTACAGCTCCGAGATTGTCGGCCCTCCAGGCAAGAGAGTGCAGTTTATCATGCTGGACACTCGCTACTTTCGCTCTGAGCTAGAAAAGGGTGGGCAACCATTGCCCGGTTTCCGAGCCCGTCCCTATATCCCTGCGACCGATGAGTCGGCCACCATGCTGGGAGATGCTCAATGGAAATGGCTGGAGCAAGAGCTACGCAAGCCAGCGGAAGTTCGGTTGATTGCCAGCAGCATTCAAGTGTTGAGCAACGATCATCCGTTCGAAAAATGGGGCAACTTTCCTCGCGAACGACAGAGACTGTTTGATCTTCTCCGAAAAACGGAGGCCGGCGGCGTCATCCTCTTGAGCGGCGATCGGCATCTTGGCGAAATTTCGCTCGATCCCGAAGCGATCAGCTACCCGCTGTACGATATCACAGCGAGCGGCTTGAATCAGGCGAACAGCGGCTGGAGGAGCCCCGAACCAAACCAATACCAAGTTGCCTCGTTAGCGTACGGCAACCATTTCGGATCGGTGGAAATCGACTGGTCGCTAAAAGATCCCTTGATCAAGCTGCAGTTGCGGCATGAAGACGGTGAGATCGCCGTTCAGGCTAGAGTTCTGTTAAGCCAACTCCAAGCCTTGCCAGCGGACAAGCCTCTTCCTGACGGATTTGTAACTCCAGCCCAGGCCTTTCAAATCGAAGTCGGCGAGGCTGCCAACGTGCAATTCGCCGTCCGCTCTGCTCGGGCCATCGCAGGTGGTACTAGAGTTCTGATCAACTCCGAAAAGGACAATCGCAGTCCAAAAAACCTGACGGTCGTTTTGGAGAGATCGGCCTTGACCGGTCCATGGGCCGATTTGGATCCGAGTACGTTGATCAATAAAACCATAAAGGCTAGTGGTGTGATCAGTCTGTACAACGGCACCAAACAAGTCCAGATAAACGACAGCGCTGGATTGGAAGTGCTCGATTAATTCAGGCTGCCATGATTCGAGACGCAACGGATAGGAGCGGCACCGCGCAAGTCGTACGGTGAGGGTGTGGGGCCGGGAGGACTGATGGGCGGTGAGAGTGCGGTACCCCTATCGGAGGGCTCGCGCCCATTCCGCTACTATGGGCGTCGCTTCGCGAATCGCCCCTGAATTCATTCGGTGGTTTTTCATTTGCTGCTTGCCTCGCCTTAATAGCGATCTTGTTCAGGTTCTGCCCATACCTCAATCTGCTCGTCAACAACGGAAACGTGAATTCGATTCGCATTGCAGCAAACTGGGCAGTCTTCGACGTATGTTTGCGACATCCCCTCTGTGATGTCGAGTGGAATAACAATCTCTTCACCGCATGAGTCGCACACATAAGCTCCTTCGCACTGCGAACTCGATACCTTGGAATCACGTGCTCCGAAGTCAAACTCCACTTCTAGTGGCGGCAACTGTCCGCCACTACCTAGCAGCTCGCTAACCCAAAGCATGATGGCCAAGGACTGGTCGTCTGCCAAGCGATGATCAGTTCCCGTTTCGATTAGACATTCTCTTCCCAGTCCGCTTCGCGAAATCAGGAGCTCAGAGTCTTCAAAGGGAATGACATCGTCTCTCCTGCTATGCAAGATCGCTGTCCTTGAGCTTGTGGTCTGCACGCTACCCCATCGTTTCCATGCTGGGCAGAGCAGAACTAAAGGGGTGTCAACCAGTTTGAGGTTCATTGCCAGCGCTCCACCGCGCGAGCTGCCCACAACGACATCCGGTTGAAAATCGTCGAAGGCTCGTTGCGAGGTCAAAAGCGCCAACTGAAAATCGTCGTCGCTCAAGGCAGGATTGAGGACTGTGTGTCCAGCGTTGCGCAAATAGGTTGGTTTCACGCCACCAACGACACTTTGCCAGCCATGTAAAAACAAAATTCTCATTTCCCATTCCTAAAAGCTATCCACACAAGAGACTGCCGAACGCAAACTCATGGGTTTTCGTTAACCGTTGTTTCTCAGCGCAATTGGCAGTTACATTCCGGCGGGATAGCTGGGGCGTAACTCCTTAAGAATGCCTTTGGCGTTTTGAGATCTCGCGTTTAAAATGGATAGTTTACTTGTTCTTAGAGTTTAGAGCCTTATCAAGTCATGAAGAAATCCTCCCGCAAACGAATGTTCCGACACTTGCTGCTCTCGACCCTCCTGGGTGGCTTTTCGCTTTGTGTTCCCGTTTTTGCCAAATCCCCTTCGTTTACGAACGATGACTCAAGCTCAAAGCCCGAAGTGCCAGTATTGCCTGCTGCATCCGGTGATGGACAAGCGGCAATTTCGACCTTCCGATTCCCGAGTTCCCTGGAATGTACGCTCTACGCTGCGGAGCCGATGCTCGGTAATCCAGTCGTTTTCGGAGTGGATCGTTCCGGAAACCTCTACGTCTGCGAATCGTACCGACAGAATAAAGGGGTGACTGACAATCGCGGGCACGATGACAAGTGGTTGGCTAGAGACCTCGCTGCGATGACCGTTGAAGATCGAATTGAATATCACCGAGAACTGCTCGGTGACAAAGCCAGCGAATACGAAAAGTATGATGATTTAATCCGCGTCCTCCGCGATACGAACGGGGATGGAGTAGCAAACGAGAGCACAGTGTTCGCCTCTGGATTCAATGGCCTCGAGGAAGGAACCGGAGCAGGAGTCTTGATCCGTGACGATCAAGTTTACTTTACCAACATTCCTAACCTTTGGTCTTTGAAAGAAACCAACGGAGATTTTCAATCGAACGAACGCACATCATTGCACACAGGTTTTGGTGTTCGAGTTGCGTTTCGTGGGCACGATATGCATGGCCTGGTGATGGGGCCTGATGGGCGTCTCTACTTTTCGATTGGCGATCGAGGGTACTCGGTCCAGACGCCTGATGGCAAACTCCACGATCCCGAGAGCGGAGCCGTGTTTCGATGTGAATTGGACGGGGCAAATCTGGAGGTGTTCGCCACGGGCTTGAGAAATCCTCAGGAACTAGCCTTCGACGATCATGGTAATTTGTTCACCGGAGACAACAATTCCGACTCGGGGGATCGCGCTCGTTGGGTGCAGGTCGTGCAGGGGGGGGATACTGGTTGGCGGATGATGTATCAGTATTTGTCTGACCGAGGCCCGTTTAATCGAGAAAAGATCTGGTATCCCTACGGTCCTGAAACTCCTGCCTACGTTGTGCCGCCGGTTGCCAATTTGAGCGATGGCCCCTCGGGATTGGCGTACTATCCCGGTGTTGGATTGGATGGCAACCCAGATTTGCAAGGCTCGTTCTTCCTATGCGATTTCCGTGGCCAAGCCTCCAATAGTGGTATCCGACGCATCAAGCTTGCACCAAAGGGAGCACACTTTGAAGTCACCACGAATGAAGAGTACATCTGGAACGTCTTGGCGACCGACGTAGACTTTGCACCAGACGGGAGCTTGTTTTTGAGCGACTGGGTGAACGGTTGGGATGGCGAGAACAAAGGCAGGATTTATCGTTTTGCATCCAACACTGACAAAGCTGCCGAAGGAGCTATCGAGGCTGGCAAACGTTCTGCAGAGATTCTCAAAGCGGGCTTTAAAGAACTAGGTGTGGCAGATCTGGTTGCTCTAATCGAGAATCCTGATCGACGCATCCGGCTAGAGGCACAGTGGGAGTTGGCGGCTAGAAATGAAGTAGAAGTATTGTCCGGTTTGCTCAATTCCGAAGATTCCCAATCTCGATTGCACGCGGTATGGGGACTCGGGCAAATTATACGCCTCGGCGAGAACGAAACAGCTACAGAGGCGGTTGCTGGGGCACTAGCGGACAGCGATGAGACAGTCGTCGCCCGAGCATGTGAAGTCCTGACCGATTCGAAGCATTCTGTTGGAGTCGAGGAACTCAAGAAGCTTCTCTCTCATCCCTCGCCGATCGTTTTGACTCAAGCCATGATGGCCGTTGGGAAAATCGGTGCATCAGAATGTTTGGATGATGTAGCAAGGGTCCTGATAGAGAATGAAGATCGTGATCCCATAGTGCGACACGCTGGTATCATGGCTTTTGCCGGTGCTATCGGCGATTCTTTGGACCGTTGGATCAAGCACAACAACGAATCCGTGAGGATTGCTGTCGCAGTTGGTTTGCGCAAGGCCAAGAACCCTGGAATTACCGCCATGCTGGATGACTCGGCCGTACGCGTAGTCCGTGAAGCCGCGCGGGCGATTTATGACGTCACGGACCTTCACAGTGAACTCGCGAGCTTGGCCGACCTGACTATTGCAGAAGAGTTTGACCCAGCCATCGTCGAGCGCATTATTCACGCCAATTATCGTATCGGTGGTGAAGCGAACGCAGCCAAACTAATCGCATTTGCGTCGTCGAAATTGAGCACGACGGCACTACGCACTGAAGCTATTCGGCTTCTGGGGGACTGGGGCAAGCCAGGCCTCCGTGAGCGAATTCTCAATCGACACCTGCCCCTGGAAGATCGCGATGCGGAATTCGTCAAGCAATTGGTTCAGGAGAACATCGCCGTTCTCGCTTCTACCGAAGATGAAGTAAGAGACGAGTTCTTCAAGGTCGGGGCAAAAATGGAGATTCGAGGGATCTCTAGACTGCTGGAAGCAATCGTGCAGGATTCCTCTGCCAATCCATCTCGGCGAGCCGATTCGATTCGAGCCCTCACACGCTTGCGACCTGAACGGGTGGTTGAATTGGGGCTGTCGCTTTTGACAGACCCCAACAGTGCGGTCCGCGTGGCTGCTCTACAGTCATTCGCTGCTTTGGGGAACAGCGATGTTATTAAGTATCTAAAGCAGGCTCTGCAATCTACGGACACCGCAGAGCGACAAGCCGCATGGGATTTGTTAGGAACCGAGAGTCGACTGAACACCGATTTGGTGGAGTCGTTGATCGACGCTCAAGTGGATTCCATTCTGGCTGGCAAGCTACCAGTCGATACCCAACTCAATGCAATCGAGGCGGCATTGAGTCGCGGCTCTGATAAAACTAAGGAACGGGTTCAAGCCTATGTGGACGCGCGCGATCGACAGATTGAATCCGATCCTCGATTAGCTTATTCGGATTGTATGGAAGGTGGTAGCATCGCAGCCGGGCGCGAGTTGTTCTTTACGAGAAGCAGTTTGTCATGCGTGAGATGCCATAAAGTTGGAGGCGTCGGAGGTGAAGTCGGTCCGATTCTCAGTCAGATTGGCACACAAAAGGATGCTGCCTATTTGTTGGAATCCATCGTTGCCCCCGATGCAGCGATCGCGATCGGTTATGAGACCGTTGTGATCCTGACAGAAGATGACGAGAGCTTCTCCGGAATCCTCAAATCGGAGGATGATGAACGGGTTCAGATTATGGACGCGCAAGGAGCGATTGTCTCAATCGACAAAGATTCGATCGCGGCCCGCAAGAAAGGACTTTCCTCGATGCCAGCCGGGTTGATGAAGTATATGAATCGGCGTGAGCTTCGAGACCTCGTCGCCTACCTCAAATCGCTCGATGGTTCGCTTGCCGCGACAGGTAGCATTGGCGACGTCGGAGGTCACAAATAACGTCGATGAATCGGAGTCATCTGTTGATGCTGCTGTCCGATTGTACGGGGGACGATATTTGGTCGATTGAGCATTGTCGACGGGTCCGCGTTCCAGATACTTGGGTCGCGGACTGCGTCGATGCCTATGAGAGCGGCTTTGACCATGATTCGCAAACGATCTATTACCGTGATCGAATCGTTAACCAATTCGAAGGAGTCCGCGATGTGGACATCGCTTGCCTGATTGCTAAGCAATTAGGTTTGAATATTGCTAGACTCGTCGAAAGTAGTTTCAGCCGACGAGATCTCGTCAATAAGATTCGCGAGACCGTAGAGGAAGAGTTGTGATTGCCGAATCAGGGGCCCTTAACCAGGAATGAGAAGCGAATCATTGGCGAGCTGCGCTAGTGCTTTGGTAACTAAGACCCTCGGGACATCGACCGATTCGGTATTTCCCTTGATCTCGATTTTGAGCAATCCCGTACTGAGCAAGACAGACACCTCGGAGCAGAGATCTTCAATGGTTCGAGATCCATCGAGCAGGGGGAGTACTTGTCTAAGAAGCTCGTCAATAATCATGAACTCATGTCGCTGAGTAGTCACATACTTGTTTGCAAGGGCCTGAGCCCGTGCCCAGGGGGTTGCACGGGGGCGAGTGCTGATCTGCTTTTGCATCCGGTCTGGAAGATATCGAAAATCTACCCATCCACCAAGCACACCATTCACGAGTGTGTGAAGAACTTTATTGACTGCCCCATCGCGAGAATCGACAGGACTGCCGCTCGTCTCCATCGCTGTTACGATTTCATCAGCAGTTCGCGATTCGGGGTAGGCCGCAGTCAAAACAGCGAAAGCTGCCTTGACGATTGGATCGCTTGTGTGGATGGTTTGGCCGTTCTTGAGCTTATAGCTCGTGCTGCCATCTGTAACGTTCGGTTCGTTGACCGGATCATACTTTCCAGAGAACTTGAGACCTCTCAGCTTCTCGTTTTCTAAATTGCGATCTACTTTTGCCGACGCCTTTACCAAGTAGGTTTCCCGAAAGGATCTGCCTGTGATGCAATCCATGTAATGTCCACGCAATATGGCATCGTTGATTGCATTGAGTCCTTTTTGCGCCTCTGCTGAGAGATTTCCCATCCACGTCGAAGCTATGTTTGCTTCGCCAAGGAACTGCAAGTTAGATTGGACGGCAAGAGCGACAAAGTCACGAAAATAAAAGGCTTGATTGATGTCTTCTAGGTGTTCGTGCAGAATGTAACTATCCGGAACGGTAGCCAGCAACTCCGCCTCCGAGCGAAGATAGATAGCATGAGGCGTATAGACATTCGCATTCGCATCGACGAGATACTTGATCAAAGCACGTGCCTGCGCCACTTTTTTGATTGGTTCTTCGATGTGCTTTACGTGTTCAATCATCATGCCGCGAATCATGCCACGCATATACCAGCCCGGAAGGGTGTTGTAGCTTATAAACGCGACTCCTTGATCTGAAAGATTTTCTGCAGCGACACGTAGAATGGCATCTCGAACAACGTCTGGAACCCATGAAAATACTCCATGGCAGATGATGTAATCGAATTTGCCATAAGATGCACCGATATCCGTAACGCTACCTTGTCGGATCGAGACGTTCTTGAAGTCGATGAATTTGATGGCTTCTGCGGCGTACGAGCACTGAACCTGCGAGAGCTCAATTCCCACGCACTCCGCGTTGGGAAACGTGCTCGCTAGGGGAAGCAGATTTCCACCGCCAGCACAGCCAATCTCTAGAATCCGAGCGTTCTCTGGCAAAACAGGCTCCATACCAAAGAGCTTGGCCATGCTATATAGTCGATCAGGATGGCTGGCCGAAACGGGGTAGCTGCCATAGGGAACGTCGTCATACGTCGAGGCCGAGGGATTCCCGGGATTGGAGTCGTCTGGATGGGTTGAACTTTGTGGAACGGTAGACATGAGGAATTCCTGGTACCGAGTATCGGCAAGCGAGACTTTTCGTGTGATTTGGCCCCGTTGTACACCCAAAGCAAGTCACGAATCCATACCGAATCGTGGAAGGCTAGCATTTCCTTGACGAGGCGCAATAGTCGACAGTGCTAATTGTTTCACCAGACGGTACGGACAGTTTTACCAGAAAGAGCAAATGTGGAGCTAGTATGCGAACGATCGAATTGAAGGGTGGCGGATTGATGATCGTGGACAACGCATTTCTGTCCGAGGAGCTCGCCGATGTCTACTTTCAGAAACTAATGGAGCAATGCGTTTGGGAGCAAAAGCCAGGTATATTCGGACATATGCAGCCCCGATTGATTGCTTCCTACGGCGATCCAGGGGTTCACTACCGCTACTCCAATGTCGTGAACGTTGCTTTGCCGTGGCTGGAGGTCTTGTTGGAGATCAAGAAGCGTATCGAGTCGGTCATGGGTTCCTTTAACTACTGCTTGGTCAATCGATATCGCTCAGGGGCTGACAGCATGGGCTGGCATGCCGATGACGAGCCTGAAATGGGGGAGATTATCGGGTCGCTGTCGCTCGGTGCAATTCGCAAGTTTCGGATACGTCACAACGCGACTCGTGAGACGACGAGTTTCCCAACGGGGCATGGAACTCTGATCATTATGGCGGGAACCATGCAGCGGCATTGGCAGCACGAGGTGCCCAAGACGAAACAGAAGGTTGGAGAAAGGATTAATCTCACTTTTCGAGAGATTAAGAGTTCTCGGTAGCTGAGCGTCGAGAAACGCATGGCCTCGTTGCCTCATCCACTAAGGGGGCCCTCGTTGCCTCGCCCAGTACGGGGCAATTGGTATCTCTAAGCGAGGAGTTCTTTGATGACCTTTGCCTCTTCTACCCCGGTCAACTTGAGATCGAGCCCCTGGCTCTTATAGGTAAATCGTTGATGATCGATACCAAGCAGATGCAGCACGGTCGCGTGGAAGTCCCGAATGTGAACGGGATCCTTGACGATGTTATAAGAAAAATCGTCGGTCTCGCCGTAAATCGTACCTCCCTTGGTTCCTCCTCCTGCCATCCACATGGTAAAGCATCGCGGATGGTGGTCCCGTCCGTAATTGTCTTTGCTCAGACCACCTTGGGAGTAAATCGTTCGTCCAAACTCACCACCCCAGATGATCAAGGTTGAATCAAGAAGTCCCCGCGACTTGAGATCATTGATCAATCCATAGGTCGCGCGATCGATATCCTTGCACTGCGATGGTAGCCTGGATGCAACATTCCCGTGGTGATCCCAGTTGTTCAAATAAATCTGAACGAATCGAACGTCCCTTTCCACCATGCGTCTCGCAAGCAGTACCGAGTTGGCGAAGCTGCCGGGTTTCTTGGCCTCATCACCGTACAATTCAAAGGTGCTTTCAGGTTCATCCGCGATATTGGTCAAGTCGGGTACGCTGGCTTGCATGCGGAACGCGAGCTCATACTGTTGGATTCTTGTGTGAATCTCAGGGTCACCTACTGCTCGGAAATTGAGTTCGTTAAGTTGCTTGAGCCCATCGAGCGTCTTTCTGCGAACTGCCGTGGGGACACCGTCAGGATTGTTGATGTAAAGGATCGGATCACCCGCCGACCGAAAGCTCACACCAGCATGCTCGCCGGGCAGTACTCCCGAGGACCAGAGTCTCGCCGAGATCGCTTGGATCTGCTCGGTGTTGGTCGGCTGTGCCACGAGGACCACGAATGTTGGCAGATTGCTGTTCATCGATCCCAAACCATACGACAACCAGGAACCCATACAGGGTCGACCCGTTACCATGTTTCCGGTCTGCATGTAAGTAATAGCTGGCTCGTGATTGATAGCCTCGGTGTGCATTGATCGGATGAAGCATAAATCATCGACCACTTTGGCTGTTTCAGGTAGCAACTCGGTTACCCACATGCCGCATTCGCCGTGCTGCGCAAACTTGTACTTGGAGGGAGCGATAGGGAACCGTGCTTGCCCGCTCGTCATGGTTGTCAGACGCTGCCCCTGACGGATCGAATCAGGCAAATCCTTGTCATACCACTCGTCCATCTGTGGTTTGTAATCGAACATGTCCATCTGTGACGGTCCACCGACCATGTGCAGATAGATCACTCGCTTGGCCTTGGGGGCAAAGTGAGGGAGAGTTCCGAGTCCACCGACTCGATTGGGATCGCTCAAACCATCATCGTCACTCGCACCAAAAACATGGCCGCCTCCGAGCGAAGCCAATGCTGCCATCCCTAGGGCGTTGGCACCGCGTCGAAAGAATTGCCGTCTTGTTTCACTGCGAACGTATTCTTCAAGGAGTGGATGAATCATCGCTATTTCACTTTGTATGGTATCTGATTGGTTTGTTAGCTGTTTTGGAGCAGTATGAAGAACGTTACTTGGTTAACACTTCGTCCAGGTTCATCAATTTGTTGACCAGCATCGTCCAGGTCGCGAGTTCACTCGGGTTTATTTGATCGCTCGAGCGAGTGTCACCAACGGCGAGCAAGCTTTTGGCGTCCTCGGAGTTGGCTTGGTAGTATTCGTGCAAATCGCTCAGGATCGCTTGAACCACTTGCATTTCCTCGACTCTAAGGGGCCTAGCAATGAGCTTTTCCGAAATCGACTGAACACGAGCCGAATTATCCGATGCTATTTCGGGATCAAGCAATGTTTTCTCAGCCAGAATTCGTGCTGCTTCAACGAATTGCGTATCGTTCAAGGTTACCAAAGCTTGAAGAGGGGTATTGGTTCTTTCGCGTTTGATGATGCAAACTTCTCGGGCCGTCGCGTTAAAAACTTCCATGTTCGGAGGTGGAGCGGCCCGTTTGAGGAACGTGTACAAGCTGCGCCGGTAAAGACTCTCACCCTTGTCCGCTACATAGTTGCGTGTGTTGCTTTCCGGCATGGCGACCGCTTCCCAAACACCAGGGGGTTGATAAGGCTTGACGCTAGGACCGCCAATCTTGCCGACCAACAAACCACTCGTCGCAAGTACGGTGTCGCGAATCATCTCCGCATCCATTCGGAATCGCGGTCCACGAGCTAGTAGAGTATTGCTCGGGTCGGTAGCAGCCCGCTCTGGCGAAATGGCCGAGGATTGGCGATAGGTCGAACTAGTGACAATGGTACGGAATAGATCCTTAACGTTCCAACCGTTCTCACGGAACGTCACGGCCAAATAGTCGAGCAACTCCGGATGCGAGGGGAGTTCGCCGGTTACTCCAAAATCTCCTGAGGAACCCACCAATCCCCGTCCGAACACCTCCTGCCAGAAGCGATTGACGGTAACCCGGGTCGTCAGCGGGTGTTCGGGTTGCAGCAACCACTTTGCGAAACCAAGTCGGTTCGTAGGCAGATCGTCTGCCATAGCGGGCAGAACGGCTGGAGTTGCAGCTTTTACGACCTCACCGCGCTTATCATAATCCCCTCGAAGAAGAATATGGGCCATCGGTTCTTTGTCCGACTCATGCATCACGTGTGCGACCGTTCCGCGGCGCCTCAACTTCTCTTTCTCGCGAGAAAGTTGATTAGCTAATTGAAAAAGTTCACCGTACACGGAATCGACGCTGCGCAAGTACCATTCATAAAGATCGTTCTCTTCTGCTTCGGTCCGAGTCTCTTTTGCCAACAAATAGCTGCGCCGAAGCAAGTCCCCCAATAGGGAAAGAGTCGGTTTATCGAGAACAGCGTTGTAGATTCGAACATCTTGAAGCTGTGCACCGGTCGTCGGTGAGCCTGCGCTGCGGCGACCAATCGTGAATGGAACAGTCGTTCGAATACTGTCGCTCAGTGTTCGGGCCTGAATGTTTTGGCCAGATTGCTCGCCATCAATATAGATTTTGAGCCCTTCGATCGTCGACGATCCGTCGTATGTGACGGCAACGTGATGCCATTGATTCTCGGTCAATCGCTTCTGAGAAACCGCTTTGAGAGCGTTTTCAGGCCACTTGCTGATGAGATGCATGCCGATGGCGCCGTTCTCCATCCAAATATCCCATCCCCGGAAATCTTTGGATTCGTCCATGCGAGCGATCAGTGCTCCCCCTTGGTTGGCATTGCTTGGTTTCACCCAAAGCGAAACCGTAAAGGCTTGGTCGCGTTCTAGGTCCCCAGCGTAATCGATTGTGGGAAAAAGGCTATTCACTTGCCAAGCCTTGGCGCCAACGTGTCCTTCTACAAGAGTCGCATCGGCTGCAAGCGGCACTCGTCGGTATTGGGAATCGTGAACCACATCAAGCCACTTTGGATCGCTGGACACGAGGGGCAAGTGCGTAGTTGGGGATGCCTGCATAGCTGGCCAAGCCGCCTCGGACTTGCGAACAGGATCGTTGATGTAGGCTTTGTACGATTCCCGAGCTGCCTCTCTTCGCGTCGCCACTTTGGCATTGGCTTCAGCGATAAGCGGGTCCAGGGCGAAGAATCGTTCGCGGTCTTCGTCGAGGGGTACCAACTCGATGGGGGGCGTATCCTTTATGTTCCCGTCACGAGCCCCCTGGGTCGTATTATTGAAAAACGCAGCCAGTTGGTAAAACTCGGCTTGGGAAATGGGATCGAATTTGTGGTCATGGCAGACCGCGCAGCCTACCGTGAGACCCATCCATACTTGACCCGTCGTTTCCACGCGGTCACGGGTGTAGAGAACATAGTATTCCTCATCGATAATGCCACCTTCATTGGTGGTAATGTTGCAGCGATTAAAACCGGTAGCGATACGCTGGTCCAACGTTGCGCCAGGCAGCAAGTCCCCCGCGAGTTGCTCGATGGTGAACTGGTCAAAAGGTTGGTTGTTGTTAAACGCCTTGATCACCCAGTCGCGATACGACCACATCTCTCGGAAGTTATCGAAATGGATGCCGTGAGTATCTGCGTAGCGAGCATAGTCGAGCCAGTAGCGACCGCGATGCTCCCCCCAAGCGGGACGTTTGAGCAGTTCCTCGACATAGTTTTCATAGCGATCCGGGCTGGGGTCTGAGAGGACTTGTTGGATTTCTTCGGTGGTAGGAGGAAGCCCGGTGAGATCGTAGCAAACACGGCGGATGAGCGTTCGCAACTCAGCCTCCGGTGAAGGCTGCAAACCTCGCTTCTCTAGTTCGCTGAGCACGAAGCGATCGATCGGGTTTCGAATCCAGTCTTTGTTACGAACTTGAGGCAGCTCAGGTTTGGTGGGAGCAGAGAACGCCCAGTGGCCTTGATACTCGGCTCCTTCTGCGATCCATTGTCGCAAAAGATCGATCTGTGCTTCCGTGAGGCTTTTGTGGGATTCGGGGGGCGGCATGACTGTGTCAGGATCGGTCGACACAACACGTTTTAGAATCTCGCTTTGATCGGGGTGGTTTGGAACAATCGCCGAATTCTTGAGTGCATCCTCTCGTTGATCGAGTCGTAAATCGGCGGCTCTGGTGTTGGCATCGGGACCGTGACAAGCAAAGCAATTGTCCGAAAGAATGGGGCGAATGTCTCGGTTGTATTGCACCATCCCACCGGCAAACGAGGCTGCCGAATGAAGTGCTAGACCGACGATAGCGAGTGATTGAAAAACAAACGATTGGTGACGCATAGATCAGACAAACAGTCTAAGGGTTGGAAAATGCGACAAAAATGGGAGGGGTTTCAGACTCCTGTGAGCTAACGCGGAGTTCGGCAATCTTTTAGCCGAGCCGGAGAGGACCACAGCAGCTACTGGCGGGGGTGGATGGTTGATTTACTCCACACCATCTATTTTAACGAGAATTGTCCATAAGCAAGAGAGATAATCCAAATTGGTTCGCTAGTTCCTCTCCGAAACGGAGCATTCTCGGTTAAACTACAGCCTTTTATCGTCACTAAATCTGTTGAGCATGATCTCGATCGTCGTTCCGCTGTTCAATGAACAGAATTCACTGGAAGAACTTTCACAGAAAATCAAAGAAACCCTCGAAAAATCGGGCCTGGGGGACTTTGAAGTTCTATTCGTCGACGATGGTTCGACCGACCTATCCTGGGACATGATCCGGGGCATTTGCGAGGTAGATGCTCGCTTTAAGGGACTCCGATTCCGACGAAACTTCGGGAAGGCAGCCGGTTTGGCGGCCGGTTTTCGCCAGGCTCGCGGCCGTTATATAATCACCATGGATGCCGATTTGCAGGATGACCCCGCCGAAATCCCGAGGCTTATCGAACGGCTAGAGTCCGGTTTTGATTGTGTCAGTGGCTGGAAACAAACGCGCTACGATCCTTGGCACAAACGCTACCCATCACTAGTCTTTAACGGAATCCTCAGGCGAGCTACCAAGCTCAATCTGCACGACTTCAACTGCGGCTTAAAGGCGTACCGACGGGAAGCTCTCAGCGAAATTGATCTCTACGGAGAGATGCATCGCTTTATTCCTGTACTCGTTAGCACCCGAGGCTACCGGGTTACCGAACTCGCTGTGCAGCATCACCCTCGCGTGCACGGCGTGTCCAAGTACGGCGTGGAACGCATACTAAAGGGCTTTCTCGACCTGTTTACTGTCGTTTTCTTGACCCGTTTTCGATATCGACCTCAGCACTTGCTCGGAGGCATAGGAATCATGGCCTGCGGCTTGGCAGGTCTGTTGCTCTTCATTCTGTCGTTGCTTTGGCTGCTCAGCAGAGTTCTCGAGGGTTGGACACCGATCCACTTACACGAGCGTCCTATCTTCTACTTAACGATCATTTTGTTTATCGCGGGCCTACAATTCTTGAGCACAGGTTTGTTGGCCGAACTCGTCGTGGCGAATGCGAATCGACGACTGCCCGCCTTCTCCATTCGGGATACGATTAACACGAATGACGAAGAGCTCTGAGTAAGAATCGTAACCCCTCGCCTTTCCATCGAGCCAGGAACATTACCTCATGACTCAGTCCAACTCACCAGCAACGGCTGAAACGACAGATACTCAGGTATCGAGCCTCCCAACGTTCCGCAACGACAAACGAAAGGCGATTGCCATCGTTTTGATTCTGTTGTCACTCGGACAGATCGTTGGTCGAATCTTCTCAGTAAACTCTCTCAACAATCTCGCACTGGAGCAAACGGTTCGTACCGATCTTAGCGACGAACTAAAGCACTTGTACGTGGTGGCTCGCGACGATAGCGATACCGAGAAGCAAACACTTTACACCCAAGCACTCAAAGACGAGTTTCAATTCGATGTTTCAGCTTTGGAATCCAGTCCCTCTGCGGCCCAGGCAGCGAAATCTATCAAAGAGCGTAGTCCTCGTCGCTGGCCGATCGAGACTCGCCGACAGAACTGGGAATCACGCCGAAAAGAATTGACTACCGAAGCCCTTGTCAACAAGGTGATCTCGGAGACAAAATACCGTCGCGAAGATTTACTACTTGAACTCAAATGGTCAGCGGCACTCGCCTACGAACGGGAAGATGACGCAGCGGCACAACCCTTTGTGGATGCGATCCCCCGAGTGCTGAAACTTTTGGTGCAGGAGAGCCTGCCCTCAGACGTGGCCAACTCTTATGATCCTTCCGAGCTCAAGGAGCCGACGTTTGTAGAAAGTTTGAAGAGCCTCTACCAAACGCGAAAGCACCACTGGCCGATCGCCCTTCGTCAACAAGACCAGGAATGGATGCGAGCCAATTTTAGCGAAGAGGCTGTGGTAGCAACTGCGATCAGAGAAAGTAAGCGGCAACGCCCATTTCTCAGCGGGAATGACCGAAGCCGATGGCTAACGGTTCGCTCGTTGGTTGAGTTTGGCACCTTTGAAATCAATAACATTGTAGAATTGGAACCTCTTTGGGATTCCGTCGATGTGGTCAGTCACATGAACGCAGCCGGAGAGCAAAGACTATATTCCAGCAAGCCACCCTTGCATGCAGCCCTCGTCGCGGCTCCCTATTGGCTCATCGCCAAATCAACGGGATGCACCCTGGAAAGCCATCCCTTCGAGGTAGGACGCGTGCTATTAATCCTCTTCAACGTCATCCCTCTGGGTGTGGGTTGGTGGTGGTGCGTACGCTTGCTCGACGAATGGACGGAATCGGATTCCGTGTTTGTGGTCGCCTTAAGTTCGATCGTGTTTGCTACCATGCTTTCGACCTTTGCCGTCGCCCTCAATAACCACTTATGGGGTGCCGTCGCAGCGCTCGGCACCGTTTGGTACGGGACGCGATGCTGGCGAGGTTCCATCCGTTGGCAAGATTTCGCCTGGGTTGGTTTTTGGGCAGCGGCGACTTTCACCTGCGAATTGCCAGCAGCTAGCTTGTTAGCTTTAGTCGGCCTCATCGTGCTCATAAAATCACCCAAGGCGACACTCCTCTTCGGAGTTCCAGCGGTCGCAATCGTCCTCGCCCTTTATTTTGGAGTTAATTACGTAGCACACGAGTCCTGGAAGCCTCCTTATTCGTACGGCGCGGGTGATGTCAACACAGAGCAAAGTAAGCAAGCGGACAATTGGTACGATTACGACTTTATTCGCAAATTCGATGGACGCAAAGTCGATAGTTACTGGCGAAATCCGAACAACCCGTTGGACCTAGGTGAGGCTTCGACACCGCACTATTTACTTCACAGCTTGATCGGGCATCATGGTTTATTTTCGTTAACGCCGATTCTGGTATTCGGATTTCTCGGCATGTTGGTGTTGTTGAGGAGTCCGAGCGCGGAGCAGCGGTACTTTGCCATAGTACTGAGTTTGACCAGCCTCGCGTGTTTAGCGTTTTATTTGTTCTTTCTGGATGTCAGGCAGCGAAATTACGGAGGAACGACAATTGCGTTCCGGCAACTCCTCTGGCTTCATCCGCTGTGGCTATTGGCATCGGTTCCGGTGCTTGAGCGGGTACTAGCAAGCAGATCAGGTCTTTGGTTGTTCGCGATTTGTGCGTTGGTATCGATGATTTCGGTGAGTTATCCCACTTGGAATCCCTGGTCGCAAAATTGGATATGGAACCTAATGATTTGGTTTGGCTTGAGTCCGTTAAGTCAGTCTTGACACAATTCTTGGCTCGTGCGTCACCAGTCCTGCATTTGGAGTTGCCTTCTTATTCACCCTCCCGAAGAATTCGGGAAGGTCGAGGCGAGAAACGATCACGAGGGGAGGGGGCTTTAAAATCGCTGACCAGCCGGAGCCATTCTACGATGCTGTGCCTTTCACCCTCTCGGAGCTACGCTCGACTCTCCCTCGAGGGAGAATGAGGGCCGTAACTTCGCAAAGCCTTGTTACGGCCTACGTTGTCGCAATCCAACAGGCTTCGAGATTAGTGTCCATTAGTGAAGATTACTGTTCCCTTACTCCTGCTGGTTCGACAGCTAAAAAACTCGTAGTAGAGTTTCGAGAAGCGGTTAGCCGATCCCCCCCCTCTTCGTGCCCGTGATACAATCATCAGAGACTGGTCATTCCCCTTTCGACACCCAATTCCATACGAAAACGCCTATGTCCATGAAGATCGGAATCCGAGCTTGGATCGATTTTGCCTTCAAGAAAATCTTCGGTAAACTCGGCAATGAAATATGCCTGGTTAGTTTGCTCAATTCCGTTCTCGATCTACCGCGCCCCATAGAATCGGTGCAGTATCTCAATCCGTTTTCCTTGAAAGAATTCCAAGAAGACAAGTTCATCTGCGTGGATGTCAAAGCCACAGACTCCCAGGGACGAATTTTCGTCGTCGAGGTTCAGATCGCACCAATAACCAGTTTTATCAAGCGTGCTACCTATTACGCAGCCAAAACCTATACGGAGCAATTGCCGTCAGGCGGGGCCTATAATTCGTTAAAGGCCACTTACGCGGTTTGTTTGCTGACGGGCTCCATTTGGGCGGATGACAGATTGCATCACCATTTTCGCATGACGGAAAAGGAATCGGGCAAGGTTTTACTGGACTCGATCGAGATTCACACGGTAGAATTAGGGAAGTATAAAGGAACGCGAGAATCGCTTGGGGCCGCAAGTGTCTTGGAGCAATGGTGTTACTGGATAATTCATTCGCACGAGCACAGCGAAGAAGAGTTGAGAGAGTTGTTACCGGGTCTGGAGTTTTTGCTGGCCACCCGAGAGCTACGTAGGATCCAAGAAATAACGGAGGAGAAACAAATGTACGATTCCCGAGAAAAAGGCTACCTTGATTGGCAATCGAGCATCTTAGATGCCCGCGAGGAGGGCCTGGAGATGGGGCTGGAAAAGGGCCGTGAAGAGGGGCTGGAAAAGGGGCTGGAAAAGGGAGTTCTGCTGGGACGTCTACTTGCCCTTCAAGAGATTCTTGGGGAAACGTTGGCGACCGAAGAAGAGATAAAGCAGTGGCCCATCGGTCGGCTTTCCGAAGCAATTGTGACTGTGCAGGCGAAATTACGAGATCGTAAAACCTGAGTTTTCGCTGGCTGGCAATAAATGGAGACGCAAAAAGCGAACAGGAACAAAACTTCCGAGACCATTGGCGGAACGATGAGCGGCTACGGGTTCAAAGAATAAGAGATAGACTTAGTCAGTAATTTCTCCGCTAACTGCGGTCGGGCGGAAGAAGTTTGAAGGGTGAAGTTGAAAGTTTGAAAGAAGGCCAATCTTTTCCCTATAAGATTTCCAAAGGGTGTTTAGGATTTCCTACAGTCCCGATCGAGGCTCAAGCGAGCCGTTAGATACCGTGTTCGAGCAGTTTGTTGCACCGAATTCGGTCTGTGATTTAGGCCGTACCAAGTCTCGGTAGAACGACGCTTTAAGACTGCAAGCGACGCAACCAGTTCTGGATCACTTCTCCGGTGATGGGCCGGCCCATGGCTATATGAAGACCCGCTTCACGTATGACCACACTGATTTTCGCTCGGTCCAGCCCAATATCCTGCAAGTAACTAATGAGTCTAGGAAAATCGAACTGAACCTCGCTCGGAACTGGGCGAGTCGCGGCTTGCGGGAACAATCTGTCGGCATCGATCCCAAGGGATCGAAGAAGTGCCCCAACTTCCTCGACTGATAGTGGTTTGCCCATTTCATACCGTTCCGCATAGAACCTGACGGCACGATCGATTAATTGCCTATCAACTCCAGCGGCCTCCAAGCGGCCCTTCATCCCAGCGATGAGTCCTTCAAGCCGCTCTGCACGTTCGGTTTCCGAGTTTGATAGCCGATCAGGGATGACTCGTTCCATCGAAACCCTGTGTTCGGCAAGCGTTTCTTGAATGCGTTCCCTTACCACCGAGACCGAGTCTTGCGAAAGGTCTCGTAGTAGATCGCGGGTCTGTTCTACCACTTCGGTCGCAGCACCAATTGCAACGAGTCTTGTTAGCACTTGACTCGCCACAGGCAGAGCCCGATCCACCTCCGTCTTGACGATTTCTCGCTCGAGCGGATCACGAGCCTGCTCCACCTCTCGAATCAGCCGCCCTGCAACAACCCGATCACCTAACTCGGGCCTACCGCCTGACCTAAGTGTTGCCAAGATCTCGAAGGCATCAGATTCGGTGATTCGACTCGGGAACTCTCCCTTTTGAATTGCCGTTTCGATTCGTTGGATACGCTGGGTGATCGGTACGGAGCTTTCACGCGCACCTCGATTGATATGATTAATCACCGCCAAGGCATCCAGAGGGCTCAACACTTGGTCGCCGTCCACATCTAGCATCAGATTCGAGTTCGCGGTACCAGGCCGATTGATCTCGTTGATGATCGCGAGCACGTCGAGCGGGCCGACGTCTCCCGAACCGGTTGTATCCTCTGGAGACACAAAATTATGAAGGATGTCTCCTGCTAATAGCTTTCGGGTTTCTAAGCTCTCAACGACAAGTCGCCTATGCTGTGGTCTGCGGTTCACTTTAAGCTTCCTCCCGATCTAACAAAAATCAAAACATGCCTGGAACGCTAACCAATCCAGTATATCCAGCCCTGGGGGCGGCTACCACTATTTTCATACTGCCTTTTTTCTCATAAAGCTTCCTCGATTGCCCCTCGATCAGGGGGGCTTCGGAAGCATCAGTTCCGGGCGGCACGTCCAGAGGCTTTGCGATGGGCGTGGTGTTGACGTTTTCCCCGCAGCCCCAAGCACCACCCGATAATCAGAAAGTGCCACGCCACACTTCGCTTATGGCTTAACACCGTTTCGTCAGGCCACACCGAACCTCCCCTAGGGTTTCCGGCCTTCTAGTTTGTCAAGCTCCGCGAGCATGGAGTTCAGATAGGCTTCCCAGCCGGCACGATCCATGGCTGTAGTCATTCGAAATCGGTCGTCTTTATCGGCTGGCATGCGTTGTAGCATGCTCCGTGCGTATTCAATGGAACGTCTACTATCTGCATATTTTCCGAGATGTTTAAGGCACACAGCGATTTGTTTTCTAGCCTCCAGTGCTTCAGGCTCGTTGACAAACCAGTTGGCTGCTTCCAGATAGGCCGCCATCGCATCTTCGTAGGCACCGTCGTAAAAGTAGAGATCCGCCTCACCGAAGTAGCTGTTTCTCAGTAGTTCCTTTTGACTGGCAGATTTGGGGTCCCTGACGTTGTCTTGCGTAATCTCTTGTCTCAATCGTTTGTAGGAGTTCCTAGAATTGATCAAATCCGCTTTGCGTTGAGATTTTAAATTCTCAATCGAATCCTCGCTGGCAGCAGTATTCTCCCTCAACTGGATCTCCGGCCAGTAGCTTGCCAACTGATAGCCTTTTGCGATTTTGTACAGTAGGTGAAACCGGCGGTCATCTTTGTCAAAACGTCTCAAAAAGTCTTCGATACGAACGATGCTCTTCTTCAGTGTATTGTGTGCCGCTTCGATCTGAGAAAGGTTTTTAAGGGTCTGGCTAGGATTGAGTTCGATCGTATTTTTGGTATCGATGAGCATCTTTTCCCCGAGATCGAACAACATCGAACCCAAGGTGTACAGCGACTCTCGCCAAATCGTACTGCTAGGCTGCAAGTCACCACTCAGATTCTCGAGTAGTAACTGTTCGGCTTCGTCGTATTTCTCGGAGAGCGATTTAATCTTTGCCAGCTCGTAGCGGGCGTCATAAATCAGCGGGCTCCTGACGTTGCTATCCACGATCTGCATTAGAGAGTTGGCTGCTTCAGCGGGTTTCTCCAACGCCGTAAAATTGCGAGCTCGAATCAAATGCCCCTTGGGTCGATTGTCTCTACTTTCGTGCGCCAAATACTGATTGAGTGCTTCGTTGCTTTCTTTGTAGGCACGCCCCTTGCGAAAGTTTTCGATCGCCATCCAAAGCCACTCATCATATTGATCATCCAAGGGGAGCTTGCGAGTCAATTCTCGGTAGGCAGCTCCAGACTTTCGATAGAGTTCCAGCCTTTGCAACTCGGCTGAGGGATCCGAGTCTAATTCCAACGCCCAATTGTTGTAGTTTCGACTGCTTAATTTTAGACGATCCAGGGGATTACAGACGTTGGGGAGTCGCTGAATGAATGTATCTGCCACGGAGTAAGCTTTACGATCGATGAGCTCGTTTCCGATTTTCAAAAGGCGTTCTCGAACCACCGAGAGAGGTAACGCATCTGTATCAAAGACCTTGAGATCAAAGAGCAAGTTATTGATCTGGTCGAGCGTTGCAATCACCTCATTGAAGCGACCTGTCTGAACCAATGCGTCCA
Source organism: Brakhagea baltica (assembly GCF_052161605.1). Taxonomy (NCBI): domain Bacteria; kingdom Pseudomonadati; phylum Planctomycetota; class Planctomycetia; order Pirellulales; family Pirellulaceae; genus Brakhagea; species Brakhagea baltica. The sequence goes on along the minus strand of NZ_CP197409.1, from coordinate 2,732,094 downwards.
GCTCTTCCACGCCGGCTGCAAGCCCCTCGGGCTCAAAGGGAGACGATAATCGAAGCATACTGAACGTACTGATGGCATCAGTCAATTGGCCTATGTCACGTTGAACCAAGCCCAGTTCTAGATTGGCTAGCCGCCTGACTGGGACAATTGTCACCGTCGATTTAATGCAGTCCTGAAGATGAGCTCTCGCCTTTGCAAGAAACTCGTTTCTGGCATCGATCGAATTGGTACCTGTCTGTTTCGCAGCTAACTCTCGATATGCCTTTCCGAGCAATTGATCACATTTTGGGCGAAGCGCTGAATCCGAGGGAATTCTTTTCCCAATCTCAATCGCTTCACGGTGTTTATTGCTCGCGATCAACGCTTGTATCTCTTTTAAATCCGCACGCTGTTTATTCAAATCGCCCGAGGCCGGCAAGGATCGCCAGTGTGTGATCCGGGCGAGAGCACCTCGTGGGTCTTGCTTCTCTCGCGACAAGTCGATATCGACCAGGCACTCGAGTGCATCGACGCGTCCGATCGGATAGCGTTCGTATGCGATTTGGAGAGGCTCAACCGCTTCGTTCCACTTAGACAATTCGTAGAGAGCCATTCCGAGATGATAATTCCCAACTCCCGCAAACCCAGGAGGAAATGATAGATCACGACTCTGCTTAAGATATCTCTCCGCTTCTTCATTGAGTTGCACTTTGACTTTGTACTGTTCGATTCCCTGGACTTTGGTCCTGGCCTCAACACCCAAAAGAAAGGCTCTCGTAGCCTTGTCAGTTCGCTTCTCTAGCGATGCTAGCGGGATTGCTTCTGCGATCCGAGCAGCAGTGCTTATCTCCCCCTTGTTCATCCACCGAAGTGCTGCCTCCAGCTTTACTGACGGAGGCAAATCTCTCATGGCATAGAGATACAGTCCGAAGATCCCAAACGAGCCAAGAACCAGCCCACCCAGCACACCTAATAGTAGCTTCCGACTAATACCCCTTCTCAGTTGGTATCGCCTAGGGTTGCGATCTTTCGCCAAAGTGCCCCATTTTTTATGCCTATCTGTCCCCATCACATCCGAACTCCGGTCAACAAATGAGTCAAAGCGGAAAGGGGGGCTGTGATAAAGAGCGATCTCCATGCGGGATCGAAAACAAAACGGAGCAACAATACTCCTCCCCAGGCGGTGAAGCCACCGACCAAGCCAAAATGAATGAGCCTCTCTATCGAGTGAGGCACGCGGGTTGGAGTGTCTCTCGCAGTATCGCAAAGCAGTGAGTTCAGCTCTTCACTCGAATTCTCTACACCAAGCTCTACATGGCCAAAGTGAGGAATCGATAACGACGGCCTTGTGAGCGTTCCTGTGATCGCAAATAAACCATTCCAACTCCTGTGGAGGAGAGCTTTCTCTCGAGAGAAATATCGCAAGACTCCCCAGATTGACAAAGAAAGTAGCAAGAATGCAATGCCTCGTCTCCAACCAATAGATTCGGCGACTGGAAACCACTTCGGTGCACCTGAGAATTGCAAGAATCCCTGGGAGGCTATCAACTCACGCTCGAACTCCTTGGAGAGTTTATCTATATTTTGTCTCTCGGACTCGATCTGCGCTGCTAGGGAATTCATAACATGTTGGGCTGTCGGATCGGTCACTACCGTTTTCTGAAACCCAACGAAACGGACTTTTCCCGGTTGTTCTGGTTCTTGAAGGGCCAGTTGCTCCTCCTGCCGCTTCAAATCTGCCATCACGATTCGCTGCGTATGCTCGTAACTATCCAAACGCCATTTCGCGATGTTTATCTTGGTCTTCAGCGATGTGCAAGCATCCGAAAAGCTTTGAGGTCGGGTCCGAAATTCGAGCCACTTCTCGATCGCCTCTGTTTCCGTGAACCGTCGAAATCTCACACGGATTCTAGCGGTCTGCAACTCTGAATCTACCGGTGCGGATGGAGCACTCTCGCTTACATCAACCAGGTTGACCCCCACTAGCCTGATGTTATCGCGATCCTGATTTTGGCTTGACTCGGGTTTCCGCTTGGCAAGATCGCGAAGTAAATCCACGCGGTGGCTGGATAACGCTACCGTTGACCTCAACTCAAATTCGAATGGCTGCAGATCGAGCGTATTCATCGTCCATAGCAGAACGATAGCGGTCGCAAACAGTACGCGATTTTTTTTCATCTGTTGCTACACATGCGGGATTCTGACGAATTGCAAGCATTGCTGTTGCAAGCTCTTGTGTGTTGGTACTAAGTTGTGTCGACCGAGCAAGCGTCAAAGTTGAACTTACCCGCAATCAAAGTTCTCGTGCGCCAACTTTCTGAATCCGCAAAGTTTACCTAATCCCCCCAGGTAAAAGGGCCGATAAAGTCCCAAAGCGAATTCCATCGTGTCTCAAAGGCGTAACAAACATGAATTGCAAAGCGGTATCAAAAGTGGGAATGCTAGCAACGTTCTGCTTGAGTGTGCTGTCTGGTTGCACGATGTGCTGCCAACCCCATCTCGATGACTACGGTGCTTACGGAACGAAAACTCCGCGAGTAGACCGAACAAACGGACGCGTTGGCTCGCCGTTCAGCGACCCCTCGCTTAACTCGTTCCAAGAATCTTCGCGCAGTACCATAGAAATCCTCGACGAGGACTTATCTGCGGTTAGCTTTGAGGAATATGACGACGGGGTTGGGTTGGTTGTCTCGGCTGGATACGAGATCGATTGAGCCTTAGTACTGAGCCCCGCGTATGACGCAGACGCTAGCTGACTGCTCCATCAAATGCTGTAATGTCTCAGGTTTTCCAATGTGCGCCAAACCAATCGCTTCCGTCTGCGCTGCACTGATAGACGAAAACAAATAAATGCTTCTCCCCTCCCGGATGGAACGGAGTATGGCAGCAGGGAATGCGTCCTCTGCATTCGATTTGAGCAAACTCTGATTTGTGCTGGTTGCCAAGTCATCGCGAGCGAGATCGCGAATACCTCGACTTACCTTTTTGACGTCACAAATGACGACAATCCGTCCGTCTCGATTACAGAGCCGATCTGCTTGGGCGGCCGCTCTCGCCACCGACAACCAGTTCTGCTGATCGTCCCCTCCCTCCACAACAGCCACTACCAAATCGTAGCTTTGCTCCGTTCCAGAGGGCAAACCTTTCATCCCCTGCTCGAACACATCGCTTGGTTTTCCGGCAATGATATCGGAAACCTGTCCGGTGACAGAAGGGATAACTGCAATAGCGAAATGTATACCAGCCAACCAACCGATTTCTAAGCTTAGCTTGCTGTGCATATCCAAATGCGTCTCGTTATCCTCGAGCCATGCCAAGTTCCAGCGGTTCTGAGTCGCCAGGTCAGTGAAGTTCGGTGCTATTCCAAACATGTCGCTAGCATTAGGGCATTCAGACGTTCTCAAACAATAGATTGGAACGGTGACGTCAGCCTCAACTAGCTCTCGTTGAATGTAAATGGGATCCGCCGAATCGCTGGCAGCAATGTAAGCATGCGATTCCTGGTCCTTTGGATCGTGAACCACAACCCTCAAACCTGGATAAATCAGGCTGAATTGTTCCACGATTTCGGAGACCTGTGAGCTTCTGCCTGATCCTAACACGAGCGAGATTTGCTCTGCATTTACCCCTCTAGCGCACAAATAACCAATGGTGGCCTTCACGACGGCAGCCCCGTCGGGCACATCATCCTCGAGTGCGATCGCGACTTTGTCTTCCTCCAGCAAACCCGACATAAAAGGAGGATAGCCGATAGGTGCATCAAGCTGTATTTTAATGAGCTCGGAATAGTTCGATCGACTCTCACTCCGTCCGTGCGTAACCAATTCCACTTCTGAGTGAAAATGTAGTTCAGCTCGAATCTCGCCTGATGCTAATTGTAACAACGTTTCCTTCATCACGCACTCTCCAAACATTCTTGATAGTACTGCACGTGCTTGCCAATCATCGTTTCGATGGAATGGTGTTCCGCAACAAACTGCTTTGCGGATGCACTAAGCCTTTGCAAAGTCTCGGGCTCGCCCAGTAATCGATGAGAAATCTGCACTAGTTTGTTCACATCGCCCAGAGGAAAGAGCATTCCTCGCTCGCCGCTCGCGATCATGTCGCGGTTGCCCGGTATGTCAGAAGCAATCACCGGCACACCCTCCAGCATGGCCTCTAGAATGACGTTCGATTGCCCTTCGTACAAGCTCCCGTTCCAAAGCAAATGGGCATGGGGTAGGAGTTGAACGACGTCGGATCGTTCACCTGCAAAAACAACTTGCGATGCTGCTTTGACGTTGTCCCGATAAAGTTCCAACCGTGAGCGTTCCGGGCCATCGCCGATAATGATATAAGTGGTGTCTCCTCGCAGTGCTCTCAACGTTTCCGCAGACCAAATAAGATCTTTGTACCCTTTTTGAGGCCAGAGTCGACCGATGGATAGAATCCATTTGCGTGCAGGATCAATTCCCAAACGTTGTGCGGCCTCCTCTCGAGTTGTCGACGGCGATTCCTGTTTCACGACCGCGTTTGGTATCAAGGTAAAGCAGCCTCGATTGATTCCGTGTTTCTCGTAAAAGTCGATGACTCCCGAGCTATTGGTTGTAATGCGAGGGGCTTTCTTGGCGAGGTAGCGGTCAACCCAAAACTGCCAACTCGATTTCCATGGGTCAACAGATCTTTCCGAACCGACAACGACAGGGACCCTTGCGCTCAGAGCTGCGGAGCGCCCGTAGGCATTGGCCGCAAAAAGCCAGGTGTGCACGAGATCAGGTGCGAGCTCCACCAGTAGTTTCTTGAGGTTCCACCAAGCGGATGGATCAAATTTTTGCTTCTTGTTAATTAGGTGCAACGGGATGTTACGCTCTCTCAGCCACTCCTCCCTAGGACCAGTTCGAGTCAAAACGATAACATGGGGCTCAAAGAGATCTCGCGGCAGTCCGGCCGCCAGCAAACAGATCTGCTTCTCTGCTCCACCTTGATCCAACGTTGGAATGACTAATGCAATTCGATTCATGTCACGCATGCCTTGTTACGCATACTCGCTCCAGCAAATCTCGCCAAATAAGTCCATTGTCCAAACCGCCGTAGTGAAGGGCCAAACTGGTTCTGATTTTTGCGGCTCTCTCCTGCCCATGTTTGACGTCAGCGTACCAGCCGTGGAGCATTAACGCCAAATCGGTCGGCGAGCCGTACAGGCTCCCCTGCAATAAATCCTGCATCAACGCTGGCCAGGAATCGGTTTCCCGAACAATAACTGGCACGCTAGCCGCCAAGAACATTGGTAACGCAAACTGGGCTGATTCCTCAGGGTTGGTGACCCACAACAAATCGGCGGCGTGCGCTAATTCCTCCAAATCATCGAAGCTGTCAAAGATAAGGATTTCTCGATGCCAACCTCGGTCTTTAAGATACTCGTAGATCATGGCATGGGAAAGGTTAGGATTGATAATCCACATACGCAGAGCCCCACCAGCATCTAACAGATCACAAATACAATCCAAAGCCTGACGGAGAGTGCCCCATTCGGTAGCTCCAATATGGGTAATGACTAGGGTCTGATTAGGGACTACAAAATCCGAAGATAGATTAGCCAGCGATCGCTTGCTGATAATCCTCCTTTCGCTGGAACGGTTGAGCCAGATAAAAGGTGGATCTTCGAGTCTGACAATGTTTCCTTGGTGTACGCCTTGCGAGATAAGGTAGCGATGATCGGTCGCATTGGTAACCATTACGACGCTACACTTTTTGCAAACGTCCGCAACCACCTGGGGACTTAAACGTGAGGCAGGAGCGGCACCGATCGCGGATTCGCTCGGTGCGAATCTTCCAATGATGGGTAATCCCCATTGTGTACCTTTGCTTATCAAAACTTGTAGCAAGGCATCCGTTTGATCCACGTAGATTGCATCAAACTCGCTAGCATGATGTTGTATCCATTGGACGACGTTCTTTTGAAAGTATGACTCATTCCAGTTGGAATGCGGAGAAGGCAATATCCTGTGGACCGCAAGGTGCCGGATATCGGTCGTTTCTGGCCAAACTGTGCCCCATCTAGCTGTCAGGATACTAGGGCGAATTCCCTTTGCACTTAGCTGATGCGCCCAGTTTAGCACTCGATGACAACTGCCATCCGAAAGTGGCCAAAAACGCCTTGTGACGACTAGCAACCGAGAATAACTGGACTCTGAAACCGACATAGATTCACGCCGGGCTTATTGAACCGAGTGCTGAGCGATGTCCGACTCTTCAAGAACGGCGACGAACGGTAAGTTTCGGTAAAGGTCTTGGTAGTCCAAGCCGTAACCTACGACGAATGCGTTGGGAATATGGAATACAACGTAGTCTGGCGTCGTATCCACCTGAGACGTCCCCGACTTGTTCAAAAATACGGCTGTCTTGATCGACTGTGGCCCAAGCGAATGCAAACGCTTGGTGACTTCGACCAAGGTCTTTCCCGTATCGAAAATGTCGTCGATAAGGAGCACCTCTCGGCCTGAGATATCGAGCATCATCTGATCCTGAATTGTGAGATCACCAGATTGAGTCGTACCTTTATAAGAACTGGCCTGAATCAGGCTAATCCGTACTGGCATCTCCAGTCGTCGAATGAGGTCCGCGAGCATGACTAAGCTACCAGTCATGATAGAAACAATGGTAAGCGATCTACCTGCGTAGTCGCTGTTCAGCTTTGCAGCGAGCTCATCGATTCCCTCGCCAATTCGTTTTTCATCAAGCAGTATTTTCACAGGACTTTCCGTACAATCCAAAAAACTAGCACCATTCAGAGTTTTGTCTGTCTATCCCAGCCTATCTACTAGGATGCTCATTCGCTCGCCGATTTGTGTTGCTTCCTCGGAAGAAATCCAACACAAAAACAACTTAGCATAATGATCCAAAAGCCTGAACACTCTGGGCGACGGAAATCGTGGAAATCCAAAAGCTTCGGTGCAATCCGAATACCCAGGTCCGGTGCATGGTGCGGAGCCATACCAAAGGGCCATGATGTCGTGAGCCAAGCCTCGTAGGCAGCTACCAATTGCTCTCGTTTTTCTTCCAGTGATGCAAACCATGGCTGCCATGCTCCGAGCCATGTCGAACCATCAAAACTCCAGTCGCTATTAAAAGCCCAATCGGCGAGCAGTTTGATGCCGATCACAGAGACCAGCAGATAGGCGGCTAGCTCGAACTTGGGAAACCGATCCAGCAATTTGACGAACACCGCAGCGGCGAAACGCATCAACACCAGCCCTAGAATCCCCCCCGTGATAACGACCCACAGCTTTTTCTCATTCGTTCCCGCGAGCGCCAAAGCTGCAAGTATCGAATCTACGGCAAATGCAATGTCGGTTATCTCAATGACTATTACCGTTCGCCAAAAAAGCCAAAAACCAGCCGAGGAAGCCTCGAACTCTTTGCCCGCCTTCAACGCTTTGGTCTCTGCCAAGCGGAGAGCTTCCAGTTCGGGATTGTGGACTACCAACTCGGCTCCGACGGGGACGCGCTGCTCAATCTCGATATCTTCGCGAGCAATATCGAGACTCTCACCCGTGGTGGCATCTACCAGCTTGGGGTTTCCCTCGGTGTCGAGAACGACCTGTTCTTCGTCCTCGCCGGTTTCAAACCATAAGTGTTTGACTGCAATAAATACGAGATAGGCACCACCAAAAAACTTAATGAACGTATATTTCAGAAGCGATGCCGCCAACAAAATGGCTAGAGTGCGGAAAACGAACGCCCCGATCAAACCCCAGGAAAGTGCCCGGGCTCGCATGCTTTTGGGCAAACGTTTCGCCAACATTCCGAGCACGAGAGCGTTGTCGATGGAGAGCAATCCCTCCAAAACGATCAAAAGTCCGACAACCGCGAGATCACCAGGAACCACTTCCTGATTGAAAATCATTACCCCAAACAACGAGTCGACCATTTAGATGATTGGCAAAAAAGGTTAGGCGGGGGCTCCCGAGACGGTCGGAAATCCAGGTCCCTCTGGATCTTCAAAGCGGTCGGTCTCGATGCAGCGATAGCCAGACCCGCCCCACAAGCTGGTCAAAGGATAACGTGCAAAGTCCCCCGGGAAAGGCTCCAGCCCCAAAAGTCCTTAAAAAACAGACATCAGGAACCAAGTCTGTGCATATTGGGTTTCTGATGCTACACTTATGTAGTACTGTTTCGATGTCTTTTCGTATTTATAACTTGATTTTATGACCGATTCGAATGCTCCTATCGACCCAGCTACAGCAGCGGGCGGCCCGATTAATCTTGAAGCGATCCGACGGATGCGAGAAGCTCAGACGGCAAAACCCGAATCGCCCGGCAAACGGGACCGTGCCCCAAATCCCACGACAATCGAACAAATTGCTGCATCCCCCGAACACAGTAAAGAATCTGCTCCCGAAGCAGTAGATGCTGAGGCGATGCCCGCACGTTACAAGTCCAACAAGGATTCGGCACCTGCGGTTACTCCCAAGGTCCCCGTGCCCAGCACCCGCGATCGATCCGAAGACGAAGACGCCTTGCTAAACGAGGTCTTGGCCGGCGCTGACCTCGACGGACTAATGATCGGAGATCGCAACCTAAAGGTTGGTCGCCGACTCGAGGATGGTGCGCGATACCCTGGTAAAGTTATCAAAGTCCACAACCAAAACGTCTTCATCAGCCTCGGAGGCCCGGACGAAGGAGTCGTGCCTCTCCTCCAATTTGAAACGCCACCCGAACCGGGCCTGCAAGTTGACGTGCTCATACGAGCTTTCAACGCGGAAGAAGGTCTCTACGATCTTGCGATCCCTGGCGAAACGGTTGCTGTTAACGACTGGGATGACCTCAACGAAGGGGCCGTTGTCGAAGCGAAAATCGAAAGCGCGAACACCGGCGGCGTGGAATGCAAAGTCGGAAACGTCCGAGGATTCATTCCCATTAGTCAACTTTCAGTCTTCCGTATCGAATCCGCTGCGGATTACATCGGCCAAAAACTCCTTTGCATTGTTACCGAAGCCAACCCCAGGCGAGGCAATCTGGTGCTGAGCCATCGGGCGGTTCTCGAACGAGAGAAGGAAGAGAAGCGTCAAGAAAGATTGGCCTCCATAGAAGTCGGCGAAATGTGCGAGGGCACCGTCCGAAAACTTATGGAGTTTGGGGCCTTCGTCGATATCGGCGGCTTGGATGGGCTGATACACATCACGCAACTTTCCTGGGAGAAAATCAAGCATCCCAGCGAAGTTTTGCAGGAAGGGGACAAAATCAAAGTCCGAATCGACAAGATTGATCCCGTCACCGGCAAGATCGGACTCTCCTATCGCTCTGCCGAGGATAACCCTTGGTTTGATGTGGATACGCGATTTCCGATCGGTTCGGTTGTCAAAGGCACAGTGTCCCGATTAGCCAATTTTGGGGCCTTCGTCAAACTCTCCACCGGTATCGAAGGGCTCATTCACATCTCCGAATTGGCTCATCGCCGCGTCGCGAGCGCCGCCCAAGTTCTCAGCGAAGGGCAAGAGGTCGAGGTAAAGGTCCTTTCGGTGGAAAAAGATCAACAGAGAATCGGTCTCTCCCTCCGCGCCACTCAAGCCAAGCCAGAGGGTGAAAACAAAAAGGCAGCACAGCCTGAGGCGGAAGAAGCGCCAAGAACTCCTGCTGTCAAAAAACACCAGGGGCCGCTCAAGGGAGGAACCGGTAGCGGAAATAGCGGGGAACTGTTCGGCCTCAAGCTTTAATACGGCTTCTGTTATCCCGAGGGCGGTTTCAACGGTCATTAGGAATTGATTCATCGAAACATCACTATGACCAGCACTGGTATTCGTCCCATGCAAAGCTCGACACTTTCAGACAAATCCGCCGAGCGGGCTTTAGACAAATCCTCCGAACGGGTGCGGGACATGTTCGCACAAATCGCACCACGGTACGATTTGCTCAATCATCTCTTGTCTCTAAATATTGATAAACGCTGGAGAGCCAAGACTTTACGGCGATTAAATCTCACGCCAGGAGTCCCAGTTTTAGATGTCTGTACCGGAACGGGGGATCTGGCTCTCGCGATTTCTCGCAAGCTTGGCAAAGGAACCGAGGTCGTCGGAACCGATTTCTGCCCTCAAATGCTCGATATTGCCAGAGAAAAACACACCAAAGCTTTGCCCGAGCACGGTGTGCTCCGCTTTCTAGAAGCAGACACCCAAAGGTTGCCTTTCGAAGACAATTACTTCCAGTGCGTAAGCGTTGCATTTGGTCTACGAAACGTGAACGATACCCTACTGGGACTCCGTGAAATGATTCGCGTCACGAGACCGGGCGGAACAGTGGCAGTCCTCGAGTTTTCCAAACCGACCATGTTCGGGCTCAAACAACTGTATAACACCTATTTTCAGTTTGTGCTGCCTCGTATTGGACAAGCGATGGCGAAGAATAATCGCGCTGCATACGAGTATTTGCCTCAGAGCGTACAGCAATTTCCAAGTGGGGAAGCTTTGGCTGCGATCATGCGGCAATCTGGGCTTATCAACATCGAGATGCAACCGATGACACTCGGTGTTGTTACCCTTTACTTGGGTAGTAAACCTAACCCGGACGCGCACATGCCTGCGAACACAAGTTCGACTATCGCTCCTGCCTCCGAAGCTAGCAAACATTGAGTGGAACAACTAGATGAACCGATCCACCAATCTACCTTTGGTCCTAGCCATAACGGGGGCTAGCGGAGCGGTCTACTCGGCCCGTCTATTGCAATGCGCCGCACGAGCTCGCATTCCTACACACATCGTGATCAGCCCGTCTGGCGCCGAAGTTATTCGTCAGGAACTACGGCTACCCGCTTCACCAGCAGATCGGTGCATCAACGCGTTATTAAATTATACGTGGCCTGGAGAGCCTCGATGGGAGCCTCTGGCTGAGTCAGAGGTGGCGGAATTTTTATCCGTGTGCCAAATACACAATCACGGCGATTATCTTACCCCGATCGCCAGTGGGTCCTTTTTGACTCGCGGTATGGTAATTTGCCCGTGCTCAGGTTCGACTCTTTCGGGCATCGTTCACGCCGCGAGCAACAACCTCGTCGTCCGAGCAGCGGATGTTCATTTGAAAGAGCATCGCAAACTGTTGTTAGTTCCGAGAGAAACCCCCCTTTCTGTTTTCCAGTTGGAGAATTTACACCGGGCTGCACAAGCTGGCGCGATTGTCTTGCCTGCTTCACCTGGTTGGTATCACGGCGTAGAGTCACTCTTGGATCTGGTGGACTTTATCGTAGCCCGTATCCTTGATCATTTTGATATTCCGCATCAACTCATCCGGCGTTGGGGTGTGCCTCCGAGCCCGACCTTGGAAAACGCACCTGCTGAAAATGATGCAGAGAGTCGAGGAGGCCAATAGTGGAAACCTTTGCGAAATCGCCTACTCTCGCAGAAATCATCAGTCGGTACCTGGGGCTAGTTCGGTTTAGTCACACAATTTTCGCATTACCGTTTGCATTGCTCGCAACCGTCTGGGCGTTTTTGGTTCCGTTACCAGACAATACGTTTCTGAGTTGGAATTGGGTTCATTTGACCGGCATTCTGATTTGTATGGTGTCAGTTAGGAGCTTCGCCATGGCAATCAACAGGTTGCTGGACCACAAAATCGATGCTGCAAATCCGCGCACGCAGGCGAGGCATTTGCCTGCTGGTCAGCTCACGCGAAAAGGTGTTTGGGCTTTCGCGTTGCTGTGCGCGATCATTTTTGGTTTCGGTTGTGCGATGTTCTGGCCGAACCCGATCCCCGTGGTGGCAGCGATCCCTGTACTGCTTTTTCTGGCGGGTTACTCCCTTGCGAAGCGTTTTACGCGACTCGCTCATTACTGGTTGGGTGTGGCACTGATGTTGGCACCGATCTGTGCATGGCTTGCGCTGAGGGGCGAACAAGTGCTCGTCCAACCGTCAGACGTGATGCCGGCGGTTTGGTTGGGCGGTGTTGTTTTATTTTGGGTGGGGGGCTTTGACATCATCTACGCTTGCCAGGATTACGACGTCGACAGAGACTTGGGGCTGTACAGCATTCCAGCCAAACTGGGAGTGCGAAACGCTTTATTGGTGGCTCGTGCAAGCCATGCCGTGATGTGGATCATCGCGGCTGGTATGACAGTAGCGGTACCAGAATTGAGTCTGGGGCTGCTGTTTTGGATTGCTCTCGGCGTGATTGCGGTGCTTCTCGTATGGCAGCACAGCGTGGTATCGGATCGATCGCTCGAACGAATCAACTTAGCATTTTTTCAACTGAACTCAGTGATCAGCATTCTCTTCCTCGCGGTGGGAAGCGTGGATGCGTGGTCTCGTTAATATGGATGAATTAAAGGTACAATCATGATTGCTCCAGATGTTCGCAGTCGAATGAAACGGATCCGAGATACCGTCGAGGGGGGCGGGCGGCTCAGCATGGAAGACGGGATATTCATGTATTCCCCTGAGGTGTCGCTGCACGAATTGGGCGAGCTGGCCAATTTGGTTCGAGAGCGAATCAACGGTAATGTTGGGTATTACAACATCAACACGCACCTCAATCCTACGAACGTTTGCGTGTATCGATGTCGCTTTTGTGCTTTTAGGTCGGATCTCAGGGATCCCAAAGGCTATGTCATGAGCGATGAGCAGATCTTGGCTCGGGGGCAAGAAGCGGTGGACAACGGGTGTACTGAGATGCACATCGTGGGTGGATTGCACCATCAACGAGGCTACGATTGGTACCGTCACATCATCGAAATCTTGCACAACACTTATCCGCTATTGCACCTCAAAGGATGGACTGCGGTTGAGATCAATTGGTTTGAGTTCTTGACGAAGAATTCCTTGAAAGACATCTTGCAAGACTTACGAGATGCAGGGTTGGGCAGCATGCCCGGTGGTGGTGCAGAGATCTTTCATCCAGAGGTGCGTGACCAAATCTGCGAGCATAAGGCTAACTCGCACAAGTGGCTCGAGATCCATCAGGCCGCGCATGAAGTCGGTTTAAAGACTAACTGCACGATGCTGTACGGGCACGTTGAACAAGCCTATCACAGAATCGATCATTTGCTCAAGCTTCGAGATTTACAAGACAAGACGGGTGGCTTCCAGACGTTCATACCTCTCGCGTTTCATCCTGAGAACACAAAGCTATCGCATTTGAAGAAACCGTCGGCATTGATGGATTTGCGAACTATGGCGATTAGTCGCCTGATGTTGGACAATGTTCCTCACATCAAGGCGTACTGGATCATGCTCGGGATCGGGACTGCGCAGACCGCTCTTTCTTACGGCGCAGACGATATTGACGGAACTGTCCGGCACGAGTTGATCTATCACGACGCAGGAGCGACCACGCCGGAAATGCTATCGGTCGAGCAGATCAAGCAACTGATAGTCGAGGCAGGTCGGGAACCGTTAGAGCGAGACACCGTCTACCGCAAAGTCCATCGCGACCCCAGCGATTTCAAGAGTTGGTCCGTAGGCGAAGACGTCCCCGTACTCCTCGCAGCCCCAGCGTAACACCGCAACTACCCAGCGTAACACCGCAACTACGTAGTGGATCTTGCCAAAGATCCCTCCGCCCCACCTTTCACCCTTCAAACTTCACCCTTCAAACTTCCTCCCCCCTTTTCCCCAACATCTCGGAATTTTGTCAGTTGACTCGGTATGCTCCAGTTCCGATAATCGGTGTATTGTTTGCCTTAGGTTTGCCAACCTGCTATTCAAATTCGGGCGTTTTTTACGCTTGGATTAATAGTTGACGTGGTTGACGCTCCAATGGTTTGGTTTTTGGGAGCAGTATCAGCAGGGATGGTCCAACCGTGTTGGCTCAATTCTCTCTAACGACTTGCTCACAGTTTTTGGTTTCGTCGTCTTCCGTTCCGTTGCAGGCGAAAGATGGCGTTGTCGTAAAGGGTTTGGTTTCGTGGTTAATATTTATGTGGGAAATCTTTCGTTCCGCGCGACGGAAGACGAAGTTCGTGATGCATTCAGTCGTTTCGGTGAGGTGACTAAGGTTAGTATCATCAACGACCGAGAGACCGGACGTTCCCGAGGCTTTGCGTTCGTCGAAATGAAGAATGCAGATGAGGCTCAGGCGGCAATTGAGGCCTTGAACGACCAAGAGGTCGGGGGCAGAAGAATTTCTTGTAACGAAGCTCGTCCGCGAGAATCGAAGCCATCTTACGGTGGCGGCGGTGGTGGTGGAGGCGGCGGTGGACGTCGTGGTGGCGGTGGCGGCGGAGGTGGCGGCGGCTACCGAGATCGTGACCGAGGAGATGGCGGCGGATACAACAGCCGTGGCAGCGGTGGCGGTGGAAGAGACCGATACTAGGCTAACACAGAACTCGATCGAATACAAAACTCGATCGAATACAAAACTCGATCGAATACAAAACTCGATCGAATACAAAACTCGATCGAATACAAAACTCGATCGAATACAAAACTCGATCGAATACAAAACGGCCGGGCAACCGGCCGTTTTTCGTTTCTACTCGTAACGCCCCCAACTAAAGCGGTACGGGCGCGAGACCTCTGGTAGGGCTCCACCTACTTCACCGTCCATCACCCTCATTCGACATTACGCAATCTCGGAAAGTGACTATACTCTTTTGCCAACCTCGGCGGAAAATCAACCGCCGTTTCCATCGAGTATCCTTGCTTCCTAACACCTTACCGAATTTCCCATGAAAGCGATTGCCGTACGGCCTGGAGTTCCTCATAGCGTCCACGAACGCGATGTTCCTATGCCTAGCCTGGACAAGGTACCTGACGGCAAAGGGATCTTGGTCAAAGTGCTCAAGGTCGGCGTCGATGCGACGGACCGCGAAATCAATGACGCCCTTTACGGCAACGCACCTCCGGGGGATGATTATTTAGTCCTGGGCCACGAGTCGTTCGGTGTTGTTCAAGCCGTTGGCCCAAACGTTCGCTCGGTGAAACCAGGGGACTACGTCACCGCCACAGTGCGACGTCCTGGCGGATCGATCTACGATAAGATTGGTACCTACGACATGACGAGCGAAGAGATCTACTATGAGAGAGGCATCAACCTCTTGCATGGATATCTCACCGAATTCTTTGTCGATCATGAAGACTATATCGTCCGTGTTCCAAAAGGACTAAAGCACTTGCATGTTCTCATGGAACCGATGAGTTGCGCCGCCAAAGCGATTCAACAAGCTTTCGAAGCGCAGCGACGGATGAAAGTTTGGAGCCCCAAGCGTGCGTTTGTGCTCGGAGCTGGCCAAATTGGTTTGCTTTCCACTCTCGTGCTTCGTCTTAAAGGGCTCGAAGTCTTTACACTGGCTCGTGCCAAGGGGCCGCATCTCAAGAGCTCGATTGTCGAAGGAATGGAGGCGACGTACATCTCCACTGAACAGACTTCGCTTCAAGATCTAGCGAAGAAAGTGGGCAAAGCCGATTTAATCATCGATGCTACGGGCTCCTCCAAGATTGCCTTTAACGCAATGGAAGCTTTGGGGCATAACGGGGTTCTCGTTTGGACCAGTATCACGGGAGGAAAGCATCATACCGAGATTCCATCGGACAAGATCAATATAGAGTGGGTGCTCGGTAACAAGTTGCTGGTTGGCAGCGTCAACGCCAATCGCGAGCACTTTGAGTCCGGCATCAAGGATCTTGCTTTGGGTGAAGTGATGTACCCTGGAGTCTCGGAAAAGATTCTCACTAACCCCGTGGCAGGTCTTGAGAACTACAAAGAAATGATGCGGTTGCTGGTGGAGGATAACTCTGCACTCAAAGTCTACGTCAACGTCGCATCGGAATAACCCCCTGAATGTGAGCGTAATGTCGCGAGCCATACGGTGAGGGCCTCTCTCTCCACCGCCCATCGGTTCTCCGGCTCCATTGACCTCGCGTCAGTGGACCGCTGACTCCCCGGCTAGACTCAAACAACGCCCGCGCGTTCTTCGCCCCCACTGAGCTTGCTCAGTGGAACGCATGACTCGTTAGCTAAAGCACGCACCAACACCCCGAACAACCGCTGCGTAGCCGACGAGTCACGCTCCCACCGAGTCAACTCGGTGGAGAGCCAAAGGCGGTTGGGGGGCCGTGACGTTCTAGCCCCTTAGTCACGCTCCCACTGAGACAAGCTCAATGGAGAGCAAATCCCCCCTTCCTCCGGCTCCATCCACCTCGCGTCAGCGGACCGATCCTTCACCCTTCACCCCTTCTAATCAGAAGATTTTTTAGTTGAGACGGTCGTTGTGCCCGCATACAGCCCTGCCAGGGGACTTATACTGGGTGGCTCACTCACAAGCCCCGCCTCCCACCTTTAACAAATCGTTGTGCCGATGTCTTCTCCGCAGCACGAAATCGCCATTTCCGATCCCCCTCGTACGTTTTGGGGGATCGTTTCCCATCTAGGGCCCGGCCTCATCATCGCGGCGTCCATCGTAGGCTCCGGAGAACTGATAGCCACTACCATGACCGGGGCTAACTCAGGGCTGTCCCTGTTGTGGCTTATCATCGTAGGCTGTGTGATTAAGGTCTTTGCTCAAATAGAAATCGGGCGGTTCACGATTGCGCATGGCATGCCAACTCTTACCGCTTTGAATACCGTTCCCGGTCCGCGAGTCGAGGGGAAGGGGAATTGGATCGTCTGGTATTGGTTTGTTATGTGGTTCCTGAGCATTGGTCAGTTAGGTGGCATCGCTGGTGGCGTGGGACAGGCATTGGCCTTAGTCGCTCCCATCACCGCACAAGGGAAAGAAAGCCAAGCCATCATCGCGTTAGAAACGAAGCTGCAAATCGAAGAGGTTGCTAGGAAGACTGAACGAGAAGCGAGCATGCTGCCGATTGCTTGGGATACTGAGCGCGAGTCGACTCAAGCGGAAATTTTAGAACGTCGTAGAAACTTCCTACGCGATTATCTGGCGATACCAGAGCCAACCGATAAGGAGGCACTCGAAGCGAAACTCGTCTATCGCGATGATTTGATCTGGGCTGCACCGATTGCGTTCGGTACTTCGCTGATGCTGGTATGGGGTGGGTATCGGTTTATCCAGGGGTTTGCAACCGTCATGGTCGCAGTCTTTACGCTGGTGACCTTGGGAAATGCGATTGGTCTACAGTTCATTCCGGCTTGGAGTTTTTCCACGCAAGATTGGATTGATGGGCTCAGTTTCGGATTGCCCGAGGGTGATCGAAAAAACGCACTTATGATCGCATTTGCCACGATCGGCATCATCGGTGTCGGAGCAGCGGAACTGATACAGTATCCCTATTGGTGTTTGGAGAAGGGTTATGCGAAAAAGACCGGTACTTACGATGGTTCGGAGGCGTGGACCAATCGCGCGCGTGGCTGGCTACGTGTCATGAAGGCCGACATCTGGTTCTCCATGGTTATTTATACCGTAGCGACCATTGCATTCTTTGTGCTCGGAGCAGGTATTTTGCATAGGGCCGGAATTGTGCCTGAGGGGAGCAAGCTCCTGATTACCCTCTCGATGATGTACGAACCGGTTTTGGGTGGTATGGCCAAGAGTATTTTTTTGGTAGGAGCATTGTTTGTTTTGTATTCCACATTCTATGTTGCCAATGCCAGTCATGCTCGGACGTTTGCGGATGCGATGGGTATCATAGGACTAGCCAAAACGGACGAGGCTGCGCAGCGTCGTATGGTTAAGATCCTGAGCTTCGTTTTTCCCCTTCTTTGTTTGCTGATGTACTGGATTGTTCAGTCAGCTACCAAGCTCGTATTACTAAGTGGTGCAGCTCAGGCCATTATGTTACCGATGCTTGGTTATGCAGCATTGCATTTCCGATGGACTGGCTGTCGTCCCGGCTTAACTCCTTCCAAGATCTTTGATTTGTTTCTTGTTCTCAGCGTTTTGATTCTCTTTGGAATTGGAATTGGATCATTGGTGCTTGAAATAAGACAGATTGCAGGAAGGTAATCAGCCCCTGAAAAAATCGTATACCCGCCTCCGCTGATCTCGCGTCTGCTGCCCGATCATCGCTCGAGAACAGTGAGACTTAGTTCTCGTATGCAGGAGTTTCGAAAACCGAAATATCCCCAGCCTATGGTGATCATGCAATAAACGGCGATCGAGAGCGGACTCGCTCCATGGGCCAATAGCCTCGCTGTATCCAAGTAACTATCTCCGGTTAGCCAAGCGACCGCAATGTAACTGCCGTTGGCAAGCAGGCAGAAATGGGCAACAAACCAGACCGAAGGCCGATTAATCACAGTCGCCGCAATTACCGGCATCATAGCTCCGAAACTTAAACCTGACCAAAGAGTGACCAAAGGAAACGGATCCGGATCGAAGATGCTGTATGGTATCCGCCAGGGCACAACGCTGGCAGAAGTCAACTTCCCACCACCACAGAGTCCACCCACAATATGACCCATCTCATGTGTGAACGTCATTACGGTCCATGATAAGACCATCAGCAATGCGAATCGGCAGTAGCGATGACTCCTTAGAAATGCCATATAGACGGCCCGTTTGTTCCCTTTACTTACGCAGCGGGCTGGTATGGATACAACAGACTAATCCTCGATTATGGCCGTACGATCTCGAGAAGTTCAATAGCCGGTTCGTTGTTGCAATGCAGGATCGCTGTTCGACCGTAGGTCTTAGTGCCGATCGGGACAGAAAAAAAATCAGCCAAAACACGTCCACAGCGCACTTGCAAAAGATCGAACAACTCAATGTGCCGAAGCACGTCGTGCTCAATCAACACTCGCCCCAGTGGCTTCTGACGAGCTAGGATTTCTTGCAGTGCCTTCTCCGGAAGAAACTTTGGGAACAACCGCACAATGCCATACTGCACGACGACGCCAGTATGATGCGTCTTCAAAAGTATCTCGCGATGGTAAACGCTCTCTTTGAAATCATCCCGCAAAACCTCTACATCGACCGTGTCTCGGTGAAATCGCTCCACGGTCACCGTCATGTGATTCTCGTGGGCGAGTAGCCCACGGTACGGCTGCGGAACCTCGAGCGCCGGTAGATAACGGAATGATGCCAAATCCCGAGGTTGGTCGTAATAGATTCCAATCAGCGACTCCGCGCTCAAGCACTCGTCGCCGCAGAATTCCATCTGAGGCTGGCTCATTGGACCGGAGTCAATCCTATCTGAATGGTGTGGAGAGCTGGTACGTGTACGTGCTGCTCCTTAACAATCGCTGATTGGTCTAGCACGGTATCGATTAAGTACAACATGAGACGACGCAATGGCTCTGGCTCAATAGCCTGAGCTATATCGACTGCCCGCTCACGGTGCTTCTCGATGAGCTTTTCCGCTTGCTCAAACACACGCCCCTTCTCGAGCAACTCACGAGCGTTCACAATCCGGAGATTATCCGGAAGTTCGCATGCAGAATCGAGAATGCTCAACAATTTCGCTTGGTCCTCTGCATTCAACGATTGCAAAGCCAGCGCCAACAGAATGGTTGGCCGACCTGCGAGGATATCGCCCGCAGTCCCGAGCTTGTTATCATTGTCTCCATACCAGTCCTGAAGATCATTGATAATTTGGAACGCGACACCAATGTTGCGAGCGAAAAGTTTCACTGGCTCGGTATAGGCTGCGGCGTCAGCGGCAAGCCGTATGCCGGTGTAGAGTGCTGCCTCAAAGGCAGGGGCTGTCTTGAGTGCATAGATTTTCAAGGCATCGATAGGAGCGAGCCGTTTGTCCGATGCGTCGCGCCAAAGCAACTCTGCTCCTTGTCCTTCCGCCAGTCGCATGTGGGCTGACGACAAACAATTCAAAATGTCGGCGGCAGCAGCCGCTCCTATGGTTTCGATTTCACGACCGATCAGCCTATAACCTAAGCCAATCATGTAATCTCCAATGTTGATCGCTGTGGGCAAACCAAACTGTTGATGAACCGCTGGAACGCCGTATCGGAAGGAATCGTTGTCCTCGATGTCGTCGTGCACCAAGCTCGCTTTGTGGAAGCATTCAATGCTCATAGCTGCACAGCGAACACCTCGCGAAAGATTCTGAACGACGTTTGGTCCACCAGCACCAGTTGCGTTCCCCCCTGTCATAGCATCGTATGCCGCCAAAGTGATAAACGGACGAGAGTACTTGCCACCTCGGGCTAAGAAGTCAGTTGCGATCGCTTCGGTGGCGGCGATTGGATCGATCCCTTCCAGCGGATTAGCTGCGGTTTGGCTAATCGGTTGCTGGCTGCGTTGCCGACCGACGAGATCGTTCAACTGCGGTTGCTGGAATAATTCGCTCGCGGCACGCATCAGGTGAACATACGATTTGGTTTGCTGCTCGGCAGCAGGAGCCATGGTCAAGATCATATCCCGAACCCAGTCTTCATCGACGCTGGTGTTGCGGCAATCGCTCGATAGCAACGGCACCGCCATGCACGGAATTCCGGCAAGCAGAATCTTGTCGATGGCTTTTTCCAAGACATTCAAACAAGCCACACCGACAATCGAGTCGACATAGCCGCTGACGATGATCTTGAGAACAACCGGGGATCCCTCGGCGACCAGCACCTTGTACCCCATCTCTTCTGCCATGGTGCGAAAGTCTGCGATGCTGCACGCTCCACACTTTTTGCAATCCATCCCGAATTCGTCGTAGTCTGCTGGGCATCCCTCAGCATGCTTGAGGCAGTGCGGCAACAGGAACAAACGGCGACTGGGAGGAATCGATGCTACCGAGTCTCGGAAGAATTCGGAGGAAATCATGACCATCGCCCATCCAACATACCCCTCGGGCATGTTCGCTTCCTCGAGCGCCCGTCGAGCAATCTGTTCGAGCTGATCCTTGGTGGGGGGCAGATCTTTGTTGAGTTTGCCAGCGACCTCTGCGCACTTAGCCCGTAGTGCTTCTCGAAGCTCTTTCGTCTCCGGTACTAATTTGAGGTGGCTGGTCTTGCGGCGTGTTTTCTTCTCGCTCTTACCTGTGGCTGCAATCTCGGTGTTGGCGATAGCGGGTTGTGTTACCGTTGACAAAACTCAAGTCCTTTTCTTAGTGCACTGAGTGAGAACGCGAGAGGATATTGACGTTCGTGGTACCAGAGCTTCGCGAAATAGAAGCCGATGGGTTGGCTCGTGTGGTGATGCCCAGAATGAATTGCCTGTGACAACCACTCGAGGCCCCTCATTATAATGCGAGAGTCCACCATTTTGCCACTGCAAGCCATGATTCCTTCTAATACTATTGCGGTTTCTTCGATGGTGCTGACGTTCGCGTGTGATTGCTTACCGGCCGTGAGATTTGGATTGTACACTCCGTCATCTGGCTTAGGGTAGCAGATCGACGCACCGCCACCCCAGCCTCCGTCGCTGTTTTGTTGACTTTGCAGGAACTTAACACCGGCGACGGCGCACGGGTCCTCGGCTCGGCCACATTGGGAGTACGCCAGCAAGACCCTGGCGGTTCCGTAAAATGGGTTGTCTTCTTCAACTCGATCTTGGTTGCCGAACCACAGAGGGAGCCAGCTACCATCGGTTTGCTGGTGTTTTTGGAGGTATTTCCAGCCCTTTTGGATCGATGTCGAGATCGATCTTTGCATGGCCTCGGGAAGTTGGTCCCGCCAAACAAACAAGGCACGAATCGCGTGGGCCGTTAAATCTGAGCCGCTCCGATCAAATGGCAACTGCCCCCAGCCTCGGCAGAACGTTGGCCAGCCGCCATCTCGATTTTGCAGGGATAGTAGCCAGCGGCATCCTTGCGTCACCGGCTCGATGACCCTATTCAATTCGGCCGGATGATGATCGACGTAGTCTCGCAAGGCCAAGAGTGCCGCTGGAGTATCGTCCGCGTCGGGAACCGAACCGCTCAGATCGGTCCAGCCCCATCCTCCTGGATCGGCACCGGTAAACGGATGCCGAATGCGATGTTGGCATGAAAGGATCCAGTCGATCGTATCGGTCCAGTCCTGGGCGAGCTTGCTAGGATCGTAAGCTTTGTCAAGAGTGGTGAGGCTCGGTGCATCGGTTTGTTCGTCACAACTAGAACTGGTTGGATACTCCTGCAGCGAAGCGTAGTAGTTTGTCGTGGTAAGAGAGGTCACCCAGGTTGCTAGGTTCGTGTCGATGGGCCAGCTACCTTCATCGGAAGCTGAGTCTTCGAGAAACCGAATCGCGTTTTGGCAAACGGGCAAGGCTGCTTGTCCGATGCTCGCCAAGCTCATCAGTACAAAGCTAGTCAGAGGCGTTGCTTCGAGATAGCCACCACTCTCGGGCTGCATGGAATCGAGCACTCGGAGCGTGCGTTCACGCGACAGGTTGCGGACTAAGTGGGCTATGGGGTTTCTAGGAGGATTGTGGACGAATTGAGCTTGCCCGATTGCGACCAATGCGGGGACGGCGTAGCTGACGACCGGCATCTTCGCAAATCGATACCATGACTGAGGCAGAGCGGCAGCCTCAAAGGGAAGAGTGGGAATATCTTTCCAGCCAATCAAGCCGGCGATAGCACAGTTCGTCATGATCGGCACAACGAAAGTCTTGTCTTTGCCATAGCGTTTACGGAGCCCCTCCCAGCTTCCGAGCCGGTTGACATAATCCCAGGCTGAGGTCACTTGGCCGGAAAAGCGTACCGAGTGGCCAGCCAGTTCCCAAGCAGCCAAGACGAGCAACGTGGTAGCGATGTTGGATAAAGATCGGTCGGTATCACCAAAGCCACCATCGTCGTTCTGTGCCTTGGCAAGCCAGTTAGAACCGAGTTCGATAAGTGCATCGAATCGGTCGGTACCGGTAGTTTGGCGACAAACCGACAGAGCGCTGATCGCCGTCGCTGTCGAGAGAGCAGAGTCGGATAGCTTTCCCGACCAATAGGGCTGTCCCGACTTAGCTGCGGTCAGGTCATGAGTCAGCATCGAGATGGCGGATTGAATGCTGGCTTCCAACGTCGATTCCGTCGATTCCATCGTGTTGTCGATCATGTCAGAGGGATTCTAAGACCATCGAACGCGAGCTCGACGTGGTCGGGAAGCAAAGCGTTCGCGGCCTCGTAGTCCAGATCATGGGACAAATGGGTGAGGTAGGCTCGCTTAGGCTCGAGTTGGGCAATTACCTCGAGAGCTTGTTCGACGTTGTAATGGGTGGGATGAGGCGTGTAGCGAAGGGCGTCGATCACAAGGCAATCCAGGCCGCGAAGCAGCTCCATGCTGCTGTCGGGAATATTATTCGTGTCGGTACAATAAGCCACGTTGCCAAATCGAAAGCCCAGCACATCGCAGTAAGGCCCGTGGGACATCGGCACGGGAGTGAATACGCCCCCCATCGTTTCGAATGGCTCTAAATCGATCGTTCTCAAATCGAATTTGGGGGCTGCTCCCGCATGTGTTGGCTCTCGGTCTTCAAAGGCGTAATCGAAAACCTGCTTGATTCGCTTCTGAACCCTCTGCGTCGCGTGAACCGGTACGGCTCCCCCAATGAGAAACGGAAACAATCGCAAATCGTCCATGCCGTGCAGATGGTCCGCATGCTCATGGGTGAATATCACCGAGTGAATGACGCCGATGCTCTCTCGCAAGAGCTGGTTGCGTAGATCGGGAGGGGTGTCGATCAGGACATTTCCGTCGGGTAAGCCGATTGCGACGCTGCACCGTGTCCGATGATTGCGAGGGTTCGGAGACCGACAGACGGAGCAGCCGCAACCGATCACAGGCACCCCGACGCTGGTGCCGGTTCCAAGCAAAATCATTTGTCCTGCGAAGGAAGTTGTTTCAAATAGGTGCGGCACAGGGACACAGGTCCTAGAAGTGGAACGGGGAATTTGCCTTGAATCTTGGAGATATCCGGTACTTCGGTCAACCTCCCATGCTTCATATTTGGAAAACCTACCGTACTATTGTGTCGTAAGAACGACGATAAGGCCTATAATTCTCGGACGCTTGGCGGTCGAACTGGCCGATTAATGGCTTTGCCCGCGAATAGAACGCCCTCCCACCTTAAATAGGGCCAGATTACAAATAGCGCCAGATTACCTGGAGGCCCAGGTCCCGTTGACCTTTAGCAAGATTTTTAATTGAGATCGGCCTAAGTAAAGAATCCTAATTTTAGAAGAATACAGAGAAAACCTCCCTTGAAGTCAAATCCCACGAAATTTTGCAAGCGTTATCTCTTGGCCTGCCTTGGACTGGTCTCGGTGGCGGCTTGTCAGCAGCAGCATGAGCCGAGGGTTTACACTGCTCCGAAGCAGGAGTCCGTGTTCGTCGTGCAGCCTCCGAAAATGCCGGGGGCCCCGGGTTTAGCATCGTCGGGCGGTTTGGGGATGCCTGGCATGAGGGCCAGCTCTATTCCGATGGAGCAAAAGCGAATCTTGGGGGCCGTCTTCCCGTACCTCGGGTATGGCTACTTCCTGAAGATTACCGATACGATCTCCAGAATCGACGCGGCGGCAGGCAATTTTGCAGATGTCGTTGCCAAATTCACGGTCGATCCGCAAACGTTTCAGCCGAATTTCGATTTGCCGGCTGGTTGGCAGCTAGCTCCTGGCGATAGCATTGCCGATGCCAAGATTGAGATCTCAGTTGCGAGGGACGAAAAACCAGTTGTGATAACGGTCACCAAGCTCAACGCACCTTCATCTGAGTCGGAGTGGCGGGTTTATCTCAAAGAGCAATTGGATCGCTGGAACGGACAAGTCGGTTTAGGGGAGCAATCGGTCGACGAGTGGGAGTCGCAGCTTGCGCGTGTAGATCGCCCCGAGTCCGCGATTCCGGCTTACATTTTTGACCGGGACGGTTCGCACACTTCATCCGGGAGCATTCCCAAAGGGGAGGGAGCGTCAGCCGGTGCGGCTTCTGGATCCGGGGCTCCAACCGCTGCTTCCTCGGGTGGCGGAATGCCCGCTTCCTCGTCAGGGGCTCCTCCGCGATTGCAATACGAAACTCCAGAGGGCTGGATCGCGCAGCCCGGCAGCCCATATCGGATGGCTTCTTTTCGCATAGGTTCTGAGGACAGCGATACCGAGGTCGCGGTGAGTCAAGCGTTGGATGTCCCCCTCGAGAACTGCAAGATGTGGGCACAGCAGGTTACCAAAAGCTCCGAAACCGAGATTAACGATCGGCTCGCAGAAAAAGCCGTGGCGGATGCCGAACTCATCCCCGCAGGGGACAAGCAGGCTCGGGTTTACCGACTGGCTGCTTCAGACGAGCCCGACGCAAATTGTTTAGTGATTGCGTCGATTCCGGTTAACGACCAGGGTTTGAGCATCTTCGTTAAATTACGTTCTTCCGTACAGACAGCCCAAGATCAAAACGAAAACCTTCTTCGCTTCATCCATTCGTTGCGTTGGGAGTAGAGAGCCATATGTCATCGATAGCCAATAGAACCTTCACCGCCCGCAACGCTGCTGCCGGAACGCTCGACGCCAATGCCATCTTCTGGCAAGTCTTAAAGGCGCTGGGATCACTTCGCATCGCCGTGTTGATGTTCGGACTAGGAACCCTTTTGTTATTGGTTGGTACGCTAGCGCAGGACGAGGAAACGATCGTCGACGTGAAACGCCAGTACTTCAATAGCTGGGTGGCTTACGTCCCTTTTGACGTGTTTGTCCCGGTAACGATCTGGAATCACGAAAACCCGATTCCGTATGGCTTTTTGATGCCAGGCGGTGCTGCGATTGGTTTGATCCTGCTTATCAATCTTTTTGCAGCCAAGCTGACGCGGTTCAAAATGCATGCTCGCGGAAAACGATTTTGGGGAGGGCTGTTCGTTACGCTCATAGGCTTTGCTTTAGTCGGTTTGGTGGTGGCCAGTGCCCACCTGGGAGATGGTTTGCAGGGAGAGCCACCTTTCTCGTATGACCTGTTGTGGACCGGCACGGT
The DNA here is from genome assembly GCF_052161605.1 of Brakhagea baltica. Taxonomy (NCBI): domain Bacteria; kingdom Pseudomonadati; phylum Planctomycetota; class Planctomycetia; order Pirellulales; family Pirellulaceae; genus Brakhagea; species Brakhagea baltica. Next base: position 2,706,384 of record NZ_CP197409.1, on the reverse strand, counting down.
ATGGTCTGCTCACGCATTGACTTTGCTCACCATTGGCTGGTTGGTTTTGTACAAGCCAACCAACAAGGTCATTCTCTATACAGGGATCTCGACCGCGGCCATCTTTGCGGCGGTAAGTGCGTTCTTGCTCTGGACGGGAGACGCTTATCGTATCCCAGATCCCGGCTTGAGGATCGTTTGGCAGTTGACCAAGAGTCTAGGGGTTGGCTTTGTTCTTCTCGCAGGATTGACCATTCTATTCGGTCAACGCGGTGGGAATGTGCTCATTCACTTCGGGGTAGGCTTGCTAATGGTGGGCCAGTTCATCTTCGGAGATGCACAGCGCGAAGAACGCATGTCCATCGTGGAGGGGCAGCAAACCAGCATGGTGGCGGAGATCGATACCGTGGAGCTCGTGGTGATCGACCGCAGCCCTGACGATGGAGATCGGGTCGTGGCCTTTAATCAGCATATGCTTCGCGATTCCGCTCGCAATGGAACAGAGCTGACAGTAGACGGCTTGCCATTCGCCATTCGCATCGACAAGTGGATGGAGAACAGCACGATGCGATCCCGCGCCCAGGCACCGGCTGCCGATTCACCGGAAGCCAGCATGCTCGGGTTGATCAAAGATTGGGAGGTTCAGGATGCTCCGAAAGCGGGAGGGGCCACTAGCGAGTCCAATATTTCGTCCGCTTACTACACGCTGATCAACAAATCTGACAAACAGGAGCTGGGGCGTTATCTCGCAAGCCAATGGTTGAACGATGAGCAAGTTGTCTCGATGAAGCTATTCGACAAAATCGAGGCAGCGTCGAAGACCTATGAAATCGGGCTTCAGTTCCGTCGGAATTACAAAGATTACACGGTAACACTCGACGACGTTGTTCTAGAAGAATACACGAACACCGCCATCCCCAAGGATTATTCTTCTTACATCACCATCAAAGATTTAGAAGGTAACGTGCTACAGGAAGGACGTGTCTGGATGAACAGTCCACTCCGTTTCCGTGGTGAAACGTTCTACCAATCCAGCTACATACCTCGCGAACGAAGCAGTTACGGGGTCGAGCAAACGGTGCTTCAAGTTGTTACTAACGCAGGCTGGCTAATTCCCTATGTATCTTGCGTGTTGGTGGGACTCGGGATGCTCTTTCATTTTGGGGGAACGTTTGCCCGATTTGCTTTGCGATATGAGCGAGGTGCTATCGCGATCCCGACTGTAAAAGACGAAAGTGATACGACGAAGCTTGTGATGGGCAATTCTGGGCTCTCCAAGGTAAACGTAACGGCGAAAGCCAAATCGAAGCGAACCGCGTGGATAGCGGGTTGTGTGAGTTCATTCCTGCTGCTGGCTTATTGCTATTCCATCTTCTTGCCCCCCAAGACGGATCGAGAAAAGGTGGACTACGATGCTATTGGCAAGCTGACCGTTAACTATGGCGGGCGGGTCAAGCCGCTTTCCTCGGCTGGTGCTGAAATACTTCAGATCCTTTCGAACAAACCATATGCCTTGACGCTTGAGCAACAGGGGGAAGGGAAGGAGCCGAAGGAAGTTCGAATATCCGCTTCGCAATGGCTTTTTGACGTCATGATGACGGAGGATTGGGTTCGCTCGAATCCTCTCATTCGCATTGATGCACCTGAGGTCACCGGTGCGTTGGGATTAACGCGGGTGAAATCGAATCGATATTCTTACAACGATATCGTTGACGGATTGCAAGCGATTTGGCCTCGCATGACGAAGATCATTCAAGCCAGTCAGAATCGGGAGAAGAAGCTTCCCTTTGAGGACGAAAAGCTGTTGGAGGTGTTGAACAAGGTTTCCATTGTTAACTCTTTGTTTGATGCATACAGACCGATTGCACCGGAGAGTATCAAATCCGGAGACATAAGTGCGCTCAGACAAGAGTTGCGTGAACTTGAGGACCGAGTCTCCCGCGTGCGAAACGCCAAAGGACCGACGATTCTACCGTCCTTTACTCAAGCGGTTGTCGCAGAGGGTGAGCGTGCTCCCCCGTTAAATTGGGATGCATTCGGTCCCCTTTTCTTTGACTCGCTCCCCAAGGCGTTGGAGGATAAGAAATCGGATAGCATGTTGGCCTTGGAGAAGTTCATTCAGTTGAGCATGGCTTATCAGGAGAACAAGACCCAGGGAGCCAAGATCAACAAGCTTGTCGAGGAGTTTCGTGTCGCTGCGGTCCAGGCCCACGGCAACGAAGTGATGCGGACTGACAAGGTCGCTTTTGAACATCAATTTCAGCGCACCGACTTGTTCGCAAAATGCAGGGGACTCTTTCTGCTCCTAGGTATACTCGCGACTGCTAGTTTTGCGGTGATGCCTCGATCATTGCGAGTCGTTGCGTTAGCACTTTGCATTGCAGCGTTCTTGTTGCAAACCTACGGCATTTGGGCACGGGTTGTTATTTCTGAACGTCCGCCTGTCGTTAGTCTGTACTCTGCCGCCATTTTCATAGGATGGGGTATGGTTCTGTTCTGTATCGTGTCCGAATTATTCTATCCGATACGAGTTTCGTTGGTCGTGGCGTCGACCGCGGGATATTTGAGTTTGCTAGTGGCGCAGGGGCTCGACACGGGTGATACCACGCCGGTTCTGCAAGCGGTTTTGGATACGCAGTTTTGGCTGTCAACGCACGTGATTTCGGTCACGTTAGGATATAGCGCGACGTTCTTTGCTGGGTTATTTGGTATCGCGATCGTCGTGGCAGCAGCGATCGCTGCTATCGCAGGGCGGGATTCGGCGACTGCCAACGAGTACAACGATTATATCGCCGTTTTATATCGCATTACCTACGCCGTAGTCTGCTTTGGATTGTTCTTTAGCTTTGTGGGCACCGTCTTGGGTGGTCTCTGGGGCGACGATAGTTGGGGCCGATTCTGGGGTTGGGATCCGAAAGAGAATGGAGCCTTGATGATCGTTCTGTGGAACGCATTGCTACTACACGCGAGATGGGACCGATTGGTAGGTGCCCTCGGATTTGCCAATCTGGCGATCTTTGGCAACATTATCACCGCCTGGTCCATGTTCGGTACGAATCAACTGGGTATTGGTCTTCACGCTTACGGAGCTTTCGAGGGGAAGATTCTCGCGGCATTGGGTATTTGGGTAGCAGCTCAGTTAATCTTCATCGGGCTAGGAATCGTGGTCGTAGCGATGAGGTCTAAACAAGGCTCAAAGGACATCGCTCCTGCGGCATAGCAGCGTCGATCAAGCGGCTTATTGATAAGGTGAGACAGGGCGAGGGATGTTAATAAGACCAAGCCCAAATAAAGGCCCGTCGGGTAAATCGTACGGCTCTACCGACCTTGCGTCGGTGGACCGATGACTCGCTGGCTAGCAACGCGAAGCGATACCCGCGTTCTTCGCCCCCATTGAGCTTGCCTCAATGGAGCGGATGACTGGCTGGCTAGAGACCGCGCTGACGATTCGGGGCACCGCTGCGTAGCCGATGAGTCACGCTCCCACCGAGTGAACTCGGTGGTGAGCCGGAGTCGGTTGAGGGGCGAGGCGGTCTAGCCAGTTAGTCGTGCTTCCACTTACGCGAGGTCAGTGGAGAGCTAGGAGGTTCGCCGTTTTACGGCTTCAATGAACTTGTGTAAGTGGACCGATGACGTTCTGAAGACCCGGCGCATCGCCATTTACCCGCCACGCCGTCGTGGATCACGAACACTAATTGCCACTAATCACAGAGGGGCAAAACTACGGGAACAGTTACCACTAACGCTTTTCGTCCACCCTTTGTTTTAGGATTAGCGTTGATTAGCGAAGATTACTGTTCCTAAATTGCTTTCCGCTCTCGCAGTTCAGACTGCAATTCGGTCGAAATCTGCTGGAGTTTGTCGAGTGATTTCGATTTTAATTGCGATTCATCGGTCGGTACTCTTCCTAGAAGCCCCTCCAAAGTACGAATCAGCTCGATCTTACCTTCGATCTTACCTTCGATCTTACCTTCGATCTTGCCCTCGATCTTGCCCTCGATCTCGCCCTCCGTTCGCGAAGCGTTAATGACCCATTGCCGGTCCCGGCGGGCTTTTTCCGTTGCATCGTACATTTGCTTGTCCTCTGTAACTCGTTTGATAGACACCAGGGATTGGGTGGCTTGCTGAAACTCTTCGTCCGGAAAAAGCTTCATCAGCTCTTCCTCGGTGTACTTATGGGCGTGCAGTAACCAGTACAGCCAACGCTCCAGAGTACTAGCAGTTGCCAGATCGCTCTCTCCTAAATTATACCGTCCCATTTCCAAAATGTGAAATTCCATCGTATCCTTCAGGATACGATTGGTTTCTTGGTCCACCAAGCGAAACGCATGATGCACCCGATCGGAATCTTGCCACAAAGTCCCTTCCAGCAAGCAAATAGCAAAAACCGGTTTCAATTTCGAGTAGTCGTCCCCTGATTTCAGCTGCCCCGAGTAGAGTTCGCATCCATAAAAAACAATCCTCTGAATCAACCCGAGATGGACCTCGAGTTGCATCTCAATATCGTAGATATTTCCATCCTGATCGACCGCTTTGATATCGAGCACCGATAGTTTGTCTTCGTAGAAGTCTTGATAGTTGAAAGGGTTTTGAATCGTGACAGAGGTAATCGGTATAGGCAGTTTCAAGATGGCGTTGAGCAAGCTGATCAGGACTCGTTCGTTGGCTGGTGAGCCGAAGATTTTTTTGTAGGCGAAATCGTTTGTAGGAAAAATGCCAATAAGAAGATGATCGTACATCGAGAATGCCTCCTGAGGTTGCTAGCCAAACCGAAAGGACCATTACTTTATCATAACTGCGTTTGCGCGCAGGCCCCTCACCCCGCCCCGTTTTCACCCTTCAAACTTCACCTCTAACCCTTTTCGTCAAACCTTTGGTTTAGGATTAGCGTTGATTAGCGAAGATTACTGTTCCTAAAATTGCTTTACTCACACGCATGCTCGCTTCGCATTGCCCGACACCGTAGAGCGATCGCTCTTACGCTACTAACCGATCTCGTATTCGAGATCGGGTTCTTGGACGCAGTAAGGCGTAAACTCGACGTCTTCGTAGATTTCTCGCATTGGCAGTGCACAGCCGAGGAACGGTAAATCGATAGAGGCTTCGAGGCCTTCGACTACTTCTCGCAGAAATCCGTTTTCGGTTCGCCGCATCACGATGGCAATCGGTTGATGTTGCTCGAGCGCGATGTAGCATTTTAGGGACGGAATCGTCAGATATGCGGACATCTTTTCATCGAGGTCGTACCGCCGCGTTGAGGGCGAGAGGACTTCGATGACCAAGACTGGGTGATCTTGGAAAACGGAAAGCTCATCGTTTGATTTGCAGACAACTTGTACGTCCGGGTAGTAGAATCGCTTCATGTCTGAACTCCTAATGCTGACTTTCATGTCGGAATCGTAAGGTCGACAGGGATTACCCTTAAGCGAGCTACCCAAATGAATCATGCAGTTAGATTTGATCCGATTATGCCGAACCGACCCTCCAGCCATTGCTCGAATCCATCCATCAATGTAATCGCTTTTGGTAAGCGCGTTTTCTTCCAATGCCAGATAGTCATCGACGCTGAAATGTTCTGGTCGTTCTGCACTACTCATATTGGTTCTCCAGGCACGAGCTGTCGGGGTAAGGGGGGACGATTCCTAACTGTTGATAGTATAGCATGACTCGTTTGACCTTGCGTCAGTGGACCACTGACTAAGCAGCTAGCAACGCGAAGCGATACCCATAGTAGCGGAAAGGGCGCAAGACCTCCGGTAGGGCTCCGACACGCTAACCTCCCATCAACCTACCCGACAATCCTACTTTCCCGGCCATTTTTGTATCGTCGCCAAAGGCGACTTGCGTGCTCGCTTCGCATTGCCCGACACCGTAGAGCGATCGCACTTACGCGAAAATTGTTGGAGAGCCAGGACCGAATAAACTAGCCTTCGAGACCTTCCTCGTCCATTTCTTTTAGCTCTTCGATCCACACGCGGATGTCGTTGTCGTATTCGCTAGCTAGATTGCTGAGCACTAATTGGCGATGAAACGATGCCGCCCCCTCTTGTTGTAGCTCGGCTGCTTCGGCGCTAGGAAATCGCCGCGAGGGGTCTGGCGAGATGAGGCCTCGGCAAAAATTCATCAGGTGCCCGTTGCAACTCACCTCTGGGGGTAGCAGATCGGGGAGCCGGGCCGAAAGGGTTCGTTTCTGCTCTAGCAGTTCCTTGTACGAATCGGTCTCTGAGAAACAGGGCTGACCGGAGAGTAACTCGACCAGGACATAGCCCAAGCTCGCCAAGTCGCTGCGTGGGGAAATCGAATTGCTTTCCAAAACCTCTGGGGCAGCATAGACCGGCGTACAGGTGAATACGTTCGGCTGTTTGTCCGCTTCGAATGCGGAGCCGATATCGATCAGTTTGGCATGCCCACTCCGCTTGATCATAATATTGGAAGGCTTGATGTCTCCGTGGACAATGTTTTCGCGATGCAGTGCAGCCAGAGCTGCTAAGCAATCTCGAACCACGGCCACAGCAACCCCCGCTTTGAGTCTTGCATGAGTCGGTCCCGCTGTGGCGATGACGTTGTTGATGTAGTCCCATCGCTTTTGCGGAACTCGGCCACGGATTCGACCGAGTCGTTCGGATCGGAGAAGATCCTTGAGATCGTAGCCATCGATCCATTCCATGATCAAAATTCGGATTCGGTGGCGATCGATAAAATCGTGTACGCTCAGAACTCCCTCGTGTTGAATTCTGGCTACCGATGACGCAACCATGCTGATGCGTTGCATCGATTCGTTGTATTCGGCTTGGGTGGAGAACCGTTCGGGAGAAAAAACCTTCATGGCGACGGGGAGTGCAAAACCGTCTGCTCCCTTGCGTTCGGAGAGGAACACAATCCCTTGCCCCCCTTTGCCCAAAACGCGATCGAGTCTGTGATAGCTCATCCACTGCAATTTGCGGGTAGCAAGCAGGTCCTCATATTTTGCCAGCAGGTCGGGGTTGGGCTCGTTGGGGGAGTTGGAACCTATCGTGCGGGAGTGGAGGTCTCCAGCAAAAGTGGTTGTCTGCATGCTAGCATCCGTGGGAGGAGAAATGGCATCCGTGTGGGTGTTCGAGGTGATTTTCAAGTGACCTCAACGAGGCCGGGCTGTGAACTCGCTGGCCTCATTATACTCCATTTTCAATTAGAACCGTCAATCCAAGCCCGAGAAAATAGGCTTGTCGACATCTATTCGCTGACCAATGCGTCGACTTGTCGCTCCAGGGCTTCCGCAGAGGATTCGATCGACGTTGCCGTTGCACTCTTGGAATAGCCAAGTCCGCGAATAACCTCGAGAATTTCGCTGCACGTCGGGAACATACGCCCGCTGGTACGCTTGTACTGCTCGAGAGCCTTCATGAATTCAACCTCGTCATTCGAGTAATCTCGCTCGCAGGTGGTCGGGTCGATTTGACGGCGTCTCTGAACTTTGTCTTTTCGGCGTTCTGCTGCGACCAAGGCTTTTACATCCGCTTCGCTCGCTTCCTTGACTCGACGGTTTTGGGTTCGGCGGTCAACCGTGACGATTTGGGATCCGGCTTTCTTGGAAACTGGCATATTGTTCTCGATGTAATCAAGAGTGTCAGAAGTTAGAATCGCTATGAAGCGGAGCCTTTTACTGCTCGAGACAATTTACCCCACCGCTAGAGTCCGCCGCAGGAAGTCGAGGTTTTCCTGTGATTTTGGCGCGAACGAGCCCCGGACTCTATGGATTGTGACGGTTGTGCGGGTTAACTCCGTGATCTATCGCCCCGATATTGACCGTTTAGTAGCAGGGCTAATTTAACCGGCCGGGTTCGAGGTCCCGGTTACACTTACTAATGCCAGATTTGGGTTACTCGCACCGTGCTGGATGGAGTAAAACACGTGAGGAACGCGGTCGCTGCCCACGGGTGAGTTTTCTAGGAAAAGTTGACCTACTAGCCTCCTGGCCTAGAATGCAGGGTTGAGCTCTTGATTCCTCCAGCTTTCGGAGCGGACGATTAGAAGTAGGTGCTAAGGAGGGAGCAGGGGTGGCTTTTTGGTTTCCAGGACTTTAGCACGGGAGAATTGAAATGACGCAGAATTGGCTCGCCGCCTTGCCCGTGTACAACGAGGCAGGGACGGTTTCTCAAGTTTTGGACGAGGTCATCAAGTTTGCTCCCAACGTACTGGCCGTCGATGATGGTTCCAAGGACGGCACTAGCGAGATTCTGGAGGCACGGCGGGACATTGAGTTGGTACGTCACCCGACCAATAGGGGATACGGTGCAGCTCTAAGGTCGGTCTTCCAGTTCGCGATAGACAACCGATTTGAATATGTCGTAACGCTCGATTGCGACGGCCAGCACCAACCCATGAGAATCCCTCGTTTTGTTTCGGCATGCGAACAAGTCGACATCGTCTCGGGATCACGATACCTAAAGCAGTATGAGGGAGACAGCGCACCGCCAGCCGATCGACTGTTCGTGAATAGGCAGATCACAAAACGAATTAATGATCTTTTTTCTTGGAACTTAACGGATACGTTTTGCGGGTTTAAGTGTTATCGCGTCTCGGCTTTAGAGCGGCTGACTGTTACGGAGAATGGATACGCGATGCCTTTGGAGCTATGGGCTCAAGCCGCCATGCTGGGGTTGTCGATTCTCGAGATACCTGTTCCGCTGATTTATTTGGACGAAACACGCTCCTTTGGCGGCGCATTGGATAACAGCGGTGTGCGGATGGCACATTATAACGAGGTCATTGATCGCAGTATTGAGGATTTGAAAAGGCGAGGATTCGTACTTCCAACGGGTCGTACCAGCTACTGCCGCGAGTGCTAGGGAATGTCAGGCCGTTCTACCAAGTACGCAGTTCCTAGAGAGAACGGCACGTTCCTCGTATCCCCCCCTGCTCACCGGTGGCTGCCGCTCTTGAGGCGCAACCAGGAACTATCTTCTGGTTATACGGGCTGGATACGGGACGTGAGAGAGAAGGCTCGCCGCGAGGTCTCGGGCTATTTGGGAAGATCATTGGAAGCCAAGCCACTGATCGTTAGCGGGCACCAGCCGGAGTTCTTTCACACGGGGGTTTGGTTTAAGAACTTCGTATTGCACCGATTAGCTACCAGTTACGATTGTGTTGCTTTGAATGTGCAGATCGACCACGATGTTGTCAGGGATATAGGTTTGTCGATTCCTGTGCTGAGATCCGGACGCTTATCATTGGCGACATGCAAGCTCCAGACAACGGATCGGGGTGACTCATTGCCATGGGAGAATACGCGATGCAGCCCTCAGATTGCAGAGCAATGGAAAGAGGCGAGCCTACAATTATCTAGTGCGTTGGGCCATTTCGGAATTGAGCCTTTGATTCATACCCGTTGGCGCGAATGCGAGAATTTGTTGCTCACTTGCCGTTCCTTGGCCGAGGTCACAACGCGATTGCGAGAGTTGGTCGAGAATGACTCCGGTTTGAGCAATCTCGAGATCCCGATGAGCCAGTTGGCCAGAGGGGAATCATTCGCCGAGTTTGTGTATCGTTGTTTGGTAGCAGGTCGGGAAGTTTTGACCGTCTACAACGGGTGCCGCGAGGACTTTCGGAGGGAACGTGGCATCAGCAATCCTGGTCAGCCGGTTCCTGAGTTGCGACAGATCGGCGACTGGATCGAGATTCCTTTTTGGATTTATCGCACAACGGAAGCCGCTGCATTATGCGGCGATGGTTCCTCGCGACGCCAACCTGCTTGGGTTCGTTTAAGTTTCGATAGGATTGAGGTTGCTAGCGGTCCCGGTGAATCAGAGTCGATTCATCTGGACTCGGGCCGCTCGCTCGGAGCGTGGTGTCAGGCTTACCAGAGTTGGGCTGAGCAGGGGATTTGTATAAGGCCGAGAGCGTTGACAACAACACTGTATCTCAGGCTATTTCTGAGCGACCTTTTTCTTCATGGGATTGGCGGCGGCGTTTACGATGAACTAACAGATCAGATTGCCGAGAGGCTATGGCAGGTTTCCATGCCGGCGTTCCTTGTCGCTTCAGCATCGTTGCATCTACCTTTCGGAAAAGATTTATTTAAAGAGCTGGGGCCTGAGTTAGGTTCCTCCAAGGCGGAGCTTGAGCAGCGAGCGCGGCAGATCCGCTCTGCTCCCGAATCGCTGTTGAATCTGGCAGATCCGCTCCAGCAAGCATTAAAGGCGCGATTTGACGCACATTTGGCCAACATGCCTCCTCGGGGCCAGAAAAAAGTGTGGCACGGGGAGATGCGGGGACTCCGTGCAAAGATTCGCGAGAGCATTTCCAGCGAGTTAGAGCGCTGGGAGCGTCAATCACTTGAGCTGATAGAGAGAGAGCGAGTCATGAAGATCGTACGGTCTCGCGAGTACTCGATGGCGATATTTCCTGAAATTCCGACAGTAGCCCGATTGCGGTCTTTATCGGAGAATTCGGTTTGCAACGAATGTTCCAGCCGCGAATCTGGCAGCAATTTGAAAGATGGGGATACATCCACACTTGCTGCCCGGGAATGCTAACGGGTAGACTAAGATGTAAGCGGGAGTGCGAAGAATCGCACAGGCGGTCCTGTTGTTCCTGATGGTCATTATTCCTGGAGATGTGGAATGAAGAAAGTTGAAGCCGTTGTTCGCCATTTCAAACTCGAAGATGTCAAGAATGCGTTGACCGAACAAGGCATCCATGGAATGACCGTTTGCGAAGTTCGAGGCTATGGTCGACAAAAGGGGCACACAGAGATTTATCGCGGAACCGAATACGCGGTGGATTTTGTTCCCAAAGTGAAGATCGAAGTCGTTTGTTCTGATGCTACTTTGCAGACGGTTATCGATACGGTCGTCAAGACTGCTCAGACCGGCCAAATTGGCGATGGTAAGATTTTCGTCTCGGACGTTGCCAATGTGATTCGTATTCGTACTGGTGAAAATGGCGAAGACGCACTGTAAGGCACTTTTGCCTTAGTGCTTGGTATCCTCACGATTTGGAACGGAATTGTTCCGTAATAGCGACGCTTGTCCTCTCTCCATCCACAAGTCGTAAAAGCACGTGCATTTTTGGCGGAAGCGCGTGCCAAAGCTCGAGCGCTTCACGATTCCGGTGGAGGTGGGTTCCAGGTTTGCTCTGCGTGGACCGATGATGTCGATGAGGCAGTGGTCGGGATCATTCGTGCTGCGCTTAACTCACTTCCTCAGCAGCCAGAGCCGACTCATTTCGCGTTCGTTGCTTTGGGTGGCTACGGGAGACGGGATCTGGCACCTTATTCCGATATCGATCTGATGCTTCTGTATAGAGGATCGGAATCGAGCATAGCACCGTTGGCAAGGTTGATTGGGCAGATGGTGGTCGATGCCGGGTTGCAACTGGGATTCTCCGTTCGAACGATACGACAAGCTAAAACGGTCGCTTGGACCGATGCAACCGCGCTGACGAGTTTTGTCGAGATGCGGTTTATCGAAGGACACAAGCCCCTTTTCGCCAGTTTCGAGCAAGCGATCGTGGTTGGTTGTAAGATTCGCTCCAGCGGTCTGGTTAAGATGATCGAAGCCGAGCGATTGTCAGAGCGACAAAAGTATAACGAGACGGGAAATTTACTTCACCCGAATGTGAAACGCTCTCGCGGCTGCCTCCGTGATGTCCAGCTGGTTCGATGGGTTGGCTTCGTATGCTTTGGAGAGCGAAGCCCCGAGCAATTGGCAAACCTGGGATTGCTCGCGAGGGAAGACTATCAGACCATTCAAACCGGTTATCAATACTTACTCAGGCTGCGCAATCAGCTCCATTTTGTTGCCGGTCGCACGCAGGACACGCTCGATCGCTCCAAGCAGATGGCCATGGCGGCGTGGGCCGGCTGTCACGGTGAGGAAGGAGTATTGCCTGTTGAGCAATTCATGCAGCAGTTCTTTGAGATCACGAGTGAGGTGAGGTACTGCTCCGCAAACTTTGCAGGGGTATCACAGGCTCGCGTCAGCTTCTTTCGGACGCTGGCCAGATACTTTGGACTGCCTGTAGCTCCCGGTATTCGACTGGGGCTTCGCGAAATTTGGGCCACCAAGGCAGGGCTCGATCAAATCAAGTCAGATCCGGCGCGGGTTCTAGAATTGATGCAACTCGCAAGCCGGTTTAACCGCAGAATTGAGCACACCACTTGGCGAACGATCCGAGAAACGATGTTACGTCGTCAGGGGGAATCCGCTACGCCGGTTGCCATTGCCCGTTTCCTGGAGATCTTGTGTGAACCGCGTCGCCTTGGCGATATTCTAAGGCGCTTGCACGAGTTGAGAGTGATCGAGCAGATCATTCCGGCCATGCGGCATGCTCGCTGTTTATTGCAGTTCAACGAGTATCACAAATACACCGTAGACACGCATTGTATTCGTGCTGTCGAGGCCGCTTGCGACTTTGCAAAAGACGATTCCGTTTTGGGCCGCGTCTATCGCGGCATCAAGAACAAACGCATTTTGCACCTGGCGTTACTTTTACATGATCTCGGAAAAGGGTTTGTTGAGGACCACAGCGAGGTGGGCCGGGTGATAGCTGAGGAAACCGCAGAACGATTGGGGCTATCGGATGCGGATCGAGACCTGTTAGTTTTTTTGGTTCACCAGCACCTTTTAATGACTCATACCGCATTTCGCTTTGATCTATCGCAGAAAACGCCAGCAGTTCAGTTTGCGAAAGCGGTGGGCTCGATCGAACGTTTGCAACACATGCTCGTCCTGTCCTGCGCCGACTTGGCCGCTGTGGGGCCTGGCGCGCTCAATGACTGGAAGCTAAACCTAATCTTGCAATTGTATGACGCCACCGAAGCTCAATTTCGAAGCGAGAGCCCAGATCAGAGGTTCCTCGATTTGGTCAATACACAACGCAAGCAAGTGTTCGATTTTTGTAGCCAGGCTGAAAAGGATGATCCGTGGTGGGCACAGAATGTCGCTCAGGTTCCGGCTGGATATTTGCTCAACCTGAAACCCAAGCTTGTCGCCGAAGAGCTTCGCAAACTGCGAACGTTGTCCCCTGAAAACCCATCGATGGCCTGGGGGCAATATATTCCGGATAGGCATGCGACCGAGTACGTCGTCGCGGTAAAGCAAACCAGATCCACCGGATTGTTTCATCGTATTGTTGGTGGGTTATCCAGTAGTGGGCTTAGCATTTTGTCTGCCGAGATTCACACGCAACCGGGAATGTTGGCATGGGATCGCTTCGTCGTTGAGGATCCAGATTACGGGGACGCTCCCCCTCAATTCCGCATTGACGAGGTCTGCGCTAATCTGATCGCGGCTGTCGATCCAAACAACAACAAGTCGCCCGTATTCCGTTGCATATGGAATAGCAACGAAGCGGACACGTCCACTAGGGTCCAACCGACACAGATTCGATTCGATAACGCGACATCCGACCAACACACCATCATCTCCGTTTTTGCGTACGACCGCATTGGATTGTTGTATGACATCGCTCGTACGCTTTACCAACTAGATCTCGATCTTCAGGTAGCGAAGGTGAGCACGCACTTAGACCAGGTAGTCGATGTGTTTTATGTTACCGATGCATCTGGAAACAAGCTGTTGGAACCAACGCTCCTCTACACGCTTCGTCAAAATCTTCTGAAAGCGATTGAAGAAACTTAAGGCGTTGCGGCGAGTGTCTTCGTAAGTTTCGCTCCAAAAATTTTCTGGAATTTCGTTTGCGAAACGGCTGAAAATGTTGGCTCTTTTGATCTTCAAATAGCTTGGGGGCTTGTTTTCGTGTTGCCGAAGTTGTTTGATAGGGAGAGTCCGAGTGAAATGCTGCTCGGTAACTTGGTTTCATTTGCTAACCGAAAGGAGGGACGATGCAGATGGCGATCGTATTGGAGGATAAAACTCGTTCCGAGGAAAGAGTTCCGATCGCGAAGCATCAAGACGATGAGGCCCCATCTAATGCACTTCATCGAATTGCAGAGGTAAGGGAGCAGCAAGGCCAAAGCTTGCAGGCGCTTTCTAAAAGAATGGGGATCGATGTTCGCGAACTGATGCGACAAGAGCTGCCAGATTCCAATCTGACGCTTCTTGAGTTGTATCGCTGGCAGAAGGAGTTGGATGTTCCCATCCAGCATCTTCTAATCGACGAAGATGATAGATTGTCCGAGACCACTCAGACCAGAGCGGCTCTCGTAAAGTTGATGAAGACCGTGGTTGCACTGAATGAGGTTGCAACAGCCCCACGGGTCGTTCGCTTAACAACCATGTTACGCGAACAAATGATTGCGATGATGCCGGAGTTGGCTGAGATTGGCGGTTGGCCCAATTACGGCTCCCGTCGACCACCGGACCAGCTAGGGCGTATTGGAGAAAACCCGATCGACGTTAGCAGCCTCAATATCGAGTAGTCGGCTCTTTAAAAACCTGCCATCCATTTATACTTTTCTGGAATCGATAGAGACTAATCAAAACGGGCGATAAAGCGTTCGATCAAATCATGCGAACAAGAAAGGCATCGGAAACGGTGCCTTTTTTGCTGTGCTACTGTTAGACAACGAAACCACGTGAGACATCAACTTTTCGATAGTACATAGATGCAGCGTTCTTGCCCTGCGGAGTATCACGACATAGGCTGAAGATTAAATCTACGGAATACTTGAGTCCAGAGTATGACAGTAAATCCCTACGAGAATGGAGACGCGACCGTAGTGTTCAGAAGCGACACGGCTCGCCGTACAGTGAGGTGGCTAGCATTGATTCTGATTGCTACGCCATTTTTACTGGCAACACCCGTTCGTTACTGGGCAATGAATCATGCAGGTGGATGGCTTGTGTCTACTGAATTGGAACCAGATCATCGGAGGGCGTTGCTTGGACTTATGTACCTTGGCCTCATGATATCGTTGTCTATATGGTCCTTTCTTGTCGCTTCATTTTTGCTTTGGCGAGATAGATACTATCCAGTTGTAACTGGCATAGCGACTGTCTTTTTCATTGTGCTGGCTGTGCCATCCGCAATATTTCTTGCAATTGCAGTGGAATCTTATTTTCGATTTGGATAACTATTCGCAGTAGTTCTCATCGAAGATGGTTAATATGCCTCTGGATCAGCGGAGCGAACTGGGCTGGCTCTCGACCAAATACGCTTCGGAAATGATGCCATCGGTCTGTTGCCGTCAATTCATGTCCGAGCGGCAGTTGACTGGTTTGATACAAG
This sequence comes from Brakhagea baltica, assembly GCF_052161605.1. Classification (NCBI taxonomy): domain Bacteria; kingdom Pseudomonadati; phylum Planctomycetota; class Planctomycetia; order Pirellulales; family Pirellulaceae; genus Brakhagea; species Brakhagea baltica. Next base: position 2,691,234 of record NZ_CP197409.1, on the reverse strand, counting down.
TAATCTGCAAACTTGCGAGGCTCTTTCTCCATAAAGTAATGGGTCATTCCCCAAGCTAGCGTGTACGCGAGATCGGGATCATGGGAAAAAAGGTTGTCATTTCGAACCAAGGAATCGAGTGACTCCGATATCGTTGCCACATCATTTTGGATTCGTTCCCAGGTTGCGATTCGTGCCGCCGGCCAAGATGATCGCCCTTCTCTCGAGACATGGCTGTAGGCTGGCGCTTCGAAAACGGTCGCAAATCCTTCGGGGAGCCAGAGGCCGCTCGATACACACCGTCGGTGCAGCCCCATATTGAAAGCCAGTTGATGCGCCGATTCATGGGCGATCGTATCAAGTGTCTCCTGAGTGGTCGCTTCATTCGTATCTTCAAACAGAGCTATTCGATTGTCGCGCTGTGAATAGTAGCCAACGCAATTCGGAGGCAACTCTGTGTTGGATCGCGACGCATACCGGATAAACTCTTGCCGGCTGCCGAAGACGATTGCAACCAGTGGAAACTCGATCTCTGTCGTATTCAAACCCTTTTGGAGACACAATCGCCGCATCGAGTCATGCAATGCCCGAAACTTGGCAGCCCATTGGCCAACATGCTGCGATCTAGACACAAACACATAAGGCTTCTGAATTTGAACCAAGTAACCTGATCCAAACTCAGCTCGCAAGGTTTCCACCAGTTGATCAGGGCTGATTATGGTGAACTCTACATCCATCCTATGTTCCGAGTTCACCATGCTGGATGGAATAGATTGAATCGCCCCATCGGATCGAAGCAGCCAGTATTGGTCTAGGAATCTTGCCATGGGCAGACCGTGATAGACACCATACGGTGTTGCGATTTCGGTTATTCGGGGTGTGTTATCCTTTGTAACGGGATACGTTCCATCGTTCTCAAGTAGTAAGGCATTAATGGAGTCCAATTGGATGTTCAACTCATCGTCTGCTGCGGCAGATTGCTGTTTGACGAGCAGCGCGGCTTTGGGAGTTTCGGCTTCTACTAATAGGAACTCAGGCATACCGATCTCGAAGGTGTTTTCACATTCCGCATAGAATCGATACCGCGAGTTGACCCATACAAAAGCCATTGCTGCAACAAGGGAAAGTAGCGACCAAGGAATGTAATGTCGGCTGCGCATTTCGAGACGATTTTCAGCTAGAGCGATGAACTTTAGTCAAACTGGAAAAAACGTAGGTCAAAAGTTCCACTCGACCGCCCTGTTGAAACGGATAATCCGAAGAACAAACTAGTGCTTCACGCCTAGATCCGCTTTTGCCGAAGACTCGGGCACGTGCCTTTCCCGGGTAGCACCTGGAGTGCTCGTTTAATCAACTTTGTAAGCACAACTCCCTTAATCGTCATAATCCTTACGATCCAGCCATCATGAAGAACCAAGTCCGACTGAGCATCGTCCTTCACAATCATCAACCGATCGGAAACTTTGACGGAGTGATCGAGAGTGCTTACCAAGATAGCTACCTGCCGTTCCTCAATGTCTTCGAGCCTTTCGAGCATCTCCGGGTTGGGTTGCACACCTCGGGTCCCTTGATGCTATGGCTTGCAGAGCACCACCCAGAGTACTTAGAACGGGTGAAGCGATTGGTCGACGCGGGGCGAATCGAGATTATCGGTGGCCCATTCTACGAGCCCATATTGACCATGCTGCCGAGTCGTGATCGCATTGGTCAGATCCAAAAGTACACCCAATGGCTTCAAGATCGTTTCCAAACCGCAGTGTCCGGAATGTGGATGCCGGAACGAGTTTGGGAAAGCCAACTCATCCGCGATATCGTACCTGCTGGAATGCAGTACACGATCTTGGATGATTATCATTTTCGAGCTGCAGGTTGGTCGGACGGGCAACTTAACAACTATTTTTTAACGGAGGATGATGGACATGTGCTCCGCGTTTTTCCAGGCAGCGAGCAATTGCGGTACTTGATTCCTTTCGGAACCGTTGCAGAGGTGATTCAGTATTGCCGTGAAGTGGGTGAGCGATCCCCGAATGCTGTTTTGGTTTTTGGGGATGATGGAGAGAAGTTCGGAACGTGGCCTGATACCAAAGAGCATGTTTACAATCGCGGATGGCTCCAGAGCTTCTTCGAGGCACTGACTAATAACCGAGATTGGCTGCGAACAGCGACACCAGCGGAAATCATTACGGAGAGCCCACCGGTTGGCACGGTTTACTTGCCGGATTGCTCCTACCGAGAAATGACGGAATGGGCGTTACCAGTCGAGCAGCAAGCCGCCTATGATTCCATCGTGCACGAGTTGCAGAGCGACTCCCGTTGGCCGCAGATAAGGCCTTTCTTGCGAGGTGGTGCGTGGCGTAATTTCCGCGTGAAATACACCGAAGCGAATGAAATGTACTGCCGTATGCTGGAGGTTAGTCGGAGATTAGAGTTTGCTCGTCGCTCCTCCATGGACAAAGAGTTGATTAAGTCGGCAGAGGAGCATCTCTATCGAGCACAATGCAACTGCCCTTATTGGCACGGTGCTTTTGGTGGAATTTACCTGCCTCACCTAAGGAATGCAACTTATCGAGAACTCATTGCAGCGGACAACCTGATCGATCGGATGTCCGGACTTACCGGCGAATGGGTTGAGGTCGCAACAGATGACTTTGACAAAGATTTGTTTCCAGAGATTAGACTTTCCAACGATCAATTGATCGCTTACTTCGCACCGGCTCGTGGCGGCATGCTTTATGAATTGGATGTACGAGGTATCGAGCACAATCTGCTCGCTACCATCCAGCGACGACCTGAGCCTTATCATTCCAAGGTTCTAGCCGGAGCGAGCGAAAACGCTCAGAATGCATCCAGTATTCATGATCGGGTTGTCTTCAAACAAGAGGGGCTAGCGGAGAGGCTTCAGTACGATCGTGTGCCGAGGAAGACCTTCGTAGATCATTTCTTCGATGATTCAGTCACTGCTAGAGAGGTTCAGTCGGGGGTTGCCATGGAACGCGGTGATTTCGCCGCGTTGCCATACGATGCTAAATTGAGAAGGGCAGCCGGCAAGATTCAGACCCAATTGAAACGAGAGGGGAATGCCTGGGGAATTCCGTTGACCATCACAAAGGGAATTACCCTCTACTCAGGAAGCCACGCGCTAGAGGTTACCTATCTTGTCGAGGGGATCCCAGCGGGGCGACGCTTCCATTTTGCCGTGGAGACCAATTTCGCTGGCATGCCATCCAATGCAGGGGATCGATTCTTTTACGATGGCAATGCGGACCGATTGGGACACCTCGGCAGTGTGCTAGATCTCAATTCAGTCGATTATCTGGGGCTGATCGATCAATGGCTGGGAGCCAACTTGCAGTTCACGTTCAATAGGCCTTCCTCCATTTGGTGTTTCCCGATCGAGACGGTGAGCCAAAGTGAATCTGGCTTCGAATCGGTTCATCAGTCGGTCTGCGTGATGCCCCACTGGATGGTTGAGGGGGACAAGGATGGACGATGGAGTGTTTCCATGGACCTGATCATTACTTGTGAGCATGAGCCGAACTCGCGTTCCTCACAACTTGCAGCTGCATATGGTCGGTGATCTGATGACTGGTATTGATATAAGGTTGATACAAGGCATCTTAAGGGCTGCCCGGTGATGAAGTTTGACGCCCGTTGAAGTGTATCCACAAAGTGTTTTGTGAACGTGATTTGGTTTTCTATAGGATGACTCGAAGATGAAAATACCCCCCTTAGCTCAGCAAGCGATCGATATTGCACGCGACTCGGCTGAAACGCAACAAGCCATCAGCACAGCCATCATGGCCAAGCAGAAAAACGTTGCCCAGAAACAAGGTGACGCCGTCGTTCAATTGATCAATTCGGCCGCCAATGTTCCCTCGCGGGGCATCGACGTGAGAGCTTAAATGGCCTGAAGTAACCGTTTGCGGCTCCACCGACCTCGTGTCGGTGGACCGATGACTCGCTGGCTAGTAACGAACGACGCATCGCGCGTTCTTCGCCCCCATTGAGCTTGTCTCAATGGAGCGCATGACTTGCTGGCTAGGAGAACGCACTGACGCTCCGGGGAGTCGCTGAGTAGCTGATGAGTCACGCTCCTACCGAGTCAACTCGGTGGTGAGCCGGAGGCGGTTGTGGGGACGTGGTATTCTAGCCGGTTAGTCGTGCTTCCACTGACACGAGTTCAATGGAGAGCAAGTGGGTGGGGAATCGATTTGTTGCCGAGGAATATTCCTTGTAACCGCTCACGCCGTGAACGGTTAAGGCCTAAAAATGCCAAACGAATGGAAAAGGAACTTTCCAGAAAAACAGGAAAGTTTCGGCTCGTGGGAGCGGCAAACGGCGAGGGGCTGAACTATACTTAGGCGTCCTCTCGCACCGTTGTTTCCCCCTCCTTTGAATCTCACGAGTCGTGCGTCATGTTGAGACGATCTCCGTCTGCTGGTTTGTCGTTTGCTGCATTTTTGATTGTAATAGTACTGGCTCCCATAGGAATGGTGTGTGAGGCGATCGCCCAGCCATTCCCCAATGCCAAGTACGGCCAAGAGGACAAATTTCGGCAACTAGAAGAAATTCTACCCACGCCCAATTCGTACCGCAGTGCTTCCGGCGAACCCGGCCCTGACTACTGGCAGCAGAAAATCGATTACAACATCGACGTTACCCTCGACGATGAGAAGCAGTCGATTCACGGTTCTGAGACCATCCGTTACCACAACGTGTCTCCTCACACGCTCCGTTATTTGTGGGTGCAATTAGACGCCAACCTTTTCGCGCCCGACAGCGTTGCGAACAAGACCAAAACAGGGCGATCGAGTTTTTCATCCGGACGGGTTTCTACATTCGAACTGGAAGCCATGCGACTGAGGGAGGAGTTCGATGGCGGTTGCAAGATCGACGCCGTGACCGACTCCAAGGGGGTACCTCTCAAGACGACGATTGTTGACACCATGATGCGGATCGATCTTCCTACTCCTCTTCCTAGCGGTCAGGAGTATTCGTTCCGAATCAAGTGGCATTACAACATCAACAATGCAAGATTGATGTCAGGCCGAACTGGTTATGAGTTCTTCGAGAAGGATGGGAACTACATTTATGAAATGGCTCAGTGGTTCCCCCGATTGGCAGCCTTCACAGACGTCAACGGATGGCAGCACAAACAGTATCTCGGCCAAGGGGAATTCACCCTCGAGTTCGGAGATTACATTGTCCGCATTACGGTTCCAGCGGACCACGTAGTGGCAGCAACGGGAGTGTTGCAGAACGAGGGCGAAGTCCTCACGGAAGCACAACGTCAGAGACTTCAAGAAGCGAAGACTGCGGCCACACCGGTTTTTGTCGTCACACCTGAGGAAGCGAAAGAAAACGAAAAAACCAAAGCGACCGGTACGAAGACTTGGGTTTATCACGCTGAGAACGTGCGAGATTTCGCATTTGCCTCGAGCCGCAAATTCATCTGGGACGCTCAAGGTCACTCGGTAAATGGCAATGAAACAATCGCCATGAGTCTATATCCCAACGAGGGGGAACCGCTGTGGAGCAAATATAGCACTCACGCCATCATTCATACTTTGAATGTCTATAGTCGCTATAGCTTTGACTATCCGTACCCAGTCGCGATTAGCGTCAACGGTCCGGTCGGCGGTATGGAATACCCGATGATTTGCTTTAACGGACCACGACCTGGTCCTGACGGCACCTACTCGTCTGCTACCAAATACGGTCTGATCTCAGTGGTCATCCATGAAGTGGGGCACAATTACTTTCCCATGATCGTTAATTCGGATGAACGCCAATGGTCTTGGATGGACGAGGGGCTTAACACTTTCCTCCAATATTTGGCGGAGCAAGAATGGGAGGAGAACTACCCATCGAGTCGTGGTGAGCCAGAGTTCATCGTTCCCTACATGAAGTCGACGAATCAAGTCCCCATTATGACCAACAGTGACTCGATCATGCAGTTTGGGCCCAACGCCTATAGCAAACCTGCGACGGCTCTGAACATTTTGCGAGAGACCATTCTGGGTCGGGAGCTGTTCGACTTTGCATTCCGCGAGTATTCCATGCGATGGAAGTTCAAGCGACCGATGCCAGCAGATTTCTTTAGAACCATGGAGGATGCCACGGGTACCGATCTCGATTGGTTCTGGCGGGGTTGGTTCTACACCACCGACCATTGCGACATTAGCATTGAGAAGGTGGAGATGTTTGAGTTAGATCGCAACTCGCCTGATGAGAATGCGGAGCTAGCAAAGCAGAAAAAAGAGCAACGGCTACCTAGTTTGTCCGACCAACGGAACAAGGATCTAGTTAAGCGAGCAAACGAGTATCCAGAGTTGAAAGACTTTTATAACAGCTACGATCCTGCCGCGGTTACCGACGAGCAAAGAAAGGCTTTCGAGAAGTTCAAGTCTGAGTTAAAGGGCCGAGATCTCGAGCTTTTCGAAAGCAACAATCTGTTCTATCAAGTTAGTTTCAGCAATGTTGGTGGATTGGTGATGCCAATCATTTTGATGCTTCACTTCGAGGACGGTTCTACGCGAGAGGTCCGAATCCCAGCCGAGATATGGCGGGTCGACAACAAGAAATGCGAAACGATGATCATGACAGATCGACCTGTCAAATCGTTCGAGCTGGATCCGTTTCGAGAGACCGCAGACGTAGACCGCAACAACAACTACTTCCCACCTAAACTGGAGCCAACGCGGTTTCAAATGTTCAAGGCCGAAGGTCGACGAGGTGGCCCCGGTACCGACAATCCTATGCGGCGAGCACAGCAGGCCGAGGAAGCCAAAAAGCGTGCTGAGGAAAAGGCAGCCGCCGACAAGGCATCGGCGGAAAAAGTAGCAGCGGAAAAAGCAGCCGAGGACGCAAAGCAAAAAGAAGCTCAAGCTGACGATGATGGGGCATCGAAATAGCATGTTTTGCAACGCTCGATTCTCCAGCTTGTGCCTGGGTGTACTACTTTGCCTACCGGCGATGGCAACAACGGTTGGGGCGCATCCGTTCCATATTTGCGTTGGTCAGATGCGGTGGAACGAGGAAGAGCGTTACTGGGAGTTATCGCTCAGGCTCCATCCTCAGGACTTGGAGCAGTCGATGCAGCGTTGGCGACTGAATCAATCGCGGGATGAAATTCGAAGCGGTCGTCCCGTGGAAGCGTTACTGGCGGGCTGTCGGGTCGAAGATGCTGAGTTCGAAAACCATGTTGTCGAATTTTTGAATCAGCATTTCTTTCTCTCTACAGAAACACCGGTTCCATCCCAAGGCAATGAGGCAGCAGGTAATTCTGAGGTGCAGCTCGAGCCGGCTAATCGTTCTCAGCTCGTATGGGTTGGGAAGGAATTTGAAAAGGCGTGGGTGTGGCTGCACATGGAGTTGCATCCTCCCAAGCGAGCTAATACTTCTGACACGCTATTTCTGTGTCATAAGGTGTTACTGGGAGAAATCCCCGAGCAAGAGAATTCGATCGTAGTAGAGCAGGCGGGGAGGAATCGATTCTCGCTACAGTTTAGTGGCGACCAGATCGCTAAGCCACTTGAGCCCGCCTCGGCTCACAGTTCCACACCGAATGCCATTGGAGACGGTATCTCGGGCGACCATATCGGTGAAGAGAGTTCTGGTCCAAAGAAGTAAATAATGAAAACGAAAAAAGGGGAGGAGCTAAGCTCATCCCCTTTTCTTGTTTGCGTTCACGAGGAATCGTTTACGTTGTCTGTTGCGCGACTGGGTCTAGTAACCGCGACTTACTTGGACGTAACTTACTTGGATGTGAAGTCTAGGTACCACAGTCCGTCATCCCATTCCAAAGCGACTTTTCGCCATCCCAGTGGGACTTGTGGATAGGGATAGAATGGTCCGATGTAAGGCCAAGCCGAGGCACTGTATTGCTTCGGATAGGTAACAGCGGAGTAATTAGGATAAGCTGCGTAGCTAGGCCATGCATAGTTCGGCATGTTCGGTTGGTCGTAGCGAGGCACTGCACCACCGTAAGATGGGCCACCTTGCATAGGAACCGGAGCTGCCATGCCACCGCCATAAGAAACCGGAGTTCCTTGGACGCTGGAAACTGGCATTCCCGGAACAGACCCGTTTACCAATGTGCTCGGTGCGAATGCGCGAGGTGCAGGACCGCCAACCGCTGGTATCGTGGTGGTTGTGCTGCTAACAGGTCGGACAGTATTGCCGATGGAAACTTCGTCAACAACTCGAACGACGCCTGGAACGCGTTGAACAGTGCTGAGAACGAATGACTTTTGCTCAGGCGACGCAACGTGACCTCGAACCCATACTTCACCATCAACGGTGGAGACGTCGAGATCAAAGTTGCGAAGTGTGCCACTGCGTTGAGCATTACCAAGTCGGGACAATACGTCCGAGGTGATGCCAGCATCTCGTGGATCAACGGAGCTTTGTACGTCTTCGGTTGGGAAGCTCAGCAATGAGGGAACCTCATCGTTTGCCGAAGCAGGACGAACGTCTTGCTCAGCGGCAGGTGCTGAAACGGCCTTTTCACGAACCGTTACACTGTTGATAACTTGCTTTACACCTGCTGTCGTCGAGGCAACGTTGAGAACGGCATCCAATTGTGCTTGGTTAGCCACGGCGCCTTCGACAAGAACTTTACCGTCATCGACGCTAAGGTTAATGTCAAAGCCTTTGAGGCTACCAGCGGATTGCTGTTGCTTAAGTTGGGTGATGATGGCTTCGGCGATCTCGCGATCCCCACCGAACGCCGTCAAAGGTGCACCGGCGGTCAGCGAGGCGATCGCCATGCCCATAAAAAATCGTCGCATGGAAACCCTCCTACGGTTTTTTTTGCGGGAACTAACGGCGCTTTGGAGCTGCGTATCAAACCTCAGCACCTGCAAACAGGATCACGATTGTGGTTCTAAGTGGAGACCGTAAAATCACCTCAGCGCGGTGGAACGCTCGACCCCACCATCGCTAACGTGTTCGTTGAAGAGGCCCCCCTCGTCCAACCATTCACGTGGTTTGCGAATACAAACTATGTTTCGGCAAAATCGGTCCAAGAACGAAGTGTTTTTACCAATTTTGCCGTCCATCGCGATGATTCCGAAGAATCGCATTAGTTGAGGGGGCTTACCGCTTTCCCACTCTATGCAACACGCAGGATGGGGAGAGTTTACTCAAATCAGCCCAACCACCCTTCTTACCCAAACTCTCATGATTGAATACCTAGTCCACCAATCCGAGCTCATCGAGGAATTGCCACTATTAGATCTCGAGCCGTTGATGGCTTGGATTTCGGAAGACTACCAGCTCTGTGGAAAGCTCTCCATCGCGGTTTTATCCGACCCCGAGATACGCGAAATCAACAATCGCTACCTTGGGCACGACTACGAAACCGATTGCATCAGTTTTGACCTGTCTGACCGAGACGATGTCTTTGAGGGGGAGGTCATTATCAGCGCCGACACAGCGAGAAGAGTTGCCAGCCAAATAGGTTGGGACCCCAAATATGAGGCATCCCTCTATATTATACATGGAGTCTTGCACATCCTGGGCTATAACGACGACAACCTGGAAGCCAAGTCCGAAATGCGAGCACTAGAGCGTCACTACCTCCAAAAGCTGGAGGTTCCAGGCTGGGAGCGGCACCCCACCCAAGGCGAGGCCGACTTTCTAAGCGAGAACGAGTGACGCGAAATGGGCTAACTCAGGATGCCTGAGAGATGCCCGCGAGCTATTGTTAAAGTTTCGCTAATATGTGCTAACAAAGCTTGAGACCAAAGTGCTGCGCATGTGGAATATCGACTGCCCTTACCAAGTTCTGCGGAGTCGCTATCTGTGCAATCGACTAATCCTGGTCTCTCCTACAAGGCTGTCCTCGGCCGCTGGCTTTGTGTAGCGATTGCCTTGAGCATGGCTATAGGCTGTAATCCCAATCCTTCGAGTTCCACGAACTCTCGGATAAAGCTACAGGGATCCGGCGCGAGCTTTCCAGCACCTCTTTATATGCGTTGGTTTCAGGACTATTCCAAACAAACACCTGGCGTGACGGTCGATTTCCAAGCCAAGGGGAGCGGTGCGGGGATAAAAGACCTAATCAACGAAACCGTCGATTTCGCCGCTAGCGACGCAGCTATGACCGCCGAGGAGATCTCGCAAGTGAAACGAGGAGTGGTCATGCTCCCATTGACTGCGGGCAAGATCGTTCTCGCATTCAATCTTCCCGATGGCCCTAAGGAATTGAAACTTTCTCGAGAAGCCTACACCGGTATCCTGTCTGGAACTGTCTCTAAGTGGGACGATCCCGCTATCGCCAAATGCAATGAAGGAGCCCGACTCCCGTCGACCGAGATCACGGTCGTGGTTCGATCTGATAGCAGTGGAACATCCTACGTATTGTCCACGCATTTGAGTGCAATTTCCCCGCAATGGAAGAGTCTTTACGGAACCGAAAAGACCATCAACTGGCCCAGCGACTCTCGCTTTGTGAAAGGTCCCAAAAACGACGGAGTTACCGCTCTCATCAAACAAACACCAGGAGCGATTGGATATATAGAGTATGGATTTGCCAAGCAGACCGGTCTTTCCATGGCAACTCTCGAGAACAGCTCAGGCAACTACATCGCCCCCAGTGCGGCCAGCGGTCTAGCAGCCTTGGCCAGCGCTGCGGATATTCCCGGAGATCTGGTTCTTTGGGTTACGGATCCTCAAGCTGCCGATGCTTATCCGATCGTGTCCTACACGTGGTTGCTGTGCAACAAAGAACAAACAGATTCGGCGAAAGCAGATGCGCTAAAGGGATTGATCCGCTATTGCATCGAAGAAGGGCAAGTGAACAGTGAACCTTTGGGATACATCCCCCTCCCGGAATCGATGAGCAAACGAGTCCTTCAGGCGTTGGATACGATCCAGGTCACTCTGTCGGAAGCAAATTAGCGACCTAAGTATGAACCAAACATCTGGCTTGCAAGATAACGCGCGATCCACACAGCTCGCATTAAAAACGGCGGATCGCATTTGGGATTCCGGATTTCGACGAGTATGTTGGCTCGCAGCTCTTATGATGCTAGGCGTGTTGGCTTTGATGTTCTATGAGATCGCGTACAAAGCATCACCCGCGATTCAGAAGTATGGATTGAGTTTCATCACGACGTCGACATGGGATGCCAACCAAGAGCAGTATGGGATTCTACCCGAGATATGGGGCACGGCTTACAGTTCACTGCTCGCACTCGTAATGGCCACCGGAGTAGCAGTCTGTATAGCGATCTGGTTAACACAACAGTTTTTGCCTCAAAAGCTCGAGTGGTTGCTGAAGACCGTAATCGAGTTGCTAGCCTCAATACCGAGCGTGGTCTTCGGGCTTTGGGGAATCTTTGTGGTAATTCCGGTCGTTCGCCCTTGCGCAAACTGGCTTCACGAGCAATTAGGTTGGGTTCCATTCTTTAGCTCTCCCCTCTCGGGGCCTGGCTTATTTCCCGCTGCGATCGTATTGGCCATCATGATTCTGCCAACGATAACAGCCATCTCGCGCGATGCGATCTCCTCTGTACCTACTCGCCTCAAGGAAGCTGCCTTTGGCTTGGGGGCCACTCGCTGGGAGGTCATTCTCAAGATCGTATTGCCCACCGCATCCCGTGGGATTTGGGGAGCTGTTGTGCTGGGGCTCGGACGTGCTCTGGGAGAGACGATGGCCTTGGCAATGCTGGTCGGAAATTCGAACCAACTAAGCGTTTCTTTGTTTTCACCCGCGAATACCCTAGCCGCCCTGCTCGCAAATCAGTTTCCGGAAGCCAACGAGCAGCAAGGCCCGATATTGCTTTACGCGGCTCTCGTTCTGTTGACCATTACACTTGGCATCAACATCATTGGATCGCTCATGCTGTACGGCCTGCCGATTCGAAGAACGAAGGGGGCAACTCGATGAGCGTTTCCGAAAACAAACCAGACCTAGCCCCCGCCGATTTGGTTCTCGAACGACGCTGGAGTGATCGACGCACGATCTTCAACGTTGGCATTACTATCGTAACGGGAATAGTTGCCTTTATCGCCTGTATCCCGTTGGCATCATTGCTTTTCATGTTGGCGATCCGCGGCAGCAGTGCGATCAATTGGGAAAGCTTCACGCAATTGCCTCCTGCTCCCATGCAAGAGGGAGGAGGGTTCGGCAACGCCATCGTCGGGACTCTGACCATGGTGTTCCTCGGCGCGGTGATCAGTGTTCCGGTCGGGATTCTTTGGGCGATCTATCTTTCGATACTTGGGCCAGACAGTAAAACAACCGTGCTGGTCCGCTTTACGGCAAAGATTCTATCTGGCTTGCCGTCGATTCTAGCGGGCGTATTTGCCTACACACTTATCGTGGTCAACATGAAAACCTACTCTTCTGTTGCAGGTGGCGTGGCTTTGGCAATCCTGATGCTACCCATTATCATCCTGACCGCAGAAGAAGCGTTTCGGATGGTACCTGCAAAAATGATCGAAGCTGCCATGGGGATGGGGTGTACTCCCACGCAAGCGGTTTGGCGGGTGATTCTGCCAACAGCTTTTCCAAGCATCCTGACTGGTGTGATGCTCGCCGTCGCCCGTGCGGCCGGTGAAACGGCACCTTTGTTATTCACAGCACTGTTTAGCAACTACTGGCTATGGCAGGATTCACAACTGACACTTCTCGAACCCACCGCTTCGCTAGCCGTTCTAATTTTTAACTTTTCCGGTTCCCCTTTTGATAACCAAATCGAAATGGCTTGGGGAGCCGCATTGGTCCTCGTCGCCCTCATTCTCCTTTTGAACCTCGTTGCACAAGTGGTTTCACGAAGGCAAGTAAGCAGATCATGACAAGCATAACGATGGAAGACGCATCAGCCGAAAGCCCCAAACACCACACTGCACCCAACAAGCTATTCGATTGCAATGTCGAGCGGTTGTACTACGGAGACTTTGCCGCAGTTCGCGACACTGATTTTTCCATCGACTCTGGTAAGATAACAGCATTCATCGGTCCCTCGGGTTGCGGAAAAAGCTCATTGTTGCGTTGCTTGAATCGCATGAACGAGCTTACCCGTGGGTTTCAATTGGAAGGGCAGATTCGGTTTTGCGATCGGGATCTTTATGCCCCCAATGTCGATGCTGTGGCCGTGCGCCGTCATATCGGTATGGTGTTTCAGCAACCGAATCCGTTCGCGATGAGTATCTTTGACAATGTGGCGTTCGGGCTCCGCATCAACCGGATCAAGGGAAATGCGCACGAGTTGGTCGAGCAGGCTCTACGCGGCGCGGCCTTGTGGGATGAAGTCAAAGACAAGCTGAAGAAAAGTGGTCTGTCCTTATCTGGGGGGCAGCAACAGCGACTTTGCATCGCAAGAGCTATCGTGACCAAGCCCAAAGTTCTATTAATGGACGAGCCATGTTCGGCCTTGGATCCCATTGCAACTCGCAAAATCGAGGAATTGATGTTGGAGTTGCGGCAACAATACACTTTAGTGATAGTGACACACAATCTCCAGCAAGCCTTGCGCGTTGCGGATGACACCGCGTTCATGTATGTCGACCCTTTAACCCGTTCTGGTTACTTGGTCGAGTTCGGTCCTACAAAAGTGATGTTCGAGTCTCCACGCGAACTGTACACTCAGCAATACCTTTCCGGTGTCTTTAGTTAGTACCACTGCGGGCAATTCGGCTTCATTATTGTCGCCAAATCGATGAGGATTTGGTTGCTCGAGATGTCAATGCGCAACATCTCTTGTTTAGAGGGAAACGTATTGACTTCTTTTGAAGGGGCTGCATGCTTGTGTGGATAGACCCTAATACAAAGTGGAGCAATGTTTCTATGTCGAATTGTCATTTGTTTTTGATTCGTCACGCTCAATCAGAGAATAACGCGAAAGCGGAAGCGGAGCGGGTGCCTGATCCAGCTATCACACAGCTTGGTGCCGAACAAGCCGAACGACTTGTCCCCTGCTTGCATAGAATCGAGCCTGATATCGTGTATTGCAGCCCTTTCCTGCGTACGATTCAAACTTTGCAGCCCGCAGCCAAATCGGCAGGGCTCACTCCTATTATCCATCCCGAGATCTTCGAACAAGGTGGTTGTTATTCGGGGCACCTTGTTGGCCAAAGAAAGCCGAGCCCCGGTATGTCCCGAGATGAGATTGCGGAGCTTTGCCCTGACTGGAGTATTCACCCTGACGTTTCAGAACAAGGCTGGAATCGGATGACCGCTTACGAAACGATTACCGAAGCTCGAGTTCGGGCAAGACGCGTTCGATCATGGTATGAGTCGGAAACCGAAATGCATAATGCACGACGAGTTGCCATGATGATTCACGCAGATTTTAAACTGAGGATGCTCGAAGCCTTTTTGGGGATCGACGATCTTGAACCCTATCTGACAGAGCCGTACAACACGTCGATTACTTGGATTGTAAGAACCGGTGGCTCTTGGCAACTCCGGTTGTGGAACGACCACCATCATTTGCCAAATTCTCATCTGACGGTCTAGAACAACGTCATCTGCTCGGGCTTGGCAACGATCACGCTTGGATCAAGAAAGCCCTTCAGTGATTCGGTCGGTGCCGCTAAAGTGCAAAGAACGCGTCCAGCCAATGCCATACCCGACAACATGGCCCCCTCGATATTCTTGCGGCTGAACCAATCACCACATGCCCCCAGCAGATTATCTGCATCCCAAACGCATTCGCTATTGTCTTTATCCCCCGCATACGAAGTTTCAACGTCTGCGTATAACCATCGATGGCTGTTACGATAAAAACGTTCGGGCGTTCTCACACCGGTCAGGCGTTCTAACTGCGCCAACATGTGCTCTGCAGCTTCATCTTTGGTAAGACTCAAATTAGATTTAGCCCAAGTGTGATTGCTCTGCAGGACCCAACAGTCAAGTTCTTGCGGGCGGCCAGGCTTACTGGAGTCGCGGGCTATCCAGCGAATGGTATCGTCGTGAACGACCGCACCATCAAACGGAACCTCCCAGCGATGATCAAAAGCAACAATAGTCGACCAGCATGGTTTCATTCTGACTTGCTCAATGTTACCTCGCCATGCGCACTTTTGGGGCAGCATGCTAGGGATTTGCGGAGCTGGACAATTCCAAAGCACACAGTCGAACTCGCCTAACGAACGCTCTGTCTCAGGGCTATCTTTGCAATCAGCAAAGATCTCGTATCGGCTGCCGACGCGAACAACTCGAGTCACCTTGGACGCGGTCTTGACGCACAAACCTTCGGCCAGGTGCTTACCAATCGCGTTCATCGACGGGCAACCAACCAATCTCTGGCCACCTTTTCGTTCCTGGATCTGGCCGTCCTCCCCCAAATCGACCACCCTCCCGAACCAAGGTTTGACGACCCCTCTTTGTAGCCAACTCTCTACGAACTTTGCGATTCGCGGGTCTCGGCAGGTAAAGTACTGAGCTCCGTGATCGAACTTTAGAGCCTTTTCTAAAGTCCGTGTCGAGACTCGGCCACTCACTCCATGTGACTTGTCGAAGATCTGGACGTTTAGTCCGTGATCCTCCAATACTCGGCTGCACATTAGCCCAGCCATGCCGGCCCCTATGACCGCAATCTTGGGTGAAACAGGATGGGCAGGCCGGTCGATCAGTTTTTGATATTTGTCGAAATCCATTCGATCGCGATGCTCATTCGAAGATCGAGTCCTGACGACTCCGTAGACTGGTTGTTCTGGCTGGAAGGGACGATCGAATTGTCCCAAGCACCATAGGATCCCACCATACGATGCGGGGTCTCGGCCATCGAGGGCATAGCGGTGGTTCAAGTCGATCAGTGTACGAAGGGCTTCGTTGCTGGTGTTGGTCCACCTCAGTACGCCTTTACCCCAGGTCATACGCACGTTGTTATGAAGTTCGCCGTGTCGCAGAAGGCTACGTTGACAGGTATCCCAGAATTCGTCACCCGTTCTCGCACGGGCTTGATCCTCCCAAGTGCACAGCCACTCCCTCGGATCGCATTCGTGTTGTTGAAGCGTCGCCCGAGCCCACTCCGGAATGGCTTCAATCGTATCGTAGTCATCTCGATAAAAGCAAAAGCAGTAGGCGAGTTCACGCCAGATCAAAAGCTCATCGAGGTACTTTTCGGCCTTAGCCGCATTGGCTTCCCGCGCCAATCGCATCGGGGAAACCATCCCATAATGGAGGTACGCAGACATGCGACTGACTGCGTTTTTCGTAGGGTCGTTCCGGCCGTAGGCGTAGCTTTTAAGTTGGTTCCGTTTAAAGGCTTCCCAGCGTGCATAACCATGAGTGCTTCCACCTACCGTATCTGCAACGGGCCCTACGCTATGATCCACGTCGCAATGCTGAATCAAATCCGTTACGGACACTCCCTGAAGTGAAAGGGGACTAAATGGCACCTCTCCGTCATATCGCGAAGGCATTCCCTCAACCGTTGGCCATGGTCGCGCAATCCGTTCTTCGTAGAGTTTGGCAGTTGCATCTCGGTACGCAAAGGCTCGATCGAACGCGCGTCCTACTAATTTCATCGGAACGACACAGCAACCGTCAACTGCAACGATAGGTGTACTACAGGCTTGTCTCAAACGCTCCAACCAAAAGTGTGTTGGCTCACCTGGAAAATCATCGGTGACAACGACTTCAGCCATCTCAGACATGAGCTTCAATGCTGGGGCTCGATAGCCATTTCTATCAAGATGAAAAACATATCGAATGCCGAGTCGCTCATATTGCTGCTCGAGATCTTGTGCCCCCTGTAATGCAAAGCAATGATGCCTGTCCGAGGCGAAACGGTAGTTCTCACTTAGGCCTTGATAAACGACCAAACTGGTACCGAGCTGTTTAGCTAAGAGGCACGCAACGTCGAGGGCGGGATTTTCATCAGTTCGCAGGGCGTGATGCGTCCAATATACAACCGGCCTGGTAGCATCCGTATTACTCACGGATGCTCGACTATCTGTAGCCCGTTCCTCGATTGGCAAGGACCCCTCAGCTGACAGCTGTCGCACACGCTCTTGAAGATGCACAGGCAGGGAGCGAATCAAACTGCCGATTTCATTGAGTTTTTCATGCATACTTATTCGTATTCACACCGTCACGGGTGCTGTGGCAGTCCGTAGCCCTGGTCCGCACTACTAAATTCAAAGGAATTCACCATCAGTCCGAGATTGTAGCGGCCTGTCAAGACGGAGCTATCGTGCAAGGTGTTAAGCTGGCGGTAGCCCTAAAGCTCTTCTCCAGCCGCTCAATTGCCCCAGATGGATGCTCTCGTGGTTGAGCATCAGGTATGTTACGGCGACCCCTCGACAGCCCCATCGATTCTGCCAACGCTCCAGCGGCAAACCCATGTCCCAAACCGCAGGATCCACGGCTTCAAGGGCCGCAAAAATCGCCTCTTTCCCTTTCTCTAGCTCCTCAATGATGACGCTTTTCTCAGGGTAAATCGATCGATCCATTTGAGGTGCCGATTTCATACCATAAGGATTATCAATAGGATCCTGGATTTCCCCGTTAGAGATCAATCCGGCGATGATCGGTCTGTAGGTTTTCAGATGGCACAGCACCCAGGCGGCATGATTCAGAGGCTTGGGGAGACTCCCAGATGGTTGAGCACACATCTGAGAATCCTCAATATCAGCCACCAGCGACAGTAGATAAGCGTGGTTCTTTTCGAATCCGTGCCACAAACCCTTAACCAGCGGTTCCATGGATTATCCTTTAAAAACGTACGGGGAGTGAAAGGGATGCCAAGTTTGGTGGAATCTATGATCCGCATTTCGCGGGGCAATATTCTAGCAAAGGTTCTCGCGGTGTGACCACCCGATTGCATTATCAATTAAAATCAAGCTGCATCGTTGATTCGTAATTGTCACCATTTATTTCGAAGAGCGACTTGCCTCTGAACTGAGACAGCACAGAAAGCCTGAGAGACATCAAACATGGAAATCCTTTTTACCCTGCTGGGTGTCTTCTGTGTTATCGTCATCTTCGCTTTGATTGGACATGGAATTTGGCTCGTGCTCGTGGCGGTTGCAAAGGGGATTTTCGGGCAGCCACCAAATGTGGATGCATTACCCTTTGCGAATACGCCGGAAAAGGATCTGCGACAGACCTATCTCGCGCTCGATCGGCTCTTTCGGGGCAAGCTCATCTCCGTCGACGACTTTCAACGCACCTGTGCGGCCATTGAGAAGGCGGCCGCGAACCAAGGCTGTGCGTTGCCATGGATCCCCTCGAAGCGATTGACAGAGATGACCTCCGGATCGGAATCGGAGCAAACACGTGAGTCGTTGGCCACGGAGACAGAGGCCGTCAGTTCGCCGACTTTAGCCCCCGTCCCTTCCGACTCGGGCATTCCAGTCCAAGAAATCCATCCTCTAGAAAAAGAGTACGCTCCCGCTCCGCCACCGTTGATGAGTTCGTTGGCTACCCAGACGCGACGCACCATGGGGGATATTCTTCAACAGTTCTTGAGTGAAAAGAATATTCACTGGGGAGAACTGGTCAGTGCTCTACTGATCGTCGGCAGCGCAGTTGGCTTGATTCTGAGCTTGCGAACAGAATTGAACCGCTTGATACCGATGTTCCCGTCGGTACTGTTCTTCGTCGTAACGCTCGCTATTCACTTGGCCGGTTTCTACACGCTAAAGCGATGGAAGCTGCCGTCGACATCGCGAGGCCTGTTGGTGCTCGGATCAGTAATGATGTGTGTGACATCGCTAGCGACGGTACTATTAACGGAACGAGATAGTGCACCGGTGAGCTCGCTAGTACCGATAGTAGTGGGAGGACTGGGATTCGGGACACTTGCATTCCTCTCGAGCGCTAGCCTCTTCCCCGGCTTACGCCTGCTCTGGACGATAGCGGTGACCTTGAGCGGGATTTCGCCGTTATTGCTAGGGATGTGGCTAGGCGATGATCTCAACTTGAACGAGCTACGTTGGGCAAGCATCCTGGCTGTCGTTGGTCCGATGGTTTCGGTAATTGGTTTAGTGACGTTGCATTTTGGTCTACGGAGCAAAGCAGAAGGGATATCGCTGCGAGCCGAATTGCGACTACTAGGAATTGTCTTTGTCGGTTCACTCTTCTCATGTGGAATGCTCCTCTTTTTGCTAAAGGGGGTTCCTGGCAGCTTCCATTCCCTCTCGCTGATGCTGGCACTACTAGGAGGATTGCTGGTCTGTGCGGGATCGATCCTTTCTTTCGGAAGTACGGACGCGAGCTCGCGGCTTCGTGCGGAATTAAGCGAGTCGCTTCTGGATCGCGTTACGGTTATCGGAAGTGCGGTCTCGTTCCTCGGTGCGGCAGTTATGGTTGGTTCGCTCGGAACCGCGTGGGGACGCTCGAGTTTGTTCCTAGAAACAGCAGTCTTAAACTCGTTGATTAGCCTGGTGCTGGTGGCGTTGTGGCGGCAACCAACCCTGACGGCTATCGCCTCGGCATTTAGCACTTTGACCAGTTGGCTATTAGTCCATCGATTCACGGGTAGCTTTCCCGATCCGGAAATACGACTGAGCTGGGTGATGCAAGCGATGGAGACCGTTCGCAGTTCGGGAGTCTTTTTAGTGTTAGCCGGTACTTATGCCGGCATCGCTTGGAAGGTGCCTCGCAAACACGCCATGATCCTTCAAACCGCCGCTGCTTTGGCAGCTGTCCTCGGCGTGGGCATTGCAGCGTATTTGGGCTGCACCGCAATCGCGATTGGCCCTCATCTTTACGCGGTCTGCTGCTTTGCATTCCTCGGTGTGATTATCACCTTGTTAACTCCTGCCAGGGGGCGATGGGAACCAGCTATTCTGGGCAGCGCACTGCTTTTCTTTTGCTGGTTCATGTTGGCAAGACCAGAGACGCAGTGGAACGAGCGAATCGGTCTAAAGGATTGGCTTCCCGTCGACCGGGCGGTTTTCGCATTCTCAGGGCACGCCATGACGGTTGCCGTGCTGGCCCTTCTCGTCGGGAGCATCCGACTCTTGGCGAAACGATTCCCAAGCGTTGAAAAATTAACATATCGCTGCGCCGATCCAAAATTCGACCACTGGGTCAGCGATTCCGGTTTAATTTCGGTGTGTATTGGGGCGATCCTATTAGCAAGGCCAGCAACATTCGACACATGGATTTGGCAAGCGGAGCTGTATGCAAGCTTGGCCGTCTGCGGTTGGGTGGCCTGGGCCATGGGACGGGGGAACTTTCGCGAATCATTGGGGTGGGTGGTCTCGGGGGCATCGCTGTGTTTCTTTTTAGCGGCAGGAATTTTGAGCGTTTCGACATATGGGCAGATCATTAATAGCTTTGTTCCCGTTAGTCTTTCCGTTTCGCTAGTTGCGATCTTGGTCGTAGGGACCATCTGTTCCTTGGTTCTGTGTCGAACGACTCGATTAGCTAGGACTCGGTTCAAGCTAAGGGCTTGGTCGACCAATTATGGTGATGGGATGCTCATCGCCTGGAGCTTGTTGCATTTGATTCACTTATTTGGTTCCCCTCGCTATTGGATGCAGTCTGTAGCAAGTTCTCGGATGGAGGCCGTGCTGTGGACGGTATCTATCTTGTCTTTATTCGCGTGTGCCATCCTTTTGACCGCGCTTCGGTATCGAGCGCTTTATATTTGGATGACAGGCATCTTGAGTACGATTACTGTCTTTATCCTGTTCGGTGTTTGGAATACGCAGGGGGGAGACGAAGTAGCATTCGCCTATCTACTCATGGGAGCCCCTCAATTGGTGGCGGGGATAGCAAGTGCGTTCGATGTGCTTCTACGCAGACAGCCTGGGCCATTTCTAGGTACTAAAGGACTCTACGAAACGATCTTTGGGGGACTTACGCTACTCTTTTGGTCGTTAGTGTTTTGCATCGGTTACTTGGGCAATCTCGAGGATCCGACGATCGCTGCATGTGGGCTTTGGTCCCCTGTCGGCGGACTATGGGTTGCTGTCGGTCTGATTTCCTTCTGGTTTGCTAGTTTGGTCGTTCATCGAAGACAATTTGTTTTGTATCTACTTTTTGGAACGCTACTTGTCGCTTGCCATTTACCGATCGCGTTGGCAAGAATCACCGAAACCCGATTGGGCGGTTCCAATAGTTTTGCACTGCTGATGATCGGAGCTGCCGTGCAGGTTCTCGTCGTTTCATGGTTCGTTTTGAAAGGCTTGAACGTCACCAGCTTTATTCGTCGCTATCTCAAAGCCCAGGACGGTGATGCCGATAGCGTAGTTCGCTACCTATGCTGGAACTATGCCAATGTGATTAGCCTCTGGATGATGGGTGTTGCGCTACTGTTCGGAATCATGACATCGAACCCTGAGACCGTGCGGCTTCTGGCATTGGTGTTTGCTATCCTCGGTTTTGCAAACGGATTACTGGCGCGACATGCAAGTCAGGTAGGAATCTCGACTCAAGTTTTGTTTAGCCCAGTGTTATTCAATCGTTACTTGATGGTGATCAGTATTCCGTTGTTTGCATTGTTCGTGGTATGGGCACGGTTGGAGTATACCCAGCAGCCTTTACTGTTTGTTCAAAGAATACTGCGAACGGCATCGGTCTCAATCGCGACAGCCGTAGGCTTGGGATTGGTTTTCGCTTGGTTAAGTCGAGCTTTTCAGGAAGTTGATTCCAGTCAATCCAAGACACCAAGCTGGCGTGAGACGTTGTGCCACCTATGGTTTGGCACTAGCGGGTTCGCTATTCTGTTTCAGTTCGTTGGGCTCCTCGCCATTCTCGGCACGACCAGCGAGAGCATGTCGATGGGGGAAGCGGTTGTTCCCAAGCAATCCTATTCCGTTGAAGTACTTTGGATCGCAGGATTGTCAGGCTTGTGGATGGCGCAGCTAGTTGTTCAAGCGATTCGCAACCGATGGAACATAGCCAATTTCAACGATTCTCTGCGAAGTGCGTACGTTTATACGGCTGAGATTGTTTTTATCCTGGCAACGGTGAAGCTGTACGCCGTGTTTCCCGAGTGGTTCCAGTTGCCACTTAGGGAGTATTGGCCCGTCTTGATGTTGCTAGCGGCGGTCGTGGTGCAGGGAGTTGCTGCGTTGCTCAAACGAGCAAGAGTGACAGCCGTGGGGGATCCACTGCACAACACGAGTCTCGTGCTCCCTATCATTGCGCCGGTTGCGATGTTATTTTTCGCGTCGGATGTGACCGCCGATGTGGTCTTGGCATTGAGCTCGGTGTTTTATTTTGCGTTAGGAGCCACCGAACGATCCCGACAGATTGCCATGGTGGGAGGCACGCTAGCCAATGTGGCGTTGTTAAGTTTCTGGTCCAAGTTTGATATGTTGGATTTTACAAGGCATCCGCAGTTGTGGTTGATCCCTCCAGCCGCGTCGATCGCGTTGGCGACCCACATAGAGCGGGACCGAATTCCCAAAGAAGCTGCGTCGTGGCTTCGCTATCTATGTATGGCCACCATATTTTGCAGCTCGAGCAGCGAAATTCTCATCCAGGGAATCGGCCGCAGTCTGTGGCCGCCGATGGTCTTGATGGTTTTGAGCGTGTTGGTCGGTTTTCTGGGTATTGCGTTTCAAATCCGCTCGTATTTGTACAGCGGATTGCTTTTCACCCTTTTTGCGGTAGTAGCGATGGTGGCACACGCCCAGCAGAGCGTACAGCACACCTGGCCCTGGTGGGTGCTTGGGATCTCACTTGGGATAGGCATTATGGTTCTGTTTGGAATGTTCGAGCGAAAGAGGGATCAGCTGATGAAATTGTCGGAAAGGCTGAAAAGCTGGGAAGGATGATCCAGCGGCTTCGATTCCGGCTTGACATTCGGACACAAACCTAAATCATTTGCGGTTAGAAATTTAGGATCCCACGAACCCAACTCTTGCCATAGTCTGAAGGTTGTTGATGAAGATTCACGAATATCAAGCGAAAGAGCTGTTCCGCAAAGCTCAGGTCCCCGTTCTTGCCGGATTTGTTGCGAAAACGCCCGAAGAAGCCAAGGCTGCATTCGAAAAGTTGGGCGGGCCGATCGCCGTTGTCAAGGCTCAGGTACACGCCGGCGGACGCGGTAAAGGAACTGTAACAGAAGTTCCCGAACAACGCGGCGTTCAGTTGGTGAAATCGGGCGATGAAGCGGCTACGGTAGCTAAGAACCTCATCGGCAACCACCTGGTCACCATTCAAACCGGTGCCGAAGGAGCGGTGGTTAACCAAGTTTTCGTTGAGCAAGGCTGCAAAATCGCTCGCGAACTTTACCTAGCGGTCGTTGTTGACCGAGCCGCCATGCTACCGCTACTCATGGTGAGCAGCGAGGGTGGAGTCGAAATCGAAAAAGTGGCTGAAGAGTCCCCTGAAAAGATTTTGCGGGAGCACTTTGACCCGAAAGTGGGACTGCACAGCTTCCAAGTTCGCAAACTTTGCAAGAAGCTCGGGATCTCCGGCGATGCGGCCAAGAGTGCCGATTTCTTCATGAAGAGTTTGTGCAAGCTTTTCGTCGAGCTCGATTGCTCGATGGCTGAGATCAATCCTTTGGTAATCACCGAGGATAACAAGATGATCGCATTGGACGCAAAGATCACCTTTGATGACAACGCACTGTATCGTCATCCTGATATCAAGGAACTGAGGGACTTGGCCGAGGAAGAGCCTGCCGAGATTCGTGCAGCGAACACTGGTTTGAGCTATGTTAAGCTCGACGGAAACATTGGTTGCTTGGTGAACGGTGCAGGTTTGGCCATGGCGACTATGGACATTATCAAGCACCATGGAGGAGCTCCCGCCAACTTTCTAGATGTCGGAGGTGGGGCCAATACCCAGCAAGTCACCGAGGCATTCCGCATCATTTTGTCTGACCCGAATGTGAAGGCCATTTTGGTCAACATCTTCGGCGGTATTGCTCGCTGCACGACGATCGCACAGGCCATTATCGAGGCTTCGAAGGAAGTTGGGTTCTCGGTTCCGCTCGTCGTTCGCTTGGAAGGAACAGAAGTAGAGGAAGGGAAGAAAATGCTAAGAGAAAGCGGATTGGCAATCATTTCCGCTGACGATCTCACCGACGCAGCCAAAAAGGTTGTGGCTTCCATCTCCTAGTCATCCCATCCAATACCAAGCTGAAAGAGTTATAAATTATGAGCATTCTGATCAACAAAGAAACCAGAGTTATCTGCCAAGGCATTACCGGCAAAGCGGGTGCCTTTCACACCAAGGGCTGCAAAGAGTACGGCACCAAAATGGTCGGTGGTGTTACTCCCGGCAAATCGGGGGAAACCGTCGAGGGGCTGCCTGTTTTTGATACCGTTGAGGAAGCCGTCAAGCAAACCGGTGCCAATGCCACCATGATCTTCGTCCCCCCTGCGGGAACTGCCGATGCGATTCTCGAAGCGGTTGATGCGGGCATCGAAGTCATTTGCGCCATCACCGAAGGGGTGCCTGTTATCGACATGGTCACCGTGTACGACCGAGTTAAGCGAAGCAATTCGATCCTTGTCGGACCGAATTGCCCCGGTGTGATTACTCCTGGCGAGTGCAAGATCGGCATTATGCCAGGCTACATCCACAAACCTGGTAAAGTTGGGATCATGTCTCGCAGCGGCACGTTGACCTACGAAGCCGTTTGGCAAACCAGCGGGCTCGGCTTTGGTCAATCGACTTGCGTCGGTTTGGGCGGTGATCCGATTGTAGGTACCTCGTACATCGATGTATTCGAGCGATTCGAGAAAGATGATCAAACCGAGGTCATTCTCATGATTGGTGAGATTGGTGGCGATGCCGAAGAAAAGGCAGCAGAGTACGTCAAGAATCATGTTACCAAGCCAGTCGCCGCCTTTATCGCGGGCCGAACAGCTCCTCCAGGCAAACGCATGGGACACGCGGGGGCCATCATCACCGGTGGCAAAGGAACGGCGGCTGAGAAGGTTGCTGCACTCGAAGCAGCCGGCATCGCGGTCGCCGACTCGCCAGCGGACATGGGTGCCGCCGTTGCAAGAGCACTTAAGAACAAAAAATAGCACCGAAGCTGTTTCAGGCAACAATTTTGGTAACCGTTCACGAAAAAAACAAGCAGTCGTTTAACCGCTTCCCATAGTAAATTCGGCGAGTTTGCACGTTGCAATGGAAAAGGACTCGATCGCCGAATTTACGGCGGGATGCGTTGCCCCTGTGAACGGTTACACAATTTTCAAACGGTTTAGATGATTCAAAAAAGGTCGAGTTCACTGCGGTTGGCTCGGCCTTTTTTTGTTTTCCGGTTCGCCGAGATTGGGGAGAAGTCGTGAATCGATATCGAAGACAGATTGCGTATTCGGAGATTGGCGAAGCTGGTCAGGAGCGATTGCGTCGAGCGACCGTAGGTATCTGCGGCGTGGGTGCACTTGGTTCGGCGGTCGCCGAGCGATTATGCCGAGCGGGGGTTGGCAAGCTCGTGCTAATCGATCGCGATTGGGTGGAACTCGACAATCTGCCTCGCCAGACACTTTATACGGAAGAGGATGCTCGCAATGCCATTCCGAAAGCGATTGCGATTACAGATCACTTGAAACGCATTAACTCCGAGCTTGAAATTGCCCCCCACGTGTGCGATCTCGATCTGGAGAATATAAGGTCGCTGTTTAGGGACGTTTCCATGATTGTCGATGGAACCGACAATTTTGAGACTCGTTATTTGCTGAACGATTTTGCGTGCCAGAACAATATCCCTTGGGTGCATGCAGGAATTGTGGGGGCATCGGGCCAATCGCTAACTGTTGTGCCTGGACAGACCGCTTGTTTCCGATGTTTGATCCCAGATCCACCACCGGCAGAGCAGATGCAGACCTGTGATTCTGCGGGTGTGATTGGTCCTGCGGTCGGTATCATTTCTAATTGGCAAGCGTTAGAGGTGATCAAGTTCCTTGTTGGTGGAGGGGACGCGATCGATGGAGCGATGCGTCAGTTTGATCTGTGGAGTGGGATGATTCGCAAGCTGAAGCTTCCGCGTCAATTGTCATCGGGCGAGAGTCTTGGGTGCAAGGCATGTGTCCGAGGGGAGTATGAATTTCTCGAGGGCAAGTATCAAACGCAGGCGAGAGCCATGTGTGGCCGCAACGCCGTACACTTGCATGCAGCCAGAAGTGAGCCCTTGCGATTAGAGTCTATCGCGGAGCGATTGGCCAAGGAGTGTGAGATAAAGGTTTTGCCGTTCATGCTTCGATTCGAGTTAGACGGATTGGTATGGAGTGTTTTTCATGACGGTCGCGCCGTATTAACCGGCACAGAAGATGTAGAGCTCGCCCGAAAACTCTACGCCCGACGAATCGGGAGTTAGGTCCGTTCCATAAGTATGCTTCGAATGGATTAAGCTCGAAATTTTGGACATCAATCGTGTAACAGCACTTAAGGATTCCCCCGAATGGGGTATCGAGCTGTTAGCTGGTGATTAGAGAAGCACCATAACCGGACGACATCGGTATGTTAGAACGGTCAAACCTGCGTGATGTGTCAAACGCGTAAATGAGCGAATGCTTTCTGAGATTGTGCCGATGGATGAAGCCACATTTAAAAAGCTCCTAAAATTTGCGGTTCCTTTTGCGGGAACGATTTTCCGATCGGTTTCCGTCCGGCACTCACGCCTGACTGACATTTCCTCGGGCGAAGGCAGTTTTCGTTTTGGCGGCAGATGGAATCCGCCAGGAATTCGCGCCAACTATGGGTCACTAACGCCTGAGACTGCCATGGCTGAGACGCTTGCTTCCGCGCGATATCATGGCTTTGCCGTTCACACAGCAATGCCTAGGGTCTTTGTTGCGATGCAGGTCAGGCTTTCCCACACCCTTGATCTATTCGACCCACAGGTTTTGAAGACCGCCAAGATTTCAGTGAGCTCTCTGGTAAAAGTTGACTGGCGGGCGGAAATGGATGCTGGAAAGACACCAATCACGCAGGTCATTGGGAAGTTGGCCGCGTCTAATCAGCTAGAGGCGATTTTGGTCCCTTCAGCGGCGGCGCTCGGGCAACTGAATTTGGTCGTTTTTGTCGACAATTTGCATCCTGGTAGCCGGCTGGAAGTGCTCTCGCCAGACGAGTTAAACGCTTGACTACATGCAAATTTACATGTAGTATGTAAGTGTCGGCTCGCGATGCGCCGATATGCAACCAATCGGGGTAACGATGGCGAAAAAGAAAGTGATCAAGAAGGCCTGCCGAGCTGCGGCTCAAGCGGTAACACCGGTTTTGGCGTTGGTCGAAGACGATCGCGGTCGCAGCCTGCTACAACTTCGATCGCGTCTGGGAATGAATCGGGAATCGTTTGCAAGATTGGTTCCAACGTCTGTTCGCAATCTTGCAAGCATTGAATCCGGTCAAAAACCATCGCCCGTTCTTCAAAAGAGCTTGATTGAACTTCGACGGCTGGTCTCTGCTTTAGAGGATGTCGTTAAGAAAGAAGCGATTGGCCCCTGGCTGAATCAACCTAATGAAGCTTTTTCAAACCTGAAACCCATGGAAGTCATCGAGCGTGGCGAAATCGACCGCATTTGGCGCATGATTTACCAGCTTCAGAGTGGTGATGCATTTTAGCTAGCTTGATCTGATCCGCTGCTCAACCCACTAACTCGACGTTGCAGTTCCGAAGCCCAATCTGGATGGATGGGCATATCTGCATCGTCAGGGATGGCATCCCATAAAGCATCAATTAGTTTGGTTTGGTCGAGTGCAGAGAGCTTACGAGCATCTTCAAGAACGGAGTTGAAATCTACCATAACAAACTGCTTTCAGGATATTGTCTAAGCCTCAGGCGTACGGGAACCTAGAAATCACTAACGTCACATAGAACTTTGGCGAAAAACCGCTTTCGCTGTCCTCACTCCATTGTAGCAGCAATTTCCAACAGCGAAAAAATCAGACAGGCTTTTCCTGGCCAGTAATCTCCCGCTGCTCTGGCCATATTCACGGGCAAAATCAAAGGGGGCAGTAATGCCCACCAGACCATCTTTCGAAAAGATGCTGACTATGCAGCCTTCGCAGACGAAAAAATCGTTTAACTCCACTGGGCGTTGCCCTGCGATGCTGCCCCCAGGGAGAGCCCACAACAACGCCCTCATTGGGGGCCCCCCCTACTGCGAAGCAGTTTCACAACCTAGCCCGGGGTCGCGGAGCGCACCCTGGGTCAACGAACAAAAGATCGGCCAACCCCGACAGGGTTGCACACAGGACCTTGTTGAACCCCGTTGGGGTTCGTTTGATAAACTAGGCACGGTGTCCTGCGGGTGCGCTCCGCGCCCCCGGGCTTTGATGTTTGACCGCTTCGCGGTTAATAATGTATTTGTGCCAGCCATGTTTTGATATTCTCGAAGTTGACCATAAGGAAAACCATCCGAAAGGTTGCATGCACCCACCGCGATTTTGGGTCGACGGTCACTCAATATATGGATGGCACCAATTAGCCAATTAGCCTTTTAACTGGGGCATTTGCTCATCGATGCGAGTCGACATATCCCGCCGTGTCCAAGTTGTTACATCGTAGTCATAGTTTGGCTGCGGATTGGTAAATCGTAATGGGTATCTGGCGGAGGCAAGGGGCGACCATCTTTTGCATAAAGCACAATTGCTTCGCTCACGATCTCGCACAACTCAGCAAATACGGTCTGGGGGTCGTCACCGTGACAACCTCCAATTACCAACCTTGGGCAACAACCGATAAAGCACTGGTCTTCCTCGGACCAATATACGACTTTTGCATAACGATCAGCCTCACTCATTTCTGACTCTCCTGAATGGCAAACTTCACAATTCGCTCTTGATACTTCTTCGCCTCATCCCCCAGTTTGCCAGAAATCGTAACTATGCCTGTTACTTTCGGATGGGTAAAGTTACGATGGCTTCCTTTACCGCCGCGATTCTCGAATCCTGCAGACTCCAGATCAGCAATCAATTCCCGAATCTTTCTTGGCATCCCGGCTCCTTTTGTCAAACTAGCTCTCAGTCCATTTTACCAACGGTTCGAGTGTGATTCTAGCCAACTCGCCGCACTCTAGTTCCAACCGTCTCGACAATGCAACGTATCAATTCGCTACGAGTATCACGTTCACTCAGATTCAGCCGGACTCGGAGCTTTCCTACTTTGGTCACGCTCACTGTCCGGCGGTTTCCAAAAACGTCCACTGAACCAGCTCCTCGTTGCTCTAACCCAGATGATTCATCATAATTTTGACGATCGATCGAACCGAAAAATCTGGAATCGATGATCAAGGTGGGGCGGACTACGACTGCAATTCAGCCAACAAGCACTGGTCCGATAAAAGTCGACTCGGCTCGCGACATCACCTTCGTAACATTGGATTCTCTTTGCCACCGTTCCTGATGCATCAGCACGACGCTCGGAGTCGCCTTTCGATCTTTAAAAATTATCATAGCCGCAATCTCAATGTAACGATTCTCGGCCCACCGAAACCAGTTGAAAATGCTGGCGATCACGTTTAGACATAACGAAGAAGCGGGGCGATTTCGCCGTGACCAACCCGCCGTTTAGCGGCATGGTAGGGGACGGCTTCGAGACTACGTCTTACTTCCGGCAAAATTGCACCTCGTGTTCGATAATGACCTGTCAGGAACAAAGGTGGACGCAAAAAAGGGAACCAGGGTAGTTTCAAGGGAGCGTCGCCCCTTATCTTCTTCCTCACACAAAAGTACCCCTGTCCCCTTTGGCTTCCCCGTCCCCTGTGTCTTCCCCCGGGGCAGCCCACAACAACGTCCTCATTCGGAAGCTCCCCTACTGCGAAGCAGTTTCACAACCTAGCCCGGGGTCGCGGAGCGCACCCTGGGTCAACGAACAGATGATCGGCCAACCCGAACGGGGTTGCACACAGGACCTTGTTGAACCCCGTTGGGGTTCGTTTGATAAACTAGGCACGGTGTCCTGCGGGTGCGCTCCGCGCCCCCGGGCTTTGATGTTTGACCGCTTCGCGGTTAATAATGTATTTGTGCCAGCCATGTTTTGATACTCTCGAAGTTGACCATAAGGAAAACCATCCGAAAGGTTACATGCACCTACCGCGATTTTTGGTCGACGTTCACTCAATATATGGATGGCACCAATTAGCCCCCTATCACAAGATGCTAAAAAGTGATTGTATTAGACCCAAGTCTCCATTAACGCTTGAAGACGCAAAGCGTGTAGTAACGGAGTTCGTCGACGAGTACAATAACTGTAGACTTCACAGTGCCATTGGTTACGTAACTCCCAGCGACGTGCTCGCTGGCAAACAGAAGTCGATTCATGAAGAGCGAGACAGAAAGCTGGAAGCTGCCAGAGAAGCTCGCGCCAAAGTTCGTGCACAACGAGCATTGGTAAGCTACACTGAAAATACTCGACCGGAGGATAGGGCCATGCTGGGAAACAACCTGAGCGCCGCGTCGATGTCGGTAGCAATTGAAGCGGACGTTGCTGGGCAACTGGCAGCGTCCCCTCAACTCAATTACTATTGACCCTAATGCGAAAAATCCCGGGGGTTTGGGGGCTGGCCCCCATACAAAACAAAACAGTCTTTAGTCCATCCAATTACCAAGCTAAACCGCCGTACGTTTGGACTACTAACGCTGCGCCAACCCAATTGTACCTACCTTCCTCGATCCATCAAACGATGAAACTTTTCGGTGATTTCAGCTGCTCTGTGGGCATCTTTCCGGCTGAGCCCCTCTTCTCGAAATCTTTTTGTGATATGCTCGTACTCCGATTTCGACATACCCGCCGGTGGAGAACTATATAAAGAACTATTACCATTCCCCGTTGCGTTCCCAGATTTCTTCGCATTCACAGCTAGCGTTGCCCAAAAACACGCCGCCACAAACGCGAGACTACCCATCAATTTGAGTATTTCAATATCTTTGGGATTTTTCCAAAACTTAAAGTATTCCATACTTAATCTCTTCAAAATCGCAACTGGTCCAGAGGGACTTCCTTGTTATGCCACACGTAACATTTGTTGCTTGAAATTTGTTGCTTGCGTTGGATCAAAAGCCTGATTTTTTTGGTTAATGGAACGTGCTAATATAGCAAAAATCTTCAACAGCGTCAAGACTGTCGTTCTACCAACCTTGATGTTGACTGTTGAGAGGACATTCTGGGGATACCGCATTTAGTTGTAGGGTTGTAATTGTTTGGACGAACAAAAGGGGACGGGGGCAATACTGTTCGGGCGGAAACAAGGGGACGGGGGGATTTTCAAGGGAGCGTCGCCCCTTTTCTTCTTCCTCACACCAAACTACCCGCGTCCCCTCTCGTCCCCTTTGTTTTCCCTCCATATCATTTGCCGGTTCGAATTCGAACGGAACAAACCTTAGTCCATTGTTGTCGTCATACTGAGCTGGAAGCGGCTGCACTCGAATCAGAGTTGGAATTAATGTCGCTTCCAAAAAGGAAGTGTCAGGCATCTTGGGCCTCGTTCTTGGCTCAAAATTTTCGCTGGCTCACGCTGACAGTACGATTTACACACTTCGCCCCACCCCCCGGAGGGTGGATTTTCGAATGTTTTTGCGATGATCGGAAGATGCCATACTCAAACTTCGCGATCGCAACAGGTACGAACTGGACTTGCGGGTAGCCAAATGCTACCATTGAAGTGGAGGATTTTATTATGGGTCAACCGGTTAAACTCTCGGACGAATTGGTCGATGACGCTCGTGCTGTCGTGCCGTTTTCGCAGCGGAGTATTGCAGGTCAAGGCGGGAAAAAGGGTACGGGGGTAGTTTCAAAGGAGCGTCGCACCTTTTCTTCTTCCTCACACAAAACGCCCCCCGTCCCCTTTGTTTCGGGCGTCCCCTTTGTTTCGGGCCATGTGTCTCCGGCTAGATCTGCATCAGGATCTACACATCCCCTCGGATTGAGCACAGTGTGGGACTGTGCAAATATTGGTGTCGAATAAAAAAACACGAGAATCAATAAACCGAAAAACGTTCTTTTTACAACTCATTCTCCATAAAAACTATTTGGAAAGCCCTTCAAACTTCTTTCGAATCGACGAAAAGTCAATGCTACCATCAAGCTCACCGGGCACAAAACGCGACTGATCAAAAAGCGATTCATCAACCTCCTTCCCGAACTTCCAATCGACAAAACGAAACTCCTTCTCTTCGGTCAACCCATCACTCGAACTGACCGTAACCTTTTCTGGGACGATGAATTTATGTTCTTTAATTTCAATCCATTTTGACTGTATTGTGGCGTAGTGGTCCCATTTGCGGACTTCGTCGGGAGTAGACGGCGACTTAGAACGATCCTCCCTGGGATTACTATAGAATTTAATTTCTATCGGGCACCAATGAAAATCCTTGTGAAATTTGACCTGGTAAGCACCTAGAGGCCCCGGAGTTGCTAAAACAATACGTTGGCCTAAATGATCTCGACTTTCCTCAATTATCTTAACCGACTTGTGATAAGCTATACCTGTTTGTGACTCCGTTTGACTACCGGTCCCGTTAGTGATCGTTAGTTCAAATGGGTGCTTTCGTCTTGTGAAAGTTGCACGCAAAACTTTCCCCCCCCGGACTTCTTGATTAACAACAGAGCTACCGATATGCGTCCTGTTGTAATAAAGTGATTTACTGTTGTCGAAATCTACAAGCTGATGCTCAATGTTTGCATTCTTTCCTTCGTTCTCATTGAAAAGATCAAGTGCAATTCCATCAATTCGCTGAATTCTAGCTCCCTGCTTCGCTGAAAACCGTTGGTAACGGGCGGTCGCAACAACTGACTCTGGACCTTCATCGGCAAGAATCGTCTTTTCGATCCAAACACTAAACCCATCATCAATCATCGATTTCTCAAGAAAAAAATCGTCAAAAAGAGCATCAAATTCGTCAGCGAATACAAAACAGGAACGGTTAAAATGTAATGCAACAAAGAGCCAACTCAGTACGAAACTTGTTAACAATCTCACAGGCAGTCGTCTCGTCATTCGTCTTCTTCTCCTACATGGCCCACGTGAATCGGAACATCTAAAACCGGCTTCGAGCTTAAGCTGGGGCACCGGAAATTCTAGCCAATGTCTTGATGCGTTTTTTCTGAAAATCGGTTTGGCAAAATGCCCAGCCTGAAGCTCCAATGGAGTGGAACAAAACAATCCTCAGGAGCTTCAAGCATGGACAGCGCTCAATCTACCAACATCCCTTCCAATGCGAAACAACTTCGATGGGATCGCAGCGAAATTTCTCTTCGTCTGGAATCGATCCGACTGGATCTAAAAAATGGCAAGTTGCTCAATCAAGCCGCTCGCGACAACACCGTCCCTCGCTCAACTGCCCAAAACTGGGCCAAGAATCGCTCTCGCCTCGAACAAAAAAGCGGACTGCCCCTGGCTACCGTAGAGTTTTTTCGAATCACCCCAAGGACGAACAAAAGGGACGGGGGGTGTTTTCAGGGGAGCGTCGCCCCTTTTCTTCTTCCTCACACCAAACTACCCGCGTCCCCTCTCGTCCCCTTTGTTTTCCCTCCATATCATTTGCCGGTTCGAATTCGAACGGAACAAACCTTAGTCCATTGTTGTCGTCATACTGAGCTGGAAGCGGCTGCACTCGAATCAGAGTTGGAATTAACGTCGCTTCCAAAAAGGAAGTGTCAGGCATCTTGGGCCACGTTCTTGGCTCAAATTTTCGCTGGCTCACGCTGACAGTACGACTAACACACTTCACCCCCCGGAGGGTGGATTTTCGAATGTTTTTGCGATGATCGGAAGATGCCATACTCAAACTTCGCGATCGCAACAGGTACGAACTGGACTTGCGGGTAGCCAAATGCTACCATTGAAGTGGAGGATTTTATTATGGGTCAACCGGTTAAACTCTCGGACGAATTGGTCGATGACGCTCGTGCTGTCGTGCCGTTTTCGCAGCGGAGTATTGCAGGTCAAATTGAGTTCTGGGCAGGGCTCGGGAAATCGATCGAGCCGCTGCTTCGGGGCGACCGAGCGTTATCGCTTCAGATGGCAGGAGGGGAGCGACCGTTATCAGAGCTTCTCGCGGAAGTCGAGACTTTGAAGGGTCGCAAGCGTCTTGAAGCCGTCTTGAAGAAGCGTCCCTATCCGCATTTCAAACCAGTAGTCGGTCACCCCGAACTGATTTGCCGCTTGGAAGAAAACGGAACCGAAACGATCGGTCG
The DNA here is from genome assembly GCF_052161605.1 of Brakhagea baltica. Lineage (NCBI taxonomy): Bacteria > Pseudomonadati > Planctomycetota > Planctomycetia > Pirellulales > Pirellulaceae > Brakhagea > Brakhagea baltica. The sequence goes on along the minus strand of NZ_CP197409.1, from coordinate 2,657,230 downwards.
CTTTGTTGGTCGTGAGTTTACCGCGGTCGAGGTTCCGAATTGAGCTTGACATTTGACTTTCTTGATCGGCGACCGATTATCATCGCGTTGGCCGGCTCCAACGGCGCTGGCAAGTCAACTTTCTATGAAAGTTACTTAGGCGATAGCGGCCTGCGTTTTATCAACGCCGATGAATTATCCGCATCGCTTGGCTTGCCGCCCTACGACGCAGCCGAATTTGCAGCGTCGCTTCGAAGGGAACTGGTGAGCCACCGAGAGAGCTTTATCTTTGAAACGGTATTGTCCGATCCTGTTGGCGAGAAAGTAGACCAACTCGCCTCGTACGCGGCGCTCGGTTACACGGTCGTTCTAATCTTCATCCGCATTGAAAGCTCTGACGAGTCGATCAAGCGGGTGACCATGCGAGCGTGCCAGGGCGGACATGACGTTCCAGATGAAAAGCTACGCGCGAGATTCGCTCGAACTCAAGCGAATCTACAACGAGCCGTCCAAAAGCTGCCTTATGTCATCGTCTATAGCAACGAGGATTTGAACAAGCCTTTTCAGTTCGTTGCTCACTATGAGAATGGTCAGAAAGTGGATCGAAAAAAAGATAGCTAGTTCGACTAGTCGCGTGGACGAAACAAAGGGGACTGTGGTGGTTTCAAGGGAGCATCGCGTCTTTTCTTCTTCCTCACACAAAACTACCCCCGCCCCCTTTGATCGCCCTCCGCCGCCCGCGTTAAAGGGGATTTCAAAAACTTTTAAAATTTTCTTGACACAGATTTTCGAATCTGCTCTCATCTCGCTTACTTAGATTTAAACCAGCATCGATAGTCCTCAATGTAGAACGTCGCTGAATTCGCAAACCACAAACCATGGCTTGCGGTTTCGTAGCAGGATGGTTCTTCTTAGTCGGTTCTCTCTCAGGTTGCCATCCCAAGGGGGTGAGTATTGCAGATTCCCGCAACTCAACTGCCGCTCCGGTTTTTCAAAGTGCGACTACGAAACGCGAGATAGTCTTAGGTGTTATCTTCATCGTTGCCCTCGCTCTGTTCATTGAATCCACGTTTATTATTCACGATTAGCTGTAGCACTATCATGACACGCAGGTTTACGTTACCGCTAACGCTGTTGTTGCTGTTGGTTTTTGTGCTCTTACCCACGCCTGCATCACCATCCTTTACAGACCCAGTATTAGAGAATGAGTTCAGGAGAGCTGTCGGTCGAATGCCAACAGCGTTTACCGGCGAACTGATGGTATCTATTGATGTCGCTGTATCCTTTGGCGGGGCTGCCTCGCGAAGTTCGACATCGCAGCATTCTGCACGATACGAAGTGGAGATTGCCGGATCGAAGTTCCGGCTGAAGGAGCTTTCTAAGTCCGGCAATTCCGCGACTCTTCGAATCGTAAACGACCGCTACTTGTTTGGCCTAACGGAGAAAAAGGGAAAGTTCGCTTTGGTCGCGATTGAGTCGCTTGGGACGGAAGCTGGCCAGAAGATCCTGCAGGATCAAAAGAGATTAAGCGAGCCGCTTCAAGCGATCCATTCCGGGGTTACGTTGTTCAGCATGCCCCTTCGAGATCTCATCAATAATCAGGACTTTCGACTCATCGGCATTGAGAAACAAGATCAGGGACTGGTTCGTGTCGATTTTCAATACGAATACAATGGGCAGGGAGAGTACCCTGTCATTGTCGAACCATCGTTTTTTGTTTGTGATCCGAGTCAATCTTGGGGAATTGTTGAGTTTGAGACCAAGACCATTGAGGGTAAAGATAAAGTGCGACATGATCTTCGGTGTCAAAACACCCTGAAGTTGCTAAGCGACGGATTCCCGCTAGCTGTATCGGTAGTTCAAAGCGATGTCGATTCAAAAGGCGCTCGGGCTACCAACAAGTGGACAATTTTCGTGAAAGATTCTAGACCGGACGATGCGATATTCAAATTAAGTTACTATGGACTAAGTGAGCCGCGATTTGAAAATAGCAGAAGTTGGCTGTACCTTGCTCTGGCGATTACATGCGCGGTGTGTTTCGCTTCCTGGATTATGTGGAGGAAGTATCAACGTATATAGGGGCTGGGGAAATGATCCATAAAGACGAGTTGTGGGCTGGGGCTCAAAGTTGGGAGTTGTTTTTTTGTAATAACCTCAACGAATCTATCAGTTTGGGTTTGTCGAAATCGATCCTAGTGGTCAAGTTCGAAAAAGGGCTAAGGCTGAAGAATGCGTGATTACTTCAATTGGATTGTAGGGCTTAGTCAGTTTCGTGGTAGAGAGCATCGTGGCTTTACGGTTATAGAACTACTTGTGGTTATCGCATGTATTTCACTTCTCGTCGTATTGCTCGTTCCTGCGGTTCAGTCAGCCAGAGAAGCTGCGAGAAGAATTCAATGCCAAAACAATCTGAAGCAAATAGGCATTGCGATCAACGCTTACGAGGCCGCCTATCGCCGAATTCCATCTGCTATGACTTGGGGAGGTAAAGGAGAACCGTTAGGTGGAGGTGTATTTCCGATCGGAACATTGGACCACATCGCTCTTGGGAATTCGATAAGTCTCGATCGATTGCAAGGCAATTGGCTGGTCGCAATTCTATCCTATCTCGATCAACTGCCTTTGGCTAACTCATTCGATCCGAGATTGAGCTTGAGCCATGCTTCGAATCGGCTGGTCCGAGAGACTCGTGTTCCATCGTTTCTGTGCCCTAGCGATACGTATACTGGGCCCTATGACCGTGGGCTTGTTTCTGGTCTATCAGGACAAAAGTATGAACGAGGAAACTATTCCATGAATATGGGCGTAAACACACCTTGTTTCCGGCACCACCCCAATTGTCTAGCTGGTTTTCAATCGGATTCACCTGATATTATGGGCGCTGCAAGTCGAATTCGTGGGAGTGGCATTGGTGGTTTTAACGAATTCATACGTTTAGCAGAAATCGCGAATGGAACATCGAACTTGATCGCCGTCGAGGAGGTTCGAATCGGACTTTCTCCCGTCGATCCGCGTGGTGTTTGGTCGCTTGGTTCAATCGGAGCGAGTGTTACAGCGGCTCACCCGGGTGGACCTAATGCTCGAACAATTGGTGACGCGATTCACTCATGTGATCGACTGCTCATAGAGTTCGGTCGTGAATGGTTAGAAAAAGAGAAGATGCCTTGTACGATGACAGCCAATCAAGCCAACTTTATCGCCACCTCCCGTAGTCGACATCCAACGCTTGTTAATGTGTGTAAGCTGGATGGGGCGGTCGAGTCTATCTCGAACTATGTCGACGCAACGGTTTGGTTAGCTGAGCATACTCGCGAACCGGAATTGGTACCTTACATACTTGATTTTTGGCGAAACTAAACGTTGCACCGCATGCCCAAAGTGTGGCAATGCAAATCGAGAAGGATTTAGATGTGATCTTCATTGACGAAGCCAGCTATGTAGCGTTTCCCTTGTCTGACCGAGGATTGGCTCCTGGCTTAGAAATCGCGGGCCTGTCCTCGTTCAGGCTTTCACATAGGCTCTTGAGAAACTACCCAGGGACGTAAAAATAGGGTACGAACAAATCCTACTTCGCCTCAGCATAATCGCATACGAACTAACATGAATCAGCCGCTAAAAAAATACGTCGATGTGGACTGGACCGCGGAAATCGATGCTCTTATAGGTACTGTGCCTGACCGAGTGGTCGCCGAACGGTATGGGATTGCTATCCGTTCCGTTCATACTCGGCGGCGCAATTTGAAAGTCGAATCGAAAGTCGGCAAACGGACCGACGCTCCACGCTTCATGACTGGACCAAAGACGAAGAAGCACTGCTTGGCACCAAGTCGGATGGTGATGTGGCTCGCGAATTGAACATCCCGCCCATGCAAGTGCGGCACCGTCGAGTGACTCTTGGAATCCCACCCTTCGACCGCCGAGAAAAAGTTCGCTGGACGGCGGCGCGAGTCGAACAATTAGGATAATTCCCCGACCAATTCCTTGCTCGACGGTGGGGTTATCACCAAGTGACGGTGCGGAATAAACGCGAGTTGTTGGGGATTCCACCATGCCGACACAAGGATCGACCTTGGTCCAAGACTGAGATCGCAAAGTTGGGAACGATGTTGGATACCGATTTAGCTCGGGAGCTTGGTATTTCTCAGACGGGAGTAGCGAAGAAACGTGAAGAGTTGGGGATCCCGCCCTTCAAATCCGCAGGTCCTTACACGTGGAAGGCGAAAGACCCAAAGCGTTTGGGAAAAGTTCCTGATGATGAATTGGCGCTGGAGCTTGGTTTGTCGTATCAGTTTGTCGCGTCCAAACGAGTGGAGCTAGGGATTCCTGCTCTGCGTCGCAGTGACCTTCGCTGGACGAAAGACGTGATCAAAAAGATGGGTGTGATTTCCGATGCTCAACTTGCCGCTGAACTCGGATGTAGCAGCGGCTTAGTCCGGCAGAAACGTCAGCAGCTCAACATCGCACCGTTTGGTAAATGAAAACGGACAATTGGGGGACGCGGCATCTCTTTCGGTTTACGGGACTAGGGTACACTTGGCGACTATGACGAGTTTCCTGTTTTTCTATGCTAACGGAGGTTCTCATGGCTCGCACTTCACGGATGGAGATCGAACTTAAGAAACTCACCAAATTCATGGAAATCGATCTTCTCGGTTTCTCAATTCTTTCTAACCACTATCATCTGGACGGAACAAAGGGGCAGAGGCGGGAAAAAGGGGACGGGGGTAGTTTCAATGGAGCGTCGCACCTTTTCTTCTTCCTCACACAAAACGACCCCCGTCCCCTTTGTTTCGGGCACGCATGAAGTGCCGTGAAACCTCAAATTCCATGCGCTTTTTGATAGTCGTCGGGGATATCCGCGAACAGCGGGTGGATCTAGTGATGCAAGCCCCGATGTGTGAGTTAGCCCTGATGTGCATCAGTTCCAACGCATCGGCTTGCCGATCACGTAGTGATAAAAAACCACCGTGAGCATCAGGAACACGGGCAATAGCACAAAAAGTAGTGGTATTGCAACTGCTAGAAGGGATGCAACTTTGTAACCATTGACTCTCAGAACAATACTTACCACGACTATAAACGGAGGTAGCAACATTGGGATGGCGACGCGACGCAGACTTAGAAATGTCGAAGACACATCCATCTGATTCGCTATGGTAGATCGCAATAACCAGACCCAAGCGATAGCTGCGACTCCCCAGCAAATCACAGTCCCCCAGAAGATAAGATTCGATCCAAAACTGGGAGCTTCTAGAGCAGCATCGTGGCTTGGAATACTTAACACTTTGAAATGATCGATGGCTATGACGAACCATGAGAAAACGATCGAAGCAATTGCATTCTTTACCGCGAAAACCGTCAATGTGCCTCCTCCTACAATCGATGGCCATGGCATTAAGATTGCTACGACATGGTTTTGCCAAGTGATCTCGTTGGACCTTAGCCGATACAGTATCAACCACCCCACCCCTGAGAATACAATCAGAATTACGGTCTGAGCCAATACACCAAGGCTCAACCCTAGGTTGCGTGTCAGAATAATCGCGAGTGCCGCTTGTACGGCAACAATGACTAGCCAAAGGATAGTGGAAAGCATGGTTGAACAAAAAGCGATAGGATGTATGAAGCAAGACTTCCCAGAGTAGGGATATGGAATTAATCAAGTCGTACTATCTGGTAGAGACCAGAGTTCGTCATAAGGACGCGAGTCTTGGTTGATTCTCTCGCAAAGTTCAAGAAACGCGGCCTTGCGGTCTAAATCGTCCCCCGGATTAAATCGCAGAAAGAACGGTCGATGTTGCCAGTCGAACTCTTCGTTTGTGATCCCTGAAAGAAAGAAAAGCAACGCGACAAAGTGGACCGCAGCAACCCCGGGATCGAGAACAATTCGTCGCAACATAGCATCAATGACTTCTTGAGGATGATCCGCGAGAATCTGTTCAAGCGTAAAACTGAGACCTCGATAAGCATCGCAGGTAGCGATTCGATCGAGTAATTCTCGTTTGCGCTCGTGACTATCCATCAACTTGGCAGCGAAGTGAGCGACGGCAGCACGGATCTCGACCTTGCCCTCGCGAAACGCTGCCAGAAGTACTTCTCGTGCCTTTGGGGTATCAAGCAACGCCAAGGCTTCAACATCGCACGGGTGCCCAATCCCCCGAGCACACAAAAACTGTTCTATCTCTGCCTTCTCTTGCGGTGTGGCGTGCCGAATCGCATCTAGATCGTATTGTGGATCTCGCCAATTGCCGGCATCAATTTGAGCTGATCGTCGAAATCGATCCCACATCGATTCTGCAATAGAGGATGTAGCGTCGTCTTTTATGGTAGCACTCCAGGAAGCCAGCAAACAAAGAGGAAAACTCAAACTACGATCCCAAGATGGTAAGCGATCATTGACTCGGTGTTCTATCGCAGACCTATCTCGCGAAGCAACTGATCGGCCCAAGTTGCATCTGGACCTACGAGAGGCGGTGTAGGATCGATCCGATAGTCGAGATCCTCATGATAGCGACCGTTCGCGTAAGACATATCGAGTAGCGGTTGAAGCCGCAACAGAACATCGGGGTCTTGAGGACGCAAAGGAATGCGAATCGTGGGAAGAGGTTGTTGCAAAGGAACAGGATACATGGCGGCGCGATGCTGCTGGTCACCTCGCACAACACAGATGCGATATGGGGCACGACAAGCAGCGGGGACTTCACTTTTCGGAGCAGCCAGCACCCAAGAACCCTCTCGCAGTAAATCGATTTCGACCAGATTGACTCGACCGGCTAACATCTTCTCTTGTTTTGCGAAGTATTGTTCGCGGCCTTTGCCTGCGATCTTATTAGTGAGGCTAAGAAACTCGATCGCGGTCACTATCCTATGCCCATCGGCAGCATCGACAATCGCAATGTAACGAAGCGTTTCGGGCTCAACCATGCGAGACACCATGACAGGCTCAGTCACGTCTGCAATCGTCGCGGTTCCCCCACCGGAAAGGGGAGCGTCTGGGCGTTCCACAATGCGCACATCTGGAGCAAAACGGTTGGCCCGACTTTCGGCATCATCATCCGACTCGACTGTCACGTATTCCTCCACACGAGCCCGAAGACCCGCAGGTAATTGCGATTGTAGCTGATCGCTACCGTAAGTCGTTAACCTGGTATGAACATCCCCCCAGTGCGATTCGAGCCAGGGATTCATGCCGGGAAATGGGTTATCTTGATTCACGTCATCGGCCTTGGATTTTAAAGCAATTTGCTCATTGGCTTAAATGTCTACATTGCCTCCATTCTATGCGATAAAAATGACAAGACAACATCGGCGTCGACGTGGGGAGGAACCAACTTGTTGCGATCGCGGAAAACAAGTTATCGCCCCCTATTTTTCACCTATTGGAATCTTCAGGAGGGGAAAGAGCGATAACCGGAAAACTGTAAAACGAGACTGGTAGATGTGGCCTTCGAAGCGTGTTTGGCAATGGCCGTGATAGCAGAGAGAATGGGTGCGGTTACTGCAGAGTCTTCGTGCTAAAAGATCTTTTACTGAGTATTCCTTTGATGGATTGCATGATACACGATGCCAGCCTCATGGACTCGCCTCTGTTGTGGCATATTCCGCTCCAATTGAGCGGGAGTCTAGGATCGATCAACCTATGGAATTATCCCGCCCCCATTTTCTGCCCCAAGTAGTTGATTTTGAAGTGGTTCGAGTAATGGGGGCCACTTCTTAGCTTTCCCACTCGAAAGCCGACTGGTTTGGTCGAGGCAGCTTGAAATGTCGCGTGGTGCGTTTCCAGAAGGAATATGCTCTAGTTGTTTCATGGCGTAGCTTTCGTTAGATTGAATCAGGGAGTCACCAACTGCTTACGACCAGCATCTTGTGATCTCTTTTCAGATCATCAGTCTAGCGTCGCAGTTTGTTCACCCTTCCCAGTGTTTCTTTCCCAAAATTGACTACGAGCCTCTTCATGAAAACTCTCCTTTGTTCTGTATTGTGGTTACTAGCAATCGTCCACTCCCCGCTGTTCGCGCAGGTCGACCCACCCGCAAAAAATTTTCCGGAACATTGGGGAAATCCACCTGCTTTGCAAACACGAGACTTACGCCCCTTGCCAGGCGGATACGGTCAGGGCAGCAGTACACTTGCTAAATGGATTCAAGAAAACCTGGATAAAGATGCACTAGCTGGAGCACCCGGTCGAGAGCAGAGAAAAACGCGTGTTTCGATTGATGGAGAAAAGTTTTTCATCAACGGCAAACCGACCTACGCAGGGAGAATATGGAACGGTAAACCAGTGGAGGGGCTTTTGATGAATAGCCGCATGGTTCAGGCCACCTTTGACGATCGAAACCCAGAAACGGTCTCTCGATGGGCTTACCCAGACACAAAGCTGTGGGATGCTGACCGCAACACGGCAGAGTTTATAGCGATGATGCCCGAGTGGCGACAACAGGGCTTGTTAGCCGTGACGCTCAATCTACAGGGGGGTAGTCCAGAGGGTTATTCCAAGACGCAGCCGTGGCACAATTCGGCCATCAATGCTGATGGTACGTTAGACGGAAAAACGATGGCGAGGCTCACCAAAGTCCTCGACAAAGCGGACGAGCTAGGCATGGTTGTGATCTTAGGTTTGTTTTACTTTGGACAAGACGAGCGGGTACAAGACGAAGCGGCTGTGATTGCTGGCGTGGATGCAGCCATCGATTGGCTGATTGCCAAAGGATACACGAACGTCCTGGTGGAAGTGAACAACGAGTGCAACGTGAATGCTTATGACCACGAGATATTGAAACCGGACCGGGTACACGAGCTAATCGAACGAGTGAAGCAACGCAGTACGGTAAACGGACATCGCTTGTTGGTATCAACAAGTTATGGGGGTAACTCAATTCCACGCCCAAACGTTGTGAAGGCGTCGGATTTTTTGTTGCTGCATGGCAATGGAGTCAAAGAGCCCAAGCGGATCACGGAAATGGTTCAGCAGACACGCAAGGTAGACGGTTATCGCCCCATGCCAATCCTGTTCAACGAAGACGATCACTTTGACTTTGAAAAGCCAGAGAACAATTTTTCTGCGGCGGTCCGTGAGTATGCGAGCTGGGGATATTTCGATTACAGGATGAAGGACGAAGGCTTTGACGAGGGATATCAAAGCGTACCCGTTAACTGGGGAACAAGCAGCGAACGCAAGAAAGGTTTCTTTCAGTTGTTGAGCGAAATCACTGGTGAAAGGCTTCTGGAATAGTAGACCGGTAGTCATGCAAAGTTTCCGTAGGTGCCAGCCACTTATCGGCGCTTGGGATAAACGAGTTGGGCTAATCATGAACTACGGCACTAGCGCACGAAGTCATGCTCAGGAGATTCTGTTTCGAACCGACGGACTGACTCCACTCTGTCGAGTGATCCCCAATAGAGTTTGTTTTTGTAAACGGTCACTCCAGTTCGGTCTACCTTTGGATGAGCCCCAATGCGCGGACTTGATATCACGTAAAGATCCTTTTCAACGTTAGCCAGATAGTTCGACTCCCGTTCAAAGAACCTCCTAAGATTCGACGTGAACAAGTCCTTATCGGATAGCTCTACTGCGACTAGGTATTCAAGCGATCCGTCATTTTGAAAATTGCAATGAAGCTTCACTCGTTTACCAATATACTTCCCCGCTATCATTCGTAGATCAATCATCGGTCCCACAGTATCTTTCTCCATACCATGCAATACGGCTTCCACGGTTTCCTTGTCGCCGGTGAGCAAGTAAAAGAATTCCTCGATGAAGCGCGCGCCATCCACGTCCAGTTCGTAGCTTATAGATCCATCAATCTGTTCCGTTCGAAGCACATTTCGAATCGATTTGAACAGAAATTGCTTTGCACTCAACGCTTTAAAAGACGCTCCCCGTTCCGGGGGATCGCCCATACAGTCAATGATCAACTGTGTCGGTATGGGCATGGGTTTGTCTTGCCCACAGGCCGACGCTATCGAATCAAAGAGCTTCTGAAAGGGATTTATCTCTAGTCGTTGCGAAGCGTCATCCGCTTCATTGAGAGTCGGTGATTGATATCCCAGTGGTTCGTTCAGATCATGGCTTGCTGTCTTAAAATCATCTTTCGTTTGGGTTTGGATACTTACGACTTGTTTATCGCCTCGGGATAATGTCACTAGCCCGTTATTGATGATTACGTTCTCGAACCCCTGTTCGATTTCGACCACATAATTCCCCGCAGCGATTCGAATCGACTTGCCAGCTCGTGATATGGTCAAGGAGTCTACGACCTTCTCATCCTGCATAATACGAATGGGAACATCGTCAGCATCGCATTCAATAGCCAAAATTCCTTTATTCCACTCCAAAGAGATGAGGATTCCTGCGACGATGAGACCTAGGAATCCTAGTGCGATTAAGACTGGCACAAGAGGCTTCCATCGTCTCTCGCGGGTGGAATCGATTGGTAAGATATCCGGTAGCGATTTTGTGGTCGGTTGCTGAACGTGGGCCAAACAGTTTTCAAGCAGGGTTGCGACCTGTTCGGCAGATTCATATCTTGTGCACGGATCTTTCGATAGAAGCTTGGTGATGATATGCTCGAGCCAATCGGGTATCTCGGTGTTGATTTCACGAATCGGCTGCGGAGTGTCTCCGACGATACGATGTAGGACAGCGTAGCTCGAGTCTGCACGAAAGGGTGAATGTCCGGTGCACATGGCGTACATCGTGCTCCCTAAACTAAACAAATCGCTCGAAGCATCGACCCTCGCCCCTCGAGCTTGTTCTGGTGACATGTACTGAGGAGTTCCGGCGATTAATCCGGTGGTCGTGACGGAAGCGTCGTCTACGGCACGAGCGAGACCGAAATCGGTTAGAGCGGCGCGTTCAACACTCCCATCTAGCAAGATATTGGATGGTTTCACGTCACGGTGCACTAGGCCCTGTGAGTGAGCAGCAGCCAAACCACGCGCGGTTTGCATAGCAATCCGCAAGACTTCACAGAGCTTTAACGGTCCATGAAGATTCAATCGCTTTTGCAAATTCATGCCAGCTGAATATTGCATAACCAAATAGGGTACACCTTGCCACTCCGAGACAGCGAAAATGGGTAATACGAAGTCGCTGATCACTGCGGCCGCAGCACGGCCCTCTCGTTCAAATCGTTGCCGTGCAGCACCTGATACGGCTAGATGAGGATGCATGACTTTTATCGCAACAAATCGGTCAAGTGTTGAATCGAAGCCTTTGAAGACGATCCCCATGCCTCCCATTCCGATTAATGCAACGATCTCATAGCCACCAATTCGCCCAAGCATATTAGGATCATCTGTGGGACCAAGTAGATTCAAAGCGGATTGTTGTATGATCCCATCTCCGCTACCGCAAAAATCAGACTCGGAGATTGTGTGAAACGCGGGCAAGAATTGATTGTTCCATGCGGGATCGGTAGTGCGAGCATCCAAAAGCTCGCGACAGCGTTGGCAGCGGGAAACATGATCCTCGCAGGCAGCGATCTCGACAGGTGAACAAACACCCTCTGTGAGTCTGTTGAGAAGATCCTCGTTGAGGCATTGAGTAGACATGGGGGCAATCATCATGGTCATTCCTTTTTATTCCCAATCTTGTGTGAGTTCGTGTACTTTTTCTTTGAGCCTGGCTACGACACGATATCGAGCGACATAGATAGAACCAGTTGAGCAATTCAGTACTTTGGCGACCTCGGCGATAGGTTGCCCCTCTATGGCAGTAAGCCAAAAGGCTTGCCACACAGACGGGCTATACTCATTTCGAATCTGATTGGCCGCCCATAGAACTGTTTGATTTCTCGTTTCCCGAGAGAGCTCCGCTCTGGTTTCTTCTATGGAGGATGGTTCAGGTAACGAATTCAGTTGACTTATTACGGAAGATCCTCCCCAAGCGGAGTCGATTGGTTTTCGCGAAAGCGCATTGGTAATTGCGTTTCGTGCGATGGTGACCAACCAAGCTCGAAAAGGGGGGGCATCTAAGTCAGGGGACCAACTACTAATCGAATGGGATACGGATATTAGGATCTGCTGAGCAACATCTAGTGCATCGGCATCTTGCAATCCTCGCCTCTTCGCCATTCTCAAGATAGTAGGTTGGTAAATGCCCACAAATTCCGACCAAGAATCGACGTCGCCGAGATTTTTCACTCGGGCGATCAGCGTTTCGCTAGTTTCAGGAAAATTGGTCATTGCGGTTCCTCCAACAAGTACCACACGGCTGGGCGGTAATTCTTACTAGAATCTGCAGGAATTTCTCGAATTGGATTCTGGATTTTGATGCGACCTTCATAATATGCCGAAGAAACTGGGTAAAATTTGGTTAGTCACAATGGACAACTTGGTGCCAGCCATGCTCCGAGAACAATCGAGTCTATTTTTTAATGACGGTCGAGGGGGCTGAAGGTCTTCGCTTCTGATTCTCACGCTTTTCGGTAATAGGGATGCCGTATATGTCGCGACAGGCGGAACTCCTCTCATGGAAAGCAAAGTGAATTTCGGAGGCAGGGGATAGGCAGAATGATGTAGGGCAAAATGATGACAGAGGCGATAAGTGGACCTGGAATCGATTCGGGCTACGATGGCCACGACGCTCAAGCAGAATGAACCGACGGAGCGGTCAACGACAATGAACCTAACGCGCCCGACGAGGGGACGGCTTTTAATTAAAAAGTGCTGAGTCCCCTGTAGCTCTGCCGGAGCAATCATCCAATATCAGCGTTAAATGCTGCTAACCATCTCGTCCGCCCGTATTAAGATCAAGGCCGGAATTTACAGCGTTGATCAGAAGCCAAATGTGTCCGGTTCTCTACCGATACCTTCAGCGAACGGGTCTTTGGGAGCTTTTCTCAAGGCAGGATCTGGGTTTTGTATTTCTTGTTCGGACTTCGCCTTATCAATCGGTGCAAGTCTCGCTAGGAAGGATTCGATTTCGACATGCTGCGGTTCGGTCGCAAAGACTACCAACAATTTATCCACGACGATGATCTGTGAAAGAAATGCAGAGCCCGACAGGATATCATCGCCATTGTCGATTATCGCACTAATCGTGTAGCTGATCGATTTCAAATTGCTGTAATCGCTGGTTACGAACGAAAGGTCATATACGGCCAATGAGGGCTTAGATCGAGCTTTTTCAGTCGTTGTAACTAGAATTCCGCTTTCGTGGATTACGTAGGCTAAACCACGTGGCTCCAGCAACAGATTTAGAAAGGAACGTGCAGTCCCTGCAAATTGCATGCTCACTAAGGTTTCTTTTGTGGCTGCATATTCGGGGACTTCCAGTTCATCAAAGTGTATCGGTATAGGTCTTTCATCGCAAAGTCTTTCACCGACGAATCTCAAGACGGCTGAAATAGGAAGATTCGGGAGACCCTCAGTATCTATCGTCTGTCCCAGAAGTTCCCGAATCTGTTCGATTGATTGACAATGTCGCCTGCCTCGGGTCAGCCATGCCGGAGCCGGCCCTGTGGCAGCAGTCCAAGGCCGGCCCTGATCTATCATTTCATTTAGCAATCGCTCCCGATCCGCTTTCTGCTGCTCCACCGCTTTCAAATGTTGATCGCTCACTTGCCCCGCGGCAAACCATTGCCCACCTAACGCGAGGCAGATAGCCCCGATAAACATAGCCAAAGATAGTCGTTTCATAAGTTACCCTTTCGTGATGAAGTAAAAAGTTACTCCGTGCGGAATTCCGCATGGAATGATATCGCCAATTTCGACAACAACTGCTCGATCAGCACGTGTTTGGTTTCCGTCGTACGTACAACTAAAACAGAACCGAGCAGGCTGACAGGTGTTTTGGTCGTAGACGTTCCATCCCCCATGCCAATGATCGATTCGACCGCGTGGACGACAGATCTGGCTGAATCACTTGATCGCAATACGTGTTTGAGATCGTAGAATCGAATCGCAGGATGGTGCTGAGCGTATTCACGCGAGCATATCTCGATCGAGTCTTCTCGAACGATGTATGCGGCCTCGACCGAATCGCAAGCCAATGCAAGTGCTTCACGAGCGGATAGATCACCCACTAGATCGATCGCTTTTGCTAAATCTACAAGTGAATCTGAAAACGTCTGACCGTTCCATATACACGGGACGTCGATTTGTACGGCGATGAATGCAACCAAATCTTTGAGGGGAAGAGCTATTGCCGGTTCGATCATCGTCGAAGCAAGCTTGTCGAGAATTTCATCTTCTTTGAAGGATCGAATAACCAATTGATCCATACCGGCCGACTGACGGGCATCCTCTTGATTTACAGATTCCGGTTCTTTTCCATTTCCTCGTGTTTCCTCATTAAAAATCTCATGTGTTGTTGGCTTGCTCTGTGCAAATCCGGTCCAAAGAAACCATGCTATGCCCCCCAGGCAAACACAACAAGCGAACAGGAATAGAATTCGAAGCAAACGGTTCGAACGAGTTGCGACCGGTTTGAAAATCTCTCTGAAGTAGACTGGATTTGCATCATGTAGTGATTCTGGCAACGGATTCTCGAGAGGCATTTGGAGGTGGGCAAGGCATGCTGACAGTAAGTCGGCTAACTCTCTCGCAGAAGAGATTCTCGCATCCGCATCCTTGCGCATAAGTCTTGCAACAATTTTGCATAGCCAGTCTGGGATGCTTGGATTTAGATCGCGAATCGGATGCGGTTCGGTCTCTACAATTTTGCGTAGAATCCCATACGCTGTATCGGCCCGAAAAGGGGCCCGTCCTGTACACATGGCGTACATCGTGGAACCGAGACTGAACAGATCGCTTCGTGAATCTAGCGATTCCCCTTTGGCCTGCTCTGGCGACATGTATTGTGGTGTTCCCGCATGTACTCCGGTATTGGTCAAGCTCGCATCGTCGGCCGTTCGAGCTAAACCGAAATCTGTTATCAGCGATCGCTCCACTCCATGTTCAAGCAGAATATTGGGTGGTTTGATGTCTCGATGCACCAGACCGTGAGCATGGGCTGCCGCTAATCCCGATGCTATCTGCATGGAGATGCGAAGAATCTCGCAGGTTGCGAGTGCGCCATTTCGGTCAATGCGTGATTGCAATGACTCACCAGTTACGTAGTGCATCACCAAATAGGGTGATACCGTATTGGCCTCAACGTTATGGATAGGAACGACATGTTCGTGAACCACGGCAGCAGCAGCCTTTGCTTCACGTGCAAATCTTTGACGTGCTGCACCGTTTCCCGCGAGATACGGCGCTAAAACTTTGATTGCCACAGGCCGGTTTAAATCGGAGTCGTAAGCCTTGAAGACGATCCCCATTCCCCCGGATCCAATCAATCGTTCTACGTCGTATCGTCCGATGCGACCTAGCATCTCCGGATGGGATGGAGGGGAAAGCAATTGCTCAGCCATAGATTTAGACCAAACAGTACACGATACATCCTGTTCGAATCCTGGTGTCCCGTGATGTGACGTTCGCAACTCACCATCGCAGTGGCACCCTTGAAGCCAACTCTTCGCTTTGGTCCAATGCATATCCGAAGCAGCCAATTCATTTAGTTTTGCTTGGCAACGGGGGCAAATCTCGAGATGCTCAAAAACACCTGTAGCCCCAGGCGTGGAATCAACAAAGTCGTTGTCGCTAGCGAGTAGCTGCTTGAGGAGTTCTTCATTGCAAGCTGAGTTGGGTAGGTCCATCATGATGCCTCAAACTGCTGAACGATTTGTCGTAGGCGATTCATAACCCGACTCCGGGCGATATAGATGTTGGATGGTTGCGTTCCCAATCGCTTGGCCACTTCCTCAATCGGGAGACCATCGACATGTGAGAGCCAGAATGCTTGCCAAGTGTGAGGTGCGACAATCTCTCTTATTTGTTCTGCGGCCCAGAGAAAGACTTCTCGTTCGTACTCCAGATCGATGGCAGAGAGCAGTTCCTTGGATGGATCGGGTAGGTTTTCCAGGCTGGTTCCTTGCAACAGCCCAGCCGATGCGAAAGGACGCGTCCCTTTGCGAGTGAGCAAACTTACCGTTTCGTTCTTAGCAATACTCAGGAGCCAAGGTCGAAATCGGCCTCGGTCTGATCGGTTTAGCCACAGATCGATCGACTTGGCCACTCGCAGCAGTACTTCCTGAAGTACATTCTCAGCATCGGCGGCCTGCAATCCATGACGCGTTACGATGCGTAAAACGCAAGGGCCGTACAGTTTCACAAACTCCTCCCACGCCAGCATATCTGATGCGTTTGGCAATCGCAGCAGGAGGCTGGCTCGGGTTTCGGGAAAATGGGAACGCATGTGCGGGGACTCTTGAAAAATCTACTTGCCAAGGAAAAGCTCGTGAATGGTAGACGCAACCAACCCTAGTCATCTTGCGCGAAAGAATAGAAAACAACAGAAATGTACCACGAACCGTAATCCGACTGTCCGTATGGGCGATCGGTGTCAGCCAGCCGGTGGTGACGCGGAGCTAAACACCGACCAGTGGCCCTAAATCCGTCGGGTTACTATCAACAGCAGTCGATGGACCAAAATCTTACCAAGGACCAACGAACTTCTGCTCAGCCGGCGTTTCTCACCTTTTGCCATTTTTCGCTACTGAGGGTGTTTTTATTCCGGATTTTCTTATTGAGACATCTTCTCAACAAACGGATTGGTTTCTATAGTTACGGTGGCCGATGAAACGAGATAGCTCCCGAAATTCCTGAAACCTCCCCACCTACCGATCATGCTTCCACTAGACCTAATGTCGCCTGACGATTGCGGTGTCATCGTTGAGATGGATGGGGACCCTTGTTTGCTGAAAAGACTTGAGGAAATTGGGATCCAGGTGGGTTGCAACTTGAGAATGGTCTGTCCGGGGAGTCCTTGCATGGTCTGTGTTGAGGGCAAGCGAATGAGCTTGAGACTCGACCGAAACACTGAGATTTATGTGGCCCCAGAGCCTGGGACGAACGCAACATCGCCGGTCGCTGCCGTCGGTTCACCATGAGTGAAGGCGTCAGGAAATTATCGGATATGGAGCCTGGTCAGGCGGCCATTATCCAAGAAATTGACGGCGACGATGCACTTGCCAGCCGGCTCATGGAGCTCGGTTTGCTAGATGGCGAAGAAGTGCATTGCATTGGTCGCGCTCCGATGGGGGACCCCACCGAGTACTCGATCCGGGGTTATCGGTTGAGCTTGAGACGCGCTGAAGCGTGCCGCGTTCTGGTTGCCCCTTCTCCATAAAGTCTCTCACGAGGAATCTGCTGTGCGGAAAACCGTTGCCCTGTTGGGGAACCCGAATACTGGCAAGAGTAGCCTGTTCAATGCGCTGTGCGGTATGTCGGCGCGGGTCGGCAATTACCCTGGGATTACTGTCGAGAAAAAGGTCGGTGTTTTGCTCAACTCTTCCCAGGAGATCGACATTGTTGATTTACCGGGTACCTATTCCCTGGCGGCCCGTTCTGCGGACGAAGCGGTTACGATTGACGTGCTGTGCGGGTTGCAACCCAATGAGCCGAAACCTGATGCGGTTGTGGTGATCGTCGATGCCACCAATCTGGAGCGAAATCTATATCTACTGAGTCAAGTGTTGGAGGTAGGGTTGCCAACGTTGCTGGTCCTCAACATGTGGGATCGGGCCGTTTCTGAGAAGCATGAAATCGATGTAGAGAAGCTTCGCGAGCGGTTAGGCGTAGCCGTCTTGTGTACGACAGCTAGCCAAAAGAAAGGTGTTGCCGAAGTCAGAACGGCTATCGAGCGGCTAGTTCAATCCAATGATTGTCCGCGAGAGTTGGCCAGAGTCACTTTTCCGCAAGCTTTTTTGGATGCCTCGACTGAGTTTCAGGCTTCATTAAAGAGTCGCGGTGTCGACGTTCCCCTGTTGGAAATCGATCGAATGTTGATCGACAAAGAGGGGCACTTTCAAAAAAAGTTTTCCAAGCTAGGGGGCAAAGACCTCGAGCAGACGCTGCAGGAGGCCCGTGAAAGGCTGGCAGCAGCAGGTTGCAAGGTCCCGCTCTTCGAGACCAAGTTTCGCTATGCCTGGGTTAGAAGCATTCTGGAGGGAATTAATAAACGTCCGCCGGCGAATGTGATATCGTCGAGCGATCGAGTTGACCGCTGGCTGACGCATCGTTGGGTGGGGATGCTCGTATTCCTCGTCATAATGTTCTCTGTATTTCAAGCCATCACCTTGTTCGCAGCCTTGCCCATGTCTTGGATCGAGGATGCCAAGGGGGCTTTGCAAGGGCTTGTTGAACAAGCGATTGCGCCTGGGGCATTGCGAAGCCTTGTCAGTGACGGAATTATTGCGGGCATAGGAGCCGTTCTTATCTTTTTACCCCAGATCATCATTCTGTTCTTCTTTATTGCAGTGCTCGAAGATTGTGGATACATGGCGAGGGCTGCATTCGTAGTCGACAAGCTGATGTCGTCGGTCGGCTTGAGTGGCAAGTCCTTTCTGCCTCTCATGTCGTCCTTTGCATGTGCCGTCCCTGGGATCATGGCGACTCGTACCATTGAGAACACAAGAGACCGGATGGTCACCATATTGATCGCTCCTCTGATGAGTTGTTCTGCTCGGTTGCCCGTGTATGTTCTGATGGTTACGGCGTTCGTACCTGCGGAGATTCGCTATCTCGGGGGCTGGATCACGTTGCAAGGGATTGTCCTGTTTGCCATGAACAGTGTGGGGGCAGTGGTCGCGATTCCGATTGCTTATCTTTTGCGCAAGTTCATTTTTACCGGTGAGCAAGGATCGTTCTTGCTCGAGCTTCACAGTTACAAGTGGCCGTCGATACCTGTTTTGTACCAACGTGTTTGGGAGCGGGCTTCTGCGTTTGTTACGCGAGCGGGTACCCTCATCTTCTGCACGGCTGTTTTGGTATGGGCAGCCGGATATTTCCCGGGGAATCACACTACGCTCGATGCCGCCCAATCGGAATGGGAATCGCTTGCTGCTGAGTTGGAAAAGCTCACGCCAGCAGAGGATGTCGAACCGTCCGAGGAGGTTGAGGCAGCTCTGGCGGAGTACCGTGTCAAGATGGACGAGCAGGCCGAGATTATCAATGCGGAAAAATCGGAGTTAATCAACAGTAGTTATTTAGGGATGGCGGGAAAGGCCATTGAGCCGGTTGTCAAACCGCTTGGTTGGGATTGGAAGATTGGGATTGCGACGCTGGCATCCTTTCCGGCGCGGGAGGTAATCATCGCGACCCTTGGAACCATTTATTCGCTCGGGAGTGGCGAGGACGAAAGTAGTGATGGGTTGATGGATAAAATGCGCAACGAACGTTGGCCGGATGGGAGACCGGTCTATAGTTTGGCGACGGCATTGTCGATTATGGTCTTCTTTGCCCTGTGTGCCCAGTGTGCTTCGACGCTGTTGATCGTCAAGCGAGAGATGAACTCGTGGGGGTGGGCTGTTTTTTCGTTCACTTATATGACCACGCTAGCCTATTTCGGGGCTTGGTTGACGTATACTATTGGGCAGTGGCTCGGTTGGGCCTCGTAGGAGGGTGCTGTCTGAACGGGGGCGAGGCGAACTGTCAAGCATCCTGGGCAGTCCAAATGCCTGGGCTGGTTCATACTGCGGGAGAGGGAGTAGCTGAGTGATGCACGATTGGCAGACCGGTGTAGCGTTGGTAATCGTTGTCCTGGCGGGGCTCGTGGTCGCATATCGATCGGTGCTTAGTTTTAAAAGAGCTCTGTTTGGATCAGTTGACGAGGCGAGCGATTGTGGTTCATGTGGAAGCTGCCCCTCGCGTCAATTGGGGGGCGGGAAGAATAGGCGTGGGGGAAATGCAAACAGGGAACCTGTTGTGGTAGCGTTGCAGCCACCCAAGAGTCGCGTTCCTCGATAGCACTTCGTCGATGGTTGCTGGGAGGGTAAGATGTTTGGAGACGTGAATTGCTCGTCCCTCCAGTAACCTCAAAATAGAGCCTTTCTTATGGCGGAAACTCCCGCTTCGCACAACGATCTAGATGCTTACGATTTTCAGCTTCCGAGAGAGCTGATTGCCCAGGATCCCCCCACGCATCGGACCGATTCACGCATGATGTTGGTGGATCGTCGCACGGGTCGAATCGAGCATTATTCTGTGAGGGATCTCCCAAGTTTGCTCAGGGCGGGGGATGTCATGGTGGTCAATGATTCGAAGGTGATTGCTGCCAGGTTGGTCGGGTATCGCGAAACAACTAGAGGGCGCTGGGAAGGATTGTTTCTGAGACACGAGAATGGGATCGCTGAGTTTCTGTCGTCGACCAGGGGCAAATTGGTGGAGGGGGAGCGAATTGTCATTCGGGATCCTGAGGGTCGTGAAACGCAGCGAATCGTTTATGCGGGGCGCACCGCTGATGGTAATTTTTTGTTCCGGGCGGTAGGAGATCAAGATTGGTTCGAGTTCCTGGACGAATGCGGACGAATTCCGCTGCCCCCTTATATCCGGGACGGTCAGATGACGGCCGTGGACCGCGAGCGTTACCAGACCGTGTACGCCAGGAATCCAGGCTCTGTTGCAGCTCCGACCGCAGGATTACACCTAACGCAGGAGCTTATTGGGAAGTTAAGGCAGGGTGGAACTGCTTTGGTGGCAGTGACATTGCACGTTGGTTTAGGTACTTTTCGTCCAATTCAAAGCAATGATTTATCCAGCCATAAGATGCATTCGGAGCGAGCCAATATCTCGGAACCCGTGGTCAAGCGGCTGCTTAACGCCAGGTCTGAAGGGGGCCGAATCATTGCGGTTGGGACGACATCGGTTCGGACTTTGGAGTCTGCGGCCATGATGGGAGGCGGGAACCTGGTCGCATGGGGAGGGGAGACCGACATCTTTATCAAGCCGGGGCATCGGTTTCAGGCAGTGGACGGGCTTTTGACTAATTTTCATCTGCCCAAGAGCAGTCTTATTGTTCTGGTGAGTGCATTGGCTGGCTCGGAACTCATACGGGAGGCATACGCCAAAGCGATCGAGGAACGCTATCGTTTTTACAGCTACGGCGACTGCATGCTCATTTTGTAGGTGTGGTGGGAGATCGCTAGAAATTCCCATTTTGCCGCATTCCGCAAATTTTTCTCGAAACCGTAGATAAACTAAGGTGGTTGCAACATTCTCACCTTGTCATGTCAGAACCAAACCTTTCCCCTCGCATTCGAGAATACGTCGTTCGCATCTCCGAGAGCGGTCCAGCAGCTTTAGCCGGGCTGTACGATCTCGCTGCGCAGAGGCTGTTGCGTTTCGCGATCACGATCACTCGGAACCAGCATGATGCTGAGGATGCCGTTCAAGCGGCTTTGGTTGCGACGGTTGCTCGCCCGACAGCCGTGGCAACCGCTTCCGAGCCCTGGCATTACTTGCTTCGCATGGTTCGCAACGAATCGCTGATGATTCTTCGCAAGAAGAAGCGTTGGTCGCTTAGTGGGTTATTGGGAAGTGGGCTTCATGATCTTTTGGCCCACAGCGATGTAAGCTCGCTCGAGCAGGAGGAAACGCAGAGAGCGGTCCTGTTGGCACTCAGGTCGTTACCGCTCGAGCAACGGCAGGTGGTGGTGCTTAAAATCTGGGAGGAGATGACCTTTCAAGAAATCGCTGATTTACTGGATTGTTCGCTCCAAACCGTAGCCAGCCGCTATCGCTACGCGATTCAAAAGCTTATGCCGAAGCTGCGGTCATGCCATGAAGAGGCGATCCAGCATGGCGAGTGATCGATTCGGTGGCAACGAAAGAGAAGAGAGTGCTCACGCTCGCGAAGTCCAGAGCTTGGAAGCATGGATTTCGTCCGCGCGGGATTATGTCGTTCCCACTGATGATTTGAGACCGCGAGTTCTCGAGGCTGCTGCGATGGTTAGCGACGACAAGCTGCAAGAGCGACGGATCGGTTACGCCATTATCTCTGCGGCGATTGTCTCGGCATGTTGGTCAGTGGCATGGTATTGGATTGGCAGTGTCAGTGCGGATTCGATTGAACGATCCGCTAGCTCCATCAGTCAACGCGCGTTGGAGATACACGATACCGAATCGGTCAATATTCACCAAGCAACCGTGGACGCTTATGAGGAGTGGCGATCTCGTTACGTCAAGCCAGCCGCGACATCGGTTACCCCCAATCGCATCGAATCCAATCGCAGCGGGATGGGCGTAAGTCCTACCGTAGGGCTTTAATGTGAGAATCCGCTTTTAGCTTTGCCGGTTAAAGTTCGCATTTTAGCGTAACGCTATCTTCAGATTTTTTGTCGGCTTGCTTCGCATTGCCGAACACCGTATGGCTTCCGCCATGACACCCATAATGGAAAACTTTCGATTCGATTAAATAATTGGGAAGTCTCCGTTCATCTGCTCCAAGAATGCGTCAAATCCACGGAGCAGTAAGCTATGGCATCGGTTTTTAACGATCAAGTCGGCTTGGTCGACTTGCTAGAATTCCATCGGCAGATTGAGGGAATGGTTGCCGCTGGTGTTACGTTCTCCTGGCAGGGCGAAGATTCTGCGAACATGCTCAAGACCGAGTTGGAAAGGGTGGCGGGCCGTGCGGCGATCTTGGTCGGCGAGGGGCGATCTTTTCTAGATGCTTGGAAATCGATTCCCGATCTTTCGCCAACTTATAAGGCTGCTTTTTTGGCTTGGGTCCTTTCGGATCGCTCGCCTGATGCCTTTGATTTATTGAAGCCTGACGAATCCAAATTGCCTCAATCGCGTTGGACGTGGTTTTTGAACTTCCAGCTCGGTCTGGTTTTCGTGCTCGCATTGGTGGTGCTGGCACTCTGGTTATCTGCGGGGCGAATGAGTCTTATCTATGAAAATTCTAAACTGGAAGTGGGGCCTCTGAGTCGGTTTCTTGGGGCGATGCAAGAGAACCCCACCTTTGCGTTGGCTGGAGGAGCGTTGGCTCTTTTATTGTGGGGATGTGTACTCTACTCGGTCAAACGCAAGTTAGGCACCCTGAATCAATCCATAACAGCCAAAGAGGCGGAGGCGAGATGGAACTGGATTCAAGCCCGCTTCTTAAAGCTTGCGACTGGCCCCTCTCTTAGCGTAGTTCAGGCTCAACAACTCTTTAAATCGGTCGTACGTTCTGGAGCTGTTCCTGCAACGTCTCGAATAGACGCTGGTGAGCTGGTAACGAGTGAGCAGGCCGCGAAACAAACGGAGGATAGTGGTTCCACAGACCAATCCCATTCTTGGATTGCTCCTGGGAGTTATATCCGATGGAGTGCAGAACGAGCTATGGAGAGACGGCTTGCGTATCGAGTCTCGGCTTTGCCGTATACGCTCTACTTTGTTGGTAGTGGAGTGGTCGTGTTCGGGATCGGGCTTTTGGTGTTTGGGCCACTTATCGAGTTGCTGTATGCAACCGTAGTACCGGAGGCTTTTTAGATGAATTCCGAACGGCCAGATTACTTGAGGCGAATCGACAAGCTTTTACAAGAGAGAAACTCCGTTGCGGACTTTGTCCAGTCGGGCTTGCGCGACATTGGAGAACGGCGTTATGGGGATCTCAAGCGAAACTTGAACGCACTGCGAGGGGTAACCCAAGCGGAACAGTTACTCACTTCACCACACCTTTTACGACTTTTGCCTCTGCTTAATAGTGCAGCCAAAAGAGATCAAGAGGCCCTGCTTCGTGATGCTCAGGCGTTGATTGACGAGGAGGGGCGAATTGCTACGCGCTGGGGACGCGTATTCAGTTACCCGTCCATGATGTTACTGATAATTTTTAGTCTCTTTGTGATACAAGCGTTCTTAATCGCTCCGACTTTCGAGAAGATGTTTGCCGAATTTCAATTGCGACTCGTATATCTTACCAAAGCAGTTTTCTGGCTTAGCCGAATCGCAAGAGACTATGTGTGGCTTATTATACCCTTTATCGTATTAGTTCATTTTGGTGGCGGCTTAGTTCGTTATTGGCTTTCCTTGCTCGTAGCTGAAATGCAAAAGTATCCTATTTTCGACTTTCTATTTTCTGGTCGGACTTCGAATCTGATCGCCATGTCCCGGTTCATGAGGGTTCTAGCGGATTTATTCGAACTTGGAACACCAATACACATAGCCATCCGAGATGCTGGTATCGCTAGTCAGCACGCGTTGTATCGACTGCGAGCGGATCAGCTAGCCTATTCGCTGGAAACATCTTCTGTTCGTCGACAATCGTGGGAAGCGTTTCCACCCTACCTATCTATTTTGCTTCAACGAGATGGAGGAGGAGAACGCTCGACAAGACTCTTACGGCAAATGGCCACTACGTATCGTGACCATGCGTTGCTTGCAACAGCCCGAAATTTCTCAATAACCTCGCCTTGGCTGATACTTTTTCTGGGTGTGATGGTGCTGCTGTTTATTGCAGCTTACTTTGCACCACTAATATCACTGATCACCCATTTGGGTTGAGGTAAGCAGATTTTTATGACACTTGCAGCTCAATCTGACTTTGTATTCTCGAGTCTCTCGCCTTGGCGAGCGATCTCGCTACGTCGACGTGATGATTTCGCGACGATTCAACTGTTCGTTTTGCGAACCATGAAGACCGCTTTGGAGTGTGGTGAATCTCCGTCCGACATGTTGACGGCAGCGGCGTGTGAGTTGCGAGGAGGGGCACGACGCGATCTGTTCAAATTGGTGCAGCAATTAAGATCGGGAGTTTCTTTAGCTACGGCATGTGAACAATTCCCTTCGCTTTTGGATGATGAGACGGTTCTGGCGATTCGTGTGGGTGAGCAGTTAGGGATTCTACCCGCCGCCTTAAGTGAACTCGTGTCGCTTCAACACAATCGCTGTCGAGCACGTGCTTTCCATCCCGTCTCGTCGCGGTTCTATTGGATGAGCGTTGCCTACGTTTATCTCATTTGCGTTTCGTTCATTCTCTACTTTATTGCACCGACGTTTAAGAAAATGCTCGATGAGTTTGAGATGCCCTCTCCGGCACCGATGCTTCTGGTTTTCAGGGTCGCAGATATTGCCGCAGGCTACTGGCCACTAATCCTATTCGCGTTTGTATTCTTTGCTATTTCCATTCTCTCCCCTCGTACGGAACGTTGGATTTTCTCTCGATTTCGATTTCTGAAACGACTATCCCTCTTTCAGAAACCGACGGGGATCACCAACCATGTTTTGGCAAACGCTATTGGCCAGCAAAAGTCGATCCACAAAACACTTTCGATCCTCGCTAAGTATCACTTCCAATCGGCAACGCGACAGAAATTGCTGGTGGCGAGAAACGATATGGAGCTGGGAACGGAATGCTGGTCGGCGATCGAGAGTGCTGGTTTGCTAAATGCAAAGGAAACAAAATTCTTATGTGAACAGAAGGACAATCGCGACCATGCATACTTTTTGAAACAGCTAGCAGAAAAGAGTTGGCAAGTGCAAGATCGCATGAAGTCTCTTCGGTCCTTGTTGATCAATCCAGCATTGACCCTTGTGTTTGGAGTATTCGTGGGGATGTTCTGTATAGGTTTCTTCGCGGCCCTTATCAGTCTGATCACAGCTCTCGCTTAGGGATACAAATCGATGATTACGCAAATACATTCATTATCCCAACATTCGAAGAGTATCAGACGAAATGGTATCTCGACGGTTGAAATCACTGTGGCTTGTACAGTCCTGTCGGCCTTGATGGCAGTCGGGGCAACCATGTTCATTCGCATTTATCGAATCGGGCAGGACGCGAACTACCGATCGATCGCTTTGCAGGAAGTCGCCAACGTCCTTGAAGAACGCTTGCAACAATCGAACGAAGATCGCAACGAACCAACAGAGGAGCGACGTCCTAGCGAGTCGGTTTTGCATCGATGGCCTGATGCTAAGTTCGCGTATACCGAAGCACAAGATGAGCTTGGAACACGTGTTACGGTCGAGTTGATCCTCCATTCGGATCCAGCAGCCAAGACTATTCAGTTGAGCGGTTGGATTGTACAAGAACAACGTCAAACGGAGGGTGGGGCATGAAAACTAAATGCATGCGTGATCGACGCAGAGGGTCCCTCCTTATTCAGCAGCTGATACTAATCGCGATTTCTGGTATGGTGATGATGCTTGCTATTAAGCTTATCCAGCAGAGCTTCCGTTTCGCGAGTGTCTACCAGAACAGTTTCAATGACCAGCGGGTCAAGAGTCTGCTTGCAAGACAATTCCGTACCGATGTGCATGAAGCCCTGACGGCTAACCTCGTCGATGAAAACCAATTGGAGCTCAAAACGCTTTCCCATTCACGGGTCGTTTACCGGATTGACACATCGAGGATCATTCGCGAAGTGTGGAATGAGTCCCAGGCGGAGAATGCTAAAGAGCGATCGGACGCGTCGAACGCTTATAAGCTTTTGGATACCCAGTCGGCTAGGTTGTCACTTGACGATCGGCTGGTGACCCTTTCGATCGAAGAGGGGCTAAGTTCGGAATCGGTAACCGAGTTACCTCATAAACGGTTAACGCTCCGCGCGGCGACGATGTCGAGCTTTGGCTCAGTTGAGCCGAGCCCGGAGGCTGTTCAAAAGGACACATCAGCGGAGGAGGTTAGCGATGATCAATAAATGGACTGTAAGTCGCCAGCGAAGGGGTATCGCGTTGGTGGTCGTGATGACCGCCATGATAGTAGTGGTCGGCATTCTCGTTCCATTGATTCCGCCGGCTCTGAGAGCAAGGCGTCAAGTGGAGATAGAAGAAGTCGCACTTCAAACCGAGTTTCTCAAAAATGCCGTAACGAGACGCTTGCTCATGAGCCAAGTGTCGGACGCTGCGGATACTACGGACTTGGGCCGGTTGGCTGGCCAAGTTCGTCTCGGACGCGGTGAATCGCTGTCAGGTGAGTGGTTTGTTAGAAGCAGTCAAGACAAGCAAGAAATTGATAAAAAGACTGAAATCATCATACGACTCAAATTCCTCGAATCTTCGGAATTGGGTTCCAGTCCGTTGTTAGTTCCTGGATATGAATTATCGCTTCTGCTCCCATTAGATACAAATAACCGTCCTTAATAATAAACAACTTTAACGACAAATTGTCAAAGGAATAACAAAAATGAAAAAAGTCAGCATTCGAGTTGCTCGTGGATTCACATTGGTGGAACTGCTTGTTGTCATTGCGATCATTGGGATTCTTGTGGGTTTACTTTTGCCGGCTGTCCAAGCGGCTCGGGAAGCTGCCAGGCGAATGCAGTGCTCGAACAACCTAGCCCAGCTGGGATTGGCCACCAACAATTTTGAATTTACCTATGGCTCGCTTCCCTCAGGAGTGGTCAACCCCGAAGGGCCAATTCGCTACGAACCGATTGGCAACCATACCAGTTGGACCATCCATCTTTTACCTTATATCGAACAAACCCGCGTTCATGAGATGTTTGATCAGAGCTTGGGAGCTTATGCGTCTGAGAACGAACAGATTCGCGTTTTGAATATTCCGACGTTTCTATGTCCCTCGAGTCCCGATGCTTATCGGCGAGATCGTGGGTACTCGGATGAGACGATGTATCCCATTTCCTGTTACGTCGGCATCCATCATTCTGAAGAATCACCCATCGACATCACGAACAATGGCGTTCTGTTCCTCAATTCGAAGTTAAGAATGAGTGAGATCAAAGATGGGTTGTCCCAAACTCTTTTACTCTCGGAAAAGCGAGGAGTTGGTGATCGATTTGGCTGGGTTTCTGGAACGCGAGATACCTTGCGTAATATGAGCTCAATCAACCTCGACAAATCTAGCAGTCGTCGTGGGCAAGCTCAGGATGGGATGGAAGGTGGGTCGCTTGATATTGGATCTTTAGAGGTAGGCGGAATAGGGAGCTACCACACCGGAGGGGTCAACGCCGTGTTCGTCGATGGAGCCGTTCGATTCTTATCCCAGAACATTGATTCAGAAGTTCTCAAGTACCTGGGTGACAGGGACGATCGTGCCCTGTTTACGGGCCTCGACTACTAATTCGATTCTTGCGATCGTACCGGGGTTTGCTTGAGTTCTAATCCGATCATGACGGAGTTTAGTCCAGATCCTATCCCCAGCAGACCAATGCGGCTGGCGGGTTTCAGGAACCCGCTGGCAAGCCCCTCGCCCAGCGCCACGGGGAGAGCGACCGAACCGGTATTTCCGAATCGACTAAACGTACAAAAATCGGTCTCCTCCGGCATTGCGATCGATTGCAACATGCGTCGTCGGTGAGCTGTGCCAACTTGATGACAGACGGTGTAGTCGATTTCGCTGCGATTCCATTGCGTTTCGGCAAGCAGAGCTTCGAAGGTTTCAGCACCGGTTTGTATGCCCGCTTCTAGTAGCAACTCCGAATCGGTATTCATGATGGGTTGCATTTGCGAGCCCGCTTGATCGGTATCGCTCTGACAAAGACCGTGATGCTCCGTCCGAGCAATTGCTACCGCAGCTCGCAGCGGGCTGCCGCCGAACAGATCCGTGCGCCCAAGTAGCCAAGCGCAACTCCCAGACCCAATCGTTAGTGATGCGAACGCAGGCTTGATGGTTTGCCGGCTCAAATGGCTATCTTGAAGCAAATGAGCTATGGTCGCCTCGAGAAGACCGCGACAGTCTTCGGTTCCGACGACGATGCCTGCGCGAATGACTCCCGTTTCGATGAGTTGTGCAATCTGCACAGCCCCGTTCATGACTCCCAAGCAAGCGTTCGAGACATCGTAGACCCAAGCGTTCGATGGTAATCCGGATAGGTGATGGACGCGGCAGGCGGTCGCGGGCTCTAGGTATTCCCGACAGACACTAGCGTGAATCAAACATCCCACATCGTCTCGACGAAAATTGGCTGCCTCAATGGCTAGCCGAGTGCTCTCGGCGCTTTTGTCGCTGATGCGGGTCCCTCGATGCCATAAGCGACGGGATTGAATCCCACTCATCCCCTCCAGCCTGCCTTGTGGAAGCCTTAGGCGTTCGTAGACCGGGGACAGTTGTTCCTCGATGTCGTCAGAAGTCACCACTTCGGGAGGCAGGCAGTAACCAACTGAGAGTAGCGAAACGTTTTGGAATTGCAAAATGAACACCCGACCATCGATGGAGAAAATAGCTATGCGGAACTTATTTTATCCCGTTTTCGCTGCGACTGAATCCCAATATTGATCATCTTTAACACCCATTCGTGATATGGCTACTCAGTGATGCCCTGGGGCGTCGGCACGGTCCTCCAGCCAGCGAGTCATGCGTTCCATTGCGGCGGCTGACCGACGTAGCGGTCAGCGACGATTGTCGCGGATCGCTCCGCCGATCCGATTACTTAATAATCCCACTGATTCTGGGGATCCCTTCAATCTCTGAAACTAACCAGGACACCAAGCCGTGGCCAGCTACCCTTTATCAAAGACAAAGTAGCTTTGTGCAGAACCGTCATCCAGGAAAACACGCCCCGGGGCTGACTCGATTGGCCAGCTTTCGAGTAGGGTGACGAACTGTTGATAGTGATTGATGAGGTCTTGAAGCGTGTTGACAGGGAATGGGATCATTTCCTGGTAAGGACTATTGGTACCTAGAGTTAGATAGCCTACCAAGTAACTCGATTGTATTGGCTCCCCCGTTTCTGAGTCTTCGGCACCTAGATAAGCTAGTCCGGAAACCACAAATCGCCATCTCCCGATTTGGCTGATGGCAAAACGCCCATTTGCGGCATACTGCGGTAGCCCTACAACCACGAATTGAGAATCAGGAATGCCGTCGATGGCGATGGTTGCCTTGGTCACCTTTTCACTCACGTCTGCGACGGTATCCAATGTGTACGATATACCTTTGATCTTATTGAGTACCGCTAGTACCGCATGCCGTTCAGAGTAGTATGCTTGCCAACCCCATGCGAATGCTCCGCAAAGAACGGCCGCAACAATAGTGGTGAGCAAAATTACGCGAGTTCCGAATTGTATTCTTCTTTGTGATGTCATTTTGTATACTCATCAAATCGCATTTTTCAAGATCGCGATCAAATCTGCTTCCGTTGGACGGCGGGCGGTGATCGACATCAGGCGTTCGATCTGAATCGCTTTCGTTGCTACAGTCGGTATGTGCTCCTCAAGGAGTCCAAGTTCACCTAGCTTAGTTCTTATTCCGATGCTGGATTGCAATGCTCGGACCGCTAATATGGCACCTTCTACGCTACAGGATTCGTAGGGATTGCCGGTCATCAGATGAGCGATCTTTCTCAAAGCAATATCGCATTCGTATCTATTGTATTCCATAACGTAGGGAAGCAATAATCCGTTCCCTTCGCCATGGCTACAATGGGTAATTGCTCCGATCGGGTACTCGAGGGCATGGACCAAGCCGACACCACTGTTCGAAAATGCCATCCCCGCGAGCATGGCAGCATACGCCATAGCATCGCGAGCCGCCGCGTCGTTGGGTGTGCGAACCGCTTGTTCAAGATTCTGTGCAATTAGTTTGATGGCTTCTCCGGCCAATAGCTCAGTGAATCGGTAGCTGCCTTCATAAGCGCGAGGGGTATCATTGCTCAACTCTGTGAATGGACGGTTGGTCATGGCCTCGATAGCGTGAACCAATGCGTCGATTCCGCTATGGGCCGTGACTCTGGGAGGGCAGGAGTCGGTAAGTCGCGAATCCACGATCGCAACACTTGGTCTTAGATAGGGACTAAGGGTGCTTACTTTTATCTGGGCCACAGTATCGGTCAAAACGGCGGAGTGCGACACTTCGCTACCCGTTCCTGAGGTGGTTGGAATAGCGATGAGAGGGGAAATCGGGCCGGGGACTTTATCAAAACCAAAGTAGTCAGCCGGTTTGCCTCCGTGCTTAAGAAGGATTGCTACGACTTTAGCAACGTCCATATTGCTTCCACCACCGATTCCGATGACTCCATCGGCGTCGATTTCACGTGCCTTGACGGTAGCTTTCTTTGCAATCTCAATCGATGGCTCGGCTTCTCCACCATCGAAGACGGCGACTTTCACGCCTCTCGCTTGAAGAGTTGCGATGGCATGTTGAACCAAGTCGATGTTGGCAACAATGGAATCCGTGACAACGGCTAACGTTTTGAGCTGCCTGCGATCGATCTCTTCACTCAGCTTTGTAAGCGATCCGCGACCGAAGTAGATAGTTCCTGCCGCTGAAAATTTCCAAAAGGGATATGCGTTCACTAGCTAATGATCTCTTTCACAACACGACCATACACGTCGGTCAATCGAAAGGCTCTCCCGGCGTGCTCGAACGTCAAGCGTTCGTGGTCCAAGCCCAACAGATGAAGTATCGTAGCGTGTAGATCATGCATGTGAACCTTGTCTTGGATCGCGAGTTGGCCAAACTCGTCGGTCGCGCCGTGGGCAAAGCCTGATTTCACTCCACCACCAGCGAGCCATACCGTAAATCCACCTGGATTATGATCACGCCCAGTTCCCATTTGCTGAGCGTAGGGGGCGCGCCCGAATTCGCTTCCCCACCACACCAGCGTATCTTCGAGCAAGCCGCGTTGCTCCAAATCTTGCAATAGAGCTGCTATTGGTTTGTCGACAGCCAACGCGTGCTCGGCATGTTTAGGCATGTTGGAATGCTGGTCCCAGGCGGGGTTGGCTGAGTTGTCTCCATAGTTAACTTGGATGAATCTAACACCAGCCTCCGCCAGTCTTCTCGCGAGGAGGCATCGTTTGCCGTAACTGCTGGTCTTGGAATCATCCAGCCCGTACATTTGCTTGGTCGATTCCGTCTCAGTTTCGAAATCTAGGAGTTCGGGTGCAACGGCCTGCATCCGCCAAGCTAATTCCTGCGATTTGATAATGGCCTCGAAGTCTTCGTTCACACCACCACGCCTTTCGCTCTGAAGCAGGTTGAGGCGTTGCAGCGCAACGAGTTGTTGTCGATCTATAGCTTTCGAGTTTAGATGGTTAATGCTCAGTTCTTGGCGGTCAGCTCCGCCAATCGGTGTTCCTTGATGTTTTGCGGGCAGGAACGCATTGCCGTAATTGCGAGTACCGCCATTTCCGATCGAAGGAGCGATCGAGATAAAGGCGGGCAGGTTTTCATTTTCGGTTCCCAATCCGTAATCGATCCAGGATCCTATCGAAGGGCGAATCTGATTCTGCGCTCCGCAATGAAGAAAGAGGGTTGCGGGGCCGTGTGCGACACCCTCTGTGTTCATGCTGTGAATAAAAGACATCTTGTCAACATGCTTTGCCATTTCGGGGAAAAGGCTCGAAACCCATCTGCCGCATGCACCATGCTGCTGAAAATCCCAAAGCGGCTTCATGATCCTTTGCTCGGTACCCATGGTCCCTGTGTTGGCGACCTGGCGAGGGTCATCGAAAGCAATCAGTTCCCCGTCACGTTGATACAGCAACGGTTTGCGATCGAAGGAATCAACTTGGCTCACTCCCCCCTGCATGAACAGAAAAATGACTCGTTTGGCCCGAGCAGGTAGGTGACCAGCAGTGGTGCTTCCGAACGGTGGTTCGAATGGCAGTGCAGGGCTAGCGATCGTCTTTGAAGCCAGAGAGGCTGCGGCCAAGGCAGCGAAGCCACAGGCGGAGCTTTCCAGAAGTGTGCGTCTCAACATGGTACGGACTCACGAACAAGGCAAGATCATTAAAGGTGGGGAGCCCTACTATTGTACACGACGCGAAGCGGAGGGGGCGAATGGATACTAAGAATACTCGCAGTGCATGGCTCATCACCGAGAGATCTCATTCGAACGGATTGACGACCTCGATTCCTGCAAAGGCAAAGTCCTTGCTATTTCTGGTGACGACCGGCAGTTGGTGCTGGCGAGCCGTTGCGGCAATAAGGCTGTCTTTCACAGGCATCGCACGGCCCTGCTTCCTCAATTCCGAAAGCAGCTGTGCCCAGTGCTCTGATGTTTGTGCATCAAAATCTAGCATTACCAGATAGCCAATGACCGTTTCAAACCACGCGAGCAGATTGCTACGCCTCTTGCTTTTAGGCAAAAGGAGGATTCCAAATTTTAGCTCACCTAGAATAATCGGATTAATCGCCAATTGAGTCTCGTGAATTGTAAGCCACTCCACTACGCTCGAATCAGGATTAGGCTTAGTCGCTTCGCTAAGTACGTTTGCATCCACAAGAAATTTCATCGCAGCGAATCCGTTGATTCAGATTCGATTGGTCGAAACCAATCCGGCGCTGGGCAACGGGCGAGCGATTGGACCAGCCCTGGTTTTCCTGGCTGGCGAATCTTCGTAAGCAGGTATTGACCTTCCGAAATTCGCTCGATTTCGAATACCTGGCCAGGTACTAAATGATCCACCTCGCGAAGTTCAACGGGCAAAACAATTTGCCCTTTAGAAGAGAGTTGTGTATTCATACAAGTAAGATACAGTCTTACCGCAGCAGCGTCAAGCCACCATATCTGGCACCACCACAACGGCAGTCGCTTAGGGGAAGAAACTTAATCGCGGATTATTTCCGCGTAGAGTTGAGGGGAATCATCATCCTGGCACTTTTGGTTAAGCAACGAAAAAAGCCCTGTTGTGGAACAGAGCTTCTAAGTTTTCGTCAATCGGGAGCACCTTCATCAACGGGCGGTGCGGTACCGAACATTCGACTACTGTTGTATCTTGAGTCGTTTCTGGATGTCGGTTTCCAGGACGCCGAACACCGCTTCGTGTCGCTGAACGGACATCGAGAGCGCTGCTAGCAATCGCTTCGCGGTGTAGAAATTCATAATGATTCGTTGTTTAACAACGATCGGGTCCTTGGGAATACCGACTGGTTGTGGGTTGAGACCAAAGTCTACAATCAACTCTTCAGGGGAACCGGTAACGCGGCAGAAGTTCGCATAGAGAGCGAGAGCATCTTCGTCCTTTACCTGAACCTGCACAGGTTGTTGTGCTTGGGTGGGTTGCTGGGTTGCTTGTGGGGTTTCTACTTCTGACGACATAACTCAATTCTCCTAAGTCCAAAAACTGGAAAGCTTGTGGGCTCTTCCAAATACAGTGTCAATATACCACGTATTCCAGTGCACGTAGCCGCACTAACCAAGAAATCTAAAATTAAACGTTTTCATTATGTAACGATAAAATCTCCATCCGAGCGAACGCCAGGAGAGGTGCACGTTGGTTCGACCTCGGTAACCAGGCCGCAGCATATAGTCGAGGTCTTCGAACTCTACTCTTGCTTGATAGGTCGTGCTGATGGGCACAACCCTGCCTGACTCGTCGGTTCTGGTGTCCAGCGCACCGCCTGCCTGTGTCGACACATTGGAGGAAGCCTCGGTAAGTCGGGATTCGGAAAACCCAACGATTCGACCTTTAAACGACTTAAGCTTTGCAGAGTCGAACATAATCTCAACTTCATTGCCTACCTCGAGCAGGTTTCGATCGTACTGGTCGACGAGGAGTTCCCCTTCCATCTCGTTTCGAGGCGCGACAATACACAAAAGTTCCCCATCGCTGAAAACAAGTTGTTTGTTGCTGGGGTGAAATGGATTTCCAGTCCAGCCCTGTAGTTGCCCCTGAGCATCGAGAGTCTTGTTATCTTTCTTTTCTGGTGGAGCGAAAACGATCCCATCAATGGGGCTGCGAATCACTAACCGTTCGAGCTTGCGCTCGATCTCCTGCACAGCCCGTACCGTGCGGTCGAAAGTCTTCTGTTCTTCGTTCGCTGCGCTAGTAAGCCCCGGATCAACGCTTTTACGATCCTTTAATATCTCCAGTCGACGAGCCGATAGATCTTGCTCTGCCTGCGCTTTGGCGAGTTGGATCTTAAGGTCTATGCTATCTAAAACGCATAGGATGTCGCCTTGTTGAACGCTGTCACCCGGTTGAACTCGCCATTCTACTAACTCTCCGGGTACCGTGGATCGAACCTCAACGCCGTCTCGCGGCTTGGTCTCGATCGAGCATCGGACGCTAAAGGGTAGCGGAAGGAAAAACACGACGGAAAGAACAGCTGCGGTCACCGCCAAGCTGGTCAGTATGTTCGCACGCTTCATCTTCGATGCCTTTCCAGGGGTCTTAAAAAATTTCACGATCGAAATGATTCCAGGAGCCAACATCCCAACGACGCCCGCCACAGCAATGGCACGCCCCAGAGCTTGCAGACCGTATGGCTTCAGAACTTCGTTCAGGAACATGATGATACTGATGGTGACGACCCACCGGTAAATGTTAGACGCGACGGTGAAAAGTCCGAACCAAAACAAATTTTTCGTGGGAAGAAATGGATTGTCTTGAAGCTCTAATCCCAAGCAATTCTTTTGGAACCAACGCTTCAGAACCTCGTTGGCTTTCTGTCGTAAATTCGGGATCTCGATCATGTCCATCAAGATGTAGTATCCGTCGAATCGCAAAAGCGGATTCCCATTGAAAACGACGGTGCTTACGGAACAGATGAACATGACACTAAGACAGAGAAAATTGAACATCCCGTCTTCGCTGAACCACCAAAGAAAGGTGGCTATGGACGCTAAAAACAACTCGACATAGATTCCTGCTGCTCCAATAAAGACACGCTGCCACTTATTGGGTAGCATCCAGGAATCGGATACATTGCAATAAAGGCATGGAGTAAACACGAGGAACATTACCCCCATCTCGTGGCATTCCCCCCCGAACTTCTTACAGCTCAACCCGTGCCCGAATTCGTGCAAGACCTTGACCGCTGCCATCGTAAGCCCCAGATAGAGCCAGTTGTCGGCAGCGAAGAATTGTTGGAAGGTCGGTAGTTTGGACTTAAAGTCTTGGAAGTTCACTAGAACCAACATGATGGCTGACAAGCCAAACATGATGACGAATAACAACGCCCAGGTGCTAAACACCCATCCAAACCAAGGCAATATGCGATTGAGAATTCGTTCGGGGTCAATGCCCCGGAAGCGAATGGCAAAAATGTTCGAGAGTTTTCCTATCAACTCTTTCTTTTTCTTCTGATCTCCTCTTCGTCGCAGTTGTCTGCCCTGACCTCCCGTATGTGATATGACCAAACCACTCCGGTGAAGCATGCCCACAAACTGCTGGAGATCCTGAAGCGAAATCCGCTGAGGAGCAAATTGTGCTTGGAAGTTATCCTTGATCTGCTGCAAGCTCGTTTCGCCGTCCAGCATATTCAGGATGGCGAACTCTTCATCGTGAAAACGAAAGTAATTGAGTCCCACCGGTTCCTTCACGACCCAGTAGGCTTTGCCATGATATTTGTTTCGACGTGCTTCCAAGTCGGGGCGTCGACGCAACTTGAGCGGTCGCATCGCGCTGTTGACTAGTGAGTCAGCCATCGAGGTCATGGGTTTACAGCTTTAAGAAAGAGATAAAACTAGTTGAAAGGAATTCGAGTATCGATTCTCACTCAGTCAGGATCAGTTTTGATAAGCAACCGGTTGGATCTCGACCTTGGCCCGCATACCACCGCGGAACAGGTACTGACCATCTCGTAGCAATCGATTGTCGATCTCAATCCAAAAGGGATAATTGTTGGGCGTTCGAGAATTGGGGGCGACGTACCCGACGATTCCGTCAACAGTTTCCAAGACGCCCGGAGCAATGTTGATCGTAATCCGAGCGGGAGCGTTCAAAATCGCATGAGGGGGAACATCATCTGTCAGCTTAACCGCCCCATTGACCCGCACCTTGCGCATATCGGTAAGGTTAAGAATCGGTTCGCCAGCTCGGACATAGGCCGACTGTCGCTTCTTGACTTCACTGACCATCCCCTCCCAGGGGGCTTCAAATCGACGCATTTCTAGTTGCACTTTCGCAGCGTCGAGTTTGGCTTCCGAAACACCGACCAATGCGGCGTCCTTAACCTTGTCCATCTCCGAGACTTTGATCTGGAGGCGGGCTTTATCGGCTTCGAGTCTTTTGCGTTCATTAGCCATTGCGTCTTCGGCATTCTTGCTGACTAGGTCGTTAGAGATTTGAAATTCTTTTTTCGCAACCTCATAGGCTAACTTAGAAAACTCAAGACTGCTATCGTCCTCATATTTAATTCTTGCTTGCTCTAGCTCCTTCTCTTGTACCGATATCTCAGCGTTGGCCAAACGAGGATCAAGCTGGTAGATCAAATCCCCCTTCTTGACGAGGCTTCCGTCATCGACCAGCAAGCTGGTAATAATCCCATCCGCCTGGGCCGGTACGGTAACGTCGTTAACGAAGATCAAGGCCGCGTTTTCGTCAACCAAATAGCGACTGCTAGCTGCTGACGGTACCGCTACACCATCGCCGGGCAATTGCTCGAATGAGCTTAGCCGCGTGGTCGGAGTTCTTTTGGGACTGGTTTGGATGGCGTTGACGGTTCGTGGTGCAGCAGCCTCCGTGGATTGAGCCAGGCGAATCATCGGGTCGGAACCAATTGCATTTGCTTGAGCGTGCGAGGTGGAGGCGGATTGATCGGGTGCAATGGCATCGATTTCGACCAGCTTGCCGACGAATTCCGATTCCGAAGGCTGTGCATTGACATCTGCAAAGCGAGACTTATCAGTCAATCGCAGATCTGCGACAGGCGACGTTGCCGCAGTTCGCGACCCTACCTCGATTCCAAGGGATGGTGCCATGCTATGAACAAACTGCCGAACCTGAGGGACGGCTGAAAGCCCAGCGAACGCAGCAACGGCGATGGCGCCGGAAACAACAAAGGCTTTATTCACAACTCACTCCGATAAGATGATTAGAACCAAACGTATGCTCGAACCCATTCCACAATTTCGTGGAACCAAACGAATGCAGCACTCGCCCGACCTGCTTTGACTCGGGCGATAACTCGTGCCCCGGGATTCTTCTTGATATCTTTCAAAGCATCAGGATCAGGGGTACAGCGGAGCTTCAGGACCGGCCCGTCGTCAGAGTCCAATTCCGCCCGACCCGCGACATTCTCTAGAGCCAGTTTTCCAGTGTATTCGATGGACGGATCGGTCATCAAGATAAACGTAACGGGCAAATAACCTTGCTCTTTCTCCTTAGCAAAGGCTTGTTCCAGGTACCGAACCTTCTTCTCCGGCAACAAGACCTCTAATTCCCATTCCGCATCCTTGTTCGCAATCGTCATCAATCGCTGGCCCATGACAACCGGTCGACGATTGAGAACCCGCTCAATATCCCAATCCATTACCACCCCATCGATCGGGCTGGTGCGAATCATCTTGTCTTCTTTTTCACGTAGAAGAATCAACTGGGTAGTATAAGACTTGATAGTCTCTTCCGTCTCGGTGATTTCTCTCTGGATTCTAAACTCTTCGTCCCGAGAGGATCCACTAAACTGGCGACTTTGGTTGCTGAGATTGTCCAGCTTGGTGACTTGCAGCTTGAGTTGATCCTCCACGCCTTTGATTTCGCGGGAGAGATCATCATCTTTCATCATGACTAGCTGCTGGCCTGCGGTAACCTTGGAACCGTGTTTTACAAATACATCTTCAACGTTTCCGTTGGCGTGCGCGTAGACATTCTCCTCAATGGATGGTTTTAGCTGGCCATTCCCCTTGAGCTTGAAGTCAATCTGAACCACAAACAATGCCAAGATGCCAGCTGCAATCGCTCCCAAAACGGCTACTGTTTTCGGTAGAGCAGATCCTCGGAACATCCAGAGGGAGCGATCTAGAAATCGCCAAACCGGCATGAACAAAATATTCGAGTGTGTTAGCGAGTTGGACATGGCGCGACAAGCGTGCTCATAGACCAAGTCCACTCGACCTTCTAGCATCGGACGCGAGAGTTGCGTTTCAATCTGTTCAACTATTAACGCCCCGATAATCTTTCGGCGCTGCCGTGCCTCATTGGTCTCGTTCCGAGCGGCCAGGACGTCCCCCTCGATGGTTTTCTCGGGCTGACGTATCGGCAGAATTGTGATTGTACGCCCGTGAGAGAGGTCGACGTAGTCTTCAACTGCCTCTTCGAGTTGTGGTGGCAAGTCCTCCGTACTGCCGTCATACCAGAGAGGTTCACCACTCTTCACGACCTTAGTGGCCAACGCGTTGAGTGCTTGGACGATGTTGGATCGGTTCTCGATCGAGTCTTGCCCTGAAATGGCGATTACTTTTGTCTTACCACCTTTCATGGATGCCACGCTTACGCGATCGCATTCGATCAAGCGGCGGCCTTCGTTGGCGATTGTGTAGGCCGTATCTCGAAGATCGAGGTTGTCGTGGACCAAGCGAGCGAACTGGTCCGCTTGCTGCCACATCTCCTGTCTGGTGGAGACTTGCTGGAGCGCGTGATTCTGAAGCCATTCACCAATCAGTTTGGTCATGTGCTCCAAGAATCGCAGATAACCTCGCTGAGCTTCCGCAGGTGCGTTGGCTCGTTGTAAAATTTCAAGGAGCCCCACCGTTTGCTTATTCGAGACCAACGGAGCAGTGACGAGTAAGTGGGGGGTCGGATTACCCTCGCCATCCGCGTCGCCCGAACTTGAGAAGGGAGGAACGAGTTCTGCCCGTCCCTGGGTCATTAATCGTCCGACCAGTCGACCATGCTGCATCGATTCCGCCTTGTCCGACTGCATCAGAATCGGATCCAGCTGGACTTGGTGGGCCAATCGCATTGCCCCATCCGGATCAACCAACCAGACCGCTCCGCCCTCGGCGGCTAGCGCAGAAATAATCCTTTGCAAGACAGCAGGATAATACTCCGTCGCCTTGGTATCCGACTTGGATAGCTCCGTAATTTCGGTTACGAGCGTACGAATCCGCCGCTTGGTCTGCTCTACGTTTTCGTCCGTTGCGCTAGAAGACATAGTATTTGGTCAGCAAAATGAGAAACAAGCTAGCAAAGTTCGACATCCATCCATCGAACAATCTCGAGAATTGCCTTCAGACAAATTGTCAGCGATAGAACGGATCACTGTCAACATAGAAGCGATGAGGTCGGTATAAAAGGCGTAAATCAGACAACTATCCTGTTAATGTGAAATTGGATGGCAAAGTCTAACGTCTGAATGGTTTGGGAGGAGCTGAACGCGAGCGTAGACCAGGACCTCTACGCAAACTATTTATAGAAAATCCCCCCTTATGGAGGAATCCTAAAATTCGTTAATTCCCGAACTCCCTAAAACACTTAACTTCAAGCCTGCCTTTTGGCGAGCGAATATTTATTCTTCAACGAGACACTTGGGCTGTCGCGGTCTGAAAGCGAAGCGTCTGCGCGGCAGCCAAAAGCACCGCTTCAAAGTCCCGGTGAAATCCGTCTTTCTTCGGTTCGTTTTTCGAACTCTATCACCTTAACGAATGCGTGGATCGCTGACCTCGTCGGTCCAGACTCGGAAGGTGTGAAGCCGATTGGTACCAAATGTCGTGGTTAACGCAACATCGGCGGCGTCTCGCCCCCGAGCCATTAGAACGCGACCGATTCGAGGTACGTTGTTTCGTGCATCAAAGGTATACCATTGGCCTCCCAAAAACGCTTCCAACCAACCACTGAAATCCATCGGGTCCGCAGAGGGAGGAACCCCAATGTCCCCCAAGTATCCGGTACAGTACCGTGCGGGAATATTGCAGGCTCGGCAGAAAGCGATCGCAAGGTGAGCGTAATCTCGGCAAACTCCCACTCGCTCCCGATAGGTTTCTAAGGCAGTCCGATTGGCTCGGGCCATCATGTAATCAAAGCGAATGAATCGGTGTACGTAATCGCAAATCGCTTGGACGCGTGGCCATCCAGGTAATGTTCCACCAAAAAGACTCCAGGCGATATCGCGCAACTCACTATCAACATCACAGTATCGGCTCGGCAGGAGATAAAGCAACGTTTCATGAGGCAAATCCTGCACCTGAGCTTGTGGGGCTCCCGGGACCTGCAAGTCCGTCAATCCACAATCCTCGACAATGGCTTCGTTCCAAAACCTGACGATTCCTGGAGGTGCTACAATCCGAGCGCAACGATTTCCGTATCCGTCAAAATAGTTTTGCAGAGGCAACGATGGGGTAATAAGCAATTGATCACCACGGATGGTGGTGAACTCCCGTGACGGATGCAAGTACAACATCAACAGCATCGGGGATGCTTGGGGCGATTCGAACGCGATTTCATAACCAACTTTGAGAAACATTAACGAATAGCTTTTCGTTGAATCGTTTAAAATGGAAAGGCCAGCTACTGACCTTAGCCTTCCTTCTCCCAGAGAACAAGCCTCTTAGTTCCTAAAGACAGAAGTTTCCCCCGTCTCGATTACCTCAAATCACCAAACTGGTTATTCGCTTTGAATACCGCACTCCGTTGCATAGATGTGAACTCTCTATCTGTTCTAGCTATCTGTTCTAGTCCATAACTCCATGCAAGAACCAGGTTTTGCTCGTGAGATCACGATAGACCCACAACCAGATACCGTTTTCTAACACCAACCGATAGTAGTCACGTCGTTGAGTCACCCCGTTCCACCAGCCACTCTCGACTCGTTCTGGTCCTGTCCAATCCACAACTCGCACATTGGAACGAGGGTAGCAAACTACGGTCGGCTTCCCAGTTTCACCGAATTCACTCACCTTTAGTTCGACTGGCTTCTTGAGCAATAGACTCGGTCTGCGCCATACCTGATGTTTGCTCGGTCCAAGAGAAATTTCCTCCGATTGATAATCGCGGCGCGGAGGTCGACGCAGCTTGCGCTTGACCTCTTGTTTGCCACCATCCTTACGCCAGCCCGTCATGGGACGCCACGTAAAGGTGGCTTCAGGAAGCGGATTCGGTTTCGTGACGGGAGTGAGTACGTTCTCTCGTCCTAATCGCACACTTACGCTGTCGATAAACTTGGCGATCGTGTCGCGATGCTTGGTCGATTCCGAATCAAACAAGCTGGCTTGCGACCAGATCAATGGTGCCGATAGGGTGACCTGAGTGCGAATCCCTTTGGCCCAGTAGCTACCACCCAATCGAAAGGCAGGGGACTCTATCTGTGATTGCAATAGCCACATCAAATGTTCAGCATCATTCGATGGTTGGAATAA
This sequence comes from Brakhagea baltica, assembly GCF_052161605.1. Classification (NCBI taxonomy): domain Bacteria; kingdom Pseudomonadati; phylum Planctomycetota; class Planctomycetia; order Pirellulales; family Pirellulaceae; genus Brakhagea; species Brakhagea baltica. The sequence continues at coordinate 2,615,516 of NZ_CP197409.1, read as the reverse complement.
CCCGATTTGTAACATGCTGGCCAACGAGGGTTGATTGACTATAGAAGGTTGATTGAGAGGTCCTGAAGTGGGCGTTGCAGAAGACGAACTGGAACTGGAACTGGTTGGCAGTGCTTCGTCGATATCGAACGCGTTCTTCTCCATCGCAACACGACATACCAGCCTCAATGCTCCATGACCTAGACTATCAAGCCGTTTGCAGAGTTGGCTGACATGCACGGAAATCCGCTCGCGAACCGCGTCTTTCTCTGGCTGTGGAAACTCAAAGAGTTCATCGATCTCCAGTTCAGGACTGGCGCGAAGGGTTTGGATGGTTTCCGATTCCGTACCTAGCAATTGATCGATACGCTTTAAAAGTAGGTCTCCGAACCGCGATGGCAAACTGCTTCGCGGCAGTTGTACCAACTGGTCGACACGCCGGATTCCCAATCGATGCAGCTTGGAGCACGTGGCAAGATCGATTCGCAGCGATTCGATAGGCAGCTTTAACAATGTCGCGTGTAAGTCGTCTGATTCACCTTGAGGAATCCCCGCTAACAAAGCCCCTTCTGGTACTGGCGAGCCACGTTCCGCATCTAACAATCGACCTGCCATCACATGACGATGGACGTAATTGGCTAGTCCCCACGCTTGCCCGATCTGGTTACCAATAGCCATGGCAGCAACCCAACCGCGACTGGTCAGCCAGGAATCCACTTGGCTGGCAAACGACAGCTCGCCTCCGAATAGGTCTGGGATGCCCGTAATATCGAGGTAGAGGGATTGAGGTTCGTGAAGGGAGCGGCCAGCCCAAGGATCCTTGTCGAGCGTTTCGATGCCGACGATGGGGCTAAAAGATTGTGCCGCCTCGGCCAATTGGACCAGAGCTTCCAAGTCGGTTTGCGGGTCGTGTTCCTGCACGTCAGCATCGGGACAGAGTGGGCCGCATTGACTGAGGGGCATTTGGGGCAGAACACCTGCAGCCCGAGCTGTTTGATTCGCGGCAGCGACAATCTGGCCTCGGCGCGAATCGGTACGGTAGAGGATGACCGGCCCGACAGCGCCAGGCTCAGCCAGCCGCTTCGCGACGCACGCGCGCTGGCTTGGCCAGTTCGGCAGCCAAAGGCACATGATTCGTTTTGGCATTCCCTACCTCTCGTCCATCCGATTCGATCCATTCACCGTGGGCACCGATCCCGATACGCAGCCTAGCACCGGCTCTTCCGCCAGAACAACGTTTCAGTGTCATGCGAAACCATCGAGTCGAAGAAAACGTCGCGGGCGATTCGCTCGCGATATACCACTGGACATCGGCCCAGCTACGTTCGCAACGAGCCTCAGCCGCAGGTCGCACGAGAATGGCCAGCCCACCACCCGTCTCGGTGGCGAGTTGTAAACGTCTAGCAACTCGATCATCGAGCCGATCCACATGCGCGATAACGCAACCGACCGCCGGGCAACGGAGCGCCTGGTCCAAGCTCCACAGCAGGTCGGCGTAATTGGTCGGTCGCAATCCGATGACGCGATCTAAAGGCAACCCGAGATGCTCGAGGGCTGGTGGATAGTAGGGAGTGGGAGGCTCGATCAGAACGATATACTTGCCAGCAGTCGCGTGAGAGGGGGCGTGAGAGGGGGCGTGAGAGGGAGTCGTGCCGAGATCGGGCTGGATCACTTGCTTGGCAATCCGCAGGGCGATGCTGGTGGCTCCGACGGGCAAGCCGCGCGGGGTGGTGAGTTCCAGAAGGGTTCCACCCAAAAATCCGCCGTTTGGCAAGCAGCGATCGAGAGCAGGCGACCCCGACGAGATCACCGGTCCTGTTCGTCGAATATGAGATTGGATATCACGGATTTGCTCTCCCAATCGACTCACGATTTGCTGGGCATCAGGTGCGACAGCAGAAGCGATCGATCGAGGCCTCGATGGCAGAGACGGAGATCCGGACAGAGATACAGAACTGGACATAGAATGCCTTTACATCGGTTGACCCTCGGAAAAACCTGAGGGGAACATCCGCTTAATGCTAGCATTCCGATCCCTTCAGGTCCAAAGGAATCCGATTAGAAGGGCTGGGTTGACTCGTCTGGTCACGAGCCGCAAGAATTTTGCTGACCGAGATGTGCGACCAACGATTACCGGCTGCTGGGCGTCAGTTCGCTGGTGCGGGAGTCGCTGGTGCGGGATTCACTCACACGGGAGATTTTGGGAGGGAAGCGATTCGACTGGAAGAGGCGTTCCCAGAGGCTGGCTTTTCGGAGGCGTCGATCGTTGATGGGCAACGTGTGCAGTTTGCCGGTCCTGGTTTCGAGGACGAGTTCCTTTTCGCGAACTTCTCGGACGACCCAGTATTTGTCGACTTCGTAGGAATACAATTCGCCTCGGGGGGCTGGGCTGATATTTTTGGCGCGAGGACCTGGAGAACGGCTATACTTTTCCCTCGTGTAGACGACCCAATCATTGGGATGAAACGAATTGCTCACCGATCTTTGTCCTTTGTAACGGTTTCTGCCCACGACAAACCTCCGGGGTTTTATCGACACTACCATTGTTTATCTCGAGTGACCGATGTTCCAGGGCAGCTCCTTAATATTCACGTAAATCTAACAGACAATGACGAATTTTCTTGATCATTCCCAATTGCCAGCATCAGATCGTTACGGAATCCAGTTCGTGTGTCTAGGGAACATTTGTCGTTCCCCGGCGGCAGAAGGGATCATGGCGCGTTTGGTAAAGGAGTCGGGGCTCGACGATCGAATCTTGGTGGATTCGGCGGGAACAGCTGGCTACCACATCGGCAAGCTGCCGGACCATCGCATGCGAGCCGCCGCACTTCGTCGGGGATTCGAGCTTCGGAGTTCCGCGAAGCAGTTCGAGCGATCCTTTTTGCGAGACCGCAAGCTGGTGATTGCCATGGACCGGGACAATTATCGAGAGATACAGCGACATCAAACAGGCATCGCCCCCAACGTGAAGCTCTTTAGCGAATACCTTGATGATAGCTGGCCAAACGATGTACCCGACCCATATTACGGCGGAGAGGATGGGTTCGAGTATGTGCTGGACATGCTCGAAGCCGGCTGTCCGCGAATTCTTGAACAGATTCGGAGTGAGCTCGGGCTCGCGGCCCCCTCGCAGTGAGCTGATGACGTGAGCTGATGGGGGGACTGAGAATCTGAAGAATTTCGGAAATTTCCACGCCGCAGGACCAGACGTGTCACACTGGGATGCGAAAACTTAGTCAGGCGAGGCAGGTATCTGATTGTGAACGCGGCTGGAATGCGTTAGCATCCTGTAAAAGCAGCGTTTGGAACGCTTTTCAGCTCGGAGAGTGACCTCTGCCCGGTGAACAAGTTTTGTGAGGGATGCTTGTTCACGTGAGTAAAACCATTATCTCTCGTCTAGTTCACAGGAATAAGGTACGAACGATGGCTGCTAGCAAGAGCACGGCTAAGACGAAAAAGGACAAGGGAGCCCCCAGCGAGATGTCGACTGGCTTGGAGAATCTCTACAAGCGAGAGCCAGGATTAAAGACGGCCCTCCAGCAGATTGAAAAGCAATTCGGCGAGGGATCGATCATGCCGCTCGGCGGCGAGTCACAGCTCAAGATTGAGGGGATCTCAACCGGATCCCTTTCGCTGGACGTCGCCCTCGGCGGGGTCGGAATACCTCGTGGCCGAATCATTGAAATTTTTGGACCGGAATCTAGCGGTAAGACAACCGTTTCGCTCCACATCTGCGCCCAAGCCCAGAAGAAGGGGGGCATTGCTGCGATCATCGACGCTGAGCATGCTTTTGATCCGACGTGGGGTAGGAAGCTCGGTGTGGAGCTGGAGAACCTTTTGGTTAGCCAACCCAGCAGTGGTGAAGAGGCGATGCAAATCGCTGAGATGTTGGTCAAGAGTAATGCTGTCGACGTGATCGTGATCGATTCGGTGGCTGCCTTGGTTCCTCGGCAAGAACTCGAAGGGGAAATTGGAGACACGCACGTCGGGCTCCAAGCTCGCTTGATGAGTCAGTCTATGCGCAAACTGACCGGTGTTATTGCCAAGAGCAAGACGGCAGTCATTTTCATCAACCAGATTCGAGAGAAAATCGGTGGCATGAGCTACGGATCCCCGGAAACCACTTCCGGAGGTCGGGCTCTGAAGTTCTATGCCTCATGTCGAATCGATGTTCGACGAATCGGAGCCCTTAAGGAAGGGGAGGATGTCGTCGGTCAGCGAGTCAAAGTTAAGATTGTAAAAAACAAGGTCGCACCTCCGTTCCGAGTAGCTGAGTTTGACATGATGCACACCTGTGGAATCAGCTATGAAGGGGATTTGCTAGATCTTGGCACCTTGCACAAGATTTTGTCTCGTAGCGGAGCATGGTACAAATACGGTGACACGTATATCGGCCAAGGCAAAGAGAAGGCACGGAACTTCTTGGTGGAGAACAAAGAGGTTGCAGCGGAAATCCGAGAAGCGATCCTAGCTTGCGGTGGCTACGCAGGCCCTGAGGGTAAGCCTGTCGTGGATGAGGAAGAAGACGGCGAGCCAGCGGATTCGTAAGCCCTGTTACTTCCTGTCACGCTATTTGTATCGAAGTCTGCTGGTCGTTCCCATTTGCGACCAGCAGAGATAGGTTTTTTGTTCAGGTCAGATCTTTTCTTGTATCCGTTCACGGCTTGGTGACAGAATTAGTTGTGGGGATAACTGGGAAACGGAGAATCGGATCGGCGGAGCGATCCGCGACATTGTCGCTAACCGCTCCGTCGGTCAGTTGCCAGAATCGAATTAAACGTTTCCCGATTTTTGCCTCGGCGATGGAATTAGATAGGTACAGCGTGAACAGTTACCTTTTCTTTATGAGGCGTGAGCCTCATCGGGCAGAACATCGACACTAACGTTTAAAGTCGTAAGCCCGCCACCAACAACAACTCCTGTAACGGGGGCAACATCCTCGTAGTCACACCCCCAGGCGAGCGTGATGTGTTCGCAGTCCGGGACGAGATTGTTGGTTGGATCGTAGTCGAGCCAGCCAAATTCGCCAAGGTAAACTCCGATCCACGCATGACTAGCATCTGCCCCGATTAGCTTTGATTGACCAGGAGCGGGATGAGTGAGCAAATATCCACTAACATAGCGGGCTGCGAGGCCGATCGATCGCAAGCAAGCGATCTGCAAATGCGCAAAGTCTTGACATACCCCTTTTCGTGATCGGAGTACTTCGATTGGGGTCGTTGAGACCAAGGTTGAATTGGGAACGTAGTCGAATTCGTTGTATATCCTTGCAGTCATCTCCAGTACGGATTCATGGATGGATCGATCAAGCTTAAAGCACTCCATCGCGTACTCGGAGAACTCTCGTCTGGTTCGCACATATTTCGAATCGAAACAAAATTCTTGTGCAGCGCGATCCTCCTCTGATTTTGGATTTCGCAATCGCTCTCGAAGTGTCCGAAAATCTACCTGGTCAGCGCCCTCTGTATCGACGCATTCCCGAACCACATGGCTCGATGAGCGAATGATCATGGAGTTATGTTGAGCTTCAATACTAAAAAATTCGCACTGGTTGCCAAATCGATCCATCCGGGATCGTCTAACGACCGGGGACGGTTCGATATCAACGTGGCTATACTCAACGTGTTGATAGGCGAGTCTCCTAGGATGAAGTCGGATCACATTGTGGCATAGGCTAGCAGCTGACGAGTAGTCATATTCTGTCACATGGCTTATTCGATATCTGACAGGTCTATGGTTACTGTGGTTGCTCATTGATTTGCCGCATCCTGAAGCTGACGAGCAGCTACTGTATGAGTCAAGAATCGTTGAGATAGGAAGTCCACCAAGGAGTTAAGGCTTTGCGATAGATCGATTATAAGCCTTTCTAGGTGCGCTCTTTTCAAAGAATCTCCCTCGTCTGTCTCCACTTCAACCGATAGGGATTCCGCATCAAAGAGTCGCATCATGCCTCTTGCATCCATCATGGCTCGTCGTTGCAGCGTAACGTCCACACTGCTGGCTCCCGTTAAACCCTCCAGCAAATCGACAATCTTGACAATTTGAAAGGTGACGCTGCGAGGGTTAGCCGGATCAAAGAGCAACAGATCCAACGTCGGAGCAACCTCGTAATTCATCAGGTAGCGATAGCGATAGGTCATCGAACTATCGCAAATTTCCAGGGCCGATTCCGCAAGAGCAGCGATGGATCGCCCTCCTGGTACCAAAAGCAATTCGAGTAGACGTAGGAGCCCGTAAGCTCGCTCAATTCGCCTGCCCAGATCGAGAAAAACCCAGGCTGGCCCCCGTGTCATATTCTCCGACACCAAACCTGCAAAAGCCGAAAGCAGCGTGGTCATCTGGTTGATAAACACCCCTGCGTCGCCAATTTTTTGCCGTCGATCAATCCAGGGGATTAGCACATCGACATCCAATCTGCTCAGCAGTTGCCAAGAATCGAAACTGAGTCGATCGCGAATAGACTCCGCATTAAAGCGAATGCCACGAAGCGAAGAGGTAAGTGCGTTGACTCGTTGATCCGAGAATAAAAACTCGACTAGTTCTCGTCGCATTTCCTCCGTGTGCCCACTCATGTCCGGTGGTGGAGATTCGCTGAGAAGCCCCTCGGAGGCGTTCAGTGCATAAACGACTTGCCAAACAAAAGGTAGTAACTCGGGCTCCAGTTCCCCTGCTAGTTTCGACACACACAGCCTAGCGTGCCGCACCATCCCCTCCGCACGCTCCGTTTGTCGGCCTAACCAAAAAAAGTGCTCAGCAACACGACTAGGCAGATCCATCGCATTGCGACGAACCTCGGTCGTGACTTTGTTAGGGGACAATAAGCTAATAGGCTTCACTTTTGCAGAAGTGAGAACCCAAACATCTTTACTGAGTTGACCAGAAATCAAGCTTTCCGAGAGGGAGTCCCCATTGTCAGCAACTCGAGCAATCCCCCCTGGCATCACCTCAAAGCCCTGTTTCGTTGCAGCAGCAAAGACGCGAATCACCGTGGGCCATGCGACCACGCGGTTGGAATACCACGTCGGTGCACAGCTTGGTTTAAACTTTTCCAGAGCCACAAAACTCCAGGGGCTTGCTAGCAACTCCGCTTTGAATTTTTCCCTCGACTCTTCGCTAGCTAGCCGAAAATCCCAGTCCACCCGAGAATGACGACAGAAGGCGTTTCGAATGACAAATCTCTCGGGCTCCTTGAGCACTGCTTCAACTGTTTCGGGACGACCACACCAGTGCATCGGTGCGTTGCCAAGCAGCAGTTCCTCACCGAGCAGTATTCGGCAGAGTTCGGGGAGAATCGCTGTCAGGCCCGGTGATTCAGCCCATCCACTCCCTAATTGATTGGCGACGCGAACCTGCTGATCCCGTGAGGCCTGACAAAGCCCCGGAATTCCCATCGAGCTGTCCGTATTGAGCTCTAGGGGGTCGCAGTCGATATCAGGTATTCGTCTTAGGATTGAGTCGATAGCAACTAATCCCCCAAGTGTCTTCAAATAGACCGATCCACCGCGCACGGTCAGATCGCTCGCCTGTGTTAAGGTATAGCCTAAGTAACGCGCCAAATAGGCATCCTCAAAGAATGTCTGACTTGCAACCCCTGGGCTTAGAAGCACGTTGCGAACCGAACGTTCCTTCTTGCGTCCAGTCGGGTCGAGCTCGTCTCGCATATCGGCAAAGAAACTGGCTAGCCGCAAAACCTTCATCTGTCGAAAATCGGTCTCGAGCACTCGCGAGATCGCAAGCCGGTTTTCCACAGCTAATCCACCGCCGCTCGGACCTTGCGTCCGATCAGCGATCACCATCCACTCCCCGTTGCTGTTTCTGGCAATCTGAGCTGCATATAGATACAGCATCCTATCTCGGACCTGGGCGGATTGCATGGGGCGGAGAAACGAGTCCGTACCGAAAACAAGTTCAGCAGGAATAGCTCCCGATTTAACAAGCCTTTGAGTGCCGTACACATCCTGCAACAACGCGTCGATCAGCCTGACTCGCTGCTCCACACCTGTCGCCAATTGTTTCCAGTCCGACTCCGGTATTACGAAAGGTATGGGGTCTAACTCCCAACTGCGAGTCCCATCTGCTTTGGAGAATTGACCACCGGAGGACGAAGGATTTTCCCTTAATGACCGCTTTATGTTCTGCCAACGCAAATAGAGCTGACTCCCATCCAGCCGTGGCTCAATTCCGAGCAACCGCTGATAATGAGGTCTAACCGTGGAACCACTGAGAAGCTCATCATAGTGACCCGGCAGGCATCGATAGGCTGGATACAACTCGCCGAGAGGATGTAGGCCATTTGGAGGAGTTTGTGGCATTCTGTTCCTTAATGCCGAGTCATCGTTTGTTTAATGTCCGAAATCCTTCGGACTTCCGCCCATATCGTAGTTGGACTGCATCCACTTGAACACTGCGCGTTACCGTCGGTTCGAAACTTTGGACATCGATTTTTTGGTTGATCGGCAGAAAATGCCAGCCAATTCCAACGGATTATTTCTCAAAAGCAACAAAAATACGGGAGCGACTAGTGCTTTGTTACGCCCTCTTTGCCTCGCCCCTTACTGCAAAGCAGTACCACAACACAGCCCGGGGTCGCGGAGCGCACCCCGGGTCGACGGACGAAAAATCCCGAACCAACCCCAACGGGGTTGCACATTGCCCCATGTTAAACCCCTTTAGGGTTCTTTTTATGTCTACGTTGCCGTTTCCCCGGGGTGCGCTCTGCGACCCCGGGCTGTGATGTTTGACCGCTTCGCGGTTGGAAGCATCGCAACTTGTTGCGATGAGTTCACGCTACAGCAATCGAGCCTAGAACACAGGAGATGCGCCCCATGGGTCAATCGTCATTGCCCGATTCATCACCCGCGAAGTCAACGCGATTGCTCGTGCCGAGATCATCGGAGGTTATTATGGCTCGCATTTCACGGGTGGAGATCTTTGCACCTGACGAGGTCGCCATCGTACATTGCATCATCCGGTCTTGGAGTTGCTTGCGGATTCCAGGATAGCCGCGATTGATTGTTGCTCCTCATCTGCAAGTGGAGGTTCAGGAGGCTGGTCATAATTGATGGAATCTCCGTAACGCCCTTTTATGTAAGCTTCGTTTACTAAATTCTGTAGCGGCAGTAATAGGTCGTCGTCCGAGTATCGCAGGGGTATGCGAATGGCAGGCAACGGACATGCGTAAGAGGCGTGATAGGCTTCCGAGTGGTCCGGTTCCAGCGACCGTGTAACGCAAATCCGATACGGCAAGGCGACCTGAGGTGGATAGGTTTTCTCATCTGCGGTCAGCACCCATTCTCCCTGCCGCAATAAATCGATCTCTACCAAGTTGACCATGCCATGAAGCAAAAAATCTTGTTTCTTGCGAAATCGAATAGCTCCCTTGGGCGTCTTGTTAGCAGGGCTGATAAACTCGATGGCCGTTATCACTTGTCGGTGTTCACGTGAATCGATGATCTTGATGTAACGCAGAGTCACTGGCTCGGCGCGACGGGGAAACCGGATCGGCTCCGAGCCTTCCATGACGGCAACCCCGCGTGGAGAAAGAAAGACTCCACTGGATCGCGTGTCATATAGGGTGACGTCTGGTACAATGCGCCTAGGAAACTCATCATCATACTCTTCGTCAGGGCCTTCGACAGAAAGGTACTCTTCGACTCTGGCCTGCAAACCACGAGGTAGAGCCTGTTCAATAACGTCGCGCGCGTACAGAGTTAAAGCAGAATGAATATCGCTCCAATGGCGTTCGAGCCACGGATTCATGCCGGGAAACGGATTGTTCGCAAAAGCTCTCATGGTCTCTCGGATTTTGAGGATTTGGCACTCGCGAACGACCACATCGATCACGCAGTCTCAATCCACCACACCAATTTGTCGTTGATAACTATTATCGCACAATCGATAAAATTTTCAACGTTCGCCCAAACGAACAACCAAATCCATTGCAATGAAGCTCGTCGCTGGCCCGTGTTAAGCTCGCGGCCGAAACTTTGCGAGCTCTTCGGGAGTATTAAAGGTCTGTGGAGAGTCTGCTCGATCTATCGGAATCCTCAGGATTCTATTATGAATCGTGGATTGCCACGAGCGTATAGAACGAATTCCTTCACTCCATGACTTTTGAATCGACTCCAAGCAAGAGACTCCGTAAATCCCAGGAAACGGCATAAAGCCACTCTCCACTTGAAACAAAATCACATCGAATTTTCTCAAGACCTCAATCTCTTGCCTTAAAACCTCATGCTCCCAAATCGGTTTCCAAGCTAGTAAATCACAGGTCAATATCCAACACAACGTTTCGCCATTCGCTCGGCAATCTTCTAAAGATCGTTGGATGCCATGCAATGGCCCGCTGTCCGGCTCATCATCCTCGATGCAGTGCCATGAAAATCGTGAGAAATCGAATTTCGACTTGGCAACAATGGTTGGCGCAACTCCCCTATCCGCCAACACTGAGCAAAGTCGATCGATCAACGGCTTTCCGTCGATTTCCACAAACGACTTCGGTGAGCCGAACCGGCTACTCTTTCCGCCTGCTAAAATGTATGCTCGCCGTATCCTGCGATCTTCATCACGATCCATTGTTACCAACACTTTCTCCAGCACCGATTTGGGAGAATCACCCCCTTGAACGTACTCGTCCTGAACCCAGGTTCCTCAACACTCAAATATGCATTCTACTCCAACGGGGTTGAATCGCGTCATGATACCATTGCGCTCGACGTATCGGATTTACCTAACGAAGCCTGTCGCCCAACCCTAAACCAAAGGTCGCTGGATCAGTCCTTCGCAGAAGCGTTGCGTCGTATCACGGATCAACTACCAAGCGTTCCTGATGTGATTGGGTATCGCGTCGTCCATGGAGGAAGACTATTTTCCAAACCAGCCAGAATCGATGAAACCGTGGTGGCAGGAATCCGTTCGCTTTCGGAATTGGCACCTTTGCATCAACCCTATTGTCTAGCCGCCATCGAAATGGGGCGCGCTGCGTTCCCCGACAAAACGCATGTCGCTTGTTTTGATACGGCCTTTCACACGAGTTTGCCTGCCGTAGAGTCGAGGCTTCCTATACCTAAGCGATTCTGGGAACAAGGGATCCAGCGTTATGGCTTCCACGGACTATCGTACGAATCGATCGCGATGCAATTGCGTGAAACCTACTCCGAATTCGCACAAGGCCGCGTCGCGGTATGCCACCTGGGTAACGGAGCTTCAGTGTGTGGGATGCGATCGCTCCAATGCTGCTACACCAGCATGAGCTTCACCCCGCTGGACGGCTTGATTATGGGAACTCGCAGCGGTCAAATCGATCCCGGAGTGGTCATACATTGGCTTAGGCAAGGATGCACGCACGAAGAAATAGAACGCATCCTCTTGAAGGAGTCGGGATTGCTCGGAGTGAGTGGGGTCTCATCGGATATGAAGGTCTTACTGCGCGAGGCGAGTTCCAATCCAGATTGCGAATTTGCAATCGACCAATTCTGTCATTCTGTCGCCAAGCATATTCTAGCCGCAGCCACATCCATGGCGGGTCTCGACGCGATCATCTTCACGGCAGGTATCGGTGAAAATTGTCCCACGATCAGAAGCCGGATCGTTAAGCAATTAGATTGGCTCGGCCTTCGATTGGATTCCGAAGCCAATCAATCCAATCAAACACCCATACTGCATCAACCAGCGAGCAAGATCGCTCTATTGAAACTAGCCACGGACGAACAAGGAATCGTCGCAAGGCATGCAATGTCGCTGATCTCCTGATTCTCACCAAGGCATTCAACTTCAGACGATCAGATCTTGAAGAACATGACCATGAACATCCGTTAACCGACGATCGATACCGTTGGAGCGATAGGTCAGTTTGGTATGGTCTATTCCGAGTTGGTGAAGAATCGTAGCATGCACATCGTACACTTGGGTCGGTGACTCGCGATCCAGCGGTTTGTAGCCCCACTCATCGGATGGGCCATAACTGATACCTGGCTTAATTCCTCCGCCGCACATCCAGTTGGTGAAGACGAATGGATTGTGATCCCGACCCAATGTACCTTGGGTTGATGGCATACGGCCAAACTCGGTGGTCCACAAAACGATCGTATCCTCCAGCATGCCCCGTTGTTTTAGATCTTGAATCAGCGCCGAGGCACCGACCGCCATCCCCATCGCTAACGGTCCGTGATCACGTTTTATGTCTTCGTGGCTATCCCAGTTCCGCCTCGGAAAACTGTTATCGTTTCCTGACCATATTTGAACAAATCGAACCCCTCGCTCCAGCAATCGTCTCGCGACTAAGCATTTGCGACCGAAATACTCGATCTCCTCTGGTGCATTGATCTCCGACGGATACTCGCGACCTATCGAATCCAGACCGTACATCTTAAGTATGTATTCCGGTTCTTGGCTGATATCCAAGGCTTCGGGCGCGCTGAGTTGCATCTTGGCCGCTAACTCATAAGAAGCGATCCGAGCATCGAGTCGCGAATCGCCCGGCCTGGACTCTTGATACCCTCGATTCAGTTGAGCTAAAAGTTCTCTGCCAGCCAGATCGCTGCTCGGGGTGACAAATTCCCTGGAGGGCAGGAGATCTTCGATCGGCGTTCTTTTCTGCGGAAAAATCGTTGTCCCTTGGGTGTGGGCTGGCAAAAAAGCGGACGACCAATTCTTAGGGCCATTCGAGGGAAAGCCCCGATGATCAGGAAGGACGACAAAGGTGGGAAGGTTGTCGCTGATCGAACCCAGTCCATAGCTAACCCACGCGCCCATTCCCGGGAAGCCTGGATTTTGAAATCCCGTTGCTTGCAAAAACGTGGCTGTTGAATGAACTCCCGTTTTGCCGACCATGTTATGAATAAACGCCAACTCGTCGACTACCTTGCCCATTGGCTCCACGACCTCGCTAAGCATCTTGCTACACTGACCGTGAGGTCGAAACGCGAAGGGGGATTTCATCCATGGCCCCAGTCCGTCCTGGAACGCTTCGACATGTTCCCCAAAATGGGACGGTTCACCGTGATGTTTCTCTAGCTGTGGCTTGTGATCCCAAAGGTCTATGTGCGAGGCTGCTCCCGACATAAAGAGTTGAATCACCCGTTTGGCCTTGGGAGGATGATGAAGGGCGTTGAGTTGGCCTCCCCGTCCGATGCTTGCTGTGAGGATGCTATCGGCTTTCGGCTCGTCACCGAGGAGCAATTGGGAAAGGGGCAATAATCCAAACCCTTGGGCCGATGTCGCGAGCCAATGTCGTCTAGTCCACATAAACAAACTCGCTCAAGTTGAAAAGAATACGACATAAATTGACGAGCCCATGCTCAATTCGATACTCCCGAAGCATGCTCTGCTCTTCGGAGTTCGGTAATCGACCGGTAGTGAGCTCAAAGGCATGATCTACCTGATCGTTTGGATCGCTTGAGAATGATTCGACACGTTGGGCAAAGTACTCGGCCATACTCAAACTGAATTTGCTATTCAGCATCGTAAGGGCTTGCAAGGCGGTGAGGGTCTCGTTTCGTTGCGGAGTGCTTTGTGCGGCATCTGCACAATCGAGGGTCGTCATGTATGGATCGGGTTGCGAGCGAACGACAAAGCGATAGATCGAACGTCGATGGGTCGCGGGATCGGTAGGATCGAATTTGTGATACTCGTAGTGAGGCGAATGTTCGGGGCGTTCCAGCGAGAACAGATAATATCCCGGGCCACCCATCTTGGTGTCGAGTCGGCCACTCACCCAGAGTTGCAAATCCCGGATTTCCTCTGCAGACAGTCGCCGTCGATGCATACGCCAGTAGTATCGATTGTCGGCATCGATGGCTGCATTTTCCTGGTTATGTTGACTGCTTTGTCGGTAAGCGCGACTTGTGACAATTCTTCTGTGTAATTTTTTGAAGGATTGATGATCTCGGAATTCGCAAGCGAGGAAGTCCAGTAATTCAGGATGGCTGGGAAGTGAGCCCATGCGTCCAAAATCGTTGGGAGTATCGACGATGCCTCGACCGAAATGAAATTGCCAAATTCGATTTACAATCGATCGCCAAACCAGTGGGTGATCCGTACTGGTTAACCAAAGAGCCAGGGCGGCGCGTCGATCTGCTTCGGTGTGATCCGTTGCTAACTCAAAGACTCCCGATTCTTCAGGGGCGAGAGGTATCGTGCCCGGAGCCGATGGCTCACGTGGTTGTAGCACATCCCCTCGATGCAAACGATGAATCTCGCGAGGTTGCCCCAACGTGGGCCGAAACGTGCCTATCACCGGAAAATCTGTCGTTGCTGCGTGAACGAATCGTCCCAGCGGCAGTGCTGCAATCTGCCCTGAGATCTCAGTTGCGAGCTTTTCGGCGGCGGCTCGTTGTTGCAATTCTTCGCTAGTAATCCGTTTGCCGAGCAGCTCTGATTGTTCCTTTCTGGCCGCAAAGAGCTGGATCGCCGCCGACTCGTCTTGAGGTTTAGGAAACAAGCCGTCAATCAAGTTGGCCGTACTCCATCTAGGTGGGGCTTCGATCGAATCCAAGGTGGTGATCTTGCATTGGGGGGCTAAGTTATCGCCTGAGGCCGTGAGGAGTTCTACCTCTGCCAAGGCAAAAATATAATCCTGAGAACGCGGAGCCAATTGGTTTGCGACGATGCGAACACGTCGAGTTAGCCTGTTGTCGCAATGAAAAGATTGAGCAGCGATTCCAGGATTGATGTTGTTGTGTTGCTTGGAATCGAGGTTGGTTCTAGAGTCAAAAATCACAAACCAATCATCAGCGGATGTCTCGTTTGGTTCGCGAGAGTCTGATTCATTAGAATCGGCTGGATAAGGGGAAGTGAGAATTTGGTACTGCTGAGGAAAACCAAACCCTGCACCGATGTTGGCATAATCATCGTGACATGGCCTCAGTATAATACGATCGATTTCGGTAGCGGCAGGTAGTTCGAGTTCGATCCATTTCGCTTCGTCTGGTCGAGAGGCGATTGCGCTGTGATAGCCGAACTCGGGTGGGTTTGAGTGCAGTTCTGCGAGGGGAGTCAGTTCACGGATGCGTTCATTCATCTCAGTCAGAGCGGCACCACCTCGCACACGAACCGCTTTGTCCAGATCCGCCAGTAGCTGCTGGTTCGATTCGAGGGTGCGTGTTAGTTGTTCACGTTGTTGGGCGATTTCTGGATCGTCGTCGTAGATCCGGTCGGCTCTATCAACTGCGGCAAAAACCGATTGCAGATTGTAGTAATGAGTCTGCGTAAAGGGATCAAATTTGTGATTGTGGCATTGGCAGCACTGAATCGTAATGGAGCAAAAGGTATTGAGGGTCGCGCTAACCATCTCGTCCCGATCGGTGTGGCGAGCAATCTTGCCATCGATCTTGGACTCGGGGACTTCGGCGTGTCCAATCCAATCCCATGGACCGGCGGCTAGGAAGCCCAAGCCAAGAATCCCATCTGGTTCGCCCGGGAACAGTCGATCGCCGGCGATTTGTTCTTGGAGAAATCGGCTGTACGGCTTGTCCGTATTGAAAGAGCGTATGACATAATCGCGATAGGGCCAAGCATTGGGGCGGAGTTTGTCTTTGTCGTATCCGGCGGTATCTGCGTAGCGAGCCACGTCGAGCCAATGCTGAGCCCATTTCTCTCCGTATCGAGGTGACGCTAGTAGTCGATCGACCCATTGTAGGTAAACCGCTTCAGCGTTTGCTGATCCTGGTTGGTAACTCCGTTCAAACTCCGCAAGCTCTTCTTGCGTGGGAGGCAAGCCAATTAAATCGAGAAACAGACGACGAAGCAATATCTTGGCTGGGGCTTCTGGAGAATG
Source organism: Brakhagea baltica (assembly GCF_052161605.1). Taxonomy (NCBI): domain Bacteria; kingdom Pseudomonadati; phylum Planctomycetota; class Planctomycetia; order Pirellulales; family Pirellulaceae; genus Brakhagea; species Brakhagea baltica. The sequence goes on along the minus strand of NZ_CP197409.1, from coordinate 2,599,762 downwards.
CGACAAACCGAGTTCGCGTCGTTTAGCCTCTAGGAATAGGTCGATTGGGTTTTCTGATTCGCGATAATCAGATTCGTTTCCCTGCATTCCTAAGAAATCATTAAGGTCAGGTCGGGTGATAGGCTGCAGCGACCACCAGTTCCAATCGGTTACGGTGGGTGGTTCGATCGTCACGCTGTCGGGCCACTCCGCTCCTGCTACGATCCATTCCGTTAGCACTGCAATTTCCTCCGTGTTGAGAGCCTTTGCTGCTTTAGGCATTCTTGGAGGATTGTTGCCGTGAGACTTCACGGAGTCTAAAAGCGTGCTGCTATCAGGATCGCCGGGCTCGATCATTCCGCTTGAGAAGGCTGACTGCCGATCGGAAAAGGAAAAGTCTCCTTTGCGATCGTCGTTGTTATGGCAAGAAACGCAGTGAGTTCGGAGTATCGGCAGAACCGAAGCTTCAAAGTGCTGAGCATGGGCTGTCGCACTCGCAAGATAGAGTGTCGCGACGGAATAATATAGTGCCGCGACGAAGCCTGGGAGGGGGAGGTGGGGTATTCGCATCTCTACATTATATTAGGTGCATATCCGAAAAGGGGTCTGCCCCTCTCCAGCGAAGCCAAAAAATCAATGAAATCGACTCTGCTGGTTCTGCGGCCTGGGAAAAGTATGTGGAGGTGTGCAGCACATAGCAGAGGCGCCGGCCCGAATCCACACGTGCTGCACAGACTAGATATTCCGGTTATGCATGGACCGGTGGAAATTTTATTGCTGCTTCTACAGTGGAAACTATTTGACAGCGCATCAAGGGACCGATGACGGAACTCAGCAACAATGTGCGCCTAAGGATAGGTCGCACCGTGGCAAGAGCGGGGCCTCCCCCGCTCGAAACAACAAGGTAATGAACGCCACGTCTACGGATGGACGAGTAAAGCAAGGAGCTGTGTGGTGAAAAAGAAGTGGTTTAGTGGCTTGGCAATTTCCATGGGAATTGCAGCGTTACCTGGGCAGGTTGAAGCTCAGTATGTTGGTAACGGAACCGGCTTGGGCGCCAGCTCCTTTCAGCTCCCCCCATTGCCTCCTAGCAGGACGCCGTTGGCGGCTCCGGGGGCACCTACTCCCGGAACCTATGGGAACATGGTTCATCCTACCAATTACCGTCAGGTAGGAGCGAACACGATTGGCAGCGGAGTTCCGAACCCAACCGCCGCCTATCAAGATCCTTACTCCATCGGCAATCTCGGAGAAATTGAGAGCGTGCCAGCTGTTCCGCAGATCCACTCTCGCCCGGCTGCACCGCCCCCTCCACCTCAGGTGAATACCGCCCCACAGATGCAAGGACTGCAATACGGACAGCAGTTCGGCCACCCCCAACACGGCCAACAGCAATTTGGGCAGCAACAGTTCGGCCATCAGCCGCACGAACATTCGCACGCTCCTCAGCTTCATCATCCTGACCCACACGCCTATGCCGCACCAGTTCCGCAGTACCAAGGTCCGCAGGCTCCCTGCCCGGCATGTGCCGCGGGAGCTTGTGCCACCCATAGTGTTGGTGCCTACTATTCCGACCATTCCTTCGACGGAGGACCAACCTACGGAATCGAGGCTGGTAACGAAGGGTATTACGACTGCGGACCTTCTGCGGTGGGACTTACTACGGCAGTTTCGCCATCGCCGTGGATCTTCGGTGCTGGAGGTTTGCTGTTCAATCGCGTCGATGACTACAACCGCAAACTAGCATCCAGTGGTCCAACTCCGTGGCTCGGAACAGGCGATGCGGCCATGCGAGCGACAGGTGGTTTTCAAGGATCGGTGGGTCGTTACTTTGGTTGTGGTAGATACGCTCTCGTGGGAACTTACTGGGGTATCTTCAGCAATCCGCGGACGGTAACGATCACGCCCGGTGCTGGCAACAATATCCGAACTGATCTAGCCTTCTCACCGATCGCACCGGCCGGTGATCCGATGCCTTGGTACGGAGCATACATGCCGGGCGGCAATCGACCGATCTATGACTGGTACGATAGTGGCAGCGGGGTGGGCGCCAATAACCCCGCAACTCATTCGCAAAGGTTGCGACGCGACAACGAGTTTCACAACGTTGAACTCAACCTATTCACCTTTGCTCTCGGTGGGGGGGCTCGGCAGGGTATAGCAGGTACCGGCTGCGGAGGACTTGGCGGAGGCTTATTGCATCATGGTGGTCACCACGGCGGACATCGTGGCTATAGCCATGGCGGTCAATGTGGCGATAGCTGTGGTCCAAGCGGCGACGCAGGTTGGGGTGCCAATTCCTGTGGTCCCAACCTAGCGGGATGCGGAACTGGTCTAACCGGTCCTTGTGCCCCTTGGTATGGCGCTCAGTGCAGCAGGTTGAGACTCAACACGTTCGGTGGTCTCCGATGGTTCCGGTTCGGCGATGAACTCGAGTACGCATCCAGCCAAAGCGACAACATGTTTGGAACCACTGACGACGATTTTTACTACGTCAGCAACGTGACAAACGACTTGGTGGGAGTTCAGTTAGGTACGCTCGCTACATGGTGTACCGGTCACCGGTTTAACTTCTTCGGTGGCACAACCTTTGGTGTTTATAACAACCATATCCGAACTTTCACTCGCGCTGGCACCACGTCGACCGACGCTATGGTTCGTCCGCTCGGAGCACCAGGTGAAGCTGATGTTGCCTATAACTTTAGAAATTCTCTGAACGATGTCGCGTTCATCGGAGAGGGAACTCTAGGAACGGGGATTTTTATCAAGCCAGGCTGGACACTTAATCTGGGGTATCGTGTCGTGGGGGTTGCAGGTGTCGCGACCTCCGTTGGACAGATCCCGACTGAGTTTACTCACGTAAGTTCGATCCGAGGAATCAAGAATGATCGAAGCCTTATTCTGCACGGTGCGGTTTTCGGCATGAATTACAACTTCTAAAATCCCGGTTCTTGCGGAGCTGGTAAAGTTGACCGTTCACGTCGATTCGTGGTGCGGCTCCACTGACCTTGTGTCATTGGACCGGAGACTAACCGGCGAGCAACGCAACGTCCCCCCGTTCTTACGGCTCCACCGACCTCGTGTCGGTGGACCGATGACTTGCTGGCTAGCAACAAAAGACGCACCGCGTGTTCTTCGCCCCCATTGAGCTCGCCTCAATGGAGCGGATGACTGGCTTGCTAGGAGAACGCGCCGACGATCCGGGACATCGCTGAGTAGCCGACGAGTCACGCTTCCACCGAGTAAACTCGGTGGAGAGCCGGGAGGCGGTTGGGGGACAAGGTTTTCTAGCCACTTAGTCGTGCTTCCACTGACACGAGGTCAGTGGAGAGCAACAGGTAGGACGCGAATTCGCTGTCGATGGTCGCCCGGTGTATCCGTTTACTCCTTGAGCGGTTATTAGAAAAATTATACAGAGGGAATGGATCTAACTGGATTCCTTCCAGCGGCCAAGGAATCTCAGTCAATGAGGTTCCTTGGTTCGTTTTGGTAGAAAATTCTGTAGGTTAACCGATCTAGAAAATCGAGAATTTCGCTTTTCGGACTTTCTGAACTCCGTTAAGTTGACAGGTAATAAACGTGGGCCTCTCCCACTTTTTGCCACCGGAATGATTAGGGTACCTATGAAGTTCAAATTCCCCATCGTTGTTATTGATGAAGATTTTCGTTCCGGAAACGCCTCCGGCCTTGGAATCAGAGCCCTTGCGGATGCCATCGAACAAGAAGGGATCGAAGTAGCTGGCGTCACGAATTACGGAGACTTGTCCCAGTTCGCTCAGCAACAGAGCCGAGCTTCGGCATTTATTTTGTCCATTGATGACGATGAGTTCTCCAACGAGATCTCGATGGCTCACGCTTTGGCGAACATTCGGAACTTCATCAACGAGATTCGAAACAAAAACCCAGACATTCCTATCTTTCTGTATGGTGAGACGCGGACTTCTCGGCATATCCCCAACGACATTCTGCGAGAGCTCCATGGCTTTATTCACATGTTTGAGGATACGCCCGAATTCGTGGCGAGACACATTCTTCGCGAAGCCAAGGCCTATCTTGATGGCCTAGCTCCTCCGTTCTTTCGAGCTATGGTACATTACGCCAACGATGGCTCCTACTCGTGGCATTGCCCGGGCCATTCCGGAGGCGTCGCCTTCTTGAAGAGTCCGGTTGGTCAGATGTTTCACCAATTTTTCGGTGAGAACATGCTTCGCGCGGACGTCTGCAACGCCGTCGAGGAACTTGGGCAATTGCTTGACCATACCGGTCCCGTCGCTGCCTCGGAACGAAATGCAGCCCGGATTTTCGGAGCCGACCACTGTTTCTTTGTGACCAACGGTACATCAACCAGTAACAAGATTGTTTGGCACTCTACCGTCGCTAACGACGATATCGTCGTCGTGGATCGTAACTGTCACAAGTCGGTACTGCACGCCATCATTATGACAGGCGCGGTCCCCGTCTTTCTAACTCCTACCCGCAATAATCTCGGCATCATCGGGCCAATTCCGATCGAAGAGTTCAGCCCCGAAGCAATCCAACGCAAAATCGATGCGAATCCTTTTGCGAAAGCGGCCCAGGCGCGACATCCTGAACGCAAGCTGCGTATCCTTACCATCACCCAGAGTACTTATGACGGCATCATCTACAATGTAGAAGAACTGCGTCGTATGCTCGATGGGCAAATCGGTACCTTGCACTTTGACGAAGCGTGGCTACCGCATGCTGCGTTCCATCATTTTTATAAAGATATGCATGCCATTGGGCCGAATCGCCCTGCACCCAAAGAGTCGATGATCTTTGCGACCCACTCGACGCACAAACTATTGGCTGGGATCTCACAAGCGTCTCAGATCTTGGTACGCGAGCCCGAGAATAAAAAACTCGATAAGCATACTTTCAACGAAGCTTATCTGATGCACTCTTCGACCTCTCCGCAATATGCCATCATCGCTTCCTGCGATGTGGCCGCTGCCATGATGGAACCGCCGGGCGGGACGGCATTGGTAGAAGAATCGATTATGGAAGCAATCGAGTTTCGACGTGCGATGCGCAAGGTCGATGAAGAATGGGGGGCTGATTGGTGGTTCAAAGTGTGGGGACCGGAGCAGCTGGCCGAGGACGGAATCGGGGAACGAGAGGACTGGGTTCTCAAGACCGGTGACGATTGGCACGGATTTGGAAACATTGCCTCTGGCTTCAATATGCTAGATCCGATTAAAGCAACGGTCATTACTCCGGGGCTTGACGTGACGGGGCACTTTGCCGAAACAGGTATCCCTGCTTCCATTGTGACTCGATACTTGGTCGAGCATGGCGTTATCGTGGAGAAGACCGGTTTGTATTCGTTCTTCATCATGTTTACTATCGGCATCACTAAGGGTCGGTGGAACACGTTGCTCAGTGCCTTGCAGCAGTTCAAGGACGATTACGACAAGAACCAACCGATGTGGAAGATTCTCCCCGAGTTCTGCCAACAGTTTCCCCAGTACGAACGAGTCGGGCTAAGGGATCTTTGTCAACGCATCCACAACATGTACAAACAAAACGACGTGGCTCGCGTAACCACCGAGATGTACTTGTCTCCGATGCAACCAGCCATGAAGCCCTCCGAAGCATTCTCCATGATGGCGCACGGCGAGATCGATCGCGTAGAGATCGACGATCTGGAGGGTAGATCGACGGCAGTCCTTCTGACTCCCTACCCACCAGGTATCCCGCTTCTCATCCCAGGCGAACGATTTAATAAGACCATTGTCAAGTATCTGAAATTTGCTCGCGATTTCAACGCAATGTTCCCAGGATTCGATACCGATATCCATGGACTTGTGGAAGAAGAGCGGGACGGGAAAATGCGATACTACGTGGACTGTGTCCGCGCCAAGTTTGGTTCAGCCCCGAGTGCGAAATCGGCAAGCGAACTGGAACCAAGCGAAGACAACCACCTGGATGCACTTGAGGTGGAAACCATCGGTCGCTGATTATTGGCCAACCGTAGCGGCAGTAGCTTGGCACTTTCCCCGACTTTCAATTCCTTCCCATAACGCGAGGCTCAACCTTGATCGTTGCTCGTGGATTCATCGGCTACCGAATGCTCGGCATCGCCTGTTGGTTGATTCTCGCAGGCCTGTCAACTCCGTGGTCAGCGGTTCGTGGTCAGGGGGGCGGTGCTCCAGGCAAGCTTTCTTTGCCTGGCGAAGTCTTCACCGTCTTGGATCGACCAGCTTTTGTATTTCTCCCCGAAGAATCAAAACGTTCGAACCCTCAGCCTTGGATCATGTATTCTCCAACGCTGCCCGCGTACCCCGACGAAGCGGAGCGCTGGATGCACGAATCGTTTCTAGCTGCCGGAATTGCGGTCGCAGGAGTCGATGTTGGAGAAGCTTACGGTAGCCCGCTGAGTCATCCCGCCATGAACGCACTCTACGAAGAACTCACTGCAAATCGTAGTTTTGCAAAAAAAGCATGCTTGTTTGGTCGAAGCCGAGGGGGGCTCTGGGCAAGCAGCTGGGCTATCACGCATCCCGATAAGGTTGCCGGTATTATCGGCATCTATCCCGTGTACGATTTTCGCACTTACCCCAAACTTGCAGCGGCCGCTCCTGCTTACGGAATGACTCCACAAGAACTCGAGCAACGAATCAAGGAATTCAATCCGATCCAGCGGGCTGAAACCTTGGCCCTCGCGAAAATCCCTGTTGCGATCATACACGGTGACCAGGACACCGTTGTTCCCTTAGAACCTAACTCTCTGGCCTTAAAACAAATCTATGAGGCCCAGGGGCTCGGGGATTTGGTCCAACTCATCGTTGCTCCTGGGCAAGGGCATAGTTTTTGGGAAGGTTTCTTTCGCGAATCTCGTCTCGTCCAATCTGGGATCGAATGGGCGAAAGCTGGCGCGAAATGATTTCGCTACTATTGGCATCGCTGCTCGATGCGTCCCTAAATTGACTCGGCAGTTTTTATTTGCCGGTCGCATAAGCAAATGCAGATGCGTATTTTTAGTTCAAGCCACTAGTCTTCTTGGCGTTTTCTCCTAATCTGACTGCATGGCTAAGAAGACAACCACTACAAACCGAGCTCCCGTCATTCAATTAAGAGGGGCGACGCAGAACAATCTGAAGTCACTAAATCTCGACTTCCCGTTGCATCAGCTAACAGTAATCTGTGGAGTCAGTGGCAGTGGCAAGTCTTCGCTCGCTTTCGACACCCTGTACGCCGAGGGACAACGACGATACATCGAGAGTTTTTCGGCGTACACCCGGCAATTTCTCGAGCGTGTCGAAAAGCCAAGATTCGACATACTTGAGCCACTCCCGCCGAGTATCGCCGTAACGCGAGACAGTCGGGCTCGAAACAATCGCAGCACTGTCGGAACAGCTACCGAGATACTCGAGCATCTCCGGATGGTGTTCGCCAGCAAAGCAAAACTGTTCTGTCACTCTTGCGGTGCCCCTGTTCGGTCCTTCACACCCGAGTCGATTCTCGCAGAGCTTCGTTCACTAGAATCGGCTAGATCTATGGTTGGTTTCCCGTGCACTTGGGAGAGTGACGAGGAACTGGCATTGCTTCTCGCCGATTTGCAATCGATGGGGTTCGTGAGAATGTTGGTTGGTGATCGGTTTGTTCACTTAGGTGATACAGATCGTTCCGAAATGGTCCAGGTGTTTCAACTCACCAAGCAGGCAACTGTGATTGTCGATCGATTGTCATGGAACGGTACGATCGATGAGCGCTGGCGTCAGTCGATTCAGTCAAGTTACGATCAGTGCATCCTACATCAACCATCTCAGGTGATGGTCCTGATGGAGTCGGCATCAGGCAGCCTGCAGATAGACGGTCGCCAATTCTCGCTCCACTCGTTCTCAACGGTCTGCCGCTGCGATTCTTGTAATATCGATTTCCAAGAGGCAGACGCGAGCTTGTTCAACTCGAATCATGCCCGGGGAGCTTGCCCAGAATGCGAGGGGTTCGGAGAAGTGATTGAATTGGATCAATCCAAGATTGTTCCTGATTCCTCTCTGTCTCTACGTGAAGGGGCCATTGCTCCCTGGCGGACACCAGCTTACTCGCATGAATTGGATGAGTTGCTGAGCCTGGCTCCAGAGTATGGAATTCCTGTCGACGTGCCAGTCGCGAAACTCACCGCCAAACACTGGAGCTTGATTCAAAAGGGAGTGCCTAAGCGGCACTTTGGTGGCCTCGATGGCTTCTTTGCTTGGCTCGAACGGCACAAATACAAGATGCACGTTCGAGTTTTCTTGTCCCGGTGGCGTTCTTATCATCAATGCCCAACATGCGGCGGCAAGCGATTGTCCAAGGAATCCTTGGCATATCGTTGGAGGGAAAAAACATTCTCCGATATTTGCAGCCTCCCCGTGAGCGAACTGGTGGCCATGCTCAACACCACCGAGCAGGAAAGCGAAGACCCTTCAGCAACAGGAGGTGCGAATGCCGTTGGAGAAGAGCTGCCTGCAAGCAAAGTTTTTAGCGTGTCCGAAGCGCATGCTCAATACAATGCTTCGGAACCAGAGCGGCAGTTGCTGAAGAGGTTGGAGTACTTAGTGAATATCGGACTCGGATACCTTTCGTTGGATCGCCCGATGCACATGCTTAGTTCAGGGGAAGCGCAGCGAGTCAATTTGACCTGCCTGCTCGGTTCCAGTTTAGTCGACATGCTCTATGTATTTGATGAACCTACCGTGGGGCTTCATCCTGACGATGTGGCTCGAGTTTCCAAGGCGATCTTAAACATTCGCGATCGCGGCAATACCGTCATCTTAGTTGAGCATGAACCCGCCATGCTCACGCTCGCCGATAGAATCATTGAGATCGGACCTGGTGCTGGCACACGCGGAGGAGAGGTTGTCTTTGACGGTTCCTACTCACAGCTTGTTAAGCAAAAGAGCGTGACCGGTCGATGCTTGCGCGGCGACTATCATGTGCGGAGCAAGCTCCAGGAAGCCAAGCATTGGCTCAAACTGCATGGTGCTAGCGGAAGAAATCTCCAACAGGCCAGTGTCGAGATTCCTCTAGGTTGCTTGACGGTGGTTACGGGTCCGAGTGGCTCGGGCAAGAGCAGTCTACTTCTCGAGACGCTAGTGCCAGCTCTCAAGAAAACGACAGGTGACAAGGAAGCGAACCCGCTACCTTACGAGTCCCTCCAAGGGGAAGACCGCATTTCCGAATGCATCGCCATCGATCAGTCACCTATCCCTAGATCGACCCGCAGCACTCCGGCCACATACTGCAAAGCGTTCGATGGAATTCGAGCCGTGTTTGCCGACACTCCGCTTGCTAAAGGAAAGCGGTTTACCGCGAGCCATTTTAGTTTTAATAGCGAACAAGGCCGTTGTGCTACTTGCGAGGGGCTCGGCTTCACAACGGTGGAAATGCAGTTCGTGGCCGATATCTCGCTCCCTTGTGTCGATTGTCGTGGAACCAGATACAAAACGGAAGTTCTTGAGGTAACCTATCGCGATCGCAACATTCATGAAGTTCTTCAGTTAAGCATCGATGAGGCTTTCGATTTTTTCCGAGGTGAAGAGACCATTCGAGACCGGCTCAAGCTGTTGCGAGAAATTGGGCTCGGGTATTTGCCGCTCGGTCAAGGTCTAGGGACTTTGTCGGCGGGAGAATCGATGAGGCTCAAACTAGCATCCATTCTCGGAAAGTCGGACGGCGGGGCAAAACAGGAATTAATCGTCATGGATGAACCGACTACAGGGCTGCATTTTGCAGATATCGAAAAGCTGATCCAATGCCTTGAAAGTTTGCTGGAGCGAGGGCAAACCATTGTGGTCATCGAGCACAACCATCAGCTCATCGAGGCCGCAGACTACGAAATTTCGCTGGGACCAGGGGCAGGACCGCTGGGGGGGACGATTATGCGATCCGGTTGGGCCTCCGGTCGATGATTTCGCTATAAATCTCGAGTAGCCGTTCATGGAATTGTTCGAGTAAAGGGACAAGGCCTGAGTTTTGGTTGAAATCTAGAAAGGCCAAATAGCCACACATCTCCCTACCCGGGTTTTCGCCTCCATTGACTATCAAGACTTCTACGAAGACAAACTATCGGTGCTCGATATCAAAGCGGTCGATCAGGATGGAAACATCTACGATATTGAGATGCAACTCGAGGTCCATCTCGGGTTGATTCAGAGGATTGTTTTTTATGGATGCGAACTCTACTCGGGGCAGCTGAAATCAGGGGACGACTACTCGAAATTGAAACCGGTTTTTGCTATTTGCTTGCTAGAAGGGACTTTGTGGCAAGATTCCGATCGGGTGCATCATGCGTTTCGCTTGGTGGACCAAGAAACCAATCGTATCCTGAAGGATACGATGGAATTTCACATTTTGGAAATGGGACGGTATAATTTAGGAGAGAGCGATCTGGCGACTGCTAGTACTCTGGAGCGTTGGCTGTACTGGTTACTGCACGCCCATAAGTACACCGAGGAAGAGCTGATGAAGCTTTTTCCGGACGAAGAGTTTCAGCAAGCCACCCAATCCCTGGTGTCTATCAAACGAGTTACAGAGGACAAGCAAATGTACGATGCAACGGAAAAAGCCCGCCGGGACCGGCAATGGGTCATTAACGCTTCGCGAACGGAGGGCGAGATCGAGGGCAAGTTCGAAGGTAAGATCGAGCTGATTCGTACCTTAGAGGGGCTTCTGGGAAGAGCACCGACCGATGAGTCGCAATTGAAATCGCAATCACTGGAGAAACTCCAGCAGATTTCGACCGAATTGCAGTCTGAACTGCGTGAGCGGAAAGCAATTTAGGAACGTCTACTGATATTTTGGCCCTCTCTATTTATACGCTCCATGGCGGCAACTGACCGACGGAGCGGTCAGCGACGATTGTCGCGGATCGCTCCGCCGATCCGACAAGATTGGGAATGCACTTGGCTTGCCCAGGTAAAGTTTACGTTTCTCGCCGCATCAAGTTTCTCCTTGCTCCCACTGATCAATATTCAGCACAACGGTTCACTCCGTGAACGGTTACAAATCTCGACTATGGGGAAACGACAAATCGATTAAGCTTTGGGGGTAGGCAGGCCGTTCGGTCAACAAAACACTCTCCCCCAACCCAAGAGCCAACGCATCATGGATCCATCGCTTTTTGCTCCCACTTCAGCCGTGGTCGGGGTCATCATGGGGTCGCAGTCGGACTGGGCTACCATGCAGGAGGCATGCACGATCCTGGATCAGTTTGGCGTTCCGTACGAAGCTCGTGTCGTTTCGGCTCATCGAACCCCTCACTACATGACCGAATATGCGTCTCAGGCTGCGGCGAGAGGTTTAAGGGTCATCATTGCGGGAGCCGGTGGTGCAGCCCATTTGCCGGGCATGGTCGCCGCATGCACTCCCTTGCCGGTTCTCGGTGTTCCTGTGCAAAGCAAATCGCTTCAAGGCCTCGACTCACTCCTCAGCATCGTCCAGATGCCAGGCGGGATTCCGGTCGCGACCTTGGCCATCGGAGTGGCGGGCGCCAAAAATGCAGGCTTGCTCGCGGTCCGAATTCTGGCGACCTCAGACTCGGAGTTGTTGCAACGAATGTCAGATTTTCTAAAGACACAGACCGAGTCGGTGATGGCGAACCATATCCTCGCGACGCCAAAAATCTAAGCTCTCCTAAAGCCAAGCCAAAAACTATGACAACTCCGACACAGCCATCCGAATCCGCATCGGACACAAAGGTAATCGAGCCCGGTTCGACATTGGGGGTATTTGGTGGTGGGCAGTTAGGGCGAATGTTTGCTCAAGCTGCACAGCGACTTGGTTACAAAGTGATAGTGTTTACAGATGAGGTCGACTCGCCAGCCTCGCATGTCGCTGCAGAGACCATTCACGCAGACTATCTGGACCCCGTTGCCGTGCGAGACTTCGCTCGAAAAGTCGACTGCATCACGCTCGAGTTTGAAAACGTTGCCATTGAAGCTGTCAATCGAGCTGCAGAGATTGTGCCCGTCCGCCCGGGAGCTGGATTGTTGTCTGTGTCGCAACATCGCATTCGCGAGAAGACAACACTCTCCAATGCAGGATTTCCGGTCACTCCGTTTCGTGAAATGCGATCGGTTCAAGAAGTCCTACCGACTGCGGAATCGTTCGGCTGGCCGCTGGTCTTAAAGACGACGACTTGGGGGTACGACGGCAAGGGGCAACGCAAAGTTTCGAGCCAGATGCAAGCCAACGATGCGCTCGAATTGCTAGGTCCCGAGCCTGTGATTGCGGAAAAATGGATCCCGTATGCGGCGGAGGCTTCTGTGTTGGTAGCTCGATCACCTCGAGGCGAGATAGCCGTTTATCCGATGATGACCAACACGCATTCGCATCACATTCTTGACGTGACGACTTGCCCCCCCATCGGCGAGCTATTGAAATTACAGCCGCGTGCTCAAGAGATCGCGAGAGGGGTTGCGGAGACGTTGATGCTCGAAGGATTGTTGTGCGTCGAGTTCTTCGTGACGGAGGATGGAGGATTGATGATCAATGAAATCGCCCCGCGTCCGCACAATTCTGGTCATTTGACCATCGAGGCTTGTCAGACGAGTCAGTTCGAGCAGCAGGTTCGCGCGATTTGCAATTTACCTCTTGGGTGCACCGACTTGATAAGCCCCGCAGCCATGGCGAACTTGCTGGGAGATTTATGGGGTGAGGACAAACCTCGATACTCTGCGGCGTTGAGCGAGTCGAATTGCCACTTGCATTTGTACGGCAAGCACTCCGCGAGAATGGGTCGCAAGATGGGGCACCTCACGATCCTAGCAGAGACACCTGAAGTGGCAGCGCAAAAAGCGGTCGAGGTCCGCGCCAAAATGCGATTCGATCAACCGCATTTGTTCTAGAGAAACGGGGTGAACGCATCACTCCTTACGGAGCAAACTTTGTCGCGCTCGGAAGGGCTTTTCGGTGCTAATCAGCCTTTTATATGTACTACGAAATGCTAGCCAACTTTGCTAGCGAGAATAAACCGTTAGCATAGGTGGTCTGGGAGGTTTGTTTCGAATAGGGCGAGTTTTCTTTTTACGGAATTTTTACGGAAAGGGTTAAGTTTAGGGGCGAGGCTGTCGATACGACTGGAGGACGGTTGGAATCTCCTTAACCGTGACGCTTACTGCTCTGTCTTGATAGCAAATCAATGGCAGAGACTAACTCCAATATGGGAAGTGAAAGTCGTGAATCGCTTACTCGCACTCTTGATCGTAGCGACGATTGCAGGGGGGACTGCATTTGGCCAGAGCCAAGGGACGCGGAGAGTGGTTGCTAGCCCAACCATTCGAACTTCGGAATCCGGCACTGTGACACGGACGAGCTCCGTGCCTCGACCAGGATCCCCGACATTACGAAGCCCGGGCCGCTTGGTTTCTGAGCGCAGCCTGCTGCAAGAGCCGATTGACGATGGAGTAGTCCTCTACTCCGATGAGCCTGAGCGAGTCTACGCTGACGAATACTACGATCCCAATGAGGGCTTGGCAGCAATCGGTGGCTGCAGCGATGGTTCCTGCGGAGTTTCCGGATGCGACAGCTGTGGGCTTACCTGCGGCACCCCGTTCGGCTTCGATCTCTGCGATCCTTATGGTCTAGATGGTCGGATCCTCTGCTTGGCTCTACCATCTCATGGTTGGGTAAACGTGGAATATCTGATGTGGTACCAGCGAGGAGTCGACACCCCCGCGTTGGTGACAACCTCACCTGCGGGAACTGCGCAAGCCGCAGCAGGCGTACTTCCCAATGCCACGACCCTTTTCGGTGGAAATAATGATGTTTTGACCGATCGATTGAACGGGATGCGAGTTCGCTTCGGATGGTGGTTTGTCAATAATCCCAAACTCGGAATCGAAGGCGAGTACGTTGGTACAGCTGAAACACGTGAAAGCTTTGACCTAAGCTCGAACGGAAATCCTATACTAGCCCGACCTTTCTACAACGTAACGACAGGGCGTGAGGATGCACAGTTGGTCGCTTTCCCTGGAGTTGTGGCAGGTCGGGTCCAGGTTGACGCGACATCGCAGTTCCGTGGCGCCGCTGTCCGCTTCCGACGATCGTTATGCTGCGACAGTGGTTGCGGATTTTCTCGCTTAACATGTGGGCCGGTGCCTGCTCAAAGTCGCTTTGATGCAACGTTGGGCTGGAGATACTTCCAACTGGATGACACGATGGGGGTTCGGGAAAACCTCACGGGGGTCTCGCCCGCAGGCAGCTTCTTGATCCAAGACAACTTCCAGACACGCAATCAATTTAATGGAGTCGAGCTGGGCGTTATGTGGCAAGGTCGCAAGGGTTACTGGTCGCTCGATACTCTGATGAGGCTCGGGTTGGGTAACACTAGGCAAACGGTGATGATCGATGGATCCACCACCATCAATAATGGGGCAGCACAGCAAGGTGGATTGCTAGCACAACGCACTAACATCGGCACCTATCAGCGAGACCAGTTCAGCGTTGTCCCCGAGCTAGGAGCCACGCTAGGCTATCAATTGACCCAACGAATGAGGCTCACAGCAGGCTACTCCTTTATCTACTGGAGCAATGTGGTGCGAGCAGGAGAGCAAATGGACACCTCGGTCAACCCAAATCTGTTGCCTCCCGAGAATCCCGTCCAGAACAATTTCCTAGATCCTCGGTTTGTCTACCGAGACACACCTTACTGGATTCAGGGGATGAACATCGGCGGCGAGTACCGCTGGTAGGGCAAATGAAATTGGTAGGGCAGAATGAAAGCTAGCGTTTGCACTCGAGCAAACACTGAGAAAAAGCGGAGTTCTTTGGAGGACTTCGCGTAAGATTACCTCCGAGATTTTCCGATCACGTACTTAAAGATTCCCATCGCTAGAGTTTTGCACCGCGTTGGATTAGTGTACTTGATTGGAGTTCCGCAGATGGCCGGATTGATTCAACGAATTGTTTCCTCTTTTGTTTCATCGAGCAAAAGGAATCGTTCCCGCGGTATTGAGAAAAGACAAGAGCGTTTCCGACGGTCGCTACGTTTGGAGTCGCTCGAAGGTCGATCCTTGATGGCAATCGATCTGGCAGTTATTTCTGGGGTCTCGTTCGTCGACGCGAATGGAAACAATAGCTACGACAATGGTGTAGATGCCATCGTTGGCAACGCGACAATTCAGCTATTTCGGGACGATGGGGATGGTATCTTCAACGATGCGGTCGATACACTTGTAGCGACCATTACCTCCAATGCCGTAACTGGCGAATATTCGTTTGCAAGCGTCGCAGCTGGAGGATTGTTACCAGCGAATACCTTGACAGAGGGAGTGTATTTTGTTCGGCAGCAAGCTGTTGCTGGGCTTACCCCACCTGCTCCTGCGAGCGTTACGATCACGTCGGGTGACCGTGCTGGCGTTTCCGTTCAGAACATTGATCCATTTGATACAACGGCGCAGTTGGTTACGGTCGATGGTGTTACCCCGAATGCAAGTCTCTCTCTAGCGGCTCCCGAGGTTTTGGGCGGGCGTCGGGACATTAGCGCAACCTTTGTGGGAGGAGCGCAATCCTTTTCCGTCGAAGTGCTTCCGGGGCTGAATGTACTGGCAATTAATTCCGGCCTCGATGTCCAGGGTACAGCTATAATCCAGTACGATGGTGATAGCGATCCTGACACTCTCAGCCACACAGGCCTCGGCGGAGTCTCCTTGAACGGAAATGTCGCCACCGCAGGACTCCATATCCAGACACGTGGTGACCAGGCCGGTGCCACGGCAGATATTTTCATCTACACGAATGCAACAGATTTTTCCTCAACCACGATAAACATTCCTTCGAGTGTAACTTTAGTCGATATCTTTGTCCCGTTTTCCTCGTTCACTAACTTCGGAGCAGGTGCAGACTTCAACAGCATCGGTGCAATCGAAGTCTTGGTGAATGGTGTGGTAGAATTGCAAGCAACGGTCGCTGTCGTTCAGAGCGTACAGCCGACTGTCTTGACAGCCAATTTGGAGAACGATCCACTCATGTCGATCGGAAACCTTGTTTTCCTCGACACGAACAGTGATGGGGTATTCAATGGTTCGGATTCGGGAATTGCTAACGTTCGAGTCGAACTCTACAACGACGTCAACGGAAACGGCACCTTTGAACCAGGTACTGATACATTTATTGAATTCACCACTACATCGTTAGCGGGAGCTTACCTGTTCGACGATCTTGTTCCAGGTGACTACTTAGTTGTTATACCCGCGACGGAATTTGGGGTCGGACAACCTCTTGAGAACCATCGAGTTGCCATTCAGAATGGTCCTGCCAACACCAATAATGCAAACCAAGGTGTGGTTGCGGCTGGCGGAGTCGTGGTTGCCTCTACGACACTCGTCTTGAATTCAGCGCCGATTGACGATGGTGATACCGACCCGAATACGAACCTCGCTCTTGATTTTGGGTTTACCAACGCAGAACTAGTCCTGACCAAAGTTGACACGCCCGATCCAGTGAATGTTGGCCAAGAGTTGACCTACACTCTAACAGCCACCAACAATGGTCCCTCGACCACGACAAACACAGTCATCAGCGATGCGTTACCAACCGGACTAACTTTGCTGTCAGCAACTTATATCGTCAACGGTGGAGCGGTCCAGGATGCGAGCAACGTCGCCGGTACAGTCTCAACCTCAGGTTTCAATTTAGATGCAGGTCAGTCTGCGGTCTTGACAATCATTGCTACGGTCGGCGGAACCTTCGTTAGTGGTACCGTGAACACGGGCGCGGTGGATAGCGATCAAACCGATGTTGTCACCGCGCAAGCGACTACCACGGTCATTCCTGATATTGATCTTGAAATTGTCAAGACAATCGTCGGCGGTGCTACCACCGTCGGACTCGGGGAAACGCTCACGTATCGCTTAAGCCTAACTAACGATAGCGATGTTACGGTCACAGGTATTGAAGTCTTCGATGATCTTCCACCAGGATTTACCGCCGGCACTCTGCCTGCGGGTGTGGCACTGGGAGTCGCACCAAACGATCTTGTATGGACGATAGCCTCCATCGCTCCTGGTCAAACGCTTGATGTTGACATTCCCGTCACTGTCACTGCTGCTGCGACCGTGGCACCTGGCCAACGGAACACCGCTACGATCAATGTCGTGGGGCTAACCGGATTCCGAGATATCGACTCTAGCAATGACGTTTCCTTTATCGATGTCACGGTACAGCCACGTTATGACCTACTGATCACCAAAGACAACGGAGTTGCATCGGTCACCACCGGCCAAACGATTACCTACACGATCACGGTGAACAACGACGGTCCAAGCGACGCAACCAATGTGCAGATTTCAGATACTTTGCCAAATCAATTGCAGTTTGTCTCCGCGACACGAAACGGTAACGACATTGGATCAGCCAACGGTCAAGCTTACACGGCTACGATACCGACGCTAGCGTCCGGCGAAACAGCGACGATCCTGTTGGTAGCTACCGTTCGCGCTAACGCAACGGGCAATATCGTTAACACTGTGACAGTCACGGCGAACAATCCCGAATTTGAAACCCCGGGGCGTCCTAACTCTGCGACGGACACCGATACGCTTAACCGAGTCGTGACCTTGAACATCGATAAGACCGACTCGACCGATCCTGTCGTCGCGGGTGGTGCAAACTTCCAGTACATCGTAACCGCCTTTAACTCCGGCAGCGCCGACGCTCCTAACGTTCTATTCAGCGATCCTTTGCCTACTGGCATCACCTTTGTCAGCGGCACCTTTGAGATCAATGAGGCAACTCCAAGAAACGGAGCGGTGACGTTTAACCAAACGACCAACCGACTCGAGGCCAACCTTGGAACGTTGTTAGCCAACGGTAACTCAACCACGAACCGAGCTCTCATCACTCTGGTCGTTAGAGCCGAAGCGGGCGCGGCTGCTGGCCAAGTGACAAACACTGCTACATTGTCTTCGCCAGATAATACCACCGGGGTAACAGATTCGGAAACGACGCAAGTCAATCGGGACTTTGATCTTACGGTAACGAAATCCGACGGTGTCGATACGGTTGCTCGTGGCCAAGTGGTCAACTATACGATCGTGGTGACCAACTCCGGTCCATCGACCGCAACAAACGTAACAGTTACCGACACCCTACCAACTGGAATGACCTTCCAGTCCGCTTCCCCTGGCTTCACTAACAACTCCGGGGTTGTATCTGGCTCGATAGCATCTCTCGGCTCAGGCCAATCTGCTACCGTTACCATTTCAGCGACTGTGAATAATGATGCTCCCAACGGTGCAACCTTGACCAACACCGTAACTGTTGCAGCAGCGGGGGAAACCAATACGACCAATAACACTGCGACTGCTTCCGCATCGGTGCTTACTACAGCCGATTTGTCCGGGTTTGTCTATCTCGACGCGAATCAGAATGGAATCCGGGATGGTGGTGATCTCGGAATAGCCAACGTCATGGTCCAGATTTCTGGAACTTCCCTCGCAGGCGATCCAGTCAACCGAACGACGACGACCGATAACTCGGGAGCCTATAGCTTCAACGATTTACCGATCGGCACCTATACCGTCATTCAAACCCAACCAGATCTTTTCATGTCCTTTGCTACCAATGTAGGGACAATTGGGGGGGTACCCACGGGAACAGGTTCGGTAAATCAGATCGCGAGTATCAATCTGACTGGTGACTCCATCGGTAATAATTTTGGTGAAGTGATCCAACTATCGAAACGTTGGTTCCTGGCCTCGTCGCCACCAGTGCCGCAATAACGGAAGACGTTGCTTTGACTACGAGAAAGGGTGATTTACATCACCCTTTTTTCGTGTTGGAGTTAACCCAACTCCAACACGCCGGTGCTATCGCCAAACCGTCCGGTATGCACACCGGCTTGCTTGAGCATCCAGAGATACAGATTGCAAAGTGGCGTATCTGCGGGGTACGACCAATGACTCGCCTTTTTGATGGCACCACCTGCATTGCCGATGAGCAAAATCGGAAGATCGTCGTGGTTATGGCGATCACCATCCGATATGCCACTGCCATAAACGATCATGCTGGTATCCAGAAACGACTGACCTGCCTCGTCTACCTCGGCTAAGTTGTCCAGCAGGTAGGCGAGATGTTGGACGTGGTAAGTATTGATCTTCTGAATCTTCTCCTGCTTCTCTTCACTCTTTCCATGGTGAGAAAGATCGTGGTGCCCCTCTGGAACTCCGATTTGTGGATAGGGATCGTTGTCTCCTTCCCTCGCCAACATAAACGTCAAAATCCTCGTCGCATCAGCCCGGATTGCTAACGCCGCCATATCCATCATCAGCTTGCAATGCTCGCTCCAGTCCCTTGGTATCCCCGCCGGTCGTGAAACATTGGGGACTCCATTTTCCCCCACTCGCAGCCGATTGCCATTCACAACCCGATTCTCTACATCACGGACGGCATACAGATACTCATCAAGTTTTCGCTTGTCGGCTGCCCCCAGCTTGGCTTGAAGTGATTTGGCATCCTCCAGCGATAGATCCAACACACTTTTTCGCCGTATCGACTGCCGGGATGCATTGTGATTCGTTGTGACTTTTTCGGGGGCCCCAAACAACCGATCGAACACGGCTCCTGGATCGGTTTCATTGGGCAAGGGACTCGACTCTGTTCGCCATGACAAATTGCTCGAATAGGCACACGAGTAGCCTGAGTCGCAGTTCCCTGACTGAGCGGATCCTTGCAACCCGAGTTGCAAGGATGCAAATTTGGTCTCCTTGCCCAGAAACTCCGCCGCAACCTGATCCACCGAAACGTCGTTTCTAATATCCGCACCGTCGGTCTTCTTCGGATGGCTCCCAGTTAAAAACGAGGCACCACTCCGGGCGTGATCCCCCGCACCATCCTCATGAGCTCTCGCACCGTCGAGAGTAAGACCGGACAATATCGACACATGCTTTCGATGTTTCGACAACGGTTCCAAAATGGGTGTCAACTCGTAATTCGCTCCCGTGCTCTTTGGTGTCCAAGCCGGCATGTGAGCTCCGTTGGGTACCATGAGAAAGAGCATCCGGGCCGGAGCCTTGGCACTGGCTGCCATCGCTCTTGAGGTGGGAAGCATTGCTTCGAGCAACGGCAAACTGACCGCTGTTCCGATGCCTCGCAATACCGTGCGTCGATCTAGTGGTTGTCTAGTCATAGCTCTATCTCCCTAACCCCTTTGCGTTGAAACGGATCGCTCAGCACGATTTGTAATATCAAACTCGAGAAGCGATATTCCTCTTTTTCCACAGCTACCATGATTTTATCCACGGCACACTTGTCGTAGTACTCTAATCCCCGTCCTAATCCGTAAGTCATGAGTTTTTCCACCAAGCACCTCGCGAATAGTTCGGCGTTCTTCTCACGCAAATTTCGAATCAAATCCCCAGGCCCATTCACAGTCTCTCCATTGGGCAACTCACCTTGAGTATCGATCGGCTGCCCGCGATCCTGCGTCCGCCACCGACCGATCGCATCGTAGTTCTCCAGGGCCATACCAAGCGGGTCCATCAGCTTGTGGCAGCTAGCGCAAGCAGGATCGGCTCTGTGCTGCTCCATCTGCTGCCGCAGGGTTCCCGTGAGCTCGGTTTTCTCAAGCTCCGGAACTCCAGGTGGAGCGGGAGGAGGCGGAGTTCCGAGCAAGTTCTCCAAGATCCACTTGCCTCGCTTCACCGGACTGGTTCGGGTTGGATTACTGGTAACCGCCAGAATGGAACCTTGTGTCAAAAGCCCCATCCGTTTGTGCCCGTTGGTAGAAACCATCCGAAACTCGGCTCCCTCGACACCTGGTATCCCGTAGTACTTGGCGAGCTTGTCATTTACGAAAGTAAAATTGGCATCCAGCAACCTCATAACGCTAAGGTCGTTTTGCATGACGTGTTGGAACAGCCGATAGGTTTCTTGCTTGAGAAGCCCTCTCAGCTCATCGTTCCACTGAGGAAATCGATTTTCGTTTGGTTTGAAGTCATCTAACTTGCGAAGCGTTAGCCATTGCCCAGCAAAGCTCTCGACAAATCGAGACGAGTTCTTGTGCAGAAGCATTCGTTTGATTTGTGCCTCTAGCACCGCAGGTTTTCTAAGCTCATTGCGAGTTGCAAGCGAAAGCAATTCCGAATCGGGAGCTGAGCTCCACAGAAAGTAACTGAGGCGCGTTGCTAGCTCATAATCGGTAACCAGCGGATAATCAGCGAGAGTCTTTTCCGCCGGCGACTCCACCTTGAACAAAAAATGAGGTGATATGAGGACCGCTTGGAGAGCCAGTTGTATTCCTGCTTCAAAGCTATCCCCATCATCTACAGTAGTTTGCACCAATCCCGCTAGCCGCTCCAGCTCCTCGGGCCTCACGGGGCGACGAAAGGCACGACTAACAATCGGGCGCAAGCAGTTCATGGCAGCCTCGCGAACCGATATTCCTCCGACGGGCGTATCGCGAATGATCATCTTATGTGAAGCTGTTAGCTGACTCTCGAGGATCGGCTTGGATGGCTGTTGACCATTGAGTTTGACGTCGTATATGATCAAGTTACGATCTACCGCAGGACGACCGTCCTTGGCTTCCACGTAGTAATCATTGATAAAGGCGATATCAATTTTGACCGGTTTCTTGGCTACAGCTCGAAAGGGGACCGTATAAACTTTTCCTTCTTCGTTGGCGAGTGGTTCGACATCCACGACTTTTAGCTTCTTGCCATTAACAGTAACTTGCGCCCGAGGTGGCTCGTTGCCGCCCGGCGTCCCCCCCATTGTCATGATCAATTGGTAAGTACCTGGCCAAGGAAAAGTCTCTTCAAAAGAAATTTGCCCATCAGAGGAAAACATAAATCGGTTCCCATCCCATCTGCCTCCCTGGTTCGCAGTCAACTTGGATAGCTTGATCGGAGACTCAAAAACTGGTCCGGGCTCGGGAGCCGCAATACACTGTTGGGTGATCTCCTCCGCTGCCATCAGATACTTCTCCATGAGAAGCGGCGGCAGGCTCAAAACATCGCCTATGTTGTCGAATCCATACCCAACATCGTCCCCAGGGAACGATGCGGCTGGCTTGTAGTCGATACCAAATAGATCCCGAACCGTGTTGCGGTATTCCAGCCTGTTGAGCCTGCGGAGCGTAATGCTGCCTGGATTGGGAGTGAGTCCGCACTCGATGTCGTTGATGGCAGAGCGGATCCAGTCGATTGCCCTCTGTCGATCCTCCTTGGACATTGGCTCGGCGTCGGCAGGAGGCATGTCGCCGATCTCAAGCCGCTGAATGACCGTCTCCCAAGTTCGCCGCTTCTTAAAGATCGACTTCGTATCAGCAAAGTGATTGAGCGACAAGTTCGCGCTCGCTTCAGGTCCACTATGGCAGTCGAAACAGGCAGCCTCTAAAATGGGCCGAATCGCAGACGAAAACTCCTTGTCCTTTTTTTCCCAATCCGTTCCACTCGCAAAGCCGGTTGACAGAATGAGAAAATAAAAGACTGAGACGGAAAATCTCAAATGCTGTATGGCTTGAGCTCCTGGCATATAATCGTTGTCTAGGGGAAAGAATCACTGCATGAAAGCGGGCCGCTACACCGAAAAGTACCCGCAAGTCACCCTAAAAACAAACGAAATACGCTAATTCCAGAGCGAAAAGTATGCAAATCCAATCGGCCCAAACGCTAGAAACCAAGAAATGTGTCCCCTGCGAAGGTGGCGTGGACGCTTGTCCGTTAGACTTCTCCGAACAGCAGATCAAATCGCTCGCAGGCTGGAAACTCGTCGAGCAAGGAAAATGGATCGTTCGGTCTGTAAGATTCAGGGATTTTGTCCGTACTCTCGAGGCTCTCAATGCGATTGCGAACCTGGCGGAGTCCGAGGCCCATCACCCCGATTTGCATTTGACTGGTTACCGGCACCTGCGGATTGAACTAACCACCCATGCGATCGGCGGTCTTAGCGAAAATGATTTCATCCTAGCCGCGAAAATCGACTCGCTATTAGCGACCTCTTTTGCGGACGCCAAAAATAACGAATGATCAGCAAGGCTTTTCCCGAGCGATATGTCGAATGCCGAGGAATCGAGGTCGCATTCCCGACCAAAACCGGTGCAAGGCAACTTGTGTTGCGAGGACTCGATCTAGAGGTGGATCGAGCTTCGATTGTCACGCTGCTCGGTCCGAGTGGCTGCGGCAAAAGCACCGTTCTCCGGGTTATTGCTGGTCTGCTTGAACCAGATTCCGGGACGATCAGCATCTCAGGAAGAAACGCGGGCAACGTCGAAACAAACCGGTCGAGTGACAAACTGCGTGCTGAGATGTCGTTCGTATTCCAGGAGTCGGCTTTGCTTCCTTGGCGATCCGTTATGGAAAATGTTCGCCTGCCGCTCGAGCTTCGCAAAGAACGCTCCAAAACTGAGATCCGAGAGGCCAGCGAACATTGGCTGAATCAAGTGGGGTTGTTGAAGAGCGATTGGCTAAAGAGGCCCTCGCAATTGTCGGGCGGCATGAAAATGCGAGTCTCCATCGCTCGGGCTATGACTACCAAGCCTGAGTTGCTCCTCATGGATGAACCCTTTGCCGCACTGGACGATGTCCTTAGGTCGCGACTCAATGATCTTCTGCTCAAAATAGCTGCGACCGAAGGGTGTACTGTCATCTTCGTGACGCACAACATCGCCGAAGCGGTCTACCTCAGCAATTCGATTTGCATCATGGCGAAAGGTAAGAATGCAGCAACCATCCCCGTTGCTTTCACGGAGCCTCGCAATGCGGCACTTCGGTCCAGCAGCTTGTTCGCTGACATCTATGGCGTGGTTTCGTGCAGGCTATTCGAATCGGTGGCCGAAGGAGAGCAGGCATAGCATGCATAAGCTCCTAAGGATCCTTGCACCTGCTTTGGTTTTTCTATCGGTACTTTTCCTTTGGGATTTGGCTGTTCGGTGGTTTGAGATTCACAAAGTAGTTTTGCCTCCTCCGAAAGATGTTTTCCGTTCATTCGTAGACGAGCGATGGATACTTCTACGAGGTGCCTGGATTACGATCCAGGCGGCTGCAGCTGGATTGTTGGCCAGCGGAGTGATCGGCTTCGTCGTTGCCGTAATTTTTAGCCTTTCGAGCTGGATCCGGAATTCGTGCTATCCGTACGTAGTCTTCCTGCAAACCGTGCCTATCGTGGCCATCGCCCCGCTGCTTATTCTCTGGTTTGGAAACGAGTTTCGAACCGTCGTATTGGTAGCTGCCATTATCAGTATCTTCCCCGTCATCAGCAACGTGACTAGCGGCCTACTTTCCATTCACGAAAACTTTCGCGATCTGTTTCAATTGCAATCGGCTTCGACTTTGCAAGTTCTCATGAAGCTGCGAATCCCAGCCGCCATCCCGCAGCTCATCTTAGGGCTTCGGATTAGTTGCGGGCTCGCCGTCATTGGAGCCATTATTGGAGAATTTTTTGTCGGGGATCGCGGAGCTTACGAGGGGCTCGGCACGATCATTACTGCCCGCCAAGCTAATTTACGCACCGCCTCTATGATCGCAGCAGTCATGACCTGCACCTTGCTCGGGCTCGCGCTGTTACTAGTTGTCCAAGCCCTGAATAAGACCGTTTTCCGGCGTTGGACTCACGGTGTCGGTTTCGAATCTGATGGAAACCGCTAGAATCGATCGACGAGACTTCTCGAAACCATCATTTTGTCAGAGTATCACCATTCGCCCATTGCGAGCCATTGCATGCAGGACATCAGACCAGTATCCATTCAACGCCACTTCACCAACAAGACCGCCGGCAGCGTTTTGTATCAGTGTGGTGACACTGTCGTGCTCTGCACGGCTTCTCTTGAGGACCGTGTGCCCGAATGGATGGCAGGTCGCGGTAAAGGTTGGATCACCGCAGAATACAATATGTTGCCCGGTAGTACTTCTCCGCGAAAATCGAGAGAAAGAGCCGGCAAGGTCGACGGACGGACGACCGAGATTCAACGCTTGATCGGCCGTTCGTTTCGAGCGATAGCGGATTTAAACAAACTAGGAGAACGCTCTTTGACCATAGACTGCGATGTTTTGCAAGCTGATGGAGGGACCCGAACGGCTGCCATAACGGGTGGGTTCATCGCCTTGGTCGACGCTGTTAATACGGCTTTTGCGGACTGTCCGCTCGAACGGTATCCACTTTCATCCAGCTTGGCCGCCATCAGCGTTGGCATGGTGGACGGAACTGCAACTCTCGATCTCGATTACGCGCGAGATGTGAAAGCTGATGTCGATATGAATGTCGTGATGACCGGCAAAGGACGTTTTGTGGAGATACAAGGAACCGGAGAAGAGGCGACGTTCGATGACGAAGAGTTAGGAATACTCTTATCGTTGGCCAAGCTCGGGATAAAAAGATTGACCGAAATCCAAAAGAACGCGCTCGGTGCAGGCTGGAGGTTCTCTTAAAAGTTGATTGCATCCGAACCCTCCGTACATATTCGCATCATAGGTGACGTACACGGTCGAATGCGTCCACGCACTAGACGTGCAGATCGCGACAAAGATCGTCGATTCATGCCGCTCATCTGGCGAGATCCCAATGTACGAGGACGCAGCTATCTGGGGCTTACCAAGGAGGCACGCTACAGCATACAAGTCGGAGACTTGAGCCAGGACTATACCGACTTGGTACTAGTCGAATCCAGTCGGCACCGCGTCATCGCCGGAAACCATGACAACTTGCCCAAACGAACCCCTCATTTTCTAGGGGATTTTGGCGTTCATCAATTTCCGCTGGTCGACGATGACTTCTCCTTTTTTTACGTTCGAGGGGCGGCGAGCATCGATCGGCCGAATCGTATCGAAGGACTAAATTGGTGGTACGAGGAAGAACTGGATGATGTACAGCAAGAACTTGCTCTGAGAGTTTATGTCACAGCGAAACCCAAGGTTGTCGTCAGTCACGATTGCCCAACGGAATTGTTGCCTTTTGTCGGATCGTTGAAAGAAAACATTCCGTTGAGCCGAACCAATCGGTTGCTGCAACGAATGCTTGAGAATCATGCACCGCAGTGGTGGTTTTTTGGTCACCACCACAAGAATTACGTTTTTCAACATCCTTCAGGTACGCGGTTCATCTGCTTGGGATCTCTCGCCTACTTTGACTTTGATGAAACGGGCAAGTCTCTTTATCCACAACCCAAGTAAAACTTCGGTGAATTCATATGAATGAAATAAAGGATTGGTTTCACAATCACCAACCCCAGATGGCGGACGAGCTCGAATCGTTATGCAATATTTCCTCTGGATCGAGCAATTTAATCGGTCTGGAACGTGCCGCCACATGGCTAAAGGAGCTCTATTCGGATCTCGGATGGCAATTCCAGGAGTATAGCTTACCCACTTGGAGCAGCCTGGATGATTTGGGATGCCGCATCGAGAGTCGTACTCATAAAGCTCTCCGATGGGATTGGACGGGAAATGATACAACCAGTTCATCGCCCCGCATTCTTATGAGCATTCATTACGACACGGTTTACGGGGTGGAGAGTCCATTTCAAGAATGCATGCGATACGAGGTTGATGGCGATGAACGAATGTGCGGACCTGGTGTTATCGACGCCAAAGGGGGTGTCATCGTGCTCCGTTGGGCTCTGCTCGGGGCGATGAAGTTTTTGGATATGGATCGCGTTCGAGTGTCTGCGATATTGACCCCCGACGAGGAGATCGGCTCACCCGCTACGATGTCACTTTGGCAACAAATTGCTTCTGAGTTCTCCTTTGCCATGCTGTATGAGCCAACGTTGCCCGACGGCTCGCTGGTGTCTGAACGTAGAGGAACGGGTTCCTTCGTCGTAATCGTAAGAGGAAAAGCCGCTCATGCTGGCCGCAATTTTCATGCTGGTCGCAATGCCATTCTGCATGCGGCGAAGATCGCAAACTCAATAAACCAGTTGAATGGAATCCACCCCGGAGTGACAGTGAACATTGGTCGCATTCGCGGAGGAGATGCCGTGAATGTCGTCCCCGACTTGTGCGTTCTACGAGTCAATGCCAGGGTTTCCAATGCGACCGAACAGGCTTGGATTGAAGAGGAAATGGGGCGAATTCAGAAGGAATGGGACCGACCTGAAGAAGGATTTCGAGTGGAGATCGAGGGTGGAATCGTAGCCAAACCGAAGACGATCGATGAGGCAACATCGGGTTGGATGACCAGAATCGAAAGCGTTGCCTCTGAGATCGGTGAAAGTATCCATTGGAAGATTTCGGGAGGTGCCAGCGATGGGAACAAGCTCGCGGGTCTGGGCTTACCAAACGTCGACACCTTTGGACCTGAGGGAGATTTACTGCATAGCGATCAGGAGTGGATTCGACTTTCGAGCTTGCCCCGCAAAGCGCATCTCAGCTGCTTGATGCTGAAAGACGCAACATGCTGATAATCGAATAGGAAATGGAAATCGACTCATCAAAGTCACCGATCTCGACAGCTCCATCTCCGAGCGAACCTACCACGACACCGGAGCCTTGCACCAACTCAAACTGGACGGTTCAACGATCAGCACCAGAACCTACGACTCCGAACATAATCCGTTTAAACAAAAAAAGAGGCCCCTGGTAGAGGCCTCATTTGATTCGAACTAAAAGTCGTCCTGAGACATAATCAAGGACTACTCTTCTGGAGTTGCACGCGATTCCGTGATGGGATCTGGTGCAACAGCGGGTTCGCTCAATGGCGACTCTTCGCTCGGTGGCGTCATCAAATCCTCTAAACTCGGAACTGCTGGGAGCACAACCGATGGATTGGGAACCACCGGTTCCTCGGCTGGCTTCGGTGCTTGGTTAAGCAGCGGGAAGCTTTCCTCGGCCGCAGTCGTTCCTCGATTGACCAAGTCCTCGAGAGCTTCGCGTCGGTAGCTGACCTCGGAATCTTGGAAAATCCGGAAACCTGTTCCAGCTGGAATCAAGTGGCCAAGAATGACGTTCTCCTTGAGACCCACCAATCGGTCCACCTTGCCCGCAAGCGCCGCCTCGGTCAATACCTTGGTGGTCTCTTGGAAACTAGCCGCCGAGATAAAGCTGTTGCTTTGAACCGCTGCCTTGGTGATACCCAACAATTGCACTTCGCCGTGAGCTGGCTTCGGCTTCTTGCCTTTAGCAGGCTTTCCACCCAATCCCTCCACCTGGGTATTCGAGGTATCGAAAGCGTCTCGTGGAACAATCGCTCCCAACGCGAATTCGGTGTCACCTGGGTCGGTGATTTTCACGCACTTGGACAGCTGATCGTTTACTCTCTTGAACTCAAACCGGTCCATAACCAAACCAGACAACAGACTGGAATCGCCAGCGCTGGTGATCTTAGTCTTACGCAACATGCGAGCAATGATGATCTCGATGTGCTTATCGTTTATTTCCACTCGCTGGAGGCGATAGACCTGCTGAACTTCGTGAACGAGATACTGCTGCACAGCTTCTTCGCCGCTGACGCGTAGGATGTCGTGCGGAACCAATGGCCCGTCGACCAACGCTTGGCCAGCCTTGACGATGTCACCGGAGTGAACCAGGAACCGCTTTCCTGGTGGCACCAAGTGTTCAACTTCTTCGCCACTTTCGCTGCGAACGATGATCGACCGCTTGCCACGTTTACGATCCTTGGAAATCTCCACGGTACCGTCAAGCTCGGCCACGACAGCCGGATCCTTTGGTTTTCTCGCTTCGAAGATTTCTGTAACTCGTGGCAAACCACCCGTGATATCTCGAACACCGGTAGCCTCACGAGGCATTTCAGCGATTTCCGTTCCCGGATTCACTTGCTTCCCTTCGATTGCCAAAATAACGGCTTTTTCAGGAAGATAGTGGACATCGAGAGCCTTGCCATCCGCGTCTTCGATCACGATCTGCGGGTGGAACTTACCGCGAGAATCCATGATTCTTCGTTGGAAGTTTCCACTAGGATCCTTCTCGAGCTTGAGGGTTTCGCCTTCAATCACGTCAACGAACAAAACCTTACCGCCAGCGGTCGAGAAGATTGGAATCTTGTGAGGGTTCCATTCGCACAAGGTCTGCCCCTTGACGATCTCTTGGTCTTCTTTGACAGCCAATCGTGCACCCGATGGCACCTCGTATCGTTCCAGTTCTCGACCGCGAGGATCGACAACCACGATCTCACCATTTCGATTGAGCACCACATCGTGCCCCTCGTCGTTGGTAACGGACCGCATCTTCATGAACTTAACAATACCGGCCTTCTTCGCCTTGATATCGCTTTCTTCGGTGGTCGTATTGGCCGCACCACCTTGGTGGAACGTACGCATCGTTAACTGCGTTCCAGGTTCACCGATACTTTGAGCAGCGATGATTCCCACCGCCATTCCTTCTTCTACCAACGCACCGGTACTCATATCCATACCGTAGCAGGTTCGGCAAACTCCCAGCGGAGCGTCGCAAGTCATCGGTGAACGAACTTGGATTTTTTCCAAGCCCATCTCTTCGATCTGACGCGCGATCTCGCGGGTGATCATCTGGTTCTCTTGAACTATCGTTTCGGCAGTGATCAAGTTGACGATGTTCTGACGGCTGACGCGACCAATGATCGAATCGGCCAAACGAACTTCGACCTTCTCACCTCGGTAAATCGTCCCCTTGGTAATGCCTTGCGTTGTGCCGCAATCTTGCATGGTTATAACCACGTTTTGCGCCACGTCAGCCAACTTACGGGTCAAGTATCCCGAGTCAGCCGTCTTGAGTGCCGTATCCGCCAAGCCTTTTCGTGCCCCGTGAGTCGAGCTGAAATACTCGAGAACGGACAATCCCTCTCGGAAGTTCGACTTGATCGGCGTTTCGATGATTTCACCGGTCGGTTTCGCCATCAATCCTCGCATACCGGCCAACTGGCGAATCTGTTCGATACCACCCCGTGCACCGGAGGATGCCATCAAGAAGACCGGGTTGATGTACCAATCACCGCGATGGTTATCGTTTTCCATCGCAACCAACATGTCTTTGGTGATCAATTCCCGAGTGGCGGTCCAAGCATCAAGAACTTGGTTATAACGCTCTTGAGGTGTCATAACCCCCTTGAGGTAGTTCTTTTGGAAGGTCATAACCTTCTTTTCAGCATCCGCAATGTGCTTGGTCTTCGATTCTGGTGTTAACAAGTCGTCTGCACCGAAGGACAGTCCGGACTTGGTTGACTCGCGGAAACCGAGTTGGTTCATGTCGTCCAATAACTTGATCGTCGCACGGCGACCGAGTAGCTGATAGCAGTCGCTAATTACGCCCGCCAAATCGCTCCCCTTCATGGCTTGATTGTAGAAATCCATGCCGTCTGGAAGAATCGAGTTGAAGAGAATGCGACCAAAGGTCGTTTCGACTATCACTCCTCGCTTGCCGTCTGGATCTCCCTTGACTTTTCGCCATCCAGGCAATCGAACCTTGATCTTCGCATGGCGAGCAATGGTTCCTTGTTGGAATGCATACTCAGCCTCGGTAGTGGTCGCAAAGATCATCCCCGCACCCTTTTGATCAGGGAGCTGCTGGGTGATGTAGTTACAACCCATAACCGTGTCCTGCGAAGGACTCATAATGGGTTTACCATTACTCGGTGCAAAAATATTGTGGGTACTCATCATCAACGTGTGAGCCTCAACTTGTGCCTCGATCGAGAGTGGCAAGTGAACTGCCATCTGGTCACCGTCGAAGTCAGCGTTAAAGCCTTTGCAAACCAATGGGTGCAAGTGAATTGCATTGCCTTCGACCAACGTTGGTTCAAACGCCTGGATACCCATTCGGTGAAGCGTCGGTGCTCGGTTGAGGAGAACCGGGTGATTGCGAATCACTTGTTCCAGGATATCCCAAACCTCTTCATCTTTTCGCTCGAGCATCTTCTTAGCCGACTTGATGGTGTCAGCATGCCCGAGTTCTTTCAGTTTGCGAATGATGAACGGCTGGTACAGCTCCAAAGCAATCTTCTTGGGAAGCCCGCATTGGTGCAATCGAAGCCGTGGTCCGACCACGATAACCGAACGAGCGGAGTAGTCGACTCGCTTACCGAGCAAGTTCTCTCGGAACCGACCTTGCTTACCCTTGATCATGTCAGTCAAGCTCTTCAGCGGTCGGTTGCTGCTGCCCAAAACGGGCCGCTTGCAACGTCCGTTGTCGAACAACGCATCGACCGATTGTTGCAGCATCCGCTTTTCGTTTCGGATGATAACTTCTGGTGCATTAAGATCGACCAGCTTGCGTAGACGATTGTTTCGATTGATGATCCGACGGTAGAGGTCGTTCAAGTCGGAGGTTGCAAAGTTGCCACTATCGAGCAATACCAACGGCCGGAGATCCGGAGGAATAACCGGAATGACATCCAGAACCATCCACTCTGGACGGTTCTCGCTATCTCGGATCGATTCGACCAGCTTAAGTCGGTTGATCAAATCTTTCTTGCGTTGCTTGCTGCTGGTTTCAGCCAACTCGGTGCGCAGTTCTTCGGAAAGCTTCACAAGATCCAAGCCTTGTAACAGCTTTCGAACAGCTTCAGCACCCATGTCAGCCTCGAAGCCATCACCGTACTGAGCTCGAGCCGCTCGGTATTCTTCCTCAGTCATCAACTGTTGAACTTGCAGATCCGTTGTGCCTGCGTTGGTGACCACGTAGTCTTGGAAGTAAATCACCTTTTCCAGCGAGGTCGTCTTCATCTCAAGAAGATTACCAAGACGACTCGGCATGGCTTTGAAGAACCAAATATGAGCCACTGGAGCAGCCAACTCAATGTGCCCCATTCGCTTTCGTCGTACGCGGGAGTGAGTGACCTTAACACCGCAACGGTCGCAGATCATCCCTTTGTACTTCATGCCCCGGTACTTGCCGCAAGCGCATTCCCAGTCCTTTTCCGGGCCAAAAATCCGTTCGCAGAAAAGACCGTCTTTCTCTGGTCTGTACGTTCGGTAGTTGATCGTTTCCGGCTTCTTGACCTCACCGAACGACCACGATCGGATATCTTGAGGACGAGCTAACGAAATCTTGACCGAGGTGTAGTCATTAACGCGATCGTAGGTGGCTTCCGCATTGGCCATTACGAAGTACTCCCTGGGGTCGGCCCAAGCTATTGTCGTCACACCAGTGATGATCGGAGCTTAGGTTGCCTGATATGTGATATGTTGGTTGGATTCGATTTTCGCGTCTCAAAGATCGAGATCTTTTCCACGCTTCAGTTTTCTTTGCTGCGAGCATAACGCTCGCAGTTCGAACCAAGAGAATCGCAATACTCGATATGTGTTCGCGATCTTCTTGGCCTTTCGCATCAAGTCTTCGGACTAGAGCCGTCTCTTCTCAAGCCGCATGTTGAGAGCCAAACCACGAATTTCGTTGGTCAAAACGTCGAAGCTGGCAGGTGTGCCGGCTTCCAAGGTGTTTTCACCCTTGACCATAGATTCGTAGATCTTGGTACGCCCCTCGACGTCGTCGCTCTTTACCGTCAACAATTCTTGGAGAATGTAAGCTGCACCGTATGCTTCCAATGCCCAAACTTCCATTTCCCCGAATCGCTGGCCGCCAAAACGAGCCTTACCACCGAGAGGTTGTTGCGTAATAAGGGAGTAAGGTCCTGTGCTTCGTGCGTGCACCTTATCATCGACCAAGTGGTGAAGCTTGAGCATGTAGATGTAACCAACCGTGGTTTCTTGCTCCATTCGTTCTCCGGTTCGTCCGTCGAACAAACGGATCTTGCCGTGGCTCGGCAGATCAGCTTCAGCCAACGCCTGGTTGATATCCTGCTCGCTGGCACCGTCGAATGTTGGAGTGATGGCTTGGAAGCCAAGCTTTGCACCTGCCCAACCAAGGTGGGTTTCCAAAATCTGTCCCACGTTCATCCGGCTAGGAACCCCCAGCGGATTCAACATGATCTGGATCGGTGTACCGTCCGGCAAGAATGGCATATCCTCCACTGGCAACACCTTGGAGATAACCCCCTTGTTACCGTGACGACCAGCCATCTTGTCACCTACGCTGATGACCCGCTTGGTCGCTATGTAAACCTTGACCATTTGCAACACGCCGCTTCGCAGCTCGTCGCCGCGCTTCATGCTGTTGAGCTGTCTGTCGCGTACATCGAGTGCTTCCTCGACGGTCGGCCACAAGTTCTTATGGACCTTCTTCACTTCGGCATGAAGACCAGCGTCGAGGCGATTCAACAAGCGAGAAAGGTTAAAGGTCTGAGCCTTTTCCGCGATGAACTTCGGATCTTGACCACCGGTTAGTGGAGTTCCGTCTTCGTCGGTCAGCTTACCACCGATCGCCTTTTCGAGTTCTTCCGCGAAAGCTGCAAATGCGATGGAGACTTCCCTGTTGCCTTCGGTCTCAACTCGCTTGAGCTCCTTCTCGAATTCCTTTCGCTCCTCTTCGGACAAGCTCATGCGTCGGGAGAACTTCTGGGTGTCGATGACGATTCCTTCAACACCAGAGCTGACTTCAAGCGAATCGTTCTTCACGTCTTCGCCAGCCCGACCGAAGATGGCGTGCAGCAGTTTCTCTTCTGGCGTTAGTTCGGTTTTGCTCTTTGGCGAAACCTTGCCTACCAGGATATCGCCAGGTCTCACGTAGGTACCGACCTGAACGATGCCGCTCTCATCAAGACTTCTCAACGCTTTTTCACTAACGTTGGGAATGTCTCGGGTGAACTCTTCTCGTCCCAGTTTGGTTTCGCGAATCTCGACATCGAACTCTTCGATATGGATCGAGGTATAAACGTCTTGTTTCACCAACTCTTCACTGATGATGATCGCGTCTTCGTAGTTGTATCCGTCGAACGACATAAATCCGACTAGAACGTTACGTCCCAAAGCGAGCTCGCCCAAGTGGGTCGACGCTCCATCAGCGATGATTTGACCTTTCTCAACCTTGTCGCCTAAACTTACGATCGGGTGCTGGTTCAAGCAGGTGCGTTCGTTGAGACCTTGGTACTTCTTGAGGGGGTAGACGTCGGTACCGATTTCGATCTTCAATGCATCGACATAGGTCACCTTGCCTGCTCGCTTGGCTCGAACCACCATCGCACTGTTGGCTGCCACTTCTTTCTCGAGGCCAGTTCCAACAATCGGTGGTTCTGCAACTAGAAGCGGAACAGCTTGACGTTGCATGTTAGAGCCCATCAACGCACGGTTCGCGTCGTCATGCTCCAAGAACGGAATCAAACCTGCCGAAACCCCGATCATCTGGCTGGGGGCGATATCCATATAATGGACCACGTCAGGGGTCACGATCTCGAAGTCGCTACGGTGACGAGCGATCAGGCCTGGACCGGAAACCAACGCTCCGTCCTTGATCTCCAAGTCAGCGGGGCCGATGTAAGCGTCCGATTCCTCGTCCGCTCGCAGCCAAACCACTTCGTCGGTCACTTTTCCGTCTTTAACTTTGCGGTACGGGGTGACCAAGAATCCATATTCGTCCACGCCTGCGTAGATCGAAAGAGAGCTGATCAAACCGATGTTCGTACCTTCCGGAGTCTCAATCGGGCAGATTCGACCGTAGTGAGAAATGTGAACGTCTCGCACTTCGAAACCGGCACGCTTACGGTTCAAACCACCAGGTCCGAGAGCCGATAAACGACGTTCGTGCGTTAATTGCGATAGCGGATTGGTTTGGTCAACCACCTGCGAAAGCTCGCCTCGACCGAAGAAGTACTCGATCGCCGCACTGATGCTCTTTGGATTGACCAAAGATCGCGGCGTCATGTCCTCCACTTCCTTGAGGCTCATTCGCTCCTGCACGGTGCGGCGAAGCTTCAGGAAACCCTTTCGGAGTTCTTCACATGCCAGTTCGTCGATGGTACGCAAACGTCGATTACCCAAGTGATCGATGTCGTCAAATCGAGCAGTCGAATCTGGGTCGAACAAATCGATTAGGTAGCGAATCGAGGCAATCAAGTCCTCGGGACGGAGTGCCATTTCATCTTCAGGAACACTGAGCGCCAGCTTGCGGTTAACTCGGAAGCGACCAACGCGACCTAGCCGATATCGATTAATATCGAAGAATTTCTCGTGGAAAAGCAACCGAGCTTTTTCCAAAGCAGGCGGGTTGCCTGGACGAAGCCGTTGGTAAATTCGCAACAACGCTTCTTCGTGCGAGCTGGTGTTGTCTTCAGCAAGCGAATTAAGAATGTAAGGAACGCGAGGCGTTTCCATAATCAACATCTCTTTGACACCTGCAGCGCAAATCGCCTCCGCAACGGTCTTTCCGATCTTGTGACCTGATTCGATGATGATTTCGCCCGCTCGCTCGTGTCCGGTCGGGAACACGACATCGTCGGCGGCAATCATGTTCTCAATCTTGGCGACACTCTTCGCGCCAGCCAATTTCACCTCTTCGGTGGCGTAAAACGTCTTAATCAGATCTTGGTCCGTACTCAGCTTTGGTGACATGGCCCGCAACAACGTCATGACGGAGAACTTACCGCTCTGGTCAATACGAACAGACAAAGAGTCCTTTTTGGTAATGTTGATTTCGATCCAGCTACCACGCTCGGGAATGACGCGGCAAGAAGGCAGCTTGCGATCAGAAGTCCCCTCGGCTTCTTCGACGAAGTCCACACCAGGGGATCGGTGCAACTGGCTGACAACGACACGTTCCGCACCGTTGATGATAAACTCACCGCCACCCAGCATGATGGGAATATC
Organism: Brakhagea baltica; assembly: GCF_052161605.1. NCBI lineage: Bacteria > Pseudomonadati > Planctomycetota > Planctomycetia > Pirellulales > Pirellulaceae > Brakhagea > Brakhagea baltica. The sequence continues at coordinate 2,564,214 of NZ_CP197409.1, read as the reverse complement.
GCCCAGGTAGACTTCTTCCTCTAACGGTTGATCCCGCTTGAGTCTGAACCAAGCTTTGAGCGGCTTGCCGTACGTTAGACGGAGTTGACGGCATTCCTCTGGGGTATAACGAGGCTTTCCGAGTTCAAACTTGATGTATTCGAGCGCAACCGTTTTGTCGTAGCTCTCGATCGGGAAAATCTCTCGGAATACGGACTCTAAACCTTGGTTCTTCCGTTTGTCCGAGGGAATATCCTCTTGTAAAAACGCTTCGTACGAAACCGTTTGCAGCGTTGTCAAATTCGGGATGGGAAACTGGCTGCGGCCAGACCCAAACAAACGAACTGTGGTGGTTTGCAATCGTCTCTTCGAGGATGTTGCCATTAGGATAAAACTCAAACCGAGCTAGGGAAAAAAAGTCTGGAAATCGCTGTTATTGGTAACAACACTCAGCAAACAGATCTGGTGGGCCAGAGAGCCCCGATCCTGTCGCGAATTCTCGAATCTCCGCCAGAAATCAGATTTGATTTCCGCAGACACACTCCGTACCATTTCTTCGAAAACGGGAGGTGTTGATTCCGAAACATTCGTGGTCTAGACATTTCTAGGGAAATAGATTGTTCTACTTTGAGCAGATGTGGGTGCGTGGATTTTGCGACCATTCGCATGGGCTTGATCGCTCGCGTGGATTCGGTCGCTCGCGTGGGAGTGGGGTGCAGCGGGGAAAAGCAAAGAGCCGAAGCTGCATATCCATACATTCTAGTTCCCCTCAAAGTGCAGAAGGGTAGCCAATGACACGAAAAATCGTGCCGCTGATCCACCAAATTTTCGACCGAGCCGACGTCCACGCGCATAGTGTAGCCATACCGTATTGTTAAGGTAGACCAACAGACGCTTTTTTGCCTTTTTTTGTCAGAAAAGTTTTCTCTGGCACTAGACTAGCTTGCAGGGGAGAGTCGATCCTACTCGAGCCCAACCAGCCCAAACTCCCCAGCCTTCCAGATAGTATGAGTGACAAAATCCGCAGAATTCTCGTGACCGGTGCCACTGGGCTGTTGGGAAACAACATTTCTCGACTCGCTATCAGCCAAGGAATCCACACCACTACGCTCGCGAGGAGCCCTAAATCACATCCGTCACTTTGCGAACTGAAAGGCGAACATATCCAAGCAGATATAACAGACGACAACCTCGCTAGCCTCCTGGCCGATACCGGTTTCGATGCGGTGATCCATGCGGCTGCCAAAATCCACATCGGTTGGAAAAATCTGGATGAGTCTCTCAAAGTCAACGAACTTGGCACTAGAAGGCTGATCGAGTGGGCTCGCAGAACCAAAACGCGAGTTGTCCACGTTTCCACGGTTAACTGCCTGCCTCTCGGAACCAGAGAACTGCCAGCCAACGAGCGGTCAACCGGGGGGATTCAGACTCCTTCCAGCTACGTCGTCTCAAAGCAAGCAGCTCAGCGGGTCTGCAACGAAGCGATCGAACGCGGCGACGATTGCTATGCAGTCTACCCTGGCTTCATGCTCGGTCCCTACGACTGGCAAATGAGCAGCGGCAAAATGATCGCAGCCCTGCAAACCTTTCGTCCCTGGGCTCCCGCAGGTGGTTGCTCTGTCTGCGATCCGCGAGACGTGGCAGAGGCGATTTTGCGGATCGCCTTGAAGGGAGCTACGTCGCGGCACTATATTCTCGCAGGGCAAAACGTTACCTATCTGGAACTCTGGGGCCAGATCGCGAGAGGACTGGGGACTCGACCGCCTCTCATTGCGATGCGAAAGCCGGCGCAGGTCGTCGGCAAACTTCTAGCCGACTTGTCTAACCGATTTCGCAACCAGGAATCGGATTTCAATTCCGCTGCGATCGAAATGGCACAACAGTTTCACTTCTATGACTCAGGCTTGGCAGAAACCGAATTGGGCTATTCCTCCAGGCCCTACACAGAATCTCTTAGGGATGCCGTTGAATGGCTCCGCCTACGAAAATTCTTGAAACCTTAAGAGTCGGGAGAGGGTGGGCTCCCAACCTCGCCTCTCGCTAAAGGCTACCTGGCGTCTACCGGTTGGCCATGCGTTCATTTCGGATCACGTAAAACTTTGGATCGTCAATAATCCAATCCGTCGACCAGTCTCTACCGTTGTCGCCATTGACCACGTTGTAGAAGAACGAACGCACCTTCTCGGCCTTGTACCCGTAAGGCATGGCTGTGGCGATATAGTCTTCTCGGGTCAACTCTTCGACGCCTGGTCTGGCAAAGTAATGAACAAGACCATCTGGAGTAAAGGAAATTCCCAGCGTCCACCAACCCATAACTGGAATCTCAGGCCCTTCGAAATCTCCTCCGCGCCGGTCAGCCCTCACGCGAAAGTATGCGTAAGGAACTGCCCTACCGTCTTCCTTTTTCGTGTCGCGGACGATGAAAAGGCCAGGCCAGTAGATTTCATCTTTCTTTTGACTCGACGAGAAAAGAGACTTTTTCTTGTTGTCTATGATGGTGGTCTCAACGGCAGCTCGAAAGGCGAAGTGCGGTCCGTTTCGCCGCTCCCACTCGTCCATGGGAGGCAGATAAACACGCGTCGTCATGTTCGGCGACTGGGAAACGGGAACAGTTCCCCCCATCCGATACTGCACGTTGCATATGAAATCGTCCTGGTGCATCTTTCCACTCGGCCGATTAGGAATGCCGGTGTAAAGTGACTTGAGAAGTAGCGAACCCTCGCTACCCGGAAGCCCCCCCGGCGGCGTCGATACCCGCTGGACAACATCGGGGTGCCCTCGCTTGGCCCCTTCGTACCAACGCTTGTTCACAGATTGCCCCAAGGGTTGTCGTTGGTTGTTGTCAATATCCTCGCTACTTTTCGGGTTGTTGAAGACAAACGACCACGACTCATCCTCGAAATCGTCGCCGACTTGCGTGAGATGGGTACCTGTTCCTGGAACTACTATGTTCGAGGCATACTGCCCCATGAGGTTGGCTGGAACCAGCAGGCAAACCCCTAGGCTTAATAACGCGCTTAGTTTTAATTTGAGAATGGCCATGGCAGAACCGAAAACTAGTCTGAGGGTCACGGGAATAGGCAGGCTTTCAGCCCCTTGGTTCCTATCGGACCATTAAATCCTCTTAAACGGCATTTTCGTTTGAGCTACCAAAGTCCCCCCGTTTTGCGTAACTTAACACTTAGGGAAGACTGCCGTCTCGCCCCCACCATATACACACTGATTCTGCAGGAAACGCGTTGTCAGACCTCAATTCCTCCCCAGCTCCAGACGGGAACACTCCAACAGATCCGCTGGGCGGAGCCCCCTCCAGCCAAACATCTGCGGAAAATGATTCCGCGAAACAATCTGTCACGGCACTGGCTGCCACGGCACTGGCTTCGACGGCACTGGCTTCGACGCCGCAAGTGCAGCCGGGAAGAACAGTCAGTAGACTCGGAGAGTCTGCGAAAATCACGGCGATCCTCGCTATCATGTGCGTCGCAATCTGGTTTGTAAAACGCAAACTTCAAAGTCAGGAAGTTACCTTTGAGAAGATTACGCTCGCTATTAGCAACATTCCTTGGTATCACTTCGTGATAGCCATTCTGCTAACCATCTTGAACTATCTGGTACTCACGGGATACGACTGGATCGCAGTTCGGCATCTAAAGAAAAAATTGCCCATGCGAAAGATCATGGCGGGAGCAATCGTGGGCTACTCGTGCGGAAATGTGTTCGGGTGGTTGCTAGGTGGAAACGCCGTTCGCTATCGACTTTATTCGAGTTGGGGCTTCTCACTTCTCGAAATCATCGCCTTTGTCTCAATCCTGTCCATTACGTTTTGGTTGGGTTTGTTCCTGCTGGCGGGGATCGCGTTTGTCGTACTCCCCATCCGGCTTCCGGAGGAAACTCTAGACATGTTGCAATTGCCACCCGCAACGTGGGGCTACATTTTCCTGTCGTGTGTTGCCGGGTACCTGCTGTCTTGCTTGGTGGTGCGCAAACCGATCAGGTTTCGTGACTTCGAAGTGGCACTGCCTCCTTTCAAATTATCCTTGATGCAACTCTGTGTATCAGCGGGCGATTTTCTTCTCGCTAGCACTGTTCTCTACTCGCTCATGCCGCCGGATATCATCGGTCCAGGACAAGACCAAATCAATTTCTCGACAGTATTGATCGCATACGTGACCGCGCAGATCGGAGCCGTAATTTCTCACGTTCCGGGTGGGTACGGCATCCTCGAAGGTGTACTGCTCGGGTTCCTGCCCCACGCGGTTAGCGCCGAGGTCTTCGCTGCCGTCATCCTGTTCCGAATCGTCTATTATTTCCTGCCTGTGATTGGTGCTGGACTCATCTTTCTATACAACGAGCACCGTATTGGTAAACGCCCACCGGAAATGCTCAATGGCATGTAGCGTCGACAATCACAACCCCATAAATCTTCGCGGAGAATCTGAGGTTGTCTCGTGGCAAGAAGCTATGAAGCTTGCGGTCCGCGATATGAGGCGATTACTTACCCTTCTCAACCTCAAGAGCGAGGAAGTCCAAGGACTAGAAAACGCGAGTTTTCCCGTCTTCGTTCCACTCGAGTACCTTAGCCGCATCAAGAAAGGAAGCCCCACAGACCCGCTTTTACGCCAAGTGCTACCAATCGAATCGGAGAATGTCGATGCTGCTGGTTTCGTCACTGACCCCGTGGCGGATACTCGTTTCGAAGCGGCACCTGGGCTCTTGCACAAGTACCCAGGCCGAGTGCTGTTGATTACCAGCGGAGCTTGCGGTGTGCATTGCCGATACTGCTTTCGCAGGCACTATCCCTACCAAACCGCCCCCAAAAGCCTCCAGCAGTGGCAGGCATCACTGGACTATATCCAGAATAATGATACGATCGTCGAAGTAATTCTTTCCGGCGGTGACCCGCTGACTATTGTGGACTCACTTCTAGAAGAGCTGGTTCAAAAAATAGAAGAGATCTCACATGTGAAGCGATTGCGAATTCATACTCGTATGCCAGTCGTGATTCCTCAAAGAGTCACCAGGGAATTTTGCGATATGCTAAATCGATCGCGACTCTCTAAATGGATCGTTCTGCACATCAACCACCCTCAAGAGATCGACGCTCAGGTCGCAGATAGTGTGAAGCGATTACAAGCGTCAGGAACCACCGTTTTAAACCAAGCGGTGCTACTAAAGGGGGTGAACGACACGGAATCAGCACTTTCAGAACTCTGCGAGCGTTTAGTCGATATTCAAGTAGTCCCTTATTACCTCAACATGCTGGATCAAGTGGCTGGCGCGGCTCACTTCATGGTACCGCTATCTCGCGGTATCGAGCTAATGCAGCACTTGCGAGAAACGCTCCCAGGATACGCCGTCCCTCGTTTTGTTCAGGATCGGGCAAATCTCGAAGGGGATACTCTGCCCAAATCGAAAACGTCCCTGCTATGACTGTATAACCACAGCCGTCGTATTGTCCTTGCCAGATTCATTAACAGCCGACAGAACGATTCGCTGCGCCGGAGTGATACCAACCGTCTCGGAGTCAGGGCACAGTATGAGCTCCTCTATCGCGCGATCCCAGAGCCCCTCGTTAACGCCATCGGTACACAGTACCAATGTCTCTCCAGGTTCGAGAACAAAAGCGCCGACCTGCGGCTCGGCGAATTGGTTACCTGCTCCCAACGCTTTGGCCAATACGTTCTTTCTCGGGTGCGTGCGAGCCTCGCGCTCATTGATCTTCCCAGAACGCCTAAGCCACCCCACAAAGGAATGATCTTCGCTGACCTGTATCAGCCGACGACCTTCTTTTTCGGCTTTCCCGAGCCGATACAAACGCGAGTCACCAACATGAGCAAACAACACCAGAGAGCGATGGATCCATACCATGGTTAAGGTTGAGCCCATGTTTAAGCAAAGTGGATCATAAGATCCGAGCTTTACCAGTTCGCTATGCACGGCTTCATATAAATTCTTCAGTACCTCGAGCCCGGAGTCCTCCAAGTGGTGATCACAATTTAAATAAGCCTGCGGCAGAATACGCGTGATATTGTCGATCGCAAGCTTTCCCGCCAACTCGCCTGATCGCTCTCCTCCCATGCCGTCCGCTACGGCAAACAGCAAATCCGCATCCTTGGTGTTCATCGCCCCCTGCTTGCCTAGATAGCGTACTCCCTTTTTGTCCACCAACATGGCAAGAAATCGATCTTCGTTGTTGGGCCTTACCTTGCCCACATGCGTCATCGCACTCCACTGTATGTCTCGCGGATTCTCCTTGATGACTTGCCCAGACGCTTCGTTGTCAGAGCTGATCTGAGAAGGATCGAGAATGGTAGAAAACTCGAAATCGATAACGCAAAACCGTCCATCCGAGGCACGATAGGTGATGTTTCGCAAAAAAGGATCATCGTGCCTGACACCATAGGCTTCCAACTCAGCAAAGATCTCTTTGATACGCTCCTCCCCCATGTGCTCGACTCTCGCCCCACAATTCGAGGTTACGATCTCGAGCTTATCGGGATTGCAATCCAGCAATCTGGGTACAAAAGGACACTTCTTGTCTTCGAGAAAGAGCAGCGTTTTGCACTCCGTCTCAAAACGTGTCTTGGCCTCGGGCCCCTGGAACAGCTTGTACACCCGTCCGTCGTAGCCGATGCGGACGATGGCACGCTGAGTATTTTTGGCTTCAAACACGATTCAAGTCGATTTTGTTGGTATGAAATGTCAGGAAACTCAGAACGAAAGAACGGCGCAATGGATAACTAAAAGGCATGAGGATGATTCTGATGCATCCATAGTCCGAGACCTGCATTGCGAATGAAGTAAAATTCTTCTCCGTTCCGACTTGTATACCAACCATCGCTGATGCTCTCGATGTTGTACTCCGCCATCGCGTGATCGGGATCCCCCTGGAAATACCCAACCGACTCAAGCTCTTCTTTGGTTAGCTTGTTGGTGCAATATTCCACTCGAAACCTATTCTCCGGCGAAGCATGAATCAAATGAGCCGCGGTCGATAGATTGGCTCGAAGATCCGCATTTTTGGCAACCATCTCAACCACTTCCAGCGTGGTTCGGTATCCGTACTTGCGAATCAGGCTATCGACATCGTCGTGCTCTCCGAATCTGGCAACCCCGGGCGCAATAACAACCAATCGCCCACCATCCGCAATCGCCATGCGAGTTCGATAGATGGATTTGTTCGCCACCCAAGTCTTCTTGTACTTAGCGGGATCCATCCACACTACAATCGTCTTCGGAGCACGTTCGATTCGAAAACAATTGACTTGGGCTGCTAACTCACCTGCCACGGTAAAGACGTCATGATCATCTCCTGCATAGAGACCTCGAACGACGGGACCATGTTCGCGGGTCGATTCGACCACAGTTAGAACGTAAACAATCGGACGATGCTTAATGAACAGATCGGCTGCACGATTCAATATCTTGCGTAGAGGCGTGTCGCACCGCCCCATAATGCGTTCCATTCCATACAAAGCACTTAGATAATGGCTGCCGTCAATCCCAGCGCTTCCCCCGGTGCCAACGAAGATGTTTTTGGTGTAATTGGCCATGCCGATGACTTCGTGCGGAACAACTTGCCCGATGGAGAGTATGAGATCGTGGTCTCCCTGTGAAATCATCTTGTTGACTTGAGCCGGCCACGCATCTCGATAATGCCCCTCGGTCGCCCACGTAACGAACTCCGCATCGACATATCCGAGCGTATCGACATCGTTTTTGTAGTCGTGAACGCGGATCAAATCGCGAGGAAAATCACCAAACATTTTGGTCAGTTCCTCTTCGTTCATCGCCGAGTGGGTTCCCAAGGCAGGCATCACGTCCGTCAGCGATTTGCCCAGTCGCTTTAAAACGGTGTGCATGATCGGACCGGCCTGGGAGTCTAAGCGAGTGTGATCCGGGGGAACGGCCAGCACCTTGCGAACAGGCCCGCGGGCAGCCAAAATCGCGTCGATCGCATCGAGATAGTCTTGTTCGCCCAGAATCGAAGTTTTGGATCCTCGGGAAAAATAAATGGTCATATTGGTTGTAGTAGAGAAACGAGGGCTTGTTCTAAGGTATCTTCCCAGATTCTCCCTGATGGCGAAAGTCCCTGTCCGTAGTCCTATTTCGAGGGATGATTTAGCCCGCACGTCCAGTCGGCTCATGTCTATTTCCAGTTCGAACACAAAAGCCAGAGTCGCTCTATGAACGCATTGTCCTTAGCTCGGCCAGCACCATTCATGGACAAGGTATTTGTCGGGAGAGCGAAATGAGGCCAAAAGCAGAAAGCATCAAGCTGCGCCGATTATGGCAAGGTGTAGAAACTCTGTACGGGTTTCTCAACCCATCGAGAATATCTGAGCGTAACATCAGGACGATGGAAGCCCTGCAGGATGTTGAAAACGAGGCATTTCTCCAATTCTTAGCGATTGTCCAGGAGATTGCAAAAGCCCATCCATTCAAGCGTCGGCGTTGGGGTGCGATACGGGACAAGCATCAGGACTTATGGCAACGTATCCGCGAGAACGAATATTTCGATTGCCTCCTGGATGGCTATTATTGCCACACCCAGACTACCTAAAACTTCACCGTGTCGTCAGGCCATCCAAGGAGGGGCTTGGTCATGCACCTAGCTTGTCCAGGTGAACCTCATGGTTCTTGCTACATCCTTCGCCAACAGCCCTCCCGAAGAATGCTCCTGGCTCGCCCTGGAGATCGTTACGTTTCCGGCCCGACTAGCCAGACCTGCCCCACGAACCGGAAACCTAACGATCCGCCGATCGAGTCGGCGGGATTCGCAGGTCGGGTTGGCGATCCCGGGTTTAGCGAGAAGCCTAACCATCCGCAGGTCGTGCCTTCGGGATTTCCGATGTCTCCCGCAGCAAAGCCGAGGGCCAGCCCTGGGAATTGGGTCATGCCGTAACAACGAAAAGCCTTGTTTCGTCCTACGTGTTGAACCGGCAGCTTTTTCAGCTTTCGCAACTGCGCAATAAAAAAACGGGGCTGATGAGACCCCGTTTCGTTGACTTTTAATTTCACGCGGCAGGTTGAACTACCATGCGAAGTGAGCAAACGCCTTGTTGGCATCGGCCATGCGGTGAGTGTTTTCTCGCTTGGTGATCGCCGCGCCTTCTTTTCGGTAAGCAGCCATGAGTTCATCTGCCAGCTTGAGGTGGGTCGCTCGGCCCTTCTTGCTCCGAACAGCTTCCAAAACCCAGCGGAAAGCCAAGCTTTGCTGACGGTTCTTGTTCACTTGCATCGGAACTTGGTAAGACGCACCGCCAACCCGCTTCGAACGAACTTCGATGTAAGGCTTTACGTTTTCGATCGCTTGCTCGAAAACCTCGATCGAAGGACGGTCCTTTACCTTCTCTGCGATTTCTTCAAGTGCTGCATAGAAGACACCTTGGGCGGTCGTCTTCTTGCCATCGTACATCAAGCAGTTGATGAATTTCGAGGCCAACAGCGAATTGAATCGCGGGTCTGGTTTCAGCGAGGTTCTGGAGGCAGTAATCTTTCCCATTTGTCGTTTATCCGATATCGATTGTTTTGTTTTTGCTGGTTTAGCTAGCCCGCCCGAATCTTGGGAGGGCCATCAAATTAAGCCTTCTTAGCACCGTAACGGCTGCGGGACTGCTTACGTCCGTTTACGCCCAATGTATCGCGGCAACCGCGAACCACTTGATAGCGAACCCCTGGAAGATCACGGACCCGACCGCCTCGAATCAAAACGATCGAGTGTTCCTGAAGGTTGTGCCCTTCGCCAGGAATGTAGACGGTCACTTCTTTTGAGTTGCTCAAACGCACCCGAGTGATCTTTCGAAGAGCCGAGTTTGGTTTCTTTGGAGTCATCGTTCGCACGAGCAAGCAAACGCCTTGCTTTTGTGGGCAACGCTCAAGAACGGGGCTCTTTGTGGTTTTTCTTTGAACGACTCGGTTGCGTCGAACTAGCTGATTAATGGTCGGCATAGGTTATGCTTTTATTCTCTGCTTTACTAATGTTCCTGCTCTACAAACAGGTCTTCCTATTTGCCAGGTCTGCCAATTTGCTCAGTTTGGTTACCCAACGTGATCGCCGCACCTAGGAACGACCCATGTGCGAACATCAAGTACCAAAGGTGGGAGTCGAACCCACACGTCCGTGAGGACACAGGATTTTGAGTCCAGCGCGTCTGCCATTCCGCCACTTTGGCATGAACTGTCAGGACAAACTGAGCCCCGATTGCGAAAGAGTTTACGCACCTTCACAAAATTCGGGACGGAAAGTGTACTAATCCCACCATAGCATCGGCAAGTCCAACGCCGGATTTTCTGGTAGTTTTCAAGTTTCGTTTCAACTAATTTGTGATCTCGGGACGCATTGCAGTAGCAGGGCTAATTTTAGGACGATTGGCCGAGGGTGGCCTGACAAAACGATGGTAAACCAGAGAGCACGGATGGGGTGGCACATCTTGAGGAACGAAGGGGGCGGTTATCAATCCAGGATCGTGAGCACACACTGGTTGCCATTCCGTTCAATCTTGAGCCGTCCGGCTTTGCCGAGCTCCGCCAGGATATCGTCGATGGTGGCCCGGTTGTAGCTGATCTGGATCTCTCGCCTTGCGACTGCTTCTGGCAGAGGCCAAGGGGATAGCTGCAAGTTGGCAGTTTTCGCGATCGCATCCAGGGCGCTACCCAGCGTCCCCCGCAGTTCGCCTTGATACACCGCTCCTTCCGAGCTCGGCTTTTGGTACTTCACTTTCGGAATCAACGGGCCGATCAGCCGCATATGCTCTGCTGGTGTCGCCGTGATGATCCAAGTTCTGTCTTGGGTCTTGATTTCTACGTCGGGATGTTCTCTCTTCCATGACTTGCAATGGTCGTCACCCAATCGCTTTAGCTGATCCGCTGCATAGGTCCAGTCGATGGTGTGTTTGGTCGCGATGTCGCCATCGAGGCTTCGAACGTTGGGGGGCTTGGCTCCCAGATCGACCTCAAGACGCATACTGCTAAGAATGCAGGTGGCGATGGTGAGCAAGCTCTGTTTCTCAAATCGCCTTTCCGGCCAAAGGTCTCGAGCGACGAGCTCGAGCCAAGATGCGTCGAGTTTGGCCAGAGCATTGAGTTGTATGGCAATTTGTTGTGCACTCGTCCCAGCATTCCATGAGAACGGTGGCTGCGATGGCCTGCTCCAGATCAAACCCAAGGATGTGCTCTTGTTTCGCCAGTATTGCGCCGACACACGCGGGGCAATTTCGATTGGCAAAAACAAAACGGTTCCCTCCAAGATCACAAGTTCACCATCAAGCTTTTGTGCTAAATCGGAAAGCATCTCGTCGAGCGTTTCCAGCTTGCTGGGTAGGCTGACTTTGCGATCACGGGGTAAGCCCATATCGATCCAAATGGGAACGTTGTAAGCAGTCGATACGACCTTGCACACTTCCTCCGCCGTTGCATCGATATCCTGAGACCATGGTGCCTGTAAGCGTTGGTAAGTTGCGATGAACTCTTTGCTAAGCATGGGGTGTTGGCCATTTGTTGACACGGCTCCCATAGCGACTTGGAATAGGAAAACGGAGCATGTCAAGCAAGTAATCCGCAACTTGTCGAAGTTGAAAACAAGAGGTAGAGAACCGTTGCGAACGGAAGTTTTGGCAATTAGAGTGAAATGGTCGAACGGTGACATGACGGAACTTTTAATGGGATTCGCAGATCGAAGTCTTAGAGGCATAGGTTTTGAAAAGGTAACGACTGCATGACCAAAATAAACGACTATTTCGAAAGCTACCTCGCTCAAACCATTGGCGATGACCACACCATTGTACTCTCGACGGTAGGTGGACGAACGCCTATGTATTGGGTGGATCGCGTTCGGGAAGTTTACGATTCCGCAACCCTCAAAAGATTGCTAGCCTCCAGTCTACCTGAGACTCGTCGCGCCGCCGCCTGGGCATTACGCTATTTAGGAACGGAATCTCACTATAAGCCGTTGGGGGCGCTCCTCCGAGACGAATCTCGAAGCGTTCGTACGAGTGCCGATGAAGCTCGCCGAGCTATCTGCTACCGAACGCAGAGTCCATGGCATCGCAAAACGGCTTATGAGGTCGAGCAGTTGCTTGCGAACGGTTCTTATACGCAAGCCATCGATCTGGCGAACCATCTAGCGGAAGAAACCGAAGGGCGAAGCGACGTCTACTATTTGAGGGCTTGGATTCACTTTACCCATAGCAGCATCGAGCTTGCCGCGGACGATTGTAAGCGAGCGTTGCAACTGGACTGTTACGCTTATCAAGCATGCGTGGCGCTCGGGCAATGCTACTGGCACCTTGGCAATGACGGTGCAGCCATGGAATGCTACCTGGAAGCAGCTCGAATCTACCCCGATTGGGAACCCGCTCGTACGGCGATGTCAGTCCTAACCGACGACTAACGTCGATCTTGCTGGGATCCTCTTTAGCAATACCCGTAAGGGATGCTATTTAGCAGAGGCGGGAGCGTCCACCGATCTGTCGATCGACTCTTCTTTTGCGGCTAGCGTATCAAGAATTCGGTAAAGGCTTCGACGCGCAATTCCAAGCTCTTTGGCAGCTTTGGTCTTGTTCCCACGGTTTCGTTTTAATACTTCTGTGACATGCCGATGAGACAGAGACTCCAAGGGAATTGCGTCACCAATACGTAGCTCCGGGACAAGGTCCTGTACGGGAATCGTCGGCGAATTATTGGTCGTGTGGATTTCGGAAGGAAGATTCGCTAGATCGATTCGATGATCGTCGGACAGAATCTTGGCTCGCTCCAGGGCGTTAATAAGCTGCCGGACATTTCCTGGCCATGCGTACCTGCTGAATAGCTCACTCACGCCTGGCCCTAGTGTCCAGTCTTCTCCCAGCCAATGCTGAATCAGAAGTGGGATATCCTCAAACCTTTCACGCAATGGCGGAATCTTGATCGACAGAACGTTGACTCGGTAAAAAAGGTCTTCGCGGAAACGACCTTCGGCGACCTCTTTGGCGAGATCTCGATTTGTGGCTGCGATCAAGCGAACTTTTACTTTTCGTTCCTTGGTCGAACCGATTCTCCTCATGGAGCCGTCCTCAAGCACGCGAAGCAGTTTGGCTTGAAGTCCACCAGCCAATTCTCCAAACTCATCGATAAATAACGTCCCGCCATCGGCAATTTCGAACAGCCCTGGTTTCGCATCGATGGCTCCTGTAAAGGCACCTTTCTCGTGACCAAAGAGTTCACTTTCCAAAAGGGATTCCGGCAGTGCGGCGCAATTGATAACCACGAGGGGTTTTTCTGATAGCCCGCTTTGAGCATGGATCGCTCGAGCGACAAGCTCTTTTCCCGTGCCACTTTCGCCCAATATCAAAACGGGCTTGTCGCTAGGGGCGATGCGTGCAATGAGACGCTTAACTTCTTGCAGCCCTGATGAATTTCCGATGAGCGGCTTGGTGCGATTCTGCTCGTTGAGCTGGCGCTTTAGGAAAATGTTCTCCTTCTCCAAGACGATCGCCTTGGCTGTTCGCCGCAGAAGCACGTCAAGTTCATCCAGTCCGAACGGTTTCGACAAGTAGTCGACCGCTCCTCGTTTCATCGCCTCGACTGCGGAGCCAATACTTCCTGCTCCCGTCAGCATAATGATCTTTAGCTCGGGGTCTTCCTGGTGAAGCCGATTGATCAAATCCAACCCATTCATGCCAGGCATGTTTTGATCGACAATTGCCACATTAAAGTGCTGGCTTTGTTGGACGCTGATCGCTTGCTCCGCATTGGCGGCCGCAACGACACGATAACCCTGACGTTGAAAAAAGCGGCACGCCGGCTCCAAAAAGTCGGGTTCATCATCGACCAAGAGCAGATCAATTGGTTCCGAAAGTGGTGCTAAAACCATAGGTGTTCGTTACTGGTCCTGATACGGTTTGGTTAGCCCTCAAACTGAGCGCGTGCAAGCTAGCCCCCAGCAGCAAAAAGAGTACCTAAACAGTTACTTCTATTTCAAATCATCCATTTTACTTTTTGCTAGCAAAGGCGGCACCATGACTTGATCCTGAAGTTTTCCAATGGTCCGGGCTCGCATTAATCTGCATTAGAATTCAGCGAGGCCACGCATCGCGAGAACTCAAGCAACGCTAGGACTGCAAGAAGGATATTGACAAGGTGTGCAGGTTTGGCTCAATTTGGCACAGTTGTCACTGCGTCAGGTTGTGACGCACTAGCTTGCATGCAGCGAAGGAAAATGATTTCCACTGGGTGTGACAATTGATCTCACCTACCTGGAAACCAGATCGCTTCCGCACGGCAATGGCAAGGGCTGTGGAACCATAAACCGAATAAAATCTGAACCCGCTGTTCAGGCGGCAAGGAAATCCACTGGTTTCCAAATTGGTTGGTGCGGCGATTTGTCTTTTTAAAACGGCACGTCGATTGCATGTCACGTCGCCATCGTTATAAACACCCCTCATTCAAGATCTAAGAACTCATGTCATTAGCTGAAGAATCTCCTCCATCGACGGACCGCAACACGGGAGGTCCCGAATCTTCCACCTCTTCGGAATATCAAACGCAGGCACTCGAGACCTTTAGCTATGACGACGGGATCGTCAGGCTGTTTTTGATTGCGACGATTATCTGGGGGATCGTAGGAACGGCAGCCGGGGTAATTGTTGCTCTTTTGCTCGTCATGCCGAGTCTCCTGGAATCGATCAATCCGGCCATCGCTCAATACTTTACGTTTGGAAGGCTGCGACCGGTTCACACCAACGCGGCGATCTTCGCGTTTGCAGGGAACGCCATCTTTGCGGCGGTATATTACAGCACGCAGCGACTTTGCAAGTGCCGCATGTGGAGCGATCTGCTGAGCCGACTGCACTTTTGGGGATGGCAAGCGATTATTGTCGCGGCCGCGATCACCTTGCCGCTCGGATTTACTCAGGGCAAGGAATACGCTGAGCTGGAGTGGCCCATCGATTTGGCCATCGCTGTAGTGTGGCTCGTCTTCTTTGGTGGTAACTTTTTGATGACTTTGTGGAATCGTCGTGAGCGACACATGTACGTCGCGTTGTGGTTCTACATTGCAACGATCGTTACTGTGACGATCCTACACGTCTTTAACAATCTGGTGGTTCCGATCGGTGCTTGGAAAAGCTACTCGGTCTATGCAGGCGTTCAAGATGCACTGATGCAGTGGTGGTATGGTCACAACGCCGTGGCGTTCTTCTTGACCACTCCGTTCCTGGGATTGATGTACTACTTCCTTCCTAAGGCTGCCGAACGCCCTGTCTTCAGTTACAAGCTCAGTATTATTCACTTCTGGTCTCTGGTTTTTATTTACATTTGGGCCGGTCCTCACCACTTGCACTACACCGCACTGCCTGAATGGGCTAGCACCTTTGGCATGTTGTTCAGCGTGATGTTATGGATGCCGTCATGGGGGGGGATGATCAACGGGTTGCTGACGCTGCGAGGCGCTTGGCACAAAGTGACAACCGATCCAGTCCTGAAATTCTTTGTCGTCGGTATTACGTTTTATGGCATGGCAACATTCGAAGGTCCGCTACTCTCTGTGAAGAGTGTGAACGCTCTCTCGCACTACACGGACTGGACGATCGCTCACGTTCACTCCGGTGCTCTCGGTTGGAACGGCTTTATGACCTTTGGCATGATCTATTGGTTGCTACCACGTTTGTTCCAGACCAAGCTCTGGAGCCAGAAATTAGCCGAATGGCACTTCTGGATTGGTACTATTGGAATTCTTCTCTACATCATTCCGATCTACGTCGCTGGAATCACCCAAGGGCTTATGTGGAGAGCCATGGACGATCTAGGCCGATTGCAGTATCCCGACTTCGTAGAGACGGTGCAGGCAATTGTTCCTTACTGGTGGGCGCGGGTATTCGCAGGTCTGCTTTATGTAGCTGGGGTCTTGATGCTAGGCCTTAACGCCTTCATGACTTGGATGAACCGACCTGCCAAGTATGAGGTCCATGTTCATGCTGCTCCTCGATTGAGCAAGCACTATGTCGATCAACCGTTGCCACCTTCGGACCTCAAGGGTGTACCGGTAGTAGAAGCTGCGGCCAAGGTCGAAACCTTTGCCAAGATGGATTGGCACCGACGTTGGGAAAGATTGCCGATTCGATTCACCATTCTAACAGCCCTGGCGGTTACGATCGCCAGCTTGTTCGAAGCCGTTCCGATGTTCTTGATTCGAAGCAATATCCCTACGATCCCTTCGGTCAAGCCTTATACGCCGCTCGAACTGGCTGGTCGCGATATCTATGTTGCTGAGGGGTGCTACAACTGCCACTCGCAAATGATTCGTCCGATGGTGGCGGAAACGCTACGTTATCCTCCTGATTACAGCAAAGCCGGTGAGTTCATTTACGATCGACCTTTCCAATGGGGGTCTCGTCGAATCGGTCCCGATTTGGCTCGTGAAGGAGGCAAGCAAAGCAGCTTCTGGCACTGGAGACACTTTGAGGATCCTGCAAAGACCTCGCCGGGGTCTGTGATGCCTCCGTATCGTCATCTCCTCAGCGAGAAGCTCAACTACAAGGAGATTCCGAAGCGAGTTTGGGCCGCGCACTTCCTGGGGGCTCCCTACGAAGAGGAGTTGACCAACGCTGAAGAGATCGCTCGAACACAAGCTCAGGCAATCGCAGCGGAGATCATTTCCCAAGGCGGTCCAGTGACCTATGAAGGGATTTTGCTGGAGGAATCGACAGCCATCGCGCTGATCGCTTACTTGCAGCGAATGGGTACCGATTTGTTTAATACGGAAACGGACGAGGCGGTTGCAGAACCGGAGGAGGCCGCTGCGGAACCGGAGGCTGTTCCTGCAAGCGAGGAATCGTCGGAACTACCAACGGCGGGCATTAACACACAATTTGACTCAGCGATTGCTGTTGTTCAAGCGGACAAGAAAGCGGAATAGATCATGTTAAAAGAAGTAGTATCCTGGCTGGATTATTCGTTCTTTGGTGAGGTAGCCGTCGTCATGTTCGCGGTTGCATTCCTGTCCATCATTTGGGGCGCTTGGAAACTCCGCCCCGAATCCGCGAAACAATTCAGTAATATACCCCTACAAGATCATGTCGTTGATCCTCGGAAAGGACCGAACGTTTAATGTCGACGCTAACTAACAAAGAACCTCCCGTAGGACATAGCTACGATGGAATTCAGGAATACGATAACCCGCTTCCCGGTTGGTGGAAGTGGCTCTTCTGGGTGACTATCGTCGCATCACCGTTTTACTTGATGTACTACCATGGCGGCCAGGCAGGCCGCTCCGTGGCCGATCAATTCGAAACGGCTTTGAGTGAAAACACCAAGAAGCAGTACAAGGAAATCGGGGACTTGACGCCGGACGAAGCCACGATGATCAAATATCTTCAGGATCCCAAATGGGTGAATGTCGGCCAATCGATCTTTCGCTCGAACTGTACGTCGTGCCACGGTCCAGAGGGGGGCGGCAATGTCGGTCCGAATCTATGCGATGAGCATTTCAAGGCGATTAAATCCCTGACCGATATCATCAAGGTGGTCAACGAAGGGTTAGCCGGCGGGGCGATGCCCGCTTGGAATAAGAGACTCTCGCACCAAAACGATGTGATTTTGGTTTCTGTTTACGTGGCCAGCTTGCGCGGCACCAATCCTCCGAACGCTAAGGGACCAGATGGTAGCCCTATCCCACCATGGCCGACGGCACCACGCGAAACCGAAGAAAAAATGTAACCGATGCAGGTGTGCTGATATCAAAGATATCAGCACCCAAAGTCAAGGACCTCAAACACAGGCTCACCCTGAATACATATTGAATCCGGGGTGGGAAATAAAAACCATGAGTACAACAGATCATCTTCCTATAGTTACCTCACCACAAGCCAGAATGGCGGCATGCTCCGTCGGGTGCGGTAACTGCAAGGGAGAGGGGGCATGCCAAAACGATTCCGCTGCGATCCGATCCACGATGGACGGAGCGAACCTTGGGGGGCAGCCTGCTGGAAACGCGGGCTCGATCCTACAACCAGAGGAACAAGTTTTGCCGACTTTGGCGAAGGACGGTAAACGGCGTTGGATCACGCCATCACTGGCGATGGGCAAGTATTGGCATCAGCGACGTATCGTTGGTTATGCGTTGATCGCATTCTTTGTGATCTTGCCGCATCTGCGCATTAACGGCAAGCCGTACGTGCTGCTTGATATTGCTTCGCGACAATTTACGTTCCTTGGGCATACGTTTTATCCGACAGACACTCCGCTGTTGGCTTGTCTCATGCTGGGCTCGTTTTTCGCGGTCATGCTTGCGACTAGCGTCGCGGGCCGTGTTTGGTGTGGCTGGGCGTGCCCACATACCGTTTACATGGAATACGTGTTTCGTCCTATTGATCGATTATTCGATAGGACAGTAGGGCGAGGCGGAAAAGGTCGCAAACCGCTAAGTGGTCCGATGAAGGTGGCACGATTTTTCGTCTATGTGATTTTGTGCGGACTCATCGCGCACGTGTTTCTCAGTTACTTTGTAGGCACGGATCGCTTGGCTCAATGGATGAGAATGACTCCGACTCAGCATCCCGTAGCGTTTCTGATTATGTTCGCTTCCACTGCCGCCATGACCTTTCATGGTCTCTACTTCCGCGAGCAACTCTGCATGATCGCATGCCCCTATGGTCGCTTTCAGTCTGTGATGTTGGATCGAAATTCTCTAATCGTTGCGTATGACACCAACCGGGGTGAGCCGCGAAAGAAGGGAAAACGAACCAAGGGCGTTAATGATGGAGTCGCAACGCTGAATCTTCCGACGGCTGGCGATTGCATTGATTGCGGTCGATGCACAGCAGTTTGCCCGACTGGTATTGATATTCGAAACGGCTTGCAGCTCGAATGCGTTCACTGTGCACAATGCATCGACGCTTGCGATACTGTGATGACGAAAGTCGGTCTGCCGATTGGATTGATTCGATACACCAGTCAAGATGTGCTTGAAGGCAAGCCTCAAAAGTGGATCCGAGCCAGAACGGCCATCTATTCCGTTCTCATCACGGTTTTGGCAGGCTTGTTCGTCTACGTTCTCTCCACGAAATTTGCGTTCGACGCGAGAGTGTTCCGTGGGGGAGGGTCGCCGTTTTCGATCCTTGAGAACAAACAAGTACAAAACAATTTCAAAGTTCGCCTCGTCAACCGAAGTCAAACCGCTCAAGAGTATGTCTTGGTTCCAAGCGATGCCAAGATTGCCGCTCAGTGGAGTGCTGGCGAAAAGCTTAAGCTAGAACCAGGCGAAACGATTTTGGCTTTGGTGGATGTTAAGTTTCCTATCTCGATGACAACTGGCAGAGGTTTTGCCAATGCAACTCTCACCGTTCAAGACGATAACCAAGCGACTCGAGATCTCTCTGTTAAACTACTAGGACCACAATAATATGAGTGAAGCAAGTTCCCGCCGCTTCTGGGTCTCGATGATTCTTGGCTTCTTTGCGATTGATATCACGATCGCTGTGGTGGCTATTACTATGGCGGCAGGCGATCCCTCCTTTCGGTCCATTCCGGGTTTTGGGCAACGTTCGGTTCAATGGTCGGACCGTCAACGAGACTTCAAGCATTTTAGAGAGACAGGCTATTCGGTTGATATCGATCAAGAGAAGTCGACCGACCAAGCGATCGTTCTAAGAATTACCGATAGCGAAGGTGCTCATGTGCCAAATCTCAAGTGGACGATCGAGGTGTTTCACTTCACCCGAGTTGCTGAGCAGCAGCGAGTCGAGTTAGAGGAGCAAGACGGTTTCTATACCGCAGCGATTCAGATGACAAAGCCAGGCTTTTGGCATATTGAGCTCGCCGGGTTTGCGGGAGATAAGTCCATTTGGTTGGAACGCAAAATCGATTGGAAGAGTCGATTATGATTTCTTGGGGCAGCGCGTTAGAGTTGCTTGGTGCAACAGCGATTGCCTCAGCGCTCGGTTCGTTGCATTGCGTCGGAATGTGTGGTCCGTTCGCCATCATGGCATCCGGAACCATGGAGAGCGGCAAACAAGCCAACCTGGGAACCAAGCTCGACTCGTTCCGACGCATGACGGCTTATCATGTCGGCAGGCTATTTACCTACGTGGCGATGGGGTTGGCGGTCGGTTTTTTGGCAAGTTCGCTCGGTCGATGGGAATGGTTTCAGTCGTTGGGGCTTTGGGTGGGAGTCATTCTCATCGGCCTCGGGTTGATACGATTGTTGGGGGCCTTATCTCCAGATCGCTTTGCACTCCAAAGCGGTTCCGCCAAGCATGGAAAATGGGTTTATGCTTGGAGCATGCAACTAGCCAAACTTCGGGCTCAATTGCCTAAGAGAACTAAGTGGCAGAGCGCGTTCGGCTGGGGATTAACGACCACTTTGTTGCCGTGCGGGTGGTTATACCTCTTCGTATTGACAGCCGCTGCTTCAACATCCACGGCGATGTCGATCGCCACGATGGTCTCGTTTTGGATTGGTACGTTGCCGCTCCTTTCCTTGTCGGTAATGGGGTGGCGATTGCTGGGAGATCGATGGCGAGGAGCGACTGGTGTGGTATCCTCACTATGCGTTCTAACCATGGGGATTTACCTGATGGTCGCGAGATCGGCTGTTGAATTGCCCATTCCCAAGACCTTTATCAACCAAGCATCCGCCAAGGAAACAATAAATCCAGACGAGAGGAATTCCCATTTGATGTTGCCCTCGGAACAGGAAACGGGTGCTGAGCGATTGAATCGACTTCGCATTCTAATCAACGCAGGCTTGCCCTGCTGTCAATCCGAACAGTCCGAAAGAGGCCGGTAGATTAATGACTCTTAATCGACGACCCCAAAAAAAGGAAACCACAGTACCTTGTGCCCATTGCGGTGCACCGGCTCGGTCGACGGTATCGCACGGCAGTTCGAATCAAGGTGCAGAAAGAGCATTTTGTTGTAATGGCTGCATGGGTGCTTATGCGTTGATCCACGAGATGGGATTAGAGGACTATTACACGCTCCGCACCGATACTGGTAGCTCGCTCGGTGTGCAGGAGTCCGAGCAACGCAATGCTGTGTTGTACGACTTGGATGCAGCAGGAGTCAGAGTCAACCATCTACCCGGTGGACTTGATTGCGTACGGTTATCGGTCGAAGGTATGCATTGTGCCGCGTGTTCCTGGTTAATCGAGCGTTTGCAACCGACTATTCATGGGCTTTACAGTGCTCGCGTACGATTAAGTGACAACTCAGTCGAGCTCATTTATGATCCCTTGCAAACTACGGTCGCTCGGGTTGCTTCTCGTCTATCAAAGATCGGCTATCAATTGGCCCCGTGGCAAGACGACGAAGAGCAATCTCGTGAAGTAACCCTCAAGCAGCGTGAGCACTGGATGGCTCTGGCTGCCGCCGCGTTTTTTGCGGCCAATGCGATGTGGATCGGCGTTGCTCTCTACGCGGGGGAATCTACAGGCATTTCGAGCGATAACGAATACTTTTTGCGATGGGTCGGTGCAGGTCTTGGTTTATTGTCGGCGGCTTTTCCCGGCAGAATTTTCTTTCAGACCGCATGGGCTGCTATCAAGTCAAAGACACCGCACATCGATATTCCTGTCGCGATTGCTCTATTGATTGGATCTGCGAGCGCAATATACGGTGCTTATTCAGGGGTCGGGCACGTTTATTTTGATTCACTCGCCTCTTTTGTGCTGCTGCTTCGCATAGGTCGTTATCTCCAATTCCGAGCCCAATCACGAGCCCGAGTTTCGATGACCAGATTGCTGCGCTGGCATGCCAATATTGCCAAGAAGAAAGGCCCGGACGATACCGTAGCCATTATCCCAGCCAATCGTTTAAAGGCAGGAGATGTCGCGATTGTTGAGCCAGGCGAAATCGTTCCTGCTGATGGTGAAATTCTCACAGGCCAGAGCACGATCGACATGTCGCTGTTGACTGGGGAAACGCAGCCCGTGGTGGTCGCGTCTGGTCATTTGGTCGTAGGGGGAACCACGAATCTAACGTCCCGAGTGGAGATGCAAGTCTCGGCCTCGGGCGATGAGAGTCGCATGGGGCGTCTTATGGCGATGGTGCGAGATGCTACCACCTATCGAACACCGTGGATACAAGCAGCCGATCGAGTCAGCCGGTGGTTTGTTGTAATCGTCTTGACGCTAGCCCTCCTGACCTTTATCGGCTGGAGTGTCATGGCCAGTGTGGGGACTGCGACAGGGCATACGATCGCATTGCTAACCATAGCTTGTCCCTGTGCATTGGCGCTCGCGGCTCCGTTGGTTGTTACGATCGCGCTGGGCCGTGCTGCACGACAACAGATCTGGATTCGGGAGGGAGAATGCCTTGAAAAGCTCGCCAAGCCCGGGATGTTATGGCTCGATAAAACAGGCACGATTACTATGGGGCGAGTGCATGTTCACCATTGGTTTGGTGAGGAGAACTGGCTTCCCGCCATCGCTGCCTTGGAACGATCGGTATATCATCCCATAGCGACGGCAATTGTAGATTATGCAGAAGCTTATGA
Source organism: Brakhagea baltica (assembly GCF_052161605.1). Lineage (NCBI taxonomy): Bacteria > Pseudomonadati > Planctomycetota > Planctomycetia > Pirellulales > Pirellulaceae > Brakhagea > Brakhagea baltica. The sequence goes on along the minus strand of NZ_CP197409.1, from coordinate 2,541,764 downwards.
GGACGAGGACGAAACGATTACAGCCACCGATGTTGTTCAGCAACAAGGTTATGGTGTTCGGGGGTTGGTCCGGGGCGGCGCGATCGACGATGCCATTTTGTCCATTGGCAATGAAGCTTGGATGAGACGATGTGGTATCACGGTGCCAGACCGATGGCGGACGCAAGCTGCTGATATCGCTCATCGTGGCCAGTCGGCGATCTGGGTCGCAACAGACGATGTCGTCGTTGGTTTGTTCGCCGTGGGAGATGCCATTCGACACGATGCCGTCGACACCTTGAGGTCGCTACGGGAACTCGGTTGGAAGCTAGGGATCCTATCTGGTGACCATCCGCAGGTTGTTGAACGAATTGCTGAGTCGCTTCGTCATCAAGGTGTCGAGTTGGAAACCGTTCTGGGGGCTCAAAACCCTGAAGACAAATTGGCAATGGTTCGCAGAAGTCGCGAAGAGCTGGGGCTTCAAGTTGCAATGGTCGGTGATGGAGTCAACGACGCAGCGGCCTTGGCTGCGGCTGATATAGGTATCGCTGTGCGCGGAAACACCGAGCAATCGTTGGCGGCTGCACCCATCTATATCGCCAATCCTCGCTTGAGTTCGTTGTTAGAATTGTTTCTCGCATCGAAGCGAGTCATTCGAGCGATTCGCAATTGTTTCATAGTCTCGCTTCTTTACAACACCATTACGATATCGCTCGCCATGAGCGGTCTGATTCATCCGCTGACTGCGGCCCTGTTCATGCCCTTGAGCGGAGTCTCTGTTTTGGTGTTAGCGATGAACGCGAGAACCTTTACTAAACGCCGTGAGAAGACTTGGGAGAAACGAACATGAGTGTACTGTACATAGCATTACCGGCCGCGTTATTCCTAGGAGCTTTGGGCCTGATCGGCTGCTTTTATTGCATCAAGAGTGGCCAATACGATGACTTGGATTCCGAATCGATGCGAATCCTGAACGACGATTCGGAGCTGAAAAGCGAGACACGAAAGTAAATGAAGAAGCCAGTTCCTCTCAGCTTGGCTATCGTTTTTTATGCGTGCCTATTGGTGGTATCAGCACCACGTGCAGCGATATCGGGAGATGACTTTGAAAATCCCCCCGTTTCGTACTACGACAGTCCATCTCACGATCGGGTTGCGATCCTCTGGCAAGACATCAAGTCAGGCAGCAAATCGCTTATCCCGGACGAAAAGGGAAACTATCTGACATCGCTACTGGAGCTACTGGAAGTTCCCGTATCTTCGCAGTGTCTCGTCTTCTCCAAGACTAGTTTGCAGATCAATCACATCACTCCCCGCAAACCTCGGGCTATCTTTTTCAATGAAGACTGTTACGTGGGTTTTGTGCAGGGGAGCAACGTCATCGAGTTGACTGCTATCGACGATCAGTTGGGTTCGGTCTTTTATACGTTAGAGTTACCGTCGCGGCTTTCCGAGGATGCACCTGTTAGCCCCACGATCATACGGGATCGAGGGCAATGCTTATCTTGCCACGCAACGACCCGTACGGAGCGAGTACCAGGTGTTCTCGTTCGATCGGTTTACCCCGATAAAGCAGGCCGCCCCCGGAGTGGTTCTTCGAGCTATGTTTCCGATCATCGCAGTCCGTTTCTGCAGCGATGGGGTGGTTGGTATGTAACAGGTACTCATGGTTCGATGCGTCATATGGGAAACGTATTTGCTTTGGAGCGTGAGGATCCTCAAGGCTTGGATGTCGAGAGAGGAGCTAATCTGACGGAATTACCGAGTGAAGTTAGTCGGAGTGGCTATCTGAGTTTGGAGAGCGACATTGTGGCTCTCATGGTTTTGGAACATCAAACTCGAGTCCATAATCTAATCACTCGAGCCAATTACGAGACACGACAAGCGACTCACCTAGATAAAGCGATGAACCACGCATTGGGACGAGCAGAAGATTTCGTAAGCGATTCGACCAAGCGGCGGATTGCGTCGGTAGGAGAAGAGCTTCTAAAGGCTCTTTTGTTCGCGGATGAGTTTGAATTGACGGATACCGTTGCGGGATCGGATCGATATCGAGCGGATTTTGAAGGTCTCGGCCCTCGCGATTCTCAGGGGCGTTCGTTTCGAGATTTGGATTTGTCGAGGTATCTATTCCAAAATCGGTGCAGCTTCTTGATTCTGTCGAGTCACTTTGATGGGTTGCCTGCCCCTGTGATGCAGTATGTTAAGAATCGCATGAGCGAGGTTCTAGTGAAATACATTAACACTCCGGAAGGAGTCAGTTTAAATTCCGATCAAAGATCGCGCCTTGTCAGCATGTTAGAAGAGTTGAAACCAGGTTGGCTTGAGGGGGCAGAATGACGGATGGGAATCAGTTGGAGACAGAAGCGCAAAGCCGTGTTGATACGGCGTTACTCAATGCTATCCTCAACACGGCTGTTGATGCGATTGTCACTATCAATCATCGCGGCATCATCATGCACGCCAATCGGGCTATAGAGAAATTGTTTGGCTATAAGCCGAGCGACTTGATCGGCAAAAATGTATCCATGCTAATGCCCGAGCCAGACCGCTCACGTCACGATCAGTACATCCATACGTATCAGGAATCGGGAAAGCGTAACATTATTGGCATTGGTCGTCAGGTTTTAGGACAAAAGGTGGACGGTACGCTGATCCCCGTGGATTTGGCTATCAGTGAAGTCAAGATAGACGATCAAGTGTTGTATACCGGCATCATGCGTGACATGACGGAACGGCAGCAAACCGAAGCCGAGCTGCGAGACGCCCAGTTGCGTTTAATCCAAAGTGAGAGGCTTGCAGCCATCGGGCAGATGGTAACAGGTTTGGCTCATGAGAGTCGAAATGCGTTGCAGCGCTCGCGAGCATGTTTGGATATGCTGGACCTTGACCTAGATTCTCTGCCAGACCAAAAGGATTTAGTCCGGCGAATTCGCTCGGCGCTCGTAGAGCTTCAGACTCTCTATGAAGAAGTGCGGAGCTATGCGGCTCCGATTCAACTGGGGAAGACGCGGCATACTCTGGCTGAGCTCTGTCAGCAAACGTGGGCAAATTTGGAGGATCAATCTAAGGCGTTGGATGTGCAAATGGACGTGGATTGTGGCGACTGTCCTGCTGTATACTGCGACCCCGACAAGATCTCACAGGTTCTACGAAATATCTTTGAGAACGCCTTATTCGTCTCCCCGAGAGGTTCCATGGTTCGAGTCGTATGTCGACAGATACGCAGCGGTGTTTCGACTTCGGTGCAGGTTGCGATTGCGGACTGTGGACCTGGTTTAGACGAAGAGCAAACGCAGAGAATTTTCGATCCGTTCTACACCACGAAAACGAAGGGAACGGGGCTAGGGATGGCGATAAGTCGCCGGATCGTCGAGGCACATGATGGTCGTCTGTACGTCGGGGGTGATGAGTTCCGGCCTCCAAACGCCAGTGGGGCGGTGATTATTTTTGAGCTACCGGCTTAGCTCATCTTCCGAATGCGTGCGCGATGGAAGATGTGTTTGGGGCGCACTTTTTGGGATTGGTAGGTTGATCGACTCAGCGTTTCTAGAACCCAAACTCCTCAAGCCACTTCTTGGTGTTGATTTCTCTATCCGGTTTCTCCGAATCGTTGAGTCCAGCCGGTTGGTCACGTTCTTTATCGGTTGGTGGGGCATTCAGTTGCTCGATCCAAACCTCGGAGTCAATAGCCTTCGCCCCTCGGGCTCTGGCGTTCCGCTGAATTTGATGATCAGACGAAACTACGGTTAGCTTTGAAGGAGACGGATGGTTTCTGATTAGCGACTGGATACACTCATCTGCCGACAAGTGAGAGGTTGCATAGATTATTCTCATTCCATGGAAAGCCGTCTGTTGATCGTGAGCTGCATTGTGCGCGGTGTCAAAAACTATGCACACGTTGGTTCGCTCTTGCGGAGGCAGTTTGGACTCTAGCCAACTTAGAAAGTAGAGTCGAGCGTCGTGCAAAGTTCTTTTACGCTTTGCATCTGGGCTCACAACACTTCCAAGCATCAGGTTATAGCCATCGATCAAAGTGCTTATGTTGGGAAGTCGGTTCGTCATAGCAGCCTCGAGCGATTTTCGTTTTTCTTTTCTAGCGAGCGACCGTGCCTGGACAGTTGAGCATAGAGGAGGAGCGAGACCAGTATGGTTGTACCGGATCTGACGGCCTTATCGATTGCTTGTTCGTTAAAAATTACCACAAAACTAAGGAACCTATCCATCCAGCGGGCCCGTGTTCTACTTTTTCGCAATGAGTATCCCTTACTGGCTCCTATTCTCGGAAAACCACATGAACAATTCGAATGTTAGATTCGCGGAGTTTGATTATCTGATCTGCCAACATGGAGGGGATGTGGATGCTGCTTTTGACGAACTGGAGTCCTTTATCCGAGACCTACAGGACGACATGGTATCTCTCGACCGGCATACCCGACGCCATGATGCGATGGCTGTTGCTAGTATTGCGTATCGTTTGAAATCCAGTGCCAAGCTACGCGGGATCGATTTGCTGCGACAGTCGGCAGTTCAGATCGAACAGTCTGCACGTCGTAATAGAATAGGACAATTGAACGCCGAGATCGATCTCATGCGGTACCAAGTCGAATTGTTGGCACAATCTGCTTATCTGCAACGCGAGGCATTGAGCAATAGTCGCTGAGCAATAGTCGCTGAGCAATAGTCGCTGAGCAATAGTCGCTGAGCAATAGTCGCTGAGCAATAGTCGCTGAGCAATAGTCGCTGGGCAATAATCGCTGGGCAATAGTCCGCTCGATGGGTACTGTTCAGAAGCACTGAGATTGATAGCTCTGAAAAATGCCATCCGTGGCTAAACCTGTCCCGTCCCTGGGGTGTTTTGGAATTTCCCTGTAGCAAGGGATGTTCTCGGCGACTTTAAGCCATCCTCTTGAGCAAGTGAAGTACTGCGGTAAAACCATGAACCAAGTTCTGGTTTGCGATCGGACCAAACTCGCCTGCCGCAAATATACCAGCTAGCGGTAAATTAGGTAGGTAGCTATCAACAATCGTTGCATCGTGGCTTTCCACATCAAACATGCGAGAGCCGCGTCCATTGCAAGTGAACAGCAACGCACCATGCGGTTGCTCCTGGGAATCACGAAAGACTTTGAGTAAGTGTTGCAGGTCAGATGTTGCGGCATCGGCATCGCGAACGTGAAATCTTATAGTCTGTCCTACTTGAAAACGGTCGGTCACAATGAGACCCTGATTTGATGGATCGATACCTTGTACAGCACGAATCAAAAACTCACCGTGGGAAAAAGTTTCGCTGTATTCACTAATCGCACGTCCGACCATCAGCGAATTGGATACCATTTCTTGCTCTTGCGTAGGTAGCTTTTCATAAAGCTCTCTGAGTTGTTTCATAGCAGGCTTGCCACCTAATGCTACGATCGCTTGGTCTTCCATCTGTGTAATGACCAATGGCTCTCCGATCGGACGACATCCTTGCGATATGACGGTTTGCCAGCTCCAAGACCGTGGCAACGTCAATGCGACAGCCCCTCGAGACAGGATGCGGTCTCCACAAAACATGATGCTCGGACTTTGCCAATCTTGGCTGCTACAATACCCACCTAGAATGGGAACCACGGCATCTCGCGGTGAGCTCTTTTCGTATTCCAATGCTGATGCTAGCAATTCAACAGAAAACGAAACGGGGCAAGCGACCACCATGAGTCCTCCGTGCAGCTCCGCAAGCAGTTCTTCGGAGATTCCCATGACGGATGGTCCATCCGGCGTTTTAATGCACTCCAATTCATAAGTTTTCGGTAACGAATCCATTTCGTTGACTAGCATGACCGAGGCGGCGCAGCCTCCTTCGAGCTCGATCGTCGTCCCGACAACACTTTCTGCGGAACCACCGAAAAAAGGAATCCCTCCCGAGATATCCTGCCATAGATCTATGATATCGGCGGTTTTATCCACGAGTGAATCACCACTTGCGAATACAAACGCGAATTGTGCCGGTGCACGCAACAACTCCGAAGCTCTTTCGAACGCGGTTCGAATAGCGACTAAAACGGAATTTGCCGATGCGACCCCTGATGAACAAGCCATTACAGCAGTCTCCCTGCGAGGTCACTAAACGGATTGTACGATTTCGTTCATGTCGCGGTCGAATTGACCTCGCGTCAACACAGAGTCCGCACCTGCACGCTGAGCCTCCTCCAATCGAGCAACATCTACGTGTGCACCAAATGCCAAAATCGATGCGTTGCCAAAGCTATCCCTGAGTGAAGCAACCGCATGCGTCAAGTCCAGCGGTTGAAGTGAAAGATCGATCAAAACAAGCTTGACCGAATTTGCGTCGGCTCTTTCTACGAGCCGTTCCACGGATCGATCGACTATCAACTGCTTACCGGCATTGCGCACCGCACCACTCACTTTCGATTGGAACATCAAATCATTAGTCAGTAAAACGATCACGGTAGCTCGATTGCTAGAGGAAGGGAGACGTCGGTGGTATTGTAGAGCGAATTGAAATCGCTACAAGGATAAGCGCTCCTCGCAGAAGCCAATCGCAGCTCTCGCCTTAGGCAAGGTCCAGAAGCGAAACAAAACTTCGGGTTTTTGCGAAAAACGCTATTGATGCGACAATTCGGAATCGTTTTGGACACTCGACCGGTTCACAGTGTATAATTCGTTTTCCCACCTCAAAATTATTCTGGTTTGTCCCTACGACTCCAGGCCTTTCCTTAGTAGAACGTTCGTTGGAGCATTTCATGTATCAGATCGCTGGAATCGCCCGAATCGTTGCTTGTGCGATGACCGTTGCCATTCTTTTCTGCGTCTGTCCCCTGAGACTGCATGCGCTATACTTACAAGAAGCAACCCAAAACTCCGAGCTGCCTGATACTCATCAAGAGTTTTATGGTGCCATTGTTCCCTTTTTAAAAAACCACTGCGAATCGTGTCATAGTGGCGAGGAACCAGAGGCTAAATTCGATGTGACCGAGTTCTATCAGCACGAACACGTTGGCGCTTTGCTGAATAGCTGGCAATTCTTGGTTTCTCGGGTGACTATCGGAGATATGCCCCCCGCAGACCAATCCGATCGACCTTCACCAGAAGACATCGATCAGTTGGCCAAGTGGACAAAACAATTTCGCGCTGAACAAGCGTCTCTGAATCGCGGCGACCCTGGTATGGTCACGATGAGACGACTCAATCATTCAGAATATAACTACGTCATCCAAGATCTTACGGGACAGGACATCCGTCCAACGAGCTCGTTTCCTATCGATCCATCCAACGAGGCTGGTTTTGACAACTCGGCGGAATCGCTCACCATGACGCCGGCGTTGGTGACGAAGTATCTCGATGCAGCTAGATTCGTTGCTGATCACATGTTGTTAGTCCCGGAAGGAATCCGATTCGCACCCTATCCGGTCGTTACCGAAACGGATCGGGACAAGTATTGCGTTCAGCGGATCGTAGACTTTTACCAACAGCAACCAACAAAAATTTCTTCGTATCTTCTGGCTTGTTGGGACATTGCGAAATCAAGCGACTCGGTCGTTGAGGTCGCCGCACGGCGCGGGCTTAGTCCCAAGTATCTTGCGATGATTACCGCCGCACTACAAGATAAATCACATTCGTTTGGCCCGATGCGGGAAATCGGCGAACGCTGGCGGTCTGAAGTTTTCGTCTGCGAATCCGAGGCTGATGCCAACCGTGCGGCAAGGTCCTTAGGCAAATTTATTTCCGAGTACCGCACCAAGCTCGCGCCGACGGTGCCTAGCTTGAAGGGAACTAGGGGGCTTCATGAGGGGTCGCAAACTTTGGTGCTGTGGCGAAATCGCGAGGTTGCTCGATTGAGGCAATCTTGTCGGCAAGATATTTTCGAGGAGCTCGAGAACGAGGGGGGCGATGATCAAGATGGTGCTGGCACCAAGGAAGGGAGGCCATCGTCGTTCGCGATACTTCTGGAAAGAGATCGCGAGCATCTGGCTGAGCATCGCGACGAGATCAAGGCGTCTTACGAGAAGTTTTGCGAGATCTTCCCCGACGCTTTCATGATTATCGAGAGAGGTCGACACTATGCAAACGAAGGTAACATCGAGAGTAAAGGAAGGCTTCTCAGCGCTGGATTTCACAGCATGATGGGATACTTTCGCGATGATCAACCGTTGTGCAACCTCATTTTGGATGAGGCTGGCAACAAGGAATTAGACCAGCTTTGGCGTGAGCTCGAGCTCATCGCTTTAACGCCCATCCGTCAGTATGCTGGCTTCATTTGGTTCGAACGGGCAGAATCAAGCTTTATCCGTGAACCTCAGTTTCAGTTCGTTCGCGCTGAGGACAAGGATGCCAACTCAGAAGAGAAGATTCGCCAATTTGGCGAGTTATTTTTAGAAAAGGTGAAGCGAGGCAAGCCTAGCCCGCAGGTGGTTGAAGCGGTCGAATTTCACTTCGAGGATATGAACCGACAAATTCGCGGGTTGGAAAAGGAACTTCTTGAAAACGAGCCGAAACAAGTGAGTGCACTGATCGCATTTGCATCAAAAGCGTTTCGAAGAACTTTAAGTGAGCCAGAACAAGAGTCGATAAGGGAGTTTTATAACGTGTCTCGCAAGCTGCCAGCCGCCGACCATCGGTCCGCCATGGAAGATACGCTCGCATCGATTCTGGTTTCCCCTCACTTTTTGTATCGGTGGGATTTACGAACGAATGCATCTGAACGCAAACCGCTCACCGACCTAGAGCTCGCTTCGCGGTTGAGTTTCTTTTTGTGGGGAAGCGGGCCTGATGAGCGATTGATGGAGGCTGTTGTTAAAGGCAATCTAACGGAACCAAAACAGCTGCGCGAGCACACGAGCCGAATGCTTAGCGATCCTCGGTCTAAGCGAATGATGCAGGAGTTCCTTGGAAATTGGCTCGACTTTAGGCGATTTGAATCGCACAACGGTGTCGATCGAGATCGCTTCGCTAGCTTTGACGACGAGATACGATCAGCCATGGCTCGGGAGCCGATCGAAACCTTTTGGGATCTTGTCGAGCGCGATGGTTCGCTCGACGAGTTGATCGCAGCAGATCACGTAGTCGTCAATCCTGTCTTAGCAAAGTTCTACGGTCTGAAGTGGCCAGGAGACGTTCTAGACAAGGACGCTTGGGTGCGATTGGATGGGGCTTCGGGTGCAAATCGTAGCGGTATGTTGACCATGGGGGTTTTCTTGACGCAAAACTCACCTGGATTAAGAACGAGTCCTGTGAAGCGAGGCTATTGGGTCGTTCGAAAACTGCTTGGAGAAAAGATTCCGCCCCCTCCTCCTAACGTTCCGGAGTTACCTGACTCTGAGCATGACACGGGGGATTTAACGCTTCGAGAATTGCTGGCTAGACATCGCGATCATCCTAGCTGTGCGGCATGCCATAATCGATTCGATTCCGCCGGCTTGCTACTGGAGGGGTTCGATCCGATCGGTCGACCTCGGAAACTGGACCTTGCCGGGCGAGAGGTTTCGTCAGCAGCTACGATGCCTGAGGGTACGGAAGCCGAAGGTTGGAAAGGATTGAGAGATTACATCCTCACGACTCGCATTGATGAGTTCAGGAGGACTTTCTGTGAAAATTTGGTCGCTTATTCACTTGGTCGCACCCTCGTTGTGTCCGATGATTTATTGGTTGAAGAGCTGATGGAACGCCTTCGGGAAAACGATAATCGAGTAAGGATCGCATGGGAGCATTTAATCGAAAGCCCTCAGTTTTTGAACAAGCGGGGGAGCCTAACACAGAATGCACCTTTGGCGGGTGGAAGCCTGCGATAGGGGGCTTAGGCAATGGGTAGCTAAGCCGATAGACGCCTGAGCCAGATCGAACGCCAAAGAATATTTTTCGTTAACTAGAACAGCTAGCAGCTTTACCATAACTAACCGGAGCCAATTTCATGAGTACAGAAGAAAGCCGAACGGAAAAATTGACTCGTCGTCGCTGGCTTCGGGGCGCGGGAGTGCTAGCAGGTTTGCCATGGCTCGAATCGATTCCGGTTTGGGGGCAGACTGACGAGCCTGATGATGCTAGTGCTCTGCCGCAAAGGATAGGTGTGTTGTTTATGGCTTGCGGTATCCATCCGAATCACTGGTGGGCCAAAGGGCAAGGTGACGAGATGGAATTGAGTCGTTGTCTACAGCCGCTTGATTCGTTAAAGTCGAAATTGAATGTGATCAACGGGTTGTTCAACAAGAACGCTACGGGGGTTGGCATTCACCCGGGGCAAACCGGCAATATCTTGTCGGGAGCTGCTTTGAAAAAAGGGGCAGAGTTACGTGGTGGCATCAGCGTTGATCAAGCCATAGCGAATGCATTGGGGGCTGAGGATATTGTTCCGAGCTTGGTGCTCGGTTGTGAGCAGCCTACAACAGGCTATCACGAAACCAATTTCTCCATGGCCTACAGTTCTCATATCTCTTGGCAAAACGCGACATCACCGGTTCCGATGGAGGTATATCCCTCTCTAGCTTTCGATAGCTTGTTCGAAAATCGAGGTAACCAAAGGAATAAATCGATACTCGATCGAATTTTGGAGGACGCTAAAGATCTCGAGCGAGATGCTAGCGCGAGCGACAAAACCAAATTGGATGAGTATTTGACGAGCGTTCGCGAAATTGAAAAAAGGGTGGAACGCCAGCGCAACGCAGTTACCAAAGCGTCGGATCGTGTACAGGAGGGTAGATCTTTGGTGACCATGACTCGACCAGATAACGGATTGCCGGAAGATATCCGAGAGCACATGAAGCTAATGTGCGACATTGTTGCCCTAGCGTTCCAAACTCATCGCACTCGAGTTGCATCGCTACTTCTTTGTCGAGATATATCGGGACTCTTCTATCCATTCTTGGACGTCTCCAAGCCTCACCATCTCGCATCGCACGATGATTTGTCGGACGAGTGGGAGCGAGTAACCACCTACTATTGTTCTCAGTTTGCTTATCTAGCTGGGCGGCTTGATTCGATGAAGGAGGGGGCTGGGACGGTACTGGATCACTCGTGCCTGATGTTCCTTAACAACATGTGGTCCGGCAGCAAGCACGAATCGACCAGGGTCCCATTGCTGACGCTCGGCGGATTGGGGGGCAATTTAGAGACCGGCCGAGTGCTCGAATATGGCGATCGTCCGGAGAACGAACGCAAACTTTGCAGTTTCTACCTGTCTTTGATGAATCGCATGGGGGCCGAGTCCAGCGAATTTGGCGACGCCCAGCAGCAATTAGCCGGGCTGTAGTACTCGCTGTCTTCGCCGAGGAGTGTGTTTTCGCGGTGACAGCATGTCAGAGAGGCCACAATTCTGGCGAATCCCACTACATCGGGAACGTCTTCATTAGCCGCTTGCCTTTTGACGTTTTGCGTTGGCCGCTGATGATCTGCGGTCAAACGTGACATCGGTGTGCCGCAATTTTGGGAAATTTTTCAATTCTCCATCCAAGGGTGGAGCTTGCCGATCAATTCTAACGTGTGGTGTTTTGGGTTCCTTGTAGGGCTTCTTGCGGTGCGTTATTTCCCCTTGGTGCTTAGTGCCCTGTTCGGTTATCCCGGGGAGTTACCAAGTGATGGCCGATGACGGCAACATTTTTGGTATGCAAGTGTCGCGGCTAGGCCCAAAAAATCCATTCTAGTAGTATGCCCCCGCACTTGGCACGGGATCGCAGTTTGCTGAGATTCACGGTTTGGAGTGTTGGATAAGTATTACGTAGGCGTTGCGGAAGCCAAGAATAGGGGATTAATGGGGCCAAAACAGTCGGAGTATATTCAACGCATGCTTCTCGCGGCTTCGTCGGGCGATTCCTCTGCTCACGAGGAGCTTTGGAATACCTTTTATCCGAAGCTCAAAGCGGCGGTGCGTCGCAAGGTGGAGTCGATGCCACGTCTGGCGAACGACACCAGCGACTTAACCAGTGAAGCCTTGCAAAGTTTTTTCCGGCGCGCGTTTGTGGACCAAGAGTTTGATTTGAATTGCCCCAACAGCGTTTGGCGGCTACTCAAATTGATGGCGGCCCGTCACATCAACGATGTTTACAAAGGATTGCTTGCCTCGAAGCGGGGGGGCGGACTTGCTCATTTGAGTTTGAACAACTCGAACCCGGATGACGAGAACGATTCCGATTGCAATGCTGAACTGGCGGCAAAAGTGCCGGATGCCAAACAAGTGGCGCCGGGAGAAGAGATAGAGTGGTCGGATTTGTTGGATCGATTATTGGGACTGATTGAAGACGAAACGGCGAGGCAGATTTTGTTGTTAAGGCTGGAGCATCATTCCAATTCGGAAATTGCGGACATGTTGCAGATAAGCATTCGAACGGTGCAAAGGCAGCTTAAAGGTATTGCGGGCATTTGGCAGCAAGAGATGGGTAACAATCAATGAGCGAGGCAGGTGTAATAGAAATTCTTGAGCTGGTTGATCGCGGTTGGCAAAATCGTTGTCCTTTGCCAGTTTCAGAGCTTTTGAATTCTGTCGGTGATGGCGACGACCTGAATTCGGTATCGGAGGTATTAGCGGCAGATTCGGAGTGGCGATGGCGAGTGGCCGGCTACAGCGCCGAGGCAAGTGCGTTTCCCATGCTTGGTTCGAAAGCGGATCGAAAACCGCACAGCGTTGAGCACTACCTCCGCGAAATTCCGCAGTTGGGCGAGTCGCAAGAATATGTTTTGAAGCTGATCGAATCCGAGTTCCTGGCGAGGAGTCGTTGGGGTAATCCGCCAACGATTGCAGAATTCGTCGACCGGTTTCCGGAAATCGGAGATCTCAGTGAGCGTTTAGTTCGTGCTTTGGACGAACATGCGCCTATGTGGGTTGCGAGAGAGGGGAAAGTCGTGTCCCAATCGCAATCCCCGAGAGTGATGGTCCAAACGCCACTGATTGCAGGGAGACGTACAAAGGAGGAGCGAAACAGCAATTGGCTATCGAACGAAAGCCAACGGTTGCTTGTTGCGGAAAATGAGGAACCTGGCGTTTCTCGCGAACATGTTCGAATAACTCGTGTCGCCATTGATCGAGTATTGATCGTCAATATCAGCTCGCAGGGCATACTCGGGATCAACGGAGTTGATGTACTCCCTGGTTCTGCACAGCAATTGCTGCTACCGGTAACGCTCGATGTTGGTTCTAGCCGGCTTCGATTGGAGGTTTGGTAGACAGCAGAAACAAGAATGCCCCTCGCGCCCGACCCCGCTCGGCGTTTACGCATGGCGATGTCTTCGTACAGCGAGAGGGGAGGGGCAGGATTAGGCAAGCGGCCCGAGTAGGTTTTACCTACTCGGGCCGTTTCGCTTTTTTGGCTTGAGACTTAATGCATGATGGCTCTCGCCGAAAACACCTTATCTTGCTGTTTCCGTGAAACGAGACTCTCGAACCACGGTAACCTTGATCTCGCCAGGGTACGTGAGTTGTTCCTCAAACGCTTTAGCAATATCACGGCATATCTTGGCTGCAACAGAATCGTCCGTATTTTTAGCACCCACGATAACACGCAACTCCCTTCCCGCTTGAATGGCGAATGCTTGCTCCACACCATGGAACCCCTTGGCTATAGTTTCGAGCTCTTCCATCCGTTTGATATAGCGTTCGAGCGATTCGCGGCGAGCACCTGGGCGGGATGCGCTGCATGCATCCGAGGTTGCAACGAGAAGTGTATAGGGATATTCGGTCGTTAGTTGGTCGTGGTGTCCCAGAGCGGCATGCACAACGATATCGTTTTCGCCGTTTCGCTTGAGAAGGTCGGCACCAATCTTGGGGTGCCCTCCCTCTAGCTCATGGTCAGCGGCTTTGCCAATGTCGTGTAGCAACCCAGCCCGGCGAGCGAGTGTTGGGTCGAGGCCGATCATCTCCGCCATCATTCCAGACAGAAAGGCAACTTCGACGCTGTGGCGTAGAACATTTTGCGAGTAGCTGGTCCGGAAGTGAAGCCTGCCGAGCATGTTGATGGTTCGTTCGTGGAGTCCATGGACATTCACCTCTTGGGCAGCCTCTTCACCTTTGCGTTTGATAAAGGCTTCGATTTGGGTTTCCGTCGCCGCAACAATTTCTTCGATTCGGGACGGATGGATACGTCCGTCGGTTACGAGCTTTTCCATCGATGCCCGAGCGATCTCGCGTCGGACGGGATCAAAGCCACTAACAATCACAACCCCTGGAGTGTCATCAATGATCAAGTCGCAGCCCGAGATTTTTTCGAAAGCCCGAATATTTCTACCTTCCCGACCGATAATCCGCCCTTTCATTTCGTCGTTGGGAATGTCGACCGTACTGGTGGTACTTTCCGCCGTCTGCGATGACGCGTACCGCTGCATGGACGTAAGCAAAATATCTTGCGTTTTCTGCTGCAGGACTTCGTTGATCCGCTTTTCATGCTTGAGAATGACCGAGCCCATTTCGGATTGCAGATCGCGTTCCAGGACGGTGAGCAATTGCTTTTGAGCTTCGTCTTTGGACATCCCGGTCACGCGTTGCAGATCGGCTTGTTGTTGCTGGATCAGCTTGTTGTACTGGTCAACTTTGCGTTGAGCATCCTCGATTTTTTCAGAGAGTTTGCGTTGATTGTTTTCAACAAACCGTTCCTGTTTTTTCAGATCGTCCGTCGACTGCTTGAGGAGTGCTTCGCGTTTATCTAGTTCCAGCTCCTTTTTTCGCTGTTCATCTCTCTGCTTTTGGTTCTCTTTGTCGAATTTGCTCTGGAGCTGTAGCAAAGCCTCCTTCTTTTCGATTTCAGCCGTTTTGACCAAGTTCTCGCAATCGAGTTTGGTCTGTTCCAGCAGCCGCTTTGATTGTGACTTGGCATCCTTTCCCATCAAAAAATTGATCAGAAAAGCCACTCCTGCCCCGACAGCTAGCCCGATGGCAAGAAACAAATAGGTCGATGAGGAACCAGGCTCAGCGTCCGCCGCAAAAATCAGGTAGCCCCCGAGGGAGGGCAGGTTTTCAAGCCAAGCGGGTGCGCCAGGTTCCAGAGGTATGGGATCCAACTGGCAGAATGGATAGATCGCATAGGTCACGGTTTTGCTTTCTTTTCGATAGTATGGTGATGTTTTTCAGTCGAGCGTTTCGAGTTTGGTATTCGCTACCATCGCAGTGGGGGCGCCACGGCTTGTCGATCGGGCGGTGAGCTACGAAGGGTAGGCAGTGGGCTGCAAACGGGGAGAATTGGGCCGTAAAGAACTCCGACGCTTCCCCCGTCAGGGAGCGAAAAGGGACCGACTGCTTAACACAGAAGCCTGGCTCCAAACCTCTTTTTTTCCGGTAAATCCTAACTGCGATAGCAGAAGCAGTCCTGAGGACGGCAATCAAGCCAAAGCAGTAAAGTATTGAGAAAACAGCAAGAACCATAGTGATTTTTGGTGCGTTTTCGAAAGGTTAAGGGGCCAAACAGTCGGATAATCCGCTTTGGCGTATCCTACCACAGTCCCATCGAGCTGAAAACAACGTTGTAGGTCCCGTAAGGGTAGGGGGCAACAGACGTTGACATTCTGCACCGATGCGAGCACCTTTTACACTTTTGACAAGGCCAGACGCGCGGCTGGCTTCCATTTACTTTACTTTCGATGGTGGCTCCCTTGAACGCACTCGTTGAAGTTCCTGAAACCGAATTGCTCGACCTTCCCTATGCTGTCGAGTTCGAATCCGAGCCGTCCAACGAGGAATTGGCGACCATTCGATGTCCTCTGGCGTTGGAGGCAGGTGGTTCACGACGCATCGTCGACGGAGACAACCAACAGCCGGACTGGTTTGAACTAGCATTGCAAACCGAGGCCCCGACTCCCGTACGAAACGCTTGGGATGACGACGATGATGATGTCGAGGACGAACCGGCAGAGGATGACGAAGAGGTCGTGCCTGAATCCGAGGATGAGCCCGACCCGTTCGATGATTTCGATGAAGAAGACTTCGACGACGATTTCGACGACGACTTTGAGGAAGAGCTAGACGACGAGTATGAAATCGAACCTAAGGACGACGGGTTCCCTGTCGAGTCCGACGATGATGATGATGTCGATCCAGACTTGACTGATACCTCAATAGACGATGTCTGATTGCTAATCACCTAGGAGCGAATTGCTTGCAGGACTAGGTTGCTTTTCTGGTTTCTTTCGATTCCAGCCCCTATCGGGCTGGCAAACATTTTTTCGAGTTTAAACATGTTTCGTGCCGTCAAGCAAGACACCAAGTTTCCGCAGCAAGAAGAAAGCATTCTGCGATTCTGGAAGGAGAACGACACCTACCAGAAGAGTCTAGATCTCCGCAAGCAAGGGGAGTCGTTCGTATTCTTCGAGGGGCCGCCGACTGCAAATGGTATGCCTCACCCCGGACACTGCCTTACCCGAGCGATCAAAGATCTATTTCCTCGCTATCGGACCATGCGGGGGTACCACTGCGAAAGGAAAGGTGGGTGGGACACTCATGGTTTGCCCGTCGAGGTAGAGGTCTGTAAAGAGCTTGGGATTCACGGCAAGGACGAGATTGAAACCTACGGCATCGAAGGGTTCATACAAAGGTGCCAGCAGAGCGTCTGGAAGTACATGCAGGAATGGGAGCGTGTGACGGAACGGCTCGGATTCTGGATCGATCTTTCGCAGGCCTACGTCACCTATCACCAAAGTTTCGTGGAAAGCGTTTGGTGGTCTCTTAAAAATCTATTTGATCGGGATCTCTTGTATCGAGGGCACAAGATCGTTTGGTGGTGGGCGCAGGGCGGTACCGCGTTGAGCTCAGGTGAAGTTGGACAGGGATACCGTCAAGTTGCCGACCCCAGCGTTTATGTGAAGTTCCCCATCGCTGGTGGTGATAAAACCTCGCTGGTCATTTGGACCACGACACCATGGACATTGCCAAGCAACCAATTGGTAGCTGTTAATGAAAGCTTGGACTACGCGTTTTGCACTGAAGAAGGGAACGATGAAACAGTGATCCTGGCCAAGGATCTAGTCGAGTCCCTCTCCGAAAAAACCAAACGCAAACTGAGTGTTGCCAAAATCGTGAAAGGGACTGATCTGATTGGGCTGACCTACGAGCCACCGTTTGATTGCTATTCCTCCAAGATGGGTAACGCTCCTGCTCCGCTCAAGTCGGGCGGTACCGAACGACCATGTTGGCGAGTTGTCGCGGCCGGCTTTGTGACCATCGATTCCGGTACAGGACTGGTTCACTTGGCTCCTGCGTTCGGGGAAGTCGACTACGAAGTTCTAGTGGCACAGCGTGAACGATTCGATGCACCTGGGGTGCCACCTTTGCTATGTGCGGTAGGCCCCAACGGGAAGTTTACTAGCGATTTTCCAGAACATGAAGGTGTTTGGGTTAAAGATGCGGACAAACCGATCCAGCGAACGTTGAGAGACAAGGGAAAGCTTTGGCATCAGGAGCAGTACCTCCACGATTACCCGTTCTGCTGGCGAGCGAGCGATGATCCACTGATTCAGTATCCGCGCGAAAGCTGGTTTATTCGGACGACCAAATTTCGCGATGCGATGCTGGCCAACAACAAAACGATAGGCTGGCTACCCGAACATATCGGTCCAGGCCGCTTCGGGAATTTTCTTGAATCAAACGTCGATTGGGCTCTTTCTCGCGAACGCTACTGGGGCACCCCGTTGCCCATCTGGGTTTGTAGCCAGACGGGTCGCATGGAAGCGATCGGTTCGTACGAAGAGTTAGTGGCTAAGCCCGGAGTTGCGGGAACAGAGGTTTGGCAGGACGCAAAGATGGCCGATCCGTCTCTCGTAGAAGATCTCAAAGTTCACAAGCCTTATATCGATGCGGTAACTTATGACTCCCCCTACGCAAAGGGGGCGAGGATGCAGCGGGTTAGCGAGGTCATCGACTGTTGGTACGACAGCGGAGCCATGCCCTTTGCACAGTGGGGATATCCTCACCAGAACCAAGAAAAATTTGCGAGCCAGTTTCCAGCAGACTTCATTAGTGAGGCTATCGACCAAACTCGAGGTTGGTTCTACAGCCAGCTCGCTATCAGCACGATGCTCTTCGGCGACCAAGACGGTAGTCAAGAAAGCAATAGTAAAAACAATCCTACATCGCAGCAGTATCCGCATCCCTTCAAGAACTGCATCGTTCTCGGTTTAATGCTCACCGAATGGTACGAAAGCAAGGACGGAAAGCAACGTTTCTTGACCGAGGAAGAGGCTAAGGCAGCATGCGGCACCGAGTATGTTGTTAAGACGGGTAAGATGTCAAAGCAGCTTCGCAACTACCCGAGCCCCCAGCAGATCTTCGACAAGTATGGTGCGGATGCATTGCGTTGGTATTTGTTCGCTAATCAAGCACCTTGGAACTCAATTCTTTACAGCGAGCGTGCGATTCGAGACAGCATCTCGGAGTTCATTCTCCGATTGTGGAACTCGTTTAGCTTTTTCTCAATCTATGCCGAAATCGATGGATTCCAGGGACCTGCGGGAATCAAAACCGGGCTGGATCAATTGGTTGGCAAGGAGTTTGCGCAAGCCCCGACCTATCGACCCATCGCGGAACGTGGCGAACTCGATCGTTGGATGATGAGCGAGCTATCGGCCGCATGCCGTTCGGTCGTGGAGAAAATGGATCGATACGATAGCTACGGCGCTTGCCAAACACTGCATGGACTGGTCGATGCGATGAGCAACTGGTTTATCCGCCGCAGCAGATCACGTTACTGGGCTGCGGACAAAGCGTCTACCGACAAATTGGATGCTTACTGGACTCTATATGAGACATTCGTGGTCATTGCCAAGCTGATCGCTCCCTTTACGCCGTTTTTGGCTGAAACGTTGTGGCAACATTTAAAGGGAGACCTTTCTGGCGTTCGCGAGAGTGTCCACCTGTGCGATATGCCAACTGGCCAATCAGCCGAGGGCTTCATTGAGCCCGATCCCGAATTGAGCGAACGAATGAGTTTGCTGCGCGAGATCGCCTCGCTGGGACGCTCGGCCCGAATGGACTCTAAGCTAAAAGTACGGCAGCCTTTGCAGAGGGTTGAGGTGACGCTCGCCAGCGATGCGCACGTTGATTGGCTCAAGCAGCATGATGACATCGTCCGTGAAGAACTTAACGTGGATGAGATTCACTACGCAAGCGGTACCAGCCCGTTCGTTGAATATCAAGTGCAGCCAAACTTCAGACGACTCGGACCCAAGGTCGGTAAGCTCTTGCCACAATTAAAGCAGGTCCTGGGGGCATCGTCCGGAGCTGGGCTTTTGGCGGAACTGACGGAAAAGGGAAGAATAACGCTGAGCCTCGGTGAAACGGTATTGGAATTGGACGGCGAAGACATTCAGGTTCGGCTAACAGCCAAAGCAGGCTGGGCGGCTGCGCAAGGCAAGCTGGCCGTCGTGGCTCTGAATACGGAATTAAACGAGGGTTTAATCCGCCGAGGTATTGCCAAAGACGCTGTTCGATTGATCCAAGATCTCCGCAAGAAGCGAAACTGCAATTTCACCGATCGCATCCAGGTCTGGATCGACGGAGCGACAGACTCGATCCGTTCCGCGATTAGAGAAAATGAGCAATTCGTGTGTCAGGAGACGCTAACCCTGCAATTAAACTGGGGAGCATCTCCTTCGGATGTATCAATGGATTCAGTCGAACTGGATGAGGTTACCATTCAATTGGGACTGAGGACTGATGTGTAGCATGATAACGCTCTGTAGAATTCCTCGGCGGTGGGTCTTCGTCCTGAATAAACAAGTTGAGCATGCGTCTCTCAAGTGATTCATGCTCCATGATTTCATCATACAGGGTGCGCATTTCTTTCCAAATTTCGTAGGTCTCGTTGTAGAGTTTGCCGGAGTATTCAAAATCATCGCACTTCTCACTCAGGGCGACGCAATGCAAAAGAATTTGCAAGTGTTGGCTTAGAGCTTTGGTGACATCTTTTGACTGCAAAGCTCCGTCTGAGGGGATGTATGCCAACGTCTCCTCCATACGAAATTGGCCTGCTAGCCGGTCTCGCAGTCGCCGCAATAAAGCACCCGCGTTCTGTTCAATCCAATCGCAGGAAAAAGGCTCTTGCCCGTAGGCTCCGAGCAGGAGGACATCCTCCCAAAGGGGCGTATTCTCTTCCTTCAGCTCTTGAAGGAACGCATAGTTTACAATCTTCGCCACATGAGTCGTCATTTTCCACCTCGCATAAGGGAATGGATTAAAGAATTGGTTGCAACAGCCTCCAAGGGTCAAATGAAATCTGGTTGAACGTGGCATGAAACCACACAGGATGTACGTATCAGCTTATCGAACAGCGAAGCGAAAAGCAAATTTTTTGAGAATTCGGTCCGAAATCGATCGGCCCCCCATTGCTTCGAAAAGAAGTTTGGATTTTGCCCACCTCGTTTTTTTCATGACGGCACGTTGTTTGCGTCCTCTCGTCTCTCATACGCCTTTTAGAGAAGATTTGTTGCAATTCTGAACTCAGTTCTAGCCCAGGGGAACACCCATGTCTGATTGGAAAACGACGTCACTAACGCGGTTGCCTGCTATGTTTTTCGCAGTCTGCATCCTAGGCCATCACGATGCCATTGGCCAGCTGGACGCTGACACCGAGGCATCAACCTTGCTGCCTGCAACATATGCAGCCATGACCGATGTCATGCTATTTCCTAGAATGGCCTTGATCACGAAGGAGATCGATGTACCAGTAGAACCAGACACTCAAGTGTTGCATTTTGGTACGTTACCAGAGCAAGTGATTCTGAGCACCGTCCATGCAACGGCATCCGACGGGCTCGATTTAGATTCTGTTTTGACTCAAGAAAAAGATCCGACCGAAAGGGAGACTCTGCGTCAAACTCTTCGAGCAGAACAAAGTCAGTTGCTCGTTGAAAAGGAAGCGCTTCATGTACAAGTCAGCGTGATGGAAAAACAATTGCTTTTCCTAGATCGGACACTCGATTACGGCAGGCTGCAAGGGGCGAGCGATTTGCATCGTGGCTCACTCGACACCAAAGCTCTGACCGGGATTCTAGATTATGGATTGAACAAGCAAGTGAGCTTGAGTAACGAGAAAGAAAAAGCCGTTCAGCGATTGAGAGAAGTCGACGAATCGATCACCAGACTCGCTAAAAAAATCCAAGCTGAACAACAGCGAAATTCGGAGCGTTACGAACTCCAGGTAAGAGTTCGGAACAATACGGCGTCCGATGGAAAAGTCCGTATCTCCTACTTTGTTGGGGGCTGCTATTGGGAGCCAAACTATATCTTGCACTATGATTCACAAAAGAATTCGTTCAGGCTTCAGGTGACTCCCAAGATCATCCAAAATTCTGGCGAAGATTGGAAAGATGTAACCCTGAGGCTTTCTAGCCAAAATGCTCAATCGTTCAACGAGAGTCCTACGTTGATCCCCTTGCAAGTGCGAACGTACCGAACGGCTACTGACCCCAATGATTTTCCCTTTGCAACAGAATCGAAAACGGCTGGAAAATCCAAAGGCACAGTTCAGGAACTGGTAGACCAAAATGCTAAAATCGACTTAGAACTCGCAGAGGAGCTGAAAGAATCCTGGAGCTTGGATTACTTTGGGCAGAGCAACTTGGAACGGAATCAACGCGCCATTCTGCTGCAAGAAGCGGAGCTTAAGAACTCGCCTCAACGCATGGCCTTGCTCGCATCGGATGCTAGCGAGCCGTTAGGGGAATTCTCCCTCATCGTAGCTCGCCCGATTTCATTAAACAGCCGTGATTCGGCCCAAACGATCGAGGCGGCATCACGCGAGTTAAATGGATCGATCTCCCATGTAGCCGCACCACTTCTATCTAGTTTTGCATACCGCGAAGCCAGCTTCGCCGAGGGGACAGACCTGTCACTTTTAGATGGCAAGGTGCTCGTTTACCAGGACCAACAGTTCGTTGGACATACATCGTTGCGATCCACTCCGTCGGGACAGCCTTTCTTCATAGGATTGGGAGCCGATGCTAACGTTCGCACCCGCCGCGAGTTGATAGGGAAATCAAGAGAAATGCAAGGTGGCAATACTCGCGAGGAGCATTCGATCAAAGTGGTGGTTGCGAACTACTACAACCACTCCATAAAACTAAGGCTTCTGGAACGTATGCCGCTGCCCGTTGAACAACGCGAAGCGACCGCAGAATACTCGCCCTCAAGCCCAGAGCTGAGTTCCGACCCGCTCTATCGCAGAACCCTATTTCCCCGGAACGTTCTAAGATGGGATCTCGAGATACCCGAGTCCTGTTTTGGGGCCAAGGCGTTTGACCATAAGTACTCGTACTCATTGGTCTATGACAAATCGGCTGAGTTGAACATAGCGTTCCAGGAAGTTGTTACTGACATCAACAAGTTAGAGGAAATCATGTACAGCCTTGATACGATGTCCATGGGCGGCGGCATGGGGGGAATGGGGGGAGGCATGGGTGGGATGATGAATGCCGATACCGATCCTAAAAGTTCAAAAGCTCGCGACGCTCAGAAACTTCAGCGGAGACTTGGTACCGATGCCTTTCCCGAATGAGGATGCAAAAACAGGATAGGTTAATAGTGAGAGCTTATTCGTGAACGCAAGAAGCGAGAACTGTTGCAGTCCTCATATTGCGAATGGAAGGATGTGGCCAGTAATCTCGTCAATCGGTCGGACTGTCGAATTCCTATGCGGCACGCTTTAGCGTTGGCAGAGGTGCTAACGCTGATTCATCGATCGGTAGCGTGACATCAGAGGAGCCAGACATTCGTTGCAACATGAGCTTAGCGGTGTTGTAGCTGGCCCCAGGCTGCGCGAATTCTGCTGCTAAGTCGAGTAGCCTTTTTCGCCGATCGAGCCGTGCCTGTGTATCACCAATTAGCGTACACATCTCCGCCACAACATTCGCAATCGAGCGTTTGGAAGAGGCGGAATCGAGTGACCCATAAGACAGCGATTCCGGAAGTAATTTTTCACTCGCAATCAGATTGGGCAATGACATGCTGTCAATCTTCACCAGCGCCTTAGCCATATAGTAGGTTGATCGCTTCAAGTGATACATGACGACGGCGGGCTTGCCTCTTGCCATCACCTCAAGAGAAACGGAACCACTCTTCATAAGGGTACAATCGCTGGCCTCGAGGATCTCACTGGTTTTGCCCGCGAAGATCGATATCGGCAGCTTGCTGTCTTGCTCTGTCAAATGGCTCTTGCACCATAGAGCATGCGAGTCCTTAAGGGCTGCCACCATGAATTCTGCATTGGGGAATCGGCGTGCCAACTGACGAATCACTTGTAATTGAAGCGGCCAGATGTGCTTGACTTCGTGATCCCTCGATCCAGGCAAGACCGACACCTGTATGCGATCGTTCCGGCGGTGCCGCTCTATAAATCGAGAGTCGAGTCGTTGCTGTGCTATGCTGTCGAAGAATGGATGGCCGACGAACGTCGCCGACACGCCATGCTTCTCAAACCACGGGGTCTCGAAAGGAAGATTGCAAAAAACGTGATCCACGTACTTGCGCATCTTGCGAACTCGCCATCCACCCCACGCCCAAAGTTGCGGTGGTAGATAATAGAATACAGGGAGCCCGTACTTCTTTGCTCGTTTTGCAATATGCCAATTAAACCCAGGAAAGTCCACCAGGATAACGCCATCCACCTCGCCGTTGGCGAAACTCTGTTCGGCTCTGTCCGCCAAGCGAAAGAACTCTCGCAACTTGGGGAGCACCTCGGCAAAACCCATGACCGCCATGCTGGTTAAGTCGAAATCTAGATCCAACCCGGATTGAATCATCTTGGGGCCGCCAAAACCGCGAAACGATGACCCGGGAGACAAGCCACGCATGCAGCGAATCAAATTCGCAGCGTGCAAGTCACCGCTAGGTTCTCCCACAGAGAAGAAAAATCGCTTTCCCATGAACTGCTCTTCCGGGCTCACCGTTGGGATGAGCTCGCATGTATCGAATTGATTACAGTCAACGCTTTGAGCGCAGTCGATGTGCTCGATTTGATTCATCGGACAGCTTGGGTTAAAGGATTCGGTGCAAATTTCTGATATACGAGAAAGTGGGTAACCAAGGCAAGATGAACGGAATGAGCTGACGGTTTTTCCGTTTAGCGAAGAGAAATAAACTTTGGCGAACCGAAACCATTCTATTAGCGTGGCTTATTGCCTTAGGCCTTCACCAAGATCGCTCGCATCCTGCCGTTGCTCGGTCTAGTCCAAAACTGACCAGCATCAAAAAGGGGCGGAATCTGGTTAAGGTGAAGGAAGACCGAAATTCCAGCGGTTCAGGGCTTTAGCTGTTCCGACATGCAATGGTCGACAAACAATCCGAAATTAGTTCTGCTTAACAAAGTCAGAAAGTTCCGCAACTTCTGCATCAGGTTTTGCAGTTTTGGTCAACTTTAGGGGTCGTGATGCCGAAAACCTCTGTACGGAATGTTCGGACGTTGCGGTCTGGAGTGGCGTCAATTGCCTTGACGAAGCTCCAAAGCAATCCTAGACTCTGGTTTTAAATCGTGTCCCAATAAGGACTTAGGTTTCAACCCGACCATTAGGAGTGTTGCCGTGACGAAGAAAGAGATCGTGAAAACGATTTCCGACGAGACAGGCCTCAACCAACATCTGATCAAAGACGTCGTTCAACGCACGTTCGACGCGATCATCAAGACGTTGGAAGAGGAAGGACGAATCGAACTCCGAAACTTCGGCGTGTTCCAGGTAAGGACACGGGCAGCGAGGAAGGCGCGAAACCCAAGAACCGGCCGTCAGGTTGAGGTTCCTGAAAAGTTCGTCGTCACCTTCAAGCCGGGCAAGATCATGGAACAACGGGTCATGACCATCGAAGGGACATCGCTAGCACAAAGGATCCGCGACGATATTGCGTCCGGAAAACTAGGTGTAGGTGATGATGAATTTGACAGTAACGATAGTACCGCTGTGGACTAAGCTCTCGCCGGTACACCAGGAATCGAGACTTTACGGAGATAGGGAAATGCGACGACGATTAGGATGGTTGCTTTTGTTGGCTTGCACGATGCCGTCGGTTGGTTGCGCATTGCCAATCTACTCTGCTAGGCCTGCCAAGCGTGCAGAACAATTGATTTACACCTCGGAAAACATGCGATCCATCGTTCAAGAATGGGAGCGTTTCTGGTTCTTGGATATGCCTTCGCATGCGACCCCTTATCGCGTGCACGGCGGTGTTATCTAGTTGAGACGGTGCGGTTGGTTGTTTAACAACTTCCACTACTGTGCGGAGGGAAGTTTAACAACTTCCACTACGGGGATTGCGGTTTGTCGAAGGTCTTTAGGATCGCTGGCAAGAAGAATAAGTCGCAGAACAGCGCTGTGGCTAGTGTAATCATTCCGAGACTACCGAAGACTCGAAAATCTTTGGTGTCGCTGAATAGTACCGAAGCGAAGCCTGCCACGAGCACGATTGTTGTCATCATCAATCCCGTCCCGACCTCTTGAAATGCCTTTTCTATGGCATCTGTTACGTTCGCGGTTCGCGATAGCTCGAACCGATAACGGGACAGGAAGTGGATCGTGTCGTCCACGGCGATTCCCAAACAGATCGTGAAGCAACATACGCTCACAATTTCGAGTGGCTGCTTGTTGATCGCCATCCAAGCCGCTGCGGCTAGCAATGGCATCATGTTGGGAATGATTGAAATGAGTCCGATTCGAACTGATCGAAAAGCTATGCCAAGAATGACAAAGATCACCAGCGACGCGCTTCCCAAACTCACTACAAGATCGGTTACGATCCGATAAAGATCTCTCCATCGCCAGACGGGATCTCCTTCCATTCGAATCTTGGTTTTGGCATCATTCAACGCGTTGAAATTCTTCTCCAAACGCTCAAAGGTCGGCGCGTATTGTGCAGACCCGAGGTCCTGAACCCGAAATAGAATCGTTGCATTCCGATTCTCTGGATCGTAGAGGGTCAGTTTCAGTGGTGGCGGTAGAAGATCGATCATGGAAACCTTGTCGATAGCTTCTCCTTCTCCGGGCAATGCCTCGAGCAATCTGGGCAAGCTAAGAGGATGCCCAATAAGTGGCTCTTGGCGTAACAGTCCATCGAGCGTAGCCAGCAGCGTCACAACCTCTTCTTCCGAACGATCCTCGTCCAACCAATTAACGTTCACCCGACAAACATCCAGCCCTCCCATGGATGTATCGAGATGATCGAGCGCGGTTCGAATTTCGTTTCCCTCTGGAAGGGCAGAAGACTTGCGATCATCTGGCTTGAGAGTTCCAGCAGCCAATGCGAATAAGACCAGCGTGGCAATCGCTGCTACCGAGATATAACGACTCCGTGCCAAACAAAAGCGGACCAAAGGTCCGAGCTGCCCCAAAGATCGGTCTACAAAATCCCGTTGCGAATTCCTACCCAGCCGTTTTCCAAAGCGAGTCTGGCTGGCCAATGGAATGACCAGCGTGACCGAGATCCAAGTACAAAACACACCGATGATGCAGGACATCCCAAATTCGCGCACAACAGCATGATGCGCGAAAAGCAACGATCCCATGCCGACCGCTGTCGTAAGGGATGTCAAAAAGCATGCCAAGCCCACTTGCTCCAAGGTCTGCTGGCAGGCTTCGCGAGGCGATAACCCCTGCTGTAGCTTGGAACGAATATGAACCATCATGTGGACGCCGTCGGTAAAGCCGACCAGGCTCAACAACACCGGTACGATAACAAAGCTAAAGGGATTGTCATCCAGTCCAAAATACCTTAGCAATCCTAGAGTCCACATCACTCCTGCGATAGGAGCTAGCGACACCACGATAACGACCACAAAGCCTCGAAATAGAATAAAGGCCATGGTCAAAATCATGGAATAGCCAATTAACTGATACGTGCGTTCATTGCTGCGGTTGTTTCTCTGGACCAGATCGTAGAATGGCACCGAACCTGTGACCGAGATATCCATCTTGATCTCAGGAAATTCAGCCACTACCGTCTTGGCGGTTTCAATCAACTGTTTGGTGAGGTCCGCGCTTTCTTGCACGAAGATAAAGTTGTACACAACCTCAATCAAGACGGTCTGGGCGTCAGGGGACAGCGTAAAGCCTACGATGAGTGGATTCCGTAATGCTTTCTCTTTCG
This sequence comes from Brakhagea baltica, assembly GCF_052161605.1. Taxonomy (NCBI): domain Bacteria; kingdom Pseudomonadati; phylum Planctomycetota; class Planctomycetia; order Pirellulales; family Pirellulaceae; genus Brakhagea; species Brakhagea baltica. The sequence goes on along the minus strand of NZ_CP197409.1, from coordinate 2,514,754 downwards.
CAGCAGCAAATCGCTGCACCGATGCTTGCCCCACAGGCAAAACCGGTTCCGCTAATCCGAATATGTTGAGTGGCGGGGACTCATCGATCGATCGCGCAAAGGAGACGATATCGAGCTCGTTGAGCTTTTCAACAATGCGTCGGTAAGCAGCCGCTCCCTGCATAGTAAACAGATCGGGGGTCTTGATAACAACCACCGCGTGCGAGTTACCAAACGACTCCCGTCCGATGCTTCTCGTGCGCGACGAACGCCTGGATTGCTGAGAGCTTCGCCAGCCATCGTCTTGTTCTGGTTCGGGTTCTTCCTGTTGGAACCATCGGATGATATCTCCTGGCCAAGTCGGATAGACGTATCCACCGATTGAGACCAGCGTCATCATCGCAAGCACGAAGACACCCGTCTTGGGGAAATCGATGAATCTACGGAAGATGCGAGACGAGAGACCTAGGTTGCTATCGTGCACGTTGCCCCTCAGCAGCCTCGATCAATTCTTCGCGTGTTAGCAACTGATCACCGTTCTTATCGATCTGGTTAAAAGAGTACCGACGAACGATGTCGCTGACTTCCGCTCGGCTGACAACACCATCTCCATTGCGATCAAATCGCTTGATAAAATCCTCAGCGAACTTAACAGCTTTTTCCGAAGGTTCCTTTTTCTCGGTCTGATCTACCGCTAGCCCTCCTCGAAAAATCGCAGCCGGAATGGTCTGTGCTGTGTCTAAAGCAGAATCGGCCCGCGAACGAATCTCGGTAGCGACATCTAAAAACACCACAGCCATCTCTTCCCAAGTTTGATCGCCCCACATGACGTATTCGGCGGGATTGGGATTAAAGGGGTTACCCTCGGAATTGTCATAAGACGTTTCAAACTCGAGCGATTCAAGCTCCCGCACATCGACAGGTGTAGCGAACTCATAGGCATGTTGCCAATTGAAATCGTATCGTGGCACATCGAGCAAAACCTCTTCGGTTCCTCGCTTCGTTACGGAAGTCAATCGAAAGGATTTGCCTCGTAGGTGCATGTGGGGTGCCGCGACGAGCACCTTAGAATTCCCCCTCGGTAGTGATATTTTTGATCGAACGGTGTGGGCTTCCGCATAAGGCGGGATTTCAAACGACTGATCGATTCCTGCGATTGTTGAAACCTCATGAGTTACCTCCGAGGCATCGACAAATACGAGTCCGACTTTGGTAATGTCTTGCTGGACTTTTCCGATGGGAGTGTAGTGCATCTGAAACACAAACTTGGACCCCGCAGGGACCTTGCGAGCGTACCCGGCTGGATACTCAGCTGCCCGCTGTCCTGGTACGAACGATGTTAGCCAACTCACGCCTTTGATTTGTTCCCCATCGGGTGGTCGAATGAACACAATCGCATGGTGAACGATCGTGGCGTTCCCTGGGATAACTTGTGCCGCAGTGATCCAGCGATCCTCGGTCAATTTTGGATCCACGACAAAGTACTGGTACTCAACGGTCCCGACGGGCGGAACCGTGAACGGCGTTTCTCTCATAGCCACAATCAGATCAGGTTCCTTGGGCAATTGCCAACCCGTTTTGACTTCAGGCAACTCGGGCAGTGTGTCCAAATTCCCAAGGGGTGAGCCTGCCGATACCCAATTCTTAACCAGATCCATTTCCTCTGCCGACATCACACGCGCATTTCGAAATTCGCCATGCTCGGCGCTGGCGTGCCATGGGGGCATACGTCCATTCTCGATCACTTCAACAATCATTTCCCCCCATCCTTGGATCTCATCAATGTTGGAAATATCGAACGGACCAATATCACCCGGTCGGTGGCAATCGTAGCAATGTTTGTTAAAAATTGCTGCCACGTTGCCAGCATAGGTCGGAGCGCTGACACCTGTATCCATCTTGGCTTTGGCTTCCGACGCTAATTGTTGCTCCGCATCCGTTCTTGCTGCATCCTGTTTTGTACTCGGGCCGGAATCGTTCTTCGCGAAAGTGATTAGGCATCCAGCGGCTGTTGTGTTGGGAGTTGGAATGGGGTGCCCTTTGACGACAGCGTCGAGAGCATCAACCAGTTCTTGCGTTGTCGCTTGATTCTTTTTTACACCTGGTGCCATTTGATCATCGACCCGTCCGCGATAGACGACCGTGCCGCGTTCATCCAGTACGAACACTTCAGGCGTTCGCGTTGCTCGCAGTTGAGTAAGTAGCCTTTGGTTTTCATCTCGAACCATGGGGAACGAGATTTCGGTATCTTTCACAAAGCTGCGAATCTTGGGTTCATTGTCTTGCAGGAGTCCCATAACCCCGACGAACCGAACCCCTTGTGGCTCATACTGTTCGGCGATCGATTGGAGTTTTGCAGCGTAGAATCTGGCGACCGGGCATTCGCAACCCAGGACGCAGACGACGTGGGCTTTGGCTGAAGAATCCCAATTGCAAAGCTCGCCGCTTAAAGCTGGTTGGCTCCATCCCGGCCCGAGCACTGCCTTGCTCAGATCGCTCGGATCGCTAGCGTTTGCGGGCTGAGCCGAAAGAGAAATGAGCCCGATGCAAAAAAACAGAACGAAGCCGCCCAATGCCTGCCAGCGACCGGATGTTAGAAAACCCTGGATTACCATAAATCAAACCGTTAAGGAACAAGAATCCAATCCAACCACTACTAACCAAATGATACCATGAAGGGGATCTCTTCCCAGTGTATAATCCACGGGTATTCATCTTCTGCCCGTTGTGCCCCACCAACCATCTCCTCTGCCTCCAACTTTCAACTTTGCTTGTCATGTCAAATAGTTGCCCTGAGCGTTTTACCTCCTCGCGCCCTATTCGGTTGTCGTTTTTGGGACTCGCTATCGCCTTGTGCATGAGTTCGATTTCTTTCGCAGCGTGGTCGGACGATACTCTCGCTGATCAAGAAGAAGTCCGGCTAGATAAAGCCACTTACGATCCGGAGACCATTTCGACCCTCTCCGAATCAACGAAGTTGAAACGGCTGCGCATCAACAACGCTGAGATAGCCGATGGGCAGCTCGAGCTTATAGGGAAGATATCGCAACTGGAGCTTTTGGATCTATCCGGATGCAACCAAGTCACCGATGCCGGGGTGCTGTCACTCGCAAAGCTTAGCAAGCTCAAAAATCTCAGTCTAGGAAGTCCATCGATCACTGACGCTTCTCTTGAAGTCGTTTGCCAGTTGCCATCGCTCGGTGCGTTGACCTTGCAAGGCTGTACGATCCAAGGTCCAGGTTTAGTGCATCTCGGCAAGCTAACCAAGCTCAAAGAGTTTGGCCTGTTGAACTCGAGTGCGGGGGATGTGGCATTGGCCTCGCTCGCCCCGGGAGAGATCGTCAAGCTCAAACTGCGAGCTTCCGGAGTTACCTTGCAAGGCATCGAGAAGAATCTTTCGCGATTCCCAAAGCTTAAATCGTTAGATCTAGGTGAGAATCAGATCGATGATCGGGCGTTGCAGGTGATCGCATCGAGCAAGATCGACGATTTGAATTTGCTACGGACTCAAGTAACGGTCGATGGCATTTCGCTTTTGGCGGGTATGCCCATAAAGCGTCTAAACCTGGACGACATCCGTGGTATAGATGACTCGGTGATCCCGCATGTTTTAAGGTTAAAGGAACTCGAGTTTCTTCACTTGGGCAAAACCCAGGTCACAGATGCTGGGGTTTCCCAGCTAAGTCAGCTTGCATCCCTCAAGGACTTGATCATCAATGACACGCAGGTCAGCGAAGAGGCAGTAGAGTTATTGCTGAAGTCGAATAAATCACTTCGAATCAAGCGATGATGTGAAACATTAGATCCCTCCGGGACGAATTGGTTCGAATGCCCCATGTGGGAAAAATGTCTGTAGGCCAACGCCGCAATATCCGGTTCGTCCCGTAGGGACCTAATGTCGGTAGGGGAAACGGGCATCGCACCGTCCGCCACGACCCGTAGGGGCAAAATGTCGGTAGGTCGCGAAGCCCAGAACCTCCTCTTCACCCCAGCGGGGTGAAATATCTAAGATAAGCGTTGATTGGCGAAGATTACTGTTCCCATAAATCATACCGACCGTGATGGCGCCCTGCCTATTTCAAGGTCTCTAATACAGCCTCAAAGGCAGGTTTCGCTTGCCCCTGGCGATCGAAAAGTAACGGGTGATTGGTTCGGTTCCATGGAAAGTAGTTCAGCCAGCTTTCACCGTCGTGCAGATTCCAAAATGAGACTCTCGCTATGACGTCCGAGTGCTTGTTGAATAGTTGGAAAAGCTTGGCGTACTGCTCCGCTTGTCTTTGCAGAATCTCTGGCGGACAACCATCTTTGTAGGGGTCCAATTTCGACATCTCATCTCGGTACTTGCCGCCGTCGGCCCACCATCGAGAGCGGGGGACGACATCGATATCCAGTTCAGAAATGACGACCTGAATTTTTTCTTCTCGGCATTGATTCAGAAGATTCTCGAGAGCATCGAACCTGATAGTGTCGAGCTCAAAATGTCCTTGGATACCCAAGGCATCGACCGGGGCACCTTGTTCACGCAAGCTTCGTATAAGCTTCAGCGTTTTCTCAAGCTTACCCGGGTATTCGTTGTTGTAATCGTTGTAAATGAGCAACGCTTTGGGGGCTTTTTCCCGTGTCCATTGAAAAGCCTTTACCATGAACTCCTCGCCTGTGACCCGCGTCCAAATCGAGTCTCGGAGGTAGCTACCGTCCCCGTCCTCAAGAGCTTCGTTGACGACATCCCACATCGTCACATCGTTACCGTAGCGTCCTACCACGGTATCGATATGGGTTTTCAGTCGCTCGAGCAGCTTTTCTTTGCTCGTTGGTTGTCCGTCTTCGGTGAGCCACCACTCGGAGGTGCGATCATCCTTGGCCCAGACAAGACAATGTCCTACGATTTCTAAGCCCTTCGATTTGGCGAACTGAACGAAGCGATCGCATTCTTCGAACCGGAACTCTCCCTCCCTAGGTTGAATGCCCTGCGGCTTCATCGAGTTCTCGGGCGTGACGATCTGGAACTGTGTTGTGAGCAATTCCCAATCGTTCATTCGGGTTGGGATGTTGTCGCTAACCCCCACACCGATTTTGTAGCGATCACCAACAGCAGTGCGAAGCGTAAGGGAATTGTGAGCAGCGTCCCTTAACTGGGCCACGGCAGTGCTGGCTACCTGCAAGGTTCCCAAAAGGCATAAGGCCGCAAACGAAATCCAGCGCGGACGAAAAACAGAGTGAATCAACATCATGCGGCAACCGATCAGAAGAGAAAAAGACCGGTAGCATAACGAAATCGCGACCGGCGAATTAATTGTCGAGATCATCAATTATTTCACCTGCTGCTCTGGTGCACAAGGCCGCCATGACATCGAGTGAGATGTTCTGGTTCAGGAATTGAACGTGCCCATCTGCAAACAAGCAGTGGCTCCCGGAAACATGGAACGAATACTGTTCATTGTCGTTCTTTACGTTCATGGCTGTGTTGCAGCCTGCTGTTCGTCCGCACCCCTCCAGCGATCCATCGGCGCTGGCACCATCCAAACTGAATGCTCCCTCGCTGTCCGCCCAACCGATCCCCTGGTCGTTGAACAAATCCATTCTCGCTCTACGTCCGCGATAAACCGTTGGGCGAGCGGCGGCTTCCACTACCATGACTGTGTTTGAGGTGCCGTCGGTAATCGAGGCATGGGAATTCATCGAGTTGCGATGCATAACGGAAAAGCGATTCGAATTGTTATAAAGCTGCGGATTCACCGGACCGGCCGCCACACCTTGGATCGCCTCGTAATCGGTGCGTCCCAGCGGAGTGTTGATCGTCAGGGCCGGGCGTGGAGGTTTCGGGATTGCGGAGAGAACCGGAGGTTGGTCTGGCGTGCTCGGGCAAAAAAAGACGGGCAGGGGAATGCTGGCTACAGCAAGATTCGTATCTTCCCACCAGTTGAGATCGAACCGATACAAACTCTGAACATTGGAGTGCTCGAGATAGGGAAGAATGCCAACCCGCCACCCCACAAATTTGCCGAGAGGATTGGTTCGCGACTGTTGAGTCCAGCCTGATGCCGGGTAGTATCGAAAGGCCGACTCAAAGTTCAGCACGGCCAGCCCGAGTTGCTTTTGGTTGTTTTGGCACTGCATCCTTCGGGCAGCCTCTCGGGCCGCTTGCACTGCGGGCAACAATAGACCGACTAAAATCGCAATTATGGCGATAACTACCAAAAGCTCGACCAGCGTGAATCCTGCGTGGGCTCGCCGGAGGATGTAGCGTTTCGACATGGACCTACCTAAAAACGTTGAAGAAAGCACGCATTGGTGCACGGTGGTCTCTGGTCGAGGATCCCAAGACCTCTACCCACCAGTCTGACTTGCAAGAAGCCCCCTCGCAACCAGGAACGTTTCAATATTCAACGAGTTTCCACTGCTTTGTTTTCGGAATTGGCGGTCTAGGCGGGGATCATGCTTGATAGTGCCTAAAATTACGACCAGAATAATGACCTGGATTCTCTCCTCCAGCTAGAGTGTCATTGTTCAGACGCACCGGATCTTCGCTCTCCCCGGGTCGCGTCACTTTATCCACGTGGAGACTTCATCACGATGAATTGGCGAATGAAACGTCGGAGCGTTACCGCAATGCTGTGTGCGGTAATGGCTGCGAATACCGTGTTTTCAGGCTATTACGTTTCGGCACAGGACAAACCTGCCGAGCAAGCCTCAACGACTGACGATCGTTATTCGAAGATCGAAAAGCAGTTGCAGGAATTAACAAAAGCAATCACCGATCTTAAGGGCGGTGCAACGACTCCTCCAAAGGAAGAGTCAGTCGAAAAGAAAGACGAAGGGGCAAAACCAGCTGAGTCCGACTCCGCTGCCAAGGTTTGGGGCGGGGAACTTTCCAAGGATTGGCTCAAAGGAATTCGATGGAGAAATATCGGCCCCGCGAATATGGGTGGTCGAATCGTAGACCTCTCCGTATACGAAGCTGATCCAAGCACGTGGTGGGCTGCCACTGCCTCGGGGGGATTGCTCAAGACAACGAACAATGGAACATCATTCCAAATCCAGTTCGATCGCGAGTCCACAGTTTCCATCGGAGCTGTAGCAGTCGCTCCCAGCGATCCCAACATCGTTTGGGTCGGTACCGGGGAAAACAACCCTCGTAACTCGGTAAGCTACGGCGACGGCGTCTACAAATCCACCGATGGTGGGCGAACCTGGAAGCACATGGGGCTCAAGGAAACGTTCCAAATCGGTGAAGTTCTTATCCACCCTAAAGATCCTAACACTGTCTACATCGGTGCACTAGGGCGTTTGTACGGCACCAATGATGAGCGAGGCGTCTACAAGACCACTGATGGTGGGGCCACTTGGGAACGAGTCTTCTTCATCGACGACCGAACCGGTGTGCTCGAAATGCAATTCCATCCGAACGATCCTGAAACGCTGGTCATCACCGCCTGGGAACGGCTCCGAGACGGTTTCGATAGCTGGCCAGGCACAGAAGTGCCGAAGCCAGATGGCTATGATGGCTACGATCCTATCCGCAAATGGGGGCCTGGTAGCGGCATCTATAAAACCACTGATGGCGGTAAGTCCTGGAACAAGATGACCAAGGGCTTGCCTACGAGCCAAATGGGGCGGATCGGTATCGATTGGTACCGCAAAGATCCCAACATTCTCTATGCGGTTATTGATTGCGAAAATATCGGCAAGGGACTTCCGCGACTCAACGTACTGTGGGGTGCGGTGGGAGCCGATGTCGACGGACAAGTTGTCGTGACGCAAATCTATCCTCGCAGCCCAGCTGCACGCGGCGGTCTGCAAGTAGGCGATGTCTTGGAATCCATGGGAGAGAATCCTCTCGCGAGCTTCGACGATATCTTGGGTAGGATTCGAGATATGAAGGCCGGCGACAAGTTCTCCGTCAAGATTAAACGAGGAGAAGAGTCTAAGGATCTGGAATTCACACTCGCTTCACGAACCGGTGCTACACCAACGCAAGCCGCTAATACGCTTTGGTTTGGTGGACTTGGTGAGGACGATGAGAATGGTGTCAAAGTAACCCGCGTAACCCCGGAGGGCCCCGCCGCCAAAGCTGGACTGCAAGCCGACGATGTCATCACCAGTTTCGACGGCTCAAAGCCGGAATCCTGGGATAGTCTGGTCGCGGCTGTGACTGCGAAGAAGGTTGGCGACAAGGTTAAGGTTGCCTTCACTCGCGGTGAGGAAGAGAAAGAAGTCGAAATGACGATGGAAGTCCGCGACATTCCTGAGGGATCCGGACGCCAACAACAACAGCAGCAAACTCAACCGAGCGTCTATGTCGGCGTTCAAGGACAAAACGCTCGTGGCGGTGGAGCTATCCTCACGGAGATCACTAAGGATGGGCCTGCCGAGAAAGCTGGCTTGCTTACTGGCGATATCGTTAAGTCGATCAACGGTAAATCGCTCGAATCTTACCGAGCGTTCACCGAATCCTTGCGTGACCTCAAGGTTGGCGATGTGCTCAAACTTAGCGTCGCACGTGCGACCGAAGTCAAAGAGATCGACGTCGTGGTCGCGGAACGACCTGGTCCAACAAGACCTTACTCCGCATCTCTTGGCGGACAATCTCCCAATGTCCAAGACATGCAGGGAGCCAAGGGATATGAGTACGGCGGGATCTACAAATCGGTCGACGGCGGGGAATCCTGGATACGCGTCAACAGCCTCCACGATCGGCCCATGTACTTTAGCGTGATTCGAGTCGATCCGAACGATGATTCTCGCGTCTATCTACTGGGAGTATCTCAGTATCAATCGTCCGACGGTGGTATCTCCTTTGCAGCGACTTTGGGACGTGGAGTTCACGCCGACGGTCACGCTCTTTGGATCGATCCTAAAGACGGCAAGCACATGATCATCGGAGTCGATGGTGGTGTTTACAAAACCTATGATCGCGGTGGACGTTGGGACCATCTCAATACACTCGCTCTTGGACAGTTCTATCACGTCGCGATTGCACCTAAGTACCCTTACTATGTGTATGGCGGACTGCAGGATAATGGAACTTGGGGCGGCCCATCGATGTCACTCAGCGGTTCAGGACCTCTAAACGAAGACTGGTTGAGTGTCGGTGGTGGCGACGGTTTCATGTGCCGCGTCGATCCTAACGATCCGGATCTCGTTTACTCCACCAGCCAAGGTGGAGCGATGAGGCGACGAAATATGCGAACAGGCGAACAAGCTTCCATCCGACCAGCACGCGTTGAGGGAGCTCCTTCGATTCGTTTCAATTGGAACACGCCCTTCATCCTGTCGAATGCGAATTCGCGGGTCTTCTACGCTGCGGGCAGCCACGTTTTGAAGTCGATGGATCGAGGCAATGATCTCCAAATCATTTCTCCTGAAATCACCCTCACCAAACGAGGTTCCGCTACAGCTCTCGCCGAATCGCCAAGAAATCCGAACGTCTTGTACGTCGGGACCGACGATGGAGCTCTGTGGATGACCAAAGATGGTGGCAATGAGTGGGTCGACATTCGGGCTGGACTCAACATTCCTGCACCGCGATGGGTTGCGACCATCGAAGCATCGAAGTTTGCTGATGGACGTGTCTACGTGGCACTCGACGGTCACCGATCCAACGACGACGATCCGTACGTATTTGTGTCAGAAGATTTCGGTAAGACTTGGACTTCGATTCGTGCGAATCTTCCGTGGGGCTCAACTCGATGCTTGCGAGAAAGCCCCTTCAACGAAAACGTGCTCTTCGTTGGAACGGAGTTCGCTGCGTTCGTCAGCGTGAACCGAGGTGGACTATGGAACTCGCTGAATTCGAACCTGCCGTCCGTGGCGGTGCATGAGTTTGCTTTCCATCCCAACAATGGCGAGGTTGTCGTGGCAACTCACGGTCGTAGCCTGTGGATCGCCGACATCTCTGCACTCCATCAGTTCGCGGAAACTCAGCTAGAGAAAGCAACTCTCTACAAGCCGAACACCGCAATTCGATGGAGACGGGAACCGTCGCGAGGTGGCACAAACCGTGCCTTTGTAGGTGAAAACCCACCGAGCGGTGCGTCGATCTACTACTCTCTTCCGAAGCGATCGCGAGAAGTCTCGATCAAGATCTCTAACGCACTCGGTCAAACCGTTCGGGAGATTCGAGGACCAGGAGAAGCCGGGCTGCATCGCGTTGGTTGGGACTTGACCATCGTTCCGCCACGCGAGCGAGGAGCTGGTGGGCCAGCAGCAGGGCAACGTGGCGGAGCGGCAGCATTCGGCCGTACTGCTGTTGCGACCTCTGGTACCTACAAAGTTACTTTGACTGTGGATGGCCAGGAGTTAGCACACGAACTCAGGCTGGTCAACGATCCAAACTACACCTCCATGTCCGAGCTGGTCGCCAGCGAAGATGTCGAGTACGAGTTGTGGATGGGTGACGTTGAGGCAAACGACGAAGAAGAGGACGAGGAATCAGATATCGATTCTGCTTCTTTGAGCAACATCGACTGATTTCACGATTGTATTAGAACTTAAGACTTAGCCCGGCTTCAGGATTCTGGAGTCGGGCTTTCTTTTGCAATAATTTCAGCAATCGAGATCGCTTCATCCGGCATCAAATGCAAAACGGAGTCCCGCCGCTCGTAGAACCAGGTATTGCTAGCGTTAACTAGACCTTGCGGCGAAACCGAGGAAATTGTAACACCCAGTTTGTTGCAAAGATCGCCATGCTGCGCAAGCTCGTTAAGGGCTTGGCACAGTTCGGGAGATGCATCGCGCAACGGATCGAAAGTGATAGGACATCGAAGCACGGCAAGGAGCCATTGGGGAATGGGTCGTTCATTACTCACAATACAAACACCTGTATTTTCTCAATCTCTACTCCTTGTTTTCCTGGCCATGCTGCTCTCTGCGGGCAGCTCCCGTGGGCAAGCTCCCGACCAAACTACTGGAAACGGATCCTCAGGTGCAATCCCGCAGGGCAACAACTCATTTCAGCCGGAAACGCCGGTCATGACCTACGTCGACCCTCGCTCGGGCCAAATGTACGGTCGGTATGTCCTATACGAAACGGTACCAGTCGCCAAGTATGAATACAAACCGGTCGTTGAGCGACAATACGTCCCTGAATGGGTTCAAGAAACCAAGACGACCACCCAAGTCGAGTATGTTCCCGTCGTTACGTACCAATTGCAACCCGTTCAAGTTCCCACGCTAAATCCGTTTGCTGCACCGAGACAGTATTGGCAATATGTTCCGCTGGTTCAGTATCAACCACGCTACCATCAAACCAACCAACCGATCACCTACCAAAAGTATGTCGAGAAAGAAGTCACCAAGTACATTCCGGAAATGGTGGTCAAACAAGAGCGGGTTCCCAAGTATGCCGACCGCCCCCTAGCCCCGACAACGGCTTTGACTGCGACCGCCCCCACAGCTCCCAACATTTCCGGGGCCGCACAGCAACCGCCTCCAATTCGTCCGATGCAAGCCAACAATCAACCTTACGGCTCATGGGTTGCCAATGCGCCTGCGCCCTACTATGCCCCACAGCAGCAGTCCCCAGCACTCACTAACGTCCCCTATAATGCGACCGCCAGCAACAATGGTTTTTACGGCAATCGATGGGGAACCGAAAGCTATGCCTTGCCTCAGGGAAATGCTTCGGGGAATCAATTTGTTAACAATTCGAATCCTAATGCTGGATTAGCTCCTGGCTGGAACCAGCCAGTAAATCGAACGGCATCCAATCCTTTCGGCGGTCTTTTCAATCGTACGGGGCCGCTCTATCAAGCGGGGCCGATCCAAAATTACAATCAAGCGTACACGGCCGCACAGCCAGCGGCTGGGCAATCGTCCTCATTTGGGTCCGGGCTGACTCCATCGACCTCCGGGGCTAGTTACGTGGCCTCGAATCCGAGCGCGTGGAGTAGTCCGACGACCGGCGGGAGCATGTTCCGACCCATCAGTCCGGTATCGATTCCCCTTTTCGGAAACCCAGCTAGTTCGAATGGTCTGACCTTTCGTCCGCAAACACCGACTTACACACCGAACAACGCCAACTGGGGCTTTAGTCCGGTAGACAACTACCGCGACCCTACTCAATCCGGAATATCCAATTCCATGGTCCGCTGAGCCTATGCCGGGAGACGCATGCAATACAGGAGTCGATGGAAAGCCTTTGCGAATGCGTTTCGAGGCATCTACTTGCTCGTTCGGCATGAGACCCATGGAACATTTCATCTCTTCGCTGCATTCGTGGTTGTTGCGACCGGTATTGTTCTTGAGGCAAGTCTTGAGGATTGGTGTTGGTTGTGCTTGTGCGTCGGGCTTGTATTTATCACGGAGTTGATGAATACGTCCATCGAAAGACTTGCGGATCGTGTAACGACAGATTTTGACGAGCTGATCCGAGACGCCAAAGATCTTGCGGCGGGAGCCGTGGTGCTCGCAGCCTTGACCAGCGCGACAATCGGGCTCATTCGATTCGTACCTCTGGTGCTGCGAGCAATAGAGAACTGAGTGTGAGTCCGTAAAAACTGGCATTGAACTTAAGCCGGGCCACGGGAGATGCCGCAGGCTTGCCCTGCGGAGCCTCACGTTTCTCGCTAATGAATGAGATTCCCCAAAAACGCAGCATTCTATTCATTGTCAAAGGTACTCTTCTGACGCAGGATGTGGTGGTAGTGCTGGGCGAATCGGTGTGCCTCGTCGCGCACGTACTGCAATAGACGTAACGCAAAGGATTGCCGGCCGAGTCGAATAGGTTCGCTGTCACCAGGGCGAAAGATTTCCTCTTCTCGTTTCGCCAGTGAGATCAGGACAGGAGGCTCGATTTCCTGGTCGCGAAACGCGGCCAGTGCTGCGTTCAATTGCCCCTTGCCACCATCGATCATCAACAGATCCGGAAATGCATCTTGTTCATCGGAAAGCTTTCTAAATCGTCTCGATACAACTTCATGAATGCTGCGAAAGTCGTCGATCCCACTCACCCCTGCAATCTTGTAACGACGGTAGCCTGGTTTGAAGGGTAGTCCATCTAGAAATTGAACCAGCGATGCGACGGTGTCGTTCCCACCTAAATGAGCAATATCGATCCCCTCGATGACGCGTGGTTCACGATCCATTCTCAAGACCCGCTGCAACGCTCGCATCCCCTTCTTCGGATCAACATAAAAAACTTCAGGCTGGGCATGGGCGTCAATGTCGCCTCGGTCCCCTAAATTTTCGAGAAGTCGAATCTCATCACGCAGTCGCGCCGCTCGCTCAAAGTCTAGCTTCGAAGAAGCTTCCAGCATTTCTGCTCTCATTTGATTGAGAAGCTTCTCGCTGCCTCCATCAAGAAACGTTTGCAGTCGCTTGATGGACCGTTTGTAATCGGCCTTGGAAATACGCTGATTGCATGGTGCAGTGCATTGCTTTATCGATGCGAGTAAACACGGTCGAAACCATTTCCAACGCGGATCCTCCTCTTCAATATCCAGTGAACAAGTTCGAAACTGAAACACCCGCTGCAAGACTTGCAAAGCTCCTCGTAATTGGCCGGCGCTGGTAAAGGGACCGTATAGCTTTGCACCTTTGTCCTTCGGCGTACGCGTTACTTCGACCCGAGGAAAATCCTCGTGCGTCGTTATCATCAGATAAGGAAAGGTCTTGTCGTCTTTCAAATCTTTGTTGTAGCGAGGTTGGATATCTTTGACCAAGCGGTTCTCGGTCAGCAACGCGTCCACCTCGCTCGCACATGCCAGGAAGTCAATATCTGCAATCTCGTGAATCCATTCCGCTGTTCTAATTTCCTCGGCAGCCGCTGCGTGAAAATAACTGCTCGCTCTCGACCTTAAATTTTTCGCTTTACCGATATAGATGACGACTCCCGAAACATCTTTCATCAGGTAGACACCGGGGGACTGCGGGAACTCTTTGACCTTTTCGGCTGCTTTCCGGAATCCAAAATTATCCTGCATCAACAAGTCGATGCGCCGCAGCACGTCTGGCGAGGACTCTACCAAATGCTCGTCCAGATTGGATTCCGCTGGCTCTAGCTCCAGCTCCTCCGACTCGGACGGAGCATCCCATCCTTTATCGTCGTTCATCATGATAGATCGTTCTTTAGGACATCCCTGAGATAGAAGTGATGCTTTCCTAGCTTGCCACCGTAATTGCCGCCAGTGATTTGGCGAACACCAAGCTCCGCCCCAACGTCGCAGACCGCCAGGATGCCGACTCGCATCGCTTCGGCCACTGCATCCGGGGTTAGGCCATCGATCACGAGCTCGAGCGCAGCGCTCGTCTCATCCGGTACCATCGACCGGGATTGATCCCGCAAGGTTGGGCAAAACGCATCGTTGGTCGAAGCATGAAGAAACCGATACTTGGAGCCAACTTTAGATCCGCTGCGAGCAACACCGCCAGGAAAAGGTGCAATGCAGTTCTCCACTTGGCGAATCGCTCCCACCGCTGCATCGCAAGCGTGCAATGCACCCCGGATCGTGTCCGCGAGCACCAAGAAGTTGCCACCTCCTACGGCGCTAACGCGGCCGATCGTGTCCTGACAGACAAATTCACCATCCATGACGGGAATTCTCCAGTACCGTTCCGCTCCAATCTTTTTGGAGACTTGGTGGCCGTCTCCAAAGTAGCGGACACTGGACCCCATCGCGATCCGTTTTTCACTTGCGATGGCTCCAAAGATCGAGGTGCTGGGGCATGTCAAAACGCACTGTCCTACCCGGCGAACGATTTGCTTTTCGAGCTCTTTCCCTGAAATACTGAACAGCAAAACCGAAACGCCTGGTCGTCCATCCGGTGTGAGCTCACGAGGCAGATCCCCCTCGATACCGGCTTCGACTCCACAACCGATCACGCTGGTTGCAAAACCAGTCATTGCCTCGGCAGCACGATTCGCCCAAGCGTACTCCGCAGCGGTGATAATAACACGGGTGGCGGTCATATCGAACGCCTCAGCGAAAGTATCTAGTATCTCGATTCCGTTAATTTCCATCGGGTGATGGTCGACTTTCTGGTTTTTGGGAGCAGTTGTTTGCAATGAGATACGTTCATTGTAGTGGTAATGTCCAATCTGCCGAGTCCGCTGCACGGAGACCACTGTACGGGGGCCGCTGCACCGATTACATGGCAGGGGCGACGTCTCTAGGCGAACTGACAAACGATACCAAGCTCCTGCTGGGTGTGCTACAATCCCTGCACATCAGCAAAGTTCCTAGAGCTTAGCAATTCGCTATCAAAATTCCGACGAGATACCCCTGACATGAACAGCCCTGGCGATTTTATTCAACAAGAAGCAGAGCGATTCCGCACCCGTTACGCCGCTGTGCGTGAACAAGTCGGACGGGTCATCGTAGGGCACGAAGAAATTGTCAATGGCGTCCTCACGGCCATGTTTGTCGGGGGGCATTGTCTGCTCGAAGGGGTCCCGGGCTTGGGCAAGACGATGCTCATTCGCACGTTATCCGAGACCCTATCCTTGGATTACAACAGGATCCAGTTTACGCCCGATTTGATGCCCTCTGATATTCTCGGGACCAATTTGATCGTGGAGAACGACGGCCGGAAATCGTTCGAATTTCAAAGAGGGCCCCTTTTCACCCAGCTCTGCCTAGCAGACGAAATCAACCGCGCGACACCAAAAACGCAATCGGCCTTGCTCGAAACTATGCAGGAGGGGACGGTAACCGTTGCTGGGCATCGGTACGAACTACAAAAACCATTCTTTGTGCTCGCGACTCAAAACCCCATCGAACAGGAGGGGACTTACCCTCTCCCGGAAGCACAACTCGATCGATTTCTATTCAAGTTAGTTGTCGGTTACTCGACACGCGAGGAACTGAACACGATCATCGAACGCACGACGAAAGGTGAGACCGTCATTCCAGAAAAAGTAATGGACGGCGAAGAGATTGTGCATTGGCAGAAGCTAGTGCGACAGGTCATTTTATCCAAACACGTGCAAGACTACATTGCCAGGCTAATCCTCGCAACGCATCCTGGTGGTACGCTTGCACCCGACGTCACGAACCAATACATTCGCTGGGGAGCCAGCCCACGGGGGGCTCAAACCATTGCACTTACTTCCAAGGTGCGAGCATTGCTGGACGGTCGATTCAACGTCAGCTTTGAAGATATTCGGCGTGTCTATCTTCCTGCGCTACGGCACCGAGTCCTGCTCAACTTCGAAGCTCAAGCGGAAGGGATTGAAACCGATCAAGTGTTGCTAGATGTACTCGAAAAGGTTCCAGAACGATCTGATGTATAGAAACTAGCAGGAATAGATTAGCCTTCGACATCAACATGATCGAAATGGTGTCGCTATGGTGGATGGCACGGTGTTTGTTTTCTTCCTACCGACATTATGCCCCCACGGGGCATTCAATCCGGTTCGTCCCGTAGGGACTTAATGTCGGCAGGAACACCTGACGTTCGGTACTCTTTTTTTGTTACAACCATTTTCGTTTCCTGCGAGAAAGGTCTTGGTATAATCAGGGTCGTCCCGTCGCCTATGTTCCGGCCAACTCCGTTGGATACCATGGACCCAGTCCGCCCCCTCCCGTTTTGATTGTTGTTAATTTTCATGTCATCGCCTGCCGACGATACACGTTTCACCGAAATCCCTGATTGCTCGACTCCCGAGTCTAACAGTCCTCGCCCGGTGGCTAATTCCGGGCCGTCGCTCTCACAAGAGAAATTGTCTCGTTTTGCAGGGCGATACGAGTCCCTCCAGCTGGTTGGCACAGGGGGGTTCTCCAATGTCTACAAAGCTTACGATCACCAAACCAGCCGACATGTAGCCTTAAAGGTATTGCGATCTGAGATTGGAGCTGCCTCTAGCACACTGATATCGGACCAGAAAAAATCCGAAATTCTAAGGCGTGAAGCATCGGCCTTTTCCATCCTTCAGCATCCCCATATTGTCACACTCTATGACCTGCAACTTGAACAGAGTCCACCGTTTCTGGTTATGGAGTTTGTTGAAGGAGAATCGTTAGCAGAATTCCTCGAGGAACATCCTCATGGCGTTAACGCAAAGCAAGCTGCCACGATTGTTCTGGGAATCCTGCAGGCAATGTCATCCGCGCACTCACACGGCATTTTGCATCGGGATATCAAACCCTCCAATGTCCTACTGGATAGATCGCGGACATTCCGCGACCTCAGCTTCTGTCCTAAGCTAGCCGATTTCGGCTTGGCGAAAAACGTTGACCAGGACACCTTGTCCCTATCTCAAGATGGATTCGTCGGCACGATCACCTTCGCCCCACCTGAATTGTTAAACAAATTCGGTGCATCACACTCGGAGAGATCTGACATTTATTCTCTAGGTTGTATTCTGTATTGCCTCCTAAATGGCCGGAAGCCTTTCGAGGGGGCCACATTCCTCGATGTGATTCAGCAAATTAAGGACGGAACCTACACGCCACTAACGGAATTGGCATCGGTTCCTAAAGATTTGATCGCCATCTGTGAGCAAGCCATGGCGTTAGAACCGGTGGATCGTTACGCAACAGCAACTCGATTTGCAGAAGACCTGGAACGATTTTTGTCTAACAAGCCAGTTCTCGCGCGTCGAGCTCCGATCATGATTCGATCGTTCCGATGGATGCAACGGCACGCATGGGAAACGGGTGCCGCTTGTTCGCTGATCTTTGCGGTTGTTTCCGCTGCGATGTTGCTCCTTTGGAATTATCGGCAATTGCAACACTTCAATTCCGAATTGGATAGTCGCAACACGGAACTAACTGCGGCTCTCGAAGCATCACAAAATGCGAATTTTCGCAACGAACAGATTATCTATGTCTCGGATCTAAACCAGGCAGCCAACGAAATCGAGGCCGGAAATCATATCGCTGCTCGAGCTATTCTGGATAGGTACGACGATACTTCGCCTCTAGTGCGACACCGCGATGTCGATTGGTTTCTCCTCCGACAGCAAACGAGCAGGACAGGTACCGTTCTCGCCGCGTTCGATCATCCACTATACGTTGGTCGATGGGATCCAAACACGCGGAGGTACTATGTGGGCGGGGCAAATGGTCGAGTCATTTGTATTGATCCAGAGTCACGGACAAGCCAGACCGTATTGTCCATCGGGGATTCGGATGTCAATGCAATCGCCTGGACGACAGATCCGTCCGATGCGTGGATCTCCAGCGATGACGGAACTGTGCAAAATTGGGATCTTGTACAAGGAAAGTTGCTTTCGACAACCAAGCTTTCAGATCCAGGCGTGAAAGCCTTTGATATCCTTCTGTTTTCAGCGTTAAATAAGCTTGTAGTATTTGGCAATAACGATCGTGTTTACGTCGGACCAATTCTTCGATCCGATGCAGAGAGATCTCTGCCCACCTCCGCAGGGGCTCGCGAATCAGAACAGACCGACTCTTTGCGCCGTGTCCTCCCCGAGCTTCAACGTGCCGCGATCTTCGATCGATCAACGAACCTAGAGTTCGACATTACGTCCGTAGCACCGGGGCCGGATGAGCAGACATTTCTGGCTGGTACAAATTCGAGACACCTACTGACTGTAAATGCCGTAGATTTCGAAATCCAGCAATCGATTCGCCTCGTTGATTCGAAAAACCAACCGAATGAAAGGGTTGCTGTTGATCAGGTTATTATGCATCCCGAAAAAATTTGGGCCGCATGTACGACGCCTGATTTCTACCTTTCAATAGCCGATCTACGGAAGGGGGAAGTGCTGTCATCCGTTTTGTTACCCGAGCCACCCGCATCAGTTCAGTGGATGCATAGCTCTGCTGGCATGTCGCCAGCCAACGAAGATATAGTCTCGGTGGATCGCAGTACACCAGCACAAATCTTGATGGTTGGTCGGCATAATGCATTTGCCCGATATTCTGTTTCTGGGGTTGGACAGCTCGCTCTCGAAAACGCTTGGACTGCTGAGAACGAACGCATTTACGGGCTCCTATTCAACTCAACTTTAGACGAATTCGTCACCCTCTCGAAATCAGGGCGAGTCCAAGCCTGGGGGATCGATTCCGTGGACACAACCGGCAAGTCGGCGACCTTTAAAGTCGATTCACCACTTATTTGGAATTCGGTTTGTTTCTGGGATGATCTCGGCCAACCAGATCTACACGAAGAAAGGTCAATGAAAAACACACCTTTACTGATTCTTCTGCAATCAGAAGGACAAGTCAAAGCGTACGTTGAAGGAGCTATGGCGCAGCCAGTTGTTATTGCTGAAGGTGTGGATAACGTGCAGATTGGACGTGCGGGCCCGCACGGTATGTTTCTCGCCAGTCCGGATCGTTTGCGCCTTCTTTCCTCTAGTGCGATTGCAGAGATCGTCGATTCCAACGATCAGTTTGCCATGAATCTTTCCGCAGGATGGCGAGAGATTCCCTTGTCAAAGGGAAGCCATCCGATCGAGAGAGCTAGACGATTGGTATTGCCTATGGTTTCGGGCGATGGTCAATGGATTGCAGGATACGACTCTAGCACCGAGGAGGTTTGGTTCTCTCGCTGGGGAAGTCAGGAGGTTACAAAATCGTTTCCCGCCCGCGAGGTGAGTGCTGTGCATTTCTGTGAAGTGAATCAAATTTGGTGGTGGAATGATCGTTATTCCATATTCTCTTGGAAGAATGAGAGTTCCGAGGGGCCGCAACGAATGCTTGATCTGGTCAGTCTTCCCCGTAGGATCACTAGCTCGCGTGATGGGCGGTATATTGCTGCGTCGGACAGCTATGGCGGGTGTTACGTTTGGGATGAGGGAGGAAATAGATTAACCAATTTAAAGTTTCCCCATACGCAAACCGTCTCGGATGTGAGTTTCAGTTCAACGGGTCGAACGTTGATGACCTTGACGGATTCGGGCGTACTTCGATGCTGGAATTTGGAAAGCGGCCGATGTTCCTACTCGGAAAAGAACCAAGAGCCACAGCAAAAACGGTATGGGGGATTTCTCGGGAAGGGAAACTGGCTCATGCGAGAACTTCCCCACGTCATTGAAGGAGAAATGACGATCGAGCGATTGCCAGATGGTGGAACGTAGATAACCCGTCGAGTGGACGAGCTGGGGTGGCACATCCTTAGGAACGAAGGGTGTGGAGAACGATCACCCTCTGCATTCCTCAGATCGCCCCCTCATGCCGAAATCTTGCCCCCACGGGGCATCCAAACCGGTTCGTCCCGTAGGACGCAATGTCGTTAGCCAGCAAGCGTCGCATCTTTGTTTTCGTCCCGTAGGGACGCAATATCGGTAGCACTAATGTCCCCTCCTCCGCCCTTTCGCGTCCCGTAGGGACGCAATGTCTGACGCCTCGTCCACGGATATCGATACAATGGAATGATTAACCATCCTACCTTATCCACTCCCCGAGGGAATCCATGGCTAACACATTCACCCAAATCCATATTCATGCTGTGTTTACCGTCCAAGAACGTGCATGCTTGATCCGCGATTCGTGGCAAGAAGAACTCTATAAATACATCACCGGCATCGTACAAAACCATGGCCACAAAATGATCTGTATCAATGGGATGCCAGATCATGTCCATTGCTTCTTTGGGATGCGACCATCGCAATCGTTGTCCGATCTGATGCAAGCGATCAAAGGGGATTCCTCCCAATGGATTAACAGAAAAGGCTGGATCCGAGCTCACTTCAAATGGCAGGAGGGATTTGGCGCCTTTTCCTACAGTCGCTCTCAAGTGCCGAGCGTGGTGAAATACATCGAAAACCAAAAGGAACACCATCGCAAGGTCTCGTTCATCAACGAATACCATAATTTACTTCGGAAATTTGAGGTCCCGTTCGAAGAACGATATTCGTTCGTTCCGATCGAGTACGATCAAGGGGATGTCCATTAACCGAGCCCCCTACCGACATTTTGCCCCTAACGGGGCGTGGCGGATGGCGCGATGTTTGCTTTCTCCTACCGACATTTTGCCCCTAACGGGGCGTGGCGGATGGCGCGATGTTTGCTTTCTCCTACCGACATTTTGCCCCTAACGGGGCGTGGCGGATGGCGCGATGTTTGCTTTCTCCTACCGACATTTTGCCCCTAACGGGGCGTGGCGGATGGCGCGATGTTTGCTTTCTCCTACCGACATTTTGCTCCTAACGGGGCGTGGCGGATGGCGCGATGTTTGCTTTCTCCTACCGACATTATGCCCCTACGGGGCGTGGTGGATGGCGCGGTGTTTGTTTTTCCTACCGACATTTTGCCCCTACGGGGCATTCAATCCGGTTCGTCCCGTAGGGATGTAATATCGGTAGCAACTAGTTGGGGGCGGGGAGATCTCTGGTTCGGAATTTGTTCCAGGCCAATAGATAACAGCTTAGCCCCATGACTAACAAGATCGTTATGAACGCCAATGGCTCGCATCGACTCATGAGAAAGTCGGCTCCCGACCGACTAGAGTCCCCAGGTCCAAACCAATGCCAAGCGGTCTCAGGATGGTTAGATACTCGCTGTACTATCCAGTCCGGTTGGTATGCTGCCAAAAATGTGAACGGGGTCAAGAAATGGGTCTGGGCCGTCGACTTGGACAGAATAAACAAAAGCAACTGGAGCACGTAAATACCAATCACCGTTCCAATCGTCCTCCAACGGTATTGATCGCGCGCACTGAAAAATACACTTAAACCTAAAACGGCAAAACCAAGCGAGAAGAGATTAATCGTCGGCAAAATATAAAGACTGGGATTCACAAACTGTCGAAGGGGTACGAGCTCCGTGGTCTTCTTGACAAGTGGGTTGTCGATCTGCAAACCAATCCATGGCAAACTCCAGAAGCCTCCCTTCGAGACTGGGGTAGAATTGGTTTGAATTCCCAAGCATAACCCCAGGTAAAACAGAGTGCACAGTAACGCTAAGCCTGTAATCGTTACCGCCGCGTGTGCAGCAAACACTTTGCTCCTGCTAACGGGTTGAGCCAACAGCAGTTCCATCGTCCCCCGATTTAATTCTCCGCTTACCACGTCGGAACCGCGTGCAATGCACCAAACCAGAACGCAAAGTAACAACACGGGTTCATCAAAGGTGAATCCCACCATACCTTGGTAGGTGAGAAATTGCTCCAATGGTACTGGTGAAAATTTTTCGAAGGCTTTGAACTGCTCAAGCAACGAGGCAAAGCTGCTTAGTTCGAACTGGCTAACCGTCCAGATTCGAACCCACGGGAACGCGAAAAGAATCACTGCGCACGCGCCCCAAAGAAGAAACGACTCGTGCACATACTTTTTGATCAAGATTCGAAACATGTAGGCGTGCTTAATTAAGCGTTTAAGGCCTTGAGCGCCTCGAGGACTTGTTCGTCGTGACCGTCCACGCTGACGCGCTTCCAGACCTTGGCAACTTTGCCTTGGTTGTCGATCAGATACGTGCTTCGTTGAATGCCCATGCTCTTCTTGCCGTACATGTTCTTTTCTCGCCAAGCTCCATAGAGTTCAGCAATCTTGTGCTCTTCGTCAAAGAGCAAAGGGAAGTTGAGTTGATACTTGTCACGAAACTTTCCATGAGACTTTACATCATCACAGCTCACGCCCAAGACGACCGCATCCAAGGCCTTGAGTTCTTCGCTGCGATCCCGAAACGCACACGCTTCCTTGGTGCAGCCAGGCGTATCATCCTTGGGATAGAAGTAGAGGACCACCGGCTTTCCTTTGAAATCGGATAGCTTTACCTTTTTGCCGTCGTCAGCTAAGGCAGTGAATGCGGGGGCTTTTGTTCCTTCTTCTAACCAATCGCTCATAGTTTTTATCAGGTCCTGTAAGTGTCTTGGGGAAACGTAGTTGTATCACGGGCAATGTCGGTAGGCTAGTTTAGCTGGTTGACCAGCCAATTGGCCCATTTTGTGGAAATGCCCCACGCTTGCCGTGGGGATAGTTACGTTTCTTGCTAAATAGGCGGCGGTAACTCAATTCCTCGCTCATCCAGGTTCGGCGGCTTCGCCGCCGAACCTGGATGAGCGAGAAGGCTGGGCGAATCATCAATTTAGCGAGAAACTTGACACTCCGCAGGGCAAGCCTGCGGAATCTTTGTTCTGTTGAAAGGAGGCTCGGATTGACTATTACTCAGTTGCCGCCTAGATCAGGATTTCTGAGCCTGAAAACGAAAACACCGCAGCGGTGAGGCTGCGGTGCTTGTGGATAGGGCCGAGATTGATTCCACCTTGCAGAATCAATAGATCTTGGCTAAGGCAGCGTTATTGCTACTTGGCTGGTGTGGTAGCAGCCACGGGAGCCATCGCCATCAAAGCTGCCTTGTACTTGGCTCGCGCGACGTTGAGACGAGCGGTCATCTCGCATTCGGTTTCTTCTTTGTCCACGACGTAGATCGTCTTGGCCTTGGTCGACTCCGCCAATGTCTTGGCTTCTACCGAGCACGTCGAGGTCTTATCACCTACTTTGTAGGAGACGGCAACGGCTTCCATGGCCTTTTTGACTTTGGTCGCAACTTCGCCAGCAGCGACTGGACAGGTCAGTGCTTCGCCTGCAACGGTGGTCTTGCCGGAAACATCACAAGTCTTCGGAGTTGCGTAGGCGGCTACAAACTTCTCAGTTTGTTCGACCAAGCTAGTAAAAGCAGCTGTTGGGCACTCAAACGACTCCTTGCCAACAACATAGCTCACGGGCTTGCCGGTGCTCTTTGCCATCGACTTGGCAGAGTTTTCGCAGCAAGCTTGCTCATCACCGACTTTGTAGACGAGTTGTGGCAACTTTGCCATTCCCTCGGTTACCGGGCAGGCCTTGCACTCGGTAGCACACTTGGCATCGCACTGGCCTTCATCGCCAGCGATAGCAAATCCACCAGACATTAGGATGGCGGACATCAAACTTAGCTTCAGAACCTTCATCAAAAACTCTCCAAGAGATGGGACAGAAAGTGGAGTTATGTTCAGCAAACTTTGGCAGCAAACTGCAATCGCTTCCAAGCTGCATAATCCTTAGAATCCATGAGTATACGCTGTGGGGTACGCTCCGGTTTGAACATAACCGGAATTTCCGACACCATTGTAGGGCTACGGCGTGTAGAAGCAAATTTCATTCGCAATTCCCCCTAAACGGGTGGAGCTTTGGAGACAGCCAATGGCAGCGGTAAAACGGATCCTCGTCTCGGGAGGAGCTGGTTTTCTGGGATCTTACATGTGTGAGAAACTAGTGGAGGAGGGGCACGATGTTATCTGCCTCGATAACTTCTTCACGTCTCAAAAGTCAAATGTCGTGCATTTGCTCGGTCGCCCCAACTTTGAGCTCATCCGCCACGACGTTACCCTGCCGATTTTCCTCGAGGTGGATCAGATCTACCACATGGCGTGCCCGGCAGCTCCCGGCCATTACCAGTTCAACCCCATCAAAACGATCAAAACGTCGGTCATGGGTTCCATCAACATGCTCGGGATGGCAAAACGATGCGGTGCCCGAATCCTATTAGCTAGCACTAGTGAAATCTATGGTGATCCTCTCGTACACCCGCAACCAGAATCCTACTGGGGCAATGTAAACACGATTGGAATTCGTTCTTGTTACGACGAAGGGAAACGGGTGGCTGAGACGTTGTTCATGGATTATCACCGTATGAACAAGGTTGATATTCGCATCGTTCGAATTTTCAATACTTATGGGCCACGCATGCACCCTTATGATGGCCGGGTCGTCTCGAACTTTATACGTCAGGCGATTCAGGGGCAGCCGATTACCATTTTCGGCGAAGGTCAGCAGACGCGGTCTTTTTGCTATCGAGATGATTTGGTCGAAGGCATCTTTCGGCTGATGAACAATGAAAATGGGTTGATTGGGCCTGTGAATATAGGCAACCCAGGGGAGTTTACGATTCGGGAGCTTGCGGAGCTAGTCGTGGAACTGACCGGGGCCAAAGTCAGCTTGGAGAAGCGACCTTTACCGCCGGACGATCCCTCCCGGCGGCAACCAGACATTACGCTTGCCAAAAAACAATTGAATTGGGAGCCGAATATTGCCTTGCGAGATGGGCTGGAGCGAACGATCCGGTGGTTCAAATCGATCGATTTGGATCAATATCGACCACCAACACCGAACTATAGCTGATCTCCGTTGACGAACCAGAATTTGCGAGCTAGTCTAGTGACTATGAAGAATTCCAGCTTGCAAAACCTTACCGCTCTACTGCTTCGACTCGTCTAAAGCGAGCCGGGGTTGCTGGATTTTTTTATTCCTTTAACACACCAAACCCTGAAGCTCGTTAGTCGAGACTCAGGGTTTTTTTATTGACCTAGGTAGATTTCAGAATGGCAAAGTACGTACCCTTTCCCCCAATCCATCTTCCCGATCGCATGTGGCCGAATCGCGTTATCAGCGAGGCCCCTATCTGGTGCTCGGTCGACCTCAGAGATGGCAATCAAGCCTTGATCAACCCGATGAGCCCGGCCAAAAAGCACGAGCTATTCCAAACTCTCGTCAAGATTGGCTTCAAGGAGATCGAGGTGGGCTTCCCCGCCGCATCCGAAACCGACTTTACCTTTGTCAGGGAGCTAATCGAACGCAACTTGATCCCCGATGATGTCACGATCCAAGTTCTCGTGCAAGCTCGCCGCCCGTTGATCGAGAGGACGTTCCAAGCCATTGAGGGAGCGAAATCGGCTATCGTTCACTTGTACAATTCAACGTCCACGCTTCAGCGACGGGTCGTGTTCAAAGCGACTCGCGAAGAGATCATTCATTTGGCGATCGAGGGTGCCGAGTGCATTCGTTCTTTGGCGGCTGCATGTCCCCCTGGATCGGTTCGTTACCAGTATTCGCCCGAGAGTTTCACCGGCACGGAGATCGATTATGCCGTGGAGATATGCGAAGCGGTCTGCAATGTTTGGCGGCCAACCCCGAGCAATAAAACCATCATCAATCTGCCTTCCACGGTAGAGCTCGCGACTCCGAATGTTTACGCCGATCAAATCGAACTCTTCTGCCGCAAGTTCAAACCGAGGCAGTCGACGCTCATCTCTCTGCACACGCACAATGATCGAGGTACAGGAATCGCAGCGTCCGAGTTGGGGCTGATGGCTGGTGCAGACCGCATTGAAGGTACGTTGTTTGGAAATGGAGAGCGCACAGGCAATCTCGACATCGTGACCATGGCGCTCAACATGTACACCCAAGGGGTCGATCCCAAGCTGAACTTCTCGAACTTGAAAGAGATACGTCGCGTTGCAGAATTCTGCACCGAACTGAAAGTCCCCGAGCGCATGCCGTATGCCGGCGATCTGGTCTTCACAGCATTTTCTGGATCCCACCAAGACGCGATCAAGAAAGGCTATGCGGCGATGCAAGAAACCAAACAAGAGCAGTTCGAGGTTCCTTACCTTACAATCGATCCGGCAGATATTGGGCGGCAATACGATCCTGTAATTCGGGTCAATTCTCAATCTGGTAAAGGTGGCGTTTCGTTCCTCGTTGAGAGCGAGCTTGGCTTTCAGCTGCCACGGAGGCTCCAAATTGCGTTTAGTCAAGTTATTCAGAAAATCACTGACGAAACAGGGCGAGAGATCGCTGCCCGCGAGGTAGCTGACAAATTCCTGAGCACGTACGTTAATCCACCGTGCACGCTGCAATTAGCGAGCTTTACTCCCATCGAGTGCCTGGACGAAGATCAAGAGCGGTATCGTTTCTCGGTTTCCTATGGAGAGAAGAAGGGGGACGTCGAGGGGCAGGGCTTTGGTCCTCTGGATGCCTTCATTCATGCGATGAGGGATTCGCACGGGCTCTCTTGCGATATCCTCGATTATCATGAACATGCCATGGAGTCTGGTAGCGATTCGATGGCGGCTGCCTATATACTAGTCAGAACACCACATGGCCAGGAACTGTTCGGAGTTGGGCAACACAAATCGATCACGAAAGCATCGTTGCAGGCTTTGGTGGCCGCGATCAACAGGAGCTTGGCCATCCCCAATTAACCTACCTTTTTTGCTTGGTCATTTCCAAGCTTCGGAGTTAGCGATGCGAATCATGGTTCGCATCGCTCGTTCCAGAGAGTACGAATCGATGACCAAAGATCGGGATACCGTTATCGGCACCACTTCGGATTCGGTGCCTGCCACACAAGTAAGGTTTCGGATTATCCTGGTCAGTGTCTTGATGGCATTCTCGCTGTATTTGACTCGCAACTCGATGCCCGAAATAGTCAAATCGGAGTCGTTTCTACAGGACTCAGCGTTGCTCGCAGCTCCCTCCACCCGTTTTTCTGTGGAGCTGTCTAGCATTGGCGATGCGGGATCATTGTCGCAGTTCATCAGGGTAGATTCCGAACAAATCCGTGCACCGATGACGATTGCGGACGGACTAACGCAAAGCGAGGCGTTGGGATTGCTTGAACGAGTGGAATCGACAGGAAGTGCTGGATTTGCACGGATATCGAAGCAGCAGATCGGTAGTATCATGGGAGTTTTCTTTTTTACTTATGCTCTGCTGCAAATTCCGGCCGGATGGATTGGAGATCGTTTAGGAGCGCGGCGTGCGTTAACGGGTTACATTCTGCTTTGGTCGTTGTTGGCAGGTATTTCTGGTTCCGTGTTTAGCTTGACCGGCATATTGTGGGCGAGGCTCGGTTTCGGCTTAGCTCAGGCGGGGGCTTACCCCACGAGCAGTTCGATTGTGAGACGCTGGTTTCCACTAGGGCAAAGGGGACAGGCGAGTTCGTTTATCTCGATTGGCGGACGGTTGGGAGGTGCAGTGGCTCCCTTTCTGACCATGTTTCTGATCCTTCACATAGGTGGTTGGCGGGTCACCTTATGGGTGTATGCGATAGTCGGACTTGCAGTTGCCGCTGCTTACTTTTGGATCGTAAGAGACAGGCCTAGCGAGCATCCAGATTGCAACCCTTCTGAGCGGGAGTTGATTGGAGAGCCAATCGATGATACCCGTCCCATGCTTAAGGAGATTGGTACCGCAACGATAAAGTGTTGTCAGAGTCCCAGTCTTTGGCTCAACGCGATTGTTCAGTTTTGCATCAACATGGG
This sequence comes from Brakhagea baltica, assembly GCF_052161605.1. Classification (NCBI taxonomy): domain Bacteria; kingdom Pseudomonadati; phylum Planctomycetota; class Planctomycetia; order Pirellulales; family Pirellulaceae; genus Brakhagea; species Brakhagea baltica. Next base: position 2,486,845 of record NZ_CP197409.1, on the reverse strand, counting down.
GTGGGCGTTTCTGGTGACATGGCTCCCAACTTACCTGAAGGAAGCTCATCAAGTTCCCGAACAGAGAGGTGCGCTGATGGTTTCTGTGATTCTCGCCATGGGAATGATTGGGCAGTTTGCAGGTGGCCGATTGACGGACTGGAGTGTACGACGATTTGGACTGAGACTAGGACGAATTTTACCTGTGACCTCTACAAGCTTCGTGGCGGGCTTGGCGTATCTGATGTGCATAGGTGGAGGATCGCTTTGGTTGGTCGTAGTTTGCTGTGCGGTCGTCTCATTGATGACCGATGTGGGAAATCCGTCGTTGTGGGCGATCATGCAGGATATCGGGGGCCGTAATACAGGTTCAATTTTTGGCTGGGGAAACATGTGGGGGAACTTCGGGGCAGCGTTGCATGCAAAACTAATCCCCTTGTTGCTCGCATCTACCCTGGGGAGCAATGGCAACTACGCGGCTGTGTTTCTCGTTTGTGCGATCAGTTTCTTCGTAGCGGGATTCTGTGCTTTGGGAATCAATGCCTCGAAGCCCATTTTGTAGGAATCCGTGACTGTGACCAGAACGGATAAGGTGCACCAAGTTGACCAATCACGCAATTTTGTTAGACTAGTCGGTTTTTTCGGCATTTTTTGAACGGTCTAAGATGACCGCCCCTACCTCGCCGAAACACGTTATTTCCCGCCGTCGTATCGACTCCTAATGCGACGGCTTTATTAGTTTTATTAACTCGTTTTCTGCGGATTTGTAGGATTCAACATGAAGGCCCCACTCGAAGCAATTGCCAAGGCAGATACGCTGATCGAAGCCATGGGGTGGATCCGCCGATTTCGTGGAAAGACGACGGTCATAAAACTGGGTGGTTCGTTGATGAACAATCCCGATGCCATGCGACATACGTTGCTCGACATCATCTTTATGGAAACCGTGGGAATGAGGCCCGTCGTCGTCCATGGTGGTGGTCCGTCGATTAACAAGGCGATGGAGGCGGCGGCGATCGAACCTGTCTGGATCAAAGGGCGTCGCTACACCGATGCGAAGACGCTCGAGATTGTCGAGCGAGTTCTCGGCTACGAAACCAACGAGTACATCGCCGACGAGATCGAGCGACTCGGTGGACGAGCCATGAACCTCAATTTCCGAACGACCAACGTATTGTTCGGGGAAAAGCTCTCTCTCGATGACGATGGCGCACCATTGGATTTGGGCTTCGTAGGACACGTAACCAAGGTCGATCGGCAAACGATTGAGTCCCTTACGTATACCGAGCAAATTCCCGTGATCCCCTCGATGTGCATCGACGACAATGGCCAAAAATACAATGTCAATGCGGATACCGCTGCAATGGCGGTTGCCGAGGCTCTCGGTGCAGAGAAACTGATATTCATTAGCGACGTTAACGGAGTTCGCAAAGACAAGAATGATCCCGACAGCGTACTGCATTCATTGACCGCACAAGAAGCGAGGCAGCTCATCGATGAAGGCGTGATCGCTGGAGGGATGATTCCCAAAGTGGAGGCTTGCTTGGCAACCCTCAATCGAGGTGTTGGCAAAGTTCACATCATCGATGGTCAACTGCGCCATTCGTTGCTTTTAGAAATTTACACAACGGCAGGAGTGGGAACCGAGATCGTTCCCGCTCGTAATGCTCCCTCAACCAGAATCACACAGAACTGAATGAGAAATGAAACACCTAAGATCTCTTCTAGACCTCAACATTGACGAGTTTCACGGCATCCTAGATTTGGCTGCCTCCATCAAGCAGAAGTACTTGGCGGGGGAACGCCCCGATTTGCTCAAGAACCGGACCACGGCTCTCATCTTTGAGAAAGCCAGCCTCAGAACTCGGGTTAGCTTCGAAGCCGGGATGGCACAGCTCGGAGGTTCGGCACTCTTCTTAACCGGCGATGTAGGATGGCGACAGCGAGAGTCGATTGGTGACTTCATTCGAGTTCTAGCCGAGTACTGTGATTTCGTCGTGTGTCGCGCCATTTCGCAAGGCACCATAAACGAACTCGCTTCGTACAACGTCGTACCGATCATCAACGGTCTCACGGATGAATCTCATCCTTGCCAAGCGTTGGCCGACTTCATGACCATGAAAGAGGTGACAGGCACCGTTGAGGGCAAGCAGCTCACGTTCGTGGGGGATGGGAATAACGTGGCTCGCTCGCTTTTCGCCGCTTGCTCTATGGGGAGAGTTAAGTTTCGTTTGGCGGCTCCCGAGGGATACCAGTTCCAACCCGATCTGATCGACCGAGTCAAGAAACATGCTGGCTGGGTCGATTTTGAACAAAGCTCCGATACTGCTTCCATGCTTCGAAGTGCTGATTTCTTGTACACCGATGTGTGGACTAGTATGGGACAAGAAGCTGAAGCGGAGAAACGAAACTCCGATCTGCGTCCTTACCAGGTCAACGAGCAACTGCTGAAGCTGGCTCCGTCGCACTGCAAGATTCTGCATTGTCTACCTGCCCGCCGTGGCATGGAGATCACCGACGGTGCCATGGACTCTGCCGTTAGTATTATCTTCCCGCAAGCAGGCAATCGCATGCACCTGCAAAAAGGGTTGCTAGTTTGGTTGGCTCAGCAGAATGGAATCTTGTAGCGTGCTGAGAATGTTGGCTGGCTACGTTGATTGGCTACGATTCCTTTGATTCCGCTGCCTGTCTGGTTGCCAGATCTATCAATCGATCCCATTGGGTTTGCAGGGATTGGATCTGATCGGAGCTCCAGCTCTGGCCTATAAAACTAACGAGATACAGCAGGATGATTCCTGCAATCGATGCGGGGCAGAAGACCCAAATCCAACGCCACTCGTTATCCTTGGCATGCATGGATGACAAGGCAAATAGCAAAGAAAAAAGGGCGGTGAAAACAAAAGCCAGGTAAAGAACCCAAACCAACGTCCAGACCTGTTGGCGAGGTGCAAAACGTCCGTGGATCCGAGTTTCACCCTGCATGTCGTCCATGCTAATCGAAAGATGCGGTGACCAGCATCGCAGCTCTTTGGTTGGGACATGCATCTCGAAATACCCGTCAAACGTGTAGCTTTCCCAGTTCCAAGTCTCCGAGATGAGTCGCTCTTGAATACGTTGTTGAAGCTCTTGCTTCGCCACCGGCAGGACCACTTGAAACGTGGGCCGCATGGAGAATGAATTGACGGAGAGGGATTGGCTGGAGAGGGAAGACATAGGGAGGGAAGACTTGGAGAGGTTTATAGATCGAGGTCATCCAATTGGTCTATCAAATTGTCGAGCGCATCTTTGGCCTTAGGTTCTTTAGATGCATTCGTAGCATTTGCAGTCGCCGGAGTTGACGTGGCCAGAGAAGCCGAGGTTGCCTGTCCGACGGCGGACCGTCCTGCTAAGATTAACTGTTCATCTCTTTCGCGAGCAGCGGCGGCAGCGGGATCCTCGTTCCTCTCCGGTGCACCGAATAGTTTGGACAAGTCGATCTTAAAGGCACCACCCGCTTCTACGGGAGCACCTGCGATGGCAGGTGTTTTGTGCTGAGGGAAAATAATGGCGTTCTCAGGGCATACGCGAGAACAAGCCGGACAACCTTTGCGACAATTGTCAGGCTGCTCTACCAAGATCGTTTCCGCTCTGTCGACCCCATAAACTCCGAACAAGCAGAAGTCGATGCACTCCATGCAATTGGTGCAGCGACTGTAGTCGATCACGGGGTACCACCGTCGCGTGGGATGCTCGTCGATTCTTATGGGAACGATCCCGAGTGGAGCATCGTGAGCGACTGGTTGCTCTAGGGCGCCTGCTAAACTGGCCGACAGTGCGGTAGTATTCGTTGGATTCAAAAACCGATCCAGCGATAGAGTGACTCGCTCCGAATCCCTTTGCAGATCTTCCAGCTCAAGAATTCTGCGAAACTCCGCTTCGTAATCTGCAAGGGATGAGCTGGAACGAAGGTCGATCGAGTAGATACTGCGGTCCGGTCGAGCGTAGATATTGGCGACGCGATCCGAAGCCTTTTCGTCGTCATCCCCCTCTGAGTCACCGTCTTCGTTCTCATCTTCGAGCAATGTGTCAGGATTCTTAAGCTCAACGGGTCCGAATTGGCCACGCACATCCATGCGATCCAAGACCCAGAACGCGGCTCGGTCGAAAAGCCATGTCAGCAGAACCATCGGACCTTTCCACTCTCGCATCCGCTTGAGACTCTCGCTGTCTTGCGACAAGTCGTACAGGTGCGGCACGACGATGGATATCGTGCTGGGCAAGGCAGCAGCCATGCTGGCGATTCCGTCCTCGAGCTCTCGTTTCTCGGGGCTTCGGCTCTGGCCTTGGGACACTACGACCAATAGTCCGTGGTTTTCGCGAATCATTTGGAGTTAATGCCTGAGTCTTATCGTGTAAAAGTAACTAAGGATCCGAGGATGCTCTCAACCGGGTCAAGTGAGCCCGGTCAGTGTTCCAGTGGAATCGCTGAACGATGATTCAGCAACTCCCATTTTCTGGATAATCGTCAGGAGCACGTTGGAAAAGGGTGGGTGCCGCTCGGGATCGAATCCCAAATGCTGATTATGACGAATTCCCAGGCGTTTGCCACCAGCCACAAGCAACGGCAGATTCTTGGGAGAATGCTCTCCTCCTTTTCCGCTGTTCATACCGGAGCCAAACACAATCACGGTATGATCCAGAACCGATCCCTCTCCCTCGCCTGTCGTGGCCAAAAACTCGAGAAATCGCTTGAGCCGGCTTACGTGGAATCGGTCAATCGCGGCGAGCTTGTCCAGCATGCCAGCATCTCCGCCGTGATGAGACAGTTCGTGGTGATTCTCACCACCTCCTCCAAAGCCGCCTGCTTCACGCGACCATTCGAAACTGATGACCCTAGTCGAATCGGTGATAAAGGCCAAGTAGGACAGCTCCAGCATGACATCCAACCACATCGGTCGATCATGCCCGTCGCCGGGTTTCGATGAGAGTTGTAAATCCTTTCGATCAACGTACGGTTTGGGGCGATCAATCCAGCTTTCCATACGCTCGATTCGCAATTCCGTTTGCCGCACGCTCGTCAGATATTGGTCGAGCTTTTCTCGATCCTCTTTACCGATCCTTTTGCTCAAGCGATTGGCTTCGCCGAGAACGCTGTCCAGGATCGAGCGGCGTTCGTGGAATCGTTGCAGGGTAGCTTTCTTGTCTTCGGCGGAATCAGGTACGAACAGACGCTGAAACAATCTCTGAGGAGAATTCTCGGCCGGAAGAGGAGTTCCGGCGCGATCAAAGGAGAGGGTGTGGGAGTGACCTGCTGATCCCGTACCTGATTGATCCGACAATTGTAGCGACGAGAAACGAGTCTCTTTACCAATCTGCTCCGCGATCACTTGGTCGGCAGAGATGGTGTTCGCATAGTCTTTCCCAGGAACTGCTTTAAGGTCCGCTCCCGTTAACCAAGTATCTGCACCGGAGTGACCACCCTCGCTGTGCGGGTGTCCTAAGCCGCTAATGACGCTGAACTCAGATCGGTAGGGTTCGAGAACTTTGAGTGTGGAGGACAGGGAATAATCTCCGCCGGTCGCTTCTGGAATCCACTCGTGAATGTTTACACCGTTAGGGACATAGCAGAATATTGCGCGAGGTGCTGGGTCAACCTGCGAACGGGACCAAGGCTTGAACTGAGAATCGGCCGCCTTGAGGGGACGCATGGCATTCAGAAGCGGTAAACTCAACGCAACTCCCAGACCGCGAAGGGTGGTGCGTCTCGAAATGGAGAATGTCAAGCCTACCTCCGATTGGGGGCGATTTGGGGTTCTGGAACAAATGAAATGTCTCTGTGCCGCAAGGGAGGTCGCGTTACCCAACCTCATGCCCTATATTTTAGCAAACGAATCACCCTTAGGAGCGTACAAAACATAATGAAGTTTGCGATCTGCAACGAAACATTTGGCGATTGGCCCATCGAACAAGGCTTTGAGGCTGCGGTCAAACATGGATATACAGGAATCGAAGTTGCACCGTTTACTCTCGGAGTGGATGCGAATGCCGTGACATCTGCGGCCCGAGATCATTACCGTAAGACTGCTGAAAGGTTTGGCTTGGAGGTTGTAGGATTGCACTGGTTGCTAGCCAAAACCAATGGCTATCACCTGACTACCGATGACAAGGTAATTCGTGATCGCACCGCTGTGTACCTTCGGGATTTGGTGCAGCTCTGCAGTGATCTCGGCGGAAGCGTCATGGTGCTTGGTTCACCGCTTCAAAGGAACTTTCCACCCGAAATGGGACATGAACACGCCACTAAGAATGCCACCGAGGTTTTGAAACAAGTCGTGCCGGCACTTGAGGAGCGAGGAGTTCGCATTGCGGTCGAGCCACTGGGGCCTCAGGAAGGCAACTTCTTGAATCATGCTCACCAAGCTCGTGAGTTAATCCAAATGGTTAATAGCGAACAAGTCCGTTTGCATCTCGACGTGAAAGCCATGAGCAGCGAGGGGAAACCAATTGAGGACGTGATTCGGGAAAATGCGGATCTTCTGATTCACTATCATGCCAACGATCCCAATCTGTTAGGACCTGGTATGGGGGAGGTCGATCACGTGCCGCTGTTCCGAGCCTTAGATGAGATAGGTTATAAAGGCTGGGTTAGCGTCGAGGTTTTCGATTATTCACCGGGCGTCGAGAAGATTTTGTCCGAGAGCCTGTCCTATATGCGGTCTGCAATCCAAACTTCGCGGGCTTAGTCATTGGATAGCCCTAAGCACTACTCTGCAATCGAAGCAAAAAAGCGTGCTTCTGATTCGGCATCGCCGACGACGACCAGCGTGGCACCTTTTTCCAAAACCGAGTTTGGTAGTAGTTTGGCGTTAAAGTGCCCCTCCGATTCGATGGCAACGACGTTACAGCCGGTGCGTTGTCGGAATTGGCATTGCGCCAAAGTCTTTCCAGCCAACGAGGAAGGGACAGGGACCCTGAATACATCCAGCCCTTCGGCTAAAAGTATGGAACTGCCGCGCCGGAAGATGTTGAAGATGCTACTAGCACCGGTGCTAGCGTATGACATCACAAAATCCGCACCGGCACGGTGAAGGGTCGATACGTTTCGGTCTTGATTGGCACGCGCCAAGATTTGGATATCGGGCCGTAAGCGGCGACAGTAGAGGGCAAGATAAACGTTAACGTCATCATCGTGCGTTGTGATGACTACAGAAGAGCTCTGCATGAGGCCAGCACGCTCCAGGACTTCGAGTTCTGCCGCATCACCTAGAACGTAATGCTCCGGATTGCGAATTCGGTCCGGATTTCGATCGACGATCTTGTAGGTGGTGCCAAGGACGCCGAGTTCTTTGGCTGTGGCTCGTCCCACTCGACCTGCTCCCAGAATGATCGCCGATGCTTCTTGTCGGCGGTATAAGCAGAACAAGCTATCGTACTCATCCAGCTCCTGTCTCGTACCTGCCATCAGGATGATCGTGCTCGTTTCGACTTTTGTTTCAGGGCCAGCTATCGCAAACTCGCCACGATTCCAAACTCCCACGACGCTGACCTTGGCGTGATCGGTGAGACGGATTTCACTTAACGTTCGACCTACCATTGGTGTGCCGGCAGCAGACGCTTCTGCAATTAGCAAATCACCAAATTCACCCACCACTAGACTGCGCGCGTCTTGGCCAAAAACACGCCGGGCGAAAGACTGACCGAGCATATCGCTAAGCTGCAAAACATGATTGCATCCGGCCATGCCAAGAATATCGACCGATGCTGCGGCGGATGCTAACGAAACGATCGATACTTTTTCGGAGATTTCACGGACGGTGAAGGCAATGTTCGTATTGGTGGTATCTCGCTGGGTTGCAACAACCATCGCGGCTTGCTCGACTCTGGCTTTGCTATACGTTGTGGGATCATCGACTTCCCCGACCATGACGCGAAACCCTTCGTCGTGCAGCAAGAGGGCTTCGTTCAGTTCGTTAACCAGGATCGTATAGCTGATGGACGCACGTTGAAACATGCGGACCAAGGATTGCTCGACGGATCCAAAGCCGGTCAAGATAACGTGCCCGGAAGTTTTGCTCGGTAGCTCGCGCGGAGCACGCGCCGAGGCCTGAGCATCCAGCCAAGGAACGTAAAAAAACTGGATGAACATGAACGGTAGTAGCATCAACACAAAGACGGAGCCCGAGAGAAGCACCACGATTGAGAAAAATCGGCCGACGTCGGATTGAAACGTAATGTCCCCAAAGCCCAGGGTGGACATAACAACTATGACCCAGTAGACACCGGCAATCCACGAATGCTCTTGCCCCTCCAATCGCATCAAATAGTGAAACAGGGCGGTGTAGATCATTACCATAATGATAAAGCTGAGCACCAATTTCCCCAGCGACATTAGATTCCGCCGACGAGATGGGTTGGCGAGAAAGCTCGCAACGATGGCAAATGACTTCATCAGGCCAATAAGGTTTCGTGGTTATGGGACTTAGATTCTACGAAGTCTAACGGGAATGTATGGTATCGGCAGCCTTTCTGTGGCGACAGTCTTGTAGCGGTAGGAGTGGGCTCGATTCCCGCTCAGGGTGGCTGCTAGCTCGACCGCCGGGCCAGACGTATCCCTACGAACGCAGGTTTGTTGTCGCAACAATATTTGTCTGGACAGGTATTTGATGCAGGATTACCATACACGACGAGCATTTATAGGGCTTTTTGCATTGATTACACTGGGGTTTCGGAATGGATAATCTTCATCTGGCGGTTCAATTTTTCGCCCAGATCGCGATTATTCTCGCTTTTTGTAGGATAGTGGGGCTAGTAGCGAAGCGTTTTGGGCAACCTCAAGTAGTAGCAGAAATGATTGCTGGTGTTCTGCTTGGGCCCTCGTTTTTTGGCTATTTTTGGCCCGAGTATCAAGAGTGGGTCTTCCCTTGGGATCGGTCGCAGACGACTCGCGATACCCAAAGTTACCTATTTCCTGCCTCGCAGTTGGGGCTCGCACTTTACATGTTCATCGTGGGAATGGAGTTTCGGATGGACATCATCCGTCATCATCTCCGGTGTTCGATCGCGGTTTCAATGGCTGGGATGGTCGCCCCTTTTTTGCTAGGAGCTGGATTGGGTTGGTTTTTCTACAACCACACGAACTTGTTCCCAGAGCGGACCTCAACGTTTGAGGCGATGCTGTTCCTCGGTGCCTCGATGTGTATTACGGCTTTTCCTATGTTAGCCCGGATCATCCACTTCAAGGGATTGTCTGACACGACGATGGGAACCGTTGCCATTGGAGCTGGGGCGATCGATGATGCGACCGCCTGGTGCTTGCTCGCTGTTGTATTAGCGAGTTTTGATATGAATACATCGGCAGCGATTGTCAATATCGCGGGTGGAGTTGCATTCGTTGCGGTCGTGCTCTTGTGTATTCGTCCCCTCCTATCGCGGATGGAACAGTACATGCTAGAGAGTGAGCGATTGACGGAAACGGGTGTTGTGGTGGGGATTGTGCTGATGTCTCTGGGGGCTTGGTTCACGGACCTGATTGGGCTCCACGCGGTGTTTGGCGCATTCATTATGGGAGCTGCGATCCCACGTACCTTTATGGCCAATCAGCTAATCCAACGCATCCAGCCGCTAACGGTAGCATTGCTATTGCCTTTGTTCTTTATCTATTCCGGGCTGAATACGAAGATCGGGTTGCTGAATAGCCTGGATCTGTGGGGTTATTGTATGCTTGTGTTGTTGGCTGCGATTGCAGGCAAAGGAATCGCATGCTGGTTTGCGGCTCTGGCGACGGGCTTGCCGAATCGGGAAGCCATGGGGATCGGAACTCTCATGAACGCACGCGGCTTGATGGAGCTGATAATTATCAATATCGGGCTCCAGCGAGGTATTATTTCCGAAGAGTTGTTTGCGGTCCTGGTGATCATGGCCGTCATCACAACCCTGATGGCCTCTCCCATTTTCGACTGGCTTGTGCGTGGACAATTTCCATCTTCTAGGGTGATTGCTGAGCCCAAGTAACTCTTTATATTTCCCAAGTTAATCGAATGGGAAGGTTGGGGAACGAAAAAATCCTGTACGTGCTTGTAACTATTCGTGTCTTCAGGGATCTGTACTAGTGAGGCATAGAATTGGACTGCTAGATGGGAATTCTTGCCGGAGTCGTTTTCCAGTAAACCACAAGGGAGTTCGTAATAATGAGCCAAACTATCACAGCCACAGAGCTGAACAAGCTAATTGCCAACGGAGAAAAGCTTCAAGTGATTGATGTGAGGACTCCGGTTGAGTTCCGAGAGGTTCACATCAACATCGCAAAAAATGTCCCACTGGATCGTCTGAATCCACAAGAAGTCATGGCGTCTCGCAACGGAGCTTCGAGCCAACCGCTGTACATCGTTTGTCGCTCGGGTGCTCGCGGCGGACAAGCTTGCCAAAAGTTTCTGGAGGCGGGCTATTCCAACGTTGTTAACGTCGAGGGTGGTACCATGGCTTGTATTCGTGAGGGGATGGCAGTAACCCGTGGCAAAAAGGGGATCCCGCTTCAGGGGCAAGTCCAGATTATCGCGGGAACACTCGTGATGAGCGGCGTTTTGCTCGCCATCTTCCTGTCGAATCAGTACTGGCTCTTGCTGTCTTTAGCTGTAGGCGCCGGATTAACCTTTTCTGGATTAACAAATACCTGCGCCATGGGAGTCCTGCTGGCACGAATGCCCTGGAACCAAGTTGCTGAGCCAGATAAACAAGTCGATGCACCCGCGAATCAAGTCCCACAACCCCCTACCTGCTGCTCATGATTTAGTATCGAATAGCCGGTGGGATCTTGCAGTAAATTCAGATACAATATTGTCCAAATATCGAAAAACAGGGAGTCCCAAGTAATGTTACTAAAATATTTTTATGACAAACAACTAGCACATGCTTCGTACATGGTAGGTTGCCAAAAAACGGGGGAAGCTATCGTCATCGATCCAGGTCGCAATATAGAGCCTTACATCGAAGCAGCAAAAGCCGAGGGATTAAAGATAACGGCTGCCACCGAGACGCATATCCACGCCGATTTTGTGTCGGGATCGCGGGAACTAGCGGATCGGCTTGGAGCCAAGCTATATCTATCCGACGAAGGGGACTCAAACTGGAAGTATCAGTTCGCTTCGAAGCACGATAGCCAGCTTCTTAAGGAAGGAGATGTTATCAGCGTCGGGCGAATCAAGCTCGAGGTGATGCACACTCCAGGTCATACCCCGGAAAGCATTTCCTTTGTCCTTACCGACGAAGGGGGAGGTGCGAACGAACCTATGGGGATCTTCACAGGCGATTTCGTCTTTGTGGGCTCGATCGGTCGTCCCGATTTGCTGGAAACCGCAGCAGGCGTCGTCGGCAGCGCGGAATCGGGAGCACGCCAGCTTTATCATTCCGTCGATAAGTTTATGGCTTTGCCAGATCATTTGCAGGTTTGGCCCGCTCACGGAGCAGGTAGCGCCTGCGGTAAGGGACTGGGGGCGATTCCGTCGTCAACCGTTGGCTACGAAAAGCGATTCAATCCAGCCTTAAAACCGCGCACGGAGCAAGAGTTCGTCGACTATATTCTGTCCGACCAACCTGAAACACCGTTCTACTTTGCCGTTATGAAGCGAGTCAACAAAGAGGGGCCTGAACTCATACGCAATTTGCCCAAAGTACAACCAACACCTGCTTCGAGTATCCAGCAGACAGCACAGCATGGTCAACTTCTCGACACTCGAGATTCTGCAAGCTTTGCGACAAATCATGTGCCAGGGGCTTTGAACCTACCGCTGGGATCGCTGGTACAATGGGCTGGTTTTCTGGTGGATTACAACCAACCGGCCGCGTTGTTTGTTAAGCAATCAGCGCTCGAGTCGGCATTGCAAGGCTTGCGTTCGATCGGCATTGATCGGGTCACCATGTTCTACGATTTGGATGATGCGGCGATACAAATCGCTATGACAGAAAGCTATCCATCTGAGTCTCCCGTTAGCCTAAAGCCGGCTATAGAAAACGGGGCGGTGCAGTTGGTGGACGTACGTGCGGCGACCGAGTATCGCGAAGAGCGAATCGCAGGTGCAACGCATTGCTTCTTAGGAAAAATAGCCCGTGAAATCGAGCGTTTTGATAAGAACAAGCCAATTGTCACGCAGTGTTTAGGTGGTGGACGGTCCGCGATCGCCGCGAGTGTCCTTCAAAAAGCGGGTTTTCAAGTTACCAATATGACCGGTGGGATCAACGGCTGGAAGAGTGCCGGGCTCCCCACGGAGGCTGCGGATAGTGAGTCCTGTAGCTTGTCCAGTTAAGAGCTCCTTGTGAGATCGGATCGATCATGATTTTCGCCGCCACCCTAACGTTATTGTTTGGTAGTGTCATTGGGCTCTCTTTAGGGCTGACCGGGGGTGGCGGAGCAATCTTTGCTGTTCCACTATTGGTTTATGGTCTTGGATTACCCCCCCGCGAAGCTATCGGAGTCTCTCTTATAACCGTTGGCTTCACCGGTGCGTTAGGATTCTTGCAGAGAGCGAGAGCTGGGCAAGTTGAGTTTGCCACAGGAACCGTCTTTGCAGTGGCGGGAATCTTAGGAGCCCCGCTGGGAGCATTGATCGCAGGGCAAGTCTCCGAGTTGCTATTGATGGCTCTTTTCTCAGGTCTGATGCTGGTGATCGCCATCAAGATGTGGACGGCTTCGATCACGCATGAATATCAACGACCTGATCGATCCGTTGAGGAGAGCGGACCAGTTTGCAAACGATCTTTGGATGGAAAGCTCAGGATAACCTCACCTTGTGCGATGCTTTTAGGAGCAGTCGGATTTGGAGCTGGTATTTTGGCCGGTATGTTTGGCGTGGGTGGTGGATTCATCATCGTGCCAGCGTTGGTTTCCTTTGCATCGATGGGAATGCAAAGAGCTATAGGAACCTCTCTGTTTATCATTACTATCATCAGCATATCGGGAACGGTTGGCCATTTGATGTCAGGCAGAACCATTCCGATCGAGGCTACGACTATCTTCACGGTTGGTAGCATTTTTGGACTGCTGCTCGGGACTGCGTTGTCCGTTCGGCTTCATGGCAAGGGGCTACAAAAGACTTTCGCGGTTGCCATTCTGATGGTTGCTATTTTTGTTGTACTGAAGAGTTTCGCGTTTTGAAGCGTAGCAGGGGTAAGATGGCTCGCTACGGATCGGTGTTGGTTAAACTCTGTTTGTAGTACTTCAAACCTGGAACGAAGAACGAGGTGGCTGCGACGGCCCCAAAGATCAGATGGGCAACAGAAGGGTAGGCCAGCATCAGCCCCGTGGTCGCAAAGAGACATACGGCTTGGATATAAAACACACCACTTAGAATGCCAGCTTTGATTAGGAATATCATGCCGCTTATCACCCCGAGCAACGGAGTGAGTTGCAACGGACGCAAATTCAAAGCCCATTCGATAGGGAAGAGGGAAGCGATAGCGATCATGCTTGCTCCCCAAACGTGTGCGATTTGCCTTTCGACAAAAGTTACTGGCCCCATTCTTCTTCGCAAGGCCCAGAAGACTCCTGCCCAGGCACCTAAACCGACCGTCCATAGCAAAGGATAAGTCCACCGGTTGACATCATTCCATTGGAGAATCTCCGTCAGCACGCAAACTAAGATGAGCACCAGAGAGTGCCACATCCAAAGTAAACCCCAGTTCTCCAGGACGGGAGCATGATGCGTTTCGCGAAAGTATCGAGCGATGATCTGAGCGAATTGACCGGATCGTGCCGAGATGGGTTCGTCTCTCAAATAGGCCAGCAAATCGTCTCCCATCGCATCGGCAGACCGATACCTCAGATCCTGAGGCTTCTGTAATGCTCGGACTGCAATCATCTCCAAATCGCGATCCACATGCGGAGCGAGAACGCGGGGAAGGGGTGGGTCTTGCTCCAAGATCTTAAAAACGAGATCGACCGGGTTCTTGCCAATGAATGGTGGTCGTCCTGTTATAGAATGGTAAAGCACCGATCCGAGCGAATATACATCGGAGGCAGGACCGATGGGGCCCAGGCGACCACTCGCTTGTTCGGGGCTCATGTAAGTCGGAGTCCCCAACACCACTCCCGTCTTGGTCAGGGAGTCCATCGAGTCGCTTACCTTGGCCAATCCGAAATCGGTCAGTCTCGCATGACCGGTTTCATCGATAAGAATGTTCGAAGGCTTGATATCTCGATGCACGATACCGCGTTCGTGGGCGAACTGGACTGCGCGACAGATCTGCTCCATATAGCGAGCAGCTATCCTGGGAGTAACGTTGCCATCCTGAATTAATTCGTAAAGTGTCCGACCCTTGATAAGCTTCATGACGAAGTAAGGACGACCATCAATTTCTCCAACGTCATAGACAGGTACGATTCCAGGATGCTCAAGCTTGGCCGTTGCACGTGCCTCCGCAAAAAAACGCTGTCGATCTTGCTGGGTTGCTAGTTGATCTTTGAGAATCATCTTGATCGCAACTTCTCGATCAAGACTGATTTGTTGAGCTCGATAGACGATTCCCATACCCCCTCGACCGAGAAGCTCGCGAATCTCAAAGTCTCCGAACTGATAGGGGAGTGGTAATTGCCAAGTGCCTGAACCTTTGTCGCTCCCGGATCGAATCGCGACGGCCTCGACAGCACCGACTGCTTCGGTCACGACAATGGTTCCCCAGAGGGATCGCAGCTCTTCAGCGAATTCCGGATAGCGTTTGCATTCCTCGACGATATCGATCGAGTCCCCCAGCTGATGGCGGTCTGCCAAGCCGGCGACGATTACGGCGAGGCGTTCGTCGATTTCTGCTGACTCGAGATCGTCTTCTTCCTCGCTCGCGGAGTAAAACTGGGACATCAGGCGGCTACTCCGGCAAATAGCCTTGCAAAGGAGGCAAGGTCTCCATGATTCCTCGCAAACGTTTGAGCGCCCTCAAGTAACGCATGCTGGCCGCCGGTTCGGTCAAACCGAGCACTTGAGCGATTTCTTGGTTATCGAGTTGCTCATAGTGTCTCATCAGGATGATTTCGCGATCTTTTTCCTTCAGCAGATGAACGGCGGCTTCGACCTGTTGGGCAAGTTCTTTTTGCGTGGCAGCAGCAGCGGGGGTCAACGAACCGTCTCGAAACTGGTTGGCCAGCTCGATCGTCGATTGATCCGGAGGGCCTTTACCTGGTTGAGGTTGCTCTCGATCCACGCTCCGTTTGGCTGAAACCCGATGCCGTCGATGGGCATCGATGATGCGATCCTTTGCAATCTGGCGAATCCAAAGGTGAAATGGCATCACGGGATTGGACAGATACTCGCGCAGCCTCCGATTCGCCTCGATGAGAACATCCTGAATCACGTCGCTCACGTCCATGCGTTGATTCAAGCGTTGGTCGAGTCGGAGCTGGATCATTCGCCGCAGCGAGTCTCGGTGGCGATCCATCAGATGGTCTACCGCGTCAGTCGCGCCATCCTTGATATTGACTAATAGTTCTGCGGTGACTTCACCGTCTGGCCAGATCGATTTGGACATCGTTACACATGGTATTTCGACGTGTTTTGGGAAATTGATACACTATAGTTTAGCTCGCTGTCCATACTCGCTACATTTCCCAGCGCTCGCTTGGAAAGAAAAAAAATCGTTGCAGCGCAAATGCTTCGCCGGCAACGAGTTAGATTTCTACTTAATTCCCGATTGGGTCTGGTAGACGCAGTATTAGGTTAAGTTAACTGGCACCAGATGGGGGCCTAGCTCCCTTTCTTCACTCGTCCGATCCAAACGGAGCAGTCTGCATGTCGCAGGACGTAACGAGAAACGCTTCCCAGAAAGAATCTGCCGAGGAGTCCTCGGCCGGTATCTCCGAGCACGACCATATCCGAAGAGTGTTCCTTGACGAACTTAACAATTCCATCTCCGACGTAGTCCGATTCAATAAGGTGGGTTTTCACCTTGGCGGAAAGCTTGGAGCAGAGTGATGCTCCCAGCTCGAGCTGTTCCATTGCCGTCTGTTGACTGGCGGAGCGATCAATCTGGATCGGAATGTCGGAGTAAATGAATGGTGTTGGGATGATGCTCAGCAGATCGATTGCTGTTTTCTTGACCCAAGCGAACTGCGAGAAGCCCTCGATAGCTGCTTTGCAAGGTTCCGAGTTATCGTAAGCGATGCAAACTTTCGGTTCGTGCATCTTGAGTTCTTCGACCAACTGGGGCCGTACAATCAGCACGGAGCAAGGGGCATGTGTAGCTACAAAGTCGCTCGTGCTCCCCAGGACGAGTCGCTCAAGTCTGGATTGCCCGATAGCCCCCATCACGATCAAGTCAGCAGAGAGGTCCTCGGCTTGTTGGACGATGGTAACGCTCGGGTGTCCCTCAATGATCCTTGTCTCAACGATCGAGTCGCTACCGTCGAACATTTTGGCGATCTTTAGACAGGAGTCAGCGCCACGTTTGCGTTCCTCGTCTTGGCATTGTTGTAGTACTTCGGCGGCGGTGTGCACGCCATGAAAGTCGACCAAGTTATTGGCATAGAGAATCGTGATGTCGAGCCGTTCGTCATGCGGAAGCCGTGCCACGAGTTGGGCTGCATTTTCTGCATTTTTCGAGCCATCGGTCGTAATTAGGATTTTCATTGTTTTTCTCCGGGAAGCGAGTCAATTCAGCGACCCTGTAGGGCAAGATCCGTGCCAATGGAATCAAAGTGTGGTCGAGGTCGCGGGTATTGATTGTACCACAACCATTGGACCGAAAACGGAGGCATCGGCGTCGCTTCAAAACAGAGTCATGCGGGACCGGTGTGCTGAATTGTCACGTCGGAGTGTGACAGCATAAGCTCGTTTGTGTAGTGGTAGGTATTCGTTCCATCACTCGACCCTCGCAAATTCGTAACCGTTCACGGGTCCAATTTGCTAGTGCTTTAGTTTAGTCGATTTTGCTATTGTCCAAGGAGGGACAGCAGGGACGATTTGATCAACGAACTTCGATTACTTTTCAGCCAAATGCTCATTTGCCTGGAATTTCCATATCAAGGCCCAATACTGTTGGGCTCACTTGATACGGGACATGCGTTTTCTGTCGGAGATCCGTCAGTGCGTGATTGATCGTCGTATAACCCAAGGCACTCGTAGTGAAGCAGGGATGCGATATCACGAACGAATGTGGACGATGATTGCGACGTGCAAGAAGCAGAACCGCAGTGTTTTCTCGTTTCTTCAAGAATCGATCACGGCCAAGCTCGCTGGACAGCCCGCGCCTAGCTGACACGGCTAAGCCAGCCGTACTAAATATACAGGCCAGCCCTTCCTATTGAGGCCCATTCTAGCCGGTTACCAGCACGGTTCTCCCAGACTCGTACTCGTACTCAATGAAATGGTACTCGTACTCGAAATCGCCTGCCAATCGAGTACGAGTACCGCAGAAGGCTGAGTAGGAGTACCGCAGAAGGCTGAGTAGGAGTAGGATTGCGACCATTAGTAACCGTTCACGGCCGAAGGCCGTGAACGGTTACTTTATTTCTTCGTCCGGAATTCCCATAAAAGATATGGTCCCAAGTAATTCCCAAAAACCATAGGCAACCAATCCAGCCGCAAGGATTGCGAGGAGACTACTCAAAAGAAGCCTGATCGATTCCATGGTACCCCCAAATGGCTACTACAAATCGACCTTGTCGTCCGAGGTTGAACTCTGAGCGTTCGCTTCCTGCGAGGTTTGGTCGGATTCCTCAGCTTGCGATTCCTTTGGTTTGATTCGTTCCTCGAGCATGCGGAGTCGTTCGGCCTCTTTGGCCTCCTCCGCCGCTTTGCGATCCGCAAACTCCTTTTCCCTTAGGGTCTGTAACCGTTCTAGTTCTTCTTTAACCTTATTGTAGATCTCTTGTTGGCGATCTGCCTCGGTTTGGTTTCCTGTACTGACATAGAACTTTATGAGTTTTTCCCTTGTGGTGAGCAAGGCCGGTGCGAGCTCGAGCGCTTTGAGATACTCGGATTCGGCCGAGTCGTTCTTGCCTGCAAGGAGTTCGATGTCAGCTTTTGTGTCTCGAAATTCTGCAACACTAGGGTTCAACGCAATGGCTTTTTCGATCAGTTCCAGAGCTTTATCGAGATTCGGCTGGGGCTTTTTGGAATAGATCGCGGCTAGGTTGTTCAAAACGACAATGCAGTCGGGAGCCTCTGCTAGGACAAGTTCATAATATCGAACTGCCTCGTCCAATCGGTCTTCTTTCAAAGCTGCTTGAGCAAGAACCATTTTGGGGGCGAGGGAATTGCCTTGCTGAGCCATCAAGTCAATCAAGACCTTGCGTTGTTCAGGAGTCGCCGCGAGTCCGATTTCACTTAGCAGATTGATTTCGCCAGCGATCGATAAGTTTGTAGGATCCGCTTTTATGGCGTTCGAAAGAAAGCTCAAATTGACTTGTACCTGAGTTCCCTCTCTGGCCAAGCTCTTCCGAAACTTTGCTCGGAAGTTCTCTGAGAATGTCCTTCTCCAATCGGCCATATTTAAATCCGTGGGTGGATGAGCCGTGAGAAAATTTATGGATTCATCAAAGCGGTCCGTCATGGTGTATGCGCGGGCCGCCAGCACAACTTCGCGGGCGATGTCAGCCGGATCATTCTTGGTATTCTTGATCATCGCTTCCGCTTTGGCGATGATCGCATCGGCACTCCCCTTTGCTTGGTTGTTGAAGCCTTTCTGTTTTTGGTAATCGATGACTCTGAGCTGGAGGTTCGGATTTATCTCGCCTGCTTTAACCAATAGCTTCGCTGCTTCGTTGTACCGATTCTCTTTGTCTAGCATCGAGGCATAGACCTCGTAGAGAGCGGGCTCAAAGTTCAAGTCGAATCGTTCGAGAGAGTTTTGCAGATGATGCCGCAACACCTCCATGGAAATGGATTCTCCTTTTGTTGCCCTGGCAACGAGGTCTCGTGCCATCCAGGCGTGTGCTTCGGCCAGTCCGGGTCGGTTCTCTGGTGCAATTTGGCTAATAATGGACCTGGCAACATCCAGTCGCCCGATAACGATGTTTTGCTGGGCAACAAAAAAGCGGGAGGGGAGATTGCCGGCACCGAGTTGCAAAATCCTGCTTAGCAACAGATCGGCTTTTGCCATTTGCTCCGGCGCCGGATCTTTCGATTCGTTACGGACTTCAACGATCTCATCGACCACTTTTTGCGACTGATTCTGGTACCATCCCATCAACACAGTCTTCTGCATCAATTTTCCGGCTAAAACCATGCTCCCAAGTCCAAATAGGAGCAAAAATGGCGGGATAATGATGGCAAGCTTTTTCCAATCTCGCGTGTTCCACCAATCGGAAAGAAACGACAGGCTAGCCGAAGCAAGGTCGATTGGGTTCAAGTACCAGAGGTTGCGGACGCTTTGAACTCGTTCGAGGCGCTGCCGACGGGATTCGATGTCTGGTGTGTCGGAATTGCTCACGGATGTCTCGAGGGCTTGCTGGCATGAAGAAGTACAGATTTACCACCACCATTGTTGGCTCTTTGCCAGCTAGATGCAAATGTAATTCAGGTTTTCGTCCACCTGGGCATCCAACTTACCCTCCGACATCGTACACGTCTGCGTTAAAAACCTTAGAATTCGAAATATCGCTAGGGGCTCATATTGGAACAATGAGAGTTGGCGAGTCGATTTTACGTTGGAAACTGAAACCTCAAAATAGCCGGAAACTGAAGGAACCTATGAAGCCGATTGTTCAAATATCTTTGGATCTTACCAACATCGACGAAGCCCTCCAGACGGCAGAAATGGCGATGCGGGCCGGGGTGGACTGGCTGGAAGCCGGCACACCGTTGATTCTTGCCGAAGGGCTGCATGGTATTCGAGCCCTGAGATCTCGTTTTCCCAATGTGCCGATTGTTGCAGACCTTAAGACAATGGACGGAGGCTACCTCGAGGCAGAAATGATGGCCAAGGCGGGGGCGACGCACGTAGTGGTAATGGCTCGTGCCCATGCCGAGACCGTTCGCTGTGTGGTCAAGGCGGGGCGGGATTTTGGTGTCAAAGTCATGGGGGACAATATGATCAGCGACGATATGGTCGCCGGGGCGAAATGGCTGGAAGACCTGGGTTGCGACTACATTATCCACCATATCGGGTACGACGAACGGAGGGGGATCGCGGCCCGCGGGGAGCGAATGCCCAGCCCGCTCGATCAACTTAGAGAAGTCGTGAACGCTGTCAAAGTCCCCGTCCAAGCCGTAGGCGGGCTGAGTTTGGAACAAGCGATCGCCTGCCCCTCGTACGGTGCACCGCTTGTCGTTCTCGGTGCTCCCTTAACGATCGATGCCGACGCGTTTAAGACGGCGACGGGAGACCTGGAGGCTTCCCTAAGGATGATTTGCGAACGGATTCACGAGCAAGAAGTCGCGTAGTCATGAGCATCGCTCAAGCATTGCGGATTATCGACCAATAGAGCCAGTTTTCGTACCCGATCCGTTGCGAATCGCGGTTTGCGACCCGCTGTTGATTGTAGAACCAGTTGCGCGCCCGCTGCTATCGCGAAAAGTCGTTCTGGAAGTGGACTGACTGGCAGTACCGAGCGTTCGGCCTTGATCGGAGCGAAAGGTGGTGCGATTTCTTTCGGTCGATGATGTGCCAACGACTCGTCCGTTGGAATCGCGAAACGTAGCGCGATGATCGGTAACGGACGCGGTACCAGTCACCCGGCCCGAGCCATCGCGAAAGGTGACTGCGTTGCCAGACCGCACAATCGTGCCTTGCATCCTGCCCGAAGCGTCCCGAACGACCGCTTTGCCATCTTTGGGCAAGTTCCACGCCGCTTGCCACTGCGACTTTTGTGTCATCAAACGATCACGATTGTCGTCAGAGTGAGCACTGCTGGGCCCGGTTGCAACAACCGCTGCCGTGATCAATGCAGTGACCGCAGAAAGTAACAGATTTCGATTTTGCATGATAAAATGCCTTATGGAAATGTGGATGGAGGTCTTTAGGAGTCCTCGAGGTGCCGGACCACGATCTTGTACCACATGACGGGGCAAATCTCATGCCTTGCGGGGGATTCTTTCACTAAGTTAGAACTCACGGTCTGGGTAGCTGGAGAGATCCGCCTAGAATGCTCTGACCAGTTTGTTGATAGCCCCTTTGCAGGAGTGATTCGAATTTGAATACGCAGTCTTTTTTACCAAGCACAGAGGTCGGGGCGCGGGGGCAGAGGACATTGCCAGCCGATTATTTCCTGTCGTCGGAGATTTTTCGTCGCGAGCAAACCGTCCTTTTTCGCAATCGATGGATTTGCATTGCCCACGAGGGGGACTTCGTAGATCAAGGCGCCTACCGCAATATCAACGTTGCAGGCGAGTCGATTCTGGTTATGAGAGGTACCGACGGTGTCTTGCGAGGACATTTTAACGTATGCCGGCACCGAGGAACGCAGTTAACTGATACGAAGTGTGGCAAACTCGGAAAGAGCATTCAGTGTCCCTATCATGCTTGGACGTACGGATTGGATGGGCGGTTAATCGGAGTCCCGGACGAGAAAGAGTTTGAAAACTTTTCCAAGGAAGAGTACGGCTTGCATCCCGTTTCCTTGGCGACCATGCACGGGTTGGTTTGGGTGCATTTGGGAGCATCGCCGCCTCCTTTGCAGGGGGCTTATGCGGAGCTTTCGGGGCGATTAGGCCCATGGGGGATCGGGGAATTGGTGCGGTGCGGCCAGCGTGATTACCGAGTGGCAGCCAATTGGAAAATGATTTTGCAGAACTACAGCGAGTGTTACCATTGCGCGCCAGTCCACCCGCAGTTGATCGCATTGTCGCCGCCGACGTCGGGAGGAAACGATTTGCTCGATGGACCCGTGCTGGGTGGATATATGGATATTCGCAAGGCAGGAGGCTCGCTAACCTGTTCAGGGGAACGGTGTGGAGTCTATCTGGAGGGGTTGGGCACCGAGTTGCGACAAAGGGTCTATTATTACGTTTGCTTCCCCCAGATGCTTCTTTCCTTGCATCCCGACTACGTCATGATTCATTGGTTGACCCCCCTTTCGCCGATTGAGACCGCGATCGAGTGCCACTGGTTTTTTCACAAAGACGCGTCAACACAGCCGGGATTTCAACCAGGAGACGCTATCGAATTTTGGGATCGAACCAATCGAGAGGACTGGCGGGTGTCTGAGTTAACGCAGCGTGGAGTGCAAAGTTCTCGTTATGAGCCGGGCCCCTATGGAAATCGGGAGAGCATGGCAGCTGCATTGGATCGTTATTACCTCAGGGAATATCACCAATCTGAGACTTGCTAAGCTCCATTTTCTTTGGAAGCTGTGCTGTGAATGCAGGCTCCTTGACCAAACCGGTTATTCCGTCGAGACTCTAACCTTTAACCGTGTTTCAAGCGACTCTCGAAGGGGAAAATAGTGTCTGCAACTTGCGTGATTGGTCTGCAGTGGGGTGATGAAGCAAAGGGTAAGCTAGTGGATTTGCTGGCCCCACGCCACGATATCGTCGTTCGATATCAGGGAGGAGCGAACGCAGGGCATACCGTTGTGAGCGGCAAAGATGTTTACAAGCTTCACCATATTCCATCGGGAATTTTGTCGTCCGAAATACAGAATGTGATTGCTCCGGGGGTGGTGATCGAGCCCAATATGCTGATCCGTGAGTTGGAGGGGCTGGAGAGCCGCGGGGTGAATCCACGTTCGAATTTGATGATTAGCGAGCGAGCCCACGTCGTGATGCCTTGGCATTTCGTTGAGGATAAGGCCACCAACAAGGCGGTTGTTTCGGGAGAAAGCATTGGAACGACCAACCGAGGGATCGGGCCTTGTTATCGCGATAAGGTGGGGCGAACGCATGCGTTTCGGCTGACCGATTTGCTGAGCGATCAGATGGAGGCCAAGGTTCGTGATACGGTTGCCGCCAAGCGAGAGGTGCTGGGAGCCATAGCAGATCCAAGCGATTTGGAGGGGCTAAACGCGGAGTTAATCATTGAGCAGTG
The DNA here is from genome assembly GCF_052161605.1 of Brakhagea baltica. Classification (NCBI taxonomy): domain Bacteria; kingdom Pseudomonadati; phylum Planctomycetota; class Planctomycetia; order Pirellulales; family Pirellulaceae; genus Brakhagea; species Brakhagea baltica. The sequence continues at coordinate 2,463,943 of NZ_CP197409.1, read as the reverse complement.
TCGAGCTTGGAATCGCGTTTTGGGGCCTCTGACAGCCGATACCACCAATTATTTATTGGATGCGGTGGACGAAGGCAAGAAATTACTGATGGAGGGAGCGCAAGGCTCGTTGCTCGACATCGATCACGGTACTTATCCGTTTGTGACCAGCAGCAATTCGTCAGGAGTAGGAGTTTCGTCCGGTTCTGGGGTTCCGGCACGTTGGATCACGAATGTTATTGGGGTGGCCAAGGCGTATTCCACTCGTGTGGGCGGAGGTCCATTTCCGACCGAGTTAAACGACGAAACGGGTCAAAAAATCCGTGATATTGGCCGAGAGTACGGAACCACCACAGGGCGGCCTCGGCGTTGCGGATGGTTTGATGCTGTGGCGGTGAGATACACGTCGCGGCTGAGCGGATGCCATTATCTTTCCTTGATGATGATGGACGTTCTAAGTCATTTTGACGAGGTTCAGGTGTGTGTCGCATACGAAATCGAAGGGCAGAGGACGACGAAATTTCCGTGTTCCGCCGAGGATTTGAGGCGTTGCGTGCCCATTTATGAGACGTTGCCAGGGTGGCAACAAGACGTGTCGGGCGTAAGGCGACTAGAGGATTTTCCGGCTAATGCGCGGCGTTATATCGATCGAATCAGCGAGTTGGTGTCGGTGCCGATCGGGGTTTTGTCGGTGGGGCCAGATCGCGAGCAGACCATCTTTTTGATTTGATCGCCTCTAAGACTGATCGTCTGTTTTATTCCGATTGCAATCTCATTTTCTCTCGTGCTCGCGAGAGAAATGGGCCCAAGCTGTGGGGGGGGATGCCGGTTTCGGAGCTGATTTCTTGGTAGGAACGGCCTTCGAGATGGAACATGCGAATCGCGCGGGCCTCGTCGTTGGAGAGCTTCTGCAAGGAATTTTCGAGGGTTTCCCGGTCGTCCAGGGATAGCGTTTCCATTGAGAGCGATTGGGGGCTTGGTGATTCTAATGAGGCGAGATCCTGATCGGATAGGGAGGCAGGTATCCGGAGCTGCGCTAATCGGCGAATGATAATTCGGCGTGCGACAACCGTTAGGTAGGTCGCTAAGGAGCTTTGCCCGCGAAAACGGCGTAGGGTGGCAAAGTCTCTATCGAGCAGGCAGAGAAAGACCTCGGCTACCAGATCGTCTCGAGATTCCGGTGTGATTTGTAAGTTCCTGGACGTGGAGGTTTGGTTGACCACGTGCAGGATCAGTCCAAGGAATCGATCGGAGAAGTCTTTCCAGGCATCTGGAGAGCGATTCAGGCATCGTTCCAGCAGGTCGCGATCGAGGTTGGAAAGAGACACCGGTGAAGCCTTAGGATGAAAAGGAATAGGAGCGTCGGAAACGGAGTGATCCTGCCAGATTTCTTCAATATTAGGTGGGTACGGGGTCGACAGCAAGCAGAATCGGTTTCTTGACACCTGGTTTCCGGCTGCCTACCATGCCGAGCAGGCCGAAAATATGCTATAACAGTAGTGTTTTAAGGTCGGGAAGTGTCGTGAGAGCGACCGAACCGTTGCAGGGAATTTTCAGCGACTTAGCAGAACGATGAGGAAGAGAGATGGCGCACATTGTAACCCAGCCGTGCGTGGGATGTAGATATACCGATTGCGTAGTAGTTTGTCCGGTCGAGTGCTTTTACGAGGGTGAAAAGATGCTTTACATCCACCCGGACGAGTGCATTGACTGCGAGGCATGCGTAGCAGAGTGTCCAGTGGAGGCGATCTATCACGAAGACAACGTGCCGGACGAGTGGAAGGACTATATCCAGATGAACGCAGACATGGCACCGCAATGCAAGGTGATCACAGAGAAGAAAAAACCGTTGGTCGACTAGTTTTGGATGAGCGAATTTGAGTTTTCGGAGGTTATTAGCCGTCGCCGGCAAGAAGTCGCTCGGAAAGTGCAAGTATTGTTAAAGCCCTGGGTTTGTCGCGTCGATACCTAGGGCTCGGAAATGAGGGTGGTTAAAAACACCGGTCACTTCGGAAGAAAATGCGTTGACAGGTGCGAACAGATCGATACCATTCTCGATCCTGGTTTCGCACCAGGAACCAAAGGTTTGGTACCGCGCGTGTAGCTCAGTTGGTTAGAGCGCGTCGCTGATAACGACGAGGTCCCCGGTTCGAATCCAGGCACGCGCACTAAGACTTTTGGGGGTGTAGCTCAGTTGGGAGAGCATCTGCTTTGCAAGCAGAGGGTCATGGGTTCAAGTCCCTTCACCTCCACTAGAATCATCCGAAAGATTTTTGAAAAATAGGCCTTGCGGCCGAGTCGGAAATCTGGATGATTCTCGCTCCCTTGACCGGGACAAGCGAAACGCAGTCGCAAGACGCGGATGAGTTTGGTTCGGGCGGGTGGCAACAGAGGCGATGTCCAGGGTCGACTAAGAGTCGATTCTGGTTGTCGTGAAAGTTGTCTCCGAAAAAGGGATGGGAGAAAAAAATCGAAAACGCGATTGACACCAAAGTTAAGAGCACTTAAGATTACTCCCCCTCGCAAACGGCAAAACGACGGATGCGAGATTGATCTTTGACAATTTGGTTGGATTGGTAGATGGCATCTTATTCGTGTAGGGAGCCTTGGTTTTTCCGGCCATGGTAAACTATGCGAGATGTAATTTCAACCGGTTCTGAGAAGAACGCTTGCTGATTATTCAGTATGAGTTTAATTGAACCGTTTTGATTGAGCGCAATATAGGATAGGCGACTCTGGTGTTGGTTGCGATGTGAATCGCAGTTGGCAGACAGGGTTAAAGAAATTGGGATTGGTTCATCCGGGTGCGGCAGATTTCTGCTGGATGCGGTTGAGCATGAGATTCCGATGGTCAAGTTATTAAGGGCGCACGGGGGATGTCTTGGTATTGAGAGGCGATGAAGGGCGTGGAAGTCTGCGAAAAGCTTGGGGGAGTCGACAAACAGGTTGTGATCCCGAGATACCCGAATTAGCGTACACTGAATACATAGGTGTGCGTGGCAAACCCAGGGAACTGAAACATCTAAGTACCTGGTGGAGAATAAAGAAAAATCGATTCCGTAAGTAGCGGCGAGCGAAAGCGGATCAGCCCAAACCGAGGGGGTTTCCTCCTCGGGGTTGTAGGGCCATTCATATGGGAGTTACAAAGCGACAGCTAGCTGAAGTATCTGGAACGATACACCATAGACGGTGACAGTCCGGTAAGCGAAAGTTGAGCGCCTCCCGAGTGGTACCTGAGTAGGGCCAGTCACGTGAAACCTGGTCTGAATCTGCGGGGACCATCCCGCAAGGCTAAATACTCCTCAATGACCGATAGTGAACTCAGTACAGCGATGGAAAGGTGAGAAGAACCCCTGCTAGGGGAGGATAGTGAACCTGAAACCGTGTGCTTACAAGCGGTCGGAGCACTATTAAAAGTGTGACGGCGTGCCTTTTGCAAAATGATCCGGCGAGTTAGCGTTTGCAGCAGGTTAAGGCCTTACGGGCCGAAGCCAAAGGGAAACCGAGTCTGAATAGGGCGATTAGGTTGCGGGCGCTAGGCGCGAAACTGTGTGATCTACCCATGGACAGGTTGAAGCGTGGGTTAAACTGCGTGGAGGACCGAACTCATTTGGGTTGAAAACCGATGGGATGATCTGTGGGGAGGAGTGAAAGTCTAATCAAACACAGAGATAGCTCGTTCTCTCCGAAATATTTTCAGGGATAGCCTCGAGCCACTATGCAGCGGGGGTAGAGAGACTGATTTGGATGGGGGCCCTTCCTTGGGTACCTCACTGAGCCAAACTCCGAATACCGTTGTAATTATCTCGGGAGTCAGTCTGTGGGGGATAAGCTCCATGGTCGAGAGGGAAACAACCCAGACCGTCAGCTAAGGTCCCGAAGTTCTATTCAGTCACTAAGAAAGTTGAATCTCTGTGACAGCCAGGATGTTGGCTTAGAAGCAGCCACCATTTAAAAAGTGCGTAACAGCTTACTGGTCGAGAGATTCTGCGTCGATAATGAACGGGAGTAAATAGAACACCGAAGCTACGGGATCCGTAAGGATCGGTAGGAGAGCGCTGATGGGGAGATACAAGACGTACCGTAAGGAGCGTTGTCGGCCCCATCAGGTGATTATGCCGGAATGAGTAACGATTAAACAGGTGAGAATCCTGTTCGCCGAACACCTAAGGTTTCCTGGGCAAGGTAAATCCGCCCAGGGTTAGCCGGTACCTTAGTCGAGGCCGAAAGGCGTAGACGATGGATGGAAGGTTAATATTCCTTCGCCGGCCTTGTGAAGTGATGGAGGGACGGCACCCGAAAATACAGCGGTACGATTAGAAATGTCCGTTGGTCCTGATGAGGCGTCTGGTAGGCAAATCCGCCGGGCACAAACCAAGACAGGATCACGAGAGCACTTAAGATCTCGAAGTGTGTGGAAGGGTGTCCAAGAAAAGCTTCTAAACGTTAAAGCAAGGTCGACCGTACTAAAACTGACACAGGTAGGTGAGAAGAGAATTCTAAGGCGCTCGGGAGAACGGTGGTTAAGGAACTCTGCAAAATGGCTCCGTAAGTTCGCGATAAGGGGCGCCTACGAAAGTAGGCCACAGAAAATCGGCAGCAGCGACTGTTTATCAAAAACACAGGACTCTGCGAACTCGTAAGAGGAGGTATAGAGTCTGACGCCTGCCCGGTGCTGGTAGGTTAAGGAAGGCGGTTAGCGAAAGCGAAGCTGGCGACCGAAGCCCCAGTAAACGGCGGCCCTAACTATGAGGGTCCTAAGGTAGCGAAGTTCCTTGTCGGGTAAGTTCCGACCTGCATGAAAGGCGTAACGACTGCTGCACTGTCTCAACCACCGACCCGGTGAAATTGTAGTTGTGGTGAAGATGCCACATACCCGCGGCTAGACGGAAAGACCCCATGAACCTTCACTGTAGGCTGATATTGGGTTGAGATGTGTTCTGTGCAGAATAGCTGGGAGGCTTTGAACTGGTGACGCAAGTCATCAGGGAGCCAACGTTGAGATACCAGCCTGGATTCATTTTAATTCTAACTTTGTCCCTTGAATCAGGGCTTAGGACATTGTCAGTTGGGCAGTTTGACTGGGGCGGTCTCCTCCTAAAATGTAACGGAGGAGCGCAATGGTACCCTCAGCCTGGTCGGCAATCAGGCAAAGAGCGTAAAAGTATAAGGGTGCTTGACTGCGAGACAAATAAGTCGAGCAGGTACGAAAGTAGGCTTTAGTGATCCGGTAATTCCGAATGGAAGGGTTATCGCTCATCAGATAAAAGGTACTCTGGGGATAACAGGCTTATCGCCACCGAGCGTCCACAGCGGCGTGGCGGTTTGGCACCTCGATGTCGGCTCATCGCATCCTGGGGGTGTAGAAGCTCCCAAGGGTTTGGCTGTTCGCCAATGAAAGCGGTACGTGAGCTGGGTTCAGACCGTCGTGAGACAGGTCGGTCCCTATCTACCGTGGGCGTACGAAACTTGAAGAGGTTCAACTTTAGTACGAGAGGATTTAGTTGGACGTAGCTCTGGTGTCCCAGTTGTCACGCTAGTGGCACGGCTGGATAGCTAACTACGGAAAGGATAAACGCTGAAAGCATCTAAGCGTGAAGCCCTCTCTGAGATTAGGTTTCGTTGCTACTTGTAGCGAAAGTCCCCTGGTAGACTACCAGGTTGATAGGATGGATGTGTAAGCACGGTAACGTGTTCAGCTTACCATTACTAACGGACGAACACTTGACCATTGGTATCTTGCGTTCAATCAACGCTAAGACCAATGAACTATAATGCGTGCATTTACCAATCCAACATGTGTCATACTTGCCTAACGGCGGTATGACACTCTCCCGGTGACCATATCGAAAAGGCACACCTGTTCCCATACCGAACACAGTAGTTAAGCTTTTCGAGCCGATGATAGTGCCCACCAGTGCGAAAGTAGGTATTGCCGGTTTTTAAAAAGCTCCTTGAGTTTACTCAAGGAGCTTTTTTTACGTCCATAGGTTTCGGCGGTCCCGTAGTTTTCGTTTCTTTTTTCCATCGGTTTCCCACGATTTGGTTAAGGTCTGAGTGCTTGACGTTCGTTCTCTGAATTGCACGAATCGGTGTCAGTTCTGTCGACGTATTCTCAACGTTTTAGTTCGTGCGACTTGCTTGGGCGAATTGTTCGGGAGGCTTCTAGATCCCTGATCAGTCGGAGTCTTAAGGAATCGGGTAAGGTGTTACTGGACTCGATCGTGATTCATACGGTAGAATTTTGAAAGTACAACATGCCGCAGGAGTCGCTCCGGACCGCGGGTTTCCTGGATCAATGGTGTCACTGAGTTATTCATTCGCACGAACACAGCGAAGACGAGTTGAAAGAATTATTGCCGGTTCTGGAGTTTTTTCAGGCCACCCGAGAGCAGGGGCAACGAGCAAATAATTTTGACCCATTGTCGAGTTGTTCTCGTGCCGTTGTGGGCGAGATTATCTCGAGAGCTTCCCCAGCGCGTTCTTGATAGACTCTCGAGGAATCCTGGCTAGGTACAGGAATTGATGTTGAAGACGGATCGGAAACGTGGTTTTGAGTTTATTGGGCCCGGAACGGACTTACGCCATGTTGTCGTAGAGGATCATGTGGGGTACGACCTCAAAGTATTCGAATGCTTTCTCGTGGGATTCGTTAAGGGGCGGGATCTTCATGCTGGTTGTAAAGCGGATGAACGTCTGGCGAGAGGAGCTCAGAACGATCACAAAGACGTAAATATCGATCAAGTTGCCAGTCGCGTCGAGGAACTTGCCAACATGCCCCCCAGTTGCACTGAGCTTTTTTCCCGGAGGTTTTTCGAAGCGGACCGTGGCAGTGGCAAGACGCTGGGATTTTGTTTTGATTGAGGCGACATGGCGTCGCAGGCAGGGTATACCACGTCTGTAGTCCATGGCTTGATTTTTGGGCAGGATTCTTTCCGAGGGGAGGTTGAATTCAGAAGCTTGTTTTTTGATGTAATTGCAAAACGGGCCAATTACTATTTGCTCGTTACTGGGTCATTTCTTGTTGCTCGCTGACCCAAGGGACCGCGATTAGCGATACCAGGATGGTAGAAGACGACGAAGAGCAATGCTGTAACAAGGCTTTGCGAAGTTACGGCATTCACTCTCCCTTCGAGGGAGAGTCGAGCGCAGCTCGGAGAGGGTGAAAGGCATTGCAATGCATAAAGGCCCTGACTAGTCAGCATTCCTAAAGCCCCCTCCCCTCGTGATCGTCCCTCCACTCTGGTCCTCCCGAATTCTTCGGGAGGGTGAATAAGAAGGCAACTCACGCTGGTGGACTGGTGGTTCACGAGTCAAGAACACGCCTCCATCCCGACCTTGTGTCGGTGGAGCGATGACTAGCAGGCTAGCAACGCATACCCCCATTATATCCCAACCCCTTCGCTTCCGTCTCGCCGCAGGCGAGACGGAAGCGAAGGGGTTGGGAAGAGTCCGTCGTGGCTAGCTTGTTAGTCGTGCTTCCACTGAGTGAACTCAGTGGAGAGCAAACGACCGAATTCGGTGCAACAAAGTGCTCGAAAACGGTATTTCACGGATCGCTTGAGCCCCGATCGGGACGATAGGAAAACCAAAACACCTTTGGAAATCCTATAAAGAAAAGATTGGCTTTCTTTCAAACTTCCCACCTCACCCTTCAAACTTCTTCCGCCCGACCGCAATTGGCGGAGACCTTACTGACTAAGTCTATCTCTTATTCTGTGAACGTCACCATCAGCCAATGGGACTACCGAGAAGAAGTCTACAAAAAGGAAACGATGTCGGGGGATGAATTCGTTGCGAGATTCCTCAAGCATATCGTCCCACCAGAAGTCAGACGCATGCGATACGCAGGACTCTTTAGTGGTCGCGATCGAACGGCCATGGTGGGCAAGGCCCGGGCAGCGATCGAACAAGCCAAACGGGAACAACGTGAGATCGACGATCCCGACGGGGTAAGAAACACAAGAACCCTCCTTCAAGAGAGTATCTCAGAAGCAGAGTATCAAATCCGCGAGAATCAAGCGCCGCGTAGCGAAGCCATCAAGGCACTGAGTAAACCGAAGTGCAAACAATGTGGTCAGCGCGAGATGGAGTTCACGGAATATCGAAGCCCGTGGGATACGAAGAATGATATCTCAAAGATCTATCATTGGATGCGATTCTTTGCGGTGATCTACACGACGATGGATGACAAGGTACATAAGATCCTACTCGCCGCCAGTCGACAGCTCCGGATCCCGCAACTCACGCTGCAGGACTGGTGGTTCACGAGCCAAGAGTTCGCGTCGATCAGTGAGCTCCAAGTTGGCGAAACGATAACCTGCTCACAACTGGAGTGTTCGTGCACTCGTGTGAGTAGCTTTGAGCTATCGATGGTCCAACTACCGTTGCCGGAGAATTAAGTGCATTGCATTGATCACAACAATGCCCGAAGTTCAAGGAAAGTTGCAATCCTCATGCGACCGCTTGGATCGTATTCGCTGAAAGCCAAAAACCCTCTTTTAACGACCGAATTCGGTGCAACAACGTGCTCGAAAACGGTATCTCATGGCTCGCTTGAGCCCCGATCGGAACGATAGAAAATCCAAAACACCTTTGGAAATCCTATAGGGAAAAGATTGGCCTTCTTTCAAACTTCCAACTTCACCCTTCAAACTTCTTCCGCCCGACCGCAATTGGCGGAGACCTTAATGACTAAGTCTATCTCTTATTCTGTGAACAATATTATATCTAAGTTACTCGATTCGAATAATGCCCCAACTCTCTGGATCAACCGACACTCTTCCCCCTGGATAAAAAATCTTTCCGCCACTGTCTACGTGTGCTTTAATAGCCCTACGGAAAAGTTCGAGCCCTATGCAGATCGCATGGATTGAATCCACACCTTTTATAGAATCCAATGCGAAAAATGGTTCGAACGATAGCGATAAATAAGCCTCAGTTACTGAGTCACCTAGTTTTACCTCATCGATATCATGAAAAACAGCTTCAGAGATGAAGTGTGCTCCATGCTCGTAAGTACATTCAAACCGTGTCGATGCAAACGGACCCCTAATCATGGGAGATAGCGTGCCCAGCAGAAATTTTTCCAAAAGTTTTTACTACCATTCGCAGCCTCATAACATAATTTCCTTGTGAACCAATCGTCGAAGTGTTTACAAAAGTCAGAACGCGCTTTTGAATCTTTATCACCGAGATCCAAACAGTGATCTAGAGTTTCGAGTCTGACTTTTGCTTCTTGTACGTAGCAATGGCCCCTGTGCGTTAATTAGGCAGTCACGCTGCTTAGACGCGTCAACAACAGTGGTACATGCAACACCGACGACCCCAGCTCCCCTGAGTCCCCATTTTACGCAAAACTTAACGGTATTGCAGACTCTCCCGCCGATTCCAGGATTCACAACCGGCGGATTTCCAACCGGCGGATTATTCACGACAGCGCGCTCTAGAACCGGGGCCTCATAGGCTGTAAGCCCAGCTGGATCAGTCAGCACCATCACTCTTCCATCAATAAACTCATACAACGCCCACTCGCTCCCTGCATACCCAATCGGGTCCCTTCCCAAGAACCTCCCCGCCAATGGGCTCATACATCTAGCACGGAAGTGATGCAGGCCAAGCGTCTCATCCCATTCTCTACCTGTGTATGTGTATCGATTACCAACCGCAGAACTCGTAAGCACAGTTCCGCTGGAGTTTAGGATCGTAGGTTGACCATACGCGGTGTACGCGTATCGCTCTGCAACTGCGCCAGTCGACGTGGTCATAGCGGTGATCGAGTACTGTTGGTTGCGATGGTAGTAATGGATGGTGCCGCCGGTACCCGCTGCCTTGCGCACGACGGGTTCGTCGATGTAGCTGGCGAATGTAGTAGGTGGTAAGGTGTAAGTATTAAGGTGTAAGGAAAAAGAGCCAAACAAGCTTGTCACATCGGTGGTGATGTTTTGGCCTGCGGCGGTGAGGAGCTCGTGCGTGGGGCCGTGGGTGCGGTTTTGCGCCGTGCCGTTGGTGGTTATGCTGTTCCAGTCGCCAACTGGAGTTAGGTTCCAAGCTTGGGTGAAGGTTCCGCTGGCGCGAGAATAGCCTGTGAGACGATCTTCGTCGTCGTAGCTCGTGCCTGCTGAAGTGAACCCGTAGCCGCTCATTGTTCCGCCAATGGTCTCGGAAGTTTTGTTCTTGTTCGCGTTCCAAGTATAACTCAGGTTCCCGATGGCAGTACCGGTTCCTCCATACTTAATTCCCGTTAAAAGATTATCAGTGGAATAGGTTCTGGTTCCCGTGACCCCGTTTCCGAGAGTTTCTCCGGTGAGCCTGCGACCGTCGTCGTAGGTTCTGGTGCTGATGGTGGAACCGTCCAGTTTCAACAGGTGCAAGGCTCCAGTGTCGTGGTAGGTTCGCTCGGAGATGGAGCTGTCGGGATAGGTGACTTTGGTGAGTTCGCCTCGCGAATTGTATTCGCTTGTGGTGGTGTAGGTTCGGCTGGCGATGGCGAGGGATTCGGTGGCTTTCCTGCCGATCGGGTCATAAGTCATGGTGGTGACTTTGCCCAGTTGATCGATGCTGCGTAGGGTGCGACCTGCACCGTCGGTCCAGGTCGAGGTGGTTTTACCTAGGGAGTCGACGCTAGTGGTGACCAGGACGGTTCCGAAGCCGCTCAGGCTGGTGGTGGCGTCGTGGACGGTGCAAGACCAGGTGGCCAGGGTATTGAGGGCGGTGGAGCCTGAGCCTCGGTAATTGTTGAGTTTGTCACTCATGACGGTGCGGCCAGCCGCATCGGCGATGGAGAAGCTGATTTCGTCTTCGGAGTTGATGACGACGGTAACGCGACCGGGAGCGGTGGCGCTAAAGGTGATGCCTGCTCCGCCGTTGGCGGTGGTTTGGGCTAGTTTGGCGATGGCGTTCGAAAGGGAGACTCCTCCCAAGCCTGCGATAGGGGGCAGTGCGGGGCTGATGGCTCCACGTGGGATGAGCCAAGTGGTTTGATAGGTGACTCGTCCGAGGGAATCGTAGCGGTTGGGTCAATTCCTATTTGCTCGTTACTGGGGCATTTCTAGTTGCTCGCTGACAATGAGCAAGATTCCTTCGAACACGGCGGAGTGGTCTTTCGGGAACGCAGACCATTAGAATGACGCACAAAAAAACCGAGCGATTAAGCTCGGTTCATTTGGAATCAATTTTTAACGCCGAAGATTAGCCGATCGCAACGCGTTTGAATTCGACGATCTCAGCTCCATCGGCAAAGGCTTTGACGGCCGCGTCTACGGTCTTCGTTTCGTCCAGAACGTAGAACTGATTGAGCAAGCACTTTTCTTGATCGAGAAGGGTGTTGTCGGCAACAAACCGATCCAGCTTTCCTGGCACGATCTTATCCCAAATCTTTTCCGGTTTGCCCTCAGCTTGGAGTTCTGCTTTGATCGCATCTTCGGCTGCTTTCATTGCCTCAGGGGTTAGTTGCAGCCGGCTGACAAACTGTGGAACCGTTTTGAGAGGCTTGCCCAGTCGTGCTCGGTCCTCGTTCTCAATCTTGATCTGGCTGATCATGGACTCTGTTTCCTTTGCGACGTACTCAGCATCGAACTCGGTGTAGTTCAGAATGGAGGGTTTCATCGCGGCGATGTGCATGGCAACACCTCGGAAGAACTCGTCTCCGCCAGCCTTGCCGCCATCCTTGAAGGAAAGCAGAACGCCGATCTTGCTTCCCGCATGGATGTAGCTAGAGAGCTTTTCACCGGTTACTTTGTAGAGTTCCGATACGACAATCTTTTCACCGGTCTTGCCGGTTTGATCTACAAGCTTCTCAGCCACGGTCATGCCGTCGATAGAAAGTGCTCCGAGTTGCTCTGCATTTTCGACTTTGTTGTCGAGAGCCATTTGGACCAAGGACTTGGCAAGGTCGATAAAGCCGTCGTTCTTCGCAACGAAGTCGGTTTCGCAGCACAGAGCCATGACGACGCCGGTGGTCTTGGTGGAATCGAGGGCGGTAACAACACACCCTTCGGAGGCAGACTTATCCGCTCGCTTCTCCGCGACTTTTTGGCCCTTCTTACGAAGGTAGTCTAGCGCTCCTTCATAATCCCCATTGGACTCCTGGAGAGCTTTTTTGCAGTCCATCAGACCTGCGCCAGTCTGCTTGCGTAGTTCTGCTACATCACTTGCTGAAATCGTCGACATCGTTTGTTATTCCTCAAAAACTATTGAAAAAACTGGCCTGTAAAAAACTGACGTCGAGCTCGAGAGCCCGACGTGCTGTTGTTATTCAAGAAGCGATTCAGGCGAAACTGGCGATTAAGCCATCGCGTCAGCCTTGGCTGCCATCTCGGCCGTAATATCACTTTGAGTCGCGCCACCTTGAGCAGCTACGTTCTTTTGCTGTTCTGGATTTTCTGCACGACCAGCCAAAACCGCGTCGGCTAGTTGCTTGATGATCAAATCGATCGAGCGAATACCGTCGTCGTTACCTGGGATCGGGAGGTCGATCTGTGTCGGGTCGCAGTCGGTGTCGATTAGAGCGACCGTCGTGATCCCCAAGGCCTTTGCCTCGCGAACGGCGTTCTTTTCCTTCTTGGGATCGACGATCACCATGCACTCGGGAACCCGGTTAAGCAATCGAAGACCATTTAGGTTGCGGTAGATTTTTCGGTACTCTCGATTGAGAGACGATTGCATCTTCTTCGAATAACCGTTGATTCCCTCTCCGTTGATGATAGCCTCCAGCTCGTCCAGTCTCTTCATTCGGTCGCGAATGGTACGAAAGTTGGTCAATGCTCCCCCTAGCCATCGCTCGCTAACGAACGGCATTCCACAACGAGTCGATTCTCGCTGGATCACTTCAGAAGCCTGACGCTTGGTCCCAACGAACAATACAAGCGATCCTTGAGCGGTGACTTGGCTCAGATATTTTTTCGCTCGCAACATGCCGCGAAGCGTTTCGCGGATGTCGATGATGTGAATCAGATTCTTGCGGCCGTAAATGTACGGCTCCATTTTCGGGTTCCAGCGACTAACCCTGTGCCCAAAGTGTGCACCAGCTTCGATAAGTTTCTCTACTAGTTCGTTGGCCATAATGACTCCTCTTTCTTTGCATCCTCACCATGCGACTCCCGGCCAAGAGAGGGCACAGGGCTTGCTTTCGCTTAGCCCTTCAGTGTTTTTTCCGATGCGTTTATGTGTGGCACGAGCGAGACTGTCCCGCCCGTAAAACTTCAAGATCGAAAGTATCGGACATGGGCTGTTTCCGTCAATGGAAAATCAGGTCGCGGATTACCGGTTTAGCATCAATTTCCGATCCCTTTTTTCCTCCAACTTCCCTGTGCAAGGCCCTTCAATGAGCGCCAACCATTGTCCGGACCCTCGAACTTGGTCTGCCAGGACTCGAGTCGCACTTGGTGATCCACATTTTTTGATGGATCGTGACGGAGACACCTTTATCTGGTCTGGAAAATAGGCAGTCTGGGCAAAGTCTGTTGGTTATTCGGAAAGCTCTGAGGATTCCGACCGCAACGACTCGATAACTTGTTAGGAAGGGGGTGAGATTTCCTGGTTTATGCCGTGCGGCATCGACATTCCCTGGCCATGAATTCCTTCATTCTACCTGGTGAAAGACTCGAATGACCGTGCCACAAGAATCCCTGTTGCGACGTCGTCACTTCGCTAGTTTGCTCAAAGCAGTTAGTGCGGCGTCGACCCTTGCAGTCCTCGTGTCCTTGCCTTCGACGACCTACGGGCAACAGGCCTTTTCGAGTTGTGATAAGCCGTTTCCAACGTGCGGAGTGGAGTCGTCTTGTTCAAGTTGCGGTTGCGGAATCCCCCAAAACCCTGGAAAAGTTCCGGCAGTTCCAACCGCCGTCTGCGTTCGTCCACGCTCACTTTCTTTCGCGGAAAAGATTCTCCGCCGGCTCGATCAAATCGGCGACCAGATCGAATACGAAGCGTCGGGGAATAGCTCTTGTGCTTGCTGCTCCGTTGGGGGAGCGAACCATCACGCTGCGGGTGCGGCGACTTCTGGGTGCGAATCCCTTGGTTATAGTCGAGGAGCTGGCATTCCGGCTTGTGGTTGCGGACCTAGTGTCCCATTCGGTGTGTCCGACACAATATCACGCAGGCAGGGTGCGACATTTGGCCAACCCTTTACAACCGAGAACTCCACACGGAATGACAGGGCAGGGCAGGGGGGCTCGAATGGGGGCCACGAGGGTGCACCGATGTTCCCGGACAAGCCTCAGGATCTTCAGGCATTAGGAAAGCTGAGTGACCAGCCGGGTGCGGCACCTCGGATGGAAAAACCAGTTGTTGCACCTGCTCCCCAGGTTCCACCTTTGGAGACAAGCACGCCACAATCTACGGATAGCCGACTTTCGAGGCCTCTGTCTCCACCCGTTCCACTCCCCAGCAATCACGGAAATTCCGTCGGCGATCGTCCAAATTTGATTCCGACTCCTTCCGATGACTTTGAAACCCGACCTCGCGAGCTCTCGACTCCAATACTTCCACCGGCCTTGCCTGAAGCTCAGGACGAGATCCCTGACGTATTGATCGACCCATTCAAAGATGATGCGAGTTGGAGAGGCAAACGAGATCGCATGAACGGTGTGCGTTTGTCCTCCGGTGAGATGGCCAACCCGCTGAGAATCAGCACGGTCGACGGTGTTGCCCCGCGGCCAAAATTGCTGCCGACTCCGCACGATGACGACGTGCGAGTCGTGGTAGAACCGCCGCCTGTTGTAACGAAACCAGCAGTGATCAACCGTTACCGCCAGTTGAATGACGAGATGAGTCCGAAGGTTGATCGCATTGCTGTTCCTCGAAAGAAGAATTAGTGACACGCCCCATCTGTTCCAACTGACTGACCGCTTCGGCAAAGGAAAGACCCGCCGATTTAACCTGATCGGCAAGTACGAGAGCCAAGAATCCGTTCCAAGGGTCTGGCGAACCGGGCATATAGACAGTAACCCTGCCATCTGATTGACGATTGGTCTCAAATGCGAGCCGCAGATAGCCCTGATGCTCGATGTAGACCGGCTTCATCGTGGGAGAATGCAGGTCACCGCTGAGCGTGCCCGCAAGCAATTCCTTATAAATCGCATATTTGGGAAATACCTTTAGAAGATTGTTTTCGATCCATTGATTGCCTTCTCTGGCGATCGATCTGGTTGCGACAAGGCCTGAGGCGAAGCATGCGACGACAACCCCTGCAACGCCCCCTAAAAAGAGCACCGCAACACCAAAGCTCGAATGAAAAAAATCGGGAAGCAAAGGGTCGATTGCTTTATACGTTTGCTGCGCTACCTGAAACACGTAGCTGAGAACGAAAGCGACAGCCACGATAGGTAGTAGAAAAACGAGCCCCCCGATTGCGGTTGCTTTGAGGAAGGAAACGGAACGTGGGAGCATTTCTGACATGGCGGTTCGGTTTTCGTTCGTGTGCCTAACAAAAGATTTCCACGGAATGGCAGTCGACAAAGGTTCGATGGCATCGAGCTTTCTAACCAATAACCCAGGCCCAAAAAGTCACCAATCGGGGCGTTTGTAGTTTACCCCACTTTTTCGGCCGGCTCCCCGCGCGAAAGCCGAATTGCATCCCAGTTCTGTCGTAGAATAGAGGTGCACACTCCAATTTGTGTGGATCCCACCGACCGAAGTTATGACGACTCATGATATTCCACGACACATTCTTGCGATTCGTAACTAGTTTTGTTTTCTGTCTGGGCGTTGCTAACGTGTCCACCGGTCAGGGGCTCGGCGGGGCAGGGCAGGGGGGGCAAACCGCTCCCGACCAAGTTGTTTTCGCGAGCGAACTGCCAAGAATCCCCCCTTTGTCAGCGATGGATTCCATGAAGAAAACGGTGCTCAAGCCTGGCTACGAGCTCGAGCTAGTCGCGTGCGAGCCTCAAGTGGTTGATCCTGTTGCAATCACTTTCGACGAGCGATCACGCATGTATGTGGTAGAGATGATCGATTACTCCGAGCAAGCCACAGAAAGCTTGGGGGTTATCAAGCTACTGGAGGACGAAGACGGTGACGGTTTCTACGAAACCAGTACGGTGTTCGCGTCAGGTTTGTCCTGGCCGACAGCCATCATTTGCTTTGAACAAGGTGTTTTTGTGGCGGCAGCACCTGATATTCTTTTCTTGAAGGATTCCAACGGTGACGGTGTCGCGGATGTCAAAAAGACCATCTTTACGGGTTTTGGGCGAGGAAACGTACAAGGCTTGGTAAACAGCTTTCGCTGGGGATTGGACAATCGGATTTATGGTCAGACCAGTGTCTCTGGCGGATCGATCCAGACTTCGGCGCAGCTAGATGTTGAACCTTTAGCAGTTAATGGTCGCGACTTTTCCTTCGATCCGGTCAGGCTCGATCTGCGTTCCGAGTTTGGTGGAGGGCAGCATGGGATGGCGTTCGATGTGTATAGCAATCGGTTTACTTGTCACAACAGCGATAATCTCCAGGAATATTTCTATGAGCAACGTTACGAAGCCAGCAACAAACTGATTCCTTTGCCACCAGCGAGACGAAGCATCGCGACCGACGGCCCGCAAGCCGAGGTGTTCCGGTTAAGCGATGTCGAGCCGTGGCGAATTCTCCGCACGAATTTACGTTTGTCGGGAGTTGCTCCCGGATTGTTGGAAGGGGGCGGACGAGCGAGCGGCTACTTCACCGGTGCAACTGGTGTTATGGTATACCGAGGAGATCAAATGCCTGACTTGTATGGGCAAGTCTTTGTTGCCGATGTGGGAAGCAATCTGGTGCATCGCAAGAGACTCTCTCGTAGCGGTATCGGCTGGCAAGGGGATCGTATCGATGCGGAATCGGAGTTTATCGCATCCTCTGATGTATGGTTTCGCCCGGTGCAAATCGAGAATGGGCCGGACGGTTGTCTCTATATTCTTGACTTCTATCGCGAAGTCGTTGAGCATCCCCAATCATTGCCGGCTTCCATTAAGCAGCACATTGATTTAACGAGTGGACGCGACAAGGGGCGTATCTATCGCGTGCGGCAAGCCGGCCGATCGGTGCAATACAGCCATGATTTGAGTGCCTATTCGTTGGAGAGGCTGGTGGAGACTTTAGACCATCCCAACGGATGGCATCGTGAAACGGCGCGCCGATTACTCCACCAAAAACTCTCTGGCTCATCTGATGCGGCAGCGAGGGAGCTAGTCCTCAACGCCGTTGAGGCATTTCCACTTTCGGAAGAGGGCAGGGCAGGGGGGCTGGATCGCTTGAGTTTGTTGGCAGGTGCGGGGCGGATTCCTGCCCAGCTCGATGTTTGGCTCATGCATAGAGACCCGGAGGTTCGAATCGCTTCGATACGATTACTCGAGGCGCCTGCGAAAGGCAACCTTACGGTTCGGCAGGAACTGTATCGTCTAGCAAGTGATTCGGATGAACGAGTCCGATTTCAGTTGGCTTTGACGATGAGCTTGCTTCCAGAGACTGCTGACGATTCTTCTGCTCGGTCGGAGTCGATCCGCGAACTGCTTACAAGTGTGTCGAGCGATGCGATGTCGTTTCACGCTTCGGCAAACAGGGATGCGAATAGGGCTGCTGTTGGGAATCTAGTTGGATCGGTGGCAGAAGCGTTCATGAAGGAGTACTTGAGCGAACGAATGCTGGCTCGCGGGGCGGGGCAGGGGGGAAGCAATAAACGAGAGGACGGAAAAGCGTCCGCAAAGTCGTGGGAGTTGTTGGGGTATTGTTTTGCTCGCGTAGCTATGGAAGATGCGTTAACAGCCCTGGACAAAGAATGGGGCAGGGCAGGGGGGCTTTCCATCGAGGGTGGTTCCGAGCAGATCACGCTTTCTGACGAAGCTGTAATGTCAGGGGTGCTCATGGGGCTGGCAGAGCGATTTCGATACGATGCAAACTTATTAAAGAGCTATCCCGAACTGCTTCGGCAGAGTCAGATGTTGATACAGCGATCCGTGCAAGTGCTTCTTGACTCCGACCGTCCGATTGCCGAACGGCTGGAAGCGTTAAAGGAGATGAGATGGGCCGAGGAGGGAGAGGTCATTAGGCAATGTCTGTCGTTGTTTCCCTCGAGTCCGCTCGAGTTGCAAATGGCTGCACTGGAGTTTTTGGGGCGGTACCAAAACGAGTTGGTCGCTACCGGGACGCTGGATCAGGTACGCGTGCTTTCTCCACAGGTGCGGTCTCGCGTGATTGACATGCTCATCCGGCGAGAGGAGTGGCTCAGCATTTTGTTGGAGAGAGTCAAGCAAGGAGATTTGGCTTGGGAGGAGTTTTCGGCTTCCCAGCGGTTGGCTTTACAGAATCATCCCAGTCAACGGGTAAGGTACTTGGTCGCAGGGGGGCTTTCTGTCAACAGGCAGGATCGCGTGGCAGTTATCGATGACTACCGCGAATCGCTTGCTTTGGTTGGGGATCATGTAGAAGGGAAAAAGCACTTTTTGAAGGCCTGTTCTGCCTGCCACCAACTCGACGGCACGGGCTACGAAATTGGTCCCAGCTTGGCAGCCTTTCGGTATCGCGGTGCGGAGGCGATTTTGGAGCATGTGCTGGATCCGAACAAGGAGGTTAACCCGATGTACTTGAGCTACAACATCCTAACGAGCGATGACAGGACCCTGACCGGCATGCTGGAATCGGAAACGTCGGACAGCGTAACTCTGACTCGTGGAGGAGGTTTTCGAGACACGGTTAGCCGTTCGGAGATTGTCGAAATGAGAAGCTCGCGGACCTCGCTCATGCCAGAAGGGCTAGAAAACCAGCTTGATAAACAGGCAATGGCTGACCTGCTCGCGTACCTTCTGCGGTCGAGATAGGCCTCAGATAAACCTTTCCGCCTGGGGGGATTTTGCTTATAGTACTACCTGGATGGTGTTGCTAGGCTTGAGGATCTTCAAACCGGCATTACCTCGGTTTTTACGACTTTTAGGTACTTTTCAGGGCAGGGCAGGGGGGCAACGGTCCGCTTGTCATTCAAGGCGGATTGATGTCGAAATCGCGAGATTTTTTAGGTCCTTATCGGCTGACACGCTTGATTCGGCTCGGCAGTACGTGCCAAGTTTGGGAGGCAGTCAAGGATGATGGGAACCGCTATGCGCTCAAGGTTATCCGTCCTGAGCAGCTGGGCAACAAAGAGGAGATTGGCTTCCTCAAGCATGAGTACGAAATTGCTTGCACGCTGAACCACAAAAATATCATCAAGCTGGTCGAGTATCGCGTCGAGTCAGGCTTTCATTTTTTGGTTCTCGAACTGTTTAGTGAAATGAACTTGAAGCAAGCGTTGCGACGTGGCCCTGAGCCGATTGCTTTTAAAATGCAATCGATTGTCGAGCAGAGTGTCGAAGCGTTGTATTACTTTCACAGCAAAGGATATGTGCACTGCGACGTTAAGCCGGACAACTTGCTGCTGGGAAGAGATTGGCTGGTGAAGTTGATCGACTTTACAATCGCCAAGAAGGTCAAGACGGGTATCGGCCGATTCTTTGGAGGCGGAAGCAAAGTCGAAGGGACGCGATCGTATATGTCCCCCGAGCAAATTCGAGGTCAAAGACTGGATGGACGCAGCGACATTTACTCGCTCGGGTGCATGATCTATGAGTTGTTGGTCGGCAAGCCCCCCTTCACCGGTGTTAGTCCTAATGAGCTTCTTAGCAAGCACCTTTCGGCTCAGATCCCTTCGGTGTTGGTAAATAACGATAATGTCTCACCCGATTTTAATAACTTGCTAAAGCGACTCATGGCAAAGAAGCCGGAGGATCGGCCCGACAGCATGTGGGATGTCTTAAAGAACATTCGGGCGACTCCGATTTTTAAGAAGCCACCTCGCATTCCAGATATCAACATCTTCGACGACTTTACTGGCGGTGGACGCATCGAGGCACCGACTTAGCCAGCTGTTTTGGTTTACTTGATCTCAATCTACTTTTTAGTTTAAGCATAAAAAAATGATGGACGCACCTCCTCCTGGATTCGAATTTGAACAGCCGATGCATGACCTTGAAATGCAGCTTAGGCATTTGGAGCAGAATGCGAGCCATACCCCTGAGGAAGAGGAAAAGATCAACGCGCTGCGCCGGCAGTGGACCGAGACGACTCGAGGCATTTATGCATCGCTAAGCCCTTGGCAAATCGTTCAAGTGTCTCGTCACAAAGACCGCCCCTACACGCGAGATTATCTCAATCTCGCATTTGACGAATTCATTGAGCTCCACGGGGATCGATTCTTTGGCGATGATCGTGCCATGCTCACGGGGTTTGCCAAACTTGGGCGTCAGAAAGTCATGGTCGTTGGTCACCAAAAGGGGCGAACCTACAAAGAGCGTACCGCTTGTCATTTTGGATGCGCTCATCCTGAAGGCTATCGAAAAGCGATGGCGAAAATGAAAATGGCCGAGAAATATAACCTGCCGATTATCTGCTTTATCGATACGCCGGGTGCATATCCAGGGGTCGGAGCTGAGGAGCGAGGGCAAGCTCAAGTGATCGCTGAGAGCATGTTCTTGATGAGCCAGATGCGAGTGCCCATCATTTGCGTGGTTATCGGCGAAGGGGGCTCCGGTGGGGCGTTGGGAATTGGAGTCGGAAACAGGATTGCAATGCTTCAATACGCGTACTACTCGGTCATTAGTCCAGAGGGATGCGCGGGGATTCTGTGGAAGAGCCATCAGTTCGCGCCGAAAGCGGCTGATGCTTTGCGGTTTACCTCCTCGCATTTGTCCAGGCTGGGTGTGGTAGACGACGTTATCGAAGAGCCGCTGGGTGGAGCTCATCGGGATCATTACTTGACCGCTTCAAGGCTAAAGAGCTACTTGACCCGCACGTTGTCTGAGTTGCAAGCCATGTCTCCTGACGAGTTGGCTACGGATCGATACGAAAAGTTCCGACGGATGGGGACTTATCTAGAGCAACTAGAGGATGGGACTCAGGCTACAAGAGGCGTGGTGATCACCAACTAGGCTCGATTGGACAAGATAGCTGATCTCATTGAGCACACTGCCATCTCGCGGTGGAGCAGGGGGCGGCCGGCGCGAAGTGCAGGGCAGGGGGGCAGATGGGAAGCTTTGCGCAGATTCAGGATGCAACTGTCGAAAGATGTGTGTCGAAAGATGCATACGGTATTTTTCGACATACATCTTTCGACAGCCCCTCAGCCAGGAGCCGTTCCAGGGCTTGTTGGGCGCTCCCCTTGGGCATCTGTGGGATGTGTTGATGGAGGTTGTCTTATAGCGATGGTTTTGACCGCCCTGCTCTCTTTGGAGTGGATCGCTCGGGTCTTGATCTCAAGATTCTTTGTGATGAGATCCTTCGGCAGTCGATCGCTTTTAAAATCTTCCGTTTGGGCAAGTTGCCCGGGAATTATCTGTGGGTGTGATTATTGCGGTTTCGTGGACTGTTCTCCGCGGGTGTTTTGTGGCGTGTTGCCGGGAGTTTGCTGATGAGCAGGAGCATGCCGATGGACGGAGCTTTTCGTGTTGAGTAGTCTGTGCACAGTTGGGGGCGAGGGCGTGGCAGCTCGTGCCTGATCCCTGCGAACGGGAGTGTCTGGATGCGATCGACAACCTCCCGGCGTACCTCGGCTTCCACTGCTTCGTCAAGCCTGGCCGTTCGGCTGGGCAGGCGGAGACGAACCGAGGCGAGAGGTTTAGGGTAGGGGGCGTGAGTAGTTGTGAGGGCAGGGGGGGCACGCCGTAGTGGATCTTGTTAAAGCTCCCTGCTTCCCCCGGCCACTACCGACCGCAATGGCACAGGGAGAAGTCTTTAGTCTTTAGATCAACCCCCTCTTGATCGATCCAGCTCAGATACGGGCCGTCACCTTGGGACTTTTTTTGCATGCTGTCGTTTGAGCCGTGCTGCGGGCCGGCCTCGCTTTTAGCTGTCTGGCGGAACCCTGGCTTTCGAGTTCGTCTTTGATTGGCGGTGAATGGCATTTCGGTCGGCCCTCAAAGCTGGCGGCAGACCAGTCGTCACGCTGCGGGCGGAACCCTGGCTTTCCCAGGAACCTCTAAAATCCTTGGTAAAACCGCATCTCAAACCGAACATAATCAACATTATCGGACGTTGTGTTCTGGGGTTTTGGGGCTGGGTTTGCTTTGGCCTATGGGGGCGTGACGGCATGGGGCGTCGGGTGGTGGGCAATGATGCAATGCTTAGCGAGGCCGGGAGTCGCCTGCGGCGACGCGAAACCAAATGATGGGAAGGGGAAGTTGCTTGACGGAGTTGATGGGCGGCGAAAGTCCGAGAGCCCTACCGGAGGGCTGGCGCCCGTTCCGCTACTATTGGCATCGCTGCGCGATGGTGGGGGCAGATCTGTGTGCGGCGGGCGAGTTGACGGCAGCACGCCCTTCGTTCCTCGGAGCGTTCCACCCAGGTTCGTGCTTGTTCATTCAGAGTGGGATGGCAGGATCGGTGCCCTCTTGTTCGCTCAGAGCGCGGTGCTCAGTTTTATGATCTTCGCTCCTCGGAGTGCCGATCCGGATGCTGCCGCACAGGGCTTTTGCCGGCGGCAGTCCCCTGCTCTGCTGATGATTGGGGTTCCAAAATGCTGACGGATTCTCTGCGGTTCGGGTAAGATATGCTGGTCCTGTGTTTCGTCCCCGAAGATTGAGTCCCTTTTATGTATTCGATTTGGTTCCGTTTTTCCCTAAGCCTTGCCGGCTTGCTAATCCTCGCTTGCCCCGTGAGCTTTGCGCAGTCGATTGAGAATGAGCAAGCTGCACAGCTTGCTGAGCTTGCCTTGTCCGGTATCGAGCGTGAATATCCGAACAAACCGTCCAATGTGATGACCGGCGAGCAAGATGTTCTCAGCCCCAAGCAGATGCACCCCGCTTTCTATGGATGCTTTGATTGGCATAGCAGTGTTCATGGACATTGGATGTTGGTTCGGCTTCTCAAAACCAATCCGGAGCACTCGCGCGCGGAAGCGTCTCGCGAGATCCTTGGCCGAAGCCTGACTCTCGAGAATCTGACCGCTGAGGCGGAGTACTTTGGGCGACATGACAACAAATCGTTTGAGAGAATGTACGGATGGGCATGGTTTTTAACGCTGGTGGCCGAGTTGCACAATTTTGAGGATTCACAAGCCAAGAAGTGGCGTGCGGCGGTCGTTCCTCTTGAGCAAAAGATCGTGGAGCTTACCAAGGGCTACTTGCCTCGCCTTAGCTATCCCATCCGTACCGGTGTCCATCCCGATACAGCTTTTGCTCTCGGGCAGATTTACGACTATGCCAAAATTGTGAGCGACAAAGAGCTTGTGGATCTTATTGAAAAGCGTGCGATCGAGTACTACGGAAGTGACTCTCGTTACAACACCAGCTTTGAGCCTTCGGGGGAAGACTTTTTCTCTCCCTCGCTCAACGAAGCCGATTTGATGGCTCGCATATTGCCCCAAGCTGAGTTTGCTGCATGGCTTTCTGAGTTCTTGCCGGACCTAAAGAAGGGTAGTGATTGTCGGCTGCTCGTGCCTGTGGAGGTGAGCGATGTTACTGATGGCAAGCTGGTGCACCTCGCCGGTTTGAATCTGTCGCGAGCGTGGTGCATGCGAGGGATTGCGAATCGGTTGCCTTCGGGAGATCCTCGAAAAAAGTTGCTCGAGGATTCGTATCGCGAGCATTTACAGGCCGGCTTGCAGTATGTCTTCAGCGGTCACTACGAAGGGGAGCATTGGCTCGGCACCTTCGTTGCGTATGCGAGCCTATAGCTGCCTTACTGAGGAAGGATCGGCCATCCCCCCCCTGCTCCGCTGTTCATGTTTGGGTTGGGGATATTTGGATTGGGGGTGCCGGGGTTGATGCCCGGCTGGTAAGGAGATTGGCCCCAGCCTTGGTTAGGAGGATTAAAATTGCCACCTCCGAATTCCCATGCGTTGCCCGTTGATTGCCCCCCTGCCCCGCTGCTCGGGAGTCCGCTCGAGGGCTGGATTGGTTGTTGGGTGAAACCACCAAAAGAGTTGGTAAATCCTTGCTGGTCAGCGAAGCGCCCCAGATTTTCTAGCAGCCCCCCCTGCCCTGCCCTGGGCTCGCTGCCGGGGGTGGTGACCAGCTCGCCCGGTGGAATCTGGCCTGATTGGCCTTGTTGTAAACGTTGTTCGAAATTGTCGATGTAGGGCCCAACCACTTGCTTGATCTCTCCCGGCAAAATGCCACCAGCGTTCGCAAGGAGCTTGCTGATATAGAAGCCGCTTCTGGAGTTTGCAATCCGTTGTTGTTGATTCGGTCCGAGTAGCGACATGGCAAACATAGTGATGATGAGGCAGAGGAGAACTCCCTTGAGAAAACCAAAGCCTGCGCCCAAGTGACGGTCGAACTCCCGTAACTTTACTTTGTCGATTGACGAGCTTACAAAACGAAACACCATCCAGATAGCAAAGCTCGATCCGAAGTACAAAAGGAGCATCGCTAGAAAAAGATTCCAGGGCGGATCGGCGTTGATCATCTTGGCCACATCATTGCGAAAGGTATACGCAACGAAATAGCTCGCTACGATCGAAGCGACCGAGGCAACTTGCCATGCAAAGCCCTTGATGCCACCAAAGATCGTGGCGCCGGCTAATACAATCAGCATCAAAATATCGTAAGTCTGCATTTTGCTAGCATTGTTAGTGGTGCGATAGCTATCCCCGCAAGGATTCAGGTATCTCTCATTGGACTATAGCAACCTAGCTTGATCGGGGTAAAGATCGAGGGTTCACCTTTCGTTGCAGAGAAGGATTTTGGTATGACTGCCGCGAGAGACAGTTTGTGGCGGCGCAGGCGGATCCGGTTACGGCCTGCACGAAAGATGCTCTTAAAGCGATGCCGGAAGAAAAATAATTTGCTTAGCGAACGAGGTTCCTGGGATGGCTGATTTCAGAACACACATGACCGTAAGTACCATTGCTGGTGCTTTGTATGGGCTTGGCGGGTATCAGTCCGGAATGCCAATAGAAAGCTGCATCATCGGTTGTGCATTGTGCAGCGTCAGTGGCATGTTGCCTGATCTGGACAGCGATTCGGGGATTCCTCTCAGGGAGGCCGTCGCGTTCTCCTGTGCTATCATTCCGATGCTGATGGTAGAGCGATTTCGTCGGATGGGGCTTAGTCATGAAGTCATGGTGGTTTCTACCATTATCGTCTATTTTTTGCTTCGCTTTGTCGTCGCCGAGATGTTCCGGCGTTACACGGTCCATAGAGGAATGTGGCATAGCCTGCCTGCGGCCCTGTCCGTCTCTATCGTCGCATTTCTAGCTTCGTCCTGTGATAATGTGAGCTTGCGGCTCTTCAAGGCTGTGGCGGTATTCGTGGGCTTTATGTCTCACATTTTGCTGGATGAAATCTGGTCTGTTGAGTTTCGACGCGGGCGTTATCGCTACAAACACAGCTTTGGGACAGCTCTCAAATTCTGGGGGAATCGGCTGCCGGCTAACTTGTTTATTTACGCTTTGCTTATGACGCTGATGGGGTTAGCGTATAGCGACGAAGGGTTGATGGGGTACTTTGGTTATCAAGTCGCAAACCCTGATTCAGCGGCGAAGTGGCTCCAGACTTTTCAGGAGCATACGCTACAAATGTTTCGGCGTTAGCTCTGCAAAATAGCGACTACAATAGGCGATAGACTTCTTCCTCCAACCTGATTCGATCATGCGAAGTACTACGCTTTATCAAATAAATACACGCGCTCTATTGACGGAGTTGTCCGCACAGCTTGGTAAGCCAGCTGGCTTGGACGACATACCGGACGATATCCTCGATAGTTGGCAGGCCAAGGGATTTGAGTGGATTTGGATGCTTGGCGTGTGGCAAACAGGTGTTGCCGCCCGAGAAGTGTCGAGATCTAACCGAGCGTGGCGTCACGAGAATGAATCCGCCTTGCCCGATCTGAAGGATGACGACATTCAGGGATCGTGCTTTGCCATTGTGGACTATCGAACGCATGAGAAGCTTGGCGGTGACGCTGCTTTAGCTCGGTTTCGAAAGCGGCTGAGGGATCGCAACCTCCGACTGATGCTTGACTTTGTTCCTAACCACATGGCGATCGATCATCCTTGGATCGAGTCGCATCCTGAGTGTTTTGTGTCCGGCTCTGCCGAGCAATTGCGTTCGGAGCCATTGAATTTCTACACGGCTTACACGGGTAAGATACTCGCGCATGGCAGGGATCCGCACTTCGATGGCTGGCCGGATACGGCGCAACTGGATTATTCGAATCCCAAAACCATTGAGCTAATGTCTCGCGAGCTGGAACGCATTGCGGAGCTATGTGATGGCGTGCGATGCGATGTGGCGATGTTGATCCTACCCGATGTATTTCAAAGAACTTGGGGCCCCCCTGCCCTGCCCTTCTGGGAAGAAAATATTAAAAAAACCAAAGCCAAGTATCCCGGGTTTTGCTTTTTGGCGGAGGTCTATTGGGATCGCGAATGGGATCTACAGCAGCTTGGATTCGATTACTGCTATGACAAACGAATGTACGATCGAGTCCTTTACGAAGGGGCGGAGACCGTCAGGTTGCATCTGCTAGCTGAGCTCGACTATCAAGAACGCTTGGCTCGTTTTCTAGAAAATCATGATGAAAAGCGAGCTTGTGCGACCATGAGTGAAGCGAGGCACAAAGCTGCTGCTGTGGTGAACTATCTTGCTCCGGGCATGAAGTTTTTTTATGAGGGGCAACTCGAGGGAAGGCGGGTCAAGATTTCACCACATCTGATCCGTCGGCCTAAAGAAGAAGTGCAGCCGAGTATTCAATCCTTTTACGAGCGTTTGTTAGACTTGCTGAAGGAAGATTTTTTTCGCCAGGGCAAATGGTTGCTGCTAGATGCAAAGCCCGCGTGGCCGGCAGATGAGTCGTACGTCCGGGTTATATGTTTTCGCTGGCGAGGTGCCGATGGGCGGCATTTGATCGTGGCTGTCAACTTCTCGGATTTGCCAGCTTCGGCGCGAGTGCGTGTTTCGATTGATCGCACTTTTGTCAGCGAGGTTGTTTTGCGAGATTGGTTTCTGGGTGATCGCCGAGAGATACATCGCGGAGA
The DNA here is from genome assembly GCF_052161605.1 of Brakhagea baltica. Lineage (NCBI taxonomy): Bacteria > Pseudomonadati > Planctomycetota > Planctomycetia > Pirellulales > Pirellulaceae > Brakhagea > Brakhagea baltica. The sequence goes on along the minus strand of NZ_CP197409.1, from coordinate 2,436,993 downwards.
GCTTTTCAATCCAGGGCTGCTCGTCGACTTACAACCCTGGGGCTTTCAAGTCCTCGAAGAGATCGATGCTTGAGCGGGTTCGAGAGACCTCAGCGCAGGGCGATGCCCATGCGGTTAAACGATTTTACTCAGCGCAGGGCGATGCCCATGCGGATAGGTATGAAAAAGCAACTTGCTGCACCTCGAATTACAATCGAGCAGTTAGCCCATAATCCTTGTGGTGCAGCAAGTTGCTTCCATTCTATCCCAAATCCCTGAAAGTTCCATCATGTCGCAAATTCTAGATTTCCCGCAAATTCCTGTGTTCGCCGGGTTAGATTACCATCAAGATTCCGTGCAAGTCTGCGTTCTGGACCAGGATGGCAAGAAACTTCTCAACCGCTCGGTCGCCAATTCTACACCTCTGATTTTTAGTACCCTTACCCAGTTCGGTACCCCTCTTCGCATTGGTGTGGAAGCGTGTTGCGGAGCTGCGAACTTAGCCGACGAGCTGGTAACGCAATACAACCTGCCCGTTCAGTTAGCCCATCCCGGTTACGTTAACCGCATGAAACGCTCTCCTGACAAAACCGATTTCGGTGATGCACAAATGCTTGCCGATCTATCACGCGTCAACTACCTGCCCAAGGTTTGGCTAGCTCCCAGCTATCTGCGTGAACTGCGCCGACTGGTGCGGCACCGTGGCCAATTAGTCAAACGACGCACTGAAACCAAGCTACGCATCCGTGGCTTGTTACGCGAGAATCGCGTTAAGTGTCCAGAGCCTGTTACGGCTTGGAGCAAGCCTTGGTTGGCGTGGCTACAACAAGGAGCCTCACTGAGTCCTTCGGACAAATGGGTGCTCAAAGACCACCTGATAGAGCTCAATTCCTTGACCGAACGCATCGGAGCGACCGAGGCGCAAATCTCCGAACAAACCAAAGACGATCCTGTGATTGTCGAGCTTCTTAAGCTCAAAGGGGTTGGACTAATCACAGCTGTGACGTTGAGGGCTGAGATTGGCCGTGTCGACCGCTTCTTGACAGGAAAGCAGTTGGCCCGTTTCTGTGGTGTGACACCTCGCAATGCCAGCAGTGGTGCTAGGCAAGCCGATGCGGGTTTAATCCGCGCCGGTAATCCAGACTTGCGTTGCTTGTTGATCGAGTTAGCACACCGTCTGATTCGCTATGACGAGTCCTGGCAAAAGCTGGCCTACTCGCTGATCTCGCAGGGCAAACACCGCAACGTGGCCGTGGCTGCTGTGGCCAATCGTTGGGTGCGAAAGTTGTTTCACCTTTGGAGAGCGGACTTCACTCCGAACATGGATTTTTTAAGGGATGGCAGGGTCGATAGAATCTCATCTAAATCCGAGCCGTCACCCAAGAAAAAGAGCCTGAAGAAAGCTCCTCAGGCTCGACGAGATTCCCCCGCCCTGACCTGATTATCCCTTGTGAGGTTGCTTCCCAGCAGAGCCACACTCCGTTTCACCAGGCGTTTTTTAAGTTAGTAAGCGTAACGATTTAATCAAGGAAAAATTCAGTAAGACATTCAGTGATCTTCGGGGAAAGGTGAGCTCGAGTTTAACCTGGGCCACAATCAACATGGGGCTCGTCTGCGGATGGGGCAGCCTTTCCCTCTTTCGAAAACAGCCAAATGGGCTATCCCATAACTGGGAGATGCTCGGATAGAGGAAGGGGATTACCGAATGGAACAACACTGAGCATTTCCGCGAAAAAAATCGTTCACGACTACTTGACGTTATCCGTTTTTCATAGAGGTTAAACGATTTTACTCAGCGCAGGGCGATGCCCATGCGGTTAAACGATTTTACTCGGCGCAGGGCGATGCCCATGCGGATAAACGATTTTGCTCAGTGCAGGGCGATGCCCATGCGAAGTAATTGACGAACTCTTCAATTGGCTACTAGAGACTAGCGACCGCCAGCCGCTTGGCGAGCCTTGTACTCTTCGCGAGACGCCTTTAATGCGGCAGTTTCGTTAGCGAGTTTGTTTTCCGGGCCAGCTGGGAAGTACTGGACATCGTCTTCCAGGTAGTAAGCACTGGGAAGTGTCTGGCCGGCCACGTGAACTTGGCAGCCAGTGCTCAATGCCATCATTCCCACACTTGCAACGGCTAAAGACAGCTTAAGGCCGAGATTCTTTTTTGACATTTTCCTGGTCACTCCGCAGCTCGAAAAACACTGACGTGGAACTGTGTTAACTCATGGGCAATCGTGAAATATCCCAAGAAAACAGCCTATCGCAAATCTCACGAGGCCGAACACTGGTGGAGATTATCGGAGTTTTCGTTTGATCACTTGAGATAAAGTGTAGAGGTTGTGCCGTTGAATCCGCTGTCTTCGTGCCGCTTTGTTGGTCATAATAAGTGCTCGCATTTCTTGAATCCCTGTTGAATGAGAATTTTATGAGCAACCTCTCCCCTGCCCTGCCCCGGCACTCAGGTATTTGTTCGGCGAAATGGCCTGCTAAGTTATCAGCAGTAATGCTAGCCATAATTGCCGTGCTTTGCGCACCCCCCCTGCCCTGCCCTGCTCAGGCTCCCAAGATTAAGCCAAAAGGGGAGCGAGTCGGCGCAAACTTGGTGAGAGTGGAGTACTACAACGCGCTGGATCTACTCGAGGACGGGCAGACCGAGCAAGCGATCATCGGATTTGATGCCGCATTGCAAAAGTCACGCACGTCCAAGAACCAGCGAGGAATAGATAGCATTCCTCCGCTCGTGATGTTGGGCGAATGCTTTTGGGCTCAGGGACGCATTGGTTTGGCGATGGAACAGTATGACGCAGCCTTAGCGATTTCCACGCAGTGTTCCAAATGGACTTCGATGCTAAGCGTAAAGCCAACCGGGAAAGCGGAGATGCGATCGCGAGAAATCAACTGGGGTGGAGAGAACCGTCGCGGAGCGGATTTCTGGAATCCAACGGAACTGGCGCAGATACCTCTAGGTGGCAGCGAACTATTGCTCGAACTGACAACGCCTCCAGCGGGTACGTCCCCAAGAATGGTCCCAGTGGATGCGATCGAAATAATTCGTTGTCAATCGATTGCGCTTCGTCGGCGCACTTATTTGTTAGGCGAGTTGGCCTCGTTGAACCCCCTCTCCCCTGCCCTGCCCCAGGCGTTTGTCGTTCCTCCAGATGTGACTCTGAGCGATACGCTAAAGACATCGCTTTCACTCTGCCAGTCGCTAGCAAAGTTGCCATTTGAAGCATCAGCGGGAGCTTCTACCACGATCAAAGGGGTGGTTTCGCTGCCAGCAGGGCAAGACTACGGGCTTTCAGCGGTCGCTCTGTTGTCGTTATGCGATTTGGCGATTGCGAACAACGATTTGAAGTCGGCTCAAGGCTTTGCGTTGGAGGCTTCTTTGGTCGCCGCCCAGGCAGAGCAAATGATGCACTGGGAAGAAGCGATTGAGTTGTGGTCAAAATGTGTGATTCATTCCGATCTTGATCAGAATGCGGTCGCGAGAACGTTGCAGCAGATGAGCAAGTATGGAACGGATCGCAGTCGTTTAGTCGCCATCCGTTGCCAAGTGGAGTTGGTACGGCAATTGGCTCTACGGGCAGATGTCGCGACGATGAAGAGGCAATCTTCGGTTGCCACCACCATGTTGCTGCCCAAGCAAGTGCTCCTACCAAAAATGGAGGCAGTCGTTGACTACGCTGCGGCGCGTCAATCCCTCATGGAGGGGGATTACGCGGTAGGATTGCAAAAGCTCGAGGAGAGTTTAATCCCGTTTGTCGGGGATTCTAACCTGGATGTCGGCAGCCCCATCCTATATCAGACCCGGCTGCTAACGAGGTTAATGGACCAGGGGATCGTAACGGACGAAGCAGGCCTGGGGATTCTGAGTCGGTTGCTTCAAGCTGACGCGGCAGGAAGCTGGAGAACGCATATTCAGGAGCAATTGGCTTTTCTCATTGCAGACAAATCGGATCCACTCAATTTGCTCGTACAAAGGACGATAACTGGTAACGACGAAGAAGCGAAGGTTGCGGTGATTGACTTGCTGTTTTCCGAGCGATTCCGACAAGAGAGCGTTCTAAATGGCCGGCTTCTGGAGTTTCGCCACATCGTCAACATCTCTGCAGAAAGATTCGCTGAGCCTGTTAAGAGCAATGTGTTGGCTTTTCAGCGTCAACTAGGGAACGCCAGCCAGAATGCAGTCCAGATGCGCGGACTAGTCGACAACTTTGCCTCACCTAACAAGCTCGATACGCGCCGCTGGACAAGTGAAGATGGCAAGAAATGGGAAACCACGAAGAAGCTGGCCACGGTTCAGGAAGCACTGTTGTGGGGACATGCTGTCAGCCCATTGTACATTCCAACGAGCTTTCCGCCGCGATTGGATTTGCCGAAACTGGATTCCGTGCTTCGAGAGGACGACGCCATACTGTTGTTCGCTGCAAGTGAGCAGTCGATCAAAGCCTTGATGAGAGTCGGTGGAAAGTGGACAGCGTGGAGCGTTGGCCAAGAAGCCAACTGGCGTGCCAAGCTACAAGGGATTTCAAAATCGATTCAAGATGGGGAGCCAACGATTGGTTCTGCATTGGAGTCCGACTTGGAAAGTTTCCGAAAGGTGCTTATTCCTGACGTTCAATGGGAGCAGTTGACCGCTTCTGCGCGTTGGGTTGTAATACCTGACGATGAGCTTTGGTTGTTTCCGTTTGAGTTGTTGCTCGAAGCGACGCCGACAGGCAAAACGCCAGCTATCGCGAATCACCCCATTGTCTACCTTCCAACCTTGGGCTCCGCCACACTTTTGATGCAGTCCAAGCCGTCGCAGGAAAGGGGCACTGTACTTCAGACCCCGAGCTTTTTAGCATCCAAACCTGATGCTCAGAAAACGGTCGCCAGCCGAGTTGGTAGCATGGCAGGAGTGAGTATCGTTGACACTGTCGGGGTGCAAACTGCGATTCCCTCTCGACTGCTGAAGACGGTGACGCCGGTGATGATCTCGCTATTGAAGACCTCTTGGAGCGATCCTAACAATATCGTTCTGGGGATCGATACGGCTATGAATGAAAGCGCCCTCGCGAGCTGGAATCAGTTGCCGTGGGGGGCTCCTAAGCATTTTTGGTTGATGGGGGCAGAGTTTCGGCCAGATGCGATTAGCTCCACCGGGGACGCATGGCGACGGCTTTCGTTGTCGCTGGCAGCCCAAGGGACGGAGCAAATGCTGGTTTCACGCTGGGCTGTAGGTGGCGAAAGTATGGTCATTTTAGCTGATGCCATGCGAGACTACGGCGGGACCGTCGTTTGGAGCGAAGCCTGGCAACGGGCGGTCGCGAGTTTGTGGGCCGAGGAGCTGAGCGTGGCGAGAGAGGTCAGGGGGCCTAAGGAGGTTGGTGCAGCAGAAATTCTTTCGGGTGAGTTGCCGCTTTACTGGGCGAGCTACTTGAACATCGGGGATTCGATCGAGTGATTGACGTCGGGCTTACACTGTTCGGAGTTCGTGGATTCCGTTACAACATGTAAAAACCAAGATCTCCGTTCCGAATCGCCTCTCACACTTCGAACGATTTGGGAGTTGCGGAGGCATGAAATCGTTCTCGTATTCCAGTTTTTCCAGAGTTTTAAATGAGTAAAGTCGAAAAGTGCATCATCATCGGAAGTGGTCCCGCAGGCTGGTCCGCTGCCATCTACGCCGCTCGCGCCAACCTGGAACCTCTGCTTTTCGAAGGTGCGGCGACGGAGGAAAACCGCGTGATGGGACGGTATCCCATGGGGCAGTTGGCCCAAACCACTGAGGTCGAGAATTATGCTGGCTTCCCATCAGGCAAGCTAAAGGAATTCCTCGAGTCGGCGATTTCCCAAGACCGCCAGTATATGCTACCCCCGATCGAAGAGCATCCCCACGCGGTCACGGGGCCTGAGTTGATGGAGCTCATGCGACAACAAGCCATAAATTTCGGAACCCGCGTTATCAGCGACGATGTGGTAAGCGTCGATTTCAGTGGCCAGCCACTCGAGCTGACAACATCCGAAAACGGCGACTTCCAAACCCACACCGTCATTTTGGCGACGGGTGCCAGCGCCAATTATCTGGGGCTACCTAGCGAAGAAGTCTTCCGCAACAAAGGAGTGAGTGCTTGCGCGGTTTGCGATGGTGCACTGCCTCGGTTTCGCAACAAGCCTCTAGTCGTGGTCGGTGGTGGTGACTCTGCTGTCGAGGAAGCGAGCTACCTGACGAAGTATGCATCGAAGGTCTATATGGTCCTCCGACGAGGCGAGATGCGTGCTTCGAAGATCATGCAGGATCGCGCGTTATCGAACTCGAAAATCGAGTTGGTCAAGTTCTCCGTGGTCGAAGAAGTTCTCGGTGATGCTGACGACATTCGAGTTGGGGTGACTGGCGTTCGCGTCAAAAATGTCGATTCTGGCGAAACCTCGGTCATAGATACTTCCGGAGTGTTTTTGGCGATCGGACATACCCCCAATACCAAGTTCTTGGGGGGGCAAGTCGAAACGCATTCGAGCGGTTATGTCAAATGGACTCAACCCTACCGTACCATAACAAGCGTACCTGGTGTCTTCGCGGCTGGAGATGTTGCTGACGACTACTATCGACAAGCGATCACGTCAGCTGGCACTGGCTGTATGGCGGCTCTCGATGCGGAACGTTACCTCGGAGCTGCTGGGGTACACTAAATTCCGAATATGAAGGGTACCAAAGAACTCCCGATTGTCGTGCGTGGCGCTCGGGAGCACAACCTTCAAAACGTCAATCTAACGCTTGAGCGAAACCAACTCATCTGTTTTACCGGTGTATCCGGCAGCGGTAAAAGTTCGTTGGCTTTCGATACGCTCTATGCGGAGGGACAACGTCGCTATCTAGAGAGCTTGTCGACCTACGCGAGGCAGTTTGTCGGACAGCTGCCGAAGCCGGATGTCGATTATCTTTCCGGCCTAAGTCCTGCGATCTCGATCAGTCAGAAATCGACCGGCAACAATCCTCGGTCAACCGTTGGGACGATTACGGAGATCCACGACTTTTTGCGTGTTCTCTTTTCCCGCGTCGGAACGGGTTTCTGTCCCATCTGCAATGTAGAGATCTCTCCGCAAACACGCGACCAAATCGTTGAGCGGATCTTGCAGTTACCACCAGGGCGAGCGTACTCATTTTTGGCACCCGTCATTCGTGGGCAAAAGGGTGAGTATCGAGACCTCTTCGAAGACTGGCGAAAACAAGGGTTCAACAAAGCCCGAGTCGACGGAGAGCTTTTCCCGCTCGATGCTGTCCCCACTCTAGACCGCTATTCCAAGCACAACATCGAGTTGGTTATCGATCGCTTGGAACCCAATCTGGCGAGCCGAGAGCAAATCATGGAAGTGGTCGACACGGCACTCCGGTTCGGTGAAGGAACAATCCTTTTAGCCCCATCGGAACTGCTCAATACAGCCGAATCGAAGCCAAAACAGACTTCTTCAAAAGTCGCTGGGAAAAAGTCTGTCACTTCCACAACTGCGAAAAAGAAAAAAGCAACCAAAAAGAAATCGAGCAAGGCAACAGCCCAAGAATCGGACAACGAATCAGATAACGAATCGGACGTAGCGTCAGAGGATGATATCAGCCCTGCCGCAGAGTCGGAGCAAAATTCGACAGCCGACATTGTCCTTTCTTCCCATTACGCTTGCGGCAAGTGTGGTTGTTCGTTCCAACCTCCTTCGCCGCAAATGCTTAGCTTTAACTCCCCTCAGGGGGCTTGCAAGACATGCGAGGGGCTGGGGGAATCGTTCTCGTTTGACCCAGGTCTGTTGGTAACGAATCCAAAGAAATCGATCCGTAACGGCGCAATCGAGTTGATCGGCAAACAAACGGAGATGACTCGCTGGTACCGTCGATCGATCGGTCTCTTCGCAGGTGTGATAGAGACTCGCGAGAGGATTCCCATCGGCCGTTTAATCTCTACACCTTGGGAGGATCTCGAAGAAAAAGAGCGACGCTGGATGCTTTACGGCTACCACGGAATGGCTGTGAAAGCCAAAGGGCGAGCTAGCCATGGCGAAGATTACAGCGGAATCATTCCTGAGTTGTTGGATGCGTACCGATCGGCCAAGAATCCGATAGCACGCCGGCAGTACGAAAAGTACATGCAGATTACGACTTGCGCGAGTTGCCAAGGAGCCCGTCTCAACGGACAAGCAAGATCGATTCGATTGCGAACTTCGGCGCAGCGATTTGCTAAAGAACCCTGGCTGTCGATCGATCGTTTCTCAGGCCTGACGGTTTCGGAATGTCGAGACTTCATGGCCTATTTGGAATTGAGCGAACTCAACGAAAAGATTGGGCACGAAGCGATCAAGGAAGTGAGAGCACGGCTACAATTTTTGGAGGATGTCGGGCTCGGATACCTGTCGCTCAACCGAACCGCACCGACCTTGTCGGGGGGCGAATCGCAACGCATTCGCTTGGCCAGTCAGATTGGATCAGGTTTGGTTGGTGTCATGTACGTGCTGGATGAACCGAGCATTGGTCTCCACCCCAGGGACAATGATCGGTTGCTGGCATCGTTGACCAGACTTCGCAATCTTGGCAACACGTTGATCGTGGTCGAGCATGACGAAGATACGATTCGCATCGCCGATAGCATTGTCGATTTTGGTCCTGGTCCGGGTGTCAAAGGTGGTCAGCTCATAGCAGCGGGCTCCATCGAGGACATTGCCAATCACCCTGAGAGCGTCACGGGTGGGTTTCTAAGCGGCCGTCGAACCATTCGCTCCCCCGAGGTGCGACGATCTGCGGATGGCAAAAGAATTGTGGTCAAAAATGCAGCTCACAACAACCTAAAAGGGGTCGAGGTTGAATTTCCGCTGGGGTGCTTTATCGCCGTGACAGGGGTAAGTGGGAGCGGTAAGAGCTCCTTGGTCTCCGATATTTTGTCTCCTGCATTGCGCAAGGTGCTTCACAATTCGGAACAAGAGCCAGGCAAACATGATTCTATCGAGGGGCTTGAGTTTATCGACAAGATTATCGATATCGATCAGAGTCCTATTGGTCGAACGCCCCGGAGCAATCCAGCCACCTATGTAAAAGTTTTCGACGTCATAAGGGATCTTTTCGCAGAGCTCCCGGAAGCCAAGCGACGAGGCTTTACCTCCAGCACGTTCAGTTTCAATACCGATGCCGGAAGATGTTCCGCATGCGAAGGGCACGGAGCAAGTCGCATCGACATGGAGGTGCTAGCCGATTTGTGGGTTCCCTGTGCCGCTTGCGAGGGAAAACGCTACTCACGGCCAGTGTTACAAGTTGAATTTAAAGGCAAATCGATTGCGGATTGTTTAGATCTTGATATTCAACAAGCCCTGGTTCACTTCGAAGCCTTTCCAAAAATTGTGGAGAAGCTTCGGACTCTCAGCAATGTCGGTCTCGATTATTTGAAGCTCGGGCAACCCTCACCGACCTTGTCCGGCGGTGAAGCGCAACGAATTAAGCTGTCGAAAGAGTTGAGTCGACGTTCGACTGGTAAGACGGTATTCGTATTGGATGAACCAACAACGGGGCTGCATTTTCACGACATAGATTTGCTGCTCGGAGTTTTGCAGAGCCTCGTGGATTTAGGTAACACCGTCATTGTTGTCGAGCACAATTTGGATCTCATTCAAGCGGCGGACTGGGTTATCGATCTAGGCCCCGAGGGTGGAGAGCAAGGGGGCCGGATCGTTTGCACGGGGACCCCAGAAGAGGTGGCTGCCAATCCAAAGTCCTATACGGGTATCGCCTTGGCGAAGTACTTTGAGAAACATCAATATGCGGTGACCTCCAAGAACGGTAAAGCCAAAAAGAAAACGTCTAAGGCCAAGACAAAAAACGGGACTCAGCCACCGATTGCAGGCACGCTCGCTACGATCGACCCTGCAGAGCTGATGCAAGATATACATGTCGTAGGAGCAAAACAGCATAATCTTTGCGACGTGGACCTGGTGCTGCCTCGAAACCAAATGACGGTTTTTTGCGGTCATAGCGGGAGTGGTAAGTCTTCCTTGGCAATGGATACCATCTATGCGGAGGGGCAACGTAGATTTGTTGAAAGCCTCAGCCCTTACGTTCGGCAATTCGTTGGTCAGATGCCTAAAGCGGCAGTGGAAAGAGTTGATGGTCTAAGTCCAGCGATTGCCATCGAGCAACGTAATCTTTCTCACACGCCTCGCAGTACGGTGGGGACGGTCACGGAAATCTATGACTACTTGCGAGTCCTGTTCGCCCGAATGGGACAGATGCATTGCACCCAGTGTGATCAACCTGTAGGAACGCAGACCAGCGATGAAATCATCGACCGTATCTTGGAGCAAGCCAAAACCAAGTCGGGACGAGCCGTTCTGTTAGCCCCGGTGGCTTGGAACGGAACCACGAGTCAAGAACATTTTCTTCAGCAGTTTCAGCAGCAGGGATTTGTACGAGTCCGAATCAATGGCAAGACCCATGAGATCGATTCCGCGCCGACGATTCAAGCCAAGTCGCGCAACGACATTCAAATAGTAGTCGATCGTCTTCAGTGGGAGAAAATGGATCGCAAGAGACTCACCGACAGCGTGGCGACAGCATTGACGATTGGCAATGGAGTGCTACAAGTTGCGCATGCTGACGAGACTCTACCGGAAATGTTTTGGGATATCGAGACACACTCCCTCTTCCTAGCATGTAACAAATGCGGGATCTCGTTTCAGCCCCTCTCACCGCACAGCTATTCGTTCAATACGTCGATAGGCTGGTGCGAAACTTGCAAGGGGTTAGGCACGCAACAAGGAACCGATCCGAGCCTTGTCCTCGACATGGACAAGCCGCTGCGGGGCGGCGGTATCCTATTGTGGCCCAACTTGAACATACCTTTGTCTCGAGCCATGCTGCGGGCGTTGTGTCGCGAAACAGGTATTGACTGGGATATTCCGGTTGGTGAACTCCCCTTCAGTAAACGTTCCCTATTGCTTTGTGGTTTGCCAAATCGGATGATCCGCGTCCTGCGTATGGATCTCGAAGCAGAGGGAGCGGAAGAATCAGAGTTGCGAGGATTAGAGAACGAACGGTCTGTTTACTTCTCGTTCGAGTATAAGGGATGCTTCGAAGCCTTGGATCGAGATCAATCCAGTTTGGCTGGGATGAGGCAAAACAGATCCGTCTTGTGGATGCGCGAGGGGCCCTGCCCTGCATGCAGTGGTTCTCGTGTGCGACCGGAAGCAGCCTTCACTCGCTTTCGAGACCATACCATCATCGATATTGTCCACCGCCCCATCGGAGAACTTTGGGAAATGGTCGAGGGGTGGAAATTGACAGCCCGGGAGAAGAAGATCGCAGGCGAGCTCCATCGAGAGATTTCTCAGCGACTAAAGTTCTTAGTGGATGTCGGGCTTGAATACTTAACCCTCGATCGACCTGCGAACACGCTCAGTGGCGGAGAGTCGCAGCGAATTCGCTTGGCGAGTCAACTCGGTAGCGGCTTGAGCGGCGTGCTCTACGTATTGGACGAACCAACCATTGGGCTTCATCCACGCGACAACCAACGGCTTATTCGTGCCATCAAATCGTTGCGAGATCTCGGCAATACTCTGCTGGTCGTCGAACACGATCGAGACGTCATCGAGAGTAGCGATTTGCTGTGCGATTTCGGGCCTGGTTCGGGAATCCTCGGAGGTCGAATCGTTGCCAAGGGTACGCCAGCCGAGATTGAGCAGGATCCGAATTCTGTGACCGGTCCGTTCCTGAGTGGACGACGCTTGATCAACACCGCAGTGCACCCAAGAATCCAGTTCGATGATGAGCTGGCCACTGAGGCCATGCGCAGCGATTGGACAGACTGCGCAAAGCCGGCTAAAGGGTGGATACGAATCCTGGGAGCCCACGAGAATTCACTGAAGAACATTGATGTTTCGATACCGCTGGGCTGTTTTTGCGTTGTTACGGGCCCGAGTGGAAGTGGAAAAAGTACCCTCATCAACAACATCCTTTACCGGTCCCTCTGCAATCATTTCTTCAAGAGCGAAGGTATGCCGGGATTGCACCGCGCGGTGGAGGGCAGGAATCTGGTCAACAAAGTCTTGCGGGTCGATCAATCGCCGCTAGGTATGTCGCCGTCGAGTAACCCTGCGACTTACATCGGGGTGTTTGACCACATAAGAGATTGGTTCTCACGCTTGCCGGAAGCCAAATCGCGTGGGATGCGACCTAGTCATTTTAGTTTTAATGTCCCGAACGGTCGTTGCGAGAAATGCGAGGGAATGGGGCAAATTTGCATACCTATGCATTTTCTGCCAGATGTTTGGATTGAGTGCGATGCGTGTCAAGGCAAGCGGTTCACCGAAGAGGTCTTGGCTGTCAAGTATCGCGGTAAGAGCATCAGCGACATCCTCACTATGTCGATCAGCGAGGTCAGGGAGTTGTTGTGTGAGGTGCCGCGTGTCGAGAAGATGCTAGGTGTTCTTTGCGATGTGGGGCTCGATTATTTGGCATTGGGGCAGAGTGCACCGACGTTGAGTGGTGGAGAAGCTCAACGAGTCAAGCTTGCTGCTGAGTTGTGTCGCCCCGCTACGGGCAACACGATCTATCTATTCGATGAGCCCACCACCGGGCTCCACTTTGACGACATTCAGAAGTTGTTGAATGTATTTCAATCGTTGGTTGATCGAGGAAATTCTGTCGTGGTGATTGAGCATAATTTAGACGTTATTAAGACTGCCGACTGGGTAATCGACATGGGACCGGAAGCGGGCGAAGCGGGAGGGCAAGTCGTGTTCGCGGGGCCCACCAAAAAGCTGATTGAGTACGCACACCACTATCGATATCGCTCTTCCCCCCAGGATTCGCTCAAGGTTGCTGAGCCAGCCAAGAAAGCTAAAGCCAAATCGAAGGGGAAAAAGGACGAGAATACAGCCGTGACAATTCCGATTCCTATGGAACAGCCGATGCACCGAAGTTACACCGGCGAAGCCTTAGCTGCGTTCGTAGCACAATCGACCTTGAGAGTTGATACCGGAGATGGTGGCAAGGTTAAGCCTGCTGCACCATCTCGAAATCGGACCAAATCTACCGTCAAAGCAAAGTCGAAGAGGAGTAGTTAAGCCCGGACTATTCATGTTGACCGTGACAAATCGCTATGCGATGCCGCTACAATACAGCACGCCGGAGATGCATCAATTGGTCATTGGGTTCGAGAAAACCCATGCCCTAAATGTCCTTTTTTAGCTCTTCAATGTAGCCTTGGAACTCTTCTTGTTGCGATTCCGACACGACAGGAAATTGCAAGTTCAAGGATTCGAGCTCGCTGGAAATGATGTCAGCGATCGCAGCTCGCGTATACCACTTATTATCCGCTGGGATGACGAACCACGGTGCGTGTTTCGTACTCGTGGCTGAGATGGCCTCTTCAAATGCGACCCGGTAGTCGAGCCAGTGCTTTCGCTCCTCGATATCCCGTGGATTGAATTTCCAAGCTTTCTCGGGGGTGAGCAATCGGTCGAGTAACCGCTTTTGCTGTTCCTCTCGAGAGACATGCAGAAAGAATTTGAGAATCGTCGTTCCGCTGTCCACGAGCGTTTTTTCAAAGTTGTTGATCTCGTGAAATCGAGTCTTCCAAAGGTCGTCGAGTTTTTTCACGGGCGGCAGCTTTTGAGGCTCGAGCAGGTCCGGATGAACCCGCACGACAAGCGTCTCTTCATAGTAGGAGCGATTAAAAATGGAAATCATTCCCCGCGCGGGCAAGAATCGCATCGGTCGCCATAGAAAATGGTGCAGTAACTCCTCTTTGCTTGGGGGACCAAAGCTAAACACTCGGCACCCCTGCGGATTCACTCCCCTCATCACGTGCCGTACCGTCCCGTCTTTGCCAGACGCATCGATTCCTTGAAGAATGATCAGTACCGAGCGGCTTCCCTCGGCAAACAGAAGTTCCTGGGCTTCGGTTAAAAATTCATTGTCGGCTGCCAGGGCTTCGACTGATTGTTTTTTGCTGAGAAAATCCCTGTCCGCCTTGGTTGAGATTTTGCTCAAATCGACCGAGCTGCCTTCTTGGACCCGAAATACAGAAGCATCAAACTGATGGTCTTTCATCGCGATTTATCCCTTGTCACGTGGAAAAATGATGACCTTGTATCATCACCTCCGCTCATGGTACCGGATATAAGCACTTGGCGGGAACAGGGGGCAAGTTAGAATCGCAATCTAGCGTGTAAACATGCCTTTATTATCGTCACCGATTTTTCGTCGAAAGAACCAGCAGGAATGGCTAAACCCCGCGTTCTCGTACTCCGAGCTCCAGGCACCAATTGCGATGTGGAAACATCCTACGCGTTCGAGCTTGCCGGGGCAGAACCAGTTCGATTGCACATCAACCAACTGATTGAAAATCCGGCCTTGGCGTCGACCTTCCAGATGCTTTGCTTTCCGGGAGGCTTTAGCTACGGCGACGATATCGCTGCTGGCCGAATTTTAGCGACCCAGATTCAAACTTTCCTCGGTGAGATGCTGGAGTCTTTTCGAAACGATGATCGCTTGGTGCTCGGAATCTGCAACGGTTTCCAGATTATGATGCGGCTCGGGATTTTCTTTGATGAATCCGAGTCGACTCCGCCAGCAACTTTGGCTTGGAATGCACAAGGAAGATTCGAAGACCGTTGGGTCCATCTTAAGCCAACTAGCGATCGATGCGTTTTTCTCCGAGACATCGACCAAATCTATCTTCCTATGGCTCACGCTGAGGGGCGATTCTTGTTCCGAGATGAAGCAAGCCGCCGGAGCTTGAACGATCAGGGGCAATTGGCCATTCGCTATTGCTCGCCTGAGGGGGAAACCAGCGAAGACATATTGAGCTTCCCAACCAATCCGAATGGCGCGGAGGGTAATATAGCAGGAATCTGTGACTCCACAGGCAGGATCTTTGGTTTGATGCCTCACCCCGAGAGGCACTTGTTCCCCACCAATCACCCGCAATGGACTCGTCGCGACACACAACCTGAGTTCGGAGAGGGATTGAAACTGTTCCAAAACGCGGTGGCTTATTTCGCGTAATGCGTGCCTCCTAGTAAGCTTGATAGCACACGAAAGCGCAAATTTACATGCGTGTCATCCATTCCCCATTAGAAATCTATTCGCTGATCGACTTTGAACGGCATGAGAATAGGCTTGTCGGGCTTGTCCCCACGATGGGAGCACTCCACGAGGGGCATCTCTCGCTCGTTAGCCGGGCCAAACAAGATTGCGAGGTGGCTGTCGCTACGATCTTCGTAAATCCGACACAATTTGGACCGAATGAAGATTTCTCCAAGTATCCTCGCACCCTTGAGTCGGATTTGGAAAAGCTTTCTCGGGTTGGGTGCGACTATGTGTTCGTTCCGGCAGCTGATGAAATCTATCGAGCAGGGCACTCTACCTATATCGAGCCACCCCAAGTAGCCAAACTCTGGGAGGGGGAGATTCGACCCGGACATTTTCGAGGTGTTTCGACCATTGTGCACAAGCTCTTCATGATGGTCCCGGCCCACATCGCCTACTTTGGTAGAAAGGATTATCAGCAAGTCGCGGTGATTCGAGCCATGGTCGAGGATCTGAATTTGCCTATTCGCATCGAAACATGCGATACCATCCGCGAATCAGACGGACTCGCCATGAGTAGCCGTAATCGATATCTGAGCCCCGAGGAGCGACAGCGTGCTTTGAGTTTGTCGAGAGCGTTAAACAAAGCCCAAGAACTGGTAGCTGGCGGCGAACGGGATGCAGGCGCAATTGAATCGGCCATGATCGAACAGCTACAAGCTGGGCCTGTCGACAAAATCGATTATGCGAAGGTGATCGATGCCGAAACTCTCGAGCCTGTTTCCCTCATTCAAAGCCTGTCGGTCGCCATCCTCGCCGCAAGGCTGGGTGCAACACGTCTGATCGACAACTCCGTTTTAATACCGAATCGCCCGGAAGAATCGTAGAGATTTTCTTCTGTCAGGCCATGGGAAGTTACAGCATTCATTCTCCCTTCGAGGTAGAGTCGAGCGAAGCGAGGAGAGGGTGAAAGGCACGGCATCGCATAAAGGCTCCGGCTGGTCAGCGATCCTAAAACCCCCTCCCCTCCTGATCGTAAACTCCACTCTGGTCCTCCCAAATTCTTCGGGAGGGTGAGTAGGAAGGCAACTCACGCTGGAGGACTGTTGGTTCACGAGCCAAGAGTTCGCCTCGATCAGTGAGCTTGAGATTGGTGAAACGATCACCTGCTCACAATTGGAGCGTTCGTGCACTCGCGTGAGTAGCTTTGAGCTATCGAGAAAGTCTCCATTCCGACCTTGTGTCGGTGGGGCGATGACTAACAGGCTAGCAGCATCCGCCCATTATATCCCTTCCCCTTCCGTCTCGCCGCAGGCGAGACGGAAGGGGGACGAGAGTGCGTCGTGTCTAGCTTGTTAGTCGTGCTTCAACTGAGTGAACTCAGTGGAGAGCAACTGACCGAATTCTGTGCAGCAATGTGCTCGAAAGTAGTATCTCATGGCTTGCTTGAGCCCCGATCGGAACGATAGGAAATTCAAAACACCGTTGGAGATCCTATAAGGAAAAGATTGGCTTTCTTTCAAACTTCCCACTTTACCCTTCAAACTTCTTCCGCCGCTTTGGGCGGCAGCATTACTGACTGGGTCTATCTCTTATTCTGTGTGCGTCTTTCTTGGAATTTTTCTGTCCTTAGAAGATTCCAAATAAAGAAAGCAACCAGCAACGCGCCGGATACATTTCCCACCTGATCTCCTGAAAGGAGTCCCACAAGTCGCCCAAGAATGCATGCGACGATCGACGTAACTAGCATTGTTGAGTAAATAAAGATTCGATTATGGATCGGTGCATCTCCTACAAATATTTCTACAAGCAATGTTTTCCAAATAAACTAAGGTTAGGCATGCGGCCATACATTTCGGCTACCCTACTGTAGTGAAGATGCACCCTCCCGCACAAGCACCGGCCTGGATGAATTCAGCGTCCGAGCATACTTGCTCACATGCACTCTTTGAGCAAGGGATTTCTGGCCCTTCACCGTCAGGGCCAGCAGAAGTTACCTTTACAAATGTCCCAATACGTGTCAGGGTACACTTACCGCCCACGAGGGTACCCAGCTCATCACGCCCCAGCGCTTCACACCAATCCTGGCAACAACGCTGGCCTGATACCTGGCAATCAATTGTGCCACTCTCTTCATGACTCTCAGTAATCCTTCCACCATGTCCCTCAATACCACAACTGCAAGAACAATCAATCTCAATCATGCCTGATGGATCCAACATAGAAAACGGCTTCGCACGTACGTACCGGTACTTGTTGATAGACTGCATTGCTGAAATTGGATCTCTTCCCAAGAACCGACCCGCCAGCGGGCTCATCCATCTGGCACGGAAGTGATGGAGACCAACGGTCCCATCCCATTCACGACCTGTGTAGATATACCGATTACCAACCTCAGAACTCGTAAGCACAGTTCCGCTGGCGTTTAGAATCGTACGTTGACCATGCGCGGTGTAAGTCGTGGTCAGCGAGTCAATAAAATCCAACGAGGCCCGACCGCTTGGCACGAATACGGCAGGAGTCCTATTGGTGTAAGAACAGGCGGTCTCCAGTGCAAAGGGACTCGTTGCCTCATCCACTACAACAGCCCCTTTGTCTCATTGAGTTCAAGTCAAAACAATCAGCAGCAGGATTCAAAAAGGCAGAATGATGAAAGGCAAAATGATCTCAGGAATCTAGAGTGCGAATGTGGGGGCGTCCGTTCACGATCATCCCCGCCCTGAAGACCGCCTGCTCACCGCCCCTGTCATCATTCTGCCTTTCATCATTATGCCTTTGTACCGTGTTCGGCTCCTACGCAATTTCGAGTCGAGCGCCGAATTGGAGAGGGGGCAACCGCACAGCATCGCATAACGGTTCCGACCGGTTAGCCCTACCTAAAGCACCCTCCCCTCGTGATCGTTCCTCCACTCGCCCCTCCCGAATTCTTCGGGAGGGTGAATAAGGCGGCAACTCACGCTGGAGGACTGGTGGTTCACGAGCCAAGAATTCGCTTCGATCAGTGAGCTCGAAGTTGGCGAAATGATCACCTGCTCACAATTGGAGTGTTCGTGCACTCGCGTGAGTAGCTTTGATCTGTCGATGGGGTCGGTGTCGCACAAAGATGGTTGTCGAGGTAGGTCTTGGTGGAGGTGAGAAAATTACCGCTGGAGGAGTGTTGCTTGACCTTGGTAACGCGGTTGTGGTAGTCGCAGGTGTATTCGAGAAACGAAAAAGGGACGGGGGGGCAGGAACCGTGTCGTTGGCGCTGCCGACATTTGGTTCCTACGGATCGAAGAGAGTTGCGAATCATGGATAGCGACATCCCTATTGACGCCGACAGTAGCTCTGTTAAGGACGGCAGTGTTGGTACCCCAAGTACAGTTGGTTAGGTTAGTCTCTGTATAGCTTGCGGTAGTACTTGATCAATTCTAACGCGTAGCGTTTGGCCGTAGTGAGATCGCAGCGCTTCCATCCTTGAATCGCGTAAACTGGGCCACATCGCCAGTCTTCTCAAGGATCTCATGAGCCCACTCATTTTTGATAATTCTTGTGTTGATGCGCCGACGACTCGACAATCGCGCAAGTACCGAATCGGGAATGATCTCGCCGTCTCTGAATCCTTTCATCTCATCACTCAACCATTATCCACTGTTTGGAATCTCAAGTCTACCATCTTGTTCGGCGATATGCTTCGCGATCTTGGGCAATTTCGCCGCTCCTACGACCTAGTGGGCATCTTTTGTCTTGTCGACTGTATTGGCAATGGTTTTGGTTCTCGACACGGCCGGTAATGGGCTGTCCCAGAACCCTAAAATCCAATAGCCCCAAAAGTAAGCGACGGAGGGGGCTTGCCTCTCTACCTCCATACCCGCTTGGATTGCTGGTAGCCATCGATACTTGGTATTCGTCCGACATGAGTCAAATCGCGGCTTTTTGAGAGCGTAGGGGTTGTAGGTGCTGGACGGTGGACCGCCGGAACCGCTGGTGGCGGCTAGGAGTTCCTGGGATACGGTGCGTGGGATCTTCTTTACTAACTCGCCGTACGCATCATCTTCAAAGAGTTGGAATTTCGAAGTAGGCGGTAGCCGAAGTCATCTTGCCCCGATGATTCCAAGTGTAGATTTCGTACGATCCATCCGACTTGCGCGTCCGCTGGATCAGAGAACCATTATCGTCGTAAAGATTATAAAAGTCCAGATCGGCCAAGAGGCTCGGGATCCAGCATTAAGTGACACCGCTAAGGAGATACAGTTTTCACTAGAAGTGCGTGGATGGCTTCATTTTGCTTGAAGATCGAAGTCAAACGGACCAATAACTCGCGATTGTCTCGAACTACCTTAGGATTTGTTAGAAGGATTTGGAGTATGTCTGGACGGGCGTCATCGCACGCCTTTTGGATCATGTTACCTGTGGGTAAGAAGCCCTCGACTGCAAGACGATTGATTAATTGAGGATGACTCCATGCCGCGAGATACAAACCGTCAGGGTTGTTCGATAACTGGTTCCAAGCGATCGAGGCCATTTTGTCGGATGGAGTTGATTGATGCTTTTCCAGAAAATCGATTTTGAGACGCCGAAGAACCTCGATGGCCATACTCTCGTCCCCAGATATCAGGGCACGCTTTATCAGTGCCTTCAAGTTTCTGTCGACGATTTGCGCAACTTCTTCGATTTCGCACGCCTCGCGGAAGCTCATGCCACTTGTAAGCAATGAAGCAATAAATTTTTCCCCTTGGTCCAGAGAGTTTCGGGCGGTTTGGCGTGACACTAGCTTAGCAGCAAGCACGAATCGAACGTGATCGGAGCGAAAATCCTTATCGCCGATCAAACCTGATAAGTCGGCGGTAGATTGATCACCGAGCTTTTCAACGAAGACTTGCGCAAATTCCAATTTGGATCGACGCAATACATGCTCTACGGCCGAGTGTGGAATTAACGGCTCATCGTCCTGTAGCCAGCGGTCTTCGTCCCATGGCCAGACTTGTGGTCTTCTGGCAAATACGGCTATTGCCGTTCCACTATCCTCGAACACTTCTTCGAGGAGCTCTTCATCCTCATTAAGACAAGCCTGAAAGAATAAATACTCCTCGGATATTTTCATTTTGGTGGTCAATGGAACTCCCCATCGACGTAGGAGTTCTACCCCATAGAAACACTGTGCTTGAAACAAAACTTCGATCGCAGTCTGCTGATTCTGCACCGGTAATTGGATCAGCTCAGGCTGCTGTTTTGCGAGTTGATAAAAATTACGAATACGACGATTCTTTGCCAAATCAACAACGGCCTTTTGCCAGGACAATTCCAAGAATGCACGGTTCGCTTCAGGAGAAAAAGACTCGGATGCACCGGGCACTAGTTCATTCAAAGCCCAGCATTCCTCAGCAGTCAGGCTCTCCAAAACCTTAGGTTGTCGCATCAAATACCTAGCACGATCAGCCCGCTTGGTCATGATAGAAGACTTGAGATATTGGGTTAGATCAAAGGTTGACACATACGGCAGGAGTGGGACTAAAGGACTTATATCTTTTTCTGAAATTGTTCTCCTAAAACATTCGATTGCCATCCCGGCACGATAAGGCTCTTGGAAACTAGTAATGAGCTCGTTCCATACATAACGATCTTCAGTAGGCAACTCAGAATAGTATCGGCCTACATCAAGCCCGTTTACCATCCCGTTCGACAGCTTCAGTAAATCTATTCCAAAATCCTTTCGCTTCGCAAACCAACGCGCAGCTTCATTAGAGGGAAGGGAAAAACCCGCATCGAGTAGCGTTCTTATTATCTGTTGTCCTGCATTGTTGGTGAAAGCATACGAAAGCAGGGGGGATTCGTCTGCTGCATCAGAATAAGGTACCTTTTTTAAGATCGGCCCAACCAATTCGTCGCAGTCATTTTTGATAGCCGATTCCAGCAAACGACGTATAACTTTTCGGTCCTCGGAATGCGTAAGTAAGATCGACTGCGTTCTTTCCCAGTCGCAAGCAAGCGTTGCGCTTTGGATTGCTTGGTCAACTTTTTGCTGTTTCTCATAATCTTGCGCCCGCGAAAGCTCTTCATTTTGGAGAGAGGCTGCCTGCCGACGAATCCCGATTTCACGAATAAGGTAGACAGCCCCAAGGGATAGCATGATCGACAGCAAAACGAAGAGGTTCGCTTTAGTTGACGTTTTCGACTTGTCCGTACTAGCCATGAATCTACCTGTTATTCGATGAAGATGACTCGATCTTTTCCCACGCATGCAACGCATCGATGCACGGGATTTACGGCCATATGCAGGATTGGAAAAGGGGTGCCGGGCAATTCAAAAGGTTCCAGTAATATCTGACTAGGCTCCTTATTCGGTACTATCCTCCAGAATGACCCATCGTTCGCGGATACAAAAATGGACTTGTGCAATGGTGAGTATGCAGCAGCGATTGCCGGACAATTCAGATCCAATTCAGACATAACGCTCAGTCCGCTATTAGGTGAAACAACAGTAAGTTTCGTACCGCTTGTCTTTTTCTTTTCGTTCCATTTGAGCATGACGATCAGTTTCCCCGACTCGTTGAGAAAGACCGATTCTCGCCAGGAATGGTCGGAGTCATTGGTGGGTTTGTCTAATTTTCCAAGGCGTTCTAAGCCCGGTTTCAGACGGAAGAAGTGGTGGGATTCTTTATCCTCAACATGCAACAATCCTCCATGAGTTGACATGGAAAACGACGAAAATAAACCAACATCAAGGTCTGCTATCTTTGTTGGTGGCTCATTCAAATTCGTGAAATGTTGCAGCTTTTGTATTGTCGCCGCCCTTGATAGTTGGAAGTAGCCAGGGTGTTCGGTTGTGGAAACAATCGAATACAGGTCTGCCGCTGATATTCCTTGGTTGGATTGGTTCGCTTGAAACGAAAAATCGGTCTGAATACGTGCTTTCAAGGAAAAGAAGATTGCCTCCTCTGAGGCTATCCTAATCGCTTTCATTCCCGATTGGAACTCGATCATTCTGTTCACTGTCATTTCCGGATACGAGAAGCAGGCAATGGTCCGGTTGTGTCCAAAGAAAAAAAGATTGCCATCGCCGGACCAACTCATGAATCCTGACAAGGGAATTCGCTGGTCATTTTTCTCAGCAAGTACGAAATCGAATGGAGGAAAGAATCGCCGCATAGAGAAACCACCAATCGTGATCGATTCCGAGGCATAGGAGGAATCAATCTTATGATCTACGGGTACCAAGATCGAATCTACATCTTTCTGATTAAACGATTCGCTACGAGGACGTTCTTGTTGAGCTTTTGCGACTCCGTCATCAAAAAGTGTAGCAGCAATCATGCCGCACAGGATAGACGCAAGTAGATTAAAGGTAGAATACACTGCGTTAATGCTACGAAAAATTACAATCATCAAAGAGAATCCTGTGGGGTTTCATTCGAATATCCTGCGTTCTGGAGTCATTTTTCTAGTGCCATGAACAACCAGATCCTATTTTAATCGGACTGTCCAAACGCTTGGAAGGTGTTGGCCAAATCCAATTTTTCGTTTCGGACCGACCATCGGTAGGAATTTTGGATTGCGTCTGAGTATTTTCTGCACCAATCCCTGTTCGCGAGTAACACGCGTAGCGAATCAAGTCGCTCTGATTTGACAATCAAATCGAGACAATCAATCGAAACGGGGACCCCTTCGTTCATCAAATGTTCAAGCACACTAGCGTTCTTAATCGCCTCGACAACAAGCGGCTTGAATGCGGCCTCGATAGCGTTCGTCTTTTCTAACATGACGAGCGTGCGAAGCTCTGGATTTGTGGGTTGGTTGATTCTGCTCTCATAAAAGGAGTGTTTCAATAGTACAAAGCTAGTAGCGAAATCCACGTCAGCATCTAGCTCTCTCGATATTCTTAAGTCAAATACGAGCCAGTAGAGATCAAATGCCTCTAGTATTCGCGTCAGGTCGCCTGCTCGCGCGAGAGAAACTAACGCAGTAGCAAACGATTCGAAATAAAGCTTTTGCGATTCACGGTCTCTCAGTATTAAGTCACGTAGAACATCAGGTTGATGATTCAAAATGATGGTAAATAGACGAGAATCTAGTTTCTGGCTGAGCAAAATGTTTCTGGCTATGTCTGGGCGATTTTGGTCGATCGCAAACTGTTGGATCGTTTTTAGGAAGGTTTCATCGAATGCATGGGAAGCTGCCCGCAGCTCGAGAAGCCGACGAAGTTTTGGTTCCGAGCCGCGCAGGATCGCATGGAAAAAAGGGTTGTAGGGTTCCACGTCTCCATCAATATTCGGTAGCCACCGTACTTTACTGCTTGCGGGATTACTCAAGAACTTATTTAGCTCCTGGTCACTGAACTGTTCGTCGAATTCGATGTACAGGAACGTAGCAGCGGCGGCTGGGATCGGTCTCTTGAAGGTAGTGCCCCCGTGTTCCACCAGCCACTGAGCCAAATCTAAACGACCAAAACTTAATGCAAAGGTCAGCGCGTTTCCGCCATTGGAATCTTTGGTAATTGGCGTGTCAAAGTACGCTTGGCAAGTCGTCTTCCATTCTTGCATTTGGTCGTACACATTGCGAGACTTCTCCGTTTCGCCCGATGTATCGTTTACTTTGTTCTCGATGGCACTCTTTATAGACTGAACCCAAGCCTCTTCTGTGTTCAGTTTTGACCCTCGGGCCAATTCCCATAGCGCCGGCCATTTTCTTTCAATTTCAGCCGATCGAAACGGAAACAAATCCAGTTCCTCTAGCCCAACATCTTGAAGCTCCCCTGAAAATCGCGATTGGAGTAATGGTCTGTTCACCAAAGCAGAGAGCAATGCCAACTTTGCCTTATTAGTTGCGTCCTTGAGATTCGAAAACGGGAAAGCCGCTCCGCTCGGCTGGAACTGAGGCGACGATAAAAGACGACTCAAGTCATCGGCTGCGATAACTCTTATATCGTCCGGCAGTTTTGCCATCCATTCTATCCAGTAATCGAAGAAGTCCCCAGGGCGATCCGTGGCTACAAGTTTCTTCCAGAATGCCAATCGACCACTGGTGGGTAGCTCTGTCTCGATAACCTCACCAAGGTATTGAATATCCTCGAGCGTTGGTGCTCGAAAGGCACCAACGCCACCTATTCGTCGATAAAAACTTAATTCCGTCAGATTCAGAATTCCCTCGATGAGGTTTGGATCGCATCGATGCCCAGCGCGATGAAGCAACACCATAGCCGGTATGCTACTGTTCTTGATCGCCCTCTTGAGCACCTGCGAATTTGTGCGCACCTCACTTCTGACCGGGCTTCGTTTTATGATCAAACTGACCGATGCAATATCGCCACTAGCAATAGCCCTCATCAGTGCATCGTCCATGAGCTGTTGATTCTCTATGTGGGGGGGGCTCAGCAAGGAGTCAAGTTGGGACAGTTCAGCTCTGTCAATCGCTTTGAAGATCAATTCTTCCACAAGATCTAGAGATTGGTTCGTGGCAGGGGAATCGGATACCTTTGATGAAGGGGCGTTTTGTCCCGAACAACCAAGAAGCATCAGGATCGATGTAACGGCGGTTAGAAAAGTAGTGCCTTTCACGGACACATGGTCATTCCACTCGGAACTCATGGCCGAGCTCCCCAGTAAATCCCCCGTGACGTAAGAACGGCCAGCGTTTGAGAGTTCGGATGGGGGGAAATACATAGAACCTCTTGTTTGCCGTTTGGTAATCTGATTTCGGCCCATTGGTTTTGTGCTTCTTGAAACGAATGGAGTCTTCGGTCCTGGAGAGCAACTAGAACCCACATGTTGTCCCAAGCCACAGAAAATGACTGCACTACTGCACCATCCAGTCTTGTTTCCCAAACGGGCGATTCCCAAGCCAAAGTACTATACATTCTGAGTACATTGGATTTAGCCAGATCATCGTAATACATCATCACTGCCTTGTCTGCAGTCGGGCTCAACTCGATTCGGACCGATTGCCCTGATATTGGGGGCGGTAAACGAAAATTTGGAACTTGTGGAAGGACGCCGTTCTTTAACCGGTAAAAAACAATTTCGGGGCCATCGCCATATAGTACTTCTTTTTGGCGAACGAACTTTGTATCGGCTCCTGCTTCCAACCCATGAAATGGTTCCCAGACGTCCCGTGACTTTTCATCTTCGAAGTCCAGACGAAGACATCTCAATTGCTCATTGTGTGTTTCGAGCCAGACTAAATTGATAGTTGGTGAGGCCAACATCCGCGTGTGATCGGGTAGGTCGGTGATAGATTTCTCGACTCGCAGTTCGGTAGGAGAAACCAAAAACACCGAGCGTTTTTTTGGAGCGGAGACAACAACTCCTTGTTTGCAGATCGCCAATGACGTAGCAGGGTCGCCAAAGGATACTGATCGCAAGTCATCTCCCTCGGGATAGTTTATCCGATTCAAGGTTCCATTGCGTTCTAGCCAAAACAAATACCTTCCGTCAGCGGACCAGAGCAAGTTGGGTAAGACGTCGAGACCAACTACTGGAATTTTTCTAAATTCGATTCCGTTAATCATCAGGGGAGAGGTCGCGATCGAAGCTGACAGGATGCTAGTTGTCTTTGTTTGGCCAACGTGGAACGCGGTTTCTGGGCTTTCCCTTTCGACGATGGTGTCCTCCCAGTCGCTCGGTCCGGTTAAGGCAGATTTATAGCTCGGCCATGGGATCTCCTGTCCTTTTTCGTCGGGCACATCCTTCGACCGATTCAGTCGAAACGTCCCGTCGTCGAGTAAGTTTGTAATCTTCATTGGAGGTGAAACAAACTGAGAATCATCTTTTCGATTACAGACAATCTGGACGGTCGTGTTGGAAAAATCAGACGTGCCAGAGACAACGTTAGCAAATTGATCCGCCAGAAAGGACTCTTGGCTTCGAAAAAAGACACCCTGCCAATCAATTGGTAAGACACTTAAGCTAGGGAATATCGGCCAGGAATCCTTTTCCGAAAGAGTTGGAGCTAATCTTTCGATGTCTTGCGAGTTGATAACCCGAACTTCCGCCGACTTCAGCCGTCCATAAGGATCCGATAACAGGCCTCTCAAAACGTAACGATTTGTCCTTGATGAATCACCCGAAAGTCGAGCAACTCCGACGCATACGCCTGCACCGCGAACTCTGTCTAATAGCTTGTCTACCGTTTGCGCAAAGACGATACTCGTCGTTTCAATTTTGGCGGTGATAATTCCGATCACCATCCCATCGGAATTAAGAAGCGGTCCACCGCTGTTACCAGGATATGCACTAGCGTCAATTTGGATCGTGTTGGTTCGGGCAATGATTCGGCGTCTAAGGCTGGAGATCTTTCCGGTGCTTACGGTCACCTCTGGATTGGATTGCCTCTCCGTGCTAAGTCGGTTGCCCAATGGAAATCCCGCGAAGAAGACCGTTTGCAACTCCTCAAGTTTTTCGACTGCGGCAATTTCGAGTGGTTTTGGTAACCTTTCCGAACGAACTTGAATCAAGGCAATGTCTTCAATAGGATCGCAAGACATCAATTTTCCTTTCAACTTAAGTTCCGAACTCTGACCGTTGTGGAAAACGATTTCTAAATCTTTAGGGCATTGGTCTCCCATAACAACGTGAGCATTAGTCGCAATCAATCCGCCAGAATCCCATCTCTCGATCAAGAATCCCGACCCGCACTGATTGTCGGCCTTGATGAATACCGTGACCTCTTTGATGTGAGGTACATTGATTTCCTGAGCATGGCAATCCAAAGTCGCAGCAGACGCTATCCATACCAAGCAAAGGCATAGGGCGAACGACAACGCTGTCAGGCCAAGCGGCGGAAAGGATAAAGACACATTTGGCTCCCGTTTAGACCGGCATATTTGGCTACCCAGTCCCTGATTATAATGTCTTTAGATTAAGATTCCAAGCGGCTCTTGGGCACCCGTCTACCTCGGATGCAATTCGTTTATCTAAGACGAGACTGAAATGCTCTCTTTTCACCCTGGGCTGAATTCACAAAAAATTCTCGCGAACAGTTTAACGCTGTGATACATTACAACAGTCTAGGGTGGCGGATGTCCACAGCTTGATTGACCTAGCCACGCCGCGCCGAACCAACGAGCTAACTCCCCATGTGTAGACACTCATCAATAGCGGTCACAATCGCATTCGTTCTTGTTGCGAATATCGCGAGGTGTCAAGAGCCTGAAGAAGCCTCTGATGTTACCTTGGCCCCATCCATTACTCAAGAATTGGAAAAGAGGTTTAAGAATCCCGCGATCCTTCCAAAAGTGGAAGTCGTTGAATCAAAGCGAAAAGAATTGCCATCCAAGCTTCTTACCACCGAACAAGGAACGGCTTATCAATACGCAAGTAGTGCGGTTGAGCCGTTCCGCTTAGGCGACAAGCAGGTTTTGGATATGTGTCCGAGTCCAAATGGTAAATTCTTGTTTGTCATCATTCAAAATGAATCGACCATCCAGGTGCTCTCGACTGAAGACTTTCAACAAGTTGCAGAAGTTGTTTGCCCACGTTATCCCGTCAGTCTCTGGTGCGATTCCAGTCGCCTCGCAGTGGCTTGTGATGAATCTAAAGTGGTTACGTTTTTTGATGTCGACAGTCTGGAAGCAACCTTTGCGGCGACGGTCAAGAATTCTAACGATCTAGCTCCCAGTAGGATTGTCGGTCGAGCTCCCGACGGATCGCTGATCACGCTATGGAGGAGATCGGATACGTTTTATCAGGATGCAGAGCGACACGTGTATTTGATTGGCGAAAATCTAAATGCATCGTACCATGGATATGCTCCGATGGATTCGTGCTGTTTTCTTCGCGATGGTGCGGTTTTGACTTTTCAGGGCGAGTTGTTTCGTCCTAGCTATGGGCCCGTCTTTGTGCGTTCAGAAGTCATCGGAAATTTGCGCAAGGAAGCACGCCTCTTTCCATCAACGAAAACAGACCACGGAACCATATTCTTAGCACGAGACAGCGAGCTCTGTCTGTTGCCTCGATATGTATCCATTCCCGATAGAGCATTCGATGGTGATCAAACCGAGACCTTTGTTCTTAGCCAACGTTTGGATTCACAGTATGGTAGGCTCACGGGGCTCGCAATCCAAGAGTCCAATGGTATGCTGCTAACGGTGGAGACGCCTCGCATAAGACCCGGCCAATCTGCGCCAGACTTTAGTATCCATTTTTACGATGCAGTCACTATGGAATTACTTCGAATAGTCAGCTTTGGGAAAACGGATGACATTAGGTCGCTGCCTCGTTCTCATTTGGATTTCCGATATGTGCCGGGGCATGAAATGCTCTTTTTTAAAGCAAAAGTTCGAGATTCCAAGCAGTGGTGGTATGTTCGTTGTGGACCACTCCTGAAGTCGGCTGTTACTGGAGAGTCAAATGCTGCTGCAAGGTTGCGAACAACTCTACCAAGTCGCATTAAAGTTGGCACCAGATTCGAAGTGAAACTTGATATGGAGAATCTTCCATCGTCCAGTCGAGCAACATTCGTTCTTGTCGAAGGTCCTCCCGGTATGAAAGTAAGTACCGATTCTGGTTTACTCGTTTTCGTACCTAACGCTGTTAATGTTGGAGAGTGTCGAGCCGAGATCTCCTGTAAGGTTGACGGGCAACAAGTTCAGTTGAAACAATGGGTTTTCGAAGTCATCGAGGAATAGCTTATGTTGCGCAGAATGTGCCTTCACGTCTTGCTTACAACGGCCTGTATTTGGGGGGGACTACCTACAGTGCATGCCTTGCAAGGCACGACGGATTCGCCATCCAATGATCTTCGAAAACGGGTTGAAGATTCGATCCTATTCCGAGGGACTAATCCTGCATCCGCCGACATTGGCGTAATGATTTTCGAGGATATCGCGGTGTTTCATGGACTTGAGATCGCAAAAGAGCTGGAACGAAGTAAACGAAAACGTATGGAAGTGATACTGGCGAATCAACTCGGAAGCTCCCTCGGAAATTCACCAACCGTTGCGGCCCGAATCGTTTCCGCAGGAACAAGTTACAGCTCCGCCTTTGTAAATTTACTCGAACCCGAGAAGGTTGGATTGTTGCAGATCGAAGATGGTTCGCAACTCAAGAATGGTGATACTGTCTATTGCGTTCAGTTAAATGAAAACGCACAATTCGAATGGAAATCGGCGACGTTGAGTAAACTCCAACGGCATGTATCGGGTGAAATTTTAGGATTCTCTTTTGAGCAGCCATCTTCATCCAGGATCCGCCCATTACTCGTCGTCTCCACGACCGGTAAGCTTGTGGGGATGCGTTCACGATCTTCGGAAGGAAGCTTTGTACCATGCTCCGTGATTGAGCGTGAAGTTATTGGATTCGTTTCAAGCTTCGAATGCGTACCATCGGAATCGAACCAGAATGTCGTAACGATAAAGCTCACCTTGGCCGATCCCATCAAAAACGTGTCTTCCGTGCAGTTCGAGGCCTGGAAATCCTCCACCGACCAATCCGAGCGAGAACGGATACTCATACCTTTCGAGCGAAGAGAAGCTGATGGTGGCTTTGAAGCTAACGTCGATTTTCAAACGCTGTCATTAAAATCTCGAGATAGTACTTTGTCAGGGTATGTAATCATTAAAGGTAGTCGGGGAGAACGACAGGACGGCCCTTATCTTGTTTCCAGTGCAGGAATGCTGCGAAAAACGGAAAAGGCCAGCAAAAGGAAAGACGATGCTTCCGAAAGTTCCCCTGGGGTACGAGTGGATGTGGCGCAACTAAACCGAATTTCGCAGGGCCCTTACTCACAAAAGTTGGTCGCGACACTTGAGGCACGAATACACCAATACGCAGAGCAGCAAGCCAGAAAGCAAACGCCACAAGTTTCGCTCCCTACTCCGTTTTCTCCCAATTTCAAACAGGTCGAAAAGAAAGCTTCAGACTCCTCGTCACCTCCCTCAGAAACAATCTTTGTGCAAACGAGCTTTTTAACGCTAGGCGACGCTGAACCACTCCAGGCGGTTAGTCATCCGCATGGAACTCACGTGTTTTTAATCCAAGAGTCAGATCCTAACGTCTATGTTTTGAATACAACTGATTTTACGATTGAGCGAACTATCGCCGTCCCCCCGGATCCTGTTTCGATTTGGTGTGATGCCGATTCTTTGGTCGTCGCTTCCAACAAAAGTAGAGTCGTTACATTTATCGATTTGCATTCGGAGAAGAAAATGACTTCTTCCATCCGATCGATCTGGGATTCGGATGCGTCGAGCTTCGCCCCCAAACGTTTGCTTGGTCGCGGTCCCGATGGTAGCGTGATGTCTATTTGGGGGCATGACGAGTGGTCGATTGAGAGGCTCTATTTTCTTAAGCCGGATAGCTCCCCACTTCATGTTGCAACTGCAAGGGCCACGAACTACATCTTTCCTTTGGGGGCAGGACTTGCTATCGAGCAGAATGAAAAATCAAGTCCTCATGCTATTCCACGACTCGTTGCTATCAATTCCGGCAAATTCACCAGTTTGGACATTCTCCCGGAACTCGCTCGATTGGGGTTGGGAAAACATCAAGACCATGGTCGAGCCATTCTTACCGACGATAAGAAGAACGTTTTAATTCCTGTCTCCACTAAGAACAGAAATGCAAATGCCGGAAAGTCAGATTCATCCTCATACATGCATGAGACATTGCTTTTCTCAGGAGATCTTAAGTCCTACATTGCCACGATCCCTGGTATCATTTTTAACCACATCCCAGAGCATAACCTTTTTCTGTCAGCAGCAATAAAGCCCGGGAACACGGCCGAAGATTACTCCTGGGATGTTCTATACATCGAACGTCGTAGCAACAGGGTTCTCCGGACTATCCGATTCGAAAAATTCTATCTCGCGAGGGAGATCGGCCGGGGGATCGACGCTAACCAATTAACGGGCGAGTTGACTTACGTTCCAGGAAGAGAGGTTTTGCTTGTCCGGCAGTCGCTACGAGGAAAGCGAGGCTGGGTGATGATTCCCTGCGGAACCAACGAACAACTTGTGCAAATGGATACAGCATTGGTTGCTGAGCAGTCGTCGGACAACAACCCATTGCTGGAGGAATCGAAACCTCGGATACCAGCGAATTGGACCCCCACTCTAAGCCCAGATAGCAAACCACCAAATGTTGTAAAAGTAGGAGACGAGTTGCGATTCACGCCTGAAGTAACTCTTCGACAGGAGTGGAAAGCAAAGTTCGTTCTGGTGAGGAAGGTTCCTGGTATGACGATAAACGAAAACTCTGGCACGATTAGCTTCATCCCCAAGCAAGCGCAATTAGGGCTGTATGATGTCCGTATTGTCATCGAGATTGACGGTATCCAGTACCATTTGCTGGATTGGATCCTAAGGATCGAAGATCCAAAATAGTACCAAATGGTTCGAACTTTTAGACTCTACTGACTGCTTCTTGGGTTTTTAAGATAGTAAAGGCGGCCGTCTTCGGCACCGCCTAGGAAGTCGGGGATGCCGTCCCCGTCAAAATCTACCGTCGTTGGACTAACATCGTGACCCTCGATGTTTCGCTCGTTGAGTGGTCCAATCCGTTGCATGTGCCAAGCTCCCGATCGCTCCGCCGTCTGTACCCATAGATCCGCATTCGCCGAATTCAATAACAAATCAAACAACCCATCTCCATTCCAGTCGGTTATGGAAAGCTTGCGACGCCCGCTCCTGCCAGCTTCACCTGCATTTAAACGCATCGGCGCACCATTTTGCTCTAAAATCCGTCGCGCTGGCGCTCGCAAACGCAAGACTCCGTCTTGTTCGTAACGCTCAAAGACCGCCAAGTATCCTTCGTGATCGAGCATCACTAAGTCGTTTCGTCCGTCCCGGTTCACATCAAAGACGCACGGAGTCGTACGCCATTGCGTCAGTAACTCCTTGCCTGTCGGCTTGAGCCACCCCCAAGCCAATTCGGGCTGGTCGTCGACCCACTCGACTTCAATCGGCATCGGTTTCGACAGCTTAGGAGAACCCACGGATCCTGTGTTCTTCATCCAGGATACTTTTCCCAGGATGGAGTTGAATACAATGTCTTGCAATCCATCGTGATCCCAGTCGGCAACGCTCAAAGTCGTATAGCCCCACTTGGCTTCTGCCGGCCCTTGGATGCTGCCGTTGGGGCCAGCCATGACGCGAAACGTTTCTCCTTCGGAATCGAGCCGCACCGGTCTAGCCCATTTGGGCGGAAACACTCCTGGACCGCTCAGGTTTTCAAAGTATTCGATATAGCCAGCTGTATTCCCGCAGACGATGTCGATATCACCATCCCCATCCCAGTCAACTCCAACCGGTGTGGCTAAGGCACCGCATTTGAGGGTGTCGGCGTATTGCTGAAAGTAGACCGGCGCTTCAAAGGTCGGTTTACCGCCGACAAGTCCAATGTTCTCGACAAAAGCAACCCGCCCATCTTCGTCGCCGACAATCAAATCAAAATCCCCATCGCGGTCCCAGTCGAAGGCAATCGGCACAATCATTTGCAAATCCATCTTTAATGGCTGCCCATCGCGAGCCCTAATGGTTACCCCCTCGGCATAGATCGGTTCATGGCGGCTCCCTATATTTTCGAAGTAGGTGAAGCCATCCAGAAACTCCCCGCAGATTAAATCTAAGTCTCCGTCATTATCAAAGTCTTCGAAGTTCTGAGACGGACAGCCGTAAACTTCGAGATCCTTTCCGGCAGCTTGCAAACGGAACGGAGCATCGTACTGGGGCTGCTCGGTTGTCCCCTTGTTGATAAAAACGTAGATCCAGCCGTGTAATGGCCCGTTGGTCCAGTTGCCACGCGCGTCCCAGGCATCGTCCCAGCCGTAGTCGCTCCAATCCTCAATGCCAACGGTCAGATCCAGGCGTCCATCGCCGTTAAAATCCACATACCGCCACTGGTTGTGACGCACCTTTGGGCCCTTGGGTTGTGTTCCCAATGGCTTGTGAAACGCAGGCTCGATCGGGAGCTTTTTCTTTGAGTCTATGCCGACCGACAAAAAACGATCGTATTCGACTCCTGGTGACAAGATGCGAACACCATCATCGACGTAGCTGGGCATGACATAGTGAACAGTGCCACTTAATTTTTTGGCAGGTTCGAACACAGGCAGCTTGGTGTCCCCCTGCCGATTTTCAAAGTACCATACTCCGTTAGAAGGTTTGTCGGGGCAAGAGACAATCAAGTCCATGTCACCATCTTGGTCGACGTCCCAAGGGATCGGCCATGCCCAAAGCCCAACCCCCAAGTCTACGACCAAACCTGGGTTGTTATACTCTAGTGGCTTAAGCTCTTGTCCATAAGATGGCTGCAACGCGCAAGGGTAACATGCAAAAAGCATTGCGACAGATACCGCACGTATCGCTAAGTCGCTAAAGCCATCTCTTAGGAGTTTCATGTCGCAACCAACCCTTTCAGTTCCTCCATGACCGATTTAAGAATCCCATCTACTCGCAAGCGTTCTGGTGGTAGAAATCGATTAAATGGTTCCGCCATAAAGTCGTCGCAAATCCCGAGGATGGAGAGACTGCACTTGGTCGCCTTGATGTGTCTCGAAGCGTATTTGCCGATCTCGTAAACGTACTGCCATGTCTGAATCAAGGCGTTCAGTTCCGCAGCTCGATTCAGATTGCCACTTGCATACGCTTGGTAGCACTCGACAAAGAGTTTCGGCATAACATTGGCACCGCCGTTAACTCCGCCATCTCCACCCTTTTCCAAAGAGGGGACTAGCATCGCTTCTGGTCCCATCATAACAAACCAGTCGGGGCGAATCTTCTTGAGCGCAACAGCTTGTTCAAAGTAGTTCATGTCACCGCTACTATCTTTGATGCCAATGATCTTTGGGTGATGAGCGAGCTTGACGATGGTGTCGATCTCGAACCAGACTTTGGTCAGGCTGGGCATGTTATAGATAACCAGTGGCAGTGGCAAATCGACCAGCAAATGTTCCATGAAGCTGAGCAGCTCGGTTTGTCCAGCTGGAAAGTAATAGGGTGTGGAAAGGACAACCGCGTCAGCTCCGGACTCCTGGGCATGTCGGGCGAGGTCGACCGATTCGACATAGGAGGTGTCCGTCACTCCGACCAAGACGGGGACTCGACCAGCCACTTGTTTCATTACTAATGTCACCAGCTCGCGACGTAGTCGGTAGCTGAGACTGGGGGCCTCTCCCGTGGTTCCCAGGACAAAGATGCCATGGACGCCTCCACCAATAACGTGGTCTAGTAGGCGTTCGAGACCGTCGCGATCGATCTGATCTCGCGATTTGAGGGGGGTGACGAGGGGGGGGATGATGCCGGAGTACGAATGGCCCATGGTGCTGGATGTTAGATATTGTGTAGGGAAGGCTGCGAAGACGCCAAGGTCACGTTTTGAGAGGATGTGTGAGCGAATTGTACACCAGCTAGCGATCGGCAAGCGATCTTGATCGGAGACTCGACTGGCTCATCGCAAGCAAAAGCGAGGGATTTCTGGTGTTTATTGAGGTGTTCTACCGTGGGCTGTGGGGTTTTTACTGCAAAGTCCGAGGGTTTTCCGTCCAAGAAAATAGCCGTTGAGACCTCTCCAGTTCAAACCCACTACGCTTGGAGGGAGTATCTTAACCATTTCTTAATGATTTTTTAGGGGGGGAGGGGGGTGGGTAAGCAATAGACACGACTGGCATATCGTTTACCATCTTGCCTTGGAAAGAGGCAGTGATTGATGTCATTTCGTAGCGAGGTGAAATTACTGTCGACCGTCGCTGATGAGAATACGTATGTCCTTCTGGGAAACAGCCTCGCAACTGCCGATCCTGTCGCTGGTATTTCTTTTTGTTGCCCTCCTGATAGCCTTTGGGTTCGAGTTTATAAACGGCTTTCATGACACAGCAAACGCTGTTACGACGGTCATTTATACTCGCAGCATGAAAGCCAATCACGCAGTGGTGTACTCTGGCTTTTTGAACTTTCTAGGGGTCTTGCTCGGGGGGACTGGTCTCGCCTTTGGAATTGTGAATTTGCTGCCGGTAGAGAAGCTGGTGGACAGCTCGCCACAACTGGCGTTAGTTATGGTGATCGCGATGCTCTCTTCATCCGTTATTTGGAATCTCGGTACTTGGTATGTCGGCCTACCTGTCTCCAGTTCGCACACGCTCATTGGTTCCATCATCGGGGTGGGGATTGCACACGGATTGTTGAGCGAAGGTGATTTAAGCGGCGTCCGCTGGGACAAAGCAACCGATACCGGGCTCGCATTGTTGCTCTCACCCTTGATTGGATTCCTGTTGGCGGGTGGTTTGTTGCTCTTGATGAAGGCGCTGGTTCGTGAACCTCGCCTCTACGAACCGCCGATTGATGGAGACGTCCCACCGGGCTGGATCAAATGGGCGATTCGGCTGACTTGCGGAGGAGTTAGCTTCTTTCACGGATCCAACGACGGGCAAAAAGGTATGGGGCTCTTGATGTTGGTTCTGATTGGATTTATGCCTTCTCTTTATGCGTTACATCCCAATGAGAAGAGTGTCTCGCCGGCTCAAGTACTCGATGCGGCCCATGCCATCAAAGATCGGTTGCCAGAAGCGGAAATGTCAAAGCTGATTACGAAGGCGTCTGACAAAGGGACTTCAACAGATTTTGAAGTCTTGGATGAAAAGCTTCAGGGGCTCGCTTCTTTCTCGCAGTTAGCGGCAGACGATCGCTGGGTTGTTCGACAGTCGATCACGCGACTGAGCAAATTGAAGATACCAGATACGGACGACGCGGCTAAGCTTGTTTCGGTGGGGAGTAAAGCTGAAGTGAAGGTGCTAGATAGTGCAGTGCAGTACGTGCCACTCTGGGTGATTTTCATGACGGCACTTTGCTTGGGCGTTGGGACTATGATCGGATACAAACGGATCGTGGTAACTGTCGCAGAGAAGATTGGTAAATCGCACCTTACGTATGCTCAAGGGATGACGGCAGAGTTGATCGCAGCCGTTACTATTTGCTTGGCGACTTACTACAAGCTTCCGGTCAGCACGACACACGTACTTTCTAGCGGGGTAGCAGGAACGATGGCTGCCAATAAGAGCGGGATCCAATCGGCCACGGTCAAGAAGATTGCGATGGCATGGATCCTGACGCTGCCCATTTGCATGGGGCTGGCTGGAGGGATCTTTGCAGTCGGATATTTGTTTACGAAATAGCAGGCAGCATTCCTTTCGCCTCAGGATGGAGAAAGTTTTGACCGAACTGAGTCTGTATAGTATTCAGCTTGTTTTTTTCGACTTTTGACGGAATTAGTGCAAAATCAGGAGAAACTATCGGACATTCGTTTCGATGCCGTTGGCCGTTTTGATGGGAACACTAATCGACGTTCATTGAACACTATATCCCACCAGGTTTACACCTATGCGAGAATATCCTTCAGCACATGGGCCTCTTCGACTCCTGTTAGCTTGACATCGAGCCCTTGAAACTTTACGGAAAGACGATGATGGTCCAGGCCCAATTGATGCAATAACGTGGCGTGGATATCTCGGACGTGACACGGGTTCTCAATCGGAGCAAAACCTAGTTCATCCGTCTCACCATAGACACAACCGCTCTTGAAACCACCACCAGCAAACCACATCGTAAAGGCATCGATATGATGGTTGCGACCGGTCGACTCACGCACTTCACCCATCGGGGTTCGCCCAAACTCCCCTCCCCAGACGACGATCGTATCCTCCAGCATGCCACGTCGCTTTAAGTCTAAAACCAATGCAGCTGACGCTTGATCGATGTCTCGTGAAACTTCTGGAAGATGCTTTTCCAAGTTCTCCGTGGGACCGCCGTGATGATCCCAATTCGTATGATACAACTGTATGAATCGGACTCCTCGCTCCACAAGCCGCCTCGCCAGCAAGCAATTTCTCGCGAATGTGGTCTCTTTGGGATCTTTGATACCGTATAAGTCGAGCGTTTCCTGAGACTCGGATTCCGTCGCCATCAACTCCGGCGCACTGGTTTGCATCTGAAAGGCCATCTCGTAGGCATTGATTCGGGTCATGATTTCGGGATCTCCCGTCCGCAGAAGACGCTTGGCATTGAGTTCTTTGACGGAATCGACCACGCGTCTTTGCATCATCGGATCAACACCTGTGGGATTCGACAAATTCAAAATCGGATCCCCCTGATTCCGCAGCGGGACTCCTTGATAACTGGTGGGGAGCATGCCACTACCCCATAGAACCGAACCACCTCGGGGACCTCGCGGTCCGCTTTGCAGAACAACGAATCCGGGCAGATCTTGGCACTCGCTGCCCAGTCCGTAGGTGACCCAGGCACCCATGCTGGGTCGACCGAATAGACCCGTTCCGCAATTCATGAAGAGCTTGGCAGGTGCATGATTGAACAAATCTGTCTTGCAGGTTTTTACAATCGTGATGTCATC
This sequence comes from Brakhagea baltica, assembly GCF_052161605.1. Taxonomy (NCBI): domain Bacteria; kingdom Pseudomonadati; phylum Planctomycetota; class Planctomycetia; order Pirellulales; family Pirellulaceae; genus Brakhagea; species Brakhagea baltica. Next base: position 2,399,662 of record NZ_CP197409.1, on the reverse strand, counting down.
CACGATTTTGGCTGTGTACGGAAGCAGATCGCTTACCCAAGTGCCATTGTCACCGTACTGAAAGAACTGGCGTTTAGGGGCCAGCAGATTGATGCGGTGGCTGCTATCCATAAACGCAAAACGCTTTCCCTCAATGTAGCTTTGTGGGATCGGCTGGTCGTTGAGATCGTAGAGTTTGGGCTTGTAGTCGAGCATCTCCAGTTGCGACGGTCCACCCGCCATGAATAAAAAAATGATACTCTTCGCCTTGGCAGGAAAATGGGGTGGCTTGGGAGACATGGCGTTATTGGTGAGCTCGCTGGCGAGTCCATCTTTGCCGAGTAAGGTACCGAGAGCCATAGCGCCTACACCTATTCCGCATTGACGGAACAAGTACCTGCGCGACATGCTTACGAGGTCATCTTGGTTATTCATCATCTGTTTCGATCCTCGTTCCGTAACTACTCTCGGGTCATGGTTTCGTCTAAGTTCAGTAGCACTCTCGCGGCGCTAAGTGGCTCAAGCTTTCTCAACACCTCTAACTCATCAATGGCTGGCTCGCGGGATAAGCAGCGTTGGAACGCTATCTCCAGCCCATCGCGTTCAATGATTTTGGCTAGACTTTCTGCAAACTCGTAAAAGCCTGCGTCGTTTAGCAAAGTTAAGGCTTGGAGCGGTGTATTGCTCCTCGCCCTTCTTGTGCAAGTACTCAGTCCTTCAGGTGCATCGAAAACGCTCAATGAGGGAGGGGGTGTCGCTCGATAAACAAAGGTATAGAGAGCACGTCGATAGCGATCCTCCCCGGTGCTCACCTTCCAAGCCCGCTTGACTTGGCCAAGATTCATGACGCCGTCCGGGATGGGGGGAAACACTGGGGGCCCACCCAGTTTCGGAGCAAGCAACCCGCTCGCTGACAGGGCGACATCGCGAACAATCTCTGCGTCTAATCGCAAGCGTTGCTGCTTGGCCAGAAGATAATTATTCGGATCAACTTCGACCAAATCGGATCGAAAATCAGAACTCTGCTGGTATGTGTGCGACGACAGAATCAGTTTGTGCAATCGCTTCAAGCTCCAGTCTCGTTGGAAATCTAAAGCCAGCCAATCGAGCAACTCAGGATGAGTAGGGACAGTCCCTAACGTGCCGAAGTCGCTTTCTGTTTCTACCAATCCTCGTCCGAAGTACTGCTGCCACACGCGATTCACGATGACTCGTGCGGTGATAGGATTCTCGTGATCCACAATCCATCTGGCTAAATCAAGCCGGTTCGGATTGTCCGACGCTGCACGCAAAGGATGCAGTATGCTGGGTGTACCGCAGCCCACCTCTTCGTCGGGACGCGTAAAATCCCCTTTGATGTAAACATGGGTCTTGCGAGGGTCTTTGCGCTCTTCAAGAACGAGGGTCGATGTCTCACCGCGAACCTCGCTGCTGAGCTTCTGGTAGGCTTGGAATTTAGCCTGAAACTCCTCGTCTAGCTTTCCATTACTATGATTGTAGAGGTCCCTCAGATCTCCTTTGGATCGTTTGCTAATTTCTTTCTTAAGGATCGCTTGAATCGAGCCCGGTTGTTTCTTGCGTTCCTCCCCCGTCAGACCTTGTTCCCAGGATTCCAAACCTGCTCGACGTTGATCCACGTAAGCATCGATCTCCGTTTCTGCGTTCGCGAGTTGGTTTTTCAGTTCGGGCACGTTGGTTCCTTCGCGATAGACTCGCATGGAAGGTTCGTTTTGGTTGTTGAAAAATGCGAACAGCTCGAAGTATTCCTTCTGGCTGATGGGATCGAATTTATGATCATGGCATTGACAGCAGCCAACGGTCAGTCCTAGCCATACCGAGCCGGTGGTCGCAACTCGATCGAACACGCTATCAATTCGAAACTGCTCTGGATCAATTCCACCTTCTTCGTTGATCTGCGTATTGCGATGAAAGCCGGTCGCTATCTTTTGCGATTGTGTCGCGTCAGGAAGCAAATCGCCAGCTAATTGCTCAATGGTAAATTGGTCAAACGGCATATCCTTGTTGAATGCGTTTACCACCCAATCTCGGTAGGACCAAATCTCGCGAGGTGAGTCAATGGAATAGCCATTGCTGTCTGCGTAACGAGCTTGATCCAGCCACCATCGGCCCCAGCGTTCTCCGTAGTGTGGGCTGCCTAGCAACGCGCGACACAGATTGTTGTAGGCTAGGTCTGGGTCCGCTTGATAATCCTTTTGAAAAGCTTGAACTTCCTCGGGGCTTGGGAGCAACCCCAGCAAATCGAGATAGACCCGTCGGATAAGTACTGAGGCCGATGCCCTAGGGGAAGGTGCAATGGCTTGTTCGGAAAGCTTTGCTTGAATGAAACGGTCGATCGGGTGGGAGAGGTTTTCTAACTCTGGTGGTTCCACCGCAGTCGGGGCTTCGAACGCCCAGTGAGCTTCGTAAGCTGCCCCCCCTGCGATCCATCGTTCGAGAATATCAATTTGTTTTGCGGTGAGAGATTTGCCGAGGTGGTGAGGAGGCATCACCTCATCTTCATCAGAGCTACGCACTCGCCGTAGAATTTCGCTCTCCTCAGGATTGCCAGGCATAATGGCAATCTCACCCGAATCCCCCTCAGCTGTTGCCCCCTCAAAGGTGTCCAGGCGAATCCCCCCCTGCCGAGACTCGGCATCAAAGCCATGACAAGCGAAGCAACGTTCGGAGAGTATTGGCAAAACATCGTTACGAAAGGAGACTTCTTGGGAATCACCGCCTAGCAGACTAGGGCACCATGCAAAGCACAGAAATATGAGCCACAGACGCGGTAGATTCACCGAAACCTGCGGCGTCTGGTTAGGGAACCCTATCATCAATGAAACTTCTCCTAGGCAGCGATAAAAAAGACACCATTCTAGCATAACCACAAAGCGAGCGTGCAACAAACTCCCTTTGTAGGCCTGGCAGGGAAAGTAACGCCGACTAGTGGTGCTCGCGGGCTGTAGGGTGAATGATTCCCGATTGCGAAGTTATGCCCTCGGACAGAAATGTATCGGAATCTTACTTTCCGCGTGAATCGATTTCTTTATTGGCCTCTTCATTCTTCTTTGCGTCCTGTTTCTTATCGGGTTGCTTCTTCTTGTTCGTAACGGAGTACTCTTTGAACAGCCGTTCGAATTTGTTCACCTTGTCCCGCACGACCGTGTAGCAGTATTGCTGGTTTCGGTTTCGATTGTAGTAGTTCTGATGGTATTCTTCGGCACGATAGAAGACTCCCAACTGAGTTATCTCGGTAACGATCGGTTTCCTGTAGACTCGCTCCTCGGTGAATTTTTTGATGATCTTCTCGGCAACCTCTTTCTGTTCTTCTGTGTGATAGAAAATAGCGGAGCGATACTGAGGTCCGATATCGGGGCCTTGCTTGTGCCAACTCGTCGGATCATGCGTCTTTAGAAAAACGATGAAGACTTGCTCTAGCGATACTACACTCGGGTCAAAGGAGACTTGTACAACCTCTGCATGGCCTCCAAACTTGATGGTTTCGTAAGTAGGGTTGGGGAGGGTCCCTCCCGTGTAGCCTGACACGACTGACATGACTCCGTCGAGCCTCTGAAAGACAGCCTCGACGCACCAAAAACAGCCCCCTCCTAGGGTAATGGTTTCAAGGTCCTTTTTCTGGGAGCCCATGTCGTCATTAGTCGTTTGAACTCCGATTTCGGCCGGTCCTCCTCGGACGGGGAAAATCAAACCGAGCAGAGTCAGTGCGAAAATGCAATAGCCAAGAATGGCCGGAAAGCCTGAGGAACAGGAACTTCTCGGGCGAACGATTCCGCACTCTCGTAAGTTTAGGTTGCCGAGACGCATGCTAGTCATGAGAAACCTCCAAATCACAACAAGTTACCGAACAGATTCTGAAAAAGAATCCGTCTTCTATTCTTCTACTTTAGGACTGGGTCTAGGTCATTTTAGCATTGCGGGCGGTCGAGGCCATTAGATAATTGGGACCAAGTCAGGGGCGATCGTAAAATGAAAACTGGTCGACATTGCTCCCCATTCCCTACATTACCGCTTAGATCGGCTGCCTAAAGCATGAAGAGATTTTCTGTTTTCTTTCGAGAGACTTGGTGGCTCTGGGTGATCTGCGCTGGCGTCTCCGTTGGAATGTCTATTTTTTTGACGCCGATAATGCTTTGCGGTTTGCCGATGCTGTTGGTGGTGTTTCTTTATTTCGCCTTGGTTCGCTACGACAGCGACGGGAATTTTATCGGTTCTTGATGGTATCCCGTGAGGCAATACGAAGTCGGCCAGTCTCTTTTCAATTGCCGCTCAGCTAGAAGTTTTGCCCAGGGGAGATTGTCGCGGTTGGACTCGCCGGCCTCGTTCTAAGCGGTGGATCATTCCACTTGACGGCCATACATGTTGATTGACTATTTCCGAATTTATGCCGAACAAGCTTGTTGCTTGTCTGACTATAATCGCGAGCGGTGAGCGATATTTTTGGCTCGTTACCGCACCCTTGGGTGCTTTTATAGTTAGTAGTGCTCGTTGACAACAGGTGACTTGATGAAACGACGACAGGCATTGATGTCTATTTTTGCTGGCGGCACGGTCGGCAGCGTGTCTCTTTCCCCCGCCATCCAGAGAGCAATCATTGCCCAGGACGACGGTCTGACTGCCAATGGTATTGTGACTGCCGAGCAGGTCGAACAAGCGAGCTGGATCGTTGATGCGAATCTCACGAGAGAGCAATGCGAGGAAGTCGCCAAGGAATTGACCCGACGATTGCGAGGCTTAAAGCCGCTTCGCAAGAACCCGCCCCGTGAGGACGTGCCGATGCCTCTCGCGTTCTTGCCAGCATTCTTCGTGGAGTCATCGGACTCGGAGTACCCAAGCTCCGCAGGCTCCAGCGACTGGAAAAAGATGGTCGATTTGCCGGAACTTACCAAGATCAGCGACATTCTCGAGTGGTCCATACCACAACTGGCACTCGGGATTCGAAAGGGAATTATCACGTCGGAGCAAATCACACAGTTCTACTTAGATCGATTGAGAGTAGCCAATCAGTCGCTGCTGTGCGTAGTGAACTTTCACGAGAACGCGATCGATTCTGCAAAGCGTATGGACCAGGAATTACGTGAGGAAAAAGATCGTGGGGTGCTGCATGGTATCCCGTGGGGGGCCAAGGACATTATTGCTGTGCCGGGGATGCCAACCACATGGGGGGTTGGACGCTACGAGGATAGGGAGTGGTCGGTGCCAGCCACAGTCTATGAAAAGCTGGAGAAAGCAGGCGCCATTCTGCTGGCCAAGCTGAGTGTGGGGACCATGGCATGGGGGGACGAATGGTTTGGTGGGACAACCAAGAATCCATGGAACACAAATCAAGGGAGTTCAGGCTCCTCCGCCGGGAGCGCGTCTGCCGTGGCAGCCCGATTGTGTCCGTTCGCGTTGGGTTCAGAAACGTTGGGAAGCATAGTCTCTCCCACTCGTGTGTGTGCGACAAGTGGTTTGCGTCCTACTTTCGGGCGAGTGAGTCGAGCGGGCTGTATGACGCTAGCTTGGTCGATGGACAAAATCGGACCGATCGCCAATCGAGTTGAAGACTGTGCGGTCGTATTTAACGAATTATTGGGTGTTGACCAGCGAGACCCAACGGTCGTAGAAAGGGGATTTGAGTGGCCTATTGATATTTCTCTCAAAGGACTCAAAGTGGGAGTCACCGAACGTCCATCGCGGGCGGAACGTTACATTGCCGAATGGCTTGAAAACCAAGGGGCGGAGTTGGTTACAATCAAGTTCGAAAAATCCCCTACCATCGCCATGTTGGATGCCCTGTCGGTTGAAGCGGCTTCGGTTCATGACCAATTGTTTCGAACTGTCTCAGAAGATCGCGAACTAGGCAAATGGGGGCCCTCCTACCGCGGGGCGCAATGGGTTCGTGCGATCGATTATTTGCACGGCATGAGAGAGCGAGTTGCCTTGATCCAAGATACCGAGACTCACTTGGCGAGCGTTGACTTACTCGTCGGGGATGGGAACCTATCTCGAATGAATTTGACCGGCCATCCAAGCTTGGTTGTGGCTTACGGCGTAGAGCCTACTAGAAGAACTGCCGACGATAGCAATGCCGAACAACCTAGTGCGCCTGATTCCAAATTCGATACAGAGGGACGCCAGCGTCCCAATACGGTTGTGCTCACGGGCAAGATGTTTAGCGAATCGATTCTGCTTGCTGTTGGACGAGAAATACAGAATGCTCATCCCTTTGGGGTTATTGGGTGAGTGGGGGTTCCTTAACGAGATCCACTACGTTGGGGAGGTGTGGTGCGGGCTCGAAAAAGGGGATTAGAGAAATCGAACCAGTCGTGAAGTGCTTAGCAATGCGAGGCGTTTCGGAATCGATAACCCCCAGCGCGGCAGCTTGCTCGAGACTCCACGCTTGGTCCACATCACAACTCTTGAGAAGTAGAACATGAGAAGCATGCCATTTGATTCCCAGCAATACAGCCAGGGCATCAGTGGTTGTGCTCCAATCAGTCGCCAGACGTAGTTGAGGAATCGTATCTTCAAGGTTTGCAGGAGAGTAAAAGGAAGAAGCCTTGACCCATCGTGTGAGTGGACGGGACTCCCCGGTCCACCTTCCGAAATCCTCGTAACTTTGAACGACGCCATCGACGGGTAACAACTGTGCAGCGATTTCGCAGGTTGTATTCAATAGGTTTACACAGTGCCAATGCAGTGCGGCTTGGTCCAAGTTTGGGTAGACTTTGTGTAACGATCGCACTCCCTCCACGATATCGCCACCACCGACCAACAGCGAGATCGCAGCCGAATCGTGCTGCGCAATGAGCCGTCGAAGCATTCGTGGCCAATTTGGCTGCGAGTAGAGAATTGACCCACCTAACTTGATTACCAAACGAGCCCTTGTCACCGCACTCCTTTCTCTAGGTTAGCCGTTGCAGATACAGATTTTTTGAGCCGTTCATTTTGGACCGGCGAGACAATTATCCTTTTTTCGGACACGAGCTAGGGCAGAGATAAGCGACCAATTCTGCCTTCAGATCCACACGCCCAAATAGCACCAGCACTTGTGGTCACGACGCTGTGAAACCCAGTACTGTTCAACGCTTCCCATGTACGACCATCCCTGGAGATGTCGGTTCCAGATGGGCCAACCGCAATCCAAGTACGTCGATTGGGAATCGATGCCACGCTGGAGCGGAATCCCAGCGGCAATGACGTTGGCTTCTTCCATGTGATACCACGATCCGTACTGAAGGCCGCAATCATGTCGCGACCGTTGGTTTGTTGGTGATTCCCACCGACCGTCCAGCTGATATTGTCAGTCAGAGCGATAGAAAAAATTCCACTCGACGGACCGCTCCTAATCGGAGCAACTTCAATCGATTCCCAATTCCATTCGTTAGAGTTACCAAATCGAAAATCTGAAATAGCACAATGTAGTACCCTAGCCATACCATTTCTCCCTCCCAAACCAATCCAGACCCGTTCATCGTAGATTGCAATGCTGCTGTTGCTCGCAGCAAAGCCCGCCTCTCCCGGTTCCACGATGGGACAACGATCGGGTGGCAACTCGATCCAGGTGGAGCCTTCGTCGACCGTGATGAAGATCTCCAAGCGATCTTGGATGGGATCACCAAAGGCTATGCCTCGTTGATTATCAATGAACTTCATTCCGTTGATGAACGTCTCGGAAAGGTTGCTGCGAAAGACGATTCTCCATGTAACCCCTCCGTCAACTGTTTTCGCGATACAAGCGGGTTTGCCCGCAGTTGCCACAATACATCGTGAGGCATCCCAAGCAAAAATAGATCGGAAATCGCTTTGTTCTAACCCCGGCACTTTGCGAATAGTGGCTTTAGCCCCTCGATCGGAAAGCCGCAGCACTGTGCCCATACTTCCACATGCCCATGCGATATTGTCGTTTATGGGTACGATCCCTCGCAAACTTGATTCAGGAGCATGTTGGGTAATTTGCCATTCCTGGGCATGTATTCCCATTGGAAAAAATGGTAGCAGACCCAGAAAGACCGCGAAGAAAATCGCAGCTCTACTCTGTCCGTGACGGTTGAAAAAACGAAGTTGCTGTCCGTGCATTCCTGGAGCCTTACTGGGTTAATGGAACCGATATTCTAACGCATGAACGTTCGATGCAAACCATCCTGGCCAATCGATATTGGGCTCAAACCGATATTCCTTAGCTTGCAAAAAGGTAAGGTTGTAAGTAGGTCGCATCCCAGCACTTTAGAATTAGTTCCCTTTTTGCACATCGTCTCTCGGGTTGGTGCTCGATTCTTCTGGATATCCCGCCTAGCTGATTTGGTTTGGCTAGCCGAATTGGCTGGAGAAGATCAAACTTTTTCATTACATGCCAAGGTGGCTGTGCAAAGAATGCAAAAACGGGGCTCGCTGCGATAAATGGACTGATTGCGAAGATTCACAGCCGATGCTCCATCGTAACGAAGTTTGCCCCCTTCGCCAGAGAAAAAGTGAATCGTCGCGTCTGAGTCGTTATGGTACCAATGGGAGTCGAAAAGCTAAATGGCCGATGCCTGGCTCGAAAGAGGCCCTACCTTTGCAGAAATCCAATCCAGGTTCGTCGAATCCGTCTCGAATCTGAACCGTTCTTTTTTTGTAGTTTTCTTTCTAATCGGATTTTCTGTCCTAGCCTTAGAGTACTTTGCGTATCACGCATCGGAAAACAATATCGACCTTGCAGAAACGGTTAATCTTGCCGAACGCCAACGCTCTCAGGTGTTTCAAATCGCAGTACTGGTTGGTATCGAAACCGAAGATTCGATAGACAACGCCATTCCATCAATCGAGCTAAGCGAAAAAGTAGAACGAATCCGAGTCGAAGGAGAGTTACTCAATAATAGACTTTTGGAGTTCTCATCGCATAAGAGCAACCCGCTTGCAACCTCGTTGAAGACCTCCTCACAACTCCGCGACGAGATCCTTGATTCCATTGAAACCCATTTCTCAAAGCGTGGCGATCCCTTTCAAAATCACGTGGAACGCCAAATAGGGCTCAGCAACAAGACAGAGCAATTCTCACAAAAGATAGGCGAGATTGTCGGCCGAACCAGGCAGCTGTTTGTTGAAAGCTCCCAAAAGCTCCAAAGAGTGACATTCGTTTCATTCGGCATCATATTTATAGGGTGCCTGATCATCCTGACTCAGTTTGTAATCTATGATGTCCGAACAAAATCCAAAGAGCTCTCACGAATTACGACTGAGAAACATCGATTGGCAGTTATAGCGGAACGGACGAGCAATGCGGTTATCATCACTGATATCGATGGACGTATCGAATGGGTGAATGCCGGATTCACGCGGATCACGGATTACACTTTTGAGGAAGCAATCGGGAAAAAACCAGGAGATCTATTGCAGTACGAGAAGACCGATCCAGCGATTATAGACAAGATACGCCGAGCGATTCGCTCACGCACTTCCATCAATTGCCAGCTTCAAAATCGTGCCAAATCGGGGCGTGAATATTGGCTCGAAATCAATCTACAAACGCTGAATGACCAAACGGGCAATGTAGTCGGCTTCATGGCGGTGGAGACAGACATAAGTGAACTTAAAAAAATTGAGTCAAAGATTCGCGAAGAGCAAGATGTCTTATTATCGACGTTAGATGCTCTCACCTCAAAGGTGGCTATCATTGATCAACAAGGGCATGTCATCAAGGCAAACAAAAGGTGGATTGAGTTTCAAATGTCGCTGATGTCCTATCTTCCTACAGATATGGACAATCCGAATCTGTTCCGAATCCTTGACTCCTCAGATCTGTTGACCCCATCTACATGCAAAGAAGTCATTTCAGGCTTCAAGCAGGTACTAAATGGCAAAATACCCTGCTTCGAAATTGAGTATCCTTACTGCCCGCAGAAAAACAAGCGATGGCTTCGATCGGTTGCAACGGCATGCACGAGGGATGGTAAAATCAATGCCGTGGTTTCCACAGAAGACATTACTGATAGAGTCGACTCTGAAAGAAAAGCCCAAGCGTATGCGAGTCGTGTTCAGGCAGTGTTCGATGGAAGCAGTGATGCAATCCTACTTCTAAGCGAGGGGAACTTTTTGGATTGCAATAAAAAGGCACTTGGGATATTCGGTATCTCTTCAAAAGATCAACTCGCATATCTATGGAAATTCAAAGCTCTCTTATACTCTTTCGAATTGTCTGGAATGTCGTCGACAACACGCTCATTGAATATAAACGCTTACAGTGCAAATCCAGACTGGCTGGACACAGTCAAGTCGCAGGAGTCGCCAGAGTCGGAGCCACCCGCCCAAACACATGAAGCACAAAATATCTGTTTCGAATGGAATCTTGAGAGAGTCGACGGGACAATCTTCCCTGCCGAGATACTAGTGTCGAAGCTAGAGCTTGATGGCGAACCTGTTCTTCTAGCAAGTGTCCGTGACATTTCAGATCGGAAAGAAACCTTGCGATACCTAGACATGTATCGTTCCATTGTCGATCGTCACGCCATTGTAGCGGAGACCGATATGACAGGTCGAATTCTCTATGCAAATGATCAGTTTTGCGAGATAAGTGGATATTCTAGAAATGAACTCATCAACCAAAACCATCGAATTCTAAACTCAGGAACGCATTCGAAACAATTTTGGAGGAATGTCTTTAAACTGGTTGCCAATAAGCAATCGTGGCATGGGGAGATATGCAATAAAACCAAAGATGGGCGTCTCTATTGGGTTGCTACTACGATTGCTCCGCTATTGAGTCACGAAGGAAAGATACGAGGCTACTTTGCTATTAGAACCGACATAACAGCCTTGAAGAACGCAAAGGTGCAGGCTCAAGCTGCTAGTGATGCGAAAAGTCAGTTTCTTGCAAATATGAGCCATGAGATCAGAACACCCATGACAGCTATATTAGGATATGCAGACTTACTAGCTGACGAAATTGCCAGTCCCAACAAGCCTACTCATTGCATCGAGTACGTAAATACGATCAAAAGGAATGGAGAGCATTTGCTCTCCATTATTAATGATATTCTCGACATCTCTAAGATCGAAGCAGACAAAATGGAGGTCGAATCCATTGTTACCAACCCTGAGCAGATCATCAAAGAGGTAATCGCACTGATGAAGGTAAAGGCATTGGACCGGCGAATTGATCTTCGAGTTCACATCCACCCCTCGATACCGAGGGCCATCCAAAGTGACCCAACACGCATTCGACAGATTCTGATGAACCTTCTCGGTAATGCAATTAAATTCACTGAACAAGGAGAAGTGGTGCTCGAAGTAAACACCTCCTCCTCTCCGAATCTTCAGATGGAATTCGTTGTACGCGACACTGGTATTGGAATGACTCCAGATCAATTGGAAAGACTCTTCTCTGCATTTTATCAAGCGGATGCGACTATGACACGTCGATTCGGTGGCAGTGGACTCGGGCTGCAGATAAGCAAACGGCTAGCTTTGATGTTAGGAGGCGATTTAACTGCCCGCAGCACATATGGAAAAGGGAGTGAATTCCAATTCACACTTCCTTTGAAGGAAATAGTTATTCCTTACGATAGTGCATCGATTCGACAAAGTTCTGCGAATAACGATTCTGGCTCGGTTTCGCCCCAGGACACTCCCCTCTTTGGCGTAAAGATCCTACTTGCTGAAGACGGAATCGACAATCAAAAGCTCATAACCTTTCACCTGCGAAAAGCGGGGGCTGACGTGACGGTTGTTCCCAATGGCAAAGAGGCGATACAGGCACTAACGGTCGATGGAACTATTGAAGGAGCGCTTATGAGTCCGAACCGTTTTGATTTGATCCTAACTGATATGCAGATGCCTGAAATGGATGGCTATTCTGCAGCCAGACTTTTGCGTGCCAAAGGTTGTCAATTACCGATCCTAGCCCTCACGGCGAATGCTATGGCTAGCGATGCTGCGATGTGTATCGAAGCCGGCTGTGACGAACACGTGAGCAAGCCTATAGATCGTCAGCAGCTAGTCGAGACTTGCTCGCGCTGGGCAAAGCGCCACAGCCGGGGAGTCATTGTTGATGGACTCGGAGGAGTAAGTGATGCTTTACGCTCGTCCATTTGAACGAGCCATCTTCCAATGCCCGGACATTTTGATCGCCCGCGTATCGATAAATTTTAGTGGCTTTCATTCCGTCATAAGGGAAATTGAGAAATGAATAAATCGAACGAATACAAGATCCATTCACTATTTGCAACGGACGAAGACTTCACCGACTTGCTTCGCGAGTTTGTGCACAGTCTTCCTTACCGCCAACAATCTTTGACAGATTGCTTGGAGAATCGAGACCTAGAGAGATTGACCCGGATCATCCATCAGCTAAAAGGAGCCTGTGGGGGCTATGGCTTTCCGAGCCTGACAGATGCGGCCCGCGCTTTGGAGGAACAACTGCGAGCCGGTGTCGAGTTAAGCGAACTTCGTGAGCAAATCTTACGATTCGCAGATTTGCTTTCACTGGTCACGACAGATCCCGCCCCGACGGCCGGTTGAGCAAGTCAATTGTATGGCGCTGCAGCGTCCGTCTGTACTGAATGAGATTTAGAAAAATGGGCGTTCACATGAGATGATGCAGGATCATCATCTCATGTAGGAAAGTCCAGCTTGTATCGTCTAAGTCGTGCAATCTGGAACTTGACCGAATTAAGTAGATCTTGCCAACTGAGAGGCTTCAAAAAGTAATCCGCGGCCCCGAAAGCAAGCGAAGATTCGAGAGCATTCCGGCTTGAAACCGCCGTCATCAAAATCACCGGCGTCAAGGGGTTCGCATCCTTGATTGCTTTTAACAGCTTAATTCCATTGCTTTCGGGCATATCTAGATCGGTTAGGCAAATGTCAATCTCACCCGCAACAGCACGGCCAATGGCCTCATTGACATTTGCAGTCGCGATTACCTCGATGCTCTCATCCATTAATTTCTGCAGCCAGCGACTGATTAGCGACAGTTGTGCTTCGTCATCGTCCACAACGAGGATGCGAATTGTTTCAAAATTTCCCATGCTACCAAAACTCCATTGCTCAAGTATCGACGAACCCCTGTTCTAACCATTATCGAAGTTTTTTGGGCAGCTCCATGAGCAGAATCGCATGGTATCCAGCGTTCTGGTGTTACTCAGCATTACGAATGGGTTTTGTGCAGCAATGGTGTTTGATGTGCAATCCAGATGTCCAAGCGGTTTACCGATATTGGTTCCCAAGCGAGATTCTTGCTCGTCTAGCGGCGTTTGGAACTGAACTTGGATGGTTTCCGTGGCGCGTCCATGAGTTTGATCTTCTTCACTTTTCCGCTAAGCGAACGACGCCTCTTGACCGAAGGCTTTTTCTTTTTTCTAGCTGGCCCTCGTTCCTCGCGCCCTTCATAGCTTGCTCGCCGCTCGTTCGTTGCGCCCGACTCGGTGCGGGTTGCAACAAACTTGCGTGCTCCTGACTTCTGAGCGTCTGCCGATTTGGTCGTTGCACTTGCTGCACCGTCCGTCGCTATTTGTGCCGCTATTTGTGCGCCTTTTCCAGCTTGTTCACGGGGACTCCGCTTCGACTTAGTCGACCTCTTCGCTCCCTCACCCCGTTTCGGTGTGCCAGAGTCGAACTTGGATTTTGCCCCTTTCCCGCGGCCCGAGGTTGGGCGAGTCTGCTTGCGAGTGAAGAATTGTATCTCCTCATCCGCAACATCAGGTGCGTGGAAAGGATGATCGGTATCGACAGGTATCGATTGCCCGATCAGCTTTTCAATCTCCTGTAGCCACGTATATTCGTCGCTATCGCAGAACGTGATACTCTCGCCACTGGCACCCGCGCGGGCCGTTCTACCAATTCGGTGTACGTAGCTGTCCGGGTCGTGAGGAACGTCGTAATTGATGACGTGAGAAACATTATCGACATCGATCCCCCGGGCTGCGACGTCTGTGGAAATGAGGATCCTGACCTCGCCGTTGCGAAACGCGTTCAAGACCCGTTGTCGAGCATTCTGCGAACGACCGCTGTGAATTCCATCAGCGGATAGTCCGCACTGGGCCATCGATTTGTAAAGTCGGTCTGCACCGTGCTTGGTCTTCATAAAGACCAAAACTCGCGACGCTTTAGGGTCTGTCAGTATTAGATCGAGCAACTTTCGTTTGTTGCTTCGCTCGATGTGCATGACTCGTTGCTTGACCTTTTCCGCCGTGGTCGCAGGTGGCGTTACCATGACGGTCACATGCTTTTGCAGCAGCGTAGCTGCGAGTGCTTCGATGGGAGGTGGCATCGTAGCAGACAAGAAAATAGATTGCCGCTGGCGAGGCAGGATTCGCACGATTCGCTGAATGTCGGGCATAAAGCCCAGGTCGAGCATACGGTCGGCTTCGTCGAGGACAAAGTGCTTGAGTTGTGTGAGGTTCAAGTAACCTTGGCCGACCAAATCCAGCAGACGACCTGGCGTGGCGATCAAGATATGTACACCTCGCGAGAGAGCAGCGATTTGCGGGCGTTGACCAACGCCGCCATAAATCATGGTGTGGCGGATCCTGGTTTGTTTACCGATGAGGCCGAGATTCTCAGAAATTTGGCTAACCAGTTCTCTGGTCGGGGCCAGGATCAATGCGAGGGGATGGTTCGGTACTGGCCTTTCTCCCGAGTTGTGAAGCAACTGAATGAGGGGTATGCCGAACGCCGCGGTCTTTCCTGTTCCCGTCTGGGCGCAGCCGAGAAGATCTCTGCCCTCAAGCAAAGGAGGGATCGCTCCCGCTTGGATGGGAGTGGGTTCGGAATAGTTCATTTTCCGAAGTGCGGAAGCAATTTCCGGAATGAGCGCGAGCTCAGAGAAAGTCTTAATCACAAAAACCTTTTTCAGACAAACAAACAAGACGCGGGGATCGCAAGACTCAAAAATCCCGCGTTCGGCCTAAAAGCCGAAGGGCTTTAGCCCGAGACGGACAAAACGGAGGAGCTGCCTCCGGTGTGTAGCCTCTTCTGGAGTCGGCTACTACCTAACGCATTAATTTAATTGAGATCACACGAATTTATAAGTGGCAATCTGCGCGGTTTAACTCATGAATGCCGGGTGTTGAACATTCGATCTCCAGCATCGCCGAGCCCTGGAACAATAAATTTCTTGTCGTTCAGGACCGGGTCAACTGTGGCGACAAAAACGGAAACGTCGGGATGTTCCGTGTGCAAGGCGGCGATTCCATCCTCCGAAGCGATGACACTCAAAACACGAATATCGGGTACACCCCACCGTTTCAGAGCGGCGATAGCCACGCGGATGCTGCCACCTGTCGCGAGCATCGGATCGAGAACGATTCCAACATCGGCCGGATCGTCCTTGGGAAGCTTGCAATAGTATTCGACAGGCAGCGCGGTGGTTTCGTCCCGATACATCCCCAAATGCCAGACCTCGGCATCCGGCAAGAGTTGGAGAATTGGGTCGACCAGCCCAAGCCCGGCACGCAAAATCGGGACAATTGATATCCTCTGCGAGAGTTTTTGGCCAACTGTCTCCTCAATGGGTGTCTGGATCCGGCATTCTTTGAGTGTTAAATCTCGAGTCGCCTCCGCCACCAGGAGCATCGAAATCAGGTGGATTTGCACTCGAAACAACTGAGGTGGCGTATTTCTATCCCTTAGGATCGATAAGTGATGGTGGGCTAGAGGATGGTTTAACTCGACTCGTTTTCGCATGATGATTTTTGATGCGGCGCCAGGATTTCGAACGCTGAGGAATACCGCGCTCATTCATGGCTAAGAAGGGATAATTCGAGGCTAAGTATGGAGACCAATGAGTCAGGACGCAATTGGTTCGAGATGAAGCGATCGGAAAATAGGTTGTCCTGAGTACAATATCGGGTCGAAAACGGTTACTATAAGAAGGGTCGACAGAATTCGCAGCAACCCTTTTTTGCGACGTTGCGATCCACAAAGCCGGCCCTAAAGGTGCTCAGGTCGCCCTCGTGTCCAGGCCTTTTGCGTTCCTTGTTCGAAATAGCATTTTTCCGCTTTCAAGAGACTTCCATGGCGACAAGCAATCGACCGGTGCAATCGATAGACCAGAATGTCGATGCTTCGATTGCAGGGAAGTTCGCTGTTCAGCCGGCAACTTACGAATCCTTGCACCAGCAGGAACTGAGTGAGATTCTGACTCGAGGCTCTGAGGGTAGAGGACGAGGCTTTCTCAAGACGATGCCAAGCTGGTTGATCAGCATGCTCGTTCACACGGCAGCTATTCTGACTCTGGCAGCGGTTCATTTAGAGCCGATCCAAAAGGAGATCAGGCTGATGCTGACCTCCTCGGATGCCCTCGATTCGTCCGACTCCTTGGATGTTGCGGAATCGGTCGCGATGTCGAGCGAGAGCCTCGAGCCGGTCGAGGCAGAATCCCCAGCCCCGGCTGCGGTCTCCGAAACGACGTTGCCCGACACCTCGTCCTTGGCGATTCCTGAGATTGCGGTCACGGCACCCGCTATAAGTCTGCCAAGTGTGACGCAGAGTCTTGCCCCAACCAGTGGACTTTCGGTTAGTGCTAATGACGCGATCAAGGCCGCCATGACAGGTCGGTCGCGAGAAGCCAAGCGGGATCTATTGAAAAAGTTTGGTGGCAGCGATGCGACCGAGAAAGCTGTGGCGATGGCTCTCAAATGGTTAGCGGATCGACAGAATAAGCAAACCGGCGCCTGGTCCTTGGCCCACGGCCCCGACAATCCCGGCCGACGAGTGCAAAGCGTCAATGCCGCTACCGGATTGGCTCTGATGTGTTTTCTTGGGGCCGGGCAAACTCATCTCGAGGGTGAATACAAAGAAACGGTTTTCGGTGGTTTGAGCTTCTTGATAAGAAACATAAAACCACATGGCGGGCAGCTCGGTTGGTATGTGGGAGGGGCCGGCCAAGGTCCCGATGATATGTACTCGCACGGGATTGCAACCATCGCGTTGTGCGAAGCCTACGGGATGACGAGAGATTTAGCACTGCTAGAAGCCGCTCAGGCCGGAATCAACTTTCTCACCTATGCGCAGAATCCAGAAACCGGGGGATGGCATTACAGTCCTAAAGGGCGAGGGGACACATCCATTGTTGGTTGGCAGATGATGGCTCTCAAGAGCGCAGCCATGGCTGGGATACCGGTGGACCTTAACGTCGTTCGCAAGGCCAATTTCTTTTTGGATCAAATGGCATGGGATGGAGGCACCGCTTATCACTACGATTTTAATTCGGTGAATTCGCGGGCTGGCTACAACCCGAGCTGCACTGCATGTGCTTTGCTTTGTCGCATGTACTCAGGGCTCCCAAAGGATAACGAGGCCTTTAAGGCGATCGTTGCCAAGTTTGACAAATCTGGACCGAGCGCCTCAAATACTTATTACAACTACTATGCTACCCAAGTTATGAAGCAGGTGGGGGGAGAGCAATGGGATCGATGGAACGAAAAAATGCGAGACCAACTTTTGGGCATGCAAGTTCAATCCGGTCCCTCGACGGGAAGTTGGTATTGGGAGGACGGACACAGTACGAGCGAGGGAGGGCGGTTCTACACGACTTGTATGGCAACCATGATCCTCGAGGTCTACTACCGTTACCTGCCCATTTATGCTGAGCAAAAGGACGAAGATAATTTCCAGCTGTGAGTTGTGGGGGGCTAGCTTTTTCTAGCTGAACATACCAGAAGGGTTCTGCGATCAGTGCCAGAGCAAAGCTTCATTCGGAGTCGGCAATAAATCTAGATTGCCTCGAGCTGGCAGTCGTCCAGTGCGACACTGGCGCCTCGTCCCATGTAACGGACAGCGATCAGCAGTCTCACTTGATTCTCGCGTCGGATGATGACCCCCTCGAACCCTTTAAAGACCCCCGACTTTACGCGAACTTTTTGGCCGGGTTGCAACCTGAGTTCTGGGGCGAGCGGTGCGTCGGTCAGAATCAGGTTATGAATCTGCCTGAGATCGGTTATCAATTCTGCTGGGTTGATGACGGGCATCCAGCGGCTAACGCTGCCTGTGCAAACAGCCGTATATCGCTGTATCTCCGTTCCATGGAGGAAAACGTAGTTGGGAAAGAGTGGTTCAATACTCAGACGCAACTTACCGCTGGGCGAACGAAACCTGCGGGAAATCATCGGGCCATAGAACGGAATCTGCGACTCATAAAGCTGCCGCATCAGTTTCTTCTCAAAGCGGGGCTTCGTATAGATGGCGAACCACTTCACCAAGTCGTAGTCGTCGGCTTCGACTGTGGAGATGCTATTAGAGGCTACAAGCTCCTGGGCCCCCGCTTCCTGGGGGCTATGCTCCGAGAAGGAGTCTATGGCGGCTTGGCTTTCCTCGGTGGAAATGCTACCCAACCCCTCGCAGGCAACGTCGAGGAGGTTGTCTGGCCATATACAAGGTTCAGCTTTTAGGTACGGCATTTTATTTCTTCGATCAGCAGTAGCGGGGCAGAATTGGGAATTCGGGTAATCCTCTAATCCAGTTAATCGGAGGTTTGGGCAAACATCTACTTCAATCCTACGCAAAAAGGGTAATCGATTCGAGGGTCTCCTCGAGAATGCTGTCAATCGTCGATCTTGCTTCATTTTAATTCTCTTTAGTATAGATGGCACAATCCCGATAATCGAAAGAGACGCCCCATGGTCGGGCTCAAGGAGATCGAGATGGTTCCGCGTTCCGAATGGATCATGCAAATTTCATTTCTGACGTTCTCTCAGCTTGTCGGCTTTGTTTTCGCCTCCACCTTGGTGGCATGCGCAGAGGGTTTGCCTGCTATCGAAACGCTTCGCGAACGGCTTGGGTCGCCGATCTATGAATCGCGAGACATGGGGCGTTCTTATGAAGACCTGCAGTTTGTCTCTCGAGATAGCGAGGCCACGCAGGTCGGACGCTTGGTGCAGATCGACGGTGTTGGCTCTCAAGGTGAGTCGAATGGGCTTTTCACAAACCTAGGCAAAGAAACCGAGGATCTGGAGATCCCTTCCCTCTTCGAGGGCTCCCTGGCTCGCGTCCGTCTACCAAAAATTCGTCCCTCCGAGCATTTTCGTTACACCAACTACCGATCCGGTGAAAATCTTTTCGGGGTCATTCCAGATAAGGGGGATCGGTTTGGGATGACTACGCTGGAGTCCTCGCCCTACATGGCAAGCGGCTATGGTGGGGGCATAAACCTTGGTTATGCATTTCATTTCCTCTCGGGACCGCAACAGATCGACTTGCCATCGCGACTCTATCAGTTCTCCATGGGCTACCAAAATCGGGGCAGGCTGTCCGAGTTCATTTCCTACGACGGCGCAGCGACCGTCACAGTGAACAGTGATTTTGAAGGAAGTGCCAGAGAAGGGGTCTTCTTTCCTGGACACCTTGTAGGGATGCTGCACGCAACTCCCGAGGTCGACTGGGTTTTGGGAATAGATTACCTGCACCGAGATGACATAAAGCTATTGCCAGTCGTCGGCCTAAGCTACCACAGCGACTTGATGCCCAATGCGCGGCTGGATTTGGTATTTCCTCGTCCCAAGGTGCAGTTCGCATTGCCTAGCGGGCGGATGTTCTATGTTGCGGGGCGTCTTGGCGGGGGCACTTGGGATTTTGAGTTGCCCGGCGGTGCGGAGGATGTTGTAACGTATCGCGACTATCGGGTATTGCTGGGGCTAGCCCGAGGGGCCGGCAAGTTCGGTATTCGATCGATTGAAGTCGGCTATCTGTTTGGTCGCAAGTTATCGTTGCGAGAAACAGGCGACTCTATGCGAATGTCCGATGCACTGGCCATTCAGTTTGTGACACTCAAGTAACCTTGGATTCGCCTAGCGGTAGAGTTGATCGAGGTTGACTTTTCCGGGCTTTGGTTTGGCCTCAGAGCTAGATAGCGGTTCCGCAAGTTCGGCACCGCACAGCAAAGCCAGAATAAAAGTTACCCCGAAATAGAGAACGTAGTGCATCAGACTTTGAGCAAATTCGAGTTCCAATGAAGCCAGCGAGCCAGCAGTTCCTATGCCTACCATGACTACAAGAAAGGCTGCGAAGGAAAGCCCGCTCACGGTGGCCAGCGTATTGTTCCCAAAGTAGTAGGCCAGAAACCAATAGAGCCCCCAAGTGACTGCAAAAATTGCTGAGCAAGCAGCAAGTCGAATGTAAAGCTCATTGCCCATGTAGCCGCCCAGTTCGTCATCCCGCAAAAAGCGGTAGCCGACCCATGACAAGGGATAGGATAGGGCGATAGCTCCGAGGGCCAAAATCGGTACCGGGGGAGTATCAATCGCAAATCGCACGACCAAGGCCAATGCGATCGAGGCCACGGTGACGCCTGCTGCGATTCCGATTTGGAGCCCTGTGAGCTTTAGTTCTGTCCGTTTGATCGGTTTGAGAACGGAAACCCCTTTGGAATCCTTGGGGCCGACGGCTTCCGGGGCGTGAATTACGACTTCCTGAGATTTATCGGGAACGACGATCTCTTTCTTGCACTTCGGGCATGGCCCTTTTTTGCCTGCGTATTTGTCGCTTACGGTAAATCGCGCCAGGCAGCCTGGACAGGTAACTTGTATAGCCATCGAGTCAAATTCTGCGTCGAGAGAATCTTAGGAAAAGTGCATTCTAGACAAAAAATACCATTTGAGCGAAACGGACATTCTTTAATTTTTGTTCCCGTGTTGTAATGTACACTTTCAGAGGGGATACTCCTGCGTACCCTCCATTCGATCCCTTTTTCGTGGACCCAAATGACAGCTGACCTTAGCGATTCCAGTCGACCGTTTTATCGGAGAGTTATCCTCAAGCTGAGCGGAGAGAGTTTAGCTCATGCGGGGGAGCGTGGGATCAGCATGGACGAGGTGACCGCGATTGCCGAACAAATCAAGAGCGCACACTCAAAAGGCTGCCAAATTGCCGTTGTAGTAGGTGGGGGTAATATATTGCGCGGAGCTCAGTTCAAGGGCTCTAGTGGCGAGATGATTCAGGAAGCCACCGCACATTACATGGGAATGTTAGCCACGGTGATCAACGCGTTGGCTCTGCAAGACGCTCTCGAGAACATTGGTTGTGCGACTCGGGTGATGTCCGCCATTAAAATGGACGGAGTCGCGGAGTCCTTTATCCGTCGTCGTGCCATTCGCCACCTAGAAAAAGGGCGGATCGTCATCTTGGCGGCCGGCACTGGTGCTCCTTTCGTTACAACCGATACTTGCGCGGCGAATCGCGGCCTCGAACTGGATGCGGACATTGTGCTAAAGGCCACCAGGGTGGATGGTGTTTATAGTGACGATCCAGAAAAGAATCCGCACGCGGTTTTGTACCGTGAACTGGATTACGACACCGTCATTGAGAAGAATTTGAAGGTCATGGATTCCACAGCGATCGCGCAATGCCGTACGCACAAGCTTCCGATACTTGTTTTCAATTTCAAAAAGGAAGGCAACATTGTCAAAGCGGTGAGCGGCCAGAAGGTGGGGACTCGCATCAGTCCGCGCAGCGACAGCGGTGAGCGGATTCTGATCAACGCCACATGATTCATTGCAACTCGATTCATTGCAACTTGATACTTACTTACTCGAACGGGAGAATTGGAAAATGTCCGTAGAAGACGTACTGTTGGATTCAGAAGAGCGAATGGAGAAGGCCCTCGGAGTTCTTAAAAACAACTTGGCTGGCATACGAACGGGTCGGGCGACCCCTGGTCTGTTGGACTCCGTTAAGGTAACCGTATACGGATCAGCGACTCCGCTAAAGCAACTCGCAAGCGTTGGTGCTCCAGAGCCTCAGCAACTCGTTATTCGTCCTTTTGATTCGAGCACGATCAAAGATATTGAGAAGGCGATTGTGGCGAGCGAACTGGGACTGAATCCTCAGAATGACGGCCGCATTATTCGAATCAACATCCCAGCGTTGAGCACTGACGTTCGCAAGAAACTGGTCGCTCGCATCAAGGAGTTAGCGGAAGAGACACGTGTCTCGATCCGCAACGTGCGACGAGACGCCAACAAAGCAGTGGAAACAGCCGAAAAGGAAAAGCTCATCAGCGAGGACGATCGCGATAAGGCAAAAGAAGAGATCCAGGAGATGACCAAAAAGTATGAAAACTCCGTTGGTGAACTGGCAAAGAACCGCGAAGCAGACGTCATGAACGAGTAGAGCCAACGCATTCAAGCTTTATGAGCTGAGGATCGAATAGCGCTATTCATTATCCAATGCGTTGGGCTTAACGCTTTGGAGAGGGATTAGCAGAACACGTGAACAATGCGAGCCGATCGCACCCTTGAAACGGGTCCGTGACGTCTATCAATCGGCTTTAACCCTCACACGATGGATAAGATGCTGTGAGTTAATGGCTGGCACCAAACTGTTCACCCCAAACTGTTCTTCTCGGGAAGCTTATTCCGAAACTGGTTGCATCCAATCGGTAGGAGTTGATTCGTTAGGCGGGTCGATTCGAAACTCGCTTACCCCCCTCGCGCCTGTGTGGATTTGAGCAAATACAATCACATGCTTGATGGGGCGATTTCCAACCGGGAATCGGACACTACCATTTCGCGAGATAAAAGATTCCAGCGGAACGGATACCTCCGATTCCGCTTCTACCACCATACCACCCAAATTGTAGAACTGCTCGTTCAACCCAACCGAAAGCTTTTTCCAAGCTTTCTCTGATGTGTTCCGAATCGTAATGCACGGTACTAGCCGCTCACCCAATTTCTCCGAATTCACCCACTGCGTCCCAAATTTAATCTCCACCGGAAGGGGCGGCTCTCCCAGGTATTTCGACCGAGAATAAAGAAAGACTCCAAAACCAACCGGACCCAACACTAAAAATAGCATGAGAAACGTTAATGGAAGTGGCTTAACCGTCAGTTTCTGAGTCATGCGAGATCCGTGATTTTTCGATACACTTGGGACACTGCTCCTTCACCGACTGGAAAGATAGGGATTAACAGGCGTGTCGCCAAGTCAAAATCGAGCTCCAAAAATTGCTAGCGACCTCCAAACTCTCCAAGAATGGCTGATGGGAGGCTCGGAGGGTCGGTGTATCGTGTCCATTTCCCAGCAACATGACTCGTCCTCAAAACCAACACAAATGCTTGGAATTGTTGATGCGCTCCGATTGCTCGACCGAACCGATTCCGCGCTGGCTGACTCTCTCTCTGCGTCGGTGGCAGACTCCTTGCTACTGTGCCAGGCTCCTAACGCTCCTATCCTGGCCATTCTCGGGTTGCTGAATGCTGGCAAAAGCTCGCTCGTCTCCACCTTTCTACATGAATCGAATCGGGCTAGGGTTTTGATCGGTTCCTCCAATCAACAAGGGACCCATCGCTTTGTGCTCTGGCTACCGGAATGTTGGAAGTCGATCTCGCTCATTTGGGGCAGCATTCAAGCTCGGCTCAACACGGTGTTCAATGCACCGCTCGAATTGTTGGACGCGGATCCGCAAACCGCTTGGTCCCAGTACAATGCTATGGATACACGTGCCATCAAGAATGGGGATGGGACGACAAAGAGTTACTCCGCCATGCAATCCCCGCTGGTCGGGTTCGACCCGTTGCTGGACCGATGGGGGATCGCGCTGATGGATTGTCCCGATATCCAAACGGGACTTCTGCCTAGTTTGGATATGGCAGTCACTCGGGATCGGCTGGCTGACTATGTCGAATCGGTAGCTCAAACGCGATTGCAACTTTTAGCCAAGGTTTCACCCTTCTGCTCTTCGTTCGTGATCGTGCTCCCCGCGAATGCGATGCACGATGAGAAAGTGAGCAAGCTGATTCGACTCCTCAAGGAACAGATGCCCGGCACGCCACAAATTGCAGCCGTTAATCGCGTTCCTAGACGATACAGTACAGAGGAAATTCGATCCGAGATTAACAAACTATACGGAAGCGAAGAACTGTCACGAGTCTACATGGCCTACAACTTTGACGGCCCGCTTGACCGCGAGCGGATTCCCGAGGGGCCAGACGCGTTATCCTTGCCGCAGTTCTTTCGCATTGACCGAACACCAGTTGCACAACCTCCGCAGCCGATTCCCGACGAACACTGGCTACTGAACATTGGTTCGCAACTCGATAAGTCTCAACTCCTCGATGGCTCGATCGATTCCCACTTGTCAAGAATCGAAGCCGATATGCGCGAGGCGGTCCAAGCGATTAAGGCTCGAGTAGAGCTGATCACGAAGAAGAGAATCGCTATGAGGCAAACTTTGTCGCAGGCCTGTTTGGAGTTTTCTCGCGATCCTAATCCACCTTATGCATTGCGATTGCAAGCTTCGAAACAAATCGTTGCACAGATCTCACAATCGCTAGAGCGAACCGCACCATGGTGGGCTACCCCTGGTCGTTGGGTGGCGAGGATCGGTGAGTTCGGTAAAGAAAAAGTAGCCAATGTGTCGCAATGGCTACGATTCCCCGAATGGATATCCGGTAAGACAGCTGGACTAGTACAATATATTCGGGGCCGTTGGGCTGCGGGGGATGAGGCGAGGATCGTCACGGCTGAGTTGTTCTTGAAAACGTTGGCTCGCATCGATCGGTCGGGCGTTTGGGGATTAGATGACGTTGCGGATGCTAACTCCGAGCAGAGAAAAACTGAACTGCTTCAATCTATTCAGCGGGGAATCCATCGCTTTCAGTCCGAGAGTGAGACCTCCATCATTGTTCAAGAACTCGACCAATTCACAGCCAAGATTTGGAACAACATGCCTTGGAAGCGTCGAGTTGTGACCGGTCTGGCACCTGCGGCGGTCCTTTTCGCGCCGCTCGTTGCTGTGATCGCTTTGCCATTCGATTTTGGGGGCTCGAGCGTCCTGGTCTTTGCGTCGTTGCAAGAGTTACTCGGTGCTGGATTGGCGGGACTAGGTATGGCTCTTATTAATGGTGACTCTGTCCCCAGGGTGGCTGAATCCGAAGCGGCTTGGCAACAGTACGGGGATTTGGTCGCGGTGCTGTGCGACGAAGTGGGGATGGAACGGCCTGGCGAGCTTCATCCCGTGACAGTCGACATGGATTCCGAAAAACGAGAAGTACCAGCCAGCAGTATCGCTCGCCTCACCCGTGACTCTGCGAGTAGCCACAGCAGCCACTCTGCGGATCTTAGCCTGTCATCTGTGGCATTCCATGACGCGGCTGCGAAAGAAATTCAAACGCTCCTTACCTCGTTACGAAACACTCGATAATGCATTCGTCCACGTACTTAGCGATTAGAATCGAAGAAGCTTCCTTGGCGTTGATCGGACGCGGTGTCGTGCACGACCAGATCTCGGAGCTGTGTGCTCACTTTCGAACGCAATGCGATGCGATTATGAATTCGCGGGGCTCCGATTTGCCCAGCATCGCGATTGTCGGTGCAAAAGGGCAGGGCAAGACATGGATCGCTCGCCAATTCCTTAAGAGTGCTGGCGTCGCAGCTCTCTTACCGAGCGGTGTACTGTCAAGCGAAGCGACGACGAAGATGTACTGGGTTGGGCCTAACGTCCCCGAGGGACTCGATAACAACAAAGAGGTCTATCTCCCTTGTCAGTCCGATTCGATGCTTACGCTCGGTCAGCACTATATGTTGCTCGATACGCCAGGGATCACCGACGACGATCGCGACGCGGCGAAAATTGCGAAGGAGGCGATGTCGCTATCCCCGATCAAGCTATTAGTCGTGCGACGGGATCAATTGCGAGGCGCTATCATCGGCAGTTTGGCTCTCTTTACGGAGGGAGCGATATGTGTCCCCATCGTGAATTGTGTACCGACATTCGAGGTTGTGGATTGGAACTCCGAGGTCGATCCGGTCGCGAGAGAGTTGCTGGCAAAGGATCTGGAAACCTTTCAGTTGTCTCTGCGACGGTTGGCTCCTGAAACGCGATTTTTGGCTCCTATTTTGGTAGAAGATTGGGAATCCACGGGGAATGAGTCACGAGCCGGCAGGCGGTTGCAAACGGAGATCTATTCTCGATTAGCCAATGAGTCGCTAGAGTCTCTAGCGGCCACACGTGCCAATCGTATCGCAGCGGCGGAGCAGCGGCTCAGGGCCAAGGTTTCCGCTGTACTGCACTCCCAGATTCCAACACTTGCTCAAGCCATGCGTCGGCTTCAATCGGAGGCGGAATCGGTGCCAGGCCAAGCTCTCGAGGCGGTGCTCGGATCGCCGACCATTTTGCAGGCTGCCATTCGGTCACGCATGCGAGCACACTTCGTAACCGAAACCGGATCGATTTGGTTTCCTTATCGAACGATCGTTAGCATTTTGGGGGTGACGAGTGGTGCTTGGGATCGATTGCTTCTCTCGTTCGCAGGGAGTGTCCCATCGATCTTTGGAACATTTCTGGCCTGGGCTAAGAATGTGCGAGCAGCCAACGATGCTCATCGCGAGTTGAACGAGGGGATTCGGCAACGCATCGAACAGCAGTTGCAGGATAGACTGGAGCCTGCTCAAGCCGCGTTTTATCGAAGCGTGAGTCGTTTGGGGGGAGAGAAAGGAATTTCAAAAGAGCATCCCGAGCACACGCGTCTCCGGTTGACGGGAATTGAGGAGCTGCAATCACAAGCGCGCTCCACATTTGAATGGTGCGTCGATCGCGCTCAGCCATCACGTTGGAGTTTGCAGATCGCTGGTTTGATCGGTAGCTTACTATTTTGGGGGCTGTTGTTGGGACCCGTGTTTGCAGTTTATAAGCACTATCTTTTCGCTAGCGCTGAGGCCCTCACGTTAAAGTCGACGAACCCAAGCCTAGAGTCCTTTCACTTGAACCCATCGCTACTGTTCACTAGCTTGTTATTGTCACTCTTTCCATTGTTGATCTATAGCATGATCGCGTTCAGTTTGTTTCAGCGATCCAGTAAGGTAAAACGCATCTCGCAACAGGTGATTTCCGAAGAGCATAAGCTGCTCGAGAGTTTGAAACAAAGCGGGGTCATTCGATTGTATTTCGACGACCCCTTGCTCGATCATGCTGAGTTTCTGGTCAATCTAAACTCGTAGAGCCATTCTCAAAAATGGCTTACTATTCGTGGAAAGCTTCCTTGAACGTGTCACCCTGGAGTAGGTATCCGACAAGGTACTTTTCGATTTCCACGATCACGAATATCGCGATGGCATAGAGCACGATAAAGGCCCAGATGTCAGGTCCGAGTGGTGCGGTGTGGAAGATCTTATTCATGATTGGGATATAGGTGAACGCTAACTGTAGAAACGCCATCGTGATCGCCCCATAAATTGCAGCCATGTTCGTGAACCAGCCGAGAGAAAAGCAGCTTCGAACGAGAGATCGGCAATTGAACAAGTACGCGATTTCTCCGAAGACGAAGATATTGGCCGCTGCCGTTTGTGCTTCCGCAAGAGAGGTACCAACATAGGCGTGGAGCCATTGAAAGACTCCGAACGAACCAAACAGGAGCAACAAACTGACGAACAGCAGTCGTTTGACCAAGTTTTGGCTGAGTATGGAGGAGTTAGGCTTTCTTGGTGGACGAGACATCACGGTTTTTTCGCGAGGTTCAAACGCCAACATCAGTCCCAGCAGGACGGCGGTCGTCATATTGATCCATAGAATTTGTACAGGGGCAATGGGCAGCGCAGAATTGATAAGGATCGCCAAGAGCACCACCATACCTTCGCCGACGTTGGTCGGAAGGGTCCAGACTATGAACTTGGTAAGGTTGTCGAAGACGCCCCGTCCCTCTTCGACTGCGGCTTCGATCGAAGCAAAATTGTCGTCCGTGAGAATGATATCGGCAGCCTCTCGTGCGACATCCGTTCCACTTTTGCCCATAGCGATACCAATATCTGCCTGCTTGAGAGCCGGCGCATCGTTAACGCCGTCACCGGTCATGGCGACCACGTGCCCCCAGGTTTGAAGGGATCGCACGATTCGCAATTTGTGTTCGGGGGACACGCGTGCAAACACGGCGATGTCGTTTACCTTTTTATTTAGGTCTTCATCCTTGATTTCCTCTAGTTCAGCACCAGTCATGGTTGCCATAGCATGCTTCTTGTGCCCTAACAAACCTAATTGATCTGCGATGGCGGACGCCGTCTTGACGTGGTCACCCGTAATCATTTTTACGTGTATACCCGCACCGTGACATTGATCGATAGCCGTTATAGCTTCGTCGCGAGGCGGGTCGAGCATGGCTTGTAGGCCAAGAAATACGAGCCCGGATTCGACCTCTTTATGATTGATGCCATCGGTGGAGGAAGGAAATTCTTTACACGCGAAAGCTAGAACGCGAAGCCCGTCAGCGGCCATGCGTTCTACCTGTTGAAGCAGCAGTTCCCGATCGAGCGGAACTGCCTCTCCTCGATCGTTCATAACGGAGTTGCAGCGTTTTAGAATCGCCTCTACGGCCCCCTTCATGTATGCGACGCGTCCCTCTTTCTCCTTTATGGAATGAAGAGTTGCCATATACTGGTGCTCGGATTCAAACGGAATGGAATCGAGTCGCGGGTAGGATTCAAATAACGTGGTTTCATGCAAACCTGATTTGGTCGAAGCGACAATTAACGCTCCTTCAGTCGGATCTCCCTGAACAGACCAATCTCCGTCTGCCTCAAACAGCTGGGAGTCATTGCATAACGAACCGGACTTTAGGCATTCCGCAAAGGCACTATTTGAGCCTACCAGTTGCTCAGCAGGCGCGTCCTGGCCGTCGAGTTGAAACCCGCCTTCAGGACTGTATCCTGTTCCTGTTAGGGAATATGCTTTCCCACCCGAGTATATCTCCTTAACGGTCATTTGATTTTGCGTTAAGGTTCCTGTTTTGTCAGAACAGATCACGGTGGTACTGCCTAATGTCTCGACAGCAGGAAGCTTGCGGATGATGGCTTTTCTTTTGGCCATACGTGTTACGCCGATAGCAAGCATGATTGTGATCGCTGCTGGTAGCCCCTCGGGGATGGCTGCAACCGCTAGCGCGACGGCGGCAATAAACGAGTCTACCACCGGTTTGCCTCTCCACAACTCGATCGCAATACAGGCCGCTGCGAATCCGAGAATAATGACGAGGAGAACATGGCTGAACTTAGCGATCGCCTTGGTAAGAGGCGTTTGTATGTCGTCTGCGCTCGCAATAAGTTTCGAAATTCTCCCAACTTCGGTGCGGTCACCTGTTTCTACAACAATACCGTAGGCTTGTCCGTATGTAACCAGGGTGGATGCAAAGGTTAGATTGGTCCGATCGGCCAAGGTTGTGTCTTGAGGTAGGTCCCGGATCGATTTTTGTACAGGCACCGACTCGCCAGTAAGGGAAGCTTCGGCCACTTGAAGATCTCGGCATTGAAACAGTCGCATATCGGCGGGAACCTTGTCCCCAGACTGTAACCAGACTAGATCGCCAGGAACAATCTCGGAGGAAGCGACCCGAACTTTGGCGTTGTTGCGAACAACGGTCGACTCCGTTACCAGGGTTTTGCCAAGCGCGTCGATGGCTTTTAGCGCGTTACCTTCTTGAATAAATCCCACCACAGCATTGATGAACACGACGCCAAAAATGACCGCCGCGTCGATCCATTCCCCCAGAGCGGCCGTTACGACTGTAGCTGCTAACAAGATGTAGAGCAGTGGCTGATGAAACTGAAGTAGAAAACGCTTGATGGGGCCGTTCTGCTTCTTCCCGGTTAGCACGTTGTATCCATACTGGCCCAATCGGTTTTTGGCTTCTTCGGACGTCAAGCCTTCCGTCTTGTTCGCACTCAGTTTGTGCAAAACTGACTCAAGTGGCTCACTGTGCCAAAAAACTGTATCTCTAGGGCTCATGGTCTCTCTTATTCCTTGGGGAGCATTGCTGAGAAGGTCTCAGGTTGTAATCTAAATGCCCTCCGACACGCAAGTTAGGTGCCAAGGAGTTAAAGAAAATGATGGGTGGTTCGGAACGCTCGCGGATTCTAAACGCACCATCGAGAGCTGTACGGGGTGACGGGCAATGTTATGCGGCCCCGTGGTCGCCTGCGACGAATGGGTGCACGAGCGACCGGGGGAGTTAGTTGATCGGATTGAAGGATGGACATACTGGATTGGAGATCCAATCATGCGAAACGCCATCTTCATCCTCCCTCGAGGGAGAGTCGAGCGTAGCTCGGAGAGGGTGAAGGGCACAGCGATGCATTAAAGGCTTCGACGAGTCAGCGATTATAAAGCCCCATACCCTCGTGATCGTTCCTCCACTCGACCCTCCCGAATTTCTCGGGAGGGTGAATAAGGCGGCAACTAACGCTGCAAGATTGTTGGTTCACGAGCCAAGAATTCGAGTCGATCAGTGAGCTCGAAGTTGGCGAAAAGATCACCTGCCCACAACTGGAGTGTTTATGCACTCGTGTAAGCAGCTTTGAACTGATCGAGAACGCCTCCATCCCGACCTCGTGTCGGTGGAGCGATGACTAACAGGCTAGCAACGGATCCCCCAATATGTCCCTCCCCCTTCCCTTCTGTCTCGCTGCAAGCGAGACAGAAGGGAAGGGGGAGGGAGAACGTCTTGGCTAGCTTGTCAGTCGTGCTTCCAATGAGATGAACTCAGTGGAGAGCAACTGACCGAATTCTGTGCAGCAATGTGCTCGAAAGTGGTATCTCATGGCTTGCTTGAGCCCCGATTGGGACAATAGAAAACCCAAAAACCCATTGGAAATCCGGCATACGAAAGGATTGGCTTTCCTTCAAACTTCGAACTTCACCCTTCAAACTTCTTCCGCCGCTTTGGGCGGGGGGATTACTGACTGGTGTTATCTCTTATTCTGTGAACGTGGTCATAGCGGTGATGGAGTACTGTTGGTTGCGATGGTAATGTTGGATCGTACCGCCGGTTCCCGCTGCCTTGCGCACGGCGTTCATCGAAGTAGCTCGTGCCTGCTGAAGTGAACCCGTAACCGCTCATCGTTCCGCCAATGGTCTCGGATGTTTCGCTGTTATTAACGTCGCAATTATAACCTTGGGACCCGATGGATGTACCGGTTTTTCCGTAAGAAATTCCCGTTAACAGATTGTCGGTGGAATAGGTTCTCGATTCTGTGACCCCGTTATCCAGGGTTTCTCCGGTGAGCCGACGGACATCGTCACTCCAATGCTTACTGGCTCGATAGCGGAGCAATTTTATTTGCTCGTTGATAAGGCAGGCCATTTGAATTTCTAGAAGACCTTGCTTGCCGTTGCGGTGGACTCATTTCCTAAAGCCCTATGGTGTATACTGAAGGACTGAATTCGTAAGAGCCCCGCTTTGCAACCATTATCCCAGCCATGAAAATCACCCATCTCCCTATCTTGGTTCTATGCTGCCTCCTATGGCAGGGCGTCTTCGATTTCTCAACGCAAGCAACTTGTGCTGATCCCCCACGCTCTCTCATCGATGGATGGAAAATCGAGCCGGTTCGGACCGAACCCGATTTGGTGACACCCGTCGGTTGTTGCTTTGACGATCAAGGGAGACTTTACGTCATCGAAAGCCACACGCACTTTCCTCCTGACGACTATGCCGGCCCAAAATCAGATCGTATCTATCGTTTTACCGACTCCAATGGTGACGGCAAACTCGATGAGCAGAAGCTATTTTACGAGGGGGGAGTCGCCACGATGGGGATCGCTTTCCACCAAGGTGAACTTTATGTCGTCTCTCGTTCAAAGCTTATCAAGCTGCGGGATCAGAACAACGACGGTAGAGCAGACAGTGTCGACGACATCTTGATTCTGGAAACCGAGGCAAACTATCCTCACAACGGATTGTCGGCTATCGTGGTTGGGCCTGATAGTAAACTTTACATCGGACAGGGAGAGAACTTCGGTGCAACGTATCGTCTAGTTGGTAAGCAGTGTGAGCAAAGTGGAAGTGGTGAAGGTGGCAATATCTTTTGTTGCAACCCGGATGGTAGCGAGCTTAGACGTTTCGCGACCGGCTTATGGAATCCCTTCGGGCTCTGCTTTGATGCTCGCGGCGATCTTTGGACGGTCGACAACGATCCTGACTCTCGCCCTCCTTGTCGATTGATTCGAGTCTTGGAAGGTGGTGACTACGGCTTTCAATTTCGCTTTGGTCGGGCTGGCACGAATCCTCTTATCGCTTGGAACGGAGAACTGCCGGGCACGCTCGGTATGGAAGCAGGGACTGGCGAGGCTCCTTGTGCGATCCTGCCGTATCGAGGCTCATTGCTGGTTACCAGCTGGGGAGAGAATCGGCTCGAAGTCTTTGCCAACGATAATCCGCTGGATCCAGCGCAGATCACGTTGCAGGTTGCCATACAAGGGGACACGTTGTTCCGACCTGTTGGATTAGCAACTGCACCCGACGGTTCATTTCTTATGACCGATTGGGTTGATCGCAGCTATTCGGTTCATTCGAAGGGACGTTTGTGGAAAGTTACCCCTCCAGGAGGCCCTGCATCGCCCCAAGCCGCATCGGACGTCGCTATCGATGCAGCACCTCCTCGCAGTCCGGCATGGGACGCGAAAGAAAAAGTTCAAACGCGAATCGTCGCGTTATCGCGCAAGGCTGACTTGTTTCGTATGCCAACTCCCGGTAGCCCGATGGAAATGATGGAGTGGCTGCAGGCATGCCGCTGGCGAGAGTGGGCTGAGCCGACGGTTGATCATTCGGCAACGCGACGCAACAGGCTGCAAGCGGCCATCGCCTTGCCAGACTCGAGCGTACGACGAATGGCGATTCGCTTCTCCGCGGAGACCGAGGATCGTGGGTTTCTGGATGGTTTGATTAGCAATTTGGATCGAACCGATCTTGAAGAATGGGAGTTTTCGGAGACCGTTGCTGCGATTTCATTTTTGGAGAGCTTGAGTGAGCCAGGTAAAGAGGTGTCCCTTCGCATTGCTCGTGTGGCAGCTGCGATCGAATCACCGAATTCCTCAGATGGTATCAAGGCGATGGCGATTCGCTTTCTTCCCGCCAATGCGGATAAACCAAGCACGTCTCGTCTATCGGAGCTTGTACGGACAGCATCTAACGGAGAGGTTCAAACGCAAGCGGTCCTGTTATTAACCACTAGACGCACCGAAGACTCGACGAAGAGCCTGTTAAATATCGCACAGAATAGCAAACTTAGTGAGAGTGTCCGGGCTCTTGCGGTCGCTGGCTTAAGTGCGCGCAGGCGTGACATCGAGGCCGCATGGAAAGGGTTAGGAGAGTCTGTGCAGGCTTCTCCAGACGTTCATGCAGAATGGGATCGCGTTATGAATGCAGTGCCGGTTACCCCTGGTTTACCAGCACCCGAGGATTTCGATGCTTGGTGGTCTGCGGTCGGGAGTGGAGGAGACTCTCAAGCCGGGCAGCGTGTCTTTCTACGCAGTGTTTGCGCGACCTGTCATGCCTATGCCGGACGAGGTTCTTCATTGGGCCCGGATCTTGCCACGTTGAAGGGGACTACAACGCGCAAGAAGATTTTGGAATCGATCCTCTATCCGGCTCGCGAGATCGGGCCGCTGTATCTGCCTTGGAAAATTCTCACGACGGATGGTAGATCACTGGTTGGGGTGAAGCTGAATGCCGGTGGCGTTGGGACGAATCTTCGCTATTTAGCAGCGGACGGCTCAACGTTTGAGTTGTCTTTGGACGAGATCGAGGTTCAGGAGCCTAGTACAACATCCATCATGCCGGAGGATGCGTACAAGAGCCTGACGCTCGCAGAACTACGTGATCTTCTATCGCTTTTGGAGTGAAAATGACGGCGTGAGATTCTGGGGCGAGGTGCAATCGCTCCAAAACGATCATTGATCAGGATTCCAGTCGGGAAACTTCTCTAGCTGTGCCTTGAGAGCGAATCGAGCTCGATTAAGCCGAGATCGCACGGTACCAATCGAAATATCGAGCACCTCGGCGATATCCTCGTAGGACATGTCCTCCATCTCACGCAAAACGAGAATGGCTTTGTGATCCTCCGTGAGGAGTGCGAGGGCTCGGTGAACTAGCTCGACATCTTCGCTTCGGCGCATGCGAACATCGGGGCCTTCCGTCGTTGCGGTTGGCTCTTGGCCTGCGTTCTCGCGATGTTCCTCGAGTGATGCTAGGCCACGCCGTTTTCGACGTCTGGCGAGTGCGTAGTTAAACGCGATTCGATAAAGCCAGGTAAAGAACCGGCTGTGGCGTTGGAACGTGTCCAGTTTAAGGTACGCCTGGATAAAGGCCTCTTGAACCACATCCTCCGCCTCTTCGGTTGACCCGACGACGCTGATCATGGCGGTGTAGAGTCTATCTTGATACCGGCGCACGAGGACTTCAAACGATTCACCGTTTCCCTCTAGAGCCAGTTCAATTAGTTCATCTTCGTCGTTCAAGTGTCAGCAATCCCGGGAGTTACAACTGCGTCTGCGTGTCTAGGGGCACAGTTGGCAAATGAAGATAGCACCCGATTGAGCAAGCCTAAAGGGGGTATCAAAAATGGACGTGGTCCAGCCGGGAAATAGCATCAATTGGAGCGATTGTGCCGATTAACGGGTTTTTCCCTTTTTTGGATGGAGCAGACTACGGTTCTAACCCTCCATTTCCGCTACCGTTTCACTGTTTTGTGAGTTTTGGGTAAAATCTCGGGTTGTTCAACTGATTCTTTTGCCTCTCCCTCAATTTACTCGTGTTTCCCACCTGAATGCCAACCATTGTCAACATCGCGGCGTATCGCTATTTTCCCTTTGATTCTCTGGAGGAGAGGCGGACCAAGTTGCGTACCTTGGCCAACGAACTCAGGTTGCGTGGCACGGTCCTGATCAGCCTCGAGGGAATCAACATGTTCATTGCAGGCGAGCGTGCTTCGATCGATGAGTTTTTGAGTTACATCAAAAGCTCTCATTCAGAACTTAACAATCTGGAGGTCAAGGAAAGCCTGACCGACTATCAGCCCTTTCAGCGTATGGTCGTAAAGATCAAGCGGGAGATCGTGCCGGTCGGAGTCGGAGGTGTGCTCGAGGTGGAAACCGCTCGCGGAGCCATCCGTGTCGAGCCCAAACCCAACGCGACTCCCAAGCTGAAACCGCAGGAGCTGAAAGCCTGGCTCGATTCGGGCAAGGAAGTGACATTGATCGATACGCGAAACGACTACGAAACCGATTTGGGTACGTTTAAGAACGCCATCGATTTCCGGCTCAAGACGTTTCGCGATTTTCCCAAAGCTGCCGCCGAACTCCCCGAAGACGTCCGGAGTAAACCAGTCGTGATGTTTTGCACCGGTGGGATCCGCTGTGAAAAGATTGGTCCTTACATGGAAGGGCTCGGATTCGAAAACATGTATCAACTCGAGGGGGGGATTCTCAAGTACTTTGAAGAGTGCGAACAGGCACATTACGACGGCGATTGCTTTGTGTTTGATCAGCGAGTTGCCGTCAACGCCGGCTTGAAGCCGTCCGGCTACGCCGAATGTTTTGCTTGCCGACATTCTTTAACTGAGGAAGATGTCAAATCTCCCAAGTATGTTGTGGCAAAGTCTTGTCCTTATTGCTACCAAGATCCAGACATCTCGCGACGACAACGCCAAGATGTCATCCTTAAAATCGCAAAACAGCAGCTGGGAACCATTCCTTACGAGAACAAGCGTTGGGTCTCGATTCCTCGTCGATTTGCAGGACTGCCACTTTTGGATGCCCTCGACGGTGCCATTCCCGGTTACGGCCGCGAAGCTTGGGAATCTGCGATTCACGCGGGCTTAATCCAAGATCCACGTCGAGAACTAGCACCCGTCGATCCGCAGCATATTACGAAAGAGGGGGACCGATTTCTGCAATTGATGCCCAACACGACAGAGCCTGAGGTTTCATCCGAAATCGAGTTGATCTACGAAGACGAGGCGGTCATTGTTGTAAACAAAGGTGCACCACTCCCGGTCCATCCCTCGGGCCGATTCAACAAGAATACGTTGATCGCTATTCTCGAACAAGCCTACGCACCGGAGATATTGAGGCCATGTCATCGACTGGACGCGAACACGACCGGCTTGACTATACTTGCACGACGGCACCAAGACTCCCTCAAGATTCAAACGCAATTTTCCGAAGGCAAGGTTAGCAAGACCTACCTAGTCGCTGTGGAAGGAGTTGTTCCTTGGGATTCCATGGTTTGCGAGGAGGCGATCAGCCAAGAAAGTTTGCCCAATGGTGGTCGTAAAATCGATACGGAAGGGGCGGTGTCCAAGACGGAGTTTCGGGTTTGGAAACGACAAGAGGCTTGTACGATTCTGGAGGCCACGCCGCTGACGGGACGAACCCATCAGATCCGTCTCCACACTGCTTATCTGGGGCATCCCGTCGTGAACGACCCACTCTATTTAGCTGGTGGTGAGAGCAGGGAATTGCCTGACCAAGAGCTCGCAAAAGTACCGATTGGCCTACACTGTTGGAAGATGTCGCTACGACATCCTCGAACACAGGACATCGTCAACTGGGTTGCGCAACCTTCAAATCTCTTCGGGGTTGAGCCAGGGTAAACCTTCACACAATCTGGTGTTGCTAAACAAATAGTTTAAGTAAAAGTTGAGGTTTAGATTGAAATCTACGCATTACCTGTGCAGAGGACAGTAGTGAAGTGGTCCCCTGAATCCGATACTATCTTGGCTGGCTATTTCTGAAAGAACATACGTTCGATTCATTAGGATTTGCTCCGCGATTCCAGCGAATCCATCAGTTCTGAAAAAATGACGGTTCCCAAGCCAGGAGCATTAGGGAACGTATGCTACCGCACCATGCATGCCACCCGATGCCTCGATCAGTATTTCGGAGGTATCGGTCGAGTACGGGAAATGGCATGCCCTCAAATCCATACTGCGATCGCAAATGGCAGCGGGCCTCTCGCTCAGGTCCAAGCAACCAAGGCTCTGATTTGTAGCAAAATCACTAATGCTATGTCCATGTGCAGATTTTTAGAAAAATTTCGGTCACAACTCCGGGACGCTTGGACCTTTTATGGTGAAGGCCGCGCACGCGTCGTGTCGTGGTCCCTGTCCCAAAGCTTGCAGCAATTAATAGCAAAGTTCATAAGGAAAGATTCCCATGCTCCGAAATTTGATCCGTCGACTTTCTCCAGCTTCCAAAGCGTCCAGGTCGAGCAAACGAGACTTGCAGTCCCGTCGGCTACGAAGCCGACCTCTTCGGGTGGAGAACCTCGAAAACCGAATCACATTTGATGCCAGTTTCCCGCCGGTCGAATTCGCCTCCGTCGAATTGAGTACCGACACGGGGATATCCGGTTTTCACATCGATAGATTGGGAAACGTTTATCGAACCGGCCCCTTTCAAGGTAGAGTCGACTTTGATCCTACTGTCGATCGGGGGGCAAACGGAGCTGATATCCTGGTTAATGACGTTAGTACGATCGACAGTGGCCTAACCATCAACAGCCGCTATTACGTCGTCAAATACAACAAGGATGGCGGTTTCGAATGGGTCCGGGAACTGAAGGGTGGAAGGACCAGGGACCTCATCGTGGATAGCAAGGGGAATGTCTTCGTAGGAGGCGACTTCGTTTCAACCTCTGATCAAAACGCGTTGATTGCGGGGCGGCAGTTGCGTTCAGCCGGGAGTTCGGATGCCTTCATTGCCGCATATAGTCCTAACGGAAATGCATTGTGGGCTAGCGTTGTCGGGCCCGCTACTACTGCTCAAGAAACTGTTTACGATCTCGTGACGGATACAAATGGGTCCGTGTTCGCTCGCGTCAGCAGCAGCAATAATACAACACAGTTATCGCAAACGATCGAAAAGAGAAGTGCCAACGGAGTCATGCAATTTAGGCATCAGTTTGCCACGAACAATTTCACAGGAGTGAGAGGAGGTCTCGAGATCGATTCTACTGGAAGCGTGATTCTGGCTACGACTTTCTCGGGTTCCTTGGATGTCGACCCGAGTTCCAAGAAGCGAATCGTTACTTCGACAGGAAGCGAAAGCGGCCTAGTCCTCAAGCTAACCAATGCTGGAGCCCTTTCCTGGGTTACTACCTTTAATGGAATGTCTGCGAACGGGACGGTCGGAACGTCGGACATTCATTACGTCGATATTGATCCCAACGGCAACATCGTCGTGTCCGGGTGGTATGAAGGCAGAGTTGACTTTGATCCTAGCTCTAAAGTTTTCGACTTACCTGTAACCGACCGACGATTTGTAACCAAGCTGAACACCAACGGCAGCCTAGCTTGGGCGAGGAGTATTTCCTTGCCTAGTTCCAACGTTAATTTCCGAGAGTCGGACGTAACCGTGGGGCCGGATGGAAGCATCTATATCGGAGGATTCATAAGCACCGGAAATACGGTATCAGGTTTTGTTCCAACGGTTGTCGATTTCACACCTGGAGTTGCGGGGGGGGATCATATGGTAAATACCTCCAGCGGGTTCGTTCTTAAATACACTCCCGTAGGAGCTTACGCTTGGTCGGTGGTATTCGACCATGAGGAAGGGAGTTCATCCGTTAGCAGTTTGTTCGTTGACACAAGCAATTCGTTATACGTACGCGGGTCTGTCACAGACACAACGATCGACTTAGACCCTAGTGATGATGAGGAACTACTAACTGCTGAAGGTACGCAACGCTTCATGGTCAAGTGGAAGCAAATCTAAATCAATTGCTGTTTACGCATCAGTAAACGATATAGGTTTGGAAGATCATGTCACGCTAAGCCGACGGAGGTTTCACACCTCCGTCTTTTCGAATTTCTCTACCCTAGCCACTCTGGCAATATCCCCCTTAGTCGCCCAGCAGGTTACTCTGCTGGGCGAAGGGCGTGATAACGCTCTGAACGATCGAAACGCGACCTAGGCCCCATTTGATGAAGCGTTCTCTAGGTGCCGATCCGGATTATCGATATCCCGGGCTGGGAGAAGGCTGAATCGTCTAGAAAGGGTTTCGCATTATCACATTATCATGAAGAAGTAGAATTCGAAGGCCTTGTGCTGATCAGTCGCGCTCACGCTAAGCGAGCTCAACGGAGAGCGGTTCCTGACTACATCTGAATCGATGAGTGGATCGTTGTCACCGCAATCTTGAACTGTACAATGCAAGCTTGAGGTGTAGATACTACGCTTCAGGACAGGTGACCTGTAGGAACCACATGCAGGGACCAAGGAGTGGACGCTAAGTGGTCCATCGTTCAAGCCTGGCTTGAAGGAAATCACCCGCTTTCGCTCGATCATCCCGGTCGAGCTGTTCGCCAGCCGTGTCGGTTTTGGTGTCGGCAAGCGGCTTAGACCATCCGGGAATGCTATTTCATTCGAAAACGACACTTGAAACGAACCACCGTCAACTTGACCATTGATCTCCTGGCCGCAGCCTTTTTCCTTGGTGTGGTCGCGACCGGGTACATCCTCTACTTTCCATTGCCGCCAGGAGCGAACAAGTCGCTGTACCTGTGGGGTTTGACCCGTCATGAATGGGGGCGATTCCACTTTTGGATGAGTGTTGGGTTGCTCGCCGTCCTAGTGGTGCACCTGGCTCTCCACTGGCATTGGGTAGCCGCCACCGTCGGACAGCGATTCGGTTTGGCGAGGAATCCCCAGAGCCAACACGTTCGCAGTGGAGCCATCACTGCGGTGGTGGTGATCATGACCCTCGCACTGTTTGCCTGGATCGCCGAGATTTCTGTCCGCGACAGAAGCGATCCTCCCTACTCGACAGCCCCCTCGGGAGAAACAACCGCCACGGAATCGAAAAGGGAAACGCTCGGGGCGGAGGTGACTAGTGCCGGGATCGATTTCTGGAGGGATGTCCATCCGATCTTGGAGGCTTCGTGCGTTCGATGTCACGGCCCGAGCCGGGGGTACGGTGATTTCCGAATCGATCGGCGCGAAGATTTTTTTGGCCAGGACGGGGGGCCCGCGTTGGTAATACCCGGCAAGAGCGCAGAAAGTCCATTGATCGCAATTGTTCGAGGCCAGCGACCCAACATGCGCATGGCCGCTGCTCATAAGTTATCAGACCGACAGGCTGACGTCCTGCAGGGGTGGATCGACGCCGGTGCCAAGTGGCCCCAAAAGATCGTTGACCGTTGACGGTTGACCGTTAAGTTACACTGCGAATCGGTAAGGAGTGTCGATTATTTGTCCAAATTTTTTCTGCATTGAGTGTTTGCAGATCTCGATTCCGTAGGAATGGTTAGAGGTAGACTAAATCGCCTGTGACCATCCCCCTCTTTAATGGAGAGCCTATCTAGTTCTGTCCCGAAATTTTTTTTTGGTTGAAAGGATGCGGAAGGGATACTCCAAGCAATTGCGTCTGGTCACCGTGCCGGTTTAACAGGTGGAGCTGAATCTGGAGTCGCGGGATTGGATTGTTCCTGTGCTGCGAACCCGCGCAACGTGGGGGATTTTGCAACTTTATCCGACAAGGACGTCGCTATGACACGAGCCGCTTACCTAACCGATCTGAGTGATGAACAATGGACCATCGTCAGTCCGTTTACGCCCTAGCAGAAACCGCTAGGTCGGAATGTCGAGGTCGAGCTTCGGGAAGTGATGCAGGAATCGTTATTGCCATAACAATTCCGTGATTGGTTAGTAGCCAGGGACTATTCTCCCAAGCTTGTTTCGAGGTAAGCCGGGACGTCGACACCATCCACGAAGCTGGACAGGGACTTGCTTCGTTGAGGATGTTGCAGCTTCTTAACTGCCTTGCTCTCAATTTGACGAACGCGTTCTCGGGTCACTTGGAAAATCTTACCAACTTCTTCGAGGGTGTAAGCATATCCGTCAGCCAAGCCGTATCGGAGCTTGAGGATTTCTCGCTCGCGATAGTTCAAGGTTTGCATCGCTTCGTGAATTTGTTGCTTAAGGGTTTCTTGGTTGGTCTCATACAAGGGGTCATCGTTGCGATGATCTTCAAGAAACTCACCGAAGAAACTATCGTCATGATCACCGACAGGTTGATCCAGGGACAATGGTTGACGAGCCATCTTGATCACCACGCGAGCATCATCCACACTGAGACCAGCTCGCGCTGCAGTCTCTTCCACGCTTGGCTCACGACCTAGCTCTTGAATCAAGTCACGAGTTATTTGACGAACCTTGCTCATGGTATCAATCATGTGAACAGGAACTCGAATCGTACGGCTTTGGTCAGCGATAGCACGGGTGATCGCTTGACGAATCCACCAAGTTGCGTAGGTCGAGAACTTAAAGCCTCGCTCGTACTCGAACTTGTCAACGGCTCG
Organism: Brakhagea baltica; assembly: GCF_052161605.1. Classification (NCBI taxonomy): domain Bacteria; kingdom Pseudomonadati; phylum Planctomycetota; class Planctomycetia; order Pirellulales; family Pirellulaceae; genus Brakhagea; species Brakhagea baltica. The sequence continues at coordinate 2,358,652 of NZ_CP197409.1, read as the reverse complement.
CATCAGACCAGTGTTACCCTCTTGGATCAGGTCCAAGAAGCTCAGGCCTCGGTTGCGATACTTCTTCGCAATGGAAACGACCAGTCGCAGGTTACCAGCGGACAAGTCTCGCTTGGCAGCATCGTACTTGACGCGGTTGGCGATCACTCGATGAACACGACGAGTCAGAGTTGCGGGTGTCTCGTAGGTGATTCTCATCAGGTAGCGAACTTCGGCGGTAAGTTTTTCGACAGAGTCGCCGTCCGAATGTCCATGGACTTTGGCTTCTTCGATCCGTGCCTTCAATGTAACCATTTGGTTTTGGATTGCGATCAGCTTGTTGAACATCGGCTCCAATCGGTTGGTTCGAAGATTCATCTCCTCGACCAATCGGACCGCTTTGTTGCGGCGGCAGACCAATCGCTTCCAAGCGTTGCGTCGATCTTCCATCGGCTTCGATTTATCGATAGCTAGGTAGTAGTCACCGTAATTGCGGAGAAGCAGGTGGCGGAGTGTCTTAATATTGGGACCGATTCGTCGCATGATGGCAACCTTCTCGGTGGCGTTGGTCACGCTGACCTCGATGGTGCGATCCAATCGAAGCTTGCCGTCGCGAACTTGCTCGAGGAGCTTCGTAGCACCTTGGAGCATAAAATCGGTTGCGAGCATCCATAGTCGATAATCGTAACGGGTGACCTCAATTTGCTTGGCCGCTGACACTTCTTGTTGGCGGGTCAAAAGAGGAATTTCACCCATTTGCATCAGGTACATGCGAACCGGATCTTCGGTGGCATCGACGACTTCGCCATCGGAGTCGTCCCAGAGGGACATTTCTTCGTCGAGCAGTTCCTCGTCGATGTCTACGCCGTAATCGTCGCCGTCCACATCCTCTTCCTCTTCTTCCTCAAGAATTTCGTCTCCATAAATCGCGTCAAAGGAACCACCGAAGTCTCGGTCTTCGTTACGATGGGTGTATCCCGAATTTCGACTACGGCGGTTTGTTCGTGGTTGGTTTCGTCGGGTCATTTCGGCATCTCCGCAAGGTAGGTGACTTTGACATTCGACAGAGCCTCAAGGTTCCGTCTGATGCTTACCTACAATTGCAGGGAACATGCCAGAAACGGCTCAAAAATCGGTGGGAGACTCGTAGGCCTGGAAAAAACCAGGGTTTGCGGGCCATAGTCAAAATTTCTTCCGTTTCAAGACTCCGAAAAAGTTGTTTTTTAACCACATTTTTTGTTGCAAAAAATCAACGTGATGCCAACGCTCAACCGCCACAACCTACATTTTTTCCGATTGCGACTCGCCAGACTATGCCGTCGTCGAACACAAGCTGCCATCGAACGGTACCCAATGGTTGGTTTGTTTGGTATTACCGCGACTTTCGTGGCGATGGAGCCTCGACTCGGAACGGCTTTATCAAATGGACTGTTGGTCTTAACGGCACTGTTGCTCGCTTACTGGCTTGGTTCCATCTGCTTGCGGAAACGAACGATCGGTCCCGTTTGGAAGGTCGCCACCCTCTGCATGGCTGTGGCAGCTTTATTCGTTTTCGTGCAGAACGGAACTCGTCGACTTGCGGATGACAACAAAGCGAGAATTCAACAGAGATGGGATCTTGCTCGCCGGGAGTCATCGGGACTCGCTTGGGAACCGATCGCTTTGCGTGGGACGATTGAACAGTCCGTCTCGCTACGCCCGTCCATGTCGACGAAATCGACGGGTTCGAGTATGCCACCATCTGCTGATCCCCTTCAGACAGTCGATGGGCAGACGTGGATGTCGACGTCGGTGATTCGAGTTGAGCAGATCCGTGAAAAGCAGTCGTGGCAGCCGGCTGAGTTCCTGGTTCCCTTTTCCGTTCTTGGACGAATCGAATGGTTGCCCGGCGATCGGGTCGAAGTCTACGGTCGTTGGAAATTACCGAGCGTTGCGACGAATCCGGGGCAACGAGATCCGACCGAGTTCTTTACCTCCCGAGGTTACGACTTTCAACTGCGAATCGATTCTCCTGAAAAAATGAAACGCTGGGAAACTCCCAACCGCTTTCGGCTCGATCGCTGGCTGAGCAAGCTACGCAACGTTGCGATCGATTCGATGGAAGCCAACGTACCATTCGGAATGTCCCACTTGGCATGTGCATTGATTCTTGGTCAACGCGATATGGCATCGTGGGCGTTGCAGGAAGAGCTGCTCGCGACGGGAACCATTCACATGTTGGCCATTTCGGGCTTGCACATTGAGATGATCGCGTCGGCCTTGCTGTTTCTGGGGGCACTCGCAAGATTCCCGAACAAGCGACTACTTGCCATCGTCTGTTTGATCGTTTGGGGGTATGCCTTGCTGTGTGGTGCGAAACCGCCGGTGATGCGTGCAGCCATCATGTTGAGCTTGGCCTATTTTGCTAAGCTTTTAGGGTGGCAGTTTTCGAGCTTGAACAATCTAGCGACGACGGCCCTGATCCTGATGGTATACCAGCCTGGTATCCTGTTCGATGTCGGTCCTCAGCTTTCTTTTATAGCGGTGGCGGTGCTGATTCTCTCCTCGGAGAACTTAACGAAGCGGCAGACCGCCTTGATGAGTTTGATCAAGGCACGTGAAGGAAGAGGCATGCGTATATATCGCGCCGTGCTGGATTGGATCTTTTCCGCCTTGCGAACGAGTTTCTGGGTTTGGATGATCACCTTGCCAATCGTGTGGAATGGCTTTCATGTGATGAGCCCGGTTAGCGTCCTTCTCAATCTGCTACTTTGGATTCCTATCATGATCGCTTTGGTCTCCGGACTAGCCATGATCGTTGTCGGATGGATTCCTTTGGTAGGCAATGTTCTGGGGTTCATGTGCGGATTGCCACTGTGGTTCGTCAAGCAATTAGTGGATGTCGGCGAGTCGATCCCGTTTGGACATTTTTGGGGCCCGTCACCACCAGTGGTATGGGTATATGGATTTTATTCCATCGCTTTGATTTTGATGATCTACTCGGGAAGACGTCGTGCCTTTTCTCGAAGCGGGCTTCTTTATGTGCTTCTTTTCTGGCTGGGAATTGGAATTGCTTACAACCCGGTTAGCAAATCACTGCACCGGCTGTTCTCGTCTGACCTGGAACTGATCGTCACCTTTATCGACGTAGGGCACGGGACCAACGCATGGATCGAAACTCCGGACGGAGAGTTGTGGCTCTACGACGCTGGACGACTCGGTGATCATGAACGAAGCTATAGACGCATCGCCGATGCACTCTGGTACGAAAAGCACGCAACCATCGATCGAATGATTCTATCCCATGCTGACTCGGATCATTACAACGGTATGAAAGGATTGTTGAAACGCTTCTCGATCAAAGCCTTTGCGACCACCCCGCAGGTTCTGTCTCACCCCTCCGAGTCGCTGGGTGGATTGTTGTCCGCAGTTTCAGCACGAAGGATCCCCGCTGAAATTTGGCAGCAAGGAGATAAGGAAGAACGGCCGGATTGGGCTGTCCACGTTCTGCATCCGCCGGAGAGCCTGACGGGGGTGTCGGACAATGCTTCGAGCTTGTGCCTGCTATTTGAGTACGCAGGCAGACGCATTCTGTTACCGGGAGATCTAGAGCCACCTGGTGTTCAAAAGGTCGTCGAATCTCCACCGATACCGATGGATTTGATCATGGCACCGCACCACGGCTCACTGAACGCCAAGGCCAATTTGCTTGTTGACTGGTGCAATCCGAAGGTGATTCTGATCAGTTGTTCCGATCGGATCAATACAAAGCGTGCTCTCGAGTATTTCGCGGGGGACGAGCGTGAGATATTGCTTACATCACGAGATCATGCGTTGCGAGCGATCATCGCCCGAGATGGTCGCCTCACGCTCCAGACTTGGCAAGAAGGTCGTTGGATGACTACCACGTCTCTGGATAAATAACAAACTCGATCCTACGATTCGCAGAACGCCCTGTGGGAGAGTTGTTGTCCGCGATCGGATAGTTGTTCCCGTGTGCGAGTGTAAAAAGTTGAGTAGAGGGCAAATGATTTCTTTTGGTTAGTTGCTCCATCACAGCGTTGGACTGAGCGGCTGCTAGTTGGTGGCTGGTGGTGTATGTGCCGCCATAGAGTTGGGAGTTATCGGTGTGCCCCTCGATGGCGATTCTCTGCTGCGGATAGTCCCGAGCAATCACCTGTGCAATTCGATCCAATGCTGTCGATGCTGAAGGCGTGAGCTGGGCCGTGCCTGATTGAAAGAGTTGGTCTGCTGGCACACGAACTCGTATGACGCCGTTGTCATCTTCGACACTAAAGCCAAGCTCTCGGACTCCTGAGCTTGGTAACCGACTGCTGGTGTTGGCCGTCAGCTTGGCACCGCCTCGGCGACGCTGAGCAGATTCCATGCTTTCGATTCGTTCGGCGAGGCTTCTTGCTTGTTGGCTGGTTTGGGACTGGGCGATCTTGGAACCTTGCAGTTGATTGGTAACCTCAGCCAGCTGGCGTTGCATAAGCTCGCCTCGCTCTTTGTACAGTTGCATTTGCTGTTGAGATTGGGCTAGCTGCGTGGTCAATTGGCGGTTGTTCTCATCGAGCAGCCGAGCCCGGCGTTCCAGTTCCGCCATTTGGGCCGCTATGTCTTGGCCCGGAGCGGGCGAACCAGCTAGTCCGCCGAAGCCCGAAGGAGTGGCGGTAAGGTAAGGATTGCTTCGATTGCAGCCCGTCACCGCGAGAATCACGAGCAAAATTGCTAGCAAACGATATAGAACAGGCGTGCGAGCAGACAGTTGCCTTGGAGGGCCAGATTGCTCATGGTTGGGGGATTCGCGCAGTTCCTTGCTCATAGACATTTGCAATAGCAACTAGAAGCTGAGGTTGCAATAGAAGCTCGTGAAATCGTTCTCACGGACCCGCGAATGTTTCTGGACGCGTTACATCATTTTCAGGGTCTCGCCATTGTTATGCGGAAAACTGGCGGTCATTGGGCACTTTGGTCGACTCAGAGCCCTTGCTCATTCTGTTGCTTACCCGTTGATTAAATCGCAGGATTTAGGGTAGAATTCGCTAGTCGAGGCTTTTTGGGGGGCAATGGTGTCTGTCAATCGGATATCGTTTCGTCGCAATGACTGATACAGGCACCTCCAAAGGTTGTCCTGACAGGTGTCGCAGGAGATGTTTTCCAAACCTGAAGCCTTGGTAAAGGTGATTGTAAGCCTGGTTTTTACTAGGTTTTTTGGTTTACGGGGTCATAGCTCAGTTGGATAGAGCAACGGATTTCTAATCCGTAGGTCGAAGGTTCGAGCCCTTCTGGCCCTATTCATCGGTTTACCAGCGTTTTTTGCGGTAGAGTCGATGCTAGTTTGAATGTCGGATGAGAAAAAACTAAACCTCTGAATCGGGAAGGTTCCCGGATTCATTTCTATTATGAGGTTTAGTGATGGGAGAGAGAGTACCATCCTACCGGCGTCATTCGTCAGGCCAAGCAAGGGTGACGATCAACGGTAAGGACTATTTATTAGGGGAGTATGGTTCCCCCCGGTCGAAGCGGGAGTATGCCCGTCTGATTGCAGAATGGGGGGCTCAGGATAACTCCCGGTCGTTCGGGATTCCCGTGGAGCAGTATACCGTGGTCGAGCTAATCGCCGACTATGTGAAGTACGCAAAGCAGTATTACGGGATCGGGACGCGAAGCGAGTATCACCGCATCAAGCCGGCATTGGCAGTGATGAAGCGATTGTACGGGCCGACTCCAGCGGTTGAGTTTGGGCCTGTATCGTTCAAGGCGGTTAGGGGGACTATTGCCAATGAAGGCGATAGGAGCCGGGTCTATGTCAACAAGTTGGCGGAGCGAATTGTTCGAATGCTCAGGTGGGCAGTCGGCGAGGGAAAACTACCGCCAGCGGTTGCCGATGCAGTCGGCATGGTCGCACCACTCAAGAAGGACAAGACGAATCTAAGGGAGATGGATGAGGTCCAGCCGGTCGCGATCGAGATGGTAGAGCAAACGCTACCGCATCTCTCGCGAGTGGTCGCGGATATGGTCCGGTTCCAACGGGAAACGGGTTGTCGGCCAGGGGAGGTGTGCAGCATCCAGCCGGGCATGGTGGATAGGACGAATCCCGATGTATGGGAGATCAACCTACACAACCACAAGAACGCGTGGCGAGGTAAAAAGCGGACAATCTATGTCCCGAAGAAAGCTCAGGAGATCCTATCAAGGTATCTGTTACGGGCAGCCGATGCGTATTGTTTTTCTCCGAAGGACTCCAAGAAGGAAGTCATCGAGGAGCGATCAGCAAAACGAGTGACTCCTCTAAGTTGCGGCAATCGTCCCGGCACGAATCGAAAGGCGAAGCCACAGCGCGTACCCGGTGAGTCCTACACGACGCAAAGCTACGGCAAGGCGGTCTATCGAGCATGCCAAGCAGCATGGCCGGTCCCCAAGGGGATGCGAAAGAAGGCGGATATCGCCCAGTGGCGGAAGGACCATACGTGGAGCCCCAATCAGTTGCGGCACACTTTCGCGACCAAGATTCGGAAGGAACTCGGTATTGAGGCGGCCAGCGTTTTGCTAGGCCATAGTGAACTGGATACTACCCAGATCTATGCACAAAGAGATAAGGAATCAGCGATCGAAGCATTGAGGAGACTAGCAAAATGAGTATCGGATCAATGACGGAATTGGATTTGGCTGTTGAAGATTACATCGCCTACAAGGTCGCGGAAGGGCTTAAGCCCAGTACGGTGAACGATATGCGTTACCGGGTAAAGCGATTGATTCGCGAACTTGAGGTTTCGCGGTTCGACGAAATCACGGAAAGTGCGGTGGTCAAATGGTTTGTGGATTTTGGCCGCAATGAGGAAGGTAAGGACCGGCCTAAGGTTTCGGCCAATGGTCGCAAGCTGCAATGGGTCTATTGTGGTGGGTTTTTTCGTTGGGCCGTGGCGATGAAGTTCATCGGGGAAAACCCGGTGGAAAACGCTCCGAGACCTAAGAAGTTCAAAAGTGACAGGAGAAAGCTACGTCGCGCGATGACAGCCGATGAGCTCGAAAAACTCATCTACGTGGCAAAGGTCAGACCGCTAGCCGAGTATTGTAAATCCCGAATGATCGGAAGTCGGCACACCGATTATTGGCAAGCGAATCCGATCACTCTTCAGAACGTGGGACAGCTAGCGGAGACGGCGACTAAGTACCGCAATGCTAAGCGTACAACGGAAAGGCTCAGGCGTGACGGTGAGAAGTGGGCGTTGGTCTATAGGACACTCGCATTAACGGGGCTCAGGTGGTCAGAACTCAGGACTCTCAAGGTCGGTAGGTTGTCTCTCGACGATGAGAAGATGACGTTGGATTCTCGATATTCGAAAAACTCGAATAGCGATGTGCTACCCGTACCTGGAGAGCTTGCCAGAGACCTGAAAGCGTGGATCGAGGAGAACAAGCTAGGTCCGGATGACAAGCTATTTATGATACCCGGCAAGGGGGTCAAGCGGTTTTACCGTGACATTGAGGTGGCGGGAATCCCCCGGGTCGATAACGAGGGTAGGCAGATCGACATTCATGCACTGAGGTACTCATTTGGGACGATGTTGGCTCGCGCCGGCGTGCACGTATCTCTTGCCCAAAGGTTGATGCGACACAGCAAGCCGGAGCTAACTATCGGGATCTACACTTGCCTGGACTCGGGCGAAGCAAAGGACGCGTCGAACACGCTACCAGCGATCGGATCAGGCAAGAAGCCGGAACCCAAAGAGGAGCCTAAGCCGGTCGAGTCAGCATCGACAACGCAGACTCCAGCGGCATCGGCAAACGATGGGCTACTGAAAGCACTGCTAGAGACAGCAGACGCGGAAACGCTACGGGCTGCGCTCCTGAAATCTATGCAAAAGTAACCGCATCAATGCGGATCATTTGGGAGATTTATCTCCCAAAACTCAGTCTCGGAACGGGCGCTAAAGCGCCCTAAAAGGCGGGCGCTAAATGGCGCTTTAGCGCCTATTTGTGCAAACAACTATCTATTAAAACCCAGGAAATATCATGCTTTTGTGGAAAAAAATTGAAAGGCGAGACAAGATCGGACTGTTGGCTTGCGCGGCCATAATCTTGAAGAGCGCTCAACACGATGAAATGCCGCCGGTGAACTTGGTGGCGGCGATCAACTCGGTTGAACAACATGTTGCTGATGGTGCGAATGTCGAGATTGGCAGCTTCCGGGACGATCCGGTTGTCGTGTTGATATGGGACGAAGGGAGCCTAGCGGTATGGTGTGTACCGGAGGTGCGAAGGCATCGTCTGGAATCGATTGCGTTGGGCTATGGGCTTAGTGAAGCGATTCGGGCGGGGGGGACAAGCATCGACTTGTTTTGCGACAGCTTGCCCGTCTACGAGATGGCCAAGGAATTGGGCTTCGTTTCATTTTCCGATGACCAGGACTTAGAGGAATGCCTTCTGTATCAAGTCGAAAAGGAGGTGAGCCGTGTTTATTAGCAACGAGACTCTGGTAGCAGCCCAGAGGGGCGATGTAGCAGCGATCAACTGCTTAATGGGGCATGCTACCCGGCTCGCTTGGTCGATAGGTCATAAGGAACTACGGGATCGTAGAGACGTGGAGGATATCGGGCAAGAGGTCGCTATCAAGGTGTATCGGCATCTCTCAAAATGCAATGCTGAAACGGGCGGTCAGTTCGTCCAGTGGGTGACCAAGGTTGCTTTGAGGACGTGTCTCGACCGAAACAGGAAAGCGGCATCCCGTCCAGACATGTTGGATCAGGTTCCCGAAGTCGAGGTGGACTACCGGACAGCAGAAGCTCTGGAAGCATCGGAGATCCTACTCGGCGTTGCGGATCGTGTTGGTACGGTCGAGGAGGTCAAACTAGCGATCGATGGCTGTTCTCAGGCCGAAATCGCGAAGCGACTCGGAATCGGTAAGCGGCAGGTTCAAACAGCGATTGAGAAGCATCGGGAAGCGGTGCACTACGCGGTGAAGGAGGAAGCGGTCAGGCGCTTTAGCGCTTAAGGTCGAGACCCAAAACAGGCGCTAAAGCGCCCAAACCGGAAACCCTGGATGGTCAAAAGTCCAGGGTTTTTTCATGTTTTCCGCCAATTTGAAATTCGTTTTCGTTTATGCCATGATTCGCGTGGGCATGCAAGTGCGTGAGAGATCTTGCAGGATTAGGACGTTTTTCTAATGGGAGAAAGCATGAGTTTTACAGTTGTGAAAAAAGAGTATCGACCAGTCGCCGAATGGTATCAGGACATCTACGGCGCGACGGTATCCGACGCGACGATTAGCAGATGGAAGAACCTAGGCATCATGGTAAACGGCAAGCGTAAGACATTGCGTACCGTCCTCTTAGGTGGGCGGACGTGCACTACGCGAGAGTGGCTAATTGAGTTTCGCGAGTGCCAGATTGAGCCCATGCCGGCAATCGAACGAGGGCCAACCACCAAGCAGTTGGAGAGAGCTAAGAATTCGGCGGAGTCGTTCTTGGCCGCAGAGGGCATCTAAGCCAGCCAATAAAAAAGGCCACCCGGAAGCAAGCGGGTGGCCTAATTTTCGTGTGGTCGCGGTCGTTAGCCGCAACCACTAATAGCGCGTCATTCATTCCAGAGAACAACGAATGCATCATACAGAACGTCAGCAATCGGGTCAATCAAAGCGAAAGCCCAATCTGTTTACCAGCACGCCGATGAACTGGTTAATTGTGGCATCGCAACCTGATTTTGCGGACAAATTTCCGTTTCTTTTGGTTCCTCTTGAGGATGTTCGGAAAGCCAAGCACGCAGCCGTAACTCTAGCCGCAATGCGGTTCATTGTTCGGAACTCAGAACGATATTTTGCCGGTGTCGAACGGCTATGCCTACTAACGGGATTGTGCCCAAAGACAATCCAGAATCACTGGAAAACATTGGTAGAGCTAAAGCTCTTGTTGCATCGTCCAACAGGCAAGAAATCAACGGAATTCCGAATTGCTCCAGTGTCAGACGGTCCTAGCATTGTCATCCCGCTCGGGATGATTGAATTACTGGATACGTTCGCAGAGCAAGTCTTGATGGGGATCGTCCTTTCGAGCACGTGGAAGCTGATGAGCAGCGAAGACAAAGACTTGGGGCACTCAATTTCCTGCTTGGGGCATGCTGCTTACCTAAGCGTGGGAGGTGCGAAATGGAAGTCTCTAACAGGCATGCATGAGAGACAGTTGTTTCGAGCTAAGCAATCGTTGGAAGAAAAAAAGAAGATCACCGTACACGGTCAATCACGTCGTTACATGCTGCCCTACGGGTCGCATCCCGAGTGGGATGATATCCGCAATTCTCTGGACCTTATGCCATGACATTTTTACCGATGACATTCTTACTGATACCCCATGACATTCTTACCGATGACCCCTGACATTTTTACTTATGACCCCTGACATTTTTACCTACATATAAAGAGTATTGATAAACAGTATTGAAAAAAAGGATTTAGAAAGAGGAACGCGGTCGCGTTAACGCAATTGGATTCTCTCGAATCTAAGAGAAGAAAAAAACCAAGAAGAAAACCAAATCCAAGAGAAGCAAGAGATCCAAGAGACCCAATGAGAGAAAGCATCAATGGGATGGAGAGAGACACGAGAGCGAGCGGCTTATATGTCGCGCGCGAATACCGGAAACGGAAGCACAAACAAAACGGAGGGACGGATGAAGACAAAACGGACCAGCAAGGGGCCAGACTTGCGCCAAACGGAGTTCAACTGGGAGAGGCCGACATATCGCACTCAGGCGGGAGCGAAGCGGTTAGAGAGCCTATTAGCCATTCCCGGCATTCACAGGGGTTCAGATTCCCGATTTGTTGTCCGTGAGCCCAGCAGAAAAACTACCGGCATGAGGATATCCAAATGAGCACAGCTTTTGTTGAACTAACCCAGGCGGAACGAGACGAGTACAACCGACTAGTCAACTTCGTTCGTGCACGCAGGGAAGCCTTCCGGGAGGTGCTGGAAGCGATCGAAGTAATTCATGCCAAAAAGCTATATCGCGAAGCGTACTCGACGTTTTCAGAGTTCTGCTTGAAAGAGTTGGGCATCGATCGGAACAACCTTGACCGACTTCAGCGGGGCAAGGTTAATATGGACAGGGTCCAGAAGCATGCACCGGAAGTTAAGTCCCGGCTAGCCAGTCTTGCGGCAATCAACGCCCTGGAGAGCATCCCAAACGCCGACATTCGGGACGTCGTTGTTGCTGCCGACACTGGCAGGCCTATGGGACCGACAGCGCGAGATATCAAGAATGCAGCGGTCCGCTTAGCTGTCGATCACAAGCCGGTACTTCGCAATCAATACGACATTCAACCGAGACTGTCCGATTTGCCGCAGGATGACGTTCCAGGATGCGACTCCATCGAAGTGAAGATCATATCCGACGCCAAACGCGCCATTGAGAAATTCTTCAAGCGGATTCCCGGCGTTGAGGAGCAAGCGGCATTTATCTGTAAGTACCACCGCGATCTAGCTTTAGCTGTCCATAGGAGGATGCAGGATGCGCAATCCAACTAAGGTAAGCGACGATACCCCGATCGAGAGCCTAGCGTTGTGGAAGTCGCATTTACACGCTTTGCAGCGAGCGAATGTTAAGACAGCGGGAGACATTCGACGCATTGAGGATGAAAGGGGCTTGCTGTCGATCGACCACGTATCCGTAGGAGCCCGTAGGCGGATCTTGGAATCCATCGGAGACGATGCTGGTATCAGCTTGCTAGATGACCAGTAGTAGCCAAGGTGCAAAATTGCACTTTGATTACATGCCCAGTTCGGGCGCTTTAGCGCCTATTTCAGACGATAGTTTTTTCAAAAAAAGGCAGGGAAAATGAGCAAAAAAACAAACCGGGACGATGTTTTGCGATACCTATGGGGGTGCTTGACGATAGCGGCCAATGACTTCGCAGACGGAATGGACGACTTGGATGAGCAGACGCTAACAGCGTTGATGCCCATATTGGAAAAGATTGCCGACGCGCAACAAGCTGTTGAGCGAACCTACTTTGCCACGGCGGAGAACCCGGATATACAGGGCCGGAAAGTCGCGCCATACATGCCAGTTCCAGATGACCTTGAGGATGAGATTCGAGCATCCTTTGCCGTGTTGCAGTCTTCGACTAATGCTGAGAACGTGTTTGAGCAGCTCGAATCCGAGTTGAAGACTTTCCTTGCGTTGACGCGGCAGCGTAAAACCCTTGGTGTTGGCGTAGCCGGTGTTGCTGCCCGTTTTCGTCAACGAGCCAAGCGTATGCAACAGCTAGCATCAGAGACGATAGGTAAGTCCCAAATCGACTACGTTAGCCAGTCGGTTCTAGACGAACTACGCGATGCAGTTCGCCATGAGTTCGACCAAAAAATGCTTTCCGCAGCGGCAAGACTCCAGGAGCTTCGCGACCTAGTTCGAGCTAGGAAAGCCGAGATCGAATAGGCGCTTCAGCGCCAATACCGGCAGTTCAACAATTCAACTTTTGGGCGCTTTAGCGCCTATTTCCAGGACCAGACAGGACCAAAGATGGCTAGACTAGAGTTAAATTTTCAGGTGTACCGATTGCCCATGCCCGGCAGATCCAGAACTTGCCGATGCGGTCCAAAAGACCAATGAGGAAGCAGACCAGCTTGCAGCCTTATGGCAGTCCTACAAAGAGGCGGAGGAATCCGCTATGGCGATGTTGAGAGGCGATGGCCTAGCCGGTATCAGCTACTCAGTTATGCAGTCAGCGCATGCTAGATCGATCGATACAGCGATTGAGATCATCCGGCGGGAGCATCCGCTCTGCGATGAGGTCAGGCGGCTACTGGACCGACTAGCCACAGCCGAGGAGATGACATACCAGCGGGCAGCCACTATCCGTGTTGAGGTTGTGACCTCGCACAACAGATGCAGTGCGTTCGCCACCAGGATTAAGCAGCATCTATCGCGCAGTTTGTTCGCGACGTTGGACGCGTAGCGAAAAAAAAGGCGGCCAGGGAACGAAAAACCCAGCCGCCCAACTCCCAGCCCCGAGCCGAGGTAGTTTGATTCTGTACAGCCCGTTCGGTAGTGTCAACTTTGGCCGATATTACGGGCGAAAAACGGAGGAAAACGGGATGAGCGATCGAGACAACAAAGGAAAGTTTCTACCAGGCAATCAGGCCAAAAAAGGTAAGGTAAAGAAGTCTTACTCTCAGATCCTGCGCGAGGTACTCGACGAATCGGCAGCGAAAAAGATCTTCAAAAAAGCCGTTGAGGATGCTAAGGCCGGGGATCATCAAGCCAGGACTTGGCTGTTCAGCTTTGTGCTTCCCAAATTGCACTCGGTCGAGCATCGCGAGGTTGTTACACAGCCCGTTTCCCAGGTTAACGGCAGCGACTACGCGAGTCCGGAGTACCGAGCTTTGCTTGATGCTTGCCGGACGGAGGACGAGGTAGAATTCTTCATTCGTATCAGCGACAGGACGCAGAGTTCGGGTAATCCTTTCACCGATTTCCTTGACAGGCCGCTCGACCAAGAAAGCAAGACTTTGTTGGATGCGATGACCCACGAGGAGCGGGACCAGTACGAGAATCTGTTGGATAAGGCGGCAGAGCGTCACAGACGACAGCCCAGTCCGTAAGATGACATTCACGCCGCATTTGGACTAGTCGTCATCGTCGCGCATGGCATCGCGTCTACGTTGAGTCCGTAGAGCGTACATAGCATCCTTGCCACGTTTCGTTTCGACGTGGGCGTAGTACTTCCATAGCTTGCGTCTGACAGCATCGGCGAAGGCCAGAGACTTAGTTTCGAGCCATGCGGCTATGCTCTTGTTGCACGAGTCGATCAGATCTTGGGGCAGGTAATCATCTATTTCCGAGCCTATTTCCGGTTCATCTTCACCAAAAAGGGAGTCGAAGATTGATTCATCCCGCTCGATCGCGTGACTATACTTGCCACCCAGTTCAGGAAATGGTTCATTCGAAACTACCCTACGGACCAATTCGGCAATGTCATCAGAGCAATTCAGCTTGCGCTTCCAATACGAAAATGCCTTTCGTTTCTCCGCATGCTCGCGTTGTTGCCTTTCCACTTCCGGATCAGACCAATCAGCATTGAGGAGATCACTAGGCCGGGGTTGGAGGTATTGCAATGCCCAGATTTTTGAGGCATCTTCACGGGGAATTCCACAGACCGTTTCGGGCAGATCATCGCGATCGAGATTATTCATCTCGCAGCCGATGTAGTCGAATTGATCTTTCCCGTATTGCGATATGAGATCGAGCCGTTCCAGCATTCGGACATACCAATGGTAATCCAGTCCTATAGCGTACTCGGTCCTTTTGAGCGGCAGCTTATGGGCCAGGGCGATTTGTATGGGAGTGTACCCGGCAGCATGTTCCGCCCATATCTTGGTTAGTTCCGTTCGGGATAATTCCCTATCTAAATTCGGATCATAGACAGCCCGTTCCGCAGCGGTAGCCTTGGTTTTCTTGGTCCGTTTTTTCGGTACGCCGATGGTAGATGGATCGTCAAAAAGATCTTGCATTTGTTGCCTTCCTTCATTCTTGGGACATTGTGAGCATCAATGTTCGATTACCAATAGTTACAGGGCAAAAAACAATGTCAGAAGATACCGACGTAATGTTCCGAATCGGGGTAATGGATCACCCGGAATCCAAGTCAGCCTTACAGAGCCTTGCATCCAGCGTAGAAGCGGCACAAGCCAGGATGACAGCGGGCGTTGATTCCATCGGCAGGACAGCCAGCAGGGTCTCGGGCCTAGTCGATTCCCTATCGAGTAACCTGGACCGGCTTAACAGTTCATCAGGTTCGATGCGTTCAGCAGTACCGGACTCCGTACAGCCAATGGGATCCGGAATCCGAGGCGGCGTACCCGATTCCGTGATTGCCCAGGTCGCAGCCTTTGACGCATCGATCAGCAAAGTTCAGGACCGATTGAGCAATCTTGACACGTCAGGTTTGAGCAAGTCGGTTAAAGGTTTCTTCACTGAGATCGAGTCTCTTTCGGCCAATACGGGGCAAGTCATCACCCAACAATGGGAGCAACAGCTTACTGGTATCGTGACTTCGTTCTCCACTTCGATGGAGAAGCTTTCCGAGAGTTCAGCCGCAGCGATGCGGGGGCGTTCATCGGTTCCGGATTCAGTCAGACCGATGGGGGAGGGAGTAGCGAGCGCGGTTCCGGATGCAGTCGTTCAACAGGCACAAGTAGCGGAAGACGCAATCGATTCCGTACAGGCGAAGGTCAACTCCTTCGACACAACAACCCTATCCAAAGGGATGCAACACGTATTCAGCCAGCTAGAGGTAGATTCGGAATCCACGGTCGATGAGATTGTCGAGCAGTTAAACAAGTCAGTTTCGGAGCTTGCGACCAGCGCAGCGGCACAGGCCACAGTTTTGAAAGAGGCATACGCCGGTTCAATGGTAGCCCATTCCGAAGCCTACGCAGCTATGGCGAAAGACCTTGATGGCTATATCGCCAAAAACGGTTCCACTATGGATCAAATCGCAGCCAATCTCAGGATCGGGGAAGGGCATCTCCAGCGATACCGCGATGCGGCGGATAAGGCGACAGCCGACGCCGGTAAGAAGTTCGTTGAAGCGGGGCTAAACGCGGCGCAGGTCGCAAAGGGACTCGCTACCATCGGCCTAGTGTCGGAAGAAAATGCCGAAAAGATGCTTCGTTCCCTTGTCGTGATACAAGGGACGTTCGATGTAGTTAAGGGCGGGATTAAGGCATATACCGATCTAAGCGACGGACTCAAGAAGGCCAGGGAAGCCCAACAGCTTTTATCCCGAGCCCAGACGACGCAAGCAGCGTTGGAGACAGCGCAGTTGGCCAGACTCAAGGCTTATCATGCCAGCTTAGTTCAAGAGGCAGCGGCAGCCAACACAGCAGCGGCGGCCAATGGTCGGTTGGCAGCATCTCGAGTTGCAGCCGGAGCCGCAGCCGGGGCCAGTGCAGCCGGTGGAGCCGGATCTATGCTTGGTAACCTTGCCGGCATGACCGGACTTCGTGGTATCGCTTCGATGGCAGGTAGGGTTACTCCACTTGCAGTTGCGGCAGCGGCAGGTACAGCCGTCTATCAACATCAAACTGGTACGGCGACCACTTCCGACAGTTCGATGCAAGCAATGACGATGCGGTTGGGTGCATACCTAGCAAGGTTGACGGGCCAATTCGAACGGTTGGATTCCCCGATGAGTCGATTCGCTCGCGGTCTTTCCGATGTGAATGACCGAGTGTTTTCCATGATTCCGGGCGGTGACGTTCTACGCGCAGCCGTTCCACCGTTACACTTGATGGGAGACATTGCGGGGCTTGCAGCTTCGCAAGCGGGAGTGGACCGAGGCCAGTTATCACTTGATAGAAACCGGATCAACAACGAAGCAGACCGGGCCACAGCGAGAGCAGAAGCGGAAACGCAGCGGCAGTTAGCCCGGATGCGTTACGCGGATTCATCCGATTCGATTCGGCGGCAGTCGGCATTGACCACCGAGCGGTTCAGCTTCCAAGATGGGGCCGGAGATCGCGATTTCGAGCGCGAAGCCTTACGAGATCGGATGCGACTTCGTACCGAGACGGATGAGGGCATCTTGGGATCGGCGATGCTAGGTCAGCTATCGGCCAGTTCGATGAGGATGAGATCCAGACCAAATGAAAACCAAGAAATGTTGGGAGGCGAAGCGGCAACCTATTCCTTGGCTGTTCAAGAGTATAGCAAGGCCAAGCAGGAGTTAGACAGGGCGTTATCGTTCGCCGGAACGTCAGAAGAAGACCTAGCAGCGGCAATGAAAGAGGCTCAACACTACCAGAATGAGGTTGTCCGAAGTCTCGAGAAGCAAGCCCAGTTAGCCAGGGCTTATGGTACAGACCGGCTTGCAATCGAACGGGAGATCCAATCAACCATTATGGCCGGCATTGACCAGCAAGGCGCAAAACTAGATGCTCTTGAGGGTCGGCGTAAATCGGCAATGCGTTCCTTCGTCGATATGGACGCAATCGAACGGGACATGGCGACTCGAGCGTTAGGTAAAGCCCAAGCAGGTGGCGGGGCTTCATTGTCCAAGATGGAGCGTGACCTACTCAGCCGCGTTGGAACCGATGAGACTTCGCGATTTGTCGATGAGTCAGTTGCATCGGATGCCAAGCGGTTAGGGTTCGATACCACTTTCGGCAGTTCAATGGACATGACCAGAAAGCAGCTTGAGTCTACGAGACAACAGTTGGAAGCTCAGCTTCAAGCGTCGTTCGATGTTTCCATGAAAGTGGAAGCCGATACTGACAGAGTTGTGGATGCGATCCTACCGGAAGTGGAACGGGCAATCACCGAAATGTCAGAATCCGTGGAGCGTAAACTCCGAATTGAACTCCAAGACGTGAAGATGGAGATCAGTACCCAGCGAAGCAAGGATTGGGCAGCGGCTAAGCGTGGTTGATTTGAGGATGCGCATTTATGCCAATCCAGCCCATAGTTGAGGCTTGCTAACCTATTCCTACCCTTGGTGTTTTATTCCGAGGGTAGGAGGTGGCAATGCACAACGGGCGAATGGGGCGTAAGGTCAGTCAGCAGACCATCGAGAGAGCCCAGCAGCTATTTAAAAAAGGACTCACGCCGGTTATCGTAGCCAAACGTCTTGGTATTTCCGAGTCGATGGCGCGGAACATTCAGCGAGAGATGCCTAAACCGGAGGTTACGGAGTCCACTGGTTGGAGTCAGTTACCCGAGTCGGGCGAATAGAGGATGTACCAATTGATACACCCTCACAGCAGCCGGATTGACCGAGCCCGAATCAGCAGAGTAGATTACTCGCAGTGCCGGCGCGGCGGCCTAGTAACCGTGACATGCGTTTAGATCGGTACCACGACGCATTAGCCCCCGGCAGTAGTTGGGGGTTTTTTTATGCCCGCGCAGTGGCTTCGTTACTGTGACCCGTTGAGTCTTCCGGTAGTGTCAGTAGGGCCGATTCAGAGCTTTGACGGGATACCCGTTTAGCAGGCAAAAAAAGTATCCGGGAAAGTTCCCAGATAATCGGGAACAAAACGGGAAAAAGCTTGAAACCCTTGGGAAAACGTGTATAAACGTGAGACCGGGAAAACCGGGTCGAAAAGTGGTTTTGACCTGGAAAAACACTGGAAAAAGCTTGATTCAAGGTCCGTTTTTCTAATCCGTAGGTCGAAGGTTCGAGCCCTTCTGGCCCTGCTGATGGTTTCTTCAATGTTTTCCTTGGTTTCCCCAGTGATTTCCTTGGCAAAACGCTCTTCGTTGGTAACGCTAACCACCGCTTCGTTCTCGCACTGAGTCGCACGAACGGGCACTAAATCGCGTGCCAACTGTGCCAATATGGTGCCAGTGGGTTCGGTCCCGGTAGCCTGCAATGGCTCCCTAAACCGATGCCGGATCATGGCGACTGCCTGAGCCTCCTGACCGGGGAATAGGTGCCCGTAGGTATCCATGGTAAGTGTGATGACAGAATGCCTCATTACGCTCTGTACGGTCTTGGGATCGGCCCCAGCCTCAATGAGCCAAGTTGCTGTCGTGTGCCTCAGAGAATGGAAATCTACCACCTGCTCGAGGCTGTTCCGGACCTGGAGGAAATCGCTGGCTTCTGCTTCGATCCGCTGCTGAGGATCTGTGAAGGTGGAAAGCCAGTTCGCCCGGGCTCCCTGAATGTCTTTTCGGAGCATGTCGGCCAAGTCGAACTTGCTTGGCATAGGGAACACCACCGCACCAGCAAGTTTTTTTGCCGTCAGGTTCACAAGTTCAGATGCCAACTCGGGTTGGATGTATTGCCGGGCAATCTTTTGGTTTTTCGTATTCTTCGCCTTCACGAGAATGGATGGTTGCTTTCCAGATAGATTTAAACTGGCTCTCAGGACTGAACGGAGCTCGTTTGCCCGAAGTCCGGTTTGGACTGCTGTCGCGTACAACAGGGCACGCTCTCGCCCAGTCATGCCGTAACTTGTCGGCGATGATCGAACGTAGTCATCTAACAAAATCCATTCATCGTGGCTAAGAGCGCGTCGGACAAGGACTTTATCGACTGAGGATTTTGGCTTCTCAACGGAAACCAACGGATCGGTAGGAAGACGCATGGACTTCACAAGCCACTTGCTGAATGCTTTAATTGCCTGCAAGTTCGATTCAATCGTCCTTTTGGATCGTCCCGCATTGCCAAGATTTTCTATGAAATCGTGAACAACGGACTCGTTGAATTCGCCAAGTGACTGGATGCCCGACGATGCTACCAATCGATCTAAAATGTTACGTGACGATTCAACGTGCTTTACTGTGATACTTTTAGCCCGCATCGACTTTTCGTATTCGTCAATGTGGCTATCAATTTTCGAAGCAAGCGACTCCTGGACTGCCTCCGCTTTCGTATCGATGATCGAATGCTTACGAAGTGCCGCATCGGTCTTATGCTTTGCGGCGATGGCTTCAGCAGCTCGCTTGTCTGTGGTTCCAGTGCTCTTGAATCGCCTACATCCACTTTCGTCGTGGTAGTTGAAGTAGTAACACTTGCTACCCTTCTTTTTGTAAACCTTCATTCGACAATCTTTCTGGTGATCGGGTGCAGGGTGGACTAATCAAGTATCTTGACATTCTTAAGCTCAAAAAGATGGCCGTAACCCGTATATGAACCAGGGTCCCAAGCACGTTCAAACGCTCTAACGTTTACGATAAAAAGCCTCGTTGCATTAGCAGGATTTTTCTGGGGGCCAACATCTTTGAAATCGAACAAAATCGAGATCGTCGCGTCTAAGACGAGGGAATCGAGATACTTGATTCTCTCTCCTTGGGCTGCATCAACGACAACCTTCAACCGATGTTCAACAAGAATTGATTTCTCCCTCAAACTTTCCTTTTCCTTCGGAGTTAGTGACAGTAGGATCAAGCCATTCCTGAACAATTCTTTGTCTTGAACGACACAATCCATTCGAATCTTCTGCGCGTCAAATTGCTCGCAGATTTCAAAAAGTCTCCTTTTCTGTCTTTCAATTGCTTGATTCTTGTCCAAGGTGGTTGTCTGTTCGTTGATCTCTTTAATGCCTGATGAAAGGGCTTTTGCAATCGAGCCGTAAACGTTCTCGAATGCGTACTGCAACGGCTCTTTCTTTTCCTTCTCTGGTTCAGCTTCGGGACTAGGAGGATCAGCGTTTCTTGACTGAAGCTCTTTAAGCAAAATGTTTAGTTCCTCGATTCTCGACTCAAGATTCAATATCTGATCGCTTTGTTGCTGAATCTGCGCTTGCGACTGTTCAAGCAATCTTGATTGGGCTTCTAATCGCTCAACTGCCGCTGCAAGCTCGGATTGCACCTCAGGCAACTGTTCGGCATTCGTCATAGCTTGATTCACATCCGCTTGGGCTAGCTTAGATGCAAGCGATAAGCGAAGGCCCTCAAACCAATCTGGATAAATCACCGATGTTAGAGCGACACCGGCAAGAGACAAGAAAAGAACTATAACCGATGAGGCAATAGCGAGTGGGATAATTGAACTACGGTTCGATTTCGTATCTTTCGGCATGATTTAGATCCTTTTAAAGGGTTGTTAGGCTTCCTTGCTTCCATGAAAGGCCTCGCGCACGCTCCCGAACGCATGGCCGGTAAGTTAAAGTTCGATGCTCCTACTCGACCGATTATCTGCAATCATGCAGAGTGTTAGTGCTACGGCTACAGGGGGGCTTCATTATCACTGGGGGCCATTGCCAAAACTATTCTTCAACCCGCTCTACAAGTTCCAATCCAAGGCACTTACAAAGCTTGTCTGCTGTCTCGAGCGATATCGTACGCTCTTCGTTTACGAATCTGGTTATCGACGGAACGGATACGCCAGAATCCTTTGCGATTCGATAAAGCGTAAGCTCACTCGCGTTGATCGCATTCCGAATCGTGTCCGCAAGTGTTTCGTCGATCTTCTTTTGCGATTTCTTCACTCAGATACTCCTTCAATGTTTGCTTGCCAGGAACGGGCGGTTGTTGGTTCATTTCACGAAGACGCTCTAGTAACTCCTCCGTACTAAGATCCTCTAGGCCACTCTCTCGAGGATGCTCTGCACGCTCGTGTGATTCCACTTCGTATTGCCTTTCTTTGTTGGGCGGCCTTGATTCTGTAACTCCGCAGCGATCGCTCGCAGTGATAGCCCACGAGCTCGCAATTCCTTGATGATCCAGATGGTGTTTTGCTCCAACTCGTTGGGAAGCAAGGTCACGCCGTCTGAATCGAGATCATAA
The DNA here is from genome assembly GCF_052161605.1 of Brakhagea baltica. Taxonomy (NCBI): domain Bacteria; kingdom Pseudomonadati; phylum Planctomycetota; class Planctomycetia; order Pirellulales; family Pirellulaceae; genus Brakhagea; species Brakhagea baltica. Next base: position 2,337,472 of record NZ_CP197409.1, on the reverse strand, counting down.
CCAAATGGTACGGTGCCAACTCGTTCACCCAGGGATTTCTTGTGCCCGAGGGCCATTCTAGTTCGCTCTGCAATCTGATCTCGCTCGAACTCTGCCATCACTGCCAGTAATCGAAAGATCATCTTTCCCGACGCTGACGAGGTGTCGAGTTTCTCGCAAAGAGAAATTAAATCTCCCCCGGCTTTATCAAGCTGCTCGCCGATCGCGATTGTATCCTTGGTCGATCGTGCCAAACGGCTAAGACTGTAAACCACCAATGCTGCGCCCGTTTTGCATGCGGCTTGCAACGCTGATTGTAATCCCGGTCGGTTATCCGCCCTGCCACCGGAGAGGCCAGCATCGACGAATATTTCTGTGAGGTTGTAATCGTTCAGTAGGCACCAAGCCTTGATCTTGGCTTCTTGTGCGTCGAGCGAAACGCCTTCCGATACTTGATCATCGGTGCTAACTCGAATGTAGGCTAATGCAGATTTCATATTGGCTCCTGTTTTACTAATTACCTATTGGTAACCAACTGTACACTTTAGTTACCCGCTGACAATGCCGGCCATGACAAAAAAGATTCTTTTCCCTTGAATTGTTTGTCGGTAACTGCTCGGTTACGTACAAGCATCCCTAGTCCTTTCGCTTCTGCACGATGTTTCTGAATTGCTCGAACTCAAGCATTGCTTGGGCTTCCTCGCGATTACGGACAATGACTTCCACCGCATCGATCACAACATCATCAGGCGATCCGCCATCCGACTTTTTAACAAGGTCCATCAACCGAATCCGTTGGTTGACGCATCCCAATGCAATTTGGAGGAACGCGGGATCTCCAGTTCCCTGCTTGCTGCGCTTGAGATTTTTCGTCGTATGGCCGCTCTCGCTTTTAGTGACTTCTCGTGCTCGTTCTACGATCTTTGCTTGCGATCGCTCCCAGCCTCGCCAAGCTTCAGCTTCGATCCGATCTAGGCGAGCAAACTCTTTCGATGCTAAGTTCTGAATCCCAGTTGCCGTTGATCTCGCCCATTCGATTTTGCAAAGAGCTAAGTCACGCTGAACCTGAGCTAACGAAACTCCGACAAGCTCGCCAATCGTTCGAAATGATTTTCCTCGCAAATACAAGTCGGCAACCTTTTCGAGTCGCTCCTGCCTTGCCCTTGTGAGTCGGCACAACTTTTCTCTGTGTCGGCTGTCTCGCCTTGTTTTTTGCTGATCGCTCATTCTCGAGATTCCTTTTCGTGTATCGGGCTATCTGTATCTGGTAGAGGTTCGATTGATTCCGCCCTCAAGCCATAACCCCGAATCAGGATTTTTAGTAGCTTTCTTAGCCTTCGAATCCCATCCGCTGCTTGTGGCTCGAACTCGGGAACGTGGATGATGATCGCGACTCGCTTGGGGGCATTTTCTCATGAGAAATCTCCAGTGAAGTTTGCGTAGGCGGGTGCCGGATCGTAAAACGTCGCCCTGTCACCGTTGAACATTAATTCTGCTCGCCCAACCTCGCCGTTACGACATTTAGCGACAATGAAAGACGTTTCGGCCTTGCCTCTCTCGCGATGGAGGAACCAACAGTTATCTGAGTCCTGCTCGATGGCTCCTGAATCTCTCAGGTTCTGCAATCCGGGTTCCGTCCCTTCGCCCGCTCGGTTCAGTTGGCAAAGGGTGAGCACTGGTTTTCCTATTCGCTTAGTCATGGTCGCTAAGTCCCCAACGACTTCGCTAATTTGATCGTTGGTCGTTTGGTGCCGTCGAACGGGTCGGATCTTTCCCGAGCCCATGTAATCGATGATGATGCAATCCAAGCCTATCTTGGTCGCGTGAAGTCGAGCCCTGCTTTCAATCTCGGAAACGGTCACTCCACTTGAGCACCAAACCCTTAGTGGCCATGTTCGCACTTGATTTCGAGCGATTTCCAATTGGTTTCTCTCTGCGACGGAGATGACCGAGCCCATTCGCTGGCGATCGCAAGAAATACCCGTCTGTCTCGAAAGGATTCTGTAACCGATTTGCTCACGCGTCATTTCCAGGCTGGCAAAGAAAACGGATTTGCCCTGTTCGGCTAGGTTCAATGCGATACTAAGCCCCAGTGCACTTTTTCCAATGCTGGGCCGAGCTGCTAAGATCGTTAGTTCGCCGTCGTAAAGCCCACCCCACCGTGAATCGATTTCAATCAGTCCTGTTGGCAGTCCTGAACTTGTCTGACTCTCCATCGCTTGGTCGATTCGTTCTAGCGCAGCAGATACGACCTCCCCAAGATCCAAAGCTTCCGAGGCATTCACCACCGATGCGGCCTGAATTGTTTTGGCAGCCTCCGCTAGCAAGTCTTTGGGGTTTGTTGCTTCTGTGCAATCGGCGGTCTGAGATAGCAACCGAAACCCTGTCGATCGGATCGCTCGGAATGCCGACCAGCTCGCGACCTCCTCAGCATAGTATCTCACGTGGGCAGGGCTTTGGTTGTCATGTTTTATACCCGCTATGATCGCGGTGATTTGCTCCAGGCTGGCTCGAGTGTGCTCCGCGAACACGAGCCTCGCGATGGTCCACGGATCGCACTGAATGCCACGCCTTACGGTCTCTTCGAGTGCTCGGAACAAAACGCCATAACTTTGATCGAAAAACGAATCGCCGGAGACAAGTCCTGAAACTTCGTGCATGAAGTCCGGCCGATGGAGCAAGCAACCAATTAGCTGCCTCTCCGCACTTTGGCAAAGAGCGAGAGTTCCGCCGGGAAGAATGTCCGCGTTGACATCGGCTGGGATGCTCATGCTGTTTCCCTCGCCCGGTAAAATTTCCAAACTGAAGCCGCTCATTTTGGAACCTCCGTCAGTTCTGACACTGCGTGTGACTCTGGGATGATTCGGCGACCGTAAAGATGGTCAAAGTCGCGATAAAACTGATAGATCCTCGTGTCAGGAGGATTCTTGTGCTTCTTGGATAACTCATCAAACTCTTTACGCTTCTCGATCGAAACTTCAATACTTCGACCTGACGAACGATAGGTTTCCCAGTTTGTATTCAACGTCAGGGCACCATCTCTCAATCGATCTAGGATTTGTGCTCCTAGTCTCGATTCTGCGTCCTTTGCGTCAGCCACATTTAATGTCACAATAGTTGGCAACATGCACGAATATCGATGATCAAGCATCCGAAAAACATTGCATTGCTGTCTTTCGGAAAGGGTTCCGCTCGGTGGCAGAAGATCGGAGATATACAACAGAGGAATCTCTTTCTCGTGCGGCCTCGATTCAGATCGCCCTCGGTCTCGCAAATCAAATTCTCGTAGCAAATCAACGCCTTGATACCAAAGCACCCTAACGCCAGTGATGGCGAAAAGCTCTCTGACCAAGCCAACCGCAAGATGATCTTTTCCAGATCCACGCGGACCAAACAACACAACATTCTTACCCTTTTGAAAGTTGTCGTCGGCTTCGTCTGCATATTGTCTCAACTTGTCCAAGACTCCTTTTTGTTCAGCAGTGTTGCAACTGTAATTGTCAAGAGTCGAGTCATAGTACCTAATGCCTCGCTTAGCGAGAAAATGACGATAGTATCGCAAAGCATCGTCACTTCGCCCAATCCAGTAATTTCTAAACTCTCGGGTTCCAAGGTCTTTGTCTTCTCTCAATGCTTGAAGCAGATCCCTGAATTTCAACTCGACATGCTTACAAGACATGGTTCACCTCTGTTCCTGAATACTTAACGCCCGAACTTAAATTAACCTGCGAGCCGAATTGTTCCGCGTACGCCCCGTTTAGGAGACACTCCAGAATGAGATCTCCAGACTTGTTTTTCGAACCTAGAAGTTTGGCAAGCGTGAACCACGATTTGCGCACAAACTCCGATTGCCGAATCTGCTTTTCGATTTCCTCCCTGTTGAGCAAATCCCGCAGCTCATCGTTCTTCATCGCCGCTTTGAATTTCTTCTCCAAGGTCGATGTCTTTTTAACGCCAGCATGCACCATCCCCTTCTTGGCTAGTCCATTCCACCAATCAACCCAAATCGATAAGTCGGACGCATCATCATCTATAGGATTAGGATTAGGATTAGGGACAGGGTTAGGAGGTGGGTCGTTTCCCGTAACTTTCCTGTTCCGCAATGCGTAACTTTCCTGTTCCGCTTCCTGTTCCGTACTTGGAACAGATAACGGAATGCTTTCCGTACTTGGAGCAGAAACGGGAACAGGTTCTATTGGCTCATCATCAAATGCCAGAACGTGTTTTGGGATGGTCGTAAAGTACAATCCATCGGACCTGTCGTTCTTTCGCGAGTAAACAAGCCAACCTGCCTGAACTGCTTTCGATCGGGCATTATTCAGACTTTTTGGCGAGCGGAACCCTAGCACCTCGTTTAGCTGACTGTTCCAGAATCGAACTGGCCCTTGATATCTCGCCGCATCCTCTGTGTGAGCGATATGGATTACCAGCAGAACAGCATCTTGGCCGATTGCCTGGGCTGCGCAACTCTTGAAAAGCAGGCGAGTAAACCTATGAGCGTAAAAGGCTTCGCGCGGTGGATATGGCAATGACTGTGAGTGCATCACATCACCTCCCCGCAGGCTTCGCGTAGTTCACGTAGTACCTCGAGCCGACGTCGCTCGGTGTCGTCGAGCAGTGCCGCCGCTATCTCCCCTCGACGTTGATCGGCGAGAAATGTCAGGTGCATGCACGTGTAACAATCGCACTGGGGATCGGCTGGCCGATGATCGTTATGATCTGATGCCCATAGTTTCACGCCGCACGTTAGATGCAATGGTAGCTGCGCCATGATCCGCAAACGCCCCTCCGAAATAGGTGGACTAGACGGCGTTAGGCGGATAGGATGAGATGATCCTATGTCAGGGTCTTTGCATGGGGGGCGTCGGCTGGCACCGACGCTCTCTGTTTTCACGCTCACTTGGTTCCTCCTTGTTGGGCGAATTCTTCGATTGCTTCGTATAAGACTCGAATCGAGCGACCAACGCGGAACGACCGCACCTGTCCCGTGTTTATAAGCGTCCAAGCTGATCGATCAGAAATGCCCAGGATCTTTGCCATGTCGCTGGTCGTGCAGGCGATTGGCTTTGGCTCTTGCTTGGGCCTAGGTGGTCTTGGGCTCGCTGTCATCGCAATCCTCCCTCGTGGATATCCCCTGACTTCTCGCTTTAGCGAGCGCCTTTTCGATAGATTTGAGCAGGGCTAATTCTCTGGCGCATTCGATGATCCTTTCTCGCAGCTTCGAAGGATCTGGCAAATTTATAGTTGTAGACATAGATACCTCCCGTGGAAAAACGAAAGGTTAACAACTCAGTGCCTGGGAATCGGTTGGTTAAAACCAACATACCCAACATCTCATCTTTTTTATCGGATGCGGCTTACGTAAACCCAGGGGCTTTTTAGATCAAACAACCAGTCCCTGTCCCCTGATTCGATTAGCTCATCTTGAAGTTTGTTTAGCGTATATCGAAAGGTGGAATTCTCTGCTTTTTCGCCATCCGCCCAAACCTCCATCGCGATCGCAACAATGTCGGCACGCCATTTTTCACTTGACCAGTCAACTAGTTTCCAAATCGCGCGTAACATCTTAGCTGGGACCCGATTCAGTGCGCATGTTGGCATTGCAGGAGGATGCACATCTGCCTTTGCGTGCGATAGACCCAGCAATCCCATCGCCTCGCTTAGCTCCAGATTGCGAAATACATGCGACCTGGTCTGATCGCTCTCGATTCCACAATCTTCTAGCCAGTAGCGACGCCAATCACTGCAATCGTCAGTGAGGCCGGTTTTCTGCTTGATGTATGTCTCATAAAATTTGGCATCCTCTGCGCTAAGCGTTGGAAACGGTGTGCCTTTTGACACAAGTTCGTAGCGAATAGGCGACGCATTTTCGTCATACGCCCATTGACTCAAATCCAACACCGGATGAATCTCTAGGTGTTCCTTGATGATCCTAATCGCAGACTCTTCCCACTCCCGAAGGATACCTAGAATCTCGTCAATGGTCTTTGCCGATCGCGAAAATCTATGAGTCAGATCGTCTTTAACGCGGTTCCACCCCTGTGGTATCAAATCCCCGGGTAGGCCAAACAGTGAGTCCCGAGCAGTTTCTTCGTCAGTACGCTTTACGGCCAAAGCGTTGCGATACAGTTCCCAGACCTTCACTGGACACAGCATACGATCATTCATTCTAGACACCTATGGTTTAAGTGGGCCGACTGGTCCAACTAGCTGCATAGGCTCAGCTAGAGGACCAATCAGCGGCGATAGCTACTCACCTGCCCAATGTCATTTTTACGCGCATCGCTTTTCAAAGAAACCGGCAATCAACCAAAACATCCAAAAAGCCCCTTTAGGCGATTTAACTGCCGAATACACCTCATCTGCCACCGGAACGCTGCTGCGCAAGTCTAGCAGCGAATCTCGAAGCGTGACCATGGGGGTAAGTCGGCAACGAAAGTTCATTCCACCATGTCGGCCAATCGGTTTTGCGTCTCTTCATCGAACGGTAATCAATCCGTGACAATGTCACGAATTGGCAATATCTATTTATAAAAAGTTAGCGATCAGGGCAGATCCAAATGTACCTGTTTTGTGATGTGGTCCTCGACTCAACGCCATGCGACCGAATAACTTTCGCATTTTACACACTTCTGCTTGACGATCCGCCAGGATCACTCTGTATCAAAAGACACCCAGAACCCACTTTTGCGATGTTCATTCTGTTCGCCTTTCATCGGCACTGGCTCAACTATTCGTCAGTTCATAAACCCGATCCGTGACAAAACCTCTGAAGGACTCATTCTGCACGAATTGCTTGTAGAACTCCGTGTCGTCTTTGAGGAGCGGGCCTATGACTCGCATCAAGGCGGCGACCAACTCGATGCGAGCGGTATTCGGCGTGTTCTGTTTCGCATTTCGATAGGATTCGTCAGCAGCCACTTTCGGGGCAATGTCCTCATGAATGCGTTTCATAATCCGGTCGGCATCGGTAAACAATGTGCCGAACTGCTCGTTGAAGGACTTTAAGATGTTGCTGAGTCGATCCAGTTCCGGCTCGACCTTCCTTCCGCCACCTCCCCCAGGTAACGGTTCGATCTCGGCATTCTCATCCTGTAACACCACTTTCATGGCTGCCTTTTTTTCAACCCGATAGCTGTCCATGTCGATCGATTCGAGAATCCCCTTGGACAGATCCTCTTCCTTTGGTGCAGGCAGCTTTGGAATGAGGAAATTCAACAGGATGGACAGTTTCTCCCAGGCAGCATTCGTGTACGGTAAAATGGAAGCCAGGAAGCTGTAGTTCCTCGTAAACGCTTTGGCCTTGCCCTTGAAGTCCACTTGCCCATCTTCGTCGAGACGCTCTATGTATGTGGCAACGCAGGTATCGAGAATAGGATCTAGTTGTTCACGACCCGCTCCATCCAGGTATAGCGTCGTAAACCGAGCCACCTGATCCTCGGAATAGACCTGATGTGCATCGAGGGCGTCTTTCAAATCATGCAGTTTGTTTGGGTCGGTTTTGTCGCTCAATATTGTTGTGCGATAGTAATCCGAGAAAGCAGCCGTGATCGTTTCCGAGTTGTTCATGAAATCGAGCACGAATACATCGTGCTTCTGCGGATGGGCTCGATTGAGCCGAGAAAGGGTTTGCACTGCCTTGATACCCGAGAGTGGTTTGTCCACGTACATGGTATGAAGCAACGGTTCATCGTAACCCGTTTGGAACTTGTCGGCGCACACTAGAAACCTATACGGATCCTCTTGAATGCGATCGGCAATCTCGTTGGCTGGAAAACCATTTAACGATGACTCCGTGACCTTTTCTCCTTGATACTCCGGTTCACCGGAAAACGCTACGATCGCTTGGTACGGACTCTTGCGTTCCTGTAAATAGCTGCGAATTGCATGAAAATACTGAATCGCTCGTTCGATCCCGCTACATACGACCATCGCCCTCGCTTTGCCGCCGATCTTATTCAGCGCAAGAACCTGCTCGTGGAAATGATCGATCATGATTTCCGCCTTGAGGCGAATCGCGTGATCGTGGCTTTCCACGTACTTACGCAGCTTGCTACGGGCCCTTTTCGTGTCGAACTCCGGATCTCCCTCTACCGTTTTGACGAGCTTGTAATAACTGTCGACGGGAGTGTAGCATTTCAGGACATCGAGAATAAAACGTTCCTCGATCGCTTGCTTCATCGAGTAATTGTGAAAAGGCTTGAACTTCACTTTGCCTTCGGTGTCTGGTGGTTGCTCGATACCGAACATTTCCAAGGTCTTGTTCTTTGGTGTCGCAGTGAATGCAAAGTAACTGGCATTACGGAGCATCTTGCGAGCCTCCATTCGCTTTTGCAAAGCGTCGTTGATCTCGTCTTCAGGATCGCCTAATGCCTCGCTCAAGGCCGATGAGGTTTTACCACCTTGGCTGGAGTGTGCTTCGTCGATAACGATCGCAAAGGTACGTCCGCGATGCTGGTCTCCAATCTCATCGAGAATAAAGGGGAACTTCTGCACCGTGGTGATGATAATCTTCTTCCCACTCTCGATGAACTTTCGCAGATCACCCGACCGATCCGCATGACCGACGGTCGCCCCTACTTGAGCAAACTGTTTGATGGTGGCCTGAATTTGTTGGTCCAGGATTCGACGATCGGTAACGATGATGATGGAATCGAAAACGTCTCGTTCGTCTTTGCGTACCTTGATCAGTTGGTGCGCTAACCAAGCGATCGAATTCGACTTGCCGCTGCCTGCCGAGTGTTGAATCAAATAGCGTTTGCCTGCCCCCACGGACGCGACATCGGCCAGAAGGTTTCGCACGACCTCGAGTTGATGAAAGCGGGGGAAAACTTGCTTTAGCTTTTTCTTGCCCGTCTTGAGGTTCTTTTCCTCGATGATCTGGGCGTAGTTTTCGAGAATGTTGGTAAGCCCGCTCGGTGTAAGTATCTGCTGCCAAAGGTAAGCAGTCTTGAGCCCATTCGGGTTTGGTGGATTACCTGCGCCATCGTTGTACCCCTGATTGAATGGCAAGAACCACGATGCCTTGCCTTTTAACTCCGTACACATCATGACTTCGCTGTCATCGACGGCGAAGTGGACGACACATCTGCCAAAGCGAAAGAGCGGTTCTTTGGGATCTCGATCCAGTTTGTACTGCTCAATGGCGTCGGCTACCGTTTGCTTGGTGAGACTGTTCTTGAGTTCAAAGGTTGCGACAGGCAGACCATTGATAAAAAGGCCCAGATCGAGTGCTCGTCGAGTCTCATCGCGACTGTAACGCAACTGTTGAGTCACACTAAATCGGTTCTGGGCATATAACTCGACTGCTTTGGGATTATCCGGTGAGGGTGATGCATAAAACAGCGTCAGATCATGCGGTCCATGCTTGATCCCTCGCCGCAGTACATCGATGACACCCCGCGTTGCAATCTCTTTATCCAAACGCGCCAGAAACTGGCGTCGCGTGGGGCTGTCTTGGGATAAGTCAAAGGCTTCCACCAGTTTGGGCTGTGTCGCCAAAACAAAGGCGGTCAGTTGGGCCAAATCCACACAGTAACCTCGATCGTAATCGGAACTGTTACCTGCATACCAACCACGCTCTCGCATGTCCCGGACGATGATTCTCTCCAAACCCGCTTCGGACAGATCGGTGGGACGGAGCGAGAAATACGCAGGAGACTTTTCATGAACGGTTGGTGTGTCAGGGCGGTGTTCGTCGTTCATGGTGCATTAGTTTGGCAATAGATAGTGTTGTTGAAGAACATTCCAGGCTAATTCCACATGCCGCTGAGGGAATAGGTTTTTCTTTCGTTCACTCCATTGCTCGACTTGTTTTTTCGCTTGGGCCGCACTTTTTGCCCCCTCATGATGGCAAACCCAATGAACGGTCGACAGCAATTCCATGCCGTACGGCGTCTCAAAGCCCGCGATCAAATCTGCAACCCGATTGACTCGGCGTTTGGTCTCTTCATTATCTTTCAAAACTCTCTCGGCTTGTTGAATTCCTTCCTGAAGCAATTCGATAGGCTTTTCGGGCGCATCAGCGCCGTCTCCAAAACCTCGGGTAAAATAGCCCTCGATCGCGTTTAGAACGTGCCGAAGGTTTTCCGAGTAGGGGCCATAAGGTCCTTTTTGGAAGTTAAGCTTGTCGATTGGCTCCCCGCACGCCGTAACTAGGTACATCAGTTTGTGAACCTCCAACAGCGAGACAAACGGATCCATGCAAGCCGCAAGGTATTGCCGCATCAGTGAAATCATCGCAGCCTGTTCGAGTGTCAAAATCTTTTGCGATTGCGGTTTGGGCAGTTCGGTCTCGCCAGTAGCAAGGTCATTGGTCATGCCTCGATCTCCTCAAGTAGCTCGTCGTCGATTGATTCACCAAGAGAATCATCGGTGTGGTGCGGCTCATCTATTTGTTCAGGAAGTTGCTCGGTTATTTTACGGACATCGAGCTTACCTGTCACCACATCAGCAGTCAGTGACGTTCGGTACTCGCGAAGGAGGATGATTTCATGTTCAGTACGGACGATAGCGATCTCGAAGGGTACTAGCTTGTGAGCAATGAATTCAAGAATCTTCGATTGTTCGTCGAGATTGGGAAACCATAGGTAACAATTTGCAAGAGCTTCGCGGTTTACCTTTGGCATCGCGACACGCATCGAACTATCGACCGCAAATTTTGTGAACGGTTGGGAGAGCAGCAAAAATAAAAGATAGTCAGGCGATATTTCTTCCTTCTTCGCACTTATTGGATACATATCCGCACTGCACAAGCAATCGCATGGTGCAATCGTCGCTTTGCGTAAATTCGGACGGATCTTGCTGTATATGATCTGCCCCCTAGACACAAGGTATTTACCGCTGTCCGCTCCTTGCTCGCTTGCAGTTTCCAGATTGATCAATTGTCCCGTACCGCTACGAATGTGGTTCGGCGCAATCAACGTGAGATTGCGATATTTGGCCTTACGAGGATCAACTTGGCCACTATTGATGGTGGCAAGGTACTTAAATCGCTTAAGCGACCAATGTTCAGGTACATCACCGAGCCAGGGGATGCCGGAGGGTTTGAGTTTGACGTTGGGGTCGAGGCCGCGGGTGACGGCGCGGTGGATGATGGCTTGTTTCTGCTCATTGAGTAGCCCGATCAGCTTCCGCTTCGCCCGAATCGCCCGCTCGATCTTCCCGTTCGCATAATCCAAAAAACGTACGATAGCAGCCTGCTCGTCGGGAGGAGGTTGCGGCGTCTTTGCTCCTAAAAATCGTTCGATTGGAATTGTGTGCCTAAGCCCTGAATACAACGGACTAAGAAGTTTACGATCATCCATGGCAAGATAGAACTTCTCAAAGTAGGCGGGGTTACCAGCCACCAAGTATTCCAGCACGGTGTAGGCACCGGTTATCATGCCGTTATGATGCGACAATCCAACTGCCCGAGGAGTTTCAGGTACATCGAACAAGCAAAATACAAAATCACCAATCCGAACCTCTTGTGAGGTCCCCATGTCGGATGAAAACTTACCTTTTCCAGTCGAAATATCTCTGACGATAACACCCTGCTTTGTTAGCGAGAGTAGTTGGTACTTTACATGATTCTTACCAACGAGCACCTTACGCTTCCTCACCAATCCACGATTAGGAATAGCGTCCCAATGAGCCGGTATTTTCCCTACCCACGGCAACCCAGATTCTTTGTACTCTGCGTACGGTTTCAGACCGTCAATCACTCTTGCACCTCCTGCGCCTCGTCACGGAACAGTTCAATATAGCTTTGATACATAAACTTGCGATTGCGTGTCTGACCGGTTATTTCTTGCAGAATGTTGTTGGATACAAACTTGCCTACGCCGTACTTGGCTTGTGATAGGCTGCCTATAATAACGGCATGGATATTTTCTATGTTATAGCCAGCCTTGAATAGGGCAGTGGATGGATTGAGGGCTAGTACCATTATTATTGGACGGTTCATTGCAACCCTCCAACGATCTCGGCTAACATGCCATCGGTTTCTTGCTCTAGTGCCAGGATGTCGGCGCGGATCTCTTCCAGCGAACGAAGTGGCTGGGGCTTGTAGAAGTGACGAGTGAAGCTGATTTCATAGCCGATCTTGGTTGCCGACGCATCGATCCAGGCGTCGGGGGTGTAAGGTAACACCTCACGCTGCATAAAGGTCTCCACGTCTTCTTGCAGTGGGACTTGTTCCGTATCTCTCAACTCCGGATCCGATTCGTATTCGTAGATCACTTTCTTATCGCCGCCCGGACTTGCGTAGAAGCCATACATTGGATTGACGGAAGTTTTGCCCGGCTTGTGGACCTTGGCGATTACGGGCGGAGCGGACTCGTCGCGCCAACTGACCGCTTTGTAAAAGATCTTCAGTTCAGGTGCTGAGAGTTTCAACTTTAACTTCTTCACAGCGGCGTCGACTTTGCTTCGAAAGTCGTTATGGTCCTCGAAAAGGCCATCGCCAAGTTCCTTCTTTAATACGGCGGCGGAATCCGCTAAGCGTCCATCCCGTTCCCAAGTCTTGGGATCGAGTAGTTTCTTCTTCTTTTTCTCAGGAAGCCCTTTTTTAGCGGGTGCATCGTCCCCGTCTTCTTCCTCCTCATCACCGTCACCGGATCCCCATTCGTTGAGCACTTTTTCCAACGACTCTCGAATCTTTGCGAAATCAGAATACAGATCGTCGCCGAATTGATCGTAGAGTTCGCTTCGAATCTCTTCATCACCGGACGCGAAACGGAGCGATTCCATGGCTTTGGTCGTGATCTGGCTATGCAAACGGAGAGGGCGTTCGACCACGATTTTTCGGTATCCAAACGCCTCGTTGTCGAAGATTTTCGATTGTTCCGTCTCCTCGAATTTGAGGAAGGTGTCGCAAATGCGTTGAATGTCTTCGGGGGATAACTCGCAGTTCTTCTTGCCAAGGTTCTTGCGCAGTGGCTTGAACCATTGCGTCGCATCGATGAGTTGGACCTTACCTTTGCGGTGCTTGGGCTTACGGTTGGAAAGAACCCAGATGTACGTTGCAATGCCGGTGTTGTAGAACATGTTGAGTGGCAGAGCGACAATAGCCTCCAGCCAATCACTTTCGATGATCCAACGACGGATGTTGCTTTCGCCTTGCCCCGCGTCTCCGGTGAACAACGATGAGCCATTGTGAACCTCAGCGATACGACTTCCGAGGTCGGTCTTGTCGTTCATCTTGGCAACTTTGTTGGCCAGGAACAACAATTGGCCATCGCTAGAACGGGTTACTAGATTAAGTTCCTCACCTTGGTGGGTCACCTTGAATCGTGGGTCCCGCAGTCCATCCTTGCCACCCAGCGCATCCAAGTCCTTCTTCCAGCTTTTGCCATACGGCGGGTTAGCGAACATGAAGTCAAATACTTGGCTTGGAAACGCATCATGCGAAAGCGTCGACCATTCTGCGCCACCGACAATGTGTTCCGCGTTTTCGCCTTCACCCTTAAGCAGCATATCCGCTTTGCAGATGGCGTAGGTTTCCGGGTTGATTTCCTGGCCATACAGGCGGATGCTCACCTTCAGTCCTCGCTTTTCGGCGATCTCTTGCAGAGTGTCTTCTCCTACGGTCAAGATACCTCCGGTGCCGCAAGCATCGTCGAACAGCAGATAAGTCCCGGGCTTGATTTGATCGATGATGGGTAGAAAGACCAGGTTCGTCATTAATCGGACACCATCGCGGGGCGTCCAGTGTTCACCGGCTTCTTCGTTGTTCTCTTCGTTAAATTTGCGTACTAGCTCTTCGAAGACAGTCCCCATGGAATGGTTATCCATTGCGGGATGTTTAACGGTGCCATCGCCGTTGAGTACGGGGGTGGGGCTAAGGTTGATTTCGGGATCAAGGAATTTGGCAATCAGAGTCCCGAGCGCGTCGGCTTTCGAGAGTCTCGGAATGATGTTGCGGAATTCGAAGTTGGTGAGGATGTCCTGGACGTTGCTTGAAAAGCCATCGAGATAGTCTTCGAAGTCGGCTCGCAATTGTTGTTGATTAGAGCGGGCACGCAAGTCACGGAGAGTAAATTTGGATGTGTTGTAGAACGCTTCTCCGGAGGCCCCGCACAGCGCGGCGCGTTGTTCCGTGATCCCAGCATCGTCAAGCATCTTTTTGGTGTCGAGCACAGCAGGCTTGGTTGGTTCCAGCACGGCATCGAGTCGACGGATAACGAACATGGGGAGAATGACGTCGCGATATTTGCCTCGCACGAAAAGATCGCGCAGGACATCGTCCGCGATACCCCAGATAAAGGAGATTATTTTGTTGTGTACGGCTTGATCCATCGACAGGTGTGGCTTCGTGAGCGGAAAGAAGATTATCTAGGCTTAACGGGTTTGGAGGCTTGCTTGAGTAGCCTGTCCAAGTCGGTTCGTTTGAAAAGGCGATAGCCGTTCACTGGATTTCGGTGCATGGGGAGTTCACCCCGATCCGCCCATTTGCGAATGGTATTGTGGTGGACGCCTACGTACTCGGCCGCCTCGGCAGTCTGCATGTATTCGGATAATTTGGTCATGATATGTGTCACGTTTTGAAAATCACAGTGTCGGTGATGAGGCAGTTTAACAAACCCTACACTGGTTGGGAACCAAGATAGATCATCGAGCTTGTGATTTTCTGCCGCATGAACGCATCTCAAAAGTGGCAGGTTGCATGCCGCACTACTGAGATGTTCTCGGCGCAACTCACTCGTTCGGTCTGGCAAGACTCAATCCATCGACCAAGATCGAATCGTCTTTACCAGTTCGGTCATTTTTTCTGCAAGTTCAAATCGAGGCGCAAGATTTTCTTTAGTAAGGTAGAAAACTGCCTTGGCGGCGAAATCACATTTGTCGAACGACTTGCGTTTGAGCTTGGAGGTTACAAAATTCCTTTCAGTAAGCTTGGTAGACGGGAACGAGTCATGTTTTGCCGGATCAGGAATGTTTGAAACTTCGTAAACACATCCCCATACCTGGCCTGGCACGTAATTTTCAAGCTCCTTTGCTTCAGTTATCCAGATAAAAGAGTTGGGGATTGCCTGGACTTCATCACGAATTCGCGTCACTCGCTCTTTCAATTCCGACTTTTCGCCTTTGCTCGCTGTTCGATCGCCGTCACAAATCACTGCAATGTTGTTGTTGATTCGGAGCAAATTGTTCAGTGACGGTTCTGATGATTCAGGTGCGGCGAATTCGCTTTTGGCGAGTATCGAACCGCCGTAGTATGCACATTGATAATCACGTCCCTCCATCAATTCACCATCTGAGAAAAGCTCGATGAATCGGTTGATGTAAATGCGATCAGACGGCCCCTCCAGCCAGACGATTCCATTGGCCTGTAGAAGATCTGAGGGGCGAGCTCCAAGTTTTGAAACCATTGAGACGCGATCGAAATGAACGGTTAGGGTTGTCGTTTTTGCTGACGTGCCATCGTGTTCTACGCTGATGATTTGAGAATTGTCCTTGGTTGCAAAAAAGTCTAAGGCGACGCTTGAATGAGTGGTCAGAAAAATCATGCACTTGTGCTGGTCTACATAATCGGCAAGGTAACGAAATAGCCGCCGAAGAAGTGCGGGGTGTAAATTGTTCTCTAGTTCTTCAAACGCGAAGATAAAACTATCTTTCGGCTTGTCTAATGCGGCGGGCATCGCAATCAGATTGAGTAGCACTAAGATGACTGTCTTTAATCCGCTTCCAGAATCGCTCAATGAGATAAGTCCTTTAGAAGGTTCTCGAAAAAACACTTCCCAAAAGTTCTTTAGTGCTCCTGATTCTTCCTCGTCGTGTTGGCGAATTTCGATTCCAGAGAAATTGCCATCGCTTTGAAAAATCTGAGCAAGCCCGGTCAAGAGTTCCTCTTGAATAATAGTTTCGTCAAGCGCGGTGCTGTTGATGAACCGACGAATAAGATTCGTCGCCCCTGAGCCATCGAACGACAAATCTAGTCCGGGTGACTCCAATTCTGGGCGAATATCGCGATCTGCAAAGATTCGTCGAAATGTTCTTCCGAAGAAGGGCGATTCAACGTATTTTGTTTCAAGTCCATTGCGAATTGCCTCGATCGCGTTCGCATCGAAGGTTGAACCTGTCGCATTACTTCCTTTAAATTTCAATTGGAAGCCGTTTCCGACTGTCACAACTCCATTCGACTTTTTCCAGCTAACATGACTACCTACATTAGACTCCCCGTAGCAGTTCCAGTGGCTATGCTGTCTGTAAAACTCGACGTAATTTGGTCCGAATTTGCCGCCGCATTTGTCCTTTGCAAATAGACGCTCAAGTAGTTGCTCGGTCAGTTCACCCGAGCAAGAAATGTCATGACCTAGCTTTTGCAAGTTCGTGCTTGCTAGCTTTTCGACTAAATCGATCAGTCTAGACTTGCCTGAGTTGTTCCGACCAACAATTACACTTATTGGCTTGAACTGATCGAAACCTCCCCATTCTTTTGTGAAGCAGGAGAAGCCTTTGCATTTGAGCGATTTAACGAGCATATGAGAAACTTAGCGGGAAATCTGGATCTGAGACTAAATCTCCATAGTAATCCAAGATCGTATGGCTCGCCAATTGGACGTTGGCCGATGAGCTGCTCGCCTTTCTTCAAAAGTTCTAGTCGGCACGGACGAATCTTTCGATCATCTCCGAGATCAGATTTTTCGCCGCTTCATCGAGTCCCGGCCACGCCTTGGCGATCGCCTCTAAACGGGGGTCACTGTGCCAATATGGTGCCACTACACCCTTGGACCCTTGTTTTTCATTGGTTGACACCTGATTTCTAATCCGTAGGTCGAAGGTTCGAGCCCTTCTGGCCCTGCTGGTTTTTTCTTCAATGTTTGCCTTGGCTTCCCAAGTGATTTCCTTGGTAAAACGCTCTTCGACGGCAACTCTAATGTCCCCGCCGTGGATCTGACGATTTTGGATGTCGGTCGGATGGAATACTCGGAGATGCTAGGCGAGCCAATTTTTGCATGTTGCTTTGACTGCATGTTGCTTTGACTCTGGGAAAATTTGGATGTTGGAATGATTTAAAGGGGGGGCTTAGGTCCTAGACAGAAGATCGCTAGCACAACACCTTGCCCTGCCCTGCCATGTTATGGATGGAATTGGTGATTGATGTATTTGGTATTGAAATGAGAACGAACTTTAGCCTATCTACAGATTTTTGTGAAAATGATCGGTTAACGCGTTTCCTTCTCGTTTCTGTATGCCAAAGAAGTCTCGAACTGAACCTGTGACTGCATTGCTGGATGTCGAATGGCTATCCGGCAAACGCGCAGATCCGCGACTTCGGCTCCCGAATAAACAACACGGATCCGCAAGCCTGGGAACGGTGCTTGGAGTAACAACACTGTTCGTGGTCGTGGGAGCCGTCGCCGGTCTATGGTCGCCACTCTCTCAGAAATGGTTGCGAGAACACGGAATCGCAATTCTCGACCTCGACACCAACCCTGCGAACGAAACCCTCGCAATGGTAGTCTCCTTGAACGCCATGGATCCAGGACAAAGCCAACTGACTGTGCCAGCTTCACAGGTCTCGGAGTTTAGTTCCCCCTCGCTCGCCGCCGCATCTCGTCTCTCTGACCAGACTGTCTCTAACACTTTTGCAAACTCGCTTCCTGGCTTAAACGCCTTTCCCGTGCCAACAGCTTCCAACGGGGGAAATGAGCTGTCCATCTTGCCCCCACCGACAGCAAAAACGGAATCGCAGACACTAGCCAACTCAACGGTTCGAGGGCGTCTTTCCGATAACCCGAGTGAAGTCAAGCGTTCGCAGTCCAAGCCGCCGATCGTGGTGCCTGTGGAACAGTCTGCAATCGCAACGGTCGTTTCCCATTCGGAAGCCACTTCGTTTGACGATCTGAAGCAATTACCACTGGAGAGGTTGCTGCCACTATTGGGGAGTACTCAAGAGCGGCGAGTTCGCTTGGTTTACGATGAACTTTCGCAACGGGGGCTACCGGACTCCCTCTTAGACATAGCCATTCAGTTCGCGCGAGGCGACGAGGGGGGGCAATTAGAACTGCTCGATCATCTCGCCCGTTTTAGCGAGGTTAGTCCTGCCCCTTTACTTTACTGGATGGCTCAATCGAGCAGTAGGTCGGTGAGGAAGCGAGCCATCGCGATCTTGGGTTCTTTGCAAGATCGAGATGTATTGCAGCATCTTCGCACGCTCGCAACACGAGAACCGGATAGTAATTTAAGACAGCTTATTGAACAAACCGTTGCGTCTAACTCACGCACCACTAGATAGTCGATGGTAGCCAGGCTTTCCTGGTCAAAATAGGGCGAGGATTCCCGATATGGACACCCAACATCAAAATCGATCACGATATCACAATCGATCACGACGTCGCTCCCAATTGATGGTTGCCATATGGCTGAGTTGTTTGGGCTCCGGTGGTATCGGGGCGGAATGCTTGGCAATGCCCACTCCTATACCATCTCCAACACCTGTGACGGATAAGAATTCTCCAGACCATTCCCCCCCCCCGGAGATCCAAAAGAGCTATACCGAGCCACGTGTTCGTTACGTGTTGGGAACGAAAGCGATTGTAAGATCGGGACCTTCGGAGCGTTATTATGCAACAGGCGATCTCTCTGCACGCTCGCGAGTCGAGGTCTATCTAGAAACGACGGATGGATGGTCAGGCATCCGCCCCCCTGAGAACAGCTATAACTGGATCTTGGCCAAACATGCGTACTTGTTACCGGGAGGTAAGGTCGCAGAGATATCCGACGAGGAAACTCCTGCGTGGGTTGGTTCGGACGCAGCCAGCATCAAGCAACTCATGTGGCAAACAGCCCTTTACAAGTCGCAGCAGGTGCAGATTCTCGGAGAAGAGCATCAGATTGGCGAGGATGGGACGAAACAGCTCTGGTATCGCATCAGTCCCCCGCAAGGTGAATTTCGGTGGATTCGTTCCTCGGCGTTGACCGATCAAATGCCAGCATCGAGCATGCCAAACTCGCGGCCGGACGCAGACGAGAAGCCGGGACAAATCGCGTTGGCTAACTTCTCTCAATCTTCGGCGTCGCCCCCGATTGGTTCTGGTGTGTCTCGAGCGGCAGCGACCCAAGTTGTAGACAACCCACCTGAGGGCAAAATCGTGTGGAGCGATGAATCTGAGGTTGTTGCTAGGATCAACCAAGAGATCAAGCGAGAACAATCCGAGTTCATGGGGCAGGTACCCCAAGGAGTTGCGACGGACGAAGCAATTATCTTAGGGGGAGAACAGTTCGCGGATGAATCCTTCTTGATCGAGGAGGCCATGACGCCAGAAGAGATGCGCCGTGCCCAGAGAAGACAACAAGCTCAACACCAGATCGATTCCTTACAACATTGGGACAGCCTTCAAAGCGACCCTCGTGGTCCTCTCAAAGCTAAGCCACTGAGGAGCATTCTCGGCTTGGTTGGCTTTAGCGTCATAGAGGCGGAGCGAGCCCCGGTAAACACGGAAATGCGCCGAAGTATGCATGACTTTCATCAGCAGCCTTCCTCGCGGAGTATGCCAAATCAGTACGGTTCGAACCGTTTGGATCGACTCCCGAGACCAGGGCAAAGAAATCGACCTTACAGACCATCGTCGACCAATGAACCTGATGACCGGGACTACTATGATGATCGAGTGGGGGCCAGCTTCGAAGACGATTACCGACCGCTAGATGGCCAGCTTCCGATCATGGAACGCTTGCTGGCTTCCAACCAGCCTTTGTTCGGTGGTCAGCCGGCCTTGTACAACCCACCAAACAACTATGAGGCGAACGCTGGTTCGAGAGGGATCGGTAGTGGTCGTGGACCATACGATTCCGATTATCGCGAAAGAAATTCCGATGGCTGGCATGCTGTTCAGTCGCCAAGTTTCGAGCCCCGGGACATCGCTCAAGCCTCCTACGCTCCGAGGGATAAGTATGAAGAACCGTGGGAGGACGCTAAGTTCACTTCGCCAGAGGTGCAGCGCTCGTTGCTGGAGTTGTCTCGAGTCGTCTCGCAACCGACTGAAACATGGGACCTCGGGCGTCTGAGAGCTCGCTGCATGGATTGGATCGAGTATGGCGATTCGGCTGTTGTTCGGGGTGAAGCCAGGCTACTGCTCGACCGGATCGATCGGTTTGATGACTTGCGAATCAAGTCTTTGCAGTCGGCGCAGAGGGGCAACCGCGATCTTAACAGCCGCGACCTTGACAGCCGCGAGTCGATGCACAGCGTATCCTCCGGCTTCAATCCGAGACAACCAGGGACATTTAACGGCCTATCGCCAGTGGTGCAAGCGTCTGGGGGTATGGGGGCAGCGGTCTCGCCACCGAATTATTCCCAACCGCCCAACTACCCACAACCGTCGGAGTTAGGCGCCGGTGACGCCTCGGGATGGCTGGTTCAGGTTCACGCCACGGCCCCCGGGCAGCCTGACTTTGCCTTAACGGACGACGCTGGAAATGTGATAACGTACGTGCGTTCTACGGCATCATTGAATTTACGTCGATATTTACAGCAACCGGTTATGATTCAAGGAGTACGAGGCTACATACCAAACTTAGCTGCGAAACAAATCGTTGCAGAGCGAGTCGTGCGATTACGCTAATGACGCGGTTTTCCATCTATCCAAATTGCGGTAGGATAACGCTGACAACGCTGTAACGATTGAACCTAAATACCACTCGATAGCACATCCTATGAGACTCCTTCTTTTCTTGAGCCTAGCCATCGCTGGTTGCTCCATCGACTTGTGGACAAAACAAGCGATTTTTGGCTGGCTTGGCAACCCAGGGGAGTCGCCACCTCATTGGTTAATAGAGCCTTATGTTGGCTTTCAAACCGCTGTGAATATGGGGGCTTTGTTTGGACTGGGGCAGGGGTTTGGTTGGCTGTTTTCCATTCTATCCATCGTAGCTGCAATCGGAATTGTTTACTGGCTATTTGTGCTAAAGGCCAGCAAGTCGCTTTGGCTTACCATTGCGATGGGGTTGGTTATGGGTGGTATATTCGGCAATCTTTACGACCGACTCGGGATTCCCGATCTACCGAAGAATTATAAGGGGGGAGTGCGCGACTGGATCTTGTTCACGTACGGCGAGTACACATGGCCCAATTTCAATATTGCCGACAGTTTGTTGGTAACGGGTGCCATCATGTTGGCTATCTATTCGTTCTTGGTAACGGAACCTCGCGAAGATAACTCTAATGCTAAAATGCCAGTCTCCTCACAAACAGAATAGAGTATTCGGCCCAAACTCCCCAAGTTGAAATATTGGAAACTGGGTAATATCTTTAACGTCCTTACTCGGCCACACCGATGATACCGGAGTTGTTTCTTCCGCCGAGGTGCTGTGATGAATCTAGATCGCAATCGATACTTCATGTTCGGAATTGTCCTGTTTTTGTTAGGGCTTCAGTTCCGATCTGTAGAGACCTTTGTACTTAACGAAAGTAGCACGAAGGCTTTGCACCGCTTCGCTCAAAACTCCAAGATTGCCAACAACAACGCCCTGACCAACGCCTATGTAGAAGTGGCATCACCGAAGAAGAGTTTTCAACCACCCAATTGGCTTGGGTTTGTGCTTCTTACGGTGGGCGGTGTCATGTCGCTACACGCCTTGGCGTTACCTAAGAGGCAATAGAATGTTCCGCCATTCAGTGAGTAATGGATTCCTCCCCCTCGTGGTCTCTGTCGAGTGACCAGGCGATAAGTGCTTTTGTGAAACTATTTAAAACACCTGCATTTTGGTTGCTGGCGGTCGCGTTAACGATTGTCGTTCTTGCTAATTGGAACAACGAATCTGCCTCGCGAGGACGGGCCCACGCTGACGAGGGCAAAGAGGCGCTCGGTGGCGCGAAGTTAAACGAGGGTAGTTCGAGCCGAACAGATAATGTGATCCGAGAGGGAACGGAGCTAAGCAACTTGAGGGTTCAAGTTCGGAGGGCCGCTAGTGGTCGTATCAACTTGTTCGACGAACAGACAAAGCGGACGATGGTTTGTTTAGAGAATCTCTGGTTGCAACGAATCCTGACCGCTCAGAAGAATGATGATCCTGGGGTGATTTGGATCATTTCCGGTCGTGTGACTGAGTTTGATGGTGCTAATTTCTTTCAGATTGTAGAGGCCTCTCGATCGAACTGATCAGGAAGTTCTGTAACGACAAATACCCGGGAGTTTCTCAATTTGGTTTAGGTTGCGATTGTGCGAGGCAGCATCTTGGCGAGCAGCATTACGGCGAGTTGTGGATTGCCTGAGGGTTGTGTGGGGAGGCTGGAGGCGTCGCACACATACAGCCGCTCGCAGCCTCGGACCTCGAAGTTTGCATTGCAAACCGATGCGGAATCTGCACCGATAGCGGCTGTGCCGATGTAGTGGTAAATGGTTGTTGCGAGCCTTTGAACCATTGCCTGCACCGATCGATCGTCCTGGCGTTTGGACCCTGGTAAGAGCTCATCATTGATCATTGATTGTAATGGACCTGCCTGGACCCATTGCCTAGTCCACTGGGTCGCTGCAACGAACTCCGATAAATCAGACTCTACGATCAGATACATCGGATCGATCGTGAAGGAGCCGTCTTTTTCCCATCGTATTTCACCTCGACTTTTCGGATGCAACATGGTCACGCCGATGCTCATCGCGTTAGTGCTCGGATGCTTGGTCGGATATTCTAGATAGTGAGTTGGCGTGATGTGCCACTGCACGCTGGGAGGAGCATTGCTTTTGGCCGGTTCCAAGGAATAGGCTCCTTGTTCGTCGGCCCAAAGGAATGCACCGAGCTCAGCGATGTTCGATGCGAGGGGTCCCTCGCCTGAACGCAGCCACGTACGATTCTCATCGGCACAAAATCGACTGGGTAACGATTCTTCGGATGTTGAGTAGGTTATAGGGAAAACCAAGTGATCACATAGTTGTTTTCCTACCCAAGGAGAGTCGACGATTAAATTGCGATGAGGCAGGATTGCAGACTTGGGACCGATTCCGCTCTTCATAAGGATGGTCGGGGTTTTTAGTGCACCTGCGCATAGGACCACAGCCTTGTTCGCTCGAATTGCTTCGGAGCTCGACCCGTTTGACGCTGATACCTCGACTCCCACTGCCCGAGAACCAGAGAATTGCACAGAGTTTACTTTCGCACCTCGCAGCATGGAGATCGATGCAGAGTTACGGAATTCGCCTAGAGCACGCCAGATCGATTCCCGTCTTCCATGCCGAACCAATCGTGCGTAGGGGAATAAGGACTCGGGTATAGGAGCCTGGGAGCATCGATCTAGGATCTGACGCGACAAAGGGTGCAGGGTTGGTTTATGGTCGATATGTGTTTTTAAGGATTCCAAAAGTTCGTCAAGCAAATCGTTGGTTCGTTCGGGATCCCAAGAGTCCCCCAGAAGCTGATGCCAATGACGGAGATCCTCATCGCCGGGACGAACGACAATCGTGGCGTTGATCAACGACGAGCCTCCTAGTCCTTTCCCGGAGGGGAGGAGAATCGATCGTCCGCCCAGTTTGACTTGGGGGGCAGATCGATCCCGGTAAGAAAGATCTGGGCTATCAAAGAGGTGGGGGTAGAGCACCGGACGGCGACTTTGATAGTGCCCGGCTTTAGAGCCAGCCTCGATGAGCAGAACGGTACCAGATTGTCCGCGGGAAAGCTCGGTCGCAAGAACACAGCCAGCGGAACCAGCTCCCACGATGATGTAGTCAAAAGCCGAAGTGCTGATGGAGTCGGCAGAGCCTGCTTTTCGTTGCATCGTGACAGAATGAAATAGACGAATGGGAAAGCTTTGGCGTATATTGGTGTCATGTTCGACTATAACACGCGACTTGTCATGATCAGCTCTACCCTTTTGGGCATAATTGCCGGCGTGGTAGGAGTGTATCTTTTGTTGCGGCGAAAATCTCTGATCGCAGACACCATCTGCCATGCGGCTCTTCCTGGCCTTGCGGCATCATTTCTGGTGCAGATCGTGTGGGGTGGGAATGGCCGCAGTTTGCTCGGGTTATTGCTGGGGGCGAGTCTTTCGGGAGCTTCGAGTGTTTTCGCTGTTTCGCTTCTGGGTAGATTAACCAAGCTTAAGCCAGATGCGATTTTGGGAATCGTCTTAAGTGTTTTTTTTGGGATGGGGATGGTGCTTTTTAGCGTCATTCAGCAGATTCCGGACCAGATGGGAGCGGGGTTAGAAACCTATGTCCTCGGCAAATCGGCTTCCATCATTCAGTCCGATCTTCAGATGATTATTGCCGCTTCCTTGTTTGTAACCGGTTTGGTTTGGCTAACGAGAAAGGAGTTGCAGATTCTCTGCTTTGATCCTTTATTCACGTCGGCGGCGGGGTGGCCAGCAGGACGGATCGATGCCATGTTGCTGGGCGCGGTATTGGTGGTGGTCATCGTGGGAGCTTCGGTCGTGGGGGTGATATTAGTGGTTGCATTGATGGTGACCCCTCCCGTTGCTGCAAGGTTTTGGACCAACCGGCTCAATCCAACTATCGGTATCAGCGCGTTGATCGGCGGCATATCAGGTATGGCGGGAACGCTGGTCAGTTTGTATGGCGAACGCCTGCCAACTGGTCCTTGTATCGTTCTGGTCGCAACAATTTGCTTCGTTTTCAGCCTCTTTCTAGGGCTGGAAAAGGGTATCGCATGGCGATTTTGGACAGCGAGAAGACGTCGAGCCACCAGTGATATTGAGCACGTACTCAGGTCGGTTTATGAACTCCTCGAAACGCGTGGCAGCCCGCCGCAGCAGCACGGGCAGAATCGATCCGCTCCTGTAGACTTGGCCTCTCTGAAACAAATGAGGACTTGGGAGAAGACTCGTTTACAGACCGTTGTTCGCAGGTTGGAGAAACGGGGGTGGGTGACGCGAAACCTTGCGGGAGATTTGATTCTGACTGCGAGTGGCATTCAAGAGTCTTTAAAGTCGGTTCGGCGACATCGTTTGTTAGAAGTTTATTTCTCCAATTTAGCGGTTCTTTCACCTGCTGCACTTGACCGCGGAGCAGACGCCTTGGAACACGACTTGGACGACGATATGCTAGCCGAGCTGGAACGAGAGTTTTTGGCTCAAGGTCAAGCGATTGAGCTTCCTGAAAGCGTTCATCCTATTTCTGCAACCAACTCTAACTAATCAGTTGTTTCCTAAATGCAAATGGATTCCTTTTTGGCGATTGATTCCCACACGGCTGGCGAGCCAACCCGAGTCGTTGTGGAAAACGGACCTCATTGGACGGGGCAAACGGTACAGGAACGATTGGTTGAGGCCAAAGAGCGATTCGACGGATATCGTCGTGCACTGGTCAACGAGCCGCGCGGATCGGAGGTTATGGTGGGTGCCCATTTGGTACCCCCCAACGATCCGGAATGCACTGCCGGGGTGATTTTCTTTAACAACGTCGGATATCTCGGCATGTGTGGGCATGGCATGATCGGAGTCGTAGAAACGCTGCGACACCTCGGAAGACTCACTCCCGGCTACTGGAAATTCGAAACGGTAGCGGGAGTTGTGACGACACATCTTTTAGAAGATGGGCGGGTCGAGATCGAGAATGTCCCGAGCTACAGGACTCACGCCTCGGTTCCGCTCACCACGAAAAACTACGGCGTCATCCAGGCCGACATTGCTTATGGTGGGAATTGGTTCTGCTTAGCCAAGTCAGAGTTGATGAACCATCCTAAACCGGACAAGTCCGAGCTACTGAAGTTAACGCACGAGTTGGTGGTAGCCTCGCATGAGTACGAACCACGCGTGGATCATGCCGAGCTATTTGGCAAGCCGCTGCACGCGGGATCAAACTCTCGTAACTTTGTGCTTTGCCCTGGGGCGATGTACGACCGTTCTCCGTGCGGTACAGGAACGAGTGCCAAGCTCGCTTGCCTGGCAGCTTCGGGAGAACTGGAGGAGGGGACCGATTGGGTGCAAGAAGGAATATTGGGGATTCCGTTCGTCGGCCGCTTTCGCTGGTTGGACAAAACAAAAGGAGAGATTTCGCCTACCATCGTTGGGCGCGCGTACGTGAATGCGGAGACAAAAGTGATCTTGAGAGAAGAAGATCCATTTCTATGGGGAATCGCAGAAGGCTAGGGCTTGCTGAATCGCTGGTTTCGATCCGCCTGCTTGCTCCCAACTCAACAACCAGCGTTTTTTATCCAAGCCTCCAGCGTAACCGGTCAAACCACCCGACTTGCCAATGATCCGGTGACAAGGCAACACGATTGACAACGGGTTTCTGCCAATGGCGGCCCCCACAGCGCGGGTCGCCCGCGGTTTGCCGATTTGCGTCGCTATTTGGGCGTAGGATGCGGTCTTGCCAAAGGGGACCTTCAACAATTCTAGCCATACCGAACGCTGGAACGGGGTTCCGAGGAGGTTCATCTCGATCTGAAATTCTGTCCTGCAACCTGCAAAGTACTCGGTCAATTGGGTCTCCAATTGGCAAAGCACGTCTGGGACTGCCGATTGTCTTGAGAGTAAATTGGTTTGTGGAGCGTCGTTGGGAAAGTACTGTTGTTGGTTCAGGAACACCCCGGTCACCTTGTCTCCGTGGCTTCTAAGCAACAAGGGACCGATCGGAGATTCCATCCACTGCCAAGCTTGTCGTTTCACAGCGGCGGGCAAATCCTTTTCCATTGGCATTTTCGACAAACTCCTTTGCCAGTCACCGGATTGATCAATGATCCACTACCAATCGGATTCGAATGGTTTCGTGATCCATATGATGGTCGCCAAAAGTGATGCACAGATAACGAACGCCCAAAAGATCCGAACCCACTGTCGGCATTCCCGTGTGTACACGATATCGAAGAACCATACCATCGTCGGTAGGAACATCACTAGGCCGATGAGCCATTGCGGTAATCGATCCATCGAAAAACGATCAGCGATGAACAAGGTTGGAACGGCTGCGGCGACGAAAGGAATCATGAGCAGGCTGAGGTGCCATAACCCAAACGCCTCGCTCTTGGCTGGCCTGAAGACGGAACAGCAGGTTGCCCCGAAGACAATGGCAGCCGAGCTGGTTATCCAAAGGCTCAGGCTCAGGTAGCTTTGGGCTGCGTAGGCAGAAATGCACCCCATTTGACCAGCCAGGATCAACAGAGCCCATCGGGAGCAGCCAGATGCTACCATGTTGTCCATGGATGCTAGGTTTGCGGTGATGGCTACCACCCCGACCACCATCCATACGAAAAGGACATTCCAGGTCCAGTAGTTCCCGCGAGCTTGATCCGATAAACACAACGCCATAAAGAGTACCGCTAGGAAGATACTCACGGGCCATGTCAGTTGCGAATACTTGCTCGGTGCAGAAACAAGAGAACGGAGCAAAGCGATTGCTCCGAATCCGATGGGCACTAGGAACACCAGATACTCCCAACGGTAACTATTGGACCAATTCAACCACTCCTGAGGCTGGTCTAGAATCCCTCGTCGCGCTAGATCTGCGGCCCAAATTCCCACGCTCAGAAATAATGCACCTGGTAGAAGCCTGGAGAAGCTCTGCCAGAAAAACGGGGGCTCCCAGTCGTCTCCTTTGGGAGCCGACACAATAAGCCAACTGCCCAGAAATGAGAGAACGAATGGTATTACAATTTGCTGGATTAAGATCTGTTGTTCCATAAGAATCAGGAGGTGCACATCGAGGTAGGAGGGAGCGAACGAATTCTTCCTTATTGCATTCTAATCGCCCCATTAGAGCATGGACTAAGGATCGAGCTCACCGTTACGAAAGTTTAGCAAGTATTGTCGCTAACGACGAAGGGTTCGGGACGAAAAGACACGGGAAACATCGTTTGAGATGAACAGACCGACGGAGCGGTCAGCGACAATGTCGCGGATCGCTCCGCCGATCCGATTCGCCGCACCCCAGTTATCCCCAAATCTAATATTGCCACAAAGCCGTGAACGGATACGAAAAAAGCCACCCCAAATTGGATGGCTCTGTATAGATTTCAAGAAGCAAGAATCTTCCTGTGGTTAGCGATCATCACTCGAGGACTGCTCACCCACCGAGACATACTCACCGGTCTGACCGGGAGAGTGATATCGATCAGCATTTTCCTCTTCCATTTTGATCGCTGCAGCGTTGGCGTAGCTTACCAAGCGGACCGCACCTTGGACTTCGAGTGGGTTAAAGAAAAGTTCCACACCTCCGAAGTGATTGACCGAGCGAGCTTTGTTGAGCAATTCCGGCCAGCTCAGTTCGTTGGCAACGTGCCATGCTGCCGCCTGAGCCACTTTCTGGTCGACTTGACGGTTGGCCAGGGCCAAGCAGATTTGCTCCACAACGGGGGAGGGATTTACTTCGTTCAATCGAACGATTTTATATTTCATCTTAGGTGTCGGGTCATCTTTTCCATGTTCTAGGCAAAGCATTGGGACATTGACTTTCTTTGGTCGGTCTGGCTCCACACGCATCATCCCTCCCATGCCCATGCCGCCCATGCCGCCGCCCATTCCACCCATACCGCCCATTCCACCCATGCCGCCGCCCATTCCTCCAAAGCCGCCCCCCATACCTTGGCCACCCATTCCTCCCATGCCACCACCCATTCCTCCCATTCCACCGCCCATTCCTCCCATTCCACCCATACCCATGCCTCCCATGCCCATGCCACCCATTTGGGCAAGAACGGGTACAGCACCGAAGGTGGCGGGAAGTTGGATGTCGAGCGAATCGCCGGTTTGGTTCTTGAAGATAATGTTGGCTTCTTTGGAGCTCTTGCCAATGTACTCGACCGTCACCAGACCATCTTCCATGGCTTGGAACATTTCTACGCTGCGTACAGTCTTCGCCTTTTCCTTGCCTTTCGACGGTTTCGTGGCAACCGGCTTGCCTTCTGGCTGAGTCTCTTTCGAGTCTTGACAATAGCCCGCAGCAGCGGTGGAAACGGAAAAGACTAGGGTTAACAGATGAGTGATGCTTCGCTTCATAATCGAGTCCTAATGGGATTTCTGTTTCGCGGAACGGGTAAGGCAGTCAGCCAAGGCCGATCGACCTGGAATACATCCCCAGATAACATCGGCTATCCGATTTCCCTGAAGGTCCATCGGATGCTGCTTTCTCTGCAGCACGATATTGACGTCGCAACTATTGTGCCAAATACCTCACGACAATGCGAACTCTATCCAGGGTACCTAGTCGGGGCGGAAATTCCACTGTTTTGGGGAAAGAATCGGGGGGAGATTTCCAATTTTGGGATCAAAAGATGCCATTTACCGGGTGATTGGGGGGCTGGCTGTGATTGCAGAAAAGTTGCAGTTTGATACCTTTTCGTGTTCACAATCGCGACGTTTATGCGAAGTTCAGATAGTTCCCCCCCACAAAGTAGGATCCCCACTATGTCCATGTACATCGGAGAAGCACTGGTCGGCGAAGGCAATGAGATCGCCCACATCGACTTGATGATCGGCAGCAAAGAAGGCCCAGTAGGTGTCGCGTTCGCGAACGCTTTGGCCAACCAGAGCGCTGGTCACACCAATCTCTTGGCAGTTCTCTCGCCGAACGTTGCTGTTAAGCCCAGCACGGTTATGATTACCAAGGTGACCATCAAGGGAATGAAGCAAGCGGTCCAAATGTTCGGACCTGCACAATACGCCGTTGCTAAAGCAGTCGCGGACAGTGTCGCCGCTGGAGTGATTCCAGCCGATCAAGCAGAGAGCTTGGTCATCGTTTGCGGTGTGTTCATTCACCCAGCTGCTAACGACGACAAGAAGATCTACGAGTTCAACTACGAAGCGACCAAGGATGCGATTGCTAACGCTATGAAGGGGCTCCCAACAGCTCAGCAAATGGTCGCGCAAAAGGATTCCGTTTCCCACCCGTTCGCTGGATTCTAATTGGCCAAAGCTCTTTGAGGCCCTTGAAATCCTCGATTCCTCGTCTTCAACCGTTAACGATACGGCTCCACTGACCTAGTGTCAGTGGACCGATGACTAATCAGCTAGCGCCGCGACAACGCTCGCCGCGTTTTTCGCTCCCATTGAGCTTGCCTCAATGGAGCGTATGACTCGCTGGCTGGAGGAACCGTCGACGCCGCGAAGTCTTCATCTTTCAACTTTCCCCTTCACATTTCAAACTTCCTTCGCTCCCTCCGAGTAAACTCTCCGGTGAGGCGGGGGCATTGAGGGCACCGTTTGCTAGCCGGTTAGGCAATACCGTTTGCTAGCCGGTTAGGCAATACCGCTTGCTAGCCGGTTAGGCAATACCGCTTGCTAGCCGGTTAGGCAATAAGGTCTCGAAGAACGTGGCCGTGGACATCGGTGAGCCGCCTTTCGATCCCGTTGTGGTAATACGAAAGCCGCTCATGGTCTAAACCGAGCAAATGTAAAATCGTAGCATGGAAATCGTAAACGGTGCTCACGTTCTCGACCGCACGATATCCAAACTCATCCGTCGCTCCGTAGGTGTAGGGCGCCTTGACGCCAGCTCCCGCCATCCAGACGGTGAACCCCTCGGGATTGTGGTCCCGCCCCTGGGCGCCGGCTTGAAAAGTCGGCATTCGACCGAATTCGGTGCACCAAACGACTAGGGTATGCTCCAGTAAGCCTCGTCGCTTTAGATCGCGAAGCAAGGCGGCAGTGGGCTGATCGAATACCTCGCCATGCAGCGCATACTGATCCCGAAGTATCTTGTGGCCATCCCAGTTGCTCGTCCCCTCTCCGCCAACTTGGTAGGCACCGTTGAACAACTGGACGAACCGAACGCCACTCTCAATCAACCTGCGCGCTAAAATACAATTCTTTGCATAGGCGGCTTTGATCCCGAGGTTAGGGGTTCCTCGGCTATTCGCTCCATACTCCTCTAGCGTCTCTGCGGTTTCGGTCGAAAGGTCACTGATCTGCGGAACGGACAGCTGCATACGTGCTGCTAGTTCATAACTCGAGATTCGAGCTGCCAGTTCGCTGTCGCCAGGGAAGTTGCGCTGTTGGTGACGATTGAGCTCCGCTAAAAATTCGCGAGTTGCTCTATCCGTGTCTTCGGCGAATCGCGCAGGTCGTGCGAGATTCTGAACGGGAGAGGTCGCATTAAACGCTGTTCCCTGAAACGCCGCAGGCAGGAACCCTGGATTCCAACAATTGGGCCCTGATTGAGGTATCCCACGAGGATCAGGAATCGCAACGAAACTCGGCAGATCATCATTCTCACTGCCGAGAGCGTACGTGGCCCAAGCCCCCATGCTCGGAAACCCATCCAGCGTGAATCCGGTATTCATAAAGTTTTCACCCGGTCCATGTGTATTCGTTTTGCCTGTCATCGAATGGATGAAGCACAGGTCATCAGCCAAATCCCCCAGTTGCGGCAATAAGCTCGAGATCATTTTTCCCGACTGCCCGCGTGGGGTGAATTCCCACGGACTCTTTTGCAACGTCCCCTGTCCGCCTTGAAACGTAATCAGCTTCTCAGACCCTGGCATCGGCTTGTCATGCTGTGCAATCAACTCTGGCTTGTAATCAAATGTGTCGAGCTGACTGCAAGCCCCTGCACAAAAAATCATAAGGACCTGTTTGGCTTTGGGTTCAAAATGCGGCTTTCTCGCCCGAGACGGATGACTAGAGTCAATGACAGGCCTGATGGGCCCGCGTCCATCGCTCGCCAAAGCGATACTATCACGGCAAAGCAATTGCCAAAGCGCCATACCTCCAAGACTTCCGAGTCCTTGATGCAGCACCGTTCGGCGTGTTAGAGCCAACGGATCAACCTTTTGCGAAGACATCATGGCGAGCCTCTCTCGTTAGAACACGTATAGAAATTCATTGGCATTGCACAATGCACGACAAAAAGAAAGCAGCCCATTCTCTTCGACGAAACGGAGAGAGGTTTCTAATTCCCAGGCATCGGGCTTGCGGTTAAAAAGCAGCTCGAAGGCTAGGGAAATCTTTTCCTCTGGCGAGCCCCCGTGGTTGGTCGCCTCTCGCTCCAGCCTTGCTGCCAACGCCTCTGATTGCATCAGAACGAAAGGGCTATTAAATAAATTGAGAGACTGCAATGGTGTCGTCGATTGCCCCCTGCGAGGAACAACCTGATCGCCGCTTGGACAATCAAATGCACCGAAGACACTGTCTTGCTCCTGCCGGACTCGAGTAAGATAGACCATTCGACGGAAATCTTCGGGCAAAAACTCTTCTTTGGGAAAGTAACGGTAAACGTTATCTTGCTCGACACGTTGAAGAAAAAAGCCTGGGCCTCCCATCTTAGGATTGAGGTTTCCTGTTGCAGTAAGCAAGCTATCTCGGATGGCTTCTGCTTCCAATCGCCTCGGTGGAAATCGCCATAACAACCTCGACTGGGCATCTAGTTGCATCCCCAATTCCTGTGGCTTGGAAGATTGCTGAAAGGCTCGGGATAGAAATAACATGCGATGAATGCTCTTCAATGACCACTGGCGGTCGATTAGCTCTGATGCCAAAAAGTCTAGCAATTCGGGGTGCGATGGAATGCCGCCATTTATGCCAAAGTCGCTTGGAGTATCGACCAATCCGGTTCCGAAGGTGTAGTGCCATAAGCGGTTTACTATCACACGGGCAGTAAGAGGATTGTTGGGATCGATGATCCACCTGGCTAATTCCTTTCTTCGAGATTGTTCAGAGGTATCCTCCGGTAACTCAAAGCCGTTCAATTTGGATATGCCCCCTGGAACCACTGACTCTCGCTTTTGCATCGGATCGCCTCGATGCAAGCGGTGGGTCGGTTCGGGTTGCGCGAAGCTACCGAGCCAGAAGTTTTCTCCGCTCGTTACGTTCTCGATGTTTTTGCGAAGAGATCTTTGCCTCACCTCCAACGCTCGATACTCCGCTCGCTCCTCATCCGTTAGGGCCTCGAGTTGTGGTTCTGCGGAGGAGCGAGGCGCTCGGTCACGACTCGAAGCAATGGTGAACCATTCCGTGCTGCCAGCTCGCGCCTCGATAATGTACTCGGTTATGACTCTATCTCCAAAGCGACCAGACTGATCGCGTCCCCAGACCATACTGACGATCGAACGAGGCTCGGAAAATTGAATCTCGACGACACCACCGTTCACTTCGTTCGATATCCAACTAAATTCGTTGCCATGCCTGCCGTCATTAATATGTTCCTGCTTGTGGATAGCATAGCCTGGCAAGGTGCTTGATACGGTTGCGACGCTTCCACTGCTCGCCAAGGCGACGTTTTGGCCCAGTTCATCGTAAATCTCCCACTCATCAATGCACGGTTCTGCATTCTGGCTGGCTAGGATTTTGAAGCGGACTCGCTCCGTTTGGATCGCTGGAAATTCTTCCACATTTCGGGTCGAACTGACCGCAGGGCGCAGGTCACCGCTACCGCTGCGGGCCTTGCTTTTTTGAATCAGTTGGGTCAATTGCTCGGAAAGGGCCCTATCTTGTTCTTTCCATTCTGCAAGCTGTCGTTCTTCGGGCGATGTGGTTGGCTTGGTAATCGTCCTTTCCCCAAACTGCACGCCCGCCACCAGAGCTTGAAGGGCATAAAAATCCTTTTGACTTATCGGGTCGAACTTGTGATCATGGCACCGGGCGCAGCCTGTTGTTAATCCCAGAAACGAGGTGCCGATGGTGTTCACCAAATCGGTTAGCTCATCTTGCCTCTGCATAAGCGTCAGGCTGATGTCAGGACTTTTCACGAGGTCGTACGTGCCTGCTACAAGAAACCCGGTCGCGTGATCCACCCCCAACGCATCACCAGCGATTTGCTCCGAGATGAATTGATCGTAAGGCTTGTCGTCGTTGAAAGCTTGAATCACATAGTCGCGGTATGGCCATGCGTTGTAGCGAACTCGGTTGGTTTCAAAACCATGAGACTCGGCGAATCGAATGACGTCGAACCAGTGTCTCGCCATACGTTCACCGTAGCGAGGATCGGCGAGAACCCTATCCACTAGATGTTCCACTGCATAAGGATCCAAGTCCTCGACGAACTGTTGCACATCCTCTTGTGATGGTGGAACACCGAGTGCGACGAGAAACAATCTGCGAATGAATCTTGATTTCGATTCCGGAGGAGAGAAAGTCAACTGATGTTCGCTGAGGGCACGCTCCAGTAGTTTGTCGACCGCATGTTCTCCCATCGGAGATGTCGGCTTAGCAATGGGGGTAAAGCTCCAGGGGAGAGGTCTTTCAGCCAATCGCTCGTCGTCGGGACCTAGTGCCCCCTGATCAATCCATTGGCGGAGAATTTCGATCGCGTCCGGTGGTATCCTGCTGCCATCGGGTGGCATTTCCAACTCGGGATCCGTATGGGAGACAACGTCAATCAGGCGACTGTCGATGCTACGATTCGGGATGATCATCGTACCGCTGCTGCCACCAGCGAGAATCGTGCTCCGCAGATCTAGCCGCAGATCTGAAGTCTGATTCTCCTTGCCATGGCATTCCGTGCAATACTGAACAAAGAGAGGCTGAACATCGCGCTCGAAATCGATCTTTCGATCGACGGTAACCGATTGGGCCAGAATCTGGCTGGAGCCCCATGAACAGAGGCAATGCAAGACCGCTACTGTCCCGACTAACGCAAAAACGCGAGCGGATCTGGGAAAGGGAATCCATGAGTTCTGGGGAAATATTAATGGATTGTCAGCGCGAGGCCGAGTCAACATTTTTTTGTGGCCCAATACGGTGAGGAAAACAGAGTCCGTGGTGTGAATAGACTCAGGAAGGTCCCCGTATTGTAACCTCGCTCCCCGGGTAAGTGTGGGGCGACTTAGCCCTTTTACCCTTTGGCGTATCCGAGGCTATAAATCACGCTCAAAAGCTCATCGGTGGTGACATAACGTCGGCGATTCTGGACCTTGTAGGAATCAATCGCTTCGGCCAGCTCCCTGCCCGCTTCGGACAACCCGTTATAAGAATTCCCAAACTGGCGGCGCTCTTGCCCATTGCTGGATTCCGAGCGAGCTTGTCTCCGGTCAACGAAGGGTGCATTGCCAAAGGTTAAGCCTGAAGTGGTATTCTGTTGAATAGAAGACATACATTACTCGCCAGAGAATCGGAATCGTAGGTTTTGACTTCATGGAACAGTACGTCATCATTTTGTCGAGCAATGTGTAATCTTGTGGTTGGTGGCGTCTTCTCGAAAGCATGGGTACCGCTTATAACGTTCGTGCTGATTTTTCTCACGGTCGGGTTACTTTATTACCAAGGGTTCGTTACAGGAACGGTTATGGCAGACGGCTCGGCTGTTGCATTTTTGGCTGCGGCAGGTATCGCGTACCTCGGTGTGTTTGCGTACTTGCTGACAAGAAAAGGACGTTACTCCGTCGTGGAGCGGATCATTTACGCTCCGGTTTACGTTTTATGCCGAGTTTTGTGGAGAGTCGAGATAAGCTGGGATCCCGCGTGGGGCGATCCGAGCAATGAGCGAATGCTACGTGACAGAATCGTGGGTGGCGCGGTGCTCATCGCAAACCACCGAGCTTCGGTCGATCCATTTTTTGTACAGTTAGCAGCAGGGGGCCGCGTTCATTGGATGGTCGCTGGTGAGTATTTCAAGCATTTTTTGTTCGGGCCGCTACTGAGGTCCTATCAGGCAATTCCCACCAATCGGGGCGGATTCGATAATGCTTCAACCAAACGAGCGATTCGGCTCGCGTCTGAGGGAGGCTTGGTCGGGATGTTTCCAGAGGGACGAATCAATCGAACGGCTGCACCCATGCTATCGATTCGACCTGGAGCTGCCATGGTGGCTGCAAGGGCCGGAGTCCCTTTGATTCCCATTTGGATCGTGGGTGCACCGTCTGGCAATCAGGTTTACAGTGCACTTTTTCGAGCAGCCCATGTTAAGGTTATCGTTGGTTGCCCTTGCAATGCTCCGAGCAACCTAGCTCGTGACGAACAACTCCTTGACGAAGGAAAATCCAATAAACTCAGCCGGACCGAAACCTGCGACTGGATCACCAGTACGATAAGGCAGGCCATGTCGCTCGCTCAGATTGAGAGCGAATCGGTCGAAGTAGCTGGCAAGGACTGGGTTGCAACCTAGAGTGGGATTTTGGAAGTGACTAAACTAATCTGCTCCACAAGTCCCAATCGGTACCAAGACTCTTATCCTGATCGATAAGTCCTAACAACTGTCATTATTTTAAAGGAACGCCATGAATGTAGTCTCAGTAAACAGTGCGGGGATAACGAATCGTGGCAATGTTCGTGAAGAAAATCAGGATCAATTCATCATTGCCGAATTGTCCCGAGCGTTAAGTGTCAAAGCATCGGGCTTGCCCGTCGCTGACGGGACCCGCCTTGTGGGAAATCCATTTGCCACACTTCTACTTGTGGCCGACGGGATGGGGGGGCATTTGGGGGGAAAGGAGGCCAGTAAATTGGCGATCGAATACTTCCTGAATTCCATTCTCAACAAACTAGCTTGGCTGGAATCCATCACATCAAACGATGAGCAGTCGTTCAAAAACGTCTTGGGGGTGACACTAATACAAGCGCACCGAGAGTTACAGCTTCTAGCTGAAACCTCGCCCGACCTCAAGGATATGGGGACAACCCTGACGTTAGCGTGCGTTGCTTGGCCCCATCTGCACGTTGTTCATGCAGGGGATACTCGTTGCTATCTGTCTCGCAACCAAGAGCTGCGATTACTAACCAGAGACCATACCGTCGCACAACAGATGCTGTTGAATGGCGAGCTCAAGCCCGAGGAACAAGAGCGATCACCATGGTCTAACGTTCTTGTGAACGCCCTCGGGGCGGGAGCTCCCGAGGTCGTCCCCGATTTCTATCACTTGAGACTCGAATCTGGTGATCGGTTGATGTTGTGCAGCGATGGTCTGAACAAACATGTTTCTGACGACCGCATCGCCCGAGAGCTTTGCGGTAGGAAGAATCCTGAGATGACTGCCCAGGTGCTGGTGCAATTAGCCCTGGATGGAGGAGGCACGGATAACGTAACGGTATTGGTAGCAGATTTTCAAGATTCAACCGAGCCAAAGACCATGAGAACCTTTTCCGAGATTCCAACTGAACAAAAGCTGATGTCAGAAATCGTCCTCGCTGCGGGTGACATCGATACCACGGAAGCCATAACTGGCCAAGCCGGTGCCGACGATCTGACCCTGGACGAATGAAATTGTTGCCAGCGGTTGTATGGTGGGGGATCTACTGTAACCCTTCACCTAATTGTTCGAGTAATGTTGATACCAACTCGGGTTTTGGTTGAAGTTTGAAAAATGAAGATTTCGCGGTGTCGGCG
The DNA here is from genome assembly GCF_052161605.1 of Brakhagea baltica. Classification (NCBI taxonomy): domain Bacteria; kingdom Pseudomonadati; phylum Planctomycetota; class Planctomycetia; order Pirellulales; family Pirellulaceae; genus Brakhagea; species Brakhagea baltica. The sequence continues at coordinate 2,300,360 of NZ_CP197409.1, read as the reverse complement.
CGTTCTCCAGCCAACGAGCCATACGCTCCATTGAGGCAATCTCAAAGGGGGGCGAAAAACGGGGGGACGTTGCCGCGGTGCTAGCCTGTTAGTCATCGGTCCACTGACGCAAGGTCAGTGGAGCCGTAGATCCCGGGTTATTAAGGTTGATTAGTAGCCGAAACCTGTAAGTCGTGTCTAGAAGTCGTTTTCCTCGATGCTATCGTCCGAGGTCGCCACTGGTTTTTCGATATGGGGAGCAGGCGCCTTGGTGCGATAAACTGCACCGATTTCGATTTCAGGTCTCTCAGCTGAGTCTGTCATGAACTTTATGGTGCCTTGAGTTTCTGTGCCCAACTCGCCGGTTTTAGGTATGAGACGCAACTGGAGTGGATGCAAAGTTCGAGGCTCTGATCCTAGCTCGATCTCAATATCGAAGATGTTGCTCTCCACCCCCTTGACCACAAAGGGGTTTTGACTTTTGAGCACAACTAATTGCCGAACGGGCTCCGCGACAAGAATATCACCCAACGACACGGTGCTCGGAACTGCGGTTACCCCTGGAACGATGTTGGCAGTCACCCGAAGAGGAACTCGAGTCAAATTGCGGTCGTTTGTTGACACGATCAGTTCACTCTCGAAAACACCAGCGGGAGCATCTTCACCCATAGTTAGGTCGATCTGATATTGAATGCGTCCACCATTGCGGGACGACTCACTGGCCACAGCCGAAAGAAAATCGTTGCTCGTGGTCAGACCTAGGATCTTCCAGTCGGGCCTACCAGCGTAGTCCAGACTGACTTGTATACCCTTCGGACTGCCTTGCTGAACGTTTCCAAAGGTAGCCTCGCCTGGATTAAAAACGACGTCCGTTCGGATATAGCCTTTAACTTGGAGTTGGTACTCCGCGAAAAAGGGGCGATCTACCGTGACTGTGAGAGTAGCCCCTTTTTGGCCCACATGAGAGTGCGTGTTGAACTTTGCTAGGATACTGCCTTTGCCCTTAGGAGGAACAACCTGAGTTTCCAGAATAGGAGTCGTGCAACCGCACGACGTCCTCACGCTTCGGACATGCATCGGCTGGTCATACGGATTCTCAAAGTAAAAACGAAACTCCGTTTTAGCTGCCTTGGCAACCGAACCAAAATCGTGTGAGGTCTTTTCAAATAGACGAGACGTTTGGGCCGAAGCGGTACCAGTCATCGTTGGCATCGCCACAATCGCTGCGGTAGCCGTCATGGCCAATGATAGAATCGGGGCTGAAAAACACAGGAAACGCATGGAGGCTCTCCGAAGGGACGATTGGGAAATTGACGCCGACTCTCATCCTTGGAATTAACATCCAGTCCATCTAAGAACTATAGCACCGAGGAAAGCTGGAGCGACTCGGAGCTTGGATTTAGCAAGGATGCTTGGAGCGGGCCGGCACGAAAAGGGATCTTCGCAATATCGGTTATCTGATCGTTTTCCTCTGATTCCGAAACCTAATTCGAAGATCTCGCTGCAATTCCCTAAAGCTACCGTGCATTGACGAAACGTTAAGAGTTTTTGCCCAAAGCGTGATAGTTTTCCAAGTCGCGACATCCCGGAGAAAAAGACTAGTTCAAAAACTTACGAGACTACTTGGACATTTGGTTTCGCAAGTTTCTTTACAGTTAGCTTTCAATGTGCTTGCGTCTTGCGTCGGGGTGCTTACCAACAGAACTAAGACACTTCCGCTGATTGCCACCGACGTCACCCTCCCCGGCAATCTCACTTAAGGCTCGATCGCCGACCCTCCCGGTCGCTTCGCTGGGAGGGTGAGGCCCCGTTTACAGTGCCGATCAGCAAGAAGTGTACAAAAAAAGGCCAGTGCTTCGTGCACCGGCCTTTTTCCTTTGCGTCCGTTCAAAACTTCGACTAAAAAATTCTCAAGCGGGTTGCTAGCCCTCACCTACCCAGACCATCGCCGACCGGTAGACCATTTCTACCTGCCGACTCGCTGGAGCGAGAGGACCGTCATAGTTAGGATAGATGTCCTTGGGTGAGTCCTTGGCAGTATCCATAAAGACCCTCCAGCGAATTCCACGCGTCGCGGCTGGCATGGTAAACGTTTTTGTCTCTGGAGTTCCATTAAGCATAATCAAAATATCGCGTCCAAGCCCCTGTGGGTCTTCGGAGGCACCAGGCTTACCTAACCAACAGACCAGAGTTCCGTCCGGGGCATCCCAATAAATTGGCTTGCCTGTTGATTCGAACCAACTCACATCCGGAATACCGCGTTGATCCTGCGGTCTTCCTGTCAAGAAGCTTTCTCGCCTCAACGATGGCTGCATCTTTCGGAAGTCGATCAAGGCCCGAGTGAATCGCAGGATGTCTTTGTGTTGATCTACGTTTTCCCAGTTGAACCAGGAAATCTCATTGTCCTGGCAGTAGGCGTTATTGTTACCCTTTTGAGTGCGGCGAACCTCGTCCCCCATCAGCAACATGGGGACCCCCTGGCTTAGCATGAGAGTCGACAACATATTTTTGATCTGTCGTACTCGGATACTTTCTACCGCCTTCTTCTTGGTCGGCCCCTCAACGCCATAGTTATCGCTGTGGTTGTTGTTATCCCCATCGCGATTTCCTTCGCCGTTTGCCTCGTTATGCTTGTCCTTGTAAGAGGTCATGTCGTTCATTGTGAACCCATCGTGGGACGTCACAAAGTTAATCGAGCAGTACGGGGCGCGGCCTGCGTGCTCGTACAAATCGGACGAACCGCTCAGTCGAGTGGCCATCGCACCCACCATGCCTCCGTCACCTCGCCAGTAGCGACGAACGTCATCACGGTACCGACCATTCCACTCCGCCCAACGAAGATCGCCAAAGGAACCGACTTGGTACGCACCAGCGGCATCCCACGCCTCAGCGATGATCTTTGTATCGGCGAGCATCGGGTCCTCTGCGATCAAATCGACCAAAGGAGGATTTGGCATCAAATTACCGTATCGATCGCGAGACAGGATGCTGGCCAAATCAAATCGGAATCCATCGATGTGGTAGTTGTGGACCCAATGTCGCAAGCAGTGGAATATTAACTCACGACAGACGGGGTGGTTGCCGTTGAACGTGTTACCGCAACCGGAGTAATTGCTGTAATGCGCTCCACCCGAGTTGAGAATATAGTAAACCTGATTCTCAAGCCCTTTGAAGGAAAGGACCGGGCCTCGTTCATTCCCCTCACAGGTATGATTGAAAACGACGTCCAAGATGACTTCGATTCCCGCCTGATGGAGAGCTTTGACCATCTGCTTGAATTCATTGACCTGTGCCCCGGGTTCTTTGGAATGGGAATATCCGCGATGGGGAGAGAAGAAATTCATGGGATCGTAACCCCAGTAATTTGGTCTCTCAGGTACATTTCCATGCACGTCGAAAATCGGGAACTCGTGGATGGGCATCAGCTCCACAGCGGTAACCCCGAGCGATTTCAGATAAGGAATCTTTTCAATCACTCCCAAATAAGTTCCAGGGTGATCAACCCCCGAGTTCTTATTCTTGGTGAAGCCGCGAACATGCATCTCATAGATCACGGAATCACTCAGGGAACGGCGAATATGCCTGTCACCATCCCAATCGAACGAATCGTCGACCACGACGCACTTGGGAGGGCGTATGACCCCATCGGTTGTTTTTTGGAAACAGCCTGCCAGAGCCTTTGCGTACGGATCGACCAAGCGAGCGTTGCCATCGAACCATTGCCCCGACTCAGGGTCAAACGGGCCATTGGCTTGGAGGTGATACAGTTGACCAGCCTTCAGTCCCGGAACAAAAATGCTCCAGACATCTCCCCAGCGGTCTGTGCTACGATCAAACTCGATCGTCTCACTTGGCTCTCGATCGTCTACATGCTTGTAAAGCAGTAGTCGCATCGCCGTTGCCGAACGACTGAAAATGGTGAACTGTACGCCACGTTCGTGGACGTTAGCACCGTACGGCAGGCGGTAACTAAATTGCAAGTCAGGAAGCGGGTGCCGCATGAGCATAACTTTGTATGTGTCCTTTCCAGTTTAGATCGGATGCGTTCTGTTGAGTTGAGCCCGCAACCTTAGCACTCCAAACTGGAAATCTAAAATCTTTCTTTACCAAACTAGCCAAAATTTGGACTAGGTGGTGACTCGAGGTTTACGTGGCGAAACGCTTCCGATTGCGCCCGGCATCAACCTCTGGCTAAACTTTTACGAATGACTACGAACAACCGCCCGCCGACGGGTCTGGCGCCATGCAACTGCCGGTTATCTCGAAACCGAGATCTCGAATCATCTGATAGTCTTCATCCGGAGCTTGCCCCTTAGTAGTTAAGTAATCTCCGACAAAGATACTGTTTGCAACAAACAAGCCTAATGGTTGCAACGATCGCAGGTGCCTTTCACGCCCACCAGCAATCCGCAACTCGCTCTTCGGATTAACAAATCGCATCATACAGAGCGCTCGTATGCAATCTCGCGGATTTAAATACTCCTTCTGCTCAAGCGGAGTTCCATCAATGGCATGTAGAAAATTGAGTGGGATCGACTCAACCGAGAGCTCTCTAAAGGAAAAAGCCATTTCGACAATGTCACCCAGCTTTTCCCCCATCCCGATGATGCCGCCACTGCAAAGCTCCATGCCTGCCTTCCTAACGTTTCGTAATGTCTCGACCCGATCGTCAAAAGTATGCGTGGTGCAAATCTCAGCGTAGTGCTCACGGCTGGTGTTCAAGTTATGATTTACTTTATCGACACCAGCGGCTTTGAGCCGTAAGGCCTGCTCCTCATTCAGCAGTCCCAAGCAGGCACATATATTAAGACCGTATGCCTTCTTGATCTCGGGCACGATCGTTTCGACCGCCTTCATCTCCCGTTCATTGGGCGCTCGACCACTGATTACGATACAATAGGTCTTGCTCTGGCGTTCCGCTGCGAGTCGTGCGCCGTCCAGCAGCTTATCTCTGCTTAATATGTTGTATTTAGGTATCTCGGCATCCGAGATTTTGGATTGGCTGCAATAGTGGCAATCCTCAGGACACAATCCACTCTTGGCGTTCATCAAGAAGTATAGCTGCACCGTCTTGCCAAAGTACCGTTGCCGAATGCGAAAGCTGGCAGATACGACCTCCAGCAACTCGTCATCACTGGACTCGAGAATCGCTAAGGCTTGTTCCCGGCTGATCGCCTCGTCTGCTAATACGGCGTCTGCCAGTTGAGTCCAGCGGCTGGAGGTGGTCAGGTCTAACGTCGGAGATATCATCGTTTCGAGTTTGCTTAGTCGGGTAATGCGGTTGAAATGGGGCGTCCGGATTGGAGCACCTTCCCTTAGTCGCGTTTTAGCGGCCATGCGGATTGTACGGCGGAAAGCGTTGTCGGCAAAGGCTTTGCGCGTCGAGAATAATCGCTACACGCTGACCGGGAGCAATTTCTTTGAATATGCGAGCATTTCTGGGTCGATTCCCTCGATTGCGATATGTTCTCGGCTCGACCTGCGAGCGGCATCTCGAAAGTCAGAAACCCTTGGAAGGTGGAGTATCAATGGCACATTCTGGACCGTATTTGAGCGACGTGGAGGAACCACAGGATGAGGATCTGCTATCGATCACTCGTCGTCGCAGTCCCAAGGATGGTGCGCAACCTCAATCTCCGCTGGAAACCTATCTGCGCGAGATCAACGAAACCAAGCTCCTTTCCGCCGAGGAAGAGCAAATGCTGGCACGGCAAATTGCCAGCGGTGATGCCGCAGCCAGGGACCGAATGGTTCGAGCGAACCTCCGACTCGTCGTCAACATCTCTCGCAGTTACGTTGGCAAAGGGCTCGCCCTACAAGACTTGATCGAAGAAGGCAACCTGGGATTGCTCCGCGCTGTGGAGGGCTTTGACCCCGATATGGGCACCCGTTTCAGCACTTATGCGAGCTACTGGATCAAACAGTCGATCAAGCGAGCGCTAATCAACTCTGCGAAAACCATTCGCATCCCCGCTTACATGGTGGAACTGCTTAGCAAGTGGCGGAGAGCAACGGCGCGATTAAGCGAAGAACTCGGACGCATGCCAACTCAAGAAGAAGTGGCCCGCGTTCTTGGGCTTCCCAAGAAAAAGCTTCCCATCATCAAGAAAGCGATTCAGATCCACAACGCAACTCCCCAAAGCGATCAATCCGAGTCAGGCTGGTCACTCGGCGAGATGGTGATGGACGAACGACTCAAGAGCCCAGACGAAGAACTGCTTGATCACGATGTGATGAAGACAGCGTTGGAGTTGCTCTCGACCCTCGATGCACGAGAGGCGACCGTTCTCAAAATGCGATTTGGTTTGGGGGATACCCCGCCCCATACCCTCAAAGAGATCGGTGCCGAGCTTGGCTTGACCCGCGAACGAGTCCGGCAGATCGAAACCGAAGCTTTAAATCGGTTACAACACGCATTGAAAGATCCTAAAGAGCGGCTTGGCTTGGCCTAGTTGCCCGATCTTGCAAGAACCGGATGGCTTTCAACATAGCCATCCGGTCGATCTCATGAACATTAATGCTGTTCCCGACTCCACGCAACATAGTCAGCGTCAAACGCCCCCCCAAATGCTGCCGAAACTCTTCGAGCCCATCAAAAATCGCACCGGATTCTACAGCCTCATCGAAGATAGGCAGCCCCAACTCTTCTAGAGCCGTCAAGGTGGCCAGCATATCCATCCGCTCTAACCCATGAACGAGATGCGAATAAACTACGTCGATCGCAACACCGATGGAAACTGCTTCGCCATGCCTGAGTCGAAACTGAGTTAGGTGTTCTAATTTGTGAGCAGACCAATGGCCAAAGTCCAACGGTCGCGCCTCCTGGACCTCGAACGGGTCACCCCCATGAGTAATATGATGTAAATGCATCAGCACACTCGATCGAATCGCCGTCATGACGGCATCCCACTCGCGATTCGCAATCTCCTTCGCATGCTCGCAAAGAAAGCGAAACGCACCGGGACTCTTCAGCAACGAGACCTTCACCGCTTCAGAAAAGCCGGCGACGAAATCTCTTTGAGGAAGATGACGGATGAGTGACTGGTCGTTGACGACGGCCCATGGCACGGCAAAGGTTCCTTTCCAGTTTTTCTTCCCGTAAGCGTTGATCGCGTTCTTAACGCCAACGCCCGAATCCGCTTGTGCCAACGTAGTGGTCGGGAATCGAACAAGCCTGATGCCACGGTGGGCAATTCCTGCCGCATAACCAACGCCGTCTAACAGAGCCCCACCACCTATAACGCAGACGTAACTCCGACGATCCAAGCCATCATGATCGATTTGGCGAAAGATGCGATCGATGGTCGCGTCATCATTCTTGACCTGCTCACCTCCGGCTACAAACTGCAACGACGAGGTCAACTCGAGACGATCCGTCGAGGCTAACAGCCTGCGTTCCAACTCACTTTGAATATTCGGATTGGCAACGACCACTCCCTCGTCAATCCAGAACTGCACTCTCGCTTTCTCGGAATCACTCGCGAACAGCGACAGCACCTGATCCCAATCCACACCGAAACATTCAGAAGTAAACCTTAGCCGCATGGTTTGCGGAATAGAAAAGTTGACGTTCAGGGAGTCTTGGGCGATGGACCACGGTATGGAGGACATTGAGGTAGGACTCTTTCCGGGAGGGAATGGGTGGCGGATTCTAAGCTCTGTGTATCATAATCTCCGTCCAAACCAGAAGCGATAGTTGTCTAGCTTGGAAACGGCAGGCCAACATGACGATAAGAGGTACAAAACAGCCGGAAAGGCGGTTTACTTATTCAGCTTCTTGGCGTCCTCTTTCATGCTGGCTAATCGCGATAACACGGTCTGCTTGGCGGTGGCCAGATCGGTTGTGACTGGCTCGTAACCAAACAGATAAAACTTGACCTTGGGCTCCGTCCCCGAAGGACGAACAGCGATGGCATTGCCCGAAGGAGTGTCACTCCCCGGTAATGCTAGGTCCATGATCAACATATTGCTCTTTGGTGCATCGAGTGGCTTGGTGGCCCCCGTGGAATCGCGTATGGTCAAATTTCCATAGTCCCGGACTGCGACGACTTTCAGACCGCCCATGGTCGCGGGAGGCGTGTCGCGCAGGGATTGCATGAGTTTCTTCATGTTGGCCATCCCCTCGCTCCCCTCCATCTGCACATTGATCAAATCCTCGAGGTAACATCCATGCTCGACCAATAGCTGCTCCAATCGCTGATGGACCGTCAAGCCGGCTGCTTTAAGGTCTGCCGCCAACTGAGCCATGAGTAAACAAGCTGCTGCACCGTCTTTGTCCCGTACATACTGGCCAATCAAATAACCATGCGACTCCTCGGTGCCAAATACAAAGTCGTCCGGCCCGAGCGAATCCATCAGTCCAGCTATCCACTTGAAACCAACATGGATGTTCCCCTCGCAACGCACCCCATACGATTCGGATATCCGTCGCGTGAGCTCGGTGGTGACGAGCGTCTTGATAACATACGACTTCTCCGTCAGCTTGCCCGCTGCCTTCATCTTGCTTAATACGTAGTCGGTTAGCAAGGCACCGATCTGATTGCCGTTAAGCGTCCCCCATTGACTGCGATCCGTCAGGGACAGTGGGGCGGCACAGCCGAGGCGATCGCAATCGGGATCGGTCGCCAAAATGATGTCGGTACCGTCCTCCTTGGCTTGGGCAATCATGGCATCAAATACGGCGCTGTTCTCAGGGTTACTGACGTGACCGGGAACATTCGGGAAATTACCGTTGGGTTCTGCATGCGGTCCGAAGACCACCACATCCTTGAATCCAGCAGCCTCCAGAAGCGGCAGTACAGCATATCCTCCCACACCATGCAGAGGGGAATACATGACTCGGACCTCGCGACTACCCGGCCAAGCAAACTTGACTGCTTCCGCCAAAAACGCTCGATCGATCTCCTCGGTTACGATCGTGACCTTGCCTCCCGCGACGGCCTCTGGGAACGTAACTGTGTGAATCTGCTGAACATTCATCACGCGGTCGATGATGGCCGAGTCGTGCGGTGGGAGAATTTGCGCTCCCGTCGACCAGTACACCTTGACCGCATTATCGCTCGGGGGATTGTGGGACGCCGTTACCATGATGCCGCAGCTACATTGCTTGTGGCGAACCGCAAACGAAAGTTGGGGAGTCGCTCGGTAATCGTCCAAAAAATAGACCTGAAAACCGTTTGCCACCATAATCGAGGCGCAGAGCTCGGCGAAATGGCGGGAATTGTTGCGAGTGTCATAAGCTATGGCACAGGAAAGAGGAGCCGCAATTTCCGGCTGACTTTTGATGTAGTCCGCCAACCCCTGGGCACTTTCCCCGATCGTTCGATCGTTGATCGCATTGGATCCAATCGGGTACATACGCCCCCGTCGACCACCGGTTCCGAACGGAATAATGGTCCAGAAGGCATCATCCAACGCTTGCCACTTTCCCGCCTCCACGTGCTCGATCACAGACGATCGGTACCCCTCATATCGATCTTCCGTTAGCCAGCATTTCAAGTTCTCCAGGGCGCCGTCGGTGATCTGACCAGCTTGGCGGGCTGCTGCTAGGGACTCAATTGCTTGGGAAACAGAGAGGGTCATCGGTAATCCTCGAGGTACTAGTAGGGAGACTTAATCGATCGCATGCCCCATCCCGAGTGCAAAGCCTGGGGAATTTGGAAGCTTAGCCTGACGCAAATGGAAAAATCGGTCAGGATCGGGGTAGTTTACGCCGAATTCATCCGGTCCGCCATAATGGGGGACGACTTTATAACCGATCTGTAGAGCGGGAAAGCCGGGTCAATACGAACGCTTGCACGTAGCATGCGGTTTACCTGATAAGTCCAACTTTCCTTCGGTGTACCCTTGTCAAAAGATGCGATATCGAAAAGATGTACACAGGACTCGGTTTGTTTTACTCATTCAATAAGGAAAGAGCAGTTGAGTAACTTTCCACTTATGCCGCCAGTTTTCGATTCTCATGCTTACCAAAGCTACCAGCGGCAGCGTCAAATGACGTTGGGCGATCTCCTTTTGGAAAACCGAATCGTTTTCCTACAGGGGGAGATCTACACCGGCAACGCGAACGATGTCGTGATGAAGTTGTTGTACCTACAAAGTGAAAATCGTCGAAAAGACATCCACTTTTACATCAATTCCCCTGGGGGCGAGGTGGTCTCGACTCTGGCGATTTACGACACGATGCAGATGCTTTCTTGTCCCGTAGCGACCTACTGCGTCGGGCAAGCTGCCAGTGGCGGAGCAGTTCTCTTGGCAGGTGGTTCCCCTGGCAAGCGATACTGCCTCCCCAATAGCACCGTGATGGTTCACCAACCTCACGGCGGTGTCAGAGGCCAGATCTCCGACATCGAGATCCAGGCTCGCGAGATTCTCAGAATGCGAACCCAACTCAACGAAATCCTGGCCAAGCACACAGGAAAGACCGTTGAGCAAATCGCTAAAGACACCGATCGCGATTTCTTCCTAACCGCCAACGAAGCCAAAGAGTATGGACTCGTGGATCAGTTGCTAACCAAGACGGTTGCCGACGACGAAGAAGACAAAAGCTAATCTCCCTTTCACGTAGATCCAACGGAGTTCGATTTTATGCCGCTAATTCCATATGTCATTGAAAAGTCGGGGCGCGAGGAGCGTGCTTACGACATTTACAGCCGATTGCTCAAAGACCGCATCATCTTCTTGGGCACGCAGGTCGACGACGAGATTGCCAATGCTTTGGTCGCACAAATGCTTTTCTTGCAATCGGATAACCCCGAAGCAGACATCCATCTGTACATCAACAGCCCTGGTGGTAGCGTCAGCGCGGGGCTTGCCATCTACGACACCATGCAATTCGTCTCGTGCGATGTCGCGACTTACTGCATCGGACAAGCGGCATCGATGGGAGCTGTGCTCCTGGCCGCCGGGGCCAAGAATAAGAGATTCTCGCTTCCCAACTCCCGCATTATGATCCACCAACCTTTAGCGGGAATGCAGGGAACTGCGGAAGACATCTCGATTCACCTGAAAGAGTTTCAGAGAACGAAAAGACGTCTCAACGAGATTCTCATCAAGCATTGCGGTCAGAATCTCGATCAAATAGAAAAAGATACTGATCGCGATCGATTCATGGATCCGGAAGAAGCGGTCCAGTATGGATTGATCGACAAAGTCGTCGATGCCATGCCATCCCCTGTTAAGCCTGTCAGCTAAAAGATATCCCAGACTCGCGACTGACGGTGAAAAACGTTTTTTTTACCCGACCTGTCGCGTAACACCTACGACTGGTTACTGGGCTCCGCCTGGTCCTACTGGTTACCGGGCTCCGCCTGGTAACCCAATGTCTTTCAGGCTCTGCCTGATTCTTCGGGCGATTGATAGATGTCTTAACAGCGTCATAAATGAGGCAGAGCCTCCAAGGCAGTTTGTACCAAGGCGGAGCCTTGGCACGAGGGCTTGGCACGAGCTGGTAGCGTTCAGCGAGAGATGTCTTTTTTACCCGGCTGAATCCCACATCGTAACTTTCGAACGACGCAACTTTTGAAATTGAGTTTAAAAGTCATCGCAAGCGATCTTCCAGGAATCGATAAGCCGCTTCGCGAGTCTCTGGCGGAAAATCATGTCCGCAGTCGGGATAGATGACTCGCAGGTTATCAGATGCTCCTAGGACTTCGAAGACGGGGCGGGCTGCGTCGATGGATTCTCGCACTCCATCGCAGTCGAAATTGGCGTCGTGCTGCGGCGAGTTGCTAAAGAAAGCTCGCGGAGCGATCGCGGCGATCAGTTGAGGAAAATCAAAGGGCACGCGGTCAGGATCCAAAGCGTATTCCGTCGCGATACGAGGCATGTATCGATCGCTCGTCCACCCCTTGAGCTTGCCACCATAGTATTTATGAAACCTAGTGAACCCGCAACTCGATACGGCAACTTGGATGCGTTCGTCGAACACCGACGTGAAGATCGTATTATGGCCACCCAATGAGTGACCGATGCAACCGATCTTAGTAGCATCAACGTCTGATCTCGCGACGAGCATGTCGATCGCCCGCATGTTATCCCAAATCGCTTTGAGCGAACCACTTTTCCATTTTGGATTGCTCGCGAAGTCATAGTGATAATCGCCGAACGAAGGGTAGTCTGGCGCCAACGCAATGAAGCCGCGGCGAGCCAACTCGATCGCGTAGTGGAGATTAGGGCTGCCTCCTAGACCAGCAGGCTCCCCTTTACCGATGGGTATGGTCTGATGGAGACATAGAACCGCCGGGCGAGGCTGCTCGGATGGTTCCTTGGGAATGAAAAGATAGGCTGGGACCCAAACGTCTGGTTCCGATTCAAAACGGAGAGTTTGTAGAAGGATGTTGGGCTCCGAATCGACTTGAGAAACGACTTGCATCGCCACAGCGGGAAGAGAATCACGCGATGGTAGTTTCCCCATGACTTGCTGCATGCCCTCCAGAATTGCAGCTCGATGATTTGGCCAATCCTCAGCTTTCATCGAAGGCAACAAGGGAGGAGTGGACTGAGCATAGAGAAACGGAGTCGCCACAAACGATGCGATTCCTAAAGCAGCAACCGTGACAGTTGATCGAATGAAGTAACGGACTGCCATTGTAAAACCCGCAACGTGAAATGGAGGATACTGAATTCATCCTGGAATCACTTGCCCAAGATTTGAGCCTTGGCCTGAACCAAAAAAACTATTTCCTGTAATGAATTCAGTCGCCCCTGATTGTATCCATCAGAGGCCTAGTCGAAAACAAAGGTATCAGCAGTCAGTGCTAGCCCGTTAGTCGTCGCCCCACCGACATTGCTGTCCCCATCGGGACTCTTCGGTTCCTTAGGAACCAAATCTCGGTAGAAGAACACCATTCCCCAGTCAGTCAAAAGCTCACGGAATCAGACGGGATGAGACACAACGCACTTCCTGGGCCATGCGTATGCAAAAAGAAGATCGCGTCGGCATCGTATGTCGCGGAAAGTTACAGGAATGGTCTGGCAGTCGCCAGCCATGAAAAGACAAAGCGATCCCGAGCCGAGATCATCAAGGTCCGCTTGCATGAGCATGGAACACAAAGAACGTGGCTGGCACAGATTTGCACCCTTTTAGTTGGTTTTGGTGGCGGTCTTGGCAGCCATGTTCGTGTTCCCTAGTTTTGAGATCTGCATTTCGCGTTGGCGGCGTTGCCAACGTTGGTCACGCAGTTACCATCCGAAGGGAAACCGCATCCAGCCGATTCATGGCAGATTTCGGTCGGTTTTCGAGACGATGGAACCTGCCCCCATAGAGCCGTCGAGTTCGCTACAATAGCGAACTATGGCAAGTGAGGCGTCCATGTCAATCGTGGCCTCAGACTGTCAATTGACTTGAAACGTTTTGCCAGAAAATTCAACTGTCCGTCGAGTGCATGACCAAATGTGTCACAAGGGACCTTTAGTCTCTCCGCGTTGGTTCACTTGGTGATGCGGAATTTGCGGACTCGTTTAAAGGTTAAAAATAATGGAGATATTAATATGACTTGGCGAGATCGCATTACCGTTGATCCAAGCGTTTGCCATGGCAAGGCATGCATCAAAGGCACCCGTGTTATGGTCTCGGTCATTTTAGATAACCTCGCGTCCGGAACATCACGAGACGAAATCCTTGCAAGCTACCCCTCGTTAGCGAGTGAGGATATCGCAGTATCGATCGCCTACGCAGCCGAGTTAGCGAGAGAGCGGGTTGTACCGCTCGCGCCGGGAGCTGCTTGATGCAATTCAAGATCGACGAGAACATGCCGGTCGAAGCCGCAACGGTTTTGAATGAAGCGGGACATGACGCGTTGACCATTCACGACTAACGAATGGTTGGGGAGGCGGACGCCCAAGTTGCGTCGGTTTGCAAACTCGAACAACGTGCCTTAGTGACACTCGATCTGGACTTCGCCGATATTCGCACGTACCCACCGGGTGAGCATCACGGCATTGTTGTCCTGCGGCCTCGCACGCAAGCGAAGTCGGCTGTATTGCAATTGCTACAACAGCTCATCCCACTGCTATCGACCGAACCGCTTGACGGCAATCTTTGGATTCTTCAGGAGAACGGTTTGCGCATCCGGGAAGGGGAGGTGGATTAAGATGAATGATCTAGAGGTCACTGCAATCGAGAATTCCCTTGCCCCGGGTGGCGTCACTGCGGTCTGCGCTTGGGCTTGCAGAAAACGAGTCTCCTTTCCCTGTAACTGTTCACGCCCCGGTGTGAGGAATTAGGCAGCGGACGCCGTGGTGGCGGGCGAGTTGGGCAACAACGATGGCGCGGCACGATCGCAGAATTTTGCCCGCATCGCTTCGATCAGATATTCGTAAGCATTGCGATGTTGCAGATGGCATGTTTCCGACACCGTCAGGATGCGTTCCAGATAGCGACTTCCACTGCCGCTCTGGGTGCAAAAGCTCAGCTTGCGGTAGATCACCGCTGGACGCAGCTTCGATCTGGCTCATCTTCTTATCCGCTGGTTTCGATTCCTTGGCGGCTGGCTTGGCGACCGTGGCGTTCTTCTTGGCCGCTTTGGTTGTGGTGGCCTTGCTGGCGGCTTTGGCGTTACGGTTGGTTTTGGTGGCGGTCTTGGTAGCCATGTTCGTGTTCCCTTGTTTTGAGATCTGCGTTTCGTGTTGGCGACGTTGCCAACGTTGGTCACACAGTTACCTCTGAAGGGAAACCGCATCCAGCCGATTCATGGCAGATTTCGAGAAAAATAAGGAGCCTGTGAGGCGACTCAGGAGGGAGCGGCAAAACTCATAAAATGACTGATGATTCGAAGGCCCTGTGATCGTATATTGCCCTCCGAAGATCATGGCTTCTTTGCATGCAAGTAGTGTTCGTTCTCCAAATATGTGTCAACATTGTCGATCAGCTCGTTTAGGTATTCGAAAACTTCGTTTGTGATGCGTTTAATTCGCCGCATGTCGTACTCTCGCCCGACTTCAGAGAAAGTCTTGTTACCGTGCGCAAGATCGTTCCGATTTGACTTCACAACGAGTAGCTCGTCTGATCTACGGCGTGGTGCATGAAAGCCATACTCCTTTGCCGTATTTCGAACAAGTCGCCCATCGACATTGCCTGAGAAGAGCATATCCTTCTTGAATGTTGCCGAAATCAAGTCAGTAGCGATACGGCTTATATCGGGAACAATGTCGTCGATGTTCCGACGCTTGAGATTGCCCAGCACCACATGCCGTAATTCATCGCGACAACTATCGAAGTCTACTCCCTTTCCCTGCAGTTCGTCGAAGATCGCTTCAATCGAATTTTTCAGAGTGGACTCAAGCAAATTGTACAATAGCAAGAATGCATTTGCTTTAAGAGTCTTAATTAGCTCACTTTGGTCTGCTGGGTCGTAAACAGTTTCCTTTGATACTGCGTCGACAATTGCGAGCTTCTCTCTAGAGATCTTGTCGACAAACCTGATGTAGCGACTAATCTCGCGCTTTCTAGCTTGGAAATCAGCCTTCACTTTAGCGACTCCTTGAGCAAGCGATCCCGAACATACTCCAGTCGCTTTTTGATCTTCGGCTTCGAATTACTTGACCCCGATGTAGCCATTTTGTGGAACTCATCCGACTCATCATTAATCCAGTCCATTCCACTCACTTGCAAATCTGGCTTCTTTGCAAGCGCTAGTGCAGTACCAACTGAAAGCGTCTCGAATCGAACTCGGGGAGTTCTAAGGTGCCCAGATTTTTTTGAAAATCCAGACGTACTGTTCTTATCAATGAAGTAGAGCATTGATTCCCAGTCTGCTTTCAGCTTTTGTTCCACGTCATCATTGAATGTCTTCTCCATATCGTCGAGATAGCCATTGAGAAAGTCATTTACCTTACGGTCAAACTGCTCATACCGATCTAGGTATGCGAAGAATCTCAGTACAAACTCTTGACGCTCTCGTCTCTTTACAGCCGCGTCTGAAAGTGGCGCTAATTTGTGGAACAACTCGTTCTCAGAGCATCGTCGGACAAAACGCAAGAAGTTTCCGTCTTTTGCTCCCCAACGCTTCTCCATGTCATTGAGTTCTTGGCTTCCCGTGTTAATCCTTTCAAAGAGGTCTCTACGAATTTCTTCGTTCGCCTTTTCGGTTAACTCGATTAACCTAAGCGTATGGCGCTTGAATCGTCGTTGGCGACTCTGCGGAAGATCCTTAAATCGAAATCCGTTAAGATGCGTGAGCTTATCTAGTTGCTCTAATACCAGATCGTTCGTGAGAAAGTCAGCCAGCGTTCGAATACGCTGGGAACCGTCGACAATTTCCAACCTACCTTCGCGCTCCGCGATATCAGCAACAAACAAGTATGGAATTGGGAGCCCAATTAAGACAGACTCGATAAAGCGAGATTGTCGTCGCGGTTCCCACGTATGATCTCTCTGATAGTCCGGAACAAAGATCTCGTTGGAATCATCGTCGAGCCCTTCAAGGTATTTAGCGACGATTACTTCGACTGGATATTCGCGGGTGTCGTAATCAACAGTCCGATGATGCTGGACGATTTGCTCCTCGGCAAGCTTTTTGTCTGCTTCAGTTATCTTTCGCTTTTCACTGTTTATTTTAGCCATCTTATGATTTCATTGCCTTGAGATGCTCTAGAATTGCAGAACCGATCGCTTGGCCTAGTCGAACAGGAACCGCGTTTCCAATTAGCTGACCAAGTTTTTGTGATGAGAAGTATTTGCTTGGAGGATGAAAGCTGTAGTTGCTCGGGAAAGACTGAAGTATCGCTCCCTCACGCAACGAAAGTGCCCGGTCTTGCTCGGGATGCCCAAATCTACCATTGCCGTATCCAAAAAACTGAGTCGTGATCGTTGGGGCTGGCTTATCCCATTCCATTCGTCCATAGACAGATGGATATGTCGCTCCAGATTGCGATTTGTGGCAGTTTGATCTAAGTGACTTGGGCCAATCTCTCCAACTTCCCCCAGGAACCGATGCTCGAATTCGCTTCAGATTCTTGTTGCTCAATGTACATGCGCGATGAAGATTATCGCGGCCATCCTTGCAGCCGGACTCGATTGGCGGAAGCATCCCAATAGCATCTCTAACGGTCGGGTACGTCTCGGGGACATGAGTTGGTTGTGGGAGATGCGGCGCTCCATGCCTACTGCTAATCAAGACCAAACGTCTACGTGACTGAGGTACACCAAAGTCTGGTCCATAGAGCACGGCATAGGTTGTTTGATAACCGCAACCGTCAAGTATGTCCAAGAAGTCTTTAAACACATTGTGAGCCTGGAGCTCGGGGACATTTTCGATCGTTACAAGATCAGGGAGAATCGATTCTACTAGCGCTCCGAAATTCAATAGAAGCGACCACTTGCTGCGGCGATTCATTGCGCCGCGACCATATCGCGAAAACGGTTGGCAAGGCGCACACCCAGAAAGAACTCGATACCCAGTATCGGGGTAGAGATCCTGAACAAATGATGGCGATAGGGAAGCGACATCTCGGCAAAAGAACTTAGCATCGTCGTTGTTGTGAGTGAATGCAAACTCGCAGTCCTCATCAAAATCGATCCCAGCAACTATTTTCAATCCTGCCGACCGCAAGCCATGCGTCAAGCCTCCTACGCCGCAAAACAAGTCAACGACGTTACATTGCGTCATTCCTTTTCTCGAAGTGATTTTTCTCTTGGTTGATTTCATGGTTGCTCTCAAAGTGCGTTACAAATCGTTGAACGCGTTGCCGCCGGCGGGGTCTGCACCAATGTCAGTTGAACCTCCCAACTTATCCAGAAAATCTTTAATGCCAGAAAGAATTGTTTCCTTACTGCGAGTCTTGCCCTTGCACTTGTCAGCCCAAAGCCGACCCGGATGAACGACATCCCATTCCGACTTTGCTTGTTCATAGCGCCCCTTGCCAGGATCGTGGTTGCCGAAGCCGTCGAGATAGCTATTCCACAATGGCTTCTTCCATTTGATTACGGCCGCTTCCAAAGTTCCAATCATATCTGAACTGGCACCTTCAAAAATCATGAATCGGCACCAAAAGTCGTCCAACGATAAATCACCGACACGGCTGATGCTGCTTGCGTGCTGGCGAAGCCGCCCGTGAAGCTCGGATGATTTGACTTCGACATTGTGCGAAGCGCGAGATTGACGCCAACCCTTCGGCACGGCTTTGCCAACGTAAATCGGGTAGTCGTACGCGAGTCGGTTCAACTTAGCATACTTGCGATAGGGGTCTGCTTCCCCGGTGTAGTAGATTGCATAAATTCCCGTACCAACAAAGCGTTCCAAAGGCGGGAGCGGGTGAACTGGGGTGCCATTAAAGAAGCGAACCGCATCTTTGATCAGCTCAACAAATGCATCGTTTTTGTAAACATGCTTCTCGCGGTCAAAGGGTATTTGCCGACTTCGAGTTGCCTTCTTAGCCATTTGCGTATGCCTTCTTCTTGCTCAGCAGACTTGCAAGTTGGCTGGCAACTATTTCGCACATCTTTACGGGCACTGCATTGCCAAGTTGACGCATCGACTCTGTCCAAGATCCCTCAAAAGTCCAGTCATCGGGAAATGTCTGGAGGCGAGCACACTCGCGCACGCTAAAGTAACGGACAGTACCATCATCAAATCGTAGTGTATTCTCGCCGCCAGGGACGCCGTGGTCGCCAGCTTTCAGAGCTTTTGCCGGTTCGTCGAAGGGACTGCCAGTATGTCCGGGATATGAACGGGCACCTGGATTCAAGAAATGATTAGCGAACTTTGTGCATGACTCGCCCGGCGCAATCTCGGGGAGGTCGGAAATGGCATCTCTTACGGTGCGCCAAGGCTCCAATAGCATCCCAGGAAACAAGCACCTAAGACGTTCAACACGTCCTCTAATTTCACTTGGTACTTGTGGACGCTTGTTCTTGGCAATTTTGTGTCGATCCCAATAGTCGCCTGAAATCCATTTATCGTACAGAAGCGCATCTTGTTCATGCGTTTGCTGCGGAAAGCAAAAATCAAATTCGAGATCGGAGCGAATTCCAACAATGAGTACGCGGTGTCGGTGTTGCGGAACACCAAAATCCGCCGCATTCATCAATTGATAGATCACGTTGTAGGTGAGTCCAGTTTTACGTCGGCTCGTTGAGGCACGCTCTAGCCTCGCAAGATGGTCGGTCCACTCTTCATCTCCCTTGGCAACAATTTCTGGGAAAGAGAGTTGATGGATGATGTACTGGTAATAGTTCGAAAAGCTCTCGCGCAACAACCCCTTAACGTTCTCAAAAATAAACGCGCGAGGAGCTATCTCACGAACCGCACGTATTGCGTGTGGGAACATGTTTCGACTGTCATCCATCCCGACATGCTTGCCACCAATAGAGAAAGGTTGACACGGCGGGCCCCCAGAGACAACGTCTACTTTACCTGCAAGTTCGCTAAAACACACATCGCTAACATCACCTTCAACGATTTCCGCGCCTGTGAGTTGTTTAAGGCCATCAGATTGGTTCCGCCGCAACGTGGCACAAGCGTTTCTATTCCACTCATACACAGCGTGGTGGTGAAAGCCTGCGTTTGCCGTTGCAAGCGCGAGGCCGCCAGCACCGGCGAACAATTCGATCGACTTCATTTCCGTACCTTCTTCCGTGCGTTGATCGTTGTAGCGACCACCAACCAGTCGTCTCGGACTCTAGCGGGCTCGTCGTTCCTGTGTTATGTTGACTAGCAAGTGCAACAATTTACTGTCTTTTGGCACTGCGAACAAGTGGCGAACAAAATGACTCTTGGACAGCGATTGCGGGAGCTTCGAAAAGCAAAGCGGCTCTCGCTGCGTGAATTAGCTTCTCGTGTGGATGTTGGGTTTACGTACCTTTCGAAGATCGAGAACCACAAGCTAGAGGATGGGCATAGCCCATCTGAAAGATTGCTCCATTTGCTGGCAGTGGAACTTGGGGGAGACGAAGAGGAGCTACTGTTGCTTGCCGAAAAAGTTCCAGAGCCAATTCGTCGACGAGTCATCGCGCGTCCTGATGCGTTCCGACGCTTGGCTGAGTTGTCGGACAAGAAGCTGGATCGGATTCTTGCTTGCTTGGATTGATTGGTTTGCAGTTCAGAGTGGACGTTTGCGATATAGGTAGATCTTGATGGATGCAGTGGCTCTGAAGGTATTCATCTCAAATTCGTGGCCCTGTTGCGTTAACGCATGTCGAGTAGGGTTATCGCAGGTTGAATTAGGAGCTATGCAAAGATGAATATCGAATTTCATTATCCGCCGGAGTTGTTGGAGCTACTTGTTGATACGATCCCGCGACTGGTGAAGTCAAAGAAGTCAACTGTCCTTTTCTTCAAAGGCGCGGGTGTTCACGGAAAGCTCGTGGATGAAGTTTCATTGCTCGTAGTAAATTCACCGGACGAAATCAACAAATATGAAATCGCGAGACGGATTTTGATAGATCTCAACCAACGAGGTGAAAGTGGGCTTCGAGAGCGACGAGAGGTGTTGCGACGAGTCGTCGAATTTGAGGACTTTACAACATGCTGGGAGAACGACCGGCTAAAAGCACAGGGGCTTGTGTCCCAGATCCGTCAACTCGTTAAAGTGAAAGATTCTTTTACACGACTCAATGAAGAGCGAGAATCTGAACGTCGAGCACATCAGCGTAAACAAGATGAGGCATTGCGAATAAGGCAGGACTTTGAAAGTAGGGTTGAATCCCTTCGCAATGATCTATTTGCTTTGTTCCCAGAAACGAATCGTCAATCGCGGGGTAAGAAGTTAGAAGGTGTGCTTAATCGGCTGTTTGAAGCTTACGGCATTCTCGTTAGAAGCGACTTCCAGCTTCGTGGAGAGAGGGGGGAAGGAATCGTTGAGCAAGTGGATGGCGTGATTGAACTTGAAGGGCGCTTATGCTTTGTCGAGATGAAGTGGTGGGCGGTTCCAATTGGCGTGCCTGAAATTTCCGAGCATTTGGTAAGAGTGTTTGGACGAGCGGAGACGAGCGCATTAATTATCTCAGCCTCCGAGTATACCGCTCCTGCGATTGCTACATGTAGAGACGCTCTTAGGGATCGCGTCGTTACACTCTGTACCTTGCAGGAGATCGTTCTAATTCTAGAGAAACGGTCAGACTTGCTGAATTTTCTGAAACGAAAGATGCAGTCTACTGTAATCGACAAAAACCCTTTCCCGCAGTTTCCAATCGAATAGCAGCCATGATTGTGGAGCCGTCGGGCTCGCGACGCCCGACGGCTCAATGCATGAGTCAACCAAATTATCAAAGATCTGAGAACCGCGATCGCGCGATGCGATTATGGCTCCAGCAATTCAAGTTCGATCTGGTTCAACTGCCTGCTCAACTCGTCAATTCTCGCGTTGAGCGCGGGTCAAGCAGTCTTAGCAAAGCAGTCTTAGGGGACACAGCATATTTGCAGGATTGCCGGATTTCGGAAGGATTGCTGGTCAGAAAAGCTATTCGGTTTATTTCCGCCTTGTGACGCTGGTGATCGTTCAACGGGCTGTGGCATTCGATTTTACCTTTGAAGACCAGCTTACGGATTTGGATCTTGAGGTCGCAAACGAGCATCTATTTGGCTTGATTCCGTTCAGTACGCTGCTGGTTCCCAAGGTGGGCGATGCCGTGCTAAAATCTTTTCTTCCTTCTGGACAGATCATTCAGCACCGCCTCATTGCCGAACAAGAATAGCCATCTTGCAACAGCGAGAGAAAACCGAGAGCTCGCCATCTTTCTGCTAGAGGAGGAACGTTCCATTGCTTGGAGTGTGACCGCAGCGTGCTACAGTGGTTTGCACCTCATCGAGGCCGCTTTACGACGCGTCGTTGAGAGCACGTTACCTAACAACGGACGAGGGAAGTGCCGAAGAACAGATTCGCATTTCGGTCGGTGCGGACGCCGCGCGAAAGCAGTTGATTGACCATCATCTGCGACAGCTTGAAAAGTCGGTTGCCAAGCGCATCGACGTCGAAAGCATCTTTCAATAAGTTCGGCCATAATGCAATTCCGTATCTCCGACACATTCACCGATTGTCTCACGCGACTGGCTGCTGATGATCAATAAACCGGCAAACCGACTGCGTTTGATTTGCAAGCGAATCCTGCAAATCCAGGATTGCAATTTATCGCATTGAACGCTTCAGAGACAAAAACTTCTGGTCGGTCCGCGCTGGACGTGATCTTCGCGTGATTGTCCATAAGACGGATGCGAGCCTGTTATTGTGCTACGTCGATCACCACGACAAGGCTTATCAATGGGCGGAAAAACGTCGGCTCGAAACGCATCCTCGCACGGGCGCGGCGCAGCTCGTCGAGATTCGTGAGACCGTCCGCGAAATTGAAGTGTCGACCTATGTCAAAGCTGCACCACAACCGAAGCCGGTTTGCTTGGCGGGTTTCGTCCGCGAGGACTTGTTGACTTACGGAGTGCCGGACGAATGGGTTGATGATTGCTTAACTGCGGATGAGGATTCGTTGCTTTCGATAGCAGACCGTCTCCCCAGCGAGGCCGCCGAAGCGTTGCTCGTGTTGGCCACCGGCGGGAGACCGGAACCGCGCACGGTAGCAGCCGAAGACGCCGATCCATTCAGCCACCCCGATGCTCAGCGCCGATTTCGTGTTTTGGACAATGCGGATGAATCGGCTGCGGCCCTGGACGCTCCCTGGGAAAAATGGATTGTGTTCCTGCATCCGGCGCAACGAGGCTTTGTCGACCGACGGTTCAATGGGCCAGCCCGTGTCTCGGGTAGCGCTGGTACCGGAAAGACAGTCGTTGCGATTCATCGAGCTGCCGAATCGCTGAAGTCAAACCAAGGTCACGTGCTGCTGACGACTTTTTCGTCAGAGTTACCAAAGTCGCTGCGGCAGAAGGTGAAACTGCTGGTTGGTAATGAGCGATTGTCACCACATTTGCCTGAGCCCGGAGCTTTGCCAACGCTTGTCGTCGCATCCGTGGATGAGATTGCCACGCATCTGCTTGCCGCTGATGCTGGCCAACTTAAACTGATCGACAATGAGGAACTGCTCGACTTACTCAAGTCGATCGTCGACGAGGGAGAGCGCGTTTCACTCTCCCCCCAGTTCTTACTCGACGAGTGGAACGATGTTGTCGATGGTTGGGATCTGACCAACTGGGCGGAGTACCGCGATTTCAAAAGGCTTGGCCGAAAGACTCGTCTCCGCGATGCAGACCGAAAGCAAGTCTGGGGCGTGTTCGAGCGACTTCGTGACGCTCTGTCTCGGCGAGGAGCCAAGACCATGGCGATGGTCTATTCCACGCTGGCAGACTCAACCGCCTGTCGAGCCATCCAAATTGTTGAGGCTATTCGATAACCATTCTTAATCGAAACGTTGCTCGACACGTACGCCAGTTGGGCTCCAAGTGCGAAAAGACCCACTGGATCCGTCGTCGATTGAATTCACGAAAATGTTCAAAATATTTGTTCTCCAGGCTGATGGTCTTCTGGCGTGTGGGCGAATCGTTAACGAAGCGTTTGATCTGCGAGGAGGCGTGCGGGCGGAACTATTCGGCCAAGTCGCGGAACAACGTTGCAATTCACAATTTTCCATCGCAACCTCAAGTCTTAGCACACGGTGAAACCGTTCCTATCTATTCAACTATCGTGGGTTAGGGGCAGTTTTTCTCAGATTCCGAAAAGTTTTTTAGAAATTTCAGCGATTCGACTTGGTCGGTTTCTTGGTGAAGCCGTAATGTTCGTTCCGCTCTGATTTTGGCTCTCCGCTAATTCGCTTGACGCCGCGGTGTTCAATCTTTCAAGTGTCCGTTCTGGCGATCGCACCCGGATATAGTTAGACTCTAGGGAATCTGCGCGCGAGAGCGATGCGTCACCAGCGAGAATGATTCAGCACTCGAATTTTCTGCTTCAAAACTCTATGCCTTCTCCAGACGATGGTCCAATCGGTCGCGACGATCTGTCGCCTCCAAAAGAACGGTTCGCATCTGACTTGTCGACTGATCGTACGAATCATCCCGATGGCCGACTTTCGCCTCGCGAGTCATTGGATCGCCAGGCTTTGGATAATCACAGTCCGGCAAAGGGGACTTCGGCTGTTTACGAGCAAGCGACGATTCTGAGGAGCCTGGAGCGTGTTGCCGATTCTCGCTACGAGGTCTTTGAGGAAATTGGCCGCGGTGGAATGGGACTTGTTTTTCGCGTTCGTGATAAACGGCTCCAACGGGACGTTGCTATGAAAGTCATTTCGCCGAATCGCCTCTTCGACTCTTCCTATACGGATCGATTTATCGAAGAAGCTCAAATCTCCGGCCAACTTCAACACCCGGCCATAGTACCCATTTACGATATTGGCAAACTAGAAAGCGGCCACCTATTCTTTACGATGAAGCTCGTCAAAGGTGAAACGCTTGCGAACTTGCTAAGGCAAAGATCTTCACTTACGGAGCGACTCGATCATTGGATCGGGATTTTTAGCCTGATTTGCCAAGCGGTTGCATTTGCCCACTCTAAGAATGTCATCCATAGAGATTTGAAACCCTCCAATGTGATGGTCGGACGATTTGGCGAAGTTCACGTCATGGACTGGGGGTTAGCCAAGGTGCATCATCAAAACTCGAAGCAGGTTGGCGTTGAAAATGTGGCTACCGATCTAAACGCCGTATCAAACGTGGTTGCGACACGTATTTCCCCAAGCATCCAGGCTGTGGACTCGTCTACAGAGCCAGATTCGGCTAGTTCTGATTCATCACAGGGCCAATCGCTTGATCAAAATTTTTTTTCGGTGATTCAGACCATACGACATGGATTGAGCACCAGTACTGAGACGGATCAAATCGTATCCTCCGAATATGAGGCTCTGACCGAACAAGGAAGTGTGCTCGGCACCGTGGCATATATGCCTCCGGAACAGGCTGCTGGTGAAAACGTTAAGGTCGATTGTCGCTCCGATGTTTTTTCTTTAGGTGCAATTTTATGTGAGATTGCAACAGGCTTGCCCCCCTACCCTGCGAACGACAAGGCGGAATCGATAAGGATGGCGATTCAGGGCGATCTACAGGAAGCGTTTGTTCGTATCAAGGCCTCGCCCATCGAGTCCGAATTTCAGTCGCTCGTAAAGGATTGTCTGTCTCCGAGCCCGGAGAATCGCCCCGCCAGTGCCGGGGTTCTTTCCAGTCGATTAGAAGAAATTATCGCATCGGGTAAAGAGCGAGTTCGCTTGGCGGAGCGTGAAAACGCAGCGGCTAAGGCGAGATGGGAAGAAGCGAAGCGGACCCATGCAGCTGAGAAAAGGAATCAACGCATGATTCTTTTGGCTAGTCTCGTTTCGTTGGGGCTAGTCGTCAGTCTAGTCGTTGGTGGTGTTTTGCTGAAGAATCGAGAATCGCTCCGGCTGTCACAGAATCGGCTTGCTCTAGAACAATTTCGAGCCCCCGCGATTAGCCTCGTGGGAACGATTTGGGAAGCAAGCGTTATGCCACCCAGCACGGACTTCACACGATTGGCCGAGTTAAAAGTGGAGCTCGAACTGGCTATCTCTCAACTGGAAATCGATCTGGATATGAAATATTCGATCGATGATACCTTGCAACGCATCGAGCACTTGCACCATGCGAGAGGGCTGATTTTGGAGTTAGATCGGATTTACTGGGAATACAATCCATTCGCAGGAGTCTACGATCCGGAAAGGCTGATGGATGGTACCGTTTCTAAATTCGACCGCAATCGATCGGTAGGATACCAACTGAAAGCCTATGAGAGGCTGTTCGAGGAAAGGATTTGGAATCGATCAACAGAAAAGGAAATGGATGCATGGGAGTGGCAATCGTTACCACCATGGGTAAGGGACGAAATGGAGGTGGGATTGATGCGGTTTGATCACCTCTGTCGTTACCATCTCCAGCTTTCAAACTCGTCCCCCGAAACAGAGGCCGTGCTGAGTCTCATCCAAATGGAGCTTGATCGTATTCGGCTAGATTTTGATTTGGAGAAGAAGCCGTTTGCCCAGGAAGTTTGGCAGGCTATTTTTCAGCGTGATGTTCCTGGGATGATGAAGTGGGCGCAGGACCCTCGCGTTGATGAACTGTCTATATCGACACGTCAAGCATTGGCGAAAGGCTTGGTCGATAACGGACCAGACTACAATGCGGAATTGCTACGGACAAGTATCGAATGGATCTTGGTCGAGTCCGTTCAGGCAAACGACAAGAATATAGCCCGTAGAGGCAGGGAAGGTTCGGTTATGGCTTTTGACGTGATGGCGAATATTGGCAAGGAGGACTTGTTGGCTATCAGGCTGGATACTTTCCATGATTTCGAATCTGAGATAGGCCCAGGTGAGACCTATCGGCAACTGCCTACGGACGAAAATAAATGTCTTCTCGATGAACTGATTGCTGCGAGACAATCGTTCGATGGAGAGGAGTTTACGGAACTCGAGATTACGCGTGCTGTCTCGGGGCATCCTATCATTCCAGGCAGAGAGATAACCAATTTCATCGATAATAAAAGTGGTACGTTCTGGTCGGTAACTCACCAGCCGGATCAACCGGTCGCCAGTTCGTATTTCTTTTTCAAGCCGCTTCGTACGGTCAAGTATCCATTTGTAAGGATTCGAGTCGATAACGGTCACCCGGAATTCAGACAGCTTACAACTCTGGGTAAATATCGATTTTTCTATGCAAATCGTATTCCGGAACTCGAAGATGCGGTAGGTATAGCGGAAAGTCTCGTCCAAAGAGTCCCCACGGGGTACCTTCTTGCACCACGGGTTCAAATGACTTTGGCTGAGATCAAATCGATGACTTCCAGCTCCGATCTTGATACGGCT
Source organism: Brakhagea baltica (assembly GCF_052161605.1). Lineage (NCBI taxonomy): Bacteria > Pseudomonadati > Planctomycetota > Planctomycetia > Pirellulales > Pirellulaceae > Brakhagea > Brakhagea baltica. The sequence continues at coordinate 2,273,635 of NZ_CP197409.1, read as the reverse complement.
ATTTCGACCGCTTCGATTGCATATCGGCAATCGCCGGCTGATACCTGGATGGCGGAATTGTTTTTGCGCATGGTTGCCAGGCTCCCATTGGACGCACAGAACGCATGGTTCACGGAGATTCAACGTAATTTAAAAAACAATGGCTATTTCAATGATCCAGGACTCGTGCAGCGAAAATTGGGTGCCCATTACAGCAGGCTGGGAGATGAGTTCTTCGAAATCTGGCATCAAAAGTCACTCGTGATGTACCAGCAGGCTTACGAAGTCGATCCTAATGGCTTCAAACGCTACGGGAGACTAGGCGAACGATTACGGAGAGTCGGCAAAGTGGATGAAGCAAAATCCACAATGGAAAACGGGGTTAAGCAGGCGCCTGAGGTGGGTGAAAATTGGTACTACCTGGGCGAAATGATCTTTAATCTCGGTGAGTTTAAGAGAAGCGCTTTCTTGTTCGAGCAGTCAGTGAAGCGCGATCCGAACGACGTTAGATTCCGAAAATTGCTTTGTCAATCGCTCTTAAAAGCCGATCGCCTAATGGAAGCTCTTGAGTTCGTGGAATCCTTACAGTCTCGCAAAGAAATCGATGATCACACGCTATCTATGGCGGTAATCGCATGTTTTCAATTGAAAGACATCGATCGAGCGTTATCGCTTATTGAATGGTGGGAGCTTCACAGGAACGAAATTCTCAATATCCCAAAGGACCCCTTGCTCCCTATGTACTATGATGCGTACTCCACAGCGTGGTACCATATTTGCCTGGCTGCAATCGAGGCGGGATTCATTGATGCGATGGAGCTATCTTTGGCTGCTAGTACCGAACAATTCTCGATGATAGATCCCAGAATCAAGTCTCTCTTTGGCAAAGTGATTTCCGACTCTCTGATGGATTGGGAAACCGTTTTCGCCATGATGGATCGTGTTCTATATGGACGAGAACCCTTAGAGCCTGCTGAACGTCTCGAGAACCTTCAAAAGTTTCTCATGATTTTGAAAGAGCGTATTGAACCCCAAAATCGAATCTGGGTTCGATGGGCTACGGTTTGCGTGAAGGCGAAGGATTGGGAACGAGTAAGATCGATTGTAGAGCATCTGCCTCGGGAATCTCCCGATCCTTACTCCGCTTTCCGGGATATACTGAGTCATGTTTTGGATGATAAGACTCACACACCCAGCGACCCAGGACGTTTCATCTTTCCAAGTGATCGGACCATGAGGCTTCCTGCTCGAGATAGGGACTTAGCGGAGTGGCTCTGGTGGGACAGGGATGAGCATTAAGTTTCTCATGTCATCAGCATCCTTTGAAGATAGTTCGATTCTTATTCCGTTATCGCTCGGAACTCGTAAACAAGAGGGCTATTAAACTTAGGAATCCCCGGTGAGGTCCTCAAAAAATCGGTTCCCATGATGGAGCTGTTTAGCTGCTTACCTGTTAGTGTGATTCGCAAGAAGACTTGTCGCTCACCTCGCACGGTGGGGGTTAAGACAAACAGGGTGGATTGGTGATTGGCGGACTCTGCTGGTCTTTGTTCTGTTTCTGTCAGTAAAGTGTAGGTTTTGTTGTCGTGGGATACCTCAACTTTACCGGTACTTTCCGGTCTATGCAGTAAAAGATTAAATCTGACAGTGGCACTCATAATCGGGCGGTCAAATTGGTAACGCAGTATCAGGATTCCCGGTTCGTTGTCGGATCTGGGGCCCCATGAACGGACTTCGTAACCATTCTGTGCTTGATTCCAGACTCGAATTTTAGATGCGGAATAAACGTATCGAGCGTAGTCGCCGTTCATATCATAGTTGTCGATGAACTCTTGCTGTGCCTCCATTTTGTCCGCAATACAGACTGATAGCAATGCAACGAATGCGAACCGGACGATAGCGACTAAAACCATCTGGGCAGCCCATGGCTTCCCAATCGGTGGCACCCTAAATCGCCAGGACGAGAAGAGGTCGAGATCGAAAGGTCTTCCAGCAAGCGTGGAACCGCTCCCACGCGATAACTGCTTGATGTCATTGGATCTAGCAGTTATAGTTCGGGGAACGCGTTTCATTTACTGCCTGGTCATTTCATGGATAGAAGATTATTCAGATAGTATGAACCATGTGTTCGAAACTCCGCAAGATCCTGGTACGACTACTCTCCAGCAGCTGAAAAGCTTCGACAACCCAGCTTGGAAGGGAATTGTAAGCCAATACTTCATGCAAATCTACGGCTGGTGCTTGGAGTCGGGTATAGAAGCCCACGCCGCCGCTGACGTGACGCAGAACATCTTCGTCTCAATGCTTGGGAGTCTTCACAGCTTCGAAAAAAAGGATGAGGGGGCTTTTGGGGGATGGGTTAGGCGGATCGCGCAACGGAGGATCGCTGATTTTTTTAGGCTGAAGCAACCAGGGGCTGCTGCTTCGGACTTGTTGAGAAAAGTGCCATCACGGAGTGAAGTGATTCAAATCGTGGAAGACGATACAAGTCAAGTTGGCTTGGAGCACATCTCCGACGAACGTGTCTTGAAAATTTTCCTTCAAGCCCAGATGGAATTTCCGGAATCAGCCTGGCGAGCATTCTGGCACGTGGCCGTGGAGGGAAAGTCAGTAGCAGAAACAGCTATGGAGCTCGGCACTACCAAAAATACCGTGTACCTTAGCAAAAGCCGAATAAGAAAGAGGCTTCGAGAGCTTTTGGATTCGATCGAATTTGACTCCTGAGTGAGCAAAAATCGTAGCGAACCTGGAATTTGTACAAAGAGAGTAACAGACAGGGTGAAATCCGTTGCCCCCTATGCGAGAATATCCTTCAGCACATGGGCCTTCTCCACTCCAGTTAGCTTGACATCGAGCCCTTGAAACTTTACGGAAAGACGATGATGGTCCAGGCCCAACTGATGCAATAACGTGGCGTGGATATCTCGGACGTGACACGGGTTCTCAATCGGAGCAAAACCTAGCTCGTCCGTCTCACCATAGACACAACCGCTTTTGAAACCACCACCAGCAAACCACATCGTGAAGGCGTCGATGTGATGGTTGCGTCCAGTCGACTCACGCACCTCACCCATCGGGGTGCGCCCGAACTCCCCTCCCCAAACGACGATCGTGTCCTCCAGCATGCCACGTCGCTTTAAGTCTAAAACCAATGCGGCTGACGCTTGATCGATGTCTCGTGAAACTTCGGGAAGGTGCTTTTCCAAGTTCGCCGTGGGGCCGCCGTGATGATCCCAATTCGTATGATACAACTGTATGAATCGGACACCTCGCTCCACAAGCCGCCTCGCCAGTAGGCAGTTTCTCGCAAATGTGGTCTCTTTCGGGTCCTTGATCCCGTACAAATCGAGTGTCTCCTGTGACTCGGACTCGGTCTCCATCAACTCCGGTGCACTCGTCTGCATTTGGAATGCCATTTCGTAGGCGTTGATTCGAGTCGCTATCTCAGGATCGCCGGTTTGAGAAAATCGTTTGGCATTGAGCTCCTTGATCGAATCCACCACGCGTCTTTGCATCACGGGATCGATTCCGCTGGGATTCGAAAGATTCAGTATCGGATCTCCCTGATTCCGCAGCGGGACTCCTTGATAACTGGTGGGGAGCATGCCACTACCCCATAGAACCGAACCACCTCGGGGACCTCGCGGTCCGCTTTGCAGAACAACGAATCCGGGCAGATCTTGGCACTCGCTGCCCAGTCCGTAGGTGACCCAGGCACCCATGCTGGGTCGACCGAATAGACCCGTTCCGCAATTCATGAAGAGCTTGGCAGGTGCATGATTGAACAAATCTGTCTTGCAGGTTTTTACAATCGTGATGTCATCCACGATTTTGGCTGTGTACGGAAGCAGATCGCTTACCCAAGTGCCATTGTCACCGTACTGAAAGAACTGGCGTTTAGGGGCCAGCAGATTGATGCGGTGGCTGCTATCCATAAACGCAAAACGCTTTCCCTCAATGTAGCTTTGTGGGATCGGCTGGTCGTTGAGATCGTAGAGTTTGGGCTTGTAGTCGAGCATCTCCAGTTGCGACGGTCCACCCGCCATGAATAAAAAAATGATACTCTTCGCCTTGGCAGGAAAATGGGGTGGCTTGGGAGACATGGCGTTATTGGTGAGCTCGCTGGCGAGTCCATCTTTGCCGAGTAAGGTACCGAGAGCCATAGCGCCTACACCTATTCCGCATTGACGGAACAAGTACCTGCGCGACATGCTTACGAGGTCATCTTGGTTATTCATCATCTGTTTCGATCCTCGTTCCGTAACTACTCTCGGGTCATGCTGCAAACTCGTAAAAGCCTGCGTCGTTTAGCAAAGTTAAGGCTTGGAGCGGTGTATTGCTCCTCGCCCTTCTTGTGCAATTACTCAGTCCTTCAGGTGCATCGAAAACGCTCAATGAGGGAGGAGGTGTCGCTCGATAAACAAAGGCATCGAGCGACTGAACCGAGCGACTCTTCTCGGACAATAAGAAACTTGGTGAAATTTGATTCCGGTCAAGGCTCTAAGGCCAACTTCCGTGCGTTGGACTGAATTATATCTGACGATCGTGCCGCATTGTAGACCTTAAGCAGACTGAGATAGCCACTGAAGTGTTCGATACCAGGCTCCGAGGCGCCAACAAAAATGTCGCGGCCTTTGTGCATCAGCAGCATCTTTGCTGATTGATTGTTCAATTCGCCATTTACATAAACCCGCTCTAAAATACCGTCAAATACGATTGCAATGTGGTGCCATTGATTTGCTCTAGGCGGACCATTGCGAAACCCCATATCCGCGAATCCCCAGTGCCCAACAGCGCCCCATGTGGGGTGTGAGCCATAACCGACTTGCCCCGTCATACCGTCGGGCCCTCCACGTCCGCACCAACTGAGAATCGCTTCGGCTTCATCAATTTCCGGGTTCAATACAACCATCTCGATCGTGTAGCTGCTATTTCCCGACCATTGACTAGGTGTCAGAAACGAAGCTTTTAGAACCTCTTTTCCGTTGAACTTAATCCCTTTGCGACCTGCGATTTCCGCCACTGTGGGTGGTTGCCCCAAGGCTACAAATTGCCCTGACAATGAACCTTGGTTATCGATTATCTTTATTTGGCTACCTAATTCTAAGTCTGCTGCATCGATATGAATCAGAGCTTCCGTCTTGCTATCGTATCGGGTCTGGTAGGGGACTCTATTAAGACTAGACGCTTGGCTGCCCATAAAGCTGCTAAAGCCTTCGGAGGCCAACGTTTCCAGCGGGTCAACTCGATCCTCAGCGAAGACTTTAATATTCCATACCGCACCAAAAATACCGGGTTTCTCGACCCCTGTAATAGTGAGGCGTACGAATCGAGCTTGATGTTCGTTTCGATCGATCATGGGACTACCCCAACGTTGATTCTCTCGTTTGTCTGCGAATACTTGCCATTCCACTCCATCGATCGAGGTTTCGAGCAAGTACTGATAGTACCAAGTAGCATATTCGAATTGCGTTACGATACGCCGTACCGTTTGACTACTTTCTAAATCGATCGTTAACGAATGCCCCATCTTGTTGTCAGCAGGTCGCCACAGTGTTCCGTTATTGTCATCAACGGCATACTCGGGCTTGTACTCGTGCTTGCGAAGATCATCGACGTAGTGCGAATGAGTCTTAACAGGACGGGTAAAAGCCAAATTCACTGACGTCTCAACATTTGCCGACAGCGGTCCGATTCCTGAATGCGTGGGAACAACTTGTTCGATACTACCTTCGTTATCAAAAGTCATTCGGTCTGCACATAACTGACGCAAGAGTCCATTGGGTGTTCTTGGAATGTCGTGACGGTGATAGACAATCAGATACTCATCACCATTTTTCAATAATGAGTGATGGCCAGGTCCATCGATAGTTCCATCGCCATTTGTTGAAAGCACTGGGTTGTTTTTTCCCATCGTGAAATCGCCGTCGGGTCTATCGCTGGTTGCATATTGCACGCGATACGTCGAATCATGGCAACTCCCCGAGGAATACGTGAGGTAATAGGTGCCGTTGCGTTCAAAAAGAAATGGGGCTTCAAAAAAGTCTTTGATTTGCGTATTAGGAATCTTCTTTGGGTTGAGAATCGATTGCATATCTTTCCCTAGTTTGGCTACCCCACACCCATGGTCGGGATAGATCCCCCATGTTCCCCAATAGACATAGGTACTGCCATCTTTATCCTCAAAGGTTTGCGCATCGAGCGTGATCACTTTGTCAACAAGATGATTTGGAATGATCTCGCCTTCTTTGTCGTTCAAGGGCCTCCACGGCCCGACGGGGGAGTCGCCGACGGCTGCATAAATAACGCAAGGCTGGCTGTAGTAAAGATAGTACTGACCATCGCGTTCAACGACATCCGGCGCCCAATAAAATTGTTCAGCAGTAGGCCAATTCATCGGCACAAGGGTCCAATTATGAAAGTCTCGGGAAACCCAAACTTGCGATGGAGCCCGACCACCGCCATTTCCATCCGTAGTAGAGTAAAGATAGTAATGATCGCCGAATTTCTTAATGGTGGGGTCGGCGAAGTAGCCTGGCACAATCGGATTGAATGCGCCAGGAGCATCAAAATTCTGACCCTTTACGCGGGAACATTCGCATAACAAGAACAGCACCAACCAAAATAACTGGTGACCAAAGCCCCAACGAAAACTGATCTTCATACTTTCCCGCAATCTAACAATCACTTCTTTACTATACCGCGTTGCAATGCACAGCCTGACCAATACTTTTGTGATAATCACAGGGTAGTGAGTTCACACCGCAGACTCGGTTCGGGTGGATGCGACGAACCAACCAAGGCCACATCGTCGCGATCAACTGCAAAACGCCCGGGGATGACTTTGTGAATCCACGAAACTCTCGTGAAACATCGTTCTCATTCAGTAAATCATTCGACTTATGAAGTCGAACTCATTCAAAATGCGTAAAAAGCCCGTACACTCCCTCACTAACTTTGAGCGATTCCAAACTTTTTTCGGTTAGCGTTCACTCTTGTTGCTGGTTCCTTTTGCCGGCCAACTCCGCTTGCAGCCGATCGTGGAAGTTGCGGAGGGAAGGGGCATCCTTACTACCAGCAGGAAGTCGCTGGAGTGTCATCAGAGCTTCATTGAGCGTGACTTCAGCCTGGCGGAACTCACTGCTGTGCAATTGAGCTTCCGCTAAAAATAGTTGGGATTGTGTCAAGTTCTCAAGATATTTCTCGCTTTGCCGCCAAATGTATACCGATTCCGTCAGAAATCGTTTCGCGTCTTTGAACTGTTTCATGTCCAGAGCATGCAGCCCGCTGTTGTCCAATACCTCGGCTATGAAAGGATCGTTCTCAGGAAGGATCACTCTTAACTCGTCGAGAAGCATCCCCCGCAGGGACTCACTTTCTTGCGAGTTTTTTCCGTAGGACTCCGGTGCATCATCTCGCCGAGGATGATGCTGCCTGGGCTTCGTTGAGCTATGATTTTCGTGCGACAACGCCTTTGCTGCTTCGCGACTGGCCAAGTGAAAAGAGGTATTGACGATCTCGGTGGATAGCCTGCGAGATGCCCAACTCCAGTCACCGCTTATGATCAGTCGTTGGTGCGGTTGGGTTAAAATTTGCGAATCGATCGATATAGAATCGGACGACAACTGAGCCTCGAGTTCCCCTCGCTGCACCGAATCGATCATCTCTTTCAAGAACCGACCAAAGGCTCGATCTGTCGCTGTTTGTACCTGAAATACCCGCAGTAGAGATTGAGACTGTCGTTTGGCTTCTTCTTCACGGTCGCGCTGAATCATTAACTCGCGTTGAGTGTCAAGGGTCTTTTTGAGCTGTTGCCGGACCTGTTGCTCTGCGCTATGTGCCCGAAATGCATAAGATGTGGTAAGGATGGCTGTCGCTACGATCGTAGTCAGCGTAACCACAATTGCGGCCGTTAGTGCTCGATTATGATACACCAATTTCTTGACCCGATAGACTAGACTCCCTCCCGCAGCCTCGATCGGCTCACCGCTCAAGTAACGTTGTAAATCACGTTGTAGATCAGAAACAGTCTGATAGCGATGATGCCTATCTCTCGCGATCGATTTGAGCACAACTAGATCGAGTTCCCGCTCAGACCCACCAATCGCTTTGCAGGAAGTGCCGTCGGAACGTCCTGATTGCAATTGAGCGTTTGGGGGTGAGTTTCTCGATGGTTTCATGTGCTGTTTGCGCAGCACGGATGGCAAAGGAACCTCGTACTCCCAATATGCTTCGCTCGTCCAGGACAACTGACTATCGGCGTTGCCGGAATGGCCGCGAGGCGTACGGCCTGTGAGCAATTCAAACAGTACAACCCCCAGTGAATAAACATCGCTGCGGATATCCACACCATTGGCAGGCATCAAAGCTTGCTCTGGACTCATATAGGCTGGCGTTCCAAATCGATCACCGATTATTGTGATGCTCTCGGATGATCCATCTTCGACATGGAGGACTTTAGCGATTCCAAAATCGATGATGCGGGGGGCTGGCGATGATTGACGGACTCCCTCGATGAGAATATTGGAGGGTTTCAAATCGCGATGGATCACACCTCGCTGGTGAGCATGCTGAACGATTTCACAGGTTGCAATCATTAACTCCACGCGACTGCGCAGATCCAGGGCAAAGCGTTCAGCATAGTCGGTGATGGTAAGAGGATTGGGAACCAGTTCCATAGCAAAGAATGGACGTCCATTTTGTTGAACACCCATATCAAAGACTCGCGTGATACCGGCATGCTCGAGACGCTGAATAACCTCGTGTTCGAGGCTGAATCGAGCCAATATGCGACGGGAGTCCATTCCAGGCTTCAGTATTTTCAGAGCGACATCGCGATCTATCGGTGACAACTCTTGAGCCTGGAAGACAAGGCTGGTTGCTCCCTCACCGATCAATTTTTTCAGCACGTACTTTCCAACTTGTTTGCCTGGCAAAAGTTCTTCGGTCTCGGAGAATGCACGAAAAACCGCACTCTGCTGGTCCAAGATCGACAGACTATCTATGCCGGTTTTTGAACTCAACTGATGATGGGTTTTTAGTAGTCCCATTATGCGTTGTAACTGCTCTTTGTCGCTTCCGCAAAAAGACTCGACCATTGCCTGCTGCTGTGCTTCGGTTTCAAGATCGAGCGCTGCACCAAAGATTTCGTCGTCAGACATGGCTAATCCCGGAGTCCTTGATCACTTTGTTCGCCGCTCATACGCTGTTGCAACCACGCTCGAGAAAATGCCCAGTACCGTTCCACAGTAGCTACTGAAACATTCGTAACCTCAGCAATCTCGTTCATTGTCAACCCTGCAAAAAACTTCAGTTTTACAACCCGAACGTGAATGGGATAAGATACCTCCAATGCCGAAAGCGCCTCGTCCAGATCGAGCAACTCGTCCGCAAGCGGCAATACTACCAAGTCATCATCGCTAAGTTTCTGCCGCTTGGCATTGCGTCCCCCACGCTTTCGAGATTGTCTTCGCCTCGCATTGTCAATGAGCGTTCGGCGCATCGCCTCCGCCGCAGCCGAGAAAAAATGAAATCGATTCTCCCACCCCGTTACTTCGTTGGCACCAAGCCTTATCCATGCCTCATGCACCAGCTCTGTTGGTTGGAACTCCTCTCGTCTGAATTCTCGCCCCATCCGGCTGACGGCGATTCGGCGAAGTGAATCATAAACCAGCTCCAAAAGAGCCTGATTCGCGCCCGGTTCACCGCTGCGGACCGCCTCAAGATATTCAGTTATCGGGATTTTCACTAGCAAGCCGAGGCAACAGGAAATCTAAGTAAAGCGAGACTGAATCGGTAGATCCATCGGCAAACTGTCAAAGCCAGAATTCTCTACCTGTTCGTAGTATAATCTAGGACGTTGACTTTGCATGATTCTGTAAAGGTAAAAAGTAAAGGTAAAAAGGGAGTGGACCAGGGGGGCGAGGTGAAGTTACTTTTCGAAAAATGGTCCGAATCATTGTTCTTAGTTGAGGGATTACTAGATGGTTTTGCGCATCTTCTCGTATTCAGCCTTACGATCAAGGCCCCAGCGCGGTCAACGACCGCAATGTCGAGATTTTTTACCGACCCAATTCGCGAACGCAATCGTTCCCAGGATACACCATACAAAGCAAAAACATGTGGCGAATATCGATTTACCTATTGATGGTCGTAGCGCTCGGAGGTTTGTGCCATCGGATTTCGCAAGCACAGGACTCCGTTCATTCGTTAAAGAAATCATTGGAAAAACATCTTCAACCGCCTCACTCCGTCGCGAGCTTTATCGTCTCGCTATCCCCCGCAAATGCATCGGTCGGTGAAGAAGTGACTCTGGAATTTCGAGTTAGTATAAATAAAGGCTGGCACATTGGGGCGACGACAGTGCTTCAGGATTCGGTTGGATTCCCGACAGAAATCGAATTTGTACCGACTGGTCTGGAGCCCATCGAACGAGAGTTCGAGTGCAGCGTGGAGCCTAGTAAGTTGACACTGGCTGCCGGGACACAGTTGCTGATGGATGGTGAATTTTCTTGGACTCGAAAGTTCTGCGTCACCTCAACAAACGCTGATTATGGTGGATCCGGGAGCGTCCGATTCCAGGCATGCGATGATACCAAATGCTTACCACCTCAAACCATTCCGTTTGATTTGGGAATTGCGCAGTCAAAAGCCCCCACGCAAAATGCACCAGATGCGACATCGCCAGAGAGGTTCCTGGGTGACCCAATCGTGTTGACTCTCGAAAAATGCGAACTGACCCGCACTCGACCTCAATTGGGAAATATTGTTTCGATACTCGTTTTTGGCAGACCAACAGAGAAGATGGTTTGGAAAGGGACTTTCTCTTCAGGGCCAAACCGCAGCGTAGCAATTTACTTGCCCAAGACGCGAAAATACTCGCTGTCGAATACAGGTTCCGACGGGACGATCGTCAATAATACCGCCACTTACGTTTCCGTGGATCAGAATGGAGACGGAGAACTCGCTGACTGGGAAGCATGCGGTGCGAATCGACCAATTCGCATTCGCGACACGATGTATCGGATTAAGGATATCGATACAGACAAGATGACTCTTACTCTACAGCAGTTGGATATGCCACTGAAAGGATCTTTGATCGGCTTTCGATGTCCGGACTTTGAGTACACCACCGTGGACGGGGCAAGCATCTCGAATAAGTCAATCCTTGGGAAAGTTACTGTGTTGGATATTTGGGCCGTTTCCTGTCATAACTGCTACGAAGGATTTCCAAACTTACAAAAGGCTATGGATAAGCATACAGCGGAGAAGTTGCAAGTTGTCTTGCTCACCGTTGATGAAAATTTGCAGTACTATGACAGTCAAGCTCCGAAGTTGTTCGAAACCTATGGTGGTGGAACTTGGCCCCAGGTGATGATCCCGGGAGGCTTTGAGGGTGCGCTGGCTCTTGGCGACTACGGTTTCGGGAGTATTGTCGTTGATGAGGCCGGGATCGTTCGAGCAGTCGGAGTTCACGGTCACAACATCGAAGCGGTGATCGACACTGTTGTCCAATAATGCCTGATATCAACGCTGCACAAGTCTCTTTGAAGGAATCTTTAGCGCCGATTTGCTAGACACATCAGAAAGAGAAAGCATCCACGTGCAATGAATCTCGACTAGTCAGCGCGAACGTTAGAGCATGGTCGAGTAGGCGCGGGGGGATGGCTTCAGGCACCTCGAACGCAAAGAACGGTGCTAGCCCATTATTCATTGCCCCACCGACGCAAACGACGGAATGAAGGCGTTCACGATCTATGCGACGCACCTAATTCTCCCGAAGTGGTAGTCCGACCATCGATAGCTCAAAGCTGCTCACACGAGTGCACGAACACTCCAGTTGTGAACAGGTTATCGTCTCACCAATTTCGAGCTTACTGATCGACGCGTATTCTTGGCTTGTGAACCAGCCGTCCTCAAGCGTGAGTTGCCTTCTTATTCACCCTCCCGAAAAATTCGGGAGGGTCGAGTGGAGGAACGATCACGAGGGGAGGGGGCTTTAGGAAGGGCTAATCGGTCGGAGCCGTTATGCGATGCGGTGCGGTCGCCCCTCTCCAATTCGGCCCTCGACTCGAAGTTGCGTAGGAGCTGAACACGGTACAAAGGCAGAATGATGACAGGGCGGGTGGGCAGGGGGTGCTCAGCGCGGGGATGATCGTGAACGGACGCACGCACATTAACACTCTAGATTCCTGAGATCATTTTGCCATACATCATTCTGCCTTTTTTGGTGCTGCTGCGGGTAAGAGTCTTAAGTGAATCTTCCAACTGGTCCAGTACACCTAGCCGATATTGCGTTTACAATGAAGGTCGTGTCCTTGGCACGATTTTGCTCGCCTCCTCCCTGCCACCCACCAGACTCTCACTTATGCGAATGCACCCCACCATAGCCTTGTTGATCACGTCGCTCTTGCTTCAATCTACGATACTCGCAGCAGATCCGACCGGCTCAAACGGGAACGACGAAACGGGATCGGACAAGGTACGTTTCAACCGCGATATTCGACCCATTTTGAGCCAGGCATGTTTTCGATGCCACGGCTTTGACGAGAAAACTCGCGAGGCTGGACTGCGCCTCGATACCGTAGAGGGTGCTCATGAGGTTCGAGAAGATGGGCTCGCTCCCGTTGTGCCAGGGGACTTGGACCGCAGCATGGCCTGGGCCAGGATTCTGTCTGAGGATCCCGACTCGGTGATGCCACCTCCACAATCCAATCGTCAACTGACTGAAAACGAGAAGGAGCTGATCAAGCTGTGGATCGAACAAGGTGCTGAGTACGAAAACCATTGGTCCTTTGAACCTGTACAACCAACGACGGGCGATGTCTCGATCGACCAACTGCTTGATCGAGAGATTGCGAACGTCGGCTTAACGACGACGCCTAAAGCCGATCCAGTAACCTTGATTCGTCGGGCCGCCTTAACTCTAACAGGTTTGCCACCAACACCAGAACAAGTGAATCGTTTCGTTAGCGATCCGTCGGATGAGCAGTATGAAAAATTGGTCGATGAACTTTTAAGCAACCCTCATTACGGTGAGGAGATGGCCAAGCATTGGCTCGACGTGGCTAGATATGGGGACACGCACGGTCTGCATTTGGATAATGAGCGAACGATGTGGGCTTACCGCGACTGGGTGATCGATGCCTTCAACGAAAATTTGCCTTACGATCAATTTACGATCGAACAATTGGCAGGAGATTTGCTTCCCTCTCCCACAAAGAAACAACTGGTTGCGACAGGCTTTAATCGTTGCAACGTCACAACCAGCGAGGGTGGAGCAATCAATGAAGAATTTCTCTACCGTTACGCTGTCGATCGAACTAGTACCACCGTACAAGCCTGGCTTGGCCTAACAGGTGGATGCGCCGTATGTCACGATCATAAATATGACCCACTCTCGACGAAAGAGTTCTACTCACTCTATTCCTTTTTCTACAGCGCTGCCGACCCGGCAATGGATGGCAACATTCACGACACGCAACCTTTCTTGAAGCTCGCTACTCCAGAGCAACAACAAAAACTAGAAGAGCTCAAAGCCAAAGAATCGCAGTTGCGAGCAGCCTTGCTGGCAATCGCTGGGAATCCCGTGCGTCGCTCTGATTTGCAGATCGCACGACCTGCTACCTCGGAAAGCTCTACTGCAACTGAGATCTCAGAAGGCCCGGCCACTAGTCACGTTTGGCGTTCAGAAGTTTGGTTGAACGACTTGATGCCCCTAAGCGTTAGCGCGAGAAACACGTCTCGCAACGCGGAAACTTGGGTTAGCTCAGGAGATGCTCCCATGGGCCAACGATTCATTCGCCAATCGTTTGGAGACAAGTTTGAACAATTTCTGTCCGGTGGGTGGCTAACCAATGAGTTGCCCAAGAACGGCTCGCTGAGCTTCTGGGTGAGGCCCGATAGATACGAAACGCCAGTTAGCATTTACGTCCAAGTAAAGGCCGACAACAAAGCAGTTCGCCGAGTATGGGCTAACTCCGTTGAAAACGGGCGATCGGTCGGTGGAAATGAGAAGACCATTCTCGGGCCAGTCCCTAAGCCCGGCGTTTGGACACAACTAACTGTTTCGATGGCCGACTTGCCGGCAGGCTCCTCATTGCAGGAACTCCAGTTTGGTTTGTTCGGTGGCGTTTGCGACTGGGATGGCTTTGTGTGCACAGGAAGCTTCGAGCAAACCACCACCGAACCTTCATGGATCACCTGGTGGAAAAAGCAATCCGGACGGTCGCTACCGCTAGCGGATGGCTTGACCGGGAAAGCCATTAAAGACGGACCAAACAAAAACGATGAGGCAGATGCCGCATCGAAAGCACAGACGGAGTCGGCCGTAGCGGCCTACTACTATGCTTACATCGGAGATGATGTTTCCGAAGAGTTAAGACAAGCACGCGCCGAATGGGAAAGAATTCGGATCGCGATCGCTGACCTGGAAAGTCAGATTCCCGGCACACTCGTCTATCGTGACGAAGCGACGCCCCGGCAGGCGCACATCATGACCAGGGGGCAGTACGACCAAAAAGGTGAGGCGGTAGAGCCGAACACTCCAGCCTTTTTGCCCTCTCTAAAAAGAGATGATCCGAATTCCCGCCCATCTCGATTGGATTTAGCCAAGTGGTTGGTCTCGGCAGAGAATCCGTTAACCGCCCGAGTTGCCGTCAATCGACTCTGGCAACAAGTCTATGGAACTGGTCTGGTTCAAACGAGCGATGACTTTGGCACGCAGGGGACGCCCCCCACGCATCCTGAATTGCTGGACGCATTAGCGGCTGAGTTTATGGCTAGAGGATGGGACATGAAGAAGCTGATGAAGAAACTGGTCATGACTCGAGCCTTTCAGCGTTCGGCCGTAGTAAACGAACAGGATGGAACAATCGATCCGGAAAATCGCTACCTTGCTCGTGGTCCTAGGATTCGATTGGATGCAGAGCAAATTCGAGACAATGTCTTGGCATCAGCAGGGCTGCTCAATCGGGAGTTTGGAGGGGTCGGTTTCAAAGGATACCAGCCCCCTGGAATTTGGGAGCCTGTTGGATATGGTGACTCGAACACTCGTTACTACGTCCAGGATCATGGGGCCAGCATCTACCGGCGCAGCATCTACGCATTCTTCAAGCGGACCGCTCCTCCTCCGTTCCTGAGCAATTTTGATGCACCGAACCGCGAACAGTTTTGTAGTCGTCGGGAACGCAGCAACACGCCCTTGCAAGCGTTGCAGCTTATGAACGACATTCAATACGTAGAAGCTGCCAGACACTTAGCCGAAAGCATTGTCCGGCAAGACTTGGCGTCGGATCGAGATCGGTTGCAGGTCATTGTTAGGACCGCACTTTCCAGGGAGCCCACGGAAAGCGAGCTAGACCGGTTGCAATCCGCCTATGATGCCTTTCGAGAGCGATTTCAGGAGTCTCTTGAAGATGCACGGAGGTTGCTAAAGGTGGGAGAAAGTCCCGCAGACCCGACCCTGAAGGCGCAGGAGGTTGCAACCCTTTGCCTGGTGTCGAACTTGGTTTTCAATTTGGATGAGTTCGTAAATCGCAACTAGATCAACCTGGAATTCATCGCCGCGCTAGCCATTTGCAAGGGTTTGAGTTATCCTAGATTGATGAATTCTGAAACTATTGCTGAACAAATCCTCCGTATCGTTTACGCGGAGGGATATCGACCGATGAAGCCAAAGGGGCTTCATAAAAGCCTTAAGTTGACCGATGACGCTTATCGCGAGCTAAGGCGAGCGATCAAGAAATTGGTCCGCGAAGGGAGACTCGTCTTCGGTTCCAATCATTTGGTTTTACGGCCCGACTCCCCAGCCGCTCCCTCCGCCAAACCTGTCGTCCGTGCTCCTCGGCCCAAGCCGCAGCCAGACCATAGAGAGCCGTCTGAGGGCAGAGGTCTGCTTACCGGCCCGGCTAACGAGCCTGAAATCACCAACGAGCCTGAAATCGATGACGAACTCCATGACGATCTCGAAACGGTCGACGAGGAAACTGCTGACGACTCTTACGGTGAGCATGATTTAGCTGAAGACGAATCCGGCGATGAAGAGTCAAGCTCTAAGGGGGGGAAACGATCTAAAGAATTGGTCGGAGTATTTCGAATCGCCCCCACTCGACAGTTTGGGTTTGTCAAGCTGCCTAAAATCGCGGGCAAGGAATCGGAAGACGAAGTTTTTATCCCTCCCCGATTCACCAAGAATGCCATGGATGGTGATACCGTCAAAGTACGGGTTACCGAACGAACCCATGATCGCACAGTGGGGAAGGTTGTGGAGATCGTCGCGCGCGGTCGACGCGAGTTTGCAGGTACGTTCAAGTACATCGAATCGCAAGCAGTCGTGTGGCTGGACGGTGCCAATCTAGGCCACCCCGTCAAGATCGGTGATGTGCGTGGTTTGCCCGTCGAAGAGAACGACAAGATCATCGTCGAACTAGTCCGTTTTCCCGACTTCTTTCAGCCGGGCGAAGCCGTCATCATGAAGGTGCTCGGAAGCAATAAGAATCCGGCTGTTGACACGTCGGCGGTGATGTACCAATTCGGACTTCCCGAGGAGTTTCCTGAGAATGCCATCGAGGTCGCGCGAGCACAAGCCGACTTGTTCGATGATACCGTCATTCCCGAGGGGCGTGTTGATTTGACCGGTACGACGACGGTAACGATTGACCCATTCGATGCGCGTGACTTTGACGATGCCATCTCGCTTACGAAGAACGAAAAGGGGAACTGGGAGCTGCAGGTCCACATCGCCGACGTATCGCACTTCGTTCCGGTAGGAAGCGCACTAGATATCGAGGCTCAACGGCGAGCGACCAGTGTCTATTTGCCTGATCGCGTGATCCCGATGATCCCGGAGATCATCAGCAATCATCTCGCTTCGTTGCAGCCTGATAAGAACCGCTTGGCGAAGACCGTTTTTATGGAGTTCAGTCCGGAAGGTGTGCTTCTTTACAAGCGTGTCTTTAACAGTGTCATACGCAATCACTATCGTTTTAACTATGAGCAGATCGATCACTTCTTGGCGAATCGCGAAGAGTGGCGCGAGAAACTCTCCCCCGAGGTTTACTTGGTGGTCGAGCGCATGCATGAGCTAGCCATGATGCTAAGGCGACGCAGGAACGAGCAGGGGGCCTTGGAGCTGGTTTTACCGGAGGTCAAAATCGATCTCGATAAATCCGGCAAGGTAAAGGGAGCTCATTTGGTTCATCATACCGAGAGCCATCAAGTGATCGAGGAGTTCATGCTGGCCGCTAACGAGGCCGTTGCATCTTGGTTAGATGAGCTAGAGCTACCTTTTCTAAGGCGTGCTCACGCCCCCCCAAATCGATTGAAGCTGCGGCAACTCAATCAATTTGTAAACTCGTTGGGAATCGAGTCTGAGGATCTAGAGAGTCGTTTTGAGATACAACGCGTGGTCAACAGCGTACGTGGCTTATCAACCGAGTATGCTGTCAACTATGCGATTCTCAAAAGCATGTCTAAAGCGGTCTATCAAGCATCGCATGAACGCCACTACGCGCTGAACATGTCGCACTACTGTCACTTCACGAGTCCGATTCGTCGCTATCCCGATTTGGTGGTGCACCGAATCGTTCAGAAGCTGATTACTGGCGAGCCAGCCAAGGAAGACGAGCAGGTTCTGGAGCGGCTTGGTGAGCACTGCAGCGCGATGGAGCAGAATGCAGAGGCGGCTGAGCGGGAATTGATCAAGGTCAAGCTACTGCACTTTCTGTCCAAGAAGCGAGGAGAGCTTTTGAGCGGCGTGGTTGCTGGCGTCAAGTCGGTTGGCTTGACTGTTCGGGCGACAGAGATTCCGGTCGACGGTTTTATAAGGACAGAGGATTTACCACCGGATCGATATCGATTTTCGAGAGACACCCATTCGCTAGAGGGCTTTAGGAGCGGCAATCACTATCGCCTTGGGGATGAAGTGATTGTTCGGATTAAATCGATTGACATGGTGCAGCGTCAGCTTCTTTTTGAACTAGAAAAGATCACCCGATCCGTACCTTTGACTAGTGTTGGTAAGAGATCGGATCGTGCGAGAGGCTCGAGGGGACAAAAGCCTTTTGACAAGAAACCCAAGCAAAAGAAGAGAAAACGAGATCGTTAACGCGAGGACAGCTTGCATGGCTTTCGCCTTGTGAAAGCCTATTTTGGACGAGCAAGACGCTTCTGTAGCCATTATGTAGGGGCGTTTTGACTAGTGTGAGTTTGAGCTATAATCGTCGTGTGTTCTTTCGACCGCGAGCCTGTAAGTCTCCCGGCAAGTTTTGAGGCACACGGTAAACTCATTCCGCTTTTCTGTAGCTTTCAATGCAAAATCCATATCTTTGCGGTTTCGATCTTGGTGGCACCAAAATGTTGTGCGTGGTGCTAGATCGCGAGAACCGCATCGTGTCTCGCAAACGGAAAAAGACCAAGGGGAATGACGGACCGACTGCTATCGTGGATCGCATTCACGAATTGGTGCGAGAGACTTTCGAAGAGGCTGGGTTGAGCGTTGATCAGATGGCAACGCTCGGTGTGGGCTGTCCTGGCCCCGTGAACATGGATAAAGGGGTCGTCAACGTCGCCGTGAATTTGGGTTGGAAGAATGTGCCATTGTCCGCCATGCTCGAGGAAAAGCTCAAGCGACCTGTCTCGGTTTTGAACGATGTCGATGCCGGGGTGTACGGAGAATACTCACTCGGTGCCGGACAGGGAGCTCAAAGCGTGGTAGGGATTTTCCCTGGGACCGGAATTGGTGGTGGCTTCGTGTACGAGGGAAAGATCCTCCGGAGCAAACGCTCTTCGGTTATGGAGATCGGTCATACTAGGGTCGCATCATCGAATCGAAACAGCGGAGTCGATATGACTGGAACACTCGA
This sequence comes from Brakhagea baltica, assembly GCF_052161605.1. Taxonomy (NCBI): domain Bacteria; kingdom Pseudomonadati; phylum Planctomycetota; class Planctomycetia; order Pirellulales; family Pirellulaceae; genus Brakhagea; species Brakhagea baltica. Next base: position 2,254,793 of record NZ_CP197409.1, on the reverse strand, counting down.
AAGCGAAGCGAGCCGATTGGCGATCGCAGCCGAGTGCGCCAAGTTGGCTTATCGCGGCGAGGCACCCTACTTGTTCAAACAGGTCGGAACGGATCTATCAAAGATTCGGAGCAAGGTACTGGCTGAATCAATTCGCGAGGGAGACAAAGCGGTCGAGAACATCATTCGGCGTGCAGCCCAAACAGTTGGATACAGCGTGGTCAACGTCATCCACATGCTCTGCCCGGAAGTCATCGTTCTAGGAGGTGGCTTGGTCGAGGCCTTGCAGGAAATTTACATGGAGGAAGTCACCAAGACCGCCAAAAAGAATATCTTGCAATGCTACAGCGGTATGTTTGAGATCAAGATGGCCAAGCTCGGCGATGATGCTGGTGCGATGGGAGCTGCATTGTGGGGGAGTCTCAAGCAATCCGGAGAGGGAGATCAGATTGCCAATGCTAGCGTTACAGATTCCGGATTGACCCTGCCGAGCTAAATAGAGATACTCCCGGCGGTGAGTTTCCTATTTTGCACAAGTTGTCCATGTCATCATCAAATCTAGACGCTGATATTGTCGGTTACTGTCACGACGTTGCAAAGCGTGCCAAGATCGCGTCACGTCTTCTGGTTTCCATATCAACGGACATAAAGAACAACTGGCTTTTAGAGTCGGCGAAACAAATCAGATTGAAGACGGATCGCATTTTACGGGCAAATCAACTAGACATCGAACAAGCGGAAAGCCTGGAGTTAACCGAAGCGCAGAAAGATCGCTTGCTCCTAACGACGGACCGCATTTCTCAGATTGCAAATGGACTGGAGGAGGTTGCCAATCTTTCCGATCCGGTCAACGAAATACTGGAGGAATCCACTCGCCCCAATGGGATTCGCATTAGAAAAGTTCGAGTGCCACTGGGGGTGATCTTTTTCATTTACGAATCCAGACCGAACGTAACCGCCGATGCTGCTGCAATTGCTGTGAAAAGTGGTAACGCCATCATACTGCGAGGTGGCAAAGAAGCGATGCACAGCTCGCGGGCCTTGGTTGAGATACTGCGAAACGCCGCGTTGGACACGGGGATTCCGGTTGATGCTTTGCAGCTGATCGAGACGAACGATCGAAGTGCGGTGGGGCATTTATTGCAGCTCGCGGATCAGATCGATTTGGTGATACCTCGTGGAGGCGAAGGGCTCATTCGACGCGTGGTCTCAGAAGCCACTATGCCAGTCCTGAAGCATTATGATGGAAATTGTCATGTGTACATCGATGCGGACGCCGATTTAGACATGGCTTTAAGAATTGTTGAAAACGCCAAGTGTCAGAGAATGGGGGTCTGTAATGCAATGGAATCTTTGGTGGTACACCAAGGGATTGCAGCCCAGTTTCTACCCAGATTAGAGCAACAGTTGAAACCGTACAACATCGAGTATAGAGCCGATGATCGCGCGTGTGGGTTGCTCAGCAATGCGGTCCGTGCATCCGAAGAGGATTGGAGCAAAGAGTACTTAGGCCCCATCATGAGCGTGCGAGTTGTCGACAGCTTGGACGAAGCGATCGAGCATATCAACTGCTACAGTTCCAAGCACACCGAATCGATTATCACGCGGAATCAAGAGGCTTCGCAGAAGTTCCTTTTGGAGATCGACTCCTCGGCGGTCATGGTAAATGCATCCACCCGTTTTAATGATGGCGGACAACTTGGCCTGGGAGCTGAGATAGGAATCAGTACCGACAAGTTTCATGCGAGAGGCCCGTGCGGTTTGAAAGAGTTAACGACGTACAAGTATGTTGTGTCAGGTAACGGCCAGATTCGGTCCTAGGTTAAATTCGTGAATAGGGGAGGGATACCCGAATGTCAGATGACGTATTGAGCCGGAACGATGTCGAAGACCTACTAAAGTCTCTCGATGCTGGCGGTGCCGCGCCGCCCCCCCCGGAAGCAAAGAAGCCAGAGGCTAAGAAACCGGCGGCTCCAAAAGTTCGCATCCTAGCGTATGATTTCAAACGGCCTGAGCGGGTCGGTAAAGAGCAGATGCGAGCATTGCAATCCTTGCACGATGGCTTCTCTCGGAATCTTGGAGCATCCCTTTCAGCGGTCCTGAGAACGATGGTGGAAGTCAGGTTGATCAGTGTCGATCAGTTGACCTATAGCGAGTTCGTCTATAGTTTGACCATTCCCACTTGCTTTAACCTTCTCAAGCCCATGCCGCTTGAGGGCAACTGGGTGCTGGACATCAGTCCTGGGTTATTGTTTCCCATTATCGATCGGCTTTTGGGTGGTGGAGCATCAAATGATTCCACGCTTAAGCGGCCACTATCAGACATTGAGTTGCGTTTAGCAAGCCGCATCACCAATGTCTTTATCAGAGAGCTCCATTCCGCTTGGACCAACATTGTTGACCTAAAAATCGAAGTGGAACGGGTGGAAAGCAATCCGCAACTCGTGCAGATCGTGCCACCAAACGAAGTGGTTGTGATGGTCAGTTTCGAGCTGTCGATTGGACAAGTTCGAGGCATGATCAATTTGTGTATCCCCTTCAATACAATCGAGCGGGTAAACAGCAAGCTGACCAGCAACAGTTGGGTTGGTTACGCCTCAGCAAGAACGTCGGAGAATTCCGTCCAGCAGATAACCGATAGGCTAGATGGCTCTAATGCGGAAGTGATAGTCACCCTGGCCAGATCCACGATCAAAACGGCAGATTTGTTCGATTTAGAAATTGGTGACATCATAACAACCGAGAAAGATACTCGCGAACCGCTTGAAATTGAAATCTCGGATCGCGTTAAGTTCCTCGCGTCAGCCGGCGCTTACAAAGGCCGAAAAGCCATACAAATCCAAGCTGTTATCGATAAACCTTAGCGCTCGTGTTGCTTCTATTCGGAGGCGATCTACGGGGTTTTTCGGATGCAATATAGATATTCGATGCCTCGGAAGTAGATAGATTCGTTATCGATTGCCGGAGTCGCCCAAAAGGTGTCATCCAACTTCCCTCTACCAATCGTTTCGCAAGAAGCGTCTGCCTTGATCAAGATTCCGTTGCCTTGCTCATCCAGATAGAGAATCTTGTCGTTGAGCAAAATAGGACTCGCAGCGATAGACCCAAAACCGTCTATTCTCCGTTCGTTAACCTTGTTGCCCGTAGCAGCCTCATAGACTCGAAGAATGTTGTTGTCGTTCACAAAGACGAACGTCCCTGTCGACAATGGGGAGGCCATCCCTGGTGCGGCTTTCTTCTCTACCCAATCACAACCCTCGAAGGCTTCGTTCTTTTTCTTGGGGGACAGATCGCCTGCAGTTCCTGCACGAAGTGCGAACAGCGGGCCTTTTGACATCGGATCGGAGCCACCAAAGTAGATACGACTCTCGTCCGACGCGATCGAACATGCCGTCGGGGCTTTGACGTTGGCAACCCGCCATAGAATCTCGCCAGTTTTCGGATCTAAAGATTCGATCAGTTCACCACCGGAAATAACGAGCTCTGTTCTCTGCTGGTTACTCCAAACGATCGGAGAGGCCCACGAACTCCCCTTGCGTTCGCGCTGGTGAGACCACTTCTTTTCGCCAGTCTCAACATGCAAGGCGACAACGAATGCACTCCCCTCCGTGAAGTGTTGGATGAAAACGAGATCATCGTGGATAGCAAGCGAACTGCCGGTGCCGAAACCATTGTTGGTCGGAAACACGCCGAGCTCCTGCTTCCAGCGCATCTCGCCATCGGGTGACAAACCGGCTGCAATACCGGTAGCTCCAAAGAAGGCGACGATTCCTTTGGAATTACCCACTGGGGTCTCGGTCGCATAGGTGTTCGAGGGATGAACGGGATACTTAGGCTGCCCCTCGCAGACGGTTGTGCTCCATCGCTTCTCACCTGACTGGGGCTCGTACGAGTGCACTTGCCAGGCGATATTTGTTTTCGGAGCTGGGGTCAAGCCTCCCAGTCCCATGCTTTGCGGCATGCGTGCTCCGCCAGAAAAGTTCTTAGGCTTAAGATCTTGGTCGGAAACCGCTGAAGTGACGAAGAGGCTATCACCTACGATAATTGGCTGCGACCAGCCCGTGCCGGGTACAGGCACCTTCCACGCGAGATTCGTTGAGTCCGACCATTCCAGGGGAGCGTTAGCTAGTGCACCTTTCGCCGAACCACCCGTCCCACGGAACTGAGGGAAGTCGGCTCGAGTCATCTGCGGCAAAGCTAACACCGTTAAGCAGCAGCCGAAGCGAAGAATATGTTTTAACATCACTGACCTTTCCATTATCTGGCATCATAAGGAGTGCACGAAGAGAGCACGCATGGCACAATATTATACCAGGTCGCCCACTCACGTTCCTTCACCAGCCTAGAGCAAGGCCAAACAACTCGTGCTATTCCTACTATTCGTCTCCTCCAAACGGCACGAATGCCATCGATGTCTGAAGCGGGAAATTGCATACGCAACTAGCACTTGCCTCGGGAATCAGCAGCCGCCCACCCGAAGGAATCATGTTGATCCAGCAGCCAGGACGACTCGGAGCGAGAGCTGTGAATTTGCCCCCTGCCCCAGTCTGTAGATTCAGAACGGTAGGATTGGTAGCACGAAAAAAAAGACTCGACCCGCAACCGCTCAAGCTACCGCAGCTATGTCCGGGACGAACCAGCGACCAGTCCATGGGGGCTCCCGATGGAACACGCCTCTCTCCCGACGCCAAGTCGTAAATAAATGGTTCGACCACCAACCAGCGTTCACCGTTTGTTTGCTGCAATACAACGGGATGATGAACTTGCTCCCCATGATATAGGCCTTGGCGAACATGAGTATGGCTCGACTCCCAATCGAGCGAACCATCGGTCAGACGTAGTACTCGCACTCCATATTTTGCGACATCTAGTTTCTCGTCGCTCGAGGAACCGACCAAGATGACACGATCATCAGCGACCAGCAGATAGATAATGTTTTTGGCTTCTTGCCAGTTCAATGGCTCTTCCCACAACAACTTTCCATTGCTCATGTCCAGACAAACGACATAGGCATCTTGCATGAGAACCGACATTGGGACTCTGTCGGTCGCGTGGGCCATGGCTGCGGCCCCTCTCGCCTCCACAAACAGAACATGGCCCGCTGGACTAACTATTTGGGTGTCGACCGCGGTGGATTGCAGGGCGGTGGATTGCAGGGCGATGGTGCTATGGATCACCAACCCCTTTTCGCGACTCCAGTGGTAGCCACCGTCAGGACTCAAGCAACCGAACCATCGGCTGCACACAAGTGGTCGTTCGGACCGGTAGTCTTGATCGGAGTACTTTCGACGGGCTTCAGACGGTTCATCGATAGCTAGGCGGGCAGCGGTTGGTTTCATTCGCGATGCAAAAAGCCGCCCTGACCATTCGGCGAGATAACCCCAACGAAGCCCATCAGATTCTTCAGCAGACCGCGTTTTGTCTTTGGCTTCAGGGTATCGCAAATCGTTCCAACGAATCCGGCTATGGATCTCTCCACGAAACGAATCGATGCACCAAATCTCATCAGGTGTCGCCGTGTAGAAAGTCGCTCCGTCATCGGTCAAACAAGAATAACCGGCATCAAATGGCATCACATATCTCATACTGCCTGGCGGCAACTCCAGCTTCCATCGTTGGGTACCATTGGCTGGGTCCACCCCGATGAGCGATCCATCACCGTGCATAACGAGTGCCCCTCCAGCAGCCAGTGGGGCTTGTCCACGCAAGTGCCTATCCGGCATTGGTCGAGGGCCAACTCCTCCAAACCACTGAAGCTGTAGGGTTTGCGTTTGAGCTAGCTTTGCGTCCTCCGTCGCAGAAAGGTTATTAGGAGCCGCGTACTGGTGTCTCCATGCACCTGCCGTGGAAGCGACCCTTTTTGCGAAGTGGGTGCCGTCTGTTTTTTGCCAAACACCTGCACCGGGGGCGAGCATGCTCTCGATCTCTTTCTCCGAACGGGAGCTGTTACGGGATTCGATCACAACGTTGAATAACTGTTTGGCAAAGGGTAGCGGCTCAGATGCTGGTTGAAATCTTACAACACCCCTGATTCCGTAGATTCCAAGCTCGGCCCAACGTTGCCTCATTGCAGTCGCATCAGTTGCCGATTCAGTTACATGCACGACATGAAACTCGGAGTTGGCGATCAAATTCTCGGATAACAAGCTGTCCTCTTCCGACCCCAGCACCAACGCGAATCCTACACCAACCGGAGACTCGGCCAGCAACTTTTCAATGCGAGGTAACAACGGCGTCGACAATGCTGACAGCTTCAAATTACCCTTAGAATTACCAAATATTTGCTGGGAACCATCGTTGTCTCGAGAAGGTTCACCACTCACGAACCCGTAGATCGCTCCTGAACGAGTTGTGGCGACGAGCACGGCTGATTGTTTGCCTGTCTGCTTCTCGCCTTGCTGTGCAGCATTGGTCTGTAGTTCTGGAGGTGTCGCATCGGATACCGCTAGATAGACGATTTCCTCGCTCTCGTTGGGTAATGCGAGAGTATGCAGCAACTCTCCATCCTCCGCCCTGTAAATCTCAACATTGGGGCCGCTTGCTACGAATACCAAAAGATCGGGGGCGACTCCAGAAACGATAACCGACTGCTTCAGCGTGCAAGGCTTCGACCAAATCTCTGAATCGGCTGCCTCAGCGAAGATTTTCTGGGCATCGTAACATACCAATCGTTCCCCAGTGGCAACCCAAATCCTTCCTTCCCCTGCTGCGGTGGCTCGCCCCTGAAAAGGAAGCATTTTTGGTTGTGACTTTGATGAAGAGCTGTTCAGCACTTGATCTACACTTACACCCTCGAATTGCTTTTTATTGCCTGGTCCTGCGAAGAATGCATCCGGGGTAAGCATACAGAAGCTCCCCCCGGCTGATGGTAAGCTACCCTGAATCTCACCGTCATCGGTACCAATCAGGAATGGAATAGAACGGCCTTCTGGGGCAATAAACCGATCGGGATCTACCTCCAACAGATAGCCTTGTGGCGATTTTGGTAAGGAATGACGCCAAATCGTTTCACCAGTACTTGCATTTAACGCGGCCACATAGACATTCTGACTAGGGAACAGCCCCGCACAAACATAGAGACGATCCCCCTGAACCAATACCGACGTTCGGATCGGATGAGAACTAATCAATCGTCCGTTACCAACAATCCAACGCTCATCAGATGCGATCCTTGACTCCCAAAGCAAGCTACCATCGTTCAAACGGACCGAACGAACGATACCATCATCGGAACCGAAAAAGGCGAGCCCCCCAAAAATCGAGGGCGCAAAACGAATTGGTGCACCGGCGTAGAATTCCCATAGTAGTTCACCGGAGACAGGATCCAACGATACCAAACGATCAGAGGCAGACGAGGGAACGAGGACATGTAGCTTCCCCAAATCGTCCCATCCGATGACAGGTGCATCTCCTTGATCGTCGTCGACACGAGGCTCGATGTAGTCCAACTGTTGCCACAAACTGCCTCGCGCAGGTTCTGGCCAAGCGGGTTGCGGGGGAGCGGATCGATTGTACTCCCATCGCAATTCCCATTTGGCGAGCGGTAATGATTGAACGACAAAAGACGAACGTTGCGTAGTACCGCGATGCTCGGGCCAATCCCCTCTCGCAATCTGCACACCGAGCACGAGAGTCATGAGACTCAACCAACCCGAGACGTTGAAACGGAGTCGTGATGAATGCATGCAACAAAACCTTCTGCGAATTGCGTTCTGACGGTAAATCTACGATGACAGAATAACGATGTGCCAGCAATTCGCAATCAGCAAGTCCAACGCACACCAGGCTGTCATTAATCTATCGTTAATCAAAACTTCACATCATCTTAACCGAGCAACCTAGGGAAGTTCCAGCTCCATTAACCATCCATCTACGATACGCTTACAGACGCCGTTAAAGTAAGCGGTTCCAAGAACGGTCATCTTCGTCAACGCAAAGATGGTGTAGTTTAATTGATCAAGTTGTCTATCACTCGACGAGGCCTTAGCATCTCTAGCGAGGCCGTGACGTCGGCCACACCGATCACGTTCGATTTCCTTATTTCGTAGTCTGATACACAAGGTTTTAGAGTCATGTCGTTCCATCCTCCCAGCTCAAAACACGCCCGCCGTGGATTCACGCTAGTTGAGTTGCTTGTTGTTATCGCGATCATTGGAATTCTAGTAGGTTTGTTGCTGCCTGCTGTCCAATCAGCGCGAGAAGCCGCACGTCGCATGCAATGCATGAACAACGTCAAACAATTGACACTCGCAATCCACAATTATCACGATGCTTTTCGCGCAACACCGCTGCACATGCACCGAGCTGCCCATGATTGGGGCGGCGCGGGGGCATCTGGAAACCTATCGTGGTACTTCGGTACCCTTCCATTCATTGAAGCGACTAATGCATACAACTTCGTGCCATCGGCTTTCAGTGGAAGCGGTTTTTCCTGGAACGGGATCGTCAGCGGTAACACGGAACTTGGGCAAATTGCACGCCAGCGGATACCGAGTTTTGTCTGCCCCAGCGAGAGCGTCGAGAACGTGAATGTACCAAGGCTTGCCAACTTTAATTACGTAGCGAACGCAGGCCCCCCGCGTCACATCGCTTTGCCTCTGTCAGGTACCTCGAGCAATTCGCGTGGGTTCATCTCCCACTCGCGTGTCACTCCAGGCCGACCTAACACCGTCAATTGCAGCGGCAACTGGCTCGCAGGAGCCAACAACACGGTACGCTTTAATTCATTCACCGATGGCCTATCGAACACTGCCGCCATCAGCGAGTCCTTGGTGAACGAAGGACAAGGACGCTCTCGAGATCGCAGAAGAAACCTTTACTATACCAACTCTGCTCTGATCCAGGTGCCCAACACTCCGATCGCAGCCGTCGTCGCCGATGGATTGGCGGGCCACGTGAACTGGCCTGATTGGGGACAATACAAAGGGTTGAGCTGGATCTATACAAGCTCCTGGGAAAAGCACTTGTACAATCACGTATTCCCCCCGAACACGATTTCCATCCCTGGTTATAACACCGACTGGTTCCGATGTAGCGAAGCTGATGGAGCTATCACTCCATCAAGCAATCACGTCGGTGGCATCCAAGTTTCCATGGCAGACGGCTCGGTGCAATTCATTTCGGATTCGATCGATCTCAACGTTTGGTGGGCCTTGGGCACTCGCAACGGTGGCGAAGTCGTCAATCTAGATTTGTAGTCATCAGACAGCCTCAGGCTTGCTTTGCTTTCGCGCGGAATGGGTCGCGCGAAGAAATTCTTTCAACACTGGCCGCACAATAATGCGGCCAGCTTGGTATGATCCTCAAACTCGTGTGATAGTCACTCTTTCTCCAGCCTTAAATGAACATTCATAAAACCCTCCTGCCGTTACTTCTATTGGGTCTCTCCTTTACTGCGGTCTCCTGCGATAACCAATCTGCTCTGGATAAACGAATGGATGAGTTCCGATACACAGTCGACTCGCTTGCGGAAACTATCGCCCCTCGTCTTGCCTTAGTCGGGGATAAAGCCACGTCCAAAACCTCGACGCCCGGCCGAGGTGGCGAAGACATCGACGCGGGACGGAGTTCGCAACCAGAAGATAGCCGCCCCGATCCGAACAGCATGGAATCGGTAGTGGCAGAGGTAATCACGAAGTTTGACAATATCGACCCAAAACGCAATAAGATGGATATGCTCAAAGAGCTGGTCGCCAAGCTACAAGCTTCTGGAAAAGTAAGCGAGAAAACGATCCAAAACTTTGAATCCGCTGTTACGTCAACTCTCCAAGCTCCGTAACTGCGGAACCAAGACTAACAAGCCTTCGAGCCCCATTAGCCCCATTAGCCCCTGGTATTCGAAAGCTGATTAGGCTCAAAAACTGGACGTCCTTTACAACGTTCTTAGATAAGCGATCAAATCATTCATTTCGTCGTCGGTCAGTTTGGAACCGGCGACTTTCTCAGGTGCATGAGGACCAGTGAGCAACTCACGCAAATTCTCCGCTCTGCCGTCGTGAAGATAGTGCACCTTGCGAAAAACACCTCGTAGCGTCGGGGTACAGAAACCGACGTACGCGTCACTCTTGCTTCCCAAACCTAAGTCGTGCACCTCGCCGTCTGTGAAATGTGGACCAACATGGCACGAAGCACAGCCACCTCTTTCTCCCTCAAAAATGAGTCGCCCTCTCTCAACAGATTCTTCGATTTGCGTTCGCTGCTGATATGGATTAAGCGGTGCACTTAGGCTGGAGAAAAATGCAATAAGTGCCTCCGCGTCACCTTCCTTCGGATCTGGCCCCAACATGGTTGTTTTCAGCGAATGGTTCATCGCATTTTTGAGGTCTGTCTGCCAACCATGCCATGTCCATGGCCCCGTCTGGTCGAGTTGGTACAGGGGCAAAACCGTCTTAAATGTAAACGCACTACCATCGTTAAACGTGTCCATGGTGACAGAGTTTGTACCACCTTCGTAATGACAACTATGGCAACTGTACCACTGATCCAGGCTTCTGCGTGCATCATAGAAGATAGCTTCCCCTTTTCGTGCCAAGGAAACAACCTGCTCACCGCCCAGATCGATTTCGCGAACAATGGCTCGATCTTTAAGATCTATGATCTGAATGGAATTCTTAAGATAATTGGCTACGAATACCGTACGGCTGTCGTCGGCAATTCGCAATCCCATCGGGCGACCTCCCAACTCGACGCGATAAAATCGTTCGCGATCTTTCAAAAGGGCGTCATCAATATGGTCAGTGCTACCACGCTCTTGAAATGGTAGGCTCTCCGTTTGTAGAACCAACAATTCCTGACTCCCGGTAGCCGATATGACGGCATACCGATCATCAGCAGTCAAATCGATTCCGTGGGGATCCGCTACCGCTCGGCCAGCTGGATCGAGAGATAGGGCTTCCCTGCGTGCGTCATCTTCAAAGCCGATTCGTCCGAGCCGGCTGGCGAGGACCCATCCGATTTGAATGTTGCGCTGGGAGATCGGGTTCCGACGATAAACCATCCAGGGAAAGTAGACTTTCTGACCGTCCCTCGACAATTTCATATGGCCAATATTGAGGCCAACAAAACGATCGACGTGCACCAGCTCTCGTCGCTCCACATCGACGATCGATATCCCACGATCTCCGCTCGTACCCACCGCCAAACGCGTTCCATCTGCGGACATCGCAAGATAACGAGGCCATCGACCGACAGTTATTCGATCGACGACTTTCCTTTGCTTCAAATCACATATCGCAATTTGGTCCTCATCTGTCATCGCGACATAAACCAAATCACCATCTGCAGACATGGCGATACCGGTTGGTTGAGAGCCTAAAGAAATGCTCGCAATAGTCTTCAGACTGGAGCCTACCACCTCTAGCCAATGCAGCTCAAAGCCATGACTGCATGTCACCAATACCTGCTCATTGGATGGATGCAAGGCGATCGCAGCGGGCTTTGCCCCCACCACCATCTCATCAAGCACAACGCCATCCGCAACGCGGACCAAGGAAACAGAGTTTGACGTCTGATTGGCGGTCGCAATCCAAGTCCCATCGCGGGAAACAACCAAATCGACAGGAGAACGATTCACATCTCCCTTCAGACAGGAATCATTTGCGATCCCTACCATCAATGCCAACAGCCCTACTATCAATGCTTTGGGACCACGCACGCAAAGAAACCTATGGCGATTCCTGAAGTAACTCTTGAACTCTTTCATCAATTCTTTCAACTGGTTCACCGTTCTCGATTCCCTCTGGATCTCCACTAAAGGAATATCGCAATGTCCCTTGCCGATCATAGAGCCTGTAAAACGGTACATCACCGCGCAAGCCAAAGGCTTCGACGAACTCTGCCCCAGCTCCGTACGGAGTGAGCAAAGTAGCCAGCTGGGCATTCTTACGTTTGAGAAAATCCGAAACTGATTGCTCATCATCCGGCTCGTCCATCGTGACGGTGAAAACCTTAAGCCCCTCAGCTTCATGCATCGCCGCAAGCTGCACGGTGTGTGGAAATTGCTGCACACATGGACCGCACCAAGTAGCCCAGAAATCGACGAGAACGACACTCCCTTGACTCTTAGCCAGCCATTCGGACAGCGTTTTCTCATCCCCCCGAATGAGATTCACTGCGCTGGTTCCCCCTTTTGAGTCGTCGCCAGAATCTCCGGCACTCGAGCTCATACTTGCTCGCTGCTCTCCTTCGGTCCGCTCAAGATTCTTAGGCTGGTCGCAGGCGGAGAGCAACAGGGTGCTTGTGAGCATTCCAAAAGCAAAGAGCTTTGCCTCATGGCAAATGAAACGACTCAAATGAATCCCTCCGCTGCGTGTAAATCAAGGAAATGACATCTCACCAAACTACTCCTACAGCTTGCCACGATCATCGTAACCCTTCTGAGGAGTAGTCTATAATAACACGATTCATTTCAGCTAAATCTTTAACCTATTTCTTATTAGGTTTGATACCGCAACCGAACGCCTTGGTGGTGCTAACTTCAGGTCGATCGCCTGCCAAAAGAGCGTTCACAGCATCTTCGATGTAACTAACCTTCGGGGCGGTTTGCTTGTCATCAAACGAACCTTGGTAAGCTAGCATCCCCTTGGAATCGAGGATGAACAAGTGAGGAGTGACTTTTGCACCGAAGGCCCGGGCCGAGTCTCCCGATTCATCGTAGACATAGGGATAGTTAATCCCTTTTTCCTCAACTCGTTCCTTCATCGCCTTGAGATCCTCGGACGAGTTGACGTTGATGGCGATAAACTTCACGTCTTTGTTGGAGTACTTCTTCTGAAACTCAATGAACCGGTCTTCGTATGCCACAGCCACTGGGCAACGATTGCAGGTGAACGCAATCACGGTCGCCTTCGCTCCCTCGGTGCTCGCTAGCGAGTACTCTTTTCCGTCGACCCCGGTCGCCTTAAATTCAGGAGCCTTGGCCCCAATCTCCAACTCCGCAGCAACACCCCAAGAAACAAAACCAACAGTCGCCGCAGCGGCAAAAGCTAGCATCAAGACATTTCGTCGCAACATTACCTAAGCTCCTTTTTCGAACCTCATACATCACGCAACTATTGCGTCTAGTCTCTGGAATGAATGTGAGAGACCATGAACGCTTGCTACGTAAACTACCTTAACAAGGTTCGAGAAAAGGAAATCCCGCAGAAACGGAATTGGAGGAGATAAAGCAAGCGTCAGAGGAAAACCGGTTTATTCCAGCCAATGCGCCTGAGACGAGTCTACATTCCCAAAGCTCCGGGCTAGTTTCTCCCTTTGGGGACACCAATTGGTATCGCTGCTCGGGGCACTGCGGGTCTATTCCCTCTGACGTTCGTCTGAGCTGCGTACTGCTATGTTGCAATGCTGGCATTCCGCTACAGCTGTCCTTGTGTATAAACTTGGTAAAATTTCCGGATTGTAGCGGCTGTAGTGGCCGATACTCCCCTCGTCGGTCTTACTTCACGGGGGAGCATATGAAGGCGTTAGCATTTGTCTTGATCGGTACGGCAGTACTGCTTGGTTCGATGGGGTGTACGGGAATACGAGTCGTTCATCGCGGTGGACATGGCATGCACGATCCTTACAGCGTTGGTTGCGACTCTTGCGGGCATCAGGTGACGTCACCTCTTGGATGCAATACAGGGGCTTGCGGGCCAGGCTTGCTGCAACGCGTTGGTGATCGGCTGAGAGCTGCACACTGCAATTCCGGCTGCGGCGAAGTCTACTGGGATGAACAAATCAACGAGCCGCGAGTTTGCGACCCGTGCAGCTTCCATGGTGAATACGTGGGTGGCGGAGACTGCGGACGATGTCCAGGCGGACTTGCTAGGATCCGAGAGTTGTGGGGATTCCGGTATAGCCCGTCCGACTGCTCGACATGCGCACCAAGCTCTAACGGTAGTTGCCAAACTTGCTCGACACCGAGTTCTCACTACGAGCACAGTGTCGCTCCCAGCCACGAGCCTGCGACTCCAGCCCGCCGGTCGGAACCAACACCTGCGAAACGACCCGAACATCTGGAACCGACAGGCGAAATTCGTTCGACTGTTACCCCGAGACTCGAGCCCTCCGCGAGAATCCCACCAAACCGGCAACGAACCAACGTAGCAAGTCGCGAGAGTGTTCGAACCTCGTCGCATTATCGCTAGGCATTCTTTGCATCCGGAGCTATCTCACCGATCGCATAGTCTGCCCATGGAAGCGTCGGTCGGACTCCTGACCGACCGACAAACCATTCTTAAACCAGTTGTTTCCTAGGAACAGTGCCTTTTCATAGGCTCACGAGGGATCATACTGGTAGGGTAACGTCAGAGACGCAAGTCTCATTTTCTGGATGTTTCCCTTAATACCAACACCATGTTTCGAGTCATCTCTCATACGTTTGCTTTAGCCTGCTGCTGGTTTCTTGTTACAGCCAGCATCTTTGCAGAGGACCTTGAGTACTTCTTTCCCGACGCAGTAGAGTACGATCAGAAACTGCTATCACCAAAAGCGTTTTTCGGATTTGAAATTGGAGAACGCCATCTCCAGCATTACGAACTAGTCGCCTACTTAAAGCACTTGTCCGATTCACCGCGTGTCAAATGGGTGGACTACGGCAAAACTCACGGCAACCGCCCACTGCATGTGCTCCAGATATCCTCCGCAAAGAACATCAAACGACTCGACAAAATTCGGAACGAGCGTTCAGAGCTTATCGTTGGCGGTGAAGTAGACCGAAATTCGGACAAACAACCGCCAGCCGTAATATGGATGGGCTACGGAGTTCATGGGAATGAACCTAGCGCTTCGAATGCTGCTGCCTTGATGGCCTATTATCTAATTGCTGGTAAAAGCAAACAGCATGGCCAGCTTCTATCGTCTTGCGTGATTCTACTCGACCCTTGCTTGAACCCAGACGGATTCGATCGTTTTGCGAACTGGTCCAACTCGCATCGTGGGCAAATACCAAACCCCGACCCACAGCATCGCGAACATAATGAACTGAGTCCTACCGGCAGAACGAACTATTACTGGTTCGACTTAAATCGCGACTGGCTACCTCTCCAGCAACCAGAAAGTGTCGGGCGCATAGAACTGTTCAATGCATGGCGTCCCAATGTCGTGTTGGATTATCACGAAATGGGTGCCAACTCGTCCTACTTCTTTCAACCTGGTGCACCCGGTCGAGCCAACCCCTGGACCCCTAAACGCAATCAAGAGCTGACTCGCGAATTCGCAGCCTACCATGCACGGGCTCTTGATCGAATCGGTTCCCTTTATTTTACCGAAGAGAAATTCGATGACTTCTACATCGGCAAAGGCTCCAGCTACCCTGATGTTCGCGGCTCGATTGGCATTCTGTTTGAACAAGCCAGTGCGAGAGGGCAAATGCAAGAAAGCGTCAACGGATTGCTGGAATTTAAAGCGGCTATTCGAAATCAAATCGCAACGTCTCTGTCTAGCCTCGAAGCGACCGTCTCCAACCGATCAGCATTGAATCGATACCTGGTGGAATTCTATCGTGAATCCGCTGCTCTAGCCGCCGAAGATCCCGTCAAAGCATTCGTTTTCCACGCCGGAAGCGATCATGTGAGGGCTCGCGAATTCATTCAATTGCTCCAGCGTCATGACGTGCAAACCTATCGACTGAACAAATCCTTGACGATCGGAGATCACACGTTTGACTCAAAGGATTCGTACGCTGTCCCTCTCAATCAACGTGAGTACCGTCTGCTTATGGCAATGGTGGAGTCTCGAACCGAATTCGAGAACAATACGTTTTACGACATCTCGGCATGGTCACTCCCTCTTGCTTTCGGGCTAACCTGGGCCAAGTTAACCGATGATCTTGAAGCTGGGATTCCAGAGGATCTTTGGTCTGAAGAACCCGTTGATATTGATTCTATAGAGAGCCCCGTATCCCCAAATTGGTCAGAAACCGATTACGCTTACTTGGTAGAATGGAACTCGGGTCATGCACCTCGAACCTTACACCGATTGCATTCCCTGCAAATCATTGTCAAGGCTGCCACGCAGAGCTTTGAGGTTGAGACTAACCAAGATGAAAGTGCGCCTCTCCAGAAACGTTTCCACGAGGGAACGCTCTTGATTCCACTAGGATTGCAGCGAGACAAATCCGCTTTGATACAAGAAGTTTTGGAAGAAGCGATTCGCGAGGATGAAGTCCGTGTGACTCCTGTCTCGACAGGCTTAACCGCCGTAGGTATCGATCTAGGAAGTGATGCTTTTAAGCGACTCATTGCACCGAAAGTGCTGATGGTGGTCGGAACGGGAGTCAGCGATTACGAAGCGGGCGAGGTCTGGCATCACTTTGATCAAAATCTTCGGATGCCGATCACTATGGTGGATACTCACCGGTTGGGATCTACGAACCTGACTCCCTATACCCACATCATTACAGTCAGCGGATCGTACGCCGGTGTCCCGACGTCTGCGACCGAGCCATTGCAAAATTGGCTCAAAGCGGGTGGCACCTGGATCGCCACCGGAACCTCGGCACAGTGGCTCAATCAACGCAAACTTGCCTCGTTCGAATTCCGCAAACGAGAGGGAGCCCTGCCACTTCGCTTGCCGTACGGTGACGCCGCCGATTTGTCGGTCGTGCATTCCATCCAGGGCTCTATTTTTGACACCGACGTGGACTTGACTCATCCGTTAGCGTACGGACTAGAATCGAATCGTCTGCCAGTGTTCCGAGGGCACGCAATGTTTGTTGAGCCCTCCAAAAATCCTTATTCGACACCACTTATTTATCGCCATGTTGATACGCTTTTGAGTGGATATGTGTCTGCCGAGAACTTGAGCGTGATAGCCGGCAGCGCTGCCGTTCTAGTACAGTCCGAGGGGTCGGGGCGAGTCATCGTTATCGCCGACAACCCCGTCTTTCGCGGGTACTGGCGAGGCACCCAGCGACTGCTCGAAAACGGACTCTTTTTCGGATCTTGGATCAGCGAGCCAAGGGTTCGGGAATGAAGCCCCTTAGCCTTGTACGACGGTGTTGGAAAGCGTACCGATACCGTCTATGGAAATGTGCACTTGATCGCCAGGTGCCAAAGTGAAATTGCTATCCGGAACCACGCCGGTTCCGGTCAATAGAAACGCTCCGTTAGGCATGTCATTGTCTTTCAAGAGCCACTCGACCAAATCCTCGAGGTTTCTAGCCATCTCGGCAACGGAGGTTTTGCCACAGAAGACTTCCGCTCCAGCTCGGTGAATGCTCAAATGAATCCCGATCGAACTGCGTTCCGGCATCGCCGATGCCAGAACTACCCATGGTCCTAAACCGCAGCACTGGTTGTACAGTTTGGCCTGTGGCAAGTAGAGTGGGTTATCCCCCTCAATGTCTCGGCTGCTCATGTCGTTGCCAATCGTGTAACCGACGATCTTGCCATCTCGCGAAATCACCAACGCCAACTCGGGCTCGGGTACATTCCATGTGGCATCGACACGAATCCGAACCGGTCCACCTTGTCCACTGCAACGATGAGGAGTCGCCTTAAAGAAAATCTCAGGCCTGGCCGCTGTGTAGACTCGATCGTAGCAACTCGCGGCCGCTTCGCTTTCCTCCATTCTCGCGGTTTGTGATCGCTTATAAGTCACTCCTGCTGCCCACACTTCTTGATGATCGATCGGTGGTAACCAACAACAATCGTCCACGCTCAGGGGCTCCCCCACCGCAGGAAGCGTCGCTGCTAATGTTTCTAGCTCAGGGTGGGACAACAAATCCTGCAGGCTGACCAATCCTGCCGAAGCTGCATCGAGCTTGCTCACAGAATTATCAACGATGCGAACCACCGCAGGACCTGTTTCGGTTTGAATTCGACCTAAACGCATGAGAGGTTTCCTTAAGGGCTGAGAAGCTCAGCAATGAGTAGAGTACATATACATTATGCAGCGATATTGAACTCGTTTTTCCTGTTTTTGAACAGGCTAGATCGTGGATCGCAACGCTTGAGCTAACGGCCATCGCATAGCTAAAACGGCGGACATCCAACTTGCGAGCAAGCCCACTACAACGATTCCTAGCAACATCATCATGGGCCCGAACATACCGGACGTTTGTTGCCCGCTGAAGATCGCGGGTACCGCCGCGAAACCTGCCGAAACGGCCCCGATCAGCATACCGCGAAACAGTTGCCACGCATTCTCAAGCGTCAATAACCACGTGAGTCGATCTTTGGTGAAGCCAATCGCACGCATGGCTGCCAACTCGGCTCGCCGTTCCATGGCACTTCGCAACTGGGAAATCCCCAAACCGATCGTTCCGAGCAATAACCCCAGCGTCCCCAACAATTGGAAAGCAGACAAGTACGTGTTCTGCACCGCCAAAAGTTGCTCGAGAACCGAGGCACTCGAAACCAAACTCAAGCCTGGGTCTTGCCATCCCTTTTCGATCAGATTGCGAGCTTTCTCTAGCTGCACGTCATCGGCCACCTTGATCAAGAACGATCTGTAGCCGCTGATCGAGGGGAATACCCTCTGAAAATTCCTTTCGCCTATGATGAGGCTTCCTTGAAGTATTGTGTTCTGCAAGACACCAACAGTCTCAAACCAAACGGCCTGGCCATCGAATTCGAATTGGAAACGCTCTCCGACAAATCCTCCCAAGTGCAAAGCCCACAAGGCTGTGTTCTGATCGATCACAACAGGAATCGGGCTTTCTGATCGACCGTCACCCTCGCTTTCGAGGGACTCCCAGGGGGATGCCGGATTCCTAGTCTGAAACCATGCGAAAGCCGAACGTCCATCAACGCCACGGTCTATCTCTCTGATACGAGCCGACACGCCAAGCACTTGTGGTTCGTCTGCTTGGTAGAGATTGTTGCAGCTAGCATCATCCCCTCCGCGAAGCCGCATGGAGACGATCTCGGTCCCCTCGAGCATGCCTGCTTCTGCGCCGAGTGCCTCGCGTCTCACATTCGGGTTCCCTAGCTCTACGTAGATGGGGCTTTGACTGCGCCCCATCAAATGAAAGCCACCCAGCCCGGGTTCCGTCGGACTCGCTTGGAACAAACTCATTGACAAAATGAGGAAGGATGCGATGGCTACCAAGCCGATCGCCAATATGCTTCGCGTCGGAGCCCGCTGTGCGTTGCTGGAAGCGAGTTCGGTCGGAGTCACCATGCTTCGTTCTCTCCCCGAACGTACTTGCAATCGATGCCACGTTCCCAAGAGTCCGGCACCTAGCAAGAACATGCCCCCGCCGACAAAAGCTCCCGCCTGGGCTTGCCCTTGCAAACCTCTACCCACGAACAGAACCACTAATGCCACCAATACGCAGGCTATCGCCCCCCATAGCTTGTACGGACGAGCACGCCCCAATACTACGACCTCATCTACACGCCCTTTGAGAAGCGTAGCAATGGGGACGCTCTTCAGTCGTCGCGTCGCAAAGTAGATCGCAAGCATGGCCGCGACGGTACTCGACAACCATCCGATGACCAAGCTCCATGGAGAAACGTAAAACTCCAAAAAGGAAACTGTCACGGCTCCCACCCACCATGTTCTCAACAAATGAACCATGCCATAAGCGTATCCAATCCCCCCCAGGATGCCGATGGTTGCTCCCACACTGGCCAGAAGCACACCTTCTGCGAGCAGCAGTCTCCGAACCTGGCTTCTTTGCCAACCTATCGCAGCCATCACGCCCCAGTGATTGGCTCGGCGTTCAATAGACAATCGAAAAAACAAAACGACTAGTAACAGAGCCGAAGCAATCAAAAAGAAGCTGAGCGACAGAAATAGAGCATCGAACGGAGTCGTCCCGCCTGAGCGTTTCAATTGTCGTTCCCTGAGCGGAATGTCCCGCCAACCTAAAGAAGCTAAGTCGCCGACCGCTGTCGTTCGGATGGATTCCTCCAACTTCGCAATGGTATCGTCATCCGAAATGGGATACCGAATACTGGTTACATTGCCGAAGCGAGAGCCAAACTTTTCGCGCCCCAACTTGTAAGCGAGAAATAGTTTGGGAGTTAATCTGTGAGCATCCCAGTAGTCATCGTCTATCTTTTCACGCGGTCTGGTTAACGGAAAGGGAGTATCCCAATCGTTGATCGAAGCGGAATCGGTAATACCGGGAACGTCTGGAGTCCAATTGGGATCGTTAAAGACTGTGGGTGGGGACTCCCAAGTGACTCGTTTACGGACGACCCTGGGTTCTGTCAGCGGTGCAATCGCAGCCACAGTGAGTTCAAATGAAGTCTCGATCTCTTCTCCCTCGACTGTTTCCGGCAAGAAGTAGTCCACCACGATTCGATCGCCGACCTTCAAGCGCAACTGCCCGGCGAGCCACTGATTGACAACCGCCCAATCAGCTGATTGAAAACGACTTTCGTCGATATTCGCTTCCGCTATGGAACCGCTCTTGTTTAACATTTCTTGAACTAGCTTGGCATCGGTCGCGCTGATGATGCTGTAGGGAACAGATTTTCTGGGAGCGTCTATTAACGGCTCGGATGAAACATCCGATTCAGCCTCCCGAGCATCGGTCGCCCCTTTCGACAATTCGATTCCGTTCGCCAGGTATGTCATGACACGGACGGGGGCATACTCACGCGTCGCCTCCATGACTGCGTCGGCAATCGCGTCAGAAAGCAGCATCTGATCGGTGGTCAAATGCGTGTAAGAATCTACCGTTTCCGCCTCTTCGGAATCAGACGGAATTCGAACCCGCTCTAGCCGCAATCCAAGATCCCTCGTCGCAGGAGAAACCTTGGTGAGCAAGGAATCCATTGCTGGTCCCTGGTCGACCTTGGCAGCGAAAATGCAATTGATCTGTTCACCGATTCCAAGTGCCCTTTGCAAAGCGGCATAATCAGCAAACGCATTGAAGACGGGGCGCTGATCACTCCTAAGAGAAAACCTGGCCAGCCCTTGATCAGGGAGTATCTGGATCACTTTCCAGCGAGGCAGATAGATCGTATCGATGTCCCGCTTTCCCAAAGTGCTGTCCGCTGGAACAACCGACTGAGCGGGCACACTCAATGTCAAAGAGTCCCCCACTTTGACATGCAGCAGTGTTGCCAAGGCGTGATTGATTACTATCTCCTCTCCCTTAGGAAGCGACTCGGGTTTGACCGAACTCAACGCCCAGAACGATGCATCCACCCCAAGCAAACTCATTTCATTCGAGCGAAAAACCTCGTTGTCAGATTCGGCAGACAACTCGGTTCGGGCGGTTGCCTGCTGCATAAATATCCCGAGAGCATGAGTTCCCTGAAGTCTCTCCTTGTCAATAATCGATTCTGGAAACCAGCGAGGCGCGATCAGAACACGATCGATCTCACCGATTCGATCTAAAGCCATGAAACGCAATGAACCTCTTACGCTGTCTCCGACGATCAAGGCTCCCACGATGACCGTTCCCGCTATGGCAACGCCGATAACAACGGGAATTAGCAAACTCCGAAAATGGGACAGGGATTGAATCGCAAGTCGAATCATACTGCTTTCTCTCAACGCGAAGCGGGAGGCGCATCGATCACTTGTTAGGGGGCAGGGGAAAAGTAAGGTTCCAATTCCTTGTTGGCCACATTGACCCAAGCCATGTGTCGCCAATACACAACAGGTGCCTCACCGGAATCGGACGTGGGAAGCCCTTGTTTTTCCGTACTATTCCCTCTGTCGGACGCGGGGAGAAAACCTGGTTGCCTGCGGGTGCTAACGACCAAGAGATGATCGACATGACGCACTTCCTTTTCGAGCAACTGCAACGCTTTTATGAAGTTTGAGACCTTGGCAGATTTTGCGATCCCGAGCCGTTCTTGTAATGCGTGAGTCTGCGTCCTAGTTTGAACTCGCAATGCCAACGCAGGATCCGCATCGGCAATGGCAACCGTTAACACAGCGTGATTCGAAGCACAGATATGCTGTGCCATAGAGGACACAAACTCAACCGCCAAATCCTCGTACTGCAATGCGTCCGCAGCTTTTCTGCCATTGGTCTTTTCCACTGAGCCTGTCTCCTCAGGGTCAAGAGGTGAGAGATCCAACACAATAACAAATTCACGAGTCTCCGTCCTTTGAAACTGTTTTACCATCAGTTCACCGAACCTCGCCGACGAACGCCAGTGAATCAGACGCGGGCTGTCTCCCGGTCGGTAACTGCGCAAGCCGAAAAACTCTCCCTCGTCCGAAATCGATCTCGACTGTCTATGCCGGGCTCCCGCTCGCTTTGTTTCGAACAAATCGGTCCAACTAGGTAGAAGCTTTCCAATCGCTGGCTGGACGATGATCGAATCTTGGCCGCTCGGTGGCAAAATTCCCTTCATGAGACCTAGCGGAAAGCGTGTCGTAATCTCCATTCCTAAAAACTGATAAGCACCTCGGTTAGGCACGATGCATTGGTATCGCTGAATCCTGGTCGATCGAGGTGGTAGCGTCGAGAAAAGCATCCCAATCGTCTGCGCTGCTCCTCCAACCAAAGAAAGCTGCGACTGCTTGGTCATGCGTTCTTCCACGACAATCCACCATGCGCCTAGGAATCGCTTGGGATTGGTTACGGACACCTCAACGTCGAACGGTTTTCTGGCCTGCATATTGCGTGGCAACTTTCGCCGAGCCGTGATACCGTAAATGCTTCGCGCGCTCACTCGCCATTGAATCAGCAAAAAACCGATCATCGTACCCGCCAGGATGATCAGAAGATTCACATTGCGAACCACTGCTCCCAAGATCACAAATCCGATCATAAAGCTGAACTGCCAACCCTCACGTGTTAGCCGTGTGGTGACCGGAGTCGCGGATCGACGCATCGATCGAAATCTCCGGATCGGACCTAGCAGAAACGACCAAAAGGTTCGCTGAACGAGATCGCTGCTCAGAACAATTGAGGATTTGATTTCATCCTGCGATGGGTTGGGTTCGGAGCCGCTCAAGCTATGGCCATCCACTTCAGGCTGGCCAGACAATTCCATTACGCCGGACTGACGGTTCCCGTCCACCAGTGCACTACCATTAGAACGACCACCTGTTTGGGCATCGCCGGTTCCAGTGATCGATTGAAAGGATTCTGGCATAGGATAGCTGGTTCCGAACGAGATACTAAACAGGCACGCTTATATTGCGGAGACAGCGTTCAATAATCGACTCAGCAGTCGCCTTTTCGCTGCCCGCCGTGAACCCACGTGGCAGCACGCGATGCGATAGTACAGGAATGGCCAACGACTTTACATCATCGGGTACGACATAACTCCTTCCCGAGAGGAACGCTAATGCTTGCGAAGCCCGAAAAAAGGCAAGTGCCCCACGCGTACTCACGCCAACTTGGATTTCGTTGCTCTGTCGCGTTTGCTCAACAATGTCCTGAAGGTAGTCAACAATCGCATCGTCTAAACTGACTTGCCTGACCTGTTCTTGCAGTTCTTTAACCTCGGCAACAGAAACAACTGACGGCAAATTGTCGACTGGCTCTCCCTGTTGATGAGATCGCAGAATGTTACGCTCCGCATCTCGAGCAGGATACCCAACGTCGATTCGCATTATGAACCGATCCAACTGGCTTTCAGGCAAGACATACGTTCCCTCGAACTCAAACGGGTTTTGCGTCGCAATCACCAAAAAGGGGTCGGGTAACGGATAACTCTTTCCGTCAACGCTTGCCTGCCGCTCACTCATCGCCTCAAGCAACGCACTCTGCGTTCGCGGTGGTGCTCTGTTGATTTCATCCCCCAAGACAACATTGGCAAAAATGGGGCCGGGCGAGAACTTGAACTCCCCCTCGTGATAAATACTGCTGCCGATGATATCGCTCGGTAACAAGTCGGGCGTGAATTGGACTCTCGTAAACTTGCCTGAAATGCTCTTGGCAAGCGCCTTGGCGAGCAATGTCTTACCAACGCCAGGAACGTCCTCCAACAACAAATGCTCCCCAGCCAACAATGCGACCAAGATCCTCCGTACAACGTCACGCTTTCCAAGCACGACGGATTCAATGTTCAATTCTAAGCGTTCCAGAACTGGATTCGTATGGGATGCCATTCCGACTTTCTATTCTAGCTATTCTAAGTAGCCCAAATCCTCGCCCCGAATCGATTCTAGGATGAGGATCGGAGTGAACCAGGCGATGAGTTTCGGTTTAAAAGCACTGGTCAAGCTCGGACGGATGGGACCAGGGAGGAAGTGGTCACCCCCAATCCAACTTCGCTTCGTACGCTCTAATTGTAACCGGTTTGCAATAGCATGCGTAGTCAGGGCATCCGCAATTACAGATCTTCCGCGAAGCAAACACAAAGAAGATTTGCTATCTCGACACGGCGTTCTCGATCTGAAACGCAATAAGCACATCGCTGCGGAACCCTAGATCCTGCGTCCCTTGGCCTGCATTAAAATTGAGAATGGTTGTCCTCACCCCCGAATCCCGACTGCGAATCTTTAAAGTTCGAAACTCGGTTAAATCCCCTGATAATGGCCCATCAGGAACGAGTTCCAACTCGAACCATCGATCCCTCGCTTCATCATCATAAGACGTCATTTGCTGTTCTGATTCGATGACGAGAGGAGCCGTTATGCCCGCAGTATTCTCTATTTCCACCAAAAAGTCTCGCCATTCTCCCTGCACAAGATTCACTGGTACATCTTGCGCCGTCGCCTTAACCCTCGCCTCAGGCGAAATACTCACAACAACCAACGCCTTTGGCTTACCCGCATCTTCAATGGTCGCTTTGGATCCGACATCGGAACCGCTTCCCTTTTCCTTGGGAACGAAACAACCTGCGACAAAAACCCCAATCGCAATCAGCACAACTAATCTAACAAGGCCATTCCCGCAACAAATCGATTGGCGTTGATCATCGCGCAGCATCGTTGAGCACCCTCAAATAAAATTTTCGTGCATGTTCGTAATCAAGCTTAGCCTGAGCTTGCTCATCCGGTGCGTAAGTCCGCTGCTTTTCTCGCCAGCACTGCTCTAGAGATACTAAGCACCACTCGGCACTTTCTCGAACTTGAACCGGCTTATTATCTACCGTGATCCAAATCGGATTGGTATGAGCACTTGGGAAAACGCGTGCCGCAACCCAGCAACTTTGACCCGGCTCAGGATTATCGAATCGCAGTTTATGCACGCCCCCATCCGTGGGTATCTTCTGAGAAGCGACCGGGTAGCCGTTTACAATCAACTCGACTTCGGCCTCGTTTTCGTTTGGCTTGTAAGCAGCCGCGCTCATGGAAAACGAGCCATCGGCCTCTCTTTCAAAATTCATTAAGTGGCAGGTACCATCGCTGACATAAGATTCACCTCGCTGCAATCCTTCTACCCATTGATCGTAATCCAGTCTTCCATCTAGCTTGACATAAACACGCCCCAAGCCCACTCGCTCGCCGGTTATACATGGGAAATCGGTCTCGCCACTCGCCACAACTCGCGTACCACAGTTCAATACGTGATACCAAATGTTCCACTCGCTTTCGCGAGAAGTGTTCATCGTTGCGATAAAGTCCATGGCAGGCACCTTGCTCCCCTTTGGCCCCTCTACCATGTGAGTCACTTGCATGATGAACTCGTTTGCTCCAATACCATCGAACGCCGGTATATCGAAATTAGGCAAACGATGTGGCCCATCAACTCCTTCGACTCGCCCGACGCTACGTGTTAAGCCAATGCCACTGTGAGCCGTGCCAGTAACAGCTCCTTGTTGTTTGGCCCAACGCAGTGTATTGAGGCCCAACGTGGGCCAGTGGTGCTTGGAATCACCTCCTGCCGGGATTTGCTCTTGTAGCTTGAGCAAGTTTAAATGGCCTGCTTGATGGGAACCGAAGCCACTTACCTCGATATCGTAGCGAAGCAAGAATGGATAACGACTCACATCATCAGGTTTGCCAGAGAAGAATTGCTTCTGAAAGTCGAAGCATGGGCCCCATGTGAGGCAGCACCCCACTTTAAGATCCTCCCCCATGATGTGCCGTAGCATATCTGCTGGCAATACACCTTGCATGGGATTCTCGTAGTGCAAACACCCTGCGGCATGAATGTGGTGATCTCCGCTCCAGTAGCCATAGTTGGCCGTATTGATCCAGCGATTCACTTGGTATTGTAATGTGACCGGTTCGTCACCCACGACGAGTGTTTTAATGTCTTCAATGCTCTCAGGACCATGCGAACATTTTACTGTGTACTCGCCTTTAGGAAGCCGAATGGTTTCCCCCGTCTCTCGATAGATCTGAGTCTGAAAGAAGAAGTCGGGAGCTTTCCTCTTTGACTGGTAAGGATAAACTCGACCGTGCTCGTCTCGAATCTCAAAAGCCCCCATGCACGGTGTTCCATCCGCGTCGGCAACCTCAAAGGTAACTTCGGTGCTTGGTTTGGTTCGAAGCACGATCTCGGCGGCGGTCCAATCGCCGGTCTCTCCGGCGGCGTACTCCAAACTCATCCAATCGATTCGAAAGTTGCCGGGTCCTTGGAGCGGATCCAGACGAACCCCTCGCAGCTCCCCTTCGACTGGAAATTCAATGGCGTATTCTCGATCGCTGCCTGGCTCTAATTGAAATACGATCTGTCGACCACCGTCGGGTTGTGGCAGCTGCTCGGTCCACCAAAAGAGCTGGCCAACCCCCGGGGAATCCGTGCGTCCCCAAAACCGAAAGACCATGCGGCCCCCTCGCGCGGAGACGGGTGCCGAGAAAAAAGGATCATCACCAACCCCTTTTACCAACAGCGAGCTATCCCGAACCTCCAACTCCATGTCGTTGAGATTGCCCCAGCCATCTGCATTCTTGTTGAATCTCCACTGCTTGATGACCGACGAGTTTCCACCCTTTGATAAACCAGTTGAAAATTCGAATCTCGCAGACCGCTCCCCTACCGCAGTCGACATTATTTGGACGATTCGGTATTCCAACTCCAGCCCACTCAGATTCGCATTCAGTGGTCTGCCATCGAACATTGACAGTGCCAACCATCGATTCTCCACTTCTTCCTTTGGACCGTGCGGAATCGGCTTGGCATTGGGACTGTCGATTCGGAGCTTAGATTGCGTTCCCGCCAGGTTTACAACCTTCACCAGCCTAGCCGTCCAGCCATTCTCCATCAGCTCGACAGGTTTGCCCGGGGCAATGGTTGTCGTTCCATCAGAGTGAACGACCACCGAAGCAACGCACAATGGATCGAGGATCTGCTGGATCTGCACGGTGATGTTGCTGTCGCTTGGGTCTATCTTGAGAGCCGCCAATTGGCTCGCTTGTTCCTGCGAAAAAGGTGTGCCGATCGCCTGTAGCGTTTCCGATAACCGCTGAGTCAAAAGCAAGAGTGGCTGCGCATCAACCCGCTCTACCATCGGCCAGGTACCCGCTCCCGATCCATTCGATTGGCCAAAACATGGCGATCTAAAATCCATCGCTACTAAGTTCATGAAGCCCGCCATGACCACCAGAAATCGGAAAACTTTCATCATATTGATTCCTTGTTATTGCTTCCTTGTGGAATAGACCTCTTGCGAACGCAAAACATAGATGTAGGATATCCTACATCTACACTGAAAGACAAGGGGGGGGATGTTGCCAGCCACGAATGCACCGAAAAAGCCTGCTCGACCACTGTTGGTCGAACATGTCGAAGCTGCCCTCACAAACTTTATTCGCACCGAGGGGGTTCGACCTGGCGACCGTTTGCCCAGCGAGGCCGAACTTTCAGCCAAGATGCAATGCAGTCGCAACGTTCTCCGTGAGGCGGTTGGACGCTTGGCTTCGCACGGCGTTATCGAAGTGAGACGCGGATTGGGGATGTTCGTTGGCACAACCGATACGATTCGTTCATTTGCTTCCTTACTTCGTTCATCGATGACGATTTCGGTTGGCGACCTCTTGGAGTTCACCGAGTTTCGACGAGCAATCGAGGGCTATGCGGCCCGCCAAGCCGCAGTTCATGCATCCAACGAGGAGCTTGCAGAACTGAGTCGCTTGGCTGAGGAGATCGATGATCCCAAAATCTCTCGCGAGGAAAGTCTGTACCGAGATACGAAATTTCACCTGCGACTCATGGAGATCGGTGGCAATCGCTTAATGACGGTTCTGCTCGAATCTCTTCTCGAATTCCTGCACGCGTCAATGGATTCCACCACTGCAAAGCCTCGAGACACAGAAACGAGCCGTAGGCTTCACGCGATCATTATCGATGGGCTCATGAGACGGGATCCTGAAGCCGCTGATCAAGCAATGGAAACCAATCGCCAGTTCACGGCCAGCAAACTGAAGAGCTTATCCGACACAGGTTCACGGAGTGACTCGCTGAAAGCCCCTCCACGCTGTGACTGGTAAGTGGTAAGTAGTGTTTTGGAAAGCAAGATATCATGACCGTCCCGAGACGTAAGTTTTTAGCGAGTTTACCAATGGCTGTAGCGACCGCCGCAGCGTTGGCGCACCATGGCAGGACGAATGATGCGTTACGAGCGTTTCTGGAGCCCCATGTCCTCAAACGCAGCTCTTTGGATCTCTTCTTGGACCCCAAGGCACGCGTTTGGGCGCGGTTCGATCCTGAGCTCGGATACTTGTTGCGGAATGCTTTCGTTCGAGACGGAGTAGATGGTTGCCACACGCTGGCCCGTTATCAAGCATCAGGCCAACGCCAGCAGGTTAACTTTGCCGACCAACCTTGCAGGATTAATACCTATGGTGACAGCTTCACACAGGGGCACCAAGTTAGTGACGGGGAAACTTGGCAAGAGATTCTAGCGGCTCATTTTTGCGAACCGATCCGAAACTTTGGAGTTGGTGGTTTCGGCGTTTACCAAGCGTATCGCAGACTTCTAAGAAATGAGGCCACCAATCACTCCGCCAAGTATCTCATATTCAATATCTGGGGGGATGATCATCTAAGGAGTGTCTACGCATGGCGATGGCTTTCCTTTCCTGGGAATGTTTTAGAATCGATGGCGGGAACCATGTTTCATGCCAACCCGTGGGTACACGCACGCTTGAGCGACGCTGGAGATCTGATCGAACGAGACAACATGTGTCCATCCGAGGAGTCTCTGTATCAACTTTGCGATCTAGATTTTTTGGTCGATTCGTTCGCCGAGGATGAGATCGTTCACATGCTTTTTGCTCAACAAACAGGAAGCGTTCTGGACAAAAACGTTTTAGAACGAGCCGCTTCCAGCTGCAATCATCAGCTTGCGAGCCTGACCAGCGCAGAGACAACCAAAAAAGGGGCACAGCAACTACTGCATGCTTATGCGATCCGCGTTGGGATCATCATCATGGAGCGATTGCAAGATTACTGCGAGCAAAACGACAAAGAGCTGATGGTGCTACTCAGCTATCCCATCGGTTCGGTTTGGCATGCGTGCAATCGCAGCTCGCCAGATGATCC
This sequence comes from Brakhagea baltica, assembly GCF_052161605.1. Lineage (NCBI taxonomy): Bacteria > Pseudomonadati > Planctomycetota > Planctomycetia > Pirellulales > Pirellulaceae > Brakhagea > Brakhagea baltica. Next base: position 2,225,530 of record NZ_CP197409.1, on the reverse strand, counting down.
CGACAACGTTGACTGGCATCCCGATTATTTCAAACGGCATTTGAGAGAAATCGGAATTCCGGTGGTCGACAGCCTGCCCGCCCACGTCGCAGAATTCGACACATTCAAACTATCTGCGAAGCAATACGTCGACCGCTACTACATTGGACACTACACACCACAGGGGAATCATTTTTTCGCTTATGCGATCAAGGATTCCATTCGCCATTGGCTGACCCCGCCACCCCCTGCCTATCAAAACGATGACTCGCCACTCATCCGTTTCCAAGGCTACTTGCCCGGTTAGCTTATTGCCAGGTTAGCGAAACTACTACGAAACCCTGACGTTACTGAATAACCACGGATCAGATTTGTTGAGCGTGTCCGGGAAAATCCAGTCGCGATCCGCTAGAGGAGTCCAGTCCGTATAGTATCCTTTGACAGGGCTCAAGTAGGGTTTCATCACCTTGAGCATCCACTGATGGTCAATCTCTTCAGCTTCTATGACACCCTCCTCGGGGTTTTTGATGGCCCACACCGCGCCTGCCAATACCGCCGCACAAACCTGCATGCTGGTTGCTGAGTTGTGTGGAGCAAGCATGCGCGCTACATCTATCGATAACTGAGAACCGTACCAGTATGCATTTCGTTCATGGCCAGCTAGTAGCACCCCGAGCTCGTCAATACCTGAGACTATCTCATCGCGCATCACCCGAACCTTTGGTTGTTCGCGCCATTGCCTTCCCGCAAGCTCATGCAGACTCAGTACCGCATCGTCGCACGGATGGTAGGCGTAGTGGCAGGTAGGCCGATAAACAAGCTCATCCGTATCGCTTTTGAGCGTGAGGTAATCGGCGATGGATATGGCTTCGTGGTGGGTAATCAAGAAGGAATGGATCGGTCCACTGGTTGGCGTCCAAGTTCGAACCTTGGTGGCAGCACCGGGGTGATTTAGACAGATGGCAGCTTGGCAGCCAGAGGCATGAGTGAGGCCGTCGGCAGGCCAATCGGTCTCATGCGTGCCCCAGCCTAACTCTGCTGGTTGAAGTCCTTCGGAGATGAAACCATCCACAGACCAGGTGTTCACAAACTCGCCGATCTCTTTGGGGCGGCTTGCTAATTGCGTGTCCCGCTCGGCAACATGAATCGTCCTGATTCCGAGGGATCGAGCGAGTTCAGCCCATTCTGACCGCGATTGAGGCACGGATGTCTGGCCAGTGATGTCCGATTGCAGGTTTAACATGCCTTGTTTTACCAGATAGGAGACCATGCCGGGATTCGCACCATGTGCGATCACTGCGGTTGTTTCCCTTTTTGCTTCAGTGCAACGGCTAGTTCGCGAAACGAGTAGTTGCTCCGATCTTGGACGGAAACCGAGGTGTCGGTATAGCCTCCTTGCCAAGGCTCGATGCAGGTATCAAGATAGACCGCCCCCAATTCTTGAGTTAGTCGAATGAGGGCTAGCGAGGAAACGCGGACCGAAAGATTTAGCAGGAGGGAACCTGGTTCCGAAAGAAGAGGCTGCAACACCTCACGAAAGTTATCGCGTCGAAGCGGTTGTTGAATAAATTGCACCCCGGATTCCTCGGCCTGCTGCTTTCCAGCCGAGTCCGCAGACACAATCACGATTGCTTCCGGCGGCACATCCAAGTGACGGAGAATGAGTGGCAATGTACCTTGGCCGATGAGTCCGAATCCGACGATCACCACGCGACCGTTCACCTTAGCGAGTGTTTCAAATTGCTTCATTAAACTGCGATAGGGGGCCTCCCGACGAAACGGTGCCATGCGAGGAATGGAATTTTAAAGAATCGGAGAAAATAACTACTTTGAAGGGGCTGGGAAACCCCATTCCATTCGCCAAGGACGGCAAAAGCCCTTCGAAACCAAGCAATCACCACAGACGACTAAGAAAATCGCCTAGCAAAGCGACCGGACGTTCAGAGGATAATTTCCAGGCAATCCAAAACTTTTGTCTGCTTTTCTCGAATCTTTAGAGCCAAGCTCGGCGCGGCAAAGATTCTCACTCGCTTGACGGTTTCATCGAACTGTTGCGTAGCGAGTGCTTTCACCATCGGCGAAATCTCGCCGAGCGGCCTGAAATGTCCACTCCGCATTAACACCTCCATTTTGAACTGCACATCCAGGCTGATTGGGGGTACATCGATTAGCAATTCAAACGGGTTCACCATCTCTCCCAACTCGCGGGAAAGCTCTTCTGCAAGCCGATTCGAAACCTCCCGTAGGTCCACAAACGAATGGCTCGACAAACACTGATGTACGGAAGGGGAATGAATCGAATCGAACTCTAAAACGCGTTTGTACAATATGCGTCGTGGTCCAAAGAGCCCCTGAGCACAGGACTCCCAAGCCTGACCAATGGACGTCTCAAGGATGCTTTGCTTCATTTGAGGCTCGTCGAAATGAAGCCACTGATCCGCAAAAGATCGTTCTGGGCACGAGTGGGCAGATGCCCATAAAGCTGTCTGTAGCATTGAGGTGGCACCGCGAACCGTATGATGCCAGTAGACCTCGCTAAACATGATGTATCGAGCGAATATCATCATTTCGATGGCTGTTTTACCTTTCTCTGTTAGGGCAATGCTGTTGGTCGTTGGGTGGATGCAGAGCGAGCGAATAAGTCGATGGCGATCAAAGTTGCGGCCATAAGGAACGCCGGCGTGAACAGAATCCCTTTCCAAATAATCCATCTTGTCGATGTCGATGGGACCGCTCAGCATCGAGGACAAAATCTGCTCCGATGGGGATCGCTGGATCTCCTTGGACGGATTCAATAAGCCAACAATTCGTTCCGGGCGGACGTTCCATTCGTTGCCGATCCGCTCGGCCAACTCGCCGGAAAGAATGTGCCGCTCGGCCAAGATCTCGTGTCTCGGTACATTTCGAACCCCTAAGTCTTCAATGACATGGCAAAAAGGCCAATGCCCGACGTCGTGCAACAGTGCCGCCAATAGAAAGCAAATAACATCTTCTTCCTCGACGCAGGAACGAAAGCGATCGTCGGACGCTAACTGGTTCACAAACTGGACCGCGTTGAAGTAAACCCCTAGGGAATGCTCCAGCCGAGTGTGCGTTGCTCCTGGATAAACGTAGGACACCAGCCCCAGTTGACTGATCCCGGCTAGCCGCCGAAATGCAGGCGTATCGATCAGACGTTTCAATCTGGGGGTGACGGGAACATCTCGCTCTGGACTGATACGAATCGAAGAGTCGGTGGATTTCAGTTCAGGGACGGCATACATAAGATAATTAATGCTGGCAATCGCGACGGGATACGGAACGTTTTCATGCGGCATTGCTTGTCCCGCGTAGACAGATCTACTAGTCTACAGAAACAACAGCCAACGGGGAGCATGGAGCTGGTAGATGTTGGAATCCACAAAGATAGAATCCACAAGTCCAGTAAATTTCTCAGAAAATCTGGGTGACGTCTTGCCCCAACATTAACCTCAAAGTGAACTGTCTCGGCATACTTCACGGGATGGAAGCATTCAGAGCAGATTTGGGTTTGTGGGAAATAAGTCACCTTTGCTTGGCTTTTTTGGTGAGGAGAATCACAAGAGGCGATGCTCGAAAGAAAGTACGTTTGGCCGAAAATTGCAGCGTTTTGATCCCGCAAAGTTTACTTGCTCGAAATCACAAGACTTGGCAAGGGAGTCTAATCGCGAAAGGCTCGAAATTTTCTTGACTTTATTCCCTCTATGTCAATAATCGATGCGTTGGGAGAATTTTACGAGAATTTTTGCGGTCGAGGTTGCCCTGATTGTATGGCGTGATGTCATGCTAAGCAGGTGCGGCTTTATCCATTGATCGACCGCATCAGTTCTTGGAATGGGAGTCCATTCTATCCCTGAGAGAGAAGCGAGGTATTTGGATGGCCTCGCAATCCTTGGCAACTTTGGGAGGGCAATTAATTAATGAGTAGTTTGTGCAAGAACGTCTTTGAAGCAATTCTCAAGTACGGTCATGATGAAGATTTCGACCCGGTTATAGATAACCATTTCTTGCCAACGGACGCACCCGCTGGTTCACAAGAAAAAATCGAAGTCTTGCGTCGTCGCGTCGAACTGGGACAGCCTCTTTGGCACTCAGATGACCGTGTTGACTACAGCGGACTCACTGGCGCAATCCGTCCACGCGAGTAAAGCTCGCCGGGAAGGATGATTGTCTGCGTAGAGCGGCGTTCGGAAAAATTAAAAAGCATCAGACCTGGGGAGACTCAGGTTTTTTTATTGGAATTTCAACCCGAACGGTTCAGGCTTCCCTGAATCGATATCCAACTCCACGAACGGTCTCAATCGCGTCCGCCTTTTCGCCGATCTTCTTCCTGATTGCACGAATATGCACATCGATGGTTCGCTCCAGCACGAGCGTATCCTCTCCAAGGGCCGAATCGATCAACTCGCTCCGTTCAAAGGCTCTACCAGGTTGTCGCATTAGGGTATCAAGCAAGCGAAACTCGCTCTTGGTCAACTCGACAAGCTGCTCATCCACTGTCGTCCTGTATTTCCGTCGATCCAACGTTATGCCTTGCAAACTAACCACGTCCGCATCGTTAGCCTCCAAAGTCTGTTTGCGTCGCAGCAACGCTTTAACCCGTTCTAAAAGTACCTTGACGCTAAACGGCTTGGTCACATAGTCGTCTGCACCAACAGAAAATCCCACCAGTTGGTCCGTTTCTTCAGACTTCGCTGTTAGAAGAACTATGTTGAACGATTCGGTATCGGGACTCGCCCTGAGTCGGCGACAAACCTCAATCCCGTCCATGATAGGAAGCATGACATCCAGGAGGATGATGTCTGGCTGCTTTGTTTGAGCCTGATGCAGACCATCTCTTCCGTCAAACGATAAAATTACTTCAAAACCAGCTTTGTCCAAATTGTAGGAGAGGACCTCTGAGAGGGCGCGGTCATCTTCAACGAGAAGCACTTTCTTGCGAGGCATTGTCTGGCCAATTCTGGTTTCGAGTATCAGGGACTGTTGTGAAGGGAACTTCCGGAGGAAGCAATCGGAGTGGCCGATGGTTGGCGGTGTCGCACAATCTCACCCTTGACCATGTAGATCGTGTCTTCCGCAATGCTGACGGCGTGATCAGCGATTTGCTCGAGATGGCGGGATGCCGAAAAACAGTGCATCGCAGGGTATATCTGGTCCGAGTCCCGCTTCATCTGATCATTGAGTACCGCGATCACCTCGACATTTTTTCTGTCGACGGCGTCATCGCTGCTAATGACTTCCATCGCCAAATTGACATCTTGGCGGACGAACGCATCCAAACTGCGGCGAACCATACTGATGGCCATGAGTGCCATTTGTTGCAAACCGGATTGGAGTTGAAAGTCAGGGTATTCGTAGACGCTAAGGGCCCGCTGGGCGATGTTGCACGCCAAATCGGCCATCCGTTCCAAATCGTTATTAATTTTGAGCATCGTAGTAATGCGTCGCAAATCCGCAGCAACTGGCTGATGCAGGGCGAGCATCTTCAAGCAATCTTCTTCTATTTTTACCTCGGTTCGATCAATCTCTTCATCTTGACTGATTACCATGGTTGCGATTTCGGACTGACGTGCAACAAGCGACTGCACCGCCTGATCAATCATTCGTTCGACCACCCCCGACAAACGTAGGAGGGATTTGTGGGCTTCGGCTAAATCGTGTGTAAGGTGTAATGACATTTGCTGGCTTTCGTTTCTCGGGGGCGAATTCTAACGAGTGTATGTTAAGAAAATGCGAATGTTGCGTTAAGATGCGATGCAGCTAATTCACGTGCTCCGTGCCCTTACATTCCGTACGATCCGAACTATTTCTGTATTTCTTCCCTCCTAAAACGGTTTTTACTCGAAAATATCAACAGTTTGCCATTTGCACGGAACGCTAGCCTACGATTCGATCGTCCCTCGAATTCTTTTGCCACCACATCGGATTTAGCCCCAACAAAAATGGCACTCCAAGCTGCGACGAACGTTTCCGACCCCCGCTTTCCAGGCCCCAGGCTGACAAAGCCCAGCCCGGTTAGCCCCGAATTGGGGGGGAGTTTGAATGAGCCAAGTCACCCAGAAACGGTTGAGAAAAGCGATGCCGTTATCGAAAGATCGGAGATTTTTGCGAGGATTTTGGCTCGTCGTCTGCCACTGAACGAATCCGCGTATAGTGCTTTCAAAAACCCTTTAACCGCCAACATCCCAGATAATGGGCCCGCAGCAGCGTTGGCTTTACTAGGCGATCTGATGAAGCCCTCACTGCTTGGAAAAATGTCGGGAACCAACAAGAGCTTCGAGCCCCACGCAAAGTTCCTGAATGGGCTGGCAACGTGCTTAGCGACCGTCCAAAGAGCGGGACAACGCTTGGATAAATCCGCAGGTGGTTTTCTCTCAGAAACGCTACTGCTCGACGCGATTCTACCTATTTATTTAGCATCCTCTTCGGAATCAATGAGATTGGGGCTAGAGAGTGTTTCGAGCAAGCTTCGAAGAGCATACTGTATTCTAGGTTGGGTGAGCCTACTCGAACCAGAACCAGCGGCTCGATGGGCAGACCTAAAGATCGAGCAACGACACTTCCTCGATACAGCCATCGAGCAGAGCTTTCAAATTTCGATCCCGAGGATTGCTTGTCGATACTGGTCCTTGCCCTATCAACCACCTGGATGCACCGACCTGAATCTAGGTGTCTGGGATATAGCTTGCCAAATAGTACTCGGTGAAAACCAATTGGTCGTCCCAAAGGGTATGTCGCTTGGCTTGGTCTCCTGGGAAAAAATTCTTCAACATTGGAACGAACTAAAGTCCGCTCTAACCCTGGATAGCAACTCGTTAGATTGGGAACAGAACCTTGCAACAAGTACAAACAGCAACGAACATCACGGAGATTGGACGCCAGACATTGCAGAAAACGCAGACACTGTGAAAAACGCAGACACCGCAGACGCTCCAAGCACCGACCGCTGCGAAGTGGAAGAGCCTGTCCCCGCGGTTGTCTCCTCGCCGGGTAACTCGCCTGAAGCTTCGATCACTCCCTCGCAAGATCGCAGATTGGTCGAAATTCGATCTAGTTCCGACCCAAATTTGAAGAAGGTTCTCGAGCAGTTTTTGCAACGCAGTCGGGAAGAGCAAACGACGCTTGCCATCGCCGTGGTCTCCAGAATCCGTCCCGATCAGCAAAGCTCCAGCAATTGGTTTTCCCCGATGATCGATCGCTTGGTTAAGGAGAGTGACGTCGAGGATCTTAAAGGGTTTGTGACCGACGCAGGGGAACTCGCCCTTATGCTCTACGAAGTAGACCGTTCCGAAATTGCGAATTGGCTGCGTGAAGCGTTTGCTAGACTTCGCAACGATACGACCAAGAATCGAATGGTTGCTCAGGAGTCCGAAGAACTCGTTGCAGGCGTTGCCATGGTTAACTCGCCATCGAGATCCTTTCAACTAGATCAATTGATCGACGCCGCGTGGCGATGCCGAGATGGAGCCGCAATCCAAGGCGCAAACGCTGTGAAGACAATCGAAGTTTATTAATTCTGCGACGATTCGCTTTGATTGAGGCCCAACGCCTTTGCGGATCTAGAATGGCAGGAGGAGACGCTTGGGATTCTGAGTTCAGTGGAAATTTGTTACACTGCTTATGCTCGGAAGTCGCGCCTTAAACTTAGTCGAACACCGAAGCAAATTTTTCGACACTCTCTACAACACCAATGCTTGGTAGCAAGGAAGACGAGACATGACCTCAAGACCATCGTGGACCAGACGTGACCTATGCAGTTATCTAGTATCATGGGGGGGACTCAGTCTGATGACTCTGGGCGTTAGTGCCTCCAAGGCAAACGGTTCCGATTTGGTTTCTCAAAAAAAGCTCATCATCCACATCGACGATGCAGGGATGTGCAACGCGGCCAATGTCGCCACGATACGAGCTCTCGAAAGCGGGGCCGTCACCTCGACGAGTATTATGATGAATTGTTCGTGGGCCAAGGAGTTCACGGACTACGCGAGACAGCACCCGGAATACTGCTACGGAGTTCACTTGACTTTAAACTCGGAGTGGTCCGGCTATCGATGGGGACCTGTTGCGGGACGAGAACGTGTTCCAAGCTTAGTCGATGCTGATGGCTATCTCTGGAAGGACGTTTCCATGGTCGCAAAGAATGCAAAGGCCGATGAAGTGGAAATAGAACTCCGCGCTCAAATCGAATTGGCCAAGCGACAAGGAGTGCCTCTTAGCCATTTAGACACGCACATGGGGGCAGTCATGGCGAGGCAAGACATCGTCGAGGTCTATGTTAAGCTGGCCTTGGAGTACGATCTGCCGATGCTTTGGTTACGCAGGTTGACCGACGAGCAAAAGCAGGCGTATCCTCATTTTGCAGCTTTGGCGGAGCAGACTGTTCAGCAACTGGACGAGCGCCGACTTCCCGTGTTGGATCATCTTTTGCAGTTCTACGGCCCGGACGACTTGGTGGCACGAGAGCAGATCTACGCCGACGCGATCAACAATCTACAGCCAGGCATTAGCCTCTTGATCATCCACTCAGCTTTGGATGGTCCCGAATTGCAGGCCATTACAACCAGCCATAAACGCCGCCACCAAGACTACGAACTCTTCAGTCGGCCGGAACAAAAGGACAGTATTCTCGCAAAGGGAATTGAGCTCACGAGTTGGAAACAGCTGACGCAAAAGATGCGAGCCAGCAACGAACCAAATTAACGCCTGATGAAATCACCGATACCAGCCCGCTGCGCAAGCACAGGGCTCGCAGGCCCTGAGGAGGACCTCCGTTCTGGAGGGCACGCTCTGAGTAATAAAGGAAGCGAAAAGGCGAAGGAACACCTGGAGACACGGAGGTACCGTTCATGTCCATTGCATGATGACCGCCGGTGGGATCGATCTCAAAACGGGTCAATGGGTGGGTATTCAGCAAGAGCTTGCGACAACGTAGGCCGTAACAAGGCTTAGCAAAGTACGGCATTCACTCTCCCTTCGAGGGAGAGTCGAGCGTAGCTCGGAGAGGGTGAAAGGCACAGCATCGCATAAAGGCACCAGCTGGTCAGCGATTTTAAAGCCCCCTCCCCTCGTGATCGTAAACTCCACTCTGGTCCTCCCGAATTCTTCGGGAGGGTGAATAAGAAGGCAACTCACGCTGCAGGACTGGTGGTTCACGAGCCAAGAGTTCGCATCGATAAGTGAGCTTGAAATCGGTGAGACAATAACCTGCTCGCAGCTGGAGTGCTCATGCACTCGTGTGAGTAGCTTTGATCTGAACACGAACGCCTCCATTCCGACCTAGTGTCGGTGGAGCGATGACTAACAGGCTAGCAAAGCATCCCCCAATATATCCCTCCCCCTTCCCTTCCGTCTCGCCGCAGGCGAGACGGAAGGGAAGGGGGGGCAGAGTCCGTCATGGCTAGCTTGTTAGTCGTGCTTCCACTGAGATGAACTCAGTGGAGAGCAAATGACCAAATTCGGTGCAACAAAGTGCTCGAAAACGGTCTCTCACGGCTCGCTTGAGCCCCGATCGGGACACTAGGAAAACCAAAACACCTTTGGAAATCCTATAAGGAAAAGATTGGCTTTCTTTCAAACTTCCCACTTCACCCTTCAAACTTCTTCCGCCCGACCGCAATTGGCGGAGACCTTACTGACTAAGTCTATTTCTTATTCTGTGAACGGGCCGCATGGGGACACATGGGCACGGACACATGGGGACACAGCATTTTCTGGCACTGGCGATTTTCTTTCCACCGTAATTTTGAAACGAAAATACCAGGACCAAGCTCGAATACGACAAATTACTTCAGAAATACAGGCACATGCGAAGCTCGACTCCTGAGGGATAGCCCAAATACAGCCGTTGAGAACAGACCGTACCCCGTCCCCTAAACTTGTCGGAAAACCAAAAATATGAGGCACCTCCAGGGGCAGGGATGTGCCCCTATCTGAATTGCCACTGAGTCCACCACTGCCGCAGATTATCGAACTACCGCTGCGTGTGAAACCTTTGGCGAGAGTCTTTCGTCCCTAAGGGGACATAGCAACAGCTCCGGAATTCATTCGTTCTGTAGGAACCGGATCTCGGTAGGATCAACTGCAAGCCGCCATCAACTGAGGATTGCATTGACTTCGATGCTCAGTCCTGCAACTTTCCGTGGCTTCAACGTGTCTCCGCTCCGCGCTGTGATCACGGTGGCAAAGCGGCCATCGGATTGCGGGTCCAAATAAACCTCGACCGTCGCCTGATTCAAATTTACGATCCAGTATTCAAAGATGCCCGTCTCGGCGTAGACAGTTCCTTTGATCTCGCGGTCATAGGCCAGAGACGAGTCCGCCACTTCGATTAGCAGCAACACATCCTCCGCCATGGGACGCCGCGACGCGTAAAGGTCTTCACGAAAACTGAGGATTGCGACGTCCGGTTCAGGCTCACTGTCGCCGAGCCAAATCGGGTTTTGGATGCTCAGCAAAGCTTCATCTGGCAACTGCTTCGAAAGAAGTCGGTTCAAGCGATTCACAGCGGCGGCATGAGGATTTCCAATTGGCAATTTCCTAATGATCTCCCCACGTATCAGCTCGATCGGCTCATCTTCCTGAAAGATTCCATGCTCGATCATTTCGTGATATTGATTGACAGTGAAAAGGTGTCGTGTCACCGCCACTGATGGGGAGGTAACTGCACTGCGAGACGAAGAATTCGTTTGTGAATCGACCACAGACATAAAGGTGTCACACCCAAAAAATGGAACTCGTTATCGCCCAATATTTTATCACTCGCATGGGCCGACTGCTACACGAATTACCGATGATTCGCCCCAAAAAGAAGCCTCGAACCAATTCGTTTGCCACCGGATGAAATACAAATCTTACAATAAATCGAATATATCCTTCCAGCGGCTGCGGAGCTAATAATACCAACCGCCCTGCGACGAACTCTCGATCCGGCCCGCTCTGAAGAACGAACGGCGTGCTGGTGCCCCACGCTCGCCGTGTGGGGCCGGTATTCTTTCTGGCCTCGACTATCAGAGGCCGCGCCGACTGTTAGAATGAACGGTATTGTACTCGTCAGGACAGCGATCGATGGTTGATCGTACGACGACCAACAATCCACTCTCTCCTCCCCAAAAGCGTATGATCCTTCGAACGAATCTTGCAAGACCGTTCCCTTTTGCAATCGCCGTTTGCTTGCTCACGCTCTCCGTGGGATGCTGGAGTCGTAAGAAAGAGCAAACGAACTCGACCTCAGAGACTACGTGGATCACTCTATGGGACCAATCGCTTGCCGCATTGGAGAACAAGGGAAGCGACGACAAGGAGGGGACGAGGGTGAATGCAGCGATAGCCGGGTTTAAGGAGTTCCTTGTACAGTTTCCCGAAGATGCAGCGGCTCTCCAGAATCTAGCGGTGGGTTATCTTGTGCAGATTAAAAAATCCAGAGAGGCAGGCCAAACAGGTATCGCAGAAGAGTCCGAGAAAGACTGTCTAGTCACATTGGCAAAGCTGAAGCAAGTTCAACCAGACGCCGCCGTTCCGTTGTTATTAGAATCCCGAATTTACACACTGCGAGGAGACTTTGATAAAGCAAGTCGGCTTCTCCGCGAGGCAAGTGACAAGCCGAAAGCTGAACAGGACACATGGTTTCAACTCGTCGAGATTCTCATGCAGAACGATGAGGATTCGGTTTATCCAGAGTTGCGGGACCTTCTTGAACGCGCAGTCGTACAATCTCCAAACAACTTGGCGCTCAATGCGAACTACCTGATGGTTTTAGCAAAACTACAGGATTCCAAAGCAGCCGAGCATTTGAAAAAATGTAGCCAACTTTTTCGTCCTGCATCGGAAATCAGGGGATTATTGAGGCAGCTGGATTTGGCACAGGCTTCTATTGAAAAGGGAAATTGGAACGCCTTGCAGGGGCAAGCACGTGGCATAAGAAACTTGCTGTTGGACGACTTGGCCTTTAAACAGGACATTCATTATCTCCGCCGAGAAGACGTGTTGGAGTACGCAAGATCGCACTCTGACTCGCTAAGTGCCCCAATTCCCGTCAAGCGAACCGAACCAATCGCTCGCCTAGAGACGATCCCGTCCCGAATACCAACTACCGAAAACATCCAGGCGATCGCGACGGAAGATATCGATCTAGACGGCATCCTAGATTTCGTCTTGGCAACGAGCGACCGTATCGAAGTCTGGAGTTTCGCAGCGCCCGACAAGCCTGAGCTGGTCGTATCACAACCAGTTGCTCTTAGAATCAAGGGGATGGTGTTCGCCGATTTGGATCGCGACTTTCATCGCAGCCGAGAACAGATTCCCCCTTCGGCCCTACCGTCCGCCATCCCCGTCGAACGACGAAAAAAGGATGCAGACATTTTTGTCGATACCGATGTCGATTTAGTCATCTACGGTGACGACGGTTTGCTGCTGCTGGAAAACGCGGTGAATGAGGAAACTGGTAAGCGAGAGTTTAGGCCACGTCCGTTGTCAGAGGGTATGGAGAACCTCAAGGGAATCAAGCAGGTCGTGGCGATCGATATGGATCACGATTCCGATCTAGATCTGATCGTCTCCTCCGAGTCAGGACTCTCCATCTGGTCAAACCGAGGTGATTGGACTTTTACCGATGTTTCACAGTTCACGAACATCCCGCCAGCGGAGCAATCCATAACCAGTATCTTAGCCCTCGATTTGGATCGCAACGTCGTCAACGACTTTCTGCTGGGGAGTACCTCTGCTGAGGGGCCTATCATGTTAGCAAGTAATCTTCATGGCCGTTACGCCATTCGAGATGTTAGTTGGCCTAGTGAGGTGATAGGAAATAGTGCGTTTGTCGATGCGATCGACGTGAATCGGGATGCTTGCTGGGACATTATTATGGGAGGGGAAAAGGGCCTGACCCTCGTAACGATGAACTCGCTGGGGCATGCGTCATGGAAACCAGCCAGTGCAACGCGGTTGTCAAGTGAAAGCACTGAGGGCGTCTTGGTTTTAGATATCGATAATGACACTTACATGGATGCCGTTTCATGGGGGCCTACAGGTATTAGTCTCTATCTAGGTGGAGGCGATTTGTCTCTGAAACGAGACGAGAAAGGCGTATCCGTCGCAGAGTCGATTTCGAATGTGATTAACATCGATTTCGATTGCGATCGCGATGAAGACCTGATTGCCCTATCGGAAAGTGGAAAGTTGATCTGGTTGCAAAACCAGGGTGGCAACAAAAATCATCAATTGGAAATCGTTCTTCGTGCTGACGAGGATGGTAGCCAGGATCTGCGGGCTCGTTGCAACATGCACGGTGTTGGCTCCTTGCTGGAAGTGAAAACGAACGGAACGTATCAAGCTCAAATCGTGCGAGGTACCAGGACTCGTTTCGGCTTAGGGGCGAACAATCAAGCGGATATCGTACGTGTTCTCTGGCCCAATGGAGTTCCTAACAATATTATTGGAGTGGACAGTCGAGTAACCGTTTTCGATCAACAGAATTTGGGGGGATCGTGTCCGTATCTGTATGCTTGGAACGGTGAGCGTTTCGAATTCGTGACCGACTGTCTCTGGGCGGCTCCGATCGGTTTGCAATTCGCAGCAGGTGTTACAGCACCAACTCGCGAGTGGGAGTATTTGAAGATCGACGGCCATCAGCTCAAGCCAAAGGATGGGGCTTACGTTCTACAAATCACCGAGGAGCTATGGGAAGCCGCTTACTTTGACTCCGTCAAGTTGTTGGCGGTCGACCACCCTCAAGATGTCGAGATCTTTACCAATGAGAAAGTCGGCCCGGCCGAGATCAGTGAATTCAAAATCCGAACCGTCGAAAACCGAAGATATCCTCGATCGATCATCGATCAGAACGGGAACGATTTGAGTGAATGGACGACCAAACGAGATCAGCGTTACACCAGAACTTGGACTTACGGCTTTAACCAAGGGCTCACCGAAACACACTGGATGGAAATTGATTTCCGCGAGGAAGATTCCGGCGAGAGTGACGGTAGCTCTAGCAACGATATCGTTCTCTATCTAACCGGTTGGCTGTTTCCAACGTGTACATCTCTGAATCTGGCTATGGATGAGAATCCGCTTCGTCCGTCGCTCATGCCACCATCGATCCAAGTCCCCGATGAGTCAGGGAATTGGGTGGAAGTGGTCCCGTATGCAGGCTTCCCAGGCGGAAAGACCAAAACGATTGCGATCGATTTGACAGGATTGTTTTTGTGCGACGATCAACGAATTCGTTTGGTGTCGAACATGGAGCTTTGCTGGGACGAGGTCTTCTATACGCGAGGAGAGCGGAACCCACGGACGGAATCGTACGTCGTAACGGAGCTAGAATTGCTGGACGCAGACCTCCACTACCGGGGATTTTCTGAATTGGTTTCGCAGCCAGGAAACGCGCCCAAGAAGTACGATTACGAACAAGTCACCAAGGAACCTATTTGGCCCCCCATGAAGGGTGCTTTTACTAAATATGGCGATGTCACCAATTTGATCAGGGAGGCGGATGACTTGCAGGTTGTCATGGGAGCTGGTGACGAGATGACGGTGCGGTTTTCAGCGAACGTAACGAATCTGCCGGACGGCTGGGTCCGGGACTTCGTCATTTATAATGTAGGTTGGGACAAAGACGCCGATTTGAATACAATACATGGTCAGGACACCGGCCCGCTGCCATTCCGTGGCATGGCTCGTTATCCTTATGCTCCCGACCAAGAGTTTCCGAACTCGCCGGCTCACGTAGAATTTTTGAAGCAATATCAAACCCGTTTCCAAGATGCACCTGCGTTTTGGAACCAAATTAGGGACTTTTAATGACTCGCTCTATCCTCTCAGCATTAGTCGTTGTCAGCTTTCTGTCAATCAGCGTTCTCTTATCCCAAGCCTCTGGGTGGGCGGTCGCACAGGAAATGCAGTATCCCTTGGCAGTCGTCAAGGCTCCGACCGGTGAGTTGTACGTTGCGGACCGCAATTTACCTGGTATTTGGAAAGTCTCAGACGGAAAGGCCACAGTTTATTTCCAGGGCTCAAAGAAATTCCGGACGCCACTCAATGCAGTGCGATGTCTAGCAATGGGGCCTGATGGCACGCTATACGCCGGTGATTCTGCCACTCGTGAAGTATACCGATTCGATTCGGAGGGAAATCCTCAGCCTTTAACCAATGGTTATATAGGAATTCCGATGGGGATTGTGATCGACTCCAAAGGGTACTTGTTCGTGGCGGACTTGGAGAGGCATGCGGTTTTTCAGGTCCCTGCTGCCGGAGGCGAAGTAACCGAGTTCGTAAAGTGCTCGGCTCCCCGTGGAATCGCAATTGATGGCCAAGATAGGATTTGGATTCTGGCTAATGTCAATGATTCTCTCGTTCGGTACAGCCCAGACAAAACGGCGGAGGTGGTAGTAAAAGGCACACCGTTTGAGTTCCCTAACCAGCTGATTTTGGATGACAATGGGGTGGCGTATCTTTGCGATGGATATGCCAAAGCAGTTTGGAAGGTTTCACCTGGCAGCGAACCAGAAAAACTGGTCTCCGGTGAACCGCTTAAGAATCCTGTCGGTATTACTAGGGATGGAGGCAATTTGATCGTCGCTGATCCCCACCTGAAAAGCTTGTTCTCTGTCGATATTGGGGCAAAATCGGTGACCACGATTTTTCCGCAATAGTCAATTTTCCCCGGATTTCGTGGGGCCATTCTTTTCCAACACCAGTGCTACGGCATGACCAACACTTCATCCACTCCATCGTCCCCCGTTAAGAAGCGAGTTTACGTTCCCGCCATTGGGCCGGGGCTCAAAAAGCTGTTGTACGTGCTGTTCGCGATGTTGGCTTTATTGGTGGCCAACTCACTTTATTTGGCCACGATCACATTTCTGGAGTGGCAGCGAGGCGAAGCGTACCAGAACCAATTTTATATGTTCATGTTCCTCGGGCATGTCGGGCTCGGTTTAGTCTTTCTGATCCCGTTTTTGGTGTTTGGGATTGTTCACCTCGTCACCGCCCGGAAGCGAAAGAACAAGCGTGCGATCCGAGTCGGATACGCTTTGTTTGCTATCAGTCTTATCGTTCTTGCATCCGGTTTACTGCTTGTGCGAATCGGGGGCGTGTTCGACTTAAAGCATCCAGCGTCTCGATCCTTGGTCTACTGGCTTCACGTTCTCAGCCCATTGGTAGCCGTTTGGCTGTATTGGCTGCACAGGCTGGTCGGCCAGAAAATCAAGTGGAAGCTGGGGGTGGCGTATGGCGTTGTAGCAGTGGCTTCGGTGGCTGTCATGGTCTCATTGCACGTTCAGGATCCACGGGAGTGGAGCAAGGTCGTGTCGGCCGAGGGAGAGAAGTATTTCGAGCCGTCCCTTGCGAGAACTGCCAACGGGGGGTTCATCTCCGCAAAGAACCTGCAAAACGATGAGTATTGTTTAAAATGCCACGAAGACTCCTACCGGCAGTGGGAGCACAGTGCTCACCGATTTAGTTCGTTCAACAATCCGGCTTATTTAGTCAGCATTCGGGAAACCAGAGAGGTTTCTATGAAGCTGGACGGCAACATGAAGGGAGCGAGATGGTGCGCAGGTTGTCATGATCCCGTTCCGTTCTTCAGCGGAACCTTTGACAATCCCCACTACGATGACGTGCGTGATCCTACATCGCAGGCTGGAATTACCTGTACAACATGCCACGCGATAACCCATGTCAATTCCACTCGAGGCAATGCAGACTATGTGATCGAAGAACCATTGCACTACCCGTTCGCATTCAGCGAGAATCCCGTTCTGCAATGGATCAATAACCAACTCATCAAAGCGAAGCCAGAGTTTCATAAAAAGACATTCTTGAAGGACTTTCACAAGAGCGCGGAATTCTGCTCGACATGCCACAAAGTGCATTTGCCCTATGAACTCAACAAGTACAAGGAGTTCTTGCGGGGGCAAAACCACTATGATTCTTGGTTATTGAGTGGGGTTTCGGGGCATGGTGCCAGGAGCTTTTACTACCCAGAGACAGCCAAAACGAATTGCAATCAATGCCACATGGAACTGGTCGAATCGAATGACTTTGGGGCCAAGGTGAACGATGATTCTGGAAAGCTCACTATCCACGATCACAATTTCGCATCTGGCAACTCCGGCCTCCCGTTCCTTAGGGGCTATTGGGATTTAGTCGAAGGAAAACACAAGAAATTTCTAGAAGGTATCGTCCGAGTTGACATATTTGGCATCAAAGAAGAGGGCAAGATCGATGGAAAGTTAATTGCCCCTATTCGGCCTGAGATCCCAGTTCTCAGGCGAGGTGAGTCGTATCTACTAGAGACCGTCATTCGAACCCTCAAGATGGGGCATGAGTTCACCCAGGGCACAGCCGATTCGAATGAGATTTGGCTCGAGGTG
Organism: Brakhagea baltica; assembly: GCF_052161605.1. Taxonomy (NCBI): domain Bacteria; kingdom Pseudomonadati; phylum Planctomycetota; class Planctomycetia; order Pirellulales; family Pirellulaceae; genus Brakhagea; species Brakhagea baltica. Next base: position 2,208,170 of record NZ_CP197409.1, on the reverse strand, counting down.
ACTTTAGAAAGTGGCGGGCAGATTATTGCACAGAACGGAGGCATGGACGATCGAAAGGCGGTCGATCCCTACTCCCATTTCGTCAACATCTTCATGCTCGACCGGCATGGCAATCGCATTAACCGACGCAATGCGGGTGATATCTTCACGCCTCTTTACAACCACCAGATCCCCCCCGGGGCTGGGCAAGTGGTGCATTACGGATTTCGAGTACCGGATGACGTCGCCGGCACGATCAAAGCGACGGTGAAACTCAACTATCGCAAGTTTGATCATGAATACATGGAGATCACGCATAAGCGTCTTGCAGAATCGCGAACCGATGACATGGGCAATTACGATACAGGCGTAAACGTGTCCTATTCCGGTTTGCAAGCTGACGGAACATACATCAATAACCTCCCAATTTTAACACTTGCGGAAGACACGGTTGAGTTCGCGGTGGAGGGATTTGACAGCCCATCTCCTCAACCGGAACGAGACATTCCCGTATGGCAACGATGGAACGATTATGGCATCGGCTTGTTCCTCGAGGGCAAAGCAGAATTAAAGCAGGCTGAAGCAGCGTTTCGCGTTGTTGAGGGGCTTAATCGATTCGATGGCCCCATCAATCTTGCACGGGTCTACTTGCGAGAAGGTCGCATCGATGAAGCCGGTGACGCGGTCTTGCGGGCAGCCTCCATGACGGATCCCAAGGCACCGGAATGGTCGATTGCGTGGTTCAGCGGCCTCGTCAACCGCGAACAAGGTCGACTCGTGGAAGCAGAATCCAATTTCCGAGCCATCGTCGATAAGACTACCGAGGAGCGAAAGAGACGAGGCTTTGACTTTAGCAAGGATATTGAGGTCCTAAACGTTCTTGGAAGAACTGTATTCGACCGGGCCGAACAGATGCATGCACCGAACCAAAAGGCTCAGCGCGAAGAGCTACTGAAAGATGCGGCCAAGCAATTCGAACGAACTCTGGCTATCGATGTAGAGAACGTCAACGCGCATTACAACCTAGGGTTGGTCTACACCGCGATGGGCAACGACGAAAAGGCTCTCATCCACAAAAAGTTGCATGCCAAATACAAGCCCGACGACACGGCCCAAGGTGTCGCGGTCGGAATTGCAAGGGAAAAGTATCCCGCTGCCAACATGGCTGCGGAAGCGTTCGTGATCTATCCATTAAAACCTACATCAAGACCGGAACTAGCAGACGTTAATGGCCAGTAATCCTCCCAATCCTAATGAGAATCTTGAACCCTCGCGCGATTCGGAGCAAGACGATGCCGTGATCGGTCGGGCCTTTTTGGGGTCGATTCTTGTTTTCGCGATTGTAGGATTGGTGATCGCGGGCTCTTATTGGTATCTCAAACCGCGTGAAGTGGCTGTTGTCGAAGAGCCAACTGCGATCGATACGCCTCAGGGCAGAGAAAAATCGCAGGCAGCGGCACCCACCGTGCGGTGGACCGATATTACGACTGAGGCGGGGCTCGGATTTGTGCACACCTCTGGTGCTACAGGTGACAAACTGCTTCCGGAAACGATGGGGAGCGGTTGTGCGTTTTTAGACTACAACAATGATGGCCATCCGGACATTTTGCTCATCAATGGATGCCACTGGGATCCGGCTCAAGTGGCGAGCGATCCGACTCCGTTAAAGCTTTATCAGAACGATGGAAAGGGGAACTTCACCGATGTCACCGAGGAGGTAGGGCTCAATGTAACCGTGTACGGCATGGGGGTCGCCTGCGGCGATTTCGATAACGATGGATACGTCGATATCTATGTCACCTGTCTTGGAGAGAACAAGCTGTTCAAGAACGAGAACGGAAAGTTCAAAGACGTTACCGCGTCGGCGGGAGTGGCAGGAAAGCCAACGGCCTGGAGTTCCGCTTGCGGATGGTTCGACTACGACAACGACAACGACTTGGATCTACTGGTTTGCAATTACCTGGATTGGTCAAAAGAGTTCGATTCGGCTCAGGAGTTTACGTTGGTAGGAACTGGGCGTAGAGCGTATGGACGTCCCCAGAACTTTCCAGGAGCGTTTCCAGTTCTTTACCGTAACGATGGAAACGGCAAATTCACCGACGTCTCGAAGGAAGCCGGCATACGCATTCTGAATCCTGCTGCCACCAACGCTCCGCTTGCTAAGTCACTCGGGTTGGTGTTCGAAGACTTCGACGACGATGGCTTTATCGATTTCATGATCGCTAACGATACCGTTCAGAATCTCCTCTTTCGCAACAATCACGATGGCACTTTCGAAGAAATGGGAGCCTTGGCCGGGGTGGCATTCGATTCCGCCGGTCTCGCTCGGGGAGCCATGGGAATTGACGCTGCCGACTTTCGCAACAACTCATCCATCGGCATTGCGATCGGTAACTTTGCCAACGAGATGTCAGCTCTTTTTGTCTCCCGAACTCGAAATTTGCAGTTCTACGATCAAGCCGTTTCGTCCGGTTTGGGGCCAGCAACACGGCTCGAATTGACGTTTGGAATTCTGTTCATGGACTATGACCTCGATGGTAGGCTCGATCTTTTTCAAGCCAACGGGCACTTGGAAGATGAGATTTCTTTGGTTCAAGCGAGCCAGTCGTACGAGCAGGCTCCTCAGTTGTTTTGGAATGCGGGACTCGAACAATCCGCCAATGAATTCTTGAAGTGCACGGTAGAGCAGACCGGGCCAGATTTTCAAGTTCCCATGGTCGGACGAGGCGCTGCTTACGCGGACATTGATGGAGACGGCGACTTGGACCTGCTAATCACCGGATGCGGACAAAGGCCCCGTTTACTCCGAAACGATCAGGAGACCAATCACAATTGGGTGCGAATCAAACTGGTAGGCAAGGGAGTCAACAAAGATGCGATTGGTGCCAAGGTCATTCTATCCGCAGACGACGTCGTTCAGCGAAGAATGGTCAGCCCCACTCGTAGTTACCTCTCCCAAGTGGAATTGCCTCTCACGTTTGGTCTAGGGAAGTCGCAAAAGGTTGACAAGCTTAGCATCCTTTGGCCTGATGGTAGTAGCCAGCAAATTTCCAATGTCCCCATTAATCAGTTGACCACCATCGAGCAGGACTAACCGTACCCCGCACGCATTCCAACAGGTTTAAGAAACGAGTCGAGAAGTGACTTCACAAAGGCGTGGCCAACTGATACTGGTCTTAGTCATGGCGATGTTTGCTGGTATCTGGTGTGGGGTTCTGCCCATAGTTGCTAGGTGGGACATTGTTAGGGCTCGAACAGATCGTTTTGAGGAGGCGGGCATCAATCCAGCGGCGATCTACTACACCGACCATCCGTCCATGCGAGACATGGAATCGAGAATCGAGCAAAGCCTACGACGCTAGTTGATCAGTTCTAAAACGACGGCTCGTTAGAGGGATCATTAATCGAGTGGGGCCATCATTCTGTCACCCATCATTTTGCCTTACCCGTCACGGTTCTCTCGAACGGCAACCTGAGTTATACTGGGGTGGTTTATAAGAACAAAATAACCGCACCCACGGTCCCTCGCACGAACTCCTTACCGCCGCAGGCCAAAACATCACAACCGATGCGACAAACTTGTTTGACTCTTTTGCCTTACACCTTAATACTTACACCTTAATGCTTATACCTTACCACCTACTACTTTCGCCAACTGCGGTCCGGTAGCCGGTTGGTCTCTTTGGGCTGATTTGCCGCTTTCCCACTCTTTTCCTTATCGGCTTCCCTACGGTTTTTGGATTTCCTATCGTTCCGATTGATGCTCACGCGAGCCGTTAGATACCGTTTTCGAGCACTTTCCACCGACATTGGCGTCCCTATCGGGACTCTTAGGTTCCGCAGGAACCAAATCTCGGTAGAACGAAAGACTGCCTGCTCTTATACCAATAGTACTCCTGCCGTATTCGTGCCAGGCGGTCGGGCCTCGTTGCCTCGTCCACTACACCCGAAAAATCCTAAAAACCAACTAGCGATCCGCCTCTTTGATCGTTTACAATACGGGCCATGATCCACCACCCCTGCATTACTTCCGAAGCCCCCCTCTTCAGAATCGCTGCTTTTCGATACCTCGTCTGGTTCTATCGACTCGGTCACTGAAGTTGCATTAGGCTACCATCGCAACCAACAGAGAACGGCACGAGCCCCTAGCCTCCATTTTAGTTTCGATTCCATAAGGACTGTGTCGTGAGACTTCAAGGTAGCTATAAAGGAATTATCTGTTTAATGGCTTCGATTTGGTCTTCCTCTTCCGTTTCAGCACAATGGACTGCACCTGAAAACGTCGATCCATCCACAGTGCTAACTGAAGCGAAGGATGACCGAATACATAGGAGATACGAGGATTCGCTTCAAAAGTACATTTGGCTTTACCGAGAAAGTCATCTTCTGAATCCCGCATTTAATCCTGTGAGATTGTCTTTTGCGATTGGTGGTTGGGTTGATTTGGCCAAGGTCTATACTCCTGCTCGATCCGAGCTGCTCAAGGCAAGGGAATTTGCTTCTGAAGTTGTCGCATCAAATTCGAAAAATTCGAAAGTTGACTCCTTTAGGAACTTCGATGCAATATGTCGCGAGCTCGGGGAGCAATACAAGTCAGTCGAGTTGTTCAAGAAAGTATCGGCTAAAGATGTTGAACTTGGCCGTGAGCTGTTTCCATACATTCGAGTTGGACTTTTCGAAAACAAAGACTACGAATTCTTGTACAACTTTATCGATCCTTTGGAAGAGTTTACGGTTCTTTCTAACCGATTGACTCAAAATTTAGACCGTCCAACTACTTCCACTGAGGTTAGAGCTATCTTGGAACAGCGATATTGCGAAGACGTCTCGGGCCTGGTGCGAATGTTGCTGCATAGAAACGAAGCAAGCGAAGCAGGCCGACTTGTAACGGAGGCGGTTTTGATTGTGCAAGATGGTACGCTACAGGAGGCTTTGCGAAAATTGATGAAATGAGAGCGTTGCCTCGTTGGGGACAGCTCCATCGCTCATGATCCTAGGGTGACGTCCGAGCTGTCTGTCTCCCAGGGGAAAAAGGCCTCGTGGCCACGTCGACAAGCGTTTCTAAGCTCGTCCCACCTTGAAGTCGCTTCCTTTCGATCCGTGTTGCGTTTAGAGTCATCGCTTTTCTCCAGAAATCATCGTGTGTCTGTTCCACCGCCGTTTGTGATTCTCGTTTAATCGATGAATTGAATCAGATTAGACACAAAAAACCGGAGGGGCGTCCTCCGGTTTTATTCTGCGAACTCAACGGTTCCAGCAAATCCGATAACTACTCCGGCTTGGCAGGCTCAGTCGTAGGCGGAGCGGGCGGGATGATGAACGGTGCCGTAGGCTGCTCGGGTTGCGGATAGTTGATTACAGGCGCGGGTGCTTCCTTCGCATCGCGTCCGAGTAAATCGGCGAGCGATAGTGTTCTACCTGCACTGCGATTCGAATTGTAAACATACTGAGCCTCTAGAGCCTTGGTCATTCGCTTGCTAGCTTCCATCAAGTGCGCCTTGGTATAAGAATCCATCGATTGGCTGGATGTTTCCATAACTTGATTGATCTTCGAGATCAGCTCTTGGATCTGAAGCACGGACAAGTTGGCGATCGCCTTATTGGCTGCTGATCGGCCTGAACCTGGTAGCATGAGATCGATCAAACGCTCCATCTGCTCGTTCTGCAAACTGCGTCTCAAGCTGCTGATCATGGGGTTTCGCTCGGTAAACTTTACGTCAGACTTCTTGTCGAGTTCACTCCAGATTTCACCTGTCACCGAACGCAACAGCTCGGGCAACGTCAATGCATCTTGATCAGCCGGGACGCGGAACTCGTTATCATAGACTCGACGGAGCGTGGTCGGGTTCATAAGATTGGTGAGCGATGAGGACTGAATCGAAAGGATTCGATCATGAACTGGCCACGTCGGATCGCTACCGAATCCTGCTCGCATAAAGTCGACCGTAAGCTTGGTTAGCAACTCGGGAGAGAGAGCGTACGACTCATCTCGGAAGATCGATTCTAGGACGAACGCGAGAGCTGCACGTTGATCGGCGGCAGGTACTACCTCGACCGGTGCTTGATCACTTTTGTCACCTTTCTTCTCACGGTTCACGAACGCACCACCAATCCAACCTGACATCATGTTCGCAGAACGGGATTGTAGGCCGAGAGTGAGTTCGTATCCTTCTCGTAGCTTGGACCAACTATCACCCTTCTTGACATATTCTTCGATCAATCGCTTGCGGAACTTCTCAGCCACTTTGGTCTGCTCTTTTGCAAAATCCAAAGGGTTCTTGGAAAAGTCGAACTGTCTAGCGAGAGGGTCCGGACCGAAGAGATCTTCGTCCGTGCTGAACTTGAGTTCCTTTTCTCCGGCGCGAGCCAAGACGGGTTCTAGGTTCTGTTCGGTACTGTAGCCATACTCGATCGCCCAGTAGTCATACGGACCGATATCAATCATGCCATAATCACCTTGGACGGATCCCGCCGAAACTCGGAAGTTGAGGGGCAAGTAATCCATAACCGATGCGGCCAAGGTCTTTTTACCCTTGACTTCTTCGCTGTTGATCTCTTCGAGAGTATACAAACTGGATGCCTTGAAATTGTGGCGAAGTCCAAGGGTATGACCTACTTCGTGAGCCACCAAATCGGCCAAAAGTGGACCGACAAAGGTTTCTCTCATGCCGTCAAGCATCGGCTCATCGGCTGGTTTAGGATCTTCCTTCTTGGGTTCTTCCTTTTTCGGCTCTTCTTTCTTGGCCTCTTCTTTTTTAGCATCTTCCTGCTTTTCGTCGGCAGGCTTTGGCTCGTCCTTCTTTGACTCGTCTTTCTTCGACTCGTCAGCAGCAGACTTAGGATCCTGTGCAGCCGCTTCTTGATCGTCCTCATCGAACAGCAGTTCATCGGCTAGTTCCATCGCCATTCGCATGATCGACATATCGATGCGACGACGCTCGCCAAGCATGCAGAGACCGCTTTGCTGATGGCTGCGGCAGAGGATTCCATCGAATTCGCTGCTGCCAAGCATATGGGTCTTACGGCCAAACGGATCGGATAGCGATTCGAGTTGGATTTCACTCTGTCGTTGAAGCTGGTAACCTGGTTGAGCGAAACGAACGCGTGGATCCCAGTTTGGATGCTCTATCAACCATGCCAATGTTTCCGCATCTTTACCTTGCATGGCAAGGGCTGGCATGTAGTCCTCAAAGTTCTTCTTGAAGTACCGGATCCAGCCGTCGGTCAGAATGATGTCAGCATCTAGAATCTGCCCAGTTTCGGGATGAACTCGGCTCGGACCGATCGCGGTCCCCTCGTCGTTGTTGAGCCAGCGAATAAAATTGTATCGCACATCTTCAGGGTCCTTTTCCATGTGGACTCCGGTTGCTTTGTCCTGATAGTGGACCACGATGGCATCGGAGATACCAACCTTCTCAAAGGCCTTGTTCCAAGACAACACGCCCTGCTTGACCCAGCGGCGGTAACGGACAGGGGTGGTGTGTTCGAGATAAAATGTAATCGGTTCGACTGGTGGCGAAATCTTGAGCGATGGATCACGCTTCTTGAGATGCCACCGATTGATGTAATCGACATTCACGTCATCGCGCTGGAACTTTCCAAGATCGCGATAGGCCGTCGTGAAGTAGCCGATGCGCTGATCCGCTTTTCGAGGCTTGTAATCGCCACCCTCAGGAATCTCGCTGATCGAGTAGTGTAGCGTCTGCAGCTTGCCAGTAGCATCGGGCAGTTCGAACGCCAGCTCCACGTTTTGTGGGAAGGATTTTGCCTTCACGATTCTGGCGAGTGCGGGATTTCTGCTACGACCGTCGGCTCCGAAGAATACGGTTGCATTTCCAACAAGGAATTGGTCCCCGTCGATAAGGTAGCCACCGGTTGGTGAGCGGGCTAGAATCGGGAGATCGAGCAAGACTTGGCCGGTAAACAGCCGCTTCACCGAGTCTTTTGATTCATTATCGCCGGTCGATCGCACAGCCAGGTTCGGCTGGATCAGAGCCAGGCGACCGTTGTACTCTTGCCATTGCACGTAAAAATCCCCAGATTGGAGACCTGCGTAGAGCTGGCCACCGGCAACGGTGAGGCCGATGAAGTACTTTTTGTTGAGAGCCATCTTTGGGATCTCAAGCAGCACCTGCCCTTTATCTTGTTGAATATAAAGGTTGTACATGGTGGAGGGGACGTCGGAGGACGTTTGAACGAGCTTGTACTCTTTGATCAAGCTTTCGTAGGGGCTTGGGGTTTGAGCCCTAGCAGACGACATGGAGAGCGATGTTCCCATCGCAACAACCATGGCTAGGTAACCGAATCGAGACGCTTTCATATAGTTCTGGTGCTTTCCAAAAAATGACCATGAGTTACGTGAAGACAACAGCGGATTTGCTATGGCGAGGCTGGAACGCAGTAGGAAAACCGAGAGGCGACCTAAAGATTTTTTTGTCTAGGTTTGGATCGTTGGCCGACGCTGTCAAGTTGCCTAGCTATCGCATGCTGCCCATCTTCGCATCCTAAATTAGCTCGTCAAGCAGTATCGAGCGTATCCTAAGGAACCGAATATTGGGCAGGATTTAACGATTTAGCACAGCTTAACAGGCAAATTCGTTACAAATCCTTCCATCGGACTCAGCGAATTCTGGCTGCCGAGTCAATCGCGGTCTTCTCCACGGTGGGCAAAGGCTGTGACAGAAGGCCAGCAAAGAACGCTAATTGCCACTAATCGACACTAATAGCAGCGGACTTGGCACTACAAGCGATAGGGCATCAAAAACGTTCACCCCTCATCAGCTTCGCTGGTGGAAACGCAACCATCTTTTGTGCGAGCCAGGAGCGTTCGCGGAGGAGTGCATTCGTACTACGGACATTTGGTTCCTACGGAACGAAGAGAGTCCAGAAAGAGACGGCGTCGAATGTCCCATTGGGGACGGTAATGTCGGTAGCCCGAACTTCAAGCCAAAAGTAAGCCCAAGAAGGAAGCATTATCTGAACTTACGATTGATGCAATGGACGGGATGCATTGGACGGTGGCATCCTCTTCCGACACAAATTTGCAGTGTCCCCAAGTTTCTATAACACCGCGAGAGATGGGAGTAACGCAAGAGTTGTCATGAGAATAGTTGATCATCGATCCTCTTGCGTTTCTCTTATCTCTAGCTGTGTGAATATCTTAAAGGAGGGGAACGCATGGGGATGCAGTGCGGGATATCACGTGGGTAGCGCTGATTGTTTGTTTTGGTTCCTACGGAACGAAAGAGCCCCAGTGATGGATAGCGACGGTCATATTGACTTCAACAGTTGCGTTGCTAGGGACGGAGTCACCAAGAACTAACCACCAATCGTGTTACGCGTCTCGACTTCGTAGTCGATCCTGCAGTTGGGTAACCAAACTACTGAGACCCGATAGCTCCAGCGACATAAGCTCCTGATCGCTCAAAACCGGCTCGCCTAACAACTCTTGTAACATTTGGGCTTTGCCAGCCAGGATGCCTTCCTGACGTCCCTCCTGACGTCCCTCTTGACGTCCTTCCTCGCGGCCCTGGATCAGCAGTCGATCCGCCAGAGACCCCGGCTCGAACTGAGTAGGAAAAACACTTGCCAACGTCTGCTTGTAGTATTGACCATCCATCCCTTTATTGACCGCCATCATGTAACTCCCAATCGCTTCAAGCCACTGTTCCAACTGCCTCTGCCCTAACCGCTCTTGCAAAGCCGCCATCGCAAAGCCCTTTAAGATCCCTTGCAGCTTGTCTCGCAACTGCACGCTCCGACTGTATTTTAGCAGCCCCAGCGTACTTTGCAAAATCGGCTCTCCCCGGATTTCCTCGTCCTTTAACTGATTCAAATCCAGCAACGCAAAACGAAAATCGACCTGATATGCCAACAAAGGTGCCGGAACGTTTAGTAAATCTCGGAAACTTCGTGCCGCTGTCCAAGCACCTTCTCCATGATAAATCATCAGTGGATAGACCGGACATAAATCTAGTCCTTCTCGCAACCGTCGCTCCCCAATCCGCACAATGTACGATAGCAATTGAAAGGCGGTCAGTGGGTCGGTCTGGCTCTTGTGTTCGAACAAGACGTAGACATGGGCCGACCGAACGCGAGGTCTGGGGTGACGAGCCAAATCTACCGAGAATAGTAGATCCGAGAACTTCTCCCGCAGGTCGGCATCTACAAAGCTGACCGTTTCAGGGCGCAAGGTCTCTAGGTTCAGTTCTTGCAGTACCTGGGGCTCAAACTGCGTGGCAATCAGGCTACGAGCGCTGGGCAAATGCGATAGCGCAAACTGAAAGAAGTTGTTGTGTGGGGTGGGTAGAAATTCCTTACCCGACATAGCGTGGCTCCTGGGTACTTAGTAGGAACGATTGGCTCAAAACGGATTCGCACTTAGGATCCCGTCATGACACTTCCAAATCAGGTACTGAAAAGTATACACGCCGTTGGGGTGAGAGTGTTCTTCACGAGAATCAAACGATCCAGATACTTCAGAGCTATGGGTAAAGAATCCAGGTCGGTTTCTGAACTCTATCGCTCGATCATCCCAAGAGATAACTTCGAGAAGATAAAAATCGCATCACCCAACGAGCGAAGCTCGGTGGATAGGTCCACACCGCGAGAGATGGGAGTGACGCAAGAGATGGCTGGAAAATGGTTGATCATTGTTCCTCTTGCGTTTCTCTAATCTCTAGCGGTGTGAATTTCTTGAGGGAGGGGCCGCGAGCGGACACAGTGCGGGATGTTACATGGGTGGCACTGCTGGTTCTCCATAGAAACACCCCAACAGATCGCCCATTTGCACCGAAGTGAGCCTAGGTTCATCGATTGCAGAAGATGCGCCTTAGAGAAACTCTCGCAGCACCATCAACTCGACAAATAACGCCGAGTTCTCGAACGCATTTTTCCAGAATGTTCTGCTGCGCCGAAAGGCAGTGCACGAACTAGACCGATGCAGACCACCGTTCAACAAACGTTTCAAATATCTTCGTCAAAGATCGATTCTTGACCAACCTTCGAAACAAATTATTCGCGACAGGTAAGGGCGCTAGCTCTTCGCCGGATGCGAATCCCGTGATTACAGGCATTCGTCCGGTCGCGTATTCTGGATTGCCAGTACACCACGCAAGTTTTGTAAACTCGCGAACGAAGCAATTGCCAAGCATGTATGCCGCTCCAATAATGAGCCGCTTCGAATCTTCGGTGAACTCAAATAAACCTTCCTTGTAATCGTCCGTATTTCGGATGAACTCCGGAATGCTTGGATCGGCTACAACTGGAATTGTTGTTAGTCTCAGTCCGATTTCTAGTAGTTTGTCCGGAAGTCCCGATAGCGAAACGGTGTTATACTCGATTTGCTCCGCTTTCAGTATCTCAGCACCGCGATGTAAGAATTCATCAAGTACGTTAGTCGCTTCATCAATCGACATTGCTTCAAAAAGATCGAATCGCATTAATGCACCGTAAACCTTATTCCGTTTGCCGTAAGTGTCTCGAGGAGTTCTTTCGTAGCTCCTTGCCAGAAGTGCCAATGAGCTCCTTCGATAACACCTTTCTCAATCAACTCTTTATCCTTGAGAATCTGTCGCCAAATTGAGTTGGCCAGCTTTACATCTTTGCCCGCTTTAAATTCATGGGCAATACCGTTCAACAGACGATCGATATATCGCGGTCCATCGCTGGTCATAAATGCCTTAGCTGGTTTCGTACCAGTGCCACCTAGCAATACTTCCAGACGATCTTCGCCCCACTTGCCTAATGGCTTGGCTCCCCTTGGGACAAGCCCCGTCGGTTCCTTACCTGGCTTCTTCCCAAAAAAGCGGTCACAGGCATTTCGGAGCCAACTTGAGTTTACCTTCGCGGGGCCTTGAGTGGTAGCCTTGATTCCATCGGTCACCTTGTTGAGCTTGTTGCCGTTCTTCACGATCGAAGCGACACAGGCCTCGCCTCAAGGAATGTATCCTGCATGCCCAACGCACCGTCGTGGGCAAGCTGTATTCGCTCTTGATACTTATCATCCTGCGGTAAGAATCGATTCGCAGAAAGAACACCTAGCGGTCGATTATCGTCCTCACGCTGTTGTTGCTTAAGTGCTGCCTGCCGGGCGGCTTCCTCTTCTTGGCGACGGCGTTGGTCTTCTTCGTCGAGCTCGACACCTTTCGGTTTACGTTCCGCTCCGCTGTAAAGACTCGAACGCTTGACGGTATCTTGAACCGTTGCGAAATCCGTACCCACCGTGGGAAAGAGTTCTTTGGCCTCAGTGAAGTGTTCGTTCCAGCCGTCGTTGAAGATAAACGGTGCGTTCGGTTGATGAAGCGAGTTCCAATTGGCTGTTAAATCGACTAAGTTCTGGAACGCACCTGCATCGGGGAAGGAATAGTCGGGCAAGTAGTCGAACTCGGTATGCGACGTGCCATAGAGGACGGATGTACGTGGGACCGCGCGACGCGGCAACATTCCCCCCAGTCCCCGCTAAGGATGCTGTTTCTCCAAGTCGGGTGTCCCCGTGCTAATCCATCAAAATGGAGTCCCCATCAAACTGGCGATGTCCACTGAGATTAGTTCATTAGAAAGGGAAGCCTAAATGCCCTGGATACCAATCGAGTCCCCCGAAATTTAACTGGATTGGCCCAAACGCAAAAGCTATAGTAAATGGGGTACGGAATTGGTTTTGTTACAACATCTAAAGGATTTCACAATACATGAACCTTACGCTTTCCCTTTCGGAACAAGAATCGGCCGAGTTGGAACGACGTGCTGATGCGGCCGGTACAGATGTGAAGACGTATTTATTGCGGATGCTAAGGGATTTGGATGATTTGGATGAGTCGCTCGTATACGATCCTCCGTATGATCAATGGAAACGTGAGTTCCAGCAATGGATTGACGGACATCGGTCGCGAAACAAGAACATGGATGACAGTCGGGAGAGCATTTACGAGTAATGCGTATTCTGTTGGATTCCAATGTATTGCTCCGCTTAATCGAGCCTGGTAATCTTCACTATCAAAGCAGTGTCGACGCGATCTGTCTTTTGCGACAACGTGGCTTAAAACTAATCATCGTTCCGCAAGTGATCTACGAATTCTGGTCTGTGGCCACTCGTCCACTCGCAAACAACGGTTTGGGCATGAGTCCGTTAGAGGCACATTCAGAGTTATTGGTTATCAAAAGTCTCTTCAGTACTTTGCAGGATGAACGCGGTATCTATTCAGTCTGGGATCAACTCGTGGTATCTTTCGCAGTGAAGGGCAAACAGACTCACGATGCCCGCCTTGCCGCTGCTGCTCAGCGTCACCTCATCACGCATCTACTGACTTTTAACACTTCGGATTTTTCACGCTATCCGTTCCTGATAGCTGTCTCGCCCACGGATGTAGCCTCCGGAGTGATTACGGTTTAGCCCGTTGGTTTGGTCTAATAGGTAAATTACTTTCTGCAAGTCACAGATATCGTTCATCGAACCTCCGCTCTCATTTGCGATAACACTCGAGTTTTTTCGCTCAAAGCTTCGATAGTTTTCTTCCGCCCCGCAGTCAGATTACTCGCCGTGTGTCCTGCGTAGCACCTGTAAGGCTTCCCGTCAAATCCCGGGTGGTCGATCCCGTGGGCGTCACTTTGTCATTGACCGCTGCCGCGAAATCGAGACCCTCATCTACCAAGTCGCCCAAATGCCCACCGGCGACCTTCGCGACTCCCATCACCGCATCGTTCAATGGCCTAAAAAGTGAGGGAGTACAGCGCGAAGCGACCCGCGAAACTCGGTGGATAGGTTTACACCGCGAGAGATGCGAGTGACGCAAGAGATTTCTTGATGATATTGGAGCATTGTTCCTCTTGCGTTTCTCTTGTCTCTAGCGGTGTGAATATCTTAAGGGAGGATGCCGCATAAGGACACAACACGGGATGTTACATAGGTGACCGTAAATGTTTCATTCACTACATCACTCGACGAACAGCGTCGAGTTCTAGAACGCGTTTTTCCAGAATATCCTGCCGCGCCGGAGTCCAAGAAATCGGGTTAGAACCAATTCAGTGAACCATAGAAAGCCGATAACAGATCATCCATTAGCACCGAAAAGAGTCGAAGCTTTTGAATCAAACGGGACTGGCGTCCGAAAAACTCAAGCCGCCACATCCAATTCCACTCAACGTTCTCATCACTTAGACGAGTATTTGACTCTGCCATCGACCAAGGTGTGTCGTACCAGGCCGTACAGGGTCATGTCATTCAGAGGGGTATTATACGATTTGCTTTTGAATTTCGAGGTGTCGACTTGCCAGGTTTCCTCGGGATGGAAAATAACTACATCTGCTGGGCTACCAACGCCCAAGCTTCCCGAGCCTAGCCCCAGAAGCTGCGAGGGGTTGGTGCTAAGTTTTGCGATGGCATCCGAAAGGGAAAGCAAGCCAGGCCGGACTAGATAAGTGATGACCTGGGATAGCGTCGTTTCGAGAGCAATCATCCCAAAGGGAGCAACTGTGATCTCCACCATCTTCTTTTCCAACGAGGATGGCTTGTGCCCCGAGCTGATAATATCAATCGTTCCATCCTGAAGACCATGGATACAACCATCGACGTGTTCGCGTGACCGCAGTGGTGGATTGACTTTGCAGTTGGTGTCGAATTCTCTTAGTGCTTCGTCGGTTAGGTGAAGATTGGCGACGAAGATACCTGCGGTGAAGTGAATGTTTCGAGATTTCGCTCGCCGACAGAGGTCAACACTACCTTGGGTGCTGATGCTCGTCAGGTGCAATCGTCCGCCGGTCGCCTCGATCAGTCTCAGGTCGCGCGAGGTGGCCAAATCTTCGGCTTCGGCAGGAATGGGGCTAAGTCCTAATCGCAATTGCTCGAGCCCCTCGTGCATGACGCCCCCTCGGGACAAAGAGGCGATCTCGGGGTGATCGAGAATGACTCGATCGAACATGGAGCAGTATTCGAGAGCTCTTCGGAGCAACCCAGTGTTCTCGATGGGGCTCGGGCCGTCGTACAATCCGACTGCACCCGCCTCTACCAGCGATCCTATCTCAGCAAGTGCTTCGCCATGTCGCGATTTGCTTACGCAGCCAAGAGGGTATAGGCGGCAATTGTCGGCACGTGCCCCTTTTTGCCTGATAAACTCCACGTTTGCAGCGGTATCTATCGGCGGTTCGGTGTTGCTAGAAAGTGCGATGCCGGTGAAACCGCCTGCGAGAGCGGATAATGTTCCCGAGGCGATCGTTTCATCCTCCTCCCGCCCTGGTTCACCGAACTCGGTTCCCAGGTCGACTAGGCCAGGCGCGACGACACAGCCCGACGCGTCGATCCGTTCGATGTTGCTAGGAATGTCCCCGTCGAGCGGATCTATGCTGGCGATCTTGCCACCGACAATGAGCAACCTACCAATTCGATCGGTCTGGTTGCTGGGATCGATGACACGTCCGTTTTCGATAAGCCAGTTGTCGTTTGTATTCTTCATGACTCAGTACAAGACTCAGTATTGGTGATCTGCGTTGGCGATTGAGCGTTGAGTAACAACCAGAGGGCCGCCATGCGAACAGCGATGCCATTGGTAACTTGTTCCAGGATGACCGAGTGCGGACCGTCGGCGACTTCGGGGGTGAGTTCGACTCCTCGGTTGATCGGTCCGGGTGCCATGATTAGGATATCGTCTTTGCTGCGCTCGATGCGTTCTTTGTTCATGGCGTAAAGAAGCATATATTCGTGGACGGACGGGAATGGCCGGATGGCTTGTCGTTCGAACTGGATTCGTAGTAGATTCAGCACATCGCATCGGTGCAGAATCTTGTCAAGGTTATATTCGACCTCGACCCCCAGCTTTTCCCAATGCTTGGAAACGAGCGTGGCTGGGCCACATACGATCACCTTGGCACCCAGTTTGAGCAAACCCCAGATATTCGATCTGGCGGTGCGGGAATGGGCAATGTCTCCGACGAGAGCTACGGTCAAACCGGCGAGAGAACCGCGATGCTGGCGAATGGTTAGGATATCGAGTAGGCCTTGGGTGGGGTGCTCATGAGGTCCATCGCCAGCATTGAGTACGCTGCAGTTGAGGTGTTTCGCGAGCAGATGCGGAGTGCCTGGGGAACTGTGCCGCACCACCACCGCGTCCACCAGCATGGCTTCAATCGTTTTGGCGGTATCGATAAACGTCTCCCCTTTGGCAACGCTGGAGCCGCTCGAAGAGAATTCCACGGTGTCGGCACCGAGTCGTTTGGCGGCGAGCGAGAAACTGTTTTTGGTTCGGGTGCTATTCTCGAAGAATAGGTTGGCGATGGTTCGGCCTCGCAATAGGTCTAATTTGGTACGGCCTTGGTTCGTGGCTTTATGGAGTGCTTCGGCACAATCGAGTAGGTAGGTTATTTCCTCGGCTGACAAGTGTTCGAGCCCGAGAAGGTGCCTATGCTGCCATTGAACTCTAGGGCGAGGGAGCCCAGCGAGGACTGGCGAGGGAAGATCGGAGGTTTTGACGGAAAGCGAAGACTGGGTCATCGTAAGCGGGAACCTCGCTGAGGGGATCACGTTTGGAAAGGGGCTGCGCCAACATGCAGCTGTCAGCCAGGCAGCTGGCTGCCATGCGGATTGTATTGCATTTCCAGCGATTTCCTACGGCTATTGATGGAACCGTTATTGGCTTGTTTTTCGTGGTTTGCCAGCGATAAAGGTTTCCGAGATGACCCGGTCGTCACCTAGGATCAGCAACGCGAAGAGTTGGTCCGTGATGTCCGACGATAGGGGGGCTCTGTCGCGAAGCAGTTCGGTTGCGAGTGGATCGATGACTACCAGGTCGGCGAACTTTCCTGGTTCGATTGTGCCGATATTGCTTTCCCAGCCTAGCAGCGTGGCGTTGCCGATGGTCGCGGCACCGAAAAGTTCGGCAACGCTCAGACGATTATGCAGGAGCTGTGAGATGCAATAAGCTTCCCTCATGGTTTGCAACATTGAGTAACTGGTACCGGCACCGATATCGGTAGCCAAGCCGATCTTGATGGCATGGTTCTCTGCGGTTTCCCGCCAGCGGAATAAGCCTGAACCGAGAAAAGTGTTGGACGTGGGGCAATGAACGATCGCGGCTTGGCGTTCCGCGAGTACGCCTTTCTCTCGTTCAGAGAGGTGGATGCCGTGGGCGAAAAGGGAACGCTCTGTGATGAGCCCGAACTTATCGTAAACATCGGTGTAATCGATTGCCCAAGGGAAGAGTTGCCGCACTCTCGCGACCTCGCCAAGGCTTTCGGAGAGGTGAGTTTGGATTAGTAAGTTCGGAAAGGAGTGGATGAGTTCACCGCAAGCTTCGAGTTGCGAATCGGTGGAGGTAACTGCAAAGCGGGGCGAAATGGCGTATTTCAATCGATCGCGACCGTGCCACTCTTTGATGAGATTGATGCAATCACCGATGTAATCGTCAGAGCGGTCGAGCAATCCGGCGGGGGCTCCTCGGTCCATCAGAGTTTTTCCGGTGGCGAGGGACATATTGCGAGACTGGGCCGCACGAAAAAGTGCGTCAACAGACTCGGGGTGCGTTGTGGCGAACGCGAGGCATGAGGTCGTGCCAGCTCGCGTTAGGTGATCTAGAAAGCGATCGGCAGCAACCTCGGCGAAATCGGGGTTTTCGTAAGCCAATTCTTCGGGAAAGGTGTACCGATTTAACCAATCAAGAAGTGACTCGCCGTGGGAGGCAATCATCCGGTACTGGGGGAAGTGAATATGCGGATCGACAAAGCCAGGCAGTATGAGGCGGGCCCCGTAGTCGGATTCCGGCAGCTGTGTGTAAATAGGCGGTAGATCGCAGCGGTTGCCGCACCAAACAATTTTACCTGAAGCATCGATCACGATCGCTCCGTGGTAGTTGGAGCGAACGATCGATTTCAAAGGGCCTTTGTTGCGGCGTTCTATCCCAATGGTGGATTCTGCGGAATTGCAGTTTATCTCACTCAAAGGGAAGTCAACGACGCAGCCCGATAGTATATGAGTTGGGCTTTCTATTTGCGTTTCTTTTTTCGGAGGGCTCGTTCGCGTTCCTTTTGCATACGCTCACGCTCCTTGGGGGTGAGTCGCTTTCCTGTGCTTCCCTTAAGTTTTGCACCTTCAAGTGGGTTGAAAGGATTGTTAGCCATCATGCCTTGCATTTGGCCGAGCATTTTCATTTTGTCAGCCATGCTGCCAGAGGTCGCCATTTGCAGCATGGGGCCGATCATCTCGAATTGCTTGATCAGATCGCTGATTTGGTTGGGCTGAACGCCGCAGCCTTTGGCGATGCGGTTACGTCTCGAAGAGTCGATGAGTTTCGGATTGCGACGTTCTTCTGGGGTCATCGAATCCACGATCCCTGTCAGGCGGCGCATTTCCTTTTCGCTATCGGCATTGGCCATCATTTTGGACATGTCGCCCATCCCTGGCATCAGCGAGAGCATTTTGGTCATAAGCCCTGGTTTGCGGAGCTTTTGCATCATATCGCGGAAGTCGCTTAGGGAGAAAATCCCTTTAGACATTCGCTCTTCGAGGGCTTTTCGTTCCTTTTCGTCGATAAGCCGGTGTGCTTCGCGGGCGACCTCGAGAATGTCACCCATTTCCAGGATTCGACTCGCCATGCCTTCGGGGCGGAAAGGCTCCAGAGCATCGAGGTGTTCACCCGTCCCGATGAATTTGATCGGAACTTGGGTAACCGCTTTGACGCTCAGGAGAGCACCGCCGCGAGCATCGCCATCGAGTTTGGTCATGATGACCCCGTCGATCGACAGAGCCTCGTTAAAGGCTTTGGCGCTGTTGACGGCATCCTGACCGGTCATGCCGTCCACCACGAGAAGGACTTGGTTCGGGTTAATAGCTTTGTCGATACGCTTTAGTTGGTCCATCAATTCTTGATCGATGGCCAATCGTCCGGCGGTATCGAGAATAACCAAGTCTGCATTAGCATCTTTGGCTGCTTGGAGGCCTTGTTTGCAGACTTCGACCGGATCGGTGGCCCCGGTTTGGCTGAAAACTCCGATATTTAGCTGGCGACCGAGCACGTGGAGTTGTTCGATGGCAGCTGGCCGTTGAAGGTCGGCTGCGACCAAAAACGGCTTAAACGTCTTTTCTTTTATAAGTTGGGCTAATTTCCCGCAGGTTGTGGTTTTCCCGGCACCTTGGAGGCCGCACATCATGATGACGGTTTGTTTGCCGCGTTGCACCGAGATGGAGTTGTCGACGGGACCGAGCAGTTCAACGAGTTGTTCGTAAACGATTTTGACGAGTTCTTCGTGGGGGCGGAGAGAGTGTATGACTCGTCGTCCGGCGGCTGCTTCGGAGACATCGCTGATGAATTTTCGTACGACATCTATGTTGACGTCAGCTTCCACCATGGATTTTTCGACCATGGCGAGCCCTTCTCGCATATTGCTTTCGGTAAGTTTTCCTTTGCCACGCAAAACTTGAAAGGCGGACTGAAGACCATCTTGGAGTGATTGAAACATCCGGGATTCGCGATTGGTTTGGGACTGAAAAGGGCAAGCAGTTCAAAAGTTGGAACTTTTACCGTTAGGGTTTACTCCAATGCTCGCATCGCATTGTGTCACCTGTACGGATTATGCAGGCAGATTCGCAGCAAGTAAAGGAAGGAAAACGACTTGCGAGCGAGGAAGTCGTAATCCTGAGGCAGTGATTCGTTGCAATGCAGTTCGCTCGAATTAGACTCGAGATCACAGCTCAGTGTAGAGCACCTAATCGTCAACGCCCTGTTTTTGGCTCCTCAAGAGGTTTTTCGATGACCACCGTGGGTTTCGGAAGTGGTTTTTTTTCCAGTGAAAAGGCAAGAAATTCGCGTTCCAAGAAGCGAAAGCGAGACATGGTCCGCTATTCGTTGTTGGAGACACTGGAAGCTCGACAGCTTATGACAGTTGGTCCGCAATTAGTCGGAGTCCAACCCAATCAAGGAGCGCAGATTTCACTTTCTGCTGGGGAAAATAGTGTTACGGTTTTGAACACTAGTCCTCGGGAATTCGTTTTGCGGTTTGACGACGCCGCAGGGCTGGACCCCAACACCCTGATGGACGGCATTCGAATTAAACGAGCCGGACCGGATGGAGTATTGGAGACCGCCTATGTTTCCACGGACTTGGGCACCAATGGACAAGTCGTACTAGATTTCAGCTCACCGTTACCTGGGCAGCAGGGGGTTGGAGTCGAGATTGTGTTCAGCAGTGTTTCCCGAACCACGGGAGTACCTGGACGACCAATCAGTTGGCCAGTTTTATCGGTCGACGGCAATCGCATCAACGTACAAGTCAACACACGAACCGGCTCGCAAACCACGGCTGCTGATTTGATTCAAGCAATGACCGAGGATCAGACCGTAGCGTCAAAAGTTTTGGTCAAGCGACTCCGCGGGGTGGAGTCGACGGTCATTGCGACGACCGTTCCTGTAGGGCAGGTTTACTCGTTGCGAGGGGCGGACGCGGCACGCGTTTCCTCCAACTTAGGTTCGTCGAGCAATGCTTTGCAAGTCGAGTTTTTGTCAACTTTGCCTAGCGCTGCCGGCAACGGGACTCGCATTGAAGTCGTTTCGAGAGATTTCGGTGGAGCGGGGCTTCCCGAGGTCTCGGTCCATGGACCGCAATCTGGTCCTCGAACCATTCGCGTCGAAGTCAACAGCAACATCCGGTTCTCCACGACTGTAGGGGAATTCATCGATGCGATCAACAACTCGTTCGAAGCGAGTGCATTGGTTAACGCACGATTGGTCAGTGGATCTCTTGTTACACGAATGGGTGCCAATCCGACCACCTATTCTCCGTTGACATTGGTCGCGGGCGACGATGTTGCCGTGATCCCCAACTTTATTGGGTTCGGTGATACGGACCGAGAGGTCGTGGTTCGTTTTGCGGAAACGCTTCCTGACGATGCGTACTTGATCGATATTTTGGGCAGCGGTCCATTTGCTTTGCGAAGTACTGCAGGTCTGCCGTTCAATGGTGGCGTCTCGAGATCGGTACGATTCGATTTGGACTTAGGACCAACGATTCAGTCGATCGTCCCGCAGCCAGTCGTTCGCTCGGGGGCTACGCTGACTCAGTTGCGAAATGTCATTCATGTTTACTTTAATGATGACAAACTAAATATAAACGAGGCGACTCGCCCTCAGTACTACCAGTTGGTCTATACGAATAATACGTTAACGAGTCTCGACGATATTGCGTTCCAACCGTCGGCCGTAAACTATGATGCGGTTCTTAATCGTGTAACGCTTACCTTTAATCGCAATTTAGACGAATTGGCAGATTCGAACGGAAACATTCTGCCCGTCACCACGCTAAGGCTCCGGATCGGCAACAACCAGCCCGCCGTCAACGCTGGAGTAACCCAGGTTCCAGTCAACTCCGAGCCGGGAACCCGTTTCGATACTGCCTTTAATCTAGGCGGTGCATGGACGATGGGCGGAGGAGCACGGGCTGTGATTGTGGAATCCGAAATTCGGAACACCACTCCATTTCCTTTAGACTTCCCAGGTGCCAACGATGAAGCCGGCATCCGAAACAATCGCTATCAAAGACACGTCAACCGCGTCGATCAAGATGGCATTGAAGTCATCAATTATAATTTTGCGTCAGCTTTGGGAACTGCCAACAACAGCGTTCAGCTAAATGCCATCACCGCTCCACAAAAGGATATGGTGAGGCAGATCTTTTCGTTGTATGAAAAGTATTTCGGCGTTCGCTTTCAAGAGAGTGACAACCTCGGACTCACGATTGCAGTCGGTGACATGTTGGCGATCAATCCGCTGACTTCTTTGACTCCTGTGGAGCCTAATCGCGAAGGGGGCCGATCGTTTGCTGCTGGTCCATTGCTCGCGAATGCTAGCGTCTCGGCGGTCATCATCGATATCCAGGACTTCAATGCAGCAACCGACAACGAGTTTGGTTCGGAACTGTTCCGATCCTTCATGCGTGGTATCGGAGTATTGCTCGGTTGGGGAACGGCTGATGAAATGCCTCAGCCAACGGTTCAGAATAATGCACCGATTACCGATCCTAACACCGAACGAGTTTTCCCGGGCAATCACGACATTGTTCACGGACAATTCATGTATCGTCCGGAAAGCAAAGATATCGATCTTTATCGCTTTGAGATTCCTGCCTCTGGTGGAGCTGTAAACATTGAGGTTGCAGCCGAGCGTTTGGCAAATTCAAGCACACTCGACGCTTCCTTGCGACTTTTCCGGAACGAAGGAACAACGAGCAATCCTCGATGGGTAGAGATCGCTGCCAACGAAGATTACTTCAGCAACGATCCGCACATCCGATTAGATTTCTTGCCGGGCGGAATCTATGCAGTTGGGGTTAGTGCAAAGGGCAATACGAACTACAACCCGCTCATCGAAGATTCGGGTATGGGTGGGAAATCCGAAGGACGCTATCAGCTGAGAATCGATTTCGCACCACCAGCGCTGACATCCTTGACAGATAGCGACGGCGCACCAACGCGACTTGATGGCAATGGTGATGGGCAACCTGGCGGAACTCACAACTTTTGGTTTATTCCGACTCGGCCCGATCGCGCTACTGCCGTTCCTGGCACACCTGATACCTCGGTATTGACTGTCTGGGTCGACAAGACCGCTGCGAACGGTGGCACCGGAACACTTGCGAGCCCGTTTAACACGATTAGCCAAGCGATGACTGCCGCTCAAAGCTTGTCAAATGCGAATCTAAACGGAAACCGAAATGTCGTAGTTCGTATCCTAGGCAACAGTCAGAACCGAGCTTATGAAATCGGTACCAATCGTTTCGGGCAAGCTCTGGCGGACGGTGCGTTCTTTAATGTTCCCAAAAATGTTACTGTGATGATCGACGCAGGTGCGATCATCAAGATGGGGCAATCTCGCATCGGCGTGGGCAGTTCGACCGTGAGCGTCGACCGTAGCGGCGGTGCATTGCAGGTACTCGGAACTCCCGATGCGCGAGTTATCATCACGTCGATCAACGACCGTACCGGTGTCGGTGTCAACCCAGACTTGAATCCACCCGCTGCAAGACCTGGAGATTGGGGCGGAATCGATTTCCGAAACAAGATCGACGGTTCGGATGAGACGAGGACGGATCGGGAGCGAAATGGTTTGTTCTTAAATACCATATACCATTCCGATATTCGGTTTGGTGGTGGTCAAGTCATTGTCGATGGTGTTTCGCAGGTCATCACGCCGATCAACATCATTGATTCTCGCCCGACGATTGCGAACAGCTTGGTAACACGTAGTGCTGACGCGGCAATGTCGGCAACGCCAAACAGCTTCCGCGAAGACAATTTCCGTGATCCGCGATCACAAGCGACAGGTTTCTTCATTCCAGACTACGACCGAGTTGGTCCAGATATTCACGGAAACCGAATTGTTGACAATACTTTGAACGGCCTTTTTGTGCGTACGTCAACAGGCGTGGCGGGAAGTCTCGAGACCGTTACTGTCGCGGCTCGCTTTAACGACACGGATATCGTACACATCCTCGGTGAAAACCTGATTATCGAAGGGCAGCCTGGTGGGGGAATCGTCGACTCGGTGGCTCCACCAACGACGCTAGTCACTCTTTCGGCTTTACCGACCGGTTCATTGGCTGCGGGGACCTACAACTACCGTCTGGTCTATGTTGACGCGAATGGGAACGAGGGAATCGCATCGACGCCAACTGATTCGCTAACCGTTGGGGATGACACATCGATACGCTTGTCCAATCTCCCTCCTGTCATTCAGGGAACAGGAATTGTTAGCCGACGTCTTTATCGTAGTGACGCCACGGGTGGGGGCACGTATTCTTTCGTTGCTCAACTCGATGCTGTTGCCACCACTTTCACAGACAACGGAACAGTAACGGGGCAACCATTGAATGTGACCACAGCAACGGTCCGCTCTCGATTGGATGGTAGCTTGGTAGTTGATCCAGGAATTCTTATCAAGGCGAAAGACGCACGCATCGAGGTACGCAAGGGTGGAAGCCTGATAGCCGAGGGGACCCCAGAAGCTCCTATCATTATCACTTCCTTGCTCGACACCAGTTACGGTATTGGAGGAACATCTAGGACTACGACTTCCGTAGTGTCGGACGTCGCAGCTCCAGGAAACTGGGGTGGGATTTTCGTCGGACATGCCAGTGCCGCGTCGATCGACCATGTTCGCATTGCTTATGCTGGAGGATTAACACGTATTGAGGGTGGTTTCGCCTCTTTCAATCCTATCGAGATCCATCAAGCGGACGTACGTATCGCTAACTCCCGCATAACAGATAGTGCTTCTGGAACCGAGGGCTCTACCTCTCCGACCAGGGTTGGTAGAGGAACTAATGGCGAAGCCGCCATTTTCGTTCGTGGTGCTCAGCCAGTTATCGTTAATAACGTGATCTCTGGTAACGGTGGTGCCGCGATCAATATCGACGTCAATTCCCTCACGTCTGAACTGGTGGTGGACCGTGGCCGCATGACGGGCAACATTGGGATTGTCGATACTTCAGTCGGCAACAAGGGGCCATTGGTAAAGGGCAACCGGTTGGCTGATAACCTCATCAATGGCATGGAGGTTCGTGCAGGCATCTTAACCACTCAGTCCGTATGGGACGATTCGGATATCGTTCACGTTCTGCGAGGTGAAGTCGTCTCGTCGAACACTTACAGCTTTGGTGGCGTCAAGCTGATGAGCCAGAACGGTCAAAGCCTGGTTGTAAAGCTTCAAGGTCAGGATGCAGGCTTTACGGCAACCGGGGTTTTGCTTGACATTGAGGATCGGATTGGAGGAAGTGTTTCGTTGATCGGTCAACCAAACGCACCTGTGATCCTGACATCGCTCAGTGACAATACGGTTGGAGCTGGATTCACACCGGATGGACGCCCCAATCTTGATACGATTGAGGACTTGAGATCTGTAGCGGGTAGACTTCCCACCGGGCCGGAAGTTAACAACGGTACCTTGATCGATAATGACGTAGCAGTCGGAATTCCTGGTCAGTTTTCCTTCCAAGTAGGGGCTGGAGGTCGGAGTGGTTTCGCAGTGCCGGATGGGTTCGGAGGGGGCATTTCTGCACAGGGTAATACAACCCTATTCTCGAATACCGACGCCATTTTCGAGTTCTTCAACTTCATTGATGTCGGCATCAACGGTGGGGCTATTGAGCTTGGTTCGACCAACATTACACAACCACCGACATTGATTCGCGACGACTTCGTTGTAAGTCGAGGTACGTTTGTTGGAAATGGTGGCAATGAAGTTCGCTGGACGATTGAGTCGTTCATGGAGAACGGCATTGCTACGGTATTCAACCGACTGTCATTGGAGAGTGACTCACCTCTTGGCGACATGCTCTTCATCAACTACCTAGACGAAGATGTTCTATTGCCATCAGATGACTTACTGTATCTAGTCGGTACACCTGGCGAGGATGATTTCCGAGCATTTACATTGGATGGTCCTGAACGGATCGGTTTCGCGCACGGCGGTATATACAACCCAGGCGGAAATCTTATCAACGCGAGCTTTGAAGGCTGGGCTGCAGACTCCTTCCGCAACCTTTTAACGAATATTGAAACCGTCGGTACGGAATATACCATCCCGGGTAATATTAACCTGGATAACTTGCCACTATTCACCGACCCTGTGCTGGGCAATGTGTTCGGACTGGGAGACATAACGACAGCCTTCAGCTGGAGAGTCGATCCCAACGCAACTTCTGCGACAATGATGAGCTTCTTGGAACTCGTTCCTGCCAATCCGGCGTCTGCTGCACTGCCCGGTGATTGGCGAGGTATCGAGTTGCTTACCAACAGCAACGATCGCAACATCGCCGTCATTCACGAGATCGAATCGAACAATGCGAGTGCCCCCGCTGGTAACGACACTCCTCAAACCGCACAGTTCTTGGGACAGCTAGCATCATCTCTCAATGGAGGTGATGAAACGGCACGACTCGGATTCCAGATCCATGGTACGATCAACAAGAACAGCGATGTCGATGTTTACAGTTTCTTCGCGAAAGGAAGGACTGAGGTATGGTTGGATATCGATCGCACCACCTTTGGTCTCGACACCGTGGTGGAATTGATTGCTGAAGATGGAACGATCTTAGCTCTTTCGGACAATTCTTATTTAGAAGAAAACAGCCCTGATACCCATCCGATCTATTCGATTCTGCCGGGCAACTCTGCGAATCCTCTGCGCAAGAGTTCGCTTCTGCAAGCCCCGACAACTTCGCTGCGAAACGAAGCACGCGATGATTTCAGCACCAATCCACTGGATGCGGGATTCCGAGTCGTTCTGCCAGGTCAGGATTCCGTAACCAGCTTGTATCATATTCGGGTTAGAAGCAGCAACCAAAGTCCTTCGCAACCAGCCGGAACGCCCGCTTTGAGCGATCCCACGTCGGTTGGACAAGGGCTATCGCGAGGGGCTTATCAGTTACAAGTTCGATTGGGCGAGGCCCAAGAGCATCCTGGTTCGTCCATCATGTATGCTGATATTCGATATGCTCAAACCGGTATTGCGCTGCGTGGGGTTCCACGTCACTCTCCATTGCTCGGAGAAACGGCGGAGATCAACACTCCAACCTTTAACAATAATACGTTTGAGAATGCCCAGTATCTCGGCAATCTGTTAAGCACAGATCGTCGTGCTATCTCGCTAGCAGGAAGCATTGCGCAACCAGGCGATATTGATTGGTACTCATTCGATATCGATTATCAACTTTTAGAAACCCCGCTAGCGCAATACTTCTCGACGGTATTCGATCTTGATTATGCCGATGGTATTGGGCGTGCAGATCTTTCCCTTCACGTTTTCAACAGCAATGGCAATCTGATCTATATTTCGGGTGACAGCAATATTACCGACGATCGCTCGACCTCGTTGTCGTCGGCCGGCAACTTTGACCTAAGCCGAGGATCGACCGGAACGCTTGATCCATTCCTAGGATCGGTTGAGCTTCCCGCAGGACGATACTTTGTGGCAATCTCTAGCCGCAACCAGGCCCCGTCGGTCGTAGCGAATCGCAATGACAGAAATGCATCAGACGCGACCGCCAACGGTATTCGTATCACACCGATTAACAGCAACCAAAACATTGTTGAGGATCGTGTCGGAGACAGAAGAGCAAACTTGGGCTCAGCACCGATCGTTCCCCAATTCCTGCCGACCTCGTCGCGAGTTGCGTATAACTTTGGCGACGTTCCCATGTATTTGTTGGGGGGGCTCGCCTCCAATGCCTCGGATGTCTTTATAGCCAATCCGTTCACGGGTGAGGTTTCTAACTATGCGGGACGCACCTCGACCTTCTTGGATTCGTTTGCGATCCGTCCCAATGGGGATATACGTGGATTCCAAAGTCGAACGGCTGTCCAGAATGATGGCACGGCTGGCTATGTTCTTATCGACGCTGGGACGGGTGCCTCACAGGTGACAGATTCCTTTGGTTTGATAACCAGACAATTGAACCCAACTCTGGAACTAGAGGTGCATAATGTTGGCCTTAGCTTCAGTGCGTTAACGTTTGCTGGAATTGACGGCAATACAACGGAGGCAGGGTTCGTGGTTGCGAATCGGGCTCCTGGACGAGGTGTTGATGCAAACCGTTCCACCAACATCCTGTACAGGTTTGATCCCAATACGGGCTTGGGAATAAGCAGTCCTGGCGTGGACGATCAGTTCAACATCGCGATTGCCGACGGGCCAGACGTCATTCTTGGGGCGGGAACGAACATTACCGAGCGAGGGTACATTCGTACTGAAGCCCCCGCTGGTGCAACCTCCCAGCGTGTTGCCGTAACGGAAGCCACCGAAGTGGTCGGCAATACCACCAGAAACCTCATCCGCGATGGTGATCTGATAACGGTTCGTACCACCGCTGGTACACTCGTTACACTGGAGATGAACAGTGGTCCAGAACTCGCATTGCAGTTCGATCCGTCCATCCCAGGTCGAGCATTACTGGATGGTGACGAATTCACGATCGATGGTCAAATTTACCGAATTTCGACAGCGGCGACTCCACCTGTTGTGCCAGGAGTACGTATTGTTTCGTACAACAGCAGCATGACGAATCAGCAGTTTGTTGAGTCCTTGCGTAATTCGATTGCTCCGACCATTCAAATCGGTTTCGACGGAAATCGCGTTAATTTTAGCGGCGCAACGACTGGCTCTTTCGGAACTCTTATCGCTCGTAACGTTGCTCGTGACTTGGGATCCAACGGAACTGTTGGTGCGGGGCGCATCGCCGTTAATTTCTTGGCACAAGATACTGCTGCTACCATCGCGGTAAGAATTGCGCAAGCTGCTAATACCGCCGGATTTGCCGGACTATCTGCTTCCGTAAATGGAAACATCGTCCAGTTCGTGGGAGCTACGCTCGTATCCGCAGGCGGCAGTGCTAGAATCGTGGGAATCGCTCCTGGCGGTTTGGTAACTGGTATCGCCCAGGTCGGTGGTGCTCTTTACGCTGTTAGCAACCAGGGCGGTCTCTATCGTGTTGCACCTCAGTTCTTGAACTCGGTTAGCAATAACAACATTGCTCAATACGTCGAGGGAAGCTTTAGCTACATTGGAGTCAACTTCACCAGTTTGACTTCCGGGCCGCGAAACGTTGCAGGTGGTCTGTATGATAACATTTTGTTCGCCACGGATGCTGCGGGGAACATCTATGCTTTCGATGTGAACGGTACTCCTCAGCCAGTATTCGCGGGGGGGGCGACGTCGGTCTCGACGGGAATCGCAGGCTTGACTGGCATCACGTTTTCCAATCTTGACTTCAACCTATGGCACGTGACCAATCGCCGGGCCTTGGATACAGTCACACCAGGCGGGGCTCCTGCTCACGGGGTCGCTCCATCTCCAGACGGCAGCGACGATGGGACGTTTGGTGGGCAAAGCTGGTACTTTGGATTTGAGAATGTATTGGCCAACAGCAACCAAAGATTGCAACCTTGGCAAGATCCTCTCGCACAGCCAAGGGCAAACGCAAACCCACTAGAGAACACATACAACTTCCCCGGTGGAGCAAAGGGTGTTCTAGAGTCACAGCCTTTCTCACTTCAAGGTCTAACCTTTGCTGACAAGCCGACTTTGTACTTTAATTATTTCTTGAGTACGGAAGACGCGATTTTCGACCAAATCAACAATGAACGAATGTTGGATTCGTTCCGTGTTTACGGCATGGGCGATAATGGAACCTGGCAATTGCTTGTGACCAACAACGACAACACCGATTTCGAAGGTGGAGTCGAGCGGGCAATCGATAACGTGCCCGGCGGAGTTGAGGGAACGTCTGCAGTTGCATGGAGACAAGCACGGGTTGATCTAGGCCAGTTTGCAGGAAATCGTAATGTTCAGCTACGATTCGAATTCAGTACAGCAGGTGGTATGGGGTACGGATTCTTCGGCGGACGTGGCGTTGAGATGCGGGCTCTAGCAGGAAACCAACTTGCCGACGGTCAGTCCTTTAACGTCGGTGGTCGTCGATTCGAATTGGAAATGGGCCCAACCTTGTCCATTCCTAGTGGATCTACGGTCACCAATTTGGAAACATTGACGGTTCTCGGTACCGAGTTTGTTCTCTGGAATGGAACAGGCTCTGCACCAGCAGGAAACGTCATCCGTTACGAAGCGACCGATTCGCCCACTCAGCTCGCTGAAAAGATCTTCGACGCACTCAGCAACGCTACGTTTACCAGGCCGACCTTTAACATCAACTTGGCGGACCCCGCTGGCGGTTCGGACACCTTGGATCGAGCTCTCTCTGTTGGCATCAACGGCGAGGGTGGAATTTACCGAGGCATCGGGGCGATCGGCGACAATCCAAACTTGGCTGCTACCCCGGACCGAGACATCGATCTGGTTCGAATGAATCTGCAAGCTGGGTCGCAAGTTGTGGTTCGAGCCAGTGCAACAGAGGTGACTCCTCCCTCCCCACTCGACCCCTATTTGCGAATCTTCGATAGCGTTGGACGTCAATTGTTCGCCAACAATGATTTTGGCGGTAGCCGGGATTCTCAGATTACGTTTACCGTACCTGCCGATGGTGTGTACTTCATCGGCGTCTCGGGATCAACCAATGTAAACTACAATCCCAACGTGGCAGGCAGTGGAACGGCTGGCGGTTCGCAGGGGCAATACCAACTGACGGTAGACGTTACACCTCGACTCAACATCTCTATTGCGGAAAACAGGATTCAGCTCGATGGAGCACGAAGCGTGGTTCTTCCAACCGGTTCCTCCTTGCGACTAACTGGAGGCAATGGGCTCAATGACACCACTGCGGTCCCCGTTTATGTTACTCAAACGATGACGGCCGAGCAGGTTGCCACGAGCATTCGCAACGCATTGGTCGGAGCTCTCGCGGGCAACTCGAGCTTTGAAGTCTTTGCAAGACGCGGGGCGTTTATCGACATGACCGGAGTGACAGTGAACGACCCAGGTCCGTTCACTATTGCAGGACTACGACCAGAAGACGCCTTGTCGGAATGGGGTCTCCCCGCTCCGAACAGACCTGCCTTGCGTTCGCAGAACAATGGCTTCGAAGGTTTGTTCCTCGATGACTTCATCATTGCGGTAGCAGAACGTGGTGAGCAGGTTGCTAACGCTCCTCAAGATACTACCTTCACAACCGTTGGTACTGGCGGGATTGTTACGGGAACTTATCAGCTCGAAATCCGAGGTGGTGCCGAATACGGTGTTCCAAGATTTGAAAGCGGTATCGATCTCGTACGTGGATTTGCACCAAATGAAGTCCACTCCAACTCTCAGGTGGTAAGATTTAACTCTGCTGCCAATATTGCAGACGGCCAAGTCATTCAGTTAACCGACGGCACCAACGTCGTAAACTTGGAATTTGAGGATGTCTCTCAATCCCCATCGTCACCAAGTTTCGGAGTTCGACCAGGCAATATTCGACTTCCGTTTAACCCGATGATTGGAGAGTCGGCAGCTGTCATTGCAGCACGAGTTAGAGACCTTATCAACTCTCCGACGGTACAGTCATTGATTCGGGGAGGTGCGATTTCCACCGATGGGTCGACTTCTGGAGTAAACGGAACGGATATCATTCTCGTTGGTACGCTAACGATGACGCTGCCGTCAAATGCTGGTGTCGTTGTAAATTCGCGAACCGCGCAGGGTGATAGAAACATCAAGCGGGAGCAAGGACAAGTTGTTATCTCGAGCACCAAGGTTTCTTTCTCGAACGGCTTTGGAATTGAGATTACAGCCGACGAGCGTGATCCACTTTCGAACGCTCCGAATCCAGGCGCTGTCCGCAACTTGATCACGCTGAACAATCAGCGGCTAGCACCGGGGGCCGTGGTAGTGAACAACGTGTTGTTCCAAAACGGTGCCGGTGGAATCCGAATCGAGGGAGATACGGTTACCGGAAACGTTCCAACTGCATCCCTACCATTCGCGAGGGTTGTTAATAATACCATCGTTGGTGGTGCCGTAGCGGAGTTCACTGCTACTCCAGCCGCTACCTTCGAGGGAGACTTCTACAGCTTTGGTAGCATGTCGTTTGCGGATCGAGTGGTTAGTTATAATCCGACAGCTGGTGGCGGTCCTGCACCGATTCCAGGTTTGCAGGATGCAACTGCTGCGATAGGTGTTCCAAACTACACCGGTATTGGAGAACCTCAACCCGGTCAGGGAGCTGTCTCCCTGGGACGCGGGGGTACTCTAGTGCTTCAGTTTACCGATAACATTCTTACCGGGTCCGACGATGCACGTCCCGATTTGGCCGTCTACCAAGTTGGCCAATCGGAGAACGTCTTGGTCGAGGTCAGTGCAGATGGTGTCAACTGGACATTTGTTGGTACTACGACTCTTGCCAATCGCTACATCGACCTCGATGCGTATGGTTTCAACTCCACAAGCCAATTGCAGTTTGTTCGCTTGCGAGATGAACCCAACCAAGGTCCAACCTCTGGCAACTCTGTTGGAGCAGACATTGACGCCGTTGGGGCGTTGTCAACCAGGCCAGCAACAGTCTATGCACCAGGTGGGACAGGCATCTCGGTCGGTGGCAATGCTAGCCCAACCTTGATGAATAATGTACTGGTGAATAACAGCCTCGGTTTATCGATAGCCAGCACCAGTCAGTCGACGGTTGTTGGTGGTACGCTCTACCAAAACAACACCCAAAATGTTGCCGGTGGATCAACGGGTCAATTCCCGATCATCGTACCGAACAACCTACCGTTGTTCGTTAATCCGGGTAAAGGCATCTTGTATCCAGCACGCGAGTCTCGACTCATCGACTCTTCGATCGATTCGCTTGAGGACCGTTCATCCCTGGTTGCTGTTAAGCTACCTCTCGGGTTGCCAAATTCGCCAATCATCGCTCCCAACCTAGATATCACAGGCCAGCAACGAGTGGACGATCCCTCTGTTGCGGCACCTCCAGGCTTAGGTGAGTCGGTATTTAAAGATCGCGGTGCTTTCGATCGGTCTGACTTTGTAGGGCCATCCGCTTTTGCTTTGAACCCTCGCGATAATGACGCAGCTGGCACGGATCGTAACAGTGCAGTCGGTATCGTAGAAGTGATTGGAGCGACGCTCAACTACTTCGACATTCAGCTAAGAGATTCGTCAATCCTGGGCAGCATTTCTCAAGGAAATGGAATCGATCAATCGACGGTTGACTCGAATGCCATTATCCTCGTAAAGGACGGTAATGTCCTGGTTGAGGGACAAGACTACCGCTTTGGTTTCGACCCAACTAGCAATATCGTCAGATTGACACCTCTTTCGGGACTTTGGGAAAACGGTTCGGTCTACCAAATTCGATTTGTCAATTCGAACGAATCGTTGATCACCTTGGCCGATCCTCGCGATCTTCGAGATGGCTCCACGATCTCCATCCAAGATATCAATCGAGTAACACATCACTTCGAAATCGATACCGGTATTCGTTTGGTGGTGCCTCAAAGTCAGGACGGTCTGACCCACGGAATCCAAGATGGTACCGTTTTCCGAATCGACGATGGAACTCGGGTCATTACTTTTGAATTCGATCTGAATGACAACGTAAGGCCTGATAACATTCCTATCGCTATCGAAGCACAAGATCTTCCGGACGTCGTTGCACAAAAGATTGCCGGTGTCGTTCGATCGACAGTACTCAACTTAAGGATTCAGTCGATCGGTCGAGGTCAGTTGCAGATCCTTGGGGACAAGTCCGTAGCAGTATTGCCAGACACGAGTAGTTTGGGAGTGAGTGGGGCTACCGGTGTTACGCCGACCTACGGATTCCGAATTCCATCGCTTGCTGGCCAGACGGTAGGTGTCTTTTCGGGACAAACGTTTGCAGTCCAACGAGCCAATACGGTGGTTACTTTTGAACTTACCGAAACGGGAACGGTGGGGGCAGGCAGAGTGCCGGTCATTCTTTCGACCAATACCAATACCTTGGCCCAAAACATTGCGGCTGCTATCAACGGTGCCGGATTGGCTGTTACCGCTGCAAGCTCAGGCGGTGGGTTTATTGCGGTTGGGAACCAGATTGACCTTAGACTCCAAGCAACAAACACTGCGATTCAAGTCGTTGGTGCGCCGGGTCGGGCAGCCTCGATTCCAATCGAAATCGATCTCAATGCCGTTTCGACCAACGTACAAGTTGCTACGATCGTTAAGGATGTTATCGAATCACGCAACCTTGTGAATGTGGTCGTTACTCAGTCCGGGGCTAACATTCTTGTTGAAGGTGCGTTGGGAGTCGCCGGTACGGGGGTTTCCTCAATAAGTGGTATTCGAGACATCGCTGGAAATGCGATGAGAGCGACCGAACTTGACGGCTCGACAGTAACAACGATCTTCCTGGGTGAAGGCAGAGACTATGGTGATCTTCCTGCGCCATATATCAGCCGACGCGCTGATAACGGACCAAGCCACATCGTTGTAGAAGGTTTCTCGCTCGGGAATACCGTTTCCGCTGACGCGGATGCTCGGCTGCCGAATCTCGATGACGATGACGGTGTGACCGTCAATCAGATGACCGCGGCGTATCAAAGCAACATTGTTGTCAATGTTCAGGGTGCGTCGATTTCCAGGATAGCCTATGTCCACATCTGGATCGACTTTAACGGTAACGGCTCGTTCGAGGATGCAGGCGAAAAACTTGCGGTCCTGGAAACCTTCACAAGCGGCGACTTTACCATTCCGGTCAATGTGCCCCCCGGTGCTGTGACCAACAGAGACATCGGTGTCCGAGTTCGGTTGAGTACGCAGCGCAATTTGACGTCTCTCGGACCAGACGGTGCAGGTGAAGTCGAGGATTACTTGGTGCGAATCAATGCGAATCCGCATCAGAATCAATCGAATCGCTTCGATGTCAACGGCGACGGATTTGTTTCCGCAATCGATGTGTTGCAGGTTATCAACCATATCAACGCGACCGGAGGCGGACCGCTGCCTCTAAATCGACCTACGCCTCCATTCCTCGATGTGGATGGGGACTCCGTAGTGGGCTCATTGGATGTTTTGGCAATCATCAACCACATTAACAGCAATGTCTCTAACTCGGGAGGAGAGGGACTCGGTGAGGGTGAGGGAGAATTCTCGGCTGACATGTGGTTCCAAGCTCCGTTGGTTGGTGGTGCTGAGCAATTGGGATCCGATTGGAACGCCTCTCATTC
This sequence comes from Brakhagea baltica, assembly GCF_052161605.1. NCBI lineage: Bacteria > Pseudomonadati > Planctomycetota > Planctomycetia > Pirellulales > Pirellulaceae > Brakhagea > Brakhagea baltica. Next base: position 2,173,585 of record NZ_CP197409.1, on the reverse strand, counting down.
GTATGCCTCCGGAGACCATGAGCTCTCCAACTCGGGCAGTGACTTGGGAGCGTTCATAGATTTGGACGATGACCTAGCCGACGAGTTTGATTGGAGCCTCATGGGTTACAAAGCAGACAAGGAGACTGACGATCACGACCTTGCACTTGGTGACGTCCTACAGGATTTGCTACTGTAGAATCGCCGATTGTCGATCTTTGGCATAACGACGAACTCTTTCCCCTCGATAATCGAGGGGAAAGAGTTCAATCTTGTATTGCACTTCGCGTCTTGATAAGTAATCGCATGCAGGTGGTCGACAACCCTCAACTGGTATATCGCCATTATGCCGAACGAAGGGAAAGTGAGAATCGAAACAAAGAACTCAAATGTGGCCTGTTAGGGGATCGACTCAGCGATCATCGCTATATGGCAGACCTGTTTAGAGTGATAATGCACTGTTTGTCACACAAGCAGTTCGTTGCCCCACGCCAACTGTTGGCTTTTCCGGTTCCCGCTGAAGAGATAGCCATATTGAATGCCGAATCGGTGAAATCCGTTAATCGTTCGTTCACAGAAACGAAAGCAGAACGAAAAGCTCACAACGACGCAGATGCAATCGGACTCAATCTGGTCTACTGCAAATTCCTGTCCGTCATCTCTAAATTCATCGGCCGTCGGACCTTCTCCGACTTCAAAGGAAAGTAGTTCTTGTGTGGCAACCTTGAGAATCAACGCTTTGCGATGTGAACCACTGTCAAGGATGCCTACCAACTGCAAAACTTCCCCTGTGTCCAGTGAGTCAACACTGTGTTCCAAAGCAAGTTCGCTGCTCTCAGATTCGAACGCATCGCCCGTAGCTGCTACAAGTTGAGTATCATCGGAGTCCTCTCTGTGCGTCTTTGGAGCCAGCCCTCACGTGGGGACACGTCCTCCCTGGAAATTGAGCCCGCTTTTCCATTGTACAAATAAAAAACCCTTTGCGTTGCGATAGCAATGCAAAGGGTTTGGTTTATCAATCGCTTGTGGAGCAATCAGAGACTTAGACCTTAACGACGGTCTCCGCCGGATCGCTCGCCGCCACCAGATCGTTCGCCGCCACCAGAGCGTCCACGGCTTCGTCCACCGCGACTGCCTCCTCGTCGGAATCCACCGCCAGCACCACCGGATCCTCCGGCACTACCGGATCCACCGCCGCTGCCACCGCGTCCGCGACCTCCACGATCGCCGCCTCGGTCACCACCGCGACTACGTCCGCCACCACCGCTACGCTCTGGACTGCGTTCCGCTGTGCGCTCTGGAGCATCTCCGAATCCGATGTCTTCACCCAGGTCATCGCCGCCAAAGTCGTCATCGGACAAATCCTCTTCGTCCTCTTCAACGCTCTCGGCCAACTCGTCTGGGATCCCTAGCTCTTCGAGTGCACGTCGTCGAGAAAGCTTAACTCGATCGTGATCGTCGATGTCGATCACAATAACCTTCATGGCATCTCCCACTTTGCAAACAGTGTCAACCGATGCAACATAGCCAGAAGACAATTCGCTGATATGGCAAAGCCCATCTTTGCCCGGCAGAATCTCAACGAACGCACCGAAGTCACGAACGCTAGATACGACACCGTCGTAGATCTTGCCAATTTGAACCGTCGCCGTGCAGGCTTCTACGCGACCGATTGCGATTCGGGCGGATTCAGCATCAGCAGAAGCGACTGTTACGTTTCCTTCGTCATCGACATCGATGGTTACACCAGTGTCTTCCTGAATGGCCCGAATGTTCTTTCCTCCAGGACCGATCAAAGCACCGATCTTTTCTGGATCGATCTTGGTTCGCAACAATCGCGGAGCAAAGCGACTGGTCTCGCTGCGAGGTCGTGGAATGCAGGTCAGCATCTTTCGCAGAATTTCGATTCTTGCTTCGCGGGCTTGCTTAAGAGTCCCACGGATGATCTCTTCGCTAATGCCATCGATCTTGAGATCTAGTTGGATACCGGTGATTCCGTTTTGTGTACCAGCGATCTTGAAATCCATATCGCCAAAGTGATCTTCGTCGCCAATGATGTCGGTCAACAGAACGTATTGATCTTTTTCTCGAATCATGCCGATGCTGATACCAGCGACGGGATTCGTGATCGGCACACCAGCAGCCATCAGCCCCAAGCAACCACCGCAAACGCTGGCCATGGACGACGACCCATTGCTTTCCAGAATATCGCTGATCACCCGAATGGTGTAAGGGAAATCTTCTGGATCAGGCAGGACTGCCTCAAGCGATCGTTCGGCTAGCATGCCGTGACCAATCTCTCGACGACCGGGGCCTCGGATCGGACGGCACTCTCCAACCGAGAAGGATGGAAAGTTGTAGTCGAGCATGAATTTCTTGCTGTATTCATCGACCAAGCCGTCGACTCGCTGCTCGTCTCTCGGAGTCCCTAAGGTCACAGTGACGAATGCCTGGGTCTCGCCTCTTTGGAACAGAGCAGTACCGTGAGTTCGAGGGAGCAAGTCCGTTTCGCAATGAATGGCTCGCAAACTCTTTGCATCACGACCGTCGCTGCGTCGTCCGGATAGAATCAGATCTCGCACAACAGCGTTTTCAAATCGATGCCAAACCTTATTGAAGAAATCGACCGAAACGGCACCTTCTGCTGCGGGGTCAGGAATCAAGGCTGCGAGAGCCTCTTTCTGGAGAGCACTTGTCGCTTCATTGCGAGCCTGCTTGCCTTCGATTTGCTTGGCATCCTTGAAGCGATCGTAGTAGCCAGCGCGAATCTTGCCCATCAATTCGGTGTCATCAGGAGATTCGTACGGAACCCTGACTGGCTGGACCTTGGCATGAAACTCGTTTTGAAGCTCGATAACTTGACGGCAAATGTCATGTGCGAATTTGATCGCTTCAAGCATCTCAGCTTCAGGCATTTCCTGGGCAAAGCCTTCGATCATGACCACTTCGCGCTGATTCGCGGAAACGATCATGTCCAATTCGCTTTCCTCAAGCTGAGCGTGAGTCGGGAATGCGATCAGCTTACCTTCGATCTTGCCCACTCGACACGATGCAATCGGGCCTTGGAACGGCAAGGAACTGATATAAAGTGCAACGGCTGCCCCGTTCATCGCCAAAACATCTGCATCATTCTGAACGTCGCTGCTCAAAACGATCGCTTGGACCTGAACTTCATCGTGGAAGCTTTCAGGAAAAAGAGGACGAATCGGTCGGTCGATGAGACGGCTAGTAAGGGTTTCCTTGGTTGTGGGACGGCTCTCACGCTTGAGAAATCCACCCGGGAACTTCCCTGCTGCAGCAAACCTTTCTCGGTAATCGCACGTCAAAGGGAAAAAATCGGTTCCCGGCCTAGATGGTCCCGTCGCGGTGGCTATCAGAACAACCGTCTCACCGTATTGGCATAACACACTCGAAGTTGCTTGCTTCGCTAATGCACCAGTTTCAAATGACAGAACGGAATCCCCAATCTGTTTTTCTACACGAATCTTCACAGAACTACTTCCTTCTTAAACTCACGCATCGAGCGACAAAGATGCTCGAATGCAGGTAAACAAAAACAATTACAAATATCTTCGCCACGAAGCACATCGTGACGAGAACAACAAAATCCAGCCGTGCGATGGTCCTAGCACCGCATCAAGCCTACACGAAACACACGTCAACTATGGACTCGACCACTCACCCCAGAAGACGGTGAACGATCACACCCGTTCTCTACAAAAGAGCTCCGTCTCAAAACACTCCATGGACCAATTTAAATACAAAATCGACAGAGATCTGGCGCACCAGAAAAGACTAACGCCATAAACGCGAAAGGCTGGTCGATGCCAGCCTCTCCAATCAAAACTATTTTCTAATTCCCAGCTTTCCGATGATTTCGGTGTATCGCTGTGGATCATGCTTGCGAACATAATCCAATAGGGAACGACGTCGGCTAACCATGCGCAGCAAACCTCGACGGCTGGAATAATCGGTGGGTGCTCGACGCATATGTTCCGTCATCCCATTGATTCTCTCCGTCAAAAGTGCAATTTGCACATCCGCTGATCCGCTGTCGTACTCGGTCTGCTTAAAAGCCTCAACCAACTCTACTTTTCGTTCTTTGCTAACAGTCATCAATCAACCACAAAACTAAAAGTTACGGCGTTCCGTTCTGACGATCCCGCCTCGGTCATCCGAAATTCTTATATCAAAGGGCGAGATCTTACCCGTTCCCTTACTTTTTGCAATGCCAAGATTGCGAGATCGTACTCGCCGGACAGCGAAGAACCCTGCGGATTCGCAAACAGTTCTATTTTCCTCGATTTCTGCCTGTTTTCCTTAGCAAGAATAAGGTTCTCGACGCCACAAAGTGACCTTCGGCATCGAAAACAGCGGTTTGTGCGAAATATTGACCCGCAAGCAGATTTGGCCTATCATGTCAACTGGATCGATCCTGGCGGATTTACCTGTTCCCCCCAACGTACCCGCTGGAGCACTCCCAATCTTCCCTCCCTCACCCCACCTCCTGCCTTGTTTTCTCCCAACGGAGTCTCGATAAAATGGCGTTTGGATCTGCAGTTCGCTCGGCTTTTTCCATACTTTCAGTGTTCCATAGACTTCTGGGGAGCATGCTTTTAGTCGTCACACCGTTCGGATTCGCCCGAGCAGACGATCCGGTCAGCTTTTCCCGCGATGTCTTTCCGATTCTTCGTGATAATTGCTTTGGTTGCCATCAGCCAGCTAAGCAGATGGGTAGCTACTTAATGACCGATTTTTCGGCCTTGCTCTCGGCCGGGGAAAGCGGCTCGCCAGCAGTAATGCCTGGAAAATCGGAAGAAAGCTATTTAGTTCACGAAATAACGATCCTTGACGGCAAAGCTGAGATGCCCAAAGGAGGCAAGCCACTCGCCGAAACACAAATCGAATTGATCAAACGTTGGATCGATCAAGGGGCCGTGGATGATCGCCCCACCGCTCAACCAACCTATTCGACCGCGAATCCACCCAAGTATATTCGCCCACCCTTGGTGAGCAGCCTCCGTTTCTCCAACGAAGGTGCCGAGCTAATCGCCTCCGGGCTCCACGAAGCGATTGTCTTTGACTCCAATACATGGGAACTCAAAGACCGATTGATAGGTCTCAGCCCGCGATTGGAGTCGATCGCATTCTCCCCCGACGGCAAATGGATCGCAATCGCTGCTGGTGATCCCGGCGTTCGAGGCGAATTGCAGATCTGGAACCGCGAAACCAAAGAACTCACGAACAGTTTTGTCATCGGCAATGATACCTTGTTCGGAATCAACTGGTCGCCTGATTCGCAGCTGATCTCCTTTGCATGCAGCGACAATTCCGTCCGTGCGGTTAACTTGGCCGGAGAACAAAAGCTCTATCAACGAACGCACGAGGATTGGGTGAGGGCGACCGTGTTCACCCCCGAGGGCAAACACTTGATTTCGGTCGCTCGCGATATGTCGGTCAAACTGACCGAGGTCGAAACGGAACGCTTTATCGATAATGTGACTTCGATCACTCCAGGGGCACTTCGTGGAGGTGTCCAAGCGGTGGCGAGGCATCCGAGTCGAAACGAAATAGTTGTGGGTGGTGCTGACGGGACTCCCAAGATCTATCGTGTGTTCCGGCAGACAGCCAGGGTTATCGGTGACGATGCCAATTTGATTCGCCAACTAGACCCCATGCCCGGCCGAATCTTTGATGTGGCGGTAAGTCAAGATGGTCGCTATCTGGCTGCCGCTTCCACTTTGGACAACAAGAGTGTGGTGAAGGTCTGGTCCTACGATGCTGTGGAACAACTGCCGGAAGAGATTAAGTCTATACAGGAGAAACCTATTTCTTCTAGAAACGACGAAGAAAAACAATCGCTGGAAAAATACGTGGTGCCGCAACCTGCTGTCTTGGCTACCTGGGAAATTCCTGACACTGCAATTTACTCGATCTGCATCGATCCCAACGGTCGATTGGCTGCCGGCGGAACCGACGGACAAATTCGAGTCTGGTCGATTCCCGAAGCAAAACTGGTGCATCAATTCGACGCGACTCCTCCTGGAGCTTTAGATGCTGCCGATACGAAATCCATCGCTGAGGGTCGCAAAGTTCGACTCGACCAAATCGCAACCTTGCACGAACAAGATCGCCTGCATGACGAATGGTTAAAGCAATCGCAAGCCTTGCCTTTGTCAGAGATTGCAGAGCTAACCGTTCAGCCCAGCGAAGTGGTCTTTTCAAGATGGAATGAATCGGTGCAGTGTTTGGTTACCGCGGTCCTGAAAAATGGCGAACGCATCGACGTCACTAATTTTTGTAACTTCAACATAGCAAGCCCTCAAGCTTGGAGCTCGCCCCGAGGTTGGGTACAACCTCTAGAATCCGGGCAAACGACTCTCCAAGTCAAACTAGCCGATCATCTTGCGGAAATCCCCGTATCGGTTGCTCTAGATGGGGAATCGAACATGGATTTTGTTCGCGATGTCAACCCGGTCCTCTCGCGTTTAGGCTGCAATTCGGGCACGTGCCACGGAGCCCAAGCTGGCAAAAACGGCTTCAAGCTTTCCCTGCGAGGTTACGATCCACTGTTCGATATCCGATCGTTGGCAGATGATTTGGCAGGGCGTCGACTGAATCCATCATCTCCACTGGATAGCTTGATGGTTACTAAGCCGCTTGGAATCGTTCCACACGTTGGTGGAAAGCTCTTTGAATCCGGTGACCGTGCTTCGCTGGTTCTACAACAGTGGATTCGAGAAGGGGCAACGCTTAATCTTGAAACCCCTCGTGTTCAAAGTCTCGATATCTATCCTAAAGATCCGACGATCCCATCCGCCGGGCAATGGCAACAGATGCGAGTCCTGGCAACCTACTCAGACGGAACCAAACAAGATGTAACACACGATGCATTTGTGGAAACTGGCAATGCCGAAGTGGCATCCGTTCTCGAGGGTGCTCGTGTGCACGCTATCCGCAGAGGCGAAGCTCCCATTCTGGCTCGCTACGAGGGTGCCTACGCTGCAACAACATTGACCGTTATGGGGGATCGCTCTGGCTATGCATGGACGCCACCTCCATCTGAGAACCTCATCGATAAGCTCGTTGCTGACAAATTGCAGCGTCTCAAGATCGAACCCTCCGAGCTTTGCACTGACACCGAGTTCCTTCGCCGAGTCAGCATTGATTTGACCGGCTTGCCCCCGACGGCAAATCAAGTCCGCGAGTTCCTTGCCGATTCTAAGCCGACGCAAGAAAAGAGAAATAGCAAGATTGACGAGCTGATTGCCAGCGATGCCTTTGTCGAGCATTGGACCAGCAAATGGTCGGATCTGTTGCAGGTGAATTCCAAATTTCTAGGCAAGGAAGGGGCCTCGAGCTTCCGCGATTGGATCAAGAACAGCGTTGCGTCCAACAAACCCTACGATCAATTCGTTCGAGAGATCATAACGGCTAGCGGCTCGAATCGCGAACATCCCGAAGCGGCTTACTACAAGATACTAAGGACCCCGGAGGATTTGGTAGAGAACACAACGCATTTGTTTTTGGGTATTCGATTCAACTGCAACAAGTGTCATGATCATCCGTTCGAAAGATGGACCCAAGACCAATACTTTGAAACGGCAGCCTTTTTCTCACACGTCAGTCTAGCCAAAGACGAGGCATCCGGCGATCGAACCATCGGTGGAACCGCCGTGGAAGGTGCAAAACCGCTCTATGAAGTTGTTGCAGACGCAAGTGGAAAGGAACTAAAACATGACAGAACGCAACAAGTAGTTGCTCCCAAGTTCCCGTTCGAAACGGAGTTCGACAAATCGGATGGCATGACTCGTCGTGCCGAGTTTGCTGCTTGGCTCACCAATCCGTCGAATCCCTACTTTGCAAAGAGTTTCGTGAATCGTCTCTGGGGCTACTTGCTCGGCACGGGGTTGATCGAACCGATTGACGATATTCGAGCAGGCAACCCGCCCAGCATTCCAGAACTATTGGCACACCTCGAATCGGACTTTATTGCCCATGGCTTTGATTTCCGCCACACGCTGCGAACCATTTGCCAATCGGAAACCTATCAACGCTCGATCGAAAAGAACCAGTGGAACGAGGATGACTCGAGAAACTACGCCCGAGCGATGCCTAGGCGTCTGCCCGCAGAAGTGCTCTACGACGCGATTTACCTAGTGACCGGATCCAAGTCGAATTTGCCTGGGCTCGAACCTGGCACGAGAGCTGCCTCTCTGGCTGACGCGGATCCTGGTCTTCCGGACGGATTCCTCAACAATCTAGGACGCCCCGTCCGGGAAAGTGCATGCGAATGCGAACGCTCGAACGAACTCCGACTTGGGGCGGTGATGTCTCTGGTAAGCGGACCTACCCTCGGATCGGCCATCTCGGATCAGAATAATTCTATCGCCCAATTGGTTAACGAGATATCCGATGACAAAGCTCTCACCAATGAGCTCTTTTTGAGAGTGCTCAATCGTCCGGCTACCACGGAGGAGCTTGCAACCGCCGCAACCGTCTTGAAACAAATCGAACTCGACCATGTACAACTCGAAGCTCAGCTTGCGGAGCGAGAAGCATGGTGGGTTGACGAAAGGCCTGTTCGCGAAGAGCGACTAGCAGCCGAAAAGAAACGGACTGAGGACGAATTAGAAGCCCGACGTGCTGAGATTCGCGAAGCACGCGAGACTGCCGAAGCAGCTAGGTTAGCACGCGTAGAAGAGGCTAAGAATGCGATTGCCGGTTTTGATGCGGGACTCAAGCAGCGGGTGATCGATTTTGTGAACGCACGCAAGGGGCATCCTGCCTGGATCCCGCTACAGACTTCTTCCGCGACCTCCACAAACCAAGCGAAGTTTCAGGTGCAAAGCGATCGATCTCTACTGGTGAATGGGGATGACTCGCCAGCCACCTATTCGGTGCAAACAGTGGTTCCGACCGTGTTCAACGCGATTCGTTTGGAAGCCCTCATTCGGCCTGATCTTCCAGGTAAAGGCCCTGGGCTTTCCGATAACGGTAACTTTGTGATTACGGAACTGGAACTATTTGTGGGCTCACCTGACAAACCCGGTGAGATGCGGCCAATAAAGCTTGCCAAGGGATTGACCGATTTTGATCAGGCAGGTTTCTCGGCAGCAGCAGCCATCGATGGCAATCTAGACGATCAAGGTGGCTGGGCCATTCATGGTGCGACAGGCGTTGAGCACTGGGCAGTGTTCGAGCTCGCCGAAAGTGTAACGCTGGCACCGGGAGAGATCCTCGAATGGCGTATTCATCAAAAGCATAACGCTGCAAAACATCGACTGGGACACTTTCGATTGAGTGTCGCCAACAAGTCGAGTGATCTGCAAATCGGCCTGCCCGAAAGTTTTCAAGCGTTAGCATCCACGCCGGTTGAACAGTGGAATGATGGTGAGCTGGAAAGTGCCAAGACGTACATTCGCGAAACCTCAGCCGAGCGAGTCGAACTGGTTGCTAGACTTAACCGTGAAAACGTGCCGCTTCCCGAGGATGAACTCGTTACTACGCTGACTAAGCGAATCGAACGATTATCGCAGCCTTTGGGGGATGATCCGTTGTTAGTTCGATTGCGAAATGACGTGAAAGAAAGCGCACTGCAAAAAGACAAAGCCCGATTGACGGCGGCAGAAGACATTACATGGGCTTTGATCAATAGCCCCGCCTTTTTGTTCAACCACTGATTCAATTTTGTACTCGGTAACGGCTTCAGATCCAACGATTGTTAAATCCAAATTTGGGAGGGATAGGTCATGTTTCGATTATTAGGACACGCAGGACGAGATTTGTGTGACGGGCATTTGGGTGTCACGCGTCGCGATGTACTGCGCGTCGGTGCGTCGGGCCTGTTCGGTTTAACACTGCCTCAGCTTTTGCAACTCCAAGCTGTCCAGGCCAGCGATTCCAACAATGCCCCTGGTTGGAATCGAGCCAAGCGTATGATCATGGTCTACTTACAGGGTGGACCTAGCCATATCGATCTCTGGGATCCCAAGGAAAACGTTCCCGATAAGGTGAAGAGTGTTTTCGGAAACATATCGACCAAGATTCCCGGAATTCAATTTACCGAAAATTTGCCCTTGTTGAGTCAAATCAACGACAAGTTTACGATGATTCGTTCGATGAGTTATACACCCAACGGACTCTTTAATCACACTGCCGCCATTTACCAAATGATGACCGGTTACACCACCGATAAGGTGAGCCCTTCTGGGCAATTGGAGCCACCCAGCCCGAAAGACTTTCCGAACTTCGGGTCCAACATCATTCGCATCAAGCCCGCCGATGAACCGATGCTGCCGTTTGTCATGCTTCCTAGGCCGCTTCAAGAGTCGAACGTTGTGGGCAAGGGTGGTTATGCCGGATTTCTCGGTAAGGCCTATGATCCATATACGTTGTTTCCTGAGGGTGACGATATGGATATGAACAAGATGGATCGCATCAATATCAGCGACTTGCAACTCCGGCCCGAGGTTTTCGCAGTCAGGTTAAAACGTCGAGCGGCACTAAGAGATCTCATCAATGCCAAGATGCCCGAAATCAATGCCGCCGTTGAACAGCACCAGCTGGACGAGTACTTTCAGCAAGCGCTATCGTTGGTGGTCTCAGGCAAAGCGAGAGAAGCGTTTGACCTCAAGCAAGAGTCTGAAGCTCTGCGTGATCAATACGGACGAAACACTTTTGGTCAGAGTTGTTTATTAGCGAGACGGTTAGTCGAAGCCGGGACAAGAGTTGTGGAAGTGATTTGGCCCAAGGTGGCGAATAGTGACAACCACTCCTGGGATCATCACGTCGATTTATCGAAGCGAATGAAGAATCAGTCAGCACCGATGCTGGATCGCGGCATCTCGGCTTTGATTTCCGACTTGGACGATCGCGGGCTTCTGGAGGATACCTTGGTGGTTGCGGTTGGCGAGTTTGGCCGATCTCCTGAACGAGGTGTGAGCACTAGTGGAAACGGCAATTCGGATGATGGTCGAGATCACTGGCCATACTGTTACACTGCCGTAATGGCGGGGGCCGGGATCAAGCGTGGTTATGTTCATGGCAAGAGCGACAAAACTGCCAGTTCGCCTGTGGACGCACCACTGCATCCAGCGGAGATGTTGGCAACGATTTACCACTCGTTTGGCATTGATCCAGAAACCATCGTCTACAACCACTTGAACCAGCCGCGCGAGCTGGTCAAAGCCCAAGCTGTCACGCAGCTTTTCGGTTAGAAACGCATGCAACCTGACGTTACTCTCAGGTACGCCGACGAGCAAAGCTACTTGTAGGCTATAACAAATCGTTATGCCGTTACGGCACGGCACGCCGGAGATGCATGGAGCTTGTCGGATTCCGCCCGAGCCAGAGCGAAGCATGTCGTAACTACACAAAGCCTCAGGCATTCTTTTCCCCTTTGAACAATTAATTTGTTCCGACTTGCCAAGGCGTACCAAGCCAGTTCGCCTGGAGCGTTCCGTCCTGTGCCCATAACTTGATTTCCGCATCGTGCGCGACGCCTATCACTAACTCCGCTGGAGTGATTGCTGCTGCATGCACCCAATCTTTGTGACCGCTGAATGTCTGAACAACTTGATTGTTGGATGTGTCCAATTTGTGTAACTGCTTGGCCGAGGTCGGTACGTATACGAAACCTCCATGGCGAACCAATCGGGAGCCTTGACCGCTCAAGAGCACATCGGCTGCACGACCTCCATCAGCAACGTTCCATCGGTGCAGTCTTTTATCATCGCCCGTAGAGAACACCTGGGTACCATCTGGCGAGAAAACGACTCCACGGACGGGGGCTGTATGTCCAGCATAGTTGAGGATCATTTCTCCTGATTCGAGATCGAGCACTTTGACCGATTTGTCGCGACTTGCTGACGCTAGCCGCTTGCCATCCGGACTAAATGCAATCGCTGTCACCCAATCCGCATGGGTGGAATAAGATTTAATCGTCGAGTTCGTGTCGGTATCGATGAGCCGTATGCTGTTGTCGGCAAAGGCAACGGCTATCTCATTGGTGCCGGGCCGGAAAGCTACGTCTAAGGCAACATCCAACGCGCGAGCGAGCACAGCCGTCACTTGCAGTGTTTGCAAGTCTATCAGCCGAACCTCGCCGATACGTCCCGGCTCGCCACATGCCACCGCCGCCCTATCGCCAGCATCATTCAAAGCAATCGCAAAAATGCGTTGCCCCAAGTTCGAGATTCGTCGATCGGGCATCCTGTTGGCGGACTGTTCATCGGTCGGCTTTCCATCGGCCAGATTCCAAACAAGCACCTCGTGGAAACCACCTGTCAACAAATACTTTCCATCCTTGGTCACCGCCGCTGTGTAGATAGGGATTGCAGGATAATAAGCCGGTGGATCGGCATAGGTCTTTGCCAAAGATTGCAGCGGCAAAAGCAACGTAGGATCCTCTCCATCAAAAACCGCTCCGGAATCGATCCAGGCAACGATTGCAGCAATCTCATCCTCTGTTAATGGATCTTGTTCAGGCGGCATCCTGGTTTCAGGATCGGAATCCTGAATGCGGTGAAGCAACAAGCTATTGCTTGATTCACTGGCTGCGACCGGATTTTCACCCGAGTCTCCTGGCTTCATCAACTCCTGAAATGTATCCAGGCGATAGCCCCCCTCCGCTTTCTTGGCGCTGTGGCAAGCGATACATTTCTCGACCAGGATCGGAGCAACATGCTCACGAAAGCCAACTGCATTTACCGGTTCTTGAGCCAGCAATGCTGCGGAGCTTGTCATCAGCATGGCGATGCTCATGCTAAGCCCTAGGTACTTTATCCTGTGACACTTCACTTCAAAATTTTGTTCCATTTGCGATACTCCGATTTGTTTAGTGTTGGAATAAAAATTCATCGGAGTTAAGCAATGCCCAACAGAGGTCTTCAAACGCCAAGGCTACATCCGCGTTTTTCGCCAAGTAGTCCAAGGCGGAGGCTTTCTCTTGGTCGTTGGGGTGGCGGGCTAGAGCAGCGAGATAGAGATCATGGAGCACTTCCTCATGACTTTGACCGGCTGACAGCAGTTTGCGAAAACGATTCTCGGGATCTTTCAAACGTTCATAGATTATAGGACCATTAAACAACTCGATCGCCATCGCCAGATTGGAATCGCTGCTTCGTTCGCAAGCACACACGGTACTTCGCTCGGGTTGCCCGAACACCTTCAGAAAGTCCACCTTGACCAAGTCAGGGGCTGGCAACTGAGTCGCTTTGGTGCTAACCGGTAACCCTCCGAACCGCTGTGAAACACCAGTTACGTGATTTACCGCATCGAGCAATTGCTCTGCCGCTAGAAAACGAGGTCGCTGGTGAGAGAAATAGTACTCGTCCTCTTTCTGCCCCGCTGCGGGTAACGAAACGGCTTGATAAGTGTTGCTGTTAAGAATGGTTCTCAGAAGATGTTTCGTAGAGTAGTTGCCTTTTCGAAACTCTTCCGCTAAAGCATCGAGCAGCGGTTCGTTAGTACCAGGATTGGAGTCCCGGAAATCGTCTACTGGGTCAACAATACCTCGCGCAAACAAATGGCTCCAAACGCGATTGGCTCCGATCCGTGCAAAGTAGTGATTGTCCGTTTTGGTGAGCCAGTCAGCAAACATCCGCCTACGATCATCATCGGTCGCGTCCTGTGAGCCGACACCCGGCAACCAAGGCTTCATGGTTTCGCCCGTTCTTGGCTGTACAACGTCACCTTGCTCGCCAGCCCAAACGAACATCTCCCCAGGGCGCAAAGTCTCTTTGCGTTGCACGCGATTGAAGAATGCTCCTAGACCATAGTAGTTGTCTTGTGTCCATCGCTCAAACGGGTGATTGTGGCACTTGGCGCATTGCAATCTCGCCCCGAGGAACACTTGCGAAATCGTTTCTACACACTCGTTCATGTCCGTCGAGGTGCGGTAGAAATTAGCAGGCGGATTAGCCAGCGTGCTTCCGCTTGCTGTGATCAACTCATAAGCGAACTGGTCGTAAGGAACATCGGCACGAACCGAGTCTTCGATCCATTGGTGATATTTGTAAACCCCTTCGCCGCCAACTAATTTGTTGGTGAGTTTCAGCAAATCCCCCCATTTGTTTGCCCAAAACTTGGGATACTCTTCTCGTTCCAGAAGTTGATCGATCAAAACCGAACGCTTGTCGGGGGATGGGTTGTCTAAAAATTGCTTTGTCTCCGCAACGGTTGGCAGAATGCCGAGAATATCGAGATAGACTCGCCGAACGAACTCTGAGTCAGAGGCTCGCGCGGTAGGTAACAACTGCATCTGCCTCAGCTTGTCGTAAACTAACTCGTCCAGAAAATTGGCCGGTGTGGGCGCATCCCATCGGAAATCGGGATCGTGATCAATAAACGTCAACCGAACCGATTCGATATGTTCCAAAAAGCGAACGAGAATGACCACTTCCCCCTTTGCCTTGGGTGTGACCATGCCACTAGCATCAACCTCTGCAATCTGCTGATTGGAGGATTCGTACGCCACCAATTCGGTCACATCCCGTTGTGCACTGTCAGAGAAATGAGCGATCGCTGCGATTTGCTGTGAGCTTTTCGATAGTGGCAGTATTCTTTTTGTCCCGGGATAGACTTCCAGCTTTACGCATCGAGGTGCGTCAGCGGGATCAGCCTTTCCTCCCTCTTGGATCCATTTCAAAAGAACCTTGTATGCCGCGTCATCCGGGCGTATCTGCTTGCCCCCGCCGTGATAGATGGACATCAGTGGTTTGAGCAGCAGCAAGCTCTCTTCAGGTTTTACTAGATTTAACCGCCTGCCAAACTCTTCATGGATCAATGTTAATTCATCAAGCTGCTTGTCGAAGGCACGCAGTGAAAGACGAAACATGCCTTTGCCACTTGGCGAACCGTGGCACGCGCCGGAGTTGCATCCTTGTTTGCTCAATGCTACCAACGCCTCGGACTCGAATTCTGTTCTACGTTCGAGAGCGTAATCCGTGACCCGAACAGGGACAATCTTTTCGGCCGTTCCAGCCTGGATGAGAACCTGCGTTTCACCGTCGCCGATTGGTGTGACAACGCCTTGGTCAACTTTGACAATCGATTCATCGAGCGATCGAATGGTAGCACGCGTCGTCCAATCTGCTAGACTCTCATCGAAATTCTGCCCCGTAACAACTAACTGTCGTTTGGATTGCTTTCCTGTAAGGACAATCTCAACGGGATAAACCTCTAGCTGCACCGGAAGCAACTCGACCGCTATCGGACCAACCGTTTGAGAGAACGAAAACTCTTTCTCGTTATAAGCACTCGATACCGTACACTGAAGGCTCAACCTCGTTTGCTTTAGCTCTTGAGTGATGCGAAGCGGGACGGTAGCCGTAGTTTGGTCCGCTGGGATAGTAATCGAATCGGGTACGAGCACACCTGCCGGTAGATTGTCCCATCTAATAGTCACCGGTGCATTGGATTGTTCTCTCACAACCGTAAGGGTCAATTCTGCTTGTTGGTCAGTGGTTACATGTGATGGCGTTTGCCAAGTCACTTGCACTGGGCTAAACCACTGGACACGTAAACGGAACACCTTGAACAACCCTCGGCCAGCGTGCTCGCTATACAGTGGGATTGACAAATGAGTCGTGTCCGGAGATCTGCTGGTTAACTGTTGGAGCGTTAAGGTCAGATTGTCGTTTTCTTGCTTTGCGACCAGTGGCCATTCCGCCATCGTGGCTGGAGGGATGAAAGTGAATGGGGTTTTAAAGTCTTCGACAAGTCGTTTTGGTCCAACGATGACCTCTTGTTCCTCGACATATTTGGCGAGCCTGACGATTTGTTCCTCAGCCAGCTCAAATGGTAGCGGTATGGCTGGAGCGGCAACCGATGTGAATTGGTTCTCTGACCACATGGGCGGATGGGGTAGGTGAGGTCGCTTCTGGCGGTTAACGGCTAGACTAGAAACCACCGCTGTATGTTGAGTCTCGCCACGACTCTTGCCAATCAATTGGAGCGACACCATTCTAAGCGATGCGTCAACCGAAGCAGCCGGATCGCGACTTGGAACGATATAAACACGATGCTCTTTGGCTTCTGATGGAATGGTCGGATTGAGAATTGTAAACCCTCGATTGGGTTCTGTGAGTTCGAGGTCGATTGCTCCTGCATAGCCAGCTCGGTGGCAGAGCAGATCTATCGCGACTGCACCATGCGATTCATCAAGTGTGAAAAGCTGCTTCGCACTGGCATCACCCATTAGTGCCAATTGGAAGGTCGATAAGGGAGCGATATCAATCCAATAGCCAAAGGAAGCACCGCCCCTTTTGAGAAGATCGCTTACCTCCAGCGTGTACTCTTCGTCGGTTGGGAACGTAAAATCGAATCCCCATTCGTCGTCCTTTTGGGGAGTCGTTTGCGCCAAGACAGCTCCCGCCGCATTCTTGAGCTTCATCCGCAGCATGGTTGGGAATCGCAAACTCGCCGTGCGTGCTTGAAAACTAACCCCTTGCCCCGCGACTCCTTGTATTCGGTAGGAATCAGTCTGATCGGGCTCTCTCAATGTGCCGCTTAAGGCTGCGGGGACGGAAACGACATGAGCTGCTTCTTTATAAATAGCGGCTGTCGTTGGTGCGATTCGGATGGGAAGCCAAGAGGAGGATTTTGCCCCCTCTGGTTTGAAGCTGACCCACTGAATATCGTTTGCGTAAGACGCTGCAACATGGATGTGCTTTTCGCCTAGGAAGTTTCCGTCTAAGTCAAAAAACGAAAGCGGTGTCGTCACGTCTCGCACCACTCCACTGGGTTGAGCAGCGGAGAGAATGGGAAAGTCTCCCACGCGTAGGCAGTACATGCCTCCCGGTTGATACCGAGCGTCACGGACCTCAATAACACACTCGCCTGCCGATTCAAATCGATAACGAAATCGAGGCTCTACGCTCGCTCCGTCATCGTCGACACTCGCCAGGAGCTCGCCGCTCGGTCCATACAGCCGAACCAGCGTATCCATGCTGGATAAAAGTGTCTGTGTAACAACCTCGAACGATAGCGAGGTTCCGGCAGCAACGTTGACTTTGTAGAAATCGCTTTCCGAGCCACGGCTGGTTCCAAACACACTGGCTAAGCATTCCAGCGGCTGAGCTTGCTCGCGGGATGTGTTACCGGCTGCTCGAGGAACTGCTGGCAATTCGTCGCAAAGGAATGCGAACGGCTCTTGCACCGATGCCGCCGTTGTCCCCAGAATCCCAAAGGCACCGAGGGGTGCATCTGCAGCTACGTCGATCTGCAGGACGGCTTGTTCGGGGCTCGTTACTTCCCAATGCAGCTTGATTCCCTCAGCCGTCGTCAAAAACGAAGAGGTAGGCCCCAGTTGCTGACCGAATACTGTATGTGTCGACTTAACACCTGGTTGCACCGATCTAGGTTGAATATCTGTGATCTGTGCGTAGCTGTTCGAACTCAATATTCCCAGTAAGGCTACAAACAACAGGGTAAATGGAAGATTTTTTGACACTTCTCGCTGATCGCCACTGACTTCACCCTCTCCAAACGCCGTTTGGGGAAGGTCAGCCCGCGAAAGCGTGGCTGGGGAGGGGTACGACGCATCGGTCGGATCGAGACAGACGGCGTGCTGCCCTTCCCGGCAATCTCGCTTAAGGCTCGATTGCCGACCCTCCCGGTCGCTTCGCTGGGAGGGTGAGGAAATGTTTACGATGGCGATGAGCGAGTAGTGTCGATTTTTTCGGATATTCATTACGCGTCGGCTCCCGAGTACAGAGGCTCAATGACCGTACCGTTGATCAGAAAATGATTTCGCTGAAGCGGATCGACGATTGTCGTTTCCTCGTTCACACCCAAAGCGTGGAACGTGGTCGAAAGAACGTCAGCAGGGGACCAAGGACGAGTCAGTGGATAGGCGGCTTGGGCATCGGTCTTGCCGATAACTTGCCCCCCAAGAACTCCCGCTCCTGCAAAAAGCCCCGAATAAGCCGCAGCCCAGTGGTCTCGCCCGGGGATGGTTTCACCGGGCAACGTCGAGATTTTGGGGGTCCGACCAAACTCTCCCATAGCGATAACCAAGGTTTCATCTAGTAAACCGCTGGCCTGCAAGTCGTCCATGAGAGCGGCCAAGCCTGCATCAAGCTGGGGCAATAACGTGTTTTTCAGCCGTCCCCAATTGTCGGTATGGGTGTCCCAAGTCTGCACGATACCCATGGTAGCCTGGATAACGGGAACGCCTGCTTCAACGAGCCTTCTCGCCATGAGCAGCGATTGCCCGAACTTGTTTCGCCCGTATCGTTCTCGAGTTTCCTCCGATTCGCTTTTAATGTCGAACGCGGACACCACCTTGCCAGAGGTAAGGATGTTGAAGGCGATGTTTTGCTGCTCGCGGAACGATTCGACTGAAGTGATGCTTCCGCTTTGGTTTGGTTTAGCAAGGGACTGCAACAGATCTCGGCGGGCTAAAACACGATCGACCGACATACCGTCTCGCAATGCTAGGGCATCCATTTTGAAGTCGGGATTATTGGGGTCGCCGTTGATTTGCCACGGGTCGTGCTTGGCTCCTAAGAAACCGGCGTGTTGGCCGGGCCATGTAAGCGGTCCCTCGATAAGATAATTAGGAAGTGATACTCCCGTGGGAATTCCGTCATTCCGAGGGCGGATGTGATCGAGTGCTGCGGAGAGGTTGGGGAAATCGCTACGTGACTCCACGCGATCCAGGTCCGAGCCCCCTCGAGGAAGTGGAGTGGGGCGACCAGTTAATGCGATGTGAGTTGCCAGAAGATGGTTATGTTCCTGGTGAGCAAGGGTACGAACGACGGACCATCGATCGAGCTGGGTTGCCAGTTTGGGCAGGTGCTCACAAATCGCAACTCCAGGAATTGCCGTTGAAATAGTATTGAATTCGCCTCGCACTTCGGCGGGGGCATCCGGCTTGGGATCGACCGTGTCCAGTTGGCTTGGCCCACCGCTGAGCATAACCAACACGACCGACTTAGCGCGACCAAATGATGAAGGGCAGACCGCAGCGGCTTGGGCCTGCTTTGTTAGTGGACTCGGGGCAACGAAGCTTCCAATGACGCTGGCAGCTCCAACCTTGAGCAGACCTCTCCGGTCTATGGTGTAGGCAGGTCGCATGATTCGCTCCTGTGCGGTTTGGCAGGGTGGCCTAGCAGAGAGGCCGGGTGGGATGGGGAAAGCAGGACCGAGATCGATCCCACACCTAGAATTATATCCCAAAAAACGGGGCACAAGATAGACGAGGAGGCAGAAAACTTACCTTCACGCCAACTTTATGGTTTAGGAGGATGCCCATAGCGGCCGCGAATCTGTTCCCAGGAAGCCTTCAAGGAGTCCAAAAGACGCAAAACGTGGCCTGAAGCCATGTAAACCCGGCTGCTCACGGCCGATTGCGGATAGAAATTGGTAATGAAGTCAAAACTGAACTCGAAAGGTCCGTGGCCTATCATGACTGCGTTCGCGTAGGCACCGCTCAAGATCTCGTCGCGCAGCTTCAAGTCGTCGTAGACATCCTGCGGGGACTGTCGTTTGTGAATGTTCTGTTGATCGGGGTTCTTAGGCAGCGGGGCACCAGGATGCACCTCGATCGGTTGAGAGTCAAACGGGTTGTCGTTTACGGGCGGTTCGTTTCTGGCCCTCGCTCCTGAATCTGGGTCTGCTGCTCCCGGCTGTGGCTGCTGCGGGATTTGTCCCGACGGGAATCCCCCTGGAGCAGGAGCGTTCGCATCCGTCTCGTTTGATTGGGCTGCTCCGACGTTTTCTGGATACGGTGTTTGTTGATGGGGGGCTTGTTGATGAGGGACCTGCGGAACGTAAGGAGCTTGTACGACCGCTCCAGGCAGGTCTCCATAGCGGTTCCGAAACATCTGGATATTGGTTGACAACGCATCGATGAACTGCGGCATGACCAAATGGGGCAAGACCACTCGTGCCACGATGCAATTCGGGCGAGGGAGATTTCGAACAAAGTCTAGAACGTACTCGGTCGGGCCGGTTACTACGATGACTCCAGTGCTGATTTCCCCTTTCGCCACATGCTCTGGAATCCTGGCTCGCACTGCGGGCATGTTTTCCATAGGGTCAGGTCTATCATCCGGGTTATTTGGAAAGGTCATAGAGCTATCATGTAAAGGGTGCCGAAAGTCGAGCCCGCCGTATTCTCTGCTAGATCTTACCAGATTCCAAGCCTGCGACCATGCCAGCCCGGTTGGTCCAAGTCCAGCATGTTTCGCCTAAACAGCGTTATTTACCAGCGTGAAAGATCAAATGAGGCAGCTCGGGCACAATCAGTTTCTCCATCGCCAAACGAACTCCCGCCACAGAGCCTGGCATTGTGAAAATTAGCTTCTTGCCGACGCGACCAGCGCTCGCGCGGCTTAGCATGGATGCAGGACCTATCTCTTGAAAGGACAGCATGCGAAACAACTCACCGTATCCTGGGATGGAGTTGTCGTACAAAGCCTCTACGGCGTCGACCGTTTGATCGCGGGCCGCAAGTCCCGTTCCACCGGTTATGAGAACCGCATCGCATTCTTCATGGCTCAGTAAACTCGAAGTGCGTTCCCGAATCGACAGGAGATCGTCGGTCACAATCGTTCTTTCGACGACTTCATAACCAGCTGCCGCGCACAAGTCCGCGATCAGTTTGCCACCGGTGTCGGTCTCTACGGTCCTGGTATCACTGACGGTCAAAACGGAAACCTTGGCCCGTTTGCCTGCCTGTTCGCGGTGCTCTTCGGTGGAGATTGAGTTCATCGGTAGCCTTTGCTTGATTCTCTAGGCAGCTTCGCTTGTTCGTTTAGCAGCTTGTTCGCTTAGCTTCCATGGACATAGCCGTTGGGAGGCAATTGTCGCACGCCACGTTTATCTTTAGCCCAAAGGCCGGTTCGACTAACGATCTTTCCGATGTGCGTTAGCGGAATCCCATCGATTTGTTTTGGAACCTCGGCGACTTTGTCCGACGGGACTGTAAACAAGAGCTCGAAATCCTCTCCATCCCCAACCGCGTGCTGCCACGGTGCTTTTCCAGATGTTTCCGACAATTTTCGAGCGGCATCGCTTATGGGAAGTGATTCCAAGTGTACTTCGGCACCGCAGCGACTGGCGGCTGTGATGTTTAGAAGATCAACTCCCAACCCATCGCTAACATCTGTAGCCGCCGTCACGATCCCCAAATCAGCAAGCTTCTCTGCCAACTCTAGCCGAGGTGTGAAGTCGAGATGGTGCCCAAGAATGCTGCCACCCAAGGTTCCTGAAACAAAGACTGCATCATCGATTTGTGCCGTCGAACGCTTCCAAGCACGATCGGTCGGGCACAGTCCCATGGCGGTGAGGTGCAATACCAACGGGCCATCCCAAACATTGGTATCGCCGCCGGCAATTGAGACTTGAAAGTGTTTGGCCAGCTCATAGACACCCTCGAAGACTTGAGACGCGATGTCGCCAGCCGATTTTTTTGGCAAGCATAACGATAGAAAAACAGCTACTGGCTTAGCTGCCATGCTAGCCAGATCGCTGAGATTTACCGCCATTAGTTTTCGGCCTGCTCGCTTTGGGCCACATTCTGCTAGAATAAAGTGGGTGCCCTCGCACAAGGAATCGGTGGTGACGACCCAGTCGTTACTTGAGCTTGCATCCTGCGTTTGTAAGTCCCGAGGCAGTTGCTGAACAAGAGACTGGTCCGTTGCAGCCTCAGTGCCACCAGGGGCAAACGCGGTGTCAGATCGAGCTGGTAGTCGAGCTGGACTGGTGAGTGGGTTGGAACAATCGAGCAACGCGCAATCGTCCCCGATTCCCAATTTGACTTGCGGTAATTTCGATGCCCGTTGCTTGGCCCAGGCAATAAAGCTATGTTCCATATGGATTTCGTCGTTTGTAGGATGATCAATTTCAAGGAAAGACTAACCGGAATGAGCCAAAGTTCTAGCCGTTTTTTGATTTGCGTGGGCTTGTCCTTTGGGGTGTTCTTGGCAAGCTCGCTGTTTAAGCCAGGGGGCGTTTGTGCTACGATAACGTTCGCGGACTCGCCAGAACACCAAGACGGTGCGCGACAAGACGATTCGCAAGTAGAACAGAAGCGTGCCGAAGTAAAGCGTTGGGTTGCGGATTTGAGTAGCCCCAACTACGCCCGACGTGAATTGGCGAGCGAAAAGCTGAAGAAGCTCGCGGACACCGATTTGGATTACATTCTTGAGGAAATCGAAGCCGCCGAAGGTGAGGCACATGCGAGACTCCTTACTTTGGTAACCGATCTCGCGACGAATCCGGAGTCACCGGTTTCCAAACTGGCCTATCAAGGCTTGCTGAAACTTTCGTCGCGAATGACGGGCACTAGAAGTGTTCAGATCAAGCAGATCGTTCGCTCCATTCGGGCGGATGTTGCTCAGCAAGCTTGGTATAGATACAAACGTAAATCGAAAAACATCGAGACCAGCTTTCCCAGTCGATCGAACCCTGCGTACCCGGTCGTAAATCCGATCGTCATCGATGCTACTTTTTCGGGAACACCTGAGGATCTCAGCGAACTAGATCAAATAGATTGGGTTAACTTTGCTCGTCTGCATGGCCCAAACATTACCAAGCAGCATCTCGAAGCGGTCTTGCGGTTGCCAAAGTTAACCCATTTGCAACTCGTTGATGTTCCTCTCACCAGCGACGACTTGATGGTAATCAAATCCGGACCGGACTTGGATTTGTTAGAGTTACAGTATGTGCCGGTCGGCGATGAGATTGTGGATCAGCTACCGAGCTTCCCGGTTTGGACGGAAATTTGGATTTACGGGACCAACATTTCTCGCGAAGGCTTAGAGCGGGCAGAAGCCATGCTAGGGGATGTCGTGCTAACGTATTCGCGAGGTGCGTTTTTAGGTGTGCGTTGTTTGGCAAACGACGTCATGGTCGATTTTGTCGAAGAAGGCTCAGCGGCCGAACTTTCTGGGATCATGAAGGGGGACCGGTTGCTATCCATCAACGGTAGGAGGCTAGCTCGCTTTGAAGATCTGCGGGAAGAGTTGGGGAAATTCTCTGACGGCGAGGAGGTTGATATGGAGTATCTACGCAGGGGGGAGCTGATACAAACTCGGGTTCTCCTGGGACGCCGCAAACGTTAAGTCATCGTGAGTACTTCGGTTAGACGATCGAGATCTTCTTGTGTGTGGGATGTATTGAGACTAACCCGAAGCATGCAGCTATCGACAGGAACGGTAGGTGGTCGGATGGCTGGGACGAACAAGCCGCATGTTCTAAGACGTTGAGACCAAGCCAGAACCTCTTCAATGCTGTCTGCATAGATCGCAACGATGGGGCTATCAACTCCCCCAACCCGTAGACCAGCTGACCGAAGGGAGCTTCTCAAGCCGGTGGCGTTTGCTCGTAGCTTCTCACGCTCCGATTCCATCGACTCCAGTTTGCCAATGAGCCCCCTCGTTCGTCGGAGCAGCGAGGCTGGGGCAGCTGTACTGTAAATGTAAGACCTTGCAAAATTGGTCAACCAATCGATCAAAATCTGCGGACCAGCAACAAATCCTCCGACGCTCCCGACCGCTTTGCTAAGCGTTCCGGTCCGAATCCAGCGTTCGGATTTTGCGTCTTGATGTTCGACCAAACCGGTCCCCCGTTTGCCATAGACTCCCGTTGCATGTGCTTCATCGATAATTCCGATGAGGTCCCATTCCTCCATGACCCTTTTCATCGCGACGAGGTCGGGAGTGTCTCCGTCCATACTAAAAAGCGAGTCTGTAACCACAAATCCTCGACGCCCTTCATGTCTGTGTTTGGCGATTAAGCGTCGCAGTGCCTCTATATCATTATGAGGATAAACGACAGTCTTGGCACGACTTAATCGACAGCCATCGATCAAGCTCGCGTGATTCAAATGATCGCTGAACAGAATATCGTCCTCGTGAGCAAGCGATGAGACGACCCCCACATTTGCAGCAAATCCACTGGAGAACAGAATCGCGTCTTCTTCGCATTCAAAGCGAGCCAGTTCTCGGATCAGAGCATCGTGCTCAGGAGTGCTGCCAGTGACGAGGGGGCTGGCTCCGGCCCCCTCTTTCCTATTTTCCGGCATTCCTGCTTCCGAGCAAGAAGGCCAGTCGGGGAGGGGCTGATTAGGATGCCAACTAAGGCTTAAGTAGTCGTTGGAGCCAAAATTCAGCAGTTCGTTCCCATGGTTATCAACCACCAATCTGGGGGATAAATGGGTCCACGTCGGGCGATTGCGACGCAACCCGGCGGTTTCGCGATTTTGAAGCTGGCAAGCAAGCTCGTCCCAAAAACTGGCAAACGTTGGCATAATCGGAATTCATGGGAAAATGGGACAGACAACTCGGCAGAATAGGAAAATCGGGTTTGATTCGCACACAAGCTTAATCCATAATCATAGGAACACGCCGGAGTTCGTGAACTATGGAAATGACGCATCCTCAAGTATTGATCACTGATGACGATATCGATTTTCGTCAGTCGTTGGCCGATGCGCTTTCTCGCCGGGGCTACGGCACCATCTTAGCTAGCGACGGACTGGAGGCACTCAAGGTCATCGAGCACGGAAACATTCACCTTGCCCTGATGGATGTGCATATGCCGCGTCTCGATGGATTGGGCATGTTGGAATCGCTCAGGTCAACGGCACCAAACTTGCCATGTATTTTGATGTCGGCGAGATTGGATCCACAGATTGTAGAGAGAGCTCGCGAATTAAGAGCAGACAACATTCTTTCCAAGCCGTTTTCGTTGCGAGTTCTGTCGGACACCATTCGTCAGGTACTCGATCGATTCTATCCTTGCTAAAGATGCTCCCCTAACTCCTCCTCCCGAATTTTAGAATGTGCCCGAGCGAGCTCGAATCGGTACCACGCTGCCGAAAGTAAGGTTAAAAAGGCAGCGACCACCATAAAGGAGGTAATTGGGTGTAGCATGCGATGATAAACAGTCATGGATAGTCCACAAACGGCGAAGCTAGCAGCCAACAATATGGTTAACTTTTCGCAATTCTTAACCGAGGCGCTCGGTGAGGTACTCGCCGATGCAGTCCGAGATTCTGCACGTTGGCTTGAAAATCGATGGCTTGAAAATCGATCGCTGGTCCAGGCCAGCGTGCAGTTCACAAAGACAAATACGAGCGAGTAGAAAATCGAGGAAAGCACCTTTTCTATCCAGCTTTGGCCGAACAATACATACTGATTGGCAGGACTCTCCATCCAGATTCGATGAGCGGTCAGAATAGCAAAAATTTGAAAGCTGGTAAACAAAATTAGAGTGATATAGGAACGGCCTTCTCCGCGCACTGTATTCGAGGGAGTCGAGACGGGCGGTGACTGGTACGGGTTTAGAATTGCCACGATTTACTCATCAATCCAAGGGAATGCGACGTCAAGGCGTGTCATGCAATCGTCCTCTTCCTGGAACGATCGACAAACTACCTTGGGTTTTGCCTCTACGTGTTTAGTCTCTACAACTTGATAACCCAGCTATGCTATAGACGTCTCGCTGATGTGCTCATTCGTCAGAAAGAATCTGGTCAATCCATTCTAAAAAAAGCTTGGTTGCTTCGATTTGACGCGCCCTTCTTGCCTCAAAATCCTCGACTCCGGTGGGAGATGGGTGCGTCAATCTCGCTTCTCGCATCATCGGACTGGAGAGTTGTCGCGAGGCAATCGCCATAAAGATCACGCCATCTAATTCAGGTGGCGAGCCAGGGCCTAGATGTCCCGTGATGGCCGCCGAAATGGTCGCATGGGGAGTAGTTTTGAGCAGCTGAATGACTAATTGGGAGCTAGCCCACGCTGACACAGGTCCGATTGCGGGATCGTTTAGGTGCTGCTCGTCTACGCCTAGCCACGATATTTTAGATTCCGTCTGGTAAACCACCATGGAACCGCAAAAACAAGCCGAGATTCCCGGCATTTGCCCTAGTTCCGCCGCAGCCATTCCTGATGTACAACTTTCGGCTAAAACGAGCCTGGCGTCGTTTTTTAGTAACTTTTGGTAAATCGACCGGAGTGTGAAATACAATGGACTGTTCCTTGGCTAGTACTTCCCGTCGAATGTACCGACAAACGATCAAGACCTACAGCATGAATTTGGCAAAATCCGAAATCTCTCCCAGGTGGAGTACGCGAGCCCGGCCCATTTCCGGCACTCTCATTCCATCGTTCTGCTTTGACACGATAGGAGAAATGGCCCACTACGCGGCTCATATCATCGCGGGGCTTATTCGCGAGCGTGTCACGCTGGGGCAAAAGACGGTCATCGGGATTCCCGCCGGTTCCACCCCATTGACCACGATGCGGGAACTGATCCGACTACACCGAGAGGAGGGACTGGATCTGTCAAGCGTCGTATTGTTTCTACTGGATGAGTACTACGGATTGCCCTCTGATAGCCCTCAGTCACACAAACTATGGTTACAGCGACAACTCTTAGATCATGTCAATATTCCAGCGGACCAAATCTACACGCTAGACGGTCAGCTACCGCTGAACGACATCGATCTTCATTGTCGGCGTTATGACGAAGCGATTCAGCATGCGGGAGGGTTTGATCTAGTTTTGCTTGGCATCGGTATGAACGGGCACATTGGTTACAACGAGCCTTTCTCCGTCAAGAAGAGCAAAACAAGACTCTGCACCTTGGACCCAATCACGCGTCGTGGCGTGGCAAGCGACTTTTTTGGAGAGGAAAACGTTCCCACGCAGGCCCTAACAGTTGGCTTGAGTGGAATCCTCAGTGCGCGGCGAATCCTATTGCTGGCGATAGGAGAGCACAAAGCGAAGATCATCACCGAGGCGTTGGAGAAGCCACCCACCGACCGATTACCGGCCTCGTTTTTGCAGGACCACGGGGACGTTCGCGTGTTGCTAGACGGACCAGCTGCTTCGATGCTTCGTGGCGCTGCCACCCCATGGCTTCTGGGAAATGTCGAGTGGGACGAAGATCTTATCAAGCGTGCGACATTGTGGCTTTGTGAACGCACCGGAAAAGCGCTTCTCAAGCTGGATGCTGATGACTTTCGAGCGCATGATTTACATCAGCTACTGCGGCATCATGGTCCAGCAGAAATGATTTCACAACGAGTGTTTCGTTGGATGCTCGACACGATCGATTACCATCCTGCAGGAGGGGAGACTAAGCGAGTCATTTGCTTCAGTCCACACCCTGACGATGATGTGATTAGCATGGGGGGAACGCTCATCCGCTTGGTCGAGGATAAACATGATGTTCATATTGCTTACATGACCAGTGGCAATATTGCGGTTTTTGATCATGACGCGGAACGTGTGGCCGAGTTGGTGGCTGACTACAACCGAATCTTTGAGATGAACTCAGACCGAGCTGACCAGCTAGCTGACACCGTTCGTTCTGCGATCGCAAACAAGAGACCTGGTCATCCCGACGACGAATCCGTGCTCAAGATCAAAGCGATGATTCGGCGCAGCGAAGCGAGAGCTGGTGCACTTGCCATTGGTTGCCTCGAAGGAAATTTACACTTCCTTGATCTGCCGTTTTACCGGACCGGCACCATCGCCAAGAAACCGGTCGGAGACGAAGATATTCTGATCATTGAAAACTTGCTCAGAGAAGTTCGCCCAGACCAAATTTACGTGGCGGGGGATCTAGCGGATCCACACGGAACGCACCGTGTCTGTGCGGAAGCGATTTTCGCGGCATTGATCAATATGAGGAATCGAAACGAGCCGACACCGGAAGTGCTACTTTACCGCGGCGCTTGGCAAGAGTACCCACTGCACGAAATTGAAATTGCCGTTCCGCTCAGCCCGAACGACCTAGCCCTCAAGCGACAAGCAATCTTCATGCACGAAAGCCAGAAGGACAAAGCTCTCTTTCCAGGAAGTGACCCTCGTGAGTTCTGGCAGCGTGCAGAGGATAGAAACCGAGGCACGGCTGACTCGTACAATCGAATTGGGCTGCCTGAGTTTTTTGCCTTAGAAGCGTTTGCTCGATGGCAATGGGAACCAATCTAACTTACCACTGTTCCCTCGCCTCCAAGAAACCAAGCTAATCAACGAAATGGCTGATCCTATACCCTTGGCTATTTCGTTGCACCGGTTTCTTAGGAGTCAATCCAATCGGGCAATGGATCGCGGAATCCCGCCCAGCGTTCGGCCCCCATCTGCAATTCTTCTTCGGTCAAAAGGCAATCTTCTAGTTGATCGACGATCGCCTCTTTGTCCATATCCTGGCCGATGATCACTAGCTCGATTCGTCTATCTCCAAAAGGTTCTACCCAAGCCTCCATCGCTTGTTCGCGAAAGCCTGGGATGTCCGGCCAATCCGCTTCGGGCACAGTCGCCGCCCAAATCCCCGCCGGCTTTATGGCATAGAGCAGGCCAGATTGAGACCACTCCGCAGCGTAGTCATTGTGATTTGCAAACCAGACAACACCCTTTGATCGAACTACGTCCGCGAAAAGCTCACTCTCGACCAACTCGGAAAATCGTCGAGGATGAAACGGTCGACGGGCCTCGAACACGAAAGAATCAAAACCGTATTCATCCGTCTCGGATACTTCGGCACCTCGCTGGACTGCCATCCAGTTACGATTTTCTTCGGCCCAAGTTTCACTGAAAGAATTCGTATTTAAAATATCATCGATCGGTGCATTGCCTTGACTGGATCTTAAAATCCTCGCCCGGGGATTCATCATGTGAACCAATTGTTGCACCTCACCGATCTGCTCTTCGCTCGCCATATCGCACTTACTGATGACGATCACGTTCGCGAATTCAATTTGATCGGTTAAAAGCTGGGCAATGCCACGTTCGTCGGTTTCATCGATCTCTAGAGATCGCTCTTTAAGCCCGTCCTCGGAAAAGTAATCTACGTCAAAGTTGATCGGGTCAACTACCGTAACGAGCGTATCGAGACGTGCTACGTCGCTGAGCTTTAGCCCATTCTCATCTTCAAAGGAAAACGTCTCCGCGACCGGAAGAGGTTCCGAAATTCCAGTGGATTCAATAAGCAAGTAATCGAATCGGTCTTGCAGTGCCAGGTCTCGTACTTCTTTGAGTAAGTCCTCGCGCAGTGTGCAACAAATGCAACCGTTGCTCAAAGCCACCAGCTTTTCGTCGACTCGACTTAAGCCAGCCCCCCCTTTTTCGATCAAGCGAGCGTCGATGTTAATCTCGCTCATGTCATTGACGATGACGGCAACCTTTCGTCCTTGCCGGTTATTCAAAATGGCGTTGAGCAAGGTCGTTTTGCCTGCCCCCAGAAAACCTGACAGCAGCGTTACTGGTAGTTGTGGCATTAGGCTTCCTCCGAATCCGTTTCGTCGTAGACGGGAATTGGTAGCGGGCATTCCCAGGTAGCCCAAACCTCAGGGCCTTGGGCGAGCTCATCGTCGGTAAGGAGACAATCCAAGAGGCGTGATCTCAAAACAGGCTCGTCCATGTCCGAGCCAATGAAGATCAATTGTTGACGGCGATCGCCAAAGGGTGGCTGCATCGATTCACGTATGCCATTCCGAACCTCTTCGTCTTCAGGCCACTCGTCTTCGCTGACCGTGCACATCCACGCCCCATCGGAATCCATCTGGACCGAGACCCCTGCTTGTGACCAACGATAGGCTTCGTCATTGTAAGTTGCGACCCAGAAGTATCCCTTCGAACGCATGACACCTTGCAGAACACCGTCTTCAAAATTCAATGCCTCCATCAATCGCTCGGGGTGGAAGGGGCGTCTTTCTTCAAATACGAAGGATGAAATACCATATTCGTCAGCTTCGCTAGTCTCCGATCCTCGCGGCACGGCTAGCCAATCGGGATGCCCCTGAGCCCAGTCTTCGTCGAAGCTTCCCGTGTCGAGAACTTCGTTCAAGTCGACTTGGCAGTATTCCGTGGTAATGATCTTGGCATAGGGATTGGTTCGATAAATAAAACGCTTGAGATCCTCGATCGATTCAGCGGAAACCCGATCGCACTTGTTAAGCAGGACAACGTTAGCGAACTCAACTTGATCGACCAGTAGATCGACGATATTGCGGTGGTCTTCTTCATTGACTCCGAGCTTGCGATCCACCAGATCGTCGAATGTCTCGTAGTCGTTCAAAAAATTCTCAGCATCGATCACCGTTACCAGTGTATCGAGTCGTGCGACATCGCCTAGCGAAACTCCATTCTCGTCTACAAATGTAAAGGTCTCTGCGACGGGTAAAGGCTCGGAGATACCGGTCGACTCGATGAGTAGATAATCGAATTTGCCTTGCTCGGCCAGCATGCGCACCTCGGCGAGCAAATCCTCACGCAGGGTGCAGCAGATGCAGCCATTGGTCATCTCGACGAGCTTTTCTTCCGTTCGGCTAAGGCTGGTCTCACCTCGCACCAAAGCTGCATCGATATTGATCTGACTCATATCATTGACGATGACTGCGACCTTCATCCCTAGTCGGTTCGTCAGGATATGATTGAGCAGTGTGGTTTTACCGGCTCCGAGGAAACCGGAAAGTAAGGTGACGGGAAGTTGTCTGGTCATAAGAGTTTGCCTAGCTAAATGACTTATTGCACAATAATTGCAATAGCATATCAAGAACGCCTGGAGTAGCAAGTCTCGCTCAGGGCCGAGGGCACGGGATCCGAAGCTCTCGGAGGGAGTTGCGATTATCGCTCAATTCCGTAACTGTCAAGCTTGCGATAGAGGGTGGCGCGTGAAATACCCAGCAGTTCGGAAGCTTCCGGAATGTTTCCATGCGTCCGTTGCAGGGCTTCGCGAATGAGTCGCTGTTCCCATTGCTCAATGTTCAGTGTGTCAAAGATCTCTGGTTTCGACTCATGCAAACTCAGCTCGTTAGCCTGAATTTCATCGGTTGATGCTAGTACGACCGCGCTATCGATTACGTTTCTGAGCTGTCGAACGTTTCCGGGCCAACTGTAGTCCAGCATCCTTTTCTTCGCACCTGGGCTCAACTTTATGCTTGGCCTGCCGTGTTGCGTCCTGAAGTGATCCAGGAAATAGTCTATGAGCATCCCGATGTCATCACCTCTGAGACGAAGCGGTGGGACCTTTAGCTCAAAGACACTTAGTCGATAGTACAAATCCTCCCGGAATCTTTTGTCCGCAACGAATTCGCTCAGGTCTCTATTGGTAGCTGCGAGCACTCGGACGTCGACTTTGATTTCTTTCCTTCCACCGACTGGTAAAAAAGGATGCCCCTCCATGATGCGTAACAATTTCGCTTGCCCCTCGAGGGTCATCTCCCCGATCTCATCGAGAAAAAGCGTACCGCTGTGCGCTTGTTCAAACCAGCCGATATGGTCTTTGTCCGCTCCGGTAAAGGCACCTTTGACGTGGCCAAAAAGCTGGCTCTCCATCAGCTCGGAGGGGATTGCTGCACAGTTTACACTCAGCATGGGGCGATCGGATCTGAGACTCGCTTTATGGATGGCCCGAGCGACGAGCTCCTTACCCGAACCACTTTCCCCCCGGATCAGAATACACCCCATAGCCCCCGCGACTCGTACTATCTTTGCTTTGAGATCCAACATGGGTGGGCTATCGCCGAGCAACTCGTCGAAGTCTGCGTTTTTGTCTTGTAGGCGTTCATGCTGAATGCGAAGAGACGATTCACTCTGCGCGCGAATTAACGACGGAGCAAGGAAGCTAGCAGCAGCCAAGGTAAAGTGAAAAGAGTGCTGCTCGAAAGACTCTTTCGATCGGTAGAGATGTATGACGCCAATCAGTGAGCCTTCGTGCAACAACGGGACACATATGGCATCGGCATAATGACGAAGCGGCCCGTCGGTCACATTGCGGACCTCGTTCTTGATCCAAACAGCAGTGGCCTGTTTGCAGACCATGTCAGTTAGTTTTTCGCTAAGGGTAATGCGAGTCTCAGCACCCGCCAGATTGCGACGCTGATCTACCAACTCACCATCTTTGTCTGCTAACAAGAATGCTACAACAGTCGCCTGAGTTCGGGTGCGCAACACGTCGCTGGCTAGCTGAATGACTTCGTCAGGGTTTACTAGAGATATGCATCGAATCGATAGCTGATGCAAGTCGGACAGATCCTCTGTTCGTTCCGCTTTTCTAAGGGACAAAAAAGCCGACATGCCGGACGCTATTCCATTGGTGATCGCCCCCGTGCGTGGTTCGCGTAGATCATGGGACAGGCTGATTCGCTCCACGGTGAGATCTTCATTGATCGTATCGTCTTGAAACTCGAGTTCGGTGTTACCGATACGAACTCGCGTACCGTGCTGCAGAGCCGCCCGATCGACCTTAGAGCCATTGACCAAGGTTCCGTTTCGAGACTGCAAATCCTCCACATGCCAAACGCCCGCTCGATAGAAAAGTCTCGCATGGACGCGCGAGGATACCGGGTCCTGGAGTTGGATCTGACACTCCAAGCCGCGGCCTACCGTAGTTTCCGTGTTCTTCTCGAGTCGGAACCTCGCATTGAGGTCGGTTCCCTTTACGACCGTAAGGTGTGTTGCCATAGTGTTGTGTGTAGGTTTGAGGCTATTCTATTATGCCTACTGTCTCAATCTGCGACAGTAACCTATAATGAGATTTGCCCAGCAACGTCTGCAATTCCCCGCAATTCCCGGGTTTTTGCGAGTTTAGGTGGCCTTGCGATATCTTTTGCCACTAGGCTAGGATGTCGTGATGGTTATCTAGAAAGGCTTCTATTAGTACCATGAATCCACCTTTTGCCCTAAGTTCAAGATTGATTGACTCGCTAAGCTGGCTGCAACGCGAGCAGTTGCTGCTCGCGCCCTACGCCTTTCATTCAGCTTGCAGCCTTGGGCGAGAGCATGAAGAAGAGCAGCACCCCTACCGCAATCCCTACCAGCGAGATCGCGACCGTGTTTTGCATAGTGCGGCTTTCCGACGTCTAAGTGGCAAGATGCAGGTCTTTACCGGTGACATGGGGGATTATCACAGGACGCGGCTTACTCACACCAACGAAGTCTCTTCGTTAGCCCGGACCATTGGGCGGACTTTGCGGCTTAACGAAGATTTGATTGAAGCCATGGCGTTGCTCCACGACATTGGCCATCCGCCCTACGGACATTGTGGTGAGGATGCACTAGACGAGTGTACAAAAGAGGCCGGTGGCTTTTCGCACAACCAATTCGCCTTGGACCTAGTGACTCGCATCGAGCAACGTTACACAGGATATCCCGGATTGAATCTGACACGCGAGGTACTGGCTGGGCAAGAATTTCGATCCGACAAAGATTCTGGTCGAACTCAAATGCTGGAGATTCAGGTTGTCGATATGGCTGATAGCATGGCCTATGATGCACATGATGTTGACGACGCACTAAAATTGGGCCTGCTAGGCTGGAGACAGCTTGAGGGGCTATCGCTGGTTCGTCGTGCTAAGCAGATCGCACCCTTGGATCAATGCGGTCCCCAGAATCGAAGACAAATGCTGGTACATGCCTTGATCGACGTCCAGATGAGAGATTTCCTTTCCAATTCAGAAGAGATTCTCGCCGATGTTCAAGAATTAGATTCTCAAAGTATTTGCGACCTGGGGATCCGGTTGAGCATGTCTGCGGATTTCGCAGCCGACAAATCGGAGCTTGAAGATTTCCTTTTCGAACATGTCTATCGACATCCCAAACTATCGGAGATTCGTCAACGAGCGGCGACTCGGATTCATCAGATGTTTCGATTGCTGAAGTCGTATCCGCAACGCCTGCCGGAACGATTTTACCAGTTTGTGGATCAATGGGGCTTGGATCGGACCATTGCTTGTTACATAGCCGGCATGACGGATCGTTTCTGCGATGACCAGTACGTCCTCTTGCTGGAGCTAGGACGCGATAAAGGTACGGATTGGAGTTAAGCCCGTTGTGCGGTAGATTCACACTCAAAGTTCCGGTATCCGAATGGCTCCGCAGCCTCTTTCCCGGGGCTGATATCGCCAGCATGTTTGGTTGGACGACGGAGTCTTTCGAACCTCGCTATAACATCGCTCCCACCCAAAATGTTTGGTGTCTTAGTTGCGATAAAAAAGAGGGATTCCGAATTCAACCCATGCGTTGGGGTTTGGTTCCCGCTTGGGCGGATTCTCTCAAAACCGCGTATAGCATGTTCAATGCTCGTAGCGAGACACTGCTCGAAAAAGCCAGCTTCAAATCACTCGTTTCCACGCAGCGATGCGTCATACTGGCAGACGGTTATTACGAATGGAAGACGCTTGCGCCAAAAGACAAGCAGCCGTTCTGGATTCATCGCCCCTCAGAATCACCTTTCGGTATGGCAGGACTATGGGCATGCAACACCAAGGTTTCACCCGACCGAGAATTGAAAAGCGCGACCATCATCACTGTTCCTTCCAATGAAGATACAAGAGCAGTTCACGATAGGATGCCTGCGATGATGTTCGATCAAGACGATATGACTGGTTGGCTTGAAAATTCAGAGGTTGAGCCAGAATCGAGGATGAACAACATCATTCGTACGGCAAGCTCCGGCATGCTGGAGCTTAGGCCCGTTGCCAGGCTCGTTAACTCAGCAAGGGTGGAGGGACCTGAGCTGATACAAAGAATGACATGACTTGAACGAGACCTCGGGGCACGGTCTCCGAATTTACCTGCGGGCCATTTGCCCACCAATTCTTAACAGTCGCGATGATCGATTATATAGGTTTCAGAACCGATTTTATAACTTCGCCGTGATGCATTTTCTCGAAGGCTTCGTGCCACTGCTCGAGAGCCCAAATTCCACCGACGATCGGCTGCACGTCCAGTTGACCACTAGCGAGTAGAGCGATGACTCGTTCCCAGATTGTCCAGTGATGGCTGAAGCTGCCTTGCAAAGTGACGTTCTTTTGAACGAGTGGGTCTAAGCTAAAGTTGAGTGGCTGAGGTCCCCAGCCCACTTTGCTTATCCAGCCCGCGGGTCGCACGATTTCCAGAGCCAGCTTTAGCGTGATACTCGCTCCAGCAGCATCAATGACCCCATCCGCTCCCAACCCATCTCGCTCGCGTGCCCACTCGCTGGCGTTGCCGATGATCGGGGTGCAGCCGTAGCTCTTTTCTGCGACCTCGAGTCGTTTGCGATCAGCCTCCAGCCCTACAATGGCTACTTCTGCTCCGCACAATCGAGCCATGGCCGCGCATAAGATACCGATGGTACCGGGTCCCATGACGACAACTCGATCTCCTGGCTCGATCCTCGCGTTCTTCACCACGGCATTGTAAGCCACGCAGCATGGCTCGGTTAAGCAAGCGTACTCCATCGGGAGATGGTCGGGGACGTTGTGTAGGATGCGTGAGGGGACCGAGACATAGCGAGTCATGGCACCGTTAACACCGTAACCAAATCCTTTTCGAGTTGGATCCAGGTTGTAGCGGCCTTGGCGGGTCATCGGGTTATTGGTATCGATGATGGCAGCGGTTTCACTGACAACGCGTTGCCCTTTTTGCCAGCCAGTAACACGGCTGCCGAGTTCAACAATGGTACCACTGAATTCGTGCCCGAGGACGACAGGGTAATTCACGGGCCAAGAGTGGTCGGCGGTCCACTGGTGAAGATCGCTGCCACAGACCCCGACGTTAGAGACCTCGAGCAGTACATCGTCTTCGCCTATAGAGGGACAAGGCAAATCGCGAAGCTCGACCGATCCTTTGGTGGGAGCGAAATTAACAACAGCAGCGGATAGGCTCATAGAAATAGGGGGAGGGAGGTGAATGGCACTGGACGTGCCAATTAGGATACCGCATGCGGTGTTTCCCGCAATCGGAGGAATTAGATCGGTCGGATCTAATAGATCGGTCTGATCCGACTGATCTGACCGATCTGTTGATGTCAGACGGGACGTCTGACATCATAACAGGGGAGATCACGCAATGGCTCGCATACGCAAAAGTGGAGGTTACCGCAAACTAGCCTCTTTTCAGACGACGACTATCATCTACGATGCGACGGTCTGGTTTTGCGAAAAATTTCTCAACGATCGCAAGTCTCGTACTGTGGACCAAATGGTCCAGGCGGCCCGCTCTGGTCGACAAAATATCGCAGAGGGGAGTCGTGCCGGTGCGACTTCCTCTCAGACTGAGTTGCGACTCGTGAATGTGGCTCGCGCGAGCCTGGAAGAATTGCTGCTCGACTACGAGGATTTTTTGCGTCATCGGCGATTGATTCTCTGGGCTCCTAATAGCCCTGAGGCCTCGGCAGTGCGAAGTGTTGCTTCGCAATGGAGAAAAGATCAGTCTGATCTAAGAGATCAGTCGGATCGGACTGATCTGACCGATCTTTCTGACCAGCAGCGCTGGACTTTGTATTCTCGCTGGCTCGATCATAGCGACGCGGCGATTCGTGCGAATGCGATTATCTGCCTAATTCATCAGGCCAATTATTTGCTGGATTTGCAGATCGATGCGCTAGAACGGAACTTTATCGACGAGGGTGGATATAGCGAACAGTTGGCGACAGCTCGATTGAAGAAACGATCTGAGATCTGCTCCCAACCTCATGCGACTGAAAATCCCACCATTCCCCCTTGTCCGAATTGCGGGGGCCAGATGGCATTGCGAACAGCCAAAGAAGGTCGCAATGCCGGTAGCCAATTCTGGGGATGCACAAGCTATCCCAATTGTCGGGGAACACAGCCTATCTAAGCGATTCGAGAAAACCATCGCAAGCGTTGACAGCTTCCGCGACTATGTTGGCACTACATTGTCACCGTTGTGCTCGTCCAAATCAGATCATGCGAAAATAAAAATCGACCAATCATGGTCCGACTCTCCAAACCATCCTCGGTGAGGATGCGAACCAGGAATTGATTTTCGTTAGGACGAAGAGTAACTAGTACGTCATGAAAATCTAGCTTGGATCTCGTAAGCGGAAACCACGCTTTGTAAAAGGCTTCCTTTGCGCTAAAGAGAAGTGTGTCCCAAGGCTTGTTTGCTGGAAAGTCACTGATCATTTGAATCTCATCGGGTGTTGCAACAATCTTGAGCATTCCTTGAGCCAGCGGTTTGGCTTGTTCAATGTCGATTCCCAGAGACTGAATCTTGCCGATTGCGGCGACCGCGGCCGCCGCACAATGATCACAGTGAGAGATGCTACCCACCACCCCACTCGGCCAGAGGGGCTCGCGATTGGGGCCAGCCAGAAGATTAAATCGCTCAATGCCCAGCCGTCGCAACGCTTGCCGAGCACAGTGTCGACCCGCTCGAAACTCATTAACACGTTTCGGAACCGCCTTCGTAACTAAAGCTTGCTCAGGGAGCGAGAGTTCCTCGGCAAGCGTCAGATCCTCAAGCGTTTCCAAAACCACGCCGTCAGGAAAAAGGGAACGTGTTAATGAGTCTTGCATCGATTTAGGGGCTTTTCGAACTTATTCTTTTGCCGAAGCCTTGGGGTCGGGATCGTTTACAGGAGAGTGCAGCACTCGCAGCTCCTTGGCCGGGAGCTTGATGACTCGCCGGTCATAGGTGATGAGCCCATTGATCTCTCCTTCGACATCGGTCGTTTGCGTGTATACACCTGCCGCGATGCCTCGTTTCCTGAGATCCATCAACTGCTGGAACGTTCGAACGTACCGGTCACGGTACTCTTGCTCGGTCTTTGGAAGCTCCCCATACCCCCAGTTATTCGCTTCGGTATCCCAGAGGTGATTTCGAACCGGGAATCCATGGCCACCAAACTCTCCAACCACTTTCACGAAATCGTTGAAACGAGGTTGATCAAAAGGAAAGGCTGGATCAGGATAGTTGTGCTCGTCGGCAACATCACCTACGGGCCAGAAATTCCCGCCACTTGCGATATTGACTAAGCGGGATGGATCTCTTTCCACCATCCATTTTCCCACTTCCATCGTTCGGTGTTGGCCCCAAGCTTCATTGAACGGGACCCAGACCATGATCGACGGGTGATTCTCAAGCGCGCTAACCATGCGTTCGAGTTCCAGCATGTATTGTTGGTGGGCTTCGTCGGGCCATTTGGTATCTCGTGGGTTCGGGGCTAACCGGGTCCAGGGAGGATTGACCGCCCCGCTGACTTGGTCCTGCCATACGATCATACCGAGCCGATCGCAATGGTAGTAATATCGCCTCGGCTCGACTTTGATATGCTTACGAATCATATTGAATCCCGCATCCTTGAGGTACTCGATGTCGAACAGCATTGCCTCATCGCTTGGCGGGGTTAACAATCCGTCTGGCCACCAGCCCTGATCGAGCGGTCCCCAGTGAAAGATAAATTCGCCATTCAGAGTGAACCGCCAGTGTCCATCTTTATCTTTAGCTTTACCAACGCTACGGATTCCCGCATAGGACGAGATAGAATCTAATTGGTTACCGTCGGCATCGAGTAGGTTGATTTCGAGTTGGTACAGATGCGGCGTTTGTGGGGTCCATAGCTTTGCTGCCGGAATGGCCAACTCTACTGGCTCGAGCCCTCCCACCGATTGTGCGACAATTCTATCATCATCACGAACAATCAGTTGCACCTTCGTTCCCTTGGCAGATCCACCGAGGACGGGCGAAACTCGAATACTACCTTTCGTTGCATCGGTTGAGATCTTTAGATCTTGGATGTAGGAAGCTGAAACTCGTTCCATCCAAACGGTTTGCCAAATGCCGGAAACCTGGGTATACCAGATCCCTTCTGGATGGGGGCGTTGCTTGCCTTGCAATTGAAAGCCCATCGTTTTGTCTTCGACTCGCACGACCAACTCATTGGTTCCAGCCTTGGTAGCTTGGGTGATGTCCAGTGTGAAGGGGGTGTTGCCACCTTGATGAGTGCCGACTGAGGTTCCGTTGACGAAGACTTCGCATAGGTAGTCGACGGCTTCAAAGTTGAGAAGCAATCGTTCGTCTTGGAGCGATTCGAGCTCGAATGTTCGGTGATACCAGAGAGCTTCGGAAGGTTGCAGTAGCCGTTCGACGCCACCAAGTTTTGACTCTAAGCAAAATGGGACCAGGATTTGGCCCGCCCACTCGCCTGGTGTTGCTTTGGTTGTTGCGGGCGAAATCGCGTAGTCCCAGTTGCCGTTCAAGTTGATCCATTGCTCGCGAACCAATTGAGGTCGGGGATATTCAGTCCAAGCATTTTCCGGGGTAAGCTGCTCGCCCCAAATGGTGGTGAGCTGGGTGGCGATGGGTTTCAAGGATCCTTGGGCAGGGGGTAGCACCGGTACATTATCAGCATCGACAACGTGGACATCGATATACTGGCCGCCACCAGTTTGTTTGCAGTGAACCGCTAGCAGATTGGTTCCTTTATTGAGCAAGACTTTCTTCTGCTCGCTCGTAATGGGAAGGATTTTGTAGTCGGTCGTATAGCCTTTTTCATCGGCTATTTTTTGACCGTTGAGGAACACTTCAGCATCCTCATCGTGGTGAATGAGAAGTGCGAGGTTGGTGGGCACTTCCTTCACTTCGAAAAACTTGCGTAGCCAGATGGTCTTGGTTTGCCATCGGGTACCGAGACGTGCTCCTGGAGTACCTGCGGAGCCGAAGCCGCCGTTTCCGATTTTCCACGATGTGTCGTCGAAATTGGGTTGTGTCCAATCAGGACCGGGAGGATCGAGTGTGTAGCTCCACTCTTCCTGGAGTTCGATCTGAGCGATCGCGGGGGAACTGCCCAGCAGCAATGCGACGAGCATTAGGTAGAGGAATCTCATCAGCTAAACCTTTGTGTGAGAGGGGGAGGTGTGTGTTTGCGGAAAAGTTTAGCCTTGCAAGGCTTTCGTTCGAAATTCGCCGGGGGTCATCCCGACGTGTCGCTTGAAGACCACGTACATATACTCCGAATGTTCGAAGCCACACAGAGTCGCGATCTTTTCTGCGGATAGATCGGTACTCATGAGAAGCTCTTTGGCCTTCTTGACTTGAACATGACGAATTTCTTCTTGGGGAGTTCGTCCAAGGTGTTTTCGTATTTTTCGTTCGAGCGAACTGCGTGAAAGCGATGCGTTTTGCAGTACGTCCTCAACGCTAATTCCACGACAAGCATTTTGGCGTATGTACTGCAAGGCAGCAGCTATGGTTGGATCCTCGATTGCGACGACATCGGTCGATTGTCTAACCGCCACTCCAAGCGGTGCAACGATTTGTTCTGATACGCGGGGTGTTTTGCCCTCCATCAGTTGGGCAAGCAGGTCTGCGGCGCGAAAGCCCACCCCCTCGGCATTGACCATCACACTCGAGAGGGCTGGGTCGCAAGCCATGCATAGCAGTTCGTCGTTATCGACCCCCACCACCGCCGTTTCCTCAGGCACTGCGAGCCCCTCTTGATTGCAGACGGCTAGTACGTTGTGCCCACATACATCGTTGCAAGCCATGATGCCGCATGGCATCTCAAGCGATCTAACCCAATCCGCCAACTGGTCTCTTTCTTTGTCCCAGGTGGATTGATGTTGATCTAACCACGCCGAGTAGTGAACGTGGCATTGGTAGCCTTTTTCGGTTAAGTAGCTTTCGAAACCAGCTTGTCGCCGGGCCGACCATGCTTCGTTGGGGAAACCGACGAAGCCAAAACGCTTGAAGCCTCGTTCGATCAAATGTTCGGCTGCCATCCGGCCCACCGATTCGTCGTCGGTTCTTACCTGGGGGAATCCGCGACTTTCGAATCGATCGGTGAGATCCACGACTGGCACACCAGTATTGGAGACCATCTCGATCAATTCGGGGGTGGTGACGCGAGATAGGATTCCATCACCCTTCCAATCGCTCAGCCAGGAGGGAGGGCTAGCCGTGAGATCGCGTTGTTCGAGATAAATCGACCAGTCATCATGCATGCGAACGAAGCGAACGATGCCGGACAATAGGCTTCTGCCGTAGGAAGTCGACGTTTCGACTAGCAGGACGACTCGACGTCTTTGTTTTCGTGAGGCTTCGATCACAACGCTACTAGGTCAGGTGGATGGGGCTCGTCGGTTTCAAATACCGGTACCGTTGAGTTTAAATGCAAAAAGCCAGGATTGCTATGAGTCAGTGACGCAATTGACTTAACTATTTTGTCAGGGCATGCTTGAATGCGAAGCCTAGTAAAAATCGGCTTTTCCTTGACTTGGGTCATTTTCCAAGGATTTCAGCGGGCGAACGGCATATCCCCTTCCTGAGTTTGGTTGCCAGTGCAGGAAACGGAGCGGCGGGGAATTTTGAGTTCGCTTCGTTTTGAGTCTTTCGGTTGGGCAAAATGTTTCAGGTGGGAAGACTTGGCCCATCGCGGCTCGAGTTTTCCTCTCCTAATGTTTCTCCAGGGGTTGCGGAAAGAGGTTAGCGGCTTGACAATTCCGGATGCAATTTCGGTGAAAAACTAACGTTGAATAAAAACACGTATGGATAGACCAATGCCGCTAGGATTCGAAGATTTGCAACTGGGCGACCGATGGCTCAGCGTATCGCGAACGGTTACCGAAGACGACATTCAGCAGTTTGCGGATTTGACGGGTGATCGAGACCCGTTGCACACCGATCCCGTTTTCGCTGCTGAGGGGCCCTTTGGAAAACCGATTGCCCACGGCCTGCTTGGGATCTCGTTTCTGGCGGGTCTTAGCTCCGAGGCTCCTCGAGTGATGACCAGCGCCTTCGTAAGCATCAAGTCGTGGTCGTTCACCAAGCCCGTCTACATCGGCGACCGAGTTCATGTTGCAACAGAAGTTCTAGATCTTAAGCCGCACGGCAGAAGACATGGGGAGGTGCACTGGCACCGACGATTGATCAACCAGGATGGGCAAACGGTACAAGAGGGAATCTTCGTCACCTTGGTGACCAGGAAAGTTCCGCTTCGTGTTCAGCGTTCCCGAGTGGGAGAAATGAGCAGAGCCGTGGAAGGGGACGTACTAGAAGTTACACCGCGCGAGACGGTGAGGACGTAGCGTGTTCGGTTGGCTCTTCGGCGGGCGACGCAAACGGCTTGAGCAGCACGTCACCTCTGAGGAGCTGCAGCTCCTAAACGCTGGTCTCTGGCAAACGCAGTTTTTGTCTTCTGCCCAACAGGACGGGCTCGCCAGGTGGTGCCGAGTCTTCATCGCCGAAAAGAATTGGGAGGGGTGTAACGGGCTTGAGCTGACCGACGTCATTCGCTGGACGGTTGCAGCCAGCGCGGGGCTGCTTGTGATGGCCTATCCCGATTGGTATTACGACAAGACTCAGACCATCTTGGTTTACCCCACTCCTTATGTGGCGGAAGTTCGCGATCGCAGCAGCTTGTTAACAATGAACAGTACCTACCTCGGTGGCGAGTATGTACGAGCCGGCGAGACAATCTATCGCGGCCCGGTGATACTGAATTGGCAGGGGCTCGCAGAAGGTGCCGCTGACAGTAACGATGGACAACATTTGGGGTTTCACGAGTTCGCCCACCAAATCGATATGATCAATGGTCCCATCGCTGATGGGCTTCCACCTCTGCCTGCTGGGGTTGGCGAGGAAACCTGGCACACGGCATACAAGCGTGAGTTCTCGCATGCGAAGCATGTGGTTGCTTCCGGAAAACGCATCTGGCTAGATCATTATGGACTAACTAGCGAGAGCGAGTTTTTCGCCGTGGGCACGGAAGCTTACTTTCAAGCTCCCCATCAATTAGCCTATTATCACCCCAACCTGTACCACTTGCTTTTGCTGTTCTACCAAACGGATATGCAGAGAGTGATCCCCTCTGCATAGCAATTACAAGGCACACAACCTCACGTCTGGGAAGCAGGGTTTATCGAACCCGGAATCCTCGACGGTGCCCGTTGGAATTAGCGTCCTGGGCAATAGCCGCGATATCTTCAATGGGGACAGCAAGATGCGAAAGATCTCGAATCTGCTGCATAGCTGCGTCGACTGCTTGCGGAGACATTCCTCCCGCACTTGATGAGCCTTCACCCTCTGCCGCAAGCGTGCTATTCGTTGCAGGTGTTGCGTTCCCAAATAGTGCTGACGGCTGAGCGTTGACGCGGACGAGCATGTCGTTCCCCTGGGTCGCTCGAACCTGAACGCGGCTATCTGCCATCGACAATGAGGTCGATACCTGCTGGTTCGATGGAGAACGAGCGGCGATGGTCAATTGGTTGCCCGTTTGACTTAGCTGGACGTTCAGCTCGGAATACTGTTTCCACTCTCCCTGGCTTTCGTGCCAATAGGAGGACTGATTCGGAGCAATGGCGACCACCAAGCCGGGTTGCAGGTTTTGCCCCATAAAGTCTCGCAGGTCCATGAACTTGGCATCGCGAGTTCCCACCGAGACAGGAGTGGAGGTGGAATCGTTGTCCTCGAAAGCGGAAGTGATAGAAACCTGCTGGGTTCCCTGAGTTCGGAACGGTAAGGCAGGAATCGTAAATTGAACCGTGCCTGGTCCTATGTCCCTAACTTGGATGGAATTGTTTACCACGGTCACAGGCTTGCTGACAGGAGTGGTGTCGCCTACGGAGGGAGTAAAGATAGCGGATGCATTGACGCCTCGGACGTCAGCGCTGCTTACGGTTACCCCAACAGTTCTCAGCCTAAAATTCACAACATCCAGCGTGACCGTCGCAGTATCGGTTAGCCCGGTGCCATCATCGATCGTATAAGTGAATTGCACGGTTCCCGTAAAGTCAACGTTCGGGGCAGAGTAAATCAAGGACTTACCATCGGAAGCGATGGAGACGGTACCTTGACCTGCCGGCGGTTGGGTTACCGAGACAATGGTTAGCACTTCACCCGCGTCGGGATTAGTGTCATTGGCCAACACGTTTAGTGTTTGATTGGGCTGCGAGAGGACTTGCAGGTTGTCATTAACTGCATTCGGCGGATCATTAACCGCAGCGATATTAAAGGTGACGGTTCCTGTCGCGATTCCGCCATTGCTGCTGCGGGCGGTGTAGGTAACAAGAACGACTCCATTATCATCGAGTGCTGGCTGGTAAGTTAGCCGAGTACCGTTGCTGGTGATGGTAGCTGTTCCACGCGGAGCGTTTACACTGATGATCGATAGAGTGTTGCCAGCTTCCGCTGGCGTGTCATTAGCGAGCACATCGAATTCGGCGGCCGGATCATCTTCTGTTATGTTGAAGGTGTCGTTCACAACAGTGGGAGGAGTTACCGCAGGCCCAACAGTCACGGTAACCGTTGCGGTGTCTGTGCCTCCGTTGCCGTCGCTAAGAACGTAGGTGAACGTTTCGACTCCCTGGAAGCCAACTCGAGGAGTGTACAGAACGCCGTTCCCGCTGCTCGCGACAGCGATCGTGCCACCTTGCGAACCGGCGCTAACGCTCAGTACTCGCAATGTCTCACCCGTGTCTGGTCCCGACGAGTCATTCGCGAGAACGTTTAAGAACAGCGCGACGTCTCCCGCTCTCGCTGTGAACTGGTCATCGTTCGCGATAGGTGGATCATTGACCGAGGTGACTTGAACAGTGATCGTCCCAGTCGATGTGGCACCTGTTTGGTCCGTGACAGTGTAAGTGAAGACATCTGTGCCTACAAAATCAGGAAACGGCGAATACGCGAGAGCCGTGCCGTTGTTGATAACGCTGATCGTAGCGTTTTGAGAGGACGCTCCCACGGATTGAATCGTGAGAACTGCTCCCGAACCAGCGACTATTGTGTCGTTAGCGAGAGGGTTCAAAACGAAATTGACAGA
This sequence comes from Brakhagea baltica, assembly GCF_052161605.1. Taxonomy (NCBI): domain Bacteria; kingdom Pseudomonadati; phylum Planctomycetota; class Planctomycetia; order Pirellulales; family Pirellulaceae; genus Brakhagea; species Brakhagea baltica. The sequence goes on along the minus strand of NZ_CP197409.1, from coordinate 2,129,098 downwards.
ATCCTCTGGTACGCTGAAAACGTCGTCGACCACCGTAAAGTTGGTGCCGACTGTCATGGTGAGGCTTTCAAAAGCCACCTGGTTCGAGGGTACAGCACCGTTTACCTTGAACACCGAAATGCCTTGACCTGGCGATTCTGCCGGATTCGTTGTAAACAAGGCTTGGCCAGACGCTTTGGCTCGCATGCGGACCGTTGCTAGTACTTGTGGGTCGCGCCCTGGTCCAAAAGTAAAGTTGGAGAACGCACCAAACTCATCCAGCAAGCCGGGGACAGTGACATCAGGGAAGCGTCGCCCGTTTCCAAAATCGTTCGAGAAAGTGAGTGGCGTTGTTCCGACTAGCTCGATGAGGGCTGGGTCGTATTCCAAATCCATGTACGCGGAGAACACGCCATCACCTTGATCATCCAAGTCTGTCCGAAGATCGGTCACAACGACGCGCAGATTGAATTCCTGTCCGATAGACAATGCGGTAAGAGGGTTACCCTGCAAGTCGAACGGTAGTAATTGGACCCGAACCCGTGCTTCATCCGCAACAACGATAGAGAACTGCTGGACCACAAAGTTCCCAGCGAGGTCGGTCAGCCGAAGATCGATGGCATGGGGGCCTATCTGGCTTTCGAGGGGAGTCCAGGTGATCACTCCAGTTGTCGGGTTCACCGACATTCCAGCAGGTGATGCATCAAAGCTATAACGCAGACCGCTTCCCTCTTCAGGATGTGTCAAATCGAACTGAAGCAGCCGTCCAGCATGAGCATTCGATGGAAGATTGCTAGCGGGTATTGATACAGGCGGAACAGAATCCACTGTGACACTGATCGGTGCCGTTGGGTCGGTAGTAACCCCATTTAATGTTTGTGTTGCCACAACTTGGTGAGTTCCTTGGCCAAGCTGAGCGATCAGATTTGCGGTTACGTTGGTTGTTGACCCGGAGGCTAGCGCAGTTCCAACAACGGTACTACCGACCCTCAAGGTCACAGTAGCTCCTGCAACAGTACCTGTCACTGCGAACGTGGTTGCGGTCGAGTTCGTAACCCGATCCGTGTTACTAAGACCTGTGTCAGTATCAGGATTAAGGGAAATCGAGGTCGGAGCTTGTATTGCTCCTGATGCAACGACGTTGAAGGTCAGTCGCTGAGAGTCAAATTTATCCTGGGTGGTAGTCGTCCCGGTCGCATTGGTAACACTCACCATTATCTCCATTGGCCCCGTGTAATTAGCTGGGGGGGTGACGGAGAGCAAGCCTGTGTTTTGGTCGATACTAAATTGGTAATCGACGCTGCCAACTCGTGTTGCGGAGAACAGGACCGGATCACCCTCCTTATCTTGAGCCGTAAGCTGGATGGTTGTCGCTTGTCCTGTTGGGATCGATGCCGGGAGCGTTACGTCATTCAAGAACGGGGCACCGTTCGTGTTGTCGGGTGCGGCCGTGACGGTAAAGGTGCGCGTAAAGGTTTGGCCAGCCGAGTTCTCAACTTGAACGGTGATCACCGAGGTACCTGACTCACCGTTTGCTATGAGCCGGATAAGTCCGTTTTCAGTGTCATCAAAAATTTCCGCGTTGTTGATGCTGATTTCGTTGATGGGTCTGCTTTGACTGTTAACATTGGTGCGGGAAATCCCTTCTCGCACATTTTCCCCTTGGATCAGCTGTCCGAAAACCGAGTGATTGAAGTCGAGATGTTGCTGTGTACCTTCCGTGATAAAGAATTGAGAATCGTTTGTGTCATCGGAGGATTTTGCGAACGAAAGAACGCCCGTTCTGTTGTGGAGCAGATTTAGATTGAACTGGTCATCAAAGTTCCCCAGCGTCGATCCTCCCGCGCCTGTGCCCGTTGGGTCACCTGCTTGGAGAACGAAATTATCTATGACTCGGTGGAAGATGATTTTGTTGCTGTCACTTTGGTCGTAGAAGCCGCTGTTGACGAGCGTTTCGATGCGACCGACAGGTCGTGGAGCCTCGGACTCGAACAGACGGAAAACCATGTCGCCATAGCCATTGACGGACAACCGGAGCGATTTGGTATCCGTGATCATCTGGGCTGATACGACACCAGGGTTACTACTCGAGACGGTAATCGTCAGTGGCCCACCCGACGGATCGTAGGCGTCCACTGGAACGTGCAGCGGTTGACGAAATCGAACGGTCTGGTTCGGAATTTCGACGAACGTGGGACCTGTCGTTGCCGGAATTGCTACCCCTGAAAGCGCCGACAATTGAGCGAGAGACTGAAGCCCAGTGACTCTGGTGCCGTCAGGGAATTCCCACGTTGGATACTGAGTGATGTTCTCAGCGATACCAATGGCATTACGTGTTCGATCAGGGTTGGTAACCTCCACAAAAGGTAGGTAATTCGCCCCATCCTGAAACAACTGCTTCTGCTGGGTGCAGATGGGGCACCAGTCCGCCCCGAAGAAACGAACACCCGCTTGGCTCAAAGCCTTGGCAAATTCCACAAGGTTCTGGACTCCCTCTCCCTCTCCCAGCAACCCACCCCCGCCGAACAAACCGAATGCCATTTGCTGGCTAAAAGCAGCCGGAATGTCCGGGTTGAAATTTAGGTTGGAATCGGCGTAGGCCGAAGAGTCCTGGAAAAAGTCAGCCGCCATCAATTGGCGAGTTTCCAGGGGCTCGAAGTGAATCGGTCGGTTGGGCCGGTTGTCTGCTTCCGCAAAAAGACCCTTGAGGAGCGATGCTATCAATTGCCTCTTTTCCAGTCTGGGCCGAATGGTCTTGGTGGAAGAGACTCGTTTCAGAGCATTGGAATCGCGTTTCATAACTTTTTGCATTCCCCCCGTGAGAGGGGCTGTCTGGGAAAAGGATGTCATCAAGCCGATTACAGGGATCTCGAGGAGCCTTGAACCTCAATACTACACGACCAATATGGCCTGATCCCTCGCTTAACCTTCCTTAACCCTCATTCTCGGAAAACCTGTGTTCAGAATATGAGGGTTACGAGAGATATTTTGGTCGATATGTCGCATTCCTGCACAATCTTCCGCGTAACGACCAGCCAATAACCGCAATTAGTCGAACTGATCGTAAAAATCTGCATTCCGTGCCGAAATAGGCCGATAGCAACTATCCGCCTATCCAGTAGATGGATTTTCATGTGGGAAGGTTCCATGATCCGGCCTATCCCCGCACTTGGAATTTGATCTAGCCAAACAACAGAACGGATGCCATACTCTGCGATTCGTTCCAGTTTTGGGTTACCCAACACCACCGAGCCACCCACGATAGGGTGAGCGTTAGCAAGAGTTTTTGGCCATGGCAAAGAGCAAGAAGAAGAAGGAAACGACGTTCCTAGTTTGTCAAGAAACCGGCGACATTAACTACACGCTGCTTCGAAGACCTGGCGGGGAGAAGCTACAGCTTCGCAAATACTGTCCACGACTTCGCAAAGTGACCGTTCACTTGGAAAAGCGAAAATAGTCCACGGCACTGGTTGTTTGCACTGGTCCGGTCGTTTCCGCTGAGTTTGCTCCAACTATTAGGATGGTTGCATATTCGATTTGGCACCGACCGTCGCTGCCAAGCAGTTCGCTTGAGATTTAAGGTTTCGAGCGTTTCCTTGTTGGCTACGAGCATGGTGCATTGCCAAGAGTGCCATTGGTCGGCTTCCCTAGCCTTTCTCGTTCGTAATTGGGTCGGGCGGAGTTAGGACTCCATCGTCTACAAGGGCGCGGTTAAACACCAACGCTGGTGGTAGTTCGATGCGGTACTGCCATTTTTGCCAGCGAATCCATCCTTTCTTATAGCCTTTCAAGGACGACTAGCATGGCCAAAAAATGGATGTTTCGGGGTGTCGACCTTGCCGCAAGCCGCCTGCTGGCGGAGAGGGCTGGAACAGATTTGGTAGTGGCTCAGTTGCTATACCAACGAGGAATTACCGACCCGAACTACATTTCTGGCTTTCTCGATCCCAAATTTGCTGACCTGCGCGAGCCGGGCATGCTACCGAATCTCGCAGCTTCCGCTGAGCGGATCTATAGGGCGGTCGTCGACAAAACCCCCATCACAATTTACGGTGATTACGACGCCGACGGAATGTGCGGAACAGCGATTTTGGTCAACGGGTTGAGGCTGCTCGGTGCGGATGTTCAATACTACATTCCGAACCGCTTGGAAGATGCGTACGGCCTATCCTGTCAATCATTGGAGAAGCTAGCCGAGCGAGGCCGAAAGCTTATTATTTCCGTGGATTGTGGCATTGGCTCCGTTGCAGAGGCGGAGCGTTGCCGTGAGCTGGGCATGGAGCTGATCGTTACCGACCATCACTCTATTGGAGAACGTTTACCAAACGCCTCGTCAATCGTCCATCCGGCATTGCCTAGCTTCGGCTACCCTTTTCATGGTCTGTGCGGGGCTGGCGTGGCGTTCAAGCTGGCTTGGGGGATTTGCCAATTGGCGAGCCAGAACAACAAAGTCAATGAGTCTCAACGCAGTTTTCTCTTGGAGGCGACATGTCTCGCCGCAGTCGCCACGATTGCGGATGTGGTTCCTCTGCTCGACGAAAACCGAATCTTGGTTCGCAGCGCCCTGAAGCTCATGTTGCAAGCGGCACCACTCGGCTTGGCTGAATTGATCAAGCAATCGGGATTTGGGCCATCCGCGAATCTTACGGCCGAAAATATTGCGTTCAAGATTGCCCCAAGAATCAACGCGGCAGGTCGCCTAGGTCAAGCCCAGTTAGGGGTAGAGCTCCTCACCACGCGAGACCCCGAGCGAGCGAAGACACTTGCGGAGTACTTGGGCAAGCTCAATGAGGATCGCGATTCGCTCGAGCGCAGCGTGACACTTGCGGCAACGAAGCAGCTCAAAGAACAGTTCGATGCTGACAATGATCCAGCGTTTGTCCTTTCCGGGAGCGGCTGGCACCTGGGGGTCATTGGCGTAGTAGCGGGTCGGATTTCGGATAAGTATCACCGTCCGACTGTCATTATTGGGCTCGATCCGATTGGGCAAAAGCCAGGTACAGGCTCGGCTCGTTCGCAGGGGATCGTCGATTTGCACGCCGTTTTGTGCCAGTGTCGCGACCATTTGATTTCTTGCGGTGGGCACGCAGCAGCAGCGGGGCTCAAGGTGGAAGAGAAAATGATTCCCGCTTTCCGGGAAGCGTTTCTCGAGGTGATCTCATCAAGGCTGAATGGGCAGAAGCCGATCGAGACACTGCACGTGGATGCTGAGGTAACGCTCAAGCAGATTAGCAGTTTGGATTTGATTCACAAGCTTGAGAAGATGGCACCCTTTGGAGCCTCGAATCCGAGACCGGTTTTGGTTGCCAGCAACGTTAGTCTTGCTGAGCCAGCCCGGACGATGGGCAGTGGAGCTCGCCATCTCGATGTCAAGTTTCTTCAGAACGGAACAAGAATGCGAGGGGTCGCATTCGGACAAGCAGAATGGGTCGAACCATTGAATACCCATGCCGGTCAATTTGATATCGCTTTTAGACCTCAGCTCAACGAGTTTAATGGTATGAGACGGGTGGAGTTGCAGTTGCTCGACTGGCGAGTTGCTAAACTATCACCAGAGCAGCCCCACGCCGTTTCCAGTAGCGAGTCCATCGTCAATCAAGTGCGATAGCTCAAGCTTCGTTCGCCAAGAACCTTAGTAAACAAGAGTCCTTATTCCGTGTCAGAGTCTCCGCAAAACCAGTCATCGAAGCGTGACTCCAATCGAGTTCGAAAGGTATCAAGTGGCGATCGGTTAGAACGTGACATAGCAGAGACCATTGGCTCGGTCGATAATGCTCCCACGCTTGGTCTAACTCACTCAGGGTTGACGATAGATGGATACTCGCGGGCTGCGGTTCAAACGTACTGGCGAATTGCAGAGCTAAAGATCGGGTTTGATTTGGGGGCACAGCCTTGGGATTTCATGGCTTTACCAAGATACTTTATTTCGCACGCTCACCTCGATCATATTGCAGCACTCCCTTCGTACGTGGCGCGACGGCGAATGATGAAGATGGAGCCACCGACGATTTACTTGCCTGAGTCCGCAGCGTCGGCTGTCGATTCCATGTTAAAGTGTTTCTCGCGACTAGATCGTGGTCGGTTACCGTGCGAGCTGATTCCCGTAGGCCCCAATGAGGAGATTGAGTTGTCGCGAGAGATTGTGGTCACCACGCATGCTATGAAGCACTCCATCCCAGCGTTGGGATTTATCGTCTGGGACCGTCGCCGCAAGCTCAAGCCTGAGTACACCTCTCTTACGGGTGATCAGATCCGCGATCTCAAGCTTTCCGGCACCGAGGTGACTTATGAGCTGCGTGTTCCTCTAGTTGCCTACACTGGTGACACAGCCCCCGAGGGGCTCGACAACCACCCAGAGATGTACCGTGCCAAGGTGTTGATCACCGAGATGACTTTCGTAGCCCCCGATCACCGTCGCGAGAAGATTCATAAGCATGGGCACACGCACCTCGACGACATCGTGGCTCGGCAGAACGACTTCCAGAACGAGGTCGTCATTTGTGGACATTTCAGCACCAGATATAACGAGTCGCAAATCAAGCGTTGGGTAGACAGAGCGTTACCAAACCGATTGGACGGCCGGCTGCAATTGTGGATCTAAACCGATTCTTGTAAGAAATCGCTTCGACGGTGAATTCTGAGGTGAAGTGCTGACTCCCTTGTTTTCCACCAAGTCCTTGAATCTGGTATACTCGTGACGAAAGTCTGGTTGGAACGTTGGTTACGAGATTGTCGCGAGGAATTTGATGCGTTGGGAAGGCCGGGAGGAGTCGAAGAATGTTCACGATAAACGTGGAATGGGAATGCCTGCGGGGGGTGTGGCCCTGGGGGGCGGACTAGGTACCTTGCTCCTGGTCGTTATCGTAATGCTGCTGGGCGGAGATCCATCGCAGCTTCTAAGTCAAGCCGGTCAGCAGAACCAACGGCCAGCTGGGAGTCAGGGTACAAGAACGAGCCCTATCGATCCAGCTCGAGATCCTGACGCGAAACTGAAATCGATGGTTTCGGTGATGTTCAAAGACACTGAGGATGTTTGGAACAAATTGTTTCGCACCGAGTTTCGAGCACACTACGAAGAGCCGAATCTTGTGCTTTTCGATCAGCCTATCCGATCGGCTTGTGGAGTAGCATCGACGCAGTCCGGCCCGTTCTATTGCAGTGGTGACAATGGGGTCTATCTCGACTTTGGCTTTTTCCGGCAACTGCATGAGGAGTTCGGCGCCCCGGGAGATTTCGCCATAGCATACGTCATCGCGCATGAGGTGGGGCACCACGTTCAGAATCAGCTGGGCATTCTTCCCAAGGTGAATCGATTGCGAGCGAATACTTCAGAAAAAGAGGCGAATAAACTCCTGGTCAGGCTCGAATTGCAAGCTGACTATCTGGCTGGAGTTTGGGCGCACCATATCGAAAAGCAAAAGCGAGTTTTGGAGCCAGGAGATTTGGAAGAGGCATTGAACGCAGCCAGCCGCATTGGAGACGATGTTCTTCAACAGCGATACCAAGGGAAAGTCCTGCCAGACAGTTTTACTCACGGAACCGCATTGCAGCGTAAATCTGCGTTGTATCTCGGAATGAAAACGGGCGACGCCAAGGGGCTGATGCGATTTTTCGAAATGTCAGACGCCGAAATAGAAGCTTTTGGAAAGTAAAATGGCTATTCGTTTACCTGTTGTCCTTTCGCAAAACGCAAAACGCTCTGCGGCTTTCTCTGAGTGTGAAGAAGGCTGGATCACCTCCCTGCTCTTCGAGGAACGGCTCGATGCCACCCTTATCTCGGATTTAGCCTCTATCCAGCCAGACTCGACAGACTTTCTATGCTTGGATGGTCTTAAAGGGGATTTCGTCTTGGTGACGTGGCTGCCAGGCGAAGCAGTACTTCCCGAACTGATACGTCTTGGATTCGAAAGCTTCGAGCTGGTACCTGTTGATGGTTCACCCAAGTTGGTGTCACCGAGCTCAGGGCCAAGTGTTAAGAAAATTTACCTGATGCCGTTCGCTCCTGGAGTAGCCGTTAGCAAGTCGGTAGGTCAGTTGAAACAACTTCTCGAAGCGAAAGCAACGCCGGTTTTTCAGTTACAAGTGGCTGGCAACACCCCCCGGAAACCGCTTCCCGTGATGCTGCCCGTTGTTTCTGCGAATACCAACACGGCACCGTCCGTGCCCCGAACTCCAATTCGAGAAAGCCTCGGCAATGACATTCCAAGCAAACAAGAAATCGCATATGACGACATGGACGAATTTCCACATATCGATTCTCTGGTGGATGAATTAGATCGTTTCGATTCTTAGGAGTGAAAGCATGAAAAGATCGTTAGGTTTCGCGTTGGGCGGCGCAATAGCAATCTCAACGTTGGGCTGGGGGCAGGGCTTGTTGGGGCAAGAGCAACTCAAAGAGACCTCATTGAGATTGGTTCCCAAGGACGCCGATTTTTACTGGGCCAGCATGCGACAAGCAGAGCAGTGGGATCGTTTTGTGAATGGGCCTGTGGCTCGAAAGTTTCTCAAGCTTCCCACCGTCACAAAATCCTGGAAAGAGTTTTTGCGTCAATGGAATGATCGTGCGGAACCGTTCGCGCAAGCCAGAATGGTCTGGGATAGTCCAAACTTTAAGGAGTCGCTTGCGTTCTTTACCGAGCTAAGCTCTGAGGAAACGTTTGTCTTTGCGGATAAGAACCTGACGGGACTTCTAAAGGCGGTAAATCTCTTTAGTACCGAGATGCAAGAGGCGATTGCCGAATCTCAATCGGACCCCGACGAGGCGATGATGGAGTTCTTCGATAAGTGGATCGATGAGCTCAAAAGTTTGAGTATCCCGACCTTTGTTATGGGAGCTAAGTTTAAGGACGAGGATGCTGCCATCACCAAAGTCGATCAACTGGAAGCTCTTATTCAACTGCCACTCATGGCCACAGGGCAAGCCGATCAATTCCGTGGACTCATCAAGCGAGTTGATGACGGCAGGGGGTCCCGAATATCGATTACCCTCAATGGAAAATTGGTTCCTTGGGACTCACTCCCAACGAATGATGTCTTCGACGAAGAATCGATGGATCACCTACGGGAGGTCTTGGAGACCAAGAACCTGACTCTCACGATTGGGACTCTCGATCGCTATTTTGTCCTAGCCTTTACAGAAACAGCCAAGGATCTTCTCGCCCTGGGCAAAGGAGATAGCTTGATATCGCACCCAGATTTGGCACCCGTCATCGAGTACAGCGGTAAGCCTCTCACGATGGTTTCGTACACTTCGAATGTCTTTGCCGAGACCAGCTGGGACATGCAGTTCAATGGTTTCTTTTCGAAACTATTCTCCCAAGCCACCTCCGCTTTCAGTATGTCTATTGAAGAGGGAAGCGAGGTTGAAGATTTGCTAGACGATGTCGAAACGGACTTGCAATGGATGGACGAAGAAATCGCCAAAGTCATTCCTCCGTTCCAAGGCCAAACGCTGCTTTCGTTTTTGACTGATGATGGCTGGGAGATGCGACAATACAACCGCACACCAGATATTTTTCTTGGAACAGCGGGACCGCTCGAGGGACTCAGCCACGTCGGTGGTAATCCCATCATGATGGTTGTAACCAAGTACGCGGACCATCCAGAATACTTTCAGCTGATGCGTAAAATTGTACAACGAGCAAAGGCTCGGCTAGACGCTGCGCTGGAGATGGATCTGTCCGAGCTAGATTTTGACGAGGACCAACAGGCCGTAGTCAAGCAAATGGTTGCGAGAGTCTATCCTATACTCGAACGCTTGGCAGATATTTACGAACAATCGATTGCACCTTCGTTGACCGGCGAGCACGGCTTGGTCTGGACATCTGGCAGTCTCGAGGCCAAACAATGGTTCCAGGGAATGCCAGTGTCGGACGAGCCACTGCCGTTACCCGAAATGTCGTGGATAAGCGGCCTGAAGAATCGCGACAAGCTGATCAGTGCTGGCAAAGAAGTATTCGAGGTACTGGATTCTGTGTTAGAGCTTGTGCGTGAAATGGATCCCAATGCGGTTCCCCCAGGCTATGCGATTCCTCGCCCTGAAAAATTCACTGAGCCGAGCGGGGTGAAATATGGATATCCGATCCCTGAGGATTGTCCCGTACCCGCAGATTTGATGCCTCACGTCTTGCTCACCCAGGATCTACTAGTCGCAGGATACTCAAAGGTGACCTCCAATTCGCTCGCTGCAAAGAACTCGCTGGCTGTTGGGGTTCCCGTTTTAGAAAGTGACGCACGAATCGCCGCGGCTTCGTATGCGGACTTGGGGCGACTATTCGCATCACTAAGTCCCTGGGTTCGCTATGCCGTTAAGCAAGCAGATTTAGACCTCGATGAGGAACTTATCCCTGATGAAGAACTTCCTATCGAGGGCATCAGTCTAACGCCTAGAGATTTGCTCGGGCTCTGGGAGATCATGGAAGCTTTGGGGGAGATTTCAACGACCGCGGTTTCGAATGGCGAAAAAGGTGTCGTGATTCGATCAGTTTACCGCACTCAGTCCTTGCCGTAATGTTTGATTCGTTCCCAGTATGCTTGGAATGCCCCGTCTCTGTGAAAGTCAGGGCTATTATCGATATCGTGGCATTCCATGCATTTTTCTTCAGCTTTAGCCAAGGGAAGCTTCATATCATCCCGAAGCTTTTCTATCATTGCCGCCGTGGCCTCGATATCTCCTGATTCCGCGTCCGCGTGGGCTTTACCGGGCCCATGACAATTTTCGCAACCGCTTCCCGTTAAATGTGCGGAAGCGGACAGAGATTCAAAGCCGGAGTCGTAAGGCAGAAACGGCTGCGGCTTCCAACCCGTGGTGTGGCAAGATAAACATTCCGGATCAAAAATTCGCGACAATGGCCTATCAGGCGGTTCGATAATGGAATCGGTCGCGTGAGAATGGGGGGTATCTTTCCAAATATCGTAAGCTGTCGTGTGGCATTCTCCACACTTCTCGGAACCAACAAACGCGCTACCAGACAGATGGGTTTGTTTCGGTGCTAGTCGTTCTAGCCCCTCGACCTTAAGTTGATCCTGGTAATTGCTGAACAGTTCGTTGATGCGAGGAGAGTCTTCGAACTGGGAGCTGAGAGCAAGGCGTTGATAGCGGATTGGGTCCCTGGGGTCATCAAACAAGCCCACGATGCCAGCGTACATCCCCTTGGTACCTACCTGGACCATTTGGGTTTTGGTACCTGGGATTACTTCAGGTCGGTAAGTTGGCTCCCCGTATCCACCAGCTGTAACAACAAGCGAAAAGATCGGGAACAATTGTGCCAGTTCGCGAGACTCCTCGAGCGAAGTATGCGATATCAAAACGTAATAGTCGCATCGCTCAGCCTTTAGTTTTTCCGTGACCTCACGCAAGGCTAGCTTAGCGGACCGAACTTTGACGCCATCTTTAGAATTGCTAAGCAGCGACTTCAGCTCCGCCAATGGCTCATCACCAAGAACTCCAGTGATACCAATTTTTCGATTGCCAACCTTCACGACTTTCCAAAGTGTGTCCATTCCATCCAGGATAGAGACATTTGCGGAAACAAATAGAGGTTGCGACTCGCCCTTGTCATCGATAGGTGTATTCAACAATGGGTAAACTAGGCTATCGTGACTTAGCCGCAAATCATCGGGGCCAAATGTCGATGCTACGTATCCCATCATTCCGAGCGCCTTGGAGGTCCACTCGAACTTAATTTCGGATTGTTTGGCGACCCGTCGAACTTGATTGCCCGCGTCAATCGGCAGTACTTCCCAGCCCCTCTCCTTGATCTTACCCAGGAGGGAGTCTCGTCGCATGAGCCCCCCCTTTTGATTTTCCAGGCCAGTGCAACCGCACGGTTCCATGTATCCAAACTGGCGACCTGTTACAAAGAAGACCACCCAAGGATTGCCCCAGTCCGGTGCGATGACTTGGTTGCGTTCCTCCTCAGTCGCCACGTTCAGCAAACCTTGATCCGCTGGTCGAGGTGGTTCGACTCCGTTGGAGGCCCGGTCGACTTTATTGGCAGGAATTGCTGTTGCCGATGCCCCCTGCTGACCATCTTGAGCCGTTTCACTTAGAAAGCGAATTGTGACTTTCGGGTTACCGATCTGTGTGGGCGGGTCTCCCACTCCCAACAAAGGCAGCCCGACAGAGCCAGAGGCGAGTGATAGCAAAATCGCCGCGCGAAAGACATGCTTCTTCATAGATTGCGTCATCTAAGTCATTTCCCGTCAATTCGGATCGCCCATCGTATGCTGTTCGAAGCGTAGTAGCCAAGCCCGCTTTTCCCACGCATTGAATCGGCAGGAACCGCGACACAAGTTCACTGAGAGAAACTATTCCGTTATACGAAACTGGATAAAAACCATCTCGGTCGGGGAATTTTCCATGTTTGTATCGAAAATAACCTTAGCAAAGTCCTTGCCCGACGATCCGTTTTTTTCCACAGGAGCAGTCCCAGCCGGGATTTCAATCGTGACAGGATATATCTTGGAGGTACCACGAATGGTGGGGTTTCCTACTGATACTTGGATCTTGTCCGATAAATCTTCAGGCGAAATTTCTTTGAATGTGATCGCCGCCTTGGCATATTCCTCAGTGGAAACTGCCATCAAGAAGCTCTTCTTGAGCCCTTCTTTAGATGGAGCTATTCCCATACGGAGAATTTTTCTCTCTTCTGTGTAGTCACTTCCCGCAATGATTCGAACAGGAGTAACAATTCGCCCTGTAATCGGAAGCATGGCTGGAGTTTCATCAGGATTTTCTCGATTTCGGAATACGATGTTTGTATTCAGCGATGTGGCCCCCACTCCCTTTTCGACCGTAACCTTGTAGTCCAACACCGAGCGAGCCTCGGGATAAAGGGCTAACTCATCTTCGGTTGGTTCCCGTATGCCTTGGATGAGGCAGTACATTTTTCCTGCAAGGGATGAATTGGCCACAAATGAGTCGTTGAATCCCATGGGAGACTGTCCGAGGCAATAAAGCTTACCCTCGAATGTGGCTTGTTCGCTAGAAATATGGTCGGCAACGATAATTCCCGGCGGGTCGAAAGCATGCGTTTGTCCAATCTTGCCCCGAATCGCCAATGAGATTTCTTCCTGTTCAGGAGCGCTGGTGCCAATCGTGGCAGTCTGCGCGAAGTCTGCAGTATACCCCTCGAGCACCCACTCCAACTCAACCTCCGTCTCTTCACCCGGCTGCAATGTTGCTTTTTCAAACCGCCCGACTGTGCATTTACAGGAACTGCGGATGAACCAAACGTCTGCCGGGGCGGTGCCGACATTTCTGAAGATGAACGCGTGCTTCCCCTTTCCTCCCTGCTTCATCGTCCCGAAATTGTAATCGGTTCCACCGACGACTTCGATCTTGCCCGCGTCACGAACCTCACCCGTGATAACTTGGCTATAGCTGGCCAAAGTTGCATCAATATCTTCGACTACCCCCCAGTAATGGGTTAGGCCGCGTAATCGGCTCGATTCCATATAGGTCGCGAACCCAAAACCAGCGACGACAGAAATCAAAACGGCTACAATTAAGGACTTCATAGATTGGTTTCAAGCTGGTGTGGCACAGACTAAAAGTGCAATTCTCTTCACTGTGTAAGTTTACGCAACCAGGAAAAAACAGGTTCACCCTTGAAATAACCGGGCGTTCCTGCTTCGCCCCCCACCCGAAACTCCGCTTCATTGCCTTGAACGAGTTCACGAGGTACCCAAACCGAGCAAGCCGCGAGCTTTCGGTCTGAGTGAGGGGTCGCTTGGTCAATTCGCTCAGCGGCTGCTAACGCATTTTCGGCTTGAGCCAGACTCCCCGCCCAGAATGCTAGAACCGCGAGTTGTAATTGGCACTGCGCTGACGTGGGATTCAGACCCGCCGCACGCGAGGCTTCAACAAGGATTTCTTGAGGATTGATAATCTCCGCAACCTCGATCCCTTGCGATCGCAAGACCTCCCATGCCATCGAGTCCAAAATCGCAATCTGATGATAAACCAGCCAGTTTCTGGGATCTCGCGAAATCCATGCTCTCCGCGTCTGTTCGTAAACTTCGAGCCATTGACGTCGAGAGGAGGGCCCCAATCTGGGATCCAACAACTGTTGATGGGCAGCCTGCATCAACCAACTGGCTTGATCTGGATCTCCAGTACTAGCCAACAAAATTTTAGAATAATCCTCCTGAGGCAAACGCAAAAGTTGTTGTTCTCGATGCAACTGTTCGATTCTACCTCGTTCCCTTTCTGGCCCCATCGTTGTCAGCCCAAAGGCGAGAACCGCCCCCCCCCAAAGCACGAGATGGAGTCCTGAAACACCAAATTGCGATAGGTTTTTGGCGTCTGTAGGAATAGAGGTTCTGGACCTATCATCCGTACCGAAGACCAGCATACCCGCCAAGCCAATGACCAAAGGGCTCATAGCACCTGGTTGCATCCAGCCTCCAGAGAACAAAAAGTGAATCGCAACAACCAGTACAATTAATACACTCGCGATCCACAATCCCATCGTCCTTAAGTTTATTTTGCGGACAAACCAATAGCATACACCTGTCCCTCCGCCAAAAGCCACGGCGTTGAACAGCAAATCGGACTGGGGATCAACCGAGTAAACAATGAGTCCGAAAAATAAAACCGCTAGGAGCGCTATCCCGGCACCAATCTCTATCGCGATCGAACCTGCGTAATCACCTTCTGATCTAGTCCTAGTATCACTGGACTCGCAAACTTTGGCGAACCCGTCGTATGGAATAGCCATCCCGATTCCCCTACCTAGCACACGCCAAGATCGCACAACGGAACTGGCTAACCACAAAGCTCCCGCTAACGCCAGCCCGAGCAGAGGATAACCACCCCAGACCAAAATCTCCATCCACATGTTGTGCGGATCGGCAGGGTTCTCCGATGCCGTCAATGCCTTGACCGTGACGTACTCCGCCTGAAATGCTAAAGGACCATAGCCAAACCATGGCGAACGCAACGACAACTGCCAAGCTCCTTGCCAGTACTCGATACGGTACAACAGAGACTTGCTTGCCTCTGTGAGGATACCCGAATCGACCCAGTAGATCGCAAACGCCCCGACGAATCCCATTCCCAAGCAAGCCGCAAGCCCTAAAAAAATCCAACGATTACTCGCGCGTGACAGCAATCGAACCAACAACAAACTACCAAATAAAATCCCCGCAGCGGTCGCAACCCAAGCCGTACGGCTTTTCGTCAACACAAGCACAAATCCTGTGAGGGCGAGCAAAACAATGCCGATTGGGATGATGTACTTTTTGGTTGCCTCCTCAACCTCATCAGGTTCAATGAGTAACGTGCCCACGCCAACCGAAGCATTGCCTGAGGAAGCCTGATTAACTCTCTTTCGCCAAAACATACTCCAGACGATAATTCCTATCAGAACCACAACGGGAGCCAAAACCCCTGCCAAGGAGTTCGTTAACGCAAACGGACCGATTGGTTCTGTACTAAACAAGCGATTCTCAAACTGCATCGCTTCAGCTGAGCCAGATGTGATACCGACCTTTTGCAACATTTCTTCTTTGGAAAGTAGAAACTGAGCCCGCGTCTGAGGCATGCTGATAAAGTATTGGTAAAGTGCATACATCGAAGAACCAATCGCTAACGCAATACTGACGTGCAGCACCTTGTTATGAAGTTGGGAACAGCTAAACACTGCAACAAGCCCATGCAGAACGCCCAAAATAGCGACCGTTTGCCATAACCCCAGCATCGCGACTCGCAAGTTCGTGTTGTCTCTTACCATGTAGGTAGAGATCGCCAGCCATAAAGCAAACAGAATCAATGCGATGGTGGGAAAGAGCGGTATGGGAACTCTTTTCTTTTCAAGTAGACTGACGAGCGGGGTAAGGATTCCGATGGCGATCCCAATCACAATCAAATTTAGCGACGCTCCCGCCGCCACCGAAGTGGAATCACACGGATTCCACTGGGCAGCTACTAAATAAACACCGACCAAAACGAGCAGCATCAGCCTTGGCAACATTGCAATAATATTGCTCGAACTGGACGAAAAGTCTCCTTGCTGTATCATGAGCGAACCTCTGGCTGGGAGGTTGATTCGTTAGACTTGGTCTCTCGATCCTGGTCAAAAGGTTTCGATGTGATGCTCGCCTCCGATTGCCTGCGGATTAGCCCCTCAATACTTCCCACGAGTATCAGCATACAAAAGACGATTGCTAAAACGATCGCAGCCCCAACTAAATCGGTTCGCGGCAGCAACAACGCCCCTAACGAACACGTCAACGTAGCTAAGTAAATTACTTTGACCGCTTGCTGCTTAGACATCCCCATCTCAACAAGACGGTGAGAGAAGTGCTTTTTATCAGCTTGAAAGGGGCTTCGTCCCTGACGCAATCGTATCATCACGACACTAAACGTGTCGTAAATCGGAATTGCTAACAAACACAGAGGAGCAAGTACTGCATGCGGACGATCCCCCCTGGCATCTACGTAGGTGGAAAGCATCGTACAAATCGCAATCCAGTAGCCAATAAAATAGCTCCCCGCGTCTCCCATGAATATGCTGGCAGGAGGCCAGTTGTACCGGAGGAAACCTAACAAACCGCCGAGTAGTACGAGCACCATGGAAGCTACGAAGATCTGTGGAGAGCGACCACTGTCTGGACTGCCAATCAACAGCACAAACGCCAGCATGATACAAATAATACTGGCCACACCGGCACTCAACCCGTCCATATTGTCCATCATGTTGAACGAGTTAACCAACATGACTATCCAAAAAACGCCGATCAATGTAGATAGCCATGGCACCTCGATGAAAAGTGAGAACTGCAGGTCTTGCCAAGTCACCACAAAGAACGCGATCGCAAACTCGACCAAAATCCGCAGCTTCCAGGACAATCCGAATCGATCATCCATGCCGCCTAAAAGTGCAAGACCAAAACCACCCAACAACAGGACTGCAAAGTCGGAAAGGCGGCTCATCAAGCCCGGGATATAGATTTTGACCGACTCAGGAACCAAGCCACTCAACCAACCCGCATCGACAAGGGCAACGCCCATGATTCCAAGCAAAAACGTTCCGATGACTCCACACGAAATTCCTATCCCACCACCACGGGGAATGGGGACCAAGTGAACTTTTCTTTCGTTCGGCTGATCCATAAGCCCCAGCCAAACTGCATGACGCCTCACCCAACCCACGATCCAATACGACAGCAGGCAAGCAGGAAGCGTCGTAACGCATACCAACAAAAAAAGGAAAAGCCAATCTAGTCTCATACAAGACCGAAATCGAACGAGTAGGAAATGGAACCGACATCATACCGACATTTTTTCAATTCGGTTAGCGTCAGTGAACGTGCTGCTCTACCATTCTGATCAATTGCACTTTAATCTCGAATAGATTTTGGAACTCAACCAAACTTTGCACCAATCCCCGAGAAACGATCATGCGACAACCCTTCACTAGCCAGCGTCTTCCTAAACCCAAGCAGCCTTATTCCCACGGAATTGTCACTTCTGGTCGGCAACTCTGGCTCTCCGGAATCCTCCCCGTAATTCCCGAGACAGGCGAATTCGCCCCTCGGGATTTCGAATCACAAGCTGTCCAGACATTCGAAAACTTGAAAACAGCGGTGGAAGACGCCGGTGCATCAATGGCTAATGCGATCAAAATCAACGTCTATCTGTACGATACGGCGAATCATTTCCAGATGAACGAGATCTTTGCCCGTTACTTCCCAGAACCGTTTCCCGCCCGGACCACCATCCAAAGTTTGCTCCGCGCCTCCTTGATCGAAATCGACGCCGTCATCGCACTGGAGTAGAAGACTCTTTGATGTGCTTCCGCTGTTGCAAACAACGGACGATCCATTTTTCGATTTCCACCAACCACAGCACGCTGCTTGCAATCAACAATGTCTCAACCCAGTCCTGCCAAGAAATCGCCTCCGTTCCAAACATGGCTTGGAGCGGCGGGAGATAGGTGAACATCAACTGAAACACAACCACTAAACCAATCGATATCCAAACGGGCTTGCTGCCAAACAATCCATTCCGATTGAGGACTGGTGCTTGAATGAATCGCGTGTTGAACAGATAAAACACTTCGAACATGACGATCGTGTTGACCGCTGTCGTCTGAGCATAGGCGATAGACATTCCCTCCCCCTTCTCGATAGTGAATATCAAGAATGTTCCTATGCACATGATGGTCGATACAAAAGCGATTCGGAACAGAAAATAGTTGGTCAGCAAACGCCCATTCGGATCACGCGGAGGACGCTTCATTACATTGGATTCAGGTGGTTCAAAGGCTAAAGCTAACGCCAGCGTTACCGCCGTGATCATATTCACCCACAGCACTTGGAGCGGTGTGAGTGGCAGTGCCAGCCCAAAGATGATGGCTGCAAATATAACCATGGCTTCGCCGCCATTGGTCGGGAGGATGAAAAGCAGGGACTTGCGGATGTTGTCGAATACCGTTCGCCCTTCTTCCACCGCCTGAGCGATCGAAGCAAAGTTGTCGTCGGTCAAGACCATCTCGGCCGCTTCTTTGGTAACCTCCGTTCCCTTGATCCCCATCGCAATTCCAACGTCGGCTCGCTTCAAGGCTGGTGCATCGTTCACACCATCCCCAGTCATTGCCACGACCTCGCCGTGAGACTGGATCGCTTCTACCAAGCGGAGTTTATGCTCGGGACTTACCCGTGCGAACACATCGCATTCCTTCGCGATTTGCCGTAGCTCGGCGTTATCGAAGGTGTCGATTTGCTTTCCAGTCGTCGAGGTCTTGCCATCGCCAATTCCCAGCTTCATACCGATCGCGCGAGCCGTAGTGGCATGATCTCCGGTGATCATTACCACCCGGATTCCCGCAGATCGGCATTGCTCAACCGCCTTGATGGCTTCGTCTCGGGGTGGATCGATGATGCCAACCAATCCTAGCAGCGTTAATTCGGACTTCACATCTTCTAGCTCGAGGGAGCCAGAATCGCTTGCCGACTTGAATGCCAAGGCGAGCACGCGCTGACCTTGACTCGCCAAATGATCCGCTTGCTCCTCCCAGAATGCACTGTCGATCGCCTGAGCACCTTGCTCATCTCGGTACTCGGAACTGCACATGCCAATGAGACGTTCCGGTGCCCCTTTGATCAACACAACTTGCTCTCCACTCCATACCTTGCCTTGCTCGCTTTCGGGAACCGAATGAAGCGAAGCCATGAACTGATTGCTGGATTCGAAGGGTATCATATCCACGGTTGGCCATTCCTGTTCCAAGCCGTCAATTGTGATGCCACCTTTGGCTGCGAGCGCGAGCAAAGCCCCTTCCATAGGGTCTCCTAGTGGGCACCAAGTACCCGTGTCGTCTTGCTTGAGACCACCTTCGTTGCAAAGGGCTGCAACTAGCAAAGCGCCATGGACGGTATCAACCCCGTTCACATCAACGGATTTATCTTGTTCCTCGAAACGTTGAAACTCTCCTTTCGGCTCGTAACCGCTCCCGGTAATCACATAGTGATCTCGCCCAACCAGCAGATGAGTTACGACCATTTCATTTCGGGTAAGTGTTCCTGTTTTGTCGGAACAAACAACGGTCAAAGCACCTAAAGTATCGACAGCTTGCAATCGTCGTATGATCGCATGGCGAGCTGCCATCCGACGGACTCCAATAGCCAAAACGATCGTCATAATGGCTGGCAAGCCCTCAGGGATCGCCGCAACTGCTAGCGCGATAGCTGCAAAAACCAATTCGATAAACTCAAGCGATCCAACGAAGTAACCAACTCCAATCGTTAGCATTGCCAACACCGCAATGACGATGGCTAAACGATGCGCAAAGTGGTTTACTTTTCGAATCAAGGGCGTGGCAATTGCGTCAGTCGTTGCCACCAATTTGTTGACTTTCCCAAGCTCGGTCGCTTCTCCCGTCGCGACCACGATTCCTTTGCCACGCCCTGAGGTAACGAGGGTGCCCGAAAAAGCGAGCCCGTGCCGATCTCCTAGTGATGCCCCTTTGTCGGTGGTGCTCGTATCCTTGTCGGCTGGAATCGATTCACCAGTCAGCATGGCCTCTTCAATTTTGAGCTCATTCGTTTCGATGAGTCGAATGTCAGCCGGCACCTTGTCTCCCGAACCCAAGAGAACGATGTCGCCAGGGACCAACGTGTCGGATGGAACCGTCTTCCTCTTGCCACCTCGAATGACTGTAGCTTCGAGCGACAACATTTTTCGCAAGGCATCGAGTGCTTTTTCTGCACGCCCCTCCTGGAAAAAGCCAATCGCTGCATTGACAAAAATCACGCCAAAGATAACTCCGGCATCGACGTATTTTTCCAGTCCGAACTTCAACGCACCTGCTGCGAACAGGATGTAAATGAGAACGTTATGGAACTGGAGGAGAAACCGCACGAGCGGCCCGCGACGGCTGGGAGGAGGCAATCGATTCGGCCCCCACTCCTCAAACCGACTTTCCGCCTCGGAATCCTGAAGCCCCTGTTCTCCCGACTTGAGAGCACTCAGGACCTCTTCGCTGGTAAGCGTATGCCATGCTCGTGTTGTTTCAGTGTTAGCATCTTGCGTTGCAGAACTCATCGCTAAACTTTTCCCTCCTAAAAAAGTAAGAAAATTAAATCGCAAAGTGCTCGTGTATTAGGAGTCATTAGCACTCTTCTTGTCCTTTTGACATAGCTACGTTTAAGGAGCCCCTCTAGTGCAGCAAATATCCCGAAAGCAACATAAGGCGTGGGTAATCGACCTGTTATTCCGAAGGAATTAGTAAATCTCTACTAGTGACCGATCAGTCGAACACAGATGACCGACCGGGTCAACAGGAAAAACGAGCATTGAGCAAGTCGTCGGGGGAGCACCTACACTCTCGTAATCATAGAGTTTTATCTCTGCAATCTAAAATCGGGAGAAGCGAGATCGGGCTCAGCAAGCTAGAGCGATTTCCATTCGGTCCGAGTTACAATGTTGGCCGACTCAGCTAGCTCCAGCACATGTTGATGGTGAGTGAAGTATAGGACTTGGGTCTTACTCGATAACTCCGCTAGGACCTCTAAAGCTGCTCGACATCGATCGTCATCGAATGTGATTAGGATATCATCGACAATGAATGGCATCGGCTCGTGGCGACTCACCCATTCCTCAAGACTGGCTATTCTCAAGGCCAAATAAAGCTGGTCGGCAGTTCCTTCGCTCAAGCCTGCCAGCGAAACCGACTCTCCTGTGGAACGTATCGCAAGTAACACGGGACCACGATCGTCATGATCCGTCTGCAATCCCGAAAACGCCCCGCACGTCAAACGACTAAAAACTTGGCTAGCTCGAGACAAGACGGGCGTTTGATTCTTCTTGCGGTGCTGCTCCATCGCGGTATTCAAAAGGACAGAACTCATCCTTAAAACTGCCAGTCGCTTTGCCATGCCACTTAACTCCGCGGTAATACTTTCGCATTGAGCAAACTTCTCTGCCGCTATCGAGCTTCCGTCCCAACTGGTCAATTTCGAATTGCATTCTCGGATATCACCTAAAATGACATCCCTTCGCTCGGACAAGTCCTTTAGTTCGTTTTCCAGGTTCTGTATGCGGATCTGGTGCTGATCAATCTGCTCCCTCTCCGACTCGAGTTCTACCAAGAAGTTGTGTATATCCTGACCTCCAGAAAAATCCAACAACTGCTCTTGGTACTCGAGAACTCTCTGCTTGGCCTGGCGTTTGTCGAATGACATTTGCCCAACCTCCAACAACTTCGAAGTATCACTGCACCCGGATTGCTGACAATATAGGTTTAATCGCGTGTGGATGTCATCGAGGTGGCGTTTTTGCTCAAGGCGAGCTTCCTGGCGCGTCTTCGCCTCCGACTGCTTGGTGTTAAACAAACTCAAATGGAATTCATTCTTCTCTCGCAACGCGTCGATCAGGCTCACCATCTCCTCATCGGTCCGGCCCAGGATGTCGGGAGCTAAACGCTCCACCAAGCCTGTCAGCTCCTCATGGAAGTTAGCAATGTCGATCTCCATCTTCTTGATTCGATCGTTCAACTCCCTGGCTCTGCCACTCTCAGCGAGGAGCTCTTGAATGTTCAAGATCACGATTTCCGCTTGAGTGGGAGTCGCACTCGCTGGAAGATTGAGAGATTGCATTTGATGTCCCCAGGACTCTTGCCACTCCTTGTAGAGTTGCTCGCATTCCTTCAATGCTCGCTCAGCATCGGATCTCTCTGAGATCAAGCTTGCACGAGCCTCTTGTTGTAACGCCCGCTTATTCTGCTTTTGCTGCCACTCAGAAAGTTTGCGTCTCGCCGACTTGAGAGCTGTCGCGAGCGAGTCGTGAGATTTGGAGTGCTTTGGGTCCACTGCTATCAGCTCTCTCAGTAAACTCTCCAACGACGAGTCAATGCGGATTTTCAGCCTCTGAGCTTCCACCTCCTTTTGCCTCACCTGTCGGGCGAGGTTTTTCACACTCTCAGCTTGCTGTCGCCAAGTCAGCATTTCTTGACAACTGCTTGCCTCGATCCCCAGCGGTTCCCAAACGCGATTCCATTCCCGCTTGAGCTCCTCCCATTCGGCAAGACTCTCTTTGAGTCGTCCCGCTTGGGCCTCGCTTTGAACTCGTTTACGAGCTAACTCGAACTGCAACGCTTGCCGTTTTGCAATCACATCGGCATGCTCGCGCATGGCGTCAGCGACCTCATCGGATCGTTGTACCGAGTCTTCATAAGTTCGCTTGAGTGCATTGGTATCCGTATCTGTTGCTGAATCCGATGGGGCAGTGTTCTCCGGAACAATTAGTGGTCCGGATCGCCACCTTTCTACAATCTGTATCCAAAGCGACTGCCTCTGCTGACGGCTTTCATGCAGCGCTTCGAAAGGTAGTATTTCGCGGTCTCGATTTAACTCCTCGAGCGCGATGAGATCTTCGTCGAGCGACGCTTGTAGTTCGCTAATGTGAGTTTGAAACGCTTTCTTCTCCTGTTCCGAGTCTCGAAATCGTGATTGAAACTGCTCGATGGTTGCTACACTCGGTAATGAGAGCTGTTCCAATTCGTGCAAGGAACCGGTCCATGGCGAAAGCTGGCGTCGCTGTATGTCAGCGTCGGACTCGAGAAGGTTAGTGGATGCAACCAACTCCTCGAGCTTGAGGTTCAAGTCTCCATCTCGCATGGCCAGCTCGATCGCGGCCTCGAGCGGACTGATATCAACATCAGCCTCTTCTACCGAAATCGCCTGTTCAAGCTGACTCAACTCCGATTGGATACGTTCGAGATCTCGTATCGCTCCAGTTCGTTTCGCATCGAGCGATGATTGTTCGCGACTAAGTTCCATTATCCGGACACGTTCGCTATCGGGCAGGTTAATCGTCTCTAAAACCTCAAGCTTCGCCGGGTGCCCCAATCGTTTGAGTATTTCCAAGCACTTGTTGTCAGCCGTGTCTCGCTCGGCAACTCTCTTGGGAATATCCAGTTTAGACTTTTGGATAATGCCGAGCTTTTCTCTCATGCCAAAGATCTTCGTTTTGGCCGCAATCACTTCTTCCGAGATACTGAGACCTCGGATCTCGTTTTCTAATTCGGAAAGCCGTTCGTCGGTTTGTTTGCAAGCTAGTTGCTGGAGACTCCAATCCGCCTGCAGCTGACGAACTTTGTCCAGGAAGTCCGCCGGCAGATCAGGGGCTGAAGAGACATTTGCGAGCTCGCGTTGTGCCGCTTGGAACTTTACCGCTAGAGGAAGAGCGGACGAGATTCTCCGCAACCGATTTAGTTCTTTATGAATCTCTTGAATCCGTGCTTCATATTCGGATTTTTCTTTCTCCGCTTTCTGCACCTTTTCAGCGAGTTGATTCCAGCTCTCGACATGAAGCAGCGACGACTTGGCCTCCGCCTGTAATTCTTTCCAAGCCTTAATTCGATCAACAATCTTGCCGCTACGACCTGATGACGTCATGTATTCATTGGTGTCGGCGGTTAGCTTTGCTTGTAAGGGTCTCAAGTCGGACAGTCCAGCAGCAGAGGCGAACAGGAGTTCTCCGATATGTCCCGTCCCTCGCACGATCGACTCTCCTCCCGCGCGGAGCCGTTCGTGGTTTAAACCATAAAGCGAGAGGAACAGATCCTTGGCCATGCCACCTGTGAAGTGAGAAAGTCTCTGCTCATCGACGATCTCAGAATCGCTTGAGCATCGTAGCGAGTTTTGATTCGCCTTTCGCCGAATGGCGTGCAGGGTTTCGCCGCTGGAATGTTGAAGCAAGGCTCCAATCCGGAGCTTGCTGTAAGGATGTAAGAAATCGTCCGTAGTCCGCGACGGGATACCGTACAGAAAATCCGTGATAGCCCTAAGTGAGGAACTCTTTCCCGCTTCGTTTGGACCATAGATGATGTGCAAATTGGATGAGGACGATTCGAAAGTTAAGCTGCGATCTTGAAAAGGTCCGTATGCGATTAACTGGATCTGTTGAAACCTCATGGATCGACTCTCCTATCACGTGTCAAAGGCCAGTCAGTCTTCCCGACTTTGGCTTGTTCCGGCATCGGATGCTTTCGAAAAGAGATTTCCAAGAACATACGCCCGCGCTTCGTTCAACACGTCCGCGATGGCATCCTCGCTTTCGAGGTCAGTGACTAGACGAACCTCGCTCGGCAGCTTTTTTAGTAAATCGGTCAAATCAAAACCAAGCTCGTTCAACATGCTAGGCTGATTGCGAATCGTACCAACAAGCAACTCGAGTTCACCAATCGCTTCATCGTAAGTCGCTTCTTCGAGCGACTGCTGAACCGGTTCCTCGGTGGCAAACTTAATTTTCTCAATCCAAATCTGTGAGCCACTCTCACGAATGGCGAGCGCTCGCAACTCTTGTACCCAAGAGTCTTCACGGGCTGCAAAGTCGCGATGCAGTGCCGTTCGCCCGAAAAGCCTAAGTCGCAAAGCTAAACAACGATCGTCTGAGTTTTGTAGCAGCGACCGGAACTCTTCGGACACTTTTTGCATCACCTCATTTTCCGTTGCCGTACCCGTTAGGTCGATACTGGCTAGCTCCCATCGCAAAACATCCAGTGCAATAAACTGAGGCTTAGAAGGCTGCGCAGAATCGACTGCGACTAAGAAACAACCCTTTGCACCGGTTTCCTTAACGTGACGCCCTTGGATGTTTCCGGAAAAGGCAATCACGGGCGATTCATGGACGATCTCCCGTTGGTGAATATGCCCCAAAGCCCAATAGTCATACCCCTTGGTAATGAGCGTTTCCACGGAACAAGGAGAATAGTTTTCGTGTCCTTCACGCCCGGTGAGCGACGTATGCAATAAGCCAATGTTAAAGCATCCGGGTACTGCTTCAGGGTAGTGAAATGCTAAATCTTTCGTGACCGAGACGGTCGGGTAACTCTGGCCATGAATCGCCACCCCAAGCTCGGGCAGATGAACTGTCTCGGGCCGAGTTTCAGAAAAAACATGCACGTTGGATGGCAAACGCAATGACTTGGTCATGCGATTACCTGCATCGTGATTGCCGCGTATGAGATAGACGCGGATCGACTCTTGGGCTAGCCTCGTAACTTGCTGAATAAAAAAGAGCCCCGTTTGAAAGTCCTTCCAATCGCCGTCGTAGACGTCTCCAGCGATTAGCAAAAAGTTGACTTTCTCTGCGATGGCCATGCTAACTAGATTCTCGAAGGCCCGACGCGCTGCCACCCGGATCTCATCGACCGGAGCTCCAGGATATTGCTCCAATCCACGCAAGGGACTATCTAAATGAATATCGGCAGCATGTAAGAATCTTAGCACTGTTACTCCGGGCTTGAGGTCCGATCTAGAGGTGAAACGAGGAGCGAGCTAGCTGATTGCCTGTTCTATAATTTTACAAGCCATATCGATATGCTGTTCCGTGGTAATGCCTGGAGGAGGCAAGAATCGAATTCGGTTGGGATTGGAGCCAGCTAAAAAGCCCATCAACCCCAAGTCGTAGAGCTTCTGAAGCACCTCGGTACCAGTCTTGGCCGAGCCATCCCCTGGAGTGAAGGCGACCATCATCCCCTCCCCCCAAGGACCGCTGATCTTGGTCGGATACTTTCTCGCTAGCGCCTCCAGCTTGGTCCTGAAATAAGCATGCCTTTGCATGTTCCATCCGTCGGCGCCGAAACAGTTTTTGGAAACGAGTTCGTCCAACACTCGTAGGCCTGCGCGAATCGATGAGGAAGCTCCCGTAAACGTTTGAGAGAGCAGTGGGCCCTTTGGCTTGAGCTTTTCTCCATAAAGAGTGGCACACACTTGCGTGATCTTGCCCAAGGTCACAATATCTGCGTACTTATCCAATCCGAAATGCTGGAAAGCAAAGGGCTGACTGAGCCGAGAAAAGGTTTGGACCTCATCGAATATAACAAGAACGTTGTTTTCATGACAAATCGAACATAAGCTCTCAAAGTAATCCTTAGTGCCCGGGTAGTAACCTCCCTCGCCCGCAACCAACTCGAGCCATAAACAGGCGTATTCCCCCGGTCGTCGAGCGAGCTGTTTCTTCAACGCATCGATGGCCCCCTTGGTAGTGCCAGCAGGATCAGAGGGATGAAACATTGGAATGTAATCCACATCCAACGCCTTGGGCAATCCCGTTCTATAAGCAGAACGGTCGGTGAGTTGAGCGAGTGCGATACTCCTGCCGGCAAAGCAATTGTCAAGACAGATAACCCTGGTCGCAGGAGCTCGATTATGAAACGCGACCTTGAGAGAATTTTCGTTGGCCATAGCACCACTCGTAGAGAGCAAGCAGTGGTGCAAATTTGCGCCCTGTGCCGTCGCGAGCTTCAAGAGCCGTTCGCACATCTCGATGCTGGGACTGTTTTGTTGCAAGTTCCCTTGCATGACCGTATCGTCTAGGGACGCGTCTACGGTGGCTTCTAGCATGGAAGGGTGGCTGTGCCCGAGCCCGTGGACGCCGATCCCTACGATAAAGTCCATCTTCACACTGCCGTCAGCCAGCTCCACAAACGGTCCGTTTCCAATGCCACTCGAAATGTAAGGAAAGTAAGGAGCCCCTCCGCGAGCAACCGCCAAACGAGCCAACATTTCAGCATAGGGCTGCTTTAGTTCTTCTCGCGGCCCTCTGACCTCGGTGATCTGTTGGGAGTGCTCCCGCAACGCAGCCAGTAGCAGCTCCTTGGCCTGGGCAACTCGCGGATCAGATTGAAGCGATTCGGAATGTAGCATGAGACGGAAAATAGTTTTGAAAGGATTGTTCGATCGAGCCTAAAATCAGCTTAAGAGCGTACCAGAAACAGAAAAAACGGTCACGTCTAATTGCCTGGAAACCGATGGGCTGATATCGATCGCTTGAACGGATTTTCGAAAAGTTCTGACCTTTTCGCGCCTGGATGTGGGTTTTCGCTGCACTACCTACCATGAACCCATCAGAATTAGGGGATCTCGCAATTCGAGAACCTTGTCACCCCAACCTCGATTTGAACAACATGGAACCACCGCTGGAGCAAACACCCTTGGTCAACGAGCCATTGGATAATGCGGAATGCTGCTGGGCTCAGGTACCCGACGAGGAGTTGCTCGAACTGATTCAGCGTTCGAAGTCTCGGGATGCAATGGCGCAGCTCGTGGAACGCTACGCAACTCTCGTAGCGAGCGTCATAGCCAGAAACCTCCGTCAAGCATGTTCACGTGAGGAAGCCTTTCAGGCCACGTTTCTCGTCTTGTTTCAATCCGCACATAAGATTCGAAAGAAGTCTTCGTTAGCCAGTTTCCTTTTCGGTGTCGCATTTCGGGTCAGCCGACGACTCCGAGACCAAGAGGCCCGGAACTTTAGAAAGCTTGCAGGTCAGGAAAACCAACACGTGGAAACGCACGCGACCGATACGGCCCCCGATCCCTTTGAGACGCTTGCTAAAAGACTACAAACGGCAGTGCTCGACGAAGAACTCGAGGCCTTGCCCGACTCTTTGCGTGCACCGCTCGTCGAGCACTACATGGCCGGCAAAACCGCTGCCGAGATCGCCGACAGTATGGGCTTGAGCGTGTCGGCTGTCGAAGGCCGAATCAAGCGAGGCAAGCAAGCTTTAAGGTCCAAGCTCGCCTACCGAGGGGTAAGCTTGACAGCCTGTTTGATCGCCATGCAATCGCAATCGTGCGGGATAAACGCTGCTGAGGTTGCAGGCTGGACCGACTCGGTCGTTCAACTTGGCGTCGATCCTGAATTTCACTCCTCTATTCTCGTTTCTGAACAACATAAAACTCTTCGAAATCTTGTCCAAGGAGAACTACAAATGAAATCTTTCACAAGCCCGTCGTGGCTATTCTGGAGCGGCTCCGTCTGCCTCATTGCATTGGTCGGGCTGGGGATGTTACAGGTCACCAATGGAGGCTCACCTGCCGTGGAGCAGCTCGCATCAAGCGAGGGGACTGCGGTTGAGATAGACGCAGGAAATGACGGTTCGATATTGATGCAAGTCGCTACGGTGGCGAATGTTGGTGATAACGCGACAGAACCGGGGCAGCCCGCAGTAGCGAAACCTGAAGTAGTGGCTTGGACCAAAGATTCCGATACCGTCCCAGGCTGGCTAGTGCAAAAAGCAGATGATCAAGACCAGGCGTTGAAACTACGCATCGAGCAAAAGCTGAATGAAAGGCTTGAGGGATTCGTAATCAATCAACAACCACTTTCTCAGGTCCTCGAAAAACTAAGTGAGATGATGGAGATTGATATTATTATCGATGAAAGGGCTCTTGACCAGGAAGGCATCAGTCCCGACGAGCCGGTAACCATAAACCGCAAAGGCTTCGTTAAGGTTAAAGACGTGCTTCGGCAAGCGTTAACGCCGCTGGACTGCACTTACACTTTTGAATATGGAGCCCTGGTGGTTACGACCAAGGGTTATAGTTCGTCTGAAGTCTCGGGCTATTACGATTTAAGCTACATCTTTCCAGACAATAGCATCAGTCTAGATTTGATAGCCGCCATAGAGCGAACTGTAACACCTGACGTGTGGGAAACGAATCATGGGACGAGCACAATGACTCTGCTCGGTTCGATGCTCGTTGTTCGGGCACCGTTCGAAACACAGAAAGAGCTCGCGGAGTTCCTACGGCAGATATCCAACCAGTCCAAAGAGAACTTGAAGCCATCCGGACTGAATCAGCCACCGGTTATGATGCAAGGCGGCATGGGTATGGGCGGCGGCATGGGAATGGGCGGCGGCATGGGAATGGGCGGCGGAATGATGTAACTCGTCCGCAATGAAAAGTCCCATCCATAATGCAAAACGACGGACTGTGAGTCCGTCGTTATAAAGTTCAGTAATCGTTCGCGGTTGGTGCACCAATAATTTGTGCCAGAATTAACTGCGATATGCGAAACCAGACAACTGTTCCAACGATCGGATCGGCGGAGCGATCCGCGACATTGTCGCTGACCGCTCCGCCGGTCAGTTGCCACACTAGCAATTAAAAAATTCCTAACCAATCCTCTGGAGCCAGCGACTACGACATCTTGGCAGCGATTTTCTTGACTGCATTCAATGCATCGATCGCAGCGTCGACGCCGCCAATCTTGTGACTGAATTCTGCTGCGAGCAGCAAATGATCGACAGAGCTAAAATCCGCAGCCGCCTTAGAGGACGCAGCACTTGGCTTGGCTTTCGCTGTTCCCTTGGCAGGTCGACCACGTTTCTTCGGCTCGTTCGATGCGTTTTTAAGAGCTTGACTAACAAGCGCCACAGAGACCTTAAGACCTTGTTCAGCTAGTCCTTTAACAATTGCGGATGGCCCCGCTTCAGGATTTGCTGCTGCATACTCTCGAATCACGAGAGACTTATTGATTTTTCGTTTTGCCATGACTTTTACTCAGAAGTGGAAACTAAGGGCACTCATATAATAAGTCATGAAATGGAACATGGTAGACTATGGAAGGTGAACAGACCGATTTTCAATCAGTTTATACTAAAAAAGTAATTCAATACCGCACATGGTGGGCAAACGTGCCCACGCAAATTCCTTCTCGAGACAAACCATGATCCAGGCGGCAAACCCGGCGTCTCACCCTCACTCCGACTTTGGTAAGCCAGGGTGTTTGGGAAATCTAATGCGGCAATTTTTACCAAATGCAGCGAATTTAACGTCCCCAAAATGCCGATGAACCCCCAGTCTTCTGCTTGGCAGACAGTCCTGTTTCTCAGACTGGAGAGTGGTTAACTATGATTCGGTGTTCAGCAATGATCAAGCTTTTCGTATGTTTAGCTGTTGTATTTGGCGCTTCATCTGTGGCGAACTGCGCAGATTGGGCAGAAAAGCTATTCAAGGAAAAACACCACGATTTCGGTACTGTTGGAAAGAATTCAAAGGCGGAATTTTCTTTCGTTATCGAAAATTGCTTTGAAGAGGATGTTCGCATCGTCTCAGCGCGCAGCAGTTGCGGTTGCACCACCCCCGTTGTACCCAAGAAGATCTTGAAGTCTTGGGAAAAGGGAGAGGTGATTGCACAATTCAACACGAAATCCTTTATCGGTGAGAAGACTGCATCCATCACGGTGGTAATCGACCGACCCTATTACGCCGAAGTTGTATTGCTAGTAAAGGGAAAGATTCGGTCCGACATCCTTCTGAATCCAGGAGAAGTCAATTTCGGTGACGTTGATGTAGGCACCACAAAAAATGCGGAGATCAACGTTTCCTACGCTGGCCGAAAAGATTGGGCCATAACCGACGTTCGAGGGGATCTCGACTGCGTAGAGGTTAGACTCGATCCTGCGATCAGAACGGGAAACTCCACCAACTATAAGTTGAGGTTTCGATTAAAGGAGAATGCATCCGCAGGGGACCTGCAACAGGAAATTACCGTAGTTACAAACGATCCGAACGAACCGAATTTCCGCATACCTATCACTGCCAGGGTTAATCCTCCGATCAGTATCACACCAAAACTGGTCGCGATCGGCAATATCAAGAACGGGCAAATCGCTCAGACGAAACTGCTGCTGCGAAGCAAGACCCCAGTCAGTGTCACGAACATCGAATGCGATGATGACCGAATCAGTTTCGAGCTCCCTCAAGGGGAGAAGACAACGCACATTATTCCCATGACGCTTCGCGCCAAACTATCGGACAAGGAATTCGAGGAAGCGATTCAGAGACGCGTGAAAATTCACACTTCGCTAGGCCCAGATGCCCACGTGGAAACCACGATAATGGGCAAGCTCGTACATTAGCCATGCCTTTACGGCATAGTTTTTGCACTTCTGCTGGTCAGTCGAGGATTGTTCCGTGTTTTCCTCGTATTGAATATCGTTTCGTCCTACAAGGAGAACCAGAAGTGTCCGATTTCAGCGCGCTACGAGACCAGCTTTCCCTCAAGCTCGAGATGCTCATGAGAAGATCTGGAGGCATTGAAACAATGCTTAGGGATCCAGGGGATCAGGATTGGGAAGAGAACGCGATTCGCAAGGAAAACGATGAGGCTTTGGTTGCCATCGGGGACGTCACGGACGAAGAGATTCGCGAGATCCGCTTGGCTATCAAGCGAATAGACGAGGGGACTTACGGCACTTGCTCCCATTGCCAAAAGGCCATCCCTGTGGCTCGCTTAGAAGCGCTTCCATGGGCGACCTCCTGCGTCGCCTGTGCAAGTATGTCACACTAGATCCCCATGTCGGCGAGTCGCTCGGCTAGCTGAGAGACGATCGTTGTCAGTCTGGGGTGCTGCATTTCGAAATCTTCTACCATAGTCTTCAGGCGGGACGAAATGCTCCCGTCTGCATCGGGTGGAGCCTGTTCGGCTCGCTCGAGATGCATGCTGATGTCGCTTGCGAGAACTTTCAAAGCCTCCACAGTCGCTGGGTCGAGGTTTTCGGTGTTCTGGAGTTCAGAATGAAGGTGCTCAAGTTGCTGTTTGAGGTCGTCCATAGTTGCTTACCAAGTTATGTTTTGAAAGTGTAGCTCGATGAGAGCTGTTTCAGATTGTAGCATTGAACGGCTTGGCTTGGTAAGGCATTGGCTCAGTTACAGATCTCCGCGATGAACCATGATCCATCGCGGAGTTACTGTTGCAGAACTCTAGACTGACGCTGCAACTCTGGTCGGTGCGATCTGATAAGCTCGCGAGCGGAATAGAAAATCGATCAAATTCCCTTCATGCGGCTGCAACCAATTGAGCTTAGTCGTTGGAATGGGACCAATGTTTAACCGGTCAATGTGCGTGCAGTTAGTCAGATCATCAATCCAGTTCGCGTCATCAGTGATGGCGGTGCAAATCAGCGTTTGCCCCATCGACTTGATCATCTCCTTCTGACTGCACTCGACCACGGATACGAATGGGAACATATACTCCTTCATCGCCACCCCTTTTTGTGCGCTTGCCGCGTGCGCGACCACAGGGCGAAGGTACGCACATCGCTCCTTTTCTAGCATCCGCTCTCCATAACTAGCTGTCATGTCAGTCACGCCAGATTCGGCGAGGTCCTGCTGAACCATCGCCCAAGTTCCCTTTGCCATCTGAACGTTGGTAAAGGCGGCGAGAGCAGCATTGGGATCTTGGGGGGAAGTCACGTCGACCGGCCCAAGCTTGGCTGCCAAGGCTTCTGCGATTTGCTTAGTATGACGTGGCGCCCAAATACCAGAACAATTGATGCAGCCTCGGCCCGAGTTGATCAAAACGGACTCAACCATGATGTCCAAATAATCTTCCCAGGAATCGACTAAATCCTCTCCGAAGACAAGCTTTGAGAACCCAGGACCGTGCGGTTGAACTCTCGGATTTCCCGAATATTGCTGAACCGTCTGAGCGCTGCCGAATATCATCGACTTTTCGCACTTGCTCAACAAAGTCGTCCCCACATCATGACCTCCTGGGTACAAGCCAAACGCTTCCGCCGGAATGCCTGCTTCGACAAACGCGCTGATCATCCGATAGGGAGTCCATGGCTCTTGCGAACCAGGCTTTAGCACCAATCCGACCTGCAATGGAACAGCGGGCAGCCAAAGAGTGTGCACACCAGGGGAGTTGTTAGGAAGCACCGCGCCAAGCACAGGAGATTGGCATTGGTAACTCACGGTGACATTGCGTCCCTCTTCGCCGTACCCTCGAGCAAAGATCTCCAGGTCGAGACCTCTAGTGAGGGCGTCCAGGATCTTATCGATATTAGCAAGAACAAAACAATTCTTTTGCATGTTCTTCTGGCACATGTGTTCCGGCAACCCAGTGCTAGCCGACTGCTGATGAATGAAATCATCGACACTTTGAAGGCCGTCTCCAATAGGAAGAGACTCATGCTCGAATAAGTGAGCTGCTTTTTTGCATTTCTCGATCAAGTCTGCGGTGGACAGGGACCGCAAAGCCTTCCTTGCGGTATCGGCTTTCCGCATGTCCATCTGCACCATACCACCGTTGACTTGCCCGATCTTTGCTATCGGCTTTCCCGTCTCAAAATGGTAAACCTCTTGAAACTCAAGAGACTTATACTGCTTGCCCCATCGGATAGGATTGATTGTTAACACTTAACTGCTCCTCGATTCCCTCGTAATTGTAGTTCGCTAGTCTTCGCTATCTGCTAGTACACGCCCACCGTAGTGGTCGATGCAAAACCATGATACGGTCGCACACCACTCACCCCATCCCATGGATACTTATCATAGGGGAGTTCTCGCTCTCCTTCGTCCCGCTCCATGAATCCGGGAACGAAGAATTCCTTTGTCATCGTGTAGAGTTTAACTCTACCAGTCTCTCCATACCCGACAGGCTGGTTGTAATCATTAAAATCGACCACTTCTACGACCGCTCGTGGCTGTGGTGCGTAATAAGCAATCGTGTAATCATCGTCGGCAGTAATTTTGCGCGAGCAGGCCAATCCCATGAGCGTGTTCCCATAGGTAGGCGTCATGTAAACCCCGCTCTCCTCAGCCGGGCCGCCTAGGAGCTCTTCGACACAGAAACGAGTCCATTGAGGAGTGAACTCTGTCCCGCCAGAAAAGATGCCGGTGATGCCGATTTCCTGGATCGAAGTCCCTCGGTCAGCCAAGCCCGCCGCGAGTGCTTCTAACAGCTTTGGAGTGGTGAACATGCACTTAATGTCGTGCCCTGCCGTGAGGACAGTGATCGCCTGATCGATGCAGTGCTTCTTGTACTCTTCCAAGTGCTCCATCCATCCTTTTTTGATCAACTTGATGACCCAGCGAGGGTCGAGGTCGATGCAGAAACTGATGCCGCCTCTGTGCTGGCAAAGGTGCTCAACCGCGAGCCGCAGCCTTCGCGGACCTGAAGGGCCGAGCATCAACCAGTTCGCGCCTTTGGGGAAATACTCATCGGGAAGAGTATCGCTAAAGTTTTCGTAATCGATTCGGAAGTCATCGATTACGACGCGGCTCTTCGGAATGCCTGTCGTTCCCCCAGTTTCGAAAACGTAAGTCGGCTTACCGGCCAGCCCCTTGGGAACCCATCGATTCACAGGCCCACCTCTCAACCACTCGTCCTCGAACTCCGGAAACTTCTTGAGATCTTCGAAACCCTTTACCTCCGTAAGGGGGTCAAATTTGAGCTCCCCTTTCTTCGCCAACCAAAATGGAGAGCCTGTCGATTCGTGAAAGTGCCACTGAACCGTCTCGTAGGTGTGTTTATCTAGAGCAGATTTAGCCTCAGCGATTTGTTGTGGGTTCGCCAACCACGAAGGTGTTGCAACAGACATTTCGGTTATGGGAGCTTGGGATCAAGGGTAAAAACCATTACTGCATCACCGCAGTACACCCCATATTGTAACGTTGTTTGGGAAGCCCCCCAGCAGCCATCGAAGCAGACTTGCCTGCTTTTCCAGGTCTTTCTTTGCTTCTACACCTTCATGTTCGGGACGATCTGAACTTTTTACTATCATCAAAGGCACTTTCATGTCGCTTTGTCACTTTGGAACTCTTGTCCAATTGGTGAATCGCTCAGAAATCAACCTCCGACAGTTGCATGGCTCCACCCTAGGCACCACGCCTCACAGATCATGAGAAAGCCAATCCCGAACGGAATGCAAGAGTTGAGGTCGCTTATTTGTATACGAGTGATCCCCGCCCTCAATAACGGTTACGGAATGTTGGTAGGTTGAGGCTGATTCAATGACATCGCGAATTGCTAGGTCAGCATTCCTGAAGTTGTTCATGCCATGAGAAACCTCGGTCTCGCCAAATGCCCAAATGGTTTTCTGATCGATGGCTGCGATCCGGGTGAGATAGTCGTACTTGTCGCCGCTTCCATACTTGTCAACAAATGTCGCTGCTGAGACCCAGGTGGGGAGCGGATAGCGGACCTTGATAACCTTTTCGCCATCTCCTGATTGGCACATCTCTCTGGCTTTTTCAAGCTGCTCACAGAACACCGCTCCTCGCTTGGAGTTGTCAGCGATTAGTGACGTGTTCAGCCTGGGAGGTGAAATGGCTAGGAACTGCTTTAGCTTGGTAGTAAGGCCAGCTTGGCTCAACCAATAAGCACCTTTCACCGCACCTAAACTGTGGGCCGCAAGACCAATCGGCTCCAGGCTATTCGTTATCAGAAATTGCTCCCAGGCTTGGAAGTCCAGCACACAAGATTCGATGGACTCGAATTGACTTCCAATGCGCTGCGGAAGTGTTTGCCCGTAACTTATGCTGCAAAGGTCGTGACCGCGATTGTTTGCGAGAAGCACTCCGAAGCCCAAGTCTAAAAGAAAAGCAGCTATCTCACGCAACAGACTCGAGCTGTAAAATGAACTGTTGACTCCGTGAAAAAGCAGCCACACGCGTCGGCTGCTCTCGGCCGCAAGAAAGCCGTCCAGCTTTACGCCATCCTCGCAAAAGGTGTGAACCAGCTTGCCGTTCAAATTCGCCCCGTAAATAAAAAAAGGCAGGTCGACGACCTGCCCTGCTTTTTCCAAGTAATTCTGTTGTTCTACTGTTGAACAATTGGGCTAACAGCTTGGGGGTCGTCATCAGAAGCAATGATCGCAACCGCAGCAATCAAGCCACCGATTCCTGCGAGGCCTGCCCATCCTCCTCCGCCGAAACCACCACCGCCTCCGCCACCACCGCCGCCGAAGCCCATAGGACCGCCACCGAACATTCCTCCAGCTGGACGATCAACAAAGACAACCTCATCTTCGATCGGGTTGTTCTCGGAAACGATTGCAGATGACGACGGTGCCAACTCAACAGAAATGCCATCCGATTCTTGCAACGCAATGAGCTTTTCGCCATTGGGTACCTCTTGCTCAGGTACGTACAACTCAACCGCTACAGCAGCAAAACCTGTATCACCAGCGGCAATTAATCCGTAGACACCTGACTGAAGATCACCAATTGAGAACTCTCCAGTGGGTGAAACCTGAACTCTCCGAAACTCTCTTCCATCCCGAAGCAAGTGTACTGTAACATCAGACAAATCCCCGCCCCTGCCAGGTGACGAAAGCTTGCCTAAGAGCTTTCCACCCTTCGCGACAACTATTGGGCTGGAACTGAAAACCCGGCTTTTGCCGAGCGGATCACTATCAACACCGACAGGGTAGCTGGATGCAACTCCAGGAACAATTTGCTGACGAATAATCCTAGTCGCATCCGCTGCCGGTCTAATCACTCTGACCTCAACACTGGAAGGCAAATGATCTGCCGAGCCTGGGAGCACGTGCAAGGAGAACGCTCCAATAGACTCTCCATCCCTAGCGACCAATGCGTATATGCCAGGACGGACCCCAGCAAACCTAAAGCCACCATTTAAGTCGGTTTTGGTCTGGTGAACAATGACGTCATTGGAAATCAAAAAGACGGGCATTCCGCCAATCGATACCTTCGACCCGGGCTCAAGTCCAACGGTGCTGCCAGATAGCATGCCTGTCGAGTCTAATTTGACCCACTGATGAACGAAGAGGTTATTAAGATAGGAGTCGGCAATACTCACCACTTTTGCTGGTGGAATCCCCTCCTGAGCGACCGAACTACCCGACAGGGTGGATAATCCACAACCTAAAGCTGCCGCGAACAGTACTCTCTTCAGAACTTGTAATCTCATTGTTGCTTTCCTAGTTTTCTGGGCTACTAAACTTCGCATAGACTCTTCGTTATATACCGGATTTGAGGGAAGATCAATTAAAATACTAGCAAAAAATTATTTTTTTGCTGTTGCTGGAGCGTCAGCCTCGCGATCAACTCCGAGACTACTTGTTCATGCTCGGATTTAACTTGCCGCTCGGGGTCTGATACAGCTCAGAAACCTTACCTGTGTGGTACTGGTTTGTGGACGGCTTGGAATACTCTGTGACACTTGGACGGAAATTATCTCCCAGCGACCGAGAACTCTCCTCCGCTAACATCTGAGCAACAAGTCGGCTCAGCGGGACAATTTGTATCCCCATCTCCCTTGCTTTGGTTTCGATCTGCTGACGATCTCTTAACGCTTGCTGTGAAGCCGCATCCGCGACCTCTCCATCCGACCCGCTTCTTACGGTTACATCACCACCGACGACCAAGAAACGTACGCTGTCAGGCAGCCGTCTGCGCCCCATGGCCTCTCCATCCGGCAGGTCAAACACAACTTTCGCATTGTTCCGCTCAATCAAGCTTTTGAGCCGTTGGCGGTCGTCACGCCCATCCCCATTCATATCCATTTTGCCCACCAACGCATACTCCGTAATCATGCCTGGCTGCCAGAAGAAGGAATAAATCTTATCCCCTCGCAAAATTGGCTTGTAAGCACGATCCTCAATGATTCTAGCTCGTGCTACGTGATCGCTGATGATCTCGACTACCTCAATCTTCGCCTTTGGCTTCACGTTGGATACTTGATTCGTGTCGGCATCTGCCACAACAAACGTAACCCCCGTTGTCAGTCGATCCGCAAAGCCTTTATTGATCCAAACGTTGCCATCAATGACATCCCTGACCTCTCCCTGGACCCTCTCAAACCCTTCTTCACGAACCTCTGTAAGCTTGCGATTCACATTCGCAAGACTCACCTTGAAGGCATCTCGATCTCTCTCCACAGCCTCTTTCTGCTGCTTGAGTTCGGCAAGCCGAGCGTCCGACTTCTGCTGCTGAGCAACTTTTTCAGCCTGAAGTTCTTCGTAGAGCTTTACCTGCTTTGTAATCTTGTCGGTATACCCTTCCAAATCAGCCTGCGCCTTTAGCGTTACCTCCTCTTTCTCTTTCTGAGCAGCGAGACGCAAGTCCGTCTCTCGCTTGATGGTTTCGCTAAAATTCTTCCTATCGGTATCGCTGTCATTCTGGATTTTGATCAACGCCTCGTTGCGACGACGAAGCTGCTGCATTATGTTGTCCACCAGCTTCAAATAGCTCTTTTCCGTCGCCCCAGGACCAAATAACACCATGTGATCGGTGTATGCCTTAGCCGCCGCATCAATATCCGCATCCCCGGTCACCTGGCTTCGTAGTTGCTCGAACTCCGCATCGCTGATGGGATTACCAACACCAAGCATGCTCATGAGCAACTGATTCTTGTTGCTGGCAGCGCGAAGATTCTCCTCAGCGCTACGCTTATCCCTGAGCGCCGTTTCCGCCGTTCTTTGATTCGTGCCCGATGTGAAAAGGATGAAGAATAGCCATCCTAAACTCAGGACGCTTACAATCGACATGACGATGACATAAGCTTGCCAAACAGTCACATTGCGATCACGAGCCATACCTAACTCCAAAACCAGAAGAGAACCTACGTTGGAAGAGATTTGCACTAGGAAAAACGCTTCCCGAGACATAACCTCATCTCAAGCATCCTAAATCCTCTGCTATCCACCGTCAAACATTCTCCCGCCGATCCAGACTATTTTTCCCAAATGTCTTGCCAGCATGACTCCACTCCCGCCTCGCCTGCACCGACCAGGAATTTCCGCTCGATATCTCTGAAACGACTGTGCCGAATGTACCGCCCCCTCACACTCAAACGCATCCCCTGGCCTTCTGTTCAAGTAATTTCGCTAATACCCCCCGCTCCAAGGGCATTCCTATTATGAGGAGTCTTCAAAATCATGGATCGGGCTGCAAAAATAAGACAGTTGGGCAATTCCTATCGAATCGCACCGTTTCCAAAGCTACACTAACCGGAGCGAAATTGGCACGAAACTCGGGGATTTGAGGCTTAACGTTGCCAATCGATTGCTTTTCCATCTCCAACTCCACCGACTTCCGCCATGTCTCTATCCCATCAGACGCTCGTGACCTCGCAGCCGATTACCTCGGAATTGGCTTTCCAAAAATGCATGAACGTCGATTGCGGTGCAACGTTCGGAGTAGGCGAGGTGCTGACCAGCTGCCCAAAATGCCGGGATCTACTGGACGTAAAGTACAATTGGGATCGCATCGAGGTTCCTAGCAAACTTTCCGATTTTGAATCGACATGGACCAAAAGGTATCAGCCCCTCAGATTCAGCGGTGT
This sequence comes from Brakhagea baltica, assembly GCF_052161605.1. Classification (NCBI taxonomy): domain Bacteria; kingdom Pseudomonadati; phylum Planctomycetota; class Planctomycetia; order Pirellulales; family Pirellulaceae; genus Brakhagea; species Brakhagea baltica. Next base: position 2,089,782 of record NZ_CP197409.1, on the reverse strand, counting down.
TTGGCGATTCCACGAAATGCTTCCTTTCGCTCCGGAAAACAAAGTCATCACGGTCGGCGAAGGGCAAACACTTTTGCAGCAAGCGAACTCGGTTGCTCGCTACGTCGGAATTCGACCAGGCCAACTATACCTACAATACGAAGGAATGAACCCCTCAGGCTCGTTCAAAGACAACGGTATGTGCGCAGCATTCACACACGCCCATATGATCGGTGCGAAACGGGCCGCCTGTGCATCCACCGGAAACACAAGCGCTTCTCTCGCCATGTATTGTGCGGTAACGCAACTAATGAAAGCCGTTATCTTTATCGGCTCCGGAAAAATCTCATACGGCAAGCTTTCGCAGGCACTCGAATACGGTGCCCTTACAGTACAGATCGCGGGTGACTTTGATGACGCTATGGCGAGGGTCAAAGATGTCTCCAAAGAGCTTGGTATCTACCTCGTTAATAGCATTAATCCATTCCGGCTCGAAGGACAAAAAACGATAATGTTTCGCGTTCTAGAAGCTTTGCGGTGGGAGGTGCCCGACTGGATCGTTGTGCCGGGAGGCAACCTCGGCAACAGCAGCTCGTTCGGAAAAGCCTTTATCGAGCTCAAGCAACTCGGACTGATCGACCGGGTGCCTCGGCTCGCCGTGATCAACGCAACAGGTGCGAACACTCTCGATGTCCTGTTTAATCAACGCAATCTCAAATGGAATGGTGGCCGCCCGCGAATGGAAATCGCTTGCTACTACTACGATGAACTCGATCAAGCTCACAACAAAGCGGACACCATTGCCAGCGCGATCGAAATCAATCGCCCGGTAAACCTAAAGAAGTGTCTGCGTGCACTCGATTTCTGCGACGGTGTCGTTCGTCAGGTCTCCGACCAAGAAATCCTCGACGCCAAAGCCCAGGTAGGTGCAGGGGGGATCGGGTGCGAGCCAGCGAGTGCCGCAAGTGTCGCAGGAGCAAAACTACTTAGGCAACAAGGAGTCATCGGTATGGATGACCGCGTCGTCTGCGTCTTGACGGGTCACCAACTCAAAGATCCGACCGCCACAGTTGCCTATCACACGACCGATCAGGAAAAATTCAACCAAGTTTTAGGCGCTCGCGGTGTCTCCCGAGCATCGTTCGCCAATCGGGCTGTCGCTGTTCCAAACGACCTAGATGCGATCGTTAAAGCGATTCAGCTCTACAGTTAGGCGTCAAAGTCACCTCAGTCTGCCTATCTTCAACAATAAGCCAGGTCGACTAGGGAGATCCGGTAAAACCCGCAAATCGTGATCTATGGGAGTTCTCGGTATCAAGCGCAAATGCCGAAATTGCCGAAAGGAGGTAAAGGTTAGACCATCGCCTTCCTCTGTACAGTCACGGTGAACGGATGCTTCCAAAGCACAATCTGAGAAACGGGTTTCAATACGCATTGAAAGCGACTATCGCTTCCTCAATCGTTTTCGGAACACTCTACTCGTCCGGCTGCAACCGAGCCCACTATCGCAACCGGGCCGACCAAGAAGTAAGGAGCCTAGTCGCAGAAAAATTGGCGGATGCGGGAACTCCCACCGTTCGAGATGTTCAGGTTCCACAGCAATCCCGAATGTTCGATCCGTTTAACCCCGATCGCCCTCCGATGCCAGAGGATGATCCGACCGCACACGAGTATATGAAGGTGCTCAACGGTCGTAAGCACTATCCTCTTTGGGATGTGAACGGGAAAACCAACACGGCCGAGAACCCCATGTGGTGGCAATACCTGCCACTCGATGAACGAGGGGTGCTGGTCCTAGATGCGAATGCCGCAGTGAGAACCGCAATACTCCACAGCGTCCCATTCCAGAACCAAGTAGAAACGCTTTATCTCTCGGCACTCGACGTTAGCACCGAACGGTTCTTCCTCGGGAATCAACTCTTTGCTGGTTTCAGCACCTCATATACCGCTGATGGACAATTGCGACGAGGAGGCGGGGGCGAAAGTCGCTCCACCCTGGCCACCGGAGCTTTCTCGCGGGGTCCGAGAGGCGTCGCGCTTCGAAGGCAATTTACGACCGGTGCCGAGCTAATCGTTGGTATCGCGAACTCGCTGACCTGGGACTTGGCTGGCAGCAGCTCCCAAAACGCGTCGACCATCATCGACTTTAACTTGTTCCTGCCGCTTCTACGCGGTGGTGGACGTGACCTAATCATGGAACGGCTCACCCTGGCCGAGCGCGTTCTTCTCTACAACGTTCGAGCCTTTGAGCGTTATCGCACAGGCTTTTTCCTAAACGTCACGATCGGTCGGCAAAACGAACAGGGGATCTCTCGGCGAGGTGGTCTCTTTGGTGGTGCCGGTTTGCAAGGCTTTACCGGTCTCGGCGGCGGTTTCGGTACCGTGGGTCAAATCGGTGGAGGTGGCGGCGGTTTTGGCTTTGGCGGCGGAGGAGCTGTTCCGAACGTGGGCGGCTTTCTGGGGCTGATTCAAGCTCAACTTCAAATTCGAAACGCCGAAGAGAATGTCGCACGACTCCGCGATAACCTTGCTAGATTCGAGGATGCATTGCGAGAACGGATGCTGACCATTCCCGACTCTCAAGTCGACATTCCAACCCAGCAACTGCAAGTTGCACAAGCCCGCCAGGCCCTTATCTCCTCACAAGCCACACTGTTGCAAGCTCGCTCTAATTACGAGCAAACTCTTGATAACTTTAAAGGCACCCTGGGGCTGCCTCCTTATGTCTGCGTGGAAATTCGTGACCCCATCATGGACCAGTTCAATCTGATTACGCAGGAGTTGCTAGATAGACGGAACAATATTTCTGACGTGCGAGAAGGGATTGGTGTCAGCAACTCACGCATTTTGGAACAAAGTCAAATTCGTGACGATCAAGCTACCGGCGGCAAATACCGGACCCTCGCGTGGAGCGATGCGACTATGACGGAGACGCGACGCATCGAAGCTTACTTGCAAAGATTGCAAAACCTACGTGATCGAGTCTCAAGCCGCGACATTTCGGAAGTACGCTCTGATATCGCGAAGCTTCGAGAATCCGTTCCAGGACGACAACGTTCACTTGCCCGCCTTCGTGAGATCTATGAGACGGAAAAGGACCTTATCTGCTCCTTGCTGCCGACCTCTTCGCTCGACGTCGCACTCCTCGATGATAGCGAGCTGATTGGTTTGCCCGAAATTCTTAGCGCCGATGTTGATGCCTTGGAGAAACGCTTCGCCGAGACGCAGGAAAAGATTGCAAAAATTCAATCAGATGTTCGCACTATCCTTGAACTGGGGCGGATCTCCGATGAACGTATGCAATTTGAACAACTGCGAGACCAAGCGATCCTGCCAGCTCAAACTTTGTTAGCTGAGATGGCCGAAGATGTTTTGGCCCTTCAGGTTCTCCAAGCTCGAGCTCGCATCGAGACCGTACAGCTTCCCGAGGTCGACATCCGGCCTGAAGAAGCCATTCAACTTGCAAGCCAGTTGCGACTCGATTGGATGAACAACCGTGCCGCTCTGGTCGACTCCTGGCGTTCGATCGAGGTTGTAGCAGACAGTCTCGAGAGCTCACTCGATGTTATTTTTAGTGGTGACATCCAAAATGCCACGAACAATCCCATCTCTCTTCGGGGCAAAACAGGTCGTTTGCGTGCCGGTCTTCAATGGGACTCGCCTCTAACCAGAATGCAAGAACGCAACCAATATCGACAAGTTTTGATCGAGTACCAACAAGCGAAACGAAACTACTATCGCTATGAGGATGCTGTCTACCAAGCACTCAGAGCGGAGCTTCGAAACGTTAGATTCAACGTTTTCAATTTTGAACTGCAACGATATGCGGTCCGAATCGCCGCTCAACAGATTACCATCAACGAGGACTTGAGACAGATTCGCGAATCACTCAGCGTTGCCTCGCCGACCGCAGCTCGGGACAGTGTGGACGCACTGCGAGATCTATTGAACGCACAGAACACATTTCTGGGTGTCTGGGTCTTCTACGAAGCGCAAAGGCGAACGCTAGACCAAGATCTCGGTACGATTCAAGTGGACGAAGACAACATCTGGATCGATCCAGGCCCTATCACTTCCGAGACCCTTGGTTTCTTCACGCAAAGTAACGACTCGGACAACATCGTCCCAATGGAAGAAATCCAAGTCGGACGGTCGCCGTTATTCCCGAGTGGAATCACAAATGATCCGTCCGACTTGAATTCGGGACTTCCTGTCAGACTGGCACCCTCATTTAACACAGGGGCGTATTAGAAACGTTAGCGCACGAGCTATTTCCACTCCCAAGTCGCTTGTCGCAATTGGGCAAGAGGCGACTCTGCCAATCGCTCGTACCACACCGTGATCATGGTTCCATCGTCAGTCTCTACTGTTGATGGATAACCGAGATCACCGGACGTTCCATCACCGGTCACGACTATGGCATCAGACCAGCTCGTACCCTGGTCGCCGCTCGTTCGGATTTGGATCCCTAGAGGTGCTCGTCGATGACCATAGGTCATGAGCAACCGTCCGTCCCTTAGCTTCAGCAAATGAGACGGCAACCCCCAAACACCGATCGAACGAGGCTCGCTCCACGTCCTGCCGCCGTCCGAAGATTCCGACTGCAACGTCTCATTGCTGTTGGGCTGATTGTGATTGCGTATATGGCAAATGATCTGACCAGGCGAAACCTCCACTGCATGCAACTCATGGTAATCTCGAGTGTTGTCAGAAGCTCGAGCTGGAATCGGAGCCAGCCAATTCCAAGTCAATCCATCGTCGCTTGATTGCCAAACACCAACTCTTTCGTCCCCCCACAAAGCCTTGCCGGCATACAGCAAACGACCATCACTTAGGGCTGTGGGGCCATGCGGACTATTGCAGGGAACCCGGTATCGCCCCGACCAAGTCGCTCCTCCATCAGTTGACCGTAGCATATAGCAGCCTAATTCTCGCTGCCTTTGCTGAGAATCGAGCCGATGATGGGCTGCTCTCCACTCCCTCAGCAGATCCTCGGTCTCAAACGCTCCTGGCTCGCCCGGTTTCGCTGCCTCTGCTCGCTTCAATAGAGGCTCATACGCGAGTGAAGTAAAGGTGGTTACCAGTATGGAACCTTGCGGAGTGACCAAGACTCCTGCGTCTCGGTCATCAATAGGACCATCGTATAACACTTGCGGCCACCCCCAAGTCTTTCCATTGTCCTTGGACCGCATCATCTCCAAACGACCAAAGGGACAAACATGAGCCTCCCGACCACCAGAAAAGGCGAGCAGCAATTCCCCGTCGGACCGACGCGCCAAAGTTGGCCAACCATGGTAAAGAGGTGCCTTCCAGCTTATCACGCGAACATCCAGGACCTCGATGTCAGCGGAGTCCGCTGCGTCCAATGTGCCGGCCCCGCCTGCAGACCAAACACTCGAAACATTGGAGGCTATCGCAGTTGCTCCGAGAACGGTCAAACCATGAAACAAAAATTTACGTCGCCAGGCTGATATCGCAATCATGATGGGGAGGGAAATCGAATGAGGGGAGGGATAATTTGGTGAACTATCTGACAAGTCAATTATCTGACAAGTCAAATGGTGCCGGCAGCTCACAGCGAAAGTCTTGATTTAGGCCAGCTTGCTCATTCTGCGAATGAACCACTCCAGCGAAAGACATCCTACGATCCACGCCATCAAAACGCCGAGCCACTTCTGCTGAAAATCTCGGTCCGGTGTGCCTGGTAAATAGTTGGTCTGATCGCGAGGTTCGATCAACTGCGCGATACTCGAATCGGGAGCCACATCGCGAATCGAATCGGTCCCGATCCAATACTTGCCTCCTGTTCGCGTCGCCAACTCGGTTAGCAATGGATCGTTCCGCTGCGGACGTTGGATCTCGAGAGCAGGAACTCTCACGGTGAGCTGCTGAGTTAATAATACTTGATCCGCGATACCACCTACCGGTAACTGTACCTCGTAATTACCAATCGCTTTGGCGAAAAACTGACCTATGTAAACACCTGGTTGCGAAGGATCGGGAATCGGCATCAGCGGTAACGCTTGCGATCTGCCACTGGGATCCACTAGCTTGGCTGGAGCTTCAGGGACGACCAAGGGCTGGAAGTTCGAATCCTTGAGCACCGCTCTGACGAGGACCTGCTCTCCCAAGATCGCTTGCTCTTTATCAAGCAAAAGAATTCCACGATCGGAATCCCGTAGCAAACGTCCTTGCCCAGCCCAGCGAACCAGCTTCGTATAGTATGTATCAAAGTACTGATCCCCTACCTCTCGCAACCGCCAGAACTCACCGCTCCCCTGAAATGCAACACGCCCTGCACCATAAAACTGGGTTGCCAAGTAGATCGGAAACGCTCCATTGACCGACGTTGTGGGGTCTGTGAATACCGCCAACGGGATGGCACCCGGTTTGGGCTCATAACAAGCGAAGTAGTTATAAACCCCCGCGAATTGCTCCCAAGCAGACTTGCTCTCGCTCGGCGTGCTGCCGACTTGTAAGAACTCGGTTTGCAGCGCATCGGAAGCAAACTGAAGCGGCCAAGCTGTCTCGGCTTCGAATCTTCCAATCGATACCAACCTCGCACCGCGTGAATTGAGGATGAGAGGACAAAGGTTGCGCAGTGTCTCGGCCTTGAAGTTCCCGTTCCCTTGTGCTCCCGCCCATTTCGGAGTCGCCACCGGTCCCGCGACAAGCACCAATCCACCCGCTTGCTCGGACACCCAACGCTCCAACACTTCGATCTGCTCGCGACTGAGCTCCATCCAGTTGGCATCAAAGGCGATCACGCAATCGTACTCACTCATCTCCGAAAGCGTAGACGGGAAACTTTCTAACAGCTTCTGCGCTTCCTGCGACACGCCAGCCGCAGCAGTCTGCAAATAAACATGTGACTGCACCGTCGTGTCGCGGAATAGCAAATTCCGCACAAATTGATACTCGCGCGTTGGCCCCCCTGCAATTATGAGTACTGTCGCTTTGGGTTCTACGACCCGAACCTCACGCTCCATGGCATCATCTAGGGAATTGGAATCCTGGGGAGGAGGCAGGGTTTTAACTTCGTAAACCCACGTTCCGATCTCACGAGGCATAATCTCAAAAACAATGCTAGAAATAGCATCGTCTCCTTGCAAAGTGATCGATCGTTCTTCCTCAATCGTCGTGCTGCCAGTCTTCTGAGCGCCTGGCCGCCTTCGCAATTGAACCGTGATTTGCTTGCCCTCCAGTCCGGACGCTTGTACCAGTGCATTGAGCCGAAACCGATCGCCAGGGAACACACGCTTCGGAGTTTCCACATCCAACACTCGCACATTCACGGGATTCTTAGCCGTTCCCATGCCGACGGTGTGAATCGGAACACTTTGCATCGTCGCTTCGGACACGACGTTCATCGGATCGATACCTGAATTGTTTCGACCATCGGTGAAAACCACGATCCCCGCCAAGGGAGCACCACGTTCCTGCTCCAGGATCGATCGCAGGGCATCGCCGATGCGAGACTCTGTACCGGTCGCTGCCAATACCGTGTCCCACGCGAGATCGCGCGGTTCATTGATTTTGCGTGCCTGTATCGAATCGCCTTCTTGCGTGGCGTCGTTAGCCGACTCGGACTGTAGGAGTCGAGGCTCGATAAGTTGTGGCTCGGAGCTTTGCCAAAGTTGATACCAAACAATCCCCTCCGTTCGCAGAATCGCGGTCGCAATGGTGACAAAGCCTATCACAATCGCCACGACAGCAAACATGCTACCATAAGCGATAATCGAACTCGATTCGTTTCTGCGTCTGAGGATCAAGCCTGCAATCAAACCAACCAAGGCGATTCCACAGATGACGGTTCCTACCCAAGCCACCTTGCTGGCGGTTCGCCAAATCGCGAGCCGATTGTCCGATAATTGGTTCTCTTCCTCGACAGGCTTGGGGAAATTTGCAACCGGAGAAGGCCTCGAACTCTGATCAAACCGATAAACCGTCAAATCGTGCTTATTTCTCAGATCGGTCAGAAACGGTGAGGACGAGAACAAATTTTGTATCGCCGCAATCCGGCTCGAGGAAGTGTCGCGATCCCCAAGCCCTAAATCATCATCGGCTTGCGGCATGGTCATGCTAAGCGAGGTGTCAACCAAGACCGCGAGCTTGGACGGCCGGGTCAGGATTTGTTCTGACCGTTTCTGAAGATCCAGAAAGAAGACCAATATCCCGGCGATCGCCAGCAGCCTCAGTGCTAGTAAACTCCACCCGAGCGCCTTGGGCAGCTCCTGCGAATCCCGTCGATACCAGTACGTTGCGTAGCTAGCGATCAACAAAAGGATGCACCCGAGTCCGAACCAGTGGACCCACTGGTCCATCGTTTCCAGACGCATCCATTGGTAGAAGACGCGAGTCTCCCCCTGAGCTAGTAAGTTGGATGATACGTGGGAAGCGATTTGCATTCGTAAAAAAGGACTGGAGGGAATGATTAACGGGTCGGTAAATGATAGGACGCGTTCCAAGCAAGCCACTGCTCGAACAGCAACAAAAGCAACAACAGTGCGAGCAACAACATGTTCCGGTTCGCGAAACCTGCCAGTGAGGTACTCGCGCCGACCGAATCGGCCGTCTTGAACGAAAAAGGTACTCCGCTCAACGCTTTATTGATGTCGGGGACTGTCGCTTTCTCGAGATCCCCCTCGCTTGGCGATACGTTTCTGGCCATGTTGCGTACCTTGGGAGTCCCCTGAATACTCATACCCCACCACTCAAAATTACCAGCGAAGTTCAATGAACTGTAAACCTCACCTTCCAATGGGTCCGTGCTGAGTTGAGTCGCTTTGGCGATGTAAGTCGTATCCCCGGCGGGGATGGCGTTCATAGAGATGGTCGGGCGAATGTTGGAGCCGGCTGGAGCGGGGCAGAGAACCTGCACCTCCGGCAGCATCTCTTCGGAAGAAAACGTCCAGCTCATCGGCGTTCCTGCCAATTGAGAAAGATCTCTCCCTCGAAACGAGGATAAATAGCCGACTATCTTCTGAGCGGTGATGGCAAACGTGGGATCTTGAGGCCAGTTGGTCCATTGTCGATCCAGGACCGTCAAACAATAGAGCACTCGACCGTTACCAACCGCTTGGTCGATCATAAGCGGCTTCTGATTGCGAAGCGTAAGTACCTTTTGCCAACTCTGGGGCTCTACGGTTTCACCGTTTCTGGTGCTCCCGCGAGTGGGCGATGCATTTGCCTCAGAGAAGCTAGTCTCGGCGAACAAAGACTGATCGATATCGACATACCGTTGAACGCGGACATAGAGAAAAGGCGAATTGCTCAGGACCTGACTCCAATTGAAAACAGGATGGCTGTCCGCAACAAAATCGGGGGTCGTGTCCTCTGGTGATCTAGGTAGCTCCGCCATACCTTTTAAATTCACCGGCAGCAGCGGTTGCTTGCCCGTAACCAGCGAACCTTGCCGGAAAACCTCGTTGTAATGAGCGTAGTCCTGCTCGGTCATCAGTTCACCAAAGAAGAAAGCTAGCCCCCCACCGCGCGAAACGTATTGGTAGAGATTCTCCACCGCACGGGCGTCGAATCTCGGGACGGCTTGGATGATGATGCATGCGAAGCGATCCAAGCTCTCGGGATCAGTATCCCGCAGGAATTCCGGAGGTTGGCGCGTCTGAAGCAATCCCGTTTTAACATTGCCGCCTGGATCCAACGCTGATTCCACGAAGAACGTATGTTTGCCCGTCGCGTCGCCATCGATTAGCAGAACACGCAGCCCCTCCTCAAGATCGAGAACGCATTGGGCTTTGTTGTCAGCCATGAGCGCATCGGGTGGAAGCTGGGCCTCAATGACATGCGATCCGGCTTGCGGAAACAAAATCTGCACTTGGCGAGTCACCGTCTCACCAGCATCAATTCGGTCGACCAGCAATGGTGGCAACTCGGACACGAGCCCGGAATAAGCCGCCGTGGTTTTGGGAGTCAATGTCGTATCGCTGTAGTCCACCGCCGTGATTCGCACGGTCACGTTTCTCGCGGGAGAAATTCCGTTGTTGCGAATCGTGACGTTGATGAGTGCTGGAACACCCGCAACCAAGACTTCTTGTTGAGGTTGAATAGCAACCAAAGTCAAATTTTCATGTCGATCAGGCACGCAATCGATGAGTTGCAGCTCAAAGTCACCTTTCGGCATGGCTAAGAGTTGTTGCTCCAACTCCACGGCGTTGGTCCAGTCCTTGCGTCGGAAATCGCTTAGCAGATAGACAATGGCTTTTTCGCTCGGATTATTTTGAATTACGGGGCGCAGCAACCCGATCGCATCGACAGGTGTGCAATCCAGGTAGCTTGGCTGACTCGATGTCAATTTGCTGAGCAGAGCCGACGGATCCGACGGAATGGATCTGGCAAACAGATCCGCTATAGAATCGGCCGTTAGGGTTACAACCGTTTCGCCGTCGGACTCGGACTTGGGCTCATCGGTTTGTTTGCTAGATTGCCCAACCGAAGCCCGCGAGGTACGAATCACACTGACGAGATGGCTTCCATCGCCGTTGGCAACCGCGCGACAGATCGCTTGAATGGCTCCCACGGCAGCTTGATAAGCACTGCCGTCCGAGGAGGTATCTCCCATCGAAACCGAATCGTCTATAATAAAGTAGTGATGGGTCGTGGATTGGCTTAAGAAAGACAACCAACGCGACCCACTTACCCACTGTGCCAACATGGCGACTGCTAAAGCAACGATCAGCATCCGCGATGCGATCAGCAACGCTTGCTTCAACCAAACCCATTTGCGGTGCTTGCGGTAGCTTTCCAGAAGAAAATCCATCGCGGCCCACTCGGTCCGCCGTTGCCGCACCAAATTGATCAGGTGGATCAACAGCGGAACGATCGCCAGCAGAAATCCCCACGTCAACGGTTGAAAGAGAAATTGCATAATTCCCGCCTTATCTCTTTCTCATGTGTGCCATGCGCGAGGAGAGATAAGCCGTCAATGCCGCATCGATATGCCGACTCGTCCGAATTAGCTCGTAATCAATACGGTAGCTAGCACACGTGCGACGGATGCTGTCCAGAAAGCGTTGCAAAGCTTCCAGGTAGCCTTCTCGCAATGCTCTAGGATTGCATTGCAGCGAATCGGCCGACTCCATGCCTTCAAAGCGTGTCGATTCGTTGAACGGAAAGTCCAATTCGTCGTCATCCATGATGTGAAAGACTAGTACGTCATGCCCCGACTTGCGCAATTGCCCAAGTCCTTTCAATGTAGTGACGTCAACTCCCAGAAAATCAGTCGCCAATACGACGAGCGATCGTTTAGGGTAGGATTCGTTGACTTCTTTAAGAATCGTATCGAGTGATGTTTTGTCGGTCGGCTCCACTTGCTCGAGAGATTTATAGATGGCTTGCAGATGAGAACGACTCGATCGCCAAGGCAGTTTGGTACGCACTTTCTCATCGAATACCGTGAGCCCCACGGAGTCCTGTTGCCTGAGAGTCAAATAGGTCAAGCAAGCACAGAGGGTGGCCGCATAGTCGAATTTATTCAGCGGACCTCGACCGTACTTCATGCTCTTTGACGCATCGAGCAACAAAGTGCACCGAAGATTGGTGTCCTCTTCGTACTGCTTGATATAAAGTCTATCCTGGCGACCGAACACCTTCCAATCGATGTGCCGCAGATCGTCCCCCGGGGCATATTGTCGGTGTTGAACGAATTCAACAGACTGGCCAAAGTAGGGACTGCGATGCATTCCGGAGAGAAAGCCTTCGACGATTTTCGAGGCTCTCAACTCCATCGAGTGGATTCGGCGAATCGCTTCAGGATGCAAGTATTCTTTGGAACCGGGCATCTTGTAGCAATTCGTCTTGAGCAGTTGGCGTGACGGAAATGATTTTGTCGATAACGTGATCGCTCGTGATACCGTCGCTTTCGGCGGCAAAGTTCACGACCATTCGATGTCGAAGCACCGGCTTGGCGCAGAATTGGATGTCGCTGGTATCGACGTGTGATCGCCCTTGCATGGCAGCGCGTACCTTGGCACCCAGAATGAGGAATTGCACCGCTCTAGGCCCAGCCCCCCAAGCAACTTGTTCTTTGACAAAGTCCGGTACACCCTCTTGTCCGATCCGCGTTTGTCGTACGATGGCCAGTGCGTAACGGATCACGTTTTCGCTGACCTCTATGCCGCGAATGAACTCCTGGAGGGACAATATTTCTTCGCCGGAGAGAACGGGTTCGATGACCGCTTTGGCGGTGCCGGTCGTTCGTCTAGCCACCTCGAACTCGTCTGCGAACGAGGGGTAGGAAACTTGTACCTTGAACATAAACCGATCTTGTTGAGCCTCCGGCAGCGGGTAGGTTCCCTCCTGCTCAATCGGGTTTTGGGTCGCGAGCACGAAGAACGGGTCGGCCAGTTGGTGCCGGACGCGGCCGACAGTAATCTGACGCTCCTGCATTGCCTCGAGCAGGGCGGCTTGGGTTTTAGGAGGGGTCCGGTTGATTTCGTCCGCCAGAATGACGTTGGCGAAAAGAGGCCCTTCCATGAAGCGGCGTTCACGAGCTCCTGTGGAGCGATTTTCCTCGATGATTTCGGTACCGGTAATGTCGGCCGGCATCAGGTCGGGGGTGAACTGGACACGGCTAAAAGACAAACTCATGGTCTGGGCCAACGAGCTGATCATCAGGGTTTTAGCCAAACCCGGCACCCCTTCGAGCAAACAATGACCGCGTGCAAAGATGCAAATCAGAAGCTGTTCCACCACATCGGTTTGTCCAACGATGGTACGCGAGAGTTGCGAAAGGATCTGCTCACGCGCCTTTTGCAGTCGCTCCAAATCCGCTCGCGCGGAGTCGATGTTTGTCATTCCGTTCTTTCAAACAATGAGAAAGGTGTATCTCGAGGGATGTATTTCCTTCCATTATTGTAGCAGATTTGCACAAGAGTCGAGACAACGATTGAAGGAATGTCATCCCAATTACGGGAAAGAATTTTTAAAGCGTTCACGGAGTGATCGGTTACGCTGAATAACCACCAAAAACGATTTCACTCTCCAGTCCTTGCTCTCCACTGACCTCGCGTCAGTGGAAGCACGACTAAGTGGCTAGAACTTGGCACCCTAACCGACCCCACAGCTCACCACCGAGTTCACTCGGTGGGAGCGTGACTCATCGGCTACGCTGCGATTCCTCGGAGCGTCAGCGCGGTCTCCAGCCAGTGAGTCATGCGTTCCATTGAGGCGAGCTCAACGGGGGCGATGAACGTGGGTGCGGCATCGCGTGGCTAGCCAATGAGTCATCGGTCCGCTGACGCTAGGTCAGTGGAGCCTCGAAGGAAGTTTGAAATTTGAAGGGTGAAGTTTAAAAAGGAAGGAATGGAGGGACCTCTGACGTGATCCACTACGGAGGTCTACCACCGTTTCGTAAGGCCAGCATGAAGCTTACTTAGCAACAGCCAAACCGTTCCTACTCCTCTGATCCCTCGACCTTCTTCCTGCGATCCAGACCGGCTCGCTCCATCAACGAAGCTCTCAGCGATAAATCCAACGACTCATCATCTCCCGGTGGCGGTCCGACCGCCCCGAGGTCTTCGGGATTATACCGTATCTCGTACTGGTGCTTAGCGATCGATATGATAACCCCTGGGTCCAACCTCTTGCGGGTCACCCGGTACCCATTCACCTTGGTGCCGTTTCGACTATCCAGATCCTTGACAAACCAATATCCTTGCTCAAGTGTCAATTTGCAGTGCTGGCCTGAGACGTTTGCAAACCTGAGAACGATATCGCAATTCTCGCGACGCCCGACCAAAATTCGATCCTTCTTCAATGGTATGTCTTCGCCGCCACCGGTTGGTACTAAGAATCCAAAATTCGCCATGATCGTTTCGAGCCGAGAGGATGAGGTGCATTACGGGATTTGCCTATACTTAACTTTAGGAACAGCAATGCATGACGTCAACGTTTTTGAGCTAAGTTCCTGAGAGAGAATTGAACTTTCGCCGCTGTTTATCGCAGTAGAACGGCGGTTTAAACGCCATAGGCCCTGACAGGTCCAAAGTACACCACAATTTCAAACCTTATTCACTTCCAACCGCAACCCGATTGAGGAATCCCATGCCAGTTATCACAATTTGTTTCGGGCTCGTGCTTTGCGGGCTATCGCTCTTCACTGTTTTCATGAGAGTCGGCGGAGTCGCTGAGGTTTTCGCTAATTTGGGAACCGCTTTTGCCCCCGGTACCTGGCTAATCCCGGCTGGATTTGGAGTAGCCCTTATACTGATGGGTGCCCTCTCCCTTCTCAAGCCATCCGCGAAAAAGCATTTCATGCACGGTGCTGCAATGGTTGGTACCATCGGCACGCTGCTCTGCCTCGGGCAGGGGATTAATCAACTGCGAAAACTCTTGGGCGATCAAGAAGTTAATATGCTCGCTTTTGGAATGGTTTGGTCGATGGCCATAGTCTGCCTGACGTTCGTAGGTGTTTGCGTGCAATCGTTCCGCGCCGCTCGGAAAGCCCGCCAAGCAGCGGAAGCCAGCCTTGCGACCACAGAATAGTCCCATGCTATATGGCTCGTTACACCCATTACTCCTCGATACCATTTACTTGATTCACTATGAACTGGATTCCCGTTAAGCAAGCTCGTCAAGCAGATTCTATTGGCAAAATCGTTGAGGTTCGCGGCTGGGTCCGCACCCGACGGGATAGCAAAGGTGGGTTCAGTTTCATCGAAGTCAACGACGGTAGCTGTTTCGGAAACTTGCAAATCGTTGCCGACGGTTCACTCCCGAACTACCAAGAGGAGATCACATCTCTCACGGTCGGGAGCAGTGTCAAGGTAACGGGCGAGATCAAGGAGAGCCAAGGCAAAGGGCAAGCGACCGAAATGGTGGCGAGTGTCGTCCAAGTTATCGGCCTGGCGAGTGCGACCGATTACCCGCTTCAAAAGAAACAGCACACGTTCGAGAAACTCCGTGAGTGGGCTCACCTCCGCCCGAGAACCAATACCTTTGGAGCAGTCACTCGCGTCCGCAACCGACTAAGCTTTGCCACACACGAATTTTTCCAACAAGACGGCTTCGTTTACGTGCACACCCCACTGATCACAGCCAGCGACTGCGAAGGGGCTGGGCAAATGTTCCGTGTGACGACATTGCCGCTCGACAAGCTGCCCATGGTGAACGGAGTAGTCGACAGCACCAAGGATTTCTTCGGCAAACCATCCTATTTGACCGTCAGCGGCCAGCTCGAGGGAGAAGCCTACGCGACGGCCCTCGGCAAGATCTATACCTTTGGCCCAACCTTTCGCGCCGAGAACTCGAACACCTCACGGCACCTCTCCGAGTTTTGGATGATCGAGCCGGAGATGGCGTTCTTTGAACTGACCGATAACATGAACTTGGCCGAACGTTATCTCAAGTTCATGATCCAATCGGTGTTCGATCATTGCCATGATGACATGGAGTTTTTTGAGCAACGAATTCAGCCCGGCTTGCTGCAAGCTCTGACTCTCGTACTCGAAAAACCCTTTACCCATCTTTCCTATACGGAAGCAATTGACATTTTACTGGCTAGTGGAGAGAAGTTTGAGTTCCCAGTTGCATGGGGAGTCGATTTGCAGGCGGAGCATGAACGCTATATTACAGAGAAGCACGTGAATGGACCGGTCATTCTCTACAACTATCCCAAGGAGATTAAATCGTTCTACATGCGACTGAACGACGATGGTAAAACCGTCGCGGCAATGGATGTTCTAGTCCCCGGGGTTGGTGAAATCATCGGGGGCAGCCAACGCGAAGATCGCTTGGATGTCCTGACAGAACGCATGATACAGAGCGGTTTAAACCCAGACGACTATTGGTGGTATCTAGATCTACGACGATTTGGATCCGTGCCACACGCAGGGTTTGGATTGGGATTGGAGCGGATGGTCCAGTACACGACTGGCATGGCGAACATTCGCGATGTAATTCCGTTCCCAAGAACTCCAGGAAATTGCGAGTTCTAATCGACACCATTGGATGGCATGACAAGTCTATTCGCACGATCAAGTGGCGTATTACTACACATCACCTCGCTTCCGGTATTCCCATTGCCACATGGAAACGGCAACCATGGTTCGGATGGTGTTTGGGCGGCCGGTGACGTCGGCTCGGGAGATCTGGGCCCATCAGCGTACGAGTTTGTACGTTACCTAGCTCGAGCGAAACAACGCTGGTGGCAAATCCTGCCATGCACTCCGACCGGTTATGGCTTTTCGCCGTACCAATCCCCTTCTTCGTTCGCGGGGAACGCATTGCTGGTCAGTCCAGCCCTGCTGGTTCGAGACGGACTGCTCAAACTGGAGGAGTGGGTCGACGCTTCGGAGGCTTCGCGCGGGCACTGGCACTCAGACCGCTGCCACTTCCAAGCCTCCGCCGGCAAACGCATGGAATTGCTTCGGATCGCTTATCGCAGGTATCAGAATCAACGGTCCGATCTGCACCCTGCGCTGGATGAATTTCGGCATCGTCACCACACGTGGCTCGATGATCATTGCTTGTTTACTGCATGCAAAAATCATCACGAAGAACGATCGTGGATCGATTGGGAGCCAGAGTTATCGCGACGCGATCCACACGCTTTGACTGAATGGTCTGATAAGCTGCGAGTCGCCATCGAATTCGAAGCGTTCGTACAGTTCCTGTTCGATCGCCAATGGGCGGAGCTTCGAAACTATGCGCGAGAGCATGGAGTCATGCTGATTGGCGACATCCCAATCTTCGTTGCCTACGATAGTGCAGACGTTTGGGCTCAACAGCAATTGTTCGAGCTAGATGATCGAGGACAACCTTATGTCGTAGCTGGTGTACCGCCTGATTACTTCTCCGAGTACGGGCAAAGATGGGGTAATCCGTTATATCGATGGGAGGCGCACAAGCAGTCGGGCTATGACTGGTGGATGCGTCGTATTCGCCGCATGCTCGACCAATGCGATCTACTGCGAATCGACCACTTTCGTGGTTTCGAAGCCTACTGGGAGATCCCTTCGCACATGCCGGACGCTCGCTCCGGAGAGTGGAAGCCTGGGCCAGGAGACGATTTCTTCAACGCCATGATTCACGATCTGGGCGGCGGTGAACTGCCGGTGATCGCGGAGGATCTGGGAATGATCACCGACGAGGTACGAGAGTTGCGCGATCGTTTTCACTTTCCTGGAATGAAAATCATTCAGTTTGGGTTTGGAGGAATCGATCCAACTTCACTGGATTTGCCCCATAATTACCCCACGCATTGCATTGCCTACACAGGAACGCATGACAACGATACCGTGATGGGTTGGTTTCAAAGTCAAGCGGGACAGGGAAGCACTAGAAGCCAAGAGGACATCGATCAAGAAAAGAATTTTGCACTCCGGTACCTCGGATGCAGTTCTCACGATATCCATATTGGCATGATGCGAGCGATCTGGGCGAGCGCCGCGACCATGTGCCTCGCTCCGTTACAGGACGTAATCGGTCTAGACGGCTCCTCTAGGATGAACATGCCGGGAACAGCCGAAAACAATTGGAGCTGGCGATGTCCGCAGAATGGCACTACACCTGAATCCGCCGAATTGCTGGCCGAACTGAGCTGGCTATACAGTCGGATTCCGGGGCAAACTGGCTCCTAATCGACCGTCATTTGCACAGAATTGGTTCGTGCTGTTTGATTTTTTTGCACTATCAATAGCGAGGATTCAAAGAAACAAGTGCCTCTTTCGAGCGTACTATGAGGCGGAGTTGAGAAGGGTTCTCATCCATTCCTCCCGCTAGATTCTTTTACCGCATTTCCAACAGGATTTCTGTCTCTTACAGGTGATTGAACTTGGAGCCTAGTCATGCATGCCCCGAGCCGCGATCAAATTATTGGCTTCCGAATGATCCGGATTGGTCATTCGCATTACTCGGAACCGCAATTCGTCATCGAGGGCATCGGCCCGGCGACGTTCCGTTCTCATTTTGTCGAATTGGAAAACGGCTTGGTTTTGGACTTGTTCACGGCCTATCTGTCGATCGCCAGTGCCGAGGAGATGTTATCGCCAGCAGAAACAGAAGGCATTCCTGCCAGTGATCTCATGAGCAAGACCGTCACAGCAGTGTATCGCGATGATGTGTTCTCGACGCTACTGGTTCTTGATGACCTGTTTTATCTCCGGGACGCAAACGATGGCTGCTACGGTAATCCCCTTCGAGCAGGAGTCATTCACGAGGACTACACTCCGAGAGAGCTAAGCGAGTTCCTGGACTACTGGACGGAGCAGCCGATCAAGCCTCTTTAAAATATTCTCATTTCCAGAACCTCTCAAGCTTGTTGCATCTACAACGATTCCAAGAAGATAGTCAAATGCTCAATTTCGGTTGACGACAGGCTGTCGGGAAGCTGGTGCTTTTCGTCAAGCAGAACACCTCGGATTCCTTTTGCCCGATTGTCGTGAAACAACCTTGGACCCCGCTGAGAAAGCCCTCGAAGGCTTGGTGGGTTAAAGTGTTTCCTTTCGTTTTCATCCACAATGCCGACGTCGTAGACATCGGGAGATGTGTACCGATCAGGCACGTGGCAATCAGAACAGCCAATGCGTTCAAAAACCAGTCTACCAGTGTTAACTCTTTCTGAATCTAGAACACCTCTTGCTTCCGCTACCGATGGCAATGGCTCGAGCGACTCCATAAAGGCGACTATGTGCTCTATATCTTCATCGCCGAGGTAACGGTAGCTATTCATCGTCTTGCGAATCGAAGCTACCGTTTGATCGGCCAAGGTTTCTTGATGCCCGAGCCAAGTGTAGGGGGCAGTGTCTTTGATGCCCCGCAAACTAGGCGTTCGTTTGGGAGCTCCAAAGTCCATATCCCCGAGATTGTCGGTGAGCTGATGGTTGGTATGCCCCTCAATGTGACACGAGGCGCATGTTAGCCATCGATCGTGGGAAAATGAGGCGCTGTGAAAAAGCTGCTCGCCACGCTCCTCAGGACGGAGCGGACGCACGGGGCCGAGCACAACACGCTGTTTAAGCGTATGGCTAGCCACATCGATCACCGAATACGAATCCTCGAATTGATTGGCGACGTATAGCTCTTGGCCATCAGACGACCAAGCGACCGAGATGGGGAATCGGCCAACATCCACGAAGCGAAAGCCGACCGAGTTAATCTCCCCCACGGCAACTTGATCGGTTCCACCGACCGCGATTGCGATCCGACCGGACTGAGGGTGAATAGCAATGTCAGTTGGCTCAGCAGCACCGTTACCTGGGATCCCGACGGGGTTGTAGCTGCCTCCACGGAAGACATTCGTTTCCGCATCATCCAACAAGCGATCGGCTTTGATTTTGCGAAAGTCGTTTGTGAGAAGAATTCCCCACTGGATATCTTGTCGGTTGGATTGCGCGAACTGGTTTGCGACGGAATGGAGAATACCGATTTCCGATTCACGACCATTGCGGGCGGGGATAGCGACGAGCGAACGAACCGTGCTACCGAACCAGTCCTTGTGTTTGGTTATCTTACGAGAAGGTATATCGATGCGGCAAGCATCTGGGCCAAAAGCGTCACTCACGATTAGCTGGTCGCCCAGGACGATTGAGGCTCCCGGCCAAAGGGGCATATCGATGACGGTCTTATTCTGCAGAACGACAGAATCGTTATCCTGCCTCGCGATCATAAGGGCATCCATTCGCTTAGACCACAGACAACTTACGTATAGCGTCGAGGTGGTCTCGTCCCATACGGCTCGCATGGGGTAACGCGATGTAGGCAACGTAACGATTCGCTCCGCGTCGGAATCTCCCAAAACGGATGGCATCCTGATAACATGAACAGCATGATGCACCGAATCGATCGCTGCTAGAAACTTGCCACCAAGTATTGGCAGCATGCACTCGAGGGATCCTCCTAGCTCCAATTTTTGTTCCAGCTCGTGAGTAGCCGAGCTGTAGAACAAAACGCTACCATCGTTCTTGGTCGAAATCGCTAACTGCCGAGAATCCTCGCAAACAACGATCGCAGATGGTTTTCGGTATCCAGCTTCGCCGGTACCCGCATCGCCACTTGCCTCGAGCGAATCTACCGAAAAAAGGCTCGCAAGTACGAAAACCAGCGAGCTCGCGATCATGAGCCAGGATTCTCGGATCATTGGTTTATTCTGACAAAGTCTCATCATTCTAATTTAGAGACTTGTCATGCCATGAACAACAGGTATCCACTGCAAAAGTTTAGTCTACTAGAGAATGGATTACGGAAATCTGCTGAATGGCTTGTGCCGTCCTGTCCTGAACACGAATCGTAGCTTGAATCGAACGCAGCTCACTCGGGTAGGGTGGTGGGACATCAACCCCATCAGGATCTTGATTCGCTAATGGATTCGCTGAAACCACGGTATAGCCAAATCGATTTAGCGCATGTCGACTATACCGAAATCTCTGTGTTGAACCAAACTCCGGCCCCAAGAGATCTTGCTCGCCATCGCTGTCATATTGTGTCGTAAAGGTATCGAACGCGTTTTGGAAAATAAAATTGGGAGTCCCAATGGTGTGTGCTGCTAGATTGGGAAGCGAGATAGCCCCTCCCTGAATCAAGAACGGAGACACGCCCGTGGAAGACATGCCGCTGAACTCGCTGATGAGCATCGGGGCGCGAGCTGCTGGAACCGAAGTACCCGGCATGCTTCGAAAAGCCCATCCCATGTCCACATACGCACCGCGTTCCACTTCGATGGGCACGTCGAACGGACTCGCAACAAGTGACAACACCTGCCAGAAGCCAGGCTGCGACGGGTCAACCGTAACGTCGTCAGTCCCAAACCAACCTGCTTCCGCAGCATTATTTAGAGTGCCATCCCCGTTGTCATCCAATCGAGCATCTCCCCATTGACCATCGGGGCCGGGATGGAAAATCACAGGTGCGGAGGCGTCGAAGGCCTTTAAGTCAAAGGCGAGTATATCGGGTGTAATCATTTCTTGAAGAGTCGAGTATGGCACCCAAGTTCGCCAGTTACTCGGGTCAACGGGACGATAAGCCACTCTCAGGAAAAACGGGGGAATAAATCCGCCACTCGGTGTGAACGATGGATTCGTACCTCCTTGAATCGCATTGAGCGCGTTCTGACAAGTGGGTAATGCAACCGCGTCTATACCATTTGTCAACATCATCATCGGAAGAGTTGCACCGATTATCGATGAACCATCGGATATGGGATACACTCCGTGGGCATAGCGGTTTTGTGGATCTTGAAGATCACTCAAGGAATTGGTTTTGTAGGATAGGAATACGTTACCGGAAGGTCCCAATACTGTATGCGTGGATACACTCAAATCGCATCTCTGGTATGCGTTAGCGTTGACTGTCTCGAATGCGACCGTAGATGAAGATTCAGCCAAAGGGCTGGTGGGCTGAACATAGTAAAGACGCTCATTCGGGGAATTGTTGTAGACTCGTTGAGCTGGAGGAGGTGTGATGTCTAAGTCAGGCCTGACAAGCAAAACTTTCCTGCATAGAGCCATACGTCTGGGGAGAAAGTTTTCTATTTGGCCACGATTCAATACAATATTATAAGTCGACGGCTCATACAGCCCGGCATCGGAAAGATTCAGCGGTACCGTGAACCATACGATTTCTGCAAACTCCGAAGAGATCGCAATATCTTCCGCCCAATCAGCATCGGTTGGCAATGGAGAATTATTGGGCAACGGAGGCAGGCCATTCGCGATGCGAAGTTCGTTTTCCTTCTCAACGGCATTCCAATTGGCATACATCATCAATGCCCGAGGCATCTTGCCGCGAAAAAGCTGACCATCCCGAGCGCGTGCCGTGAACATGAGGATATCATCCACGTCTCCCCAGCGACTCCCACCTTTTAAAAGGTCTTCTTTCTTAAATTCCTCACCTGATTGAGCTAAGTCGATCGACGAAGGAGAATTGGCCACTGTAGCACTCCAATCGCACATCCCGCCGTCCAAGTACTTAAAGTACCCATTTCCAGATCCGAAACTCTGTGGAGTTTGACCTCCAATTGTCCGCATCTCTAGGTCTTTGTTGAGCAACTGGACAATACCCCTCAATTGATCGCTCAACGTAATCCGGGTTCGTCCAATGGTCACGGCATCACTGAGACGCTTGAACGACGCCGTCAGGGCCAACAAAATCAGCATCGTCAAGGTCGTGGCGATCATGACCTCGAGGATCGTCAATCCACGCCGGCTTAAGCGATTAAGGCTTTTAAAACACATTATAAACCTCATTACAGCTTCTTTTGTAGGATCGCACGTTCCATATTCAAACGTTCCCCTGGCGAGTAGCCTACCGGGACGGTTCGGTCAATGAGATAGAAATACTTCTCGCTGATCGGTTCTCCCGATGGAGAGACATACTCATTCCCAAAACCGGTTTCTGGATCGTACTCGAATAACGAAATTGTGACCCAGCTGGCGAAGATGTTGGACTGGTTAGTCACCAAGTTCGGCAATCTCATCAGTCTTTGGTAACGAGCAAACGGTTGTCCATTTAGCACCTCCGGCCCGTGGGCATTTGGCAAACTATTGAAAACAGGAGGTGCAGCGGATGGTGTGTTATTGACCCCAGCAGCTAGATCCGCGGCCCTCATGAGCCCTGTTTGCGCATTCCAACGATTCCGCATCAATCCCGTTGCAGCCACGTTATGCAACTCGGGCGCGATGTTGCTTGTCATGCTCGGGCGAAACGCGCCTGCGTAATCCGTTGGAAGATTAGGATTAAAGTGCAAGATTTTGTCATTGAAAAAGCTGTTAAT
Organism: Brakhagea baltica; assembly: GCF_052161605.1. Classification (NCBI taxonomy): domain Bacteria; kingdom Pseudomonadati; phylum Planctomycetota; class Planctomycetia; order Pirellulales; family Pirellulaceae; genus Brakhagea; species Brakhagea baltica. The sequence goes on along the minus strand of NZ_CP197409.1, from coordinate 2,067,077 downwards.
CAAGCTTGGGTCTGTGGTGTCGTATCCCGCTCTATAGGAATTGAACAAAGCAGCGACATCCGCACCTCGCAAATAATGTTGTTCCAACGATTCGAGGGCTTTGCTGCGTCCGTCGAGACCGACCGTAACCGTGTTGAGGTTGATCTTGCCCGCGTTGACAAACGTAGGTAACGAGTTAAACGGTGCGAGCAGCGTTGGACCTCTCACACGACTAGGACTCGGATTGTTGACCGCATTGTTGTAGTAGCCTTGGGGGATGAACGAATTCAAAAATCGATTCGCCACGCCAGCCCATGCAGGAGTTGACCCGCCCCCGCCCATGCTTTCGAAAACGGTCAGTGGGTTTAACCGCTTCTCTGCGTCAATGAATGGCGGCTTGGTCTCAACAAAGTCTAGTATCAAGCCCCAATCCCCCTCGTAATTCGTGCCATTAGCTGGCTCGGATATCGCCCAATAGGACCGCGTATGATCATCGGTTGGATAGGTAAAGTTCCACGCATTGCTCGCTTGATAGCTCGGTAGGAACGCAAACGGATGTCGCTCGTCATTTCTAAATCCAGAATGGAATAACCCAAAGGAGCCTGGCCCCGTTGCGGGAACCATCATGGTCTCATAAGGACTAGCAAAAGGTCTGTTTGTCCAAAAAAGTCCTTGTAGAAATGGTGTCGCACCTTGGAAAGCGATATTAGCGTTGCTCCTAGGAATACCGAAGCCGTCGACCAGGTTGTCGGTTGCAGCCGAAACCTCTAACAGCCCACCCCCGGTGTGGAAGCCGACGTTGGGATAACCTAAAGTCGTCCCGCTCGCTTGTGGTGCCCCTCCCCACGTAACGGCAGCGTCGTACCCCAATACGTGAGTAAAGTAAGGTTGATAGTTGAGACCGGCTGGATACTCCGGCGATGCAGGCAACGGAGCCGGTGGTGGTTGCGGAACGCTCAACCTCAAACCTGGTGTATGAGGCGAATAAATGCTTACACCAGCTTGACGGCTCAGGGAGTCGCTATTCGCAACGATCGGCGTCAATCGACCGTCTTTATATCGGGACTGAAATCCCCATTGCCCACCTGCGAGAGTACCACCATCGAGCGGATCTGTCGTCGACGACGCTTCGCCATTGAACACCGTCAAATCAATCGGCATCCAATCAACGGTGATGTACGGATTGGCAGTGGGGTCGTAAGGGAACTCTGGGTCAGCGAGTCGCTGTAGATAAGCCGTTCTCACATTCTCGTAAGTACGAGAACGATAGCGGCCCGCACCACCGATGTAGGGATTGTCCAAATCAAACGGCCGATCTGGAAAGTTCGTGACCGGGTTGGCTGTATCTACCCAACTATCAGGCGGGAAAAACGCTCCATTCGGATTTGAAACCAAATAGGCATCGTCACCGAATCCGAGAGTCCCATCTGTTCTTGTCGATCCTCCCACCAAACGATCTAGCGAATTGAGCCGAACGCTCGGGCGATGACCGCGATACCAGTAGTTGACTGGCGTGTCGGCTTCGTTATGGATGGGCGTGGGGAACGATATGTTGAGTCCCACCCCGTTGGGGAACGAAAGATCCCAGTCCGTACCACTTGAAGAGTCAAAGTAATTTTGAGCTGCGGGGTCATCCGGGGCCGGTACGGCACAAACCAATGCCTTGGGCCTTCGCGAGTTGATCCACCACTCTTGATTCACTTCTGTTCCGTTCATGGAATAAGTGCGAACAGTCCGATTTCCAGCTCCGATAGGAAAATCAAAAGGACGGCTTGCATCAGGTGTCAAGCTGATTCGTTGCCTGGACGGAGCATTGACCGGCCTGTTTTGAGGACTGGCCGCGATGTTGGTTCGCTGCATCGTGATAGGATAAAGATTGCCCTCGAATGGATTGTGCGTTAAGGACCCGATCGGGGTTTCTAAACGAGGTGCGACCACCAAGAACTCTCCCCCCCGCAGCAGATGTGCATTGTCGGTCAGGCTTCCACCTCGAACGCGATAAACGCTAGAGTGCTGCCAATTAGATGTTGCCGTGCTTGGCCTAGCTCGAATCGAAGGCAATATGTCTGGGATATCACCGGTCGGAGCAGTTCGTGTGAACCAAACAAAACGTTCGAATCCGGCAATGCCGCTCGGAGACATCGAGGCTGGATCGAGCGGATCGTAAATCAAGCCGTTGCCGAGATACTCCTCAATCGTTGTTGAGCTAGCTAGATCGGGATTTCCCATCGATGCAAGGTTTGCACCAAATCTTTCAAAGGAGAATTGGTTGGTCACCCGCCGCATCCTGGTCAAAACGGGCATAGGTGGAGGAGTGCCAGTCGAATCGCTCTCCACCAAAGGCCTGTCCTCTGGATCGACTCCAGCAGCCTCGTAGTCCTCAGAGATCGCGATCCGCCAAACAGGTTGCTGCCCCCAACCTGGTGCCGCTGGTGCCATGGCCGCTAAATCCAAATGCATTTCGCCGTCTACGAACCGATAGAGTCGCCCGACGCCAGGAGTGAAAAACTCTGGGTTCTCAGCCGTTCGAGCTGCCCTAACCTCGATAAACAAGGAGGATTGCGGAAATCGATACTGGTCATAGTCGGGGTCGCCGTCCGCGACCAACCTGCTGTTCGAATCCATATCCGTATCGCGAACCTTTTTGTCATGGAATGCGAGAGTCTCAGATAGTAATAATTCGGGGAGCTCCATACCCCACACAACGCCACAGTAGTTCTTGTTGGGGATACCGTTAACGGCATCTCCCACATGATCAGGAGCCCAGTACGCAGGACGAGGTGCAATGAGCGGATCCTTTGCTGCATTGGCAACACCGAGTCCAAATGGAAAAATGTCATACTCGAATCGGGTCATGACGGAGTCGGAATCGCGAAAATCCACGACGTTGACCGCCCACTGCGCTATCGCCTTAGCACGCATCTGCGCCCGCCTCAAAAATCGGGCGTTGTTACCAAAAGGAACATCCTCCATGCCAGGAAAATTGTGCTGAAGCGGAACAATCAATTGGGCCAAACAATAAAGGTGGCGAGCCAAGATTTGTCTCGACCCCAAACGCCCTCGCGTCACGCTAGGAAAATTAACTGGTGGCGAACCAGGCTTGGTCGCCGAGGAATAAAGCTCTCTGGCATACGCACCGGGCGTACCAACACCGTCTTCGAGCTGCGCGGTCGTTGCCAACTCCAGCGGATCGTCTGGCAATCCTAATCCATCACTGTCGAGACCGTTACCAAATGGACGATTCAAATCCATGCGTAGACCGGCCGCAAAATCGCTTGCGAAAAGCTCCGTCAACGCTGCGTAACTAATCTCTGGGTCTGCCAGGAAGTCTGCATTGATCGCGCGATGCCTTTGGTCGTGCAACCATTGCAGATACTTGAGCAAGCTGGGGGCCTCGTGCAAGGCGACTCGATTCGTCCCTGTACCAACCGCCATGGCAGCGCCTAGATTGGGATAACGAAGCTCACCGCTGCGGGTCGTAACCGCATCGTAAATGTGATTGTTGATGTCGGTGAAACCCGCGTTCTCGAGAACCTCTCGCAGCCGTTTGGGTAACGATGATGCATCCGCATCGTATCGCCTTAAAATTGCTTCGAGATCGGTCAGGCTGAGCGGATCATCCGAAATCGGTCTACCCATCGGAGCAAACTCATAGCCATCGTCTACAAGCTCGTTGGGAACCGAGGCCAAGGTTGGATTCGTCGGAATAACGTCGGTATCAGCCCGCACCACGAAAGCAGGGTTGCCCATATTATCGAACGAGAGACCGATAGCCCCCCGACGACCAATCGGAAACGCCGGTAGCGTTCGGCTGTTGACGTAATTCTCACGGTGCCTAGCCCCAGCCACATGGTCGTCAACACCTCGCCTGCCCGGACTGCGGTCCGCAAACGACGATGTGAAATCGATGGGGAGTCGGCCATAAACGGGCGAACGTCTCATCCCGTATAGCTCATCAAAGAAGGAATAACGAGTCGTACCTGATTTTAACACCGGCGTTACAGAAGCTGCGTTGAGCGGCCCTACCGGCAACGTGCTCAACAACCTCGCCAAAGAAATCTCTTTTGGCCCGTAACCAAACCCGGTGGGCAACAGGTTATTAGCCCCTTGCTTGAAGTTCGCTGCGCTGAGGGGGAACATCGAGCTCAACCCTTCGATACGCTCTCCGGCTGCGTTCATATTGACACGTCCATCGAGATCAACAGTCAGAATGGCAACAAGTGGCTTTAGTCGTTGCCCCTCCGGCCCATACACCACCGGCATGCGAGGATCTATCCACACAGAATCTGGAATACCATCTCCATCGTTGTCAACGTCCCACGGCCCCTCAATCTGGCTTCTGATGAAATTCCTTAAGTCCGCTGCGGTGAAGGGAGCTTGCAAACGCGGATAACCCGGCGTCCTGGACTTAAAGTTGGGGTTCACATTGCCATAACTAAGAACTCTCGAGGTGGAGAGATCAACCAGTTTGGTGAGCTCGGCTGCCTCTGCTGGAGTCAATGAGGCTGCGGGACCAAACAGGTGCGCGAGATACTGAATCACCGCAGGCTGGTGATAAGACGGCTTAACCCACCTGGTCCACAGACCAGGGCTTGGGTTGATATGAGTAACGCTCGCCAACCAATGATCGCGATAGTCGGGAACATCGTAACCCTCGTTGCTCTGTCCCATGAGCTTATGCTCCAAGAGATTGTTGCGTGGTGTGCCAACACCATCCACACCAATATCCCCTCCCATCAATGGGTTAGCGGCCATGACACTCGGGTCGTTGAGGTAATCATAATGCGGCAAAAGTGCAGGGGAAACTCGTCTTGCCGGTGAGGATGGGATCCCCATAATCCGCTTGGAATCAATATTGCCAAAGCCCCGCACAAACGAAGATGGCAACTGAGCTATATCCTCGAGGCCAATTCCCACGCTATTAAACGGTGCACCATTGATCAACACGCGGAACCCTTCGTAGGGGGCACCTGCCGTAGGCCGAGGCTTGTAAAACAGCGACTGCACACCAAACTGTTTGATCCACTCGATAGGACTAAGAGTGATCGATTTTTCATCGAGACTCGATGGCGGAAAATAGGTTCCTGTAAACCGCTCTCCCTGGATTTCATTTAAATCGATCACGACGGAATAAGCCGTTCTCAAACCACTAGGATCCGCGTAATCTCTCGTGGACCATGGTGTCGTGTCCACATTGGGATCGGGCACAGGGGCCGCCGGATTGACATGACCGATGTACTTGACAATGCGAAAGGATTGCCCCGAGAGAGGTCCCTCAAGAACAGTCAAGATTCGGGAATTATATTCGTTTTCAAACTCGGAAAGGCTGAACCCATTCTCCGCTTGGGGATTCAAGGTAAGTTTCACGAAACAGAAATCCGGCAACTTAATCGACGCTGCTCCAATCGTGGGGAGATCCATGAGCTGCCAGGCCGGATCGTTATTAAAAACAAAGCAACGCGTTACAAACGACTGGCGTCCATAAACATCCCCGAATAAATCCTGCGCATAAAACGGAGATTGCTGATCATTCGTCCCAACCATCATGTTGGTTAGAACGCTCCGGCCGATTGCATCGAGATCAAAGTTTCGCAGCCGCTCGCCCCTCAACACCGCGCGACTCGCATCGCGAGAGTCTCCCGTCATTACCACATACGTAACCGCCAACAGACTGAACATGGCGATCATTCCAAGAACGATCAGCAGGACAAGTCCCCGGCGCTGAACACACGAATTTTTACTTGGTCTCATGACTAGATTCTCTGACGAGGTGGATATTTCTGTGTGTGTATGTGTGTGTGTGTTTAAGCAAGTGTGCGGTGTCTAAACAACGATCACTTCCCCAGGTCGAACGTGCGTTGGAAAACGTGTACGACTTTTGGAACGATGGTCGCTGTCGTTTGGGTAAACTGATAATAAGGTGATGACGGATCGATCGGATTGCTCAGTGTAAGGTTTGCAATCCCGGCCTCTCTTGCACTGCGAATCTCATTGGCTGTCCAATCCCAGGGCGTACCTGAAACTCGAACCGTGCATGGAAAGAAGGGTGACGAGGGAGCACTCACAACCCTATACCATCGATGCCTTTGTCGTAAGGCGAAGACACCGGGCGTCGGTGGGCCCTCAAAATGGACGACATATCGCGACAACATAATCCAATCCCCCGGAACAATATTAGCATCCAAGGCAGAACTCGCATTGAGAACGATTTCAAAGTTGCCAGAGTTCATCGATAGGTTGTTGCCAGGTATACCCGTTACCGATGCGATCTTTTCGGCTTCAGGAAGTACCGCGCCAGATGTAAAACCGGTAACTAGCGACGAATCCGGTGTTAACTCAGATATATTCCGCTTGCCATACAACACCATCGAGACGTTGTAGAGCTCAGGGAAGATAGGCGACTTAAAATCGGCGAAATTGGTTTGTGGTGGGATCAACCGTACCGTACTTTTCGGGACGATCGGCGTATCTTCATCCGGGCAAATCATGATCGCCCACGAGCCACCGAACCGGGACGAACCACTACCACCTCTGATCAACGCGGGAACATGATTAGGATCGTCGGAGTTCTCCGTTGCAAGAAAGTTTCGAACAGGTACGGACGTAAATTTGGAAGCCGTAAACTGATCGATCTCACCACCATACGAACTGGTCAGCAAACGAGCCGCCGCAGCCTTCATCCAGCCATTATTCAAAGCCCCAGATGTGACGTGAGAATCACGAAGACTGATTCGCCAAAGCCTAGGAGTCGGACCAGTCGTGAATGGTGATGGCTGATAATCCTCAGAGTAGTAAGGAAACCGATTCCGTCGAAATGGGGCCCACGCATCGCGAGCGATCTTGGTAGTGGAAACGAATGCTTGCTGCCCTAAGAAATTAGGATCAAGGTAAAAACAGGTCCCAAGAGCACGATTGATGTTAATCCACGCGTGAATCCGATTCGTTGGATCTACATAAGGCTGACCTGGACTTGGCGGGTAATCACGTACTTGCGTTGGCAAATATTGATGACGAAAGAGGTTGTAGGGAGGCGCAGCGCCCGCGAATCGATCCCGACCGGAGTAGAGATCGCGAAACGAAGTGAACACGCTACGATTCGAATCACCGAAGCCACCGTTGGAGTCGTCCACGATCTGCCACGGACTTTCCTCCGTTGGCGTTAACAAGGAACTCGACTTCGTCATCGCCGACGCACTGATCCCGTTCGCCAACGAATAGGTTATGGTTTGACTCTCGTTCGCTTGCCGCGCTGCATAGGGAACCAGCAACGCAATGCTCACCAATCCGAATAGAATAATACCCATCGAAAAGATGACTTCTAAAAGCGTTAAGCCTCGCTTTATTTGTTTCATTGTAGTCACCTTTATTGAGTAGTCTGTGTGGAACCAATAGCCCGACGACGCACCAGCTCGACCAATGGCCCTAAATTACTCACTCGTGTGAGTGGCGAGCCGATCCAACTCGGATCCAACTCGGGTGGCACCGGATTACCAACGCTATCCAAAGTTGGCAAAGTGTCGTCGGGTAATCGAATGGTCCCCGCTTGTGATACCGAAATACTGCCGTCGCTACCGGATATCCGAATGATCTGACTATTCGAATCCGCAAGGTTGCCCGCATAGGGAAATTCCGACGGCTCAAACTTAACCGTGACCTGATCAATCTTTCCGATGTGCAAATAGACGTCATCTACGACATCGATCGCCTTGTAGGAATTTACAATTAAGCCGGCATTTGTCGGCATATCGTAGTTGGTATAAACCCGTTGCAACGCCCCATTACCTCCGAAGACCAAAATCACAGGCCTCAACTCCGTTGCGGTCGGCAAAGGTCTTAACGAACCGGGAACTGGACCGGTGATCGGGCTGACCCAATCCGAAGAAAATCGTAACCTGTAATCACCCAACGCATTCGAAGTCGCGACACCCGCAGCATTGAGCACGTTGATAGACCTCTGGGTACCAAATCCACTGAGAGAAAGATCAACGCAAGTTCCTCTCGGCATCGATAGAGACTGAGTCGCTGAGAATCTCGGCCTGAAATGGATGTTGAAAGGATACAACCTCATCTTCGGCAAATCGTCCGGAGGATTTACCAATTCGTTGGTTTCAATCGAACGACTCTGGGGAACAAAAATCGCAAATTGCCTAATACCCGGCGCGAAGTCGTTTGTGTCCTCTACGACCTTGACGATCGGGTACTTGATCCCGCCAAATGAAATTTGCATGGGGACATCAAGAACCCTCGTATCGTTGTATGGCTGCGTTTGAAAGAGGCTTCGGATGATCGGTGTCGTGAGAACATTACCACGAAGCAAAATTGTATTGTAATTTCCAACAACCCCTCCGTACTCAATGGCATTGATCGGCGTTGGGGTGCTTTGAACAAGCCGCTCGATTCCAAACGATTGCGCATCGCTTGGGCGTTGTTCCTCCGCGAGACTAAGACGTATACAGGCGTTGTACACCGTGTAGTTCGACGCCAAGTCTGTGTCGCTTGCAATTGCTGATCGTATCTCGCTTAAGTCGATGATCCCATCGCCATTCGCATCATACACTCGGCTTGACACCCGTTCGAGCACCACCGCTACCTCTTTACCTGAGGCGATGGCCCTCGCCCGTGCCGCCTCCAGATAGTTACGGACCAAAAGTCCCGCTTGCGATGCCTTGCGGCTAGTCATCAGTGACCGAACCGCCGGCAACACCAAAGCTGCTATCAACGTGACGATTCCCAAGGTAACGAGCAGTTCAACCAGCGTCATACCAGCTGCGCCATGTTTGACTCTCTGTCGCTGACGCATCATAGTGCGACTCCTGTTCCTTGCAGATTCGTGATGTTATCCGAAACGGGGTTCGTATTGCTGAGGTCCAACGGCGATGCCAATCGGAACTGCGGTGCGGTTCGTGGATACCATGGATCGCAGAAATTCCTACCCGGAGGCAGCCAGCTTTCTTGTCCGGAGGCATTCATGGCCGCTGCCCAAATGACATCGGCTGATGACCTGCTGCCTACATACAAACCACCCGCACGTCGCATATTGTCTGGAATCGGATCGAGCTCGAAACGTATACCAAAAACCCCATCCGCCCCCGCACTTACCACCATCGGCATGCCCAGCGGCGCCGGAGCAAAATTCGTCCCCCAACCCGGATCCGAAGCAAATCGATCGTAAGGCTCATCCGCTAAAGCTAACCTACCATTTTGTATCAAACGAGGATCCAGCGGATCGGGATGAGAGAACAAGACTTCCGGTGACCCAGAGGGCCATCGAATCCAACCTATCGGGTTTCCCCATGCATCGAGAAACTCCTTCAGACCATCACCATCCGTATCGCCAATCTCCGCTGCTCCAAATGCCTCAAGAGCGGAATCGCCGTCCGCAATCGAATCCTCCACGATCGCGAACAATAACTCTGCGTTCGCGTTGGTCGTTTCCCAGCCATCGATGGGGCGATAGTAATTCCCCTCAAGTACGCTAAGCCTTCGCAATAACCTTATCGCTCTAGTGGAAAGGGCACTAGGAGCGATCCCTTTGATCTCACCTCGTGCTGCATTGAGAACAATACGAATCACCGAATCCGGATCTGACCCCACACCACTTATCGCATTGGTCCGAGCTCTGGTCCACTTGATATCATCTGGATGATCGGGCATCTCCATCCGAATCCGATCGCGAACAAACAATAAATTGGTTCGTTCGACTCTCTGCAATCGACTCCGCATGCGCTCCGCTGGATTGGTATTCAAAAAGGTCCAGTTTGCCCACGAAAGATTCTCCCAATTCTGGTCGTACGCAATTCCAAGTGGCTCCGATGTGTAATCCTCGTAAGCCGAAACCACGATTCGAGAAATCTTTTCCACCGTTGATCGGGTCTGCTGCGTTTTGGCTTCTTGCGATGCACCTCGGTAAGCCAGGGAAAACAACCCACCGATTAAACCAATAATCGCTATCACCATCAGTAGTTCGATCAATGTAAAACCACGAGGCACGAAGCCCCTGGCCTTTCGATCGTTAGTTTTAGCATTGGGAATCATAGGATTTACGCACTACTGAAACGGATGAGAAGAAAAGAAGCGTGCGAATGGACTTGCGAGCAAGTTCACTACCGAATTACTGCCGAGCCCGATCTGCTAACACTCTCTCTGGAACGCAACTGGCTGCATTGTCTCGGGCGAAATTCTTGGCAAAGGACGGAATCTTGAACTTCCTAACGCTAGGCTCGAACATGTAAAACGGATTGCTCCCAAAGTTAACCGTCACCCCATCCCCTCGAGATGTGAAGAGGACATTTCCTGGATCGTACCCAAAGATCCCATCCAGTCCGGAACTGATGATCTGAAAGGTTCCCGGGTTTTCAAAGTTCTTGATATGTGGTCGCGGATCAGGCGCGGTAATGGTCATGTCGGGATTCTCCACCAACAGAGGCATCGCTCGGCCGTAAGTCGGACTATCAAACGAGTTGTAGAGCATGGCATTGTTGGTCCGCTTGATTACATAAGTCCGACTATCAAAGTAAAGCAATGGGGTCTCCGATTGATAAGAAGCGTAACTCGGTAAAGGAAGCGTCGGATGTACGGTTGGTATCAAACGTCCAGCCTCGAACTCAAACTGCCCATTATCACGCTCGGGATTGTAGACCAAAATGGGAGCAACGATGGTACCGGTATTCTTAAAGGGCCCCCCTTTGCCCGTGAGTGGTTTCTGCTTGTCGCTGCTAAAACCACCGAGAAAGAACACAACGGCCTCCGCCCTCGACATAACTTGGTTATCGATATTGGCTGGACGAATAATGGCAAACTCCGATTGCAACATCTCCGGAAATGCTTTCCGAAGGTGAGCCTCCATCACTGGCCACGAGCTTCCGTCCGGTGGGTACTCTCCATACTTGGTACGATACTGCTCCACGGCATCCGCGAACGTGTCGACCTCTAACTTAATCGCCGCTTGCAAAAAGCCGACTCGCACCGCAATGACTGCTGGCACTGTAATTGCCACCAATACCCCAATGATGGAGATCACAACCAATAGCTCTACCAAAGTAAAACCTGATCGGGGATTCATCGAGCGACCACGATAGGATCGGACTCTCTCGTTCTCACTAAGTAAAAACATGCTCAGCTTGCTCCTAAAACATTCTTGACGAGTTCGAACTCGTTGCCACTCTTCCTGCAACCCGCACGTACGGTCGTTAAAACCTGTACGTAATTTGTACCCTGACCAGAAACCTTCTCAGGCTCCCTGTCGACGACTAACCACCGCTCAACTGCGTGATCAAAGTGATCAACGGCATGAACAAGGAGACCACGATAAATCCAACCGCTCCCCCAAGGAAAACGATCAGCATAGGCTCGATCAATTTCGTCAACCCCTCGGTCATAACGCGAACTTCTTCGTCGTAGTTGTCAGCCACCTTGTACAACATGGTGTCCAACTCACCGGTCTCCTCGCCGACGTCGATCATGTTAACCACCAAGTCATCGATGACCCGTGTCCGCATCTTCAGTAGATAAATCATCGCCATGATGAGCATCCCCAGACCGATGGTGATTCCGCTGATGATGATCATGTCCTGGCCGCTCGCCGACTTCTTAGCAATCTTGCCCTTCACGACCCCTTGAGCCGAAGTCACCGCCACCGACATCATCATGATGCCAGGGAACGCACCGGTCCAAACCCAGTAGAACAATGCCATCGGGTGGAACCCAGGAATCGAGTTCTCCTTCATCGGCTTGGCTATCACGTCCCCTTCGCGGATCGCTTCAATCACTTTGTTAAAGATCCGCTCGAACATCGCATTCCCCGCGGTCTCGCGAGTGATGTTGAGCGCCTCCAAAATCGGAACCCCCGAGGAAATCAATGTCCCGAGCGTCCGAGTCGTCCGGGCCAAAATGTTTCTCTCCACCAAGGAGCCGAAAACCGGCACCTTGATGATGTACATGTCATAGCCAATCCGACCATGCTTGAACTTTCGGACAATCTTGCCAATCAGCCAACAGCAAATCGGCAACAGAATCATCAACCAGTAATACTTCACCACATAGTCGCTCATCGCCAACAACAACACAGTTGGCGCGGGCAATGGCAACTCGAACTCATCGAACATCTTCTTAAAGGTCGGAACGATAAAGTACATAATCCCGGCGAGAATCAAGATCGCGACCAAAACGACCGCAACCGGGTAGATCATCGCCCCTTTGACTTTACGCTTGAGGGACTCGGCACTCTCCAAGAACTGGGCCAAACGCTGAAGAATCGTCTCCAACGCACCACCGGCCTCCCCCGCCTTGATCATGTTAACGTACAACCGACTGAAAACCTTTGGACCGCGTGCCATGGCCTCTGACAAGGTCATACCGGTTTCGATGTCATCGCAGACATCCTGCAAAGTAAACTTAAGCCGACCCGGTTTTTGGTTGTTCTCCAAGATCTTCAACGATCGCAAAATCGGTAGACCTGCGTCCTGAAGAATGGACAGCTGTCGAGTAAAGGTGCAGATGTGCTTGGTCTTGGCACCACCAATGACGAAGCCCCGCTTTTGCTTCTTTTTGCCAGCGACGGCCGCTTGAGCACCCTTTTTGAGGGATAGCTTCGTGACGAAGTACCCCATTTGACGAATCGTATTCTGTGCTTCTTCTTCGTTCGGTGCCTCGATAACGTCCCGGATCTCTTGGCCCGTTCGGTCCATCGCCTCGAATTGATACATTGGCATTTTGAAGCTCTCCGCCTAAATAATTAACGTCGCGCGACGACGCCAGCTCCCACTCCGAGCTGCCCGTCTACAGTCATTCTTAGAGTGATTGGAGCAAGTGCCAAAGAAAAAGGTAAAAATTCTTGATAGTGAAATTTTTCCGATGCAGCAGTCGCAACCGGTACATCCCCGTCCATAGGGGGGCTGACGAGAGGGAGGTTGGGGGGGAACAGCAACTCCACGCCCAGCTCAAAGCCTCCTCAAAGCCTCTGAGCGTGCCACCCGTACGCATGCCCAACGGGCTGCGCTAAAGCTCTCTAACCCGGATCGGCCCAGCACTGCCTAGCCCCGCATCCCCTGCGAGCCGCTACCACAGGCTGCCCCTGGAGGCGTTAGCGCAGGGCGATGCCCGTGCGGCTAAACAATTTGGGACTAGCCGTCATGGACCGTCTCTCGGACCACTTCCTCGGCAGAGGTCAAACCCTGAAACACGAAATCCTTACCGTAATCCCGGAGAGAAATCATGCCATACGATTGCGCTTTCTTGCGAATGTCGTCCGTGGTGGCGTTTACCATGATCATGTCCCGCAGCTCATCATTCATGATCATCAACTCAAACAACCCAATACGCCCCTTGTAACCGGTGTTGTTGCAGTTATCACAGCCTTTGCCACGATAGAACTTATGCGATTTCGCCTCGTCTTCACTAATTTCTAACTCCGCCAAAATCTCATATGGAACCTCGGTCTCCTCGCGGCACTTGGTGCAAATCCGCCGAACTAATCGCTGAGCTAGAATCGCCTCCACGGTCGCGGTAATCAAAAAGGTCGGAATCCCCATATCCTTCATCCGAGTAATAGTGCCCGGGGCATCGTTGGTGTGAAGCGTGCTAAACACCAAGTGCCCGGTCAACGACGCTTGAACCGCAATTTCGGCAGTCTCCAAGTCCCGAATCTCACCCACCAAGATAATGTCGGGGTCCTGACGCAAAATAGCTCTCAGACAGGATGCAAACGTAACGCCAATGTCATGATCGATCGGAATCTGCACAATCCCATCGATGTCATACTCGACCGGATCCTCGGTCGTAATAATCTTTTCCGTCATCTCGTTCATCTCAGACAACGCGGAATACAAAGTCGTCGTCTTTCCCGAACCCGTGGGACCTGTAACCAAAACGATACCATTTGGCCGCTTCATCACGACGCGAAACTCGGTCTTGGTTCTTTCGTCCATCCCCACCTTGTCCAGCGATAGATTCACCACCGTGCGGTCGAGAATCCGCATGACAACACTCTCGCCAAACATGGTGGGCAAAACGCTGACCCGCAAGTCGACGTTGTGACCACCAACGGACAACTCGATCCGACCGTCCTGGGGCAATCTACGCTCGGCGATATCCAAATTCGCCATAACTTTGATCCGAGTCGTGATGGCAAACGCCAAGTGACGAGGGGGTGGCACCATTTCATAGAGAACCCCCTCGGATTTGATCCGAATCCGGAACTCATCTTCAAACGGCTCAAAGTGAATGTCGCTGGCGTGATCCTTAATGGCCAACAAAAGGACCAAGTTCAAAAGCTTTCTCACAGGCACGCTGTCCGCCAATGCTTCTGCACCGTCCAAGTCGAACTTGTCCCCCTGGAGCATGCTGGCCTGCTTGAACAACTCTTCATCGGCCGCTAATTCGGCAACAATCTTTTCTACGCTCAATGAGTCGGAGGAATAGTATTTCTCAAGCGATGCCTTGATCTCACGCTCCGGGGCAATCACCATTTCGATGTTGTAGCCTAAGAACGTTCGCAACTCGTCTTGAATGGTTAAATTCTGCGGATCACATGTGGCGACCGTCAATGTTTGGCCATCGAACCGTACCGGGATCACGCGGTAAAGCTGAGCCATGGTCTCGGTGAGACGCTCCAGCAACTCAGCGGGGATCTGCTGCTCCGCAAGCGAAACAACCTTCATTCCCATCTGCTCGCCCAAGGCTTGGCACAATTGATCGTCTGTGATCAACGCCATGTCTTCGGCAAGCTTGCCCAGCAACATTCCAGGTTGCTGCTGTTGCTCCTCTAAAAGCAGCTGCAATTGCTCATCCGAGATGAACCCCATGTCGACAAAAATCTGGCCAATGCGTCGCGCGATCATTCTGTGGTTTGCTCCAACTTTTGGGTTCTATGAGCTAGTTGAGGAGGTTGAAAAGGGGTGTTTCCGGGGAGCTTAATCAGTTGCCGTGGTCAAAATCTTCTTCCGGCGCTTCGTCTTCGATTCCCTTTCGGGCATTAACGATTCGCTTTGCCAAGTCATCTGGTCGATGAGCCTTGGCCAAAATATCTTCGATCACAACTTTGCCATCCTGCCACAGACTGAACAACGCATCATCCATGAGCTGCATCCCGAACTTCGACCCGGTCTGAATCGCCGAAGTGATCCGGAAAGTCTTGTTTTCTCGGATCAAGTTCGCGATGCCGTTCGTGACCACAAGGACTTCGTAAGCTGCCACCCGGCCGCCACCCACCTTGGGGATCAAGGTTTGAGCAACGACTCCCAGCAAGCTGGACGAGAGCTGAGTTCGGATCTGATCCTGCAAGTTTCCAGGGAAAGCGTCGATCAATCGGTTTACGGTTCCTTGTGCGCTGTTGGTGTGCAACGTACCGAAAACAATGTGCCCTGTTTCCGCAGCACTGATCGCCGCAGAGATCGTTTCCAAGTCCCGCATTTCACCGACGAGGATGCAATCAGGATCCTGACGCAAGGCTCTCCGAATCGCCTCCGAAAAGGAAGGGACGTCGACGCCGACCTCCCGCTGATTGATCGTGGATTTGATGTGATCGTGATAAAACTCGATCGGATCCTCGATCGTGATGATGTGGTGGTCGTGCGTTTCGTTGATGTAGTTGATCAAACTGGCCAGCGTCGTACTCTTGCCCGATCCCGTCGGCCCGGTGACCAGAACAAGCCCCCGTGGCCGCAATACCATTTTGATAACCGCTTCGGGGAGACCTAACTGCTCCGGCGTCAGCTTGTCATTCGGGATCTGACGAAGCACCATTGAGATGTTGCCACGCTGCTTGAAAATCGAAACCCGAAAACGGGCCAAGGTGCCGAAGGCGAAGCCAAAGTCAGCACTGCCCGATTCCTGCAATTCTCGTTGGCAACGTTCCGGCGCGATGCTTTTCATTAGCTGGACCGTATCGTCGGGCTCTAAAACCTTGGTCTCGAGCTTTCTCATCCGACCGTGCAAACGAAAAACTGGGGGCTGGCCGACGACGATATGAATGTCGCTTGCTCCCTGCTTGACGGCCGCCTGAAGAAGTTTATCAATTAAAACCGTTGCCATGCTTGAATCCGAACTGCCAGCTCTGCGTGTAAAAGTTTCGCCTCCGACTCAGCCGAGCAGAAAGCGAGTCGGGACGAGTCAAAGGTTAGGGGGTGGTGATGAAAAAATGCAATGTTTATGGGGCATGAGAGACACCGCCGTGGGGCACCTCTATCTTAATTGTCAGCGAGTGCGAAGTGAAATCGGCGCGGGGATATTCGAACTATTTTCGACGAACGATCTTCCCAGCCAAACCCCACCACTCCGTTGAAATGTTTAATTGTTCAATGTCTCTTTGATAACCCGGGCGATGGCCATGTCCTCCTGTTCGGTCTTCTTGGCCGTCCTATACACCTCGTCCAGCGTGGAGATTCCGGATATAACTTTTCTTAATCCGTCGCAATACAGGGTGGTCATGCCTTGGTTGATCGCCTCAACACGGAGCTCGGCAGACGACTTGGCAGCAAACATGAACTCGCGGATCTTGCCGTTCACCACCATCATCTCGTAAATGCCGATCCGTCCGCGATACCCCTTCTTCTGGCAATACGGACAGCCTTTGCCCTTCGAGAATTTGGATAGAGGCACGACCTCGGCGGGCAAGCCCGCTTCGGCGAGGAGTGCGTCGGACAAGCTGATCGGGTGCTTGCACCTGGTGCAAATCTTCCGAACCAAACGCTGTGCCATCACCGCGATCACAGAACTCGCTACCATGTAACCCGGCACCCCCATGTCTGTCATGCGGGTCACAGCACTGGGCGCATCGTTCGTATGTAGTGTACTGAAAACCAAGTGTCCAGTAAGAGAGGCCTGGATTCCCATCTGAGCGGTCTCAGTATCCCGCATTTCACCGACCAGGATAATGTTCGGTGCTTGCCGCAACATGGCCCGGATGATCCGGGCAAAATCGAGTCCGATGTTGTGCCGAACCTCGACCTGATTGATTCCCGGCAGATAGTATTCCACCGGATCCTCGGCGGTGATGATCTTGCGATCCGGTCGGTTGAGAGCGTTCAACGCTGCGTAAAGAGTGGTCGTCTTTCCGGATCCTGTCGGCCCTGTCACCAAGAAAATACCATTAGGCCGCTTAATCAAGCCTGTGAAAATCTTGAAGTCCCGCTCAGCCAAACCGAGCTGCTTCACCCCCACCTTGATGTTGTCTTTGTCTAGCAAACGCATAACGCAAGACTGACCATGATTAGTCGGGATAATGCTGACCCGTAGATCAAGCTCCTTCTCCCCCACCGTTAGCTTGATCCGACCGTCCTGCGGGCGACGTCGTTCCGCGATGTCCATCTTGGCCAAGATCTTGATCCGGGACATAATCGCACCTAATAGTCGTCGAGGAGGGGAGTCTCGTTCGACAAGCACACCGTCGATCCGGTAACGAATCCGGACCCGATCCTCGAATGGTTCGACGTGAATATCGGAAGCCCGCAACTGAACCGCTTCGGCAATCATGTACTGAACCAGTCGCACAACCGGCGCGCTGTCGTCCCCCTCCGCTTCATCGGCCGCGATCTTGTCTTCTTCGGTTTCGGTGAAGTCGATTTGCGTATCCGTGAACTCCTGCAACATCGAGTCAGCCGATTCACCCTCCACCTGACCATAATATCGGTTGATCGCCTCGACGATCTGCTCCTGAGATCCCAGTGCGGTCTCGACCTTCCGGTTCAAGATGAATCGCAGCTTCTCGATCGTTTCGATATCAAACGGGTCGGTCACCAAAACCTTGATCGAATCCTCCGCCTCATCGATCGGTATGACGTTGTTCTCCCGAGCCACCGATTCCGGTACCAACTGAATCACATGATCAGATATCCTTATATTGGAGAGATCGACGTATTCAAAGTGATGGAATTCAGCGAGAGCTTGCGTGACTTCATCACCCCCGGCGTACCCGAGACTGACCAATGCTTTACCGATCGGCATGTCCTGTTTACTGGACAACGTCTTTGCCTCGGTGAGCTGCTCCAAGGAAATAAGGCCTTTGGAAAGCAGAAGGTCAGTAAAATCTCGCATGGGTCGGTTCATGGTGCGGCTCAGATTAGTCTTAAAGAGCAGGCAAACGAAAATGAGGGTGACTAGCTCTAGGCAGACGAGATTCGCCTGCCCGTTTTATCAAGTATATCGAGTTTCGAACGGCAACCACAAAGATGTTTTACCAAGATATATGGTTTTCTCAGAATCCCCCATTTTTCGCCCCGGATTATTGATCGGCTGGAGTCGGGCCGAGGCGCCTCTCCTGGGTTCCGAGTCAACAACTGGATTCCGAAACTTCTGCGACGATGCGTTTTCCTGCTCCAAGGCGCCTCGGAGTTGACGCTTCACGCAGCACGATCTGAGATCGGAGCCATCACTCCTCAAGAAGCAAAAAACTCATCGAACAGTTCACCAATCAGGCTCGAGCTAGAAAAGTGCTCGAAAACAAGGCGATGACTATTTCTTTCTTATAGTACTCTTGACCAAGTTTGCGAGTTGGTCGACGACCTTTTCCACACGCCCTTTCTGGAACTGATCATAGTAGGCCCTCACCAAAGCGACCGCTTGTCCCTGACTGACCTCCGCCGTAATCATTTCCAGTAGTTCTTGCATCGGTCCTGGATCGACCGCCTTGCTATCCAACAAACAAATGGGAACATAGTCAATGACGACAGCCCCGAATAACTCTTGGCAGTAGGAAACGGTATTCTGAATGGAACGCTCTTTGATCGTTTGGGGGGATCGCCAGTTATAAGGTGGCGTCCACTCCTGAACGGGCCTTAGCAAATCGATGTGCGTTAAAACTCCAATAACTCGAGGTGGTTTCAATTCCGGATGCTGCCTGTAGTGCATCGCTAATTGCTCGAGCATATTGACGTCTGATTGCTTGGCAGGACTGTTGGCAGCTAAAACCAACAATACAATGTCTGCCGCCAACACCCCCTTGAGAATCTCCGACGATTCCTCTTGGGTGATCAAAGCATCGCTATAGCCTGGCGTATCCAACAGAGAAATCTGGATCGAGGTGCCTGACAACGCGAATCGATGACGATTGACCTGTTTCGTCTCGGGTAAAATGCTGGTTATGGCATGCTGATCCTGCAGCAATCTGTTGACCAAACTCGATTTGCCTGCATTGACTTGTCCCACGATTGCGATGCTTACACTCTGTGGATTGATTTGATCGAGCTTGCTACGATCCCCTTTGGCGTGGCGAAC
Organism: Brakhagea baltica; assembly: GCF_052161605.1. Lineage (NCBI taxonomy): Bacteria > Pseudomonadati > Planctomycetota > Planctomycetia > Pirellulales > Pirellulaceae > Brakhagea > Brakhagea baltica. The sequence goes on along the minus strand of NZ_CP197409.1, from coordinate 2,047,889 downwards.
GGCGCCTACCAAATGACCGAACTGTTCCTTGTACACTTTCGAACCTGATCTCAGGCGTCCACTATACATTTCGATGAGATAAAAGCCCGCCATCTGTACGAACTTTTGGTAGATTGCGGTAACGATCTCACCCCGCAACTCCGTCGCTACCACCCCGGACTTTCTGTAGATCGGATAAGCCAACAATTTGATCGGCTGGAACACCATGGATGCAAAATAAGCGATATTGGATAAATTCCCAACATGCCTCGTGATATCAGGTATTCTAGACAACTGACCAATCGTCGCGATTTCGCTGCCAGGAAAATTCTCCTGCGTCCATGCCTCGAGATCTTCGACCGCCAAATGGATAACTGCCAAGATTTCAACTATCGTGACCGGGTGAAACGCTTCTTCGTCTTTCTGACTGTAGTAATGTTGCGCTAGTCTTTTTGAGAGACTTTGGACATCGGCTATGTAGCGTTGTGGATCGGCGATGACCGTTTCATCCACCTCGGCGATTTTCGAGCGATAGTCTTCGACGATCCTCATCGCAGCCTGATCCCGATCTCCCCAAAAGTCAGGCAAGTCCGGTGCAGCAATCTGTTTAGCTTTGGTAGAAAGACTGGGTTTCCAGTAAGTAGCAATCAACCAGGCAGCAAGCCAATTGAGAGGCAAAATCCAGACCAAGGTCAACAGCCATCCAGTTTGGAATAGAGCGACAATTCCCAAAATGACATAGAGTATACATGGAAGCGTCCAGACAAAGAACAAAATGACAATACGGGGATTGTTGAGAAACTGCCGTAGAATCTTCGTCATTTAGGGGAAGTCTCCCATAGTTGATGCCCTCTGGCTAACTGTTCGGCGAACATACTTCTAAGTTCTTCGTCCGACGGCGTTGCCCCTTGGGCGTGAGCCGCAAAATACCAGTCGGCAACTTTCCCCAACGCGTAGGTGAACGCGAACGACGCAGCGATGCTCGCTGCGATTCCAACAAACGGGATAAACTTAAGCAATTCACGAGCTGCCATCCTTACCGCAATCTGCGTACCCGCCACATTGGTCAATGCAAACCAATGCTTGCTAGTCACGCTCTGCTCGTAGGTTGCTGCGATCTTCTGAACCATCCTGGTCTGAATGCCTATGACAATTGGCATGTTGACCCACGGTATAGGGACTGCACTGGCCGTAGCGGCTAAAGCACTGGCTGCCAAAATCTGCCAATGAGAGCGTCGTTGAAGCTCAGTTGTGTCCAACAGCTTAAAAGATGTTGCGGCGGCCCAAGTTTGCCGATACGCCTGAGGCAACATCTCCAATACTTGTCGCTTCAAAAGTGTTTCACCAAAACCCGCATTCGCAAATCCATCATCTTCATGAGTGAAGTCAATAATAGCGATTCGATCATAAAGTCCTTCGAACTGCTTACACTTGAGTTCGATCAATGCAGTCAATTGCGGACTGAATTGATTTAGGTTGTATCCCTCTGCGTTTGCGTCTAACTCAAACTCGGGTCCTGACGACAAATCTGACTCCGGTGAGGCTTCATGCACGCAAGTCAGGACAAGCAGGACAGGTCTCGCAGGAGATGAGGCTCGCAAACGTTTTAAAGGCTCGATCAAACAATCCAAAGCATGATCGACGATACGAACGGTTACGATGAGCAAATGGCTTGAGGATTGGAACGCCTGTATATCTTCGCTAGCATCGTAATAGGCTTCCCCGAGTCCTCGCGTATCAAGAAATCGGAGGAGCGGAGCCTCGGCATCAGGAAAGTCGTATCGCCGCGAAAACTTAGTCTCAGGTCTGAAACCTTCGCCGATTGTTGCCTCCATAGAACCGGTTAGACGTCGGACAATCGACGATTTACCGCTCCCTGTTTTTCCAAATAACCAAAGCGTTGGGACCGCGACCCGTTTGCGCACAGACTCGATTTCATTCTCAAGCTCTCCACTTGGCTCAGCCCCCAACTGATTCTGATGTTTCGATTCCGTGGACCGCTCCTTTGGCTTGAAAATCCCGAACATTAAATTTTGCCTATCTTCCCCATGCTATGACTGTCTAGTTTTTCTAGGTGGCATTCTAACGCAATTCGACAGACTTTACCTAACCTCTACGAGACTCATTTGAGAAACCCTCGTGCAGCGGACATAACCTAACAATCGATCCTATCGTTGTGCAAGTCATTATCCGCACGATTGTATGCCACCGACGGACCAAACTTAATCGGACCAATGGAAGCTTTCCAGCGACTATCATCACGAAAAACAACCGGGATGTGGCGGTTCGTCATCCGACCGCTCACGGTATGTCTTTCCGGATGGATATGGTTCTCGATTCCAATCGTTGCCTTTCCTGACGACTTCGACAGCTCATTCTCCATACAAGTCATCGAGCCGTACCCAACTCAGGTCCCTTTGACCCATGCCAATGAAGATTTGGGGGCCCAATCGCTGACCCTGGATGAGTCTCAAATCTTGAAGCTCCTTAACCAGTACTACGCCCCCGTGGGAATCGTTCAGTCTCTAGCCAAACCATCCTCTAGCAAATCACACCTGTCGCCCGCCGACCAAGCACGGGAGTCTATTACGTGTCTCCTAGCTCAAACCGCAGCCGAGCGAATACGAACAGAGCGTGCAGCAGCCGCATTAAAGGCGCACTACGGAATCGCAGCTTCTCAATTCGCAGCTAACTTGATCGAAAGAACGCGCATCGAATTGAACGCTCAGGACGAAATCCAAGCGAGACTGATCGAAGCGGGTATTTCGATTCCCGATGATTCCTTGCTGACACGTCTGCGTAATGAAACGAACGATGCCGCTTTGGAAACGAATTCCAAGGAACAGATTATACGTATCGATCTGTCGGGGCTTATACCTGCAAGCTATGCCTGTCGCTACATCCCGTCAGTCCAGCAGGAACTGACGCCCAGCGATATCGATGTTTGCGAACACATACAACAAGCATTGGAGTGTCATTATGAGATTGTGGCGTTGACTCGAATTCGTAATCTTCTCTCAGCGGACACGGTGAATTTAGGCGATGAAGTTTTGGCGGCACTTGTTAAGCTCCCCACCCTTGCTGCAAGGAGCGTTAAACTTCTCGATCGGATCAAGGCACCTTGGACTGCCGCGGACAGGCAGTTCGCGGCGAACAAGCAGAAGCAGTTGCTCAGTTCGCTGATTCAAGAACGTAAAGCAGAGATAAGCCGTGAGATCGAGATTGCCTACGAGAAGAAGAAGGCCGCCGCATTGCGCTGGAGCCTATCTCGTGAACAGCTAGAGCTGTGGACTCGACGTGTTGAGCAATTAGAAAAATTGGGCAGCGAGAATCGGGGTACAATCGCGGAACTCGGAGCGGCCAAACTAGCACGTCTAAAGGAAGAGTCCCGGGTCATTGAACGCTGGCTGGAATGGCATCTGGCCAACGTAGAGTTCCATCAATCTATGGGATCCTGCCGCGCCTTGTTTTGACTCGAACGCAAATGAGTCCCGGTTTCTTGTAATGGACGAGGCAACGAAGCCCTTTGCACTGGAGAACGTCTGTTCTTATACCAAGAAGAGTCCTGCCGTATTCGTGCCAGGCGATCTGGCCTAGCTGCCTTGTCCACTACATCCGAAAAAATCTCAAAAACCAGCTAGCGATCCGCCTCTTTGACCGTTTCCGTTATTGGGTGTAGAACAACGCGTCCATGACCCTCTGAGTCTTGAGGCAGATCTCACCCCAACTTGGCTCGAGCGTTTTCGATTCGACAATGCGATGAAATCGTTCGAACATATTGATCTCTTGAGCAGGCGCGAACCCGGAATCGTATTCGTAAACCTGATGTTTTTCGACTCGGTTCTTCATATGAAACGAGCATCCCATGACATCAAATTGGGGTTGGCTGGTTTCAAAGGAAACCTCACCCCCGAAAAAGGGGAGGACAAAGTCGTCGAGCCGAGCGGATCCTGCTGTGCCACTGATATGAGCCCATTGTTGGTCTCGAGTTACGAATGAACAGTAGAAGCTGCCGGTGGATCCATTTGCAAAATCGAGCTCAGCGCTGAATTCGCCGGGGACTTCTTCGTCGCTACCTTCGCCACGAAGCGTAGAAATAGTTCGGCCTGATATGCGTGTGGGCATCTCCATTTCGTTGACCCAGAGAATAAAGCGAATGCAATACCAACCTAAATCCCCCAAACAACCGAAAGGTTCCAGATGACTATTGACTCGGATATTTCCCTTTGCGAAGTCATCGCCACCTGCGAACGAGAACTGGCACGCGACGCGGCGAAGCGTTCCGATCCGCGAGGGGCTCATGAGTACTTCACGTAACTGATCGAGCCTGGCTGAGTGCATGAACATCACACCGTCCATAAACTGAACGCCTTGTTTCTGGCAGACATCGAGGACTTCTTCCAATTCGGCAGCATTGAGGGCTGCGGGCTTCTCGGCTAGAACATGCTTCCCCTTCTTGGCGGCAGCAATGATCCATTCCTTTCGAACGCCAGTCGGAAGGGGGATGTAGACTGCGTCGATATCTTTGCGAGAAAGTAGCTCGTCATACGAGCCGAGGGCATCGACACTAGTCTTTTGGGGAGTGTGAGCGCTGCATTCTTTTACAAATTGCTCGGCGGCTTCGCGTCGGCGGCTTGCGACCGCTACGACCGAACCGGTTTGCGTTTGGGCGATGGCCCGCCAATTCTTTTTCGCAATGGTGGCAGCGGACAAAATACCCCAACGGCACGATACTGATCCCAAATTCACGTTAGTTCCTCAATCGATCTACTTGTCTTGAAAGTCCTGGGCTACGTAAAGCAGCAAATTTACCAGGTTTACTCTTTTTGAAATCCATCTTGACCTGATTTCCGTCACTTGGCTATTCTCCGCCCCAGCTACGGCAGGTTCGGTAAACTCCGCAGGAGCGGCGAGCCTCAAAGGATAGACCGAGCGAGCTAATTTGGCGACCCTTCGTCAACTTGGTAACGAACATTCAGGAAGGATGATTCCCTTATGTCTAATACAAAAACGGTATTCACAACCGGCGAGGCTGCCAAAATTTGCAAGGTTAGCCAACAAACGATCATCCGTTGTTTCGACAACGGAACACTGAAAGGCTTTCGGGTTCCCGGCAGCCGTTTCCGAAGAATTCCCCGCGACCAGCTGTTCGTCTTCATGAAAGATAACGGCATTCCTACCGATGCTCTCGAGAGTGGTAAGAAGAAGCTTCTGATCGTGGATGACGATCAAGATCTGGTAGATTTGATGTACGATACCTTTGCCCGCGATGGCCGATTCGACATCCGAACGGCCAACAACGGGTTCGATGCGGGTATGCAAGTCAAAGAGTTCCGACCCGACATGGTGGTTCTCGACGTGATGCTGCCCGACATCAACGGCAGGGAAGTCTGCCAACGTGTCCGAAGCGACCGAACCATGGACACCGTCCAGATTCTGTGCATCTCCGGTATGATCGAACCAGATCGGGTCGCCGAGCTGCGAACTTCCGGTGCCAACGATTTCATGCAAAAACCATTCACCACCGATCGTTTGCTCGACCGCGTCTGCGATATGCTCGAAATCGAGCGCCCTGCGGCGGTTGCCTAGTTTCAGGTACGACAGGGTAGTCCTGTCCCACGAATGGGCAGAACATATTACAATAGCGAGAGCGTCTTGTTCCAGAGGCGTTCTCGCTTTTTTCGTTTGCTAGCCGCAACGATCCATCATGACTTACAACTTAGATTCTTCCATCCAACAGGCGACTGTTGATTTGCTTTTGGCAACGCTTCGCTCCGTGCAACCAGGTGTAGACTCTGCGCAGTGGGAGCAGTGGTTTCATCGCTATGCGCCCGTCCTCGGATTTGCCGATTTGGTAGGAGCGGATATTTTGCAAAAGTTGCAAGCTTTGTTGGCATTCTTGCAAAACAACAGTGCGACATCCCATTCCGACTCGGAAAGCCGGGCGAGTACCGACTCCCTGATTTCGGCGGTGCATGCGTCTATTTTAGCGATTACCCAAAAGACTCGATTTGACCAAGCCGTTCAGGAGGAGTCTCGTCGCCAGATTTACAATTTCGTCTACGGACTCACGCACGAAATCAATAATCCACTGGCCAACATCGCAGCCCGAGCACAGCAATTGATGGTGGCGTGCAAAGATCCTATCTCGGCCAAATCGCTCGGTACGATCGTGGACCAATCGATGCGAGCGCATGAAATGCTCGCAGAATCGATGAACGCCGTTCGACCACCTAAGCTCGCACCGGAGCTCGTTGATATCTCACAAGCGATCGCTAAGAGCATCGAATCGTATCGCAAAAAAGCTGCGGCCCAAGAGATCGAGATTTTCGCTCACCCGATGCCAGCCAATCTGTATTGCACCATGAACCAAGATGCCTTTTTGGAATCTCTGGTTTCGCTTTTCCAAAATGCCGCAGAAGCATGCCGTCCGGGAGACCGGATTGATGTGGTAGCGGAATTGTTGGAAGCAGGCGATCCGGATACAGCGAATTTGGGCCATCCAGGTAGGCAGATTCGTGTTGCGATTCGGGATACTGGGCGAGGAATTCCGGCAGCCGATCTCGCCAAGGTGTGGGATTTGTATTTTAGTGGCCGCGAATCGGGACGCGGACTGGGTATTTCCCTCGCCAAGGCACGTCGAGTCATCGAATCATTCCGAGGAAAGATTTGGCTACTCAGTAACGCGAACACAGGAACCACTGTCGAGATCCGCCTGATTTCAGAGACTCCCCCAGCTCCCTCACGACGCAAGATATCAATCGCTAGGGGTTCGGCGAACCTCGGTCCTGGGTCGCGTACCTAGGTTTTGGTGTCTCCGGGGTCTGCTTGATTTCTTCCTTGAGCATCTCGACCGCTTTCTCCAATTGCTTGTCGACACCAGCTGGCATCTCGCCGGGAACAGGCCAGATCGTAACATCCGGCAACGCTCCATTGAGCTCCATGTCTCGACCATCGACAATCGAGAACCAACCACGGAATGGTGCACGCAAGACGCCAATGTCTGTGACCCGAGCCGAACCAGTACTGACCACGCCACCAGCGGTTTGAACTCCGACCAGCTTGCCTCGTCCCAAAGCCTTGATGGCATGGCTAAAGATTTCGGCATTGCTGTAACTGTTCTGATTGCAAAGAACAATAATCGGCTTTGACCACGTCGCGTAGATCATGCGGTCGTGTGGATACCCTTCTCCTCCCCCACGAGGCACCGTGATGGAATGCTTGGGTTGCGTCAGCGAGGTTAACAAATGATCTGTCGTGGAACCACCACCATTGTCTCTCACATCGATAACCAACCCGTCTTTTCCATAGCCAACATTGTAAAGCTCCTTTTCAAACTCCAAGAAGCTTGTTTGATCCATGGCACGAATGTGAAGGTAACCCAGCTTGCCTTCGGATAGTTTCTCGACCAAGTTTCGGTTGTACTCGAGCCAATGATCGTACAGTAGCGAGCGTACTCGAGCATAGGTCACCGGTCGAATCGAAAATTGTAGCTCTTGAACCTGCCCTTCTTGTTCGCCTCTTCGCTGAACCAGAAGCTGAATGTCTCGATCGATCGGACCGTTGAGGATCTCTGTCAAATCTAGTTCCGGATCCACCTTAACACCATCGATCATCAGGATGATGTCGCCAGCTTGCAATCGGCTCTTCGATTTATCCGTCGGCCCACTAGGCAAGACATCCCTAACCTTTAGACCGGGCCCCAAGTACTTCGGGTCAAATCGGGCCCCCAAATGAGCGGTCGGCTGATCGGTACGAGACGAGGAACGTGGCTCGGAAGACTCCACTTGCGAGGGAGTAAAGCCGAGGTGGGAGCCATTCAATTCACCGAGCATTAACTCGATGATCTCGCCCAGACCACGCTCGTCCATCGTGCGAGATGCTGCCTCGACATACTTGCGACGAATGCTGTCCCAATTGTTATTTCCCATCGCGGGGTCGTACCAAATTTCCCCCATGGTGGCCCATGCAGAATTGAACCCCTCTTTCAAGCGTCCTGAGCGGGATCGATCGTGGAGAGCCGCGAAGCTGTAAGTCGATTCTTTTTCTCCGTTCTCAAGCTTGGCCGGCAAACCAGCCTTCGTGCCAAGGATGCTATTCGACGACTTGGTCCAGCGAGCATTGGACAGAACCGTCGAGCTCATCAGCTTGGGTTGCAATTTGTCTGGGAACTCAACGCTGTACCAACCTGACTTGCCATCGATCGAAGCCGAAAACGCTAGTCGCTTGCCATCGGGTGAGAAGATTAAATTGGATTCGCTCGTGTCCGGAATATTGATTCGCTTGACCCGTTCGTGGATCTTAGCAAAGTCGATAGAAAAAGCTGGTTTGGTATCCTTGCTGTCCTTAGCGGCTTCCTCTTTCTTACCTGCCTCTTCTTTCGCTTTGTCCCCCTCGTCTTTAGACTTTGCCGAGTCACCTCGCTTCTTTTTCATTGTCTCGAGAGCTTTTTCAAGCAGTCGGTCGCGGCTGGTTTCCTCGTCAAAGGCTTCTTGCAAATAGACATAGTAGATATCGGACTCGGTCAACGTTCGTCGGCTGGTGAACGCCAATATCTTGCCGTCGGGTGAGAATGTCGGGTTGCGATCGTTGTCAGGATGCCGCGAGACGTTGACCGGTTCGCGATGCTTATCAAGGGGCATGATATAGATTTCGCTGTTGAAGTCATTGTCCTGCTGCGCATAAGCGATCCAGTTGCTGTCGGGCGAAATCGAGTAATCGATCCCGCTAAAGCCTTCTAACAGTGTGGTGACTTCTTTAGTGTCCACATTGAGCATGGCGAGATGACCGCGCCCGAGTTGAAAGATCAGCTTCTTACCATCCGGCGTAAAACTAAGATTGGATTTGCCGTCGGGAGTATTTGTGACGCGTGTTTCTATAAACTCTTTTTGTTGCCACCAGTAGAGATTGGGGTCCTTTCGCTCCATCATCCAAATATCCAGCTGACCATCGAGCCAGCGGGTGAACCAGACCGATTTGCCATCGTTACTAAAAATCGGCGCTTGCTCGTGCCCATCCGTTTTGGTTGCACGGACCGGCTCCTTTAGTTCCGTATCCATAAACCAAAGATCGCCGCCAGCTGCCAGGACGATTTCGAGTCCATCGTCGGTAAAGGCAACCTCATCGGCCCGGTTTAGAGTCGAGCGGAGTACGTCATCGGGCAAATCGTTATCGGCTGCAATCTTGATCTCAAGCTTGGAAGGAGCTTGCCCCGATCCAGGTTTGTAGGAGTATAAATCGAACAAGTGTCGGAAGACGATGGTCGAGCCGTCGCGAGAGATGACTGGAAAAACGATCGAGTCGTGATCGAAACCTGCGATCTTGGTTTGTTGTGCGGGTTGGTCGTCGACGCCAAACTGATAGCTCCAGAGATCGTAGCCGTGATTGGCCCCCTTTGCGAAGTAAAAGCCCGTCTTGTCAGGCATCCACATCGGCCAAAGGCATTCCACTTTTTCGTGGAGCAGTTCTTTGACCTCAGAGTTCTCGAGATTCAGTGACCAGATCTGCGCCGCTCGTTCGCCGACGTAACCTTTGCGAGCCCAACGCTCCCCCTCGCGGACCAACAGAATCGACTTACCGTCGGCTGATAGCGTTGCATAAGTGGTGTTGTCATCGAGGAGAACTTTTTCCGCAACTCGTTTGGTGATGTCGACTTTGAGAAGTCGATTAGAGCCGCGCCAGAAGTGGTCTCGAGAGCCGATCGCGAGCAAGCTGTTTCCATCGGGGAACCAGTCGGCGAGCGAGTATCCCTCGGAATGGTAAGTTTTTTGTTCTGCGAGCCCCCCATCGGCGGGCATGATAAAGATCTGATTAGAGCCGGTACGATTGCTGATGAAGGCGATTCGTTTGCCGTCGGGAGAAAATTTGGGATCACCGTCGCGCGCAGGGTGGTTGGTAAGTCGCTTGGCTTCGCCACCGGTGATGGGGACGGTCCAGATCTCGTTTGCCCATCGAAAAGCGAGGGTTGCCCCATCGGGTGAGAGGGCCATATCACTAGTCATTTGGACCGATATCGGATCCGTGGCGAGGGTCGAACAGGATGGTCCGGGACAGACGAGGGTTGCGATTGCCAGGGCAGAAGTTGCAAATAAAGACCAGTTGAGTTTCATCAGACTGCGTTTAAATACGTGGAAGTGACAGAAAACGGCGGGTTGTCGCTGCACAGGGAGAGACAGCAGCGGAAGGAGTCCATCGACCTCTATCTTGGTTAAGCCCAGGCGATTTCGCAAGTCAATATGGGGGGCAGTCTAAAAAAGATTCGCCAGAAAGCAGTTTGGAGGGGATCTTTAACAAGATCCACTGCGTTTTTGGCAGGGATTTTTAACAAAATCCACTATCGGTTTTTTCATCATTTAACTGATGGCCACAGGGAAGCGTGTAATGAATTGGCGAATCGCGAATCGGATATGAGCTTAAAGAGCGGCTCGCAAAATCGCTGCGGCTTGCTCCGGTTTGACCGTGTTGATGAAACAGCCTGTTCCTAACTCAAAACCAGCTATCCTCGCCGACCTTGGCGTGACCTGGATGTGCCAATGATGGGCAAGCGGGTGAAAGCTCGAAAACGGTCCCGTGTTGAGCACCATGTTGTATGACAACTGCGGCTGAGTCGACTCGAGTGCGGTGAGCGTCGTTTTTACAACTCCCGCAAGATCCTTTAACTCATCCCGCTTTAGCTCATCGAAATGACTCCGATGCATCCTCGGCTGAATCACAAACTCATACGGAAACCTTCCGGCAAAAGGAGCATAAACTACAAAATGCGCCGAAGCTAGAATCAACCTCTCACCCGAACGCTCTTCCTCCGCCGCAACCTGGCAGAAGTAACAGGATTCGTGCTGGCTAAAGTACTCCTGCAGTCGTTGGCTCCGGCGTTTCACTTCGCTGGGAACAAATCCCAGCCCAACCAGTTGGCTGTGCGCATGCGAGAGCGAAGCCCCCGCATCGGGTCCGTAATTCTTGAAGATGACCGTGTGGCAGATGTCTTGTTGCGCACGGAAATGCTGAAGCCGCATCTTGTAGGCTTGAAAAACCATCTCAACATGAGATGTCGACAACTGCGATAGCGAGTTGTCGTGCTCCGGAGACTCGATGATGACCTCATGAACTCCCGTCGGAACTTCCTTTCGAAAAAGTTCGGGGGATGCCAATAGTAAGTCTGTCTCACCACGAGCAGCCACATCAAGATTCTCCTCCTGAGCAAAGTCATAGCCCTCGGAGGTCTCGTACGATTCCGCCGCGATCGCATGAGCGGCTACGTCAGAGTGGCTTGTGCAACTAGCATTGGAATGAACGGCGGGGTACTTGTTAGGCACCACTCGCACTTTCCATCTAGATCGTACACGCCTGATGTTCTGCTCGACTTCGTCCCGCCTCAGTATGGTTGTGGCTTCTAGCTCGCTGAGAGGTAGAACCAAACTAGGCGCAGGAGTCGATTGTTCAGAACCAGCACAGAAAGGACACGGAGTTCCTGCACTCGATGCAGCTTTGCCGACTGAACGAGCATCATGCCTGCTATAGGGGGCCTGGCAGTATTCATTGGGGCGAGCTTCTCGATTGGGAGCGAAAAGTACCCAGCGATCTTCAAGCCAGTCGTACCTGGTTTCTTGCATAAAATTAGGGCTCCCTTTGCACTCGGGGTTAGAGCCGCCCTTCGATCGCCGCCTGCTCACGAGCACGACTGTAAACAGTTTCGTAGTGTGCCGCACTATTGGCCCAAGACCAGTCTTGCTGCATCCCTCTCTCTACTAGTGTACCCCAAAGCGATGGGTCGTGCGAATAGACATTCAACGCAGATTCGATGCAAAGTCTCATCGAATCGTAGGAATATTCCCCAAAAGCGAAACCGGTTGCCGTACCCGATTCTATTGTCTGATGGTTGCAATCGGTAACAGTGTCGGCCAAGCCCCCCGTACGATGGACTAAAGGCAATGTTCCGTAACGTAAGCTGTAAAGTTGGTTCAGGCCGCAGGGTTCATAGCGACTTGGCATCAAAAACATGTCAGACCCCGCTTCGATTTTGTGTGCCAGCGAGTCCGAAAATTCGAACCGTACGGATAGTTTATAGGGATATCGCTGCGCAAGTTCGCTCAGAGCTTGCGCAAAGCGCTGCTCTCCGTTACCCAAAATAACCCATTGCGCGTTAAACCGCTCGATGGACTCCTGTAAAAATGGTTTCAGGAGATCCCAACCTTTCTGCTCAGCGAAACGACCGACCATACCTATAACCGGCACACATCCGGAAACAGGCAGCTGCATAATCTTTTGCAAATCCAATTTGCAGGCAGCCTTTCCCGTTCGCCAATTCTCAACGCCGTAGTTCTGCGCTATGTGACCATCGTGTCTCGGATCCCAAACGCTATAGTCAACGCCATTAACAATCCCGATCAATCGCTGCTGATTGCTTCTGAGAACTCCATCTAAACCACAACCGTGCTCCGGTTGCTGGATCTCGCGAGCATAAGTGGGACTGACTGTCGTGATAAAATCCGCGAACGCAATACCTGTCTTCAGTAGATTCAAATCCCCAAAGAACTCCATCTGCTGCCAATTAAAGTATTGCCAATCCATCCCGGTGAGAGGCATGTCGTGCGACCAAAACCGTCCTTGGTAGGCGAGATTATGAATCGTCATCACGGATGCAGCATGCTGATACCATTGTTTACTACCAAACTGAGTTCTCAAATAGGCTGGAATCAAACCACTCTGCCAATCATGGCAGTGGACAATGTCTGGCCTGAGCCGGAGTCGATCAATCCCCTCTGTCACAGAGCGGCAAAAGAACGCAAATCGTTCGGCATTGTCACGGTAGTCACCATGCTCGTCACCGTACAATCCCGCTCTGTCGAAATAGTGCGGTTGGTCGACGAAATAAACACATACTGCGCCGTTGTGAAGAGAAGACTTTAGTATCCTAGATGATACCTGCCGCCCAGCCAAATCTACAACGAACGACACGTGCGTGTCCTCGATGGGAAAGCGTGACTGAATGGCCCGGCGGTACCCTGGTAGAAATAGGGAGCACTGATGCCCCCGCGACGCGAGCTGTAGGGGTAGTGAGCCACATACGTCGGCAAGCCCGCCAGTCTTAGCGAAAGGTACGGCTTCCGACGTGACCATTACAATATGCATTGGCAGTGCCTTTGTCTCATCGGCAGGAAGGAATGGAGAGGGGAAATCCAAGCCGATATGTTACCATACCTAAGCAGCAGATAGAATGAGACTATCGCGGTTTTGTCTTCTGCTCGCCCGCTATCCCCTCAACATCCCCTCAACGAGCGATTACGCACTCACGCGACAACAATCAAACTCCGACAGCCACTGTCAATAGGGGATAGCCATGCACAAGAAAAATAACTCACCAGAATCGACCAAATAGAAAAAAATCGAAACCTAAAAGTTCCGAAGTTGATATTGGTACCTTCGTTATTTTCGTACTATAATCGCCCCCCTTGCCCAAGCTGTCCCCAACCGAAAGGTGCCAAAGTGCTTTCGATCCGTCCCGCTATCGCAGAACACTCGTTGCATCTCTTCGGACGGTCCATTCACCCAGAGCTATTCCAAGTCTTTCGCACCAAACTGATTCAGCGCTCCAAGTATGCTGCGCGGATCGATATCACAGCTGACGGACATGTCATCACTTTTGTGCGAAATCATTCTGTGCTATCCGAAGTAGTTTGCTCTCGCAATCAGCAACTACCTCAACGTCGAAGAATCGCGGCAAACACGATTCGCGGAAAGTACAATCAGACCATCGAACGTCAATCCACAATCCGATACACAACCGAGTGCGAACGCGAGACTGTCTCTCCCGATTTATTTTGGATGGTTCAATCCCAACTCCAAAGAAGTGATTGCGAGAACGAATTGCTGCACGTCTTCCAATCCAGCGGCAGGATCGCTTACGGTGCCGTGAGCTTCCTTCATGTCGAAGAAAGGGATAGCCAACTCCTCATACAGGCCTTTCACACTTTTCCCGACGATCACACGATCCTCAAGTCGGTTTCTTCTTTTCAGGCTTCCTGATAGAGATCGTTATTCTTGAATGGCTCAGCCTCTGGGTGAATAGTTGCTGGGTGAATAGTTGCTGGGCGGCCTCTGCGCCGCTTCAGCAGCGGTCGGGGGCTCGCTTCGCATTGCCTTTCACTGTACATCGTACGCTGTTACGCTTTAATTCGAGGTGTCTCTCCCATTTTCTTCGCTCTACGGTAGACTAACCCAACATAATAAATTTTTCAATTTGGATCACGAGTGGAGCTCGCGGCGGACCGTTTTGGCCCGTCGCGGGGGTGCCGGGTGGCGTTTCGATATGGTTTGGCAGCGAGTTTGCATCATTGGTGTTGGGCTTTTAGGGGGGTCGATTGGCCTAGCCCTCAAAAGAAAACGATTAGCTAATCATGTAGTGGGAGTTGGACGCTCCATTACCAAGCTTGATACTGCCATACAACGCGGAGCTATCGACCAAGCTACCGACGACATTCTTGTGGGGGCAAAAGATGCGGATTTGGTTGTGGCCTGTACCCCAGTCCAATCCATTGTCAATTCATTGCTAGCAGCTTCTCGAGTTGCCACTCCGGATGTTTTGCTCACAGACGTCGGTAGCACAAAAAGCACGATCCTTCGAGACGCTGACCTAAAGCTTTCACCTGCGAACTACGTCGGTAGCCACCCCATTGCGGGAGGACATCACAGCGGAGTTGAACATGCGGTTGGCAATCTCCTGGACGGCGCGCTTGTAGTCGTGACGCCAATGGAGCAAAACCCCCAGAGCCTTATCGACCGAACGGTACGCTTCTGGGAGTCCATGGGTGCCCGAACTTGCTTGCTCGGTCCCAAAGAGCACGACGAAGCGCTCGCAATCTCAAGTCATTTACCTCATATGGTGGCGGCAGCCTTGGCCAGCTCCACCCCCCCTGAAATCCTGCAATTCGTCGGTAAAGGCTGGATGGACACCACTCGGATCGCATCCAGTAACCCGCAACTCTGGCGACAGATATTACAAGAAAACCACGCACCAGCCCTACAAGCATTGAAGAAGTTTGCCACAATTTGCGAAACGTGGCTCGAAGCACTCGAAGGGAGTGACTTTGACCGCGTTGAACAACTTCTTGAAGCAGGAAAAGCAACACGTGACGCTGTGGCAAATCGACATCTATCCGGCTGATGGTCAGCCGGATGCCTTGGGCTCCTCCGCTGCCAGCGCAGCTGAGGACATGGGAATCGCAAAGAATCTACTCGTGCACGGAGCCTATGGATTCCTACTTAGCGGCTCCCTCTCCGAGCAAGATACCAAGCGAATCGGCCAGCAACTCCTCTCCGACCCGATCGCTCAACGCTGCTTGATCGCAAAAGTTGGCGATTCCCGCCTGTCGACACCACCAGCCGCCGCCTCGAACCCTTCGCTGGTCTACGCACTCCCCAAACCTGGAGTGATGGATCCGGTCGCACAAAGCACTCATAAGCTCCTTAACGATATTGGGTTGGGTGTCGATCAAGTTCGCACGTTCCGCAAGTACTGGATTGAATCTCAATCCTCAGGCGGTGTTGATAAGTTCGTGCTGGACCGAATGTGCCAAAAAGTGTTGGCCAACGATTCGATCGAGCAAGTAAACGTGGGCCCTCTCGTGCTAAACGATCTAGGAGTCGGATCGCATTATGAATTCCAAAAAATCGTGGTCCCGATCTGCCAATTGTCGGACGATGAGCTGATGAAACTCAGCAAATCGGGGCAGCTCTACTTGTCGTTAGCCGAAATGCAAACGGTTCAAAATCACTTCAAAGAACTGGGGCGAGAACCAACCGACATAGAACTAGAGTCGATCGCTCAAACCTGGAGCGAGCATTGCAGCCACAAAACGCTAGGGGGCAAGATCGAATACACCGATGAGAATGGTACGCGGCAATTCCAATCTATGCTCAAGGAAACGATCTTTGCCGCAACGGTAAAGATTCGCCAAGAGTTGGGGGCGGACGACTGGTGCGTGAGCGTTTTTAAAGATAACGCCGGAGTCGTAAAGTTCGACGATGAGGATTGCGTCGTTTTCAAAGTCGAAACTCACAACCACCCATCGGCCATTGAACCTTATGGTGGAGCCAACACGGGACTCGGAGGAGTTATTCGCGATCCTCTCGGTACCGGCTTGGGGGCCAAACCGGTATGCAGCACCGATGTCTTTTGTTTTGCCGACCCGAACTATCCACCCGATCAATTGCCACCTGGCGTATTGCATCCCCGGCGAGTCATGACCGGCGTGGTTTCCGGAGTTCGTGATTACGGCAATCGCATGGGCATCCCGACAGTCAACGGTGCTGTCTATTTTGATAATCGTTACCTTGGTAATCCGTTGGTCTATTGCGGCAACGTCGGAATCATTCCCAACGACAAAATCGAAAAGCATGCCAAGCCAGGTGACATGATCGTCGCTATCGGAGGACGCACCGGACGCGATGGCATTCACGGTGCAACGTTCAGCAGCGTCGAGCTCACGGAAGAAAGCGAGACCATATCGGGTGGGGCTGTCCAGATCGGAAACGCGATCACCGAAAAAATGGTCCTCGATGTTTTGTTACAAGCACGCGATCTAGGACTCTACAACGCTGTTACCGACTGCGGAGCCGGCGGGTTCAGCAGTGCCGTCGGCGAAATGGGCGAAGAGATCGGTGCCGAAGTTTGGCTCGACCAAGCTCCTTTGAAGTACGATGGACTAAGTTACACCGAGGTCTGGATCAGCGAAGCCCAAGAGCGAATGATTCTCGCCGTGCCTCCCGAAAAGATCGACCGACTGAAATCACTTTGCGCGAGCGAGGGGGTCGAGGCAGCCGTTCTTGGCGTTTTCACTCCCACTGGGATGCTTAGGCTGATGTATCACGGCCAAGAGGTCGGCTCTATCAGCATGAGCTTCTTGCACGGTGGTCGACCACCAGTCGTACGACAAGCAGTCTATAAAGCTCCACCAGAGCAGAGTTTGCATCTGCCAAGCATGTCGCAAAGCGAGATCGAGAACGCACTCCATAAAATTTTGTCATCTCCATCGGTCGCTAGCAAGCACTGGGTCATTCGCCAGTACGATCACGAGGTCCAAGCTGGCAGTGTCATCAAACCACTTGTTGGTCCCTCGTGTTCTGGTCCTAGCGATGCGGCGGTGGTGCGACCGAAACTCCAAAGCAAACGGGGAGTCGTTTTATCCTGCGGGATGAATCCTCGTTTGGGTGATCTCGATCCTTATCACATGGCAACCTCAGCCATGGACGAAGCGGTTCGAAACGCTGTTGCGGTCGGAGCAGATCCAAACCGCCTCGCCGTTCTCGACAACTTCTGCTGGGGGAATACCGAGCGAGCTGAGACTCTGGGAACTTTGGTGAGGGCAGCCATCGCGTGCCACGACCTCGCGGTCGCTTGGAAAACCCCGTTCATCAGCGGCAAGGATAGTCTCAATAACGAGTTCTCCTATACGCTCGAATCCGGTGAGAAGAAAACGATTGCCATCCCTTGCTCTCTGCTTATTAGCGCGATGGGGCAAATTGAAGACAGCAGCCAAGCTATCACCATGGATTTGAAGAAGGCTGGGAATCGACTCTACCTGGTTGGCGTGACTCGTGAAGAATTAGGTGGAGCCTTTATTTGCGAAGCACTCGGTCTCCAAGGAGGCAGCGTTCCCAAAGTAGACGCATCCCTGGCTATGCGAATTTACAAAACGTTGCACCTAAACATTCGGGCGAGACAAGTCGTTTCTTGTCATGATCTGAGCGAGGGAGGTCTCGCAGTTGCGTTGGCAGAAATGGCGTTTGCAGGTGAACTGGGCGTTGAGGTAGATCTCTCGCAATTGCGAGAGGCTTGTTTCGTCAGCCCTGAGGTGGCGCTCTTTTCAGAGTCGAACAGCCGCCTACTTTGCGAGGTCCCCGAAGCCCATGCCGCAGCTTTTGAAGCCAGTTTTAAGGATTTGCCATGCTACAAGCTGGGGGTTGTAACAGATGGTAGCCAGGTTACCGTTCATTGCGATGGAAAGAGTCTCATCGACGCGGGCTGGCGCGATTTGAGAGCGAGTTGGTTGGCCCCGTTGGATTGGAAGTAACCGTTTCGCTAATCAAATAGGAGCGTAACAACGCAAGCTGTACGGTATTGTTAGCGTAGCAGCGCAAGCTGCACGGTGACGGGCAATGCGAAGCGAGCCCGCCGCTCACGGCGGACGACACCGTGCTGCCACACTCTGCTGCCACACCGTGCTGCCGGGAGAGTGAGTTAACTGGGTGGATTGATGGGCGATGAGGACGCTGGAGCCCTACCGTAGGTCTATCGCCCTTACGCTTTTAATTGGTGTCTTCCGTAACGTCAAATGCGTGTCACCGTCTCGAATGACGGATTGCATTAGGTGCCAAGACTCGACGTCTCGCATCCATTGTTTTCCTTGTCCCGCAACGGGATGCAAACCGTTGCCAATCACTTTGGGTGCGATAAAGCATTCGATTTGATCAATGCAATCCTGGTCGAAAGCTTGGCCTAAAAGTTTAGCCCCCCCCTCGATCATGATGTTAGTAAAATTGAGCCGTCCACATTCCACCAACATGCTTTGTAGAGATCGGTTGTAAGTATTCTTTTGTTCTAGCGTGACATTGGTTGCAAGATTATTCGATGCCTCAGTCGGCGAGCTGACCAGCACTTTGACTCCAGCGGCCTCGAGTTGTTGAACGTTGCGTGGGTTTGGCTTGGGTCCGGTCACGACCCAGACGGGAATCTCCTTTGCAGTACGGACGAGTTGGCTTGTTAGTGGCAGCCGTGCGTGCTGATCCATGACGATGCGTGTGGCGATCCGAGCCGGTTTGACATCTACCCCAGAGTCATCGACTAAGCGACAAGTGAGCGACGGATCGTCCGCGAGAGCGGTCCCGATTCCGATTACGATAGCATCAAGAGTCGATCGAAATTGATGGACAACCTGCCGAGACTGGGCATTGGTGATCCACTTTGAGTCCCCTGTTGCGGTCGCAATGCAGCCGTCGAGCGACATGGCCCATTTCGCAATGGTCCAAGGCTGTTTCGTGCTAAGACGTTTCAGGTAGGGAGCGTTAAGCTCTCGGGCTTGCGATTCGCAAACACCGACGGTCACGTCGATTCCATGCTCCTTGAGCAATCGAATGCCACGTCCACTTACTTCGGGAAAAGGATCTTGCATGGCGACCACTACGCGTCGCGGTTTCTTTGCGAGAAGATAAGGTGCGCAGGGTGGTGTCTTGCCGTGGTGACTGCACGGTTCGAGAGTCACATAGACGGTAGCGTCTGAAACATCTAGCGACTCGGGAATCGCAACTCGTTCCGCATGAGGCCCACCATAAAAGGGATGGTAGCCTTGGCTTACAATTTGGGAATCCTTAACGACCACGCACCCGACCATAGGATTGGGCTCTACATGGCCATGCCCCAGCTTAGCAAGCTCGATAGCGGTGTGCATCCAATGCGAATCCGGATCCCGGAGGATTTCGCTTTCAGCAATAGATTCGATAGGTTGTGGCATTGATGCACGGGGATAGGATGCTACTTAAACGGCGAACGACCTCACCTGAGTTGGTCAGGGGACACGCCGAGCAACCCGACTTGATAGCCATGGGATTTTAGAATGGAATTGCCTCTGACAATAACCACTACCAATATGACGAAAGGCAAGAATGGCACTATCCCGCCGATAAAGTATCCTAAAATCATCAAAACGGCCATTCCTGTTTCGTAGACTTTGGTGCACAAGACAATGTAGCTTATTAAAAAAAACAAGCCTATCGCGAACATAACCAACGCCAGAGCAACCATCCCAAGTGCAAAAACGATGCCCAATGGGCCAGCCTCTCCTTTATTCGGTGCGCCCATCATAAAAGTTCCGATCACCATCATGACGTAGATGGGAATGATCATCAGAAGCCCCACTATGGAGTGGCAAAGTTTTCGATGCCATTTAGCGATACCCATGATGTCCATCGAGCTAGAGCTATAGCTGTTTCGTTGGGCAGGCATCGAGGGTGCGTACATCCCTGCAGAGTACGGATTCGCGTTGTAAGCAGGGAATGACTGGGACGAAGAAGCGGTAGCAGGCCTAGCAGTCGGAGTGAGATCTATCGCGTCCCATGGAGAAGCTCCTCCTGATTGCGGCACTGATGCCGTAGCTCCCGTATACGGGTTCGCGATCGGGACTGCTGCGGGAATAGCCATCGGGGCAGTTGCAGGCTTAGTTGGTTTTGGCTTTGGCTTGGCAACTGGCTTGGAAGATGCGGTTGGCTTGGCAGGTATGGTGGGCTGCGTTATAGGTGCAACCGTTTGTTTATTCGTTGCCATCTTTTTTATGGTGAAGACGCTCTGGCATTCGGTACACTTTCCTTTGCGGCCTTCCATCTCCGGTTTTCCCTCAAACAGGAATTCGCAGTTGGGGCATTGAAAGGGGAATGTCCCGGAGGGTTGTTCCTGGCGACTGGGATCGTACGTTAGGGTAAAGATATGCCCGCACCCTTTGCATAGACCGCGGGTTCCCTCCAGCTCGGGAGCAAATAGCAACACATTGCTGCACTGGGGGCAGGCGATTTCGATTTTGACGTCGAGGGCTTCTTCTGGGGGGATGCTTGGAATGGATAGCGTTACTCCACACGAGGGGCATTTGCATTTCTTGCCAGCAGTGCTGTCCGCGACGCGAAGGGTTTTTGAGCACTGGCTACATTCGAATTCGATGCTCATGATCGGCAACTCGGGGCAACGTGGAATAGGTTCTGTAGGTATCGATTTTCATGACCGGGATGGGCCCCATTCTACTTCCTTGCACCGGGAACTCCACACTACCGAGCTAGTTTGGCACGCCAATTGCATTTTCTTTGTTTTCGTTGTCGAGACTGCCACTCTGAAGCTGGGTCCGCTGAGGGGTGAGCAGGCTCAGTCGAGTTTGCTTCAGCCAATTTTTAGGAGATTCGGAACATGTCAAGATTTTTGAATTGTGCTTTATCACCAGAGTCGCTGGCTGTCGTAGGCCGCGAGTTGGATGGAATGTTTGAGCAATTGTTTGGTGCCCCTCAAGGCGATACCAAGGGAGCCGAAAGCGGCTCCGATTCCGAGCGATACCTGCATGCAGCAGCCCATATTTGGGAAAAGGACGACCAGTTGCATATCCTGGTTGAGCTGCCTGGGGTCAAGAAGGAGGATGTCTCGGTCACGTTCCAAAACGGTTCGCTCGAAATTTCGGCGGCGAAGCATCGGCCTGATCTTGGTGAGCACAAGACGTGGCACAACACTATCGCGAGTGGCGTTTATAAGCATCGCATTGCTATCGGGGACAAATTCAACGCGGACTCGATCGAAGCGGCTTTGAATGACGGAGTGCTCAAGATTACCGTCCAAAAGAAGCCAGAGATTCAACCTCGAAAAGTCGAGATTCAGTAAGGTCAAGACCGACGGGATAGCAGCAGTGGGGCGTTGATCGCTGAACCAGAAAGCCAGGGCAAACTTAATTCGGTTTGCCCGCCGTGGGAACCGTCATTCCGCTCCAAATGGATTGACTGATTCGCTGACCAAAGCTTTGGCAGCGAACGGTTCCAGGGAGCTGCTGATCTTCAATTGCCTCGCAAATCTCGACACTCTTGACCCCCGGAACCTTTTTTAGCCGCTCGACGAGATTATTGCAAAGCGAACGAGTTCCGCCTTCAAAAACAGCTACGACATGGTCGTCCACCACGCTGACGATGCCGAGTTGCGGCCAATACCGAATTCGTTCGTAGACATCTTTAGCAGACACCACTGGCGAATTCGAGTTGATCTGTAATTCGTAAATCCACATCGCCGTACTCTCTCCCGATGAGACCTGCCACTTAATCCTTCCCAACTGCCCAACTAATGCGTCTCCCCACGCGTTCGTATAACAGCAAGCACATCTCGGACCATAGCGAGAAAAAATAAAAACATTAAGGTGGGATTGCCAGAAAAGCCCGGTTTTTCGTCGTCAACTCATCCCTTGAGGCAGTGCGTGACAGCTCGTCGCGCATCGAAAACAAACGATTTTTGCCCCGTTTTGTGCTCCAGAACTACGGTGGATCCTCGCTCCGAGACAAGGCTCAGCCCCTCGGAATGCTAGGTGCATGAGACGATTCCTCGTCTATAATGGGGAGGAATAAGTCGTGGGGGAGAATTGCACAAACCGTGCAAAAGGTGCACCCATTGCTTCAAAATGATTTCGGCAAAAAGGATTACGGCATGGCTGTCAAAATTCGGGTTCCTGAGACGCTTACCACGCAGGTTCGCAACTACCGCAGGAACGTTCGAAGAACCAAAATTGCAGAGGCAGTTAGCATTGCTGCGTGCGCTTTGCTCGTCGGTTTTGCCATCATTTTCCTCGTGGATCGATTTGTTGACGCAGGAACCATCACGCGAACTTTGGCCTTTCTACTCGCCATCGTTGGACTCGTCGGAATCCCTCTCGCTTACTATCGCTGGGTACAGAAATTAAAGTCGCTCGAATCGGTCGCCAAATTATTGGCCAAACGGATGCCTAGAGTTGGGGATTCCTTGCTCGGTGCCCTGGAACTCGCCCACGATGCTAAGGAACAAGATCGCTCCCCAGCCCTTTGCCAAGCGGCCCTCGACCAAGTCGCAGCCGATTCTGCCAAGAGAGACTTGCTAGAAGCATTGCCCCTCTCGCACCATCGGCGCTGGAGCGCCGCTGTCGCGGTTCTAGGTGTCGCAGCTTTGGCAGTCACAGTTTTTTATCCAGCCGCCGCCATGAGTGCATGGGGCAGATTGGTCATGCCATGGGCTTCGATCCCACGGTACACCTTTACTGCCTTGGAGGATCATCCGAAGCGGATGGTGGTGCCTCACGGTGAAACTTTTTCTCTCGATTTGCGACTAGCTTCGGACTCAAAATGGAAACCTGCTTCGGCGTCTCTGCAAATTGGCAAGTCCGGAGCTCTCCAGTCCGACCTTTCCGCTGGCAGCTACTCCTTTGAAATTCCCCCCCAACTCAAACCGACCGATCTCTCGGTTTTGGTAGGCGATGCTTATCCAAGCATAAAAGTCGAGCCATCCCCGCGACCTGAACTTGAGAAACTTCTCGCTACAATTCAACTGCCCGAATACCTCAACATTGCAGAGCCCATCGAAAAGGAGATTCGGGGTGGTGCGCTCGTTACCGTAAAGGGTGCCCAGCTACAGCTTCAATCAAGAACGACAAAGCCGATAGTCAGTGCGAAAGCGAACTCAAAGGATCTACAGGTTAGCGAGGGCTCTTTTGTTTTTCCTGCTACAGAACTTTCAGAGACGACCACAATTGAGCTGCAATGGACCGACGCGGATGGACTCCAATCTAAATCGAGTTATCCCCTCCAAGTCGAAGTCTTAGAGGACCAAGCCCCCACGGTGTTCGGCGACGGGTTGCCTAAGGCCAAAGTGGTGTTGGAGTCGGAACAGATCGAATTTCGGGTCCGTGCTCTAGACGACTTCGGAATCAAACAAGTTGGACTGGAGTGGAGTGTCATAGACGAAAGCCGATCGGACCGGATTGAACGTGGTGAATTGATGCTCGCTTCTGGAGGCCCTAGCCAATCTGCACTCGATGCCTTGGCCACCTTCCAAGCGACCGCCATGAAGATTCCGTCAAAACCGGTTGAGGTGCGATTGTTTGCTGAGGACTATTTACCCGATCGTGGCAGGGTCTACTCATCTCCTTATTTGATGTATGTTCTTTCGCCGGCGGACCATGCGGTATGGATCCTGGATCAAATGACTCGTTGGCAACGAGAATCGCTGGAGGTTCGAGATCGCGAACTGCAACTCCTCGCAACGAACAAAGAGATTCGCAACATGCCTGAATCCGAACGAGACACACAAGAAGCGAGAGCTCTTATCGAACAGCAAGCATCCGCAGAACAGGCGAACGGTCGCAGACTAAATCAATTAGCAGCCCGAGGCGAAGAGCTCCTCCGTCAAGCCGCTCGGAACAGCGAAATCGGCGTCGGGCATCTTGAGAAATGGGCCGAGATGCAAAAGATTCTCAAGGATATCGCGGCCAATCGTATGCCTGATGTTGCAGATCTCCTGAAAAAGGCAGCTCGACAAGAATCTCTCGCCAAAAATTCGGCCTCAGCACAATCGACAAAACAAGAGTCTGCACCGATGGCAGGACAAAACCGAGACGATAGTGCTCAGAACCAAGACGCATCGTCCGAAGAAAGTAAACCATCGAGCAAAACTCCCTCGGTGATAGACAAGGAATCCTCCCAGCAGCCCATCGATCCAAAGGCATTGGCCGAGAAGGATGACAACGAGAAATCCAACAGCAAGAGCCAGCAGTCCACATTGCGCCTGCCATCAACGACCGTTGCAGGCACAGGAGCCAAGAAGAAATCAGACGACTCAGAAGAAGACGATTCTGCCGACGATGCAATCGAAGAGGCGGTGGATAAACAGTTGGAATTGTTGGCTGAGTTTGACAAAGTGGCCGACGAGTTGAACGAACTGATGGCCAACCTAGAAGGCAGTACGCTAACGAAGCGTTTAAAGTCTGCCGCACGAGAGCAGCTCAAAATTGCAGACACCGCTGCCGTAGAAATTAAGGAGGCGTTCGGTGCCAGCTTTGTTCGATTAACTTCGGAACAAAAAGTCTATTTCAAAGACCTTGAGGCCAGGGAGCTCAAAGCCGCCGAATTCGTATCCACGATTGTCGATGACATGCAGGGATTTCATGAACGACGCCCCTCGGGCAAGTTTGAGACCGTGCTAGCGGAAATCAAGCAAGAGGATATCGTCTCGGCACTCGGAGCCTTGTCTGGGAGATTAACCAACCAGCAAGGATTTGCGATCGCAGAAGCAGAGTACTGGTCTGATACATTGGATCGATGGGCCGAGGACATCGTCGATCCCGCAGCCAAGGGAGAGTGCAAGGGAAGTAAGAGCAAAAGCTCCCTGCCCCCGTCGATTGTGCTCGAGGTCATGCAGATCTTGGAAGGAGAGATGAACCTGCGAGAGCGAACGCGGGTTACCGAGCAAGCCAAGGCGGCCGCGTCACAAACCGAGTATGGGGAACGAGTGAAAGAACTGGCGACGACACAATTCGAGCTCAAGGAACGCATTGATGCCGTCAAGGAAAAGATCGCAGCACTCCCCGATGCCACCGAGGAATTCTCGAAGGAGTTGGAGTTAATGGAAGCTGCTGGACTCGTCATGCTCGATGCGGCTCTGATACTTAATCGACCAGAAACAGGTTCGCCAGCGATTGCGGCGGAAACCGAGGTCATCGAGCTACTTTTGCAAACCAAACGAACCGACCCGAGCTCGGGTGGCGGAGGGGGTGGCGATCCAGGAGCCGGCGGCGGAGGAACCACCGACGAGGCGGCCATCGCCATGATAGGTCCCGGAGTCAATCAGAATGAACGCCGCCAAGATCACGGCGTTTCGCAGGAGACAGGTGTTTCAACTAATGGCTTGCCCGAAGAGTTTCGATTCGGACTCGATGAGTACTTTCAACGCATTGATCGCAAAAACGCTCCATGATGAATCGCTCTGTAAAACAACATCCAATGCATAATGGTCTGCTCGATGGGCCTCGATTTCGGACTGTACTCAGCCCTCGCATCGTTGTCCACCTTTTATGCGTATTAGCTTGGGGGCATAGTTTAGGTTTACCATCGTACGGGCAAGCCTTTATCCCTGTGCGACCAATCCAAATCGATCCCCAAGTATTGGTTCCTTATCAAGAACAGATTCGCGGCTTGATTAAAAACGAGTTAGAAGTCGTAGATATAGTTGCCAAGCCAACGGAGCTTCAAGCTCAACAGTTGGTTGACGTAATAGAAGCCAATTGGGAAGCAGCGAGTCTTAGAGAAGTCACCCGCCGCGTTCAACAGCACGTGCACGGCAGCATAGATTTCGATGGATTGGTCGAGCGGTCTGTCATGGGTTGGTGCAAGGAGGTGTTGTCCGCTGAACAACTCGCTCTGTACACCGCCGAGTTGGACAATCGCCAGGAGTTGCGTCGCGAGGCGTTGATCGCTCGCATGCTCACATGGCTGCAACGAAAACTGTCCCTATCAGCCAGTCAAACGGATGAAGTCGAGAAAGTTCTCCGGGAACGCTGGAAAGATCGTTGGTACCGTTCGGTAGAAGCGACTTTCGTCAATGAAACACTTCTCCCCGAGATGAATCAAAAGTGGCTTGAGGACATTATCACTCCAGCTCAAAGAAACGCGCTCAGCGTGCGATCTCCAACCGAAAAGAATACACCTGTGCCGGATGTGTTTCCTCGATTGTCCTTATCGACTCGGTTCTCCCTTGGTGGCAAATCGAGCGATGCGTCGATCAAGCTCCTACAATCCGAAAAGCCAGATGCAGCCGATCCGAAGGAGAACGAGGAGCCAAGGCCATGAGAAATACCAATCAAGCCTCGCAGCATAGGCAAAAACGTATGCGACCCATCTTGTTATATGCAATCGTTGCTGGGGTTACGAGTGTATGGACTTGTGAACAGTCTCAGGCTCAAGTTCAAATTAATGCACAGGATGAAGTCATGCTGCGTGTGGTCCGGCAGAGAGGAATGCTACAAAGGGAAGTGGATGCGAGGCTCAATATGGGAATGGGAGGTGGTCGGGATTCCATCCACGGTCGATTGGATCGCGACCAGTTGGAAGAGTTGCTTTATGGAACTCTGGGGGGATCTAAACAAGCGTTTCGACGCAGCACCAAAGAGTTGATTCAGCGAAATATCGACCAGATCCATCAAACTTGTCAATTGACCGACGAGCAAATGGCAAAAGTCCAGAGTGCCGTCGAGATCGAAATCGCACGATGGGAGTCTCGAATCACGGCTTTGCTCAGTGAGATTACCCCTACCACCGAACCTGCGGTCAAACAGACGATCTTCACGCAGGCGTGGTCAAAAGTGATGGAGTATCACAACGAACCCAAGGTAAGCGAGTCGACGGTTTGGTATAAGACTCTCATGGCAACCTTGACTCTCGAACAGCGCGAGAAGTTGCTAGCAGATCAGGCCAGGACTCAGGTGAGAGAATGGGCAGTCGCTAAGTATCGAGTTCTATTGCTCGCACAACGTGCAGTCGGACTAACCACGGAGCAACGAACCGCATTGGATTCGCTGCTAGAAAAACATTTTTCCGAGCATCCCGATGCGCTGGTGACCACGTTAGCTAAATTGCAAAGACTCCTTCAAGAGAATCCTGATCAGAGCATTGGATTGACAGATGGCCAGCGAGCAAGGCTCAAATCTTCAGTCGAGGCAAGAGAGCAAGCAGCAATGCCAGACATCCCAGCGGTGAATTTGGCAGTACCCGCGAGGTTGATGCCTGTAGAGATTTTGAGGCCGGCCAGATGAAACCATTTTCGATTCTCGTTGGGCAAGTTTGCCGCTTTCTGAAAACGGAGCGCGTTTTGGTCGTTCGTCGATTGTTAGTGTTGTCATTGTTTGCAATCACCTTAAGTGTTGTGATTCCATCGAGTGTTGGTCACGCGCAGGGGCAGCCCTGGCGAGAGGGTGCGGTGCAGGGGCAGGGAGTTTCTCGCGAGGTTCGGGAGATTTACGAAAAAGGGCTCGGTTGGTTGATCGCAAACCAGGGGGCCAACGGATCATGGGAATCACCCAGTAACCCAGGACCAGGTGTCACCGGGCTCGCCACCATGGCCTTTTTAGCCTATGGCGAAGACCCGAATCATGGGCTCCACAGCTTGCAAGTTCGCAAGGCGCTTCAGAATTTGATTCAGCAACAAGATCCCGAGACAGGTTACTTGGGCGGGAGCATGTACCATCACGGTTTTGCGACGTTGGCACTGGCTGAGGCTTATGGAGCGGTAGATGACAAACAGCTATGGCTCGATTCCGACGTGCCGGCGAATCGACGGCGTACACTAGGTGAAGCGTTGGAGTTAGCAATTCGCACATCGTTAACCAGTCAAGATCGCAATAGTGTTGGTGGTTGGCGGTACGGGCCGAGTTCGACCGATGCGGACACTTCGGTTTCCGGAGCGATTTTGGTTTCGCTGTTGGCGGCTCGCAATGCGGGCATCGAGGTTCCCGATAAGAACATCGACAAAGCCATTAGCTACTTCAAAAGCATGACTTCAAAGAGTGGGCAAGTCGCCTATGCTGGGGGACTGGGTGGCTACGATGAATCGCAAGCTCGTGTTTCGATCGCAGCATTGGTTTATGCCATTTCTGGCCAAAAGGAACTCGCTGAGTTCAAGGCTTGCGCGGAATTCCTAAAGTCTCGCGGCGGAGTCAAGATGGGGGAACACTACGCTGAGTATACGTCTTACTACAAAGCTCAAGCACTTTTTCAGGCTGACACGGAAGCTTGGGAAAAATGGAACAAGCAATTGATCAACGAGCTGAAACAATCCCAAAAACCGGATGGACGTTTCGATGGTGGTTTTGGGCCTCAAGTTGCGACTTCGATGTCGCTATTGTCGCTCGCATTGAATTTCCGATTTCTACCTATCTATGAGCGATAAGTTACAGGTAACAAGTAAACACCCGATGATGTCGAAACGTTTGATCATTTTTTTGCTGGGATGCGCGACGATCGCGATGAGCCTGAGTAAATCGGCTTGTGCGCAGGGCACTCTACGCTTCCATGACGGGGATGCGTATCAAGGTGAATTTTCAGAGGAGCCGTTAAAGCCCAACGATACGAAAACAAACACCCCGGCTGCCAATGCGAAGCATCTCCTATGGAAATGCAATGCGTTCTTGGAGCCGATGCTTGTTCCCTGGGATGTAATCGATTCCATTTCCTTTGCTCGCGACAGTGCACGGTCAACCAGCCCCGAAACTTCTCCTCCTAATGGACCAGCTCTTTACGTAGTCGAGTTTGAAAACGGTGATAGTATCACGGGGCAGCTAGAGCAAACAGATCGAGGGACGCTCGTTCTCAAAAGCGACCGTTTTGAAACGGCGGAATGGAAATGGGATCAAGTTCGAGCGATTCTCAAGGTCCATCACGCTTCTCACGAGGGGGGCCGTTTGTACCCGAACGAGTGGAAGCAAATCTTGCCTGTTCCCAGAGATGATCTCCCACCGAGTTGGACAGCCAAGGTTGGTTCCATCGAAACCGTCATTGCAGGCACGACCATCTCACAAGTCTCAATGCTACCTTCGCTTGCGGCGATTGATATCGATGTCGCATGGACCCACTCGAACCCGAACTGGACTTTAACCGTCGGCAACAGTTTCCCTAAGCTTGAGTTGCGAGTGAGGAAACTTGAACAAAGAGACGATTTGTCGGTTAGCTTATTGTTCGAGGAAGAGGCTTCTGCGGATATCGCTACGGTTTTGATTCCGTCGCAGAATCTCGAGTCAATTAGGCTCAAGCTGCTATGCGATTGGGAGAACGGTCAGTTCCGACTGGAACAGAATGGGCGTGCGATCGGTGAGATCTCAGCATCGTTCAAGCCGGATTCCAATGCGACTCGACAAGCCGGTCCCGTTCGATTTCAGATTACGAACGACGCATCGGGAGGAATGATACTCCGCGAGTTAAATGTCACGAGATCGATGTTCTCGCTGTCTCGACTATCTTGGATTGAGACTGGGATTGAGAATCGAGAAGCCAAGACCGAGGGATCTTCTGGAAGCGATCGCGCTGCGAAGATATTATTTTCTGATGGAAGAATGAGTCTCGGAGTTTTAAAGTTCGAGGGAGAGCAAGGTTCGATTTGGAGCGAGACGGACGGAGGCAGAACACCATTTGTGTTGAGTGATGTGGATCGAATCGAGTTTGACTCAAAGCAACTACCAGAGAAACGCGAATCGTGCCTCGTTCTAACCTTGGGTGGTGAACGGTTCCTTGGTAGTAGCATGGAACAGATGGGAGATAGCTTGATGCTAATGTCAAGCACTTTGCCTTCTCCGATACGGTTTCTTTTGCCGGATATCGCGTCGGTGCAATTCACTAGTACCACAAAAGTTGCCTCACGCGACGATGGAAAACCGATTCCTATGAGACTCGTTAGTGACGCGGTTTACTCAAACGGTTTCTTAGTTCCCAAGGAGGAGGAAGATACAGACAGTGAGGGGGCAGGATGGGCGTGGAGACCGCTGAGTTTGGATCGCGAGATGATCCTTAATCCCATGATGACTGGTACGTTGGATATGGTAAGGCCGGGTTTGGACTCGCAGGCTTTCGAGGGAGAAAGGCGAAACCTGTCCTTGCGAACTGATACGTACGGGAGATCTTTGGACCAAGGTGAACCCGCGTTTTTTCTTCTCAATGGCGATAGTTTGCCCGGAGCTCTAGAGCGATTGGAAGATGGCATGGTTACCTTTAACTCAGAGCTATTTGGTCGAGCTCAATTGGCCGCTTCCGAGTTAAAGGGGGTACGACAGCTCGTCTATACCGGAACAGATCGGGTCGATCCGATAGTATTGAATCGGCTTCTCACCGTCCCGCGTATGTCCCGCCAGTCCCCCCCTACACACTTAGTCGTATCTCGCGATGGAGACATCATTCGAGGCAACGTTATCTACATCGACGAAGATCTGATTCGCATTTCGGTAAGGGACGAGGAGCGAGAGATCTGGATGAAGAATGTCGCTGAGGTAATTTGGCTTGATCCGGCTCCCCCACTACAGGGCTCCGAAGACTCGCCTCCCGACTCAGCGGAAGACTCGCCCCCTTCGGGCTTGGATTCGATGGAAACAAGTAGTCCCGCGTGCCAATTGATTCTTAGGCGTGGCTCGACGGTGAGTGTGATTCCCCGTCGTATTGAACAAGGGATACTCTTTGGTGTACATCCACTCTTGGGGGAGTGTCGGATTCCGATCGATGATGTTGTTCGTATTCTATTCGGACAGGAGATCGAGCAAGCCCGCAGCGTCAGTCGATTCGCGAAATGGAAATTACGGCATGCCGTGGATCCCAAGTTCGTTTCAGAGGAAGCTAATGCGGCGACTGGGGAAGATGCCGAGCTAGTCGGTAAACCAGCGCCTGATTTTACCCTTCGGAAACTGGATGGTAGTGCTATCAAGCTTTCCTCGATGAAAGGGCGAGTGGTTGTTCTGGACTTCTGGGCCAGTTGGTGTGGCCCGTGTCGAAAGAGCATGCCGGTGATTCAAGGGATCGCCAAGGACTTTGAAGCGGATCCATTTGATTTCTTTGCCATCAACGTAGACGAAGAAGCCAATGTTGTTCGCGGGACCTCCATTGTGCTTGGTATTACCGAGCAATGTTTACTCGATCCTCGGGCTGAGATCTCGAAAGCATACGGGGCCTCCGCGATACCTTACACGGTTGTCATCGACAAAGAGGGGATCGTGCGTCGCGTTTTTGTGGGCGCGAACGATGCGGCTTATATTCAATTGCGAGAAGCCATCTCCCAGTATCTTGAACTCGGTTCTCCATGACCCGCCCCATCGCCACGTTGTTCGGATCATCGGGGCGGATGGAGCTAGGAATAGTTAATGGAAATGCGGCGAAAATTTCTCCCCTAGGTGCGACAGTTCCCGTATCCTGTTAGAATGCTAGCGTTTTGTGCCTCCCTGTTTTCGGACAGAGCATTGGCCTGGAGGAAGATGTTTCTTATCGATTTTTGGAAATGAAACCGTGGCAGCAAGACTAGTTGGCAGCGTAGTCGATATCTCATCTACTGGAGATCTTGTAACGGATCTAACACAAGCTCAACTCACCTCACTTGGCTACAACGCCGAGACAAAGGTTGTGGTTGATGAAGAGTTTGAGACTATTGGCATATACGGTGAAGATCACAAACAGCCGGAGATGACCTTGGTCGCAATTCTTGGAAACGATTCCCCACTCCGACTGAGTCTCATCTCCGACTCCGCATCCATGATGCTCGGAGTCAAGAAGGGTGCCAAAGTCGAGATTCGATAGCTCGGGATTGGATTTCCAGCAGATTCGGGGAGGCAAGCATTGCCCCCCCGCTAGCTCCCCGCACCACCTCAGTCATCATTTTGCCTCGCTTCATTTTGCCGTCACGACTACCGCCTTCAAAGTTATCAGTAACTTCGCTATCAACGGCTTCGGCGATTATCGAATTTAGACGACAACCACGAATACAATGAATGACAGGAATCCAGGGATCGTTTTTGCATTCGTGATATTCATATGATTCGTAGCTCATCCCAGCGAAGCATATGATACCACCCAGTGTGCCCTTACCAAAGATTTCATCCCATTTTATGCCCTGAGAATCTGAACAGATACGCGGCTGCGTATTTGTCTTTCGCAGCTTATCCAATTGGGCGAAGGGCTGATACTGGTTGAACGATACATCAGAGTATCGTAAACTTCCAACACTTTTAGGCCATCTAACTCTAGCACCATGTAAGGAAAAATCACGCTCAATGACTCCGTACCAAAGCCAATACTGGGCACACTTGCTCACTCTAAAAGGTGCTGGCGGTAGCATTGAAAATTTGACTCGTTCGATCTCAAACGCTCGTGTTGATCTGAATCCTCACCAAGTAGACGCCGCTCTCTTCGCTCTCCGCTCTCCCCTTTCCAAAGGTGCAATCCTCGCTGACGAGGTCGGACTCGGGAAAACTATCGAAGCGGGGATCGTACTCTCACAACGTTGGGCTGAGCGAAAACGACGAATCTTACTAATCGTACCCGCAACGCTTCGCAAGCAATGGCAACAGGAACTCGACGAAAAGTTCTATCTGCCTTCCACCGTGCTGGACGGAGCGTCTTTTAATCGTCTACGTTCTCAGGGGCAACCAACCCCGTTCATGCAGGATGACAAGATTGTCATCTGCTCCTACCACTTCGTATCCGCCAAAGCAGCTAGCGTTCACGGCGTTCCATGGGATCTAGTCGTGATCGACGAAGCACATCGACTGCGAAACGTCTTCAAGCCACAAAATCGAATGGCTCGTCGCATCGCTGACGCCATTGGACCTGCTCACAAACTGTTGTTAACTGCAACCCCACTCCAAAACTCATTAATGGAGTTGTATGGCTTAGTCAGCCTCATTGACGAACATGTTTTTGGTGACGCAGCATCCTTTCGAGACCAATTCGTGAAGTCGGCGAACGACGCCGAGCGAAACGCTCAATTGAGGAGTCGTCTGAATTCGATCTGCATTCGTACTCTTCGCAAGCAGGTCATCGAATACGTCCCGTACACCAAACGCATTCCCATCACGCAGGAATTTACTCCCAGCGACGATGAGCATCGATTGTACGAAAGCGTTTCTGCATTTCTACAACGAGAAAATCTGGTTTCGCTGCCAGCCAGCCAACGGCACCTCATCACTCTAGTGCTGCGAAAGCTGCTCGCATCCTCAACCTTTGCTATCGCCGGAACATTGCAAGGCTTGGTGAAAAGGCTTCGAAACTTACAACAAAGCTCTTCAATCGCCCCACGCCCACTCGGGGAAGGGGCTCAGCCCAAGTTCGGCTCCCCTCGCCCACTCGGGGAAGGGGCTCAGCCCATGTTTAGCTCCCCTCGCCCACTCGGGGACGGGGCTCCGCACAACTTCCGCTCCCCTCGCCCCCTTGGGGGAGAGGGGCTGGGGGTGAGGGGGTGGATCGACACCGAGTCTCTCCTACTCGACGAATCGGACTTCGAACCGATCTTGGAGCTTCAAGACGAATGGGAATCCGACGAAGTTGCCGAGCCACTCACCGAATCCGAGCCAGCCCCTACTCCAGAAAGAGAGATTCAACGTGAAGAGCCAACCTCCAAAGCCGGTCAAGTTGACCACGTCGCCCTAGAAGCAGAGCTACAAGAGCTATTAAGCTTTTCTGAATTGGCGAGTCGAATCACCACGAATGCAAAAGGGGAGGCTCTGCTGCCAGCATTAGAGATCGCATTCAACCGTGCAAGTGAGCTTGGTGCAGAACGCAAAGCAGTGATCTTCACCGAGTCCCGCAGAACGCAGGCGTATCTCTTCGACCTACTTTCGTCGCATGGCTACTCAGGTCAGCTTGTATTGATGAACGGGTCGAACACCGATCCATTGTCGAAACAAATCTATGAGGACTGGATCAAGCGACATGCAGGCGAAGAATGTGTCAGCGGCTCCAAGCCTGTTGATATCAAAGCCGCCATTGTGGAAGAGTTCAAGGACAGGGCTTCGATACTCATCGCAACCGAAGCTGCTGCCGAAGGGGTCAATCTGCAATTTTGTTCCTTGGTCGTCAACTTCGATCTCCCTTGGAACCCGCAGCGAATTGAACAACGTATCGGTAGATGTCACCGCTATGGTCAAAAACATGACGTGGTCGTAGTCAACTTTCTTAATCGAAGAAACGAAGCTGACGAACGAGTATTCGAATTGCTGAGCGAGAAGTTTCAATTGTTCGATGGCGTGTTTGGAGCCAGTGACCAAGTGCTCGGAGCCTTAGAGTCCGGTGTCGATATCGAACGTCGCATCGCTGCGGTGTATCAAACCTGTCGAACTCCAGACGAAATTGCGGCGGCATTCGATCAACTGCAATCGGAACTCGATGACCAAATCCAAGTCCGAATGGATGATACCCGGCAAGTACTCCTTGAGAACTTCGATGAAGAAGTGGCGTCCCGGCTTCGAGTTCATCGAGACAAAACACTGGAAAGTCTCGGAGAACGAGAGAGATGGCTGTTTAATCTCACTCGATGCGAACTCAACGGAGATGCTTCGTTTGATTCCCATGAACCTCGATTTGAGTACACAGGTTCTCTTGCTCAGCATGGGTACTATCACTTTGATTGGAAAAAGGCGAATGAAAATGGCGATGCGTTCTACCGTCTAGGTCATCCGCTTGCATCTGCTCTAGTGGACAGAGCACTCCATCGGCAACTTACAACCGCCTCAGTGAACTTTGACTACGGAGCGTATGGATCGGTAATCAGTCTTTTGGAACCGCTAGTAGGCAAGTCAGGTTGGCTGGAATTATCCAAGCTCACCATTTCATCCTTGGACACAGAAGAATTCATCGTTCTCACGGGGACGACAGACGATGGCAAGGTTCTGGACGCCGAGATCTGTGCCAAGCTTCTTTTCCTACCTGCAAAAGTTTCCGCTGAGCTAAACGAACAAGTTCCAGATTTTTCCGGCAATCGTACTTTGGAAGTGACCAAACGTGTCAAAGAGGTAGAACAACGTAATATGAAGCACTTCGACGAAGAGGTGCAGAAGCTAGACCACTGGTCCGATGACCTAAAGCAAGGACTGGAGCGGGAGATCAAGGAACTTGACAAAGAGATCCGTGAAGCTCGCAAATCTGCTTCGTTGGCTGGCTCGTTGGCAGATAAACTAGAAGCACAGAAGAACATCAAGACGTTGGAATCGAATCGCAAAGAGAGACGCAAGAGGCTTTACGAAGCTCAGGATGAGATCGATAGTCGCCGTGACGAGCTGATTCAGCAGATCGAGGGGCAACTGCGACAACAGCAGTCGCTATCGTCGTTGTTCGCCATTCGCTGGACTGTGGAGGGGTGCAAATGACGCTCGGGGGAGTAGATAAACCACGAATCGAACCAATCACACGAATGAAGAGATCGATAACACGATTCGATACGATCCTTCGGGTTATTGCCCAAAGCCCAAACCGTGGAAAATTCGGCTTAAACTACCGACATGGCTCGGGTAACGGGCAATCCGGCAAATGTTCTCAATCGATTCCTCTTGATTTTGGTCAATGCACAGCCGATACTGCGATTAACACACTCGCCGCACCGCTCTTTCGACAGGTCATGTGCCTTTGGAATGACGTGCCTGAAAGGCGAGATATTTTTTCGAACATTGCTCGTTTCGAGCTTAATCGTGTTACAGCCGCCCCGCCTCTACTGCCAACCAGCAGGTATGCGGTACTTGGGCGGCTTCTTTTATTTTCGAAACCTACGGATTCCAGGACGTCGTTACGGAGGTTGCTGGTGTTCATTCCACGAGATAAGGCTGTTTGAGATGACCCATACCATAACACTTGAGGAAGCTGAGCAACGACTTCGGGCGTTGCTAAGTGAGCTACATTCTGGCGATGAGTTGATTATTACTGATAACAACGTCCCTATTGCGAAGCTAGTTCTCAATACGCCAACGACCAAGTCCCCTCGCATCCCAGGGCTCGGTAAAGGAATGATCACGGTCGTTTCCGACGACGAAGATCACTTGCAAGATTTTACGGAGTACATGCGATGAGAGTTCTCGTGGACACTCATGCCTTCTTTTGGTTTTTGGAGGATCGACTAAACAACCACGAATCGAACGAATCACACGAATGAAGAGATCGGATTCTTATTCGTGCGATTCGCATGATTCGTGGTTCAATAATGATCTGCACTTTAGAAACGGAATGAAATGAAGAAGCAAAAACTAGAACTGACGTGGATCGGGAAAGAGAACCGACCACGTTTGGAACCACGCATACTTCTCGAAGATCCCGAGAAGTCGTATCACGCTCCGCATCGAGTCAGCGAAAACGATATCTTCGATAATCGTTTGATCTTTGGCGATAACTTGCTTGCGTTGAAGGCGTTGGAGCAGGAATTCACTGGAAGAGTTAAATGTGTGTTTATTGATCCTCCCTATAATACAGGATCTGCGTTCGAGCACTATGATGATGGTCTAGAACACTCGCTTTGGCTTGGGCTAATGCGTGACCGCTTGGAGATTCTCAAGCGTATGATGTCTAACGATGGTTCAATTTGGATAACCATCGATGACAATGAAGCCCATTACCTTAAAGTACTTTGCGATGAAGTCTTTGGTCGAGGGAACTTTATAGCCAATGCTGTTTGGCAAAAGAAATACTCCAAACAGAACGATGCGAAATGGCTTAGCATCAGCCATGACCACATACTGATTTATGCGAAAGCAAAAGATGCATGGAAACCGAATCAAGTCGAGCGTGGCGAAGAACAACTAAAAGGATACAAAAATATCGATAACGACTATCGAGGCGTATGGCAATCAGTTGTTTACACATGTGCAAAAACAAGGTCAGAGCGTCCAAATCTTTACTACGGAATACGACATCCGAAAACAAATCAATTGGTCTTCCCAAGTGAAACTAGAGTTTGGGCGTATGATCAAAAGCGGCATGAGGAGCACGTTAGGGATAACCTCATTTGGTGGGGAGAAAACCAAGAAAAGGATAAACCTAGATTGAAATCGTTCTTGCATAAAGTCGGAACAGGGATTGTTCCCGACACACTTTGGCTGCGTGAGGACTCAGGGGACAATCAAGACGCAAAACGGGAAATGATCGCACTGAACGTTAGTGATGTTTTTTCGACTCCGAAGCCCGAGAAACTGCTCAGAAAGATAATTCAAATCGCCACTCAGTCCGGCGATCTCGTCCTAGACTCTTTCGCTGGCTCGGGAACTACTGGTGCTGTTGCCCACAAGATGGGTCGCAAATGGATCATGGTCGAACTTGGTGAGCATTGCCACACTCACGTTATTCCACGCTTGAAGAAAGTCATCGACGGGCGAAGATAAAGGCGGGGTATCGGAGGCTTGTGATTGGAAAGGCGGAGGCGGATTCCGCTATTACAAACTCGCCCCTTCGCTACTTGAACAAGATGAATTCGGCAATTGGATCATCAACAAAAAGTACAACGCTGCGATGCTCGCCGAAGCGGTTTGCAAGTTAGAAGGGTTTACTTACGCTCCGAACGAGACCATCTACTGGCAACACGGGCATTCCACTGAATCGGACTTCATCTTCGTCACGACGCAAACGCTCTCTCGTGAACAACTACAAAAGCTGAGCGACGAGGTTGGTAGCCAGAGATCCTTACTAATCTGCTGCTCCGCTTACCGTGTGAAGAAGCTAGATGACTTCCCCAATCTCACGCTCAAGAAAATTCCATTGGCTGTCATGTCCAAATGCGAATGGGGCAAGGATGATTACAGCCTTGAAATCAAAGCTCTTCCCGCTGCTCCAGAACGGTCCTCGGACGAGTTCACGCAAGTTATCAAGGATCAACCCAAGTCAAAACGACAGGCTCGAAAAGCTATGTCCCAACAGCCGATGCTATTCGGTTTGGAGGAGGACGCATGAGGCAACTATTCGGAAATTCCGAATAGTTCAATCCGAAGGAAATCGGGAGGCTGCCGCGAAAGAGTGATCGGACATGAAACCACGAATCGAACGAATGACACGAATGAAAACCCAAACGACAAAGAGTATCATCGAACCCTCGTGGCTTGCGGGGAAAACTATCCCTTTTCATCGTCCATTGAGTTCTTCAAATGCTGCTCTTATTCGTGTGATTCGTGGTTATCCTGTGTTCCTGACATCAGCTGGAGTTATTCAAAATGCACCCATTAAATCACCCCAACATTCGGTTGACGTTGGCGCAACAACCAATGTTGTTCGGTTGGGAGGATGATGCATGAGGCAACTATCCGGAAATTCCGGATAGTTGAAACCGAAGGAAATCGGGAGCTTGCGGCAAAGGAGTTATCGGACATGAAACCACGAATCGAACGAATGACACGAATGAAAACCCAAACGACAACAGGTATCATCGAACCCTCGTGGTTTGTGGGGAAAACTTTCCTGTTCCATCCCCATTGAGTTCTTCAAGTGCTGCTCTTATTCGTGTGATTCGTTTGATTCGTGGTTAAAGGTTATTCATGACTTTATCGGGAGATATCCAAAATGACTGAAGTATTGTTCAAAGAGGAAAGCTACAAGATCGTAGGATCATGCTTCGAGGTTTACAACGAGCTTGGTTGCGGTTTCCTCGAAGCCGTTTACCAAGAGTGTTTACAGATCGAATTTGAGCTTCAGTCTGTACCAAACGTCGCACAAAAAGAGTTGAACCTACACTATAAACGCAAAAAGCTCGAGTCCGTTTATATCCCTGACTTTATCTGTTTCGATTCGATCATCGTTGAAATCAAGGCTGTCAAAGAACTGACCAACGAGCATCGAGCACAGGTTCACAATTATCTCAAGGCAACAGGCTTTCGACTCGGATTACTCGTCAACTTCGGACAACATCCCAAATTACAGTATGAACGGATCGTACGTTGAAACGGGAACACTTCAGTCTGTTCATTATTCGTGGTATTCGTACTATCAGTGGTTAAAATCCCTATGAATCAACATGTAAACGCCATCTCTAACCGATTGAGTCTGCGGCAACCACAACGGGACTCATTGGAAATCCTCGCCAAAGTTTGCGAGATCATCGAATTAGACAAGAACGCAGATCTGCAAAAGCAGCTTGAGCTTATTAAGTCAACGTTTCCATCGGTCGAAGATTTTGAACGTGACTTTCCATCGCTCTGCTTTGCCATTGCGACAGGCGTTGGCAAGACTCGATTGATGGGAGCCTTTATTTCTTACCTGCATCGGGCAGAAAAGGTTCAACACTTCTTTGTGCTCGCTCCCAACTTAACGATCTATCGCAAACTGATAGCAGACTTCACCCCCGGAACGCCCAAGTATGTTTTTCAGGGCATACACGAATTCGCAACCAATCCTCCCCAGATTATTACCAGCGACAACTACGAG
The DNA here is from genome assembly GCF_052161605.1 of Brakhagea baltica. NCBI lineage: Bacteria > Pseudomonadati > Planctomycetota > Planctomycetia > Pirellulales > Pirellulaceae > Brakhagea > Brakhagea baltica. Next base: position 2,008,475 of record NZ_CP197409.1, on the reverse strand, counting down.
ACCGGGGTTGGAGTTCGCAAGGAGACTATTTCCAATCGGGACGTGCAGTATTCCCTTTTTGAGGATGCAGCGGTTCACATCAACATCTTCAACATTGCCAAGATCACGTCTGAAGTTCGAGGTGGAAACTCGCCAAGAATCAAGCGACTGAACGAGTACATTGGTGACAGTTACTTCGAGTATTTGGCGGGGCTTGATGATCTTGTCCTGTTGATGGACGAATCGCACCGTTACCGAGCTAGTGCAGGAATCAAAGCGATCAATGAATTGAAACCAATTTTAGGACTGGAGCTAACCGCTACACCGCAGGTTGAGAAAGGTGCCAAGTCGGAAGCATTCAAGAATTGCATCTACAGCTACCCTCTAGCATCTGCCTTGACCGATGGCTTCATCAAGCAACCAGCGGTCGCAACTCGTGAGAATTTCAATGCTGCTGGATTCGATGAAGATGCTTTGGAAAAGCTTAAATTGGAAGATGGCATCCGAGTTCACGAAGAGACTAAAGTTCAGCTTGAAGTTTACGCACGAGAGAACAGCCGCAAGAGAGTCAAGCCGTTTGTATTGGTTGTGGCAAAGGATACGGAACATGCCAACGCCTTGGTTAAGACCATTGAGTCTGACGAATTCTTTGATGGAGCGTACAAAGGAAAAGTCATTACGGTTCACTCTCAGACCAAAGGCGAAGAGAAAGACGAAGTCGTTGAGCAGTTGCTAACGGTGGAAGATCCTGCAAATCCGGTCGAAATCGTAGTCCACGTCAACATGCTGAAAGAAGGCTGGGACGTGACCAATCTTTATACGATTATTCCGCTTCGCAAGGCGGATTCTCGGACCCTTGTTGAGCAGTCGATTGGACGTGGATTGCGTTTACCGTATGGGAAGCGAACTGGCAACGAAGCCGTGGATCGATTGACCATCGTGGCTCACGACAAGTTCCAAGAGATCGTGGACGAGGCTAATCGAGGCGATTCGATTCTCGTAACGGGTGTTGTCATTGGTAAGGACATACCGGAGAAAAAGTCCAAGGTCGTGGAGGTTGTACCATCCGCCCTGTCCATTATCACCGGTCAAACGGGCACCGGATCGGATACCAAGAAGCAGAAGCACCTCTTTACAGATGATCGTGAAATCGATGCGGCCAAGAAAACGTTAGAAGTAATCCAAAGAGAGTTCGAACGCTTACCTCGCTCAGCGGACCTTAATTCTCCTGAAGTGCGACAAAAGATTGTTGAGCGCGTTAGGGAGATCACTAGGGTTCCGCAGTTACAATTTGCAGACTTGGATGATACGCTCACCGATGAAAAGCTGGAGTATGTGGTAGCCAAGACAACCGAAGTCTATGTAAACCTGTCTATCGACATACCGCGCATAGTTGTTGTTCCTTCAGGAGAGCGGACCTGCGGTTACCGTGATTTTGATCTCGACGTATCCAGTATCAATCAAAAGCCGGTTGATAATGACATTCTCATCCAGACGTTGCGTGAGAATAAGCAGTATCGGTTAGCCTATCTCGCTGCCGACATGGAGGCACGGATGGAGGACTACTTGGTACGAGGGCTGATCGACTACAACGACATCAGTTACGATGAAGACGCCAAGCTGCTTTATAAGCTATGTGGTCAACTGATTGCAAAGCTTCGAACCTACCTTAAGGACGACAACGATGTTCGCAATGTACTATTGGCGTTTAATCAGACGTATGTCCGATTGATCCATGCTCAGATGCAAGAGCATTACTTTGAAGAGGCAACGGACTACGAAGTTCACATTAGTAAAGGCTTCGAGACCTTGAAGCCAAGTGCCTTTAACGCACCGGACGGCGAGGAACCACGACCATACCGGCAACCAGTAGATGCAAAGAAGAACATTCGTTCCATGCTCTTTGGCGGTTTTGACAAGTGCTTGTTCCCTGTTCAGAAATTTGACTCAGATACGGAACGACGCTTTGCAGTGATCTTGGAAAACGACAAAGCGGTACTCAAATGGGTCAAGCCCAACAAAGGCACGTTTCAGATCCACTACAGCGGCGAAGCCAACTACGAGCCTGATTTCGTAGCAGAAACATCACAAGCGTATTACCTTTGCGAACCCAAAGCAGAGAATGAAGTCGAGGTAGAAGAAATCCAAGCCAAAGCCCTTGCCGCCGCTCAATGGTGCAAACACGCCACCACGGTCGCCAGCAAACCTTGGTGCTACATTCTCGTCCCTCACACAGCCGTCAACGAATCGCAGACCCTAAGTGGTTTGGCGGCTCAGTACACGGTGAAAACGGAGTAGATTGTGACAACAGACAAATTGCCCCCGATCCGTTCCCTTGCCCGTTTCACCAATGGTGCTTGGGTCGATGTGTTTCCAAGCGAAGAAGAGGGACACAAACACTGCAAAGATGCGTTACACCAAGAATTGGTTGAGTTCCTTCGTAGTGATAACCTAGTTGTCTTAACAGGATTGGGGACATCGCTTTGCGTGAAAGACGGTGCCGGAAAAAAACTGGCACCGAGTATGGGAGATCTATGGAATGCTGTGAAGAACACGGTCGGTGCGTCCAAGTTTGATGCGACGCTCAAACTTGTCCATCACAATGCTACTGACGAGAACATTGAATTACTTCTGTCTCGTTGCCAAACTGCCCAAGCTTTTCAGGAATCGGAGAAGGTCAAGGATTTCATTGGTAAGGCCGAGAAGACAATCGCACGCCTTGTTAGCTTTGTAAAGAACGATGTGACATTACCAATTCACGAGGCATTTCTGCGTCGAATAGCACGTCGGCCATCAAGTGCCCCAAGGACGAAGCTGTTTACGACCAACTATGATCTCTGTTTTGAGACTGCGGCCAGTCGTATTCACATGGTCGTTGTCGATGGCTTTTCTCACACAATGCCTCAAGAGTTTGACGGAGAACATTACTCCTACGATTTCGTACGTCGGGAAGACGACGGTTCTGCTACTTCATTTATCCCGAACGTCTTTCAATTGCACAAACTCCACGGCTCGATTGATTGGCAATGGACCGGCGAACGCATTTGTAAACGGCTAGACGCCACCAATCCAGTACTGATCTATCCAAGACACAGTAAGTTTGAGTCATCCTATGAGCAGCCGTTTTTTGAAGTAATGTCACGATTCCAATCAGCGATTCGGCAGTCAAAAACTTCACTTCTCATCGTTGGGTTTGGGTTTAATGACAAGCATATCACTGAACCAATTCTCTCAGCCGTAAGATCCAACGTGGGACTGCGAGTAGTTGTTGTAGATCCGTTTATTCAACAAAATCCAAGTGCTGCATCATCTGTGCTGAGCGATCTGATATCCAACGGTGATTCACGAATCACACTTGTTTCAGCGGCGTTTGAGAACTTTGTCCGAATGATACCGGATCTTGTTGAGGAGACCGAACACGAACGACATCAACAACGATTACGGAAAATGCAAAAATGACATTGCGACCACCTTATCCGTTCGATGCCGAAAGGCAGATGGGGACGATTTCAAATGTAAGCCCTTCATCCGTTCGTGCAAATCTACCACTTGCTGGTAAAGCGGGAGGGAAGTTGCATCATGGAATCAGGGTAGGCGGTGGCGAAGTTGGCGAATTCGTTCTAATTGAATGCGATGAATTAGCATTGCTCGGAAGAATTCTGGAAGTGCGATTACCGGAAAAAGAACGACTGAGTGTTGAAGAAGAACTCGGCAAACAGCCAGAGATTCATCCAGTGGGTACTATCCAACTTCTTGCCACTCTTGATATATCTCGCCGAAGTGTGCAATCTGGCGTTTCTCGATATCCCAGACTCGGGAGTCGTGTTTATTCTGCACATCCAGACTATGTTCGTTGGATTGCATCAGAAGGTAATCGACTACACTCAGGAGAAGATGTTTGCTTTGAGATGGGCTCATTGCCAGATGCAAGCAATGCGATGGTATCCATGACCCCAAAGCAGTTGTTTGGGCGTCATTGTGCCATTCTTGGTGCTACGGGGGGAGGAAAGAGTTGGACAGTTGCACGACTTATCGAACAGGCGATGAAGTATCGTTCGAAGGTGATTGTCCTTGATGCGACTGGTGAATTCTATACGCTTGAAGGGGCGAATGTTGTTCACAAGTCTGTTGGCACCGGTTCAGTACGCCCTGCGGGGGCTGAGTGTGTAGACTTCCCCTACACAGAGCTTTCAGAGATCGATCTATTTGGCATTTTCACACCAAGTGGGCAATCGCAAGGGCCAAAACTTCGAGAAGCGATTCGAAGTTTGAAGCTAGCGAAACTAGAGCCTTCTCTAGCGAATCAGTTTGGCAATATTGTTAAGTCAAACGCTTCGAAAGCCCCGATCTTTGCCGGATACCAGAAGCATATTCAAGTTATCGAGAGTCAATCAGTAGACTTTGCAATCGGTGCCCTGTCACAACAGATCGCTGAAGAATGCGTTTGGCCAAATGGCGGAACCGCAGCGAATCCAGATTCTTCACGGTGGGGCAATGCAAGTGGCGAAACGGCTTATGTCATATCGCTTCAGCTTCGAATTGACAGCGTGATTAAATCCAGGCACCTGAGTTGTGTTTTTTCACCGAGTGGTGCGTCAACCGTACCGAAAGTCATTGAAGAGTTCGTTTCTGATAGCTCAAAGTCGGTACTGCGACTATCCCTGCAAAATGTTTCGTTTGGCCACAATGCAAGAGAAATTGTTGCAAATGCCATCGGGCGTCACCTGCTAGACATGGCTAGATCAGGAGCATTTAAGCAAAGTCCAGTGCTTGTCATCGTTGATGAGGCACATCAATTCCTGAACAAGACTATAGGAGATGATTCGTGCAAGGTTGAGTTGGAAGCATTCGGTTTGATCGCAAAAGAAGGTCGAAAGCATGGCCTGAACATATGCATAGCGACACAACGCCCAAGAGATATTCCAGATGATGTCTTGAGTCAAATGGGAACACTGATCGTGCATCGACTTATCAATGATCGTGATCGGAGCGTAGTTGAAAGTGCATCAGGAGAGATTGATAAATCTGCCGCCGCTTTTCTTCCAACGCTCGGCCCCGGCGAGGCGATCATCATCGGAGTAGATATTCCTGTTCCGCTTTCTATCCGCATCCATAGACCAGATCGAGCACCAGACTCAACTGGGCCGGACCACGAGATTTACTGGGCGAACGCAGTCAAGCTGACAATGAACGATACACGGCAGGTTGGCGGTTCGGCGATGTCGATTCTGAAATTCGACGAAGGTGAAATTTCAAGTTTGGATGGACCAAAGATTGGTCCACGGTCCCATATTAACTGGGGTGCGAGCAAACACGCAATCGGTGAAGGATCATGTATTTCGTGCGATACTGGGGTGTGGAAGTGTGTTGAGGTTAGTGAATCGAGCGGGTCGATAACGCTGATTCGAGTCGGGTAATCGAATGCTCTACGGTGATGGTTTCCGTACAGAAAGAACGTTTTCAAGATTGGTGCAAACGTGATCGACGAACGAGAAATTTGGATCTTTGGAAACCCAGACAAAACGGAACTCGGTTTCCCAGACCGCATCGATCTTGAAAAGTACATCTCAAATGGAATCTTCGAGTCGGAGCAAGGAAGATATCGTTACACCTCTTCAAAAAACGCTGATGTTATTGTCGTTTCACGAGATGGCGTGGCATTTGGTCATTTTGATATTTCCGAAAAGGTCAAGCCAACGGATGCCGACCGCAGTGCCTACCCAAGGGTTCAATTCGTTTACCTTGTTGAGAAATCAACGCTCTATGAAAAACCGATTCTACTCTCGGAACTGTCAATCAAGCTTGGACAATGGGGCAAGCGGATAACTGAGGAACAGTTTGAGGAGATAAGAAGTTTAGCGGGAAACGTCACTGAATTTGTGCGTGGCACAAAACTGCCCGACTCAGTGTTGGAACTTGAGCGAGTTCTCAGAGAGGTTAGGCAGAGGCTCGGGCAAAGCGATTTTCGAGCAACTCTTGTCGATGCATATGCGGGTAGGTGTTCAATCACGGATTGTGATGTCGTGGATGCACTTGAAGCGGCTCACATCGAACCACACTGGATTGTCGAATCAAGCGAACCACAAAATGGGCTGCTCCTACGTGCTGATATTCACACACTTTTTGATCGCCACTTGATCGGCATCCATCCTGAGACACTCATGGTTGAGATTGCATCATGCTTGAAAGGCTCCTCCTACGACTATCTGAGTGGGATAACAATTCGAGTTCCTGCAAAGATTGAATTTCGCCCGCAAACTGCTGCCTTGAAAAAGCGTTGGGAGTGGTTTCAGACGAAAGGAGATAGCTGATGTCTGCAATTGGTTGGGTCGATTTCTCATCAGAACATCGAGAGAAGGTGAAGTCGGTTATCGACTTACTCTCTACCCCCGGTGTGATTGATGAGCTTGGCATTGGTGTCATCCGAGATTCGTTTTCTGATTCTTTGTTTCCCGGCATTTCAACCATTCAGACACGTGCCAAGTATTTTGTCACTGTCCCACGCATCTTTAAGGACTACGAAAAACTACCTGCCAACAAGCGACGCCGCCAACGACTTGCCGACTATCTGAACGATCAAGAAAACCTTTGCATGGAAGCTCTGGTCGAAAATCATGCCGATGATCCTCAAGATGGAATTATTGGTGAGCGTTTCTACAACAAGCAGGGCGAAGTTCAACGGAAGCCCTCGTCTGCTTACTGGGTGGGAATTCGACAGTTTGGATTGATTCGCACTGAACTGTCTCTGCAAGCGTTCTGCCGGAAGTACGCTAACCCAGATCAATCTCTTTTGGAGTTGGTGAAGGGTACTGACAAATCAAAAGGGGATGACCCCGATGCCTCTGAGCATGGCAATGAGGGCATTATCTGTCCCGCTTACGATGCTGACTGGATTGATAAACTATCACTAAACCTCACAGTGGACGAAGCAACTTTCTTGTCGAATCAGATCTCAGCGAAAGTCCCACAGAGCCTATTAGGGCAAGCTCTTCTTGATCCCAATCTCCGGGAGCAATTTGTCGAGTTGCCAAACAATTGGAATTTTACAACTCTGGCCGATGAGGCTTCTTTCGTCCAAGAACTGCCAAGTGAACTCACGCAAACCATCTTTGCCGCAAGAGATTTTTGGCAACTGATGTACGGTGCTCATATTCGGTACAACTGCATACTTCAAGAGCAACATGGTACGAGAAGGAAGAAGGGTGAATTTGACTCTGAGTGGGACGGATGGATGGAGGCACTTGCTGACTTTGACTGGGGTAGATGGAGCACCGGTGCATTGTGGGATCAAGTCAAATTGCACCAGCGTACAGTTCGTAAACATACTGTGCAGTTTGTAGAGGCGTGGATCGATGGACTGAGAGACCATTTGCCTCTTGAAAAGCTCGATAAGCTGGTTGCCAATCAAGAAAGGTACAACAAGAAATCTCGTGCTCGCCTCCAACCTAACTCACAGGAAAGTGTTAACGATTGGATTGGCATCAGCGATCTGAACTATCGACTCTTCCAAGCTAGAGCGATCATCCGAGATATCCACAATGGGCTTTTAGCATCGGAGGGTAAAGATGCTTGACGTTAGAAAGAACCGTTTGGATTACGGTGCGATGCTAATTCCACCTAGCGGTTATCGACTTGCGAAAGCTGTAGCTGCCACTTACTCACTGGATTTGAACACGCTGCTTTCCATACCCGTGGCACTGTTCTTTTCGCAGACGATGGAAGGAAGTTTTGAACGGGAGAAAGTTCAGCTTCTGGAAGCTATCCAACGATGTCCTGATGTGCTTCGCATCTATCATCAAAAGGGTAAGATCTACGTTCCTAAGAAGCACAACCGACTGTACGGGCTACTAGAGCCATGCGTTGTGGGCATCTTGCCGGAAAATGCTTACACCTCATTTCATCCAAAGGTTTGGGTGTTGCGTTACGAGCATGACACTCTGCCAGCCATCTATCGAACGATTGTGCTGAGCCGCAACTTGACCTACGACCGTAACTGGGACATTGCCGTTCATATGGACGGTGAAGTCGGCGATGAACGGCAAACCAAAAATGGACCATTGGTTGACTTCGTAAAGCACCTGCTTTCTTATGAGGGCTTCGAGGGTGATCGAAAGTTTCTCTCTGATCTTCGCCGAGTACAATTCAAAACTCCAAATGGCTTCAATCAAAACTATTTCTTTCATCCAGTAGGGATCGAGGGATACGAAAATCCACTTGTTACTCAGACCGGTTCCAAAGCCATTTGCATCAGTCCATTCGTCCACGGGGATGCGATTGCCCAGTTGAAGGCGAATGTAACTGAAGAATTGGTTTTTTTGGGCCGTCGTGAAGAGCTTCGTCGTTTGCCACCAAATTCACTTGATGATGTAAGTACCTTTTGCATCTCGGATCTCGTCGTTGATGGTGAAAATCTCGAATCCAGCGAGGATGGCGAGGGGGAGATGCTGCAACAAAATCTCCATGCCAAGCTGTTTGTTTTTCAGGGCGAGTCAAGTCGCAATCAATGGTTCATTGGCTCGGCAAATGCGACGATGGCTGCGTTCGAACGCAACGTCGAGTTCATCTTGGAACTTCGTGGAACCGGTGCCGCAGTTCAACTTGATCGACTTAAAGAGGAGTTGCTTGGTAAGAATGATGAAGGCGGGATCTTTCAGCCCTATGATGAACCAGATGTGCCTTTCGATGATTCTGAAATCAGGATAATAGAAGAACAACTGCGTGTTCTGGAGTTTGAATTGCTCAAGGTTCTGGAGGTCAAAAAAGCGGAACTTGTACTATCCGAAAATCAGCAAAACTACGATCTAGTTCTGGTAATCGATCCTGCTTCAGCGACTTGGGCAAATCTGACTGTTCGGGTGTCACCATTCAATTCCGATGGGATTGATCCGGTGACTCTCGAATCAGGAAAATCCAATGAGTTCATCTTTTCCAACATCAGCGAAAGCAACCTTAGTCGATTCCTGCGATTCGAAATCTGGCAAGGAGCAGAGCGGCTCAGAGCATTCCTAATTAAAGTTGACATTGCAGGTATCCCAGAAAGTCGCATTGGCCGAATCCTCAAGAGCATCATCAACAGCCGTGACCGGTTCTTTGAATACTTACGATTCTTGTTGGCCGACGACTTAGAAAAAGAACCCGTTGGCACATCCACACGTGGCGATGGAAATGGATCGGATGGCGATTCGATATGGGATTTATCGACCCCTATATTTGAACAGTTACTTCTCGCAGCTTCACGATCCCCTCAACGCTTAGCGGCCATCGACGAAGTTATCGGTAAACTTTGTGAGGAGGCGGACGAACAGGAAAACGGACGCATCATACCACATGAGTTTTTGGAGTTTTGGGAAGCGTTCAAGGCCATCGTTCCTCAAAAGCAAAGGAAAGGACGATGAGTGATGAACACAATTCTGCGGAGCTTATTCAGCGTGCTCTCGACTCTCTGAAGGATTTCCAGCGTGCAACAGTAGATGTTGTTTACGACAACCTGTTTCGTAAGGGCCAACAGCGAATGCTTGTCGCTGACGAAGTAGGACTCGGAAAGACTATTGTCGCTAAGGGAGTAATTGCCCAATGTATTCGTGACCGTTTGGTGAGCGGGGGAGAACTCCCACTAAAAGTCACTTACATTTGCTCCAATCAAGTAATCGCTCAAGAAAACGTCGGCAAGCTTGATATCTTTCCTGACAAGCGATCTCATGATCGATTCGCAAGCAGACTCTCTTATCTGGCGTTTAAGCCGGAAGATAGTGACGGCAATGTACTTCGTCTTAATACACTTACGCCAGCGACATCGTTCAACAAGGGAAGTAGCACTGGACAACAGGGTGAACGTCGCATCCTTTACTCTCTGCTGATGCAAGACGATCAACTGAAATCGTTCGGGAAATCCATCTCGGCCATTCTCCGAGCAGGAGTACAGAAACTCCCAAGTGAATGGTTCACAGAGCTCGATTCACAGCGAGACACCCCGTGCGGCCGTCCTCTTCGGCCCTGCTGTAGCTCTACATTCACTGCGGCACTCAAAAAGAAAGTTTTGCAATACTCCCAAAGTCCACTTTTCGACACTTTGGAACTAAAGAGACCAATCTCGCTCTACGCTGCTACAAAGAATCTATCCGCATTGGTTACGTTGAAGAACCACGGTCAGTTCCGAGCCGCATCAGACCAACTGGTTACGGAACTGAAGGATGTTCTGTCGGAAGTTTGCGTCAACTACATTGATGCTGATATCTACATTCTTGATGAATTCCAGCGTTTCAAGGAACTGGTAACGAAAGAAGTTGAATCCGATGCAGCCGAAGTCGCTCGAAGAATCTTCAGCAAGAAGGATGCTCGAATTCTTCTGTTGTCAGCAACTCCATTCAAGGCATATACCGGTGACGCACCTTGGGAAAGTGGTGAGGAGCATTACAAGGAGTTTCGCAGCATCCTTGGCTTTCTTTTCAACGGAGACAAAGAAGCCATCACTCAGTATGATCACCATCGTCAATCATTATTCAAACAGCTTATTGAGCTTGGCAGCAACGACAATGATATCGATTCGATGCACCGTGACGAAGTTCAACGAGTCTTGCGGCGAGTAATGTGCAGAACCGAACGACTCAGCGTGTCAGAAGACTTCAATGCGATGACAATAGACAAGTGGCGGACACAACCGCTGCAAGTAACTGCGGGTGACATCCAAAATTTCATCGCAACCGACAATGTCGTTCGATGTCTGAACGAAACTGGCAACAATAGTCAACATTCACTGCATGCTCCCGTTGAGTTTTGTAAGTCGGCACCATTTCCGCTTTCATTCCTTGATGACTACAAGATCAAAAGCCAGCTTAGTGATCGAAAGGATGAACCAGAAGTCCGCCGACAGCTTGAACTCAACCGTAGTGCGTGGATCAATCACGGTGAAGTAAACAAGTACGAGTTGCTATTTCAAGACGAAACCAACACCGTGCAAAACTCGAAGTTCAATCAAGTACTTCAGGAGGTTACTACAAACAACGGTGAGTTGTTGCTATGGGTTCCACCAAGCCTACCTTGTTACCCATTGACGGGGGTTTTCAGCAATGCGGCTGGCTTCTCGAAGACACTGATTTTTTCGTCGTGGTTAATGGTTCCACGAATGATTTCATCTTTGATCTCATACGAGGTCGAACGAAGAACTATCGGTCATGCTGAATCCATGGACTCTCAAGAGCAAAAAGAAAGAAAGTACTTCCACGGTAAGAATGAACGTCGCCACCCGATCCCGCAGTTGACGTTTTCTCAAAAGAAGTCCGATGCTGGTGAATCTCCCAACAACATGTCCAATTTCGCTTTGCTGTATCCATCACAAACGTTGTCAGGCCTGCTCGACTGTGATTCGGTAAGACTGGGCGACAACTCCCTCCAAGCTATTCGGGAGAATTTGGTCGCCAAGTTAAATAAACTCATCGAAGATGCTGAGTTGCACAAATTCGGAACGCCTACCGGGGAATCTGATCGCTGGTACTGGGCCGCTCCTCTCTTGCTTGATCGACGTACGCCGTCGATCCGAGATGGACTCGACCACTGGTTGACGACAGTACTTCGATCCAACGATTCAACCTTCTTTGGAGCATCCACAGAGGGAAGTCAGAAGAAGGAAGAAAGCAGTTCAAAGGAAAAGCACTTTGAAGAGTTTGTAAACTGCTTTTCACATCCCAACGAAGCTGGTCTGGGCGTCCTTCCGCCAGATTTAGCAGAGGTACTCGCAGATATCGCCATCGCCAGTCCAGCGATTTGCTCGCTCAGATCCATTTGGAAGTGCTTCGATGCCCCGAATTACGACAGACTTCTCTTTGCATTTGATTTAGCTGCTGAATTTTTGACTCTATTCAACAAGCCGGAATCGATTGCAGCAGTTCGGCTCAGTACGAATAAAGATAGCTATTGGAAGCGAGTTCTCAAATACTGCGAAAGCGGCTGTCTTCAATCGGTACTCGATGAGTTCTTCCACGTTTTGAGACCGGACGCACCAACAATCTGGGATATGTTCCAAAGAGTAATAGACTCGATGAATCTTGGGACATCCTCGATCAAGGTTGATGACCTTAAGAGCTTCCTCAGTGAAAAACGTAGGAATATGCGTTGCCACTATGCAGTTGATCTTGGAAACCAGAGGATTGAAACGGAGGATGGCAGAAATCGTATTAAGGGTATTCGATACAACTTCAACTCCCCATTTCGACCATTCGTAATGGCAACAACGTCGATTGGCCAAGAGGGGCTCGATTTTCACACCTACTGTCGCAAGATTGTCCACTGGAATCTGCCAACTAATCCTATCGATCTAGAACAACGTGAAGGACGTATCAACCGATTCAAGGGACTGGTAATAAGACAGCAAATTGCAGCTAAGTATGGCTCCCTACTATCGAAGGAATTGATTGACCAACATGGTCTTTGGGATGCTCTCTTTGTTATCGCAGAACAAAACGAACGTGAAGGAACAGGCAAGTGTGAGTTGATTCCCTATTGGCACGTAAAGGCCGACAGCTATCAGATTGAACGCATCATTCCGTTTTATCCCTTCAGCAAAGACCGAGCAAAATTAACCTCTCTTCTCAAAACGTTGGCACTCTATCGACTTACTTTTGGGCAACCTCGTCAAGCGGAGTTAGTGGAGCATCTACTCAAAAATGTTACTGACGACAGGATTGCAGAATTACGTAGCAAGCTGATGATTGACCTAAGCCCTATCAACTATTGCACATTACCGATCCAACCAAAAAATAATCCCGAACCGCAAAGCGAGAAGGCCATCTGATAACATGGCAATACCCGATTTCCAGACCATCATGCTCCCGTTCATGCAACTGTTGAGCGACCAGCAAACTTGGACTACCCGGGACTTGACGGATCGTCTAGCAATTCATTTCGCTCTTACAGAAGCTGAACGACACCAATTGCTCCCGAGCGGACAGCAAGCAATCTTCACGAACCGGGTCGCTTGGGCTAAGTCGCACTTAAAGAATGCTGGACTGATCCACAATCCAAGCAGAGGTAAGGTCACCATTTCCGAGATAGGGCTTCAAACCCTCCAAAAGTCACCCACCTCGATCAACTGCAAGTACCTTAAGCAGTTCCCTTCGTATTTGAAGTTCATCGGTGCAACGGACTCCGATGACCCCACCGAACTTGAAGACAAAAACAACGTGGAGATCGACGCAACACTCACTCCAATTGAGCAGATTGAATCGTCTTTCGAATCGCTCCACAAAGCAACCGCTGAGGAGCTTCTCACGAGACTCAAAACGTGCAGCCCACCTTTTTTCGAGCGTGTTGTCGTCTTGTTACTTCGATCGATGGGGTACGGAGGAGTAACCGGAGATGGTTCGGTAACTGGAAAGAGTGGTGACGGGGGAATAGATGGAATTATACGAGAGGACAAGCTTGGACTGGATGTCGTTTGTATTCAAGCAAAGCGATACGCCGATACCACTGTTGGCAGACCTGTTGTGCAGCAATTTGTTGGAAGCATGGATTTCGTACAAGCCAACAAAGGAGTGATCATAACCACATCACAGTTCAGTAAAGACGCTTATGAATTCGTCGGTCGAATTGTCGGCAAGAAAATCGTTTTGATTGACGGTGAAAGACTTGCGGACTTCATGATTGAGCACAATGTTGGAACTACAACAACAAAAGTGTATCATCTAAAGGAGGTATCCAATGACTTCTTCGATGAGGATGAGGGATAGTGGTAAAGTTGTCTGAGAAGGAGGCAAAATGAAAGCGAGAAGCCAATCTGGGTCCAATAATCGCTTGAAAGTGTTTGCCATTGCAATTCTCGCAGGAGCCATCGGCATCGGACTGACAGCAATGCTCAGCGGGGAGTGGTTATGGTGCATGCTCGTATGCGGTGCGATTTGTGGAATCGCCTTCTTAAGATTCATTCCTCGTCATTTTTTCAAACCGATTCTCGGATCAGGCATCGGCGGAGGCTTGGGAGTTGCAATCGTCATAGCTGTCGGGTTGCTTTCAAATCCGTCCAGAGATCGAATTGATATCGAAGATCGAACAGAATGGGAACCACCTCCTCAAAAGGAACTAACACCGAAAGAGTTGCTCGCCCTTGAATGGTCGTCTCGGGACAGGAATGCCTACTGGCCAGTCGCAAGCTTGTTGCTGGAGCTTTCAGATATCGCATACCTTCCTCCATCGCAAGCCAGAGAAAAGATTCGTGAATTCGGTTGGGAATCCGAGTCGATTAACGGTGGATCGATGCAGGGCTATATCATCGATGCTGACGACGACACTATTGTCGCTTTTCGTGGAACCGAGGGGCATGAGTATGACATTCTGCAAGACCTTCGCTTTATTGGTGTGAAGACTGAGCGGGGATCGATGCACGGTGGATTCGCAAAAGGTTACGATGATTTGCACTCTCAAGTTATCGAGTTACTTGAGCGATATAAAACGAAACGAGTCTGGCTAACAGGTCACAGCTTAGGTGGTGGCTTAGCTGTCGTCTGTGCTTATCGCCTTTTGAATGAAACTAAATATCAGATCGCTGGGATGATGACGTTTGGGCAACCAAAAGTAGTTCGAAGCAAACTCTCGTCGTACCTCACTCCGAAACTTGATGGTAAGTACGTCTTCTTTGTCAACGACATGGACCCAGTTTCAAGACTGATTAGCCCATACGAGCACTTTGGTCACATGGTCCGTTGGACCGACAATGACATTGAGCGGTCACAAATGCTAGTCATGTCCAAAGGTCCAGACTCGGAACCGACCGGTCAAGAAGCAGGTTATGTCGATGGCATGAGCGATGCAGAGTTCGACGAGCTTCTACGTCAGACTGAGGAATCCCAAAAGCCAAAGTTCGATAAGGAAGGCAACCCCTTGGTACAAGGATTCGTGCCCAATGTCTACGACCATTACCTCGATGCCTATCGTGGAATGCTCGAACAATTACGCACTCACAAAGCTCGCTAGATTCCAAGGTGCTCTATTGTGAAACGGCATGACGTGTTAGAGGTCATCAGGTAAATCGATGTCATCGAAATTGGGAGTCCAAACATAAGCGGTTGCGGATTCGAAGACGTTGACGACTAAGTCGTTAGTCCTGTCTTCTCATTGTTGTCGCCGAGCTTGCGTGCGTCTTGCCGACGCACGTGTTTTTAAGTTCTCTTCGAAATTCCAATCGCTGTATAGACCCACAAGCAGTCGATTAACTTTTCTGATATCTGCGATGGATTGGGGCATCCATGGAATTGATTTGACTGGTTTCAAGTCCATCTAAAGATCCAACTGAGTTTGTAGGTCGCAAAGACTGGGAACCACAGATGCAAAAAGAACTTATACCGAGTGAGTTGCTGTCACTGGAATGGTCATCACAGGACCGGAATGCGTACTACTCAGTCGCTTCTAGCTCCCCTGTCATCATTTTACCTTGCATCATTCTGCCTTTACGATTGTCACCTTCAAAAAGATCAGTCACGAATCGAATGAATGACACGAATTCGAGAACCGTTTTTTTATTCGTGCTATTCGCATGATTCGTGGTTCATCCCAACGAATCACATGATGCCAATCAAGAAACACAAGGTACCAACCAATGTCGTCTTGACCTAGTTCACGCCTTCGAATTTTCAGTGACCTGACTGGAGTCCGCTTACTGCTACGGGACTCGGGGAAATCCCGATTGGATAGGAAGTTAGGCCGCTAAACGGCCCAACTGACGCAGCGTTTCTAGCAAATGGTGATCCAGACCAAAATCGTTTGTCGACGCCTAAAGGTACTTCGATAGCGGACCGCCACGGGCGGCCATGGCATCGATTTTGGCTGTGACGTTGGGGTCTTCAATCAGCGGCGGTGCATGATGCGGCTTGATTCTCGCGTCGATTATTAACGGACCACGACACCCCCAATGCTTGTTATCGATAAAGGAATGCACTCCGTCGATATCCGCTGCAGGATTGCTTCGCGTAAACGTTGTCCACAAAAAGTTCCCAATGTTTCTCGATGAGAAGTCTGCGTCATCCACCAAGACAATTAACGGTAAACCTCTGATAGACTCCGAATCGCTCCCTAGAACATGACTTAGTGATTCTGCAATCCGCGATAAAGTTTCTTGCCCCTTTGGCTGCAACACTGCCACGCCTCGCATCGCCAGCTTAATCGATTTGGCGTGTTGGTACCCATTCAATTCTATCGGCAATTGCGTCGCCAGATTCCGACGCTTGCTACCGCTGGCTGCAATAACTACCTTGGAACCTTGATTCAAACCATCACCGCTGTAGTCAAGCGTGTCCATGGTCGTACGAGTATGGAAGTGCAAATCGCGACTCCAATCGACCCGTTCCAACACATGTGCCAGAAACGCTTCACAATCGTGAATGTCGAGATCGGGGTTATCCAAAGAGTTGGCGATCAAGAGATACTTGGCTAGTGACAATTGACCTTGTCCTAGTACGGCGCAAGCTTGTGTTAAAAGCTCCTGCGGACGATTTGGATTTCGATAAGGTGTGTAGCGTTCGGAACCAATTGCAAACAAAAGTGGATGCACGCCGGCCGCATCCACTGCGTGTACCGCTTTGATACCCGGCAAAACGGTTGGGATGATATTCCCTGTCAACTCATGGATAAGCTCGCCGAATGTGGTGTCCTCTTGCGGCGGTCGACCGACTACTGTAAACGGCCAGATCGCTCCCGGTCGATGCGAGACTCGTTCCACATTCATGAACGGAAATTCGTGCACCTTGGCGTAGTAACCTAGATGGTCACCAAAAGGGCCTTCAGGCTTCGTAGTCGTCAAGTCAATCGTGCCGTGAATGACGAAGTCCGCGTCAGCATAGAGAGGAGCATGATCATTTCCCACGATCATCGGGATTCGGTGACCCGCTAAAGCCCCAGCAAAAGCCAGCTCGCTCAATCCTTCAGGCAGCGGCATAACCGCGCTGAGCGTCATGGCTGGGGAGCCCCCCACCGATATCGCGACGCGAAACGGTTTGTTGGCGTTCAAGCAGGCTTGATGATGAATGCCGATCCCCCGATGAAGCTGGTAGTGCAACCCGACTTGTTGGTCTGGCACGAACTCGTTGCCGGAGAGTTGGATGCGATACATCCCAAGGTTGGCTTTCATGAGACTCGTCTCGGTCCCCATGCTTAGAACTTGGGGCAGCGTCACGAAAGCTCCACCATCGTCTGGCCACGAGACCAATTGCGGTAGCTCAGAGAGCTTTATCGACGTGGAAAGGCAGGGGCCGCTCCTTACCGCTCTTGGCAACATGGAGAATGCGGTCCACGGTGCCGACACATAGCGTAACGGCTTCTTGAAGAATGCGTTCGGATCAATTTTGAGTTCAATCGCCCGTCGGACTCGTTCGATGGTCCGACGAAACAAGAACCGGGCTTGTTCGAGAGAACCAAATAAATTGCTGGCCATCGGGAACCTACACCCCACGACATTTGAGAACAGCAGCCCGGGTCCTCCTCGCTGGTACACGCGGCGTTGGATTTCCGCCATTTCTAAATGCGATGAGACGGCATCGGTAATCTCGATTAGCTTACCGTGCTTTCTCAAATCTTCGACGACATCTCGTGTGCTGCGGTGGTTCATGGGAAGATTGTAGCGAGGGTTACAAGCCAACTGTCCTTTCAAGATATCCGGTCTGCCCGTAGAATTCTCGAAGGATGGCGGTATATCCCCTCGAACATCCGAACCATACCGCGCCTCAATAACAAATATTATGGAAAAACGACTTTATAACTTTTCTGCTGGTCCAGCGGTATTGCCTGTACCTGTTTTGGAGCGAATCCGCGACGAGATGCTTTGTTTGCCCGGTTGTGGAGCCTCCGTCATGGAGATTTCTCATAGAAGCAAGCAGTTTCTCGCCATCCAAGAAGCCGCGAAACAGCGAATCATTCGTCTACTAGGCGTGCCCGACGACTACGACGTGCTATTTCTGCAAGGTGGATCGCGGCTCCAATTCTCCATGATCCCCATGAATCTCCTGCGAGGGCAAGCCGGTCCGGCACAGTATGTCCTCACCGGATCCTGGGGGAAATACGCACTAGCCGAAGCCAAAAAGGAAGGCCCCACGGAGGTTATTTTTGACGCTTCTGCTAGCAATTACGATCGATTACCCAGCACGAGTGAACTCACGGTCCGGGCTGACGCGGCTTACGTTCACATCACGAGCAACGAAACCATCCAAGGTGTTCAGTTCGCGAGTGATCTCGATTTGCCCGCTCCCGTCGTTTGCGATTCTTCATCCGATATCTTCTACCGCCCGCTCGATATTTCCAAGTATGGCTTGCTCTACGCTTGTGCTCAGAAGAACGCGGGGCCGGCTGGCGTGACCGTCGTCATCATTCGCAAGGATTTGCTGGAGCGGTCCGATGAGCAATTACCAGGCTATTTGAACTATAAAAACCATTCCAAAGAAGACTCGATGTGGAATACTCCACCGACCTTTGCGGTTTACGTCCTGGGACTGGTTACAGAATGGCTTGAGTCCACGGTAGGTGGCCTATCCGCCATGTTCGAAATCAATCAAAAGAAGGCCGCTTTGGTTTACAACGTCGTTGACCAGTACCCTGCTCTTTACACAGGCCATGCACAGAAGTCCGACCGGTCGCTGATGAATGTTACGTTCCGGCTTCCAAACGAAGAGCTGGAGTCGGCGTTCCTGAAGCAAGCCCAATCGCACGGGCTGGACTCGCTCAAGGGCCACCGCAGCGTCGGCGGCATCCGAGCCAGTGTCTACAACGCGATGCCGATGGAGGGGGCGGAGGCTCTCGCATCCTTTATGACTGATTTCGCGAGCAAGAACGGCTAGCGATCGCAATCCGGGAAACGGAATCGCATTCGCCACAAACCAAGAACCTCTCCCAGAACACTTTTCCAACAAGCTTCCAAAATGACCTATCGAATTTTAGTTCTCGATCCCATCGCTCAAGAAGGCTTTGATCTTCTCAAAGCGGAGCCCGAGTTCGAATATGAGGTTCGGACCGGACTTAAGGGTGAAGAACTGCGCAAATCGCTGAACGAGTTCGATGGTGCTATTGTCCGGAGTGGGGTTAAGATCACCGCCGAATCGCTAGAGGGTAACAAGCGACTCAAGGCGATCGTTCGCGCGGGTGTCGGGACTGATAACATCGATAAGATCGCAGCCACTCGGCTCGGAATCGTGGTGATGAATACTCCCGCAGGCAACACTCTCAGCACGGCCGAACACACCTTTGCACTGATGCTCGCGCTATCGCGATCCATCGCTCCTGCATATCAAAGCTTGTGCGATGGTAAATGGGACCGCAAGTCGTTTATGGGTACCCAGCTTGCCGACAAGGTGTTGGGTATTATCGGCATGGGAAGGATCGGTCGGGAGGTTGCGACAAGGGCGATCGCATTCGGTATGCGGGTTCTTGCTTACGATCCATTCCTTTCGGACGAACAAGCGAGCAAGCTCGGAGTCGAGAAAGTTAACGTCGTTCAAGATCTTCTGCCGAGAGTCGATTACTTAACCGTTCACACCCCTCTCACTGACGAGACCAAGCATCTCGTCAACGTGAAGCAGCTACATTTGTTGAAGAAGGGCATACGGTTGGTCAACTGTGCTCGGGGTGGAATCTATGAAGAGGCCGCTTTGATCGAGGGGCTAAGCCAAGGGATTATCGGCGGAGTGGCTCTCGACGTTTTCGAAGACGAGCCATGCACTAAGAGTCCGCTATTCGGTATGGCAGGGGTTGTTTGCACACCGCACTTGGGGGCCAGCACCGAGGAAGCTCAGACGCAAGTTGCGATTGAAGGGATTCAGTTGCTGATTAACTTCTTCAAGACTGGAGAGATCCGGCATGCAGTTAACGTCGCAGCTCTGGATCCGAAAACTTTGGACTCGCTCCGAGGCTATCTGGACACCGTCTATCGACTCGGCTTGCTAATGGCTCAGTGGCACGAGGGGAGCATCAGCTCCTGCCAGTTAAATTATCGCGGCGAGGTATCGGACAAAGACACCAAGCTCCTTACAGCTGCGTTCTGTGCCGGGCTCATGGAGCGAGCCATGCCGGAAGAGGTCAACATCATCAACGCCGAGATGTTGCTCCGCGAGCGAAGCATTGATCTAACCGAGAACAAGACTCGAGAGCTCGGTGCATTCAGCTCGTCGATCACTGCTGAGGTCAGCGGTGGCGGTAATAAGGTCAAGGCAGGTGTGACTGTTTTTGGCAACAATATGCCACGCTTGATTTCGATCAACGACTATCGGCTCGAGGCGTATCTAGACGGGCATCTGTTGTTCTTTACGCATACCGATGTACCCGGGATCATTGGACGCGTCGGAACCGTGTTCGGTCAGCATCAAGTCAATATCGGCCAGATGTCGGTTGGACGAGCCAATCAGCAACCGGGGGGGCATGCCATCGGTGTGCTCAACCTCGATGGCGTTCCACCTCGCGTGGCCCTGGAGCAACTCATGGCAATCCAGGCCATTGAAAAGATCCACATGATCGAGTTACCTGGACATGGTCAGTTGCCCGAATGGCTGCAGTAGCGGGATCTTGGTGCTCCGACCTCTATTGTTTCCGAGAAGAAAATGTCCGGATGTGCTGGAGACGATATCAACGGTGAGTCCAGTTAGGAAGTCCACGTAAAAGAGTGATGTTTGCAACTAGAAAGTCTCTGAATCCATTGAGAACCAAAGTAACATCAGTGAACTGTCAGTTCACATTCACGTGACGCTTTGGACAAATAACAGAGCGATGAGAGCTCAGCGGAATTTGCTCCACGGCGGGTGTGACCGGTTGTTCTGTTAGTTACGACGCCATTGCCAAGAACTGATCGCTATAGTTCACTCGTTTCTTACCGTAGATCGAGAGGTTTACCGTTCGGTGCGTTGTGGCTAAGACATCCCAAAGCTCACTCGCTTCGATGCAGCGAAGGTTCAGCATGGTCTGGGCTCCTTTTTCCTTCCATCTCATCCCACTCTTTTCCATTCGATCCTTGGGCACATGCCGACAGGCTCCTTCAATATACCCAGTGCATATCGGATAGCCTTTTGCCAAATACTCACCGTACTTGATTCGTGAGCGGTTGTTTTCCAAATACTTCACGATCTTACCAAGCTCTTCGCGTTGTGCTTTTTTTATGCCCTTGCGTCTCATCGCAGTCTTGATTCCTATGATCATTAGACCTTCGGTTCCCTTAAGCAGTAGCAGCAGCTGTTCGCGAACATACGAGCTTTGCGAATCTGGTTGGATGATCTTCGCGGCTGCCCAGATTCGCGGAAGTACATGCATCAGGTCCAGTATTTCAATCGTGTTCCATCCCTCCTGGTACTCATGCGCTAAGTTCCAAAGTGATGGTTGCCCGTCGTGCATAACCAAAATCTCTTGACCCTCTCGGTGGCGTCGGAGCGTATTGGCAGTTAGCCATTGCTGAGCTTGCTCTTCAGCGGACTTACCGATCACGTTTCCGTTAGAATCATGCTTGGTCAACGCCCCAAAGTACCGAGGATTCTTCGGCTTAGCTTCTGATCTACTTGTCTCGCCTGACTCAGGCTCATGGAATAAAGCATCAATGATTTCTGTAGCCGTTCGAACATCGCGATCTACGGTATACACTCCGGCCATGCACGCCATTTGTTTCTGCCCCGGCTTGGGGCCCATGCGTTCGACAGAAGCACCCACAGGTGTTTTTTCCGTTTGCTTGCGTACCATCGGGATGCCTTTGTTGTCACTGGTTTGGACCAAGAGTTCTGCCTCGGTAGCTCGATCGATCGATGGCGGATTATCGAGTACCAAGGCCGCTGATTTTCCCAATCGGCTTCCGATCCGTTCGGCGCTGTCGACTGGGACGTGGAGTGACGTGATTCGTTCCAGTAACCCAACCGCTTTATGGAAGGAAGATTCGGTCGCATGAGTTCCGACCCACGACTCGAAGACCAAGGAATAATCATTCTGCGGGAGCCCTAAATGCTCGTCCAAAGGAATGGCTTGGATCGCTTGATCGGGTGTTGTTCCATAGACGTAGCGTTCGATTCTGAAATCGCCAAAGATGGAGCGATACCTCCGAGTCCGTTTGGGCATTCGATTATAGACTCGCCCTTTCTTCTCGATGGTAGGTCCAACATCTCCCTGGCCTGCTTGCTCGATGATTGTTCCAATCAATGCATGTCCGAGAGCCATTAGTCGCTTGTGTAAATCAAGCTCCGTTTGGTCGATCGCTTGCCCCGTACGAAAAGCTGTGTTAGCCAGCTCTTTAAGCTGTGCGACAATACAATCTACATTCTGGAAATCCAACGATTCGTTCATGATTTGACTCCGTGATTGAGAACCGACGAAAAAGCTCGCCGTTACCCTTATTATCTCTCTCAATACTGAAAACGAAACCAATTGGTTGTCGCCGGAAATGATGCCACAATATCTTGTGCTAGCAAATCGCGACTCACTACCGACTAAGCAACGATGAGCCGGTCACACCCCTCCACGGCTCGCGATTCTTAACAAATTGCCTTCATAGAAGCGATAAAACTATCAGGTGGCTTTACCGCCTCGATAACGACAAAACGTTAGACTTCATGTTGAAGATGAGATACGCGATCACGGCACTTCTTGATCACTAAACAGGCGAGCGTTCTTATTGGCCGGAATGGGTCCTGCTGAACTGTCGTTATTCGTCATGGCCCACCAGCGACTCTCCAACCCCCTCTTCGGGGGGGCAACCAAATCGCGGTGCTGATTTCCACCTAAAGAAATGGAGTGACGGGGCGTTCTTTAAGAGCCTAAACCTCTAGCTTGAAAGACTTTAGACGCACTGCTGCCTTTTTCAAAGCTAGATTCAAAAAAAGGAAAAAATCTTTGTTTTCGCTGCACATTATTTAATCGTTTTGTGGTTTAATCTGTGGGTCTTACGGTTGTCCGAGTGGGTCTAGTTTTCGGTAGACCAACACTGGAATTTGAACGCCCGAACTTCTTAGGACTCCCCAGAGGCCGATAAGGCCAATAGTTATTTACGATAATGCGTGTATGGTCTGGGGTCGCATGTCCACTGTTGCAACGAGGGCAATCGAATGCCAAAATTTTTGTCCAGAGAAGTAGTTTCTAGAAAGTCTTCTCCAATGTCTAGACGTCGGGTCCTTTCACAAGAAACTCTAGAGGACCGCAGACTTCTTTTTGCAGCTGCTTTACACGAGTCGCTATTGTTGGATGCCTCTCAATTCAGTCAGAACTCGTCAATGATGAGGCCAGCCATCGGGCAGTTGGTTGGGCAAGCCGCGTTTGACTTGCACAGCACGTTGATTACGAACCGGCAAGATCATTTTCACGGGAGCGATTTTTCAGGGAGTGCAGCTCGGATTAATGAACGCTATCTCGCGGCCGTGAAAGCCGCAGACCCGTCGGCGATGGACATGAATAGCATCGCGACAAACTTTGGCAGAATTGTTCATGCCGCTCAAGATTTCTACGCACATTCCAATTGGACAGATTTAATGGCCGGTGGCTACCTAGCTTCCGGAAGTCTTATCGAAACCGGTTTCGGATATTGGAACGACTTGACTCCGTTTTCTGTTCAGGCATGGAACGACTTCTCACACCCAGGAAGTGGAAAGGAGTACAGAGGAGCGATCCTAGCCGAAGTTCCTCAATTGGTAGAGCCTCAATTCCCAGACACTCCATTTGGAACATCAACAGCCATTGGAAAATACACGCAATCGACAGCTGACTCGGGTAACATTCATATAGCTTGGGTGGAGGCAGGTGGGCAAAGGTTTGCTGCGATTGTTTCCGGAACCTTCTTATTGCAACCTGATCATACGCCTGACAATGCAGCTTTCTCGCACTCCGTTCTTGATAAATCGGACACTAGCCATCCGCTTCATGCAAGTGCCAAAGACCTAGCGAAAGCACAGACTCAACATGAAATCCTAAGGCTGTTTCATTTGGTGGAATCCTACTGGGGAACCCACGAGCACCTGTTACAAGCTTGGGTTAACGAAAGCGATCAAACCGCCTTTCTCCAAATTCTCGCCGATGCGGTCTCCAATGGGCGTTCGCTTCAAAAGCTGTCCGAGGAAATTATTTCGGGAGAAGTAAAGCACCTGACGATAATCACGCATGGTTTTCAGGTCGATAATACCGGTGGTGATTCGTTGATGAGTCTCGCGCAAGCGATACATCATCGAAGTGGTGGTTGGCTAATTGATTATGATATTCCGGGCGAATCTGAAAGAGGTTATTTTCAACTGCACCGAATCGGCGACCGCCTAGTCGACACGCTGCCAAACGGAACAACTCACCCTCGGGGCAGTGCAGTGCTATTGTTTGACTGGGCCGTGGAGTCAAACGAAATGTCGGCTGGTTGGACCGAAGCCGCTGGCGATGCACTTTTCTCGATGCTAGCCGATTTGGGGGTCATCGAGGCTCAAAAATCAGCGTCGAATAATCTAAATCTGCATTTTATCGCTCACTCGTTTGGATCAGCCGTGACAACAGAGGCAATCGAGCGACTGGGTTTTTATGGCGTGAAAGTCGATCAGTTAACTCTGCTGGATCCACATGATTTCGACCAAAGCGGTATTCCGGTTGACCAAGATCAGAATCAAGCAAGCCTAGGGGCGATTCCAGGTTATGGTGCCACAGTTTGGAACAACATTTCGTTTGCGGACGTGTATTACCAAACCACTACTATTCCATTCATACCCCACGGCCGCCCAATCCCAGGCGCTTCAAATTATAACGTCAGCGACGACCCTCTAGTGTCTGGATGGAATCCTCATTCCAACGTCTGGGAACGGCTTTATCGCCAGACCGTTATCTCCCCAGGATTGCGTAATTTCGGCTATCGATTTTCAACTGGCTATAGTTACGAACTAGATTTGGCGGCAAAGCCAAATCCGTTGGTTCGTCCCGCCGCCGCTTTCCACCAGCCCCCAATGGGATTTGCAGCCGCACAGGATCATAAACACACAGAACCGGCAGTCCTGAATCCGCCGATTGCCGACGCTTTCCGAGCACCAATTGACTGGCAACCAACACTCATCAATGGCAATTTTGAATATCCCAAAAGCCTTACTGAGTTTATCTCTTTACCCCTTATAGGTGTGCCTGCTCCCGTTCCTCAACTCGACAATATCTTTCCGGGCTGGTCGCATCACGGAGGCCATGGAGATGGATTCCTTCTTTCAGAGGCGGGCAATCATTTTCTGAGACTCACCGCTAGTGGGCGCAGTCGTACGCACAACGCCTTCTACCTCACTTCGCAACAAGGTATCGTGGAGTTTGATCTGCGGGTTGTAACCGCTGGGGCGAACGATCGATTGATTGTCTCGATTGGAAACCGCGAGCTTGCCGCTTTGCCCCTGTCGGTAACCAGTGGCTTCAAATTACAACGTGTGGCGATTCCGAGCGATCTACGCGATACTGTCCAAACGCTGACCTTTCGCCTCGAGTCGATAAATGGAGCTGGGATTCAAGCAGTTATAGATATCGATAACGTTGCACTGAAAGCTGGCGGACGAACCGGTGATCTTATTCCGATCGATCTGGGTGTTATCAATCCTGGAGCAACCGGCTTTGCAACTATTGGTTGGGTGTTGCTACCGATTAGTTCCAGTGGCAACGTAGGGGTGTTGGCCACGGAAAAGAATGCGCTGCGAGGAGATCACCATTTGCAGCGAAATGGCGGAACGATCGCTTTCGTCTTGTTCAGTGATCGAATTGAAGGTGCTCAAAATGCTCCCGGTGAAGCTTTTGATTTGAGCGGTCGACTCGTTCTGGCACCTCCCGTCCTTTCTGATCTGCCACAAGACGTTAGTTTTGAGGCTTCGGGCTTTCAAGGCACCATGCGACTCTGGTACCGGTCAGGCGAATCCCCAGCCGCTCTGGTCGTCAATTCCGCCAACGATACCAGCCGAGTGGCCACTATCCGCGGACAGTTGAACTCGTCCAATGCAAGCGGCCTGGGAACCAATCTTTCACAGAATGTTAACGGAGACTCTCTACCCAACCTGTCCGGCAGCTTTGAGGTCAGCAACCGTAACATCGAACAGAATGGGAGCGTTCTTACCACCCAATGGTTACTTAAGAAAACAGGAGGTAGCGAGCATTGGTTAGTGGTAGATTTCGGCGACAGGCTCGAACTGTATGCTGCCAGGATGTTGGATGTGGCAATCGCATCCGGGGCCGGCAAGACGAATGACCCAGCTCAAGTGATTGCGGAAGCAACATCGCGACTTGAGATCGCGAAAATGCAGCAACGAATGAGGTACTGGCACTATCCTGGCCAAAACAGCGAGTTGTTAGTCGTTGACGGAATCGTTGGCCCTCAGACGAAGCATGCAATCGGTCTATTTTCAGCCAGTATCAAGAACGCTGCTTTTTCTGAGCAGGAGGGGCTGGACGCGCAAGCTGTGGCTTATGCAAATGCTTTGAATGGCCCAGCTTGGAAAGAGGTTACTGCTGTCCCTGGGATTCTAGGTCTGTATCAAGGACCTTGGCCTCCTGGTATTGCGCCAAGGTTTCATGGAACGAGTTGGCTCATCGATTCGATTACTTCCTCCGCTCAGCATGTACATTCAAGTCAGGCTCCGATTCTGTTAGGCATTTATGGCATCAGTGCTGCCAACGGTATCGGCGAAATTCCCTATTTGCATGCCGGTCATGACGCCGGTATGTCTGTCGATTTTTCAATCGACGAATCTTTATTCGTTGGCAGCGGAACAGATTTGACTGCCAGTGAAGCAAAAGTCATCGAATTTGTTAAAGCGATCGAAACTCATGGCGTTTTAGGTGTTACTCTGCGAGAAGTTCGCGCTAGCAAGCCGAAACTGGTAAACGCATTGAATCAAGGCCGCGTAAATCCGATCGCTTTCCTTGATGCGAGTCTGAGTGATCTGCTCCATGTGGAGATTAACGCACCTGCTGTTCAAACAAAAGAACCTTTACCTCCCCCACTCATCGGCGAAGACGTCCAGGATGCTCTCGAAAAGCTGCTCGATTGGCTCGACAAGTTAGTTACCTATGAATGCGACTGCCAGAAGCTGCCGGCTCTGGTCCCTGTAGGGGATGAGAGTACTGACGAGCCTGCTGCGGCAACTTTTGCTGAAACACTAGGCATCAGCAATGTTCTAAAGGGCTCAAACGGTTCGATCAGTTCTATTCTTAACGGTCTAACGTCGGGAGGCAGCCTACCCACGGTGAATCAACTGGCAGAGGCGCTCAGCTTGTCCAGGACCCAGTGGTATCTTAACCTGCCGTCGACTGCAGTTCAGCCGACGGTTGCAACCTTTTCGCCTTCGAATCCAAACAGCTACAATTTTTCGAGTCCGCTTACAGTTTACGACTTTGATGGAACAGCTCATCAGGCTCAAGTCTATTTCGTTAAGCAATCGTCTGAAACGGGATGGCGGCTTCATTTAACTGTCGGTGGAGTCCAAGTCGGCACTCCTCAGTTGATCAGTTTTTCTACGAGCACCGGTAGGATAAATTCACCGGGAAATGGACAAATCACTTTTGCTGGCTTCCAGCCTGCTACGGTGGATAAACCGATCGATATTCATTTCGACTTGAGCGAAGCGACACGACGCAACGATCAATTCAAGGCTGGCTGGACCACTTGGGCCATTGCATCTCAGGCACTCGTCGATACTACGTCCGGCGATGTCAAGCTGCATGTAACCACGCGAGGCGCGGGTTCCACAGGTGATCGCAAGTTTGACTTCAGCGAACAGCTTGCAAATTTTCAAGCAACGACCAAGGGTGATCTAACCGCTGCAGTTTCGGTTGCTGGCTCGCTCGACTTTACCATCAATTGGAATATTGCCGATCAATCAAAATCGTTAGCCCAGACAATTCATCTGCAGTTACACGAATTCAAGGCCGATTTGGATATACTGGTTGATACCATTGATGTGGCCGCCAAGATCAGTCTGTTGGAGGGGCGAATCGTCGACACCGGTACGCAGGCCAACCCTGGTACTCACAATAGCTACATCGTCGCTAATGCTGGAATTGATTTTCAATTCAATAGCGGTGAACCGATCCTCATCGGAAATCTAAGCCAGCTCACCGTAGGCGAAGACTATTCGTTAACGATTACCTGCGATCTGGATGGCGTGCTGTTTTTCGAAACCGCTTTGGCAGGGCAACCGATTCCCGGTGAAATGTGGGTCAGTTTAGGGTTGTATACTGCGAAATTGGTTGCGGATAATGCTCCTGCAGCCATAAGCAATTTCAGCAGTCCAACCAGTTTCAATCTTCTGATCAACGGCACGCAGACGTATTCGATTACTGTCCCAGCCACCGCGACAAGTAATAACACCACGATTATTGATTTAGCAGCCGATTTGAACACAGCCATCGCCACTGCGTTGGCTGGCACAAGCCATGCTGGCAAAGTCGTGGCCGTGGCGATCGGCAACAAGCTTGCGATCGTCGGTCAAGGCAACTCGATCAGCGAACTCAAGGTTCTGGATCAGTCGGGAAGCGGGTTTCATAAGCTTTCGCAACTGGGCTTTACCAGCAATCAGTCGGTGCAGATGCCCGAGTCTTTGGAAGCCAAGGTTAAAGGGACCCTTGCAAACCTCTACGAACAACTGAAGAACTTTGATCCTAAGCAATTTTCAGAGGCAGCGTCGCAATTAGGAAAATGGTTGAGTGGGCTAGGAACCTCAGGAGCGTTCCTTGATCAGCTGCCTCTGGGCGGAGGTTCGTTTGGAAACTATGGCGACTTAGGCAAGGCTCTTGAGTCCGCATTACTCAACAAGCTACAAGAGATCGAATTGCTTGCTGAAGCGGTTCCTGCGTCGGTCAGCAATTTTAGCAACAACACTGTATTTCAGTTGACTGTTGACGATCAGAATTTTACGGTGACAGTGCCGAGTTCCGTGACGGCTAATAACGCCAGTTTGGCGGATCTGGCCAGCGATTTGAGTGCTGCTGTAGCCGCCGCTCTCAGTGGTTCCAATCTCGATGGTTCGATCATCGCGGCCGTTTCCAAAGGTCGCATTGCGCTCCGATCAACGCGTCCGGGAATTCGCTCCTTGCGAGTGAGTACCCCAGAAGGCCAAACATTGCCAGGAGTGGAACGCTTCGGATTTAGCGATGGGCAAAGTGTCGATCAGCTTCGATTGCAAACGCTGCAAGATCTTGAGCGGATGTTCCAGGAAACGTTGGGCACAACTGTATCAGGTTTCGGCCTCGCTTATGATCAAGCAGCTGGTCTGATCACCGCAGATCTGAGTTTCTTCAAGGAGTCATTGCTAGGATCGGTGCCGATAAGCATTGGTGAGGGCTTTGGGTCTCTTGTTGGAATCCAATCGCAAAGCGTCATCGATCTTTGGAGTCGAGCATCTGGAAGCTTTACGTTTGGTATCGATTTGGCTCCGCTTGGCACAGGTTTTTCGCTGACCGATGCAACTCCGCTCCAAACACTACCTACGTGGGGCATGGGTGTTGAACGCGGCATGTTTTCGAACTTAGCCGCGGGCGCGAATGGGCGTATTGGAAAAGACATCGCGTTCCAATTGATTGTCAATCGTGATGCAACCAATTACAGGTACACGATATCGCTGCCCGAGTCTCAAACGAGTGGGAACCAAACTCTAACGGATCTTGCTGCGGATTTGACTGCAGCCCTCAACCAAGCGTTGGCTGGCTCTCCCTTCGCGGGGCAGATCGTTAGTCAGATCATTGATGGACGGTTGGCGCTGTCTCTTTCCGGACCAAACGCTCGCCATATTTCCCTCCTGGAGATGCCGGGAACCAGCAATTCCGACTTGGACCGACTCGGCCTCCGCAACGGCCACGAGTTTGGTCCGCACCTGCACATCGCCGTCGGCAGTGGATATGCCTTTGAAGTGGATCTGCTAGGAGCAACAACGGTTGGGCAAGTTCGCCAGCGGATAATCGATGGCTCGCGACCAACGACTGGTTCAGAACCAACGGTCAGCATTCAAATTGCTGACAGCGGTAAAGGACTAACGCTCCGCGATCTAACCCGTCCAACGACTGAAGCGGAGCTAAGCAGCTACGACCCGGTGCAGCGGTTCAGAGTGACATCAAGCTCTGGCTCGATGGCGGGATTGATTCTTGGGATTCTCGGTGAAGATGATAACGATGATGGGATGATCATTGGACGTCCCCTACATGGGGAGTCGTTGACGCACCGAGTGTTCGTCCAAGATTTCAACGCTAGCATCCTTGTCCAAGCCACTGCAGCAGATATCGATGCTCAAGCAAAATTTGGGTTTGCCGATGTGCAGATTGTCGATGGGAAAGGACAAGCCACCGCACAGCTCAACTTGACCCTCAACGACATCAACAGCGATGGCCGGTTGTACGTCAGTGAAATGCTATCAGCTAGCAGTAATCGTAGCGGTTCAGGCGTGACGCCGCTCAGCGATATCATTGGCAACCCAGAGCTGCAGACCAGCCTGAATCTTGAGTTGCCCATCAAGTTAAATTCCTCGATACCAGGTCTTGCGTTACCTAACAACGCAGCCGTAATTGTCACCTGGAACAATATCCACCAAGGGACTGAACCCAACATCTTTCTGCGAGGTATGGATTCACTGGCTGGATTCCAGAATCTATCGGGAATCGGACTGCATGACGGAGTCGTTATCCGGCAAGCGATCGGCGAAGTTTTAGATTTGAGAACCAATGAGTTCGCCCAGAACGGTGCTGAAACCCTTCTTCCTGAGCTTCAAATCACGTTCCGCGATGGTTCGACTGTCGAAATCGATCTGGATGCGATTGAAAAAAATAGCGTCGGCGTAACGCGTCGTGCCGTTCGCAACTTTGGTGACCTCCGCAATGCCATTAGCACGCAGACTAGCGGTCGAGCTAGTCTTGGTTATAGCCTAGACGGTCGTTCGCTAGTAATTACCGATAGCACGACCGGTAATGGTACGTTCACTATTCAGGCGATTGGGGGCTCTAGTGTACGTGACCAATTGGGCATCACCAACGCACAAGTCGATGGTGTCATCACAGGTGAACCGATCTATCAACCCAGCCTGCTGGACGCACTGCGCCGCGTGGTCGACCTTCTACGTTCGATGGAAGACCTCGACGCGCTCAGTCAGCCGATACCTGGAACATCGACCAGCCTGAAGGATTTGCTTGATTTCGCTGATACGTTGGAAGCGAAACTGGATGATCTTCAGCAAAATCCAGTTGAGTCGCTACAGCAACTCGAATTGGCACTTGAAAATGCGTTGGGAATTCATGCGGATGACTTGGTCTTATCCTACGAAGCCGGTGCGTTAAAGGTTGTCTTCAACTGGGGGCGCCAAACTAGTCAGACACTCAATCTGAATTTCGATTTGGGGGGCAGTCTGGGTTCACTGGTTGATGCCAAGGGAAAGGCCGGTATACAAGCTGAAGCAGGAGCCGCGTTTACGCTGGCTTTAGGAATCGACCTAGCGGACCCGAACAATCTTCGCCCATTCCTCTACACCCGAGACTCTGGGAATGGGCAGAATCTGCTCCAAAAGGGGACGAAGCTGGATATCACCGCAAAGGTCACTACGCCCCAGCCAATCGACATGTCGGCGGCGGTAGGGCCATTGGGAGTTTTCATTAAAGGTGGCTCGGTTATCCTCGATGCGGATGGAGCTGGTCCGTCGCAGGATCCGGCCCGCTTTACCGCTCGGATACGAGACACGTCGGGAACCGGCCGTCGCTACTTGGACGACCTCAATTTCTCGTCGTTGACGACTCAGTTCGTTGGTGCCGCCCATGCCCATTTGCCAACGTTCTTTCCGACAGAAACGGTGTCGGTGGGACCGATTTCGTTCTCAGCACCCAACTTATTAGATCCTGGATCGTTTACAGTCCAGGTTCCAGACTTTACTTCCGCACTCAGCAACTTTAATCCGCTGAATCAATTGGGGGCTTTCCTGGACGGTTGGGATGGAGTGTGGGGCCTGCTAGAAGGGCAACTGCTCAATCAGCTTAAACGTCTAAATTTGCCCGTGATAGGTAACGGTATCAACAGAGCGGCCGATTTTGTTCAGAATATTCGCGATGGACTGAATATTCCCAATATCTCGTCACTTGATGCCGACGGCCTTTTAGCCGCATTGAACTTGCAGTTGACCGAGTATTTGGCCGCACCGATTACGTTGACCTCAGGTAGCGGAAATCAGTTTGTGCAGTTCAACATTTCGATACTCGATACGATATCATTCCCGAATATTCCGATCGACCTTGGTCTACCAGGTTTGGGACTCAAGCTGCCTAACAGCCCGACCGCCACACTCGATGCAACATTCAGCTTCGATGTGGGAATTGGTATTGATAAGGATCGTGGATTTTACATTGCCTTGGATCCACAGCGGGTAAACGATCTCCAAATTGACTTAACCGTTGCGCTTAACGGTGGCAACTTCAGCGGGCAACTCGGCTTCTTAACCCTCGATGTCAACAACCAGAGGACTCAACTTGGTGCGCGACTAGGTTTGGACCTGCAGTCCTCAACTCCAAGGACCTATCTTGGCCAGATTGGCCGCATGTCAGTTCAGCCAACACTCACAGGGTTACTACCAAGTAATAAGTTGGTCGACATCGACTGGACCTTGACTACCAGCTTTGGCGGCAATACCTCACTTCCGCAGATGCGTACCAATTTAGGTCTGGACTGGACGATCAACAGCTTTGCTGACTTCAGCAAAGCTCCGAATGTCAACTTCGGTGCCGTACAGATGAATATCGGCTCCTTCTTGGGAGACTTCCTCAAGCCGATCGTTGATAACGTGAATTCGGTGATCGAACCGGTTCGACCAATCATCAAGGTTCTGACCGATCCATTGCCGGTCATCAGCGACTTGGCCGGACCGATCAACTTGTTGGATATCGCCAGCTTCTTCGGCTACGGTGACTATAACGACTTTATCTATGCTATTCGCGACATTTCGGATCTCGCTGGGCGATTGCAAGGGGTCGGTGGGACCAATTGGGTTAATCTAGGCGAGTTCAAAGTAGATGGCAGTTTGGCACGTTCGTCGCGAGTGGCCGGAAACCTCGCAGCTATTCCCATTGCGACGCAATCACTGACTCAGATTCAAAGCCAGATCTCTACAAATTCACCTGCTCAAGGCGCCGCGTTTAGCAGTTCCGTTGGGTTCACTGGTGGCGGAGGATTCAAGTTCCCAATTCTTGAAAATCCAGCCAGCGCTTTTGGTCTACTACTCGGGAAAGATGTTACGCTATTTGGCTACGACATGCCGGCACTGAAGGCACACTTTGAATACAGTCAGTTCTTCCCGATTTTCGGACCGATTGGTGCCAGAATTACGGGCAGTGTGGGAGCCAGCGTCGACTTTGCATTCGGCTTCGACACGTTCGGCCTGCGCCAATACGCGGCCAGCGGCTATACCGCACCGGGCCTGATTGCCAATGGTTTCTTTATCAGCGATACCGCCAGTGTCGATGGCACCGGCCCTGATGTCCCCGAAATTGTGCTCAGCGGTGCTCTGACGGCTGCCGGCGAATTGAACCTCGGCATCGCTCGCGGTGGTGTCGGTGGTGGGATTTTTGTGGACGTATTCTTCGACCTCAACGATCCCAATGGTGATGGAAAGGTACGCTTCAAGGAGCTGGAGGAGAACTTTGCCTTAGGACCGATTCATATCTTTGACGTGTCAGGAAAGATGTCAGCGAAGCTGTTCGCTTACTATGAAATCGGATTCAAGGTACTCGGCAAATACAAGCGAATTGCTGGCCAGGATTGGCAGTTAGCAGAAGTGGTGTTGCTAGATTACACGTTGCCTAGACCGTCTGCGGCGGGTCCGCCTGCATTCTCGTACATGGATTCTGGAGTATTGAAGTTCCACACAACGGATGGACCGGATCAATTCACGCTCAGTAGCGACGGTAGCCAAATTGTGGTGTTCTCGCAGGGACGCGAAGAGCGACATTCCGGAGTCACCAGCATTTTCTTCGATGGTAAGGGTGGCAACGACCGCTTCACGATGCTCGATGGCATCACCGTCCCTGTCGAGATACACGGGGGTGGCGGCGATGACGTGATCACCACGTCTGATGGTTATGCCGTTGTGTTCGGCGGTGACGGGAACGACATCATCAAGTTGGGGTCAGGCCGTGGCCGGGTAGATGGTGGTGCAGGCAATGACACCATCACAGGTTCTTCGGCAAATGACATTCTCATCGGAGGACTTGGGAACGACATCATCCACGGTGGCGGAGGTAACAATCTGATCATCGGTGGTCCCGCTACGGTTACAGGAGCTTGGGGTGGGAATCCACGCCAAGGGCAGCGTGGTAGTGTTGCCATCACTTTTCTCACTGGTGGAGGAGCAAACAGACTGATTGGCGGCGACGGCGATGACTTGATCTTTGGAGGCGATGGCAACGACTATATCGACGGTGGTCGCGGTGATGATTGGATTGATGGCCGCGCGGGAGATGACGAGATTTACGGCGGCTTTGGCGACGACGTCATCATCGGTGGCCTAGGGCATGACTGGATCGATGGTGGTAACGGCAATGATCTGGTTTTTGGTGATGCCGTCACGTTCTCGGGCAATTGGACCGGTAATCCCAACAGCCCTGGCATTTCCGGTTTGCAGCACTCCGGCGGAGGTAACGACCGGATCTTTGGTGCTCGTGGTAATGATCTCATCTACGCCGGTGGCGGCAACGACTACGTCGATGCTGGTGCCGGCAATGACCGTGTACATGGCATGGACGGCAACGACGAAATTCATCTCGGAGCTGGCAATGACTGGGCCGATGGTGGTATCGGTGATGATCGTATTTTTGGTGGGGGCGGCAGCAACACGATTTACGGCGGTGCTGGCAATGACTTGCTGGTTTCTGGCAGGCACGTGGGCGATTGGGGAGTCGCCGGTGAACACAATATTTTGGTCGGCGGTGACGGCAACGACACGCTCTACGGCGGACGTGGTAACGATGTTTTGATTGGTGATTCGGCTACCTGGACGGGCACTTGGTCAGCTAATCCGAACAATCCTGGAATCCAAATCACTTCCGAATCCAGCAATGGCAACGACACGATCTACGGCGGACCAGGCAGCGATTTCATCCTGGCGGGTTGGGGACGTGATCAGATTTTTGGCGGGATATCAACGACAGGAGGCGGGAATGTCTCGGACAGAAACTTGATTTATGGTGATCGTTGGGACACTGGCGATGGTGACAGTAACGAAGCCCATGCCGATACTATCTACGGTGATATTGGTTCCGACACGATTTATGCCGGCAGCGGCTCCGACACGGTTCACGCCTTATCGGGAAATAACACGATCCATTTAGGGGCAGGTAACAATCTCGCAACCGCTGGGTCTGGCAACGACGTCATCCACGCTGGTAGCGGCAATGACACGATTCATGCTGGCGACGGCGACAACGTCATTACGGTTGCTGGCGGCAATAACCGGATCACTGCTGGATCTGGCAACGACCAAATCCAGACGGGTTCCGGCAACGACTGGATCGACGCTGGTTCGGGAGGAACATTCTTCGTCCCGCAAGTGATCTATACAAGCGGCGGCAATAACACGATCCGAACGGGGCATGGAGTTGATCAAATCACAACCTATGGTGGGAACGATTTGATCTCCGCCGGTGATGGCAACAAAACGATTCATGCGGGTGAGGGCACCAATCGTGTCGAAGTCGGTAATGCCAATGTCACCATTACTACCGGCGCTGGCGACGACACGATCATGGTTGGACACGGCGTGAAAATCATTCATGCTGGCGAAGGAAATAACGTCATTGAAGCAGGGGATGGCGACAGCGAGGTCGTCACTGGCTTTGGTAATGATTCGATCACGACAGGGGCGGGCAACGACCGGATTTTCTCTCCCGGCGGCGACAACGTGATCTATGCCGGAGCCGGAAACGACTTTGTGCAAACGGGCAGCGGCAAAGACCTGATCGTCGGCGGTCCTGGCGACGATATCCTCATTGGCGGGGACGGGGACGATACGATTCGCGGCGGCGGCGGTCGTGACTTGATCATTGGTGGTCGCGGGAACGATATCCTGGATGGTGGTGATGGCGAAGATCTAGTTTGGGGCGGTTTGCCCCCTGAGCAACTACTGGGTTGGGGAATCGGTAACTACACAGCGGTCCCAACGTGGAATCAGATTCAAACCACATTTTCCTGGGTGAACCATTTCAATCCTATGGCCAGCAGCGGCTTTGACGCTTTTGCATGGCAAGGCAACTCGTGGAATCCGGGCCAGTTCGTGCTGCCGCAAGGCTTCGAGGAGGCCGAAGCATTTGCTGCATCGTTGGCTGCAACGTATCCCGTTCAAGGTGTAATTCCGAGCAGACAAAGTTATCAACCGCCGCTCATTACGCCGGCAATCCTTGTTTCAATCAGTTTAGATGGGTCAGCTCACGGCGATGATGGCCGCAATGAGATCTACGGTGGTGACGGCACCGACTGGTTGTTTGGAGGAAACAATGATGATTTCATCGATGGCGAAGAAGGGCATGACTACATCGACGGTGGTGAAGGAGATGACCGTCTGCTAGGTGGCGGTGGTGACGACATTATTCGCGGTGGCAAGGGACATGACATTATCCGTGGTGGAGCGGGAATTGATCAACTTTACGGCGATAGTGGTGATGATTTACTGTTCGGTGACGCGGGAGATGCCACTGGTTCTCAAGTTGGACAACGTCTGTGGGGTGGTGCCGACAATGACACTCTCTATGCCTATGCAGGATATGAAAACGCCGTCGAAAGTCTCCTGTGGGGCGATCACCTGATTGGTGGCAGTGGCGATGACTTGCTGTACGGTAATTTGAGACGCGATATCCTGGACGCACGCGCGGGTGGGAATAATTATCTGCATGGCGATTATTTGAACGGCCCGCTGTATGCCCGCGGCACAAATTCGGCCATGGATGGTGGCGGTGACTGGCTGTTTGGTGGGATCGGTAGCGATCAACTTTTTGGCGGTGGAGGCGACGATTACCTGGATGCTGTCGGTGGCAGCAACTGGCTGGAGGGCTTGTCTGGGAGAAACAACTTACATGCCGGATCTGGTATCGACACTTTCGTGGTCGGGGCAGATAGTCGATACACCAGTTTTGGTGGGGACACTCTCAACACCGGTCCGTTCTTCGACGTGAGTGCATTGCAGTGGGTCACCTCAAACACACGACTCGACCTGGGTTTCAATATGCTGCTGATCGAGGGTGATAAGACCTTTGATGAATCCGGTCGACCAATGTTCCACGACGACATTACGATCCGCGATGAGTTGATTAACGACGGTAATGGAAACGAAGTTCGTCAATTGAGGGTGATTTACAACGCTGCACGTGAGCGCGATGAAACTGGTGATCTGGTCAATCCCGCCGTGCGGTGGGCTGATGGAATCCGCTACGACGGCTCATCCGGACCGGGAGAACCTGGTTTTGTCGTTTCCCTTGATTCAACCATTCAACAATTCCACATTGCGGGGCTGATGGGGGATGACCTCATCCACGCCGACCTAAGTGCCCAATTCGTTGAGGAAATCGAGTCTCAAGCTCTCACCTCGAACGGGTCGGTCACGCAGTGGTTAACCGTGTTAGGCGGTGGACCGGGGAATGACAAGGTCAAAGGTTCTCCAGGCCGTGACCATATTGACGGCGGGCCTGGCAGCGACATTCTTTTTGGATACGCTGGTGACGATCGCATTTATGGCGACTACTTTAACGGCGATCCCTACAACGACTTCAATCAGATTTATGGTGGGGCGGGCAATGATGACTTGATCGGTGGAGCCGGAGGCAACTTGTTATCAGCTTGGTCACGGGATCCACGCAACGGCGGTCAGTTCGGCGTGTTCGTCGATCTTCAGGGAAATCTGCACGACAACGATGGCGGCGGATCATACACTCTTGAAGACACTGGTCTAAACCGGATGCTGGGAAGCACCAGCCATCTGCCGGACTACCTATACGGTGGAACGGGACTGGATTTCCTTTACGGAAATGGCGGTGGTGAACTTAGCGGCTCGCAAAGAGTGCAATTCGACTCGCAATACGGAACAGATAGTATCCCTAGTGGGCTAAGCGGCGACCGATTGTTCACGGCCAAAGGCAACCTGTTTGGACAAGGCGATGCTCCCTACGAGACAAACAATGCCTGGAAGGAATATGCAAAACAGACCGATGCCGTGTGGTACGTCGGTCCCAATGTTGGGTTGAACGACGACGGTAACGAAGTTATCGTCGGATACAATTCCAATACAGCAAATCCTCTGTACGGGCGGCATTGGATTGCAGTCGACGGCGACATCTGGGTTTGGACGAATTTTAGTGCCGTTGGAAAGCATCAGGGCAGCAAGTTGAGTGGTGGAAATGCAACCGATGCTCAACTTGGTGGCCAACAATCCATCACGGACGATGATCAATTCGTCGATTCTCAGGGATTGCGATATGAGTACGATCGTGCAACGGGCCGGTTGCTACGTCGTTCACCACGCCAAACCACTTCGGACGCTCAATCTGCGGCCAATCGCACACTGGACATTGTGGGCACAGTTCTTCCTCCAGAAGGCGACTTCCTGGCCATTCTGATCGACACTCTCGGCGGCAATGATTCCGTGCGAGTCAGGCCAGAGGTACAGAAATCAGTATGGATCGACGCGGGAGCGGGCGATGATGTCGTGGTGATCGAGTCAGATTTCTACGTCCTTCCAGATCGTACCGACCCGATCGCAAATCGCAACTCGGAAGAGCATCCCTTCGACTTCCAGTCTATCGCTCGCGACACATCCATACGAGGTCTGACGATCGATACCAATTCCACGGAGATCGACATTTCTAAGGATATCGATTGGTATCGCTTCACTCTTAATGTTCAACCACGCCCTGGCGATCATCTTACGATTCGAGCGACATCCTTCCGAGAGAGCCAACCGAATTTGCAGATGGCTCTGATCACTGATGACGAGAATCGAACTGTCCTGGCGACGACGGCGAACGCCATAAATCTCGGTACGTTGGACTTAGAGGTTGGGCAATCGTACTTGGTTCGCATCACCAGCAACAAGGCTGCGGAATACTCAATTGACTGGCAGTTTGCGAGTTCGGCTGACAAGCTCGAATCGGGAGCTGCGGCCAACGTCTCGCCAACCTCCGCCTATGTTATTCACTCACCACAGTCGCGAGATTCGTTAATCGACTTGACACTACCCAGTGGGGTTCGCGCTCAGCAGGGTGATTGGTTCCGACTAATGCTACCCTCGAACACTGGAACGATTTCCCTGGATTCCAAGTCCGCTAATGCGGAAGTGACACTCGCCCTTGTGGCCCTGGACGGAACATCTGTACTGTGGAACGGTGTAACGTCTGCGGCAAATCCTAGCCGGACGCTCGATCTCGCCTCTTTGAGTGGTTTCACCGCAGGCGAATACTTCCTGAGAATCACCAGTACTGGTACCGCAAGATACGATCTGCGATTTGATTTACCTGTCGCTTTGTCGGGAACGGGGACGATTGTTGATCCCTTTAAAACCGGACAACTTGGGCTACTGCGGAATTTCCCGTCTACACTTTCACCGGTGGTGCAACCAAGCGGTTCAACTGTTTTCGAAAGGTGGTTTGAATTTACCCTCGACGAACAGGCCACGCTCGGAGAAGGATTAGGGGTAACGGCGTTTAGTGGTGGTAACAATTCGGTTCCGACTACAACAAATCAGCTAACAGTCCAACTGATTAATCAAGCGGGGAAGGTTCTACAAGAGATTAGTACCGCTTCGGATGATCCCACTGCAACCATCGATCTTCTTGGCTTGGCTGCTGGCAACTACCGCGTGAAAGTAGTTGGCGACGGCATGCATGACTTCGAGCTATTTTCGGCAACGGGGCCCAAACGCAGAGTATCCGAATCGATGGGGCGACCTGAGATTCGCAATCTCGGGACGCCTCGGCCTATACGACGAGATGTAATTATCGGCGGAGCGGGCGATGATCGGCTCATGGGAGGTCCTGGCGAGGACTGGATCTTTGGTGGCCCCGGAAACGATGTTCTCTGGGGAGGATATGATAATCAGTCCGAAGACCTTCTGGTCGGAGGCCCAGGTGACAATATTTTCTTAGTCGTCCCTGACTTCCTACCTCTTCAAGACGGACGCCCGGTTGATACGGGCAATAGTGACTTATTCATTGGAGGCGACGGATTCAACCAAGTTTATTTCCTTGGTCATGACTCAACAGGCGATCGAGATTACGTCATGGCAGGATATGATCGCTTCCTGGGTAGGCATAAGATTTCCAATCTGGTCTACAACGCGGGGGCACAACGATTTGCTTATGAAGACGGTGAATGGCTACAGCGTTATAGCTTTTTCCGCACCGAAAACATTGACAGGACCGTAATTGACACGCGAGGTGGCAAAGACGTCATTCGACTCGATCCAGGCCATGTTCTGAATGGGCAAGCGTGGGGAATATCCTCTGGTGATTTGGTTGCTGGTGCTGCCGCGTTCCAGCGAATGTATTTAGTCGGAGGGAGCGGAACTAACCTGATTCTTGGTGGTGCGGGCTCAGAAACCATCGTCGGAACCACCTCAACTTCAGGCAGCGTCGGCGCATTTGTCGCCGGGGGAGGCGGGGACGATTTGATCATTGGCAGTAACCAGCGGGATTGGTTGTTTGGCAACAAATTGGACTTTTCCAACCCGAGCCTCGTCGCGGAAATTGATAATGCATTTATTCGCAACAATACTCCGCTCGATACAAATCCCGCAATAGTCACGGTTGTTCCTTTGGACTATCGAACAAGGGATTCACAGCGATCGGTATTCTATAATCTACC
Organism: Brakhagea baltica; assembly: GCF_052161605.1. Lineage (NCBI taxonomy): Bacteria > Pseudomonadati > Planctomycetota > Planctomycetia > Pirellulales > Pirellulaceae > Brakhagea > Brakhagea baltica. Next base: position 1,967,716 of record NZ_CP197409.1, on the reverse strand, counting down.
GTTGTTTAACGACTTCGCGCGGCCAAGCAGCACTGCGATCACTGCGGTAGCCAGCGATAATTCGTTCCGTTCCCTGGTGGCACACAATTTAATTGACGGCGATCGCGTTCGCCTCTCGACGAACAATCAATTACCCACATCGATTCCCCAGCTCAATACAAACCTCGTCTACCAAGTGCTGCTACCTGAATCCTCCGATGTAGATCAGAAGACAAAGTTCTACTTGTTCACCCTCGATGGACAACCAGTGCAGCTCCTAAACGCAGGAATTGGCGAGCATCGATTCACCAAAGCGGCTTCGATTCACGCTGGGGTAGATCTTCCTGGCGGACGGGATGACAGTTCCAATATTCTCGAGAATTCGTTTGCGCTCGAAGGCCTCGCCGATGGTGATCAACTCAAAAGCATCGAAGCGATCGGAAATTTCCGCGGCAATGGAATCACGGATTTTGTCGTTACCACACATTTCGGCGACAACTATTTGTTGCTTGGACCTGTGGATCCTGCGACTCTATCACGTATCGAGTCGTGGCAACGATCCGATAGCCGACATGTATTGATGCGTGGTGACCAATGGAGTCACGAGTGGAAGTTCGACAATCAGAATGACTTCCTTGCGCAGAAGGATTCTTTCCGTGTGCAAGGCCGAGCCGATGTGATTATCGATGCAAGTCTTGGACGTTTCGTTGGCTCTGGAAGACTGTTGAATTCGGTAAACGTCGACGGCCAACAAGCCGTCGATCTAGTCTTTTTGAAAGATACGGACGAGAGTAATCCAGCGAGTGGCTATTTTGAGATCCGAATCGTCAAGGGCGGCCAAATCAATGAACGTAAAATTGAGTCGCACAATCGATTGATTCAAGTTGCCAAAAGCAATTTCGCAGGAACGATAAACGATCTACAGATCGCGATATTGGATTGGACAGGGGATTCCGATAATAAACCCGCTGATGGCAAAGATGAGTTGTTTATCTTCCGGCGTGCGTCCGCTTCAGAGAATGGAATTGCTACTTCAACCATTGGATACGTTTTCAATGGTGCTGATCTTGCCTCCGCAAGCACAGATCTGTCCCAAGCCCACGCGTATCAACGGTTTGGAACGGACTTAACCAATAGACTGGATCTTACCAACCCAATCGGCCAAGGTGCTCCAATTCCGACGAGCAGCAGACTTGTAGTGACATCGATTGGCGATGTGAATAACGACGGATTTGAAGATTTATTGATTGGCGATGCCAACTACGCAGTTTACGGATTGATGCCAGACGGGCAGGTTGATCAAACCAAAAGCTTTGGACGGGTCTACTTGATGCTTGGCGGCCCGACAACAACCAACTCAACGCTTCAGCCGATATTGTCCGGCGCCTTAGGCACTGCGCAGCAACCCCATAATTTAACTGGTGTGGCAAATGCTGTGTGGCAGGGAAGAGGGCTTGGGTCGACTGTGTTTGCGACAGGCGACGTGAATCAAGATGGCTATGCGGATTTTGGTTTTGTACGAGGTATCGAGTTGTCGGCGAACGACAGCAATACCATTGAAGGAGGAGCCAACAATAGTATCGGTTCGGTATTTGTTTTGGGTGGTTCAGCAGAGTACGTCCGCGGAACGGAGGCCTTGAATAACAATGTATTTAACCCGACTCAAGGACGTGTGAACCGGCGGAACGTAGTCCTGGCCAGCGTCTCGGATACGCCTCTGGTTACGCCGAGTCCAACTTCGGTATTGAGAAACCTTCAAGTCACGACCGGCAATTTCGACGGCGACCGAGATAGCGACCTTGCAATCTCAGATCTCGATTCGCGCACCGTCTATCTTTATTATGGCTCCGACCAGCGTTCGCAATTAGACAAGCCACTTTTCGGAAGTATCAATGCCGAGAGTTCCTTGATCAACATGGATGCATATAGCGGGTATCTCACCGGTGAGACCAATTCGCCAAACGATTCATTCGGATACCTCACACGGACACCCTGGCTCGACCTGAATGGAGATGGGATCAGCGACCTAATCGTCGGTGCACCGGGTGCAGATATTACCACGGCAAGCATTTCTGCCAATTCAGATGCCGGACGGATCTACGTAGTATACGGTTCGGGGCGCGGCTCCAGTTTTACTCCGAATCCTAATGAGCAGGTACTAACCAACCGACAAATTCCGCGCGGAGGGTCGTTTCTCGTAGAACGCCCGGATGGGCAACCGTTCCAATACTTCGGCGAGCCGTCAACGGAACTCGGATTGAACGAGACGGAGAAGTGGTTTTCGTTCAGCTTGCTGGGTGATGGTCAAATTGGAGATTATGTAAAGCTTCGTCTTGAAGGGGTGGGAAATTCTCAGCCAATTAGCCGTCCCCAAGGTTCAAGATTTTACTCAACAGATCATCATGAGGCGTCCATTCGACTTCGGGCTGATGAGCGTGAATTAGATCCTTATCAGAACCGAATCGTACGAACCATTGGGGCCTTCACCCCTGGCCAGGGCTTGGTAGCTTCTCCTAATCTAAATGGGAACTGGCAACTGGGCGGAACAACGGATAACGGGCAACTCCTCATTGAAGTTGACCTATCGAATCTGATCGGTTTACTTGAAAACACGGCAGTTATCGAAACCGCAGTTTTGAATTTGCCATATATTCATGGTGGCGTTGGCAATAATGGTCGCGTACGAGTTGAAGTGCTCGACCAAGAGGGAACCGAATTTGTACGACTGACCGACGTTGCTCCTCAAGATACGATTCTTGGAAATTCGGTCGCACTGGATGCACGTCGTTTTCGACCACTTCCCCAATTGCCCAACGGAGTCACGCCACATAACGAAATCTCTGGAACATTTGCTGCCAACGGGGCATCGCCGAAACTCGAGTTCAACCTAATCCAGGAAATTCGAGATGCTCTGTCCGTTGGCAAGACGCGGCTGACTCTGCGAGTCACCTCGAATGTGCCAACTCCACTCCAGGTCAATCCATCTAGTTGGAGGTTCGACCTGCAGACCGCTCCGCGAAACGGAGTCGTGGCTGATTTGCTCGATGCCAATGGTCGATTGATCGCGGGCGGTGCTCATGCACAGTCGATAATTGACCTAAGGTCCGTCCCGGCAGGAAAATACCATCTGCGAGTTTATGATCCATTCGCAGAATCATCCCACTGGCTGTATGCCGGCGACCAATACATTCCTGAAATAAACCGCGGCGTGTTGCCGTTTGTTGTTGAGATTGAAGCACCCAAGGTTGGCGAAGCCGACCCACTGACCGATCGCGATGAAATCCGTGGCTTCCTGGGGAACAATGTAATCGGGGGTGGTGCCTCTTACGATCGACTGTTCGGAGGCTCGGGGATCAATACTTTTATTGCCGAATCGCTGGAGGTTAGGGATTTGAAGCTAGATATCGATTCTCGAACGGATGTGTCGCCAGACGATCGTGGCGATCGAGTGCCTTGGCCCGACGATTTTGTGATTACCACTTTTGCAGATCCTATTTTAGAATTAGCCGTAGCCCGACAGTTGGGATTGGTCGCTCCCACGCCGGACGGACTCCCACGCCAGATTCGTCCGTTGCTCGCTAGTGATTTGACTTCATTGGTTGAACTGAATGCGAATCTCCGCGCTCTGGGACGACTGGACGACAACCCGCTGACTCCATACAACACCCTTACTTCCTTGGCGGGCCTCGAATACGCGACGAATCTGGAGTACCTCTCGCTGGCGGGGCAGGCGATAACCAGTTTGTCCACCATCGAGCCGGGCATCCGCCTGGGGCGTGAGCAACAGAAAGAACTCGGGCTGCGCAGTCTGCGATTCATTGACCTGGACGGCAATCCATTGCAAGCGGGCTCGAACGAGGCCTACCCACCGATGCCGATGGGTCCGCTGGATGTGCTGGGGCGGTTAAGTCGCCTGGAATATGTCAGCATCGACAATCTCACCGGCGGCTCTGATCCGTCGACTTGGTACGATCTGCTCTTCACGAAAGAATTGTCGCAGTTGCGTTGGTTGAGCGCGCGGGGCAATCAACTGACAACAGAGCAGGATCTGTTCCTCAGCTCATCGTCGACGGGCGCGTTCCAGCCGTTCGGCTGGTATACGCTGGATGAGAAGTCAGGCAATTATGCAGTGAACAGCGTCACAAGCAGCATTGCGGCACCTGCGGGCATTATCTATGGCGGAGTCACTTCAGTAGACTCTTCGTCGCCAGCACCTGGCAGCAACGGTGATAATCGAGCTGCTTACCAATTCAATCCATCGACCAACGCTCATGTGGCCATTCCGCTGCGGAGCGGTGACAATCGCTGGGGAGTTGGCACGGAGAGCTTTGCGGTTTCGTTCTGGTTCAAAACATCAGTCGCCACCGGCGGTTTGTTCTCCTTCACGTCGACTGGGGAAAACCCAGTGGCGGGCAACGATGGGCTGAACGTTTTCTTGCATAACGGTGCGGTCAAGGCGCAGTACAACAACGAAGCGCCGGTCTCGACTGCAACGGGGAACTTCAACGACGACCAGTGGCATCATGTGCTCTATTCGTTTACCGACAATCCGACGGGTAACGATGCGCATCGGTTGTACGTCAATGGCCAGTTGGTAGGCTCGAACACGACTCTAGGCAGCCGGCAGGCCAACCTGCTGTTCGGGCAGCTTGGTTATTCGAAAGCCGCTGTCAGAGCGACCGGTAACACGGCAGCCAACGGCTGGTTTAATGGCCAGATGGATGAAGTCCGCATCTACCGTGGCAACGCAAATCTACCAGATAATCAGGTCAAGATCCTGGCCGAACGCGAGTGGGCGGCACGTGCTGGCGTAGCCGCCTTGGCGGACAAGCAGTTCCTGCGTGTATTGGACCTCTTCGAAAATCAGATCGCTGACATCACGGCGCTTTCGACGCTCGACCGGCTCGAGTGGCTCGACCTGACCCACAACCGTGTCAGCAACATCAATCCACTGCTTGGACAGTGGATTGTAAATAACCACGACACTGGGTATAGCGAAATTGGCCTTTGGACGGGAGACAAGCATCCTGGAAGTTTCGAAGGTGACTATCGCATCGTTGCCAGTTCCTCCGGTGAGGCTGCGGCGGTTTACGAATTCACCAACCTGCCAACCGGTGAATATGAAGTCTTGGTCACATGGCCAGCCCATGCCAGTCGCACCACGCAAGCGGAGTGGTCCGTGCAGGGATCGCGGCGCGAGTTGGTGAATGGCCAGTACGTATGGGTTGCTGACCAAGCTGAATATCAGCGCAATCAACAACTACCCCCGGCCAGCACCAGCTTTGGTGGTGTTGCCTGGGAGAGCCTCGGCAAGGTCACAATTGGCCCGGATGGCCGCGCCTCGGTGGCTTTGACAGATCAAGACGGCGATTTATTGCTTGGCAACTTGGCTGCGGATTCCGTGCGGTTGGTACGGGCCGTATTGCCAAATTTGCAGGTGTTAGACATCGATCGCAATCCGCTTGATTCGGCTGCTCATTTATTTGCCCTCACCGGTCTACAGAGCGATCGACCGGGTGGACATGCGGCGATCGTAAATGACACCGAAACAAGTTTGATTGAGGGGGTGTGGACTGTTAGTAATACGCACGACCCAATTATTGGGCCGATTCAGCACAGAACCTTTAATGACAGTGTCTTTTTGACAACTGTATCTAATGCAACCTCCGCGAATATGGAGATCCTTAAGACATATGTTGAATTGAACCCTGGTAGCAATGGTTCGGGCCGAACCATTGTCATGCTGCCATATTCCAATCGTGTTGAAATCAAGGTGGCTGCTTACCAAGCCAACATGGATTCAAATCCAGGGTGGACATTGACCGGTGGCAGCACGGGATGGAACTATGGAATTCCACAAGGTCGCGGCGCAAATACTGATGGAATCGGCGCAGACCCGAGGAGCGGAGCCACCGGCAATAGCGTAATTGGCTTTAATTTGAATGGTGCCTACGCAGACAACTTAAGTCGCTTCTATGCAACCACGCCCAGTTTCAACATCGCCGGTTTAACCAATCTCGAACTTTCGTTCCAAAGGTGGTTGAATATAGAATCAGCAGCTTGGGATAAAGCGGGGATCGAGTACTCTGTAAACGGTGGAACCTGGAGCACTTTGTGGGTGCACTCTGGAGGTGCTATTCTCGACGACCGATGGCAGCATATGCAATATAGCATACCCGTTACCGGCAATACCCTTCAGCTTCGTTGGTACCTAGGCGAGACCGACAGTTCCGTAAACTATGGTGGATGGAACATCGACGACGTGCTGGTTATGGGCAGTCAAGCTGGTCAATTCCAAGGAAGCACATCCGGCGGGGTGTTCTATGGAACACCATTCCGATATGCGAACGAAGGTGGTGTTTCGACGATGTATGTCCAAGGCGACCTAAACGTCGGCGCGGACATAGTTCGCATCATGGGAACTAATCGGCTGTCCGTGATCGCGGGGGGGAATACCTATGTCAATCCAGGTGCACAGTTTATTGCATCATCCGTGGCTTCTACTGGCTTTGTGGGCGGAGCGTCGGCCAGCACGCCCGGCGGCGGGGGAGGCTTTGGATTGGGCGGCTCCGCACAATTTGGAGGGCGTTCCGGGGGTGCGGGTGGATCGGGGCCTAGAAACACGAAAGGCATTGACTGGGTTCGATGTCAGCCTGCATCGGGCTATGCATATACAAATGCAAATCAAGTTTGCCAAGACAATAGTCAACAATCTATTATTGGCAGTAATCCTCGAACCGCAACCACTTTTGGGCTTCAGGGACAGACGGGGGATCAATTTGGACTGGAACAGTTGGCCTGGTTCAAGCCGCCACAGACCGGCAATTATACATTTTCCGTGCATTCCGATGATGGCGGGACTCTTACAGTATCTGGAGTGACGATTGGCAACGGGACCGCTCCACATAATACCTCTGGAACGGTTTCCCTTAGCAGTAGTACTTATTACGCAATTACAGTTAGATATTTCGAAGCTACTGGATTTGAACGACTAGATGTTCGAGTGTCCGGCCCCGGGATCTCATCGACCCCGGTGTCAATCCCGAACCAATACCTTTGGAGAAACGGTCGCAATTTTGCTACTGGCTTCAGTACGGGTACCGGCAATAATGGCAGTCCTGGAACTGTTGGCCAAAGTGGCAACGGTGGTGGGCTGGGTAGCAATGGAGTTTCTGGCAACACAGGTGGCGCAGGATCGGGTAACTCAACCGGTGCAGGCGCTGCAGGTGCAGGAGGGGCACGCGGCCAAAACTCTGGTACTGAAACATTTGGAAGCGGTGGAACCGCCGGTGCTTCCGGCAGCGGCGGGACTGGTGGTAGCCGTAATAATGTGTCTGGAAGTATTCAAGCCAATCCCACAACGCCGAATAAGCCCAGCAAGGCTGGTGACGGATCAAATGGAAAAGTGGGCGGTAATGCGTCGACAACTTTACCTGGAGCAGGACTCAATCCTGGCAATTCCGCGGACATATTTTTATTGACCGGTGGTGGCAGTGGTGGCGCGGGAGGTGGTGGCGGCGGCGGTATGGGCGGGGGTGGCGGCGGAAGTGGCGGCGGCGGTGGCGGTGGCGGACAAGGCGCCGCTGGAACGGGGCTCTTTGGTGGATCGGGTGGCACCGGAGGAACGGGGGGACACGGCGCGTCCGGTGGTGCTGGCGGTGCTGGCGGTACTGGCGGAAGTGGTGGAGCCGGCGGTGGCGCATTTGAACTCGGCGCACTTGGGGCTTCGACGATTATCGCTAGCTTTCGATCCAGCGGAGGAGATGGTAGTTTCGGGTTAGTAGGACAACCTGGAGTAGGCCCTGGTTCTAGAGGAACTGGCGTTGGCGGTAGCGCTGGCGGTACAAGTGGAACAGGTGGAGCTCAAGGCGCGACCGGTGGTACGGGTGGTGACGGCGGATTCGGAGGAACCGGAGGTGCCGGTGGCTCTGGTGCAGGAGGTGCGGGTGGTGCCGGCGGAACGATTAAGTTATCTGGATCAGTCATTAACACACTTGGCTCTACCGTGAACATTTCGGGCGGGTTAGGTGGGGTGCATGGGTGGTCATCAACGGCACGAGCCGCTTCAGGCGGAGCAGGACGGTTGGTCGTTGTCGGCAACGCTCAATCCGGAACGAGTGGGATGGGAGTCGCGCCTACAGTGAATCCGACTGGTGCCGCACTCAACAACACCATCGTAAGATCGGCCAATCCGTTCACGTTGACGAATACTCCCAATATTCCGAATCTCGTGGGTGGAGCAGAGGCTTACGGTCTACTTCCTCATTCCGCAAACGAGATCTTCTCAGAGCAGTTGATTCTTGGAAATGCACCGGAGAATGTAGCGTTCGCTGCCGTTCGGTTAGATAGCGGCTGGGGTTATAACTACCCTGGCTTCGACATGATCCTTGTGGCGAATCTGTCGCAGATTTCGTGGGATAGTCCTCATTTAGGTATTGGCAACAATCCTCTTACTAACTTGATTGTCGGGGGATGGCAAAACGACGCCCGCTTTGGCGGTAGCGGCGTAGACCAAGTCCTCGCACAGTTCAATCCGGGACAAGTCTATGTGACGCTTGTACCTGAACCTGCGACCCCGTCTGCACCCATTTCCATAACAGTTGGAGCCGATGTCCTTGGAGGTCAAGGCCGAGCTACCACGATCAGTTTAATGCGAAACGATGTCGCATATATCACCAACTCTTTGGTCATTCCCGTCACGGCGGCCGATGCTGACGGTGATACCGTTAGTCTTTCGGTTTCGTCAGATGATCCAGCGGTGTTGGCCACCATGTCGGGCTCCAACGTTATCGTGACTCCGCCACCGGGTTATTCGGGGAACGTTTCACTCATTGTGACGGCTACCGATGGTTCAATGACAGCGGGCACGTCTCAAGGTCGTTCTTCCGATCAGCGTTTCACGGTGACTGTCGGGACGGCACTCGTTGAGGGAACACGTTTTGAAGATCTCAATGGCGATGGAACTCGAAACGGTGATGAGCCAACGCTCGAGGGCGCCACGATCTTCGTTGACTTGAACAATGACGGTCAGATGGACAGCGGCGAAATCTTCTTGTCCGATTCGTCAGGACGCTTCGTGATTCCGGGACTCAATCCAGGTCAACAATGGATTCAACCCGTTGGGCCAGCGCCGGGAAGCGGAACGCTTCCAACTAGCCAACAGTTGAATCTGGGCATTGGTGAGATCTACGCGGCAGGTAACATCGGTTCGATGACCTACGTTGATGCTGGCCAAGCGATCGCGGGTTCCGAAGGGTCTCCCGTTCAGTTTAATGGTACGTTGACTCGTCCAGCGAACGCTTCGACTTGGGAGTATCGCTGGTTGGTAGAGGATTCCTTCGGTTCGATTCAGTCCGTAAGTCAATGGACATCGATTTCGATCTCGCTCGCTCAACTTGCTGTTGCGCATGATTTCCTACCCGACGACGACGGACTATACCTTGCGACGCTCGAAATGCGCGGTACCGACAGCAGTGACCAGCCATTTGCATTCGCCGATCGCACCAGTGCTTCCATGGCGATTGCTGGCCCTGCAATCGACCTAGCAGGCGATCGCAATGTGCTCGAAGGCCAAGTTGCGTCTTGGATCGATGTAGTCCGAAATCACACCAACGACATCTGGCGGGTTGAAGTCGATTGGAATGGCGACGGTGTTTACGACCAGTCCTTCGAAGTCATTAATTCCACTGTGAGCCTGGGCTACGCTTGGCAAGAACCTGGCTCCTTGGTTCCTGATTTCCCAGGTGCCTATCGAGTGAGCGTTCGTATCACCGACTTGAGCGATGGCTTGGTGGCTGAGGATTCCATACTCGTCACTGTTCTGCCGACCGATCCGCTGCTGGAGACGCTGGACCTCTCGATTCCAGAAGGCGTTCCCATTGGTGATCGCATCCGCTTCCGCGACGGCAGGGACACCTGGGTGATTGAAGCTGACTACGGCAATGGACACAGAGAAGTGGCAAATGTCATCCCCGATCCGTCAGATCCTTACGGAACGCGACATATTGTGCAACTCGACCACGCCTTCCCGAACGAAGGCAACTACACGATCACCTTGTTCGTGCGCACATCAGTGCATGAAACACCGTTGCAGTATCAAATTCCAGTCAGCGTATCGAATGCCGCACCGGTTTATACAAGCGGGTTGATCGGTCCGGATAGCATTGATGAATCGTTGACTGCCACCTTCAGTATCGCGGCTACTGACGTCGCTGCTGATACGATTACCTATCTGTGGGACCTGAACTACAACGGTACAACGTTCAATCCGACGGTAACTGGCCAGACGATTCAGCATCGCTTCCAGAATGGCGGCCAGTATGTCGTGGCCGTGCAAGCAACCGATGGAACAGACGCTGCGGCAATCGTGACGCGAACGGTCAACGTTTTGAATCATCCACCGCGCATTTCATCAGAGGAACTGCAGACTCAGTGGCTAGAAGGGGACACGCTTTCATTCGACGCCACATTGCTAGTGTCGAGCGGATTAACAGATGTCGTTTCCTACCACTGGGAACTTCTAGACACTGGGGGCGTCCCGGTTGCGGAAGGCCATAGTTCCTTATTCGAGTACTTTGCAGTCAACGATGCTACCTACACACTGCGGCTGACTGCGACGGATGCTGATGGAACATCACAGGAAGAATGGACCATTCATGTTGCGAATGCCCTCCCAGTCGTAACTCTTGCCAGTCCGCAGCAGCTGATTTACGAAGGCGACCACGTTGATTTGGTTGCGTACTTCTTCGATCGAAGTGCAATCGATTTGGCGAACCTTCAGATTGAGTGGCGGATTATATCCGAGGGTGGCTTTGAGCAGGTTCAAACTGGCTCGGACTTCATACCGTTTAATCCTCCGCAACAAGGAACCTACTGGGTAACTGTTACCGCCAGGGATGATTCAGGTATTGTAGTTTCAGATTCTGCAAGCCTGTTGGTGCTCAATAGAGATCCTGTAGTACAAGTATCTTCAATAACGCTGCCTCTACATCCAGCCAACGTGCCCGTGCGATTCAGCGGAATCTTTTCTGATCCAGGAGTCCTTGATCAGCACACAGCGACGAGTAGCATCAATCCGACGTTACCGATCAATTTGACCAATGGTTCCTTTGAGTTCGAGTATTTGTTCCCTGGCCCTGGTACCTACACGATCCAGTTTCAAGTTCGCGACCTAGATGGTGGTGTTGGTATTCAAGAAGTTTTGGTCACGCTTGGTGAGGCAGACTTGGAGGCACCGTCTGTCACTCTAGACAATGATCCAACGGTTGCAGAACCCTGGTTTGTCAACTTGGTCAACGATGGCAGCATGTTCGTAGTTAATACGAACCGACCACAACTAACGGGCACCATCGCTGACAACAGGGACACGGACCCCATTGTGGAAGTGTTGGTTGGCGATCGTTTGATGTTGGCCAATAATTTGGGAGATGGCACGTGGGAGTTACCGGACGAGTATTTCACTCACCAACCGTTAGCCTCAGGCATCTACGACCTCCGCGTCAACGCGAGGGATTTAGCGGGCAATGTTGGCCGCACGGATCGCTTCAGTTTGTTCGTCAATCTACACGAGCCGACCGGTATCGTGTTGGATGCAGAAATCGTATACGAGGACAATCAGGTTCAGCTGGTAGATCGACTCTTTGGACGATTACGAACAGAGGACTTGGACCTCGATGACGAATTCCAATACGAACTCTTTGATGGCGACGATCCCCTGGATAACCAAAAATTCCGAATTATCAACGATGAGATATTCCTCAGAGCGGGTGAACGACTGGACTACGAGACCATCCCTGAGTATTCCGTTCGCGTTCGTTCGCGGGATTTGGCTGGTAACGAAGTGGATCAAGTATTTGCACTTAGCGTCATCGATGTGGAAGAAGCCGTCGCCATAAATGTCAACGAAACAAGTGTCACAGGGAACGTGCTCTCCGTCCTTACAAACTCGGGAACATGGGAGGCAGCCAATCCAGATGGTTTAGTTTTAGAAGCATCGATTGGCGAAGTCATTAAGCATGCCGATGGCACTTGGACGTGGTCTTATACACCGACTAGCAGGCTTGATGATGTGAATGTGGTGATCACGGCCACAACGATAGAAGCTTCGGCCACGGTCACGTTTAATATTGATGTGTTAGTAGCGGTAGCCCGCAGCGCGGTGTATTATAAAGGCTCGGCTTTTGCGCAAGGAGGAAATATTGAGGCTGCGCTTTCGACCGCAACCGGATCTAAGCAAATGCTTAGGGCAACGAATACCGCGCAGGTTACGACTTTCGCGAATGTTATCAACTACTCTCGAGGGATCAATGGTTTGGTATTTGATGTCGCAGGATTGGCGAGTACCAATCTGAGCTTGAGTGATTTTCAATTCCGGGTTGGCAAGACCGGCGATCCTGGTGCGTGGGCCGCGGCACCGGAACCGACATTGATTCATGTTACCCCAGGCACGGAGACCACTCCAGCGCGTGTGCGGATCGAGTGGGAGGACAACGCGATTATGAACACCTGGCTGCAGATTGTGGTCCGGGCCAACGAGCAGACGGGGTTGAATCGTCCTGAAGTCTTCTACCTAGGTCATGCCGACGGAGAGGTTAACGGGGACGGCCCCAACATGCGGGTTACTAACGCGGATGTGCTGGCTGTACGGCAGGCGGTTTCCAGCTCGTTAGTATCGATTGATGATGTCCGGGATGTCAACAAGGATCGCCGCGTGACCAACGCTGATGTACTATATGTCCGGCAGAGAGTTAGTAGTGCCGTGGTCCTCAGTTACATCACCATCCCCCCCAAGGGGGATTGATTATAGAAACACGGAAGCATTCATTTCGATTTTTTTCGTAGATGAATGTGGCTCGTTAGAGAGAGATTTGTTTTGTGTTAAAGGCTTTCACTTTTTGGAGTAACTTCATGAGATCTTTTGTTCAATTTCTTGCATTGGCGATTTTAGCTACCACCGCGACCAGTGCGTCGGCGGATCTTATCTTCAGCATCAGTCCGGCGACTTCCACGGTGCCCATCGGCGGTACGCTGACCGTTGATGTGAACTTTACCAGTACCATCGACAACCAGGTTGTGCGAGGCATCGACATTCTGGTTCTGTCGGGAATTGGGGATGGCACGCAAGGTGTATTTTCTACGGGATTGGTCAATATCGGTGACGAGCAGTGGGATATTAGCACTCAGCCCGGAGAAGCCTTTTTGTCCTTCAGTCTGTCATCAAATTTTTTTAACACAGGTCTGGCGAATACGGTTCACCAATTGGGGCAATTGACGCTGGATTTAAGCAACGTGGGGATTGGGACCTACCTGCTCACAATCGATGATGGATTGTTGTTGGCATTGGACCCTAGCGATGCTCCGATCAATACGTCCAGCGTGTCGGGTTCGTTTTCGGTAGTGCCGGAGCCGAGCAGTTTGGCGTTGCTTTTTAGTGCAGTGGGATTGGTCATGGCTAGGCGTTTTCGTAGACGCTCTCCCGAAACGGATTGTTAAGCCGTTTTGTACCAAGGACGCGGACGTTCCTCAGGCATTCGTTCCGATCGGATCTCATTCGATTGCCTTGTACCGCGAACTGTTGATTTATTTTCCATGCACGGTAAAACCATCAACCGCAATGCGAAAGCTGCGGTTGATGGCCAGGATCCCTACGCCAACGCGTCGAAATTGATTTGTTTGCTAAACCACAGCTTGGCAATTCAGTGGGGCTAAGGATGGTGGATGTTGTCTAACTCTCTAGTCCAAATGGTAAGTATAATCTGCCACGCCTCGCCGGTGCCAATGCCTGTGGGGCTCGATTGTAGGACACATATCGGAAAGGACTGTTCCTGTGGTTAGGCGAAAGATAAGACGCGTTTCAGATAGGGCATCTGGTTTCTTTCAAACGATTTGTCCGTTGAGGTTTGAAGAGTTAGAAGCTAGGAGATTGTTAGCAGCCGATTCGTTTACCGAAAACTTGGGAAAGTATTGCCTGGCCGTGGAACTTTTGAACAGTCCGTTCGAGTTCAGTCAGTCTTCAACCCTGAAAACCTCGCCGAGTTGGGCCGAACGAATCGGCGACCCTGTCGAGCCCTTGACTCGAGGGCAGCCGTCACGAAGTGTCCTGCAGTGGATTGATGGTGAATTTCATCGTTGGTCCGAATATGATCTTGATGAAGACGTCGACGGGACTTCCCGCTTCTTTGTAGTGCTTGAGGAACCTACATTTTCGGTATTGAGCCGATATGAGGCCATCGACTTGTTGATAGCTTCAGAGCAGTGGCAAACGCAAGCATCCGAATTGATTCCCGGTCTAATGGAGGTAGTAGACTTGGAGGATGTGGTGCATGCCAGAGGACTGCTGCCAATTATTGATGACCAGGGACATGGACGAATCGAGGGCTATTCGGCAGAGGATAATCAGAATTCATCAGGTTTGCTCGGGGGCGGCTCGACGCGAAATAGTACGCTTGTAGGCAACACCCAAATCTATCCCTACAACACTGTTGGGTATCAGTTGCAAAATTTTGGTAACGATTGGTTTCGATGTACTTCGTTCATCGTCTCACCGCATACTGCCCTGACCAATGGTCATTGCGTTTACAATGTCGAACGTGGTGGATATGCCGATTCGGTCAGAATTAGTCCCGGCCAGTACCAGCTCGGGGGAAGTGGGAGTGTGATACGTCCCTTTGGAACGCATCACGCCGAACAGTGGGTCACCAATGATAACTATATTGCGGCTGGTTCGGGATACACCACGACGCATACGCGACACGACTACGCTGCTGCCTTCTACGTGGGATCTTTTGTGGATGCAGGGTTGGCAACGTACGTGCCATTGCAGTTCAACTATGCCCCACCCACCAATCCGGCTGAAACGGTCCATCCTGTGGGATATCCCGCGACTATGGGAGGGGGGGCCAGCCAGAGTATGTGGGATATGGCGGGCCAAGTTGTGTCGGTCGAGCCATTTAGGCTCATTTACAATTCGCAGACGTCTGGAGGATCCAGTGGGAGTCCTGTATGGAGTTATAGTTCGGGGCAGCCCAGGGTCATTGGCATCCACGCTTTTCGCAGTGGGTCGGATCTGGCTGGGGCGACGCGATTGACTTCTAACAATCAGACCGTGATTCAGGAGTGGGTGCAGTGGCGTCCCTCGTCGAACGATGACATTGGAGACACACTGGATACCGCCGCGGAGACGGGGGTTGGTCCGTTTGTCGGCTCATATTCGATCGCCGCTATACTGGGAGATGGGCCACATGGAAATCGGGATGTGGACATGTTCAGCTTTGATGCCTCAGCGGGTAGCCGGTTTCGCATGGAAACCAGTGTGCCAACTTCAGGTGCCGGGGTGGATACGATGCTGCGTCTCTTCGATTCCCAGGGCAATCAACTGGCGATGAATGACAACTTTGGGGGAACACTATACTCGCAGATCATCTATGACTTCTCCGCGGCGGGCACGTACTTTGTCGGTGTGTCTGGCTTTCCCAATATAAATTACGACCCTCAAATCGGTGGCAGCGGTGTAGCGGGCAATACAGGCGGATATACCTTTACCATCGAAGGCATTCAGCAAGTGGGTTCGTTGATGGTGGGAGTCGATTTTGGTCCTTCTGGGAGCACCTCACCGACGAACTGGGCGTTGTATAGCGGAGGCAGCTCGGGTGTCACGCTGACTGGCTTAACGGATGAGTTCGGAGTGGCGTCGGCAGTTGAATTGTCAATACAGCCATCGACTAATATCTCTAGTGACAGCAGTTCGCCTCCAGACAGCCAGCTACCAATCCATTTGCAGAGCCTGAGCGGGATTGACGGGAACATATGGTCCTTTTCTCCAGCGACCTTTCTTTGGAGCGGCTTAGATCCTGGAGAAACTTATGAAATCTATGTATTTGCTGCTGACACGTTTTCCGGCGGTCAGTCCGTTACGGTCTCGGGCGGTTCGGCTCCGTTGAACTTCGAACAGTTTTATTCCTCCAATCAGTTGCTGGTAAACAGCGAACTAGGCACGAACACTCGGGAACTCGAGTCGTACATGGTTGTGGCGATGGCGTCAGCCGCAGGTACGATTGAAATAGAGGTTGAGCCGTTGGGGAGTTCCTGGGGGCTCGCTGGGTTGGCAGTGAGGCCGACTGACGGGACCATTCCGTTTGCAGAGATTCGCGGAACGCTGTGGCAAGACGAAAACGGTGACGGAATGATTGATGGTGAAGAAAGCGTATTGGGAGGAAGAACAGTCTATCTGGATCGCAACCATAACGGGCGACATGATCGTGGTGAACCGACATTCGTTAGCGAAGATGATGGAAGCTTCTCGTTGCTTGTCCATGCGGGAGTCCATATCCTGAGACAATTGGTGCCCATGGGCTGGGAAGCAACCTCCCCGCACACCGATGCCTGGATTTTCGATTTGGGCGATGGCGACCTGATGGATGACGCAAATTTTGGAAGTCGACCCTTGCAGTTTGGAGAAATCCGAGGCTACAAATGGCTCGATTTGAACAGCAATGGTATTTGGGATGAGGGGGAGCTACCTCTTGAAGGGTGGGTCATCTATCTCGATCTCAATCGGAATGGGCAGCTTGATGAAAGTGAGCCTTGGCAGGTGACAGGACCGGATGGGAGCTACGCTTTTACTGACTTGCCAGTCGGTGTGTATTCGGTTGCCGAAGTGATGCAGCCTGGCTGGTTTCAAACCTCTCCAGGTCAAGCCATGGGACAATCAAGCGGTTCAGACGTGGAACCGGCTTCAGCGAATACGATTGATACTTTTTCACTGGCTGGCTTGGACAGTTCTGTTTACTGGGCCATGCGAAGGGCTAATCAACTATTTGATGGTAACAGATCGAAAAACTTTAACGCAGAGCAGTGGGTAGTCATACTTGATGCCCGTCAAAACCAAACGGAAAAGCTATCCGATATCGTTGTATTGCTCGGGGCTAAGTCGGCGGAATCGATTCCCTACCTAGCCAATGCGTACTTGTTTCAAGACGTGGCCCCAGACTCTATGAATTCGATTGCCGAGCGGTTGGGTGACCATGCGGCGGTTACCGCTTTCTTTCCGCTAATCGCAGAGCAACCTCGTTCGCGAATTCCTAACGATCCGCTTTTTCCTAACCAGTGGCACTTGCGTAATATCGGTCAGACTGGCGGCACGCCGGGCGCAGATGCCAATTTGGTACCAGCCTGGGATGAATTCTCGGGGGCGGGAGTCACGATCGCTGTCGTGGATGATGGCTTACAGTACACCCATCCCGATTTGAGTGCCCGTTATTTGGCAGCTTTGAGCTGGGATTTCAATGGTAATGATCCGGATCCCGCCCCCGGTTCAACGAACGACTATCACGGGACGGCGGTGGCGGGCGTTGCAGCGGCATCGGGCAATAATGCCCTTGGAGGAATCGGAGCGGCCCCTGGTGCTTCGCTCTCTGGCATTCGCTTGATTGCCGGGCCGACTACCGACCTTCAACGCGCAAACGCACTCATCTTTGAGAACCAGGGAAATCATATCTACAACAATAGTTGGGGACCGTGGGACACCGGTAGCATCAATGCCCCTGGCAATGCGGGCCCGCTTTCGCTGGCGGCTTTGGCGGGGGGGGTACAGAGCGGTCGCGACGGGTTGGGCAGCATTTACGTGTGGGCCGGAGGTAACGGACAGCTTGAACAGGACAATGTCAATTACGACTCCTATGCAAATTCTCGCTACACGATCGCGGTCGGAGCAATCGATCATCGTGGACTCCAGTCCTCGTATAGCGAATCGGGAGCTCCGTTGATTGTCTCCGCCTTCTCCTCCGGTGGTGGCGTGGGAGTCACCACGTCCACTCTTACAGAACTCGGTTCCTACACTAGCAGCTTCGGAGGTACTTCCTCGGCGGCTCCCCTGGTTTCGGGAGTTGTCGCCCTCATGCTTGAAGCCAATCCCAACCTGTCTTGGCGCGACGTGCAACATGTTTTAGCCAAAAGTGCTAGCCTGAACGATCCAGGCGATAACGACTGGGTTTTGACGGGAGCAGGCCGCATGGTTAACCATAAGTATGGACATGGAGCGATCAATGCGCGAGCCGCAGTTGATTTAGCGCAGGCCTGGCATCCCGTGAGTCAAGAAGTTGCGTTTCAATCCGGCACTATCCCCGTGGGACAGCCGATTCCGGACAACAATCCCCTGGGCGTGACCTCGACATTCGCAGTCGATGAGGTTCTCGAAGTCGAATGGGTCGAGATCGTCTTAGATGCCACTCATCCGGGGCGCGGACAATTACAGGTGATTCTCACCTCACCCAGTGGCACAAGATCTATTTTGGCAGAGCGACGTACCACAGATAATGGGGCGGACTACAACAATTGGTTGTTCACTTCAGCTAGGCATTGGGGCGAATTATCGGCGGGGGATTGGACTTTGCAAGTATCCGATTTGCAAGGCGAAGATATTGGCACACTCAACGGTTGGCAAATCAACCTTTACGGTACGCGAGGTGTCTCCGGTAGCCACCTTGTGCAATTGCGTAGCGGTGAAGTCAAGGATGGCATTAACTTTGGTAACATGACTCCCGTACACGTCACGCGCCAGCAGGCAAGTGTAGCTGGGTTGGTGCTAGACGAACTTTCCAACAGTGGAACCTGGGGAGGACTAGACCCACAGGCGATCACGCTCTCGGCCTCGCTGGGCGAGGTGATTCAGCATCCTGGTGGCACTTGGAGTTGGTCCTACATGCCCTCAACCAAGCTTACCGACGAAGTGGTTACGATCAATGCCAGTGATGGCCAAGATCAGTGGAGTGCCCAGTTCCTGATTTCCGCCGAGGTTCACATCGTCGGTCAGTGGATTTACTACAAGGGTTCGGCCTTTGCTCAAGAAGGCGCCAATGTCCAAGCGGCTCTATCGACTGATAGCTCCGCGGCCAGAAGATTGTTGCGGGCAAGCGATAGCAGTCAACAGACCACTTTTCAGAACGTCAGTAACTACACCCGCGGTATCAACGGGATTGTATTCGACGTCGCTGGCTTAACCGGCGAAGCACTCGAGGTGAGCGATTTTCAATTCCGGGTTGGCAAGACCGGCGATCCTAATTCCTGGGCGGCAGCACCGGATCCGACGTTGATTCATATTACCCCAGGCACAGAGACCATTCCAGCGCGTGTGCGGATCGAGTGGGAAGACAACGCGATTATGAACACCTGGCTGCAGATTGTGATCCGGGCCAACGAGCAGACAGGGTTGAATCGTCCTGAAGTCTTCTACCTAGGTCATGCTGACGGAGAGGTTAACGGGGACGGCCCCAACATGCGGGTTACTAACGCGGATGTGCTGGCTGTACGGCAGGCGGTTTCCAGCGTGTTAGTATCGATTGATGATGTCCGGGATGTCAATAAGGATCGCCGCGTGACCAACGCTGATGTATTATACATCCGGCAGAGAGTTAGCAGCGCTGTGGTCCTCGGTTACATCACCATCCCTCCAGTTTGAGTTGATGTTTTGATAAAACTTATCCGCGTGCGACTCTCGCTATTGTTGAGGTACGAGGGCCATTAGAAGAGTTGCGTACTGTCCTTACTCATTCACGATCAACCAACTGGGGTCACGGACTACGAATTGCCAGCCGCTTTCGTGATACCCCAGTTCGCCATACGCCGTAAATTTCGAACCGACCGGGAATTTTTCATAGATCTTTAATCGCAGATCTAAATCAAACGCCCATACCTTGTAGTCCGTTTGGAAGGCAGCACGCTGTGAATCGCTATCTGATTCGTTCCCAATTAGCTTGATGACGAATGGTTTCTCGCCTGATACGACCGCTTCAACGAGAAAGACTTCGCCGATCCATTTCGTCTGCTGAACGGCTTCGTCGGAGCCGAACTCATTGATGCGCCGCACTCGGTCCTTTGGCGGATTTGCGTAACCCACTACGAGCGGGGTCGCGTCCTGGGGCGGATTCTCGGAGCTAGCATCGCGCAACTCGAGGAATCTATCCTGAGGCTCCTCGCTTGCGGCCAGTCGAAAACGAGCTGTGATAGGCAAGTGATCGGAGATCCCGCCACCTCGACCATCGACGACTTTCCAGTTGATAGGGACGAGGCTGCCCGTCTGAGCATTAAGCCCTTCAAAGGCGGCCACCGAGAAACTATTGTCCACGTATTGAACGCCGCGATAGTCGTATAGGCCTCGGCTGATCATCATTTGCATCAGCGTGCCCCATTGCCCGCGATAGCTGTCGCTCCGGCGAGCTTCCCGTGGCAATTCGTACCACAAATTGTACAAACCGGGCTGCGTACCATCGACGATTGCTCCTTCGTTGCCATGACTTAAGAGCACGTCATTGACAGCGGTTTTTTCCATCTCGGGAAAGCGTTGAGATTGGTTGTAATGGGAGTTAAAGTCCCCGGCTGTGATGATGTCGGCTGAAGGATCTTGTTCGAGCAGTACGTTCAGTCGGTTGCGTAGCACTTCTGCATTTCCGAGCCGAATCGGTTCGGTCTGTTTGTCGGAAGCACCAGATTTCCAGTGATTATTAAACGTGTAAAGTTTGTGGTCCCCGATCTGGTGGACGACTTCCAGAATGCCTCGGGCACCGGAGGTATGATGCGTACGAGACTCCTGGATCGGGAATGTGGAGAAGGTCACGTTGACGTGTGCCACGGCTCTTCCGGTAGGATCGGGACGATATTCACCCACAGCCACGTTGTACGGTCCGAGTCCTTCGTCTTGCAGAAGTTTGATCAAAAACGCTTCAACCGGCCAATCGCGAACGCTGTCGTCGATTTCTCCCGAAAGCAGTTCTTCGACCGATTTGCCTTCGAATGGAGAGAGCAGAGCCCGGTAGTCGACAGGCGTGCTAGCCGGTGTTTGGTCACCCTCGAACTCTTGAAAGAGGACAATCTGAGGGCCTTTACCATCACGGAACCGAGATAGGGTATCCCGAATACCGGACAGCTTGGCCCACAACATCTGCGAATTATACTTTTCAGGCTTGTAGTCATCGAAGACCGCTATACCGTCGAGGTCGAAGAGATTTTCGACATTGTAGGCGAGCACTATGAACTCCTCGGTTACGGCAGGATCGCCCGTTGGCGTTGCGGTCACTTGACTTGGAGATGGTGTTGGTGCGGGGGCCAGATTCGTATCGGAAACCTCAACGGTTTCGGGTTTGCCCTCGTCGTTTTTAACCGAGCATCCTGGCATTGCGAAGAAGCACGTCAAAAGGGCTAGTAACAAGAATCTTTGTTGCATGGATTTACACTTTGCTGTCGTTCGGCGGGCAATGAGTAACAATGGAGTTTCAACGTCTTGGCGACTGGACATGAGGTTCCTGTTGTACTGCCGGATAGGGAGTTGGGCAACCGAAACGCGCGCTGCAGGTTTACCCTGAAATGTTCATTGCACGGGACTTTGCATGGTTGAATTCCACAATCCACAAAGAAAACGGTCATGGCCGAGGTTTTTCCCATTGCGCGTTGCAAACCGGCTATAATCGTCTAGATGCTTGGGTGACTGTTCGATTGACGCAGGAACATTGGAATGGATCTTCAAATTCAAAATAGCCTTCTCCATGTCGCAAATCGTTTTCGGTTGGTTCGCATGGGGTGGTTGCTCGCAGCGTTCTGGCTTTGCTTAGCGATGTTGTTTTTGTGGCGTGGTTTCAGTGATGCGGCTGCTTTCGGTTGGCTTGGCTACGCCTGGATAACGAGCCCTCTGTGGGTGGCGTTGATCTGGGTTATCACTCGAGCAACTTATCGAGATACCAAGTGGGTCGCGACTCGGGTGGAGTCCCGTTTTCCTGACCTGAAACAGCGGTTGATCACAGTCGCTTCACCGCCGTGTGAATCCGATTCGAAATTTCTTCGACGGAGTCTTGTTCGCGAAACCATAATGCACGGACGAAACCACGATTGGCGAGCCACCGTATCCGCCGGTCGTATCATGGGAGCGTGGTTCGCACAACTACTGTGTTTGTTTCTAGCGTTGTCTGCGTCCGTTTACTCCTCCTCTCAAAGGCATTCCCCATCGGCTACGGCCAATCCCGATCAGCTTCTCGCACTTTCCCTCGCCCCATCGTTGTCGGTCGATCCCGGGGACACGGAGATTGAACGAGGGACCGATCTGGTCGTGACGGCTAGGTTTGGGGGCGGGGTACCTCGGGAAGTTTGGCTTGTAACCTCGGGCGCAGCCTCTAGTTCAGAAGTATCTGGCTCGGATTTCACGCGAAGCAGTATGCAACCAAGTTTGAGCGATCCCATCTTCGGTGGCTACATTCGACGTGTCGCGAACGATACCGAATATCGAATCGAAAGCGAAAGGGGCCTCAGTGAGACCTATCGCATCAAGGTCTTCGATTATCCAGCCTTGGTACGGAGCGATGCCGAGATCGATCCTCCGGCCTATGCCAATCAAGAGAAAAAGTTGGTGCAGGATACCAAGAGAGTATCCGTTCCCGAAGGTAGCCGACTGACTTGGATCTGCCGTGTGAACAAACCACTGGAAACCGCAGAGCTAGTCGATCAAGATAATACGATTCTTCCACTTATTCCCACCGCTAGCGATCCCTTGACCTATACAGCGAGTGTTGAGGTCTTCGAATCCCGTCGTTGGAAAGTTAGACTCCAAGACTCCGATGGGCGACAAGCCAAGGTGGAGGAATCTCTATCGGCGCGTGTTATCGCCAACAAAGAACCTGAGATTCGACTTTCTGCGGGGGGCGATTTACAGGTCTCTCCACTCCAGGAAGTTCTGCTTCAAGCCACGGTTAGAGACGATTTTCAGTTAGCTCGTACCGGCGTGACCGTGATCCTGGGTGAAGCAGACCCGATCGAAGTAGAACTCCAGCCCACCAAGCAGGCCAAGGGTGGCGGCTATGACATTGCTTACATGGTCGATCTGGAAAGCATGAACGCAGAGCCAGATCAATTGCTATCGTATTATTTCTGGGCGGAAGACACCGACACCAACAATCAGATTCGCCGCGTGGATGGCGAGATGTTCTTTGCCGAGGTTCGACCATTTGAAGAAATCTTTCGCGAGGGAGAATCTCCTTCACAATCCCAACAGCAGCAACAGCAGCAGCAAAGTGAGCAGCAGAGTCAGAACGGGCAGCGAGCTGAGGAGCTAGCCGAACTACAAAAGAAGATCATCGCCGGTACCTGGAACATTCTTAGACGCGAATCGAAACCGGAGCTTTCCAAATCGTTTACTGCCGATGTCAAGGTTTTGGAAGAATCGCAAGAGACCGCCCTATCCCAAACCGAAGAACTCGAGGAACGAATCCAGGATGAGACCTCTCGCCGGTATCTCGATGAGACCCGCCAGCAGATGACCACGGCCAAGGAGCAGCTAGCCAAGTCCTCTTCGGAGAGTAGTCTGGAGGCATTGCGGGCTGCGTTGAATGCGGAGAGGAAGGCTTACGAAGGCTTACTGCGTCTCAGAGCTCGCGAGCACTCCATCGTGCGTAGCCAGCAGCGACAGAATTCGCAACGCAACCAAAGCTCCGCTCAGCAAAGCCGCCAACAGCAGCTCGAACAACTGAATCTCGAAAACGAAAAGAACGATTACGAATCGGAACAGTCCGCTGCGCCCGAGCAAACCGATTCGCAACGAGAAGCCCGTCAGGTGATGAATCGACTCGACGAACTCGCTCGCCGTCAGAAGGATTTGAACCAACAAATCAAAGAGGCGGAAACCGCTCTCCGAGAGGCCAAAGACGAAGCGACTAAGGAAGAGATCGAGGAGCAATTGGCTCGATTGCGAGAGGATCAGGAGGAGATGATTCGGGATGCCGATGAACTCTTGGAAAGGATGAACCAAGAAGAGAATCGGCAGTCTATGCAGGAGGCACGCGAGCAAGTAGAGCAAGCTCGTGAGCAATTGCAGAAAGCAGCCGAATCGCTTGCCAACAACCAAACGTCCCAGGCTGTCAATTCCGGAGCGAGAGCGGAACAAACCATGAAGGAGGTGCGCGAGCAAATCCGACAGGAATCCTCCGATCAACTGCAGGAATCGATGCAGAATATGGTGCAGAAAGCTCGCGAGCTAGAACGGAATCAACGGGATTTGGAGAACGATATCGCTAGAAGAAATCCCTCTTCCCCCAACCGATCGAACTCGAACCAGCCAAACGCGAATGATCGCTCGGAATCGGATCCTATAAATGCATCCGAGCAGCTTGATCGGGAATCAGAATCGGGGCTCGGTGATCTCGATGATGCTTCTCCTCTCAGACCGGAAGGGGTAAATGAAGCAAGTCCGGCGCGGGATCGCTGGCGAGCCCAGAGAGAGAAGATGGACGAACTACTCGAAGAGATGAAGAATACCGTCGCCGAAGCAGAGTCGAGTGAACCGCTCGTAGCCGACAGTCTCTACGATGGCTTTCGTGAAGCGAAGCAGAGTGGCATCGATCGCCAGCTCGAACAGATCCCCATGCTGCTCGATCGCGGATTCGATAATCGTGCTCAGCAATTAGCCGAGGAAGCGGGCCAAGGCATTTCGAAGCTTAAGGAACGGATTGAAAAAGCCGCCGAGAGCGTGCTGGGAAGCGAACAAGAATCTCTGCGAAGGGCTCTCCGAGAGATCGATCGAGCCAATCAACAACTCAGGGAGGAGATGGAGTCCCAATCGCCCGGTAGCACTGGAGAAAATAGGGGCGAAGCCCGAGATAGGAATGGGTCAGGAGAGCGGGACTCAGATCAAGAGCGTGACCCACAGGAGACAAACGAATCTCAAAGCGGCAGCCAATCTCGCGAGACCGGCGAATCACAACAGAATCAGGGTGACCGTCAATCTGGTCGTGGTCGTCAATCAGCTGGAGAGGAATCTAGCGAGCAAACACGCGGGGAGCGAGGAGAAGGACAACAAGAGGCAACGGAAGAGGAACAGAGAGAGGGAGCGGAAAGAGGAGAGAGACAAGAACAGGGGCAACAACGGCAACAAGGACGTGGACAAAGACAAAGCTCCGATGATCAACCATCTGGTGGGCGAGGTGGGCTCCGACCGGAAGATGACAACGAGGCTAGGGAAAGGGCTGGGGATGAAACGATGCCATCCCTTTCGACATTCCGAGGTGGTGGCCAGGAACGAGCCGGCAATTTGCGTCCTGCGACACCTCTTACGGGCGAGGACTATCGAGCGTGGATCGATTCCTTGCGAGATGTTGAGGAGCTTCTGATCGATCCAGAAAGACGTGCTGATGTTGCGAGGATCCGCGAGGCAGCTCGCGAAATGCGCGTTGAGTACAAGCGGCACGCCAAGGAACCGCAGTGGGATTTGGTTCGCAAGCTTATCGCAGATCCCTTGCAACAGCTACGCCAGGAAGTTAATGAGGATCTCATGCGACTTGCCGCAGAACGAAACGCACTCGTGCCGATCGATCGCGATCCCGTGCCGAGCCAATATCAACGACGTTTGGACCGCTACTACGAGAACCTCGGACGCGGGAACCAAAAGCAATGATGTTGTTTGCTGATTCCGAAGTACTATCGAGTCGTTTCTTCTTTTCCAATCCCACGTGGACACCGTGGGTCGTGGCGGTTGGAATTCTACTCGCTTTGCTGTCTCTATTGTCTTACCGAGGTAGCCGCATGCCGTTGGGCATTCGGGCTGCCTCTCTCGGTCTGCGATTGATCGGCATTGGACTAATTCTGCTCTGTTTGCTGGAACCGATGGGTGTACAGGAGAGGGCCAAACCGCAGGCGAACGCCTTTGCCGTGATGGTCGATAACAGCCAGAGTCTAAAAGAGATTTGGGACGCTCGTGGTAAATCTTTAAGCGGTTCTGCTGCTGTTGCGGAGTCAACTCCTGACGAATGGTACAGAAGTTTATTCAAGGACGATGCACCATGGCTGCGTCGATTGGCGGACGATTTTCGATTGAGACGGTATGTCTTTTCGAGTGCCTTGGATCCTATCGATAGCTTCGAGGGGATCTCATTGAACGGAGTTGATTCCGAGCTGGTCGGAGCGTTGCGGTCGTTGAGTTCGAGGTTTCCTTCGTCCACATCCGATAATCAAGTGCGAAGTGCAGTCCCCTTGGCCGGCGTGCTCCTGTTCACAGACGGTCAAGCGACCGATCGATCCGAGTGGAACTCCATGGCTGGGCTTGGGATTCCCGTTTATCCCGTGGTCTGCGGCGATATTGGAGTGCAAAAGGATGTTTCCATTTCTGGGATCAGTTTGCGACAGACCGACTTTGAGACCGCACCAGTTACGTTGACCGCCTCGATTGCGGCTGCCGGCTATGCTAACCCTAGCATTGTGGTCGATTTGATCGACGGGCAGAACAAGCTCATCGAGAGCAAGACGGTTGCGTTTAACGATCGACTGAAACCAGCGACGGTAGATTTTCGATTTCGTCCTGCCGCTCCAGGGGTACAAGGCTATAAGCTTGTCGCTAGGGCTCCCAAGCCAGAGACTTCCCCTTCGACACAAACCGATACACCGACCTCAATCGTCGGACTTAAGGATGAATTAACCGTTCTCAACAATCAACGATATCAAGTTGTGGACCGTGGACGCGGGCCTTTTAGAATTTTGTATCTAGCAGGTCGGCCCAATTGGGAATTCAAGTTTCTGTCTCGCGCGATCTCAGAGGACGCGGAGGTGGAGATAACCGCATTGATTCGGATCGCCAAAAAGGAACCCAAGTTTAATTTTCGAGATAACCGTGTCGATTCTGCGAACCCATTGTTTTCCGGATTCGAGGATGTTTCTGAAGAGGAGAAAGAGCAATTCGACCAACCTGTTTTCGTACGCTTAGGTTTAACCGAACCTGGCCAGCTACAATCCGGATTCCCTAAAGATGACGAAGAGTTGTTTGCTTACCATGCTATTTTGATCGACGATCTGGAGAGCGATTTTCTTACGACCGAGCAGCAATCGATGATTCGACGTTTCGTTACGATCCGGGGCGGTGGATTGTTGATGCTCGGTGGACAAGAATCCATGCGAGGCAAAAGCTACGAGAATTCCGTTTTGAGTCAGTTATTACCTGTATACGGCGATTCCATTTCAGAGGATCCATCTGACTGGACCGATAATCCTAACGAGCTAATCGGACAAGAGGTTCGATTTGAACTCACCAAAGAGGGCTGGTTGCAACCCTTTATGCGAACGGCGGATACAGAACCAAAAGAGAAGGAACGCTTGGCCATGATGCCAGGCTTTCAAGTTCTCAATCGAACGACTAGCGTTAAGCCAGGCGCATCGGTTTTGGCACAAGGCAAAGTCGGGACCATGGGCATGTTTTCCGACTCAGCGGCTTTGAGTGATCAAGAGTTAGAGACTGTGCCTCTTTTCGTTGTGCAGAAGTATGGTCGAGGACGCACGGCAGCTTTCATGATCGGTGACTGGTGGCGCTGGGCCATGCATCGCAAATCGAACGAACAATCCCCTATGTTTCAGGCTTGGCGACAGATGATCCGTTGGATGGTGAACGACGTCCCGCGAACCATTACCTTAACATCGGAGAAAGTAGCTGGTGCGACAAAGCTCAGACGACTCATTGCAGATGTTAAAGGTCCCGATTTCCGAATCGTTGATAATGCGACAGTCAATGTCGAAATTCAGGCGCCGGATGGTTCCAAGTCTGAAGTATTGCTGGAGGCATCGGCTGAGGTACCGGGGCGGTATGAGTCGGTGTTTCTTTGTGAACGAGAAGGAGTTTACATCGCAACGGCAACGTGTTTCGCTGAGGATGCGAGTTCACTAGGAGAAGCTCAGGCCGGTTGGGCACACGAGCCCATGGCCGATGAGCTAAGGCAACTCGGAGAGGATACTCCATTTTTGCAACAAATTGCCGAGGACACTGGGGGACGGATCGTAACTCTCCGGGAACTCGATTCGTTCGCTTCAAACATACCGAGCGAACGAGTACCGGTACGAGAACGAAAGATTTATCCGTTGTGGCATCAGTCGTGGGTTATCGGACTGGCACTGCTGTGCCTTTGTTCGGAATGGGGATGGAGAAGACGCTATGGCATGGCATAGGCACATCGCCTCAACTATCTGTTTGGGATTGTTTACATCAGCGTTGAATACAACGCTCATAGCGAGCGATTCAGCTAGCGAGCCTCAGGTCTTGTTGGTTGTCGGTGCCCAAGGTGAGCCCGAATATGGGACCATCTTTAAAGCCGCCGCCGATCGCTGGAAGCGTGCCTTCGGTGAATCGGTCGTTACGCTCTTAGATGGAACGGGCCTAGCGGAAGAGGAATCCGAGGAGAATGAGTCGGCAGAAAAGGGAGACGATGTTTCCGGTAGCCATCGCGAGCAGATTCTCGATTGGATCCAGAGTCAGAATGCTCAGACTATTCCAACCGCAACCGATGGCACGTCGAAAGAGCAGGCGGTGAATCAGCCCAGATGGATCATTTTTATTGGACATGGAACATCGGATCGAACGGGGAGCAAATTCAACTTGGCAGGCCCCGATCTGTCAGCTAAGGAGCTTGCATCAGCGCTGAAAGGTTCGTCTCACGAGTGGGTCATTATCAACTGCTTTTCGTCCAGTGGACCATTCTTGGCAGAGTTGTCGGGTGAGAATCGCATCGTGATAACGGCAACGAAAAGTGGTTCAGAACAAAATTACTCGCGGTTCGCGGATTACTTCTCGAGGGCGCTAACGGATCCACGCAGTGATCTCGATCATGACGATCAGATCTCCGTTCTCGAGGCATTCTTAGCTGCTTCTTCGGGAGTGGCACGTTTCTATCAAGACGAGGGGCGGCTCGCGAGCGAGCAAGCGTTATTGGATGACAATGGGGACAAGCGCGGAACGCCGGCACTCTTTTTCAGAGGCCTGCGAGCGGTCAAGGCCCCGAGCGACGGATTGCGATTGGATGGCGACTTTGCGAGGAGAGTCATCATCGCTCGACTTGGCGAGTCTCCTGGATTGCCTCCTGAAATGGTTGCGCAGGCGCAAGAGATTGAGGCCCGGATAGAGCGACTTCGAAAGCAGAAAGGTCAACTAGACGGAGACGAGTACGCGAACCAGCTAGAGTCATTGCTACTTCAACTGGCAGAGATTTTGATTGTGGATTGAGCGGTGCTCGAAAGACTCCGGGCAAACACTCCAAATAGATAGGGGTTTCGTATTATTTATCGGTACTGAGGTTTCGCTCAACAGCCTGACTGACAACAATCCGGATTTAACCGCCTCGCAATGGGGGCGATGTGTCAGTCTAGAAACTTCTTGGATCGGGGATTCAATTTGATCGGTACATTTGCACCGCTTGCATAGCGATCAATTCCCCATCCCATCCACCAAGTAGCCGCGTTTCGATCTTTGTCAAAGAATGGACCGACAGTACGTGGATTGGTTGCGCAATACAATATCCATGCCTTGAGGGTAGATAAATACTGTGCCACTTTCGAGGTGTCCGCAATGACCTCCTCAAAAGTCCCTTCTGGCATCATGCCACGCTTTTCCTGAGATAGCTGTTCGAGCTCATGTATGATAGAGCGAGCTGCGACTAACCCGGCGGGTGTCATCGTAAATCGGGCTTCGGTTAGCCAAATTTGTAATGATAGCTGCTGTCTAGCGGCGACGTATCTGGCTGCTATGGAGGCAACCTCCGGATTGCTGTCCTCTGCGGCATGCTGCATAAACGCGTCGACGGTTTCGTTAACACAATGGCAAAGCGTCGCGACCGCCCGCTTTCGAACCTCGACACTCCGATGCTTGCCTGCTTCTATGAGTAGCAGGACAGTCTCAGGTACCGGTCGAGAAGCAAAATCACCACGGTGATAGATTCCCCAAAGAGGCGCGATAAGCAAACCGCCATCAATCTCTAAATCCGTCTCTAGAAGCCCCTTAAGAAATGGCAAAGTCGTTTCGTCGGCAATTGCTGACAGTGCGTCGCTTAAGAATTGACGAAAAGATAGGTCATCGCAGTTCTGTAGGTGCTCCGCAAGCCATGGCAAGCACGATGGACCCAATGATTGAAATCGATCTCTCTTAGCTTTTCCTGTCGGATTGTTCCGATACTCCCTAAGTTCTTGCGTTAGTAACCGATCGAACTTTTTTCGTTTCAACTCCGCTTCATTCCTACCCTGGTCAACTTGGAATTTCGCAGAAGCTTTCAAATGCCCCCGCCACAGCGAATAACATTCAAATCGCATTTGAAATTCTTGCGGTCCGATTTCAGAAGACTCAACCAAGAGATCGAAATCGTTGGATTCGCGGGCAGGAATGGTTGCGAACTCATCAAGCAACTCCCCCGTAAACCCCTCTTTGATCGGAATCTCAATCTTTGATGTCCTGGCTACTAGATACAGATCGTTGAACGGTTGCGAGCCTTGCTTTAGCCAACGAGACTCCAAGTGTATCGGAGTATCTGTAAGATTTCTAAGGGTAATCGTCAGCGCGATCGGTTCGTGTTGTTCATAACGAAGCTTGTCTGTTTTTAAGGAAACTTCGAGTACTTCATCAACGGAAGGCCGAGAGTCAATGTGCGGTGGTATCTGGTCTTTGGAGTAGTCGCTTAGCTGATCGAAGACGATTGATCGTGGAAGGTCTCTATCCGACACCCATAAACATACCGCAGTGTGATCGTTGTTTGTGCTTTGAAAACGATAGGGAAAGGTTTGAGTCGTTACGGTTCGCAGACCTCGAGATCGATCATGCACTTTCAATTCCATCGGTTTGCTGAGAACGACTCCTTTTTGTGCGGCACTTGGCAGCCACGCAATTTGCTGGGAATCTGATGAAACGAAAACTCTTGACGAATCAAACTCCGATTCCAACTCCTTGTCCGCGTAATACAAAGAAAGCCGATTACCGTCTTTCTTTAGCGGATATCCCTCGATCAATCCAACGTATTCCTTTAGTTTCTTGCTTGGAAAGAGTATCTCAAAAAATCCGAGTAAACCCAAGCGAACCAAGATCTTTCCATTCCCTCCGAAGGAAAACTTTGGGTCAACGCCTCTACCGTAGAATATCGGAAAATGGCAAACTTCTTCGGATGACTGTGTCGTTGGATCGTAACTGTACAATTTTTGAGATATGTCGCCACGGCCGGACGTGACCAGAAGAGTCTGGTCGTCTCGCCAAAAAATCTTGGGTGCTATAGTCGAATCTAAAGCGCCGGTCAGCGAGTTGCCACCAGAGTACTTTTGTTGTGATCGAGTCACTTCTCCTGTCTGAGTGTCGACCGTTACTATTCGGCACTGTCTGTCGAACCCGACCTGGTCGTCGTCATCGGTCGACCATTCCGTTACGGCAATTTTGGAACCATCCACAGTGGCGGCTAGCGAGATCTCCTTGTCGAACAACGCTGCGTGAGAGTTCGTATTGGTCAAGAGGCAGAGTTCCTTTTGATTACCAGTCCTAAGATCCATCCAGTACAACGCATGACGCGGTTGATCTGGCTGGTTTTCGTGAGCCTGTAATTTGACAACAAAATATAAATGGTGATTCACCAATAAGGCTTTCACGCATGTAGCTTGCGAAATCAGCTTCTTCTTTCCAGTGGTCAATTCGATCGCCAACAATCGAGTTGGAAGTGTGTGGAACTCCTCCAGGACGATGAGATAGCCTCCGTACACACCACAGAAGCCATATTGCGACATTCCTTGTTCGGAGAAAAGTGTACGAGTCGAGATCGACTGATCTTTGGCGTTTGATGCAGGAATAGTCGATATCGCCAAGGTATCAACACCACCCACACTAACCAGCGACAGAAGATGGGATTGCTCAATCCGGTCTTCGCCAAAAACCCCTGCAAAAAGAAGTGAAGTTACAAGGAACGCGGATAGAGAGTAACGGTTCATCGCTGGCCTCGTTGGTTGAGAGGAAAAGCCCTACGTTGGAACACACGCCTCCATAAGTGTCGCAAACTCCACAGGTGACTACAAGCAAGCTTGATTTCCCTTTCCCAAATTTTCGATCGGAAAAGCAAAAGTATCAGGCGTTGCTTTCACCGCAAGCTAGTTACGCAGCCTTTTTTCTCGGGTACAATTTGAGTTTCCTCTCAGGTTTGAATTTTTGGTTTTCTTTTGTCGCATTAATCGGAGATCTTTCATGGCGATAAAGCACTTTACATTGGGGATGGCCATCGCGGCCAGTGGGGCGACTTCGTTCGTTTTCGCGGACGAACTGACACAGGCATTCATTGGTGAAGGGGTTACACAGCGGGTCGGTGGCTACTCACCTGTAAGGGCCGAGATGGATCTAACGGAGGAGATCGTTAAGAAGCTACCGGAGGGGCTTGCCAACCCCAAGTTCGGGATGCTAAAGATCGGCGGGAGTGAGTGGGCGTTCGTACTAGACGAACCCGAAGAAGGTGATGCGCGATTCTTTGTTGATTCGGATCGCGATGGCGATTTAACAAACGATCCGGACACGACGTGGCAAGCTCAGAAAGTTGGCGAGTTTCAACAATTTAGCGGTTCATGCAAAATCGAACTGCCAAGCGGTGATGTGGGAACGGTCAATATGTATCGCTTTGATCCGAAAGATCCGCGACGCAAACCGCTTGCTAACACACTTATGTACTATGCTGACTTTGGATACGAATACAAATTTAAGCTCGATGGAAAAGACTTTAGCACCTTTCTCGCTGGTGCTCCCTCTGACAATGCACCACTTTCAATCGATCGTGATGGCAATGGGGTGATCAGTCGACGATACGAAATCGCAGCGGTCGGTAAGCCTTTCAACTTCACAGGTACGACATATGAATTTTCTGTTGCTGACAAGAAGCTTGCTCTGAAGGTGTCGGAAAAGCAAGTCGATCAGCTACCGCCGCCTCCCGATTTGAGCATGGGCAAGAAGGTGATCGAGTTCACTGCAACTAGCATGGATGATGCGGAGATCAAGTTCCCATCGACCTATGCTGGCAAGATCGTGATGCTCGACTTCTGGGCAACATGGTGCGGACCTTGCATCGCAGAAATTCCAAACATGAAGCAAGCGTACGACGATTGGCATGACAAAGGCTTTGAGATCCTCGGTATCAGTTTGGACAATGCTGGTATGGATGAAAAGGTGAGAGAGTTCCTCAAGGAGCGAGAATTACCATGGGCGCAAGTCTATCAGGGTAAAGGTTGGGACATCGACTTAGCCACCACCTACGATGTCTCCGGTATCCCATTCGTATTGCTCGTCGATGGTAACACGGGAGAGATTATCGGCACATCGCGACAGCTGCGAGGTCCCAAGCTGAGCGAATACATCGGCAAGCAGCTCGAGAAGCGGGGCCTCGTAACCAAGACCGAGGAGTAGTTAGTTCCGGTTAGTCATTGAAACCTAGTGTACATGCCGTAACAGCGTTGCTTTGCGGCATGTTACGGCCTGAAATCAGTTTATCGCTTAGCAATCCGTACCGAGCTAGGACACACCAAGGTCTTTTTCTAGACGCTCCAAGCGTTCTGATAGAGTTCGCACCGTTTCCTTGAGGTCATTGACCTCGGTTCGCAATGCAGCTAACTCCCCACCGTCAACCTTGCTTGCATGAGATCCTGGACCTGCATCACTCGAGGATTCGCTGTTCGTTGGTGAATCCCATTTTGAACCCTTGAGCTTTTCCAGCTCCCATTCAGGATACAGGTTGTGTGACACGATCTGCCCCCGGCCTGGCGGAGTGAGCGCGACGACTAGTCCCCTTTGCTTGAGTCCATCGAAAATCTCCTGGAGGACTGACAGATCAGATATCGGCTCCATCCTGGAAGCTCGCGTTCGTAGCTCTCCCATCGTCTGAGCGCCTCGCAACAGCAGTTCCGTCATCACCGCCGCTTCGACTTTGCTCAAGCCCAACCAGTTGTACGCATAGTGCCTAACCTTCGTCACTCTGCCGGATCCCTGGATAATAGCAGCGGCTCCGACCGCACGAAGCTCGTCGACAATCGCTTCCACTTGCTCAACGGATAAATTGGAAATTGGATCTCGATTGCTCTTTTGATTGCAACCTGTTGCTAGCCCGGTGTAAGACATGGGATACGCATCTGGTGTCGTTTTCGACTTCTCCATCAATGTTCCCAATACCCTTCGTTGGTTTGCATTGAGAGGCTTCCATTCTGGGGCAACCGCAGGCGTTGAAGGGATGGTGCTAGTCGATTCTTCCGGCTTCATGTCGGTTTCGGGGGACTCAGAATCATTTTCCATAGATCGAAATTTCTTAGTTAGTGTCTATATTTGTGTTCAGCGGACCAAGAACTGCAACCCTGCATTGTGTGTGTAACTCAATCCCAACAAATACTGTTAGCATCAAAAATGGGGCCTTCCACGCATGTTCGTTTGTAGTCCCATTCGCCGTCTGGTTGGTGTACTTTCGCTACACACGTAAAACATATCCCAATTCCACAAGCCATGGGAGTCTCGAGGGAAACCTCGCAAGGCACATTATAGGTTTTTGCGAGATTGCTGACCGCATGCATCATCGGTTCAGGGCCACAACACGCGACTCGGCAAGACTTCGAATTTTCCGTTTGCAGAATCTCCTCGAGCGGTGTTGTAACGCGTCCCTGGATCCCGGCTGAACCATCTTCCGTTGCAATGATCACGTTGCTGCATACCTTTTCAAATCGGTCCAATCCTGCCAAAAGATCCTTGGTTCTCGCGCCGTAGCATAATGTGACCCTCTTGGCGAACGGCCCCTTCATCTCAGTTGGCACGTCTAATTCACCAACACTAGAACTACCCGGTGCACCGAACGATTCCAAACCGAGGGCTGCCTCAGCATAGGTTAACATGGGGGTCTGGCCAACACCCCCCGCAACTAAGATCAAATGATCAACAGGCTCAACGGAAAAAACATTTCCAAGCGGGCCCCAGACCTCGATCAGATCCCCGGCCTTTCTTTGGGACATAGCGGTCGTGAATTTACCTTTTACCGTGTAAACCACGCTTAATGCTTTTAACGCCCCCTCGGAATCTCGATGCCGATCGAACATAGCCAAAGCGCGTCCGATGAGTGGATCATTGTGCCCAGCGATCCTAATCATAAAAAATTGACCCGGCAGTGCCTTGGCCGCGAACTCGGGAGCATGAAACGTAAGCTGCCAAGTTCCCGATGCAATCGGCTTGTGCTCCACTATGTGTGTTGTCAAAAACTCGAATCGAGGTTTAACGCATTCTGCTTGTGTCATCAAAACTTTCACTCAAACATGCTTCGGTCCATCGCATCGCCATCACGCATACGGGATGATAACCTAGCAACCAAAAACAGGCACTAGCCAACGTTGCTATTGCTAGCAAAAGCCTGTTTTTTTATGGAAATTCTACGGCGTGAGCCCCCTCGTTTCGGCTTGACCTTAGGTGCCGAATCGATCACGTTAATGATCCGTAATCGGGGTGTACCCACACTCAACCGAATCAGCGATCAGGAAGATGGTCGATTCGATTGAAAAGCCCCGGACAATAGACCCGTGAATAAAATTGGCAAGGAGGCCAGACCGATGAGTCGCTGTTCATCTCAGACTGTTGTATCATTAAAGTCTCTCTTTCCTCAGGCACAAATTGTCGGTGCTTCGGACATCGAGTGCCGATCTTGTAACGCGAACCCTGAAGCAATCCAACCTGATGGGGTAATCGTTGTTGGTTTGGATGAATCGCATGATCTCGCCCGGGAAGTTATCGACGGTGTTCAAAACGGTGCCAAAGCTGTTCTCACAGAACGCTTTCTTCCCTCGCCTGTACCGCAGTGCATCGTGCCAGATGTGAACGAGGCTTATGCAACGCTCTGTAACGCACTGAACGAATACCCAAGCCGAAAACTGTTGACGATCGGTGTCATGGGAACCCATGGAAAAACGATCGCATCATTGTTAACCTCAGCCATGATTAAGCATGTCGGGGGACGGGTTTCCTATTCGACCTCTCTTGGTGCGTGCGACGGTAATCAAACAGGAATGCGGGCTGATTCCACTTGCGATGCTCACGCGCTGACGGAACTGATCAGCCAAGCTTACGAAAACGGTGCCCCGGCAGTCATTGTCGAACTTACCGATGAAATGCTCTGCTCCAGAGCTGCATCAGGTGTTGAGTTCGATGTCATTCTTGTCACCAGCCTCCGACAAAGCCAACGCTGTGACAAACTCCGCGCTCGCGGTGTAGAAAACGCGATGCAACGCGTTACCAACCAACTTAAAAAGCACGGTGTCATTGTTTACAACGCGGATGACGCTCGACTCAATCGCTGGATCGAACGTCACCAACCGTTCTCCATCGGCTATGGCTTAGATGCCGCCTGCGATGTCATGGCGAGCCGGCTTCACAGTGAAAATGGCGAACAATCCATGATGGTCCAGGTGGGACGCTCTATCGCACCTATCACGACGAAACTAATCGGCGACCACTCGGCTCGCCACATACTCGGTGCCGTCGCGATAGGTTATGCGCTCGGACTCGAGATCGACGAAATCGTCGCCGGAGTAGAAAGGCTTCAGAAAATTCCCGGCCGTTTGCAAAAGGTTACGGCGGCACGACAGAACATCTTTATCGACTTAGCAGATCAAGCGGACCGCTTGGCTGTTTCTCTACACGCACTGCAAAGACAAAACGGTGCGCCGATTGTATGCGTCGCCGAAGTTCCCGAAGCCTCGACACCTGATCAATTGATGGCCTACGGGCGGGTCTTAGAAAAAGCGGCCTCCAAAGTTATCCTGACACAAAGCCGTGCTACTATCTCCTCCGGTCAGAAAGCGATTTGGCAAGTTCTCGACGGGTGTTCAGACCCTGCTTCCGTGCAAATCGTCCCGAACCGAGAGATCGCGATTGAACTTGCGATGCGTTCCGCTAGGCCAGGGGACCAAATCCTACTCGCAGGCTGGGGGTGTGCTCGGTGGCTAAACAATCAGACCAAGTCGCCGTGCTCGGATCTCGACGTCGTCGACTCGGTACTACGAGCCGAAAAAGATGTGCCAGTCCAGAACGCCGCCGCCGAAGCTGCACCTGCCCTGCGAATCTTCGGTGCAGCTTAATGATTGCCTGAGATCTCAGACTGCTAGTTGCCTTTCACGACAAACAAGCTAGTCTCCGAACGAATGAGTAGCTTGTCCTGCATTGGGACAAGCGTCGAACGAACCGTTTCGTCGAGTGAAATCTCTCCGATCGGTTCGAACTCGTCACTCGCCTTGAGGATATGAACCACACCCGCTGAGGAGACGTTTATCAATTTGTCGTTCACAATGACTGGCGAGCCAGAATAATCACCCTGAACACGATTGACCCAACGAGTTTCGCCGCTCGAGGCATCAACACAAGTTATAACTCCAGCATCGCCCCACAAAAACAGATTCCCACCGCTTGCAACAGGTGACGGGACGTAGGGGCAAGATTTGGTGACACGGTAAAGCTCTTTCTTGCTAGCCAGATCGAATGCGACTAACGCATTCCCTTTACCAGTCCATGACCCTTGGGTGCCAATAAGCGTGTCGCCAATCAGGATCGAAGACGAACAGACCCGTTCGTTGAAGCATTGATGGTTCCAAAGCAATCTGCCGGTTGCCAAATCGAGGCCGAACATGCCTTGCGACGTCGTACTGCAAACCAGTTCCTTACCTTCAGGATTGTCCCAAACACACGGTACTCCGTAGCACACTTTGGACGTTGGTAACTCGGTCTCCCAAACCGTTTTTCCGGTTCGTCGATCCAAGGCGATCATGCGATCTTGCCCGGGCTCTACTCCAGGTGGCAATTCCACCGCATCCTGACTATTGAGCAGAATCAACAATTCGCCGACGCAAATAGGAGAGGTGGCAAAACCATGTTGCGAAACATAGCGACCGAAGTCTCGCCGCCAAACCTCCGTGCCATCGTGATCCAGGGCCACTACAATCGTTTGTTCAGGATCGGCCCATGTGGAATAAACTCGTTCTTCGTCAACACATGGGGTCGATGACGCATAGGAGTTAAACCTGTGCATCGAATGCGTTCGAGCTTGAAAATCTCTTTTCCACAACTGGGTTTCTGTGTTCGGATCGATCGCTAACAGGAAGCGATCGCCCGTGTTTGGGTCCGCAGACATCAGAAAGACGCGATTGTTCCAAACGGCTGGAGAGCCGTGGCCGGTACCGATCAAGTCGATCTTGGTGACATCGCTTGTCGCCCAAGGAATCGCGACCGTGGATGTAGCTAATCCAGTGCCGTTAGGCCCTCGAAACCGAGTCCAGTCGTCGGCCTGCCCACAAGAACACGCAAACCAAAAGTTTGCCGCTAATCCCAGTCCGGCTAGCGATATTCGGCCAAAGAACGTACTTCGCGTCATGAGAATAAACCTTTGTCTTTCGGTGTGGGCGTTTAACCCGGAGGCCACGCTAAAGGGCGGCCTCCCAATACATGATAATGAATGTGATGGACTGATTGCCCACCGTCCCGACCGCAGTTCATGACAACACGATACCCGGACTCGTGAATTCCTAACTGCCTAGCTACCCGCTGGGCCACAATCTGCAAATGACCTAGCACCGCGGCGTCTTGATCGCTGGCATGCTCCAAAGACTCGATCGGCTTCTTGGGAATCACCAAAACATGCACCGGAGCTTGCGGCGAGACATCGTGAAACGCTAAGCAAAGTTCGTCATCATGCACGATCTTGGCTGGAATTTCTCCACGAATGATTTTGGAAAAGATTGTCTCCGCCACGCTAGCTCCTGCTAAGTTGAACCGCTAAATGCCTGCGATGACTCCATCGCTGTCACCGAACTGTTCTACCGAGATTCCTAGCTTGTGCAACATGGTCAAATACAAATTGCACAAAGGCACCATCCCTTCAAACGCAATATGCTGGCCGGTCTGAAGCGATCCACCACCTCGACCACCTACCAAAATCGGCAAATTGTCTGGGTCGTGCCGATTACCGTCCGACATGCTCGAACCAAAGACGATCATGGTATTGTCCAGCAGCGTCCCCTCACCCTCGCGAATCGACTTCATTTTCAAAAGCATCCTCGCGAATTGCTCGGTATGCCACTCGTTGATTCGCTGGTACTGTGCAATCTTGGTTTCGTTGTTTTCGTGGTGTGATAACTCGTGGTGACTTCCCGACACGCCATCGACGAAAGAGAAGTTTCTGCCAGAAACATCGTTGGCAAACATAAAGGAACAAACCCGAGTCGAGTCGGACTGGAACGCCAGAACCATGAGATCCATCATGATGCTGATGTGGTCCCGGAATTCTCCCGGCACCCCGGGCTTCGCAGCCGCGATTTCTTCCGGCGACATGGACGCTTGCCATGCCTCACGCTGGTCTCGCTTGGTCGCATACTCAATTCGTTGCTCAACGCCGCGTACCGAATCGAGGTACTCATCCATTTTGAACTGATCATCCCGTCCCAATCGTCCGCGTAGACTGCGTGCATCCTCAAGCACGAAGTCGAGAAGATTGCTGTAGGACTCCGGCGACTCAGCGGCTGCCCCCGGTTTGCGACCAAACAATCGCTCGTAAACCAGCCTCGGATTGATCTCCTTGGCTACAGGCCGGTTGGCTGATTGCCATGAGATATACGAGCCATACAAACGTGTGTACCCAACGTTGCTATCGATGCCGCTGATCACCGGTTCGGTTCCGAGCTCCAGCGACGGCAACGGGGTCTGACCGGAAAACTTCTCGGCAATGAGTTGGTCAACGGAAATGCCGCCGCTGCTGACATCTCGTCCCGTTGTTTTAGCTACTGGCATGCCAGTCAGAAAATTCGCGGTTTTGGCATAGTGACCATCTCCGCCATGGCTATTCTTTTTGTCCAGCCCCGACAGAACCAGCACGTCCGACTTGACATCTTGCAGCGGACGCAGCGAAGGGCTGAGCTCATAATCGGTGCCAGTCGCTTGTGGCACCCAAGCCTTTTCCCAGACGCCATTGGGAAAGTAGATGAAGCCCGCACGCACTGGCGGTTTCGCCAATCCACTCACTGCTGATGTTGCAGCCGAAGCCGATCGCGTGGCCAGCGATTCCAACCAAGGCAGCGCAAGTGCAACGCTGCATCCTCTTAAGAACCTTCGTCGGCCCACGGCAAGTCTTGCTGATGGTGAATCGTTCATAATAGTGTTTCCTTGCAAGATTCCTTAGTGAAAGTAC
This sequence comes from Brakhagea baltica, assembly GCF_052161605.1. Lineage (NCBI taxonomy): Bacteria > Pseudomonadati > Planctomycetota > Planctomycetia > Pirellulales > Pirellulaceae > Brakhagea > Brakhagea baltica. The sequence continues at coordinate 1,927,760 of NZ_CP197409.1, read as the reverse complement.
CGATGCTGGAAGGCGTAGGATAGCAGGATCTCTTCGAGTATTACGGAGGCTCGTTGCTCCTCGTTCAATCGCTGCATGCTTCGATCAATGATGCACTGATCGAATTTGTTCAATTCTCGCCCCATGGCGAACCCTGTCATTTTGCGTACAAAGTGCCGCTGGAACTCGTCTTTGCGACTCAATAATAATCGCTTCAATTCGAGCGGGCCATTGAATGACTCACCCGATGGCAAGGTGCCTCGCGTATCGAGCGGCAAACCGTTATCCTCCGTTCTCCATCGACCGATCGCATCGTAGTTCTCCAGCCCAAACCCGAGCGGGTCCATACGATCGTGACAAGACGCACATTCGGGCTTTTGACGATGCAATTCCAGCTTCTCTCGTAGAGTTAATTGAGCCTCCGCATGATCGACTTCTTCCAACGCGGGAACGTTCGGCGGTGGAGGAGGAACTCGCGAGCCTAGGATGTCCTCCAATATCCAGCGTCCTCGCAGCACGGGGCTGGTCCGACCGGGATACGAGGACTTGGTAAGGGTGCTGACCATCGTAAGAATCCCGCCTCGTTCCTGAGTGACCGGTTGGCTGATGCCCACTTGTTGCCAGTCGGACTCCTCGGGGTAGTCAATCCCGTAATGCTGAGCTAGTCGAGCGCTCAAGAACGTGTACTCGGCATCGATCAAGTCTGTTAGTGGGCGATCATTTTGAAAAACATTAGCGATGAAGCGAATGGTTTCTTCCTGGGCATCGCGAGCAAGTTCGAGCGTGTAATCAGGGTAGAGGGACGAATCTGGTTTCGTTTGCAGAAAGTCGCGGAGTCCCAACCATTGCAGGCCAAAATTCTCTCCAAGAGCCCGTGAGCGAGGATCATCCAACATGCGACGCAGGTGAGCCTTGATAACCTCTGGCTCGAATATAGTTCCTTGGTCGGCAGCCTCGAGCAAGGCTTCGTCTGGGATCGAGGACCATACCAAGATCGCCATCCTGGCTGCGAATTGATGCGGTGACAGCCTTTGCACTCCGAGTGCACCAGAGTCTGATTCGACCAAGAATAGAAAATTCGGTGATAGAATCACCGCCATCAACGTCTGTTTGGTCGCTCTCTCCGGGCTACTGGTTTGCTGGTTCACTACGTCGTAAAGCTGTCGCAATCTTTGCCGGTCCACATCGACGAGCGGTCTACGCCATGCACGTTTCGCAAATGGCTCGATCCATTCCGCGAAGATATCTGTTGCCCGATCGAGATCCGCACGATGGGAAGCGAGCCAGTGCGTTGCTGCCTGGTCGCTGGCTCGCATGTAAGCCTCCAAGTGGATTGAGGAGGTGAAGAGTGAATCCCCTGCAGTATCAAACCCCTCGCCGCCAGCACCATCTTCAGGGGGCAAATCGTCTTCTGAGAGTCTGAGGCCGACTAGATCGTAAATCGCATTGCCGTATTCGTATCGAGACAGCCTTCGACTCATCACGTAGCCACGATACCAGCTCTGCGTTTCATCGGTAGCAATCTGATCGCAAAGGTCTTCGCGAGGGCGAGAATCGACCCAACGATGAAAAGCACTTTTTTCCCTATCGTTTAGGCCGGGGCTATCGGGTGGCGGCATTTCGTTTTGCCTGACACGCTTGGCAACACGCTCCCACATGTCACCCGCTTTTTGAGCCAAGTCTCCGTTCTCAAACTTGGCTAAGTTGAGCTCCCCCTCGGCATTCTCCTCATTATGACAAGAACTGCATTTGGCTTTGATGATTGGCAGGACGCGTGACTCGTAGGTCGAACGCCATTTGGCCCATGCTGCATCATCGTCAGCGTTGACTGCACACGGGGCACACAACGGTACCAAGCAGACAATCAGCCATGAGTAACGCAGAGCTAACCAACAGCGTAGAGACACATTGGTAAAAAAAGGATTCATATCACGGCAAGCAGTCGCTCGTAGGTAGGTTCGGTAGGGGGGAGTGTGATTGGTGGTGAACCGTGTTTGGCGGGGAGGAAATCTGGAGGGGGCAGGTCCACCTCATTAGATTATAGACGATGGCGTGTTGAATGGGTACTGAGAAATTTCTGGTTGGTAAAAGGTGAGCGGCAGAAGAAGTGCCGGATTAACGCTGGCTGGTACGCAAGTGAATCCCGCTGGCTCGTCCAGCGGATCGTTAGGTTTCCTGCAAGCGAGGCACGTGCATTCCAAAAGTGAGTTGCGGTAGAATTGCATTTGGCTAGCGTCTGATGGACTTCTTTCCAGAAATCTCCGCTTTCCCGTTTTCGATGCTGCGAATCCATTATGCTAATCAAACGCCCGATCGTCCAATCGCCTGATCCCCCTTACACTATGATGGAGAAAAGCTCGTGTGTTTCCGCGTCACGCGTTGTAGGTCAAGTTTCTGTGCAAGTCTTGTTGGGATATGGTTTTTGTGGATATCGAGCGGTCTTGTTTGTCGTGCAGATGATGCGTTCACTTTGCCTATAGTTTCTCCCGAAGGTATTGTGGGCAAGCTACTAATCGGTGGTGGCGGTCGCCTACCAGATTCTGTGATAAAGAGCTTTGTCCAAAATGTGCCGGAACCGAAGAACGTGGTTGTCATTGGAACGGCTTCTAAGGAGCCCCACCAAGCCGAGAAGAGTGCCATGGAGTGGCTCGCCGAAAATGGCCTGACAAACTTTAATGCCGCGCATCAAGATGACGCAACTCCGATCGATCTCGAAGATTTGGCGAAGTCGATAGACCAATGCCAAGCCATTTGGATTTCAGGTGGCGTGCAGAGTCGTCTCGCCGATGCCTATGCTGGGACCATGGTTGAGTCGAGCATGCAGGGTTTGCTCAAAAGAGGAGGTATCATTGGAGGCAGTTCTGCCGGAGCCGCTATCATGAGTCGCGCGATGATAGCCTCGGGCCGTGAAAAGCCCGTTATGTCAACGGGACTCGATCTGCTTCCTGGTTCCATTTTGGATCAACATTTCACCGAACGATCACGACTGTCCAGACTGCAGGCAGCTGTTGCTCAGAATCCTGGCTTAGTAGGTATCGGAATTGACGAACAAACGGCATTGTTCGTCGAGGGCCGATCGATGCGAGTTCTCGGCAACGGGGCTGTGACTCTTGTTCTCGGCAAATGCTCCTATCGAGAGGAAACGGTAAGAAGAGTTGAGCCTGGGCCGCGGCTCGATCTGGTGCAATGGCTAAGAGCGGCCGAAACACGGAAATCGGATTGCGATCCTGGGATCCCGCTGGGCACTCCAGAGGTGAGTAACGGTGCTCTCGTGATTGTAGGTGGGGGAGGCATGCCTCGATCTGTTGTTAATGAAATGATCGAATTGTCGGGCGGTGATAAGGCGCATTGGGTTGTTCTGCCAACCGCTGTCCCGAAAGCGCAAGTTCGAGCAAGCGTGCCGTCATTTCTGCAACGTCGTCAGGTAGCATCGATTGAAGTGTTGACACAAACAGGCCCTGACGAAGTGAACACACCCGAGTTCCAAACCGCATTGGAAAAAGCGACCGGCGTCTGGTTCGATGGGGGTAGACAGTGGAATTTTGTTGACGCCTATGCGGGTACGAATGCCCTTGAATTGTTTCACAAGGTGCTGGAGCGTGGAGGTGTAATCGGTGGCAGTTCAGCAGGCGCAACCATCCAGGGTGAGTTTTTAGTGCGAGGCCACCCGCTGGGCAACACAGTCATGATGGCCGAGGGGTATGAGCGGGGATTTGGCTTCCTGCCAGGAGTCGCCATCGACCAACACTTTGCGCAGCGAAATCGTTTCCCGGATTTGGTGCCTGTTGTTCGCACTCATCCGAAGCTAGTGGGAATCGGGATCGATGAAAGCACGGCCCTAGTCGTTCGCGGCCATACCGCCAAGGTGATTGGCGATTCGGCAGTCCACATTGTCACCTCCGATATGCCTGGCGGCGAGGAATCAACTGATTGGAAGTCGTATTATAAAACCTACCGGACAGGTGAGAGCTTTGATTTGAAGGCGTCATATTAAGGTTCATGCAGGAACTTAGTCCGGTTGGCACGCATGGTACGGAAACGCAGAGGCGCTCTCCGCGTCTCCAGCTTCAAAGAAAGATGACTGATATGTTGAATCAAATTTGGTTTGGGGTAGGTAAGAAAATGGAGGTAAGAAGATAGGCACGCGAGATCTTCTTACCTCCATCTTCTTACCTTCCTCTTCCCCAATAATCTAAAGAGTCCAATGCCAGTCCGCTGCAACGTCCCTATCGAACCTCTTTCGACAGAAGAATTCCGAGACCTTGACTATTTAGTCATGCGTCATGCGTTTGATTCTCAGAATGAATTGGGCCGATTGGCAGATGAACGGATTTATCAAAATGATCTTGCTGAACGACTGCGTAGCGAGGGAATTGAAGTCCAGCGGGAACTCGAAATCGTTGCTTCCTTCGATCACTTTACCAAATCGTTTTATCTGGATTTGCTCGTGGCAGGTCGAGGCGTGTATGAGCTAAAAGTCGTCAACGCCATTTCAGAGGCTCACATCGGGCAATTGCTCAACTATCTGTTTTTACTCGATTTACCTCGGGGTAAACTACTGAACTTTGGAAGTCCGAAAATCACGTTTCAATTCGTCAACGCTCCCTTTCGGACAGCTCAACGTCGCACGTTTCGATTCGTTGACCATCAATACTGCGGCGACGACCAATTTAAACAACTGATTCTCGGTTTGCTTCGCGATTGGAGGACGTCACTGTCATTGTCACTCTACCGTGAGGCGATTATCGAGTTGCTTGGTGGTGAAGACGTGGTTGAAGTGAGACTTCCGTTATGTCGCAAGGGAGTTAACTTGGGTAATCAGCGATTCCACCTTGCGACTCCGAACTCGGCATTTAGGGTAACAGCCATGACTCGAGAATCAGATCAATATGAGGATCAGCTCGCTCGACTGATCCATTTTAGTCCGCTTGATACTATTCATTGGATCAACATTGGGCATGAAGAATTGGTTTTGAAGTCTGTTCGGCGAAGGGGGTAGTTTGGAGTTTGGTAAGAAGATGGAGGTAAGAAGATAGGACTGGAAGCGAAATTCACCGAATCCAATTCGACCGAATGTTTCGGAAGCACACGAAAGAGCGATAGTTGTTTTTAGAGGAATTGCCAAAATGCATTCTTCGAGAACAGAAAATCATGTCGAATCGATTTCGACATGCAGGCAAAAGACGTTATGGCACTGGACTGAGAAGACGTCGAAACTCCGTACGCGGCACGCATAGCACAGACCATGCGGCTGTCGCTGGTGGAACGGTTTCGGCCCGATCATTCGGCAATCTTGCTCGAATCTGGATTTCCTGCGTTCCCAGCTCATCACATCGCAACTCAAGCAGTTTCCATTCGTGCTCATCTCCGGAAAGCCACGAGCTCGACAATAGATTCTCAAGTATCCCCGCGAAGCACTGATGTCCGGCTTCGTTCAGCGAATCAGCGACGGGCGAAGGATCTGATGCCTCTATGATAAGCTGCTGCTTGACACGAGCTTGGTTATGGATCGAAACTAAAAATCGATGAGACCGATGCTGCACGACTTTTTCAGGAGCGCGAATTAGCTCTATCTCAACATTCAAATCGGGCGTGACCGTAACATGGAGCAGTGTCAACGGTTCGGCCCCTTTTCGCAACGCTTCATAAGTATCTGAGGCTGCGAGTTGACTAGTAAAGTCCGACTCATGGCCAACAGGCGATACAAACCCGGCTTGCATCAGCAGCCGATCTCGTTGAACTGAGATGTCAGCTGTAAAATCGGGAAAGCGACGGTCCTCTATAATGCGTTCGAAACGCTGTAGGGAGTCTTGAACGTACGCCAGCGCTTCGTTTCTCTGGTTGGTGTTGGCAAACTGACCTCGTAGCAAGATATCTCGGCTATGCGAGCGGATGCGTTGAATCCATTCGAGTGCGGCTTCTTCTCGGAAAATCGGCTTTCCTTGTTGGTGAACGTACACAGCGCTTGTATGTGCGATATCAGGATGCCATAGCGCATTCCAGCGTCCATTTCTCGAACAGCGAGCCACTATCCAGCAACTTTCATTGGCTGATAGATCAAACTCTAGAGTTACTTCACGCTCCGTCGTTTCGAGTTCCTTCAGTATGACACCATTCGATAGCAACTGTACTTGACCGAGCGGAAATCGAGATACAGCATGCAGCTTGACCCTGTGGATCTGGCTTTTGTCTGACAATACGACGGATCCAGGTCCATGATCGTCGACCGTCAGAAGTAAAAGAGGACCGGAAGTCGTAAAGGTCCGACCGCGACGGATGCCATCGATCCACTTTTCATAATCAAAGGGGCCATCGATTTGCACATAGGAGCGAGCGCAGCCCACGATCCTTGCTGGATTGGGGTAACCACGATGTGCCAGCCATTTAATTCGGCACAACGAGCTGAACTTTGCAGGTCATCGTGCTACAATCCCAAACTACTATTTGAGTCGCGTTGAATTTTCGCGAAATGAGTGGGCTAAGGGGAAATGGGTAATACGAACATGCGAATTTTTGCCGCGAATGTACAGCTTTTTATGATTTCGTTTTTTGGATGCATCCTTTGTGCGGCTGCTTATTCGCAAGAAACGTTGTTCTCAGGTCCTCAGCCGGGAGAGGCGATCGAACCGTTCTCGGTCGTTGGTGTGTTCGATGACGTGGCAGGCAAAGAACTGAACTACCTCGAGTCTGAGGACAAGAAGCCTCGGGTACTAATCTTCATCCACGAGGTGAATCGTCCCACCATTGGCTTAGTTCGCTCACTTTGCGAGTATTGCCAAAAGCGTCCCCAAGACGAACTATTTACGGGAATTATCTTCTTAGATGACGACCTCTCCGCCGCGGAAACCCAGCTGAAACGCATGCGACATGCTCTACCAAAGTCGACAACAATTGGTATCTACCCGGATGGTAAGGAGGGGCCTGGTAGTTATGGACTGAATCGCCGCGTTGCTCTGACTGTTATCATTGCAAACCAAGGGAAGGTTACCGCGAACTACGCCTTGGTTCAACCAAGTCTCCAGGTGGACCTCATGAAGATCGTGAAGAGCATCCACGACGTTATCGGTGGCGACATGCCCACGCTCGCGGATCTTGTCGGCGAAGCTAACGAGATGCGAGGTCGCAACTCAGAGGAGGATCCGCCGAATCTGCGACCACTTCTAGCACCGCTGATCCGTCTAAACGCGTCTGACGAAGAAGTCATCGAAGCAGCGGAGCGTATTGAAAAGGCTTTCACGGAAGATCCTGCGATCCGACGTGAAGTGACACGAATCGCGAAGACGATTGTCGATGCAGGAAAACTTTCTAATTATGGTACTGCAAAAGCGCAGGAATACTTGAAACGCTGGAGCGAGGGACAACCATAAACAAAGCCTCGAAATTCAGAGGGACTTGAGATGTATACCTGGCTGCCAATACTATTCTGTTTACTTTGGAACGACGGACAGCCATCGCAAGGGATTTCGTTTGATTCTGAAATCATTCCTGTACTTACCAAATCAGGCTGTAACTCGGGCGCTTGTCACGGAGCTGCGGCAGGTCGCGGCGGTTTGCGGCTGTCTTTATGGGGGAATGATCCGGACTTCGATTACGAATCGCTCGTTTATGCTTTCGAAGGACGTCGAGTTAATCTAAATGATCCACGAAGAAGTCTGATCCTGTTGAAAGGGACGGCAGAGATTTCGCATGGCGGCGATGCAGTTCTGGAAGAGTCCAGCGAACCGTACAGTCGCCTGCTCGCTTGGATTCAATCGGGGGCGCGTCGGGGCACTGCACCCGAGTTATTGGACTTGACCATCAAACCAGATAAGTTTCGCGTCCCACTTAGTACCAAATCAGATGAGCCACTTCGCGTTATAGCACATTTTGACGGTAAAGAAGCGATCGATGTAACCGAGTGGGTAACGTTGAGTATCAACGATCCATCTGCGTTTTCCCTAGACTCGAACAATCACATCATCGGGTCTCGCTCGGGGCAACATGTGGGCGTCGTGCGTTTTCTTGATCGAGTTCTTCCGTTTCAGATTGTTATCCCATCGGAACCGATCTCGCCCAACGAAATGCAAGCTCCAGGAGTTCAACACGCGGAGTTGCCTATTCATCCCGCTTCGCAGTTTATCGATGATCACATCGAGAGAACATTGCGCGAACTTCGGTTACCCGTTTCGCCATCGATTAGAGAGTCGAGATGGCTGAGGCGGGTATCTTTGGATTTGACTGGTAAGCTGCCGAGTTGGGAGCAAATTACCGCTTACCATCGGTTACCCGCCCCTTTCCGGAGAAAACAATTCGTTGATGAGTTACTGGCTAGTCAAAGTTTCGTTGATTATTGGACATGGAAGCTAGCGAGACTGCTCAGGATCCGTTCGATCCCTAATGATCCCGAAAGCCTTCAAGCTTATACTCAGTGGGTTCGCGATTGTGTTCAGGCGGGTGTTGGTTGGGACGCCATGGCTAGAGAACTGCTAACTGCTACGGGAGACTCGCATAGTATCGGTCCTGCGAATTTCACGCGTCTCGTGCCGGATGCCCGCGCTCATGCCGAGTTGGTTTCGGAGGTTTTCGCTGGGATTCAGTTGAAGTGCGCGAACTGTCATAATCATCCTCTCGACCGTTGGACGCAATCTGACTACCACGGTTTTGCAGCGATATTTGCCGGTATCAGTCGATCGCGGCAAGTCGAATGGACGGGACGCGGTTCCGTAACAAACCTCAAGACCAAAGAACCAGCTATACCAAGAATACCTGGAGTACGAGATCTACTCACGGGCGTCGATTCCCGGGGGGACATTGTCGACTGGTTGTTGGATCCGAATGAATCCCTTTTGGCCAGAGCCATGGTAAATCGACTTTGGAAAGAGATGATGGGCCGAGGGCTTGTAGATCCCGTAAACGATTTGCGGGACACGAATCCAGCCACGCACCCCGAACTTTGGCAGATGCTAACGCAGGAATTCATCGATCACGATTATGATATCCGAACGATTCTCAAGAGCATTGCCCTGAGTCAAGCGTACGCCAGAAGCGACCAGAGCGTTCCTGGAAACGAGACGGACGATCGATTTTATTCTCGTGGTCTGACTCGTGTGCTCGCACCGGAGATATATGCTGATGCGATCGCTGATGTTACGGGTGTCCCGCTTCTAGTGGACGGCAACTCCATCCGTGCGATCTTACTCTTGGATTCGTCAACCTCCGCCGAAGAATTGGACCAGTTGGGGCGATGCAATTCCACTATGTGTTCGGACGATTCTGGTTCAAGTGAAGGCTTGTCTACGCAACTTTATCGGATGAACGGAGGCTTTATTAACGAGCGATTGATTCACCCCGAGGGTAGACTTCGGCAGCTTCTGGCTCGCGGAACGAAACCAAACGAAATCGTGAACGAGTTCTTCAGGATCGCACTTGGTCGTGAACCCACAACTAGCGAACAAACGAGGTGGGAGAGTGAGTTTCGTCTCGAAGCGGACGATCATGCTTCTCAGGATGTTCCTTTGAGCTTATCTCAGAACTTAGAAGACTTTGTGTGGAGCTTGCTCAACTGCCGAGAATTTAATGAGAAATGAAATATGAATTCAGCACCGAGACATTTTCCAATGAGGCGACGTGACGCGCTGCAGATCGGGGTGATCTCCGCTTTGGGGTTAGGGTTGCCTGAGTTCCTACAGGCTGCGAATCGTCGGAATGTTTCTACGAAGCCGCGAGCCAAGTCCTGCATACTGCTTTGGCTCGATGGAGGGCCGAGTCATTTAGACATGTGGGATTTAAAGCCAGAAGCGCCGGCTGAGGTTCGAGGTCCGTTTCGTCCCATTCCAACGGTTACGCCAGGTATTCAGATCTCCGAGTGTTTGCCAGAAACCGCTAAGGTAACGGATCAAATTTCGATACTCAGGTCAGTCACCTCGCCGCTCGGTGAACATGGTTTGGCGAACCGCTATCTCCTCACGGGCTATAAACCCTCAGAGTCGCTAGAGTATCCCTGTTTCGGTTCGGTCATGTCTAGCGTTCTTCCTGAATCTACGGCACTGCCCAAAGCGATTGCTATTCCTCAGGCAGGCGTAGCTAGTTCTGGGTTTTTGGGAAGCGAGCATGCGTTATTCTCGACGGGAGGTGATCCCTCGAAGCCCGACTTTCAAGTTCGCAATCTAGGCCTCTTTCCAGAGGTTGATGAGACTCGTTTATTGAAGCGAAGAGACTATCTCCGTGAGTTTGATCAAGCTCAAAAAACGTTTGATGCCACTAACAGTAGGCAAGATGAAAGTTTTGAGCGAGCTTATCGATTAATCACCTCACCGGATGCTAAAGGTGCTTTTGAACTAGCTGATGAACCCGAGCACATTCGGGCTCGTTATGGGCCTCGGATGTTTGGTCAAAGCTGTTTGTTAGCGAGGCGTTTGGTCGAACGCGGAGTACCCTTTGTAAGTGTACATCATACGGGATGGGATACGCATGACCGATTGAACTTGCAACTCAAGGAGGGTTATGCGGGGGCAAAGGAAGGTGTAGGGTTGCTACCCGTTTTTGACTTGGGCTTCTCGGCACTGATCGGCGATTTGAAATCGCGAGGCATGCTCGATGAGACGCTGGTTATCGCCATGGGAGAGTTTGGTAGAACGCCGAAAATCAATACGCAGGGAGGACGAGATCATTGGCCGCGCGTCTTCAGTGTTGTATTCGCGGGTGGTGGCGTCCCGGGAGGGCAGATCATTGGAGCAAGCGATCGAATTGGCGAGAGTCCGGTAAAGAAACCTGTCATGCCAAACGATCTCGCATGTACGATCTACACCTTGCTCGGGATCGATCCATCAAGAGAGTTAAAGACATCGGATGGACGTCCCATTGCCATCAATCAAGGGGGCCGGGTTATCTCGGAACTGCTTGGATGATAGTGCGAGACTGTTTTAGAAACGTATTTGTGATTTGCGGGGTTTGGTTATGGGGGATGGGGATTGGCAGTGTGGTCGCCGAGCCTCCTATAACAGCCTTGCGATTGACACCTGATAAAAAGTCGTTGATAGCCGGATCGCAGCGAGGCTTAGAAGTTTTACAGCGACAGGATCTGTCCGTTAGTCAACGATTGGAAACGGAATTGGAGCATATTCATGATTTGCAGTTTTCGTCCGATGGCAAATGGCTTGTCGTTCTTGGGGGAATGCCATCGGTTCATGGAGCAATAGAGTTGTGGAGCTGGGAGGATAAGAAGCGGGTAGCGGTCCTACATCACAGTGACGATTTGATTTATAGCAGTGCATGGATGGTGGGAAGCGACCAAATCGCGGTTGCATCGGGCGATGGTGTTTGCACGATTCATCGTTGTCCAGACTTAGGCATTTCTGGGACATTCGGAGGGCATTCTGGAGCTGTCGTTTCGCTTCGAGCGTTATCCGACAATCGGATCGTTTCAGCTGGGTTTGACCAAACGATTCGAATATGGGAATCAAAATCCGGAACGAGCGTTCGTGAATTGGATAATCATACGGATATGGTGAACGATCTAGTTGTGATTGCACCGAGCGAGCAGTTTCCCAAGCAGAGGCTTTATAGTTGCGGTCAAGATAAGACGGTCCGCTTATGGGATCCCGAAACTGGGCGGCTAGTTCGTTTTCAGCGGCTTGCAGCAACGCCCCGATGTATGGCTTGGGATCAGGTGAAGAGCCGTTTGCTGGTAGCTTGCGACGATAAGGTCGTGCGGGTTCTCAGCGCAGATTCGCTGGTTGTCTTACAAGAATATGCCTCGAAGATCGAACGCGTTTTCGAAATAGTCATCGATTCAGAAGCCCGCCAAGCGTACGTAGCGGGTGCGGGAGGCATCGCGGCGTTCAAGCTCGAAGAATCCGAGTAGATCCGGTCAAGTTTGCCTTGATCTGTGGAATCATGCTCCGGAATTCAAGGAAAAAGATGGCTGACACCGGTTAGATCCTCCTACCCACTCTTTTCTTGTCGATCTAGATTGTATACAATCCGATTGAGGTTGTGCACAATGTATCTTTGGTTTCCAAGTGTGTGAGAAGTATGGATCGGTTGCCAAGCCATGGCGAAAAGCGAGAACACATTGTGGCTTTCGTTCTGCAGAAGATTGTTGAGGGTGAATTTGCGCCAGGGGCACGACTCACTACCAAGCAGATTGCGGAATCGCTCCATGTCAGCTTGACCCCTGTTCGCGAGGCTTTCGCGGAACTTGCGGGGCTCGGGGTGATCGACTTAGAGCCTAATCGTGGTGCGACGATCCACAGCTTTACTCAGCGCGAAATACAGGATGTTTGCCGGGTTCGGAGAGCTCTTGAGTGCGAGGCGATTCGCGGTGCGGTTTCAAGAATACCCAAAACTGTGATCTCCCAACTGGATGCAGCCTTTCGAGAGCTCGCGGATAGACCTATCAAAGGCAAAGAAAACACCACCCTCGCACGCGAATTGGATTCCCAGCTGCATGACTCCATCGCGATGTATTGTGGCAACGAGTTCTTGCATCGAGAGTTGCAGCGACTGTCCAAACTGTTTCGTTCCTTTCGCGATGCATCATGGGCCGACTCGGAATCCCGTCTCGATTGCGATCGGCTCCAAGAAGAGGCAAAAGAGCATGCACAAATCACCGCAGCTCTGTTGGCTCGAGACAAGAAGCAAGCCGTACACGCTATGGGGCAGCACATAACTGCATCGTCGAGATACTGGACACGAGGCATCGTGTACTCTTCTCGCAAATAGCCGATTTCCCCTTTGTTTTTCTCACTAAACACGAAAGTTATCATGAAAGCCTACTCCATCGTTCCGACCGACCAAGAGCTCCAGTCGTTGAATCGCGATCTGCATTTCTATCCGACTTTCAACGACCATCCCAAGACTTTGACCCCCGAGCAAGTCACCGCGTTCAACGCTGATGGCTACGTTGCTCCCTTGCAGATTTACAACAAGGAAGAGATCGATTCGATTCGGGCCTACTTCGACGGACTTTTAACGAGGGTGCTAAGTTCTGGGGGAGATAGCTATTCGATTAGCTCCGCTCACATGAAATACGGTCCGGTCTACGACATTCTTACCAACCCTAAAATTGTCGATTATGTCAGTGATTTGCTCGGAGACAACGTCGTCGGCTGGGGCTCGCACTTTTTCTGTAAAATGCCTGGCGACGGAAAAGCGGTGGCTTGGCACCAAGACGCCAGCTACTGGCCACTAACTCCTTCAAAAGCCGTAACGGTTTGGTTGGCGATTGATGATGCGGACGAAGAAAACGCATGCATGCGATTCATAGCGGGCAGCCATCACCATGGGCACATGACCTATCGGCCCAGCAGCTCGGACGACCACAACGTCCTCAATCAAACGATCGACAATCCCGAGCAATACGGACGGGTGGTTTGGAATCCGCTCCCAGCCGGTTTTGCCTCCATCCACTCGGACTTGTTATTGCACGGATCGGAAATGAATCGTTCGAATCGACGCCGATGTGCGTTGACCATCCGATACTGTGCGGCGGATGTACGTGCCGCCTTGGGCTGGAATGAAAAGGGGGTACAGGTGCGAGGCCATGACGACAGCGGCCATTGGAAAAACTTGGTCCGTCCTGCGATGGACTGACGGAGCGCCGGTGCTAGGGGGCTCTTTTGCGTAACTTGCGTTGAAGTGAACGGCGATGGATTCCCAGTCGTCTAGCAGCTTCGGAGATGTTTTGATCGCAATCCGCCAGAACCCGGTGGATATGCTCCCATTCTGCCTGAGCTAGCGTTGGGACCGGAATTTCCTCGTTGTTTTCTACTGCTTCGACCTCTGAACCGCCTCTTCGGAATGCCGAGAGGATGTCATCGGCATCAGCAGGTTTTGGGAGAAAGTTAACTGCTCCGAGCCGAATGGCGTCTATGGCGGTCGCGATGCTCCCAAAGCCGGACAAAATCAAGACCTTAACGTCTGGGCTGATGGCTTTTAGGTCTGCGATGACCGTTAGCCCAGTGCGTCCGGGCATCCTCAAATCGACCACGGCCAACTCGGTCGGGTTGGAACGGAAAACGGCCACCCCCTCGTCGCACGTTCCGGCTACTTCCACCCGAAACCCTCGCTCGGCAAAGGCTTCTGCCAAGCGGTCGCGCAGGACATAGCTGTCGTCAATCAACAAAATGCTTTGATAGTTGGGATCTTTGAGATCCATTGATTCCCCGAATCGGCTCGAACAACGGATTGATTTTGAACGGGTGAAACCGTACAGAACCAAAACAAAATCGGACAAATTTTAACTGATCCGACTTTCGCAACCAGCCGGACTCAAAAGTGTAACATGCTAGGAGGCCCCATGCACGCCACCCGGTAGCTGATTCCAATGCAAACCTCGGTTTCCCTGGGAAATTTGCGAAAAGCCAGCTGTTCCATACCCCTAACGTGAGAAACTCGGCCTGAAATCGGACGTCGGGGCAAGTGCGCGGTATTTTGGTCTGTGCCGAAAATTACGATCGTGAGGAACTTTGACACTTGGGCAAACATCTTAGACCAGAATCGTTTTGTTGACATGCGTAGGTGTCCAACTACCATGGAAATTCGCTTGTTCTAGCCAGAACCCTGTCATTGTTACGGGAACAAGGGCTTTTCCAAGTTGACCGCGTCTCTTTTCCAACCGTTTTCCATCTGGGGATCTCATGTCGAGTCCACGAAAGTCAGCTGTAGAGAAAAATTTCCAAATCCGATCGCAAGAGGCGAAAAGGCGTCAGGCAAAGCGGGCAATGCGAGTGGAGCAACTGGAAGATCGCCGGCTTATGACAGTCGCTCCGATCAATGGCATGTTCTATCCACCGATCGGTTTAAATACAGCATGGTTTAGTCCCAATGTGCCTCGGGAAGTTTACGCACAGCGATCCGCCATACAATTTGGATCTGGTGGATCGGGTGGTGGAATCAGCACGGGAAATGGTGAGTCCAGTTCCTCCTTCTCTACCGTAGAAGTAGAGCCTAACAACACGCCTGCCCAGGCTCAGTTGCTGCCGCTCGGGACGACTCCGGGGCGTCATCAGACGGTTACGGTCACGGGACGGCTCCCATTGGCCAACGGCATCCGGGACGTCGACTACTTTGCCTTCGACGCGATTGCCGGCGACATCATCACGGTTCGCTTAACCTCCCCCGCAACTCCGACACCGTTCGATGTCTCGATCGTAACCGCCAATGACAGTCCACTTATTGGGTCACTTGAAAATCAGCTCCGCCCAACCAACGCAGTCCCCCCTGGATCAGTCCCCCCAGCATCCCCTTTGGCAGACACAACTTCGGCGGTCGCGTTCTCCAAAGTGATTCCGACAACTGGGCGCTACTTCGTCCGTGTTTCTGATGGTACTCAGCAGTACTCGTTACGACTAGAGGCACGGAGACCAACGATTGAAGCCGAGCCGATTGGAACCAGGCAAATCGTTTACGTAGATTTTGACGGAGCGACCATCAACCAAGGTACCTTCGGTTTGCCGACGACCAGACGTATCCCAAGTATGATGGATACCTTGGCCAATTTTGGCTTCTTGCCGTCCGAAGAGAACGCCTTGATCGACCAGATGATGGCGACCATCCAAGCTCGTTTCAATACCGATTTGGCAGCCTCAGGATTTAACGGATACTATCGCCAAGATGGCATACCTGGTTCGTTCGATGTAGAGTTCCGAAACAGCCGCGACCACGCTGACCCGTGGGGATTGCCGAATGTTTCTCGAATCATCATCGGTGGCGACGGGGTGGACCTAGGTATTCCGACCTATGGAATCGCGGAAAGTGTTGACATTGGTAACTTCATTCGTGAGGAAACCGGTATCGTCATTCTGGGGGAAATGATTCCGGAAATCGCAGCCATCCCTCGGGCTCCAGGACGCTCCCTTTTGGACGCGGTGGCCGTCGCCGTCGGTAACGTAGCGGCTCACGAGCTTGGTCACATGGTTGGTGGTCGACACCAAGACAATGCCAATGGGGTCATCACACTCATGGATAGCGGTTCGCCGCTTGCCATCCAGGCGTTGGGAGTTGGACCGGACGGAATCTGGGGTACAGCCGACGACATCGCAGTGGGTTTTGGACGAGACCGCTACCAACCCGAGGAATTTTTGTTCGGCATTGTAGACCACCGAGCGACCTTTGCTTTCGGTCTGTCGACCGGAAAGGTTGGCAACGTCATCACTGGTAATCTCTTTAACGATTTGAACCGAAACGGTTCACGTAATGCTAACGAGCCGGGCATTGCGGGCTGGGAAGTCTTTGTCGATCTAAACGGTAACGGCGTACGGGATTTTGATGAGCCAAGAGCAGTTTCGGATGCGAGTGGAAACTACAGCTTGACCGTCCGACCTGGTCAATACGATCTTAGAGTCACGCGTCCAGCCGGCTGGATTGCAGCGACAAACGCCGATGTGGTCAAGAGTGCTGACGTTCGAACAGGCAATGCTGTGGTGAACTTTGGATCGGTTCGACCCAACAACGAAGTCACTGGATACAAGTGGTTGGACGTCAACGGAGATGGGATTTGGGATGCGGGTGAACCACCGTTGGCGGGAGTCTATGTTTACATCGATTTGAACCTAGACGGTCGACCTGACATTGGCGAGCCAGCGGCGATTACGGCTGCCGATGGGTCCTTTAGATTGACACCTCCAAGAGCGGGCACCTTTGTAATTCGTGAGGTTGTTGACGCCGGCTTCCGACAAACCTTCCCGGTTGGCGCGAACGGTAGCTCTGTGGACAGTGCAGGCCGCTCTATCGGTCACACAGTGGTCTATGATGGGGTGAATCCGATCACTGGATTCAATTTCGGAAATGCAGAGTTCGCAGATTGGGGGGATGCTCCAAGCCCCTACCCAACCACTCGTGCACAGAATGGTGCTAGCCATGGCTTCTTGCAAGGTCTCACGCTAGGTACACTTTGGGATGCTGATCCAGATGGACGCCCATCATTCAATGCTGACGGCGACGATTTGGCGGGTATCGATGACGAAGATGGAATCACGCAGGTTACCACCTTTGTTCGAGGTGATGGGAACAACATTCTCCGACTGACCGCAACGAACACGACAGGAACATTGGCTTACGTTCACGGTTGGATGGACTTTAATGGGGACGGCGATTGGAACGATGCGGGTGAGATGGTCATCAACGCCCTGCAGATCCCAAGCGGTCCGGGGCTATTCACCCAAGACATCATGTTCACGATTCCTGCCAACGCGGTGGACCGGGTCTATGCTCGATTCCGCATATCACAACAACCTACGCTTGGACCTGCTGGGCGGGCTGCGGCTGGGGAAGTAGAGGACTACGTCTTTAACGTGGTCAATGGTCCGAGACGGGACCTTCAAGACGATATTTTTAGCGTCGGCAGAAACAGCATCAATGAAGTTCTAGATGTTATCGCCAACGATTTTGCACCTCCCGGTGTCACCTGGACCATCACCGGTGTCTCTAGCAGTAACCGAAATGCTCGCATCCAAATAGATGCCGCAACGAATAGGCTTCTTTACAGTCCCCCGCTGGGCTTTATCGGAGTGGACGAGTTTACGTACACAGCGCGATCTTCAACGGGCGTGACGGGAACCGCTCGGGTGACGGTCAATGTTCTCGCACGCTTCGCAGACCCGGTCGCAGTCGATGATTCCTTTGATATTCCGACCAACTCGATCGGTTTTCCACTAAATGTGCTGGCGAACGATATTGAGGGACAAGGGGGCGCTCTGGTCATCACTTCGGTTTCGACTCCGAACCGAGGAGGAACCGTGACGATTGGTACGGGAGGGCAGAGTATTCGCTACACTCCAGTGCGTGGGTTTGGCGGCACCGAAACCTTTACCTACACGGCAACCGACGGGACTGGCAAGACTACCACTGCCAACGTCACCGTACATACCCTCGAGGGAGCCAGGGCAGACGACATTGTCGAGTTCAGCTTTGAGTTCTTCGACTTGGCCGGAAATAGAATTACCCGGATCGCTCAAGGCGAGCAGTTCCGAGTAGCAGTGTATGTCGATGACTTGCGACCAGAGCGAGGTGCTAGCCAAGTGCCACCGGTGTTTGTCAACTCGCCTGGAGTTTACTCGGCATACTTGGACATGTTGTACAGTGCAGGCCTGGTATCTCCAGTATCTCCGACGACCCCGGGCGGATTTGACTTTAACGTTCAATTTGGACCACTCTACCCTGCAGGTAGAACCGGTTCTGCACAAATCCCTGGTGTGATCAATGAGCTTGGGGCGTTCGCTGGGCAGATCTCGAACATGGACAATCCGAATCGAGAGCTCCTGGCGACTTTGCTGTTCACAGCAAATTCTGCCGGTTTGGCAGAGTTCATTGCTGATCCTGCCGACTTGAGGCCGCAAAGTGATGTAACCGTTTTCAATACACCTAACGCACCAGTCCCAACCGACGAAATTCGCTATGGGCGAGCTAGGTTGGAAATTGTTCCAAGTGGAACGAACTTCCCGATAGCCGTCGATGATTCTCCAACGTTGGTCGCGGGGGTAAATATACCGATGGTACCTGCTGGACAACCATCCGTTATTGATGTCATGGCCAACGATGTCGTCGGTTCGAACGGTCCAATTCGGGTTACTTCGACGCGAATGATGTCCGCAAACGGACAAGTAGTGATCGTTGATAACGGTGCGAGAGTTCAATACATACCGAATACGAACTTTGTTGGTACCGACCAGTTCGAATACACGATCACTGACCAACGAGGCTTTACCTCCACCGCGACGGTAACCTTGAATGTCGGTTCGTTTAATCAGGTTACGGCAGATGATCTTGTTGAACTCCGTCTCGAAGTGACCGATATGAACGGTAACCCGATTTCGCAGGTTGCTCCGGGTCAGCAATTCCAGCTACGCAGCTACGTCAGGGATTTGAGGGATTCTGCTTCGCCGCAGCCACCGAGGCCAGGCGTGTTTGCCGCCTACCAAGACATTCTTTTCTCGAATAACCTCGTGACGGTCGATCCAGCATTGGCGCCTTTCTTCCGAAGCGACTTTGTTGGTAGCGTATACCGTCAAGGAAAGTCAGGTGACGTGTTTGTGCCTGGTCTTATCAACGAGATCGGCTCCTTCCAAGACAATACAAGCGATCCGCTCGGTTTCCCTGAGAGATTGCAATGGGTCTTGAATTTCACCGCTGGCAGCTCGCTTGGAACAGCCCGATTCACTGGAGATCCAGCGGACGTCAAGCCGTTTAACGATACATTGTTGTTCGATCCAACCACTCCGCTTCTGACCAATCAGATTCGGTATACGACCACCACCCTGCAGATTGTTACTCCCGGTGGTGGCACAGGTGGGGCAGGGGGAGGCTCCGGCGGAACAGGTGGAGGCACGGGCGGCGGTTCTGGTGGCTTCACTAACTGGGGCAATGTCTACGATGTTAATAATGATGGATTTGTGTCAGCGATCGACGTGTTAATCATCATCAACGCACTCAATAGCGGCGGGGCTGGACCTCTAGGAAGTGGTGGGCTTGAAGGCTCCGGAGAGGGTGGAAATCGGTTCTTCGTCGATGTGAACGGAAACGGTTACCTAGATCCGCTTGACGCTTTAGAGGTAATCAACTTCCTCAATTCCTCTTCGATGATGACGGGAGAAGGAGAGGGATCGGATGGGATCCATCTGCGAAGTGGGGAAATGCCTCTCGTCGAGATGTCATTTGCACGCACTGCTCGAGGTTCCAATGTCTACGACGAACTAGCTTATTACACAAGCGTTTCGCAATCGGATAACGAGACGAATGCTTTTGTTGGGAACATGTTCGATACCGAAGACGAAGAAGAAGATTATCTAGATAGTTTGGCGGCGAGTTGGTTTGTTAGCTAGCAATCTGGTTGGTACAGGTGATTGATTCGATGACTTAGTCAGGTCAGAGTTTTGCCACAGCCTTCCGGAGCTTCCTTCGTCGCGAAAAGATGCACCGCTGATTAAGCAGCATGAGTTTCCTGAGAGCCACCTCGCAAGAGGTGGCTCTCAGCATTTCCAGGGTGATGCAAAAACGAAATGCACGATGGGAGGTTTCATTAAAACAAGTCAGTCCAAACCGAAACGATTAGGATGACGAGCAGAATGGTTCCGCACAAGGATTTAAGGATTGTTCCGAAGAGCCGGCCCCAAAACGCTCCCCAGCCAATTTTGATCGCGTCGTCCCAGTCTTTGCCGTCCCAGTACTCCCCTACGATGGCACCCGCAAATGCGCCGCAGCATCCGAACAAGACCGCAGCGACTAGACTGCCGACAATCGGTATGGGAATTCCGATAAAGATTCCTGCAATCGCTCCGATTGCAGAACCTATGACCGCAAGAATTCCTCCTTTTTTCGATCCTCCCAGGCGATTCACTCCGAGAGAACTTGCCACGAATTCCAGAACTTCTCCAATGATAGCAATGCTAAGCATCGCGGCGAGCACCGTCAGCGAGACATGAGAGCCAGTCTCGGGATTAAAGAAGAAATAGCATAGGCCAGCTAAGGCCATCAGCCCCCAATTGCCGGGCATGCCAATAAGAGTCAGAACCCAAAAGATCAGGGAAAGGATTGACACTACAATTGGGGCAACCCATCCTAGCCAAAAGTCCCAGTTCAATTCTAACCCTCGTTGCTCTAAACTTTTTAATCACGGAAGTTCTCCGAAAATCGGGTCAAGTTCCGCACGCCTATCTGCCAGCCGACTTGAAAGTATACAATGTTGTTCGACAGCTATGCACTAATCTTGGCTGGGCCGTGCAATGCGTCGTTGTAGACTTTGGGTTTGGATCGTCCTCAAAGGCGAGGCTGATCCTAACTAAGTTTGCCAGACCGTTTTGAATCCGCCATTTCATCCTTCCATCTCTCTCCATCGTCTCATGCCTAGAAAATACTTTCTCAGTGCGTTTTTCACGTTGACGCTTTTGGTGGTTGTTGCCTCGCTTCTGGCCCGGACATTTCAGCCCCGAGTTACTCTACGAGACGCGCGAGAATCTTTTCGTGCTGGCAAGTTTGAACGAGCGGAAGAGCAGGCGTTGAATGTTTCTCAAAACTTCTCGGGGATGAGAGAAGAGGCACTACTTTTGGCAATAAAGTCCGCGTCAGCCCAGACTCATTACCAGAGAGCCTGGATGTACTCAGAAGAGCTATTGAAACCCCCACAAGAGTTCTCGGCGGAGTACGGTAGCATGGCGGGAGAATTCGCCTTTCGCGCGGGGCAACTGCATAGGTCCATCTCCCATTTCGAGCGATTAGTTCAAGAGTTCCCAGAGGTTGCTGAGTTCCGAAAGAGGCTCATCTATCTATATGGCATGACTGGACGCAACTTTGATGCGAGGGAACATCTCAGGTGGCTAGTGGACCGAGGCCTTCATGATTTGAATATCCTTCTGGTTCTTGGAGCACCGAACCAGGTTGTAAATTTTGATGAGGCATTGAAAGATATTCAGAATCAAAATCCGAATGACCCATCACTACAGCTTGCTCTGGGACGAGTTGCGCTGGCAAACCAACAGAATGAGATAGCCAAAGATCATTTGCTTCGAGCTGTTGCATTACTACCAACATCAGTGGAAGCATATGTTAGTCTAGGTCAGGTGGAATCGGAGTTACGAGACCCGGAAGGCGTCAAACGATGGATCAAGAAAAACTTGGAGGGGCAGATCCCTCACCCCATGTTTTGGATCACCCTTGGAAAATGGGCTAAAGAGTTCGAGGAGTATGACGTCGCGTTGGACTGTTTTATTAGGGCATCTCGGCTTGATCACAATCACGAATCGGTCTACTTCTTACTCGCGGAGGAGTATGGTCGCCGCGGTGAGCTTGAGAGGGCCAAGCTTGCTATGGATCGGCATGCGAAAATCAATAACTTCGTGCGGCTATGTTTGGAAATGTATACCCGTCAACCGGACGCGCGAACAATTATTGACGCTGCGAATCGATGCAAAGAACTTGGGAGAACAAAAGAAGCTGACGCCTGGGCCAGTCTAATTCAACGAGGTTATGGGGAGCCCAATCCACAATTAATGCAGGCAGCGGCAGCGTTACGAAAGACTCTGAATGGAAACCCGTTGGTGTGGAATTCTTTACCCAAGCCCTTGGATTTACCATCAGCGGATGGAGACGTTGAAATTACGTTGATTGCCTCGATGCTAGATTTGCGAATTTCCGAGACTCCAGGTGTAGATAGCCAAGAAATTCGATTTTCCAATGTAGCACCAACTGCTGGACTGAATTTCTCTTACTTTTCCAGTCCTAAACCAGGTGCCGAGTCGAAACAGTTGTATGAATTCGCAGGAGGAGGTGTCGGGGTTTTGGATTTTGATAGGGATGGTTGGCCCGATGTAGTACTTTCCCAGGGGTGCCACTGGCCTCCCGATGAGATACCAGCCAAGCGACACAGACGCGTCCCTAAAGGGGCTGATGCTGGGCTATCGACCGAGGAGCCCTTAACCCAGGTATTGTTTCGAAATCAGCAGGGGAAATCCTTTATAGACATCTCAGAAGCTTCCGGTATCAACTATTCTGCGTATGGACAGGGGGTAGCATGCGGTGATGTTAACAACGATGGATTCGATGATATCTACATTGCAACGATCGGAAGAAACATTCTGTTGTTGAACAACGGCGACGGAACTTTTGACGATGTCACGGTGGAGTATGGTATCGTTGATCAATCGTGGACCACCAGTTGTGCGATTGCTGATATGGATACGGACGGTTACGCGGACATATATGATGTCAATTACCTGCAAGGAGAAGATCTGTTTACGAGAGAATGTCGCTGGGAGGGAAACAGAATTCGCATTTGTGGCCCCGGAACGTTTGAGGCATCGTCGGACAAATTATGGATCAACAATAGATCCCAGTTCATGGAACAGAGTCGAGAAATGGGTGTGTCAGCCTCCGACGGAAAAGGACTTGGGATCGTAGTCGGTTCCTTTCTACAACCTCAAACCAACTGCATTTTTATTGCGAACGACCAAACCGCAAACCACTTCTTTTCTCGTGTACCGATTGAGGAATGGCCGTTGAACGCCACTGATTCTATGCCAAAGGCGAATATGTCTTTTCGCAACATAGCCGATTTGGTCGGGCTATCCATGGATAGTAACGGAGCTAAACAAGGGTGCATGGGAATTGCAGTAGGGGATTTTGATGCCAACGGAAGTTTAGATTTTTTTGTCACGAATTATGTTACAGAATCCAACACTCTTTACTCTCAAATCAATCCTGCAAGGTTTGAAGACCGTACGAGGAGGGCAATGCTGAGCGAACCGAGTTTTGCTATGGTTGGATTCGGGACCCAAGCGGTTGACCCATTGTTGGATGGCAACATAGATCTTGTTGTGACAAACGGTCACTTAGACCGATTTGACTTTAAAAACCAGCTCTACCAAATGCCGCCGCAGTACTTTCGGAATGATAGCCGCGGAGTGTTCCAAGAAGCTAGTAAAAGTTGGCAGGGATATTGGGCGGGAAGGTACTTAGGACGGGCAATGGCCAAAGTCGACTGGAACAGAGATGGAAAGGAAGATCTGCTGATATCGCATTTGGATTCGCCAGTCGCACTGTTGGAAAATCAATCGTCGACAGTTTACCAATCGATATCATTGCGACTTGTTGGCACGATTTCTAGTAGAGATGCAATCGGGACACAGGTGAAGATAGTCGATAACCAAAAGGAACAGATTCAGATCCTATCCGCAGGTAATGGCTATCAGTGTTGCAATGAAAAGCGAATCATTTTTGGAACAGGTGCTACCAAAAAGGTTCCTATTCTAGAAATATCCTGGATTGGAGGAGTAGTAGAGAGATTCGAGGGGGTTGAGGTAGGAAACTGGATAGCGATCGAAGGAATTGGATTATTTTCGGAATCACCAAAATGATTTGCTACGGGTGGTTCTTGGGAAAATCTTGGCCTTTAATGTAATCGTATGAATGTGGGCGTGTTAAAAAAAAGAGGGCACCGCCGCGCGATGCCCTTCATAGAAAAGTGAAATTTCCGAATCAGCCTAGGTTTTTGGCTTCCCGCCACCGAGAGGCTTCATCTCGATGGAGCCAGGGTTAGTAAGTGCTCCCTCGTTGAAATCAGGGTTCTTTCGTGGATCTGGACGCCTTTCGCACCCCGCTAGGAAAAGAACTCCCAGCGACAAACATACAGTCAATAAAACAACAACGTTCTTCATGGTTTTCCTTAGTTTCGAGGATCCGCGTTAACTACGCCGTCTGCTATCGCGTTCAATCGCAGGTAAACACCGTAGTCGATGTTCTCAGAAATAAAATTGACACTTCCGTCCGCGGCGACCGTATTGATACCGTTGGCCGTGTGCTCACTAGATGCACCTGGCCACTCGGTGTTGATACCCCAAGCCGTCAAATAGGTTGGTGTGAAAGCATGCGGGCCCGCTCGGAACCACCCGGCATTTCCGCGTGCAGAGCCATCGGGATTCCTGGTCCGCTGCCCTCCACCTTCGTTGCCTGCCCAACCAGCGTATGCTGTGGCAACCAGAGCGCTGCAATATACTCGGTTACCTTGTCCGACTCGAAATGCTCCAGTTCCTGAAGTGTTAAACCCACCTCCAAAGTATCCAGACGAGTCCTTTTCGCTAACGACCACGGTATTTGAAGTGCCATCCCTAATCGAAGCTAACGTTGTAACCCTGCGAATGGTAAACGCACCCGACAATTCGGAGGTCACCCCCGCTGGAAATCCAAAACTGTTCCAAGGCGCATTGGTACCATTGATCGTCGCGGTTTCCCACCAGTGGTAGCCTTCACTACCCGCATAATTGGTCGGAGTGATATTCTCGTGCGCACGATAGACTTCATCGTAAGCAGAATCCGACGGACAACGGAGAAACGGCAATCTCGCACTGATGATCCGATTTCCATTGAAATCGACTTGCGGCCAGATAGGTAAAGCAAAGTTGATTTGTTGGTGAAGAGCGGTTGCCTCGCAGTATGGCAAGATCCCAACAATCCAGGTGGTGTGATATGGCAAGAGGAAATTAGGATTCCCCGGACCATATATACCTTGAGTCGGAAAAGCTCTAAACGCAGACTCATAGTTCAGAAGAGCCAAGCCAATTTGCTTCGCATTGTTCGAACACGACATTCTTCGGGCGGCCTCGCGGGCCGCTTGCACCGCGGGCAACAACAGCCCGACCAAAATTCCGATGATGGCTATCACCACCAACAATTCGACGAGCGTAAACCCTCGCCTTTCTAGATTTCTAACTCTCTTCATACCGACAGCACTCCCGGGAAAAGATGGGGAAACAAGTACTAAAACGATTCAGCGGCAATACGCCACCAGTATTTGTTCTACCAAACCTATCGGCAGGATGCAACATTTTGTGGTAAATAAAACCTCGCTAATTTGCCGTAAGGGGGGCTGCACCCCTCATTCGGGTGGTTTGTCGGCAGTTTTACGGATTTGATCCACTTTTGATTCGCTATTGGATATCTGTGTATTCATCCGCATTTCCCCCTGTCTTCCCAGGCTGCCAAGCCCAAGAACTCGCCAGTTTGTGTCTGCCTCGCCTTGCGATGTCTCGAGACTGACTAGGAACCGGGAAACTAGTGTGCCGAGCCCCATTTCGAATCCTCGACTTTTTCTTCAGGAAGGTATTGCGCGAGTCAAATTCCATCCATCCATCATTACCTACCGGTTAAAAACACAGAGTTGCGCCGAACTAATCAAATGCCATCGCCAAAGGCGATTGGCCGAACGGCAACTAGTGACATTGGCCTAGCGACGAATCCCAGAATCCGTTACTTGAGACAAAGTCCAAAAAATAGGCAAAGTTTCTCCATTCAGAAGCCACGGTCCCTAAAATCGAATGGTCGTTCTTCCTCACCAATCAACATTCTATAAGTATCTGGCTAGGCTTCTGGTACTCGTTGCCTACCTCGGGCTCGCAGGAACCCTTGCTCAAGCCCAGGAAGCTACCGGAATTTTGCAGCGGGCTCAACAAGCTCGAATCGAGTCTGATGCACGCCAATCGCTGCAAAATAACGCTTCGGCCACCGGAACGACGGAGGCGCAAGGCGAGTCGGCAATCGAGTCTCTTACCAACCAACTAGCGGGCGGACCGGAGGCGTGGCTCAGCCCAAAGGGGCTGTCGAGCTCGCTCCAAATTCTCATGCTCCTCACCGTGCTTAGCCTAGCACCGGCGATCCTGCTCATGACCACTTGTTACGTCCGAGTGATCGTCGTTTTCGGATTGCTGAAACAGGCACTCGGTGCTCAACAGCTACCTCCCAGCCAAGTCATCACCTCAATCTCACTGTTCATCACCCTCTTTGTTATGAGCCCCGTTTGGACGAGAGTGTACAACGAAGCGATCGAACCCTATACGCAAGCCGGCTCCCAAATGTCCTCAACAGAAGCATGGGAGCGTGGCATTGCCCCCGTTCGCGAATTCATGGCAACGCAGATTGCTTACGCCGACAACCACGATGATGTTCACCTTTTCTACAGTCGCTATGCCCCCAATTCATCAGGGCCTGCGACATTCGATGATGTGCCGCTACAAGTCCTCTTACCAGCCTACATGCTGAGCGAGCTGAAAGTGGCATTTTTGATGGGCTTCAAAATCTATTTGCCCTTCCTGATCCTCGATATCGTCATCGCTTCGGTTACCGTTTCTATGGGCATGATGATGCTCCCGCCCGCTCTGATTTCTACCCCATTCAAACTACTTTTGTTCGTGCTGGTCGATGGATGGCGACTGGTGGTCGACATTCTCCTCCAAAGCTTTGGAACATTGAACACTTGAACAAACCTTTTTCAGGATTGCCTAGACCATCATGAACGCAAGTGAAGCAGTTGATCTGGTTCGAGACGCCATCGCTATGGCATTGCTCCTCGGTGCTCCCCTCTTAGTGATTGGAATGATTGTCGGTCTGTTAATCGGCTTGATTCAAGCACTGACACAAATTCAAGACCAAACCGTTAGTACGGTACCGAAACTGGTCGCAATGACGTTTGCCATTATCGCTTGCCTGCCGTGGCTCACCGATCGAATGATCGATTACTCGCGGGATTTGATTCGGGATATCCCAATCCATGTTGCGAAACGCTAGAGCATCTTTCGGTAGAGACCAGATTCGGGAGCTGCAAAAAAAAGCCTTTGCCTAGTATGGATAGTCTTCAAGCCGTCTCTTCCCTGCTCAACGGTCCGATGTGGACGTTTTTTTGCGTACTAAGCAGACTTGGTCCGTTACTGGTGCTAATGCCTCCTCTCCAAGGAAGCGCGGTTCCGATGAGAATCAAGGCTCTGGTGGTGTTGATGGTTTCCTTTGTTTTGACCCCCATCATCCTAGAGTTTTCTACGCCATTGCCGTCGAATCTATTCGAATTAACTATCGGAATTATCAAAGAATTGCTTTTGGGATTATTGTTTGGGACATCAGCCACGATAGTGGTCAGCGCCCTGCAGATCGGCGGTCAAGTCATTAGCACCTTGGCCAGCCTCGACGTTGCCCAGGCCGCTGATCCAACGACACAAGAGTCGACCACCGTGATCAGCCAGCTTTTCACCTGGGTCGCCATGCTCCTGTTTCTAGTTCTCGGTGGGCATCGCGTCATCGTAGGTGTTTGCATTGACAGCTTTGTCTACTATCCGGCGGGTGGAGTTACTCTCGACGATGCTTGGCTCACTCAACTCTACGGACTGATTGGGCATAGCATGTCTGTAGGGCTCCGCGCTGCTGGTCCGGCTGCCATCATGCTGCTGCTCGCGAACTTGGTTACCGCGTTGATCGGACGAACACTACCACAGCTCAACATCATGGCGATCGGATTCAACGTGAATGTCACCATGCTCCTTATCGTTCTTACCCTTTCCATCACGAGTATCGGATGGGTTTTTCAAGACGAATTGGGGATTTGGGTCGAGAAAACCATCGATTTGCTTCCCGTGAATAAGGGAGCATAGATCGATGGCTCAGGGGGCTGGTGAAAAGAAACACGAGGCAACCGACTATCGCCGTTGGCGTGCCCGTGAAGAAGGAAATGTTCCGAAATCGCAAGACTTAGGCTCATCGGTCTTGTTGCTAATCGGTGTCATTCTGCTCGACAATTATGGTGGCCAAATCGGAGTCGCACTTATTCAGTTGATCACCGATCTCGAAGGTTCTGTTCCCATCATCGTGTCGAGTTCACGAGATGAGACATCCTTGCTACTCAGGCAAGTCATCCGAGTGGGTATCTCCGTCCTGCCATTGATGGCGGGGCTCGTGGCGACATCGTTAATCGTCCATTTTTCTCAAGTCGGCCCGATGTGGCTGCCCCAAAAACTGGCGTTCGATATTCAAAGAATCGATCCCATCCAAGGTACCAAGCGGCTGTTTTCGATAACGAATGTGACTCGATTGGGATTCGGTTTGCTCAAGATCATGCTTGTCGGTGGCATCCTATTGTTGGGTGTGTGGAGCCGATGGAACGAGATTTTAGCCCTCGGTTCAGCCGACCTGACCACTGTTGGAAAGTTTCTTTGGGCCACGATGATGGTTTTGTGCCGCAATGTGGCTATTGCACTAGTGGCTCTCGCCTTTTTGGATCTCGTCTTTCAGCGATGGAAATACGAACAAGACCTGCGCATGACAGACGAAGAACTCCGTGAAGAATACAAAATGACGCAAGGGGATCCGCATACCAAATCCCGGCGCCGTCGCGTTCAACGAGAACTTGCACAACAGCGACTCGCAGTCGATGTCCCCAAAGCCGATGTCGTAGTCACCAACCCAACGGAACTAGCTATTGCACTGAAGTACGATCCGAAAACCATGAAGGCTCCGATCGTTCTTGCCAAGGGAGCCGATTTGGTAGCCGCAAAAATTCGACGAATTGCACTGGAGAACGGAATTCCTATCGTAGAACGAAAACCCCTGGCTCAAGCCTTGTTCAAACAAGTTGACATTGGCAAACCGATTCCAACCTCGGAGTACGCTGCCGTAGCCGAGGTCCTCAAGTACGTTTACGAGGTCAAGGGACGTTCGATGGACGAGCTGACCGAAACACTTAAGGAAACGAAACGTCGCGTTGCAAACTAGCGATCTACGACTGACTTCGAAATTCAGAAGGCGTCAAGCCAATTGTTGATCGGAAGGAGCGTGAGAACGCACTGTGATCGTAATAGCCGCAGGAATGGGCGACCTCCGATACAGACAAGTCGGTCTCCTTTAGCATTCGAGCAGCAGCGGCAATTCGAGATTTGGTCAGCAAATGGCTAGGAGTTATCCCGAACAACCGCTTGGTCAATCGAGTCAATCTCTGCGGAGTGAGTTTTGACCGCTCGGCCAACCACGACGGCGTGCAGTCCGGGGATAACGTTTGTTCGAACTCCCGCAGAGCTGCCGCAAAATCCTCCGGTATCTCCTTGGGGTTCAAGCCAATTCGGAGATCCCTGGAAAAGCCAAGGATACCTATCACTTTTCCCTGTGGATCTTTGATCGGAAGCTTTGTGGTTAAGCACCACACGGGATTCTCGGGGGTCTGCCATTGCATCTCCAAGTGCTCAATCAAGGGCTTACCCGTTTCCAAAACAGAAAGATCCTGCTCGGTCGGAATCTGGCCGAACTCCCCATGGCAAATCTCGCGTGGGCATCTTCCGATGACCTCTGATTTGTTCTTGAGCCCATGTCGCTCCACCAGCGATTGATTGACCGTGATATACCGTCCAGCAGCGTCTTTTATGAAAAAGGCCACGTCAGGCGATAAATCGAACAACATCTCCAAAAGTTCGATATCGATCTGGCTTGGGCGCACCGACGAAAGTTTCGAAATATCCATTGTGCGCGATTCTGTCTTTTAGAGTCCCTAGTCACCAAGCGGTCTGTCTGAAACAAGCAATACTAGTAACATACAATACCGGCACCTGTTTGGTGCAAACATTCTCCCCACCGTTCCCACCAGCTTTCCCAACCCATGCGAATTTCGCTTCGAATCATTACACTGTTATCGACCATCGTATTTGTGGATTTGCGATGCGATTCTCTTCTCGAGGCCCAACCTGAAAAATCGACCCGCATCCCCGCCGAGGCCGAGGAGCGGATTCGCGATATTTATGAACGAAACCGTTACCAACCCCGCAGAGTCCAAGCGGAGTGGCTACCAGATAGCTCAGGTTTCCTAGGCCCTCACTTGGAATCTGGTACCAAAAATACCACCAGAAATTTTTACGACGTGTCAACTGGTACGAGCTCCGAACCAACCACCGAACAATTAGCGTGCCTACCTGAGTCGCAGCAAGTTGCCCCCAACCGATCTTGGAAAATCGAAACAAAGTACCGCGAACTCTCTCTTCGCAGCCTTGAAGAAACCAGCACGTCGGGAACGGAAAAAGTACGAACTTTATATAAAGCTTCTGCGGACCGCGATGTGCGAATTCGCGAAACAAGCTGGAGCCCCGATGGTAAGTATGTACTTTTTTTAGAATCGGATATGACGGATGTTCCGATTCGCCAAGTTTTGATTTCGGATGATCCATCTTATCCACGACTCGAAAACCATCGCTTCGCACGAGTAGGAGAAACCATCGAATCGCTGCGGGTTGGCTTCGTTCCTGCCGAAGGTGGTGAGGTTACGTGGCTCGATCTGAAAACCCCAGAAAACGGGCAGTACCTCGGGCAAATTGGCTGGGCCGGTAACTCTGAAGAAATATTGATTGAAAAGTTCAGCCGTTTCCGTGACGTTCGAGAGGTGATCCTTTACCGGCTTGACGGCAGTTCGACAACGATCTACTCGGAAACAAGCGAGAGCTGGCTGGAATCGAGCCAAGGCAAAATTTCAGGGATCACCTGGATTCGAAACGGCGATGCCTTTATCGTGATCAGCGAGAAAGATGGTTGGCGTCATTCGTATCTCCATGCCCGCGATGGTCGTGAGCTCGCGCTCCTCACCCCCGGAGATTACGACGTGATCGACCGTGCCGTAGTCGATGAGTCGAACCAGCTCTATTACTTCTACGCCTCACCAGAAAACGGTACTCAAAAGTATCTTTATCGGGTTCCGCTCGACGGTTCAGGTGAATTGGAGCGGGTCACACCCAACGAGCAACCGGGCACACACCAGTACCAATTCTCACCCGATGCCCGCTGGGCCATCCACACGTATTCGACCCTGGATTCTCCGCCCGTGGTCGAACTTGTAGAGCTGCCTTCGCATCGAGTTGTGCGAGTCCTAGAGGAAAACTCGCCTTTGCGAGAGAGAATGAAGCAAGTTATCACGCATCCTACCGAGTTCTTCTCTTTGGATATCGGCAATGGATTCTACGCAGATTCCTGGATGATCAAGCCGAAGGATTTTGATCCGAGAAAAAAGTACCCCGTATTCATCTATGTGTACGGTGAACCTCACTTGCAAACAGTGCTAGATGAATGGGGCGCATCGCAAATCGATTTCCATCGGGCGATTGCGGATCTAGGCTACCTCGTCGTGTCTTTTGACAATCGTGGGACGCCCGCTCCAAAGGGGGCTGCATGGCGACGGGCTGTTTTTGGAAGTCTAGGTCCATTGTCGACCGAGGAACAAGAAGCTGCCTTGAAGTCGCTCGGGCAAAAGTTCGATTTTGTGGACCTCTCTCGCGTGGGAATTTGGGGCTGGAGCGGTGGAGGCTCTAACACTCTCAACGCGATGTTTCGCAAACCTGAATCTTATCATGTCGGGATCGCTGTTGTCCCCAAACCACAGCCACATCTTTACAACGCTTGGTTTCAAGAAATCTTCATGCGCGACCTCAAGGTGAATCCAGAAGGATACAAGACGGCAGCCGCGATCAATTATGCCGAGGGTCTAAAAGGTAAGCTCTTAATCGTGACTGGTTCAGGCGAGACGAATACCCATATTCAAATCATCGAGGGCCTGGTCGATCGCTTAATCGAGCTCGGTAAACCCTTTGATTACTGGGTTTACCCAAATCGGGATCATGGTTTGCGCGAAGGTGCTGGTACAACGGTCCACGTCAGATTGCTGATCATCCGCTACCTGCTTAACAACCTAACTCCTGGACCGAGCGGCAAATGAAAACTACCAAATCCATTTAGGAGCAGGGCACGCAGCGATACCAATCGAAGCGGACTGGACGCGAGCCCACCGGTAGGGCTCTAGCGCCTTCACCGCCCATCCATCCACCCAGCCAGCCCTCTCCCCCCCCGGTATTTTTTGCTTTCGCTGCCAAAGGCATCAATCGGCTCGCTTCGCATCCCCCGTCACCGCACGGCGATCGCCATTGCTAAATTCAACGTAAATGCGGCTCGTTGCCGGAATGATCGTCAAAACCCACAACCACGGAAAAGGTGTGGTTGCAAAGGTGAAATATCAGTTTTGTAACATTCGACAATTGCTGGATTGTGCCCTAATAATCTGTGTCCTTAGATCAAATCGAATCTTTTCCCGAACAGAGACTATTGCAAATGGGTTGTGCGTGCGTATCCGGTACTCGTCAAGTCCGTTTGGCATTGAACTCAGCCGACAAAACACTTAGCGAGGATTTGTCTCAACTACCGTTTTGGTCCCAACGGGATGATCGCGTATGGTCGGTTGAGGTAGGGGGCAACTCCTCGTACAGGACCCCCGAGGATATTGCTCATTTCCTGGCAGCCTTCCTGTCCGACGATTTTCTTGAGCACATCGAATGCTGTTGGGATGGCGGTTTTGAAGCGGGTTGTTGCTCGACCAAAACAAGCCAATCTTCGTGCGAACGAGAACTGATCAAGCTGACGGAATTTGCTGCAAGAACGTCCTCACCACTCTTAGAAATACTTAAGGGAGATCGCATCTATTCCCACTTCCAACCGGTCTTTGAACGGGATGGAAAAACGGTCTGGGGATATGAGTGCCTAATGAGGGCAAAAGATGCCGACGGTAAGCCGTTGTCTCCAGCTCAACTTTTGGACTGGGCTCGACAAGAAAACCTTTTATCCATGCTCGATCGAGTCTGTCGCGAAACGCATTTACGGAACGCAGCCAAAAAAGTTCCTAGCGACAAACGGATCCTTATCAATTTTATGCCGACGGCTATTTATGAGCCCGTTTTTTGCCTACGCAGCACTCTAAGAGTCGTGAAAGAGGAGGGGCTAGACCCTAGCAATATCGTATTCGAGGTGGTTGAAAGTGAAGAAGTCAAAGACCGCGACCATCTCAGTCGCATCTTGGATTACTATCGAGAAGCGGGGTTCTTGACAGCTCTCGACGACTTAGGGGCTGGTTCGTCAGGTTTGAGCCTCTTGGCAAGCCTCTCGCCGGACCTAATTAAACTGGACCGAGAATTGGTCTCCAAAGCAGCCACATTGAAGAACTTTACTGCGGTGATACGCGGGCTTATTCAGATTGCACGCGACTGCAATCAACTCATCTTGGCCGAGGGTATCGAAACCGAGCAAGAATTCAACTTGATGAAAGATCTTGGCATCGATCTCTTTCAAGGCTTCTACCTGGGGCGTCCAGGTGAATTGCCGGATCTTGATTCGTCATGCTCGAGTCTTCAGTTGAACAATTATTAGGTCAACTCGACCAGCGGTCCGGTGGAATCTCCGAACGATTTATCTTCGACTCCGTAGCGATTCAGCATCGATACGAACAGATTCGACATGGGCTGATCGGCTGCCTTGAGATAGCGACCAGTCTCCCAAGCCCCACCCCCTCTGCCTGCCAAAATCACAGGCAGATTGTCGTGGCTGTGTCGGTTACCGTCCGCTATGGCGCCACCGAATACGATCATCGAATTGTGCAAGATCGAGTTCCCGTCGATATCTTTCATCTCGTTCAACTGATTCAAGAATCGTGCCCATCGTGCTACGTAAAACTGATCGATAGCCGCTACCTTAATCGCTAGTTCCTCTTTGAATTGATTGTGCGTCAAGTGATGATGACCCTCGGCAATTCCCAATTCTGGGAAGACTCGGTTGCTGCCATCATAGGCTAACAACAACGTGGCAATCCGCGTGGTGTCGGTCTGAAACGCCAGCGCGAGAATGTCGAACATGAGATCGATATGATCGCTAAAAGCAGCCGGAATCCCTGGCGGTGTATCCAGATCAGGATTGGGAACGTGCCCGAACTGATCAGCCGATTGAATGCGATTCTCGATATCGCGCACGCCCCCCATATACTCGTCAAGCTTTCGACGATCCGTTGCACTCAGTTCGTTCTGAATCCGAGCGGCGTCTTCAATCACAAAATCCAAAATGGATTTTTGCGTTTCGTTGCGCATCGCATAGTTCTTAGCCCGGTCCTCTTTGGGGCCTGCCCCCCACAAGCGTTCGAAGACCAACTTGGGATTCGCCTCCGGAGTGACTGGCGTAGTCGGGGAACTCCAAGCGAGATTGTACTGATAGGCACATGCGTACCCAGAATCGCAAGCACCGGAGTTTCTCGCAGGTTCGCAACTCAACTCGAGCGACGAATAACGGGTCACTTGCCCGATCGCGTGGGCTGCTCTTTGGTCGATCGACATGCCAACAAAGATATCCTTGCCAGCTGTTTTTCTGGCTCTCGCACCCGTAAGGAACGTAGCGCTCGCTCGCGCGTGATCGCCTGCTCCATCCGCACCCGCTGTTGCATTGTCGTGCTTGAGACCACCAATCACCTGAATCTCCGACTTGATCGACTCTAAAGGCTGCATGGTCGAATTCAATTCAAGACTTCCTCCATTGCTGGTTGGGAACCAATGCTTTTGCTGCACCCCGTTAGGTATGGACATAAACGCCATGCGAAGCGGAGCCCCAGTCGCGGTCGTGGCGGCAGAGTTGCTGGCCCCCGACGCGACCACTTGCGAGGGAACCGATTCCAGAGCAGGTAGAGCCAACGCGACTCCCAAGCCGCGAAGCATGCGACGTCGGCTCATCAACTCTTTGCGAAACTGGTAGGATTGCGAAAATGTCATGGCAAGTCTCCTGACCGAGAGGTTAAAGTTTTCGGTTTCGCGACTCTCTGTCGCTGAAATGCATTGGATTCGACTATCGACTTTAGTAACACGTGAATCGCGCCGTCGTTCTCATCCAGCTTGGCAACAATTTCATCGATGATATGTTCATCGGAATAGTCGAGCCCACGTCCTAAGGCGTACACCAACATTTTTTCGGTTAAACAGCGGTAAAGATCGTGGCGTCGCTCATTCGCAATAATCCGTCTCAAATCTCTGACATCCTGAAACTCCTCTCCCGTAACCAACTGCCCGGCCGAATCGATGGGTTGTTCCGCTTCGACCGTTCGGAACATGGCTAGAGCGTTGTAGTTCTCCAGCGCCAATCCCAACGGGTCCATTCTGGCATGGCAAGACGCGCACAACGCCGACTCCCTGTGAACCGCAAGCAGTTCCCGCAGGCTAGGCTCCCGATCCCCAAAACGATTCGCCGAATCCTCCAATTCAGGAACATTCGGTGGAGCTGGAGGTGTCGGAGTGCCCAATAGGTTCTCCAAAACGAATAAACCTCTTTTTACCGGGGAGGTACGGGTCGGATTCGATGTGATTAAATGCATAGAGCCTTGAGTCAGCACACCCCCCCGCCAACTGTCGGCGGGCAGTTCCACCCTTCGCATCTCCTCACCCCGAATGTCCGACATCCCTGGCAAGTCCCCAAGCCCGTAGTACTCCACCAGTTTCTGGTTGAGAAAGGTGTAGCCTGGGTCAACAATCTCCCTGATGCTGCGATTCTCCTTCACAATGTGAGCGAATAGCATCTCGGTTTCTTGCTTCATGGATGTTTTTAGTTTGCCATCCAACATATCGCGTTTGGCTACAATCTCCTGAAATCGCTCGCGGCGTTGCTTGGTCTCCGGATCCTCCGCATTGCGTTCGGAATCGGAACGAGGGCGACGTCTCCCAAAGAAGGAAGACCGTAACTCATCGAACTCTTTTTGTAGTCCGAGAGCAGCCAAGGCATCGATGGAAACTTTTTCGACATCGCGCGTTCGTAGCCACTGTCCCACGAAATTGGTAACCAACGCCTTGGATTTGGGATCTCGCAACATCCGTTCGAACTGTTGGGCGAGATTAGCTCGTAATTCCTGGCGACTCGCAAGTCTAAACAATTCCTCATCCGGCATCGAGGACCAGAGAAAGTACGATAGCCGAGAGGCCAAAGCATACTCGTCGAGCCTCGCGTAATAAGAACTGTCGGTCTGGGAAAGCTCGATCCCCTCGGTCTTGAATAAGAACCGTGACGAAGCCAACACCGGAACCATCGCCTGTGCAACGGCTTGTTCAAAGTTCTCTCCGCTCGGATCCATCAGTCGCTCTGCGATTGAGACTAACTTATCAAGCGTCGCTGTATCGGCGGGACGACGAAAAGCTTTCGTTGTAAAGTCATCTAGTACTCGGACTATATATGCATGTCGTTCTTTCGGATCGGATGGTGGATCATCTAGCGGAAAGAAGCGACGATAGTTGTTTGGGACATTCCATGCAGAACGATCCGAGGGCCCCTCGACAATTACGGAGTCGATGCTGAGACTTGCTGAAAAATTATTAGGTATTTCTTGACCGTCGGCGAGCGGTACTGTCGTTAGTACAAATTCAATGGAGTGCTCCCCTTCTTGCCAGTCCCTCGGAAACTCCAGCCAATGCACCTTGGATTCATCCCAACCATAGTTACCTGTGTGAACGACGGAATCATCTATCTTGACCACCAAATCACCGCGTTGCGGCGTAAACTCAAAAGTCCCGTGCGTTCGCAATTTGATTTTGACTGTATATTCACCGTGCCGATCGATTTTTACTTGGTTCTTACCAGAGCGATCAAACTTGAGGTTCCAACCCGAGTTATTTTCAAAATCTCGCCCCGAGAGATTAATCGCTGGTATCTGGCGACGCACCTTGGGGACGGCTTTGTCAACAATTTCAGTCGCTGCGGCCAAGTACTTCTCCACGAGCATCGGTGACAAACTCAGAGCATCACCGATGTTGTCAAATCCGAAACCGGTATCATCCGGTGGGAAGACAACATCTGCGTTAAAATCGATCCCCATCAAGTCACGAATCGTGTTGGTGTATTCCGTTCGATTCAATCTTCGGATCGTCACTTTGCCGGGATCAGGGTCGGCGGGATTGATCTGAAACACATCAAACTTGATCCAGTTCGCTAGCTCGACTCGCTCGGTATCTGTGATCTCGGAGCCTGCATCCGGAGGAGGCATCGTGCCGGCGCGAACATTGTTGAGAACCTTCCACCAAATCTGACGTTGAGGCTCACCGAACTCTTGTTCTGAAAGTTGTGTTAGGGAGAGATTGCCTTCGGGAGAATTGTCCCCGTGGCAGTCGTAGCATTCTCTTTTTAGAAGCGAATGGAGTGTGAGGGGAATCGCTGTCGTGTTGTCGTGATCTAAGTCAGTGGAGATAGTCTTGCTGATTTCTTGGCCCGAGACGTAGACTCCGCAACACGCACCGAACAGAACGACGGCAACTGCCATGGCACCGTTTGTTTTCCACCTTTTCAAGTGCCACCCCATCGCCTCCATTAGACTGGATTGCTCGGTAGAAAAGCTTTGCCTGTCGTAATTCATAACCACCACCATTCATCTAGTCGCAACTCAGCCCATCAGGCCACCACACCACAGGGCAACAAACCCTTTGAGTGTACCAAGCTAACGAGCTTTGTGGTATGCGAATCGCCTGAATCGGTCTGTTATGGGCTGGAAAATCGCCTAGCCGAAATCTATACCGACGAAAAACGGATCGTCGCCAGGTGGTGGAGGTGGACTGTGAAACGGGCGGTCTCGCCTTCGAAGCGTTTCATCGACCAGCTTCGAGGGTAAGTTATTAAAGAAATAGCTTTCTGTCGTATCTCTGCTCCCAAACCCGCGACGAGCCCATGTGGAATCGCTCCTCCGCGTGATGATCATCTCATCCTTGGCTCGGGTTAAGGCCACATAAAGGACCCGCCTTTCCTCTTCGATTTCATCTTCGCTGCCGAGCGATCTGGTACTAGGGTATGCTCCTGGAGATGCATCCACGATGTAGCACACGGGTGCCTCAGTCCCCTTGGCGCTATGCACCGTGATAATGGTAACTCGATCGTTTGAGTTCGACTCTTCGAGCTCACTTGCGTAGATAGGATCGAGCATGTATTCCTCGATGAAGCCAAGAATCGTTGTATGATGCGACGCGAGTTTCTCGACCAACACGAAATCTCGTTTCCGCTTATCCCAGTCCTGTGTCTTAAACTTTTCCTCAAGCAACGGAGTCAGCCCTTTGACGGCTTTCTCAAAGGCTCGCTCGACATCGTTTTGGTACTGATGAACGATCTCCAGTAACTCGCGTGTCGTATTGCTCAACTTTGACTCCGATTTCAGTAACTCAAGGCATCCATCGATCTCAAAGATTCCAGCTAGCTTCTGAACTATGGTAGTCGCGGTCCGTTCTCCGACCCCAGGCCAAAGCATCAAGTAGCGGATCCACGCTAGCTCATCCGTTGGGTTCGCCACGATTCGCAGCATCGACATAACATCCCGAATGTGTGCGGATTCCAGCAATTTCTGTCCGCCGATGAAGATGTAGGGAATCTCTTGCTTCAGCAAGCTGGCCTCAATGGTTCGACCCGAGAAGCCAGATCGCACCAATATCATATGATCTCGCCACTCGGCCCCCGCTTCGTGTCGTTCGATGAGATCTTCACTGACCCATGACGCTTCGTCCCATTCGCTGGTAAAGTTTGCGAGCAGCGGCTTACTGCCTTTGCCACGCACCGCCACAAGCTTCTTATCGTACTTGAGTGGGCTCCTGCCAATAAGCCAATTGGATACATCAAGAATCTCTTGCTTAGAACGATAATTCTGTTCCAGCTTTAGAATGTGTGCGCCGGGAACTCGCTCTTGGAAGCTATGCACATTCTTGAAATCGGCACCGCGAAAACCATAGATAGATTGCGCATCATCACCGACACAAAACAGAATGGATTTTTCCTTTAGTGGGGATAACAACTCCCATTGCAGTGGATTGGTATCCTGCATCTCGTCAACCAAAATATGTTCAAAATTATGGGCGACCCAATCACGGGTCTCAGGCGAATTCTGCATCCTCTGGGCGACCACATCCAGAATGTCGTCATAGTCCAGATAGCGTCGTTCTCGCTTCTTGGTCTCATAGGTTTTCATCGCTTCTGCGATTTTGTCTTTTTGAGACTCCAGCTCGGGGTTTAGTTTGGCGATAGCAGCGCTTAATGATCGCTTGGTATTGCGAGCGTAGGAATACAGATCGCATAGCTCGGCGGCGCGTGGCAGTTGGGACTCTTTGGCTTTACCACGGGAGAGTTTGAAGATTTGAAGCTGGTCTTCGCGATCGATTACGCTATGAGAGGCACATCCAAAAGTCGCGGGGGCCATCCGGATCAAGTTCATGCACCAACTGTGAAACGTCGAGGCTTGTAATCCGTTAGCAGCATCTCCGAGGTGGGAGCGAACACGGTGAACGATCTCAGATGCCGATCGCCGCGTAAACGTCAGAATTTGAATCCGTTGCGGCGGCACGCCCTGGTGAATCAAGTAGGCAGCCCGGGAAATAATCGTCTTCGTTTTGCCGCAACCAGCACCGGCAATGATCATGGCATGCTCGCACGGCATCGTCGCGGCATCCCTTTGTGCGACGTTCAATTCGGCAAGCATTTTTTCGATTGTCATGAAACAAATCCGTATTCATCGCTTGGGGCAAGCTAATCCAGTTAAGTCTTTCGTAGCATTTTGTCATAAAACGGCTCCATCGATAGGTCAACTTCCACCCAACCCACCGGACCGAATTGTTTATCTGCACGGGCATCGCCCAACGCTGGATCTCTCCACACTAGCCGTCACCGCGCGACCCAATCCTCCTGCTCCTGGCATGCAGATCCAATTCGGTATTACAAACAACGTACATGGTAACGAACTCGCGCAGGCATTTTTTTCCAAGCTCGAGCAAGCTGTTTCGCAGGCAGAGTCCTATCGAAAGTTTTGCTGAACAAACTTCTCAACGAAATGGATGGGCTAAAGGAAGCCGCAGATATCTTGTTTATCCTTACCACGAATCGCCCCGAAGCTCTCGAAGCGGCTCTTGCTTCTAGACCCGGTCGCATCGATCAAGCGATTGAGTTTCCGGTCCCCGACCAAGCGGGACGCCGCAAGTTAATAGAGCTCAATGCTCCGAATGTTGGACTTGAGACTGAAAGCATGGACGAGTTGGTTACTCGGACACAAGGCGTGAGCGCGGCTTTTATCAAATAGCTGATGCGTCGTACAACGCAGTTTTCCATGGAGCGAGACACGACCGCCACGAAAATCCTAAGAGACGACATCGACAATGCCTTGAACGAAATGCTCTTCCGAGGAGGCAATCTGAATCTGAGTATTCTCGGTGCGAATCAAACATCGCAACCAGTGTGTGCGCAAACCGAAAACGGCAATACTAAAGAATGACTTGGCAGGGGCGCTGGGTAGCCTGACGCAACAATGGGAAACGACCTGGGGAGCAGAATGGCATATCCTAACGAACGAAGGGGTGGCACGCCCCTTCGTTGCTCAAAGCGTGCCACACTGATCTATTGAGTCAGAATTATACCCAAGTACAGGCTGCCACTACTTGGCGACGATCTTGTTGGATTGTCGAAGCATTTCGATGTAGTCAGCTGTGATATTGAGAACTTCACGATTGTAGAAGTCATCCTTGAAAACTTTCGATCGCTCGCGAGAGCGTGGCATGAGCTCGTCTTCCTCTTCCTTCTCGGAGTTGAATTCTTTGCGTCTTGCCATGTAGGCTTCTTCGTTGAGCGGAATTTGCTTTTCCGCTTTTTGCCGAACATAGGTGGCGATTCGATCCAGCAGCTTGCCGAATTCTGAGTTATTGGAGATCCGTTCGTTAGCGCGGCTTTGCAGTTCGGCTTTGATCGCCGCATCAACCATCTTGTAATCTTTGTGTGGCTGTGCGCGGACCTTGCCTTCAGGGATGGGGTAGTCCAGATCCGACTCAGAGATGTCAAGCTTTGCTGTTATGGAGGGGAGTACTACATCGGAGGAGACACCTTCCAATTGGGTCGAGCGGCCATCTGGCAAATAGAATTGCTGGATGGTCAGCTTTAGGCCTCCCAGCGAACGCTTCGAGCCAACGGTTTGAGCTAGGTCCAACAGTGTTTGCACTGTTCCTTTGCCGTGCGAATTCGGGTCACCGACGATCAGCCCACGCGAATAGTTTTGTATCGCTCCAGCAAAGATTTCGCTGGCACTCGCACTCATCTTGCTGTTCTTCACAACGAGTGGCCCAGTCCAAACGATAGATGGCTCGTCGTCATCTAGCGACTCGACTCGTCCAGATGGAGTTTTGACCTGCACAACAGGTCCCTTTTCGATGAACAAACCAGTAGTCGCGATAGCCTCTTGGAGAGAGCCTCCACCGTTTCGGGACAGATCTAGAACGATGGCTTCAACCCCCTTGGACTTGAAGTCTTCGATGATCTTGGCGATATCGCGGTGGGTACTGCGGAAGTTCGCAGCCCCCCGACGTGCCCCTTCCATATCTAGGTAGAAGCTCGGCAGATTGATAAAGCCGATCTTGTACTTGCTGCCGTCTGGTTTTTCTCCGTGCTCGACAATCTCTGCTCGCGCGGCATCCTCCTCGAGGTTAACGATGTCGCGGGTGATTTGATAGATCTTGGTATCACCCGTGCCGCCGATTTTAACATGCAGATTGACCTTGGTCCCTTTCGGGCCGCGGATCATGGCGACGACATCCTGCAATTTCATATCGATCGTTTCGACGACCGTAGCATCCTCTTCTTGAGAAACGCCCACGATCCAATCTCCTGGCTTGAGCCGACCGTCTTTATCGGCAGCTCCTCCTGGTACAACGTTCTCCACGACGGTCTGGCCGCCATCTGGACGCAAGGTTGCTCCGATGCCGAAGAATTTAAGCTTGAGATGGACATCAAAGTCGTCCTGCTCTCGGGGAGACATATAAGTCGTGTGTGGATCGAGCGAACTGGTGAGGCTGGTGAGGTATAGCTCCAAAAGTTCATCGACGTCCATCTGGGTCTTCATGTTTTGGATCGTTTTGTAACGCTTGTGGAGCGTTGACTTGACTTCTTCTTCCGATTTCTTGTCTGCTCGGAGGGATAGGATCTCGAGCTTAATTCTCCTGCGGATACGATCCTTCAGTTCAGCCTCGTTGGATGCCCAAGGAAGTTCTTTCGCATCTGCAGTCATGTATTCTTCAGCGGTGAAATCGTGTTCCGCATCGATCTGTTGATGGATATAAGGCATCACCTCTTCCATCCGCTTCAGATAACGCTTGTACACCACGTAAGCGAATCGGATGTCGTTCACCTTGATCAAATCGTCGAGTTTGTCGCGGTAGATCATGAACTCGTCGATGTCTGACTGCAGCAAATAGGACTTGAGAGGATCGACATTTCTTAGAAAAATGTCAAAGCCTCGGTACGACATTTCGTCGTCGAATTTGGGATGCGATATGTGTTCTCGTTCAACGAGAGCACGAACGGTACGGACAATCGTCGATGTTTCTGGGGGAGGCTCGTCCACGTTGGCGACTCGTGGAATTTGAGTTGGCTGCTGGGACTGTGCTTGCTGGGAAGAGGTGAGTTGCGTAGAAAAGACGGTTCCCGTGATGAGCAATCCGCTAAGCATCAGTCTCGACATATTTGTTACTCCGTGGTTTGCTCTTGTTCGCATTGGGGAATCCCGGTTTGATGGTAGGGCAAAAATTAAGCTGTTTTGAGGAGGCTATTGCTTCCAATCGATAGTGCATGGTAGGAGATGCCCCCCCTCAAATCAACACGGCTGTTTCGCTCAAATATCGCGAATTCCGCCCGGAATATTCCGAAAACCAGCTACTCCAGGGGGGCAGACTGGCCGAAAGTCACGAAATACCTGTCAATTTAGCCTCAATTTACACTTGGACGAATTTCGGCGTGTCGTTAAACTCTTGACCCTCAAAAATCCGAAAGATCATGGAATTATGACTAAACAAAAAACCCACAAATCGACCAAAAAACGGATGAGAATCACTGCTAATGGCAAGGTGAAGCACCGCAAAGCGGGCACCAGCCACTTGGCAATCAGCAAGCCAGCGAAGAAAATTCGCCAATTGCGAGGCACACGCGTGCTCGAACATAACTTCGAGCGTGCAGTTCACGATGCTTTGGGCAAGTACAGCTACTAGTATCGTTTTTGTTGGATAGGCCCCCAAAATTACCACGTGTTTGGGTACTAACTGGTGCGGTTGGCGTCATTTCGGGCCAGCCTAGGCGAGGTTTTTCCTCCCACAATCCGCACCGACCTGAAACACTGATAGCAACAGAAGGTTGCCAAGAAAATGCGAACGAGAAAGGGTTCGGCACGCCGTCAGGCGAAACGCCGACTATTTCAGCGTGCCGAGGGGTACGTTGGAGGACGTAGAAAACTTTACAGGACCGCCAAGGAAAACTTGGTTCGGGCAGGTTGTTTCGCTTATCGCGACCGACGCCGCAAGCGACGTGACTTCCGACGGCTTTGGATCATTCGGGTTAATGCAGCGGCTCGTATGAACGGTCTGCGCTACAGCCAGTTTATCGATGGTTTGATCAAGGCACAGGTCGAAATTGACCGAAAGCAACTCGCCGAAATGGCGGTCAACGATCCAGCCGGCTTTGCTGTGGTCGCTGCTGCGGCCAAGACAGCCCTCGGTCTGAGCTAGTTGGAATCAACCAATTCAGTACAGCGAGAACTTTGTAACGGCCCTATTTGATAGGGCCGTTTTTGTTTTAAGACTTTGGCCGATCCGAAAAAGGGGCTTACCCTCTCCGGCGATGCCAAAAGAACAATGAAATCGACTCGCCTTCAAAGGGTCTGACCCCTTTTCGGATCGGCGTTTGTCGGTCCCATTCATCCGCAATCCCAACGTCTCCCACGTCACATCGATCCTAAGCCATGTCGCTTCAAAACTTCCTGAACTCACTCGATGAGCTCGCCAGCGAGGCTCGTGATAGTCTCGCTTCTGTCGAATCCAACGACGCGTTGGAGGCTTTGCGGGTTAAGTTTGTCGGGGCAAAGAACGGTGCACTCAAATCAGTGCAAAAGTTACTTGGTACCGTCGAGAACTCAGAAAAGCCGGCAGCCGGCAAGCGATTCAACGAAGTTCGGGATGTTATTCAGGCGTTGCTCGACGAGGCGACAGCCAGACTGGGTGGAGGGGCGATTGCCAAATTGGAGGCATTGCCTGACGCGACCTTGCCAGGACTCCGTCCTAGGTTGGGACAACTGCATCCCATCACGCAGACGATAGAGCATCTCAAAGAGATCATGGGGCGGCTCGGTTTTACTGCCACCGAGGGGCCAGAGATTGAGGACACTTGGCATAACTTCGTTGCACTCAATATCCCAGAAGACCATCCTGCCCGGGACCCACTCGACAATTTCTATTTAGCTACAGCCAAAGCCGCAGCAGGTAATCCTCAAGATCGAGATGCGATGCTGTTGAGGAGTCAGACGAGTACGGTGCAGATCCGTGTTATGGAATCGCAACCGCTACCGCTGCGTATCATATCTCTCGGGAGAGTTTATCGTCCCGACGCGCCCGACGCGACTCACTTTCCGATGTTCCATCAAATGGAAGGTCTTTGGGTCGATCGCAACGTTACCATGGCGCAACTGAAAAGCGTTTTGCGTTTGTTCGCAACCAGTTATCTTGGTGGCGATGTGAACGTTCGCTTTAGACCATCCTTTTTCCCGTTCACGGAGCCCAGCGTCGAGGTAGACTACTGGTGGAATGGACAATGGATTGAGTTCGGTGGGGCGGGCATGGTCGACCCGAACGTGTTTCAGCATCTCAACATTGATTCGGAGCAATGGAGCGGTTTCGCATTCGGCTTAGGAGTCGAGCGGCTCTGTATGCGTCGATACGGAATCATAGACATTCGCGATCTGTACCGCAGCGATGTA
Source organism: Brakhagea baltica (assembly GCF_052161605.1). Classification (NCBI taxonomy): domain Bacteria; kingdom Pseudomonadati; phylum Planctomycetota; class Planctomycetia; order Pirellulales; family Pirellulaceae; genus Brakhagea; species Brakhagea baltica. The sequence continues at coordinate 1,882,939 of NZ_CP197409.1, read as the reverse complement.
CGCTTCCTGAGGCAGTTCGCGCAGTAAGCAATCTAAAATCAATCGGGGGCGAGCATTGCTAGGCTGGCTCCCCCAAATAACCAACTCCCCCTGTGTTTCATTGAATCGGTTCGAAAGATGTTAGTTTCCTGGGAATGGCTTTCTGATTACGTCAACTTGACCGTCGCACACGAGGAGATGGCGACCCGTTGGGCGATGACCGGTCTCAATCACGAGAGCACTTCCATTGTTGGCGGCGATCCGGTTATTGACCTTGAAGTCACCAGCAACCGAGGCGATTGTCTCGGACATGTCGGTGTGGCACGCGAAGCAGCTGTCTTGCTCAAGCAAGAGCTACGCATCCCACAACCCAAGCCTGCCGAATCTGCTAAGACCACTAACTCGGTCGTGTCGGTCGAGAATCGATATGCGGATGGCTGCCCTCGCTATATTGCCCGAGTCATCAAGGGAGTCAAAGTCGGCCCTAGCCCAGAGTGGCTGCAGCGACGCCTGGCTGCTATTGGTGTCAAGTCCATCAATAACGTGGTCGATGCGACCAACTACGTTATGTTCGAATGTGGGCAGCCGCTGCATGCGTTCGACTCAGCAAACGTTCGTGGAGGCAAGGTGATAGTTCGCCCTGCAGATCCGAAAGAGACCTTTGTCGCCATCGATCACAAAACCTATCAGCTCGATCCGTCGATGGTAGTGATTGCGGATGCGGAACGTGCGATCGCTTTAGGCGGGGTTATGGGAGGAGTCGATAGCGAAGTTTCCGAAAGCACCGTGGATGTCCTGCTAGAGACCGCCGATTTCGTTCCCATGGCGATACGCCGAACGGCTCGAAAACTCAAACTGCACTCGCCATCGTCCTATCGATACGAACGCAAGGTGGATCCTAAGCAATTGGAGTGGGCATCGCTTCGGTGCTGCGAGTTGATTTTGAAATTGGCGGGTGGTGAGTTGCTGGCTGGTAGTGTTGATACGGGAGACAAGTCCACAGATCCGACATCGATTGTCCTGCGAGCCAACCGTATTCGGGACGTGCTCGGCATTGAGGTTCCCTGGAGCGAGTCTCTCGACATTCTAACGAGACTCGGCTGCCAGATTGATCCCGCTGGTTCAACAGCAACCTCTGAAAAGGATGCTGAATCAGCCACTGTTACCCCTCCGAGTTATCGCATGGATTTGGTTCGTGAGATCGATCTCATAGAGGAGATCGCTCGCATCTATGGCTATGACAAAATACCGGAGGATGCCATGGTCCCGATGGTGTCGAGCGCGCGTCGCCCCCGGGATGTGATGATGTCGACCGTTCGGAACGTCTGCTGCGGATTCGGGTTCGATGAAACGATGACACCGAGTTTGATCGGCAAGTCCCCCGCCATGGCGATTTCTCCATGGACAGATCTAGAGCCGATGAAGACCTTGGTCCCATTGCTTGAGGGGGCCAGCCTCCTGCGACGGTCTCTTATCCCGAGTTTGTTAGCATCCCGTTTATTCAATCAGCAGCAGTCGAATCGGGGCGTAAGGCTGTTCGAAACGTCGGGGGTTTATCTTCCCAGCAATGACTCTAGGCCGGTGGAGCAAGTGCATCTCGGTTTACTCGGTGAGCAAGATCCTCGACTCGTGCTGGGTGCTATCGAGGAGATCATTCACCGCGTGTGCGGACCAGAGTTTCTAGAATCCCAAGTCGAACGAAACGTTGTTGCTTGGGATTATCTAGCACCAGGAACTGGCTTGTCGCTCCTGTGTGGCGGCAAGATGCTGGGCTGGATCGGTGTTGTTGCAAAGTCGATCGCAGATTCGATGAAACTCGACAATGCTGTTGCCGTGGGGGAATTGAATTTGGAATTATTGCTTGAGCATGCTCGCAGCGTTCCACAGTTGCAGCCAATTGTTCCGTTTCCCGTTGTGCTTCGCGACTTGAATATGATCGTAGATGAAGCGGTTACTTGGAAGAACCTTTCTAATATCGCTGGGGCTGCGGCTGGTTCGTTGTGCATCGGCATCGATTTTCAGGAAATCTATCGAGACAAAAAGAAGGACGGTGGCGACAAGAAACGTGTTCTGTTCAGCCTCAAGCTGCAAAGTCCTACCGAGACCCTGACGAGCGCACAAGCCGACGAAGTCATCAACCGAGTCATCGAAGCTTGCAAAAAAGAGTTCAGTGCCACACTGCTTGCCTGACTGAATCCTCAAGCTATGGATACCGACACCAACGGACTGGGCAATGGCATTGTCACCTGATATGATCGATCAAGAACGTTTTCGAGTGAGGATGCGGAAAGATGGCTCAACTCAAATTAAACCTAGAATCCCATGCAAAACTGCGAGTTCTGACTGGTGATTGTTCTCAGCTGCTACCATCAATCGAACGTGAATCGATCCAATGCTGTGTGACTTCTCCACCGTATTGGGGGCTTCGTGACTACGATCATCCCAAGCAAATTGGTGCAGAGCTGTCTCCGGAACAGTATGTTCAAAATCTCGTTGAAGTTTTTCGCTTGGTACGAGAAACCCTACACCCAGAGGGAACATTGTGGTTGAACGTCGGAGATGGTTATGCACGCAATGGTGGCACTGGAAAGTGCGGACCAAATGCCGTCGTCGGGAACACAAAAAAATTGATTCAACGCCGCAACTGCAAAGTACCCGATGTCTGGGGATTGAAAGATCGAGACTTGATGGGGCTCCCATGGCGAGTGGCTTTTGCGCTTCAAGCTGATGGCTGGATCCTGAGGTCCAAGATCACCTGGATTAAACAAACAGCCATGCCCGAGAGCGTGAAGAACCGTCCAACAAATGCAACGGAAGAAATTTTCCTGTTTGCTAAATCATCTTCCTATTACTACGACTCAAAAGCGGTGCGGCAAGAAACAGGTGCGAACCTTCGTAATTACTGGATATTAGGCCCCGATCCAAGCAATCACGGTCATCCGGCCGCATTCCCACGCGAACTCGCTCGACGATGCATTCTCCTAGGTTCTCGTCCTGGCGATTCTGTCCTCGACCCATTTGGCGGGTCAGGTACGACAGGAATCGTAGCGAACAATTTGGAGCGTCATGCAATATTGATCGAATTAAACGAAACCTATGCCGACTGCGCACGCGACAGAGGTGTCGATGTCACGACCTAAAAGCTCCAAACAGCTCATCCTGGAATTTTTTCTGGCGAATGTCGGTAGAGTGGTTGAATCTAGAGACATTCAGGCCGCAGGAGGTGGTGTTGTCGAATGGGCAAGACGAGTTCGCGAGTTGCGGAACGAAGAAGGTTATCAGATTTTATCGCATAAAGATCGAGCTGACCTGAAGCCGAATCAATATCTTTTAGAAACGAAGAAACGCATTCCCGCTTTTAAGCGGAACATTTCCAAAGAAACCCGAGCTTGGGTATTGGAACGAAACGGATATACCTGCCAAATGTGTGGGGCAGCTGCCGGCGATCCAGATCCGTACGTTTCCAATCGAACCGTGCGCCTCGTGATGGGGCACATCATCGACAAATCGAAAGGAGGCGACGACTCTCCAAACAATCTTAGAGCCGTATGCTCAAGCTGCAACGAAGGTCTCGCGAATGCTGGGCCTCCCAAGCCGGATCGAAATCATCTCTTAAGCCAAATACGACGTGCGGCCGTTGATGACCAGAAAGCAGTGCTAGAATGGCTTCAAACAAAATTTAGCAGTAAAAATCAGAAGTAGAGCTCGAGCTAGTTTTCCGGGTAAGGTCTGGTTGACTTTACCATCTGGGAGTTGAATTCTGCTAAAATGAGGGAGTAACGCTTCGTTTATGACGAATTATGTTTTCCTCTCATGAGTTAGATCCATGCAAAAAAGTACTCGTAAGAATTTTATCTGTCGGTTAGCATTCGCAGCCTTGGTCTTTGTTCCTCTTCCTGGTTACGCAAACGAATTGGATAGCAAAATGGGTATAGAAAAGTCGAGTTTTGGAAAAACGTCAGGAGGCGATGCCGTTACCCTTTACACGTTGACTAACTCCCAAGGAAATACGGTCAAGATGATCGACTACGGTGCGATTATCGTTTCGATAGATGTACCCGATAGGGATGGCAAACGGGCGAATGTTAACGCTGGCTTCGATAGCATGGATGGCTACCTAATGTCCCACCCATACTTCGGTGCAACTGTCGGTCGATTTTGTAATCGAATTGCCAAGGGCAAGTTCTCAATCGATGGCAAAGAGTATCCTCTGGCTACCAACAACGGTCCGAACCATTTGCACGGGGGGAAGATTGGATTTGACAAGTTGATGTGGAAAGCTTCTGAACTAAGCGACGCGAGCAGTGTTGGATTGCGATTCGAATTGACCAGCCCAGACGGTGACGAAGGCTATCCGGGAACCCTTGAGGTTACAGCGGACTACGTTTGGGACAACGACAACAAACTGACTATCAAGTTTGCGGCGACTACCGATAAAGCGACCCACTTAAACCTAACCAACCATGCTTACTACAACTTGGCAGGAATCGGTTCTAGCAATGTCTACGAACATGAGCTAAGGCTAGCCTGTGCTTCGTATCTACCCATCGATAGCGACATGATTCCCACGGGGGAAAAGGCTTCTGTCAAGTCGACTAACTTGGATTTCACAACCAAGACAGCTATCGGAGCGAGAATTGACAAGTTTCCTGAAACGAATGGTTACGATCATTGCTTCGTTGTGGATGGCGAGCCAGGAAAGCTACGCATGGCCGCAGAGGTTGTAGAACCAAAGTCGGGTCGTACGATGACGGTAATGACCACTCAACCAGGCATCCAACTCTATACCGGTAACTTTTTGGATGGCACCTCTGCGAATGCAAACATTCCCAAGCACGGTGCGTTTTGTCTCGAAACCCAGCACTTCCCTGACACTCCGAATCAACCCAACTTCCCAACAACGTTGCTGAAGCCAGGTCAGTCCTTCGAGCAAACCACATCTTATCAGTTCGGTGTATCCAAGTAAGGAAATTAGGCGCAATCATGGGCCAAGCTATTGTCGATCCGGAGCAGCTACGCAATTTTGCATTGCAACTAAAACGCTTCTCCGGGTTGCTATCGGATGCTTCTACGAGACTTTCGCAGCAGATGCAACACCTCGCAACGTCCTGGCGAGATCAAGAGCATCAGAAGTTCGTGCAAGAGTTTGAACAAGAGTTGAAACAATTGACTCGACTCATCGAATCGAGTGAACGGCATGTTCCGTATTTGATGCGCAAGGCGGAACTCATCGAGGAGTACCAGAAGGGCCATGGCTGAGGCGAACGTCAAGAATCTGGAATCCCTCGAGATCTTTCAAGCTGCGATAGCGAGTTTGCGAGACGGTAGTCAGAAGCAGGCTGACGAAATTCGCACGCAATTACAGAAAGTTAGCACTTGGCTCGAGAAGGAACTCCCCGATTATTGGCGAAACGAGTTTCGCATCTCGGAGAAACGTTGGGTCGAAGCTCGAGAAGAACTGTTGCGATGCCAGGCCAAAAGCCGAGCCGATGAGGAGATGTCCTGCAGTTTGGAACGAAAGAAATTGGTTCGAGCCACCGAGCGCAGAACTCTTTGTGAGCAGCGATTGAAGATGCTCCCCAAGGTTTCGAGGGAGTGGAACCAGATGCTCATGGATATTCAGACCGATTTACGATACTTTGAAGATCTTTCCGAGTCGGTGCTGTTGGTCGCATCAGATCGGCTCAAGGATTTGATTGAGACCCTGAAAAAGTATCTCGCGACCTAAGGGACCTAGTTATGGCTCGCCTTGCAGCTGACCTTTCTCCAGTTTTTGGCGTCAGGATGGAAGTCTATCGCCCCATTCTGAATTAGAATATTGGCATGAATGAATCGCAAAGTGCCTATCTCTCTTTTTCCAACTCACCGTGGTTGCTCGCCGCGAGCGCAATCGCATTGCTTGCGGCTATAGGTGTAGGCGTTTGGAATGCGTATGGCAGTCGCTGGCGACGTGCGGTCATGATGATCGAAGCTCTTAGGTTTGTCATCATTGCGGTCATTGTGACTTTGCTCAATCAGCCGGAATGGACCCAGGAGTTTCGTCCGCTTGAGAAACCAAGAATTGTGGTATTGGCCGATGAATCTGCCAGTATGGATACCCGCGATGTTCTGCCAACAGGTGTGACCGCTCGAGTCGAGGCTCAAACTCGGCGCGAAGCATCCGCATTCTTATCGCGACCCGAGAGTTGGGCATCACTCGATTCGCGATTCTCGGTGCAAATCGAACCTTTCGCGAAGGGAGACAACGGTAGCGGCGGGACCGATATCCATTCCGCTCTAGAATCAGTGTTGGATTCTAAACAACGCACGGTGGCAGTCGTATTGGTTTCCGATGGGGACTGGAATCGTGGCAAGCCACCGGTAGAGTCGGCAATTCGTTATCGCAGTCAGGGGGTCCCGATCTTTGCGATTCCTCTAGGGGCAACAACTCGATTGCCGGACCTAGAAGCTCTTTCACTCGATTCTCCTTCTTTCGCGATTTCGGGTAAGGCTGTTCGCATCCCATTCACTATCGAATCAACACTGGCCAGGGACCACGTCACCACTGTGGTCGTGGAAATGTCGGATGGCGAGCGTCTCACCAAAGAAGTCAAACTCAGTGCAAAGAGCAAAACGACCGATTCCGTGGTGTGGACTCCGAAGTCGGTTGGAGATTTTACTGTCAAGCTCACCGTGCCCAATCATCCCGAAGAGGTGATCTCCACCAACAATGAATTAACGGCGCCGATTTCGATTCGTGAAGAAAAGCTCAGGGTCTTGGTGATCGATTCTTTACCCCGCTGGGAGTATCGTTATCTCAGAAACGCCCTTTCCAGAGATCCAGGAGTAGAGGTGTCATGCTTGTTGTTTCACCCCTCGCTGGGACGTACGGGTGGCGGATCGCGCGACTACATCAAGGAGTTTCCGGATCAATTGGAAGAGCTCGCTGAATACGATGTAGTCTTCCTCGGAGATGTGGGGATAGAGTCAGGTCAACTAACACCGGAACAGTGCAAATTGCTCAAGGGGTTGGTGGAGTATCAAGCCAGCGGGTTGGTCTTCTTACCTGGTCCACAAGGCAATCAGATTTCGCTTGAAGAGACCGAACTAGAACCATTGATACCAGTGATTACCAATCGCTCGTTGCCTCTGGGCATTGGCAGCAAGTCGCCCATGCATTTCGAGCTCACCGAATCGGGACGTCGGAGCTTGCTCACAAAGTTGGCCGACACCGACGAAGACAATTGGACGGTTTGGTCGACGTTGCCCGGGTTTCAATGGCATGCCCCGGTCATCCGAGCGAAAGCGGGCACCGAAGTACTGAGTGTTCATCAAGAAACGAGCAATGAATACGGTAGGCTTCCGCTGATTGTGACCAAGACCTACGGGGCGGGCAAGATTTTGTATATGGCCACAGATGGTGCGTGGCGATGGCGACGAGGGGTCGAGGATAAGTATAACTACCGTTTTTGGGGGCAAGTTGTACGGTGGATGGCATATCAACGGAATATGGCAAAGGGAGAGTCGATCCGGTTCTTCTATTCTCCAGAGCAACCTAACGTAGGGCAGACCTTGTCTCTGAAAGCGAGCGTTATGGGCCAGTCCGGAGAGCCGCTTTCCTCAGGTGAGGTGCAAGTCGCAGTGACAAGTCCCACTGGCAAAGCGGACTACGTGACCTTGCTCAGTGCAGGAGCGGATAGTTGGGGATTGTTCGAAGGTAGAGTCTCGGTGAGCGAGCCAGGCTTGCATCAAGTCGCAGTCACTTGCAAAGAGACCGGAGCAAAACTCACCACCAATTTTTTTGTGCAAGGGACCGCGCAGGAACGAGTTGGTTTGGCTGCAAAACCGAAAATCCTCGAGGAGTTATCAAAAGTTAGTCGAGGAGCCGTTATTCCTCTGGACGATTTAGATCGTTTGACGCAAATGATCAAAGAGGTGCCAGATCCACCGACAGTGGTGAAGCGATGGCAGATTTGGGCTCACCCCTGGACAGTGATTATCTTGACCACCATGCTCGGTACATTTTGGGTACTGAGAAAGCAGCTTGGGCTGATGTAGAAGGGCGAAATAGGTAGAGTGGCTTACGTTCGGTTCGCTTCCAACGAATGCCACAACGATTCGACAGAGCCGCCAGCGTTGTAAGCCATCGAGACCTGAACTTTATCTGCCACCTGAACCTCCAAAGGTTGATCGAGAGGAAGCACCAAGCACTGATTGGCCCAAGTAATCGCGCGTTGTTCGGCTAGGTTGACCGCCAAAATGTTTTGCGTCGCGAATCGGAGCGCATTAACGAGGCCGAATTCGCAAACGTCGAATTCGATCGATTGTTCGAAACGATGTGGGATGTGTTCGCGATAATCGATATTGGCATATGTATGAAACTTGGAGAGCTCTGCCGTGCGTGCTTGGCCAATCACAGGAGCTTGGAACATCGGTACCGGGGCCTCGAAGCCATGAAAGTCAAAGGATTGGTAAACTAGCTGTGCCATGAGCATAGTCACCTCAGGGATGAACTGAGGCATAAGCTCCGGAAATCTAGTTCTGTAGTTCGCTTTGAAGGTGTCTATGACGTGGGCTTGCTTTTCTCTTAGCAAACCAACGTGTAGCATTTCGCAAATAACAATATCCACCGGTTCTTCTGGAACGAAACAGAGCGCGTCGCACTGAACTAAATTTACGTTGGCACCGAGACCATTGGAATTTAAAAAGCGATCGGCTACGGTAACCAGCTCCGGGTTTCGTTCGACATAGGTAACCCGAGCTCCCAACCGAGCTGCAAAGTAAGATAATATTCCGGTTCCGCCTCCGAGTTCGACGACATTCATACCGGGGCGCACCAGGAACTGTATTGCCTGCAGAAACGCCCCAACCCGATCATCGTCTTGCAGCATGTTGTAGTGATACAGCAAGGGAATGAATTGGCCGAGCGTACTTTCGTCTGATGTTAGACGCGAAGAAATCGCAGATTCAAATTGATGCAAAGTTCAGCCCTGACTTAATTAATCTAGTCGTGAAATGCTAGCGAGCATAACGCTGGCGAGGTCATATCGAACACGAAGTCCACAGCGTAAAAACGCCTTGTTGAGCCCAAAATCAGCTCCTGTTTGGGTTGATAGCGAATCCGAATTAAGATCGCAAGGTGAATTGGGCTAGCGAGCTCGATCGTGAATGCTACACAGGCATGCCCTAAAACACGCCTTTCGAAGACTCAGGGACGTGCCACCCAATCATCAGGGAAGTGCCCCCACTCGTACCTTATGGCTAAACACCGTTTCGTCAGGCTACCCCAGTTTTCTAGTCAGTGGGATCGCAGCGAATCGAAACGCTCTCGATTTGGGGGATCTCACCAAGCATAGCTAGGACATCGGCCGCGTTCTTCTCTAGATGCGGCGAAACACGATACTCGTACTCGACTGCACTTCCTCGACGAGCCGTTTGTGCAGAGACAAGCTCGACCGCTCCGAATAGTTCTTCAAGGATCTCCAAACAGGAGCTTTCCCCTCCGAGGGTCGATCGGATCTGAATTCGCCATGTTGTCCCTGGTTTCACGTCCGATCGATTTTGATCGAACCTCATGTACCAAGTAACAAACGTGAGCGTGACCAAACCCAAGAGGGCGATTAAGTACTGCCCTGCTCCAATCGCCATTCCCACGACTACTGATGCTAGTACGAATGCAACGTCCTGGGACGAGGTGATCGCAGTCCGAAATCGAACGATCGAAAGAGCACCGACCAAACTGAAGGCGCGAGCCACATTGCTACCGATGATCTGAGTTGCCATTGCAATGAGAACGCACATCAGAACGAACGTTGTGCCGATTGTATGATCGGTCTCCTTATCCGATTTCAAGGAGGCGATCCATGTGATACATCTCCCTCCGACCGCTGCCAGAACAAACCGAAGAATTAAGTCATCTAGCTGAATTTGCTGTAACTCTTCCCATTGAAATAGATCCAACGGAACACCAGGCTTTCTATCTTACGAGGCGACAGGGACGATGAGGTAACAAACGTTAACGCTGGTTCGATACTTGGACAATACACTCCTCGTCAGCGAAAACTTGCTCATTACCGCTTTGAATAGGGGTGGCAAATGATTGCAAAATTTGAGCTCTAATTGACAGTGGGGGGTGATCGCAGGAGCTGCTGCTCCCAAGCCAGTTGGAACGCTCCAGTCACGAGCAGTCAAGCATCGTATATCCCGATCGATCGTCAATCGTGCTGATCCTTGATGTGTTTCCCCCACCCGAGCGAATCGTTGATATTCGACCCAAGTGCTCGGCTGCAATGGAAATCGATGGATCCTCTCTCGAAACCATTGGTCCGAGTTCTCAATGTTTGGATCTCCATTGGTATCCCGTGGCTCGGCAAGCTCCGTTAGGGCGTCACCATCGATCCACGTTCGCTTCTTGCGCACCAGGTCCCCCTTTTTCCTTTTCACCTCAAGCCAAAGCTGAGAGCTGTCGCTGTACCGACGAATGCGATACTTTCTGTTCTCCGATTCAGGATGGCGATGAAAAATGCTGAACTGCGGAGTGTCCAAGTACAACGATGTGACTTGGTAAGAGCTACTGGAACTCTCACCAAGGAACGGATCGGGCCCCATGTTATCGAGAGCCCAAGCCTGAATCTCGTCAGCCAATGCTGACGAGACCGTGAACTTCAGTTCGTATCGCTTTGAAAACAAATCACCTTCGCTAGAGGCGACTGATTGTTCCATCATTTACGCTCATCCAAATACTTGAGGAGGTAATTTCTACGTTGGTCGGAAAACTCTTTTAAGGATAACACGGGAGCGCCGCGCTGTCCTGGAGAGACTTGATCGGTATGCTGCGTTTCGCTCGATTTCGACGCTGTCGCATGGACAAACTCTTCATAGGAACTCATCTTCTTAGTATCCAGTTTTACTTGTTCGTCTATCAACTCTCGCAGCGAAGCTACGACCGGACCCAGAGCATCCCACGCGAGCGAACGCTCCGCAATAGTACGGACATTATCCAAATACTGTCTCTGGAGTGAAGGAACACTCAATACTTTGCTTCGAAGCGGCTTGTTCGGGTCATCTAGTCCTATCAGCGGATCCAACTCGACGCCATTGGTCGCCCTGCCGCCTTGTTGCCCAGATCCTTGTTGCCCAGATCCTTGTTGCCCAGATCCTTGTTGCCCAGATCCTTGTTGCCCAGATCCTTGTTGTTGGCCAGATCCCGGCGGTTGCCCAAATCCTGGCGGTCCGCCCCCGGGCGGGCCAAAACCTGGCGGGCCGAATCCAGGGGGGCCTCCACCCATGCCCATGCCCGGCCCCATCGGTCTGCGAAAGGCTTCGTTCATATCATGTGGCAAAATATGGAAGAGCCCATCACCGTCTCGACATAGAGAATAGTCGCTAGCTCGGATCCAGTAGCCGTCGCAATTGATAAGTGCATTGTCGACTGCCAGAAACCAAAGCAGACCATCGACATCCATTCTCTTGCGGAGCTCTTGCTCCAGTCTTTCTGTTGGGGTCTCGTTAAGTACTTTGCAAAGCTCGATGAACGCTTCCCAATCTTTGGTCTTTCCCGACTTCATTTCGTAGCGGGACTCGTAAAGTTTTGGATCATCCCCGATGTAGACCATACCGCCCCCCCCCATGGGTGAGCCTGTGACTTTCCAGCGAGCTCCTTTAGGTGAGCCGAAATTTTCTTGCATGAACTCCTTGTTGAACTGCTGAACATTATTGTAGACGCCCCAATTTTCGCCATTGATTACCAGCCTGACCAGATTCGCCTTGGGGGCAGGTAGATGTTGACGAGCGATATGGGAGTAGAGAACCGAACCTATCATCGATTCGTCTTCATGCGCATTCAGAAGGTTGAGCGTCTTGTAGCCTAGTAATCGTTGCTCACCATCCACCATGTCAACTGACAGATTGAGCGATCGCTTGCTTCCGGAAGCAACCATTCGATAGGACGACATACCCCGAAACCGAATACCCACCCCGTGGTATTCTTGGCCGTCGACGAGCATCGTCGCTGGGACATCTACATCTGTATCGTGAAAGGCTTCCAGCTCCTTTTCCCAGTCTGCCTCTTCGAAAGTCAAAAATATGGTTCTCAGGATCGAAGGATCGTAGAGCTCCCCATCAACGGCCTTCACATCTGCCGGATTCACTGTGATACCAGGCTTAGCAGGCTCGCTAGTCCGACCGCCCGGCCCAAACCCTCGGCCTCCCCCCGGTCCGCCCGGCCCAAATCCACCCGGCCCGCCAGCACCAAATCCACCCGGCCCGTCAGCACCAAATCCACCTGGGCCTCCCGGGCCACCAGGCCTACCACCCCCCGGTCCGAAACCACCAGGGCCTCCAGGACCTCCGAAGCCGCCTGGCCTGGCTCCACCGCCAGATCCTCTTCGGGGACCGCCACCAGGGCGGCGCGACGCTTGCCCCTCCTCCGAACTGAGCCATTCGCGTGCAGCTTTGCGCTCTGTTGCGTTTAGCCAGCCGTCTTCGTTCGCATCGAATTTTTCTAGTAGCTCTACCTTGCTACCTCCCATAGGTCCAAAACCTGGCATTCCCCCTGGCATTCCCCCTGGCGGTCCAAATCCTGGTGGACCAAAACCTGGTGGACCAAAACCTGGTGGACCAAAACCTGGCGGCCCGAAGCCCCCCGGTCCAAATCCCGGTGGACCGAATCCTGCCGGACCTTGGCCAGGCGGCTGCTCTCCTGTCGGAGGCTGTGCCGATGACAAAGTCGGAAAGGCGATAGATAATGAAAGAGCGACGAAAAGGCTCGCTCGAGATATGCTACGCAACATGATTACAAACTCCACGGGAAACAGGCGAAACCAGGATTGGCTCTACTCAATCAGACACGATTTCGGTCCAATACCGCCACTTGATTGCGAAGATTTCTTAACAATTTCTCACGAGGCATCACCACACTTTGATGGACAAGGAAAACTTGGCACGGGCCAAACAAGGGGACGAGCAAGCGTTGGGGGAGTTATTGCTGAACGTCGAAAGCTATCTCAAACTGCTTGCTAGGCTCCAGATTGGACGGCATTTGCAAGTCAAGCTGGATGCTTCGGACGTGGTTCAGGAAACGTTTTTAGAGGCTCATCGTGCGATCAAAAAATTTGAGGGGGAGTCTCGCGATCAGTTCATGGCTTGGCTCAGATCGATTCTGGCGAGCAGGCTGTCGAATAATGCTCGCCGCTACTTAGGGACACAAGCTCGCGATGTTCGGCTAGAGCAACAAATTCAAAACGACTTGGATCACTCAGCCATGTCACTAGGTGGTATGTTTATAGATCCCGGGGAATCGCCGAGCCAATTGGTTTCACAGGAAGAACAGTCTCAGATCGTTGTCGCGTGTTTGGCTCGTCTAAGTCCCGATTACCAAAATGTCCTTGTGCTTCGACACCTCGAAGGGAAAACATTTCCAGAGATTGCAGCCCAATTAAATCGAAGCGTCGACAGTGTCGAAAAGCTCTGGGTGCGAGGTCTCAGCAAGCTCAAGAAGGAATTTACGATGGCAATTGATGATGAATCCCGCAACTCCTAACAGCCAGCCAGACAGCGTTGATCCATTCGACGATCCTCGTGTGCTGCAGATTTCAAGAGAATACTGCTCGCTTCTCGAAAGCAATCAGAAGCCAGATCGACAGGCATTCCTGGAGCGATATACGGACCTTCGAGATGTCATCGAAGAATGTTTGGATGGTATCGAGCTTGCTTATTCGATGAAGAAAACGTCACCTCATATTCTTCCAGCAGCGAGTCTCGACCCAACCCTTTCGCCTCAGCCATTGGGAGATTTTCGCATCTTGCGCGAAATCGGACGAGGTGGGATGGGAGTCGTATATGAAGCGATTCAATTGTCGCTCGGCAGGCATGTTGCTCTCAAGGTTCTACCGTTGGCAGCTTCGCTCGATGAAAGATATTTGCAACGTTTCAAAATGGAGGCACAAGCGGCCGCGCAACTGCATCACAATCATATCGTACCGGTTTATGCGGTTGGTTGCGAACGCGGCATGCATTATTACGCCATGCAACTTATCAACGGAGCTCCCGTTTCGTCCCAATCCTTTCGCGGACTCCATGGGCATAGTACAGAGGTTTTGCCAGAGGAGCTTTTGGACATCCGAACCTCTCCACCGACCAGCGCGAAAAATCGAGACTTAACCCAAGCGTCCGCCACAGGGGCATCCAAAACAAGTGGAAATCCCAATCGCGTGCGATATCGAACTATCTCTCAGTTGATTGCCAATGTCGCGGACGCACTCGATTATGCACATAGCTGCGGAGTCGTTCATCGCGACGTAAAGCCTGGGAACTTGATGCTGGATTCTCGCGGAAAGATCTGGGTAACCGATTTCGGATTGGCAATGGTCGCTGCCAACAATCCCCTAACGCAGACAGGAGACTTTGTTGGGACGTTGCGGTATATGAGCCCCGAGCAAGCGAGCGGGCAGAAGGGGATTGTCGACCATCGTTCCGACATCTACGCTTTAGGGGCAACCATGTATGAATTGCTCGTAGATCGCCCCATGATGGACGCTGGGGATCGTCCCTCACTCCTGCACCAGATCTTATACGCGGAACCGAAACCCCTGCGATCTGTTGACAAGTCCATTCCTGTAGAGCTCGAAACGATCGTTCAAAAGGCTACTCAGCACAATCCAGCCGATCGATATCAATCCGCCGAAGCATTCGCCAATGATCTTCGTTGTTTCCTCGACGAGCGTCCCATCCAAGCCAGAAAACCCTCGTTCGTAGATCGTGGTCGAAAATGGGCACGTCGCCACCCAGCCGTTGTTGCCTCGGCCATGTTTGCGATGTTGGTCAGCTTAATCGCCCTCGGAATCACCACAGCGTTAGTCGAGAATCAACGCTCCTTGACTCTGTTATCGCTCAAGCGAGAAACCGATCGCTCCTTGCAAGCCGAAAAGCGATTGAGCCTGGCTCAGCAAGCTGCCGACGAGATGATACGCCTGGCTGAAGATGAACTCTCTGACAATCCCTTTGAGGAGGGACTGCGCATGAGACTTTTGTCTTCTGCACTCAAATACTATCAGTCGTTCATTGATGAACAACGTGAGAATCCACAAGCTCAATCGGATCTTCGCGAAACCTCCGATCGCTTGTCTAAGATTCTGGCAGATATGGCTTTGATACAAGCCGATCGAGATACCGTGCTCCTAAGTATCCCCGAAGTGCGGCGCGATCTTAACATCCACAATCAGCAAGAAACAGATGTTCTGCTTTTCATCTCCCAGTATGCCGAACGCCG
Organism: Brakhagea baltica; assembly: GCF_052161605.1. NCBI lineage: Bacteria > Pseudomonadati > Planctomycetota > Planctomycetia > Pirellulales > Pirellulaceae > Brakhagea > Brakhagea baltica. The sequence continues at coordinate 1,867,713 of NZ_CP197409.1, read as the reverse complement.
ACAGAAGTGGTTGTTCGGAGCGAGACCGACCGAAGCGGAAATTCTCGAGCAAGCAAAGTGGAGCGACAGTAGGCTTGACGACATCCTTCAGGATCAACAACGCCAACGAATTAAGCAGCTCGCCATTCAATTCCAAGGCCATATGGCGTTTCGAAATCTAAATGTTTCGGCCAAGCTAAACCTAGAGCGAGCTCAAAAGCAACAGATGCAAATCGAGGAGGATAGATACTTGACCGCTCAAGGATTTGGTGGAATGCCAAGGGGAAATGGGCAGCGATTTCGCGGCCCCCCCAGAGGGCCTCAATATGACCCCGAGTTGATGTCAGCGTTACTGGCCGTACTCAACGAAAAGCAACGGGAAACGTGGCGGAAGATGATTGGCGAACCGTTCGATTTTAGTCAATTACAAAACTTGGACTTCTCACCATTTCGCCCAGGTGGACGGCCTCGCTAGTGGACAACCTCGCTAGCCAAAAGGAACAGTAAGAGCATAGCGGTGCAATGCCTTGTTATAGCCAACTTGGTATATCTGCTGGAGTTCACAATGCTCCTGCCCTGGAAGCCTCAACGCAGGGGCTCCATCGTTTAACCGCATGGGCAACGCCCTGCGATGATCTTGCAAACCCGAATCTGATAAAGTTGCTTGAGCCACCGTCCCCTGTGAAACCTGTCTATGGGCTGCCCTGGAAGCCTCAACGCAGGGCGATGTCCGTGCGGTTAAACAAAATCCAACGCAGGGCGATACCCGTGCGGTTAAACGTTTATCTCTATACGCTTTTATCGTTTTGCGGATCTTGTCGCTGGCTGAATTGTCTCTGTCGCAACCACTTTTTCGTCGAGCCGGGCTGAATATTCCATGGTGCTGCCTGCGCCGGAAAAACCAACTACTTTCTTATCCCATCCCAACTCTTTGGAGATCATTCGGCCTGCATCAATATCGAATTTGATAGTACCGTTGCTCAATTGCTGGACCACTTGCGCTTCTTCCTTGGGGTCGGAAATGATCGTGATCATCTCACTGGCTACCGATACGGTGGCTACTCCAGCACTAACCTTCTCGAGCTTAAAGAGTTCGCGAAAGCGAACCCGCTTCAATGAGCCGTCTTCTCGGCGGATATTGAGCTCTCGCGGAATCTCCCAGGTTGCACCGACCGCAACTGCACTCTCTGGAACGGGAAGCGTAATGTCTCCCATCCCCAGGTGAGGAGGATTGGTTTCATCACTCCGCGCAACGATTAAGCCTTGCACGTCGATGGTCACGGTCGAAATTACCTTCCCGACCGAATCTGCTGCAGTTTGGAATTGAAACGGTGGCTGCTCATCGGACTTGGACGAGTACCTGAGTTCGTTACCACTCCCAATTCGTTGTGACATATCGATGTCGGTGATCGAATATTCAAAGGTCATGTTACCATTATCGACTTTTGTTACATCCCACGTCTTGTGCGTTACCGTTCTGGAATCCGAATCCTGAGCAGTGGAGTCAACCTTGGTGTCAGTTCTGGCCATGTGGGTTACTTCACTTACAATTCGCAGCCCGGGAGTGAATTTGTAGCGGAGCAAGTAGGTCTGGCCACCCATCGGAGAGGGAGTTTCTGTGAGCTCCTTTTTTGCTACGGGACGCAACGCGTCATCGCTCTTGCTAGTCGTCGTGGATACCGCTTTGGTTTCAATCTTCTTTGCATTGTTCGGGCTAGCTTCGTCCTTATTGGTAACACGACTGGACTCTTGATTCACCGCGCTAGTAGCGTCCGTTACAAGCAGCGACCGACTGCCGTTTTTGGACGCATCTTGACCGAAGCTGGTCGTCGCTCCGATACAAGCCAAAGCGAACGAAGCAAAACATATTGATGATAGTAGTTTTTTGAGCATAGGACTAACCTAAAATTGGCAAGGGGGGTAACGACCAGCAAGGATGAGATGCGTCGAGGATTTAAACAATCCTTCGGAACATATGATGAAATATTCTCTAGTACTTGCTGGTACTAGTAGGCTCGCTGGCAATGGCGGGTTCGGAGGTTTCTACGGGAGGACAGTAGTTCTGCATGGGAACATAAGGTTGCACCCGAGGAAGCCCAACGGAGCTGGGGGCGAAGGGGACCGGCGCTTGCCGCTTCATGAGGCCGATTTGCTTCCGGATGTTAGACAAATCTTCTTGGATGTTCTTGAGCGTCAAGCTCGACTCGCCACAGTTCGGTTCCTCATGGGAGTTGTCGGTACGCAATGCAACCATCCTCATCGCCATCTCCGTTCTATCGATCAAGCTAGCGGCAAGTTGCTCGGCAGCGTACTGTTTTGCTTCATTAACGGCTAGTTGCGTTTGCAATCGGGCATTCTTTTCTGCGAGGGCGTATATTTGCTCCATTGCAGCTTGTCGCTCCAACATCAGAGTTTCGGTAAGCTCAAGCCGGGATGATAGTTTGGCATTATCGACCAAGAGATTCATCACGACCTTGGCCGCTCCGGTTATTTCTAGTTCCTTTAGAACGGAGTCGTCCAGCAATATTTCCTGGCCGTTTTTGTGTGGCTCGTCCCGCGTAAAGTACATCGGAGGCGGAGCGGGAGGAGCAGCTGGTACGACCATGATTTCTTCCTCGTCTTCCGATTCAGGAGCCTCGGATGTCGAGCAATCATCCCCGGCGACCACCTGGTCCTTGACGTCGTAGCATTTGTTCCCAAGGCAGATGCGATGTCCGCACGCAATGACCTCTTCAACGAACTTTTCAAAACCCGTAGAGAATACTAGCGGTTTGACGGTCAGGTGCGTACCAAGTGCTGATTCGGCCGTTTCAGATCTATCCGAAGCTTGTGTCGCGTGCCCTGAGTTCTCAAAGCCATCGGCTTTCTCGAAGCAAATGGTGGCTATAACATTTCCTCGTTCGCTCTCGGTCGCGTCGGATGCAAAGTGGACTGCCACCTCAGTTCGGAAACGAGCCGGCGACTTGAGCCACGCACCGAGCCAATTCGCCATAAGCTTTTCGCTTTGAGACGGAATCGACTCGGGCTCACCGATATACAAACTCTGAACAATGGTAGAGGCAGATGGATCGCCAAGATCGATTTCTTTAGTTGGGCTCGATTGTTTCGGCTCAGATTCCTGGCCAAGAACGATCGGCTTCGTCAAGAAAAGAGACGACACAAGGACGGGAAAAGCAATGAATCGCGTAGACCAGTTTCTCATTTTGATAACGCCTCCGTGCAATTATCTTCGGTAACCTCTAACGCCTTAGAATCGAGCGAGGACCCAACCGCGCTCTTCAAACCGGACTTTAGCAAATCTCCGAAAAAATTGAAAGATCGATAAGAATTTAAAGCTGGGATTTTGCAGATTAGTAGATTCTGCCAGATATGCGGATTTGGCGGAGTGGGAGCATCTCGAAGTGCCTAATGATAGAAACGGCCGCGCGGATCTAGTTTGTTTCTTTTCGCCTCCGGGAGAGGATTGCTGAACCCAGGCGGCCGTCCTCCTACAACCGGGGGGCCAATGCTATTCAATGGGTATGGATCAAAGTAAACCGCTCGGGCTTTCTGACGTTCCTGGTCCCCTTGACCGTAAAGTCCTCCACCCCAACGTTCTAGCTGTGGAGCAGCCAAAGGTGTCCCCATGCAACCGGTAAATAGCAGCACACCACACAGCACAAAGAGGATTACGGTTCGAGATTCCATTTTTCATCTATCCTATGAGCCGATATCATTGTGACGAGCGACGAGACCACCATAAACACCTTCGCTCATCAGCCGTGAAGTTAGTATCCGAAAACGGCACTCACAACCAGTTCAGTCAGGGATGCTCCAGAAACTTTAATCAAATTTCCAAATCTCCGACTTCATCTGTTTGCTAGCCATTCACTCCCTGGCTACCAATTCTCCTAGGCATAAATGCTGTGAGAAGGATTCCCTGTTCGCGAGGATCAGGGCGGGCATAGAGGAGGTCCGGCCCTCGCTTTCGTTGTCGGGCTAGTATTGTTGGGAAATGAATACTCGTATCTTTGCCTTTGAAAATGGACTAAAATAGAGGGGCGGCCCCAGGAGCACCCGTTTCGAGCCCCAAAACTCCCCATATCCTCCCCCCTCCTCACCATCTCTTACCTATGAAAAAACTCAGGTCAATTACTGGCTTTAGTCTGCTTTCAAGCTTCTCACTGATGTGTGTGATCGCATTGGCATCCACTCTGTCCCATGGACAACAGGAGACCGCACCGTTACTCACTGCAAGAGTCACCGCAGACGGAAACAGCGTTGTCGTGGAGCGAGCCAAGGGCTCAACGCCGATCGTCACGCAAGTGGCATCGCCAGACCATCGTCCCTTCCTGCATCCCATCGTAGCACCAGACGGTAAAGGCACGCTGACCCAATATGCTCCTGACCATCACAAACATCAGACCGGAATCTACTACGGCTATACCAAACTGAACGGTCGGGATTACTTTCATAATCCCGGTGCTTCCCACTGGCAGCGAGTCTCGGTCAGTGTGATCAAGCCGACGGCGATCCAAGCCGCCGAATCCGTTCAGTGGCAAACCGTCTATAACCTTCTCGACGAGCGAGGCGAAACGATCCTCCAGGAGTCGCAGCTCTGGACGTTGCGAGATCTTGGCGACCAGTATGTGATGGACCTCGATTGGTACGGCGATGCCAAGGTTAATGTAACGATCGGAAAATATGATTACGGCGGGCTCTTCGTTCGAATGCCTTGGCAATCTGGTATCGATGCGAAGATCACTAATAGTGCTCGCGAAACCAATCAACGCGCCGAAGGTCGCCGAGCCGCATGGACCAATCTCGCCATGACGGTTCCCGGTCGAGATACCCCAGCTCACATCGCAATTTTCGATCATCCGCAAAACAATGGGTACCCACTTCCCTGGCGAGTCGACGGCCAGTTCGGACTAGGAACCGCTCGGTCGCGGATGGGAGATTGGTCGATCCCGCAAGGGCGACGTGAAATCATCAAGCATCGATTTGTGATCTACACCGGTGAGTTTAGCGATGTGGCAGTCGGCAAGAAATGGACCGAGTTCTCGGGACAAGAAGTCGCGTATGCCCACTGGCAGATTGCACAGCAAGAAGGTCGTGAAGCGAAATTTCTCACCCCAGAGCAATCGGTCGAAATCATGACCGTCCAGCCTGGCTTCAACGTCAATGTATACGCCGCAGAACCGATGATTGCGCAACCCATGGCGTTTTGCTGGGATGCAAGAGGACGTATGTGGGTTGCGGAAAACTTGGACTACGAGACACGCGGTTCCGGTTTTGCGAACGACGGACGGAGTCGCATTTCGATTTTGGAGGATACCAACGGCGACGGCCAAGCGGACTCGCGCAAGACCTTTGTCGAGGGAATACCGTTTCCGGCTGGTATGGCGGTTGGCATGGGAGGGCTCTGGCTCGGAGCTCCACCGAATTTACTCTTTATTCCAGACAAAGACAATGACGACAAAGCGGACATCGACGACATCGAGGTCCGACTCACCGGATGGGGAATTCGTGACCGCCACGAGACGCTAAACAGCTTTATCTGGGGCCCCGACGGATGGCTCTACGGACTACAAGGCTTCGCTACTCCATCAAAAGTCGGCAAACCGAAAGGTAAAGGCCGGGTGCTATTCGGCAAATCGGAGTACCCGGAACAAATCGAATTCGATGGCGAACCTGTCGATATCAACGGCGGTGTTTGGCGGTACCATCCCACCAAAGATCGATTCGAAGTCGTCTCGCACGGATTCAGCAATCCGTGGGGCATCGATTACGATGCCAAAGGACAGCTCTTTATAACAGCTTGCGTGATACCTCACCTCTGGCACGTAATTCCGGGTGGCATTTACCATAGGCAGGGAGGAACGCACTTCAATCCTTATGTCTATTCGGACATCAAGACGATCACCGATCATGCGCATCAATCCGCTCACGGCGGCGCTCGCGTCTACCAAAGTGATGCTTTTCCCGATAAGTATCATGGCCGCATCTTTATGGCTAACATCCATGAACATGCCGTGCTTACCGACATACTCGAGCCAGCAGGCAGTGGCTACATCGGTCGCGAAGGTGACGACTTTCTATTAGCCAACAATGCTCAGTGGATCGGGTTTAGCGTCGAGGTTGGGCCGATGGGAGATGTGTACGTTCTCGATTGGCATGATGCCGACATCTGCGGCAAAGAAGTCTTGAACAAAGATACAGGCCGCATCTTTCGCATTGCGCCGGAAAAGTCGAATGCGGTCTCATTCCCGCATCGCAGTGCTGATTTGGAGCAGCTCGATGATCAGGCCCTGGTTCAGATGCAATCGGTAGCTAGCGTGTGGCATGCCACACGAGCACGAATCATTTTGCAACATCGAGCCTTAAGCCGCCCGATTGCTTCGGAAGCAATTGCCCTCATCCGTAATCAATTGGCAAGTCACACTGATATCGATATGCGACTTAGAGGCTTATGGACATTGCACGCGATCCAGCAGCTTTCCACGGAACAGTTGGTTGCTTTGCTGGATGACCAAGCTCCTCACATTCGAGCTTGGGCGATTCAATTGCTATGCGAGGACATGGAACCCGGCACCGCAGCTTTGGAAAAGTTTGCAGCGATAGCCGAGACAGATCCTTCGCCGGTGGTGCGTCTCTACCTGGCCAGCGCGATGCAACGCATCCCAATCGAGAATCGTTGGCAGGTCGCTGCAGGACTCGTACAGCACAAAACGGACGCCGACGATCATAACTTGCCCAAGATGACTTGGTTTGCCGTGGAAGGCTTGGTCGCTTCGGATCCAGCTCGTGGGCTTGTGCTGGCTAGTGGCAGTCAGATACCGCTGGTGACTAGGCATACTGCGAGGCGTTTAGGAGACGCGGGACAATTCGACAGCTTGGTGGAGGGCTTGGTTCGAGCAGACTCTCCACAGCGAGAACAGCTCTTGCTTGGCATGCGCGATGCGATGGACGGCCGTTATGATCTCGCTCCGCCCAAGGCTTGGAAGTCGTTAGAAGAAAAGCTCAGTACGTTTTCTCCGCGTGAACGAGACCTTGTGAACTCTATATCACAACAATTCGGCGATACTGAGACGGCCAAGCGGATGCTTGCAGTACTGAAAGATCCCGACAGTCCACTAGAGGATCGTCGCAAAGCGATTCAGTTGCTTGCAGGTCAAAAGCGAGACGAGCTCAGGCGAGAGCTTCGTCGCTTGATGAACCAAAAAGAGCTCCGTCGCGATGCGATCCGAGCCTTAGCCTCTTTCGATGATGTCGAGTTAGCTCGGCGAGTTATTGAGCAGTATCCGAACCTCGAGCCCGAGGAGCGGTCGGACGCAATCAGTTCGCTCGCATCCCGGTCGTCGTACGGACGTGAGTTGACCGCAGCACTTCGCGAAGGCAAGATCGATAAGAAGGATGTGCCAGCTCACCTTGCTCGGGTCTTGAGGAGAACGGTAGGAAATTCGTTTATAGACGTATGGGGACCTATTGATGAGTTGAGCGCCGACAAAGATGTTCTCTTTGAGAAGTACAGAAAGCTTTTCCAGGAGCGGAATCTATCGCAAGCTGACCTGAGCCGTGGACGCGTAGTCTTCCAGAAGGTTTGTGCGTCTTGCCACAAGCTTTACGGAGAGGGGGGAGTCGTGGGACCTGATATTACGGGAGCGAATCGTCCTAGCCTGGAGTATCTTCTCAGCAATATCATCACGCCGAGTGCGGTGATTCAAGAGGAGTACAAAATGCAGCTCATCCTAACTCAGGATGGACGAGTCTACTCCGGCATTCCGGCAGAAGAAAACGAGCGGCAAATCAAGCTGCGCGTGGCAGATCAAACGGAACTGATCGTCATTCCGATTTCCGAGATCGAATCCAGGCAAACCTCCAGCATGTCGATGATGCCGGACGGACTGTTGGCAACTTTGTCCGATCAAGAAGCCCTTGATCTCATGCGTTACTTGCAATCGGTTGAGCAAGTTGCGTTACCTGACGGTCGATAAGATCTTCTTGAAATACCGAGAATTCTGGAAAGTACCCTTCAAAAAGGGGGCTTTCGGAGCCGAATGGCCCTTAAAACGGCAATAGACTGCTTGAAAGGGCGATCGTAGCAATTTACAACATGGCTTTTGCATTCCGGATTTACCCGGTGATCAAGCCTGCGACTGAGGCGGCTTGAAATTCCCACCTCCCATCAACCCCCAAACATACAGCTTCATGACAGGTACAACTGGATTGGATAGCGGCTTAGTAACTAAAGATAACGTCGCCAAACTCTTGGATTCGGCGCTCGACGCTGGCGAAGGGCTGTTGCGACTCACGCCAACTTGGGTGCCTCGAAGCTTTTTGCATCCGGGACGCCGAATTAAGCTACATCCAGGGGATTTGTACGCGTTCGGTGCGAACCGGGGCGGCATCGACGAGCGTTGGTTTTCCTCCACGACGGAGGCGGCTAACGAAGGTCGCGTTTGGCACGAAGGTCTCAGTTTCTGTCTCTTTGAGGGAAAGAAATTTTTGCTTCGAGATGCCGTTGCGGAGCTCGGCGATCGGCTGGTCGGAAGTTCGATTTTTGGCAAATACAATCGCTGGCCGGTTTATTCCAAGTTCTTTGATAACATGGGCCCGATTCCGCACCATATGCATCAATCACAAGAAGATGCCAAGCTGGTCGGGCAGGAAGGCAAGCCAGAGAGCTATTACTTCCCACCTCAGTACAACAACGTTGACAACAATTTTTGCTACACATTCATGGGGCTCGAGCCAGGCACGAGCAAAGAGGATCTTCGTCGTTGCCTCGAGAATTGGAACAAAGGGGATAACGGCATCCTCGATTTGTCGAGAGCTTATCGATTGAAGCGTGGGACTGGCTGGTTAATTCCACCAGGGGTTCTACACGCTCCCGGCTCTCTTTGCACTTATGAACCGCAATGGGGTAGCGATGTGTTCGGCATGTTCCAGTCGATCGTGGAGGGACGCTACGTTCCATGGTCGCTGCTTGTCAAGGATATGCCACAGGACAAGCATCAAGACTTGGACTTTATCATCGGACAGCTCGATTGGGAAAAGAACGTCGACACTCACTTTAAGGATGCTAACTACATCGAGCCAATCGTTGATACATCCAAATCGGGGCCCGGTTACACCGACAAGTGGATCGTTTACGGCAGCATCGATGGACAACAGCTTTTCAGTGCCAAGGAATTAACCGTTGAGCCAGGTGCCAAGTGCATTCTCAAGGATGGAGCGACCAGCGGTTGGATCACTGTTCAAGGTAAAGGACGCATGGGCAAGCTCGCGTTACAAACACCTGCTATGATCCGATTCGGCGAAAACACTGAGGATGAAGTCTTTATCTCGCACGAAGCAGCCGTGCGAGGAGTCGAGATCGAGAATACCGGTAGCGAGCCGCTCGTAGGGTTGCGGTACTTTGGCCCCGATGCCCACTCCAACATGCCGAAAAATGGTGCTTGGAAGAATCAATAATCCTTCAAGAACTTATCCCTGCGTTTCTATTCGTTCATCTCCCTCCCATTCCATCGAGTAAATCATGACAAAATTAAAGCTTCACAATGCTATGTGGCCAGGTCTGGTCGGCAAAGGGGACGGTCCCGATCAAGAGCCACCGATTAGCTTAGAGCGGATGCTCGAGCTCACCGCGGCTGCGAATGTCGCTGGTCAAAAATTCGACGGGATCGATTACTTTCTGTTTTTGCCTCACACCGACCCGACCGCTTCCGACGAAGAGCTGACCAAGATTGCCGACAAGATCGCCAGTTACGGCTTCTCAGTCGGATCTCTTGTAGCTCCCGTTTGGGGAGGCACGGTCGGGGATTCGGCGATGGGAGATGAGGCTTCGCGGGCCAAGTTTCTGGATGCTGTTCGGATGGCGTGCCGCATCGCCAAGGTTTTCGAAAACCACGGTGTAAGAAAATACGGTGTCATTCGAATCGATAGCGCCGAGTTCGGAATTGAGAAGTGGCGTGCTGATAAAGTAGGCAACACCAAGACGATCGTGGAAACTTTTAAGGAAGCTGCCAAGATCGCTAGCGACTCCGGGCAGCGTTTAGCTGCCGAAGGGGAAATTTGCTGGGCCGGTATGCACAGTTGGCGAGATATGCTGGATGTGCTCGAGGGAGTTGGCATGCCTGAGACTCTTGGCTTCCAAGCGGACTTGGCACACACGTATCTCTATCTACTCGGATATAACGCACCTGAGTATGCATTACTGAAAGAAGGCTACTCCGAGGACGAGTTCTATGCCGCTTATGAAGCAATGACAGATAAGCTTCGGCCATGGACCATCGATTTCCACGTTGCTCAGAACGACGGACAAGTTCACGGCGCAGGTTCGCATGATAAGACAGGCAAGCATTGCCCAGCCGACGATCCGAACGGCAAGCTGGACATCGTCCGCTGTTCGCAGTTCTGGCTAAAAGAAGCTGCTGCTCGCGGAATTCAGCACATTTGCTGGGATGGATGCATGTTCCCGAATGCGACTTTGGAAAAGCCTGAGACTTGGAACAATATTCTCAGCGTGATGACACAGGTTCGTGACTCCATGAGCAATGGTTAAGCCTCTCTGCTTCGATCTAGAGCTTACCGCCTGCCATGGCAATCGACGTAACTAAACAAGCCGCTGCACCGGTGGCTTGCTCCCACAACTAGCCTTAGTTTATTGGCCTCACCTCTTATAGTTGGAATGTGAATATGAAAGAATTGCGAATTGGAATGATCGGATACGGATTCATGGGCAAGGCCCACTCGAATGCCTATGCCCAAGCGAATCATTTCTTTCCTTCGGAATACAAGCCTGTACTGAAAGCCTTATGTGCCAGGAACGCGGACAAGGCTGCTGCGTTTGCTGCAAATTGGGGTTATCAGTCGATCGAAACCGATTGGCGGAAACTATTGGCTCGTGACGATATCGATGCGGTCGATATTTGTACTCCTAACAACATCCACAAAGAGATTGCGATCGAAGCCGCTAAGGCGGGCAAGATGATCCTCTGCGAAAAACCTCTCGCCATGAATGCTGAAGAAGGCGAAGAGATGTGCCAAGCGGTCGAAAAGGCCGGTGTGCCTAACATGGTTTGGTACAACTATCGTCGCATTCCTGCCGTGACATTGGCAAAGCAGATTATCGATTCCGGCAAACTGGGCCGGATCTTTCACTACCGAGCGAACTTCCTTCAAGACTGGACCATTAACGCTGACGTTCCACAAGGTGGAGCAGCGACATGGCGGCTCGATGTCGAAGCGGCCGGAAGCGGTGTTACCGGAGATTTGTTGGCCCACTGCATCGACACCGCCATTTGGCTGAATGGAACCATCAAGGACGTTTCGGCTGTGACCGAGACCTTTGTCAAGGAACGTGTCCACGCCTTGACCGGCGAAAAGCAACCAGTCGGGATCGATGACGCGTGCTCATTCTTCTGCCACTTTAATAATGGTTCTCTCGGACTGTTCGAGTCGACCCGGTATGCTCGCGGTCACAAGGCGTTGTACACGTTGGAAATCAATGGCGAGCATGCCAGCATAGCTTGGGATTTGCATGATCTCCATCGGCTCAAATTCTTTGACCATTCCGATGAGTCGATCGTTCGCGGCTGGAGAAGTGTCCACGTGTCCGATGGTGATCAGCCGTATATGGGCAATTGGTGGGTCCCTGGTTTACAGATTGGGTACGAGCATTCGTTTATTCATCAGGTGGCGGACTTCCTCAAGAGTCTCGAGACTGGCGAGCCAGCGCACCCGAGCTTCCGGGACGCACTCGAAACCCAAAAGGTTTGCGACGCTGTGCTAGCGAGTGCCGCGAATCGTCAATGGGCGAACGTCTAGAAATGATGGGATGGGAATGACGCGAATCCTATTGGCCATTGAATCCACGTGTGATGAAACCGCAGCGGCCGTCATCACTCGCGATGGCCAGATCTTGGGGCAATGTATTGCAACGCAAGAGGATTTGCATCAACGCTTTGCCGGAGTCGTTCCGGAGATTGCAGCGCGAGCCCACCTGGAGCGTATGATTCCAGTGATCGACACCGCCGTCAAGCAGGCTCAAGTCGCCCCCAATGATTTAGAAGCGATCGCTGTTGCAACACATCCAGGTCTACCAGGATCGTTGCTCGTCGGGTTAGCAACGGCCAAAGGTTTAGCGTTAGCATGGCAAAAACCGCTGGTCGGCATCAATCATGTTCAAGCCCATATTTATGCATGTGGCATGGGGCGGCCCGAGTCGATTTATCCCTGCATTGGTTTCGTGGTAAGTGGTGGACACACGAGTCTATACCGATGTGATACGGCCATGGAGTGGGAGTATTTGGGGGGGACGATCGATGATGCTGCGGGAGAGTGCTTTGACAAGGTCGCCGTCATGCTAGGGTTACCCTTTCCTGGTGGCCCCGAGTTAGCAAAGCTCGCAACAACCGGCAATCCGAAAGCCATTTCGTTCCCTCGGCCCTTGTTGGACAACAAGAATCGATTGGAGTTCAGTTTCTCCGGTTTGAAGACTGCGGTCAGGTATCACATCGCGGGTACGGGCAAGCAGGATTGGAGTGAAATCGAGCTTGGCCAGCAAGACAAGGCGGACATCGCAGCGTCGTTTCAGCAGGCAGTTGTCGATTGTTTGGTCGGCAAGTGTATCCAGTCAACTCGGCAAACGGGCATCCACCGCGTATGCGTCGGCGGTGGGGTGGCCGCTAATCTGATTTTCCGAGAGCAGCTGGAAGCAGCTTGTAGAGCGAACGGGTGTGAAGTTGTATTCGCACCACGCGAGTTGTGTACTGACAACGCAGCCATGGGAGCGTTGGCCTGGGAGCGAATCGATCAGGGTGATTATGACAGCCTCGAATTGGACGTTCAGCCTGGGCTTATCCGTCCGCGTGCGATAAGTTCCTGATCGACTCATCCCAAGGATCAATACGCCGACTCAGCTGGCTGACATAGCTTTCCAGCCAAGATCGTGACTACTTGGTAAAGCTCATACCAATGACGGAACGCGTTTAGCACATCGACTTCGCTTGCATCGTCGCGATCAAATCCAACTTCACTGATCTTGATCGTCTCGGACAGATACTGTCCTTCGGATCGCTGGCTGTTGTCTTGGGTGACTTCGACATCGCTCATGTCGTCGATAGGCAGCGTGGTGGTCATGACCTCGTTCACAACCCAGAGAGCTGCACGATCCATATCGGCACTGTCGACAACTGCTCGAACTGATCCGCTTTGTACGTAGAACTTTGCCATGATTTTCGTTTCCTTGCTTCTTTGTTGAACTGTCATGTCTACCCCGCGAGCCTTAAATCTTGCGGGATTTGTCCAACCGCTCTGCCCTCGATTGAGGGGGCGAGAGCAGAGGGTTGAACATCTTTGGGAGTGTCAAGGTGACCAAAAAGTTTGGATGTTGTTTGGCTCAGCGTCACCACCTCCTTCGATGACTTTCGCTGTTCCCCTGACACAAGTAATCTTCGTACCGGGGTGTGACACGTCTGGTCCCACGGGGCAGAATCTTTTCCGTTTTCCCGTCGGCGAATCCCAATTAGCCCAGTTTTCACTCGCATTTTCTCCGCTTGAAGTGTCGAGAGAAACGGTTGGCTGGCGGGTATTTGCCGGTTTGGTACACTTGAAGGCAACTCCAAATACCACAGGGAAAACATGTCAGACCTCGAAATCAACCAACAGCTTCAAGAAGCCCTCCAATCCTTTCGGGACCCCGAGACGGGACGCTCCGTACTCGCGACTGGTCAGGTCGGGGACTTTATGGTGGCGGACGGGCGGATTTCGTTTCGATATAGTATCACCTCCTTGCTGAGGCCTATTGCCGACGAAATCGTTGATCGGCTAAAGAGCCTAATCAACAGTCGCATCCCTGGTGTTAAAGAAATCGATATTCGCCTTGAGAGCCTGCACAAGCCGCCCGTTCCCATCGGCCAAATTGGGCTAAAGGCAAAGGCGGTCATCGCCGTGGCTGCTGGCAAAGGAGGAGTCGGGAAAAGCTCTCTGGCAGCGTCCATTGCATTGACGCTGGAGAAAATGGGCTCCAAAGTAGGGCTCATGGACGCAGACGTTTACGGACCGAGCATCCCTCATTTGCTTGGTCTCGACGGACGTCCTGAAATCGTCGACGGAAAGATTCAGCCGAAACTGTGCGGGTCGATGCCCGTTATGTCGATGGGGTTCCTCCTCGAAAAGAATCAGGCGGTCGTGTGGCGAGGCCCCATGTTGCATGGCTCCATTACTCAGTTCCTCAGAGACACCGATTGGGGCGAATTGGACTATCTGATCATCGACATGCCTCCTGGAACTGGTGACGTCGCCTTGACCCTGTCTCAATTGTTGCCGTTGACTGGTGCCGTGATCGTCTGCACGCCACAGGAAGTCGCGTTACTGGATGCGGGCAAGGCGATTGCGATGTTTGAGAAGACCAAGATTCCGATTCTGGGAGTGGTGGAAAACATGAGCGGTTTCACCGATCCGGAAACAGGCAAGACTTACGACATTTTCGGACGTGGCGGGGCGAGAGCCAAAGCAGAGGAACTGCAAGTGCCGTTCTTGGGAGAGGTCCCTATTCAGATCGCGTTAAGGCGAGAGTCGGACGAAGGACGACTTGCCGAAGCACTTCAAGATCCAGTGCTGGCCAAGCCGTTCGAGGCAGTTTGCCGAGGCGTGGTTCGTTCGGTGGCTGCGAGTTTTGCTCAGCATGCTCAGAGCGCTGGTCTGCCAGTTCTTAGTATGTAGTCCCATCAACGTTAGGCGATGGCCTTGTAGGCCGTAACAAATCGCTTCGCGATGCCGTTACGGCATGGCACGCCAGGGATGCGTGGATTAGTCAGATGAGGCCTAGCCCGCGGCGAGGCATGCCGTAACGGCGCAAAGCCTTGTTACGGCCTACTTGTTCGCGGGCGTAGGGGGATTGGCTGGGCGAGTTGATGGGCGGTGGGCGCGTTGACGCCCTACCGGAGGGCTCGCGCCCGTTCCGCTACTATTGCAACTGTAAATCTTGCTCCGCTTTCGCATCCAACTCGCGGTAGTATTGAGCTTGGGACGGATGCTTAAGATCGACGTCATAGCTGGGAATCATTTCCTTCATGGCCCTCGCCCCTGATTCGCTTGCCAGCAGATCACCGAAACACTTACGGATCACCTCCAACATAACATGAACGGAAACCGAGGCTCCCGGTGATGCTCCCAGCAACGCAGAGATGGTTTTGTCAGCGTCGGTAATGACCTCGGTTCCGTAATGGACGATTCCTGCCTGTCCGTCCTCCTTCTTGATAGCCTGCACACGAATCCCGGCATCGATCAATCGCCAATCTTCTGCTCGGGCTTCCGGATAGAAGTCTTGAAGCACCTTGATTCGCGAGGCCAAACTCTGTGTCCCCTGTTGCATAAGGTACTTCACGAGAGGCAAGTTATAGAGCCCCACCTTGATCAGTGAACCGACGTTATCCAGCTTCATCGATCCTGGCAAATCCCAGTAGCTGCCGTGACGGTGTAAGAATTTTGTAGTCCAAGCAGCAAAGGGTCCGAACAACAACGATTTCTTGCCGTCGATGACTCTGGTATCCAGGTGAGGGACCGCCATGGTCGGTGCCGCTCCTAACGCCTGTCCGTACACTTTTGCTTGATGTTTGTTTACGATCTCTGGCTTGTCGCAAACCAACCACTGCCCGCCGATTGGAAATCCGCCGTACCCTTTACTCTCTGCAATCCGAGACATCTGAAGCAACTGAATGCTACCGCCACCCGCTCCCACGAAAACAAACTCGGCTCGATTCTTTCTACGGAATCCATCTTTGTCTTGAACCGTCAACTCCCAGCCAGTGTCGATGCGTTTGAGTCCAATGACACGATGCCCGGAAGCAACGCCGCAACCAGGTTGCTCGGACAGCCAATGAATCAGTTTGCGAGCAACACTGCCAAAGTTCACGTCGGTCCCTTGATCCATTTTGGTGGCAGCGACAGGAACGTTCTTTCGTCCATAAATGAGTAGAGGAGCCCAACTCTTGATAACTTCCGGGTCGTCCGTGAAGGTCATGGGCTCAAAAAAATGATGGTGCTTAAGCCCCTGGAATCGTGCTCGCAAATAGTTAACCTGCTTCTCGGTTTCGACAAAGCTAATGTGGGGAACCGAATTGATAAAATCGCGTGCACCCTGGATCATTCCCGTTCGCAACGCGTATCCCCAAAACAGCTTGGACATCTCGAATTGCTCAAAGATCTCGATAGCCTTGGTTACGTCTACGGTGCCATCCTCGCGCTGAAATGGGGTGTAACTTAGCTCACAAATACCAGCATGACCGGTGCCTGCGTTGTTCCAAGCGTTTGAGCTTTCCTGCGCCAGATCCTCCGTGACTTCATACAACTGAATCTTCATATCGGGATCCAGTTTTTTCAGCATGGCTCCGAGATTAGCCGACATGATTCCACTGCCAATTAGCGCGACGCGTGGATTCTCTACGTGGGTCTTGTATGGCATATGATTGGTTGACAGTACGTGTGCAGAGGGCAAAAACGGTGGGAAGGTGAGTAGCTTACCGGAAAACCCTTGAAAAGCCTACTGTTGTGATTTTTTGCCCGGAGAATTTATTGCCCCGAATGTTAGGCGCCCATCGCCCAACAGCAATCCAACGCTTCATTGTAATTGCAGTTGGGGCGGGGTCGAAAGAGAAACCGAATCGGGAGATGGCCAACGCAGACCAGGCTTAGTCCTCGGGACGTTCGCCAGCTTTTGCCATTTTCACCAACTTGGGATCGAAACGAGCTACGGTTTCCACCAAGTCGCTTTGTAATGCCATGACCTGATCGATATCCTTGTAGGCCATAGGAACTTCATCCAGTCCAGCGGACATCAGCGTGACTCCACGTTCGTCGAGAAACTTCTTAACATCCTGCCAGCGGAACTTGTTCATCGCCGCAGTTCGGCTCATGCGTCTCCCTGCACCGTGCGATGCGCTCATCAACGACTCCGGGACGCCACGTCCACGAACAACATAACCAGGCGTCCCCATGGAACCCGGAATGATTCCGAGGACTCCCTGCCCAGCTGGGGTTGCTCCCTTGCGATGGACGATAAGTTCCTGGCCATCATGTTGTTCGCGCCAAGCAAAGTTGTGATGGTTTTCGATATCGAGCAAAAATTCGACCCCCAAGTGCTCTGCGATTGCGCGATGGATACAAGCATGGTTTGCCGCAGCATACTCCCCCATAAGGTTCATAGCATTCCAATACTCTTGTCCCTCGTTGGTCGCGAGATCCAACCAAGCTAAATTCAATAGCTCTTTTGGCAACTCAGGATGTAGTCGCTTTGCCAATGCGCTGTAGTGTGAACAAACGGCTGCGCCGGTACCTCGCGATCCACTATGGCTCAGCAAGGCCAGGTAAACGCCTTTCTCAAGCCCCAGGTCATCGTTATCAAGCGTTAGGGTTCCAAATTCGACGAAATGATTTCCACTGCCACTCGTACCAAGCTGTTTCCAGGCCTTGTCCTTGTTCTCCTGTGTAACAGGGGATACCGACCAGTCTGCATCCATGACATCGTGTTGACGCTTTCGCTTGAAACTTGCACCGATTCCGAATTGGGTTTCTCGCTCAATCGCATTCCTTAACTTGTCCTGCTTGGTCTGGAGCGTTTGAACGGGCAGGTCTATAACCGTCATTTTCATGCGGCAAGCGATATCGACGCCAACTGCATAAGGAATCACCACATCCTTGGTCGCTAACACTCCACCAATAGGCAGCCCATAACCGACATGCGCATCGGGCATGAGGGCACCAGCCACCGTCACAGGCAGCTTGCAAGCGTTGGTCATCTGCACGATCGCATCGTGTTCAAAATCTGCCCCCCATTGCTTCCAGGGTGCAGGCTCCTCACGAGCGATGAACGCAGATTGGGTTTGAAATACGGTTTGCAACTCTTGTGCAAGCGTTCCCCAAGTAGGATCTGCTAGCTGGCTTTCTGGGGCAGCCACAATGGCCGAGATGGCAGACGGTAGCAATTTTTGATCAAAGCCATTCTTTATTGCCTGGCGGATGGTTTCGACCGCAATCTCCATGGCAGCCCCTTTTGGGATACCTAGGTTGCTCAATTCGCGTGTTTTCATTGTCAATAATCTTTCGTGCTAAGGCGTTAAAAAGTTCCTTCGATCAAAATGTAGGAACGGTTATTAAGACCGATCCGTCTGTTTGTGGTTCGGACTGAATGTCAATTTCTAAGAACTGTTGGATTGTATGGATATTGGTCGTGGTGTGCATACTGGCTTCGGTGCATCGGATGGCCCCGCCTTTAGCAATTGCGAGAGGTAGCAACAATTGATCCGCCAAGTGTTCACCAACCGGTGCCGACAAAGACAAAAAATCCTTCATCTGGCGGGCAGCTTTCTTGGCTACTTGTTCCGCTGAAACGTTCCGTTTCCCGAAACCTGTCACCAACTCGGAAACGTTCTCAAATTGAGCGTGCAGGATGATCGCATTCCCTTGTCCAGGTGACGGCACCGACAGAACCGATCGCGAGTCTTGCGGCCAGCCGAGAATACGACCTGCCGTATCCAACTCTCGCTTCCCAACATCCTCGGAAAGTCCAGAAAGGATCGCGATAGCTTGACTATCGACCAGTTTACCACGGCAGGTAATGTCGAGCGATTGCAAGGGATGAACCGACGGTTCGATGGTGACACGACAAAGTCCACCGCCAGCGGGGTAAAATCCTGCCCGTTCAAGCCGGAGGCTAACCTTGGGGCCTATTTTTCTCAACTGAGGCAAGAAGCAACACTCAAGAAAATCGAAGGGGGGAGCGAATGGGTTATGAGTCCCACCCTCGAGAATGATGGAGGTTGTCCCGTCGGCGAGCATTAGGGCCGGCAAGATCGTCTGCAGGACCAGCATGCAACTGCCAGCCGTCCCTACAGAGAAATGATAATCGCCGGGCTGAACTTTGCTGGGCCGAAATGTTAGCTCTGTCGATCGAAGCCGGTTTCCTAGAACTTCAGCGTTGCAAACAGCAACAGCGGCGTTGACAGAGGTCAGGTGCTGATTTTGCAGGCCGGGATTACTTCTTGCGGCTCGAATGTTGGTGATGCAAACCGGTTTTCCCGTGATGATGGAAAGAGCTAGCGACGAGCGCAGGATTTGCCCTCCTCCTTCACCGTAGGAACCGTCGATTGTGAGCATGTTTTCGAATGCCTTTCTTGAGCTTAACCGGATATCGTCCTGGAAAACTGGACGCATAGAGCACGGACATCGGTTGAAGCCAAAAGGATCGGGGGCTAGCAAACAATTCCGTTCAGAGCCATGAACTTTAGAGCGTTGGTCCGATTGCCCAAGGACAAAATTCCTCATCGCCGTATCCCAGCTCTTCGCTTTTCGTTTTCTTGCCACTCGCCATATCAAGAATGGCATCGAACATACGCGCGCCAGCTTGTTCGATCGATTCTCCTCCAAGAATTGTTCCTGTATCCAGGTCGATATCCGACTCCATCCGTTGGTACAGCTCGC
Organism: Brakhagea baltica; assembly: GCF_052161605.1. Taxonomy (NCBI): domain Bacteria; kingdom Pseudomonadati; phylum Planctomycetota; class Planctomycetia; order Pirellulales; family Pirellulaceae; genus Brakhagea; species Brakhagea baltica. The sequence continues at coordinate 1,848,270 of NZ_CP197409.1, read as the reverse complement.
TATTCGTGGAAACCTTCATGCTCGGGACCGGTTTGCAACCAAAGCAGCTGCCACGACCGGTTGTGAAGACAATCGCATTCGCCCCGCTTGCTACCATACCCGTTACGCAAACCGGATCAAAACCGGGCGAATCCATAATGACCAAACCCTTGTGAGAAATCTCTTCGCCATATTCATAAACGTGCTGCAATGCCGTACTTCCACCTTTGCTGGCTGCCCCCAAAGATTTTTCCACAATCGTGGTCAGCCCGCCTGCTTTGTTGCCGAGCGACGGATTGTTATCGAACTCTTCGTTGTAGTGGCGCGTGTATTCGACCCACCATTCCAGCTTGTCCAGCAAACTTTTTGCAACACTAGGGCTGGCCGCACGCTTGGTGAACAATTGCTCTGCTCCGTAGAGCTCCGTAGTTTCGGACAAGATGGCAGTGCCGCCACAAGCGACGACCATATCCGCCGCGATACCGAGCGCAGGGTTAGCAGTGATTCCCGAGTACCCATCCGATCCACCGCATTTCGTAGCGAGAATGAGCTCGCTCGCAGGAACGGTTTCTCGCTCATATCGATTGACGATCGGTAATAGCTCAGTGACCATGTCCACGCCACGCTTAACAGTTGCTGCCGTCCCCCCGAGATCTTGCATCGAGAGCACCGGGATCTCTGCGAGATAGTTTGGGGTGCTGATGTCTTGGTTCGGCAAACGCAATTTGACTAAGTTTTGCGACTGCGTGAGATGCCCGAGAGTATTCTGTTCACACCCAAGTCCAATCAAGACATAGGCCCCGATATTGGGGTGCTTGGCTATCCCACCCAAGACACGGCTGAGAACTTGATGCTTGATACCGTTATAGGCTAGGCCGCATCCACTATCGTGCTTGAATGCAACGACGCCGTCAACGTTAGGATATTGAGCCAATCGTTCGGGGGTAAAGTAGTTTGCGATCGCTTTGGAAACGGAGGCGGAGCAATTCACGGTGGAGATCACAGCGATGTAGTTACGAGTCCCGACCTTTCCACTCGGTCGCTTATAACCAAGAAACGTGCGATTTGTTAACGGAGCGATTGGCTGTGGTGTCTGGCTCGCTAGCTCGGTGTAATCCATGCGATGTTCACATTTAAGATTGTGATCATGGATATGTTCGCCTGGTAGAATATCCTGGCTCGCAGCACCGATCGACCAGCCGTACTTGATGACCTCGTGTCCTTTGGGGATCGGTGCCAAGGCAACCTTGTGGCCAGCAGGAATGGATTGTGGCACTTGGATTGTAGAGGGGCCAATCGAGATTAGCTCGTGAGCGTGAATGGTGCTAAGAGCGACAACACAGTTGTCTGAGTCGTTGAGTCGAATCCAAGATCTGGAACCAAGAGACATTTTGGGAGGTTATGCAATGAGGGAGGGGGAGGTTGGCGTTTTAGCGTTTCCGTCGTAGTATATCTTCTCTCGATCGGAGTTGCGAGCTAGGAGCATCGATTGGGAATAACAGTCGCAAGATTGCATAACAATGCAAAGCAATTTGTTACAATATGTCGCTATCCATTTCATGACCTTTGCGTAAGGTACAGCGATAATGTCTAAAGATTTAATAGCGATTGAATGTCTCGATTCCGACGAATTAGCAGATGCCAGAAAAAAGGAACTCCACATATCTCGCGAATACGCGTTTTATCGGACGCGACTTGTTAAAACAGCCGTCGAGATCGGTACGTACGACAGTAATGGCGGTAAAATAGTCGATTGGCGTCAGGAAATCATTGCAGCTTGCTTATCCAAGAAATCGATCCCACCTTGGCAGGAGTTACCACCCATTCCATCACCAGCGTTTGACTGTACGCGTGTACAAGTAACGAACGAGACGACTCTTGGGGCGGCGCTGCGACTGATCGATCAAGGAAAGCGACCGCTGGTACTGAACTTTGCCAATGGTACTTCGCCAGGTGGTGGTTTTTTAACAGGTGCCAACGCGCAAGAAGAGTCACTTTGTCGGTGTTCTTCCCTTTATTGGACTTTGGTAAGCGATCCCATGTATCTGCATCATGCCTACCTGGACGAGTCCGGATCGACGGACTGGGCTATCGTTTCACCGATGGTTCCCTTCTTTTGCACTGACGCCGCAGACACGTTCGACAAGCCAGTTCTGATCGACATAATCACCGCCGCCGCCCCTTATGCACCTAGTGTTGGTCAGCCTCGTTCGCGAGAACTGCTGCAAGCCCGCATTTATCGCATCCTTCAGATCGCAGCCGGGCTAAACTATCACAGTCTAGTGTTAGGGGCATGGGGTTGCGGGGCATTCATGAATGATTCGCGGCTAACAGCAGAGGATTTCAAAGCTGCCTTGAGCGGGGCATTCAAACGCCAGTTTTCCGATGTTGTCTTCGCCATCGCCGACTGGTCGCCACAACGTAAGTATCTTGCCCCCTTTCGCGACGTTTTTGCGACAAATTAAAACTGGCTTAGTGCGATAACATGTCTAGATCTCCGTACCATTCCGTCAAGAAGGTGGCTGCCCAGGCAAATCACTGTAAGGTATGGTAGGATTTCTAGTAATTAACTCGGCAAGTAAATCTTTCCATTCCTTCACATTCGAACCGTTCCAACCAACGGAACGGCCCGTCGAATCCCATAGGTCGTCCTTATCCGGATTGTATAGCAAAAGGAAACCGACGCCATCGTTGTCAAACACGCTTATGACACCGGATTCGGTATCCGTAATTGTGGAAAACGACAACGGTTTGGGTGGGCGAATGACGGTTTGTTCGGCGACAGCATAAAGGCCGATTGCTGGAGGGTTATGGTATGTGATCTGAAGAACGATCTCATTGGATAGCATCGACTTCTGTCGAATCACAAGTCGATGACGTGTCGAAAGTTGACATTCAAACAGGATCGTTGATCTGTCAGCTAGGAACAAAAGGATGATGATCGCAGCTGTACAGACTAGAAATGCAAGTAAGGTACGCATTGGAGCCCCTGTGAACCTAGTGCCACTTCTCATCATACCAATTGCATTGAGATCTTTGGGCTATGATCTCTTTGACTTTATCTGGTTCGTCTCCTACCAGTCTAGTAATGCGCCAAATCCGCTGCAAATCCTTTGACACCGCAACTAAAATTTTTCCTGGAAGTCGCTGATGCTCACTGGTCGAGATTAAAGCGATCGCGTTTTTCATACGGCATCGATAATTGTGCCGTGTAGAATCTGGCAGCCTATCGATCGATCGCATCATCGGTTCCACAGAACTGTTGGGTATTGCTGCGATCCATCGCGTTGCTTTCGAGCTCACAGCAAAATTCTCCTAGATGCCATCCAGGGAACGTAGCATCAAGAGACATTTGAACGGTAACTTGGGAGTACACGGTTACTATGTGACAACTCCTGCAACCCTTTGAATCATCCTACAAGCTGCCTGTATCTTTTGCAACTTAGCTATTAGCTCATCCATTTCCGCATCGGAGGCATGGCACTCAAAGCCATCATGCTCTAGCTGTTGAAGTATTGAGTCATACACAGGTCGCAGATAGCCGTGTAGCCAAGTATGTATCGCGATCGCTAATTTATCTTCTTGTAAGATCACCACGGCCCATTGCCAAACCCCACCCGTTTTGTTTCTCGTGTCGATATGCTGACAGATCTCTGCAAAGTCGGTAGGAACATCATGGAAGTGAATAATTGTGCCAAATCCAAAACCTCGGAACCAGTTTGGTTTGAACTCCTCTCGCACACCCTGTCGGATTTGTGTGGCTAGTTGGTGTATTGAATCGGTTTTGGGTGCATTAAGCCCGATGATTCCACGATGAATGTTGAAATTCTTTTTCTCCCATATAGCCCAATCAGCGTGCACCTTTGGTTTCGTGCGAGTGAGTAATTTTGGAGAGATTTCAAACTTCATAACGTTTCGCCTAAGGGACAGGATTGTGGCTGGGACCAATCTCACAGCACGGCAAGGTTACTCATTCGGTGTTCCGACTTGTTTTTTATCCGATTCAGCCATTTGTCGGCGTTGCACGTTTTTCACCGCTGCTAATACTTTTCTACATCCACGACAACGCTTGGCGGTAGCGTACAGTGATCCCTTGGCTTCCTCGTAGTACCACTTCTGTTGCTCCCCTGTCCAAATCTCATCCGCTCCGCAATCGCTACATCTGAAGGCGATGTCAACGTAGAATTTCTTGCTTGATCCATAAGGGCTGACTGGTATTTGTTTTGACGTATCCGCAGGAACAGCGCCAGGGGGCATGCCACCATTGGCGATGCGTCGTTTCTCTTTCCGGTGACTCATGATTGTTGTCCAAAGATTAACAATTGATCCCAGCAATTCTCTCTCAGTTTTCAGAGGAATCAAGCAGCTTCAGGCACTGTTCCGCATTGAAGGCCAGATATTTTCTTTCTTCAAGGAAGCGAATCATCCATCTGCGTAGATTCTGTTTCTCATCTTCAGCGAGGTCGGCCCATTCCAAAAAGCAACAAATCCCTGCCAGAGAATTCAATCCGTTTCCCCCGTAAAGCTGGGGCTCTAACAATGCCCTGTCTGCAATCCACAGCAAGGCCGCTAGAGTTCGACCGTCAGTGTAGACCATTTCTCGTAGGATGCTTACGAATCGCTGCCGTTCATCAACATTGTGAGGATCACCAGTAAAAAACAGCTTACTGAGTTCAATGTAAAAAGACGGTTCCTTCGGCCAGTCGTCGAGTCTAGCAGATCTGCGTAGTGAATGAAGCTGATCATCAGCCAGATCAGCGAATCGACTTAAAAACTCGTTGCGGTCCATGGGGCTCGATCTTTAATCCCACCAGAAGTACCAAGTCTTGGCATTGAGCAAACTGGCTGCAAGTGCTGCGATGGTTCCCGTACCCTGATCGACAATATCGTAGCAATACTTGTATTGTTCCCTTGCGAGAGCCATAGCCATGGCACGATCACGGGGCGGATTCGCCACAAAGCATTGGACAATATCACCTGTGACACTGACAACCTCAGACCCGTATTTTTCTTTCCAATAGCGGTGAATAGCACAGTGTTCCTTAGGGAATGGACAATCATTCCATCCACCCCAATTCAGTTGAGCAAAGGATTCGAAAGAGTGGATTACGGGAAGCAATCCTATGTGCACTTTTTTCTTTGGTTTGGAACCGGAGAGATCTAGGTGAGTAACGATTCCGATCTCCCCAGGTTCAACATAGGGCCAGTCCCCTTCCTCACATTGGTAAAGTTCTGGATCCTCAAGGGTTCGGGCTACGAACCAAGCATTTGCATCAATCGCATTGCTAGCGCTCAGGATTTCGGCTGGCGATTCGGACGAATCTTCCAAGCAATCCTCAATACGCTCTAGCTCTTCATCGTCGCCCAGGAGGATTGGCCAAAGACCGGTATCTGGAAATTCGGATCGTAAGCGTTGCATTTCGGCAATAGCTTTCTCACCAGCAACCTCGATTCTCTTCATGGATTGTACTCTTCTATTTAGCCGACCGTAAAAGTATGAGTCATGTTCAGCGGCAATGACCATTTCCCAAGACGCAGGAATCGACGCAACTAGCGTTTCCCGTGGTTAGAGGGTCGCTCATTTTACCCCGGAAGTCGAGTGCTTTCGCAGACGTTACTGAAGTATCTATTTCAGTTAGAGCCCCCCCCTGACGTGCCCTATTATACCGGAAAGGACACCAGCATTCTTCGGGGGAAAAAACGATAGTGTCAATCTTTAGATTTCGCTGGCTTGTCCAGTAAAGTTTCTCGCTTGTTCGAAAGCTCCACCAACTTGGCCGGATGAAGCGGTGGTAAACCATAGCTGCGAGTGTGGAGCCCCAGCGCGCTCTTCGTTCCTCAGAGCGTGCCACCCGGATACGCCAAGCTCTCGCGCGCTGATGTCAGAGCCATAAAAGCCTTGAGAAGATTTAGCAATTGCGAGGCTTCTGTCGCGCGAGTTGGCTTTCCGGCCATTCGAATGCTCCAATTAGGAAGTTTTTCCTCGATCTAGTGCCATTCGAGTCTGCAAGTTGTTATGCTAGGGCTATTGGTGGTTGGGCTCGAGAGCCCGGCGTTGCTGAGTCTTGTTTTTCGGGAGTGTTGACAGCCATGATCCTTTCCGGCCAAGAGATTCGAGAGCGATTGGGCTCCGACATTAGCATCTCCCCGTTCCAGGAAGACTGCTTGAACCCAAACAGCTACAACCTGACGCTGCACAACGAACTGCTCGTTTACGAAGAAGTTGTTCTGGACGCCAAGCAACCGAATCGCTTCCGACGCATTGTGATTCCCGACGAAGGAATCATTCTCAGTCCAGGGCAGATCTATCTGGGCAGGACCATGGAGTACACGGAGACTCGCAACTTGGTCCCGATGATCGAGGGCAGAAGCTCGGTGGCCAGGCTAGGGCTTTTCGTGCACTGCGCCTCAGGTTTTGGCGATGTGGGTTTTTGTGGTCACTGGACGATTGAAATGTTTGCAGTGCAACCAGTTCGCATCTACGCTGGACTCAGAATCTGCCAGATCTTTTTCCATGAGATCACGGGTAGCATTCAGGAGTACTGCAGTGAAAAGTACCAGAACAATCACGATGTCCAGCCAAGCATGCTCTACAAGGAGCATGGCTTTGCCAGAGAGTACGAGCAGCTGGAGTTAAACTTTGGATCCCTCGCAGCATCCTGCACCGAAACACAGGAAACTTGTACTAACTCCAGTACCGCACGAACCGAAGCCGCAGTCGGAGTGTAGTCGCTGCGAATCTCTGCTGAACGGCTCGCTGCTGAACGGCTCGCTGGCGAGCTATACAGTACTGAGGTATTACCTATCGGGGCTGCGAGCTCGATGTATCGGCAGTCGTCGATGCATCAGCACTCGTGCCTGTCGAGTCGTCGCTGCTACGGCCGACTTCTTCGTTGTCGAGGCTTTCTCCGCCGAGGTCTTCGCCGTCGAGATCGGCCTCCAGCGAGGCTAGGTCTTCTTCTGTGTCCCACTGCGTGGAGGAGATGGCTCTAACGACCATGGTGGCGTAGCAACCCCGAGGTAACTCGAACGACAAGTCCAGCGCCAGTCGTTGGCTGTTCAGCTCGTCGTTTGCCCAACTGTATTTGAAGCTGTCAGGCTTGAGCCACGTGCGACGAAAACCTTTCGAGAAGAAACTATCGCGAGGATACTTGAGCCGCATCTCTCGTCTCGTTAGTCCGAGGCCGGTGAGAATTGCATCCAGGCTCGGCAAGGTCGACTCATCCCAATCATGCTGTCTTGACGAAGGCAAAGGCAGCTCCGAGGTTCTCAGTTTATCAATCGGTCGCAGACTAGCTCCCCCTTTAGGAATACACAGCTCTCCGCACCTGGACTGGTAAGAGGTGCAATTCTCTTCTCCGAGTCCTTCGCGGATCAGCTGCGAAAGCCAACGGTTCCAGACCCAGCTTTGGAACGCGGAGAGATAGAGGCTTCTCATGTCCTGTCGAATCAAAGCGACTGCCCGTTTGAAACCAGTCGGGTGATCTACGAGGTAGGTGACTACGCTGCGGCGGTGCGATCGATCCAGTTTCTGCTTGAGCGTCACCCAGTCTCCCCAGTGCTCTCGCATGATCTCTTTTTGTTCTTTTTCTCGCCCTCGATCGTGGCTGTTTGGTTCCGCCATGGCTAAGAAAAGAGCTCGTTCATAGTCCCCTTTGCACCACGGGACAGCGATCAGTTCACCCGAGTAACCGATCGAACCAAAGCGTTGATCGTCGAAGTAGTTGACGATACCGTTCGCCTCAACGGCTTCGCATCGGCGGTCCATCTCGATCCTGTCGGCGTGCGCGAGATTCCGCAGCCTGATGGAAAAGCGATTAGCGTTAATGTGGTTGGCGTGATAGGGCTCTGACAATTGGCCTAGATACTCGAGCTTGTACGAACGATCCTCATGAGATTGATTCGGACCTTTGTGGATCGTCAGATACTGCACGGTTACGGCATGGCGATCCTTTAGGCCACCGTAGTTGACGGCTTTGCGCGACAAATTCCAATCCCGCAAAATCGCACTTATCGCTTCGGGGGTGCCGATCCCTCTTTTTTCCAATCGATAAAACGCAAAGGGGCCCCTCGAGGGACGTGCCGATGTGATTTCCTCGACGAGAAAATCTTCGTGCAGACTCTTAAGTTTCATCAATGTTTAATGCTCTGTTTTTCGGTAGAGTTCGATCTCGTATGGCCCCAGAAATAGGAGCAGCAACGCATTTTCCTGTGCATAAACCCGAAAGACTTCTTTCAAGAAATGGTGCTCGCCAGGCCATGGGTATACAAATACTAATGCAAAATCATCCCATTGTAAGTCTAGCTCGGCGTAGGCGGACGGGATGTCATGAAAGAGTGAGGCATGGTTGGCTTGTTTCTTCGCGAGCCGATCAGCACCAGGAGGAAGGAAATTTCCGCAAGCGATTTGTGCCGTTAGCCCGGTTTTACGCAAGAACCGCTTGGATTGCTCTACAAGAAACGGTTCCGCCTCGATTCCCACAGCATCCCAGCCCAGCTGCGACGCCAGACCGGTCACCACGCCGAACCCGCTTCCCCATTCGAGGAAGGTGTTACCAATTGAGATATTGGCCTTAGTCACAGCGTGAATGGCACGCCATACATCCCGAAAGTCGCACGCGACGTATTGTTCAATCGGACGCCGGTGCCATTGATCCCAGTAGGTTTGCAGCATTTCATCCGCGATACGCAGGACCTCTTCAATCTCGTCGGGGATTTCTTCCTCGGAATCCCAGTCGAGCTCCACTGGCGTCAGCAACGCTCCTCGTTCCCTGGCCATTTTTAAAGATTCTCCTGGTGTTTCGTGAGGTCCATTTTTGCTTCTGAAATCAAGCGAAGAGAGATAATAAACACAACTGGCCCGGCAATCATGGGGGATTTTTTGGCTTGTTTCGGATTATCAGAAATCCTTGTCTTGCAATACACAATTACACGTAGTAGTGTATAGAGAAAGGAACATCAAGTGCGTAATAGTAGTACTCCAAGCAGTTGTCCGGTTAAAGCGAGTTTGAAGCAACGACCGCGAATGTCGTACGAGCAAGCCGTTGCGGTCGAGGCATTGTTTGAGGTTCTGGCCAACGATACACGGTTGAGGTTGTTGCATGAAATCGCCGTAAAGGATGAGGCAACACCGATGGAGTTGGCGGAAGCTTTGGAAATGAAGGTCCAAGCAATTTCCAATCAGCTCCAGCGTTTGCAAGACAAAAGGATCGTTGCTGGCAGACGTGAGGGTAACAACGTGTACTATCGCATTGTGGATCACTGCGTCATTGATTTGCTCGAGCGGGGACTATGCTTGATCGAGGAGGACGCGAAACGTGGTGTCAATTAGGTTTGTTTTTTCTATTGCGAAGTGAGGATTACCATGGAACGAAGAGATATTGTACTTGGAGGTGCCGCGTTGGTCGCCGGAGTTGCAGGGCTCGCAAACCGGGTCGCAGCAAACGACGATCATACAGAGGTTTGTTGTACGGACTGCGGCAGCTGCTGGTCTACCTGCCTGGCGTGCGTCGCTGCTTGTTTAGATGAAAGTGGCCGAAAAGAGTGTATACAGCTGTGTCTAGATTGTGCTCAAATCTGCGCTGCGTGCGATGCGATCGCAGCTCGCAAGGGGCCTATGTTGGCTGCGATGATGGCTGTTTGCGCAGAGGCTTGTGACCGATGTGCAGACGAGTGCGAGAAACACTCGGACGATGCCGCTTGTGCTGCTTGCGCGAAAGCGTGTCGCGAGTGCGCCAAGAAATGTCGTGAGCCGAAATAGTACTTAGCATAAGCGGAAAATCTGCCATGCAGAAAGCCGCCGAATTGGGTACACCAAAGTGCTTTGTTGCGCAGCAGCTCGCACGTCGCTGGAAACTCTCAGATGTTAAGATGAAGCGTAACCTAAACCGCAAACATTCGGTTCCGTAACTCTGAAAAGATCAGGTTCACGGACAGCATGTGCTCTGGATATTTGCCGAGGGGCTATAATATCGGAGAAAAAGGGAGTACGGCATGCGTTCTGAAAAAGTTGGTGGGATTGTTCACGTCTACCAGAAGTTTAATCCATCAGAGTTTCCTAGTCCTACTGCGGAGTCACCCGACCTGGTGAGCGGTGCGTTCGAGCATGCGCTCACCTACGGAAGCTACCGCCAATTAACGGAGGAGGAACTCGCAAACGCAATCCACCTGGATCCCAGTCAAATAGCGGGGCTAGGTCCGAGCCTAGACTCGATTCGACAAATGCTCGAGGAGCGAAAACGAAAGATCCTCGAGACCTATTCCATCGATGGGCTAGACAAAAAAGCATCGCAGAGATTTGAGAAAACCGCGAAACGAATCAAGCCACCGGACGACCTAGCACGCGACTACCACCAAGCCATCAACTCCAAACAGTTGTATTTGCTCGAGCAACTATGGTATCGCTCTGATCGATCTGCGCCGCAGTTCTCGGCTCAGGTTCTGCATGCCATGGAGTCGCTAACCGATCTTTATGAGATCGAAGAACTGCAAGCCAAGTATCAATTCTCGGGAAATGAACGCCTAAGTATTCCCGACGCTATCGAGATAAAAAAGATCTTGGAGAAGATAGATGAACTGCTTCGTCAAATCGAAGAGGCGGCAAAAACGGCACAAATCGGTTTGATTGATACAGAGTCACTCTCTGATCTGTTTCCAGAAGCTGACCTAAACCAGTTAGATGAACTGAGAGAACAGATCAGCAACATGGTCCGGGAACAAGCGGAAAGGCAGGGACTGGAGCGTGGCGAAGGGGGGCAGTATCACCTGACCCCGCAGGCATACAAAGCGTTTCAGTCTAGATTGTTGGATCGCATTTTCTCGAATTTGGCTGCTTCGCGATCTGGTCGTCACGAAGGGCGTATCGTCGGTGACGGCAGTGTAGAGCTTCCCAGCACGAAGCCCTATGAGTTTGGTGACTCCGTAGCAAACCTCGACACAACTCAGTCGATACTCAATGCGGCTATCAAGAGACCGGGGGAATCTCCCATAAGGCTACGAGTCGAAGACTTGGAGGTTTACAAAACCAAAAATACTCCGAAGTGTGCTTCGGTGGTCATCATGGACATGAGTGGGTCGATGAGGTACGACGGGCAGTACAGGAACGTCAAACGAATGGCGTTGGCTCTCCAAGGTTTGATTACTTCGCAATACCCAGGTGATTTTCTGCGATTTATCGAGATGTATTCCTTTGCCAAATTGACAAGGCCTGGAGAAATCATCGATCTGATGCCCAAGCCGGTCACGATTCATAACCCGGTGGTTCGACTCAAGGCGGACTTGAGCGATCCCAAGGTTGGCGAATACGACATCCCGACCCACTTTACCAATATTCAGCATGCCCTTAGGCTCGCCAGGCAAAACCTAGCAACAGCCGATACCGTCAACAAACAAATCGTCTTGATTACGGATGGTCTACCGACTGCACACTTTGAAAACGAGATGCTGTTCTTGTTGTACCCACCGGATATTCGCACCGAGCGGGAAACCATGCGAGAAGCTATGGCATGCGCCGCTGACGGGATCAAGATCAACATTTTTCTGGTTCCCAGTTGGTCCCAATCTGAGGAAGATATTCGTTTCGCACATCGCATGGCTGAACAAACCAAAGGCAGGGTCTTTTTTACCGCCGGCAATGACCTGGATCGTTTTGTTCTATGGGATTACGTCGATCGCAAGAGAGAAATTCTGTAGTCGTTTTCCACTCACTGTGGTTTAGAAGTCTCGCAGAAGCCACTACGTTCAGGCTCCACCGAGGTTGAGGGGACCTTGCTGGAATTAAGACGCGAGAGTCAAGCCCTTCGGAGGCTAATCTTGCCAGGGACGCTTTAGAATCTCATGCACGATGATCGCAGTTTTTAAGGACTGTGGATCTCGAATGCTTAGGAGAATATTCGACGAGTTCAACGGAGCGTTGATCGGCGCAGAACTAGATGATGCCTGTGGTGCTGCAGAAGTACTCGCTAACGAAGATGTTTGTGGTTTGATTGATTGCGGTTGTTGCTTTTGTCTCTTCGGTTGCTTGATCGGTTTGGCGGGAGCATCGAACTGCGATTTCAATCGAGATGGTTCGACAACTTCCGCTACAACAACATGTTCGCTCTGTTTCTGTCGGGATTCGGCGACGGTTTGCTGTTGGCTGAGAGGTTGTGATTCGAAGGTTGAAATCGGCTTACGTGACTGCGGAGCGGGGGCACTCGCCGGAGGGGGCGCAGGTGCTGAATCGGCGAGTGAACCGCGAGTTTCCTTTTGTCGCTGTCTTTGTTTGCGGCGTTCTGCTGCTTGTCTCAGGAAATCATCCAAGTCATCAGACATGTTGTGCTCATTGCCTTTCGGGCGATTATTTGTCCTGGAATATGCAACTGTTGTGGCAAGCTGCAATCTCGTTCGGGATTGCGCTGTTTTTTACGAAGGCTGTTGCCGAGTCGGGTTGGTTGGTCCGGTGGTGCTCGTGCCAGCAATGCTTTGTCGCATTTCGGTGTCCGCCGTAATGTTTCTAAGCTTGTAATAGTCCATAATCGTCAGCTTACCAGTTTGCATCGATTGGGCGATTGCATGGGGTACGTCGGCTTCGGATGCCACCACTGCGGCTCGACTTTCTTCGATGCGAGCGATCATTTCCTGCTCGGTGGCAACAGCTTCTGCACGTCGGCTTTCAGCCCGTGCCCGTGCAACGCGAGTATCCGCCTCGGCTTTGTCCGCTTGTAGCCGAGCACCGATATTCTCGCCGACATCAATATCTGCGATATCGATCGAAACAATTTCAAACGCTGTTTGGTCATCGAGTCGGGCCGCGAGAACATTTTTGGAAATAACTTCTGGGTTTTCCAGAACAACATTATGACTGGCCGAGGACCCGATGGCGCTCACGATACCTTGACCGACCCGTGCGATAATCGTTTCTTCGGTCGCACCGCCGATGAGTCGCTGCAGGTTAGCACGCACGGTGACCCGAGCCTTTACCTTGAGCTGGATTCCATCGCGAGCGATCGCATCTAGGTAAGGAGTGGAACTACCCTTGGGGGGGCAATCGATAACCTTGGGGTAGACGCTTGTTTGAACTGCGTCTAGCACATCCCGGCCAGCCAAATCGATGGCGGCTGCTTCGCGGAACGAGAGGCTAATTTGACGGCTCTTGCGAGCTGCGATGAGAGCCCGAATCACCAAAGGCACATTTCCGCGGGCTAGATAGTGGGCTTCGAGAGATCGGGTTGTGAGGTCGGCGTCATCGATGCCAGCTTGGATCGACATGATCTTTCCCCGTACGATGGTCCGGGCATCAACACGTCGAAAAAGCATTCCGATCAGATCGACGATGGTTACGCCTGCACCAGTCATTTTGGCCTGGATCCAGAGCCAAAAATACCGGGAGAAGATGGCGAGAAAGATCGCCCCGAACACAAATCCCATCAATAGAAGCACTAACACGATGGCGTATATCGGTCCGCCGCTGGGAGCTTGGGCAAGTAGTCCGCTGTTCATCAATTGTCTTTCATGAATGTCAAAGAAAATCGTCGCAATAACTAACGCGCTCGCGTACCGCGTGAGGTGGAGCCACCCATGGTGAACGAAATCTCCGATGGGTTCCCCTCAGCATCATATACGAGGTCAACCGATCCGGCAGTGTATTTTAAACCAAATTCCCGTTCGCTGTGAGGAATCATTTCCAAGGGTCGGGGAATGGTATGAAACCAAAGTTTACCGTTTTTATAAGAAATCTCCCAGGTGCCTCCCCCTTTTCTGGAGTAGCTTCCCACAATTCGGTCAATCTGCTGCGATGTCAGTTCGACGACCACAGGATCGTAGGGCACGGAGGGTGGTTCGATCGATTCTGGTGGTAAGTCTCGAATCCATATGTTGCGAAACCTGACGGGGTTACCATGATCCTGCAGGGAAATAGGTAATCGCTCGGGGGTTGGCGAATAATTGTGAAACTGAATCCAGGAGGTCGGGCCAACAGGCTTGACGTTGTCTTGGATCAATATTCCGTTGTGTAAGACTGTTAGCCGGGCTGGTTGGACCAGTTCACCCGATTCTGCATAATGCGGTCTTCGGAAGACAATGTCGTAGGTTTGCCACTGGCCGGGCTTTCGGGAAGCGTTTACCAGTGGGGGATACTGTCCGTAAATTGCTCCCGCTTGCCCATCTGCATAGGTTTGATTGTCGTAAGAGTCAAGAATTTGAACTTCAAAAAGCCCCTGGAGAAATACTCCACTGTTTCCTCGTCCTTGGCTCGATCCACTGACTCGCTTTGGTGAAGCCCATTCAATATGGAGTTGGCAGTCCCCAAACGATTCGGCAGTGTAGACATAGCCTCCGTTCGGAACAGGCTCCATCGCGTCATCTTTAATGACCCATTTCGCTGGTCCCTTGTCGGCAGCACGCCATTGGTCCAGATTACTGCCGTCAAACAAAATCAGAGCATCGGATGGAGCCGGCAGAATCGGGGGTTCCGGACCGGGATCCACGACAGGAGGGCGAGGGCGGTCCCAGTCGTGTTGTTTCCAGCCGGAAGGGAGTTGGGCCTGAAGTGCTCCGCAGAACAGCCATCCCAGCGTGAAACAACCTAGGAAACCAATCGTCTTGGGGTAATGAAATGCGAACGTCATGGCAGGATAACCGTCGGTGGGTAGGAGTTGTGAAACCTGATGATAACCGGTCTCGCCGTCTTTTTCAGCAGATCCCGGAATAAACACAGATTCGTTTTTTCCAGAACATTCCATATGATCCGGAAAGCTTTTCACGATAGCGAGATATCTAAGGTTTGATGCGGTCGAATATTCGCATCGGTTTCGGATCAGATCGTAGATTACACCGTTCATTCCTCGATAAAAGTCCCCCCCAGATTATGAACCCGACGATTCCAAACAGCACCGCGAACATCGATCTAGCCAGTTTTGTGCACAACTGGCCACTGTTGCCGAGCGAGCGAGAACCGCACGAAGACGGCGACGCTTCGGCTCAAACGATGGTGAGTTCGAGGTTCGGTTCGATCGCTGGGCTCTATGTTGCCCTTAGGGCCAAACACCCACCAGCTGCATTGCACTCGTTGCGAGTTGCACTTTGGACTTCCGCTTGGGGTATCAAGCATGGGTTGCGAGAAGATCAATTGCAACTATTCGAATGCGTGGCTCTACTTCACGAGATTGGCAAGATCGGGGTTCCCGATCGTGTGCTGCAAAAGCCGGAACGACTGATAGAGGTTGAGCAAAACCTCATGGATATGCACACTCAAGTAGGGCTTGAAATCCTTAGAGCCGCAGGTGCAAAACGTGAGCTACTCATCTCAATAGCTGGTATCGGAACCAGCTTCGAAAACTCTAGCAGCATTCATTCCGATAGCATCGCGCCTATGGCGAGTCGCCTGGTGAATATCATCGATGCTTTCGACTCCATGACGGCTAAGCAATGCTACCGCGATAGCCTGCCCACAGAATCCGCATTGGCTGAGATCATTCGTCTAGGGGGCAAACAATTCGATCCGAAACTTGCTCGCAGCTTTGCAGAACTCGTACTGAGCCATGATCGGGTAATCCAAAGCGAAGTCGCCAAACGCTGGATCAACCAATTGGAATCACATGACCTAGAGCGACTGTTCAATCCTGGAATCGACAATGATGCTAGCCGAATTGGTAGCTCGATAGTGCATTCGCTGAACAACTCCTTCTATCGTAGAATGCTGAATCACATCCAGAATGGTGTGATCTTCATCGATACGGAATACCGAATCCTGGATTGGAATTCGGCAGCAGAAAAGATTACGGGACGGACCTCTCAGACAGTACTCCATCAACGTTGGACAACGGATATCGCGAATCTCAGAGACACGGAGGGCTTTTGCATCGACGAGTCCATGTGCCCTTTCCGGATACTATTGGAGAAGAACCAGCAGTCGAAGAGTCGCTATTCCATAAAAGCTTCTGAATCGTCGTTCGTTCAGGTTTCCGTAGAGGTTGTGCCGATCACAAACGAGAAAGATCAACTATGCGGTGCAGCTATGATTCTCGAAGATGTCAGTGAGACGGCTGAACTGGAGCAGAAGATTATTCACCTTAGGGAGCGAGCCTGCCAAGATCAACTAACTAAAGTTGCTAACCGTGGTGAACTCAATCGCCTCCTCCCTGAGTTTGTTGCACACCACCAACGAACTCATGAGCCAGGCAGCATCATTATTTGTGACATCGATTACTTTAAGAAGATTAATGATAACTTTTCCCATCAAGCCGGCGATGAGGCACTGATTGCTTTTGCGAATCTACTAAAACAGTCGTGTCGCGAATCCGATTTTATCGCTCGCTACGGCGGCGAAGAGTTTGTTATCCTTTGTGGACAATGTGATTTGAAAGAGGCAAAGGAATTCAGTGAGAACATCCGTCGAAAACTCAGTCGGCTGCCTATTCCAGCCATCAGGAATCAGTATCTCACCGCGAGCTTTGGCGTTGCAGCAATAACTCCAGAGGATTCCGACGAAACCGTCCTGGGGAGGGCCGATAAAGGGCTACTCATTGCGAAAGAAAGTGGACGAGATAGAGTCGTTTGTTTGGGTGAAGAAACCGTTCCCAAAACACAATCGAATACCTCTCCGAGCACGGGATGGTTTCGCTGGTTAGGAACGTCGAGCAACTACTCCATGCGAACTGAACTAATCACGAGTGTTCCGAAGGCGGTGACGCTTCAAAAACTCAAAGGGTTCGTACAAGAGTATAACGTCGTCGTCCATCACGTTGACCAGAGCAATATCGTGCTGGAACTGGACTGTCGCGTGGCACCAATACCGAAAGCGAAAAACGAGAGACTAGGTCGATTCCGGATGAGTATTGAAGTTGCAGATGTGGAGATGAAAGCAGGAGGCCAACAACTCAGCACGCGTATCTGCACTCTTCTGGATGTGGAAATCACAGCACTGAAGAACCGAGATCGAAGAGGGGAGTCAGTTCGCAGTCAAGCGAACCGTCTCAAGACAGCACTGCAAGTCTATCTTGTTGCAACGGAGATGGATGACACCCTAAGGCAAGATTTACTACGCAAAATCAAGCCTGATACGGATTCTCGATACGGCTAGTCAAATCATATCATTCTTCTTCGTCTCTCGTCTCTTTCGTTCTCCAAATCGTGGAGAACCGACGAAAGCGCGAGATCTAAAGAGGAATCGAGCGCTGGGCCAAAGTCTCGAGATTCGCCTTCAGCCTGCCCACCAGCTGCCTGGGTGTTGAGCAGATTAACCAACAGCAACACATCTATCGGTGTCAAACTGTTGTCTCCGTCGACATCAAAAAATGGCATCGAGAGAGTCGATGCAGGTCTGGGGATCGTCAAGGAGAAACCATCATTGATAGCGTTGACGAGGACCAGGACATCCAAAGGGTTCACGTTGGTGTCACCATTGATATCAAATTGGTTGAGTCGGTTCTGCCATGGGGAGGGATTCGCGACCCGTCCCAACGATAGATTCATCGAGAAAGTCCGTCCTGTCGATCCATCAGCAAGTACCTCGCGAACCCTCATGGGGACTAAGACCGTCGCGGGTTCACTCTCCGCTATCGCTCTTCCCGGACGCATTCGCAGGATGTTATCTACGACCTCGAATCGTGAATCAATCGATTCTGCCCTATAGGAGATGTTGGCATTGGTGTGCACCACCTGAATTTGCCCCACAACCGCTCCCGAAATCGATGACTGTACCGTAGCAGGGTTGGTGCCGATCGAAGTAGGAGGTCTCCTGACTGGAAGAATCGTAATCGGAATGACGATCTCGGCAGAAAGTGCGGGGATTCCATTGTCTGTTGCCCTTGCGGAAATCGAATACTGATTCCGTACAAAAGCATCAAACGATGCCCCGGGTCTCAAGGTAAGGTCTCCCGTCTGTGGGTTCAAATCAAACGGCGGCAAATCGGAATCGATTACCTCATAGTTGACCGATGACATCGGATCAGGATCTGTGGCAATGATCCGAGCAAAAGGCACACCGGGTTGTGTCACCTCCGAGACCTCTAGGGTCGTGGTTGTAAAGACTGGGGCGAATCGATTTCTCGGAACCACATTAACCCTAACTGTTTGAGCAGCCGAACCGAGTTGTCCGTCCGAGGCAACAACGACGAATTCATGGACGGACTGCGCTGTCCAGTCCAAGGTCCTGCCTTGTTTAAGGCTGATCAGTCCAGTCGCGGGATTAACATCGAAGAATGGCGAAGCCCTCAAAACTTGATACGTCACGACTGTATCCGCATCATCGTCCACTGCCACCAAAAAACCTACTGGCGAACCAGGCTCCAAGGATTCGGAAACGGTAAAAACAGGTGATTCCACGAAGCGAGGTGGAAACTCATTTACGTTTAATACAGTTATTACCACTGGCTGTACCAACGACAGTGGAGGAGTACCAGAGTCTGTCACCATCACGTTGACAGTAATGGACCTTTCTACCTCAAAGTCAATATTGGCATTAGGTGAGGTAAAAAGAATGTTGTCGATGACGAAAAACCGAGGATCATCGACCGTGTAGGTATGACGATCACCTGGATCAGGATCAAAAGTGGTGAACGAACCGATTCGGAAATTCCTACTGTTCTCTGGAACCTCCGATGGTGTGAGAGTAACTCGCTCGGGCCTGTCGTTCACATTTATAACCGTAATGATCAAGGGTACTATCCCGAATAAGCCGTGAGGATCCGTGCCCACGATATTAACAACCGTGACTCCAACGTTATTGTTTCTCGGAGTGCCGGTTATGATTCCATTGGCCGAATCCACCTGAATCCACGATGGCGACGCGGTACCACCGGGATTTCTAATGCTCAAAGCGATTTCTGTATCGTCGACATCGAAGAACAAATCCTCTGGCAACACCAAAGTGAAAGTGTCGTCTTGAAGAACCGAAACCGATAAACTCGGATAGTTACCTACCGGTGCATCGTTGACTGGTCGAATCACTTTATTGATAAAACTCGGTGCGACCGAACTTGTCGTCGCTGCAATCAAGGCAGGGATTTCTGCGGTAACACGGGCCGTATTCGTCGTGAAACTACCCGAGTAAGTCGGGTCAATTGCGTAGTAACTCAAGAGCGGGGCATCGCCAAAGAAGTCTTGCGATGGAACGAATCGGAGGCGAGCACCTACTCCCAAAACCAATCCGTTGTTGATTGAAACCTGCCCCAGATTTCTCCAGTCAGCTCCAGCCCTATACTGCCAAGTCCCGTCGGGAGAATTGGGGTTCTGACTAATAACGATTCCCACAGGCTGCTCACCATCAGGATCAATCACACCGCGGGCCAGTACATCGCGAACCAAGGTGCCAGGACTATCCACATTGTCCTCATCAATGGGGTCGAGCCAAACTGGGAAGGCGATCGGAGCGTCGTTGACAGGAATCACCGTCAGTGGCAGGACAGTGGTGGACGAGAAAATCCCCTTCTGAATGCTTAGAGAAATACTTCGAGGACGCGGATCGGGCGCATCTCCCGTCGCTATGAATGCGATCGCGGGAATTGTTGCTTCGATGGCTGCTGGCGTGGCAGCCGCGTTGAATCTGACTTCTAAATCGGTTGGAGTCAGATGAATCAATGTTCCAACCACCAGGTTCTGGAATAAAATCGAGGTCCCTTCGCGTCGAATCGCACTACCGGATGGGGGCAGAAATCGAAGCTCGTCGGTGTGGCCGGAGAATGGTACGACAGATGCCGATACCACGGCGCCTTGATAACCTCCCGGTGTCGCATCCACTAAACGAGCGGATGTAACGATAGGCACAGCTGGATTGTCTTCCACGTAGATAACGGGATTTCGCGAGACTTGTAGACCTAGGGCAACAGTGATATCGCCCGTGATCATATACTCCCCGAGGCTGCCGTAATCAGTAAAGCCAAGCGGTGGGTTAGCTGTCGGGTCACCGAACCCAACCCCATCTACTGAGAGGTAATAAGTTCCCGCTACGAGATCCAAGTTTATAAATTGAGCCGCCAAACCTACTTTGTCAGCAATCGCGACCAGCGCACCTTGAGAGTCATACAATCTCGCTTCAACATTGAGATTCGTCCCTTGGTTTTGAGACCAATTGGTTGCATTGCGAAACGAGTCCTCAATGGTTCGCACAAATCCATTGGGACCATTAACAAACATCTCGGTAACATATGGATTGATGGTCAAGTTGATCGGTCCGTCGCCGGTTTGAAATTGGAAGAAATCTAGGTCATCAGATCTTTCAATAACACCGTATTCTGATATCTCTACTCGCGCAGCTTCGTTAACTGGTCCTGATAAAGTTGTAGCGGTATCGATCGTGCCACCGTGATCGTCTAATCTATACCCGAACCCGTTTCGTGTCGTTATTACCTGCAAGTCATCTGGGCCAGCTCCATAGTTTGCGTTTGCACCACCATTGTTTGCTCCAAAGTAAACGCCATTATCCCATGTGGTCACATTACGATAATAACCGCCGACCCCCATTATCGGCCCCCAGCTAAATTCGCCTGTCCCATGGCCGGTGTAATACTCGACATTCGGCTGTGTGGGGTGCTGCGCATTGGTGCCGTCATGAGAAAGGCCCATCGTATGCCCCACCTCATGACTAGCTGCTGCGGCAGCAAATATCGCCCCAATATTGAACACGTAAGTTGGCGTGTCGCTCGCACCCGGGGATTCATACCCCCAGTTAAAGCTATCGATAAACGCGACACCCCCACTGCCAGGTAAAGGAAAATCATCCGGCGTGAACACGACTCGTATCCCCCACCTATCGTCTCCTCCGCCGGTATTCACCAACGCAGCCTCACCGGGATCCTCCGTAGTAACATTAATGTCAAACGGAGAAAAGTCGGTAGATACCAATTGCCAGATCGCCTGAATCTCTAACAGCTCGCCATTCGAAAATTCGGGGCCATTGTTGGCCGGGTCGTAGGGAGGCGAAATAATCGGATCACGTCCGCGAAAGGCGTTCCAAGCTGTACCGGTCGCAACGAAGCCATGGAAATCGAGATAAATGGTCTTGGTCGCATTCGGTCGACTATGCAGACGAAACGTATTATCTAGGTTCGTTATCCCTGCCTGACTGGCTTCTGCCCTAGACATCCCATCGAACTGACGAAAGTACTCCTGGTTGGCCAGCATCAAATCCAGAGGTGCCCTGGGAATGGAAACCGGCTCGCTTGGAACGATATCGGCAGCGAGGAGCCGACGGGATTCAAGTGTCTCTACAAAAAGCCTTCTCCGAAAAGAACGCCGTAACTCTCTACTTCGCCCAACAGATTGGTAGGACCGCTTTGGCGACTGTTTACTGCGAGAGTGTTTAAACGACGTGCTCATAAGATCAGTACCCGTTGCGGATTCATCTTGGTTCGAATATTGGTTATGATCAATACATCTATACAGATCGATCTAGCTATACTAGGAAGGTTTAGAAAATCACGCAACAAGATTCCTAGGAATAACCGGAACTGCACCGGTCCTGTCGACCAAATTCGTTCTCCACCTTGGCCCTTTGAGGCAACTTTGTTTGCAGCTTCTTTCCCTGTTCGGACTCGTTCTCATCCATGTGCACACGGGCGATTTTCGGAGCATTCCCAAAGAATGCCTTGCCGAACAAAAACGGCCCAAACCCGCCTAGAGGCGATTCAATTTCCCTTGACTGGCAGCAGTGTGGATTTCTAGAAAGAAACGGCTTTTAATACTTCGGAAAACGGAACGGACGAACAGCACCCGTAATACGGGTGATTAGACACGCGTCGTCGACTGAGCAGCGGGGAACTGATTCCGCACAGGAACTTTGCTCGGCGACTTGGCTCGTCAAACACCTCAGGCATTTCCCGCATTAACTGCCTTAGACCAGTCAGGGCAGAAGTCCCTATCCTCGCAAATTCTCCCTCGGGTAACACCCGGTATGTCTCGCCCCGGCAGGAACTGCATTGACCGCATGGCTCCTGAACCGATTGTCCAAAATACTCCGCAAGTCGCTTACTCTGACATTGCGTTCCTACGGCTAGCTGAAAGAGCTGATCAATCCGCCGAATCTCATGACGCTCGAGTGCCTCAAGCTTGTTGAATATCTCGCTGGCAATCAGAGAGGGCTCCGAGATCGGTACAAGTCTTCGATAACCGTAAAGTAGTCCACTTACCTTTACCTCCAACCAACCTCGTTCGACAAGATGATCCATCAGTGAAATGATTTGCTTTCGATCGCATTTTAATCGCTCACAAATGTTGGATAGAGGCAGGTTAAACCAAAGCTTTTTCTTCACGGACAAACTTAGAACATCACGAACAAAAGCGCGGTACTCACCCTCGAAGTGACTCAATATTTCCTTAGAAGAAACAAAGGGCTTGAACTCGTAACTGTCGTGTCGTGGCCCAATACCCTCGATGTATCCATCAATCTCCAGATAGGTAAGTATCGTGCGAATCACGATCTGCTTGATATCGAATTGATACGCCAAAGAATACAAGGACAAATAAAACGAATCAGGTTGATGCGCGATCAAATCGAGCAGTCCGTATACAGACGCAAGCGATGGTGTATCACCGTAGGCGAAATTCTCGAGTGTGGACCTATCTTCCGGGACGATCCAGGATTCGCAGAGACTCTCCAATCCATCCCTGCCAGCACGCCCAATCTCCTGCGCATAATTCTCGATTCCCTTTGATGCATTCCAATGAAAAACATAGCGAACATCTCGCTTATCAATACCCATGCCAAACGCGATCGTAGCCACCACAATGGCGTTGTCTTCCTGCATGAACCAGTCCTGGATCTGCATTCGCAAATCGTCCTCCAAGCCAGCGTGATACGCCTGCGCAGCGAAACCATTCTCGGTCAACCAATGGGCCACTTCTTCCGATGTTTTCTGAGTGGTGACGTAAATGATCGTGCTGCCGCGTGGTAGCGAAGTTAATCGTTCAAGCAACTCTTTAGCACGCTGTTTTGCGTTCGAAACTCGAAAGCGAATCTGCAAGTTGGGGCGATAAAAGGGAGTGCAAATTACATTTTCCTCCTCGATTCCAAACCCATTTCTAATGTCCTCTATTACTTCGGAGGTAGCCGTCGCAGTTAATGCCAGGATGAGTGGAATCCTAAGCAACTTTGCAATAGAAGACAGTTTGAGATAGTCAGGCCGAAAATTGTGCCCCCACTGACTGATGCAATGCGATTCATCAATCGCCATCAAAGAAATCGGCAAATCATTTAAGACCTCACGAAATCGCTCATTAAAAAATCGCTCTGGCGCGACATAAAGCAATTTCACCTTTCCGGACCGCAGTTCAGCCATCGCATCCGAATGCTCCTTCGCAGTCAGGGTTGAGTCAAGTCTAATCGCCCCAACTCCCAGTTTCACCAACCGATCGACCTGATCTCTCATCAGTGCCAACAGCGGAGAAACTACGATCGTCGTACCGGGTAGTAAACAGGCCGGTAACTGGTAACACAACGACTTTCCGCCACCAGTGGGAAAGATAGCAGCAGCATTGCTGCCATTTAATAACGACCGGATCACAGATAGCTGGCCATCACGAAACGTCTCCAAATGAAATGTTTCTTTCAAGCACTTCTCTACTTGTGGGGCCAAAACATCTTCCATTCTGTCGAAACTTCTTTCTGGTCCACAGGCAACCAGGATAATTCGACGAAATGTCAGATGCGGGTGCAGCAATGGGACCGATGGCAAACCAACACGATCATAAAAAAAAATCGCAGCCCCGAGTAGGGGCTGCGACATTTTTCAATCCAATTCTAGGCTCCAACTAGCTCCAGTCTCGAGCAAACAGATCATCGAGTACATTTGCAGGCTCCTCTTCCAAATCGGCAACAAATGCCAACATGTCTTCAAAGGAGTCTGACTCCTGATCCTCGGAGCTTCCGGCGTACGGATGGGGGCCCATATTCAGGGAGTCAGCAAGGCCAAGTGTAAGATATTTGCCAATTTCGCGCTCAACCTGGCGATTGAACTCGGCTTCGCAAACCTCAACAAACCTCTGAGGGCTCATGATTTGAACCGTGTCGAACCACCCTAGGGACTCCATACCCTCTCCCTCGCCTTCACCGAGACCGGTTCCTGACCCGACTCGCTCGTTAATAAAGTTGATAACTTGAAGAACGTCGAGCGGACTAATCGTACCGTCACCATCCACATCCAGGAATGGAGGACGAGGTGCACTTGGCGGTAGGATTCGACTGCCGTTCAAATTGAGTTCGTTGATCAGAATCAACACATCGATCGGCGATACGAATCCATCGTTATCAACATCAAAACGATTCGAAGGATTCTGATTAAGAGAACTTACGATCCGAACCGTTACCGTGGCAAGGTTGCTAGGTATACCGTCTGTATCAGACAGGAAGTACTGGAAGCTTCCGATTCCCACGAAATCCGTCGCCGGAGTGTATCGAACAATTCCATCTCCCAATATGGTTACTGTTCCCGTGTCCGGGCCTGAAGCAATCTGCAGCGAATTGAAATTTAGTCCGCCTGTGAACGACACGTCATTGAGTACCAAATTGATGTCGATCGGCACGTTTCTAGTCGTGGTAGCAAAATCATCAGCCGCAATCGGAGATATTCCTGACACGACTTGTACGATTGCTTCGTTGGACTGCGCTCCTAGGCTATCTCGAACTCTATAGCTAAATGTATCCTCCCCTACGAATCCAGCTCGTGGCGTATATTGGACCCGACCGGAGGGGAGTACATTAACCGTTCCATTCAGCGGCAGTATGCCAATCGTAACCGATCCTACGTCAATCGGTGTATCGACGTCAAAGTCGTTGTCCAAGATGGACAGGATCACCGGAACTCCCGTTGCTACGACGAAACGATCATCGACTGCCACCGGTGCATCGTTAATACCAGTCAGCGTTATCGAAACGGTTCCGAGATTACTCAACAATCCCGACCTGTCCCGAACACGATAGGTAAAGGTATCGACGTCTGTTTGCCCCGTTGTCAAACCCTGAATACGCGCAGAATTCCTTGGGTCGTAGGTAAAGCTACCATCGGCATTTAGCACTACAACAGCCCCAAGATTGGATTGCAACGTACCTGGCTCGGCCACTACGAGTACGTCATCAGGCAGATCTGGATCGATATCGTTTCCGAGAACCCCAGGCGCGGCCACAGTCAACACATCGTCTTCTGTGGTTTCGTAACGATCATTCACGGCAAACGGCGGATCGTTCACAGGAGTGATCATGATTTGGAATGTAACAGGCGAAGACTGATTCTGATTCGGTGGAGTGCTTGGCCCCGAGTCTTGAGCAATCACCGTAACCGTCACCGCACCGAATGCATTCGGGGCCGGTACGAATCTCAATCGCCCCGCAGGAGTGATTGTCGGCTGAACTGAGAACAAATTGTTGTTGCTGTTGGTAACAATAAACGTAACGGTTTGCCCCAACTCGTCCTGACCTGTCGGCGGATTGTTGTTCAATCCCTCCGCCGGTACGATGTTCGAGACGAACTGCTCGTCGAATGGCCCCGAGTCTTCCGCGATCGTAATGTTCGGCCCCAAAACGAATCCGGGAGGATCGTTGACAGCTGCAACATTAATCGTCAAACGGTGAACCGTCGAACGATTATTGTTCGGAGCATCGCCAGGGCCGCTGTCCACAGCGATAACTTCGACGACCGTGGTACCGTTGACATCTCTCGCCAACGTAAAGCTCAGAACCCCAGCCGGCGAAACAGCAGGCTGCACCGCGAAGAAGCTCGTCGTGAGCGCCCGTACCTCAAACGATACCGTTTGCGCATTCGGACCAGATATCTCGTCCAACGCGGATGGTGGACCAGCCAAAATGTTGGTCGCCCAAGGTTGACTGAAAGCAGGAGCATCTTCGAGCAAGCTGATATTCGGCCCCGCAGTGAACTGCGGCGGGTCATTTATGGGAGCCACACCGAAGGTAATGGTGCCGGTCGCACTCGCTTCCGGATTACCATTGTCGGTCACTACATAGCGAACGAAATCATCTCCTGCCAAGTTCGTAGGTGGAACGTAGCGGAACGAAACAATGACGCCATTCTCAAAGACCGGCAGTATCTGTCCACCTCGTTGAGTCGTTCGCTCAATCTGGGTCATGCGAACAGTTTGTCCCTCGATGATTTCATCGATAGGCCCTGGGACTACGGTTGCCAAGATATCATCGATATCAAACTCCCGACCAGGCCCGACCTCTAATACAACATCCTCAACACCTGGGATCCTAATGGATCCCGGAATCGGTGGATCGTTGACCGGTGTAATGTTCAACGTAAACGATCGCTCCGTCGATATATTAATATTGGGAGCATCCGAAGGACCATTATCACGAAGCCGGAATCTCACAACCGGATTGATACCAGGTGTGTTCGAATTGACGTCCAGTCGTGTGCGGAATGTCAAGGTTCCGTCTGTTTGGAGCGATGGAAGAACTTCAAAAACAGCGGGATCTGCATACTCCAAAACAAAAGTTAGTACCTGATTGTTCTCATCGATAGCCGTCTCAGGTCCCGGGCGGATACCTGTCGCGAAGCCTGGTACTGATACAACCCCCTGGTCCTCCAAAACGGTTAAGGAAGACGGAATCGTGAACTCAGGTGCATCATTGACTGGCGTCACGGAAATCGTGAACGTCAACAACGGTCCCAAATTCGAGTTCGGAGGAGGTCCAGCTAGACCGTTATCTCGCAAACGAGCAGTCACAACCGAAGTACCATTTCGATCGGGTGCTGTCTGGAAGGATAGGCGACCACTGGAGTCAATGGTCGGTACCACCGAGAACAAAGCGGGATTCGAAAAGGTTAGGTCGAACGTAAGCAGCTGATCAACTTCGTCGAGCGCTGTTGCGTTCGTTGCTGGGCGAACGTTCAAAGCAAAATTGTTGAAAGAAACCTGTCCCGCATCCTCTAGAATCACAACTTGGTTCTGACTCAAATTGAATGCTGGTGGATCGTTGACGGGTGTAACATTTACCGTCAGCGTTTGCGTCGTCGATCTTGGAATCGTTACGCCGTTTTCTTGTCCATCATCTGTTGCCGTAATGAAAATCTCAAAGGCATTAGCGATACCAAAAATTGCGGCAAAATTGCTATTCACGTCTGGTGCGAATTGGAACTCCAAATCTCCACCTGAATTCAATCTAGGCAGAACCGAATAAAGCACTTCTGCACCCGCTGGAACAGATACCGTTCTAGTGATAGTCTGATCTAGTTCATCAACAGCCGTTGCAGGTCCTGGTCGTTCATTAAAGTAGAACGCTGGCAGGAATTGCAGAGGCGCATCCTCCTGTATGGTTATCGTATTAAAGAGTATATCGAACTCAGGTGGATCGTTTACTTCTGTGATGCGTAGTGTTAAACGAACGATCCCACTGGTATTTACGTTAGGATCGTCTCCCAAACCACTATCCACTGCAACAATATCGACGAATATGTCACCGCCAGAGTTAAGGCGATTGACGTCCGGCGCGAGCTGATACTCAAGAACGCGCGAGGTTCCAGTTCCTACGATCCTAGGGGGAATCACAAATCGATCTGGAACCGCCGACACGACAGTCAATTCGAAGCTAACGGTCTGTTCAAGCAGCTCATCCAAAGCGGTACTACGCGATGGGAAAACACCGGAGATAATCGGCAATTGCACAAGAGCCGGGGTGGGGTCTTCGATGTGTTCCACCAAATCTTGATCTAGGGTGAATAACGGCACGTCGTTCACGGCATTCACGGTTAGTGTCAATGTGTGAACCGAAGAACGGTTGTTGTCATTATTCGGACCACCGGATGGCCCTGAGTCTACTGCTACAATCTCCAGGAGCACTGTACCATTGACGTCCTGGGCCAAGGTAAATGTCAAGACGCCTGTTGAGTCAATCTCAGGTGCGACGCTGAAGAATGGAGCAAACAGGGTGGAGTTGACAACGGATATCTCAAAACTTACGGTCTGATCGGCCTCGTTTGGAGGACCAGGCAAAATATCCGTCGCCCACTGAATAACGAATGCCGGTGCATCTTCGTTCAGAACGACATCTTCACCCGGCGTAAATGACGGCGGGTCGTTGACTGGTACGACGTTAAAGGTGAGCACACCCGTGGCACTCAGTTCATTGAGTTCGCCATCATCGGTACCATTGTCCGTAATTACATACTCGACTGTATCCAATCCGAAGTAGTCTTGCGGAGGAATATATGTAAAGGTCAAAATTCGACTGTCATCGTCCGCAAATACCGGAACGATCGTACCGCCCTGAGCAGTAACAAGCTGGATGCTGGTCAATCGAATTTCTTGGAGTTCTACCAAGTCCTCATCGATCGGTCCCGAGCGAGCAATCGACGTCAACTGGCTAGCGTCCACCTCGAGCGGAATGTCCTCCACTGAAGCCAAAGTCAGATCCCCTGGCACCGGTGGATCATTCACTGGCGTAACGATCACAGTGAATGCTTGAACTGCGGAGGTGTTGACGTTGGGCCCATCCGATCGGCCGTCGTCAACGAGCCTTACTCGAACCACTGGATCAATGACTGGCGTCACCCCTGCAACACCAACTGTGTTGTAGTAATTCCTGTTGATATCAGGCCGGATCTGGTACTCCAGCGTTCCATCAGGAGTAATCGTTGGGATGGAAACGAACAAGTTTTCGTCCCAGAATACGATTTCAAATTGGACTTGCTGCGGTGGTATATCGTGAGTCGGACTTCCTAATAGCTCGTCGGTCGCTGTCGTCGTTCCTGCACGGATATCGGTCACAAAACCGGGAACGGTAATAACCCCAGCATCCTCTTGAGAGATATGGGTAGCTGGCAGAGTAAACTCTGGGGCGTCATTGACGGGTTCAATCCTAATGGTGACGCGTTGAACCAGGGATTCATTGACATTTCCCGCCGGGCTTGTGGGACCGTCGTCAAACGCGACTATTTCGAGAACGATATCTCCCAGTCCATCAGTGTTGAAGAGGTCTCCTCCTGCAATGATCCAGTTAACATCTGGAGCTAGAACGTACTCTAAACGACGTATGGTATCCGTTGGGGCACCAACGATATGTGGTAGAACGTTAAACAAGCTCTCCGGATCAGGATGGTTCGCAAGAACTCGAATCTCAAATCGATCGACAAGCTGCGATTCCAGTTCATCGGTCGCCTGGTCCGGTCCAGGCGTTATATCTCGCACGATCTCGTAAGATCGTAATGCAGGTACCGGATCCTCGATTTCGTCGATCAAGGTTTGATCAAGCGTAAAGCTTGGGCGATCGTTTAGAGGAGTAATGTTTATGGTAAGCGTGCTTGTAGCGGTCAAGCCTGCAACCGGTCCGGCCGTTCCATCATCGGCAATGGTTAAGCGAACGATCGCCGGACCGCCGATGAGATTGTTGTAATGCAACGGAGGAGTGTAGGTAACTACATTATCAACAACGTTGACGTCTCCGCCCCGCGGTGGGACAAGAATGGGTGAATAGTCTGGTACGGCTGTTCCGATGACCTCCGCCCCGTTCGAGGAGAGCACGCTTACGTCGACCAAAGCACTGGCAGCTGAATTCGCAAGGATAGCATCGACCATTTGTTGAATGGTAGATGGAGAAGCAGCATGGCTGTTCAATGTGACCCGAATGGTACTCGGATTCGGTACGGATACGACAGGAAGTGCTCCGAGGCCTAAATCGCTTGTTTCGACTCGAACTCGGATTCCATAGATACCCTGGCCAACTTTCGACGCAATGCGAACTTCGGTACCACTAATCCCGAGGTCACTCACGATTTCGGTAACGATCTCGGTACCTACAACCGTCAAAACCTGTCCTGATTCATTGAGATTGAATCCACCCGCGAAAGCGGGGTCGGCCATTCGGAAGTGAGGGAAATCGTTAGCCGTAAACGTCATTCCCGATTCCGCTAAAGTAGCGTCCTCTAGCATGGTGATCGTGTCATCAAACGCTACGGGGTCATCATTAATCGGATTGACAGTGATCGTAACCGTTGCGGGCTCGTTGCTAATTAGTCGTCCATCAGTAGCTCGGTAGACAAAGAAATCGATTCCGTTGAAATCCAGATCCGGGGTGTACGTAAAACGGCCATCAGCCAGTAATATGAGCGTTCCAAATTGCACATCGACCAAGGGTTCGATGCCCGGCGTTGTAGGATCTTCATCGTGAACCCATATATTCACACCTGGCATAGGTGCCAAAGGTAACGAGTCCAAATCAGTATCATTGGAAAGAACCCCATTCCCAATCATCGAAACCATCAGCAATTCATCTTCATTGACTTGATAGCTATCGTTGACCGCGACTGGTGGAGAACCATCCAATATCTCGATTAGATAATCCTCGACTTCACCGCCAATGCCGACCCCGTTAACCAGCAGTCCACCGGTTGTGCTTAGTCGGAAACGCGCTGTTGTCACTCCTACCACAGCATTGAGAGGGGTTCGGATATAAAACTCATTGAGTCCGGGAACAATCGGAATACTGGTTGCCACCGTATTGTTCGTCGTGGGGGTTTCCAAAAAGACAACCCGTTCCGCTGCAGAGAATCCGCCGTTGCCGTTCCAGTCGATCCAAGCATCCAGCATACCGAATCCGGTTGAGAGAATCTGAACTCGGACTGGATTAGAGCGAGAGTTGAACTCGCCGATGAAGCGAATGCCATCTTCGTCATCCCCGATGATGGAAACCGTTGAACCAGCAGCAAATGCCCGACCTAGCCAAATGTTTCCAATGCTGATCTGCTGCTGAACTGCTGATGCGATGGCCAGTGCCACTTGCTCCGCAGTGTTTACAGAAAGATCCACGTCAATCGCGATACTGCCTGCACTCACAATAGGATTGGCAGACGAGAGATCGTTGATTTCAAAGACTAAGGTTCGCCCGACCGAGTCGGTGATCGAAAAGCTTTGACCATCAGCAAGTGTGGAGGTGTCCGTCGGAACAACCATGTCGACATTCCCTACCGACAGGCGAATAACGTTAGGAGCATTCACCAAATCTACCAAATGTTGCGAACCTCCTCCTAAGCTCACTTCGGTACCGTCCTGCACGGGAACCAGTCCTGTAAGGCGTCCAGCTAGAATAGCTTGCCAAACTGCATCACGGAATGCTTGTGCTACTTGAGTCGCATCATCTGATGGCAACAGGACGACGACAAAAGTGTTAGGATCTCCGGTGGTTATACCATCGGTATCGAATTCAAAGGTTACCGGAGTCAATGGTCGATTGATTCCGTCAGTAATCGTGACAGTTTGACCATCTAGAAACGCTGCCGGAGGAAACGCCAAACGAGCTGCCCCGGCCGGGCCTTGCACCACGCCACCTAGGCCACCCAACGTACCTAGATTGAAAATGGTATTGTTGTCATCACCATCTGCTGCGGCCGTTGGAATGCCTTCCAGATCAGGTGCGCTCCATGTTCCCAAAGCCAAACGCCGCTCATCGACAGGCAAAATAACATGGCGAGCCCCGTTACGTGCGTTCCCCTCGAGGGTTGGAATGTTAGGTCGTTGGATATCCCCAAAGTCCAACTGAGCGGCTGGCATCACAATCGTGAACTGAGTCAAGGCATTCGCCCGATTCGGTGCGAGGATATTTCCCGCAAGATCCCGAATCGGATTGATGTTCGTGACCGAAACAGTGGATCCTGTGCTGGATGTGATGGCACTCGACCCTGTAACCACAATGCGGCCCGACCCTTCGACGCGACTCGCAAGCCCTGCGATACCTCGGCGGTTGATCTCATAGGAAATCTTCGCTGCAAGCTCGTAGCCAGAAGAAAAGGCGGTGTACTCGAGCGGAATGTTGCCCGGGATGGTGGTGCCGTCATTATCGAATTCGAAAACGATCGATCCGCCTGGGGCTGCAACGGTCAGCGTGGAGCCTTCAACTATCGAAGCTCCCGATGGCACCGCAACCCGACGCCCAACCTGGTTGTTGAGCGTGATTTCATAGACGCTATCGTTTCGCCAAATCCCCGCTAGTGGCGTGAGACGCAAAATTCGGCTGTTCGCGTTGTAACCCAACACGTAATCGGATCCTTCTCGGAGAACTCGACCGTTTTCAGTCAGAGTGATCGCAGAGGCAACAACGGTAGCTGGATCCGGCCCCGTGCCATTGATATCTTCCAATAGGATGGAGAAGAAATCCAATCGCCCGTCATCGAGTCGAATGTAGGTCACCGAACGGTCTTGATCAACACCCGCAGCATCATTGTCTTGCGGCTGAAGAAGAACAGCAACCGGAGCAACGAAGTCTGCTCGCTCCACAGCACCCCTATCCTTGAACACGTTCGCACCAAGGCCACTTGCCGACGGAACTGCTGGATCGTCGACTCTCAAAAGCCCATTCACATCTCTATCGGGAGCAATCATTGGACTCAGTGGCAATCCAAGCGGGTTCTTGACCTGCGACAATGCCGCACGCTCCTGGAGAGCTTCGAGCGATGCATCAATGGCTCGCGATCCAGCAGCAAGATAGAATCTACGATTCGTCGTGCTCACGAACAATGGTTCAGCGGGGCCGAGCAGAATGTTAAATTCCCCTGGGGTGACTCCAGTGAAATTGGTCGTGTTGCTCTGGAATAGATTAGCGCCGAGAACAGCTGTGGTGCCCCCGACGGCTCGCACGGCAGTTCCCGTACTGGAGAAGATGTTGTTGAGGATCGTGGGTGACGCTCCCCCTTCAATCAGAACTCCATCAGTGCCGGAAAAGAACGTGTTATTGATGACCCGGGCAATCTGTACCGTTGCATCGATTGCTGGATCACCAGATATACGAACTCCCCCGGCGCCATTGTTCGCCAGGACGTTGTTCATAATGACCGCGCCCGGAGCAAGTCGTTGTGAGTTGATCGTGGGATAGTTAATTGGTGAACCTGGATAAGGTCTTGGACCCACGGTGCCAAACGGTTGACTGCGAGTCCCCGCTTCGGTCACAATCCCATAGCCCGATGCATTGGTAATCGTGTTGCCGACGAGCAATAGTTGTCCTTGAGGTCGCAATCTCTCCGAGTCGCCCAAGTCCTCGCCGAAATCGGTTTCCGAGCCCCAAACGATCGTACTGAGGAACGTGTTGGCGGTAAAGGAAAAGCCGCCCGCTAGATTGGTCGAAACGGGGCCGTGCAACTCAATGAATCTGCTGTTGTTACTGATTGCAGATCCTTGACTTTGCCCCCGGATCGAGGCTCGCACATTGATTAGAGATTGCACAGTCGGAGAATTGATTGCGTTGCGAATCGCTGTCGCAATCTGCTCTGGTGTGAACTGAGTTGAAATCGAAATTGGGACATTCCCTGGAACTACTCCCGCCGCAATGTCTCCTGGTCCCGATGTTACGTCAAACTCAAAGGTCACGCTGCGGCTCGTATCCGTCAAGGTGAATGTCGTTCCGTCGCTTATGTTGCCAGCGGCATTGGCGTTGACTTCTATTCCAAGCGTCCTAGAAAGTCGATCGTTGGTGTCAAAATCGCGACCATCCGGTCCGAGGAGAGAAAGAGAACCCGACCCGCCTCCACCGAGGAGCCCAGTCCCCTCCGATGTCCCATACTCGGCGGCCGTGCGGACCGTTAGCTGATAACGCCCCGTATCGATTACCGGTAAGTCCGCATAGAGATTTCCAGCGTACTCGCGATTGGGCACGAAAGGGCTGTTGAGCGCTAAAGTGTTAGCGTTGAACACCATCTCGCCTCGTTCCGCGAAGCCGATGATGATATCGTCGATGAAAATACCCTGGAAATTATTGTTCAGAGCACGCTCATCCATATGTGCGAGCTGACTACGACTAGGATTATTTAAATCCGCGCCAAAAACATCTCCCACCCTGGAAACAGTGATCCCGATTCCACTGTTGTTGAAACTAGGATCAAGCCCACCGGTCACGGGAACCGCCATTCGACGGTAAAGTCGAACAATGTTTTCATGATGTGGCCAAGCTGCTGTCGCTTGATCAATGGCCGTCGGTCCAGCAGCCGCTAGCATGTCAGGGTTGCTGTACACCGTTGCAAACGCACGTCGCATTTCCGCGCCCACTTGGTTCGGCGTCATATCGAGGCGAACGGGAACAGCCACGATTGGAATCGTTAACGGAGCCGCACCAGGAATTGGCCAGTTTGCTGCTGTACGTCCTGGCAGCCCCTGGATCACCGTTGCGAGCAAGGATGTTACGGAGTACGTCCCCGCTGGCAAATCTGCGACCGCGATGACATTGAGACGCGCAGGATCTGTACTGATTCGTGCTGCAGCAATCCCCCTCTTGTTCGTGAGTGCGTTGACGACACGTTGTGCCAACTGGGCAGGACTGTCGTTGACTGAGTACAGAATGGTGTTCGCATCATCCGTGGTCGTCGAGAATACCAAGGATGCACCAATACCGTTGATACTACTTACTCCATCCTGGATACTTGCACCGCTCGGTAGAGAGAGCACCAATCCTAAATCAAACTCGAACCGGCGAGGATTCGCCGTATTAAAGAAGGCGAGAGCATCTGCTGGATTCGTGATATTTGGCAGTACCTCGACATCGCCCAAAACGAAACCTGTGCCGTCTACGATACGGTTGCCTGCGATGGCAGTCAATTCCATTCCACCTAGGAGCGGATCTCCCGTTCCAAACGAGCCCGCAGTGCTGAACTCGAAGCGTAGCCGTACGTTGTTTCTTCCAGCAAGTGCGCCTAGTGGGATCCTTGCCTGACGCCAACCACTCTGGTCAAAGAGTTCTTGACTAATCAATGGGTTACCGAACGAATCAAAGTTCCCATTTACGGCATTGTCGAGTTCATCCGTCGCACCGTTGCGTCCATCCCTAACCAGCCCTTGGTCGCTAGCAGTATTGTTGGTAGCCAGAAGAACCCACTGACCATCCTCACCAGCACCGTATACGCGGAACGCATCCCGCATCGCTCCGTCCTGCTGCAGGTCGCTATTTTGATTTTCAGAATCGATAAGATAGTTGAAGTACAACATCGGCAGGTCATCCGCCGAGAAGTTTCTTAAGTCAATCGGCTTGGTGAGCAAAGCGCCATGTGCACCGCCAGGGAGATTGTAGGTCTGGTTGTAAAAACCATCATATAGCTGATTCCATTGCCCCTGTTGACGGGTGACCGCACCAGTATCTCTGAAGCCAAAGTAGAGGTTTCGATCGCCTGGTTCGTTGCCGGTTTGCGACCCGTCTGGAGCGGGGGGACGCCCGCTTCCAGGTTCACCCGCTCTCAGATCACTGAGGTGCCACAGATTGATATCGAGTGGGGAGAAGTCGATTCCTTTTATGCCACCTCCGAGTGCCCGACTCGGGGTTGTCGTTTGCACTTTATAGGAAAAACCAGGGAAAACAGGCTGAAGCTGCCCGTTAGTGTTGAACGCGTAAAGAGTACCATTGGCGGTGATGCCGAAGAGCAAATTGGCAAACGCTCCGCCTTGTAGATTGCGGGGCCCAGCTGTGAGCCCTTCGAATACAACGGGAGCATTGGTTTCCGGATCGATGATCGTAGCTGTTGGCAACCGACCAGAATAGACGGCTGCCGGATTTGTTGACACAAAGTTTGAAGCAAAACCTGTATTTCCATTAGCTCCCAATGGTGCAACAAAAAACTCTCCTAAATTACTTACCGCATACAGAACATTGCCAATAGCGGCTAAACCAGAGACCCTGCCGTCGGTAAAGTTGTTCGCCTCGGTTCCGGAAAGAAACCGTCCAAACTCAACGCGATTTGTTCCTGCTCCGTTGACTCGGGCGTTCCCGTCTCGATCCGCAACTCCCTGGGGATTAATCGCGGTTCCTGTGAAAGGATCTAACCTATAAACTATGTTGGTAGTGTTGAAATTTCGTTGAGCCGGATTAACCCCGGCAACGTTTCCGTTCTCGTCGAAAACGGGAAACCCGAAAGAAGTTTGATTATTGCCTCTGGAGCCCACTCCAAACAGTTTGACCTGGCCAGGATCGTTTAGATAAAAGGACAGTCCATTGAAAACAATCCCGTCACCAATTGGCTGATTTCCGTTACCTGGTCCATCATGGTCTCTCTGCTGTATCGCGAAGGTTGGGTTGGCCGTAAATGCGTCTGTCCGTTGAGTGGTAAAAGTCTGGATGCCCGACGTCCCCTCTTGTGTCGAAGCTCCCGTGGGGACGGCGTCACTGTTAAGTGCTCCGACGGAGTTCAATACTACAAAATTGCCACCGTTTGCGTCGTTGGTTACCGCAGTTGTCTGAACTTGGTATCCCACCAACCGCCCATCGGGCCCCATCGCGGCGTCATTAACTCTGACAAACTCGCTTACTTCAGCGATCCGTGCCCCCGTCATCGGATTGGCGAAGCTAAGTCGGCTACCCGTCCCGAAGTCACGAACCACATAAGAAAGAATGTCGGAGAGGTTCCACTCCACTCTCTGATTGCCTGGGTTCGCATCGAACAGCACCTGCGTAACCGCCGCTTGCGAATTGGTTTCCGCGTCACCCAGCGGATTAAACCGATGAATGGCCAAACGCCGAACAGAATTAACCGGCTCAAGTCTGGTTAAATCGGAATCGGTGGTAGCAAGCGTAAACTGCTCGAGCGTTTGAGGAACGAGACGACTATTGGTAACGACGACCCGATAATTGCCCTCGGGCAGTTCCACTGGCCCGATGTAAGCATCCCGCGTTCCCGCCGAGCCCCTCGTGAGATCGGTAACGTCATTACCTCGGAGCGGCGAAGGCTGGTCATCGGCAATATTAGAACCTGTGCCTACATAGACTAGTTGCTCCGTACCACCGTCAATCCGGAATACCCATAGAGAGGTATCCGGGCCCCCAAAACCATCGGCGTAATCAATGTCGAAAATGACGGCGACATGGTATCCACCACTTGCCTGAACCGAATCGCGGCTAATGGAGAATGTGTAGGAATCGATATCGTTCTGAGCGATCAACTGCCCTGCAACGGAAATCGAGCCTCGATCAGAGTTAGCAATATTACCAAGGCTTGTGGCAACGGAACCGTCCAGCGATCCCCTTGCGTCAACAGATTCGGCAGTTTGACCCAAAAGTGGTGAAGAGCCAGGCATTCCGCGAGCCTCGATCCCATTCGTCGAGAATCGTATGTCGGCATACTGAACCACCGACCCTGGTACTTCATTTGTCTGCGATAGCCTAACTTGCAATCGGTAATTCCCCATCGATAGCCCCGCACGTAGTAACGCTGGGTCTTGCAACGCAGGAGTCGTGGCCGGATTACTACCTGATGGAGAGTTGCTGCTGCGAACTCTTACATAATAGGTCGTCGGTTCCCCAGGAGTCCCGGGGAGTACGATCCTCATTCCCGGATCGTGCGGATTTACCGAATGAAAATCGGTCGCAATATTCGCATCAAACGGGTTGCGTGGCGCGTGGAAATTTGCGTCCAGCCCGTTCACTTGGGCGGGAAGAATCTTGGTCGTATCACTCGACACAAATCGCTGGGCTAGTCCACGACTTTCTAGCAGAGAACTATTGCTTTGTGCTAGGATGTTGCCATCTTCATCCAAAAACTCCAGGACTGCGTCGAGCGAACCGGAAGTTCGATCAATATCAAACCAAACCTGTGTTCCTGCCGTTCCCAAGAATCGGTATACATCCAAATCGCTCGGTGTTGCGATTGTTCCGTCTACTTCAAAACCGAGACGGAGATTTTCGTCCCCCCCCATCGGATGCGTTGCCAACCGTCCCAATTCCTGAGCTACATTGACATCATCGTTGGTACCCTCGTCCTGCAACATGTCGGTTTCGAGTTCCACCACTTTGGCGACGTTGCGATCATTAGCGTACGGCTCGAAACGGATGCTTCTCCAGCTACCCGGAGTCCCAGTCGATGGGCCATTGTTGTTCGTATCCAATAATGGCCGACCGTTAGGATCAAAGCCCGCCCCAACCGTATCGTCCGCCAAGCTGGTCAATACAACAGGGAACCCTGGAGTCCCCAAAACTCGGAAGGAACCGCCGATGCGGTCTGTTATATCGAGCGGGCGTCCCAACGCAGTAAACCCTGCCCCAGTCCCCAATTTGACAACCAACCCCTCATCAACACGACTCTTTAGAGTTAGCCCACCGTAAGTATGGAAATCAGGAACGACAATCACACTCTGAAGTATGTGAACGATATCTGTATCGTCCCAAATTGACTCCGTTGTCAAGACTTGACCGCGAACCCGCTTCCCGTTCAGCGCGGTCTCAATCATGGCGTTGTCTCGCACCAAGGGCCCGACATTGCTAATAGAACTTGAAACGCGATTGTTTAAACCAGTTTGACGTCCATGATCCAATACATTAACGGAATTCAATGCGTTAGCATTAATACTGATGGCAGCAGTCTGACCAATCGAATTACCACGGAAAGTGTTGTTAACGATCACCGGTTGGCTTCCGACGACATAGATGACGGTCGCGTCATTTGGCCCGCGACCTTCCCGTGTCGGTCCAACATTACCGCCCGTGCCCGAGCCATTTAATTCGAACCTAGTGTTTGCAATTCTTCCTGCCGCTTGATGAATCTCTACAGGGTTAAAGCCGGCAAAACCACCGGGAACAGAAGAAACGCCCCCTCCAAACGATATAACGGCGTTGTCCACACTGATTGACGACAAATGACGGGCAATGAGCCCCCCCCAATCGCCAGCACCAGGGTTCGTACTGATTCCGTCGTTGTAGGTATCGAACGTTCCACCAGCCCCATACCTGTCATCAGATCGGCTGGTGAAAATGATCGGCCTATCCGCAGTCCCCTCGGCGATTAACTGCCCACCAAACCCAACCTCAATTCTGGATCCCGTTGCCTTCACGATTGCCCCAGGAGCAATCTGGAGACGGGAGTCAATGCGTCCTCGTATAGCCGAGGTCGCGTTCGGATTTGCAAGCACCGGAGTTTGCGTGACACCGCGGTCCACAAACGTCGACGTTGCTCCGTCTAGTTCCGCGACCAATGAATAATTGATCCCATCGAGGCTCCTCCAAAGACGACGACTTTGGAAGTCGCCAGACACCGCTGGCAACGAGGAAATCTGAACGGCATTGCCCGCTATGACGGTATGCGGCACCGTTGCGGCGCTAGGCATGCCCTGATTTCCCCAACGGTCAACAAACGTGACTTTGTAACGAACTTGGCTACCAGCCACCAGCGTTGAATTTGTCGCGGCGACGTTCTGTGTTGCAATCAAAGATACGTCTGGACCGACTGTATCCAAAATATTTCCGCCTGGCTGACCAGAAATGATCAAATTCTCTGCTAGCACATAAACAATGTCAGTGCTCTTCAAAACGGCTGGCACGTCTAATGTGGTCAGCGGTTGCCCAGGCAGGGTCTCGGTTTTAATCAGTAAACCGTTAACAGAGTTATCAATCAAGCGATTGCCACGGATTTCCGGTCCCTGGCGATCATAATCAGGAGTAAATGCCCCCCCCATCTGATACTTGGGAGTCACAAACCGGCTATGCTCGAAGCTATTGGGAGTCGCCGACATGGCGGCGCTCGCGTTCAAAATCAGATTGTTATTCAGAACCGTTGGGCGGGTCGATTGCATGGAAATCGCGTTTCGCGACGGGCTTCCTGTTAGGACGGTTACTTGACCACCGCCAAACCGAATGTTCGCACCTGCTATGTAGTTCAGGAAGATCCCGTGCCGTTCCCAATTGGCACGTCCTTGTGCAATATCAATATCTCCACGAAGGAACAAACCACCCCAATCACCGGAGTTTGGTGTGGTCGAAAGTGGATTGGTATCCAACCCTAGAGATTCATCTCGATAACTGGTGAAGAAAACAGGCGTCTGCGGGGTGCCCAAAACCTGCAGAGCTGACAAACTATTGTCCACCGCAGCGGTTTGGCTACCTGTGCTGATCTGACTTCCTTGGAGCTTAAAGATTGCTCCCGCGTCGACCATGAGTGTCACTCCGCGAGGAACTTGAAGGGTCAATCCGTCGGCTAGGACTTGGTTGCCGACTCCCCCTCGTCCAAATTCGTAAGCTGGGATCTCTGTTAAATCGGCCACACCCTCGAAACCAGCAACCCGAACAATATCACCAGGTTGCGGGCGAAACTGCAACGGCCAACTTGCAAAGTTCAGATTGGTCATCGGCTGGCTTGGAGAACCGTTCGAGATCGCTCCCGAATAAGCTTTATCTACGAAAATGGTTCTTGGTTGCGTGGGAACACCACCTGTTGATGGGGCTACTGCCCGGAACCAGAAATTAAAGTCTCCGCCAGCTATGCCATCGCCATCCCCATCGATGGGAGTTCCATCCACATCCTGAATAGTGAGCGGGGTTGTCTGAGCAAGCGTGGATTGAAAATGAATTCGAAGTTGATATTCGCCTTGGCTAAAGCCCCCACTACCAGTGTTGGCTACCTGCGGATTGAAGTCCTCGTTGCCAATCGCTGTGACCGCGATGAAATACTCCGTATCCGATGCAGAAGCCTCGATTTCAATCTCGATAAAGGGATCCAAACCAAAGCTTCGACTATTCGCCGAAACGACTTGAACAACACCATCAGCCCCTCGCTTAAAGAGAGTTAAATGTGCGTCAAGATTGCTGCTGGTCGCTAAGCGTTCAGCAAGTATTTCCAGTCGTAGATTCCCCTTCTCACCCGCAGGCACCACGAAACGATACATGTCCACGTCGCGATTGTCGCGACGATAAAGGTGCAATCCATGAGTGACGTCGTGATCACCAGGAAACGACCAAGTTTGTGGATCGGACGGTATGGAGAGTTCGGACTCGCTTCCCATGTTCGTATTGTTGGGAAGGTCATAGGTATGCCCAAGCCCCAGAAGGTGACCAATCTCGTGCATGGCGGTGTCAAAGAACCCCGCTCCAAAGCTGTTGTCCCAGTTTTGACCGGAATCCATAATTGCCAGCCCGCCTCCAGCAATACCAGCAACCCCGCCCCCACTTACTCCCGTCAAAGGAAACAAGTCACCGACGACAATTGTCAATCCGTCGCTTTCGCTCTCGATGAAATCGATACCCATCTGCCGCGAATAAAGATCGAAGATTTCACGCACCCGAAGTATTTGCTCTGGGGTGATCGTCGTGAATAGAGGCCGTCCAGCAGAATCGTTCCCATAACTTCGGTTTAAGGCAAAGTTGTATAAGACGGTTGAAATTTGTGGATTCGTATCACCCTGTCCATCCAAATGGCTTTCGTCCTGAATGTCTCGATGCCCTGGTTCGAAATTCGATCCGGGAAACGGCAGGGGCAAAACATTGGGTGAAGTTGTTATAATGCTTCCACTGATGATGAATTCGC
Source organism: Brakhagea baltica (assembly GCF_052161605.1). Taxonomy (NCBI): domain Bacteria; kingdom Pseudomonadati; phylum Planctomycetota; class Planctomycetia; order Pirellulales; family Pirellulaceae; genus Brakhagea; species Brakhagea baltica. The sequence continues at coordinate 1,807,111 of NZ_CP197409.1, read as the reverse complement.
GAGAACCAACAAATGGCCCTATCTGACCCGCTCCCGTAACGGTCGACCCCACCTCTCCGCCTGGAAAAGTATTCTCTGTGAGCAGGGTGACGTTCGGCGGATTTAACGTCGACTTGACCACGTCACGTGAACCGATCCTTAATCGGAATGTCCCTCCCCCCGGAACCAACGAGTGTATCGGCGCGGCGAACCGCAATTCTGCCATGTTGGTTTGAGGATCGTAATGGATCGTGGTTGGCAGGAATCGCTGATCGTCGTGAGGTTGAATGGTGTCTGCCGTGAAAACAAGTTGATAATACGCAGGATCAACAACGGTAGGGTTCGGGGTGATATCGCCGGTAGAAACCGCCGTCTCGAACAAATCGTCATCATTGAAATAAACGCGAATGATATCGAGGCGGGGATTCAAAGTACCATTCGGCAATCGATCTACAGGTTGGGGTACAACCCCCAAAATCTGAGCCCCCAACTGCAATCGGAAATCGACTGTATTCACAGTCAGATCATCAATAGTCGAATCGAATTCCCTTGGCGCGATGGCGAGTCCACTCATGTTACGAAGGGCATTAGGCCCCGTCGTACGGATACGCACTTGATACAAGTCATCCTTGAGCGTTTCCGCAAAACGCATGATGATCACTCGCGAGTTATCACCCGCCCCGATCCATCCAGGAGTGACTTGGTAATCGTTCGCCGTTCCGAACTCCCCGTCTTTACCAGCGGCCCACAACTCGATTCCACTCAAGTCGTTGGTGTCGATAAAATCGTCAAACCGCAACACCAGTTCCGTAGGTGCAACATCCAAAACATTTAACTGATTGAAACTGAAAATATCGCCAGAGTTGGGCGCGACGGAAAGCAGTCGGAATGTTTCTTGGTTTGTACCTGTGGTAATTCCCGACAACGTCAGACGCATATTGTAAAGTTGCGTTTGAGACCCAGCTCCCGAAACGCGAACAAAGTAATTCCCAGCAGAGGGTAATTGTAAATCATTGATCTGCTCGATCCCTCCAGGACCTGTGCTATTTACAGAAGCTAAAACGTCCCCAGCCTCAGTTAGGATTTGGAACGAAAGGTCCTTATAAATCAACGAATTGGTCTGAGACGTAGAGTTTGCTTGGTTTCCTACAACATATTCAAACCCTACCGGATTAAGCCGAACCGACACCCGTCCAGGAGCCTCAATTCGGAATCGGAAGAAGTCATCGCTCTCGTTTCGATGAATCGAAAGACCATCTAGGTTAACAACCCCATTCTCCAGACTCCCTAAATTCGTAGCGGTCGACGTGGAATTATTGCCCGAAAACCGATCTCCATAAAGCGTTTGCGCACCCAAGATATCATCATGCTGGGCACCGATGAACTGTAACGAGACAAAAGGCTCCAATAGCTTCGTTTGGTTGATTGGATACGAATGGTCCAATCCAATCCCGTGTCCGATTTCATGCATCAAGACATTAAAAAACCCACGGTTCTCACCATTCGGGCCATCCGCATTTTGGGAGTACCAGATATCTGAGGTATCAATGACCATGTTGCCATCAAACCCGCTAGCTCCACCGTTACTCGGGAAGAAATTATACGCTAAAACTCCGAAGTTCCCGTCTACGGTACGCCCACCGACTCGAATATCTCCGCGGACCCCGACGATCCCTCGTGATGTGAATGAGTAGGCCGCGCCATCATCGTTGGGTTCGTAGACGAATTGCAGGCCGCTGATGTCCGACCACGAGTTATAAGCATTCTCGATGATCCGGAACCACGGGCGGTTTCCAACAGGGCCAGGAGCTGTTCCGTAAATGCCGTCAAGAAACGCAATCAAATTGGAAGATTGCAAGTCTCCCGGGGTCCCGATTGGAGTTCCATCAGGGACAATGCTCCAACTGACTGTTGCCGGGTTTCCTTCATTCGGACTTGCGCCACCCGTCGGAACTGTCCAGCGATCTCCTGGTGCATTAAATCCGGCCCCCCCGATGGGAGAAGTTAACCCTTCTCTCCAATTACCTCTGGCTTGCAGAATCGGATTCGCGGAATTCCATGAATCGATGTAACTCTGGGGTGTACCAGGAGCGAACACCGCCAAGAGCTCTCGTCGCTCCAAGCTTTCGCACATGAGGCGTCGAAATTTCTTCCTCTTGGCTTCCACAAGAGACTTGATGCGACTGGACAGTTTTGATGCGTCAATTCCCATTTCTGACTATTACCTTTGTGAGGCTTCTTAATTGGACAAGTGGATTCGGGCTAATTCTTTATAAATTGCTATGGGCACCTCCGTCGAGGTGCCCATGGTGACATTCTAATAACTACTCGCGGAATACGTCCGCGAAATAAGCGTCCAGAGATTCATTATCCCCAACTGGCTCCGTCGCATACGCTAATGCGACAGCACTTTCGTCTTCATCCAGATTGCTGAGGTAATCCGCCAAACTCAACGTTTGTGCGTCCACAGCCTTCCTAAGCGGAAGTGGGCCATAGACCGGAGAATCCAAGGCTACCGGAACATTGGCTCCGTCTCGCGTCGACATTTGTGAAAAAGGCACGCGACCGATGTCCATCGTCGGCATTACCCACACGCTGTCGCCATCCGCCGAATCGCCTTCTCCCTCTCCTCCCCCTCGGAAAGATTCGGTGTTGATGAAGGTGATCAGTGCGAGCACGTCCAAAGGCCCGATGAATTCGTCCCCGTCGACGTCACGATAGGGCGGGGGAGCAGGTGCGTTAGCAATGCTAGTTCCTCCCCCTCCATTTTCATTGATGAAGTTGATGATGAGCAACACATCTATTGGTGAAACAAACCCATCCGCATTGACATCATAACGATTGGTTGGGTTCTGATGTGAAGAGGGAAGCCGATTGCCAATGTTCAAGGTCACCGTCGTCACCGCACCTTGGGCTCCGAACGAATCCACCGCTCGGTACTGGAAGGTGTCCACAGATCCAACCGTTGCCTGGGCACTGTTGGATCGGTAGATGAATGTTCCGTCAGGATTCAATGTCAACGTTCCACGGGTTGGCGGTGTTACCAAAACTGCGGTGAAAGGATCCCCCTCAGGATCGCTGTCGTTCCACAAAACACCGTTATCATTCGTTGACGGTGTTTGATTACCTCTCGCATCCGTTGTCACAAAGACGGATCCCAATGGGACAAAGTAACTATTCGGATTCGATCTCGGTGCATCATTGACCGGAGCAACTACCAAATCAAATGTGTCTGATACACTTAAGCCTGCCAAATCGATAGCAGTCACCGTTACCGTGGAAAACCCGGACGCATCTGGTGCGAGGGTCAAACGCAATGCCCCATTGACCACCGTCGCCGTCACCAAATCTGGATTGCTGACCTGAACCTCGTACCGCAATTCATCACCATTCGTGATAACATCAGGGTCGAAGAAGTAGGTCGGCGAAAGGACGATTGGATCAATGATTTGATCTTCGTTTACGTTCAAATCAGGTAGCGGAGTTACCAACCGAGGAGCATCATTAACTGGAGTCACGACCACTGTCAGCTGGCTGGTCGCAAACAACCCTTCACGATCGGTCGCACGCACCGTAATCAGTGCGGTTCCGTTTGCATCTGGTCGTGGACGAATAAACATCGTTTCACCAACGAAATTAATATCCAACAGCGTTGGGTTGGTGCTGGAACTCACGCTGTACGTTAAAACGTCACCATCGGTTTCAATATCCGGATCCGTAAAGTAAACGGACATCGTTAGCGTTTGTTCAGGACCGTCCTCCTGGAATGTGAGGGTCCCCATGTTCTCGCCAATTCTAACAGGCGGATCATTCACAGGTGCGATATTGACTAATACCGTACCTCGCGATGTTTGTGGATCAGCTGGATCGCTGTCCGTCACAAAGTAGAAGAATGTGTCTGTGCCGTTGAAATTCAATCGAGGTGTGTAGATCACTCGCCCACCAACAAACTCAACCGTACCACCGTTTACACTGATTGGCTCCACTCCGGTGAAGACGAGGAACTGATCAAGTTCGACAGGGGAATCCCCCTCCAGGAAGAAATCCACACCTGCTTCAAATACTTCGTCCTCGTTGATGTCAATTGTCTTCAGTGTCGTTACTGGCGGCTCATTGCGATCCGTAACGACAACCGTAACAACTCGATTCACCGAACGTGGATCTGGGAGATCTCCCGTCCTACCATTATCGGTGAACGTAACAACGAATGTATCGCTGCCGACAAACCCTGGAGCCGGAATGTAGGTTAAGACACCTGACACGACTGACACAGATCCCGATTGATTGGTTACATTGTTGGGGACGGTGATGGTCAATGTCTGATCACTTTCGTTCTCCGGTCCAGGTACCGCGCCGGAACGCTCAATGACCTCTGCTTGAGTCAAGCTCTTGGCCAGATTCTTTTGCGTCGTCATCGTGAACGTGTTCGCTACCGGCGGATCGTTCACAGGCCGAACCGTTATGGTCGCTGTTCCCAACGTTTCGCTCTCGATAATTTCACCACGCAGCTCATCAATGACGATGAACGGCTGGTAAACCAAAGTGACTTGACCGTTGAAGTCCGGAGGCGGAATGTATGTGAATGTTCCATTGGAATTGAAGTTAATCAAATCCCCCGGACCATCAAACTGGACCAGTCTGGCTCGAAGTGGCCGGCTATCCAATCGCTGATCATTAGCGAGAACGCCGTCATCCACAACGAATCCAGGAGTGAGTGTTCCGTCCGGATCGGTCGTCACTAGCCCACCGACTTGGTCTTCGTCCATCGTGTACTGATCATTTGTAGGGATCGGCGGTACACCAGGGATAATTCGAACCAAATAGTCCTCAACCTCGCCGTCCAAGGCCAAACCGGTCGGCAAGTGGTTGCCAGCTGTCGAAGCGCGGAATCGTGCGAACGACGTCAAGCCAGTCGCAGGCACAGGGAAGGTCGATGGAACGCGAATCTCAAAAGTTTGCACCAAACTTGTCGAGGTGAACTCAATATTCTGCAACACATGCTCACCTGGATCTGTCCAGTCGCCATCCGCGTTGAAATCGATCCACGCATCAACAAAACCTGGCTGACTCAATTGCACCGTCACGCTTGTGCTGACATGACGATTGAACAACGGCATGGCCAAACCTTGGAATTGGAACGAAACCCCGTCGTCTCCCTGGTCGCCATTCGCCAGTGGCGTCGGGCGTCCATCAAGATCCGGCGTTACCAGTTCTCCAAGACGCAATCCGCCCGGGATGATGACGTGCCGAGCACCGTCGTTTGCCAGAGTTGTTGGGTATCGACCTGGAGTCGTCGTGACGGGATCAGGAGCATCACCGTAATCCAACTCAATTCCAGGCATCAAGATCGTGAATTGCGTTTCACCATTTATGCGGTTGCTCTTGAGGAAGTTAGATGCTTTGTCGGCAATACCTCTCAGATAGAAACTCGTTACTTCAGGACTGATGGTAACAGCGTTTTCTACAAAGAAGGTCGAACCTCCGCGGACGCGAGCCGAAAGAGAAGTTTTGCCTTCTGAGTTGGCTTGGTTGATCGCCCGGATAATCGCGTTGCGCATTTCCTCTTCCGAGAAGGATTCATCCTGAACAAAGTTCACAGGAATAGCCCCACCTGGAACCCCAGTCAAAGACAACGACGGAGCATTGTCAATGTTGATGTTGTACCTAGGGTTATCAAGTAACTTCAAACCGTTGGCTTGTATCTCTGTGGTCAACCCGAGTGCAGTCGATTCAATTGCAGCCTTCATGGCTTGCAAAACTTCGAGTCGAGAGCTTTGATTGTTGTAGCGAATGGGAACACGGTTTGGATCGCGTCCGTTGCCAACGCTCAAGTTCTCGAACTCAAAGCTTACCGAAATCGTTCCGTTGTTGATGGTAAAGAAGTCGCCATCAAGAACGTTGCCTCTCGAAAGTGTGATTCCAGATCCTAGTGGATTCACAGCACTAGTGGGCAAGAGTCCCAGATCGATCTGACCACCCCCAGCATCGCGAGGAGCCAATCCCAGCCCAGCATTTGCGATGATCGGAATCATTACCGTTACCAAATCCGCTGCGGTAATGGTTTGGTTGTAATTGATCACGACATTGTTCGGGAGCGATGCACCGCTGAAGTTGCTATCAAACTCGAATGTTACCGTGCGACCATTTGCCGAGATAGTGAAGGTCGAATCTTCTGGAATATCGATTCCACCCCTAGCAGGAAGCTGCATCAACAACGTTCCGAAGATCTCAAGGGTCGAATTACCCCTTACCCCAGGACGCCCGAATAAACCAACCGTTGGAGCTTGTGACACGGTGATCGAGTATTCCTCCGAGCCGCCAACAAACACGTTACCGTCCCTCACGTGCCGTGGTTCTAATTCCAATCCGGCTTGCTGAATGGCATCTGCTAACTTGACACCGATCTCCTCCTGAGAATCACTAGACGAAATCGGCACAGCGATGTTTCCAGGAGTCACAGTCGCATCGGTGGTGAATTCAAAGGTCCGGGTTGTCACTCCAGTCGAGGTCGTTCGCACAATGGTGATAGACTGACCATCGGCAATGGCCCGAGACACGCCAACCAAGGCTAGATTCGAACTGATCAGATCAACTCGTCCTGCATTGGTCAACGACAAGTGTACATTTCTTTGATCCACGATGGTTGGGGAGATTCCCAAACCTATGCTGTCCAGTGCCAAAATCATGGCGTTGGCAACATCGGCTGGCGAAGTTGCCTGAGAAATGTCGATCCGAACATTTCCTGGAGCGATCGCGTTATCGGAGTCAAACTCAAATACAAACGAAGACCGTCCGTCGGAAACGCCAAAGGTTTGTCCATCTGTGATTCCACCTGGTCTGGTTCCAAGCTCGGGGACTTGCAACGCTAGCGTGGAATTGGGTTGGTTAATCGCCGGTGTATTAGTGGTGTCGATCGTCACTCCCGCAACGGCACCAACAAAAACATCTCCACTGCTTAGAATTTGCGGCTGAAGAGCTGGAATACTTGCTAACGCAGCTCGAACCGCCTCCGCAATATTCTGTCTGGAAGACAAACTCGTGAATGGAATTCTAAGGTGGCCAGGAATCGAGTTGTTGTTTGAGTCGAATTCGAATACGTGGCTAGTACCTCGATCGAACACGACAAACCGGTCACCATCGACGATCCCTCCAGCGCCTCCACCTGCTAATGGAATCTGCAATTGAATTCCCTGAGGAATCTGTAGCCGGTACCCACTATCGTATTCGAATATAACCGAACCACCCGAACTATCTCGAATCGTGAACAGGTCACCGTCGGAAACGATATCGCCCGTGCTTGCATCGATTACAAATCGATCCCGGTTGTTGAGCGAAATGTCGTAGACGCGATCGTTTCGCCAAACACCTGCCAACGGTCTCAAGACGATTTGATCTGTCGTCGAGTCGTAAGAGAACGCGTAATCGATTCCTTCAACCAATAGACGTCCGTTCTCTGTAATCGTTACAGCAGATCCAGGCATTCGATTGCCACCAGAACGCCCGACTACGGAATCATCTAAAATGCCGGTTCCACCACCGAGATTTGCCGTCTCGAAACCGTCTCGCAGTTGGATGCGGAATTCAGGATAGACCCCGCTGTTAAGCACAATAATCGACTCCGTTGCGTCTTGGTCTACACCTTGTGCATCATTATCCTTTGGATTCAGGATGATAGCGGTTGGCCCGATAAAGTCAGCACGTTCAAAGGCACCGCGATCCTTGAAGATGTTTCCACCCAACCCGTTGGGAGGCGCAATCGACGGATCGTCCGCTCTGAGCACGCCATTCAAATCCCGATCTGGAGCCAAGATTGGTGATGGAGCAATTCCAATCGCTTGCTTGACCGTACGGAAGCCCTCTCGCTCTGGCAACGAATCGATCGAGCTATCGATGATCCGCGACCGCTGGGAGGGAAGGAGATTGCCACCAGGTACGTTTACGAACAAGTTCTCTGTAACACCCGCCGTTTGGTTGAAGTCAATACCGGTGTTAGGCACATTGGTCGGTGCAGCTTCGATAGCCACGCCCAATCGAGCGGGCGGCTGTGCCCCATCAAAGTACTGATAGGTGTTCCCAGCCACGACAACAGCAGATGGCCGCTGAGCAACGCGAGTCACCGTTTGCGTGACCGAAGGTCGCTCCTGTACGATAGGTGTTTGAACATTGAAGAAGACGTTGTTCATCAAGGTTGGCGAGGCACCACCCGTGACCAAGATTCCGGACTCGGGCAAAAGCGAGTTGATGTTGTTGCCCGTGTTGCCACCCTCTACACGTCTGTTATTCCAAACGATGGAGTAGGCGTTGCGGACAATCACATACTTTTCCGTCGTTCCTTGGCCCGTTGCGGTAACTGGGGAGTTTACCAACGGAAGAACCGCAATTGACATGGTCCGGTCGTGGCCGAAACCGCGATGCGTTCCCGTTTGCTGAGTGGTGGTAGCCGCTGTTACTCCGTTGCTTTGCCCTTGGGTTACGGTCACATCAAAAGGCGCAAAATCATTTTGACCTGCTATGAACCTGCTGAGGCCAGCTTGCAATTGAGCACCGCGTGGTGCTCCAGAATTGATACCCACATCCAAGTTACCTTGGCCAACAGGAGTGTTCTGCGACAGAGCGGTCGTGGGAGAAAACCCATTTTCGCCGTTGATTGCTATTGCAGACACTGGTGCCAGTGGGTTGGCAAGCCGTGGGTTTCCGAAATTGTCGAAACCATTTGGCAAGTTCTGGATATTATTCATACCAGAATTGTTAATGGCCGCCGCAATGGCACGTGCCACATCAGGGGTTCTGTACTCTGGCCCGATGTACACTGGAATATTTCCGTTTGCTGGTGGCGTCGCGCTAGGTCCGCCCACCACAATCTCAAACGTTCTTGTGTTAGTACCTTGCCCCGGTAAATCGGAAACCTGAGTAATCGTAAAGGTTTCTCCATTGGCATAGGAACCCGCTCCATCCACCGTAATTACATGGCTGAAGGGCTTGATCACTTCCAGGTTCAATCGATAGGAACCGTGGGAGTTGCCACGTGCCCTGTCAGCAAAGGAAAGTGGGTCGTAGTTATTGTTTCCGTTCGCGCTGATTCCCAGATAGTAGTCTCCAGGTACCGTCGCAGTGAAGTCAATCACAGACCCAACTATTACGGTCGGTTCTGGCGATCCGCCAATATTCTGAGCGACACCGCTAGAGTTGAAAATTCGAAGTGTAGTGTCCAGTCCCTCCGTTAGTGAGCTCACATCAACCCGAACTCGATGCCCGATTTCCAAACGGAATTTGAACATGTCGACATCTGACGACCCTGTCGATAACGGATCCGCTGGTAGCGTTCCTTCCATCGAATAAATCTTGGGGTTACCACCGGTTCCCTGCCATGTTTCTGTGGCTCCGGCAATCGTGCTGTTGCCTTCCACATCTACCGTTGAGGCATGGAAGGAAGCTCGGCCGCTATTGCCGATAATCGTGTTATTGACGGCACGCACAAATGGGGCGGCGGTGTATTCTCCCAATCGCTGAATATCGAACACTCCTCTCGATTGCACGATAGCCTGTGGACCGCGTAGAATCAAAGAAGCTGTTGGATAGATCCATGTAGAATTATCATCAGGATTGACGATAATAACATTCGCCTGGGGTTCGATCCACGCATCGAGCCTTTGTGTAGTACCGTTAGTTACCAAGGGGCTACCAAGAATGGAGCCATGAATTTGCTTGATGACGTCATCAGAAGCATCACCGCTAATTAAATCGCCAGCAGGCCGCATGTACTGGCCGCCGGTATCCTCCCGATAATAGATGGGAATGGCGTCCGCATTGTTGAGGCCATTACCGCCTACGACACCGCTACCAAAGGCAGGGGCACCAGTACCCGCTCCAGCGATATCATCAAATTCAAATCGAACCGATTGCCTTTGGAAGTCGATAAACAACTGATCACCGTCGTTTATGAACGAACCACTGTGATCATTGATCGCGTTCGCATTCTGAATTCGATCTCTAAGACCTGGCCGAGCCGTGATTCTCCAGGTGGGGCCCTCTCCTTGGATGTGCAGCCCACCAAGCCCCGCCGAGTCAAATAGATTGTTAACGACGACCATTCCTGGGGTTACCCCAGCGCGCTCTGCCACCGATCCAGCAGCAACGCCGAAGGGAACAGTGTTCAAAACAGGTAGGTTTCGGGCGTACGCACCACCGAGTGTCGGAGGAGGGACATACGTGTTGCCTTGAACAGGCTGGCGCGCTCTTCCATCCGCATAATGCTTGTCAGCTGGTGCGGACCATACCGCGAAGTCCCTTACGTTGCTAAAAGTATTGTTCGCAACAACAAACTGTCCCTGATCACGTCGGACATTCACATCACCTTTACCCTCGGAGACAATGATCGCGCCTGCACCGAGCAAGTCAGCACCACTCAGGAATTGCACATCTCCGACGAGGTGCAACATTCGGTTCGTCCCCGCATCGCCAGTCGCTACTCCATTGCTATTGGCTGCGCTGATTCGCCAACGATTCTGAGTGAACATGGCATTGATCGCATCCCGCAGTGCTCTCGCGATCTGAGGAGCTGTCGAGGTCGCTGTGATCGGAATCGGAGTGTTTCCGAAGTCAAAGGTTCCATCATAAGTAAACTGGAACCGAATTCGATTGACCCCATCGGTCATCTCCATGACCGACTTATCTGGTATTTCCAAACCGATTGGAACCTGGATCGAAGTACCGAATGCCCCTCGCAACAAGTTCGGATCGGAATCGCCAGCTCGGATTTCTAGCTGATATGCCCCGCTTCCCGTGAAGGCGGATTGGGCACGGATTACCGCCGTGTACGTACCTCGAGGCAGGAAGGTCTTGATGAACGGATCACCCGTTCCAACGGAACCTCTGCTCAAATCTGCCAAGTCTGCACCCCGTAGTGGCCCAGCTTGGTCGTCAAACACATTGCTAGATGCGCTAAACGCTATCTGTGTTCCCGCTGCATTAAGCAAAGTCATTTGCAAATCGGGTCTGTTCAGCCCATCAGCATAATCAATATCCAAAACGATTGGATAGGTTGCACTTCCCGAGGCCGCTCCCACCAAACCGCTGGTTGGTATTCCAACACTGAACACGATGCGGTGTTCCGCAAACGAAGAGGCGAGTGTACCTGCAACACTAATCGCCTGCAGATCGGTCATGTGAACCGAACCGACATTGGTGGTGGTTAAGAAAGGTGTATTATTGTCCAGGTGGAACAGAGTTCCGTCATACATTCCAACCTTGGCTTCACCTGTGAACGGTGAACGAGATGGCAATCCGTTGGCCTGAATGCCATTGGTCGCATAACGAATATCAGCAAACTGAACAATCGAACCAGCAAACTCCTGCATATCCTGGAGACGGATTTGCATCATGTAAGCACCGCTGGTAAGACCTGCCCGTGGATTGTCCACATTAACGCCGTTGCTTCTTACCCTGACAAAATAAGTGCTTTGCGAACCAGCTACTCCAGGCAAGAGAATGCGGAAACCTGCATCTTTCTCGTTAGTTGAACCATCATCCTTTAAGATGCCAGATGCCGATCGACGCACGCTTTCCGTTGTTCGGCGAATAAGTGGATTGACAAAAAACGGATCAATCAAATCCGTACGCAAAATCAGCGAGGGATCCAACTGCTCTTCGAGACTGTTTGTGCTTCGGGCTATGACTTCGCCATTGCCATTCAACAACTCGATCACTGTGTCCAAACTGGAGGTGTTCGTGTCGATATCAAACCAAACTTCTGTCCCGGCCTCCGCCGTGAAGCTGTAAACGTCTTTATCGCCAGGTTCGCTAATAACACCATGAACGACATATCCAAGCGGTAGATTCTCGTCCGACTTGGAAGCGTTCGGGGCAAGGGCTCCCAGGAACTGAGCTGTGACGACTGTGTCGTTCACTCCAGGAGCAACGGAGTTCGGGGATTCGATCTCCATAACGAGTCTAACATTGCGATCGTTACTATAGGTATCGAACAACAAGCTGCGCCAATCACCAGGTCTAGGAATGGTTGCGAAGCCGTCATTGTTGGTATCGGTTTGCGGGGTTCCATCTGGCTGCAAGCCTGCTCCCACGGTGTCATCCCGGAGACTGGTAAAGATAACGGGGAAGTTAGGTTGACCGATGACGTGGATCGTGCCACCAACGCGGTTGTCAACTCCACCGAAAGAGCCGGTAGCCGTGAAACCTGTCCCTCGCTCTTGGTCAAAGTTCGATCCAGGTCCCTCCATCTTGATGACCAATGATTCGTTCACGGAACTCTGCAACCTTAGACCACCGCTATGCTGTAGGTTGCCAACCGTTACCGAATCGAACAACACGTGCACGATGTCAGTATCGTCCCAAACACTTTCCGTGGATAGCGAGTTTCGTTGCAGATCACGCACCGCCAGAACATTCTCGGTCAAGTTGTTCGTGGTTGCATCGGCGCGAATCTCTAGACCATTGATGGCATTGTTGAACAACATGTTGCCCCGGAACAATGGACCGCGATTGGTGTCCATAGTCGTATATCGATCGACAGCACCCGTCTGACGACCTAGGTCACCACGAATGGTAGCGTCCATAGAGTTGATGTCTATTGTGATGGCGGTGCCGCTATTGTTCTGGAAGATATTTCCTACAACGATCGGTTGAGCTCCTCGGATAAACAACGTCGAGCCTCGGCTGTTGTTGTTTCCGAACGGATAGTTCTCGTTCGCGGGACGTCCTAGCCGATCGATTGGCCCCTGACCGCCCATGCCATTGGCGTTATTCTCAAAGATAAAGTGCGCTATCCGCGCATCGGCTTGTTGCAACTCGATCGGACTAAATGCTTTGAGTGTTCCTTCAATTCGAGAAACACCACCAGCATGTGCTAATACACCATAGTCAAGGCTCACTTTCGATCCGGGAGCAGCATAAATACCGCTCCAATCGCCGCGTGAAGCATCACTTGCAAGATTCGAACCGTTGTTGTTCGTGTCGAATGTTCCACCCGCACCAAATCGATCATCAAGCTTGCTGGTGAAGACAACCCGATTCTGAACGGTACCTTCTGCAATGAAGTTGGCGGTCTGCCCCAACTCGATTCGAGCCCCCTCGAGTTTGACAATCATCCCTGGATCAAAAACCACGGACGCACTGAGAGTTGGCCGCAAATTCCCAAAGGTCTCAATCGATAGCGGTGTGCCGATCGTTGCACCCGTGTCGGTGTAAACAGACGAAGCCGGACCAACTGTAGCTACCAAAACATACGTACCGGCGCCACCTACCGCACTGCGGTAGATTCGACGAGCGACATAACTCTCAGGCACTGCTGGCAAGTTGTTAAGCGTTATGTTGCGCTGCGTGCCATTGGTGGTGACGGATTGCGTTACGTTGGATACCAAGCCTTCTCGTCCCATCGAATCCACCATAACAATTCGATAGTTATAGGTGCCAATGGCAAGGGTTGAAGCTCCCGTCGCAAGCGTGACTCCAACAGCAGAGACATTCGGCCTATCGCGTAGCAACGAAGCATCGACATCAGCTGGCGATTGACCGCGATCTAGGAAGCTGGTCGAAGCCGCGTCGAGTTCTGCGACAAGCCGATAGGTACCGCTGCCATTGACATCGCTTCGGTATAACCTGCGTGCAACATACTCGCCCGAGGTGCCGGGCAAACCGAACAATCGAACGGCAGATTGGCCAGCAGCTACTACAACCGATTGCGTCGCTTCCGACGGTGGAGTCTCGTATCCATTTCGGTCGACAAAGGTTATTTTGTAATTATAGGAACCAGGAATCAAGCTTCCGCCAGTGGTTCCTTGCAAGGACACGAAGTTGGTTGGTGGAATCGTTTGGTCCAATATGCTCGCACCAGGACGACCTCGAACCAGGAGATTCTCAGAGAAGACATGCACGATGTCGGTGTCATTGAATCGGACAGGCACCTCAAGCTGCCGTTGCTCGCCGCCAGGCAGTGGAGTAGGAATCTGAACGAACAAACCGTTGACCGAGTTGTTCAACATTATGTTACCGCGAAGATTCAAGCCGACGCGATCGTAATCGGGCGTGAAAATGCCACGACGCTGATAAAGTGGCTCGCTGAACAACGTTTCTCGGAAACTGTCTTGCGTTGCAAGCATTGCGTTACCGGCGCTGTTTGTAATTCTGTTATTGGTAATGGTTGGGCGGAAGCCGTATACCTCGACCGAATGAACCGTACGCTGAACAGAATCAACGACTACCGCGTTGGAGCCTCCAAAGCGAATATCAGCATTGTTCAAATATTGTAAGAAAATCCCTTCGTCCTCGAGATCAAAGCGACCAGCCTCTCGGTCGAGATCTCGACGGTAAACCAAGCCGCCCCAATCTCCAGCTCGAGGAGTCGTGGTCGGCGAGAAGTTATCTAATCCGATCGATTCATCCAGCCAGGACGTAAAGTAAACGCTACCAGCCGCTCTTTGTCCCTCAGGCGTCAATACAGCATTGCCGTTCGCGTCAAGCAAAATCGGTGCTCCGAGAACTTGCAGCACTCCCCCACTGCGGTCAACCCCAAGAGTCGAGCTACCCACGCCGATGCGAGCTCGATTCAGCTTGAAGATAACCCCAGGCTCGACCATTACGTTAACTCCCCTAGGCACATCCATCGACGCACCATCCGAAAGCACTGTACCGGCTAGCAATCCAAATCCAATTTCGTAAGCCAGGTTGTCATTGAGCGTTTCCATCCTGCCATCGATACCACCGTTAGGTAGTATTCGAACGATGTCACCTGGGAATGTGGCCCCGAACGCGTTTGGAACACCGCTAGCAGATATATTGTTGAATGGTCTCTCTAGCGAACCATCTGCGTTTGGACCAGCAGACTTGTCAACGAAAATGGTTCGTCCCAGAACATCAACGAATTGATTGAGACCTGGGCTTACCTGCAACAATCGCTCGCGCCGTAGAGTCACCCGGTCGCCCGATGCAGAAGCGGTGATGTTCAGCTCTGTTCGAGAGTTGATCGCCGTCGCGGTTGCAATCGCCAAATCCAACGCGGAACTGGTTGGAGAGTAAGGGATTCTTGTATTTCCCGTTCCAACGATCAAATCCTGACTGAACTCGAATCGGCGAACGATTCCATCCGCACTCGTCAAAGTAATGATCTGGCCTTCCAAGCCACTCACTGCGCCGGAGGTGAAACGGAACGAACGGTCTAGCTGGCGAGTTTCAAACCAGAAGTCATACACTCCACCAGGCAAGCCGTCACCATTACCGTCCAATGGAACTCGTGTGTCGCCGTTCATCGCGACATCCGTAATCGTGTCAACGCCGTCCGTCTGAGCGCGGAAAGTCATCCGCAGGTCGTAGTGACCTTGGGTGCGCCCACCGAATCCGGAATTCGGAATGGTAGGGTCGTATTGATCGTTCCCCGAAGCCGATACACCTACGAAATAGACTCCGGAATCCAAATTTATTCGAATTAACGAATCACGACTAAAGTAGTCATCGTTCTGCGCGATAAGATCCACTCGACCACCGCGAAGAGTGATCGGAGAATACGTAATATTAAGACCGCCGATCTTCGTTGCTGCGGCGCCAGATTCCAGGCGTACCTTGACCAGCGATCGAGCCGCTATGTCGTTATCGAGAGCAGTGATAAAATCTTGAACCGTACTCTCGCTACCAACCGTCGAGTTCAAATCCACGACGATGGCATTTGGGAACACCTGCACCAATGGTAGTTCGTTCTCTCCACGAGGGCTACGAGTGACGAAAATCTGCAAATTGTTACCGAGTTTGCCGGGCTGTTCCGCAGTGAAGGAGACTTGAATATCCTGGCCTGCTCCCAAATTCGACATAGCTGTCGCTTGAACTTGCTTGTACAACGCCAGTCGCGTGTCAAGCAAGCTACCTAGGTCGCTTCGCTCTGCAAATGTTTCAGCAACGAAAACCCCGGTCCTGTTCTCGCCGTTAGGTCCAAAGTCGATGTCGAATCGGTAGAAATCAACGTCGCTTCCCTCAGGCCGGTGTAGATATTGCCCATGAATTACGTCCTGGTTTCCTGGGAAGATCGGCTCGAAATTCCTATCAGCACCAGGCGGAAAGTTCAGGAACCCTGGATCCATGCTCATCAGCGTGTCGGGCTCCAAATCCCCAGCATAGGACAAGCCGAGAACGAACCCAATGCTAGCCGCTGCGGAACGGGTCAAGCTCTCTCCATACTCGTTCTGCCAAGAATTGCTCGCGGAGAAAACCACCAGGGATCGGTTGTATTCTGGATCGATCCGAACTTGGAAGTTTGTGTTGCCAGCTTGTCGGAATCCCGCAGTCGGAACTGCTCTCAAGTCACCTAGTGCAAAGGTTATACCCGCGTTAGCAGTTTCGACGAACTGAACTCCGAGGTGACGAGTCCAAAGGTGGAGTGCCTCTCGGATTCTTTCTTTCTGTTTTTCGGATATGGAATTGTTAACTGGCGAGCCAAGCACGGTGCCATATACGTCTTGGAAGTTGTAGTACAGCGTGCGTATTCCGGGGAAATCATCAGCACCGAAATCGGGATTGATGTGATTTTCAAACACTTCGGGAACGATCCGCTGGCTGATGTCGTCAGGCCCACCAGGCAAATCCAATCGGTGAACCCCAGCTCGCAACTCAGATCGCAAAATCAAACTGGTTTGAGGAACCGCTGCGGAACCGATCGTACCCAGGTTCATCGAGGTGTCAAAGGTATCCCCCAGCCCGACGAGTGTAGCCCTGTAGTTGATAGGTCTTGAACCAACGACAAAATTGCCCTGCGACCCGGGCTCGAGCGTTGTCCGAACCAATGTGGCCGCCGCCGACGTTTCCAGAGCCGCGATGACCTGATCCACGGTCGTCGTAGAGGAAACCAGGTCGACGGTAATGGCAGACCCATTGACAGTCACCGTTGGCTCACCGCCGTTAGGATTGTTACTGTTGACGAAATTGACCGTGATCCCGTTACCTGCCGAACCTATAGCCCGAGCAGTGAATCTAACACGAGCGGCCCCGTCGGTGTTCATATCGATGATGGCAGTTGCTGCCGCTTCGCTTTGCACCGGTTCCATGGGGCGACTCTCGCGAGTCCCGACGCGTAGCCGAAAGGCCGATGGATTCGAAGATGGCCCCGCCAATCGATCTAGATCGTCATTAAACCGGAGCGTTACGGTATTCGCAGACGCATTGTACCGAGCCGAAACAGGGAAGAAGATATCATCGTCCGTGTTGCGAACCGTGTTAGCGGTAAAGTAGAGCTGGTAGAATTCGGGATTTTCAGCACTAGCAGAAGTCGGATTGCCATTCGCATCGTTCTCAACAAACAACTTGTCATCATCGAAATAAACGACAATGGTATCCCTGAGTTGCGTCAGCTCCCCATTTGCACTTCGAACCACTGGCTGCGGAACAACACCCGTGACCCGAGATCCAAGATCTAATCGGAATTCGATAGTGTCTTGACGAGTGCCGGACATTGAGGGTTGGAACAGCTGACCATCTAGATTTCGCAGACCAGTAATTCCCCTACCCGCATCATCAAAACCAAAGACCTCCAGTCGGTAAACATCGTCAGGCAAATTCTCGGCGAACCTCAGAGTGACTTCGTTCTCATTGGGACGATCACCGATGATCACTGCTCCGGGTTGTACGATAACGTCATTGTCAGTCCTCATGACGATACTGCCGTATCGATCTGCCGCCGCTCCACCGAGCGCAGTCGCGGCATGCCCACCGTTAAGTCTGGCACTTAGCCGAGCTGACAATGCAGGCGAACTGTTTATTGCATTAACGAGATTGGTAGCCGTGATCAACGATCCCGAAGCGGAATTCAAAACGATCGAGGCAGTCGATCCATTCAACGACAATTGCGGACCTGCACCTGGTCCCAAGTTGCTAGTGGACACATCGATCCGCAAAAAATCCCCCGCGTTACGTGCTGTGAGCTGAATGTCAACCCGACCGTCCGAGCCGAAGTCGGTCGAGACCGAGGGCAGTCCAAAAGAACCGTCTCCTCCAGCTCGCGTGACTCGGATTCCACTCAATGATGCGGGATCAATAACCTGGACTTGATCAAACCGGAAAGTCAGCTCTGTGGGCGCAACGGTCCGAATGACGCCATTCTCGATCAAATCACTGTTGTTTGGCTGAACGCCAATTAATCGTGGCCCCACCGCCATTAACTGTCGGGATTCCAGCGTCTCAATCAGGCTCTTGCGAAACGCGAACCGCTTGGTATTCGACCTTGCGGTATCGTTGCGCTGCCTGCTAAAACGCTCAGAGGAAGTGGAATTTGTGTCTTGAGAAGTTTTGTTCGTACGAAGCCGGCGGATGGTCATCACCAACCCTCAGTGCAAAAGTGTCGTTAACGCCCCAGCTCAAAAAACGAGCTGCGAAATGACGAGGTCGAGGCAAAGCACCGGTCGAACTAAAGGGAGATACGGCTCCCTTGTCGTTGCGACCATTCGGTTTAGCCTCGATTTCGAGTATAATTAGACCCGTCTGGGATGCAAATTTGCATCGATCGCGCAGACCTTGCCGCGCCTCGATTGGCAACCAACAAGCACCATTCGGGTGGGTTTCAAGGGAAAATCTGATGGGATTTACAACGTTTCCACCCTAAAACCATCAAAAACTGTAGTCAAATCGATACACACATACCGATTGCGCAGCCTTCAACGTCGATTTTGATGACAAATGGTATGATTAGTTCCGCCTGTAGGGGCTGGTTTTCTAATTCCGATACTTTTCTAATTTTTATGAGATTCACGCTGCTGAAGCACAAAACGACTCCGCTGTTGGGACGTTCCGACCACCTGGACCTACTGCTTCAGACACGTTCTGGAGAATCCCCCGACGATCGCAGCTTGATGGCCTTCGAATTGCCACTTCAACCAACTTACTGGGGAACACTTTTGGTGCGCCGCCTCCCTATGCACCGCCAGCTGTTTCTTGACTATTCCGGGGAACTGAGCGGCGGCCGTGGTTGCGTTTCGCTAATCGAAACAGGCCCAATGGTTTGGCAAAAGAATACCGAAATGGAAGTTGGGTTTAGTCTGACTCTGAAATCCGCAGCTTGGGCGGTGAACTCAGGCACCTGGCGGTTCCACCACCAAGGTGATAACCTATGGAAAGCTGAACACCGAATGGAAGCCCGCGAGTAAGGCGCCTTGAAAGGGTTGCCATATCCGTCCAAACCACAGCCTCCCTAAAAGCGACCTTGGCTTATCGCCAGAATCGTCCGCCACCCTCAGGATTTGCCCCAGTCGCGACGCTGACGACTACTAGGGATACCCATCTTTTTTCGATACTTGGTAATCGTTCGTCGCGCGACCCCTAGGCCATGCTTGGTAAGCTCTGCAACTAAGTCATCATCGCTGAGCGGATTGGCCTTGTCTTCCTTGTCGATGATCTCTTGAAGCTTTAAACGAATGGCTTCGTAAGCAACATCCTCGCCATCCGCAGAGGTGGTTCCGAAAACGAAAAAGCGACGAAGCGGAAAAATCCCCCGAGGGGTCTGAATCCATTTGTCGTCAACAGCACGGGAAACCGTCGTGACGTGAACCCCAACTTTGTCTGCGATCTGTTGCATTTTCAACGGCTCGATCGCCTCGGGACCTAAATCTAGAAACTTTCGTTGGTAACTAACAATTTCCTGAGTGACACGAGTTAGCGTTCTGCGTCGCTGCTGAATGGACTCGATTAGCCACTGAGCACTTCCAATCTTTCGCTTGATAAACTCCCGCTCCTCCTCCGTGGCGTTGGGGTCGGACAGTCTCTTGCGATAGTACTCGCTTATCCGCAGCGGGGGTAACGAATCATCCACCAGCCTCACTTGATACTCGCCATCCTCGTCGAGCTCGACAATGACGTCTGGGGTGACGACGGGAACGTAAACCTCCATAAATGCTGCGCCAGGCTTGGGATTCAATTGGTGCAACTGCTCCCGAGTCTCTTTGATGAGCTCGATCGAGTAACCGGTTCGCTTCTGAATATTCGGCAAACGATTCTCTGCCAAATCGTCGAGGTGGTGTGCAATGAGCGTTCGCATTTGATCAGCCAGCCGCATGTCGGGCCGTACCTGATTCAATAGACACTCCCTGAGGTTGCGAGCAGCAATTCCCGCCGGTTCCATCGACTGGACCAGCAACAGCGCTTTTTCCGCCAGTTGCAAATCCTCTGGCTGGTGATCAGGAGGCAAAATGTCGGGCAAAGACTGCTTAAAGTAGCCGCCATCTCTCGCGTCTAGGCAAGAAATGATCCTTTCGGCAATTCGTTCGACGGCGTCATCGATATCCAACTCTGCAAGCTGGTGCAAAAGAAAATCGTTGAGAGACTCAGGACGTTCCGCAGCGTTTGCCATCAAGTCATGAGCTCGATCGGATTCGTCCTGGATTCGATTGCCGGAGCGTCGAAAATCGTCGAACGTATCTGGCATATCGTTATCCATGTTGGCCAGCCGCTCAAAGTCCTCGGCATTGGACTGACCGTCCTTGACCACCAGCTCTTTCTCGTCCTCGGTGCGTGAAGAGTTGGGATTAGGGTAATCCTCCGGTTCCTCGTCCGGCAGCGAGTCGTCTCGCTCCTCAACCTCGAGCATCGGGTTCTCATTCATCTCCTGCTCTATCCGCTCCTGCAACGCCAATATCGGTAGCTGCAGAATCTCCATCGACTGGATCATCCGAGGAGCCAGCTTTTGCGTCTGAACTTGCCGCGCTTCGAGTCCGAACGAAAGTCGCATAGTATGTCATTCCTAATTTTGAATCAAACTTATCCCCTACACTCTAGCATTTTTCTAGGGTAAAGTGCAGAGAGATTTCCGGCAATCACACGGAATGGGTACGTGATTTGCTCGTGATTTGCTATCGCTGCCCCGCCCCTCGCAGATGCCACGCCCGCTAAGCCGTCCACCAATCCAGTTGACAAAAACACCGAACCCTCGCAATGTCGTGCATATCCATGGACCAAACTAACGAGTCAGAACTGACAATCGCAAGACTACAATCTGAAATCGACACTTGGATTCGAACCATTGGCGTTACCTACTTTTCCGAGCTCACCAATCTTGCCGTTTTGGTGGAAGAAGTGGGCGAACTGGCTCGGCTGCTCGCACGCACTTACGGGGATCAAAGCTTCAAAAAGTCAGACTTGGGACGCAACCTTTCTGACGAAATGGCCGACGTGCTATTCGTTTTGGTTTGCCTGGCGAATCAGTGCGGAGTGGATTTGACTCAAGCTATGCGCGACAACTTGGCCAAGAAGACCGACCGTGACAAAGACAGGCATCTGAACAATCCGAAACTTAAGGTAGCCGATTCGTTAGAGCAAAACTAAAATCCGTGTGACTCTTGGTTTTAAAAGCCACCACCTACCCTGATTTTGCTCTTTAATCATTCTTGGAAAACGACGTTAAATTATGAGCCTCACCATTATGCGACGCATCAAGTTCTGCGCTGGTCACCGGCTCTACAAGCACGGTGGCAAATGCGAGAACTTTCACGGACATAATTACGTAGCGGATTTTTTTGTCTCTAGCGACGATCAGGATTCTGTCGGACGCGTCATCGATTTTTCCGATCTTAAGAAACTCTGCAAAGGCTGGATCGATGAAAATTGGGACCATAGCTTTTTGATCTTCGAGCATGACGAGAATGCCATCCATGCACTTAGGCAGGTCGAACCGTGTCGTCTCTTTCTGATGCCCTACAATCCGACTGCAGAGAACATGGCCAGGTATCTTATGGAGGAGGTTTGCCCCAAACTCCTCGCTCACACCGGTGCGACCGCAACCCGTGTTCGTATCTGGGAAACAGATGAGTCTTTTGCAGAAGCGGCAATCGATAGCCAATCTCAACTCGTGATCTCAAGCGTGGACGCAACCGAGCAAGATTTGTGAAGCTTTTCTACACCGATCACTTCGAACTGCCCCTACCAACAGGGCACCGTTTCCCGATGTCGAAGTACCGATTGCTCCGAGATCGGATCGTGCGCTCATCGAACCACGAAAAAGATATCCTGCTCGTCCCCCCGGCGGCTACACGCGAACAACTATCCCTCGCTCATGACCCGAGTTACGTCGAGCGGGTCATCTCAGGCCAATTGTCTCCCCAAGAAATAAAGCGTATTGGCTTTCCTTGGTCCGAGAAAATGGTCGAACGTTCCCGCCGAAGCAGCGGTGCGACGCTGGTTGCCGCTCGAACCGCGTTGTCCGAATCGATATCGGTAAACCTAGCCGGCGGAACTCATCACGCCATGTATGACGCTGGCGAAGGATATTGTGTCTTCAACGATGCTGCCGTAACGATTCGCGCGCTTCGCTACGAAGGCTTGATATCCCGGGCTATCGTCATCGACTGTGACGTGCATCAAGGAAATGGCACTGCCCAGATTCTGGGGCGAGATCCCTACGTTTTCACTTTCTCGATTCATGGTGAAAAGAATTTCCCCCTTCGCAAACATCCCGGCTCGCTCGACGTAGAATTGCCAGATGGAACAAACGACGCGACTTACCTAAACGCACTCCAGCGTGGACTGGAGCAATCGTTTGCCCACGGCCCCTACGATCTTATTATCTATTTAGCAGGTGCCGATCCTTTCGAATTGGATCGACTCGGCAGACTGGCCCTAACCAAGCCCGGCCTACAAGCTCGAGATCAATTAGTTCTCGACTTCGCGAGAAAGTCTCACACTCCCATTGCGATCGCCATGGCGGGCGGCTATGCCCCGAACATTGATGACATTGTTGACATTCACGCAGCGACTATCGCCTTGGCATCAGAGTTTTTCACGCAATCTACTAACAACATCGTCTAAGGAGCGTTCCATTGACAAAGGGATGGCTCACTCCTGTACTGGTGCTCTTGATAAGTTTTCTAATTCGCTGGATTGCGATCGCTTTCGCGTCTGACGCTTTTCAATCCGACCCCGATGCATACCGATCCTTGGCAATCGAACTCAATGCAACCGGCATCTTCGGTTTAAACTCGCACCCCACGGCCTTTCGGCCCCCACTCTATCCCTGGTTGCTATCTTGGGGCGTCACCGATGTTCGCTCGCTGAGCAGTCTTTATCTTACAATCTGCCATGCGTCGCTGGGTGCAGCAACTTGTTTATTGACTTGGCATATGGTTCGGGAGATTATTCTTTCTCGCAAGGAATCCTTTGCAAGGGCTCGCTTTATTTCTTCAGAAAGCTTGTTACCTTTGGTCGCAGCCGGCCTGGTTGCGATCGATCCCATTCTGATACGCCAATCCCAATTGGTCATGACCGAGACGTTAGCCACATTCTTGACGACATTGACTTTGTGGCTCATGATCAATTTGTGGAAGACGCCCAAGCGGAGTGACTTTTTCGTGGTTGGATTAGCTCTCGGACTTTCCGCTCTTTGTCGACCGACCGCTATTGCTTGGGCTGGTCTTTTTTTTGCATTACTTCTAGTGTATCGCGTTCCACGATTTCGCTTAAAAGCTTCGAGTCCCTTTCCCAATCTCACTCAGCTATCGTTACTCTGCCTCGGGATTGCCGTTGTCATTGTGCCTTGGTCCGTTCGCAACCGAGCCCAATTGGATCGTTGGATTCTGACGACCACGCATGGCGGCTACACGCTGTTGCTTGCTAACAATGACTCACTTTATGACCATATCGAAACGACCTCAGGTCGCGACTGGGATGACACCGCTTTCCAATCGGAATGGGCTAGCAAGATCCAAGGCGTGCCGGAGCTTGAGCAGGACCACATCGCCAACACTCTCGCGTGGAAAACAATTCGCGCTCGCCCCATCACCTTCGTCAAGAGTTGCGTGGTTAGACTTGGTTGGCTGTGGGCGTTATGGCCGAATCAATCCGGGATTTTGATGCGATCGGCCATTGGAGCATGGTATGGATTGGTTTTTGCGGGGGCTATTTGGGGCGTCACCTTGGGCTTTCGGAAAGGAAATTGGCCCAATACGCAATCATTTCTACTCCCCGCTTGTTGTCTCATCCTGAGCCTTTGTGCAGTCCATTCGATTTATTGGAGCAATCTTCGAATGAGAGCAGTTGCTATGCCCGCGATTTGTGTAGCAGCCGTTTTTCCGCTCGTACTTCCTTTCCGCTCGAGGCAAGACGAACCCGTTCGTGGGAAAGAATGAGCAGAGCTCTGACTTGCTGACTTAGTTGCTAGCATTTATTCGCAGCGATTCCGGTCAAGCTGATATTGACCCCGCTTTCGCCAACGCCGTACATTCCCGGCTCAACCCAAATTGCTGCCCCCAGCTTTCACGCGCCTTCGTTCGCATAACCGTACATTCATGGAGGAATGACCATGCCGCTATCAATAAACTCTCGCCGAAAACTTTTCCGAGTCCTTTTCTTGAGCGCTTTGACCATCCCGTCCTCCGCCGCATTCGCACAGGACCCATTAAAACGACTTCTGGGACGTCAAACCCCGGCGACGACTGCCTCTGCCAAAACCGAAATCAAAACGGACGGCAAGGCTGATCCGCAAACTCTGGTCGCAGCTCTAGTCAATGGAAAGCAAATCACTATCGCTGAGTTGGCACAACAATGCCGCCTGCGATTCGGAACCGAGATTCTGGACGACATCATCAACAAAACGATGTTGATGCAAGCTTGCCAAGCCCAAAACATCGTCATCGAGGCTCGCGACGTCGATATGGAAATTTCGAGGATTGCAAGCAAGTTCCGATTGACGACCACTCAGTATTTGAAGCTGCTCGAGGATGAGCGAGATATTCCACGCGAGCAGTATGCTACCGAGATTATTTGGCCGATGCTCGCCATGCGCGCTCTCGCCAAGGACACGATCGTTGTCACCCCGCAAGATATTGATCGCGAATTTCAATCCCAGTACGGGCCGAAGGTAAAGGTTCGGATGATCGCTTGCGAGAATCGCGAGAAGATTGCCAAGCTTCACGAGCAGGCTGTCGCAAATCCTGATTCGTTTCGGAAACTAGCTAAGGATCATAGCGAGGATCCAGATTCGGCTAGCGTCGAAGGCCTGTTGCCGCCGATTCGACGATACCTCGGCGATGACGAACTAGAGAATATCGCCTTTTCCTTGAAGCCGAACGAAGTGTCTCGCGTCTTTCAAGCAGGGGAAATGTACGTCATCTTGCAATGCGTACACCATATCGAAGGAGTTCAGCCTCCTGGGCCTCAGATGCAAGAAATCGAAGCCCGCATTAAGTCGGAGATTGAAGAGCAAAAGCTTCGTGATTCTGCCGAAACTGTTTTTACTTCCATTCGAGAGAAAGGAAGCGTGACGCTTGTGCATGGCGACCCTCAACTCGAAGCACAGTACCCAGGCGTGGCAGCAATCGTGAACGGTCAAGCGGTGTTGATGGAGTTCTATGACAAAGCTTGTGTCAAACGACATGGAAAAAAAATTCTGCAAGGTGAGATCAATCGAAAGCTAGTTGAAGAGGCACTCGAGCAGAATCGACTTGCCGTTACTCAACAAGACCTAGATGCGGAACTCGCAAACGTTGCCGATTACTTCGGATTCCGAGATGCGAATGGGACTCCAAACGTCGTCGGCTGGCTGGAGGATGTTAATCAACGTGAGGGATTGTCCAGGGAACTTTACCTCCGGGATGTGACTTGGCCAACTGTCGCCTTAAAGAAGCTCACTGCCGGACAAGTGCAAGTTACCGAGCAGGATCTGCAGATGGGTTTTGAATCCAATTACGGACCGCGAGCAGATGTATTGGCCATTGTTCTGAGTAGCCAGCGAACAGCCCAGGAGGTATGGAACCTAGCTCGCGGAAACACGAGCGAACAATTTTTCGGAGAGCTTGCTGCTCAATACTCCGTCGAGCCTAGTTCACAAAGCAACTATGGCGTTGTTCCACCACTGAGAAAGCACGGAGGTCAACCGATAATGGAAAAAGCCGCTTTCGAGTTGGCTCCTGGTGAACTTTCTGGCATCATCGAAGTCAACGGTCGTTACGTTCTGCTCAAGTCTCGCGGTCTGACGACTCCTGTCGTTTCCCGTATGGATGATACGGTTCGAAAAGAACTCTATCAGAATTTAATCGAAAAGAAGCAACGTCAAGCGATGGACCAATACCTTCGCAAACTTTTTGACGAAGCAGAAATCGTGGATTTTATTAATGCGAAAAACACTCGTGTGAGGGCCTCAGAAGCTAAGGCCGTTTTGGACTCCAAGGAATCTTCGCAGAGATAATCTCATGCCCAACCAGAGAACTTCCAGCAAGGGGACACGGCGAGCGTTTCCGGCTCATCGGCAGACCGTCATAGACATTTTGGTGGCGTCCCGATCCGTACCCGCGTTTCCTCTCCTGCGAGATCTCCAGCTCGGTGTGACGGAAGCCGCACGCAAGGCCTGTAGGACGCGCATAGGTTGGACCGCCATTTTCTTGAAAGCCTATGCACTGGTCTCTAAAGAAATTTCGGAACTGAGAGAGCGGTATGTGCGATGGCCCACCGAGCATATTTACCGACATCCAAGCACGGTAGGGTCAGTCTCCGTACATCGGAAAGACGATTCGGGCGAACCTCGGTTGATCTGGGCTAAAGTCTACAATGCCGAAGAGAACAACTTAGTCGCCATACAGGAACAACTTAACGATGCCGTTTCAAAACCGCTTGGTGAGATCTACCGTGAGGGCTGCATTCTAGAACGTGTTCCTCGATTGCTGAGACGCGCCTGCTGGTGGTGGGCCATGCACTGCTCGGGGCGAAAGCACTGCAAGCATGTTGGTACTTTTTCCATTTCCAGCCTTGCATCGCAGAACTGCTTGAACGCCTATCACCCCCTCATTACGGCTACCAGCCTGGCCTTTGCCCCCATCAATGACAGTGGGGTGATGCCGACTGTATTGATTTGCGATCATAGAGTTCTCGATGGCATGCTCGCAGCTCAAGCACTGCAATCTCTTGAAAACAAGATGCAGAATGAAATCGTAGAAGAACTGCGATCCTTAGCGCACGTCCGATCAAACGTTGCCTGAGAGAATGGCCGTTGATCAACCAGACTTATTCCTCTGGGCCGGTGGAGGTTGCTTTGAGCCTGGGCCGCTTTTTAAGAAATTGCTGCCATGCCTCAGCAGATATTTGCGTTCTGTCTAAATGAACAGACTCCAAGCGGGACATGCCTTCAAGCACTTTGAGCATGTCATCCGTTACCTGGGTGCCAGTAAGCCATAGTGTCCGGATGGAGCGATTTCCTGCCAATTGCTGCACGCCGATGTCGGTGATCTTGCAATTCGTCAAATCGAGCTCCGTCAGGCGAGCCATCTGCTGAAACGCGGTCAAGCTCGCATCAGTTACCTTGGTATTCTCAACACTTAGTCGAGCGATGTCCCACGGACCTCCTCCCGCAGAAAATGCAGCATCGTCGACCTGCGTAAAGGAAACGTCAATCCAATTCCAAGCCGTCTTGTTTCCCAGCAAACGAATCAGCCACTCCGAATCGACACGGCAACGACTTAGCACCAAATCGGACCGATTCCCATGCGGCAAGTAAAACAACGAGCTGGCAGGAATATTTTGCATATACTCGGCGTAAGCCTCAGGCAGTGCCTCATCATCCCAAGGCATGAGGATCGCATTGCTGTCTTGGAAATATAAGTGCTTTAGAAACTGGATCAATTGGGTGCGAGACTCACGGCTAGAATCCATCCAGCGATGAACAAGTCCGCATGCATGGCTGTACCGGAGCGCCAGATCGGTCGGCTTTCGAAACGTTACGCCGGCCATCCGGCCAAAGGAATCGGCCGTCAGCCAGGTTTCGTTGCGTAGAAAATGGAAGCGAGCAGGCTGCAAACGGGGTGCATCCCAACCACCGACATCGACCAATATGGCTGGCCCCAGTTCGCGAATGGATAGGGATTCCATGTATAACGCGATCCCTTCTGCGGCCCAAAAGCCTGGAGTCGAGTCTGGGTCGAATTCGATTGGCTTGGATGATGCCTCAGCAAAAAATTGGTGCGTTAGTTCATGCACCAAGGTGGCGTAGCTTTTGGACTGGTCGAGGTAAAAGAACGAGTGCTTTGCACCCTGGCTGTAGTATCCTGTAGAAAGTTCGACGTTGGGAACCTGCCGCTTCAAAGATTCCTCGTATTCGCGTCGATTCGCGAACAAGACAACCTGATAGGGAGTTGTGGAAGCTTTCAACGACTCACCACTAACTTGCCAGTAGTCATAGAAGACTTGTTGCCAAACGGCGAATACTTGTTCGCAAAGCTCGGCCAACATGGCTGAGTCCGATTTCGATCCCCGAGATGCGATATCGAAGTGAGGTGTCCGAATCCATTCGTAAGACGATCCTCTCCAACCTGTCACCGGATGATTAGGATTTTGATTAGGACCAGACCGTTTAGGATTGATGATCGCCTCCGCAGGAGACCATTTGTCCCCAAAGGGCTGATTGCTGAGCATCGTTAGCCCGACATGAGCCCAACGCAACCGGAAAGCAGCCTCGCTTTGCTGTTCAGACTCTGCGGCTTGGATTTTCTGGCGGATGGATCGCAAAAGATCGTCGAGTTGTGATTCGAACTGTTTTCGTTCCAAGTCGGAGGTAAAGGCTTGCCTCAAGGCGAGCGTCTGGCGTTTGGCTCGTGACGCGGAGCTTGGCAGCACAAATCGTTGACGACCATCTGCCGGTTTTGTTAAAGAGGCTTTTAAAGAACGGAAGAACTCGAAGTTGGGATGCTGCGGGTTTTTAGCTTGGGGTAGCTCTTCGACCCAGGCCAATAAGGCCTTCGCCTCGGGCAAATCCGCGACCTCGGAAGCTTGCGTGGCTGGATTGACCTTCACAAGAGCCACCGCGAGCATCGCAAAACAAACGAATCGTTGGACGACGCGGGTTTTCACCGAATTTAACCGCAGTGCTGCCTGGATCGAGCGACCAGACGGCTCGAGACTGTTCAACGAAAATGCTCCCGCCATTCGAACTCCGACCAAGAATGCTATATTGATTGTCAACTATCGCTATCCGCCGCTCTTATTCTAACGCAATTTTTCCCAACGTGACTCAAGCTCGCAGTCGAATCAAGCTAATGTTTTGCGCCTCGAGCATGGAGGGGGGAGGTAGCGAGCGACAATTGCTTTACTTGCTGGAGCGTTTGGATCGTGCTCGGTTCGACTTGCGACTTTACCTGGTCTACAGAAAGGGGAGCTTGCTCGAACGAGTTCCAGCAGACGTCCCAATCGATTCTTTTTGGGACCAGAACCGACAAAGATTATGGAGTTGGCGATTATGGAATTGGCCGGGGCGAATCCATCGCATGCAGGTCAAACATCTAGCAAAAACGATTGAGGAACACAACATACAAGTCGTCTATGATCGCTTGTTTCACGCAGCGATGATTACAGGCCCTGCGGTCGCTAAGTGCGTCAAGGCACAATGTGCTAAGGAGTCAGTGACGCCTCAACCCTGCGTGCGACGAGTTTCTACGATTGTCTCCCCTCCGTCACGCGATGTGGTACGGTCCGAGAAGCGATGGTTGTACTTCAAGAAGCGACTTCTGAGTGCTTCGTATCGCTCCGCGACGAGATTATTAGCGGTGAGTCATGTGACTGCGGTTGATGCAAAAACCTTTTACGATTTGGGCAATAAGCAGATCGAGGTCGTACCGAGCCCGGTTGACTGGGAGCAAATCGACAAACAAGCCGATGCGCCGATCGCGGATTCCGACTCATTGAAGCTTTGGCAGCACAACGGAGGACCTCGCGTGGTGTCTGTCGGAAGACTTAGCAGCGAAAAGGGGCATCGCTACCTGATCGACGCGTTAGGAATCTACATGCGAAACCGCCAGCCAGATACGCCAGCACTCAAGTTGCATCTCCTGGGTGATGGGCCTTGTAGAAGTGATCTCGAGCGACAAGTACGTGATTTGGGACTCGTTCAGCAGGTACATTTCCACGGCCATGTCGCTAACCCTTACCCGTACATGAAGCAATGCGATCTGTTCGTTTTGCCATCGCTCTACGAGGGGCTACCGAACGCGTTGCTCGAGGCCATGGCTTGCCGAGCAACGGTGTTGGCCACCAACACGGATGCCGGTGCGGGCGAATTATTGCGGGAGCACCCGCTTGGAAGCTTAGCGGAACCGGGCAATGCCTTATCATTAGCGGAGCAAATGCAAAATCGATTTCAGAACGCCGATAATTGGGATACAAGACGCGAGCCGGCGCGAGAATTTGTCCTTTTGAGGCATGATTTCTCGCAATGGATCGATCGCATGTCATCGATTTTTGAGGAATCGGGGGCCCTCAAGGGAGGCTAGTTTCACTTTTTGACCCACCAAGGAGTATCGAGCCCCCTTTCATCGCGCATTCCAGACCGAGCACAAACAGGCGCTAAATTGTTCGATGCTTGGCGGTTATGGCTACGGCGGACCTTTACGCGCAGGCATAATTTCGGGACAATGCAGGTTTTCGCAATTATCTTAGCTAGCGGTAGGTAGCCGGGCGATTCTTTATGAACGCGGGACCCTTGCCGAGAAGTTAAAAGTCATTTGGGAATCTTGAGAAAGACGAGTTGTTATGTCGGATGCTGAAGTTCTGGGGGATATTGACCCTTCGGTGGTGGCCGCAGCGGGCCAACTAGCGGCACCCATCGACGTTGATCCAGCGGAAACCAGCGAGTGGCTGGGATCACTGGACTACGTCAGTAAAAGCAAGGGTGAAGAGCGCGTTCAGTATTTGATCAAGGCTTTAGAGAATCGGGCACGCAGCACTGGCATCTCGATCCCCTTTGACACCAACACTCCGTACGTTAACACCATCCCGTTGTCCAAGCAGCCTGTTTATCCGGGCAACCGGGAGATGGAGCGACGTATCAAAAGCATCATTCGCTGGAACGCCATGGCGATGGTCGTACGGGCGAACAACAAGAACAAGGGACAGGGGGGGCACATAAGCACCTTTGCGAGTAGCGCAACCCTCTACGAAGTCGCGTTTAATCACTTCTTCCGAGGCCGTGGCGAATCCGGCTACAACGGAGACCACGTTTACTTTCAGGGGCATGCTTCGCCTGGCATGTACTCACGTGCTTACGTTGAGGGCCGACTGGATGAGAAAAAGCTTGAGAACTTCCGTCGCGAGCTAGCGGACGGTGGCGGATTATCTAGCTACCCGCACCCATGGCTCATGCCTGATTTTTGGGAGTACCCCACCGTTTCGATGGGTTTGGGGCCGATCATGTCTATTTACCAAGCTCGGTTCAATGAGTATCTGAATGACCGGGGACTCAAGGATACGAGGGGCCAAAAGGTATGGGCGTTTCTCGGGGATGGAGAATGCGACGAGCCGGAAACACTCGGAGCTATCACGCTAGCCTCACGAGAGAAACTCGACAATTTAATCTTTGTCGTGAACTGCAACTTGCAGCGACTCGATGGTCCTGTTCGCGGGAACGGCAAGATCATGCAAGAACTCGAGGCCGTGTTCCGTGGTGCAGGCTGGAATG
The DNA here is from genome assembly GCF_052161605.1 of Brakhagea baltica. Taxonomy (NCBI): domain Bacteria; kingdom Pseudomonadati; phylum Planctomycetota; class Planctomycetia; order Pirellulales; family Pirellulaceae; genus Brakhagea; species Brakhagea baltica. Next base: position 1,775,727 of record NZ_CP197409.1, on the reverse strand, counting down.
TGATCAAGGTCGTCTGGGGTAGTGATTGGGACGTACTGCTCGACAAGGACGAGTCAGGCTTGCTCGTTCAACGAATGAATGAAGTCGTGGATGGTCAGTATCAAAAGTATGTGGGAATGCCAGGTTCCTACATCCGCGAGCACTTCTTTGGCAAGTATCCTGAACTGCTCAAGCTGGTGGAGAACTACTCCGACGAGAAGCTTGAGAAAATGAAACGTGGGGGGCATGATCCCGAGAAGATGTACGCCGCCTACAAGGCTGCCGTTGAACACAAAGGTCAGCCGACGGTTATTTTGGCAAAGACGATCAAAGGGTACGGGCTTGGGGAAGCAGGTGAGGGGCGAAATATCGCTCACAATCAGAAGTCCATGAACGAGCGGGAATTGCTAGAGTTTCGCAGCCGGTTCGGTATCCCGATTTCCGACGAAGAGGTTGCCAACGCACCGTTCTATAAGCCACCGGCAACAAGCAACGAGATCAAATATCTCAAAGAGCGACGTGAGGCTCTAGGAGGTTCGCTCCCAAGTCGTCCGCTCGCCATTCCAAAGACCGAGACCCCGACTTTGGAAAGCTATCGCAAGTTCATGAGCACTCAAATCGAGGGCAAGAACATCAGCACGACCGCTGGCTTTGTTCGATTGCTTACACGAATGGTTAGGGACAAGCAAATCGGGCAGCAGATTGTCCCGATCGTGCCAGACGAGTCTCGAACCTTTGGTATGGAGGGGTTGTTCAAGGATATAGGCATCTATGCACATGCCGGTCAGTTGTACGAACCGATCGATTCCGACCAAATTGCGTACTACAAGGAAGCTCGCGATGGGCAGATCCTGGAGGAAGGGATCACCGAGTGCGGGTCCATGAGCAGCTTTGTGGCTGCGGGGACTGCTTATTCGGCCCATGGAATCAATATGATTCCGTTCTACATCTACTATTCCATGTTCGGTTTCCAGCGAGTTGGTGATTCGATCTGGGCTGCCATGGACATGAGAGCCAAGGGCTTTTTGATTGGTGGAACCGCAGGACGCACAACGCTTAACGGCGAAGGGCTGCAACACCAGGACGGTCACAGCCACCTCAACGCCATGGCGTTCCCTCTGGTTCGAGCTTACGATCCCGCTTGGGCTTATGAGACGGTCGTCATCGTGATGGATGGATTGCGTCGTCTGTACCAAGAGGGTGAGACTGGCATCTACTACATCACCGTTCACAACGAAGATTACGACATGCCATCGATGCCTGAAGGTGTCGAGGATGGAATCATTCGGGGCATCTATAAGTTCAAGTCCCGTGAGGTTGAGGGGGCACGCGCACGCGTTCAACTCTTTGGCTCGGGAGCTATTCTCCGCCATGCACTGGAAGCTCAAGAGATTTTGGCGGAACAGTACAAGGTAGCCAGTGACGCGTGGAGTGTTACCAGCTACACCCAACTTCGGCGCGAGGCTCAGGATCTCGAGCGTTGGAATATGCTCCATCCCGATCAACCAGCCCGCAAAGCTTATATTCAACAAGTGCTCGAGGGAGTCGAGGGGCCGATTATTTCGGCGAGCGACAACGTTAGGGCAGTTGGTGAGCAGCTTCTGCCTTACATCGAGCAAGACTACTATGTACTCGGTTGCGACGGAATGGGACGAAGTGAAACGCGACCCGCTCTGCGTCGGCATTTCGAGGTTGATGCGCAATCCATCGTCATTGCAACGTTGTACCGATTGAGCAAGAAGGGCTTGTTCGATCCAAAAGAAGTAGCCAAGGCGATCCAAGACCTGGGCTACGATTCCGAAAAGCCAAATCCGCTGTTTGCTTAACGGGCCAGATAGTCATATCAATTACCGAATCTCAGCATGGCGAGATTCGGACCAAAGCAATGTTTCCTTTGTATCTTCCTCACACATCCTCTAGCAACGACTACTAAGTTATGGAAATCAAACTCCCTTCACTCGGCGAAGGTATCGAATCCGGCGACGTACTAGAAGTTCTCGTCAGCGTCGGAGACGTCGTCAAAAAGGATCAGTCGATTGTTGAGATGGAAACGGACAAGGCTACGGTCTCGGTGCCTTCTCCAGTGGCAGGAAAAATTTTGAGTCTTGCGATCACCGAGGGGCAAACCGTGCCTGTGGGTGGCGTATTGGCAACGATTGAAGTTGCTGAGGGTGCTGCTCCTGCCAAACCAGCGGCTCCGGCAGCTCCCCCCAAAGCAGCTGCTCCGACAGTTCCACCGTCAGCGGCGGCCCCTGAGGCTCTCGCTCCTAAGCCAGAGCCGGTTCGTCCAGCTCCGGTTGCGGCTCCTGTGGTTGTTCCTCCAGCTCCTGCCCAACCAGCGTCGGCACCTGTAGCTGCCGCGCCTGTAGCTGCCGCCACCACGTCGTCCCCGGCTGTGGGCACACCTTTTGGCGATGACGTCGTTCCCGCCGGACCGGCTATCCGTAGATTGGCGCGAGAGGTTGGTGTGGACCTGGCAGCAGTAACTGGCACTGGCGAACATGGACGGATCACCCGCGAAGATGTTATGACGGTTGTTCGGTCCGTTAACCAATCCGCCCGTACTGGAACCCTAGTGCCTGCGATTGCAGAGACGGCACCAGCCGCGCAGACTGGTCTCGGAGCTCCAGCTGCTTCCAAGGGGCCAAAGGGCAACCTACCGGGCACTCCCTCTCAGGACGATTACGGCCCTATTCGCGTTGATCGCATGACCAAGATCCGAAAGACGATTGCTGCCCAGATGCATAAGTCTTGGGAAACCGTTCCGCGAGTGGTCAACTTTGACGACGCCGATGTAACCGAACTAGAAGCCTTTCGGCAGACGAGCAAGGATGATTACGCATCGCGAGGAATCAAGCTCACAACGATGCCATTCCTTATCAAAGCTGTGGCCACCGCATTGAAGCACCATCCAGCTTTGAACGCTAATCTGGACATGGAAAACGAGCAGATTATCTACAAGGACTACGTCAACTTAGGTATCGCTGTCGACAGCGATCGAGGGTTGGTCGTTCCGACGCTAAAGAATGCCGATCAAATGTCGATCCCGGACATCGCTTATGCTTTGGCGGATTTGGCTGCACGGGTGCGCAATAACGACTTTGCCGTGAGCGATCTTCGAGGGGGCACTTTTACTATTAGCAATTTGGGAGCGATTGGTGGAACGTATTCGACACCGATCGTGAACGTTCCTGAGGTTGCCATTCTCCTCGTTGGCCGTTCGAGAAAATTGCCGGTCGTAATGGACGACGATTCCATTCGCCCTCGATTGATGATGCCTCTCAGCTTGGCATATGACCATCGCTTGGTGGACGGTGCGACTGCGGCACGGTTTTTGAACGACATCATCGCTTACTTGGAAGCTCCAAGCCGATTATTGTTGGCTATTTAGTAGGCAAGTTTTTGCTTCCCGCCCTGATTTCAGGGAGGCCTACCATCAGGGGCTATCGCGGTTTGAATTAGCTTCCTGATACCTTAACAAATTTATTGCGGCTTTGTGCATCACCCGAGAATTCAAAGTTTGACTAGAATGAGGGGATGGATTCCCAGCAGACATTACCTACAGAATTGGACAAACCCACGGTGGACGAGAGTTCACCGAAGCGTTTGTGCATTACGTATCGGTGCGTCTGCGGCCGGGATTTTGAGGTCAATCCGGCCGAGGGAGGGACGTGTCCCCATTGCGAGCGAAACTTTAAGCCGGAGGCATTTCTGTCGCCCCTGAACGCCACGATTACGATAACCGGTCTCGACGAACCCGAACACGAGTCAACATTTGACTTAAGAGGTTCCAGCGATCCCCCTCGAGAAAGTTATGGCCACTTTGAGCTAGACCGAAAGCTCGGCAACGGCGGCATGGGTGCAGTTTACCGTGCTCTAGATACTTCGCTGCAGCGGTTTGTTGCCGTGAAGGTGATGCGTTACACCGATCACAATATGGAGGCTCGAATTGCCTCTATGTTGAGAGAGGCTGTTGCTCAGGCCCGACTGAATCATCCCAATGTTGTTGTCATATATTATGTCGGCAGAGAAGGTGAGGAACCCTTTCTCGCCATGGAGCTCTTGCCCGGTCCAACGCTAGCCGAAAAGCTCAAGACGGATGGGAAGATTCCCTATGCCGATGCCATTCGCTATGGCATCCAGGTCGCATCTGCGCTCGAGCATGCTTCGAAATTCGATATCGTGCACGGCGACATCAAGCCGGGGAATTTGATTCTGACCGAAGAAAATGACATCAAGCTGTCGGACTTTGGTTTATCGACGATCGCATCGGAGTCAGGCAAAAAGTACGCAGTGTCGGGAACGCCAGCCTATCTTGCGCCTGAGTTGCTAAAGGGACCAGGTACTATCCAGTCTGACATGTACGCATTGGGAGTGACCCTTTTCGAATTAGTCTTCGGGCGCTATCCATTTGAGTTGCAAGGAGAAACGGTTAGAGAGCGACTCGAAACTCATTGGGATGCTGCGATAGATTTCCCACAAAACTGGCCGCAGGGTGTACCTCGTGCATTCGCTCCCGTGATCGAAAAGATGCTCGCGAAACATCCTGAGGATCGTTACCAGTCGTTTAGCGAATTGGAGCGGGATCTGCAACGGATTCAGCCTGTTAATACAACAACTGCCGCTATAGCTCCGAGAGTGATGGCGTATGTGGCGGACCAGGTCTTCCTATTGGCTTGCTTGTTACCGTTCATAGTGCCCATATTGTTTCTCATGGGGAATGCTTGGAGCGGTTGGCAATGGCTGATTCCCATTCTGGCGTTTTGCTCTTTGAGCGTGCCAGCAGGTTATCTCACCTGGGTCTATCATGGTCGCCGGTCAATCGGGCGTTACCTGTTTCAGTTACGCATTGTTGAGGAGAATGGATTGCCGCCTCGAAGCGAACAGCTAGTCACGCGTGAGGTATTTCGAAACGCATTTGCGTGGCTGGGGCCCTTAGCAATCTACTTCACGTTGCGTTACGAGTGGATGCTTACAATCCCTGAATTTATACTCGTTCTGTTTGTGGCGATCGACTCAAGCATGATGTTTATGAGCAAGCAAAGATCCGCGCTGCACGATTGGCTCTGCCACTCGCGAGTCGTATTAGCAGTGGATCGCAATCAGAACAAATCTAAGTAGTCAGTTAGATAGATATGGAATCGAAAGTAAACGTTCTTCTGAATGAGAGATCCTATCCCATTTGGATCGGTTCGAAGGAACTGGATAGTCAGCTCGATAAGGCAAGAAGTCTGCTTTCAGATTGGAAACACTCGGTACTAATATTTGACGAGCACCTGGAATCGGTGGCTGCTCGTCTAGAAATTTCCTGCGCAGCCAACGGCGAGCGAGTTGACCGAATTAGCGTACCCAGTGGAGAGACGAGCAAGTGCATCGAGCAGCTGGCTCGGATATGGCAGCAACTCCTCGACTGTCGCGCTGATCGCAAAACGGTAGTCGTTGCTCTAGGGGGAGGAGTCGTCGGAGACTTAGCAGGCTTTGCGGCCAGTACCTACATGAGAGGTGTAAGGTTTGTTCAGATACCGACTACGCTTCTGTCGATGGTAGATAGCAGTGTTGGCGGAAAAACCGGTATCAATTTACCCACCTCAAAGAATGTGATTGGTGCGTTTTGGCAACCTCATGCTGTCTGCATAGACACCGATCTCTTGTCTAGTCTACCAGATCGAGAGTTCCGAAGCGGTTTGGCAGAGATCGTTAAGTACGGCGTAATCCTCGACGCTGAGTTCTTTTCCTTTTTGGAGACGAACATAGATCGCATCTTGGAGCGTGACGAGACGGTTTTGAATCGGATGATAACCCGGTCTTGTGAGCTTAAAGCTTCCGTGGTGTCGGCAGACGAGCGCGAAACAACCGGCCTGCGGGCCATTCTCAACTACGGTCACACCTTTGGGCACGCAATCGAAGCGACCACGGAATATGGCACATACCTGCACGGCGAAGCAATTTCGGTCGGAATGGCGATGGCTGGGTACTTGGCAGTCCAGCGGGGGATGTGGTCGAGATCGGAACACGAGCGGCAGACGCAATTGCTGGGGCAGCTTGAATTGCCCGTTTCGCTCAGCGCGACCGTTTCAAGCCGGGAAATGCTCCGAGCGATGCAGTCGGATAAAAAGACTGAGCACGGTAATTTGCAATTAATACTTCCCAGCGAGATTGGAACGGTAAAGACTGTTAGAGGTGTTCCAGAGGTTGACGTTATCGCGACGATCGAGGCCAATCGTTCGGCCCAAGGCTGAGCTGGTTTCCCATGAAAATAGGGGAAAGCCTGCTGTCAGTCCTCAATTCTGGCATCAATTTTTCCAAATCGCTTTTTTTGGCCTGCACAACCTGCTGTGCATGATTAATCTTTTGAGTATCCGTCGCGTCGTGAGACGCTGCCTTCCGATTTCACTGCATTTTCGGGCAAAAGTGAACCGGATGTATTTCTTGTTGCTTCGAACTACCCTTTCTGTCGTGATGACATTCAGTGGATGCGTTCGCCGTATTGGTTTCGAAGCGAAATTTGCCCAGGATGGAATATAGGTATTACCATGTCGAACAAATCAAGAGGTCGCGCTCCAACTCCTTCTTTTTTATCCGGAGAGCAACGCATAAACAAATTGCTGGCCGCAGCAGGTTTTGGGTCGCGCAGACAAGTTGACGAGTTGTTGGCTGAGGGGCGAGTCGAGATCGACGGCCAAATCATTACTCAGGTCGGCACCAAAGTCGATGCTGACAAGAGCAAAATTTTGGTCGACGGCGAACCTCTGCGACGGCACAAGCCTGTTTATTTTGCGGTACACAAGCCGGCAGGCTTTTTGTGCACAAATGCTGACCCCGAAGGGCGGCCTCGAGTGATCGAGCTGGTTCCGAACCATACCAGGCTCTTTCCGGTCGGCCGACTCGATTCTTCCAGTACGGGATTGATACTGCTCACCAATGACGGAGAGCTGTCGCAAAGACTGGCCCATCCCAAGCACGGCGTACCCAAGACCTATTTCGTAGTGGTTGCAGGCCAAGTAGATAGGGAGGCGCTCAAGCGATTGCAGCGAGGGATTTATCTAGCCGAAGGCATTGCGAGAGTGGATGGGGCTACGATTCGTCGAGTTCGCAAGGGTTGCACGGAGATTGATATAACCCTGAGCGAGGGTAAGAACAGGGAAATTCGACGGGTGTTGGCTCGTCTAGGTCATAAGGTTGTAGTGTTACGACGGATCTCGATTGCGTCGCTCAAGCTCGGCGATTTACCCGAGGGAGCATATAGGCCTTTATCGGAAAAAGAAGTCGCCGGGTTGTACAAGTCAGTGGACGATTTACGCTCGGCTAGGAATCAGGATCGTCGCGATCGAAAACGCCGCAGCGATGAAAGACGCGTGGATGCGGTATCCAGCGAATCCTCGGTTCGTGATGCATTGCCTTCTGGCAAGAGTCAAACTAAGAATAAAGGGCCTGTCGCGAGCAGCCAGCCCAAGACTTTTATCCCGTTTGATGAAGAATCGGATGACTACGAATCCATGCCTCTGTCAACGGATGATGAACTGGAATCGTTGCCATCGTTATCTCAGAACCCTTATCGAATGCCCGACGACGAAGAGATGGTTGGACTCGGGGTGGAAGATGCCATCTTGGTCAAAGACGGAGATTGGGATGAAGACTTTGAATATGACATCCCCAAGACGACCGGCGCTGTGCTAGGGGCAGAAGACGACGAGCTGCAACCGAAAAGAGCTCCAAACCGGGATCGAAATCGGGAGAGGGTGCCATCAGCCAATCAAGGTCGATCAACCGGGCGTGGCAGACCGACCGGCCGGCCAAGTGGCAGACCAAATGGCCGAACGGGCCCATCCGGAGGCGGTAGAGGTGCAGGGAGAACGGGGGATGGACGTTCGGGAACAGGACGCCCGACGGCAGGACGTTCGTTGAACAGGCGTCCCGAGGGTAGCCGATCAGGAGGGCCAGGCCGTCCAGAAGGCAGACCTGACGCAAGAACACGCTCTCGCACCGATGATGGTGCGGCAGGTGGTGCAGGCTCTTCTCGTTCGAGATCTGATTCCAGAGGACGCAGCTTCTCGAATAGAGAGGGAGGTGAGGGATCGCGAGGTGGTCGAGGTGGCCAAGGGGGCAGTTCCTTTAGAGCGGGACCGTCAGGCGGGCGACGAAAGCCAACCGGGCGCACTTCAGACCGAAGTGCTAGCAGCTCCAGGAGCACTAGAGGAAATTCGCGTCCGAAACGCTAATTTATCCCAACATCAAGTTCCCACACGTGGCTGTCCGAGCCACTCTTCCACGCTAGAGGGTTTCTTGCTTTCGGGCTGAGGAACCCATTTCGGCGGTGGAGGTGGGTTGCTTGGGTACGGATCGAGAAATTCCCAGGTTTTGTTCCACGCGTTTTTGCTCGACTTTTTAAAACGCTCCCATCCGGTGGCGTTGTTGCGTGAATAGGAGCTTACTTCTTGCTTGTTCTGAAAAGAGGTGCATCCCCCGGCCCCTATCAAGCATGAACCGATGGCGACCGCGATGGCAAGCTTTCGCCAACGATCTGTGTCGTGTATTCTCATTTCATCTGCCATCCAAACAACGCCTTATGAACCGAAAGTGGAGCGATACCAATTTTCTCCCGGCGTGTCCAGATCGCTAACGGACTGTATTTTAGCGAACAATAGGAGCGACTTTTCGCTTGGCATCGACAGCAAGAGTGTTTAGCATCGGCGAACTAGTCAGAATTACGCCAGCACCTCACTGATTGACTCAAGGATTTCGATAGGCACCATGCATTCCAGACCTGAATTTGTTTACTTCGATCTCGGTAACGTACTTCTCTTTTTTGATCATGATCTAGCCTTTCGCAGGATGGCAAAGATTGCAAGCGTTTCACCGAGTGCGATGAGAACTGCGGTCATGGAAACGGAATTGCAAATCGAGTATGAGACAGGTCAGATCTCAGGGGTCGAGTTTGTCGATCGGATTGGCAATCATCTCGATAAGGTGCTAGAAACCGATGCGATTCTCGAAGCGGCAGCCGACATGTTTATACCTAATCCCCACATTTTGCCTGTCTTACAACGGGTTCGCGATTTAGGACTCCCGATGGGATTGCTTTCCAATACTTGTGAGGCGCACTGGAATTGGATTGTGCGAATGGAATATCCGCAGGTTAGGAATTGGTTTGGTCCTGTGATCTTATCCTACGAAGCCAAGAGCATGAAACCGGACAATGTCATCTACGAAATCGCGGAATCCCAAGCTGGACATACCGGATCGCAATTGTTTTTCACGGACGACCGCCACGACAATATTTCCTCCGCCAAAGCTCGCGGTTGGCAAACCGAAGTCTACGTCAATTCCGACCGATTGCTAAAGATTGTTGATGGCTGGGCTTAAAAGATCTGATGAAAGTGTGCGCGCAAGAATAGCTCCATGAAAATTTGTTCTTCTATCGCTGAGCAATGTTGGGCCGTTTTTGCTATAATCCCGCCTCGTCCACCAACAAACTAATCCAACAACAACCTAACCTAAATGGTGCTTTTATATCTGGCGATTGCAGTTCTGCTGTTGCTTCTGAATGGCTTCTTTGTGCTTGCAGAGTTCGCTGCCGTAAAAATGCGGCCGTCCCGAGTAGAAGAGCTGGTTGACAATAACGTCCCGGGTGCTCTCTCTATCAAGCGAGTGCAAACCCAGCTCGATGAGTACCTATCTGTGTGCCAGCTCGGGATTACGTTTGCCTCCATCGGCCTAGGATTCGTTGCCGAGCCCGCCATCGTCACGCTTATCAAACCAGTTGTTGGATTGTTCATGGGACATGAGCGAACGACTTCGTCATTCCTAACGACGCATGGTGTTGCCTTTGCGATCAGCTATCTCATCGTGAGCTATTTGCATATTTTGGTAGGGGAGCTTATTCCTAAGACAGTTGCGATTCGCTTGACGGAAAAGGCATCCCTGTGGACCTCGCGACCACTTATTCTGTTTAGATTTTTATTCTATGTACCACTGAAAGTACTGAATGGTTCTGCAACATCGTTGCTTCGATTTATGGGGCTCAGAAATGCTGGTGGACAAGAGGTTCATAGTGAAGATGAGTTGCGTATCCTGCTAAGCCAATCTCAAGCCGAAGGGGTTATGTCCTTTCGGAGGCTTTTGTTTGCGGAAAACGTTTTCGACCTGGGAGATCTTAAGGCAAGAGATGCGATGCGAGTTCGATCCCAGGTCCACTGCCTTAGAGAGGGGGCCGATTGGCACGAGAACCAAGAGGTTATTAGGCGATATCGTTTTAGCCGGTATCCTTTGCTATCCAAATCAACAAGGACTCCTATCGGTATCGTCCATATCAAGGACTTGATGCTGGTGGACCATCCGGAAAGCGATTTGAACAAGCTTTGTCGCCAGTATCTCAATGTAAAAGAAGACCAGCCTCTCGAGTCGTTGCTGAGCGAGATGCAACGTCGTCGCGTCCATGTGGCCTTGGTCCACGACATGGAAGGAAACTGGACTGGCTTTCTCACGCTCGAGGATGTCATCGAAGAGATCATCGGAACGATTCGGGATGAGTTTGAGGACGAAGAGCAAATTAGTCTATACAACTCGCTGGACGAAAAGTTTGTTCACCTCTCGCTCGAGGGGAATGACATGATCGAGGTCGTACGAACCGCGACCATGCGAACTAAGAACTGGGATTTGCCGGTCAGCCAGGAGCAAGTCATCAAGGCGATTGACGAGCGGGAACGTGCTGTATCGACCTACCTAGGAAAAGGTCTTGCGATGCCGCATGCTCGACTCGCGGGACTTCAGCAATCGATCGTCATGTTTATTCGATCTGAAGAAGGTATACCGTACAGGAATCATCAGGAGAAAGCCTATCTGGTTTTTGTACTCTTGACTCCGGCAGGTCAACCGAGGGTACACCAGAGACTGCAATCGGTAATTGCTACGATACTTGATGAAAGTGAATTCGTGACCGATCACTTGCGTTACGCATCCAGCCCTGCCGAAGTCGTGGAGATTCTGCGGACTGGTGAACAAGCTAGCTTAGACTAATAGTCGATGACCCCATCGTCATCGTCGTCGTTTTGAGCGGCGTCCTTCTCCTTCTCTTCCTTATGCTGATTCATGCGGGCGAGTTCCATAAGTTCGAGAATCGCCTGAATGCTGAACTGGATGGCCGAAGCATAGTTGCGAGTGTTGGCAGCTTCCTTTGATTTCCTGATTGTCTCCGCAATAGATTCCGGCGGTGGAGGCCAATCATTATCCTTAAACCAATTCTTTAGCTCTTCCACCACATGATCGAGGTTCGACGCCAAGCCGGAGTCGGCCTTGCACCGGTATTGCCTATAGGGCCCTTTGCCATGACCGCTGGTGAAGGACGGAAACGCCTGCGCAGTCGACCTAAACTTTGCCCAGCCAGAACCGAACGCGACCAACGAAGCGACCATCGAAACGAGGGCCATGGGAAAGTGTCCGAGCAGTAGCAAAACAACCGACAAGAGTGCCCCTACCGACGCTGTTACCGCGAATCCTATCGGGTAATGATTCGCTTTCCCGCCAGTGGCTCGTCCTGTTGGTTTGGCTGGCTGAACGCTCGGTATCCCATCCAGCGAGCGTACTTCTCCGATTACGACGGTGATATTGTCCGGCCCTCCTCGCAAATTAGCTATATCCACCATCGCTTGGACTGCTGTATCGATATCGAGAAGCATCAGGAGTGTACCAAGCTCCTCGTCTCCAAGTTGCCCGCTTAAGCCATCCGAACACAGCAAGAACTTGTCGCCGACCTGCAGCGGATAAGGTCCCTCGATGTCGACGACTACACTCGGATTGGGGCCGAGTGAGCGAGTGATGACATTTTTGGGGATTGTGCTGTTTCGTATCGCTTCTTCAGAAATATCCCCCGTGGCTCGCATTTCCCAAACGAGCGAATGATCAAACGTGAGTTGTTCGAAATGGTTGCCACGCAATCGATAAACCCGACTATCTCCGACGTGAGCAACGATAGCCCCTTCCGGTACGATCGTAACAGCGCACGCAGTGGTCCCCATGCTGCGGAACTCAGGGTTCGCTTGCCCACGGCGAAAGATCTCCGCGTTGGTCTCTATCATGGAGAGCTCCAACGCTTCCGAAGAAGAGCCTCGAAATAGCTTGCGGTAGTGCAAGGGAATGTGCTCGACGGCCAGCTGGCTAGCCAGCTCTCCCGCAGCATGCGCCCCCATACCATCGGCGACGATGAGCATGTGTCCAAATTTTTCCCATGACGCTCCGTCCGGTGCCATAAGCACCGCATGATTGTCCTGGTTATTCCGACGGCGCATGCCAACATGCGTTGCTGAAGCAACGGAAAACCAAGCGTGATTGGTGTCTCGGGTTTTTACTGGCTCTTTGGTCAAAATGGGATGGATTTTTAGGAAACTCAGGTATGTATGATCACTACTTCGCACAAGTATACACGCATCTCTGCAACATTACGCGTCGAACACTCAACAGACCCGACAAAGATTGTGCAGAATTATTCCGGTCGCAACACTGACATTTAACGAGTCGGTCGCCAAATCCATGGCCACCATAAGCCTTCGGTCTGCCGCGCGTTGAATGGACTCCGGCAGTCCGTGGGCCTCATTCCCCATGATGGCAACACTCGCCCCCTGTCTCTTAAATTCGGATAACTCCTCGCTGTCTTGGGCAAAACAGGTCGCGATACATTGAATACCAGCCCCTTTTAGCCGCTCAATGCTACTCTGGGGCGATCTGCATTCATAAAATTTCAGCTTAAACGCATTCCCCATGGAAACCCGCAGTACCCTTCTCGCAAAGGGATCGACACAGTCTGGGCCGAGGAAAATATCGGAAATCCCAAATGCGGCGCAGGTCCGCAAAATGGACCCCATATTCTCGGGATCCTGTACCCCGACCAGCATGCACCCCGTCCAGTCCGGTCGATGAGTCCAAGCTGCGCAGAAAGCCTCTACCGTTCCGTACGCCGGCCTGATGCCACACGCTAGATAACCACGGTGAAAATGGAATCCAACCAAATCCGCAATCCACTCTCCAGGCACCACCAATTGGTTAACGTGGCCAGGAATCCAACCCGATGCCTCCTCCAAGAATCTCTTGTCCAGCAGTACCGATTCCACTTGAAGGTCGCTACCGATCAGCCGAGCGACAAGCGGTTTGCTTTCGGCTATAAACCGCCCGCTGAATCGAGTCAAATTGCTCGTCCGAAGATGACGGTAAGGATCCAGTCGTTTATCTTCGAACGAATCAATATTCTCAACAGCCACAAAGCACTCGCTATTCTGCCCCCCAGTACAACCTACGGCAACTCGCGGATGGCAATATCCCGAAACTCCGCCCACATCGGTTTTCCAGCATGCAACTGCAAGGCAATAACTCCCTCGGTCAATGCAAGCTCGGGATCATCGACAAAATCCAGAACCAAGGCCCCGTTGATGTAGTGCTGGATTTCACTCCCCTTGGCAACGATTCTAACGTCGTTCCAGTCATCGAGCTTAAACAACTTATCAAAGGCCGCTTGATCCATGATCTGCGACAAAACCTTCTTCTCTCCATTTTGCCAAATGGCCTTCTCCCCTAGCAGACAGATCCTACCTCGTTTGCCTCCCTCGTCGTAAATAAAACCCGACACGTTGGGAAGCTTAATCTCGTTCCTTATCTCGTGCTGATAACCGCGGACCACCCAATTGTTTCTAACAGACCCATCCTTTATATGCTTTGACCGATACTGGACCCCCGAGTTGTTATCAGCTGTGCAGCGAAAGCTGAGCTTCAATTCAAAGTTTTTGGGCTGCACGCCTTGAAGGATTAGGAACGTGTTTCCCTTTGCCGGATTGTCAGCAGTCGTCTCACCGCGAATGACACCATCCACGACGCTCCACATGCTTGGGTCGCCGTCCCAGCCCGTCAGATCCTTGCCGTTGAATAAACTTGTAAATCCAGAGTCACTTTCGGATGTTGCAGCGACCTGCAACACGGATTCCTGCCCAACACTTAATCGGGAGGAACACATAACGATAAACGACAAGATCAGTGTGAAAACGGTAAGTCTCATGGGTCAATGGTGGGTTGGAGGACCAAAGGTGGAAGGAGTCTTGAAGTCACGAATCTAGAGCGTTACTGAATCGCAAGGTCAGAACCGCAGAATCACGATTGTAAATGGAACTCGCCAGATCGAAAGCAATGAACAACAAAAAAAGAACACTTCTCGCTAATCATCAACAACTTCACCCTACCCAAACGCAGTTTGGGGATGGACAGCCCGCGATAGCGTGGCTGGGGAGGGGCTCTCCTCGCTTGAGGGGTTATCGAGCCCCCCCCAATCCCATGCTCCAAGTGTCAATTCGATGCTCGTCGTATGCGGTCCATAAGGGCCGTGCCGAAACCGTGCGGTTCGACAGATTCGCAAAAGATAGTCGCAACCCCACTGACATCCGCCTTACGAAAGAAATGAAATAACTCATACCCGTATTGCTCTAGCGTCTCGCAAATCTGAACACGCTCAAAAAGCTCCTTCTGCACCGGCGCATGCAGACCGATATACCACATGCGAACATTAGACTTGATTAAATCTTGTTCGACCAACTGACCTGGCTCTAGAATCATTACCTTAGCAACGGGCTTGTAATGTTGATGCCGCAATCCAGGAGAGTTGAGCTCCGCATCTGAGCCAGCTCTATGAAGTTCAGAATAGGGGATCGCCTCTGGACTAAGTGCACGGATTTGTTCGTAGGTAATGGATCCCGGACGCAAGATGCGCGGTCGATCTTTCGAAACATCCAGAACCGTACTCTCAAGACCAACCGAACACGGCGGGCCACATACGATCCCCTCAATTCGACCGTCGAGATCCTGCTGAACCGCTTGCCAAGTCGTGGCGCTCGGCGAGCCGGATCGATTCGCACTCGGTGCAGCGATTGGTTTTCCTGCATGCTCGAGAATTGCTTTAGCCCATGGGTGGGCCGGCATCCGGATCGCAACGGTTTCCATCCCTGCCGTTACAATCTTGGGGACTGAGGCACTCTTGGGAAACACCAAGGTCAAGGGGCCTGGCCAAAAAGCCTCCATAAATATCCGAGCCGTCTCAGGAACATGGCTCACCAAATCGTGAATTTGGTCCAAATGGGCAATGTGAACAATGAGCGGGTTGTCGGACGGACGTCCTTTGGCTTCAAAGATCCTGGCTACGGTATCGGCCTCGAGGGCATTCGCCCCCAGTCCGTAAACCGTTTCCGTAGGAAAAGCCACTAGCTGATTCATGGCTAGCATTTGCCCAGCCCGATCCAGTTGCTCGGCAGTAAGGTATGTCGTTTTCATGAAGGAATATCTCTATGGCAGTCGAATTGCTCAGAATCTAAACTACCCGCCATGTCTGGGAAACCTATAGAACAATCGATCGGTCGAGTTTTGCCACAAATGGTGGCCAAGCAAATGAAAGAGGGCTGGATTGCGCGTTGGTTCCGCCAATTGTTTCCCAATTTGCGAGATGCCGCGATTCGGTGGACGGAGGATGATGCCAGTTCACACGCTGCATCAGTCGCCTACTATCTCGCCTTGTCCCTCTTTCCGATGATTTTGCTCTTAACCTCGGGGATCGGACTAGTCCTCCAGTTCACCAAAATTGGCCGGAGCGCGGAAGCCCAACTCTTGAGCACCTTGGAGAATCAAGCCTCACCGGTCGTTAAGGTCCAGGTCGAGCAAGTGCTGGAGCAACTCCGAAGCCACTCCATCGTTACGGGGCCCTTCGGGTTGGCGGCCGCCCTGCTGGCTGCGGCGAGTGTCTTCTCTCAGATCGATCGTGGCTTTGACAAGATCTTTCGCATCCCGATTCGCAAGGAAAGTGGACTTAAGCGAACATTGTTCCGCGTTCTGCGTTACCGGTTCTCCGCGTTTTTGATGTTGTTGGGAGTGGGAGGCGTTGTGCTGGGGCTTTTCGCAGGGAGCACGATGATCACACAGTTACGAAGCGTGACTGATAGCAGCATGCCATCGCTGGCCCATGCCTTTGGCATCTTCGATTTTCTGTTCGAGTTTCTCTCCAACTCGCTTTTGTTCGCGATTGTATATCGCTGGGTACCTCGCAAGAAAGTGGTCTGGTCAGACGCGTTTCGGGGTGGATTATTGGCTGCTTCGATTTGGGAAATGGGTCGGGTTGTGTTGGGCGTTTTCCTGATTGGTATGCGTTACACCACTGCGTACGGGGCCATAGGTTCCTTTATCGCAATCCTGCTCTGGTGCTATTATGGAATCTGCATTCTGTTCTTTGGTGCTGAGTATGTTCAAGTTTTAGAACGTCGCCGCGCGAAATCGGAACAAGCCAGTCCAGAACCTGACATCACACCCCCAAGTGCGGTACCGACAATTTCGGATTATGATAGCCTTGAGATACCGCAACCAAACCCAATGCAACCCGATCCATGGGATGGTCAAACCAACCCGACGGGACGAACGACCAAGACCGAATTCTTAAGTAGCCCCTACCAACCAAGTTTCAATGAGGTGGGGCGAGAACTAGTATCGGTCTCAGGTTCCGATCTAAAGCAGCTTCCACGACGAACACCGAGCTATCGTAAATAGAAACCATCATGACAGGACAACTGATTTCCATCGGCACCGACATTATCGAATGTGTTCGCATTGCACAGATGATTGAGAAGCACGGCGAAGTCTTCTTGCAACGTGTTTTCACTCGCCGCGAAATCGAATACTGCTCGTCTCGCAAAGCCGCAACACAACACTACGCCGGACGCTGGGCTGCGAAAGAAGCCGTATTAAAAGTTCTCGGAACCGGTTGGGCTCGCGGAATTCAATGGACCGATCTGGAAATCCAAAACGAAGTATCGGGAGCACCGATAATGAAACTTGCTGGCAAAGCAGCCGAAATCGCAAAGGAGCGTGGTATCAAGGAAATCATGGTCAGCATTTCCCATTGCCGTGCGTATGCTACAGCCTTCGCATCGGGAATCGGTTAAGTGAGCCCAACGCCTCGATTCCAAGCACTTCATTCGCTGAAAAGAATCGCGGTTCTGCTTCTCGCCTCTGTTTCCGCTTTCCTACTAGCGCTGATGTTTTTCGAACGATCGTTACTCTTTCCAGCCCCATCCCCCGAATATGGAGACTGGACCGCAGAACGCAGTGGAGCTCGGGAATCGTTCACTGAGAGCGAGAATGGTAGCCGGATCCACACTTGGACATGGCTCGTCGAGGAGCCTCGCGCGACGATTATCTTCTCGCATGGCAACGGTGAGCATCTCGGATTCCTCGGAGATGAGATGCTGGAGATGGCTAGAAGATTACGTGTAAACGTCGTCGCATACGATTACCGTGGTTACGGCAAGTCGATAGGAAAGCCGAGCGAAACGAATGTTTTAGAGGATGCTGTCACCATTGCTACTGCGGTGCAATCGGATGAGAAACTCAGCCAAGTTCCAGTCTTGGCCATGGGACGATCGCTCGGCGGTGCAGCCGCAATCGAAATGGCCCTTCGTTGCCGTGTAGACGGTTTGATCTTGGATAGAACCTTTAGCTCGATCGCTGACGTAGCGAGCCACCACTTTCCGCTACTCCCTGTTCGGTGGCTGATGCGGAACAAGTTCTACTCAGATCGTAAAATCAATAACTATCGCGGGGAGCTACTGCAAATGCATGGCTTGGCGGACGAGGTCGTACCGATTCAGTTTGGAGAGAGGTTATTTGCAGCTTGCCCCTCGTCATCCAAACAGTTTCTCAAAATAGACCATCTAACGCACAACGAGTCCGCCCCCGATGAGTTCTGGCATCAATGCAGTTTGCTGATCGATCGCGTTCATGCTAATCGCTAAGAACGTTCTGGGGACGCGGCATTGAATTGACGGGCCGTAATTTTTTGGGCATCGGAGGGTGAGGTGTTCTGCATCTTCGTAGTGGACGAGGCAACGAGTCCATTTGCACTGGAGACCGCCTGCTCTGACTGAGCGTAACCAAGACAGATTCGTGCCAGGCGGTCGGGCCTCGTCGCCTCGGCCACTACGGGTAGAGAACATTCTGGGGACAAGGCATTGAATTGATGGGCAGTAATTTTTGGGGAGCGGAGGGTGGGAGGGCCGCATCTTCGTAGTGGACGAGGCAACGAGTCCATTCGCAACGGAGACCGCCTGCTCTAACTGAGCGTAAACCCATACAGATTCTTGCTAGGTGGTCGGGCCTCGTCGCCTCGGCCACTACGGGTAGAGAACATTCTGTTGACACAGCATTGAATTGTTGGGCAGTAATTTTTGGGGAGCGGAGGGTGGGGGGGCCGCATCTTCGTAGTGGACGAGGCAACGAGGCCATTTGCACTGGAGACCGCCTTTTCTGACTGAGCGTAACCCAGACAGATTCGTGCCAGGCGGTCGGGCCTCGTCGCCTCGGCCACTACGGGTAGAGAACATTCTGGGGACACAGCATTTAATTGATGGGCAGTAATTATTTGGGCCTCGGAGGGTCCGGATAATCGCTGGCTGGTTGGCAAGCGAATCCCGCCGGCTTGGTTTTCATTGAAAAAGCTCTTCAACCTATCTAAGCCTTCAACGTCTGTATCGTGGAATCCGTTATCATTAATCATGGATGGCGTTACAATTGTTCGATTTTCGTGTTTACCGCAGGTTTTCTTTATCTTGAGAGGCTTCTATGGTCCGGTCCAAACTAGGGTTCGTTGCAAAGGCGGCGTTAACTGCATCCATGGCCGTCGGCAATCTAGGCATTGCCGCAGCAGTTGATGATTGGCATCAGTGGATGGGCCCCAACCGAGACAACATTTGGCGAGAAACTGGTCTATTAGAGCGATTTCCTGCTTCGGGGCCCAAGGTTGTTTGGCGAACCAAGATTGCTGGCGGTTACTCGGGCCCTGCGGTACAAGGAGGCCGCGTCTTTATCACGGATTATCTTACCGACGATAACGTCAAGGTCGACAACTTCGGTCGAGCGGGATTCCAAGGCCGTGAGCGTATTATCTGCTTGGATGAAGCGACCGGTAAAGAGCTTTGGAAGTATGAGTACGACTGCCCTTACACGATCTCCTATCCGGGTGGACCACGTTGTACGCCGATCGTTGAGGACGGATTGGTCTATTCGTTGGGGGCTGAGGGGAATTTAGTTTGCTTGAAAGTTGACTCAGGGGAAGTTGTTTGGGAGAAAGCACTCAAAGATGCGTATGGCACCAAATCGGCTCTCTGGGGATATTCCGCCCATCCGCTTATCGATGGTGATCGGTTGCTTGCGCTGGCCGGCGGTGCCGGTAGCCATGTTGTTTCGCTCAATAAGAAAACAGGCGAGGAACTCTGGCGGGCTTCAACGGCTCCCGAACAAGGCTACGCACCTCCAACAATCATCAACGCGGGTGGCGTTCGACAGTTGATACTTTGCAAACCAAACGCCGTCACGTCTGTAGATCCGACTGATGGTAAAGAGTACTGGAGCGTCCCCTACGAGGCCAGCAATGGGTCGATCATAATGTCCCCCGTTCAAGTTGGTGATTATCTCTATGTCGCAGGATACTCCAAGAAAAGTTTGCTGCTCAAGCTAGATCGCGATCAACCGGTAGTGGAAGAGGTTTGGCGAGACAAGACACGAACAGCGATATGTCCCGTAAACGTTCAACCGATTGCAGTTGGGGATGTGATCTACGGAATGGATCAGGGGGGAGCTCTCATGGCGATTAGGATTCCTAGCGGCGAACGACTCTGGGAAACGAATAATGCGGTTGGGGGGCGGCTTGCGGGCAGTGAAACGGCCTTTTTAGTGAAAGAAGGGGATCGCTTTTGGCTGTTCAACGAAAAGGGAGAGCTCATCATCGCCAAGCTTACGCCGGAGGGTTACCAAGAGATCGATCGAGCCAAGGTGATTGAGCCATCGAATTTCGCTTTCGGCAGAGAGGTCGTGTGGAGTATGCCTGCCTTTGCCAACCAACGGGCCTACATTCGCAACGACAGCGAGATCATTTGCATCGACCTCAAAAAGTAATCCAGCGCCAAGGCGACGAACAGTCAACGGCTACAGTAGCCTGGCTGCTTTGACGTTAGCTTTCGCTTTTTGCTCGAAGCGCTTTCCACACCTTCTTACCACATGCCTTATCGAGCTTTACGAGTTGGTGTTTTCGGGTGTCAAAGGTAACCAGCTTGCCATTCGCCTTTTTAGCGTAGACGAATGGTAAGCAAATGCTGATCACCTTAAACGGCTCTCCCGATTCGCGAGGTAAGTAACGTAAGCGAATGATTTCATCCTTGGTGGTCGTTGCAGAGTCACAGCACCAAAGGTAGGACGGCAACTCGATCATCTCCATCGATAACGTCATTAAATCACCAGGTCGAATATCTTCACCGGCTATCCGAGACACAATGCTAGTCTGGCAAGATTCTTGCATTTCCGTTTTGTTCGTCATGGGTCTGTACCGACAAAGACGCTATTCTAAGAGGACGAATTTTAGGGGCTACCAACGGCCACCGATTAGCTTTGACTCCACACAACACATAGAGTCCTAAGTCGCAAGCCAGGTTCGCGAATTTTCTTCTTTCAGAAAGTTTGCCTGGATTATTGATTAAGGTCGAATGCGATCGGCAGATAGAACACCATCACAACTCACTGAAGCTGCCTCGACCTTTGGCTGTTTCACATTCCAATACCGCTCCTGAGGTATTGGAGGCGGGGAGTCCGCCAAGATTTGGAATGCACCTAGCTCGCACAGGTGATGGTTACACTTTCTGCCAACTCGCTGTACATCCCCCACCATCCGGAAGCCCAAACGATCCAATACGCAAGCAAGCGGGATGGCACCTTTTGGGGACTGGACTCCCTCATTCGGGAGGCCCCCAACTGCGAAGCAGTTCCACAACATAGCCCGGGGTCGCGGAGCGCACCCCGGGTCAACGAACAAAAAATCGGCCAACCCCAACGGGGTTGCACACAGGCCCATGTTGAACCCCGTTGGGGTTCGTTTGTCATACGCGGCACGCTATCCCGGGGTGCGCACCGCGACCCCGGGCTTTGATGATTGACCGCTTCGCGGTGGGCTTGTAGGTCGCCTTAAAAGGATGTAGGCAAAAAAGGGTGCGGGCGTTATTCGATACTATCCCCTTTTTCTCCTCCAGATTCACAATTTTTCAAAGCTGCTTTGAAGCTTTTCAAAATCAATTTTTCCAGGGACAAAGACATCAGGATCGATTTCTCCATCCTTATTCACAAAAGGGGTTTTCCACGAAAAACGATAGACATGATTATTCGTTGACTTGATCCCAGGTTTCGAACTCCAATAGGATTCCCGATACATTTTGACCTCGACCGGGACGAAACCATCCCGATACGGTTTCCATGTAATCTCATTTTCGGATACGAACGTAATTCCTACTTTCTCAAATGGTTTGTCCTTATCTTTGGGCCGAATGTAGCGAACGAAAACAGGCAGATTGTTGAACTTGGACGAAAAGTACACTTGAATGTAGCACTCACCAACACCACTACCAAAACTCCATTCACCACGAACATGGGTTCCGTCCGATTCGGCCCAAAGAAGCTTCGTTTCATCGAGAATATTGATCCAGCATCCATCCAGTCCCATTGTGCCACTTTCAAGTGAGGCTAATCCGCATATCGGAACCATCCAAGGATTGGGAATAACAGTACCACTGGGCAGCCCCCCTCCAAACCGTTGTTCTGCACCTTGCAAAAAGAATCGCCTCTTCCCTCTATCGTCGAAGATTGAGAGAAGCGGCTCGGCAATAGGCATGTCGAAGTCGTCGCCAACCGCGAAACCTTCGCGTTCGATTTCCATCCGCGTTCGTTTCGATTCTGAATCTTCAGACAGAATCAATCGTGTCCGCGATTCGTTCTGGGAGGTGCCAGAAGCGTAAGTCTTATCAAGTTCGAACGCGCAGAGAAACGAAGGATACTTCTCACG
The DNA here is from genome assembly GCF_052161605.1 of Brakhagea baltica. Lineage (NCBI taxonomy): Bacteria > Pseudomonadati > Planctomycetota > Planctomycetia > Pirellulales > Pirellulaceae > Brakhagea > Brakhagea baltica. The sequence continues at coordinate 1,753,856 of NZ_CP197409.1, read as the reverse complement.
ATTGGCTACAAAGTCCGTCACACATTCCATCGCCTCATCTTTAGATGTCCCCTGAAAGGCACCTTGACCGAGCAAAGCTGAGTGAATCAACCCGACTTCGCATAAAAGAACGAGGGATAAAATGCATGCTTTCACAATGTCACCTCAAAATCACAAAAGGTGGTTACGGAATAATTGCAGGAGTCTCAAATGTACCACGTCCGAACAGAAAAACCTCCGTCCCCTTTTTGCTTTCTCAAAGCACTCGTGCCCATAGGCTTTTTAGATACCCTGTTTCCGGACAATGCGCAACAACTGGATGATCCGGGGCGGCTCCCGAGGAATGCAGAAACTGCAGCGTGCGCGGTGGGTTGGGCTTTCCCTCTTCATCAAATCCAGTGGCCTTGGCCGCCGAACGAACGATCGATTGAAAAGAGATTTCATCCAACAGTCCAGCGCATGAACAGGTCAACAGAATTCCTCCGGGCTTGACGAGCTGAATGGCGAGCTTATTCAGATCGAAATGCTTCTTGCTCCCTTCCTCGAGCTCATTTCTGGAACGTATCAGCTTGGGAGGGTCCAGCACGATTACATCATACTGCCGACCGATTCGTAACATATCTCGCATAAACGCAAACGCATCGGATTGCACAAATCGAACGCGTGTCTGATTCATGTCCGCATTCTTCTTGGCCATCGCCAAAGGATCTTCATCGAGATCGACTCCTGTCACCTCGGCAGCTTGACCAGCCTTGGCCGCTTGGACGGAGAAGCCACCTGTGTAGCAGCAGAGATCCAACACGCTCTTGCCCGCCGAGAAGTGAGCCAACATGCGTCGGTTATCTCGTTGGTCACAAAAAAAGCCTGTCTTGTGTCCCGTGCCAAAGTGCACCTTATACTTCACACCATTTTCCGTGATGGTTACGGCTGGAGGAAGCTCCGGGCTCTTGAGAGTCGGCAGCCCAATTCCTTCCTGACTGAGGAACTGGGGGCACTCTTGTACAAGCCAGTGCTTGGTCCCCAACCTGCTGGCCAATCGCTCCAGGAGCGGCTGGACTCGTTGATACATGCCAAGGCTAAAGAGCTCCGCACTTAAACAATCGCCGTAGCGGTCTACGACTAACCCCGGTACGCCATCGGATTCGCCGTGCAACACTCGGTAGGCGTTGGTGGTTTCATCCAATCGCAAAACGTCCCTGCGAAGCGACACGGCATTATCCATCAGAGTGTCCCAATACGCTTCATCAGGCCACTGGCCCCACCAGGAATACAACCTTACTGCAACCTCCGACCTGGGGTTATAAATACCGTATGCGAACAAGCTCGGGTTCTCGGCGATCTCTCCATCACGTCGAGGCCTAGTACCCATTCTCGGGTTTCTGCTGTCGTACGCAGAATGTCCTACGCTGGTGGAAGATTCTTGTCGGCCACCGCGATCTTGAACGTCGGACTGTTGATGATAAACGGCGACCCAATCGCCTGGTGCAGGGTTCCCCTCGATATGCAAAATGCGTTTTCGGTAAATGTTGGGATGCAACATGGGTCGACTAACGTGCACAGCTGGCATGGCTGAATTTTTTTGTGGGACCAATTCCCGCGAGCCATCGATCATTTCAAACTCTTTTCCAATAATAAAGGGGGAGAGTGGTCGAGTATTATCCTCTGACCGACTTTCAGCAACTCCTAAGGATCAATTTAGTTGGAATACAAGATCAATCGGCTGCTATACACGAGAACCGCCCCGACCAGGATGCATCCAAACCACAGCAAGCCCCTGGCTTTGGAGGGGCTCTTTCGAGCGATGAGCTGGGCCGCCAAGCAAACGAAAACCACTGACGCCAGCTTGAAAGCGATCATGCCAGCGAAGCCGAATTGAATAAAGACGAAATTGGCGATCGGATTCGCTTCCATGGCCCCTCGCTGCAGAAGAACGTTGGTCAAGACAATATCCAGCACGTTAACAAGAATGAACCAGGATGTTTCCGACTGGAGCGGAAGCGGGCGATTGTACCAGTGCTGCTCACTTTTCGCCCCTTTCGTCCGCGCCTCTGGGGAGATTGGCTCAGGTTGGCTAAATGGCGCTGCTGCGCTTTTAGTCCCACCTTTACTCGCAGGATCATTTGTCGCGGCCGTTGCCCCCGCTTCGGTCAATTGTTCGTAGGCCGCACGGATCTGCTCAAAGACCCAGGCGTCACCGCCATGATCGGGATGGTACTTGGCCGCCTGAGCTCGATAGGCTCGCTTGATTTCCTGTTCCGTAGCATTCGAGGAAATGCCTAGAATTTTGTAGGGGTCCATGTCTATGCTTTCTAGCTCGCCATGCGTTTCTTGCTATACAATACAGGTTATGTTAGCAGACTGCATGTTGGAGGTGCAGCCACAACATTCTTCTCAAACCCGACTGCCAGCTCTATGACTCAATCAAAGCTTCTGCAAGTCCGATCCGATGGACGGTTCTTAAAGTATCAGATTCGTTCGCTGAAAGGTTTGAGACAGAGGATTGAGAAGCTAAAGCAAGCTTGGGATTCCGGCAGCGAAAGCGTTCAGCAGCAAATTGATGCGGAACATACCTGGTTTGAGTCGGAAACTCAGCAGCTTGCAACGAAGCGAAGAGCGATCGAGCACAACAATATGGAATCCTGGGATGTCGAGCTGGATCAGCATATGGGATTTGTGGAACGTGAACTTCTTACGAGCGTTCAGTATGAAAAATCGGAGTTAAAGCGATTAAAGATCAAATTGAACAACGACAAGGAGGCTAACAGGAAGCAGCGAGACGATACCCTCGATCGTCTAAAGCGTGAGCTTGAAACCAACCAAGAAGCAGCCCGCAAGACACGTGACAGCGTAAGAGCCAAGCTTGTTAATGAAAAGCGTGGCATCGACGAGATGTTGCAGGATGCACGTGAATGGGTTCTCGTCAAAGTAGGACGCGACCTCATGGGGGAACCGAATACGAACGAAGCGGATATCCCCTCAGCTGATGTCCGCGATCTGCAAGAGCTCGCCCGATGCTATGAAGATGCAAAAAAGAAATTGGGAGAGACCATCGCATTAACGAAGAGTCACCCCAAGGTAAAATGGTACTCCTCGATTTGGTTTTACTCTCTGGGTGTTCTGGGCGCGATTGTTGCCGGTCTGATCGCATGGTTGTTGCTCCAGAAAGTATTGCTTCCCATCGGAATTGGCTTGGTCAGTTCGATCGTACTCACCGCCATTTTGCACTTCGCCACTCGCCCCTTAGTCGCGCGAGTCATTCAGCAAAATACAGATTGTATTATCCAGGATGCTGCTGTCTGTTTCCGCTATATCAACCAAGGCCATGCGATGGCGGAGGCGTTTTACCAAAGAGAGCTGGCCCGACTTGTACAGAAACATCAAGCAGACGAAGAAATCGCTCGCAATGCTTACCTGACGAAACGTGAAGCAATGACAAGCAAGTTCGAAGCAGCATGCCAAGCCTTAGCAAAAAGCTGCGCAGAACGTCGCTTCGAATTATCTAGCACGCGAAGTGAGAAATTTTCCTCTATCGATCAGCGTTGGGAATCGAAATGGTCTCAAATCCAAAAGGAACTTTCCAGAACATCTGATCAACTGAAACTCGAACGAGACAAAAAGATCGATAAGCTGAAGGGGGACTTTTCGAGTTCGCAGGAATTCCGTATCGCAAGATGGAACCACGGCTGCCGTGTATTGAGAGATAGACTAGCTACCTATGAAAAGCTTCTCAAGGAACGTCAACCCGACTGGAATAGTTCGTACTTCGATACTTCCGCTTGGCGCCGCGACACTGCAAATGTCGTCTGGCGACTTGGGCACATGGATCCAACAACCCCACTGTTACAGGAAGCATTGGAAAGAGATCCAACGTTGTTTCAAGACATGGTGCCTTGGCCAGTCGCACTGGATCTTTTATCCCATGGCTCACTGGTTCTCGATAGTGAATCGGGGACGGAGGCAACCTCGGATGCTGTCATGCAGAATGTCTGTTTACGCGCGATCACGTCGGTGCCAGCGGGTAGTTTGCAGATGACGATCATCGATCCACAAGGCTTGGGAAAAAAGTTTTCCTGGCTCATGTCGGTCGCTGACGTGAACTCGAGCCTGGTGGGGGATCGAGTTTGGACTCAATCTTTGCACATCGCAGATCAGCTTGCCAGGGCAGCGCGGCATGTCGAAGATGTGATTCAACAGAGCTTGAGGAATAATTTCTCGAATCTTTATGAATTCAATCAACAGGCTGGTCCCATGGCGATTCCGTACAGACTCATAGTCTGGGATCAGTTCCCCTTTGGCCTCGACGATCATTCGTGGCAATCTCTCATGTCGATTCTCGCATCCGGAGCAAGGTGCGGCGTTGGGGTGCTACTGCGTACGAGCGACACTGCGATGTGGCCAACCTTTGCTGACAAAACCTCGCTTCTCAGTTACGGCATGCATCTCAGGATTAGCAAGAGACCTCAGGACTCAGACTCAACGGGCCGAATCACCGTTGCTGTTCCTGATTTCTCGGATTCGGAATTAATTCCAGATCTGGCACCCACCGAGGCGAGAGTCAAAGAGATCATGACTAAACACCTGGATGCCGTAGCGGAAATCGGCAAGATGATCGTTCCTTTTGACTCGATCGAACTGCCGCAAGCCGAGAGACAAATTGCCTCGAGCGCCGAGCATTTGTCAATTCCGATAGGGGTTTCTGCCGCAGGGCGAACTCAGTTTCTAAAGCTTGGTATTGGAACCTCGCAACATGTTCTGATTGCTGGGAAAACGGGCTCTGGCAAATCGTCCTTGTTGCACACCATGATTACCAGCGCTGCCATGAAGTATGCTCCCGATCAACTAAGGTTGGTTTTGCTCGACTTTAAGAAAGGGGTGGAGTTCCAGGTCTACTCGGAAAGTGAATTGGCACATACCGACATTATTGGTATCGAAAGTCGACGAGAGTTTGGTGTCAGCACCCTAGAGTATCTTGATCGGGTTATGCATGCTCGAGGCGAAGCGTTTCGCGAGTACGGCGTGCAGGACTTGCCTAGCCTCGCCGCAAAACATCCGGAGGTCGTCATGCCTCGAATCCTGATCGTCATCGACGAGTTTCAAGAAATGTTCGTTGAGGATGACAAAATTGCGCAGCAGGCGTCAATGCTCATGGATCGTATTGTCCGTCAAGGAAGATCTTTTGGCATGCATTTAGTATTAGCCTCTCAAACTTTGGGCGGAGCCTACTCGCTTCCCAGGACAACGCTGGCTCAGATGGCGGTTCGGATTGCTCTCCAGTGCGATAGCTCCGATGCCATGTTGATACTGAGCGAAGACAATACCGCTGCTGAGAGGCTTCGCTACTCAGGTCAAGCCATCTATAACGAGTCGGGTGGCAGGGTCGAGAGCAATCAAGGTTTTCAGGTCTCCTATCTGTCCAAGGATGATCAGTTGGCCCTGCTTCACGCCCTGCCTGCTCAGCCCGTCCCTCATTCACCAACCACGAACGTACTTGGTCGACGTGTTGTGTTCGAAGGGCATAAGCCCGCAATATGGGACCAGCGAAGCATCGATTTGGCGCTCGAGTCCACCACTACCGATACGCTCGGATACACGATGCTGCTGGGAGACAGCGTAGCGATCGACCCACCAATATTCAAGCAAGTGCACCGAAGCCCAGGTCGCAATTGTTTTGTTGTAGGAACAGAAGAGTCAACTGCCGCCAGCATTCTGGCTGGATGTGTGACGGGATTCGTCAGAATAGTTGACAACGAGCCTGGGAGCCAAGGAACCAATAGCAAGAGAATTAGGATTTTGAACGGCATAAGGCCGGAAGACAAATCCTTTTCCAAGTTGATGAACAAGCTTTCTGAACGGGATGACGCATTGGTTTCCTCGCCTCGTGATCTCGATGAATTTATGGAGAGTTTACAAGCGGAGTTAGATAAACGCTTGAGCGAACCTCAGACGCAACATCCGACGATGTTGGTAGCGATTGCAAATCTGTCCCGTTTTAGGGAACTCCGAAAGGGGGACGAGTATTCCTTTGGAGAGGACTCGGGCAGTTCCAAACCTGATGCGATACTCTCTAATTTGCTTAAGGATGGTTCAGGGGTGGGTATGTTTGTTTGGTTATGGTCCGATACCGCTGGCACACTGACCCGTTGGCTATCCAGGCAATCGATTCGCGATGGCGAAATCCGCATCCTCATGCAGATGAGTGCCAACGATTCCAATCAACTAATCGATTCGAATATTGCCAACAAGCTAGAACCACACGTAGCGATCATCCAGGATGACATGGATGGCAAACCGATCAAATTCCGGCCATTCGATTTAGATTCTGTGCTTCTGAGGCTTTAAGACGATTCGCCGATCGCCCCCGTCTTCACCCTCCCCAAACGCCGTTTGGGGAGGGTCAGCCCGCGAAAGCGTGGCTGGGGAGGGGTGCGATGCATCGGTCGGATTAAGATCGACGGCGTCCTGCCCTCCCCGCCAACCTCGCTTAAGGCTCGATTGCCGACCCTCCCGGTCGCTTCGCTGGGAGGGTGAGGCCCCGTTCGCGGTGGCGATCAGCGATAAGTGTCTGTTTTTTCTTATGCTGCTCGCTTAAACCGCCTATGTGTTCAAAACTTCACATAGCAAACTCGAGCCCGCCAAAATTGCCATCAACAAGGCTCGCGCGGTCCAACAGATCGTCCGGATCCAGTTGGTCGAAACGAGTCGCTTGTGTAGCGTCTCGTCGAAACCGAGCTCGAGTTTTTGGTGAATGGGAACTTGGATCAAGAAAGTCGATCCCCAGATTACAATCAATAACGCTATATTGACCAAAACGAATATCAGCTGTGTCTCGATTAACAACCACGTTAGTCCCGCTGCAGAAGCAGATTCCAGTAACATCGCAGGTGCAACGATGAAGGTGATCGCGCGAGAGTGTTTGCGTTCGTACGGAACAAAGTCATCGCGACCGATATCGGCAAATAGTGGGTAGTGCACGATCTGCACCATCCAGATCAATCCGGTCATGAACCATGTGGTCGCAAAATGCGTCAGAAAAGCGAGGGTTAGCATGAGCTTGACTGGAAAGAGAAGAACTTGAGTATCGGAGCTGCATGCAATAGTTATAGGTCTACGGCAACTTTATGCAATAATTGCCGTAGCAACTTGTCCTGCGACATCTGTTAAGCGGAAATCGCGACCGGCGTAGCGGTACGTCAGCCGCTCATGATCGAGGCCCAGCAAATGCAACATGGTTGCGTGCAGATCGTTTACGTGCATTTTGTTTTCCATCGCATAATAGCCGTAGTCGTCCGTTGCGCCGTAGGCCATTCCACTGCGAACTCCGCCTCCCGCCATCCACATCGTGAACCCGTGAGGATTATGATCCCGCCCATTGGTTCCTTGGGCTGTCGGGGTTCGTCCAAACTCTCCCCCCCAAAGCACCAACGTGTCCTCTAGTAAACCGCGATCTTTTAAGTCTTGAAGCAAACCTGCAATAGGCTTATCCACTTCAGCCGCATTCTTGGTATGTCCTTGGTACAAGTCAGAATGCTGGTCCCATTGCACTTCACTATCCGAGTGGGTTACCTGAACGAATCGAACTCCCCGCTCAAGAAGCCTCCTTGCCATCAAGCATTGCCTACCAAAATTCGCAGTCACCGGATCATCTACCCCGTACATGCGATGGGTTGCTTCCGTTTCTGATGCTAGGTCCTGCGCTTCGGGCATCGACGACTGCATCCGAAACGCCAATTCATAAGATTCCAGTCGCCCCGCCAAGGCGGCCGTTTCCGTAGAACTAATTCCTGCACCGATCTGCATCTGGTTTAATTCCGTTATCAAGTCGACCTGTTTTCTTTGCTCATGTGATGTGTAGACTTCATTGGTGATATCACGAACTTGAGCCGTGCTGGATGGTTGGCTAGCATTGCCGATCGGTGTTCCTTGACAATGGGCAGGCAGAAACGCTGCCCCCCAGTTATTGACACCACCGTGAGCCAATGTCGGACAAATGGTGACAAAGGCAGGTAGATTTTCGTTCTCGGTTCCCAAACCGTAGATGGCCCATGCACCCATGCTAGGTCTAACGAATTGATCACTGCCTGTATGCAATTTGAGCGCAGCGCCACCGTGAGCAGGATTGGTTCCATGTACAGATCTCAATACGCAAAGATCGTCAACATGCTTGGCAACATTCGGAAATAACTCGCTTACCGGTAAACCGCTTTGACCATGCTGCCGAAACTTCCATGGTGACTTTAGTAAATTTCCCTGCGCGGCGAAGACAACCCTCGGCAGCGCAAAAGGGAGGGGTTTACCATGATCGCGGTCCAACAGTGGCTTGGGATCAAACGTATCGACATGTGACGGTCCTCCTTTCATAAACAAAAACAGGACCCGCTTGGCTTTCGCTTCGAAATGGGGTGACTTGGGGGGCTGTGGCGAATTCTCCTGCCGCACAACTCCCTTCGACTCGCGGGCCAGCATAGATGAGAACGCAAGGTGACCGAATCCGATCGCGCTGGTTTTTAACAATTGCCTACGTACAAGATGCGATCGATCCATTATTACCTCACATAAAGAAAGTCATTCGTCGCCATCAACGCTTGGATCAAGCCAGCCCAGATACGCTTCTCATCCCGATCAGATGTGGATTCATCCACAGTCGACAAGTATTGCAGACAAGACAACGATTCCGATTCACTCGGGGCTCTACCTAGCAAGGCCTGGAAAACCACATCCAGCCGGATGGTGTTTTCGCTGTACTGCTTCGTAACTTGCTCCGCGAACATCTCAGCGGAATCCAATACGAGCGGATTGTTCATCAACAAGAGGGACTGGGGAGCAACTGTCGTTTGATTGCGAGTACCGGTCGGCATCGTTGGGTCTGGATAGTCGAATTGCTCGAGCAATGTATACAAATTGTTGCGAATAATCGGTAAGTAGGTTGCACGCCGCAAACTATCGTATCGGGTATGATCGATTGACGTATGGTCGAAAACAAACTGCCTATTCCGTAACGGTACCGATTTACCATCCAGCTTCAGATCAAGCCGACCGCAAGTCACCAAAACAGAATCTCTTAATTGTTCAGCATCTAGCCGCTGTATAGGAAATTTCCATAACAAGCGATTCTCCGGATCGACTAAATCATACAGCGAAGCATGTTCGTGCACCGATGCCATCTGGTAGGTGCTAGACAGTAGAATCCACCGGTTTAGCTCCTTGATAGACCAACCGCTCTCAACAAATCTCCTCGCGAGCCAATCCAACAGTTCAGGATGTGAAGGTGTTTCTCCTTGAACACCAAAATTCTCGGTACTACCCACCAATCCACGACCGAAATGCCAAGCCCAAACTCGATTAACGATCACTCGTGCCGTTAGAGGATGAGACGTGTCCGCCAACCAATTAGCCAGCTCCCACCTTCCACTCGCATGACGGGAAAATATCGGCGGGATCTCGGACCATTGCATCACTTTGGGAAAGCCTCTCTCAACAGGTCGCCCCAAATTTAAGTGACTGCCTCGAATATGTATTGGTAGCGTCCGTACTGCCACCGATTCGTTGACTCCCATGGCCGAATAGCGATCTTCTGCATGGCTCTCCAGCTTGCGAGCTTCCTCCATAAGGTCGTAATACTTTTCGAGCGATTCGGGATCGAGTGCGTACTCGGGTTGTGGCGGAATAGCAAGAAAACCTGCTGCATCGAGTCGGGCCAAGCGGGCTTGTTCGAGTCGTGGATCGCTTAAACCTTGCGATGGCGGGCTGGCTGCCTGAGCCTCTTGCCAAGCTTTATCCACCTCGGCGAACAATGTTTCGTAGTGAGTCTGAATGGCATCGCTGTCCCCGGCTAATTCGTGCCATTTGCTAAAGAACTCGGAATCTTTTTGGTTCTCCAGATGAATTCGGCAGTAATGCAAAATCCGTGGGTGCAAATCGAGCGGTTGCGATACCTGTTCGACTTGAACCAAACTCGCGCCGAAAGGCAGCTGAGCCGCCGCGGCTAAATAGTCGGCGGCTTTGCTGCGTGCCGCTGTCCGAATCCTATCGTAGGCTTGTGCTTTGTAGCTTGCTGCCGCTTGTTTGGCAGCCGCGATTGCAGCCTCGACTCCCGTGAGCCTTTCCCTGTCAGATTCAGGCTGAAATTCATGTTCATACCAATACTTAATCGCACCGTATCGTTCGTCTGCAAACGATCTTGTCCCTTTTAAAATTGCGGCTAGAGCATAGTAATCGTGCTGTGTTATCGGATCGAATTTGTGGTCGTGGCAACGTGCACATCCGAACGACATTCCTAAAAACGCTTTGCCGAGCGTATCGAGTTGCTCATCGATCGTATCCATGAACAATTTCTCGACATCGGGTTCGGCTAACACGCGAGCTCCCAGAGCCAAGAACCCAGTCGCAGTCTTGGTCTCTTCGTTGGCGTAAGGAACAAGATCTCCTGCGATCTGTTCGATCAGAAACTGGCGAAAAGATTTATCTTCGTTAAAGGCCTTGACGACATAGTCACGATACCTCCAAGCATTTCCGAAGGCGATATTCTCATCCAAACCGTTTGAGTCCGCATAGCGAGCCACATCCAACCAATGCTTACCCCAGCGCACCCCATATTGCGGAGATGCTAACAACCGCTCCACCAGATCCGCGTAGGCTGTCGGCGATGTATCGTCCTCAAAAGCAGCGACATCATCTCTAGTTGGCGGTAAACCTGTCAGATTCAGTGTGAGACGTCGAATCAAACTCCTTCTATCGGCCGGACCGGCTGGTGTCAGATTTTGTTGGCCCAACCTGTCTAGGATAAAGTTATCAACAGGTGTCTGCACCCAACTCAGGTCTGTGACGTCTGGCGGAGAAGGGTTGTCCAGGGGCTTGAACGACCAGAACTGCTTGCCCTCATCGAGACTCAGTCCCTTAATGCTTTTGGTCGTATTGCCCTCACTTCCCAAAGGATTCCTCGGATCAGGTGCTCCGCGTTCGATCCACTCTTTAATCCACCCAATTTGTTGCTCGGACAATCGGCCGTCAGGTGGCATTTTCAGATGCTCCTCCCGGTACTCAACCGCTCGCAGTAACAGACTAACGGATGGCTGCGATACCAAGTCCAAGGCTGGGCCTGAATCGCCTCCGTTTAAAAGTGAATCTCGCGATTCGACTGAAAGCCCTCCATTGAGGTCGGAGCCGGAATGACATTCGTAGCAACGTTCGAACAACAGGGGACGAATCTTCGATTCAAAAAACTCGAGATCGGTTGCGGAGAACGATTCGGTTACAACTGTGGGTGTTTCCCCTTGATAGGCGTACACCTCTCTATGCGAGAGTGAAAAGCTGCACACCACAAAGATACAAAACAATCCAGGCCGAACAAAGCGACTTATCACTGCGACCTTCGCATTATTTAATTGCTGATCAACCATAAGCCGTCTCGTAAATCTACTGCCTAGCAGCCCTCGAAAAACACTCTCATAAACCAAATCAAATCCAACTTTATGTTAATAAATCGGTAATCACCTTGCCGGTCGCAACGTGATGTGGTCGCCCCTCTCGATCGTGAACCATCGAGTCAGTCGGGATGCCGAGAGCGTGGATAATCGTAGTCCCTAAATCTTGGGGGCTCACGGGGTCACGATCTGGGTAAGACCCCTTACTATCACTCGAACCGTAAACCATGCCACCGCGAATCCCGCCTCCTGCTAGCAGTCCGCTGTAACAAAAGGGCCAATGCTCGCGTCCAGAGTTTTCAGGTGTGATCGTTGGGCGTCGCCCGAACTCTCCCACCCAAACGACTAGTGTTTCGTCGAGCATGCCTCGTTCCTCGAGGTCCTCTAGTAGTGCGGCTAAGGCTCGATCCGACGGAGGAATCAAGTCATTCTTTAGCCGATTGAAATTATCGCCATGCGTGTCCCAGAAATTCCTGCCATCGTTATGCCAATTAACCGATACCATGGGAACGCCATGCTCGATCAATCTTCTAGCGAGCAAGACTCCTTGGCCGTGAATGTTTCGTCCGTACCGCTCTCGCATTTCCACCGATTCGCGGCTCAAGTCGAATGCATCTCGTACGTTTGGTGATGTCAACATATCGTACGCTTTGATTTGATGACTCTTTAGATCAGCAATGGGAACGGCAGCTTCGGCATCGGCTCGGAACCGATCAAAGGAGCGGAGCAAATGATAGCGAGACTCTAGTCGATCAAGCGACATTTCCGAAGGAAGGGAAAATGTGGCGGGTTTCCAATCAGCAGCATTCGGATCACCGCCCACAAGAAAACTGTCGTACGCTGCTCCTAGATAGCCACCATGTTGACCGGGAGCCTCTCCCCCCGGTGCAGCAGGGTGATATGCTTTCCAAGGCAAAGTTACGAATGAAGGCAAGCCGTTGCTGGTCGGCCGAAGCTTGGCCAAAAGCGAACCGATGTGAGGCGAATCTTTGTCGCTGGGAGGAGTTGCATCGCTCTTAAGAACGGGAGCCAGCTTTCCGGTAACGGTCAAGTGACCGCTCGATAGGTGAGCCGGGTCGTCGTGGGTCAACGAACGAATCAATGCAATCTTATCAGTGTTCCGAGCGAGGTTTACAAAATGCTCGCAAATTTCCATGCCTGGTACGCGAGTCGCGATCGGCTTAAAGGGGCCACGCACCTCGCTGGGCGCATTCGGTTTCAGGTCGAACGTATCGAGCTGGCTTGGCCCACCCCACATGAATAGAAAGATACAAGCCTTGGCGGGTTTTTGGCGCGATGAAGAACCGATTCCCTGTGTCCCGTCGTTGGCCAAAAGTTGCGACATGTCGGAAAGATTTAGCCCCAAGGCTCCCAAAGCTCCCGCTTGCAGAAAGCTTCGCCGGGATGACGCGGCCGTACGTCGAAAATCGATGTATGCTTTTTGCTCCTCTACAGAGGTAGCTCGACGAATAACGCTCATGGGATGGCTCAAAAGGAGGGAGAGGTAGGGTGGGAATGGCGTTGGGAGGCGGACTGGCACACCAGCCTAACTTCTCTATTATAACACTTTGTGTGCCGCAGGGCGCTAGAGATAAATTAGACAAGTTGCAATGGCCTGCGCAGCGGTCGCCAGGACGAGCCTGTCGGTGATTTGCAGAGGATGTTTTGCTGAGTCTCGCTGTACAGATCCGGGTTAGAGAGCTTAACGCAGGGCGTTGCCCGTGCGGTTAAACTATTTGAGAACACTCAGCGCAGCCCGTTGGGCATGCGGTTAAACTACTTGAGAACGCTCAGCGCAGACTGTTGGGCATGCGGATAAACTACTTGAGGATGAGCTCGTCTTTAATCTGATCAATTCCTGGCTCGAATGCTAACATCTGCTTGATGAGCTCCGCTGTTCTTTGGTCGGTAACCGTACCACGAACAATAGCTAAATCACCTACTCGTACCACACTGACCGTTTCGCCTGCAACCCTCGCGATTCGAGCTTGCGCTTCGGTAAAAACAATCTCCTTCCGTTGACTCATCGTGGACTCGACACCTTGGTCGCGAGCAACGGAAAGCTCAAAATCGAGTCTCGGATAATACATACCCGTCGCTGGCTGCGGTGGAAGAGGCCGGTTTCCGGACCGCTGTATTGGCACCCGCAAACCCTCTACCGCAGACTGAACCCGTCCTACGCCGATGGCTTGCGTTGAGCCCACAAAGCCTTGCAAATCCGATCGATTGGAACCAACAAAATCGTTGCGAGCACGGTTGCCCCGAACAAACCGACCGTTGACAGAAGGTGTGTTGGTATTTCCCAAATTCAGATTTCCACCCTGCAACCGAGGCTGATTGGAACCAGCTGCCGTGCCAATCGACTGATTACCGATCAATTGCCCGTACGCTTGACCTGTATAACAAACCATACACATGCCAACCAAAGCCGACACTTTGCGCATCGTTCGTGGGCCACTTAGGAATGAGGTCATATTCTGTTTCATTCTGTTACCATCTCCTTGGGGGCGGTTACTTTGCCAACGGATTCACCCAACTTAATCCAATGCAAATCTTGATTCACGTTGATCTGAACCCGATCGGTCTCCAACGCTACGACTTTTATCTCGTGTAAAGCGACTGGTACATAGCTGCCGGTTTGAATCTTGGCCACCGTTCCCTTGCTGTCTACAGTAAACCAAGCCTCTGTCTCCCCTTTTCGGTTCACCGTAATCGCCTTGAGCGATACATCGTACAATGCTTTAGCAAACCCGCGAGCAAACAAATTGCGTCGCACAAAGGTGTTGTCACTATCCCGCTCCGCAACGATCGTAGGCAGCACGCGCCAATCGCTTAGCGCTTTATCGTTTGTGGCTCCCTCCAAACTTAGAACTTGTATCGATAGACTCACATCGAGCCTGCCTTCGCTACCGATTGGATTCAATGTAAGGGATGTAAGCTTGTGCAGCATGCCGGCATTTCGAAATTCGTCGAGGAATGCAGATAGTTTGGAAAGACTCGCTTGGCCCCGAAGGGAAAAGTCGATTCGGTGTCCGATCCGATCACGCTTGCCACGTTTGGTCCTCGAACGAAGCTCGATGGCTGTTGGCTGCGAAGCATCCACCGACGAAGATGTGATTTCAAACCGCTCGATTTGCTTCAACAACCATTTCTGATAAACAGACCGAGCGGCCTGCGGATCACCTGGCAAGGCCCTCGCTAAGTAGTCATCATACCGCTTGCTGGCCCTCTGAGCCTGTGACTGCTGATCCTTCGTTTTCTGTATCTCGCTAGTTAGGTCATCCAGTCGAGCTGTCAATTGCTTTTCCGGCTCTTCAATCCAAGACCGATACGTAGCATCTGCTCCATACAGTCCAAATACGATCGAACCACCGACTATCAACCATTTGGTACGAGAATTCATAACGTCACCTCGCTGTCGGCTTTAGCCATAGGCGTTTCAGCAGCAGGTGTTTCAGCAGCAGGCAACGACTTTTGCGACGACTCTTTAGCCTCATCACTCGGCGAAGTAGCGGGAGGACCGTACGATTTCCATGAGGGAGCATCAACGGCGAACGAGATTCGTGTTTCAAAATTCCAAGGGTAATCGGTTGTATCGGGGCTTTGACTAATCTGGCGACTCGAGACCGAATACTTGGCGCTCTTGAGTCGGTCCTCTAGAACGGAAATGTATTCCTGCGCGTTGACCTGTACGGACAAATCGATCGCAGAGCCCGCAGCACCTAACGATCCGGTCAATCGTCGAACCGTTGCGTTCTGTCCATCGGGTAACCTTTGTGATATCTCGTTTAACTCTGCTAACCAATCGACTTGATTGGCTAACCAATCTTCTACCGATTTTACGCGATCAGCCTTTTCTAGATACTTGTTGGTTAGCTTGGAGACATCCGCGAACTCCGACTCTAGCTGTTCGACCTCTAATTGGAGGTCTTGGATGTTTCCGAGGAACACGTACGAAATGGCGGCTACCCCCGCTGTCGCTGCCACAGCTAAGCCTCCCCGCTTGATCCACGGATTCGCCGGCTTCGGAGGACGCTTAGGCGCGAGCAAATCAATCGGCAGCGTTTTGTGGAAATAATCCCAAGCGGCACCTATGTTGGCAGCGAACTCGCAGCCAAGCTCCTCGATCGATGGTGCCACAACACCGTTGCTTGGCCAGCTCGCGGTAGGATCGATATGCACGACGGTCCGGGCTTCCGATCCGCTCAATGCTTCAGCGACATGTGCCGTGAATGGGTTTGTTCCCAAAAACACCAATTGAATCGACTTGGATGCAAGCTCATGAGGCAACAATGTCAAACATCGTTCGACCTCCACGGATACTTGTTCGGCGACCCTTTCGGCATCCTCTGTGCTGTTCCGAATCGATCGCAACAAAACGGGTGTTCCACCATGACAGATCGAGAGCTCGGTTTCACCTGGATAGAATTGAATCGCAACGGTAAGAGTGTCTAGCGAGTCTCCTCGTCGATGAACGAGACTCAAAGGACCTAAATGCCTAGCACCTACGCCTACGAGCTTTAAACCCGATTCTTTGGTTTGCTCCTGGAGCGACTCCAAAAACTTAGTCTGAGCGGCGAACACCATAACATCGTTTGTTTCCGCACCCGTCGATGTGTCTTGGTGCGCCATCGATAAGACAAAGTCAGCGATGGGTAAGTCGGCCGAATCACCATACTGCTGCTCCAACTCACTTAACACCATGGATGCAGTCTCTTTGACGTCACCCTTGGGAAGAGTCAAGGTCGACAGATCCAATTGCGGACGCGAAATCAATGCGACTACCTGATTGACGTTACTTTTGGACTCTTGCAAAAACTCTGCTAGAGCCATCATCGGCTTATCGGGATTCGACAGTGGCAGAACACCGGTGCTGCTATTGGTAATTGGTTGAGATAATGTACCGACGAAATAGTACAAGCGATCCTTATCCCAATGCACGACCGCAACAGAACCGGAGCCGGATCTGCGTCCTTTGAAATTTGATAGATTTGGTAAACTCGGAATCTTCATTACGCTCGAAAGTCTATTCTGTGGCACTTGCGAATTCGCTCAACTGGAACCCGGCATCCCATGCATGCCAAGTTTGCAAGTTTCGGATCCGGGCGGGAACTTGTGAACCGTCAATAGTAGCCGTGCATCGGTACACTGATGTGTTCTGATCACGAAATCCTATTATCTGCGCTGTGTAAACATCGCTGCGGGCCGTGAGGTAGGGCTCCCATCTTTGAAGTCTAGGGAGGTCGACAATTCGACGCTGGAGAAGCCATGCCAGCGTGCCCGACGCTTGCTGTTTAACGGTTTCTTCATTCCTCGCCGCAATGATTCTGTTCGCTGTTCCCTCGTCCATTTCGGGGATCGCCATGAGAACCTCTTGTGGTGCGTCCCAGATGTCTATCTTGCCCTCGAGAAACTTTCTACGATCGGTGGTGCAGTCATCCAACAGTCTTATAAGATAATTCGAACCATCCCCACTTCTACTCGAAAATGGACTAACCACCGATTTGGTCTGCGACGATTGCGAATTCGAGGAATCGGGGACGCTCAATGTGGCATCGACGAGCTCCCAAAGACTTCGAATTTGGTATCGAGCGGGAATGTTCCAATCGATGGGCTCGGTAGCGGTATTCGATGTCGCCGTAGCTTGGATCGAGGATTGCGAGGCATCGGCTGATGAGCGCCCGCGCCGTCCGCGTCTCGCGGAACTGGTCGGACCATACTGCCTTACCAAGATGACATAGTCAGCCAGCGGTTGCGGCCATAAACTCATGAGCTTACGGTGCAACGTTCTGAGATCATTATCATTGACATAAATACGATCGGAACCATCGAAGCGTTCGTTTCTACAACCGCTGAAGCGAGTCAAGTAGCGTTGTAAAGCGATCGAGTCCTCGGCTTGAATACTTGAAGTGCGACCAACGGTGGAGGAGCCGATTCGCGATTGCTTCTCTAACCACATTTTTTCCACGGGGTCGAGTCGATAGTTCTGATTCAAATCTCCCCCTAACCACTGTGTTGGGGCTGATGAGCCCGATGCTTCGCTAGAGTTGTTGGGCTGGATGGGATTGTCACTCATGCCAGTGCGAGACGGATCGTAATCCTGATCAACCAAGCCATACCCAGCAGTCGATGGATCGCGGTTTTCGAAGCTTCCCGAGTTACCAAATCGCTTGCTAGGCTTTACGATTCCGGCTTGAATCAACCATGGTTCAATGGATTCAGGATTAATGCCTGGCAGTCGTGAAAGAACGGCGAGTGCGTGACCTGGATTGGTCCGCTCCCATTCCGACAGGGCAAGGATTGGTATCTTTGCAGACTCGTTCTCCAATCCCCACCTCCAACTGGATTCGCTGTTCGCACCTGGAGTAAGTGAGGAACCGACTGCCTCCACGTTTCCAGCGACCAGGCCACGACTAGGAGAGATCAGTGCGAATTTCCATGCATCGCTAGCGGTCTCCCCTGATGATGCAGTCGATTCGTTGCGGATCAATTCACCTCGAAACAGCCGACTTTCCTCCCGTCCGTTTCCGTCAGCCTTCATCGCCAATGGAGGTCTAAACGCAGGTGGCTGGTCGACGATCGCGCTGGCGTGTTCTATCCCACTCCAAGCCGCTTGCCGGGCATGAATCTGCTCTTCGTAAAGCTTGGCTAGCCGATACTCGGACTGCATAACGAATGAGAACCGATAGGCAGCCAAGGTCATGAGCATAACCATCACGAAGATAACAATCAGGGCAATTCCGCGACGACGGCTTCTAAGGGGGCGATGCATCATGGTCGCTGCCTCATTGATGAGTTACCCATGGAGCCAGATGCTCCATTAGTTTGGTTATCCATGGATTCGCCAATTGGATTCGGTGCTCGAAAATGGGTTGCGACGACAATTGTAACTTCATTAGATGATGTCGCGATGAGGTATTCCTGGTTGTCGCGAGATTCGGATCTCGCAGTGGACTGCTGCGCTAACAAGCTATCGATCGAGCCAAATGATTCCTGCGAGGCAGACTCGTCTCTATCTCCGAATTGCGAGTCCTGCTTTCGTTGAACCAACTCTTTACGAAGTTGCGCACGACTTGGGAAATCGAATTGGATAGCCACTGCCAACGGGAATCCGTTCTGCTGTCGACTGTCCCAAGTATCTTGCCAAGCTGATCCATCGAAATACTGGAAGCTCGCATTTCGAAGCCCTGCAAGAGACTTTTCTCGGATCACCGAACCGAGCGTATCGAGTACCGTATCGTCTTGTCGGTACAAATCCCGAATGGTTAACAATCGATCAGCCGCCGGAATCGAATTTAACGCGGAACCATTCCCGTTTGGTTCGGCAGACGAATCCGAGGTCGATGATGGCACACTATTGACTGGCGTCCGCATCCGTTCGCGACGCACCACACGAAATCGGCTTTCTTCGAACTGGCTATTTGCATTGCGTTGCGACAGTCCAGCGTCGGGCAACAAGCGATACTCGATATTGATCTTATCAGTCGGCCATGGCGATCTGCGCGCAGCTCGAACCTGGCGATCTTGATCGGTGTCGTAAACCGAAACATTTTCCGGCTCTCTTTCGATCTCGCGCATGGCTCCCGTCGAATCCACCGAAGATGGTGAGGCGAATGCGTCTTGAAGAAAAGGAAGCGGATCTATAGAGGGCATCGATGTTGCTACAAAACCTGTAGCATCACCGACAAAATAGGCTTCGTTGCTAGAGGCTTTGGTTTCACCAAGCGAGAACACCGGAAGTTCGAATTGATCGATGTCTTCGGCTAACCAGCCGCGTATTTGCCTTAGCACTTGAACTCGATTGGCTAACCCAGCGCTCCGCTCTTCCGCTTTTTGGAGATTATCGAACAATGACCAAGCGACAAGCAACAGCATCGCCAGCAACCCCAACGCGACCATAAGCTCTAGCAGCGTCACTCCCGTTCGCTTCGGACTGCTATCGCGCTGCAAAAGACGAATTTTTGTATTCGATAAGGAATCCTTTCGCATGAGCTCAAACCTCACGGAATCGGACCTCGCCGCGCGATCTGTGTCAAGTGGACGATCGGTTTGGACGATGTGCGGTTACTCTGACCGTTCGAATCGAAAAGCCGAACGTCGATTTGTACCATGCTCGACTCTTCTTGAGAGGCTGATCGACTTGCGCCGCCGGCATTCGAAAAACTCGCACTGCCGGAAGCACTCGATGATCGCTGAGGCATGCTTCGAACGACTACTTCAAAGGATCGCGGTGGGGTGCCTGGTATCTCCCCCGCATAATCCTCCATCGAATTGCCAGCCGCGATCCGAGCCAGTGTCTCGTCCAGTAACGAGTGAGCTTGGACCATGGCGGTCATCCTGCTTTCAGCCCGATTACCAAACTTCGCGCCCGTTCCAATGATCGAGGATAAAACGATGGCGCTCCCTGCAAGTATCCCAGTGGCTATCATCACTTCCAGCAAGGATAGCCCAGATCTATCGGAAGCTTCGCTCGACATTATCGGGAGATCTCCAGCCCGCCAGTGGTCGAGGAATAGGAGACATGAATGGTTTTCTTGGTGGACTTGTCGAGCAATGTAATTTTCGCATTGCTGCCAACTCCCATCGCGTTCAGAGGTACCCACCACTCTTGGTCGCCACTATCGAAATCGGTCTTCAGTCCCATTCCAATCGGTGCAGAGGCTTGATTCGCATTCACAGCCTTTGACGCTGATGAATCTCCACGCGAGCTGATTTCTGACGAGGGACTCACACCACCCGAAAAACCAAATTCGTCCTGTACAGGGACATCATCGATGCTCTCCACATTCATCACGACAACGTCGCTAGGAAGTTTCCAGACTTGTGGCTGTTTAGTTGATAAGGGGGCCGCCGCGCCGTTTAGGTCACCTGCTAATTGCTCTGCAAAGGAATCGATGCTACCGGATTGCACCTCGTGAGCTCCTTTTCGAAGCCGGATCAATACGGATTGATTTTGACTCATCGCCCGGTGGCGGCTTTCATCGATTGCTTCTCGCAAGGTCTGAGAGGCTTCGTCCAGCTTGACTCTACCTAGCGGTTTCTGAAGATTCGGCCAAGCGATCGCCAAAGCCCCTGCCAATATCACGAGAACGATCATGATTTCAATCAGCGAGAATCCTCGGTGCAGTTTTTGTTTTCTAATTTTCATTTTGTGTTGAGTAAGTGTGGTAACCAAAGGGAGGGATTTGCATCGGGGTTGGTGTTCTGTCGCAAATGTTGGTTACGCGGTTGGTAAAGAATCCAAAGGTGGGAGAGGTGTGGTAGTGGGCGAGTTGGGTTACGGGGCGAGTTGGGTTTGCGGGCGGGGAGCCAAGGTGGTGCCTTCTAAAATTCGGCCCGAGGCATGAACGAGCGACTCCGATGTCTCGCTCATGCGATGCGCTGAATCAAGACGCTAGTTTCGTGTGCTCGAGGAATCCGAATCCGATTCGCTACCTTTAGCAACATTACCGACATCATCGCTGGTGTCTCGTTTTCGGTCCGGTCCGAGGGAGAAAATGCGAGGGAAGGTGTCTACTTTAGATCTAGAATCGCTTCCTTCTTCGCTTGATTCTGTCTCATACTCGTATTCAAAGTCGCTTCCCCATGGATCCTTTGGCAGCTTGCCACCTTCGAGGTACGGACCGTCCCAATTCTTGGCGAGAGCTTCGTCCTCGGGTGGCTCGACCAAAAGCTTGAGTCCTTCTTCCGTTGTGGGAAACGTTTTCATGTCCACAGCAAACTGCTTCAAAGCGGATTCCAAGTTTCCAATCTGGGCCTGGGCTGTCCTGATATCAGCTTTTTTCTGGGTACCCAGAACGCGTGGTCCGACCAATGCGATAATTCCGACCAAAATGACCAGAACGATCATGAGCTCCAAGAGTGTTAATCCTCGTCGCTGCATTCTGCTACGTTTCATTTTCTTTCTCCTTTTTACAACTGAGTAATCTGTACGTGTTTCTTTGGTTGATGAGTCTGTTATCCAACCGACGAGTTCAAATCTAGTACTGGCATCAGCACTCCCACAATGACGAACATCACCATGCACCCGATGAAAACGAGCATCAGTGGTTCGATCATTCGCACGAGAACATCCAGTTTGCGTTCGATCCGTCCATCAATTCGGTCCGAGATTTTCACTAACACATCGTCGAGCGTATTGGATTCCTCTGCGACCCGGATCATGGCCATAACTTGCGGAGGAATCAATCCACTCGCCAACAAAGGTTTGGATAGGGAATCGCCTGCGGTAACGTTGTCTGCGGACTTGAGAATCGCATCAGCCAGCAAGACATTACCGGTCGATTCACTGCTGATACGCAAAGCCCTTAACAAGGGAACGCCGTTGTGAAGCATGGTGCCTAAGACTCGACAAGTCCTAGAGACTGCGGCATCATGGAAGATCCCTCCCAAGAGAGGAACATGGAGCTTGACTTGATCCGTGATACGACGGCCAGCCGCCGTCTTAGCCCAGCGAATCACACCGTAAACTCCCGCCGCAGCGGCGGCAATAACGAACACGCCGTACGACATGAGCACATGACTGGCCCCCAACAAGATCACCGTAATCGTGGGCAGAGCATTTCCGGTTTGTTCCAGTCGATCGAATAACGGTTGAAACTTGGGAACGAGAAAAACCACCATGAGTGCGACAATGGTCGTGCCCACGATACCAAGTATGGATGGATAGGTCAGTGCACCCACGATCTTGGCTCGCATTTCATCTTGCTTGCGAAGAAAGTGAGCAGTTCGTTGTAGAGCATCCTCGAGGAACGCACCTTCTTGGCCGGCGCGAATCATGCTGAGAGTGAGTTCTGAGAAAATGCCATTCTCTTTCGCCATCGCCGCATCGAGCGTGTCACCCTGGGATACCGCTTCATGCATGCGAAGAACAGCTTCTCTGAGTCGCGGGTTCTCGGTCGCATCGGCTAGGATGTAGATCGACTCTAACATGGGAACGCCGTTAGTTAGCAAATCAGCCAACTGCGAACAAAGATCGGCTACTTGTTCTTTCTTAATTCTCTTTGGTAGAGAAAACCCCGCGCTCGCCTTGGCGGCTTGCTTGCCGGTAACTGAAAGAGGAAACAAAGACTGAGCGCGCAGCTTCAGCATGGCATCGGATTTGGTTTCCGCTGCAATCGTGCCTGAACGCTTTTCACCGTTCAAAGCTTTTGCCGTATATGCGAACTCAGTCATGTTTCTTGGATGCGTTTGGTTTCAACGATCAACCGCAAGTCTCTCGACTTTAGTCGGCCTTTGTAACTCGCAATACCTCGTCGATGGTTGTGATGCCAGCTAGAACTTTGCTCCAGCCGTCATCTCGTAATGTTTCCATGCCATTCTTAATGGCCGCTTGCTTGATGACGTCGGATGTGCAAGCCTGCGTCACCAAATGTCGTATCTCCTCGTTGGTAACGAGCAGCTCGTAAATGCCCATTCGTCCCCGGTAGCCAGTATTTCGGCAGCACTCACAACCAGTGGGACGATACAAAAAAGGAATCTCCGACAATCGGGCCTTCGGAAAATCCTCGGGAAGCTCTTCTTCACTTGGTTTGTAAGGTTCTTTGCAATCCTCGCACAGGACCCGAACAAGTCGCTGCGCCATCACCCCTTCGACGGTACTCGCGACCAAAAAGGGCTCGACACCCATGTCTCCTAACCGCATGAACGCACCAGCCGAATCGTTCGTGTGCAATGTGCTGAACACCATGTGACCGGTCAGCGAAGCTTGGGTCGCGTTCTCAGCCGTTTCCAAGTCGCGAATTTCCCCGACGAGAATTACGTCGGGATCGTGTCGCAATATAGCTCGCAAACAAGCCGCAAAATTAAGCCCCACCTTGGCATGAACTTGAATTTGATTGATTCCCTCGAGCTGATACTCGATCGGGTCCTCGGTGGTTACGATCTTGATATCTTCCGATTTGATTTCGCTAAGAGCACTATATAGCGTCGTCGTCTTTCCAGAACCCGTCGGACCAGTGACTAAGACGATGCCGTGAGGCAAGCGAATCAGCTTTTGGAACTTTTGATAAACCGACTCGGGCATACCGATGCCACGTAGCGAAAAGCTCAAATTGGACTTATCGAGCACCCGCATGACGACGCTTTCGCCGTGAAGCATGGGGATAACAGAGACCCGAATATCGATTTCGCGACCTTTGACTCGCAACTTGATTCGACCATCTTGAGGAACTCGCTTTTCGGCGATGTTCATCTTGGCCATGATTTTGAGTCGGCTGATAATCGCTGCTCGAAACTGATTCATCTCGGGTGGAGTCGATTGCTTTTGCAATACCCCGTCTATGCGATGGCGTATTTTTAATCCGGCCTCTTGGGATTCGATGTGGATGTCGCTCGCCCGGGCCTCAATCGCTTCACTGAGAATTTCGTTAACCAGTCGAACCACCGAAGCCTGCTGCGCTTCTTCGGCATCTTCGAGGTTATCGAGATCGAGCCCCTCGACCATTTCGATTTCGTCACCTTTGAGTCGCTGTAACGCAATGAGTCCGTCAATCGTCTCGGAGCCGACCCCGAGGTACCGCTTGATCAGTCGTTGAACCATTTCGGTGGAGGCCATCACCGGGCGAACCTCCACCTGGACTGCTGACGCTACCGAATCGATGGCGGCAAAATCAAAGGGGTTGCTCACGGCTAGCCGAAGCCACCCGTCACCACGCTCGATCGGGAAAACGGAAAAGCGGTAAATCAATCGGGCCGGGAACCCTTGTAGCGTCTCTTCCGGATTCTCAATGCTGTCATTTTCGAGCCACTCCATCTTCATAGAGCGAGCGCTCGTGGCTAGGAGCTCCTGGGAATTCTCAAAGCTCCAGCGTTGGGTCAGTTCCTCTAATGCCCCTGCATCGGCAAAGGCACGAGCTAGCTCTCGAAGCTGTTCCGGTTCAAGCAAAGAACGCGTTCCATTGGGGCTGGAAATCATGGTTTGGTCCTATGACTGAAAGAAACACTCAATCCGCAAGTGTTGTTGGGTGGGGGGGTAGGTTGTTGGTGGGAGGCCGTTTGTCGTATTCAGGAGTTTTGAAGCTCGGGAATAATCAGGTCGCGATTGGTTGCAGGGACAATCCCTGTCCGCAAAGGTCGCAATTTATTGGCCTGAGGGAGCTATCGAATTCCGGACAGGACGTTCCCGCCGAATCCTCCATGGCCCCCTCTCGTTTGTTCAGCCATTACAGCTTCCCATGTTGATGCGAATCCTCTGTTTTGTCAATATTGCAAATGTCGCTAAAGTAGGCCGGCTAATGTTAATTTATTTCGTGTAAAGGAGTCTCAAGGCTCGTTCGAGGTTCGCAGAGTTGGTGGATTCGAGACGAAGCACTTGGATTCGCTGGGCTGGTGCGTCTTCGGACTGTTTTTCGAGTTTGTTGATAAATTCGGTCACTTCGTCGGTTAGCTCACCAGGCCCCCGCAGCACGAGTGAATTGGAGGTGGGATCGATGGCGATAGTCAGCAACGGGCCCGAGGCGGCCGCGTTAAGCTGCTGAAAAATCGTGGCGACCTCGGTGGAAACCCCTTCGGGAATCGGCAGAGGCTTTCGACCAGCCCCAGACGATAGTTGAGACTTGTATACATCCTGTAAAACGTCGAGCACATTCTTGGCATTGGCGGTCTGTAGCGTCACGATCTTGGGAGTGATCTGCTGGAGTCGATCAATGAGATCCTTGGAATCGATAACCCCCAAAAGCTCTTCTGCGGTCTTGCGATCTGCGAGATTGCCCCCGATAACCAACGCATTGATGCGAGGGTCCGCAACAATTTTCAGCCGCTGCATCGAGCTACCGAACGAAGACCGCCCACTCGACAATCCGAACACATCCATCAGCAAGTCTCGAACTTCGGCGGCTGCCGCATGACGCAGGATGTACACTCCAAAGTTGCCGGCAGTCGCATAGGGCTGTACGCTAGGACTCAGCAAGGTTTCAAGCAACGACTCGAATTGTGCGAGGGCTTCCTCATCTTCAGACGCGATGGTCCATTGTTCGTCACCGGTGATGAGAATTACGGGTGGAGAATCCTGAGCAGCAGAATCAGCAAACGAGACGAATCTCTCCTTCGGGGAGTTTGCGTTTAGGTTGTTGGATTGACGATCGTCGGGCGAGATTCGCTGAATCTTTTTGGGATCGATCACTTGGATCGGATTGGTCCGAATCTTGGGCCATAGCTTCTGCACGTTTTCCAGCAACGATTGTGGATCTCGGTTCACAGGCACAAACCGAACTCCCTCGCGTTTGCCGATTTTAGAAGTCGTCGCCCCCTCATTCATCCGAACGATCAATTGCTCGATTCGTTCTAATTGCTCCTTGGTTCCATAAATCAACGCTTGTTGCAAGCTGTTGTCCACATTGATCGTCGGTTGATTGCTGCTCGGTTCCTGTTCGAAGAGTGCCTCCGCGGCCGTACGAAATGTGAACGGATCGATAGTCCTCAGCGGAAAGATCTCAAAATCTCGCTTCGGCGCATCGAACTTGCTCAAAGCCTCCTTAATCTTGGCGATCTGATCTTTCGTCCCCGCTGCAAGGATTTGACGATTCAGAGAATCGTATTTGATATCCGGCGGTTCATCATTGCCCGCTAACAATCGGGTCAGAGACGAAACGATGGATGTGCCATCAACTCCCTTGAGCGGGAAGGATTCGAATTGCCGATCGTCATCCATTTTCTCCGGTGTATCAAGTTGCTCTACAAGCTGTTCAAACGTCCGCAACTCGACTGGATTCCCGACAGCGAACAACGACCTGCTCTCTCGGTGGGCCGTAACCACCAATCTCGACCGAGGCCCTAGCGCGGCCGTGATGGTTCTCGCCAAAGACTCGGGATTCGTATATTGAAGAGGCGCGATCTTAACACCGCCCCGCCCGGTCGGCAGGTCATTCAAGTCATTAACGAGTTTACTAATCGACTCGTGTTCCTCGGGAGTGGCGGCGACAAAGATAGCGTTGTTAGTAGTATCTGCCGTGATCGTGGCCTTGGGGTAGCTGATGCCTAGCGCTCGAGCTAGGGCGGTTGGTTCGGCGGCTAAAAGACTATAGGACTGAGTCGTCTTTCGTCGGTCATCCGATTTTTCCACTTCCTGAATCGCTTTCTCGATTCGCTCCATCTGCCCCGAAGGTGCGGTCACGATCAAACTATTGGTTGCCGTGTCTGCTGTAATGAAGATTCGGGGATTGCTCCCTGCCAGTGCGGTTCTTAGCGAAAGAGGATCTGCCTTAGTCATTGTGAAGACTTGCGTCTCGAGATCGTTGGCTCCTTGATCGTACCCCTTCACAATGGACGCAATGTTCTCATGCTGAGTTGGTGTCGCGGTAACGACCAAGGTTCCATTGATGGGGTCACCGTAGGAGGTGACATCCTTGTAGAGCGTGGTGATGATCGTATTGATGCCGGTCGCGCTGGTGGCTGGTGCATACTGCAGTTTGTACACCTCGGTCTTTCCCAAATTGACCAAAGGCATTTGCTCTTTCAATGACTCTAGCTTGGTTGATACCTCAGCTAGATCTGCTTCCGTGCCGATCGCCAAGATGGTGGAACTGCGAGCGTTGGCCTCGAGAGAGATGTGGGCTGGGATCAAGCTCTTTAGATGTGTCGACAAAGCAATTACGTCGTACTTGTCGGCATCGAGGGTAAAGACTTTGGCAGTCTTCTCGCCGGTGTCGAGACCTTGTTCGAGCGATTGAATCGATTCTGCGATGCGTTGATTTTGTTGTTCGTCCACAATCGCCATCACTCGATTGGCTGGCGCATCAAAGGTCATGGTAACGCCAGGATATAACGCTTTAAGCGAAGCCAAAACAGACGTGCTGCTTGTCGGCTTCAAGTCAAAGAACACCGGTGCACGAGGTAAATCGTATCCCTTTAAGAATTCATCTACCTTACTGTGTTCTTCGTCGCTTGCGGTCACTACAAACGTTTTCTGTACCAGATCTGGTACTACACTAACTGTTGGGAAGGTCGCCCGGAATACGGCAAGCAAAGTGGTGCTATCCGAGGTATTGATCGGATACTGCTTTACAATTTTGTTAGGTGCAGCAGGTATCTGAGGCTTCAGTTCCTCAATCTTCTTTTCGACGGCATCGACTTCTTCGGCAGTACCGATCACCATGATGGTTCGGTTCAATGCATTGGATTCCAGTTTAACTTGCGGTGGGACCGTGTTCTGCAACGCGGCAAGCAACGACACCTGATCCACCATCTCTGGGTCAATCTTGATCACACGTACCGTTCGATTCGACTGATCGAGTTCTTTCGAAAGCATGTCGATGATCTCCGCAACCTTCTGTTGCTGAGCTTCTGAACCGACCACGATCAATTGTCCCGTTGTTCCAATGACCGCAGCACTCACATTCGGCACGAGGGCTTGGATCGCCAATTGAATTGGCGCTGCATGCGTCGGGCTGACTCGGTATGTCATCGGGGTCTTAGCACTTTGGGCGACTTTCGAGATTTGCTCGATCGCTTGTTCTACGCGGGTATGCTGTTCTTCGTTGGCCCAAACCGTAATGGTTCGTGATGTCGCATCGACACTGAGAAGTGCCTGCGGCGCGATTTGCCCCAAGATAACTGGCAGCGTAACCATATCCCCCGACGCAATCTGGTAGGTCTTGACCGATTGGACCGCTCCGTCCGGCGAAGCAATCAATCGATCCATGGCGGATGTGATTGCGTCCAATTGCCGAAGGTTTCCGGACGCGATGACTCGGTTGCTAGAGGGGTCGGCAGAGAAATCTACATCGGGCCAAAGCTTCTGAAGTACGGGAAGCAAATAAGCAGAGGAGACCTTCTTCGTATCGAACGTTCGAATCTGCTTATCGGTTGTTCCGAGCGAGACGCGATCCATTTGCGAGATCATCGATTTAACAACAGCATGATCCTCGATCGTCCCAGTTACTACTACTTGCTTTAACGTGTCGTCCGCTACAGTCGTGACAGTGAGGCCGAGTTGATCCACAACGAGCTTTACCTGTGTCGCCTTGGCGTGATCGATAGGATAAACAATGGCTACTTTCTGCAAGTCGGGAGTCGTCGCATCGCTTAAGGCTGAGACCAGTTCCGCGATTTCGGCATGGGTTTCTTCGTCAGCCGTAATCAAAAGGCGAGCGTTCTTGGAATCGACGTTCACTCTCGCTTTGGTAAGCAATGGAGCCAGGGTCGTTTGCAAGATCTCAGCAGTCATCCCCTTTACCGAATAGTTTTCCAATCGAACCGGTGTCTTCTTGGGGAAATTCTCTTGAAACAGCTCGAGCCTGGCAGCCAGCTTCGTGTGCGTTGGCTCTTCGGCAACCACGGTCAACGTATGGCCTTCAGCATCCAAAGTGATCGTCGCATCCGAGAACTCGGCAGTAAGGATCTGCTGGACCAAGGCTACGTTTTGAAAATCCACTTTGTAGGTACGAGGCAACTTCGGTGCACCTTCTGGCAATGCCGTGTCGATGCTTTCTAGTAGATTACTGAATTCCTCGTGCTGCTCTGAAGTTCCCCAAACATACAGCTCTCGCCCATTGGAGCCATCCAGCAGTTTGATGGTGCTTAGCTTTTGTGGCAAATCGCTCAACATCTGCCGTCGAGACACCTGCGATTTTGAGAGAGGATAGATACGAAGAATTCGCTCAAGAGGTATAGGAATCTGCTCGACGAGGGTCGCCAGGTTCGCTTCCAGCGTCTGCAAGTCTTCGGAGGAAGACAACACAGTAAGCTTTATCCCTTCCTCATCCAACCAAGTTGTTGCGTTTGGTACGATCTTCGCAACCGTAGTCAACCAAGTTGCCGTGGCCGGTCGATCGAGGGTAAAAGAGCGGAGTTTGAAAAGGGTGTTCGAGGAAGCTTGTTTCCAGCTATCAATGATTTCGGAAACGAGTGTTAGATCCTCTTCGGTACCGCGCACGATGAGGCTTCCTGCGGTTGCATTCGAGGAAACCTGCAGGCTTGGGATGATAGCTTTGAGAGCGGGCTCCACAGAGGCTAGCAGCTTCGCATCGAGTTCGAAAAACTTCATGTTCTTGCCCGATTGTTCGACGGGGTAAATATCGAGCTTGGCCAAATCATCTCGAATCAGTTGCTGTTGTTCTGGGGACGCGGACACGAGTACGCGATCCGAAACGGGCAGGACGGAGGCCTCCGGGACGAGGGCTTGGATGTGCTTTACGATTTCCGTCACGGCAGCTGGGGGAACTTGATAGGCAACGGCCCGATTGTCCGGCAATTGCGAATAGCTGGCGAGCATCTGATCAAGAGCCGATTTGATCGCGGTTTGTTGAGCTGGGATGACGAACGCGCTCAGCACATTCGTTTTGGCATCGACGGTGATCTGTTGGCTAGGGACGAGCGTCTGGATCGTTTTCAGGGTCGCGGCAGCATCGAGCCCAGCGATGGGGTAGGCTGCGAACACAGGTTGAGGTGGCGGTGGCGGAGGCTCCGGTTTGGGAGGTCGCTGCGGGACGGGAACCGAAGCAATCAACTCATTGATCGTTTTCATTTTGCCGGCGTTCTCGACGACCAGCAATTGGCCTCCTTGGGCGAGCGGGATCGCGCGTCCGAAGTTGCTCAAGTACGGTTTGACTTCGGACAGGACTGCATCGATCGGTCTGCCACCTAGCGGGAAGATCACGCTGACCAGTTCGAATTGGCCGCGTTCGAGCAATTTGTCTTGTGTGACGCGGGGGATCAGTTCGAGAGGGATCGAATCGCTGAGTTCCATGACCACGAGCATTTTTTCTCGGCGAACCAGTGCAAAACGGCGGGTCATGAGTACGCTGTTCAGCAGATCGATCCCTTCGCTCGGAGTGTACTCCCTGACGTCCATGTAGGTGAACGAACCGGGTGGAATTCGATCCATGACGAGGGTCAAGTCTTGTTGTTCGGCGAACCAGGACAGGACCTCGTCCCATTTCATATCACGGAATTGGAATTTGAGTTTTCGAAGTGGTTCCAGGTTTGCGAACAGAGCCCGCTGCTCGTCGGTTAGCAAAGCCAAGGCTTTTTGATCGAACTCGCCTGCGATTCTGGCTTTCTCGGCTGGTCCAGTCGCGGCGGCAACGGCTGTCGTTTTTTCTTGACGGTTTTTTTGCAGGTCTGCACGTTGGGAATCGGTCAAGCTGAGTTTGTCTGCCACGTCGGGGTGTATCAGTCTGGCGATGTCGCCCGTCTGAGCCCTGCCGGGGGCCGCGATACAGAGCACCAGGCATATTCCGATAGCAATTCTCAGGTTCGAAAGCCCAAGCGAGAGGGTTCGATAAGAAGAAAGCTTGAGGAGAAACCTAGAACAAAACAGACTCATTGAACGACTTAGCTTACGTGGAGTGTGGCAGAATGGGGTGAGCCACGAGGTGGGATTTGAGCGTAGCAATTCGCTACACTTTCCAAGATTATAATCTGTCCAAGGCGTCCGATTTACCAAAAAAAGAAAATTCACCCAATCGCGCTGCTATCGCAGTCGGCCAACGGGGGGTAGGCGACTCGGCTGCGTGGACCTTGACACAGTGTAGCACTGTATGCTATCGCTCGGGATTTAGTGCGGGGCTTTTCAAACCTTTCTTTTCCCGATGGCGCGAATCTGCAAATGTCTGTAACTGCAAGGCTTATAATACACCTGGTCTGGGTGATCTTGCTAACAGGTTGTGGGCAGAAAGTGCAAGATAGACAGCTTCTTCGAGAAACTGGCGGAATTCGCAACAGATTCTTGCAGAAAGAAGCCCAGTCCATGGGGCGTGTCTGGCGTCCCGATTTGGCGATTCTACCGTTTGCCGAGTTCAAGGGAAATAAAATCACGATCCGCCACGTTCGCAACTGCCGGTATCGAACCGAAGAGGACTACGACGTCCGACATTATGACCTCACCTTTAATCTGGACGACGTCGTTAATGTCGATTTCATCGTTGTTCCGTTCAAGGAGACATCGTTACTGGCCCATACGATGCTCAGCTTTGGATTGCGATCGGGCGAGCACTTTTGCATTTCTGTTGAGGCGAGGCTCGATCAAGGAGAATCGTATTCCGCCATAGGTGGCCTAAGAAAGAAATTCGAGCTCATTTATGTGATCGCAGACGAAAGGGACGTGATTCCACTCCGAACGAATACACGTGATGTCGAGGTGTATCTTTATCGAGGAAGGGCAACGCCCGATCAAACACAGAACTTGCTCGTGGGTATGCTAGACCGTTCAAATAAACTACAACGTGAACCGGAGTTCTACGATCTCATAAACAACAACTGCACGACCAACTTGGTCAGCCACGTCAATCAATTGCGGCCAGGTAAGGTTCCGTTTGATTGGCGGGTGATTTTGCCAGGGCACTCGGACCGATTGGCTTATGAGTTGGGACTGATTCAGTCGCAAGGAAGTTTCGAGCAAACAAAAAAATTGGCTAACATAACGATGCTAGCCAGGTCTCATTCACAGGATCCAAACCTGTCGCTGATTATCCGAAGTCGCTAAGCATCCGAATACTCGCCTGGATTGCCGAAGGAAGCATTTCATAGCTGACGAACATTTAACGCAAAGCCTTGAGTTTATCGTTCACTGGAACCAAGCAGACTTTGCGAACTAGCTCCAGAATCTTCTTAGCATCTGCTTCGGAGTTGACAATGCCTTTGATTTCTAGCTCCCCCGTCTTAAGTGACTGGATTTGAATTTTCGCATCAGGATACAGGGTTATAATCATTTCCTTTACCCTATCTAGTTCTGTCTGCGCTCGAGCAATTTGCCTGCCAACGCTCGCCACATTGACTGCGATCAATTGCGATTCGCCACTTTTTGCTACAACCGTAAGCATGGTGCCGCCACCCTTGCCCCCGACGACGGTCACTGTGCGGCCGTTGTGGAACGCCATGCAAACATCACTGTTTTGGGAGACTACTTGGTCCACGACAAAGGGCATGTCAAATGAGTAGGTACTTTGCGACTCAACGTCGTACGTCTGTGCAGGTTTTTGTGCGATATTAGGTGGGCCTGCTTTCGAGGAACTATCGTTGATCTCCTTTGCCATTGGTACCAATGGCTCCGCGACTTGCATTTCTTCGACAGGCTGGGGCACGAATGCCTTCTCGTCGCTTCTCGAAAGCGGCATCGGCATGGGTGGTGTGATTCTCTCCGGTGGCACCAACCGTGATAAAGGAGTTTCTTGGCTCGTTCGCACCACCGAGTCAGTTCCCGTTACCAATGTGCGAGGTTCTGACAGGCCTGCGATGGCATCCGAATCTTCCGAGCCTTCGCCTGTTAACTGTGCAGCTTGAGCCAGAACTACAGTTTGCGATATGCTGTGCCTCTCCGGCCTCAAAAGCTCGGGGGTCCTCGGGCTCAAGGATGGTTCTTGCCGAGGGCGAGTGATTCCGAGATCAACGATCCCGGAATCGCCAAAGCTTAGCTTGACCGGTCCCGTACGTTTCGCCTTATCATTTTCTATGATCGACGGTCCAATTGCATGCTGTGCGGGCAGATCACCAGCCACTACGGGAGACACCCTCGGCAACGCCGCAGGCGAATTGCCAAGATATGGTTCCATTTGATCATGCAAAGTGACAACAACGGCTCCACTGTTGAGTTGCGGTGTGGCACGAACGGGCAAGGCATCCGACAACGTCCGGTTTCCAGGAGCACCAACCAAAGCCGCTGGCGGCGATACAGGCAGAATTTTAATTCCGACACTGGATGAACCCGTCGTAATGGGCGTAGACGGCCGAGTTGGCATCAAGTTTGCGGGTGGGAGCCCGGGCAATTCCTGAGCTACTACCAGCGAATATGAGGTTCCCAGCAAGCATGCATGGATCGTTCCGAGGCGAATTGCTTGGCGGAACAGCCGCTTTTTCCAGAAATTTCCTCGATTTTCGATCATTGCGCACCCCGGAGGTTTTTTTGTTCTGTTGTTGCAGCTCGATCGGAAGGCGAATTGCAACCGAGCATCTGTTGAGTAATATCGGAGGCTGAGGTTAACGAATTGAGAGAATCTGCCGGTTGAAACGATTGAAGCGAACTTTCTGCCGACCGTCTGGTCGGTCAACAAAACACCGTTATTCTGAATTTTCTCGTGAAGCGGTTTTAGAAAACGGTCGTTGGTTCTATAATGAATGCTGCAAAATTTAGGCGGCCCCGGGGTGTTACGCTTACCCTTCAACTTCCTCCCACACTTCTGTGTGTTGAATTTGTAAGCCCTGGCGGCAGCTAGCATTCGCTTTCTTCATACCTTTTGGAGCTATATATCCATGGAAACTGTTGTCAAAACCCCACGTAAGAAGAAGGCCGTCAAGGAAGTCGACCCAGATGCCCCAGCGCCGGTCAAGGCGAAGCGAACCAGGAAGGCAGCAGTAGAACCACGCATCAAACTCTATTGGGGTGTATTTAACCAAAGCTTGAAGAGAGTCGCCGTTTTCGAATACGATGATCTGAAAAAAGCCGATAAGCACTGCAAGGACCTGTGCAAAACCTCTGGAGAACATTTCCTCCAGAAAATCAAGGAAACGGTCACCGAGTAAATCTCGACCGTTCCCTAACAACTCGACTCAGTCCATTTTGAGCGGAACATATCTTAAAGATCCACGGTCGCTGTGCCGTGGATTTTTTTCGTAGTGGCACAATCAGTCGGAAATTTGCGATCTCTGCGTCCATGTCTGCCACGCCTGCTCCCCGCCCCCTCCTTCATCGCCACCTCCAACCCCGCAGCACACACCATTCCGATCAAAACGATCGGCATTGGTGGCACCCCTAAAATGCGATAAACGTCTCCATTGACGACGCAGCAGACAGCGAGTGCGACGTAGACTATCGTCGCTTCTCGAGAGGCTCGGCTCCACAACCAAAGCAATGGACCTAACAATACACACATATCGTAGTAATAAAAGTGCGGGCTCAAAAGCGCGGTACAGACCAATACCAGCAGCCAGCCGATCGGACTGTCCATTCTAGGACTACGGAAAATAGCTACGAACAACAGATAGATAGCCAAAGGAGCGCAAATCGCGAGCTTTCCCCAACTCACGTAGCCGGTTGGCAATGCGTACGCCAGGGACATCAGGTTACAAGACCACTCCGGTCGATACCCTCCGTTCTCGGCAAACGAGCCCGCCGTGCTCGCCACACTTAAAAAACCAGTCCATACCGATGCGGGCATCACCAAGTAAGCTCCCCCCCAGATCCCGGCAGCAGACACAAAGCTGCCAGCCACGAAACCCCACCTCCGCTGCTTTAGCATCACCAACGGCAACAGAAAAAATAAAGTCGGCTTGATCGAAAGCATTCCGAAAATTATCCCACCAGTAAAATTCTTGCCACGTATCACAGAATAAACGGACAAGGCAATGAGCATCATCCACAGGGTGCTTTTCTGTCCCAACGTAATGGAAAACAGCAATGGTGGGAAAAGGATAAGTGCCATCCACAGCGATGATGCATAACTGTTCGCCATATCTTCCCGTGCAGCTTTGCTAGCTTCGCGAGCCATAACATCTCGGATCGCCAACCAACTAACATAGACAAAAGCGAACTGGGCCACCAACCAACACACTCCCGCCCACTGATAGGGAGCAAGACCGAACACGGAAAACAACAAATAGTGTGGTGGCGGATAAACTGCAGGAAAATATTCTGCCGAATTCCACGCGAAGCCAACAACATCCTTGTCATGCTGGCTCTGAACAAAGCGATCCGAGTACAACTCATCAGCTTCTCCGGATAGGATCAGCCGGGCACCGGTCCACTCCTGAAGAAAATCGGCAGCGTAGGGTGTCTCATCGAACGAATCACTCCACCGATAGTTCGGTGCGAACAAACAGTAACTGACGAGTAACACCAGCAGAATAACTGCGAAGAATCGAGTCTCTCGTATGATTTGGGAAAGATTCATCGTGTTGTGAAGTAGTGGCCTTGATCTGTGCTCCTTTCTCTTAGCCCAGTATCACTCCCCAAGCACCCCATATCTCACCAACGCCTACAAAGATAACTCCGCAGGATGGTAAAATCGGTATCGTCGCTACAATCGGAATTGAGCGACGGAGTGATGCCAGTTTCACCAATTCTTCTAAGCAGGCCGGTTTCGCTTGATCATCAAGCCTGCCATGTAGGCTCCTTTGAAACCAGCGTCGATGTTAACCACGGCCACGTTCGACGCGCAAGAGTTCAGCATACTGAGCAGTGCGGAAAGACCTGCGAAATTCGCCCCGTATCCAACGCTAGTTGGCACAGCAATCACGGGACAACTAACGTACCCACCGAGCACGCTAGGAAGAGCTCCCTCCATCCCTGCGATACAGACGATGACAGAATACGTTTGCAACTCGCTCACTCTGGCTAGCAATCTGTAAGGACCAGCCACGCCTACATCCTCAATCAGCTTCGCCGGAATGCCCATCCAAGTCAACGTCTCCATAGCTTCCAAAGCAACGGGCTGATCGGTAGTTCCGGCCGTTACCACACCGACGAGAGCAGCCGGGCTATCCGCTAACAATTGCTCCGAAGTTTTGGGAATCGCGCTGCGTCCCACCCGTAATGTGTTGGCACGAAAATTCCAGTGATGGTAAGGAAACGCCTCGGACACCACCCGCACTTGTTCGGGGTTGATGCGCGTAATGAGAATCTCAGCCTCTCGCTCAAGCAATTGATCCAGGGCTTTGCAAATCGTCTCAGGAGACTTCCCTTGTCCGTAGATCACCTCAGGAAAACCGCAACGGCGTGATCGATCCAGATCAACGTTCAATCCAACGCTCGTGTTATTGGTTTGCTGCAGAATCTTTTGAGCAAGCTCGAACTCGGTAAGCTCCCCTTTACGGAACGCGTCCACCCATGCTTCTATCGACAACATGATCCTCCTGGTTTCCTGCTTGGATTTGTTTCCTGCTGCTACTAAGCCACCCCCTGCTAATATCAAGCAAACTCAGTGACAGGTTTCGCCGACTGCAGAATCTGATCAAGAACCAGACCGACTGCTTCCGCTGCTTGCCGCTTGGACATCGACGGCAGGTCTCGCATACTCTGGATTGTTTGTTCGGAAGTCAAGGGGATATGCAGGAACCCGACTGGTCGCTGCAAATCGTGTTGTTCAAACCAATAGTGGGTTAGGTAGAGAATTGCGTTGCACAAATAAGTCCCAGCATGATACGAAATACTACAGGGGATGCCATGCTGCCTGAGGGAGCGATACCAATCGTTTAAGGGAAAGGAAGTTCGATAAGCAACCGGACCTCGCGGCACCAAGGGGCCAAAAAAATCCCCCGCAACCTCAGTGATTCCAGCGACGTTCAGAGCGATCGCCTCCAGTAAAACCCGGCTCGCTCCGGGGGCTTGTCCTAAATGCAAAACCGCATCGTAGCCAGCTGAAAGGTCCTTGTTGAGTCGAGTCACGAGTTGCCCGAGATCACACGGGTAACGCCTCGTGGTCACCCCAGCGATGGCACCTTTCTGTTGCAATAATTCCACCAGAGCCTCCCAGCTCGAGTTTTGTTGCCATATGTCGTACGGCTCAAACGCAGTGATTAAGACTCTCATTGGCGACAAATTCAGAACGATTCTTTTGTTAGGTGCAAGGAATGCGGCGATCAGCACTCGCCCGAAGCGTACTGCCCAATTTGGCGATCGTGCAATTTTTGTTCCCAAATCCTACTCCATTTTGGGGTCGGTTTCACGGATTTAATTGAGAAATCGGGCCGTGTGAGCACGCGAACTGCATCAATGCTGGAATTCCGGGGATTATTGGGCTACAGTGTTAAGGGTGGTGTTTTCTTCCACGACAGCTGACAACCTCTCCCCGCCTCGCGAATATTCCTATGATTGCTAACCCTATTTCGAGATTCAACTGGTGCCATTATGTCGTCGCTGCTACCGCAATATTGACGGGGCTGGGAATCGGCCCGATCGCTGGCGCTCAAGACGTATTTCCTGACAAAGCTCTAGAAAAAGCTATCCGTTGGGAGGTCTTTGAGAAACGCTACAACGACCAGCCCATCACCGCTGATGACGTCAAAAACATTTCGCAGGTTGTCGCTCGCGGAAAAGGGATCAAGAGTCTAGCAGGGCTAGAACACTGCAAAGCCATCATGAAAATCGATCTCGCCAACAATGAGATTACGGATTTGACCTCTATAGCAGAGTTGAAAAACGTTCAGTCTTTGGATCTCTCCGGCAACCAGATCGCCTCCATCGAGCACCTGGCCAACCTAAAACAGATGCAATACCTCCAACTGTCCAAAAATCAGATCAGTGATTTAGCTCCGATTGCAGGTATGCAGAAACTCAACTCGCTGTACTTGAATGACAACAAGATCACCAACCTTACCGCCATAGAAGGCCTCCGAAAGCTTTGGACCTTACAACTGGCTGGCAATCCTATCGAATCGATTCCGAGCTTGTCGGGACTCAAGCAACTGAAAACTCTTAACCTGAGAAATTGCAAAATCAGCAAAGTGGACTTTTTGGCGGACCTCAAAGAGTTGAACCTCCTCATGCTCGACCAAAACCCCTTGGAAAGCCTAGTCACCCTCGTCGAGTCGTGCGAAGCGGACACCTCGAAGCAGTATGCTCCCTTTTTAAAGCTGTACCTCGATGCCGAGCAACTAAAAAAACTAAGTCCTGAGATCGATCGACTCAAAGCATCCAACGTGAAAATCAACCCGGAGTCAAATTAATGCCAACCCGAGCCTTCTCCAAACCAACCATCGCCCTCCTTTTGCCAACAGTCGCATTCTGCGGATCGCTATCTGTCGGTAAAGCATCTTTTTTCGATCCGGAAGATGGCCAGGACCAAACCAGGAAGGCTTTGCAGTTTGCGGAACGCACCGACGAACAGGCCCCGCTCGATCTTAGAGAATTGAGATGGATGATCAGTCAGCTGGAGACTGAGAAAGGCAAGAAAGATCCGTTGGCAGAGTACGTTGAGAAACCTAGTTCGCTCGAGGAACGCGCCGCAAGAACCGCGTGGCAGGAAGATGACGAAGCGCACACTCGTCCGAAGCTTTTCAAGAATGGCAGCGCAGAGTACTCCTCTCCTAATTTGCAACCGAAATTGGATCCTCCCACGACCTCCAGTGGAGCCTCTTCTGGCAACGCCCCAACACAACGTGCTCGCGTTGAGTCGGTCAACGATTCGTGTTACGTCCCTCTGGTCAACCGTTCCTCGACATCCACGAAACTAGT
The DNA here is from genome assembly GCF_052161605.1 of Brakhagea baltica. Classification (NCBI taxonomy): domain Bacteria; kingdom Pseudomonadati; phylum Planctomycetota; class Planctomycetia; order Pirellulales; family Pirellulaceae; genus Brakhagea; species Brakhagea baltica. The sequence goes on along the minus strand of NZ_CP197409.1, from coordinate 1,715,354 downwards.
CTCTTCATCCTCCGTTCGCTCATCACTTCAACCGGAGATTCCGTTCGGTTCCCAGCCAACAAACTTACCCGGCATGGGAAGCGCTCCCGTTTTGCCACCGATGAGCAATCCGTCTGCGGGCGTTCCGACACCGATACTCCCCAACGCTGGAATAGCCTCACCACAACCTGGGTTTACTGGCCAGCCCGGGTTTACTGGCCAGCCCGGGTTTACTGGCCAGCCCGGGCTAGTTGGCCAACCTGGTCTCGGGGATGGTGCATTAGCGGCCCCCATTTACAATCCACCTCCCATGGGATCAGTGCCCTACGCAAGCCCATCGACTGGCGTGCCAGGAATGATCCCGGGAAGCCCCCCCTCATCAAACCCAACCTTGATAACACCTAGCCCCTCTGGCTACACGAGCGCACCTCTCTCGGGAGTCGGAGGCTCCGGAATTGGGGCAGTCATGCCAGCACCTCCAGCCACCTATGTCCCTCCATCAGGGGTGGGATCTACTCCCCAACCCTCCACGTTCGATCCGCGCTCGGGCATTGTTAACAGCCAACCATTTGTGAACGCCCCGCCATGTCAGACCGATGCACGGTTCATGGTATCGCCAACGGTTTATCGCCAGAGCACTGGTTGCAACACCTGTGGCACCCAACCCTACGAGTATGCCCCCAACACGGGTACTCCATTTAGTTACACTCCGCCAACCTATTTCCCCGGTGCGTTTAATGGTTATGCGAGCCAATATCGGCCACTGATTGGTCTCGGACAAGATGTCCGCCAAGCTCAACTGGGACGAGGCATCATTGGTCAACCCGTCGCCTATATGCCGAGCCAACCGCTCCGAAATATCCTTCGTTATCTCTTCCCGTAATCATGAGTCGCTAGACAGTGCCCGCGAGACATTATTTGGATCATGCCGCCACGACTTGGCCCAAGCCACCGAGCGTGTTGGAAGCGATGGTGCACTACCAATCTGACTGCGGTGCTCCAGCCAGTCGAGGTGTGTACAAAAGCGGTCTTGAGTCGAACAACTTGGTGCAGGAAACCCGTCGCTCCCTACGCGCACTTTTTAACGCCTCATCTACCGAAGAGATTGCGTTTTGCAGCAACGGTACCCACGCTCTCAACGCAGCGATCTTCGGTCTAGCCCTCGGCACCACAAGCCAACCTTTACATGTTCTCACAACCTCGATCGAACACAATAGCGTGCTGCGTCCGCTAGAATTGGCTGCCTCGCGAAACTGGTTGCAATGGAGCAGCGTTGGTTGCGACTCTCAAGGCATGATCGATCCATCGGATTTAGAAAGTGCCATCCGTAACGATACTCGCTTGCTAATTGTGAGCCACGTTTCCAACGTTACCGGTGCCGTACAAGATCTAAAGGCCATCTCTGCTATTGCTCGCTCTCGAGGTATCCTGCTCATGGTCGATGCCTCGCAGTCTGCCGGATACTTGCCGATCGATTTACACGAGCTCGGTATTGATATCTTGGCAACAGCCGGACACAAAGGGTTATGCGGCATGTTGGGAACTGGAGTCCTTATCATTAAGTCTGTGGTACAAGGATTATGTGCACCGTTTTTAATCGGTGGAACAGGTGAGTCGAGTGACAAAATCAATGGTGAATTCTCCTGGCAAGCAACCGTGGAGTCGGGCAATTTGAATGTTCCCGCCATAGCCAGCTTGAACGCCGGTCTGAAATGGAAGAAGCAATCCGCGGAGCCTCCCTACGAACTTTGGAATCAGACCATTCTTGATACCATTCACAGCTGCGAAAACCTCGCATTGGTGGGCTCGCCGATCGCAAGCCTTGAGCAGCGGCTACCCGTTTTCAGCCTCGTTGCGAAGAGCTCGTCGTCTCTATTTCAAACCCCGCAAGAAATGGCGGTATTTTTGGATTCAGCAGGCGGAGTCGAGTGCCGGGCAGGCTTCCACTGCGCGGGGATGATTCACGACTCGCTCGGTACACGTCAACTCGGCGGAACCTTGCGATTAAGCCTTGGTTGCACCTCGACGCAAGCGGACGTCGATGCCGCTTGTACGGCCTTGCGATCTCTCGATGAGATGATGGTTGTATGATTCTTAAGGCCGGTAACTAGGTAGTTTTTCAGGCTGTTCGTCGTGTACGTACGGGAGCAGTTTCAACCTTTCCTGTTGCCACTTGCTTCAGAACGTCTGAGAAAGAACGAGTGCTCGAGCGTGGAGAGTTCGCCTCGCAGATTCCTGCCAGTCGGATGACTTCTTCTTCGTCGGTGATTTCGCTTAGCGTTTGCGTTTGTCCTGGCTGCTGGCTAATGAGCAAAAGCTTTCTGCCAAACCGGAGCACGTAGACCTGCTGCCGTGGTGCAATGGTGGAACGGCCCAAAACTTCGATGACTTCATTCGGCAGTTTAGAGGAGCCGGCTGGCATCGTTCGCTTAGCCATCCAAGCGACACCCAAAAATAGGCAGACGACGATGCAAAGCGAAAACCCAACCGAGAAAAATGTACTCCACGGACTGGTTGGTTTCGTAATTCGGCCATCGCCAGCTTTCGAAGGTCCTTTCAGCTCAACCATGGATTGTGCAGACGCTGGGGCGACCGCATCGGTCCTATCCGCTTGGCCACGAAACGGGAGTCCGCTCGAAGCAGGGGGCGTTTGAGATTCGTAACTGGCGGATCTTACTTGCGATTCTGCTTGAGAGTGTTGCCAAGCGTCGTAACGAGTATCTTGGTGAGTAGTCTGTTGCCCACCAACTGACGTTCGACCTGTGCCCCGTACCAAGGATGGTTCTCCAGCCGATTGGTTCGTTCGAATTCTCTGGTCCTCAAACATCTGAGCATGAACAGGGATGCCGAACACCAGAGCAGCCACACAAGCCACGGTGACGGCTGATAATCTGCTGGCACTCAGCACGAACAATGATTCTAGGAAGGTCCTAAGAGATGACATCGCTTCCAACCAATTCCGCGACTCGGACGCAAAAGTTGTCGTTGAGGACGAGAACTTCTCCCCGTGCTACAAGCCTGCCATTAACGTAGATATCGACTGGATCGCCAGCGAGCTTATCCAGTGTTACGACGGATCCCTTACGCAATTGCAAGATATCCTCGAGGCTCATCTTGGTACGTCCCAGCTCGACCTTGAGTTCGAGCTGCACATCTCTCAGTAGATCGATGGAGACTTTCTCAGGTGGACCTTCGTCTCCAACCAGTTCAGATAGTTGGTATCGATGAACGTTAGGTGACTGCAGAGACTCTTCAACTTGCTTGAGAGCTGCCTCTGCTCGCTCGATAACATTCTCAACAGGCCTAGTGTCAGCGGCCTGCGGATTGGAGGTATCTGTATTGGACAATCGAATCTTCCTTGACTGACTGTAGCAGACCGAGACCGGGAAACTAGTCTTCTAGTACTTGATATTCGGCAAATCCGACGTTTAGCAACAAATCATCTTTGCCCAGCATCTGGGTCACTGTCGCTAATAATCGCCGCTGAAGCAAGCCCAATTGGTTTTCCTCGAGCTCTTGGAGTGAGGTCTGACGAATTTCTAGCATAAGTCGATTCTTGACCCGTCCCTCCATGGAAGCGAAAAGCTCGATCAGATGATCCAAATTCTTTGCTAGCACTTCAGCATACAGCACAAACTCAACTCGATAATAGGAATCGGTTCCGACCGGCCTAAAGTGTACCGCGATCACCGGTAGGTGAAATTCTACGATTTCCTCCTCGACATGCTTGTGAACTTTATCCTTAGAATCAATCTCCTGAGCTTGAGCAATCAGCCGCTGTTCTGCGAGGGCCGCGATCTGCTCGCCGGAGGGGACCAGAAAGAAGAACACGAACGTTTCCGTGATAATGACACCACTCACAAAGGCGGCAACTAGTAGCTTTCCGGCTAGACCTCCCCCTTTCTTGGGTTCAGCTCCGTCGGTTGCTCCGTGGGCCGCTGCCTTAACGTCTTTTGCTGTTTCCGCTTTTTCTTTTTTTCCTGCCATGATTTTGCCTGGATTCGAGAAACGACTTCCCACCTCTAACCTAGGTCAAAACCGGTTTTTGATAAAAAAAACGACTAGAAACGATGCGTTATGGGCCAATACCAGTTCGACTGTAGCGGTTATTCTGCTCGTGCGAAATAATCCTACATTGCGAAATCGCTCTGATAGCATTTAAATAACCGTGAGATTGTTTACGTTAACGTGCACCTTGGAATGGATGCGTAGACCGGCAAAATGCGGAATCAAACCGATGCATCTTCAGCAACATTGATCGAACCCGCGACTCTCGAGGAGTCGTCGGCAATCCGAGCTGCCCCCTTGTTGCCGTGCTCGACATGCGGGGCTCCACGTCTTTGCGAGTCTAGGTTTTGTACAGCCTGCGGCGTCCCTCATGCTTCCACGCTATCAACGGTAGCGACCAACTCGGGGTCCCTCAACACAACGCCTATCAACACAGCGGCCACCATTGGCCCCTCCACCAGCATCGCCACACTGGGCTATTTTCATTGCGACAATTGCGGTGCGGACATCGATGTCCCCTCTGATTTGAATAGCCTGCGATGCCCTTTTTGCGATTCGACCTACGTGGTTAAGCAATCGAGTCAAAGTTCAGCACGTCGTCGACCAGAGTTTGTGATTGGTTTCGCGATTACCAAGCAAAAGGCAACAGAACTTTTTTTCGAGTGGCTCGGAAAAAACAGTTGGTTTCGGCCAGGAGACTTGAAACACCGAGCCGTAACGGACAAACAACAAGGTGTCTATGTTCCCTTTTGGCACTTCACCCTAAAGTCTCACAGCAAATGGTCTGCTCGCATTGGCGAGTATTGGTATCGAACTGAGACCTATACCGTTACCGTCAACGGAAAACGAGAAACGAGAACTCGTACCGTACAAGAGACCGAATGGTGGCCACTGAATGGTATCTTTCGAAAGTACTATTCCGGTTACATGGTGTCTGCCTCCAAGGGGTTACCACAGCGAGAAGCCCTCGCTATCCAACCTTACCGTCTTGCCAGCATGATGCGTTTTCGACCTCATTTCTTGGCAGGCTGGATGCTGGAAGAGTATTCGTTGACGAGAGAAGAAGCCTTAGGAGTCGCGAAGTCGGAGTTCATAAAACGTGAAAAAGAATCGATCGCTCGATTTCTACCAGGCGACACGCATTCCAACCTCAATGTCTTTACGAATTTTGAAGAGGGAGACACTGACTTGGTCCTGCTACCTGTTCATGTCATGGCGTATCAGTACCGTGGTCAGGTCTATCGCTTTCTAGTCAACGGGCAAACAGGCAAGGTCTACGGCGAGAAACCTTGGTCGACCAAACGCATTGTCGTAGCAATTATTGCTGTTGGGCTATTGATTTTGTTTGGAATACTACTGATCGGACTCGTGTCCAACTTGCGGATAGGGAACTAATGGAAGAGTCTCGCTGCAGAGTCTGTCGCTCGTTTCTGGATCCGGAAGATCTCTTTTGCTCCAATTGCGGCACCGAGAATCTACAAGGCGTCGACACCGTCGGTGTTGGTATCGAGGAAACGTCCGCGTTGCAAACGGTCGCGAGCATTCTTAGTTTTCAATGCGAACAGTGCAGTGCATCGATGAGTTACGATGCCTCGGCTCAACAGTTGCGATGTCCGTTCTGCGGCAGCGAAAAGCTAACCTCTCGGCCAACTGCCCGAACGATCCGCCCTAAATCTGTCATTCCGTTTCGCATTCAGCATCGAGATGTAGAAGGATTGATTCGAAAGTGGTTGTCACAAGGCTTTTGGCGTCCTGGAGATGCCTCGACGGACTCGGTCATCAGCAAAGTCACGGCGGTCTTCGTTCCTTTTTGGGTATTCTATGCCCAGGCAGATGTTTCCTGGACCGCTGATACATCTGCTGTTCCCGCCGGAGCTAGAGCTAGCTGGTATCCCATCTCGGGAACGACCGAGGAACGCTTTGACAATGTTCTGGTGGGAGCTTCAGGTACGCTCACTCCCGTGGAGATTCGCGACTTATGTCCCTTTGACCTATCAAAGAGTGTTACTCCTGACGAGTTAGATCTACACAACATTGTCGTCGAAGAATTCCGAACAACACGGCGAGATGCTCGCAATTTTGCTCAAGCCATTCTGGAACAGCAAGCCAGCAGAACCGTTCAATCCACCATACGCGGAAACGTCAGGAATCTGCATGTCAATCTTTTTGCACGCAACATGAAAAGCACACCGGTACTGTTGCCCGTCTGGATTATGGTCTATCACTACAAACAGAAACCGTACCGAGTACTTGTCAATGGCCAAACCGGCGAAGTAACCGGAGTTGCTCCGTTCTCGGGCACAAAACTGGCAGTAGTCATTGCTGCTGTTCTGGCAATCATTATCCTGATCGCATTCCTGATCGTCCTTGGTTCAGCAGTCCGATAATACTCATCTCACCAAATTCATTCTCATGGCGAAAAAACGTAACTCGGCTCAACCTACCCTCTTCGAAATGGATAGCCCAGTCGATTCCGTGCAGGAGCCAAACAATCAGACGACCACTCAGACGCACTCGTCCGTTTCAGTTGAACCTGCCCGCGTTGAGTCTTCCCCCACTGAGCCTGTGAAGCCGACGAAACCGAGGTCGACTATCCCTGGTCCAGATGATCTCGTCATTCTTATTGACTCGCACTCCTTGATCTACCAGGTCTTTCACGCTCTCCCCTCAATGACGAATCCCAAAGGGCAAGAGGTAGGTGCGGTCCATGGATTCCTGAGAGATGTTGCGAGTCTCATTCAGCAATGGACCCCCGACTTCCTCGTCTGTACGTTCGATGAATCAGAAATCACGTTTCGCAACGAACTTTATGACCAGTACAAAGCTCACCGCGAGCCAATGCCGGACGCTTTGCGCGAACAGATTGGGCTCATTCACCATAGCCTAGATGTGCTTCGGATTCCGAAGATTTCCCTTGGTGGCTACGAAGCGGACGATTTGATGGCAACCTTGGCCACCGACGCGGCCGCGAGAGGCGCGAGGGTTTTGCTAGTAACCAGCGACAAAGACTGTAGGCAACTACTTTCTGAACGAATACAAATGCTCAATCTTAGAAAGAATGAACTCTTCGGGCCTGACGAACTGAAAGCGGTTTGGGGCATCCGCCCCGACCAAGTCGTGGATTTTCAATCCATGGTTGGCGATTCGGTTGACAACGTGCCGGGTGTCCCCATGATTGGCCCCAAAGCCGCACAACAACTCCTCGAGCAGTTCGATTCCCTGGACAATATCCTCGCGAATGTTGATTCGGTACCGGGTGCCAAGAAACAAGAGAACTTGCGAGTCCACCGAGATAAGGCTTTACTCAGTCGGACCTTGGTCGAGCTAAAGCGAGACTGTCCCATTTCGCTGGCATGGAGCGAAATGCAACCGCAATCCTTAGATCGCGATGCAGCGGAGAATCTGTTCCAGGACCTCGGTTTTCGACGCTTAGCAGAACAGTTCCTTAATTTAGACAAACCAGATGCCCCTACAGAACCGGTTGATAACCAATTGTCGCGAGACGGATATCGAACGGTAACATGCACCGAAGAATGGAAACGCTTAATCGCAGACATCGGCGATGCAAGGGTGATTGCGATAGACACCGAGACGACATCAACTCGTGCGCGAGATGCTGCGATTGTTGGATTAAGCCTTTCCTGGCAACCAGGCTCTGCGGCCTACATTCCTATTTTGTCTCCCTCCGGTGCACCTCAACTGGATTGGGAACAAGTTCGTCAGGAGATTAGCAATCTCGCATCGGATTCCGGAAGAACCTTCATCGGTCAGAATATCAAGTACGATTTGATCGTTCTGCGAAACCACGGTGTCGAGCTTGAGAACATCGGCTTCGACACCATGGTGGCCGACTATCTACTGGACGCGGGAGGCCGCAATCACGACCTGGACGACATCGCAAAGCGGTGGCTCGGTCACAACAACACCCCCATAACTTCCTTGATCGGTTCGGGAAAGAATCAAGGATCCATGGCCGATGTCCCGCTCGATGCCATTGGCCCCTATGCCTGCGAAGATGTCGATGTTCCGTTTAGGCTGTTTCCTATTATGCAGAAACGGCTCGCGGAAGAATCGCTAGACAAAGTGATGACCGAGCTGGAATTGCCGTTAATCAACGTGCTAACGGACATGGAACTCGAAGGGATCCGCATCTCGATCGATCGGCTAAAAGAATTGGGCACATCCTTCCAAGCTCGTACGATCGCCCTGTTCGACGAGATCATCGAGCTAGCAGGGGAGTCTTTCAATCCCGACAGCCCCAAACAGTTGTCCACTATTCTTTTTGAAAAGCTTGGTTTGCGTGTTGTGAAACGAACCAAAACCGGTCCGAGCACCGATGCCGAAGTTTTGGAGGAACTAGCCCCCGAGCATCCACTTCCCGCGAAGATCATCGAGTATCGCCAATTCACCAAGCTAAAGAATACTTATGTTGATGCATTGCCGAAGCTGGTCTCCCCTAAGACCAATCGCTTGCACACTTCCTTTCGACAGGATATTGCAGCCACAGGCCGATTGAGTAGTGTCGAACCGAATCTTCAAAATATTCCCGTTCGAACTGCGGAGGGTCGCTCGATTCGCTCGGCGTTTTTATCGCGGGCTGACGGCTGGTCGCTCGTGGCGGCTGATTATTCGCAAATTGAATTGCGAGTTTTAGCACACTGCTCACAAGACGAGATCATGAGCCACGCGTTTCGAGACGATCAAGATATCCACACCATAGTAGCGGCTCAAATTCATGGTGTCGGACTTAGCGAGGTCACGTCCGAAATGCGCCGCAGAGCCAAGGCGGTCAATTTCGGCATCATTTATGGACAAAGCCCGTTCGGATTATCCAAGAGCCTGGGGATTTCCCGTACCGATGCCAGCGATTTCATCGACGCCTACTTCGCGCAGTATCCTTCTGTTCGAAACTTTATAAGCGAAACTCTCGTCGATTGTCGAAAAAACGGCTACGTTAAAACCATGTCTGGTCGAAAACGCAGCCTCCTCGGTATTCGTGATTACCCAAGCCTGCCAGAGGCCAAACAGAAGCAATTATTAGAACCAGAGCGAATGGCCGTCAACACTGTCATTCAAGGTTCTGCGGCCGACATGATCAAAATGGCGATGATCGAAATTCGGAAACGTCTACGAGCCACGGAGTGGCCGGCTAAAATGATTTTGCAAATCCATGACGAATTGATTTTCGACTGCCCCGATGAACTGTGCGAGCCATTGGCAGATCTGGTTCGCGACGCCATGATTAATGTGATGCCGTTAAGTGTTCCGCTCAAGGTAGATGTCAAACGGGGAAAGAATTGGGCGGAATGCGAAGCGATGTAGACACAACAAACAGAATCCACAACTCTCGAAAAGTCGTAGGGATTATCGGGGGAGTGGCAAGTGGAAAATCTGTCGCGACCGAAACTCTCGCTGAGTTCGGCGGTCGTGTATTGAATGCTGACGAAATCGCCCATCAAGTTTTGACGCAACCGGAAGTGATTGATCAGCTTGTCAATCGGTTTGGTAGACAAGTCTTAGAGAATGAAGATGAGCAGGATCTCACTAGGAGAAGGCTCGATCGCAAGAGAATCGCGAGGTTGGTATTCGGGGAAACTCCCGAACATCGATCCAACAAGGATTTTCTCGAATCGGTTGTGCAAACGAGAGTACGCCAACAACTTCTTCGGGAATTGTCTGAATGGAAACAGATAACCCAGGATTCAGCCTTCCAAACTCACGATCCTAAGCAGACTTTTACTTTCTTAGTACTCGATATCCCGTTACTATTCGAACGAGGATGGGACGAGCATTGCGACTACATTCTTATGATCGACACTCCCGAGGAGAGGAGACGAGCCTTTGCGATGGCGAGAGGCTGGACCGAGTCGGATTGGCGAGCCAGAGAACGAAACCAGTTGCCCATTGCAGAAAAACGATCGAAGGCAACACATATCATTGCCAACGATGGCAGCTTGGAACAATTGAAGGTCAGTATAAAACACTGGTGCGAATCCAGTGTTTTAGCGATCAAAGGCTGATTGTATTCTCGTTACGAAATTTCTTAAAACAAAGTGCACCTTCGTTAATAGTTCCCTCTGGTGGGGTGTTCCCTTCTTAAATCCAGCGTGCACGGGAAATCAGGATTCGGCCTCGGCATTCGCGGGTGCGTGAAGCCGGGGGTATGCCCGAATTTTTGGAACCTAGCTGTACGCCGAGCTTCCGCTTCGAGTGCGTTGACCGGAAACGTTGCATAGTTTCGTCCTCCAGGGTGCCCAACGTGATAGGTGCACCCTCCCAGAGAACGTCCCGAATAGGAATCCCATAATTCGACGACGAGCGGAGTATGCACTGGAATCGTGGGATGCAAACAGGATGATGGCTGCCAAGCTCGATAGCGAACTCCGCAAACATAAGTTCCCGGGGCGCCACCGAATTGGAGTGGTAACGTGTAACCATTGCAAAGCACTCGGTGTCGTTTCTTGTCAAAGCCGCTGACTTTGACCTCAATACGCTCGATGCTGGAGTCGACGTAGCGCACGGTTCCACCACCCCCGGGCTCCTCTCCCATTACATACCAGGGTTCGATCGCGGTGCGAAGTTCGATGGATACGTTGTCGTACTCTACGCTCCCCACCGGTGGAAACCTGAACTCGAAATGAGACGCAAACCACGAGGCTTCCCAGTCCCATCCGTCTTGTTGCAAGTAGTAAACAACAGACTCAAAATCTCGCCACAAGTGATGTGGCAACATAAAGCGATCATGCAAATCCTTGCCCCAAGCAATCAGAGGCTGGTCGTACTCTTTTCGCCAGAACGAGGCGATCAGATTGCGAACCAAAAGTTGCGTTGCCAAACTCATTTGAGCGTGAGGAGGCATCTCAAAACCTCGCAATTCGACCAGCCCGAGACGCCCGGTCGAGCTATCGGGAGAATACATCTTGTCGATGCATATTTCCGCTCGGTGCGTGTTTCCCGTGAGATCGATGAGCAAGTTTCGTAGGATACGATCAACCAGCCACGGTGGGCAATCCTGTCCACGGCCTGGCAGCTGATTGAGAGCCGTCTGCAGTTCGTAAATGGAATCCTGTCTACCTTCGTCTGGCCGAGGGGCTTGGCTGGTTGGACCGATGAATCGATTGCTGAACAGATAGCTCAAAGACGGATGGTTGATCCAAAACGCAATCATGGATTTTAAAACGTGGGGAGCTCGCAAAAACGGACTGTCCCAGGGCGTCGGGCCTCCCATGACGATGTGATTGCCTCCGCCGGTCCCAGTGTGCTTGCCGTCGAGGTCAAATTTTTCCGTGGCTAATCGACACTGACGTGCTTCGTCGTAAAGAGATGTCGTATTTTCAACCAGCTCATCCCAATTCTTGGACGGATGAATGTTTACTTCGATCACTCCTGGGTCGGGAGTGACTTTGATCAGTTGGATGCGATGGTCCTTGGGTGGCAGGTAGCCTTCTACGACGACTGGCATTTCCAGATCGCATGCGGTTTTTTCAATGGCCCATACTAGATCGAGGTAATCTTCGAGAGTCTCTGTAGGAGGCATGAACACATAGATGCGCCCATCCCGTGGCTCTACACATAACGCGGTGCGAACCACGGCGTTAGGATCGATAGCCGCTTCGGTGTGCCGCTGCGCTTGCTTTTCGGACCAGCTAATGTCTTCGTCCGCATCTAATGCGACCAATGAACCCCAACCGGTTTTATTCGCCCGGACCGGTTCCTCCGGCTGAGGTCTGCTTTGTTGCAGAATGGAAACCGCCGGGGAGAGTGGTGGTCGATGCGCAAAGGGGTCTGATGGAGTGGGATATTGGCCTGGTTGCGCGACAGTATAAGGCAGGTTGTCCAAAGGCAATCTTAAGCCGATCGCCGAGTCGCCTGGAAGCAGGAAGAGCCGCTCGGGTCGGACGGGCCATGGACCACTCCGCCATCTCAACCGAGCTTGCCACCACTGACGCTCGATGGGCAACACGACTCCTACCGGCTTATTGATCCCCCGGCTAAAAACTCGCGCCATGCGAGTGCGCTCTTCGGGATCCTCGAACTTTGGGTCCCAAGGTTTCACGTTGACCGGGAGTCTTTGCTCTCGCCACAAATAGTAGTGCACGTCCTCGTACGCAGGAACGAGCCATTGCGAATCGACCCCTAGGTTTTCTGCGAGCGTTTCCGAGAAAAGCCTCGCATGCTTAAAAGTGAAGCCGTAATCTCGTTTCTCGTCAGCAATCCACTTGGCGTCCTGCCATATCGCTTCGCCATCGAGACGCCAAATACAAGTGAGAGCCCAGCGGGGAAGTGACTCACCGGGATACCATTTCCCCTCCCCATAGTGTAAAAATGCTCCCGGTGCGAAGCGATCTCGTAAACGCTTGATCAATTGCCCTGACAGAAGCCGCTTGGTGGGCCCGACAGCATCCGTAGTCCATTCGGGGCCTTCCATGTCGTCCATGGAAACAAACGTCGGTTCGCCACCGAAAGTGAGTCGCACGTCGTCTTGGACGAGTTGTTGATCGACCTTTTGCCCAAGATCATTGATCCGACGCCATTGATCATCGGTGTATGGCTTGGTCGTGCGAGGGTCTTCCTCGATTCGCTGAACCGACATATGGAAGTCGAACTCGCATTTTGCCATTTCCACCAAGCCCGTCACAGGAGCAGCACTGGATGGGTCCGGTGTGCACGCTACCGGCAGATGCCCCTCGCCACAAAGCAATCCCGATGTGGGATCCAAACCGATCCAACCTGCACCAGGCAAGTAAACCTCGGCCCAAGCGTGCAAGTCCGTGAAGTCTTGCTCGGGACCGGAAGGACCGTCCAACGATTTTTGGTCGGCTGTTAGTTGAATTAAATAGCCTGAGGCAAAGCGTGCTGCCAAGTGAAGCCGCCTCAGAATCTGCACGAGCAGCCATGCCGAATCGCGACAGGATCCGGCCCGCCGCTCGAGCGTTTCACGAGGGGATTGAACACCTGGTTCCAAACGTATTTCGTATTGGATGTCTTGCTGCAACTGCTGGTTCAGGTCGGTGATCACGTCGATTATATGGCGATCCTTCACCACTTTATCCTTGAGCCAGGCATCGACCTCATCGATGTCGTGGTTAAGCACCAGAAACGGTGCCAACTCCTTGGAAAGCCAAGGCTCATACTGAAACGGGTAGGTTTCCGAATAGGATTCGAGGAAAAAGTCAAATGGGTTGATAGCGGTCATATCCGCCACCAAATCAACGGTTATCGAGAATTCTTTTGTTTTCTCGGGGAAGACGAGCCGGGCAATGTAGTTGCCTTGAGGGTCCTGCTGCCAATTGCAGAAATGATCGGTCGGCTTGACTTTCATCGAGTAGCTCAAGACCGGCGTACGGCAGTGAGGTGCCGGTCGCAATCTCACGACTTGAGGGCCCAGTTGAATGGGGCGATCGTATGTGTACTGAGTGTGGTGCTTAAGCGCGACGCGAATTCCCATGGAGAATAAAAACAAAGGAGTAAGGAATCAAAAACCGAAGGGCTTTGGTGTTGTTAGCTGGAAGCTCAGGGGCTTTGCAGGGAGCAGGAGGAGCAATTCACCAATGCAAAGTATCCAATAGCTAGTGGTCCGCCGTCGAAGAAGGGAGAGAATTTTCGACAACTTTTAGCATCATAGCCTAAGCTCTAGTTGATTTCTTGGGGGCATTCAAAATAAAATAGGGTCAGTGCTGCGAAACGCATCGCGGCGACTGTTTCCGTGCTTTGCGGTCCGGTTCTTGGCTGTGAGACCGCGTAAGCCTGGCTGTTCTTGAAAGGAGGTGATCAGTGAATTGTTTCTGTACTGGCCATGGGGGTGAGGTGTCCTAGTGGGCCGGCGGGCTGCTAGTGACATGCAGCCTTCACTCCGCTCGGATTGGATTGTGCTCTGGGTTACCAGGAGCGCGTGATTCATTCGAGGTCAATTAGTCCTGACTCCGGGCCTCGTTCAAGCAATTGATCGGGGCCCGGTTCTTTTTTAAACCGAAAGCACAAAAAAACCTTGGTACCGGAGGGGGCACCAAGGTTTAAATTTGGGGTTTAGATTTGGCTCTGGTTGAGTGAACAACCATGAACAATGCGAAAAACTAGTCGAGGAACCCGACCAATTCTTGCGAACGACTTGGTTGCTGAAGCTTTCGGACCGCCTTGGCTTCAATCTGACGGATACGTTCTCTCGTCACTTTGAAGATGTGCCCTACTTCTTCCAGCGTATAGCTATAACCGTCACCCAAACCGTACCGCAGTTTGATGATTTCGCGTTCGCGATAGCTCAGCGTCTTTAAGACGGAGTTGATTCGCATTCGCAACATCTCTTGTGCTGCACCAATGGCAGGACTCTCTGCGGTACCATCAGGTAGCAGGTCGCCGAAATGACTGTCTTCGCTATTCCCGACAGGACGATCAAGCGAAATCGGGTATCGGCTCATGGCCAATACTCGCCGCGCTTCCTCGATTGTCGTTTCTGCACGTCTGGCGGTTTCCTCCAAGGTAGGCTCGCGACCTAGTTCTTGCAGAAGTTGACGAGACACATTTCGAACCCGCGACATGGTTTCTACCATGTGCACAGGAATCCGAATGGTTCGGCTCTGGTCTGCCACCGCACGGGTGATGGCTTGGCGAATCCACCAAGTCGCGTAGGTGCAGAACTTGAACCCTCGTCGATACTCGAACTTGTCGACCGCCCGCATCAAGCCCGCGTTCCCCTCTTGAATCAGATCCAAGAAACTGAGACCACGGTTACGATACTTCTTGGCAATCGAAACCACTAAACGCAAATTGCCTTCGCTTAACTGCTTTTTCGCTCTTTGGTACTCGGTAAAGACTTTCTTCACCGTAGCAACCCGATTTCTCAGCGAGGTAGGCGTCTCTTGAGTCGCAACGAGAATCTGACGAAACTCACGCTTTAGCTGCGCCACCTGCGAAGGAGAAACTTGATATGACTTTAGGGTCGCCAAGTCATGCAGAATCTCATCGACCCGCTGACTGAGCCTCTCTAAAACGTTGATCATTGCTTCAATTCGCTGAGTCCTCAAACCCAACTCTTCCACTAGACGCACCGTCTTGCGACGTCGTCTAGCTAGGGATTGCCATGCCTCAACACGCACGTTTTCCGGCAAGTTCTTGCTCAACGCGTTGCGATAATCGCGACGATTTCGCTTTAGCAAGACATCGAGGGTTTTGAGGTTGTGAGGCAGTCGTCCGAGAATTTGGTCTTTCTCTAGGCGATCGGTCACTGAGACTTGGACCGTGCGATCGAATGGTAGTTCGCCTGAATGAACACGTTTGAGAATCTTGAAGGCATACTGAACCACATAGTCACACTCGAGCAGTTTGGTCCGAAATCGTCGTCGTGTGACTTCGATTTTCTTCGCCAGCCGAATTTCCTCGTCGCGGGTGAGCAAAGGTATCTCGCCCATCTGCGTCAAGTACATGCGAACTGGATCGTCAGACCACGTCTCGATCTCGTCCATGCCGGAAAGCAGATCATCATCGCTTTCCAATTGGACTTGGTCCTCGGGAACAACAACCTCTGCGACCGTATCGCCTAGGTCGTCACCTTCCTCCTCAAGCGACAGTTTGCGAAGACCATCCAAGTCGTCAGCGCTGCGAGGCAAATCATCATCGAAATCCAACAGGCCGTCGAACAAGGTAATAGCTCCTGAAACCACGAAAAAATGGAGGGTCGAAGTGCTCGGTTTCTAGCACGGTCCTAGACGTTTCTCGTCATTGGGCGCTTCACTGATCCGCTTTCGCTTGGGCATGCTCCCAAAACCATGCGGACCTGAGATAGATCCAATAACGCATACGTCCCATCCCCCGCCTGAGTGAGGCAAGAGAAGTGTAGCACCTAACTTAAAACGAACATCACTCCGATTACAAATGGTAAATTTTTACGAATAACAAAAATATAAGGATGCCCGCGACGCACGCTTCGTTGCTGCTCTTCAACTCGACAAGGGAAAACAGTGCCGACGCTGACTAACACGACGTACCCAAGCACGCCTAGTCACCGCGACCCAAACCCAAACGAAATGATAACGGAACACGACCGATTTTCTTCCATGATCAATACCACTGGAACACACCCACTCCGGAGGCAAGCAGCAACTCTCTATCCGAGTTACCGGCAAACCTTCCCATCCTATGAGAATACCACAGCCACAAGGTAACCCTCGATGCTGTCGTCTCTCGCTTATACACCGTTCGACGGTCGTGTTATGATAGTGTCAACCCAATAAGTTTGCTGGGTACTTTAGTTGACTCGAACGATCCGGCGTTTAAGGCAAGGATGTTTGGAAAACACATTGACCGGCCATTTACGACCGACCATCCATGTTCCAATTTGTGGTATGTGAGTGTGAAGGATTGGATCTCGCGATCCTACCACCAGCACCGACCCTATTTTAACCACCACATAACGCGGGTCCAGCCACCGACAAAAACTTTAAGCCAATATAATTTTCGATCGGTTTCATCCTGCGAAAACAACTAGGATTGGTATCATCGGAAAAGTCCACCGCTAGCACCATCCATCCGACTCTCAACAGATCCTGACCCCATCGTTCTCACTATGAGCCAATATCTTCTTCCTTGTCCTAACTGCCAAAACAAACTAACCGTCGCTAAGAGCCAAGCGGGAATGACAGTTAGCTGCCCCTCGTGCGAGGCTAATGTCCAAGTCCCTACCGTTCGAGGCTTCTCGACACTTTCCCCTGCCGAAACTGAAGTATCTTCACGTCGGGGCAAAAACAAAGGTTCCTCTCCCGTTTTGGGGGTGCTGTCAGTGATCTTTCTCCTGGTTAGCATCCCTTGCCTAAGCTACGCAGGCTACCTGTATTCCTTTCGAGCTAGCTTTTCTGCCCCGCTCGATCTGTCTGAAGAAGATCTCGTACTGGACATACGACAGGCAATGCTAGATATGCCCCCCGCAACGGCCTGGGACACCTGGAACGAGATCTCTCAGGATGGCGTAACCGAGACACCGATCCCTCCGTACTTCGTTTTCAAACGAATGCTCGAAGCCCAAAGACCAACCATGTTGACTTGTTTTTACGTCGGTTCAGGATGTTTTGTTGCCTTTCTTGCTACGTTGTTTCTCTCCCGAAGGGCTAAATAGGGGCTGCGGCCAGGCACAAGGCTCCCCCATTTCCACGGAAAAACCCGACCGGCCCCCCGCCCTATTTTCCGTTATGCTCCCGAAAAAATTTTGTAGTTAGGGAGACTTGGTTAACCTGGAATTTCTCAGGCGGAGCGCTGGACCACTCAGGGGGGTGCGGGAATCTCAACCGGATTGTAGGCCCTAGCATCCATGTTCCTTGGAAATTTATGGGACGTCTCTTATTGCTGTCTCCGCTCCTTTCCTGGCCACTCTACTGGCTTTTCTATGCTGGATCGACACCGCCGCGGCTGCAACTCCCACTTGCGATTAGCTCGCTACCAACGGAACGCACTGATATCGAGTGCTGGACGTTGCTGCTCTTAGTTTGCTTAGCCTTCGCAGTGACAGGCTCCAATCTGTCTCGCCTATCCAAAAAACAACTTCAGCATTTATCACTAGGCTTCCTGATCATTCAGCCCTTCCTTCTAGCTTTGCTCCGATGGCCGCAACTGGTAGAAACCACCTGGGCCACGACCAACATGTGGGCTCCCACAATTGTTTGCGGCACATTGCCTAGCTTGATGGGAATTCTGTTTCTCAAGCATCATCTGGGATTTAATAGACTTCTTTGGATCCCAATCGCCATCTTTGGATTCATGGTAATTGCCATCGACTTGTTGCATGCAACGGGACTGACTGACCTCTCAATCGGAGAAAGCCAACCTACCTCACTTACCACCTTTCCCTGGGGACTTTTGCTGACCATCATCGCCTCGGCATGGCTAAGCTCGCTCCTGATTCCCTACTGGTTTCTTTGGTGCTCCCGAGCCGAACGAATTGATGACGAACGCTCGCAAGAGATGGAATCACTTTGGAAAGCGTTTCGCCATCCCTCACCCAAGGTCTATCTGTGGCCAACGGCTTGCAGATCCTCGAACGCAGTGTTATTGGGTGGATTGACTCAAAAAAAGCTACTGCTGACCGATAAACTCCTTCTTACTTTTGATACCGCTGAAATCGAATGGGTCATTCTCCACGAACTTTCCCATAGCATTCGACACCACGCTTTGGTGCGTATGCTTCCAACATTCCTTGCAGTCCCCAGCTTGCTTTACCTCCTGTCATGCACCCAAGGCGGATACTTAGTACTAGGCTGTCTTCTGCTCGGTTTGGTCTTCGCCGGGCTGATTGTCGCTACCTGCTGGTGGACGGAATGGGACGCCGACAAATATGCGATCAAACTGGGGGCGAAACACCGGAACCTGAGTTTGCTCGAAGCCAGTACTCAGTATGGCCATGTGCTGAAGAAGCTTTACGGATCCAACAAGCCACATCGCACAAGCTGGACTCACCCGAGCTTGAGGCAAAGGCTATCTGTCGTAGAAAAGATAACTTAGCACTGAGAATGGGAGGTCGGGCGTTCCCTTTACGTTAGAATTAGAGCTGTCATCCTACGATCGCTACGGTCGCCATTTCTTTAGCGTATCGATTCCTGCTCGTTCTTTATTTCGCAAAACAACATCGTTCGAAATGCTGTCGACCATAATTTTTGCTTCAGTATTTATTGGCCTGCTAGTCGGACAACTCGTACTTTGGGCACTATGTCTTCGTCTAGGATTGCGTTGGGCGAAAGCACCAAACGTTACAACACGGGGTGTTGTTTTTGCTACCGTGTGTGTAAGCATGCTGCAGATCTCTATCAATGTCCTTTTCCTGGTGATCTCATCATACTGGGCTGCCGATTCGATCCTACTCGGACTGGTTGAACTTGCTGCGGCAGTCGCCATTCCCTGTACCGTGATTTTCGCCATATTTCAAACCCGGTTCGTGCAGACAATTCAGGCATGGCTTCCAACGTTGCTAACAACCGTCTGTACACTCCTCTTGCTTCCACTTGTGCTGAAACCTTACCTTTTTGAAGCATTTGTGGTTCCAACGAACGCTATGGCACCGACGCTGTTGGGAAGACACTGCAAGGGAACTTGCCCAGAATGCGGTAAACCCAATTATTGTACAGCGTTCGACCATCGTTATGAAAAAGCCGATCAACAGCTAATGATCTGCGAAAATTTCCATGTTGCCCCATCATTGGAGGTCGACGAGACAGAGTATTCTGGCGATCGCTTTCTAGTCGCAAAGTATCTCTACCCTAGAAGATGGGATCTTGTGGTTTTTCATAATCCTGAAGAACCAGCAACGCTCTACGTGAAGCGATTGATCGGATTACCAGGCGAAAAGGTTCACATTCAAGACGGATCCGTGTGGATCGATGGCGTACGCCAAACGCCACCTGACTCCATAATGGGACTTGAGTACTTATCAGAAATTCCTGCCCCGTTTGGCCCGAAGTTGTGGGGATCCGAAGGTCGCCCCGCCTTGCTTAGCAACGATGAATACTTCGTGCTCGGAGATTTCTCCGCTCGATCACGCGATTCGCGGATGTGGCAGCGCGGTGCTCCCGGTCACAATCCCTTCGCAGTGCCGGCGTCGCATATGATCGGAATTGTAACACACACCTTCTGGCCACCTCACCGGTGGCGCATTCATCGTTAGAATTACCTTGGAGAGATTTCCAAATGACTTTTGGGAAAGGTTCAATTTGCAATTACGGTCAGCCATGAGAGTTTCTAGCAGGACACCCGACGGAGAGCCACTTCAATGCAGCATTTGCGGTCAACGCTCTTTCGTTTTAGTTTCCGATCCGCCTCGGGATTCTACGTGCCCCAACTGCGGATGCATGGCCTGGATCCCTTGGGAGGTGGACGAGCAAACCTTGGAAATCCTGTCTGATACGAATTCTATAGCGACGGTGGTCAACAGGCTTTGCCGAAGTAGCACCACCGCAGCGGTCGCCGCCAGTCTTAACATCGGTTTGCGCGAGTTGCTCCGTCCTGATGCTGTCGTCATTTGGGCTATGGATGGTCGTTGGGCTAACGAAACACGATTGACTCCTCTAGTTCAACACAGAGATATAGTCCAACACAGAGACCTGCACGATGGATTATTTGCACGAGAGATCGTGACCTTGAAACGCCCCGTGACCAAACGAGGAAGTAGCAACGATTCGTTTCGATTCCAATTGGGTTTGCCCTGGTTCGTAGCCTCAAAAAACAAAACGCTCGGAGCGATTGAACTATCTTACGACCGGGATGTCACAGAGGATTCCGAGAAGATCATTGCACGTGTTGCCGAAAGCCTCGTAGTCGTTGCCGCAAGTCGAATCATGGCTTGGGAATGAACTAGTGAATACAGTCAACGTTCCGATCACAAGATTCGAGCGACTAGCCAACTACTTTTTCCATTTTTTTGCGTTGCCAACCTTAAGTTGCGTATCTGGGGGGCGACCGTCGAGTTAAAATTGAGATTCCTACCAACGCTCCCTACCTAGTTTTCTCTTGTTTTGCCAAGATGCCCATCGGAGTCTATATGTATCTCGTTCGGATCATTTCTTTAGCGATCGTTACCGTTTGCACCTTTAGCCTCATTCCTCCCCAGTGCTTCGCACAGTCTCCCAAGCTTTCCAAAGAGCTAAAACTCCGAGGCAACCCAGCTTGGATCTGGTCTAGCAACAACCCGGATCAACCTTCGTTTCTGAGGCGTTCCGTGGATCTGAACGGCAAAGTCAAACAAGCCATAGTTATCGGAGGTGCCGACAACCAACTGGAGTTCTTCATCAACGATACCAAGGTGCTGTCGAACGACGAGTGGTCTCAACCCAACTTGGTGGACATCACCAAGCATGCCAAAGAGGGACGCAATCAGCTGGCCATGATCGCTCGCAATCAAGGAGGTCCGGCGGGGGCTTTGATACTCGTGCTGTTTCTTATGGAGGACGGTTCATTAGTGGAAGTCGTGTCGGATAGTTCCTGGAAAGCGTCCGCAAAAGAGGTAGCGGGCTGGCAGGAACTTGGCTTTGACGACTCAGCATGGGGCAATGCGATCGAGTTCGGGAAACTGGGAGCGAGTGGATTACCGTGGTCAGGAAGCGTCAACCGCGATTCTCTTTTAATGCTTCTGGAGGGGGGCGAAGAAGGGGAGTTCATGCCCGAGATCGCCACTCATGCCCAGGTGCCAGAGGGCTTCCAGATCGAACGAGTGTTCCGAGTCCCTCGTTCGATGGGTTCTTGGGTTTCCCTGGCGACCGATGATCGCGGCAGGCTGATCGCAAGCGATCAAGGAGGAGCAGGTTTGTATCTGATTACTCCAGGGACTGCGAGCGAAGCAACCCGTGTGCAGAAGCTACCTGTATCTTTAAGCGGAGCTCAAGGTCTACTATGGGCTTTTGACTCGCTCTATGTCGTTGTAAACGGTGGGGACAAATCAGGACTTCATCGAGTTCGTGATACTGACGGCGATGGACTGGTTGACACCGCAGAGTTTTGCATGAAGCTAGACGGTGGTGGCGAGCACGGTCCGCACGCAGTCATTTTAGGGCCTGATAAAAAATCGTTGATCGTCGCGGCTGGTAACCATACAAAATTGCCGAACAAAATCGCGGGGAGCAAAATCCCGACGAATTGGAACGAAGATCATTTGTTACCTCGCCGATGGGATGCCAACGGGCATGCGGCTGGTATCTTGGCACCAGGAGGTTGGATCTGCGAGGTGGATCCATCCGGAAAGAACTGGACGGTCGTTAGCATGGGCTACCGCAATCAGTACGATATCGCACTTAATGCAGATGGTGAGCTGTTCACATACGATGCAGACATGGAATGGGACTTTGGGTCGCCATGGTATCGCCCAACACGAGTCTGTCATGCAACTAGTGGCAGCGAGTTTGGCTGGAGAAGCGGCACGGGCAAGTGGCCCGCATACTACGAAGACTCTCTGCCTGCGGCCGTAGATATCGGGCCAGGTTCTCCGACTGGCATCGTCTTTGGCGAGGGAGCCAAGTTTCCCGCCCGTTACCAAAACGCTTTGTTCATTCTGGACTGGACCTACAGCACCATTTACTCGGTGGCCTTAAAGCCGAATGGTTCGACCTACACGGGAGAAAAGACTGATTTCGTGACCGGTTCACCATTACCCGTCACCGATGCGATTGTGGGCAATGACGGTGCACTGTACTTTGCGACAGGTGGACGCGGCACCCAGTCCGATTTGTATCGTGTGACCTATGTGGGGCAGGAGAGCACCGAGCCTGCTTTCCGAGCCAGCGAGGCAGGAGCAGAAAGTCGAAGGGTCCGGCGTCAACTTGAGTCAATGCACGGGGGTGCTACGGGTGATGTCAATTTAGCTATCCAGCACTTGGGGAATTCCGACCGGTTCATTCGCTATGCAGCCAGGGTCGCGCTCGAAAGTCAGCCTGTCGAAGCGTGGCGTGACAAAGTGCATTCACTCAAAGATCCGACCGCGAGTTCAGTAGCCATGCTCGCCCTAGCAAGGCAAGGAGAATCGAGCGACCTGCCACGCATTGTAGAATCACTAATGCAACACGATTGGCCACAACTCGACGTTGAACAAAGATTGACTTGGTTAAGAGCCATGCAAGTAGCTTTTTGCAGGCTTAGCACTCCAAACGACAATCAGCGTGGAGAATTGCTCGCAGTTTTAGATGCGGTTTATCCCACGCATGTTTATGAGCTTGATGCGGAGCTTGTTCAGCTCCTGGTTTATTTGAAGTCCGATTCGGTCGTTCAAAAAACGCTAGACATGATGGACAAGCTTGGGCCGGAGCCTATTCCTGACTGGGGCTATTTGGTCGCCAGGAATGCCGGATATGGCGGGACGGTCGGTGAGATGCTTGCAAACATGCCTCCTGTACGCGGTATTCACTTTGCGTTCACGTTGAGAAATGTCCAACAAGGCTGGACGATGGATCAAAGGCGGAGGTACTTCCAGTTTTTCATTGATGCATCAAAAAAGCCGGGTGGCAATAGCTATGGGAAGTTCTTGACCCAGTTTCGCGACGACGCGCTGGCCACCTGTTCGCCAGAGGAGACAATTGTATTGGATTCGTTAACCGGTCAATCCTTATTGTCGGCACCTTTCACCTCAACACCGCCTCAAGGTCCCGGGAGAACTTGGACCGTCGCGGAAGCTCTAGCAGCAATCGAAACGTCAACGAACAAACCGGATTTCGAATCCGGCAGGAATCTTTACCACGCTACCAGCTGTTCCAAATGTCATCGCATTGCTGGACAAGGAGGAGCGGTTGGGCCAGATTTGTCGACCGCCAGCAAGAAGTTCTCGGTCAGGGATATGCTGGAATCAATCATCGAACCTAGCAAAGCGATTTCGGATCAATACGGTTCTCAACAGATTCTAACTGCCGATGGCCAAAGCTTTGTAGGTCGGGCTGTTGAGATTGGCAACGAAATCTATATCTATACGATCGATGCCGATGCTAAGCCGATCGTTCTGGCCAAAGACGAGATTGAGGAAATGAAAGAATCTAAGGTGTCACAAATGCCCGTCGGGTTGCTTGATCAACTCAACGAGCAGGAGGTACGCGATTTGATGGCCTATCTCATGACAGCTGGAGACTCAAAGTCTCGAGTGTACAAGAAATAGGGCTAAATCCCGGGCACAAAACCTGTTCCCACGCCCAGTCACGTCGGCCAGGTCGTGCACTGCTCAGCGTCAATACGCTAGCACGACCTGCCCAATAAGTGGGCAACTAGAACGTCCTTTAGATTCGAAGTGAGGCCACCTCGGCAAAGGACATCCCGGAATCTCGACTTTCTAGCCAAATTTCGGCAAAGAAGCGAAGAAATGCACTGACGCCTGCGCTTTGGCACATCTCTTGCATAATCAATAACATAGTGTTATTGCCTGTTTCTCAGGCGGACACCCTCTACCCAACAAGTCCAACGCGGGAGAGTCAGATGCTAGTCTTTTGACTCTCCCGCTGGATTTTGTTTCGAAACGGCCCTGAATAAGACTTCTAGATATTTGCGTCGGCTAGCCGATCGCGAAAGTGCCCTAGGCCTGGTCGCAGTAGCCGCCTTATTGCACAGGCCGGGGCATCTTTAAACTCGGTACATGCCATGCTTATGGATGGTACTCCATCTCAGAAAATACCCGCTCGAAAATTGTACGAATGGATGCTCGATGCTGATCACATATCGCGGCGACGCTATCCGGGGCCTGCAAGCGGATGACATAGGCTAACCGCTCTAGCTCCTGCTTTCCGGTAGGCAGATCATGTCGGGCGGTCGTGTTCATGAGCCTCAATCCGGATTCCACTCGTCGCAAAAACAAGTATCCTTCCCGAAGTGCGTGGTAGTCCGTCGAGTCGATATGCCCGTGTTCAGAAAGATTTTCTAACCCTTCAATCGTCCCCTCCGCGATATGCTCAGGTCGGTCGTGGAAGTTTGTGAGTAAAAGCACTTTCGTTAGTAACTCTACCTCGATGGTCCCTCCTTGACCTCGCTTGATATTGTTCGGTGATACACCTTGTTCCAGCCCGAGACGATGCTGCAAAACCTTCAGGGAATCCCCCCTCGTCCAATGACGCATTCCCAAAATCAAACTTTTTGCATCATTAACACGACTCAGAAAGCCAGGAGTTCCACCAATGCATCGCGCTGAGCAAAACTCGACTTTCTTAATTGCAGATATTTCGCCTGTACTAAATAGGTTTTCGAAGTCGTGCCGTCTCCATGCAGCCGTGCTGCCAACGTCCTCGCCAACAATCCACGGCTTGGCTTCATAAAGACGTCCGTAACGGCCCAATCGATTGATCGATTGAGTTATCCGATAGACGAGCTGATGAAAAAAATCGCAATGATCTAAAGTTTGACTCTTGCTTGCTCCTTGTGTAGTTGTCACCCCTTCTTCTTCATAGATGCACAACAACGACATATCGCTATGGTAGTTAGGCTCGCGGCTGCCATACTTTCCTACCGTGAGAATAGCAAACGGACAATCTTGCCCGCTACGTGTCGTGGGCACACCAAACTTTTCCACCAAAGCTCTATAGCAGCTTTCGATCACACGTCTCACACATACGTCCGCAATGTCCGTTAGAGCGTTGTGGGTAGCGGAAACATTTTCCTTACCCAGTATGTCGCGCACTCCCACATTCAGATGCATCGCGTTCTTGAAGGAGGTAAGAACGGGCTCTAGATCTGCCGCCCCCCGGCACAAATCGGTGAGCATGGAGTGGAGTTGGCTTTCGCTCGGAAGCCGGTTCAGCATTAACGAATCGAGCAGCTCGTCAATCATCCCAGGGTTCTTAGTTAAAATCGACACCAGATAGGCGCTCGCTCCGCAAATCCGAATGTAAAGATCCATGCTGGGCTCGTGAAAACTAAACAGCTCCCAAAGTACTCCCTTGCCTCCCAAGGAACGAGTCGTTTCAACCAGGTTTTCGAGCGTCAGGTCCGGATTAGGGGTCTGGCTTATCTTGCTCAGTAAACTTGGGGCAATCTTCGCAAGGTAGTGTCGGCATCGCTTGGTAGAAAGCATCCGAATCTCTTCTTGCGCTAGCTCCTGTAAGTTTTGAATAGCATCTTGCAAACGGACGAAACCATAGGACTTAAGAACGCGATTCGCCCAGTCACGGTCGGGGGCGGGGTCTAGAATTAGGTCGGTTTCGACGGCTACCTCTGGGGGGACCAGGAACGCTTCAGGCTGTTTTCGATTCCAGATATCGCGGGCGGCCTCCATTTTCTCACGACAATTATTCAGTTGTTCTTCAAAAGAATCGGCGACGGGAATCCGAATTGGATCTTGCCCGGTCATTTCTAAGGATCGGGCCTGCAACTGCAGGCTAGCGGTCGCGATGGCATGAAGAGCATTCCTTAAAACATCTCGTTCTGAGTCTTGAATGTGGCGAGCATTTGCCAAAGCATCAATGGCGGACCTAGTATTTCCCAAGGAAAGCGACTCGTCATTTCCGCCATAAAGTATCTGCAAATACTGTACGAAGATCGATAGTTCCTCACGCCACGCTCCAAGGAGTTTGGATTCGGGCTCCTGGGAAATAGCTCCAATTCGTTGCGAGGCAGACCGATCGATCCTTCGAAACAAAGCGTACAAACCGACGATATCTGCACCGGACAAGTTACGGCGGAATACAAAGCTTGGGACTTGCTTGTTCCACTCTTCGTAGAACGCTTCACTACCGGCCAAAAGCCTGCGTCGTAAAAGAGCTAATCTGTGTTGCGTGCGACCTTGATTCTCGATCTGCTGAAACCACTGACGGTTGGTCTCCACTAAAGTCTCGCTCAACAACGAAACTGCGTTTGATACGGCAGGCTCATTCCCCGACCCCAGAAAACGGCTCACGCGGTAATCGAATCCATCGGCATTCGTTAACCAATACATGGTTCGCTCTGCGATTCGCGAGCGATCTGTATTGCCCCCATTGGCTCTCCCAACACCCGTTGGCTCTTCTTCCGTGAGAAATTGGATCTGGAGGGGTGATTCCAAGTCCAACTCGCATCCGCCGTAATGCCCACCTGCCAGCGCAATCAACCCCGACTCTATTTGTTGACGACGCTCAGGGGCTACTCGGGTCTCGGAAAATGCTAACTCCCAGCTTGCATAAAATGCGGCGTCTGCAATCTCGGATAATTGTCCCATAACATCATTCCAGCCCACCCCATGAAGAAAAAAACCACACAACACTCTGAGTGTCTCTCGCCTACGAAACGATCTCATCGAAGCCAACCGCACCGATTCGTCATCCACCGACAAGACCTCGGTCGCAATGACATCCCTGAGCCGCTCCGCACTAACGAGCTGTCCAGCTGACAGTCTTAACCAATCAAAACAGTCCTCATCAGAAATCAACCAGGAAGAAGCGGGTGTAGGCAATGACAAGATTCGTAGCAGAACTGGCAGGGCTTCATTATCACGCTGCAGGAATCCGATGAAAACCCCAGGGCTACGCGTTGCCAAAAGAAAGGCAACCAACGGCACCACCCCTCGCTCCAATTCGGGAAACTCTTGAAGCAGTGGCGTTAGCTGCGCCAGCAGCGTTCGATCTGGATCCCACAAGGTAGACAAAACCAACCATCGGTTTAATTCATTAACTGACTCGGTTCCCAACTTGAGTCCATCGGTTTCGATCCATTGCCGGAGTTCCTCTCCAGTTCTGCCATTTTCCAACGTGATGAGCTCCCACTACCGAAATTTGAAGTAAACCTCCCCTCTGCTCACGTATCATAACCGGATTTCTAAACATTTCGTACAACACTCCATCGGAATTTCACGCCATTCTGCCTGCGTAGTAAAGCCAGCCCCATCGTATCCGAATCCAATTAGATGCAATCAAATGACGAAGTCGGGCACTAAGACCCTCGCATTCTTGGGGTACACAAAAACAGGATCGCCTGGAAACAATCCCAGCTCACGATATTGGTCTTGTGGCAGCTTGACTTGTATTTCGTCCCCTACATCGGCTTGCAAAAAAAAACCTTGCAAACGCACCAGCAGGATTGAGCCGCGTAACGCGAGCTAACAAACCAGGCTGATCGCCCTGGTGACGACGTGTTGGTCTTTCCTCTCAAATGTCCTGACACCACCGAAACGGCACTGAATTCGCCCATCGCTCTCGTGTTGCAAAGAATGACACCATAAAAAAGTGCCCGCGATTCACCAACGATCAGCAAGAGCGGAGCGTCCCTATTCTCGCGTCAACTGCGGCGAGATCCCTTCAGAGCTTATCGACTCTCAGTTGTTTGGGCATGAGAAGGGGAGCTTTACCGGTGCCTCAGATCAGCGGCGAGGATGGTTTGATCGCGCCAACGGAGGAACGCTCTTTCTGGACGAGGTAGGTGAGTTGCCCTTGGCAGCACAAATTCGATTGCTGCGAGCGTTATGGCTCTAGAATGCCTCCTGCTTGCCGGGTGGGTTTTTACGTTCCTCGCTACATCACCGATCAGCCCCCGACCTCTCCCTCTTTGCTCGGCGGCGAAGCCGCCGAGCAAAGAGGGAGGGAATGCAGGTGTGCCATCGTTTTAGAGAGAAACATGAATCTCCACTGGACAAGCCTGTGGTATCAAAAGTCGGTCGCTTGCACTCCCTGTTCTCTGACAGTTTGAATTCGTTTCTACTTTCGCTTCTGCATGTTCGAGCGAATCCATTCTGCCATTTGATCAGCATCAGTTAACCCCTCAGCGAGTTTCGAGGACTAGCAAGTGTGGATTCCAACCCGCTTCGATCCCACAAACCGTCTTGCCCTCCATGTTCTGCTAATTGTGCAGTATGGACGGCAAGTACAACATCTAGCCGAATCCACTCCGGTTCGATCACTTCGAGAGTGCCCTAAGTGCGTCACGATTTTCTAGCATTACCATGTTGGCAATTTCCATTTGCTTTTGGAATTCAGGATCGTAGGCAGTTAATCGAATACCATCGACTGTTTCTTGGACGAAGAGTTGATCGCCCCTAGAAACCCGCAAACGTGCAATCATTTCCTTTGGAAGAACGATACACTCAGGTGCGGTGGGTGAAACTCGAAACGAATACTTAACGAGGGGGGGCGCAGCATTTTAGAGGGTAAACCTAAAAACTTCGTGATAGTGACTGCCGAAACAAGCTGTAAATCAAGTCTGAAAATCAACGAATTAGGGTCTATCCCTGCCCAACCGGAGGGGAGCGTTGGGATGGAGGTGCAATTTGATGCAACAACTTCGCGATCTCATCGCTGTGTGTGAGCGGTAGGGTATGGCCTCCTCCGCGAATTACCACGTTGGCATGTGTGTACCGTATCGGTAATGTCGCGTCACGATCGCCGTGAATTTGAATCAAAGGGACTTCATCAGCATATTGCGAGGGGCGCCAGTTCAACAGTGCGACCGTTGCCCAACGATGCCATTCGCCCGATTTGCCCGCCAGTTTCTTTAAACGCCATATCGCCGGTGAGCGAAGTGGTCGGGGCCAAGAGTTTGCAACCGCTCCGGCAGCTTTCATGATTAAGTTTGCTGGACGCGGTTTACAACCAAGCAACAGATTCTTTCCATTGCCGCTCCTAATACGGGGCTTCGTGAACACGGGCTTAAATGTTGGCTAGCTGCTGGCCCGCAAAGAACTGAATAGAAACAATCAGGATCGACGTACACACTCCCCCGACCATCCGACGCATCATCTAAGCCTATTTATGTTCGTCCAATCATTCTACTGAAAAATGGAAGATTCGTATCGTGATTTTCATTCTGAAAAAATTTCTCCTAGTCGTTTGTGTAGGGACTTACCTCTTACCTCGTCGTCCACTCCCAGAATAACACCATTTCTATCCAGCAAAATCGTACGTGGGATACTCGCGATCTCAAACTGTTTAGCCAAGCTGGAATCAAATCCGTTCTCGACTAATGCATGACTCCACTCAGGTATCTTTGATTTAACGAACTCTTCGTACTGTTCTTTGTCTGAGTCAAAGGAGATAGCCAAAACGATGAGATCATCTGCTAAGTATTTCTTGGAAATATCCTTGAGTTCCGGAAATTCTTTAATGCACGGTCCGCACCATGTGGCCCAAAAGTCAATTAACACAACTTTGCCGTGTAACGTTTCATTTGACCAGGTTTTGTTTTGATTGAAGAAATCAGGAATCATGAAATCGGGCGCAGGCATACCCGTTTTTACTTTTCTCCATCCCTCTTCAAACTCAAACCTCCGGTCGTCAAAGCTCGGATTAACTTCGATCTTGATGACGGATTTGGCGAGCTCAAAACTCGAATCTCGAAAGATGCTGCGAATGCTGAAAGGGAATAGGCATCGGCCAATTTTTCTGTAGTCCGAGTAGATTGTTTCCGAGGAACCGTAAGGGGTCATCTCGACGGTGGCAGAAAGCAAGAAAGAATCAAGATCGTAGATGCGTCGCTGGCTACCGTCTTTTGAGGTTAACGACCAGTGCTCCTTGTCTTGCCATGTCGATCGATCGACAGTCCAATCTTCTGCCTCTTCAACTAGTTGTAGTTCTTTATATACGGAAGGAGCCTCGGGTTGGATGCCCGTGGATCCCACAATTTGCCCCTGTTCGTATTTGTAAATTTCCGAACGGGTTGAGTCTCCAATCGTCACGCGTTCAATCGCATCCCCTTTCACGCTAGTTGTACGCCATCGATTTCGATTCATATCGAGCTCAAGCCGCTCTTCACTCTTCGCCGTAAGTTGGTTAGCGACGAACGATTGCAATTCAGTCTCCATTGCAATCCCTTTCAGGTTCCGCCACGCTTCATCTCCTCCTGCCGCGCGAATATTCGCACGTAACAAGTCTACTGAAGTGACAACTGTATTGTTGTTGTCGGCTGTTGGAATTTCCAGACGGTGTTCCTGTTCGGAGCGATATGGCGCCGAGCAACCATTCGTGATCGAAAAAGTGAGTAAAGCGATACAAGTAACAAATCGGCCGCGCATGTAAAAAATCCCTATTATTTTCTCCTACTCCAACGCAGTGTTCGATGAATCAAGAGCCATTGAGCGATGCGTTCTGGTGAGATATCGGTGATTTGGTTTGAAGTGGAACTTAATCTGCCAATGCTTCTTTCGCCGACGAACGAAAAGGATCAGTCACGTCGAACGGGGATCGTGGACCGCCCAAGACCCAGGAATCGAAACGTTAAATGCATCCGCTGGTTAGCGGAGCACGCGTTCTTGCCCGGAGGATCGAGTACCGTCGCCCGCACTGCTCACGTGTCATCCTCAGTCAGAGACTGCCTCTGACATCGCTCTATCGTACCACAGAGGGAGTCAACATTCATCAGGGACAGGAGTACAAGCGACCATCTTTAGATACCACTGGCTTGTCCAGTGGAGCTTCATGTTTCTCGCTAATACGCTGGCACCTCCTGCAATACCCCCACTTTGCTCGGCGGCGAAGCCGCCGAGCAAAGTGGGGGAGGGGCGGGGGCTGATCGGTTATGTGGCGAGAAGCGTAACAATCCATCCGGCAAGCGGGAGGTATTCCAGAGCCATGACGCTCGTCGAGTTCCTCCTTAGCTAAAAAACGAATAAACGAATTACAATCGATCCCTTCCGGAGCGGAGCGGTGGGATAGATTGTACGCCCGAACTGAGTGGCTTTGCTCCGCTACGCCAGAGATTATCGCTTGACTGGTCGCGGTTTGCAACCTAACGGCGGATTCTTCTCTTTCTCGCTCCTCCCCGAGCTCTGTTTAGACTCCTACGTGACCTGCTCTATCGCCCTTTAGCCTGCTTGCGTTGAGATGGCGGGCTTTGGACTTGGGCTTCGTACTGCTGGCTTTGTGCTTGTTTCCTAGGTCTGGACGTACGCGAGCCAATGACTCGTTAAATGGCTGTGTAATAGTCTTGTTGTTTGTGTCTGCTAGGCTCTGAGCGTGTCAGGCCGTGCTCAATTCCGCTAAGCTCTCTCGCATGGCAATGATCTCATCAAAGAGGTCGGGTTCGTCACTCTTAGACTTGATGTAAGGCCCATAAGCATGCTCCCAAGACGGTTTCGGTTCTGGTGGGAACTCGCACTCGACAGCGATGTTGCGATCTAGTCTTCTCCTTTCCTTAGGCTACGGGCCAAGAACCAGATCCGACACCTTCAACTGGAGCCCCTCGGCGATTCTCAACTCAGCAGAATTAGAGTATCAGCAGGACCGTACGTTGCTTGATATTGGTGATACATGCGATGACTCGTGCGACGCCCGTCCGTTCACGGCTTGGTGGCAGAATTACTTGTGGGGACAACTGGGATACGGAGAATCGGATCGGCGGAGCGATCCGCGACATTGTCGCTGATCGCTCCGTCGGTCAGTTCCCTGAATCGAATGAAACGTTCGCCAATTCTTGATTCGATGATGGAATGGGACAAGTACTGCGTGAACAGTTTCTTTTCGGCTTCGTCCCCAGAGAGGACGACTGGTAGCTTTTAGGACGTTGTCCGTTTTCTTCAGGTCCTAATTCTTCAAGAGTGTTTTCCGTAGCATAGCCGGAAGTTGGATGAATGAGAGGAGAGAAAAGAAAAGGCATTGTCTGCTTGCAAGAAAAAAAAACGACGCAGTCATCCGTTTCTGAGAACGCCCGATCCGCCGCTTGGGTGCATCGGATTGCTCGTGGTTGCTTCGTTGAAGCAATCAACAGTTTGCGTAGCAGTGGAAGTTCATTCGCCGTTTCTTTTGACTCGAAGTTGTACTTACAGATCGTCACCATAAGACGGAAATCCTGAGAAGATGAGTTGCTGTCCCTTTTGGTGCGGTAGCAATCAGCCACAGTAGCGAGGCTATTGCAAGGGTCCCAATGATTGTGTTTTGTAACATCCAAAAACGGAAAAGCTTCATTCCCAAATCATCATGCGTAACGACAAGTCTACCCTCGGAAGAACCTGCGGAAACGATTGTGGCAGCCAAAGACAGAAGCAGAAGTCCAACACTACAGACAAGGTAGATGTATCGTCCATAGCCAAAGCAAAAATACAAGGCTGATTGAGTAAGAATCTCCCAGGTGCTCAAAAGAATAATGACATGGATGCCAATCCTCTCGCACGAACTATTCTCGTCGAATGCGCATGGGCATCGCATTGGCACGCAAGATTGCGGTCTTGGCATGGGCCATGCTTCGTGATGAAAAAGACTGGGACCCCAACACGATGATCACCGTGACCGAGACCTATGGCAAAATGAATCTCGGGCTCAAAGAGACACTTAAGGAAATGCCTGTCAAAGAGAACAGTGATCAACGCGAGAGCCGACTTCGAAAGGAAGCGAAAGCTGCACTGAAGAAAATATCCCCCAATAAAGCGATATCGGCTCCATCAAGCAAACCTACCTCGAGCAAATCCAAGCCTAACCAATAAATGACGCTGGGAAGCCTCCAGGCAAGCTACAGCCGCAACGCGGTCGAACAGGAATCAAGATGTTTGAACCGTGCATGGATAACTGAGGGATTGCGGCCTGCCTAGCAGGTCCAAAAGAGTGAAACGCAATCGCACCTAGTTCAGCGACCAAAATGATGTAGCTTCGAAAAATATTAAAAAACAGTGGCGACTGTCACTTGCAAACCTTGGACTTCATAGTCGGTTGCGATCACCCGGCCGCCGGAGAAGACTTACCATTGGAA
The DNA here is from genome assembly GCF_052161605.1 of Brakhagea baltica. Taxonomy (NCBI): domain Bacteria; kingdom Pseudomonadati; phylum Planctomycetota; class Planctomycetia; order Pirellulales; family Pirellulaceae; genus Brakhagea; species Brakhagea baltica. The sequence continues at coordinate 1,682,300 of NZ_CP197409.1, read as the reverse complement.
ACCGTCTTGTCGGCAGCTCGGTGTGTATCGCATTGTTCTGCCTTCGTCCCTGGATCGATAATGCGGTGCGCGACCTCGGAGCGACGCTCGTTAATCGTCGCAATCAATTTACGAATGTCATGGCCAGCAGCCGCAGACATCGCATGACGCACGCGGCGAACTTCAGAGTAACTATCCATCAGGTAAAATGTCCTCGTTAAGCAGCTCGAGCGGGGTGACCAAAGTTGGATTGCCCAAACCCAGTATACCATTTACGCGGCGAATGTGGCCGAATTTGTTTGCATTCGCGATGTGGCGGCAGTTCCATGTCACCAGAAAGTCGCAACGATGAAACGATGCGACGGCAAGGTGAAGAGCATCACCGCCGGGATCATTTGGCATCACATGGTTTGCGATGTATGCCTCAACGGCTTCCGCTACTGAATCGTTCAAATCAAGAAGTGGGAACCTTCCAGCCAATTCGAGCATGTCCGATCGGTTCGGGAATTGCCCACCGTTCAATTCGTTCTCGACCGCAAGGCTGGTAACCAGTTCATCAGACGATGCGATAGCAGCATCGAGCCAGCGCCGGGTCCAGTTCTGACGTGACACCATCTCGGGCTCGGTCCGAGCGTTGAAGTAGAAGCTGACGACAGTGGTTTCGATATAGATTCTTGCCATCGTTTTAAATCTCAAATCTGAACGGCAGAACGTTACGGATCACCAAGTCGGCGAGGTGATCTATCCATTGTCAAAACGCACCGCTCGCCGACTTTGGTGCATCGTACGCCCGGCACGGGTGTGAACTAATGGGGTGCAAGTCCCCTGTACGAAAATGGGAATTGCTTGGAGGACAGTATACCAAATGGTACCAAACAATCTAAGTACTAGACGTAGGCAACTGCGGGGAGACGACAAACCGTGGAGAGGAAGCCTGCTGAGGTGTGCGTAAACGTCGGGTTTGGGAAGGAACCCCAAAAAGCAGTCCGCTATGCCAAGAGAAACAGCAACACCACGAGAATACTCCGCGCCACCGCGACTCCAGCAATACAGTTGATGACCGTAAGCATGCATTCTGCGGACATATTTCACACACGACGACATTGGTATTTGTTTCGTTCCAAACGTTCGGATCAACGTGTCGTCAACATCGATGTAGATAATTCGTTTCGTTCCAAGTTCAATTCATTCGTGTAGAGCGTCAGTCAACATCAGTCGACGAACGACGGCATTGACCGATGGGCGAGGGGTGATCTCGACACAAGTCAGGGCCGAATGATCGAGCCCTTCGGTCCAATGCTTGGTTCCCCGACCGCCTAGAATCCAGTGCCCTTGCAATGGCTACATTTACCGGTGCCGGTGCATCGCGGACAGTCTGCCGCCTCTCCCGATCCTTTGCGCAGGCAAAAACACTTGCCTGATCCTTGGCAAACGGAGCATGGGAGCCGTATTCTTTCTGTTTCAGGTTCCGGTGGCAAATCGATGTCTGGCATTTCACTACCAACGTTACCCAGAATATCTGGCGGACGCTTGCCTCCGCAGTCGTCAAATAGCCAGTCAGTCTCGCCCCCAAGCACTTCGTAGAATGGCACACTGTGATCAGGCATTTGAATTGGAGCTACGGAGTCTAGCGTGTCGCCGATATTGTAGAATTTCTTGGTGAATGCAAGCAACGGGTAATACGTCTTTCCTTCGTTGCGCACCCATCCTTGATCGAATGTATTGCAAAGCGAATAGACAAACGATGTACAGATTTCGCGACGTTTTGATTTAGAGATTCGATTTTCGATCAGCGCTTCATTGAGTTCTGCGACCATGGCACGTACGAATCCTCGCGCCGCGCGAAGATACTCGCCTTCGTCACATTCGTACTTGACGTTTTTTGTCATGAAGCTTTATTCGGGGAATGTTAAGGATATCGCGGCCGGGAGCAAGCTTTGCCGAGCGAAGCGAGCCAGCCGGGCTATTCCGGCTCGCGTTCATCCGTTTGTTCCCCGCCCGCTGCTGTGCCATCAACGTCGAACATGGGGGACAAATGTGTCTTTATGAACTCAACCAGCCGTTCTCGCGGTGGTTCATCGTTAAATATCTGCAGGTGTCCGATCCCTTCGTACCGCCAAATCTCTTTGGCTCCTGCAGCGGCGTCGAAGAGCCGTTCGCTATGGTAGGGAATGACGCCCGTGTCTGAATTCCCGTGAACGAGCAATACTGGCGTCGACCGCAAGTCCGCAATCGCCGACTCGCCGCTGTATTCATCACTGGTTAGCAGCCAACCTCCCCATTTCACCAGCCAAAGCGGACCGATTTGCCCAAGCTTATCACTCAAGTGGTAGCTTTGACGAGCATAAGTCGCTTCGGCAATCACCAAACGAATGCCGGCGTCCTTTCGAATCGAAGCAGCGTTTAGGGCGAGTTGCCCTCCCATACTCTGACCATACAGAACGATCCTGTCGGGTCGCACGTCCGAGCGAGTCACCACATAGTCAATTGCCGCAACTGAATCTTCGACGAGCCCCTTTCGGTCCGGTGCGCCCTCAGACAGACCGTATCCACGGTAGTCAAAAACGAAAACATTAAATCCGCGTTGCGTCAGCCAATATACGCTTCGGGTCGTATAGGTGATGTTCCGGTCGCTACCTTGGAAGCAGATTACCGTCCCTAGCGGATCGTCCTCCGAACGTAGGAACCATCCATGCAGCATCGTGCCATCGGCGCTGGCAAAACTCACGATTTCAGGTTGGAGTCTAAGTTCGTCTTGCGCACCAAAGGAGCGTGCTGATGGTCTATAAAACTGTTGATCAAAGAACCCGGTCGCCTTGAGGATGAAAGAGATGACCAATGTAATTACGACGGTAATCGTGGCGGCCATCGCACAAGTTCCCCAAACGCCCTTGAACGGCATCGCGGATTTATTGCGTAGTCGTCGGATCGCGGCCAATGCGATCACAATTGCGCAGGGTATGCAAAGCAAGGCGATAAGCGAGAAGAAGAGGCTGACGGATTCACTTCGCATCTTTACGGCTCGGTCTGTTCAAGGCTGAGTTGGCGAACGCCTCGCATCAGCGGGCCGGCGCGAGATGCGTTGACTTCAAAACCGACCCGACCGCCGGCTCCGTTGCATGCGATTGTTATGCATCCGCTCGGCATACTACACCGAAGCCTTGTATTTCAATGCTTCGTTAACCAAGTATGGTAGATGAAATTCAATTTTGCAATCTGGCCAGTGCTCGACAACGTATTTGCTTAGGATCGAAATGGCGTCGCCCGCGCATTGGATGAAAATGTCGATCAACTCATTGCAACCCAACAAGGACTCCGGTAAACAGTAAAACGTATCTGGAAGTCCAAGAAGTCTCGCAGATGTTCTCACGACACTCAAGTAAAAAGGATCGTCGACCATTAGATAATGCTGTCCATCCTTACAATGCCACTGACCAGCCAAGGCCGAAGCGTGAATGACGATGTTGCGCAAATCGAATAGAAGACGCACACCGGTCTTTGTTTGATCGCAAAGCAAGTCACGCGGGTGTTTTCCATAAAGTTTTTGGAAAAACTCGAAGTAACGTTCCAGCGAAGATAATTTGATCAGTTCGCTACGAAGAATAGATACGGCACGATCATCAAATTCCGCTCTCTGTTGACCACGGGGAAATGCAGCGAGCAGAATCTCTTCGAGATCACTCTCCGTATAGGCTGCAAGGCAAAGCAAAATGTTAACGTTGGCGGATGTTATTGCGACCTCGCGTCCCAGGTGGGCATCGAGATCGCGGCCTGTTTCAGTCAGCGTAGTGTCCAATGCCCTTGGCCAATGCTGCGGCAATCCATTGCTAGAGGGCCTCGCTTTGAGCATCTGCAAAATGTTGTTGTGTAAGACGTAAGCGATTCGGAAGTCGGTATGATTGGAGGTCATATAGCGTGAAAATGAAAAATTTATGCATAAACGAAATGCAATCTATCCCTACCGGAGTGTAACGGAGCGGTGGGATAGATTGTGCGTTGAACTGTGTGGCTTTGCTCCGCATCCCGTGAGATTATCGCTTGACTAGGCGCGGTTTGCAACCTAACTGCGGATTCTTCTCTTTTTCGCTCCTCCCCGAGCTCTGTTTAGACTCCTACGTGGACTGCTCTATCGCCCCTTTAACCCGCTGGCGTTGAGATGGCGGGCTTTGGACTTGGGCTTCGTACTGCTGGTTTTGGTCGTGTTTCCTAGGTCTGGACGTGCTCGAGCGGCTTGCTCGTTAAACGGCTGTTGTGATAGTCTTGTTGTTTGTGTCTGCTAGGCTTTGAGCCTGTCAGGCCGTATTCGACTCCGCTAAGCTCTCTCGCATGGCGATGATCTCATCGAAGAGGTCGGGCTCTTCGCTCGCTTTCTTAGTCTGCGATCCATAAGCGTGCTCCCAAGACGGTTTCGGTTCTGGTGGGAACTCGCACTCGACATCCGTTGGCTTATACCAAACAGGGTGATCATTCTTTAGAATGACCTCTCTCCAACTCCTGACGAACTCGACCCTCTCCAGCGATGTTGCAATTTGGCCTTCTCCTTTCCTAAGGCTACGGGCTAAGAACCAGATGCGACCAGCCTTTTCTCCCAAGATCCTGAGATCTGAGATGGGACCTCCGGTCATATAGCGAGCCAAGTACTTGAACATCCGCTCGGCTGGCACGTCCGGTTTCGGGGGACGTTCTATAAAGACATTCCAGTTCCGATCACCGCAGGAGTTGTAGACCGTTTTCTCATAGCTGCAAGGCTCGTAACGATACTGCCTAGTCCCGAGTATCGGAGTTCGGCAGTAGTTAATAGGGAGAACGGGTTGCATTCATCGAGTCACCTAGGTACAGCCACCATCAGGCCCGACGTTCGCCCTCGCCCGACTATCCGACGCAACATCTAAGCCCAGTTATGTTATCCGCGATTCTTTAGTGTGGAAGCGCTTCGTCCATTCACCAAAACGCCGACCACCACGATCTCGGAATCCGATAGATCATAGTAAATCACCGCAGTAAAACGAGGCATTCGGATGGGTCGATATCCAGTCTCGTCAATCGCATGATGCAAGGAAACACGTGGCAAATCACGCGCCGTAGAAAAGAACGCTTCCGCAAACTCATCGCCCAGACCAGCACTCTTTCGATCGTACCAGTCCCGAGCCGTTCGCAAGTCAAGAAAAACCTCGTCAACAAGGCGCACGTTCATTCGCCTCGATCAGCCTCTAGCCGGCCACGAAGCTCGTCAATCGTCATACCGCTCTCGGGGTGTTCCCGATAATTTGCCATCCTACCATCAAGTTCCGCCTTGATTTCCGGCCCCGGGGCCGGATAAGCGTCTTCAGGTAGGGAATCCCAAATTGCTTGAGCAATGCGAAGACGGTCGGATGGAGGCAGTGAAGCCGCGTCAGATATCAGTTGGTCAGCGGTCATGGAGTACTCCTGTTGGTTCGAGGGATGCACTCAGTATAGCAAGTTCGCCAACGGGAGGCATCCAAACGGTCGCTCAAGCGGCAACACCGGTTTGTACTGATTCCGATCCTGGGCACCGGACCGCCGTAGTTGTGCGTTGCTTAACGCTATCGTAAGTCGAGGTGTAAAAAAACGAACGACGCGGGATCGTTCTGCGTAGAAGGACTGCGCTGGAACGGAAAAAGGGACTAGAATCCCTAACGAAGTGTCCCTTGCCAACGAGGAAACTCGCTCCGACACAACAAGAATGCCAACCAGTGAGTCGCACACACGGGCAGCAAGTCTGAAACATTGCTGCGATGACGACGAAAAGGGGTAGAGCGAGGGGAAGTAAACCCCGTAGGAGGGGGCATCCCCGATTCACCGATCCTGCCGCGGGGCTTCGTGAACACGGGCTTAAATGTTGGCTATCTGCTGGCCCGCAAAGAAGTGAAGAGAAATCATCAGGCTCGACGTACGCCCTCCCCCGACTATCCGACGCAACATCTAAGCCTATTTATGTTCGTCGATGGTCTTCTTAGTTTGCGTCCCATGTCGTGACGAGGCGATTACCGCGTTGGAACAAGTAGACACTAACGTTGTATTGTCCATCGGACAAGTTCCGGATTTCCCGGTCCGGTAAAAATGACCATAGTTCATCTGGATCATTCATTTCCTTGTACTCGTCGTAGACCGTTGCAATGAATTCATTTTGGTTTTGGAAATCGCGTTTAGAAGCGATCTTTAGGAACGTACAAAAGTCTCCGTCCACAAACGGCCACCACGTATCCTGCCAAGTTGGCAACGGTGGTGTGCAGTAGATGATTTGGTTCGTGAGGTTCTCGCGTTCTTCAGAATCCGGTATCGAAGCACCGATTCGTTTCAAATCAACATCGTTTGTTGTCAGGTCATGATCGATCAGTTTCCCGTTGCGGAGGCAAGCGAAACAAACCGCATCAATGGAAGCCTCACCGCGACAGTGTGAACCATCGAGTCGGCTCTCCGTTGAACCGCAGAAGTGACAGGGTGCATTGTCGTCCCGAACGTAGGAAAAATTGAGAGGGTCTTGAAAGTAGCGAAACATGGTTCCGTCTTCACGAAGTCTCTTTCGACGAACGACTGCGGTAACCGGTGTTGCCGCGATTGACTTTCCATTTCAAACCAGCGTGAACGGCAACTCCGGTTCACCGCTTGGTTCTGCTTTTTTACGGAAGGATACGACCTTTGGTCTTTACCGAACGCGGTTCTGGCCAAAAGTAATGACCATCGAATTCCTCAATTATCAGAAATGCATCTTTTCGCAGAGGCAGTTTTGCAAGAGTTCCATCCTCCTTCAGTTCGGCCATCAGATTCTTAAGCATGTTACCGAAGTACGCATTCAGTTCGTCTTCGGATTTCTCATCTATGATGTCCTCTTTATTGTCCACCAACTTTTCAAGTTTCTTCGTGCTGCCGTCACCCATAATCAACGAAACGGGTTCTCCATCACATGCCTTTTCGTAGAAGTCACACCATTTCGGAAAATGGCACATCGTGGGTTCATCAATATGAAGAGTCCAGTTGCCGTCAAGATTCTTGCCGGCGCGTGTATCGAAAACGAGGTATACATAACCGCCCTGCGCGGCGTAGAACCCAAGGACAATGGCTTGGATTGGATCGGCATCTTCTCCGGGGCCGCAGTTGACGTAAACGTGGTAATCCTTGATTCGCTGCTCAATGTACTTGCGAATTCTTTGCTTGTCCTTGGAGAGATCAAGTTTCATTGTCGTCTCAGTCAAATTGAAAGCAGAAAGAATCCATGTAAGTCCAAGGTGTAGCGGGTGGGAGCCATTCGTGTAAAACTGGCGACTCAAACCCGTGATCTCGTGTCGCGTGAACGACAACTGTCACAATCATTACCACCCACCACAACCAAGGATCCAATACCATGAAGATTCTCGCACTTGACCTCGGAAAATTCAACACAATGTGCTGCTTTTTCGACTCAAAAACCAGAAAGCATGAATTCCTGAACGCTACCACCGATCGAAACTACCTTGAGACCGTCTTCAAGAAGCACAAGATCGACCTCGTCGTCATGGAAGCGTGCGGCCCCTCCGGCTGGATCAACGATCTGGCACAATCGCTCGGTCTCAAAACCCTCGTTTGCTCTACCAACGAAGATGCATGGAAGTGGAGCAACGTAAAACGCAAGACCGACAAAGACGATGCCTTGAAGCTGGCCCGCATGGCCGCCATGAACGAACTCAAGGCGGTTCACATGCCATCAGAGTCCCACCGCGAATTCCGTTCTCTTGTGAAGTATCGGAAAACGCTTGACTCTCGCATCAACAAGATGAAGTGCAAAATCCGAGCATGGTTCGTCAATCACGGTATCTCGATCGACACCGGCGAGAAGGCATGGAATACAGGACGAGAACGGATCAACTCCTTTCGCAAACCGCTTACAGAGTGCGAACCCCACGAATTTTGGAAGGGGGAACTCGATCTCGAACTCACTCAGATGGATACTCTCACGACCGTCCTTGATGGAGTGGTCAAGAAGCTTGAGTCTATCGGTAAGATCGATCCCCGAATTATCCGTGTGCAAACCATTCCAGGTGTCGGGCCACGAACCGCCGAGATCCTCGTCGCCTGCATCGACGATGCGAAACGTTTCGAAAACGGTCGACAAGTCTCTCAGTACTTCGGTTTAGTGCCTCGTCAGTACCAATCAGGCGAGACCGATCGGAATGGTCGAATCACCAAGCGAGGCAACCCCTTGGCACGAACGATCCTTGTCGAATGCGCGTGGTCCTCACTTCGCTATAACCCCTGGGCCAAACATGTCTACGACCGAATCTGCGGCAAACAAAAGACTCGTAAAAAGAAGGCTGCTATCGCATTGGCTCGCAAGATCGCTGTTCTGGCATGGGCGTTACTTCGTGATGAAAAAGACTGGGAACCAAAACGTATGATCGAAGTGACCGAGTCCTATGGCCGCATCCCTCTAGGCCTAAAAGAGAAACTACTCGAAATGCCCAAAAAGGAATGCCGTCACAAGCGAAAGAATCGAAGGATCAGCGAGGAACGCGCTGCGAAACAAGCAGCTGCCCAGGCTCCCAAGATCGCTTCACGACCAACCGAATCCACTCCCAAACGATCGTCGGTACAGAGCTCTGTCGCTAGGCCCGCTAAGCGAAAACCTAAGACCATAGCACCTAAAGGAAAGCCGACAAAAACAAAAGATAAACCAACCACGAATCCAAGGCGAACAAGAAAGCTCGAAACCGCGGTCTGATGAGTTGCCATCACTAAGCAACACACATCGTCGAACGAATAAGCCTTGTTCGCCCTCATAGCCCCAAGGCTTGGAGGACAACCAGTATCGCTGGCTGATGCACACGACATCGTCGTAACGAATCGGACCTCCAAGCCCTTTACGAACCTTTTACCCCTTCTCAGGAGAATGCCTTACAACGAGCACCGAACGAATTTGACCAAGGACAAGACCTACCCACGAGGTTGAGCACTAAACACAGTTGACGCGGTCGTCTCACATAGGACACGAGGACTCGTAAGAGACTCGCCGAGATGACCAGACACGTCGCCCTAAAGAATGTGCCAACCCCATAACGGAAGGTAGCTTGCTGCTCAGCGATGCGAAGCATCCAGAAGCCTACAGGCAAGCTGCAGCCAACCACGATGAGAATTCATAGCTAACAAGCGATGAGTGGAACCGTGCATGGATAACTGAGGGGATGCAAGCCGATAGGCTTCACAAGAGTGACAAGGCATTCACACCTCGAATAGTCGTCTAATCAACCATCCTTGAACGAATAAGCAAGTGCGAAGAGTAAAGCGAGACCTTAAGAAGCAAATCAGCAAGTTCCCGGTGTCATCCTCTGCGCCGCTTGTCGATCGCCATGCGCTCCGTTCGAAGACTCACTTCGCCGGGGTGAGCGATCGACAAGCGGCTACGACGAAGACACCTAACCTTACCTCAAAATGATGTAGCCTCGAAAAATATTAAAAACAGTGGCGACCGTCACTTGCAAACCTTGGACTTCATAGTCGCCACCGATGACCGAGTGCGAGCGGTAAACCGCTCCATCTCGATTCATCGTACGGCGAGCACTTCGTGTCCATCGGTTTGTTATCCAATATGTACAGGAGTTTAGTGAATTATGCCTATAGATGACATTAGGTACGAGTTAGCGTCCAGTGGTTACTACCTAGTAACTATCAGGTCTCAAGGGATTTTGCAGGAGGCTTTCCTGACAGAGAGCCTTCCACTTGCGTCCCTGCTGGCAAGACTAGCACCACAGGGCTAGTATATTGGTCGGTTACGGTTGTAATGTCGTCTGGATTACGAAACATGGTCAGGAACTCAGATTTAGCGATTGAGCCTGATACCGTAAGACCGTTGTCTAGCACTATATTACAGTGGATGATCTCGCTCATAAATGGCGTTCTTTCTGGATTGGATAACTTGTAATTATCCCGGCTTCCGCACCGGGAAAGCCGTTATTGTGGGGTGTTATCCCCGGAAGTCAAACATTTTTTCCTCGCTCGATTAGAAACCGGGATAATTGTTATCCCGGTTTTCGCTATCGCCCCTCTCTAATGTGGGGGGTGAGCGGACTTTTTTTGTTTTGATGCAATTTAACGGTTGCCCCCGGTTGCATGTGCCGCCTGTTACCGCCAAACTCGAGGCAACTCTAAATGGCGTGTATTGACCTTAAAAGAAGATTGAAGCGATGCCCAGCCAGGACGTGATCGAGGCGGTCGCTGGCAAGATTAATCCGAACGAAGCAGATGTCATTCAACAGCTTCGACGGGTATTGAGAGCTAAAGGAAATGGCATTCTAGGGAAACGATCGCTTGCCATGCAAAAGCCAACCTATTGGTGTGTAGCGAACAAACACGAGATAAGAAACTAGACATGGCAAAAGTGTACCCAATGTCGCCAGTGTGAGCTTGATCCATAGCGGCCACTCAAAAGGAACCATCAACGTTTGAAGATAAACCGCCAAAGGTAAATGAACCAAATAAACCCAATAGGAAGAGTCCGATATCACCCCCATCACACCACTACGCCTATTCAAAAATCGCTTGCCCCATACCAATGCGACCCATGTAAGCCCGACCGATAGGTAGCAAGTGAGAAGTATCCCTGGCCAGTACTTCGCAAGCGACTGCTCGAATCTACCCCCTAGAAGCAACCGCAGATCTAAAGTGGGTAATGAACAATAGTAAATCGCGAATCCAACAACAAGAACACAACTCAAAAAAACTGCCTGGCGCGGAGCCTGATCTAACAACATCTCTCGACCTCGCAGAAACCATCCTCCAAAGTAGAAAAGTCCGTAAAACCAAAACGGCCACAGTAAAGGCTGAAACGTCTCTGGGGCTGGAATGGGAACTCGCGCGAGCATAACCGCAGGAACTAAGAGCAACGGCAAAGCTCCCAAGCCTATAAGACTAATATAACGCGATGAGCCCCTCCAACCTCGAATCCATCGTTCGACACCACTGAATAGTGTGTCGATCCACTTGCCAGCGAGAGCACCCAGAAGAGATAGACCTAACAGGTAGTACAGAAACCAAAGATGCATCAGTGGGTACTTGGGTCTGCCCAGAGAATCGCTCGGCATATCCATTGCAGTTTGCATCAGCGCAAGAGCCCCTTCCGGCTTCTCCAGATACGATATTGCGAAGACGATAACCCCAATCAAAGCGAAGAACAGAATCGGATAGAACAATAGGAACGGTATCCCGATCCGAACCGTTCTGTTTAGGACGAACCCAAAAACTCCTCGTTTTTCGACAAGGAGCTTTGAAAAATAGCCTGAAATCAAAAAGAACAAGCTCATGCGAAAGAGATGAACGAACCAGATGCTGCAATCCACGATTGAACTTGAATAACGATCGGTTGCCAACCAAAAGCTGCTAGATGGCTTGGCGTACGCGAATCCCGCATGGAGAAAGACACCGAGCATCATGGCGATAACTCTAAGATTATCTAGATAGTATATTCGAGAGAAATCACTCATGAAGTTTTTAGCTAAAACGAAGAAGCGAGGAAGTGTCGAAGTCTTAAATCAAATCCCGTTTTCGTGTCTGGGTAAGGAACGCAATGGCAAAAGAAACCAGAATGATTGCACACTCAGCAGCCACAATCCAAACAACGGACGATGGCCACGAAATAACATCCCCTTTGATCACTTCTGCCACCTCTGGAATCGCAAAGAGCTTCATTAAAAACACGTTAAGGAACACGTTACACGCTACCATCACGCAAATAGTGGCTCCAATCGATTCGAACGCTACGGCCGTCATCAGTTGCAGATTGAAGCCAGCCAACAAGAAAAGAAAAATAGCAGGTAACACGATCACTGCTCCTCGATGCGAGCCGGGTATCATAAAAGTGAGACCTGTGATGATCATAAACATGGCCCCCCACGGGATCAGATAGGTGGTCAAGATCACAGCCATCTTGCCGATGGAGTAATCCAAGAAACTCACCGGCAAGCTAAGTATGAATAGTCGTGTTTGGTCGGTCGTCTCGCTCAGCACCAGCGTTCCAATCAAATGGATACCTGACGCAATAGCGATCGTTATGGTGAGAATAAAACCTGCGAATGAGATGCTTTTATCTGGGGCACATGCCAGCATGCAGCAGATGACTCCCACGAGAAGATAGGCAAACAGCGGCTTGCGACTAAGGAACAGGTCCTTCAAAAACAAGATCTTTATGGCTTGTATGTTCATCGGGATTCTCCCTCCCTCCCTCTCATTACGGCGTGTATGAAGATTTCCTCGAGCGTTAGCGGTTCCACTGATTCAACAATGGCCCCTGAATTCAGCAATACGCAACGCACTTCTCCAGAAAAGTGCTCACATGTAAGCACCCGAAATGTGTTGAGTTCGGAGTCGACGTGCAACCCGGAGACTACAGGTACTTTCCAGCCTCGCGGCACGACTAACTTTAAGCGTTTCCAACGTGATAAGAATTCCTCTCGATCTCCCGTCGTTACAATCTTTCCACGATCGATAAATGTGATCGAGTCGCAGATTTGTTCCACGTCTTGCGTGTTGTGCGATGAATAAAGGATGGTCCGACTTTCATCTTCTACAACTCTCATGATCTCGGTGTGAACCTCATGCTTTGCTACGGGGTCCAAGCCGTTGGTCGGCTCGTCGAGTATGAGTAGTTTCGGACGACGTGCAAGCACCAAAAGCAACATTGCTTTTACACGTTGGCCGTGCGATAGGCTCTTTATGGCTTGCTCGGGTATCAACCCAAAACGATGAACTAACTCGCGTGCATAATCTTCATCCCAGGTGGGAATCATCGATTTTACAAACTGCATGTGCCATCGTATCGACTCCGGTTTGTACAACCGCATGTCATCAGAAAAGTATCCAATCTCATGCTTGGCATTCGACGCACTGAGCGAGATATCCTGTCCAAGCACCTTCACACGCCCACGGTCCGGATGCACCAGTCCCATAAGGATCCGCATGGTGGTCGTTTTGCCTGCACCGTTCGGACCTATGAGACCCGCTACTACCCCACGTGGAATCGCTAAGCTTATCCCGCTAAGCGAGAAATGTCGGTATTGCTTGTTGACACCATCTAAACAGATCGCGAGTGGCGAGTCGGTTTGCTCATTGGTCACATGCATTTTGCTTACCATCGTCGTCATTGTCGTATTGCTCCCCCATCAGACGGGTCATTTCCCGTTTGGATTTCCCGAGTAATTTGCCCAGACTCGCACCTTTTGCTAAATGCTCTCGCATTTCCATCTCAAGCAACTCAGAGGCGAGCCCCGGTTTGTCCGCAACAAACGAACCTCTTCCCTGCCGAGTGACTATGACCCCGTCTCGTTCCAACTCCAAATACGCGCGCTTGATTGTGATGACGCTGATTTGAAGATCGGAGGCCAACTGCCTTATTGATGGTAATTCAGCGCCAGGCAATAGATCGCCCGCAGATACTCGCCTCTTTATCTGGTCGATCACCTGCGTGTAAAGCGGACGACTATCAGCCTGCGAAATCCGAATCCAACTGTGCTTAGTCATATACACAGTATGCACAGATGGGGACTATTAGTCAAGGGGTGCGTTTGCCCTTAGAGTGGGGTTGGGGAGGTTCGTATGCTGAAGATGAGCTTGATGACGCACGGGACCAACGTCAATGCGATGATCGAGGCTCCTAGGACACCGGCACCGATCGCGACGGCCAAAGGCGGCCAGAACGCGCCGCCACCCAGAATCAATGGCATGAAACCGATCACGGTCGTAAACGTGGTTGCGAGTACGTGACGAGTGACCTCCATCACAGTGTGAACCATCGCGTCAACATTCCCAGACTTGGCCGCTTCATTCTCTTTCAAGGCAGCAACAACGACGATCGAATCGTTGATGGCTATCCCTATGAGTCCCATCGTGCCGATGATCGCCATGAAACCAAAGGGATACCCAAAGCACCAAAGAGCACCCATTCCTAATCCCGCTGACAAAAAGGCAACGAAACCGATCAGACCGGTCAATCGAAAAGACCCGAGGGCCAATACCAAGGCTCCTACCATGCAAATTGCCAAAACAGAAACGTTGGCCATCAATCGTGAAACAGCATCATTTCGCTCCGAGGCTTCACCGCCAAATTCTAGACGATACCCGAGCGGCAACTCGAATCCGGCCGCTTGCATAGCTGTCTGCAAGTCCTGTAATGCTCGCGACGGGAGAGTCTCTGCGAGTATGAACGCTTGAAGCTCGTTCATTCGTCGACCGTTGAAATGGTTTATGAGAGCACGTTGCGGTGCTAGCTCAATCTGGGTCACGTTCGAGATCGGGACGAGCGATGTTAAACGTGTGGTTGGTTTGGAACTAGTGTTGGTTGCGGAACCGCTGGGGCTCAAATCCGATGCTCGCCCTCCCACCAATGCCATCTCTTGCAACGCCATCAAACCATCGCGACGATCACCCGACAATCGCACGCGAACGGGGATCTGTTCGACTTGTTCGAGGATCGTTCCTGCATAGAGCCCCTCGAGCCTCGAGAAGAGTTGGTCTGCGACATCCTTTTCCGAAATGCCGGCCCAGCTCGCTTGACCTTGGTCGACTTGAATCTCGGCCATGGGACGATTCTCGCTTAGGCCTGTTTTGGTATGCGTTACCGTCGGAAGGGTGGTGGCTATCTGCCGGAGTTGTTCACCTATCTCATGTAAACGATTCAGATCGGGACCAAAGATTCGCACTTCAACAGGGGCTTCGAACGGTGGTCCCTGCTCAAGCTGCCTGACCAGGACCCGAGCGTGTGGAAAGCGACGATCGCACTCTCGTTGCAGCTGACGAATCAATTCGCCCGTCTCGAGGTTCGAGTCGATTTTTACGATCCCCTGGGCATAGCTGGGTACGTTGCGACGGCGAGCGATGAGATTGTAGTAAAAAGATGGTGCACTTTCCCCTAGAAACCATGACGTGTTCTTCACCCGCTCATTTTCTCGAAAGAGCCGGTCGAGTTCGAGTACCGTTTCACGAGTTTGCGAGATCGAGGACTGAGGCTCCATCTCAAGCTCAACATAGAATTGATCTCGATCCGCAGGTGGAAAGAATTGCTCGCTCAATTGAGTCGCAGCTACAAAACCTAAAACGGGAAGTATCATCCCAAACCCAACCCCCAGCCATGGTCGGCGAAAGATCCAAGCCAAAAAAAGTTCATATCGCTTGGTCATCCAGGCAAACGAAACTCCATGGTCGAGCGTTTGACTCCAGAGCGAATAAAGAGGGGCTAGCCATTTACGTCTGTTGCGGACAGAGTTAGCCGAAGCCTCTTTAACCGTCGACGTTTCCTCACTTGAAGCTGAGTTTTCACTAACTGTTCGCCCCAGCAACCAAGCCGCCATGGCAGGCAACATCGTCATCGACAGGGCCAGCGATCCAAAGATCGCCAGCATGACCGTGATGGCAATGGTACCGACAAACTCTCCGGCTGGCCCCTCCATGAGGGCGATCGGCGCAAACGCTAAAGCTGTGGTCGCCGTCGACGCTAGCAATGGACCGAACAGCCGTGCCACCATGTCAGACGCTGCTTCCATCGGGCTCAGTCCTCGCTGCAACCCGATAGTGACCTCGTCTGCCGCGATGATAGCGTTATCGATTAACAGCCCCATCGCGATAATCATCCCCGTGACCGACATCTGGTGAATCGGAATTCCGAAAGCTCTCATACCAGCCAAGACGATCATGGCAGTTAGGGGGAGCGTTAGAGTGACCAGCAATGATGATCGCCAACCTAAAAATACGAACGTCATGCCAGCTACGGCAATCACCGCAACACCTAGATTGCTGAGCAAGCTGTTCATGCGATCATTGACATAGCGATCTTGCGTCATGACCAATTGCAACTCAACACCCTCGGGAAGCGAACTCGAGAATGCTTCGATCACTGGCGTTGCCAAATCGTTCCATTGATCGATACGAAAGTTGCTTCGCAGGAGAGCACTCACTACAATCGCTGGCTGAGAATCGACCATCGCCAGAGCAGCAGGCGGGTCAGGTGTACCCCGTCGGATGCTGGCAATCTCTTCAAGCTGAAGCAATGAACCTGGCACGGAAGATTCCACCGTCGCCTTAGCAATATCCTCGAGGCTCTGAAATTCGTTTCGAAACTGCACGATCGTGTCGGATGCACCCGATCTCAGAAAGCCCGACGCAGACTTGACATCAGCATTGGCGAGCCGCATAGCTACTTGTGCGGGCGACACCCCGGCAGCTGCTAGATCGGCCACATCGAGCTCCACGAGGATTTCTTCGGTGGGATCACCGAACAGGTCAACCTTTTTCGTGCCCGGCACTGCTAGCAGCTGATCTCGCAGTTCCCGTGCAAGGCGACGCATGACACCGTAACTCGGTGGTTCCTGTCTGTTCCAGACAATTCCGCCGACCCAAGCGTAGGCAGAAATCTCCGCTTCGGTAAACTCCGGTCGCGTCGCACCCTCCGGTAGCTTGCCAATCGCATCCTCGATTTTACCCCGCACTTTGGACCAGGCCGGTCCTGGGTCGTAGATGTCATCGCGCAGTTCGACCGAGATAAACGATGCTCCGGCGCGACTTTGCGATCGCAGACGCTTAATCTCGGGCAATTCCCGCAACCGCTCTTCCAATTTTTCGGTGACCAAAGCCTCGACTCGCTGCGCATCCGCACCAGGGAAGACTGTGACAATGTTCCCAGCGCGCTGTGTCAGTTGAGGGTCTTCCATACGTGGCAGCACCCAAAGCGAACTCACCCCAGCAGCCAAAGCTAGCAGTACAGTTAGAGCACTTAGGCGTGGGTCTCGGTAAAACCAACCTGCCAAAATTCCTATAGGATGCTTGGTCACGGTTTATCGTCCTGTAAAGAAGATTATAGGAATCGGAGTTTGAAACATCACCGAGCTGGCACGAGTCGGTGGGGCTGTAGATCGTGCTTGGCATAAACCCACTGACCGGGAGTCACGCGATGCACTCCATCGGTGATGATCCAATCTTGACCGTTGACAGTTCCCTGGATTTGCGTCCAGTCTCCCGTTGATCGCAAGATCTCGACATTGCGAACCTCGATTCGGGTTAACCATGGTTCTGAGGTTAATCTAGCGGACTTAGAAGTCGACGAGAAAGGGTTTGACGATGGAGCTGCTGGCTTCGGCTCTGGCTGCCCTGATTCTTTGACCACATGCAAATTCCAGAGTCCTCTCACCCCTGGAGTCAGGGCAGCTGTGGGAACCCACCATCCTTCTGATGAGACTGGGACACGAATGGTGACGTCGACCGCCTCGCCTATGACCAATTCTGGAATCGGTGCACCACCTTGTTCCAATTCATCTTGCTTTAAATTCACAGGCGTTTTGATGCCAAACGCTACTTCTAGATTGCGTGTTCTTTCGTCGATAGCAGGAGCGATTCTTCGGACGGTGAGCGGGGCACATCCTGATCGGGATTTGAGGGTAGCGGTTTTTAAAGTCTCTGCGGCCGTTAGTTTTGATGGCAGCCCGACGCGGATTTCCAGGTCTGTACTTTCAACAACCTCGAGAACCGATTGGCCTGGAGAAACGACTACCCCTTCGTCAACAAATCGAGCTTGAACCCGCCCATCAAAGGGGGCAATAATTTCATGATCTCGGAGCATGGCATCGATCCGCTCAATTTCCGACTGCAAACTTTCTACCGTAGCCCGAAGGTTCTCGATTTGTTCTGTGCGAGTTCCTTCGACAAGCATGGCGAGTTGCTGCTCCGCACCACGCAGTTGGGCACGAGTCATGTCGACCGCAGTGAGGTTCTCGTCATGTTCTTGTGGGGAGATGCTCGATGAACGAAGCAGTATCTGGGTGCGCTCCGCCGTGTTCATTCGCAATTTCAGGGACGCCCTCAGCTCCTCGACAGTTGCCGCAGCACGTTCCAGTTCTTGAGGCCGAGGGCCTGTGATCGACTCCTGTAGTTGAGATTGAGCTCCTTTCAAACGTGCCATCGCTACACTTTTTTGTGCGATCAATTCCCGTTGGTCGAGCGATGCCAGTACTTCACCCGCGCGAACCGAATCTCCTACGTGCACATGAATGGTTTGTAGCAGCCCCATGTACTTGACTGCTAAGCGGCTGGTTCGTTTGGCGGTGACTAATCCTGTGAACCGTTGTTCGAGCAATTGTTCGGTTCCTTCGCGCAGTTGCATTACATGCACAGTCAGTAGTTCTTTGTCTGTGGCAGCGGAATCTTGACCAACGGTGCCCGCCGCTCCAAAGTCGCTTGCTGAAGCGGGCAGCTGATCTGGTGCTGTCAGACTACGCGCATCCAAGCTCGTAGAACTTGGTGCCGGGATGCCACCGAAAAAGTAGCCTCCGGCTCCTCCCAGCGACACCAACCCCAGTGCGGAAAACCCAATCAAAATTGTTCGTGACGACATTTTTTGACCCTGCGTCAATTTTTGGTTAAAAAAATACCGAGTTAGAGGATTAGCAGTGAGCATCTCGGCTCCATTTGTCTCTTAGAGAATCCATCATCTCTTGCATTTCCTGAAATGTGACCAGCGGTTGCCAATTGTATCCGTTCATCAAGGTCCAAGCGTGGTAGCGGATCGACCTCGTCGGTTCTATCACCCCGACTTCGGAGAGGGTAGGACTGGTAGTCATGATTAACTGACTTCCAAACATGATGGACCAAAAACCAAAGACAAACTCCTCGGGCTTGAGGAGTTCTGGCAGAGCGAGGTCTCCGACCGCCACGGCATCCCGCACGACTCCCGAGACGATGGACATGATTCCCAATTCGCACTGTTTGACCAAATTTTGCCGAATTTCGCTGGATTTTTCGAAAACCATGCCGTTTCGCATCATGTCTTCTACAGCGGCATGTTCGGCGTATTGCGTAGCATAGAAATCGCATGCGCACCCGATTGCAGCCATTCGTTCTCGCGGCACTCTACGCGATACGGATGCCTTTTCGAACAGATTACGACGCAACTCCATCGATTCGATCGCCAGAGCCACCACGATTTCCTCTTTGTTAGGGAAGTGGTTGTAGAGAGTCCCTTTAGCATACTCCATTTCTGCGGCCAAACGATCCATGGTCAAGCTAGCGTACCCCTCGCGGACTAGAATAGTCCGAGAGATTTGCAGAATGCTTTGTTCGCGTTCCTGGATTTCGCGTTGCTTCCTCGTTTTTGTCCTCATACGTCAATTGTTGACGTATCGTCAGAAAAAGCAACCTGAATGAGGCGGTTCTCAACAAACATGGCGAAGATATCTCTTTTTTTCCGCAGATGCTCGTTAGTTTTTGAGCCAGTCGTTAAGCGATCTACCTGGAATGGGCAACTGGAGAATAGGGGCAAACTCGCTAAACGACGCATCGACTTTGGCAATCATGTCCTCCAGTTCAACAGGGCGTTCTCCGACGATGCGATCAAACGCAGCTTCGAATTCCTCTTGCTCACCCCACTCCTCATCCTTGCAGGCAGGCAAGAGCGATGCGACGGCGACACAGGCCGCGTCTCGCTTTGCCGAGCTTCCCTCGAGTAACTCTTCGACATCGGGATGTCGTTCTATTAAGAGTGAGAACTCCTCTGGAAGGCGCCAATTGCGACAAAGAGCAGCGGCAGCTTGTGCGTGATCCCATCCGAATAGTTCCTTCTCCAGGCAGGATAGCCGAACTCGTTCGGAGGCTCTTCGTTCGATCAAGGACTCATAATGTTCAGGCAGCGCTTTCAATAGCAGCGGGATCGCCATATCCTGCAATAAGGCGGCTGCGAAAAGATCTTCGGCATTCGTGAGCTTCAGCGATCTCCCAAGTTCTCGAGCAAACACGGCCCTTCTCAAGGAATCTTGCCACAGGCTCTTCAGATCAAAAGGTCCAAACTTGGGATTGGGAACTAGAGAAAACACCGCGCTCCACAAAGCGAAGTTCTTGATGGTACGAGCTCCTACTAGCTGAATGGCCTGTGAGACGGAACCGATCTCGCGACTAAAACCAAAGTACGAGGAATTGACGAAGCGGAGGATTTGTCCCATGAGCCCCGCGTCTGCTTCGATGGGCCGAGCATACTCTGCTGGACCGCTCTTTGGGTCGTTGGAGATTTCGATCAATTTGATGGCACTTGTGGGAAGTGCTGGGAGCTGGGTGTTGGAGAGAATCTCTTCGAGGCTTGCAATCGATTTCGTCGCGGTCATTTCAGAGTCCGAGAATTGTGCGTGTAATTTTGGTTCGTTGGCGGCTAACTTGAATAACAGGAGAGTGATACGGACAACCCTCCTCAGGAAACGTAGTACTTGAATGGGCAAATGCAAACGTTTGTCACCATCAAGATGCGAAACAAGGCCAACGAATGTGCAAGCGGAGGATATTCCGGCCTCCGGGAGTGTTCTAAGTTGATCGTTTATGCCAATTGTTTTGCTTCTGAGGGCGATGAAACTGTGTTGCCCGCTTTTTTCGCCCCTGGACGCGGCCTGGCGATCCGCAAAGTGGTATCCATTACGTGGTTTACTCGGAATAACAGAAGATTAAGGGCGATAGACTCGTCTAACACGTTTTCAATCACTGGTCTTGCATGGAACTGGTACAAGTTACCAATCTAACGAAACACTATCCTGATGCGGAGATCGGTGATCATCCAGCAATCGACTCGATTTCGTTCACAGCGAAGGCCGGGGAGGTATTCGGTTTATTGGGCCCGAATGGAGCTGGGAAAACTACGGCTTTACGGATTCTTGCCACCATCCTTCAACCTTCCTCTGGAACAGCCAGAGTTTGCCATTTCGACGTGGTGAAGCAATCGGACTACGTGCGCCATTCCATAGGCTACGTCTCGAACAATACCAATGTTTACGACCGAATGTCCGCTTGGGAAATGGTGGAGTACTTTGGTCGACTGTATTCGATTCCCGAAGAACCCCTTCAGGAGAAAATTAGCCATCTTTTCGAGAGACTTCAGATGATGAGTTTCCGAGATATGCCGGGGGCCAAAATGTCGACAGGCATGAAGCAAAAAGTCTCTATCGCACGAGCCCTCATTCATGATCCACCTGTCATGATTCTCGACGAAGCCTCTTTGGGACTTGATGTACTAGCCGCTCGCGCCTTACAGGATATCGTCAGGCAATTAAGAGACGAAGGGAAATGTATCATTTACTCGTCTCACATTATGCGTGAAATCGAGCGAGTTTGTGATCGTGTGGCCATTATGTGGCGAGGGAAAATCATAGATAGCGGTACACTCGCCGAACTTGCCGACCGCCATCAAGAATCAGACTTTGAAGAAATTTTTTATCGCCTGCTACTGCAAGGTAATGACACACCCCTTTCGCGAGAGGAATTGCTCACGTGAGATGGAGTCATATCCAACTAATTTTCACACGAGAAGTGCGCGATCAATTGCGAGATCGACGCACCATGTTTACCGTTCTGTTTCTGCCGCTGCTTTTGTATCCTCTGATGGGTTCCATCATGTTCGAAGTGGCTCAGTTTCATCGTGAACCACGAGTTGTCATCGGTGTTGTCGGAGCGGAGAACCTACCAGAGTCGACATCTATCCTCGACGATCGGGCAGACGCACCAGTCCATTGGAAAGCCATTCCACAGTCAGAACGAGTACAGGAATGCCTCGAGGCATACCTGGCGCAAGAACGAGACGAGCCATCAAGTTCACCGCATGCAGCCAAGCTCGCGGGTGATACTGAGAAATCGATTCAAAGGAAGCAAGTCGAGAACTGTTTACGAGAACTCTCGTGCGATAGTATCGTCTGCATCCCACCCGACTTTCGAGCAAATCGATGGAGTTCGTCGATTCAAGTCATAAGCAATCTGAGCTGGGAACGCTCTACCATTGCGAATAACATGTTTGAACGCATCGTTCGAGAAGAGCATGCTGCATGGCTGCGTCAAACACTGGAGCAAACCGAGCTAGGCGCTGGAATCATCAACCCACCACGGCTGCTGACCGTCGATATTTCGCAGCCTAGTCAAAAAGGGATCTTTCTTTGGTCCAAGCTACTTCCGTTTGTTGTATTGATCTGGGCGCTGACAGGTGCATTCTATCCCGCTATCGATCTGTGCGCAGGAGAAAAAGAGCGAGGGACCTTGGAAACTTTGCTTTGCAGTCCCGCGAGAAGACTAGAAATCGTCTGGGGCAAATTGCTAACGATTATCTGTTTCAGTTTGGGTACCGCACTTCTTAATCTGGCCAGCATGTATGTAACTGCATCCATGGTCATCGGGAGAATGGCAACAACGACGTTAGCCGCAACATCGGATATGTTGGCACCATTGCCGTTCCATTCGCTCGGTTGGCTGGTCCTGCTGGTCGTCCCCATTTCCATTATGTTCAGCGCTTTAGCACTGGCGGTGGCGAGTTTAGCTAGAAGCACAAAAGAAGGCCAATACTATCTGATGCCTTTGCTTCTAGTGGGATTGCCACTCGTATCGCTACCCATGTTGCCGGGGGTGGGATTGTCTCCCGGAACGAGCATTATACCGGTGACGGGAGCGGTCTTGCTGTCTCGTGCTCTGATGGAGGGAGAGTATCTTTCCGCCCTTCTTCATCTACCTACGGTTGCGACTGTCACGATACTATGCACGTTGCTGGCTGTTCGATGGGCAGTAAGGCAATTTGAAAATGAGACCGCCATGTTAAAGGATGGCGGACGGTACTCACTCAAGAATTGGCTTCGAGATGCATGGAGAAAGCGGGAATCAACCCCCACCGTAAACGAGGCTGTTGTATGTGGTATGCTCATTCTGGCGATGCTGTTCTTTGGACGGCTGAGCTTGGGAGTTTCCGAAATCACCTGGAGCAATCTAGCTGCCAACACGCTGTCGCTGCAGTTGGGGCTAATGCTCGGTCCCGTATTGATCATGGGCGTTATGCTCACCAGATCCATGAGATGTGCGTTTCGGCTCCACCGAGTCTCCTTGCCCGAATTGGCGACTGTCGGGTTATTGGCGATCGCGATTCACCCGTCTTATGTGACCATCGCTAATGCAATCAATAGTGAGTACAAACTCGGTGAAGAGACGATTGCCTTATTGCGTCAGGTCGACATTGTTATTGCTTCGGCTCCTTTTTGGCCCGTCCTGCTATGCTTGGCAGTGCTGCCAGCTATTTCCGAAGAGCTAGTCTTTCGCGGATTTCTATTCTCAGGATTAGAACGCAACAATGGCACTTTACGAGCTGTGCTCGCAACGTCGTTACTTTTTGGGCTCTCGCATGGCGTTTTGCAGCAATCCATATCTGCGGCCCTTATGGGATTGTTACTAGGTTGGATAGCTGCGAGAAGTGGAAGTGTACTGACGGCGATACTCTTTCACATGCTCCACAATGCGATCTCGCTTACTTTGGCAATTAACGGGCGGCAAGGCAATATGCCACCGGACTGGCTCAGTTGGGCAATTGCACATGACACGAATGCATGGAGCTACACCGAAATGTGGTGCACTCTAAGTGTCGGTGTTTCCATCAGCCTGGTTGCTTTCCTGGCTATGCGACCACGGATCTCACCGAAACAGGTATGCGTACTGGACCATAAATAGAGGAACGGCATAGAGTTGCAAACTGCAATATCAAACAACACTCCTGCAGAGGTAATTTCCTCACCTCGACCAAGACCTACCTCGACAATCTGCTCCTACGCGTTGTGGCAGCCTACTGGTAGCATGACGAAACGGCGGAAGCTTTGATAGGTTGGGAAGTGTTTCGACATAATCCGAGCCAGGGGCATTTTCAAATCCCTGTGGCTAGAACGTAATAGTCGAATTCGTGCCAGCCACAAACCTGGCTATCGCTTGTTTGCGGGTCAGCACTTAGCCCACACTAAGCCCTCGCTCGAAAAGTCCTCCGGCAGGTTCGGGGAGGCTCATGTCTAGCGAAATTGCTACTCCGGTCCTTGACTGCTTCACCCTTATTCAGAAATCCGTTTTCGCCACCGACCTAAGTCAAGAACCGTAAGAGAAAATTCCTTTCGTACGGTTCTGGACGGGAGATGAGTAACGGGTAACTATCAAGCAATTAAGCTTGAGCCAGCTTGCGGAGCACGGTCGGTAGAATTCCACCGTTTCGGTAATAGTCTATCTCCACCGGAGTATCGATCCTAACGATGGCTGAGAAGCTTGTCTTGGTACCGTCCGCCTTCGTCGCAATGACCTGAACAATGCTTCGAGGCTTCAGGCTGTCGTCGAGGTCGGGAATGTCAAAAACTTCTTCACCTGAAAGCCCAAGCGACTGAGCTGTTTGCCCATCAGCGAATTGAAGCGGCAAAACACCCATGCCCACGAGATTGCTTCTGTGGATTCGTTCGTAACTCGCGGCGATGACAGCCTTGATTCCCAGTTGCAACGTCCCCTTTGCGGCCCAGTCACGCGACGAACCGGTACCATACTCTGTTCCCGCCAAGATAATGAGCGGCGTGTTTTCCTGTTGGTACTTCATGGATGCATCGTAGATACTCATCTGCTCGCCAGTAGGTAAGTAGCGTGTAACACCACCTTCAATGCCAGGGGTTAAACCATTTCGAATCCGAATGTTCGCAAAGGTTCCACGCACCATGACTCGGTCGTTACCGCGGCGCGCTCCATAGCTGTTAAAATCTCTAGGATTCACGCCGTTCTCGACCAGGAATCGCCCCGCAGGTCCGTCTTTTGCAATCGAGCCCGCTGGCGAGATGTGATCCGTTGTGACCGAATCACCTAGCAAAGCTAGTACTCTGGCACCGGTTATTGGCTTAATACTGCCTTCGGCGTTCGTGATGCCTTCCAAAAACGGTGGGCGTTGAATGTACGTGCTCTTCGCATCCCATTGAAACAATTCTCCCGGGGTAACGGGAATCGCATTCCAATTCTCGTTGGAAGTGAAAGCGCTGGAATACTGGTTCACAAACATCTCGGGCAATACTGCACTCTCGATGGCCGCATCTACCTCTTCACGCGTTGGCCATATTTCTCGGAAAAACACAGGCTTGCCATCCCGATCGGTCCCGATAGGCTCACTTTCGAAATCGATATCAACCGTTCCTGCCAGGGCATATGCCACAACAAGTGGTGGGCTCGCTAGGTAGTTCGCGCGAGTGTGCGGATTCACTCGGCCTTCGAAATTGCGATTACCGCTCAATACCGCTGCCGCGACTAGATTGCCGGAGGTAATAGCGGTTGCCACTGCGTCTGGGAGCGGACCGCTGTTCCCGATACAGGTCGTGCAGCCATAGCCTACGACATGAAAGCCTAGCGTCTCCAGCGACTCGAGCACTCCTGCTTTGGTCAAATAGTCTGTTACAACACGGGATCCTGGGGCCAAACTGGTCTTCACAAATGGCTTTACCTTGAGCCCTCGCTCTGCCGCTTTCTTGGCCAAAAGCCCCGCTCCTAGCATCACCGACGGGTTGCTGGTGTTGGTGCAGGAAGTTATGGCCGCAATGACGACAGCACCGTGGGCAATGTCAGTCGTGTGACCATTGTCAGCTACAGTACCAGTTGCGCTTAATTGCTCAGTCGGTAAGCCAAAGCCACGCTCAGCAATCGGTGCACTCAACGCCTTGGAGAACGATGCTTTAACGGTTTTGAGTGGAACGCGATCTTGAGGTCGCTTAGGACCTGCCAATGATGGCTCGACCGATTCGAGATCTAACGTCAACGTCTTGGTATAAGTCAACTCGGGTGCACCATCCAAACGGAAGAGCCCTTGCTCTTTGCAGTAACGCTCGACCAAGTCAATCTCATCGGACGTGCGTCCGGTTCTTCGCATGTAGTTGAGGGTCTCACCATCAACAGGGAAGAAACCCATCGTTGCACCGTATTCTGGGGCCATGTTAGCGATCGTTGCACGGTCGGCCAAGGTCATGCGGGACATTCCCTCGCCGAAGAACTCCACGAACTTATTGACGACACCTTCTTTGCGAAGAATCTCAGTAACACGGAGCACCAAATCGGTTGCGGTCGCTCCCGGTGCTAACTTTCCGACCAGCTTCATACCCACCACCTCAGGCATGAGCATGTAAAGTGGCTGTCCGAGCATGGTGGCCTCGGCCTCAATACCACCTACGCCCCACCCCAGTACCCCGAGACCGTTGATCATCGTGGTGTGAGAGTCCGTTCCCACCAGGGTGTCCGGGAATGCAACGGCCCCAGCATGATCCTTACCCTGGAAAACGACCTTAGCAAGGAACTCCAAATTGACTTGGTGAACGATACCAGTGTTCGGGGGAACCACTCGGAAGTTGTCAAAGGCTTGCTGTCCCCAACGTAGGAACTCGTACCGCTCTTTGTTGCGATCGAACTCAACGCTTACATTTTTGCTCAATGCATCGTCGGTCCCAAAATAGTCCACTTGGACGGAGTGATCGATCACCAGATCTACAGGGATCAAAGGGTTGATCTTTTTTGGATCCCCTCCGAGGGCATTCATGCCGTCTCGCATGGCGGCCAAATCGACCACGGCAGGCACACCAGTGAAATCCTGCAAGACAACTCGAGCCGGTTTGAACGGGATTTCCACCTCAGCTGGTTTCGCGGCTGTCCAATTGGCCAAGTTTCGCACATCCTCCTCGGATACTTGATAGCCATCGCAGTTGCGAAGGACGGCTTCGAGCAGAATTCGGATGGAAAAGGGGAGTTGAGAAACGTTGGCAACGCATCGTTTTTCCAGCTCGCTTAATCTGTAAATCCCCAGTTCCCCGAGGGAGCTTTTGAATGTGCTTCGTGTGCCAAACGGATCGGTCAGTCGGTTTGCTGAGGACATTGAATTAACGGTGGGTAAGGATGTAATTGAAAGATTAAGCTGGTATTGTAGCGAAGAAGTCCAAAAGAAAAACGGCCCGCAATTGAAAGTCAATCGCGGGCCGTTTGATTTTTCGGGTTAGGCAAAATAGCCTATCGAATTAGTTGCATCCGCAGCCAGTGGCGACAGGTGCAGTTGTTGCACAACCGCAAGCGGAGGCGGCCGGAGCACATGGAGATGCTGCCCCACGTGTCACTACCGGTACGGTAACAACCGTTGGTACCATCTTGCAAACGGTTACGTCCACTTCAACTTGCTCGGTAACAGGAGTGCAAACCTTTACGGTTCGCATTTGCTTCTCCTCGACTCGGTCGCAAACGGTTACGCTAACTTGACGTACCTTTTCTTCGGTCACTTTTTCGCAAGTAGTCTCGGTGTACTCAACCACTTTGGTTTCTGGAACCATCGTGCAAACCTTGTACTCGACTTCCTTGGTCTCGTCGACGTATTCGCAAACCTTCTTTACACCCGTCTTTTGGACGGTTTCGCATACGACCTTCGAAACTTGTCGAACATGTTGTTCTTCAACAGTCTTCGCTTGCTTAACGGTAACAACCTTGGTCTCTGGAACCATTACGTTGCGCGTAGCAGCCTTCATTTGCGTCGTTGCTACCATGCGGCACTTCTTGACAGTCACTTGCTTTTCCTCAACCTTACAGGTTCTAACGCTGTAGGTGTAAGGAACGTCAACCCACGTCTTTTGCATGCAAGTAACAGGAACTTGCTGGGTAACGATGTTAGGAACCCAAACCTTTTTGCATACGGTTCTGGTGGCAGGAACTTCACAACCACAAGCAGGTGCTGGGGTTCCGCAGCCGCAAGACGTCTTGCAACCGCGAGCCGCAACAGGAGTTGCACATGGCACTTCGACCATGACGGTTTGGTAAGAACCGCAGTCCTTGGTAACGGTCTTCATCGTGGTGACAGGGACAAGCTTACAAACTTTGCGTACGCCGGTTTTTTGTTCAACTTGTGGAACCTGAACCTTGACCGTAACGACTTCTTCGTAGTACTCAGGTACATGAACGGTCACGGGAACTTCGTAGGTCTCTTGCTTGCAAACGTTTACGGTCATTTCCTTTTGAACGTCTTCGTAAACGACTTTGCAGGTGGTATAGGGAACTTCTTCAACGACAGTCTTTGGTACTTGCACGGAGTAAGTATACTCAACGTCCTTCATGACTGGGACCTTTTGAGTCACAACTTGCTTCTTGACTTCTTCCTTGGGGACCATCAGGGTGACTTCGCGAGTCTTGGTTTCGGTCTTAGGAACCATCTTAACTTCGGTGTACTTTTCTTCCCGAACTTCTGTTCGAGGAACCATCTTAACGACAGTGTACTCTTCCTGCTTTTCTTCCGTTTTGTAGGTCGTTTTGTTGACCATTCTCTTCTCTACAACTTGCGTTGGAACCATAACGGTCTTTTCAACGTAAGTTACTTGCGAACCACATGCTGCGGCACCAGCGGAAGCAATAACTCCGCCGACAGATCCACAGCATGCGCTGGTCGCAACAGTCGCTGCACTGCCACAACCGCAGTCAGCATAAACGTTACTGGCCCCAAAAATGGCGGCCAGCCCAAGTGCAAACACTGGGCGGAACTTCATAACAGTCTCCTAGATGTAAAATGAATTAGGCCATTTGGCCAGTCGTAAAAAGTATCCGGACCCGCGTGCTCGAAACATGCACTGGGGTGAAAACTCAATGGGTGATTAACTTGAAGCGAAAGCGACGCAAGCGTTTAAAGACCGGCTTGACTCGGGTGACTCTTTCAACCGTTTCCCGTTCTCGCATAAATCAGAGTTTAGCTATGCTTCTATCACAGCAAAAGTAGGGAGCCGCAAATTTTACCCATTTTTCGTGTATTGCCTAAACATAATATTGTCGCAGCGTGAAATACGCCTCCGGATAACCGCTGCTTGCCGGGAAGTTGCGATAGGCTATATGAATAACTGAACCTCAGACCTGCATGATTAGCTAGAGCGATGCTCTATAGGGCGCAGAGATCTTAGAGTAAGAGACAACCTCCTCCTCTCGAAAAAACGAGAGGAGTTGGTTTCGTGGCAGTGAGCCCAATATGAGATGAGCAATCTGCAAGAGCTATTTTGATCAATGAACGTAAAAGGGACTAATTCTTCGCATCAACGCCGGATTTATCCCCGAGTCCTACAGAATCCGCTGATTCGGCGGCATCATCTTGCTTTGCCTTTTTGTTCTTTTCGTCTTCGATGTCTTCGGCCTTGATAACTTTCGGAAGCTCTTTTCCGCGTGGCACGAAATTCATCGAAACGCTGTTTACGCAGTGGCGAGTATTCTTCATCGTGAATCGTTCACCCTCGAAAACGTGTCCGAGATGTCCACCACAACAAGCGCAAACAATCTCTACCCGCCCGGTTCCGTCCGTTTCTAGCTTTCGCTTCACGGCCCCCTTAATTTCGTCATCGAAACTCGGCCAGCCGCAACCGCTATGGAACTTGCTGGTCGAATCGTAGAGCGGTGCGTTGCATCGCTTGCAGATGTAGGTCCCATCGCCAGTAGAGTCGGTGTATTTGCCAATAAATGGCCGCTCTGTCCCCTTGTAAAGGATCACCCGCTTTTCCTCAGTGTTCAAATTGTTGTACTTTGGTGTTTGATTCACTTTTTTCGCAGAACCTTTCCCTTTTGTTTCTTCGGTCTTGGCTTCTTGTTTGGTGTCATCTTTTCCACTTTGGGATTTGCCGTCTTGCGAAGCAATCATTCCCATCGCCATTGGAGTCAATGCGAGAATCCCGACTCCAGCAATCCATAATTTCCGTTGCATCTCAGTACTCCAGCACATAAGCCATGAATCAGTTCAACAACCAACATAGTGGGACGTCACAGCGATAAACCGTTAGGCCTCCCTCTAATTATAGGGTTGAGGGAACCGGAATCCAGTCCGATGTGGCGGGTACTCGAAATTCCAAGACTTGATTTGGCTTGACCATTCTGACGGTTCTGGCTAATTTCTCCGCATCAGTTGATGTTGCCAAACGACTGTTTTTGCGGATGTGGCGGAATTGGCAGACGCGCTAGACTCAGGATCTAGTGGCCTAATACATACGGCCGTGGAGGTTCGATTCCTCTCATCCGCACCTACAAAGTGCATAATTCGCCCCTCTACGGATTCGTATCCCACGATACTCGACCCACCCATCAGGGGGGAATTACCTAAAAAAGTATGCCGAAAGATTTTTTAGCGGGAACACGGGCGGAATACGACGTGGTAGTGATCGGAAGCGGGTTGGCCGGGATGACCGCTGCCAACATTCTTGGCCGCGCGGGCCATAAAGTCTTGCTCGTCGAACAGCATTACAAACTTGGCGGACTGGCGACTTGGTTCAAACGCCCGGGCAGCCACACGTTCGATATCTCGCTTCATGGCTTCCCGCATGGGATGATCAAGAGCTGTCGTCGCTATTGGAACGATGAAATCGCGAGCAACATCGTTCAGTTGAAGAATATTCGCTTCGATAATCCGATGTTTTCGCTGACGACGACCTTTAATCGCGAAGACTTTACCCGCCTGCTGACCGATCGATTCGGGATCACAGCCGAAGCCGTCACTGCATTCTTCGACACTGCGAGAGGTATGAACTTCTACGACGACCAGTCGATGACGACCGGGCAGCTTTTCGAAAAATTCTTCCCTGGTCGGGAGGATGTAGTGCGCTTGCTGATGGAGCCTATCACTTACGCGAACGGTTCCACGCTAGAGGATCCCGCCATTACCTATGGCATTGTTTTCTCGAACTTTATGGCCAAAGGGGTCTTCATCTACGAGGGAGGCACCGACGACCTGGTTTCCAAGATGCAATCGGAACTCCAGAAAAATGGAGTCGACATACGAATCCGCTGTGATGTCTACAAAATCTTGGTCGGCGACTCTGGGGTTCGCGGCGTGATTGTTAACGGGAAAGAAATCAAGTGTCGCGCGGTGGTCAGCAACTCCAACCTCCGATCTACCATCTTCCAAATGGTTGGTGAGGAAAACTTTGACCCGAATTTCATTGCGGATGCTGGCAAAGTTCGTCTCAACAACAGCAGCACCCAAGTCTACATGGCCCTCAAGCCTGGCAGCTATATCGACGAGTCGACCGGCGATTTGCTGTTCTGCTCAACGGCCAATCTATTTCGAACAGATCTGCTCCTCGATCGAAACATTACATCCCGAACGTTTAGCTTCTACTACCCGCGCACCCGTCCGCACAGCAAAGAGCGATTCGCGGTCGTCAGCAGCACCAATGCCAATTGGAGCGATTGGGCCAATCTAAACGAGGAGGAATACGAAGCCAGCAAGAAGGAGTTGGTAGAAACAACCATCGATTCGCTGGAAAAATACGTGCCCGGCTGCCGCGATATGATCGAGCACGCCGAAGCGGCAACACCGAGAACGTTTCATCACTACACCAAACACCAACTGGGTGCGAGTTTTGGCACGAAATTCGAGGGCTTGGCGGTATCAAGAGCACTACCCCAACAAATTTCCGGCTTGTATCACGCTGGCAGTGTCGGAATTATCATGTCCGGTTGGTTAGGGGCTATCAATTATGGGGTAATCGTCTCAAACGAAGTCGATCAAATGCTCCTCCGCACTTCAACATCTCTGCCGCAGACCACTTCTACATGACTTTCTCGCAACTATGGGACGCTTCCAGGATTTCATCCTTGACGTATGTCCTCACCAATCGAGAATAGAGCCCTTAAAGCCTGTCAAATTAACTTACTACCGTAACCTCAGCTTTCCAACTTATGACTACGCGTCGACGCGCACGTGAAATCGCCCTCCAAGTCCTCTATGAAGAAGACCTAAACCCACTGCGTGAACACGAGATCGCGGATGAGTTTGTCGAACGTCGAATGCTGAACAACAAGCCATTGGTTGCTTTCGCAAAAAATCTGATCCACGGAGTTCGCGAAAATCGCGTGGAAATCGATCAAAGACTTGCGAAATATGCAGCCAATTGGTCGGTCAAGCGAATGACCACCATCGACCGAAACATTCTTCGTATCTCAGCGTTCGAGATGATGTTTGGGGACACACCAGGTCGCGTTTCGATCAACGAAGCGATTGAACTAGCCAAACGATACGGTAGTAGGAGCTCGAGCCAATTCGTAAACGGAATCTTGGACCGAATTCTTAAGGATGCTAAATCCGATTCCTCTCCTGCTGACACGACCGAATCTCAGTCCGCTGAGCACGAGGAACAAGTCGCAGAATCGTCAGCCGAAGAAGAGATTCCCTCGGCCAATTAGGCTGTCCGAATAAAGATTGGTTAGAATCAGGTGACGCGGGGACAGGTCACTCAACGTCTTACACTCATACAAACCATGTATGCACTACCAATCTGCACGAATCGTCTGTCATTTTTTGCCTTCGCCGCCGTCCTGATCGGCATGTTTGGTTTCGCGATTGAAGCAACTCACGCAACAGATGGGACGAACAAGAAACCAAACATTGTCTTTGTTCTCACAGACGACCAAGGCTATGGGGATCTGTCTGCGCATGGCAATCCCGTCTTGGCTACTCCTCATTTGGATCAACTGAGGAGCGACAGCTTTCGTTTTCTTGACTTTCATGTCAGCCCGACCTGCGCACCGACACGGAGCGCACTTTTGACTGGGCGGCACGAATTCAAAAATGGGGTCACGCATACTATCCTGGAACGCGAACGACTAACCCTGGACGCGATTACACTTCCGCAAATGCTTCAGGGGGCAGGGTATGCCACCGGCATCTTTGGGAAATGGCATCTCGGTGATGAAGACGAATACCTGCCCGGCCGTCGCGGTTTTGACGAAGTCTTTATTCATGGCGCGGGCGGCATCGGTCAGTCCTATCCCGGTTCGTGTGGCGATGTGCCCGGCAATTCCTATTTCGACCCAATCGTTCTCCACAACGATCAGCTAAAACAAACTAAGGGCTATTGCACCGACGTTTTTTTCGAACGAGCTAGCACATGGCTGGCCGAACAAGCAGCCAGCGAGAAACCCTTTTTTGCCTACATTTCGACCAACGCTCCCCACTCGCCCTATCATGCGAAGAAGGAAGACGCGGCCGTCTATCGAGACAAGGTCGCTAACGAAGATCTAGCCAACTTTTATGGAATGATCCATAACATCGACGAAAACGTAGGTAGATTGCGATCGCACTTGCAAAGGCTCGGTATCGAAAAGGATACATTAATCGTGTTCATGAATGACAATGGTACCGCTGTGGGACACACGGTATTCTCTGCCGGTATGCGAGGAGCCAAAGGATCGCCATGGTTGGGCGGAACTCGTGCCATCTCGTTCTGGTGTTGGCCTGAAATGATTCCCACGGGCGAGACCAGTGAGCTCACTTCCCACATCGACTTTCTATCCACAATTGCAGAACTAGCTGGCATCCCGTTGCCACAACAACTTCTTCAACAAATCGAGGGCCGATCGCTAGTTCCACTTTGGCAAACACCATCACCGAAGTGGCCGGATCGGTTCCTCGTAACTCACGTGGGGCGTTGGCCAAAGCATGCTAATCCAGACGAATACCGTTACTCAAATGTTGCGATTCGAAACACCCGTTGGGCCATGGTCAATCCAAATGGTGCTCCTCTCCAAGATGGCACAGTTCCCGCGTGGCAGCTATTCGATCTTCAAGAGGATTACGCGCAAACTAAGAATGTTGCAGTAGAGCACCCTGAGATTGTTCAAGAGATGCAGGTTGCCTACGATCGATGGTGGGGGGAGTGCCGAAGTCAATTAGTCAATGAACATGTGGTTGGGCCGAAGCTAAACCCTTTTGCAGTTCGCTATTGGCGTCAGTTTGGCGGTGAACCAACCGAAGAAGACTATCGACGCATGGATCCCGACCAAGGCTGGCCTCCAAGACGTTAGCCTCCTATGCCACACTCTCCCTTACCTATTGCGGAACGCGAGACGCTTCCTCGGCTTTACGATTATTGCAACAGAAACGCGAACGATTCGCCCAATACCATTTGCTTTCTAGATCGCGATGGCGACAACGGTGTGCTTACATGGAGCTGGGCAGACATCCATCGAGAAACTCTCATTGTTGCATTTAGGTTTCACGAGCAAGGTATCAAATCTGGTTCGCGCATCATAAATGGGATGAGGAATTCTCGCGAGTGGATACTCGTGGAGTTGGCGTGTTCGTTTTTGAACGCGATTCATGCTCCGATCGATCCTCGCATTCCGCTTGAGCAAGCCCGAGCGATGGTTGCCGATCTTCAGCCCGATTTGGTGATCGTCGACGATCAAGCTGACTTGGTATCGGAGAACGATCGTTGCTTGCATCTTTGTCGTCCCAACATCAGCGAATGGATCCAATCTTGCAGTACAAAATCATCCAAGCCGGGATGGGAACCAGAGGATTTTCATGGAAACTCGGATGATGTGTTTAGAAGCTTCTCCGAAACGGACATCGCGAATATCCTCTTTACCTCAGGCACCACATCGAGACCAAAAGGAGTGATGTTATCGCACCGCAATTTAGTGAGCAACGCGATTGCAAAACTTGATGCCATGCCTCAATTTGCCGCCGACCATCGCCTCAATGTACTTCCTTTCTCGCATGCCTATGCAAAGACCTGCGAGCTAGCGACTTGGTTGATCAGCGCCTCATCCCTGGAGATTCTAAATAGTAGTTCCATGCTGCTGGAGCGGATGAGAGTGGCTAAACCAACCCTCCTTAATGCCGTTCCAATCCTCTACATGCGGATTCACACGGAATGGGTGAAACGAGGGGGAGAGGCCCTTGCTCTTCACGAGCTGACCGGTGGGCGGATGCGTCAGTTGGCGAGCGGTGGAGCACCTTTGGAGCAAGCATTGCGTTCAGCGTTTGCAGAGGCGGGCATGCCCATCTATCAAGGCTACGGATTGACCGAGGCTGGACCTGTGGTTTGCTCCAATCGATCGGGAGCAATTCGAGGGGGGGCTGATCAACGTTTGAACGGTGTGGGGCCAGTAGTGCCTGGGATGGAGTTGCGGATAGATGACGACGGCAGGCTATGGGTTCGGGGAACCGGCGTTATGATGGGTTATTGGAATGATCCCGTAGCTACTCAAAACCGAATCATAGATGGTTGGCTCGATACTGGAGACGTGGCGGAGCAGGACGAGTCGGGATGTGTACGAATCCTCGGTAGAAGCGACGATACCATCGTGCTCGAGAATGGGTACAAGGTTGATCCTTTGACCACGGAACAATTGCTTTGCGGCATAGCGGGGGTACGTGACTGTCTTCTTGTTCCGAGTTCTCCAACCGGTTACGAAATCATCATCTTGAGCGACACCAATATCGGCCCATCGGACTGTGAAAGTATAAGGCGGCAGGTCAGTGAGCTACTAGCCGCTACTCAACCGGTTAGAGCCAATCGCATTTTGATTGCTAGTGATGACTGGACCGAAGCAAATGGTCTAAGAAATTTCAAAGGTGCGAAGCATCGAAGAAATATACGCAATCACTATGCCACGTCCACCATTCACACTTCTCCTGCTGGTTTAGGCGGAGACATTACTGACTAAGCCTATCTCTTATTCTGTCAAGCACTTCCCTTCTACATGCGGTCCAGCAACAGCGTTCCCCGGAACCCGTACATTCTGTGGTAACATTGATGATTTCCGGATCATGCCGACCGTAATTCCAGCCACACGTACATGTGCATCGGATTGTGATATTTCCACTTGGATCAAGCCCAACCGTGCCTCGATTTCCTAGGAAGTATAGGAGATTCAATCCATCACCATACCCAATCGGATCTCTTCCCAAGAAGCTCTCGGCTATCGGGCTCATCCATCTAGCACGGAAGTGATGGTCGGATGATCTGTCATACCCGAATTGTAGACGGTCAAAGAGGCGGATTGGTAGCTGGTTATTGAGATTTTTTGTGTTGTAGTGGACGAGGCCACGAGGCCAGATCGCTTCGCACGAATACGGCAGGAGTCCTATTGGTATAAGATCGGGCGGTCTCCAGTTCAAATGGCCTCATGGCCTCGTCCGCTACAAGAGCCGGAACTCATTTGCGTTCAAGTCAAAACAGGGCGCAGCAGGAGTCGTAGATTTGGGTCCAAGTGTTGGAGCCGTAATCGGTGTGGGTGGCGACTAAGCCGCGACCTTTGTAGGTCCAGTTTCTTTGGCTTGTTCCGCGTATTGTTAGGGATCAGGCTAACGCCGCAGGTCCTTCTGAATCTGCCGATCAAAGGAAGGGTTGGATCTGTTAGCGGAAAACTCCGGTGCATTGTCATGTTCTTATCCGTTTGGTCCAACTGTAACAGACAGACAACAGAACATTAGAAGCGTGGATACAATGGGAAGCCCATTTCCGTCGAATCGTTTGGTTAGAGACCATTTAAGGATGTCGACCCAAGTCGGCTCCTTGCCATAGAGCATGATGCCGGCTGCAAACACCCGACCGGCAATCGTTCTGAGAACGAAGATTCCCAAAAGCAGAAACAGGATGCTAGAAATGGTTTCTAGATAGCTTACTTCGCCCAAGATCATTCGCATGGGCATTGCAGTCGATGAGGCTCCCGGCAGGATGCTTAACGTTTTCATCATGGCTCCATCAGGCTTTGAGGCAACAAAACCGGCGGCCATCATTGGTAGCATGGGTAAGAATAGCAGAGATGTCCGCGAGGAGGTGTTGGGATCATTTATGACTGCGGCGACAGCTGCATAAAAGCAATTCCAAAAGAATACGCCCCCCAAATAGTAAACGAGCAGCAGCGGGACCAAATCCCAACGTTTCAATGCCCCAGGCAGTGCCACATCGATTCCGAGGAAGTTCGCAGCAGGTAGACAGATTAACCCGGTCAAGAATAAAAACGCCAAGGAACCAATGGCTGCCCCAGAGATTCCTAAAAGCTTGCCATCGATCCATGCTTGCGGACGGATGGCACTAACAACCTGTTCGGTCACACGCATCTGCTTCTCTCCGGTTATTCCGGTCATCATGTAGGCTAGACCGATCCAACTGGTGAGCAACATAGCGACCAACATACCGTATGCTATCATCCGATCCCCCTTGGAGGTCTCTCCTGCGGATAGAGATACGATGTCAATTTTGGATGGACTGAGCAGTCTTTCCACTGTGCCGATAGGAATTTGTGCATCGAGAATCTCCCATCGCAATTTTTCTGCCTCCACGATTGGTCGCAACTCCTCCAGCCAGGCAGGCTCTTTTCGCACAATCAGTTCCGCGACGAACCCCTCTCGAGAACTGGCGTTAATCTTGAGCAGTCCGTCAACTTTTCCAGCCTCGACCATTTGTTGCCACATGGCTTCGTCATTGGTACCCTCGGCTAGCTTAAGGTTCCCCTTGTCGGCAAAAGCAAAGCTATCGCTGGCACCGAGAACCGCCAGCTCGACTTGGCTCGTAGATTGCGATAATCTCATGGCAGCGTAACCGATTGCTGCACCGAAAATCATCGCTACAACGCCAATGAGTTGGTCCTTCCACTTGAAGTAGCGAAAAAATTCCCAGCGAGCCACTGTCAAACAAGGTTTCAGCCATGTCATCATGATATTGATCGGATCTGTTGATACTACAAAGAAAACAGCTTTTTTAAAAACAGGTTGAGTTCATTAAATCTCAAGGAGCTCTTCAGATACCTTCTTGCCATTATTGTTGACCGCCCGGAGATAAATTTCATGCAGGGACAGGTAGCCACCTCGGAAGTCGACTAGATCACCGAGTCGAGAAGCACGCTCGAGCCAGGTTGAAATTCGTTCTCGCCCTGTCAACGTAAGCTTTACGGTACAGTTAGCCTTTACTTCCAAACTTTCCAGTGAAGGATCATCCCACCATTGATTCACAGCATCGTTATCGACAGGGGTGGCGAATCGAAACTGAAGCGAGTAGCCTCCGTAATCACCCGCCTTTACATCATCAATCGTTCCCGAAACGATACGTTTCCCATGAGACAAAAGCAGAACGCGATCAGCCAAACGCTCCACCAGCTCGAGTTGATGAGCGCTGAGAACTATGGTCGTTCCTTCGTTTCTCAGTGAACCGATAAAGTCCACCATCAATTCTTGGTTGAGTGGATCCAAACCGGAGAACGGCTCGTCCAAAAAGGCGACGCGTGGTCTGTGAAGTACCGCAGCGGCCACCTGAACTTTTTGCTGATTGCCCTTGCTTAACGTTTCCAGTTTTTGGTCGAGGTAGTGCGATATTTCTAACCGCTTCGCCCACTCCTTGGCTGATTCCTTGGAATCATAGATCGACATACCTCGCAATTGTCCGAAGTACTCGAGAATGCGGCTTACTTTTTGATCCTTATAGAGCCCTCGATCTTCTGGAAGGTAACCGATCTCGGAGGGTTTCATTTGGGTTGGGATTCTGTTGTCGCCAAACCACCGTACCGCACCTTGATCGGGTGGTATCATGCCGATCATCATCCTAACCAAGGTCGATTTTCCTGCCCCGTTGGGGCCCAGCAAAGCGAATATCTCTCCGCTGTGAACTTCAAAGGAAACGCCATCGACCGCTCGGGTCGTCTGAAACGCCTTGCCCACTTCAACAACTCGTATCATTGTGCTTCTCTGGTAGCTGCTACGGGAATCGTATCAAAATACGTAAGAACGTTCATTAAATGAACGCCATCGCTACCTTATTGGCCGACGCGCAGCGTGAAACGGAGCGCGGAAAGTCGAAACTTTTTTGGGATTGCTTGATGGCGAGGGGGGGCGAATAACCAATCCCCCGTTCCCACCCCGATCTCGGAGAGCATTCTGCGAAGCGAAACTGCTGCTACTTGGGAAGCAGGCCTAAAGCTGCTGCGCTCGGGCGAGCGATAACGTGGCAAGCGATCAATTTACCCAGGCCTTCGATGCGGGGCTTGGCAGCTTCTACGGCGGCGTTGACGGCGGCGACATCTCCGCGAATGACAACGGTTACATAACCGCCGCCGAGTTTCTCTTTACCTACGACCTCGACGGAAGCGGATTTGCAAGCGGTATCGATCGCTTCGAAAACCGCCGTGAAGCCTTGCGTTTCGATGAAGCCGAGGGCCATAGTATTGGATGATGTCGAGGACATGGATTCAGAACCTAGTTCGTTGGAGGAAATGTTATGGGGAAGCTTCACGACAGACTGCTCGATAAGAGCATTGTATTCGGCAGGGCTAACGATGACATTCATCGCGTCGGGAGCGGGCCTGGGGAGTAGCAGTACGTGCGTGTTGCCTGAGGGCGAATGGGGGAAAAAGGAGGCTGCCGTCTTCGCACCTACATCGAGAGCGTTTTGGACATCGCTGATGCTCCCTTGGATTTTGATAATGGAACCGAGCATGTCATTCCACTCAGCTTGGATGACACGAATGGAGCTTGATTTTGCCATCGCGTCCAGTGCAACGATGGCTGCTGTCCAGCCTAAGGTTTCCAGGATACCGATGGCTGGTGAGTCGTAAGACTCGTCTGCCGCCAACGTGTCCAATTGATTGTTTTCTTGATGGGTGTTGATGGCTTCCTCGAGTGCTTTAGGGAGTGGACTGCGATTCTGATTTTAGGCGTGCTTCGAAGCGTTCCAAAGCTCTGCGCATGGTCGGTGAATGAGGTTTTAGCTCGACTGCTTTTCGTTGTTGTTCGACTGCGTCGGTCCAGCGACCTGCTGCGAAGTAGCAGTGTGCGAGAGTATCCAGCAATGCCGAATCGTTGGGGCGGGTCGCGACAGCCTGTCGACTAAAGGCAATGGCTTGTTCGACGTCGCCTTCGGTGTTTGCGACAGCCCAGGCATAGGAATTGAGTGCGATGACCAAATCATTTGTGATGGCTGCAAACTGGCCTCCGCCTATTTGTTTGGCGATGTCCTCCAATTCGCGAACTTGTAACCTTAGCAACTCGGTTATCTGTTTGTGTTTCGTCTGCCTGCGTTTGGATTGATCAGAGTCTGGCGTTAGTTTGTACATTCCTATGAGTGCATCGACATTGTCCGGTGCCAACTCCAAGGAGCGATAGAAGTGGTCAAAGGCCTCGGTAGGGTCACCAGAATCGAGAGCTGCGTCGCCTGCGTACAGATAGTAGAAGGATAGCACCTGTGAGGTTACGGTAGGTTGATTCTGCATTTGATCCCGAAACATCTTCTCGTTTTCATAGCGACTTTGGAATCGACCAAGTGTGTCGCGAGCATCCGAGTATCGCTCGAGAGAGTGTTGCAGCTCGCTCAATCGCAGTAAGCTGGTCAAAGTTGATATTAGTGTTAGGTCATCGTCTGCTGCCAATTTGAACTCTCGTTCGGCCCACTCAAACAGACCTCGTTCCGAAAGTTGTTCCCCGATGATCTGCCTCTTTTCTTTGGAGGATTGATTGCGGTAGCCGATGGCACCTTCAAGCCGAGTTCGGAGTAGATCATTTGCCTCGTCCACGCTTTCCTTCCACTCACTGCCATCAGCGGCAGATGGTTTTCCCTCCAGAGCGAGTTTAGCGATCCGCTCCGCGATCTCCTTTTTACCGGCTTGCAGGTAGCTTTCTGCAAGATAGTAGGACAGCGTCGGTTCACGCTTAACGATTCGATACTTGAGCTTGGAGTGCATGTGCGGAACCGCTTCATGAAACTTTGCACCGAGTGCCCACTGTGCGAATTCGATCGCTTTACTAGACTTGTCGTTAAGAGGAGAAGCATCGGAGAGCCCCAATTGGTCGACGAGGGACTTGGCGATGGCAATCGATTGTTCCCGAAGTTCTGGTTGACTCGCGCATTGTTCTGCGATCCAGCGGCCCAGATTCAAGAAAACGAACTCGTTCGTTTCCGGGGAACGAGTTTGAAAGAGTTTTGCTTCGCTCTCGATTTGCTCATTCCAAAAATCGAGATCGAATCGGTTCATCGAGTTGATATGTCGCAGTATCCACTTGCTGGATTGACTTTCTCCACCTTCGAGAAGAGCGGAGATGCGTTTTATCCGTAGATCGGCAGGTTGCCCCACCTGTCCTTTTGACTTCAGGACATGGATGGCGGCACGCTTGGCGAGTGCCGCGTTGGATTCGTAGCGAGCCAAACGGCAGAGCCCCGGGAGCCCTTCTTCCCGTTCCAAGCGGGCCAGTTCGTCGATGTGAATCGCCTTGCCATCGCTTTCGGATGCGGCAAAATTGCTGAGAATCTCTTTGACTTTAGGAGTGTCGAACTCACTCGTCCAAGAAAATTGATTGCTGTTGACCATGAATCTGGCCGTGTTGGCGATGTGCGGATCGGGGTGAAAGCTGGCCGCATTGAGTTGGTCGAGGGTCACATAGCCAATCCGTTCCAGTTCGAGTTTGGCGAGTTCTCGTTTCGAGTAGTTTGGATCCCCCAATTGTTCAATCAGCTTGCGGATCGTTTCCTTTTGGTCCGTTTTGGCCGGTTCGTCCGAGGTTGCCAAATTCGCGGTTCCAAACGTCAAATGGAAGAAACTCGCGACGAGCAGCCGACCGAGAGGTTTTCCGATTCGCATGACTGTATTCCTTACTATTTGTGGCACTTCACCCAGTTCAATTGTAACGGTTACAGCGGACCATTTCCTATTCCACTAGATCGGCGATGGAAGGAAAATCGATGATTTTTCGCATGGACAAAGTCCCAAAGACCGGATCCGAAGCCGTTTTCTACGATGTACCGGGGATTTTTTTGACACTGGGGGGGTGTATCCTGTAACATAGAGTGGTCCCTATACCCTCCGGACGAGAGCAACAGGGCGACGATGACTCATCAACTAATCTCAGAAAACTCAATCTGAAGCGAGACTGAAATGCGAGACCGGAAGTCCGGTAGCTCGCCAATGGTCTAGCAAAGGAGATTCGCACGATGGCGAAGAAACCACAACATGTTTGGGGGCTTGAAATTGGTCAAGCTTCTCTTAAAGCGATGCGATGCCACTTGGAAGGTGACCAGGTGATCGCTGATGTATTTGATTATGTTGAGTACCCTAAAATCTTGACGCAACCCGAGGCTGAGCCTGAGTTATTGGTTGCGGATGCGTTGGAGCAGTTTGTTTCACGTAACGATCTTCGGGGTGCGACGGTCGCTGTGAGTGCTCCCGGACAAAGCGGTCTGGCGAAATTCTTCAAGCCGCCACCGGTCGAGGTCAAGAAGATCGGGGATATCGTCAAGTACGAAGCCAAGCAACAGATCCCCTTCGATTTGAAGGACGTTATCTGGGACTTCCAGCAAATGGAAGGAGCTCAGGTTGAGGACGGCTACGCTCTCGAAAGTGAAGTCGGCTTGTTCGCCATGAAGCGAGAAGCCGTTTTCCGCAATCTGAAACCCTACCGGGCAAAGAACATCGACATCGATTTGGTGCAGCTCGCGCCGATGGCGTTGTACAACATGATTGCCTATGACCGCTTTGCTGAGTCGCTGGCCAACGACACCTTCGATCCTGATGCGCCTCCTAAATCCCTGGTTGTGCTTTCGATAGGAACCGATGCGAGCGATCTAATCGTTACCAATGGATTCCGCGTATGGCATCGGAACATTCCGATCGGCGGGAACCACTTCACCAGACAGCTCACCAAGGATCTCAAGCTTACCTTTGCAAAGGCCGAGCATCTCAAGAAGAATGCTTTACAAGCGGATGATCCGAAGCTCGTTTTTCAAGCGATGCGGCCAGTTTTCAACGACTTGGTCACCGAGATTCAAAGGTCTCTGAACTTCTTCCGAACGGTCAACAAGAAGGGGGATTTCGACGCGTTGGCTTTGTTGGGTAACACGGCAAAGCTGCCCGGGCTCGAGCAGTTCTTGAACAAGAATCTCGGGATTGACGTATCAGTCGTCGACAAATTCCCGAAGCTCGACGGGGTCGAGGTAACGGGAGCACAAGCGTTCAAAGAGAATCTGCCCGCGTTTGGGGTGGTCTATGGTCTCTGTTTGCAGCAACTTAAGAGAGGCCCGATCCGAACCAATCTTCTGCCTCGCGAGATTTTGATTGATCGCGTCATCCGAGAGAAGAAGCCTTG
Organism: Brakhagea baltica; assembly: GCF_052161605.1. Lineage (NCBI taxonomy): Bacteria > Pseudomonadati > Planctomycetota > Planctomycetia > Pirellulales > Pirellulaceae > Brakhagea > Brakhagea baltica. The sequence continues at coordinate 1,639,666 of NZ_CP197409.1, read as the reverse complement.
GACGGTCGGTGCGCTGTCCATTCTGCTCGCGTCCATGGTCACCTATCATGCTTCTAAAGGTCAGGCCCTCGGGGTTGTGGCGGAGCCTCGATGGGCTTCTGCTGAGACGAGCGTAACCAACATGAAGCGAACTTCGGACAATGAGATTGCGACGGATGGCAAGCTAATTGGCCAGGTCACATTGTTGAGCAATGTCGGCAAGGAAATAAGCTCTGGAGCGAAGAGGCGCGTTCAAACTCTCGAGCTCTTGAAGATCGTAGAGGGAGCCAAGCGGCAGGATTTGACGGATACCGACAAGACTCCCGAAGAGCTGCCGTATCCCAATCGATTAGATTTTCACATTACATCGATTGATCAGAAGTATTTGGACGATCTATCAACATGGTTTACGTCAGATGTGAAGGCTAAGTACACGGATGGTGTAAAAATCCGACGCAAGTTCTACGACCCTAAGAATCTCGAGAAGCCAGTTCCCGAGCCTAGCGAACTTAATGGACCGGGTTGGGTCATCGAAATTAAAGGGTTCCATTATCACAACGAGTACGAAGGGGGGCCTTTGCTTCGTGGGGAGGAAGGCCAAGATCACGTCTGGCGATACATGATTGAGTACTTAGAGAACGGCGAAATCAATATGCCGATTTCTGATATGACGGGGATTGAACCCAAGGAGAACTTCAAAAAGCCAAAGCCTGGTTTTACGGCAATTCGGGATTTTGGTATTCGAATGCCTATCGTTCGAAGCGTTAAACCGATCGACAAAACGTACAGAGAGCCCAACCCCAAATTCCAAGAGTTGCTTGCCGAATGGCTGCAGGAGCAAGGAATCAAGGGAGCCGGTGCTCCCCCTGGCGGCGGATACGGAAGCGGGGCTGGTGGCGGCATGGGGCCTGGTGGCGGCATGGGAATGGGCGGCGACATGGGTGGCATGGGCGGACCGGGCGGAGGCTACGGCGCGGGTGGCATGGGACCTGGCGGTGGCATGGGAATGGGCGGTGACATGGGTGGAATGGGGGGACCCGGCGGAGGCTATGGCGCGGGTGGTATGGGACCTGGTGGCGGCATGGGCGGCGGCATGGGAATGGGCGCTTCTGGTCTTAAAATACCTGAAACCCTTAAGGATAAAGATGGTAAGGAGGTTGCCAAAGACTTTCCTGCTCCGCTTTGCGAATTCGTTGTTCAGTTCGCCTGGAAGCCACGATTTGAGACAGAGGGGGGAAGTGCTGCTGGCGGGCTTCCGATGCTCAGTGAAGACGAGACAGCCTCGTCGGAAGATGGTGCGACGTCAGTCGCGCCTGGCTCGTCTGATGCGGATGATTAATCGGATCGAGTTAGAGACAGTTAAAATTGAACGCGTCTCCCTCGCGGGGCTGACGCAAGACCCAATAACCTTCGGAATAACCTGAAACCAAAAATCCAAATCGAAGTCATAACCTACGGAACTTCGGGGCGAGGACGATAATCATGGCAGACGTAAAAAAACAGTTGGAAGTTGTAGTCAAGCACCAATTTTGGATCCTTTCTGTGTGCTTTCTGCTCCTGGCGGGTATTACGTTTTTTCTTGTATCCTCAGCGTTATCCCAGAAGATCGATGAGCGAACTACTGCCATAAAGGGTAAGTTCTCAGACGTCACAACCGTGCGCGGTAAGGTACCGAAGCATCCTAACGAGTTCTCGCATCAAAAAATGCGAACTCAAGTCCAGGCCATGCACAGAGATTTGCAGCAAGCTTGGACACTGCAATACGAGAAGCAGAAGGACCTTATTAAGTGGCCGAGGAGCGCATTCGCTTCGGAAGACACAGCGAGAATTTTCGAATCACTCAAACCTGTTGAAAAGTACGTCGACTTCCCTATCGTTGATTCAGAACTCAAAGGAGATCTCGCAAGGATTACCGCATCTGACCGCCGGGTTTATCGCGACTACATTGCACCCGTTTTCTCCAATATCACCAAGCCGATCAAAACGGAGTGGAAGGCGAAGCTCGTAGCGGGAGGTGGGGCGGGTATGGGCGGATATGGAGGTGGAATGGGAGGCCTTGGTGGCGGAATGGGAGGGCCCGGTGGCGGAATGGGGCCCGGTGGTGGAATGGGAGGCGGTGAGGGTGATGGTGGATATGGCGATGGTGGATACGGTGGCGGTTACGGAGGAGGGACTGCCGGCGGAATGGGGGCAGGAGGGCCGGGCGCTGCCGGACCGGGCTCAAAGGATCTAGTTCGCTGGAGTCAGTCTTCACAGCAAACGCTTCTCGGGCAGATCGTTCCCTGGTACTCGTTGAACAGAGCGACCTCCATACTCGAGATTTATTATACACAAGAGGATATTTGGTTGCTCGACAATGTCATTCGAATCATAGCTGCCACCAATGAAGGGGCGGTCGAGAACTTTCAGGCGTCAGTAAGAGAGATTGAATGGATTCGGATGGGTAAGCATGCAAAGCGCGATGGAGGCGGAGGAGCTAGCGGTGGAATGGGCGGTTATGGTGGCATGGGAGGCGGTGGGATGGGAGGCGGAGGTGAGGATGACGGCGGGAGTAGCACTGGAATGACAATGGGAATGGGGGGCCAGGGGGCTGCGGGGTCAGGTTCCTCCATGGATCCAGGCGACAATCGGTACATCAGTTTTGCACAAGAGACGTTTTTTCAAGAAAGAACAGGAGAAGAACTGAGATCTTCTCTCAAAGATCCCAACGGCAGCAACGCTGTAGACGCTGTCGCTAAACGAGTCCCGGTTCGCTTTCGAGTGAAAATGAATCCAGAGCGAATTTCTGAGCTTATTGTTCAGTGTGGCAACGCACCATTTATGTTGGAGGTCTATCAAGTTCGCGTCAATGCGTCAGGTAGTAGCATGGCTGGCGTCGGGGGCTCGGGAGGCGGTGGAGGAATGGCGCCCGGTGGTGCCCCAGGCATGGGCCCAGGCATGGGTGGAGGCATGGGTGGAGGCATGGGTGGAGAGGGTGAGTCGGGGGGCGATTATGGTGGAGGCATGGGAATGGGAGATGGAGGTGGCGATTACGGTGGAGGCTATGGAGGTGCCCCGGGTGGCGGTCTCGGGGGTGGCCCGGGCGGCGGTCTTGGAGGTGGTATGGGCGGTTACGGCGGTATGGGAGGAGCTCAGGCAGCATCACGAACGAGAACATCCCCTGTTGAAGAGGTCCCTGTAGAAATCTATGGTCTCGTTTATCTCTACAACCCTCCACTCGATTTGAGTGGAATTGAGCTTGGGCAAGAGGAGAATTCGACTACCAGCGAGCCGCCCTCAATTGCGGCAGGTGTTGCTGGGGACGGAGCAACAACGGATGAGACGGGAAATCCTGACGCCAATGGCATTCTGCCTAGCGATAACGAAGCGAATCCAGGGAATGATGCTGGAGTAGGCACCGAATCTGAAGCAAGTCAAGAGGCTGGAGGGGCTGAAGAAAAATCTGGCTCGGATGGTGTTTCCGATTTGGATACTGGCGGAGACGCCCCTCCTCAATCGGAATCGGCAGGCAGCCCTGGGACCCCTGGGACTTGATAAAGTATGGCGTGGGTAACTTTCACCCACAGGATCCGTCGCGATTTTTTTGCGACTGGTTAGGGAACGTAAAACATCGACTCGCTTTAGGTTGCTTACCTAAAGGGGAATTTTTGAATCACAACGAGTAAGCTGAGATAACAAACAAAGAGGATCAAGCAATGGCGAAAAAGAAAAGCTCGTCAGGAAAAGGATTCGATCCAAAAACTTTTCTCTTGTTCCATGCGGAGAAGCTGATTTTCTGCATGGTTATTGGGGTCGCTGGGTTTCTGGTCTACCTCGGGGTTAGTACAGAGCGTTTTTCCTCCAGCCAAACACCCGAGAAATTGAAGCAAGATGCGGAATCGGTTCAACGTGAGGTAACTCAAAACGATCACTTTGAGGCGATGAGTGAGGAGCAGCCAGCAAGAGTGGCGAGGACTAGCTTCACACCCGATGTGATTGCGGTTCGTGAGCCGGTTCAAGCCACGGACTGGCGATTAGCATTAGTGCCGATCAATGAAGGGCAGAAAAAGAAGCGTTCTGATCCAGAATTGTTTGCACCCATAAAATTGCGAGTAACCTACTTCTCTGGAGCATTCGCAGAGTACCGACCAGGCGATCCTTTTCGGGACTTTGAGGATTATGTTCCACCCGAGCCTAGGCAAACTCGGCCGTCTCGTGGAGGGGGCGCTGGGGCAGGTTCCGGATATCCAGGTGGCATGGGAGGTGGCCGAGGAGGATATGGAGGTGAAGATGGCGGCATGGGCATGGGGACCGGCGGCATGGGAATGGGTATGGGTGGTTATGGAGGAGGCCCCGGCGGTGGCAGTCCAGGCGGTGAGCCGGAGAAGCAAAAAAAGTATTTAGCGGCAGGTTACGACAAAGGCTTTGCGGTTGGCATGCGGACCCACCCATCGTTTTGGACCCCTCAATTGACAGCAGCGGAGAAAAACAAGAGTCCCAACGTCGCCAGCAGGCCTATTAACATGGTGGTTGTTACTGCGTTGGCGCCACACGATGAACTAGAGAAAAGTTACATGCAGGCATTTCAAGACGCCAAGGAGTATCTGCCAGGACGAGACACGCCTTATTACCAAGGTTTCGAAGTGGAGCGTTGTGAAGTCGCACCCGATGGAACCCAAAGTCCTTGGAGACTGCATGATTCTTTTTCGTTGGAGGAGTACAACGAAAAAATGCTGAAGGAAGCTAAAATTGAGAGGCCTGAATCTCGCAAAATCGGTTCCTGCCGCGAGGTGCATCCCGAAAGATGGGTCACCCCAAATATTGCCATGCCGATTCCGCCGGTTCTCTTGGCGGACTACGCGAAGTTTTCTGGCCATCCCGACTTGCCATCGATCATGGGAGACCTAGCTCCTGATGAAGACCCGGCCAAACTGGGGGCGACCGGTGGCTTTGGAATGGGAGGCTATGGCGGAGGCATGGGCGGACCAGGCGGTGGCTATGGAGGCGGTATGGGAATGGGGCCCGGGGACGGTATGGGATCCGAAGACGGCATGGGTGGCTATGGAGGCGGCATGGGCGGCTATGGCGGAGGCATGGGCGGACCCGGCGGGGGTATGGGAATGGGTCCCGGAGACGGAATGGGAATGGGATCCGGAGACGGAATGGGTATGGGCCCTGGGGGCGGTATGGGCCCTGGGGGCGGTATGGGAATGGGCTCTGGAGGCGGTATGGGAGGTATGTCGGGTGCATTGCCGACGCGATTACTGCGAACCAAATATAAGCTTGTACGGTTCATCGATGAGAGAGTTGAGGATGGTAAAGCTTATCGCTATCGCATTCGGCTCAGGATGTACGACCCAAATTTCCCTGAATTCGAAGCAAGTAGTCCAAAGAGCATCAATCTAGAAGATGTCGCGCTAGCGAGAGTTCAACAGCTTCGAGAGACGGTCAAGCCGAATCCGGAAACTGGAAAGCGAAAGAGCATTCGACTCTCAGAATGGTCCGAGCCTACCGAAGTAGTCCAGGCTTTTGCACCAGCTCCCGTATTCTCCAGTGGCATGGAAAGGCCTAGCTACGTCGCAGATGGTAGGGGAGGTTTTTTTGAGACCAGTCCCTTGAAAGCGAAAGCGGTATGGAACCAACGGATGTTGATTTTTGACATCGCGAGGACAGAGGAGGTTTCTGCCGGTAGTGTATTCGGTTTGGGTTTGTGGAATGGTTCGACGAAAAACGCGAAGGAGCCACCTGTTTTCGTGCATCCCTTCACGAAGATTCTTAAGTTGTACAAGCGGGCTGATGGTAGGCCCGATGAAGTGAACAGGCAGGTAACGGTCGTTGACGTGAATGGCGCGACTCCATTGTCCGTTTATAGCACGCGGGACGATTTGCGTTCGGGAGCAGAGGTTATTGCCTTCGATTCCAGGACGGGGCAACTGGTAGTCGGTCGCGAGTTCGATAACTTTACCCCATTCAATATGGGCTATCAGCCAGATCAGCCAGCTGTCGGGGTTTTAGGGGGAGGTATGGCTGGTGCGATGGGTGGCGGCATGGGCGGCTATGGAGGCGGCATGGGCGGACCCGGCGGGGGCATGGGCGGACCTGGCGGCGGCATGGGCGGACCTGGCGGAGGCTACGGCGCGGGCGGTATGGGGCCTGGCGGTGGAATGGGCGATGGGGGAATGTAGCATCTTTCCTGACCTGATTTCGAATGTTCATAAAAAGGTGGGTGGAATTTTGCCCACCTTTTTTATTTCTGTTCCTCCTGATTCCTTGTTAATATAGAAGCACCCAGATCCTAAGGAAGAACTACGAATGACACATCGGCTGCTCTCAGTTTGCTTGTTTTTTTGTCTTTTAGCGAGCTCGAGTCTACATGCACAGATTGATTCCCAAGCGCTTGCTAGAACTGGTCTGACGACACATTGGCGTGCTTCAATTGGTGGAATTGGCCTGAAGAATGGCGATGTCTCATTGCGATTATGGACAACGCGAAAAAGCAAGGCTGAGGTTTTCACGGTACTATTAAAAGCTCCGGACCAAGAGTCTCGCAGCAACTCGTTTTTTACAGACGTTCGAATCAAGAGCGTGTCTGAGGATGGTACAGGGGCAAAATTCGTCAAGATGTCCGATGCTGTCCGTTCGCCAGGGCGGCGTTCGTCGGAACTGTGGTACGTTTTGGAACAATTCAAAGCGACCGACACCGATTGGGTCAAGCAAGAGGCGTCGGCAGACGAGGAGGTGGCCAAGCTGGGAGCTTCGGGGGCTCGAGCCATGGCAGAAAAGCTGGCCGAAACGTATCGAAGGGCAAATCGTGAGGTCGAGATCGTTTCCGAGGTAGCCGAGTCTTCCTATCTGGTAGCCATTAATCGAAACGGATTGATAACTTGTATCGATGCAGAAACGGGCAGTATTTACTGGCAGAATCAATTGCCACGATACGAATTGAGCGTCTTGGGGCCGGGAGTTTCTGACGACTATGTCGCAGCGGTGAATGGCAACCACTTGGTTGTGTATGGATTGGAACAGGGAAACTTGGTCTCAACTCAACGATTGCAATATGTAGCCACGGGAGAACTGCTTGTTTGGAATGATCGTGTATTGGTGCCTTCCGCCGGTGGGCGGGTTGTTTCTTATAGCGCCGTAGATCCAACATTTTCCCCGAAGGTGGTTCGGCTGGGGCGAGAAAATCGAAAAACGCTCGTTCAATCGAACGATCATCACTTCTTTGGTTGGGTCACCGATCATCGCTTGATCATTGCCAAACACGATAAGGTCCCCAAGCTTTGGACAGCGGTCGATGCAGAGACAGACGTTCCGGGAAGTCCGGTTGCTGTCGATGGTGGCTTTGTTATGGCCTCGGAATTTGGTTCACTCATCAAAGCCAACCTCACTTCGAACAACTCGGTTTCCTGGCGTCGGAAATTTGGGATTCCGACCGGGAACTCGCCGGTCGTCGGAAAAAAGCATGTAGCGATCGTATCGCAAAACGGCTTGCTTCTAATGGCCGACCTTGAGACAGGCCAAGATGTTTGGCGGAGGCCAATTGGGGGAATCGCCAAGGTGCTAAACATTACCGAAGGTAAGCTTTATGCAATGGATCAGGCAGGCAAGTTAGCAGTGATTAGCATGGAGAGCGGGGTACAATTAGGAAGGGTTGCGGTGGGTAGGTTCCGAGGAATTACCAACAACATCAGCGACCGCATTTTGCTGGTCTCGGACTTAGGGGAATTGGTTTGTTTAAGAGAGATCGATTCCGAGATGCCGGTCTACACAACCACCAAAATCTATGACGGAGAGCCTGCGACCGAATCCACCCCCCCGAGTTCATCCCCCGGCGAGACTCAAGCCAATGAATTCTCCCCGTTTGAGCTTGATAAAAAGACGGAAGAGCAATCGATATTTGACCCATTTGCGGGATAAAAACACCTCCGACCGCCTGCGGCACGACACGGAGCCGCTGCGAGACTGGCGCAGATCTAGCGTGCTACTGCACTCGCCTTAATTGATCTAGGCCAACGCAAAATGATGGTCCCTCAGCCGGAAAAGCGATCGGAGGTTTACGTGCAATTGTTTCCAAATTGCACAACACAACTATAGGCGAGCCACCCTCACACGGGAAGGGCGAAATCGACGAGATCGCAATCGATCAATCGGGCCGGTATAGGAGTCTACCGCAACTCGGGCATAGTATCGGTTGCCCTTGTCGCAACGTATCTCTTACCCTTGGAGGCAAGGCGTTGTAGCAACCGCCGCATGACTCGCCGTCCATTTCGGCAAAAGCGTCCGCATTGCGAGAACTAACCAATCGTTGAAACTCGTTTACAAAGTCGTTCGGGAGTTCACTAAGCGAAGTCGCCAACTGAGATTTGGCCAAGACAAGATCCTCTTGGACAACGTTCAGTCTCGCCTCGATTTGACCAACATTTTTTTCGCACTCCGCTGTGGTCAGTTGAAGCTTCTCGTCCAGTTGAATCGACAGTGCCTGCAAGGCATCGATTTCCTCCAGCGTCTCAAAGATCTCGTCGGACAACACGCTATTTGCCTGGGTGTCGGCTGCGATCTGCTCTTTGAACGATTGATATTCCCGATTGTTTTTCGCGGCGTTCATTTTTCCGTTGTAATCCAGCAGTTTTGCCTCGCGTTCCTTTTGCTGCAACTGCCTACGATCGGCCTCCATTCTTTTCTTCTTGATCGTTTCTCGGCAGTTCGCTAAGTCGACCGTGGCGGATTGAACTTTGGAACGTGCAACCTCGATTAGTTTTGGGGCCCTAGCTATTTGCCCTTCCATGTCAGCGATCTGTTTGAGGCGGGCGTGAAGTTGTCGGATGATTGAATCCGTCACTTTCATGGATCTTCTCCAGGTTTCGAGGGGGGGACGCGTACTTGAAGCATTAAACCACAAAAAGTCACAGGCACAATGGAGGAGAATCCGCCTATTGTGGGGGATACGGATGCCAAAACCAAGAACTCTGGTTATGATAGGGAAGTCGTATGAATCAGGGTGGCCTCTCCTCCCCCATTAACTTCTCTAAACGCTTGACTGGTCAAGAAAGCAATGGATCCGAGTAAGATTTTTTCGATTGTTGGAAACGCGTCCTACATAGCATTGGCCGCAGTTGCGCTCTGGGGAGCGTATTTTGTGGTGCTGGTTATGTCTCGTGTAAGCCGAAAGCGTTTTAAGTCGGAAGAACTCCAGGACAGCTTTCTTTCTTCGATCGAGCCAGACTTGAGGAAAGGGCGTTTTGAGCAAGTCATCGAGGTTTGTCAAAACGATGCACGAGCCTTGCCCCAGCTCATCGCGTTTGCATGCACCAACCGCGTATTCGGCTTTAAGAAGATCCAGCAACTCACTTTAGATCGATTCCAGCGTGACGTTTTAGCTGACCTGGATTACAACACTGCTTGGGTGGTTACTGTCATTAAGACTGCTCCCATGCTCGGTCTATTTGGAACGGTGGTCGGTATGATGGGTGCGTTCGGCAAGTTGGCTTCTGCGGCCAATGTGAACCCCTCCGATCTGGCTGCGGACATTCAGGTTGCACTTCAAACAACGGCCATTGGTTTGACCATCGCTATTCCTTTGGTTATGTGCATGGCGAGCATCACTAACCGCATCCGACAGATGCAGGATCTCGTGGTCTCCGGGATTGCTCAGTTCCTAGAAGCCTTTAAAGAGGGCATGAGTAGGAGAGGCGAGGAGAGTACCAAGGGGTAGTCGATTGCAACTGGGATTGTTTCCGTAACCCTTACTTTTCTCTTCTGATCCGACATGACCGAAGACCGAGATGATTTTTCGGATGATTCCGATGTAGGGCCGATCGACGTACCAAAGCCACCTCCCGTTGACGGAGAGATGGACATTACGCCGATGATTGACATGACGTTTCTGTTGCTGATTTTCTTCATCTTAACCTCGAAGATGACGGGAGAAAAAACGTACGAGATACCACCTGCTAAAAACGGATCCTTGGTGCCCAGCAAGAGTTGCGTATCGGTCATTGTTTCTCGTGGGTCTGGGGATGTTGCCATCGTGGCCAACGGTGATGGGGTTCCGTTTTCAGACGATCCCGATCAGCAAGCGGCAGAGATCGGCGAATATATTCAGCTGGAATTAGAATCAGGCCGCAAGACGGAGATACTAATTCGAGCAGAGGGTAACGTTACAGCGGGTCAGTTGTTCAAAGTGAAACAGGCGATAGCCGAGGTGATTGACGAAAACAAGCTCCTACACATTGCGGTACAGGAGACTCAGTAATCATGTCCATACCAGTAACATGTCCTCATTGCAGTTCAGATCTTTCCGTCCATGATCGCATGGTGGGCAGGGAAACCAGATGTCCACGATGCGGTGGTGTCGTACTCGTTCCTGATATCTCGCCGGAAGAGGAAAGCTCGGAGGAGCTCGTCGAGGCGGTCGCCCTCGACGACGAAGATGATGTCATCGACGTTGTGGAAGTGGTGGACGAAGACGATTCGGTAGACGCTGTCGGGGAACCAGTCTTGCAGATCGCCGGCAGGGGGCACGCGAAAGAAACAGCCAGGGAAGCAGAGGATGCTGATGTTGCCGAAATTGAGTTTCCTAATAAAGAGCTCCCCACCGACGACATGGACATGACTCCCATGGTGGACGTTACGTTTTTGCTGCTGATCTTCTTTATGATCACGGCATCTTTTAGCAGTGAAAAAGCGTTTGAGGAGCCACCTCCTCTGCCGACCGATGCGGTAACAGCTGAGCCCAAACCCAATAACGATACCATCCGCATTCAAATCGACGAGTTCAATGGCTACACCATCATCTTTGCGGGGGGCGATGAGCGAGAAGCGAGCAGTAAGCAAGAGTTGCTCATCGCGCTCGACGAGGCAAAGATGGAAATGGCGACGGGAGTCAAGGATGAAGAGCTCAAATTATTGATAGAAGCTCACGTGGACTGTATTCACGGAGCGGTCATCGCGGCGGTCGATGCTGCGAGAGATAGAGGTTTTAACGGTTTTCAAGTTCAGGTTGTTGAGGAGTTTCAATAGTCGATGTCTGCATCCGCATTTATTCGCCTACTCGAAAGCCGAGGGCTTCTCGATCCTCAGATTATTTCTGAGCTGGATCGGCAATTTGGGACTGCCAACAAAAAATTCACTCCCGAGTCGATCGCAAAGTTTTTGGTCGATAATGGTCACCTGACTCGTTTCCAGGCTACGAGCTTAGTTACCGAACTAAACAAAACGTTGGGCAGTTCTGCCAGCGATCCGACCGCTGCCTTGCGAGGAGGCCGACCGATCGATGCCGACGAAGTCCAAGAGAGTGATTCGGTTGAGGATCTTTTGCCTGACGATATCGTCGAGGAGGTTGAGGCGGTCGAAGTTGTCGAGGACGAAGCTGAACCGGAGATCGTAGAGGTCGTGGCAGAGAGCGTCTCCGTTAGACCCGCGTCTAGCGACCTCGGAATGGAAGAAATTGTACGGCCCAAGGTTTATGTCAATCCGAATAAAAAGAATGCTTGGGAGTCGTTTCGAGTTGTAGGAATCGGCTTTATCCTTCTTTTATTTTTGATGCCGTTAGCCTTCCTGGTTTATTGGGTTAGTCAGGGAAGTGCTGACCAGGCGTATGAACTAGCAGAGGGGGCATACAGTGCGCGGGATTACGCCCAAGCGTCGAAGCGATTCAATGACTTTTCCCGTAGTTATTCAAACGATCCCCGAGCGAGCAAAGCTAAGGTCTTATCGACTTTGTCCATCGTTAGAGAAGAGTCCGACAAGGTTGCCGATCCTACATCATCGCTTCAGAAAGCGCAGGAAGCTTTTCCCCTTATCGCTTCGGAACCTGGGCTTGCTGAGGTGCGGAGCGACTTCACCGATGCCCTGCTCAAGATGTCGGAAAAATTCGTAAGTCGGCTAGATGGAGCGAAGTCGTTAGAAGATCGAGAAAGGCTTTTGACGTCGTTTACGGAGCAGTTGAAGCTGGTAAATGATCCACGTTTTGTAGGCAACGAAGAGCGAACGCAAAACAAGCTACGAATCCAAAAAATCGAAGAGGGCAAGGCGCGAGCGGAGGTGGACATTGTTCGCGAGAAGGATTTGCTCGTCGCTTTGGAGGAGATGCAGAAGTCCAATGAGGCCAAAGACGTCAACAGAACCTATGAACTGCGAAGAGCATTGCTTCGAAAGCACCCACGGTTGGAAAGTACTCCGAGGTTAAACGAGCTGTTAGCGGTTGCAACGGGCCTGCAAAAGGAACTGGTGACAACCAATTCTCCAAACCCGACCGTTTCCACGAGTGCGGACCCTGTGGACGTATTGGCCAAAGCCGTTTTAGTGAATACCAAGGGAGATGGGGACCCCACGAACACGAACGTCCTGCCACTACGCATCAAGAACTCGGTCGTCGCCATACGAGAGGGTGATGGAGCTATGTTATGGCGTCAATATTTCGGTGTGTCTTGGGATGGCGAACCATACAAAATGAGCCCCGCAGGAGATGCCGATGTATTGGTTTCGCTTCCTGAGCAAAAGAGTCTCCGCAGACTGGAGTCCAGTAGTGGTGATTTGGTTTGGGAGACAACCTTTCAAAGTGTTATCAATCCACCCAAGGTAGATGGTGACGACATTTTCGTCACAACGCGAGAGGGTGACGTCTATGCGATTGATGCAGTAACGGGACAGGCCCGCTGGAAGAAGCGTTTACCACAAACCACAGAGGTCAGCGTCGGAGGCCAAGCAGGTCGAAAGATTCGTTACGTTGTTGGCAATCACTCGAACTTGTATGCATTGAACAGGGCAAACGGCGAATGCGTGGAGGTGATCTACCTTGGCCATAACCCAGGGACGATCAAGATTCCACCGATTTGGATTCTTAATCACCTATTGGTCTTCGAGAACACAGGGCCGGACTACGCTTATTTGAAGATTTTCCGAACGGACGACGATGGGCAAAACATTACACCTGCCCAGCAGATTCCGATCATGTTCCGCGGTCACTTTGTCGTCGATCCTCAATCGGAGGGACGACGCTTTGTGGTAGCGACCAATTTAGGAGAAGTTGCCGTACTGGATGTAGACCCCACCGGAACCCGCGATACTGTGGTACGGATGGCAGGGAACGTGGAAAAGGAGATCGATCCCAAGGTCACCTGGCCGCTAGTTGTTGGGACCGACCTTTACATGGCATCAAATCGGTTGGCCATGTATCAAATTCAAGTTTCCAGCCAGAAGCTAAATCGTTCTTGGCAGAAGTATGATGGCGATCAGTTCGTATCTCGACCCGTTAAAGGCGAAGAGGCCATTTTTCATGCTCGCGTCGTACGCGGCAATCTAGGAGTTCGTGTCTCCGCAATCAACCCACAGACGGGTGACCCAAATTGGGAAATCGATCTTGGGGTTCCTGTGACGGCATTGAGCAGTGGTCCAAATGGCTTTGTCGCCGTAACATCGCAGGGAGCTGTTTATTCGCTGGAGGCCAAGTCCTTTCAATCAAAGGAGCCGATTCGGCAGATTGAGAACCAGGGGCGAAATCAGACCGAAATGAAATTCACTTTGCCAGTCCCCCTCCCGGATGGGCGTCTAGCCATTTTCAATACCATGAAGGGGAACGAGATTCTGCTCGTTGATCCTAGCCGAGAGCGTTCTATTTCTCGAATGGTAGCTTTTGATGTAGGTAAGGCGGTCCCCAGCAACGAACCGGTGGCCGTAGGGGAGTATTTGGTAGTGCCGCTTTCCAACGCCCAATTAACTCTGATCGAGCCCACGACCGGCAAGATCGTTGGAGTTCCGTTTCAACCTACTATCGAGGCAGATGAAGTTCCCAAGTGGTTGAACCCGGTGTTGCTCAGTGACAACCAGAGCATTGTCATTGCTGATGAACGCCGAAACATCTACCGACTGTCTGTTGGCAAGCAACTCAGGCCGATCGTGCAGCAACCTCTCGACCGATCCTTAAAGGGGCGTTTAACGGTTTTGAACGAGACCGTCGTCGCGGTCAGTTCGAGCAACACAGGCGATCTATTGGATTTGTTCGACGCTTCAGATTTGAGCCGCAAGGAGTCTGTAGCGGTCGAAGGGCGATTTGCTTGGGGACCGTTTACAGCGAAAGGGAGCGAAACCTCTGTCGTGGTGGCCCATAGCGATATCGAAGGGTTGCTCGCCGTGGATGACAAGGGCCAGCGACTTTGGACCACTCCGATCGATCGAGAAACGTTTGTGGGCGCGGTCACCATCGTGGACAATGATTGTTTGATTGGGACCGCTGCCGGAGAAATCCTTAGAGTTTCCCTTCGCAATGGAGAGATCCTGGCAAGGAAAAATCTTGGCGAGCCTTTGAGTGTCTCTCCACTCATTTTGCCCAGAGGTATGTTGATACCGACCGACGAAGGTTCTGTATTGACCGTTCCAACTCCGACCCGTGATCAGTAGGTGAACATGATTGTCAGATTGTTGAACGAACCGACACGAGTGAATCCAGGGAGTGCAATGCTTCGACGTTCGATAATGCTCATTGTCTCTTTGTTAGCGATGTCATTTGTCGCTTTGGATAGCAACGCGCTTGCACAGGACATTGATGCTATTCTAAAGGAGCTTGAGATTGAAGGGACGGTGATCGATGGCGAACCCTTTGATGTGATCACCTTGACCCAGGCTGCTGGGGGTAAAAGCATGCAGGTTGAGCCGTTGGATTTACCTGGCAGAAGAATGCCTAGAGAAGCAAATCGAACGGGTAAGCTGCAATGTGTGCTGACGATCTTTCGAACGCGGTTGTACGAGGTAGAGTGGAAGGATATCGCTCAGATCACCTTTTGGGAGGATATCGTACTTCACCTAGCCCGGAAGTACCTGCAAGAGCGCAAGTATGCTGAGGCTTTCGAGCACTTAGTTTATCTTCGCGAGAACTATCCAAAGTCGGTCAACTTCGCCTCTCTACACCAGGAGTTTTTGTTTCAGTCCGCTCGCGACATGGCCAGTGAAAAGAACCTGCCGCACACGCTAGCCGCGTTGGAAGAACTCAAGCGTAGGTTTCCCGAGTATCGCAAGGAGGATGTCCAACGAATTATCTCGACAGTCGCCGAACAGTTGATCAGGGGGATGTTTGAACGTGGTGAGTATATGGTCGCCCGATCCATGGTATTGCGGCTCAACGATGAGTATGGTGAGGAACTGCCAGTGGTGGGAGTTGCAAAGAGTCAGTTCATAGAAATCGCTAGTCGAGAAGAGAAGAAATCAGCCGAGTTTCGTGCAAAGGGAGATTACGGGCGTGCCCGGCAAGCTGCGATGAGGATGCTGGATATTGAACCCGACTATCCAGGCGGAAGGGAATTGCTCAATGACCTTATCAAAGAATTCCCATTAGTAAGAGTGGGAGTCTTTCAGCAAACGGATTCTCCCAATCCCGCTGCGCTTGCAGATTGGCCTGCCCTGAGAACAGGTCAATTGATTCAAACACCACTTTTCCAATTTCGGAGCACAGGTCCTGAGGGAGGACAGTATCGATTTGCTTATGGCAATGCCGCTTTAAGCGATGACAGGCTGGAACTGGATATAACCATTCAGAATTCGGAAGCGATCGATGTTCCGAACAGTCTGCAGTTATCACAAGCCCTCCTTGAAAGAGCATCTATTAAGGGCAAGTACTATACGCCTGGTTGGGCCTCGATCTTTCAGTCCGTCTCTGTGTTAGGCCCTGATCGCCTCAAGTTAAGGTTTCGTCGGCCTCACGTTCTGCCACAGGCGTTTCTGCAGTGGCAGTTGCAGGACATGGACAATCAATCGTTTAACAAATCCATTTATCGATACGATTCGGATGACGGAGAGATACGAAGGTACAAGTGGGCTGGCGCGGAGCCTCCTTTGGATTTCCAGCCTCGAGAAATCCAAGAGGTCCTGTTCACCAATGCAGATTCCGCCGTTGCTGCTCTAGCTCGTGGCGAACTCGAGTTTATCGATAGGCTATTTCCAGCAGACGTGCGGAGAGTTGGGAACGTAAAAACGGTTAAAACCGAACCCTATGCATTACCCATTATTCACATGCTCATCCCTCGCTCCACACATCCTATTATGGATGATCGCGAGTTCAGAAGAGCATTGCTTTACGGTATTAATCGAGACGCCATTCTCAAAGATGAGATTCTCGGCGGGCTTGCGACGCCGCTAGATCGAGTAATCAGCGGACCGTTTCCTGCTGGCGAAAGCGATTCCGACCCTCTCGCGTACGCTTATAACACAAGCATACCGGACGCGAAATACGACCCTCGGTTAGCTAAGATTCTGGTTCTTCTCGCCCAAGCGAAGTTGACCCTTAAGGCCAGCAAGACCAAAGAGGAGGCTCCCCCGTTGCCAGTTATCCGGCTAGGAGTTCCGAATTATGAATCCGCTCGGATTGCAGGACAAGCGATTTTACAGGCATGGAAGGTGATTGGATTAGACGGAAAGCTTGTCCCTTACGACAAGATGCCTGCCTTGGACGACCAATCCATCGACGTTTTGTATGTTTCCGCTTCGGTGTGGGAACCGGTTTCCGATGCTCAGCGTTTGTTTGGTGTTGGAGGGGCGGCGCAGTCAGAAAATCAATACATTGTTCAAGCACTTGAAGCGTTGAATAGCGCGAGGAGCTGGAAAGAAGTACGGCAGGGGTGTTTGGATCTCCACTCATTGGTTGCGGCCCATCTACCCATCCTTCCGCTGTGGCAGGTCACCGAGACCATGGCTTACAGAACAGAGCTTGCGGGTGTTGCAAAGAAACCTCTCAATCTCTATCAGGACGTTCAAAGATGGAGGATCCAAGCACGATGATTCTACAGCTAGGATTAGGCAACAGTGGTTCCTGCTACCGTAATCAACCAGGGCTCATCGACTCGGGAACTTTGCCAGGTAACTTCGCCAAAGCATGGGTGTTATTGCTACTTTCACTCTTCACTTTTTCGCCATTGGCAACAGGTCAAACCCCGTGGGAATCAGATCCTTACCGGGTTAACGTCTGGGCTAGCGTTTCGTCTAGTGTCGGCTGGAATGACGAAGCAGAGGAAGCCATGCATCGGGAAGTGCAGCAAAGACTGGACGCGTCTTTTGGAGGAGTGTTTTCTTCTCGAGTCCAATCGTCACCGGATTCCCTATACGGCTCCATTCTGTACCGGATAGATGAACTATCGGTGGACCAAGTTTTAGCTGGCGAGATGTTACTTGTTGTTGGAACCTCAGATGAAGCTAAAGCGAAATTCCTGGAGCTCAGCCCACCGCCACCTCCTCGGCAACTGAGTAAGGAGGAGCAAGCGGCGAGGGCTAAGTTGACCAAAGAGCAGATTCAGGAAATTGAGGATGCGGCTGCGAGAGCGGCTAGTCTCAATAGCGTAAGAACCTTTGAATCAGCTTTGGAGCGAATTCGAGATTTTCATGTTCTGTCACTTCCCTATGCGGGGATGAAGAGAGACATTGTTCCGTTTCTTGGCGATCCCATTTGGGACAAATTTCGAGGGAATCTCCGCCCCTACGAGGGCAAGCTTCAAGATTTGAATGAGGGCCTTGCAGAGGGGAATGTGCTCGCTGCTTTAGTCAACAAATCCGAGTTTGAGATCATAAAAAAGGAATGCCGCAAAATCCCGGCGAGATTGCCTTGGCAGCCCGAAGCATTGCTTCGTGACTTTGACAAAATCTATCTGACATCCATTGATCGCTCGGGAGAGTTCTTCCGGGTACGGGTCAAGGAATTGGATTCCGTGGTCAGAAGAATTGGCCCCATGCGGACTATTTTGGTTACTAGGCGTCAGGATATCGCTGCGGCAGTCGAGCATTTGGTGCGAAGTACGTTTAATCCGTTCGTAAGGATCGAAGAGACCGACAACTCCACCGCAGTTGTAAGGGTGCGAGCGGCCGAATTGATTCCGAACGACAGCCATCCTGCTTTTATTGGGTTAGGTGATGTTTTAGTGCCACACGTTCGTCGAGAAGACTCGAGCGGTAATCCAACCATGGTGCAATCAATGCCGTTTACCTACCTCGTGCTGACCGAAAAGATTGACACCACCAGCTTGTATTACAGCGCCATCTTTACGGCTCGCCGCGGAGCTCTCACCGCTGCGAAAAATCGAAGGACAATTCGTATAGGAGTCAAGGTGCCACAACCTGAGGATACCACCAGCGAATTATTCCTCACATTCCGTCCAAGTATGTACAGTTCAGTCAAGCAGCCGAGTATCGGGGTGTCCGGTGCTGAGATATTCCTTAGAACGCCGGGGTCTGATGATCTCGTAACGTTGCCGAGAACGGACTGGAGAGGGGTAACAACAATCACCGAGTCAAAGCTGCCGATCATCAAATACGATATTCCAACCAGCAGCACGAATCCGAGCCTTGCCATGGCGAGAGAAATGGTGCTCGATCCGGTTGCCCCACCCGACTACCCTGCGCCGCCAGCCTCTGAGTCAGAGAATTCGTCGACCGACGAGTCCGCTCCCAAGGCACCGGCGAAACCTCCTAAGGGAGAGATACAGGCCAAGCTGCCTCTCTACCTGTATTATGTAAAAAACGGTGACACTCTACTGGCACGATTGCCTATCATTACAGGAATGATGCCTCGCGAGGATGCTCAACTGCCTGACGATAGAAAACGACTTCAAGCGGAGGCCTTTCTCAAAGGAATCCAAAATGAAGTGCTCGATATAGTCGTTCAAAGAAGAATCCTCGAAGCGAGGGTTAAGACTCGCATTGAGAAAAAGGACTTGGAAGATGCGCAGAAGAATCTCGACGAAATCAGGCGATTAAAATCCTACGAGAAACTATTTTCCGAGGTAGAGGCGATCCAGCGAAGAGCTCTCGCAACGGAGGTAGGACAGCCCAACCCAGGTCTCGTGACGAAAGTCGAAAATCTCGTCAAGTCGACACGTGACATGATTCAAAACTGGTTGCAAACTACGACCGTCAATGAATTAGAGAGAAAAATGGAAGAGGCACGATGACCAAGTCGGTATTGGATATTGGAAACTGCGATCCCGATCATTTCGCTATCAAACAGATGTTGTTGAGCTGCTTTGATGTCGAGGTATTGCGGGCAGCACACCTCTCAGATGCCCAAAAATGGCTGGATTCACGAACGATTGATCTCATTTTGATCAATCGGAAACTAGATATCGACTACAGTGATGGCATAGAGGTCTTGAAAACGCTAAAATCTAGCGAGGGGACGAGGCGAATCCCGGTGATGTTGGTGACCAACTACCCCGAGCACCAGGAAACAGCCGTCGCAGCCGGTGGGGAGTATGGTTTCGGAAAACTAGAACTCCATTCCCCGGCTACCCTTGAACGATTAGGGAAATTCCTTCCAACTCGATAGGCGAACCATGAAAGATCTGCAGAATCTAGAGGAAGTAGAATCGGTTCGCGGTTTGTTGAGAAGCACGTCGCTACGTTGCACGCCTGCTCGTATTGCCGTTTTGATTGCATTAAGGCGGGCGAAGAGTCCACAAACTCATGCGGATTTATCGAACCAGCTAGTACCTCTTGGCTTTGACAAAGCAACAGTCTTTCGAAATTTGACGGACCTCACGCAAGCGGGATTGGTCCATCGTACCGAACTGGGGGATCACGTTTGGCGATTCGAAATCCGTGACCATCAAGACGATGAGTCCAGTCACCCGCACTTTCTCTGTGTCAACTGCGGTAGCATATCCTGCTTAGAGCTCGGAGTTGTTTCGGAGTCCAATCTCAAGAAGAGTACTATCATCGGAAGAGTCTCCGAAGTGCTGGTTAAAGGGGAATGTGCTACTTGTGTAGCCGACAAATAAACTTAGCGATAAGCCTAGGCTATTGTTAGCTCGCCGTGCTTGTCTCGCTCCATCTGAGTGAGGCGATGCATATCGTAGATCAGTTGCACATCGCATCCACGCTGCTTGACCTTTCGTCGCGAAAACATTCTTTGTTGCGTACTTACCATGACCTCTGGGGGGAGACTGGCCATTTGACCAAACAGTCGAGCGTAGTTGACGAAACTCGGCACGTTGCTGGTGACAAAGCCGTACATCATGCTACACACGCCAATCACTTTACCGGTAAAGATGCCGGTGTTGATTGCCGTTTTGGAGTAGTCACCCATAACGCAGCCTAAGAACTGCATATTGGTCTGTGATTTTCCGAAGGGGTATTCCATGTTGACCGTGCCATAGGTGTTCTTGAGGTCTGAGTTACAGGTTCCAGCGCCGAGATTGATCCAGCTTCCCAGGTAGCTATGCCCCAGAAAACCGTGGTGCTGTTTGTTGGTGTAGGGCTCAACGATCGATGCTTCCACCTCACCCCCAATTTTCGTGGTATGCGATAACGAAACAGCATCTTTTATGGCGGAATGCTCGAGTATTCTGGCTTTGGGACCGATGTAGATGGGGCCACGAAGTAATGTATACGGCCCGATCTCCGCTCCTTCGTCGATAAGAATTGGCCCCTTGGCGGTATCGCAAAGAACGTATTCCCCGATACATGCACTCGGCGCGACGAATACACCATCCTTTTGTTGTTGATAAACGTTGCCGAGCAAACCTTGTTCGGAGAGTTGCAATCTCAGGTCCAAGTTTTCGCCGATGGATGTCATGTTGGCAGCGATCAATTCATGCGGAAGTTGAATAGTCGACACTTCCCAAGATAACTCATCAAACTCTTTGGCTTTTGCCAGCATCGACTCCAGACCCAAGTACCCGGCCGAGAATAAATCGACAAGCGTCCAGGGTGGGTTGATGATTGCTGCTACGGAATCACGATCCATGATGACCCGACATTCGCGTTTATCATCTCGTTGTATCGCCACTAGCTTGGCCAACGCATGGTAGTTTGTTGCGGTAGGTGCAATTCTTGCATTCAGCATTAATTCGACATCGGAGTCCCCGCCGGAACCGCCCTGTGGTCGAGATTCAAGGATTTTCAGTTGTGGAAAGTCGGTTCGCTGAATGGCGTTCAAGTACGGCCGAGAAACGCCGTACAAATCGTTGCTTAGAAGCGAAGCCAGGTCGAGAAGGCGAAGGCTTCCGCAAGTCATTGTTGCGGCAAGCCTAGCGAGAGTGATCGGAGCAAGTCGTTCTACTTGTTGGTCCTCAAAAATAACGATCGCCATAAATCTTCTCCGACTTCTGCAAGATAGGTTCCGTATTGATGGAAGACAATAAACATTGTCGCAAAAAATAGAAACGCCAACTGTTCCATATTGACGCCGGCAATCGGCTTCCACTATTCCATGCGAGGAGTCTAAGTCGTCGATTATGGGATCGATGGATTGGACAAAAGCAGGATGATTTTGGCAATTTGTAACGATTGCGTTCAATTTCCTGGGGATTGCGGACCGAAGTAGAAAAAGAACGATGCAAATCAAGCAATTGGTGGCCAGGAAAGCGTCGCTTCGGCAATCATCTGCTTGTCGCCCGTGTTTATTAGAACCAAAGCTATCAAAAGGACTTGTTAGCCATGTCGACCAAATTGACTCGACGAAAAACCTTTGCTGTCGTATTTGTTGCCCTGATTTCGGCGGGCCAAACCGGTTGTCAATCAGGATGGAAAATGCCAAGCGCTAGCATATTTCCGTGGTCGAAAAAGCCATCCGAATCGATGTTGGCGGGAAGCAATCCAAGTCTTTCGGCTCCCACGTCGAAAACCGGGACATTCGCTTCGACCGGTGCAGGGCCTGTTAGCCCAGCCACTAACGGTTCCCCAGCGTTGTTGTCGAGCACTAACCCGACCAACACTCGCACAAGTCCGTACGGTAGTGCGTTCGGTGGAAACAACTCAAAGATTCCAACCGCCCCCGATTTCACAGTTCCTCAACAAAATCCTGCCACCGGCTTGGCAGCGAATGCCAACGGTTACCAAACCGGCCCATACAGTATGGCGGCAGCTCGCGGGACGGGGCATACTGCACCATCGCCTTACGGTGGTGTAAGCAGCTTGGCTTCAAACCAGCCGCCTACCGGATTTGCTCCCGCGACAGGCTTCAATCCAGCAGCGAATGCACCGACCACGGGCATGATAGCACAGAACGCACCGATCGCTTCCGGTTCGTTGCCAAGCATGCAACCAAACGGACAGCCTCCTGCGAGTGGCTTGCCACAAGCATCGGGACAGCCGTCCCAGCAGCAGCCAGCCATGTTCGCAGCCAGCGGGCTGCCAGGGTTACCTAGCCCGCAAGCGGCCCCGCAATTCGCAGGTTTACCACAGCCCGGCCCTATGGGTCCTGGCTCACCAGCCCCATCTATGGTTGGTTCCGTGCCTCAAGGAATGGCTGCCACCAACATGGCCAGCCTGCCTCAACCCAATATGGGTTTCTCGATGCCTAACACGGCCTCGAATGGTTTTCCGGCCGCACCTCAGGCGATGGCAGCCTCTTATTCAGGAGCTAGCCCGTATCGACCTGGCAGCACCAGCCGATCGACAGCTTACGATTTCAGTCGCCAGCCGTCCTCTGGTACATCGTCGATCCCCCACACGGCAACCGGGGTGCCATCCAACCCACAGCCTGGGGTGTTTCGCTAACTTTCACCTCATCAGGATGAAATCACCAAGCCAGCTTTCGCTGGCTTTTTTCGTTTTTGCTCCCGTGCCAATTGCAAATCTGAAAATAGCTCGGTACGGCTCAATATGTGCCATCCATCCTTTAGGCAATCCATCTTTTAGGCAAACATTGAGATTTACAATCGTTTCCTAGGGGTGATTTCGTTGCGATTTCTTGACCAGGAAACCATAATGGGCCATTGGTGATGAACCTCTCCGGCTGGTCTTGGGTAGAAACCGGCCAAATGTCCTCTTGCATCCCACCTTTCCCATTCCCGCGTTCCTGTGGGAGCTTTGCCTTATTTACACGTTATGAATCCAGGATACCCATTGATGCTGTCAAAGATTAATTGGAAGAGAATGGGCACAATGACCGCTTTGGTGTCGGTCCTGTCGCTGCCAATTCCCAAGGTCGTTTTTGCTCAAACCGAAGAGCTAACTCGCGTGGTAAACCCGAACTTCAGAATGGCGGAACAGTACAGTTCCAGCTACCTGAGGCAATTTGTTTATAGCACTTCGGTCACACCAAACTTCATCGATAAGTCGGATGAATTCTGGTACTCATTCAAGACATCAGAGGGGACCAAGTACTGGCGTGTAAACCCTGAAAAAGGAACACGTTTACCTTTATTCGACCACATCAAGCTAGCGGCCCAGCTGTCGCAACTTACCCGTCAACCTGTGGAACCGGGGCAGCTGAATCTGACCCGCTTGGAGGTAAGCACAAAGGAAGACACTCTGAAATTCGTCGTGGAGCGTACGCTGTTCGAGTATTCGCTTAAGTCCGAGGAAATGAAGAGTCTAGGCGCCGCCCCCGCAGCAGGTGCCCCAACCGGCGCCCCTCCCACCACAGAGCGTGGTGGACGTCAACGTCAAGAAGAACAACAAGAAGAACGAAAAGAACAGCAAGAAGAACAGCAGGACCGTCGAGAGCAGCAGCAAGAACGTCAACAAGATAGACAACAGGACGAGCAAAAGGATCAAGAAGAGCAAAGAAATGATTCGCAGCGAGGCGGTCAGCGAGGGCAACAAGCTGGCCCAGAGTCAGGACCCCCAAGAAACAACGACGCTCATCGCAATTTTGCACCTGATCGAAAATCGTACGTCTTCGCTAAGGGACACAATCTCTATTTTGTTCAAATCCCAGAAACACCCGTAGCTGAAGAGAAGCCCGAGGAGAAGAAGGACACTCCCGCAGAAGAAGCCAAGACCGAGGAGGTAAAGACCGAGGAGGTAAAGACCGAGGAGACTAAGACCGAGGAGACTAAGACCGAGGAGACTAAGACCGAGGAGACTAAGACCGAGGAGACTAAGACCGAGGAGACTAAGACCGAGGAGACTAAGACCGAGGAGACTAAGACCGAGGAGACTAAGACCGAGGAGACTAAGACCGACGAGGTAAAGACCGACGAGGTAAAGACCGACGAGGTAAAGACCGACGAGGTAAAGACCGACGAGGTAAAGACCGACGAGGTAAAGACCGACGAGGTAAAGACCGACGAGGTAAAGACCGACGAGGTAAAGACCGACGAGGTAAAGACCGACGAGGTAAAGACCGACGAGGTAAAGACCGACGAGGTAAAGACCGACGAGGTAAAGACCGACGAGGTAAAGACTGACGAGGTAAAGACTGACGAGGTAAAAAAAGACGAGACCAAAGAAACGGAATCCAAAAAGGATTCTGCTCCTGCTACACCTCGACCACCTCGATTCAATCCCAAGTGGGATGAGCTCGCGATCCAGCTCACGACCGATGGCTCCGACAAATACAGCTTTGCCGGACGTTTGGTTTCACGACGCGGAACGACTCAGGAAATCAAGGATGATACCCTTACTCGTCCGAATATTAATTGGTCTAAAGATTCCAAGTCCTTCTACGTAACTCGTAGCGATTCACGCGGAGTCAAAGATCTCTGGGTTATTAATTCCTTGAGTTCGCCTCGTCCCACTTTGGAAACCTACCCCTATCCAATGCCGGGTGAAGAGAACGTCCGCAAGACGGAGCTTCATTGGTTCCAAGTTGGGAATAAAGCCCTGAAACCAGTCCAGAAGCGATGGAAAGATGAATTTTACAGCGACCTCCGCTATAGTGACTCCAATGAAGAGCTGAGATTCCTCCGGCGAGATCGACTTCTTCGCAACGTCGAATACTGCACTTTGAATCTGGCGACAGGCGAGACAAAGTGCCTGTTTGAGGAGGGATTTGACAAGTCGACGATTGCGCCAAAGGGAATTCGATTTTTAAACGACAACAAAGAGATGATTTGGTGGTCTGAGCGTAGTGGATGGGGGCATTTCTATCTATACGATGCAGACGGTAAGCTTAAAAATGCGATCACCTTTGGGCCTTATTTCGCTGAGAGAATTGTTGACCTCGATGAAGAGAATCGCATTCTTTACTTCACAGCACTCGGCCGTGAACCAGGGGAGAATCTGAACTACCGCCACTTGTACTCGGTTCGATTGGATGGTCGCGATCTCAAGCTAATGGATCCAGGTAATGCTGATCATGCATCGAGACTTACTCCCTCAAAGAGATTTGTCATCGACAATTACAACCGAGTCGATATGGCACCTGTCTCGGTTCTCCGGGACAGCAATGGTGTTGAGCTGATGAAGCTTGAGGAGTGCGACCTGAGTCGATTGGAGCAAGTTGGTTGGAAAATACCCGAGACGTTTGTTGTCAAGGCTGCGGATGGCGTCACAGATTTGTTCGGCAACATGTACAAGCCGTTCAATTTTGATCCCAAGAAAAAGTATCCGATCATCACTTATGTTTATCCCGGTCCGCAACAAGAGGGGACTCGTCACACCTTTACCGCGACAGCTGGCGAGCAGCAATTAGCTCAAATCGGTTTTATCGTGATTCAAGTCGGCCACCGTGGGGGCACGCCAAACCGCTCCAAGGCTTATGCCGGTTATGGGTATTTCAATCTTCGTGACTATGCACTCCCGGATAAGAAAGCAGCCATCGAGCAGTTGGGGCAACGTTTTGCGTTTATTGATACCGAGCGGGTTGGTATGTATGGGCACTCCGGTGGTGGCTTCATGACTGCCGCTGCATTGATGGTACCACCGTATAACGACTTTTTCAAAGCTGGATTCTCCACTGCGGGAAATCACGACAACAACATCTACAATAACGCTTGGTCCGAACGATGGCATGGGCTTCGAGAAGTGCCTGTGGACCAGAAGAATGATGGCACCCAAGTTTCCTCGACAGCTCAGGTGCAACAACGAAGTGCACCGTCAGATTTGCGAGCCGTGCTGGAGGTGGAGCCTGACGATTTCTTTAACGACTACGAATTGGACGTTGGGGAAAGTCACTGGGAATTCGAGCAGCGATTGTGGGGCGAGGATGAGCCGCTACCTCTTTGGCTACGAGAGGAAATGCTGGAACAGGAGCGGCAAGTACGTCGACGTCAAGAAGGTACCCAGCAAGAAGTAGGTCAGGACGATTCCAAGACGCAGAACGACGAGGAAAAGTTGACAGATCAGAAGAAGGACGAAGAGAAAAAAGAAGACGGCAAGAAGGTCGATGAGAAAAAGGAGGAAGAGTCCAAGGAGCAGAAGACTCGCTTTGAGATTAAGGTTCCTACCAACGCTGAACTGGCAAGCAATCTTAAGCATCACTTATTCTTAGTGCACGGAGAGCTTGACAACAATGTGCACCCAGCCAATACGTTGCGACTTGTCGATGCCTTGATCAAAGCCAACAAGAAGTTTGATATGCTCTATCTTCCCGCAACTCGTCACGGTTTTGGAGCTTACCAGCCCTATGTAACCCAGCGGATGTTCGAGTTTTTTGCTGACCGCTTGATGCTGGATTACGCGGAGGATAAACCGACGAAGCCTGGGAACTAATTGCTTTTCGATCTTCGTAGCTAGAATTTTAACGCGGTGAGTGATTCTGAACGAATCGCTCACCGCATTTTTATGCGCTCCCTCGGAAAAGTGATTTTCGTGTAAAATGAGAGGGGAGTTGCTATATTGCGGCTCCAATGCAAAAATCCGCCCCTTTGCATTTGATTCCTTCCTCCCCTCAAACCACGAGAATCATTGATGTCGGACCAATCCTCTGGGCAGATCGATAACGTACTCAACGAGACGCGCCGTTTTCCTCCCAGCGAGGCGTTTCGACAACAGGCTTTTATCGGTTCCCTTGCAGAGTACGAGCGACTATACAACGAATCGATATCGGACATTGAAGGCTTTTGGGAGAAGCAGGCACGTGAGCACTTGCACTGGTTCACTCCGTTTGAAAAGACTCTTGAGTGGCAAGCCCCCGATGCCAAGTGGTTTCTCGGAGGCACGACCAATGTCTCTTACAATTGTCTCGATGCCCACATCCAAGCAGGCCGTGGGGACCGAGTGGCTTTCTTTTGGGAGGGGGAACCAGGTGACCGTCGCGAGTTAACCTACCAACAGGTTTTCGAGGAGGTTTGCCGATTTGCTAACGGTCTAAAAAAGCTTGGTATCGGCAAAGGGGATCGTGTTAGTATCTATATGCCGATGGTCCCCGAGCTCCCTATTGCAATGCTGGCTTGCGCACGTATCGGAGCGATACACTCTGTGATCTTTGGCGGCTTTAGTGCGGAGGCGATCGCAGATAGAAACGTCGATGCTCAAGCCAGCTTGGTAATCACTGCGGACGGTGGATGGCGGCGAGGAAAAGATCTCAAGCTGAAAGAGACAGTCGATGAAGCTCTCAAGAAGAGCCCGAGCGTCAAGCACTGTGTGGTTCTACAGCGGACTAACAACAATCCGTCGATGCAAGGGGGTCGGGATCATTGGTGGCATGAGCTCGTTGCCGACCAGTCATTGGACTGTCCACCAGAAGCCATGGACAGTGAGGATTCTCTTTTCATTCTTTACACGAGCGGTTCGACTGGAAAGCCAAAAGGGATTCGCCACACCACAGCAGGTTACAACCTGTATGCGAAGCGTACGTTTCAGTGGGTCTTTGATCATAGAGAATCGGATATCTACTGGTGTACCGCCGATTGCGGTTGGATAACCGGTCACTCTTACATTGTTTATGGGCCGATGTCAGCGGGAGCGACACAAGTGCTTTACGAGGGGGCTCCCAACTGGCCAGCAGAAAATCGATTCTGGGAAATCATCGAACGATATAAAGTGACTATACTTTACACCGCCCCAACTGCCATTCGCGCTTTTATTAAATGGGGAGATCAGCATGTGGAGAAGCATGACCTTTCTTCTTTGCGGCTTTTAGGAAGTGTTGGCGAAGGAATCAATCCCGAAGCTTGGATGTGGTATTACGAGAAGATAGGAGGGGGGCGTTGTCCTATTGTTGATACGTGGTGGCAAACAGAAACCGGTGGCATCATGATGTCACCGCTACCAGGTGCTCTCGATTGCAAGCCAGGTTCATGCACGCGACCTCTGCCTGGTATCGTGCCGGTCGCCCTC
The DNA here is from genome assembly GCF_052161605.1 of Brakhagea baltica. Classification (NCBI taxonomy): domain Bacteria; kingdom Pseudomonadati; phylum Planctomycetota; class Planctomycetia; order Pirellulales; family Pirellulaceae; genus Brakhagea; species Brakhagea baltica. Next base: position 1,611,781 of record NZ_CP197409.1, on the reverse strand, counting down.
GACGACAACCTTCAAGAAGTCGGTGAGCACCAAGGGGGCATGCTGTGCATCGCTAAGCCTTGGCCGGGCATCCTTCGGGGCATTTGGGGGGATGAAGCGAGGTATGTGGAACAATATTGGAAACGCGTGCCCAATCATTATCTAACGGGAGACAATGCGAGAAAGGACGAAGACGGCTATTACTGGATCATGGGCCGGATCGATGACGTGATCAACGTTTCTGGTCACCGGCTTAGCACGATCGAGGTGGAGAGTGCGCTCGTGAGCCATCCGGCGGTTGCCGAAGCCGCAGCCGTGGGCAGACCCGATGAAATCAAGGGGCAGGCGATCGCGGCTTTTGTCACGTTGCGAAACCATGCTCCGGATGAGGCGCTCAAGGACGTTCTAAAAAAGCACGTACGAAAGGAGATCGGTGCACTGGCAGTACCTGACGACATTCGATTCACTGCTATATTGCCCAAAACGCGAAGTGGCAAGATTATGCGCCGCTTATTGAGAGATATCGCTGCTGGCAAAGAAGGAACTGGCGACACCTCAACCCTCGAAGACTTTAGTGTCCTAGCAAAGCTTCGCAGCGACGAGGAATCGTAGTCCAGGTGGTATAGTCCAGGTGGTAGAGGAGCGACAATGACAATAAAGTCTACTTGGGCATAGTGCATAATGATCACGCGTGAGTTAGTTTCAGCAGTTATCTCTCTTGGTGTGACAACTCCGATGGCAATCAAATTACTAAAACAGATGAGCTGGCTGGTTATTGTGTTTGGCTCGATGGTCGCTTGGCAAAGCCACACGGCCACTATAATGGCCGCCGAAAAGCCCAATATCATCTTGGTCTTGGTCGACGATTTAGGGTGGATGGATCTGGGGTGCCAAGGTTCTTCGTACTTCAGAACACCTCACGTAGACCAATTGGCCTCAGAGGGGATACGGTTCTTAAACGGCTATGCCTCTAGTGCCGTTTGTTCCCCAACACGAGCTGCCATTCAGACCGGCCGTTACCCGCATCGCGTGGGAGTTACCGACTGGATTCGTTCTCGATTTCAAAGGCCGAATGGTGATATGGCTATCATCAATCCGACGGAGTATACCAGCGACCCGAAACAGCCTTTATCCTGTCCCCCCAATCCTTACTTCCTCGATCCGAGCGAGCGGACTATCGCAGAGGTGCTAAGTAGGCATGGATATCGTTGTGGTTATGTCGGCAAATGGCACTTGGGTGACGACGAATACTATCCTGAGAGGCGGGGGTACGATGTCAATAAAGGAGGCTGCGACTATGGACAGCCACCTTCCTATTTCGATCCTTTTAACAATCCGATGCACCCAAACGAGCAATTGCGAGCAGGGATTCACAATCTACCGGGACGCAGCCAAGGTGAATATCTTACGAAACGGGAGGCTGACGAAGCGGTTGCGCTCATTCGTGAATGGAAAGACGAACCGTTCTTTATTCAAATGTCGCATTATGCTGTTCACACACCGTTACAAGCGTTGCCCGAAGTTGAGGCGAAATACGCTGGATCACCCGGCAAATCGAAACAGAATGCCAGATATGCCGCTATGGTAGAGTCAGTTGATGACGCCATGAGAGATATCTGTGCATGTTTGGAGGAACTGAACCTCGTGGAGAACACTATGGTGATCTTCACCAGCGATAACGGCGGGTTGGACAACAATGGTGAGCCGACTGACAACGCACCCCTTCGGAGTGGAAAAGGTTATGCCTACGAAGGGGGAATCCGAGTTCCTCTCATCATTCGCTGGCCAAAGTTTATTCCAGCGGGAAGCCTTAGCCATGCACCGGTTTCGTCTATCGATTTCTTCCCAACGATCCTGGAAGCTTCTGCGATCTCAGATCCGTCAGAACGGGAAATCGATGGTATTTCTCTGCTTGCCCACCTAAAATCCGGGGGCGACCAGGATCTCGGAAGAGGGGAGCTTATTTGGCATTTTCCTCATTATCGTCACGAACCAGGCCCCTACAGCATTCTCCGGAGCGGCGATTGGAAGCTAATTAAATACTGGCACGGGAAACGGGAGCTATTTCATTTAGACGACGATCCGTCAGAATCTAAAGACTTGGCCGTCACATTTCCCGATCGTGTCCAACAGATGGACCAACGCTTGGTCGAACTGCTCACCGCCCAAGGTGCAAGATTGCCTCGACCTAACCCAAATTACAGACGCTAGTCAAATGACTGAACAAGAATTCCTGCAGCATCACAACCTTATTCGCAATCCGTTTTCGGACGAAGATGCTCAGACCGATGCCGTTTTTCGTGACCACTGCATATCAGGCACCTTTCATCCGTCATGGAGCAAGGTGGCTGGCGATCCGAAGCAGCCTGCCACATCGATCGTTTTTGGGCCTAAGGGCTCGGGCAAAACTGCCATCCGGCTCCAATTAAAGCAATACATCAAAGATCATAACCAAAGCCAGCCAGAGCATCGTGTCTACTTGGTCGAACTAGATGACTTTAACGCGTATCTCGGGCCATTGCAGCGTGGTCTCTCGCGTCGCGTTCAGTCGAGCCCTGACAAGGTACTGCAATCGGTTCATTTGTGGGACCACATGGATGCCATACTTTGCGAGGCAGTCACTCCGCTCGTTGATGGCATTCTCGGTACCAGTTCTCAGCTAAAGTCCGAAGCTGCGATCATGGAGCCCGCCAAGGTAAGCGGGTTGGATCGAGGACAACGACGAGATCTTCTGTTACTGGCAGCGGTATATGATATTTCCTCGACGGGAACACACGCTGATCGTTTTCATGCGGTCAGAAAGAAACTTGGCTTCCGCAGTCTGTCAACGTGGTGGCCGTTTGTGCTGGGCGTTGTTTTGAGTTTGATCACGCTTGGCTTGACCGGAGGGCTTTACTGGCAGGAATCCTTGTCCCTAAAGTGGGCGGCGATATTGGTTGCAGTTGGCTTAGTGGCATCGTGGGGAACCTATGGATACAGGTGGTTGCGCTACCACATGCTAGCTTCCAAAATTTGCCGATACTTGCGAGTGATCCCTCGTGACAAGAGTCAGCTAAGAAACTTACTGCTCCATTTTTCACGCAAGGAACTCGACGAGCAGCCGCTGCCGGTTTCGGACCGCAGCGACGACCGCTACGCGATTCTGGAGAAGCTTCAGCTTTTGCTGCGAACACTTGGCTATCCCGGAATGATTGTTATCGTGGATCGCGTGGACGAGCCAGATCTCATCAACGGTCTTGCAGAGAGAATGAAGCTGTTGGTTTGGCCGTTGTTGGACAACAAACTTCTCAAGCACGAGAGTCTTGGGATCAAGCTTTTGTTACCAAGCGATTTGCAGTACTACATCGATCGCGAGTCGAGAGAGTTTCATGAGCGAGCCCGGCTTGATAAACAAAATGTTGTACCTGGATTCGATTGGACTGGTGAGGCGCTTTATGACTTGCTCGGCGCGAGAATGAAGGCATGCGGTGTTGCGGGTGCGACGCCGAGTCCTAAGTCTCTCTTCGATCCGCAAGTCACCGACGCAAGATTGATCGCAGCCTTTCAATCTCTCAAAACGCCGAGAAATTTGTTTCGATTTTTGTATCGTCTGATATCGGAACACTGCAAGCGGTATCGCTCAGAGCATCCCGAATTCAAGATCACGAATGATCTGTTCGAAACGACGCTCGCGATCGTTCAAACGGAAGAAAAGCGAGGCTAGGGCAATGAGCTTGGTTTCGCAGCCGAATGGCTTCTAAGAATTTCAATCGAGCTCGTAGCATTTTAAAACCAAATTCGGTCTGGGCGACTGCGCAACAGATTGGCTTCTGGGTCATCAATAAACTCTTCTTTTGCAGGATCCAGTTTGAGTTTCCGCTTGAGTATCCATGCGATCGCGGCCGCGTGGCATGCAATGTGCGAACGACGCATGACATCTTGATTTGCGACCGGAAGCTCTCGGCTCCGCATACAGTCGAAGAAATTTCGAGCATGAGCCGAAACATCGAGCCCCTTAACTCGCTTGGTCTCTTCTGTAATCTCTTGTTGTAGTTCGTCAGGAGTGACGAGCATTTCACCAGCATCACCTGTTTCCACTGAGCCACGATCTCCGATGAATCGGATGGGACATGTTCCCAGTCTTGTTTCGTAGTGGGGAGCCCGATTTCCGAAGGGTTCCTTGAGGAAATCGATCACCAGCTTAACATCGTTCTCATACCGGCAGACGATGTTCTCCTCGCTTGGTAAGTACTCTATCGGCATGGTGTGGTCCGCTTGATTGGCCCATTGGCAAAGATCGATTGTATGGGCTCCCCAATCGAGAAGTCTTGCGCCAGAATCGAAATCCCATTGGCCTCGCCATTGTCCATCGCAGTAGGCTTGATGAAAGGGACGCCATGGAGCGGGACCTAGCCAGAGGTTCCAATCGACGACTTCTCGATCAGGCGTTGGTTGTGATGGCAACCAGTTGTTCTCGAGTACAGGAACATAAACCGATGCATGCATCGTATGGAGTTTCCCTAGTTTGCCACTATGCACAAACTCGACTGCTTTTTGGAAGTTCGGGACGCTCCGACGCTGAGTCCCAGCTTGAAAGACACGCTTGTGTGCATGCATGGTTTGGGCTAGATCTTGGCACGCGGCGATAGTGATGCCGCAAGGCTTTTCGCTGTACACGTCTTTGCCTGCTTTTGCGGCCATAATCGACGCAGCAGCATGCCATCGATCGCCCGTGGCGACCAAGACGGCATCGATATCCTTGCGATCCAGCAACTTTCGGAAATCCCGATACAATTCGCAAGCTTTATGACCATAGTGGTCGTCAACCAGTTTCTTTCCCGCATCTCGTCTCGAGGCTTGTACGTCGGCGATAGCCACGCATCGAACATCTTCAAAGGGAAGAATAGCTTTTAGATCGTAGGTGCACCGGGGACCGATTCCTATAACTCCCAAGCGGATCTGTTCGTTCGGTGAGGACAGGCCAGCGGCATAGCTGGTCTGAGATGCCAGGGTATGTACCAGAGGCAGGGCGGCTGTGGCGGTAGCGGTTTGAGACAGGAAATGGCGTCTGTTGCGAGATCGCTTCATGGGAGAGGTTCCTAGGGAGGGATGCTGAGGATGTGGATTCCGTCGGCCCAATTATAACGAAAATGTGTGGGTGATGACGTGAGGCACTTGTTCGGAATCGTTACCATATGTGGCGGAGGAGGGAGCACCCAAGATTGGTCGGTTGAACGGGACATTAAAAACTGCCCCGACGTGGAACAGATTCGAGAGTTTCCCGACGGAAAAGAGAGTTCAGAAACCGATAATGCCGCATGGTAACGATGATTTACGTCCTAGAAAAATCTTGGCGTTATGTTACATTTCCTAGGTGAAGCGGTTTGGTATTCATCAGAATCATCGATAGGTTACTATGGCACTGCAGATTTACATCTCCGGAAAGTTCTACGACAAGGAAAACGCAAAGGTCAGTGTCTACGATCACGGGTTGCTGTACGGCGACGGAGTCTTCGAAGGAATGCGAAGCTATTCCGGCAAAGTCTTCCGCATGAAGGAACATATAGATCGTCTTTACGAATCGGCTAATTCTATTTGCCTCTCGATACCTCTCTCGAAAGAGGAAATGGAGGCGGCAGTGTATGAGACGTTGAAAAAGAATAGTCTCATTGATGCTTACATTCGACTGGTCATAACCCGAGGGGCAGGAGCGTTAGGGATAGATCCGACCCAAACCAGCGATCCGCAGGTCATTATCATCACCGATTCGATCAAGCTCTATCCGGCGGAGTTTTATGAAAAGGGTTTGAAGATCATAACCGCTTCAACTATTCGCAATCACCCAGCCGCTCTTAGCCCGCGGATAAAGTCGTTGAACTACCTCAACAATATCATGGCTAAGCTCGAGGGGCTCCGAGCCGGTTGCATTGAGGCCGTGATGTTAAATCACAAAGGGGACGTGGCAGAGTGCACGGGGGACAATATTTTCATTGTGAAGCATGGCGTGCTGATGACTCCTCCGAAAGACGCGGGGATTCTCGAGGGAATTACACGAAATGCGATCCTCGACTTGGCCAGAACTCTCGGAGTGACCGCTTTTGAGCAGACCATGACACGCCACGATCTCTACGTCGCAGATGAATGCTTTCTAACAGGCAGTGCCGCTGAGGTGATCCCTGTGGTCGACATCGACGGCAGGACGATTGCGGACGGTAAGGTAGGATCGGTTACCAGCAAGCTGATGGCCGCGTTCAAGGAAATGGTTCGAAATTAGGCGTTGGCATTGTGGCGTCCAAATGCAGGGGTGCCCAGCCGTGCCTTGTCTGCGATTAACGTGAGCTAAGTGACCTTTGAGAATGTCGCTGGGCAATCGTCTTGCTGATTTTGCGGGCAACTTTTTACGGGCAACTCAGGAACGGTTTAATGCCGGAGCTGACGTTTTTGACAAAAGATTTTGTGGCTGCTCTGAGGTTATAAGGGTTGAGAATTGCAAGTAGCGGTTCTTGTGCTCTTGATCCTTTCCTAGAATCGGTAGGTAAAATCAAAGATTCCGAATAGAATACGAATCTTGTTTGACTCCGAGCTGGAGACGGTGTGCGTTCCAGGTGATCGGGGCTCCTTTCTATTGATGGACTTGATTTGTGAATCAGACCGTGAAAGCCTCGAGGGCTATCGTATTTGGCGTGCTGCTGCCGCTCGTTTTCGTAGCGGTGGGGGTCGGTGCTTTTTTTGCATTAGGCCGTCAGCAACCGAAAAAGGCGCCGGTAGATGGCCGCGACACGATTTCCAAGCTCAGAAAGTTGCCGATCGTTTCGGTGGACAAGGTAGTAGATTCCGGTGCGCTGGAAACGCTGGATGTCCTAGTTACGGGAACAGTGGTTTCGTACCGTCAGATAAATCTAGCGGTTGAGGTGGCAGGACGCATTCGCTTCAAGAGCGAATCGTGCCAGATTGGGCGTTTCGTAAAGCGTGGCGAGGTTCTCTTCGAACTCGATCCGACCGATTTTGAATTGGAGGTGGAACGCTTGGATGCGATGCAAGAGAGCGAGTACGCCCAGCAACGAGAGTTGGACCAGGATATCTCCAATTCCCGCGATTTGCTCGAGCTAGCGGAAGAGGAGCTGGCCATTATCGAGAAAGATTTCGCTCGACTTCAAGCCCTACCGAAAGGGTTCGCCAGCGAGTCCGAGCTAGACCAGGCCAAGCGATCGCGGGTCGCCAGCGCCAATCAGCGACTTACGATTATCAACCAGATTCAAACCTTGGAGACCCGTCGTTCCAGGCTCAAGATGGCGGAGCGTTTGGCGGCCTCCCAGTTACAACAGGCACGAGTGAATTTGGAACGAACCAAAATCGTCTCTCCCATCGACGGAGTGATTGTCACCGAGAGCGTTCAAACGGACTCGTATGTTCAGAAGGGTGCGACTCTTTGTGTAATCGAGGATACCGAACGGGTGGAGGTTAGTTGCAATCTGCGATCCGATCAGTTGTTGCTCATTCTCGAACAACCCCTTGACGGGTTAGATACTCCCAAGGTGAGAACCCTGTTGTCGGCATCTAGCTACCAACTGCCACATACCGATGTAACCGTTTCCTACCGAATCGCGGGACGAGAGGGTACTACCTACGAGTGGAAAGGGAAGCTGAGTCGCTACGAAGGTTTGGGGCTAGATGCTCAAAGCCGAACCATCCCCGTGCGCATTCAAGTGGAAAAACCTAGCGAGGTTTTTGTCAACGGAGAAAAGCTACCCAGTGTATCCGATTCTGGTATGCCTGCGCTGGTTCGGGGCATGTTCGTACAATGCCGGATTCATACCATTCCTCCAAAGAATATTGTTCTTGTTCCCAAGTTGGCACTTAAACCGGGAAACCAGCTATGGAAATTTGAACCAGATGATTCTTTAGTAGCTCCTGATGAGGACGGTTCCACAGCTGACGATATAAAAGTTGAACCAGCAACTCCAACCGCATCCCAAAAGAACGCCCCCATCAGCATCAACCCCGATGAGTGGCAGGCAGGTAGATTATTGGTCACTGGGGGTGTCAATGTGGTAAACCTTGTCAGTATTGGCCCTTCGGGAGCTGAGTACTGGGTCGTTCAGGGAAGTGATCAGCTACAGCCAAATGATCTAGTCATTGTCTCACCTCTAGCAAACGTTACCGGAGACGGCTCGGATCAGGTGCGATTTCAGATAAAACAGTTGACGGATTCGCCGGTAGTTGAGAGCAAGGATTGATTGGGACGCAAAAATGAAAAACATCATAAATTGGTCCGTTAAGAATCTGACGGGAATCAACGTTCTGCTCGTCATTCTGGTGGTTGCGGGATTGTTTTCTTTTATGTCCATGCGACGAGAAACCTTTCCTGAGTTTCAGTTGGATGTCATTTTGGTCACCGTTCCTTACCCGGGAGCGACTCCAGACGAAGTCGAAAGCGGTATCTGCCAGAAGGTTGAGGAATCGATTCAATCGATTTCTGGGATCAAACGCATCACCAGTATTTGTCGTGAAGGTGGTGGGTATACCCTCGCGGAATTAAAAACAGGAGTTGATGCTCAAAAAACACTTTCTGAAATACGATCAGCAGTCGATCGCGTTTCGGTGTTTTTTCCGGAGCGAAGCGAGAAATCGACCGTCGAGCAAATTACGTTTCGCACTCCAGCTATTCGTGTGGCGATTATCGGTCCCGATGATGATAGTCCCGAAACGGTGGCCAAGCTGAGAGATTACGCCGAAAATATTCGAGAGCGATTGATAGAGCTAAAACAGGTATCCCAAGCCAATTTGCTCAACACCAAGCCGTATCAAATAGATGTTGAGATCGATGAAGACACGTTACGCAAATACGGCTTGACCCTATCTGCCATCGCCAACCTCTTAAGACGCGAGAATGTCGAGCTTCCTAGTGGTCAGCTCAAAAGCGACGGGCAAGAGATTCTATTGCGGGGCAAGAACAAACGGGAAATCGGAGAAGAGATTGCCAAGCTACCGGTCCTTACCCGTCCGAACGGAGTCGTACTAACGGTTGGTGATATTGGCAAGGTACGAGATGAGTTTGACGATATCAGCGCTATAAACGAAGTGAACGGTCAATCAGCGATCGTGATCGAGGTCACACGCACCAGCAGCGAGGATCTGCTAGAGATTTCTGACGCGGTTCATGCCTTCGTTAAGTCGGTTACCCCTCCTAAAGGATTCGAAATCAAGGCATGGGGAGATGAAAGTGTAGATGTCCGAGACCGAATTCGTATGCTGCGAGGTAACGGTATACAAGGTGGGCTGATCGTCTTTTTGATCTTGGCCATTTTCTTAGAGTTTCGTTTGGCGTTTTGGGTCGCCTTCGGAATTCCCATTTGCATCCTGGGAGCAGGACTGGTTTTATTCGCATTTGGCGAGACGCTGAACATGCTATCGATGTTCGCGTTCCTTATGGCCGTTGGAATTGTTGTGGATGACGCGATCGTGGTAGGCGAAAACATCTACGCGCACCGAGCCATGAACAAGAGTCTCTTTCAAGCGGCTGTTGATGGGACGTCGGAAGTGATCGGTAGCGTTTACTCCAGTATTGCAACGACCATTATCGCATTTATTCCGCTTTACAATGTGTCAGGGGTGATGGGCAAGTTTATTGCCGTCATGCCAACGGCGATCATCGCCATGCTTTTACTTTCATTGCTCGAATGTACGTTTGCATTGCCTGGGCACTTGTGCCATGAATCGAAGACACCACGATCTCTAGCGCAGAGACTAGCTCGGGGTTGGAGCAACCTGATCGACATCATCGAGATTCCGTTCACCTGGCTGGGGAGATACGCAACACGCTTTATGGATTGGTTAGGTACTGCCATTTATCCCAAAGTGTTACGAGTCGTTCTCGATTACCCGACTGTCCCGATCTCTGTGGGGGCAGCTGCGATTTTAACGGCAGCGGGTTTCATTCGGTCGGGATTGGTTCCGTTTGAGTTCTTCCCCGCGACCGATGGAAAGACCATCATTGGCCAAGTGATCTATCCAGACGGAACGCCTGAGGCGATTACGGCGGACGCAGCACGTCGGATGGAGGCAGCTATCCAACGCGTAAGCGAGCGAATCGCAGAGGAGGAAGATGCCAAGGGAATCAATAAAACACCCGAACCTGATTCGCCTACGGGTACAAGAGGGCCGGTAAAGTTGACGTTTCTGCAGATCGGTGCCGCTACCACCGGTAACCCTGGTGCAGGGGAGCGGGTGAGTGGCTCACATGTTGGGCAAATCAATGTAGAGATCCATGATGCTACCCTTCGAAATCGAACCAGCACCGAAATCATCAATATGTGGCGTGAAGAGGCCGGGGTTTTCCCTGGTGCGGAACGGGTAACCTATCGAGCTGCTAATATCGGGCCTGGAGGTAAGCCTCTCGAATTTAAGATACTCGCTCCCCGCGACAACGAGAAGGATCTCGAGGTGGCCGTACTAGCGGCCAAAGAGGCCCTCAGCAAATTTGGTGGAGTCTACGATATCCAGGATGACAATGGTGCAGGAAAAATTGAGTTCCAGTTTGCGGTCAAAGAATCTGCCAAGCCATTGGGTATCACCGTTTCGGACTTAGCTGAAACCGTTCGGAATGCCTACTACGGTGCTGAAGTCATGAGATTGCAACGGGGGCGAAACGAAGTGAAGCTAATGGTTCGCTATCCCATCGAGCAAAGGCGTTCGTTAGCGGACTTGCAAGAGATCCGGGTCCGCGGGGCTGACAATGTGGAGCGACCCATTACCGAAGTGGCCGACATTACCATTGCTAGAGGCTATTCCGAAATTAACCGCGTAAACCAAATGCGGTCTGTTACCGTCACTGCCGACTTGGATACGGCCATAGCCAATGCGGAAATCGTCGCGAGAGATTTGAAAGCGGAATTGGTGCCTGAACTCCAAGAGAGATTCCCCGCCCTTCGCTTCTCATGGGAGGGCCAGCAGAAAGAGACGGCCGAGTCTTTCTCGAGCTTGCTCATCGGTTTTACGCTCGCCATGGCCTGCATGTACCTACTGCTGGTGTTTCAGTTCAATTCCTACTTGCAGCCGTTTATTGTTCTTTTAATCGTGCCGTTTGGTATCGTAGGAGCTATTTTCGGGCATGCTATACAGGGGTTACCGATTACCTTGTTTAGTTTATTTGGTATGGTCCCACTCGCAGGGGTTGTCGTAAACGATTCCATCGTTTTGCTCGACTTCATTAACCAACGAGTTCGAGGTGGTATGCCTGTAACCGAGGCTCTGATGACAAGTGGTGCGAGGCGTCTACGCCCGATTTTTCTCACCAGCGTGACGACGATCTCAGGGTTGTTACCGATGCTGTTGGAGAAATCTTTTCAGGCACAAGTCCTCATTCCGATGGCGAATGCTCTCGCATTTGGTTTGATGGCGTCAACTTTCCTGGTCCTTTTTGTCGTACCTTTCCTTTATAAAAATTACGCTCTGTTCGCCTACACCAAGGAGCAGTTCAACGGAGATTGGAGCGAAGCGGACGAGCATGCCAGTGAACCGAAGCCCTCGGATTCACTGCCTGCACCAGCTTTAGCTATGAATAGTTCGAGTTGAGTAGACATCTCAAGGGGAAGCATGATTAATTAAACTTGCGATGAAACTGCCGCTAGATTCGTACAAAGATTTTTTGACGGTACAACCAATACAAGATCAGCCAAAATACGCCCAGTACTCCCAGACCGACGAGCAGCTCTTGGACGAGGGGGATCGCCGACTCTTCTGTGGAAGCAAAAGCAGCTAAACTCTTCGCTGCTGATTCAAACCAACCGCCGAAATGCCGCAACAGGGCTTCACTAGTCGGCACCTTCAAGGTCCATGACATCACGTAAGCCACAATCGAGTTCGCCCCCACTACCAAGAAGAATCCACCCCAGGTGTCGAATCGCCACGTGTCGCAGATCAGGCTCAGAACCGCGAGCCATAAGAAACAGATTCCACCGCTCCAAAGTACCCAGCTCGAAGTCCAGATTCGCTTTACAACAGGACAGACTCCAAACCAATCGAGTCCGTAGCCCGCAATCATGCACCCACAGCCAACCGCTACGAGCAGTCCTAACTGCTGCCCAGGCTCTGTAATGCTCTGGAGGATCCGCCCTGCCACCAAACCGAGTAGCATCGTCGCAAAGGTAGGTACAAAACTCAGCGTCGCGTATCCCCCACCAGAATATAAAAATTCCGTTGGTCTTGGAAACAGATTCATCCACCAGCAATCAAAGGCCCATGCTAGATTCGAGTTCTTGTTGAAGTGAACCAGCAGCCCCTCCGTCCAGTGGCCTGCCCAGTCCGCGGGCACCCCTACGGCCGCATAATCGAACCCCGCCGGTGGTTTTGGGTAGGCGACAAAAGCTCCCCAGTATCCGACCAGTACGGCTGCCAATACGATCGCGATGGAGCGATTGGTCCACCCTGCCACGAGGTAAAGGGCCCAATATCCCAGGCCAATTTGAGTCAAGGTGTCATCGAACGTGAAGTTCGTTTGAGGCTTGCCGAGGCTCCTCAAAAAAATCCCTAAAAACACCAGAATCAAACTGCGGCTCATGGCGTGGGCAAACATCTGAAGCTTGGTTTGTCCTTTGGACATTCTTGCCGAGAGCGAGAACACCATCGAAACTCCGACCAAGAACGTAAAGCTTGGCTGAATCATGTCGTGCAGCGAGCAACCAACCCACTCCACATGCGTGGTGTGGAAACGGATCCATTCAGCGATCTTACCACTCAGATTATCTTGATCAAAAACTTCCCGCAGTTTCCATAGCCGCAGCACTTCAGCAATCATCAGGAACATGACCATGCCTCGATAGACATCAATGCTAGGTATGCGTCTGCGATTCAGAGCCCCTTCACGTTCCTTTTCTGTACTCAAGTGATTCGTTTCAGGGGTTATCACCGTCCCCACCGCCATGTCATTTTCAGCAGCCATCCTAATGCTCCTACACAGTAACTCAAATGTTCGTATTAGCTTATCACCTTTCAAAGAACGTGTGGCGAGCACAAGGCATCAGTTCCGGGTGGTACGCTCTGAGGAACGAAGGGCGTGCCGGTTCGCCAAACTCTTCGTTCCTCAGGGGGCCCCCCATTCGTCATCTATGGTTTGCCACCATTCCGTCAGGCAAGCCTGATGGAGTGAACAACACCTGGTTGCGATTAGCTTGGCTTCTACAGTCGCTCGGTGAGGGGCTTGAGAAACGCGAATCTGCATCCACGCCGAGGAAACTTCTGGCTTTCTTCGAACCCCTCGGGGCGATATCCTATCATGGTAGGTAGTGAGTTCGCAGGTATTAGCTCCGACGTCCGGTCCGCACGACAACCACATTGCAAACCAAACAGAATATGAATCCAGGTAAAATCCCCATTGAGTTAGCACCCCGCGTCCATCGACTGCCGCCTTATCTTTTCGGTCGAATCAATGGTTTGTTGTATCAAAAGCGACGGGCGGGCCATGATCTGATCGACATGGGAATGGGGAATCCCTCAGACCCACCAGATCCGTCGGTGATCGCCAAGCTTGCAGAAGCTGCCAAGGACCCGACCAATCACGGTTACTCTAAAGCTAACGGGATATTGAACCTCAGGCGTGAGGTGACGAGCAAATACCTTCGCAAGTACGGCGTGAGGTTGGACCCTGAGACAGAGACGATCGTTTGCTTAGGTTCCAAAGAGGGTTTTTCGCACATGCTTTTGGGGCTGATCGGGGCAGGAGACACCGCCATCATTCCAGCTCCCTACTTCCCGGTTCACATGTATGGTGTGATTCTCGCTTCTGGGAACGTGGTTGCCTTGGACGTTTCGAATACCGAGAAATATCTTTCCAACATCGCTTACACGTGCGAGCACTTTTTTCCTCGACCAAAACTGTTGATCATCAATTATCCTCACAATCCGTCGACCGTCACGGTCGAACCGGAGTTCTTTGTCGATGTCGTGAAGCTGGCCAAGAAATACGGTCTAATGGTGATCAGCGATTTCGCTTACGCGGACGTCGCGTTTGATGGATACGTGCCTCCTTCGTTTTTGTCAGCCCCCGGTGCAAAGGACGTCGGCGTGGAGTTTACGACGATGAGCAAAGGATACAATATGGCCGGCTGGCGGGTTGGATTTTGCTCGGGCAATGCAGAAATGGTAAAGGCTTTAGCCACCATCAAAGGGTACTATGATTACGGAATGTTCCAGGCGATTCAGATCGCTTCGATCGTAGCGCTGCGAGACACGGAGGCGAACGTCGAGCATCAATCGATGATTTACCAAGGTCGCCGCGATGTATTGGTTGAGGGATTGCGACGGATCGGTTGGCAAGCCTCGGTGCCCCGCGCGGGCATGTTCGTATGGGCCAAGATTCCGGAACCTTGGGCTTCCCGAATGAACTCCATCGATTTTGCGATGCATCTGCTTGAACATGGCAATGTCGCAGTGAGTCCGGGGGGAGGTTTCGGGCCACTCGGGGAAGGATATCTACGATTGTCGCTTGTAGAGAATGAGGCCAGGCTACGTCAGGCCGTGAGACAAATCGGTGCTTGTTTAGAGAAGACTGCCACGATGGAATTGGTGAACGCTTAGAACGTCAAAGGATAGCAATGGTCCGCCGCACTACCGGTCTTCTAGCCATCATCGGTTTGATTTGGATCGCATTGCGCGTCGAATCGTTCGCGGCAGATCCACTGCCTGTAGATCCACTGCCTAAGGTATTGGTAGTCAGGCCGTCAGATTGGTCTGCTTCCTTGGAGGAATGGATCGAATACCGATCGAGCGAGTTCGAGATTATCGAAATTGATTCGATTCCCAATCCTTTTCGCTTGCGAGATCAAATCCTTGAAATCGTTGAACAAGCTAATGCACCGGTCGAGGCCATTTTGCTCTGCGGTGATGTGCTTGAGGATCTCCCCGAAACGAAATTATCCAAGGAACCACCTCCCGCCAGACGAATCCTGACGCCGTCATTCCAGCTAGAAACGACTGTTCAGTTGGGGCCGGCCTTTACGCCAAATCTGTCAACGGATGTGCTGTTCGGGGATATTGATGATGACGGATGTCCGGAGATTTCTGTGGGGCGAATTCCTGTGCAGACAGGAAGCGAACTAAAGCGTGTGCTGGCCAGAAGTATTAAGTATGAGACCTCGAAGCACTTTGGGGCTTGGCGAGATGATGTCCACGTCACTGCTGGGGTAGGTGGGTTCGGGTTTCTCGCTGACGCGGCCATTGAGGCGGTTGCTCGCCGGTATTTGGCCGAGGGATTACCGGATCGCTTCCGAGTCCGGATGACCTATGCTAGTCTGACAAGTCCTTATTGTCCGGACCCGTTTCAGATGAAGTCAACTTACATCAAGCGATTGAACGAGGGTGGACTGTTTTGGGTTTATATTGGCCACGGATGGATTGATCGACTGGATCATTTCGAGTACGGCGATAAGCTCGAATGCATTTGTGCTCCGGAGGACATTCCCAGTTTCGATATGCCGAATGGGCCGCCCATCGCCATCATGTTGGCATGCTATACGGGAGCAATCGACGCCACGGTCGCTTGTTTCGGAAAACAACTGATGACTCAGCCTAACGGGCCGATCGCGGTCATCGGAGGTTCTCGCGTAACCATGCCCTATGGACTTTCCCAATTAGCAGGCGAGATGATCGAGGAAGCATTTTTGCGTCAAGATGATGGAACTAGTAATACGTTAGTGCCGACATTGGGGCGAATCCTGGTGAATGCAAAGCGCAATGTCTGGCAGGACGATTCGTCAACTGACGGATCGTTAGAAAATAGCACGATGGAACGCGAGAACTCGAAGCTGAAATCGAAATACAAGGTCTCGGTGGAGCAAATGGCTAGGGCATTGAGTCCTCCCGATCACAGTTTGTTAGCAGAACGACGCGAACACATTCGGCTCATGAATTTGCTTGGGGATCCGCTTCTCAAGATTCAAATGCCGGACGAGTTGCCAATCACTGGGCCGCTGGAAATTCTGGCTGGTGAGATGCTCTCGGTTCGAGCGGAATCGCAAAGATCAGGTCGTTTGCAGATTGAGTTGCGAATGCATCGAGATCAGCTCCCCTCCAATCTCGTTAATATCGGACGGTATGCCGGGACCCCTGAACAACGGGAGCTCATGCAGAAAAATCATGAACGCGCCAACGATCTTGTCCTATGGCGGCATGAAGTAGATGTAACGCCAGGTTCTGTGGAGCTAGATATCCCAGTACCCAAGGATACGAAGGGCAAGCAGGTTGTCTGGATGCGCATGGAGCATTCCGACGGTTGGTCGATCGGCACCCATAGGTTTTCGGTCAAGCGTTCTCGATCGACGCCTGATAAGTAATGAGGGTTCGGTCAGGCTTTTGCTTTGGCTTTTCCTGGCCAGAAGTTCCGCCACGACTGGGCGATAGACTTCTCGGCAGCGGATTTGTCCTGGTCTAGTGAAACCGTTGTCGTTCCTGTGTCCAGTAGTTCTGTTAGTTGCATGACTGCTTGTGTAATCAAAGCCTTGGGGGCCTGTTCGATGAGAGGTTGCCCATTGTTCCTCATTTCGATCATGGTCTTGTAGTCGTTGGGAATCTGGAAGAAAACGTCTCGTCCGATCGTTTCCTTCGCTTTCTTTAAGCTGATCTGGCCACTTTCCAGACCCGCGCGATTCACAACAACTTTAATTTTGTCTCTGATGGAATCGATTTGTTGCAAGCTCATGAGCAATCGCACCATGTTGCGCAAACAAGGAAGATCGAGTTGCACCATGAGAACGATTTCGTTCGACAATTCCAAAGCGGTTAAATCGACGTGCGAATAAGATTTCGACATATCGATTACGACGTGCGAAAACGAAGCACGCAATAAACCGAATACCCGCCGCAACGAGTCGGGATTAATCAGGTCGAGATCTTGTAACTGAACGGGGCGAGGCAGTAGGTAGAGACCCGAGGAATGCTTTGTCAAAGACTTACGCAACAACTGAAAGTCAAGTCGCGAGACGTTTTCTGTTACGTCGACTAGACTAAAGTCTGGAATCGAGTCGAGAAACACATCTGCATCTCCCAACGCTAGATCCAAGTCGACAAGAGCCACGGAATTGTCTGCGTTTCTTGCAAGGTTGCAGCCAATATTGACAGCTATTGAGGTGCAGCCTACACCTCCCGTTGCACCTGCGACGGCTATCACTTTGCATCCGCGAATTTTGCTATCGCCACTACTATGCCGCGATTGGAGCAATCGTTCGAGTGCAGCGTAGAGTTCCTCTACGTCGATCGGTAGTGGTAAAAATTCCCGAGCGCCAGATCGGACCGACTTTAGAATCAACTGCCCATCTGTGCTTTTGGAAACGGCAAAGATCACGCAGTCAGGTGAGGTAGACCGCAATTTCTCCATGAGAATTAAAGCTCGATCCGGACCTCCATCCAGGCAAATGAGAGCCGCATCGGGTTTCGATTGTTCAACGACATCAGCGAAAAATTCGTAGCGCGAGCACTCGGCATCGAGCCAGACAATATCCATACCTAGCAGCATGGTCTTGAGATTTTCGCGCGTCTCATCGTTGGGGTCGACGATAGCCAGTCTAAGTACGTTGCTCATGTTCTGATACTAGTTTCTTATCGACGAACGGGTAGTTGAACTGGTTTGGCGGTGCTGACGGGCTGTGCAGGAACCCTCGATTTGCTTGCAGCTGAAGATGCAGAATAGCTGTCTGCACCCGGGGCATACGCGGCACCGTATAACGTTGGTCCAGAGGCATGCGTCTCCGAAACGGTAACACCTGCGGGACCGCATGTTGCAGGAACCTCGATATGGCCATGTAGATACAACTCTTTATCGAGCGGACTATCGCTGTTGTATCCAGGTCCACCAGCTGGAACCTCATGTGGATCCATCGGAGCTGCAAAGTTCGGAGTAACAAGAATCAGCAGTTCCACTTCGTTTTGAACCTCCCGATTCGAACGAAAGAGTGCGCCTAGGTAGGGGATGTCGGCTAGCCCCAGAATCCCAACCGATTCCGCTTCTGTTCTCACTTGTAGTAAACCAGCCAGTGCGAGCGTCTGCCCTGCTCTCAACTCCACCGAAGTATCGACGAACCTACTTCGAAGCCCTGGGACACTGGTGCCTTGGATATTGACACTTCGGCCCGGGTCGATTTCGCTCACCATCGGCCGCACTTCTAGCCAAATTCGACCATCTCCTCGCACCTTGGCTACGAAATCTACTCGCGTTCCAAACTCACGGAATTCAATCCCAACCTGGCCAAGTCCTGCTGGCACAATAATGGGAAACTCCCCTCCGGAGTTAAAACTGGCCGGTCTGCCGTCGATCGCTACCACGGTTGGATCTGCTAGAACCTTAGCGAGTTTGTTTTCCCGGAGTGCTCTGACAAGCCCGAAGAACGAATTCCCGCTGTCAATGATACCGACTTTGAATGTTTCGTTCCCTGCGTTGATCAGCGCCCCGGTCGTACCACCGGCCCCAATCAAACCCGCAGAGGTTGTGGAGACAAAATCGTCGCGGAATCCCATACTCCAGTCGATACCAAGCTGCCGCAGTCTGGTTCTCGAGACTTCCATGATCTGCGTGTGCAACATGATGGTGTGCACACCGATGACTTCGATCTTGTTAATAACCCGCTGATAGAATTCCTCTGCGATCGTGACGACCTGTTCAACATGTTCGTCAGACGTGACCTGGCCTGAAATGATCACAGCATCTCTGATAGGTTGCACATGCAGAGTCGCAGTTGGAAAGTGTTGTGCGAGAATGCTTTGCAATTCTCGGGCGTCGCCGATAACAATGACTTGTACGTTGTAAACGGTATCATCCAGACCCTTTGCATCGATCTGGGTAACCCCGGTTGAGAGCGCGGAAACAAGCAATTCGTTCTTTTGGGTTGGATCAACCTTCAGTACCGTTGGATTGTTTATCGTCGCCGTCAAAATGGGTTGCGGAAACGAAAGGTACTGGGAAGTAGAAACAATCATCTGTACCGATTCTTGCTTCTTAGCAACCTGAATTCTCCCCGTGGGGATTGCCAGGTCACGGTCTCCACCGATGCTCTCCGCCGGATTCCAAAAAACCCAAAACGAGATAAAGGACAAGAAAGCTAAGGTGATAGAATGACTTCGCGGTGTCATGTGAGCTTCACTTCCCTGTGAATACTATGGAAACCCCAATCCCTTGAGGCCAACTAATTAGAAACCAAAACTGGCTCCTACAAATGGGATAGCAAGCATATGCCTACTATCCCACTCAATCCCTATCATCGTCACTTGAGGTCCAGAACTTATTCACCTTCTGCGGTGACCGACTTATTGTCCCCACTTCCCCCAGTTTGCCAGGTCCCGCTAACCGGATCCCAAACCAGAGCGGGCAAGGGGGGATTGCCGGCGACTTCAGTAGCTTTCGATTTGCCCGGAACAGCTGGAGGTGGGATCAAGTTCCTTAGCTGCGTCGCGGTCGAGGCTCGATTTTCCAATTGTGGCTCGACTTTCTCTGGCATGTCAGCCCCCTCTCGCCAACGAAACTTGCTAACACTTTCGGGAGTGAGGATAGTCATGACATACTGGTCTTCTGGAGCGGCCTGAGACTGCTCTGCGATTTCAGAGATAGCCTTGGAGGCTGCTACCAGCACCTCCGATCTGCCCTTATCCTTGTCTCCCTGCTCTACCTCATTCAGCCAAGACATAAACTCTTCGCCGTCGTCTTCATTGGTGGCGGTCGCTTCGTCCTTCTCGGGCGGACGCAGTGCTAGACGCAGCTTTCCGAGGTGCGAAGCGGTGTCCAAGACGCTGTACTGCCGATCTCGAACCAGCAACTGTATGGTACGGACCGATTTCTTGACCGATTCTTGGGCCTCCAAGTCAACCGACGCCACCCCATCCACCATAAGAACCTCGATATTTTCGAGGACTTTTATAGTTCTCGAAGCACTGATTCGCTGGCCCTTTTCAAAGAATCCAAAAACGTCGACTCGGTCACCGGGGGCTATGTAGCCACCGCCCCCCGTTTCGTCTCTTACGACGATGTCGAACACGCGATACCCATCGGGAATGATTACCTCTTTACCTTTGTTCGCCAGTTTGACTTCGATGACTGGTTCGTTCGCATAGATCGGCTGCTTGGCGAATTTGCCCTCGGCTAGAGCGATATCTAGGATTGCTCCCGGCGGAACCCGATCCGAGGGCCATTGTTCTATCTTCAATGCGTCTGCCTGAAGCTTCGCGGCAGCAGAGATATTTTTCTTAGCTAGCACGATCCCCACTGTTTGGACCGTCGGCTGTTCTTTCTGCTCTAGAACCACCTGGCTGACGGCAACCGACGCGACTACGCCGCAACCGATCGCGATAAATAACAAGACAAGAGATTTTGCACGCATGGAGGCACGCTCACTTTCAGAACCAGATGAAGGTGTTTAACGGCTTCCATGCCTTTCAACCGTACTTCAAAAAACCAAAGTCGGCTGAGAACTATCGAGGGGTAATTCGGTTTTTTCCTCAGAGGGCTACAACCAATCGTGGAAGGCCCCAATAACCCAAAAAACTGGAATTACCGTTAATCGCAAAGAATGAGCGGTGCCGGACGAGGATATGAAATTCCGTTTCTTTGGCCGCGTTGTCGTACCGCTCCCATTACTCTGCCATTCTGCTGCCTATAATAGTGGTGAGCTGGAACTGCTCAGAATTCCCATCCGTCAAAGATTTTGTATGTCACAAGCTACTGTTCCATCAAAGCCTGCTGCCAACCTGGATCTGAACGCTCCGGTCAGCCGAGAAACCTTGCTCAGCTTCCTAATCGGTGCAGCGAAGTCGATGCGCCGATTGGAAATTAGCCTCGGAATCGTTGGCTGGTTGACCGTACTTCTTCTAGTGCTGCTTGTCGCAGTCCTGATCGATCATTGGCTGCTCGCGCTGAACGTGCCGATGCGCGTGCTTTTCTTTACGACCCTGCTCGGTTGGACCTTGTGGTGGCTACCACGTAAGGTTTTTCCGGTTGTCGCCAGGCCGATTCACCCCGAGCACGCCGCTCGACAAATTGAGCAGCAGTTCCCCGAAATGAAGGAGAGTCTCATTAGCTGGCTCCAATTGTCAACGGCTCAGGAGCATACGCCCAAAGGAGTTCTCGCGGCAGTCGGACGATTCGCGGCTCGCAGCCTGAAAGGCACGGAAAGCAGCTCGGTCCTGGATAACGGCAGCCTCATTAAGCTGACTTCGTTTTTTGTTGCTTGTTTTCTGGCATTCGTCATCTACGCAGTCTCAGCACCAAAAAGCAGTATCGTCTCGGTCGCCCGAATCTTAATGCCATGGTCCTCCATAAACCCAGCGACTCGCGTTGCCATTCTCGAGGTTGCTCCGGGCTCTACTACAATCACACAAGGAACCAATCTCCCCATTCGAGTCAGCACCAGAGGTGTACTGATTCACGATAAAGTTAGCATGCGGTATGACTTGTCCGATGGTCAAAAAATCGGCCAAACGGTTCCACTCCAGCCTGAGGTGGAAGGCCTAAGCTATCGACTCAACTTTGGTGAGTCATTCGGTGGTATTCATCAGCCGATGACTTATTGGATCGAAGCCGGAGACGCGGTATCCGGCCCCTACGAAGTAAAGATTCAAACGGTCCCCATAGTCGCTGTCGATCGAATCGAACTCGTACACCCCAAGTACACAGGTCTAAAGAATAGAACGATCAGTAAGGATGGTGCCTTCGAGGCCCCCGAAGGAACTCGGGTGCGTCTGTTCGCTCATGCAAATCAACCAATGGAGCGTGCAAGAGTCGAGTTCAACCCCACCGTCGAACGAGGCATCTTGATCCGCTCGTCGCATTTGCTGGATTTAGTCCCGAAAGACCTCTTGCTCGAAGGGGAGTGGATCGCAAAGCTGGATGAGCAAAAAAATAGCCCCACGATAGAACGATATCGCATCCGGGTCACCAATGAACTCGGGGAACAGAACATCGAGCCCGTCGTTTATCAAACGAAAATTCTTGCCGATCTTCCTCCAACCGTTCGCTTGCAAAGTGATCTACCGTCTCAACTGGATATACCATCCAATGCCCTGCTCAATATTGAAGTTCGTGCGAACGATCCAGACTACGGTCTCACCTCGCTCTCCGTTTTCGGAAAAAGTGCTTCCAACCAACTCACCCAGCAGGCCATTTTCGAAGAGAAGATTTTTCAATCCCGTGACGGCGTAACCGGCCAGATCGTTAGGACGTTCGAATTTGCCCCAAGTCGCTACTCACTCAAACCGGGCGATATCGTCGACTTGGCAGCTATCGCGGTGGACAATCGATGCGCGCCAGGTACGGAAACCCCGGAGCCTAATGTCGTTTACTCCACGTCGATCCGCATTCGAATTGTTGAACCAAAAAAGCAGGATGAAAACGTCCAAAACAATTCAGAAAAACAACCGGAAGCGGATAAAGAAGAGCCAAAGAAACAGCCCGAACAACGCGGGATGAAAAAACGCGACGAAGAGAAAAAGCCTGATCCAAGCAAAGGTTCTAGCTCTCGTTCCAACCAGTCTGATTCACAAGAGTCTTCAGAGAACCAGAATGCTGGCTCGAACGAAAGTTCATCCGCAAGCCAAAAGAGTAAAGACAATTCTAAAGAGAGCGATGAGTCGCAAGGTAAACAGGCCGACCAACAATCGGGTGGCTCGGCGGGTGGTGACGGAAGCGATGGACAAGCCGGCGATCAATCGGAATCGCAATCCTCTCCCGGTGGTCCCGGAAAAGGCTCGCGCGGTGGTAACTCCAACCAAGGTGACGGCGCGCAATCAGACGACTCGGCCAACCAGACAGAAGGTGAATCCGGTTCATCCACTGGAAACTCAAATGGTGCAAACAGCGGAAAGTCTGGTAATAAACGTGATTCTAGTTCCGGCGATGACGATTCCGAACCGATTCATGATGGCCAGGCGTTTGAAGAAATAAATAAGTATCGCCAAGAAAAAGGAAATCAAGGAAAAGGCTCCAGTCGCAGTCAAGCGACCGAGCAAAGCGGTGACCAAGACGCTGGCTCCGATTCCACTCAAAACGGCGAAAACACTCCAAACCAAAGCGGAGAACGAAAGCCCGCTGGTGATCAGAAGTCCGGCGGCGACCAGCAGTCCGGTGGCGATCAGAAGTCCGGTGGCGATCAGAAGTCCGGTGGCGACCAGAAGTCCGGCGGTGATCAGAAGTCTGGCGGTGACCAGAAGTCTGGCGGTGACCAGAAGTCTGGCGGTGATCAGAAGTCTGGCGGTGATCAGAAGTCTAGCGGTGATCAGAAGTCCGGCGGTGATCAGAAGTCCGGCGGTGATCAGAAGTCCGGCGGTGATCAGAAGTCTGGCGGCGATCAGAAGTCCGGCAGTGATCAGAAGTCCGGCGGTGATCAGAAGTCCGGCGGTGATCAGAAGTCTGGCGGCGATCAGAAGTCCGGCAGTGATCAGAAGTCTGGCGGTGATCAGAAGTCTGGCGGTGATCAGAAGTCTAGCGGTGATCAGAAGTCTAGCGGTGATCAGAAGTCTAGCGGTGATCAGAAGTCCGGCGGTGATCAGAAGTCTGGCGGCGATCAGAAGTCCGGCGGCGATCAGAAGTCCGGCAGTGATCAGAAGTCCGGCAGTGACCAGCAGTCTGGCGGTGACCAGAAGTCTGGCGGTGACCAGAAGTCTGGCGGTGACCAGAAGTCCGGCGGTGATCAGAAGTCTGGCGGTGATCAGAAGTCTGGCGGTGATCAAAAGTCTGGCGGTGATCAGAAGTCTGGCGGTGATCAGAAGTCTGGCGGTGATCAGAAGTCTGGCGGTGATCAGAAGTCTGGCGGTGATCAGAAGTCTGGCGGTGATCAGAAGTCTGGCGGTGATCAAAAGTCTGGCGGTGATCAAAAGTCTGGCGGTGATCAAAAGTCTGGCGGTGATCAGAAGTCCGGCGGTGATCAGAAGTCTGGTGGCGATCAGAAGTCCGGCGGCGATCAGAAGTCCGGCGGCGATCAGCAGTCTGGTGGCGATCAGAAGTCCGGTGGCGATCAGAAGTCCGGTGGCGATCAGAAGTCCGGTGGCGATCAGAAGTCTGGCGGTGATCAGAAGTCTGGCGGTGATCAGAAGTCTGGCGGTGATCAGAAGTCTGGCGGTGATCAGAAGTCTGGCGGTGATCAGAAGTCTGGCGGTGATCAGCAGTCTGGCGGTGATCAGAAGTCTGGCGGTGATCAGCAGTCCGGCGGCGACCAGTCATCGGGCAATGATCAACAGCCTGGCGGGCAAAGCGGTAAAGGGAAGCCAGCTAGTGACGGAAAGTCGACCGGAAGTGGGCAGTTGGGTGATAAGAAATTCGACAACTCGCAGCCTGAGCGCGAGCTCCTGCCTACCGATTACGCCGACAAACAAACCGACCTGGCTCTCGAGTACCTTAAGGAACAGAAGGATCGTCCTGACCCCGAGTTGTTGCGTAGGCTCAAATGGAGCAAGGACGATTTGAATGGTTTTTACGATCGTTGGCGATCAGCTAAGGACCAAGCAGCAAGCGACCCGAGCAAGCGACAGGAACTCGATGCGGCCCTCAGGTCGCTAGGGTTGCAGCAAGCGAGCCAAACCGCCAAAGGGCAGCAAACCCCCGATGATGGACTCTCGGGCTATCGAGAGTCCGGCAATCGCGTTCGTCCTCCCGAATCCCTGAGAGAGCGATTTGAAAGATTTCAAAAAGCTCAAAATGCAAACCCACGATAGAAACGAGGTATCGTGGGTTCGCCAAACATCTCAATTCGCCCTTCGTTAGTCTAAACCCCTAGGAGTTCTTCGCACTCCTTTGCCAGTCGCTTTCGGGCGACGTGCAACCGACGCTTGATCGTCCCAACCGGTGCGTCAAAGGCTTGGCTCATTTGAATCAAGCTCTGACCGTCCAGGTAGAAAGCAACCAGCGTTTGGCGATCAAGCTCTCCCAGTCGATCCAAGCCCGAGCGAACTTTCACGGTTCGCTCAGTTGAAAGGACAGCATCGATTGGTTCATCGTCGTAGGAGGCGGTGGCTTCCAAGACGTCTTGATCAACCGAATTAGGCTTTGGTCGACGAGTCAATCGGTTGATCGCCATGCGATGAACAATCTGTCTCAACCATCCACCGAAAGCCTCAGGAGTTTGAAGCTGGCCGATGCGTCGAAACGCTTGGATAAATACATCTTGGCTAAGTTCTTGGGCTTCATCCCAGTTACCCATTCGCTTGTAGGCGATGGAGAGGATGTGGTTTTGGAAGCGGTTGTAAAGAGCCTCCATGGCATCGTGGTCCCCGATCTGTGCTTCCCGAACCAGGTCAGCAACAGGAACGAGCGAAGAGTCTTCAACAATTTCAGCAGTGGTCATACAAAATAGTTTCTCTCTGCCCCAAAATCGAATTCGCACTCTCGCATGCCTAGTCAAAGGCATCGAGACGAAGGGTCGATTCCAGGTGTGGTCGTGGATCACGAGATGACCAGCTTAAGTTACTTCCACGCACCGGTTCCGCGATTAGATCGCGTTCACGGCTTTGCTGAAGTCAACTCAAGACCAGTAGAGACTTAGGTTTGGAAGAATGGTCGTTAAATAAACGACCATGGGTTCCCAAGCCGGAGGCTCTTCATCTCGTGTTTCGCCAGGTACGGTTTTGCGAATGCCAGCCAATGGCGATAAATGGCTGAATTCGTTTCAGATAAACTGAAGTGGTTTCAAGAGTTACGAACTCTTAAAACTGGTCGATTCGGATATGGATCTGGCAACGGGTTGTAATGCGGGCTGTGCCTGCATTCTTCCCTGGAGCCCTCGCCATTCCTCTGACCACGGATACTCGCCGAGGCTACCTAGCCGCGTGCAATCATCCGTCGTACCTGTCATGCGTTTGTGTAGATGGCTCAGGAGGGACGCAGCCTTGACCACTGCTACAATCGCGCTGTTTCGCACCATGGCGACAACATTGACAAATCGTGGAGCAATATTCATTTGACGCATTACATCCTCCCAACGCCCATTCCGGCGCATGTAAAGAGAGATTCCTATGAAACAAAAAAAGTTGGCGATCCGCTGATCAGCCACCTTGGGACGAACGCAACTACTTCGTTCGCACTCCCGTTAGACTATGGTATCGTAGTTGAGGTTCGGAAGAAAACTTGCAAACTGGCAAATTTTTCCTAAAAGTCGATTTTTATACTGGTGAAGTCCGCCCCCACGATGGCGGGAAATCGCCATAGAATCCATGGAAACCAGGTAAAGTTGGTGATTCTGACCAAAGCCCATCCAATGAGCGGCGATTTCTCTAGAATAGGGAGGGAAACGTCGAAACGTGAGAGCCCTTTGAAACTTGGCGGCCTCCGTGACGAGAACTCCTCGACTCGGTGGCTCAAAGCCAGCAATCCGACAAAACCTCCATCCTGTACCCAGATCAAGTCGACAGCAACCTTAGGAATCATGCAATGAGTAGAATGAGTGGCTTTGGGATCAATCCCTACTCAAGGCTAGCCTTCTTGATTTTGTCGGCAGGCCTGCTGGGGGGCGTACTGCTCCCAGGACCCGCATATGCGATGACGCAGCAGACCGGCAGGAGTGCGGAGGCCCCTGGAGCATCGGTGGTAATCGATGTGAAGTTGCCTTTTGACTCCGGTTCGGAGGCCAACCTAAAGCGTCAGTTGGAATCCGTTTCGAGCAACAGCACCGGGCTCAACCGACCTTTGGTGGTTTTGAATTTTCAGAGAGCGTCGGCCTCCTTGAACCAAGCGGAGAGCTTGCTCGGGCAAGGCACCTCGTTCGAGCGAGCGTTATCCATTTCCCGATGGCTTACCGGTCCGAAAGGGAGTCGTCTGCGCACGGTCGCTTATTTCAACGAGTCGTTGGCGGGGCACGCTGTCCTGATCGCGTTGGCTTGCGAAGAGATCGCCATGGCGGCGGATGCGGAGTTGGGCAAGGCGGCGATTGACGAAGCGTCTGTCGATGACACGATCAAGCAAGCTTACGTCGATATTGCAAAGCGGCACGGTAGTTTTCCTGCTGCTGCAGTCCTCTCGATGCTCGATCCATCGGAAACGTTGTACAAGCTAGAACTTGATAACAAGCAAGTCGAGTACAGAACCAGCAAGCAGTTACAGAGCGACGGTCGTCCCGAGGGAGCCTGGAATGAGGAGCAGCTCGTTCCTAACAACCAGCTCTTTTTTATCGATGGGCATACCCTGCGTCGTTGGCAATGGGTCGCACATACCGCCATGGATTTGGACCAGTTGGGGCAGGTTCTTCGGCTCAGTGGTCCGCTGGTTACGATTCCCTCGTTTGATGGCCCTCGCGTCGCCATGCGAACCCATTTGAGAGGTATCGTAACCCCTCGCTTGGTCGATCGAATGATTCGAGCTATCGATGAGGGTTTGAAAACGAACGATGTGAATTTGATTGTCATTGAGCTCGATTCGCCAGGCGGCAGTTTGAAGGAATCGCTTCGTTTGGCCCAGTACCTCGCCGACATAAGTCCCGCACGAGCTGAATTGGTCGCATATGTACCGCACGTCTTACTTGGTGATGCAGCCTTAGTCGCATTGGCATGTGATGTGATCTACATGCACCCTTCGGCCAAGCTGGGGGGAGCAGGCGAGGCAACCATCAGCGAAGCGATTGTTCAGCAAAAAAAGTTCGCTTTTGACGCTCTTGCCAAAACGACCGGTCGTCCAATCGGGATCTTTTTGGGATGCGCAACGCCGGACATTCCCATTTTTGAGTACAGTTCTAATGACGGCCGAATTCTACTCAGCAGCCCCGATTGGCTCCCTGATGACCCCTTGGTTGCACGCTGGGTAAAGGGGCCACAAGTTAGCTTTGATGGCGGCCTAGATTTTTCGCGAGCTTCGGAGTTGAACGTCGCGGCTGACAGTTTGATTTCCATTGATGAGGTGGCTGGCAAGTTTGGCTTGGAATCGCTACCGAAAGAAAAAGAAACTGGTTCCTGGGAGGCATTAGTCGATAGGCTAGCGGGGCAAACCTGGCTTGCGTTTCTGCTCGTCACAATCGGAATTGGTGCCTTGTTCGCCGAGTTGCAAACTCCAGGACTTGGAGCTGGTGGAGCTATAGCGGTGGTGTGCTTTGGGCTATTCTTTTGGATGCAATTCTTGAACGGCACGGTGGAGTGGCTTGAGATCTTGTTGATAGTGGGTGGCATCATTTTCATCCTTGTCGAGATTTTCGTCATTCCTGGGTTTGGAATTTTCGGCTTTCTCGGGATCTCGATGATGGGAATCGGGCTGTTGTTAGCAGGGCAGACATTTGTGCTACCCTCCAACGCTTATCAGAGACAAAGAGTTGTTGAAGGGGCGGGGCAATTGGGACTCGGTTTGATTGCGTTGATCGGTTTTGCAATCGTGTTTCGCAAACAACTCGCTAATTCTCCCATGGTAAGATGGCTTTCTCTTGATCCGCCAACGGACCATAAAGACATGGAGGTCCTGGATGACGCACAAGCAGAAGCGTACTCCTTTTTGGGGCGAACCGGGAAGACGCTGTCACGTTGCAACCCGGCTGGAAGAGCAATGATCGACAACAAGATCGTGAACGTCATCGCGGAGAACGGCTGGATCGACGAAGGCTGCGAAGTGGAGGTTTGCGACACCTCCGGCACAACTCTACTGGTCAAACCTCGCGAAGTTATGCAGGCTTAATTGCCCGCCTATCTCTGCTCAGAGAACCGTTTGCGAAGTATTTCTAAAGCCCGATCGACATTGGTTTGCTCACCCTTAAATTGGCTTTGAGTATCTAAACGCGTCCACGCTCTCGAGTCTCGCCATTCGAGAACGTGCGATTGCAAGGATGATAACAACTCGATGGCTTTAGCGACCTCAGGCGTGCGAGCAGCGTATTCGGGAAGGAGCCTTCCCCATGACGTATCAGTATGCACTATCTGCCTCAACTGGTGGACGACCGGTGGGATATTGACACCACCCACCATACCCCCGCCATACCAAGCAGTTGATGAGGTAACTGTCGTCTCGGCAGGCTCTGAGGCTTTCCGTATTATTCGTACTATACGCGTTTCCATTCCTTTGAATAAAGCATCAGGGTAGTTTTCCAAGAACGCGGGAGTCAACCTATCGAATTGACGGGTAAGGATCGGATCTTGCTCAAAGTTGATACGCTCGATGATCTCCCAGAGAAAGTAGTCCAGCAGGGTGCGGTCCTCGGTCTCCAAAGGCGATTCCAAAACTCTTCCTAGGTCCAGTTTTCGGCCACTATCAGCCGACGGGTTAAGCAACGCCAATTCCAAACCAGCAAGTACGACATGTCGATTAATATAAATATCCCCTTGTGGGCTTTCTAAGTTCTCAATAGCCGCAAAGCTCTCACTCGCTTGTTCAATCGCCGAGACAATTTGGTCATGCAGCCAAGGTTGGGATGCGATGGATTCTCCTATCGAACCGCTGAGGAGCAGACTCGACATAAAGGCTAAGCCATGCCAACCATGATCACTCTGCGATGCTACAAGTTCCGGCATCAACGACAGCAATTCTCGAGCTAACTCTACCCGATCTGAATGCAACCGATCGAGCAACCAGTTCTGCACCAGGACGCGTCGTTCAGCCAGTTCCACTTCCCCGACGACTCCCGTAAGTGCGTTTTTGAGCAACCACACACAGGCCGTACGACTCTTTTCATTGCCTGAACGCAATTCGTCGCGCAAAGCTTCCAACCCAGGACTGGGCAGGAATTTAGGGAACAGTAGCAACAAGTTCCCCATGAATCGTCCTGACTCAAACGATGGATCTTCGCTGAAGCTGAATCTGTTTCCCCCGAACTGCTCCCCGGTTCCGAGGGAGATGATTCCTCCCCATCGACGCGCAAGCTGCAAAATCTCGCGAGCACATTCGGCCCTATGCTCGGTGCCTTGACTCAGTGTTGCGACCGCCGCCATAGCTTGTCCTAGGTCCACAACGGACTGCTCCACCTGAAGACGTTTTCGCCAATAAGCTAGAGTCTGCCCCTGATAGAGTGGGCTTAGATCTCCTGATGCATCCTCTGTCCCATCAGATTCTTTTCTTAGTTGCGTTTTTGGTTCCACTTTGAGGATAGACTGCGTTCCTCTGCCGATCGTTACCACGTTATCGCTTAACTGCAAAGCAGTTCCACCGCCAGCGATCTCAACGCGATAAGTCCCTTTTCGCAGCAATGTACTTTGGTCTTTTCCAGCGGAGACTTCCAATCGCTCGACGATCTTTTCCTCTTGCTTCACCAAGATCGTTAAGCCATCTTGTTCACTGTGAATCACCAACTCCCCACGATCCGTTTCCAGCTTCAGCAGAATCCCCGCCACAACCAGGGCCGAAAGCACTCCTAGCCCAACAAGCCAACGTCCCCTATTTCGCTTGCGTATCGCCTTGGTCGCTGGGACGTTTACTAAGGAATTCATGAGGGCGATATTGTTGGCCTCGCCTGGATTGTCTGGACGGTCCAATGCCGTTCGAATTAAGTTCGTGAGCTGAGCCCCCTTGGCGTGTTCGGTCAAGCCTTCGACCACTTCCGACGCGCCGCTCGGTCTGACCGAAGGATCACGAGAAAGCAATCGCCCAACCAGATCCACCAATGGCGAGTCGATTTCTGCTCGTAATTTCTGTATCGGGATCGGGGGCTCCGACGTGATAGCCAAGATGTGGGTAGCGATCCCATGTTGACGAGGATGGGGTAACGATCCTGTCAATAAACGAAACAAAGTTGTTCCGAGGGAGTAGAGATCACCTCGCCAATCGACAGACCGGCTATCGGTTAACTGCTCGGGCGCCATGTAGCCAATCGTACCTAATAAATGACCAACAGTAGTTAGTCGCTCATCTATTGCTAACGGATCATCGCCAGCCAAAACGAGCCCGAGATCCAGCAATTTCACTTGCCCTGAAACCGTCAGCATCAAATTGGAAGGCTTAATGTCTCGATGTACCAAACCTTGTTCATGAATACACGCCAAGCCAATCGCCGCCTGTCGGATGATTTCACAAGCGTCTGCGATTTTAAATACTCCCAGCCTGCTTGCGACACGTCCTATGTCTAAGCCGTCCAAATGCTCCATAACATAGTAGTGCCACCCATCATGAAAGCCCGCATCGGTAGCGCGTACGACATGTGGGTTCTCGATCGAAGCGATCGTGACCATCTCCCTGTTGAAACGATCCAACCATCCTGGGGTTTCGATTCGCTCTCGAGGTAACAGCTTGATCGCGACCTCTTTTTGCAGCCGATCATGTTTCCCTAGGTAAACCGTACCCATGCCGCCAAAACCTAGAGGGCGAATCAACCGGTAAGGCCCGATGCGATCAAAGGGTAGCACAACACTGGGCCTTTGTTCATTTCGGCTCGTTTCCAGCAGCCGGCTCAATCCTGCTTGACAAGCAGACTCGGCTTGAAACGCATCCCAAACAAATGGTTTCTGCGAAGGACGGGAAGCGATATTTGCTTTTCGCAAGATGGATCCCCCAATTTCTATCCGTTCCATTCGGGCTTGGCATTCAACGCATTGATCAATGTGCGATAGGGAGCTTTCCAGTTCCTCATAGAGCACGTTCCCCGTTAGAATTTCGATCAATCGATCGTCTGACGGGCAACTGGTTTGGGCAGCAATCATGTTACGCTTTCCTATGTTGGCAGAGTTCTTCCGAGTGAGCAGCCTCAAGTGATGTGCTCTACCATTCCTAACGCAACCGTTGGACACGAAATTCTTGCGGTCCTCAAAGCAATTCGCGAAAATCCTGCTTCAGTTTTTGCAAAACCCTAGCTCTTGCCTTGTACACGGCCCATTTGGTTGTTTCCATTTCTTGAGCAACTTCATCCGGTGAACGCTCCATCACCGTCGTTTCCCAGAACATTTGCCAAATGCGGGGTGTGAACTGCGTTTTCAGGACTTCCAGCAAACGCATCTCGACATGGGCTGCGTCAGCATCGAATTCGCTAGGTGGCTGGTCGAGGTTATAACGAGACCCAGAAAGAGGCTCGGCCATTTGTTGCAGGGCAAAATTTGCGGTGGAGCCCCCCGAAACCATAGGCAATTTCTGCAAACGACGGAACCGATCATTCAGTTTATTTCGAGTGATGGTCCATAGCCACCCCCGAAAAGAACTGCTGGGCGAATCGCTGCGAAAACGTTGAATGGAACTAGAAACCGCCAACAATGTTTCTTGCATGACATCCGAAGCGTCTGAATTTTGCAGCCCAGTCCGCCGAGCCCAGCCATAAACGATGGGCCCGTAAATTTGGGCAACGCATCTCCATGCGTCTTGGCTCCCTTTACATGCTTCTTGCAATAACGACAACGATGTTGAGGGACCTGTTCCGTGATCGTAATCTTTGAGCGTTTCGGTCATGTCCAATTGCCATCCGCTTTTTTGGGTCGCGACTTCGAGAGTGATGCCCCAAAGATTTTAGGCGATCCATTACGAAAAGAGAACTATACTACAAACTACCTCGTTCGATGGATTCTCAGCCTTTAGGGGCACTGAGCAATGCAAGTCACCCTAGTGTTGACATTTGGTGGATAGCACACATTTTTGTTGAAAATCTAACCTGTCGATTGGGTTTGTTTCATGTCCAGGGCGTTTCGATCCTGTCTGGCAGCTTGAGAATGGTAGGTGTGCTACGAATTTTTCGCGGAAAGGGTTTCTGCTCGGGGTATAGTGGGATAGTAGGGCGACTCGGTATTCAGTTGAGTGTCGGCTGCCGTTTTTCGTGACCACTCACGCCTCAATTCCTCACAGAAAATGCATTCCACGATTCTTCGGACCGTTCACGCATGCGTGCAGCTTGCTGCCCTCATAGCTTACTTTGCAGGCTGTCTAGAAAATACAGCCCTATCCCAATCTGCAGTACGCACCGAGCAAGTGCAATTGGAATCGCTTCGTCTAAGGCATTCGATAACCGGTACGCTTCGATCCATTGCTCGCGGGCGGTTGGCGGTACTCGAACCTGGCAGAGTCGTCGAAGTCATCGTTCGGGAAGGTGACGAAGTTCGCAAGGGTGATATCGTGGCTCGGATCGACGCTCGTCGTCTTGAGGTCCAAAAGAAAGAGCTAGAATCCGAAGTCGAACGAGGTAAAGCCGATCTGCAACGTGAGCGGGCCCGATTGAAACAAGCCGGTGCGGATCTGAACCGCGCAGCAAAGCTCATGGAGGAGCGAGCGATCAGCGACACGGAATACGATGAGTATCTTGCTGCAAAAGAAATCGCAGACGCCACTATCTTAGCAACGGAAAAAAATTTGGACCGTCTGACCCAGTCTATTGCGTTAATGCAAATCCGCATTGATGACATGACGCTTCGAGCCCCCTTTGATGCCTCCGTTATCGAACGATTGGCTGAGCCTGGCGATTGGATGCAAGCAGGCGACGCTATTTTAACTTTAGTGTCGACTGGCAATCTCGAGGCGTGGCTCGACGTCCCCGAAAGATTCGTCCGCGAGGTGGCGGAGTACGGTCGCGAGGTCATTCTAAGCTCGCCTGCGATTCGTGACGCAATCGAAGTTGTTTCGGTTAGACGGATCTCTGACGTTAACCCTAGAGTTCGTTCTCTTCGGGTCGTTGCCGTCATCGAAAACCCAACTGGCCTTTTGACCGCAGGGATGTCCATTGAGGGGTGGCTGCCGCTAACCGAGGAAGCAAGTGTTATGACGGTCCATAAGGATGCCTTGCTTCGACGTCCTAACCAAACCATCGTCTACAAAGTCGTCAGCGAAGGCGATTCGTATAAAGCACAACCCATCGATGTCCAAATCGAATTTGAAACAGGAACTCGTGTCGCGATTCGCACGGCGGGGGTTAGCGTAGGGGACCAGGTAATCGTTGAGGGCAACGAGCGTTTGTCTCCTGGACAGATCGTTGCACCTATCTTGCCTACGCAAACTAAGACATCATTCTAAGAATCATTGCGATACACGAACGGTAAGCAGAGAGTTTCATGAACATTATACGAGCATCCGTCGAGCGCCCGATCACGGTCGCGGTTGCTGTGATATTGGCATTGCTGGCCGGTATGGTTGCGTTCCGGAATATACCGATTCGCATGGCACCTGAGATTGAGTCGGTCGTTATCTCTGTCGCAACAGCATGGGAAAATGCTTCTGCTCAGGAAGTCGAAAGCGATGTCATCGAGCAACAAGAAAAGTATCTTGGTGAGGTACCCAACCTCGTATCGATGGCGAGCATCTCCCGCAACGGACGCGGACTGGTCCGTTTGCAATTTAAAACGGGAACCGACATTCGCGAAGCGTTGGCGGATGTGGATCGAAAACTAAGCGAAGTACCTGGTTACCCGCTCGGTGTTGATCAACCTACTATTGAGGCGATTGATCCCGAAAGTGTCGACTACATCGGTTGGGTGGGACTGAGTTCTGACGACCCGAATTTCGATACGACGACGCTGTTCGATTTTATGGAACGGCGAATGAAACCAGTCTTTAAGCGGATTTCTGGAATATCCCAGGTTGGAATTACGGGTGCTCGCGCCTCAGAGATCCAGGTGATTGTCGATCCGTATGCACTCGCCGCACGAGGACTGACCTATGAAGCACTTTTGAATGCTTTACAAGTCAATAACGCGAACTTTTCCGCTGGTCGTATTGTAGATGGCAAGAGCGATCTTCGCGTCCGATCCATCGGCAGATTTGAGAACGTAGATAACGTGGAAGAGCTGGTTTTGCGACGTGATGAAGACGGGCCTGTCTATGTTCGAGACGTGGCCAGAGTCGTGGCTGGCTACAAAGAGCGAATTGATTTCGCGAGGGCGCGCGGTACCCTCATGCCGTTTTTCAATTTCCAACTTGAACCAGGTGGGAATCTGCTGGATGTCATGGCGGAACTCCAAGCAGAAATTCGTCGGATGAACGCTGACGGCGGGCTGCTTAGTCAGCAAGCAAAATTACTACAACTCGATGGGCTCATGGCACCAGGTACCAAGCTAGAACTGGTACAAACATCAGACTCGTCCACCTACGTGAAAGATGCTCTTGCTTTGGTCCAAAGCAACATCCTAACGGGGGGAGTTCTTGCAATTATGGCTCTACTGCTCTTCCTAAGAAGTATTCGCAGTATCGGGATCATAGCTCTCGCTATTCCCTTATCCACGATCGGTACTGTTGTCATACTATTGTTTATGGGGCGCAGCGTGAACATCATTTCGCTCGCAGGCATGGCCTTTGCCGTGGGCATGGTGGTGGATAACGCAATCGTGGTAATTGAGAACATTTTCCGTCATCTTCAAACAGGTTGTACCGCCAAACAAGCTGCCGTTCGCGGATCTAAAGAAGTTGCTGGCGCTGTTCTGGCATCAACCTTGACTACTCTAATCGTTTTCTTGCCCATTTTGCGAATCGAAGAGCAAGCGGGCCAGTTGTTTCGAGACATTGCACTGGCGATCATGGCAGCTGTCGGCCTGAGTTTGATCGTATCGCTCACAGTTATCCCCTCTGCTGCGGGTGTCATTCTTCGCAAGCAGCAAGCAGTGGCAGTGGCTCCTGTTATTGACATCACCAAAGCATTACCTAGTAATCGTCGACTTTTGGTTCTCTGGAATGGAATACGTAAGACGGCGGAGCAGGTGGCTCAGGTGCCGGTATGGATTGGATCTTTTGTAGCTTGGTTAATCCAGAGTTGGGGGCGTCGGATGATTACAACGCTACTCTTCATTGGGATAACGATAACGGGCATTTGGTACCTACTGCCACCTCTCGATTACTTACCCAAGGGGAATCGAAATCTTGTATTCGGATTGATGGTGCCCCCGCCCGCCTATAGCGTCGACCAACTGTTCGAGATTGGGAGCCGAATCGAACCAACGATCGCCCCCTCGTGGGAAGCTGCCGGTGATCGATTCGCTATAGAGTCGGTTCGTAGAGGAGGTCCTAACCCGATGGAAGATCGACGTGCCATGATCCCGATCGCTGCTGGTGCCGAGGAAAAGGTGTTAGCTCCTTTGCTGGATCATTACTTTTTGGTGGCGAGAGAAGGCAGGATCTTTCAAATCGGTATCACGAAAGAACCCGAGATGACTCCAGACGCCTTACCTCTGCTAGAAAAAGCGACCGCTGGGCAGACTGCACCCGATACTCTTTTTTTCTGCTTTCAATTCCCCTTGTTTCGAACGGGGGGAGCTACAGGGGCTGCGATCAAGATCGACGTTGTCAGCGATTCCTTGGATGATGCGGTGCAATCGGCTCGCGTATTGATGCTCGACCTTATCAAAGAGTATGGTCCTCGCAGTACCAACCCAAACCCGGCGAATTTCTTGCTGCCCACTCCTGAGATTCAAATCTTACCGCACGATGACAGATTGCAAGAAGCAGGGCTTACACGTCGCGACATCGGACTAGCGACCCAAGCTGCGGGTGACGGAATCCTGATTCCTAGGCGGTTTGAACGGGGCGGCGAACTCAGAGACTTGAAGATTATCAACTCTACGGCACTGGGAGACTTCCCGTTAGAAAAGATGCTCAACACTCCTATCGCGACCCGGGCAGATGGCGTTGTCGACTTGGAGAGCTTGGCAACTGTCGAGCGTGTGCTGACACAGGATCAGATTCGTCACGTCGATCGCCAAAGAGCTGTCACACTCGAGTTTACTCCTCCCGGCGATCGACCGCTGGGCCAGGTTATGGAGGAGCTTAGGGCCAAGGAACGTGAGTTGCGCGCGGCGGGCAAGATTGCAGCGACAGTCGACGTGCGATTCGCAGGTTCGGCTGGGGCTTTAGCGGAGATCAAGCAAGCACTCATCGGCGATGGAACGATCGTGGGGACTCTTTCCAGTTCGATGTTTCTCGCCATCCTGATTGTCTACTTGCTGATGGTCATACTCTTTCAAAGCTGGGCGTTTCCCTTGGTGATTATGATCAGCGTCCCGCTTGCAACCTTTGGCGGGTTTATTGGTTTGGCGATGGTTCATAACTGGACGCTGAATGATCGCTATCTTCCCGTGCAAAACATGGATGTTCTAACCATTCTGGGCTTTGTAATTCTGGCGGGAGTTGTTGTGAACAACGCCATTTTGATCGTTCACCAATCACTAAACTTTCTGAAACACGGAGTCGATGAAAACGGAAACGCTGTTAGCAAAAAACCCAACGACGCAATCGTTATGTCGGTGAGGACGCGTGTTCGACCGATTCTCATGAGCACTCTTACCAGCGTAGGAGGTATGCTGCCTTTGGTATTCCTAAGAGGGCCTGGCAGCGAACTTTATCGAGGCCTCGGAGCTGTGATCATCGGCGGCTTAGTGGTGTCGACCGTGTTCACCATCCTGCTGGTCCCAATTGTGTTGAGCATGGTGTTCTCGCTCTTCAACATGGAGGACGAGGAAAAGCAAGAGGGAATCCTGCAGAGTTAAAAACCGTGTGGTTTAAGAATTGGATTTCCGGCTAAGTCCGGCATGGAATATCGACGCGGCACAGGGTTCCACCACCGCTCACGGGTTCAAAATCTAGAGTTCCCCCAACTCCTTGAATGACATTCCTAGTCAAGAAAACTCCCAACCCCATCCCTTTGCCAACCTCTTTGGTCGTAAAAAATGGTTCGCCGATTCTTCTGGCCACTTCCTCCGAAAGTCCTGTTCCACGGTCTCTGATCAGCATGCTCCAGGACTCATAGCCCGTTTGAGGATCTGCAATCAGTTTGACTTGAAGCTCTACCTTCTGGTGCGGCTGCGAAGCATCAAGTCCATTTTGAAGCAAATTGCGAAGCGCTTGGGAGATGGCTTGCTTGGGTAACACGCCTCGACTCTCTGCGGCTCCTCCCTCGATAGAAACGATCACGCGGTTTGGCTCTCGCATGGCTTCTACCGTTGCGGCAACCAGCTCCTTAAGCGAGATCGGTTTCAGGTTTTCGGCTGCGGCCTCCCCGGCTCCGCTCTTCATGCGATGCAAAATCTCTTTGCAACGATTCAACTCCTCGCGGATAAGCTTCACATCTCTTCGGATTCCGGGCGAAACCTCATACTTCTCCAGGTTGCGACTTAATTCATTTGCGACGACAGCGATCGTCGACAGCGGAGTCGCTAATTCATGCCCTGCCCCTGCCGCTAACGTTGCCATCGCTTCTAATCGTCTCGCTCGTTCTCGCTCCTTTTCGATGACAGCTAACTGCACCTCACGTTGTCTGAGTTCCACCGCGAGCATTGTGACGAAGTAGGTCACGACCGAGCTGCAGGTTGTAAAGGCGATCATGAAAGAAATCTTTTCGATCCCCCAATCCGCCTCCGCAGCTAACGGAGAGACTGCTAGTGCGGAAACACCGCGTGCAGAGTTCAGCAAAAAGATACATCCAGTAATCGAAAGCCCCGTAATCACCCAGGCCAGTCGTCGAGGGAGGAGCATCCCCGCGATGGCTATATTGGCGAAGTAAAAAATCAAAAAGGGATTTGCTGCCCCTCCCGTGAAAAACAGTAACGCCGTTAATGTGGCTACATCCATGCAAAGCACGGCAGCTAAAACACGATTTCCAATGTTCTCATCCAAAAACGAATCTCTGGACTCCGCCGAGTGGCCAAACCCTATTTTGCCTAACGATTCTGACTTGGATTGTAGTGACCACTTGATGCGCCGAACCCAATAGGTCATGGCAAGATTCGTGGCAGCGGTCCACGAAATTAGAAGAAGGAGGGGTTGCCATTGGAGAGGAATCTTGAGTAGCAACGTTACCGATCCCACCGCGATCAATTGTCCTACGACCGCGACCCATCGCAACTGCATGAGCCAGATCGCAGTCGACACGTAGGGAACGACGATAGAATGATGGTGTCGGTTCATACTCGAATTCTAAATGGCAGCGATGTCGGCAGCCCACGCTTCAATCAGAGCTGCGGGGGCCACCATGCGATCCACGTGCTCCTTCGCCTCCAAGCAACGCTTGATCGATCGAATCGTCCGCTCGACAACCGCCGGATCCTTATCGAGATGATTGCTCATCACCTCTCTATAGTGCTGTTGAACAAAATCGATCAGCAGCTTAAGCCTTTCTCGCCGCGGTTGCGATTCGGTCCCTACGGACTCCATGTTGCCCTGGATCGCTTTGGCGAACTTTAGAAAATCCATCGGGCGATAGGATATCTGTTTTTTCATCTCCTGCTGAAACTCTCGCAAAGTGGTGTCGGCATAAACCGCGAATTCCGCAAGCGAACCATTTGCTTGCCCAGCAATCTTTTCTGCTTGTGCTGGATCCTCAACCAGATTTTGTCGCAAGGCGAGCGTTGCGAGATGCTCAGTCGAAAGAGGTTGGAATCGCACGATCTGGCAGCGTGAACGGATCGTCGGAAGCTGTCTTTGCAAACTGGTGCTGATCAGGATGATGACAGATCCAGGAGGAGGCTCCTCGAGCGTCTTTAAGAGACTGTTGGCTCCTTCCTCTCCGATCGTGTCGGCATCGTCGACGATCGCAATCTTACGACGGTTGGAGTAAGGCTTCATGCGGATCTCATAGCACAGCCCCTCGCGCATCCGGTTTTCTTCCTTGCCAACAAACTGATCGATCGACAAAGCAGTCTTGTCGGGCGGCTTGGCTATCTCGATCAGATCCGGATGGGTGCCTGCGTTGAGCTGAATGCACGTCTCACAACGTCCACAAGGTCTAAACTCAGAGGGATGATTCGTGGTACACAAGAGTGTTTGTGCGAGCAATTTCCCAAAGGTGCGTTTTCCAACCGCGGCAGGGCCCACAAACAAAAACGTGCTGGCTAATCTCTCATTCTTCACGGCATTCTGAAACCACGTTCTTTGCCGATCATGACCAAGTAGCGAATGCCAGTCCATATCGATCCTTAATCCAACAAGAACAATGGAGGGAGCTTAAGTCGCAACCCCTTTACCGTACACCAACCGACTATCCCAGATTGCAATTGTGCACGGGTGCGTTCAGATTGCTCGACTGCAATAATCTCCTCTCGTTCCTTCATCTTCTCTGTGGCAATCCTTTCACTCGGGTCGCTCGCTAATTTCACGAGTAATTGCTTCACGGCTACACTCTGTTCGTCGAAGATACTCGATTTGGTGAATGCAGACTTTACGTCCTGCCAGGCATCAGAAGAGGACTCCCTAGAGATTTCATCCAGGACATCACGGTAAATCGCTGCGGCCTTCGGCCAAACCTCGCGACTGTCTTCGAGTTGTTTCATGATGGCTTGAAATCGAAATGCCATCGAAACGACCAGCCATAAGGAAAATAATAGGAGCATCCCAAAGGGCAATGCGAACCATTTGCCAGGGATAGCACGTGGCGGTCCTGGCAAGCTTACCGAGGGTGTTTGAAGCGTTTGATCCGTCATTTAGATCGACTGGCTGGTTGCGGAACGAAAAGACTCTGGAATAGCAAACCATCCCAGAGTCTGTGGCTCTTGTCAAACGCTAACGTTGTTAAGCACTATAGTTATAAATCGGCTAGCCTCTTTCCAACCTAAGCGGATTGAGACCCGCCATGAATCGTGTACGATTTCATCGCAGCTAGCTCCTCTTGGACGCTGCTGCCGTCCGGGGTCTCATCAGACCGAACATCAAACCAAGAATCCTTGAATTTGATGAAGCCAGCTTCGCCCCGCGCTCCTTGTCGCATCGCCACGTTTGTGGTAAGAGCGATAACAGCGTCCGCCATGGCCACCTCTGGATAGCAACGTGGCTTGTTGTCGGGATCCGGATTACGGATACAGTAGGCCCAGTGCTCGATCTGTTCCGTGTACCCCCGGCTTACAGGGCCGGCGTTAGCAGCCGCCTTTGCTACAGGAGCGGACGAGCCGCCACTGGCCTGGGTGTCCAAAGCATAGCCCTCTTTAGCAGCCTTGACTCCGACCGTTGCCCCAGTATCGGAACCCGCATAGAGCATGACTTCTTGCTCTTTGTCGATGATCATCGTTCCCTTGGTTCCCATCACAACCTCGCCGTAGCCGCCGAAGCCATTGCCGTTGATGGACGAATAAGTCACGACCACCTTCTTATTGGGATCGTTCTCATAAGACTTGATTCCCTTGGTCCCAGGAATGGTATACCCGACATCGAACTTCTCGGAATACTCTGGCCCTGGGAATTCATACGAACAGTAAACGTGATCTTCGCATTCTCTGTCGAATGGGAAGATGTGACGGCCACCAACGGCGTGAACCGAAATCGGCCGCGCCTTTTTCCCGTCACTTCGCAGTGCGCTGCAGAAGATCGACGCTGCATCAAGCTGGTGGCTGCCGAGCTCCGCCATCAATCCGCCACCGGTTCGTTCGAAAATTCTCCAACGGATCAATTCTTCCAGAGCCGGTCTGTCGCGATCTCCTAGCTTCGAAGAGATATAGCCGAACTTTTCCGCGTCGACGTCGTCCGCCATCCAAGCTTCCCACTGAGCCACCTTCTTCGTGAGCAAATCGATTTCCGCAGGACTCTTGGCTTTCTTTAAGTCAGCTTGGAAGCGTGCCAGCTGCTTAAGGACGGTGCTGTCCTCGGGCTTTCCACCAATCTCTCCCTTTGGCAATGGTGGCTGCCAGGAATCTCTGCCAGGCAAATTACCTCGGTGCCACTGCGCTCGAATGTGATGCAACTGGCCGATCATGCCCCACCGAAGCAAGTGAACAGCGTTGTCATAAAGTACGCTATAGTGCCGTTGGTGCCCGGTGGCCAAGTGAATTGGCTTGTCGTCCATGTCTCGGGTCTCCGATGCAACCCTAGCCATGGCTTTACATTGAGCGATATTGTGAGCCATCAGTTTTTCGGTCAGAACGTGCTTGTTGCGCATCATCGCTTGGATTGCGATCGGTGCGTGCAGGTGCAATGGCAACGCTATGATCACCGCTTCGATCTCGGGATCGTTTAGCAAAGCCTCCATGCCGCCGTTGGATGCATCGTAAACCTTTACGTTTGCTCGTGCCTCGGCTTCGCTGGAATATTTGTATTGTTTGATCAAACCGGGCCGAGCAGACCATGCCGCAGGCGAAGAGTTATCACCATGGAATGCACGGAAGATACTGTAGGGTCTAATATCGGCGATAGCTTTCACGGTAACGTATTCGGGATTGCAAGCGCCGATAAGCACATTCCCCTCGTCTCCGGTACCGATCACCCCAACTCGAACGGGATCATTCACCTTGGAATAGCCAAAGTACATGGCTCCCAATCCGGCTCCTGACACAGCACCCGCAGCGACGATATTCTGCATAAACTGACGGCGGGTGAACCCTACAGCCTCGTAGTAATTACTTTGGCCGACTGCTTTTTCATCCGGTGATAACTGGTTCATAACTCTCTCTCAATGAAATCGACGTAACTTTTATCGTAACCCGCCCTAGCCTTCTCGACCGCCTTTGTTTCGATTCCAGAAACTCCACGGCAAGAAGTCAAGTCCCGCATACCGTCCCGCATCAGTGAACACCAACACGAAGCAAGCGAACATTTCGATCGCCTGATAGTAAGTCGGCTGAGCCCCGTAGGCTCCTGGAAAATGAGTCAGAACAACCGATAGTAAAAACAATCCGGCTGCTGTGCCTGCGAGCGGCGTCAGCAAACCCAGCATCAATAAAATCCCGACCGTCATATCGAAAATCGGAATGTATTTATCAACCAAATCCACCGAAATGGGACCTTCGCCCGGCAGCTTGAATTTAACGAATTTCTTCTTTGCTTCTGCTACCTGCTCTTCCGTAGCCAAACCATTGAGGTCGGCTTCGAAGGTCTCAAGTATTCTATCGACCTGAGGTAGCAAGGGGGCGGCAATTGCTCTCCATTTTCCCTCGATCTCCTCCTTTTGACGTCTCATGCCGGGCACAATAGATTTGGCAGCATCCGCACGGTTCAATTCTACGCGCTGGTACCCTCTCAGGTACTCCATGATCTCCGCTTGCCACTGACCAGCGAAATCTACCAATTCGGATTTCGTTCGGCTCGTGATTTCCTCGGCCGCCTGAATTTGCTCCTCGGCAGAAAACCCGTAGGTACTTACGATGCTATCACGATAGTCGTTCAGCAGTCCGAAAAGCTTTGCGTAGCTCAGGCTGGCGTTCGGATCCTCTGGTGTCGGTTCTTGATTCTCCTCAATGAGGTTTTCTCGCATTTCGGGGAGTCGAACCAATCCATCGAGGTCGGGAATCAAGCTTTTAAACTGATCGGCAAGAGGTCCCTTAGCAGCCGTCAAAAAACCTTTAGAGGAGAAGTTACCTTCTCGGACTTTTACTGCCCCCTCCATATAAAAATGGTATCCAATAGTGAATCGTAACGCCACCAGCATCACGATCGCCAGGACGCCTAAACGTGCTTTTTGCAACAGCATGTAGATCAAACGGTGGGAGGGAACAACAAGGGAAGGCCGATAGATAACCGGCTCACTTTCCCGGAATTCACTACAGTATGGTCCAAATCGCCATCAAAGCCAAGTGATTGGTCCCATTAAACGGCATTTTGGGGGGCTTATGGCCAGGACGATGCCCCTAGTTGTGACGAAAAAAAGCTCGCCGGGGCCTAATTCCGAGAGGACTTTCTGTCTCCCGCTTCGCTCTGTGTGTATCCTTGATGGGTAGAGATTTGCGTCCCAAGAATTTTTCAACTGTCGGGAACTTACCCCCCTTACGGGCCCAACAGACTTTCCTCTTCTTGCTACCTGCGATGGACAACTCCGACGATCAAGCGGCCGGGCAAACAGAAAAAAAACCGGCTCCCCAACCGGTACGGCCCACATTTCAAGTCCGGGAGAAAAAAAGCAAGGACGGATCCAAGCCAAAACCAGCCTGGCTAAAAATCCTGCCGCCAGTTCTCGGGGGACTAGCAGCCTTGCCGCTCGCCACCGGAATCCTTTGGTATGGGTTCGGCAGGGACCTCGGTAACGCGGGGCCCGCAGTCGCACAATACGTCCCCTGGGTCGTCCCAAAACACCTGCGGGGATCGAGCTTTCGGCCAGATGGTACACTAGCTAGGTTCGAACCGACTCCCAAACCACCATCGACAGCAAGATCTCCCAGCGATTTACCCTACTCCCAGGCCGCTTCGGGAGCGGAGATTAAAAGCGACCTCCCTGCTCTTGGGGCCGCCCTCTCTATAAACGAGCCCCTGCAAAGTTCTGTGCCGGACCCAGCACTTAAAGCAGCACTCGACAAACTTCGTTGGTACGAAGCGGAATGGGGAAACATTCCTCGCGAAAGAGGCGAACAACTCAAAGCGGTCTCTGAATTCTACGGTTCGCTTTGCGATCTCGCTCGTTATATCGACACAACCGACCAAGCCACCTTGGATTACTGGCATGAGCATCGCGATTCGGTCGCGTCCCTCGTACTGAACGACACAAAGTTTCTCAACTTGGTTCGACGCTGTTCCACAGGAGATATCCCGGGGATGGTAAAGCTGGAACCACAGGCCTACGTGGTCATAGAGTTAACGCGAGAGACTGCGGCGAAATCGGCTTTTCATGATTCGCCCGAAGAAAGCTCGGACTGGCCCACCTTCACAACTATCAGTGGTTCAAGTGTTAGGGTCCTGTATTCCGACGAACACTCTTATCCAGTGACTGAGCCTGAGCCCCCCAACAGAAAAGAGCACCTTCTTGTATTGGGACGTTTAGAAGTGATCCAAGACGACTATGTCCTGCGAGCTCTCGATGGTGTCATGC
Source organism: Brakhagea baltica (assembly GCF_052161605.1). Lineage (NCBI taxonomy): Bacteria > Pseudomonadati > Planctomycetota > Planctomycetia > Pirellulales > Pirellulaceae > Brakhagea > Brakhagea baltica. The sequence goes on along the minus strand of NZ_CP197409.1, from coordinate 1,567,292 downwards.
AAGTTCTCGACACGCTCTAACGCCGAGATCATTCATATTGCAACGCTGAGGAAACGTTAATCCGAGCCGCCCTTTCGGCAGGTAGCATCGAAGCGAGTAAAATAATCACCAACTCGAATACCACGCCCCCCACGAGCAACCATGGATAAATCTTAAACTCGATATCCCGGCCAATGACTTGATAGGAGGGAAGATTGATCAGATAAGCAATCCAAATCGCCATCAACGCTCCCGGTATTAAGCCGATTAAGCCAATGATGAGAGCTTGTGACACTATCATCTTGCGAACCTGATTGCGAGTCATCGCGACAACCCGCAACATACCTATCTCGCGAGTCTGCTCGAGAATGTTCATCGCGAGCGTGTTGACCAAGCCGAATGCGGCAATCACAAAACAGAGTGCCAATACTGCCCACAGCCCACCCGTCACCCCGTCTCGCGTCCCCTTGATGATCGCGACTAAGTCGGAATAGGACTGAAACATCAGCGCATTCTCTTCGCACAGTTGACGTAGCTTCTTTTCGAGTTGAGCGTGCTGGCTTGGATCAGCCCTGACCACTATGGCGTCCAGCCCTTGTGCATCCAGAAGTTCTTTGGCGGTCTGCTCCTCCAAATACATGGTAAGCCCACCGGCGATATACTCGTTAGTAACACCCACGATTGGGATATCCTTGACGCCAGCTAATGTTTCCAGCGGTATCGTGTCCCCTACATGGAGCCCCATTCTCTGCGATAAAACGGAGCCCAGCACCGTGCCGCCGGTCTTGATGCCCTCCAACACTGCGTCAGCTTTGCCCTCGGTGAGATCGAAAAAGTCTTGCGTTGGTGAGTTGAATTTTCTCACCACAACCAATACCGTCCGATCTCCAACCTTGGCGTTCACAAAATCCAGCGTGTCGACCAAGGAAACGCCAGGCATACCGGCGATCTGTTCGGGAAGATCCAAAGGCATGTCGGCAGTGGCCCCTGTATTCATGTCGGGCATCGCAGCCCGAATAAAAAAGTCACCGACGATGGCTCTCTGATACCACTGTTCGACATTTCCGACGTTGTCCAGGATCGTGCTCGCCAGCCCCAAGACCGTCGCAATCGCAATGAATACCGTGCCGATGGTCAGAGAACTACGCCCTCGATGTCGCAAGATCTGCTTTCGCGCGAGCATTGCCTCAACGCCAATGATCGGGGTCAGCAGCTTAGCCACAACCGCAGTTAACTCTCCAATGACCCCGGGTAGCAAAAAGACAATTCCGATAAGCATTACCAAAGCACCCGTCACGGCATGACTGTAGTCGAAAATGCCGGTAATCGATAACGCTTGTACTATAACTCCCGCGGTGATCGTCACGCTACCGAAAACGAGCCATCCGATCCGACTGGTCCCGAATTCCCCCGAAGCGACAACCCTCATCGCTTCTGCGGGAGAAAGCCTAGAAGCTCGCAAGGCGGGGAAGAAGGCCCCCAAGGTTGCGACTACTATTCCCGCGATGAATGCACCGATAAACGGCCAGATGGTGAACGGACTTTGAGGAATATTGATCTGCAACAATTGCGACGTGGATTGATTGAGAATACTCGCTCCAAAATAACCGGCAATACTGCCGAGAATCCCGCCTATCACCCCTAACCACAATCCCTCGCGAACTATCATCCAAAGCAACTGACGCTTTAATGCGCCCATAGATCTGAGAATTCCAAGCTGCCTACGTCGCTCACCGACATTCATCTGGAACGTATTGTAAATGATGAAAGCAGATATGATGAGCGAGAAAGCGATCGCTAGACGTAGCCCTGATTCGGGGGCCTTGGTTATCTCCTCCGTCAATTGACTACGGGCGGTAGGTTGACGAATCTCTAGTCGTTCAGGTGGTTTGGGAACACGAGCTACCGTTGTTCTCCGAGGCGGGGCACCTGCGTCCTCCGCAGCCAGTGCATCAGGCTCGGAATTGGCAGACTCGGAACCCGCTAATTCGGCCCCGATCCGATCTAGCTCCGCTTGAAGATCGTCGATGAGTTTTGGCAAAGGTACTTTAGGGTCGGCCACGATTTGCAATACGCCGACCTTGCCGTTGGCTCTCGACCAGCGTTGCGCGGACCGCAGTTGAACCAGGATTGGTCCGGATTGTATCGCAGCACTCGCATCTAGTGCCTTGGAGATCCCCACAACGGTAACTTCTTGCGACCGACTAAGCGTTTGGACCAAGAACTTAGAACCGACCTTGAGCCCCGCGGTCTGTGCTAGTTGTTCATCAATCACGACGGAGTCTCGATCTTCTTGTTCATAGCTAAGCTCTCGCCCGTCGACAATCTTGAAATCGCGTACCTTCCTATCGAGCTCTGGGATTACGCCGAGAATTTGAAGCCGAAAAGTCCTGTTCTGCGGTCTCTCCTTAGAAACGCCAGGGTCTCCATCCCCCTTCGATTCCTCGATGTCGCTATGAGATGACCCCGGCGGAACGGAAATCTGTACAAATCGGCGTATGATGGGGGACGCGACTTGCACCCCCTCCATTCTGGCGATCGGTTCCAATGGCTTACCGTCAAACCATCCGTCCGTGATCGACACAATTTCCAGTGCCGCATTGCCCGTCACGGTTTTGATCATCGCTTCCTGAGCTAGCCTGGCGGACTCCGTCGAGATGGATGTGGAAACGATCGCTCCGACTCCAATCACAATGCTTATCAGCGTCAGCAAACTGCGCAGCGGTCTGCTTTGGATCTCGCGACGCGAGAGTTTTGCTAGAGGCATTAGCGATTCCCCTCCGACGCAAATCTCTCAATTTGTTGCTGATGTACGGCTGGATCTTGCGGTGGAGGGGCGTAACTGGGACGAGGGAAACTCCCGGAATCGCTAACAGGAAAGTCGTGTCCGTAATCGCTTTGGTTGACGTCTCTTTCGATCATGCCATCGCGGAAAAGCAAAAGTCGAAAAGCAGAACGTGCCACCTTGGCATCATGCGTCACCATGACAATCGTATGCTTGTGATCCGCAGCCAAACTGCGCAGCAACTCGGTGACTCGCTCGCTTTGCCGAGAATCCAAATTGCCTGTCGGTTCATCTGCCAACAGTATCGCCGGTTCGATCACAATCGCGCGGGCCACCGCGACCCGCTGTTGCTCACCCCCAGAAAGGCGAGAGGGAATGTGGCTAGCTCTATGCGATAGCTCTACGCGTTCGAGTGCTCGGAGAGCACGCTCGCGGGCAACCTTGGCCGAAACCCCGTCTAACTCTAGTGGCAAAGACACGTTTTCCAGTGCCGAGAGGGTTGGTATCAAATTGAAGGCTTGAAATATAAAGCCTATTCGACGCCTGCGTAGCAATGTCCTTTGGTCATCGGTTAACTTTGCAATGTTCACGCCTTCCAACATGACATCGCCGCTAGATGGCGGCTCGATGCCGCCGACAATACTCATAAGAGTACTCTTGCCAGATCCCGAAGGCCCCATCAAGGCGACAAACTCACCGGTTTCGATCGAGAGTGTCACTCCGCGAAGAACGTCTATCGCGACATCCCCAACACCGAACTGTTTACGAAGGTCTCGCGTCTCTATAATCGGCATTTTTTTGACAGATGAGGGACAAGATGTGTGTGTGATGCCGACCCGCCACCTCTCTTCCGGGTTAGCCGCCGACCTGACCTCGCAGGCTGGACGCTCGTGCCCCGCGATCTCAACCCCCTCTAGTCTAACCGATTTCGATGAGATTCGGGAGGACCCTGGCAAACACGCCATAGTGACAGGCAGATAAATTTCTACCGCAACTCAATGAGAACGGACCTGGCTTGTCCAGGTGAAGCTCACGTGTTGCCGCTAAAGTAAACTGTCGAGCAAAAGCCTAAGCTTTCTAAGCTCCTGACGCATGTCCATATCTGCCATGGGCTCCATCTCTACACTCAGGGCTCGGTCGTAGCCGACGGTTTGCAATTGCGTAATCAGCCGCCCGTATTCGATCTCCCCTTGGCCAACTCGGACTTGCAATTTGTCCTTTTTTGAATCTCGCAAGTGAGTGTGGTAGACGTACTTGAGCAACTTTTCGTAGTTTTTGTTCCGGTGGTTGCTGCAGAGGTAATGGCTAGGGTCCAAGGTCAGTCCGAGACCGGGGACATAATCGCAAAGGGTCTTAACGGTATCGGGGTCCTCACTAAGGCAGCCAATTTGCCCCTTGATCGCAACTCTGGCCCCTCTACCCTCCGCTATGCTAACCACCTTTTGTAGATGCTCTACTTCCTGATTGAACGGAGTGCCATGCTCGCCACTCGGAATGGTAAGAGTCACGACCTTTGTCGCTTTGGCGAGATCGCAGACCTTTTCGAATCGCTCGTAATAAACGTCTCCCTCGGCTCGAATCTTGACGTCGTAACTGCAAATATCCAAGCGATGGGTGTCTCGGACAACGCGAAGCGCTTCTTCGAAATCTTCCACAATCCGAGCCGGCGGCATCTGGATTCCATGGTCGTCCAATACAATCTCCACCGCGGTAAACTCGAGATCACCAAGAATCTCAACTGCTTCCGGTAGCGGGGTTTCTGGAAAACAACCTGTCGATGCTGCTACAATCACTTGATCAATCACTCCTTTGAGTCGAAAAAACGGCAGTTGTCTATTATCCAAGGGTTTATAGAACTGACAACCACGCTTTGTATTATGTTTTTCAAAAGCTAGCCACATCGATTCCCCGAAAGACGTCTTCTAGCAGAGCGGCGAGGAACTCTGCGAAGAGATGAATTACTCCTAAAAAACTACGGAATCACGCTATGGACCCCATTGCACCGCATGTTCAGACCCCACAAAAAACAGACGACAAAGGGACGCAGAAGTCCATAGAACGCTCGACTCCCCTGCAATTTGTTCCTGGGATCGGCCCGCAAAGGGTTGAGCTCTTTCATCGCATCGGAGTCCACAAAGCCGCAGACCTTCTGTTTCTTTTCCCGAGAAACTACCAAGATGTGGCCCCCTACCAAAACATTCTGAATTTGACCGAAGGAGTTCGCGCGACCGTAGCCGGACAGATCGTCGACATGGACTCTCGCTACAGTTTCAGCGGACGCGGTAGCTTCGGAATCCTATTAGCCCTCGACGGCGGCGGATTCGTTCGATGCGTTTGGTACAACCAGATGTTTCGCCAAGAAAAATTCAAGCGAGGCATGAACGTGGTGGCAACCGGTGTCCCAAAGTCAACCGGTATCTCATTTGAAATGCGGCACCCAGAAGTGATTGTGCTCGAACCTGGTGTTGAACCTCCCCCCCAACGCCCACTCCCTATCTATCCACTCACCGAGGGCTTGCTACAAAAGCATGTCCAAACCGCTGTCAGCGCTGCGATTAACTCCCTGGCCGATTCCCTGGAAGAAGCCCTTCCTCAAAGTTTGCGGCAGCTAGCGGCCAAAAAACTTCGAGAGAATTTTTCCCCCATCCAACCGAAAACAGGCCCGTTGTTGCCAGGGCTCGAAGCTACCGTCTCCGACGCAGAAACCGAACTAATAAGCGAATCTTTACCCGCAGAGCTTCTCGGCATCCAAGACGCGATACACAAGATCCATAACCCTGAGACCTTGGCCGAGGCACACGCTGCTCGCCAAAGATTTATCTTCCAAGAATTACTGGTTTATCAAATGGCGATTGCCATGCAACGAAATCGCTTCGACTCTCACAAGTCGGCACCACGAATCGAAGCAACCCCCATCATCCATGCGAGGATTTTAAAGCGCTTTCCCTTCCAACTTACCAATGACCAGCTTAAGGCCATCGAAGATGTAAGAAATGACATGAACCGGGAGGTTCCTATGAACAGGCTCGTTCAAGGTGATGTAGGAAGCGGAAAAACAGCCATAGCGCAATATGCCATGCTGAACGCGGTCGCCAACAAATTCCAAACCGCTCTTATGGTTCCTACCGAGCTGCTCGCACGTCAACACTTCGACCGCCTTTCGCAACAACTCGCGAAAAGCCAAGTAATGGTGGAGTTGCTGGTCGGCTCTTTATCGCAACGCGAACAAAATGAACTGCAACAGCGGATCGCGATTGGTACCGTAGATATTGTCGTCGGGACGCAATCCCTTCTCAGTAACAAAATCGAGTTTCACAATCTTGGCTTGGTCGTCATTGATGAACAACACAAGTTCGGCGTCGCACAACGGGCTGCCCTCAAGGATTCGCGAATCGTACCACACTATTTAGTCCTTTCAGCGACCCCTATTCCTCGAAGCATCGCCATGACTCAGTTCGGTGATCTTGACTCGTCCGTCATCAGGGATAAGCCTCCTGGACGCGCTCCGGTGCATACTTATCTTGGGACTACCGACCAGCAAGCTAGTTGGTGGGAGTTTGTCCGAAAACAAATCGGCTCGGGGAGACAAGCTTATGTGATTCTGCCCAGGGTCGAACAGGACCTGGACTCAGACTCGCTCGGTGCCGAACAGGTTTTTCAAGAACTCTCTTCCTCCGAGTTCGCAGACTTGCGAATCGATCTATTGCACGGACGGATGGATGGGGAAGAAAAGCAACGCAAACTAAACGCCTTTCAGAACGGAGAGACTCAAGTTCTCGTTGCAACCACCGTCGTCGAGGTCGGAATCGACGTGCCGAACGCCACCGTCATGACCATTCTAGACGCCGATCGTCTCGGACTCGCACAGCTCCATCAATTGCGTGGTCGAGTTAGTCGAGGTGGTACACCAGGGTATGTTTGCGTCTTTCCAAGATCGGGCGTCGATGCAACAGAAAATGATCGCCTGAAGGTTTTCGCTTCTGTTGAAGATGGATTTCAACTAGCAGAAGCGGACCTGAAACTCCGTGGCTGGGGGGATCTTTTGGGGCTCAAGCAAGTGGGGGCGGCGTCACTCCGTATCGCCGATCTAGTTCGTGATGCCGAGGTGCTTTCGGTCGCTCGTGAAGTCGCGCGCGAGCTTGTTGCTGCAGATCCCGGCTTGAACGACCCTGTTCATGAAAAGCTAAAGAAGCAAATTCTCGGTCGGCACGGTGCGGTTGCTTCCTTGGGCGATGTCGGCTAAGACATCTTCAAAAGGTTATTGATCTACACGCTGCATCAGGAGTCTTGCGAATGTCGATAGGAGTCGCCATCCTCGTTTTTGCTGTTTCTATTATGATTCTGCTTTGGGCAGCAAAACACTTTACACAAGCAGCAGAGACCATCGGTGAGCTTCTCGGCCTATCATCCTTTGTGATCGGAGTAGTCATCGTCTCCGTTGGCACTTCGCTGCCCGAATTGGTGGCCGCTGTCGTAGCAGTGCGTGGTGGAAACTCAGAGATCGTCCCCGGCAATCTGCTCGGTTCCTCCCTCTCCAATCTGCTCTTGGTCATGGGGCTCACGTCACTTTTTTCTTCTAGGCGTATCGATCTGGGATCTCAGTACATTTATATCGACCTGAACTTCTTGATCGGCGCGGCTATCATCACTGTGACCATCATGTATGACGGTGTGATTACTTTTGGCGAGGCAGTTGTTGGACTGGTCGCATACGGCCTGTATCTCTTTTATCTGCTCAACAGCAAAGAAGCCTCCGAGGAAACCGAGTCCTTGGTACCTGCTACGAAATCCAAAGGATTCCTTAAGCCCTTTCTCATCATGGTCGCGACGGGGGCCTTGATCTACTTCAGTGCCGAAAAAACGATCGATTCCGTTGCTGAGATCGCGGATTACCTCGGAATTAACAAAGCCATCGTATCGATGACCCTGCTCGCTCTGGGAACAACGCTGCCGGAATGTATCGTAAGCGTTACCGCTGCACGACTAGGAAAGGCGCATCTGGCAGTGGGGAACGTGTTGGGTTCTTGTATCTTCAATGCGTTAGTTGTTCCGGGAGTTGCAGCGGCTGTTGGAAACGTAACGGTCCCGAGCGAGCTAATCCTCTTTTCGCTCCCATTCTACGTCGGTGTGACCATATTCTTTTACTTGATCACGCAAGATAAAAAGGTGTCTCATTTTGAAGGGGCATTGCTACTTGCTATCTACATCCTTTTTATGGGCAAGGTCAGTAACCTCATCTAAGCCCCCTACTCCCTCCATCGCAGGAGATTCACCCCCACGAAGCTTTAACTTGCGAAACTTTTCACTCAATGGGCTTGCTGCCCCCTCCCCGCCAGCTTCGGCATCCCATTTGTTGAACCGGGTCAGCTCATGTCGCAGAATACCTAACAAGGTTTGAAGAAGTACGACAACCATGGGGCCAACCAAAATTCCCACTGGCCCCAAAGTCTGAATCCCTCCGAGAACACTAAGCAATGCCAACAAGGGGTGGAGTTGACTCTGCCCGTGCAAGATGAGAATCTTGACCAGATTGTCAACGCTCCCCACCACTAAAAAGCCCCACACCGCAACGCCGATCGCCGCGTAGTAGTTCTCCTGGTATGCCGCCAAGTAGATGCATACGGGAACCCAAACAATAGCAGGACCAACGAACGGTATCAGTGCACATGTTGCGGTTACCGCCGTGAGCAGAACCAGGGAATCCAGACCGACTACGTAATAAGCAAGCCCAGCCGTTACACCTTGTGCCAAGGCTGACAGCAACGTCGCCAATACGATCGCGCGCGACACCCGATCAAACTCGGCTAACAATTCAAACTCGTATTTGTCATCTAATGGACTCAGTTCCATAATCGTTCGCATCATGGACGGCCCATCGCAGAAGAAAAAGTAGAGAGCAACTAACAGGATCGAAGAACCAATGATTAGGCGAACGAGAAAAACTGCCGAATCACCTGTAATGGAGACGATCCTGGGACTGATGTACTCTACAAAAGAGCCAGTGAGCGAGCGGATCTGCTCTTCGGACGGATTGGCAATCTCCTTTAAGACCGCAACGATTGGGCCTCCCAAAACAGTCTCTCGTGCTTGGTTCCATGCGTTGGTAGCCGACAATACTGATCGCTGAATTTGCACAATATCCAGCTCTCGTATGTTCTTCGATTCGAGAGCATCTAGGGCAGCAAATAAAACCGACCTGGATTCGTGCCACTCAACGCTCTGTTGGATGTAATTGCGACGAACGGAGTCCAATATCATCATTTCTGCCCCCGACAAACCATTGATCATTTCCGGCGATTGTGAAAGCAGGTCTGATGTAACGTCGGCTATTCCTGTGGGCACTTCATCTATGTCCGAATCGCTCTCTGCGTTAGCCTCGATGATGTCATCTCGCTCTTTCAGCTTCTCTTTAATCTGTTGAGTTTGTCGTTCAAAAAACTCTTTTAACTCCGCTCGCAAAGCTGATGGGCTAGCGCTGAGATCTTTCCCCACCTCTGTTTGCTTGCCTTTTTTCTTACCGGACTTTGCCTTTAGAATTTTTCGGGACGCGTCAGCAGATGGAATTTCTGCTAGATGAGGTGTGAGCTCTGTGTCGATAAGGCGCTTGATCTCTTTTAAATCGCTCTGAAACTTTGCCTTTTCATCGATGAGCGATTCCAAACTGGTTTGACTGGTGGCCAGGGTCTGAATTTCAGAAATCTTTTCTTGTATAGCCCGCATTTCTTCAACGTGCGGATATTCGAGATTGATCCAATCATTTCCTCGCAGTTTGTTTAGACCATACTCGATATTGCTCCAGTTGACGTTGCTAACAAATCGTACAGCCTGGACTGCGGCCAAGGACAACACCAAGCCAGCCGGCAAAAGCACGATCAACACAATCAAGCCGGTCGTGATACCTGACGCCAGATGGTCCCGTTCCCCCACTCGCGACAAAACCCATCGATGAAGTGGACGGAACACAACAACCAATACGGCAGCCAAAAATACGGGCACGAAAAAACCGATCATCACGCGGTAGAACAAAGAACCGATAACAATGATGATGGCGAGCAGGACTGCAAAGGATATATAACGCGTCATATTGGGACGGGATGCTGAGCGAAAAAAGAGTTACAGGAAAACAAGCATTCGAAGAGCCGGGCTATCCACTGATTCCCTGTTACAGGCCAGTGGGTATGGTGATCAAACACAGAATTCTATAGGATGACGTCTAACACGACTACAGCAAGCACCAATCTCCATCGAAATCACCACCCTTTGAATCAGAGCAGCTCAAACAATCAACCGGCTTCCTCCGGCGAAGCCAAGTCTTCTGACAGCCTTGCAGCGACCGGTTTGCTACCTTGGTTTCTAGCACGCTTGCAATCCCCCACTACGATGCGAATCATCAAGATTGTCATCGCAAGCCTAGTGCTGCTGTTCCTCTGCGTCACCATCTATAGGGTCGTCGGCGAACTGCGCGACCAAGAGCCACTGTTGTCCTCCATTCCCATTCGCTATCCGTTTCTGATCGCTGGCGTTTTCGCAACGGTTTTAGCCCTGATCCCCGGCGCTATAACTTGGTTAGCAGTCTTAAAAGCCTTTGGACAATCCTTCCCAATGCTCCCCGCGCTGGACGCCTACTACCTTGGGCATGCTGGCAAGTATGTTCCTGGCAAAGCCATGGTCCTAGTGCTTAGAGTCGGCAAGCTTCAACCCTACGGGGTGTCGATCAAGCCTGCGATTCTAAGCGTCTTTGTCGAGACTCTTACCGGCGTTGGCACGGCCGCAATTCTCGGCGTCTTATTTCTTTTCTTGATCGATGTTCCCAACTGGATAAAGTGGTCGATGCTGCTCGCCGCACCTGGAGCCGCAATCGTTCTCTCACCCTATTTTTTCCGACTAATCCTTTTTGCATTGGCGAAAAGCAAGATTGGGAAGATCCCCAAATCTCTCAGTTCTACGTTCACCTGGAGATTCATGCTGCGCGTCTGCGCGGGCATGGCAGCCGGATGGCTGATCCAAGGAACCGTGGGCTGGCTCATCATTCTTGGCTTGAATGATTCTCCCGATATGCTTTCTTTCCAAATTTGGGGCACTGCGGTGTCCGCTGTTTGCTTAGGTGCAGTTGCTGGTTTCTTTTCTATGCTCCCGGGTGGTGCCGTCGCTCGCGAACTTGTTGTGGCGTGGCTGTTGGCCCCGATCTTGACTCCCCCGGTCGCTTTGCTGTTCGCACTGTTCTTACGAATCGCCAATCTGACAGGTGAGGGGATTTCCATCGGATCGGTTCACCTGGCCAAGCGGTTGTTTGCTGCTCCTCCCAAATCGAAAAGAGGTTAGAGGGCGTTACGTTTCCAGCCCCAACTAGCCGGACTTGGCTCGCTAGCTTGAAACCGAACGATCCGCCGTACGCGCCAGCGGGATTTCCGCAAGGCGAGGAGGCAATTTAGCAGCCCAAAGATAATTCGGTAGTTTTTTCAACTGCCAGTGGCCTAACGGAAAACCTAAAACTCGAAACGATCTTTCTGCCCAGATCACGAGTTCCCAGACTGAAATCTGCTCCGCTTTTCCTCGAGAAATTCAGCATAACGGCCTGCCTCGATGGCTTGCCTTGCCTCTGCCATGAGCCTTTGATAGAACGTGACGTTGTGGATCGAAAGCAAAATGGGGCCAAGCATCTCTTTGGCCATAAAAAGATGCCGCAGATACGATCGCGAATGCTTACATGCGACGCACGGGCAGGTCGAGTCAATCGGTGCTGGATCTCGTTGGTGCCGACTGTTGCGTATTTTTATGTGACCATCAGGCGTAAAGGCCAAGGCGTTTCGACCGTTCCTGGTAGGCATGACACAGTCAAACATGTCGACTCCTCGGGCAATCCCCTCTACCAAGTCGATAGGGGTTCCGACCCCCATTAAGTATCGAGGCTGATCTTCAGGTAGTACCGGGCACGTGCCATCGAGTACTCGATACATCTCGGGCGGCGGTTCCCCTACACTGAGCCCCCCAATGGCATAGCCGTCAAATCCAATCGCGATGAGCGCCTCCGCACAGCGAGTCCTCAGTTCTAGGTCCAGGCCTCCTTGTACAATAGCAAACAAGGCTTGATCGGGTCTCGTCGAGGCAGACTTGCATCGCTCCGCCCACCGTATGCTGCGATCCATCGCATCGAGCACCGCTTCCCGCTCCGCCGGCAACGCGATGACATGGTCAAGCACCATTGCAACATCGCTACCTAATTCCTGCTGAATGCGAATGGAATCTTCGGGCTTTAAACGAATCGTTGCACCGTTCAAATGCGACTTAAAGGTAGCACCGTTTTCGGTTACCTTGTTCAAATCCCCCAATGAGAATATCTGAAAGCCGCCGCTGTCCGTCAGAATTGGTTTATCCCAGCCGATAAACTGATGGAGACCTCCCATCTCTGCAATCAACTCGCTTGTCGGGCGCAACGCCAAGTGATAGGTGTTGCCAAGGATCATGTCAGCCCCTGTCTCGCGCACCTGTCCAATGGTGAGCCCTTTGACTGTCCCTTGCGTCCCAACTGGCATAAACGCAGGGGTCTCAACCACACCATGCGTTAGTGCTAGCCGTCCGCGACGAGCATGGGTGCTCGGGTCTTTATGAACTAACTCAAATGGAAATCGACTTGCAGTCACGAAATTACTTTCTCAGCAACTATCCGAAAGAGACTATCCGTTCGGATAATCTATCCAGCAACCTTGAGTTCCTGACCTTACTGTCGGGACATCTCGTTGATTACCACGTCCGGGGAATTCGTCGCCCTGAGTCTCGTGAGCCAGAAACTGAGCTCGGTCTGGCTAGGATTTCTGCCCATTACATTGGTAAAGATGTGTTGGACATACATCGCATCATTTCCGAAATTAGATCGCAACTGAGGGTTTGCCAGGATTCTTTGCCTCATGCTTTGCAGCGTGTTGCCGCTCTGCAAAAACGAATCCCATGCAGTAATCTCATTCGCCATCGGTTGGCGACCGAGCAGGGATTGTAGCTCTTGGACTATGTTCGGGTTGGATGACCCAAAACTGGGGTAAGCCGCGCTAACAACCCCGCCCGCTGTCGCGGTCGAGAAATTCGATGGTTGCAGAAGAATGTCCCATCGACGATTCAAGTCGGTTGATCTCAATAGGGTAGATTGAGTGGAGTAGAGCATCTGGCCTCGTGAGGATATCGAAGCTCGCAACTCATATTGATCCAATGGGTCCAGGAATCGAGGATCGATGTTGAGCGAGTAAGCAAACGGACCTTGTCGGCTGACATTGAACATCGCCTGCCCACCCTGAACTTGAAAGAAAGGACGAGTCACATTTCGCAATTCGATAATTGCAACAGCGTCCGCAGGCAGGAAGCCGTTGTCTTGCAGGACCAAATTGCCGGAAAGTGAAGTCGCATTGGACATCATGTTGACGGAAACGTTTCGGAGCTGTCGCGTGCGATTGTCGAGAACGACCAGTGAAATCCGACCAAAGTTGTCCGCAAAAGATCTCGCCACCTCGGCTAAGTCTACCACTCGGCCATCGACAAATCCTATCCGGTTTGGGCCTGCTCCGACAATGACATCACCGGCGGATATGCCCGCTTGCTGGGCGGCGCTACCCGGCTGAACTTGGGTAACGACCGCACCGACGTCTCGATTCTCGATTACAACACCGATTCGCCAATCTTGCCGAATCCCGGTTGTCCCCATCCCGAGGCTTCCATTGCTCGGTATAGCGTTGGGGCTCCAGACACCTCCAGCGGCGGTTGGGGCAGCCGGGTTAACGCGAGGAATCGCCGATGAGAGATCGCCCAGCCACGAGTTTTGTCCGAAAATATCTGCCGCAGGGGTGAATCCAAGCATAAGGCCGATGAGTAGCGTCCACGTCTTGTTCGTCATGATGAAAGACCCTTGATTTAGATGAGACATGGTGAATTTATCGGACGCGAGGACCGCAGATGATGTCTAATTCTTGCCGCACAAAGGAAGGATCCAGTGGAAAGAACCCCTCTCGGATAGCTTCCAGTTGTCCCTCGCGGCTGAGGATGTATCTCAGAATTTCTTCTCTGAGGCCGCCATCATTTTTCATTTCCGCTCGATCAAAAACGATCACTAAGGGACGCACCAGAGGATACTGCCCCATCAGAAAGCTCTGCTCGTTGGCTGGCACGACGACGCCGTTCAAAATCAATGGTACAGCCCGAATGCCAGGCTTAATGCAACCGAATCCCGAAAGCCCCATGCCGTAAGGATCCTTAGCAATCGATTCGCAAACCGCTCCGTTCGATTCGTGGCTGCCTGCTTCCTTGGTCAAAGTGTCTCCCCGAAGAATGACGTTTTTGATGAAGGACTTGGTTCCGCTAATGTCGCTGCGACAATGAAAACGCACGGGTTTGTCCTGGAATTCACCATTGAGTCCGAGATCCGACCACTTGGCAATGTGAGGCCCCGCCTGTCCAGGGGCGCGAAGCATGGCTTCGAATTCCTCGGGGGTGACTCCTTTGATAGGATTGGACTCATGTACGTATAACGCGAGAGGGTCCAATGCGACTACGATACTGATAGGATCAACGCACTTTCCACTCTTGAGCATCGCCACTTCCGCGTCTGTCAATGGGCGACTAATTCCAACGATTCTGGTCGGATCCTTGGCCAATTCGGTTAATCCTGCGTTGGTGCCATCTACCCCACGCGTCAATACAACGTCCTTGTGAAATTGACGAAACCGATCTGCCCACGCCTTGCCTAATTGCATCATAGTCGTGGAACCATCCAGTACGATAGTTCCCTTTAACTGCTTCGCGGGGTGATACAATTCCAAGGACTCCAGCAATCGCATCAAAGCTGCTTGGGAGTTCGCGTTGTTAGGCAACGCTGTTCCATCGGTTACCAAGTCAGTGCTGGTCGACGCACTTGTCGCGGTGGCAGGAGTCGACCGCCCGCCTTGCTGATTTTGCTGAGAGAAACCCCAGGAGCCAAACGCGATCAAAATCGCAAAGGGAAATATCAAACCAAAAAATCCGTGCATGAAAGTCCTCACCGAAACCGCCTCCCTGTTTGGTATCAAAAAACCAGTCGAACCAAACGCGAACATTGCTCGCTAAAAGCTCCGACCAACAGCGACCTGAACTAAACAGAAAACAATCCCTCGTCAGTTCGGCCGAAAGAAAACCATCGCGGCCCTAGGAACACCTGCCGCATTCCCTATTTATAGCGATTTTGCCGATTCCTGCCCAGACGACTAGTAGGCTGTTCAAGTTCGGAATGCGGAGCCTTTCAAATCCTCGGAATTTCCGAGGGCACGTTTTAACAGAGAAGCCGAAGATTAATCCCCTCGGCTTTTTTCTTTGTTTTCCAAGGGTTTTGGAGTTTCTAGACCCGTCGATCGCCAAACAGAGAGCGATCTCATTTCGCCCCAAAATCGCATTTCCGCGACCGGACCTCGCAAATTCGTCTGCAACTCTCAAATTCTCTGTTTTACAGAGAAGTCTTATTTAATAGCTAGGCAGTCGCTTAGTGAGGAAGATTCGTCGTGCGAAACTTGCGTATCGCATGATTTTCCTAGGGACGGCCTCCTCGAATTGAAACCACATTCTCCTGCGAAGTTTTTAGACCACTAGAACGAGTGAGTCAGACCAAGCAACACATCCTAAGGTAGAAACCGAAGGCGGCGACTTGCAATTAAACTTGCCCTTGGACATTCGGTGTCCAAGCTCGAGAGCAGGCGAGTACGATCACCCGACAAACCACTCGAATGGATTTTCGCGAGCCTCCGCCGTGGTCACCGAGTCTGGGCACAACAACCAGTCGTCCAACTACGGCAATGGGTCATTTGTCGAGGAAAACCGTTCGAGTGCTGCCTTCACGGAAAACTATATTGAAGTCCAATCAGCTAGTGGCTTCACATGGACCAAATCTGGGGCAAACTCGGCTAGCAGTGAGCACTTGGTCGAGACGGCCAACGATGATACCTACTCCTGGAATAATCAATACACGAGCACTAACTACACGAGCTTCAATACCGGCTCCTCCTCCACGAGCACCGAGGCAAGCGACCTGTGGACAACCTGGAGCAATTCGTCTTGGGAAGAACACCACGATGGGAGCACTGATCAAAACGGAGTCTCGGGGGGTTCGCACCATTGGAGCAGCTCGTTCGCCGTCAACTATAACGTAGCCTGGGGAGAACCTTGGTACTATGGAGGCGGGTCGGGAAGTGGCTCTGGTTCTGGGTCGGGTTCTGGTTCAGGGTCAGGTGGCAGCTATAGTACCGGCGGAACACATGCCAGTGGATGGAGTTCAGGCAGCTCGGATGGTTCGAGTTGGTCTTATCCATCCTCCTCCTCGACACCTGCGAATCCTCCCAGCTCTGGAGGGGGCGGGCCATTCGGTGATGGGAAACAACGCTGGTCCGCAGGTTATACGTTGCCCACAGGGGAATCCCCTGACCTGCCGCACGCATCGGTTCCTGATGTTGGCATCCCCGACCTCGGCATCGATTCCGTTCAGGGATTGAATTCGCTGGGGCTTTCGACTTGGGCCGCCCTCTCGGCCGCCGAAACGTTCTGGGATGCCGTCGATACCGTACTAGATGTGTACGCTTGGGCAGGCGATCAGGTGAGCGAGTTGTTCAACACCGCAGCGGGCTGGATCGAGGATGCGGGGGCTTGGGCCAGTAAAGCAACCCAGTGAAGCTACGGGGTGGAGTGGCTTTGCCATGGCAGGCTCCTTTGTAGGAGGCTTGGTCAGTGGTGTTGGCGATGTCTTGGGGGCGATGGTCAATTGGCCCGGCACCCTAGGGAGCATGATCGATACGATCTCGAACATGAGCGCCAGCGACATCCTCGATGGTGTGCAAGTAGCTCTCGATGTGGTCGGGTTCATCCCCGTGGTTGGTGAGATCGCTGACGGGATCAACGGCGTGATTCACTTGGCCCGCGGGAACTATGCCGACGCAGCCTTGTCGTTCACCTCTATGATCCCGGTCGTGGGAGATGCGATCGGCAAGGGAGGCAAAGCGGCGAAGTTTCTCATCAACAAAGCCGATGACATTTTGGCTGCTGGGAAATGGGTCAAGTGCAAGGTCACCGGCACCGGTTGTTTCGTTGCAGGTACCAAGGTCTGGGTGTCGGCGACAGTGGACGCTTCGGTGGGTAGCGCTCACGCCAACCTTGCTTCGTCACCCTTCCGCGATTCCGATCCAACGAAGTTTACCGAGGTAGCACTCCTTGCAGGGACGATTGACAAGCAATCGATCGAAACGGTCGCGATCGGTTCTCGTGTGGCGGGGGAGAATCCTCGTCCGTGGGAATACGATGGTGAATTTTCGGAGCCTGATTCGGCGACTTGGTCCCTAGCTCGCTTCTCGTTGCAGAAGGAGGATGGGAGCTGGATCGATGTCGAGATGATTCGGCCTGCCGAGTACTGGGAACAGCAAGGAGCGGTTCCCGGAGAGCTGACGTACGTGGAATTCCCGGAACTCGAAGCATCGGGACTTGCCAAGGTAACGTCCATTGAGCCGTGTCCTCCCATTGCAAGCGGGACGGGACAAGTGGTTACGGCACGGATTGTCACTCGGCAAGTAGCTGAGTTGGTGGAGATCGAATTCGTTGGTGGTGAGACGCTTGCTGGTACTCCGCAGCACCCGATTTGGTCGATCGAGCGTCAGGATTGGGTGGAGCTGGGTGAGCTAGAGGTCGGTGAACATCTCTGGACCGAAGCTGGTCCGATAGAGATTTCATCGACTCGTCTCCTCAGCACAGGCGAGAGCGTTTATAATCTGGAAGTGCATGGGCACCACATCTACCAAGTCACCGAACTTGGGGTACTGGTGCATAATGCAGGGATTGGCGAATATAAAAAGGTCAAGGGTCACCACATCTACTCGAAAAAGGGCTTCGAGGGTGCCGCAGGCTATAATTTATGGAATGCGTTGTCAATCTCCGCTACCGAAATGGTGAAACGAGGTTGGAAGCACGTCAAGATGACGGCTAAACAGCGCGAACTATTCACTAGATTAGCAAAAAGTAAAGCAGCAAATTCACTGAAAGCACATACCCGCATTGCCGTACGTGCGTTGATTGCTGGAGGTGCGACTCGAGCAGAAGCTCGCTCGCTTGTAGCGCAGGCCCTCTGGAACTTAAGATCGATGGGAACGAGAGTGCCCACAAGGATTCCTTGGAATTAGTTGAGAATCACAAACCATGAAGAAGATATTGGATAAATTTGGGGAATCACTCGTTCACGAGGTTCGTGATATTTCGGTTGCTGTCGCACTTAAGTCACTTCGTGGACAGATGAAGTCTGATGAATCGAAAGAATTGCATCGAGAGCTTTCATTGATTCCCGAAAACACTCGATTGTTGATTGAGAAATACGCAACGGAGATGATTGACTCTACCATCCACAATTTCCTCGCGTTTTTCGAGGGAAGCCAGGATTTTCTATTGACGTCTAAGGAAGATGGTGACGAACTAATCGATCTTAATGAGATAAGCGATGGTTTAGCGGGAGAGTTATTTACTGAGGAAGGATGGATTGCTCGCTTTAGCGCTTTGGATTCTTTGATTGAATAGCGGTGAAATACTTCCAGAATTTGAGTCGTAGAAACGAGAAAAAGGAGCTCACTTCTTCGGGTTTTCCCTAAAGAACAGCAGTACGCGTGTGGCAAAAGTTGCGGAGAACGCCCAAATTGCAAAACGCGTCGCTGAAAATGTGGCAGCAGGTAAAGTTGGCAAAAATGCGATCCCCCATGGCAACAAGAAGAGCTACAGACCATGAGAAAGCTAGCTGTAGATTTTAGTCAATTTTATTTTGAGCCCGGAGCGTCGTATCACTTCAGCGGTAGGTTTTTGTCGCAACTGCAACGTAGAATTTCTCGTAAAATGCTCCCATCCGAGAAGTTTTCTAAAGAATATTCTAATGTCTGCAAGCTTTGTTTTTACATTGACGCCTCAGCGAAGATAGACAAAGGAATTGTTCGATTCACAGACTACGATGCTCGCCGAACTGAAGCCGAATTTAGATTGATATTGCCCTATTCTGCCTCGGATAGAATCCCAAAAAGACGAACTGCCAGTGGCGTAAAACATCTTGTTGATACGTTGGGCATGTTTTTCAGAAAATTTGATATGAATGTGCCAGAGGAATGGTGCAAAACGGAAATAGTCGCGCTTTTTCTCGACAACTTTGAGAGCTACGTTTATGACAATAGATGACGAAGAGCACGACCCGTTCAATGAACCGAAGCAACGGAGCAGGCGATCTAGCGCGTTGATGAAAGAGGATTTCTTTTGGGACTGTGTAGACGAAGACGCTCCGTTCGGTAGCGATGAGGGCTGGGAGGCTTACTACTCGTTTCGAGACTGGCGCAGCGAGAATCCCAAGGCGAAAGTGTCAGAATTCTTTGATGCAGTGATGTATGAGCGTTCTGCGGAGTACAACGAAATGCTCACCACCGACGACGCAATCATTCAGTCCGTCAAGAGTCCCAAGAAGGCTTTTCTTGGAAAGGAGTACGATCCTGGAGTTTTAGATGTGAGCGTGATCGCTATTTGCTTGGGACAACTTATTGATGAAGGAAAAATCGATTCTTCCATTAAACCGTTTGCTCGTGTGGCTATTTCCCGTCAAAGCCATAAAGCCTTCCGTCCAAGCAAGCATCGCTTAAAAATACTCCAAGCATGCGCGAGAGTTATTCAAGAGGCATAGGGCGGAACAATTTGGTGGCATCCATCGATTGAGCGTCCCTAGCTCGCTTCTCGTTGCAGAAGGAGGATGGGAGCTGGATCGATGTCGAGATGATTCGGCCTGCCGAGTACTGGGAACAGCAGGGAGCGGTTCCCGGAGGGCTGACGTACGTCGAATTCACGGAACTCGAAGCATCGGGACTTGCCAAGGTAACGTCCATTGAGCCCTGTCCTCCGATTGCAAGCGGGACGGGACAAGTGGTTACGGCACGGATTGTAACTCGGCAGGTAGCTGAGTTGGTGGAGATCGAATTCGTTGGTGGTGAGACGCTTACGGGGACTCCGCAGCACCCGATTTGGTCGATCGAGCGTCAGGATTGGGTAGAGCTGGGTGATTTAGAGGTTGGTGAGCATCTCTGGACCGAAGCTGGTCCGATAGAGATTTCATCGACTCGTCTTCTCGGTACAGGCGAGAGCGTTTATAATCTCGAAGTGCATGGGCACCACATCTACCAAGTCAGTGAACTTGGGGTACTGGTGCATAATGCAGGGATTCACAGCTACAATCTTGGCGTATCCCTAGCTGGTGGAAACGTAGCAAAACGAAACCGAATTACAAGTCGAGGATACCAAGCGGCGCATATCGTTCCAAATCCGGGGTGGAAAATTGCAAGAGGAAAAAGAACTCAGGAATTACTAGATGATTTAGCAAAGGCCCGGGAAAAACTCCGCAAAGCGGGTATTGATTTGGATGGTAAACAAAATGGGTTTTGGGCTAAGCCGGGGCATAAAGGCACTCACTCGGCTGATAACCTCCGAAAGATTGCGGATCGCATAAATAATTCAACTGACGTTGCCGCAGCCCTTAAGTCCCTCAAAAAATATATCATTAGTGGGAGGCTATAATGGAACTTTACAAATTGTCATATCCGGCAGACAACCCACGGTACTATGGACTTACGGTAGCGGAGCAAGCAAAATCGCTTTTGGGAAATGATCGGTTGATCGATGATTTTCTCCCAATTGGGTTCCCTTCGTGTCGTGGTGAACTCGTAATCCCTTCGCTGAAAGAAGATTGGAAGAGCGACTTTATACAAGGAAGGCTGCGTTCATTTCTTGATTTTTCGATGCTAGGTTTTTTCATTCCCGTATTTAGTGGTCGTGCTGTTGAAGCTCTCGAAGACGTTTTGCTTCAAAGTGGGGAACTACTTTCCACGAACTCGGACCATTTTATTTTTAACTGTACGTCTGTGCTGGATATTTTGGATCGTAAGGATTGTGACATGGAGTTCAGTTCACCCATAGAGAGGTTTCCTTATCGGATCAACAAGTACGTCCCGAAAGCGGACTCTCTACCCGCAATTTTTCGAATTGTTGATGAGCCGAAATCGATATTTGTATCTGATGTCTTCTATAATCTTTGTGTCGATTCTGAATTGTTTGGATTGATGTTTACAAAACTGTGGCCCCTAAATGGAGACAGCTCCTGGCGTTCAGCTGAAGCCGATGCAATAAAAAACGGAATGCGAATCAACGGACGTTTTGTCGATGCTTACATCTTAACCTTAACCCTGAACGTTTCCGATGATCGGTTGGCAGTCAAGATTATAGACTCCCTAGACGACTTTTTCTTTTCCAAAGATACAGATCCGGATGGAACGGGTTATTTGGCGGCAATAGATGAAGTATTTGAATTTGAGGGTGAGTTTACCGTTAATATTACCTGCCCTGATGTCGTCGCTGCCGAAAACGGAATCCGCGAAGTCATGCTGAAATTTCCCCAATCTCTAAATTGGTGCTTGTCGTCGAAAGAATCAGAAGCGTACCAGGATTTTGAAGAACCCAATGATTACTCGGAAGAACCCGTTACCGAGGAATATCTCCAGTGGGCTAAGAAAAATGCTAATCAGTGTGCTTCGTTACTCGATATTGACGATGGAGCCTCCACGAAAGAGAAGCTAAAACAATTCGAACGGTTTTGCGCTGACGTGATCGCCTCCGGTCAGCCTAAATGGCTGTCCCAGGATAAGCTTCGGGATTTCGATCAAGTTGATATCCTAGGAAGTTACCTAGGTGAAATAATGGTTAAGGATTTAGGATGGTGTTGGGTGCAATTACAAAGCGATCAGTGGATCGCTCGTGAACAGCTTGCGGTAGTCACAGAGGATCGAAGATTAATGATTCTTCCATTTCAGTACGTGACCGAGATCATCAATGGAAGTTCACCTTTAAAAGTGTGTTTAGCGTTAGAAATCTTAGAGTCCTCCGACGATATTCCACCGATATCGCCTTTCAGCTACGCTGATGTAATGAAGCATGTTCAGTATGTTGTTCCCCCTTCTTGAGCCGTCGTATACTTTTGCAGCCCCGATTTCATCAAGTTAGGAAGCGAAAATTCTTGGTTCAATATCGGACAGTATTGGTCGATTTGAATGATTCTTCAGGGCCATTGTTTTTATGTAAACGAAACTGTATAGCAGCACAAGATGGCCCACGGAGGTGATTTCCGAAATCCGACTCATGGCCCGTATACTCCAAATTGAGGTGAAATGCATTGATGAATGGTTTTAAAAAGCTACTATCCGTTATGAAAACGTTTGAACGACTTGGGCGGCGCGATTACAAAAACGGCGCTATTGGTATAGGAAAAGCACCACACTTTGGAAAGCAAGCGTATTTACATGATCTAATGCCTCCGTGCTCAGAGAACCAAATACGGGAGATAGAATGTAAGTTAAACGCAAGTCTGCCGACGGGTTATCGAAAGTTTCTCCTGAAACATAACGGATTGGGGCTGTTTCACGATACTCTTAGTATCTTCGGATACAAAGACTGGAATCACCCCCCAGCAGGGCAACCATATGACGTGCTAACACCCAATACTCTTGAACGTCCAGACTGGCTTTCAGATGGTGAGCTCATTATTGGTAGTTACAATTGGGACGGTTCATTTGTAGTGGTATCCAAAGTCGGCAACGTAAGTGTTCGTGAACCCGACGAAGGCAGCGTCTTATGCTCTTGGGATTCATTAGATGAGTTTTTTGCCGTCGAGGCGGCGAGGCTTCCCAACCATTTTGATGCGGATGGTCGATATGTCGATGAAGATTCAAGCACCGTTCCGAGTTGCAACTAGCGTAGGAACCCATGAGCTCCTTGAAGCCAATTCTTGAGGACGCGAGACGTTGCTCAATCGAATTTTTACATAGTCGCAGGGTACCTGTTATGGATAGTTTACCTCTGCTTGAAATTTCCGATGAACGCAATATTCGAAGCATCGAAGAAATCGCCAACCGTGCGATCGCCACGTGTATTGTCTATTCGCGTTCCCAAGGAATGTCTCGCGACGATGCACTGACGAGTTTGCGAGTTTGCCAGGCAGAATATTCTATAACTACCAAAGAGCTGGAGTTTGTAAATTGCGAGCTTCCTGCAATGTCCTCAAACGTGCAATATAGCTGGATTGTCGAATCCTATTGGGTCTTATTGTGGGTCCTGCGGTTCATTCCGACCTTATCGGAGCCCACCATGCTTTGCGACGTGAAACTCGCGGAATCGATACTGAGGGAGCGAGGAGCAACTCGTTTTCGAGGAGAAGCCTCTCTAAGGGATTTCGAGGAAATTGTCAAATTTGCAGACCTTTATTACAGATATCATTGGGCCGTTGTTGACTCCCCGTCGGAGGTACAGAAGCTGGGCATTGTTCCAGGAGTCGTCGTCGAGCGAGATCGTGCATTTACATGGCTTCTGTCGGACCTTGACTGGGACGACGTTGAGTTGGACACCTAACGTTTTTTGGGAATTCATTACGTATCGGTATCGTTTATTCGTATCTGCTAGCGACGAGACCGATTAATTCCGTGTCTACTACTCTTCTGGTGACGTTCGATCGAAACGGTCGCGATCGGTTCTCGTGTGGCGGGGGAGAATCCTCGTCCGTGGGAATACGATGGTGAATTCTCGGAGCCTGATTCGGCGACTTGGTCCCTAGCTCGCTTCTCGTTGCAGAAGGAGGATGGGAGCTGGATCGATGTCGAGATGATTCGGCCTGCCGAGTACTGGGAACAGCAAGGAGCGGTTCCCGGAGAGCTGACGTACGTGGAATTCCCGGAACTCGAAGCATCGGGACTTGCCAAGGTAACGTCCATTGAGCCCTGTCCTCCGATTGCAAGCGGGTCGGGACAAGTGGTTACGGCACGGATTGTCACTCGGCAAGTAGCTGAGTTGGTGGAGATCGAATTCGTTGGTGGTGAGACGCTTACGGGGACTCCGCAGCACCCGATTTGGTCGATCGAGCGTCAAGATTGGGCAGAGCTGGGTGATTTAGAGGTCGGTGAGCATCTCTGGACCGAAGCTGGTCCGATCGAGATTTCGTCAACTCGTCTCCTCAGTACAGGCGAGAGCGTTTATAATCTGGAAGTGCATGGGCACCACATCTACCAAGTCAGCGAACTTGGAGTGTTGGTGCACAATGCAAATTGGCTTGATAAGTATCGTACTCGATCTGTCGCGTCGACAAAAAAACTCCGCAAGGAATTCAATAATTCAAAGAGGGCTGAATTCCTCAAGAATCTGGCCAAGGATCCTAAGAGCGTCTTAAGGTTCACGGCAGACCAGTTGAAGCTCATGGCAAAGGGAATTGTTCCGAAAGGTTTTGTTGGGGTGTAACCTTCCGGCGTTGCAGGACATTCTAGAAAAATGCGTTCGAGAACTCGGCGCTATTAGATGAGTTGATAGTGCGGCTAGAGTTTCCCTGAGACGCATCTTGTGCAATCGATGAACCTAGGCTCACTTCGGTGCAAATGGGCGATCTGTTGGGGTGTTTCTATAGTTTTGTGAGTTGGTTCTACCTCGATTTTCCGGCTTGAGACGATCAATCAGACATCCATCGAGCTTGCTGCTCGCTTGGTGACACTCTTTTCTTGGTACAAGACGAAGGTGCATAAGGCTTAGCTCGTGTTGATTTGGAGTGATACAAGTGTTGGTTCGCTTTCGCTTGCTTTGCATCGATCACACGATAGAGCGCGATTGTGCGTTAATCTCGCAGCTCGCGCTGTGGCTCGCTTCTCTTTCAGATCAAGCGGAACATTCGCTCCAGTCCCAAGGGCCATCTCGTCGGGTGTCTGCCCTTGAAAGGCAAAATGGGGAACCACCGAGTTGTGCTGTTCGATTCCACAATGTCGACTTGCGCTAGGATGCGTTTGATTGTGCCGTCAGAAACAAGCTCATTTACTGTGCCATTCACGTTTTCAACGCCAGAATCCATTACCGTCGAGGGTACGGTGCCTTCGGGAAGTCCCTTCGCTGCTTCCTTGAGGAGATCGGCTGTCGTACCTGTTTCGAAAGTGTCATTCAGTTTCCATTTTGAATCGCTCGGTACCAAGTCGAGGAACAAGCGTAGACCTTTCCTAAACGTGCGGCCAATCGAGCAATCGATCCCACGCTGAGATGACGATAGGCTTCGGACTGCACCATAGATCGCATTTCCGAGCGTTCGGTTGCGGTCATTTGCCCCGGCGAAGATTTGGGACATGACGAGACATCATCCAATCCACATTCTTGCGCGTTCTTCCAATCGTAGTAGCGTGAAGAAGAGAGTCCTGTGAAGGCAAATAATCTAGGTAGTCGAACGAAGCGGCTTGCGCGGTCGAGAGATCGAAGGAGTTTTTCTTTATCGCCCCCACTGAGGCAAGCGTTGGTAACCGCTACCGTCTCTCGAATGCAACCTTCAAGGTTTCGTCCGCCGGTGCGAAAAATCAGTCCCGAACTCTCTGGCTCTCTCTTTTCGGGGGCCTCCAGAGTTAATACAGAGTTATCGTCCGGAGTCCGGATGAGAACGGTTGCGAACTCGGCGGACGGATGGCCACCTAATGCGATTGGCGGAATCATTGGAAAAAGAAGGGGTTCTAGCCATTGCAGGAGCTTTTCGGCGCTACCGGAGCGCCGATTCAGCACCGATTCAGCGCCGATTATTCCGTTGACGCCACGTCCTAGATAAGTCGAGTCGAAACTGAGATCTGCGAGTCCATGTGAGCATACTTCCTGGGAACGAACCGGCATTTTTCCTTGTTTTCGTGGAAAACCGCAGGACTCGTACCACGAAAGTTGCATTGTACCCCTACGTATGGTACAGTGCAGGTGGAGTGTTACGAAGAGGATCGCATGAAAACCACCTGGAAACAGACAGAAGCTTATATTAACGAGACGTTGGGCCTCTGCGTACATCTGCGCGACTGGCTCGATAAACGCAAGCTACCGCGCTTCCTTCGCCAAGAATTTGACTTCGCTACAACGCAGATTCTCGATCGCCCGGTTCTGGTCGTGCATGCAAGCGAACAGCAGAAATCGCCAGCCGGCATACGGAAACAGTTTGAGGTTCTACAGGCTAAATTCGATGGCGAACTCGTCTATGTTCGCGATCAGATTGACGCATACCAGCGGAAAAGGCTGATTGAACAAAAGGTTGCGTTCATCGTACCGGGAAATCAGCTGTACCTCCCCACGTTCGGAATGGAATTGCGGGAATACTTTCGACAGGCCAAGATTCCTACGGACAATTTGAGCCCGCTTGCTCAAGCCACCATTCTGTTTGCGATCTATCACAAGCATGATCTTCCGATTCCCATGCTGCGCATGCCGCAATTGTTGAATTGTTCGAAGATGTCCATAAGCCGTTCCTTCAGTGAGTTAGAGACGCTTGACTTGGTCACCATCGAGAAAGACGGTCGTTCGCGCGAGTTACAGCTCACACGGACTCCTAAAGAGACTTGGGAGTTCGGCACGAAGTTCTGGCGTACACCCGTGCGTAAGAGACTGCGAGTCTTCCACGACTTTCCGATTCCCGACCGGTCTCGTGTAGCCGGACAGACCGCGCTGGCCAGTCGCACAGACATTTCGAAGGGTGCGATCCAAACAATTGCCATAGGCCCAACCGCAGAGAAAGAGTGTCGAGCAGAGCTTGCCAGGTTCTCCATACCCGACGATGAGCCAGAGCGTTCGATCGCAGTTGAGCTTTGGCGCTACGACCCTTGCCCACTTTCCCAGGGTGCCAGTGTAGATCCACTGTCACTTTATTTGTCCATGCAAGACATCCGAGACGAACGCGTTGAAGCGGCGCTGGATGATTTACTGAAAGGAATGACATGGTAGAAGGACTTGACAAGTTTGCTGACCACTTTGAATCTTACACAGACAACTACTTGGGAGACGGCCATCTGGTGCCCATACCTGCCTCGGAGGATATCTTGAGCTTGTCAGCTATTTTGATGGATGGCGACTACTCCGCATGGATTCAACAGGCTCGGACCGTCAGCAACAAGATCGCTTTTGCCAGGTCTGAACACCTGATTCCACTGAAGGCACGCGCCTGGCTCGATCTCCGAGAACGCAAGGCGGCGGGTGGCCAAGTCGATGATCGCCACATCAAGAAGCACAAGAATGATGTCTTCAGGCTGCTGACTGTCATGGACCCAGATTACCAAACTGCTATTCCGACAAAGATTGGCCAGGACATGGAGCAGTTCGTCGAGACCATGCAAGCGGAACCGATCGACTTAAAGGCCCTTGGGATAAGGGGCGCGACAAAAGAAGAACTGCTTGGGCAACTTCTAGAAATGTACCGATGATCTCCATTAGCCCAACCGCTTTCGCATGGACGTCTCGCAACACGGACGAGCGCCGGAGTACATGAAGCGGTTTCGGATTATCCGCCAGCAACTCCGCCAGTGGCGAGCAGGCTATTCCTTCGGCGCTGCAGGACATTCTGGAAAAATGCGTTCGAGAACTCGGCGGGCGGGGGAAAATCAAGCTCGTCGACCGTTGTTCTTGGGGGCGGGTCGTACGCCTACTTTCAGGACTTGCCCGACTATTCTTTCCCCGATGCAGGTGCGTTCCAGAACTTAGTCGATTTAACAGCCAACTGGAACGCGCTTCGTCAACCGAACGCACCGTTTATCTTCAACGGCGGCTGGAACGAACACTTCACTGAGGCGAAAGAACTCTTTCCCACGGTGGGAACGGATTTCGCAACAGTTCAAGATACCGTCAAGCGTTCGAGTCTTTACAGCGGAGCGGAACGTAAATCGAAAGGGGTCGAGCTTGACGAAGAAGACCAACGCCGTCGCCAAGAAGAGGAAGCCGCCCGGCAGGGGGCACTTAAGCAACAACAGCGTGAGGACGATAATCGACCGCTAAGTGTTCTTTCTGCCAAACGATTCTTACCGCAGGATGAGATGTATCAAGAGCGAATTCAGCTTGCCCACGATGGTGCGTTGGGCATGCTTGATACATTCCTTGAGGCGATGCCTGTGTCGCTTCGATCGTGAAGAACGGCAACAAGCTCAACAAGGTGACCGTTGGAATCAAGGCTACCACTCAAGGCCCCGCGAAGGTAAACTCCAGTTGGTTCCGCAATGCCTGGGACCGCATTTTCGGGAAGGGGCCAGCTAAGGGATGGCAATCAAGCATCGCGTGGGATACTGCGAGAAATTCCACATTGCTTCGAAAGAATATGGGGGACGCAGTAAAGGCAGGGGAAGGCGCACATCATATTGTTCAGTCGACCCACGCTCGCGCCGCAGCTTCTCGTAAGCTTCTTGATAAGTATCAAATCGATATCAACGATGCTGTAAATGGGGTCGGACTCAAGCCTTCAGGTCCTAAACCCGCTCATCATGGACATGGATTGCATTCTCATTCTGGAATCGATCAAGTTAACAGGAGACTCGAAGATGCGGTGCGAGGTGCGCCTGATTGGGCGACCGGAAGACAGAGAATACTAGACGAACTTTCAAAACTAAAAGCAGAGATTGCTGGAGGAACATTCCCATGAAAAAAGATCATCACAGCAAGCGGCGTTACTATACGTACGAGCCTGATTCTGATGAGTTTGCAGGTGTTACGTTTGTCGATTCCATTTCTGGTGATGATGGACCAACAGTTGCAGACCTACATTGGCAAGACACTCGATATGGCGCATCCTGGAGAACTCTGAAGTGTATTGGTTTTGACGACAATCCCCTACGATTAGGGGATTTCCCAAGTGTCAGCGACTATAATCGGGTTCCGATGATGAGTTCTAAGGCATGGAATGCTCTACGACCGGTGATTGAAACTGTCTGTGAGCGGCTACCTGTAAAACACCCTTTTCCAGGCGAGTACTTTCTTATTCACGTACTTCGCACGATTGATGCTCTAGACGAAAATCTAAGTGAAGTTGAGCGGAGGTCATTTGAAGACCCAAGGATTCGGCGGGTGCTTCGATACGCATTTAAGCATGAATTGATTGATGGTGCTCATATATTCAAGTTGCCAAACAAATCGGGTTCGGAGCTTATCGTTGACGATGTTTTTCGCAGAACAACAGAGGAGCGAGGTCTACAGGGACTCATTTTTCGGGAGCTACCTATGGCAATGAATTCTTCTAACAGCCAGCCCCAGTTAGAGTAGCGCGTAACGCTCCGGCGTTGCGGGACATTCTGGAAAAATGCGTTCGAGAACTCGGCGGTAGTTGAATCTCCTATCCATTCAACCATTAGGCCGGCTCGAAAGTTCGAGCATGGAGCAAGGTCTGAGTTAGGTAGTTCGTGACCTGCAACGAATCACGACCGATCCGGTCTCGAACTTCATAAGTCACGACTCTTAGAGCACTTGCAAAACTGACCTCTCTGAGAAGGTTCCTTATCAGGGGCGGTCCGGGGACACCAGAACATAGCAAAAGGAAATTGGCGACGACTTAATTTCCCAGAACGGGATTGATCGCGTCTCCGGATGTGTTGAACGAGTCTTTGGTTTTGTTTGCAAGCAAACCGACGCTCGAAATCACCGCAACCGCGATCAACGAAGCCATGAGTGCGTACTCGATCGCCGTCGCCCCCTCTTGGTCGGACAACAAGTCCTTCAATCGAATTTTTTTAAAGAATCGTCTCATGGCATCGCGGGGATAAATGCAAGGCGTACCGTAAACGGTAGGCCACGAAGTCGCACACGTCGGGTTTTTCAAGCAAAATGGGGATTTATAAGCCCCTCAAACCAATTTCAGGCCCCTGACGATCGGAAAAACCGATTCGTCTGCCCCAATTGGTAAGTCTTGAATAGCCGAGTTCACGCCCCCTGACTGGACTCGCCTCGCCGGATACAATTGTGCGGCTAATATCCTGCCGATTGGGGGCTCTAGAAATAGAAAAAGGTACTTACGTGAATCGTCTTTGGTTTCGATTGCTTGGAGTAGGCTTGGGGGTCGTCCTGGGGACAATCGCCGCTGTTACAACGAAAATCCTCCGCAGCCCGTCCCGCGACGCTAGCAGCTCAGGTGTTTCATCAGGCCCTCGCTTTGGCACAGAGGACGATGATCCTTGGGAGAACCCACATTCAGTTTCCCCTCCCGACCCGGGAAAGCGATCCATTCTCGCAAAATTGGTGGAATCCGCAGCGGCAGAGGAAAAGTGGCTCAAAGAGTTTGAGTTTACAGACCAGCTGGGCAAGACGATTACCTCGGAATCTCTCAAGGGACAGCCCTACATAGCTTGCTTTTTCTTCACAACCTGCACCGGGAGCTGCCCCCGACAGACCTCCCAAATGCAGCTCCTTACAAAAAAATACAAAGACAAACCGATCCGCTTTGTTAGCATCACGGTCGACCCAGAAGCTGACACGACTGAGGTTCTCAAAGACTACGCAGAGCGGTTCGGAGCGAATCCTGAAAAATGGCACTTCCTTCGAGGCGACATGGCTTACACACAGCGGGTCGGAATCGAAAAGTTCTTCCTCGATGGCGTCGAAAAACGCGGGCATCCCGACCGCTTCTGCCTCGTTAACGCCGAGGGAAACATCGTCGGTTCCTATCTGTGGCTCGACATCGACGAGCGCGACCTTCTGGAAAAGCATATCGCGGAGGTACTGAAATGATTTGGGGCTATCAGGTACCTAGTTCTTGAATCGTTGCCGAACCCATTCAAAGAGCAGAGGTGTCATGCGTTCGTTTAGCTCAAATTTTCATGTGACCTATGAATGCAGAGGGAGATGATGGAGATTTCAATTATGATGGCAGCACTAGTTGTTTTACTAGTCATATCTTTTGGTCTCTTTGCTTGGAAAAAGGCTCGGAATCTGAATATTATCGGCGCCGCAGGCGGTTTTGTTTGCTTTGAGCACGAATGGAATTCAATTACCAATTCGTCTACACAAATGCCTTCCCCTGGGCATTGGGTACTCAAGAGAATGTTAGGTGAGTATTTCTTTGCCGTTCCGAAGGAATTAGTCATCGGTGCGGGCACCGCGACATCTAATGGAAAGGAGTGGCCTAAGGCGATGTCGGAGTTGCGAACGTTGACAGGCGTGAACATCATTGACTCCCCTACGGTTGGCGATGAAGTTATTCCTTATCTCATGAGGCTACCCCTTGTCGACACAATTAGCCTCTGCGGGACTAATGTTGGAGACGAGAGAATAGAGCAAATTTGTCAATTGCCGAAGCTGCGGAAGCTAATGATCGCGAATACTAAAGTAACCGAGGCAAAAATATCCGAACTGAGAAGGAAATTCCCGAGTGTCGAATGGGTGTGACCGGTTGTTCTGTTAGTTACGACGCCATTGCCAAGAACTGATCGCTATAGTTCACTCGTTTCTTACCGTAGATCGAGAGGTTTACCGTTCGGTGCGTTGTGGCTAAGACATCCCAAAGCTCACTCGCTTCGATGCAGCGAAGGTTCAGCATGGTCTGGGCTCCTTTTTCCTTCCATCTCATCCCACTCTTTTCCATTCGATCCTTGGGCACATGCCGACAGGCTCCTTCAATATACCCAGTGCATATCGGATAGCCTTTTGCCAAATACTCACCGTACTTGATTCGTGAGCGGTTGTTTTCCAAATACTTCACGATCTTGCCAAGCTCTTCGCGTTGTGCTTTTTTTATGCCCTTGCGTCTCATCGCAGTCTTGATTCCTATGATCATTAGACCTTCGGTTCCCTTAAGCAGTAGCAGCAGCTGTTCGCGAACATACGAGCTTTGCGAATCTGGTTGGATGATCTTCGCGGCTGCCCAGATTCGCGGAAGTACATGCATCAGGTCCAGTATTTCAATCGTGTTCCATCCCTCCTGGTACTCATGCGCTAAGTTCCAAAGTGATGGTTGCCCGTCGTGCATAACCAAAATCTCTTGACCCTCTCGGTGGCGTCGGAGCGTATTGGCAGTTAGCCATTGCTGAGCTTGCTCTTCAGCGGACTTACCGATCACGTTTCCGTTAGAATCATGCTTGGTCAACGCCCCAAAGTACCGAGGATTCTTCGGCTTAGCTTCTGATCTACTTGTCTCGCCTGACTCAGGCTCATGGAATAAAGCATCAATGATTTCTGTAGCCGTTCGAACATCGCGATCTACGGTATACACTCCGGCCATGCACGCCATTTGTTTCTGCCCCGGCTTGGGGCCCATGCGTTCGACAGAAGCACCCACAGGTGTTTTTTCCGTTTGCTTGCGTACCATCGGGATGCCTTTGTTGTCACTGGTTTGGACCAAGAGTTCTGCCTCGGTAGCTCGATCGATCGATGGCGGATTATCGAGTACCAAGGCCGCTGATTTTCCCAATCGGCTTCCGATCCGTTCGGCGCTGTCGACTGGGACGTGGAGTGACGTGATTCGTTCCAGTAACCCAACCGCTTTATGGAAGGAAGATTCGGTCGCATGAGTTCCGACCCACGACTCGAAGACCAAGGAATAATCATTCTGCGGGAGCCCTAAATGCTCGTCCAAAGGAATGGCTTGGATCGCTTGATCGGGTGTTGTTCCATAGACGTAGCGTTCGATTCTGAAATCGCCAAAGATGGAGCGATACCTCCGAGTCCGTTTGGGCATTCGATTATAGACTCGCCCTTTCTTCTCGATGGTAGGTCCAACATCTCCCTGGCCTGCTTGCTCGATGATTGTTCCAATCAATGCATGTCCGAGAGCCATTAGTCGCTTGTGTAAATCAAGCTCCGTTTGGTCGATCGCTTGCCCCGTACGAAAAGCTGTGTTAGCCAGCTCTTTAAGCTGTGCGACAATACAATCTACATTCTGGAAATCCAACGATTCGTTCATGATTTGACTCCGTGATTGAGAACCGACGAAAAAGCTCGCCGTTACCCTTATTATCTCTCTCAATACTGAAAACGAAACCAATTGGTTGTCGCCGGAAATGATGCCACAATATCTTGTGCTAGCAAATCGCGACTCACTACCGACTAAGCAACGATGAGCCGGTCACACCCGTGTCGAATTCGTTGACAGGATTGACATTAACAATTAGACCCTGCTTAGGGCGAAGGCTAAAAACTGTTCGGTGCGTGTGGGGAACAAATCGAACCTTCACCAACCGGCCCAATTACCCTCTCACCAGCAAATTAGAGCTGCAATCTCCGGCGGATATGGTTTATGGCATCTCAAATTGACCGATTTTTTAATCATTCCGCCCGAAATCTTTGGGGATGAAGCGATTGACCGCGACTGTCGAGTATCTGAAGTCAGTGGGGCGGAAAATTGATGTTTATCAAAGCCGCTTTTCCGCAGTAAAAGGTACGAAAGTTGCTCGAGACGAGTTGTCCGATGATGAACCGCCAAAAGTGGCGTCAACCACTCCCGTTGCTCAACGTACTACGGGGGAAGCAAGCGTATTTGACCTAAGCAACACGAACACGCGAGAGAACCATGATTAGCTTGTCGCAAAATTGGAAGTGGCTTGTTGTAATCGGAGCAATGGCCTTCAGCAGCGGATTTTGGTTCTTTGGAAACCGCTACGAACACTCCGCCGCTTACGCTCAGCAATTAGCCGAGTCCAAGGCATCGCGAGATTCGCTCAACGCCGAAGACGTAGCTCGCGCGGACCAGCTCTCAAGACTATTCCGAGACGTCAGTAAATCGGTTAAGCCGGCAGTTGTAAGCATTAAGAATGTCGTAGAAGCCAGCATCGTTCGGCGAGGCGCCCCCAGATCCATCGAGGACCTGATCGGAGGGTACAGCTCTGATCCCGAGATGGCAGAGGTCGAGAAGCGGCGCATGGAAAACGGCCTCGGTTCCGGGGTGATCTTCCGGCCCGATGGCTACATCCTCACCAATTTCCACGTCGTTAAAAACGCGACGGTGCTGGAGGTATACCTGAGTGACAATAGGCAGTTCGATGCCACCGTGGTTGGCACGGACCCTAAAACCGATTTGGCCGTGCTGAAGATCGAGGCGTCTGGGCTGGCTCACGCACCGCTCGGAGATTCGGCCCTGATGGAGGTTGGCGACTGGGTTCTCGCCATTGGGAGCCCCTTTGGTTTAGCACAGACTGTGACGGCTGGGATCATCAGCGCAACGGAGCGAACCGACCAAGGAATCACGGACTACGACAACTTTATTCAGACTGACGCAGCTATCAATCCAGGGAACAGCGGCGGCCCTCTCGTGAATTTGCGAGGAGAGGTTATTGGAATCAATACGGCGATTGCTTCTCGAAGCGGTGGATACAACGGCATTGGATTTGCCGTCCCCACCAATACCGCTCGACGCATCGTATCGGACATCATCTCCAAGGGGAGAGTCTCGCGAGGCTATATCGGGATCTCGCCCGAGACATTGTCTCAGGATATGGTCTCGCAACTCGGGTTACCCACACAAACCAAGGGAGTTCGCATCGCCAGCGTATCGCGACGTTCACCGGCCGAGTCCGCTGGGCTGCTTCCCGGTGATGTGATTACCAAAATCGATGACAACACGATCACCACCAGCACTGCCGTGATGCGAATCATCGGCGAAACCAAACCCGGTGATTCTGTGAAAGTAAGCTTCTTGCGGAACGGTAAGACGATGGAGTCCACGGTAAAAATTTCGGAGTTTGACGAGTCTCTCGTGAATCGCAGATTGGAGTTGTTGAATAAGTACGGAATTGAAGTCGACGATGTTTCGCCGCAGTTGATGCGAGAGTTGGGAATGAACAAGCCCGAGGGGGTGGAGGTTGTGTCGGTTAACCAACGAGGACCTTTCCGAAGGCTCCCTGCCGGCTTGCTGATCAAATCCGTTAACGGAGCCACGATTTCGACACCAGAAAAGTTCTACTCGGCCATTGAACAAGCGATGGAGGCTCGTTCGTTAAGAATGGTGGTGCGAGATGCCGAGAACGAATTCCTCGTCCGAGTTCTTTAAACCCGACTATTCCCTGTAGGTAGATTCCCTGTCGGCAGATAAGGTTGATATGCGGTCGAACGCTCGGCATCTAGACAACAGCATAGCCTCGTATGCGGCAACGCAGTCCGACAATCCGGACACCAAGAATTCCCCAATCTGATTAACAGGCAGGTCACCGCGACAACGTGTTGACAGTTCCGCTCCAATAGAGTCTCAAGGCTGTCAGTAATCGTGGCAAGATGGGCACATTTCGATCCTTGGCACCTAGGGTTTAGCAACGCTTACTTAAAGTTCAAAGCGTCGGTATAAACCTTCATGATCTGAAAGAAGATGGTGAATATCGCGAAGATGATTAGTCCCGCGATCATCATCCAGACTACGACTCCTGCTACAGCAGCTAGGCGAGCCAAAGCCGCTTCGGATTGTTCTCGGTAAACGATCGCCAACCTCTCTAAAGACTCGCTGTCGGAACCACTTAACTCACCTATCTCGACCGTTTGAATGAACTCCGCCGGCAATAGCTTCGGTGCATCAAGTGCTTCAGAAAAAGATTTCCCTTGGCGGACGGCTTCCTCAACCTGTTCGATGCCGGAAATGTAATAAAAATTTCCCGTTGCCATGAGGGCTTCTCGTACACTTCTCATAGCATCGACACCAGCACCAAGCATCATGGAAAGAGTCATTGACAATCGCGATAACGCCGATGTCGTAAAAACGGGCCCTATGACTGGCACATTTCTCACCAATGGGACGAGTTTTTGATGACAACCAAACCAGTTCTTCCAGATTCCGAATGTGGTTACACCTAACAATCCGCCAACAAAAAGCAGGGCAGTCCAAAAAATTAGGACGCCCGAAGCACCGCGGAGTCCAATCCCCGTTAGATCAAAGGCTGGTTCGCTTGGCGAGCCTGACTTCATAAATCCGTTGATAAAAATCACCAGGGTAATGACACCGAGACCAATTCCGAAAGATATCAGTGGAAAAGAGACTTGGCTCAAAAAAGTTGAGCGAGCTCGTTTCAATCTGCGGTAGTGCTCGGCCATTTCTAGAAAGCAGTGCTCGACGCGACCAGAGTGTTCACCTGCTCGAAGCATTCGGATAAGAAGCATAGGGAAATAGCTCCCTTGCAAAGCCATGGCTCCCGAAAGAGATTCTCCGTCACGGACACTGAGAATCATGTGGCTGATGACCTGTCGGTGTCGCGAAGAGCCATGCTTGGATTCGGAATCGAGCAGCCTCAGTATGTCAACGCCTGACTTCAGCCCGGTCGCCATTCGCGAACAGAATGATTCCAACCGGTTGAGTGGGATTCCGCCGAGAATCGACTCGATCGAGGAACGGTTGGAATTGCTGAGGTCAGCATCCGAGCGATTCGGCTTGTTTGGCTGGATGGGCCGAGCCGGTAGCAGCGGGCTTCTGGATCTGGGTTTAGCTTGATCCATTCCCTTCTGAGTTCCGGGCTTCGATGGTTTTGATGAACTCATGGTCGGTACTCGAGGAGTTAGCTCGGATGCATGGGAATCGGTGGCGGTTTACCCTGGAGGAACGTGTTGCTCTAAAGGAACATCGTTCTTCGGGATGGAAAACTACATCATACAATAAGCCGAGAGAGGCCAGCTCGCTAGTCGCCACGCCTCGTTGGCATGATGAATTCAGCCTTTAGATCCATGATGGTAGCTGACATGTCCCCTCGCGTTTCCAAGTGGACTCGAAAACCATCGTCGTTTGTGGCGACGCGAAACAAACCAAACGATTGCCACTCCTCTTCCTTTTTATCATAACTGGATACCAGTACACCCATTGCATCCCCCCCAAGGGAATCGCTGATGAACAAGCCACTTTGAGGCTCGTCAGGTTTCGATCGGATCTTCACTTTTCCTTGAACGTGCACCAAGGCTCCGGCTGGTACGGAGATGCGACCGGTGGAAATGCGCATGGCTGTTCCGCCATATCCGGACGGGATCGGTTGTGCGGTTGCAGGCTTGGAGGTCAAAATCATCGAACCACCGGAGGTCGCATCGCCACGTGCTAAAGCCGCTGTGGTAGCAATGCGATCTTGCAAGCGTTGATCCATGGTCCAGCCCAACTCTCTCAAGGTTTCCCAGGATGAAAAGCTGCTCCCGGGAACAACTAACGATTGCCAGGGGCGCCCATATAAATGACGGTTCAGCTCCCAGTGCAATGGAACACTCATCGCCGAGGCAAGCAATGGACTGCTTTGAAGTTGGGAAAATTGCTTTGATGCCTCTTCCCAAGAGCTACGAACGATCCGCTGTGCGAGAACCGTGCATTGATCTGCCGCCCGCAGAGCAGCGCTGATGTCGGCTGATTGAAGCCCGCGCATAGCTTCGCGATAATATGATTCCGCTCGCCTGAGGCTATCCCAGTGCTCGTGGGTAGCTGCCAAACGCTGGCTACCGAGAGACATCTGCGCTAGCTGTAAGACTTGGTGGGCCAAATCAACCCGTGATTCCATCAGCACGGATTGCTTATTCAGCAGCGAATTTCTTAAGTACTCGATTGGTTTCGGATCGACGACGGTAACGATTTGTTCGATCAAGCTGGGTTCATCAATCTGGACGAGCAATCGATCTGCCTGGCGTTCACTTCGCAAGGGATCCAATCGACCATGCGTTAACCGGAAGACATGCCGTGTTTGACCCGATAACGGAATTTTCAATTGTACTTGTGAGACGGGGGGAGAGACCATACAGACTTGATCCATAGTGCCCTCGGCCACAACGATTATCAACTGGCTGTTGGGAGTGGTCAACACAGTCGCTTTGTGGGATGCAGAGTTGGTTTCCACCTTGGTCCAAGGAGTCTGATTGGAGCGAATCCAGGGGGAGAACAAATCGATTTCGCTGTTGATAGCCCGATAGCTGCTCGCCCTGGACATATTGGTCGGGTCGCCCGAATCGAGTGAAATCGACGAACGAAAGATCCACCCCTTCGTGCCGTGCATTAATCCACGATAAAAGGCTAATCTCGTTTGAAGTAAATCATGATCGGGCATCCCAAGCGGTACACCACCGACAGCACGACGTATCTCCGCCTTTTGAGTTGCCCATTCGAGAGGCATCTCGGTCACCAGCGAGGCCAAAGGTTCCGACCGCCCAATCATGATTCGTGCATCCGATTGAGCCAAGCTAATCATTTCTGCGGAGGACCGAACTCGTGTTGCATGTGGTGACGGTATAGCTAGCCAGTCCGTGAGTCTGCCGTAGGCACCGTACAACTCCATCGCTTCCCCTACGGTGGGCCGGTTTAATGAAGACGGGTAACTTACCAGCTTAGAAACCCTGTTCTTTGTGGTTGGGATAGCCGCATCATTCAACTCCCAACCTAGCATCCATGCCGAAATGTGTCGGTAGGCTTCAGTCAAATCCTCGGAGGGAACAAGTTGGGGTGGAGGTGCAATGACGCTAATGCCGGACTCGTTCGCTTGTTCAGCGACGAGCTGATCATCGGCTCGCGGAACGATAACGCCGGTAAATCCCAGATCGCTCAGGTAGGCTAGGGATTCTCCCTGGTATTGGACCCATCTCGGAACCGATTGCTTGATCGCCTGTAATTGTTCTGCGACTGAGGCTTCTGAGACCTTCAGTATTGGGGCGTCGGAGGGAAACAGGACTGAGTCTCGCGTGGTGACTTGTGGCGGAAGCATGCCCTCCACCTGCAGATCGTCGACTTGAAGCTTTGTGGTTCCAGGATTTCGATAAACGTCCAGAACGAGGGCGTCGATGTACGGGTCAGAAAGATCCACTGTGCTGCCAAAGCGGGCCCGCAGAATTCGTTCTTCGCGTTCTAGCCCAAGCCTGATGTTCCTGACAACCGAGGTCCCCCAGGAGCCACCGGCTGGGCCGGGCGTTCCGAATACCGCAACCGAAAGTGGGTCGCTCGTCGCAGGATGAGTGCTTCGAGGGTAGACCACGCGAACGCCAAGCCGGATCCCCCCTTCGCCGCAACGAATTCGGATCGAAGCTTGAAACTCCTCGACCACAGCCGAGGGAGCAATTGGCATAGCTAAATGGACATGAGTCCCGGCGCGATACTGGACCTCGATGGTTTCCACTCCAGGCTCGGGGCGTCTCTGCGGAATCAGTTGAGCAGAACAGTCATCTCGCCAAAGCGAGAAGTAGGGGCCAGGACGATCGAAGGTCTCGACCAACTGGGCCTGCAATCTTTGCCTGTCCGGACCAACCAGCGAGATTAGCATGAAGCAAAACGACCACGCGACCAACACAAGTGGCCTGGTGGTTGACTTTTTGCAACGAATCGCGAATTGTTGGTGGAGAAATGGAATCATCGTGACTCTGAGGGGAATCTTTCGCCTAAGTGTTGTATTTACCAAGACTTACGATGAAAATCTATATCGAATGGCGTTGCAGGAATACAACAGCCTGTAGGACGTAGGAAAACCGCTCGGATTGAGTAGAATATCCTAAGTCCTTGACTAGCATGGATTTAGCGTGAATGCTAACGCACCTCTCGGTTTGACGGCACGCGAGCTGCAATTCTTGAGGATTATCTTCGGTCACCCTACTTTAAGCAAATTCCGCTTCACTACTACTCGAGGAATCTCCCAATGAGCCAAGCAGTTCCATCCTCCGACAACATGGTCAATGACATTCCTGCGGAACTCCTCGATCTCCAAAAGGTGATCGATACACTGCCCCCCGCTCAACGCGTCACTGTTTTGCCCGCCTTCCAAAGAGTCGTAGAGAGCACCAATCGCCGACGAAAAATTCTTCAATTGGTTCAAGAGTCGATTGGTCAGCTCCGGTTGGACATGAAGTATCTCGTTTTCGACCTCGAGGCCACCCGTCGAGAACGCGACTTGTACCAAAAGCAACTCGAGGAATTGAACGGCGACGGCTACACCAGTGAGGACGAAGGAACACCGGACGAAAACCAAGACTAGTCGGCAATCTCAGGCAAGATTCGCCGTGGGATCGATTGAGTGCCTCCCCCTGGATAGCCTCCGACCTATCTAAGGCGTTCGGCACCAAATCCCACAGCTTATAGAACGAGCCGTCGAAAAGTCGCCACTTTTCGACGGCTCGTTGGCTTAATCCGGGTTTAATCAGTTGGCCAACATCCTTCCGATCGACTATCCTTAATCTAGCGTTTGACTTTTTAAGCCTCCTCCTGTTTGCACTTAATCTTCTCATGGACATCTCTCCGCGCTCTTTGACTCAGCGGGTCATCGACCTGGATCTGGCTTCTCCCATGGATATCGAGAAGCTTTGGGCAGAATTGCGCACGGAGAATGCAACGCTGGAAGACGTCAAAGGGATGCTACTTCGAAAGGGGCTCCTGACCAACTTTCAGCTCGAAAGGATGCTCACCGGCGAGAGGCTCGGTTACTACTACGGGCCCTACAAAGTGTTGTACATGATCGGGGCCGGTACCTTTGCCCGGGTTTTCAGAGCCGTCCACCGTGATACGGGGCGAGTCGTAGCGGTCAAAGTGTTGCGAAGTCGGCATCGTGGCGACGTCACGCATATCGAGCAGTTTCTTAGAGAAGGTCGCATGGGATTGAAGCTGCGACACCCCAACATCGTTTCCATCTTCGAAATCCAAAACGACCCGCGAGCTCCTTTTTTGGTTATGGAGTTTGTCGAGGGAGAAACCCTCCGCGAAATCTTGAAGATTCGCAAGCAGTTTGGCGCATTAGAGGGATTGCAAATCATTCGCGACATTTGCCAAGGGTTAGACTTTGCCTATCAGCAAGGGATTTCGCACCGCGACTTGAAGCTTTCTAACGTCTTGGTGCATCCAAGCGGGCGTTGCAAATTGGTGGACTTTGGCTTGGCTGCCTTGGCGGATACATCCTCGGACAAAGCGATTGCTGATTGCCCGAGTGCACGAGCGATCGATTACGCTGCTTTAGAACGAGGAACGAATGTGCGAAAAGGTGATCCCAGAAGCGACATCTACTTCACGGGTGTGATGATGCATCATATCTTGTCTGGCCGCCCTCCTTTGATAGAAACACGGGAGCGATCACAGCGACTCAACGTAAGTCGATTCTTAGAAATTCCTCATCTCGGGGAACTGGTAAAGGAGTTACCGGAGTCAGTTTACACCATCTGCTCCAAGGCCTTGGAGTTCGACCCCGAGAAACGCTACCAAACCCCTGGCGCGATGCTAAGCGACATTCAAGTCGCTTTGCGAAACCTTGAGAATCCAAACGAACAAGTCCGAAGGGATGTCCATCACCAATTCACCCAGGCCAACGAGGAAGATGCGAAAGAGGGACAGGGCAAGACCGTGATGGTCGTGGAGAGCAAACAAGAACTCCAGGACTTGCTTCGCGAAAAGTTAAAAAAACGTGGTTACCGAGTCCTCATCTTTAGCGATCCTGAGCGGGCTGTCGGAAAGTTTAGCCCTGACGAAACCATGGTGGCTGATTGCTTGGTGATTTGTGCCGCCGATCTTGGGAATGAAGCTCTCGAAGCGTTTAACAAGTTCGCTTCCGATGCTCACACCAAAGACATTCCAGCTATTTTGCTCGTTGATCCAAAGCAAACCCACATTATTCGTGGAGCGAAAACATCAGAGAAACACGTTTTGATTCCGATGCCGCTCAAGGTGCGAGAGCTCAGACAGGCTCTTGCCAAATTGACCGAAAAGAAACTCACGGCATGAGCTGCCGACTGTTTCTCGCCAGGAGATATCTGCAAGCCATTACGCGATAGCCCTCAGCTCCTCGAGGAGCCTATCAATTTCCGCTGAGGTATTGGTATGGAGAATTCCCACTCTCACCATTCCACGACCGGATTGCCCGAGAGCTTCGCAAATGTCGATCGCATAATAATGTCCATGCCAACAAAAAATCCCAGCCTCTCCTAGCTTCTTGGCGACCTCTGCTGAAGGTGCCTTTGCCACATCGAAGACGACAGTCGGGACTCTTTGGCCGAATCGATCCTCATCGGTGATTCCAAAGACTGTGATCCCATCGATCGCCTTGAGCCCAGCGATAAGCCGAGTCAGTAGC
This sequence comes from Brakhagea baltica, assembly GCF_052161605.1. Lineage (NCBI taxonomy): Bacteria > Pseudomonadati > Planctomycetota > Planctomycetia > Pirellulales > Pirellulaceae > Brakhagea > Brakhagea baltica. The sequence goes on along the minus strand of NZ_CP197409.1, from coordinate 1,525,718 downwards.
CCCAGTTCATAGGATTCAATCAGCTCAAATGATCGCTTCAGCCTCTCTCGACGGGACACACTTACAACCACATCCGTAGGTTCATCCCCGATAGACGCCATGTAGTCTATCGCAGCCCTTACCCCTGATATAGCCGCAAAATTCTGGGTCCCCGTCATCCATTTGCCTGGGCCGATTGCTGGCGAAGCTCGGAGCTTATAAGGGATAAGATCCTCTAGCCGCTTTTTGCGACCCCAAAACATACCCACATGCGGGCCAAAAAATTTATAGGCTGAACAAACACAATAATCGACATCCCACTCGCGTACATCTATCAGTCGATGAGGAGCCCAGTGCACGGCATCGACGTAAACCTCCGACCCGTATTGATGAGCGATATCGGTAAGTCTTTGAATTTGATTCGCGGTACCGACGCTGTTCGAAGCCGCCGTGAAAGCAACGAGCTTGGGGCCAAGCTTTACTTTCTTCAAGAAGTCGTCTTCGTCTAGTGTGGCATCTGATTCATTGACTCGCACTGCATCACACTCTGCCCCAACGTCGCGCGCTGCGAGTTGCCATGGCGTCACGTTGCCGTCATGATCGAGCTGCGTCACGAGAACCCGGTCACCTGAGCCCCACGTGCGAGAAAGGGCTCTTGAAAATGCGAGCGTAATCGTGGTCATGTTCGCGCCGAAAAAGCACTCGTTTTCATCGCTTCCGCCAAACCAGTCTACAGCCGCCGCCAAAGCTTCACCAAGGATTGCATTGGTTTCACGGCTGGTGGGGAACATGCCCGCCGAGTTGGCGTTATGATGCAAATAGTAGTCCGAAATTGCATCGATTACTTGCTGCGGAACTTGGCTGCCTGCTGGTCCGTCTAAATACACGACGGGTTTCCCTGTCACCGAATCCACCCTCGACAGCGAGGGAAACGATTTCCTCAGAGTTTCAAATCGGGAAGCCAGAGCAGAAGACGCCAAGACAGCAGACATGGAACAGCTTTCTTTCTAACCTTTGGGGATGATCAGCCTAAGTGAGCGGTCCACAAACGATAGCAAGAATCGCACCCGCTGGGAGGGCAATCTTCCTTACCGATCCATTCAGCGACCAATCTAGTGGGCTGGATCTTTTGCCGTCGGGTGAGTCTTGTTCCAGTGCTTGTTGGCAGCTTGGATGTCGCGAACGTGCAGCCAATGCCCATGAGTCTTGCTGGTGCTACACACCAACGTATCAGGGCTGATTTCTCCCTTTTCGATTCTGTGTAGAAAATCCGGTTCCGATATCGGCCCAACTTTTTTGGTTCGAAAAAATCCCCGCTTCAAAAAATACCAATCGGATGACATTTCGCATCACTCCTGCAACAAATGCTTTTAACAGGGCGATCTCAAGCAGGACTCGCTAATGCTAATAGTGCTTGTCAATCCCAAATTATAGCAGGCTTTGGGTTAAAAAGTAACCCGTTCAGGATTTGTCGATGGATTTCTCGCCATTGTTAGGATTGAGGAGCCTCGAGCGACTTGTAGCAATCCACTAGTTAGCGAACTCGTCGATCACTTCTGTCGATTGAGCAGAGACAGGACGCTCTAAGGTCTCGGTTTGAGACTGCTCCATACGGGCTCGCGATCCGACACCGGCTACAACCGACAAACAAACGACAGCTCCAACCAGCAAAACAAAGGGACTGACGACGAAAATGCCTAGCAGTACCGCAATAATCGCTAGCCAGTTACGTCCTTTAGACGCCTCGGGGGCGACTGCGTAAGGATTGGATCCGCTGTTGTTGGAATTGTTGGATGGGAGACTGTTCATCGTAAAAACCTCGCTTTGAGCCGTGAGGGCGCTTGGGTTGCACCAGAAATGGAATGGCAAAAGCTAGGTTTTGAGAATAGACAGTCAAATTTTTGATGGCAATTTTTTCCTAATTCAGCTTACCTGGGGTAGAGACTGCGGATACCAACGCCCTTATTCGCCCGATGAAAATTAGGTGCTAGGTGGGATTGTGCAAGCGATTAAGGCTGTTGGATACTCCGTAAGCAACCGCTTGTAGATGGGATTCTTGCTGAGTAGCTTCCTAAGTTGCCATTGGGATTTAAACTTTCTCAATACGCCAACCGAGTTGGGGCGACCTTTATCGGAACGACGATTAAAACCTGTCGTAAAAACTTCTATCGCGTTGGCTTGGCTCGGTACAGGCAGGCGTACAGAATGGGCAAAAGGATCATCGTGAGTATGGTACCAAAGGCCAGACCAAACATTATGGTCACTGCCATGGCAACCCAAAATACATCTTGGAGCAGGGGAACCACGCCCAGTACGGTTGTGCCCGCCGCCAAAAGAACTGGGCGCAACCGAGAAGTAGCCGCTTCAATAATTGCGTCATAGATGTCTCTTCCCGAATTCCTTTCGATATTGATCTGATCCAGCAATACAATAGCGTTCTTGATCATCATTCCCGCTAAGCTCATCGCTCCCAGCAATGCTAAAAAACCGAAAGGCTGACCGGTTATCAAAAGCCCCAGTGTGACGCCAATGAGGGCAAAGGGAATCAGCAGTGCGATGATTAGCGGAGGGCGAAACGAATTGAATAGGGCAACGATGGTGATGGCGACGATGATCGCTGCCGGTATGATTCCTGGTAAGAGAGATTGCTGGGCATCTCGCGAGCTTTCCCATTCTCCACCCCACTCAAACCGGTACCCACTGGGCAAGGGGACTGCTTCTAGTTTTGCCTGTATGTCATCTCGCAGGGCTGATGCGGGAACACCATCGGCGGTGCGCGCTTGAATCGTGATGGTTCGACGACGATCACGTCGCCAAATGATCGAGTCCTCCCACTGGACATTAACACCGTCAACAACCTGGGATAGCGGTACTGCATTCGAAGAGTAGGATGGGTGAACCTGGAGTAGCGGGATCGTACCAGCAAATTGCTCACGCTCCATTGGTGGGGACCGCATGAGAATAGGTAGCAACTTATCTCCTTCGCGATATTGTCCCATCGGAAATCCGTCATAAGCGCGGCGAGTGGCGCGGGCGATATTATCGCGAGAAATTCCAGACCAGCGCCCTCGTTCTTGATTGTAATCAACGACGACTTTCAGCTCGCGTTGCCGCCAGTTGTGTTGAGTTACCTTAGCGTGCGGACTGCTCCGAACGATATCGGACATTTGGTCGGCTATTCGCCTTAATTCAACTAAATCGGCCGTTCCAGGTCCACTGAGTCGCCCCTCTACCGTCCAAGTCTTGCTTGGGCCAAGACCGTATCGCCGCACGATAACTGTTGCTTCAGGGACATTTTGCTGAGCCCATTCATCGAACTCCGGAATCAATCGGTTGAGTCCCGCAAGATCCTTGACATTAACGATCAATTGAGCGTACGAGGCATATGGTTTTTCGGGCTCGACGGGCAAGTAAAATCGCGGTGGCCCCTGCCCGATGTATGAGCTGACGGACTCGACTGTTTCGTCGTTAAGCAGGTGGCGTTCGATCGATCTAAGATCTTCGGAGACGGCTTCTATCCGCGTTCCCTGCGGCGCCCAGTAGTCGACCATGATCTGAAGGCGAGCCGAATCGGGAAAAAAAGTACGGTCGATAAACCGAAAACCCCAGACAGCTAGGGCCAGCACAGCAGTCATACTGCCTAATATGAGCCAGCGATGTCTCAACGCTAACGCTAACAACCGCTTGAAGTGAAGGTAGAGGAAGCCATTGTGCTGCTCCTCGAAACTGGCGTTCGGATCGGTTCTGGGTAACAGCCAAACCGCCATCAGTGGCGTGATCGTGACGGACAAAACCCAGCTCAGCAAAAGCGAAGCAGCGACCACTTGAAATAGCGACGCACAATATTCACCGGCCGATTCGGTCGATGCATAAATTGGATAAAAAGCCATCACTGCGATTACAGTGGCTCCCAACAGTGGCATCGATGGCAGTGTGGCTGCTTCCACAGCAGCCTGGATCCTGTTCATGCCCTTCTGGATGCGCGAGAGAATCCCGTCGACCACGACGATTGCATTATCGACCATCATGCCCATGGCAATGATCAGTGCTCCCAACGACATCCGCTGTAGGTCGATGCCCCAGATTTGCATAACCAAGAATGACATCAGAATGACAAATACCAAACCGCAAAGCCCAACAACAATCGCTGTTCGCAATCCAATCGCCACCCATAGCACCACCAAGACAATGGCGACCGCCTGAAGCAAACTGACCATGAACTGGCGAATCGACTCGTCGACAAGTCTCGACTGCCAGGAAATACGATGTAGCTCGATACCGACCGGAAGCTCCTCGAATAATACTGCCAGCCGCCGATCGATGGCCGAGCCTAATTGGACGATATTGGCTCGAGGTGCATTGGATATGGCAACGCCAATTGCTGGACGACCGTTGTATCGCATCAACGCCTGCGGCGGATCGATGTAGCCGCGACGCACTTGGCCAATATCTCGCAGACGGATGAGCTCATCCGAACCGCTTGGTTGCGGTACCATTTCATGGATTGGTCCTGGAGTTGGTCCAAAGCCGCTGACCGCTAGGTCGCCAATGTCTTCCGGGGAGGCAAAGGTGCCGGTTTGCTCGATTCTTAGTCGTCCGTTCGTCAGCTCCACACCTCCGGATTGAACCACTAAATTCTGTCTGGCCAAAGTGTTCTGGAGTTGTTCTAGCGACATACCCAGTTGCGTAAGCTGGGTGGTCGGAACATCAACGTAAATGCACTGCCTCCTCACTCCCCAAAGCTCAACCCTCGCAACGCCAGAGATCAAGCTCATTTCTAGCTTGATCTCATCCACGTAGCGCTCCAGCTCTGCGTCGGTGAACCCCTCATCTCGCGTCACCGCTAAAAGAAATCCGAATACGTCGCCGAAATCGTCACCAATAATTGGTTCCTGTACCCCAGGAGGAAGACTGGGCGTCGCGTCTCGGATTTTTTTTCGGAGCTCGTCCCAAATCTGAGGTAACTCGGCAGACCGATACCTCGGCTGTACTTCCACTCGAATAATGGAAGAACCAGGACGGGAGATCGATTCGACAAACTTTAACTGCGGCATACTCTGGAGGGCGATCTCCAGTGGATTTGTTACTTCCAACTCGACTTCCTCAGCGCTCGCGCCGGGGTAGAGTGTGGCGATGGAAGCGCTCTTGACCGTAAACTCGGGATCCTCCAATTGGCCTAGCTGAAAGTAGGCGATTGATCCAGCCGCTAAAAGGATAATGGTGGCAAACCATGTAAGTTTGGTACGCTGTACTGCGAATGTGGCAATGCTCACGGCGACATTCCTTGTGTCGTTTGATCCAATATTCGCACCAAACGGCCTTCTTGTAGGTCAGTTGTACCAGCGGTGGCGATCCATTGACCAGAGTCCAATCCCTGAACAATACGCAAACCTCGAGAGGAAAGACTGCCAATGTCAACCTGGCGGGCTTCGGCTTTTCCCGTCCGTCCGTCGGTCGTGTTAATAACCCAAACAAAAGTGCTGCCATCGCGCTCGAATACAGCCGATTCAGGAATTTCTGGGCCGTTGCTTCGCTCCTTCGGCAAAACGATCTGACCGGTTGCTCCACCTGCCATTCCCGGCAATATTCTTACCGCCTCAGGTTGTTGCATACGAAGCCGGACTGGAAACGTACGCGTCGTTCTGGAAGCCTCGGTGCCTAACTCTCTGACTTCTGCTGGCAACCTTAGTTCGGGGTAAGCGTCAAAGCGGCAAGTAATATCAGTGATGTAAGGTACGACAGAGATCGAGCCTTCGGGCACGTTGATTACCATATCGATAACAGAGGAATCCAGCACTCGTACGACAGCTTGATTGGCCCGGACCTGTTCAAAATTCTCGACGTATCGACTGACCACAACACCGTCAAAAGGGGCTCGAAGGGTGGTGTCTGCAAGCTGGTTTTCTATGGAGTTTGTCGCCGCCTCCAGAGCTCGGATCTCCGCTTCTTGAGCGGCGATATCCTCAGCCCTCGCACCGACCATGCCAATCTGCAACTGCTCTCTCGCCCGCCGCAGATCCGTATCGGCGCGAATCTTGGCTTCAAAAAACTGATCATATTCGGACTGGCTAATCGTTTGTGATTGAATTAGACCCTCGGCCCGAACAAATTCGCTGGTGGCAGTCTGTAGCCGAACTTCGGCTTGTTCAACCATCGCTTTGAGTTGCTCGAGTTCCTCAGGTCTCGCCCCCGCACGCATTGCCTGTAGCCTCGCGCGGGCGGCATCGAGATTGGCTTGTGCGTTTCTTAGAGTTACCTGGAAATCGCGTGGATCAATCTGTGCAATGATTTGCCCTTTCTTGACCGGATCACCTACCAGCACCGCTAGGTCGACGATCGGCCCGGAAACACGAAACCCAAGATTGATTTCTTGGGCGGCTATGGCCCGACCTGGCAACCATCTGTCATTCATTAGATCCAGTGCATTTACCTGGATCGCTCGTACAGGCCGAACGGGCTCGGCCACTTCTGCCTGTTCACGACAGCCGCTGAACGAAACGCTGAGAACAACTGTCAAGCCAATAATCAAACGAAGCTTCATGTTAGAAATCACATACCTACAAGAAAGATTGGTCGAGCTCATTGGTTGATCCCAAGTTCTTCAAAGATCTTCTTCGCCGCATTGTGGCCAGGGATCCCGCTCACCGCCCCACCTCGCATCGCAGAGGAACCGCAAATGTAAACGCGATCCTGTTCGGTTTCAACTCCCCATGATCCGATTGCATGTCGATCGCTTGCGAAGAACCAAGAAAGCGAATTATGAAAGATGTTCCCCATATCCAAACCAACCTCGGTCTCTAAATCGAGTGCCGACTTCACCTCGATACAAGGATTGCCATGCGAGTCTTTAGCTAAGCAGTCTTCGAACGACTCGCCACAAAAATCGTTCAATCCATCGAGGTAGCTTTGCAGAAACTCGGCTCGAACGGCTTCATGGTTATCCTTCTCGAACAATCGATACGGGGCATCGAGCCCGAATAGGGTCATGGTATGAAAACCTCGTTGCTGAAGGTCGGCAGACAAGATCGTCGGATCGGTCAACGTATGGCAATAAATCTCGCACGGTGCAGGTTTAGGGACACGTCCACTCTTCGCGATTTCATACGATCCGATCATTTGCTGATAACCTTCGTTGATGTGCAAAGAGCCTGCGAATGCATCAGTAGATGACATTTCCTTGCACCGAAGCTTTGGTAGTCTTTGGAGCAGCATATTGACTTTGACCACCGAACCCTCGTCGGTTGTGGTAGGTTGCCAAGATTGGTTGAGAATACGGGCGGTTCGTTTCGGACTGGCGTTGAAGACGACGCGTGTTGCATCAAACGTGACTGTTTGCTGTGATGAGCCAGACGGTCCATATACTATCTGGACGGAGTGCGTGTCATTACCGAGCCCTACAGCAATCACCTCTGCATCGGTAACCACCGTTGCCCCACGCGCAAGAGCAGCCTTGGATAAGCCAGCAACGAGCCCTCCCATGCCCCCGATCGGAACTTGCCACTCCCCTGTCCCGCGACCAATAACATGGTACAGGAAGCAACGATTCTGAATCAGGGATTCATCATGAGGGTGAGTAAAGACCCCGATTTTTGCATCGGTCATGACCAAGCCGCGTACCAAGTCGTCATCTATGAAATGCTCGATCGCTTGGCCCAAGGGGCGTTCAACGAACCAATCCCATGCTTGCCGATCGGCATCAGATTGAAGTTGACCTAGAAAGGATTCGCGACTCTTAAGGGGCTGGGTCATCGTTGGCCATACCAATTTGGCAATCGAGGACTCGAGTTCTAACAGTTGCTGATATCGAGTCCAAGCGTTCTCGTTACCCGTCCAAGCAAGGAACGACTGCCGCGATAATTCTGGATCAACATTGGAGAGAAGCAGACCTGAAGGGGTGCCGTTCTGCTCAACATAGGGCGTAAACGATGCCGTCCGCCGTCGGCAAGTTTGAAAGTCGATCTTCAATTCCGAGAGAATTTCCGTTGGAAAAAGGGAAATCAGATAAGCGTACCTCGATACCAAAGCATCGTAGTCTGGGAATATTTTGGCAGAAACCGATGCGCCACCTAGGTGAGATTTTTGTTCTAGAACAATAACATCTAGTCCCGCCAGGGCCAAATAGTTGGCGGCCACTAAACCATTGTGCCCACCGCCGACGATTGCAACATCGTAATGGGGCTTAAACTTTACATTATCTTGCATCAAATCTCTCGTTGTCTGACCTCACCTTTGGGCAACCTTACCAGGTTGCTACACTATAACCGATTTTCGGCCTCCTTCTAATTTCCATTCATCCAAGTTTGCTATTTGCATATGACTAACGAGACCTACCGAGTTCTGCTTCAAAAAGAGCAACTCGTCTTTTCTTCTGCCCACTTCATCACGTTCGCGGGTGACATTTGTGAATGTTTGCATGGGCATAATTATGGCGTTCGAGGCGAGGTCCAGGGGGCACTAGACGAAAACCGTTACGTCATCGATTTTATCGCTTTTCGAGACAATTTAGCTAAAATCGTCAAACAGCTTGATCACCATATGCTTTTACCCCTTAAGCACAGCCTGATTTCCGTCGAGCCAGAGGGAGATGAAATCACGGTGCGTTTTAAGAATAAACGCTGGGTTTTTCCAGCCGAGGATTGCATGCTACTCCCCATTGTGAACACAACAGCGGAAGAAATAGCAGGCTGGATCGGCAAAGAACTGATGCGAGAGCTCTACCCCAGCATAGGCAACCGGCTCGAATGGCTGGAAATCGGAGTCGACGAAAACAACGGACAGTGGGGGTATTGCCGATTACCCTGGTCTGCCGATCTGTAACGGCTAATCCTGCGGCTTCAGAAAGTATCGTTTCCCAAACGCAAACAGTCGACGAAAAGAGCCGGACAGTTTCTTCCTGCACGACACGATTGTTGAGTGGGAGTAGATAAAATCGTGCAGTCGAGCCGCCAAATGCATACGAGTATGGTCGAAGAGGGGATTCACAAATCCGCCATCCTGCTCATGGCGCTTGAAGAGGACGATGCTGCAAAATTGCTGGCTCGATTGCCTCCCAAGTACGTTGAAGCGGTGTCGCTCGCCATCGCTCAGATCGACGATATTCCTGGACAAGTTCAGGAAGAGGTGATTCAGGAATTCTTTGGCGGACAGCCTAGCTCCCTTATCCATGCGTGTGGTGGTCTGGAAAAGGCTAAAGCCCTGGTTAGGAAAGCACTAGGAAAAGACGCAGCCGACATGTTGGCCATTTTGCAACAGACGATCGAGTCGTTGCCGTTTGGATTTCTTCAAAAAACGGATGCGCAGAATATTCTTTCGTTCATCATGGACGAGCATCCGCAAACGATCGCGGTCGTGATTTGCCACGTTCCACCCGCTACCGGTGCAGGTATCCTAAACGGATTGCCACAACAAAAACAACTCGCGGTCATCCAGAGAATTGCCAAGATGGGACAAACAAGTCCCGAGGCGATTACGGATATCGAGCGGGCTCTCGAGTTCCGAATGTCGATGGTGATGCATCAGTCGTTTCAGAAATCGGGTGGTGTGCCTGCCGTGGCAGAGATTCTCAACGTCACCGATCGCGCGACCGAACGTATGGTTTTCGAGAATCTGGCCAAGGACAGCCCAGAGCTCGTCGAGGAAATTCGAAGGCTTATGTTCGTGTTCGAAGACATTCAAAAGCTCGCGGACAAAGACATTCAGACCCTTCTCAAGAATGTCGAAACCAGCCAATGGGCTATGGCACTCAAGGGTGCAAGCCAAGCTTTGCAGGACAAGGTCATGAAGAATATGTCCCAGCGGGCTTCAGAAATTCTCAAGGAGGAGATTGGATTCCTGGGCCGAGTCAAACTCAGCGATGTCGAATCGGTTCAGCAAAAGATCGTGGATGTCGTTCGTTCACTAGAAGAATCTGGCCAATTAGCTCGCCCAGGAAACGACGGCGAGGAGGAATTTGTGGCATAATGGAGGGGAGCCCCCTGTCCTCCCCTTTTCGCGAATCATGCCTATGAGGAAACTCGAAAGCAATTCGCCCCTCCGCAAAATGCCGTGCCTTCCGCTTTTTAATCGATCGTTATTCGTACTTCTGACGCGCGTTCCTTATTCGATAGGGTTCGCTCTGACGTTAACTCTGGGGCTTGTATACGGAAACGATTCCCAACTTGAGTTTTTTGAATCGCGAATCAGGCCCATCTTGGTGGAACACTGCTACGCGTGCCACAACTCTCTCGGGCAATCGGATGGCGGTGTCGTTCTCGATTGGCGAGGTGGTCTACTCGCTGGCAGTGATGATGGTCCTATTGTCGAACCAGGTGAGCCGGCAACCAGCAAACTTCTTGCCGTCATCAAGCACGAGATCGAGGGGATGGAAATGCCCCAAGGAGGCGCTAAACTTTCCGCTACAGCGATTGCCGATATCGAAAAATGGATCCGAGATGGATTGATTGATCCTAGGCAATCACCACCAACCAAAGAAGAGTTCGAATCGCAGACTTCCTGGGATGCTACCTTTGCCCGTCGACTTGACTGGTGGAGCTTGCAACCCATTGCGCCGAAGCTTCTTTCTTCTCAAGCTTCATTGGAATCGGATACACGTGTACTTTCGAATCACTTGCCCAGCTTGATCGATTACTTCATCGATCAAAAATTGGCCGAAACACACATCCCGAAACAAAACCGCGCCAACAATCATCAATTGGTGCGAAGACTTTATCAACACCTTATCGGTTTACCGCCTTCTGAGTTAGAACTCAACGCTGCAGTTTCCGAAATCGATAAGGCAGGGAGCCTGGAACCGTTGGTGGACAGTTTGCTGGCTCGACCGGAGTTTGGCGAAAAGTGGGCAAGGCACTGGATGGATTGGCTTCGCTATGCAGATTCCCATGGTTCCGAAGGCGACCCAGCAATCGATAATGCGTGGTACTATCGCGACTATCTGATTCGCGCTCTTAATAACGACGTACCCTATGACCAAATGCTACGCGAACACATCGCAGGAGATTTGATCCCCGATCCGAGGGTGGACGCAGAGCTCGGCTTTAATGAGTCTTCGATTGCTATGTCGCATTGGCGCATGGTTTTTCATGGCTTTTTTCCAACCGATGCGCTCGATGAGAAAGTTAGGTTCCTTGATGATCAAATCAATGTCTTCTCCAAAGCGTTTCTCGGGCTGACAGTGTCTTGTGCACGATGTCATGATCATAAATTTGATCCCATTAGCCAAGAAGATTACTACGCACTGTATGCGGCCCTCAATCAATGCCGACCAGCACGAATCGTGATCGACACCTCCGAGCGACAAGAAATGAATGTTGAGAAGTTGCAGCTCTTGAAACGCGAGATTCGCGAGGGACTGTGCGATCTGTGGCTTGGTGACAAAGATCGTTTGGTGCAGCGGCTTCTAGATCCGATGGAGGAACCTAATAAGCGCAAACAGCCGTTGCTCCAAACGACTGGCGATTCTGACTCTATAGATCCGGACAGTATCCAACGAGCCTGGGACCTTAGCAAAGATGACGACACCTCAGATTGGATTGCAAGTGGAGTAGGACTCCCGTCGACTCACGATCGAAAGCCGATGGTTTCCTCTTCGGGTGAGTTTCGGATCGCAGTCGAAGGAGACTCAATACTAAGCGAGATTTTACCACGAGGGATTTACTCGGGACTCATTAGCGATAAACACTCTGCTCGCTTGACATCGATCGATATCAGAATTGAACCAGGGCAATATATTTGGGCATTAGTTCGAGGGGGAGGCGAAGCCACACTCCGAGCAGTTGTCCAAGATTACCCTCGCATGGGAGGTATCTATCCATTCTTAAAGCCCAGCAACCAATGGCGATGGGAACGACTTGATATGACTTACTGGGAGGGAGATTCCGCCCATTTTGAAATCGCGCATGCACTTGATACGGCCATGCCCGTAAGCGATCGCCAGCGTTCCTGGTTCGGTATCCGCGAGATTGCGCTGACAACAAGTACCTCGCCACCGCGAAGTAAGTTGGGAGGGACTAGGGGACTGACCGAGCTGCTACAAGTCGTGAAAGACTCGGACGATGCCACTAAGTTGGCAGACGAAATCTTGCAAGCCGTCATGGTATGGAAGAACGGCACGATCTCGGACGCGCAGGCGATCATGCTCGATGAACTCGTCACAGCCAACATTCTTCAGAACAAAGCCAGCGAACTAACGGGAAAGGAATCCCAACGGATTCTTCAGCTCCTTACAGAGTATCGCAGCCTCGAGGCTGCCATACCGGTACCAATCCGAGTCCCAACGATCGAAGAGGCACGCAAGCGAAAGCAGCAACTCTACGTAAGAGGGGACCACAAATCACCAGCGCAGGAGGTACCACCTAGATTTTTATCTGCTCTGAACGTGACCGACCCAGACAATGACTTCAATCGATTGCGGCTGGTGGATGAAATGCTGCGTCGAGAGAACCCGTTAACTCACCGCGTCATCGTGAATCGAATATGGCATTACTTGTTTGGCCGAGGGTTAGTTCCTACGCCTGATAACTTCGGACGCCTAGGCGAGCTACCCACTCACGCAGAGTTGCTCGATGCTCTCGTCATAGCGTTTCGGTCTCAGAATACTTCCCTCAAGTCCTTGATCAAACAATTAGTGCTGTCTGAAACATGGCAGGCTGATTCCGTACCGACCGCCGAAGCAGCAGCCCTGGATCCCGACAATCGGCTATGGTCCCACGCGATGGTAAGACGCTTAGATGCCGAAGGAATTCGCGATAGTCTGCTACGAGTTTCGGGCGAACTCAGTTTACAGCGATTCGGCCCCACCGTTTCAGGAGAATCCAATCGACGCGGGCTCTATGTCCGAGTGCAACGCAACAGTTTGGATCCATTCTTAAGAGCGTTTGATTTTCCTGAGCCGTTTGCTACCGTCGGTCGCAGGGACTCCACCAACGTGCCTGCTCAATCGCTCGCGTTGATGAACGACCCTCAGATCACCAAGCTTACCACGGCATGGGCCAAGCGACTACTAGAAAGCTCTGAGTATGCCGATCTCAGCACACGAGATCGCATAGCAAAGATGTTTGTTGCGGCCCTGGCCAGGAATCCAGAACCAATAGAACTCGATTTGATCCAACGATATCGAGACGAATCGCTACAAGATCTCGCATTGCAAGCGGCTAAAGCAATGGAAATTGTAGAGGCGAAATCGTTAGTCGAATCTAAAATTGCGTTTCTTGTAGGTGTGGCTCGCGACAAGATGTTGCAACAGAACAACGAAGACACGATCTCTGCACCACCGGTGCAGCCAATAGTTCGTTTTTCTTTTGATAGTGCGGCATTGCATTCGAACCGCCACGACGAGGAGGGGGCGGTCCGGCTCGATCTGCAAAACGGTGCACAGGTGATCGATGGGGCTCTGGTTGTTGATGGGAAAGGTTTCGCTATTTCACAGCCCTTGCCACCTTCTGCAATGCCGAGAACTCTTAGACAAAAGACCCTGGAAGCTTGGGTGCAACTCGATAGCTTTCAGCAACGGGGAGGAGGGGTGATAAGCGTACAAACAAGGGATGGGGCAGGCTTCGATGCGATTGTTTTTGGCGAGCAAACGCCAGGACATTGGATGGCGGGAAGCGAGTTCTTTGCTAGAACAAAGCCTTTTAATGGGTTCGTCGAATCGGATGCTAGCCAGCGGATGGTTCATTTAGCCGTCGTGTATGAAGAGGATAGCACCATACTTGCCTACCGTGACGGGAAACCTTACGGAAAGTCCTATCGAGCAGATGGGGTTCGTGCCTTTGAGCCGGGCGATACCATCCTTAGCTTGGGGGTCAGACATTTGCCCGCATCGAATGGTAAAATGCTAGTCGGTAAAATCTTTGAAGCGCGACTCTATGATCATGCTTTGAGCCCGGTTGAGGTTGAGTCATCGTATCAATCGTTTCATTATGGGTTCCAGCTTTCGACTGTGCCTCAGTGGCTCGATGAGGATCAGGTAACTGATTGGTTACGACTACAAGAGCAATCGCGAAACTTGACGATCCTCCTGCAATCTCTCCCCTTGGAATCGAGCGTCGATCCGGAGTTGCGAGTTTGGAGTGATATCGCCAGATCCTTTTTTATGATGAAGGAGTTCCTATTTATCAAATAGGAAGAAGCATGAACAACAGATTACCGAATGGATTTTGGTCGCGAAGGCAAGCACTCGAACGAGCATCCATGGGGTTCGGAGCAGCAGCATTGACGGCCCTGCTAGCCAGTGATGGAGCCGCTGCAGATCGTACCTTGCCCGGGGATGCTGCTTTGCCAAAGACGCATAGGCCCGCGAAGGCCAAGCATGTAATCTTCTGTTTCATGTCGGGCGGCGTTTCGGCCATTGATTCCTTTGATCCCAAGCCACTGCTGACGAGGGATCATGGAAAACCGATGCCTGTGAAGATCGAGCGAACCATGTTCAACAACAATGGTAACATCATGGGGAGTCCCTTTCGGTTCACTCCTGCTGGCCAGTGTGGCATGCCCATCAGCAGCATGTTCCCGGAAATCGCCAAAGTCGCGGACGAACTTGCGTTGATCCGCTCGATGACAGCACCTTTTAATGAGCACGCGCAAGCGAACTTCTTCATGCATACAGGATTCCCGATTATGGGCTACCCCAGCGCGGGAGCTTGGGCGGCTTATGGCCTCGGTTCGGAGAATGCAGATCTGCCAGCTTATGTTGTGTTGCAAAGCGGATCGGCAGTGGCACCGCACGGAGGCATTAGTCTGTTCAGCTCGGGCTTCCTACCCGCTCATCGTCAAGGATCGATCATTCAAGCGGATCAAGTCGAAGCGGTCCGTAACATCAAGCCCTCAAAAAATAGGGATGCACAGAGGAGGCAATTGGAACTGGTCAAACAACTCGATAAAAGATTACTCGCAAGCCAGTTTGATCCCCAGATCGAGGCAGCAGTACAGAATTATGAAACAGCTTTTCGTATGCAAACTGCCGTTCCTGATCTCTGCGATCTGTCAGGGGAATCCGCCAGTACGTTGGCTTTATACGGTGTCGACTCGACTGATGTTGAAAAGTCCGCTTATGCCAAACAATGCCTTATGGCGAGAAGGCTTGTCGAGTGCGGGGTGCGTTTCATCGAGCTAAGCTGCCTCACACGTGGTATTGGTGCCGGCAACGGACCTAATCCTTGGGATCAACATAGCGATCTAGAAAAGGGGCATGCTGCGATGGCAGCCCAAGTTGACCAGCCAATCAGCGCTCTGATTCAGGACCTGAAGCAACGAGGGTTGCTAGATGAGACACTCATTGTCTGGGCTGGTGAATTCGGACGAACACCGTTTTCGCAAGGAACACATGGTCGCGACCACAATCCCTACGGCTTTTCGGTTTGGTTTGCAGGTGGTGGAGTAAAAGGTGGTTCGATTTACGGTCAGACGGATGAGTTGGGCTACTATGCGATCGAGAATCGCTGCACAGTCTATGATATGTGGGCGACAGTGTTGCACCAGCTAGGGATCGATCACGAACGGCTGACGTACCGATACGGTGGACGAGATTTTCGATTGACCGACGTGCATGGTGAAGTGTTGCACGGCATACTAAGTTAAGGTCGTCGTTAAACCATCACGATAGGGATTTTTACGTGGGGATCCGCCTCGCAGCATGAAAGAATCCGAAGCAATCGGAAAATTACTCATCTACAGTTCGCTTTGTGCTTAGGCCAAGATCTCCTTGACGACATGGCCATGTACATCGGTGAGCCGATACCGGCGTCCTTGAAATTTGTAAGTCAATTGCTCGTGATCAATGCCTAACAAATGCATTAAGGTGGCTTGCATGTCGTGAATGTGGACCGGATTCTCGGCAACGTTATATCCAAGCTCATCGGTTGCTCCGTAAGTGATACCCGGTTTGATTCCGCCTCCAGCAAACCACATGCTAAAACATCGTGGGTGATGGTCCCTGCCGAAATTGGGTTGGATTTTTCCTTGGCAGTAATTCGTGCGGCCAAACTCACCACCCCAAATCACGAGCGTATCGTCTAGCAAACCGAGCCGCTTAAGGTCCTTAACCAAAGCCGCACTAGGTTGATCGGTCTCCCGGCACAAACCGGGCAGGCCACCTGGCAAACCGCCGTGATGATCCCAATCCTGGTGATAGAGCTGAATAAACCGAACCCCACGCTCCGCCAACCGACGAGCCATCAAGCAATTCGCAGCGAACGTACCAGGCGTCTTGACGTCGGGACCGTAGCTAGCGAGAACCTCCTCGGGCTCCGACGACAGGTCTGACACCTCCGGAATACTGGATTGCATCGAAAACGCCATTTCATACTGATCGATGCGGTTTTGAATGGAGAGTTCTCCTTGCTCGGCCATTTGTAACTCGTGTAGATCTCGAAGACGATCCAACATCATTCGCCGCCCGCTAGCATCGATCCCGGATGGATTGCTGAGGTAAAGCACTGGATCCTTGGCTGCACGCAAAAGAATACCTTGATGCTTGCTCGGCAGAAAACCGCTGCCCCATAAGTGTGCCCCCAGCGGCTGGCCCCCTTTGTCCTTGGTGACCATGACCACAAAAGCTGGCAAGTTCTGATTCTCCTGCCCAAGCCCGTAGCTCAGCCAAGATCCGATACTTGGTCGGCCCGCGATCTGCGTTCCCGTTTGGAAAAATGTTACCCCTGGTCCGTGATTGATGGCTTCGGTGTACATGGAATTGACCATGCACAGATCCTCTGCAATCGACGCAGTATGAGGCAGATGCTCACAGAACCAAGCCCCCGAGTTTTTGTTCTGTTCGAATTTGAAAGGGCTACCCACCAAAGGAATCGACGACTGGTTGCCAGACATTCCGGTAAGTCGCTGTCCACCCCGTACGGAATCGGGCAACTGTTGGCCGTGGAGCTCGTTGAGTTTGGGTTTGTAGTCGAACAAATCCAGATGGGATGGACCACCTGACATGAACAAATAGATGATCCGCTTCGCCTTGGGAGGATGGTGATAGCGAGATAGACTTCCGCCTTGGCTGTCTATCTGAAGATCGTCTGCCCGGCTATCTTGTTGCAGCATCGTACCTAACGCCAAAGAGCCGAGCCCCAATCCAGTATGGCCTAGAAACGAACGCCGAGAACGCCATTGGTTGGCACGTTTCAAATCTTGGTAATCCATGGCTAATGTTCCTCTTATCGCTTCATGATGCAAGAGTCATGATTGAAAACGGTTTGGCACAATACCGTCAATGCAGCCAGCGTTTCTGGGGGTACGGACGGATCTGCTACAAATCGTCCCACACTCAAAAACTCTTTGACTCTTTCCGGAGTGGCCTGGAATATTTCACGTTGTTCGTTGAGCAATTGCACACAAATCTCGACTTCACGGTCAAAGGGTAATCGTCCCAAGCAAGCCTCGAAAATGGTTTCGATTTGCTTTCGTTCATCATCGGGACTAACAGTGTAAGCTCGGGCGGCAAGGGCACGTGCTGCCTCGACATACTGCACACCATTGAGAAGAATCAAGGACTGCAAAGCTGTTTCAGTTCGCTCCCGTTTGGGTGTACAAACCGCTCTTCTTGGGGCATCAAAAGCGATCATGGCTGGCGGCGGGCCAGTGCGTCGCCAATTGGTGTACAAGCTGCGACGGTATACCCCGTTTCCGCCCGAAGGTCCTGCGGGCTTAAACGATTCCGACAATTCGTAGGGGTTTACCGGTGGACCGCCCAATGACAGATCGATCAGCCCAGCAGATGCCAGCACATTATCCCGAATCATTTCTGCTCCAAGCCTAATCCGAGGACCCCGCGCGAGCCATTCGTTATCGGGATCGTCAGCCATAACATCTTGACGATCAGAGACGCTTCTTTGTCGATAGACATCGCTGCTGAGAATCGTTTTCACTAAACCCTTCGTGTCCCAGCCTGAAGCGATAAACCGTGCGGAGAGGACATCAAGCACATTTTGATATAGGGGCAACGAGCCTTGGCTGCCAAAATCCTCCGACGTCTTGACTAGCCCAATTCCGAAAATGCTTTGCCAGATTCGATTCACCGTCACGCGAGCTGTGAGAGGATGATCGCGAGATACAGTCCAATAGGCTAACCCTAGCCGGTTGTTGGGAAGCCCCTCTGCCAAAGGTGGCAAAACCTTAGGAGTCATCGCTGAGACTTCGTCGGCACGCTGATTGTATTCGCCGCGAACGAGTACATACGCTGGTTTGGGAGTTGGTAGCTCTCGCATAACCATGATCTCGGACAAGGAGTCTTGGTGGCTATACATCTGCTTTCGTGCGATTTTGAGCTCAGCAGCCAGCGATTGCGTAGCCTTATCGGTCTGGGCCAGAATCGGTGCAATCCATCGTTCAAAAAGATCGCTATCCTGAGAAGCTCTCGTCAACCAAGTCTTGGCCGATGCTGGATCAGCTTGTTGGAGAGCTTCCCAAGTTGTCAGTGTGAAGGGATAGACGCGGAATTCGTCGATAAGTCCATTCTTGAAACCTTTATCCCGAAAGCGTTCTCCCAAATCGATATGATCGTAACCGCCGCCAGCGATCGTCTTGGTAAGATTATCTTTCTCAATGGTCGTAGCGGCCAGTGTGCCATTCACAAAAATCTGGAGCCCCTTGGCTTGGCTACTCCCGTCATACGTGACTGCGACATGAGTCCACGCATCGACAGGCACGTCGACGGCGGTCTTGATGGAGATAGCGTTTCCTGGCCAGAAGTGAATCAAGCTCCACTTTAGTTTGCCGTCTTCGATCAAAAGTTCGTAACCGCGACTCGCGGCATCGGTCCAAGCTCGGGAGCGATGAAAGACAACAGCTCTTTCTTTGACATCGGGTGTCTTGAGCCATAGCGAGATGCTAAACGGTTCCTCACGTTGAAAATTGCCGAGGGTGGTTTTGACCGCGTCGTCCCCGGTGAATTGGATCGCCATACCGCACTTGCCAGGGGCAAGTGCGTTTTCGCCGTCGACTGTCGCTGGCTTATCAGCGGCGATTAGATTTATAAGCTTGCGATCTTCCAGCGTATCAAAGTCAAAATGAGCCATCGGGGGGCGTTCGGAGGCGAGCCATTGCTCGAACGCATCTACTGACAAAGCTTCTGGTTGAGATGTCAGTGATTTCTGATGGGATTTCAGCGATTCCCAAGCTTGTCTTGCCGAACCGGCCAGCTCGTCGAGCTTTTTGTCTTGCTCGTCGCTCGAGAGTGGCATGGCTGGTGTTGGAGGTGAGTCGGTGAAGTAGGAGTACAATCCGGCTTCATCAATGTTTTGAAACATGGCGAACAGACCGTAATACTCCTTTTGGGAGATCGGATCGTATTTGTGATCATGGCAACGTGCACATTCAAAGGTCAGCCCCAGGAATGCGGTGGCATAGGTTTGCACACGGTCGGCGACGTATTCGACTCGATACTCTTCCTCCACCGAGCCCCCTTCGCTTTCTTGTTGATGCAAGCGATTGAAGGCGGTCGCCAGAATTTGATCCTTGGTCGCACCGGGCAGCATGTCCCCCGCGATCTGTTCGACAATGAATTGGTCAAAGGGTTTGTTTTCGTTGAAGCTGCGGATCACCCAGTCCCGCCATTGCCACATAGGTCTATCGCGATCCACTTGGAAGCCAAAGCTGTCTGCATATCTAGCGATATCGAGCCAATCGACCGCCATCTTTTCGCCGAAGTGTGGGGAAGCCAAAAGTTTGTCGAGGTATTTTTCGTAAGCTTGCCGCTCATCGGGAGCGTTTAGATATTCATTCAACAAACCAGGATCGGGTGGTAGGCCCGTGACATCAAACGCAGCCCGCCGCGCCAAGGTTCTTCGATCGGCAGAGGGTTGCAGTTGCAAGCCTCGGACCTCAAGTGCAGAACGAACAAACGAATCGATCGGGGAGTTAGGGGACTCTGACGTTGAGCTTGAAGCTTGAGATGGACCGGTTGCTGAAAAGGTTGCTAGACGTTCCCAATCGAGAGACTCGAACGCCCAATGCTTTTGATAGGGAGCATCCTCGCGAATCCATTGTTCCAAAAGCTCGATCTCCGCCTGGGTAAGCTTAGGCAGCTTCGAGTAAGGAGGAGGCATTTGAAGATCCGGATCGTCCGAATGGATGCGAGCCAGAATCTGGCTGTCTTCGAGGTTTCCAGGGATGATCGCTCCGTGGGAAATGGCGTCCTCACGATCATCTAGTCGCAGATCGGCTTGCCGGTTGGCGGCATCGGGGCCGTGACAAAAAAAGCACTTGTCGGAGAGAATGGGCCGGATCGACTCGTTGAAACGAATCTGTCCAAGGGCATTTTCGCCGAACAACAAAAAGCCAATTAACAAAGCCAACCCGAAAGTGGGGGGCGAAATGTATGAGGTTGATCGCATGGTGGGGAAATAAAGGGTGGGACTCGGGACCTCTTATTATACCTGATTTTACGCACAAGATGCTAACCAATTCTGCTAGACGCCACGCGATCTCTGGGCCTGTTGATTAACCGCACGGGCGACGCCCTGCGGCTTCCTCGTTTAACCGAACGGGCATCGCCCTGCGTTGATGCTCCCAGGGGCAGCCCATAGTAGCGTTCACAGTGGATCGCCATCTGAACAGCGCACTCAGATCCGGGTTAGAACGCTCCAGCGCGGCCCGATGGGCATGCGGTTAAACGATTTGTTGCACACTGCGCAGGAGGCCTACTGGGATGGCATCTGACGAATGCACCTGGCTTGCCCAGGTGAAGCTTACGTTTCTCGCTACACATAACGGCTTCCCCACACACTCCAAGAATGCTCCTGGTTTACCTAGGAGATCGTTACGATTCCGGTTCGATTAGCCGGATTTGCCAAGCCATACGGAAGCCTAACAATCCGCCGCTCGAGTCGGCGGGATTCGATGGCGGATTGGGGCGATCACGGGTTTAGCGAGAAACCTAACGAACCGCAGGACGAGCCTGCGGGATTCGCGATCGGTTCAACCAGTTGTTTACGCAGACAGAACAAACGACTGCACCGAACTAGTTGATCATGCCCCCCGCTTAAAACCGCCCCTCCCCCCCGAATGGATTTTTTCTGGATTTTTCTTGACACGGGTTTTGGAATCTGCTCTAGTGGCATCTATCGGGACTTAAACCCACATTGACAGCCTGCAATGGAGAACACGCCAAATGTTGAAAACCGCTCACCGCTCACCGCTCACCGCCGGTCATGGCTAGCGGGTTCCTAGCAGGATGGATCGTCTTGCTCGGTTTCTTCTCTGCTTGCCAACCCAGCACGGCAAGTGTTCCCGATTCAGGAAAGGAAACCTTAGCTCGAGTTTCTGAAAATGCGACTAAGCAACACGAGAGAGATCTTGGCGTAATCTTCATCGACGAAGCCAGCTATGTCGCTTTTCCGCTAGCCGATTTAGGGTTGGATTCCGTAGGAGAAATTACAAGTCTTTCATCGTCGTGCGATTGTGTCGTTCCCAGTGTTTGTGAAGTGCAGAAATCTCTCCATTCCGCAGAGCGTGTTTTGAGACTTGATTTTCGGAAAGAGGCGCACACCTCAGGGGGTGAAGCATTTCGACCGCAGAATTTGGGAGTGATTGTCAATGTTCAATACGTGGGTGGAGCCAAGAAGTCCGTCACCTTTTTAATATTTCACACCAACCGTTCTACCTCTGCTCCTACCAATGCAGGAGGTGGAGCATGAGCGACTCGCTGTCAGTTGGTGTTTTCTCTAATAGAAGCATAGTCAACGTGAAAAAGCGTAATCTTGTTGCGTGTGCATCGGTGTTTATAATTGTCGCGAGTTTTTCCCTCTGTATTGGTTACGTGTTTTCGGGTAGCTGCGAAAACTCGAGGCGGTATCTGGGTGGGCAGCGCGTCTTTTTGACGCTGGAAAATTTTGACTTAGGAGCGGTTCAGAAGTCAAGCCGACTTCCCATTCGTTTTCGTGTTCGAAATGCAGGTTTATCGGCGATCGAGATAATGGGAGTTCAGTCGACGTGTGGTTGCTTGCAGTTGCAGAATGAGATGCCAATGAAGATCGGTGCTCTCGAAGATCTTGAGGTACAGAAGCATGTAAAGGCTTAGCCTGTACAAGGCCGCGTACGGGCTAAGTTTCCAGCGATTATAGCAAAAGTACGTCGATTTCTGAGTGGAAGCGGTCAGAGGCTACACTCGGTGGTAATATAAAAACGCCTCGATATTAAGCTGGGGCAGAGATGCGAATGGCGGAAGGCTGGCACTAAAAGTGGTACGCGATTTCGCGGGAAACTCTAAGTACCTATCAGTTGTCGTTTGCTATTATTGGGTGCGGTGGCCCAGCTTAAGGTCCCCCCCGAGAAAATGGTAGATTCCGCTCTTCGTTGCTCTCGCTCTGTTCATTGAATCCACTTCTACTATTCACGATTAGCTGTAGCACTATCATGACACTCAGGTTCAAGTTACTTCTAACGCTGTTGTTGCTGTTGGTTTTTTGGCTCTCACCCACGCCTGCATCACCATCCTTTACAGACCTAGCTTTAGAGAATGAGTTCAGGAGAGCGGTCGGTCGAATGCCAATAGCGTTTACCGGCGAGCTGATGGTATCTATTGATGTAGCTGCATCCTTTGGGGTTGCCTCGCGAAGTTCGACATCGCAGCATTCTGCACGATACGAAGTGGAAATTGCCGGATCGAAGCTCCGGCTGAAGGAGCTTTCTAAGTCCGGCAATTCCGCGACTCTTCGAATCGTAAACGACCGCTACTTGTTTGGCCTAACGGAGAAAAAGGGAAAGTTCGCTTTGGTCGCGATTGAGTCGCTTGGGACGGAAGCTGGCCAGAAGATCCTGCAGGATCAAAAGAAATTAAGCGAGCCGCTTCAAGCGATCCATTCCGGGGTTACGTTGTTCAGCATGCCCCTTCGAGATCTCATCAATAATCAGGACTTTCGACTCATCGGCATTGAGAAACAAGATCAGGGACTGGTTCGTGTCGATTTTCAATACGAATACAATTGGCAAGGGGATTACCCTGTTATTGTCGAGCCATCGTTTTTTGTTTGTGATCCGAGCAAATCTTGGGGAATTGTTGAGTTTGAGACCAAGACTATTGAGGGTAAAGATAAAGTGCGACATGATCTTCGGTGTCAAAACACCCTGGAGTTGCTAAGCGACGGATTCCCTCTAGCTGTATCGGTAGTTCAAAGCGATGTCGATTCAAAAGGCGCTCGGGCTACCAACAAGTGGACAATTTTCGTGAAAGATTCTAGACCGGACGATGCGATATTCAAATTAAGTTACTATGGACTAAGTGAGCCGCGATTTGAGAATAGCAGAAGTTGGCTGTACCTTGCTCTGGCGATTACATGCGCGGTGTGTTTCGCTTCCTGGATTAAGTGGAGGAAGTATCAACGTATATAGGGGCTGGGGAAATGATCCATAAAGACGAGTTGTGGGATGGGGCTCAAAGTTGGGAGTTGTTTTTTTGTAATAACCTCAACGATTCTATCAGTTTGGGTTTGTCGAAATCGATCCTAGTGGTCAAGTTCGAAAAAGGGCTAAGGCTGAAGAATGCGTGATTACTTCAATTGGATTGTAGGGCTTAGTCAGTTTCGTGGTAGAGAGCATCGTGGCTTTACGGTTATAGAACTACTTGTGGTTATCGCATGTATTTCACTTCTCGTTGTATTGCTCGTTCCTGCGGTTCAGTCAGCCAGAGAAGCTGCGAGAAGAATTCAATGCCAAAACAATCTGAAGCACATAGGCATTGCGATCAACGCTTACGAGGCCGCCTATCGCCGAATTCCATAAGTCTCGATCGATTGCAAGGCAATTGGCTGGTCGCAATTCTATCCTATCTCGATCAACTACCTTTGGCTAACTCATTCGATCCGAGATTGAGCTTGAGCCATGCTTCGAATCGGCTGGTCCGAGAGACTCGTGTTCCATCGTTTCTGTGCCCTAGCGATACGTATACTGGGCCCTATGACCGTGGGCTTGTTTCTGGTCTATCAGGACAAAAGTATGAACGAGGAAACTATTCCATGAATATGGGCGTAAACACACCTTGTTTCCGGCACCACCCCAATTGTCTAGCTGGTTTTCAATCGGATTCACCTGATATTATGGGCGCTGCAAGTCGAATTCGTGGGAGTGGCATTGGTGGTTTTAACGAATTCATACGTTTAGCAGAAATCGCGAATGGAACATCGAACTTGATCGCCGTCGAGGAGGTTCGAATCGGACTTTCTCCCGTCGATCCGCGTGGTGTTTGGTCGCTTGGTTCAATCGGAGCGAGTGTTACAGCGGCTCACCCGGGTGGACCTAATGCTCGAACAATTGGTGACGCGATTCACTCGTGTGATCGACTGCTCATAGAGTTCGGTCGTGAATGGTTAGAAAAAGAGAAGATGCCTTGTACGATGACAGCCAATCAAGCCAACTTTATCGCCACCTCCCGTAGTCGACATCCAACGCTTGTTAATGTGTGTAAGCTGGATGGGGCGGTCGAGTCTATCTCGAACTATGTCGACGCAACGGTTTGGTTAGCTGAGCATACTCGCGAACCGGAATTGGTACCTTACATACTTGATTTTTGGCGAAACTAAACGTTGCACCGCGTGCCCAAAGTGTGGCAATGCAAATCGAGAAAGATTTAGATGTGATCTTCATTGACGAATCCAGCTATGTACCATTTCCCCCGTCTGACCGAGGCTCAAAAGCGAAGATTGGGCAAAGTCCCGGATACTCGTTTGGCAGCCGAATTGGGCTGCACCCCAGGTACAGTCACTAGACTCCGAAACCGCATGGGGATTCCTCCGTTGATCGAATCCAACTGTTCGGCGACAATTAGAATTGGACTCCTAAAAATGGGGGGGTATAACTGTCGCTATACACTCAGCACAACTGCACCGTCCGGTAGATTTTCTCGTGTCGGACGCTGTCGGGGCGGAAGATAAGAAAAAAAGTCTGGCCAAAACCCGTCTTTGTCTTGCCCCCAAACGCCCCAAAATCGGATAATATAGGAATAGTGGCGAAAAAGGTTTCACCGTCGACCTTTCGCGCGTATCTGCACGCCCCCGAGACGGTCCCCACCAAACTTTCCCTCCAAAGGATATCAAACCATGTTAAATTTTCTGGGTGGTTCAAACCAGTTGTGTGGTGGTCTTACGCGACGGGATTTCCTTTCTATCGGTTCGTTGGGCTTCGGCATGGGGAGCCTAGGCTTGGCGGACCTCCTCAGGGCCGAGGATGCCCTGTCCAAGCCGGATTCGATCCGGAAACCGAAATCCCATAAAGGTCTCATCAATATTTTTCTAGGTGGTGGGCCTCCCCACCAAGACATGTGGGAAATCAAAACGGAAGCCCCCTCAGAGATTCGAGGCGAATTCCGTCCCATATCAACCAATGTACCAGGCATCCAGATTTGCGAAGTCTTCCCACAACTCGCCGCGAGGATGGACAAAGCGGTTGTAATCCGCTCGGTGGTCGGTTGCAAAGATCGACATGAAGCGGATCAGTGCATGAGTGGATGGTTTCCGGACGACCTCCGGGCTTTGGGCGGTCGCCCGTCTATCGGATCTGCCCTCTCCAAACTGCATGGGCCAGTCGATCCTGCTGTGCCTCCGTTTGTTGGACTCGCAGCCAAAACCTCACACGTCCCTTGGTCCCATTCTGGTGACGCGGGCTTCTTGGGTGCCGCTTACTCGGCCTTTAAACCAGATGGTCCTGGCATGGACAATATGAAGCTGAACAGCATTCCGATGAGCCGCCTCAAAGATCGACGCCAACTCCTGGCTAGCCTCGACAAAATGCGTCGCGATATCGACACATCCGGCATCATGAGCGGGATGGACGCTTTTGAGCAGCGTGCTCTCGATGTGCTCACCAGCAGCAAATTGCTTGACGCCCTCGACCTTTCCAAAGAAGATCCCAAGATTGTGGAACGCTATGGCGATGGAAAGCCTTACAAGTACCAATACGACGGCGCACCGACTTGTAACGACCATCTACTGTTGGCAAGACGGCTAATTGAGGCGGGCGTTCGGGTGGTGAGCTTGAGCTATGGTCGGTGGGACTCCCACGGCCAAAATTTTGATTTGGTGAGAGACCACGGCAGCAAGCTGGATCAGTGCGTCAGCGCCTTGATCGATGATTTGGAGGTTCGTGGCATGTTGGACGACGTCACTATTGTCGTATGGGGCGAATTTGGGCGAACTCCTAAGATCAACAACGATGCCGGTCGCGACCACTGGGCGCAAGTTAGTTGTGCTTACTTGGCTGGTGGAGGCATGCGAACTGGACAAGCGATCGGTGCAACCAACCGTTTGGGCGAATACGCAGCTCTCCGGCCTGTTCACATGCAAGAGATCGTTGCCACGCTGTATCACAACTTGGGGATCAACGTTTCCGCAACCACGATCGCAGATCCAACCGGGCGTCCTCAATTCTTGGTCGAGCATGAGCCAATTAAAGAATTGATCTAAACCGAAAATTAGCCGAGAATTTTATGCAACATCCAATCCCCAGCATGGCTAAATCCCCCCTTTCCCGGACAATCCGACCTGGTCGCATTGCGTTTTGCTTGGCAGCAATGCTTATCGCACCATTTGCAGTCCAATCCGTTCCAGCAGAGGAGGAACGAAATCTATTGCCAGTGGAATTACATCCCGCAGAGGTGAGAATCGTTGATCGCGACGCAAGGATACAACTGCAAGTTACCAGGCAGGCTGCCGGCGGTTCGGATACTGGTGTCAAACACGACATCACCCGCGACGTCACCTATCGAAGTGAGCCAGAGGGACTAGTAGAAATCGATGCCTCCGGGCTGGTCACCCCACGAGAAGCAGGTAGCGGCAAGATTGTAGCATTGGTCGATGGTCAACCGATCGCGAGTGCCTCTCTAGAAGTGGATTTGCCGGACCAAGAGCCGCTGGTCAACTTTCCGAACCAAATCGTACCACTCTTTACAAAGTATGGCTGCAACGGGGGAGGTTGTCATGGCAAGCTATCGGGGCAAAACGGATTTCGTCTTTCCTTGCTCGGATTTGAGCCGCGAGAAGATTATGAACATCTGGTCCTAGAGTCGCGTGGTCGGCGTTTGTTCCCACCCGCTCCCGATTCGAGTTTGCTGCTCCAAAAATCGGTTGGGACGGTGCCTCACGGTGGTGGTCAGCGGATGGAGGTCGACTCCCATGATTACCGACTCATGAAGCGTTGGATTGGACAAGGGATGCCATACGGCGACGAGAACCATCGCAAAGTAGCGAGCATCGCCGTTTTCCCTGAATCGCGTATGCTCGAGCGAAATAGCAGCCAGCAGTTGACCGTGATCGCTACTTATGTGGATGGTCAAAAAGAGGATATCACCCGGACCGTTCAGTACGAATCGAACAATCTGGATATGGCCGATGTGACGCCAGCGGGGTTGGTCACGCTGCGGGACCGCGCGGGAGAAGTTTCCGTCATGGCTCGCTATCAAGGAACTGTGGCCGTTTTTCGCGCCAGCATACCGCTTGGTACTTTGAATGTCGTTTGGCCGGAGAGCTCGAGCCCAATCGATGCAGCCGTTTTCGGCAAACTGAAAACACTTGGCATCCCCCCATCGAATCCATGTGATGATGCGACGTTTCTCCGGCGAGTGACCTTGGACATTGCAGGCAGGCTGCCTACCCGCGAAGAGGTTCAAGCAAGCAGCACCATGACGCGCGAGCAGATCGTCGATTACTTGCTCAGCACAGATTCCTATGCTCATCATTTTGCGAACAAATGGTCCGCTGTTCTCCGTAACCGCCATACTTCAACGGAGAGCAAGTATGCTTCTTTTGTGTTTCATGATTGGCTCGTGACCAGCTTTCGCGACAACAAACCCTTTGATCAGTGGGTTCGCGAGCTGCTGACCGCGTCTGGGCAAATCGAGCTCGACCCGGCTGTTACTTGGTTTCGCCAAGTAGACAATACCGACTCGAGAATCGAGGATTTATCTCAACTATTCTTGGGGCAGAGATTGCAATGTGCGCGTTGCCATCACCATCCTTATGAGAAATGGGGGCAGCAAGACTACTATCACATGGCAGCCTTTTTAACCACCGTCGAGCGACGCGATAGCGGTAAACCTCAGGAGCCACGCTTCGTCGCCCAAGTTAACACGCCAAGTTCGAGGCATCCAAAAACGGGTGCACCCCTTAAGCCTGCCGGCTTGGACGCGGACGCTGTAAGCCCCAAACCATCTCGTGATCCAAGGATCGAGTTGGTGGACTGGATGGTTGCACCAGAAAACCCTTATTTCGCCAAATCCATTGCCAATCGCTACTGGAAACACTTTCTAGGTCGTGGTTTGGTCGAGCCTGAAGACGATATGCGAATCACCAATCCACCTTCCAATCCAGAGTTACTGGATGCGTTGGCCAAGATTCTGATTGAGTCAGGTTTTGACCTGAAGAAGCTTGTCAAGGAGATTTGCTTGTCGCAGACCTACCAGTTGAGTGAAGAAGGCAATTCGGAGAATTTGCATGACACCACTTGCTACTCCCGCTATTATCCCAAGCGACTCAATGCGGAGTTACTATTAGATTCCATTGATGATGTGTTGGGGATCCATTCTCGGTTCGATGGACTACCGGTTGGTACCAGAGCGATGGAGCTGCCGAGCACTTCATTTGCATCCTACTTTTTGACGGTCTTCGGTCGTCCTGAATCGGCGACCTCATGTGAGTGTGAGAGAACAACCGAGTCAAACTTAGCCCAGAGTTTACACCTCATGAACTCGAAAGAGATTAACGAGAAGCTTTCGGATCCCAGTGGTCGCATTTCCGCTTGGGTCGCAAAGCATGCTGATAGCAAGCCCAGCGAAGAAGTATTCCAAACTGCAACGACGGATAATGTAATGGAACTGTACAAGCTCGCTTATGCACGTCTACCAGGGCAGGATGAATTGGCGACCGCGACAGAGTACATTACGCAAAGGCTAGAGCAACTGCGAGAAGCGTATGAAGACTTGGTGTGGGGAGTGCTCAACAGCAAAGAGTTCCTCTTTAATCACTAACCAAGCAAGGATGAGTCTTACGGGTGTGACCGGTTGTTCTGTTAGTTACGACGCCATTGCCAAGAACTGATCGCTATAGTTCACTCGTTTCTTACCGTAGATCGAGAGGTTTACCGTTCGGTGCGTTGTGGCTAAGACATCCCAAAGCTCACTCGCTTCGATGCAGCGAAGGTTCAGCATGGTCTGGGCTCCTTTTTCCTTCCATCTCATCCCACTCTTTTCCATTCGATCCTTGGGCACATGCCGACAGGCTCCTTCAATATACCCAGTGCATATCGGATAGCCTTTTGCCAAATACTCACCGTACTTGATTCGTGAGCGGTTGTTTTCCAAATACTTCACGATCTTGCCAAGCTCTTCGCGTTGTGCTTTTTTTATGCCCTTGCGTCTCATCGCAGTCTTGATTCCTATGATCATTAGACCTTCGGTTCCCTTAAGCAGTAGCAGCAGCTGTTCGCGAACATACGAGCTTTGCGAATCTGGTTGGATGATCTTCGCGGCTGCCCAGATTCGCGGAAGTACATGCATCAGGTCCAGTATTTCAATCGTGTTCCATCCCTCCTGGTACTCATGCGCTAAGTTCCAAAGTGATGGTTGCCCGTCGTGCATAACCAAAATCTCTTGACCCTCTCGGTGGCGTCGGAGCGTATTGGCAGTTAGCCATTGCTGAGCTTGCTCTTCAGCGGACTTACCGATCACGTTTCCGTTAGAATCATGCTTGGTCAACGCCCCAAAGTACCGAGGATTCTTCGGCTTAGCTTCTGATCTACTTGTCTCGCCTGACTCAGGCTCATGGAATAAAGCATCAATGATTTCTGTAGCCGTTCGAACATCGCGATCTACGGTATACACTCCGGCCATGCACGCCATTTGTTTCTGCCCCGGCTTGGGGCCCATGCGTTCGACAGAAGCACCCACAGGTGTTTTTTCCGTTTGCTTGCGTACCATCGGGATGCCTTTGTTGTCACTGGTTTGGACCAAGAGTTCTGCCTCGGTAGCTCGATCGATCGATGGCGGATTATCGAGTACCAAGGCCGCTGATTTTCCCAATCGGCTTCCGATCCGTTCGGCGCTGTCGACTGGGACGTGGAGTGACGTGATTCGTTCCAGTAACCCAACCGCTTTATGGAAGGAAGATTCGGTCGCATGAGTTCCGACCCACGACTCGAAGACCAAGGAATAATCATTCTGCGGGAGCCCTAAATGCTCGTCCAAAGGAATGGCTTGGATCGCTTGATCGGGTGTTGTTCCATAGACGTAGCGTTCGATTCTGAAATCGCCAAAGATGGAGCGATACCTCCGAGTCCGTTTGGGCATTCGATTATAGACTCGCCCTTTCTTCTCGATGGTAGGTCCAACATCTCCCTGGCCTGCTTGCTCGATGATTGTTCCAATCAATGCATGTCCGAGAGCCATTAGTCGCTTGTGTAAATCAAGCTCCGTTTGGTCGATCGCTTGCCCCGTACGAAAAGCTGTGTTAGCCAGCTCTTTAAGCTGTGCGACAATACAATCTACATTCTGGAAATCCAACGATTCGTTCATGATTTGACTCCGTGATTGAGAACCGACGAAAAAGCTCGCCGTTACCCTTATTATCTCTCTCAATACTGAAAACGAAACCAATTGGTTGTCGCCGGAAATGATGCCACAATATCTTGTGCTAGCAAATCGCGACTCACTACCGACTAAGCAACGATGAGCCGGTCACACCCGAGTCTTACCTACCGGGACACATAAAGCGATATATAACGGGCCGGGAGAGAGGGATGCCCGGCTAGGCTAATGGGCGGTTAGCTTGTTGGATCCCTACCGTATTGCTCGTGCAATTACGCCATTATTGGACAATTCTCGGTGATCGCCACCGACTTCACCCTCCCCAAAAGTTTGGGGAGGGTCAGCCCGCGAAAGCGTGGCTGGGGAGGGGTGCGATGCACCGTCGGACCGACATCGACGGCGCCCCGCCCTCCCCCGGCAATCTCGCTTAAGGCTCGATTGCCGACCCTCCCGGTCGCTTCGCTGGGAGGGTAAATACCCGTTCAAGGAATTCTGGCTAATCCCACTACGGTAGATTTATTTATGCCGCTCGTCTAATAGGCTTCTTGGTTTAGCGCTGACATAGCTTTATCGAAGTCGCTCGTATCCTGCACGACGCTGCCGTCGCGAAGGACTATCATACGACGTGCATTCCTGGCCACCGCCGGATCATGCGTGACCAAGATTACCGTGAGCCCTTGTTTCTCGTTGAGCTCTCGGAACATGGCGATCACTTCTCGACTCGTTTTGGAGTCCAAGTTGCCGGTAGGTTCGTCTCCCATCAGGATCGAGGGGCTGGTTGCCAAGGCTCTCGCAATAGCTACCCGCTGTTGTTGCCCACCGGAGAGTTGACTCGAATGGTGATACAATCGTTCGCCTAATCCAACTTTCTGCAGGACTTCGATAGCAATTTTTCGCCGCTCTCGAGTGGTCATTCCAGGCCGATACATGAGAGGCAATTCGACGTTTTCTACGGCCGTGGTTCGATTCAGCAGATTAAAGTTTTGGAAAACGAAACCCAATTGTCGGTTTCTAATTCGGGCACGCTGGTCCCGCGTCATGGTCACGATCTCCTCTCCATCGAGGAGGTAGCTGCCAGACGTCGGCCTATCTAAACAACCTAGGGTATTCATCAGAGTCGACTTACCCGAACCGCTGGGGCCGATCAATGCGACGTACTCGCCACGCTCGATGTTGAGGGTCACACTCTGCAAAGCATGAACGGTGTGCTCTCCTAGGTCGTAGCTCCGGCGAACATCTCTTAGCTCGATCAATGCCATGCTACTCGTACCTCAGGGCATCGATGGGGTCCATTTTGCTAGCTCGGCGAGCAGGATAGAATCCGAAAAAGATTCCCACACAGGCCGCAAACGCCAAAGCTACTAATGCAGCGGGAATGGAGATGATGATCGGCCAGTCTTGCCCCGGATTTAAATGGTTGATAAGCAGCGTTGCACCAACGGAGGCCATCGTACCAAGTGTAACGCCGATAAAGCCTCCGATCAGACTGAGCACGATGGCTTCGACCAGAAACTGACGCAGGATATCGCCACCGCTCGCTCCCACAGCCATCCGTATGCCAATCTCCTTGGTGCGTTCTGTAACAGAAACCAGCATGATATTCATGATGCCAACTCCGCCCACCAGAAGGGAAATTCCCGCGATAGCGGAAAGCATCAGCGTCAGCACACCTGTGATGATACCCAGAGATTGTGCAATCTCGGTGGTATCTTGGACTCGGAAATCTGCTGCTTGTCCTGGCTTGATGGCGTGTCGTTCGTAGAGCAAATCCTCGACTTGCTTGGTAGCTTGCTTCATTCGGTCAGGAGTAATAGCGGAAACTAGTATCGCGTTGACGTTGTCAAAATTCGAGCCTTGCAATCGTTTTCGAACCGTCGTGTAGGGCATCAACACGATGTTATCTTTGTCGTTGCCCACCATATCAACCCCCTTCTTTTCAAGGACACCGATTATGCGAAACGGAATGTTCCGAATTCGGATCACCTCCCCGATCGGATTACCGGTTTGAAATAGCTTGGTCACCACGGTATGCCCGAGCACGCAGACTTTCGCGCCCGATTTGATATCCTCGTCGGTGAAAAACTCCCCCGCATAGATTGGCCAATTCCGAACGGTCAAATACTCTGCACCAACGCCCGAGATCTCATTAGGACTCCAATTCGTATTGCCGTAAATTAGCTGCCCAGCAGTCCCCACCACAGGGGACGCAGCCATTACGGCGTCGCACTGAACTGAGATCTCACGACTGTCCGCTGAAGTTAATGTGACAGAGAGTGCCTGCCGCACGCCCCCTCGACGGGGTGCCTCGGGAAACACCACAATCACGTTGGTTCCGAGAGCCATGAATTGATTTTGCACCAGTGCCGATGCACTTTGCCCGATGGAGACCATCGTCGTGACGGCCGCGATTCCGATCACAACCCCCAAGACGGTTAGGCTCGCCCGCATTTTGTTTTTGAGCAACGCGCGAAAGGAAACGCGAAAGGTATCCCAAATGGACATGTTAATTCATCCGTTCCATCGACTGCGAAGCACCAATTCTACTTTTTCCCAACTACTACTTTTTGCCAACAATCAGTTCCATGCCGGGTTCTAGCTCACCGGCTGTCACCACCGTATAACGACTCTCTGCAAAGCCAATCTCAATCTCGATCGCTTGAAGCTGATCATCTTTGAACACCCAGACATGCCGCTTGTTCTTCTTGGCTTGATCTAATTCTGTCTCTTTCGTTGTATCTTTCTCTTCTTCGCCAGCTCGATTCCATTGCGAACCGTCGAGCAGCTTCCGGTCTTCTTCCCGGACCAGCCGAATGTTATCGGGGTAGTATCTAAGTGCAGCGTTAGGCACTTTGAGAACATCGGAAACCGAATCCACCTCGAATGACAGCTGAGCGGTCATACTGGGGAGAAGTTTCATGTCGGGGTTCGCAGTCGTAACCACGACCGGGTAAGTGATAACACTTTGCGTTTCGGTCGCACTGAATCGAATCTGTTCAATGAGTCCCTTGAACGTTTCCTCAGGGTAAGCATCTACTGTAAAAGTGACCGGCAATTGCTTTTCATAGGCTTGCCGAATCAAACCAATGTCGGTTTCATCCACTGTAGCAAAAACGTTCAGTTTTTTCCTTAGATCGGGGGCTACCGTAAAGAGCACAGGAGTTTGAAACTGAGACGCCAGAGTTTGGCCAGGATCGATCATCCTTTCGAGGACAACGCCATCCACAGGAGAGCGAATATTGCAGTACTCCAAGTTAGTCAGTGAGTTATCTAACTGCGCTTGGGCTTGCTCAATCGAAGCCTTCGCTACCTCTAAAAGTGCCTCCTGGGCGGCATACTCAGCCTGTAGACTATCCATCTCTCGATCGGATAGATACTTTTCGTTTTTCAGCCTGAGCTTTTCACCTCGCTGCAGGTTGTTTTTTGACAACAACAACTGGGCCTTAACGCGTAACAACTCGGCTTTTCTTGTGCTCAGCGTGGCTTGATCCCGGTCTACTGCCGCCTGATATAGCAAGGGGTCGACCACCGCTAGCAAGTCATCTTTTTTCACCTCATCATTGAAATCCACATTGATTTTCACGATCGGGCCGGAAACAAATGCACCGATGGAGACCTTCAGGACAGGTTCAATCTTGCCCGTCGAAGTGATAAAGCGCTTTGCATCGCCACGAGTAACCTTGGCCGTCTCCCATTGGGGCATGTTCCTCTGTTTGAGGTAGTTGGCCATGGGTTGATAGCTGACGCCGCCGATAACGCCCAGAATGCCAATCGTGGCTAATAGCTTCACCCAAAGTCGCATGTGGTATCCGCGTTGATCATGGTTTTGTACGTTCTTATAGTTCGCATGCTTATTCAAAATCTTGGACACGGTGACCAGACTGCGAGCATATTCCGCCCATAAAACTGTACTCGGAATTTGCAAATTTACCACAGCAGCGGGCTTGCAACGCGAACATTGAGAGAGTCAGTCGGCAAACAGAAAAGGACTAGCTCAGGGCATTTACCTGATCTGAAACAGCCGCCTGACAGCCGAAATGAGGGAGTCTCGCTGGTCCGCTTGGGCCACTTCCCGGATCGACTGGAGCGGTTGATGCAAGAGTTTGTTCACCAGGCGATCGAAGGCGTGAGTGATCTCGCGTTCCATTTCCTCGGAAAGCCCTTGCATGCTCCCCTTGCCTAGTAGCCTAGCTAGCTCTGAGTCCCGTATCTCAAGGGCGCGGCTGCGAAGAGCCCGGATCGTTTCACCGGATGCCCTCAGCTGCCAGTCGGCCGTGATCCTTTCGACTTCTTCCGCGATGATGCGACGTGCTCGGGGCAATTGCTGTTCTCGAAAGCTTCGGTTTTGGTCACAAACGGCCTGCAGATCGTCGACCGTCTTTAAAAAAACATCGGGCAAGCGTCCGATGGAAGCTTCAAAATCACGTGGCACCGCCAGATCGAGAATTAACAAATCTCCCTTCTGTCGAGATTGCATGATCTTTCGAAAACGCTCTTCGGTGATGATCGGCTCGGTGGCGCCCGTGGTGCTAACGATCAAATCCGCTTCGGCAATCGCAGCATCGAGATCCTCCCAGCGGCCGGTTCCGACTCCAAAATCCTGAGCCAGTAAGGTAGCATTATCCACCGATCGATTGACAATCGTGACGAGCTTAGCCCCCGCATCCATAAGGTATACGAGGGACTCCCGCCCCATTTCACCACTTCCGATCAAGAGGATCTGCTTGTCATCGAATCGCTCAAAAAGCTCCGTGGCAATCTCGCTAACGGCAACGCTGGGGACGCTAATGCGGCGACGATGAATCTCCGTCTCATTGGTTACCCGCTTGGCGACTTGGTTGGCATGTTGAAATGCGGCGTGCATCACAGGCCCGGCAAAACCTAGCTGCACGGCTCGTTCGTAAGCGGTATGCACCTGGGAAGCAATCTGAGACTCCCCCACGATTAGCGAGTCGATACTGCTAGCGACTGTGAACAAATGCGCTAGGGCATTAGAGTCATGGTGAGACGAAAAATAACTTTCATAATTCGATGCGGATAGCTGATGAAAATCAGCTAGAAACGATATCAAATCCTCTCGTTCGGGAATCTGTGCATCGGTGGTAGCAGTCCCTACGTAAAGCTCCACACGATTGCATGTGCTGAGCAAAACACTTTCACAGTCCGCATACCGATCTTTGAGCAAGTTCAGGGCGGCTTCGCCTTGTGCGTCGGTAAATGAGAACTTTTCTCGCACTTCTACCGGCGTGTTGTGGTGACTGCACCCGATCATCCGGATCTTCATCGAGACCCCTTTTCCGCGTTCTCGATCGATCTAGGCTCTGCGGTATTGCTTCCGTGCGGAGTGCTCAAAACCAAAGCAACCGCAGCTACCACCACAACGAATGAAATGATGTTCATCGCCGCAGTGGACCGACCTCGACCACGACGAGAAAACTGCCACTGGATGACCGAAGCGACCAGCAACCACAAGAAAAGACCACCGGAAAAGAGGATTCCCCTGTCGAGCCACTCGACCTGGCCATCCTTCACGATGTTCATGATGACGCCGGATACCATGCCGAAACCGATAGAGCCGGCGCTCCCCAGAAGGCATCTTCGCCCCAAGGACTCCAGATACTCAAGCGGAGGTAGTTGCAGCTTGAACCGCCGAGGTTTCGTGCTTCTCAACCAGTTCGATTGAATCAGGTACATGATGGCTGATGCCATGCCTAAAGCGATCAGCATGGTTCCCAAGGTCATTCCGACACCATGAGCTAACCTCCAGCCTGAGGCGGAACTGTTTCGAATCCCGACATCCGAGGGAAGAAGGAATGTGCCTGCTACCAGCAAAAGCAACAAAGGAATAACGAACACCCCAATTCTGTTGTCGGGGCGCCGGAGCAACATCGAATAATACGATACTGCGAGAAGCCAAGAACTCAACGTCCCCCAGTCGTGCCACGACAAATACAGCGGGCTTTCTTCATTTGCTAATGCTAAGAATAGTCGATCAAGAAGGTACAGCGAATGCGTGAAAACCGAGGCAGTGGCCCCCACCAAAAGAATCCACGTTAGCCACGAGCCTATCGCCCCGCTCCGGAATCGTCCCCGGATCAGCTCCATAATAAAGAGGGCGGCATACGACAAAAGAAAGCAGATTACATTTGGCATCGGAGTATTGTCGCATAAAGGAAAGAGCCTCGCGAATGGTCGCAAGGCCCGTGGCTCTTCTGATGCCTCTACGAAACGAGACTAATCCCACTCCTCGTCTTCGTCGTCATCATCATCTTCGTCGTCGTCGTCGAAATCGTCGTCGTCCCAATCTTCATCCTCTTCGTCATCCCATTCTTCTTCCTCCTCGTCCTCGCCTTCCTCCTCGTCCTCACCTTCCTCTTCGTCCTCTTCGTCGTCGACTTCCTCCCATTCATCCTCCTCGAGTTCTTCTTCGTCGAGGTCCTCTTCCTCTTCGTCCTCGTCCTCGTCTTCGAAGTCGTCCTCTACATCATCATCGAATTCTTCTTCGTCCTCAAAATCGTCTTCTTCGTCCTCGTCATCTTCGAAGTCGTCATCATCATCGTCAGTCATGACTAGCGGTTGAGCGTCTGGTACCACGAGGGCATCGCTCCAAAGTAACCGCTCAGAGTTGCTACGCGGTTTCAACTTTTTTGCCGTTAACGTCATCTTCACTGGTGGACTCCTTTATTTCCTTTGAACGTGAGGTCGATCAATACTTACGGTGTATCTTAACGGGCAATCTAGTGTTGAACACGGAGGGGTGGAAGGGAAATTTGATCCTAGAAGCCAAATTTTTCTTCCCTAATTCCCATCTTCGCTCAACCCTATTTCCAGCCCCGGCTCTGCGTCCACCCCTTTTTCGGAAGTCGACATTTCTGGCTGAACGGAAATTCTCGATGCAATTTCGGCTTCGGCCTCCCGAATCTTCTGGGCTCTCGGCAAAAAATCAAGAGATTGTAGTCCGAACAACTGCAAGAATCGTTTGGTTGTACCGTATAAATAAGCTCTGCCAAGGTCCTCGGAGCGGCCTTCTATTCTAACTAAATTGCGTTGCATCAATTGTCGCAGAGCTTCATCCGACCCAACGCCGCGGATAGCCTCAATTTCAACCCTCGGAACCGGCTGGCGATAAGCGATAATGGCCAACGTTTCCAGCATGCTGGCACTGAGCACCGTCTCGCCAGGAACCAGCTCCAATCGCCTCAACCATGGAGCAAACTGGGGCCGGGTCAAAATCTGCATCCCGCCAGCCACCTCTTCAATCCGAAACGCGTATTGCTCCGAATCATAAAGATCGTTTAACCGTCGCGCGATCGTTCGCGCCTCTGTTGGGTCGTCAAGTTCTGCTAATGTTGCAAGCTTCCTGGCCGAGATCGGCTCTCGGGAAACAAACAAAATAGCCTCGACAAGCTCCTGTTTACCAAGTTGTTCTGGCAGCCGATTCCCGAACTGATCCTCTTCGTCCCCCAAGGACCGAAATCTGCTTTTTCTTCTCGACTGACGCAGACGTTCCTCCCCTGACGTCCCACGAAGGAAACCAAGATCGAACCGATTGGCTGCAAGCGTCCGATGCGGTGTAACCAAGCCTGTGGCCAGAACTCTTTGCAAATGATTACACCGAATTTCCATCTTTTCCGACATTTCGGTACCCTCCCTGGAGCAAATGATCGAATCGACCAATCCGACGGAAATTCTACCGTACGACACTCGCAAGCGACACTGCTGGCTCCGAAACCTCCGAGTTCGTAAAAAGAAACGATGCGAAGAAAGTGGATCTGTTAGTATATAGTCGGTGCTGCACACCGTTATTAACGGCTACACCAGCACGTTTTTGTGCAACTCCAGGTCTCAGGCTCAGGAAATGTCCCACGCATCTCAACTCTCCTCAAAACCCATCATTACCCAACCAGTGCCCCAAACGAATTGGAATTCCGTCGTGATTCTTGTCGGAGTCGGCATTGGGGTCGTGATCATCACTTCCGTGACGCTGCTCTGGTTCTTGTCTGGACAAGCGGTTTCTGGAGAGGAGTTCTGTCCGCAAACATTCCAGTACCGCACTTTCTACTACCGCCGTGTCCCGCGGATCAACAAAATCGTCTCCGCAACCATCCTAAGTCCGCAATCACTCCCCGTCTCATCCGCTGTTCTGCAGCATGTTCAGCGTCTTCCTGGCGAACGCTGGGATGTGGTGACCGTCACTGAGGGTTTTCGCAGTGAGGTTCGCTCGCCAAAAATTCTTATCGATGCACTTACCTGTACAACTTCCAGCGGCACATTTTGGGATGCATGGTCCAAGGAGCATCCGGAACTGGCAAAGCTCACCTGG
Source organism: Brakhagea baltica (assembly GCF_052161605.1). Lineage (NCBI taxonomy): Bacteria > Pseudomonadati > Planctomycetota > Planctomycetia > Pirellulales > Pirellulaceae > Brakhagea > Brakhagea baltica. Next base: position 1,486,920 of record NZ_CP197409.1, on the reverse strand, counting down.
CCACTGGTCCAACGCGCGGCGTTGGCGGATTCTTACGACCTGATACCAACCATCCTCGAACAAGCGCTCGAGATATCTCAAGAAAGCGAACCGTCTATCAACGCAAAGTCTTTCGCCGATCGGTGGTCTGACAAGCTCGATCGATGACACCCGGCTGGATAACACCAGGCTTAGTGTGTGACCAATGAAATCGATCGCTTGTTAACGTGATTATCGTGTGGCACGTCCCTGAGTCTTCGAACCTGACTATTCGAAGGGCTTGTTTTAGGGCGTGCCACCCGGAACTGATGCTTTCGGACGGAAAGCTTGTCTTAATCGAAAATTCTCCCAGCCAACCTAAGCTTCCGCCGTTTCGTCAGGCAACGCCTGCGATGCAGCGCCCGGGCTGGTGTGAAGGGTTGCGACCAATGATTTACTTACGGAATCGGCTCACATCGATTTCGACTTTACCAAGGTCGTTCATGCCTTCTTTTAGCGTAAGGGTTGTAACCCCTCTGGCCCAATTTTCTTTCTTGCCAGCTACGGTCACATCCTGAATCGATTTGTCTTGGTTTTCGTGCCAAATTCTGAAATCTAGGGGGGTGCCAGCAGGCAGGTTGGAAATCGTAATCACACCATTCTCATCGCTGATTCCGGTGTAAGGATGGGAAGTTACAAAGACCCAGGCCTTCATCCATGGGTGAACATTGCACTCCACAGGCGTCGGTGCTCGCTCTTCGAGTTCCGTCTTGATCTCCACGCTTGAGTTAGCAGGAATGACGGGGTTTACTTCTTTATTCTCAAAAAAGGCCATCTTCGCGTTGTGCGACACAGTGTCAGAATTCTTGACTTCCAAGGTTTGTCCGGCTCGGATCGTCATCACGTGGGGCACAAACACGCACTTTACGTTGTCCAAAACAGGCTTGTCTGCTGGAAGGGCTAGTAGATCGGGATGAATGTCCGACTCTTTAAGCTTTGTTTTTCGCGTGTCGAGAGTGAAGACGACGTTCGCGAGACCGCCATTCGCTGGATTGACGACCATGGTTTCGGATTTAACGGTCTGCACGCCGCAACCTGGATCGGTTACCTTCAGGTCGTCTGCCGAGGGTGCTTTGCCAGTGAGCACGATAGTCATTTTTAGATCGGCCCATTTTTGTGCAAAGGTGTTCTCTGCCAAGCATGCTACGGTACCAACAGCCATTAGCCCAAGGGTGAGTTTTCTCATGAATTTTGCCTTTTCGAGGTGTGAGTGTCATTTTTGCCTACCCCAATAGTAGATGATAACTCATATTTTTCAACGCTTGCCCCGGCGTGGCATGCCGCGGATGGCACACATAGACGCAATCGGGTTTGTGTTTGCGAGTCTTTGGTGTAACCCAGCAAACGAACTGTAAGGCTTCACGTTTTTCAAAAAATGCCCATAATGCGGACGGTTGAGGAGGGTACCTCCAGACGAGGACACGGCTTTCAATGAGTTCGAGGTCTATCATCTGGCGGTCGTTTCTCAAAAAGCCTTGAAAATCCTGCTACACGTCGTCCGTGACGATCGTTCGCATCGGATGATTGCAACTCCCTCGGTTCCGGCCCTTTACGTTTCGATTGGAAACGCTGCACGACGCAATGACGACAACTTACAAAGACAGTGGCGTTGATCTGGAGCTTTACGAACAAGCGATGCAGAAGCTGCCAGCTTTGATGCGGCGCACCTTTACGCCTCGTGTGGTTCGCAATGATGGCGGATTTGCAGGGCTGTACGCACTAGACTTTAACAAGTCGCTTTTCTCCCGAAACTATGAGGAGCCGATCCTGGTCTCGGGTACCGATGGAGTAGGGACAAAGCTCCAAGTGGCCCAGATGCTCGGTCGACATGATACGATTGGGATCGATCTCGTGGCCATGTGCGTCAACGACGTGCTTTGCGTTGGAGCCGAGCCGCTGTTCTTCCTGGACTATATCGCCATGGGGCGAGATAACCCACCTCTTTTGGAAGCGATTGTACGTGGCATCTCGGATGGTTGCATCCAGGCCGAGTGCAGCCTGCTCGGTGGCGAAACAGCCATCATGCCGAGCCACTACCACGGCGACATGTACGACGTGGCCGGCTTTTGCGTTGGTGTTGTAGAAAAGAAGCGGCTGGTTTCAGGACAGTCGATCACCCCCGGGGACGTAATCCTTGGGGTCAGCTCATCAGGCTTTCACAGCAACGGCTTTAGCTTGGTCCGAAAAGTGGTTTTCGATAAAGCTGGCCTAAGCGTGGGCTCCTACGTCGCGGAGCTTGGCACAACGGTTGGTGACGCACTGATGACACCAACCGTCATTTATAGCGAATTGGTGCGAACGGTTCTGAATCGATACAAAGTAAAGAATGTTGTGCATGGTATCGGTCACATTACCGGTGGCGGGCTGCTGGAAAATACGGAACGCATTTTGCCACCAACGGTCGATCTAATCTTTGATCGCGGCACTTGGGACATCCCGCCAATTTTCCCTTGGCTAGCCGGTCTAGGGCAGATCGAACCAAATGAGATGGAGCATGTCTTCAATATGGGGCTCGGTCTCACCTTTATCGTCAGTGAGCATTTCGCCGATAGTATTCGCAGCCAGATTCAAAGTGCCGGTTACCAGTGTTTTGTGATTGGACGAGCCGTAGAGGGATCCGGCAAGAGTCGATATTCGAGTTAATGTGGATTCGTTACGACAATTTAAAGCAGCTATCATGAACCAACTCGAGATACAACTCTTTGCAGGTGCTCGTGATGCTGTAGGGCTTGATCGGATCGATTTAGAAATTATGTTGCCGGTTTCTTCGCGTGAGCTCAAAACGGCGATTGGAGAGAAATACCCTCAGCTTCAATCGATCCTACGTTGCAGTCGCATCGCGATGGGGCACGTCTTTATCGATGATCAGCAACGCATCGAGGCTACGGATTTACCAAAAGAACTCGCCATCATTCCTCCCGTAAGCGGCGGTTGAAATAACTATGAACTCACTTGCTAAATCTCTCTTCTACGAGCTGGACAAAATCGTCTTGATCGACTCGCATTCCCACATTAATCCCCACAGCCCTGCTTCACAGGACTTGGGAGATTTGCTGGGATATCATTACTACACGGAGCTAGCTCATTCCAGCGGCATGCCAAAGAATCGCATCGAGGAGGCTGGCATCTCGAGCCGCGACAAGGTGGAGCGTTTATTCGGCCACCTCGCGAACATCGATAACACGATCCAGTGGTCGTGGTTCCTCGAACTGTCGCGGGAACTGTTCGGTTTCCAAGGTGAAACGATCGACCAATCAAACTGGGAGGAAGTCTACCAGCTGGCATACGAACGGATGTCCTCGGCTGATTGGGAAGAAACCGTTCTGAAAGCGAGCAACGTCGAGAAGGTTTTCTTAACCAACGATTTTGACGATCCATTGACGGGATTCGATACGCAGCGATATGTTCCCTGCTTGCGAACAGATGATTTGGTGTTCCATTTAGCGAACTCCACAGTGCGAGATCGATTCACCAAAGCCACCGGCTTGGAGCCGACATCGCTCCAGAAGCTTCGTGACGGCATCGAATTGTTGTTCCAGAAATTTGTATCCAAGCAAGCTCGTGCATGCGCCATCTCTCTTCCCCCATGGTTCACTCCGGCGAAACATAGAAACTCGGCGCAGCGACTTGTTCAGTCGCTGGATGAGGTACTGGCTCAGGGTTACGCTGCCGGTGAGGAATCGAGCCGCATGCTTTCGGAATGGGTGTTTTGGACCATAGCGGAGCATGCAGAGAAGTATGAGCTTCCTTTTGATCTGATGATTGGAGTCAATCGCAAGGTCTATCCGGAAGGGGTCTTTCAAGGCCAGGATTTGTATGATTCCCGCGTTTCGCTGATTCAATATCGGGAATTATTCAATGCGTTTCCACAAGTTATGTTTCCCATTTCGGTACTGGCATCTGTTACCAACCAGGAGCTAGTCAGCTATGCCTGGATTTTTCCCAACGTGATCACTCACGGTCACTGGTGGTACAGCAATACGCCGACCTACATTCGGCACGACCTCAAGGGACGAATGGAGGCTGTTCCGCGCAACAAACAAATCGGCTATTACAGCGATGCCTACAAGCTAGAGTTCATCCTGCCCAAATTCCGAATGTTCAAGAGAATTCTAGCGGAATCGCTCGCGGAGGATTATTGCCAAGGTCGCGGCTGGACGGAAACCAAGGCTCTGGAGTTTGGAAAACAATTGTTGCGAGGCAACGTCGAAACCATCTTTCAAGTAAACAATACGAGTGAATAGAAGAGTAGAGTCGTGAAGAAAATTGGTCTAGTTGGTTGGCGGGGAATGGTCGGTTCGGTGCTCATGCAGCGCATGCAGGAAGAACAAGATTTTCAACACTTCGAGCCCATTTTCTTTTCAACATCCAACTCCGGAGGCGCCGGACCGAACGTGAACGGCCAAGCGACAGGTCCGTTGCAATCGGCAACCGATTTGACCGCACTCACCAAGATGGATGCCATCATTTCTTGCCAGGGAGGAGATTACACCTCGCGAGTCTACGACGAATTACGTCGGACGGGCTGGGCTGGCTATTGGATCGACGCGGCTTCCACTCTAAGGATGAAAGACGACGCAATCATAATTTTAGATCCTGTCAATGAGGCCGTGATTCGAGATGGCCTTAGCCGTGGCATCAAGACTTATGTCGGCGGGAACTGTACCGTTTCCCTGATGCTTATGGCATTGCACGGTCTCTTCCGAGAGGATTTAGTGGACTGGACTACCAGCATGACCTACCAAGCTGCTTCGGGGGCCGGTGCCCAAAACATGCGCGAGCTGATCTCGCAAATGGGTACTATTCACAGCCGCGTCAGCGATCAACTTGTCGACCCAGCCTCTGCGATACTAAAGATCGACCGAAACGTCGCTGATACCTTGCGAACCCCCGAGTTTCCGACGCAAAACTTTGGAGTCCCGCTCGCGGGGAGCTTGATTCCATGGATTGACAAAGATTTGGGAAACGGCCAAAGCAAAGAAGAGTGGAAAGGGTGTGTGGAGACCAACAAAATCCTAGGTTATGCACCGGATACCGTTCCTGTCGACGGCATCTGCGTTCGCATCGGTGCAATGCGTTGTCACAGCCAAGCGTTGACGATCAAGTTAAAGAAGAACGTGCCGCTTGACGAGATCTCCGAAATTCTTGATACCGCCAATCCATGGTCAAAAGTCGTACCTAACGAACGAGATGCGTCGATGCGAGAGCTTACACCTGCTGCAGTGACGGGTGGATTGGTATGTCCGGTCGGCAGGCTCAGAAAGCTGAAGCTCGACAAGACGGGCAGTGGCGATTATCTATCGGCATTCACGGTTGGCGATCAATTGCTATGGGGTGCAGCCGAGCCACTTCGCAGGATGCTAAGAATCGTACTGAGTTAGTAAGCTGGAGTCCTTGTTGAAACAGATCGCTCGTCCGATCAATGTCACCGCCCAACACACACATAGCAGGGAAAACGTCTCCATATCTTGAGTAAAAATGCGAAAAACCTTTGCTGCAGCAGCAAAGGTTTGATTCGCTTTTTTCAGTCTAAGGAGCAGCCCGAGAACTAGACAAGTTCTTTCTTAGCACCGATCAGCGTGCGAAGTCGTTCAGCCAAAAGACGTGCGTCAAATGGTTTCTTGAACGTTTCGTTGATGCTCGATCGATCAAAACTCATCGTGTTGCCATCATCGGGAAGCAGGGCAATCAAAACGATCTCGGTAAAGTCCGAGTTCTTCCGTAGGTTTTGACAGATTTGCAACGCTTCGAGCTTTCCAACGGAAAAGTCGACGATCATGCAATCTGGATGAAAACTCTCGGCTTGAATGCCTGCCTCGAAACCGCTTGCAGCGACCGAAACCTTAAAGCTCTTCTCCAGTGGGAGTTCTCGCCTTAGGTTTTCGATCAAAACCTGATCTTGCGCAACGATCAGGACTTTCGCCATGGCCTCATCTTCCAAGTCTCCGAGGGGCATACCATGCTCCTTTAAGAACTTGATCAGATATTCTCGCGGGATACGTCGGTCTTGCGAACCGGGGATGCGATATCCTTTGAGACGGCCGGAGTCGAACCACTTGCTAACGGTTCTCGGGGCCACCTTGCAGATCTTCGCGACCTGTCCTGTGGTGAACACCTTCATATTTTTGGTCTCCGTTACCTTCCAATAGTGAGTGAGTCCGCACGGTCGCTATGTCGACCTATGCTTGACAGTAGTCGCCCTTGTTGGTGCAGGCTTTAGATTGGCGAATGCCTATCTTTCTACCGCTGCCAACGACTGGGTCTGGGCTTAACAATCAAGAACAGCGCTTTGCGTCGAGCGAAGTGAAATTCCGTTTCCTCCTCGCTGCGGTCCAAAGTTTTTTCTGAGGGACTGTCAGGCTGCCAAGGAAACGATCGCGAGCGACCGCACCCCTACGACGGTTCGCTTCCGTTCCGTTTGCAATGATTCCTGACCGCATCGCCACCGCCCTGAGAGAAGGGCATAGATTCAGCGGTGACTGATCGATCAGGCCGTACACGAAGCAAGTACGTACATACCGACAGCCGCCTCCGTGATGAGGATTCACGGATTGCTGGCACTTTCCCCCCTATACAGTTCGGCAACTTCCTTTTGCCAGACAAACTCGTAAAAGTTGTCCAGCGCAGAAAAGGCCGTTCTGCACCTAGTTTCGATTCAAATGGGGGGATTACTTTAGAAAGAATCTTCGGTTGGTTAAGCATCTTCAAAATCTTCCGAACTATGCGAGTCAAGAGCGACTTTTTGGCAAAATCCGAAAATTCTTAAGGCTTTTCCTGAAGCATCCTCAAATTGATCTGCACTCATGTGTCGTGTTTCGCTAGTTTTCCAGTGGGGAAGCTTTCAGCGACTTCACGCGCGATGCTAATTCAACCTTCCCAACACAAGAATCGCAACCGCTTCGCATGAATCTGATATTCGGAATACCTAGAATCGCAAGCCACTTCTGGCCAGGCTTTCGCAAAGCATGGGATTGTATGGATCATCAAGCAGCCATGGTTGCGATCCTTTTTGCTTGGTGCTCGATTTTTGTGGGACTCAACTGCTTCTACTGGGCGCAGTGGTACCCAAGCTGGATTGTAAATTGCCTATTGGCGGCCCTTGTGATCACTTCATTGGCACACGGCGTTCGCCCGTTATTGCTGGGGCAATCACAGACAGTCCCGCGGCTCAACCCCGATTTAGCGAGCCAAGTCGAGCTAAACTTTAGATTGGCCCAGGAGAGTTACCTTCAGGGAGATTACTTCGAAGCCGAGCAACACTTGTTAAAAAACTTGTCTGTTAATGATGCGGATATTGAATCAGCGTTACTCTTGTCTTCAGTCTACCGTAGGTCAGGGAAGTTCGGGGAAGCTCTGGAGACATTGAATCAACTGCAACTCCGCGACGGGGCAATTCGCTGGGGCACCGAAATAGTCCTAGAAAAGGAGAGGGTCATACGAACAAAACGGCAATCCCTTACGATCCCCCCTCCCAAAGCATGACAAAACCGTTACCATCCAGCTATTCGGTGGAAGAATTCCTACGGGAACTTTTGGTAACCTCCGAATAATCATACCAATAACGGATTGCTTCTCGGTTTCCTTTGATGCGACATGGTGGTTGTGGCTGATTTATGAGTCAAGCTTTGCGAAAAGGCAAGTTATGCGACGCAGCCATCCAATACGGACCCAAAAAATCTAGAAAAGGATTTTTTCGCTTTTTGGAACGCAGATTGCACCCTGACTTGGTGATTGATACGAGTTGTGACATTAAGTTCCAAGAATAGCTTTGTTTTGTTTTGGTTCTCCCGCCAAAGACACCTGTTCTCCTGGGACTTCGCGGCAACAATATTAGATACCGATGCGACGTAATTGGGCTACTGCATCCTGGCTCCAAATGTGAGAAAGGCTGGCGCTGGTCACGATGCTCGCTCGAGTAAGGCTTTTAGACCGTTAGAAATACGCTGACGACCGACTTAGAAAGGTTTTAGACATGTACGAACGATTCACCGACCGCGCTCGAAAGGTTATGCAACTGGCTAACCAAGAGGCCCAGCGCTTCAATCACGAGTACATCGGCACCGAACACATCCTTTTGGGCTTGGTCAAAGAGGGAAGCGGTGTGGCTGCAAATGTCCTCAAAAATCTAGATGTTGACTTGCGTAAGATCCGTCTCGAAGTGGAGAAATTGGTCCAGAGCGGCCCAGAAATGGTCACCATTGGCAAGCTGCCGCAGACTCCAAGGGCCAAAAAAGTGATTGAGTATTCCATGGAGGAGGCTCGCAACCTGAACCACAATTATGTGGGCACGGAACACATTCTTTTGGGACTGCTCCGCGAACAAGAAGGAGTCGCTGCCCAGGTCCTTATGAATCTCGGAATGAAGCTCGACGATGTTCGCGAGGAAGTGCTGAATTTACTCGGCCACGGAATGGAGAGCGCCGAGGTGGGAGACCGAGGCGGACGGGAAGGCACGAGCAGTTCCGAGTCCAGCCCGTCGGCAAAGGGTGGTAAGAGCAAGACGCCTGCCCTCGATAGTTTTGGTCGCGATCTCACCGAACTGGCTCGCCAAGGGAAGTTGGATCCGGTGATCGGTCGAGAACGAGAAATTGAACGAGCGACCCAAGTCCTCTGCCGACGCACAAAGAACAACCCCGTTTTGCTAGGTGAAGCGGGGGTCGGTAAAACGGCGATTGTAGAGGGTTTCGCCCAACGAGTTGTCAATGGCGAAGTGCCTGAGATCCTAGCGGAAAAGCGAATCGTGGTGCTCGATTTGGCCATGATGGTCGCCGGTACCAAATACAGAGGTCAGTTCGAAGAGCGAATCAAGGCGGTGATGAACGAGGTTCGACGTGCGAAAAACACGATCCTTTTCATCGACGAATTGCACACGCTGGTTGGTGCTGGTGGTGCCGAAGGTGCGATTGATGCAGCGAACGTTCTCAAGCCAGCCTTGGCGCGTGGCGAGATTCAGTGCATCGGGGCGACAACCTTGGATGAGTACCGAAAATATATCGAAAAGGACAATGCTCTGGCCCGACGATTCCAAGAGATCATGGTCGAGCCTACCGGCACCGAAGAAACTATCCAGATCCTCAAGGGACTCAAGGAACGGTACGAAGAGCACCACCGTGTGCAAATCACCGATGATGCCATCGCTTCCGCTGTCGAGATGAGCGAGCGATACATCACCGCACGATGCTTGCCAGACAAGGCGATCGATGTCATTGACGAGGCAGGCGCTCGGGTCCGACTTCGCACTTTGAGCAAGCCACCAGATTTGAAGGATATCGACGACGAAGTCGAGCGACTCAACCGGGAAAAAGAAGATGCGGTGGCCAATCAAGATTTCGAGAAAGCTGCCAGCTTGCGGGATCAAGCTGACAAGCTCCGTCGAAAGAAAGAACAGATTACTCGCGATTGGCGAGAAAAGAGTCGCGAAACGGACGGGGTGGTCGACGAAGAAGTCATTGCAGAAGTCGTCTCCAAGATGACAGGCATTCCACTGACCCGACTCACAACCGAAGACTCGCTTCGCTTGATGAACATGGAAGCGGATCTGCATAAGCGAGTCGTCAGTCAGGAGCAAGCGGTATCGGCCGTTTCTAAGGCAGTTCGCAGAAGTCGCTCAGGACTGAAAGATCCAAAGCGACCAACTGGTTGCTTTATCTTTGCCGGTCCTACCGGTGTCGGAAAGACCTTGCTCGCCAAGGCCTTGGCGGAAAGCTTGTTCGGCGATTCCGATGCCCTGGTTCATATCGACATGAGCGAGTACATGGAGAAGCACAATGTCAGCCGACTAATCGGAGCTCCTCCAGGATACGTGGGCTATGAAGAGGGTGGTCAGCTTACTGAGAAGATTCGTCGTCGGCCTTACGCTGTGGTTCTTCTCGACGAAATCGAAAAAGCACACCCTGACGTGTTCAACATGATGCTTCAGGTTATGGAAGAAGGGCGATTGACCGACAGTTTCGGCAGAAATGTCGACTTCCGAAATACGATCTTGATTTTGACTACCAATGCTGGTGCAGAAGCGATCAAGAACGAGTCGGCCTTTGGATTCCAAAAGCCGGAGGGAGATGCCTCCTACGACAGCATGAAGTCCCGGGTGATGGATCAAATCGAACGAGTCTTCCGACCCGAGTTCTTGAACCGGCTGGACGATGTGATCATCTTCCGTCACCTCAACAAAGAGGATCTCAAGAAGGTTATCGACTTCGAAATGGCAAAGGTTATGGAACGGCTCAAGGAACGTGGGTTCAACTTGATCCTGACAGACGAAGCCAAAGAGTTCATCATCAAGCAAGGGTCGAATCTCGATTACGGTGCTCGTCCGCTCCGAAGAGCAATCGAGCAACGAGTCGAAGATCCATTGTCCGAGGAATTGCTCCGAGGAACCTTCGAGGGCAAGAACACGATTGTCGTGGACGTCTTCAAAGACGAAAATGGCAAGATTACCCGATTGGATTTCAAGAGCGAATTGCGCGAACCCAATACTGAAGGTCAACCTGCTGCTGCAGCCGGTGCTTGATCAATTTAACTTCGATGGTTTATTTTCGGAGTTAACGGGAGTCACCCATTAACTCCGATCACATGCATGCATCCGCTATCGCCTTGGTAGCGGGTGTTTTTTTATTTTAAGGAACCCTGATTGTGGGTTTTGTGTCACTCTTTTTATGCTTCGCTCTCCTCTCAATCTAAAGAACTCGCATCCTTCGTTATCTCCAGCTTCTGAGCTGGATCAGCTCAAGTATGACTTTCTCATTAGGACGGGCGAAATGCTCCATAGATATGGAACCCCGTCACATCGACTCGAAAGAGTGATGACGAAAATCGCTCGAACGCTTGGGGTGGAAAGTGTTTTTCTTTACACCCCGACCGCTCTTGTCGCGGCCTTTGGGGAGGGGCGTGAAGAAAAGACCTTTATGCGGAGGGTCGACTCCGGGTCGGTTGACGCAGAAAAACTGATTCAGTTTGATGAGATCTTGGAGCGACTTGAAGGAGGAGAAATTGATATTGCCTCTGCTTCAGAACTCATGGAGAACGCCGCCGCTGCCAAGCCGCTGTATTCCACCTGGTTGACTTCGGTGGTATGTGGCATCGGCTGTGCCTGCGTCGCGGTCTTTTTCGGCGGAGGCTGGGAGGAGATACTCACAGCTGGTTTGATTGGATTGAGCATCGCCGGCATTGAGCTTGCGCAGTCAAAGCTTGGTTGGGAGGTAGGGCTGCTTTTTCCCGTGGCAGGTTTTTTTGCAGGGATCGCATCCCTCGGGATTAGCCAATTCATCCATCCCATTGATGACAGGCTGGTGACTTTGGCATCGCTGATCATTTTGCTTCCGGGATTCTCGCTAACGATGGCATTGACGGAATTGGCGATTGGGCATTTATCTGCAGGAGTCGCTAGACTTGCAGGTGCATCGGTGACGTTGGTAACGTTGTTCCTGGGCGTTGCCATCTCATGGCGAGTTGCTGGGGATTGGCGAATCGAGTCACCTGTTGTGGAGCCTGTTAGCAAGTGGATACATTATTTTGCCTTGTCCATCGCTCCGGCGGCTTTCGCGATATTGTTTAGGGTTCGATTGTCATTGTGGCCGGTTGTCTTTGCTGTAAGCCTCAGCGGCTACTTCACGGCAACTTGGTTCGGTACCCGATATGGCGTTGAGGTGGGCTCGTTCCTTGGAGCGTTAGTCGTCGGTTCAGGCAGCAATTTGTTTGCAAGGATTAGGGATAGACCATCGTTGGTTCCTCTCGCTCCAGGTTTGATTTTATTGGTGCCTGGCTCACTGGGGTATCGTTCTCTATCGGCGTTGCTTCACCATCAGACCGTGGAAGGAATCGAATTCGCTTTTGGGATGATTGTTGTCGCCATCTCGTTGGTCGGTGGACTCCTTGCCTCATCAGCACTAGTTCCACCGAAACGAATCCTTTGACCTCTTGCTGTAGCATTCGCAAAGTATTAAGGGCTCCATTGGCTTTCTGTCGGGGATCGGTTGGACCTCACGGGAGACGGACAAGAAACTCTCCACTTCAAAACCACGCAAGCCATTCTCCCGTGCATTTCATGGTTCATAGCTGTGTAAGAGTAGCTTGAACTGACGGTCATCGATTTTGCAAATGACGATCGAACCAATCTCCAAAGGTTCGAATATCCCATACCATGGTTGCCCAACCGTGATTGCCACCCTTGTGAACTACGACCCTTACTTCTCTGTCGAACACTTGAGCCGAATCGCGGAATCGCTCGGACTGTTTTAAGGGCACGAGCGTGTCGGAATCCCCGTGATAGATCAACGTGGGGGGCAAATCGTTGTCGACAAAATAAACGGGTGACGCCTCGCGACCGATTTGTTGCCAACGTTCTTTGTCCTGTGCATCAGGTCCAAAGGCATTGACAAAACTCTTGGGTGGGCCACCATCGCCGAGATCTTCCGTTGAGCCATCGAGATTCAGAAGATCGGTGACCGGATAGAAAATCGCGACAGCTTGAACGCTCGCGCTCTCACGATCTATATCATCGCGAGGGTCGGGATGCGGCTCCTTGCCACGAGTTGCCAACATCAAGCTTAGATGACCGCCAGCACTACCTCCCGTAACTCCGATTCGTTCAGGATCGATTCCGTACTCCTTGGCTCGATGACGAATAGTACGAATTCCCCGAGTGACATCCTCAATGATTTCGGGAACGGTCGAATCAGGCTGAGATATGTGGCAGATGGCAAAGATCGTGTAGCCACGTCGCAGGAGCGGAGCCATCAACCATGCCTCTGCTTCTCCAGCTGCTTTGGACTTCCAACCACCACTCACCATAAAGGCGACAGCCAAGCCATTTGGATTCTTGGGGCGAATGATATCCATGGTCAACGCTTTTCCATTTCGCTCCCCATACTGAACACCATCCTGCCTATCGAATGCCGGGTGATAGTACCACCACAGAAATCCTGCCACCGAAACCACAACGGTTCCCAACGCCAACGTTGTCCAAGCTACAATCTTAATCCATCGCCACATTGTTAATCCATTTTCATTTCATACTTGTCGCCATCTTCTCAATAGTCAAAATCGTACCCGAAATCCTCGTTCCTTTCGAGCGTGGATGGAAGTATCATTTCCATCAGTTGACGTCCTTCGAGTGAATTCCTCTTGAACTCTGTCTTTCTCTCAGTAATAAAGGTTGAGACATGGTCTCTGCAGCGATAAGCGATCACGGCGCAGATGTTGGCTCAAATGGTGCACTTCAAGCGATGCTTACTTGCATGCCGTCAAGTTTGCTTAGACCGTTTGCAATTTTATGGGTTTGGTTTTGCATAACGTGCTGCAACTGCTTGGCGTACCAACCTCAACTGGGTGCAAAGTTTGATATCAACGAATCAGTGGAGTATCCACCAAGTTCGAGAATCATCAATGTTACAAAACCACCCTACAATGCCAAGGGAGATGGCGTGCACGACGATACGGCCGCTATTCAGCAAGCACTATCTGACATGATGGGCCTACACAAGATGCTGTACTTCCCGAACGGAACCTATCTTATTTCGAGCACTCTGCAATGGTCGAATAAGAACTCTTCGGGAAGTAACGCTTGGGGAAAGAATTTCTTGTGTGGTCAGAACGCACACAAAACGATAATCCGCTTAAAGGATGGTTCGTTTACCGATCCGAACAAACCTGCCAGTATGATGTGGTGCGGTGGTTTCGGCTCCGCCGATTGGTTTCATAACTACGTTGAGAACTTCACTTTTGATATAGGCGAAAACAATCCCGGCGCGATCGCGTTGCAGTTCTACTCGAACAATTCAGGGGCTGTCCGCAACTGTCGCTTCATTGCTGAGGGGGATAACGGTATCGTTGGACTCGATCTCGGGCATTGTGATATGAATGGACCTTTGCTCGTTCGTCATTGTGAAGTCATTGGATTTCAACGAGGGATAAGTACCGCCCGTGCCGTAAACGGGCAGACCTTTGAACACATCACGTTACGCAATCAAAGGGAGTTCGGCTTTGATAACGCAGGGCAAGCGATTTCGGTACGTGGACTGCTCAGCGAGAATTCGGTACCAGCCGTTCGCAGTTACGGTACATTCTGCTTGATAGACGCTGAGCTATCTGGATTCGGCGACGCGAATCGATGGCCAGCCGTTATTAACTACAACGGTGGAAGAATCTTTCTTAGAGATGTTGCGACAAAAAATTATGCACGTGCGGTAGGTGATGTAGCAACTCCAGACTGGGTTGCCGTTCTACGAATCTCGGGCGAGGATAAACCCGGCAGTCTGGGCCCACATGTGGATGAATATTCTTCGCTGCCTGTCACCACGGCTTTTCCCGCAGACACAGCGTCTCTAAGACTTCCTGTCAAAGATCCACCACTAGTGCCAAACGATCCGATCGAAACGTGGGCCAATGTGGATGATTTTGGTGCCGATCCGAGCGGAGCAACAGATTCTGCGGCGGCGATCCAGAAAGCCATGGACTCAGGGGCCACAACGGTTTTCTTACCGGGATTCTATGAATTGCGATCAACCGTTACGCTCGGTCCCAAGGTTCGCCGTGTTGTCGGCTTGGGAGGCTGGATTGACTATTTCAAAAAGGCAAACCCCGACTTCCGAGTTGTCGATGGAGAATCACCCGTGGTTGTGTTTGAACATTTTTCCACGGTTCACGGTGGTGTCGAAATCGATACCAATCGCGCGGTTTACTTTCGGAGTGTCTCCGATTGTGATCTGACTTTTGGTCCCAATGCCCGAGGTGGCGAACTCTTTTTCGAAGATTTTGTAACGCACAACTTGTCCCTCAATAACCAACAGGTCTGGGCACGACACCTCAATGTTGAGAATGAGGGAACGCATATCGTTAACGATGGAGGGAGGCTTTGGGTGCTAGGATACAAGACGGAGCGAGGGGGAACATTGCTCGAATCCCGCAGCGGAGCGTCGAGCGAAATCCTTGGCGGTTTCAGCTACACCACAACGGCAGGCAAGCTAGCACCGATGTTCGTAACCAATAACGCATCCGTGTTCACGTTTTTCAATGAAGTTTGCTTTAATGGCGATCCATTCGAGAATTTGATCCGCGAGACTCGCGGAGATTCGACCAAAACACTCACGCGTAAAGAATCGCATACGACACCCTATTCCGCCCGACCGATGCATGCTCCGCGGAGTACACCGGATTAGATTTATTCGACAGAAAATCCGCCGGATTCGCCTTCAGGGATAGGCTTGGGACCAGACGTGTCACTCGCTGGCGATATCTTTAGAATAGACTAATGCCCCAGCAAGAGTACGATGACAATGAGGGGGCTCCACACACGGAAGTATGAAATGATTACCAAAAAGACTGCCCCTCTGAAAACACGCAATCTGTTCGATGATGACCGCTCGATGAAGATCGAATACCTCGGCTGGGATCGTCCACTCCTCCACTCGGCACGCGACTATCTACTCAAAAGATTCTCTCGTGGTTCGAACTGGAACCTTGATCCGTGCATTGTCGTACTACCAGGCTCCTACGCAGGCAGACGCTTGGCCCAACTTATGGCCGTCACCGCCAATGAACAAGGCTTGGTCCTGCGCCCGCCCGAGATTCTTACTATTGGATCGCTACCCGAGAAACTGTATCGAGCCAAACTGCCGTTCGCTAATGAACTGGAACAAACTCTGGCGTGGACCAACGTGCTTCGTCTTGCAGATCCTGACTTTATCCGCCCGCTGCTTCTCGAACTACCTGATGCTAACGAGCTTCGGGCTTGGATGGAACTCGGCAAGATGCTTGGCAAGCTTCATCGCGAGCTGGCATCTGATCTTACCGATTTCGCGTTCGTAGCAAGCCAAATCACCGAAGAGCAGGAACTGGTCCGTTGGCAGGTACTCGCGAGTCTGCAACGTATGTACCTGGACCAGCTTCACAATGCCGGGCTGTGGGATGTGCAAACCGCAAGAAAGTTTGCCATCGAGCACAACGAGGTTCACACCGATAAAGAAGTCCTGGTCCTCGGAGCAGTCGACTTGAATCGAGCTCAGCGGTCGTTCCTCCGCGCGATCTCAATGAACGTAACCATTCTGGTCGGCGCACCACAATCCTATTCACCTGGCTTTAGTGATGAAGGGACCTTGCTACCTGAATATTGGCAAGACCTCGAGATTGGGATCGATCCCGACATGATCCATGTGCGTTCAACTCCGACTGATGTTACACGGGAATTGGCGATCCAACTCGCTAACCTTGGTTCGCAGTACTCTCTCCAAAACATCACGGTTGGAATTCCGGACCCCACGTTGGTTCCTATTCTTCAAGAATCGATGCAAGGTTATGGGGTGCCGTTGCGATATGGCCCGGGGACGCCATTGCTTCAATCTCCACCGATCCGTCTTATCGATACGATCATAGAATACGTAAGCGAAGGAAGCATTGAGGCGTTTCATCGATTGATTCGAATTCCTAGCGTGGAAGACTGGATCATAAAGAATCTCACCGAACAACAATGCTCCTCGCAACAATCCAATGAGCCGTCCTCTATAAAACCCAAATCCTTTTTAGCGGAGATCGATAAGTATTTAGCTGTAACGCTAATCAACAGCGTAAATCAGCCAGAGTGGCCGCGCAAAGAGGGGCTGGAAACGTTACAAGCCACACTGTCACTTCTCGATCAGTGGCTCCAACCGCTTCGAGTGAGCTCGCAAAAAATCTCCGAGTGGGGAACACCGCTTCGAGAAGTGGTTCAGGCAATCTACGCCGACCAAGAAATTTCCCTTGCTGACGAGGCGGGGAATATTTATGCGAGAGCGAGCGATGGACTTAACGAGGTTTTCGAAACCTTGGCAACGGTCCCTTCCCATCTGGATGTTGCTGTAACTCTTGGGGAAGCCTACACGTGGGTGCTTGGTCAATTGGACTCCGCAACCATCCCGCCGATTCAGCGTGATGACGCGATTGAAATGCTCGGTTGGCTCGAGTTGGCCTTGGACGATGCACCTGTTTTGATGCTGACTGGAATGCATGATGGTGTGATTCCTGAGTCGGTCAACGGCGACGCGTTCCTCCCGAACAAGCTTCGAACAGCACTCGGGTTGATGGATAACCTCCGTCGGTACGCGCGGGATTGCTATGTCATGCTGACCTTGTTACACACACGCCAACATTTGCAAATCATTCTTAATCAATTAAGCGTTGAGGGGGATCCGCAACCACCGAGTCGATTGTTGCTGTCTGTACCAGGGGAGGAATTAGCAAAGCGAGTCAGATGGCTTATCGATCCTAAGCCAATCGATGTATCGCAAGAGGTGGCTACGATCTGGAGACCGCGCGAAGGACAATCGAATATCCCGATTCCGTTGCCTTCACCAGAGGCCTCGATTCGAGACATGGCGGTCACCGATTTCAAGCGTTACTCGCAGTGCCCTTATCGATTCTATCTGCGTCGTATTGAAAAGGCCAAGACCTATGAACACGAACGGCTCGAGCTCGATGGTGGTGGATTTGGTGATCTGGTACACATCGTTCTCGAGTCCTTAAAGGGTTCTATCGCAGAGAGATCGACCGAACCTCGTGTTATATCCGACTTTTTGATCGAGGTGCTCCGAAAGACCGTTCGGGAAAGCTTCGGCGTGCATCCTCCACCAGCCATCCAGATTCAAATTGAACAAGCGGAAAGGAGACTTGTCGCCTTTGCGGAACATCAAGCTCGATACGCCGTCGAAGATTGGGAGATTCGAGAGATTGAGTTCAATGTGAATCGAGATGAGGGAGTTCCTCTCGACTTGGGGAACGGTCAGCTCATGATGATTCATGGCAGGATCGACCGTATCGATTTCAATCCTAAGACTCAGCAGTATGCGATATGGGATTACAAGACGGGGGACAAAACGACGAAGCCTCGCGATAATCACCTGCGAAGGGACGGCGAATGGATCGATTGGCAGCTACCACTCTACGGTTTGCTGATTGAGAAGCTAGGAATTACCGATCTATCCAAGGTTACGTTTGGTTACATACTTCTGCCCCGTGATCCTAAGTACACCGAGTTCGTCAAAGCCGACTTTACGCTCGAAGAACACCGAGCCGCAATCGAGTCCGCTAAGGATCTCGCACGCAAAGTGTATCAAGCAGAGTTTTGGCCTCCGGCGTATACAGGTTATGCGTC
This sequence comes from Brakhagea baltica, assembly GCF_052161605.1. Lineage (NCBI taxonomy): Bacteria > Pseudomonadati > Planctomycetota > Planctomycetia > Pirellulales > Pirellulaceae > Brakhagea > Brakhagea baltica. The sequence goes on along the minus strand of NZ_CP197409.1, from coordinate 1,468,781 downwards.
CATGGATGAGTATGGAGCGATTACCCAGCAGACAGTAGCGCGTCGTTGGGAACCTGAGGCCGCTTCGGACGAGTCGGTAGCTTCGCAAGTCGCTTCAGAGGAGGAGCTCCCTAGTGGCCATGCCGAAAGTCACTCTGAGAAAGATGAGAGCACGGTACCACTTGAACGTCCTGGCAGGAACTGGGAACCCCATAAGCTCCGAATCGATCCCCATCCCGCAGTCGGAACTCCTGATAGCAAATGGTTTCGACCCGAGATGATTCTCGCATCAGCGGGGACAGGTAAGACTTATAGCCTCGCAGCACGTGCGGTGCGGTTACTCTTTTCCGAAGAGCCCATCGATTCCATTTTGGCAACCACTTTCACAAGGAAAGCTGCTGGAGAAATTTTGCATCGCGTTTTGTCGTGGTTGGCAAATGCGGTCGAGGATGAATCGGCATTGAACCAGATTCAATCACTGCTCCAACCTCTTGAGATTAATCGGGAAACTGCCAAGTATCAGCTAGCAAGGCTCTGTCAGCATTTGCATCGGTTTCGGGTCAGCACGCTCGATAGCTTTTACTCGCAGCTCGCACGTTCTTTTGCATTAGAGCTGAAGCTGCCTCCCGGTTGGAGTCTATGCGATCCGTTCCAATTCGAGGAGTTGAAGCACGAAGCCATCAATCGCATGTTTGACCATATCGATCGAACGGCTCTAAAATCGCTCGTATCGCAACTATCGAAAAGCGAAGCCACACGAAGCATTCGAAATGAGATCGATCAAGCTGTTTCGAATGGTTACGATCTGTTTCGCAGAACCAACGAGGCGGCTTGGCATCAGTTGGATGTACCAACTAGTCCAAAGCAAGAAGATTTAGACGCAGCCCTCGAGTTTTTTCGGACCTCTGCCATCGGTCATAAAAGTTACTTAACCGCCCGAGATAAAGCGGTTGAAAATTTTGAAGCTGGTAATTGGCTCGACTTTCTCACCACAACCTTCGTTGGAGCTTGCCAGAACGATAGCGTCACCTACTACAAAAAACCCTTTGAAGCGGATCTTATTCGTGCTATCCGCATCTTATCGCGCAAGGCGGCATCAGGCGAACTAGCTAGCCGAAGAGCGCAAAACGAAGCCTCATTTAGTGTCATCAAAAGCTTTCATGATCAACTCAACGTTGTTAAAGCGAAACGCCGCGTTGTCACATTTGACGACATTTCCGAACGGCTAGCGAATTGGATGGCCGCGTGTATCACGACGCAAAAACAATCGGAAATGGAGTTGACGGTCGATGGTGAAACGAGTCAACAGGATCTCGAATCAATGGAGGAGATAGCAGGCGAAACGGTCGGCATAGAATCGAGTCGAGTGAGTTTGGACACTGTTGCACATCGACTCGATTGTCCAGTGAGCCATTTGCTTCTGGATGAGTTCCAAGACACCTCGCCAGTACAGTGGGAAATCGTGAAGCCTTTTGCCGAGGCGATCGTTCAAAACCAATCGTCGCGCACCTCTTTTTTCTGCGTGGGGGATACTAAGCAAGCTATCTACGGATGGCGAGGTGGGGTCGCAGAGATTTTTGAATCGGTTGGTCAGCAAATCCAAAATGTAGTTCAGGAAAAGTTGAGTCTGAGTCGACGTTCTTCACCGATCATCATCAATTTTGTAAATGACGTTTTCACCCAACTCGATCGCCACGAAAACTACAACGACGATGATGAAGAGGATGCCAAGAATGGCGACACGCGCGCAATCGTCGATTGGGTTGCACGAAACTATCAAGTACACGAAACCGCTAAAGCCGAACTTCCTGGCTACGTAGAGTTTCGAAATGCCAATATCGATCCCAAGGGGCGTCGCGATGATGGCGAGTCTAGTGCCGAAGGATTATTCGAAGAAGTCGCCGATCGAATCGCGGAACTGCATCTCGCCAATCCGCAGGTCGAGATTGGCGTTCTTTCGCGAACGAATCACGATGTCGGCAAGATGATCTTGTTACTGAGAGAACGAGGGGTCGAAGCAAGTCAGGAGGGAGGAAACCCACTAACTGATTCCGCCGCGGTTCTATTGCTGCTAAGTTTAATGCGACTTGCCAATCATCCAAGTGATTCGCTGGCCTATTTCCATGTGACAAATTCTCCCTTGATGCCAAGTGTTGAGTCGAATGACACGAGCGAACCATTGTTTTCGCGACAGATATGGAACAATCCGAATCGGCTGTCCGAAGCGGTGCGATCGGTGTTGATCGCGCGAGGATTTGGGCATACCCTCGGTACGCTTTCTAGCCGATTAGCTCCGGAATGCCACGAACGTGACCAAGAGCGATTGCGACAGCTTATCCAGTTAGGATACCGTTACGATGCAATGGGGGCAGACAATCTATTCGGATTTATCGAATACATTGAACAGCACAAAGTCGCGTTGCCAGGGGCCAGCAAAGTGCGAGTTATGACGATCCATCAATCGAAAGGTCTCGAATTCGATGCCGTTTTCTTGCCGACTTTGGATCAGACCATTTCCTCTCGCCCACCGTTGTATGTTGCGATGTACGGAGACCGGACGAAACCACCGATCGGAGTCACTCGCTACATGAATCGAGGCTTGCAAAAGTTCTTAAGCGATTCATGGCAAATCGCGTTTCGAGAATTTGGCAATCAGCAACTCGCGGAAGCATTGTGTGTCTTCTACGTCGCTCTGACCCGGGCCAAGCGAGCCTTGTATTTGTATACGGCACCTTCGAAATCGAGCAAGAAGCGATGGGGATCGGTGTTGCACTCCATATTTGCCACAGCAGAACAAGCGGCTGAGCAGGGAGCAGTGATCAAGCAATGGGGGGATCCCGACTGGCATAGCGATATCATCGCGGAGGAGGTAAAGGAATCGACAGAGAATCAATCTCAGGTGTCAAAAAGGCGTATCGCCATCAAGTCAGATGGGGGAGCAAAGCGAACGATACCTTGGTTGCGTCCCAGTTCGCTCAACAAGTCGGTCGATCGGATTCCTTTGGCTTCGAAATGGCGAACTGAAGATCGAGCGGGAGCTGCGATTGGCAAATTAGTGCACCGATGGTTTGAGGAGATCGGAGGCTGGATCGAAGATTACAAACCGAACAAAAAACACCTTCGCGAGATCGCGTCATCACACTTAACCGCCGAGGAGCTTAATTATATTCGGATCGACGATTGGCTTGATCGATTTCTAGGATTCTGCCAATCGAAATCGATCCGAGAGTGCTTGAGTCAAACACGATACGCCCGCTGGCAAGACCCTCGCGTATTAAAGCTTGAAGTCAGTACCGAGCGTAGGCTGCTGCAAATTGTGGAGGACCAACTCTTGTCCGGCATCATCGATCGCTGTGTACTTGGGATTGATGGTGATAGAGTGGTACGTGCGGAGCTTATCGATTTTAAGACCGATATGCGTCCCAAGAAAAAGGATCTGGGTGAGTGGATAGGTGAGCGCGTCATGTATCACGGCCCTCAGCTTCGTGCCTATGGTACGGCGATACAAAAGCAATACGGTTTGAAGGCTAGCGATGTCGAGCTGACTCTTATACTCTTAGGGGAAGATCGAATTGTGACAGTCCCGAGTCTGTGACCAAAGGATCGATGAGGTATTCGAATCTTCTATCAGATCTTTTCGGTCTTGTATCACCTGACGGGAGCATGCGGAAGCTCCTGCACGAAGGCGAGCGGCGGATGGAAAACTACCGGATTTATTCTGGCTTCGTCGTGCAGCGATACCAATACTAGCGGAACGATCCGCGAGCGTCTATCATACCGAAATAATCAACATTCCTGTGGAGTTCCCCGCAGAATTGGGGCTTGATAAGTCTAAGATCGCCCCCCGCCCCAAGTACTATGGTATTCGTGGAGACTATTTCATCGTACGTAATTCAGAAAAATATTTCCGAGAACTACCGCTCAATCCCGAAGATGCCCTGAGTGAATCAATCTCCTATCAAATGGTTAGACGGAAGCTGGATGAGCAGTTTTCAGGGAAGGCGTTTGCATTGGATTATTGGGATTTGTCACCATTGCTAGAGAACGCGGCAAATAGTTTCGAAAACTCTACGATTGGGACGCTTTTAGGAATACTAGGCGCAAAGACATTCGATGACTTGTTCCGCTCCATGGCAGAAGATCTTGGGCCTGTTGGAGGAGCTGTCTCAAAGAACCAAAATGGTTTCCGACGAGAGTACATCATGCTAACCCGAAGATAGAGCGTGAACGAGAAAGAGAGGGCTAAGGTAAATTTTGCAAGACTCCGCACGCCAGGCACAGGTTCCAATGCTTCCAGTTTACGAAATGACGAGGACGGGTGGATGGCACCAAACTGTGCTTGCGTCATTTGAAGTGGAACATAATGCGGCAAGTGGGTTGCGTTTTTTGTACTTGGGATTAAGAGTCAGGGAATCGGCTATAGTTTACTTACAAATGGTATGTGGCATGAGACTTAAGTTACTTGATAAAATCGTATTGTTGTGACGAGAATCTAAGTGGTTCTTGGATTGAGGTTCGACCAAAGATAGATTCTTTGGTTCTTGACTTATCTTCCGTACCTTTGTTCTTTTCGTCCGTTTTTGTTTTGGCCAGGTGCGCCTGCCATCGCTTTTCCTTATCCTTCTCTTGCGCGGCTACCACTTGCTCAAAGTGCTCATCGAGCTGCCTGCGAATGTGTCCACTGTAACTGGCAAGCAACTTTACGGTGGCATCAATTCGCTTGTTTTCCAATTCTCCAGACCAGGCAGTTCGCAGCAAGCTGAACTGATCAGAATACGGAAATGCTAGTTCTTGTTCTAGCAATCTGAATTGCTCGTCCGAGACCCTACCAACCAACGAAACGAAACGATCGTGCGTTTGCAGCAGACCTGGGACCCGACGAAAAAGATCATCGATCTCGTTCTCGATAACCTTGTCGGTCATGTTTCTTGCGGCATAGGACCAAAGCGGATACGCCATTCCCTGACGTTCGCCCTGACAGGCGTATCCTAATATCAAAGCCAGAAGAGGTCTTGGTCGCGAATCTTTAAAGCAACTCTCGATCCTCGCAGTGACCTGAATATCCGACTCGGGACGATAAGTCATTATGGTTTCGATCAGTCGCATGGGATCAGAATCGCTGCCATACCAGTCCATCGCTAATTCCGCAGCCTTTAGAAGGAATAATTCTTGATAGACGATGCCCTGATCGCCTTTTGATTCAGACGCTTGAACGAAAAAAGCATAAGCTTCTAAGATTTGCTGGACGCTCTCGTAAAGCGAGCTATGAACGAGTTGGTTTTGATCTTCTCTAACTTGTAGCCTATCATTCGGATCCGTTTTCTTGAGCATAAACTCAACACGACGTTCTCTTCGTTCTGCGCTTTTGTCGCGAACAATCGCAGAAAGGGGATTTCCTGTCTTAATGTCCCACTCCACGCGAATACGACCACAGTCAAGAATCCCGACATCACCTTCTTGCGATGACACGATTTCTCCATTGGCTGCTTCCGCAACTACAACCGGTGCGATGAATAATGGTGGGTAGCCTTCGCTTTCTTCAGACGATCGAATCACTCCACTCAAGCAAAAACAGTGTTCTTTAGCCAAAGAAGTGCCACCTATCATCACGAGGCTTGGATACCCAAAGGCTTTACGTTCGCTGAATTCCTCCATGAGAAACTCCTCCAAGAGAAGCTGTTTTTTGTAGAGAGCACCTCTACAAACCTGCCAGCGTTCATGGGAGCCTTCCCGCAGACAGCTCAACTCAAACGCCATGTCGCCATTAGTCAATTCATTAACCTTAGCAATCAATTGCTGTTGTCGTTCTGTCAGGGGTTGATCGATAGTTGGCAACAACGGTGACTCGATAAGTGTAATGTCAACGACGACTTTAGACTGGTCAAAAATGTACGGGTTAAACGCAACATTGTGCCAGCGAAACCTTGCTGAATCGAACAAAGCTCGCTGTACCCGAAGTGCTTGGTCGTGGTTCCACTTGTCTCCCGTCCGAAGCTCCAAGAACTTGGAAAGAGAATCAGCATCATGGATCTTCAATCCGTGAAATCGAACTTCCTGGACCGTGAGTGGAGTGCCGAGTTGCGAGACATTGATGAGTAGCTTGTTCTCAAGCGTATCTTCGTTCTTCTCTAATCGAACATCAACGATGGAGCCAAAGTAGCCAATGCTGACAAAGAAATCATGTACGGCGCTTCGCATCTTGTGTTCAGCGTTTGGAGAGATGGTTCGGCCCAACCCCACGATCCTTTCCCAAGGGAAACTTGCGACATCACCCGGCTTGAATGTTAAAGCATGACGTCCCATCCATCGACCGTCGAGGCCAGGGGCCCAGACTTCACCTTCTTCTTTGTTTGAGGACGTCAGCCTCTTCTTAAGCAATTCTTGATGGTCCTGTGAGAGTCCGCTGATTTGTATGTCCGAGAGCTTGGATTGAGGGCCTTTTTCAATCTTGACGTCTAGACAATACAGATCCTCATCGTACCTGACTTCGCAAGTTACCTTTGGGAATCCTTCCGATTGATAGTTCGCTTCGAGAATTTGCGAGACGATCTGACATTGCTTTTCAATAGAGTCTTTAGAGGCCGCGGATCTCCTGAGTTCGTTGTTCATCAAGAGCTTCCAGCGAATCTTGGCGGTTTCTCGGGAATCTTCGCAGTCGATATGGAGCGAACGCAAAAGCTGGCATTCCATATCCGCTTGCCCACGAAGATATGGCAACGAGGAAATGCTAGCCAAAAACATCGTTGATAAAATCATTACAAACTGTGCTGTTGCTCGCATTTCTAAAGACATCCTAGTATTAACGGCAGAAAGCATTCGATCGCATACCTATGTCGACGTGTATCATCTCGGCTGTAATCGTGTCAAGCTGAGGGAACACCGCCGATACGAAGTATAGAAACCGCTTGGTAAGAGCACCTGAAGCCACAGCACTTTTATCGGCTTCGAGCTTGAGCCGGCCCGTGTTAAGATCGAAGCACAATACTCAACTACTCCAAACGACTATCTATTTGCGAGCCTAGAAATGAATCAAGTAGTGGTTAAGCTTTTGGTAGTTATGGTCTGCTTGCTTTCCCATTCACGTTCATTAGCGGATTTCGACTCCGTAAAGATTTTCCCTGCATCCGCAAAAGTTTGGTTACAGATTTCTGATGTGCCCACTAAAGGGACACAGTATTTTTATCGATCGTCGAAGTGTACTCACTTTCATTCGACGGCAGAGGAGTAGTCAGTGCTCCAGCGGGACTGCTTCTATTGAGTAAAGTGATTCTAGTGCGGAATGAATGCTAGCATTAGTTGAGAACAGACCACTTCCCTACACTTGTTGAAAAACCAAAAGATACCGTGTCACCAGGGACAGTGTCCCAACTACCCAAATTGCCACCGAATCCACCAACGGCGCATATTATCCAACTAGTACTGGGTGTGAAACCTTTGGCGAGAGGATTGCGTCCCCAACGGGACGAGGGTGATTGGGGGAACGCTCGTGCTACCAACATTTCGTCCCTAATGGGACGAGCAACGCCCCCGAAATTCTTTCGTTCCGTAGGAATCAAATTTGGTAGAATCGACTACTCTTAGGGGAAGAGTGAATTGTGACAGTTCCTAACCCATGACCTTAGGACCGATGAAGTATGCAAATCTCCTATCTGATCTCTCCAGACCTGCATCGTATGACTGGAGTATGGCTGAATTTCCAGCAGTTAGTTATTTCTTTGTTGGTCGTTGTTTGGATCACATCGGTCCATCGAGACTGCTTGGGGAACGACGATCCAACAGATAGCGTCGTCGCGGAACGACGTGAAATTGTCAGCGAAGCCTTGTCCTATGAGCATCGCGAACGAAGTCAACCTAGACCGCTGCACATCCACATTCTCAAGCTGAATCTTCAAAAGCAAGATTTGGAATGGCGGGTCGTGTTAGGTAAAGATCCAGATGGTGATGGCCCGGCAGAAGCAGAACTTACGAGTCCATTTCAACTCGCCAAGCAGACCGATCACGTTCTCGCAGTGGTGAACACCAACCCATGGAGTGAGATGCCAACCGAGTCAGGTAAGACGGCTGAGAAAGCGATCTGGTATCCTGGTCGACCCGTGGACATTTCAGGTCTTGCGGTTAGCCGGGGGCTCGTTCGGAGCGAGCCGCAAAAGGGATATGTATCGATTTGGCGAGGCAAAAGTGGGCGTCATGAGATGAACAATGCCGTGGATAATGTTGAATCTGTCGAAGAGGGCTTTGGCGGTTTTCAACAGATCGTCCGGGATGGCGAGCGAATCGTTCAAAATGACTCTTCGTTGCACCCAAGAACCGGTGTTGGTTTCGATCCACAGAAAGAATCGATGTTCTTTGTGGTCGTCGATGGTCGACAACCAGGGTATAGCGAGGGGATGACCACGGTCGAGTTAGCAGAGTTCTTCTTGGAGATAGGCTGCTGGGATGCAGCGAATTTGGATGGGGGAGGGAGTAGCATCATGGCTCTCTCGGATGCCGGATCCTCAAAGCTGGTAACCGCGAATCGCCCCTCTGATCGGCTTCCCGGGGGGATTACCATGACTCGTCCTCTTCCGATCGCCGTCGTGCTGAGGGCAAAAGAAAAATCGGAGCAAGAGTCCCCCAACCGTTAAAATCGGTTCCACATGACCTGCGAAGCATCCATTTCAGCAATGCCAGCTCTCAAGCAGCGTTTGCCCCGCAATCTTGGAAATAGGAATAGATTGCCTTTCCGATAGGCTAAAATAGGGGACCGTTAATTCGACACTTCTCAACTGGATAAAACGACATGAAGAAGACGTTGCTTGGTGCCTTGGCCATTCTGATGTTTCTGCCACACACAGCGATAGCTGATGAACCTGCATTCACCTCGGTCATCGTCGATCTCAAGGACGGCTCGGAGATGACAACTGAGGCGTTCGCCGATGAATTACACGGTGTGGAAGTCTTGGTACTCGGCGAGGAGCACGATAGCGATGGAGCTCATCGAATGCAGCTCGCGATTATCGAGGAGCTCGTTAAGTCGGGGCGAAACATTGCCATTAGCACGGAAATGTTCGAGCGTGATTGCCAAGGTGTTCTGAACGAGTATTTGGCAGATCGAATCGATGAAGAAGCCTTTCTCGCATCAAGTCGCCCATGGCGGAACTACGCTCAACATTATCGACCGATCATTGAACTAGCCAAGTCTCATCGATTACCTGTCCTTGCAAGCAATACGCCTCGTGAGATCGCATCAATGGTTTCCAAGGGGGAATCTATTCCCAGTCCATTGTCGCCGTTTCACGCCCGATCTACGTCAGCGGGTAAGGATTTGTACTGGGAAAACTTTGTGAATGCCATGAAGGGGCATGGCGGTATGGACGGGTCCGATGCGGCACGGTTATTCTTCGAGTCGCAGTGTCTGAAGGATGATACGATGGCGGAATCCATCACTGACTTTTTGGCTTGTCACAGTCACCGACCTGTATTGGTAGTGCATTTGTGTGGCAAGTTTCACAGCGACTATGGGTTGGGTACCGTATCAAGAATCCTAACTCGCAATGGTTTAGCTCGCGTAGTGGTCGTTTCCACGGATCGAGTAGACAGCAAAGACGAGTTTGATTTGAAAGATGCTAAGGGGCGAGCTCACTACACGATGTTGGTACCACAAAACGTGGTCAACGCATCGGAGAGTGCAAAGCCTGAGGATAACGAGTCATCAGAGGATTAGGCAGGCAGAATTTAAAACTCATAGAAGCTGCCTCGACCAGCGACCATTTCACATTCTACGACCGCTCCTGCGGTATTGGAGGCGGGATTCGAGGGGCATGATGGGCAATCGTTTCGTTAGCGAGAGCCCTAACGATCCGCTGGACGAGCCAGCGGGATTCGCTTCCGAACCAGCCACAGTTAGTCCGGTATTTTTTTATTCTCCGCTCGCCTTAACACAATTTCATAAGAACCGGAGTTATCGCTCACGCCGGCTGCGGTGTCGTTGATCCGTAACAGCAAGCAGCTACGCTCTTTGGCGATGATGGTTTGATTTGTTCCAATTAAGATTCGTTCCCAAGGTCGGCTGGGCTGCTCCTCGTCCAACGGAGCGAGTGCTCCAACTAGAGCCCCGAGTCGGTTCTCACGGACGTATTCGACCGATATTCCTTTGGGTGTTGATTCCCAAGTGGTTCCGTCCCCAAATTGCCGAATCACGACTGATCCGCTTGCTTGAACCAGAAGACTGTCTCCGGGTTCCAGGACAACTCCCGTCGATTGCCAGCCAAGGTCAGAGGAAATGGAAATCGTGCGAGCATCATTCGGCTTGAGCTGTTGAACCGGTTCTTCTCCCCAACGAAGCATGAGTTGTGGCTGGTAACCAAAATCCAGATCGTCTAAAAAGCACCGCCACTGAATGGATAGTCTAGGCCATACCTCTGCGAGCGAGCTGTAGAGTTGTTTCGATGCAGCGAGAGAATAGTCCAGATCACCTCGGTAGAGTCGCCTGAAGTCTTCGTTATATTCTGGATGGTTGTCGAAAAAATATACGGCACACCAACTCCAGCAATACTGTTCCATCCGGCTCGTCCGAGAGTTGGGGAAAGACAAAATTTCCGACAGCTTCGGCGCATTTCCTTGTTCGATAGATTTTTGAACTTGGAGAATACGTCCCCACCACGGGACTTCGTCGGGGGAGATTGGGAAGTAACCCATGGTGATCCGATCCCCCTCAAGCCGATGGGTCCCCAGATAATCAGCCATTCCCTCCATCAACCAAGGAGAGCCGGCCCCCCCTAACCATTCCGACATGATCCAATGAGTTGCTTCGTGGAGGAACAGCATACGCCGGTAGAATGTCGATGGTTGTTCGACTAGATAGAGCTTGCTACCAAACTGATACCCCTCCTCGAATGCGGGAACGTTTGTTAGAAGCCCGGCGGCCTCCCATTTCCTTCGATCGCCGATCAAGTGGACCGTTGTGTGCAATTTACGTTGCTTCGAAGATTCTCGTCGAAAGATTCGCTGCCATTGCTCTATTGCTTGATCGAGATAGACCGGCCATAGCTTGAGCTCGTCATCAATCTGTAGATCGGTGATCAACGTCAACCGATCGGTTTCGAATCTATTGAAACCGTCCTCCTGGCGTGGTTCATTTCGATTCGACTGGGATAGCGATTCCTTGGCGGATAACGCAAAGACAGTGACTGTGACGATTGTCGCCAAATGCAGTGTCAGTCGAATCAGGTTTGGCGGCCTCATGACCTGGTCAGTTTGGATTGGATCGTCAGAGCGAGTTCCACAGCTCGCGAAGCGAGATCACCGTCGAGTCGCGGTGCAATTTTCCTTGCTTTGACACTATCGGCCATGTCGTCGATTTCGGCACGGAACGCGTCAATTTCGTCGGCGGCTGGCAGCTCCGGAATCAAGACTTCTCCGGATTGCGTGGCGATTCTGAGATTCATGGTTTCTGTTCCATTGGAAAAAGCCGCGAACTCATGCTGTACCAAGGCATGTTCGAGATGAAGTTCAAAACCGTGAGTAAACGGTCGCCCGGGTGCATCGATCACTCCGGAGCTACTCGAGACACAAATTCCGCAATCGGAAAAGCGATGCAGAACGTGCACGTATTCGGCGACGGAGCCTCGCATTCGACCGACGACATCGACGCTGGTGGGAGTACCAAAGAGCAATTGGATCCAATGCAAGTCATGCACGTGAAGATCGACCAGAGGACCACCAACTCGATCTGGTTCGAAGAAATCCGATATCCAGGTGGGGTTGGAAATGACCCGTTTGAAGTATCCGCCAATCGGCTTACCGTATTTGCCACTTTGGACTAATTCGGTTGTGTGGGCGAATGCGCCCATGTAAGGCAAAACATGCGCCACCATTACGAGCTTATGATTGGCTCGTGCTGCATCGAGCACTTTGTGGCAGTCTTCCGCAGTGAGGGCCATCGGCTTTTCCAGAAAGACGTCTTTACCGTTTTCTATGGCTTTGAGTGCGGCGTCTGTGTGGAGATGAGGTGGCAAGCAAATGTCCACGACATGAATGTCGGGGGATTTGAGCATGTCTTCGTAGGTCTCGTACACAGCTATACCATCGGTCGATATATGCTCGCCGGGAGGCCCAAAGTTTCCTTTGATGGTTCGCCAATCCCCGGCTCGCTTGACCGGATCTCGTGAGCAAAACGCGGCTAACTGAGCTTTCTCGCTACGTTGATAGGCAAGATGGTGAATCCAGCCCATGAACCCAACACCAACTAAACCAACGCGTATCATTCGGGGCTCTCCGAGTTCTCTTCAGGTGATTTATCTTCTTTCTCTCTCCACGTAGGTTTTCGCTGTCGGGCTCGTGGATGATGTGCTGCGAGAATTTCCCGTTGAGGATTTTCATCCAGAGACTTAGACAAGGGACGAGCTGGTTTTTGAACGACGGTCGCCTCGAGTCTTTGCTCGTCCATTCTGAGAATCTCGTTTATTTCGAATTCTACAGGGGTCCCCTCCTCCAAGTGTCGAAACTGCAATCCGTTCAAGACGGATTGATGAAAGAACACATCGTCGCGAAAGTGATCGGTTCGGATGAAGCCGAACTTTTTGTCCGCGATGATCTTAATGATGATTCCAACCCGCATTGTTTCTGCTACCCCTCGGTCTTCAATCGACCGACACTGCTTTGAAAATATCTCTTACGTCGGGCCGAAACAGCTTCTTTGTGTTGACTCTCGGACAGGTCGGCCAAATTGGACTGACAGAAACGACAACCAATTTCCTCGATATGGAATTTGATGTAGTCGTGTTTGTCGTCTGTCATTGCACCAAGCAAATAACTACCCAACTCTTCTCGAGTGGGGCAACTGATCCGATGACGACGCCAAATATCGCCAACGGAATGGACGCCGCTCTCTCGCTTCGCGATAAGCTCGCTTAAGCGAGACTGAAGCTCACTACTATTCCGCAGCGCAACTTCCAAACTGGTCATTTGCTCGGTAGGCAGGGACTCTTCGATATAAGCCAGAAGTGTTGCGTCACTGATAGTGTGCATAAGCGAACGCCTTTAATTTCGAAGCTGGCCGACTGCCAAAGTGACGTTCTGACCACCAAAACCGAAGCTATTGTTGAGAGCGACTTTGATTTTGGAGGGGCGAGCTACGTTCGGAACATAATCTAAATCGCAATCGGGATCTGGAGTTTCCTGGTTGATCGTAGGGGGTAGTACTCCGTCCCGAATGGCCAGCATGCAGACGATCATTTCCGTTACACCGGCAGCTGCGATGAGATGCCCCATCATGCTTTTCGTGCTCGACACAGGTACCGACTTGGCCAGCTCACCAAAAACGCCCTTGCACGCCAGGGTTTCCGTGCGGTCGTTTACTGAGGTAGATGTACCATGAGCATTCACGTATCCGATTTCATCCAGATTGAGCTTTGCGTCTGCAATTGCTTGTTTCATGCAGCCGATGGCACCGCGTCCCTCCGGATGGATATCGGTGATTCTGTAAGCATCAGCCGTGCTACCGTACCCGTAGACTTCGGCTAGGATGGATGCCCCACGTTTGCGTGCGTGTTCGTATTCCTCGAGGATGACAATTCCAGCTCCCTCACCGAGTACAAAACCGTCTCGATCTTTATCGAAAGGTCTAGACGCTCGGGTGGGATCGCCGTTTCGCTGGGAGAGGGTGGTCAGCAGGCTGAATCCTGTCAGTCCAAAGGGGTGAATCATGCTGTGAGCCCCCCCGGCTATCATGGCATCAGCATCTCCTGATCGAATAAGCTCGGTCGCCTCGCCAACCGCTTGGCTGCTCGCTGCGCACGCGGTTAAGCAGTTGGAGTTAGGGCCTTGAGCATTGAACAATGCAGCCAAGTGTGCAGATGGCATATTGGGTTCTTGCTCGAGTTCTGCGTTCACATCGAGAACTTCACGGCCTTTTCGAAGGAAGGCAGCTAGGTCAAAGTCCCCTTCTCGGACGGCGGCGGCCATCATCGTTGTGAAGTTGTAAAAATCCTGGTTGCCTTCACCGGCCCCCATGTAGACTCCCAATCGCCGAGGATCCAATCCCGAGTCGAGAATACCTGATTGCTTAATGGCCTGGTGGGCAGCCCCCACGGCGAATCGAGTGTGACGTCCGCGATGTTTCCACTCTTCGGAATTCTCGCCGCATTGGCTGATATCCCAATTCTTTACCTCTGCGGCGATCGTAGTCGGGTATCCAGTCGCATCAAAGACCGTAATTGGACCTACGCCGCTGCGGCTTTCCTTCAGGCCAGTCCAAACGGTTTCAGCGTCGTGACCCAGCGGATTGATCACTCCGATTCCCGTAACGACAACTCGTCGACGCATTAGTAACATTCCTGTCTATCAAAAAACGGACCGAATCAAAAAAGTGCAGCGACTTGACCAGGTCGTTTTAGAGCTGGCTGGCAAATTTTCTGGCTGCTTCTATTTCGGCCTCAACCATGTGTGGAGGAGGCTCTATTTTATTGCCGTTTTGATCGACAGCAACGTCGAACAATTTCAGAATGCGTAGAGTTCGCAGTAAATCTTCTGGAGGAAAAAGAGCTGTCTCACCAAAACGCTCATCAAGAAACGCGAACCAAAGTTCGAGTTCCGCAACCAAATCGCCGGAAACAGTGATGACTCCAGATATCACCGCCCCAGTAGGTTGCTTATCCTGCACCTCTGCCTTGAGTATCAGCTGGTCACCTGGCACAGCCAATCGGTGGAAAACGGCTTTGGAAACCTTTGCCAAGACCGTTTTCTTTAAAAAACCAGCCGGCTCGGAGACCAACAGCCCACCCGTCTGAGCCATCCCCTCAATCATCAAAGAATGAGGGTAATGGGGATGCCCGGGAGAGTAGTCATCGATCGGTTCCTCGCCAAAACAGACGTTTTTTATGGCTGTAGCTCGCGTGTCGCGAACAAACTCCGTAAACCGATCGATCCAAAACCAACGCATCGAAATAAATCCCCAAGGCTGAGTAAAATTGCTTAAGCAGCCAATTTGGACTCTACGTAGCGACAAAGATCGCTCACCGTCAACAAATCACCAAAATCTTGAACTCGCGGATTTTGTTCAAACTTGCTCAGGTCAGCCCAAGGCATTCGTTTCTTGAGTTCGGCCAAGCCCGTCTCGGTAACTTTGCCGTCCTTAACGTAGTTGCCGTCCGTCAAGATGTCTTTAGGAAACAGATCCTCAGTGGCGATTTTGATGCCAAAGGCCTTTTCAAGCTTGAATACTATATCAAGAAAGTCGATCGATTCGGCCCCTAGGTCGCCGACCATAGTCGCATCCTCGGTCACATCGGAATCGTCGACTCCCAACGCATCGGTCAATGCTTCCTGGACCTTGGAAAAGATTTCTTCACTCACTGGCATCTCAATGATTCCTCAAACCTTGGCTTACGTAAATTACATGGGGAAATGGGGAGAACGACGATAGTTTGCGACGCTACCAATACGAATGCCGCACCGAAGCGTAGCCGTCCACCCAAAACAGAGCGATCGCTCCGTTCATCGCCGTATTCGGATCGATTTATTACCGAATAATCCGACGATTCGCCCGATTGGTGCATTTAGATAACGTTTTTGTCTTGTATTGGCTAGCCCAAGGACTCCAGATTCTGGAATTCTATGGCTAGCATAGGGCACTTCCTGCATCTAGCAGCGTGTTGCTCGACGATCGGAAATCTACGACTCGGCCAGCAATTGCTCCATCTCTAATCCATATTCCGTTTCGGTCCAATCGAGCTGTCGCAAGGCCTGACGAACCTGTTCGAATTGTTCCGGTATCGCAAGGGATTCGTCAACAAATAGGATCGGGGAGTGTCCCATACGCACCAACCCCCCGCGGACGCCCCGCAACCATTCTCGGCGGACGTGAATTCCCTCGCTGGATACGATTTCTAGCAATCTTTCAAGACGATCCAGGGTTCCGAGCATTCTGCGATAAACCGTATTTTACGAGTTGCGATTGGATTTCTATTGATTCCAGGACCGAGAATCCCTTATGACTCGAACTGAAGACGGGGACCTGCCTTTGCGGGGTGAAGTTTACGAGATGCTCAAAGCAGATGCCAGATCACTGCTTTTTCAACATTTCGGAAAATTCTTGTGCAAGCCTTCGTCCTCGGCAAACGTCGTCGGCGTTTGGCTATCTGAAGGCAACTTGTTTGCAAGCATTAGCCTTTTTGCTCGTCCCAGAAACACGATACGAAGATCATCAACGGTAATATGACTCAATCCAGCTCGAAAGAACCAGATGCTCCCGCAACATTGGACTCTCGAGATGCGTGGATTGAAGAGCTTCAGAATCGTTTGTTGCACCTAGAGCGGTTGGCGTCTGTAGGGGAGCTTACCAGCACCACCACGCACGAATTCAACAATCTGTTGATGACGGTTCTAAACTACGCCCGCATGGGTCTCCACAACAAAGATGAGGCAACCCGGGAAAAAGCATTTACAAGAATCTTGGATGCGGCCAATCGTGGCGCCAAAATCACGAGTATGGTACTCGGATTGGCTCGTAGTAGCCCCGGTGATAAAGTTCCTACCAATTTAGTTTCTCTCGTCGAGGATACGCTTGTGCTCATGGAGCGAGAGCTTCAGAAGTACCGCATCCTGGTGGAAAAAGATTGGACGGCAGTTCCAATGATTATGGCATCTCCGGATCAAATCCAGAGACTGCTGCTGAATCTCCTAACCAATGCGAGACAGGCAATCGGCGAAAGCGGGATGATCAAAATTAGAATCGTCCATGATGCTGCTGCGGACTCGGTGGTTCTTTCTATTCGCGATTCCGGTTGTGGTATCGACAAAGATGTCCTACCAAGGATCTTCAAGCCATTTTTTACAACCAAAAATGGTCCTGACACATCAGGCAAGGGCGGTACAGGGCTGGGGCTTAGCGCCTGCAAAGAGATTGTGGAAAACCACAATGGCAGAATCCGCGTCGAAAGCACAGTGGGAAAAGGGACTTCATTCAGCATTCGCTTTCCGGCACTTCGCGAAGAAACGCTGACTCAATCGCCCGACGGCCAGTCAGTTCTTAAAGCATCTTGAACGCAAAAAACCAACCAACTTGCATCTGCGATCCTCGGTCGTTCGCTGTTGTCCTAAAAGGCTTAGATCTGCTACATTGAACGGCTAATCGTCCGACAAATCCATCAGCCAGCGTACGACATTGCCAAGGAAGGCGATATGGGGTTACCAATTCGAAGAGGGGAAGATGTTTCCTCCAATCGACAAAAGCGTTTAGACAGAGGAGTCGAGATCCTCTATCAATCACTCAATGCGATCAGGCATTTGGCTGAAACGCTTGATGAGGATTTTCTGCTTGCAGTAGAGAAGATTCGATCCCTCAAGGGCAGCCTCATCGTGACCGGCATTGGCAAGGCTGGCTTGGTTGGCAGGAAGCTGTCCGCTACTTTCGCATCCACGGGGACGCGTTCGCATTTTCTTCATCCAGCCGAAGCGGTGCACGGCGACTTAGGATGTCTCGGTCCCAACGATCTACTTTTGGTTCTGTCAAACAGTGGAACCACCGAAGAGATCGTGCGACTACTCCCTTATTTGTCGAGACGGAGCGCTGGGATTATCGCAATGACCAGCAAATGCAACAGTCCCTTGGCACGCGCCTCGGACTTGACCTTGCTCCTGCCTCCCGTGCGAGAAGCTTGTCAGCACAATCTCGCTCCGTCTACCAGCACGACCGCCATGCTTGCCCTCGGAGACGCGTTAGCCTTGGTGGTTAGCGAGGCAAGGGGGTTCACAAAAGAAACCTTTGCCGAGTTTCATCCGGGAGGCGCGCTCGGTCGATCGTTAGCCACTGTGGACGACGTCATGCGTCCATTGAGTGAATGTCGAGTCGCATCTAGCCTTAATTCGATAAGAAACATTTTTATTGATGTAGCCAAGAGTGGGCGACGAACCGGGGCCGTCATGCTCGTTGACGACGCTGGGCATTTGGAAGGAATCTTCACGGATAGCGACCTGGCTCGACTGATGGAGCAACGACGGGATGGCGACTTGGATAAGCCGATCAGAGACTTGATGACCAAGGCGTTTACGGCGATTCATTCCAAGGCGAGCTTAGCGGACGCCACGGCCATCATGGCACATCGCAAGATCAGTGAGCTTCCCGTGGTGGATGAAGATGATCACCCGGTCGGTCTCATCGACGTAACCGACGTTCTTGAGATCCAACAAGACCAACCGAATAGCCCTAGTAGCATTTACCACCACTTGGCGCACGATCCTTCCCCAACAGAGGTTGCCGACGACGATTGGCCAGAAGCCCCACTGACACTGCGACTGTTTGGCGTAAACGAATCCAGTACTGACTAACCTAGCTGACCGATCAACATGGCGAACAAAGATCTCGACACCGCGAAACCTATCAAAATGATCCTGTCAGACGTCGACGGAGTCCTTACTGACGGGGCGATCACAATTGACAACGCTGGAATCGAGAGCAAAACCTTTAATGTGCGAGATGGCCATGCCATTCGGTTGTGGTGCAAGGCAGGGTTCCACTTTGGACTGCTTACGGCTCGGAACTCGCAAATCGTGAAAATCCGAGCTGCCGAGTTGGGAATCACAATGGTCAGGCAGGGATTTGCGGAGAAGCTTCCAGCCGCCAAGGAGATGGTCGAGCAGTCTGGTTTAGATTTGTCGGAGGTTTGCTATATCGGTGACGACCTCCCTGATCTCCCTGTTCTTTATGAAGTCGGTTTGGCTGTAACGACGGCTGACGGTGCGCTCGAAGTTCGTCAAGCTGCGGACTGGGTTATGAACACCCCTGGTGGCAGGGGGGCTGTACGAGAGCTGATCGAACGCTTGCTTAAAGCCAAAGGGCGATGGGAAGATTTTGTTCCCAATCGAATGTCATGACCTTTCGTAGCGAGTACCTCAGAGCATTCGTTCCCTTGGCGATTCTATTCGCCCTTTATAGTCTCACGTTTGCGAAGTGGATCGATTCGGCTCCGAGAATACAAGGCAAGCGATGGGAAACCCCACCGCTGAAATTGGCGTCGAATTGGTGGGAGCCTCATTTTAAAGAAGACTCTTGGCAAAGACGTGGCCCACAATCGTTGGAAACAGAGTCCGGTATCCTACTTTACAAGGACCGTGTCGAGATCTCGGATCGCCGCTGGAAAATCAAGCCCCTTACAATTCTGATTCCGCAGGGGCATGAACCAGGTGGAAAAGTACGCAGGGCGATGTTCATCGAGAACCCTGAAGGGGCTGAGATTCAATTCAAATACAGACCCGAATGGAACGCGCCTCCACCTCCACTCGAGACCGGCTTGCTGTTAGGTAAAACTTTACTCTATGCCCCCCCGGAGACTCCCGATTCAGGTGATGGGCTCCAAATTGAGACGAGCGAAATACGAATCGAGAACCGTAAGATATGGACTGACAAAGCTATCTCGATGCGAATGGGCGATACTTTGATCGACGGTCGACACCTAACCATACTTCTCGGTCAAAACCTACTCTCTCAAAAACAACCCAATCAAGCCCCACTCGGCAAGGAAAAACGCCCTTTTGAGGGACTCGATAGCATGGAACTATTCTATGTTGATCAAGTTCACGTCGGCTTAAAACCTGGTGGCTTGTGGCCGAGCAAGGATTCCCTAGGCGCACCCCTTCGCCCCGCCCATGCGATACTTAAATGCGGCGGTCGATTTGAATTCAAATTCCATCAGCAGGAAGCTGTTTTGTACGGCGGCGTTCGAATGGAACACATCGTGCAAGGATTGCCTGTTGATACGTTTGATTGCGAAGAGTTGCACCTAAGAGTTGGGTTCTCTGGGGGAACTGGCCAATCAGGCAACATCCCATCAATTCCCGGCCAAGATCAATTGGCTAAGGAAAACAAATCCCCGTGGGCCATCGAAGAGCTAACTGCTTATGGTGCGGTAGGTCGGGATCAATCTGACTATTCACGCTGGCTCAAACTCAATGCTCCGGGCATGCAGGCCCAAGCTATGGGGCTTACTTTGTTCATGGACTTTTCCAACGGTCAAGTGGCCCTTCGCAATACGCTGCCACTGACAACCCCCAAGGATTCATCTCGAGTTTATTTGCGACGAGAAGGTCTGCAAATATGGTGTCCCGAGGTCCAATACCACAACCCACAAATCGCTAACCTTCAACAAACGGTAAATTCGTCGTCGAATAGCGGTAATCGATTGGGTGTTGTTTCTGCTCGCGGTCCAGGAACGGCTCAACTGGAAACTAAGAATGAACCCTGGACCATTTCCTGGGGCAACAAACTCTTGGTCCGCCCGGACGGTGAGAAGGATGTTGTGACCCTCGACGGGAGCGCCAATGTTAGCAATCGTAGCGAAGGACATTTCTCGGCCGACCACCTAGATTTTTGGCTTCATCCCGTGGATGCCAAGCTCCGTCAACAACTGGAACCTTTCTACGAAAATGGCAAAGTTCCGCAATGGCTAGCTGATCGCATGGTGGCGAATCGAAATGTCGTTATTCAATCGCCTACGCTTCAGGCCAAAGTGGAGGATATGCAAGTCGCGTTTATCTATCCAACCAAGGATTCTGACGCAGCCGGTGCGGTGCCAACAAAACAGAATGTTGCACCGGTCAGCTTTCAAAGTAATTCCCCCCAGACAATCGGTGCCATGGGGGGGGCAGAGTCAGCCAATACGAACAACGTCTTCGATCGCTTAATTGATACCGCGAACGCAACAACGGTTTTAGGTGCTCTTTCAACTCCGGCAGTGCGACAGCCAGGTAGCAGTCTGGTGAGCCCTTCGCCTGCCCATATGGGCTCCCCAAGCAAGCCGCAGACACCCTATGTCGTTTTGTCTAAAAGTCTAGAGGCTGTTATCCGGAACACCGGTGGCGAAGCAGCGGTTCATGCTTTGACCGTTCAAGGTGACTTTAAAGTACAGCGGCAGCAGCTTTCCGATTCGTCTCCTTGGCTATTCGAAGCTCGTGGGGAACAATTCCGTTTGCAGCGAACTCCCGAGGATCTCGCCAACGTCCATCTGGTTGGAGCTCCTGCGAGTATTGCGTTGGGGAGCGGTTGGATCGTTGCACCTGAGTTTTCGTTCTCGCAGACGGAGCATGCGTTTTGGATCGACCATCCAGGTGAACTACTACTTCCACAAGAAGCCGTTCCACTCAGCGGCTTCCTCGGTTCACAAAGCTCACCACCTACAAGCTCACCACCTACAAGCTCGCTGGTTAGCACTTCCGGAGCCGATGCGTCGCGAAACTCCAGCAGCCTTCCCTTGATGCCAACCCTCGCACCAAGCAATCCTGTTCGATGGCTCGAGGCCCCTCGTCTCAAATGGGGGGATCGCATGGTGTTTGATGGGAAGAAGGCTATGTTTGGCGGCAACATCTCGCTTCATTGCAAAATCGAGACTTCCCCCAATGTTCATTGGCATGTCGCATTGCATGCTGGCACAATGGGGATCGAAATGGTGAATCCGATTCCATTGGACTCGAAGGAAACGAGCGGGCTTCCCAAGGCGGAGATTGCGACCCTGCGCTTCGAAAATAACGTTGACATCAATGCTTTTCAAACCGATCGAGACCTGAATCGCATCTCGAGGGAGCATCTGAAGTTGCCTCGTTTAGACGTTTACGTTCCAGGACAAACCATGAAAGGCTATGGACCAGGCGAACTTTGGACACGACGGTTTGGCGGCTCTAATCCTCTCGCTAGCATCAATGCAGCGCAATCATCAACAACGTCAGAAAGTGACAATCGACTTCAGTGTATGCACTTGAGCTTTATGCGAAGCTTGGAGGGAGATTTCCGTACTAAGACAGTAAGCTTCTCGGATCGCGTCGAAGCCTTGATGGGACCGATTGCCAACTGGGATCAAGAGGTGAATGTTCAGTATGCTGACACCTTGGCAAAGAACCAAACGCATTTGATCGCGGATCGTGTCGATCTGTTTGACAGTTCTGATCTAAGCTGGAATCGCAGCAACACCCAACGCAAACAAGCGAATTCCTGGGAAGTCAAAGCCGTACAACGGGTGACTGTGCGTTCGCAAACCGACAAAGGACTTTTCGCTGCATCGGGTGATGAACTAAAATATGATTCAGGTAGTGACGTATTGAGAATAAGCGGTGCTCCTCAGAACGCCTCGATTCTTTTGCCGAACGCGGACAATCCGAACGATCCAATGAAGCTCAAGGTTGGGACGTTCGCTATTCAGCTCAAGACAGGCAACTTTGAATCGACACTTGGCAGCTTGGAGGGACGTTTGCCAAGCAACATGCAAAGAGCAGGCACCTATCCAGCCAGTCCGCCCGGAGTTGGAACTCCCGGGACGCCCCCTCCCACAAACGGACCCACGCTACCTTCGCCGAGAAACTTTCCCAACAGGCAGTAATTCTGCATGGGCAGCCAAACGCCTTTCAGGCTTGATCATAGCCTCGGGCAATTGTGCCCTCTTCCTATGCGAAGTACAATCGGATTAAGGTAGGGATTGCAGCACTCCAAGCTAGTTGTGGCGACTAATTATCGAGGTTGCCGAAACCTCTTTAGAAAGAGATCGTGCCAAAGCCGCCATTTATCACTCTGCTGGTGTCGAAGAATACTGGATCGCGAATGTCGATTCCCAGTGTATCGAACGCTTTCCATTTTTCGGTACATCAGAGCTCCAGCCACCAAGTCTTATCACTGCGGGAATGCAGACCTCGATTCGCATCGGACAAACCGACGTAACTGTTGATGTAAAGCAGATTTTTGCTTAGGGGCTGGATTGGCAGCCCACATCTGGGGCGTGGAGTCGTTAGAATGATATTCGTCGATGGTTATTTCCTTCCACGAATTTTCGTACTACATCCTCCCCGCATCACATCCTCCCCGTACAACAACTTCGAGATCGCCATGCATAAAGGCAAAGTCTTCCTGACCGTTCTACTGATTTACGTCACCTTCGTAATCAATTCGCCACAACTCCACTCCCAAGATTTCGAAATCAAAAAAAACGCTCAAAGCATCGATATCTACCAAGATGCAGAGTTGATAACCACGTATCATTACCGTTCCGGATCCAAGCCGATCTTCTGGCCATTGATCGGACCTGATGGGAAAAAGTTTTCTCGCGACTATCCGATGGTCCCAGACTCAAAAGATGAGGAGCACGACCATCCACACCATCGTTCGGTTTGGATGACCTTTGGAGAGGTCAACGAACACGATCTGTGGGCCGAAGGAAAAGGCAA
Source organism: Brakhagea baltica (assembly GCF_052161605.1). Taxonomy (NCBI): domain Bacteria; kingdom Pseudomonadati; phylum Planctomycetota; class Planctomycetia; order Pirellulales; family Pirellulaceae; genus Brakhagea; species Brakhagea baltica. The sequence continues at coordinate 1,445,621 of NZ_CP197409.1, read as the reverse complement.
AGGTGTTGTATGCCAGGTTGGAGATCCTGAAGTCGTGGTATCAAACGGAAAGCTAACCTTGCTGGCCAAGCACTTATGGAAAGGAGGAGTAAAAGATGTCAGCTCAGTCTCCACTTCGTTAACAGACGGGTGCACCGAATCCGCAGAGACGCTTGCAAGCTGTGACGCCACCTACGTAATCCATGGTACAAAAGATGAGCGAATCATGGATTTCTTTTACGTTCTGACAGCGAGTCAAGACCTACATTTTGGTGACACCAAGGAGGGGATGTTCGCGATTCGAATTCCTGAGCCGATGAGAGCAGACAAGGCGGGTGGGCACATCCTGTCAAGCGAAGGCCGCAAGGATGGTGAAGCGTGGGGTTACCCAGCTCGCTGGGTCGACTACTCGGGGCGGGTCGAAAGAAACTCTGACAAAATCTACGGCATTGCCATCCTTGTACATCCGGATAGCTTCCAAGCGAATGGACGTTGGCATGTTCGTACCTATGGGCTGTTCGCTCACGATCCGTTTGGAGTGAAGGACTTTCCAAAACTCGATACCGCTTCAAGTTCGCTCAACGATGCGAGCCCCAAGATTGGCGGTTACAAGCTAGCAGCAGGCGAATCGCTGAGTTTCGCTTATCGAGTCATTCTGCATCGAAATACTTGGAGTGCTGCCGAAGCGGAAGAAAGATTTTCTGCCTTTACAGAGAAATAGCCAAATCTCGGCTGTTACGGCCAGTATTCGGAAACCTTCCGTCGTAAAAAGTTCGCGCTCGCGGCGAGCTGTTCTATTCCATCGACACCGTCTTCGATACTGATCCAGCTATCGAAGCCGACTCGTTTGAGTTCGGTGAAAATCGCATCATAGTCATTGAGACCCTTGCCAATCTCTCCATGCCGCAATCGCTTTGCGTAACCGGCTACACCGAGCTCTTCGTTTCGGAGATCTTCTAGTGTCCCCTCGATCAAATAGCGATCGCTGGCGTGCATGGTGACGACTCGATGCGAGACTCGCTTGAGCAATTCGATAGGATCATCGCCTGCCAGATAAGCATTGCTGGGATCGTAATTGACCCCGAAGTTTGGAGCTTGCACCGCATCGACCAATGCGCAGAAGACATCCATTTTTTGAGCGAACTCCGGATACTCCCAGAAATCGTCTTTGTAATGGTTCTCCAGAATCAAGGTAATCCCGTGCTGCTCGGCATAAGGCAAGCACTCATGGATGCAGTCAGCAGCCAGCTTGACTCCTTCTTCCATCGTCAGTTCAGGTCGCCTTTGTCCGCTGAGAACACGGCAGAACTGCCCTCCCACGGCGGCAGTCATATCGATCCAATAGCGTTGCTTCGCGATTTGTTCAGCCCGAAATTTTGGGTCGGGATGCGTAAAATCGGGGGAGCAGCACATCATGGGTGAAAGCAGACCTGATTCATCGAGTTGCTTTCGGACACTGCTCCAATTGTTCCGGTCCTGCATTTCCAGAAAACCGGCGTAGAACTCTACGCCGTCAACCTCAATGCTCTTGGCGAGTGCGAACCATTGGGCCAAGTTCATGGTTCCGTCTTTGCAAAGGGCTTGCATATAAGCTTTGGGAAAGGCTGCAATTTTTGGCATTCGATTGACTCGTTGATCTACTCGTGGATCCAGTTTTCTACTTCGTACGCAATCTCATCGTGATCGATTTCCTCGTGTGCATCTAGCAGATCGCTTACAGCTGCCACGGCCGCCCACCATCGATCTTGGCGGAATACTCGATATAGTTTAGCAACGATTTGTTCGAGCAGTTGCAGGCAGTCGCGGTCGGAACGAGTCGAGGTGCGGGCGATCGTCCAAGCTTGTTTCCAATCGTGAGCCCATTCCGGTACAAAGCCAGGGTGGTAAGGTTCCCCTAGATAGATCATCTCCGCAACCGGGCCAGCTAAAGCCACCGCGATATGATCTGTTCGCTTGCTTTTCGAGTACCACTGAATCTCAACGATTCCGTGGAATCCATCCTCTTCCGGCGCGACTGTGGCTCGATCGACCCTTGCCCCCGAGACAACCGCCATGACGCAATGGCCTGCCTCGTGATAAATCGTGCGACTATGATCGTCGTCCGAGTCTTGGTAGCTCGCCATGATCTTCGATTAACCCAGAGGGAGAAAGCAAAGGGGCCGTATGTTAAATCATACCGCTTAGGTAAATAGCAGCGAGCTTTAGAAAATCTCTAAAAATAGGCAGAAGAACTGCCGATGTCGACAATTCGCAGGAAGGCGAAAGGTCCGCTACCGTTGTGGACCTAAATCTAAGGATGGACCGTTTCTACAAGTTTTCCAGAAAGGTCCCACCAATCATGTCGATCGAATTTCTGTCAACCGCAATGGCTTCACTCTTCGTCGGAGTATGGTTACTTGTCGGCCACATCATTTCGGTAGATCATTTTTAGTTTCGAGATCCGGTCATAACGACCCAACACAAATTGATTCAAGTTTTCATGACGAGCCTAAGTTCAACCACCCCGAAGATCAAATTCTGTGGATTTACCCGTCATGAAGATCTGGAGGTGGCTTGTGAGCTGGGGGTCGATGCCGTTGGTCTGAACTTTTACGAGAGGAGTCCACGCTATGTAGATATAAAGCAAGGTCGAGAACTTTCCAAAATTGCAGAGGGGAGAACGACCCGTGTTGGCGTTTTCGTGAATGCGACACCCGTTGAAGTGGCGAGTGTCGTAGAGTCCTGCGAGCTAGATGTCGTGCAACTGCACGGAGACGAGACGCTCGATTGGCTCGAGGAGGCTCGCGAGTTACCTAGGCTCGCGAGTTTTCCGATCCTGCGCGCCCTAAGTTGGCGCGGGGAGAGCCACCCCGAGGATGAGGAGATCGCAAGCTCATGGAGCTCGAATCCGCAAGTGATGGGGCTCTTGGTCGATGCCCACGATCCGGTGCAGAGAGGGGGGACCGGAAAAGTCGCCCGATGGGATTTGCTCAGCCCCCGTCCCGCCCCCCTCAGGGGTAAAGCGTTTTGGCTTGCGGGAGGACTCACCCCGGCGAATGTTCAAACCGCCCTGGACTTAGTTCTCCCCGACGGGATCGATCTCGCCTCTGGAATCGAGATTTCCCCTGGAATCAAGTCGCCAGAGCTAATGCGACGGTTTTGCGAAGCCATTCGGAGTTGGTCGGCAGATCGGATTTCCTGAGTTTGCTCAGCTAGAGCTTGCTTAATCGGGATTCAGATGTTTAACTGACGACCTTGGAATGAGTTTCTCGACAATTATAAGCAAGACTGTTGTTCTATGCCTCGCTATAACCCTGCGGTAATCGAGCCGAAATGGCAAGACTTTTGGGAGTCCAACAAGACGTTTCGTTGCCCGGAAATGCCAGCCGGTGAAAAAGTTTACATCCTGGATATGTTTCCGTATCCGAGCGGTGCCGGTCTGCACGTAGGGCACCCTGAAGGGTACACAGCGACCGACATCACCGCGAGATTCTCCCGGATGCAAGGTAAAACGGTCCTGCACCCAATGGGTTACGATGCATTCGGACTCCCAGCCGAGGAGTACGCGATTCGTACCAACACGCCTCCACGGGTCAGCACGGAGCAGAATATTGCGAATTTCACCCGTCAGCTCAAGATGCTGGGCTTTAGCTACGACTGGGATCGATGCTTGGCTACGACAGACGTAGAGTACTTTCGCTGGACCCAGTGGATTTTTCTGGAGCTTTACGATACATGGTTCGATGAGAGCCTCAACAAAGGCCGTCCCATCTCGGAACTCCCTATTCCAGCCGAGGTCGAGGCGGCCGGAGATCACGCCGTCTCGGAGTACCAAGATAAACATAGACTCGCTTACCAAGACGAAGCGTTAGTCAACTGGTGCCCAGGTCTGGGTACTGTTTTAGCCAACGAAGAAGTCATCGACGGGAAGAGCGAACGAGGAGGGCACCCTGTTCAACGAATCCCGTTACGACAATGGATGTTGCGCATTACCGCCTATGCGGATCGACTTTTGAGCGATTTAGAAGGATTGGATTGGTCGCCGAGCATTAAGAAATTGCAAATCGATTGGATCGGTCGCAGCACCGGTGCTGAGGTTGATTTCCCCATCATCGAACCAGCAGATTTCGAAAACTGGAGAAACGCGAGACGAGGAATACCATTTCCCGCGACCCAACCCGAGAAAACGATACGGGTTTACACGACACGTCCCGATACCCTCTACGGTGCGACCTATATGGTCATTGCTCCGGAGCATCCGCTCGTTAAGCAAATTGTTACCCCCGAGCAAGCGGCTCAGGTTCAGAGTTATGCCGATGCTGCATCGTTTAAGAGTGATCGAGACCGCACCGATGGCGACAAGAAAAAGACAGGAGTCTTTACCGGTGCCTATGCCATCAATCCTGTCACAGGCAAACCGATCCCCATTTGGGTAGCGGATTATGTGCTGATTGGTTACGGAACGGGGGCCATTATGGCAGTTCCGGCTCATGATGATCGGGACTTTGAATTTGCCCAAGCGTTTTCGTTACCAGTGACATGTGTAGTTCGCCCCTCGTCGTCTGTCGAGGACCTCGAAGGAGTCCTAACGGGTACCGTGTGTTACACCGGGCCGGGAACGGCGATGAGCAGTGGCGAGCTCGATGGGCTGGATACCGAACAGGCCAAAGCGAAAATCATCGAGAGCTTGGCAGCAGCGGGAATCGCGAAGCAGGCGGTCAATTACAAGCTTCGTGACTGGCTCTTTAGTAGACAACGTTTTTGGGGTGAGCCGTTCCCTATTTTGCATGAACTGGATGCGAACGGTAATCCGACAGGACGCAAAAGGTCAGTGGATCGCGATCAATTGCCCGTTGACTTGCCTCACTTAGAAGATTTCAAACCGCACGGTCGTCCCGAACCCCCATTGGCTAAGGCTGATGACTCATGGCTGTATGTCAATATTGACGGTACGCGATATCGCCGCGAGACGAATACCATGCCTCAATGGGCAGGTTCGTGCTGGTACTATTTGCGCTTTATTGATCCCAAGAACTCCGATGCACTGGTGGACAAGGCGAAAGAAAAAGCGTGGATGCCTGTCGATCTCTACATTGGAGGTGCGGAACATGCGGTGCTTCATCTGTTGTATGCACGGTTCTGGCATAAGGTTCTGTACGATCGTGGTCACGTCTCGCATACAGAGCCATTCCAGAAACTCGTCAATCAAGGAATGATTCTAGGCGAAGTCGAGTACACGGGTTACCAAACGGCTGATCAGCGATGGGTCAGCACGAGTGCTTTGATGAAGGGTGACGAGGGGTTGGTCGAGAAGGGGACCAAGGTACCGGTAAGTCCCGTTAAAGTCGAGGAAGCCGATGTCACCAAATCAGGGGACAGCTTTGTTTTGGTTAGCGATCCAACGATTCGATTGGAAAGCCGCGCACACAAAATGTCCAAGGCTCGCGGTAACGTCATCAATCCTGATGCTGTTGTCTCAGAATATGGTGCCGATTCTCTTCGGCTCTACGAAATGTTTATGGGGCCACTCGAGGCAACCAAACCTTGGAGCACCAAAGGGGTTAATGGGGTTCGGAATTTCTTGGATCGCGTCTGGAGATTGATGATCAACACTCAAGCGGACGACAACGTTTTGCTCGATTCGATTCAAGATGTCGAGCCTACCCCGGAGCAGAATCGAGTCATTCACAGCACGATCATGAACGTGACTCGCGACATTGAGACGCTGGGATTCAACACGCCCATTGCGAGGATGATGGAGTTCGTCAATTTCTTCACCAAAGAGGAAGTCCGTCCGAAGAAAGGGATGGAAGCTCTGGTATTGTTGCTCGCTCCGTATGCACCGCACATAGCCGAAGAATTGTGGCAGGCTCTTGGGCACAGTCGGTCATTAGCCTACGAAAAATGGCCGGTGTACGATGAGCAGTTGACTAAAACCAGCGAAATTGAAGTCCCGCTGCAAATCAACGGAAAGGTCCGAGCCAAAGTGATGGTTGCAGCTGATGCAACCCAAGACCAGCTTGAGCAGGCAGCCAGAAGTCACGAGCGAATCAACGAACTGCTTGATGGCAAACAGATCGTCAAGGCAATCGTTGTTCCCGGGCGGATGGTGAATTTCGTGGTGAAGTGAGTTATGGTTTATTGCGACGGTTATTTATCTTGGCAGTAAGGTCCTTCACCTCCGATGAATCGGCATCCATCCTTCTCATTCGATCCAAAACAGCTTTTGCTCCATCGATGTCACCGATATCTAAGAGCCGAAGCGCTAAACGATGGGAGAGTCGATTATTGTTCTGCTCGTAGTTGGACGCGACGCGGAGGTGCTGGATTTCCTGCTCTAATTCTCCGAGGGCTCTCGCTGCGTCAGCAAGCCAAAGCTCACGCAAGGCCCTTGGTTTTGTCTTATCCAAAACCTCTCTAGCTCTAGTCCACAAACGCTTATGTATCTCCGGAAATTCCGACGAAGTGAACACTTGAGTTGCAAGTGAACGCAAAATGTCTGAGCGCTGAGGAAAGACTGCAATATCTAATGATTCAAGATCTCTTTCTGCGATCATCATTCGCGCCGTTTGAATCGCAGTAGATGGCTTTGTCTTCATCGCCTGCTGCCAAATTTTGTCGATCTGGTAATCACTCAATTGGGCGCGAAATAATAAGGAGCTTTCGATGAGCTGATTAGTGGCATGTTGTCCTAGCTGAACAACCGGGCTCACAAGCGGTAACATGTTTTCACGTGAGCATGTGAGGGTGTTTCGGCACCTTCCCCAACTAAGCCGCCAATCCAACGGGGAACGAGAATGAGCAAGTGAGTACCAATAGGATGCGTTTTTCATCGTCTCTAAAGCTTTATTCCCACCCGCTAACCTCAATATTTCCGCCTGCTTATCTGGTGACTTTTCTCGATCCAAGCCAAGCTGAAGTAAAATAGGATCTGTAAGTTTCCACGTGGAATCCCAATCGCTTGAAGGACTTGCCATGATTATTTCTAGGCGTTGATCCTGAATAGCAGACTGAGCGAGAATTCGCAACGCATCGGGACTACGATTAAGATCTTTGGCCGATAAGTGCCATGTGTCGAGCAGGGTTTCTAAACTACCCGGTTGCTTCTCTGATGGGCGGAGGCGTGATAAGTTTCTAAATTTGTACTCTATAGCTTCGGTTGCAGCTAGGATTTCGAGGCTCGGCTTTATCAGAAATCCCAAACCACCTAACGAAAGGAAGAATCCAAGAACGATGATTGGACTCTTCATTTTTGATTTCGAGCTCTTTTCATCATCCTTCAAATGACGTTGATCCCTCTTTTTCATCGAGCTTTCTTTTGCGGCATCAATCCCTGACAAACAGGATCCAAGAAGAAGGCAAGCAGGTAGGAAAGAGGCGGGCAAAATCAGACCGAAATCAACAGACGAGTGAACTAATTGGCTGAAGAACAAGAATGCTCCAGCGATGCGCATGGGAGTGACAGCTTTCCAAGCTTCGCTTGACACTCGCGATTGTAACTTGATGCCGATACGCCCGATCCAAGCGAACACCAGGAGCAAGCCGATTAGCCCAAGCTCAACACCAATCTGAAGGTACAAGCTTTCTGCATGGTAGAACCATCCGGGAGATGTAGGATGCTGAAAAGGAAGGTATGCGAAATGAAATGTACCTAGGCCACTACCCAAAAAGCCAAAATATTTCATGGCATCTATCGCGACAGACCAAATGTAGATTCGGCCAGAAATAGAATCTGCTTCGATATCAAATTCTGCCAACGTTTCCAGTCGTTCGTAGGAATTCTCATCTAATTGGAATGCTGCGCTAGCCGCTAACGCTGCAAGGACAATTAAGGTCGGGGCGATTATATTGCCACCTCGGGAGCTCTTTTTACCGACGATGAATGCAGTTGCTACGATTGCAGCAACTGCCGCCATAACGGCACCGCGACATTGACTAATCACGACAGAGATTCCGATCACCACAGCGCAGATCACAGCGGCAATCTGGGGTGTATTAAGATCAGATAAAAAGTCTTCCAGGGCACCACGTACCCTACTCAATATTGTGCCATCGACAACTTTGTATCTTAGATCCGAATCTTTGCGTTGCAAATTAATAAGGGTCCAAGCTACAAGTCCGAGGCTAGCTGCCAAACATATGTTCAGATACGCAGCTGCTGAGTTTTTCGACTTGAAGCAGGCAAAAGAAGAGCCGGTTCTTAATCCTAGGAAATTCTCAGATCGGTAGGAATAAGCACCCAAAAAGCCGAAGCAAGCGACCGCGATCCCCATTGCCGTCATGGCAACCAGCAATATCACCTGGCTCTTTTTATCGGAAAAGAGCGTCGCGCCCGCAAACGTAAACAAAGCACAAAGCAGTAAGGCTCCAATCGCCCCTTGCGTATGCAGCGGTTCAATACTCCAAGACAAAGTGGTTCCTCGAAGATCTACAGCATCACATGGAGCCAACGGATCTTGGATAACCAAGTCTGCAAGGATCAGCCGTTCTTCGAGTAGATCGGACTTCTCTTCCCCCAATGCCCATTTTTGCAAAGCTACTGACGGGGGAGCCGGTCCCTCCGAATCGCGAGGGAAAATTGCTGCTCCTTGAACGAAAGCATAGACTGACAACCCAAGAAATAACCAACTCACTGAAGGTATTCTGAGAGTGGTAAGTTTCTTAAACCAACACAAAATCAAGTAAGCAGACAGCAACAAGAACAGGCCACCAGCGGCAACCAAAATCTTTAGCTGCGTTCCCCATTCTACAGACCCATACAACCACGGAGTTAGAACAAGGAAAAGCAAACAATACGCCTGGCTGGTAAATTGCAACCAACGCTCAGGCGCTGGCAAGCTCCAGGATGTTTTGGACGACGATCGCCTAGACGAAGACGATGATCTCCCACGGCCGCTACCGTGTTGACGCCTCCGGGTAGAACTGCTTCGATTGCTATCTAAATCGCTACGGTCAGAATCGTTTGACATAGGCCCTCTCTTCCGGCCCTAGTTTAGTGGGAAGGAATGAATCTTCACCGGAAAAGTTTCCACGATACTGAAAACGCCCAAAATGAACGCTACGAACCTTGGTACTTGCACTAAAACCATTACCTTCGGACTTCGCGATACAGGCCGCAATAACGGGATCGTAGTTAAATTCGTTAAACTCAGCTTGCACCGACTGTCGATAGCTGATGATGCGTGAGGGAAGGAAATGCCGTTCGGATTCCTGGTGCCTCAACGCTTGCATCGAAATAAGGGGGCTTCCGAATGTCGGTCACATGGAGAGAACCACAGTCGTTCTCGCGTAAATGGTTAAGGTTCAGACCCGTCAAGCGACGGCTTTTGCTGACCTTTCTCGCAGCAGTACTTTTGCCTGCCACTGGTTGCCAGAGTCTTTATACGGGGCTAGGTGTTGGCAACTATTGGAACGAAACAAAGCTCCGCCACCGAAATAACACCGCTTCTAAATATGCCTGGAACTCTCGTTTTGAACATTTTGTCAATCAGCCCAACATTGGCGATTTCCGCAAGGGTTTCCGGGCAGGATACATGGACGTAGCCGATGGTGGAACCGGTTGTGTTCCCATCTTCCCACCTCGGGAGTATTGGGGGTGGAGGTACCAGTCATGCGAAGGACAAGCGCGCGTTGCTGCTTGGTTCGCAGGGTATCCGCACGGCGCACGCGCTGCTGAAGAAGATGGGATAGGTGGCTACTATCAAATCCAGACATCCGCCAACGTTCAGCATCAGTATGCGGAACACGGAAAACTAGATCCTCAATATCAGGGAATCTATCCGGTTCCCGCCAACGCGGTTCCTAACCCACTTATCCAAGGGAAGAGGATTAACGCTCCGGGAGGAATGGCACTGCCCCTAGGTTCGCCATCTGACATGACGATGACCTACACAGATTTAGAGAGTCAGTGATTCTCTGCGTTCGGAATTTGTCTTTATAAGTTGTCATCAGCATCGCTGAGCAACATAGAACTACTTGATACACGAAATTAATAAAACAATAGCCCAACCGAGGCTCTGAGGTGACCAAAATGTCTATGGAATGGAATCCTGCGACAACGCGAAATAGAGTTGTAAGTTCGATGCGCCAAACATTAGGTCGTATCAAAAAATCAGCCTGTATCACGGGGCTCCTGCTGACGGCAGGTTTTAGCAGCGGTTGTACGAATCTCACACAGCCCCTGTCGGGCGTTCCCGCCAGACGCCTCCCTCCCCAATTCCTGGCGGAATCAAAGAGCAATCTCGTGCCTCTCGATCCTTCGCGACTCAAGCAGGATCCTCCGAGACAGTACCTAGTTGATCATGGCGACATTCTCGGCATCTACATTCAGGGAATCCTCCCGTTTGCCAGTGCTGACGTCCCACCTGAACCACCTCCTGTTAATTTCCCCGACAGGGATAGCACTCTTGATCCTTCAATCGGTTATCCGATTTTAGTGCAGGAAGACGGTACGATCTCGCTGCCATCCATAGATCCTCTCAAAGTCAAGGGCCTGACAATTTCTCAGATCCGGGACTTGATTCGGGAGGAATACATACGGAAAAAGATTTTCCCTCAAGAGTCCCTATTGCAGCCCAGCGTTACTCTCATGAAGGAACGCACCTATAACATCGTTGTAGTGCGTCAAGACGTCAACATGACATCACAGAATAACATGTGGCAACAGTTTGGCCCGCGTGGGACTTTTACTCGAGGTTCTGACCAGAGTTCTTCCGGTCAAGTCGTTAAACTCCCCGCCTACCAAAACGATGTGCTACACGCTTTGATGGAGTCTGGGGGGCTACCTGGCCTTAACGCAAAGAACGAGGTGAAGATTCTTAGGACGAACCGCGCCAAGCAGCAGGAACGGGATTCGTTTATCCGCCAGTTTTATGAGAGCTACTACAGCAATCCGAACCCTTGCACATGTCCGCCTCCTTTGCCAGATGACCCCTCGGTTCTGAAGATTCCGTTGCGGCTTCCTCCAGGTGTTATCCCATCCTTCAGTCTCGAGGATATCATCCTCGAAGAAGGAGACGTGGTCTACATCGAATCTCGCGATGCCGAAGTATTCTACACAGGTGGCTTGCTACCGGGCGGTGAGTTCCTGGTACCTCGTGACTATGACCTGGACGTCCTTGGAGCGATGGCAATGGCAGGTGCTAGCGTAGGGGGGCAGATGAATCGTGGCGGTGGTGGATTCGGTATTGGCTCTATAGGGGGTGTCGCTCCAGGTGCCCTATTCATCCTTCGAAAGACACCGTGCGGTGGGCAGATCACCATCGAAGTTGACTTGGCCAGAGCACAACAAGATCCTCGCGAAAGGCCCCTTGTCCAGCCCGGCGACACGCTGATCCTACGTCACAAGCCGATCGAAGAAGTAATTAACTTCAGCATCGGTACCTTCTTCACCTTCGGGGTGCAATTGATCCTCCAAGGGGTTAGAAGAAGATAATCGTCCGATCGGAACCAAACCTAAAACAGCGGCTCACTGGGCCGCTGTTTTTTTATGCAATTCTAAGTCTTGTCGATGCGTCATCCCAAGCGGCGGGGTTCTGCGGATGGTAGGTGACAATGTCTGGAGAACCTCGCATCCACTGCCTCGCTTCCAGAATGGACGAAAACCGTCCCAGTCCAACACACTGGGCCACGACGTTCCCCAAAGCTGTAGCCTCAACCGGTCCTGCAACCACAAGCCGATTGCATGCATCGGCGGTCATCTGGCAGAGTAGTCGATTTTGGATCCCTCCACCTACCATGTGTATGACCTCGATTCGCGTCCCAACAAGCTTCTCCAACGCTTGGAAATAGGTGCGATACTTGAAGGCTAAGCTCTCCAACGCAACACGCAAAAGCGTCGATTCACTGTCAACGCTCTGCCCGGTACTAGCTAAGTAACCAACTACCGACTCCAACATATCCTCGGGTGCTACAAATCGAGGATCATCGAGATCGATGTAGGCTTGATGAACGGGTGCCGACTCCGCCATCTGCGCCATGGATTCCCAACTCAGCGAACGCCCCTTGCGTTGCAATGACACCCGCAATTGCTGAAATGGCCAGAGCCCGGCAATGTTCTTCAAAAGTCGAACGCTACCTTGGGCTCCTCCCTCATTGGTAAAATTGAATTCCAAGCAGCGATCGTCCAAGATTGGTTCCGCCAATTCGACTCCCATGAGTGACCATGTGCCACAACTGATGTAGCACCAATCAGGTTTTGCCGGAGCGAAATCGCTAGCTGGCACGGCGATTACTGCCGATCCCGTGTCGTGGCTTGCCGGGACGGTTACGATGCAATCCTTGGGCAAACCGGTTCGCTTCAGCACCTTCTCTCTAATGGGACCTAACTGAGTAGCTGGTTGAATCGGATCCCGAAATATGTTGCTTGGCAAATTCATCGATTCTAGGATCGGCTGCGACCACGCACGAGTGACTGGGTTGAGCATTTGTGTCGTGCTGGCATTCGTGTACTCGTTGGTCTTTTCCCCGGAAAGCTGCCAGTGAAAAAAATCGGGCATCATAAGAAAGCTATCCGCGATGTCCAGCTGTGGAGAGCCTTCGCACCTCATGCTTAAGAGCTGGTACAAGGTGTTAATCTCCATGAACTGAACACCACTGTTTTGAAAAATCTCACGTTTGCTCATCCGAGCGAAAGCTTGCTCCAACATTCCCGTGGTACGCGAATCGCGATAGCAAAACGCGGGTCCGACAAAATCATCGTTCTTGTCGAGTAGCACGTAATCGACCCCCCAGGTGTCGGCCCCGACACTTCGGATACGACTCCCGTACATGTGCGCCGCCTTACCAAGCCCTTGTTCTACCTGATTCCAGAGCCCCAGCACGTCCCAGAGTAACCGCTTTCCAATTCCAATTGGCTGATTCTCGAACCGATGAACCTCCTGCAACGAAAGTTCGTTCTCCAAAAGTTCCACGGCGATAACACGCCCGCTAGATGCCCCAAGATCGATGGCAAGAAAGACTTCGTTCGACATAAGACTTAGACGGCTGGAGGGAGGAAACGAATCCGCCCGAGCATTCTAATGGATCTGAACGACTAGTGGATGGGGGATTACCCAAACTTCCTCATGGAAACAAACATGTATGGCGCAATCACAAACGAGTTTTTCAGAAGATAGATTTCCTGAGCCAAAGTCAATTAGCCTGCGACGATCGGCTTGCGATCTGCGGTCGATTCTCCAGCAAAGTGAAAATCGACGACGTCGGTCTGATCCATTTGCCAAGTGTAAAAAGCTGGCTGGTCATCGACGACGGTCGGAAAATCGACGACGCCGTCATGTGCAGAGCGAAGAATGACACCCAGCCCCTCCAGCTCAGTCACGTAGTTCTCCAAGTGCAGCTCATCCTGCTTGAGCTCTTCGTGGATAGCGAGCACCTCGTCCCCATACAGATGAAAACGTGGCTTGTTGTCGTGTTGGCGCTGCACCTTACGGATGATGGACTTTCGTTCCGTCAGCTCGCGATGGGCTAGAGCAATATCCGTCACTATAAGCCTGAGCAATGGAAGCATCGCTCGTGCTTGATCGATCGTGAAGTTTTTTTTCTTGTTGCTCATGGCCATCGCCTTTCCATGTCGTGTTGTGGGTGAACTGAAAATACCGACATGAGAGAAAAAGGAAAAGTTCACTTACGCATGTGAGCTCTGCCCTCCAATCAATTCTTACTCGAGAACGGTAGGGTTCAATTGTTGACTGTCCCAAAAAATCGGAAAATTCGGTCCGATTGAGAAAGTAAACTCGTTGCAAACCTCATTGACCAACTCTGCGTTAATCTGCCCTAATCGCCTCACAGCGCCGGAAATGAGCGCCAAGTCCCCCAGTTGTGAGATTCGACGCGGAATTCCACTTGACAGCTCGTGTACTCGCGTGATCGCTTGAGCGTCAAAAATGTTGGGATCGCCACCAACGCGAGAAATCGCAAAATCAAAATAATCGGCTACTTGTCCCAGATCCCACGCAGGGACCTGAATTCGCAGATCCACCGCCTCAAGGAAGCCTCTTGGCAGATCGACCAAAGTCTCCTCCGAAACGGTCAGAAACACGGAAAGTCCGGGAATCCGAATCATTCGCCAGATCAATTCGAGTTGTGTTTCAGAAATTTCGTTCCCCTCGTCGGCAAAGAAAATGCAATGGTGCCCGACGATTCGATAGCTAGAAACGGCTTCTGAAAACTTGAGCAATTGCTGTTCGACACTTTCCCAATGTCCTGTGCAGTCTGGATCAATTTGCTGCAGAGCACATCCAAGAATGTCGTAGTTCGTCTGTCCCAGCAAAGAGATGATACTCGGGTGCTCGTTAACGGTCTTGAGAATTCGCTGTTGCGCCATTCGCCAGCCTACAACGGTCTTCCCGCTCCCGGTCGGGCCGACCAGAAGAGATAAACGTTTTCGTTGTCCCACTGCGAATTCACAGCGTGCAATCGCTTCTGCTACGGTCCCGCCAAGGAAGACGTCATCGGTCGTGCGAGGGTGCTGAAAGGGAGCGGCTGCCAGTTTCCAATGCCGTAAATAGCTCATAGACACCTCATATGTTTGTGCATTCTTCATAAATAGTGGTCGGCGGATAGAGAGCCCACTCATGATCGATTCTGGAGGTTGCAGGCCACAAACTTTGAAAAGTTTGTCATTTTCTGTGAAGAATCAGTTACGAATAGCATCTACTGGAATTCGCAGCTAAACTTTTGGCATCATGATTGGACCGATTTTTCAACGCGAAATAGCAACTCTCCCTCGTCGGGGACGGCACTTCATCACAAGAGTCGTTTTCTCGCTGATGGTGTTTGGAATCATTTGCACGACATGGCTTCTCATGGCGGGCATCCAGCCCGTCCAGAACCCGGGGGACTTGGCCAAGTTTGGCGTTTTGATTTTTCAGCTAATCGCTCCGTTTCAGCTGGTCGTTCTGATGTTTACCGCCGCTCTCGCGGGGACGACGGCAGTGAGCCACGAAAAGGACAAACAAACGATCATTTTGCTGTTGATGACTTCACTGACCAACGCGGAGGTTGTGATTGGAAAAATCGGTGCGGGACTGCTCGCATCGTTCAACGCCTTTCTGGCTGCTTGTCCTGTAATGTTTTTAGTTCTCTTGCTGGGTGGCGTTTCCGTTGAACAAGTCTTGTCCGCGACTTGGATCACCGGCAGCACCCTTATCACTTGCGCTGCCTTGGGAGCAACTCTAGCGTTCTGGAGAGAGAAAACCTTTCAAGCACTTGCTGTGACGACTCTGCTTCTTGCATTCTGGTTGTCCTTTGGAGAGGCGGTTGCCTCAGGACTGATCTCCTTTATCCCTTCCGCTTGGGCGAGCCTTATCAGCCCTTTGCGTGCCGTGATTGAGATTACGCAACCACTCCCCAGTCCCTCCTTGTTCCCCATTTCAGTACCAGGAGGAAATGCATTTTTTGCCGGCTCAGTTGTATTGTTAATCGGTGGCTTTACGACATTGCTCTCTGTAAGTTTACTGCGAGTATGGAATCCTTCACGGGAACGCCGCCTTGTAACGGCCGCTAGCGAGGAAGATGATCGGGCAACTCTCGCCGTTGAGGCAGCAAGTCCAACAGGCGACTCGGTCGTAGTGACAAGTTTACCGAACGCGAACGTCTCAACGAAGCGAGAGGTCAAGGCCTGGAAGAGCCGAGCCCCGCGAACCGTCTGGAACAATCCAGTCCTTTGGCGAGAAATGAGGACTTGGGCTTACGGTCGAAAAGTCGTCTTTGTTCGCTTGGCTTACCTGCTCTTCGCCTTGGTCGTTGGCTTTGGGCTACAGCAGACGATGGCTTCGGGTGTCGCTTTCGAAATCACCTCCTTCCAAGAAAAGCTGATCCCAGAAACGGTTTCGCTGCTAGCTCCGTTCTTGGTGTTGTCCCTAATCATCATCAACGCCCTCGCTGTGAACTCGATTACGAATGAACGGGACGGAGGAGCTCTCGATTTGCTTCTAGTCACCGAAATTACGCCGCCGTCGTTTTTGCTGGGCAAACTGCTCGGCGTTATGTACGTTACGAAGGAAATGGTATTGGCACCTCTCGCGCTCTGCACGTTTTTATGGTGGGGAGGAGCCCTCGGAACGGAGAACTATATCTTCACTTGTTTAACGATCCTGGTGATGGTCGTATTCGTGACCATGCTCGGAATCCATTGCGGCATGATTTACGCACAGAGTCGCGTCGCGATTGGAACCAGTTTGGGTACCGTCTTCTTTCTTTTCCTCGGAATCGCGGTCTGCATGCTCATCATGCTTATGTTCCGTGGTTCTTTTGGACGACAGCTCGCACCGTTTCTGTTCATCATTCTTGGTGGTGGAACCGGACTCTACATTGCATTGGGTAGCAGAAACCCATCGCCAGCCATTACGGCAAGCTCATTCCTTTTACCGTTTTTGACCTTCTTCGCCATCACGAGCTTTTTGCTCCGCGACCAAGAATTGACGGTCTTTTTAACCGTCACCATTTCTTACGCGTTCGCAACAGCGGCCATGATGGTTCCAGCCCTCAGCGAGTTCGATTTCGCTTTTGGAAGAGCTAGAACTTTGGATGAAGAATAGATGCATCCAAAGGAAGTAACGCTCCATGCCCATAAACAACCAATCTATTGATTGTTTACCTTTGCATACTGTTCTAATGCATAGGGATTGATAATGACGATGGCTTCTACGATTTGAGGTGGCGACGTGAGAGGTGCATCTGATCGACTCGCGACCGGTGCGGTATCGGCGTCTCGTTCAGTCGAGCAATGCAAGTCGACACAATGCGTGTTGACGACACTGGTCGCAGCATGACTAACCGTCGGCATTGGCATGTAACTAGGGTTCGGCTGGAGAAGTGGCCAAGAAGCAAACGGGCTTTCGCCATAGGGGCGGCTATATCGTTTACCGTAATAAACTGGTGGATGCACCGAGAAATAGGGGGGGGCTGGAACACGGTACCTGAAGCTGTTTTGGTAGCCCAGCGTATAACCGAACTGAAACGCAAATGGATCCTGTGCCGTAGCGGATTGGCCAGTCCCAGCCCATAAACCTGCAACCAATAGCAATCCCAAAAATGTTTTTCTCATCGATGCACCCCCAAAAGTTGACTCCCAAATGTTCTGTTCTAGGCTAATTACGGCTCGGCCCTGGTTCAATGCTTCTGGGTGCGTTTTCGATGACAATACATGCCGGTTGTAACGACTGTAGGGGGGGCTGTGCACCGCAGTTCATTTGTTTCTTAACCGCCCAAGTGTCCGGTGGAGCACCGAGATTCGGCCAATTCCAAGCGAACCGAGTGGCGGCATTGACTTTAAACAATTCGGTTTTGGCCATCCGACGCGTATCCTCGACATGTCCCCAGCGGCAACCATTCCGCTAGCCAGGAAATCCTGTAAAAATGTTGGCGAAGAGCATAGAAAATGGGATAATGAGAAGTCTGCCGAACAGATCGGCGAGCAAAACGGTGTGCGATGCGAGTTTCAGCAATAAGGGGTAGAGAAATGAGTGTCAGTTCTCGGATTAAGCCAATGTGGAAAAGACTATTGACGGTCGCTATCGCCGCCGGATGCACGACTGCGGGTTTATCAAATAGCGCAGAAGCTCATTGGTGGAACCGGTGTTACGCACGGGCTCATTATGCAGTTCCTTCCTGTTACGGATGGTCACATTTCAGCTACAGCAGCCTATCTTTTCCATCCTATGCTCATTGGTACACCGTCGGGTGCTATCATCCATTGACCTACTCTAGAATCGTATACCGCCCCATCGTCTACCAACCGATTGTTTATCGCCCCGTGATTCGGAGACATGTTATTGGTTGGCCGATCGTTAGTACCGTAGGAACTCACGATCACGTTCGATTCGTTGATCATTTTGACGCTTCGTCTGGAATCGATTTTTCGGATTCGTTCCAGCCTGCAACGGAATCAGGCCACTGGGTGAACGACGATGGAGCCTGGGGGGCAGAGGTCTGGAGCGACAGCCAACTCTTTACGAACGCCAACGAACCGAAACGGAACTCAAATCCTAGCGTCGCATCCTCGAGTCAGGTTAAGCCAACCGATAAGACACTCACCTGGGAGGAAGCTATTTATGGCGACCCGAACTCCTCACCGCTTGTACGTTTTGTTTCCTACCAGAGCCCGTTGGCAAACGGAAATGATTTGCCGAATAGCTCGCCAACATCAGTAACTATTTCTGCTCCTTCTTCGCTCATTGACGAAATGGTTCGCAGCGGAAATGCAGTCGAAGCTTATTCGTTCATGCAATCATTGGTCGCTGCGAACTCGGCTGACGCATCTTTGCAGTTACGGAATGCTGTACTTTCGCTATTCGCACACAACGGCCCCATTGCAGTGGAGTTGGTATTGGATCGATTCAACACCGCATGTGCGGCGGGGGCTCCTCTCAACCAATGGGCCCTAGGTTCAACGGTTTCTGACTACCTTGCAGAATCTCGCATCGACGTTGCCAATACGTTGAACGAGTTCTCACGGTTAGCCCTCAGCAGTGAGGAAACCGCCATCTCGCAATTGCTGATTGTAGCCACTCTTTTGAATCTAGATGGTGAAAGCGAAAGAGGGCGGATCTTTGCTCAAGCGGCTTTCGATCAAGCGGCCGAGACAGGCCAGTTGCAATGGAACAGCTTGATTACAACTTTGCTTAACTAGTCCATGGTGTTCAAGGCAAAAAACAGTTTCTGAATTTTCGTATTACCAACATTACCGTCCCTAACTGGACTTTCGACGCTTTCTGTCTATCGAAGCTCTCTTCGTTCCATAGGAACCAAACGTCAGTAGTACGAACGAACCCCTCCGCGAATGCTCCTGGCTCATCCCGAAGAAGCTTGTGTTTTCGGCCTGATTCGCAAGACGTGACTCGTCATCCAGAAACCGAACGACCCGCTGGACGAACCGATCCCACCTTGAGATATTCACACCGCCAGAGATTAGAGAAACGCAAAAGAATCAGCGATCGACGATATTCAAGACAACTCTTGCGTCACTCCCATCTCTCGCGGTGTCATCCGCCGAAAAGATTATAGAAATCCGCTCGGATAAAAAATGGATGGTACATGTTGTGGAAATTTGGCAGGAGACTGAATTCTTCCACTCAATTATTCTCTTCGATAGTCAGATCGAATTCCTGAATGCCGTTCGTTGGAATCCGAAACCGGTTGGAATGGTTTTCGCTTGGCGAGAGCGACAAATTATACTCTCCTTCCGGCACTACGAATTGAAACCTCCCCTCTGCATCCGTCTTGGCTAGTTTGGTGATGACTGGTCGCATCCAAACGGCGATTAATTCAGCACCTCGCATGTGCCGAATCGAGTCCAAACCCGCCCCTAGTTGCGATAGGTATACGATTCGATCAGGGACAACTTCTTCTGCTCCTTTGCTGCGTACCGTCCCAGTAATCGTTCTCATTGGTCCTAATCGCAACTCTTGTACCTCTTCCCTCAATTGATCTTTAATGCCAAAGCCGGTTATCGCTGGAGATCCTCTTTCACCCAAAGTTGCTATGAGCATATATGGCTTCCCAACCACGACCGAAAACTTAATCATCCCATTACTATCGGTCCTGTACGTGTCTTCGTTCCAAAACCAAGGAATCGAATTGGATCGGATATCAATGTTCGTATCAACGAGCGGTTGCCCCATCTCATCGACTACTAAACACCGATTGGTGACCATCTCCCGTAGAGAAACCTTGTGTACGAACTCTGGCCCCTTATCGTGATTAAGAATCCTAAAGTAAGCTTCGTAGTTCGTATGAGAGCAGGACAACGTGACAACACCGAACGGTAAAGCATCCAGCCATGCTTCGCCTGCGTCATCAGTTTCCTCGGTAACGAAGTCAAAGAATCTTGCAATCGGAAATTGGAAATCTTGTGCCTCGCGACGGAAACCCTCCACGCGGACTTGAGCACCGACGACGGGCTGGTTTTCCGAACCGCTTAGCTGAATCCGCATTGGCTGTGCAGGTTCCAGCATTGCGTGGACGGTCGTTGGCATCCCGACAGCATTGATGATCGGTAAACTTTTTACGCAGAAGCCGACCACTTTCTTGCCAGCGAAAATAGTCCATTGCTGGTCCATATGAGGGATGCGAACTTTTACAACTCCGTCTTTACCGGTCGTATAAGGTCCCAAGCAAACGTTTGGACTTTGGGACAGGCACACCATCCCACCGTCGACGGCGAAACGATTCTCATCAATAACTACAATCTCAATGTCACGTGGTTTATACAAGGTTAAGTCAAGTCGGCTTTCCGCTGTTTCCAGAAACCCTGCATCGAGTGTTGGCGCTGCGTAACCAAGCAATGAGCCATCGCCGGTCTCTACCATCAGGAGAACCTCAAATAATTTTGTTCTTTCCAAATCAAAACCTAGTTCGTACTGCCCGTTCGCATCCGTAAGAGTATGAACATCCGATGGCATCTTGGGTGAAATCAACTGTACTCGAGACGCTTCAACGGCTTGACCTTCGAACGTAGCGACTCGCCCGAACAACCGAACGCGAGTTTTCTGTTTCGATTCAAGCCTGCTATCTGATTCATCACGGTGTGATTCTTTGTCTTCCAAACTCTGCAAAGCTAACGCGAAATCATTGCAAGTGAAACTCGACAAAGCTATACCAAGAAGCAAGAGCAATTTGGCGATCCTATTCTCCAGACGTTCCAATCGCACTTTCATCTCGATTTCCTGTCAAGTTCAACGCACGAACAACACCCACCAAACATACCCAAACAAGCATTGTTTCCTCTGCATGAGCCGATTGTCAAGGATTTTCTGAAGGAGCCCCTCGACAGCAACAGATCTCTTCAGCGAGTCGGCTCGGACGGATTCTTACCAAAACTCGCCTTTCTGTATGTCGCGTAGTTTTTTCTTACCCCCGCTCGTGTCATTCTCCACGTGATCCGTGATCGCAGGAATCGTCAAAGCTCAGTTTACAAGTCGAGTCGTTACTATGAACAACTGTGAATGAGGTTCGGATCGTTCTACTCGGTTCGTAATGAATCGATTTACATAGGGTATCTTGCTTAGGAATGGGACTCGACGCGTGGCGCCGGTTTCGAGGACATGTTGATCACCTACGACAGCAACGGTCGATCCGAGTGTTTGGTCGAATTGGATTTTTGAGATTCTTCGATAGATTTCTGGGTTTTGGATAGTCAAATCTTTTCCGTTGAACTCAATACTCGTAGTTTTGAGATCGGTGACTTTTGACTCCGTGAGTGAAACACACAATCGCACTTTAGTCGCCTCTTCATCACTTACTGTCCCTTGGGTGTGACCGGCTCATCGTTGCTTAGTCGGTAGTGAGTCGCGATTTGCTAGCACAAGATATTGTGGCATCATTTCCGGCGACAACCAATTGGTTTCGTTTTCAGTATTGAGAGAGATAATAAGGGTAACGGCGAGCTTTTTCGTCGGTTCTCAATCACGGAGTCAAATCATGAACGAATCGTTGGATTTCCAGAATGTAGATTGTATTGTCGCACAGCTTAAAGAGCTGGCTAACACAGCTTTTCGTACGGGGCAAGCGATCGACCAAACGGAGCTTGATTTACACAAGCGACTAATGGCTCTCGGACATGCATTGATTGGAACAATCATCGAGCAAGCAGGCCAGGGAGATGTTGGACCTACCATCGAGAAGAAAGGGCGAGTCTATAATCGAATGCCCAAACGGACTCGGAGGTATCGCTCCATCTTTGGCGATTTCAGAATCGAACGCTACGTCTATGGAACAACACCCGATCAAGCGATCCAAGCCATTCCTTTGGACGAGCATTTAGGGCTCCCGCAGAATGATTATTCCTTGGTCTTCGAGTCGTGGGTCGGAACTCATGCGACCGAATCTTCCTTCCATAAAGCGGTTGGGTTACTGGAACGAATCACGTCACTCCACGTCCCAGTCGACAGCGCCGAACGGATCGGAAGCCGATTGGGAAAATCAGCGGCCTTGGTACTCGATAATCCGCCATCGATCGATCGAGCTACCGAGGCAGAACTCTTGGTCCAAACCAGTGACAACAAAGGCATCCCGATGGTACGCAAGCAAACGGAAAAAACACCTGTGGGTGCTTCTGTCGAACGCATGGGCCCCAAGCCGGGGCAGAAACAAATGGCGTGCATGGCCGGAGTGTATACCGTAGATCGCGATGTTCGAACGGCTACAGAAATCATTGATGCTTTATTCCATGAGCCTGAGTCAGGCGAGACAAGTAGATCAGAAGCTAAGCCGAAGAATCCTCGGTACTTTGGGGCGTTGACCAAGCATGATTCTAACGGAAACGTGATCGGTAAGTCCGCTGAAGAGCAAGCTCAGCAATGGCTAACTGCCAATACGCTCCGACGCCACCGAGAGGGTCAAGAGATTTTGGTTATGCACGACGGGCAACCATCACTTTGGAACTTAGCGCATGAGTACCAGGAGGGATGGAACACGATTGAAATACTGGACCTGATGCATGTACTTCCGCGAATCTGGGCAGCCGCGAAGATCATCCAACCAGATTCGCAAAGCTCGTATGTTCGCGAACAGCTGCTGCTACTGCTTAAGGGAACCGAAGGTCTAATGATCATAGGAATCAAGACTGCGATGAGACGCAAGGGCATAAAAAAAGCACAACGCGAAGAGCTTGGCAAGATCGTGAAGTATTTGGAAAACAACCGCTCACGAATCAAGTACGGTGAGTATTTGGCAAAAGGCTATCCGATATGCACTGGGTATATTGAAGGAGCCTGTCGGCATGTGCCCAAGGATCGAATGGAAAAGAGTGGGATGAGATGGAAGGAAAAAGGAGCCCAGACCATGCTGAACCTTCGCTGCATCGAAGCGAGTGAGCTTTGGGATGTCTTAGCCACAACGCACCGAACGGTAAACCTCTCGATCTACGGTAAGAAACGAGTGAACTATAGCGATCAGTTCTTGGCAATGGCGTCGTAACTAACAGAACAACCGGTCACACCCCTGTCCCTTCTAGTTTCAGATCTAGCCCCTCTCTGATAATTCGAGTTTCTGGATGACTTGCACCAGTTGGTTTTCCATCGTCGTCAAGGATGGGCGAGAATCCCGTTACGAATGCCTGTTCACTTCCGAAATATGCATGGACAGTCATAGCATGATGCGCCAAAAACTTGGGAAGCGATACGATCTTGCAGCCCTCGCATTCTAAAATGCTACTGACTTCGGTTGAATTTAATCGATACACCCTAGGATTAGCAAGCAAGGACGTTTTCTCGAAACTGACAGCCAACAAGTCGGTGCTGGTCTCAGTACTCGATTCAATCAAGTGCTCTGGGTCCTGTAGAAAGGAAAGTGAATCGAGGCTTTTTGTTGGCACGTTCAAGATCACGACTTCATAAAACAAACACTTGTCCCCTAAAACACGGTAGTGCTCGAGAAATGCTCGGATCGCCCGACGCTCTTTCTCTGTGCCATGTACGAAGACTTGAGTCCCATGAATAACGAGTTGACTGCTAATTTCCTTAATTTTCGTTAGTTCACCATCAGCCTGCAAAGAGTTCCTTGAATCGACCATGTCCATTTCAAGCATCGAATTGGCGGAGCGGGAAGGTGCACGAGCCATCAGCCCAGCGACTACTTTCTCGTACGACCCATCGTCAAGTTCTTGCAAGGTTCTGAGTAAATCAGTGATGTCAATCGACTCAGTCCGATATTCGTCATCCTCGAGTGAATTACTTTCCTCAAAAGCCGGCTTGCTTTCGTTATCCTTCGATCCTGGTCGTGAGGGCAGTTGGGTAGATTCTTTACTTGTCTTCGAAGGCATTTCATCGTTTCCTTGCTGAGCCATCGCCAGAGCTGCACCTGGCAGTACTATCAAAGCTCCTAGTACCAAAATCCCTCGAACCCATCCTGGGCATCGACTGTAACATCCCTGCTGAAGTCTCATAATTCTCTCCAATCGTTTCGTAGTAATATCCAAAGGTCTTACCCCCGGCAGCAACGGCGCTGCACGGAGTGTGTGCTTGCACTCCAGTACATCTATCAAACAACGGGCGTATTCGACCGGGTCGCACTTTAAGCTCCCAATGGTCTCTTCGTCGCAACACTTCTCCGCTTCACTATTCATGATGGAGCTTGCTATCCAAATCAATGGATGAAACCAATAAACGCACAAAGAAAGGGTTTGCAGAGCTGAGCACCACAGGTCCCCTCGCCGAAAATGTACAAGCTCGTGGGCGATCAGCGTTCCCAGATTCTTGTCGGAGATCTTGTCCACAATAACCTTTGGGAGCAGGATGGTGGGGCGAAAGATGCCTACGATTGCCGGGCCGATTAGCGCATCCACCACCTCGATACGCACTAGGCGACGCATACCTAATTTTGTTGCGACTTCTCTTGATAAACGGTCCATCCGTAACATGACGCCTTGGTGCTTTCGGCCGCCTAACCTCGTACGCTTCACCCACATCAGAAACGTTAAAAACCGGCCGACAAATACTGCCAGCACTATGCTGGCTGTCGATAACCAAATTAGCAGCAGAAACTGGATAATGCTCGCCCAATCAGCGATTGCATGAAAACTGGGCCAGGCATAATTCTGATCGTTTATAGAAAGAAATGCGGTAGTGCTACTTAGTTCGGAACCTAAATCCACTGAAACGATCGAATCGTTTAGCTGCGACCTTTGGGCTCCGCTGTCCGGTTGTACACTCGATGCCGCTACGCTGTGTAGTTCTTTTGTTTCCTTTGGTTCGTGGATGGCTGCTCGCGCCCAGGAAAACGGACTCAGCGGACTAGACACGATAGGAGGCGTCACGCATTTTAACAAGACAATCAGCCAAACAGCATGCACCAAATGTGGTCGCGTTCCTTTCGTCAGTAATGTGACGAAAACAGCAAGCACAGCGACGCAAGAAACCTGGAGAATCTGATTAGAAAAACCTAGAAAAATCGATTCAGTGGACATCGCTCCCTCCTCGCTTGTGATCACGTTCAAGCTGATCGATAAGTTTGCGTAGTTCATCAATTTCGGAACCACCGATTCCGCGTTCTTCGATCAAGTGCTTAACCAAGGGCATGGTTTCCCCCCCGAATAGACGGTCAATAAGGTCGTCTACCGTTTCTCTGATCACGGTACGAGGACGTGTCTTAGCAGAGTAGATCCGACTACGACCAGACAGTTTGGATGTCGCATATCCCTTAGATTCGATTCGACGTAAAAAAGTCTGTATCGTGGAGAAATCTGCTTGGCGACCCTTGCAGACCTCCGCATGAATTTCACGTACTGTCGCAGGTCCAATTTCCCATAGTATTCTTACTATTTCCATTTCGCTCTTAGATAAAGCAGGTTTCTCAACCACAACAACTCCATTATTCCCTGGGAACGTTTCAACGGCTAGCTCACTGCGCACGCTTACATCTGTAAGTCATAATGCTACCCGTACGTTTGTAAGTGCTGCAAGAGGGGTTTTCGAAATTCTTTGGAAGTATTTACTACTTGCTTTGTGTGCTAAAGCGTTGAGTTAAGCTGGGGAGTCTCGCTATTTGGTTCGACTTGGGTTTCAGGAACACTTGCTTAATGGACACGAATTTTGGCTGGTACGCGCACAATGGACACGCCTTTGCGTAATGACTATCTTGGAAGTTTCCGTACTGTTCTTGCGTTGTTTGATGCTTGAACAGAAAACTCCTACCCCCGATGCCCTGGATTTAACTCTATGAATCTGCAGCTTGTTCGGTCCGTTGCTCTCCTCGGTATCGCGACCGTGGTTCACATCGTAATGCTAGGGGGGATCAACCATGGTCAAGAAAGCCCGTCTCAACCAACCGCGTCACTCTCGATCGATTCTATCTTCCATAACAAGGATTTCGTCGGGGAAGCTTTTGTCGGGCAATGGCAAAGCGACAGCCAAGGTTTTGAGCGTATCAGAAGGGATGCTGACACCGTTCATTCATCAATCGTCAGAATTGATCTCGTCGACCCTACCCAGGAACATGTCTTGGTTGACAGTACGGACTTGATACCTGCCGGTGCTTCGAAACCGCTTACCATTGATTCTTACCAATGGTCGCACGACAAAACCAAACTGCTCATTTTTACCAATACTGAGCGTGTTTGGCGCTACAACACTCGCGGTGACTACTGGGTTCTCGACCTTGACTCCAAGTCGCTGATGCAAATCGGTAGCGATGCGACCGCATCGCATCTTATGTTCGCTAAGTTTTCTCCCGATGCCACCAGTGTCGGTTACGTCTACAAGAACGATCTGTTTCTGCAAGACTTGGCGGATCGTTCCATCACTCAATTAACCCACACCGGAACGCCAACGCTGATCAATGGCACTTTTGACTGGGCTTATGAAGAGGAGTTTTCGATTCGGGACGGTTTTCGATTCAGCCCTGATGGGAAGCGAATCGCTTTTTGGGAGATCGATTCGTTAGGGATTGAGTCATTTCCGTTGGTTGACAATACCTCCACGCTATACCCAACGATTCAATTCATCCCCTATCCCAAGGTGGGAACGATTAACCCGGCTGCAAGAATCGGTGTGATTGACTTGGCCGATCAAGCGACGTCATGGATACCAGTTCCAGGAGATGCGAGAGACAACTATCTGCCTCGCATGGAATGGGTCGACGACACCAGCTTGGTAATCCAGCAACTCAATCGTTTGCAAAACCATTTTGTCGTTTATCTCTCGGACGTTGCCAATTCGCACGTCGAAGTTCTGTTGACCGAGCGCGACGAAGCATGGATCGATGTACAGGATTCGCTCTACTGGCTCTCTGCTCGGTCACAATTCGCTTGGCTAAGCGAACGAGATGGGTGGCGACACATCTATATGGTTTCTGTCAAAGATAAATCGCTCCGAGCTGTTACATCCGGAGATTTCGATGTTACAGAGATCCTCGGTGTTGATGAGGATGCTCAATGGCTCTATTTCTATGCATCCCCATCCGATGCGACGCAGATGTACCTTTACCGCGTGCACTACGATGGTAGCGAATTGCAACGCGTTACACCTGAGACTAGCATCGGAACTCATCGTTATGTGTTGTCGCCTGATTGCAAGAGTGCACTGGTTACCACGTCCCAGTTTCAGTCACCACCGACCACCGAAGTGATTCGGCTTAGCGATCATGCGACGCAATTCGTTGCTGAAGATAACGCGAAACTTCGTGCTCGAGTGGAATCTGCAAAATTGCCTCCGGCCGAGTTCTTTCGGGTCGATATTGGCGGTGGTGTTGAACTAGACGCTTGGTGCATTCTGCCGCCTGATCTCGATCCGTCCAAAAAGTATCCGCTTTTGGTTTACGTTTATGGTGAGCCAGCCGGGCAGACCGTTGTGGACAAGTGGGGCGGAGATCAAATGTTGTGGCACTGCATGCTAGCTCAACAAGGGTACGTCGTAATGAGCTTTGATAATCGAGGCACACCTTCTCCGCGCGGGCGCCAGTGGCGAAAAAGCATTTATCGCCAAATCGGAATACTCGCCTCTTCCGATCAAGCGTCGGCGGTGCAGTCGGTGCTTAGGGAGCGTCCTTATCTAGATTCCGAGCGGGTTGGTGTTTGGGGATGGAGTGGTGGCGGATCGATGACGCTGAACGCACTGTTTCGTTATCCCGACATCTACGCTGCTGGTGTGTCGATCGCGCCTGTACCGAATCAACTTTACTACGACACAATCTACCAAGAGCGATACATGGGCTTGCCGAGCGACAACCAAGAAGGATATCGATTGGGTTCTCCCATCACCTTTGCGGATAAGCTAGAGGGGGAGCTGCTGCTCATCCACGGTACGGGAGATGACAACTGCCACTATCAAACGACCGAATTGCTGATCAACGAATTGATCAAGCACAACAAGCCGTTCTCAATGTTCGCGTATCCCAATCGGACTCATGCGATCCGCGAAGGGGAGAACACAACGCGGCATCTATATCAGATGATCACGGATCATTTTCGGCGGACGCTTCCACCAGGGCCGAGGTAGCGGTCAACAGACTCGTAAACGAATCCGGCCAACACAATCGCTTGTGCGACAGGTTGGCCGGAGTGCTCGAATGTTTTGACGCACAGGTTCGCCTGCCCGCACGTCGAAAATTGTTACTACATATTGTTCCGAGAGCGTGCAGCTTTAACCTCTCCAGGCAATTTCTCAGCAAGCTTCTCCAGGTCCTTCAGCTTGTTCGACAAACCTGCTGGCTTGCCGTTTGAGGCCTGTTCACATTCAGAAACCAAGGCTTTGGCGGAATCTAGTATCTGTCTGTAGACTTCCTTGAAGTCCCCGACAGGAACACGCCCCGAGTCAATTTTGCCATCGATTGCGGAAACCAGTGCTTCTAGCGAGTCAGCCGGTTCTCGGCTCTCTTTTGCATCGGCAACTGTATCCACTACCATTTGCTTGAACGAGGTCGCAAAAGCAAGAGGATCGCGCGAGTTGTCGGTGAATTCCGGTGTGGAACCACAACCTAACACGAACCCCAATACCGCTAATGCCAGAATGCTCAATCTTTTCATAACTTCCCTTTGTCTTCGTTATCGTTTGGGGGTATCGAACTATTCGTCGAGAGTCAAAACGTTTCCGCTGCTCATAGAGAGAAGCGTTAACCAAGTGGGAAGGTTGATGTTTTCGTTGATAAAGCTGGCTGACCCGTCCGCACGAGCAATGTGCACACCGCCCGTGTGACGACTACGTGCTGTTTGAAAACCTCTCGAACCGCCACCAACACAACGCATGTTGCGATCTGGTTCTCCAACATAGCCGCATGTACCTGGGCGATCCATGCGACGGTCATCCAAAGCCACACCGTTCGGCGCAAGAAGGATTCGATTCGCTCTGTAAGACGGCTCTCCGCCAGAAAAATAGCTTCCGGAAGCGTACGCCCAAACACCGCGAATGTCGTTGGCCGGTCTTCCTGCAATAATCTCGCCTAGGAGAGCTGTGTTGGAAGTGCCGTCGGTGAATTCTGCCATCTTTGCGGAAACCGGTCGTCCTGGGCTAGGGGAACCGCTACCACCAAAGTGGAACGGACCTCTCTCCGCACTAATCCGGTAGTCAGTCCTGGAAAACGCATTTCCAGCACCACAGTTGATAGCGTAATTTCCGCGAGCTAGTCCGCTTCTAGAGCCATCGGGCAACGTCCACGAACTGGTGGGGCTATACAGATCTTTGGGCTCCGCGTCACTTGGGCAACGGAAGTTGGGAATCTCGATAGACCCCAGCAACAGATTATTGGGATTATCACGAAAACCGCGGCTTCCCCCCATGTCGGCCATGTCGTAGTTGATCTGCAGATTACCTTGCTCGATAAACGGCAGGAGCATGACTAGCCATGAATGACTTGAGGAAGTGCTACTCGCATTGACAATAATGTCTCGACGGTGAAGTCCTGGCAGTGGGAATCTCTTGTGTGCACTCTCGTAATTGTGCATCGCGAGGGCGAGTTGTCGAATGTTGTTGGAGCAGCTCATACGCCTTGCCGCTTCCCGAGCAGCTTGCACAGCAGGTAGCAACAGCCCGACCAAGATTCCGATGATGGCTATAACGACCAGCAGCTCGACTAGAGTAAACCCCTTACTCATCCTTCTCTTAACAGTCATCAATCCAATTCCTATCGCAACGGAAACAAACGTCGGACAGCAAAGATGAGCCGTTGTTCTCACGATCCTCCGCTGCCCATTAACCACAATAATTTTGCGAAGGGTACAGTGGGGACCGCTGCTCAGAATGAAGAACAGATTGATATTGGATTAAGAAACCGTGAAGCGACTAATTTGCGGCGAATCCGGACTCGATGAGTGACATTTTAAACGCCATTATTTTAGCGAAGGCGATCACGCTAGCGGGTGACTACGCTGCGCGGCGGAGAGAATCGCTTGCAATCGCAGTCGTCGGGAGCGGTTGCTTAACAAAGGCTTCGTTGACCGAAGATCTGGCATAGACGGCTGACCGATCATGACACAATCTTGGCAACCACTG
Organism: Brakhagea baltica; assembly: GCF_052161605.1. Lineage (NCBI taxonomy): Bacteria > Pseudomonadati > Planctomycetota > Planctomycetia > Pirellulales > Pirellulaceae > Brakhagea > Brakhagea baltica. The sequence continues at coordinate 1,415,742 of NZ_CP197409.1, read as the reverse complement.
CTGGATCGCTTGATCGATCCCATTACCGGTGTTCCAGTGACCATCGATGATAATCAGATCGCTTGGTAGAACCATGTTCGCGACGCGAGCAACAGCCGCGACGGTATCGCCGGGTATCAAGTTGGCTTTCACGCCTAACTCTGCCAGACGCTTGTGCGCGATTTTGAGCGGCAGGTGCTTTGCCCCATCATTCGCGGATTCGAAAGGATCGACCCCAGCATAGCGGATCTGTGTGATCCCCTCTGGCTTTTGACACAGCGGGATTAACCGTCCGAAACGCTCTCCGTCTCCGAGCCCGATTTCAAGGATCGATGAGACTGGTGACTCCAGGACGTGTAGGAAAAGTGATCGTTCCATGACTGGCTTGGAGAGATATCGCCAGTAGAGACGCTGCGTCCAGCTTAGCCGAGACATGTTTTCCTCTGATTCAACCGGAAATTACTGAAAACCGACCAAGGTGCGATGGGCTGCATCCGTGCGGACACACGGCACCTTGAACGGTCGTGCTCTCGGTCTCTCAATCAGACGCATGACCATCCGTGGCTAGCATTCTGATGAGCCCGTGAGCAAAAGAGAAGACTCTATGCGTGTAATATCGGATCGTTGAAATCGAATCATTTAGTCTCGAAACATTCGACCATTACACTTTGCCAGGCTTTCCAAGTGCCTTAAAAACGGGCCATATCCCCTAGTTTTTCAGGCTTACCGTTTTCGCGGGATCTACCGGGAATGCAGATATTGCTGTCGCGAGGGAGTTCACTGCGATACTTGGGTGGATTGTAGTGGTTGCGTCGAGTCTGAAACGTCGCTTTAGAGCGAAGTTTTCTAGGTGGTGCGATCGCTCGCGATTGGCTGACCTACGGTTTCGGCAAGAAGATGTTGTCGTCGATTTTACGACTGATCGAAGGATCGAGTGGACGACGCATAGCCCCTTTGCAGAAATACTCTACGTTCGACGAAATGTATGATTCGGTTTCTTACAAAACTTTTACAGCATCCCCGTCTCGTAGGACGAACGTCTACGCACGTGGATCTCCCGATTGTCCGCAAGGATAGAATGTTAGACGTTCCATCAGATCTGTGGCCGCACCAGAGCGCTTGGGAGAAATGCGAAAAGAGGTTGGCCCTGTCAGCTATGCCATGGGGACCGATCGAGTGGGAGGCAGTCCCGATGGACCTCAACTCTTTCGACTGGAGCTCCTCTGGTGAAATGTCGCAGGTTTCGCATCATGCATTTGCAGACGACTTACCAGGCATTTCGTTAAACAATAGTTTAGAGTCGCATTTGTCGGGGGCTCACCAGCAGACGGGCTGGACGAGTGTGCAGACTCAATTTGGACTCATGGGGCGAGGCCAGACGGTAGCGGTCATCGACAGCGGAATCGCTTATAATCACGTTGCGCTCGGTGGTGGTTTCGGGTCTTCCTATCGGGTTGTTGGAGGTTGGGATTTCGCGGAGAACGATGCCAATCCCTTTGATGATGCACCCGCTGGCTATCATGGCACCCACGTAGCTGGGATAATTGGTGCAAACCACGGTACGCAACAAGGCGTTGCACCGAATGTGGATTTTGTTGCCTTGAGGACATTCACTGATACCGGGCACGGCCAGATGGCTTGGGTGGAGTCGGCCTTGCAGTGGGTTTACGATAATCGCAACGCTTTCACGAATCCCATCACGACGGTTAATCTCTCACTCGGTGCTACCTGGAACTCGAGTACGATTCCAAGTTGGGCCACATTGGAAGACGAGCTGATGCGGCTTAACCAAGTTGGCATCGTCGTGGTGGCATCGGCAGGCAATTCCTTTCAGCAGAACCCTACACCGGGTCTGGCCTATCCGGCGGCAAGTCCATATGTCATTCCGGTATCTAGTGTTGACGCCAACGGTCAACTGAGCAGTTTCAGTCAACGAGATCCGAGAGTTATCGCGGCACCGGGGAGAAACGTTTTGAGCACCGTCCCCGATCACTTTTGGGGGGCGGATGGTGTTTTCAATGATTGGGCACGCGCCAGTGGGACAAGTATGGCTGCACCTTATGTTTCCGGTGCTAGCGTGTTGATTCGGGAGGCGATGGAATTGGTTGGTATGGGGGGCATTAACCAACAGTCTATCTACAACACCTTGATGAATACTGCAAATTCCATATTCGATCCCATTACGAATCAAACGTACAGGTCGCTCAATCTCGCAAACGCTATCGCTTCGATCATACCTGCCGATGAAATCGGATCGACTTTGGATACGGGTTTAGCGCTGCCCGTTCAACCATCCTGGCAGACTGATAGTTGGATCAATACGTTGGGCGATCGCGATGTATTCCGTTTGACTGCACCGAAGTCAGGTGTATTGCAACTTTCGATCGAGAGCGAACACTTAGAAAACCTAACCGCATCATTGTTGCGGGGGGGCAGTAACAGTCCCCTACAGTTCCAGGATGGCATCGCATCGATTTCCATCGTTGCGGGAGAGACGTTTGGCATACAGCTAGAGGATGGGCAGGCCATCGGTCGTTATCGGGTGAATTGGTTTTTTGAGGAATCATCTGCGGCCAACGGTGAGGGTAGTGGGAATTCTTCTGGCTCAAACGGCGCAAACTTCGGAACGGTAAGTGGTACAACATTGACTATCCTGGGCACTGCGGAAGCCAATGATTTCTTGTTGGATCTGAGAGACGGTATCAAGGTGAGTGTAGATGGTGCAACTCAGACATGGAGCCCGCATCAAATTCAAACGATCGTTATTGATGGCGGATTGAATAATGATTCGATTCAAATATTTGGGACGCCTGGAGCTGACAAAGTGGAGATGCGAGCGGGGCAATCATGGTTGACCACCGAAAGCTTGACTGTCGATATTCGCAATGTTGAAAATGTCCATTTTGTTGGGGCTGGGGGGCCGGATCGGGCATTCTTGTATGACCAGCCGACGGACGACCGACTCATCATCCATCCTTTGCGTGCAGAGCTTGAGGGAGTGGGTTATCGGTTTTCCGTAGAAAACGTGAATCGCATTTTTGTGCATGCCTTATCGGGAGGTGACGATCAGGCATTCGTATACGATTCGAGCGGGAATGATGTTCTGACGGTGAGGCCTCAGTTTTCGAGCATCACGGGGCCTGGCTACTTTAACTATCTATCTGGTTTCGAGAGGGTGTTCGCTTATTCGATCAATGGTGGGGTCGATCGGGCTCAGTTATACGACTCGGTCGGTGACGATTTGTTCAATGCAGGGCCTATCGTTACATCGATCGTTGGGCCGGGTTTCTCCACCTTCGTGAGAGGCTTCAGTGAAGTCGAAGCGATTGCCAATGCAGGTGGCAATGATCGGGCAGTGATCCATTATTCAGGGACATCGCAGATCATTACCAATGGAGATTTTGCGGGTGTGGTCAACGGAAACCGGACTAGTATTGCTCGCTTTTTCGAACAAGTTCAAATATCGGCGATTTCCTCCCCGTCAGCAGCGGCAGCCATGCTGGGTGAGGTCGAAGTGGGGGGGGAAGCCTTCGGCGGATCGGATAGGGGCGAAAGCTTGACTTCGATTGGCGAGAACTCCAGCTTCCAGAGCGCTAATGGTCCAGTTTGGGCCGATTTCCCCGGGATGGATTTTGGAGGCGAGGTTTTCGCTACTGGCGCTTCTGCGGCATTCGAAACCGGTTTAGAGGGTGAAAATTCGTCAGAGTCCAGCTCGGAAGCGATATCGTTAGAATTGGGAGATCGGATCGTTCAAAAGCTCGATTCCGCGATCCGTTTGTTGTCCGGAGAGAGTCCGGAGGATGAAGAAGACATCGCGAAAACGGCGTTTTTCGCAGCATTTTCCCAGGAAGAGGGGAGTGAGGTGCGGCTACTTTAGAAGTTTGCGAAAAATGGTGGTCCCCGTTTTCATCATGTGTGTTGTCCCCCTTTTTTTCGTTGGTTCAGAAGCGTAAAATCTGCGCAGTCTGCTTGAATTACCTATGTTCCCGGGCTATCCTCATCTATTAGGTTGAGAGTAAGCATTTTGCAAGCGCGGGTGTTTTCCTAGAAAAGCTACTGGAGGAGCTTCATGAGAAGAGGATTTTTGAGATCAGTTTCGGCCATCGCAATTGTAGGTTGCATCGCCAGCTTCATGGGTGTAACTCATGCAGGCTGGGGATCGAGCGGTGGTTCGTCAGGTTACGGATCTAGCGGCGGATATTCCGTTGGCTATGGTTCGAGCGGCGGCTTTGGTTCGTCTGGAGGCTACGGTTCTTCAGGAGGTTTTGGATCGTCCGGAAGTTATGGGTCCTCTGGGGGGTACAACCACGTAGGCCCTTTGCGCCGGCTCCACAATCATCTGCATGAAAAGATTCATAATCATTTTTCGCGAAGGCACGCCTTCAATGGCAGCAGCGGTGGCAGCAGCGGTAGCTATGTGACCTACGGTTCTAGCGGAGGTTCGAGTGGTGGATCTTCAGGCAGCTACTACTCCACAGTTAGGGTTAGTCATGGATCATCGGGCGGGTCCTCTGGTGGTGCTTACTCGTCTGTTTCGTACGGGAGCTCCGGATCTTATGGAGCAGTTCGAGAGTCGTACGAAGTGCCAGATCCAAACGTTTCCTACGAATCGGAAACCTCGGCAAGCACGGGAGCCCGGCTAAGCTATGCGTCTGCTAGTGCATACAACTATGCTGTAAGCCGTGTAGCTCCTGAGGCGATCGGGTACAACGAAATTCATTTGATCGTTAATTTGCCAGAAGAAGCACAGATGTTCGTCAATGGAAATCCAACGACATCGACCGGAAAGGCACGACATTTCGTGAGCCGCGAACTCCAGCCAGGCCAGAGCTATCGGTTTGACCTGAAGATGGTCATCGAGCAAGACGGTGAGACTGTAGAAAAGCAGAAGACGGTCGTGTTGGAGAGTGGTCGAGGCGAAGAAGTTACCTTCGACGGTATTTCACTAGCGGAGTCAACTGATCCAGTTGAGACAGTTCTTCAGTTAAATGTTCCCGAGGGAGCCGTTGTATCTCTAGGAAACAATGAGACCAAGACCCAAGGCAGCAGTCGGATTTATCGCACGCGACAGCTCCGGGACGGCGAGGCTTGGGATGATTATGAAATCAAGGTTACCTTTGACGGGGTCACCAAGAATCAGACGATCAGGCTCATCGGCGGAGATAATCTAGAGCTCAGCTTTGATTTCAGCGTAACTGGAGCGGACGAATTGCTGGCCAGCAAGTAGAGTCGTCTTTCTAGCGACACAATACGAATGTCTAGCGACATAATACGAAACCTCGCAAGGCCCTGAGAGCAATCTCGGGGCCTTTTTTCGTTCCTGAGTTACTCGGGAATTCTCGGAAGTCGGATGGTCGCCGAATCTTGGGGGACGTATCATCAAGGGGATATTGTCCCTAACCCAGTCAGCTTAAGATGCCATTTGACTCAGTTTCACGTCTCACAAGTTCCGGTAGCAGCTCCCCTGCGGCAGGAGGTGTACGCACTGTTGCCGTTGTCGACATCGGCTCGACGAGTGTACGCATGGCAATCGCGGAGGTAGGGCGTGGGTCGTTCCGGATCCTCGAGGAGGTCTCCCAAATGGTATCTTTGGGCAGGGACGTTTTCTCTACGCAGAACATCAACCGCAAAACGATTGAAGAATGTGTCGTCGTGCTCAAGAGCTGTCGCAGGCTGATGAAGGAGTACGGTATCACCTCGCCGCAACAAATCCGCGTGGTGGGAACGAGCGCCGTCCGCGAGGCCAACAATCAATTGGCCTTTTTGGATCGAGTCTTCATTGCAACTGGCCTAGAAATCGAAGCCTTGGATGAGGCCGAGGTAATTCGAATCACTTACATGGGGGTGCAGTCAATCCTTCAGAGCAATCCTGAGCTCGCGGCTGCCAAAAATTTGGTCGTGGAGATTGGGAGTGGAAGCACAGAAGCCATGCTCGTTCGGGGAGGGAATGTTCTCTTCTCCAACACATACCGGCTCGGGTCACTGAGGCTGCTCGACCAAGTGGACAGGCTGAACACCTCGCTCGCTAAACAAAGGATCATTATAGAGTCCCAGGTGCAACGCCGTGTTCAGCAGATTGCAGAGCATGTCGACACAGACTCGAGCTTGCAATTGGTCGCATTGGGTGGAGACATAAGACTCGCGGCTGATAATTTGGAGTGTATTCCGCTTGGGGATCAGTTGCGTTCCCTTTCGCTAAAGGACCTGACCGACTTTGCTCGATCCGTAAACAGTCTCAAGGAAGAAGATTTGGTCAGCCGATTTGGAATCAGTTATTGGGACGCCGAGACGTTGTGGCCGGCATTGATCGCTTACATTCATCTCGCTCGCGAGTTACAGCTGGATACGATTCACGTCGCTCCCACCAATTTGCGTGATGGTTTGTTGAGTGACATTGCTCAACAAGATTCCTGGACCCAGGAGTTTAGGAATCAAATTGTACGATCGGCAATCAATTTAGGTCGCAAAATGGCGTTCGATGAAACGCATGCACGCCACGTAGCTAACTTGTCAAGAAAGCTTTTTGCCGATTTACAGGAAGAGCATCAACTCGACCAGCGGATGGAGTTGATCCTTTACTTGGCTGCACTGCTACATGAAGTTGGGCTTTTCATCAGTCCGCGGAGCCACCATAAGCATGCCATGTACATCGTAAGGAATAGCGAGCTTTTCGGGCTTTCCGAGCGAGATCTACTCATCGTATCGCTCGTAGTGCGTTATCATCGCCGATCCTCGCCTCGACCGGAGCATGAGGGATATAGCACACTGGATCGTAGGCAAAGAGTCTATGTTTCCAAGCTGTCAGCCATTCTTCGCTTAGCGATTGCTTTGGACGAATCCCGTTCGCAGCGGATCGGGAATATCCGATGCAATCGGGACCACAATCGTTGGTTGATCACGGCTTTCGGGGTTGAGGAGGTTTCTCTCGAACAGCTTACTATTCGTCAGTCCAGTGGTCTTTTTGAAGAGGTGTTCGGCATGAGCGTGTTCTTGAGAAGCGAGCCTGGATAGGGCGCAAGCGAGATGTCACATGGCGATAGTTCCTTTACTGGTAGCGGTGGTGGCATTAGGTATTGTTACCGGAACCACTTGGTTCTCTCTATGCGTTTGTGCATTGATTTTGGTTTTTCGACTGTCTGTTTCGTTATCGCGAGATTGGTCGGAACAGGTCGCGATTGTCAGGACCGGGAAAGTGTCCGGGACAGAGACCGGTACTGGCAGAGAGATCCAGATCGGCGAGAAGGTAACGATCGGTTTGGAAGTAAAGAATTGCTCCAAGCGTCCCATTCCTTGGATCCTCATCGAGGACACCATATCCAAGTCAGCGATTTCGCAGCCGCACAGATCTTTGGAGCTAATCGGTAGCAATGTAAAGCTCTTTGAACTCGCAGCTGGACAAGTGGGCTTGCTGACTTACGAATTGCGTGCCATTCGCCGAGGCTACTTTCGATTAGGACCGACGCTATTGGAGACAGGCGATTTGTTGGGATTGAACCGGCAGCATCGCGTGGTATCAGGGTTGGATTACTTGCTCGTGTTGCCTAAACTCATCCCTCTACAGGGCATGGAGCTAACGTCGCGGCGTCCGCTAGGAGACATGCGAGTTACCGATCGAGCCATGGAGGATCCAACGCAGATGGCGGGAGTTCGTGAGTATCGACAGGGAGACCCATTAAACCGAATCCACTGGAAAGCGACAGCTCGTTCGGGTTTGTTGCATACGAGAGTCTTTGAGCCGACTTGTGTGCAGGGAGCCATGTTGCTGCTCGATTTTCAAAGGGAATCAAATCCCAGCCAGCACGAACCGGTGCGAACAGACCTGGCCGCGACCGTAGCCGCTTCGATCGCTCACACACTCTATCAAATGAATCAACCGTGCGGGATGATTAGCAATGGTAGCGATATGGCAGAGCGTTACTCGTATCAGGAATTGACCGGCGATTACACCGATCGCGAGACCATGCGTCAAAGCGTGCAGCAGGAGCGTCGCGAGAATCGGCTAAAACCGATTGTCATCGAGCATCGCAACGGAGTAGAGTCTTTTACTCAAATCCACAAGATGCTCGGCAGGCTGGAGCGATCGGATGGTTTATCGTTCTTTGAGTTGGTAAGGGAAACGCAAAGTAGAATTCCACGCAATCTTACCTTGGTGGTTATTCTGCAAATGGTTACCGATGAGACCGCCATGGCTCTCGAGATGTTACGGCGGCAAGGATATTCGGTCTCGGTCATTCTTAATCATAGCCAGGATGATGAAGGAACCTATATGGCCTCTAGGCTCATCGCATTGCGGCTGCCGGTCTACTCGCTGGAAGGGGAGGCGTCCATCACCCACGTTTGCCAAAACTTGCTCCTCATGCGATGATTAAGGCATGAGTATCGGCGAAAAATTAGACGTTCCCCAATTGGGTTCCCCTGCAGTTTTTACCTACAAACCGTTGGAAATCGGGGCGGTTAATATTGGTTTCCCTGTGGTGCAAGCTGCGCTGAGTGGCTATAGCGATTGGGCCATGAGGGTGATTGCAAGGCGGTTGGGGGCTTCGTACTCGTTGTGCGAGGTTATGCTGGACCAGTTTCTGGTCAGTCTAAAGGATCGTCAAAGGACGAGGCATTTTCTTCATAACACGCCTGAGGAGCAGCCTGTTGCGGGGCAGTTGATGGGGGCTGAGCCTGAACAATTTTCGTTGGGAGCTCAAAAGCTTGTCGAGGCGGGCTTTGCGGTCATCGACATCAACTTTGGGTGTCCCGTCAGGAAGGTGCTGGGCAGGTGTCGGGGGGGCTTTCATCTTAGTCAACCGGATGTTGCGTTAGAGATCGTCAAGCGGACCAGGGACATTGTTCCTCCGGAAATACCAGTGACCATCAAGATGCGAAGAGGCATCGATGACTCTGCTCAGAGCAGGGATCGGTTTTTCCAGATTCTTGATGGTGCGTTTGCAAGCGGGATCGCTGCCATCACCGTTCATGGTCGTACGGTTGAGCAGCGTTACGTGGGCGCGAGTCGCTGGGAGTTTCTGAAAGAGGTCAAATCGCACGTTGGAGAGAGAATTATTTTAGGGAGCGGCGATTTGTTCAGTGCCCAGGATTGCCTTGGGATGATGGAGCAGACAGGGGTTGATGGAGTGACGGTGGCGCGAGGGTGCATTGGAAATCCATGGATATTCGCCCAGGCACGGGCCTTATTTGCGGGACAGCCGCTGCCGGCACCTCCGACGCTTCATGAGCAGAGAGAGGTCATTCTGGAGCATTTTCGGTTGGCAGAGCAGTTGTATGGTGCGGATCGGGCAGGTGTCCCGATGAGAAAGTTTGGAATTAAGTACGCGCAGTTGCATCCCGAAGGATTAGAAGTTCGCAGCGATTTTACGAAAGTGAAAAATCTGCTGGAGTGGAAGAATGTGCTCGATAAGTGGTATAGCGACGACAAACCGGGCAGGTATCCGCCGTTTTCCGAGCTGGAGACCGAGTGTGAGTAGTGGACATCGGATCGGTTTATTCCACCCGAGGGCTTGGTCGGCTCAGATGGAGGCCGACAAAATCTCATGGCGGCGAACTTTTCAGTCCACCGATGGTTTGAACCGAGCGAGCGGTCTTTGTTTGAGTATCATAAGTGAGTTGCCTCCGGATCGAGTCTTCCTCAATGAGGTCGCACTCGTGCCTAAAACTGTGAGAGGTCAATTAATGCAGTACGAATTACCCGATTCGCTTGCTTCAAGAAACGCTCTTCATTTGAGTTGGTTTGCGAGTGATGGAGCATCAGACAGCGAGGCGTGTTGGAGCAAAGTAAGAGACGTTTACCTGGAGATTGAGGAATGAATTGGGGCCGCTTGATCGTTAAAACTTCGATTGTGCTGAGTGTTGTTCTGGTGCAGCTTTCTGCGTTGAGAGCGCAATCGGAGAATGGCAACCATCCTGGCGGTCCATTTGATCTGGAGCAGTTGTTGTCGGCGAGGATGACTTCCGAAGAGCTAGAGCGCGGATGGATTCGACTTTTCGACGGTCAAACGCTGATGGGTTGGACCCCGACTCAGGAGGCGAATTGGAGTGTTGTCGATGGAGTGCTTCAAGCCACAGGGGGGACCAACAGTCTGCTGTGCACGTCGGTGCCCTTTACCAACTTTGAAATCAAGCTCCAGTTTCGGGCGGAGGAGAGAACCAACAGCGGCGTGTTTTTGAGGACACCTGCAGTTCCTGAAGACCCGGGGCGCGACTGTTTCGAGCTAAACATTGCACCGCTGGACAACCCTTTTCCCACCGGTTCACTCGTGTTCCGTCAGAAACGGGCAGAGGCAATTGTCGATCCTGTAGCGGGAGAGTGGCATGAGCTTAGGGCTATTGTGGATGGGCCCAAGGTGGAGACCTGGCTAAATGGGAACAAAACGTGCGAGTACGTTGATACGACCGATCTGAAAAGTGGATGGATAGGTCTGCAATTTCGCGAGGGCAAGATCGAGTTCCGCGACATCAAGCTCAGACCTTTTGCGGAGGAGAAATTGATTGGAAACCAGATTGCGTTTAAGTCGCCCGTCAACGTTAATGCGAACTACGAGCAAAACGGAGCAATGACCATTGCCGGGGGAAGGGGGTTCGTGGAGAGCACCTTTTTGTTCGGAAGCGGAGTATTGCAGATCACCGCCGAAACGCTCGCTCCGAATGTGAACTCGGGCGTATTCTTCCGTTGCATTCCAGGTGAGGATATGAATGGATACGAGTGCCAAATCCATCATGGGTTTGATGGTAGCAGGCTCAAGCCGCTCGATTCGGGTACCGGTGCCATTTTTCGAAGACAGGCCGCCCGGGCCGTGCTGTCGGACGAGGGAGAGCTCACGTACGTGACGATTATTGCAGACGGACCACAAATTTCGACTTGGGTACAAGGTGTACAGGTTGTGGAGTGGAGAGACCTTAGGAAACCTGATTCCAACCCAAGGCGTGGTTTGAGAGTAGATCCGGGAACTGTGATGCTCCAAGGGCATGATCCTGACTGCAAGGTGAGATTTCACTCCATTAAGATCCAATGAGGCAAAATGCTCGAAAGCTGCACTTAGGTCACTTTTTGGGGTACCGCCGTCCAGGGGGGGGCTCCCTTGGGTCGCGAGTGCATTCGATCGTCTAGGCGGAACTTGTAACCCTTTTCTGGGTTTAATATGCAAAGCAGCTCATCCAGTAGCCGAATAATATTCCCCGGGGTTATACTAGGGTGAGCTCTAGGGGTTTGGGGCTTGATTGATTCGGACAATTAAAGGATTTGCGGAAGGATCCATCTCGGATATACCTTTAGCTTGATCCGGAGTCTACGGTGTGCGGGCGGCGGCCGACATCCTTTGATTCATGTAGAATATAGTCCGAATGCAGTGTCCCGAGTCCTGGACGGGTACGACCACGCTCCCCTCCCACCAACGAACACCTACCCAATTGCGAGCCATGAGACATAAATTTTTTTCGACAACCACTCGTTCTGAGCGATCGGTGAGACCCGTAAGGTCAAAACTTCCCAGACGATTCGGCCGGGTGAGTATGGTGTTGCTGGGTACCGTAGCGACCCTCATTGTAGCGGGAGGGGGAGGGTACTGGTGGTACATCAGAGCGTCGGGGCAGGCTGCGGGAAGTAAAAGCAAACCGATCCTCGAATTAGTCGCACGGGGACCATTCGATCACGTGGTTCTGGAGACCGGAGAGATCGAAAGTAGCAGCAATAATGAGGTAAAGTGTGAGGTTAAGGCTCGTGGAGGCAGTGGTACTCCGATTTTGGAGGTCATTCCTGAGGGAACGATCGTCAAAAAGGGTGATTTCCTTTGTCAGCTGGATTCCTCGGCATTAGATCAAGAGGCCAAAACTCAGCGGATTGCGGTGAGTGTGGCGGAATCGACGGTTATTTCCAGTCGGGCAGCCGTGGAAAAGGCGGTAATCTCCAAGCAGGAGTATCTCGAGGGTACTTACTTGACCGAGCGTCAGGCAATTTTGAGTGAGATATCGGTTGCGCAGCAAAACCTAAGAAAGGCGGAGTTGGCATTGCAGAGTGCGGAGCGATTGGCGGCCAAGGGCACGCTTAAGCCTCTGCAAATTGAAGCTGAACAGTTTGCAGTTCAAAACGCAAAGAGCACACTGGAATCAGCTCAGGGACGGTTGAGGGTGCTTGATGAGTTAACCAAGCAAAAGATGCTCGTACAACTCGATAGCGATATTAACACTGCCAAGGCCAAGCTGGAGTCAGATGAAACATCGTTGATGGAAGAACGCGACAAACTTTCCGAGATTCAGACGCAGGTCGATGCATGTAACATACGCGCACCGGCCGACGGTCAAGTAGTATACGCCAACAAGTACGGGAACCGAGGTGGGTCCGATTTCGTTGTGGAACCCGGTGCATATGTCCGCGAGCAGCAAACCATCTTCCTTCTTCCAGATCCCACCCGTATGCAGGTTAAGGCAAAGGTCAACGAGTCCAGGATTACGTTGATCCGCGAGGGGATGCCAGTCAAGATTCGGGTAGGGGCGGTAGATAACGATTTGTTCGGACGAGTCGTAAAGGTAAACAAGTATGCGGAGCCGGGAAATTGGTTTGGGCCGGCGGTTAAGGAGTACGCTGTTTTCGTGCAGATTATCGATCCTCCAAGGGAGATCCGCACGGGTATGACGGCTGAGGTCCGCATTTTCGTGGAACAGATTCCCGATGCGATCCAAATTCCGATTCTGGCGGTATACGAAACCAAGAGGCATCACTTTGTATTAGTCCAAAGCGGAAGTAGTTTTGAGACACGCCCCATCAAGATCGGCGGGGCGAACGACAAGTTCGTAACGGCACAGACGGGGATTAAAGTGGGAGAGCAAGTGGTCCTAAACCCCAGAAATCATTTGGATAAGATGGATTTGCCTGAGATCGTGGAACAAGACGACAGCGAGGCATTCGCCAAAATATCGGCAGATGCACCAGCGACGGCATCTTACTCGCCAGCGGGAGAGGCTCGTTCACAGGAGAGACGAAACGGTAGTGGGCCGGACATTGCGGCTATTGTGCAAGCGATCTTTGAGCGGTTAGATACGAACTCCGATGGCAAGATTAGTCGAGAAGAAGCACAAGCGGACTCCGATTTCGGTGCACGGTTCGACGATGGCGATTTGAACAAAGACGGCTTTATGGACAAAGGGGAATTGATGTCAGGCATGAGAAAGATGATGGCAGCTAGGTCGGCTGGCGGCATGGGCGGCCCCCCAGGATCACGAGGTAGCAATTGAACGCGTCGAGCTTAGCCGTGAATGCCGTTGAGAACGCTCCGCGTGATACAACACGATATGCATGTCGTGTTGTGGAAATGAAAAAGGAATACGTGCTCAAGAGCGAGACAGTAAGGGCTCTTCGAGGGGTAACTTTTGATGTTCCTGAGGGTGATTACGTTGCGATTATGGGACCGTCTGGTTCGGGAAAGAGTACCCTGCTCAATATGCTCGGGTGCTTGGACAAGCCTACCTCGGGAAGTTTGTTTCTTGGCGAGGACGATGTGGCGAAGATGGATGACGATGAGTTAGCAACGATTCGATCGTCGCGAATTGGCTTCGTATTCCAGTCTTACAATTTAATACAGCAGTTGACTGTGGTGGAAAACATTCAGGTCCCTTTGTTTTACCAGGGGAAACCATTAACCAAGGAGCAGCAGACTCGCTCTCTCGAGCTCGCAAAAATGGTGGGCTTGGGACAAAGACTAGATCACCGACCGACCCAATTGTCGGGTGGGCAGCAGCAACGTGTGGCGATCGCGCGCTCTTTGGTCAACGACCCTTATTTTATCCTTGCGGATGAGCCGACAGGAAACCTTGATTCACGGACCACAGAGGAAATTCTCCAGCTGTTTGAAAAGTTGAACAATGAGGGGCGGACGATCATCTTGGTGACGCACGAGGACGAAGTCTCCAAACGAGCGAAGCGTGTTGTTCGTCTCAAAGATGGTTTGCTGCAGTGGGATAAAACTAACACGCAAGAGGTCAGGGATGCCGCAGCTAGACACGCCATAGAAAATATGCCGGTAGAAGTATGAACATTTGGTTAGGCACAATCCAGCTCGGAGTAAAAAGTCTGTGGTTGCATCCGATGCGATCAATCCTCACGGTTTTGGGGATTTTTATCGGAGTGGCTAGCGTTATTTGGTTGCTAGCGATCAGCAAGGGAATTGGAGACGAAGCCCAGCGACAGATCGAGAGCCTCGGTGCAGATACGATCATGATTCGGACCATTAAGCCACCGAGCGAAAAGATGGCGGCTCAGGGTTTAACACCTTATGGATTGACTCGTGACGAGTTTGAATTTTTGTCGACCAGCATACCTACGGTCACTAGCGCCATTCCTATTCGCGAGATGCGACGTCAATTTCAGTACAAAGATCGCAAAATGGATGGACGTCTCGTCGGCTGCACGCCCGAGTATTATGACGTCAATAAGCTGGAGATGGATCGTGGCCATTTCATTACCGATGCCGAGAATTTTGCTAAGGATACCCATTGCGTCGTATCTGCTAAAGTCGCAGAGCGTCTTTTCCCGGCAGAAGATCCGATCGGCAAGCGGATCTATATGCCAGAGAATCGAGATTTCTACTTAGTAGTGGGCGTTCTGAAACCTAAGGGCGCAACGGCGGCGGTAGGAGGCTCTATGGCTGCTCAAGACTTCACGAATGACGTTTATATACCCCTCCGAACGTTGCAACAGCGGATCGGCGACATGGTAATGAGTTTTCGATCTGGTTCACGCGAGGGTGAGGTCATCCAGCTGAATCAAATCACTTTGAGAGTTACTGACGTCAAGGATGTAAAGAGGACAGCCGAGCTCGTAGAAGCCGCTTTGGCCAGTCATGACAAGATGGAAGATATCCAAGTCGTAGTGCCATTGGAATTGCTCGAACAAGCCCGGACGACGCGAGCGATGTTCATGGTCTTTATGGGGATGATTGCCGCGATTTCTTTGCTGGTGGGTGGCATTGGGATCATGAATATCATGCTAGCGACCGTCACGGAAAGGACCCGAGAAATCGGAATTCGGCGTGCGTTGGGTGCGAAGCGTCGGGATATTGTGCGTCAGTTCTTAGTGGAAACAAGCGTATTGAGTCTCACGGGTGGGCTGACCGGCATTCTATTTGGACTACTGTGTGGACCTGCGGTCAATATTGCTAGACTGTTGGCCAATCAATGGTTTGGCGATGTCATGGCTGAGCTTCCTGAGGTCGTAAGAACGGTTCAGCCGTCGATCGTTCCAGCGAGCATCCCAGGGGCGTTTTTCATCTCTTTGGTTGTAGGAATCGTCTTTGGAATCTATCCCGCAACTCGGGCCGCTAAGATGAATCCTATCGAAGCCTTGCGGCACGAGTAAAGTCGACTCCATCATGAAGCCGGACGACGAACTTTGCCTGTGTTTTCACGTGACTTGGCGGAAAGTCATCAATTACATTCGCATACACAATGTGACTCGTCCCAGTTTGCTTAGCGAATGTGGAGGTGCTGGCACCGGATGCGGATGGTGTCGAAAACAATTGGCCAAGCTAACTTCTGAAATTCAAACTTGTCCACCTACAGCTGACACGGTGGCTGAATGGCTCGAGGACCGCTCTCCCACCAAAGAGAACTATGCTGCGGGCCGGCAAAAGTATAGGGATTCGTTACCCTAGCCCTGAGCAGAAAGTTTTTGGTTATCATAGGGGTTTCGACCAAATGCTTCACGAAACGCCAATTCTATGACCGACGAACGCACCCAAAAGCTTAAGAAAATACTCTACGCAATCAAAGACCTCGATTCGTTTTCAACGGAAACCGCAAAATCCATTTGCAGCGATTTGCATCCGGCTTATGTCACCCGAGTTATCAAGCAACTTAGCAAAGAGGGACTGCTCGACAAGCATCTTGAAAGTGCGAGCGAGGTGTTTCGCTGGAGCAAGGGAGATCAGATCGATATAGATAGCTGGATATCAAATCAGGTACATGGAGAGCAAATCAAATCGTCTCCGGAGCAAGAACGCCCCCGTGAATTGCTTCTTCAGAATGGGGCTGACTCACTCACCGATGCTCAGCTCATTGCCATTTTAATTCGTGTTGGAATTCCAGGCGAATCAGCTATTCACGGTGGGCGCAGGATCTCGAATCGTTTTCCGCTCGAACAACTTGCGAAACTTGCCGATGCGAGTTTACAGGAGCTCCGAAGCATATCGAAGACGATTCGAAAGGATAGCTATGCCCAGATAATGGCTGGTGTCGAATTGGGGCGGCGTATTTCGATACTTAGAGACCGATCCAACAAGCCGCCCGAAAGGATTAGGGGGTCGGATGATGCGATTCGGTTTTGCATGCGAGAATTCCATCGTCTGGCTGTGGATGGTTTGCAGGAAGAGTTTCATATCGTGACATTGGATACGCAACTTGGGCCAATTGGAACGCATCACATTACCACGGGCACTCTCGACGCCAGCTTGGTACATCCACGAGAGGTGTTTCGACCAGCGATACGAGACAGTGCCTCAGCCATTATTTTGGTCCACAATCACCCGTCTGGGGACCCGACCCCCAGCAGGGAAGATCGATCTGTCACGGAGAGGCTGACTCAAGCTGGCGATCTATTGGGTATTCGCGTATTAGACCACATTGTTGTAGCTCGAGAGAGCGGCCGCTCCGTGTTGGCCAGCTAATCTAAGAATGGGAGTGACTGCACTGTTCACTCACCATACTCCTCCCAATACTAGCCACCCATTTCGGTTTCTGGCTCGAACTGTGAACCGTCGGCATTCCGAATTTCAATCATATGTCCGGGGCGAGTAGAGCGGTGGTACTCGATTAGAGTCGAATAGGGTTGAACTTCAGGCAGGTGAACAAACCGCTGATGGACTCCCCACTTGCTCTCTACAAGAATCGTACCATCTTGAAGGCGAGCGCACACAATCGCAGTGTGAATTGCATCCCCTCTTGTGTTTCGATAGATAACGACATCACCTTCTACGGGGGCGTCCACCCGTGTATAACCGTTATCCTCTAATATTATTGATACCCCGCGTGAATCCACGAGAAACTCGCCGTTTGCAAATACCCATCCGTGGCAATTCGTGTTCACGTCAATGTTCTTTCTGTGAATCAATGCACCGGGATACGTGTTGTTGGCAACGTGATTTGCAAAATCCGTGCTAGGTAATGGTCCCTTTAGCTCGAAACAATGAAGGGTGATACGCCTGCCTTGATCCGATACTGCATAGTGTGACTCTATAGGTTTTACTTCACCCCGCAATTCGGGGCTGGTCAGTAATGAGACGTCGATGGCCTTAAGAGTTTGCATACGATTCGAGCATACAAAACTAAGTGCGGCTGAGACGACGACGACCCCCCAGATGCTGGCGCTGCGTCTAGGCGGTCTAATCTCTTTCCATTTCATCGTGGTTACCCCGAGAATACAGACCGCGAATGCGAACCCCATCAAGCAGAAGAGTTGCAGAACTAGAAGGGAGTCACCGTAAAACTTTTGGTTTAGTATCGAAACCAAGTCTAGGCAGAACAAAGTGAGCGAGATCCCTAACACCAAACAAATAATTCCTCCAAAAACGGGGCCTCCGATTCGGTTTCTGACCAGAGCGACGGATACACTTACCAGCACGGCCGCGCTCAAGCACATAGCAGAGAACAGAGCGATTAGATTGAGGTCGTAATTACCCGTCATCAACATTTGTCGGTACCATTCACAAATACGAGAACATTAACTCGTTATCTGTGAACCCGTTTCAGCACTAGGGGTTCCGACAGTAAGGCTGGTCAGAATTTAAACTTTACCATGTCGCCCCAGACAATTTCGGGGGCGACTGCTAGTAAACTGTGGTGGTATTAGTTTTTAAATATTGTCATGTTGAAATCTCCCGTCATATCTCTCCAGACGCAATGCACATGGTTGGCATTTTTCCCCGCTGCATCAGCCTGGAAATTGCAGAATTCTGCAATGAACGTTGGGCCATGAATGCGAAAGTAGAACGCATCCCCCTTAGCCTTGCTGCCCGCCCAGCCAAAATGGATCGCATTCTCGTCGGAGGCTGCGATTGCGTTTAAACGCTCTCGGATCACGGATTCTGTTTGGCAATGCAAAAAAGTATCGATAGCTTTTCGAAGAAGGGCTCGTTGGTGGTCATCGAGCTCAGTGGAAGCAATACCAACATATGGGATTTGCTTTGGCTGAGGTTCTCCTGCCCACATGATATCTTCGGGGCACTTCTCATTGAACAACGCTTTGGACTGTTGAGCATCGTTGAGGCTGTTGAGCAAAGCAAAGCCCGCATCCTCTTCGCTGGCAATCAATCTGTTGCCCTCGGTGAATTGGTTTGTTTCACTTGGTCTAGTAGGCTTTGGGGTTGTAAAATTTCGTGACAGTTGGGCTGGGTTCGAGGCGAACAACTGGGGGGTGGAATCGACAATATCTCCTCGGTCAAAAGTGTAGTTTAAAGATATATGGTGCCCTTCAATGCTGAGTCCCCAGAGATTGGTTGTGTTGGGCTCGCCGTAGATGGTAAAGTAGTATTTTTTGAAATCCCGGCGGCCTACGGAACCTGGCCCTTCTAGTTCAAGCAGTATTGCTTCGTAGCTCATTATGTCGGTTGCACGCTTGAAGCCGGCTGTGCTAGTCACACTTCGGAGCAGGTCAAAAGCGGCCTTGGCCTGAGGTTCGCTCATATCTCGAATGGGTAGCCCCTTGCGGGTTTCCATAGGAATGAAATGCCACTCGAGTCGACGCTCATCGTCGAAACTGAGCTTAGCTTTTTTTTGTTTTGGTTCATCGAGTGATGAAAGAAACCGCTGAGCGGCTTCTACGGGGGCCAGGGATGGTCTCCCATCTTGTCCGTACAGATGAGGTTGAGTCAACCCAAACATTGAGACGCTGCCGAAGAGTAGCCAAGCTGCGAAGAAAATGCGATTCATAACTGTGTGCACTGCTAAGGTGGGAAGGATGGGCAACTCTATACATTATGGCTTATGAAAAGAATTGGTCTATGCCCCTCCAATCGTTCGTTCTGACCTTTCGGCAATAAAGTCTTGTGCCTTATCCTTGCGGGGGCAAGGCTGAGCCTTGTTCTGTGCACGTAAATATTGGATTTTTGGAGGTTGAACCCATGTCGCGAGTATCTAACGCATTTGACACAAGTACGTCCCAAGCAACCAGTTCCGCAGCAAACTCTCTTCGGGGGGATGGCTTGAATGATATAGATATGAGCCAATTCTTGAAGCTCATGATCACAGAATTGCAAAACCAAGATCCATTGAACCCCACTGACAACGCGGCACTGCTGCAACAAATCGGTCAGCTACGAAGCATCGGTGCAAACGATCAGTTGGTGACGACGCTTAGCTCTTTTGCGAACACCCAAGAGCTGACGACCGCCAGCAGTTTGATTGGGAAAAAGGTGAGCGGTTTGGATGTTAAGGGAGACTCGGTAAACGGGGAAGTTTCGAGTGTTTCCATCAAGATTGACGAAAAAGATCGCAACAAACGGACGGTACAGGTTCATGTTGGCTCGCAACTTGTCGATATGAGAAATGTTCGTGAAATAACGTAGGGGATGGTTTGGGTACCCGCCCTCCCTTATGGATGTGACGAATCGGTTTCACTAGACGTCAATGTGCAGGGAGCGGTAGGATTCGATGGGATTAGCATCATCACTGAGTACAGCACTCACAGGAATGAACGCTGCGGAGACGCAGATCGATGTGCTCGGTAACAACCTCGCCAACTCTCAGACGGTTGGCTTCAAATCCTCGAGTGTCGTATTCGCCACTCAATTTCTCCAGACGCTATCATTGGGTGCAGCCCCCACTGGTGGGAACGGAGGGACTAACCCTCGTCAAACCGGTTTGGGGGTACAGGTTGCAGCTATCAATCCCAATTTCCGCCAAGGCACGGTTGAGATCAGCTCGAACCCGTCGGATCTCGCTATCCAAGGTGATGGATTCTTTCAGGTAGAGGGTGGGCAGGGAGAAAAGCTGTTTACACGCAATGGCATCTTTCGACTAAATAGTGCTAACGAGTTAGTCACCTCTACCGGCAATCGACTGCTTGGGTTCGGTGTTGATGACCAATTCAACTTGCAAACAACACAGACGGTGCCACTAACCATTCCGATAGGTACGGAAGCCGTAGCCAAAGCGACCACCGTGGTCAACATGCAAGGAAACCTGACGGCTCTCGGTGATGTTTCTGATACATCAAAGATTATCCAGAGCGCGGTTCTCGGAAACAGCAGCATTCCCCGTCCTCCGGCAACAGTAAACGTCCAAAGCTCGGTGAGTCCGTTAACTGCGGGTGTCTCGGTAAATCATGTCGAGGGTGGAGGTGGCACTCACGCGGAGGGAGCAGTTTATCAGTATCGATTTGCGTATGTTGATTCGAGCGGGCGTGAGAGCATGCCTAGCAGTCCTATTACAGTCACCGTACCAGGGGGAAATGCCCTGGCCGACAACACAATTGTCTTGAACAACTTACCTGCGGCAAATACGCAGTATTCGGAAGTTCGAATCTACAGAACGGCACCTGGCGGTAGCGAGTTCTTCCTGGCTGGCACCGCTGCGGCCGGTGGTAGCTTCGTAGATACCAACCCCGCATCGTCTGCAACGCCACTGCAAGGACAAGGTTTGACGGGCAACTACACCTACATGGTGACATACTTTAAACTTGGTGAGCCGGAGTCTCGTCCATCTCCCTTGCTTGGGCCTCAAAGCGTTGTTAACGGACGGGTTCATCTAAGCAATCTTCCTGTCCCTCCTCCTCCGCCACCAGAGGGGGGATTCCCTGCCTATGATCAAATTCGAATCTACAGAAACTTGGCTAACGATCCCAATACTTTCTACTTAGTTGACACGGTAACGCCTGGATCGAGTTTCACGGACTCGAAGACCGATGCTGAGATTAGCAATCTGTCCTTGCCTGGGAACCAACGCGTCAATCTTGACGGACCACCGATCGATAGTAACACATTGTTAGTCAACCTCTTGAAACGCGATGGCTTCGATTATACTCAACCCTTTAGGCCTGGGGAGCTAAGCTTCCGCGCTCGGAAGGGGGAAAAACTCCAAGAGGAGCGGACCTTTACGATTACCAACACGTCAACTGTCCAAGATCTGATCGGGTTTATGAAAAACTCGATGGGTATCGTCAGCGATAGTGGTGACGCCACGAACCCGATCAAATCCTCGTTGAACGAGATTCCAGGTGAGGGGGGGACCATTCAGCCCAATGCGTATATCACCAACGGTGCACTGCGTTTTGTCAGTAACACTGGCGAAGCGAACGGAATCTCGATTGATTTAACAAGTTTTAGACTTCGAGATGCGAACGGAATCATCACAACGCCAAACTTGTCTTTCGGAACGCTTCAGGAAGCCAAGGGGCAGAGTGCTGTCACCGATTTCATCGCTTACGACTCGTTAGGCTTTCCCGTACGGTTACGAGTGACTGCTGTGATGGAATCACGGAATGACCAAGAGACCGTTTACCGCTGGTATGCGGATAGCTCCGACAATTCGGTCAAGGATTCTCCAGCTATCGCCGTGGGGACCGGCCTAATCTATTTCGACGGAAATGGAAACTTAATCTCGGCCCCAAATAGCGTTCTCGCAGTAGACCGTAACGGATTGCCTAGCACCAAACCTTTGCAGATCAATCTCGACTTTAGCTCGGTGAACGGCCTCGCCACATCGTCGGCGACAATTGCCGCTGCTCGTCAAGACGGTTCGCCCCCTGGGGTTCTTACGAGTTACGTTATTGGTGAAGATGGAACCATTCGCGGTGTTTTTAGCAACGGTATTTCTCGCGACCTCGGCCAGATCCGACTCGCTCGCTTTTCTAACCCAGGCGGTCTCGAGCAACGTGGACAGAACCTTTTCGCGCAAGGTATCAACACCGGTCTACCGATCGAAGGTCGCCCGTCGGAAAACGGTCTCGGTACGATTTCTGCCGGTGCCTTGGAGTTGTCCAACACGGACGTTGGTGGTGATTTGGTAAACCTAGTTCTGGCCAGCACCCAATACCGAAGTAATGCACGAGTCATTACCGCAACACAACAGCTCTTTGACGAGTTGCTCAACATTCGACGATAGTACCTGCTCGCGTTGGTGGCGGTTACGGTTAAGTGGTAGCGTTTATGGTTAAACTGCATAGCAGCACGCGACGGAGCGATCTTGTGTACGCACAGGGTGATCTAACGCCCATTGTGTTGCTTATGGTTTGTTGCTTGATAGCCGGTTGCCGCAATACGCTCCCAACGGAGCAACCTAGCCGCATTTGGGAGGTTTTCGGCAGACAAACCGGAAGGTTTCAACCTTCGGTAGAGCCAACTCTCGGTCATTCCCATCAAGTCGTGAGCGGCGCGCAACAGATTCCGGGGAATCCGCAAAACGGGGTAAACATTAGCCCGCCCGTTCCAAATTCTCATGCAGCCTCGCGTTCCGCTTCCCAGCCGGTGTCGAGCCAGCCCCTCATCTCGCCACCGATCATTCCGCCTCTACCCAGGGATAATCGCTAGAGGTCCTACTACTTACTCTGTCTGGTCAACACCCTTGGGAGACCTCCTGATTAAGTTGTTCTAGCCATCCTTCAGCTTGGTTCATTCGCTGGGTTAGGGATTATCTCTTAATCAATACGCCATATAATCAGGCTCTCAAGTTTGTCGGGCCGTGAATGATTTGGGATGGAAAGAATGATCTCGTTGGATGACTATGAAAAGCTGGGATGGTTTTACTTGGGCAAGAAGTACGACCTTCAGAATCGAGCTTTGCTCGAGGAAAAGGTTAACTATGAGTCAAAGGATTTAACGACTCACGCCCTCTGCGTCGGCATGACAGGGAGCGGTAAGACAGGTCTCTGCTTAAGCTTGCTCGAAGAGGCTGCGATCGACGAGATACCCGTGATTTGTATAGATCCCAAGGGGGATCTCGGCAATCTCTTGTTGACGTTCCCAGAACTTATGCCTTCCGACTTTGAGCCGTGGATTGACTTGGACGAAGCTAGGCGGCAAGGTAAGGATGTGGCTGTCGCTGCTGAGGAAACAGCGGCTAGGTGGCGCAATGGACTAGAAAGTTGGGATATGCCCACGGAGCGAATTCAAAAGCTTCGAAGCAATGTTGATCTAACGATTTTTACCCCAGGCAGCAACATTGGCGTTCCGCTGACGGTGCTTAAAAGTTTCGACGCGCCGTCGCAGTGCGTGATCGATGATACAGAGACTTACCGTGAGAAGATTTCCTCGACCGCTTCAGGAGTGTTGGCGCTACTAGGGATCGAGGCCGATCCCTTGACAAGTCGCGAGCACATCCTAATTTCCAAGATTTTGGACCATGCGTGGAAACAGGGAAACAATCTCGGCTTAGAAGATTTGATTCGACTAATTCAATCACCTCCTATCCAAAAGATTGGGGTTATAGATCTGGAGTTGTTCTTCCCATCTGCGGATCGCTTAAAGTTCTCCATGATTCTAAACAATCTTCTTGCATCGCCGGCTTTTGCGGGTTGGCTCGAAGGACAACCGCTCGATATTAAGCAACTGCTTTACACCACCGAGGGCAAGCCTAGGCTCTCGATTATCTCGATCGCCCATCTCAATGATGCAGAGAGAATGTTCTTTGTCACCATTCTCTTAAGTGAGCTTTTGGCTTGGATGCGTTCGCAACCTGGGACGGGCTCCCTTCGTGCTATTTTTTACATGGATGAGGTTTATGGCTATTTCCCACCATCTGCCAAGCCACCCTCCAAGCCTCCGATGTTGACTTTGCTCAAGCAAGCGCGAGCCTTTGGATTGGGCATCGTACTGGCGACTCAAAACCCAGTCGATTTGGATTATAAAGGGCTCGCCAATATGGGAACATGGTTCCTTGGTAGGCTCCAGACACAGCGGGATAAAGATCGAGTGCTGGATGGGCTTGAGGGAGCTGCACTGCAACAAGGCAGCGGGTTTGACCGATCCAGCATGGAAAAAGCTTTATCCGCCCTCGGAAATCGCGTATTCTTGATGAACAATGTTCATAACGATGGGCCAACGATCTTTCAAACGCGTTGGGCGCTTTCTTATTTACGAGGACCTCTCTCGCGCCAGCAAATCTCCAGCTTGATGAAAGCGAAACGCGAGGCATCTCAGGCACTGCTGGGCGCTGTGGAATCAAGCATGAATCCAACCGGCACTCTAACGTCGAATTCAGCTTCTTTACGAAGTACTTCTTCGTCGGCTGGTTCACGACCGATCATACGCCCCGAGATTCAAGAACGCTTTGTTGCACCGACGAAGCTTCCGGCTGCGACCAGCAGTCTAGTTTATCGTCCGGCGGTGATCGTCAACGCTTCGCTCCATTACGTGAGAGCAACAAATTCGATCGATGTGTGGCGGGATGTGCATTACGTATCGCAAGTCACAGATTCAATACCTGAAGATCTTTGGCCTGCCGCTCTGGCTTGTCCATCTGGTACCTGGTCGCTGAGCACAAATCCAGAGGACTCCTTTTCCTACGAACCAGTTCCCAGCGAACTGCTATCCGACAAAACCTATAAACGCCTCGAAAAATCTTTTGCGGATTTTGCGTTCCGGCATCTTCCTTGTCGGGTTTACTTGTGTAAAGCTCTTAAACAAACCTCTGCACCGGACTTGTCAGAGCCCGATGCCAGAATTTACTTCGCAATGGCAGCGCGAGAAGCAAAAGACAAGGCTATCGAGGATATACGCGGTAAATATGCGACTCGGTTCCGGACTCTGCAAACTAGGATCTCAGCTGCTGAGCTTCGAATCGATAAAGAGCGTCAACAATCGCAAACGCGGAAGCTCGAAGGGTTTCTCAACGCGGGCACGTCGATCCTGGGCGCGTTATTCAGCAATAAATCATCTAGTCAAGCGAGAGCTACCAAAGCCGCCTCGGCCGTGAAGAACATCAGTAAGGCGAATGCGGCGGCTGGTGGTTTGGCTCGGGCCGAGCAGTCTCTCGATGAACTTTTGCGGCAACGAGAAGAATTGGAGCAGGAGATTGAAGGGGAGGTGGCTATACTTCATTCACGTTTCTCGGCGGAGAATTTGGAACTCGAACTAATCGAGATCCCACTCAGGAAGGCGGATACCAAGATCGGCCTCATCGGGCTGGCGTGGATCCCTTGGCAAGTTTCACAGGCAGGGGCCGCCTCACCGCTTGTTTCATTCGAGGTATAGATGCCAACTAGTAAATCGGAGTATGTCGAATATCTGGCGGGCCTTGCAGAACGACGCAAGGAGCGGCAGAAACGACGCGAGGTGGAATCCTTTCACGCCTCGATGAGTTCCAAGGAAAAGGATGCCTTGGTTTCTCGATCTCATCGATCGTTCTTTCAATTGTTTCGGTCTTTTTGGGGGATGCTGAGAGGGCATTACAAGAAGCTGCTTGTTGGATTGTTCACTTTGACGATTTCGACAGGTTTGGCGTTGATCCCTCCGCTGGGTACGAAGTTTGCAATTGATTATGCGCTGACCAAACCGCCTCTTGCACCGCGAGATTGGGCTGGAGTTTCGTTTTCGAGTTGGACACCGTTGGAGCTCCTCGTGTGGATTGCGATCGGCGTGACCGTTATAACGTTGATTCGCACTATTATTCACCTTTGGGGGCGTTGGCTTTGCACTAAGACTGTGCAGCAGGTGTCCATGTCGATTCGGAAACGTGTCTTCGAGCATATGTTGCATATGCCCTTGCACAAAATTCAACAGCTCAAGTCGGGAGGTGCAACGAGTTTGATCCGTGAGGATGCTGGTGGTATTGCGGAATTGATTTTCAGTATGGTTTATAATCCATGGCAAGCCATCGTACAGCTTACAGGCAGCCTGATCATACTGGCGTTTGTCGATTGGAAGCTTCTTGCTGCCGGAATACTTCTTTTGCCCGCAGTCTACTTAAGCCATCGGACCTGGATTTACGCGATTCGCCCTCTATACAAGGATGCTCGGGAAAGGCGTCAAAAGATTGATTCCAGTACAACGGAAACCTTTGGTGGGATTCGGGTTGTTCGAACATTCGCGAGGCAAAAAACCGAGACCAAGAGGTTCACGTGGTGGAGCCATGTCCTAGTCCGACAAAATCTTCTTGTGTGGTGGAAGACACGAATGATCGAGATCATCTGGGAGGTGCTTATTCCGCTGGCTTCGACCGCACTCCTCGTCTACGGGGGATGGCAAATAATGCAGGATCAACTAACACTAGGTGATTTGATGATGTTTTTGGTCTATTTGACCATGCTTCTCGGACCAATTGCAACTTTGACAGGCAGTGCCGTTCAGTTTCAAAACAATCTCGCTGGACTGGATCGGGTGCTTGATCTGTTGGCGACTCCCCGCGAACTTCAAGACTGTCATGGTGCTGTAAGACTCGCGCGTCGGGATGTAGCAGGGGTGATGACCTTTGAAGATGTTTCGTTTCGATATCCGGAATCGGAAAGTAGTGTCCTTTCTAACATTTCTTTTACCACCTCACCTGGTTCGACTGTAGCGATTGTTGGTCGGAGTGGTGCGGGCAAAACCACCCTATGCAATCTGGTGGCACGTTTTTTCGATCCCACTTCCGGTGTGATTCGCCTCGATGGTGTCGACTTGCGAGACATTAAATTGCACTCATATCGCAAGCTGCTCGGAGTTGTCGAGCAAGACGTGTTTCTTTTCGACGGTACTATTCAGGAGAACATTTCCTATGGTCGCCGTCGAGCTACGCAAGCCGAGGTCGAGGCGGCGGCCCGTTCCGCAGCGGCCCACGAGTTCATAATGGAATCACCAAAGGGCTATCAGACGAAAATCGGGGAAAGGGGATTCAAACTCAGCGGTGGGCAGCGACAAAGGCTCGCGATTGCACGTGCTATTCTGGCGGATCCCAAGATTTTGATTCTCGACGAAGCGACTAGCAACTTGGATAGCCAAAGCGAAAGATTGATTCAGAATAGCTTGGCAACTCTATTACAAAACCGTACTTCCTTCGTCATCGCGCACCGATTGAGTACAATTATGAACGCCGACCTGATTTTGGTCATGGACGCGGGTAGGATCGTGCAAGTCGGTAATCATGCGAGTTTGCTCGAGAGCGAAGGGGTGTATCAACAGATGGTTCGATTGCAAACAGAGAACCCCATCGCAATCTCGTCAGACGAGGATTAAATAAGCATTGTGTACGAGGGTACATTCATTGTTCGGTTTGGAAAGTATGTAGCACTATGTTCGAATCGTTAGCAGGAAAGGCTATTTTGGCGTCTCCCTTTCTTGAGGACCCCAATTTTTTTCGCACGGTCGTTCTGATGCTTCAGCACTCGGATAAGGAAGCCTTGGGACTAGTTCTCAACCGCCCTACAGACTTTACGCTTCACAAAGTCGTGTCGATGGTTTGCGAGGTCGAGTGCATCCATGATGGATGGTTGCATTATGGCGGGCCGGTTGATGGTCCCCTCATTGCTTTACACGACTCTAGTTCATTGGGGGGGACCAAATTGTCGGACGAGCTTTGGGTAACGACCGATCAAGAAATTCTGAAGAAACTATTTACCTTTAAGGACGTCCGATTCAAACTTTTTGATGGTCTGTCAGGCTGGGGGCCGGGCCAATTGGAGCTGGAACTTGCTTCTGGAAGCTGGTTGATTTCCCAGATCGATGATCCTGTGATCTTGCAGGAAGATGACTGCTGGGACGATCTGGTGAAACAGATTGGCGACGAGATCGTACTTAAACAGATCGATGCACCGCTGAACTCTAACCCTGAGTTGAATTAGGAGGGGACAATCACGCTCTTCGTTCCCCAGAGCTTGCCACCCAGGTCCACCAACGTCGTGCCTGCACGCATGCCGCCAGGAAATTGGATTTCACGGAAGTATTAGTCCGCTTGTTTTCTTTTGAGAAGCGCGACGGGCTTTGATCCGGAGGTAGGGCCGAATGAATTTTGCACGATGCCCCGACGAGTCGATCTCCGCATCGGTCTTGATATGATCGGGTTCCGTAAGGTCTTCGATCACCATACCTGCCCGGCAGATACCGCCGAGAATCGCCTCGAGCGAGTGGGAGATTTCGGTGGCGTCGGTTTCGCGAAGCGGACTCTTCTGACCGTGCGGGACCGGTTTGGAAACGCTACCCACCTCGGATTCCACCCAGTATTTGCCACGATCTGTTAAAAGCGAGCATTGCAAACTAAAGGGGGATTTATGCTGGGAGACATAGAGTCCTCCCGGTCGGAGCACGCGTGCAACCTCCTCGAAAACCGGTTGCAACTGGCTTACATAGCAAGTGCTCACGGGGTGAATCACAAGGTCGAATTCTTCATCCTTCAGCATGGGCATCGACAGCATGGACGCTTGAATCAACCGTGCATTAAACCTGTAGTGTGCGCATATTTCTCGATCGAGTTCCAGCATTCCTTCGCTGATATCGACAACGGTGACGTCGGCACTAGCGGCGGCATAAAGAGCGCTGTGCCTACCCCCGCCAGCAGCCAAGCAGAGCACCCGCCAACCTCGAATACATCCTCCCAACCAACCTCGCCCATCCACCACCTCGAGCGGACACTTTAGCTCTTCGGGAGTAACAGGTTGTGCCAGAACATGGCCTGCTTTCGCCATGCGATTGTAAGCGTTGCGATTTTGCAATTCCGTGGGCGACAGGGGGTCGATCAAGGTGACTTCTTAACCTGTCTGAGTTGTCTTAACATGGTTTCCATATCGGGTGTTCGTTGGTCGACGTTGGCTTTGATTGCGCCCATCACCGCGTTTGCAAGAGTTTTATCCAGATCTGGTCGAAGCTCCAAAATCTCGGTCGGTGGGGCAGTGTCGTGGTGCAGGGCCGCTTTACCAGTCGTATCGGACGTTTGCCAAGGCAGATCAAAGGTAATGATATGGTAACAGGTTACACCAAAGGAGAAGATATCGACTCGCTTGTCGGTACTGCGACGCCGCACAATCTCTGGAGACATGTATAGTGGAGTCCCAGTCCGATTACCTGGCAACATAAAGTGCTTGGTTGCTGGCAGGGTCAATCCAAAGTCGATCAGCTTAACAACCTTTAGATCTTGGCTGCAGATGTAGTTGCGGGGGCAGACGTCTCTGTGAATGAATTCTTTTTTATGGACGTAGTTAAGAGCCTCCGCCATCTGGGTGATCAAGCTCAGTCTATTCCCCTGGAGCGCCTTCTCATCCTTTTCCAGAACTAGAACCTGCAAACCAGGGCCGTCCACGAACTCCATGACGATGTAGGGTTGGTTTTTCGTCGTAAGCCCATACTCGAGGGTCTGCGCAATATTCGGGTGGTTCATCTGAGCGCCGATTTCCCCCTCGGACGGTTTGTTGAGACCCTTAAATCTGGCTTCAAAAAACTCGACCTTATCCACATCGCATAGTTTTACTCCAACGATGCGGTTGTTGTTCTCTCGATCTTTGGCAACAAAAAAATTGCTCATCGTTCCGGAAATAGCGGAACGAATACGTTCGAAGCGAGCTTCTACATCCACCCGTTTTGAGGAGGCAACGCCACTGGTGGTTGCAGCATCCTTTTTGAAGAGTTTCTCGAATATTCCCATGCACCCAGTATAGCTACCGATTTTATTTGTCGATATCCATCCAGGAACCTTGAATCCACCGTTGTTGCGGAACGAACCTCGCTTTGTAACTAAGATGTGGATTCTCCGCGACGTACATACCCAAATAGAGATGCTTTCGTTTGGTTTTGAGGCAGAACTCTATTTGCTTCAGAATGGAGTAGGTCCCAATGGACAATTTGGAGTGATCGGGATCAAAATAGGTATAAACGGCAGAAATCGAATTGTCGCCAAAATCGATCACGGAAACCGCCACTAACTGTCCATTGAGATAAAACCTAAGTTCATTGGTTTGTTCGCAGCAACTCTCGACGAGAAAACTTTCGTAGTCGTCCAGTCCGTATTCCGAGTTGTCCTCGCCCAGATTTCTCTCGGAACGATGCCTGTTAAAGAGCAGCAGATGTTCCTCGTCACAAACCGTAGGGCCGTGTTCGCACCGAAGAAGTCGATCTCCTCTAGACAAGATTCTCTTCCAAGATCGCGTCCACGCAAAGTGATCGACGTCGACACGGGTTGGCTCACAAGCACGACAGCCTTCACATGCTGTAAAATACAAAAAGACCCCCGCACGTCTCAAGCCAGCAGCGAAGACCTCATCCATGGTTTTCCCCGGCAATCGATGTTTGCAAAGGACCAGCGGCAAGTTTGCCGTTCGGTGCTCTAGATAAGCGCATGCATGCACGTTGGGCAAAACGGTATCTGCGGGAACTGAAGCTGGGATTCGCTTCTGAGTTCCTCCTGCGATCGGCAAAGTTCGAGGCGGTTTTTCGGCAGGCATAGGGATCCCATTGAAGGAGAACAGCGGTTGAATTGTAAGCTTTCCGGGGAGTGCTGGCTAGCATATTGTCACGGCTTGACAAATTCAGATTTCTACTAGCCGCGAGCTGAAAAGATAATTTTTCGCCGCACCAAACTCCTTCTTGGTCCAAAAAAATTGCCGCCATTCGTTCTCAGTGGAGGCCGGTGGCTCCCTGCGACTCCTTGAAATCGTAGTCTCAAGAGAGTCATTTTTGGCTGCAATGACTTTACCTTGGGCTCCATAATGCGAACACTTGTTTGGCAAAACCAGTTCGCATTGTTGGGATCGATGTTATACTCTCAATAACGGTTTTGTCTAACACCAGTAAAGGCGTCGCCGTGAAACCAAACCAAAAGAGATACGGGGAGGAGCCCGTCTCCAATCCCAGCCATGTTGTTCGTAAAAAAGTGAGTTCAGTCGAGATGAGTTCGTACCAGGGCCTCGACGCCATTCTTAAGAACTGGCACTTTGACCCGCACTCCCTCTCTGTACGCTTGGTCAAGGGAAGCGATGGAAGAGACGTGATCCAGATGAGAGTCGATCTAGGGGTTTTGCAGATGGAAACGAACGGCCGTCCGGACGGTGGGAAGTTTGAAGGGTGCCAGACCTTTTTAGACGCTTTGCTGGAACACGAGAAGGAGGAGCCCGAGTTCGTCATGTCTGAAAAGCAGTGTTTTGAGGCAGACCGAGAATTTGTACAGTTCTATCATCGTCGGATATCCTGGCTAAGACTTGAACACTATCACCGAGCGGTTGAAGACGCCGATCACACCTTAGCTCTTATGGATGTTTGTCGCGACCACTCTCCCGAAGAGGAATGGACGATGAGCCACGAACAGTATCGGCCGTTCGTATTGTTTCATAGAACCCAGGCTGCTGCTCTTGCCTCGCTAGATGATTCGTCTCCTGAAACGGCCATCAAGGAGATCAATCAAGGACTCGAGACAATCCGCGCCGTGTTTGAAGAGCACGAGGCAAGCGATGAATTTGAATCAGATGAGATGGTCCAACAACTTGTGAAGCTGCGCGAATCGATCCGAAACGAATATGAGGTCGGGGATAGCTTGCAAGAAAGGTTGGCGGCTGCGGTACGAGATGAACAATACGAGCTGGCAGCTAAGCTTAGAGATGAGCTGGCTCGCAAGCATGCACACTAGCCTGCACAAATTTCACCTTAACGATCATTTATCAACTTCAACTTGTCGTTCAACAGCAACATGAAAAGTAAACAACTTCAGTTTCTGGCGGCGGTACTCCTCCCCGCTGCCCCCTTTTTCAGTTTCTCGATTTCGCATTGCTATTCTCAACAAAGCGATGTTGCGATTGTTCGTAACGACGAACGGGCTCGGATTGTCGAAAAGGGGCTGAACTTCCTTCGAGAGTCCCAGCTTCCCGATGGTTCCTTTAGCACGACTCGCGGCCCTGGAGTAACGGGGTTGTTGTTATCAAGCATGCTCGCTTCGGGACTTACCACCGATGATCCCATGGTGGACAAATCACTCGGGTTCCTTTTGAAATCGGTTCGCGACAATGGAGGCATCTATGCTGAGGGGTCGGTACATGCCAATTATGAGACATGTCTTGCCATCTCCGCCCTCTCGAAATTGAATACAAATGGCGAATACAACCTCATCCTCAAGAATGCAGAGAGATTTGTTAAGGAGCAGCAATGGGACGAGGGTGAAGGGATCACAGCCGAGAGTCCAGAATATGGAGGAGCAGGCTATGGTAGTAAATCTCGTCCTGATCTATCCAATACGGCATTCCTGATCGAGGCTTTACGAGACGCAGGCTGCGCCGAGGATGACCCAGCGATCCAAAGAGCGTTGCTTTTCGTTTCTCGCTGTCAGAATTTGGAATCCCCCCACAACGACACCCCGTTTGCAAATCGATCTAACGATGGTGGTTTTTACTACACTCCCGCAAACGGCGGCGAATCTATGGCGGGTGTTGACGAGACGACCGGTGCATTACGTTCGTATGCTTCGATGTCCTATGCGGGCTTGAAGAGCATGATTTACGCCGGAGTCGACAAGTCGGACGTTCGTGTAAAAGCCGTCTCCGATTTCTTGAGCAAGAACTACTCTGTAAACTCGAATCCTGGTATGGGGGATACTGGACTCTACTACTATCAGCATACGATGGCCAAGGCGCTGTCTGCACTCGGCAGCGACGAGTTCGAGACTGTGAAAGGAAAGCGTAACTGGAAAAACGAACTCGGCGACCAGCTGAAATCAACGCAACAGGAAAACGGTTCTTGGCTTAATTCCAATCCACGATGGATGGAGGGTGACCCAAATCTCGTAACTGGTTACGCTCTGCTCGTTCTTTCCTACTTAAAGTAGAAATGGAATATCGTGCCAGCATCGAATAGGTTGTTGCCCTGGTAAAACAGAAAAGGCCAAGACATTTGTCTTGGCCTTTTTTTAATTCTTTTCTCGACTGCTCGATTTTATCTCTAGTAGCGGATGATGAAATCAGCAGTGATACGATTATCAAGAACTCCGCGACGCTGGGTCAGCGGGAACTCAAAGGCGATACCAGTTTCGATGTTGCTTCGGGGCTTGTACTTGAGACCGTAAGCGTTGGTTACGATATCGTTGCCTCGGATACCGGGTGCTCCCAGGTTAAACAGGTCTCCGCCTTCGATCGATAACGGAAATGCCGTTGCGTTATTGTTGAAGTGAAACCAATTGAACTCGGTGAACGCATAAACTCGTGTTCCACTGATTCTGTAGTCGAAGTGATTCGACCAGAACCAAAAGGAGTTCTCGGCATTTTCGTCGATAGCTTGAGCCAAGCCTACAGTACTCAGCCAGTGCGATTGAGTACCGACCCGAGTTCCACCCGACAGGAAGAAGTTGAAGACACCGTCTCCGTTTCCTTGGAGAGTGCGTCGCGAACCACTCGGAGCCTCAAAGGTGACCCCTGCCGAAAGCAGCCTTCCAGCCGATGCGTCGCGATAGAGGCTATACTTTAAACCTGCACAAAGGTCCATCCATCCGTCTTGAAGGATGGGGCTGTTCGTATCTGCGAAACCATCCTTCACTGCGATAACGGACAAGTTTTCGGTGATTCTAGCTCTCAGTTGAAGCGCATAGATTTGGACACGTCCGAGGCCTTCAGGAAGCTTGTGATTTGCGTAAATTGCTCGAGCTTCTGACAGCTGACGTGGATCTTCAAAGAAGACCGGGTTAGTCATCGGGCTGATAAAATCATCAAAACATTGTTCAGATCTTTTGATGATTCCCAAGCCGAGCAGCCCTGGGTCGCGTAATGACAGGCCGTCGCACGACGATCCACCATCACAGCCACCAAATGCCCACCTGCTATCGTCGCACAGTGAGGACGTGAAGCATCCGCCTGTCTCACAGGAAGCTAGTTGAATGCTGTCATTTGCAGTCGCCACTCCAGTGGCTAGGCAAGACACAAAGCTTGCCAAGAAAATTTTTCGTAACATCCTTGTTTCCTTCGTAACAAAAAAATTGGAACCCTATAGGTGGGAGGGCTATCGGAAAAATTCACCAACGGCCTGAATGACTGGATTCAAACTCACAGGAATTCGCTCCAACTTTTAACTCCATAGTCCACAGAATCGGTAATGTTAAACAGACTTGGCACACGAAAACTTTCTGTCTCGCTGCATCTGTGCAAAAATTACACGGCCCTAATTTGTCTCGATACAATTGGCGTCGCCTAGGTATTTTTTCGTATGGCTCACTTTGCTGTGGCAGCGTAAAGAGCTCCCGACCAACCAGATTCTTTACGGTATAGTAGTTAATTCGGGGGGGGGCAGGGAATGGATTCGAGTAAGAAGCGGAATAGCTCAAGGATAGTCATGAAACTCTGGAGCAAGCGAGAATTAAACCTGCTCCGTGATGCAGTCGTCCTTTGGTATCGACAACACGGGAGACCACTTCCTTGGAGGAACACACTCGATCCGTATCGAATCTGGGTGAGCGAGATCATGCTGCAACAGACCGTCGTCGCGGCCGTCATTCCCTACTTCTTTCGATTTCTGGAATCCTTCCCTACCGTCGAATCCCTTGCCAACGCAGACGAACAGGAGGTTTTAACGCATTGGGCTGGATTAGGATATTATCGCAGAGCCAAACAGTTGCATGCGGCTGCCAAGAAAATCCGCGATGAGTCTGCGGGGCAGTTTCCAACCGCCTTTGACGAGATTTCTAGTCTACCCGGTGTAGGACGCTATACCTCAGGGGCTATCATGTCCTTCGCGTTTGATAAACCCTATCCAATCGTGGAAGCCAACACGCAGCGACTCTATGCAAGACTGCTTCGTTTACCGGGGCAAATGACGGATCGGACCGTACAATCGGAGTTGTGGAAGTTCGCCGAGTCCTTCTTGCCCGAGGGACCCGGCAGCGGTGAAGCCAATCAAGCAATGATGGAACTGGGGTCGCAAATTTGTTCTCCAAAATCACCACGCTGCCAGGAGTGTCCGCTCGCAAAACTTTGCCCCACCTACAAACACTCCGAACAAGAATTAATCCCCACTCCAAAACCTCCTCGCATCTATGAGGAACGTCGTGAAGCAGTCTTGCTCCTTCAAAATCATAATCAACAATTCCTGATGCGACGTTGTGAACAGGGGGAACGCTGGGCCGGTCTTTGGGATTTTCCTCGCTATGACGTGACTGCTTGTAAGACGGATGCAGAAGCGATCGATTCCATCCAATCACAATTCACGGAGCAATTCGGTCTGTCGTACGATTTACGCTCGGAGTCTGAATCCATAAAACACGGTGTTACCCGTTACAAAATCACGCTGCGTTGTTTTCATGGTATCGTCAATGACTCTTTGATGGTCGCGGAGTCCAAGCTCCCATCACACGTTGCGCCAGAACACAACTGGTGTACTCTTTCTGAGATTGAGAACTTGCCTCTGAACTCAACGGGCAAGAAACTCTCAACTCGCTTGAAAGAAGCGAACGTTACGAAGTCTAAGCGCGTTAGTAACAACAAAAAAACTCGAAAGACTCATCGCTAAGGCCCCGAGCATCGGGGAAAAACTAATCCCAAGCATCGGTTGGAACATGCCTGTAGCGATCGGGATCAAGATGATGTTATACCCAAACGCCCAGAGTAGATTTTGCTTGATATTACGAAGCGCTGCGGAAGCCATTTCCCATGCATGACAAAGACTGATTAAATCTCCACGCATGAGTACCACGTCGGCTGACTCTATCGCCAGGTCAGTTCCCGTGCCAATTGCAACCCCAACGTCAGCGCAACTAAGCGCTAAAGAATCGTTGATTCCGTCTCCGACAAACGCAAGGCGTTTTCCTTGTGACGATCTTGTCCGTAAGACCTCGGATTTATCCGTGGGTGAGCAACTTGCGTGCAGATTCTGTGGCGCTATGCCGACTTGGTGGGCGATGTAGTTCACGGCGGCTGCATGGTCACCGGAAACTAACAAGGGCTCAATACCGTGCTCTTTCAAAAACTGAATACATGGAATGGCAGATGGCTTGATCGTGTCGGTCACGGCAACCAGTGCAACCAAGTTATTATCCACGGCAACGAAAAACCAACTAGCACCGATTCGTTCCCATTGCGTGATGTAGGGATTCGCTTGCGTGAGAGCGATATTTTTCTCCCTCACAAACCGCTCTGAACCGGCTGCTATCGTTCGCCCATCGGGAAGAGTTCCCTCGAGGCCTAGTCCGGGAAGTGCACGAAAATTTTGGATCGGAATGTGGTAACTGATCCCTTGTGCTTTGGCTGCTTCCAAGACCGCGATCGCCATCGGATGCTCAGAACTAGACTGCAACGCTGCAAGCATATTGAGCGCTTCGGTTTTTGAATAGTCTCCGAGCGTTACGAATTCATGGAGGACAGGTTTTCCTTCGGTGATAGTTCCTGTTTTGTCCAAGGCTACAATGTGGATACCTGCCAGACTCTGGATCGCTTGACCATTTCGGAATAAGACTCCCTTTCTCGCCGCAGTGCCGGATGCCACCATAATGCTGATTGGAACGGCTAAGCCCATGGCGCAGGGACATGCGACGATCAAAACAGTAGCAGCATGTATCATACCCGCTTCGATCCCTCCCTGGCTTCCGAGCCACCACCCAAGCAGCGTTGCTAGGGCGATACAAAGCACAACAGGGACGAAATAGGCTACCACTTGATCCGCCAGCGATTGGATTTGAGGCTTAGCGCTCTGAGCGGCTCGTACAGAATCGACAATCCGAGCTAGCGTACTACCGGAAGCAGACTGCAAAACGCGGCACTGCAGGCGACCGTTACCGTTCATGGTTCCGCCGATGACTTTGTCGCCTGGCAACTTCGAGGCGGGAATGGGTTCGCCGGTCAGCATGCTTTCGTCAACATAGGAACCCCCGTCCTCAACGACTGAATCAAGCGGGATGCTGGAGCCTGGTTTGATTTCGATTAGCTCGCCGACGTGAACTTGCGAGACATCCAATTCCATCCATTGACCATTGCGATAAACCGTTGCGATTTTTGGTTGTAGCTCCAGTAGACCTTGCATGGCTCGGGTCGCTTCTCCTCGCGCCCGCGATTCAAGATACTTGCCCAATAGTACCAGGGAGATGACAACCGCAGATGATTCGTAGTAGACATGCTGGTTCTCGGGCGGGAGCCAATTGGGAAGAAAGGTCGCGACCAAACTGTAACCAAACGCTGCGTTGGTCCCCAGGAGCACCAAGGTGTTCATATCTGGAGAACCAGCCAGTAGGCTTTTTATTCCGTTTCGGTAAAATGGGGCCCCGATCCAAAACTGAACAGGCATGCACAACAACAAAGCGATAAGATTCCAGCTTGTCATGGGAAGCCATAGCATCATCATGTCCATCAGCGGTGTCCAGAGCATGGGAGCCATGGACAGCAGGAACAGAGGGGTAGTGAAAACGAAGGACCAGATAAGGCGTTTGCGGAGTGCACGAAGCTCCAATCGGTGGGTAGACTCTGTTTCAGTTCCGATATCCCTCGAAGACGATTCCTGTTGTTGCTGAGGCTCAATGATTCGTCCTGGGTATCCAGCAGCTTCCAGTGCGTTTAGCAAACTGGCGGTCAATTGGTCTAGTTCAGTTCCCACGACCAAGGCTTCTTCGGTGGCCAAGTTCACAGAAGCCCCGGAGACACCATCAATTCGGGTAAGAACTCGTTCCACCCGACGCACGCAAGCCGCACAGCTCATGCTGGAAACATGGATACGAAGTGTGTCGTGAGCGGGGTTGGCTGTATTCATCACACACCGATTAAGTTCTTGGCTTTTTCGATCAAGGCGCGAGCATCATCCTGGGTGGGTGCTTCGGCGATCAACCGAACGATCGGTTCTGTATTGCTACCGCGCAGGAGAATCCAACGGTCGCTCCAATCGAGTCGAACACCATCGAGTTGGCTGAGGGAATCCGCTTGCAACCCTTCCTTTAAACGGTCGATTGATTGAAGAAGGTCGGCTTTGGTCATCGACATCTTGTCTTTGATCATGACCGATTGAGGGAGGCTAGCCACCAGGTCGGCGATGGATAGATTCTCGCGCGCCATAAGTTCTAAGACTTGAGCCATCCCGACGAAGCTGTCACGAATGAGTCCGACTTCGGGATCGATCGGCCCACCGCTTCCTTCGCCTCCGTAAGCGGCGTTGTTCAGGAC
Source organism: Brakhagea baltica (assembly GCF_052161605.1). Classification (NCBI taxonomy): domain Bacteria; kingdom Pseudomonadati; phylum Planctomycetota; class Planctomycetia; order Pirellulales; family Pirellulaceae; genus Brakhagea; species Brakhagea baltica. Next base: position 1,377,770 of record NZ_CP197409.1, on the reverse strand, counting down.
CATCATGTCGGCCACGTTGGCTTCGCCGACAGCGCTGTGGAAGAAGGAAACTCCGTACTGCGACGCTAGTTGTTTCATCATACTGCTAGAGGCGCAGTTCGTAACGAGAGGTCCGGTTTGCCCGGTTACTTGATTGCGTTTCAGTCGATTTAGGGCACACAGCACGGAGGTAAATTCCTCGCCGATATAACGTCCATTGGCATCGATGATGGCTAATCGGTCGGCGTCGGGGTCTTGGCAGAAACCGACGTCGAAGCCCCCTGACCGAACAAGTTCGCAGACTCCGGCCAAATTTTCGGCGAGGGGTTCGGGGGGATGGGAGAATTGACCGTCAGGTGTATCTCCTAGGACTTCGATCCTGCATCCGAGCGCCTCGAGAAGTGTTCTACCCAAGCTGCTTCCCGCTCCATGGTTACTATCAAGCAGGACTTTAAAGCCCTTGCGGCTCGATTTTTCTGACGAAGATTTATTGCTTTCCGTAGTCGTGGCTGAGCCGGTTGCATTTCGAATCAGATCGACATCTACGGTTGTCAAGACGGCTGCCAAGTGGGGTTCGTAGGGGTTCCCGATTCTTGTTCGAACACCTAATTGGTCGACGGAGGCCCAATGAAAACTGCCCGATCGGTAGGTTTCGAGTACTTTGGAGCCGGATTCGGCACCGATAACCCGTCCCTCGGGGCTGAAGAGTTTCATTCCGTTGTAGGGGGGCGGGTTGTGGCTCGCTGAGACTTGGATGCCGCCGGCGGCTTGAGAAAACCGGACGAAATAGCCGGCAGTAGGCGTGCTGGCGACATCGAGATCCAGGCATTTTCGCCCGCAGGCAAGAATTGTGGCGGCGATCGCGTCCAGAAGCATGGGGCCGCTAGACCGCCCGTCCCGAGACACGACGATCGGCCCGGGTGGTGCGATTTTGCAAAGAGCGGCCGCATATTTCACCGCGATTTCGGGGGTCAGCTCCAAGCCGACGATACCTCTGAGCCCGCTGATACTGATAATTGGTTCTGGCATAGTGCTAAAAAGGTGGGCTGGAGCAATCGAATTGGAAGAAAAACAAGGAATAACGGGTAAAACCCGTAATGGCGGACCGTCCGGCACTGGCTCTTTGCTTGACAGGGCAATTTAGCCAACTTACCATCGAATTGCCCAAAATTTGTGGAGAATCTGGACGAGTTCCAACTAAGATATCGACTAGGTTGGAAACCAAAACTCTAACTCTATTCCCCTTTTTTGTCATCGACTCAACACTCGTGTAGGCTGGCTTCATGGAACTTTCAGGAATGCTTGTATGGGCAGCTGTCCTTGTTTCCCTGATCGCCCTTATCATTTTTTTGGTAAAGGGTTTCAAAGGGTGGGGGGCATGGATGACGGTGTTGTTTGTCGTTCTATTTATAGAGGGTTGGTGTTTTTTATTCTTCACTGCGGTTATCAACGACAAACGTTTAGCCAACTTAAAGCAGCATGACACGCTGCTGAAGAAGGTCAAAGATTTAGAACAGCAAAAGAACGTATTGCTCTATGGTGAAGCGTACGATCCGAAACCCGATCTACAAAAATACGTTCCGCTTAGCAATGAGTTGAATAGAGTGCTCATCGAGCGGGGAAGAGCTTGGCGGGGGGCACGTGTTGGACAAGTCAATCAACGATCGCTGACTTTTGAGCTTCCGTCCCAAACGGCCAATTCACAGCCAGACGCTCCAGAGGGCGTCGGTCCAGGGGATGGTGCACCGGCCGTTTTGGCAGGTGGAGAAACGCTCAAGCCCACCGATGTCGTTCACTTGTTCAGCGAGGCGGAGGATTTCACCCCTCGTGCCTATGTCGGTGAATTTAAAGTTGAGACTGTAGCAGCAAGCACGGTTACGGTTGTTCCCACCACTCCGCTAACTCCACGACAGTTGCAAGCCGTTAACAACAGCTTGACCTTTGCGATCTACGATTTGTTGCCGATCGACTCCCACGTGGCTTTCGCGAATCCAGGTTCTGAACCGACCGAAGAGGAAATTTTTGGCGCGATGGATCCAGAGGCGATATCCAGGCTACTCGAGATTCCGCTAGAGCTCAGCACTAGGGATCCAAGTACGATGAGCGTCGCGGAGGCGAACCGGGCTAGGATTCTCAATGCTTATTTGCGTGATGGAACACGCGCTTCCGAGGGGACCCCGCTCGAATCTATTGTTTACGAAGTTGAATTCCTGAAGGATTTCGAGCTTAAAGTAGACTCGAACATCACCAACAATGCCGAAACGGGTGGATTCTTCAATCCCGAAGGACAAGCAGTCGATTCTCGAATCAAGCGAGAAGAAGGTCAGACTTTCGTCTTTCGAGCCAATGAGAAAGATGTTTTCAAGCTATACGGTCCGGCCGCTAAAAAGCTCGAGATGGAGGGTATCGTAAAGTTAGGTGCTGCGATTTTTGTTCGTCCGCTCAACGACTACAGTCTCGGACTAAAGAGCACAAGGCGGTTGACCCTTACAGCCCTAGATGAGTTAACGGTTATTGAACGAGAAGTTCGTGTGACGGAGCGATCCCAATCTATCACTCAAGAAGAGTTGATCAAAGCAGAGGACAAGCAGCGACGATTGGAAGCAGACCAAGCCCAGTACAAACTCGAGCTTGATCGCGTTTCCTCGGAGGCGGTTCGCATCCAGAACGAGCTTCAGACAAGACGCCAAGAAGCGGAAGCCCTTTACCGAGATTTGATCGGTATCTACAACAAACGAACCAAGAAGTTAGTTGTTCCGGCTGCAAACTAGGAGAGATTCGCTGCGGCGAGTCTTTAGTCGAGCGGCAGGTGGACCACTTCTGGGGCTTCAATAGGCTTCTTTCTGAACGACAACAAATATCGTTTTGAATAAGATTTTAATATCGACCCACAGCGACCACTCGCGAATATAACGATGGTCGAGAGCGATTCTGGCTTCCATCTTTTCAATCGTGTCTGTCTCCCCTCGGCTACCTTCGACTTGGGCCAAGCCTGTTATGCCAGGTTTGACCTTATGTCGCATCATATAGCCCCGAATCAGTTTTCGGAATTGCTCATTGTGGGCGTTGGCGTGAGGACGTGGCCCCACAAGTGACATGGAGCCCTCTATAACGTTGAACAGTTGCGGCAGTTCATCTAGGGAAGTTCTACGCAGAATGCGACCGATTGGAGTCACGCGAGGGTCGTTCTTTGTCGCTTGCTTGACGACTGGCCCGTTGTCGCAGGTATACATCGAGCGGAATTTCCAAACCAGGATCTCCTTACCATCGAGACCGTATCGTTTCTGACGAAAGAAGATTGGGCCTGGAGAGGAAAGTCGCACCAAAAGTGCGCAGATTAGAAGAATAGGCGAAACTAGTATGCAACCGACTAGGCTTAGCGAGAGATCAAGTAGCCTTTTGAGCCAACCGTCTACGCCGTACATCGGTGATTCAAACACGCTGACCACCGGCAGTCCTCCGACATGCGTCCATCGCGAATGCAGGAGCTCGAAAACGAAGAAATCTGGAACGATATAGACCGACGCGGTCGTGTTGCCGAGTTGGTCCAGCAATGTTTGAATTCTTTTCTCGGCTCGCATCGGAAGCGTAATGAGAACGGTATCGATTTTATTAGCGTGCACTTTTTCGAGAAGCTGATCAATGTTGCCGCAGAATGCAGGCAAGTCTGCTTCTTCCTCAAGACGTCGTTCCGCGTTTCGGTCGTCGTAGAACCCGACGATGTTGATACCAGAATCTGTTGCAATTTTGGCATTCTTAGCAATGTCGTAACCCAGTCTGTTCGCACCCACTATAGCAGTGTTTCGCACGCCAAAGCCGTTATTGCCTAGCCATTCGAGGACGGCACGGATAGTCATGTGGGAAGCCATGAGCGAAAGTCCGCCGAACAGGTACCAGGACAAGATCGTTGCCCGCGCAAAGGATTCGATCTGTTTAGTAAAGACACCAATAAGAATGAGTAGGATGAAAGAGACCGTCCAGGCCAGCGTACACAACCCTACTTCTTCGTTGGCCGATCGATCGCGGCTCGGGCGGTAAATACCCAACGCCTCTCCAACGGCAAACAAAAGGATGCACGCGAGCAAGCAGGCGATAGTTGTCGAACTATTAAGTGGCTGGCCGATCAGCCATTGCACGGCCGGGAGACCGAGACAGAGCAATGCCAGGTCTGAAACATGCTTGATAACGGGAATGGTGGATCGAGTGGGACGGATCGAAATTGCGTTCATGTTAATTGGATTCGTGGCAGTTTGGGTTTTCGGTGTCATGGGGCCGCTTTAGACAAGTACTCCTAGGTTAAACTTTTCGCTATGGGAGCTAACCAAACGTCAATCCTGACTTCAAAGACGATGAGCGGCGATGCAATCCTTACAACCGGCATAGTCGAAGAATCTGAGCGAGAATTAAACCACGGATCAAAGGAAACCGATTTACTCAGGGCCAGGTGAGGACTTCCTCGGGGGCAATCCAGCTACCTGCCCCCATTTCGTTGATGCAAGCCAAAGTGTGAGAATGAAAGATTCCTTAAGCATTCTTTTTCCAGTCCGAAATCAGCAAGAGTCCATCGCATCGCGAGTGGAGGATTTGCTGGAGCACTTTTGCGAAATTTCCAACGATGTACAGATGATCGTTGTCGACGATGCGTCAAGCGATGCAACCCCTGAGGTTCTCGACGACCTCCGGCGAAAGTACCCGCAAATTGAGGTACAGAGGAAACAATCCGCCGTCGGGCCTACGGCAGCGGTGGAGTCGAATTTGCATCTAGCAAGGGGGGAGTTTATCTTCCTTCACCAATCCTATGATCCCATGGAAATGGAGGAGGTAAAGCAATTGTGGAGTTTGCGAAAAGACGACCAGTTGGTCATTGCGCGAGCTGCAACTAGGGTGCGAAAGGTTGATCATCATCTAGTCCAGCGATTGCAAGACTGGGGACGAAAGCTTGAGGAGAATTGGCCTGAGACCAAAACCATCAGTGGCGGCCTCCAAATGATGAAACGGATGGGACTAACGTCCTTGTCCGGAGTGAAGGATACCTTGGAGGAGCTGGAAGTCACACACCAATCCCATCGCAGAATCGGGGCTCCCAACATGTCGAAGTCACGAAGCGGTACCGTAAAGCCAGTTAATGTTAGCTGACCGACCACTAGTCAATTCGGCAGGCATTGACTAAGAAACCGAAGGACTGAGTCTCAAAACCGTTCGGTTACCGGGTTGCCGAAAGTCCAGCATTTCGGCTATACTTTCGTTGGTCTCAGCGGGGCGATTTCCTTTGGTTTCGGGCGAATTAGTTCGAAATGCTTCAGGTAAACCTTGGGCCAAACGATTGTTTGCCAAACCTCTTTTCTTGTCTCTACCCACCTTATTTTCGCACCTTATTTTCGCACCTAATTGGCGACACGCATCCCACTAGCATCAAGCCTCGTCGAGATGTTGGTTTTCAAGCGTGCTGTGCGCACCATCACTTATGAACGACCAAGAACCATCGGAGTCTTTTCGCAAACGCAGGAATCCTGCCCAGTACAAAAAACGAGAAGATCCTCTGTCCTTGTCTGAGGAACTCTACAGAGAGCGTAGACATGCGACGGCAGGAGAGTCATCCAGCCCGATCGATTTCGGATTGCTTCAAAAGATGACTACCGAAGAGCTGTTGCAGCATGCTGTGGAGAGCAGCATACCTCAACCGGAACTGCTCGATCGACAGGAACTGATTTACCAAGTTCTCAAGGCGAAGCTACTCACCTCGGGCATGCTGTATGGTGAAGGGACCCTTGAAATATTGAACGACGGATTCGGGTTCTTGCGTTCAACGAGCCATCACTATCTGTCCTGCACAGATGACATTTACATATCCCCTTCTCAAATCAGGAGATTCGGTCTCACGACAGGCATGACCATTTCGGGGCAGATTCGGCCCCCGAAGGAAAACGAAAGATATTTTGCACTCCTCCGAGTAGAAGCCATCAATCATCGGAATCCTAATGAAGCGAAGTCTCGCAAGCCGTTCGATTCGCTAACTCCGGTTCACCCTCGTGATCGAATGGTCCTTGAAACCAATTCAGAAAGTATTGAGACGCGTGTGGTGGATCTAATTGCTCCGATAGGGTTCGGTCAAAGAGGTTTGATCGTCTCTCCGCCCCGAGCAGGCAAAACTCTGTTGCTACAGAAAATGTCCAAGGCGGTTTTAGCGAACTATCCGAACGCCTATGTTATTGTCCTCTTGATCGACGAGCGACCGGAGGAAGTGACCGATATGCAGCGCGAGGTCAGGGGACCGAAATGCGAGGTTGTTAGCAGTACGTTTGACGAACCAGCTTCGAGGCACATTCAGGTAAGTCAAATGGTTCTGGAGAAAGCAAAGCGTTTGGTCGAAGATGGGGTCGATGTGGTAATCTTCCTCGATTCCATCACTCGGCTTGCCAGGGCATGGAATGGTGAGTGTGCACAATCGGGTAAATTGCTTACAGGCGGTTTGGATGCCAATGCTATGCAGAAACCAAAATCCTTTTTTGGTGCCGCTCGGAAAGTCGAAGAGGGAGGTTCCTTGACCATTATCGCCACAGCATTGGTAGGGACCGGTAGCAAGATGGATGATGTTATCTTTGAAGAATTCAAGGGGACAGGGAACTTGGAAGTGGTCCTGGATCGATCCCTCGTCGATCGGCGAATCTGGCCAGCAATCGATATTTCCTTGTCGGGTACGAGGCGTGAGGAAGCGTTGCTGGACCCAAGCGAGTATGAGCGTGTATGCACGCTTAGGAAAACCCTCGCGGAAATGAGTCCCGTCGATGCAATGTCAGAGTTGGTTTCGAAGTTGAAGAAAACAAAGACTAATGCAGAGTTCTTGTTAGGCATTCGACCTACCTAGCCATGGCGACTCACGTATACCAGATGGGCTTATATCCCCTCGTAGATTTATCGGCGAGCGGTATGATTTCAAGAGAGTGAGAAAGAATGGTAGCTACGAGTTTTCAAAGGGAGTATGCAATAGCATGGCGGTCGAAGTAGAACTTGCCAACGAACTAGACCTCAAGCTGTTCGTCGCCAAGCGAATTGGAATAGTCGTTTCTCGCTACAACAATCACATCACGGATAAGTTAGCCGAGGGTGCTATCCGAACTTTTGAGCAAGCAGGGTTTCAGTCTCAAAATCTGCTGCTTGCGAGGGTACCGGGGGCTTGGGAGCTCGCCTACGGAACTCAACAACTGCTCGCAGACCGCGATTGTATCGGTGTGGTAGCGTTGGGGGCGGTCATTCGAGGCGAAACCACACACGATCAGCATATCAATCGAGCCGTTTCCATGGCCTTGATGCAGTTATCGCTGGACCACAACAAGCCCGTGGGATTTGGCTTGTTGACGGTGAATAATTTGGAACAGGCGATTCAAAGAAGTGGCGGCAATGTCGGAAACAAAGGGGAAGAGGCAGCCCAGGCGGTTTTGGAGTGCTTGAAGTTAAGTGCCGCACTTCCCAGCCACTTACCAGCGGGTCCACAAGGCTAGGCCCGGTGTTGCATTACCTTCTAGACTTATACGCCTAGGCTGAGATCTCAGCTTTGACGATTTCTAGTTTCCTTGAGCTCGAATTCTAGGACAGCCGGTATAAAGGACAAAGACGGTAGCTTCGAAGGAAAACTTAGGACAAGAATTCCCATCTTTTGATGGGCTTCTGCGGGAATCTTTTCCCTGAACTACCATCAAAAAGGTGTGGTAATCCGTTTCTTTTTCCCGACACCTATGGCTTCCAAGAATAAAAAAAATAGGTTTCGCCGACTCTTTGTGGAGTCGCTGGAGGACCGTCGCTTGATGACGCTGCCCTTTGGGGCAGTTCCGAGTGATTTGGGAGAGTTTATGCTGGGGCGCGTCGCGGTCACCCCTGTTCTGCTTGAGAGCGACGGACGCATCGATTCGAATACAGAGAATTGGACACCGGCTCACGTGGCTGAAGTCGAGCGAAACATCCGAGAAGGGCTTCAGTGGTGGACGGACTTGCTCGCTACGCAAAGTTCGCTGCACACCTTGGAATGGGTCATCGATACCACATATCTCGACAACCGTCCGCCGACTCCTTACGAACCCATCTCGAGAATTTCGAATAACTTCACGCTATGGGTTGGCCAGTTCCTCACCGATGTAGGCTATGGAACAACGAGCGACTTGGCCACAAACATTCGTGCCTTCAATCACGACCAAAGAATCAAGCATGACACAGACTGGTCGTTTACGATTTTTGTCGTGAACTCCAGCAACGATGCGGACGGTGCGTTTGCGCCAGGCGGTTCGTTCTCGCGAGCATTCGCCTTCGCGGGTGGATTGTTCCAAGTCATACCATCGACCCGTCCAGCGTCTACTTACGCACATGAGACGGGGCATATGTTTTGGGCGCGTGACGAGTACTCGGGAGGGGGCAATTTCTTTCAGCGTCGCGGATACTACGATTCTCAGAATATGAATGCTGTAGATCTAAATCCGAATCCGAACTTTGTTCAGGCCCCCAGCATTATGTCGGCAGGCAGCAATCTGCAATTTGCTTATGACAACCTAATCACCAGTCCGTTTACCTTGGCGCAACTGGGTTGGGTGGATAGCAATGGCAATCAAATTTTTGATGTTTTGGATGTCCCACTTGATTTGAAGGGGACTGGCAGAATATCGGTCGATGGGCAGACGTTTAACTTTGTTGGAACCGCTGCGGCCCGAGCCCTACACAACCGCAATTCGTCGGGCAATCAAAACGATATCACACTCAATAGAATTAATAGGATTCAGTATCGCCTCAACGGAGGGAACTGGACCGACTACTCTACACACAATACCTTCACACTCGACCTGAATCTCGAAATACCCATTCCCGCTGGGGCAACCGGCACGATCGAAATTCGAGCCCTGAGCGACCAACTGGGTATTACAAGCAATCTGTTCGTTGGCAACCTTGGGACTTCTCCCTCTGTCACGACAACGACAGGCATACAAGGGTTCGTTTGGGAGGACTCTGATCAGAATAGGGCTTGGTCCCGCTCGGAACATGGGCTAGCAGGGGTAACTGTAGCTGTTGTCGATCAGTTTGGTAATCCACTAAACCTGCAACGGCGGTTGGAGCCAGATGACTTGCCGCTAGGGGAAATCCCGACCAGCCAGCCAGGCTTGATGATCGATGCGATCGGCATGAATACCAATGGTAGAGTTCACGCAGTCTTTGACATGGCAGCATCGACTGGAGTGCGGGTCTTTAAACCCGTTTCCTTTAACGGTACTGTGCAGAACGCGTTCCGTGGTAACGATCACCAATTGCGAATACGATTTGACCAATTGACGAGTTACGCATCGATCGACGCTATTGCAGCGACCGACAATACCAGGGTCTTACTCGAGGCTTTCAACAGCAACAATCAACTCATCACACGATCAGAACATCGTGGGATGGCCGTCGGTCAAAGACTTACACTCGAGGTAGGTTCACAAGACGCCAACATTTCATACGTTATCGCGAGGGCTTTTTCTGGCTCATCAGCGATGTTCGACAATTTCCGATACGGAAGCCCCAGCACAGCAGTCACCGCGAGCGACGGCAGCTATCGTTTTCCGTTCCTGCCGGCCGGAACGTATAACCTAAGAATGATTAATGGGCCCATGGGAGCGTCAATCAGCTCTCCAGAAAGTGGGTTGCACACCGTGGCGCTCAGTGCCGGTCAAACCATCGCCGACCTAAATTTCGGTTTGAGCCTCTCGATCAGCCCATGGCGGAATCCCAATCTACCCGAGGATATAGATAATGATGGCCTGGTAACACCGCTCGACGTACTGACGTTAATCAATGAGATCAACCAGCGGGGCTCTAGGGCTTTGGACGGGGCAGGATTGACCTCACCTCCTTTCTACGATCCGAACGGAGATCGTTTTCTGGATGCGTTGGATGTCTTGATGGTCATTAACTTCATCAATTCCCCACCGAATATGCTTGGGGGAGAGTTCGTTGGGGTGAATGCCGAAGAAGGTGGGTCTGTTCCCATCCAACCGATCACAACATTCGCTTTGGATTACCGTAGTGTTCTGCCTCCGATGCGCATCGTCGCAATGTCTGGATTCGGGATAAACATGGTTGGCGAGAATGAACTCGATAGATACCAATGCGACCACGATCACTCGGACGCAGAATCGTTCGAAGATGCTCATCCTTTGATAAACAAATCTGCTACCCCAATCGCACTCCCCAGGGCCACCAGTACCGACCAAATTTTCTTCGGACTTGGGGATTCCTGTTGCTGTCCATCGTGTGCCAGCATCGGTGAAGGGGAGGGAGTGATCGACCTGGTAATGAACCCCGCTGCGCTTTGTACCAAGGCTAATTTTGCCTAGGAAACGAGACAATCTGCACGTATCCCCCGCTGTTCATGCCCTCTCTCGGGCTGGTGGTTACCTCACCGTCGCACCTTTCCCAACATTGGGAGTGGGGACGATAGGGTATTGAAAATCTCCATTCTGTGGGGGAAACACGACGTAACGCGATTGATTGTAGGTTAGGGGCCAAATACAATCCGATGGTGATGGGGATTCGGGGATTACCGTCCTGAAACGAATTCTTCCTCCCTCAATCCATCCCTTCCCTTTTAGCATCGATCGGCCGAATCCAATTATGACACTGCGACGCGACTTTCTGATCAACTCCCTCACAGCAGTAGCCGGTAGCGGCTTGGCGTATTCTCTAACCGGGGCCGCATGGGCATACCGAGACGACAAACCATTCAAAATATCGCTAGCTCAGTGGTCTTTGCACAAACCACTGTTTGCGAAACAGATCGATCACCTAGATTTTGCAAAGATTACGAAAGAGAGGTATGGCATCGAGGGAGTCGAGTACGTCAACCAGTTTTTCAAGGACAAGGCAAAGGATGAGGCCTATCTTTCCGAGATGAAGAAGCGTGCTGCGGATGTCGGAGTGACTAGCCTGCTTATCATGATAGACGGTGAGGGGGCTCTAGGAGATCAAAACAACGACTCGCGAACCAAGGCAATTGAGAATCACTACAAGTGGGTCGAAGCCGCAAAGTATCTTGGGTGTCATTCCATTCGCGTCAATGCTGAAACCAAAGCTGACTATGAAGAAGGCAAGAAGCTCGCCGCCGACGGGCTACGGCGATTGGCTGAGTTTGCAAAGCCATTCGGGATCAACGTAATTGTAGAAAATCACGGAGGCCTAAGCTCGAATGGGAAATGGCTTGCCGAAACGATCAAGATGACCGAAATGCCAAACTGTGGAACCCTACCCGACTTTGGCAATTTTTATGACTACGATCGCTACCAAGGTGTCGAGGACCTGATGCCCTTTGCCAAGGCGGTGAGTGCTAAGAGTTATGACTTTGACGAAAACGGCAAGGAGACCAAGATTGATTTTCATCGAATGATGAAAATCGTAAAGGACGCGAACTACACCGGCTGGGTCGGTATCGAATATGAAGGAAGCGTTCTCAGTCCCGATGAAGGCATCATGGCGACAAAGCGACTGCTCGAAGCATGCATGTAGCGGACCAGGGTGGGCGTGCCGCGTCAAATTAAAAAGATCATCTCCAAATCGACTGTACTACTCCATATCGACTGTACTACGCTCGCATTCTGCTTGCCAAACTTTCGAGTCGGCAGTCTAGTCGCAAGGCGATCAGATTGAGTAATGCAGGTGATGTTGGTGCTCCCTGTGGTAGATGACAGCTTCGTAGAGACGAGCTAATCGCCAAGTAAAAGAATCAGCCCAAAAACTGATTGTATCTTTCTTTTCGCGATAGGATTGCTGTCAAATTACTCCCAGGTTGCTGCAGCTTGTTTCATCAGTAGATATGCGTTAAGCAAGGATCTTATCGATGACTACCCCGGCTACGTCGGTAAGTCGATAACTGCGTCCGTTGTGGAAATAGGTCAAGTGCTTGTGGTCAATTCCCATCAAATGGAGCATCGTAGCATGCAAATCATTCACACTAACTCGGTCTGTCACAGCAGCGTATCCAATCTCATCGGTCTCGCCATAACTAGTGCCTCCACGAATCCCAGCCCCTGCCATCCATTGCAGAAATCCATTGGGGTTGTGGTCGCGACCATCTCCATTCTGCGACATCGGCATTCGCCCGAACTCTCCTCCCCATATAACCAGCGTCGAATCCAATAAGCCCCGTTGCTCCAAGTCTGTTAAAAGCCCAGCAATCGGGACATCGGTCGCTTTGCAATGACCTTTATGGTTCTCCTTGAGGTTTGAGTGTGCATCCCACTCTCCATCGCTGTAAACCTGTACGAACCGAACTCCACTTTCCACCAATCGGCGAGCCATCAAGCATTTTGTACCGTACGACTTCGACGCTGGGTCGTCTATCCCGTACATCTTATGCGTCGCCTCGGTCTCGCGGTTGATGTCGACGACATCGGTGGCCGCAGTTTGCATGCGATAAGCAAGTTCATAGGACTGAATCCTTGCTAGTAGTTCCGACTCCTCGGACCGATCCTGAAAATGACTGTCATTGAATTTAGCTAACAAATCAAGCTGAGCACGTTGGTCCTCGTCGGTCAAACTGGCCAGCCTTTTCAAGTTCAAAATCGGCGATCCAGTCGAACGAAACAGCGTTCCTTGATAGGCAGCTGGCAAAAAGCCTGCTCCCCAATTGTGCGGTCCCCCTTTGGCTCCGTTAGTATTACCGAGCACTATGTAACCAGGCAAATCCTGGTTGTCGCTACCCAAGCCGTATGTAATCCAAGCCCCCGCTGTTGGAAATCCGGGCCGAGCGATACCGCTATTGATCTGGTAAATGGCAGGCACGTGATCGTTCGATTCACTGTAGCATGACTTCACGAATGCCATCTTGTCGACATGCTTGGCCACATTCGTGTAGAGCTCACAAACCGGTTGGCCACTTTCACCATATTGTTGAAATTTGAATGGTGATTTCATCAAAGGACCAGGATTGCCAAAGAATGCTTTAATCGCGGTCCTTTCACCATCCCGTTTGGTAAGCTCCGGCTTGGGATCGAACATATCCACGGCGCTGGGGGCTCCCTCCATGAACAACCATATGATCGATCTCGCTTTCGCAGGAAAGTGTCCAACACGAGACTTTAGTGGCTGCAACGGATCTGGAGCTGCGATGTTTGCTCTGGGACCGTCGCTCGCCAGTAGCCCTTGCTCTTTCATCAAGCCTGCCAGGGCCAACATGCCCAATCCTCCGCCTGACCTAGTTAACCACTGACGGCGATCCATAGGTGAAGCTATGCGACCACACGGGAACCCTAAAAGATTTCTGCTGTTGTTCATTTGGTTGTCTCCTAGTCAACGTAGAGGAATTCATTGAGGCCGAAAATGACTTGGCAAAAATCGGTCAGCGCCTGATGTTCAGCCTCAGCCTCGCCTCGTTCGCTTCGTCGATGCGTTTGAGTAGATAAAAACTCGACTGACTGGGTAACTTCCTTTTCCGTTGGCTGTCGTCCTAAGGCCAATGAGAATGCTCGTTTCGCTGTTTGCTCACCGTCCGACAGACACTCAAATCGCAGTCGCGACGCAAAATCGCTAGCGTAGAGCCGGACGGTTTCATCGTTCATTAATGCTAGAGCTTGCGGTGCCACCGTCGTATTTTGCCGGATGGTGCAACTCACGAGCAGATCGGGACGATCAAAGGCTTGAAGAAGCGGATAGGGAAGTAATCGCTTGTGAAACAAGTAAATACTGCGTCGCCGCACGTCGGGACTGTCGGGGACTTTTTCGGGATAACGTTCCCCTTTGAGATTACGAGCCAGGTTCGCTTCCGCCGGTATTTGCGGTTTGAAGCTAGGCCCCCCGACCTGAGAGTTGAGCGTACCCGACACTGCCAGCATGCTATCGCGGATGACCTCGGCTTCTAATCGAGTAGGCGTTCGCTTCCACAAGTATCGATTTGCCAAGTCGATACTTTTCGGGTCTGCAGACACTATCTTCATCACATTCGCATCAACGTTTCGACTTTGCTGCCATGTCGCACTGTTCAGGATCATTCGGTGCAACCGTTTGATTTTCCAACCATGAGAGACGAAATCATTCGCCAAGAACTCGAGCAATTCCGGATGTGACGGCGCGTCCCCTTGTACTCCAAAATCCCCTGGAGTACTGACCAAACCGACTCCAAAATGGTGTTGCCAAACACGATTCACCAGAACACGAGCTAGCAGCGGACCTGCACCATGATCGACATCTACCAGCCAATCTGCTAGTGCCCGACGCTGCAAAGTGCTTTTGGGATTCTCGACCGCTGTGCGTGCTCGCTGCCAATAATCCTCTGCTTGCGTCCCCATAGAAAGTACAGCAGGGAAACCTAACTGTACCTCGAGTTCACGATCGTAAAAATTTGCTCGGCGAAAGTACCATGTCGTGCGGACTTTATCGTCGAAGTCTCGGAAGAAGAGTGCATCTTGCCCGCCGGGGAGTTTGCCTTTCTTGCGATCGCCACTGTGAAACGCACTGATTAGTCGATAGTATTCCCGTGCCGAGATTGCATCGTACTTGTGATCATGACAACGAGCACATGCCAGCGTCAACCCGAGCATCCCGGAACCGATGGTTGACACCACATCGTCGAGTTCGTTGTATCGATTAAAGAGTTGCTCCTCTTCGATAAAGGTATCTCCGAGCGCCGAGTGAGGACCGCCGGTCAAATAGCCAGTTGCGATAATGGCCTGGTCGTTGTTGGGCTCAAACTCGTCGCCAGCGATTTGCCAACGAACGAATTGATCGTAGGGCATGTCGGAGTTGAAGGCGTTGATCACGAAATCGCGGTACAGGTACGCCTGAGGTCGGTCCTCATCCGATTCCTGCCCATCACTTTCGGCGAAACGCGCGGCATCCAACCAATGCCGTCCCCAGCGTTCTCCATAGTGAGGAGAATCTAGAAGCTCGTCAATAAATCGCCCAGCTGGCCACTTCTCGCGTGGGTCGTAAGTGGCGAGAAAGCGTTCGATTTGCTCAGGCGTTGGTGGGAGACCCGTTAGATCGAATGTCAAGCGCCGCACCAGCTGCTCAGGTGCGGCGGGCAAAGCATGCGGGAGCGATAAGGATCGCTGTTTGTCCAGGACAAAAGCATCGATCGGCGTCTGTGGCCGTTTCCACGTCGCTGGTGCGTCGTCAATCTTCCCCAAAACAACGGGAGGCACTTCGACAGATCGCAACCTTTGAAACGCCCAGTGTTCGCGTCCCTTTTCCTCTCGAGCATCGGCAACCTCTGCACTCGATGGCCAGATTGCTCCCTGGTCAATCCAAGCCCTAAGGATACCAATGTCCTCTTTGGAGAGGGGCTCATCATCAGGTGGCATGACTCGAGAGGAGTCCAACCCAGCCACGAGGTGAATCATCAAGCTGTAAGCACTATTACCCGGCTCCATCGCAGGTCCGTGCGCCCCACCCTCGAGCGTTCTAGCCCTAAGGCCAAGATTAAGCCCCCCTTCCTCATTGCCTGAAGTATGGCAGTCAAAACAGCGATCACGAAGGATTGGCAATACATCTGTCACGAAGTCTACTGATCGCTCGATGGATGGCGGAAGCTTGCGACTCAATATCGTCGCTTGCGTTTCTCCCGAGTGATACCGTTCCAAAATCTCCTCGGGAGAAAGAGCTTTTGCAAAGATAGCTAGGTGCTCATAAGAACCCAGCCAAGGCCTATCGCCAGTGGCCTCGTTGGCGAGAATCAGTCGAAACGATGTGTCCCAATTGCTCAAGTCGCCTTCGACTGTCTTTTTAGCAGCCTCGAGACCGTTGAGATAAACAGCAAGTAAACCGGTCTTATCTCTCGAAACAACCAGGTGGTTTCTCCCATTTTTTAAAGCCCCCGACGGAGTTTGCAGCGAAGGCATTCCGTTCTGATCGCTGGCAGAGTGTCTGAGGCGAACATCGATCTTATCGCCATCTTGTCCGATGGTTAGATTGCGTAAGCTCGTATCTTTGGATAGGGAGAGAATACGAGCGGGACCTGATTGATTCATACCGGTAGGAGTGATCCACATTTCTATCGTAAACGCTTGCGATTCCTTGAATGCAGCGTACAGCTTGCTCGGTGGAACAGCAGTCTCGATAATTCCTGAAGCATTCAGTTGCAATCTTCCCGGTCGCCAACTTGCAGAGTGTTGACGAAACCGCAGTTCTATTGGATCAATTGGAGTCAAATCCCGAACCACCATTCCTTGAAGCTCGCTAAAGGAAAAGATCGCGAGGGCATCATCATCGGAAGCGGCCTTTGCACAATTGCAGGCACTGGAAGCAATAAGAAAGCTCACACACAGGAGCCATAGGCAACGATGGGTCATGGTTAGACTGTAGTAAGGTGGGAGAGGAGGCGAGTCATACATACCATTCCGGCTGGCTGTATTATAGCAGCGAACAGACTCGAGAGTGCAACGGTATCAAGCCAGTTGATTAAGAAATCCGTGCGACCATTTTCTTCCCCTCCGCAGGTTAGTTTAGGGTTTCGTCGCCCAAGGCGACTCCCGGCACGTTTGGCATCGCCCGTCACCGTGAGGCTTGGGCTGTTACGCTCCTATTTACGGACGAGACGGTTCCTGCAACTTGCTGTCGTTTTCCCTCGTTCCGCATCCCCTGGGACTCATTGAGGCGTCGGCTCTTCGATCCCCAGCTTCTTCATTTTTTTATAGAGTGTCGTACGGTTGATTCCGAGTAAGTCTGCGGTGATGTTGCGGTTCCAGCCATTGGCTTCCAGTGCGGCAAGAATGATTTGCCGCTCAGGGCCTTCGAGAGCTTCACTTAAGGGAAGGATCGATTTAGCTATTGGGAGCTCATTCGGATTCGTCGTTAATTCGATCGATCGGTTTGTCCAAGGTTCATTTTGGCCTGAAGTCGTGCTGCTAGATTTGTGCGTTATCGAAATCGGGAGGACGTCGGTTTCGATTGCATCCGACTTCGCAAGCAACACGGCACGTTGGATTGCGTTCTCCAACTCTCGAATGTTGCCTGGCCACGAGTGAGAGATCAAGGCATTCATAGCTTGGCTCGAGAAACCATGAATCTTGCGATTGTATTCCGTACAGACCTTTTTAAGGAAATGATTCGCAAGAATTGGTATGTCATCTCGTCGTTCTCGCAAGGAAGGAAGCTCGATATGGATGACCTGGATGCGATAGAATAAGTCTTGACGAAAGCGACCTTCGGCGACTGCCTTTTCTAGATTTTCGTTGGTGGCGAGAATCGCCCGAGTGTCAACGGAAATCGTATCTAATCCACCGAGAGGTTCAAACTCGAACTCTTGTAAGGCACGCAGCAATTTAATTTGCAGTGCTGTCGAGGCTGTTCCAATCTCATCCAAAAAAAGTGTCCCCTGGTCTGCCTGCAAGAACTTGCCCGTCTTATTTCCGATTGCACCTGTGAAGGCACCTGCGACGTGACCGAACAGTTCGCTCTCTAAAAGATTGTCTGGCAGGGCACCGCAAGCGACCTCGACGAATGGCTTTTTCCGACGGGACGATTTCTTATGAATAGCTCGCGCTATCATGCTTTTGCCCGTTCCATTTTCGCCCGTGATCAAAATCGTAGCTTTCGTATCAGCGACCTGATCGATCATCTCAAAGATTTTAAGCATACGGAGATCGTGACTCACGATACTCTCCATGCCAAACCGACGATCAAGTTCTTCTTTGAGGCGGGCATTTTCTTGTTCGATGTTTCGCTGATTCAGGGCTCTTTGAATCGTCGTCCTCAATTCCTCGTCGATAATCGGTTTCGAAAGGAGTTCAAAAGCACCACCAGCCAAGGCATCACGAGCCGCGTCAGGGCCTGCGTAACCGGACATCATGATGACGGGGAGATCTGGATACGAGCGACGCACATGTCGCAGAAATTTGAGGCCGTCTCCATCTTCGAATCGGACATCACACAACATGAGGTCTGGCTCCATTCGCAATAGCTCTGATTTAGCACTTTCTATGCTATCGGCTGTACTGACTGCGAAACCTTCGCTGCAGAGCCAGTCAGACATCGATTCCAGGAGCCAGCGATCGTCGTCTGCTAAAAATATTTTGACAGGAGCGGTCATAGTTGCGAGTTTGGGAGGGGAGAGACGGTGCCTTTCTACTAGGGAATGTTAGGTTGATTTTTTTCAACAGGTCCTGGTAGTCGTGTCGCAATCTGGCAACCGATGCGATTTTGTAGTCACCCAAAAGGAAAAACCGCTACAAACCAACGTCGGTTGCGATCGAATGGGCTGTGGTTTTGGTTATAGTGAGAGGGTCGGACGACAAATCGAGTCGAGGTTTGCTTAACCAATCGACTGCACAGCTCATTCGAACAGATTCCATCCTCCATGATCCCGTTAGTAGTAAGGGCAATCCATGCAAGCTTCCTGGACCAAGCTTCAAGAGAAGCAACTGATCCCCGTCTCAAGGTGGTATGCGTTGATATTTGGGGTGGTTTCCTCACTTTTGCTCCCGTTGTTGTTGGTGGCTCTAGGTTGGCTGACGCAGTTACTCTTCGTGGTCCAAACCGACGAGCTTGGAAAGCGAAGTCTACCCAAGACTCTGAACGTGAGTCCTTACTTTGAAATCGATACGTCGACACTGTCCGCAGAGCCAAATCTGCTGCGAGTCGCGATCGCCTTGGTTGCCATTATCTTAGTCGCGTTTGTCGCGGAACGTTTTTTCTATTTGCTTTCGCGGCGCTCCGCTATGCAGGCATCCTTGGAGTTGACATCATCACTTCTGACAAGGCTCTTTCACAAAGCTCGCGATCTATCCGTTGAGCAGGGACTTTCAGGGCAGCGCGGCACGCTGCGTGGACTGATTCAAGCGGATGTGCCACGGGTACGGGATGCTTGGACCGATTGGTTTCGCATCTTTCCTCGCTGTTTGATTCAGGCGGGAGTGGCTCTCGCTTTAGCATGCTGTATAAACTTTTGGTTCACAATACTCGCACTATTGGCGCTGGTTGTTGGTTGGGGACTGTATCTGCGTTTAGAAGCCAACCAGCGGAAGAATCGACCCGTTCTGGCCGAGCAACGGAGGAATGCTCACGAGCAACTGATCTATCTTTGCGAGTCATCGACTTTGCTGGAATCGATCGACCAAAGAGCCAACATCGAGTCGCTCTTTCATGGTCAGGTTGAGAATTTTCATCGAGCTCATTTTCGAATCGCTGATGAGGAAAGCCTAAGATCCCCTTGGTTGTTATCATGTATAACCATGCTGGGTGCTTTGCTCATGTTCGTCCTGAGCATTCGCGTTCTGGAGCCCAACTCGGTACTGCATGTTGGAGATGTGCTCGCGTTAATCGGGAGTGTTGTTATTTCCGTTAGCAGTTTGTTCCAATTGAATCGCGGGATTCGCAAACGCATCAACGCAAGCACAGCAGCGGACAAACTGGTGCAGTACTTGTCGCTTCCCACCATCGGACCTGACTCGGAATCCGGGGCGACCGTGAGCCCCGTACAAAGTGCGGTGATTTGGGAACACGTTGCCTTTCGAGATAGTAACAGGAACCGTTTGCTCGACGATGTATCGTTAGCAATGTACCCCAAAACGATGACGGCGATCGTTTCTTTGGATCACGGAACCGCCCAAGCTTTTAGCGAGATGATGCTGGGATTTGGAAAGCCGATTAGTGGTCGGATTCTGATAGATGGCGTTAATCTTATTGATCTCGACAACTCTAGTCTGAGACGGAACGCGCTGCTTATCAACGATCGCGGTCCGCTTTTGGATGGTACAGTCGAGGAAAATCTTTTGGCCGGTGTCAAGAAGGATACGACCATGGATCTGATAGCCATCGCACGCGAGGCACGCGTGGCCGAGGGGATATTGAATCTCACAGATGGATTAGGCACTGTTCTTTCAAGCAACGACGAACGGTTGCCGCCCGACCATCTGTTTCGATTGGGAATCGCACGAGCTTTGATCCGAAAGCCTACCATTATCGTTGCGATCGAGCCTAAAACCCGCGTCTCAGCTCAGGAAGAGAGTGACTCGCTGCTTGCACTCAAGAATCTGAAGAGCAGAGGAGCGACTGTGATCGTTGTGCCAGAAAGATTGAGCACTCTGCGAGCCGCCGATCAGATTATCATGTTCCATGAGGGTAGAGTCGTGGCCCATGGAACCCATCAAAAGCTGCTTGAAGAAAGTGAGCTGTACCGCCACTTCAACTATGTTCGATTTGCATGGAGTTGAGAGGACGGCAAACTGTTGCGGACGTTTTCCGAATCCCTGTAGTAATCCTGATGCTTGAGCGAGCTCGCGGCAGCTTCATCGACAACAATGACCACATTAGGGTGTAGCTGCAATGCGCTCGATGGGTTACCCGCAGAAACAGGGCCTTCTACACAACCAGCGATTGCGTTAGCTTTCGACTTGCCGGTCGCCATGAGTAGCACTGATCGGCTTTCCAGAATGGTTGCAATCCCCATCGTTAGAGCCATTTTCGGAACGTCTTCAGCGATCGAAAAGAAACGCGCATTGTCGAGTCGCGTTTGGCGGGTCAAGGTTTTCAAGCGGGTTCGCGATGCGAGGGAGGAGCCAACCTCGTTGAAACCGATATGCCCATCGGTCCCGATACCGAGGATTTGCAAATCGACACCGCCGCAATGCTTGATTGCCTGCTCGTAGCTTGACGCACTTTCCTCCAGATCGCACTCCCAAGTCTTGGGTACGTGAGTCGAGCCCTCTGCAAAATCTACGTGCTTGAACAAAGCCTCGTTCATGTAATGGTGGTAGCTCTGGAGATGGTCAGGCGGTATTCCCACATACTCGTCGAGATTAAAACTCTCGACACCTCGAAAGGAGATCTCGCCTGACCTGTAACGATCCACCAAGCGTCCATAGAGCCCGAGGGGCGTTCCGCCGGTGGCTAATCCCAAAACGCAAGGTTGCGTCTCTCTGGCTCGTGCATTCACCAAATCGGAAACGACGTTCGCCGCAAACTCAGCCACATCATCTGCGGCCTGCAAAATAACAACTCTCAATTTTGATCCCAGCTAGATTGGCTACTACTTGTTGGTGATGCCGTCGATCATCTTGTCAAAATCGGACTTGGTTTTTTCTACCAAATCCTTCGGACCGTAGGCTTTTATAAACAAGCTTTGCCCCTTTGGCATTTCGATGATCGCCCCAATCATGCGATAGTTCTCCTGTTTTTTGGTTGGGCCAGGAGCAAAGGGACCACCCCCCATCGAGTCAAGATAGGTACCGGAAACGTCGACGGTGTGGACCGTCAATTTGCTGATCTCTTTCTTGTCGACCTTGGTTTCTTCTGAGTTTACGCCTTCGAATTGTCCAATCCATCGTTTCACGTTGGCATCGATCGAACCACCGGATCTAGAAAAAGTGATGCGAACGGACTCTTTTCCCTCAGCTGGGAATCGAAACTCTCCCTCGATCATCTGGTTTTTGGGGGGAGCACTTTTCCAGGTCGCGGGTGGGGTCAAAGAAACCTTAGTGCCTTCGAACGCAAAAGGTTTAACCTCTGCGGGCTTTTCGGCGGCCTGATCTTGGGAAAATCCACTTGAACCGTGAAGGCAAACGAAAGGGGGGAGCAAAAACAAAGTCAAAGCTAGTCGAAGACGCATTTTACTAGTTCTCTCAATCGGTTACGGTTAAAGGCAAGAAGCAGGTAGCTCTCGCAGGCGGGAACGGAGGCGAACACCGTTCCCTCTCAGTTACACTATACGGCATCGCCACGATCTAACAATCCGCATCGCAAGGACTTTTATGCAAACTGCCCTTTCTCGTGAGTTGATACGCTCTCGATCCAGCGATCTGATGCTGCTAGATGACTTGAGCCATTTAACTCGGTTAGCGATCCGTGAGGATTTGGATCGTGGAATGGATCTCACGACGATGGCGATCGTTCCAGAAGGGGTGAGCGGTCAGGCGGATATTGTCGCTAGGGTGGCCGGAATTGCGGCCGGTACCGGCTTGATAGAGGCGATATTGTCCGAGTTTGAGTGCACGGTGAAATGCGAACTGCACGTTGAGGACGGGGAGCCCTTTGAAGCTAAGCAAACGCTGGCCACCCTACGAGGAGAGGCCAGAGATTTACTGACATGCGAGCGAACGGTACTGAACTTTTTGGGGCGGCTTTGCGGGATCGCTACCTTGACTGCCCTGTTCGCCGAAAAAGTTGTGGGAACAAGGGCACAGGTATTCGACACGCGAAAAACGACCCCGGGCTGGCGGCGGGTTGAGAAGTACGCAGTATTGTGCGGAGGGGGTGCAAATCATCGAATGGGCTTGTTCGATGCCATCCTGATCAAGGACAATCACCTAGCGTCGCGGGCGGTTTCTGATAGCGTCGTTATGGATGCGGGAGATGCTGTGCGGCAGGCAAAGAACTTTCTGCGGGGTTTGCCTGAGTCAGAAAATCCCCAGTTTATCGAGATTGAGATCGACTCGCCTGGACAATTGGCGTCCGCCATCGAAGCGGGACCGGATATCGTTTTGCTCGATAATATGAGCTGCGATCAACTGATGGAGTGCGTAGCGATCCGAGACCGCATGAACCCCGCTGTGGAGTTAGAGGCTTCTGGTGGAGTAAATCTCGAAAGCATCGCGTCCATCGCAAAAACGGGCTTAGAACGAATCAGCGTGGGTGCTCTTACGCATTCGGCAGTGAACTTAGATCTCGGGTTGGATTGGCGATTCCAGTAGTTTTGGTTTTCCGGAAAAAGCGAGCGATCCCGTGTCTGGCATTCGGCACGGCGATCCAGGTTGACAGAGTTCCAGGTTGATAGGAATTTAGGCCCCAGCAGTCGTCCAATCGAGAACGACTTTACCGCAATTGCCTTGTCTCATGGCCTCAAATCCTTTTTGGAAATCGCGATAGTCAAACCGGTGCGTAATCACCTGGCTTATATCCATTCCGCTTTCCAGTAGAACGCTCATCTTGTACCAAGTTTCGTACATTTCGCGACCGTAGATCCCGCGAATGGTCAGCATGTTAAAAACGACGAGATTCCAGTCGATAGCGATGGGCTCTGAGGGGATACCGAGCATAGCGATTTTTCCTCCGTGGCACATGTTTTCGAGCATAGTTCGCAGGGCTGCGGGGGAACCCGACATTTCTAGGCCGACATCAAAGCCTTCTTTCATTCCTAGGGATTTCGTGACCTCCTGGATGTCGCGCTGCCTCGGATCGAATGCAACCGTAGCCCCCATCTTTCGTGCAAGATCGAGGCGATAGGGGTTGAGGTCGGATATCACAATATGGCGAGCCCCAGAGAACTTCGTCACAGCACACGCCATCAAACCGATGGGGCCGGCACCTGTAATCAGTACATCCTCTCCGAGGCAATCGAACGCGAGGGCGGTGTGAACTGCATTTCCGAGTGGATCAAAGATGGACGCAATGTCGAGATCAATGCCTGGTTTGTGATGCCAAATGTTCGTCATTGGCAAGGCGACGTATTCGGCAAAGGCACCTTGTCTGTTCACGCCGACACCCAATGTATCTTTGCACAGATGCCGTCGACCAGCTAGACAATTTCGGCATCGTCCGCACACGACGTGCCCCTCACCGGAGACGATTTCTCCCGGAAAAAAGTCGGTAACATTCGAACCAACTTCGACGATTTCGCCCACGAATTCATGGCCAACCACCATGGGAACAGGGATCGTTTTTTGAGCCCAAGCATCCCAGTTGTAGATGTGAAGGTCCGTTCCGCAAATACCGGTTTTGTGAACGCGAATTAGACAGTCATTAATGCCAATTTTGGGAACTGGAACCTCCTGTAGTTCGAGTCCTGGTTCCCGTTTCGATTTAACAAGCGCCTGCATAGATCTGCTCTTTGGTGGTTCTGCGTCGACTGAGCGAATGTTGCTTAGTGAAGCGAAGAAAGATAACGCAAAGAGGGGGGAGATTGCCAGTCAGAATCGTCTAATCAAAGTCTCGTGAGATCTTGGATTCGGCTTCTATCTGTCTCACTCTCAGCCACATTTGGACCAAGTGCGGCAAGGATTTCGCACGCATCTTTGACATAACCCTAGCCCGACGGGTTTCAATCGTGCGAACCGCGACGTCGAGAATGTTAGCCATGCGTTTGTTCATATGTCCATCTACAACTAGCTCTGCCACTTGTCGCTCAACCTTAGAAAGCGACGCAGCACGTTGCATAACCTCGCGATCATCGAGTTCTACATCTGTCGCAAGAGCATGTTCTGTAAGCTCTGCTCTCTTGATAAATCCGGCGTAACCAATAATTTTATGTTCAGATCGAATGGCGATCTCGGTGAGTTCGGCACGAACAATTTCTCCATGAGAGCCATAGATTTCCACCAGAAAACTACCCGTTTCGGCACTTGATTTGGGCCCCCAAGCCTGGCGAAGTTTTTGGTTGCACGGGTTGTCGGTCAAGTAGGCCAATAGCGAGAACTGAATTAGCTCATTCGCCGAGCGGTCCAAAACCGACTCTGCGGACGGACTTATAAAGAGAAATCTCCCAAACAGGTCCCGCGAAAATAACGAGAACGGCGCAGTCGAGGACTTGGCTAGGTCCAGGAGAACCAGCGAGGGTTGGCTCAGTATTCGGATGGCAAATTGACTGTCTGTTGACACGTGAAGCGATTGAAGTGGTTCTTGGATCATGGCGATTTGGCGTTGTTATGACTCCGAACAAGCCGACTCGAATTGAGCTACCTACTACAACCAATACGCGAGATTGTATCCTTTTTCCCGAAGGCTTTGAGTAAGGATAGTCATGACTCGCCCCCTACTTCTGGCGGGGAGTCGTAGAGTCGCAGTGGGGGAGAGTGCCGTAAATGCCGTGAAAAGGGGGCACATGGTGCAATTGGAAAAGCGAAGATTTTCTAAATTTATTTTCCAGATGCGAGCTGTGTTGTACTTTTGGGCCGAATCGCGCATGCTATCGGTATGAACGAATTCCTATTCCACTATCTTAGACTAGATCCCCCCGTGTGGGTGTTTCTGTCTTCGTTTTTGGTGATTGGGTTGTTCCTGATGTTCCATCGATTCTGGTCGCTTAGGAATCTGGACATCTTCTTGATCCTACTTTTCACTCCTGGAATCCTATTAGTATACGAGGGAGCCAGCCGAAAGCAGATCGCCGCAGCAAAGACGGAGATGGTAGCTCCTGCTGAGACAACGGCCGAGAATTCTTCGGTAAGCGTTTCGGAAGCTGTCGGCGGTTCGACCTCGGTGATTTCTTCATCTACAGATTCGCAAGGCGCATCCCCGTTGCTTGCGTCCAAACGCAAGGCCGAGGCATCGAACAACACGTTGCTTTATATCGGCTACCTCTGGCTGATTGTGATGGCTGTATTGCTTGTGACTAGGATGTTGTTGGATACATCCATTGTTAGGCGGCCCATGCTGGATCCGAACCTAAGCAGCGGCGGGATGCTGTTTCTCGGCATATCGATGCTGGTGTATTTGTTGGTAAACGTCGCGGTGAGCCAACCGAGTGAACCTCTTAAGCAAGGTCCATCGGCTGGGCCTGGCTACATATTAATGGCGGCATTGCCGAGTATTTCGACGATTCACGATCCTGTATCGGGCCCGACGGTAGAGGGGGCTTCGGGAGCGGGAGGAGTGAAATTGTTACTCGCTCGCTCGTTGGCGATTGGTGCAAGCCTCGTCATGGTGCTTTCCATTGTTGCGATCGGTTACTGGCATTTCGGAAACTTTAAAACCGGCGTGGGTGTGGCCACATTTTATTTGTTGCTGCCCTACACGTTACACATGACAGGGCGTGTGGACCATGTTCTGCCCAGCGCTTTGTTGTTGCTCGCCGTCTTATTGTATCGCCAACCCTTTGCGGCCGGACTTTGTCTCGGTTGTGCCGCAGGGATTGTTTACTACCCATTTTCATTGCTGCCCCTTTGGTGCAGTTTTTATTGGCAGAGAGGTATTCGCCGATTTACAGGCGGTATTGCTGTTTCGATAGGATCGCTGGTGGTCGTGATGATTGCTTTGCATCCGAATGACGTTTTGCAGCATCTCGGATACATGTTCGGAGTAAAGCAAATCGCCATGACAGGGATGGATGGAATTTGGGGCTTGGGCTGGAACCCGGTGGTCCGATTGCCGCTCATCGTATTGTTCGTGCTTTTGAGCTTGTCCTTTGTGGCCTGGCCCCCTCAGAAAAGCTTATCGACACTAATGTCTTGTTCAGCTGCGTTGATGGCCGCCACTCAGGTATGGCATGGTTTTGGCGGTGGCTTGTATTTGGCTTGGTTCGTCCCCTTAGCTCTCTTGACCATTTTTAGGCCGAACTTGGATTATTGCTTGGCTTTAGAGGTCGTAAAGCCACGCCGGCGCAAGGTCGTTAAGGTGATTCCACCGCTAGAGAGTTCCAATGCTGCCTAGATCCCGGTTGGGACGGCGGGTTCTCGGCTGGCAATTCGTATCCAGCCGCCTATAATCGCTTCATGATTCTTCTCATTGATAATTATGACTCGTTTACCTACAACATCGTGCAGCGACTGGGGGAGATTGACCCGAAGCTGGATGTCCGTACTTACCGAAATGACGAGCTTTCCATTGATGCCATCCGCGAACTGAATCCGGACCGAATTATCCTCTCGCCTGGTCCTTGTACGCCCAACGAGGCAGGTGTCTGTTTAGAAGTTGTGCGAGAGTTGCATTCGGAGTACCCCATTCTCGGCGTTTGTTTGGGGCACCAGTCGATTGGCCAAGCTTTTGGTGGAAAAATCGTTCGGGCTCCCAAGTTAATGCACGGCAAAACAGATCAGATTTCGCATGACAATCAAGGACTGTTTGAGGGAATCCCGAATCCATTCATCGCGACCCGATATCATTCCCTGGTGATTTTGCCAGAAAGCCTTCCAGAATGCCTAGACGTTTCGGCTTGGGTAGAAGACGAACAGGGAAATCGAATTATTATGGGGGTTAGACATAAAAAATTCGCAGTGGAAGGTTGGCAGTTCCATCCCGAAAGCTTTTTGACGGAGCCGGGCGTAATGCTACTCAGTCGATTTTTAAACTGGGGTGGTACAGTCACCATGTCGCCGTCGAATTGAATGTTGTTGCGTCTGTGAGTTCTGATTTCCACCCTCTATTTCGGCCCACATAGCCTGTTCGTCCCACCTAGCTCGTTCGTCTTACCTAGCTTGTTCGTGCATCTTTTTCCCAAATTTACTCTTTCCCCGCCCTAACAGCATGCTTTGCGTCACGATTGCCAGAACACGTCACAAACACATGATCACCGAACATCAGCAGGTTGCTGAACAAGGTGCAAAGCTCGTGGAGCTCAGGCTGGACTATATCGGTCGGAGCATCGACCTTTCGAGACTTCTAAAAAATCGCCCGACCCCCGTCGTTGTTACCTGTAGACGCCGTGAGGATGGGGGGCGCTGGGAACGGACCGAAGAGGAGCGGCTAATGCTCTTGAGATCAGCGATTGCCATGGGGGTCGAGTATGTTGATCTGGAGGACGATACGGCGACCAAAATACCGAGGTACGGTAAGACGAAACGAATTGTCAGCGTACACAACTTTGAGGGAACGCCGACCGATCTCCACAGCATCCACAATGGGCTCTGCAAAGTTGATGCCGATATCGTCAAAATCGCAGCTCAATCCAATTCGTTTCGCGATACCGCGAGGATGTTTGAGTTGATGAAGTCTGCCAAGGTTCCTACGATTGGGATCAGCATGGGGGATTATGGGACCCCCACCAGAATCTTGGCTAGTCGCTACGGAGCTCCTTTTACTTATTGCGTCTTCAATGCAGACAAACGCGTTGCACCAGGTCAGCTAAGTTACGAGCAGATGGTCAATATCTACCGTGCGGAGACGATACGCCCGGAAACCCAACTCTTTGGAGTTGTCGCGGATCCCGTTGCCCAATCCTACAGTCCGCTCATTCATAACGCTTCGTTCCAGGCTCACGAGGTCGATAGCCGATATCTGCCTTTTCGTGTTGCTCCACAAGATCTCGATTTCTTTCTCCAATGGTGTCAGGAGCAAAACATTGGCGGACTCAGTGTTACGATTCCTCACAAATCAGCGATCCTTTCCAAACTAACGCAAGCCGAATCGGCGGCGCACGGCATAGGTGCTTGTAACACCGTGATCTTTGCCGACGGAGAACTTGTTGGATACAACACAGACTACCGTGCAGCAATGGACTGTCTCACGGAGGCTTATGACAAATTCCGCAGTCCAAAGAACGGCTTTGAAAAAGTATCCGTGCTGATTCTCGGTGCAGGAGGAGTTTCGAAAGCTGTCGCATACGGGTTAGCTCAACGAGGAGCCCGAGTTACCATCACTGCTCGTAATGCCCAAGCCGCGAATGAGCTTGCTGCCGCCGTCAATGGCAAAACGGTCACCTGGGCTGATCGGCACATCGTTGTGCCCGACATTTTGGTAAACGGTACTCCCGTGGGAATGTTCCCAGAGATGGACGAAAGCCCATTTGAGACAGCCAAGCTGAACGGGGAAACTCTCGTCTTTGACACCATCTACAACCCGGAACAGACTTTGTTTATCAAGGGAGCGAGGGCGGCAAAATGTCCTGTCGTAACTGGATTGCAGATGTTCGTCCGCCAAGCTGCCTACCAATATCGTCTCTTCACAGGTAAAGAGCCTCCAATACCCGTTATGGTCAAAACCATCAAAAAGGCGATTTCACCAATAAACTACAAAGATCTAGAGGAAGACGACGACGAGGATTCCGCAGTGTTCGAGATTTAGGGCTCGGGTGGAAACCGTCTTTCTGGGAGCCTGCTATGAGTCGGTCACATCATTGGGCTCGTTTCTTCGCATGGATGCTAATGCCATGGGAAACATTTCAAAGAATACGGCTCCGTCGACGACTAGCCCTCCCCTACCCTCCCAAGAATCCGGACGAGCCGCTCGGTGCCTATGGAGAGCGATTGGCTGCCATGCTGCTGGAACGAAAGGGCTATCTCATTCTAGAACGATCGTTCCGGACGAGAACGGGCGAAATCGATTTGATTGCTTCGTACAAGAATCGAATGATTGTCTTTGTTGAGGTAAAAGCCTGGGAGAATGAGTCGCTTGACGGAACTGGTCCAGCAGATCGTGTGGATGAGAAAAAGCAGAAAAAGATCACTGATACCGCACTCCGTTACTACAAGCAGCATCGGTTATGGGGCACGCCTGGTCGGGCCGATGTCATCGAAGTCATCGCTAACTCTGCCAACGGAGGCCCATCGCTTCGGCATTTCGAATACGCATTTGAAGCCGTTGGCCAATTTCAGATGTTTCGTTGAGCGTTTGGCGAAGTCCACTACAATGCTCGTCTAGAACGCTCGTCTCGTGACGAAGAGCCGAAAACGTAAAAGCGGATTACTGTCTTCCCAGGGATCCCAAGCCACATACCAAACAACACCGACCGGAACCAAATGCTAGACCTTTACGATAAAATCCAGGACGCTTGTACTGTAATCAAAAAAGCGTGGAATCGCACTCCACACGCTGGGATCATTCTCGGTACCGGGCTGGGCCCATTGGTGGAACGTATTGAAGTCGAAGCTACCTTGGACTATGGAGATATTCCTCACTTCCTCAAGTCGACAGCCACTTCGCACCGAGGACGTTTGGTTTGCGGGATGCTATGTGGACTGCCTGTTATGGCGATGGAAGGGCGGTTTCACATGTACGAGGGCTACTCGCTCAAAGAAATCACGCTGCCGGTTCGCATCATGAAGGCGATGGGAGCCGAATTGTTGGTCGTTTCCAATGCTTGCGGTGGCATGAATCCGTTCTA
The DNA here is from genome assembly GCF_052161605.1 of Brakhagea baltica. NCBI lineage: Bacteria > Pseudomonadati > Planctomycetota > Planctomycetia > Pirellulales > Pirellulaceae > Brakhagea > Brakhagea baltica. The sequence goes on along the minus strand of NZ_CP197409.1, from coordinate 1,348,099 downwards.
CAAAGCCGGTGACATTATGCTCATCGACGACCAGATCAATTTGCTGGGCGACAATCCGCTAATCGGCATTAACGACGATAGACTCGGGCCTCGATTTCCCGATATGTCTGCACCTTATGATCACGACTTGATCGAGGCGGCCCTCCGCGTAGCCCGCAAAAACGATATTGTTGCTCATCGCGGAGTGTTCGTGGCAGTGGCTGGTCCCAATCTGGAAACACGGGCCGAGTACAGATTCTTGCGAATGATAGGTGCCGATGTTGTTGGTATGTCAACCGTTCCAGAGGTCATCGTTGCGGTACACTCGGGAATGCGATGCGTCGGATTTTCGGTGATTACCGATATGTGTCTACCAGACGCACTGGAGGAAGCTGACGTTCAAAAAATCATCGCCATTGCAAACGAGGCGGAACCTCGCCTTACCAAGCTTGTGACCGGGGTTTTAGAATACGAAAAAGAAAAGTTCAAGAAATAATATCATGATAAACGTTGCTCCGGAAACCACTCGAATCGGATGGATAGGCACGGGAGTGATGGGACGCAGCATGTGTTCCCACCTCATAAATGCGGGCTACAAAGCTACCGTCTACAATCGATCGGCTTCGAAAACGAAAGACCTTGTTAACATAGGCGCAGCAGTTTGTTCCTCGCCTCGCGAGGTAGCGGAGCAGAGTGATGTCGTCTTTACAATGGTTGGCTTTCCTAGCGATGTCGAAGAAGTGATACTGGGAGCGGATGGTGTCCTGACTGGGCTCCGGCCTGGATCTGTTCTGGTTGATATGACGACAAGTCGGCCCTCGTTAGCACAGCAGATATACTCTGTTGCATCGAGTAAAGGAGTTGCCGCATTGGATGCTCCCGTATCGGGCGGCGATATCGGAGCCAAAGAGGCCCGTTTATCGATCATGGTCGGCGGTGACCGATTCGTATTCGAAGCACTCGAGCCGTTATGGGCTTTGATGGGCAAGACCTATCTCTATCAAGGTCCCGCTGGCTCAGGTCAGCATACCAAAATGGTCAATCAGATTTTGATTGCTTCCAGCATGGTCGGTTTGTGCGAGTCGTTGCTCTACGCGACTCGCAGTGGCCTAAATCCGGAGTCTGTATTAGGTTCCGTTTCGTCCGGTGCAGCTGGCAGTTGGTCTTTGAGTAATCTTGCACCAAGAATCCTCAAGGATGATTTTTCCCCTGGCTTCTTTGTCGACCATTTCGTCAAGGACTTGGGTATTGTCCTGGACGAAGCAACAAAACTGGGGATTTCCCTTCCGGGCGTAGAACTCGCTAAATCCTTGTACGCAGACCTTCAATCAGCGGGCTATGGTGATCGAGGTACCCAGGCTTTGTGGCTGGTCGTTAATCGACAATAATTCAAGAATGTGACAGTGAGAAACTTGTGCTTGTCTCGTTGATGTGCATTCAATTAAACCAAATTGCGAATCCGATAAACTCACCTTGAAAGATACGTTCGAAGCGATTCCATGTCTCTTTAGAAGTAACAGGCAGATCGGATTGCAAAAAAGGGATTGCCCCACTGCCATGAACCCACAGCACGACGTCTAAGTCCGCAGGGGAATTAAAAAAGCGATTTAGATTTACTCCTCGTTTAGGATTGTCGCCCCTCCAAAACGGTACCAATTTCTCGCCGTCTAGAATTGCCTCGGCTTCGTTCAGGAAATCGTGCCAGCCATCGATCATTTCCCGCGACACCTCTGCTCCAGGAAATGGTGGCTTTTGGTTTGGATTAGGGATCCACTCTCGATCATCGTCTGTCTCGGCCTCGACCAGTTTCCACATATCTCGACTCAATTGAATTGTCTTCTTAACGTGAGCCAGCACCTTGGGCATTAGTTCTGGTTCGCGAAGCGTAAAGCGAAGCTGATGGATACTGGCAATCAAGTCTAGAATCATGTTGGTTTCGTAGTAACCTTGCCTTGATGGTTCCTCATTCAAAAACTCGAAGGAGGTTTGAGCTTTCGCGAAGATGCGGCGAGCCGCGACATTCCAAAAGTCCTGGTGATCATATGCCAAGAAAAACTCGCATACAGCCATCAATAGATGACAATACCCTCTCAGCCATTGCACATCGGCCGCATCGAATCGAACCACAAAGCTTTGCGCACCATTTGCAGGGGCTTGATTTCCCAAAACCGCTCGCAAGCTTGCAAATAAGTTATCGTCATGATCGATTCGTTGATTCGCATTCCAGTCCAATCGAATGCCGAGCAAATCCAATTCGATAAAGACATCGTCAGCTGTGACCCCCATCAAGGTCGATTCAGCATGTTGAAGTCCATCCAATGCTGATTGAATAATCGAACGAAATTGCTGATAGTCGATGGACTCAGGCGTTGGATTGCTCGGAATATTCAATCGAAAAAGAGGTACGGACCCGAGTAGGAAATTGTCTACCTGCCCGTATCGGTACCACGATTGGCCCAATTCTTCAAACGTTTTCAAAAATTGAGCGACGCCGAGCCGAAAACGGGCCTGATCATCTCCTTTGTTTAGCTCGACGGCCTTGCGATAGTAGGCGATTGCTTCGTTGTAGCTGGCATTCGATACGAATGATTGAAAGTCCTGTCGTGCTAAAGCATTAGAGGTAACGAACATCCATATAAAGAGAAAAACTAACCAACCCCGATACCACTTGATGACGTACATTCTGTCCCCCTATTGGCTTGGATCTCAATCGGATTGTAATTCAATTCGCAATTGCTTGCCACGAATTGCCTCAACGCTGGGCCGCAGAAAATCCTATCCAAACCCCAAGCGTTATTTCTAAAACGTGAGGAGAAGATGGGGGCAAACGATGGGCAACGCCCGCCGGAACATAGTAAATTTTTCCCCAGCGGGATTATGGCAAATTCCGTATACTAGATGTTCGTGCTTGAGGTCGGATTTCCTCGTACTCGTACTCAGTGAAACGGTACTCGTACTCGAAAGGACGCAGATGACCGATCCAATCTTTGACCACGAACGACTCGATGTTTATCGACTTGCTATCGAGTACGTTGCTTCGTCTTATCGAATCGCGAAATCATTAAACGGTGCGGAACGTCATGCTCGGGATCAGTGGCTGCGAGCGGCACAATCCATTCCGCTCAACATTGCCGAGGGAAACGGGAAACAAAGTCTTAAGGACAAGAATCGATTTTTCGACATCGCGCGTGGTTCAGCTTTGGAATGCGCTGCGATTCACGATATACTCCTATCGTTCGAGGCGATCGATCCTGAACTGAATCGGGTTGGCAAGACCAACCTGAAACGGATCGTGTCGATGTTGACTCGATTGATCCAACGAACTGATTCGGTATTGGAGGGATCGATCGAGTACGAGTACGAGTACCGCGATGCTGAGTACGAGTACGAGTACCGCGATGCTGAGTACGAGTACGAGTACCGCGATGCTGAGTACGAGTACGAAAAACCGCACGAACGGTAGCATTGGACCGAAGTGCTCGATCGAGCGCTTCTGACTTGCGTTGAGTCAGCTACTCGCACTCGGTCAATGCTACCGTTAGCTCAGAAGTAACACGACGAGCGTCATGGCTCTGGAGTGCCTCCCGCTTGCCGGGTGGATTGTTACGTTTCTCGCTACATAACCGCTCAGCCCCCGTCCCCCCCCTCTTTGCTCGGCGGCAAAGCCGCCGAGCAAAGAGGGGGGATGCAGGTGGTGCCAGCGTATTAGCGAGAAACATGAAACTCCACTGGACAAGCCAGTGGTATCTAAAGTCGGTCGCTTGCACTCTCACCCCTGCTGAATGTTGAAGTCCCCCGTGGTACGATAGTGATATGTCAAAGATTGTCTCGGACTGAGGATGGCACGTCAGAAATGCGTACGACGGCACTCACTCCTCCGGGCAAGAACGCTGGCTCCGCTAACCAGCGGATGCATTCAACGACTTGGTCCCTGGGGCTTGAGCGGTCAACCATCCCCGCTCGAGATGTTATCTGTAACCTGTAACGAACATATCGATTTTGTCGATTCACGAAAGACTACCAGCTACTCTTTCCGAGAAAATTAAGAAGGCCCGATCCATTAATCTCTTTTCTGTGGAAACCTTCTGAACAGGCATCTCTTTAGCGATTTCGCGATGAGATAATCCTGGAGGAAAGCTAATGGACAAACCGACCGAATCCGCTTGGAGCCCTGGCGCTCATTGTCCGGTATTGGATGGCGTCCGCGGTCTAGCCATTTTAGCAGTCACCCTTTATCGATTGTGCAAAGAGATTGACCCCAACGGGAATGACGCCTTAGCTTGGGTTCGTCGATTAGCCCCCATAGGAGAACGGGGTGTAGATCTCTTCTTCGTGTTGTCTGGATTTTTGATCACTGGAATTTTGCTTCGCAGCCGAGACGAGCCTCATTACTTTCGCAACTTCATCGTTCGAAGAACCTTGCGAATCTTCCCTCTGTATTTCTTGAGCCTTATCGTTGGGCTGTATGCTTTGCCTCGTCTCATGGGGACCGAGGCATTCGACCTCGCCCGTTGGAATCAGTGGTATCTTTGGACCTATACGTCTAACCTTAAAATGTCATGGGAGAATCAATGGTGTTTTGGGGCATTCGATCATTTTTGGTCCCTCGCCGTGGAGGAACATTTTTACTTGGTATGGCCCGCAGTCGTGTTGCTTTTGAGCAGACGCTCTCTTGCGATTTCTTGCACGCTTGGGATCGTCTTGGTGGGCGTTGCTAGGACGATCGCGGCAAGTTTTAGTGGATGGGATGTTGCGGTTTCCGTGGCGACCTTTTTCCGTGCTGATTCACTTCTCATTGGGGGGACTATAGCCATATTTCTAAACTCCCCTGCAATGCAGACGACCCATCGTGGGCTGGCTCTCAAGGTTGCCGGACTTACATTTTGTACCGTGCTGCCACTGCTCTTGGTTGTCGCATTCTCGGGACGCCGCTTTCTGGAGATACCTAGCACTCTTTGCGGCCTATTATTCGCTTCGGGGATGGTGTACCTACTCCTTAGTTCAAATTATTCCTTCGTGGTCCGTCTGATGCAAAGCAGTCCGCTACGGACGCTGGGGCGATACAGCTACGGCATGTATGTGGTCCAACTGCCACTGGTGACCTTGATCCCATTAGAGTTCACACAAGAGATCGTAAATATGAACTATCCCCTTCTCTGTGGTATCTACGTTGTCTCAATGTTAAGTTGTATTCTCAGTGTCGCGATTGTGACTTACCACGGTTACGAAGTCCACTTTTTGCGATTAAAGTCGTCGTTCACCAACGCGAAGCACGCTCGTAACTCATCGACAAGTGTTTGAGGCCGTTAAAATCCCTACCAAACTAGCTTTGATAGAACTTTTTTCTATGACATTCTCCCTCCTAATCGATTCCTGACCTACTATTCCCCGGATTCAATACGTCTGGAACAAACAGTCACAGCTAGGCGACTGAAGTCCGAATTTGTAGTTCTTTCGTTCAGGAATAGCATGAGTCATTTCGCCATTCACACTCAAAGACTGGTAGCGGCATTCGTTTCACTTCTGGCCAGCTGTTCAGTATGCATTGCGGATTTTCGTCCAATCGCCGGATGGGATTCGCAACTATTCCCCTCTTACTTAATATCGACAGCCCCGCTCAAACGAGATACTGAGGCGTCCAGCGATTCGCTCGGTGATCCCTATGGCAGTCTCGGGGTGGAGGTAACAACGAAACGCTCCAATCAACCCATCCGCGTTTCGATCCTCTGCGAAGGCTTTTCAGAGGTAAGTGAGTTTGTTGGTGTCCTACCGAATGCTGGAACCACCTACCGAATCTTTCCAAAAATGCGATTTCAATTCGACAAACTCATCAATTGCAAACAAGCTGTACCAACCTCGGCGACATACCGTGTTCGAATCGGGAATTATCCGGAGGAAACGCAGTCGACAACCATCACGATGCGAGCGATCAATGACTGCCCCTTTGGCTTGGTTATCGACGACGAAATGGCACCCATGAACGTAAGTTTTGCAGCTTACGTTAACGAACAACATCCCTTCTTGGACAAATTGCTTCAAGAAGCGCTCAAGGTGCAAATGGTTAGGAATTTCTCTGGATATCAATCGGGAAATCCCAACGATGTTCTGAAGCAAGTGTATGCCATTTGGGACCTCTTGGTCGCCAGAGAGATCAGGTACAGCAACATTACCGCAACCTCATCACTTTCCCGGAGTGTACGAAGTCAGCACGTTCGCTTACTCGAAGATTCCATTAACAATACTCAAGCAAACTGCGTTGATGGAACGGTGCTATTCGCATCAATGCTCCGAAAGATTGGAATCGACGCATGCCTAGTAATCACATCGAATCACTGCTATCTAGCGTTCTGGGCAGATGCCGAGCATGAAGTGCTTTACGGTCTCGAGACTACACTTCTTGGCGAGGATTTATCGGATCGGAAAGCTCCTAAGGTTTTCGATAAGATCCTTAGCCGCGACATACGCTGGGAGTACTCCTGGACAAGCTTTTCCCATGGTTTAGCTCTGGGAACGCAAAATATTCACGAGGAGCTCGAGAAAGAAGAACGCGAGATTGCCTTGGTGGATGTGAACGTCGCACGCTTAAATGGCATCCTACCCATTCCCTTCAGTGGTAATGAGGTATTTATCCCAACAGTCTTTCATTACGCAGACGACGAGGCTGTATCGGCTGGGGCGAAACCCGCAGATTCGGATAGCAGTTCTGAAGAGGTCGCCAGCTCAGACGGGGAAGATGACGGCGATGACGAGGATGACAGCGACAAAGTTCGTTGGGATGACGCATTAAAAAACAAAAAGAAATCGGGCAAGTCGAGCACATCAAAAAAAGCTGTGAAGAAACAAAAGTCCAGCTCGGCAGTGTCCTGGGAATGAGCGAATCACTTTGAAACCATGCCTATCAATCACCTCAACCAAAGGAGCATTACCATGCAAAAAGTCTTACCAACAACCATTTTGTCCATATTGTTGGCCCTACTAGGCGTCGTTGCAATTCCTACCGTTCCAGCGAAGGCCGGAGACGATATTCCATTCGAGCACAAGAAAATGGAAACGCTCGGCGCATCACTTTTCGCTTATGCGTTCGATGCACATCTCAATATCTCTCTGATTTCCGATTCCTACGAGGGGGATGTGATCGACGACGAAAGAGCCGTGGAACTCTTGGACACGAGTGTTAGGTTGTTGGACCAAGTCGGGCCGTACGTGGCGCAGTTGTGCAATTACAAGGAGTGCGACGAAGGAGACAAGAAAGCGTTGAGCGACCTGGTCAAATGCTTTAAAGCAATTAAAACCGAGGCGCAAGCCTTGAAGACCTACGTCGAAAGCGGCGAGGAGGGCGACCTGGAAAAGTTTGGTAAAAAGAATCTCGCAGCTGACAAACTGATCCGCGAGATGACCAACTCAGCAAACTAGAACTTAGGCAACGACAGATAGAAATCTACCGCGCGTCGATGGATCGACCGAGAATATCGGCCTAGATGAAGGATCTCTGGGAATAATGCCGCTCCTGGCCTGAGATCTCAGTGCAGGGGGTTGCCCGTGCGGTTGAACGATTTGTTGAAAATGCTCATGTCACAAGCGAACTCGCAAGGAGATTAGCATAGACGTTGCCGCACTTGCAACTATTGCCCTTGTAGCGGGAGGTCACAGCCTGATGCCTATACACTGTCCTATGGTTGCCTCCTGGGCGCTAATTTGGAACGTAATTCGTAGAGCTTGATAAGAGCCCGGTCCATCATGGCCTCGCCAGCTCCCAGCTCGGCAGGGGCGACCAACGTATCCGCACCGTAACCGCCTTCATCGGCGGCTTCAATCGTAGGAAAATACTGGTGATACCCATTGTTGTAGCCAAAGAAGAATAGATGTGGCACGCGAGCTCGCTCGCGAAGTCGGATAGCGTGCTGGCAGAAAAATTCGCCAGATACTCCCACAAATGCGATGTCTCGATGAATCGTTACGACGGTCAATCGGGGCCTGATTCCATCGGCGTACTCATCGATAAAGTTTGTTACCAACTCAGGAAAAAAGGCGACGGAGTATGCCCCCTGCACCAAAGGGTTCCTGAAATTCGTTCGAGACGAAAACTGGAATTGCTCCTCGTAGAATTGAATGTTGGGTGTCTTGATCGGCACTGGTTCTAGCGAATGGGCAAGCGAAACGACTCTGTTTCCCAAAGCCTTGCCATACTCCGCATAGTCGCCGTGTGGGCCGCGGTTTGTCGATAAGTCTCCTGCGGCTCCTTGCATGAACACGGCGATGCCCCCAAGCTCTCGCTCAATGGTATCGCGGGCTGCGCCGACAAAGTCCGCAGAGAATTCGTACTTCTCAGTCGGAATGCTCGTTGGATGAGCTGCGAAATTAAACAGCGTTGCAACGGTTTTATCTTCATTGGTCGTCTGCAATCGAAGAACGGTCAGACTGCGATCGACTGGGACCGGTTCTCGTTTGCTATGGCGATTGCGATTAAAGTTCTCAAGCTCAGTGGAACCGACCTCCATCCTGACCGGCTCGAGTGCTCGGTCCGCTTCGAGAATCACCTCGATCAATTGCTCTTCTAGAAATTGACCGTATCGAATGGCTGAGTCAAAGCGACCTTTGCCTCGTCCGGGCCGATCGGATAGCTCTAGTACAGGACCATGGTGTGTATGAGAGCCTGCGATGAGTGAGACTTGGATTCCTGCACGATCCCGTAGCGCGGCTCGAATTCGTTGAAGAGAATCTTCGACCGGAGCGCGTCCCAAATCCGTTCCGACAATTGCTACCTTGGTCCCTTTGGACTCGATTACCAAGGCGGTTGCTATGAGTGGGTCCATGGTGCCGGTGGATAGATCCGCATGTCGAGCTCCGTACCCCCACATGGGCACAGGTTCCTTGGGGGTGATTTCCCGTTTCGCTGCTCCAGCGCGGAGCTCCTTGGACTCTTGAGCATCAATGGTGCTCTGAACAGCAATCCCGAATGCGACCAAGGCAATAAATTGCACGCCTCGCGCCGCAAGCTTTGACGAAAACAGGGAAGAGCGGAGAATCATGACTGGCATTTTGCGAGATGGTTGTGTCATAAGTTTGGGGAGGTTTGGGCTTTTCTGGATCTTATTAGTGGTGATTACTGGCAATTAGTGTTCTCAAGGGGGGGGCGTATTCGCTTTGGGCCGATCTTTTTACGAATTCTAGTGTGGATCCTGGAAGATTTGGTCTACGGCGGTGACTATTTTCTAGATGCGGCCGGCCCCCCGCTCCTGATTATGACACGTTTTGGGAAAACCATGCATCGGCATACACTTCAAGAGCTTTTCGCAAACCTAGGCAATGCCTTGGTTCTGTACGCTCGGCAGTGGTGTAGAAACCCGGAGGATGCGGTTCAGGAAGCTTTTATGGATTTGGCTCGATGCTCACCAGAACCTAACTCGCCCAAAGCATGGCTCTATACGACGACCCGACGCAAGGCGCAGAATATCGCCCGCGCGGAATCTCGTCATCGGAACCATCTCGAACAAATGGTTCAATCAAAGGACGGCACGCGAGCGACGGAATACTGGCTCCAGCCACAGACTCGCAACGGCATCGACGCGTCTGAGGTCCTAGCGGGCCTCGGAGTACTCGATGGGGATCAACGAGAAATGATCGTGGCTAAGGTATGGGGCGAACTCAGTTTCGAAGAACTCGGTGAACTCATGAACTGCTCCGCCAGCTCTGCTTATCGACGATACACAGCCGCCCTCACGGAACTGAAAAGCATCGTTCTTGCGGAAGACGCACCGAAGGGCATCACAACACATGCGAGGAATACCAAATGAACGAATCGAACCATCAGGTGGATAAGGAACTAAACGTATTCGAACAGGAGCTCAGGTCTCTCACTCCCAGGTCTCTCACTCCCAGGTCTCTCACTGCCAGGTCCGGAGTATCAATGAGCGATCCATCCCTGACAAACGATGCTGGCATGTCGCACATGCTGGGCCGCGACTGGCTAGAGGGTGGTCCTCCTCTAGCGAGCCAGCAATCTGCTTGCACGCCCGCAATTCCTTCTGTTACCAAGTCAAATTGGTGGAGAACCGTTGCGGTATCCTGGTCATCAGGACTCGCAGCGGGATTGTTGCTGTCGGCGATCTGGACGCAATGGAATACGGGGGGGCTTGATATCAGTGGAGAAATCACGAGTGGTGAGAGTTTTGCTTCAACGAACGATCTCCCGCCCCCCGGTCTGGATAGTAACTCGCCACCTCCTAGTGAGGGAGGTGCTTCGAATAGTCGATCGAACCCATGGCCAGATTCCCAACGAACGAGATTAGGAAACACTTTCCGCGGCGGTCGCTATGTGGCCATCCAGGGAAACCATCAGGATGTGTTGCGTCCTTTTTCGCCGCTCTACGATTTCAGCGATGATTGGCGCTTTACAAGCCGTCCTACACATAAAACGTTTGTTGATATTCCAAGTTGGGAAAATGCGGAGATCCGCGATGAACCGAACGCAGCTCCAAGTGCATTAAAACCGGTTCCGCCAGCCCAGCAATCTGTTCCTCAAAATCAGCGTCAACTATTGCAATCCCTATATCAATCGGAGTTTCGTATATGAGAATGATGGCAACAACTTTCATTAAGTGTAGCATTTGGGCTGCGACGACGTTTTCGGTGTGTCCGCATGTGGCAATCTCCCAGGAGCTTGCATCATCTGAAATCGAAACAAACGTTAGTCGTGAAGGTGCTTGGGATTACATTCGAGGGGCAAACACCATTGCCCGGAGGACGCTTGTTCTTGCACCCAAGGCGGAGCACAAACCTGCACTTGCGATCCGATTCATCCCTGACTCCTTCCATGCGAAGCCAGGTAATGCAGCGATCTATTACTTAAAAGCTGGCGGCTACTTTGAGCAGTCCAGTACCCAGCAAGCTAGACGAAAATTCGAAGAAGAGTCCCGTCAAGCGGCCAATGGTAAAGAATACGCTCCCTATATTTGGCTTGAAACTGAGATGAAAGATCTACCCGTTGACGAGATGAAAACTTTTCTTAGTTTCACATCGTTTCAACGACTGTTTCTCGAAGAGGCTTCCGCAAGACTGCATTGCGATTTTGATCGTCAAATGAGAACGATCGAGAATCCAATTGGTTATTTACTGCCGGAAATTCAATCGATACGGGACATCGCTCGTTTGCAAGCGATGCGATTCCTCGTAGCGATGGCTGAGAACCGAACCGATGATGCAGTCAAGATCCTCGGACAAATGATCGCGATGGGGCCACATTTGTCCCAGGAACCCTTTCTCGTGTCAAATCTGGTAGGGGCCGCATGCGTTGGACTTGGTATGCAACAAGCCCACTATCTGTCCGAGCATGCCGATGCACCGAATCTGTACTGGGCTATTGCACAGTTGCCTAATCCTTTGATCGACCTCAGTCAATCACTCGCTTACGAGCGGGAATTCTTGTTTCAGCAAGTGAAAGTACTACAAGAAGTAGACGAGACTCCGAAACCAAATATTTACTGGAATGAGTTCTTAGATCGATTTACACAATCCATGAAGGGGATGGGGTCTTCATCCGACGAAATGGAGGTCATACTCTCATCTGGCAAGGCAGGTCTGACGCTGGCTATTGGTGCAAACGTGCCGAAAGCGCGCGAGTATTTGGTTGCAATCGAGGGCATGGACGAGGAAAAGCTTGATATGCTCCCCAACACTCAAATCTTTTTTCTCGCAATGCGTCGATTCTATGAAAGATATCGGGACGAGGAGTTCAAATACAGTTTTTTGCCTAACCATGCGCGAGAAAAGGCCAAGTCGGACTTTGCGGAAACAAGAGGTTTGCTTAGACAATACGGGGTTATCATCACACCCACTTTCACCTTTCTTCCCTCAGTTCAAGTAGCCCAGGCAGCTTCGGCAAGATACCAGCAACAAATCGCCCTTTGGCAAACAATCGAGTCGATACGCCATCACTTGGCTACAAATAACAACACGTTTCCTGTAACGCTTGCGGAACTCGAACTCCCGGTCCCCCATGATCCGGTCTCCTCTGAACCATTCGAATATATGATTCATGAGAAAGGCGTGACTCTGAAGGGGGCTGCTAATCCCGGTTTGCAATATCAATTTGAACTTCGTACCAAGTCTTCCCGTCCGTAACGATTTGTGACCATTCGCAACCTCCTTTCTCGTTCTATGAGTAATCCAATGAAATACAGATTATCCACTTCATACCAAAAACCACCATATATCCAGCAACTACTGGGAGTTGCAGCGATAGGTCTCAGCTGCACTGGCTATAGCAGTGCCCAAGAGATTCGACCGCTGTTTTCTGAGGCTCTTAACCCCTCATCCATACTCCTCATTAAGGTCAACTCTAGCCAACTAGAAATTCCCGAGTCGATCAAAGAGTTAAGTGATGGACAACAGGATAAGCCGATCGCCACTATGGTGGACGCTTCCGAACGGAATTTTCAGGTTATCCGTGAGCTTATGAACGGGCAGACTGTCTGTGTTTCTCTCGACATGCCTTATACGGCGGCAGTCCTACTACGTGCTGTTGCTCCCAAATCGGTAGCCACTGGAAATCTTGAGAAAATCGTTAACTATGTAGCACCCGATATTGGAGTCGTTGACCGATCGACGTCAGAGCTGACCAAGCTCGATATTGGAAGCGATTTGAGCTCGGGTGCAACAGTTGCCTCGGGGGTTACTTCGGCAGCGCAAGCTGCGAAGTGGGAAGCAGCTTTGGAGGCCACGAAGGAGTTTCCTGTCCAATGCGTGTTGCTTTTACCAGAATATGTCGTCAAGACTTTCCAGGAAATCAATCCTGATCTACCAGAGATTCTAGGTGGTGGATCAGCGGAATGGCTACTGAATGGTGCCCAATGGATCTCAATAGGAGTGAATACGAAAAACGCAACGGCTCGGATTGTCGTGCAATCCAGATCCGAAGAGAGTGCCAAGGTTTTCGCTCAGAACGTACCGAAACTGCTTCGGTCAATACTCAGTAATTCCGTGGAGAACAAAGAAACTTCGCTGGCGCTTTCAGTTCTGTTCGGCTTGATCAAACCTGAACAATCAGGCGATCGCGTCGTGTTAACACTGACAGACGACGAACAGAACCTTTCATTCGTGCAATTTGGGGCATCGGTAGCCAGTTCCATGCTGGCACCAATTTCGGCAAACACAACTGCGAACCGCTTGAAACAATTTGCTCTCGGATTTCACAACTACGAAAGTGCTTACCAAGCCATTCCTACGTACGCCGAAATGGTCAAGACCAAGGAAAAGAGTGGACTTAGCTGGCGTGTTCATATTCTACCCTTCATCGGCTTCCCGGAACTCTATCAAGAGTTCAAGTTGGCTGAAGCCTGGGACAGTCCGCACAATATCAAGCTGCTAGCCAAGATGCCGGCCATCTATCGGCCTTTGTCAGACATGAACGAAAACGTAGAGCTCGCACCCTATCACACGACCTACGTCGCTCCGATAGGAAGCAAAACGGTCTTTGGGCAGGAGGAACCGATGTACTTTCGCGATATAACGGATGGATTGAGCAACACGATTGCCTTTGTCGAGCTCAAGCCGGAGCACGCCATTCCATGGACCAGCCCAGAGGAGTATCCCTATGACGAGGCAGACCCGACAGCCAAGCTCCGCGACTACAACGGCAAGACTGTCATCGCTTTGTTTGACGGAGCTGTGCTTAACTTAAAGTTAAGCTTACCGAAAGAGACATGGCTGGCTTTGCTTACTCGCAACGGTGGCGAGGTGGTAGAGCTGGATTAGGGCAAGCAGTAGAACAAAAACAATCGGATTAAAGACAAGTCTTGTTGATCGCCACCGTGTTTCAGGTTTCACCCTCCCAGCGAAGCGATCGGGAGGGTCGGCAATCGAGCCTTAAGCGAGATTGCCGGGGAGGGCTAGCGCGGTCGATCGACGTTCCCATGATGCGCGTCACCCCTCCCCAGCCACGCTTTCGCGGGCTGCCCCTCCCCAAACGGCGTTTTGGGAGGGTGAAGTCGTTGGCGATCACCGAGAATTGTCTTTTTAATATCCGCTTTGCTCTGGTGTCCGATGACCGACGACTAGTTCAACTTCGTCTCGGTCTTACCTTCACCCGGCAGCGATTCCAGATCGATATCGGGGGAACGACCTCCGCTAGATTCCCGAGTAAAGCTCGTTCCAGGCGAGACTGGCTCATGGAAGAAACCGCAATTTTTCATGTAGAACATGTTTCCAACAGCTCCGCCGGTGAAATCCAGTCGATGACCTCCGCCACCGGTGGCATCTACTGAAAACCTTGCAGTGAGTGACTCGGTCCAGTTCCCTTTCGTGTCGCGAACCCAAACGTTTCCGTGTTGGCCCCGTCTCGGGATGTGCCCCGTTGCCGGATTAAAGTTTTCTAAGAAAGAGTGGAAACCGGTGAGATGCGTGTTGGTCTTAGGGCGACGAAAACTGGCGATCAGTCGCCACTCATTTTTCTCCTTGTCACCAAACCACGAAGTGTAAATGGTGCTCCCCTTTCCATCCGGGACCACTCGCGTAAGGAATCGGTAGGTCCGTCCAGCTTGCCATGGGTAGATAAGGTAACTCTGTCCCCCCGAGCCTTCGTTGCCGAATTCACCCGTTCGGACATCGGGACCTTTGCCGAGCAATTCGATGCGTTGGTCTGCGGGAATCGCTTTTGGGTCGTCAGTTTGGAAGGGGCTCCAAACCGAGAACAAGACTCGACGTTCCATCTCGCTGTTTACCTGGATACCAAAGTAGCCTTCTCCAAAACCGTTGGCCATGAAATAAGACCCGATTGGATCGTCACCTGGCTCCACCTTGATCTCACTATAGGCGTATTCCATATCGCTATTCCGAGGAACGGAATAGCGAATGTGTACCGAGGGGCCCCGTCTTCCCCAGTAGAACATGTTGCCATCGTTCGCGGCGACTGAAGTAAGTTTGAGACCTTCGTTTTCGGATTCGATTACCAGTCCCTTGATTTCGCCGAAGCTACGTCCTGATTCCTCTAAGCCACGTACTTGAATCTTAACGTAACCAGGCCCGGTAACTTCAAGCTTGCCACACGGGAGCCTTTCGAACTCTTTGTTGCGAACATCGATCATCTCCGTTAAACCTGGGGCGGTCATCTCAATCTTTGATATGCCGTCCGTATTTCGGGCCTCTAGGGCTAGTTCTAGGGTGGCGGCTTGGTTGACATGAAAATACAACGCAAAAAGAGAGTCCGGGTCAGACCAGCTCAAACAACCATTTCGTTGCAGCCCATCCCGGTTTCGCTCAACGGCTTCTGGGAAGACATTGCCACCCGCAGGAACAAACCACTCTTGTTCTGCAACCAAGAACTCTGCGAAAGCGAATGAGCACAAGAGCGTGAGGATTGTTTTGGCAGCAATTTTCATTAGAAGGGTTCAAAAAGGAAAGGTTGCTCGAATCGCGTTTAGTCCAAGCGATAAACTATTCGGGTCGCCCACCATGTTAGTAGACTTAGGACGATTTTGAAAGACGACGAACGCGTACCTATCACTTTGGGGTAGTGGCGTTAGCAGAGTTCCAGCTTATACTTGGTCCCCGTTTGCCAAAGAGAAAAATTTTCGACACTTCTCGGTGATCGCCACCGTGAACGTGTCTTCACCCTCCCAGCGAAGCGACCTGGAGGGTCGGCAATCGAGCCTTAAGCGAGATTGCCGGGGAGGGCAGGACGCCGTCGATCGTGATCCGACCGAAGCATCGCCCCCCTCCCCAGCCACGCTTTCGCGGGCTGACCCTCCCCAAACGGTGTTTTGGGAGGGTGAAGTCGTTGGCGATCACCGAGAACTGTCCAATTTTCACTCGTTTTTTACTTTGCTCATGAACCAATACCCTACCGCCTCGGCTCCCAACGGGCCGCCATCGCGGGCGTGGTACCAACACGAAGACTACTTATCGATTGGTATCGCTCTCTTTTTCTTATTCACCGGCGCGATCGGCTGGCTCATTTTGTCACCGGACAATTCGGCGGATATTCAGGCGGATATCACGCTCACAAAAGAGTTGATCCGTCGGCTCGACCCAACGGCGGAGGACTTTGAGGACCGTGAAAAGGAGCTCAATGCCAATCTTGCGAAACATGAAGCCAAGCTAGCTCCCAAACCGCTGAAGGACTGGATCGCGAAACCAGAAAAATGGGTATCTAACCCGCTCGACGCATTTTATGTCGGCAAGGAGCCGTCGAGGCAGTTGATCTTGACCGGGCTAGTGGGAGCCTCGGTGCTATTTGTTGTTATATTTGGAATGGCGGTGCGTCTATCGGGTCAATCTGCGATCGCGTTTGGCCGAGGATTTCTAGGGGTCTTTATTCTTGGGATTCTGGCTTATGTTCTGGCAGGTCAAGAGGTGATTCGGACATACAATTTGGAGTTCGTGCTTTGGGCGCTGCTGCTTGGCCTGATCATTAGCAATACTATTGGAACTCCGCGATGGCTAGCTCCTGCTGCCGTGACGGAGCTTTATATCAAGACCGGTTTGGTGTTGCTCGGTGCAGAGGTTTTGTTCAACAAGCTACTCGCCATGGGAGCACCGGGCATTCTGATCTCGTGGGTCGTGACTCCCATCGTATTGATCGGCACTTATGTCTTCGGACAGTACATTTTGAAGATGCCATCCAGGTCGTTGAACATGGTCATTTCGGCTGACATGTCCGTATGTGGGGTTTCTGCGGCAGTAGCGACCGCGGCAGCTTGTAAAGCCAAGAAGGAAGAGTTGTCGTTGGCGATCGGATTGTCATTGATATTCACGGTGATCATGATCGTGGTTCAGCCGTATATCATTCGCATATCGGGTATGGGGCCAGTCATCGGTGGTGCGTGGATCGGTGCGACCATTGATTCGACCGGGGCGGTCGCGGCTGCTGGGGAGTTGGTGGGTGGGCCGGCCAAGGATGTGGCAGCGGTCATCAAGATGATTCAGAACGTATTGATAGGGGCTATCGCCTTTGGTGTTGCGACCTATTGGGTCAGTTTTGTTGAGAAAAAGGAATCGGGTGATAGACCCAAGATATCTGAGATTTGGAAGCGATTCCCACGCTTCACGCTTGGCTTTATTGGTGTGTCTTTGGTTATGTCATTGGTAGCATCCCAGGGGTTGCTTGGGAATGCGTTTGTTCAAAGTGTTACGAGCGTTTCCAAACCTGTTCGGGAGTGGCTTTTTTGCTTAGCGTTTGTGAGCATTGGTTTAGGCACTAATTTCCGGGCTTATGCTCCTATGCTGGCCTCGGGGAAACCGGTTGTTCTCTACGTGTGCGGTCAAGCGTTCAATTTGGCCTTGTCTTTGCTGATGGCTTGGTGGGTCTTCACTTACCCGTTTGCCGAGGTTGCCAAGAACTTGGCAAAATGAGAGGGTGAACAGGTGAATTGGCAAGTAGTCCGTACTTATTCTGCTTTCCGGCTGAATTCAAGCTACCGGTTGCAGGCTTTGATCGTTGCTAGAACCGCTGGGTTCGAAGCAGCATGAAGCCGATCGCGACGCTGACCACGCCGAATATTGCCCAGTTGGTGGGGGTCATGTGATCGACGCTGTAGAGGAGTGAGCTCCAAAAGTCGCCAAGACCTGTCCCGATTCGCTTGATAATGTTGTCCACAATTGCTCCCCTTACGTACAAGATGCAACGAAACGTAGTTTCCACTTTGCCGCGTAAAGCACGAATTGCGACGAAATCTGCGAATGCAGACAGAGTTGATGTATCGATCGAAAGGGTTGTTCCGAATATGCGGGAGGTTCAAAAAGTATGTGGAAGCGGATTTAGTTCATGGCGCCGATCATCTGTTAGACTGTGTGCATGAAGACCCCACTCGCATGGCTGAATACTACTTCGAAAATTCCCAAGCTAGCCCTTGCTTCATCAGGGATAGGCTTTGCAGTCGTATTGATGTTTATGCAGATAGGGTTTTTGAATGGTCTCTTCGATTCAGCTGTCCAGATTCTTCGCTTGTTAGATGCCGATTACGTATTACTTAGTCCCGCGCGGTACACCATTCCTAGCGAGCAGAGATTTGATATCCAGATCCTGAATCGCACACGCTCGGTTTCTGGAGTCGAGTCGGCCTACCCGATCTATATTGATCGCTCGCTTGCGGATATTCGAGTGATGGGATCTGCCTCTAGATCCATTCGCTCCATAGGTGTGCCGCGTTATGGCACCGTCTTTGTCGATCCGGTGATGAATGAACGATGCCAGAAACTTAATCGGCCGGACGATGTACTCGTGGATCGTAAAAGTAAGGATAGGTACGGATTCGAGAAGCGGGACCAAAAACTGTTAAACGAACAAGTTGCTGAGCTTTCGGGAAAACGAGTCCGGTTCGTTGACTGGGTCGAGATTGGAACCGATTTCGTATACGACGGAAGCTTGGTTATGACGGATCGAGCCGTTGAGCATTTCTTTCCGTTTCGGAATCCACAGGGTGCCCCCTTAGATGCAGTCGACCTAGGCTTGATCAAATTAGTTCCCGACCTATCAGTAGACGAGCGAGCCCAGACGGTCCGGGGTATTTCGTTGGTGTTAGGACAATCTGTCAAGGTTATGTCGAAAGACGAGCTTATCAAACGCGAGATTGGCTTTTGGCAAAAGAACACTCCCATCGGTGCTATCTTTACCATCGGTACCATCATGGGATTGTTCGTGGGTATTATCATTTGCTATCAGATTCTGTTTACCGATATCACCGATCATCTTCCGGAGTTTGCGACGCTCAAAGCGATGGGGTATGGCACGGGATACTTCTTGCGCTTCGTATTCATGCAATCACTTTACCTGAGCATCATAGGTTTTTTGCCTGGGTGGCTCTTGAGTGGGCTTCTCTACATGTTCTTGGCCGAATGGACTGGTTTGGTGATGCGATTGACGCCCGGTCGGCTTGTTCTCGTATTTGGCCTAACGTTGTTGATGTGCACCATTAGTGGGCTACTAGCTGTTCGAAAACTGATCTCTGCGGACCCCGCTTCGTTGTTTAAATAGCAAATCAATAGGGCTGCGTTGTGCAGCGATGCCAATCGTAGTGGAACAGGTAGGAGAGGTCTGACAAATCGTTTATCCGCACGGGCATCGCCCTGCGCTGAGATCTCCAGGGCAGAAGCCCCATCATTCTCGAAGATTCTCCCTCTTGGTGTAACAAGGCTTTGCGCCGATGTAGAAGTGCGAATAGAAAAAATAAAGCCGAGCTGGATAAATCCAGCTCGGCTTTTGTGTCCTGGCATCGGGGCGAATGGCAATTCGCCCCGATGCACAGTATTAAGCTCTATCGTGAAGCACCCAAGACGACAGTCGACCCAGTAACTATCGAGTGGGTTCTATGCTGCTCCAACCCAGGAGGAAGGCCGATCGAGTATTCCCGCAAACCCTCGATCGACGACAGAGCCCGTAATTGGTTCACGTAAAAGCGGAATACGCAATTCTGAACGAATGTGTCAACATCAAAAAATTTGTGATCTGACATTTTTTATCCATAGGCATGACGTATCGGCTTAAAATCCATGTGGCGCAGCTTTTTCGCTGAGTCGTTTTACTACCCACTCACTCTATCCTACCTATTTTTCATGAGCTTTCGTCCGTCAATTTACAAATCAGGGATCTTGCTCTAGGTAACCTGAGGTGCTCCAATCTTCTCGCGGAGTTTTTCTCACTGGGGCTCTGCTCAATGGGGGCTCTTCTCACTGGGCGTTACCCAGGAAACCAGCAGGTGCGCTGGGCCTAAGTTTTTGGTTTTTGATCGGGAATGGAGCACATCATGCTCATGAAGCAGATAGTCATCAAGTGTTTTAGTTATCGGGGGGATCGTCAACTCTTCACAAGCGTTCTTGCCGCTTGCTGGCTCTGCTTACTCGCTTTCGTAGGTTGCAGCCCACGCGAAATCGAGCCGGTATCTGCACCCTTGCCCGATGTGACAGTCCAGCTCCCCGAATCGCGACAAATTACCGAATTTTACGAATACATCGGACGGACAGAGGCACCTGAGTTTGTTGAGATTAGAGCGCGGGTAACAGGCTACCTTACCAAGATCCATTTTACCGATGGACAAGGAGTTCAGGCGGGAGAGCCCCTCTTCGAGATCGATAACCGGCCCTACCTATTCGCGTTTAATAACGCGACAGCCAGGCTTCAACAAGCCGAATCCCAGCTTAAACTCGCCAACATAACGCTCGAACGAAACAAAACGCTCGCTGCGACCAACTCCGTCTCTCAGCAAGATCTCGATGAAGTAGCGACACAACAATCCAATTCCGTAGCCGAGGTCAATGCGGCTGGAGCAGCGCTCGCCCAAGCAGAACTGGATCTCGAGTTTTGCAGCATCAAGGCTCCTATTTCCGGGCGTTTGAGTCAAGCCAACGTTACGGTTGGCAATTTAATTTCCTCGACGCAAATCAATGCGAGTCCACTCACGACGATCGCTAGCGTCGACCCTATCCACGTTTTATTCGATGTGGATGAAACTGCGGTGCTGCGATTCCGAGAGCTCCGCCGTGAACAAGGAGAAAGCGTTCAGTTTACTCACGTTCGCGATATCAATCAAAAAGTCTTGGTAGCCTTGTCGAATGAAAGTGATTTCATTCACGAAGGCGTTTTGGACTTTATCGACAATCGGGTTAGACCCAATACGGGGACCCTGTTAGTTCGAGCTGTTTTGCCAAACCCAGATGGAATTTTTGCCCCCGGTTTTTTCGTTCGAGTCAGGATTCCGTTCGGGAAGCCTTCGGAATCCCTGTTGGTTCCCGAGCGCGCTATCCAAAGCGATCAAAGCATCAAGTTCCTGCTCGTTGTGGACGCGAATGGTGTTGTGCAAAGGCGTGATGTAAGCCTAGGTATACTGGAAGGCAACATGCGAGTCATTCGGTCTGGGCTAGATCCATCCGACCGGGTCATTGTAAACGGGACTCAGCGTGCTAGGCCCGGTGGAAAAGTCAATGCCGTTACGGGCGAGTCGCTAGCTAATACGGTCAGGGAGTAACTCATGCTCGCACGTTTCTTTGTCGATCGGCCTGTCTTCGCGACGGTTCTTTCCATCATCATTGTGATGTTGGGAGGGATTTCCTTGATGCAATTGCCGGTCGCTCAGTATCCAGAAGTTGCTCCTCCTACGATTCAGATAACCGCCGTTTACCCTGGTGCCAATGCACAGGTGGTAGCGGACACTGTTGCTGCGCCAATAGAGCAAGAAGTCAACGGCGTCGAAGGGATGTTGTATATGTCCTCGCGATGCACCAACGATGGTGTCATGTCGCTCGACGTGACATTTGAACTAGGAACCGACATCGATCAGGCGCAGGTGCAGGTTCAGAATCGAGTTGCGATCGCAGAATCAAAACTTCCGGAGGAAACGCGACGACAAGGTATCACGACCAAGAAGAAGTCTCCTAGCATCCTACTCGCAGTGAACTTGGTCTCGACCGATCCTCTTTACGATCAGCTCTATCTATCCAACTTTGCCACGATCGAAGTGCGCGACGCATTGATGCGACTCCCTGGGGTGGGGGATGTGAACATGCTAGGAGCTCGCGATTATTCGATGCGCATTTGGCTCGATCCACAAAAATTGGCGGCAAGAAATCTGTCCGCAGGAGACGTGCTCAACGCCTTGCGAGAGCAAAACGTACAGGTCGCTGCGGGGCGAATCGGACAGGAACCAGCCGACCCAGGGCAAGAATTTCAGCTCGCAATCAGCACCAAAGGGCGATTGCTCGAGCCCGAAGAGTTCGATGAAATTGTCGTCAAAGGGAACGGTACGGAATTCGTTAAGCTACGAGATATTGCAAGGACGGAGCTGGGGGCACGAAATTACGATGTGAGCAGTGCGCTTGATGGCAAGCCCAGTGTGACCATCGCTGTGTTTCAACTGCCGGGCTCCAATGCCTTGACTACTGCGAACTCCATCAAGGAAAAGATGATGGAGCTCAAAGAATTTCGATTCAAGGAGGGGGTCGACTACGCCATCGTTTACGACACGACCGTCTTTGTGGAGGAATCGGTTCATGAAGTGTATAAGACCTTGCTCGAAGCTTTTGTGTTGGTCTTTATAGTCGTGCTCGTATTCTTGCAAGATTGGCGAGCCACATTGATGCCGATGATCGACGTACCGGTCTCTTTGATCGGGACGTTGGCGGTAATGCAATGGCTCGGATTTTCCTTGAACAATCTATCCATGTTGGGTTTGGTGGTCGCGATCGGGATCGTGGTGGATGATGCCATTGTCGTGGTGGAAAACATCGAACGTTGGATGGCCAAGGGATTGCCCGCCCGAGAAGCAACTATAAAAGCCATGGAAGAAATCACCGGCCCTGTGATTGCGATCACCTTGGTACTCAGCTCCGTCTTTTTACCCACCATCTTTATTGCTGGTATACCAGGACAGTTTTTTCAGCAGTTCGCTCTTACGATTGCCGCCTCGACCATCATCTCTGCTATCAACGCTATGACGATGGCACCTGCGCGGGCCGTTACGTTGATCAAACCACACAAGGAGGGGCATCCTCGCGAAGCTCTTCCGACCTGGGGGGTGGGACTTATCGCTGCTTATCTCGTTTATCGATTTCTTTTTCCCACAGCAGCCCACTTCGTTGGAATTCCGATGAGTTCGGGAGGGCATGGTGCCGAGCCAGTTGTTTGGAGAGCATTTGACTGGACTATTTTTGCGGTTGTGTGTGGGGCGGCATTTGTTGGTGGCCTTTTCCTCCACCCACTTGTGAATCGGATCCTACAAGCCTTTTTCGTGGTATTCAACCGAGTCTTTGAAGCGTTGACGAATCTCTATGGAAAAGGGGTCGCTGGCGTTCTCAAGCTCAGTGTCGTTTTCGTGGTATTGTACGCGGGGTTGATTGGCCTTACGTTCAAAGGCTTTGAGATAACGCCGGTTGGATTCATCCCTGCGCAAGACAAAGGCTACATGATCGTCAATGCAAAGCTTCCCGACGGTGCCAGCTTGCAGCGGACGGAGGAGGTGACGAGACGAATCAACGAGATTTTGTTACAGACTGAGGGCATTGAGCATACGGTCAGTGTGCCTGGCTTTTCGATTTTGACCAGCACCAACGCTTCGAACAGTGCAGGCTTGTTTGTCATCCTTTCGCCATTTGAGGAGCGAAGCAAAAAGCCTGAGCTGTATGCCGATTCGTTGATACAGTCGATTCAGAAGAAGCTGAGCACTATTCAAGATGCACAGATTGTGGTGCTAGGGGCTCCACCGATCGACGGCTTAGCTTCGAGTGCCGGGATGAAAATGCAGGTCCAAGATCGCGCGGGTGTCGGGCCAGCTGCGTTGCAGGGGGCGATCGAGAATTTGGTGGTCAGCGGTGCGGCGGAACCAAGGCTCGCGGGGACTTATTCCAGTTACAGCGCAAACGAGCCGCAACTCTACATCGACATCGATCGAGAAAAGGCAAAATCCGAAGGTGTAGCACTAAATGATGTTTTCCAAACCTTGCAGATCTATCTGGGCGCAGCCTATGCGAATGACATCACCCGGTTTGGTCGTAATTGGCAAGTTAACGTGCAGGCAGACGCTAAATTTCGAGCCAATGCAGCGGATATCGGACGGCTGCAAGTACGAAACCAATCGGGCGATATGGTGCCACTGGCCACCCTCATCGATGTAAGGGACGTCACCGGCCCTGGCATCGTCTACCGATTCAACATGTACCCGACTGCTGACTTCGTATCCAATCCTGCACCAGGCCTAGGATCGGGTGATGCAATTCAACTAATGGAGGGAATCGCGAATCGAGAACTCCCCAAGACTATGGGTTTCGAATGGACTGAACTGGCATTACAACAGATCAAAGTCAGCGGTGATTTATTGACCAAGCTGGTGTTTCCGTTGGCGGTTGTGTTTGTGTTCATGGTGCTAGCCGCGCAGTACGAAAGCTGGTCCATGCCATTGGCAATTCTGCTGATCGTACCTATGTGTTTGTTGGCCGCGCTGGGGGGCTTGTGGATCTACAAGTCCGACATCAATATCTTTACGCAGATTGGGTTTATCGTCCTGATTGCATTAGCCGCAAAGAATGCGATTCTGATCGTTGAGTTTGCTAAGCAATTGCAACAGGAGGGGGCGGATCGTTATGCTGCGGCGGTCGAAGCATGCCGCGTGCGGTTGCGACCGATCCTTATGACTTCGTTTGCATTTATTCTTGGGGTTTTACCACTCTTGCTGGGTAAAGGTGCTGGTTTTGAGATGCGCAAGTCATTGGGAATGGCGGTTTTTTACGGAATGCTAGGTGTGACGGTTTTCGGATTAATCTTCACACCTCTTTTCTACGTGTTGATCGACAAGATGGGCTCGTTCTTTGCTAAGACTCCCAAAGGAGATGAGCAATCGAACCAGGGGCTAACCAGACCTAGTGCTGCACCGAAGCGACGACGCTGGTGGCAACAGATTCTGAACCGATCTGCAAAACCCAGCGAATAAGCACGCGGAAGATGCTCCCCGACGAGTTCGTTCCTGGCCCGCGTGAAAAATATGAGATTGGTCAGAATGCAACACGGAGTCTATCGTTTCGTGTATGCTAATAGGCAGTTTGTACATCCCACCCGCATTCCCTACTCTCCAGGATTTCCCACCATGCGAAAAAGTACTCCTGCTCCAAAAGATTCGAATGTTAGCGAAATTGCGAAAGACACAAATTCCGTCGTGTCTACTGCGGGCCTTAAAACACAAGCCCATCGTCGATCCTTTCTCCAGACCATGACGACGGCGATTGCAGGAGTTTCCGCTGCTCCATATCTGATCACGAGTAGATCATTCGCAAAGAACGTGGTAGGGACCGACGAGCACGCCTACGAAATCCAACATCAGTGCGTGCAGCTACCATCGCAATTTTCGTGGCAGACAACACACAACGTTGCGGTCGATGCTGAGAACAATCTACACGTAATCCATGAGGGCCGTTCCAATCTGAAAGACCATCCGTCCATTTTCGTGTTCGATGAAACCGGAAAGTTTATCCGAGCTTTTGGAAATCAATTCCAAGGTGGAGGACACGGGATCGAGGTTCGAACCGAGGGAACAGAGCAGTTCCTGTACGTGGCTGCCTATCAGCAAGTGAAATCGTTTGCGAAGCTAAGCCTCAAAGGCGATGTCATCTGGGAAAAGCGTGCCCCGACGGAAGCCAAGATCTATCACCCCGATGAAGCGACTAATCCCGCCCAGGTTTGGGGCCGAGATCGATTCATGCCAACCAATTTTGCTTTCTTGCCAAATGGCGAGTTCTTTCTCGCGGATGGCTACGGGGCCTTTTATATTCACCACTACGACAAGGACGGAAAATGGCTCAGCGCGTTTGGTGGTGCCGGAGATGGAACGGGGAAATTCAACACTCCGCATGGTCTTTGGATTGATGATCGCGATCCCAACGCACCTGTAATCGTTGTAACCGATCGTGCTCACAATACGCTGCAGTTGTTCGACCTCAAAGGGACCTATCTCAGAACCATTACAGGTTTTGGCTTACCCGCGAACGTCGATTCGCAGGGGGATCTTTTTATGGTGCCGGAGCTCAAAGCCCGCGTTTCCTTGCTCGACAAAGACTATAAAGTTGTGGCTACGCTCGGTTCTGATGTAGAAAGAATCGAAGCCGATAGTGGTTTCAAAATTCGCCAGGACGAGTCAGCTTGGGAGCAAGGTAGATTTGTCCATCCACACGACGCATGTTTCGACCTCAAGGGCAATATTTACGTTGCCGAGTGGGTGCAAACCGGACGAATTTCCAAGCTCGTCAAGCAGTCGTAAGATCGTAGTCAAATACGATTAATCCTTACCTCTCCTCTTTTTCAATAGTCACATCACCATGTCAAAACCAAGCAAGTCACTAAATCGAAGGCATTTTGGAATAGCCGCAGGAGCGGCCGCTTCTGCTCTCGCCGTATCACGAGCCGATGCCAGCCCCACCGCAGCTGGTCTCATCAACGAATCGTCGCTCACGCCAGGCAGGCTGAACCAATCGGTCTGTCGTTGGTGTTTTGGCAATATGTCCCTCGAGGAATTGTGCCAGGCGGCAGTTAAGTTGGGTTTGGTCGGGATTGATCTGCTTGGGCCGGATGATTTCGAGACCTTGAAGAAGCATAACCTTGTCTGCACGATGGTCTCCTCGCATTCGCTTACAGACGGTCTATGCGATGAGAAATACCATGAATCGGCATTGAAGAAAATCAATGAGATGATCGAGGTCGCATCGGCAGTTGGTTATAGGAATGTTATCTGCTTTTCGGGGAACGCGCGCGGTATCGATCGCAAGACGGGCTTGAAGAACTGTGCAAAAGCATTGCGGCAGATCGTCGACGTAGCCAAGACCAAGAATGTCATTCTGAACATGGAGTTGCTCAACAGCCGGGTCGATCACCCTGACTACATGTGTGACCGTTCGGATTGGGGAGTTGAGTTATGCAAAGAGGTCGGTTCTGATCACTTCAAATTGCTATTCGACATCTACCATATGCAGATCATGGAGGGAGATCTAATTCGGACGATCCAGAAGAATCATCAGTACTTTGGGCATTACCATACCGCTGGCAACCCCGGTCGCAATGAGCTAGATGAGTCCCAAGAATTATTCTACCCGCCGATCGCCAGGGCGATTGCTGACACGGGGTTTGATGGCTATTTTGCCCACGAATTTATTCCCAAGCGAGATCCCATACAGGGACTTGCGGATGCAATTCGCCAGTGCACGGTTTAACAGCGTTGTGCAACGCAGTGTTGGTTGTATCTCGCTTAGTACCTGTCACTGAGCGAGTCGAGCCGTAGCGAGCCTCATAAGCCGTTGGCGTATACTAGCGAGCGTTCCTTTTACCTGGACAAAGATTCAGGTTCTAGGCTGCGTAACGGTCGGGGGTTAGGCGGTCGACAGGGATCGATGTTCGCTCATCACTGACCAATTGAGCGATTAGCTGACCGGTAATCGGCCCCAAACTCAAGCCCATCATCGCATGCCCCGCAGCAATCGCTATGTTATCCCAGTCCTTGGTGGTGCCAATATAAGGCAGACCATCCGGAGTTACCGGTCGTAAACCAACCCATGGCTCGATGCCTTGGAAGTCGTCCATGGAAAACTTGGGGAAGTAAGAAACCACACTCTTCTTAATCCCATTGAGCTTTTCAGGCGAAATCATATTGTCGGGCTTTCCGATTGTCATTGTCCCGCCAAAGCGGAGCCGGCTTCCCATCGGTGTGACCGCCACTTTCGCTTCGCAAAGAATGGAGCAAATGGAAGGTAACTGTGCCGGTGTTGGCAATGTCAACGAATAACCCTTGCCCGCCAACATAGGGATAGAAAGCCTCATCGCTCTGACGAGGGAATCAGACCAAACTCCTCCCGCAATGACGAACTTGTCCCCTTCGATTTCCCCGTGAGAAGTCTTCACAGCCACAACCGATCGCCCTCGGGTCACAAAGTCGGTTGCATGGTGCCCCCAGAGGAATTGGCAACCTCGAATCCCAAGCTTCTTGCGTAACGATTGCAGCAGCACGTCCGGTGACAGATGGCAATCCTTGGGATAGTAAACACTCCCCTCGATATTCATGTCGATATCCGGGTCCAGTGATGCTGTCTGTTCGGCATTGAAAACCTCGGCCGGAACTCCTAGCTTTTGAGCTTGCAACGCTAATTGCACTTCTTCGTGCATCATCGTGCTGGAATTGCAGAGCATGAGCAATCCCTTTTGTACCAATCCGCTATCGATTCCGCTCTCGGCCCATTTCACATATAGCTCACGCGAGGCGAGGTTTAAGTCTCTCAGGAGCGGAGCAGCTTGATCTACCTGGGCCTTAGTAGAAGCCAGGAAGAAGCGAAGTCCCCATTTCAGCATATCCAAACTCAGCGAAGGATTTAAAGAGAATGGAGACTCGGGATCCTTCATCCAACGCAGCGCCTGCCCCATAGTGCCTGGTGCGGCCAAGGGGATGAAATGACTCGGGACGATCATTCCGGAGTTCCCGAGCGAACAGCTATCGGAGTTCGGTTGTCCGCGATCAAGAATCGTCACATCCCAGCCTTTTTCTTGGGCAAAGTAGGCCGTCGACAAACCGATGATACCGCCACCGACAATGACTAGCTTTCCGCGTTCGTTTCCAACCATTCTGATCTTCGTGATTTCTATGCTTGTGGATGAGTTATTAGAAAACTTAGAGAGTCTCAGGCAAAAGTATAACTGGAGCCAGATGATATGGGGTAGCCTTTTTCCTATTTCGTTAAACCGCATGGGCATCGCCCTGCGTTGAGGGCTTCTGCGCTCTCGCCGGCCATCAGCTTCGCCAGTTATCTCGCTCACCCGCCCGAGTCCCCCCTCCCCGAACTGACGTTCGACCCTCCCCTGAGGGGCGGGTGAAGGGAACCGGGGCTATCGCCCGATCGGCTGATGTCGCGAGGCAGGAGCCTCGGGGACAGCGCGTTACAAGGCGGGAGCCTTGTAACGAGTTTGAAAGTATAACTGGAGCTTGATGATATGGGGTAGCCTTTTAACGAGTTTGACGCATTGCGGGAGTCGCCGTATGGCTTGCGCCATTACGCTATTATTTATGGGCGACGTTGTTTCTACGACTTACGGCAGATTTCTTGTGTCGATCGCTTAAACAAGACGTGCCATAAGTAGCTCTCTCTGGCACATCAATTCTTTTGGCATGGTGTGGTAGAGCTTCAGGAACAAATCGGATTGGCTTGTGAGCTCGGCAAGCCACTCCTCCTGCGAAAATTTCATAACTTCATCAAACATTTCTCGAGTAAATCCGTCCAGCCCTGAGGTGCAAAACCCTTTCCAATCCGGCGTCCAGCCGATCGGGGTCTCGTAGCCTGCCACTCTTCCTTGGCAACGCATCACGATCCACTCGAGAACTCTCAAGTTCTCCCGAAAGCCTGGCCACAGGAACTTGCCGTTCGTATCCTTGCGGAACCAATTGACGTGAAAGATGCGAGGAAGTCTGCGAATTTTTCTGCGCATCTCCAACCAATGTCCAAAGTAATCTCCCATGTCGTATCCGCAGAACGGGAGCATGGCCATCGGATCTCGTCGGACGGTTCCAATCGCACCGGTTGCGGCAGCGGTGGTTTCTGAACCTTGCGTGGCGCCTAAGAAAACGCCGTGAGTCCAGTCAAACGATTGGAAAATTAGAGGCATGGTCGTGGGACGCCGGCCACCAAAAACGATGGCATCGATCGGCACGCCTTCGGGATCCTGCCACCGTGGGTCGATGTTCGGACATTGACCTGCGGGGGCCGTGAATCGAGCATTCTTATGAGCCGCTAATCGACCGCAATCCGGTGTCCAATCCTCTCCCTTCCAGTCGATTAAGTGGGCTGGCGGATCCGAATGTCCTTCCCACCAAACACTGCCATCGTCGGTGAGTGCAACATTGGTAAAAATCGTATTCGCCGACATGGCCTGCATCGCGCCGGGGTTGGATTCCCAAGAAGTTCCAGGGGCAACACCAAAGAATCCTGTCTCAGGGTTGATCGCATGCAGCTTGCCAGTCGAGCCGGGCCACAACCAAGCGATATCGTCGCCAACCAAGGTCGTTTTCCAACCTTTTTCGCGATACTGATCGGGAGGCAATATCATGGCCAAATTGGTTTTACCGCAAGCACTCGGAAATGCGGCGGTTAAGTAGGTCTTGGCACCATCTGGTGATTCGATCCCCATAATGAGCATGTGCTCAGCTAGCCATCCTGCATCGCGAGCAATCGAGCTAGCGATCCGCAGGGCAACGCACTTCTTTCCGAGCAACGCATTGCCACCGTACCCGCTGCCGAACGACCAGACCTCGCGAGCTTCAGGGAAGTGAACGATATACTTCTCGTCATTGCATGGCCACGCTTCATCGGCCTGACCTAGCTCCAAAGGAGCCCCGACCGAGTGCAAGCATGGGATGTACCCCCCCGAATCCCCGAGCTTCTCGAGCACCTTGGTCCCCATGTGGCACATGATCTTCATGCTGACAACGACATAGGGGGAATCGGTCAGCTGAACTCCGATCAAGGCCAGCGGGCTGTCGAGAGGTCCCATGCAAAACGGGACGACATACATGGTCCGGCCTTTCATGGAGCCTCGAAACTTATCCTTGAGAAGGTTTCGCATCTCCTTGGGGTCACGCCAATTGTTGGTCGGCCCAGCATCGGTTTCTCGCAGTGAGCAGATAAACGTCCGATCCTCGACCCGTGCAGTATCCGATTCATGGCTGCGAGCCAGAAACGAATTGGGATGCTTCTCAGGGTTTAACCGGAGGAACGTCCCTTGGGAGACCAACAATTCCGTAAGGCGGTTCCATTCTTGTTCCGACCCGTCGCACCAAACCACGTCCGCCGCTTCGCACCACTGACTCGTCTTTTCGACCCACTCGTTAAGTTTAGCGTGTGCGGAAGTTTGCGTTGTCATCGTGGTTTGTCGTGTCTGTTTGGGATAAGGAGGCTGATGCGAACGTTTCCAGTCGCTTGAAAACGTACCCGGAAAATAAAAAGGGCTCAATCGGAATCAGGACGCATATTATAACGCCGGACTGATTTTTCATGAGCCCAACTGCCAAGTCTAGTTTGTCGCGTCTGCCGCGTAGCTTTCCACCGGAGGACATGAGCAAACTAGGTTCCGGTCGCCGAAAACGTTGTCGACTCTACCAACAGGTGGCCAATATTTGACAGCATAATTCGCTTCTACGTCAGGACACACCGCCTCGCGACGTGAATAAGGGAGCTCGTTTCCCTCTAGTATCGATTCGAGCGTATGGGGAGCATTGTGAAGTGGATTGTTTTCCGCAGGCCAGTGTCCATCTCGAACCTTTTCGTATTCTGCAAAAATCGCATTCATGGCTCGGCAAAAGCGATCCAGTTCTTGCAGCGATTCGCTCTCGGTTGGCTCGATCATGAGAGTGCCTCCAACCGGGAACGACATGGTAGGTGCATGGAATCCGTAATCGATTAGTCGCTTGGCCACATCCTCAACACTGACATGGTGAGCTCCCAACGGACGGGTATCGATAATGCACTCGTGCGCGACCAGACCGCGGTGACCTGTATAAAGAATCGAGTAATTCTTCTTCAGTTTATGGGCTATGTAGTTGGCATTCAGAATCGCTACCTGAGTCGCCTTTTTCAAGCCTTCTGCACCCATCATCCTAATGTACATCCACGAAATGGGGAGGATGCTGCTGCTGCCAAACGGAGCGGAGCTTACCTTGGGTCCGGTTCGATCGGCGTTGACTCCATCCTTGGGCAAGAACGGAGCGAGATGACTGCGTACCCCAACCGGTCCAACACCAGGACCACCACCACCGTGAGGAATGCAGAATGTCTTATGCAAATTCAAGTGCGAAACGTCGCCGCCGAACTTGCCCGGCTTGGCAACTCCCACGAGAGCGTTGAGATTCGCCCCATCGATATAGACTTGTCCGCCGGCTGCGTGCACCTTTTCGCAAACCTCGGTGACTACTTCCTCGAAAACGCCGTGCGTCGAAGGGTACGTGATCATGATTGCCGCGACCCGGTTTGGGTGAGCTGCGATTTTGGCATCGAGATCGTTCAAGTCGACGTTCCCATACTCGTCGCATTTAACGACAACGACGCTCATGTTTGCCATTTGAGCGCTAGCGGGATTCGTGCCGTGGGCGCTGCTGGGGATCAAGCAGATGTTGCGGTCCATGTCCCCGCGAGACTCGTGATAGGCTTTGATGGCAAGCAGTCCGGCATACTCACCTTGCGAACCTGCGTTGGGTTGTAACGATATCGCATCGTAACCTGTAACTTCGCACAGCATGGCCTCCAACGATGCAATCATCTCGCGATAGCCCTCGCATTGATCGGCTGGTGCAAAGGGATGCATGTTTCCAAACTCAGGCCAAGTCACCGGGGTCATTTCGGCAGCTGAGTTGAGTTTCATGGTGCAGGAACCGAGAGGAATCATAGCCCGATCAAGCGCGATATCCATTTCGGACAATCGACGTAGGTACCGCATCATCTCCGTTTCGCTACGATACCTGTGGAAGACCGGTTGCGACATATAAGAATCATCCCGATGCAATTCGCTCGGAATGGCGTTGCTATCCGAATCGAGTTCGCATGAGATAGTCGCGTTAAACAGCTTCGCGATTTGCGTTAGATCTGCATGGGTGGTGGTCTCGTCGACGGCAATTCCCACGTGCGAGTCATCATATTCCCGCAGATTGTAGCCAGCTGCTCGCGCTTGCTCATGAATCGCAAGTGTTTTCGCCCCGGTCTCAACCACAAGCGTATCGAACACGTTCTCGGCGATCACGTTCCAGCCCGCCGAACGAATGCCTCTTAGGAGCAATGCAGCCTGGGCGCTTACACGCCGAGCGATGGATTGCAGACCTTGCGGGCCATGATAACAAGCATACAACGTCGACATGATCGCTAGCAGGGCTTGTGCGGTGCAAATGTTCGAGGTGGCTTTTTCGCGGCGAATATGCTGTTCGCGTGTCTGCAAAGCAAGCCGGTAGGCGGGCTTTCCGTGCGAATCGATCGATTGTCCTACAAGTCGACCTGGAAGAGTTCGCTTGAGTGCATCCTTAGCCGCCAGGAACGCAGCATGCGGACCTCCGAAACCAAAGGGTACACCGAAGCGTTGTGCGTTTCCGACAACGATATCGGCTCCCATGCTTCCTGGTGACTTCATGATGGTCAACGCTAACAGGTCGGTTGCCATCACGACTAAACAATCGTGCGAGTGAGCTGCCGCGACGTGCTTGCTCAAATCGCGAATAGAACCATCGGTGGCGGGATACTGGAAAAGAACGCCGAACGCGTTCTGCCAATCCTGCTCGGTATCGTTCTGGTCGAACCGCACGATCTCGATGCCAAGTGGTTTGGCGCGGGTTTCGATGACTTCAATGGTTTGAGGATGGCATTGGGTGGCGACGTAGAATTTTTGACCGGACTTGCGACTGCTGCGTCGGCACAAAGTCATTGCTTCTGCGGCTGCGGTTCCTTCGTCTAGAAGCGAGGCACCGGAAACATCCATGCCGGTCAATTCACAAACCATCGTTTGAAAATAAAACAGCACTTCCAGACGGCCTTGGGAAATCTCTGGTTGGTAGGGAGTATACGCCGTGTACCAAGCTGGATTCTCGAGAACGTTTCGCAGAATCACCTTGGGCGTGTGAGTACCGTAATAGCCTTGTCCAATGAGGCTCTTGAGGACGATGTTCTTCGAGGCAATGGTTCGCAGCTCGGCAAGGGCTTCTTCTTCGCTGACACCTTGGGAGATGTCGAGCCGGTCGCGAAACGCGATATTGTTGGGAATGACCGTGTCGGTCAGGTGGTCGAGGGACTCGTACCCGAGCAAGGTAAGCATTTCGCGAATCTCATAGTCGCGAGGCCCGATGTGGCGAGAAACGAAAGACGACAGGGGCTTGTTCAGACTAGACATGGAACGACCTCAGGTAAGCGATTCAAATCGACGAAAAACCGACACTAATACCGACTTAATGGGAGCACTGTGACTTAGTGGGAGCATTGTGGAGAACCGCGATTGATTCTGCGGAAGTCACTGTGCCATCAAGTCTGAGTGTGTAAGTCTGAAAGTGTCAGGAACGCTTGCCCCTCTGTCCATTTACCTGAGAGATATTGATCCGGGAGAGGGATCTTTCCCCTTCGGTGGATCGGGCAGGCTGGATTCCTGCCGCTCGGGACTTTAGTTCCGATAGGGAGGAAACGTACCTACGCGATCACTCTCCAGAGACGGTCGATAAGAAAACAGTTCTTGAGGCCTGAGCGATTCTGGGTCAATATTGCGCCTTCGGCGATTGGATCTGGTCAGAGCTTTACCCCCTCCCGACCAATTCTCTCCCGATTTCTCTAAAACCGTATAGAACAGTTTAGGTGCTAATCAAGCATCCCGCAACCGTAGCCGTCATATTTCGGTCCGTGAGGTGAGAATTGTTTATCCGCATGGGCAATGCCCTGCGATGAGGTTTCCAAGGTGGCCCATCATGGCGATTCGCAGGTAGCTCAATCAGGCCCTTCGTTTCTCAGAGCGAGCCACCCGGACGCAGGGCGTTGCCAGTGCGCTTTTTCCGTTGGCTTTGCCCTTGGTGGCAAAATTTCGAGCCAGAATGGGCTTCCGAGCCGTTAGTCTTTGGGAGAGATGACGTTTCTTGCGAGCAGCCATCTTGCAAGTGCATCAGACCAGTCGCGTGTGCCTGCGATGTCGCGACCTAGTCCCACGCCATGGCGTCCCTTCTCATAAATGTGCAACTCACCCGGCACCCCGTTCTTGACCATGGCTGTGTAAAAGGCCAAAGCGTTTTCAGGTGGAACTGCAGTGTCCTCCTGAGTATGAAACAAGAATGTTGGTGGGGTTTCCTTAGTGACGTTCAAGTCGCTTTGAAAGGGGACGAGCTCCTCTTTGCTCGCATCTGCCCCAAGGAGATTGACTTCGCTACCTCGATGTCCTCGCGGATGTCCAAAGAGAATGACCGGGTAGGCCATCACTCCAAAGTCTGGGCGACTCGATTGTTTGGCAATGTGGTCATCGCTATTCGCATCCCCCAAATCAAATCGAGTCAGGACCGTGGAAACCAGATGCCCGCCGGCGGAGAACCCGAGAATGCCAACTCGATTCGGATCAATGTTCCAATCCGTTGCATTGGCGCGAACTATGCGAATAGCTCGCTGTGCATCTTGCAAAGGTGCCGGATGCCCGTAGCCCTTACCACGATGACGGTAATCACAAATAATGGCCGCCATACCTTGATCATTCGCCCACTTGGCAATCTCGGTCCCCTCGTGCCCCATCGCTAACCCACCATAGCCACCGCCAGGACAGATCACCAGTGCAGCGGTTGGTTTGCTCGACGGAGGTAAGTGAACAATGGCCATCGGAACGTCTTTAGGATCATTTCCAAGAGCACCGGGAGCACCGTCTTCCCAGAGCTTTACCGTGAGGGATCTCACTTCGGCACCCAGCATTCGTTGAGAATTAGTCAGCAGAGTGCTGAGGCTTAGAAGGAACATAAACAGCGATGTCAGCAACCAGCGGTTAACGTTGCTGATTCTTGCGACATCATTTGTGAGATCCATAGCTCGATACCTATTCTGAAGAGGGGGGATGAGGCTGGTTTTCAAGAAGCACTTTTCCCTCCCCTCGCTTCGCTCGACCCTCCCAAAGGGAGGGTGAAAGCGTTAGCTATCCTCCAAAAGGAGGTTAGCTAACGAGAACTGTGCGTGCTATGAACGAGGTGACAAAGGAAAAATTTCTTACCAGTTGGGACTTACGCTTGTGGCTCGGTCATCGCAAATGGATCGAGTGCTTTGTCGAGCGTCTCTTTCGGAAGCACGTTTTGTTCCAGGCATAGTTCGCGAATCGTCTTACCGGAGGCAAACGCTTCTTTGGTAAGTTTAGCAGCTTTCTCATAGCCAATGTACGGATTAAGGCTGGTAACCATCGACAAACTTTGCTCAACGGCGGCTTCGCAGGCTTCTGGATTGGCTTCGAGCCCGTCCATGCAGAACTCGATAAAGGCACTGATTCCGTTTGACAGGAGCATCAAGCTTTCGAGCATCGCGTGCCCCATGACTGGCATCATGATGTTGAGCTGGAAATTACCGCCCGATGCGCCGCACATGGTCATGGTGGTGTCGTTACCCATGACGCGTGCCGTCAACTGCATCATACTTTCGCACATAACCGGATTCACCTTACCCGGCATGATCGACGAACCTGGTTGGCGGTCGGGTAGGATCACTTCGTTGAAGCCGCAGCGAGGTCCGGAGCCAAGCCAACGAATGTTGTTCGAGATGTTGAAAAGGGTCATCGCAATCGTCTTGATGTAGCCGTGGCTGTCTACCAATCCGTCGCGCTGTGCGTTGGCTTCGAAGTGATCGACCGCTTCCACGAATGGAATACCGGTTTGCGATTGCAACGAGGCAGCCACTCGCGCCCCGAATTCTGGATGGGTGTTGATGCCGCTACCAACGGCAGTCCCGCCAACTGGTAGTTCGTAAACCGCTTTTGCTGCGAGTTCTGCTCGGCCAATCGATAGCTCGATCTGTCGCGCAAAGCCGCCAAACTCTTGTCCGAGACGGAGCGGAGTGGCGTCCATGAGGTGTGTTCGTCCGATCTTGATTACCTTGTCCCACTTCGCAGCCTTGTCCCTGAGCGACTCGTGGAGCCGCTTGAGTTGTGGAAGCAGCGTATTGTGAATTTCGACTGCCGTGGCGACATGGATCGCGGTTGGGAAAGTGTCATTCGTGCTTTGCCCCATGTTGACGTGATCGTTGGGGTGAATTGGTTTCACCTTGGAGAATCGATCTCCGCCCATCATCTCGATGGCTCGGTTCGAGATGACTTCGTTGACGTTCATATTGCTCGAGGTTCCCGAGCCTGTCTGGAAGACATCGATGGGAAACTCGCCGTCCATTTTGCCATCGATGACCTCTTGGCAAGCGGTCTTGAGGGCCGAGACTTGCTCTTCGTTGAGCGGATTCTTTCCGGTCCCAGTCAGCTTACCGAGGTCGTGATTGGCGACTGCACACGCTAGCTTCACACGCCCCATGGCACGCAGCAAAGGTACTGGAAGCTGCCACCCCGAGATGGGGAAGTTCTCGACCGCTCGCTGGGTTTGAGCACTGTAATAGGCGTTGGCTGGTACCTGAACCTCGCCCATCGAGTCCACTTCTGTTCTAAATTCGGCCATGTTCACGCTTTCTTCATATCCACGAGGAATCTAACGATTGTTCGAGCAGGGATTCTAACAGAGCAATGGGGGAGCTTTCTAGCCGTTGCAGCTCAATCCAAAAAGGGTTACCCTTTCGTCTGATCATATCAATCACTTTTCTTGAGCCCAAAATAAGCAGAGGTCATAAAGCCACCATGAATGCACCGGCACTCAGCGCGACGCAGTTAGCGATCAATACCATTCGCACTTTGAGCATGGACGGGGTCCAAGCCGCCAATAGTGGTCACCCGGGCACACCGATGGCATTGGCTCCGGTGGCTTACCAAGTTTGGACCGAAGCGATGAACTACGATCCTGCGCAGCCATTGTGGCCGAATCGCGATCGTTTCGTGCTGTCTTGCGGGCATGCCTCGATGCTTCTTTATTCGTTGATTCACTTAGCCGGGATTCGCAAACTGGATGCTTCTGGCAAACCAACAGCGGAACCTTCCCTCACGATAGATGACCTCAAGAAGTTTCGCCAATTGCATAGCCCATGTGCGGGTCACCCTGAGTATGGGTATGCGGCTGGTATCGAGACCACGACGGGACCTTTGGGGCAAGGTATTGCGAACTCGGTGGGAATGGCCATTGCGAGCAAGCATATGGGAGCCAAATACAACAAGCCTGGTTATACGTTGTTCGACTATAACGTCTACGCTTTGTGCGGAGACGGAGACTTGATGGAGGGAGTTGCCACCGAAGCTGCTTCGATGGCAGGGCACTTAAAGCTTTCGAATCTATGTTGGATTTACGATGACAACGGCATCACCATCGAGGGGCATACCGACCTGGCTTTCAGCGAAAACATGCCAGAGAAGTTCCGTGGCTTGGGCTGGAACGTCGTATCGGTAGCTGACGCAAACGATTTGGATGCGTTGAAGAAGGCTCTCGAGACTTTCCGAGCGACGACGGACAAGCCAACATTGATCGTGGTAAAGTCGGTCATCGGCTTTGGTTCGCCGAACAAGGCAAACACGCACGGTGCACACGGAGCTCCACTAGGCGACGATGAGATCAAGTTGACCAAGCAAGCATATGGCTGGCCGGAGAACGAGAAGTTCTTGGTTCCAGAGGCCGCTACAAAGGCCTTTGCCGACACCATGGGCAAACGTGGTGGCGAGTTGCAATCAAAGTGGTCCGGGCAATTTGCGGAGTATGCCAAGGCGTTTCCGAAAGAAGCTGCGGAAATCGAGGGGATCGTTTCTGGGGAATTGCCATCGGGTTGGGACGCTGGTCTCAAGCCGTTCGCGGCCGATCCCAAGGGGCTGGCGACACGCGTCAGCAGTGGCAAGGTTCTTAACATGTTAGCGCCGCACCTACCCGCCTTGATTGGTGGCTCAGCCGACTTGGCTCCATCGACGATGACGTTGCTCGACGGACAAGGTGACTTCTCCGCCTCGAACTTTGCAGGGCGGAACATGCGGTTCGGCATCCGCGAGCACGGTATGGCGGCTGCTCTCAACGGCATGAGTTTGTCCGGTTTGCGTGCGTACGGTGCTACGTTCTTTGTTTTCACAGACTATATGCGACCATCGATGCGATTGAGCAGCATCATGCATCAACCAGTCTTATATGTTTTGACTCATGATTCGATTGGACTTGGAGAAGACGGACCGACCCACCAGCCAGTTGAGCATTTGGCCGCATGCCGAGCGATCCCAGGTCTATATGTGTTTCGGCCTGGCGATGCGAACGAAGTGCTTTACTGTTACCGAGCAGCGATGCAGCTCAAGAAGAATCCATCGGCGATGGTACTTTCGCGTCAGAACGTTCCTACTCTGGACCGCAGCACGATGGGTGATGCTGCGGGATGTGAGAAGGGTGGTTACGTTTTGGCGGATTGCGAGGGAGTGCCTCAAGTCATCTTGATGGGAACAGGAAGCGAGATTCCGATTTTAATCAAGGCTCATGAGGAATTGACAGCGGCGGGCATCAAGTCGCGCCTCGTCTCGATGCCATGTATGGAGCTGTTTGACGAGCAGCCAGAAGCGTACCGCGAGTCGGTATTGCCGAGCAGTGTCACCGCTCGGGTAGCTTGCGAGGCAGGGATTCGACAAGGCTGGGACAAGTACCTTGGGGTGAAGGGTAGCTTTGTCGGAATGTCGAGCTTTGGGGCTTCTGCACCGTTTAATTTGTTGTACGAGCACTTTGGAATTACGTCGGCAAACATTGTGTTGCAGGCAAAATCGCAGATCGGCGGATAAGTTTGCTTGGTATGGCTGTAGAGGGCCGACGGATGTATTTTGATTTTCAAAATAGAGGTACTTTTGAATGATCGAGGGTGTCAGCTAAGGGGTAGGCATCGTGGCTAGCTTGTTAGTCGTGCTGTCACTGAGATGAACTCATTGGAGAGCGGACGATCGAATTCGGGGCGATAAAATGCTCGAACTCGGTGTCTAACGGCTCGCTTGAGCCCCGATCCGAACGATTGCAAATCCTATCCAGAAAAGATTAAGAGAACGGCAAATCAGACCACTAAGACGAACCGTCTATTTTCGGGAATTATCCCCGGAAGTTAAATTTGCCTGCGCTCGTTCTGAAACCGGGATACTGGAAGTTAAGATTCTATCTGGCAACAACGATCTAAGGGGGACTATATTGGGGTCGTCGACGAGTCTGAGTTGTTTCCCGGACTCATCCGATTTCGCGTTTGGGTGAATCCTTTAGTGATGCGTACAAAGCTACTCGTGATTTGTTTGCTACGGTGCAGTTTAGCGTTTTTCGCCATCTCAGGCACTTTGGTGTTTCCGAGATGGGGGCACGGTCAAACTAACGAATCGGTGTCACCGTTATCGATCGGTGAATTCACTCCAGACCCTAGATTGCGAGTAAAAAGTACTCGCATCGAACGAGCACGCTTCCCGGTTGTAGACGTACACTCCCATTTTTCGATTCGACTAAAGCATGATACAGATGCTCTGGAGCATTTCGTTCAGCTTATGGAGCGGAATAACATCGCCCTCAGTGTGAGTTTGGACGGAACACTCGGCCAACAGCTTGAGGACCATATATCGTATTTGTGGACAAATCATAAGAACCGGTTCCTCATCTTCACCAATATCGACTGGAGAGGACGAGGTCGAATCGACGAGTCTGCATCATGGGACTGTAACCAACCCGGTTTTGCTCGGAAGATTGTTCGAGAACTGGAAGCTGCGAAAGCGAGTGGTATCTCGGGCCTCAAAGTCTTTAAATCATTCGGATTGGAGCTGAAGAATGCAGATGGTTCGTTCATTGCCATCGACGATGAACGCTTTGATCCCATTTGGGAAGTATGTGGTCAGCTTGGCCTGCCTGTCATAATGCACACGGCCGATCCGAGTGCATTCTTCGAACCCATCGACCCAAGTAACGAACGATACGAAGAACTTTCGCGACGCCCGGGATGGCATTTCCCAGAAGGTGAGTTTCCACGCCGCAAAGACTTGCACGCAGCAAGAGATCGATTATTCGCAAAACATCCTAGAACAACATTTATCGCAGCCCACTTTGGAAACGATGCTGAGGATCTCGAAGAAACGGCGGCGATGTTGGCTCGACACCCGAACGTCGTGATCGAGTTCGCTTCAAGGATCAGCGAATTGGGACGCCAGCCTTACACAGCACGAGATTTTTTTCTGTCTCATTCCGAGCGCATACTCTTCGGAACCGATGGCCCATGGCCAGAACAAAGGTATCAGGCTTATTGGCGTTTCTTGGAATCTCGAGACGAGTACTTCTCCTACTCGGAGAAATCTATTCCTCCCCAAGGTCTGTGGAGAATTTATGGGATTGATTTGCCTGACGATGTGCTGAGGCGAATCTATTACGAAAACGCGATTCGGGTGATACCAGGAGTTCGCGAGCGACTAGAAAACGGTGCTGTGGGCGCAAGCGATTCGAGCAAATGACGTCAGCATCCTTCGGAGACTTCTGAGGCCGCTTTCGCGTTACGCCAATCAAACCTCGATTCGCTCGGCGACCTTCTTGTTCTTCTTTTTCTTTCCAGGAGCCTTCTCTTTACCAGATGCGGTGTCATTCTCTGCTGCGGGCTTATCCTCGACCGGTTGTTCTGTGGCTGGTTGTTCTGTGGCTGGTTGTTCTGTGGCTGGTTGCTCTGTGGCTGGTTGCTCTGTCGCGGGTGGTGCAGTATCCGGTTCGGTTCTTTGTACTTCGGTAACGGGTTCAATGGTTGCTGGCAAACTCTCTTTGACTTGAATCATTTGAACTTCAAGCAGATGGTACGCTTGTTCCAATTTCGCTAGCCGCTCGTTGATCGATTGGATTTCTTTGAGGAGTGCGATATTCTGATTCGATAGCTCTTGAACTAACTCCGACGATGCATAACTTGCAGCCGCTGGCTCGGGTTGTGATTCGTCTGCGTCTCGTACAGCAGGCAGCAGGGTGGTCTCACTCGAAACTGATGGCAAGACTGGTGGTGCGGGTGCAACAAGCGGTACCGGATCTTGCACTGACAACTCTTGTTGATCAGCCGTGACGATGCGTGCGGACATGACACGCGCTCCCTCAGGTAGATCGAGCTGTTGGTAGAATTGTCGGCGTGCTTCGGGAGGTAACCCATCAAGCGAAAAGTCTTCGACTCGAGGTTGCGGTGGACGAAACTCTTCCACAACAAGTCCCGATTGCTGCATACGCTCCGCTGCACCTGATGTGATTAAGCCTGGCGTCCCGAGCCCGCGTCCGACCACTTGAACATCTGCAAAATTCGCCGGCGATTGCAACTGCGGGACTTGCAATTGGGGTGTTGGCTGAGCAAGTCCAAGCGCGGGTTGAGGTCCTTGCCCAGGTGCAATGGTTCGAGGCGGTATGGCTTGCCGAGGAATTGTTTCATAGACTCGAGTATTGCTGGGACTCACAGAATACTGACGGATCTCAAGGGGCCGAACTTGGCTGGGTGGCTGAGCTTGGCTGGGCCTTGAATAGGGGTTTGGAACGTTGTAGCGGTTAATCGTTGTTTGTGCGTACCCGTCGGTGGAGAGCAAAAAAGCTGTAGAGAACGGAGTCATGGCCGCGCAAATGGGGAGAGCCAATTGCGAAGCGGATTTTGCTAGCTTGATGAACATGCCTGATAGACTCCTGATGGTTCGAAACGTTGTGTACGGCTCGATTATAGTACCCGATGCGACTTTTTCCCCGAAATTTGCTTGGAATTCGGCTCGGAACTCCCTATTCGGATCGATTTTGACGGAGTGTTTTTGGTATTTTCCCGGGCGGCGTTGCCTATTCATAAGTCAATGCTCGGTTCGTTTGTTCCATTTCCGGGAGTCAGCATGCAGTCGATCAAGTTCATAAGTCTAATCGTCTTGTGCGCGACCAGCTCGATGGCATTGTTTCTACCTGCGATTGGGGTGGTTCCGTTCCCCAGGCATTTATCAGGCAATCCAAGCCAAAACGGGATGCGTTCCGACGCTGCCATGTCTTCTAATGCCTGGGAGCAGCAGAATATGCAGGGTGCTGGAATGGGGATGGATCCCGCACGATCTCAATTCGATCAACCCCCTCTCGATCCTTGGGGGAACCCTCTTACCCAACAGCAGAACGGTATGGGAACCATGCCGGGTATGCCTGTTTCCACCACAAACTCCCCGGCCTTGGCTAGCGCGTTGACCCACCCGGACTTAGGTCCTCAGCAGATTCAGGATGGAACGATGACAACCAGCGGTGCTACAACCTACGACTCAGTGGGGTTCGGCATCTGGCTGTTGCTGGTACCCGTTTGGCTTGGTGCTTTGGCAGTATGGAGCATCACGCCTACCTCTACAAGGCGTTCCAAATAAACTATGCTATTCGTCCATAATGTCCCACTAAGTTGTCGCGGATCGGGCGGTTCCAATTGATGGTTTCTCGACGGGGCTTGAGTTTTGCAAGAGCACTCCAATCCATTCTGCACCAAGTATTTTCTACCGGGAGCGATCGAGTACGAGTTTTTCGAGAAAGAGCAATGGGATACCTTCGCGCGATCGTGCCGTAACAGCCATGGCTGCTCTTTGATCGTTGGCCCCCACGGAACAGGCAAGTCGACCCTGCTCATGACGCTGAAGAAACGATTGGAAAAAGCAGAGGTTGACATAAGGATCGCGAGCCTATTCCTTCACGACAACGGGAGAGCGACGCAGGATTTTGTTCAATCCCTTCCATTTTGGAAACAGGCCGACATGGTTTTGTTGGATGGCATTGAGCAATTGTCGTTGTTACGTAGATTTCGAGTGGTTGCGTACGCATACTGCCATCGAAAGCCTGTGATCGCAACCTCCCATCGACCGTTCCCTGGATGCAAGGTGATATGGCGTACCTACGTCGATCAAACAACCGAGCAATGGGTTATACAAAGATTGCTTGGCGAACGGGACTCCTCATCGGTCGAGAGCGCGCTCGCTTCTCAAGACTGGAAGCAATCGCGAACCAAGCATGAACAAAACCTCCGAGAATCTCTCTTCGACATGTACGATTGGTGGGCAAAAAATGATAAGCCTGTTTCATGATGGTCGCGTCATACTTGAGTCAGGCGTCGTCTCGGACCAATGTGTAATCTGTAAGGATGGTATAGTTGATTACATTGGCCCTTTGCCAAACAACTTGCCTGCTGAGACCGAGACTATCTCGCTCGCAGGTGGATATCTCGCACCGGGATTTATCGATATTCATGTACACGGTGGGCGTGGCCACGATTTTATGGATG
Organism: Brakhagea baltica; assembly: GCF_052161605.1. Lineage (NCBI taxonomy): Bacteria > Pseudomonadati > Planctomycetota > Planctomycetia > Pirellulales > Pirellulaceae > Brakhagea > Brakhagea baltica. The sequence continues at coordinate 1,304,785 of NZ_CP197409.1, read as the reverse complement.
GCACCGAGTCTGCAATCCGACAGGCTGCGGCAGCGCACCTCCGGCACGGGGTTACATCGCTCTTTCCGACTTGCACAACCGGAACTCACGAGCAAATTATGGAGATGCTATGCAGCACAAAGCAGGTGATGGAACAAATTAATGCCCTTGGGTCCAAGACTGGAATGCAAGCGGATGAAGATAGAGAATTCCTACCTCGGTTGCCGGGGGTTCATCTCTATGGGCCTTACTTTGCCGAGGATAAAGCGGGTTGCCATACGAAGGCAGGATGCCGTCCGCCGACTCTGAGGGAATCGAAAGCATATTTCGATACAGGGATCGTTAAGATTGCAACTTGTGCGGCCGAATTACCTGGTGCAGCTGATTTCTATCGACTCGCGTCTCACTACGGGTGCCTCATCACCTGCGGTCACTCCAATTCTAGTTGGTCGGAGATGCAAGCCGCTTTTGACCTTGGCATGCGGCATGTCGATCACTTTTGGTGTGCCATGAGTTCGGTGGTATCGTTGCGTCCCAGGTTCGGCTTTCCGATGCAAGCTAGCATGACGGAGTTTGTACTAGCCAATCCCGAGATGAGCACCGAGGTGATTGCGGATGGCTGCCATCTTAGCCCGGAACTGCTCCGATTTGCATGGCAAATGAAAACGAGCCGTCGGTTGTGTCTGGTCAGTGATTGCAATCGAGCTTTAGACATGCCCCCAGGCAAGTACGCTTTTGGCGACCAACGGGACGAGAACTGGATCTACAGCGACGGGAGTGTTGGACGTGGCGAAGGGGGCGGATTGGCCAGTTCTGTGGTGGCGTTGGACAGCATGGTTAGGAACATGGCTCACTGGACTGATATTCCCTTGTATGAAATCGTTCGCATGGCATCGTTGACGCCAGCGGAACGAACGGGAATTGCGGAACGCGTGGGGAGCATTGCGGTCGGCAAACTGGCTGATTTTGTGGTTTTGTCTGATCAATTGCAGGTTGAGCGAGTCTATCTCGGAGGCCAGCGAGCTGTTTAGCTACGGCTAGTCACAGGCAGCAAGTTGGATTACTCTAAGTTCGATTGTATTGTTACATTTTGGAGGGCTCGCATGATTCGCAATGAAACAGCAATCGCGGGCGTCTCAACCGGCTTTCCCCGTCTACCCTTTTTATCCAACTTGACAGCTCGGTTTTTCTATCACTTATGCTAAGAGACGAGCTAGAAGACGATCGATTCGAACAAGCCCGTTTCCCGATTCAGATCGAACTGCCGGATGCACCGAACTCAACACTTGCCGATGCTCAGCAAGCCATCAAGCGTGAGTACCGTGACTCCGTCCAATGGAAACAGCTACGGTGCCGCAAAGTAAGCCTGCTCTCGGAATCCGAAAGTGGCACAATCTATGTTTTGCATGTCGGGCACTCGGTCGAATTCGATTGGACTTGGGAAGGCTCGATGGCATTCCGACCGGTCCACATGCTCGAGGAAAGACTACACACCCAATCCCTTTTTGATCAACAACGCTCCGAAGACGATGAAGCCGAAGACTCCATTCTTTGGTCTGGCGAGGTACTCGAGGTTGACGAGGCGGGTGGGAGAATTTTTGTTTCTGTCTCGAATCCGGAATATCCGCCGACGAAAGGATCGTTCTTTGTTCGACCGTTCGAGTTTCTTGCGTTTCTGAACTCGATATTTAACGAGCCTGCTTACGACTCCCTTCGCCAACTGCTGCCGAACCGACTATTCGCGTCGGAGGGTGGGATCCATCCCAACGTATGCCAACCGAGCGAGGCAGGCTTAGAGCACTTGAGGACTTGGTGGAACAAGTCGTGGAGTGTGCTTTGGGGGCCGCCTGGTACTGGCAAAACCTACACGACCGGTCGACAGGTAGCAGCCGTTCTTTCGGACCCGACCGAACGTATTTTGATTGTTTCCACGACGAATCGAGCAACCGATGCAGTGGCTTTGTCGGTCGGTCGAGCTGCGAAAAACATGGGGTGCACGAAAGAGTTGGCGGCAGGCAGCTTGTTAAGGGTTGGCAAAGGGGCGACGCTGGAACGTTATCAATCGGAAAAGCTCGTCGATATGCTTCGCGGAACAGAGACTGAGTATCTGGGACAAATCGAGCTTCTTTCGCATGAACTCGCTAGGGCGAGAGACTCGGAGGAGAAAGCAGTACTACGGAGCCAAATCAAGACGCTAAGCCGCGAGATGCGTGATTCTTCGCTGAAGAACTTTCTCGACTCCAAGGCTAGAGTCATTGTTACCACGGCTTTTAAAGCGACCACTCTGATAAAACGTCCCGAGGTGAAGTCGAGTATCGAGAGCGGATATGCACCGTTCACGTCGGTCTTCATTGATGAAGCCGGGTTGTTGTCCCGGACTGCGATTGCTGCCTTATCGCTTTTGGCCAGTCGACGGATCGTTTTGGTTGGAGATTCCCAACAATTAGCACCGATCAGCCGCATCAGTAGAATCTTGCCGACCAATCAGATGAAATGGCTCGCCATGAGCGGTTTGAGTCATCTCGATACCGTCACAACAGAGCTCGACGGAGTGCACGTCCTGCGCGAGCAACGCAGGATGCACGAGGACATTTGCCGGATCGTTTCAAGTTATAAATACGACTCCCAGTTAGTGACAGCTCCCGAAGTGCGGGATCGACACTACCAATTGCCAACCCCGTTGACGAACGAGACGCGGGCTGTTTGGTATGTACTGGATGAGGATGGGGCCGATCTGCCGTCGATTCGAGCGGAGCGAGGGCCTGGAAACCGGAGTTGGATCCGACGAGCCACGCTGAATATTCTCGATCGATTCTTTTCCCATATGCCGTTTCGTGAGTGTCACGGATTGTTTCTCTCTCCGTTCAAAGCACAAACGCAATGGGTTACAAAATACATTGCGGAGAATCATATTCAAAACTGGACCGCCTCCACAGTACACAGTCAGCAAGGCTCCGAAGCGGATATCATCATCTTTGATACGGTCAACGCTGGGAGTTATAGCTGGCCGTATGATGAATGGCAGCGGATGATAAACGTCGCCATGAGTCGTGCACGGGAGTCGTTGATCTTGCTCGCTAGCCGGGCGGAAATGAACGAACCGTACCTCAAGCCGTTGATTAGACATCTAAAGCCTTTGGTTCTTAGAAGTTCCCAACGAGCTCATGTATGGGAAGAAGTACCTGTTGCGGTCGATTATGTTCCACCGCAGTCGATGGTGGTCAACGAAACAACCAGCGTGGGGTATCAGATTACCAGGAGACAGGAGCTGCGTCCGGTCCTGTCTCATGAACAACAGCGGTTATGTGGTTTGGAGCTAGATGGAAAGCCGCGTCTTGTCCGTGGGGTAGCGGGTAGCGGCAAGACCGTCGTACTTGCACATTGGTTGATGCAAACGGTGAACCGGTTGCGGCAGGAACAGAATATTCGAATTTGGGCTATTTTCGCGAATCGATCCCTTCAAACTCTCATCTCCGAATCGATTCTAGCAGCGTGGGAGCAAACGACCGGCGGAAAACCGTTTCCTTGGAATCGCGTCTCTTTGCAACACATTCGGGATTTGTTGCAAGTCGTGCTACCAGAGGTGGGCTTAAGCGCACAGAGCTTCGGTTTCGACTACGATTTGGCTGCCCAAGCTTACTTGGATCGCGTTGATGTGAGCGAGATTGCACCTCGGTGCGACGCATTGTTCATTGATGAAGCACAGGATATGGGACCCTCTACGTTAAAGCTTCTCACGGCGTTGACGAGGCAGACCAATTTGATCGACGCTAACAGTCGATCCGTCAACATATTCTACGATAACGCCCAGAATATTTATGATCGCGGCGTTCCCAAATGGTCCGAACTAGGGCTCGATATGCGTGGACGTTCGACGGTCATGAAGGAGAGCTTTCGAAGCACGAAACCAATCACCGAATTTGCACTGAATGTCCTGTGTCAGTTGCAATCCCAAGAAGACAACCAGGACTATAAAGAGTTGCTAGCTCGCGGTTTGATCGAGCAGGTGGAAAAATGTGGAATCGACTGGTGGAGCGTTCGTTTTAACCAAGTAGATGGACCGAAACCGGAGTTTCGAAAATTTGAGACGCTAGACCAAGAGTTTCTCGCTCTGGCGGAGTATTGTCGACAATTGATCCAGAACGAAGGTGTCCGCCCCTCGGATATCACCATCATTTACAATTCTAAATTTATTCGAGCACGTTTGGAGCAAATCGTTGCACCGGTTTTGAAGGGCATTAATGTCGAGCTCAGCGTTCAGACCAATCAGGCGTTTCAGCGAAGCCCCCATGCGATTTTGGCAACCACATCTGCTTCATTTAAAGGGTACGATTCAGAGGTCGTGATCATTCCAGGGATCGATTTCTTTCGTGCCCAGGATAAGGGGGTGCTTGCGAGCAGTCTTTATGTGGCCATGACCCGGGCTCGTTCGATTTTAACTTTGTTTGCACATCGTAATGCGAATCCGCAAGCCATGAAGATATTCCGAGCAGTCGAATTGTGTTTGAACTGCTTGCAGGAAACATCACAAATCGACTCGGAGAGTAGCCAACAGGATGACATGGAGGATATCCTGCAAATAATCGGTTCGGAACATCGAAAATGGTTACAACGTGTGTGGGCAGGTCACTTGATCTCGCATGAACCTATAACGGACCAGAACGGACAGATTATCGCCGAACCTCTTTTTTGGTATCGCGATATAGGCAGGATCTATGCGTGTTTTGGAAAAGAACCTCTACCTCAGCGAGTCCTGCAAGAGTTGGAGGATCGTAGCGTTGTCATTCTCACCATCGGGCGATGAGGCAGCTTAGAATCAAGCTACTTGGTTGCCCAGTAGTCGATGACTTGCACTTTATCGAGATGTGGCGTTAGGACTTCGACAAACTCCTTGTGTTTTGGGTGAGGCAAGTAGACGTCGCGATCCGCTTCGCTTTTGAATGTCACCAAGAAGCAGTGTGTAAAACCGTTCGACAGCCCTTCTGGACTGTTATCTGTACCATATTCGAAATCTGCGACCTCTGGGATCGAGGTTTTCAAAGATCGGAACGCGTCAACGACGGTTTGGACCTCTTCTGCTGAACTGGTCTCTTTGAACTTGAACAAGACAACGTGACGCAACATTCGATCCTCTTTTTCTTGTGCGACTAGTAGGGAAAAGGTCAGGGCAAGGCTGCAAACAGTGAAGCCTAGGATTGCGAACAGGACTCGGGAACTGAGCTGGTTCTTCATAATTGACTCACAAACGAATTGAAAGGAAAGAGAAAACTCTTCCGCAAAGCTTACCTGCCTCGAGTACCTGTTGCAAAGGGTGCTGTAGCAATCGAGCGTTTTTTGCTACCCTAAGGGAGAAGTTAACAACAATGGGATACTGAATGAGATACTGACAATGTCTGCATATGTATATTTGGTAGCGACCATGGACACAAAGGGGGAAGAGCTCGCTTTTGCGCGAGACCGGCTGGTCCATTTAGGAATCGCTGTCCGGATGGTCGACGTCGGAACGCTGCAACCGCCTACGGTGTCGCCTGATATTGATCGAGATCAAGTGCTCGCAGCTGCTGGAATGGAAAGGCTCGCGATTACTGGTGCAACTGATCGGGGGACCGCCATTGCTGAGATGGCCGAAGCTCTGAAAGTTTTTCTTTTGAAAGAACTTGCTGACGGAAAAATTGCTGGGGTCGTCGGGCTAGGGGGGAGCGGCGGGACATCGCTCATTACAACCGCAATGCGTGCGTTACCAATCGGGTTTCCAAAATTGATGGTGTCGACAGTGGCGAGTGGTAACATCGCTCCCTATGTCGATTGCAGCGATATTCTCATGCTGTTTTCCGTAGTGGATATTGCGGGCGTCAATGCCGTCTCGCAAGTTGTATTGAGCAATGCGGCGCATGCCATGGCGGGAATGGTGCGGCATCCGATTGCTCGGATAAGTAACAAGCCGACTATTGGAATGACCATGTTCGGTGTGACGACGCCGTGTGTGAATCAGGTTCGCAAAGCCTTGGAAGAGCGAGGTTTTGATTGCCTCGTTTTTCATGCGACGGGTAGTGGGGGGCGGGCGATGGAATCGTTAGTAGCATCGGGCTTGATCAACGGAGTTCTCGATATCACAACGACGGAGGTCGCGGACCAAATCGCTGGCGGGGTATTTTCCTGCGGACCGAATCGCTTTGAGAAATTGCTACAGGCTCAGATTCCTCTAGTGCTCAGCTTAGGGGCATTAGATATGGTGAATTTTGGGGCAAAGGAAACGGTGCCTATTCCGTATCGCAATCGATTGCTTCATGTTCACAATGCACAAGTAACATTGATGCGAACTACGGTGGATGAGAATTTGCGAGCAGCTAGCTTCATTGCAGATAAGCTCAATAGTTCTCGTTCACCGTTCAGGATTCTTGTACCGATGGGGGGCGTATCCTCGCTCGACGCACCTGACCAAATTTTTCATGACCCGGATGCGGACCGAGCACTGATTGATGAGTTGGAGCGATGCCTTGTTTGCCAAGACGATCGCAAAATCATTCGATTGCCTTACCACATCAATGAACCTGAGTTTGCTGAGGCGTTGGTCGGGAACTTTCTAGAGCTTTGGGAACGCCAGTCAGCCCTCAAGCATCAGCCAGAATAGTCACATTTACCCGTTTGCTGTAAACTTTCACTTTCGCAGCAATACGATACTTAGAAGGAATTCGGGACAATAGAAATGGCACGACAAACCAGGGAAGAGATCTTGGCACGCCTGCGAGAAAAGATCGATCGGCGCGAGCCTATCGTCGGTGGCGGGGCGGGGACGGGTATCAGCGCCAAATGCGAAGAGGCTGGGGGCATTGACCTGATCGTGATTTACAACTCTGGCCGATATCGTATGGCGGGTCGAGGTTCGCTGTCGGGGTTGCTTCCCTTTGGTAATGCCAATGAGATCGTGAAGGAGATGGCGAGGGAGGTTTTAACTGTAGTCAACTCGACGCCGGTGATTGCGGGGGTTTGCGCGGTCGATCCCTTTATGATTCGAGATCACTTTCTCAAAGAGCTGATCGAGCTCGGGTTTTCTGGGATCCAGAACTTTCCTACCGTGGGGCTCATTGACGGCATGTTTCGAGCCAACTTGGAAGAGACCGGAATGGGATACGCTCTGGAAGTCGACTGCGTTGCGGCTGCTAGGCGGCTCGAATTACTCACAACCCCTTATGTGTTCGACACCGAGCAAGCGATCGGGATGACGGAGGCGGGGGCGGACATCTTGGTCGCTCACATGGGGCTCACCACGGGGGGAGCCATCGGGGCCGAGTCCGCTTTAACGCTCGATGATTGCGTCGCACGAGTTAGCGAGATCGCCGACGCTGGCAGATCGGTTCGCTCCGATGTGATCGTTCTATGCCATGGAGGTCCTATCGCGATGCCCAAGGACGCTCAATACGTTTTGGATCGATGCGACATCCATGGCTTTTATGGAGCCAGTTCTATGGAGAGATTACCGACCGAGTTAGCGATTAAGCAGCAAGTATCCGAGTTCATGCAACTCAAGCGATGAACAATCGAACGAAGTCCCGACATGCGTTGTTTTGCAACTGCTTAAGCACGGTGGTTCTGGTTAGCCCAATCGGTTAACTGTTCGCGGAAGATCTTGGAGTTGTGTCGGATATCCACTGGGAGTTTGGTTGGATAGACAACGATCCGATCGATCCCGTTTGAAACCTGGTGTGAAGTGAGGATCTTCTGGACTTCTTGGATGAGTTGTTGTTCCGAACGATCATGAGACGTCGAGGCATGAGACGTCGAGGCATGAGACGTCGAGGCATGAGACGTCGAGGCATGAGGCGTGGAGGCATGAGACTTAGAGGTTGGTTCGAGGATGAGCAATGGTGATTGGTCGGGAGCCTTTCCCGTGCCGACTAGTGCTGAACGATAGATTTGGGGGTGTGTGTTAGCGATGCCCTCGATTGGCTCGGTAAAGATCGTACCTTGTTTCGTTTCGACCCGATGGGTTTTGCGTCCGCAAAACCAGAAACGATCCTGTTCATCGAGATAGCCCACATCCCCCATACGATGCCAAACGCGACCGTTGTCGTTTAGTTTATGGAGGGCGTTTTGTTCGGTGCGGGTCACGTATCGCTCGGATATGACGGGACCAGAAACAACGAGCTCTCCGATTTCTCCCCTAGGCAAAGCTTCGGTTTCGCCGAGTTCGGTCATCGGCGAATCGCTAATTTTGATGACTCGCCACTCGATGGAGGGAAAGCGATTTCCGACGCAGGTGCCGCCGCCTCGTTCGGTCTTGGTAGCTGTTTCCTCGAGAACGGTCCGAGACTCGATTGAGGCGATCGGTAAGGCTTCCGTTGCTCCGTAGGGAGTGAAGAACAATGCATCAGGATGGATGGCATTTCGCATTCTTTGCATAACTTTGGGAGGGACTGGCGCTCCTGCCGAGAGGACTCGGGTTAGCGAAGGGACACGTCGACCGGTTTCTTCGCAGTATCGGCCCAGCTTGTTCCACAGGGCAGGCGATCCGAATGACTGGTTGATCTGCCAATGATCAATTGCATCGAGCAGGCGCGGTGGATCAACATCGGCGGGGCGAGTCGGGTCCATATCGGGGAGGATGGTTGTCGTTCCCATCACCGCATTGAATAAGCCGAAGAGTGGAAAGCAACTTAGATCTTTCCCGCCTGCGGTTATACCGTAATGGCTTGAGATCAAGTCCACTTGAGAGAGAAAGGTTTGGTGCGAATAGAGAACACCTTTGGGTGGACCGGTGCTACCTGTTGTAAAGATGATTGCCGATTCGGCAGAACTGTCTTGGATGGGATCTCGGTAGTCCGATTCGCGATGCCTCTCCAGCTTGGCCAGTGTGATCGTGGGGAGAAATGGTAGCCAGGGGCCGACGAGAACATTGTGCTTGGCTTTAGGGAAGCGACTGGCGAGAACCTTAACGATTGCGTGGGCCATGGGAATGGCGACAAAGCCATCTGGTTGGGTTGCTTCTAGGCATTTGATCAGATTCTTTTTTCCCATCCCGGGATCGACCAGGATCATGGTCGCGCCTGCTTTAAGGAGGGCAAAAACGAGCGTAATGAAGTCTTCGCCAAATCGAACTAATAGTGCGATACGTTTCCCTGGACCTATTCCCATTGACTGGAGCCCGGCTGCGATCGAACTCGATCGCGCGTCCAAATCTTGAAGCGATACGGTTCGGTAGTTTCTGGTGCGGCACGGTTTGTATCGATCGGTCGCAGACGCGATGGCGATCTGGTTAGGGCTTGATTCTGCTTGGACTTTTAACCGACTTGCAATATTCATGCGACAGGTGGTGCAAAGCGAGTTTGGAGAGGGGTGAGGAACGCTGGCCAGGGCGTGGCTTTGCTAAAAAAAATTGGTGGAAGCGATGTGGTCAAGATAGGCGGAAATCGAGTCGAGGAGTTCGTTGCTAAACACATCGCCCATGAGCAGAAAATCGGTATCGGAACTGAGTGCTTTAGATAGGACTCGAGCTCGCTCTGAGACCGAGACTGAAGGATCGATGATGCGAGTCGGAGGAGAATCGAATGGAGCAGGATTGATTTTGTTGAGGATGCCATCGATCATAGCCATCAAAGTGGCTGCGGCAGCGAGATAGTGGTTTCCATGGGTTGGAATTCCGCGAACTTCGATCACTCTTGATCGAGAAGATTGATTATCTTGCAGAGATCGAGTCAGCGACATAGGGGTATCGACTGCTGCATTCGCGGCAAAAGGGAAATCCATTGCTGCATTTTCGAGCACTGGGGTTAAGAAAATGGCAGCTAAGCTGGCAGCATGTTTGACGATTCCCCCTTGTGCGTATCGTGCGACATCGCTGATACCCCGCGACGAGTTGCCAGGGAAAACCGGCTCGCCATTCTTGACGAGCTTCCATTGCGTCGCCGAATAGTGGCTGGAAAGATCGACAGAAACGCCCTCCTCGGCGGCAATCTGTTCCATTAGATATCGAGTCATCGCGATATCGTCACAGCACTCTAGTATTTTCGTTGGTTGAAGAGCGATGAAGGATCCTGCCGATGAATAGTGAAAGTGTCGTTCGACATTAACTCCCGCATCGATGGCTCGATTCATTAGTTGGCATCGGAATTGAAAGGCTTTATCGAAGCCGGACCCTGAATGTTTGTCGGAATTGTGATGAAGGTCGAACTTTAATAGCGTTCTCACGTACAGTTCATCGGCAATAGAAGTCGACTCGAGAAACCGAACTGCTTGGTTGGCAACGTTTCGAGAGTCCCAAGGAGATTCCTGTCTGTGCAGGATGTCTTGGATCCCTGCGAGCAGCACCAAGGTAGGGGGATCTGTCGAAGCGTCCAGGTAATTGGCTTCGCTGTAAGGAACAAGGACGACATAGGCCATTTCGGCCGTACCTGGCGGGCTCGCTTCCAAGCCAAAGGAAACTTCCTGTCCAAACCCATCCTCGAACGAAACCTCAGAAATCGCAGAAACAGGGAACGTCAGATGTTGCCAAGCCCCGGTCAAATCTGTAAATCGAAGATCGATGGTTCGAATACCTTTTTCTCGACAATACGCCAAAACCGCTTTTGGTTTCAAACCAACACCCCAATTCCTATGAGAATCCACGCCTTAAATTGTCCAGCCAGTCGTTCCGAGAGCCGAATTGTAAACCTCGACAGGTTTACGACAGGAAGAGAATGGCAAGAATCGGGCCAAATCGGAACAAAAAAATGGGGTTTAGAACTTGCCACTCCAATCTGGGAGGAATAATGAGGGGTAATCTGAAAGGGAAAGATTTTTTACATAAGGAAAACTTATGCTAAAGGCCGAGGGAACAACAGCAAGGACTGAGGAGCAGCTGATAGAGCTGATGAGAAAGACTCTCGTCGAGGTAGCTGCAAGAAACGATATCCCGATTGAGTCTGGCCTATTGATGCAGGCTTTAGCCGACTCTAAAAATTCTTATTCCGTGGAAAATTTTGACGACTCCGATTACTTGCTGATGCGTGCAGCTAGGGGGATTGGGATTCGTCTGGCGCCCGTGGATGTATACGGCGGAGAGATCTGGGAGTTGGTCTCCGAGGGCTTCACGGTGATCGCGGTCGACATTAGAGAGCGTGCACCATCGAGCTGGATCTTTTGCAAGATTCACTTCGGTAGGATGGAAGTGTCTAAGATCCCATGCACTAGAGACGCCATGGAGTCCGAGTCGATGACGAGAGGGCGTCTGATCAAGGGGGTCAAGGCGTTAGTAGATAACGGGGCACATTTTTTTGTCGCAGAAGCCTCGCTAACTTGCGACGAAGCATCCTCCAGACATTCCTCCACCAGTCATGCGAACACGGCCCACGGAGGTCACGGTGGGGGCCATGGTCACGGTCATGGTCACGGCGACGACCATCATCATGAGCATTTATCACCTCTGAATCGATACTTCAAGCTGCTACGGATTGAGAAGAACGATATCTGGATGCTGACGATTTTCGGATTCATCGTCGGTGTACTTGATCTGGCGACACCTCTCGCCATTGAGCAGATGGTGACGACGATCGGATTTGCCAGCATGGCTGCCCAACCTTTATTCTGGTTGGCGTTATTGCTGTTTTGCGTGCTTTCGCTCTCCGCCATGATCAAAGGGTTGCAGTACTTCGTCATAGAAATTTTGCAGCGGCGTTTGCTTGTACGCATCGTGGGGGACTTGACCGAGCGATTCCCCCGGCTGGACCGAAATGCCATGCGAGGAATTCACGGCCCGGAGATGGCGAACCGCTTTTTTGACATTATGTCCATCCAAAAGGCGACTTCGACGTTGCTTATCGAGGGGTTGTTCCTAGTCATCCAGACGACGACGGGGATGGTTCTTCTCGCGGTCTACAGTCCGTTCTTATTGCTTTATGACGTCGTTCTCGTGTTCTGCATGACGTTGATACTTTTGGCACTTGGACGGAACGCGATCAAGACTTCGATAAACGAGTCCATTGTAAAGTATAAGCTAGCTCATTGGCTTCAAGACGTTATCGGTGCTCCCAAGGCTTTTCAGGTACACGGAGCAATGGATCTAGTGACCGATCGTGCGAACCGTTTTACGGTAGAATATTTATCAGCTAGGCGAAAGCACTTTACCATTCTGATTCGGCAAACCTTGTTTGCCTTGATGCTTTACGCCGTGGCACTAACCTCGATATTATCGCTCGGTTTATGGCTGGTGATTTCGGAAGACTTAACGGTTGGACAGTTGGTCGCGAGCGTGTCTGTTATCGCGTTGGTGGTCGGTGCGTTTGCGAAGGTCGGCAAAGCACTCGAGTCGTTCTACGACCTCATGGCTTCTATGGACAAGGTTGGGCATTTGCTGGATCTTCCCACATTGCCCCCCTCCCGGACTATGCATGCGGGAATTGGCCCTGCGGATGTACGAATTAAGGGTTTGCATATCCCTTGTCCGGAACGGGCATCCTCGCTGGACATCGACTCATTGCGTGTCGCCAGTGGCGAGCGGTTTGCAGTGAGTGGTGGGGATCAAACTGCAGAACTTTTGATGCATGCGTTATGCGGTCTTCGCGAGCCGGAGGAGGGCTTGATTGAAATCGGAGGAATAGACTCGCGAGACGTAAATAGATTTGCAGACGGTTCGATGGTATCGATTGCTTCTGCTCCCGAGGTGTTCCACGGAACGATCCAGGAAAACGTTTCGTTGAACCGAAGCTCGGTCAGCCCTGCGGATGTTCGGGAGGCATTGACACGAGTCGGTCTTTGGAACGATGTGCTTTCGATGCCAAAAGGTGTCGAGACTATGATGCAGACAGGCGGATACCCATTAAGTAAGTCGCAGCAGGCGCGCCTCATGATCGCACGCGCTATCGCAGGCAAGCCGAGGTTACTCCTGATTGATGGAGCTTTGGATCTGGTATCTGCGGATTTGCGAGAATCCATTTGGAGTGAGATCAAGGATCGCAAGCAGCCTTGGACGCTGATCATTGCAACCCATGAACAATCGATTGTTGACGAGTGTGACGGAAAACTGGAGATCGAATAATGGCAACCAATTTACAAGAACACCCGAGTACTGACACTGCCGTTGCTCCTCAGCGTGATCGTAAGACTGAGCGCAGAATGATTCGGCTGAAGCCGAGCGATTCGCTGGGGGATAGGCTTCCCGCCATGCATTTAGTCCGGTCTAGTTGGTTTGCGAGAGCGACCGGTCGCGTGCTTTTTTGGCTATTGGTTGTGTTCATTCTGGCTTCGACCCTTCTGCCATGGCAGCAGTCGTCGCGTTGTGAAGGGCTAGTAGTAGCTCGAAATCCCAACGATAGACGGCAATTCTTTTTGAGCCCTGTAAAAGGGGTGATCAAGAGCCAGAAGGCTGGCTTGCAGGAAGGCACGTGGGTTGAAGAAGGCGAGATCATCATGGAACTCGATACCATCGCAGCAGGTGAGCTCCAATTGATACAGGATCAATTGGTCCAAATTGGAACTCAACGAGTCTTGACTCAACAACAATTAGATCAGGCGAGAGAGAGGGTCGATTTTACAAGGGATTATGGGAGGGCGTCGATCGAGGCAGCCGAGTTCAAGGTTAATGCTGCCAAGTTCAAGCATGAAAAGGCTCTTTCCGACATAGAAGCTCAAAAGCCGAATGTGAAGCAAGCGGAACTAGAAGTGAAGCAACGCGAGTCACTACGCACCCTCACCGTATCTGAAGTCCAGTATGAAGGACTGCTGAATAAACTTCTTTCAGAGCAACAAAAACTTCTGAACTTGGAACAGTCAGCATCACAGGCTTACGAAGACTGGCAAGCGGAAACGAAGGAGTTGGAAAGCAAGAGAGGAGTTGTACGGGATTCGATTGCCAAAGCGACCCAGTCTGTAGACGAATACAGCCAAAAGCTGGCTGACTATGAGAAACAATATAGTAAACTGACTATCGATTTACAGGAACTGCGGCAATTGGAGATCAAGAGTCCCAGCACGGGTTGGGTCCAATCTATCATCGGTCAAGTTGGCAGAGCCGTAAGCAACGGTGAAGCCCTATTCGAAATCATTCCTGATACAGAAGATTTGTGGGTTGAACTGAACGTCCGGGGTATGGATCAGCCCCTCGTTCATGTCGGCGACAAGGTTCGGATTCAATTCGAAGGATGGCCTGCCATCCAGTTTGTTGGCTGGCCAAGTGCTGCGAAAGGAACATTCGGCGGCGTGGTGAGTGCTATCAATCCTGCCGATGATGGAGGATCCGGTAATTTTAAGATCTTTGTTGGGCCTGACCCGGCGGACGTGTCGAAAGATGATTGGCCGAGCAAGGATTACCTGAAACAGGGGGTTCGGGCAAACGCTTGGGTATTGATGGATACTGTTTCCCTCGGTTTCGAAATATGGCGACAAGTAAACGGATTCCCAGCGACCCGCGACCTGGGAGACAAAGGCAAAAAGGAAAAAGAGCCAAAAGCTCCCAAGCTCAAATAGCTAGCCTATTGTTCATTTCGTTGTCTTGGACGGTCCCTAGCACCGTCCAGGCCCAAGATTCGTCCATTCCGCCAACTATCCCGTCACCTCGCCAGCCTAATCCAGGCTCAGGCTTACCAGAGAGTGTATTGGCAGAGCCAGCAGACCCTACTGCGACATCGACCAATCCTACAGGCCCGATGGGGTTGGGGCCCCAATCGACGGTTAGACAGGCTCCCGACATGCGTCTCGGGCAGCCTAGTGATCCTACCGAGGTGCTACAGCTTGCTGATATCGTGGCCTCGTTGTACAGAGCATTCCCATTAGTGGAAATCGCGAGGCTCCAGGAGCTAGTTGCTCGAGGTGAGATTCAATCCGCGATCGGTGCTTACGATACAAAAATCGAGTACTACTCGTTGAATCAGCCTGTCGGGTTCTATGATACCTACAGAAACGGGATTGGTGTCGCTAGGCAAACATGGTACGGTGGCTACGTAGGGGCAGGATATCGCAACGGTCGTGGTACCTTCGAGCCTTGGTACAAAGAGCGTGAGACGAACGAAGGGGGCGAATTTAAAGTTGCTCTCCAGCAGCCATTGTTGCAAGGCCGCGCCATAGATCCGCAAAGAGTCGAGTTGTTCCAGGCGAACCTGCGTCGTCAAGCAGTTGGCCCTGAAGTGCAATTCCAAATTCTCGTTGCTTCACGAGATGCAGCATTTGCTTATTGGGATTGGGTCGAGCAGGGGAATGCGATGTTGGTATTGAAGGAGTTGCTCGATCTCGCCCTGAAAAGAGACAACCTGATTCGACAGGAGTTAGCCCTAGGGGTCGGTACCTTGGTGTTTCTGGAAGCCAACAACGTTCAAATCTTTGAACGCCAAATACGCTACAATTACTCGGTCATTAAGTTCAGAGATGCCGCGTTTAAGTTATCCCTATTCCTTCGGGATGAGCAGGGACAACCGATCGTCCCACCTCCTGAGTGGTTGCCTCGTCGTTTCCCCGAAGTCGTCGACATTGAAATGGAACGACTCGATCAAGCATTAAGCAACGCGTTCAATACCAGACCTGAGTTGGCACTCATTAATTTCGACATCCAGCAAACACGTTGGGATTTGGAACTGGCGCGAAACCAGACTTTGCCGCAAGTTGACGTAACGTTGCAGGGATCTCAGGATGTTGGCCCGAGGCTTACCCCCATCAACGAAAAAGGTCGCTTCGAACTCGAAGCGGGTATTGTTGGTGGGGTCCCAATTCAGCGAAACAAAGCTTTCGGTAAAATCGAGAGCTTGAACGGAAAGCTATCGCAATTGGCTCAAAAGCAGGAGTTCTTTAGAAACAAAGTGTTCTCAGAACTCAATCAAGCAAGAAACAACGTGGAACTCGCTTATGCAAACGTCAAAGCCAGTGAATCGCTCCTTAAATCGAGCCGTCAGTTACTTGAGTATCTTGAAAAGGCGTTTCAAGAAGGGGATTTTCAGTTCATTCTTTTGCTAGAGCAAGAATCCAAAGTCGCAGACAGCGAACTCAAATTGCTAGAAGCTGAGCGTATGTATTTCATATCGCTCGCAGCGATGCAAGCGACACTAGGCCTAGATCCATTGGATCAAGCAGAACTGATCATCGCCCGCTAGTTGAGAATCTGCAAAGTTCGGGGCTGAGTAAGACGCACCAAAGCCGATGGACTTTGGTGCCGATATCATACCTATCTCTTGCCTCAGCCATTATTGGTTGAGAGTCGGGGGACAGGCCTATCCATAACGTTTACTACTGAGCGATCGCTCGAGCAGGTGAGCCACCGACGTTTAGCTTTGCTTGGATCGAAAGATCATTTAGAGAAACAATCCAGATCGACCCATCCCCAGAATTGGTGATGCATGCTAAGCGTTTGTTCGGCGTAATCGAGATGTCATGGTGTCCTGAGTGACCGTCGATCTGGCTAGGACCTACCTTAAACGAACCGATCACTTTTGCGTCGGAAAAGTCAGAGTCCTTGTTGGGATCCAGGTCGATGACGGAGACCTTTTCTTGATTGTCGCTCTGCTTGCGATCGTGCGGAACCAACGCTAGTTTGCGTCCATCGTTCGCTTGAAAGACAGTCGGCGTGACCAAGCTCAAGCCATCGCCAGCAGGTAGCTCAAGACTAACCAAGTTCAATTTCGGCTTGGATGCATCCAACATGCCGATCTTCGCATCATCGCCCGAGCCGTAGGTGAACAGCACCCATGAGTCGAGGTTTGCAAACGCTCCCGTTCGATTAGGTCGCCCGGTCGCTGAATCGGTCCCCAAGGAGATGTGCTCCCAGTCTGAATCTGTAGGGGGATTCTGCAATGCTGTGTCAGCTTTCAAGCTGTAGACGCCGTCGCTCGGGGCAAAGAAGACGCGGCCGGCAGCGGCAGTTGCTCCATGAAGACCACCCACAGGCAGCTTGCAGGAGTAACCTGGATTGGTTCGCGAGGAGTCGATGTTTACCACATCGATTCTGCCCATGTTGTCTCCTTCTCGATCGACCCATGTTGAGTAAACAACCTGCTTCGCATGAGCTGCCAAGGTGATGTGGCTGCCACCACCGGAGAAAAAGGTACCAGCCGCGTTAGCATTACCCGACTTGAGCTGATCCTTGGTGAGAATCGTGAAGCCGTTCTTGGAGTCGTTGGCCAAGACAACTTGCTCATCGTACAGATAGACGTGAGCTGGGTTACCCTGTTGGTCATCCAGTCGAGAGGCCAAGACCTTGGGGGCCTCCTTGTAGTACCAATGGGAGTGATCACCGTGATCCTCGACAGTCACACCGGATTCGATCGCGACCCAACCGCTCTGGAAATTTCCGGAATCGTCGTCGCGTACTCCCACCACGATAACGCCGTCGATCGGTTGCGACTGAACGAGGCTTTGTCGCTCTGCATCTAGACTCGGAAAGCCAGGAACAGATTGTGCGTCGATTGTCCATCCTGCATCAGATCGCTTAACGTCTCCCCACATGAGCTTGTTCGCCTCATTGTCTTGCCAGAACAGGCGAAACATGGTTCGTGCAGGTTTATCTTGCGATAGTGCTGTGGTCGTGTTCAACCCAATCAATGCCAATAGTATTGGGCTTAGAAATTTGATGCTCGTTTTCATTAGATCACGTTGTATGATTGAGAAAAAGGTTCACGAAACGGAGGTAATTAATCAGCGATAACAAGCGGTTCCCCGCCGTTCGCTGAAAACGTGTTCTGGTATGCAATCGTATCAACGTTGTTGGATACGAATCGCACCGACCCATCTAGGAAGCCGACTTGGACTCCCCCAGTGTGATTGCTGCGAGTCGAATAAAAACCTCGCCCGTGCATCGCGACATCTGGCAATGGGTGATTTGGAGTCATGTAGCCATTAGTGATCGTCGCAAAAGGAACGCCGCGAATCCAGCTTTGCCCCCGCGTACCTGTATAGCTGACGATTTCTGCCGGGACGATCGTGGTTAGATCGGGATTAGCAATGAGACCGCCCTTCATGAAGCCAGGGCCGTTCGGATTGCTGGTCGTGCCGCCCCAATTAGCGCTCATTCGGCGAAGTGCTTGTCGATCCGGCATTACGGTTTGCGTTTGCTTATTACCGAGGAGCCCCTCGGATAGAAGGACGGTGTTGCTGGTTCCATCTGTGCAACGAGCTAATGATGCAAAGGATCGTTCCCAAATCATACCGTCCGTTGGAAAGCGATCGTCATAATGGGTATCGCGACCGCTTCCGATACTGAAGTGGTAATTGGTACCTGCCGACATTCCCTGGGTACCATCGGAAAAGACAACAGGAAACAGAGGTGATTCTCCATCGCTTGGACAAAGCATCATGGGCAGTGGGGTCGAAACCGGCCCCATAAGGCGGATATCGAATCGCGCCATCCAAGCTGGCCCCAGCAATAGTGGGCTAGAGTAGTCGAGAAGGTTGTTCATGTTCCCCTGCTCCACGAAAGGCAGTAATCTTGCATGAACAGAATAGGTACTCGATCCCATCAGCCCCGGCAGCCGTCTGTATGCCGACTCGTAGTTAAGCGTCGCGAGACTGAGCTGCTTGACGTTATTCGAGCAAGACATCCTTCGAGCTGCTTCTCTCGCAGCTTGTACGGCAGGCAGAAGCAATCCAACCAAAATGCCTATAATCGCAATGACAACCAAGAGCTCCACCAAAGTGAATGCTTTGCGCCGGACCAAGTAGCTTTTCATTGTTACTCCTAAAATTGGTAATCCATGCAAACGGAATATCTGAAATCGGGACACTCTGCAATTGAATTGCAAAAACCTACTAAAGTCAAGATGCTTGTTCTGTTTTTTGCAAAACAATTGCAAAAGCAATCGGGATTAGGGCTCATCCAGTAGCGGGGGGCTGTGCTGTGCACCCATTTTTCGCAAGTTTTCGTCGGCAAAGGGACTTTCAAGGTCTCTAAGTGTCGGCAACTTCCAAGAGCTTGCACGGCCATCTGCCTCTCGAAGCAAGCAATTTATCTCGCGAGCGCTTTTGATGCGAAACTTGGTAAGGTCCAGAAAATCCGTGCGGATCGAAGGTGACCGGCTGTTCGTTATGAGTGGTGAGCAGAATCAGAATCGTGTTATGGGGGCTGGCCTTGTCGCCTTGGCCACTACGAACACGCGAGTTGTCGCTCACAGTCGGCATGTAACTATCCAATGCTTTGTTGCTTGCGGAATTTCCCCGGGGTGATTTTGTAGCGCCGTTTGAAGACCACGTTCATGTATTCGGGATGTTCAAAGCCGCACCGATCGGCGATTTGTTCAAGAGATAGTTCGGTGTCTTGCAATAATTGCCGGACCTTTTCCATCCGAACCCGAGTGATCATTTCGTGCGGAGTGATTCCGGTCGCTTCTAAAAATTGATACTCAAGCTTGCGTCGCGAAAGCGGATTCTGCTCGAGAACGTGGCTCACATCGATGCCATCGCAAGCGTGTTCGCGGATAAACCGAATGGCAGCCGCAATCTCAGGATTAGCAACCGCGGTCACGTCGGTCGACTGGCGTGCTTCGACTCCTAACGGCTCGAGGAGCACGGAATCCTGCATCGCTTCCGGTGGTCCATCGGTGGTGCGGTTGGGACTCTGCTCCATCCACTCATCCAACAGTTTCGCTGCCCATTGGCCAGCACCTCTGGAATCGGGGATGACGCTGGTAATGGAGGGGTGGGCTAAATTGCAAACGATCGAATCATTATCAACCCCGACCACTGCCAGTTGCTCGGGGACTTGGATTCCTAGGTTGCGGCAATGATCAAGAACAATTTGGGCTTGGATGTCAAACGCACAGAACACACCCGTTGGCTTCGGCAGTCCCATAAGCCAATGGTCCAGTGGTGACTCCGGCGATTTTTTGGAAGGAGATCCGAGGAATTGACTCCTAGCTTGAAACTCCGTCCAATGAGTTGCGCAATCGAGTCCTTGCTCCTGGCAGCGTCGCTCGAATTGTTCACCTCGCCATAGAGCCCAGTTAAATCCCTGAGGACCACAGTAGGCGAAATGTCTGAAGCCTTTTTCCCGTAGGTGCTCGAATGCCAAATCCGCAACCTTGATATCGTTTGTTTCGACCCACGGAATCCGAGGCACTCTCCGCGCTGCGCTGACATCGATAGTGGGAACCCTCAGGCCGGAAACGGCTTTCGCGATCTCCTCCGTTTCGATGCGGGCGATCACTCCATCCCCTTTCCATCGAGAAAGCCAGCTCGGCGGCCTAGCTCCTCGTTCCAGTTCTGGAAGGAAAATCGACCACTGGTCTCTCGTCCTCTGGTACTCTACGATTCCCTCCAGAATTCCGCGCGCGTAGGCGTTCGATGTCTCGATTAAAAGGGCTACCGTTCTTCGTTTTTTGGCCATTTGTAAAATACCTCAATTTTTTTGCGCATTTTATCATAGCCTTTGTCATCGCTTTCATCCATTATTTAAACACGGTTAATGGCGAGTTCGTGACATTTGTTGGGTGCCTAGTGGATTGTGGAGGCTCACTAAAAGTGTTGCATGGCTCGCCAAGGGTGTTCCTGTGCCGTATGCCAGGGGCCGGTTCCCTCCCCGTTCCTTCCTTACCGTTCTAGGATTTGTTGTTGTGTCTAAGAAAGTTAATGTCGCCATGGTCGGGCTCGGTTTCGGTGCCGAGTTTATTCCTATATACCAGCGTCACCCTAATGCGAATGTAATCGCGATTTGCCGACGCAACGAACGCGATCTCAACGAGGTTGGCGATAGGTTCGGCATTGCGAAACGGTACCAAGAATTCGATAAAGTGCTCGAAGATCCAGAGGTGGACTTTGTGCAAATTAACTCTCCCATCCCTGACCATGCTTGGATGAGCATGCGGGCTTTGCAAGCAGGCAAGCACGTGATGTGCACCGTCCCCATGGCGACCACCATTGAGGAATGCGACAAGATCTGCCAAATGGTGGCGGACACCGGCAAGAAGTACATGATGGCGGAAACGGTTGTCTACAGCCGGGAATTTCTTTTTATTAAAGAACTCTACGAACGTGGCGATCTGGGCAAAATCCAGTACATGTCAGCCAGTCACCCGCAAGATATGGACGGTTGGCCTGAGTATTGGGAGCGAATGATCCCGATGCATTATGCGACCCACGTCGTGTCACCAGTTCTCGGTTTGGTTAATGGGCGTGCAGAGTACGTTTCTTGCTTCGGTTCTGGCTCGATCCGGGATGATCTTGCCAAGAAATCAGGCAATCGATTCGCCGTGGAAACTTGCCACATCAAAATCAAAGACTCGGATATTTCTGCACACATCTGGCGGTTCTTGTTCGACACCGCTAGACAGTATCGAGAAAGTTTCGATGTGTACGGGACCAAGAAGAGCTTTGAGTGGTCATTGGTTGAGGGAAAGAAACACATCTTGCACACCGCTAAGCTGCCTGAGCACGAGATCGCTTCCGAGGTCGAGGTTCCGGACTATGCCCACTTATTGCCCGAACCGATTCGCCCGTTTACGCAATCCATCCAAGACGCCGACCACCTATCCTTTATCCAGGGTGGGGGGCACGGAGGTTCTCACCCACACATGGTCCACGAGTTTGTAAGTGCCTTGGTCGAGGATCGCGATCCGTGGCCCAATGCGGTTACCAGTGCAAACTGGACGTGCGTTGGTCTTTGTGCACATGAAAGCGCTGTGGCAGGCGGTCAGGTTGTAAAATTGCCAGCCTTTACTCTAGAGTGAAACTATAAGTAATACGCCGGTTTATTAGAGTAGACTTGTGTACAACCCAAAAGCAGCAGCTTGTTCGGAGCTACTGCCCCTCGAGCCGAGTACCATCCCACCCTTATTTTCCATGGTAAACCAATCTATGAGTCAGACAAACTCTACCCGCCTCACGGGTGTCCGGTCAGGTAATCCGATAGGGGCCTTTGGCGCGATGTTCGCGTTATTGGTCGCTTTCTTCAGTGTTCCGCTAGGCACGAATTTGCAGGCTGAGGAACCGATCAAGGTTTTGTTGTTGGGTGACAATGGGCATCATCGTCCCTCCGACTTCTATCGAGCAATCCGCGAACCTTTGTCTAAGAACGGGATTGCAATCGAGTATACCGAAAATGTTGCTGAGTCTCTGTCTAAGGATCGACTAACACAATTCGACGCCTTGATGGTCTACGCTAACATCAACAACGTTACTCCAGAACAAGAGGCTGCACTGTTGGAGTATGTCGAAAACGGGGGAGCTTACGTCCCCGTTCACTGCGCCTCGTATTGTTTTTTGAACTCACCGAAGCTCATCGCTCTCACCGGGGGGCAGTTCAAGGAGCACGGTGGCGAACGATTCCGCACCGCGATCGTAGCACCAGATCATGAACTCATGAAGGGCTTTGAAGGCTTCGAAAGCTGGGACGAGACCTACATTCACCACAAACACAACCCCGAAGGCAGGACGGTTCTCGAGGCTCGGCGTCAAGGTAAGCTTGCTCCAGGAACTACTGAAGAACCGTGGACTTGGATTCGCACCCAAGGTGAAGGCCGAGTGTTCTACACCGCCTGGGGACACAATATGGATACCTGGGGGCAAAAGGGGTTCGTGAATCTACTGGAACGCGGGATCCGATGGGCCGCCAAGAAGCCGCTTGACAAGGTTGCGCCGTTCAAGGACGAGAGTCTGTTCTCTGTTCCTAATATGACCGAGATCGCCAAGGACCTGCCTCCGTTCACATTCACTAATGTCGGTGATGCCATCCCAAACTATCGCGGAGGGCAGCGGTCAGAGGACGGCAAAATCCTTAGCGAGATGCAAAATCCTTTACTAGCCGTCGATTCGGTTAAGCGTTACTCCACTCCGGTCGAATTCTCATTGAAGCTGTGGGCTAGCGAAGACGATTCCCTTGGTGGATCCGAGCGTTCTTCGTTCGCAGGTTTGGCGGGCAAAGCAATGGCTATGACCTGGGATCATCGAGGTCGTCTCTATCTATGTGAAACGATCGATTACCCCAACGAACTGCAACCCGTCGGTCAAGGACGGGATCGAATCCGTATCTGCGAAGACACGAACGGTGATGGTGTAGCCGACAAGTTTACCGTCTTTGCATCTGGCTTGAGTATTCCGACTGCTATCGTTTGTTATCGTGGTGGAGTCATTGTTCAAGATGGTACCACGACGGTCTTTCTAAAGGACACCGATGGAGACGATGTCGCAGATTTCCGTCAAGAGTTGATCACCGGTTGGGCGATGGGTGATACCCACGGTGGCGTTAGCAACTTCAAGTATGGCCTGGATAATTGGATCTGGGGTATGCAAGGCTACAACCGTTCTCGTCCAATGTTCAACGGCGAGCGACACCAAGGATTCAGCCAAGGCTTCTGGCGATTTGCCGTCGAAGCGGGAGCATCAGACGACAACGCGCCGGTGTTCGAGATGAAGAATGGTGTGAATACTCTCAAGAAGTCGAAGGATTTTGACGAGCACAGCATCCGCGTGACCAAGCTGGAGTTTGTTCGTTCGACCAACAACAATACCTGGGGGATAGGAATCAGCGAAGAGGGACTCATTTTCGGTTCGACGGCGAACGGCAACCCGAGCAATTTCATGCCAATCGCGAATCGTTATTACGAACGAGTCAATGGTTGGTCGGCTCAAGTGCTGGGACCGATCGCGGATACCTTTAAGTTCCAAGCTATCACTCCCAAGGTCCGACAAGTGGACTTCTTTGATGGCTATACCGCAGGAGCGGGACACGCTTTGTACACGGCCCGAAACTACCCTCGGGATTGGTGGAATCGCTTGGCGTTCGTGTGCGAACCGACCGGCCACTTGGTGGGCTCGTTCGTTCTGAGTCGTGATGGTGCAGGCTATAAGAGCACCAGTCCATTCAACTTGCTTGCAAGTGTTGACGAATGGGCTTCGCCGATCATGGCAGAGGTAGGCCCCGATGGAAACGTTTGGGTCATCGATTGGTACAACTTCATTATTCAGCACAATCCAACACCGCAAGGTTTCAAGACCGGTAAGGGCAATGCGTACGAAAGCGAGCTGCGAGATAAGAAGCATGCGAGAATCTATCGAGTTGTATATGAAGGAAACGATGGCTTAGCCAAGGAGAAATTGGAAGAAGCTAACCGAATGGTTGCCTCGGGCCTGGACCCTGCGAACGAGTTGCAACTCGTTGCAGCTCTAGAGCACCCCAACTTTTTGTGGCGTAAGACGGCTCAACGTTTGTTGATCGAAAAGGGCAAGCTCTCCGGAGACACGATGGCTGCCCTCGCGGATCTATTGGCAGATCAGTCGATTGACTCGGTTGGTTTGAACGTTGGTGCGATTCACGCCCTTTGGGTGATGAAGGGTATTGGAGCCACCGTGCCGGCTGCCACCGTTCTGGCTCACCCGAGCCCAGCGGTTCGACGCAATGGTATTCAAACCGCGGACGACTCGCTTGCAACCACGCAGGTGATGGCTAGTGCAAATCTTTTGGCTGATGTGGATGCTCAAGTTCGCTTGGCAGCTCTGCTAAAGGTCTCGGATAGCAAGGTGATAGATCCCCTAATTGCGGATTCCCTTGCTAATCCTACCCTTGTGGCTACGCTCCCTGGTACCAACAAGGTTGACTCGTGGTTGCTCGATGCATGGACAAGTGCGGCGAGTTCCCATTGGGAAGCCGTCTTACCAAAGTTGCTCGAGACCAAGGAGCGTCAAGCAGACGAATCCTTGAAGCGAATCGCCATCGTGGCTGAACATGCATCGAGATCACGCATGTCTCCCGAGTCGTTCGCATTGCTAGGTCAAAAGCCCGCCCAAATTGAAGTGGCTAGCTCCATCGTGGCTGGTATCGCAAAGGGGTGGCCGCGAGACTACGACTTCAAAGCACCTGCGGGGCTGGGCGAAAAGATCACCGAGGTTTGGTTGGGATCGGATGTACCAGTCGACGTGAAGAGCCAAGTTTTGATGGTGGCAAACAATGCAGGCATCAAGGAAGTCACCGAGGCTTTGTCGAGGATCGTATCGGAACTCGCGGATGCAGCGACCGATTCGGAGCGCACCGTAGCGGCCCGCGTCGCGGCAGCTAAGCAAGCGATGGTTCTACAGTCGGACAATCCAGCATTGGTAGATCAATTGGTCGAGCAGTTGTCGGCCCAAAGCAGCCCTGAGCTTTACGATGGGGTCCTACAAAGTGTCGGTGCCGCTCGTATCGAAGGCTTGGGTAAGAAGCTTGTTGACAAGAGCAAGAACATGCCACCCGAGTTTCGTCGCAATGCGATCCGCGCTTTGTTGGCTCGGCCTCAAACAACAGTTGAACTGTTGGATTTAATCGAAGGCGGAGAGTTGACATGGAATGATTTCCAGCTCGATCAAAAGCAGGCCCTTAGGGACCATCCATCTGCCACGATTCAAAAGCGTGCCAATGAGTTGCTAAAATCCAAAGGCTTGGCTATGAATGCCGACCGCCAAAAGGTCGTTGACGCTTGGATGGATATCACTCATGAAGTGGGTGAGTTTGAGAACGGTAAAGCCATGTACGTTAAGCACTGTGCCTTGTGCCATGTGCACGGGACTGTCGGTGTTCAAATCGGTCCAAACTTGACCGGCATGGCAGTTCACCCTAAAGAGGAACTCCTGATTCACATTCTTGATCCGAGCCGAAGCGTCGAAGGAAACTTCAGAACCTACAGTATTCGCACCGTTGATGACCTCATCGTGACAGGCATGCTGGCAGGGGAAAGCCAGACGGCGCTTGAGATTATCAATTCTCAGGGAAAGAAAGAGGTCGTCTTGCGAGAGGACATCGATCAGTTGGTCGCCTCCCAGAAGAGCTTGATGCCCGAAGGGTTCGAGAATCAGATGACCAAGGTTGAAATGAGAGACTTGCTGGAGTTCCTTACCAGCAAGGGCAAGTATGTACCGCTGGCGATTGACACCGTTGCAACCTCGATCACGACAAAGGGCATGTTCTTTGATGATGAGGGACGGTCCGAGCGACTAGTTTTCCGCGATTGGAGCGAGAAGAAGTTTAAGGACATTCCATTCACGTTGGTCGATCCTCAAGGAAGCACTAAGCCAAACGCGATCATGCTCTACGGTCCGTATGGAATTAAGGCACCGAAGATGCCGAAGCAAGTGGAGCTGCCATGCCGAACGTCTGCCGTTGCGATTCACATGCTAAGTGGCGTCGCTGGATGGGGGCACCCTGCTGCTGAAGTCGGCACCAAGTCGATGATTGTTCGTTTGACTTACGAGAACGGTCAGACAGAGGATCACGAATTGCTTAACGGTGTCCACTTTGCGGATTACATCAACCGCGTGGATGTCCCCAAGAGCGAGTTTGCGTTTAACTTGGGCGGACGCCAGCTACGGTATCTGTCGATTATTCCAAAGTCGCGAGAACCGCTTGAGAAGCTAGAGTTGATCAAGGGTAACGACGTAACGGCACCGATTGTGATGGCCATTACGATTCAGACGACGGAGTAGTATTCGTTCGTTGGAACAACAAGCTCCAAAGTGAATTCAGGCCGTGACAAGCTCCATGCTGTTGCGGCCTTTTTCGTTCTCCATCAGCGGACAGTCGAGAGAACGATAGGATGCGATCTTCAAACGGGCCTACGAATGGCCGACTGACCTATTGTCAAAATCATTGAGTAATCCTGCAATTCCAATCCTTGTCATCTGGCATTATGGCGAAGTCCACTAGCATTCTTCGAAACTGAATAGCCCTGGATCAACGAGCGCAAAGACTTCGGATTTTAAGCTAAGAGACTATAATAGGCTGGGTTCGGTAAAAGCTTTGGGAGGTGCTATGGATCGAGAAGAGCTAAACGAGTGGATTCGGCGGGGGCCGATTCGGATTACGATGAATAGCGGTAATAAGGTCGATATTCTGCATCGTGAAATGGTGTTGGTTAGCTCGATGAGTGCCGTTGTCTTAGTGAAATGTGATGATGGAAAATACCGGCATCATGTCTACCCTTTGGTCACAATGAGCAAGATCGAACAACTGGAACCAACGAATTGATAGTTGAATGCGTGTAAAGAAATAACGCCCAGGTTGCAGGTCGAAATCTTGGAGATGCGGCGGCTTTTGGTCGCTTGGCAGAATCCAGTACTGTCTCTCGATGTCGATGATTCAGGGTATCCTTTCACGGCGTGGTGGCTGAAATAGTTGTTGGGATAACTGGGATACGGAGAGTCGGATCGGCGGAGCGATCCGCGACATTGTCGCTGACCGCTCCGTCGGTCAGTTGCCAGAATCGAATAAAACGTTTGCCAATTATTGATTGGTATCGCTTCAATTTGTTTCAACGATACCCTAGAACATGTGAGAGGCATCGGACGTGAGTGTCCAAGCTGCAATGGCCTGCTGGACATGGTCTATCGGTAGGAACTCTTGTTCCAGGCGGCCGCGTTCCGATTCCAAAAGCTTCGCGTAAAGTTTTGCTTCGTTGGGCAAGAGCCCCTCGGGGATCTGTGATCCAGCAATCACGGGTTCGCAAACGGCCGACGATTGGTATTGATCAAAGACCTGTTCTGTCATCATCAACGGCTCCAAATGCGGGATGGCTGTTCGTGCCTTAGCTAAGAATTGCAATCCCCATGTGTCGATATCTCCCCAATAGGCAACTTGCTTTTCTGCCAACCATGATGCATCGGTCCAAGTCAAATCGAAACCGGTTCCGAGAATAGCAATGGCGTCCGTAACGGGCGGCAAGTGATGCTGGCACGATTCGTTCTCAATCAGAATCAATCGGCTACCAGCAACCTGTCGCTCTCGCAATTCCGATGAACGGACCCTCATCTTCTGAAAAGGCAACAAGCCGCCATCCAAATCGACCATCAATAACCAATGCTCTCCCTCTTGAAAGGCGTTCAAAAAGGTTCCAAGCCCGAGTTGACTCACTTCGCCTTCGTATCGAACATCGAGCAGTGCAGTAATTAACGATGCATTCCGCTCGAAAAACTTGGTATCAATCCCCTCAATAGTAAATGTCCTCAGTGGCCTTCCCTCCGCACATCCTGGCTCCAATCGCATGGCCATCTTGGTCGCTACGATCACCTCATCGATAGAGCGTCCCGACCAAAGGGATCTCTTACGCAAAAGCAACGAATGAAACATCGGATTCGCCCCCTGGACAATGCGTCCAAGGGTTTCGAACTCGCTACGAATCAATCTGTCACCTGTGGCTTCGATCCATTCCGACGGTTTGGACAACTGCCAAGCTATGGGAATCGAAATCGGCTCGGCTGCAATACGATAAGGGATCTGTTCTGTGATCACTTCGCCAATAGAGACCTTTCTCCAAGCCTCGATGTGTCGTTTCACAGTGTCCAAATCATCCCGTACCATTCGGGACGTTGGACGACCTATCGATAGAGAAATGGGCCAAGCGCCTTGCGTGCCGAGCAAACGAGCCTCGCGATAGTTCGCGTTCTCCCATTGCCTTCGCAGCACAACTCTCAGATCTGCCGGGGACTTTAACATGCTGCCGTCCGTCTCACCGCGCGAGTGCTTCGAGCTTTTCCCATGAGATAGATGCCAAACTAGCTTCCTTCCCAGGTCGCTGAACGCAGATGACTTTGCGCGTATGCTGTTTGAGCAAGCTGATTTCCTTGTTGGGAGTTACAAAGATGGGGTGCAAACTAAAGATGCGTAATGCCTCAATGATGCGGCTCGCCGCAGATGGTGAACTCTTGGAAAAGGCTTCGTCGAGAATAACAGTACCATACAACGGCCGAGTCGCAGCGGGTGGGCAAAGCGCGTAGCTTAAGGAGGCTGTCAAAATATGACTTGCCATGAGTTCCTTTTCTCCACCGCTCCCGCTTTGCGAACCGGTGCGAGGCGGAGAGCGATCACCCGTTTTGCGATCC
The DNA here is from genome assembly GCF_052161605.1 of Brakhagea baltica. NCBI lineage: Bacteria > Pseudomonadati > Planctomycetota > Planctomycetia > Pirellulales > Pirellulaceae > Brakhagea > Brakhagea baltica. The sequence goes on along the minus strand of NZ_CP197409.1, from coordinate 1,276,084 downwards.
ACCTCCACAACGAAAAATTGCAATCGAAATCGGGGGTCCAGCAAAGCCCGAGAGCCTTGCAATCTTCGATTCTCTCCCGCATCTCTGAGAATGTTGACCATCTCTCGCAAGGCTTTGTAGTGACTTTCGCCACCGTCATCTTTTAAAGCCGCACTCCGAACTTTTTGCATCGCGATATTGATAGCCCGCAATCTCTCATCCTTCATTCTAACCGGTTGCAACTGTAGATATCGGCCCGAACGGAAATCGACTTTGACCAACGTTTGATTCAACTCTGCGATCCGTTGCTCGATAGCATCGACCTCTTCGTCGATGCTAGCCAGCAATTGCGTTACTCCTTGATCCGATGAACGATTGAGGTATTCCAGGAACCTCGTTCGCTTTTCCGGTAAAGCTTCCTCGGTAAGGACTCGCAATCGCTCCAAATAATGAGGCACATCGTCGATGGTAGAACCGATCTCAACGAGCGCACCGGTGTCGACTCGTTTAGCATTCTCCATGCGGCGAACCAATTGCAATTCGATCTCGCTATCACGTGCGATTTGCTTGTTGAGTTGTTCCTCGACCTCCTTCGAGATGCGTCGCTCCTCCATATCGAGTTTCTTTGGCGGCAAATCCAAATCGATATTTAAGTGCTTCTTAGCTATAGCTGCTTCGTCTTCGCTAAGGCCCGTTCCAAGCCGTTCGCGTACCATGACTAGCAACTGTCGGGCTTCGCTCAGTTTGCTTTCGAAGACACCGATCTCGGTCCGCTGCTCAGTCAATGTTTGACGGAGCGATTCGAGAATTTTCTTCTCCTTCTCGTATCGCGTTTTTGCCTGGCTCGCATCGGATTTCGGATCGAGGAGGGATTTCAATCGCTCTTGCGATCGCTGCAAATCGGATTCCGCACTTGGCAAGTCGATCGTCGAAAACTGGAGAGCGAGCAGAGCCTCAAGCATCTTCAGCAAATCCTCCGACTGCTTCATCGCTTGCTCGTTCTTGCGAGCCAACATCTCGGCGCCGTCTACTTCCTGGCGTGCATCGATCAATTGACGGGCCAGCATCTCTAGTTGATCTTTGTTATCAAACCCGGTCATCCAATCTTGCTCAAGTCGACGTTGATCTTGCTTCTCGAATTTTCCCCTTCGGCCCGATATCATTCCCTCTTTGGTTAGGGCATGTTCCGTTTTCTTTAACGCATCAGGGGACGAGACGCAATGGAGATCACGTTCGGAAAGCATTTCCTTTGCAGCAGATGCTAACGCATGAGATTTGAAGTTAAGCTTCTTCACGTAGCCATCATCGAAGAATGTAATGCCTTTTTTAGGAACGCCGGCTGATTGCAATCTTACGTGAAGCCGATTGTCGCGATGGTTGACCCAACGCAAGGCGTCGTTGATATACTCTTCCGGAACCAGGATACGAAGCCGTTCCGAACCGATCGCTCGCTCAATGGCACCACGCCAATCGGCTTGGTTCGCTTGTACCTCGATCAACTCCGCAAGGAACGGGACATCGGACTCCAGCACGCCGATCTGGGATGCTAGATCCGATCGGAAGTCCTGGAAATGAGGTGGTATGTTGGAACCGGGGCGCATTTTGACTTTGCGAAGCGACTCTTCGATCTGTTGAACTCGGTCCTCTTGGATTCGCAGCTTGGCTAGCGAGTCGAGTGTAGCCTCCCTGCAAGCATCGTACTGCTGTTGCTCTTTTGTTTGTCGTTCAGCAAGAATCGCTTGGTTTGCGATGAGTGCTGTCTGAGAAAGTTCGTTGTTCAATTGAAAATGGTCCGCCATGGCCTGATACTGCCGGGCATGTTTTTGTCGCTCGTCGACCAATTTTATTTGGACTGCGATGGTATTTTCTAGCTCGCCTATAACGCTGCCACCGAGTTCAAAGTACCGATCTTTTAAGGAATCCACTTGGCTTGCCATGACTTCGATCTTGGCTTCCGTTTCCCTTACAGCTTTCTCGGAGGTTGCGATTGCCCCCTCAAGCCTTTGAACTTCTTCGCTCCATTTCCGAACACCAATCTCAGCGAACCAGATGGGAACCACACGTCTGAGTACCCGACAATCCTCGGTTGCTTTCTTGGACTTACTAAGTCTGTTGAATTCTTCTTGAACAGGAAGCAGCGACTCTTGCTGCTTCTGCGCCAATTCCAGTTCGGCTCGAATCTCTGATAGGTTGTCGAATTCCTTGGCGACTTCAATCGCTCGATCAAAAGCGGATCGGTCATCCAATACGAGCTCACGGAAAATTTCGTCGATGCTATTGAGCTGTTTTAGCCCTGCCGCGCGATTAAGGAGTGTGAATGCGTTTTCGCTAACATCAAAGAATTTGCGAATGCGTTCCAAGTACGATTTCTTGCTGTCGAAGAACCGAAGGTCGGCAGTTTCTCGGCCCATTTTCAGCAGATCTCGAATGCCATCGTCATGGAGCATCCTCAACCATTTCTCTAACGTTTGATCGGGTGCTAGCGAGAAAATCCATCTTCGTTTAAGGTCCTCGGCAGAGTTACCCGTCCCCTCGGTCCAAAAGAGTCCTGCTAACTTGACGATCCGATCGCCACCTACATACGTGGCGCAGACTCCGCTCATGGTTTTGCCCGGTCGAGCAACTTCCGATCGCCCATCCGCACCATCACCACCCAGAACGCCACGAACGTATTCGATCAGAGTGCGATCACTTTCATGACCGCCGGTGGAAGCAAGGTTGTAGCGAGGTTGCGACACGAGCAGAGTCATCAAGGCGTCAACCAAGGTCGTTTTGCCGCTACCCGTGGGACCGATGATTGCTGTTCCTGCTGGATCGAAATCTGCACGGTGCAGCCCTCGAAAAGGCCCCCAGTTGTAGACCTCTAATTGGCTCAACGTGTACGAATGATCGGAATTCTCCAGACTAATATCGTCAAGATCCAGATCTTGCCTCGAGGTTGGGCCGCGTTTTTGGGTGTCTAGTTCGGATTCACGCGATCGATCAAGCATTATTCCTCAACCTCGCCATCTTGGACGGGATTATTGTTGTTCTTTTTCTCTTGGATCACTCGCAATAGTGCCGAAAGGGATTCCGGATTCGCAAGATGTGCGATCAACGGTCGAATTGTGACTTCTTGTTTCTTGTCCACTTCCGAGACAACACCGTGGGTCTTTAATTGGTCAAGGAGTTGCAAGAGACGGTTTTCGTTCTTTGCATCACTTCCTGAATCTCCGACGTAAGTCATAAAGAGAGGAAGCAATTCATCGATTGCTATTTTTGCATTCGCTTGCCCAACGCCGTACTCTTGCTCATGCATTGCGAAGGCTTGTCGCAAGATCGCCAGCAGCAGCGACTGCTCGAGCGTGAGACGTTGTTTCCTGACCAACGGATGGCTCCAATCTTCCTCCTCCGATGCTTCTGGCGTGCCCTGAGGATTTGGTGCCAACACAAGGAAAGCGACCCCACGATGCGAATCGATTCGGAGAGACAGACCTAGCGGCTCGAGCGCGGTCTCTATCGCTTGCGCGTTCACAATGACTTTTCGAAACACATCGTTCCGATTCGCTTCTTCCAGGTAACCGTAACGCAGGAGCTCTTGTATCGAGAGCTTTAGATCGGCCGAAGTGCCAGGAGTGGGAGTGGCGGATTCAGCATCCGATGCTTCAGAGGAAAAGGCAGGAGCAATGCTTCGCGATTCCTCGTGTGTCGCTTCCTGTGCGAACTGATCAAAGATATTGCTCACTCGAGGCTCTCCACATGTAGTTCTTTTACCGTCGGATAGTCTACTTTGACCGCAGGTACGTGGAATCGAGTACGTTCGTTTTCTTCATTCGACAGTTCGATCGATTCCGTGCCCTCTTCGAGAGGTATGCCCGCTTGTCGCGCCATGGCTAGCCAGAATGCTAGAGTCTCTAGGTCATGCGTTGGTGGTAGTGCTTCTGCAAGCTGCCCTAGTGAGAGTTGCTCGGAACGTGCAGAGAGGTGCTCGAGAGTTTTTTGGAACAACTCATGCCGATTCAGAGCATGGTAGGCACGCCAGAACTCGTCGTCGAGCATCGTAGGATCTGTCTCGGCAACATCCAGGTCTAGCGAACTCTCGTTCTCCTCGTCAACTTGTTTAGGAAGCAATCGCTCGATGAGTGGAAGATTGGCGAGCGAGATCGCGATAGGAGGGAGAGGCCCCAGGGAACGTCGCAGCTTTTGAGATTGCCAATCGAGATCCAGGGAGTTCTGAAAGATCTCTTGAAGCAAAGCACCGACGCGCATCTGTTCGTCTGCGAATCCCGACTTCAAGAAACCTCGCACATCTCGTTCGCTTCGGGCCCGAGCTTGAATGACGCGCTCGGATTCCTGAACCAATCTTGAAACCAATTGTCTGAGTTCAGCCTTTTGCTTTCGAGCAAGAGCCCGTTCCGAATTGATATTCTCTAAAATGTTTCTTATTCGAGCTTTCATTTCTTGCAACTCGGAGGTCTTGACCAACTGGGCATGGAAGCTCTCGAAGACTTGGCCCTCGATCGTTTTCACCAATTGCTCATGACCATTGAGCAACTCGTCGACGATCTCACCCCGATTTTGGTTCTCGCTAATGATGCGTTGTCGGAGCACGCGATCGGCTTCACGATACGAATCCTCCACGCGACGAAAGTCCGCTTGGAGGCTCATGGCTAGTTGATAGACCTCACGAATTCCTTCTTCGGCTTTGATGCCATCGAGGATTTCAAACTTACCTTCTTGGACCGCTTTAAGCTCTTGTTCCAGGAGTGTGATGCGGGTCTGAAGTGATTGGATTCTTTCGTCTTGGCTTCGGCTCAACTGCAGTTCTAAAATTTCGATAGCACGTTGAACGGTTGCGAGTCGCGAGGCCGTTGAGGTCATTGTTTGATCCTCGAGAGAATCAAGGAACATCAGCGATTTCTGGAACGCATCGGTCGCCATGATTTTTCCGCTGCGTTCGACGATAAGTCCCCGTTTGATCCACTGCCGCAGTTCTCGTCGAGCGGCTAGCGGATGATCGTCCCCCAAGTCAAAATCGGAATCGTTGGCGTGATCCGCGAACACGAGAGCCAATCGTTCCACCGCTTCCTCGAATTCGATTCCGTTGGGATTGGTCTCCATCAGACCTTTCAAGCTAGCCAGAATGAGCGGCCCTTTTGCGGAGGCTAGCAATAACCAAGCGGGGTGATTGCGACGAAGAGCGATAAACCGGTTGACGATTTCTCGTGACATTGCACGGCATTTTTTCTGGGGTGCTGCGGGGCGGTGCTGATACGATCTCCATTATCTTATCGAAACCGCACTGTAGAATGTTGTTTTTGAAAGATTTCCAGCATTTTTGTGCGGTTTCCCATCGAATTCCACTCATGCCTGTGGAAATTTTAGGCGGGATTGAGGCCCTGCGCAGGGAATAGTCGCTGGCGGTGTTGAAGGGCGGTGAGCACGCTGGGGCCCGACCGGAGGCCTTTCGGCCTTCCGCTTCTGATGGTCTCTCGGCGTGAAGCAACCCGGTCGCTTTCCATTCGTTGCTCGCGTTAGAACTCTTCGCAACTTTTTTGTCGGGCCGGGTAACCCTGGAACAAAAGCAATGAATTGATTGCTAAACTATATCGAAAGTTTGCCGAGTAGGTCTCCTCTCACTTCTCTATTCAACCTATCAATCACTATGCGAAAAGTCACTCTTCTTTTCATGGCATCGTCCTATGTCGCCTCTTTTGCGAGCGTTGCCTTTGTGCCTGGAACATGCTGCGCACAAGACAAGGCGACTCACCTCGTTCCTCAGGCTATCGTCTCCTACCCGCTTCAGGAGGATTCGAAGCTAAAAGGGGATTCCCTAAGAGGTCGTCTCGAGGGGCCGTTTTTGTTTCATAGCAAGATAATCGAGAATACCGTCCGCAAGTATTGGGTCTACGTTCCACAAGAGTATTCAGGCGAGAAACCGGCTGCAGTGATGGTGTTTCAAGATGGTGCGCGAGCGACGAATCCAAATGGAGTCTTGCGAGTGCAAAACGTTTTGGACAATCTGATCGCCAAGAATCAGATTCCCGTGACGATCGGGATCTTCATCACTCCGGGGCAACGAGGTGATACGTTTCCCGAAAGCATAGGTACAGGCAACCCCAACAATCGTGATCGCGAGTACGACGTGCTTGATGATCGCTACGCACGATTTGTTATCGACGAGATGCTGCCTGAAGTAGGTGAGAAATACAAGCTATCGGACGATCCCGCCATGAGGGTGATCGGTGGCTCGAGCAGCGGTGCGATCTGTGCCTTCACAGTAGCTTGGCATCGACCTGATCAATTTCGAAACGTTATCAGTTTGATTGGCAGCTACACCAATATTCACGGAGGACATGTTTACCCAGACTTGGTAAGACAAGAAGACAAAAAGCCAATCCGTATTTTCCTGCAAGACGGAATCCATGATCTGCGAAGCCCACAGAACGTCGAGAGAGATTGGTATCTGCAGAATCAGAAGATGAAAGCAGCGTTCGAGGAGAAGGGATACGATTATGCATGCGTGTTAGGAGAAGGCGGGCATTCGGATGATCATGGCGGAGCCATGTTGCCGTTGATGTTGCGATGGATTTGGCGTGATGCACTAGGAATTGAGACAACAAGCGATGACCTGGTTGCTCAAGCGGCAGCGATCGCTCCTAAGATTGAAGACCCGTTTCCTGGATTTGATGCAAACGCTGAGGTCGATCCGTCTGGTGTGTGGAGTTGGGAGCGTCCTGGACGGGATGGTAGCAGCCGTTTTGAGCTGAACCTAAGTAAGGAGAGCGGAGAGTTGACCGGCAAGCTGGTGGTCAAACGAGGGGATGGCGAAGCGGTGGACCAGCCGATCTCGGATCTCGTTCTAAGTGGAAACAAGGTGAGCTTTAACGCGATGACTCGATTCCGTGACATGCAGATGCAAACGACATACTCCGGAGTGGTCAAGGGAGATCGCTTGGAGGGCTGGTCGATGAATGTTATGGGGGGCACGCAACGAGATACTCGCTGGGTGGGGAGAAAAGAGTAGCCATTGGATAATCATCCGAGTCGCTACACGTTGCGGAGTGCCATGCGCTATCGAACTGGTGAAGCCCGTTCGATAGCTTTCGATATCGCAAAAAACCTAGGTGTCCAGTTCCTTTTGGCCTCGAAAAATTTGCAATATTTTTGGGAGCTTTTTGACTTTGCCGCTCCGATCCACGCAGGCGATGCTGCTTCGCCCCGACACCACAAGTTGTGGCAGATCGGATTGCGGTCCGATCTCGCGACAGATTCGATACTCATGATGGATACGTGCTCCGTAGCAATGAGTTAGTTTCGTGTAGAGTTTTAGGTCCTCGTCAAATTCTGCGGGGGAGTGAAATTCAACCTCCATCGTTTTGACGACGAGCATGATGCCGGTCGTCTCGAGCTCCTTGTAGGAGATGCCAAAGGAACGGAGCATTTCGACCCGTCCCCTCTCAAAATAATTCAAATATTGAGAATTATGGACGCGGCCTTGTCCGTCAATTTCGCAATACCTAACCTTGAGGCTAGTGATATGGTCCGCTAGGTAATCGATGTTCATCGTGCTGCTGCTTGATTTGGCATGTTCCAGACGGGAAAGGTCGCCTATGTTAGTGGACCGTAGGAACCGTTCCTCCCCACTCATTTTTCTAATATGGCTCGAACAATCGCAATTGGTGACATTCACGGCTGCCTGGCAGCATTTGATGCAGTGCTGGCGGCTATCAACCCGAAACCAGACGATACGATTGTAACGCTAGGAGATTATGTGGATCGCGGCCCAAATTCAAAAGGGGTCATCGACCGACTGCTGGATTTGGAGCAAAGAACAAATCTAGTTCCCTTGCGAGGCAATCACGAAGACATGTTGCTCGAGGTGATTTCCGGAAGCATTCCCCCCTATTCGTGGCTCAATCACGGTGGCGTCGATACGATGGACTCCTATGGCTTCGTAGGGGATCTGAACTGTATCCCCAAGCAGCATTTAGATTTTTTCGATCGAATGGCGAACTACTTCGAAAACGAGACGCATTTTTGTGTGCATGCGAACTACGACGAGGAGCTAAGCCTGGATGAGCAGCCTCTCGATCTTTTGCGATGGACCAAGATTTCTCAGCATCTGCCAGGCCCTCACTTTTCAGGCAAGCGCGCGGTTGTCGGGCATACCCATGATCGGGAGGGCCGCATATTCGAGGTGCCGCACCTCGTTTGTATTGATACCTATTGCTACGGTGGGCGTTGGCTAACGGCCTTAGATCTGGATAACGGGCAAGTTTGGCAGAGCACTCCCGCCGGTGAACTGGTTCGTCAGCCAGAACCGATTTAGCGTCTAGTCATGGCCAATAAGCTCGTTATTGGTATCGATGAAGCTGGCTATGGACCAAGCATGGGGCCGTTTGTAGTCGTCGCGACAGCTTGGCGTGTTCCCTCCGAATTATCCGTTGAGGACTTGGAAGAACGGCTCGATCCGGAATTTCAATCTCGCCCGCTCGGAGCGGTTCGTGCCGCAAATCCATCCCATATTCCGCTGGGTGACTCAAAAAAGATCTACGCAGGCAAACATGCAGAGGAAAGCCTCCAACTAGGGGCTCGCTTTCTTTTAGAGTCGGTCTCACCTGCAAACAAACGAGCGTCTCATGATACCGAGCTTGTTGACGCGGCGGACTATTTAGAACCAGAGAACATGTCGTTGGGCTCTCGGCTATACCCGCGTGACTGGCACCGGATCAAGAATGTTCCATGGTTGCAGGAGCTAGATCTCCAGTTGCAAACAAGCGTGGCTCAGAGCAAGTCGCCTGCACTGGATTCCCACGAACTCCTACAACTTGGCGCGTCAAAGCTTAACAGCCTAGAGATAGAACTGATCGGGGCAAGCGGACGTTTAATCGACGAGATCGAATGGAATCGCTTGATCGAGCAGTATCAAAACAAGAGTTTGGTTCTCAGCGAGCTTTCGTTAGGACTCGCTCGTGATGTTGTGGCTGCACATGCCACCTCTAACGAACCTGTTGAAATCTACTGCGACAAACACGGTGGCAGGAATCGATACCAAGCTCATTTGATGAAGGCGTTCGACGGACAGTGGTTTGAAGCTCTCGCCGAGAATAGCCAACTCTCGAGATACACCGCCTATTGGGCAGACCACCCGCTCATGATTCAGTTTCGCGTCGAGGGAGATTCCATTATCCCGTCGGCTGCTGCTTCGATATTGGCCAAATGGACCCGAGAAACGAGCATGAAGGCATTGAATGCTTACTGGGCTCGCAAGTCCGAGTCACACGGCTATGCGGTACCGAAACCAACAGCAGGTTACTACGTCGACGCTATGCGTTTCGCTAGGGAAATCGAAAGCCTGTCCACGAACCATGGACCTGAGAAGTCGGCTTGGTGGCGAATTAAGTAACTCGCCAGCCAACGAGGCACGTGACAGGTCTCGTTGCCAGTGGCTTGGCGAGGGTTTCACGCCGCTGTGACCCTACGCAGTTTTGCTCAGTTCATTAAGAAGCTGAATCAAGTACTCATAGGATTTGGCGACGGAGGATATGCTGACTCGCTCTCCGACGGCATGGTTCCCTTTAATAGTTGGTCCAATCGAAATAGCGTGCAGCCCAGGCATACGTTCAATCAGCAGTCCGCACTCCAAGCCTGCGTGGATAGCGTGCACCTTGGGTGATTCCTTGAACAAGGATTTGTAGGTGGCGATCGCTGCTTGTAGCAGAGGTGAGTCAAGGTGGGGTTTCCAGCCTGGATAGCCATCCGCCACCTTGACCGATGATTGCGTTAGTTTCGCGATTGCCAAAATGCTTGCCGTAACATCGTTGAGAGCTTCGGGGGTGGTGCCTCGAACGCTGCACGTTACGTTGCCGGTCTGTCCAGGAGCAAGCTCGATGATGGCCATGTTGCACGACGCCTCCACCAAACCGGGGATCTCGGGAGTCATTTCGCAGATGCCAGTCGGAATCGCTTGTAGAATCTGGATAAATGTGGTCGACGAAGCGAGCGTCAATGCAGGCCCCTCAGCAGCCTTGTTCCCGGCAACCTCTAGATGAAGAGGGTTGTCTCGGTTGCTATACAGGCAGTTCAGTTCGTGAGTAAACTCCTGAGCGAGCTGACTAACTTTTGGTAAGTCGGACGCTGGCACGGCAATGATTGCAGTACTCTTATCAGGAATCGCATTTCGGCGACTTCCTCCATTCCACTCGACGATTCGAAGGTCGATGGTGTCTGAGAGCTTTTGTAGAATACGTGCGAGCAAGCGGTTAGCATTGGCTCGGGCTTGATTAATTTCGACGCCTGAATGCCCACCTTTCAAGCCGTCTAGGTGGAGTGCTACGAATGCTAGGTTGTCGCAGGGGGCCCATTCACCGGAAAAGGTCAGATCGACGTCGCGACCACCTGCTGCACCGATGGTGATTTCATCGTCGTCCTCGGTGTCGATATTGATCAGATACTTTCCTGATAACCCTAGCTTATCGGGTTCCATTCCGATGGCACCTGTCATGCCTTGCTCTTCGTCGGTTGTGAACAGGAGTTCCATCGAAACGGGACGAGTGACTTGCTCAGCAGCAGCCATCATCATGGCGACGCCCATGCCATTGTCTGCACCGAGGGTCGTGTAAGGAGAGTTGATCCAATCCCCCTTGTCGTTCGGAATGAGTTGCTTTTCATTGGTTGGGTCGAAATCGCCTCGCGCCAACGGGATCTTACCAGCTGATGCATCGGCACCCACCGTGTTGCCTTGTTTAGTCACTGAGACGATATCGACGTGAGACTGCAAGATGATTGGTGGTGCCGTAAATTCAGCAGTAGCGGGGACGTGCACCACAATGTTGTTTGCTTTATCACGACAAGTGCGATATCCCAGCTTGCTCGCCCAGGCTTCGACGAAGTCAACCGCTGCCCCTTCGTTTTTGGACGGACGTGGGGTTGCAACCAAATCGAAGAAGTGATTCCAAACTGTGGTGGGCTCTGGGGTTGGGAAGGTCGGTTTCATTATTCTTCTTTAAGTGTTGGTTTCTGAAGGAGGGGTGAGCAAATCCTTGCGCCGAAGCTCCGTCTTCTTCAAAGATTCAGCTTGTCGCCAGTCTGCGATTTTTTTGTGGTCGCCACTAACCAGGACATCCGGGACACGGTGCCCACGGAACTCTGGTGGTCGAGTGTACTGTGGAAATTCTAACAAGCGGTTTCCGCGAGAAAAAGAATCATCCCAGGAACTGAACTCGTCTCCCAGCACGCCAGGAATCATGCGAATCGTCGAGTCTACCAGTACCATGGCGGCCACTTCTCCGCCGTTGAGTACGTAGTCTCCGATGCTGAGCTCAACTGGCTTTAATATGTCAATTACACGCTGATCGAAGCCTTCGTATCGACCACAAAGAACAATCAGTCGCTCGACTTGGGCGAGCCTCTCGACCCCGCGTTGCTCTAACCGCTCCCCTTGGGGCGTGAGCAGAATGACCTGAGCCGGTCGGCTATCGAGTCGCTGGATTGCTTCAACGCAATGGATAACAGGTTCCGCGCAAATGAGCATTCCCGGGCCTCCGCCGTAGGGGCGATCATCCACTTTGTGATGCTTTTCATCGACGGACCAGTCGCGCAGGTCGTGGGTCTGGATGTCTACTAGCCCCTTGGTAATCGCTTTGGCGAGCAAACTTTGCGTAAGGTACCCCGAGAAGATTTGGGGGAACAAAGTGATGATGTCAACCCGGAACATTCGGTGACTCGCCAACGTGGTGCTTTGAGCAGATGGTTTGGTGAGAGTAGATGGCGTGGTTAATGCAAATGGGTCTAGCCAGAACCTTGACGCATAGCGTCGATAAACCGTACCTTATTCGAACTGGTAGCAGGTTGGTTGCTCTCTCCCGAACTCGTGCATCGCGGATGGGCAGCGACACCCAACCCGCATTGCATACACTAAAAAATTTCAGCACGGAAAATCGTGCTGCTAAGCCTCTACGAAGCCACGGGAGCCGAAACTGGCTTACGACCTAGCTTCTGTAGAGCCTCTTGCTGCTGCTGAAGATGGGTTCCGTTGCTGCCGTACTTCTTAATCAGTACCGCAGTGTTCTCGCTAGGTTGTGCGCCAACACTAACCCAGTAATCGATACGTGGTCCGTTCAGCACCGCTCGTGCGTCCACTTCCTTGCACATGGGGTCATAGTGACCTAGTTCCTCGAGAACGCGTCCATCGCGAGGATTTCTCTGATCCACTGCGCAAACTCGATAAAAAGGACGGCCTTTTCGTCCCATTCGCTTCATTCGAATACGTACTGCCACGTCTAATGATCTCCATCTGTTTTTTAAAAACCAAGGGCTGAGATAATACCGGGTAATCGAGAGAGTGACGAGTCGTTTTTCAAGAAAATTTCCACACACCTCTCAAAAATTTCCATCCCTTGAACCATGAGCAGTCCACAAGGGGCAGGATCCGGTCACTGCCATTCAATAGGGTACGCCCAAGTTCCCATGCACAGCAATCCGCTGGCAGTCTGTGCAAACCTTTGGCATGATTAGAGATCAAGTGCTAAATTTGTGGGCAATACTTCACTGATATTGTCATCAGAAACAGTAATATGCCTAAAAAGGGTGCGTTTTTCGTTGCTAGCAAATAGTTTTCTAAGAATCTGAGATCTCGGACCAGATTTTGCTTACTGCTTTTGCCACGGCATCGTGCGTAACGAAGTCGCATCAGTAATGTTTTGTTCTAAGGCGGAGAATAATATGTTTCGAATTCTGTCGCACGCAGGAATGTGCGTTTTACTTTTGTTTGGTTTTGGTGCTGCGATAGCGGCGCAGTCCGGGCCACTTGACGACACGGCTGCCACGACGACCGAAGCACCTGCGGCTCCAGAAGTTACTGCTGCTCCCGACCCGCTCGACACGGGCGATCAGGCTTGGCTGCTCACCAGTTGCGCCCTGGTATTGCTCATGACGCCTGGACTTGCTTTTTTCTACGGAGGATTGGTAGGCAGAAAGAACGTGCTCAGCATCTTGGTCCAGTGCTTTATGAGCATGTGTCTAATTACGTTATTGTGGATCACGATCGGGTATAGCATCGCGTTTTCCGGTGACGAGCTCGGTGGGGGCTTTTGCGGGAACCCGATGACCCACTTTATGGCTGCTGGCGTGGACGCTGTTAAGTCCTTGGTGGCTGGGGAGACAAAGCTGGGTATCAGTCAGCAGCTTTTCATGGTCTTTCAGATGATGTTTGCCATCATCACTCCCGCACTAATCGTTGGCGCATTCGCCGAGCGAATGAAGTTCATCGCGTACATGATTTTCATTGGAGCTTGGTCTCTGATCGTTTATTCCCCGGTTTGTCACTGGGTTTGGTTCGGGCCCGATTCGGCCATATTTGGACTAGGATCCTTTAACGCCGTCGATGGAACCCCGGAAGGGGCCCTCGATTTTGCCGGAGGAACCGTTGTTCACATCAATGCCGGTATCGCTGCTTTGGTATGCTGCTTAGTCCTAGGGCCTCGACGTGGCTATCCTGCACAAATGACTCAGCCCCACAACCTACCGTTTGCGGTGCTAGGTGCCGGTTTGCTCTGGTTCGGTTGGTTCGGGTTCAATGGTGGCAGTGCTTTCGGTGCTAGCTCACAAGCGGTTCAGGCGTTTGTTACCACGCAAGTCGCTACGGCAGCCGCTGGATTTACATGGGCCATCATCGAGCTCGTTCGCAATGGCAAGATCACGGCTTTAGGCATGATCACCGGTGCCGTTGCAGGATTGGTCGCCATTACTCCTGCTGCTGGCTTCGTTAGCCCTGGCTCCGCAATGATCATCGGAGTCGGTGGCACTGTGGTCAGTTATCTATTCGTTGCGATTATCAAGCCTATGTTCAAGTATGACGACTCTCTCGACGTGTTCGGCGTCCACGGCATGGCCGGCGTTTGGGGAGCACTGGCGACTGGCGTATTTGCGATGAAGGGCTTCGGTAAAGATCAGCTAGGGGGCCTCATCGAAGGAAACTCCGCACAAGTGGGGCTTCAGGCCTGGGCCATTTTGGTAACGATTGTTTATTCCGGGGTCGTTTCGTTCATCCTTCTCAAGGTAATCGATCTAACCATCGGACTCCGATGCACCGAGGATGCGGAAAAGATGGGGCTCGACCTGAGCGATCACGCGGAAACGGCGTACACCATTTCGTAAGGTCGGTTGCCACTCGGCAATGGAAACAGGCGGCTACCGGTTTTTGACTTGGAGCAAGGTTGCATACCAAAAGGGCGGCAGTTCAGTCATGGACTGCCGTTTCTTTTTGGGGCTGTACGAAATCTGCAATTTGTTCAAACTGGTGTGGAACGGTGAAATCACGCGAGCCTTTGACACGATAAAATAGCAGCTTCAACCATGTCTTCCCCTTGCAAACTGGTCATTCACGGCGCTTCTGGGCGGAACGGCAAGCGGCTTATTGCCCTGGGTAGCTGCGATCCTGAGGTCAAGATCGTCGGGGCAATCGTCCGCGGCTCATCAAGCTATCTCAACCAAGACGCGGGCTCCATCGCTGGGATATCTCCGCTTGGACTGCCGCTGTCTAGCAATTGGCCCGAGACAGCTGATGCCGCCATCGATTTCTCATCGCCCGAGGGGTGCATGGACGCTCTCGATCATTGCGTGAAACACAGTGTCCCGCTGGTTATTGCTTCCACAGGGCTTACCCAGGAACAGGTTGCTGCCATTATTGAGGGAGCGAGGGCAATTCCGATTTGCTTTGCACCCAACATGAGCGTTGCGGTCAATTTAACCATGAAGCTCGTAGAACAAGCGGCTCAAGCGCTGCGAAATGTGCCCGGTGGTGCTGATGTAGAAATCTTGGAAAGGCACCACCGATTCAAAGAGGACAGCCCGAGCGGAACTGCCCTCCGCTTTGGGCAAATTGTTGCTGAACAAATGGGACTCGATCGTCATGTTCACGGGCGTGAAGGATTGTGCGGCAAGCGTCCTCACAACGAGATCGGATACCATGCCATTCGGGTTGGAGATGATGCCGGGCAACACACGATTGTTTTCGGAATGATGGGGGAGACGATCGAACTTAGGGTGGCAGCATCCAATCGTGATTGCTACGCCACAGGAGCGATCGCTGCTGCGAAATGGCTCTTGGGCAAACCCGCCAAACTGTACAACATGTTCGATGTTCTAGGACTCTAAGGTATCCAAGGACCCTCAGCATGGCTCGTTGCGACCAAGGCTATCTCTGCCGTGTTTGCGGTGAAGAAGTCGAAAAAATCACCGATAGCGAGCTTTATCTGCGATTCGTTATTGGCGAGGTCGATCCAGAAATCCTTCACACAGCTCCCGAGTGCCATTTGACTTGCGCACCATCCATCGCCCAATTCATCGTCGACGATCGGTTTCCTCCGGTTTCCTACGACGATCCTTTGTTCGGCGCCCAGCATCTCGACCCTAGTTACGTTGCTGAGCGTAGGGAACTGGTCTCTAGGGGCTACACTAGGCTCTGGGAGATCCGCAAAAGTCGCAAGAGCTCCCTTGCTGTCGTCGACTATCCACTGCCCGAAGTTGTTGGGCGGTGGAAGGACTGAAGGGCAATCAGTCGTTTTTTGCCGATCCGAGCAGTTCCTCGATTTTTTCCGCTAGAGCCGGTCCTCGCGTGTGCAGGGCCGCAACTTTCCCATCGCGATCGATGATCGCAATAAATGGGATCCCCGTGATACCTAAGGTTTGCACAAGCTGAGTTTCGAATCCCCTCTTAGCGGTTTCACCAGAGACAATCGTTTTCCAAGGCAGTTCTTCGCGCTCGAGGAAAGCACTCAGTTCATCTGCCTCCTCATCGATGTTAACCCCGAGAACCTCAACTCCTTGCGACTGATATTTGGCGTAAACCTCTTTCAGATTAGGAAGCTCACGAATGCACGGGCCGCACCATGTGGCCCAAATGTCCATAATGACGATCTTGCCGTTGTATTGATCGAATTGAAAAGGCTTGCCATCCAGCTCGGTGAGGCCATCCCAGGGAATCTCCGAGCCTAGGACGCTGGCCCGCTTCCAGAATTTGGAGCAACTTTCCGCAATCTGTTGTTTGGCAGCCTCGGAATTGAGACCTGCTGCTAACTCTTCGGCTTTCTTCACCAACTTCGCCGCTAGCTCGGTCTTTCCCGTGTACTCGAATTGGGTCGTGATATCAGCGAGAAACGCAGCTGTCCAAGGTGAGTCAAGTTCCGTGATGAGGGCATTGATGGCATCCTCCATCGCCTGAGTGTCTTCGATTTCCTTGGCTTGAAAGAGTTGCTGGAGCATTTTCATCGATGGCGCTTGCTGAGCAGCAAGGTTCCACGCTGATAGAGCTAGGCGAGGATCTTCAGAATCACGAAACGCGTTCGCCAATTTCTTGGCAAGATCGAACTGCTTCTCTCCAGTCTTGCTCTCGATAAGCTGAATCCCTGTCGCTACTGCTTCAAGAGTGGGTTGGCCGACGCTTGGGAGTTTCAAGGCCTTTTCGAGCTGGGCGACTAAGACCGGTTGCGATAGCGTGCCTTTTTCATAATCGCTTAGAGAAAGTGCCAAAAGAATTCCGGTCGCTTGCTCAGAAATTTCTGCGATCTCGCTCGAGGCTTCCTCCGCAGCTGCTGTTCTTAGATCATCCGCAGACGATACGTCCCCCATGGCCATCATCTGGGCCAAGGCCTGAAGTTTCGAAAGGGAAGCATTGATTCTGTGCTCATCCGTTGTCGCATTCGCTGCAAGCAGAGTCGAGGCGGTGACCATATCGCGTCCCAGCGTCATGACCCGCTTCAACGCCGCCTCGCGAGTCAGCTTTTGCTGAGATGTTGCCTCCATGACCGACTGAACTGCTCTCGTGTTCTCTCGGATGTACTCCGTAATTTTTTCGGGATCCTCGGTCGTAGGAATCTCGAGTGTCATAAAGTCGAGCTTGGCAGCTTCGGCATCGGTCATTCCCACTCGGATATCCGGAAGATTCGGGGCCACGGGCAGGGTGGGAGCGGCTGGCTGGCTCGCCAATTCATTTTTGAGGTCAGCAGAATCAGCCGGAGCAGGATCTGTCGCACTGGGGCGGTTACCTGACTCCCTAGCTGCTGTAGCAGGCTTGTAACCGCTGGTCTCGGCCGAAATTTCATTCGTTTCGGTAGAATTGCAGCCGATCATTCCCAGCAAAGGGACTGCCGCGATAAGTGCGTGTTTGAGGGGGGAAAACCGGATTTGCTGGAAATATTTCTTCACGGAACAGTACCTTTGCGGTCGGAATTGCGTAACACGTAACACATTGAGAGGAAAGTCTTCTCAAATTGAGACCGTCCTATATTAAAGGAAATCAATCGCCGCGTCGCTTGACTTTTTGATGATTCCTAACCTAAAAAGCTTTACCGATCTAGTTGACTGTGGCAAGTCCATTGTTGGCGTGATTCGGAGCAATTGGCATATCAATTGCTGCTTTTACATCATAATGTTAGATGTCACTGTCAAATTCACAACACGGTCAATTTCGCAAAACTTTGGCTCCTAGAAAGGGAAAACCATGCTCCTGTACCTCCTGTTCCTAGTTCCACCTATGCTGTTGGCGTTGCTTGCACAGTGGATGGTGCACTCGGCTTATCGACGAATGAACCAGGTGCCTGCCCGAATGTCAGGTGCGGAGGCCGCACGTCGTATCCTGGACTCCAATGGGCTCTACAACGTGCCGATTGAGCAAACTCCCGGACACCTCTCAGATCATTATGATCCATCTGCCAAGGTGGTTAGATTGAGTCCAGAGGTTTACCAAGGCTACACCATGTCGGCTGTGGGTATCGCCGCTCACGAGGTAGGACATGCCTTGCAAGACGCCAAGCAGTACGCACCGCTTGTCATCCGAAACCTAGCAGTTCCGGCTGCCAGCTTTGGGAGTGGCTTGTCAACGATTCTGCTGTTGGCAGCCTTTGGTCTCATGTTTGCTGGCTTGGGTCAGCTCGGTGTGCTTGCGATGTTAGCTGCCATCGTTTGTTTTGGAGCGATAGTATTCTTCCAACTCGTGAACCTGCCGGTTGAGTTCAATGCCAGCAGTCGAGCCAAGACCGAGTTGGTCGGGTTGGGCATCGTTACCCACAACGAACTCCCATACGTTAGCAAAGTACTTAGTGCAGCGGCTTTGACCTATGTTGCAGCGACTTTGCAATCGGTCGCAACTCTGGCCTACTACGTACTGCAGTTCGTGCTGATTACGTCGTCGGGAAGCAGGGACTAAAAGTCGGTAGAAATCGTGTGCACCGTGCTCGCCAGAGCCCGTAAGGTCGAGATGGCTTTCCTAGCAGTCAGCCATCTCGTCCAATATTCCAATATACCGCCTACTCGAAAGGGGGCTGAGTTAAAGAACTGCAACCGAGACCCCTTCAATTTCGACCTTGCTACTCGGCGAGTAGCTTCTCGATCATATCGTGCAAATCCTTTGCATTCGCTTCACCGGAACCAACACGAACGAGCCGCACGGCTCCCTTCTTGTCGATGACAACCGCCTGCGGAATACCTGTCACAGCATAGTAATCGCCAAACGCATCCTCATTTGCCGTTACGACAAAACCATGCTTGAGCTCATAGGACTCACGGAATTTCTCTAGCATCCGCAACTCGTCTTCCACCGAGACTTGCCCCTCCGACCTCTGTGCCTTGCCCGTTTCCGCGTTCCAATCGTAGTTATAGAGTCTCGTTGCTCCGACGATGACTAGCCCCTTTTCCGAATAAGCGTCGTGCCATTCTTGAAGATGTGGAAACGTCGCGATACATGGTCCGCACCAGACCGCCCAAAAGTCGAGTAGGATGACTTTACCCTTTAGCTCTTCGAGCGATTTGGCCTCCATGGCTACGAAGTGATTTCTATCCCCGAAATCACCAAAGTCTTTGGCTGGTTGCCCGACCATCTCGGCTCGCTTCAGCTCCATCGTGATGGATCGTTTGAGACTCTCAAGACTACGACTGACATTCTTGAGGCTCGCTTCTGAGCTCATGGTCGGATTGGCTGTCAGGAATCGCTCTAGGTTGGACTCGAGAGATTCCAATTGCTTCTGTGCTTCTTGAGGATTGCTACGCGACAAGCGGCTCGCACGGGATTGAGCGAAGTTTGCGTAGGTATCAAAGTCCGGTTTGGTAATCGCCTCCGATGCCACGAGACTCTCGGCGATCTTGGTCGCTTTGGTATCGATTTGACTGGACTCTTCAGGGAAATGGCTTGCCAAAGATTGCGTGTAAATTGTAGCAACGGACAAGAAAGCCTTGTCGTCATCGGCGGCAGCAATCAATTCATCTAGTTCTTTCTTAGCTTCGTCGAATTGACCACCCCGAACGAGAGACTGAACCATCATGGTCACAAAAGAACTCGCGAGCGGTGTTCCCTGAAACTTCTTCCGAGCTATCTCCATCTGTGCGAGCGTTGCAGCGGGATCATTCGCAACAACCGAGTAAATACTCAAAGTGCTTAAGTAAATTGATGCTTGACTCGGATTCAAGCTGTCGGCATCCGAAAATTTCTTCAGTTGAGTTACCGTGCGTTCCGCAGCAGCGTTTCGGTCGCTTCTCATCAATGAGGAAATCACTGTAATATTGTCCCGCAAAAGCTCGATACTCAGCGGATCCTTTGCCAAGGCCGCGTCCATCATGGTAGCTGCTTCTGCGATTTTTTGATCGCGAATGAGTTTCATGAAAACATCGCGGTTGTAAGTATCCGCTGTACCGACCGCCCCCTGTTCCTCATCTTGTCCCAGACACAGTGTTGATGTTCCTAGCGACATGGGGGCAGCTGACAGCAAGGCAACCAATGCAAACCGGTGAGCGAGGCTTGGTTGCTTGAACGATACGAATGCGATTTTGTGAAGCATGATAGACGCTACACTCCTTAAGAAAAAAATTGATCATAGACCCGGTGTCGAGACGGTTGCAGTCCAAGCGTTGTGAATTGTCCAACTGGAACTCAATCCATTCGAACAAGCCTGACGAAGCTGCATCATCGCTCGACGATAGTCGTTATGCTATCAGGCTATTTGGAGCGAGGCAAACTTTTCCCAAAACTTTGCGGAGCCGCCCTAATTTCCGGAGATATGCGGAATAGCTGGATCGACCGTGAATATCTAAACCCAAGCAGATTAGCCTGACATTTTCTCAAAGGTTTCTGCGGGGGACCCTCAAGAATGTTATATTGGTCCGGAGAGGTCTCGCCCCCGTTACCCAGAAATACCAGTTAGCCATGCGACTTGGAGCCATCCTTCTAATCACTGTTGCTTGTGCCGGCATTTGCCACGCACAAGACGCGATTCCAACAGTTAACGAAGCTCGAGACCTGCTACGCAAAGGGGAGTACGACCGCTGTATCGAAATAGCCCAGATGCAAGTCGATCGCAAGGTCTGGAACGAACGCTGGCCGGAACTGCTGCTCGAAGCCCAACTGATTCGCGGGCAGTACGAAGGGGCCTTGGCCAATTGGCTTATGGCCATCGATCAATTCCCTGTTAGCCTCCGGCTGCGATTGCTTGGTATTGAAATCTGTCGATTCACCAATATGGATGCCAAAGCTCGCGAGCAAATTGCGATCATCGACGAAATGCTCAGACGCATGCCCGCTCGTTTCACCGGTTCGACCGAACTCATTCCACTCGGCGAGTATTTTCTACTCGTCGGAGAAGACCCGAAGGAAGTTCTCAAGAGTTGCTTTGATCAAGCTCTCAAGATAAACCCTTCTCTCACCGCTGCCCATGTCGCGACCGCGCGAATGGCTCTCTCCAAGAACGACGCCAAGGTGGCATCGCAAGCTACCGATAAAGCTCTCAAGCAAGACCAATCGGATCCCGAAATCTATTACCTGGATTTCTTGGCATGGCGTTCTACCGACGGAAAACGTGCCACAGCTAGCTTGGCCAAATCGCTCGAACTCAACCCGAACTTTGTCCCCAGTCTTCTCGCCATGACCGAGTCGCGCATGAACGAGGAACAATATGGTGAAGCGGAAGAGTTGTTGAAGTCGATCGAAAAAATTAACTCGCGGCATCCAAAACTATGGGCTCTGCGGGCAGCGATCGCTCATCTCGAAGGGAAGTACGAACTAGAAGGGGAGTTCCGAACAAATGCCCTACAAACCTGGGCTTTGAATCCGGAAGTGGACCATCTCATCGGCAAGCACTTAGCCTTGCACTATCGATTTGAGGAATCGATCACTTACCAAAAGCGAGCCTTAAAGATGGACCCTGGCTTCGTTCCGGCCATGGCCCAGCTTGCCCAAGATCAATTGCGGGCTGGTCAAAGCGACGAAGGCTGGACGATGGTCGAACAAGTTCGAAAAAAAGACCCATACGACGTCACCATCTTTAATCTGAAGCAATTGCAGCAAAGACTCGATAGCCTGGATACTTTGCTCGCTCCCGGTTTTATCATTCGCATGGACAAAAAGGAGGCAAAGATCTACGGCCCAGAAGTGGTGGAGCTGCTATCGGAAGCCCGAGAGGTCCTCACGAAAAAGTACGAGGTAACCCTGGAGGAGCCGATCTATGTTGAGATCTTCCCCAAGCAAAAGGACTTTGCCATCCGCACGTTCGGCTTGCCAGGCGGCGAAGGCTTTCTCGGTGTCTGCTTTGGTCGTTTGATAACCGCTAATTCGCCAGCCGCCCTACAGGTCAAATCCAATTGGCAGTCGGTTCTTTGGCACGAGTACTGCCACGTCATCACCCTTAACAAGACCAAGAACAAGATGCCCCGCTGGCTCTCCGAAGGTCTATCGGTTTACGAGGAGCGAATTCAGGATAACCGTTGGGGACAACCGATGGATCCTATTTATCGCCAAATGCTCTTGAGCGACGAAGACTTTATTCCTGCAAGTCAGTTGAGTAGCGGTTTCTTAAAGCCCAAGACGCCGATGCATTTGCAATTCGCTTATTTCGAATCCTCGCTAGCTGTGGAGTACTTGATCGAAGCACATGGTATGCCGGCCATGCTACGACTGCTCGACGATCTGGCTCTGGGGATCCCCACGAAAGATGCACTGCTACGTATGGTTGGCTCGCTAGAAACTCTCGATGCAGGCTTCGAACAATACGCTCGGGCCAAAGCGAACGAGTTCGGCCCTGAAGTAAATTGGACTCGGCCTGATGCCACTAGCCTTGATTTAACCAAACCCGAATCCGAAAGCGAGTCCGCTGAAGAATCCGAAACAACAGCCGATCAACCAGAATCGTATTGGGTTACTCAAAAGCGAGTTGCCGAAGCGGTTCAGCAAAAGAAATGGGATGATGTGCTGGAGCTTGCCGCGAAGCTGAAAGAGGCTTGGCCAGAAGATCACCGCGATGATGGTTGCCACGCCTTGCTAGCAATCGCCTATCGTGGACTCGAGAAAACCGATGAGGAGCGATCCTCGCTAGTAACACTTGCCGAACTAGCCAGTGCACCTTTTGATGCACTAACACGTCTGGTTGCTATCGATACAGAACGCCAGGATTGGGAGTCTGTCGCGAGATGGACTGCACATCAGCATGCTATTCAGCCTATGCGTTACGATGTTCAAGAAACCAGAGCGTTATCGCATGAACAAATCGGTGCACACGAGCAAGCCTATCATGCTTGGACTGCTTGTTTTGAGTTGGATCCGATCGACCCGACTTTGGTGAACTATAAGATAGGTTTCAATCTGGCTAAAATCGACCGGCTCACCGAGGCACGAACTCGCGTGCTTTTGGCACTGGAGGAGTCACCACGATTTATGGATGCGCTCCGTCTGCTGAAAGAATTGAAGGCAAAGCAGGCTGAGAAAACTGTTCAAGAGGAATCGCAAAGGGAGGGCGAGGAGCAATGAGTCGTTGGATACCATCTAGGACACTTTTAGCTTTGGGGATACTCGCGTTTGCCCTCGCGACTGTCGCATCCGCTTTCCAACGACGCTGGCGACAGGATTGGCGATCGGTGGGACGCCAGGGAGTTCCAACCTGGGAATTAGAGAAATCGTTTTCGAAAGATGCGTTTACCTTTGTCCGAATTAAATACAACTCACGAAGTTATCGTGATCGCTGGGCAACAGACTTTCGTGACAGCGAGCTTAATTTCTCTTTGCGACTTCAGCAAATGACCACGCTCAAGGTCAACCCCGAACCGATCGTTTTGGAACTGACCGATCCGAGTCTCTTTGATTATCCATTCATCTACATTATCGAACCTGGAGATCTGTACTTTAGTCCCGAGGAAGCGACCGCTTTACGTCAGTATTTGCTTAATGGTGGTTTTCTCATGGTGGATGATTTCTGGGGAGACCAAGAGTACGAGAATCTTTATCGAGAAATGAAAATGGTCTTCCCTGAGTTCGAACCTCAGGACGTACCACTCGAACATGAGATTTTTCAGTGTGTGTATGCATTAAAAGAAAAACCGCAAATTCCCGCTATCGAGATAGCTAGACGCGGCCGCCCTTACGGCATCACATGGGAACAACGATACGGATCGGATACAACCAAGGCGAATTATCGTGCAATCTTTGACAAGGAGGGACGCATGATGGTTTTTATTTGTCATAACACTGATTTGGGTGACGGCTGGGAGCGTGAGGGAGAGGATTCTTGGTACTTTGAAGAGTTCTCTGTCAAGAAAGCGTATCCTTTAGGAATCAACATCGTTACTTATGCCATGACACACTGACGACAGCTCGCTGTTGTCATCGCCTCATCCTATTCTCAACTATCCAGACCGTTCGATAACTAGAAAGCTATTACCTTGAGTGCATTCCAATTAACCACCGAAGAAGAAGAGGCCCTCGTTCTCCAAATTCGACAAGGTCGAGATCGAATTGCTAAAGAGTTGTCCAAGACGATTGTCGGTCAAAAAGATGTGATCGAACAATTGCTGATCTGTTTGTTCTCCGGCACTCACTGTTTGATCACGGGAGCCCCAGGGCTTGCTAAAACATTGTTGGTTCGAAGCGTTTCGCAGGTGTTCCATCTAGAATTTCGTCGCATTCAGTTCACACCGGACTTGATGCCAGCGGATATCACTGGCACCGAAATCCTCGAGGAGGAAGATGGCAAACGCATGATGAAGTTTGTGCAAGGGCCTGTATTTGCCAACGTGATTTTGGCGGACGAGATCAATCGGACTCCCCCCAAGACCCAGGCGGCATTGTTGGAAGCCATGCAGGAGCATCAGGTGACTGCGGCAGGTAGACGCTATGCACTGCCGGAACCTTTCTTCGTGCTCGCGACGCAAAACCCAATCGAGATGGAAGGGACTTATCCGCTACCAGAAGCGCAGTTGGACCGTTTCATGTTTAATGTAATGATCGACTATTTGCCTTTTGAAGATGAACTACAGGTTGTATTGGACACCACGAGCCGACGTCCAGAACCAATCGAGCCACTTTTTTCCGGCGAAGATATTCTCAAATTCCATGAAATGGTCCGCCGGATGCCGATTGCCCGCGAGGTCGCTGGTTATGCTGTAAAGCTGGTCAACGCGAGCCGCCCAGGTCGGGAGGGCACGCCGGATTTCGTCAATCAATGGGTTAGCTGGGGGGCCGGTCTGAGAGCGGCTCAGATGTTGGTGTTGGGAGCGAAAGCTCGAGCCCTGATTTCGGGACAGAACCATGTATCGATCGACGATATTCGTGCACTGGTTCATCCTGTTATGCGACACCGAATCGTTTTGAGCTACAAAGCGGAAGCAGAAGGAATCACGATGGAGGATTGCATCTCAAGACTTATCACCGAAATAAAGTAACCTCGGAGTGACTTGAGCTAATTTCTCGATCAGCTACCGTCTGCGCGGCGCTTGATGCTTTTGGCTAAAGAACCGCTTCGATGACGTGACCGTTGGAGATAGGCATCGGTCTGTTGGCTCGGTCGTAAACCATGGTTTCTGGAGGTAGCCCTAAACAGTGAAAGATGGTAGCGGCTAAGTCTTGAGGCTCGACGCGGCCTTCGATCGGATAGGCTCCTTGTTTGTCGGACTGGCCATGAACGACTCCTCCTCGGACTCCACCACCCGCCAGCGCGGCGGAATACACGTGTCCCCAGTGATCTCGTCCACCACTTGGATTGATCTTGGGGGATCGTCCAAACTCTCCTCCCCAGACAACCAGCGTCTCGTCCAGCATACCGCGATCGGCTAAATCCTCGAGCAACGCCGAGTAGGCTTGGTCCATAGGAGGCATGAGCGCGTTCTTTAGTCGTTCGCTATTCTTTGCATGAGTGTCCCAAGCGGGAGCGACGTCTTCGTCGTCTTTGCCTCGAGTCCAATTGACTTGCACGAGAGACACACCTGCTTCAACCATGCGACGAGCCATGAGCACGCTTTGACCAAATCGATTTCTCCCGTATCGATCGCGAACCGAATCGGGCTCTTGGTCGATGGCAAATGCAGCTTGAGTCGATGAGCTATTGATCAAGTCGTACGCTTTGGTTTGCCACTGCGACCAGCCTTGGAAAGCGGATCGTTCAAGTGTCGAAAATTGTTGGTTCATCAATTGACGCAGCGCTTGGCGTTGTTCGAACCTTTCAGGGGTCATATTCACGGGCAGGCTGACATCGGGAACGCGAAACGCCGCATCACTTGGATCGCAGCTTAGTAGCCACGGATCTGCTGTTGCCCCCAGCCATCCTGCGTTTTGCCCAGGCCACACGATTCGTCCGGTGTTCCATATCTCTTCCGGTAGGCAGACCGCTCCTGGCAAACCGTTTTGATCGCCACGTAGTTTCCGAACTACGGCAGCGATCGAAGGCCAGTCGTTGGGAGCACCGGCAGGAGCGTTCTCAAAATTTTTAGGAGTGTGCGGCCGCCCAGTCAGCATCCAATATCCACTGGACGAGTGGGCGTTATCGTCGGTGGCCATCGCACGCAACACGGCAATTTGTTCGGTTAGTTTTGAGGTCTGCGGCATCAGTTCGCACACTTGCAGCCCTGGCGTCGCGCTGGAGATCGGTTGGAAATCTCCACGAACATCATCGGTCGCGTGGGGCTTGGGATCCCATGTTTCATGCTGCGGTGGGCCACCAAGTAAAAACAGATAAATACAAGCTTTCGCCTTGCCAAATCCTGGTGCGTTTACGGCAGGGGCTGGAGAAGTCGCCGTAGCACGAGCCGCTTCGAGCATCGGGAGGGACAGGCCCAAAGCGCTCAATCCGCCGACTCGCAACCATTCACGACGAGAAATACCATCGCAGAGGGTCGTTCCAGAAAACCGGGTGGCACCAGGAAATTGAAAGGAAAGCATGGCAGGATCCTTTGAGGGAAGGAGGCCGAACAAGGTGGGAGGGGGGTATGGTTGGGATGGATATGGAGCAGATGGCGGCTCCCTGGATTATAACACAGTTTGTGATGACAAGCTGTGTTGGATCGAAAACTGCCGCGTCTATGGAAAAATTGCTAGTACCAACGCATGGCGAACTCGCGAAACCGTTCGATCGGAGTCAGTCGGTCGGATACGGGGTCAAGATAAAGATGCAATTCTTCGCGGATTGCATCCAGCTTCGCGATGAGCCGAGCGTCCGCACCTTGATAGTATTGCCAATTGTCTTCTGCCAATGTCAACCTCCCCTGGATCTCGATTTGCTTCTGTGCCAGAAACGCCCGCACTCCTTCCCGGATAATATCGTCACTGGCGTGGACTAGGGGAATCAACTCCATTACTCCCTCTGGGCTGAGATCATGCGCTACGATCTGAACGCTCGGACGCGGGTTGACCGATTGAATGCACCGGACGTTGTACCGGTAAACGATTGCGTCGAGCGGGATCAGCAGGTAGATAAATAGAAAACAGGTCATCGTCCAGAACTGACGATACACCAAACTGGAGAATTTCCAGCCTCGATAAATTCTTATCAGCACCAGAACAAGTCCTGCAACGACACAGGTTATGCCGAGCAATCCCAAGATGCGCAGACGGGTCATACCATTGAAGTCGATATAAACGTACATTCGGTTGTAGACACAGAGCGCTAACAACAGGTTTTGAATGAACCAGATTTGCCCAAGGAGCCGGAGAGTGTAGAGGCTAGAGTCATTGCTAATGGCAGTTTCCTGACTGTGATGAGAAAAGATGATAGACAACACTATCGTCGTAAGCCCTAATGCGATCGTCAGCCATGCAGCTCCTTGATGGGCGTAGCCTGAAAAGTAGAATCCCTCCGGAAACTCCCTAAACCACATGTTTTGGAACTCCATCCAAAGATAAACTCCGAAGACTCCAATTAGGCAACACAATGTATTTCGACTAATTGCGTAGGTAGATTTCACTGCTGATGGGTTCGTCTCACCACGAGTGGTGCGATCATAGGTTGGGGGAGGCTCGAGATCTTTGCCGGTTATTGGCATCAGCGTTGGCATCAGCGTTGGCATCAAGGCCCCAAAGCTGACCAAGCTCACGAAGATCCAGAACAAGGCTTGTCCAACGGAAAATCCATGCATCCACTGGTAGAGGACATCCATCTGCTCAGTGTACCACTCCCAGAAAAGCAGAAATCCATCTGGGTTAGCTTTGAGAAAAAGACCGCCGAAAACAAGTCCCATCACCGAGGGGACTCCCCATTCGACATAACGTCGTCGAATACGATCTTGGGCACATCCCGATAAACTGAACAATGCTCCAGGCCACGCCACGAGGCCACTGGGAAGCCACCCAACCATAAGCGAAAAAAAAGGTAACGCCTTCAACCGCAGATCGTGAAGCACCATGACTAGCATAATCAGTAGGGCGAGTAGAACGAGAACGATTGACCAGTCCCCTTGCCAAACCAGTCGTCCACACGCAAAGAGGACCGCTCCACCGATTAGCCATGTAAGTGGCTTAGATGTCTCCCACTTCAGACGGCTACCAATTCCGATCACCAGCAGCACCGCAGCCACAATCCCCCAGCATGCCCATCCAGCGTAGCCACTGAAATGCCGAAAGAGAATCCAGTCACTCACTGCAACCATCCCTATCACGAGAATCAAATCTAGAATTCGAACGGTTGGAACGATCGATTGCTGATTCAGGATGGACGCAGAGTCGACTCGCTCCTGTACAGGAAACGCCGAAACAGCAGCTTGAAGCGGAGAATCTTGAGTGTGCTCATTGTTTTCGTTTGACATAAAGCTTTGTTTCGCAAAGTATATTAACGTGGGATAAAGAACCAAGATAGAGAAAGGATATACTGCCTTAAGGCCACAACTGGACTTTACTGCTATCGCGAGTTAGGTCAGCCGCAATTTTCCGCGTGCTACCAGGTCAGGTGTGTTCTTGGATTGGCGAGCCGCATCCTCGATAACTCTGTGCAGCTCGTCGAGGTATTCCATGAAACGCTCGCGCCCGAGGGATGTCACAGTGCAAGTTGACTTGGCCGTTCTTCCTGCACCAGTCTTTTCCACCTGAACATATCCTTCCTCCTTGAGGACCTCGATATGACGATTCAGATTTCCATCGGACAACGCGCAGAGATCTTTTAACTCTGAGAAAGCCAGTCCGGTGGGATAAGTCACGAGCGAAGTCATGATGCTGAGCCTTGCCTTTTCGTGAAAAGCTCTCTGCAATCCCTCGTAAGCGAATCGCCCTGGACTGGGGATCGGTGATTCTTCTTTATTGCGCATGTTTCACCCGCTCATAGCGATACAAGATCCCTGCTGTCAGGAAGTGGCCGATACCAAATGGCAAGCCCACCGTCCACGGAGAATAGGCCCATGCCGACAAGGAGGAATGGACGCAAAGCATACCGCAGAGCATATAAAATCCAGCCACAGTAAGCATCGCCTCTGGCAATCGATGACGCAGCGAAAAGATTCCCAAGGAAAAGCAACTACACCAAATTGCGGGAAGCAGTGCTGCGTGCTGAGGCGTCGACAACATGATCGACAAACTCAAAACACCGCCGACCATCAAGCATGGAGCAAAGTCGAGCAGCGACTGCCTCGCGAGCCAACGTTCACGCTCCCCCGCCCGAAATGCATATCGCCACGCAATCTGCAAACTGACTGCCAAAACGATCGCTGCTGCTACGGATGTCCAATAGAGAAAGAAACTCCATGGTTCACCACCAGATTCCAAAGCCACTTGTGGTTGAATCCATCCGGCAAGCACCGCAGAGACACCGACCAAGGCAATCGTGCCCGGCCGAAAACAACTCGCCCGTTCCGCGAATCGCAACCGCTCATGAATCCAATGCAAATCCGAAATAGCGCGTTGGAGCTGCATGCTTGAATCTCCTCGAGATAATTTTCCTTTTCGAACGTTCCGACTAATCTAGCAAGAAAGCTTTGCGTTGCAAAGCATTTTTTCTACGTTTTGAAAGAATTCTCAAGCTTTGCGAAATGGGATGACGCAAATCAGGGCCGCAGAGCACAAGCTCGTGAGACAGATAAAGTAGAGACCGTAATCGTACGAATTCAGATTCTTATGAACAAAACCTAGCACCGATGGTCCCAGGAATCCACCTAGATTTCCAACGGAGTTTATGAAACCTACCGTTCCAGCGGCAGCGGTTGAAGACAGAAAGAGACTTGGCAAGCTCCAGAAGGCGGGCATATAAGCCTTCATGCCAGCCGCCCCAAGCGTAAAGCAAACAATCGTTAGCGGTAAGCTATGCTGAACGAGCGTCGCACTGCTAATGAGCAACGCGCCGCAAACCACGGGAATTACGGCATGCCATCGCCGTTCTTGCAGGCGATCTGAATTCCATCCATTAAACAATTGGGCAGGAATAACTAGAAGCGGCGGAATGATCGCGAGCAGTGTCGCTTGCTTCGGCTCCAGATTGTGCCAATCTCTCAGAATGCTAGGGAGAAATAGCTCGATCCCGTAATTGGCCGTAACGATGCCAAAATAAGCGAGTGCCAGTAGTAAAACCTTGGGATTGAGTAATGCTTTTCTTAGGGGCAGATGACTCTTCGGGCCCTTGGCTAATCGATCACGTTCCAGTTCTTCTTCGAGCGCGATCCTTTCCTCATCAGTCAACCAGCGAGCTTGCTTGGGCTTGTCTGTCAGGAAGAGGAGAACAACTATACCGGCCACCACTGCGGGCAGTCCCCAGAAAAGATAGATCCATTGCCACCCCTTGAGCCCGATCAGATCTGGGTTCGTGACAGGAACACCTTCGACGATGGTCGTTCTACCGATCTCGATAAAGAGTTGGGAGATGGCTGGGCCGATGATCATGGCGATCGGGGAGGCGACCAAAAACATTGAGATCGCCTTGGCTCGATCCTTAGCAGGGAACCAGTGGGTCAAATAGACGAGCACCCCAGGAAAAAATCCAGCCTCCGCCATGCCGAGCAAAAAGCGAACGATGTAGAACTGAGTGGGTGTCGTTACAAAGGCTGTGGCGGATGCCATGATGCCCCAGGTCACCATGATTCGACAGATCCATTTTCGAGCGCTCCATTGCTCCACGATCAAGGACCCCGGAATCTCGAGAAGGAAATAGCCAATAAAGAAGATTCCGCTGCCAAAGCCGAACACTGCGCTATCAAAGGCCGGTAAATCCTCTCCCATGGTCAGTTTCGCAATCGCGACGTTATTGCGATCGATATAGGCGATGACGTAGCACACGAAAAGGATCGGCATCAATCTGACGAATGCCTTGAATCGAGCGCGGTCTAGTGGCGGACGCTGGGAGGGTGTTGGAGCCATGAGAGGTCGATTGGATTGGGAGGATGTTTAAGGTGGGCAATCGAGAGAAAATGGTACGGCATCTTGCTGACAAAATATCAACCGCCACATTTTGCTATTAAATCGACTTTTGACAAAAAGCTTAGTATAACTACGCGATCTTACGCCGTCATCTTGGGAGTTTTGTCAGTGAAAATAGTGATGGGTATCGTCGGAATGGCAGTCTTAATGGCGATCGCCGTTGCATTTTCCAGTAATCGTCGAGCGATCAATGTTCGAACCGTGCTGGGAGCATTTCTGATCCAATTGGGCTTAGGTGCTTTTGTTCTGTTCACACCCTGGGGAAAAAAAGTACTTGAGAGCATCTCCGGTGCGGTGGCTCATACCATAGCGTATGGTGAGCAAGGAATCTCGTTTGTCTTTGGACCGTTGGTTAACAACGATCTAATGGAAACAACGTTCGGTGCAGGGCAAGGTTTTGTGCTCGCGTTCCGAGTGTTGACGGTGATCATCTTTTTCTCATCGTTGATATCGGTGCTCTACTATCTTGGCGTTATGCAATTGGTCATTCGTTTCCTGGGAGGCGCCTTACAGAAATTGCTGGGAACATCTCGCACGGAATCCATGTCAGCAACGGCAAATATTTTCGTGGGCCAGACAGAAGCACCGCTAGTCGTTAGGCCTTATATCAGCAAGATGACGGAGTCTGAGTTATTCGCCGTGATGTGCGGTGGTTTGGCATCCGTAGCGGGCTCGGTCCTGGCAGCCTATGCGAGCATGGGGGTCAAGATGGAGTACTTGATCGCAGCATCGTTTATGGCAGCACCAGGTGGACTGCTTTTCGCCAAGCTACTGATACCCGAAACCGAGAAACCTAACGATGATCCCAATATCGAGACAACGGAGGGGGATCTCGGGTCGGCTAGCAACGTCATTGATGCCGCTGCCATGGGAGCTGGGGATGGTCTGAAGCTGGCTCTCAACGTCGGTGCCATGCTTCTGGCTTTTGTGGGCTTGATCGCGCTTATCAACGGTATGCTCGGCTTCGCAGGTTCCTTTGTCGGTATGCCGAGTCTGAGTCTGGAGTGGGTTCTCGGCAAAGTTTTTGCCCCTCTCGCGTTTCTGATCGGAGTCTCTTGGGAGGAGGCCTCGGTGGCCGGTTCCTTCATTGGTCAGAAGCTCATCGTGAACGAATTCGTGGCTTACTTGAACTTCAAATCCTATTTAAGTGACACCATGATGATCGACGGGGTAGCCATGTCGGAACACACCAAGGCTATCATCTCGTTTGCGTTGTGCGGATTCGCGAACTTGTCCTCGATTGCAATCCTCATCGGCGGCTTAGGTGCCATGGCTCCTGACAGACGCCAGGATATCGCTCGGTTGGGGCTCAAGGCTGTTCTAGCGGGGACACTGTCGAATCTTATGTCAGGAACAATTGCTGGCTTCTTCGTTGCCCTATCGAGTGTTAGCGGAGGTGCTGTATGAGCGATCAAGAGCACTCCAGCGATTCGATGATCAAGTATTTCGGGTTGTGGACAGGGATCATTCTCATCATCAGCTCGATCGTCGGTTCGGGGATTTACAAAAAGGTGGGTGATATGGCGCTCAGTTGCCAATCTCCCACCATGTTGCTTTTAGCCTGGGGATTAGCGGGCTTGGTGACCATGCTGGGAGTGTTCGCGATGGCGGAGATCGCGATGCTGCTGCCCCATTCTGGCGGGACTTTCATCTACTTGCACCGAATCTACGGGACGATGGTTGGCTACGCGTATGGCTGGGCTAGCTTTGCGTGTATCCAGTCGGCGAGCACGGCTGCGATCGCCTATGTGTTTGCGGAATCCCTGAATGCAGTTGTTCCACTTCCTATGTTCGGAGGTGAATGGGAATCGATGACGGTTCTGTGGATCTTTACGCCGTTTGCCGAGATAGGAGTCAAGCTGGCGGCCGTGGCATTGATCCTGGTGTTGACCTTTTTGAACTCCATGGGAGTGAAACAAGGTGGTGGGGCCAGCAACATCATTACGGTAACGGTTTTGATCAGCTTGGCGATCATGGTGATCCTTAACTTTTCCTCCCCCACCGGCAGTGTAAAAAACTTAGTCACCAATTCGAGCACCTACCCACCTGAGGGGATGGTGGGAGGCTATGGTTGGGTCAAGGTCATGTTTTTGACCATGCTCGCATCGTTCTGGGCTTATGAGGGGTGGATTAACGTTGGCTTTGTAGGTGACGAGATTCGTCAACCAGAACGAAATATCCCTAAGATTTTGATCTTTGGCATGCTGGGAATCATTACGATCTATTTGATTGTGAACGCATCGTTCCTTTATGCGAAGCCAATCGATGACTTCATAGCCATAAGAAGCACCAGCAACTCAGTTGCGGCGGTGGAAGTCGTGAGAGGAACCGCCGGAGAATTGGGAGCTTGGGCTATTTCCATTTTGATTGTTTTGACAACGGCTGGATGCACCAATGCCACAATTCTTACCTCAGGGCGAATCTACTATGCCATGGCCAAGAATCGGTTGTTCTTCAAGTCCGCAGGAGACTTGCACCCAAAGAACAAGAGCCCAGCCAAATCCCTTTGGATGTTCGGCATTTGGTCCTGCTTTTTGGTCTTTTCAGGAACGTTTGACCAGTTGACGGACATGCTGGTCTTTGCCCAGTTTATTTTCTATGCATTGATGGTAGCTGGTGTTATCGTGCTGAGATATCGCATGCCCGACGCCCCGCGTCCCTACAAGACGATTGGCTACCCAGTCGTCCCGATCCTGTACGTATTGTTCTGCAGCGGGCTGATCATCAATACCTTGATAGAACGTCCCAGAGAGGCGGGCTTAGGATTGTTCTTGATTGCCTTAGGGGCTCCGTTTTACTTCCTGTTCCAAAGAACTAGTAAGTAAATCGGCAGATGAAGATCTACCTCGAGTTGTAAGGACGGCCCAGTTCGCAAATGGGAGCGTCACGGTGCAGTCTGTACGGTGAAGGTTGATGCGATGCGAGCCGGGGGTTCTGTTCTGCCTCTATGATTTTCAACCGTTTCGTCAGACCAGGGGAGAAGGATCACTGGTTTAACTGATAGGTGATTGATTAGTTTACACCCTACCGGAGGGCTTGCGCCCTGTCCGCTACTATTCGCATCGCTTCGCGATGCAGCCCAGTTTGGTGCGGAGGTATTTTATTTGCCGCTCGCTTAAGAAGCTAAGGCAAACGAATCCGTACCCGTAATCAGTTGCCAGCAGCGGCGGGCGGCTTGGGTTCTGCTGCAATCTTGATCCCAAGCTCTCTAAGTTGCTTGGGAGACACCGCCGACGGTGCTCCCATCATGAGATCCTCTGCCTTTTGATTCATTGGGAAGAGGATAACCTCACGGATATTGGGCTCATCAGCCAGCAACATCACAATTCGGTCAACACCTGGTGCTGAGCCACCATGCGGAGGTGCACCATACTGGAACGCATTGATCATGCCGCTGAATTGTTCGTCAACCACACTTCGGTCGTAGCCAGCAATCTCAAAGGCTTTGTACATGATTTCAGGCTTGTGATTTCGAATCGCGCCTGAGGATAGCTCAATGCCATTGCACACGATGTCGTACTGGTAAGCCAAGATGTCGAGTGGGTTCATCGTTTCCAGCGCGGTCATCTCCCCTTGCGGCATGGAGAATGGATTGTGGCTGAAAATAACCTTCTGCTCTACCTCATCCCACTCGAACATAGGGAAGTCGACAATCCAGCAGAACTTGAATGCATTGGGCTCGATCAAATCTAGCTCTTGACCAACGCGAGTTCTCGCCATACCCGCCAATTTCGCCGCTGTGGCTTCCTTTGCACACGCGAAAAAGACTCCATCATCCGGCCCGAGCCCCATTTCGGAGACCAACTGGGCAACACGTTCCGGACCGAGATTCTTGGCAACCCCCCCTCCGCCTTCGCCACCTTTGAAGTTGATATACCCGAGTCCTGCAAAGCCTTCCGTCTTGGCCCATGCGTTAGTTTGATCAAAGAAACTGCGAGCTCGGACGCCAGCCCCCGGTGCAGGTATGGCACGAACCACCGCCCCCTCCTCAATGGCAGACGCAAAGACCCCGAACCCGCCTCCACGGAATATGTGAGTGACATCCGAAATCTCGATGGGGTTCCGCAAATCTGGCTTGTCGGATCCATACTTTAGCATCGCATCCTTGTAAGTAATCCTGGGAAACGGCGGCGGGGTAACCGATCTGCCGTTGGAAAACTCTTCGAAAACTCCGTGCAGTACCGGCTCGATCGCCGCGAAAACATCGTCTTGCGTCACAAAGCTCATCTCAAAGTCGAGCTGGTAAAACTCTCCCGGGGATCGGTCCGCACGTGCATCCTCATCACGGAAACATGGAGCGATCTGGAAGTATCGATCAAAGCCTGCCACCATCAAAAGTTGCTTGAACATCTGAGGCGCTTGAGGCAGAGCGTAAAACTTGCCAGGATGTATACGAGAGGGAACCAGAAAATCCCTCGCTCCCTCGGGACTAGAGGCGGTCAAGATAGGGGTCTGAAACTCCGTAAATCCTTGAGCGATCATTCGTCGTCGCAAGCTTGCAATGACGTTGCTCCGCAGAACGATATTGGCATGAAGCTTTTCACGTCGCAGATCTAAGAATCGATTTCTTAGGCGGATTTCCTCTGGATACTCAGCGGTGCCAGCAATAGGAAGCGGCAGTTCCGCTGCTGCCGATAGCAGCTCAACCGTAGCAGCCCGAACCTCGATTTGACCAGTCGGCAGATTGGGATTGATCTGGTCGTTACTGCGGGCCAGAACCTTGCCGTCTACCCGAATCACAGACTCCAAGTTCAAGCTTTGCACCAGATGGAAGGCGTCGCTGTCCTTGTCCACTACAATCTGAGTTACGCCATAGTGGTCGCGCAAATCGATAAATACAAGTTTGCCGTGGTCCCGAACTCGGAATACCCAACCTGACAAACGAACCGTTTCTCCGACTTTTTCGATCGTTAGTTGGTTGCAGTGATGGCTTCGATAGCTGTGCATGAATTCAGTACCCGTTCGAGTTGATCGCGGTGAATCGCTTCCGTGATATACCTAAAAAAACACCTCTTCTTGTGAAGAGGTGCTTTACGATAGTTTTGGTCAGCAACTTATCAATTAAGTTGGCTTAACAGACTTGTTTTCGGAGCCGTCTTCTGGCTGCTCGTCGTATCGAGCTTCGGGAAGAATTTGCGAAACGGGAGCGACTAAATGCTCGAGTGCAAACTCATCCGCTTCTTCCTTAAGAATCGAACCGCCATCCTCTGGAGTTACCTTTGCTTCGGCAACAATCGTATCGATAACGCGACGTTCCAGGATTTGGTTGCGAAGAGCATCCATCTGACCGTTTCGTTCCAGCTTAGCGCGAACTTGGCGAGCCGACAGATCACTCTGCTGTGCGATCAGCTCGATTTCGCTGTCATATTCTGCCTCAGTTGGCTCAATAGTCAGATCTTCCGCGATCTTCTCGAGTACAAAGTGCTCTCGGAGAGCTACCTTGGTCGTCTCTTCGATGTTGCGGCGTAAGTTGTTGACGACAGAGCGAATTTGATCGTCAGTGAAACCACTTCGGCGGAGTTCCAAAACTCGACGGTGCATTTCGCGGTCGGCTTGGCGGCGTACCAGAGCTTGAGGAAGCTCCCAATCGGCGCCAGCGGTTAACAGGCTGGAAACCTGGGTTCGAATCAATTGGTTTTGGTGGTACTCGCACTGACGTACAAGCTCCGCTCTCACGAAGTCTTTTAACTCTTCGGTCGTGTCGAAGCCCAGCGTATCAAGTACCGATTTGCTCATGCCCTCGACGTTCACCCGACGCACTTCTTCTACAGAAATCTCGGCGTCGACCTCTACACCACGGAAAGCTTCGTTCAGTGACGTTTCAAAAATCTTGACCTTGGTCGAAAGCTTTTCACCCTCTTTGGCACCGGTTAGCAATTCGCCAAAGTTCTCGATGATGCAGTCCGCCAAGCTCAATTTGCTTCGCAAGGTGACTACGACTTCGTCGACAGAGCTTACAACCTTTCCTTCGTGCTTGAAGTCGATCGATACGACGACTCTGTCCCCTGGCTTGGCTGTGTCATCGACCGCTTCGCCTTGAGTAATGCGTTCCAGCGTTCTGTGTAGCTGCAGGTCGACCTCTTCGTCCGTTACTTTGAATTCGGTTTTCTTGAGTTCCAAGCCCTTCCAATTCGGAGTCTCGAACTCTGGACGAACTTCAATCTTGAATTCGTAGGTGAAATCGCCAGTGGCTGGGATGTCAACGGCACCGTAATCCATGTCAGGCTCGGAGATTGCCGAAAACTCGCCCCCCTCTGTGACTTGTTGAAGCGAATCCATGACCAAGCTGCTCTTAACTTGCTCGGTGGCTGTTTGCCGGAACCGGTTTTCCAGCAACTTGCGAGGAATCTTGCCGGCACGGAAGCCTGGCAAGTCAGCTCGCGGAGCGATTTCGTCGTAGACCTTTCGGAAATATCGTTCGATCTCCGATCGAGGTATGGTAACCACGACGTGACGAACGCAGCTCGACGGCTGATCAATCTTCACATTCAAAAGAAGCTTGCTATCGTCCTGGGTCTCGACGGCTGACATTTCTAACTATCGTCCTGTAGATGAAGAAAAAAAGGCATAACAAGACAGAAAGAGCGGGTGATGGGATTCGAACCCACGACAACAACGTTGGCAACGTTGTGCTCTACCAACTGAGCTACACCCGCATGAGACCTGTCTAATTATGCCCGCTGCAAATCTGTTTCCCGGTTCAAACCTACGCCACTCGCCTCAAAAATCCTTTGGAACGAGTCTTTTTCGCCTGAGCGGGATCGCAATTATAGGAATC
Source organism: Brakhagea baltica (assembly GCF_052161605.1). Classification (NCBI taxonomy): domain Bacteria; kingdom Pseudomonadati; phylum Planctomycetota; class Planctomycetia; order Pirellulales; family Pirellulaceae; genus Brakhagea; species Brakhagea baltica. The sequence goes on along the minus strand of NZ_CP197409.1, from coordinate 1,238,711 downwards.
CCGAGATTGGCTGCAAGTGCGAACCGATGATTTTGCTTTCAACATTCGGACTCCCCGGGAAACACTTGGTTTTCGTCCCGGGGAACCCTATCATCGGCATCCGATCGAGATTACTTGATTTTGTCTGCATTTCCTGCTTGGCCGAACTGAACCATGCGGTCCATGCAGACTTTTTTCATAGCTTCGCGGGCTGGTTTCAAGAAATCCCGAGGGTCAAATTTTTCTGGGGATTCCACTATAACCTTGCGAATCGCCCCTGTAATGGCAAGACGGCAGTCGGTATCGACATTGATTTTGCGAACGCCGCTCTTAATTCCTCGCTGGATTTCCTCGACAGGAACACCCCACGTCTGCTTAATCTGGCCACCGTACTTATTAATGATGTCCTGCAACTCTTGCGGCACACTGCTGGAGCCGTGCATAACCAGGTGAGTATTGGGGAGTTTTCGGTGAATTTCCTCAATCCGAGACATGGCCAAAACCTCGCCGTCCGGCTTGCGAGTGAATTTGTAAGCCCCGTGGCTGGTTCCGATCGCTACGGCCAAGGCGTCGCAGTTGGTTTCTTCGACAAACCGTGCGGCTTCATCGGGATCGGTCAAAAGCTGATCGTGGCTCAAAGCACCTTCTGCACCGTGGCCGTCTTCAGCCTCACCCATGCCAGACTCGAGCGATCCCAAACATCCGAGCTCACCCTCCACTGATACGTTGCGTGCGTGAGCCAGCTTGACGACCTCTTTGGTGACAGCCACGTTGTATTCAAAGGAAGCGGGGGTTTTGCCGTCTTCCATCAACGAGCCGTCCATCATGACCGAGGTAAATCCGTTTTCGATCGCGGACAAGCAAGTCGCAGGCGAATTCCCGTGATCTTGGTGCATAACGATTGGGATATTTGGATAAAGCTCGACGGCGGCGAGCATTAAATGTCGAAGGTACGCGTCTTGAGAATAGGATCGAGCCCCTCGCGAGGCTTGGATGATCACGGGAGAGTTCGTCTCCTTGGCCGCTTCCATGATCGATTGGATCTGCTCCATGTTGTTCACATTGAATGCAGCGACTCCGTAGCCGTGCTCTGCTGCGTGATCCAAAACTTTTCTTAGTGGGACTAGTGCCATAGCGGTGTGATCTCCGAGAGGATTTCGAGGAATAATGGGGAGCGATTACGATCTAGTTCGCTGCTTGGTCGTGCGATCGACATCGATTTCGCGTAGGATTATCCGTTTCCGGAACGGCTCGACAATACATAAACCCGCATTTCGGCACGAACACTCATGGACGACGAATTTTCGAAACCCATTTCCAAGGTGACTAAACTCCAACCGGTGGACAGCTATTTGAGCGGTAGCTGGGAAGCCTTGGGAGCCGGCGCACCCGTATTGGTCGCCCTTTCCCAACTTAGTAGCCAAGCAATGGCCAACTTGGACGCATTGGTGATAGAATCAGCTGGGCTTCTGCCAGAAGCCAAGGCGATTTTGTACGCCGCCCGTGATCGAGGCATGATTGAATTAAAGGCCCAAAACGCTGCCTTTGAGGCTCCCTCGCGTATGATTGCGGTCTACGTGGAGGTCGACGAAACGCAAACCATCGCCTTTCGCGACCCACGCGTGCCTGAGATTACCGTCCGATTTCTCGAAGGTTTCCGTCAGCTTTGCTCGATGGGACTGGTTATGCACCACATTTATCGAGACTTTTCCCTAACGAGCAAAGGTTTCGAACTCGCACGCCAACTAGAAAAGGAGGAGGTTCAACCATGGCTGGACAAAGGAACCGAATTTGGATTACACGAATAGCAATTATTGCCGTCGTAGCTGGATTACTCGCTATCGGAGCAAACACGGCCTGGAAGCAACTCACCCGCTCTCCCGCCCCCCCAAACGGCGCAGCGAGTTCCCGCGTTAACGAACCCGTAAACTACGAGTCTGAACAAAATGATGCGCCCGTGCTGGATTCGGATGCACTAAAGTCGCATCCGCTAGCACCCGTCCTGGAGATGGCCCGGGAAGCTCTCGCTCGACATCGGGCGGAAAACACGGGCTACACTGCCACGATGCTCAAGACTGAGCGTATTGACGGCAAGCTCTCTCCCCAGGCAACCATGAAACTAAAGCTCCGATATCTGCCACCAGATGAAGGAAGCGAGCTACGCAATGTAGCTGTCTATCTAGACTTCATAGCCCCCTCGAGCCAGAAAGGTCGCGAAGTTATCTTTCAACACGGCAAGAACGACAACTTGCTACAAGCGCACGAAGGCGGGTTCTTTGGTCTGATCACTGTTTCTCTCGCTCCCAACAGTCGTATCGCCATGATGGGCAATCGCTACCCGATCACGGACGTTGGTTTGGAAAAACTACTAGTTCGATTAATCGAAAAAGGGGAAAGGGACTTGAAGCTGGGCGATTGCACCGTGAATCGCCGCTCCGGCGAAATGGTCGGAGACAAATCATGCGAATTGATCGAGGTGATTCATAACGAGAAATCGGTAACCATAGGCGACAAAGTCATTCCCTACGAGTTTCATATTGCGCGCATTTGGTTTGATGAGTCCATCATGCTTCCCATTAAATACGCCAGCTACGGATGGCCAGATGAAGTTGATGGTGAGCCACTGCTAGAAGAGGAATACCAGTACGACGACTTAGTGCTCAATCCACCACTGACCGATCTCGACTTTGACGTAGAAAATCCTGAATATCGGTTCAGATAGGAACATGGTTAAAAAGCTCAAGCGCAAACGGCTAAGCCACGGCCTAGCGAAACGACGATCCAGCCCAGGGGCCGCTCCCGGCACCTTGATCATTGATCCTAACGCTCATGAGACCTCTATTCGGGTGCTTGCATTCGATTGTCAAAACGTCAGAGAACAAGCGATCGCGCACGTCTCGGAACTTAATGGCTATATAGGTAAGTTTCGCAATCTTTGGATCGATGTGACCGGTCTCGGCGGCGAGCGTGCGCTTCGCGACCTAGCAGAACTCTTGAAGCTTCATCCTCTATCCATGGAGGATGTAATCAATGTGCATCAACGTGCCAAACTGGATCGCTTTGAAAACCACTTGTTCGTAGTTGCTCGAATGATCGACGGAGACGATGCTCGCGAGTCAGAGCAGCTATCGTTCTTTATGATGAACGGTATTCTAGTCTCCTTTCAGGAGCGTCCCGGCGACTGCTGGGAGCCGCTTAGGCAGCGGATTCGATCGAAACATGGCAAGGTGGTTAACTCGGGGGTCGATCACTTGCTCTACGCACTACTGGATTCGGTCATCGATAGCTACTTTCCCTTTATGGAAAAAATCTCCGATACCGTCGATGTACTCGAAGACGATATCAGTAACCAATTTTCTCCATCGCAACTGCGAATGATCCATGAGCTTCGAGGTCAACTACTGGCGCTTCGTCGCTCCCTCCGCCCCCACCGAGAACTCATCAATGAACTGATTCGTGACTCCTCTGACCGCTTTTCCGAGGAATCGCGAGTCCATCTTCGCGATTGCTACGACCACGTTACGCAACTTCTCGATGCTGCGGATACCTATCGCGAGTTAACGGCTGATTTGCGTGACTACTACATGTCGACTATGAATAACAACATGAGTCAGGTGATGAAGTTGCTCACCATTATTTCGACTATATTCATTCCGCTGTCTTTCGTGGCTGGTGTTTATGGCATGAATTTCGATGGCGAAGTATCCCCCTGGAATATGCCGGAGCTCAAATGGTACTTTGGTTACCCATTCGCGTTAGCCATCATGCTCGCCATCTCGCTCGGACTCTTGTTCGCGTTCTGGAGGAGAAAGTGGATATAGCCCTAGCTAGCCTTATCAACTCAATTGAAGCCGTTCGGTGCACTGAAATGTTCCTATCAAGAAAAGTATTGGTCAGTCGAATTTTGACCATTGTCATATTGGGATGGTTTGTCCCCACTGCGGCATCAACCATGTACGGGATGCCAATCGACCCGCCACGACTTCATGAAGTCCAGGCCCCCTCGGGAGATGCGGAAATCCGAGGGGAATTTCGCGGTTTCCCAATTCAAATCCGCACGACTCAAAGGCTTGCAGGTGCCATCGACTCGGTTCAATGGAACGGGCAGGAGTTCATAGACAGTTATGATCATGGACGGCAATTGCAAAGCGCATCGAGTTTCGACGCCGGCCAGCCAAATCCGTTCTGGTCGGAAAGATTTAACCCCACTGAAGCCGGATCCAGTCGCGATGGAACAGGAGACCGCTCGTCCAGTAAGCTACTGAGCATTGAGGTGGAATCTAATCGCCTTCGTACAGCAATCGAGGCTGCATTTTGGTTGGCCCCGGGCGAATCGTCTGGGGGCTATTCCGCCCTGAACCCTGCGGTCCGTTCCCAACACGTCATCGCGAAAGATGTGAAAATAGGAACCGAATGGAACGGTCGCTTGCTTTCCAATGTGATCGATTATCGCGTTACGTTTCGGATTCCTGAAGATGAGCCTCACCAATTCGCTCAGTTCGAGGTGCTAACCGGTTACATGCCCCCTGAGTTTTCCGAGTTTTGGGGATTCGACTTCGATTCCAAGAATTTAGTGAAGCTAAGTGATGGACCAGGCGAACAATCGATGCCTATCGTTTTCTCAACCTCGAGCGGGGATCATGCCATGGGATGTCTATGTGTTGCGTCTCCTGCTGGAAACTATAACGGGCCTGGATACGGTCGTTTTCGGTTCCGTGAAGAGAACGTTGTCAAGTGGAACTGTGTTTTTCGGCTATCTCAAGCTGACGGGATACCCCACGGAGAGCATTCTTTCCGCGTCTTAGTTCCGATTGGAACTCGCGAAGACGTTCGACTCGCGTTACAACACCTACTTGATAACTTGCCTTGACAATCAGCGTTGAATGGCGAAGCGATTTTCCCGACACTTTTATTGATGTTTTATGATCGAACTCCCCTGGGATCCAGAAGTTGAAACCCCGGCTACTATCGCGATTATCGGTGGTGGCCCCGTCGGTATCGAAGCGGGGATCTATGCCCGATTCCTCGGTTACCATGTCTCGATATTCGAGACTCGCCGCGTGGGGCATCGCATGCATGACTGGCACAACAGACCGCTTGGAGTCGCGGTTTCAGAGTGCACTACCCCACTTGGCTTAGCTGCGATCAAGGCACAAAACCCTGAGTATGAATTTCCGCCACTGGATAAGATCTGGACCGGACAAGAGTTCGCGGAGGAGTATTTGATCCCTCTCGCGAAGACCGATCTACTCTTCGACGATATCCACTTTCTTAGCCCTGTTCGAGACGTGTCGCGCTGTCAGACCGACCGGGAAACGATCGAGGATCTGCAAGAACGATGCAACGATGAGTTTCGGCTGCTCGTTGCGGGCCAACATCGAGGAGACTGGATCTCCAAAGCGGATGTTGTTCTCGATTGCCGAGGGTGCTTCCAAAGCCAGTCAGGCATGGGACCCGGAGGCGGCCAAGCCATAGGCGAGAAGGAGTTCGAATCCCATTTGCTAAAACACTCCGTTCAGGACCGCAAGTTCGAGGCTAAATCGATCCGAGACAAGTCAATTTGCTTGGTAGGCTCGACCTGGCACGCGACCCTTTTCGCGCAGGAATTCTGGGATGCTCGCGTCGATTATCCCGGCACTAAGTTGTTGTGGCTAGTCCCTGAAGATCGCGAGAAATGGCCTGCTGGAATGAAAAGGCTCGCCGAGCTGATACAATCTGACCCCGCTGGACCAGTGCAATTGCTGGCTACATTGGGAGTCGACAAAGTTCGAAGGTCCGTGGATGGAAAGTGGCATTTGCAGTGCGTACGTTCTGATGAAACGATCACAGAGCTGACGTGCGATGAATTGGTGCGAAGAACTCCAGGTCGCGAGGCGCCCGGCTTCCCCGAGTTAGACACAACGAGTTTCACTCTACAGGATGGCACCGCACATCGATTTATCACACACGAACCTGGTTACTATCGATTGCGAGGTGATCAGAGTGACTCGCCGTTTGTTATTGGTTCTGGATCTGACCGTGCCGATGAACAAACGACGATCTCGCTGGGTTCGAGTTTGAAGGAGTGTCACCAATCGATCCGCGAGTTGTTCGCGATCCTGGGAGGCCGCGAGAATCTCGATCTTTACGAAATCATGGCAGACAACATACGAGCAGGACGAGTTTAATGAAAATTTATACCAAAACGGGTGATGCCGGTTCGACAGGTTTGTTCGGAGGCCCACGCGTCCCGAAAGACGATCCTAGAATCTCGGCCTACGGCACGATTGACGAGCTCAATGCAGCCATCGGTGTCGTGAGGGCTTACAAGCAACCTGACAACGTCGACGAAATGTTGGCCATGATTCAGCACCAACTGTTCTCTATCGGCGCAGAGCTAGCGACTCCCGACCCCGACAAGCATGGCTTGAAATGGCAAAGCGAGGGTTATGTTCTTCAAATGGAAAATTGGATCGATCAATTGGAAAAAGAGCTTTCGCCGCTCCAAAACTTTATTCTGCCCGGTGGGAGCCTACAGGCAGCTCAATTGCACATCGCACGTACCGTCTGCCGCAGAACCGAGCGCGAAATTGTAAGCTTTAACAACTCGGGGCGTGTCAGCGAGGCCTCTCACATTATTATCTTTTTGAATCGGTTGAGCGACTTGCTGTTTGTTATGGCGAGATACGCTAACAAGATCATGGGTGTGGAAGATGTGATCTGGGAAAGTCCGAGAAAGTAGTTAGGTCATGGGGTGCTTCGCTGCTATCGATTTCGAAACGGCAAACAACCAACCCAATTCGGCTTGCCAACTCGGAATCGTCATAGTCAAAGACTGGAAGATCGTTGCCGAATACGAGTGGTTGATCCGACCGCCTCGCATGTACTTTTCTCCATTCTGCGTGAAGGTGCACGGCATTACCCCTCGAGATTGCATGAACGAACCGACTTGGGAGTCGATTTGGGAAAAGGCTTCTCCTGTGCTCGACGGAGCGTTGATACTTGGGCACAACGTCGGTTTCGACGCTTCGGTGTTACTGCGATCTTGCATGCACTACGACATCGCGCCGCCAAGAAACCAGCTTCAGTGCAGCCGCTTGATCTCGAAACGAGCTTGGCCTGATCACTCTGGTCATGGGCTCGCAAAAGTCGCCGAGCGACTGAACATCACGTTTCGGCATCATAACGCACTCGAGGATGCACGTGCCAGCGCATTGGTAGCCATCCGTGCTGCGGAGCTTCATGATTGCCAATCCTTTGAAGAGCTTGAAGCAACTCTTGGGTTGATTCGCGGTCGATTTGGTTTTGATCAAGTTCGCAACCCCAGGACTGCTAGACTGACGCGAGAGTCAAAACAAGAAATTGGTAGCTACCGCGTCGAACCCAGGCATTATCGGAGCGACGGATTACCATTGCAGCCGATCAAGAATCGAAAGGCCAGTCTCCTCGCCAATACGATCCTAAGCAATTGCGGTGACAGCAAACCTCTTCAAGGCAAATCGGTGTTTTTAGTCCATTCACTACTCGGCTTAGAGCGTACCGAAGCCGAAGATTTCTTGCGTTCGCTCGGTGCAAATCTCCAAAAGAGCATCAACATGCAGACTCAGTACGTGATACTTGGACCCGATCCATCACTCACGTTGGGTGACGCGAGCAATGCGGCATCCGAGAAACAACTTCAAGAGATTGAGAAACGAAAGGAGCTTGGTCAACCGATCTACTTGATCACTCAGCGACAACTGTTGGCGATGATTCCGGAGGCGACCTCGATCGTCCTCGGACAGTTCTAATCCAGCCTGATGAAGCAGGGCAAAATGATGAATGGAGCGGTGATGAGATCGCCAATGTCGCCCCAAACGGAACGAACGAAGGTCGAAGCTCACGTCTCCGAGCAAATACTTTTTTACCCACTATCGAGCACAGTCTGCTCTCCATTGAGTTCATCTCAATGGAAGCACGACTAACATGATAGCAACGATGCCTTCCCCAAACCACTTCGGTCTCGCCTGCGGCTAGACATTGATGATGCGTAGAGAGATATGTGATGCTAGCCCGTTAGTCATCGCCCCGCCGACGCAAGGTCGAAATGGAGGGGTTCGCGAGTCTATAGGTTCGCCAAGCGGGAAAAAGAAAACGGAAAGCGAAGTGGCGAAAAAAAGGGCGTGGTACAGTATTTAGGCAAGATGGGCGGGCTTCAAGACTAGCTGCGGGCAGCGAGATTCAGACCGAGATCAGACTGATACCCAAGCACACAACTTAAATCTCAATTCAGCACGAATCTGGCAAGTTCTACTGCCAAAGCAAGGTCCGTAACAGCCGACCACTTCTTTGCATTAAATCGCGGTGAGTACACCCCTTTACCCTTTATGGTGATAGTTGGTTAGATCCGCCATTCGGCTTTGGCGGAAACGAGGATGTTCCTCGATGCCTTGGAATCCGAGACTGTCGTTGGTATTCCGCATTGGACAAATGGATGGAATTGCTTTGAAGAAAACTAGTTAGAAAAACAGATCACCTATGTCTACTCAATCTTTCTGGAATAATGACTCGTTACCGCGATTTTCTCCGCTGAGTGAATCGCTTGAGGTAGAGGTGCTGATTGTAGGTGGAGGTAACACGGGGATTGTCACGGCCTATTTGCTCAAACAATCGGGCCTCCGCGTGGCACTTGTCGAGCGCGACCGTTGTGCTCAAGTGAATACGGGAAACACGACCTCCCATTTGACCTGCGTGACGGATTTAAGGCTTCAGCAATTGGTTAAGGACCACGGACGCGATCAAGCGCAGGCTGTTTGGGATGCGGGCCTAGCTGCCATCAACCAGATTGATGAGATCATTTCGACCGAGAACATTTCTTGTGAGTTCATGCGGATTCCAGGGTACGTCCACGCCAGCATCCTTGAGGAAAAGGATGAGACACTAGAGTTGCAACGCGAAGCAGAGTTGGCTCAAGAACTGGGCTTTCAGGCCGAGTTTGTCGAGAAGGTGCCTGTGTTCGGACGCGAGGGAATCCGTTTCGCCAACCAGGCCAAATTTCATCCACTCATGTATCTCGCGGAATTGTTGACGCGGATTCCAGGCGACGGTAGTCACGTCTTCGAACTAACCGAAGCTACCAAGTTCGACGATAGCAGGGAAGATGAGGTACGCGTCACTGCCAACGGGTACGTGATCGCCTGCCAGCAGGTTGTGATAGCCACGGACGTGCCGTTGACGGGCTTAAGCAACGTGGCAAATGCCGCAATGTTTCAAACCAAACTGGCTCCGTACACCAGTTACGTCATTGGTGCCATGTTACCACCTAATACCGCGCCCATCGCGACATTCTGGGATACCAGCCAGCCCTACTTCTACCTCCGCGTCGATCAGCACCCGAATGAAGACTACGCGATATTCGGAGGCATGGATCATAAGACGGGACAAGCCTTGCAGACCAGCGATTTTTTCTTAGAGCTGGAAAGGGAGCTTAATCGATTTTTACCGGCAGCCAAGGTGGATAGACGCTGGTCAGGACAAGTCATTGAAAGCCACGATGGACTGCCATTGATCGGGCAGACAGTTGAGCGGCAGTTCGTGGCCACCGGTTTTTCGGGTAATGGCATCACTTTTGGCACGCTGGCCGCAATGATGATTCGCGACGCCATTCTAGGACGCAAGAATCCATGGAGCGATTTGTTTGCTCCAGGTCGCCTGCAAACGCGCGGCGGTATTTGGAACTACCTGACGGAGAATATGGACTATCCCTACTACATGATCAAAGATCGACTGATGGCCAGCGAAAACCAGTCGCCGGAAAGCCTCCTGCCCGGACAGGGAATGATTCTGAAAGTCGATGGCCAACGGGTTGCCGCCTACCGAAACGCCGCTGGTCAAATCACGAAGTTGTCAGCTATCTGTTCCCATATGGGTTGCATCGTCCATTGGAACGAAGCGGCAACGAGCTGGGACTGCCCCTGCCACGGGTCCCGATTTGATGTGACCGGAAAAATCATCGCTGGGCCCGCCGAAACGCCGCTGAAGCCAGTCGAATAGCCACCAAATCGTGAATGCAATGAGATCGCTTTGCTAGCCAAAACAGAAGTTTGGTTTTTTGCGAAAAGGGTGTCTTGTATTTTTTTCGTCGTGAACCGAGCAGAAAAAAGGAACGCGATCAAAATCGATCGCGTTCCTTTCGAAGTTTGCCAAACTTTCCTAATCGGCCAAACAAGGAATCCCCCTTGTTTGGAACCGTCCGTTACACACTAAAGCTTGGGCGAAATCGGATTGGTCACACCAACATCGGCCGAACCTTGAGCTCCCGATGTTGGATTAAGATTGGTATCGAGTTGGGGGCGATCCTGAGTGCTTTGGATTCCCGCGTCAATGCGACTCCCTTGGGAATCCAAGCCACCCTGTGAGCGATTGAGATTGCCATCGATTCGGGCGCCACTCTGATTACTTTGGATACCTGCATCGACGCGGTTCCCTTGGGAATCGAAGCGTTGGCGATTCCATTGAATACCCGATTCGATGCGATCTCCTCGGGAGTCAAAGCGTTGTTGGTTGTTCCACTGAGTACCCGTGTCGATTCGATTTCCTAGGGAATCGAAACCCTGTTGGTTGTTCCATTGGGTATTCGGCTCGGTGCGATTTCCCTCCGAATCGTAGCTCCTTCGAGCTTGTTGTCCCCCCTGTTGATTCATTCCCGAGTCGTTGTTGGCACTCGAGGTTAATGTAGCTCCGCAACAATTGGTGGATTGGCCGGTAGTATAGGAGGTCGAGCCATTGCCTACTCCGGTTTGCCCATAAACGGACGACTGGTTATACGACGGAGTGCAGCATACTTGCACCGAAGGGCAATATTGCCCTCCAGCACTATTCCCTCCTGTGCTATATCCTCTTGATCCACGCCCGCGGAAAAACTGCGCGGACGCTTCATACGGAATCAGCGTTGACATACCCAAAACGACCGTACCGACCAACAATGCTCTTCTTACCTTGCGATTCATACTGAGACTCCTAAGTCAAAGTGCTACCGGGACAGAAAGCAACCTGCTGACGCCGTACCCGAAAAATCGGCGGCTGCTTGAAAAACGGCTGCGTTCAACAAAGGTATTATTCGTTGACTCGCTCGATTCCGACGATCGAACGCATTGCCGTTTTCGCATGGCGGATTCGATGACACACGCCGTGCGCCCAATCATAACAGCAGTTCGGATCAGTAACCTTGAAAGCGATGGTGGGGCAGATAAGGTTCCTACCTCGACTAGGCCGAAGGCGGCTCGCTTTGCATCGCCGGTCACCGTATGGCTTGTGCCATTACGCTCTCAAGCTAGCTTGGGTTGGTGCCTAGGGATTTTAGATAGTCGACAGGGATCGGGATCCCTTTGAGAATCCCTTCGACGACAATAGTTCGATTCACCATCCCCTGGAATCGACAGATGATAAGCCTCGGCTTGCGAAGCTTGAGTTGTTGGCACATGACGACCAAACGATCACCAGGCACCACAGGGCTAGGGAACTTGACCTCGTCTAGCCCCCCGAATCCGACCATAGAGTCCCCAAGCAGCTTGTATTTGTGGCAGCAGTAGCAACAAACTTGCGCAACCGCTTCGAGCATGACAACACCCGGCATGAGCGGCATGCCCGGCATGTGCCCGCTAACCCAGAACTCTTGGTCCGTGATATCCTTATAGCCAACGCAAATGATCTTCTCAGGATCTTCGTGCACGATCGCCGTCAGTTGTTCCATTTCGAAACGCTGAGGGTTGTACTTTCGGATTTCGTCTATGTCCGCGACCACCTTCGTAAAATCGAGGGTGTCTGGGTCAACGATAAAATCTTTGGCTGTCACGAATTACTTTTCCTTGTTTGATCACCCGAGTAGGGGCTTCGATCTGCTCGTAATAGTCCGCCACGAGTGGCCCCTTGTTTCCGGCGACTCGGCCCGTTGAGGACGCCATACCACTACGTGGTGTGCGCAGAACCGCACCTCAGCCAAGCCTGCATGAACAAGCAGCTGAATTCTGCCATTACGCAAAGCGTCAGAGCCTAGTCAACAGACGTCAAAACCTAGGTTCGAACCTTACGTCGTTTTGCTTTGCGAGCTTTGCTGTTGGCGGCCCGTTGGCCGTGGTTTGCTTTTTTCAATTTTCGGTGTGGTTTTGCCATGATTTTATCCGATTTTTCAACAAAATTACGAATCCGTGAGTTGTCTCAACCGCAACGATATGGCTCCAGCCCGCTGCCTGAAGTGACTTACAATGCCCCAGAACGGAGTCAGGAGACTATCGTCATCCCCCGTCGTGGCCTTGTAACCGAAATTCCTCGAATTTTCGGAGGGAGTATGATAGCGAGGATAAACGGTAGTGCCTAGTCAAAAATGACTTGCCGTCGGGGGCTTGTGTTGGATACTATACTATTGTTGTGACAAGTTTATCCGCTGGTGTGCCCAGCGGGCTCAATATATCCCGGTTTTTAGTGAGGATGCGATGGCGCTAACTTTGACTGATGTGGCAGCAGAAGAACTGAAAAAGGCTTGCACCGAGGCCAGTTTTGGCCCCGAAATGTTTGTCCGAGTTGGGGTAATGGGTGGCGGATGCGCCGGTTTCCAGTACTCGCTGCAGTTCGACGACAAGTACGACGACGAGAAAGATTCGCGATACGAACAGCACGGGGTCAATTTCGTGGTCGACAAGAAAAGCGCTCTCTTGCTCGATGGGTGCGTTCTCGGCTACCACAAGAGCCTGGAGCGACAAGGCTTCACGTTCGAGAACCCGAATGCTGTTAAGTCCTGTGGTTGCGGCAAATCGTTCCAGTAGATCAACATACATTAGATCAAAATAGATCCAGCGATCGCGATTGTCGGTCGGTATTGATCTGACGGGGAGCTAGCAGTTCCCCGTTTTTTATTGACCTCGCGCCAAAACTAATACCGCTAAGGTTGGGATTTGGCACTTCACGAGAATTGCCTAGACAACGGTTACCGCCTAGAATCTGCCACTCGTGAACATGGAATGATCCAGTCTATTCGGTAAATGGTCAGCAAGACGTGAAACTAGACGATTTAGCTCAACAAAGCGGGGAATGGCTGAGCGGAAAAGGCCCTGAATCCGATATCGTCATCAGCAGCCGAATCCGTCTCGCACGCAACATCGCGGGCTTCCCCTTTATCCGTAAGTGCAGTCCTAAGGACCGCGCCAACATCACTACCGAGGTCCACAGTGCGCTAACCGGACTTCCCATTTCGGGGGAGGTGGAGTACGTCGACGTTGCAAAACTCGGCGAGCTCGACCGGCAGTTCTTAATGGAGCGTCAACTGATCAGCCATGAGCTCAGTGAAGCCCAAGGGGCTCGAGCTGTCATTCTAGATCCCAAAGAACGATTTAGCATCATGATCAACGAAGAGGATCATCTCCGATTCCAAGTCATGCAGAGCGGTTTGGATCTCGAGTCTGCTTGGAGCCGAATGGACGAGCTCGACAACATCCTCGAGGAAAAGCTTACTTACTCCTACACCAGCAAACTGGGCTACCTGACCGCTTGCCCAACCAATGTCGGCACAGGGCTCCGTGTCAGCGTGATGCTGCACTTGCCAGCCCTAGTCGCAACGAAACAGATTGACAAGGTTTTTCGAGCCTTGAACAAAATCAACGTTGCGGTGAGAGGGCTTTTCGGAGAAGGCTCTCAATTCATGGGCGATTTTTACCAGATAAGCAACCAAACAACTCTCGGGCGCTCCGAGGTTGCTCTGATGGAACGAGTCAAGGAGGTTGTTCCAAGGATCATCGACTACGAGCGACGAGCACGAGAGTTTATGGTCGAACAAGGTAAGGCTGATCTCAGTGACAATGTCAGCCGTGCGCTCGGCATTCTTTGCACTGCCAAAAAGATTAGCAGTGAAGAAACCATGCACTATTTGAGCAAGGTGCGTATGGGGGTCAATCTCGGTCTCTTGCAAGACATCAAAATCCCGATCTTGAACAAACTATTTATCCAAACTCAACCGGCCCATTTGCAAAAGCTCCGTGGACACAAGCTTAGTGTCGCCGATCGCAATATCGAAAGGGCCATCTATCTGCAGCAACACCTCCGCAATCAGCAGGGCGGCGAGAACAATTGATCGGGCTATGGTTTGGCGGCAGTTACCCCCCTCCGCTAGAGGTGGCCACCTTCCAAGAAGGACAAAGTCGAGTTTAAGATTGCTGGATCGTTCATCAAGAATGAATGTAACACGGGGTAGTTTTTGGTTTCCGTCGCCCCGTCCAAATGGGCCTCCTCAACGGTAACGACTCCATCGCTCGGCCCTTCCAGCAGTGGGTTGCTGAGATAAGAACCAGAGATATCCCCGACCACGATCGCAAAAGGACAGGGAGGAGTCCCCAGCGAGGCTTGCAACTTTTCCCATGCAGGTCCCAGGTGCATTCCGCTCGCACCGGTTAGCGTTTCAAAAACTCCTAGCCGCGAAAGGCTAGCAGCAAACGCCGAGCCTTGATTGGGAGGCCCTAGCATGACCGCCCGATTCAGCCTCGGCAACACTCCTCGAGGGTCCCCGCTTGCTTGCCACTCACCGATCGCCCGACGAAATACGATGTTACCAAGACTGTGACCGACAAAACTTATTCGAGGCGTATCGGGCAGATTCTCAACCAACTCGCGAAATGCGGCAGCATGGTTGTCGATCGACGCCCTGGTACTAGCATAAGAAATTGCGAAGCAAATCCGACTCGCTCCCGCATGAAAACTATCACCGGGCTGTAGAGCTGCATGCAGTTTATTCCTTTCCTCCCATGCTTCCTGCACGGGTACCATGCTATCCTTAGTGCGAAAAAGTCCGTGAACCAGTAGAACAACTTCGTCGAGTTTCGCTGTTGGCGGTGATTGGCGTTGGATTTTTTCTAGCTCCGCAAGCATAGCATTTTTGCCCCCCCAAGCTCTCCGAATTCCGGACGGATCCAGCAAACGCCAATGATCCAGAGTTCTGTTGTATTGCAAACGCCAACCGTGCCACCATCGGTAATCGGTCCAGAACTGCATTCCTCCCATCGTCGGTAGAGGCACATTCCAACCTTTTTTATCGTCGTCCATGTTCTGCTCCTTAGCCTGATTTTGTCCGCGAGCACTGGAAAAGGTGGTCAAGCACGCCCAACCAAGCAGGCTCCAAACAACCAAACATAGTCGCGTCGAGTAAAAGATTCCTTGGCTCATAGATTGCAGCGGAGGCTTGCTCTCCGACTCCTTTCGTCGAGTTGTGCTATGATGTGTGTTCCACAGGCGACCTTGTTGTAGACTAATTTGCTCAATCGCAGAACCTATCATGAAGCTCCTTACCCTCCTAGTTGCAGTTACTCTTAATATAGCAGTTTCGACGATAACGTCTCCCTCTTGGGGGAAATCTCCTACAGTGGAATTCGACGTCAAGCCTGATGTCGTTTACGGCCACAAGGATGGCATGGCACTCACGTATGATGTGATAACTCCTAGAGAGAACGCCAAGGGGATAGGTCTCATTTTTATGGTTAGCGGAGGTTGGGTTTCGACCTGGATGCCACCGGAACAAATGGCAGCTGCTCTATTTGCTCCACTGCTAAATGAGGGGTACACCATCCTGCCAGTGCGTCATGGCAGCAGTCCCAAGTATGTGATTCCTGAGATTGTGGGAGATGTTAAGCTGGCTCTCAAGCATATCTCAGAAAATGCGGATTCGTATCAAATCGACAAGAACAAGCTGGGAGTCTTTGGCTTCAGTGCTGGTGGTCACTTGACACTAATCCTTGGAACGCAAACCAACCACGAGGGCACACCGGAATCTCATCCGCGAATCGCCGCTGTGGCAGCAGTCTTTCCTCCGACCGACCTCGGTCCTTATGTTGAGCCCGACAACCCACTTCGCGAACAGTTCCCTGCACTCAAGTTCGATCCAAAGCAAGCCGACCGCTATTCACCAATAAAGCATGTAACCAAGGATGATGCCCCGACAATACTTGTACATGGTGACAAAGACGAATTGGTTCCCATTTGGCACAGTGAGAAAATGGAGGAGGCACTGAGAGCCAATGATGTGCCGGTCGAGCTAATCGTCATCAAGGGGGCGGCCCACGGCTTCGACGGTGCGGGAAACAGCAAGATGTTCCAGGGGATGATTGGCTGGTTTGAGCAACACTTAAAATGACGAGATTACCATCTCTCCACTGCGCCGGTCGGTTTTTTTTAAGGGTGGGCCTTCGGTAAATCGGAGGTGCTCAACCCCGCGTTACAAGAGTGGGGTAGAAAAGCAGTACTCAGAAGCGACTGCAAGGCTAATAGCAACAGTTGAAACCGGTGGCCTATTGCAATCATCTCTTGGGCTCCAGTTGCGTCCAGCCCACTACCTTTAGATTGTCAAAAGAAACGTCTAACAATCTGTGATTAGCGAAGATTAGGGGCCGCCCCGGTTACAGGAAAACCTTCGACCCACTGGGCTTTATCCATTAGGGCCTGCACCAATTGATGAATAAACTGTTCTTGATAACCGGAATATGCCATAGACTATCAGGCCGAGCAGAAAGGTACCCATGCTCCAAACGAATTTGGAGTGTTGCTCTGGTCTGATAAAGGCGATGACCAACAACGCGAATGCTCCCAGTACATAGATCATCGCGCACAGATGCTCCCACCACTGAATTCGTAGCTGTTCCCCAAATGCCCCTCGCATTTGAGCCAGCCACATGCTCGCAATCGCTAATCCCCCGCATGCTGTTAGGGTAAGCCCAAGATAGGAAATCGTATTAGACAGATCGCTAAAAGAGATGATGACACACGCGATGATGGTTTGGCAAACAATGGCTATTCTCGTCGGTGCTTTTTCTCGTTCAAAAAGTCTGGTCCATCCTAGGTCTCGGGCCAACTGCAGGTACACATAGGGCCCGGTCATCATCATGGCCAAGACGCTTGTGCCTGTGGACAGTACGATCAGCCACCCCATCATTGTACTAAACCAATTGCCACCAATTGCCAAGGCGACCTCCCCTACAAAACGTTCCCCTGCTCCGGTGAGTCGGTCTGGAGGAATCGCATAGAGAAAAATCGCGTTCAGGACCAAATAGATAGCGGTGACCAAGATGCAGGATACGATCATAGACTTGGCAATGAGCCTATTCCAATTAGGTGATCTCAGGTTTTCTGGTGTGGACTCCGCCTCTGTACTGCCAAAATCTTCTGTACGCTTGGTGGACCGATTCTCAGAGGATAGCCTATCTCTCGAATGGGCTCCGGCGAGGTAGATGCTTGCATTGAAGCCGGTGTAAGCGAGCGTTGTGTAGAAAAAAGAGCCTAGCCCCAGCCATAGTAAATCTTGACTTGTCGGTTCCGCGACCCCAGCAACTTCCAAGATTCCATTCGAACCATTTCCTGCAAGGAGCCAGCGCAATCCGAATGCTATAAAAACAAAAATCCCTACGAACTTGAGAGCGATGATCAAGTTATTCATCCAGGCATTCCATCTGATCTCTACCCAGTGCAATATTGCAGCACCTACCACAACACTAATGGCAAGCCATTGCACCGAAGTGGAGCGATTCGCGTCCGAGATGTCCATCTGCAAGGCGTAATCGGCGAAAACTCGTGCGGAGGCAGCGATTGGTGCAGCAAATCCTGCGAAGATGGAAACCCATCCGGCAACAAATCCTAAGCTTGGATGAGCCCATCGCGAAAGGATCGCGTACTCACCTCCGGAAACCGAAAACCGTTTTGCCACTGCAGCGTAGGCTACTGCCCCGCAAAGAGCGTGAACGCCAGCGATGAACCAGACTAGGAGCACATACCTGGCATCGCGAAGATCGGAAATGGCGTAGCCAGCGGAAACGTAAACTCCGACGCCGATCATATTCCCGATGACTAGGCAAACCAACGATGTGAGGCCTAAAGTCGCCGAAGATGGCTTTCCTGCGTTGCTCGCCTGTGATTCCGATGAATGCTTCAAAATCTAGGAATGGGCTTGAGGAAGATGAGGCCTCAGGCGCTCGATTTTGTCTGCAATCGCTCGTTTATCCTCGGCAGCAGTTACCAGATTGGCGTAGTTCTCGAGATAATAAATCGCGGAATCGATTA
This sequence comes from Brakhagea baltica, assembly GCF_052161605.1. Classification (NCBI taxonomy): domain Bacteria; kingdom Pseudomonadati; phylum Planctomycetota; class Planctomycetia; order Pirellulales; family Pirellulaceae; genus Brakhagea; species Brakhagea baltica. The sequence goes on along the minus strand of NZ_CP197409.1, from coordinate 1,220,687 downwards.
ATCCATTTTCCTCTGCCAGTGCGGCAGCTAGCTCCAGCGCCACAGATGCCACTTTGGGATCTGGGGGAGGAGAACGAAACAGCGCGGCACGACGAAAACTCGACAGAGCATCCAGTGGGCGATCCAAGGCTTGGTAGCACATTCCCATCTGCAGCGAGGCTCGCGAACGAAGGGTCAAGTCCTTTGCCGCTTGAACTAAAAGAGTCAATGCCTCGTCATATTTCTTCTGCTGACGAAGCGCGATTCCCCAGGTGATAAGGATTTCCTTCTGATCTGGACTGCGATGGTAACGTTCACGACAAACACGTATGCGTTCGTTGATGAGGTTGACCTCTGCTTGTTCTTTCGCATAACGGGTGTCATCGCACGGTCGCTGGGCTAACTCCTTCTTGGCGGTCTCCAGCAGCTGATTAGACAGAATCAGCATGAGGTCTTCATGCAGTAGAAGAACCGTCTCGTTTTCAGGGCAGTTCTGCTTCCCTGCCTCTAGGATTCGTCGCGCGTCAACCCAACGCTCTTGTTGCAAGTAGATTTGCGTTAGCTCAATGTAAGGCTCGACGATCGCCGGAGAATGCCGGATAGCTTGCTCTAGCTCTTGCGATCTTTGCAACGGAATCGCAATGGTCCGAACGGAGGCCGGCACTGGGGTGGGCTTTGCGAATAAACTGTCCGTATCCGAGTACCTGGACAGGAGTTTGTTGCCAAGATTTGAGGTGGAAAGGTTATCTGATGCGTTCATGAATGGAATTATAACCTGACAACAAACAGCCGTGTCATCCGATCCATTGAAAGATTTGTGTCGAGGACTGCATGCTGCCAACGCGGGATACGGGAGACAGCCTCGCAAATTAAGTCCTCCACCTGAACGCGGGCCGGCAAATGCTGCCGACCCCGGACAAATGGTCGAAAACCGACCCAAGACTTAGGCCTTAAACTCTGCCAGTTTAGCCATCAGTGCTTCCACAGCTGGCTTAATGATGGACTCAACTCCGGGAATGGCCATCACTTTTTCCAGCATCGGCTTGATGTCTCCCATTGAGGATTCGAATAATTGGCTCACCATGCCTTTTGCAGATTCTGGTAATTTGCCGAATAGCTCGTTCATGCCTCCAAAGGACTCCGTCAGCTTATTGAGCTCGCTGACCGCACCGGTTGCGCTCGCTTCATCAGTTATTCCTCCCAGCAGACTACTCAAACTGGCGAACGAGCTTTGTACTTTCTCGAGCATCTCACTGCCCCCCTCCACAGAGGCTAAGGACTCTTTTGCTTTACTCAGGACGTCGGTTACGCCACTACTCGCGACGGCATCAGATACCGCGTCCTTGGTGATTTCGGTGGCTTCTTGAGCCTTCTCTGCCATTGCAGCTCCTGCGTCAGCCCCTGCTGAACGTGCTTCGGCGGATGCCTTTGCAGCGGCGTCTTTTGCATTTTCGCATCCGCTGAAAGAGATACATACTCCAGTTAACACCACCGCTGTCGTAATTCGTTTCATACTTCGATTCTCCAAAAAAGGGCATATTGTTTGGCTGCAAACCTATTGCAACGTTCTTTGAAAACATTATTCGCTTCTTCAGTTTTAACAGCAAGCGGCCACAATACAAGCATTCATTGTATTGGCAAGGCAGTCTCTACAAGGGTGTGGTGCACGCAGTCTCATGTGAAATTGGATCGTTAAGGTGGTTCAGGATGCTTGGACAGATTTTTCCGATAAAGCGGACTTTTCGTTGAAGTGAATTTATAAGCCGTCCGATAACAACAAAGAATATTCGATTCCCAGCGGAGATTTTAAAGGACTTTGGCAATGCAAGCATCCGACCGTGAAACTAGCTCATCTAGACAAGCCAGCTCTGCTTGGTGCCGCGCGGTGGGACTCATGTGCTGCCTCGCCTTCTGCGTTCTGTCAACCGGTTGCTCGAACATGCTCAACAGGTCGCGTAGCTCTCTGAGCAATCTAGATCCCGACAGCATGAAGGTAGCGGGGGTGACGAATGGGGCCAGTAGGGGCAGGATGTCTGCCCTTACAGAGAACGGTGAACCCTGCGTTATTTTAGAGGTTCGCGACGGAAAGAGGCATGTGGAGAAGATTCCACTCCGGCCGGGCGAGCCAATGTTCGTGGGAGATATGGTTGCTGACGCCCAGCTCTACAAGCGTCTTGGCAAGGTTAAGCTGACAATAATTAGGCCAACATCTTCCAACATGCCCCCCGTCAGACTCGATGTTGACTTTGATAGCACTGGTCAAAAAGTCATGGAGGGGCAAAACTATTCTTTGCGCCCCGGAGATCACGTCCTTGTTAGTCGAGACGACACCTCCATGTTCAACGAGTGGTTCAGTCCGTTCGCCAAGCGGTAGTATTCAGCTTGGCTCCGGCTTCTGGGCCGGAGAATTAAAACTTTGAATCAGTACGACACTTCGATAGCAGCGACCGTTTTTGGCGTCTTCCTCGTGATGGCGGTTGGCGCGCTCTCGAGATATCTGAAGTGGCTGACCAGTGAGGTAGATCGATACTTGGCAGCGTTTTTGGCAAACGTTCTGCTGCCATCCTTCTTCTTTCATCGAATCCTCACAGACAAAAACGATGTGAATTCGCTCGCGGCCTGGACTCCCGCATTCTTCGGCTTTGGGATGACCGCCATGGGATTCGTAGTGGCGTCCCTAATCGCTTTCACGATCGGCAACTGGTTTGGATTGATCGATAGTTCCTCAAAACGATCGTTTGCGCTTAGCGCAGGGATCTGCAACTATGGTTATATCCCGATCCCGATTGCAGAGATATTTTTCCCAACCTGCCTAGTAACCCTCTTGGTGCACAATGCCGGGGTCGATTTGGCTCTCTGGAGTGTCGGTTTGTTCATTATCAGCGGAAAGGGACTCAAGGGCTCTTGGCGAAGGATGGTCTTTAGTCCCCCATTGATATCCGTTGCAGTTGCGTTGCTTATTCGCCAGTCCGGTTTCAATCTCTATTTGCCTCGCCCTGTGATTCAAATGACCGAGCAATTGGGAAGGTGCTCGATCCCCATGGGGTTAGTTCTCAGTGGAGCGATCGTGTTTGATTGCGTCAAAGCCCTGAACTTAAAACGTGTTTGGCGATCGTTCGTTCTTGGGATGCTCGTAAGAGTGCTATTTTTACCGATCGTTTTTCTTGTGATCGCCAAGTATGCCACCACAAGTAAAGAGCTGCAAGAAGTGCTATTACTCCAGGCCTCCATGCCTGCGGCAACGTTCCCCATTGTGATGACCCGACTCTTCAATCAAGATGTCGAGACGGCGTGTACGGTCATCGTCGGAACATCTCTTATGGGCATAATCACAATCCCGGTGTGGATCATGATTGGTTCAAGCTGGCTGGGATTCTCGTAGGCTAGCCCAAACGTCGGCGATGATCTGGTCGAGCCCAAACTTCGGAGCGTATCCAATTGCCTCTCGTATCCGCGTTAAGTCGGGAACCCGTCTTCGAATGTCTTCAAAGTCTTGGTCGTAGGCATCTGCGTAAGATTGAAATACAATCCGCGATTGACTGCCTGTTACCGAAATGACTCGTTCAGCCATTTCCAATATGGAAATAGGCTTGTCCGAGCCAATGTTATAGATCCGCCCAAAGGAATTAGGCGTCTCCATGAGCGTGGTAATCGCGGTAACCACATCGCTCACGTGTGCAAAACAACGTTGTTGATTGCCGTCATCATGCACAATCAAAGGCTGGTTTTGCATGGCAGCCGTGACAAACCTCGGCAGTACCATGCCGTACGCTCCTGTTTGTCTGGGGCCAACAACATTGAAAAAACGTCCGATCACGATTGGCATCTGGCACTCGCGAACACAGGCCAAAGCCAGAAACTCGTCAATCGCTTTGCTAGCACCATAGCTCCAGCGCGGCTTCGTGGTCGCTCCGAAGACGAGGTCGTCCGACTCATTCCAGATCGGCTTGGAATTCTTGCCGTAGACCTCGCTGGTGCTCGCCAAGAATAACGGGATCGATCTGCCCGCGAGATGCTGACGCCTCAGTTCATCTAGCAACAGTTGTGTGGGATAAATGTTCCGATGGATCGTTTGAATGGGGTACTTTGCAATCAATGCGACTCCGACGGCAGCCGCTAGGTGATAGACCGCATCGACCGAATCGCATAGCTGGCTAACCAGCTCGGGGTCCCCCAAATCGGTCTGCACAAATCGCAATCTATTGTTTTCGGAATGATGGCTAAGGTTGCGTCTGGATCCGGTGCTTAGATCGTCGACGACGATGACGGTGTGGCCAGCGGTTAGCAGGCGATCGGTAAGGTGGGAACCTATGAATCCACTCCCGCCGGTGACCAGAATATTCATTGGGATTTTTCGTAAAAATGGGTTTGGAGTTGCGAAATGGCGATGAGCGTTCAGTTGTCGGAATACGTAAACTCTACGGGTTTCGCGGATATAACCGTTTGCTTCGTGAGATCGTGGCAAACGGTTCCGCTACTCTAATTTGATCTCACGCAACAGGGAAAACTTTCCGATTCCAACCTACTGCGGTAGACTGACTCTTAGGATTATCGCCAGCGATAAGTGTTTTCCAAGTCCTGACCTAGAATTGCTAAAGTCATATGGATCAGCAAACTCGACTATACCAAACGGGAACAGAATCGGGAGCGATGGCAGCAAAAAACTGCTCAATCCGTCGACGAGCACGAAAAACCTTTGCGGCGATTCTGATCTCCACCCTATCAGCGACTTGCGTACAAGCCCAGTCGACCAGCCCTCAGCAATCGGCTCCACAAAAGTCGAGTTCGCAAACCGGAGGGGTCAAGGCCAAGCTTTCGGACCAGGAGAGGCAATCGGAAAAGGCACGCGAACTTTACGCGGATGCCGCCGTTGCACAGAACAATTTTGCGTTTGAGCTGGCGATAGAGAATTGGACGAAAATGCTGAAGGCGTTTCCGAACGATCCGTTGGCGTCCAGTGCTCATCACTTTCTGGCGATGTGCTATATCCAGAAAGAGTCTCCTGACTACGACTCCGCCATTGAACAGTTTCGATTGGCTCTGAGAGATCAGGATTTAAAGCAACGCGAGGAGGCGCTGAGCAACCTCGGGTGGAGCCTATTCCAGAAAGCGATGCTGTCTGACGACTCAACATCAACGGCTGCACTTTCCGAAGCAGCTAAGGTCCTGGCGGTCGTCGTCGACAAATATCCCGACAGCCGAGCCTTAGATCGCTCGTTGCTGCACGCCGCCGAAGTGGAATCTCGGCTTGGGAACCGTCAACGTGCTTTGCTGCTTTACAAACAACTGATCCAAAACAAGCGACTGGAGAGTTCCTCCGTCCGGCCTGATGCCATTTTTGGGATGGCGATCACCTACGAGGAGATGGAGCAGTCAAAGCTTGCTAGGGAAACTTTTGATATTTTCCTGGCAAGCTACCCTAACCATGCCTACGCGTCCGATGTGCGGCTCCGATATGCAGACTTGATTATCGCCGCAGACGAACCTCGCAAGGCGATTGAGATCCTTGCGCCTTTTGTTAACAATCCCAATCTAGCAAGGATCGCGAATGCGGACTACGCTCTGTATCGCTACGGATTCGCTCTAGCGAAATCGGGCCGTTTCGAAGACTCCGCTGCCGTCTACAAGAAACTGGCCGAGCAATTTCCCAATTCGAGCTTTGCACAAAACTCGAGTCTTGCTGCTGGGCAAGCTTTGATGCGCGAGAAGAGATACGACGAAGCACTTCGTGCATTCGATGCTCTCCTTCCCCTCAAAGATGAACGGAGCGCGGAGGCAGCCCATTGGATCTGCCAAATAAAGATAATGCAAGGTAGACCTCAGGATGTTGTCGATGTCGCGAAATCGGCCCTGACCTGGGCCGCCAAGTTCCCAACGCAGACGTTGTTAAAGATGGACTTAGCAGATGGACTAAGCTCTCTACCAACGCAACGAGCCGAAGCCAAAAGAATCTACGAACAAATCGCTCTCGAGAACCCAGACGATCCTATCGCGCCACGAGCCACTTACAATGCAGCCTTTATCTCGTTGCAATTGGGAGCATTGGCTGATGCTCAGCGCTGGAGCGAAGCGTTTTTCAAGAGATTTTCGAATGATCCTCTCGCAGCTGATGTTGCTTACGTCGGGGCAGAATCCACTTTGCAGCTGGGCCAGTACGAGTCTGCTGTGAATGCTTTCGAGCAGCTGATTGCTTCCCAGCCCGAGGATCCACTCGTCACAACTTGGGAGCTTCGTCTCGCCTCGGCTCTCAGCCTCGCAAGCCAGCACGACAAGAGTATTGCTCTCTGCAACCGATTGCTATCCAAGCAAATTGATGCACCGACCCAAGCGGAGGTACTGTATCTGAAAGGTCTTAGTCTTTTCAAAACCCGCAAAACCGAGGAAGCTGTCGAGGCTCTATCTAAATCGGTCGCCGCTTCGAGCGATTGGCCGCAGGCTGATGAAGCGGCTGTGCAGCTCGGTGAAGCTCTTGTAAATGTGGGGCGGATCAAAGATGGTATCAATGCCTTGCAACAAGCCGTGAGCAAGTTCCCGCAATCAAGACTCCGAGGACAAACCGAGCTGCGTATTGCACAACTCGCGGCGGATTCCGGGGACTACAAAACCGCCCTGTCGGCTTACGACAGCGTCCTGCAATCTTCGCAATCGAAACCGCAGTGGAACTACGCAAAGTTTGGTAAAGCCTTTATCAATATGCAGCAAGGCGATTATGCAGGAGCCCTCGCATTGCTATCGCCTGTTTGCGAAAGCAACGAAAATGACTTCCTCGTGACGGAAGCAAAAATCGCGAAAGCGATTTGCCTCAGGAAAACAGGAGATGCCCAGCAAGCGATCCAGATGCTGGAATCGATCAGAGAATCGGTACAGGGTAACCAAAAATGGAACGCCCTTTACGAATTGGGGCTTAGCCACGTTGCCGCTAGAAGGAATAACGATGCCATCGGTGTATTCGAGACTCTGATCGCTTCTGCAAAAAACTTCCCCTTGCTCGATGAAGCTTTGCTCGAACTCGGCTTTGCCTACAAGGCGGTCGGAAACCAATCAGATGCCATCGCATCCTTTCAAGCTCTAATCGAAAAATTTCCCGCAAGCAAGAACGTGGCAGAAGCATCGTTCCAAGTCGGACAAGCTGAGTACGAGAGCTCAAAATTTGATTCCGCCATCAAGGCTTATACGGTAGCTGCAACCAAGGGAGTCAGCAGTGGGGTTGGGGAAAAATCGCTCTACAAATTGGGCTGGTCGTTCTATCAACAAAACGATGTCGCTTCCGCGGAGTCGCAATTTCGCAAGCAGGTAAAAGATTTCCCAAATGGTCCACTCGCAGCTGATGGACGATTCATGATTGCGGAGTGCTTACTATCCAAAGAAGATTTCGAAGGGGCGTTCAAAGAATACAATTTGTTGCGTTCCAAGCTGGAGAAGGAGCCGAGCAAAAACACCCTTTCCGAGCAAGCTCAAGCCCTGGTATACCTCCATGGTGCCCAGGCTGCTAGTAAGCTCAAGAAGTGGAACGAAGCTGAGGCACTCTCCAGTGCGCTACTAAGCAAATTTGCTGATTCGAAATACAAGCCGTTTGCGCTCTACGAATTAGCGTTCGCTAAGCAAAAGCAGCGGAAAGCGAAAGAGGCTATCGAGCTCTATACTGAAGTTGCAGAGAACTATCGCGAGGAAATCGGAGCGCATTCTCGATTTATGATCGGCGAGGTCCTGTTTACCGAGGGAAGCCACGCGAAAGCCATCACGGAATTCCAAAAAGTGATGTACGGCTACGGGGGAACTCAAGCTCCCAAGGAGATTCGGAATTGGCAGGCACTCGCTGCATGGGAAGCTGGTCGGTGCAGCGAGGTGCTTATAAGCGACTTGAAAGGGGATTCGAGAGCAAAGGCAATCGCGGTTTCTCGCAAATTCTATGAATTTGTGGTCAATAACCACTCCGATCATGATATCGCTAAGCAAGCACAGGAACGCTTAGCGGAATTGAGTCGATAGATGACTGGGGACGCCCAGGCGGGAACGAATCTGCCATCCCGAACCGCTGCAAAGGTTCCATTGCTTTACCTAACAGTTGGTCTGTTTCTGCCAACTGTCACGACCTGGGTTTATTTTGTGTGGCTAGGTGACGCGCCCGCCAGCATCCAGCAGGCATGCTACGGTCTCGGCAAAGGAATGCAATTGCTTCTCCTAATATTTGTCATCTTGGGCTGGTTAGGAGCCGAATTCAAACAATCGCTCGGGAGCTGGCGGAAGATATCAGCTAAGGTTTGGAGCTTAGGTGCATTGAGTGGTTTGTTGATTGGAGCCGCTATATTTGGAACCTATCTTTGGTTGATGTTACCATTGGGAATAATGGATAGTGTTCGGGAGGTGTCTCAAGCAAAACTTTCGGCCTTTGGAGGAGAGTCTGTTCTGGGGTTGGCCGGCGTCGGGCTCTTTTACGCCTTGTTCCATTCTGGGTTCGAGGAACTCTACTGGCGAGGCTTTATGTATCGAGGCTGGAGTCAAACCGTTTCGGATCGGTACGCTCTGGTTCTCTCCAGCCTCGGGTTTATGTCCCATCACGTTTTGCTCCTAGGTAAATTCTTTGGATACGATTCCGTCTGGACCTACCTTTGTTCTGCTGGGGTTGCCATTGGGGGCATTATCTGGGGCTTGATGTATAAGTATACGGGTAGCTTGTGGCCGACTTGGATAGGGCACGGACTTGTAGATGCAGCTCTCTTTTTGGTCGGTTACCATCTCGTTTTTGTTTTCAGTGGGTAGAGATGATCAACTATCGAGGTATTGAGAGTGGCCATTCCTATTCACCGGACAGCATGGTTTGGCATGGCGTAGGAGGAGAGTTACTGGATCTCGAGCCCTTCGAGATCCGCTTTCCGTGGGACAAAATCCGCTCGAGACCGCCGTCTCTTTGGCGTTACATTGAGGCCCTCCCCTTTGAATCTAACGATGATTGCTGGCGATCGATCACGATGGGCGAAGGAGGGACTCCGTTAATTCTGCTGGACAGAAGGTGTCCGAATCTTTACGCAAAAGTGGAATACATGATGCCCACGTTGTCGTTCAAAGATCGCGGAGCCGCCGTCTTGGTCGCAAAAGCCAAGTCGCTTGGAGCAAGTCACTTGGTCCAGGATTCGAGTGGGAATGCGGGAACAAGTATAGCCGCCTATGCCGCGAGAGCTGAGCTTCGGTGCACCATTTTGGTTCCAGAGTCGACTTCGGCCAAAAAGGTCAAGCAGATCGCCAGCTTCGGTGCCGAAATTCGATTGATTCCGGGAACCCGTGAGGATACCGCTACGGCAGCACGGCAGCTTGCGTCACAAAAAGAAATGTTCTACGCAAGTCACGTCTACAATCCTTTTTTCTACCAAGGAACCAAGACTTATGCATTCGAACTGTGGGAGCAATTAGGCCGCGCTCCCGATACAATCATACTGCCAGTAGGGAACGGGACTTTAGTGCTTGGATGCTACTACGGCTTTACTGAGCTTATGGCGGCAAAGCTAATCGACAAGCTGCCTCGGATCGTCGCGGTCCAATCGAGTCGGTGCAATCCGCTTGCTCGAGCCTTTGAGCGTGGTAGCAGTCATGTTGAGGCAGTTAAGAATCTGGGAACCGCAGCAGAGGGGATTGCTATTGCAGCACCGGCTCGCGGCAATCAGATACTCGAGGCCGTCAGAAACACCAACGGTTGTATTATTTCAGTCCGAGAGGAATCGATCGAGCCGTCAAGAGCTTACTTGGCTAGACTCGGTTTTGATGTAGAACCAACGTCGGCTATCAACATCGCGGCTTTTACCGACTATCCCGAGTTGTTCTCCGACAGTGAGACCGTCGTTGTGCCGCTTTGCGGAGCAGGACTCAAAGCGAGCTAGACCACGGAACCTGCATTTCTTCAAGGTTCCATTCACCGCCGTTCCATTCATCGCCGTTCGACTCTCGGCACCATGGCCACAGCCCGACGATAGGACTTAGGGTCGGATTGTTTCATTCTCTCGATTTCAATCGCGGCTTGCGGGAGAGGGCAGTGTCTCATGTAGTTGATGATAAGGTACCGAGCGAGTCCCTCGGCAGATTGGGGGGAATGAAACAAGGTCGATAGTGATTCGAGGGAGTCCCAATATTCCCAACGTGCTAGATCGGGGATGACCAAATCGGCTGCCAAGGGGTCATCGAGAACGAGCGACAAAGCCTTTGCTGCTCGCGTCATTTGGGTCGGATCCAGGTCGTTGCCGAAAACGCGAATAGCACTGATGGCTGCGGACTTGAGACTGACAGGGCATTCCTGGTTGCGAAAAAGCTTTTCCTCCAAGACTTGGAACGCGGTTTCACCGCCCAATCGAACGTAACAAGCCATCGAAGCGGCCAGCCATGGATAGTTGGCCAGCGTGATAGAAGAGATCGTTTCTTTGTCCGTCTGCTTTAGCTCTTCGATGATGATCGGTAGAGCCAGTTCATCGAACAATCCAGCGTCGCTCGGCAACCCTAGCTCGGCGAGGACCATCCAAAGAAAGCTCTTGTATCGCGATTGAAAATCGTTTCGCTTGAGAGTGGCAATTAAGTGGGCTTTGTCGAAATTCCTGCGAAAATTTCGATCCCGAATAACATCTAGTGAGATGCGAGCACATTCGCTGTAGGCATCATCCGAAACTTGGTTGTCAGATGAAAAAAGGTGTCGGTAAAAGTATTCGAGCCGGTCGGAATCCGATTGATCACCTAGGGGTAGGTTTTCAATGTAGGTCGCCAGGGGATCGGAAAGTTCCGTGGGGGTGTTCCAAAGCCATATGATTTTGTCAGCATCATCTTTGTCTGCATTATCGGTTGAAAGTGCGGCCACATCGGGAGTTCCGATCAGCAGCAGTTTTTCTCCCGGTGCAATCTCGGTAAACGAGAAAACCCCTTGGAATTTTGGCAACGATTCTTTGCGACCGATTGTTGCGACATGATCTACCATCAGATCAAATCCTGCACCGTCGTCACGAGTCTCGCAATCCGTAACGCGAACGATAACGCCAAGGGCAGGGGCCTGTAAATCATCGGAAAAGGTACTGCCGATGGATTCGCAAAGGGGGCAAGCGATGACCTGCCTGAGAAGTGCCATAGCAATGAGTGTAACGAGAAACCCGAATGCGGTTGCGAGTTGACGCCATTGGCGTTTTTGAAAGGAACAAAAATCGGAGCCAAAGGATGTTCCCATAAATATCTGAATCCGGAGCTAAATGAGGTAAGCTAGGTGGCTTAGGAAGCGGTCTATACACGGGTGGTTACCAAATTCTCGCACGTCGTTGCAAGAGCCAGTCGGGAATTTTTGAGCCTCTTTACTTAGGGGGAACAAACTGGCATCCCGAGTAAATGTGCCGAATAGCCAAAAAGGATTGGTTGGAAGTCAAGATTTTTGCAGTTCGGCTTTTCAGGGGAGCGGTAGCGTGTAAAATCCCGGACAGGATGGGTAGCTCACCTCAACCTCGCTCGGCAAAAAAGGCGATGTTAGGGTTTGGGTGGCCCCAAAAATTATGGCGATGTAGCTCAGTCGGTTAGAGCAACGGCTTCATAAGCCGTGTGTCGGTGGTTCGAGTCCACTCATCGCTATTCTCAAGAATCCCTTGAAAAATTGCGGTAAACACGCGGTTGATTTGAAAACGGGATTCAAAAAATCTAAACCTCCGAATCGGGAAAGTTCCCGGATTCACTCTAAGGGAGGTTTAGGAGAATGAGAGCAAGAGTACCGTCCTACCGGAAGCATTCGAGCGGCCAAGCTCGCGTGACTATCAATGGTAAGGACTATCTTCTAGGGGAGTATGGTTCTCCCAGTTCCAAGCGGGAGTATGCCCGCCTAATCGCAGAATGGGGGGCTCAGGATAACTCTAAATCCTTTGGTGTCCCGGTTCCGCAGTATACAGTAGTCGAACTAATCGCGGACTATGTGAAATTCGCGAAGGGCTACTACGGGACGGGACCAAGAAGCGAATATCACCGGGTCAAGCCGGCATTGTCTGTATTGAAGCGACTGTATGGGCCGACACCGGCGGTTCAGTTCGGGCCATTGCAGTACAAAGCCGTTCGGGACGTAATTGCAAGCGAGGGTGACAGGTCGAGAACCTACGTCAATCGACTCTGTGAACGCATTGTTCGAATGCTGAAATGGGCCGTGACGGAGGGAAAGCTCCCCGCAGCGGTGGCGGATGCGGTCGGCATGGTGCCGGGGCTAAAAAAGGATCGGACCAGTCTAAGAGAGACTGAGGAGATTAAGCCGGTCCCGATGGAGACGGTAGAGAAAACACTCCCCGAGCTATCGCGAGTCGTTGCGGATATGGTCCGTTTCCAGTTGGAGACCGGATGCCGGCCGGGGGAAGTCTGCGCGATCCAGCCGGGAATGGTCGATCGATCGAATCCGGACGTGTGGGAGATCCATCTCCATCATCATAAGAACGCATGGCGCGGTAAGCAGCGGACTATCTATGTCCCGGCAAAGGCTCAGGCGATCTTATCGCGGTATCTACTCAGGCCAGCCGATGCGTATTGCTTTTCCCCTAAGGACGCGAACAAGGAGGTGCTACAGGATAGGACTCTCAAGCGGGTAACTCCTCTATCGTGTGGCAACAAGCCAGGGACGAACAAGCGGTCTAGGCCGAAGCGTATCCCAGGCGAAAGCTACACGACGGGCAGCTACGGGAGAGCGATATCTAGGGCATGCGAAAGGGTATGGCCGGTTCCCAAAGGGATGCGGAAAAAGGCGGATATCGCCCAGTGGCGGAAGGACCATACGTGGAGCCCGAACCAGCTCAGGCACACTTTCGCTACCAAGATCCGGAAGGAATTGGGCATCGAGGCGGCCAGCGTTTTGCTAGGCCATTCAGAGCTAGATACTACCCAGATCTATGCACAAAGAGATAAGGAATCAGCGATCGAAGCATTGAGGAGACTAGCAAAATGAGTATCGGAACAATGACGGAATTGGATTTGGCGGTCGAGGATTATATCGCGTTCAAGGTGGCCGAAGGACTCAAGCCAAGCACGGTGAACGACATGCGTTACCGCATCAAAAGGCTGATACGGGAACTTGAGGTCACTCGATTCAACGAGGTGAAAGAAAAGGATGTAATCCAGTGGTTCGTTGACTTTGGAGCGAATGAAGTAGGCAAGGATCGGCCAAAGGTATCGGCCAACGGACGCAAGCTGCAATGGGTCTATTGCTCAGGGTTTTTCCGGTGGGCTCAGGCGATGAAGTTCATCAAAAAGAACCCCGTTGAGAATGCACCGAGACCCAAGAAGTTCAAAAGTGACAGGCGAAAGCTACGTCGCGCGATGACAGCCGATGAACTCGAAAAGCTCATCTATGTGGCAAAGGTCAGGCCGTTGGCGGAGTATTGTAAGAGTCGAATGATAGGAAGCCGGCATACCGATTACTGGCAAGCCAATCCGATCACTCTCGAGAACGTGGGCCAGCTCGCAGAGACAGCAACTAAGTACCGCAATGCTAAGCGTACTACGGACAGGCTCAGGCGTGACGGGGAAAAGTGGGCTTTGGTCTATCGGACGTTGGCACTTACGGGGGTCAGGTGGGGCGAACTCGGTAACCTCAAGGTTGGCAGGCTCGCGTTAGAAGATGAGAAGATGACTCTCGACAGTCGATACACCAAGAACGGGAATAGCGACGTGTTGCCGGTGCCCGGTGAACTGGCAAGAGACTTAAAGCAATGGATCGAAGAAAACAAGCTAGGTCCGGATGACCAGCTATTCCTAATTCCCGCCAAGGGGGTCAAGCGGTTTTACCGCGATATCGAAGTTGCCGGAATCCCCCGGGTGGATAGCGAGGGTAGGCAGATCGATATTCACGCGCTGAGGTACAGTTTTGGGACCATGCTAGCCCGGGCCGGCGTGCACGTGTCGTTAGCCCAACGGCTAATGCGGCACAGCAAGCCGGAATTGACTATCGGGATCTATACGTGTCTCGACTCGGGCGAAGCGAAAGAGGCATCAGATACTCTACCCGCCATTGGATCAGGCAAGAAGCCGGAACCCAAAGAGGAGCCCAAGACGGTCGAGCCGGCATCGGCAACGCAGACTCCAGCGGCATCGATCACTGATAACGATGACCTACTGAGGGCATTGGTCAATGAAGTCGATGCCGAGACTCTCCGAAAAGCGGTACTGCGATCTATGGGCAAGTAACCGCATCAATGCGGATCATTTGGGCGCTAAAGCGCCTGAAAGTCAGTCTCCGAACGGGCGCTAAAGCGCCTGAAACTCGGGCGCTAAATGGGCGCTTTAGCGCCTATTTGTTCAAACAACTAACGTAAAAACTCAAGGAAATACCATGCTAACGTGGAAAAAAATAGAACGGGGCGACAAGATCGGGCTACTTGGCTGCGCGGCCATAATGGCGCTAAGCGCCGAATATGATGAAATGCCACCGGCCAATCTTCTAGCGGCTATAAATGCGATCCGGAATCATGTGGGAGACGGTGCGAATGTGGAGGTCGGCAGCTTCCGGGATGACGCGGTGGCGCTGATTATCTGGGATACCGATGCTATCGCGGTGTGGTGCTTGCCGGAAGTCAGGCGGCATCGGCTGGAGTCGATTGCACTGGGGTATGCACTCCATCAAGCGATTCGGGCAGGTGCGACAAGCATCGATTTCTTTGCCGACAATCGGACTATCTACGACATGGCGATAGATCAGGGCTTCATCGCGTTCAACGAGAACGATCTAGAGGAGCCGTTGCTATACACGGTCGAAAAGGAGGTTAACCATGTTTATCGCTAGTGAGACTCTGGTAGCAGCCCAAGGGGGCGATGTAACGGCGATCAACTGCTTAATGGGACATGCTACCCGGCTAGCGTGGGCGATCGGCCACAAGGAGTTAAGAAACTGGGATGACGCGGAAGAACTCGGGCAGGACGTGGCGTTCAAGGTTTACCGGCATCTCGCAAAGTGTAAGGCTGAAACCGGCGGTGAGTTCGTTCGATGGGTGACAAGGGTTGCTTTGAGGACGTGTCTGGATCGGAACCGGCAAGCGGCATCCCGGCCAACGATGCAGGACCAGATTCCAGAGATCGAGGTTGACTACCGGACTTCCGAAGCTCTTGAAGCAGCGGAGATCTTACTCGGTGTTGCCGATCGAGTCGGAACCGTCGAGGAGGTCCGGTTGGCAATCGATGGATGCTCGCAAGCAGAGATTGCGAAGCGACTCGGGATCGGCAAGCGGCAGGTTCAGACCGCAATCGAAAGGCATCGTGAGGCGGTGCACTTTGCCGTAAAGGAGGAAGCGGTCAGGCGCTTTAGCGCCTAAGGTCGAGATCGAAATAGGCGCTAAAGCGCCCAAACCTAGAACCCTGGAATGTCAAAACTCCAGGGTTTTTTCATGTTTGCGCCCAATTTGAATTCCGTTTCCGTTTTCGCCATATTGCGAAGGTGTGCGAACGAGTCGGTATCGTCGTCTATTAAAGCAAGAGAGAGGAAACGAGCATGATAAAGAGCGTAGGAAAATCAGAGTATCGGCCAGTCCAGGAACTACATGCCGAAATGTACGGGCTTCCGGTGTGCAAGCAGACCGTCAGCCGGTGGAAAAAGCACGGCAAAACGACCAGCGGCCAATTGCGGACGCTAAAGACAGTCTTTCTCGGCGGGAAAACGTGCACCACTCGGGAGTGGCTTGCGGACTTCATGGAGGACCATATCGAGCCATCGCCGGCAATGGAACGAGGGCCAACCACCAAGCAGTTGGAACGGGCTAAGAATTCGGCTGAGTCGTTTCTAGCAGCCGAGGGTATCTAAGTCAGTAAATGGAAAAGGCCACCCCGGTCAAAGGTGGCCTTTTCTGATGGTCGCGAAACGCAAGCGAACATCCAAATAGCACGTCATTCCGTCCAGAGAACAACGAATGCATCATACAGAACGTCAGCAATCGGGTCAATCAAAATGGGAGGATAGGCGTTTCGAAGGTACGCCTATGGAATGGCTTGCCGGTGCAATTGACCCATATAGATCCAAGGAATTTCCGTACTTGGCTTTGTATCTCGATGAGATCAAGAAAGTTAAGCAAGCGGCAGTTACGTTAGCGGCCATGCGGTTCATTATCCGAGGGGGCGAAAAGTACTTCGCGGGTGCCGAGCGTATTTCCGAAATCACCAAAGTCGCGGTGACAACGGTATCCAATCATTGGAAGACTCTTTGTGAACACAAGCTGATTACTCGGGTCGATTCGGACAAGCAGTCAAACGAGTATCGACTCAAACCAAAACCTAATACCGATTGGATAATGCTGCCGATCGGGACAATCACTCCCAAAGACAAGTTTCGTGAACAAGTCTTGTTGGGGATCGTTCTAAGCCAAACAGCCAAGATGCTGTCTTGCGAGATGAGTCTAGGTGACGCAGTCGTGAACTTTCAGCTCGGGCGATACCTAGAGGTTCCACGTCGAAAGTGGGAGTCGTTGACCGGACTTGCGGCAAGTCAGTTATTCGCTGCGAAATCGTCTCTCATCAAGGCGGGAAAGATCACAGCACACGGAGACCCGAAGAGCATGATGTTGCCGGTTGGCAAGCATGATGAGGTCGAAGAGTTGCGAAAAGACCTAGTCGAACAAGACGAAGCGAGGGAGAGGAAGGAGGGAAAACCCCCTATCCTGATTTTGGAATGCCCTATCCCGATTTTGGAATACCCCCTATCCGGATTCTGTAATGCGCTATCCTGATTCTGCAACCATATAAAGAGGATCTAAAAACAGTACAGAAGAAAAGAGAACTTACATAAGAAACGCTTTCGCGTTTACCCCGTTGAATTCCTTTCAATTAAGAGAAGAAGAAAACCAAATCCAAGAGAAGCAAGAGATCCAAGAGACCCAATGAGAGAAAGCATCAATGGGATGGAGAGAGACACGAGAGCGAGCGTCTTATATGTCGCGCGCGGATATCCGAAACGACAGCACAAACCAAAACGGAGGTGACCATGAAGACAAAACGACCCGGCAAGGCGTCAGACTTGCGCCAGATGCGATTCGATTGGGACAGGCCGACATATCGGACTCAGGCGGGAGCGAAGCGTTTAGAGGGGCTATTACGGCTTCCGGGCGTTTACCGGGGGAGTGACAGCCGATTTGTGGAGACCAAGAAGGATGTGAACACTACCCCCATGAGGAGCAGAACCAAATGACCGTAACGATATTCGACGCGATCGAGCTTTCCGATACTGACCGGCAAGACTACCGGCGGTTGCTTTCCATCGTCCAGACCAAGCGGGACGCGTTTGCCGAGGTCCTGGACGCAATGTCCGAGATCCGGAGCCGCAGGTTGTATCGGGAGAACTATTCGTCGTTTGAAAGGTTCTGCGAGGTCGAGCTTGGTATGTCACGCCAAAACTTCGACAAACTGGAGAAAGCCCAACGGGGGGCCAGCAGGCTTCGAGAGCATGCTCCAGAGCAAGAGGTCCGTATCAAGTCAATTGAAGCCTTGGGAGCCCTAGAGCGGGTTCCCGATGAGTATTTGGCAGATGTGGTTCGGAATGCTGAAAGCCACCCGAAACTCGGGACGGGAGCCCCGGCAATTGAGGAATCAGCTTCCCGCATCGTTCCACCAAAACCTAGGCCAGAGCATGAGCAAGTCATCTTACCCGGCCTGGAATCGGAGGTACTTTCCAAGCGGGAAATCATGCGCATCAAGAAGTTGACCAAGCACTTCCAAGCAATCGGAAGCTTAGACGATCAAGCCGCGTTCCTATGCCGGCACTTCCATGATTTGGCAGTCAGGATTGCAGAGCGGGTGACAGAGTAACCTAGGGCCAATTGGCACTTTGATTCAAGCCCATGTTCAGGACCAATTTTAGGAGCTATTCAGATGACGAAAAAGACAAACCGGGACGATGCACTACGATTCGCGTGGGGTGCGATCACCTTGGCAGCCGAGGACATAGCCCTGGCGATGAAAAAGGCAGACGGAGAGACACAGGCGACCCTAGAGCGGGTATTCGATCTTGTATCATCCGCGCAGCAGATGGCAGAGAGTCTCTATCTCAATCAGGCAGCCAGTCCAGAGGTTGTTTCGGGCGATTCGGAGACCGTCTACTTGGCGATTCCAAAGGACTTGGAAAAGGAGATCCGGGACGCTATCGCTATCCTTACGTCTAGTGCACAGGCCGAAAACACGCTTGAGGCGGCATCCGATGAGGTTAAGTCTCTACTGGCATTATGCGGACGTGGCAGATCGTTAGGCGTAGGTGCCTATGCCGTTATCCGGCGATTACGTGAGCGGGCAGACCGACTAGCCGAGTTATCGAAGTCCGCTATGGGCAAACGGCAGATCGACACGATTTCCGAGTCCGAGTTAGCCCAGATTCGTGAGGACGTTCGCGCAGAGTTCGACGAAAAATTGATGAAGGCATCCGAGCGGATTATAGAGCTACGGGACATGGTGAGAGCCAAGATTTACGAGTGACGTTCGGGCGCTTTAGCGCCTAAACCGGCAGTTTCAAAACTAAACTTTCGGGCGTTTTAGCGCCCATTTTCAGACCAAGGGTAAGACGACTATGGCTAGATTAGAAATCAATTTTCAGGTGTACCGATTGCCCATGCCGGCAGATCCAGAACTTGCCGATGCGGTCCAAAAGACCAATGAGGAGGCAGACCAGCTTGCAGCCCTTTGGCAGTCCTACAAGGAAGCCGAGGAATCCGCCATGGCGATGCTACGCGGCGATGGCCTAGCAGGTATCAGCTACTCACTGATGCAGTCCGCCCACGCGAGAGCGATCGATCTAGCCATTGAGATCATCCGTCGAGAGCATCCATTGTCCGATGACGTTAGACGACTACTTGAGACGCTAGCAGCTACCGGAGAAATGACGCACCAGCGAGCCAGTACGATCCGCGTGGAGGTTGTCACGTCCCATAATCGATGCAGTGCGTTCGCCACCAGGATTAAGCAGCATCTATCGCGCAGTTTGTTCGCGACGTTGGACGCGTAGCGAAAAAAAAGGCGGCCAGGGAACGAAAAACCCAGCCGCCCAACTCCCAGCCCCGAGCCGAGGTAGTTTGATTCTGTACAGCCCGTTCGGTAGTGTCAACTTTGGCCGATATTACGGGCGAAAAACGGAGGAAAACGGGATGAGCGATCGAGACAACAAAGGAAAGTTTCTACCAGGCAATCAGGCCAAAAAAGGTAAGGTAAAGAAGTCTTACTCTCAGATCCTGCGCGAGGTACTCGACGAATCGGCAGCGAAAAAGATCTTCAAAAAAGCCGTTGAGGATGCTAAGGCCGGGGATCATCAAGCCAGGACTTGGCTGTTCAGCTTTGTGCTTCCCAAATTGCATTCAGTCGAGCACAGGGAGGTTGTTACCGAGTCCGTTTCCCAGGTTCACGGCAGCGACTACGCATCACCTGAGTACCGGGCATTGCTGGATGCTTGCAAGACAGAGGAGGAACTAGAGTTCGTCATTAAGATCACAGACCGGACGCATCGTTCCGGCAATCCGTTCAGCGATTTCTTCGAGAGACCTTTAGACGACGAAACTAAGACTTTGCTCGACGCAATGACCCCAGAGGAGAGGGACCAGTTCTTTCAGCTGCTAGATAAGGCCGCAGAGCGACATAGGCGAAAGCCAGTCAGACAGATGACATTTACCCCGCAGTCCACCTAGTGCCATTTGGCCTTAAGTTGTTCGTTCCAGCTAGTCATCGGCGTCTTCCAGGTACCGACGCATCTTAGCAGGTTGTACTTGCGGTTCCTTTGGGACTCGGGGGTAAGCCTTTCGCGTTGCGATCACTTGATGGTACTTCCATAACTTTCTGCGCACCGCATCGGCAAAGGCGATTGACCTAGTTTCGAGCCATTGAGCGATCGATTTATTGCATTGATCGATCAGATCTTGCGGCAGGTAATCGTCAATTTCCGAGCCGATTACAGGCTCTTCGTTCGATCCAAATAGGGCGTCGAAGATTGATTCATCGCCGGGCGATTCTTCATCATCAGGTCGGTGGCCAAACTCGGGGAATGGTTCCCCGGCAGCGGTCCTACGGACCAATTCGGCAACATCGTCAGAGCAATTCAGCTTCCGTTTCCAATACGAGTATGCCTTTCGTCGTTCCTCATACGCGCGTTGTTGCCGTTCGACTTCCGGATCGATCCAATTAGCGTTGAGGAGATCACTTGGACGCGGTTGGAGGTATTGCAGTGCCCATATTCTTTGAGCATCAGATGCGGGTATGCCGGCCACGACATCGGGCAGATCATCCCGGTCGAGATTATTCATCTCTTGGCCGACAAAATCGAACTGTTCTTTCCCGTATTGCCCGATTAAATCCAACCGTTCGAGCATCTTGATATACCAATGTCGATCGATGGAGATAGCGTACTCGGTCCTTTTGAGCGGCAATTTATGGGCCAGGGCGATTTGTTTGACCGTGTACCCAGCAGCATGTTCAGCCCATATCTTATTCAGTTCGACGCGGGATAGTTCGCGGTCCTTATCGGGATCATAGACAGCCCGTTCAGTAGCGGTAGCCTTGCTTTTCTTGGTCCGTTTTTTCGGTTGTCCGATAGTTGCCGGATCGTCGAATAAGTCTTGCATTTGTTACTTCCCTTCGTTGTTGCGAACATGTGAACATCAATGTTCGATTACCAATAGTTACAGGGCAAAAAACGATGAGCGAAGATACCGACGTAATGTTCCGCATCGGGGTAATGGATCACCCGGAATCCAAGTCAGCCTTACAGAGCCTTGCATCCAGCGTAGAAGCGGCACAAGCCAGGATGACAGCGGGCGTTGATTCCATCGGCAGGACAGCCAGCAGGGTCTCGGGCCTAGTCGATTCCCTATCGAGTAACCTGGACCGGCTTAACAGTTCATCAGGTTCGATGCGTTCAGCAGTACCGGACTCCGTACAGCCAATGGGATCCGGAATCCGAGGCGGCGTACCCGATTCCGTGATTGCCCAGGTCGCAGCCTTTGACGCATCGATCAGCAAAGTTCAGGACCGATTGAGCAATCTTGACACGTCAGGTTTGAGCAAGTCGGTTAAAGGTTTCTTCACTGAGATCGAGTCTCTTTCGGCCAATACGGGGCAAGTCATCACCCAACAATGGGAATCCCAGCTTACGGGGATCGTGACATCGTTTTCGACCAGCATGGAGAAGCTATCCGAGAGTTCAGCCGCAGCGATGCGTGGACGTTCATCCGTTCCCGATGCTGTTCGACCTATGGGGGATGGTGTTTCCAGCGCCGTACCAGATGCAGTCGTTCAGCAAGCACAGGCGGCAGAAGACGCAATCGATTCCGTTCAGGCCAGGATCAACGATTTCGACGTTTCCGGAATGACTCGAGCAATGCAGAATGTCTTTGCTGAATTGGCCGTTGATTCGACTTCATCCGTTGATGAGATCGTCGAGCAGTTGGACAAGTCCGTTTCGTCGCTTGCGAGTAATGCGACAGCACAAGCCACGATAGCACGCGAGGCTTACGCCGGTTCAATGGTAGCCCATTCCGAAGCCTACGCAGCTATGGCGAAAGACCTAGACGGATATATCGCGAAAAACGGGTCCACTATGGACCAGATAGCGGCTAACTTGCGGATTGGAGAGGGGCATCTCCAGCGATACCGCGATGCGGCGGATAAGGCGACAGCCGACGCCGGTAAGAAGTTCGTTGAGGCCGGGATCAATGCAGCCCAGGTAGCGCGGGGGCTTGCTACTATCGGCCTAGTGTCGGAAGAAAACGCGGAAAAGATGCTTCGTTCCCTTGCCGTGATTCAAGGGACGTTCGATGTAGTTAAGGGCGGGATTAAGGCATATACCGATCTTTCGGACGGACTGAAAAAGGCCAGAGAAGCACAGCAGTTACTATCCCGAGCCCAGACGACACAAGCAGCGTTGGAGACTGCGCAGCTAGCAAGATTGAAGGCTTACCATGCTTCGTTAGTCCAGGAAGCGGCGGCGGCCAACACAGCAGCGGCTGCTAATGGTAGATTGGCAGCAAGTCGAGTAGCAGCGGGGGCGGCAGCCGGGGCTAGTGCAGCCGGGGGAGCTGGATCGATGCTTGGTAACTTGGCCGGCATGACCGGCTTACGCGGTGTTGCTTCAATGGCCGGTAGGGTTACACCACTCGCAGTTGCGGCGGTAGCAGGCAAAGCCGTTTACGACCATCAAACCGGATCATCCACTACCAGCGACAGTTCGATGCAGGCAATGACGATGCGTTTAGGTGCCTACCTTGCAAGGTTGACCGGCCAATTCGAACGGTTGGATTCCCCGATGAGTCGCTTTGCACGTGGGCTTTCCGATGTGAATGACCGAGTGTTCAGCATGATTCCGGGCGGTGACGTTCTCAGGGCAGCCGTTCCCCCATTGCATTTGGCCGGTGACATTGCGGGACTTGCAGCTTCACAGGCTGGAGTGGATCGGGGCCAGTTATCTTTAGACCGGAACCGCATCAACAATGAGGCAGACCGCGCAACAGCGAGAGCAGAAGCGGAAACGCAGCGGCAGTTAGCCCGAATGCGATATGCTGATAGTTCAGATTCGATTCGCCGGCAATCGGCATTGACCACCGAGCGGTTCAGCTTTCAGGACGGTGCCGGAGATCGGGATTTTGAGCGCGAGGCCTTACGAGACCGAATGAGGCTACGGACCGAGACCGATGAGGGGATTCTCGGTTCCGCAATGCTTGGTCAGTTATCGAAAAGCTCAATGCGAATGCGTTCCAGACCCAATGAGAATCTCGAGATGTTGGGAGGCGAAGCGGCAACCTATTCCTTGGCGGTTCAGGAGTACAGCAAGGCCAAGCAGGAGTTAGACAGGGCTCTTGCCTTCGCGGGGACCAGCGAGGAAGACCTAGCGTCAGCCATGAAGGAAGCCCAGCATTATCAGAACGAAGTGGTTCGTAGTCTTGAGAAGCAAGCCCAGCTTGCTCGCGCATACGGTACAGACCGTTTAGCGATCGAGCGGGAAATCCAGCAAACCATAATGACGGGCATCGACCAGCAGGGGGCCAAACTGGATGCACTTGAGGGTAGGCGGAAATCGGCAATGCGTTCCTTCGTGGACATGGACGCAATCGAACGGGATATGGCAACTCGGGCATTGGGTAAGGCACAGGCAGGCGGCGGGGCAGCGTTGAGCAAGATGGAGCGTGACCTACTCAGCCGCGTTGGAACCGATGAGACTTCGCGATTTGTCGATGAGTCAGTTGCATCGGATGCCAAGCGGTTGGGATTCGATACCACTTTCGGCAGTTCAATGGACATGACCAGAAAGCAGCTTGAGTCTACGAGACAACAGTTGGAAGCTCAGCTTCAAGCGTCGTTCGATGTTTCCATGAAAGTGGAAGCCGATACTGACAGAGTTGTGGATGCGATCCTACCGGAAGTGGAACGGGCAATCACCGAAATGTCAGAATCCGTGGAGCGTAAACTCCGAATTGAACTCCAAGACGTGAAGATGGAGATCAGTACCCAGCGAAGCAAGGATTGGGCAGCGGCTAAGCGTGGTTGATTTGAGGATGCGCATTTATGCCAATCCAGCCCATAGTTGAGGCTTGCTAACCTATTCCTACCCTTGGTGTTTTATTCCGAGGGTAGGAGGTGGCAATGCACAACGGGCGAATGGGGCGTAAGGTCAGTCAGCAGACCATCGAGAGAGCCCAGCAGCTATTTAAAAAAGGACTCACGCCGGTTATCGTAGCCAAACGTCTTGGTATTTCCGAGTCGATGGCGCGGAACATTCAGCGAGAGATCCCTAAGCCGGAGGTTACCGAGTCCACTGGTTGGAGTCAGTTACCCGAGTCGGGCGGATAGAGGATGTACCAATTGATACACCCTCAACAGCAGCCAGTTGACCGAGCCCGGATCAGCAGAGTAGATTACTTGGATCGAGCCAGCGCGGTGGCCTAGTATCCGTGACATGCGTGACGATCGGTACTACGACGCATTAGCCCCCAGCAGTAGTTGGGGGTTTTTTTATGCCCGCGCAGTGGCTTCGTTACTGTGACCCGTTGAGTCTTCCGGTAGTGTCAGTAGGGCCGATTCAGAGCTTTGACGGGATACCCGTTTAGCAGGCAAAAAAAGTATCCGGGAAAGTTCCCAGATAATCGGGAACAAAACGGGAAAAAGCTTGAAACCCTTGGGAAAACGTGTATAAACGTGAGACCGGGAAAACCGGGTCGAAAAGTGGTTTTGACCTGGAAAAACACTGAAAAAAGCTTGATTCGGCGGGCGTTTTCATAAGCCGTGTGTCGGTGGTTCGAGTCCACTCATCGCTACTTATCAAGTTACCAGTTAAAATTGCGTTAAATTTGATGCCAGTTTGTGCTTCCGTTCTGGGCAAATTAAGCCCAGAAGTCGGGAATGATCTCGATCGCTTCTAGTACAAGCGTTTCTAATGCAGATGAGTCTCCATCTGAGGGTATACACCCATCCAGACGCACGTAATGATCGATAGTGGGTGCTATCACTGGGGGCCCTGAGGTGGCAACTGTCTACACGCGAGTATTCGGGGTTGATTTTTACGAAAAAAGGAACCGCGAATCATACGAATAAAAAACCGATTCCTGCATTCGTTCTATTCGTGGTCGTCGTCTAAATCTGAACCTCCGAACCATCGACCGAGTTGTGGACTTCCACTACGGTCTTAACATTTGCCCAAGATAAAGGAGCAGAACAATAGAAAGCGGATTAAGAGAACGAATCCAACAGATTCAACGAGTCCAGTAAATGTTTACAGCGACAACGAGCTAGCCCCGAATCGGCTCTTCTCCGCTAAGCTACAGGAAATCCAATCCGTTGCCACCCTTATTCCTTTTCTTCGCAGCGGGTATGTCGCTGAAGGAAAGGGCATGGTAGGGAGGGCTATTTTGCGTAGCTTGAAACGAGAATCGCCGCAGGGCAAGCCTGCGGCATTTCAAGACGCATTGTTCCGATGCACAATGCATGAAACAGAAAAGTTGAATATTGCGTGCGCTTTATTTAACTACGTCGAGCAACTCAATCTCGAAGATCAAGGTCTCGTTGGGGCCGATCGCTGGCGGAGAACCTTGCTCACGATATCCCAACGCTGGTGGAATCGTTACCAACCATTTGTCGCCAACCTTCATTCGTTGCAGAGCTTCCGAAAAACCTGGAACAACTCGTTGCACCGGAAATCGAGCGGGTTCATTGCGTTGTATGGATGAGTCAAAAATTTCACCTTCGATGGTCTTGCCCTCGTAGTGAATGATGACTTCGTCGGCTACCGTTGGCTGCTTGCCGCTGCCCGATTTGAGCACTTTGTACTGCAAACCTGTCTTGGTGGTTTGCACGCCATCTTTCTTCTTGTTCTCTTCAAGGTACTGATTGGCTTTCTGCAAGTTGGCCTTGGCCAGCTCCAAGAACTCTTGCTGCATCTCTGCGGCTTTTTTCTGCATCAGGGCATCAAGTGATGCAACGCAAGCGTTGATTTGATCGTCTGTAAGTCGAATATCCTTCTTAGAGAGAGCATCGACAATTCCTGCTGCGAGCTCTTTCATGTCGAGCTCTTTGTCGGTGAATTTTTGGCCGGCCAACCGGCTGCCAAAATCGAAACCAATGAAGTAGCTGATGTCAGCGGTTGAGGCATTCGCCTTAGGTGGGTTGCCAACGATTATAGGAGCAGGTTTTTGCACGGCACCACCGACGTTTTCTTGAGCTTGTGAACCTAGTACGCTAACACCACCGATTACTAGGGCTAAGGTCGCTCTGATTTTCCAATACATACGAGAGATTTCCTTGGTCAACATTCGAAACGAACTGGGGCGGGATGGGGGGATTGGTTACAATCGGGCCTATGAGACTAACCCACACCGAAAATCGTACCCAGCCCATTTTTGTCCAAAATCTGGATCCAAACGGAAAAATCGCGCAAAGATTCCGATTTCGCCCAATTTTCCTCAATCAAATTCTCCCTAATTCTATAGCAAGCAGGATTTCTCTGCGAGCAAATGGGCTCCTCCAAGCGTTCGAGACTGGAACTCGCCATCTACGTGCAGAACCTGCGAAATGAAGGTATTCCTCCAACAGCTCCATCGGGATGCCAGCTCCTATTTGATGCTACAAAATGCTGGCCACTGGTTCTGGGAGCGAGGGTACGAGGTTGAACTTTTCTCGCTCGCAGATCTCAGCTCGGGAAATTTGGATCGAGAACTCCAAAATACGGCTGAGGACACGTTGCTTTTTGCTATTCCCGAGGTGATGCGGATGGCGCTGAGGCGATTGGACAAACGGGAACCACCCCTCTTTGAACTTCCAGACTGTCTCATGCCGTGGATTGGCCGATTCACATGGGAGACAACGCTCGGGCAAGTTCGCGAGCAAGTCGACTCGGAAATCAGCTTTAACCCCTTTCACATTCGCCCCCTCGACTCAAAACGGATCTTCAAGGGAACGATTGTCTATGGGCTACGGGATCTGATACCTTCTGCCTCCCTGGCCGATGAAACGCCGGTATTAGCACAACAAAAGGTGGAGTTCGCGTCTGAGTGGCGGGCCCTGGTATTTCGAGACAAAGTCATCCATCTTGCTCGAACCAGAGGGGATGTGCTCCGGTATCCGGATCGCGAGACGATGTTGGCCGCAATTAATGCATTCACGAATCGCCCCATCGTGTTCGGGATGGATTGGGGGATCACCCCCTCGGGACAAACCCAATTGATCGAGGTGAATGATGGAATCGCCGCCGGAAATCTCGGTATGCATGGCCAAGCCTATGTGGCTATGATCGAAGCGAAATGGCGAGAATGGATTGGCTTGTCCGACAACGGAATCGGTGACTGTTTCACTCGATGAAATTTTTAGGGCGGCTATTCCAGGCCGCTCACCGATGTACCTGCAAGCATTACAATCTCACTCTTCGGCAATGAACCGTTATTCGTTCTTTGCACGCTGTTGACTTAAATGTGCTCTGCCGCAAACCGTACACGAGCCCGAACCGACAACTCATCCTTTAGAGAAATTCCTGTGACCGAACCCTTGTCTACTTCTGCCCCGAATGAAAATGCTTCACGCCCCAAGCTTTTAGCCGACAAGTCCTTTTGGGGAATCGCTATTACACAGTTCCTCGGAGCCTTTAACGACAACCTTTACAAGCAAATGGTTTTGCTGATGTCGATTACGGCTGTCGCAGGCCAAGTCAGCGAGGACACCCAAGGTTACGCCACAGCGCTGTTCAGTTTGCCATTCGTGCTCCTGAGTGGATTCGCAGGTTATCTGTCGGATCGTTGGAGCAAGTCGAAAATCATCGTTCTTTGCAAGTTCGCGGAGATTGCAATCATGCTGCTGGCCATGTTTGCATTCTTGCAATACGCCAGGGTGGGAGCTTTTGGTACCTGGACCGTTTTGTTCTTGATGGGTACCCAAAGCGCCTTCTTCGGTCCTGGAAAATACGGTGCCTTGCCAGAACTATTCCGCAGGGAAGACCTGCCTCGGGCCAACGGACTGATCTTGATGTCCACCTTTTTGGCTATCATCCTGGGGGTGGTTTTTGCGGGCACGGTCAAGGACTTGCTGACAACCAGAGATGAAGCTGGAAACGAGGATTTCAGTAGCCTTTGGATTGGTTCTCTAATTTGCATCGGCATCGCTATCGCAGGAACGATCACTTCGTTGTTGATTCGATACACGAAACCGGCACAACCAGAAGCTAAAGTCAGCTGGGAGGATATCGGAGTAAGCCCTTCCATTCGCGCGTTACTCTGGAGAGATCGTCCGCTTTTAGCAGCACTGATCGTTTCCAGTGCATTTTGGCTCGTGTCGGGTGTTGTTATGCCGACGGTTAACGCACTCGGCAAAGCCCAATTGCAACTTAACAGCGACACCAAGACGAGCATTCTTACCGGTGCCCTCGCGATTGGGATTATCATCGGCTCTGTTCTAGCCAATATCGTTTTCAAAAGAAAATCGGCCACGTTCCAAGTCCTCTGCGGAACTATCGGCATGATTTTATCGCTCGTGGTTACAGGTCTATGGAAGCAAGGAGGGGAACACCTGCTAGGCTACTGGGGGGCATTGCTGGGGCTGATTTCGTGTGGAATGTTTGCCGCGATCTTTATTCTCCCGATACAAGTCTTCATGCAAAGCCGACCACCAGCGGAGGCCAAGGGCAGAATGATCGGCACGATGAACCTCGTGAATTTCATAGGGCTGCTCTTGGCTGGGCCGCTCTATCAAATTTTTTTGAAGATCACTCAAACTTTAGGCTGGCCTGTCTCGGCGGTCTTTATCATGCTTACGGTATTGCTGATACCGATTGCAATCCGCTTTCGCATGCCGAGCAATTCAACGGTATCGACGGTAACCCCTCCGCAACCAACATCCGACTGAGGTCGTTATATGGCCTGTGTGTATAATCCAGGCTAAATTGTCAACCCTCAGTTCTCATCTCGGCCCCTACCTTCCTCAAACCGCTGTGA
Source organism: Brakhagea baltica (assembly GCF_052161605.1). Taxonomy (NCBI): domain Bacteria; kingdom Pseudomonadati; phylum Planctomycetota; class Planctomycetia; order Pirellulales; family Pirellulaceae; genus Brakhagea; species Brakhagea baltica. The sequence continues at coordinate 1,192,308 of NZ_CP197409.1, read as the reverse complement.
ATATGAACCAGTCCATCATCCGTGCATTGCTATCGGCGACTCTCTTGCTAGGAAATTTCTTTACGGGCTTGGCCTTGGGCTGGTGCGCTCCGCAGCAGAGCGAAGAAACCTACGAAGTCCATCCAGACTCAGTCAAGAAGCCCGGTGTCCCAGAAGGCAAAATCGAAGGCCCTTTCACTTGGAAAAGCACCATCTATCCTGGCACCGTTCGCGACTACTACCTTTACGTTCCGCAGCAGTATGAGCCATCCAGGCCAGCGTGCACTTTTATCGTTCAAGACGGAATCAATCGCGCTCGCGAATGGAAACTGCCTACGGTTATGGACAATCTCATAGCATCAGGAGAAATGCCGGTCACGATCGGGATCTTTGTCGATCATGGAATTGTTCCCGCGCCAAACGAGAACTCGCAACCGCGATTCAATCGGAGCTTTGAGTACGATAGCCTGGGGGACCGTTATGCGAGATTTCTTTTGGAGGAATTGTTGCCTGAGGTGAGTCGATCTTACAATCTGAGCACGGATCCCAACGATCGCTCGATCGGCGGAGCATCATCTGGAGCGATTTGCGCCTTTAACGCAGCCTGGGAACGCCCCGACGAATTTCGCCGAGTCGTTAGTACGATCGGTACTTATGTTGGCCTGAGAGGTGCCGACGAGGTTTCCACTCTGGTTCGTAAAACGGAGCCCAAGCCGTTGCGGATCTTCCTTCAAGATGGTTCGACCGACCTCGATATCTATGCAGGCAGTTGGTGGGTCGCAAATTTGCAAATGCTTTCGGCGCTAGAGTACGCCGGCTACGACGTGCATCACGTTTGGGGCGAAGGAGGGCATAATGGCAAACATGCTGCTGCGATCATGCCTGACGCGTTGCGTTGGATATGGAAGGACTATCCTCAACCGATTCAAGCCAGCAATCCCTCCAAGGCCCGAGTCAATCTCCTCATTCCCGACCATGATTGGGAGCTTGTTGCCGAGGGATACCAGTTCACCGAGGGGCCAGCAGTAGGCATCAATGGTGAGGTCTACTACGTTGACGTGCCAAACTCAAAGATCTACGTCGCGCGAGATAATGGCTACGAGGTCAACGTGTCGGTGTTTGTCGAAGATTCGCAGGGGGCGAGCGGATTGATGCTCGGCCCAGACCGCAAACTCTACGCTTGTCAAAGCAAATCGCAACGAATCGTTCGCTACGATACAGATGGCAACGAGGAGCTCATCGTTGACAATTCACCCTGCAACGATCTGGTCGTTTATTCGGGGGGCATCTACTACACGGATCCTGGCAACAAAAAGATTTTTCATGTAAGTTTCGACGGTGTTAAGAAAGAAGTCGACCAGGGGCTCGGGTTTGCGAACGGTTTGATTCTCTCCGCTGACCAGAGCTTTTTACTCGTCGCTGATTCCAACGCGATTCACACCTATTCGTACCAGATTCAACCCGATGGTTCGCTGTTGCACAAACAGGAATATGGTTACCTGCACATCCCTCACGGAGCCACCAAGAGTTCCGCCGATGGGATGACGATGGATGATCAAGGCCGATTGTATGTAGCCACCGCCTTGGGAGTGCAGATTCTTGATCAGCTAGGCCGAGTTAACCAAATTCTGAATAAGCCTCAAAATGCTTTCTTGAGCAACGTATGTTTCGGTGGAGCCGATCGCGATTGGCTCTGGGTAACTTGTGGAGACAAAGTTTACCGCCGCAAAGTGGCTGGCAAAGGAGTAGTCTCGTGGGAGTCACCGACCAAGCCGCCGAGACCAGGCCTATAAACTAGGTCGCAGCCACGAAACTACCAATGACGATTGGCCGGGTTCCGGTTAGACTAGGCATTCGAAATAAGGTGAATGTCTGGTATCGGTCAATCTAACGCGTGGAGAATTTGTGAGTCAGTCATTTTTTGAGCAGCTTCAGCAAACATCCGTCGAATCGGGCCCTTTGGCGGCTGCGCTGCTCGTCGCGGATCGAATGAGAGCAGCCGGACGTTACCCGGAGCTTTTTGAGGCCCTCAAAATGCTACATCGGATCGAGTTAGGCCTACCCGCCGTTAACACCACGAATCTAGCCACTGGTACTCCAGATCCGATTTCCGATGAATTACAGGATCAGCTCGACAAGAAGCTTATAGATGCATGTCGAGAAGTCGGCGTGGCTCTCATGAAACAGGGCAAGCTGCAAGAGGGGTGGATGTACCTACGTGCAGTCGGGGATCGCAAAGCCACCAGTGAGGCTATGCGACACGTAGCTATTACCCAAGACAACCTCGATACGTTTCTTGGGCTGCTGGTACACGAGGGAGTGGACGTCCGCTGGGGCACTGAACTTTCCCTTTCGATGCGTGGCACTTGCAACACGATCACCATGCTCGACAGCGTCGTCTCCATGCATGGTCGCGCGGACCAGCAAGCGGCGGTCGAGGCTCTCGTCCATCACGTTCACAAGGAATTACTGAACAGTCTTAAATCGGATCTCGAGCGACGAGAATCCTGGGCAGCCGACCATCCGGAGCGGCAAGCGACAACGCTGGAGGAATTGCTACAGAGTCGACCGAATTTGTTGCGGGATGGGGCTTACCATTTGGATACGACCCACCTGGCCTCCACAGTTCGGTTCGCCAAGATTCTCGATAACCAGGAAGCCCTCAGGCTGGCTTTGGATTTGGCTAACTATGGCAAGCGTCTTCATCCGCAGTATCAATATGCCAGCGATGAGCCGTTTGCAGATCTGTATCCGATGTCGATCGCCTTTTTCCGAGCTTTGCTAGGGGATCATGTCGATGTCGCACTCAAGGTCTTTTTGCAGAAAGCGGAATCGATCGATCCGGAGGAGCTAGGGACAATTGCTATCGAAACCTACGCGGATCTTTTAGCTCGAGTTGGTCGTACAGAGGAGGCAATGAAGTTCTTAATCAAGAAGATGCCCCGAGGAATGCGACCGTTTGGAATCGCACCTTCGCTCATCGATTTGGCAGAGCATTCGGGATGCTTTGAGACCATGATGAATCACGCAAAGGAACGAATCGATGAGATAGGATTCACGGCAGCCTTGCTTCAGAAGCTTACCAGCTTGCGATAGACTTTTGCAATTCTGCGGGCCATCTGTTCATCGGAGAATTTATCTTGATGGCGCTCGTAAGCACGGGTGCTCATATTTGTCCATTCACTCCGGCTTTGCACAAAGGACTCGATCTGAGTCGCGAGAGAGGCTGCATCTGCCGGTTCAGCGAGTAGGCCTTCGATGCCGTGCCGAATAATTTCGGGGGTTCCCTCTACCTTGGTAGCAATGACCGGAACACCAACCGCTAAGGCTTCTAGGACAACCATCGGCATACCTTCACCAAAAAGGCTCGGCAGGACCATCGCATCCAAGCTTCGCATGGCTTTCGGTACATCTTTCGTGAACCCCAGGAATCTAACCTGATTTCTTAGCCCTAGAGAATCAACTAATTTGTTGACGGAAGCCTCGTAATCGGCTGTTTCGAATGGTCCAATCACATCCAATGAAACGTTTTGGTTGGAGGGATTTATTTGTGCGAGTGCTTCTAACAGGACCTCGATTCCTTTGCGAGGCCGGACCAATGCCACCATACCTAACCGCCAATGGTTATCGTTGATTCGTGAGAACGGATCAATGGGCTCTTGGCTAGGCACGCCGTTGGGGACGCAGGTAATTCGATGGCGGGAATATCCTCTTTTGAGCATCTCGCGACGTAGCGATTTTGAGACGGTGACAATATGGTCGCAGCTCAGCAGTGAGGCACGTTCAACTAAGTCATTGATACGATTGATCATTGCCCGAGTGGAATCGCGTGCCGTGGGTGAATGCACATGAAAGACCCAAGGGATTCCTAGTTTGCGGGCCACAACATTGGCTACCATGGCGCCGCGTGGAGTATGGGCGTGCAATAGGTCCACGTTGAGACCGCGAGAAAGCGAGGTGATGCGGGATACAGCCCGCCAATCGAGACGTGATCGCATCGGTTCGATCAATACGCGATCCGAATCCAATCCGCAATGGTCCTGAAACTTGCCTGGCTTCAAACAGACAAAATAGGGATCGATGCATTCGTCGGGTAAGCGTTTTCCGAGCAACTGTTGAACACGTTCGGCACCCGAAAAGTGCTCGCCATTGATGATGTGAAGAACACCGATTGGCTTTTGTGCCGACGGCATGATGTCTCTGGGCTCAACGTCGTAACACAGGTCGTTACCGTTCACCACGGTAGCTTGGGAGGAGAGACTTGGCATACGAGTATAGGTGGGGACAAGAAAACCCATGAGATGTTTATCGCGACGAGTGGAAAAGAGAATAGTCCGAGAAAGCTTAGCTCATAACCTGAATTGCTAGCTTTGATGAAAGTCTTTTTTTGATAGTTAAGCTCTTCGCAAACGGTACAAACCGAAAATTCGATCTAGGTGGATGCTTTCAAAGTTGCTACTCTCCCTGGCATTCGGTGGGTTCGATGGGAACGAAGGAGTTTTCTCGTCGAGCAACGCGGTACACACAACCCAACACTCTGAGGTCGGGCGGCGCAATTCCATAGCGTACGGTTTGGCAACTCAGAACAAGTCACGGACTCGACAAAATGAAGATTTGGATTCGATCAATTGGCTTCGCGGCAGGACTTAAGTGTGCTCTTGCCTCCTGTTTGCTTTTCGCCCAATCAGGTTACAACACCTCTGGCAGTACGAACCAACCTGGCCAACTTGGCCAACCAAATCGACCAGCCGGGCAGCAGATGCAACCCGTGCAATCCGGCAACCCGCTTCAGACGCGGCAGCAATTGGATCCCAACCTCAACCCTGGCTTGCTGCAATCAAGAGCACAGCAGGCTGGTGGGCCTGTCGATTACCAAAAGAATGCGAAGATAGTTGTGGTCAAGGATCCTTACCAAAAGAATCCGATTTCGCCGCAAGAACAAGAGTACATCGACCAGTTGCTTGACTACTGGGAGAAGAGCACCAAAAATCTCCAGCGTCTTTCCTGTGACTTTAAGTTGTTCGAATACAACTCCAACGCCCCATTCGTTCAAGAGCTAGCTCAACAAACCGGCCTCGATGTCCGCCAAATCAAATACAAAGCCTCGCAAGGGGTGGTTCGGTACATGATGCCCGACAAGGGGATGTACAAAGTCGATATGGCGATTGCGTTGACGGGAAAACTGGACAAGAACGGTCAGCCTGAAATGCTTAGTTCAGAGCATTTAGACCAAGACTATTGGATCTGTGATGGAGAAACCATCCATCAGTACGACCGGGTCAACAAAAAGGTAACGCACTACGTCATCCCCGCCGACTTGCGCGGCACCAACATCATGGAAACCCCGTTGCCGTTCCTTTTTGGGATCGAGAAAAACAAGGTAAAGGAGCGATTTTGGATTCGTGCATTGCAACCACCTCCTTTGGCTAACGGTCAACCCAACAATGACATGTTCCTCATCGAAGCTCATCCTAAATTTCTCCAAGATGCGCAGAACTACTCGAAGGTCCATATTTACCTTGATCGCAAGGAGTTTTTACCCTTGGCTTTGATCAAGTATGGGACAGATCACGTAGATGAGCCAGGCGATCTGCTGACGGACAGCCGCGAGTACTTCGAATTTTCTAATCGCGTTCGGGATGCCAATTTGCTTCAGAAGTTCAGTGAAACGTTGTTCCGTCAGCAGTTTATCCCACTGCAGGTTCCCGCTGGCTGGACGGAAGAGACGAAAGAATACACTCCCGTTGCTACGGAAGATGTCATTGCAGAGCAGATGAGGAATCCGGCGGGGCAACAAACTCTAGGCCAGTTCAACAGTGAAGTTCCCGGTAATCCGAATCCGGGAGGTCAAGTTCCTGGATCTGCTGCGGCGCCGCCGTCGAATTCACTCAGGAAGTAAGAATGGTTTCGTTCAAGCGAGCTCTTCTCACGCTTGGATGGATAGTGGTCGCCGGCTGTGCAACATGGAAGCCTTCCGGCGATCAGCCTCCACCCATAAGTGGAGGTATTCAAGCAACGCCCATCCCGAGTGATGCAGTCGCCATCGAAGCGATTATTCTCAGGCTCGATCCCGAACAATCGCCCAGGCTAACTGAGCTATGGAGTCTGGCTGATGAACAAATTCTATCACCGGAGCAACGGCTGTTGCTCGACAGCAACGGAATAAGGGCAGGCAAGCTTACGATTGTACCTCCTGTGCTGGAGACTTGGATTCGAGAAACCGGGGAGCGTCAGTCGCAAGATACGATGGAGCAAGCTGGCTTAACTGCTGATGTCAAGTCGATGTCGTATCATCTGAGGTGCCGCGTGAACAGCATTAAGGAGATCTCTTTGCGTGAGTTGGGCGAAGAACGTGTAACCCTTTTTTATACTGCCGATGGTTTGAAAGGGCGGCATCTGAGTCGGCCCAGATTCTTTTTCAAGCTAGCGGCGTCTCCCGACGAACGCGGTGGAGCCAAATTGCGACTTTCACCCGAGATTGAGCATGGAGAGTTGAAAAGCAAGGTGGTCGTACGAGAAGCTGCATTGAGAAATATCTCGGAACGTGAATTCATGAGCTTTCCCGATTTTGATATTCAAAGCAAGCTCCAGCGTGGCGAAATATTGGTGATCGGGCCGACTCCAGATCGCAAGGGGATTGGAGCTGAGTTCCTGCACAGCTTGACACAAGATCGCAAACATGAGCCCGTTCTTCTATTGTTGCGAGTGGCTCAGACCGGCGCCGACAATACGTTCGCAACAACCGATGCGAGGAACAAGAATCCTCTTTAACACAAACACAAGCAATCCGCTCACATGTCGTAATTTCCTAGGATCATGATGCAAACGTTCGGCGTGCCATGATATCTTTACCAATCGTCAACATTTCGTCGCAGTCTAGGAACCTCGTATTCGACTCAAAGAGTGATGCCACGGAAGCTTTATGGATCTTCATTTTCAAGCCTCCAACTCCAAGTGCGCCATAGTCAAATCGACCGGCTCTATCTACCCCTTTATCCATAATGCCAATGCCTTCGATGCCGGCGGGTGGAACCGCGTTGAGATCGATGGCAACTTTCAATGATCGAGCGCGAATCAACTGGATCGTTGGTAGCAATCGTACTCCTGCGGCACCGCAAGCGAAAACCGCTTGCGATTGCGACAAGGCCGCTTCCAAAGCATCATCGTTCTCAGACTCTAGCATAAAGAGTCGGTCGACGTTGGCATTGGATTTACCGATTTGAAGAATGGTCTCTTTCGCTCGTTCTAAAGTCCGAGATCCAACATAAACTTTGCCCCCTGCGTTCGCCAATATTCGGCACACTCGCTGCCCAACTGGCCCTGTCGCTCCCAATACGACCGATGTGGAGCCAGCGATTTCCATGTGCGACCCGGCACACAACACCGCTGCCGCTGCGGTGGAGTTCGCTCCGTTGCTGTCGAGCATGATGGAAACGCGAAAAGGTTCAAACAAGGTATCACGAGCAGCCGCAGCAATGGCTTCACCATGAGCAACGCTGCTGCCTCCTACAAAGATGGCTGTATTCTTTAGATCGTTCGGGCCACGCGTGTACATCGCACCATGCACCAAGCTTTTCACGTCGTCGGGCTTAACATTCGAGTACTGCAGGAGATGCTCGGCACCCGCATCAATCGCAACGACCGCATCAAACGAACTGGCTTGAGGATCGGTGTCGAGCTGGATCAAAATTTTTTGCTTAGCCATTGCAGAATACTTTCAATTTCGTTGGGATTGCCGGGCCTACAGAGAAGACAATGTATCGCTTCCTGTAAGCCCAATCGTATTGCGAAGTCGACAGAAAAGGGCTAAGTATCCTACCAGCTTTCCTTCGTTTTCGGAACGCACTCGCAAGCCAGACCTAACGAAACGGTGTTAAACCTTTGGGGTGAATGCCACCGGAAACGGATTGTTAGGTCGCAAGCTTCTTGTACTTGAATCTTCGAGGTTCTACGTCGCTGATTCCAAGTCGTTCTTTGCGTTGTTGTTCGTAGGTGTCGAAGTTTCCTTCGCACCAGTGGACGTAGCCGTCACCCTCAAAAGCCAAAATGTGAGTGGCAATTCGGTCCAAAAACCAACGATCGTGAGAGATTACCACAACGCAGCCCGCAAAGCTTGAAATCGCTTCTTCGAGAGCACGAAGGGTATCAACGTCGAGGTCGTTGGTTGGTTCGTCCAACAACAGCACATTGCAGCCACGCCGCAGAAGCTTGGCTAAATGGACTCGATTTCGCTCCCCACCGGAAAGGACACCGACCTTTTTCTCTTGATCCGTTCCCTTAAAGTTGAACTTGGAGACGTAGGCTCGCGAATTGATCCGCTTGCCTCCCATTTCCAACCAATCGAGCCCACCAGAAATTTCTTGGTAGATCGTACTGTTATCGTCCAGCGAATCCCTCGATTGATCAACGTATCCCAGCTCGACGGTCTCACCTACGCGCAACGTCCCTGAGTCAGGCTTGTCCTGCCCGGTGATCATGCGAAAGAGAGTCGTCTTGCCTGCACCGTTCGGGCCGATGACACCAACGATTCCCCCGGCTGGTAACCGGAACGTCAAGTTGTCGATGAGCACTTTGTCGTTGAAGGCTTTGCTCATTCCCTCCGCGTGGACCACGACCTCACCTAAATGTTTTCCAGGCGGAATTTGAATTTCCAGCTCCTCTGGTCGTTCCTCAAACTGCTGAGCGGCCAAGCTTTCGTAAGCGTTGATACGGGCTTTGTTCTTCGCCTGCCGCGCGCGAGGCGACATCCGAATCCACTCGAGTTCCTTCTCCAACGTTTTCTGACGGGCAACCGCCGACTTTTGCTCAATCGCAAGTCGTTTTTGCTTCTGCTCAAGCCATGAGGTGTAATTCCCTTCGAAAGGAAATCCAGAACCGCGATCCAGTTCTAGAATCCACTGAGCTACATTGTCTAAGAAGTAACGATCGTGCGTTACAGCCACAACGGTACCTGGATACTTGGCGAGATGTTGTTCCAACCAATGGACCGCTTCTGCATCCAAGTGGTTAGTGGGTTCGTCGAGCAACAAGAGGTCCGGTTGCTGAATCAACAGCTTGCAAAGAGCAACCCGTCGTCGCTCACCACCAGAAAGCTTGCTGACATCGGCGTCTCCCGGAGGGAGATTCATGACCGCCATGGAATGTTCGACTTGTCGATCGAGCTCCCACAAATTTTGAGTATCGATGATGTCCTGCAGCTTAGCCATCTCGTCGCAAAGCTTTTCCATCTGCTTGTCATCGGTGACGTCACCCAGCATGCAACTGATCTCGTTGAAGCGATCGAGCACTTTACGGCGTGGTGCAACGGCCTCCTCAACATTTCCCTGGACATCTTTTTCGGGATTCAGTTGAGGTTCTTGGGACAGGTAGCCGGCGACAAACCCGTTGGTAAGTTTTGCCACTCCGTCAAAGTTCTTATCGTCACCCGCCATGATACGTAGCAGTGTACTTTTTCCAGCACCGTTCGATCCCAGCACGCCAATCTTGGCCCCCGGATAAAACGATAACCAGATGTTCTTCAGCACTTCCTTTTGGCCGTGCCGCTTGGTCAAATCCTCTATCTGAAAAATGTATTGTCGATTCATTTTGGCTTCCTATTCCCATTCAATTGTGGCTGGTGGTTTGCTGCTGATATCGTAGCAGACACGATTTACGCCCCGTACTTCGTTTATAATTCTCGTTGAGATGCGTGCGAGCAAATCGTAGGGGAGATGGCTCCAGTCAGCGGTCATGAAGTCGTCCGTGTTGACACACCGGACCGCAACAGCACGCTCATACGTCCGCGCATCACCCATAACTCCTACACTCTGCGATTCGAGCAGCACCGCGAATGCCTGTGAGGTTTGGCGGTACAGCCCTGCATTTTTGATTTCGCTCACGACGATCTCGTCCGCTTCTCGTAAAATCGCGAGCTTTTCACGTGTGATTTCCCCCAAACATCGCACAGCAAGCCCTGGGCCTGGAAAGGGGTGTCGCCAAACCAAGTGCTCCGGCAGGCCCAGCTCCATTCCCAGCTTACGAACCTCGTCTTTGAACAAATCTCGAAGCGGTTCGATGAGTTCGAAACCGAGCTGCTCTGGTAGACCACCCACGTTGTGGTGCAGTTTGATCGTAGCAGCTGGACCATCCGGGGCCGCTCCACTTTCAATGACGTCGGGATAGAGCGTTCCTTGGGCCAAGAATTTCGCTCCATTGATCTTCTCTGCCTCGAGCTTGAAGCAATCGATAAACGAATAACCGATGCGACGGCGTTTCTCCTGCGGTTCTTTGATCCCATCGAGTTCGCCCAAAAATCGATCGCTCGCGTCTACAACTCGCAAGTCTGCCTTAAAATGGTTCGTAAACTCGGAAATGACAGCTGTCTGCTCGTCCTTTCGGAGCAATCCATTGTCAATCAGAATGCAAGTCAACTGCGGGCCGATCGCTTTGTATAGCAACGCTGCTGTCACAGAAGAGTCGACCCCTCCTGACAAGCCACAAATGACGCGGTCTTCGCCAACAATCCCTCGAATATGTTCAATCGCACGGTGGGCGAAGTCGCTCAAGTGCCATTTGCCTTCGCAGTGCGCAATGTTGTAGAGAAAGTTATGAATCAGTGCGCTGCCCAAGGAGGTGTGAGAGACCTCCGGGTGGAATTGCAATCCATAGATGGGTTTGGTCTTGTGTCGAACGGCAGCAAAGGGACATGTGGGAGTCGAAGCAAGAATGTCGAACGATTCCGATAGATCGTTGACTTGATCGCCGTGACTCATCCATACATCGATCTCGTGTGGGAAGCCGGCGAACAATCGTTCCATCGATTTAACTTGCAGTCGAGAGCGTCCAAATTCACGCTGGGAACAACTCTCCACTTTGCCCCCCCAGCTCTGGGAAAGCAGTTGCATACCATAGCAAATTCCAAGAATGGGTATCCCAAGCTCAAAGATTGCAGGATCGCATTTTGGGGCGTTAGCATCATAAACGCTCGAAGGCCCACCGGAGAAAATGATTGCGGCAGGAGCCCGAGACTTCACTGTTTCCGCTGAGATATCATGACGAACGATTTCGCAGTAGACGTTCTGTTCGCGAACACGCCGTGCGATCAGTTGAGCGTACTGGGACCCAAAATCGAGGACTAGGACTCGCTCGCTAATGAGATCTGGTGCTGTATTGTTCATGAAATCCTGATCTTTTGAGATGCGATCCTCGGTGCGAGAAAAAGAAATGGATATCTTTCTAAATCGGACAGCGAGATCGCCTATCTTTATCCCTGAGAAAACGCGAGATTATAGCAATTCGAGGTGCACTCGCCACCGCATATTCCTACTCCTGCCACAGCATTCGCAACGTGAATTCTAATTGGGTCGAGAACGATGAGTTTATACCGCCGTGGTACCTACGCAGCGGGCACATCCAGACCTTGTTGACAGGTTTTTACAAGCCAAAGGTTTCGATTGCTCCAGAAGTGACTCATAGAATTCCTATCGGGGAGTTCGGCGAGATGCTGGTGCACGAGAACCGTCCACATGGAAAATTGCCAGAGGGCCAAGGCGTATTCTTGCTGCATGGGCTTGGCTCTTGCCATCGCGGCACCTATATGAGCCGAATTGCGGATAATCTCTTGAGTCAAGGCGTGAGGGTATTTCGTTTTGATTTGCCTGGGGCAGGGGATTCCTACTTGCACACGCCACTACCGCCTCACGGAGCCTGCTCGGAGTTGGTGTGGCACGCGCTGGAGTGGCTTTCCCAGCAGTGCAATATTCAGTCCTGGCGGGGGGCAGGTGTGTCTCTTGGGGGAAACATTCTGCTCAAACTGCTGGCGACACACTCCGAAGAACTAGCTCGCGATGATGGCTTCCAGATTGAAAAGGGAATCGCGGTGGCACCACCAATCGACTTGAGCGAGTGTTGCCGGAACATGGAAACCGGCTTTCGCTCCATCTATGCTAAGTATTTCCTGCGATCGCTTAAAAAGCAAAGCCGCAGTCGAGCGAAGCTATGGCCTCAGTGGGCAAAACGACTGGAACTCGCCTCCTTCAAAACCATTCGCGAGTTCGACGATACGGTTACCTCAGGGCTTGCAGGGTTTACTTCTGCGGAAGACTACTATGCAGCCGGCTCATCCAAGGACGATTTGGTCAAGATTCAGACGCAAACGAGAATCTTAGTGGATAAGGATGATCCAATTGTTCCCATTCACATCTTCCGCGATGCCCAAGTTTCCCAAACCACAAGCATCGTCTCGACCTCCAATGGTGGACATGTCGGTTACTTGTCACGTCCTCAAAGGACTCCCCCGAAACCGGCCAAAGTGCGAACGCGATTTACAAGATGGGCTGATGAATGGATTTCACGGGAGCTTATTTCGGAGAGTTGACGCAAATCCTTCACCCTGATTCGCTATAACTACAGGGCGGTTCGCTGTAGCAATTGGGGCGGTTCGCTGTAGCTAAAGCGGGTGAAGCTTGTCGGTCGACGAGTCACCCGGGTAGCCCAAGAAACTTAACAAAGTCGACAGATCTCTATCTGCCACCGAAGTATTTCTTCAGTGTCTCGCTTGCTGCATCTTTGGTGTTCTTCGTCGCAGGACCACCTGTGTTTTTAGGAAGCTTGATAGGTGCCTTTTTCTCGAAGCGTTTCTTGGCTTGGTCTTCCCCACTGTCGGCAGGCTCGTCTGTGTCGACAAGGCTCTTCCCGTCCACATGTGTTGTATCTTCCATCGTAAACTGGTGCGTTTCCGCGTCGCCCGGAACTGCGGGATTCGATTTTGGTCGATCAACTTGATCCGCTTCAAGTAACCAAGAAGAGATGTCAAACGACTCTTTGACATCCAAGCTTGTTTGTTCCGTCATTCGACCAGCAGCTTCCTTTACATTGGAAACCTCAGGCTTCTTAGCACTAGCAATGCCTACCTCGATCAAGACCTCAAACTCTAGCTGCCCGCAGCGAAGCTTGTCTCCAGATTTTAAAATCTTGGCTTTCTCGGTCGAAAGCTGCTTCTCATTTACGAAGGTTCCGTTTCGGCTCTTTAGGTCAATCGCCAAAACCATTCCGTCTTTCTGGACGATCGCACAGTGCTTACGGCTGATCGAGTCGCTTTTCGGTCTAAGCTGGCAAGACTCACTTCGGCCAATCAGGAATTTCTCATCCTTAATTTTGATTTCTTTGCCTTCATGCGTGCCAGAAAGAACCTTCAGAATAACTTGCATGGCCGTCCTGCTTTTGAGTCTCAGAAAAGAAACGCACAGCGTTTTCAGAATTACAACTTGGACGTTTGAAAACTACCTATCTACAGTGTAAACGCTTTTCTCGAACCGCCAATAGCCAAGAAAAGCATTATTCACAGACCGTTGCAAAATCTGTAGCAACCACTCAGTCCACGAACCCCAGTCTAACGGGGGGCCCTCCACCTGCAAGGGGAGTCGTCCCCCCGTCTCAAGGTCGTTAGTTTTCCCTTGAAAGCCTGGGCCTCTTGCATCCAGTAAATCCTGAATCCCACATAAATGCCGAGCAAATTCGGACGTTCTCAAAAGGACACTACCATGTTGCAGCAGACCGTGCTGAGTACGCCGCTGGGCGCTTCCCACGACCTTGTACCCATCGATTACGATATCGACAGGGGAGCGTCTTTCAAAACAGAGAAAACTCGCCCCCTTTCCATCTTCACCTGTTTTGCAGGTGCACTGCTCCGCCAGTTTCGCTGGCAAGCCTAATCGCTGCAATCCAACCACCAGCTCATTGTGCACTGAACGGTAGATGAGATCGCTTGGCCCCTTTTTGCCAAAATCTACCGATGGGGCACCAACCGGTGTCTCAGACTGTGCCCCCGAATCAGGTTTTCGATTGTGCGGAATCACGAGACTGTAGGTTAGTTCGACGTCGTGTACGATAGCACCGCCGCCTGTTTTACGCCTTACTCGTTCGATATGCCCCCAAGGAGCATCATCCGGGATCTCAGACTCATTCTGGAAATGTCCGAGCGACAGCGTCGGTTTTTGCCACCTATACACCCGGAGTAGCAGTGCCCCTGCATTCTGGGCGTCGCGCAACAATGCCTCATCGACATCCATGTTATGCTGACCGGAGGCTGGTCCGTCGACTCTGATTATGGCATTCATAATGAAACCGCAATTTCGCCCATCATTACCCGCATGAACCGCTCCACTGGGTGAGGCACAATGAGCCTACGATCCGACTTGAGCTTTGTACTTCTCATAGCTCAAAAGCCGACTCAGCTCTCCTTCATCGGCGATCTTCACCTTCATGATCCAGCCTTCGTTGTAGGGATCGTGGCTTAGAATTTCGAGCTTGTTCACAAGGTCGTTATTGACTTCAACGACATCCCCCGAGACCGGGCTATACATGGGGCTCACCGCTTTCACACTTTCTACCTCGCCGAACTCTTCACCAGCTTTAACGCTTTGGCCAACCTTTGGTAACGCCATGAATACCAAGTCGGTTAGCTCAGCAACGGCGAATGCGGAGATCCCAACCGTGGCAACACCATCAGAAACATGAGCCCACTCGTGCGAATCGCAGTAAAGTAGTTGCTCTGGAGTAATCGTCATTTTGCTAAGCTCGTTTGTAAAAAGGCAATTGAGAAATCGTAGCAGCCACTTTGCTGCCTCGTATGTCGATATCGACCGATGTGCCCACTGTCGCGTTCTCCGCTTTAACGTAGGCCATGGCAATAGGAGAGTCTAGCGTTGGAGAAAAGCTACCGCTCGTCACGCTACCAATGGATCGCCCGTCTTGGTCCAGAACCTCGGCACCCTGTCGAGCCGCACGCCGGCCGGTCAGCACTAATCCAACTCGCACCTGTTCTGATGCCCCCTTGGAAAGAATAGCCATCTGCTCCGATCCAATGAAGCTACGATCCTTAAGATTACAGGCAAACTTTAAACCAGCCTTGTAAGGATCGATGTTCTCTTCCAACTCATGTCCATATAACGGCATGCCTGCTTCGAGGCGTAATGTGTCGCGAGCTCCAAGTCCGGCAGGCTTTATTCCCTGATCCCTGCCCGCCAAAAGCAAGTTCTCCCAGACTCTCTGTGAATCCTCTGCCCGTACGATTAACTCAAATCCATCTTCGCCCGTGTATCCCGTTCGGGAAACAATACACGGCTTTCCCATCTGGTTGGTTACCTTGGCGCGGTAATATCCGAGCGAATCGATCGCGCCAGGAAACAACCCCTTTGTGATTTCAACCGCCTTCGGCCCCTGCACAGCAATCATAGCGGTTGAGCTCGTAGAATCAGAAAATTCGATGTCCGGAAAATCCGCCAAGTGAGGCTTGATCCAATTGACGATCTTGGTGTGGTTGCCCGCGTTTACCACCAACAAAAAGTAAACTTTGCCACTGGGGCTCTCCAAGCAGCTAACCAAAACATCGTCTAATATTCCTCCCTCTTCGTTGCACATGAGAGAGTACCGAACTTGGCCAACTTCCATATCGACTACCCGACGTGTCAGAAGATGGTCGAGAAGCTGATCTGCTCGCGGCCCGTCAAACCGCAATCGCCCCATGTGCGAAATGTCGAAAAGACCAGCGGCTTTCCTGGTGGCATTGTGCTCGGCAACGATGCCCTCATATTGAACTGGCATATCATACCCGGCAAACTCCACCAATTTCCCACCGTTCTGTTGGTGCCAAGAATGAAGTGGAGTTACTGCCAGGGGAGCATTCATGAAATTGCCTTGAAAAAGAACCGTGATCGACTTACGCAGGCTAGAAGTGTAGCCCTTTCGCGAATTTTTTCTAGCATTTGAAAATGGACAAAACGCCACTCTTCGGGAAATCGTGTGCGAAGCGAGCCTATTCTTTAGCCGAAAGCCCCTAAGCGGACTTCGCGCCGCAAATCGCACCAATCAGAAAGAAACATCGTTCTTCAGCAGTTTTCAAGCCACCCAGTCGCGTCTCGAACTCCTCGATCCTTTCGTTCTCAATCAAGGATTGCCCAAGCCACAGTAGTAAATAGTTTAAATCGAATCGCTCATCACCTGCCTCTTGATTGCGACGGTGCCCCTCTACCACTGCGTCCACAGTTTCCTGCCTCTCCAACCGCACGAGAATTGCCAATATAATCGGGCTCCAAGACATACTGGCTAGCCCACGTCTGTCACGATCTAGCACCTCGATCACTGTATCCACCGTTTTGGAAGCCGTTGTATTATCTCCGATCTCCACGAGTGCAACTGCGAGGAGAAGTGACGTTTGAATTTTAAGTGAAGTGTTACGCGTACGATTAAGATCGGAAACGCATTCGTCAACTAACTCGACTACCCTCTCACGATCCTGAGCCTGAGCGGCCACAATCGCCGCCAAGGCGGTTTTGAATTTTTCCTCCTCGGAGAGCATCAACAACATACCAATATAAGGCTGCCATAACTCTGAGATCTGCTCCAAGAGGTTAACTTGGCCTCGCCTCGCGTTCTCAATCGCTCGAACAAGCTCATCCTTAGAAAACGAATCTGCTAGTTCCTCCGCGCGTTGCTGCGCTTCATCGAAACGCTTTGTGCTAATAAGATGCTCGCATATCGCTGACACGATCCTAATTCTATAGGTTTCGTGACTGACTCGTTGTAGCAGCAGTTCCGCTTGCTCGATCTGGCCGAGTTTTGCTTCCTCGGTCGCAACAAAGTGGCTCGCCCGTTCGTTCCACTGCGAGTCGATGATGCTGTCAAGGATTGCCGTCGCCCTATCCAAAGAGCCATTTTTCGCAAGCGATTGAGCAATTCCGGTTAGCAGCTGATACCGGAAATCGAGATCTTCCTGCTGCATCGCGATCTGTTCAGCAACTTCACCACGCCCGCCATCGACAAACGCAAAGATAGCCGTTCCTATGGCAATCTGCCTCTTTGCTTCATCGACCTCAGCGAGCTGCTCTTCTAGCAAATCTAGCCAGCGGGTCTTTTTGCTTTCAAGATCGTCAGCACTCACTGCCGAGGTGCAGAACACCAAGGCCACAAATGCTCCACGTAATGCAACTCTGAAGAGTGTGCTTAAGCAGAAACTTGCCATGTGTCGCCGCTGTTGAACAAACGCTGCAAGTCCCCCTTGCCTTTCTTCGCAACAGCCAGATCAATTTGACCGCGAACAGCTTCCTCGAAAGTATGCTCTGCAACGGCCCTGAATACTCCGATCGGCTCAGGAAACTCAGGATGCCTCATGCGAGCTAGCATGTACACGAGCACCGAATTGGCTTGCTCGTCGTGGAACAGCAAATCATCTTCCTTAACCTTGCCGTCGTTCAAGTCCACGACTTCTAAATCGAGACCGTTGAGCCGAATGCCTTTGTCTCGGTTTTGCCCGAAAATCATCGGCTTGCCGTGCTCCAGTTCGATCGTAGTGTCAGCCCGAGTCGATTTGTCCTGCGCATAAGAAAAAGCCCCATCGTTGAACACGTTGCAGTTTTGATAGACCTCAACGAACGATGTCCCCTTGTGGGCCGCAGCACGCTTCAAGGTGGCAGCCAAGTGCTTTACATTACTGTCGACCGAGCGAGCGATAAAGGTGGCGTCTGCACCCACAGCAATGCTGATCGGATTGAGCGGATGGTCAACCGCTCCCATAGGAGTGCTCTTGGTTACTTGCCCCTCGACGCTGGTCGGTGAATATTGTCCCTTGGTTAGGCCGTAGATCCGATTGTTGAACAGAACGATATTCAGATTCACATTTCGTCGAAGCAAGTGAACAAAGTGGTTCCCACCGATGCTTAGCGCGTCTCCGTCCCCTGTGATTACCCAAATGCTCAGGTCAGGACGAGAGAGTTTGAGCCCGGTTGCAATCGCGGGTGCTCGTCCGTGGATCGAGTGAACCCCGTATGTGTTGACGTAGTAAGGGAAACGACTGCTGCACCCGATGCCAGAGACAAAAACGGTTTGCTCGGGAGGAATACCGATTTCAGGCAACACTTTCTTCATCTGTGCCAGGATCGAATAGTCTCCGCATCCTGGGCACCAACGTACGTCTTGGTCACTTTCGAAATCAGCCGACTTAAGGACGGGTAATGCAGTACTCATGATCTATGGATAAAATTGGTTAGATGTTCTTGTTGGATGTTGGTTGATACCGCATGGGCAGGCGGGCCGAAAGCTCGCCTTCTAGCTAGCTAGCCTTGGCGTGAGACGCAGATTTGGTTAGCTCGGCAATCTTTTCCGTGAGCTCAGTCACGGCGAACGGCTTGCCCTTAACCTTGTTAAAACCGATGGCATCCACCAAATAACGATTCCTTATCAACATTCGTAGCTGTCCCATGTTAAGCTCTGGGATCAGCACTTTTTCGTAGCGAGAAATGATCTCGCCCAAGTTGCTCGGGAACGGATTCATGTACCGAATATGGGCTAATGCTACACTTCGACCCTCGGCCTGAGCTTGCTGAGTCGCTGTGAGACATGCCCCGTAGGTTCCGCCCCAGGAGAGCACCAACAATTCGCCGCTCTGAGGTCCGATGACCTTTTGTGGTGGTAGAAGTTTTGCCGCGTTGGCTACCTTTTGAGCTCGAATGTTCACCATCTTTTGGTGGTTGTCCGGGTCGTAGCTAATGTTGCCCGTCCCGTCCTCTTTTTCGAGACCTCCCACGCGATGCATCAACCCAGGAGTACCGGGAATAGCCCATGGTCTCGCGAGAAGCTCATCCCGTTGATACGGTCGGAACGCACCGTCTGGGTTGTTTGATGATTGAGGGTGCTGCACCTCGATTGGTACCATGTCTGCAACATTGGGGATCGCCCACGGTTCCGCTCCGTTGGCGATGTAACCGTCGGAGAGAACTATGACTGGTAGCATAAGCTTTGTCGCTAGCATCCAAGCTTCTTGGACGATCTCAAAACAGTCAGCCGGGCTTTGGGCTGCTAAGACTGGAAGAGGCGATTCACCGTTGCGGCCAAACATGACTTGTAACAAGTCAGCTTGCTCGGTTTTCGTCGGCAGCCCAGTACTCGGTCCGCCTCGTTGCACATCAATCACAAGCATCGGCAGCTCAAGCATTAATGCCAGCCCCATTCCCTCTGCCTTGAGAGCAATACCCGGTCCGCTAGAGGTTGTGACCGCCATCTGGCCGCCGTAAGCAGAACCAATGGCAGAACACATGGCTGCGATCTCGTCTTCGGCTTGGAAGGTGCACACGCCGTAGTTCTTGTACTTGGCTAGCTCATGAAGAACATCGCTCGCCGGGGTGATAGGGTACGTGGCGTAGAAAAGCTCCTTGCCGGATCGCTGAGCCGCCGTCATCAATCCCCATGCCAAGGCTTGGTTGCCCATTATGTTGCGGTAAGTGCCTGGCTTGAGCTTGGCGGGTTCAATGTTGTAAGAGTGCCCAATCCCCTCAATCGTTTCGCCAAAAGCCCAGCCAGCCCGCAGCGCTTTTTCGTTCGCCGCCGCAACCGTCGGACTGCCCGCACCGAACTTGCCATGGATAAACCGAAGCGTCGCATCCATGTTGCGACCGTAAAGCCAGTACACCAACCCCATCGCAAAGAAGTTTTTGCAACGATCCGCTTCCTTGACGCTCATCCCGAACTCTTGAACCGCTTCTTTCGTGAGACGGGTCATCGGGACTTTGATCAAGCGATAGTTTTCCATCGCCGGTTCCTCGAGCGGATTTGTCTTGAGCTTAGCTAGCTTTAGGTCTTTCTCCTCAAAGCTATCCTCGTTGACGATCAGCAAGCCCCCTTTGACGAGATCGCTCAAATTGGTCACCAATGCTGCTGGATTCATTGTTACCAGCGCGTCTAGCGTGTCCCCGGGAGTGTGGACTTCATGAGATGCGAATTGAACTTGGAATCCAGAAACACCAGCTCTAGTTCCTCGCGGTGCACGGATCTCGGCGGGGAAGTCAGGAAAGGTCGCCACGTCATTGCCCAGCAGCGCTGAGGTGTTGGTGAGCTGAGTACCCAGGAGTTGCATTCCGTCGCCGGAATCTCCAGCTAGACGAACAGTGATTCCGCTGACGGACTTTACAGGCTTGCTTTTAGCTTCGGTGGTCATCAAAGATCAGTTATTTTAGTGCACGAAAATCATGCGAAGAAATTAAGTTTCGGTTTCCCTCTCCATGTCCTTCGTCGGCAATTTGTGCCGCTAGCTATTGGAGAGCAAACAGTTACGCCTTGCACACCTACCGTTCGGATAGGCGGTGTGCAACAGCCCCAACGGTGGGAAATGTTTCGGATCCCCGCTTGAGAAACTGTAGCGGTAATATCGAATTATTCGATTAAATCGCTTTGGGGTATTTTTACAAAACACATCAACCTTGAGTATCTCAAAAAGTGCGTATCCGACGCAACTTCTCTAATTATCCAGTCGAATCAAGGTCGCAGCAGCCCTAATACAGGCTTATAAGCCTGCGGTATTAGCCGTTTTGATTGTCGGCTCCCGTTGCCATGACGAAACATTGGTGAACCAATGGGGGGAGAACGGAGAGACGCATCCCTGATTTTTGGGTGGGAGGGCCCTGAATCTTCGAAGGGCGTGATTTAACGCGTGCCTTCCTAGCATTACTGCTCGAGTGTTCGGATTGGCTGGAGTTTTGGTAGAACCGGGTGGGGCTTGGGGTTGGAGGAGAAACAGCAATGCCACGCCCATCGCAATGCCTCTGGGCGTGCCCCACCGGAACGGATTCCTGCAAACGGAACACTTAGGTTAATTGAAAAACTGCTCGACCTAGCTAAACATCCAATATTTGGTTTGGGCAGCTCAGAGCCCTACTCGTCTAGCTCGATGCCTGCCCCAAGGTCTTCTTTTTCTCGCTCACCGGAAAAAAGTTCAAACGCCACCCGCAGTTCCGCTATCGGTTTGCGAATACTGCCGGTCAGCTCGGCAAGCGACATCAGCTTCTCGTCCCCAAGTTTTTCCTGGCATAATTCGATTTTTTCAATCAATTCGGCCAGTAGTGGTGCCTGCGTTTGGTTACCCTTCAGCATAGCCGCTAATCCCAGTTCCTTATCTTGAACTTTTAGCATCGGATGATTGGCGGGCCATTTGCGGGATTTTCCGTTTGCTGCTAGGTGCAAGGCTTCGAATCGTTGGTGAGCCAAACGGCGAGCGTTCTTGACCTCCACTGGCTGCGATTGTCGAGGTTGCGAGGCTCCCGCCCCACCTCCCATACCGCCGGGATAACCACCACCGCTCTCTCCACCTCCCGGTCCACCACCATAGCCGCTTCCAGGTCCTCCTCCCATGCCACCCATTCCGCCTCCAGGGTACCCCCCACCGGCTCCCATGCCGCCACTGCTCAAGCCAGTAGAACTAGCAACTCGAACTCTCCAATCCTTGATGGATTTGATCCCATACTTGGCAAATGCTTTGTAAAGCTTTTCGACCTGCTCCTCGGATTGCTGCTCAAAACTGACTACGCCGAGGGACCTGCACGCAGTCTCCTTGATCCATTCCGAGGTTGTCTCGTCGTTCAGTATTTCCGTGACCTGCTTGAGGATTTGCTCGGCCGCCTTCACTCCCGACGGAGCCTCGGCAACCGAAGTTGACGCGATCATCGTCAACGTTACCAAGCATTGTTCCCGTAGCTTTTCCTGGGCAGGGGCAGTACGAAAAACGGGCTGCGGGGCATCCAGTAGATTCGTTATGGACTGAACAAACGCGGCTCTTCCCGCTTCCGTGACATGCCGTGCCGGCGCAGAGGCCTCCGCTCCCTTGGCTACCGCAACATCAACCCGCACCTGCTTCTGGACACCTTGAAGAGCAAGATAGGTTATGGCGTCTAGTTTTGGCTCTTTCAGGAGGTTGTTTATCAACTGCTGCATGCCCTTTTCAGGAACGGGCGGCTTTAAGCCTACTGCCGGGGATTCATTCATCGCGAGAAGCATGATCATCGCGTTGATGCGGCTCGCAGGGTAGTACTCCTCCCCCTGCTTGAGATTGACATCCTCAGATCTCAGTCCTACCAATGGTTTATTCTCAACGATGGGCTGAAGCATCTTCCTGAGTTCTGCATTGAATTCTTTACCAACGTTCTGGTTCTTGGAAGCGGCATCAATATCCTGCAAAACAGCGGTGCGGATCATGTTGATTGCCCCCTGATTGGGGATGCTTCCCTGTGTCAGGCGTGGAATCAGGTACTTCGAATAGGATTCCAGAATGGGCTTTAAGTCAGCCTCGCCTCGAAATGCTCTAGATCTCTCTTTTGCCAACCGTCCCGCTTCTTGTTGCGAAATCGCAGGAGCCAACTCCACATAATTCTGCGCAGAAGCTTCACGGCAAATCGGATTCGCGACTACAGTGCCCGATGCAATGACAAGTCCAAGTAGCAAACGGTTTGTGAAAGATTTCCAATGCACGGCATCACCCATCAAAAGAAAAGAGGACCCGACCAAGCCAGGTTATTCCGACACTCTTATCCAGATTACGGCCTCGCCCCCCCCGCTGTCAACTTTCTTGGCCTCAAAACCGAAAGAAGCTTCGGTTTTCCTGAGGAATTCAGTCGGCAGATGGGAAGATGTTATCCTCAAAGCTGCGGCTTGCTGTTAAACTTGGGGAGATTTTGTAGGGAAGCACACTATCAGACAACGCCTTTTGCCGATGAACAGCGTACAACCGTTCAGCGAAGGGCAGATAGTCGGGCTGCCGCGATATTAAACATTCTACTTTCACTGCGTTGTTCAGAAAAACAGCCTAATCGAACTGCATATATGTCGGATCATTGGAACAGTTTGGCAAATTTACTAGGTACTCCCTCTCTTTCGCCCCAGTCCAAGAAAGGGGCGGACACGGCTCCCAGAAAAACTTCTGAGCCCAAACTGGCGGAGACCAAAGAGTTTGCCAGCCAGGAAGAATCCGCTACCCCCGCAATGGAAGTGGCGAAATCGGTCGCAAAGGAGCCATCGAAACTGCGCTCTGGCTGGGACGCAGTTACGTCGTTTTTCGGCATTCAGACCTCATCGACTGTTGATTCGAACAGCGATTCGGAACCCACTGGATCCACTCCTACGCAGAGAATCGCCGGCGACGAGATTGAATTCGAACCCAAACAAGATGCGCATTCGCGAGGCTCGAAAAAGAGCCGCAAACCCAGCTTTTGGGACGAAGGCAAAGGACGTCCCGAACCCGTCAAGGAGTCAGTAGAACGTGCTGCCTCCACGACGAAAGCTGATGATTTTTCGTCAACCACCGACGAACCCATCGTATCGTTTGGTGACAGGAAACGAAATCGAAACGAGCGTAAAACCGAGGATAGTCGGGACCGCAGTCGGGAAAAGAGTAGCGGCAGGAGGGAGCCGATCGCCGATATCGATTCCGATGCCCCCGCAAAACCTGCTCGCGGGAATCGCACGGAACGCCTGCCAAAGCCAGCCGCTCAAGTCTCCCTGCCTGACGCAGATGACGCAGATGACGCAGACGGACCGGTTGAAAGGCGAGCCCCACGCCGCGCTCCTCGCCGAGGTCGATCAGACGACTCGGAAACCGGTATCGATGTTGAATCCGTAGAGGTTGCATCATCGCCCACGCGAGAAAGCAGGGGACGACGTGACCAACCTCGTCGTGACCGAAGCGAGCGCACCCCGACCGGAAGTGATCGCCCAGAACGCAGCAAACCGGTCCGGGATTCGATTTCCGATGAGTCCGTCGTAGAACCTCGAGGCCAAGCGAGAAGGCAAGACAGACACGATCGAACTTCTGATTCAAACGATGCAGGAGATAGACCTGCACGACGAAACCCGAGACCCACGAGAGCGCCACGCTTAGAAGAGGTGGGATTCGGTGCAGGCCTCAAAGACGCGGAAGATGTTGACTCGTTCGAAGATGACGAGTTGTTTGTCGAGGTGAGCGACAGCATAGATGCCGAACGAAGCGAGGAGGGACCTCGTCGAGGCCGAAATCCGCGGAGAGGTAGAAAGTCCTCTGGGCGTACAAGACCAAACTCGGATGACTCCGCGCGAATGGAAGCTGACGAATCGGAAAAGAAATTCATCAAAGTTCCATCATGGATTGAAGCATTAGATGGAATCCTCCAATCGAACATGGACAATCACCAACGGAATTCGCATGGTCGAGACCGAGATCGACATCGAGGTCGTGGCCCCCGCAATTCCGACCGCTAATCACTCGAGGTTAACTTTCGAGGGGCTATTGCTCTTATTAGTGCGCGGGTTTGGCCGAACTACCCGACACTCAAACGCCGCTTTTGCTTGATTGTTTCCAACAATTGTTTCTGCGGAGCAACGAATTTTGCGACTCCTTGCTCCATCAGAACACGCTCTAAATCCGCCACATCGATGGTTGCATCCAGTTCCGCCTGGACACTCTCGGGGATCATCGACTCTATCTGTGAAACAAACTGTTGCCCCGAAGCTGCGACAGCGGCGTTGGTTTCAGGAGGATTGGTTTGAATATCTGATCCCGCCAGTGACGCAACGTATTTCCACGGAACGTCCGCAGGATTCTTTGTCCCGGTGCTGGCGAAAATGATTTCTTGCTCCAGTGGAGTTGGATGAGATTTCCAAAAACTGCGGTTGTTTTGCCACAACCTCTTGGCATTGAGAATGCCATATTCCCCCTGGGCTTCGCTGGAAAGATTTGGATGCTTCTCGGCCGTGTATTGATCAATCCGGGAAACGAAGATGCTGTAAACACTCTTAAATCCATCCAGATTAGAGCGTTTAGCCGCCCCACGCCACACGGCATCGCGCGCCAAGTCATATTGCCGTTTGGTGAAGATCAATGTGACGTTCAATGCAACGCCATGAGCAGCGAGCGACTCCAATGCATCTAAACCGGCCGGTGTCGCTGGCACTTTGATCATTCGGTTCTTGTGTCCGCGCGACCAGTGCTCGCCGAGCTCTACGTATCGTTCGACTCGCTCATCGTGAGTCAGGCCTAACGCGGGATCCTCCAGTAAAGGGTCAAGCTCAAAGCTCACCCAACCGGCATTGCCCGATGTCCGCTCCCATACGCTGAGAAATTTGTCTTGGGCTTCTCGAACCAGCGAATCCGTCACGTTCCAGCATATGGTCTCGTCGTCTTGCCCCATGGCTATAAAGTTATCAATAGAATCGTCAAACCGTCCTGAACGCACCAGTGCAGAGACGATGATGGGATTGCTGGTCGCCCCAACCGCCCCCCATTCGAGGTTTTGCTCGACGAGAGCAGGATCGATGGAATCGAGATAGAGCTTCGTTCCCGATTGGATCAGGGATGTGATAGATTGATTTGACACGTAATAAACCTCTAAAAGGAGCGCCTGCGGCACCGGGTTGATAGATTGAATGCAAAAGCCAGAATACGATAGCCCACTTCATTCTACAGGAGTTCCCGTCGCTTGGGTAACTGGCAGCGGTGCTGCGCGTGTTGGGCAGCAAATTGCACGACGGTTTGCGGCGGCCGGTTATAACATCGTGGTTCATGCAAACCGTTCCCTCGATAAAGCCAAAGCTTTCGCGGAGGAGTTAACGGATCTGGGTGTGGAGACGCTGCTCATCCAAGGTGAC
Organism: Brakhagea baltica; assembly: GCF_052161605.1. Lineage (NCBI taxonomy): Bacteria > Pseudomonadati > Planctomycetota > Planctomycetia > Pirellulales > Pirellulaceae > Brakhagea > Brakhagea baltica. The sequence continues at coordinate 1,166,913 of NZ_CP197409.1, read as the reverse complement.
TTGGCCGAAACTAATTTCGCCGCGACAGCGGTCCAGAGGATTCTCGGACGTTTTGGACGGCTCGATGTATTGGTTAACTCGGCCGCTGTCTGGGATTGGAAGCCGCTGGAGGAGATCACCCCCAATGATGTGCGAACGCAATTCGAAATCAATTCGCTCGGGACCTTTCTCTGTAGCCAAAAAGCAGGTTTGGCCATGGTCAAGCAACCGCAGGGGGGCTCGATCATCCTGATTGGAGACTGGGCTGTAGTCAGGCCCTACCTAAACTTTGCACCCTATTTTGTAGGTAAAGGTGCGATAGAAACGATTGTACGCTCGCTTGCAGTAGAACTGGCGAGTCGGAACCCGAACATTCGAGTCAACGCCGTCTTGCCTGGGCCGGTAATGCTGGATCAATCCATCTCCGATGAGCATGCTTTTAAAATTGCTCAAGACTGCCTGCTCAAACGGCTCGGTACAGCGGAAGACGTGGCGGAAGCAGCGTTTTTCCTCACCCAACAAAAGTTTATTACCGGAGTCTGCTTGCCCGTGGATGGCGGGAGAAGCATTTATGCGGGAGGCGGGACGGATTCCATCGCACATCCAACCTATGTTCAAGAAAATCTCTGATCTCGGGCTCCCGTTTACGGTTCGGTCTGCTGGCTCTCTCCGAGTCGTTCGTCTGCAATTCGCTCGACTTCACCGGCCCACCTCCCTTTTGTCCCGAGCGACGCATCTAGCAGTATCGTTTCTCCCTCACTCAAACCATTTCTAATTTCAACCAAATCGCCCCGTTTGGCCCCTAAGAGAACGACTCTTTCGGATACCTCCCCTTGCTCGTTGACCTTCCAAACTTTGTCTACCCCTGCAAAACGCAGGATTGACCTCTGAGGAACAGCAATCGTTGTTGTTGTGGGATCGAGCTCGATGACTGCCTCCCCGAATAAACCGCTCCGCAAGGAACCGTCAGAGTTATCGAGATCGACCTCGTATCCAAGCGACCGATTGGTAGGATCTAGGTTAGGGTTGATGCGAGAAACCACTCCTTCCCGAACTTGTCTGCTGAGATCAAAATTGATAGTAAGTCGCTGTCCCAATTTTAACATGTGAGCATACCTCTCGGGAACGCTTGTGCGAAAGCGAAGTTGCTTGTTTCGGACGATTGCTAAAAGCGATTGCCCGGCTTGGACAAACGTTCCTGGTGCCACCATCCTGGCTTGCACGACTCCTTCAAAAGGGCTGGTGATTTTGGTTTCACGGAGTTGTTCGTAAGCGAGATCTCGCTGAGCAGCTTGCACCGAAATCATCGCAATCTTTTCACGAACTGCGTTTAGGGATGATTGATAGCGTGCACGAGCAACTCGCTCAGCCGACTCCGCAAGCTCGAGATCCGACTTGGTAATAGCGTCACCCGTTGCGAGAATGACCAATCGAGTTAGCGATTGAATCGATTCGTCCAAAAGTGCCTTAGCTTCCTGAACTGGGGGGGAATTCTCAGGATCTAGTTGTTCAACAGGGTCCGACATTCCCAGTCCGACCGCTGCCCTGGCCTGCTGAAGCTGCGCATCGGATTGCTCCGCGAGCAGCCTAAAGTCCGTAGGATCGAGCTGAACAAGAACCTGGCTTGGTTCTACAGAATCGCCAATATCAACATAGATACTCTCGACCCTTCCAGCAATTTTCGCACTCAGAGTCGTTGTCTCGTCAGCGACCAAACTTCCCTGACTCCTGGTGGTGGTCGCCCAGGGCACCAAATCCACCCGGAGCAATTCGCCGTAGACCACGGCCTCAACGGGTTGGCTTGCTACCGGGTTGTCTGCAGACTTGTCACAACCCAAGAAGAAAAGAAGTGCAACAGCGGCGAGGCTAGCAGCGAGGGAAACTGGTCTTCGGGATTCAAGCCCGGTCGCAAGGTCGATCATGGAACTTTAGAAAGCAAGCGGGAGGGGATTCGAGTCAGAACTGCGGTGGAACACAATCGCGACGATCGCTCTATTGTTATCAGACCGCTCGGGGACGCAATTCCGAAACCTTGCCTAGATGCCCCGAAGAGGAAATTTTCAAAGAAGTCGTTGCCTTTCAGACATGCCAAAACTAGTTGAAAATAACAACAATGGACGCAAAATGGACAGCTTTGATCATCGATGATGATCCCGCGATACGACAGTCGATCCGTCTGTGCTTGGAGGCAGAGACGGCCCGCGTTCACTGCGTGGGAACCAAACAGGGGGCTTTGGAACTGCTCGAACGGTCCGGTTTCGATCTCGTCGTCCTAGATCTATGGCTTGGGGCTGACTCAGGGCTGTCTATGATTCCTGAGATTCTCAGAAGACAGCCAAACGTAGGTATCATTGTGGTGACTGCTTATGCCACCTATGAGTCGGCAGTCGAGGCGATGAAACTGGGGGCTGTGGATTATCTGCCCAAACCCTTCACGCCCGAACAAGTGCGCGGTGCAGCGCGACGGGTGGTGACCTCGAATCTTCTCCGCAGACGAGTCAATGAACTTCAAGACCGGCTCGAGGAATCCGAAGAGGAAAGTAGCTTTGAAACTTGCTGTCCCACCTATTCCACATTTCTCCAAACGGCCCTGCGTGCAGCAGCATCCGATGCGGTCATCTTGTTGCGAGGCGAGAGTGGCACGGGCAAGAATGTTTTGGCTCGCTGGATTCGTCGTCAGAGTCGCCGACCCGAGGGATCTTTTGTTACGGTCCATTGCCCTCTGTTGTCCAGCGAACTAATGTCCAGCGTCCTTTTCGGACACAAGAAAGGTTCCTTCACCGGTGCGGTTGCAGATTCTGTCGGAAAGGTACAGGAAGCGGAGGGAGGGACGCTCTTTCTGGACGAAGTGGGGGATTTGACACCTGATGCACAAGCTCGATTGCTTCGCTTTCTAAACGATCGGACCTATGAACGCGTTGGCGAAGCCACGGAACGGAAATCCGATGTGAGGTTGATCGCGGCCACAAACCGCAGTTTGGAAGACGACGTACACAGCGGACGCTTTCGAGAAGATCTGTTTTTCAGGCTGAACGTAATCACCCTGACTGTTCCCCCCCTGCGTGAGAGACTAGAGGATGCTTTGCCCCTAGCGTATCATTTTCTGCATTTTTTTAAGCGACGACAGGGCAGGAGCAACTTGGAGTTCTCCGCCGCTAGTAAGTCTGCCATCGAATCGCATGCGTGGCGTGGTAATCTTAGAGAATTAAGTAACGCCGTAGAACGCGCTGTTATTTTATGTCCAGGTACTGTGATTGAGCCAGCCGACTTAGGTGTAACCAATAGTTTGTCATCGGGACCCAATGGAGGGGGTGCCCATGGCATCACTCTTGGAGCAAAAATCTCTCTCGAACAAATCGAGCGTGAGCACATCGCCAGAATAGTCGCAGACGCAGAGTCCTTTGAGTCGGCCGCTCGCATTTTGGGGATTGACGTAACGACACTGCAAAGAAAACGGAAAAAGTACGGGCTGACATGATCGCTCAAAACCTTCAAACACGTTTTTTACTTGCGGGCTCCTTGCTGGTGGCAGCCACCATTGGCAGCAGTCTTTGGAGCGGTCTTGCTTTTCGCAGAATGAATCTAGTCGTCAATGCCACCCTTCGTGAGAGCCAGGAAATCGTGGACTTGAGCGCTGAGCTCCACAGTTCTCTGGAACGCGAGGATGATGCGTTATTGCTATTTCTCAGCGGCGCGGATCAACGCGCACGTGAAAACTTGGAAACCGAAAGAAATCGGGGGGACGCTAGCTACGCAAGGTTACTCACTCGCCTACAGGGAAGTGACCAAGAAGAGCAACGTTTAGCTTCCGAACTTTACGAGGAGATAAAGGCCTACCGAGCAGCAGGAGACGAGCTTCTGTCGCGACAAAGCTCCCTAGATGGATTGGAGACATACCATCGCCGAATCAATCCTCTTCTGAGAAGAGCCGTTTCTGCGTGCGAACTATTGCGCGAGGCCAACTTTAGATCGATGCAGCAAGCTGGGGTTCAAGCTCGTGATGAATCAGGACATGGCATTAGACTAGTTGCAATCGTATCCGTGTTGACCGTGCTGTTAGGAATAGGGGTTGCTGTTTGGTTAGCTCGCTCAGTGCTTGGACCTGTTCGGGCGCTGACGCGGTCTGTAGATGAGGTTCGTAGAGGTAATTACGACTTGCGTGTTGACCACTTTGGTAAAAACGAATTAGGGCAACTAGCATCTGGCTTCAATCGAATGGCCGAAGCTCTCGCAGAGTATCGCAGATCTAGTCTTGGAGATTTGTTAGCTGCGAAAACAACTTTAGAAGCAACGCTCAACGCATTGCCAGACGCTGTGTTTGTTTTTGCTCCCGATGAATCGATTGTCGCAATGAACCCTCCCGCAAAGAAGATCTTGAGGGCTAAACGCGTTGAATCGTCCAAGTCTCTAAGCGAGCTACCTTTTTCGGATGATCAAAAGAGTATCGTGAGAGCAGCGTTGACCGGGACCATTGTTCCGGAACGAGGTTTTGACTTTAGTCAGACGTTGAACTTTGAATGGGACGGTCGCTTGCGTCGTTTTACTCTCACCGCCGTGGCCATACCGAACTTCCAGCATGATAAGTATGGAGCAGTGGCCGTTCTGGATGATGTTACCGAATTTGCGAAACTAGACGAAGTCCGGAGCGAATTGATTGGAGTCGCTTCGCACGAGCTGAATTCACCACTGACTTCGCTCCGCATGAGTCTGCTGATGCTTGCAGAGGAAATTCCTCAGCTGTCGCCGAGGCTTCAGCAGCTTCTCGATGCCTCCGTCGCCGGGTGCCAGGAATTAGGTCTGACGATCGAAGAGTTATTGGATGTGACACGCGTCGAGGCCGGGCAATTGCGACTAAATCTTGCACTGATTGATCTACGCGTACTGATTGACAGTGCGGTCAGCAGTCTGCGAACACGTTTGGACGACGCGAGTATCCGCCTTCAAAGGGAGGAGGAACCGGGGCTGCCCAATCCTTTGAATATATGGGGTGATCAAGTTCGCTTGTCACGAGTCTTGGCTAATGTCTTAGAGAATGCGATCAAGTATTCACCAGAAAGTGGCGTCGTTACCATCGAGATCAAAGCTGCCCCAATACAAAAGAGCTATTCCTCGCTTATTGCAAATACTAGCACCGAACCTCGACGCGGCATCGAGGTTATTATCTCCGATCAAGGACCAGGGGTTCCAGCTGAGTACGAAAAGCGTATCTTCGAGAAGTTTTTCCGCGTCGAGAATCAACAGGAATCGCAGGACAGGAAGATTCGAGGCACAGGAATCGGTCTCTATCTTTGTCGCGAAATCATGCTCGCACACGGGGGCGAAATCTATTGCGACCAGCCAGAGAGCGGCCGAGGGGCCAGGTTTGCGATCAGACTCGCAGTCCCATGACTTTCAGGCCAGAGTTGGGGATCCCGCTATTCGGTGTGCTTACTTGATCCTTAGGAATCAGCCTCCGGCCTGCCCTTTCTAAATTATCATCAGTTGAACGTAGGAGTCGGATGTATTTTAAATTTGACGAAAGTGGCGAATTGACGTACAATTGTGTCTGCGATTGTGTGTGTAGGAGGGGGGCGAGCGGCAGATTATAAGGTACCACCTTAATAGGCAATTTTGGCGAGTTGCCTCAGGATTTTATTTGCCAATCGCCATACTCCCCCAACTATGTAGGATTCACAATTATGTCGACCAGTAACCTCGATGCTCGAATCAATTTTCGTCTGAGCAGTGATCTAAAGAAGACTATTGAAGATGCAGCCGCTCAGTTGGGGCAATCGGTAAGTGATTTTGCAACCTCGACTCTTATTCAGGCAGCTCGGCAGGTTTTGAATGAGCAGCAGATGACCCGGCTCAGCGAGAGGGATCGAGAGATCTTTGCAGCCATGCTAAAAGACGAGTCGAGCAGGCCGAACGAAGCTCTTTTAAGGGCCGCCAAGCGTTATAAGAAGCAGGTTGGTGAATGACCAGCTGGTTTATTCATCGGCTCAACAAAGCCCACGACCGATCGAGCTTCTGCTGTGGAAACTCGGTACTTGATGGTTGGCTCAAGGAGCGAGCTGGTCAGTATGACCGTCGTGATTTATCAAGAACGTTCGTAGCTACTCTTGCAAATGAGAATCGCGTGCTCGGGTACTACGCACTGTCAACGCACCGGGTGCTTTTTGATGCTCTGCCCCATCCAGAGTCTACGGGGATGCCGCAGTTAGATATCCCGGTAATTTTGCTCGGTCGGCTAGCAGTTGATCAAAGTTACCAAGGCAAAGGACTGGGAGCATTTCTGTTAATCGATGCTCTGCGAAGGTCGTCACAGATATCTGAGAAGGTGGGGATACTCGCAATTGAGGTTGAAGCGATCGATGATAATGTAAGCACATTTTACTTGAAATTCGGATTTCGCTCACTGCTTGACGACGACAAGCACCTTTTCTTACCGATGCACGAGGTGCGAAAGCTGAAAATAGACTCTTAGTAGGTCAACCGGCGTTTGCGCAGACTCTACTTCCATCTAAGTCGTTCCAATTCCTTTCGCGTAATTCCCGATTCTGTTACCAAGCCTCAACCAGCATGATACCTTCGAGAATTCTCAGTTCTCTGAGACAGAATCGTCATCCGCAGGCTCGATGTGGATCAAAACCCCCACGACACTTGGAATCTCTTTCATTAGCACCGATTTAACCTTGCCAGCTAGCGCGTGGGCAACGCGGATGGATGACTCTGGATCGACATGGAGGTGCATATCGACATGGTAGCCTGAACCACTTTTGCGAACGTAGACTTTCTCGACTAACCGAACACCCTCTATTCCCGTTGCAATCCGATTGATGTTGTCAGAAAGTTCTTCTGAGGTTGCATCGAGCAATTCGATCAACGCGGGACGAATCAATCCAACGGCAGTAATCAGAATAATGCCACTTGCAAGAATCGCTGCGGCTTCATCGGCCAGCACCAAAGCGTCGATTCCTGTCCATTGCGGTCCCCAAACCGCGATCGAAACACCCACAAATGCGGCTGCCGATGTAATGGCATCGGCTCGGTGATGCCATGCGTCTGCTCTTGCTGCATCAGAATCATGTCGTTTAGCGCCTCGCATCACAAGGCGAAACAAAACTTCTTTCACTGCTATCACAGCTACGAGAACGATCAAGGTCCAAGCAGCCGGTGGTTCGTGAGGAACGATTATCTCAAGAAATGCTTTAATGAGGATGAATAAAGCGGCCGCGACTAGCATCCCACCTACCGTCAGAGCAGCCACCGCTTCGGCGCGACCGTATCCATAGGGGTGACGCAAATCCGGAGGTCTCGCTGCAACTCGCAAAGCATGCCACACGAGTATCGAACCAATGGTATCCGCGACAGACTCCACTGCATCGGCAACCAATGCGCTGGATCGTCCGGCGATTCCAGCGATCAGCTTGATCATGGCCAGCACCAAGCTAGCCACTAGTCCGATCAACGTGTTCTGTTGTAATACCTCTTTTGCCATTCGTGCAGTTTATCTACGTTGCCCCATTTCCGATAGGCAACCATGAACAAGCCGAAACGTCGATCTTGATGGCATGCCAATCTTCCGCTCTTGCTTTAGAACCATAAGCCAACCCTGCCAGAACGCTCCCCGTATCGACATCTGTACGCCGAAGAATATGACCACGCTCGAGTGTCCAGGCAAAATGCCTGGATAGTCCATCGTCGACAAGGTAATTTGCCCACTCGCTTTCCCGACGAAGGAAATAGCCATTAGGTCGCGACAGATGAATGGTATTTCTCTACAAAGGCGCAATCTTATCGGAATGGTTTGCCACCTCCCCTAAGTGCCCTCCAAGCCCTTATTCACTCCCCGTGGACTTTTAAATCTGGTGACTTTACGGACGAAATCGCCACGGAATTCCGCAGTGGCACGTTTGTTGCCTTGGTCGAATTCGATGGTTTTGGTTGTCGTCATTGTTCTCGCCCCATGGCTCCTTTTAAGTGTGCGTCTCATGGTCCCTATTGGTACCACTCCCATGGACCTATTTCCCATGGCTGATTGTCACACTGCTGACGAGCTGTTTGGCAACTCACGGAATCAACGTTTCATATATCCGGCGTTTTGGTAAATGGTTGTAATTTGAGTATAACGCTAAGCAATCAATGATGATCAACAGAGAGAGTGAATATGAGCTTCGGTCTTTTTGCCTTGAATACGACAGCAGCCTTGCTGCTTGGGATGCTGATCGGTGTCGAGCGCCAGTGGCGACAACACACTGCTGGACTAAGAACCAACGCCTTGGTTGCTCTCGGTGCGGCTCTGTTCGTGGGACTATCAACATTGATTGATCAAGATGCGAGCCCTACGCGCATCGCTGCCCAGGTCGTGAGTGGATTAGGCTTCCTTGGGGGAGGTGTGATTCTACGAGAAGGATTGAACGTTCGTGGACTCAATACAGCCGCTACGATTTGGTGCAGTGGAGCGGTCGGATCGCTGGCTGGTGCGGGCTTTCCAGCTCACGCGGTTGTCGGGACGGTAGGTGTGCTTGCAGTACACCTCGGGTTACGACCCTTCACACGCTGGATCGATTCTCGCGTAAAGGCTTCCAATGATATTGAGATGGTCTATCGCTTACGGGTCGAAGCAGACGCAAATCAGGACGCTCACGTAAGGCAAATTCTTCTGCGGCACATCAATGGACAAGAGCGGATGATACTGCAAGGGCTTTCGCACGAAGACGCAGAAGGGGATCTCACCGTAGTGATTGCTGACATTTTTTCGCTCGAACGCAACGATCGGCTATTAGAGGAGATTGTAGCCAGGTTATGCATCGAACCCGAAGTCAAAGCTGTCAGTTGGCAGAGATCGGCAGCGTGATATGAGTCAGAGAGAGCCGTTACCAACAGACCTGACGGATGCCCAATGGGAAGCGATCGAGCGATTTATGCCACAACCAAAACCAGGTGGCAGAAGACGGGAGATCGATCTGAGAGAAGTGGTCAATGCGATTCGGTTTCAGCAAGTTTCGGGGTGCCAATGGCGGCTACTTCCGGCGACGTTCCCCAATCCATCCACGGTTCGCTACTATCACGACTTATTTAAGAATCAGGGGCTATGGGAAGAAGTTGAACGTGCCCTGTCGAAATCGAAACAATCGTCACACTTTAACGAATCATCGAATTCACCAACGAATAATGATTAGAACCCCTGCCACTCCACTTTTTAAACAGACCTGCATGATCGATACCGTAAGGGAAAGTCGAACGGCCGATAGCGCTGGATGGCGTTGTAACGAACGAACAGTATCTTGAGAAATCCTATGAGTAAATTCCATTATTTTTTCATGGGCCTCGCTGTAACTGCAGCAGTCGGCATCCCCGGTTGTACGCAGTCCTCGGCTGCCAGAGGTTGGATTCCAAAGAGGGTTGCGAGACATGTTTCCGAAGCCCCCAAAAATTCGCAGTTCACGGCCCCCGCCCCCAAGAATGGCAAAATCACCGAAGGGGTTTCAAGCCCGAGCGATCGAACTGCTCTTGAGGATGTCTCGGTCTTTAAACCAGCCACTTACTCACAGCCGACTGTTTCACTGGCATCCGCGAGAGACGAATACCTGGAGGTCGGCGATGAGGTATCTCTGATCACTCCGTCCTATAGTGTTGCTGTTCGAGTTGCCGAACAATTTGATGACCTTCCTCGCGATGAGATTGCAGACGACGATTCGGATTCAGAATCTAGTTCAGGAGCAACGCTAAATCAAATCATCAATCAATGCTTGATTTCCGATCCTGTCATTCGCGCAGGTTTAGAACTGATCAACCAGTCCAGCGCGGATGCCTTGACCGCTTCGCTTAAGCCAAACCCGGAATTCAATATCGACCAAACGCTTCTCCCGCTGACTCGTCCGTTCATTGCTGATGAACGTGAAGGTGGCCCTCCGCAACTCGATATAGGCCTAGAGCAACCGATCGATTGGTTTCTTTTTGGAAAACGAGCCGCCGAAATGCAAGCTGCTCGATTACAAGTTCGCGTCACTCAGTTCGAGTACGCTGACCTGGTGAGGCAACGTGTGTTGGAGGCGGCAGAGGCGTACTATGACGTACTAGAAGCAAAGGCCATCAAGCGACTGTCGATGCGGGATGTTGAGAACCTCACCCGCGTGGAAGAATTGACTGAGCGATCGGTTTCCGCAGGAGGACGACCACCAGTGGAGCTCCAGCGAGTTCGGCTGGATCGTTTGCGAGCAGAGCAAGAGCTGAGCGATGCGGATAATGATTTGGTAGCCGCGATCGCGAACCTCCGTTCGTTGCTTGGTAGTACTACAGCAGATCCCGATTTCGACATAGCAGGAACCTTGGATGATATCGACACATTGGATCCTTTGCCTGTCGAAGAGGCAATGGAGATTGCGTTGACGCAGAGACCTGACATCAACGCGCTGCGTTCCGCTATTCAACAAGCCAGAGCCGAGACCTGGGTGGAATACCGAAATGCGTTCCCCGAGATGGCTGCAAGAATAGGCTATACGCGTCAGTTCCAAGAAAAGGCGATTGGATTTCCGGACGCTAATTCTTTCGGTTTCGGCCTCGGTATGTCGCTACCTGTTCATAATCGCAACCAGGGAAATCGAGTCCGAGCGGCATCGGTTTTAACGCAAAGCAGCTACGAATTACAGGCGGGCGAAGCTGCGCTACGAGCCGAGATCGTACAGGCAACCTCGGACTTACGTACCGCTCTAAGAAACTCTCGACTAGTTGCTGAAGAGCAACTCAAGCTGGCGATCGAAGTCCGAGATAGCTTGAACAAAGCCTACGATGCTGGAGGACGCCCACTCATCGATGTCTTGGATGCACAACGGAACTATCGTGAAACTTACCGACTATACATTGAGAGTCGTGCTAACCTAGGACGGGCCATCATTCGCTACTATGCCACGCTGGGAGAACAAGTATCACCATGACGAGCGACCCTATAGAATCCCAGAACGAACCAGTAGTCGCAGAAAAAACAGCTTCGATGCCACCAATGAGCAACGAACAAAACAGTGGAACGACCCAAGCAACCGTTTGGGAGCGTTGGTCCTTTACCACTCAATTTGTTGCCGCCCTGGGTGTCGGTGGACTAGTGCTGTTTTACTTGATTAAAACTCCGGAATCCCCCTCGCGAAATTCACTTGAAGCACCTGCCATCAACAGGGCCGTTGAACCTTTGGAAGCAGGAATGATACGCATTGATCCAGCGAGTGCTTTAGCAACGAAGCTGGCAACGACGCGTGTAGCAAAACAGACGACAACGACTCCCTTACTGAGAGTCACGGGATCGATCGTCGCGAGCTTGCGTCCTGTCGGAGAGGATCGCTCTGTTCAATGGCAATTCAACAACCCCGAAGTGCTGAGCATGTTCTTCGATTGGGGAGCGAACGAGCTTGATGTCGAATTCTTTCAACAGCAACTCGGATTGATCGAAGAATTGTCGAAAACGCAAATTGACGCTCAGCGTCGTGTTGTGGAACGGGCAGAGCGTCTCGTTGCCGCGGGCACTGATTCCCGGGCAGACTACGAACTAGCAAGAGCAGAACTGCTCGAACGAGAGATAACTGCTCGGCAGGCGATTCGCGCCGCGCAAATTGAGCTTCGTAAAGCCGAGCGTAACGCGGCCGTGTTCATTCGCCAGTTAGAGCTCAACGGGCTTGACCCTCGGATGCTGACCGAGGAGGTTTCCGCCGAGGTCGACTTAGTGATTGCCGATGTTCCCGAAGAATTCAAATCTCGCGTTCGAATCGGACAGTCCTGCGAAGCGCGATTTATAGGCATGAGAGATCGGATATTTTCTGGGAAAGTTCGCAGCATCAGCGGTGTGTTGTCCCCAGAACGACGTTCCCTTCGCGTATTGTTCTTCGTAGATGACCCTAACGATCTTTTGCGGCCTGGTATGTTCGCGGAGATTGGATTGGGAACCGACCCTCGAGACGCATTGTTGATACCCGCCGAGAGTTTGATTCACCTTGGAGCGGATGATTATGTGCTAGTTCAGTCGCCTGATTCCAGCGAGGCTTGGCAGGTGACTCTCGTCGAGATCGGTGACAATCGAAATGGCCAAGTCGAAATACTCTCCGGTCTCGCGCCTGGTGCTGTCATCATTTCCAAGGGTGCTATGCTCCTGCAACCCGCAGCGACGGTTGCCATGCGAAATCTGCAAAATGCGGCAACTCAAAACGGGGAGCCTCAACGATGATAGCGAGTCTAGTTGAAGCATCCCTCCGTTTGCGTTGGGTCGTATTGTTATTGGTGGGTGGCCTAGCAGCTGTTGGCGTGTGGGTCAACCAGCGTCAACTAGTCGACGCCTATCCCGATATTTCAGAGCAGATGGTTCAGGTGATATCTGTTTTTCCTGGACGCGCACCGGAAGAAGTCGAACGTCTTGTTACGATTCCGATTGAGAATGCAATGTTGGGAGTCCCGAATGTCGCCGTCGTTCGGTCTCGGACAATATTCGGACTCTCCGTAGTTCAAATGGGATTCAAGGACGGTACGGAATCGTATTGGGCCAGACAACGGGTTCAAGAACGTCTAGCTGCACTGGAGTTGCCAGAAGGAGTCGAAGCGGAGTTAGGTCCCTTGGCCACCGCTTATGGCGAAGTCTTTCGATACGAATTAGCAACCGACGGTCGCTACGATACACTCGAATTGCGGACAATCAATGACTGGGTCGTTATACGTCGATTGATGCAAGTTCCCGGCGTTGCCGAAGTATCCAATTTTGGTGGCAAGGAAAAAGTGTTCGCGATCACGTTCGATCCGTTCCAATTGCGACGCTACAACCTTACGCTCAAAGAGATTCAGGATGCGATTGAAGGAAACAACTCCGCTGGTGGTGGCAGTGTTGTTCGCCAAGGAGATATGTCCTTGGTCGTTCGCGGACGAGGGCAGATTGAAACGCTCGAGGATATTCAGCGTATCTTCGTTCGGACGGTAAATGGTACCCCGATCTACCTGAAAGACTTTGCTCAAGTACAAGTCAGCTACAGCAATCCAGCAGGGATTTTTAGCAAGGACCAAATCGACGATGGTGTGGCAGGCATCGTATTGATGCGAAAAGGGGAGAACCCCTCGGTTGTTTTAGCTGGAGTCCAAGAAGCCGTAGCGGAACTCAATGCGACAGGATTACCCGACGGTGTTCAGATACGATCGTACTACGATCGCTCCACTTTGATCGAAACGACTTTGCACACAGTGATACATAGCGTTTCGCTGGGGATTACGCTGGTGGTTTTGGTTTTGATTTTCTTCTTGGGTAGACCGTCGCTCGCTCTTTTAGTAGCCCTGACGATTCCGTTCTCCCTGCTGTTCGCGCTCGTCCTGATGTACTTTGTCGACATCCCGATAGGGTTGCTATCCATTGGTGCCATCGACTTTGGCATTTTGGTTGACGGTGCAGTGATCATGACCGACACGCTCGCCCGTCGACTGGGGCGTGCTCGAGAACGAGGCGAGACTTCGGTGTACGAAATCGTTCGACAAGGGGCATTGGATATGCAGCGTCCCGTGTTCGTTTCGATGGGGCTTGTCATGATAGCATTTCTGCCCCTATTGTCCTTGACGCGAATTGAAGGGTTATTGTTTCGCCCGATGGCGATCACGATTCTATTCGCGTTGGCAGGTGCCCTCATTTACTCTCTTTTTGTATTACCGGCTCTAGCGACCTTCTTTTTTCGGAAACCACCTACCGACTGGATCAGTCCAGTATTGCGATGGGGATTACCGGTTTATCGTGCTATATTGACGACCTTACTCAAGCTACGAGTCTTCGTGTTTGCAGGTGCTTTGGGGGTGCTCGCATTGGTCTCCGGGGTAGTGTTCAGCAGGTTGGGAGTCGAGTTTCTACCTTATCTCGACGAGGGTGTCGTATGGGTCCGTTGTAATTTTCCCGACGGCACGGCTCTGCAACAAACCAGCATTTACGGTGGGCGATTACGTGAAATAGCCCTGGAGTTCGAGGACGTGAAATTCGCTGTGGTTCAGGCTGGTCGAAACGACGACGGAACCGACCCATTCCCGCCGAGCCGCATTGAAATGATGATCGGTCCCAAACCGAGAGACTCGTGGCAGCAATTCCAATCAAAACAGGAATTGGTCGCCGCGATTGGTAATCGCTTTCGTGACGAGTTTCCTACGACGCGGTTCAACTTCACTCAGCCTATCATTGACAGCGTTACCGAGGACGCTAACGGAACCTCTGCAAATCTGGCGGTGGAATTGTCCGGTGAAGACCAGGGGGTATTGCTGGAACTGGCCAATCAGACCGTGGATCTACTCCGTTCCATTCGCGGATCTCGGGATGTGAATATCGAACAGGAAGGGCCGCAACCGCAGTTGTTGATCGAGCCAGATCGCGTACTATGCGCTCGATTCAATATACGCATCCAAGATGTCATGGAACTCGTTAATACCGCGATTGGCAGTCAGCCCGTAGGTCAATTGTTCGAGGGTGAGCGTGTCTTCAACATCGTGGCTCGATTAGATGAGGAATCACGTCGATCGCCGACTGCCATAGGGGAATTGTTCGTCTACAACGAGGAGGGGACTCCGGTTCCCCTGTCGCAGGTGGCCCGCATTCAAGTCCAAGACGGACAAACGATCATCGCTCGACAAAACGGTCGTCGCCGTATCACCGTGCGTTGCGATATCGAAGGGCGAGACCAAGGGGGATTTGTTGCGGAGGCGCAGCAAAAGTTTGGAGAAGCGATTTCCATGCCGGCAGGATATAACGTGATGTGGTTGGGAATGTTCGAGAATCTTGATCGTGCTTACCGACACTTTATGATTCTCATTCCCGTTACGATCGGTCTGATATTTGCGACCTTGTTGGTGGTCTTTGGGTCCTTGCGAGCTGCTCTCGTAATGATGACACCAGTCCCGTTTGCTGTAGCCAGCGGCGCTTTGGCTCTTTTGCTTCGAGACATGTATCTAAACGTATCGACCGGAGTCGGATTTGCGACCTTGTTCGGAATCGCCATGATGGATGCGGTTTTGATGTACAAAGCTGTCACCGGCTATCGATTGCAAGGCATGGGCATCGACGAGGCAATTGTGGCTGGCAGGTGCGATATCTTGCGGCGTGGATTGATGACCTCGCTGGTCGCCATTCTCGGGCTATTACCAGCCTCCTTGGCCACAGGACTTGGCTCTGATGTTCAGCGCCCTTTAGCAAACGTGATCGTGTGGGGCTTAACTGGTTCTACGCTATTTTCGCTGTTCATCAGCCCGCTGGCTTATCGCATTATTGCCCCCCCAGCTAAGCCGATTTAGTGTTTTTGCTGGAAAACGTGCATCTTTAACAACCTTGGCTGATTTGACGCACGTTGGACAAATGTACAGAGGACCGGATCGAGGGCATTCACTTTGGCGCGATTTGTGTGATAATTGGTCGTTGGGGGTGGTCGGAATTTCGACCGCTCTCGCAGGCTGCAAATCAGAAAAATCGCTATGGAAAACCCTGTCAGTATTTTTAACGACGTCATTGGGCCGGTGATGAGAGGCCCCTCGAGTTCCCATTGCGCTGCGGCCTTAAGAATTGGGCGTTTGGCCCGAAATTTGATGGGAGACGCTATTCAAGACGTTCTCGTTGAATTTGATCGCGGTGGCTCACTTCCCACGACGCATGAAAGCCAAGGCTCCGACATGGGGCTGTTCGGAGGTTTGCTGGGATGGGCTGCTGATGATGAACGTTTGCCCGCATCCTACGAATACTTGAAAGAAGCAGGTATAGAACTGCGATTCGAAACGATCGACATTGACGATCCCCACCCGAATACTTATCGCTTACAACTCGGCAACCAAAAAGAAACTCACTCTCTCATAGCGATTTCCACCGGTGGTGGAATGATCGAAGTCATCGAGATCGATGGCTTCCGGCTATCCATGCTCGGTGATTATTGCGAAACACTGATTTGCTTCCATCTCAACTCAAACGTCAACGAGGCGGATGTTAAAGCGTGGGTTCTTAGCCACCTCGAGTGCGATGAAGTCGTAATGCATTCCCATGCAGATCAACATCTCCTTCAGATTAAAGCAGGTAGGCTGTTCGAGCTGGAGTCCTTGTCATCTTTGTCAAAATGGATCTCGATCCAATGGATTAAGCAACTGGATTCCGTTCTGCCAGTGAAATCCTATCGAGGGCTAAAGGTACCGTTCCGCACTGGTAACGAACTTTTTCAATACGTCGCAGCGACCGCGGAATCAGAGACGGAACTGTCACTCTGGGAGTTAGCTGTTCGTTATGAGTGTGATCGGGGCAATCTGTCCCCGCAGCAGGTTATCGATCAAATGGTTGATATTGTTCGCATCCTGAGACGGTCAATCTCTCAAGGAATTGCAGGTACATCCTACAATGACCGCGTATTGGGGCATCAATCAGGTCGCTTCCAAGAAGAATGGCAACAGGGGCGGTTGCTCGGCGGAAGCATGTTGAACAGAATCATCCTGTATGTTACCTCTCTGATGGAAGTCAAGAGTTCGATGGGGGTTATCGTTGCAGCACCTACCGCCGGTGCTTGTGCTGCCCTTCCAGGAGCTGTGATCGCCGTTGCGGAAGAGCTACAACTATCAGAGGAAGACATGGCACGTGCTATGCTCGCCGCCGGGCTGATTGGTGTCTTTATTGCTGGCCAATGGACCTTTGCCGCAGAGGTGGGAGGCTGCCAAGCTGAAGGAGGCGCGGCCGCTTGCATGGCAGGAGCTGCACTGGTAACCCTCACGGGTGGGAACCTTAAGCAATGCCTAGCGGCATCATCGTTAGCATTTCAGTCGATGCTTGGCCTCATTTGTGATCCGATCGCCAATCGGGTCGAAGCCCCCTGTTTGGGGAAGAATGTTATGGCCGCTAGCAATGCTCTATGCTGTGCGAATATGGCTCTCGCCAACTTTGATTCGCTTATCCCCCTCGATGAAGTCATTTGGGCTGCAAAAGATGTTGCTTCGAAGATGCCTCGCGAGCATCGCTGTACCTCCTTGGGAGGGTTGGCGATCACTCCTACTTCCCTCAAAATAGAGAATGAGCTAGCTCTTCGAAAGTCGGCGTGCGGCTCGGGTTGCGGCTGTGCGATTTCTGCGGTCAAGCCTCTTAGTAAGGCAGAAAAAGCACAACAGCAATCGACGAAATCAGCGGAATCCACTGAGAAAATCGACACTTAGGTTTTTTCAACGCATCATTGCGGTCTAATTAGTACACCCAAATGATCGACTAGCCGTATTATTGAACATTGGCATTTCGTGTTCTCTGGCTAGGAGTTTGATCATGCAGATGTGCATCCACACCCATGGTATCGACTTGACCGATGCGATCAAGCGACAAACCTATCAAAAGCTTGAGCTAGCTCTGGATCGGCTTGAGAACCAGATCAGCGATATAAGTGTAACCATCTACGATACCAATGGCCCGTTCTTAGGAGGTGTCGACAAAGCATGTCGCATCGAAGTCCGTATCCGTGATCAGGATCCGATCATCATCGAAGACATCGACGAGAAAGTGGACGTCGTCATTGATCGGATCACTGACCGATTGGGCGTCGTTGCTTGCCAGAGGATTGATATATGCCGCCGACGCAAGGTGCTTCGGCGAAGTTGGTTTCAAAACGAGTCGGTGGAAAACTAATTACATTCACTTTCCGAAGGGTTGAGGTACTTAAATGATTCAAGATGTACAGAAACTAAGTAGAGGTGAAACTTTAGCAGAAGCATTTTTCTTCCGCATGGATCAAGAGTTGATCGATCTGCTTGGGAAAAAACTAAATCGCGAGGAATCGATCCAAGCCATCCAGGAACTAACAGGTATTGTTCACCGTGAGGTTATCGAGAGTTTAGTCGACGCAGGCTGGGATTCCTCGGCGGCTGCTGCTTTCATATGGGCTCCAATTGTCTTTGTTGCTTGGGCAGATGGGCATGCGGATGAGGCCGAGAAGAAAGCGATTATCGAACTGCTTGAGAAAAAAGGTTTCCCTACTGAATCAGCAAAATTGCTTATGGATCACCCTTGGTTCCAAACTCCCCCCTCTGACCATTTGTGGAATCTATGGAAAGAGTTTGCAACAAACTTTTTGAATCAGATGAAACCAGCCGATCGCCAAACACTCGTCAGGGAGTTAATCGAGTTATGTCAGACGGTTGCCCAGGCTTCCGGTGGTTTTATGGGACTCGGAAGCGTTTCGCAATCGGAATCGGCCGCGATCGCCAAGGTTGAGCATCATCTCGTCTGAGGTGCTCTCTCAGCGTTTTTTAAGCCAACCAAAAGGGAGCGGGATTAAGCATAGCCTCGTGCTCTCGTTTCTCTTTCACAAGAGCGTATCCGTAAAGAGCAGTACTCTTTTGCGGATACGCTTTTTCGTTATTGATCCCGGACGTCTGTGGACGGAGATTCATCAATCGGTCTCTTCCCAGTAATCGTCTTCTTGCGGCGTGACTAGCGACTCCTCTGGCTCGGGTTGCTTTTTCTTTTTCGAGGACTTGGGCTTCTTTGGAGTATCGTCCCAGCCTTCGTCCCTTCGTATCTTCTTACCACGCTTGCCAGAACCAGCCGATTCGGCTGCAGCATCCGCACGCATGGTCTCCCATTCTGCAACCGAGATGGTGACCTCGCGGGCCTGAGAACCGTTGTACTCACCCACGATCCCATCCTCGGACATGAAATCGATTAATCGTGCTGCTCGACCGTAGCCGATTCCGAGCGCTCGTTGTAGCAAGGAACAGCTCCCACGCCCCTCGCGTACGACGATATCGACCGCCGCTTCGTATAAGTCGTCACGCTTCTTGAAGGTTCCCGGCTTGGTCTCGCCACCCTCTTGATTGACTTTGAGTTGAACGAGTTCTTGTACAAAGTTTTGCACTGCACCCATACTGCAATGATCGACCACAGCGTTGATCTCGTCATCACTTAAGAACGTACCTTGCCCTCGCAGAAGCTGGCTTGTTCCTGGCCACAAGAACAGCATGTCCCCGTTTCCAAGTAGCTTATCAGCCCCCATTTCATCGAGAACAACCCGACTGTCAGTTCGGCTTGCAACTTGGAAGCTGATCCGTGCGGGTAAATTGCTCTTGATCAAACCAGTGATAACATCAACGGTCGGCTTTTGCGTTGCCAGGATCAAGTGAATACCAACGGCACGACTCTTCTGCGCCAAACGAATGATGTGGGCCTCAACTTCTTTTCCTGCGGTCATCATCAAATCCGCCATCTCATCGACCACAATGACGATGAACGGCAAATGATCGGGAATCAGATCCGCTTCCTCGGGTGACTCGGGTTTGAGACGCTCGACCAACTCCTCACGCCCTAGCTGATTGTAATTGGTAAGGTGTCGCACTCCTGCTCTCGCTAGCAACGCGTATCGTTCCTCCATTTTATCCACAGCCCAGGCGAGAATGGCTTCTGCTTTTCGCATATCAATCACGACTGGGTGCATTAGGTGAGGCAGGCGTCCATAGCAACTCAGCTCCACCATTTTCGGATCGATCATCAACATCCGAACTTCGTCTGGCCTTCTGGTCATTAGAATGGATGAGATGATGGAGTTGAGACAGACCGACTTACCTGTACCGGTCCGTCCTGCAATAAGCAGGTGGGGCAGGCTGGCCAAATCGACTGTCAACGACTTTCCTGACACGTCTTTACCCAGGAACAACGGTATCTTCTGCTTCTTGATTTGAGGCCCACTTTCCTCAATCACTTCTCGCATCCTGACAACTTGGCGTTTCTCATTCGGCACTTCGATCCCAACGCTATTCTTGCCTGGAATAGGCGCCACGATTCGAACACTTGGAACGCGAAGTGCAATCGCGATATCGTCAGCCAGGCTGGTGATTTTGCTGAGTCGAAGCCCTGCTTCCAGCTCGATCTCGTATTGAGCGATAACCGGTCCAGTTTCAATTTCAACTACCTTTACGTTGAAGCCAAAACTATCAAAAGCTTGTTCCAGAAGCTTGGCCTTGCGTCGCACTTCTTCGTTTTGCTCTTCGTAGCAAATGTCATCCGATTCAGTGAGCAAGTCCAAGCCTGGCAATACATATTCTTCGCTACCCTCTGGTAGCTTTGTATCGTCCATATCCTTGATCGAATCGGCAGGATCCTCTTCGGCTGGTTTTTCGTTTTCTTCCTTTTCTCGATCCTTCTTGGAGGTCTTGCCATTCTTTATTGTCGGTACTCGTTCCTCGATGTGTGAGGCGTCGGTACGAAGCGTTATGTTGCGCCGTTTCTTTGGCGTCACCTCGGTGATCGTCTCTTCTTCCTCATCAGATTCGCTGTGTACCTCTTCATCATCATCCTCCTCGTCGGAGAAGTCTTCTTCGCTATCATCTTCTTCGTAGTACTCTTCTTCGTATTCCCCTTCGGATGACTCTTCATCAACGTATTCGTCATCTTCGTAGCCGATTTCTTCGTCTTCGTCTGTAGCTGTGGAAGCAGTTTTTTGCGTTAGCTCGCTCAACGGGACAGGTTTGGGAGCGGTCAAGTCGGTACGTACGGGACCGCGTCTTTCGGATGCCAGGTCGGCAATGGAAACGTTTGCTTCTGCCCGCCGTCCAATGCGTATGTTGGGGCCGCCATCAGGATTGTTAACGATATTTTGCGCCGAAGTTGAATCGCTTTCTTTCGTCACTGGCCCAGAAATCGCGGTTGCAATGCTCTTTAATGCGCCGCGAACGCTAGTGAAGCTCGAACTAGAGGAGGTAGGCTCTGCTTGCAGGCTCTCCGGTGCCGCTGGTATGCTCGCCGTAATCGAGGTTGGATCTTGTCGCAAGGTAAGCGATGCTGGTAAATCCGAGCGTTTTGGTGAGAAGGTGCCCTCCAGCAGTTCCTTGTGCCGACGGAAACTCCACTGAGGAATGCGAAAGTAACGAGCTGCAACCATGGCAAACGTACCGCAATATCCAAAGTACCTTACGATGGCGTACTCCGTGCTTAGAAGCATACCACCAATAAACATGCTTAGGACCATAACGATCGACCCAGCGTGAGCCAAGTGCTCGTCCATCCATAAATTAGCGACAGCTCCAAGATAGCCCCCTCCCCCGACAGGAACAGCTACTTGCGGTTTCCAACCGAATCGGTCCGGCATACAACATACCGAGAGAAGAATCAGAGACCAGCCGATCGATCTGCCAAGCGACGAGGCCCAAGGCTTTTGTCTGAGCATGACGATACCCGATAGCAGGCTTAGACCGGCGATCAAGTAGGCCCCGATTCCGGTGCTCTGTATCAGAAAGTCACTGAATAGGGCTCCGAAATATCCACACGCGTTCTCAAACTTTTCGTTCGGCGGATAAGCAGCGGGCATTGGTTGGTAGACTAAACTCAGAGGACGCGGTGCTTTGCCCAGATTGTCTGCCGCATCATGAGTCCAGAGCGATAGCCATAGAAACGCAGAGAAAGCGAACATGCAGACCGCAACCACGTCCCAGCGAACGGATCGTTGTTTTTCCATGATGCCTTTCCTCCTTACGATCAAGATACAATTGCCCATCTCAATCTTCGGCAAAACTGCTGGGATTTCTGTATAGACCTCGCCCCCTCCATGCTCTTCCGCTACGATCCGCACAATCGTCTTGCTTCTCGCTCTTTTGTTCTTAGATTGCTTCGGAAATGTTTGGCATTATCAATTTGGGAAAACCGGCCGGCCCCACCAGTCGCGATTGTGTAAATCAAATCCAACGACTGATCCGCCCTATCAAGGTCGGGCATGCGGGAACCTTGGACCCGATAGCATCCGGGGTTTTGTTGATTCTGGTTGGCCAAGCATCCCGACTGACCGACTATGTACACGAATTGGACAAGGAGTATCTGGGGACGTTTGAATTGGGAGCTAGTAGCCCATCGGCTGACAAAGAGACCGATGTGGAATTGCTCCCGAGTTGCCGAATCCCAACGTTCGACGAGTTGCGAACTGCCCTCGAACTGTTTCGGGGCTTGATAACACAGACCCCTCCGATCTATTCTGCAGTGCGGATCGATGGCAAGCGAGCGTACGACTTAGCACGCTCAGGAGAAACCCCCGATCTTCCCGCTCGCCAAGTTACCGTCTCGGAAATCGAGATAGTGAGCTATTCCTATCCCCAGGTGGTATTAAGAATTGTTTGCAGCACGGGCACATACATTCGCTCCATTGGACGCGATCTCGCTCGCTCGCTTGAGTCGGACGCCATTATGACTGGTCTTGTGAGAACTCGTATCGGACCGTTTTCGATAACTGACAGCTACTCGTTGGAATCTATCGATTCGAAGGAACGCGTTGCTCAAGCACTCCAGTCGCCCTTGGTTGCGTTGGGCCACATGCCAATCATCGCACCAAGCGAACAAGACCTGCAAAGGCTCAAGGATGGTCAACGAGTTCGATTGGAAATACCTATTGTGTTCGTCGAGCAAACACATGTAGCCATAAACGCGAACGGCCAACTCCACTCGCTAGTGAAATTTGAGCCATCCACTGAAACGTGGAAAGTCGAAAAGTACTTCCCAGGATAGTTCATCCCTACTAATTTGTGCCATCCATTTTTTATCTCGTCGTTTCGATACAGTCGATCCCCAATTTTTAATTGACTCGAACAGAATCCTATGGCCAACAGTCGTAGTGCGATTCGTTTGCACCGCAAACAACTAAAATGGCTGGACTTGTTGGCTAGTTGCAGGCAGCGTCGATCCTCGCAAGCAGCTTTGCCAGACTGCTCGCTTGCCGTTATGGGCTTACTAGATCCCGATGTCCCGTTCTTTCGGAACTCGGATCTAGCTGAAACAAGCTGCGGCTCGCCGCTGCCCCCTATGACAACGCTTGCCTATCGATGGCGAAGACTGAGGCGAGGGCTTCGAATCTGCGTCGAATCCATTCCCTGCGGTAGGAGTACTCGACCCCCGAAACGGCATCGAAACCGGCAAGAAAAGCACGGCGTATGCATCGCTGTACACTATGCACTACCTCGATCTCGTCATGCCTGAACTGTTCAGTGCGTAGTGGTCTACCCATGTTCGGACTCCTCTAGTTAGTGGGACATTGTCCAAATGATATCGGGGGTTAAAAAACAGTCAGGAAAAAGGTGGATGGCACCATATATGAGCCCCAGTGCCGTCACTGCGTTGGTGTAGAAGTTAACTTGAGCCCGACGATGCCAATCACAATTAAGGCCAAACTCAAAACACGAAATGCACTGACCGGTTCACTAAATAGAATGACGCCTGCGGCAGCAGTTCCGACGACTCCAATGCCAACCCATATGGCGTAAGCAGTTCCTACAGGTAAATCACGGAGTGCTAAGCCCAGCAACAACATGCTTAATGCAACGGCGACAAGAGTTCCCAAGGTCGCCCATCCCTTTGTAAACCCCTCCGTGAACTTCAACCCCACAGCCCACGCAACCTCAAAGATTCCAGCTAAGAACAAGATGATCCAACTCATTAATAAATCCCTTGTGGTACTGGCTGCGAGGCGACGAGAATAGGGGATTGTGCCGGTTTTTGAAAGGAAATCACAAACTAGCTAGGTTTCGCATCGCCGTCAGCGTCAGTCGTTATGGAATGCGATTCTAGCATTGCTTGCATGCCATTGTTCCCTCCTACCATTACGTCAAAGTTACCA
Organism: Brakhagea baltica; assembly: GCF_052161605.1. NCBI lineage: Bacteria > Pseudomonadati > Planctomycetota > Planctomycetia > Pirellulales > Pirellulaceae > Brakhagea > Brakhagea baltica. The sequence goes on along the minus strand of NZ_CP197409.1, from coordinate 1,143,361 downwards.
GGTCCAAGTTTTGATAAAGTGGCAACGATTTCCTGGATTTGGAATGAGTCCTCGTTGGGACCTGACATGTAAAACGGCTTTCCATTGCGGCCAAATTCAAAGGTTTCCGGGCAATCACCTTCGTCAACATCATGGAAAATGGGCAAAAGAGTCGATGTTAACCGATGGGGAGCAAACCCGATTTTCTGCGATTCCCGGCTGGCAAAGTTAAGCAGCTTTAGGACGTACGCTGGCGAAACACGGCGACCGTCTCGTTCTAGAACTAAATCTGAAATCATCGCTAAATCGATGGATCTCCTGATCCCCGCATCCTTGACACCAAGACAAAACAGGTCAACTAAAAAAGTACACGCAATCGGTCCCTGTTGAGTTTGGCGTATGCACATCAGGTTATGCAGTCCTTCTACCCCCATCTCGTAACATGCGTACCAAGCACCATTTTGCATGGAACGAACAAGTTCACTCGGAGTTGGGTTTCGAAGCTTATTGGCTTCCTTACGCACCTGAATTTCTCGCTGCTTCTTTTTCGCGAGAGCTTTTTGTCGTTTTCGTTGGTCTTGAGCCATTGCTTCCTCCCTGATTGGTTGTAAAGGCATCGAATTTCTTCGAGATGCAGGAACCGCGGATTATAGCGAATACCAGTCTTTTGGAGAGTCGACTTATCGCGGTTTACCAGGAAGTTGGTTGCGTTTCGAAACGACACCTTCGTTTAGCTTGTCTCGAATCCAATCGATTGCGAAAGCCAAAACGGAATCTTTGTCGATCTCGAAATGGAGGTCGTGCAAGAGATTTGGCCACAGCTTGAGTTCGCAGATCTTGCCTGCTCTGTTTGCGAACTCTTGGCTGGCCTGATGCGAAGTGATGGGGTCCGAAGTGCCGTGCATAATCAACGTCGGCGTGACCAACTGCCTAGCTCGCAAGAGGGAGTTCTCTCCTTCCTCCAGCATCGAGATTCCAAGGGCAGCCGATACGTGCCGCAGGACCACGGGGTCGTTAAGGTATCTCGCAACCTCGTTGGGATCACTGGTTAGATGGTTTGGATTCAACCCGGTTCCCAACGTAAGCGACGGCCAAAATTTACCAAGGGTCCGACCAATCAAGAGCTTCCAAGCAGGTGGCTGAAAAGCAGGTCTCAGAAGAGGGCTGCCAGCAATGATGCAATCTGCTGGCTCACGGTCACTCAGCCCATGATGCAATACGAGACCACCACCAAGGCTTTGCCCATACAGAATAACCGGCACGGTAACACTGTCTCGTACCCAGCGAATCACCTTGGCCAAATCTGTAGCCAGGACAGAAAACTCGGGCATGAAACCGCCCGTTCGACCGTGCCCCACGGCGTCAAAACCAACAATGCTAAAGTTGGACCTACAAAAGGTCTGTGCGACGGGCTCGAAGCGTCCAGAATGATCGCCAAGCCCGTGCACCAGCAACACAACGCCCGCTGGTTCTTCGCTGGCCCAACTCCTAACAAAAAGTTTCCTACCGCTGGTCGACTCGATCCAAGATTCTACGGGAGCTACCAGCGAAGGTCCGTTCATTTGCAGGGTTCACTTATCTAGCTGTTTTAGGAATAGAGGAGGTCGTAGCATCCGGCTTAGCGTCCCCTTTTTTCTCGCCTTCGGCTTTGGCTAGCTCTTGTTCAATCGTCTTACTGTCGAGTTTCTTCGGCCAATTGATCAGCTCGAATGCATCCACGATCTGGCTGTCCTCAGCCCCGAAAGCTTCCGCATCCTCGGCGTTGAGTGTAAATGCCAGAACGGCGCGACGACCATCGTCATTAGATATATGATAGTGGATCCAGATGACATCGACATCCTTAACGCGTCCATAGGATTCGATTCGTATCGCTCGCATTTTTGATCCCGTAACCTTTTCAGAGGATTGCTGGACCTGGAAGGAAGAACTGGCCAGCGATGCTTTCACATCCGCGACGAATCCATCCATGCTGAGCTGTCGGCCAGGCTCATAGTCTACAAGGTTCGTGACATTACACTGAGCAACCCTAGTATTATCAACGATAAATCGATATGTCGCGTTCTCACCAGTGTCACGGAACGTAATCCATTTGCTATCGGCAATGAACCGGAAATGCCCCAAATCGGACTGGAATCGCCTGAAGCTGGCGGTTTCCACAGAAGGCATACGATCCACTATTGTGTCCAGGCTTTCCCCGTTTGAAAGTGCATCGATCTGCTGCTTACGAATCTGAACCTGAGCTAACACCTTATATCCCGGGGCTCGCTCGCTGATCTCTCGCTCTTCTTCTACATTCGCAGCGAACCAAGTAATCTCGCCAGCTTTGCGATCCAATTGAGCCTTTCCGTCAACCGATATAGCTGTTCGGATACCAGCGACGACTGCGTTGACTCTTCCTTTGACTTCGATTTGTGCTCCATCTCCGTTTGCATCCACTAAGCAAGCGACTAATTCCCCATCGCGAATGGTATCCACTCCCAATAAGCGGGTAGTCAACGCTTCGCTGAGTGTCCATTTGTCCGTAATCTTAACCTGCTTCTTCGTGACAATCTCGTCCAAGAAAGTAGCGTTAATCGGCAGCTCGATCAAACCGACCTCGGCATGGAAAATAGGACTGTTGAGCCCCGAGGTCAGAATCCGTTTCGATGTACGCGAGAAACGGATGATATCGTTGCATTCTTCGCGAAGCTTCGTCTTGGTCAAATGCCGGTCAACTTGCATTTCCGAAGAAGCTTCGATGACATTCAGTACACTCGTGCAGTCGATGAGCCCTTGGTCGAATTGCGCATCTTCTTCATACTCCAAAGTGGCTGTCGATTGAAAAGGGGCTTTGCGGTCGATGGCTGTGCGCCCCTTGCCATCGGTACCCTCGCTCAACTGACTTTTTAAGTGCACCTCGCCATTCAACTTCACAACAGCCTTGGCACGGTAAGTTTTCGATTTGTAATTTTCGGATTGGTCATCTCCGTACGCGTTAAAGCTACCCAGCAGGCTCGTTGCCAGGAGGGCGGCCAAGAGTTGACGTCGGGTTGGCTGAAATGCGAATTCCGAATGGCTCATCACGTGTATACCCCTAGAGAAAACGAAGACTCGTTTCTAAGGATCGGACTGCATGCTGCGTTGACGTGACTAGAACCCTCGCAAACGATAAAGCTTGAGCAGTTTTACCCATTCCGAATGCTTGCATTCTAATGCTTTGCTTGGCATTACCTTTGAGCTATTACCCCGACTTGTCGACTCGCATTGGCATAACAGCGTGCGTCCAAGATGAGCTCCCCGCGGAAACTACTTGATCATGCCAGATCACCCATAACTTGTCGCAGACGTCTCAGTATCCGGCTCCTGCATTGACGCACCATCGACTCTGACATGTCTAACTTACTTGCCGCAACATCAGAGGGCATCCCCTCGACGGCAGTTAGCCAAAATGCCCGCCAATGTCGCTCTTGATACTCGCTCTGAACGAGCTCCATTCCACGTTGCAACACCGCACCAATTAAATCAGGCGTGCTCGGCTCGGGTATCCCCTCCGCGTCGGGATCAGCGAACTGCCCCAACTCCTCAGCCGCCGTGCTACCACCAGCCGCTTGTAGCTCATCTCGCATCTGGCGAGTTCTATCTATCCACTTTCTATAGGTAATCCGCCAAAGCCAACCACGAAAGCTACCCGACTTGCCATCCCCACGAAATTGATGAATGCTCGACGAAACCGCTTGAAAGACTTCTTGAGACAGGTCCTCACACTCTTCGGTACTGCATCCCAATCGCTTGCCCCATGCTCGCACCAGCGGCGAATAAATGTCAAACAACTGATGCCAAGCATTTGACGAAGAGTTTTTTACCCCTTCTAGCAGACTGGGACGGGTCGAATCGGTCGATGGCATTGGAAAGACTTTGAGAAGTTTTGTCACGCTGATTTCGTCCTAGTATAGTGTAGCTCCACTAGCTCCTCAAATCGGAATAGCACGCTTCTCAAATAGGAATCGCATACGTGACCGATCAAGCGACTGTCCAAACAGAATGTTTATCCGCCGACACCATACGATCCTACTGGGAAGGCATGGTCCCTGACCTTGAAATGGAGACGATCGAACAGCATTTGCAAAATTGCCAACAGTGCATGGCATTGTTCCGGCGATTCGAGACTGCCAGAGAGGAACTAGACATCTTGCGAGACTTCTCACCCGAAAATTTCCAAGCCGTCTCACCAAATCCCGAACGAGCCGCCGAGACGCAGCAAAACAGGGAACAATCGCTAATCCCTCAAGATAAGAATCGTTCCAACGATGGCGTTAGCGGATGCTATCCCTGGCAGTCTTGGTTGCCTCAATCCAAACAGATTGGGCCATACAAAATCCTTAGTCTGATCGGACAAGGTGGGATGGGGGCAGTCGTTCTCGCGGAACATGTTCGATTACACCGGCGGTTCGCTATAAAGCTACTTTACTTGCCACGATCATTGTCTCACGCTCAATCGCGATTTCAACGCGAAGCCGAAGCGGTCGGTCGCTTGCGCCACCCATCCATCGTCACCGCCTCCGATGCAGGACAAGAAGGCCCGCTGCATTACCTCGTAATGGAGTACGTGGAGGGATTTGATCTCTCCAAATTGAACAGGCTCATTGGCGAAATTTCCATCTACGATGTTTCGGAGATCGGCCGGCAAATTGCTTTAGCTCTTTCCTATGCGCACGCTCAAGGACTGGTGCATCGAGACATCAAGCCTTCGAATATCATGCTAGACAACGAAGGACGGATCAAGCTACTCGATTTCGGACTTGTACAAATCGATCGATGGGACGATGAACTTAGCGAACTCACTTCGGTCGGCCAATTTCTGGGCACACTCGATTACATGGCTCCTGAACAAGCCGAACGGTCAGGGCAAGTGGACCATCGAGCCGATCTGTATGCACTCGGGGCCACGTTGTTTCGATTGCTATGCGGTCGAGCTCCGTTAGCCTCGACACCTAACCTGTCGCCTTTGGAAAAGCTGCGGTTGCTGGCTCACCATGCTCCCCCAAGCTTGCGAACTCTACGACGCGATGCCCCTGCAGCCCTAGTGAAGATCATCGACAGTCTACTGTCGACCGACCCCAACGATCGCCCACCTAGCGCCGCGCACGTTGCAGAAGCCCTGGAACCATTCGTTGCACAGGCTGATCTGAAGCGTTTGATTGAACAAGGGAATGCAGCCCAAGCCACGCTCAAGCCCCGCGACGAGGCATTGATCAGCCAGCAGGAATTGGTTGCCAGCGACCAGGACGATCCGCCAACGCCACGAGAGCCTGCCGACACCTTGCCACCCCCGAGCAGGTGGCGCCGTTATGGTAGCTTGGTGGCTTTAGCGTTGCTCCCTTTAGCTTTTATTGCGGGCATCTTGATCCAGATCCCCGTCGAGGAAGGTATGCTGATCATCGAGTCGGAGTTACCCGAGAGCGAGCTAAAAATCGTCCGATCCAAAGATGGACACGAGCAGCAGCTCAAGCTGGATATCGGGCCGCAGGTAACCAAACTACGTGCAGGTAAGTATTCCCTAGAACTCAACAGCCCCAGCGATAGCATCGCGATCGAGAATGATACCTTCGTGGTATCGAAGGGAGAGACGGTTGTAGCCAAAGTACGATTAAAACGTTCTGAATCACCGGAAACCCGAGAAATCGGGGGAACCCGGGAAACCCCGACTATTGTTGACACAAAGGAGCCCGTTCCTGCGAATTCCATTGCTGCGAGCTCCCCTGCTACAGGACCAACACTCGAAGCTCGGTATCAGGGCAAAAATCTCTCAGAATGGTTGGAAATTTACGAGCAGCAAAAGAACGGCAGATTACCTGCCGAAACATTCCAAGCGTTAGTGGTATTGTTGGGGCATTCCGCTGAACAAGCTCTCTTTGAGGAAGTGTTCGCAAAGCTATTCTGGAGTCGCGAAATGGAAATCGGTTTTCGCGTGCCACTTAGTAGCTGGCACGATCCGCGAATTGTAGACTCAGTATTCAAACAATTTGAGCAAATGGATAGGGCGGCTAAACATTCGTTTTTAAGCTCAACGAGAAAGAGTACGAGACGTTTCAACAGTGAGCAATTATCGAGAGTGTTAGAGTGGATAGAAGACCAACACGCATCGGGTGCTAAAGACGCTAGCGAATGGTTTGATAGCCTGACCGGACTGCGAGCAAACGTTAAGGAGCCGGTAGGAAAAAGCAATCAAAGTGATTTGGGTTCTGTCTATAAACCTGATTTTGATTGGTTGTCGGAACTAGAGAAAATCAATCCTGAACTATTTCATCGTTACGATACCTACGTTATAGAAAACGCTCTCTGGAATCGTTTAACTCGAGGTTCTCAGGGGCGTATTTCGAGTGGTGGCTTTCCATACGAACAACCAAATGAACATCTGTATCAAGTACGCGCAGCGGAACGGGTTCTCAATTCGAAAAACGCAAATTCAGAACAACGCATCATCGCAATTCGATTGCTCATGGATAATCAGAGCAAGCTGTCCTCTGCGTTGACGCAACAAAGTCTTTTCGATGAATATCGCAAGCAGCTGAAATCGGTTCCAGCGGACTTCATGCAACGTTTTCATTGGGGGACCGATTCTCGAGAGTGGGACTCCATGAAAGTGGTAGGTTTACAGCAGTCTATATGTGGTATCGGCTGGACATTAACCCCCAGTTTGACATTACTGGGAGTGCCTCAAGACAACCTGGTGAGGGAGTTTCACGCGGAGTTACTAGAGCTTGCCTTAGCAATGCGTGAATTATCCGGAGAGGGATTAAAGCGATACGAATCGATTTCTCCAAAGATTTCTCCCAATAACCTTCTAGCAGGCATTAATCGAACGTACGGCAATGGTGCAACAGTTGTACTTGAAACTGTGGCAAGCTATCCACCAGAAAAGCAAGAAGATGTGAAGCAGATGCTTACCCAAACGCAAGCACTGATACTGCAGCTTAGACTTTTCGAAATCCTGGTGAACTCTCCGAATTTGGACCCGAAAACAATCGTTCGCGACTTCAAACGCTACTTGGAATCGCTTGAGGAGTGGAGAGAGTTGATCAGGCAAGTGAACAAGGAATCGGATGGCATCATCGCCAACTCGGACTTAAAAGACAAAACGGAAGCTGTCTCGATGCTTCAAGCCAAAGGCTTTACGATTCCTTTGGATCAGCCGATCAATCTTCCTATCTACCTAGAGACGAAATACCGCGATCAATAGATTTTCCGGTGGCTTAAGAGTCACAAGGGGGGCGATTGGGGATACAGCGATTCGATGGGCCAAGAAATAATCTACGAACGCGGGGCCTGTTGCGTCCGGATGACGTGACCGAAATTCGGAAAGTCCTAACTCGAACGAAGCTCCCGCGTCCGCGGACGGGTGTTGTAACGCTGCTGCCGAGGACTCCTGGTCGAGTCAATCACTTTCGGTTTGCCCGCGACCGCACGAAACCGTTTGCCAAAGTCCCGCACTAGCTCCATCCACGCTTTGGGATGGTCGAAGTCCCTACCGTAATTGGATTGTATCCTAGACGGAAGACACTGCTGACGGTTCGATTGATGCAATGAACTATTGCAACTCCGTAAGGTGCAAAGATAACCACCCATGAAATGTGAGCCATGAGAACCTCCGTTAGCAGGGAAAAACAGGAGACTCGTCATAGCCGCCAAGTATATCCCAATCCATAAACCCTGCAAAAATGCTGTGTCCCCTAGATTACCCGCCCTAGATTACCCGCCCTAGATTACTCGAAACTGGGCCAATCGCTATTGGTCTGGGTTGTCGATAAGTTCCCGAAGTCTTTCGCCAAGCACGTCTGGAAATCTATCGATCCAAGTTCTGTCCAGCAAACCGACCTCGATCAAATCCAGTAGATGCACGCGATCCTTCAGGCGAAAGGAGTTTAGTTTCATTCGGACCAATCTTTCCAAAGGCAACGTACGAATTCCATCACCAAACTCGCTAGGCTCAACATCGGGATTTGCTTCATAGTCATTCTCCTTGACCATTCGGTTCGCAATAACAACATGAATCCCAAATCGAGCCGAATCTTCGTCGCCTTCAAGGAACATGTCCAATCCTGCAACCTTTCGATATCGATACCCATTGTCTGCCATCGCCTTCTTGGCTTCTTCAAGGTTTTCAGGGCGTATCAAAACGTCGACGTCATTGGTTGCTCGCACAGCACCTGGATCGACCTGGGCAACCCAAATTCTCACCGCATTCCCACCTACAATCGCGAAAGGAATACCAGCCGCTTCGAGTATTGAATTTGTCTTTCGTAGTCGTAGTTCAACTCGATCCATTGACTCGCCTATCTTCCTCCAGAGTTGATCACCGACAACAGTCAGTCCATGCACCATCTGATTCCCTTTCACAAAGTCACCTGATTATAGCATAAATCGATCCATACACCAAGATTTGGCTCCGGTAGCTGTGGCGTGTTACGGACCTTGCTTTGGTCGTAGAACTCACCAGATTCGCACCGCAACAAATAGCCTGGAGGGCGATACATGAACTGCCGGTGGTGTAAACCAACGGACAGCTTGGGGACACAGTATTTTCATCGACCATCGAATTGTAGCGTCTGTTGTGAAATAAGAAAAAGCGGTCGACGCTCAAACGTGACCACTTCGTTCAGAAATAGGCCCACATACGTAGAACGGCTACAGAGGAATACAGAAATAGCGGCCTTTGAGAACAGACCGATTCCCCACGCTTATCGGAACAACAAAAGGAAATCGCGGATGTGCGGGCTTCGCTTACCTTACCGGGACGCGATAAAGTTAATCGAAAGAAGCTCCCGCGTCCTCGGGCGGGTGTTGTAACGCTGTTGCCGCCGAAGGCTCCTGGTCGAATTAATCACTAGCGGTTTGCCCGCAACTGCACTAAACAGTTTCGTCGGCTTCTTTTTCTTGCATGGACGCCCGATAGGACGCAGTGTAAACCAAACTCCGTGCTTTTCTGCCATCTCTTCGGTCCATTTATCGTCGCCAAACGGTCGGCCACGGTGACAAAATTGGGGGACTGGGTTCCACAGACTGATTCCAACGAGCCATACTGCCAGCTCTCCGCACGTTCGACCAAGTTGGCGCGAACAGGGTTCCGTTCTACGTATCGACAGAGAACGTAGAAGTGGCTGTCGTCTTACACAGGAAAACTCTTGTAGCGAGACTGATAAATATGCCCCTCGCCGAGAGTATGGTAATGAGCATGTTAACGCAACGCGTGCGTTGCCGTAACCCAGCGTAGAAACTTGCCCATTTGTCCATCTTGGGTCGGTCGCAAAACGAGATGCTAATGATTTGACATAAGTGTGAACGAGAAAAGCTGAACCGAGTATTTCTCCAAACCATCAGCGAGCACGCGAATGAACGCTTCGTAATCTTCATGCTTGTGGAAAATTGTTTGTCTCGCGTTACCGCGATTGAGCGCATGATAGACTGTACCTGCCTCATCGATCCGTTTTTGTCGTGGCATCACACCGCTCCCACAATGCAAAATCGCCAATTGCAGCCCCCGTTTTCATGCAAAACTACCCCCGTCCCCTTTTCTTCCCTATCTATCTCTTTGCTTTTGTCGTCTCCATTCCGCTTTGAGGTGTTCGGCGGACACACCTCGAGTAGCTTGCTCAAGATCGTATTCAGTTTCAATGTTCTCGATAAAGGATACAGCAATCAATTCCTCTATTTCTGGACCAAGTTTATGAAAGTTATTTTCAAGAAAATCGACGATTTGGGAACGGCCAGGTTTATCAGATAGTACATGTCTTGTGATTTGACCAAGGAACACATGCGGGAGCAACTCGTCATAGTCTGCGAGATGTTCGTTTAAGATTGGTCGCGCAACCGTTACTTGTTCACATAGCCGTTCGCAGAATGAAATCGTTGACATCATTAATTCCCCCCCCAGCGCAGCTCGAAGGTCATCGATTAGACTTCTCGCCACGAGTTGGTCATGATGCGAGGCGTTGGGATTCTTCTTTAGCCAATTTGTCAATGCGTTAACGTACTCCTGAGCTTTCTGAGAATGGAAACGCCCATGCGTTGGAAGTCCAGTAAGGAGTTCATTTCTTACTGCATCTGCCGTTGATCCTGTTCCAAGTGGGTTTGGAGTTTTCGTTCCCTTGAATAGATCACTAACTAAGTTTCGAAGCTTCGAATCGGTCACATTTGGGGCGATATTTGGGTAAGCATTATGCACCAACAGGCCAAGTTCGCCGACTTGGTAGACGTGTTCGCCGTGGACTTCGATATTGTAGACGGGGAGCGAGCAGGTGACGAGGGCAAGGGATAAAACGGTGGCGATGCCACCGGCGGCTTGGAGCGTTTCCCCTTCGATGAGCTCACCGAGTGGAACCCAGTCGTTGCGGTCAAGCGACCAGATGGGGTGGATGGGAGTGCCTTCGAAGAGTTCGATCGTTCCGTCGGGGCCGATGATCTCGGCTCGGACGATCGTGTTGACTTCGCGAGTGATGAAACGGGCGGTGACGACGGAACCTTCGCCGCTTGCGATTTCGAGGCATTCGTCAACAGCGGTGACGATGGCGGAGCCGTGGACTTGCAACTCCTCGATGTTCATCGGCAAGTGTTTGCCCGCGACGATGTTGTGCTGAGCGATCCAACACCTAGAGAAGAGCCCCCCCCGTCCCCATCTCGCTTTCCTACGACTCAGCGAACCGGCTACTCAGCTCACTTTGCGGACTCAGCTACTCCATGTTTCCCTCAGAGTTCCGTCGAGTTCTTTCTCGATGACAGATCGCTATAAGGAATCTCCAGATGGAGAAGATCGAAGCTCCCGTTTGGTCGCAGTAGTTTACGGGTATGTGCATTTCGTCACCACGAACAGCCGACACTTGGAGAACTCCCCCGCGATCTAGATCCGATTTCTTTCCTTCCCAACTGGGCCAACCCATATCGCTGTAGCAGTACCGTGTGACGCGCTCCGACCAGACATCATAGATGGCTTTGTCGGTAAGTATTAAAAACCGCTGGCCATTCTGCTCAGGATTATCTTTCTCCACATGCGGATGATTCGGTAACCAGCCGATCGGCTTTTCGTGATGATGGGCAGTCGAATCCAACAAGGGAACTGCTTGCGAAGGCAAATTCGACACGCAATCGCAAAACCGGAAACATTTCACTCGTTTGAATATTCGGAATGCCCTGATCTCTGGAGTGATGTCAATTTCCATAACCTAGAGATCTTTCATCAAGAAAATCTTAAAAGAATCCTTATACCCATTCCAACCCTGCTTATAGAGGATATCAATTAGTCGACCTGATTGTTCTTTTATTTCAGCTTCAGCAAAAATTGACTTCGCTCCCATGTTCTTCGCAGAGTCCATTAGTTTTTGAGTGACCTTCAAGAAGCCCACGCCGCCTGATTTGACACCAGCCTGTAGCCCTACTCGGTTAATATATGCGTAGGCAACGTCATCGATCACGTGAATAGTTCCATCAACAACGTATTTTGCATCGTCTAGTCCGAGCATACTGCATGTAAGATCACTGTTATGTACCAACAGGTCAAGCACACCGACCTCGTACACGTGCTCACGGTGGACTTCGATATTGTAGACGGGGAGCGAGCAGGTGACGAGGGCAAGCGATAAAACGGTGGCGATGCCGTCGGACGCTTGGAGCGTTTCGCCTTCGGTTAGTTCACCTAGCGGAACCCAATCGTTGCGGTCAACGGACCAGATCGGGTGGATGGGCGTGCCAGAAATCGTTTCGATCGTTCCATCGGGGCCGATGATCTCGGCTCGGACGATTGTGTTGACTTCGCGGATGATGAAGCGCGCGGTGACGACCGAGCCAAGTTCCCTCGCTGACACTTCGGGTTGGGAAGAGCGGGAATTAGCGAAAAGTAAATGGCCGCTTTTTTCCGCAGACTAACTCACCTACTTAGTTCTCCTTGCTCGTCGGCATCCCAAGTTACTTGAAAAGAATGCTCCGAAAGTGCTATCTTTACATCCTGTTCGGACTCGTACCATTCATCCCAACCACTTGACGGATCTAGCGGATTGAATGCAAGAAGATAGTATCCACCGGTATTTTGCTTATCGGGTTGAATTTTCAGTCTCCATCCTGAGAATTCGCCGAACGTTATTGTGCCTTCCATTCGCATATGACTGCTTCTCAAAATATAGGAACATGGTTGTTACCACCAGGAACTTTTTTAAAGATCGATTTGAACCACTCAAAATGAACATGGGGAATATTGGGCGGATGTTGCCCTAGAAGTGAGCTAGGATCAATCCTGAACTGTCGAAGTCCATCTGCACTTCGATACACTCCGCTACCCGCTTTGCCTATCTCTTTATAGCCGCTGCCAAGCCATTTGAGGCCTGCCTGCAATGCTTCAGCTTCAGTCAATTTAAATTTACTTGTAATGTTACGAATAGCGCTCGCAGATTCGTTCAGCACGTCGTCCACGATGCATGCATTGTGCACCAGCAGCCCAAGCTCACCGACTTGGTACACGTGCTCGCCGTGGACTTCAATATTGTAGACGGGGAGCGAGCAGGTGACGAGGGCAAGCGATAAAACGGTGGCGATGCCGTTAGACGCTTGGAGTGTTTCCCCTTCGGTGAGAAGAAAGAAAAGGGGACGGGGGTAGTTTCAGGGGGGCGTCGGCTTCTTTTTCTTGATTGGACGCCCGATAGGACGCAGTGTAAACCAAACTCCGTGCTTTTCTGCCATCTCTTCGGTCCATTCGTCGTCGCCAAACGGTCGGCCACGGTGACAAAATTGGGGGACTGGGTTCCACAGACTGATTCCAACGATACAACGAGCCATACTGCCAGCTCTCCGCACGTTCGACCAAGTTGGCGCGAACAGGGTTCCGTTCTACGTATCGACAGAGAACGTAGAAGTGGCTGTCGTCTTACACAGGAAAACTCTTGTAACGAGACTGATAAATATGCCCCTCGCCGAGAGTATGGTAATGAGCATGTTAACGCAACGCGTGCGTTGCCATCACCCAGCGTAGAAACTTGCCCATTTGTCCATCTTGGGTCGGTCGCAAAACGAGATGCCAATGATTTTGCATAAGTGTGAACGAGAAAAGCTGAACCGAGTATTTCTCCAACCCATCAGCGAGCACGCGAATGAACGCGTCGTAATCTTCATGCATGTTGAAAATTGTTTGTCTCGCGTTACCACGATTGAGCGCATGATAGACTGTACCTGCCTCATCGATCCGTTTTTGTCGTGGCATCACACCGCTCCCACAATGCAAAATCGCCAATTGCAGCCCCCGTTTTCACGCAAAACTACCCCCGTCCCCTTTTCTTCCCCCAAACATCAAAGCCCGGGGGCGCGGAGCGCACCCCGGGAAACGGCAACTTAGATGTAATAAGACCCCCCAACGGGGTTCAACATGGGGCGTTGTGCAACCTCATTGGGGTTGGTTGGGGATTTCTCGCCCGTCGACCCGGGGGCCCGAAAAGTGCCTTGCACCGATTGCTATTACCAGTAACCGGATGGTAGCCTAAGAGGAAACATCTTCTGGCGGTTCGGTTGATACGGTGGACGATGGCAATCTCGTCAGGTGCAAAGATCTACACCCATGACGTTACCGCCATCAGCGTACAACTCGAGGTCAAAGTGATTGGCTAAATCTTCTTTGTAGGACTCTTGCATTCCCAACTCCAATCCGGTTTATCCCGGCGCTTTCCGTGTCCCCCAGGATCCTCGTATTTGGATTACTAAAAGTCGGATGTACCTCTCCCCAGTGCTTCAGAAATCAACGCATCTGATTGAGACTGAAACAGATTTCGCATGTCGACGTAGTCTTGGGCTAAAGTGCTCGCAAATCGAGCTGGGCAATTAAACGACCACGTGGTTGCCATAAATTGAGATAACCCAAGGACTTCTAATCCTACACAATCGATCGAATCCAAAATTTTTCTTGTACGAAGCTGTAGTAAAACAATAAAAACTCGCTTCATCTCATGCGAAAAATCTTCGCTGTACTCATCATCCCAGGATAACGCATCTGCTTGAGGATGATAAGATTTGTTCGCTGTTCGAAGTTCAGTCAATTTGTTCAGAACAATTGCCGAATCTTTCAATACATGACCGCAATAGTCTCTCGTTGCTTTCGTTATTTTCATATCAATCAACCTCAATCCAATCGGATGACAATTTCGTATAGATCCCCAAGTAGATCGGTTCCTGTCTTTTTAACTGTGCCATGTCGCTCGAACAAAGACTTCATCAGATTTGCTTTTCCTTCGACCGTGCCGAATCCAAAACCAACATCTTTCATTTTTATTACCTTAGCTCCTGTCGCATGAGCAACTGTTCTGACATCGCTAACGAATTCAATGAAACTAGGGTTCTGAACGTAGGGCGAGGTTACTTCCAACGTATCATCGACAATCCGCAAGACGGCTTCCGATGCTCCGGTTATTAGCTTGTGTTCGTTTCCTGCTTCTAAAGCATTAATACAATCTTGAGCGCTATTATGCACCAGCAGCCCAAGCTCACCGACCTCGTACACGTGCTCGCCGTGGACCTCGATATTGTAGACGGGGAGCGAGCAGGTGACGAGGGCAAGCGATAAAACGGTGGCGATGCCGTCGGACGCTTGGAGCGTTTCGCCTTCGGTGAGTTCATCTAGCGGGACCCAATCGTTATTGTCGACCGACCAGATGGGGTGGATGGGAGTGCCTTCGATGAGTTCGATGGTTCCATCAGGACCGATAATCTCGGCTCGGGCGATCGTGTTGACTTCACGTGTGATGAAACGGGCGGTGACGACGCTGGTCCTCTCGGTGTGATTGGACGGACTGGAAGTCCGTGCCACGCCGCTTGCAATTTCAGGACATTCGTCAACAGCGGTGACGATGGCGGGGCCGTGGACTTGCAACTCCTCGATGTTCATCGGCAAGTGCTTGCCAGCGACGATGTTGTGCTGAGCGATCCACCAGCGAGGCCGAATCAATTTTGCATCCACGATGCCGCCATCGTTGCGATGCATCGTGATGGAGACCTTGGCCCAGGTCGCTTGATCAGGCTCAGGGAGCGTGTCGTCGTATTCCCAAGGACGAGGATTCTTGGTCGGGATGCGAGCACCGAGGGGGATTTGCTCGATGGGAATGTGGAGAGAAGTTTGAAGTGAGAAGGGTGAAGTGGAATGATGGAGGTGATTCTTGGCAGCCAGCCCCTCACCCCCAACCCCTCTCCCCGAAGCGGGGCGAAGGGAGTAGGACTCAAGCCAATCGGTTTCACTCCAGAGAGAAGATTCTCGTTCGGCAGAATAGGGTAGTGAGGAAATCGTGACTGGTGTTCCTGAGACGAAGCAACCGCCTTTGACATAGCTTTGTGAGCCAACTCGCACACTTTCCAGCATCGTCGAATTTGTTGTGGAGCTTCCAAACTGTGGTGCCGTGTTTGGCAATAGCTGTCGGACCTGGGATTGCCATCGTAGAAAGATCGCCTACGAAATAGGCTGCTCCATTTTCATCCACATAATCCATGCCAATTGCATTTGGCATAGCTTTGGATGCGCCAAATGTCATGCCGTCTCCCAACCCAGAAACGAAATTGACCGTTTGATCAAAGGCATCTCCACTACGGCCCACAAACCAACTCAAAACCCCATGGCTACCTGGGTTGATCGGGTACACGGAGTCGGGAGGCAAGCCGACAATAAGAAAACTCTCGCAACTAAAAGGATTGCAACGACTTAAATCGTTTTGACAGTCCAGCCACGTGGTCCTTTGGCTTGAATCATGGGCTCAAGAATAAAGAGTCGGGGTAATTGACTCTGACCAAGGATAGGCCTTGAGGTGGTGCTGTCTGGCTCGATGAATCACGCACCTTGGACTCCAAAACGGACTGAATCCAACGATGGCCAAATCGGCCTACTCCCACCTCGCATAAGGCTCCAGCGATGTTCCTAACCATGTTGTAAAGGAATCCATCTGCCTCAATCTCGATCCAGATATCTTGACCGTCGTCATGCTCAAACGACAGCACTTGTAAATCGTAAATGGTTCGAACGCTGGTTTTTCGTGGAGAACCAAGGGTCTCAAAGGCTTTGAAATCGTGCGTCCCCAATAACCAACTGGCGGCTTGTTTCATGGGCTCCACTTCGAGGGGCCTGGGATACCACCATTGAAACGGATAGTACAACGCATCGGGGACCCTCGCATTGCGGATGGTGTATCGATAGCGTTTGCTGATCGCGTCGCGGGTCGGATCAAAGGCGAGCACCGCGTCTCGGCAACGCTTTACGACGATAGACTTTGGCAAGAATCTGTTTAACGCAGGCACCAGTCGATCCGCTGGGGCTCGCCAATTCTCTAGACGAAATGTAGCGATTTGCCCAAGTGCATGAACCCCGGAATCAGTCCGGCCGCTCCCCCGAACAATCACATGCTCCGAAGTCGCTTGGGCGATCGCTTCTTGAAGCTTTTGTTGAATCGAGGTCGCATTGTTCTGTATCTGCCAACCTCCATACCGTGTCCCGTTATAGGAAACGGTGATGGCAAAGTTTCGCAATCCGGGTACGCTAGGCGTTGGACCAGACTCCATCGACATTTCGCCACGCCTTTCTCGGGTTGCCGTCCTGTAACAAATCTGGCAATCTTTCCGGACGAACCGCATCGAAACAGGTCAGCTTCGCAAATCGGATCATGCTGGCAGGAATTCCAACAGCCGTAAAGCCTGGATGCCCCGTCGCGGGAAACGGACCACCATGATTCATGGCTGGACTAACCGCCACGCCGGTCGGCATCTTGTCGTTCAGCAAGCGACCGACTCGCTGAGCAAGTTCACATGCAACGGCCGGATAGGCAGCATCATCACTTCCATCTTTGGCGGAGTAGATGCAGCCGGTAAGATTGCCCTCTAACTGCTTCAAGCTCGAAACCAATTCGTCCAGCGACTTGCAAACGACGATAAGCACAGCGTTTCCAAATGCTTCCGTCTGGAAAACGTGCGGGTCGCTCAAGAATTGACTGCCTGAAATCTTCATGACCGTGTTGCCAAAAGCACAGCGGCCACCAGGCTGTTTCTCGCCACCAGTCAACAAGGCGGCTCCAGCCTTGGTTAGCAATTCTACGCTCTTGCCAAGGGACGTCTCAACGCTTCGCGAGAGCAACGTCCCAGGTGCAGCCGCTTGATATTTTTCGACGACCCCATGGATGAACGTATCGGTCTCCGGCGATTCGACCAGGAGCAGCATCCCTGGATTGGTGCAGAACTGGCCAGCCCCCATCAAACCACTGCCAACGTATTCGTCGACCAGAGCGGCTCCACGCTCTTTGAGGGAGCCTGGCAAAAAGACGACCGGATTAACGCTCGAGAGCTCAGCATAGAAAGGCTTTCCAACCCGATCTGCTACGGCCTTTAGTGCAAGCCCAGCGTTACGTGAGCCCGTGTACCCCACAGTGGCCAGGCGTGGATCACCTACGAATCGCTCGCCGTCCGCGTGCGATGTGCGGTAAATCAATTGAACCAACCCGCGCGGCATACCTGTCTTTTCGATGGCTTGCGATGCAAGTTCCGCAAAGCGTTTGGTCGTCGCTGGATGGGACGAATTCGCTTTACCTATCACTGGGTTGCCCGCAGCGATAGCGGCTGCAAAGTCACCACCTGCCAAGCTGTTAAACGCAAAGGGAAAATTGTTGGGGCCGAAAACGCAGACTGGCCCAATCGCCTGGTAACACGCACGAATGTTTGCCTTGGAATCGATAACCGGTAACGCCCATGAACCGGTCCTTGCTGCCTCGGCTGCGAGCTTTAGTTGGTTTACCGTTCTAGGCAACTCCACATCGCCAAGGCGAGGAGCCACGGGCAATCCTGTCTCCTCGTGCGCGAGCTTCACCAATGTTTCTTTGTCGGCCTGGATCAAATCGGCGAATGTATCAAGAAACTCCGCTAGCTTGTTAACACTGATAGAACGCAGTTCGGCAAAGGCTTCTTGTGCAGCGTCTAAGGCCTCGTTGACATCCTCCCAGCCACTAACCGGAAATTGGGTCGCGAGCGTTTCCCCCGTGGTCGGGTTTGTGGCCTGAAAACTGCCAGCCGATTGCGAAGCTTTCCAGGTGCCGTTGAGATAAACGTTTTCCATGAGTTTTTGCCTAGTCTTGGGTGCGATTTACGTCGTCTTTGAAAGGTGTAAGACTACACGAAAACACTCATTTAGACTAGTCGCAGTCGTTCCTCAGGATGTTCAGCCCGTCACTCGAAAACTGATAGGTAACCGTTTACGGAGTGAACCGTTATGCTGAAATATTCATGGACAACAAGTATACCCCCTACCCCTTGCTCTCCACTTACCAAGTGTCAGTGGAAGCGAAGGAAGTTTGAATTGTGAAGGGTGAAGTTTGAGAGACGAAGATTTCGCGGCGTCGGTGCGTTCTCCAGCCAGCAAGTCATGCGCTCCATTGAGGCAAGCTCAAATGGGGGCGAAGAACGCGGGTTCGGCGTCCCGTGGCTAGCCAACGAATCATCGGTCCACTGACGCAAGGTCAGTGGAGCCGTAAGACTAAAGCGAAGCAGAGCCGTACCGGCTGCGTGTTGCTTTTCGCCTTCCTAAAATTCAACCAAAACTCTGGGCCTTCTCCCCTTACTTGAACAGTTCCGTGAACGGCTACACTAATAGTTAACTGCGATTCGTCACGCGAGATCCAAGGTCGGCAAGATGAAAACCTTGCCGTCGCCGATTGCCCCGTCACTACCGGTCCTGGCAACCGTCTGGATCGTCTCTAACGTCCGTTCGATGTAGTCCTCGTGGACCTCGATTTCCAACATGACTTTACGAAGCAAGTTGATTTTGTACTCCACGCCACCATAGAGGGCCGAATGTCCTTTTTGCCGACCATAACCCTGGACATCAAGGACGTTGATGTTCGTAACCCCAATATCATACAAGGCTTCGCGAACAGGGTTCAGTTTATTCGGTTGAATGACCGCCAACAAAAGCTTCACAGATTTTTCCTGACCAACAGTGGTTCTTACCAAGCGTTCTACACTCATCAAGCCTCTGCTGACAACAGAGAATCAACTAGCAGACTGCCGCTCGGGGTATTTGATGCGACCATGATAGATCGCAGTCAGGCTCTTGACGAGCGATCGCTTGATTTTCTCGAGCTCTTTTAGGGTCAACGCGCATTCCTCAAACTGCCCGTCGAGTAGCTTCTTCATCGCAATCTTTTCTACCAAGCCTTCTAAGCGCGAGGGAGTCGGCTCAACCAAAGCGCGCGATGCACTCTCAACGGCGTCAGAAATCATCAGGATGGCTGCCTCTCGCGTTTGAGGTTTGGGCCCAGGATAGCGAAATGCAGTCTCTGGGGCTTCGTCTAAGCTGGGGTCCTCTTCGCATTTCTTGTTGGCCAGACGATAAAAGTATTCAACTAAGGTAGTGCCATGGTGCTGTTCGATAAAGTCAATGATTCTCTGAGGTAAGCGATGTTGTCGCCCCAAGTCGGCACCGTCTTTAACGTGGGCAATGATGATGAGAGTGCTCATGGCTGGCTGCAACGTATCGTGTCGATTGTTCCCGGCGGTCTGATTTTCGACAAAGTAATTCGGCTTGAACATCTTTCCGATGTCATGGAAACAGGCTCCGACTCTTACCAGCAACCCGTTCGCACCAATCGCCTCCGCAGCGGATTCGGCCAAGGCGGCAACCGATATACTGTGGTTGTAAGTCCCAGGTGCCCGCTGAGCGAGTTGCCTCAACAGCGGATGGCTCATGTCACTTAGCTCGAGCAAACTCAAATCGGTTTGAATATCAAAAAGCCATTCGAAAATTGGCAGCAATCCGACCAGCAACGGGCCACAAGCGAGTACCAATAACGCTTGCCAACCAGCGTCGCTAAGCAACCGCGTTGGGAGCACCACATCAGACACCGACTGCACAAAGCCCGGCGTGGCACCATCGGTCGCGCCACCCAGTGCTTGCCCTGTCATGATTCCAACACCGATGATCGTTGTGAAAACGATCGCCGCTACGCCACCACCCACGTACATAAGTCTCGTTCGGTTTCGTATCCGTCCGCAAAGCATTATCGCTCCTGCCGATGCCGCACTGAGTCTTACAAAACTGGACAGATCAACCCGGGTGCCGTAGATGATGACCAAGCATACAGCAGCCATGAGCAGCAACGCCGTCTGTCTGCCGAACGCCAAGGTGGCTACGATGGCGGCGATTGTAACCGGCGCGATATCTGCGCGAAGCGGATCACGAACCGTCAATACAGCCAATACGATGCAGCCGACGCAAAGCCCCAGCATTCTCAAGAATTGCTTGAGGTCCGTAATCAGTTTGCGTTCCTGAGATTGATACAAGGTGTACCCGCACAGCAAATACAAGGCTGTGATCAAGCCTGCAAAAGCCGCAAACCTTTGCAGTTTGTGCTTTAGGTTCAAACTCTTGGTAAAGGCTTCGTGTTCCGCTCGCAGCAGCTCGATCTCCTTTGGCCCCAACACCCGTCCCTTTGGTACGACGGCACCAAACGACGGATCGTAGGTCACCATCGCGGGCTTGGTCGCTGCAATCGCTTCTTGTCTCGCTTTAGCACTCAAATCTTCTCTCAGTGTCAGTGTCTCAGGAAGCTTGCTCGCCAAGAAATTATGGACCATCTTGGCGAGCAATCTTGAATCCTTCGTTTCGTACAGATTCTCGAACTTGCGTACCAGAGAGTCTCGGAGAGTGATAATGACTTCCGAAACGCGTACTCGTTGCACATCAACGTCAATGAACTTTTCTTCGCTAGCGCCGGCTTGAATCACTCGGATGAAACGCTGGTTCCCCATCTCCAGGTCATGCGTTAAGGCTTTGATCAAGCCGATCTCGAGATAAGGTGCGAACACCTCTCGCATCGCCGAGTCGTATTTGGAAATTCCTGCGTCGTTCCCAAGGCAAGCTCGTATCGTGTCGATTGCCTCGGGGTAGGAAATCTTGGGAGAGTTGGTGTCGGTCGGAGATACCGTCAGGGCTTCGAGGATTACGGTTTGAGCCGTGGTTACTGCGCTGAGATCGGTGAGATCTTGCAGGGACATCAAGGCTTCCTTGCAGGCTCCCTCCAACTGCGAGATAGCTTCGTTTCGATTTTGGTAGATGCAGAATACCTCACGGGCTGCCTGCAACCTCAAAACCTCGGTCTTGTTCTCGTCCTCAACCATGAAAGGAACGCGAGCCAAGATCGCTCGTTGCGGAAGCAGCCCTTGCTGAAAGGTGAACGGTGGCTCCCAGGCCCGCAGAAATAAAAGAAGTGCGATAGCAACCATAAATGCTATGCCGAATCTGCCGAGCGACTCCCACTCCATGATTCGCGCAAGCGATTGCCGCCAAGTGTGCCGATCTATTTTTAGATTTGCGGCCCGTTCACTTCGGTTTTTGACGTTTCCGGTCGTTGAGGACACGTTTATGGCTCGTTTTGTCTGCGCTGGTTTGAGGCTACTACTGTCTACCGCTCTTCGGGGCGCTGACCGCGTTCCGTATTGCGGCTCCCCATGGCTTGGGGACCGTCGTAAGCTGCAACAATTTTTCTGACTAATGGATGCCGCACGATGTCCCCTTCGGACAATCGTACGAAACAAATCCCGTTGATGCCGCCCAATCTTTGAACTGCATCTCGCAATCCGCTCGTCGTGCCCGGTGGCAAGTCAACCTGCGACACGTCGCCGGATACCACGATCTTGGAACCTTCGCCCATACGAGTCAAAAACATCTTCATCTGAGCTACGGTCGCGTTCTGCGCTTCGTCCAGTATAACAAATGCCTGGTTAAGTGTGCGGCCCCTCATGTAGGCTAAGGGAATTACCTCGATGATGTTCTGTTCCATCAAGTATTTGACCTGATCGAAATCGATCATTTCGTTGATCGCATCCAGCAGAGGCCGAAGGTATGGGTTTAGTTTTTCATGGAGATCACCAGGTAAGTATCCCAGGCTTTCGCCCGCTTCCACGGCAGGTCGCACAAGAACGATTTTGCGTATCGTGCGAGACTTGAGCGCTTCCACAGCAGTCGCTACAGCGAGATAAGTCTTGCCGCACCCAGCTGGCCCAATACAAAAGGTCATGTCATGTCGCCTGATGGCCTCTAGGTACTCAGCTTGCCCCTCTGTGCGTGGCTTGATGCGTCGCCCCGCGTTTCCGATGGCGACCTCGTTCTTCTCATAGGTTGGCGGTAGTTTCTTATCGAGCGATGTAGCCAAGGAATCGGTCACATCCTCCGAGCTGACCGTTCCAGCCCGATAGACTTTGTCCTTGAGTCGCTCCAAGATCTCTGTCGCCATTCTTACGGAATCCGCAGGCCCAGCGATACGAATCTGACCGTTGCGATGGGTGATTGCGACTCCGAGTTGGTTGCGTACCTGCCTAAGATTGGTGTCGTTTGGACCGAACAGTTGCAGTGCAAGATGAGGGTCGGCGAGCGTTATAGTCGATTCTGACATATTGTGTTTTCCAGAGTTTCAGTAGCGTTGCGTTAGGATTAGAAAAGACGCTCAAACTCACCTAGAGTTACTCACCCAGAGATATTGTATGCCTGAACTTGGAATGAAAACAATCTTTTAAAGCCGGGCCATCAGTACAAGATAGCCGACAATTGCGGTCGGGAGCAAAGAATCGGTCACATCCCACACCCCACCAAGTCCAGGAAGAATCGATCCGCTATCCTTAGCCCCGACCGTTCGTTTTACCATGGATTCCAACAAATCCCCTATCACCCCTACAACCGTTAACAAACAGCCCGTAACAACTGGCCCCCAAACATAGGGCCCCGCCTCTACCCCTAAACTAGGCAGAACGACACGAAACCCAATAAAGGCTGCCGCTATCGAAAAGACCGCACCACCGATTAACCCCTCCACAGTTTTTCCAGGTGATATGGATGGAACGAGCTTGTTTCTGCCAAGGAGCTTACCCGTAAAGTACGCCCCCGTGTCGGCCAGTTTCACGACTGCGACCAATGCGATCAACTCATAAACACCCTCTACGGGGGATCGCATCCGTATCGCATGCCACAATAACATGCATCCAACAACATAGGTAATGACAAAGGAGGACAGTACCCACCCCAAAAGGGTTCGCTCGGAATAACTTTCCCGCCCCAAGGACTCTGGATTTTGGCTCCGCCTAGCGTCTTCAAGTCCGAACTCCCGCAGAGCATGAAGTCCACTAAGCCCCATTCCGGAGAATAAGCCAACGAGAATCCATCCCAACCTGCCTACCGGACAGTCGGTGGGATAGGGCTGACTCATTACCAATCCATACCAAACGGGAAACAATCCTACACACAGGGCGACCGAACTATGAAACAAAGTAATTCGAGGTGAGAAGGGCCATCTCCCGCTTAACAAGACTGAGAATTCCCAAGCCGTACCCAGTGCTAAACCTGCAAGCAGCGGAATCGTCCACACTCCATTCTGCCCTCGAACAGAATAGGTTGCGTCGAGCCACAACAAACCGAGAGCGACGCTGATCAGAATCAACGCCGAAAATAATCTTCGTTGCAACACAGGGGCAGCCTTTTGTTCGATTAAACGTTGAACAGGAAATGGCAGATGTCACCATCCTGCATCACGTAGGTCTTTCCCTCTGTCCGTAGCTTTCCTGCTGATCGGATATCTTTTTCGTTGCCGTAGGTTTCTAGATCTTCAAGCTGATACACTTCGGCGCGTATAAAGCCTTTTTCAAAATCGGTATGAATCACACCAGCAGCTTGGGGAGCAGTGGCACCAATCGGTATCGTCCATGCTCGCACCTCTTTTTCGCCGGCTGTAAAGTAGCTCTGTAATCCCAATGTTTGATAAGTTTTTTGAGCCACAGCTTGTAGAGCCGGCTGAGTCAAGCCCACCGCTTGCAACATCTCGGTGCGATCCGGTTCGTCGAGTTCGGCGATTTCTGCTTCTAGTTTGGCACAAACGGGCACAATCTGCGCCCCCACCTTTTCTGCGTATTCACGGACGCGCTGCACCGACTCGCTCTTACCCTCCAAGTCGTTCTCGTCGACGTTGGCGATGTACAAAATCGGCTTAGCGGTCATTAGACCGAAACTGGATATCGATTTCAATTCCGCTTCACCCAAAGTTAACGTTCGCAGCGGCAAACCTTTGTTGAGATGCTCTAGGCATTGCTGAATTGCGGTGACACGCAACTTGGCCTCTTTGTCGCCGGTCCTGGCCGCCCGCTCCGCTTTGGGCAAGGCTCCTTCTAAGCCCTCCAAGTCCGCGAACATTAGCTCCATCTCGATGGTTTCAATGTCAGCCAAGGGATCAACCTTGCCCCCCACGTGAATCACATCGGGATCGGTAAAGCAGCGGACGACTTGTAAGATGGCATCGACCTCCCGGATGTGGCTCAGAAACTTATTGCCTAAACCCTGCCCTTCGCTCGCACCCTTAACAATCCCGGCGATATCCACCAACTTCAGGATCGCTGGGATCACTTTTTGAGGGACAATGTACTTGGTGATTCGAGTTAACCGTTCGTCAGGAACGCTGACGATTCCTTCGTTTGGCTCGATGGTACAAAACGGATAATTGGCCGCTTGAGCATTGCCGGCGCCGGTCAAGGCGTTAAACAAGGTACTCTTCCCGACGTTCGGTAAGCCTACGATACCTGCTTCCATAGGGTTTGATTCGTTAAATTCTTGTGGGTTGGGTAAAGGGGGGATTATCCGTTACGCCGCCTCAACGATCTACCCCTGATTGCCACCCAAAGAAAAGGAACGTTCGCTAGGCGACAACCCTGATCGGTACAGGCATAAGAATATCATTGGAATTGATAAGCCGTACCTCGGAGCATCGCTCCAACTCGAATCGACGCGGGGTTTCTCGGCAAAGGCACAGCGCCAACAACGCTTTGCCCTGAAGCCACCGAATCGGGCTGACAACTCGCTCCGTCGTAACCCCCTTTTTGTCGGTGTATCGCAACGCCACGACCAAATCGTCCGGTGCCGACATGGCTTGGTTTAACGCTCTCATATCGACTGATGTCATCTCTGGATCCTCCCCGAAAACTGGCAAATAACGCACTGATGAACTGCTGTCATCAATCCATATCACTACTATCGGGTCCTTGTTGACACCTCTGGTCACGAGAGAAAGAAAATCGGTCGCGAGGAAAAGAAATTCTCTTCGACCACGCGAAATTCGGCAAAGCTAAACTAAGATCTCAGTAATTACGCGTTGTGGTTCGACACCCGTGAGTTTCTGCTCTAACCCCTGTGAAGGGAACACGAACCGCTCATGGTCGATCCCCATGCAATGTAGAATTGTGGCGTTGAGGTCGTTCACGTGCACCGGTTTGTCAACAATGTTGTAGCTGTAATCGTCGGTTGTGCCGTACTCGATGCCACCTTTTACGCCGCCACCCGCCATCCAAACCGTAAAGCATTTCGGGTGGTGATCTCGGCCATAATTGTCACGGGACAAACCACCTTGGCAGTAGACAGTCCTTCCAAACTCGCCTCCCCATACGATCAATGTCGAGTCTAGCAAGCCTCTTTGCTTGAGATCGCTGATGAGCGCAGCACAGGCTTGGTCAACATCCCGGCACTGGGCGGGCAAATCGTTGGCGATGTTGCCGTGTTGATCCCAGCCTCGGTGCAGAACCTGGACAACACGTACTCCGCGTTCTACCATCCTCCGGGCTAACAAAGCACTGGCCGCGAAGGTTCCGGGTTTGGTGACCTCTGGACCGTACATATCGAGTATATGAGACGGTTCATCGGAAATCCGGGTTAACTCCGGAACGCTCGACTGCATTCGAAACGCCATCTCATACTGAGAGATGCGAGTCTGTATCTCAGGATCCTTTAACATTCCGAAGCGTTCGAGATTCATCTCTCGCAGGGCATCAAGCATGACGCGTCTGTCTTGAGAGGTGACTCCATCCGGATTGGGCAAGTACAATACTGGGTCGCCACCACGGCGCAACGCAACACCGGTGAATCGAGTTGGCAAAAATCCGCTCGACCACATGCGAGTAAACAAAGCCTGGGCAGGAGCGGTTGCGGACCAAGTGGGAGTTAGCACTACAAATGCTGGTAGATCATTGCTCTCGCTTCCCAATCCGTACGATATCCAAGACCCCAAACTCGCCTTGCCCGGCACTTCGCTCCCCGTCATTACAAACGTGCACGCAGGGTCATGGTTGATGGCGTTGGTATGGACACTTTTAATGACGGCGAGTTCATCGACAACCTTGGCCGTTTGGGGCAACAAGTCCGACACCCAACGTCCTGATTCGCCATGTTGCTGAAATCGAAACTTACTGGGTGCAACCGGAAGCCGGGACTGGCCGCTCGTCATCGTGGTGATCCGCTGCCCCTGCCTAATCGAGTCGGGCAGATCCTTATCAAACTGGGCTTCGAGCTCGGGCTTGTAATCCCACATGTCGATTTGAGAAGGCCCACCGTTCATGTGCAAGTAGATGATCGATTTAGCCTTGGCCGGAAAGTGAGGCAAGCCCGGAAGAGGCGGGTGCACTCGCGAATCGGATTCCGATGCTCTACTCTGGTTCGTCAGAGGGCTCGGACCAAGCAAACTGCTCAAGGCAAGCCCCCCAAGCCTGAGACCGGCCCCGGAAAAGAACTGCCTTCGGGCCATCAGTTGTTGCCACTGAGTAACGTTGTTCATGGGAAGTGATGGGATAGCGGAACGGAGAGGGTGGGCGGAACGGCGGGTGAGTCGGTGAGAAACGAGTCGAGCCGCCACTCACCTTGACGTCCCATTATACGTTGTCTACCCGTGCGATGCACCCACCTTTCCCTATTAGTCGAACGGCAAACGAAAAACTACGAAATCCACGTGGAAAGCGCAACCTTACCAATAGTAGCTGAACGATCCGCAAGCTCTCTGGTAGGGTTCCAACGCTCTAACCGCCTTGCGTTGATGCCTCCATGACCGAAACAGTTAGCAGCGCAGTTCACATTCCCCCGCAATGGACCTCAACGTGGTGGATCTTGTTAAAGATCCCTACTACCCGCATGAACAACCGGCCGCTCCTGAATTGTGTTGAGCCAACTTCTCACACTTGGTCAATGCGTCCGTTGAACTAACAAGCAGACGACGCTAATCATCCTGATTCGTAGGGCCATCTCTTTCGTAATCGCTGGTCATTTTCACTTTCTGTTTCAGGATTAGGAAGCGAGTTATGACTCCCTATCACAAACTTGTCACGGCCTTTACCCAGCGTCTAACTCGATTCTGGCAACTGACCGGCGGAGCGGTCAGCGACATTGTCGCGGATCGCTCCGCCGATCCGATTCTCCGCATCCCACAACAAAACCATAACAAAGCCATACGGTTTGTACGCCCAACCTATCCCACCGCTCAGCTAAACTCCGGTAGGGATAGATTGCGTTTCGTGCGTCGGCTAATCCAGCTCCACAGTCTTTCGTTTATAGCTGACGCGTAGATCATGGTCGTTCAGCAGCATTGTGCCCAGCAAAGGATGGGCACCATCGTTTGCGATGACTTGCGTTCGATACTCGTTTCCGAACCACTCGAGATAGCAGGTATAGGTTGGTAGTTCTACTTGCTGACCGTCAGCCAGAATTGCCGATGTCGAGGAGTACTCCCGTAGCTTCAAATCGTCGATTACCTGCCTCGGAAGAACCAACCCACCGTTGAATGCGGTGTCTACCCATACCATGATGACAGATTTTCCTCCGCCACGCATATTTCCGATAGCCACTTCGATCAATGCTCACAACTCGCTGTCAACGATGCCCTTCACCGAACCAGGACTCCCAGGTGCAGTGCTGCGGAATGGCCAATTCGCAATGTATGCGTCCGCCGGTCCGGATGAGCGTCGATCGCGTGGTTAACGGCATCATCAAATGTTTCTCCGACGAAATAATCGCCTGACTTCGGTTCGATACAGACGAACTTTCCGTGATCGCTGCTCTCGAGCTTCTCACGAAGCCGCTCATCATAGATTTTCTTCGATTCAAGAGCGATCAGCCTCGATTGATCTGATAACATCATATTTCCTTTCGCATGAAGCCTAGATTATACG
This sequence comes from Brakhagea baltica, assembly GCF_052161605.1. Taxonomy (NCBI): domain Bacteria; kingdom Pseudomonadati; phylum Planctomycetota; class Planctomycetia; order Pirellulales; family Pirellulaceae; genus Brakhagea; species Brakhagea baltica. Next base: position 1,115,392 of record NZ_CP197409.1, on the reverse strand, counting down.
CGAAAAATCGGTAATGTCATGTGCAGGGCAAAAGAGCCGACGAACCAGTTGATGCATTCGACGTTTCGATCCCGTGAGATTGGGCGGTCCATGATCCCCGCTGGACTTGAATGATCCTTTTTCGTTAGCAGGTTGTTGTCTCGTCATCAATCGAAAGCAGAAGGGGCTTATTGACCCATGCGTCCAATTTATTCGTGCTAAGCAAGCCACTCGACTAGTCTACGCTACTCGGTTGTGCCGTCACGCAAACACCAAACTATCCATGATCACCGATGCGTATCAACCAACATCACACGATTCGCAGTCGTTGCAAACCGACCGTCGACACTGGTTTGTACGGTCTGGTGCATTCCTCTTGCTCCTGACTGGTCCGTTGTGGATCGTTATGTCTGGACTGCAATCAAAATTGCTCAGTGCTGGAATAATCAACACCAAAGATTTGGGTCCTCTTTTCGGCAGTGAAAGTGGCACGTTGATTGAACACCTACTCAACGTCTGGCACTGGGATGCTGCCATTTTTTTACTCTTGATTGCTACAATACCTAATACCTTGTTTGCCACCTGGCTTCTACGTAAACGTCTTAAAACGACGGTGTGAATGGAAGTGGCGACGTCTGGTGGATTTTTAATGGACAATCTGGCTTTACCCTTAGGCTGAATTCCGTTGAAGATAGATCGCCACTCGTTTCAACTCAAAAATAACGCGACGAGCAGAAAAGATGGTCACTCGTACTTTCCCCCTTCTGAATGTTGAAGTCCCCTATGGTACAATTGTGCTATGTCATAGCCAGTCTTTGACCGAAGATGGCATGTAAGCAATGCGGACGACGGCACTCGACCTCCGGGCAAGAACGCGTACTCCGCTAACCAGTGCTTGCATTCCTCGTCTCGTTTCCGGGGGCTTCGGCGGTCCATGATTTCCGCTCGACGTGATTGATCCTTTTTTCGTTAGCTCATTACAGAAAGAATTCTCAATTGTCGCGAATATACGCCGATTCTCAGCGCGTTGCAGATGCAACACAACGTGCCCTTGATGCAATGAAATATGTTCCCGTTGCGGTGGTACCGGGATGTGCAGCAATTTGCGCTACACCAGGAATCGTTTTTGGTGTACCAGGCGTAATCACTGGAGCGATTGTAGGCACGTTGTCAGGCCTTCGCTTGTCGTTACTAGTTGCATCTGCCCTCGAAACAAAAATGATTACAATTGTTCAAATGGATGAACTCTTAAATCGACAGCCCCGGGACAAACAGCAAGCCACGTAAAGAAATCCACCCTAGCTATCAACGCAATGGTTGACGGTGGTTTTGAAGAAACTTGTCGACTGCCCGAGGGTGAGTTGCCAATACTTGATTCGGAGATACTCTTCCGAGTTTCCGATATGGACTTGGCGATTGAACGAATCAAGATTGCGATGAAACTAACGCAAGCGTGGCGAGACAGTCCCGACTTGACTCGATAAAATGAGGTAACAGCAGTTCGCCCACGAAGCACTCGACCGGCCGTTTTGACTTGCGATAAGCCAACCACTTGTTGTCGGTAATGCTCGCTTTTGACAATAAATACTAGATCGAATGACAAACATCTACGCTGTACTATCGGACATGGGCCTACACCCGGCGGCTTATGGCGTCACGACTATTGGCGAGGTCAAATCGTTTATCGATGGCTATCAGTTTGCCATCAAAAGCAGCAACCATTCCTTGGCAGAAGTTCCACCATTTCGACAATTTTCGGAATGGCTTGTTCGAAGACTGGCACGTGGCAATAGGAGTCTTGGATGGTGGCAGATTATCAAATGGGGCAACATCCCTGAAACTGCCGCGATCAGCGACTTCGCGACGCTCATTACGGAATTTGCTCGACGCCTGCCGAGAGTAATGGAAATTGCAAGGTTGGATGAGGATCGCAACGAACCAACTGGCGAATTCCAATTCGGGTTCATTTCCGAGGGCAAATACACTAGCTTGACCGCCAATCGTCCGCATCTTGCAAGAATAGTGCAGTATGCAACCGATGACGGTGTTTACTTGGAATACCACTACGACAGACTAGAATATGAGACTTATTGTGACTCGTTTGCCGTCGCTCAGGCCCGCGCACACGCTGACTTCCGCATTGAGATTGCCGACTGGATACTCGATGCTATGCCGACACAGCAGGACAGAACATAAATAGGCTTTGTTGATGAAAAGTTTGGCACTCTATTGCGGTTCGGCGTTAACACGTACCCTAAACAACAGTTAGACTGAGTATCGACTAAAGGTTTGAAAAACAGATCTGAGAAAGGTGTCGAAAGGTATGAGATCTTGGCTTTTGCGATTACCTATTGTGTGTGGGACTGCTGCTTTAATGGGCTGGGGTGGATTAATTCTAATGTACCTAGGAACGCCCGTTTTCCCAGGGATTAATGATTTTTGGACTCATTATGTGTGCGTGGCATCAATGCTAATTTGGAGCATCGCCAGTTTTGTTTTGAAAGATAGGGAGCTTCGAATATGGGCTATGTTCGGTTTTATGTCTCCGATTCTAGGTGCACTCTTGGTTGCCCCCCCGGCATCTTTCGCATTCCTGCTTGCCAAATCCTACATCGCTTTTCCAGTCGGTCTTGTTACTGGTGTGGTCATGTACGCAATCGTCTGTACGGGGAAACGCCAAAGCAACGCGCTCGACCGCAATCGCCATTTAGTCGGCATTTTGAAATGATAGTTTTTCGACGTCGACTCGATTTACGATGTAGTTAGTAATGAAGGAACGCGACGAGCTTCAAGGCTCTGGAATGCCTCCAGCTTGCCGGTTGGATTGTTACGCTTCTCGCTACACAACCGCTCAGCCCCCGTATGCCCCTCTTTTCTCGGCGGCAAAGCCACCGAGAAAAGAGGGGGGGGCAGGCGGTGCGATTGATTTAGCGAGAAACATGAAACTCCACTGGGCAAGCCAGTGGTATCTACAGTCAATCGATCGCACTCTCTTCCCTGCTGAATGTTGACGTCCCCTGTGGTACGATATTGCGATGTCAGAGACTGTCTCTGACTGTGAATGACACGTCAGCAAGGTCGGATACGACACTCGACCTCCGGGCATGAGCGCGTGCTCCGCTAACCGGCGATCGGCATTTGGGCCGCATTGCTGCGGACTCCTGCCATACTACTTAGCATGCGGGGCCAGCGTGTTGCTAAACGCACAGGATAGTACGTTTTACTTGGCCACGAGATGGGTACCCAAAAGCCAGTCGTGAGGTGCTCTCCTCGGAAATGCCACCACCAAAATGGCATAAATCAGAAACAGCCACAACAGTACCTGGTGAGCCAAACTGGATAGCCAGAGAAGGTTGGGATTGTTCAGGTCGTTCCAGGTAATAAAGGCTTGTAGAACTAAGAAGGGTATGCCAGCCAATAGAGGCCGAATCAGCCGAATTAGCCAACTTGCAGGCGTTCCATCAGCACGGACGACTTGCAAACCCGAGATCCACATGGAAAGCCCCCCGCCGGTCACTCCCGCCCAGCCGATCCAAAGTAGAAAGGGGGTGAGCGTGACGATGGTCAGAATGATGGAACTGCGCCGAAGTAACTCTTGCGGCTTCGCATCAGTGGGAGCTTGGACCAATCGAGCGATCGCAGCAAGGTCGAATTCTGTTCGATCGTCATCGCTCTTCCAATTTACTGCAACGCATCGCTCGTCTTTCCATTCTATTACCACCTTATCCAACTGACCGACCGGATCCTCAACCAGTTTCGTCTCTTTTGCTAAGACCCCAGCAAATCCGCTCAATTGTGGATAACGTCGACTGTACAGATCCTTGAGCGTCTCCAGTCGATCTGGTTGCCCAGCGAGCCACTGTTCTAGCTCTGGCTTTGTTAGCCCACTTTCATTCCCAGAGCCGGACCAGACGCCATGGTCTTCTCCCTCATCAATCATCGCTTTCGCAACAACCGGTGCGACCATGAGATCGGTGATTTTGTCCAGAACCAGAACGCTGCCCATTCGAGACACTACCATCACCATCCCGAGCAAGAGCAATGCTGGAGTGATCGCAACCCCCAAGCCCAACAAGCGACTTTCGTAGGTTGGCTCGGTAGGCTTGTTGGCATGCGATTCCAATTTCTGAAGAAAGGAGCCAACGGAGAACGGAGGCGTCTCCTTAGAATTCGTAGACGTCTCGGTCGAGGCAGCGGCTGAAAGTTCGCTCAATAGAGCTCGCACATGTACAGGCACTAATGCCTTGATGGGACGGCGTTCTGAATCCAACGGTAAACTTGTACCGGTGAGGCACTGCCTGGCCGCTTCGCACAAAATGCCTCTAGATTGTTCTAATTGTGAGTTGCGCGATGTGCCGTCGAGTTGATCTGAGACGGACCAATCGATCAGGGTCAGCCGCCCCCTGGAGTCAAGCCAAACTTGATCCAATGTTTCAATTTGATTTGGCAAATCCTCGCACTGACTCTCTTCAATCTCTATTGCGAGCTGCCTTAGGATTCCGCGAGTCTCCTTCCATCCCAAAGGTGACTCGGGTGTCATCCAATGCTTTAGAGGGGCACCGGTTGGAGCCAGAAACGCATCCCATTGCCGATCCTTAAATCGTCCGTTACTCAGCCATCTAAGCCTCGTCGATCGATCGCACTCCCGCCGAGCGATAGGAAGCTCAGGCTCGGCACTGTCTCTCATCCAAACCCATATGTTCCGATTCAAACTTTCGTCACGGCACGAAAGAACCGTACAACGGCTTCCAGATTGAATTAGCCCCTTGACCGAAAACTCTCCTATCTTTTCAGGATACGAGGTAGCCGAGAGGAGTGGTGCCTGGAATTCTGAAGCGGATTGGGCGAGTTGTTGCTGAGCCGACTTTCGAGGCCGATCAACGACCATAGTCCCGGTCAGCCAATCATGCATCAACAAACGATACGGTTTGGTAAATAGAACCGGAACCAGAATCAGAGTGTAAGAAATGAAGTAGCCTGTCCACTGTCGGAACACCCAACCGAAAGTATCAGAGGGATCGGCTGAAAGGTAGGTTAAGAGATCCGTTCCAATCCCCATAAGTATTAAGGCAACTAGCGTACGCACAACGACTTTGAGGCGATGAGGTCTCTCACCCGTGATACGGTCGGCGATTTGAAGCCTCAACAGAATCTTGCCAAGAGAGGCATAGCCAAATCCCTCGAAAAGGAGGTAGTACATCAGAAGGGGCGCCATAAGACACAGATAACTGACCAACGGAAGCACTGCGGTCGCATCTTCCGTCTTTACGAATTGAGTTGCAATGCCACCGAGTATAGCGGTGAATGCACCGTCTATGCAAAATGCGGCAAACCTCCGTCCCCACGCTGCAATCGAGTGGCGCCCTCGAACAAATGGCTCTAGAGCTTGCTTCAACTCTGTTACCGTCTGAAACCTGAGCTTGCGGTCTCGGCTCAGTCCCCGCATCACGATGCGTTCGAGCAATACTGGAACTTCGGGGTTCAGTTTGCGAAGAGGGGTGGGATCCTCTGAAACAATTCTTGCGATTACGTTCGTGGGAGAAGAACCGGCAAATGGGGCTTGTCCCGCTAACAAAAAATAAAGCGTTGCGCACACCGAGTAAATGTCGGTACGCGCGTCAATTGATTGACCTTTGACCTGCTCGGGAGACGCAAACAATGGAGTCCCGACGAAATCCCCAGTGCGAGTTAACTCCGAGCTATCTTCAATTGAGCGTGCCAAGCCGAAATCACCGAGTTTGACTCGACCATTCGATTCGAGATAACAATTCCCCGGCTTGATATCACGGTGGATCATTCCGTGCGAATGGGCTTCCTCGAGCCCATCAAGAACATCCATGATGACTCGAATTGCTTTGTCGACAGGTAGCTTGCCTGACTCTTGACTCAAGTCTTTTAAAGTCTTACCCGTCATGAGTTCCATGACGATGTAAGGGACACCCTGATCCTCATCGGCAGCCCTCACAAAAACGCAGCGAGGGTGATTGATGGCGCTGGCAATCTTGCCCTCCATCTTGAAACGCTGTAGCGATTCAGGCGATCGTGACCATTGCTGCGACAAAACCTTTACGGCGACCAAGTTTCCATTCGGGTCGAAAGCTTCGAAAACCTGCCCCATTCCCCCGGCCCCAAGCAATCGATTGAACTGATAAGGACCAATCCTGTCTTTGCCGCGAAACAGCTTATTGCGACCACTTGCCGACGGCAACGGCGTGGATGAATCTGTCGCTCCGCTAGGCATTTCGCAGGTTTCATCCAAAGAGCCGACACTAGGTGCATTTCGAGGCGGAAATGCCGAATCGAACTCCCTTTCCGTTTCGAGAAACTCTTCTAATTGGGATCTGATTGACTGGTGGCTAGCCAGCCATGCCTCGACATCGAACACCGCACCTTGATCGATGAGATCGAGGTATTCCGCAATGGCTCTCTCGAGCTGCTCTGAAGAGTTGTCAGAGGAGCTGTCTGAGGAGTCAGACGACGAGGGATCGATCGAACTCATAGGTCCTTTCCTCGTAGACTCGCTCTCAAGGCTTCGAGACCTCGTTTTAGCAATCCTGCTACGGCAGGCTTACTCTTATTCATCTGCTCTGCAATTTGCTCCAACGAAGCTCGCTGAAAGTAGCGATAGGTGATCGCGTCACGTTGCGATTCCGGTAATCCCTCAATCGCCTGGGCGACCAACAATGCTCGGTATTGTTGTTCAACGATCTGGCTTGGGGTCGATTGGTCCGATGCCAACAAATGCTCGAGCCCCATGGATGATTCTTCGAGCGACATCGCTATGGATTGCTCTCGTTCGATATCGCGGGACGCGCGCCGCTGAGCGCGCAACGCGTCGATGAGATTGCAAGATAGCAACTGCCGTAACCAGCCTGCAATCTGTTTGGGTTCATTCTCTCCCCGGTATTGTTCACGTTTTCGGTAGGCCTCCAACAAGGTCTCTTGGACAATGTCGGAGGCATCTAAACGCGACTGCAAAGCGGCAGGAATTTGCCCACGCGCCAGGAGCGTCAAATAGGCTCGAAAAGTATCGAATTCGGCGTCCATATTCTACAGCTCTGGTCTGTCGTCCGTTGGTTGAGGAGGATGACTCCATGCTAATCGAAAATGTTGACGCAGAAGCTAACTTTCTAGTTCGCTCTGACGTATTCCAAGACAGCGTTACCTAGTTGAGGCAAAACTTGTTGCGATTTTCTAACGGTTTTGGTCGTTGGGTCGATCCAAAGCGTTGTTTTCTGGGCAGGCATTTCCAGGTTGGTCAATGTAACCTTGGTCAATGTCGCCCCGTTCCAGTCCTCGTTTCCGGTAACTTGAACGCGCGTTGGTTGAACCTTACCAGTTTGCATGTCCGCCACATTGACGACCAAGTTCATGTCGGCTTCGAGCGGCATGCCACTGATAATGAAGTCTCGTCCTGGCCCATCGCAAAGCAACGCTCCTGCGTACTCCATATCTTGAGATTCGCCATCCTTGGTAAGGGTGATCTTGTTCGGCGAAAAACTTGCAGTGAGCAATTGATCTCCCTCGGACAAAGACCTCGTTAGCGGTGCCAGCCCAGCCGAGTAGGTCGCTGAATCGGTCATGTTACCCAATGGGCCCACGGTCGAATCCTTGATCAACCAGGTATCGCCACTTTTGGTGATTGTGCGAGTCGTCTTCATGGCCAACTCTTGGCCTTGAACGGAAATCTTAACTTTCCATTCTTCGGTCCCCTCTTTCAATGCAGGGGTAATTTCAGGCAACGCATCGGCGATAGCAATATCCTTTGGATTTACGTAAGTCACCTTGGATATATCCACTCGGAGCTCTTCAAGCCGTTTCGCAACATCTTCAGGCATTGACTCTTGATAGCGTCCGCCGATTTTGTCCGCCAAGAACCGCTCCACCTCGGCATACATAGCCATTCGGTTGACCGGTTTTGCAAAGCCGTGCCCCTCGTCCTCAGCCAGCAAATAGCTAACGTCGTGTCCGCGATCTCTAAGAGCAATTGCTATCTGGTCTGCCTCAGCTTGTTTGACGCGAGGGTCATTTGCTCCCTGGATGATCAACAGGGGCTTCTGGATGCGGCTAGCGCTAAACAATGGGCTGGCTTCTTGGATTCGGGCTTTGCCCTCTTCGGTGCTAGGATCTCCAACCATGCCGTAAAGGAATGCTCGCCCAGCCTCCCAGTAGGCAGGGATGGAGTCGAGCAAGGTGAATATGTTACTCGGTCCAACGATATCAACGCCGCATGCATATAGATCGGGTGTAAAGGTCAGTCCTGCCAAGGTCGCGTAGCCGCCGTAGCTGCCACCCATAATCGCCACCCGGGACTTATCGACCGTGCCTTGCTCAATCAGATGCTTGACACCCCAGGTAATATCGTCCTGCATGAGTTTACCCCACTCGCCATCTCCAGCATTCAAGAAGGCTTTTCCATACCCGCCACTTGCACGAAAGTTTGGCTGGAGGACAGCGTAGCCACGGTTGGCTAAGAATTGTGCTTCAGGGTCGTACCCCCACATGTCGCGTGGGCCTTTGGGGCCACCGTGTACGACGACGACCATCGGTAAATTTTGCGGTTGCTTGCCGACAGGAAGGGTTAGGTAGCCAGGGATCTCCAAGCCGTCGCTGCTCGCATATCGGATCGGAATCATCGGTGCAAGATATTGTTCTACGTCTTTCAGTTCAGGGCGAGGAGTGTACTGAAAGATCAGATCTTTTGTCTGGGCATCGAAGAACCAAGCTTCACTTGCAAATCGATCTCCGGAGACCGCGACCAAGAATTTCGAGTAGTCCTTGGTCGAACTTTGGAACGAGATCTCCCGGCCAGGGAATTTGTCCACCAAGAAGTTGTAGTTGGCTTCCCAGACTGGATCTTTCCAGTAGTATCGAACTTTGTCGTCGACGTAAGATGTCGAAATCAGCTTGCGAGTGTTCTGGTCAAGTTGTAAGGAACCGAAGTCAACCCGCTTCTCGGGATCGCTTTCGAACAACGTCATCTCCAACGTCTCGGGATCCATCAGGAAGACGGTCGAAAGATCTAACTCCCCTTTATTGGTTTCCAGGTAGAGTTTCTTGTTGTCCGGTGTCCAGCCAATAACGCCGGCTCCTTCCGTTACGAGAGTATCATAAATCGGAACGAGATCCTCAGCGTCTTTTCTTAAGAGAGTCGTCGTTCCCTTTTCGTCGGTTCGGCTGAGCAGTCTAAGGTTGTCGTCCCAGTCAAACTCGTAACCAGTAATACGATCCTCGTTTTTATAAAGCAACTTGAGCTCACCGGTAGAAATCGTGAGCTGATACAAATCATGCCAAGCCTTGTCACGATCGTTTAGACCGACCCACAACAAGTCAGGATTTTTTTGGCTGACGTGAACCAGCTGGGCCGTGACATCCTCGAGGGGAGTCAAGTTTCGGGATTCGGGAATCTTGTCAGGAGCAGCAGCCTTGGGATCGACTGCGAATACGTTGAGGTTCTCGTCACCATCTTTGTCTTTGACGTAGAGAATAAACTTTCCGTCGTCCGTCCAAGCATAACCCATCAGCGGCCTCTGGCTGTCGGTCACCGGCAGAGCCTCGTCAAAGGGTGCGTCAAAGTCCTTGACCCAAATGTTCATGATGCCGTTGTAGGCTTTCATGAAGGAAATCGTCTTGCCATCTGGACTGAGCTGGCCACCTGAAATCTGGGGATTCCCGAAAAACAGATTGCGATCCAGGATCGGGATTTCTTGAGCGGGCAGACTTGGAATTGTCATCGTAAAAGCCAAACAGGCAAATAAGGGGAGCTTGAATCGGAGCAGTCTTGCTGCGAGGATAGAAAAACTCATGAGTTTCATCACTGTTAGAGAAAGTCAACTTTCGAGGGCAACCGACGCACAACAATTGTCGCATAATTTTTGGACAATAGAGGGTAACGCAGTCTCCGTATTTCGCAATTGGTTCGGAATCTTGAAATCTTTTTGTCAAAATTGAAGGCTTCGATCAGGTTGCTACACCGAGAACGCTTGAGTCGTCTAGGCTCGCTTAGAGCAGGCGGAGCAGATGATGATACGGCACGACTCGTCTTGTTATTCGCAAGCAAGGCTTTGGGTTCCTGTAAAGCAGTGCTCTTTTGATATGTTAGAGTTGTACCGTTAGCGTCGGTGGGGGGCCTGGGATCAAGCGCTACGCTCTTCCATTCGGACGTGAACTCGTGGGCAGGTGAGTTTTTGTTGCAGAAAGGCAGTTGCTGCTTCGATGTCGAGATTGGCTGTGCAGGAAAAGATATCAACGCAGACCGCTTGGTGCTCTGGCCATGTGTGTACGGCAAAGTGAGACTCGGCGATGACTAAGACGCCAGTTAAGCCGTGGGGCGAAAACTCGTGAAAGCAACGCTGAACCACAGTCGCTCGTGCAAGACGGGCTGCTTCGACCATGATCCTTTCCAGTTCGATCGCTTGCGTGGGAATGGATTGGCATTGGCGGAAGTCGAGGAACCAGTGCCAACCTAGGATGCCACTCGAATCCGTGTTGCTTGCTTGACTCATGTTGCTTGCTTGACTCATCGTGGGCCTTGTGCGAGAGAAGCGGCGATTTGAACGGCGCGAATCATACCGGTGTACTGGATCGGAGCGGAGTTGGTGGCGCGATTGGTCCAAGCGATATCGTGAGCTGTACCGTGGGCAACGCTGGTACGGACTATGGGCAAACCCAGCGTGATATTTACCGCATCGAACATGTCGAGTAGCTTCAGAGCGATGTGCCCTTGGTCATGATACATGGCCACTACAGCGTCGTATTCACCAGCGGCCGCCTTATTCATAAGGGAATCGACGGCGAGTGGCCCTACAACGGGCAAGCCGTTTTGTTTGGCCAATTCAACAGCCGGTTGGATGATATCGATTTCTTCACGGCCAAATCGGCCTTGTTCGCCACAATGAGGATTCAATGCCGCTACGGCGATGCGTACGTTATATGGGTTGCGGGTGGCTTGTCCGATGCGATCGAAGACGTGGTGGGCTAAGCCGATTTTCTCCAGAATGTTTTCTTGTGTGATGTGTGCGAACACTTCTCGGAGAGCCATATGCAGAGTCACGTGAACGACACCTAGCCCTAGCGGTCCGAGTCTTCCATCTGGTTGTGGAGGAAGATAGAGCATCATGGCATGATCCCGGACTCCGCATAGTTCGGCGAGCAATTCCGTATGGCCAGGCCAATCGTGACCGGCAAGGTGCAGTGCTACTTTGTGTAGCGGACAAGTTACGATGGCATCGACTTTTTTCGCGAGAGCCAGTTCGGTGCCACGGACTAAGCACTGGTAAGCAGCCTCGCCACCTTTGGCCATGACGGTGGGCTGCAGGTCATCCCATTCGTCGGGACCTGTGGGCAGGCAGCGGACCGTGGTCTTCGTGCTGTAGGAGGTCGTCTTTGCATCATCCAGATCGTCGATACATTCGATGGAAAGATCGAGATCAGAAAATTGGGCGACGCGGCGCAGGACAACGGGAGATCCCAGGACGACTATATTTGCGGACTCCGTAATGTTGGAGCACGCGATCGATCTTATCGTGATCTCAGGTCCAATTCCCGTTGGGTCACCCAGGGTGATCGCGAGGACAGGTTTGTCAGGCATTATTTTTCCGAGGCAGGGGTGGCTAAAGCTGACTTGATCGCGTCGCGAACTTCTTTGATCTTGAGCGAACCTCGCCAAGCCCCCTCGACCTTGCCATCCCGGTTGAGGACGATTGTCGTCGGGTACTGGAAACCGCCTGAGGAGAAGAGCCGGCTGACTTGAGTGCGGGAAAACTGGTAGATATCGGTGTAGATAGGCATTTCGTCGTAGCGCAAGCGGTCGATGTATTTCTTGGTGTGAAAGGCGACTTGGTCTATCGTAACCTGATCGTTTTGCGGGCAGGCAACACTGATCACCAGGCACTCCGGGTTGTCTCGGAATTCTTTCTGCAGTTCCACAAAGTCTGGGTAGGGTTCGCGACTGGGAGCGTTCCAAAAACCCCAGAAGTAAAGAACGACAACTTTTCCGGCCCGGGACTGCTCGGTGAGCGGTGTCTCGGTATAGAGGAGAGGTTGCAAATCCAATTCTGCTAATTCCATTTGCCGCACGCGAGCTTCTTCTCGGCCGAGGAAAACCAGAAGACTGATGCCCAAGACCATAAAGAGCCCCGCCCCGATCAAGTACCGGTAAGCGGTCGTGGAAGCGGCTTGGTTTGGCGGTTCGGAGCTAGACATATTGGGAAATGGATTGCCAGGTCTTGGGTTTTTCGTTGAAAGAAGTTTCGATTGTCGAATTTTCTAAACGCCCGGAAACCCCTAAACCGCGATAAACGGTACTCAATTAAGCGGGGGATTGGGACGAAATCCGAGAAAAATGGTCTCTTGGATTTAGGAAAAAACATCCTGGCATTGCCATCAGATCGTAATAATCTGTAACAATAGACCCTTCTGACATTCCTCTCCAGTCACAGAAGAATTGTGCGCGAAAGGCTTCGTAGCTTTTCGTCGGTTTCGTTATTTGGTAAGACGTTCTGAGGTTGGTATGCAATTTCAAAGCATGGGGGGCACTGGGAGCGACTTTCGAGTCGATCCAGCGAACCATGATCCGCTAGGGTTGACCTCGTACGAGGCGAGTGGTTTTTACGATGAGATGTTCGGCTCTGATGGAACCGCGCGGTCTAGCTGCCAGTTTTTGGTGCAAAAGCTAGCCTCCCTGGCGTCTGGTGAATTGCAACGAAGGCAAAAAGCAGCCGACCACGAGTTGCTCAACATGGGCATCACGTTCAACGTTTATGGCCATGCAGCGGGAACGGAAAAGGTATGGCCCTTTGACTTGATTCCTCGTGTGATCGACGAAAAAGAGTGGCTCTACATCGAGGCGGGGCTCAAGCAGCGGATTCGCGCTCTAAACATGTTCATCAACGACATGTACCACGATCAAATGATCGTCAAGGATGGGGTGTTCCCTGAGTACATGGTTTCGTCCAGCAAGGGCTTTCTTCACCAGATTAAGGGTATGAAGCCCCCCAAGGGTATCTGGTGTCACATTACCGGCACCGATCTCGTTCGAGGAGCGGATGGGCAAGTCTACGTGCTCGAAGATAATCTAAGGTGCCCCTCGGGGGTCTCGTATCTGATTGAGAACCGGGAAGTCATGAAGCGTAGCTTTCCTCAGTTGTTTGAGGGGCACAGCATTCTCCCTGTAGAGACTTACCCTGAGCAGTTGCTCAAGATGTTGCAGTATGTTGCCCCGGATCATTCTCGCAATCCGACGGTTGTGGTGATGACCCCTGGAATCTACAACTCGGCTTACTTTGAGCATTGCTTCTTGGCTCAGCAGATGGGTGTCGAACTGGTTCAGGGTAGCGATCTCGTCGTCCGGGATGGCTTCGTTTATATGCGGACAACCAAAGGGCTCAAGCGGGTTGATGTCATTTACAGAAGGGTCGATGATGCCTTCCTCGATCCGGATTGCTTGCGTCCCGACTCGACCCTCGGCGTGCGTGGGCTCATGGAAGTCTATCGTGAAGGGCGTGTGGCGCTGGTCAACGCACCGGGTACTGGGGTGGCGGATGACAAGGCGGTTTATGCCTTTGTGCCGAAGATGATCAAGTACTACCTGCAGGAGGAAATGCTTCTGCCCAATGTGCCTACATACATGTGTGCCGATGAGAAGGAGAGGAAGTATGTCCTAGAGCATATCCATGAGCTGGTGATCAAACCAGCGAATGAATCCGGCGGCTATGGCATCATGCTCGGACCGAAATCGACTAAAGAGCAACATGATCAGTACAAGGAGTTGATCAAAGCCAATCCGAGGAACTATGTAGCACAGCCAATGCTGGCACTCTCGACGGTTCCTACTCTTTGTGGCGAGCGACTGGAAGGCAGGCACGTCGACTTACGGCCTTATATTTTGTACGGAGAGGACATCTATATCGTGCCGGGTGGTTTGACGCGAGTCGCGCTCGTGAAGGGTTCGCTGGTTGTGAATTCTTCTCAAGGTGGCGGCAGTAAAGACACGTGGGTGCTCCGAGAATAGATAGGTTCGGCGCATTGTTTTGTTCTTTGGGCTTCGTTCGGATAGTCGGATAGTTATTACATTAGAGTAGGGTAGGAGTTTCGCATCCATGTTGTCGAGAGTTGCTGATTCCATATTTTGGATGAGTCGATATACCGAGCGGGCCGAGAATGTCGCCCGGTTCATCGACGTGACGTTAAACCTGACCATTGACATGGGGACAGACAAGCTCTTTCAGTGGGAGCCTCTAATCTTTACAACCGGTGATCACGAAGCGTTTTTCGAGCGATATCGTGTTGCCAACCAAGAGAACGTCATCCGGTTTCTAACCTTTGACGAAGAGAATCCCAACTCGATTATTTCGTGCCTCAAGATGGCCAGAGAGAATGCCAGAACGACTCGCGAAATGATCAGCAGTCAGATGTGGGAGGAGCTCAACAAATTCTATCTGTTGGTCCGTGATGCTCGGAATGATTCCAGAGCGATTGCATCACCGTTCGAATTTTTCGGCAAAATCAAGCAAGCAGGTTATCTCCTAGAGGGGGTGACTTACGGAACCATGTCTCACGGGGAGGCTTGGAACTTTGGCAGGCTCGGTACGCTGCTGGAGCGAGCCGACAAGACCTCGCGAATCCTGGATGTGAAGTACTACTTGTTGTTGCCCAAGATGGAGGACATCGGCACTCCGCTAGACATAAGCCAGTGGGGGACGCTACTCAAGAGTGCGAGTGCTCTGGAGATGTATCGCAAGCAGTTCGGGCGGTTGCTACCGAAAAACGTGGCTCATTTCCTATTGCTCGACCGCAATTTCCCGCGTGCGGTTCGGTTTTGCATCATTCGCGCCGAGCAATCGTTGCTCAACATTACGGGGGGGACAACGGGTAATTTCAACAATCCCCCTGAGCAGCTTTTAGGGCGGCTGCGAAGCGAGTTGGATTATCTACATATTGACGAGGTCATGGACACCGGGTTGCACGAGTTTATCGATAATCTGCAAGGCCAGGTGAATGATATCGGAGAGGCGGTCAGCAATAGCTTTTTCGCGGTCGCGGAGACTCCGCAATTTGTAGCTTAGTCCAAGGCGAGGTCGGCTGATTCCCATCTACGCGGACAGCATTGTGGTTGGTATATTGTCCGGAAAATCTAATCCCTCCCTCCTTTCTTTTAGATCGTGACTATGCCTAAGCCAGCTATCTCCGCAACTCCCTATGCAAACCAATGGGACTGGAATCTACTCAAGCTTGTGATTCGTCGATGCCGGGAGAAAGGAGCCAAAAAGAAGGTGGCGGACTCGACGGGCACCTCCCTGAGCGGCTCCAATTTGCTCCTGAAATCCCTCGTTCTCAAACGAATATTTGAACGGGACGTGCTCGATGCCGACGACAAGCATGTCGGGGTATTGCTGCCTCCCACGGTTCCAGCTGCCGTCACCAATATCGCGTTGTCGTTGGGTAAACGGGTTGCCATCAACCTTAACTACACCGTTTCGGACCAGATCGTTAATGCCTGTATCGAGCAGGCCGGCATCAAAAAAATCATCACCAGTTCCAAGGCGATGGAGAAGTTCGGACTCAAACCGAACGCCAAGCTAGTTTACTTGGAAGACATGAAGGAAAAGGCCACACAGCTCGACAAAATCGCGAGTTTAATCAATGCGAAATTGATGCCTCAGTTTCTGTTGCATCGACTTTTGGGACTCAACGATTGCAAACCCGACGATTTGATCACCATCATTTTCACTTCCGGTTCTACGGGTAATCCCAAGGGAGTCCCGCTGACCTTTAATAATGTCGCATCGAACGTACAGGGATTCAACGAATACATTCGCGTTCTAGACAGTGATGATTTTCTTGGTGTCTTGCCATTTTTTCACTCGTTTGGTTTCACCGTAACGTTGTGGGGGGCACTCACATTGCCATCCTCTGCGTCGTATCACTTTAACCCGCTCGAACCACGTCAAATCGCCAAGCTGGTTGAGACCAACCAGTCGACGGTTTTACTCGGAACCCCCACGTTTATTCGTTCCTACGCTCGGAGAATTGAGCCTGAACAATTCCAATCGATTCAGGTGGTCGTGGTGGGGGCGGAGAAAATGCCCCTCGATCTATTTGATATCTTCGAGGAGAGGTTTGGCGTTCGTCCTGTGGAAGGGTATGGTGCGACGGAAACCAGTCCTGTGGCCTGTGTAAATTTACCGCCAAGTCGTGCGACAACGGTAGATCCCGCGTCTGGATTGAGAGAGGGATCAGTAGGAAGGCCAATTCCTGGCGTTACCGCGCGAGTTGTGTCGCTTGATGACGGTACTCTTCTCAATACGGACGAGACCGGCATGGTGCAGGTAAGTGGCCCGAACATTATGAGTGGTTACTTGAAGCAACCGGAGCTTACCGCGAAAGTGATCAAAGATGGTTGGTATACAACTGGGGATGTCGGTCACATCGACAACGATGGGTTCGTCTACATTACCGGCAGGCTAAGCCGCTTTTCCAAGATCGGTGGAGAGATGGTTCCTCACATCCAAGTCGAGGAAGCTATAACGGAGATTGTTGGAGATAACGAGGGAGCTCTTTCCGTAGCGGTCTCCAGCGTTCCCGATGAGAAAAAGGGGGAGCGATTGATTGTGCTGCATACCGAAATCGGAGTGACTCCGTCCGAAATCACGAAGAAGCTTCGCGAGAGAGGGCTGCCGAATTTGTTTATTCCGGCAGAAGACTGTTTCATCAAAGTCGATGCGATACCGATTTTGGGAACTGGCAAGCTCGACCTGCGAGGTCTTCAGCAAATGGCCAAAGAAAAGGCGGGTGGCTAGCTCGGCCAGGTCGCTCGACTAGCAAAATGCTCCGCGACTTGAGCCAACAGCGGATCAATGGTTTCGCTTTGAATAACGTGAGGTGGAGCCCACGGGAACCATTGGAAGCCGAGATGTTCCGTAGCCTCGATCGAGACATCTTGCTGGAGCAGACCGAGGAATACCGTCAGTTCCTTTAGTTTTGCGGGCTCGGATTTCGTGTATTGGACCATATATTGGGAGCGGAACTCGAATTCGGGATCCTGCCAAACCCATTCCGGCTCAATCCCTGTTTCTTCTTGTAGCTCCCGGAAAGCGGCTTCGAGTTTTGTCTCCAGGTGATCGAGGTGTCCCTTGGGTAAATCCCATCGTTTGGCATGCTTCATTAAAAGAAACTCTAACGTCTCACGCTGTCGAAAGATCAGAAATCCGCTCGAGTAGACTTGGGGTCGCATTTGGTTCCTGGCATTAATTGGTAAGATGCTGATTCCGAATAGTCGAACAACTAGTGTCTCGCGAATCGTCGCGGAATGGGATTGAGGATGGGAGCTTAATGAAACTTCATTGTCTTGGAACGGCGGGCTATCACCCAAACGATTGCCGCCACACAAGTTGTTATGCATTACCCGAGTCGGGCATCATTCTCGACGCAGGTAGTGGATTCTATCGCATAGGTGAGTTGCTTCGTTCCAACACTTTACATATTCTGCTGTCTCATGCCCATCTCGATCATATTCTTGGTTTGACTTTTGTATTGGATCTGTTGGCGACCACCCAGTTGGAGCATCTTCACGTCTACGCGGAGCGAAGCAAGATCGAAGCCATCCGCGCCCATTTGTTTCATCCATCGCTTTTTCCGTTAGAGCCCGATTTTCATTGGCATGCGTTGGAAGATATGGGTCAGGAATTCTCGGTCGATAGTGCGAAGGTAAAATGGTTCCCGCTAGAACATCCCGGGGGATCTGTTGGCTATCGGTTAGATTGGGAAACCACCTCACTTGCCTATGTTACCGATACTACCTGCAAAGTCGACGCAATCTATTGGAAAGAGATTCAAGGTGTCGATTGGTTGATGCACGAATGCAATTTTTCGGACGAGTACTCAGAGCTAGCCATCAAGACCGGACATAGTTGCTTGAGCGATGTGCTCGAATGTGCCCATCGAGCAAGGATTTCCAGGCTGATGCTTACTCATTTCAATCCGTTAGTGCTCGGCGCGGATCCCGTTGGGTTAGAAAAAGTGACATCGCGCAATTTGCGCAGAACCCCCGAACAGATCATCTTGGCGACTGATGGATTAGTTGTTGATTTAGGGTGACTTTAAAAGCGAATCGATACGCCCTATACTTGTCGCTGTTGGTGGTTAGCCAACTTGTGATCCAGCGCAGGATACGCGCTGGACAACTCAGAAGGCTCTGAATTGACGTACTTGCAGAAAGATTAGCTTCATGAATCCTTATGCGTCATTGAGTGACGACTTCTACATTAATACACATTTGCACACCGAGATGGATTTGCCGAGTCAGCGGGAAACGGTGCTGCATTACTTTGAACAGCTCCAAAAACGCTATCCAAAGATGGGGCGGTTCTATCAGCGGGAGCGAGGTGAGTTCATATTGGAGGAGGACCGATCGCACGGCGCATATCGGTGGGCTTCGGTGGAACAGAAAAGAATTTGCAGCGGCATCGTCAATCCGAACACGCTCGAGGAAGCCATGGAGCAGCATCAGACCATTTTGGAGATGGTCCCCTATCACATGTCTATCAGCAAATTGGACTGCGAATCAATCGGGTTGATGTACGGATTCGATTATCAGTGCCGGACAAATCACAACTTGCTTCTAGCAGAAGCGATCGGGCTGCCTGGAGCTTTAGAACCATTGGCGACCCGTCCCGGTTCGCATTTGATGAGTTTCGAGCCAGCCATACAAATTTCACTCGACGACACGTTCAAAACGCACGCCAGAATCAATTTCGAGCCTAGAACGACCACATATCAGTCGAAAAGCCAGGAATATGGGGAGGAATTGCTGAGTGTGTATGTTACGATTCGACGTTTCGAGTCCTTGACTCCCGAGGAACAATTCTCCGAGGAACTAAGTCGACTAGAAGTCTTAATGCGAGAGCTGATGGACAACTACATCGTAGAGAATATCCTTAAACCTTTACAGGCTGCCATCGCGGCCCGTTGACCATCCGCGAACTCCACCACTGACCATGATTAAACTCCCTTTCGTTCTCGCCTTTACCGCATTGACTGCTTTGAGCTGGGGAGTTTACGGAATCGTGCTTCACAAAGGCACTCATCAGCTCGGGGATAGCTCCATCCGAGCTTTTATCGGGGTGGGGATCGCCTACTTTTTGGTTGCTGTCCTGGTGCCAGCAATCTGGCTCAGCAGCAAGCCGGAAAAAGGGCACTGGTCTATCGGAGGGACGTTACTCTCCCTGTTTGCGGGAACGGTCGGGGCGCTCGGGGCCTTGGGGGTTACTTTAGCCTTGGCGTTTAAGGCGGATCCCATCTACGTGATGCCGATTGTGTTCGGAGGAGCACCGGTTGTTAATACGTTGGTGACCTCGTGGATCAACAAGTCCTTTTCGCAGATCAAACCAATGTTCTTAGTCGGTTTGATTCTTGTGGCAATAGGAGCGGTTGGGGTTCTCATCAACAAGCCTGTCGCCAAAAAGAATATTGTTGCGAAGAACGATACATCCGTACCCGTTTCTGAGAGCTCGGACGGTGGCGATACGGCTACCGCATCCGGAGCCTCGGAATCGATCGCTGCGTCAAATGAGAAAACGTCTTCCGACGCAACCACAGCCAGCGAATCAAAAGAGGTCCCCAACCCTATAAGCGTGGGTTTTTCGATTGTAATGGCTGTTCTTTGCTGGGGTGCTTACGGACCGGTTTTGCATTTGGGGCAGAGCAAAATGGGTGGATCGCGATTGCGACCATTCTGCTGCGTTGGGATCGCTTACTTCTTTATCGCAGTTGCGGTGCCCGTGATGATTTTGATGGCGGCACCTGACAATATTACGTTAACCTTTGAGCAAATCGCAAGCGGGATGACTTGGGCGGTTCTGGCTGGTGGCGCTGGGGCGGCTGGTGCACTGGGAATCATTTTGGCTTTCAACTATGGGGGCAAGCCGATTTTCGTGATGCCATTGGTTTTTGGTTTTGCACCGGTAATTAACACCCTCGTCTCCATGGTCGTCGCTGGCACTTTGGACAAGATTTCTTTGTACTTTATCATAGCCCTTTTACTCGGCATCTCGGGGGCGGTAACGGTTCTTTTGTTTGCCCCGAAAGCCAAGCCGCCTGGGGCTGGGGCTGCTACTCCCAAGAATGCTGAGCCAAAGCCAGCCACCTAGTTGCTGTATTTCTGGATCGACAGGTTTTGCCATGAGTCGCATGAGCTTGAGAGTTCGTATTGTCTTGGCGTTGATAAGTTTGAGTGTTGCCCACTCTCAAACCGCTATGTCTCAGTCCTCGGTTCGGTTGGCGGAACCCGAGTCGAGACCAACAATTGCTCCCGCAAAAGACGCCAAACCGGAATCAGGGGCGATTTTGTTTGGCACATCGGTTCACGATGTTCAAATCGAAATCTCAGAATCTACCATGCGTGAGGTGGAGGCCGATCATCGACCTTACGGACGAGCCCAACTGGTTATCAATGGCGAGGCCTCTCCCTCGTCAGGGCTAAAGCTAAAGGGTGCAGCGGGAAGCTATAGGCACTTTGACGAAAAGCCTGGCTTCACGATCAAGCTTGATAAGTTTCGCAAAAAACAATCGTTCGATGGTATCGATAAATTCCATCTCAACAATGCGGTACAAGACGAGACGTTCTTGCATGAGTGGATTGGCTCGGAGATGTTTCATACCATGGGCTATCCTTATCCGCGCGTTGGGCATGCATGGGTAACGATCAACAGTGGCGAAAAGAGACTCTACGTCGTCAGAGAGAACTATAACCCGAAACTGCTTAGTCGTTTCTTTGCCAACACAAAAGGGAATCTCTATGACGGTGGTTTCGTCCAGGACATAGACTCTGAACTCGAAAAGGATTCGGGCGAAGGAGATGACGAACGGGGAGATTTAGCAAAGCTCAGGGATGCTTTAACCGCAGAGGAGTTTTCGGATCGGCAGAGGCTAGTACCGGATCTGGTTGACATGGATCGTTTCCTTACATTCATGGCGTTGGAGCGATTGGTTTGTCATTGGGATGGTTATTCCTGCAACATCAACAATTATCGACTTTATTTCGATCCGGAAACGAACAAGGCTGTCTTTCTGCCTCACGGGATGGATCAGTTGTTCGATAGCCTCGGGATGGACATGATGGAATATTCCCATTCGATGTTAGCCGCCTTTGTGATGGGATCAAACACTTGGCGGCAAAAGTATCGCCTCGAGGTCAAGCGAGTCTACGATCGATTTTCAGCGATCGACTGGGACAAACGGATTGAAGAACGAGGGGCAATTCTTCTGAACGCATTACAGGAACCGCTACACGAAGAGGTCGATGGACTGGCAGACCGCATCGAGGATCTCAAGGAACGGGTAAAGGAGCGGTTCCGCATTCTTAAGGAACAGTTAGATGTCGAGGAGCCACAGCCTGTAAATATTGCATTGAACGAACCAATGCGACTATCAGATTGGTACGAAACCAAGGATCGGGATGAGATCGAGATTATTATCCCGGAGGCGGGCGTAACAGAAAAAATTCGGGTCAAGATTCCGAAGGATGGCGAAGGCTACGGCGGAGTAGAGCGCTCTGATCTTGTGACCAGAGGAACTTATAGATTTACGGGAAGGTTCCGGCTCACCGACGCACGAGCGTTTGAAGATGCGGAGGAGACCGTAGTCTGGCGTTTGAATAGAAACGAAGAGTGGGTTTCGATCGCCAAAACCAATGGTTGGCAAGAGTTCTCGATAGAGTCGCGAGTGGTTGAAGATCAACGCCGCATAGAGATGGGAATTGCTCTGAGAGCCACTCGCGGTCTTTTGGTCGTAGATCAAGGATCCTTAACTCTCACGAAAATCGCGGACTAAGCTCCTTTCGAGTACAATAGCGAATCAGGAGTGAAGGTTTGCGTACATGACAGACAGAAAGCGGCTTAGGCCGGAATCATTCGATTATCTTTTGGCTGCATTGGCACCGATTTTTGTAATCGGGATGATCGGTTCATTGGTTTACTTTCTGGTTTGTGTTTTGTATCGAGGGAGCTTTCCGGTCCGGTTGATGTGGATACTAGGACTTTACACCGTGGCCAGCGTTTTAATTGCCCGGATTGCAATCGAGCAATCTAGAACCTACAGTCTCGGGTATATGTTCGCGCTGGGAGCGGCCACCATGGTAGCAACGCCTGCGTATCTAAGTGGTCAAGACGGCTCACTCATGGGGGGCATTTTAGTAGTGATGCCGCTGTTGATTTTAATCGCGGTCTTATCGGATCGAATTACCTTTGATTGCACCTCGATGAACGAAGATGTTGAGAGCAATGGCGTTGGGCTACTACAATCGCTGGGGCTTGCAAAGGCTGAGGAGTTCAAGCAATCAAGCCACTTAGGCCGAGCCTCAGCCAGGAATTCGAACGAGAAACGTCGGCACAACCCGGGTGTTTGGATCCTTTACTTTGCGTTGGGAGCTGTACCTTTGTTTGCGATCGGACAACTGATCGCGGTGGACGATGCCAATCGAGCTTTTGCATGGAAGATGGTCTTCGTGTATTTGTTCAGTTCACTGAGTCTGCTTGTGCTCATAGCCCTGCTTACCCTTCGAAAATACTTGCGAGACCGAGGTGTCACCATGGAAGCCGGATTGGCCTCGCGGTGGATCATCTATGGGGTGACCTCGAGCTTCTTACTTTTGTTTTTACTGTTCTTGATTCCTCTACCGAACAAGTCGATCTTTCAGCTAGATTTGCCCTTCAAGATCACGAATCGAGAAAATTTATCATCGAGTCGGTTTGGATGGGGTAACGAAGGAGTTGACGATCCTGCATCTCAATCTCCGAAAGCTCAGAAAGGCGAGCAGTCTACCAACCCGAATTCGGCGGACGATCGGGGCACGGGCGAGAGCAAAAACTCTGACTCCTCATCGCCAGACGGTAGCCGAGAGTCTTCGGATAGCAAATCACAATCCTCACAACAAGCGGGAGACGAGAGAAAGAGCGCGAGCGGCAATGAAGCACAAAGGTCTTCCAACGATCAACAATCGCAGCAGAAACAAGACAGTAACAGCCAAGAGAACGGCGGGCAAAGAGATGCTAAACAAGAGGGCAAGCAATCCTCAGGACAAGATTCGTCACCGCAAAAATCTAAGTCTCGCCAAGATGTTTCTTCCCAGCAACCATCGACAAGACCTCAGACATCGTGGTCGATTCAATGGAACCCAGGACCTCTGTTTCAGTGGATCGCCGTTTTGGCCATACTAGCGGTTGCTTGTTTTTACGGCTGGCTGCACCGAAAAGAGATTATGGAATTTATTCGACGTTTGCTCGGTCTGAATCGGCAGCGAGAGGCCAGCACTACAGCCATCTCGACCAAGAGCGAAGTGGTCGAGAATCGTGATACGTTTTCTACATTAGCGAACCCTTTCTCCAGCCGTGGATTAAGTCGTGAGCAGATTGTGACGCAGATGTTTCAAGCGATTCAAGCCTGGGGGCACGATAAACGAATTGATCGCGGCGACGAAGAGACCCCCGACGAATATGTCAAACGCTTAGGCAAACGATTTCCTGAACAGTGGGAGACGCTACGCACACTTGGCTTTTTGTATAGCCGGATTGCCTATGCACGCGGACGCGTGAGCGATCGCGAAGTACAACCGCTGCAATCGCTCTGGGGGTGGCTCAGCGCAAACCGATAGAGCACAAAGTGACTATTCTTCTTTTGCTCCGGAGAGAGCGATCGCTTCCACGACCGTCTTCTGACCGAGGGCTTGATAGGTAGAAAACGGCCCATCGACCCCATCCTTCGGCCAAGTTGATGGGTCAGCGAACGCTCCATCATCTTGATAGATCGATTGCAACCGTACGATCTCTGCCTTGAGATCTTGCCAGAGGTTCGCGACTTGAGGGTTCTGGTTGGCTCCTTCGTTGAACAGAAGATTGTTTTGCTCATTGGGGTCTGCGATCAAATCGTACAGCTCATAAAGATCTTCCTTCCAATAGTAAATCAGCTTGTGCGTTTGTGTTCGAACACCCAGATGCGCCCGCGTATTATGATGACCGGGATCGTGGTAGTATCGATAGTAGATCGATTTTCGCCATGTAGCGGAGGGCTGGCCTCCCAGAAGTACGTCGACGCTTTCTCCTTGCATTGAAGCAGGAACCTCGAGCCCTGCGAGTCGAAGAATCGTAGGGGCAAAATCGATGTTGAGCACCATTTCCTCGGGAGCGATTCCTGGTTGGATTCCGGGGCCTCGCATGATCAACGGAATGCGAAGACCAGGTTCGTACATAAATCGCTTGTCGTACATTCCCATATCCCCCAGATACCAGCCGTTATCTGAGGAGTAAATGACAATCGTCTCATTTGCGAGGCCCGATTCGTCCAAGTAATCCAGAACTTGTCCCACGCTGTCGTCCACACCTTGGACGCAGGCGAGGTAGTCTTGCATATACCTTTGGTATTTCCAGCGGACTAGATCTTCATCTCGGAGAATCTGACCATCTACTTCCAACTCCATAGGGACCTCTTGGTACCATCTATTTAGTTCGGGCCCCTTTAGATCGGCAGGTGGAATGAGTTTCAAATCTCGTCGCGAAAGGTCTCTGGCGATGGTTTGCTGATTGGATGGCAAAGCCGCAGGTCGTGTAGCATAGGTGTCCCAGAGTGTATCGGGTTCGGGGATGACCTGATTCGCGAACTTTTCTTTATTGCGAGTGTCGGGGTCCCAGGCTCGGTGGGGAGCTTTGTGATGAAGCATCAAGAAGAATGGTTTATCGTTGGGGCGAGTTTTGATAAATTCTATTCCCAATTCTGTTGTGATCTCGGTGCAGTGGCCTTTGAGGGTCATTCTTTGACCGTCGACCAGAAACATCGGATCCCAATAGGAACCTTGACCGGGTAGTACGATCCATCGATCAAAACCGGTCGGATCGGAACCCAAGTGCCACTTTCCTATCATCCCGGTATGGTATCCAGCCGATTGCAGATGCTTGGCCATATGATCACGCGAGCCATCAAATCGATTGAAGACGGGAACTCCATTTTTGTGCGAGTATTGGCCAGTTAAGAGTGTGGCTCGGCTCGGTGTACAAATGCTGTTGGTGACGAATGCGTTCTGGAAGATCGCACCGTCTTTCGCCATGCGATCTAGATGCGGGGTCTGGTTGACTTTCGAACCGTACGCGGAAATCGCATGCCGAGCGTGATCATCCGAAAAGATAAAGATGATGTTTGGTTGACTCGCGAGGCTGATCTGAGGCAGGACGGCCAAACAGGCAATGGCGAAGAAAAGAGGTTTCATGGCTGGCCCTTCAGGTATAGGGGAAATCGGTGGGCTTGGGCAACGTGTATCTTAGTTGTGGGGGCGTAACCACTCCCATGCTAACCTACCAAAGCACACCTTGGTATTAGGCTGCCTATTGTATTCGGCGAATATCCTGAGCGTCGACGATTTCACCGTTTACTGTTCCGGGAGATTGGGGAAAGTCATCATCGGTGGCTTTGCTCCCAAATGGACCGTAGGTATAGGTACCGACGGTAAAGGAGCTGCCCAGCGGACCGGCATCCATTTGCTCGGCCATTTGCTGCAACCGATCCTTCATGTTGTTTTGAAAGATTTCCACAGAGCATGCGACGAACATAATGGCAAAGATCAAAACAAGAGCTATCTGAAAAGTTATCAATCCGTAGATTACGAACATCGCAGCCAGGACTTGCCCGAGGCGACCGGTCCAAAGAACCGCTGTTCGTCGACTGACCACGAATTGGAGCAAGGCTCGCAGTATCCGCCCGCCGTCCATCGGAAAAACGGGCAGCATGTTAAATACCGCCAGCATGACGTTTACTAAAAACATCTGTGTCGGAGGAGATAACTCAGAAATCGAGAACCCGCCGGGTTCAGTTGGTATCTTTATCGGGAAGAAAATGTAGAGAGCCAGAGCGATAACAACGTTGACTAGGGGGCCGCAGATTGCAATCACAAACTCCGCCTTGGGCCCGGGGGGTATGTTCCCCATCCTCGCTAGCCCACCGATTGGAAGGAGCGTAATGTCCTTTGTCGGTACGTTGAACCAACGCCCTGAGAAAGCATGCCCCAATTCATGCAAGAACACGCAGCCGAAGATAGCAAAGAGAAAACCTACGTTGCTGATGGCCCCTCTCAAGCCGTCACCTAAACCGGAGATCAATACGTAGAGGGTCAACCACCAGAAAGACCAGTGGATGTAGATGCGAATGCCAGACAGACTGCCTAGATATAAGGTTTTGAACATGACAAGATTCTAGGGAACCCGGCTACAGGAGTCCACCTACAAACCAAGCATTCGCTCGTACATAGCGTCCCGAATTACCGAAGATCTCCAGCCGCTGGTGTGCCCTTTGCCTGGCTCGATGGTGATTTCTCCATCAAAGGCCGGGTTGGTCAGCGAGGTGGTCATGGCTTGGAAACGCTCTACGGCCAAATTGAGATAGTACTCGTCCTTGTCACCCACCCAGACATGGATCTTCCCAGCCAGAAGTGGGCCAAGTCTGGACCAATTGTCCTGGAGAATCAGACGCAGATCGAATCTCTTCCAGGCCTCTGCGGTTTGCCGATCGATTTTGCCTGTCTCGCCGTCCCATAGCGGAACGGGACCATCCACTCCTTTGGGACCGTAGACCGCATTCCAGCTAGCCCATTGTTGCCCGCCCAACTCCCAACGCCCGGCTCCCAGCACTCGTTCTAGCTGGCACTCGTGACGGATACTGTAATCGACGGCACCGCTGCGATTTCGCTTCGCGGGAACTTCAGACCCATCCTTGGCAAAATAAGCGTTATCGTCCTCGTAGATATTGATGAGTTGAAAGTTGCGAAAGTCGACTCCGTCAGGGCAGGATGACCAACAACCGTTGAACGAATCAGGGTAAAGGATTTGCAGAGCGAGGGAGACCCATCCTCCGGTGCTTCCGCCGGTCGTAAAGCGATACTTTCCAGAACCCGCACAAACGTACGTTTTCTCAACATAAGGGATAATCTCTTCAATCAGGGCTTGGCCGTAGGGACCATTATTTTCGGAATCAACGTAGTAGGGGTCCCCAAAGGGACCTGCCCCGTCGAGTAAAATCTGAACAAACCGTGGATCGCGTTCCAATCCCAAGGCACTCGTGCTGCGCTGTCCAAAGCCACCGATATGGATGATGAGCCCTTTAGGGATTTCGGTATCATTGGTCGGGGTGCTTTTTTCTTCGACCGTCTCCGATTCCAACGGCAACGCCACTCCAAACCTTAGTGTCATCGGGCGACCATGAAATGCCGTGAGCAAAGGGCTAGGGATCTCCACCAATTCGTAGCCAGCACGCTCTCGAGCGGGTCTCGTGGCAATAACATCCGTCAACGGAATGGATAGGGTTTCACCGGAAGCCAAGGGCCAGTTGACATCGATCACCTCGCTCCGGAGGTTGCCCGGGGCGTTGGGTAAGTTAATGGAAGGATTGTGCGTAAAAATCGCCTGTACCTTGTACTGTCCTGGAGGAAGTTTTCCGAGCTCCATGCCGACCGGGAAGCCTGTCACGCTGTCGTCCAACACGATCGGTTTATCTCTCACAAGCTTTTCCACGGCCAAGCCGAACATCGGTTGCCCCGGAAAGGAGGCATCCGTAAATCTCGGCCGTCCGTTGCCAGTCGCGAAAGCAACTAATAGTCTTCCAGGTGAGTCCGGTATTTCTAAATGGGGATCGGTAACGACTACTTCCAGTCTATTTTCGTCAACGAGATGCGAGGATCTATCCGTACGTGCCACCACGGTCGGCGGGAGCAAAGAAACCGAGAAGCCTGAAAACGCCAAGAAAGCCAAAATCGTGGTCGTCGTTCGGAAGAAGCCAACGAATGGTTTCATTTTCAACAATTGCATTTTGATTTTATCGAGAATAATTCGGAAGACCTGAGATGGATAACCTTTATCGAAAACAACAGTTCCCTTGCCCAGGGGTTCTCCGCAGTTTAGACTCATTCCATAGGTTTAGGGAGATTCTCTGAAAATAATACCACGAATTGCAGCCGTCCTCGGTTTGGAAAAGCTGATCTCGGCCAGGAGCAAGAAAACTATGTTTCGTCGAGCATTGATCGCGTCCTTGTTGGCTTCATCCACGAGTATTGCAGTGGACTCTATGGCAGCCGACTGGCCTCAGTACTTAGGTCCGACTCGAGATGGAATTTCGGCGGAAACAGGACTGCTCTCCGAATGGCCAGAGGTGGGACCGGCACTAGAGTGGACCTTTCGAGACGCGGGTGTTGGTTTCTCTAGTATGGCAATCGCCGACGGTCGCTTGTTCACTTGCGGTGCTAGGGAGGAGCAAGAGTTCTTGATTTGCGTTGACCTTAGCTCGGGTAAAGAGCTTTGGGCGGTTCCTATGGGTGAGAAGTTTGATTTCAATGGGAATCAGTGGGGGGCGGGACCACGCTCGACGCCGTCGGTGGCAAGTGGCAAGGTCGTTGCATTGGGCGGAGGGGGGCAACTAATTTGCGTGGATGCGGAAACGGGAGCTTTGCAATGGCAGCAGCACATGATGGCTGATTTGGGGGGGGAGGTAGATCCGGTCGGTGGCGGCCCCGGAACCAAACCTGGTGAGCCAAAGATCGGCTGGGGGTATAGCTGGTCCCCTCTTATCGACGGCGATCGCGTTATTGGCAATCCAGGTGGGCCCAAAGGGGCTGCTATCGCTTGGGATTTATCGACAGGCGATGTGGCATGGCGAAGTGCGGAGTTTCAGAATCAAGCCTCGTATGCGTCACCCGTTGCCGCAGAGATCGAAGGGGTCAAACAGTATGTATTCTTGCACAACAGTGGGATGACCGGAGTTGCAGCCGACGACGGAAGAACACTTTGGGTTTGGGAAAAGAAGTATGCTGACGTCGTGATTCCCACACCAATAGTTGTCGGAAATCAAATCTACGTCAGTGCGGGTAGCAGCCCATCCACTTGCGATTTGGTTTCCATCGTTAAGACAGGAGATGTTTTTTCGGCCCAATCCGAATACAAAGGTAAAACAAACAGGGTCATGAAGAACAGCGTGAGTGGTTCCGTGATTCTGGACGGGAAAGTATATGGCTACTCGGACAAGGTAGGTTGGGTGTGCCAAGATTTGGAGACAGGCAACCAAATATGGGCCGCTCGCCAACCTCTCAAGGCGGGTTCGGTGATCGCTGCGGATGGCAAGCTTCTGTGCTATGACGAAGAAAGTCGCGACGTCGCTTTGGTCGATGCGAACCCCAAGGAATTCGTTTTGCGATCTTCATTCACATTACCAGAAGAAACCAAATTCCCGGCGCCAAGCAGCAAAAATTGGACTCCCATGACGATCTCGGATGGCAAGCTCTACGTCAGAGACCAAGAGCTGATCTTTCGATTTGCGATCAAGTAAAAACGCAAGGGTCGTGCGGTCGGACTTGCAGTATTAGCTAGAACATTTTCATGCAACGGATGGTTGCACAGCAGGTGGCTCGGCTGCTGGTGTTTGGTCGATCAAGGATTTGTCAACTGTGATGGTGGCGGGGCCTTGGTCTGGCGAAGAATCCTCCATATCGGAATCGCTGGTTCGATTTTTTCGTTGGAACAATAGCGACAAATCGTCCAAGTACGAATAAATCACAGGTACTGCTAGGAGTGTCAACAGCAAGGATAAGGTCTGGCCTCCGGTGGCAAGGACGGCGATAGAGCGTCTTTCTTCTGCTCCCGGACCAGTTGCGATCAAGAGCGGAAGCAAACCTGCCACGAACGAAATGGTGGTCATTAAGATTGGCCGGAATCGATCTCGGTTTGCCTCCAAGATAGCTGTTGTCCGGTCAACGCCTTTCCGCCGCAGAGTATTCATACAATCGATCTGAAGAATAGCTGCTTTCTTCACCACTCCGAATAGCACCAGTACACCGAGGGCCGAATAGACATTCAGCGACTCACTCCCCAGCCACAAACTGAACAGGCCAAATGGAATCGAGAGCGGTAGGGTAAAGAGAATGGTAAGCGGGTGGGCCAGATGTTCGAACTGGGCCGCTAGTACGATATACATAAAGACGAAACTTAATAGCAGAACCCACCGAAACTCACCTACCGTACGCTCTAATTCTCGTCCTCTACCGAGAACTCGAGTGTCGAAACCTGCTGGTATACCAATTTTTTTAGCTTCCGCATTCACGGCCTCAATACGATCGGATAGCGAGTAGCCTTGAGCAATGTTTGCCCGTATCGCCACCATGCGTTGCCTATCCAATCTGTCTATTCGAGCTGATGCATCTCCAAAGCGGAAAGAAACCAAATTCTCAATCCTGGTTAAGACATTCCCACCACTATTCTCCATCGAGGCGGCATATTGGGTCCCACTTGATGATACCATCGGATTAGCACGCACGTAGAGTTGAGATATGGCATCCACATCCTGACGATCAACCCCCACAAGCCGAAGCTCAACATCATAGGCATCGTCGACAGCGGGATCTCGATACCTGGATACTCGATCATCGCCCCCAACGGCGATTCGCAATGTGTCCGCAATCTCCTGAACAGAGACGCCCAATGAAGCCGCTCGTTCTCGATTTATGTCGACCAATACTTCCGGTTTATCAAGTCGCAAAGTCGAATCCACATCGACGATCCCCGGAATCTCTCGAACTCGCTTTCTCAATTCTTCACTGAACTTAGCCATCTCCTTGGCATCTGGACCAACAATGGAGTAGTCGATGTCCACGTTGGCCCCTTGACGCAACGATGTCAGATTCCGTATCGAAGCCCTGACATCCGAAAACGACTTTAGGAGTTCGCGAACCTCGGACATTTTTTTTTGTTGCGAGTAATTGCCGACGAATGCTTGAGAGGGAGTTCCTTTCAGCAGTTCTTTAAAGAATCGACCTAACGAAAAGTTACGAGTCTCTGAATCAACCAAGCGAATGTAGATATTGCCGTTGTTAACTCCACCAAAGCCGCGGGTTCCTACTGATGCAAGCGTAAAGACAACACCATCGACATTGCGAAGCTTCTCCTCGATCTTTTCCATAGCAATGTTCATCGAGGCTATGGTCGTTCCCTCTTTTGCGTTGACGCTGACCTCGAACTCGGATTCGTCTACGTTGGTCGGAATGTAATCTTGTTGAACCCACGAATAAAGTGGAATGTTAGCGGCAATGGTCAAGAAGCAGAGTATCAGGGTCGCAAAACGAAACCTCATGGCAGTGCGCAAACTGAACATATAGCCAGCTTCAATCCACGAATAGAAACCACCTCGGGAGGTTGCGTTTTGTTTTCCTTTGAGAGCATGATTCGGTTTCTTGAGCAACAAACTGCACATCATCGGTGTCAGAGTAAAACTGATGAACATAGACACCAGAATGGCCACGGTGGCAGTGATGCCGAATTGGAAAAGCATTCGGCCTGTGACGCTCGATAAAAACGAAACGGGCAAAAACACAATGACCAGAGAAGCTGTCGTTGCGAGAACAGCTAACCCGATCTCTTTGGTTCCTTTGATCGCGGCTTCCTTAGGGTCCATCCCCTCTTCTTCTATGCAGCGAAAAATATTCTCCAGGACAACAATAGCGTCGTCGATAACCACTCCCACCATAAGCACCAAAGCCAACATGGTGACATTGTTTAGCGTAAAGCCGAACGCTTTCATGAAAGCGAAGGTTGCAATGATCGAGGCAGGGATGGCTACCGAGGCAATCAGCGTCGACCGCCATGAACGCATAAAGAGCAGCACCGTTAGGCATGCCAAAATGGAGCCCGATATCAGGTGATTCTGTATCTCGTGCAACGCAGCCAAGATGTAGCGAGACTGATCTTGGATGATGGTGAGTTCGATATCGGAAGGAAGAATGGCTCGAGCGCGATCCAAACGTTGCTTTACCGCACTGATCACTTCAACCGTATTTTCACCAGATTGTCGCTGAACGCTTAAGGTTACGTTCGGAACCCCATTCAATCGGGAGATCGAACGAACCTCCTTGGTTGAGTCCTCGATGGTACCCAGATCTCGCAAGCGAATCGGAACACTTCCTACCGTATCAACCACGAGTTCGGAGAATTCTTTCGATTCGGGGACTCGGCCCATGGTCCGGAGCGCACGTTCAATGAGACCTTCGTCCACTCGACCGCCGGGAACCTCAGTGTTTTGACGAACGATCGCCTCGCGAACTTGCATGATCGACAGCTGATAGGCTGCCAGCCTTTGCGCTTCGACATTGATTTTGACGGCTCGCTCGGCGGCTCCCGAAATCGAAACTTGCCCGACCCCCTGAGCGGATTCGATGACGCTCTTCACGTAACGATCTGCCAAATAATAAAGTTCAGATGGGCTACGATCACCAGACAATGCGATTGTCATAATCGGACTGGAGTCCAGGTCCGACTTGGAAACAACCGGAGGATCGATATTTGGAGGAAGTCGCCGAACTGCGGAAGCCACAGCATCTCGAACATCCTGAACCGCTGCATCAATATTGCGAGTTAGGTTAAAGGTTACCAAAACGAGAGAGCTGCCGTCCTGCGAGATACTTCGCAGCTCTTCGATCCCGGCCACCGTGGCCACAGCGTCTTCCATGATCTTCGACACCTCGGACTCGACCTCCTCCGATGCCGCCCCAGGGTAAGTTGTCCGAACGAACACAGTTGGTAGGTCGGTTTTCGGATAGCGATCAATCCCTAGGGATGGAAACGCAACAATCCCTGCCACGACCAATGCCATAACCAGCATCAATGCGAAAACAGGGCGTTTTACGCAAATTTCTGCCAACCAATACACTAGATCACCAAATTCGGCTGGAAAGGAAGGGAAACAAGTGGGAACATGTTTAAACTTTGGGAGGCTGTCAGGAGGGAACCCGGGGGGCATCTACCGGGAAACGGGAAGGGATTGGAGCGGAGTGTGGTCGCTGCTCCTACGCCCCTAGTTTAGTTAGTCCGCCAAGAATCCTCTACCACTAGATCAGATTCTTCCAACCCTAAGGCAGCAGCAGAACGCGAGATCTCCAGATATTGAGCTGGTTAAAAACATGAATAATCGGAATAGGCAAAACGGCAGGAGTGGCAATCGAGGAATCAACACACGAACAGCCCTGATTATCGTTGGTTTTCTCGCGATCTATGCCCTCTTCCAGCCACTAATAAACAACAAGCTTGGTTGGAGACTACCAGGTATTGCACAGATCGCTGAGCAATTACAATCCCAGGAGTCTAGAACCCGAGACGATACGAATGAGATCGCGGGCACCTCCCCAAAAAACAACGATTCCCAGGATAATCCTCAAACCAATGGTGGGCGGCTTGAGACTGGTCACGAGGAGGATGCGGCTGCCGCTGATTCGCCTACGAACTCTCGATCATCATCTGTCCAAAGTGCAGAAGATTTTCTGACTGAGCTTCCAAGAAACCGATTCCGCTCCCCCGCAGGACTTATTTACGGGCCTGGATCAGACGAGGGACATCGTTTAAAGCATATCGAAAGACATTTGGAGGACATCCCGAACCGACCAGGATCACATGGCGTCTTTGCAGGATCAATGGTTGATTTTTTAAAGAAAATCGACCAGGCTTATCTTGCCGCGCGGGGACGTGAAAAGGGAACCAGTGTCAGCGAAGATCAAGGTGCTATGATCTACGAGGCGAGCTTCCCCGAGGCGATCGGCTACCTCGGTGGTGAAGCTGGCAAGAGGCAACGCAACCCTAAATTGCAGCGCATGCGAATCGTCGTTCGTAACGGAGATGCTGTAATCACCGCGTTTCCCATCCGCTAAACGTTTAGTACCAATCAATTGAACCTCGAATTTAGATTGCTTGATTCCATGAGTGATTCCGTCCTCTACATCTCGGAGTGTCCCGTTTGCCAACAGGGATTAGTACGAATCCGAGCTGTAGTATCAAAGCAATTTTTGAGATCGGTATGCCAATGCGACGAATGCGATGCAGCATGGTCCGATCCGCAACTGACGGATCGATTGATGCGAGAGCATGTCGAGCAACTACACTCTAGTTGCGAATCATGGTATTGGGCTTCAAGAGAAGAGGCTTGCCTCCTAGGCTGGGCTGGCAGTCTTATATTCGTGAATGAGTCTCGTTAGAACTTAAGAGAGAACATGAAGAAAGCGATCCTAGTAAGTATCGACGGGCTCGGAACCAATATGGTTGGAACCTACGGGAACAGTCTTTGCCCAACCCCGAATATGAACGCACTTGCAGCTCGATCCATAGTCCTCGATCAGTGCTGGGCTGATTCCTCCAACTCGCTCGAGGTCTTAACCTCCCTATGGAGCGGCACTCACAAGCTCAATCGCGAGTCTGCCGATTACTCGGAGTGGATCCAATGGGTAGGGCAAGGACTGCTTGTCACCGACGACAAAAGAGTCCTGGAGTCTCCATCGGCCAACTTGTTCGAACGGGTGCTCCTGGTCGATCATCAAGATCTCGAGGACGAAACCGAGTTTGAGGAATTGCTCGAGGCAGCCATGGGAGCTTGGGTGGCGGAGTCGAACATGTTTTCCATGCTATGGATTCATTCACGCGGCCTGCGTGGGGTATGGGACGCCCCCTACGATTATCGACGCATCATGTGCGATGAAGACGACCCCGAGCCACCAACCGACGTGACCCCAATAACTTTTTCGGTGAACAAGTCTACCGATCCTGACGATGTGTTCGGAGTCGCTTGTGCAATAGTAGGCCAAGTGGTCGTGATCGATCAAGCACTTGGCGAGCTGTTGGGCACGTTGAAGGAATTGAATCTGACAAAAGACACTTTATTCGGACTCATCGGCGTCTCTGGTTATCCGCTGGGTGAACACGGCATGGTGGGAGGTGAGGCGGGACGACTCTACGCGGAAGCCTTGCAGAGCCCTTGTATCTTTCGTTTGGGAGACTCTCTGCCGGTTGGAATTCGCTTCCCAACGATCATGCAGCCAAATGAGATAGGAGACTGGATCGTAAAGTGGCTCAACTCCGACCCAAGCGAAGAATCCGAGGAATTGATCTTTGCATCGCTATGCGATGAAAGCATCGACACCATGGATCGTATCGGTGCAGCCATCGCGATAGCTGCCAACGAATGCTATGTGATTTCTCCTGCATGGTCTTGTCGAATCACAGAGGGGACCGCCAACACTCAGGGAGGCGCCGAACTTTTCGCCAAGCCCGATGATCGTTGGGAGCAAAACGAAGTTTCCATCCGAGCTACGGCGGTTGTTGAAAAAATGCACGCTCTTCGTGACAAACTCGTGCAGGCTCACACATCAGGCGAAGAACCTGGACCAGTTAATTGGCTAGACGAAGAGCTCATCAAACCGACCCGATAGCCGATTTCCTTTGATTCGTCTCAAATATCACCATACTTTTCATTTAACGACATTGCTCCAGAAACGCGATAAGATCCGCGAGCTCTGAGGGACTGAGTACGTTCTCCATTCCAGCAGGCATAATCGAGGTGGAGCTTGTCTTTCGCTCGGAGATTTCCGATTTGTCAACCGAGACCCGCTGATTCGCGTTAACGATCAATTCAATCCTGTAAGCATCTTCCACCGCAATGAGTCCTTGATAGGTCTCGTCGTTTTCGGTCAGGATGCTCGTTGTCTGATAACCTTGTTCAATACGCTGGCTTGGAAATAAAATGGCTTCGAGGAAATCACGTCGGTTTCGGGACTGTCCGATCCGTGTCAATTCTGGACCGATCGTTCCGCCAACATAAGCGATTTTGTGGCATTGAATGCACGCTGCTCGCTGACTTCTAAATAGATCTTGGCCTCTATAGGCATCTCCAGGTGGGAGCGATGCCAGTATCGCTTCGATTTTGGTAGCGGATTGGCTATCGAGTCGGTGCAACTCTTTGACAAACTCTTCCCACTTTGGACGCATGGATTCGGGCTGGGATTTGATGAGGCGTTTCCAATCCGATTCGGGGACCGTTTTTACAGCGGGTGCCTTTAATAACACCTCCATAAGTAAAGCAGACATTTCGGGAGTTTTCGCCACTTGACTGCCCATGAGACTGTCGAGAACCATCGTAAACTCCAATGTCCCAATTTCTGAAAGATGCTCAAGCCACACATTTAAGGCATGGCTGTCCCAGTCTATTTTTTTCAGCGATTTCAAGGCAATGCTTCGGGAGTCCTGCGATCCCGGTTGAGGGTGGAGAACATACGCGGCGATTTGGATTTGAACGGGTGAAGGAATTGCAACCGATCCTTGGGGCAACAACGAAATTGCATAGAGCCCTGCCGTGGAAAGATTCGGCTCCGTCGAATCCGCTTCCCATTTCGCAATGCCTTTCAAAACGTTCAGTAAGTCCACAGACTCGGAATTGATCGTTGTCTGATGGAGCAATTGAAGCCAGCGCACCAATTCGGTCTCGGAGTCTGTTAGTTCTTTCGCTGCGGATGTTGAGGCTTGAGACAGCGCGGGTTGTCGCTGTGAAACCAGCTCCCGCAAAAGCACCGCGAACCCAGCGTTCCAGCTTTTGGGGATTGTTTGATTCGAATATTTCGGAATGAGCGATTCCATGAGTTGCATTTTCGTTCGTTGCGGTACAGTTGTATCAACGCTGACATTGGCAACCCACTCGATGACTGCTGGGTGCTTGTAGGCAATCGATGCGATCTGAAGTGTCGGCGATTGGGAATGCTGCCCGAGTCTCTCAGGAAGAGCAAAATAGGCAGATGTCAGTTCCGAAGACTGAGCGATCGCTTCACACGCGAGACGGGCGAGTTCTGGGTGTGGGGAATGGGTCGCGGCGATCAAAGAGGGCAAGACCGACAAGTCGAGCGCGAGGATTTCTTTCAGTACTCGCAAGGCTGCGACAGACGGCAAGGCATTTGCTTCTTGCTTCAAAGCTACCGAGCTTAGAGATGCGTCGGATAGGTCGGATACGTCGCTAAGCTGCTGCGGAGTGGGTAATTGCTTGACCAAAAATGGGACGGCGGCGGATGCGACACTCTGATCCGATGAGATTTCCATCATAGCATACAGAAGAGCATGATCGAGCACCCGATCTATGTGGGGCGTATCTGCGTGCTTTGCTTCCAACTTCGTAGTTTGCGAGCGTTGCGGAATCGTATGTTCGCGTGTCCAGCGCTCTAGCAAGGCTTCTAGGACCGATACGTCTCCGATTCTGCCGAGAGCTTCGGCTGCAAGGCGAACGACCGTGGGATCGGTTGATTCCTTGAGAAGCGAGATCAACAGCGATTGGCAATCGGACCATTTATAGAGCGAAATGGTGTGCAACGCCGCGTATCGCAGAGGCGGTTGGGTTGAATGGAGGGCTTGCAGGACGAAATCGGGTGCGGCGCTGGGGGCCGTTTGATCGCTCAATGCAATAAATTTAGTGAGGGACCAAAAAACGGTCAGACGGCTCGCATCGCTAAGGTCAGTAGAGTTCCATAGGGAACGGACTTGATCCGGTATTTGGGGATCATTCGAAA
The DNA here is from genome assembly GCF_052161605.1 of Brakhagea baltica. Taxonomy (NCBI): domain Bacteria; kingdom Pseudomonadati; phylum Planctomycetota; class Planctomycetia; order Pirellulales; family Pirellulaceae; genus Brakhagea; species Brakhagea baltica. The sequence goes on along the minus strand of NZ_CP197409.1, from coordinate 1,078,035 downwards.
ACTCGGAAACGAGGATCGCATCTGCCCATTGGCGGACACGTCGATTGGTGTGAGTTAAACATTTCGCAGGTGTGTGCTGTAAGGTCTCGATCACGGAATCGTAGAGACTCGCGTAGGACCGGGCTGATAGGGGGGTTAAGCGATAGATTCCGCCAGTTGAAATTCGCTTTTCGTTTCCTGAACTGGGACAGCACAGATCGTACCATCCCCCTGTGTCGACAACGAGAAAACTGCCATTGATATCTTGAAGGATATCGACTGGGTGAAAGTCGAGTTGTTCCCCGATCACCAAATCCTGTCGCTCGGTTGTGAAACCGGCACCATCAGGAATCAATCGGTGTGATGAGACCCGTTGCAGATTGAATTCGGCGATGAAAGCATGTGAGTCAACTATTTCTATGCCAGCGGGTGCAGCCGGGCCCAATTCGGCAATCGGAGCAAAGAGGCTTCCTGTGCGAAGATGATTTTGCAACACAGCATGGTCCTTACCAAAAACTGCACCGTAGACAGCATGCCCCATTCCATCGCGCACGCCGGCACCTGGATGATGGAGAAACGTCGACACAAAGAATCGGTCTCCTGATTCGTGAAAAGCGACATCAACGAGATTATCCATACCACCGGTCATCAATCGTTCGGGGATATTTGGGATTGTCGTGTCGAAGGGGGCTCCAAATCGTTTGCGGTACAAATGGGACGCGCTGCTGGCTCCGTGAATTCGATTGGAAATCGGGAAGTCTTGTTCCGCAAACGCAGATTTGGACCAATAAATCCATCCATCGGGGCCCCAGAACGGACCGTGCAGATCATTTGCACAGTGCGTCAGCGTTTTTCCATCGTGCCAGACCGAACGCGAATCGTAAACTCCATCCTGATTGGTATCGGTCAAGATCAGGATTTCCGGTGGTGCAGCGACGAGTAAATGGTTTTTGTATACGAGAACACCTTCGGGAAACGGCATGTCCTCTGCGACAACTGTTCGTGTGTCGAGCACTCCATCGTGGTCGGAATCCGAAAGGCGGACGATTCGATGTGGGCGAGTAAGCAGTTGTTCTTGGACTGAGGATTTGACACCTGCAGATTCGGCTACAATGAGACTTCCATCGTGGTGCCACGTCGCAACAATCGGCCAGCGGGTCAGGTCTCGTGAGGCGACTTTTTCCCACTTGTAGTTCGGGTGTACTTGAAATTGAAAACCATCGATATCTACCGTTTGACGATCGGCGACCACGTGCCCCCCAGACGCCTGATTCGGATTGCCAGGCTCCTGAGCCCGAAGGAGCATCGATGCAGAGTCGCAAGCGATTACAAAGCAAAAGACAATGGCCATTAAGCTGGAGTGAACGCGAAGAAAACTCATGTGGGGATTTCGTCGAAGATTCGTAGATAAAACCATTAGAAGAATATCCGTGTTATGTTAAGCGAGCACTTTTTGGGGAGATTGGGACTTGGAACCAAAACTGTTGATTGGCGCATTATCAGCGACTCCCGTTCCCGTCCCCACCGGTATTTTAGTAGATTTTATGTCTTGGTAGTTGAGCCTACCAGTGAAAAGCCAGAACGTTCGTTTGGCCAACCCCATCTACCCAAAGAAGAAAACTTCGACAATTGGATGGCATCGATCACGGTTAAGTGTTGAATCGAGTATCCGTTCACGGCTTGGTAGCAGAATTAGTTGTGGGGATAACCGGGATACGGAAAATCGGATCGGCGGAGCGATCCGCGACAATGTCGCTGACCGCTCCGTCGGTCAGTTGCTAGAGTCGAATTAAACGTTTGCCGATTCTTGAGTCGAAGATGGAATTAGATAAGTACCGTGTGAACAGTTACTAGATCGACAGTATGCCGTAACGGCGTCTCTTCCAAGACTTGTTACGGCCTAACAAAATGCCCTAATAATACGAAGAACCTCCAAAGGAACCAAGAAAATGAATCAGCCGATTAGACGACGAAATGCCTTGCAGGTTATCGCTTCTAGCTGCGCGGCAGCTCAGGTAAACCTATGGAATTTGCCTGGCACACAAGGTTCGTCCTCTACGCAGGCTTCGTCTCCAACAGGAGGTGAGGGGAGCTTACTGAATTCTACCTCCTCGGTTATTTCCAACGAGAACTCGCTCGCGGGAGATACCACTTGGCTACCGAGTCATACTCGAATCGACCCGAAAACCAAGTTTCGTTGTCCTTGGGTAGAGGGCTATGCCTCCCACGCCAGTATTCAGCCTGGAGAGACGCTCGACCTGATGATCAGTACCGAACCAAAAGCACAAGTTCTGATCGATGTCTATCGAATGGGTTATTACAACGGGAGTGGAGGCCGGCGGGTCGCACAGCTCGGGCCAATTCCATGTACCCAGCAGCCCACGCCAGAAGCAGGAGAGTTGCGGTTAATGGATTGCGATTGGGAACCATCTGCTAAGCTTTTGATTGGCAAGGGTTGGGTGAGTGGCGTTTACGTTGCGAAGCTCACGGAGCTTAACGAACGACTTGAGAGCTATATTGTTTTCGTGGTTCGCGACGAAAGAAAAGCAGATTTAGTCTATCAAGCCAGTGATCATACTTGGCAAGCCTATAACCGGTGGCCCAGCCAATTTTCACTCTATGACGATGGACAGAATGAGTGGCATTGGGGCCGCAAGGCCATGGTCAGTTTCAATCGTCCGTACGGAAAGTATTGTCAGATACTTGACGCACCACTTTCGATTGGAACCGGAGAATTTTTTCTCTGGGAGTTTCCCTTTGTTTATTGGCTAGAACGAGAGGGCTACGACGTAACCTATGTGTCCAACACCGATACCCATCGCGACAAAGCTACAGCAGCCCGAGGAAAAGGATTTTTGAGCGTTGGGCATGACGAGTATTGGACCATCGAGATGTTTCGAAATGTCCAATCCGCGATTGCAAGTGGCGTAAGCGTTGGATTCTTCAGTGGCAATGCCGTTTGCGGGCGTGTCGCGTGGGAGGAATCCACCAGATCGATTCAGCGCGTTGGGGTCTTTGGGCCGCCGGGGGGAACGCACGAGTTCGAATCGATGAGTTCGTTACTACACGAAAGGCCTTATGCGAACGAATTGATTGGTGCACACAGTACTGGACCTGTGACGGGCGGAGCAGATTGGATTTGCACTCGACCGGACCACTGGTTGTACGAGAACACGGGCATGAAGTTGGGAGATCGTATCGAGGGTCTGATTGGGTGGGAGTACCATGGTGATCCTGCTCCCATTCCGGGCCTAGAGATCGTCGCAGAGGGGCCAACGCAATCGGCCCCTGGCAAGCTAAATGGAGGTCATTACACCGCAACCGTCTATCCCGGTCCGCAGGGGAACATTGTCTTCAATGCCTCTACTTGCTGGTGGGTTGACGGGCTGAGCGCCCCACCTGGTTATCAATCACCCAAGGTTTACACCGCCCCGCAAGGTGTTGACGCGAGAGTTCAGCGGATGACCAGAAATGTTTTGAATCGAATGATCCGCAGTTGACAGCAACCATTTTGCCCCCCATTATGCCAAGGATGAGCAGAATGGGGACATTGGCAAGCACCGGGATAAACTGGGTTGGCAGGATCGGCATCAGGCGTCGCGGGGCGGCATCGAAATGTTGTGTGGCCTCACCAATGCACTTCGGAACTCGGTGGATTGGACTACACCGCGAGAGATGGTAGGGCAATTAGGGACACAGCTTGTCTTTAAGATCCAGCGATTCTATCAGTTGACCATCGATCAAGTGCTACGTCTCTTGAATTTTAATCGATCAAGTGCTGTGTCCCTAGAATGCTCTCCGTTCCTAGCTTCGGGGGCAACGTGGACTCGGACTTTTTTTGGTTAGTCGACCCTTCGAAAATTCCATCTTGGTGCAAAAAGACAGTCAAGAAAAAAGGGATGGCACCACTTTCTGATGTCTTTGATGTTGCGTGATCAAAGTTAGGAGGGCTAAAAATCCCGAGTAGATAATCGATGCATTCCCGTTTAGGCTATGCTTTCCTCTCAAACCCTTGCTCACGCATTTGTTGCTCTTAGCTCTCTTTCAGATTGGATTGTTATGGTTGTCGAAAGCGTTTTGGCTTTAAATGAAGAGAATCTTATCGAACAGTGGAACTGGATTCTCGGATGTCTTCGAGAAGTATTGCAAGAGTCAGGTGATGGCGACTTGGCTGAGTTGCTGCCTCTGCTGGGAGATGCGGCCGTACCTTGTCAGATCACTCAGGATTCTGTTCATTTAACCCAAGCTTATTCGATCGCATTCCAATTGCTCAGCATGGCGGAGCAGAATGCAGCAGATCAGTTTCGCAAAGGGGTAGAGCGACGCTCGGGTGCGGACGCGTTGCCAGCACTCTGGGGGGATTCCCTTCGCCAACTCAAAGAGAGTGGCCTTTCTTCGGCACAGATTGCTCGCGAATTACCGAAGATGCGCGTCGAACTCGTGCTCACAGCACACCCCACCGAGGCCAAACGTGCGACCGTACTGGCTCATCACCGACGCCTGTTCGAACGTTTTCAGCAACGAAGCGCTCTGTCACAACCTGCTCACGATCGCGTTGACCCGGTAAGCGAAGAGATCAATTACGCCGTTCATGCTATCCTGGCGATTTTATGGCGTACCGGCGAGATTTATCTGGACAAACCCGATATCCAATCCGAACGTCGCAACGTATTAGATTATTTGACGCATGTCTTTCCCTCGGTGTTACGCCCCTTGGATCAGCGATTGCGTCGCGCTTGGAGCGATGTTGGTTTAGACCCAAAGGTTTTCGACGACCCACTGGTATTTCCAAAGTTGACGTTTGGCACCTGGGTGGGTGGGGATCGCGATGGGCATCCATTGGTGACTGCGGATGTTACCCGACAAAGTTTGTTGGAAATGCGGAAGAGTGCGATCGGGCTGATCCATCGTCAGTTATTGCAACTGGCGAGGCAACTCAGTCTTTCCGCCTACTGGCAAAAGCCAAATCCGGAATTTTTGCAGGCCCTCGCTTTAGCTGCGAATCGAACTGGATCTGAGGGGAAGAAGTCTCTGGATCGCAACCCCAATGAACCGTGGAGACAGTTCATCAACACCATGATTGCCAGGCTCCCGAAGCATGGTTCGGCTGGTGACACTATCGTTAAGGAAGAGGCACCGACCTATCAGCGTTCCCTTGAGCTGCTAAATGATCTGCGCATCTTATACGACAGCTTGATTGCATGTGGGCAAAAGCATGCAGCCGAATACTCCGTCCAGCCGTTGATGCGAGTTGTGCAAACGTTTGGTTTTCACCTAGCTGTGCTGGATGTGCGTCAGAATAGCGACTTTCACGATCGCGCTGTTGAGCAGTTGCTGAGCGCCGCAGGCTTCGATAGAACTAACTTTTCGCAGTGGAGTGAAATCGAGAGATTGGATTTTCTGACGAAAGAGTTGGCTTCCAAACGCCCTTTTGCAAGACCGGGCGTTTCTCTCGGTGTAGAAGCCGATGCTGTACTATCCTCGCTGCACGTACTTAAGGAGTTTCGTGTTGCGCATGGTCAAGATGGGTTGGGCGCATTAATCGTCAGCATGACTCGCAATGTCTCAGACTTGCTCGTGGTTTATTTGCTGGCCAGGGAAGTTGGTTTGGTGGAAGATACGCCAGAGGGATTGCTATGTCCTCTGCCAGTCGTTCCTCTTTTCGAAACGGTCGATGATTTGCAGAATAGTCCCGGTATTTATGATCAATTTTTGCAGCACCCTGTTACCCAACGCAGCTTGAACGCGATCCAGAAGCATAATGGGGAAGCGAGTCCGGTCGGACAAGTCATGATTGGCTATAGCGATAGCAATAAAGATGGCGGTATTTTGGCCAGTTTGGTCCATTTGCGATGTGCCCAAAAGGCACTTTTTGAGGTGGGTAGAAAGAATGGTGTTCGAGCTCGCTTCTTTCATGGTCGTGGAGGGACGATTAGCCGAGGCGCTGGGCCTACCCATCGATTTATCAAGTCATTGCCGGATGATACGCTAGGTGGTGATCTGCGCGTAACCGAGCAAGGAGAAACCATTCCGCAGAAGTACGCTCACCAGTCCACGGCAATCTACAACTTGGAATTGTTCCTAGCGGGAGTAACGCGAAAGACGTTGTGGGATATAGAGCACGATGAAGCTGAACATCCGCTCGAAGGAACGTTGACACAGTTAGCTGAGTGGGCTCGGGAGTGCTACACCTCGCTTTTGCACTCCGATGGTTTTGTAACATTCTTTAGGCAAGCAACGCCGATCGACGCCATCGAACAAAGCCGAATTGGTTCTCGTCCATCGAGGCGAACGGGGCAGCAAACGCTGGCGGACTTGCGAGCGATCCCATGGGTCTTTAGTTGGGGGCAAGCCAGATTTTTTCTCTCTGGCTGGTATGGAGTCGGGACGGCGTTGAACCAATTGCAACAAAACAACCCTGAACAGTTCGGCGAGCTATTTAGGACGATGTCTCAGTGGGCACCGCTCCATTACCTCATCAGTAATGTTGCAACGAGTCTCGCTGCAACTGATCTGGAGATCATGAGAGCCTATGCTGGCATGGTTGAGGATGCAGATTTGCGAATTCGATGCATGGATAAGATCGAATCGGAGTTGGCATTGACCAGTCGTATGGTTGAAGCAATCTACGGGGGATCTTTAGCACAGCGCAGGCCCAACGTTCAACGCATGATGAACTTGCGTGCTTCGGGGCTTCGCGTGCTTCACAAGCAGCAGATTGGTTTGCTCACAATGTGGCGGAGTTATCATCGCATGCAAGCCACCAACGAAGCAGATAATCTTATTCCCCAGTTGTTGCTAACTGTAAACGCCATCGCCAGCGGATTGGGAACGACAGGCTAAGCAGAGCGATTGCATTGGTGCGCAAGCAAAAAGGCAATAGCTTCGATTTGCTAGCGAAGAAGTGCAGCGAACGGGGGGCTAGATTTTTGCTGTGATTGCCCTAGCCTCCGGGTTCGATGTTTTACTAATGTCTGCACTAAAGGATACTTCGCTTTCGATTCCAACTATCGTTCTGGAATGTGCATGACTGCTTTCTCAACCAAGAATGGTGTTAAGACTAGGTTTCAGCACGGGATCTTACTCGGCTGTTTTCTCGTTTGCACTGGTTGTGCCGACGGTCCACTCTACCAGATGAAGAAACTAAATCCCTGGATTGTGAAGCAATGGAACGAAGATAAGAAACGAGCAGAAGTTTTCGACGACAGAATCAAACAGTTCGATTTGCTCAAAGCACAAATTGCCAGCTACACGCCGGACGAACAAGCTCGCTTCATCAATACGTTGACCCAATCCTCGATCGATGACACTTCTCCCGAGATTCGTCGACGAGTTGCCATGGTCTTAGAAGAGGTCCCGAACGACCCGAGAGCAATTGAGGGACTGGCTAAGTTGTCGAGGGACGGTAACGAGAAGGTTCGAATGGCAGTTGCGAAATCTCTCAGTAAGAGTGACAACTCACTTTCAACTCAAACGCTGATCACAATGGCATCGAGCGATAAAAGCCAGGCCGTTAAGTTGCTGGCTATTGAATCTCTCGGGCATCACACGGACGATGAAGTCAAAACGTTCCTCGCCAGTCAACTCAACGATCGCTCTCCCGCCATTCAATCCTCCGCGACGGTTGCATTAAAACACCACACCGGTGTCGATTTTCGAGGCGACGTTGCAAAGTGGAAACAATATATGAATGGCGATGATATTCAGCCAGAAGCACCTAGCTTGGCCAGCCAGTTCCTCTCTATTTGGCGTTAGTATTGCCACGCGTCTGAAGCACTAAACGGATTCTAGCTTTCATTCTTCCACACTTGGTCGCCTCCCATGCTCAAGTACTTGCTGACGATCTTGCCGATTATTGGGATACTTTCATCCGCTTCAGGTCTTGCGCAGGAAATTGCAGCCATCAGGCCAGGCGTACAAGCTCCTCGCCTTGAAGTAAGTCGTTGGATCTCTACAGGCGGCGATCAATCAAATGTTCCCACAGGAATTGTGAATGGGAAAGTCAACGTCATCGAATTTTGGAGCACCACATGCACCGAGGCTGACCCAAGCTTCCTGCACTTAGTGGCCCTTCAACACACCTTTCGCGAGCAAGATGTAAGATTCACTTTCGTAAGCCACGAGCCTCCAGCGACGATTAGTACTTTCCTAAGGGAAACAGTTAAAACGCCAGACCAGCAAACCATAAGCTACGGTCGGCTAGCCCACAAACTTGTCATTGGTTCCGCCCAGAATAGCTCCCCGCAGCGGGCTTACTTGGGGAAAAAATTCGATAACCATTTGCCGTGGGCATTCATCGTTGGGCGGGAGGGAAAAGTGGAATGGGATGGTCATCCTAGCGAGCTCGATACCATTTTAGAAGCAGTCGTTCTGGGCCGTTGGGATCGTGAAAAAATGGAGCGAGAACAGCGTTTAGTGGAAGAGGTGCAAGCCTCAATAGCTCGACTGACCAAAGCCAAGAATTGGGACGGGGCCATTAACGAGATTGATCGCTTCCTTGCAATGTCAGACGAGCCTCGGATAACCTACGGGTTGCTCAAGAGTAAGCTAGAGATTTTTTCCCGATCAGGTAAACACGCAACTGAGTTTGCGGTCGTGGTTCAACAGCTCTTCGCAATTTGCGAGGAGGAGCCCCTATTCGTACACGATGTTTCCGCTACGGTTTATCAACTCGCCCTACGAGGACATATCAAGGACGGTAAGGTAATTCTGCTAGCTTGCGATGCATTGGAGCGGGCCATCTTGCTAGTTCAAGACGGGTCGACAGAATCTGGACTGCTCCATACACTAGCGAAACTCGAGGGATTGATGGGGAAAACCGAACAAGCTATCGTCCACCAGACGCGAGCCATTGAGCTAGCTGGTGAAGCACAAAAGCCCACGATGATAGCTTTTCTAATCGAGCTTAAAAGATTACCTGCTGTTCAAAGATAGAGCCATGTCACTTCCGATTGCCGTATTGATCTCTGGAGGTGGAACCACTTTAAAGAATCTCATTGATCGGCGAAATGCGAAGCAATTGGATGTGGACTTCCGCCTGGTCGTTAGCTCACGCGCTGACGCCCCTGGGTTGAACTATGCTGCCGCAGAGAAGATCGCCTCAATCGTGGTCACAAAAAAAAGAGGGGACGATCCCACCCTTCACTCGGAAGCCGTTTTTACACCGATCAGACAGTCTGGTGCTAAACTTGTTATCATGGCGGGCTATCTACAGCATGTGTTGATCCCAAAAGATTTTGAGAATCGCGTCATCAACATCCATCCTTCTTTGATTCCTTCCTTCTGCGGTCATGGAATGTACGGAATAAAGGTTCACGAAGCAGCGATTAAGTTCGGTGTGAAGATCTCGGGATGCACGGTTCATTTCGTGGATAACGAGTACGATCATGGACCAATTATCTTGCAAAAAGCCTGCGATGTTTTTGACACGGATACTCCGGCTGACCTGCAGAGAAGGGTCTTCCAACTAGAATGCGACGCTCTACCGCAAGCCATCACGAAACTCGAGAATCGGTTCGTATAAACTCGTAAGCAGATTTGCGACCAGCGAATTCCACTGAGGAATCGCGATTATCATCTTTTTATGCGAATCCCAATCCACTCCTTCGTTAGCTTACCGATTTGATCCATTGCATAAGGACTCGGGAGAAACATCTCCATGGTAACGGGCTGATCATCGGGACCGCTCCAGAAGTTAGCCGGAATGGGATCGAGCTCTAGCCCTGCCTGATTAGCTAACGTCATGGCTCGCGGCATGTGAAAAGCGCTCGTTACTAGTCCGCAACGTTTTCCTTGCCACAAGTCTTTTCGTTCTGCCAAGCCTGCCATCTCTGCCGACGTGTTTTGCCCTGAAATCTGCTCGATATCGTTTTCTGGAATGCCCAAATCCATCCAAATCTGTTTGGTCTGTTCACTAGGACCGTCGCCTTGTTGTAGCTCACCCAGCAGTGAGCCCACGAGTTCGAGGTTGCTCCCGGTCGTCACGAGCTTCTTCGCAAGCCCTCGCTTATATAGGCGAGCTGAGAATGCGATCCGATCTCCCGCATCGTTCAACTGTGGATCTTTCGCCGGTCGAGATGAACAGCCGCCACCTAGCACAATGACGACATCGTATGGCTCGAATTCGTCAAGTGTTTGGATTGGGTATTGATGCTCCCATTTCGCCACGACCGAGTTTACGACATACGGAGCAGAGCAAGCCCAAAGGAACAGTCCTAACGAAAACAACCCGCGAAACAATCCCTTCTCGCCTCGTCCTCTAGCAACGAGCGCAGCAGTTAAGATACAAAACCAAACCAGGAAAAGTGGATTCACCATGGCGGTCATCGCTTTTTCCATGCCCGTTTTTCCCGTGAAACGGTAGGCCAATAGGATAGGCAAGGCGACTGTGAAGGAACTGCACAGAAAACCTGAGCCTATCCAATCAAAAAGACTGGCACTTGGTTCTTTTATTGGTTCTCGATTCATTTAGCTCTTTTGGGTTTCGTAATAGGTTTTATTTGTTGGCTAAGGGAATGATACCTTGCCAATTCGCAGGTGGTGTTCGACCGTGCTGAGCGATAAACACCGTGAGAAAATCTTTGACGCGATCTTCGGCTGGCACACGATGAAGCAACCGGAACGCAGCGTCCCAATCTCCGGTTTGCAAACACTCGAGGGCTTGTTCGTACGCTTGGATATGTTCATCCGAAAGCAATACTCCTTCGCCAGCAGGTGGCAACAACTCGCTAACGGTTAGAGGGGTTGTAAAGCCGTAAGGAATGACTCTAGCAACTTTTCGAATTCGAAAGGAACGATGGTTGCCGTTCGCGAGTTTCTTAGCTGTCGCCTCGTCGATCAAAATCGGTGCTTGGAGTTGTTTGGTCATACTCTCCAATCGAGATGCCAAATTGACCACCGGCCCAAACACGGTAACTTTAACTTGGTCAACTGTTCCGATACGTCCCGCGACTGCTCGACCGGTTGCTAACCCCAAGCCAGCTCGGAAACCAAACAGTGGATGATCCTTGCGCTGCGAGGCTGCTTCAAACTCCGCTCGGATGGCGAGAGCCGCTTCGGCCGCTTGGTATACAGCGTCTGATTGTCCGAGCGGCCAACCCCAAAAACCCATGGCCGCGTCCCCATGAAAATCCCCCACCACTCCATGGGTTGCCAGTATGTGGTGCGTCATGACTCCAAGAGCATCGCTGACTCGTTGTAACAATTCGAGCAAGCGATCGCTTGACTCTTCGCTTCGACGAGAGAAACCTCGCAAATCACAGAATAGAACGGAAACGTCGGTTTCTCTAGGGGCGAGCACTTGGTCTGGATCCGCCGTCGCAAGGGCCTTCTGAACGACGGGAGCGAAGAATGGTCGCAAAGAATCTTGTCGTCGTAGAAGTAAACGGGTCTGTCGCAGCGAGCTAATGGTGGTCGCAGTTAGTTCTGCAAACTTCAGCTCGTCGTGAAGCCCATGTTCGACCTCCAAGGTGGAGTTTTTACCTTGCGGCATATCTTCGATCCCGGAAAAATCGCCAGCGACGTAGATCGCCCAGCCAGGACATGCTTCCCCTAGAATCGGAGTGCAAAAAGCCCAATCGACGTTTTCACTCTGCGTGAACGAGGATTTCGACATGTACTGATTTCGGTTCCAAATATTTAGTACACTTTGTTGGGTTTTAAGTGCTTGCTGAATCAATCGAGCTGAGGGAGCGAACGGTTCGCTAAGAGTGCTGCGAGAATCCCAATGCAACACTCGAATACCAGGTTCGCCAGAGGGGCGTGGCAGGACACTCAAAGAATCTGTCATTGAGTCCCTGATAATGTAGTCGTCCGAATCACACTGCATTGCCGGATCGGCGACCACGGCGACTAAAGCGGCTCGCGGTATCCCCTGCATAAGCATGCTCACCACTCTTACACACATTTCATCATCCGATCGGCTACCAGAGATAATCTCGGGTAATCGACTTAACGCTTCGATGCGCCGATCAGCATCTCGGTATCGATATTGCCTAAGTTGGGCTGGTGCAAAGGTTAGTTCGGTCATTGCCGGGGGAGCATCACCCGGTGAAACCATCCGAATACGATGATCGACTAGACTGAAGGTTGTTTGACCAATGACAAAATGTTCGCCAATACCTATTTCAAAGTCATCGCGGCGAAGCCCCTTGAAGAAGACAGGATTTCGAGCTTCTACGAGACGGTTTATGGAAAGTTTTGCGCCATTCCAAGTTAGCTTGACATGGCTGCGGGAAATTCGATCATCCCAGGGGACAGACCACCCCACCGCAGCACGTCCTAGGACGATGACAGCGGTTGATGTGACGTCAGCTTGTGGCAATGACCTTCGCCACCGATCTGTAGTCGAAGGGCCTTGAGCGATTAAATCCGGCATCGTTCCATCCTAGGGAAGACAGCAGTTTCGTGCGACATTACAAAATACGATTTCCGAGTATAATTGATGATCGGACTAATTTGATCTCGAACATCACTACTAATATGGATTCAGAACAACCCGCCCTTGATACTTTCGAGACCGAGCTGATGCTGCGAATCGACGAGGTTTTGAGCCATGTCTGGATGGTAAGGACCTTTTTGAAACACTCTGACGAAGCCTCTGAGGACGAGGAATTGGCGGAGGTCCATCGCGAACTTTATGATTTCATGCTAGCTTTAGGGCCATCGGTTGACTCTGGAGATGCGAGAAAGTATTTGCACCTAGCCCGCAAGAAGTTTTCCAAACTACGTCGAGCGGCCGAGCATTTCGCAGAGATACAGCCTGAGGTTTCCGGTCACATGAATTTCAAAATGGCTTCCAAATCGCTCGGGATTGCTGTGGCCAGAATTGGTCAGCTTTTGAATTCGGAGCAGGCTGCATCGAATGATTCTGAGTAAGGCTCCGAGCATAAAAGACTAAAGGTTAACGCTGTGAAGACTGAGTTTGAATACATAGGCCCCTACAAAATCGTTCGAGTTCTCGGACAGGGGGGGATGGGAACGGTCTATCACGGCGTCCATACTAGGTCGGGAGATCCCGTTGCCGTAAAGATTATCGCCCCAGCCTTGGCTCAGCATCAACGGTTCCGGAGACGGTTTGACGCGGAAATCCAGACCTTGCTCAAACTCAAACATCCAAATATTGTTCAGCTAATCGGGTCTGGCGAAGAAAAGGGAATGCTCTTCTATTCGATGGAGTACGTCGACGGAGAGAATCTGCAACAGCAATTGCGACGAGAAAAGCGGCTCGATTGGCGACGCGTCATCGAGATTGGCATAGAGACTAGTTCCGCACTCAAGCATGCACATGACTTTGGAATCATCCATCGGGATTTGAAACCAGCGAACCTCATGATCGATAGCAACGGCCGCGTGAAGCTGACCGATTTTGGTATCGCCAAGCTTTTCGGCGCTGCGGACGCAACAGTCGAAGGCTCCATCCTCGGAACCGCCGATTTTATGGCTCCCGAACAAGCAGAAGGAAAGCCAGTTTCGATTCGAAGCGATCTATATGCATTGGGGAGCGTTTGCTACGCAGCTCTTACAGGGCGAGCTCCTTTTCAAGGCAAGACGGTGCCGGAAGTTCTTTTCAACGTGAGATACGGAAACGTGATACCTATTCGGGATATCGTACCCGATACGCCTAGTGAGTTATGTGAGCTTGTAGAAGAGTTGCTGACCAAGGATCCGTCTCGACGCCCCCCGACCGGCCTAGTGGTGGGTAATCGCTTTCAATCGCTGAAAATGGGACTCGCACAGCGAACACAAATCACCGAAGGCCCCGATGCAAGCCGACTCAAAGAGCTTACCAGTATCGACATCGACCCCGAGATTTTGAATGATCCTCGCGTAAAGCAAGAGCAAACGGTCGTCGTTTCCGATCGAACCCACTTGAAAGATCCCAAAGCAGTGGAAAAAGGTACTGCTACTCGACCGGATCTCCCCTCCCGCGCTGGACCAAACGAAAAAACAGTTGCGGCTGAAACCGGCCAAGGTCGAGATTCTATGCAGGATTTGAATCCCGATCGTCCAAGCGGAATCGAGCACATGGGGAAAACCAACTTCAAGGAGTTCGAGGAAGAAGATCGTCGACAGGTTGTCTTTACAAGCAGTGAGCCTCACGAACATCACGGATGGGCTCAATGGATTCCCATTGCCATACTGGGCATCGCGTTACTAGGTTGCATCGGAGCCATTGCGTGGATGTTGCGTGCCCCATCAGCGAACACCCTTTACGGCGAGGTTGCTGAGGCGATTGCAAGTAACGACGAGGAAGTGTGGCTATCCGCAGAGTTGGCGGCACAACGGTTTCGCGAATTGTACCCAACGGATCCACGAATTGCCGATGTCGAAGCCACTCTCGAAGAAATCGAGTCCATTCAAGCCATTCGGGCCTTGCAACGCAGAGCGCGTCGGGGAACTGCCGATCAACTGTCGCCTATCCAACAAGCGTACTTGGAGTGTGTTGAGTCTCAATCTATTGATGCAGGAACAGCGATTCGCAAATACCAAGCATTCTTAACTATGTTCGCAGGAGAAGCTGAGAACGACAAATTATCCAAACAGCTAATCGTACAAGCGAAGCGTTCCCTATCCATCCTCGCCCAACAACGTGACACCAAGAAGAACGAGGCCTTGGAAGCACTCGAAAAGCAAGCAGAGTGGGTCAGTGCCAATCTGTCCCCGGATCGGCGGCGAAAATGGTTCGCGGCCTTGATCGAACTCTTCCAGGACAAGGCTTGGGCGAAACAGTTGATCGAGCGAGCCAAGAAGGAGTTGACATCAGAGGAAACTACGTCAGAGTGACATTCCGGCAATTGTGGCCGCCCGTTTTTTCGCTATCAGCACCTTTATTCTCTAAAGCATGACGATTGTATCTGTTAACAAGCTTACCAAACGTTACGGAGATTTTCTCGCGCTGAATGAATGCTCACTGGAGGTCCCTAAAGGATCTGTTTTCGGTTTGCTCGGTCCCAACGGAGCTGGGAAAACAACCCTCATACGAAGCTTGTTGGGATACATTAAACCCACATCCGGGAAAGCTGTGATCGATGGTTTTGATTGTATCCGTGAGTCACTAAAAGTCCGCGAAAGAACCAGCTATTTACCTGCCGAGACCAAACTGTTCCGGACGATGCGAGGTGTCGATTGCATCGAGTTTTTTTCAAGCATTCACCCACATGGGGATTTCGAACGTGCCAAGAAGATCGCCCAACGACTCCAGCTGGATTGGTCTCGGCGTGTTGCATTTATGTCGACCGGTATGAGGCAGAAATTAGCAATCAGTTGCGTTATGAGTTGCACGACCAGCGTGATTATTCTCGATGAACCCACCGCGAACCTCGATCCCAATGTCCGTGCCGAGATCCTGGTATTGGTAAAAGAAGCACAGGCCTCCGGGGCGACGGTTATTTTTTGTTCACACGTCTTAAGCGAGATTGAAGAGATATGCGATCGAGCTGCCATACTCCGACGAGGCGAAGCCGTCGAAACCATCGACATCAAATCGATGAAGGCAGTTCATAGGGTGCGCGGAGTCCTGAAGACTGCATCCTTTGATCTTACCGATCACGAGGCTGCTCGCAATGTGGTAAGAAGAGGGAATCTCGTTGAGTTTGAACTGGACGGGGATTTTTCGAAACATCTTCAACTGTTGCAATCCATCCCTTTGGATAATGTGGTGGTAGAGTCAGTCGGTCTGAGAACATTGTACGACCGCATCCACACCGATAGCGTTGCGTTGTAGTGGCTAATCTGCGTTGTAGCGGCTACTCTGCGGATCCTCTCAAATGGTGAATGGTGTTGTGAATCTTACCGTTGAATTCATGTCCTAAACGACCCCTTAGGCGGTACTGGATTTCCATTCCCCAAGTCGGTGTTATTTCGGGGATTTTGAGCCGCAGGGTCTTGTGATCCGAGAGTAGCTCCGCAGAAGTGACCGGCCACGTTCGTTGGCGGTAATGATCCGAACCGTAATTGGCGGTCCGTTTCAAATCCCAAGCTTGCACGGCATAGTTCTTTAGATCGCTAACCGATTCCGCTTCGATTTCGTCTGCAAACTTAAGCTCCATTCCCCACTCGTATGCGTGAAGCTCCATGGGCAGACCTGTGGGTTGTTCATTGTAGCGGATACGATACAAGCCGCCCGGGTGAGTCGCACTACCAGCCCACGCGAACATCCCGCACAAATAAAGCTGTCCGTCGGCGGGATGGAAACGTCCACGCATCACACCGGTCGGAAAGGTGGGCAGCGGCAGCTCAATCATGCCTCCCTGCATTTGCCCGTTAACCTCTTCATGCGGAACCAAGTAGACTTTGCCGTAACCGTAAGACAAATTCAGTAATGAGCCCTTCAATTGTCCCCACTGAGCACTATCAACCCACAGCAACTCTGCCGGCGAGCGATCAAAGTCGTTCGTAATCCAACACAATGGCTGTTCCATCGCCGTATCCGACGAGTCTTCGATGTCGTGATAACCTAACATGTTGCCATAAAAATTCGGTTTTCCGCCCTCGTTGAGTGTTACCCAGTTAATACGATTCTTTGGGTTCCAAAATCCCTCTTGATCCGTGACTACAAATGAACCGTCTGGGTTCAGACATACACCATTGGCCGCCCGAAAACCATTTGCCAAAACCTCAGTTCTCGATCCATCCGCGGCGACTTTCAATAAAGTACCATGATGTGGCACGACTGCGGCCTTGCCATGACAACCCGACTTGGCATAGTAGAAATTACCGTCGACATCCGTCTGCAAACCCATTGCAAACTCATGGAAATGCTCGGTAACCTGATGGTCGTTGTTCAGACACTCATAGAAGTCAATCTCTCCATCGCCATTCAAGTCATGCAAAACTGTTAGTTGGTCGCGACAAGTCAGGTAGATCTTGTCTTCCAAGATCTTTAATCCCAAGGGCTGAAACATACCTGACGCTACTCGCTGCCAATCCAGCAAAGTCTGCTCTCCTTCACTGCGTGGCGTCACAATCCAAACGTCGCCGTCCCAAGAGCATACCGCTAGCCGCCCGTCCGAGAAGAAATCCAAACCGGTAAATCGGGTCAATGCAAGCCATGGATTCGTTTCAGGAGCCTCCAAAACATCAATGGAAAAGGGAGCGTTATCGCCGCCCTTTCGCATGCTGGTCGTTAGGCGTTGTGGCCAACGAGCCGGTCCACCTTTAGTCAACGATTGAAGATCCATGTCGGAATTCAAGACGGTGGGGGCCGTAAACGCAGTTCCATCGATACTGGCCTCTTTATCCCACGTTGCAGGAATCCAGATGGTGAACCTTACCGGCTCTTCACCTGCTGGGATTCTCAACCTTAGATTACTGCCTTCTAGAATCCATTCGGCTTTAATGTGTTCTGGAGAAAATCCAGCAACCAACGGGCCATGATTGGAACGTTGGGACGTTGTGCCTCGTCGCACGAATCCTGTTCTCTCTCCACCGGTTTGTTCCGCAACAATTACCCCCGAGCCAATATTACCGCTTAGTGGCTGTAGCTGGACATCAGAGCTTGCATGCTCCGCGACTTGTAGCACAAGATCGCGGCTTCGCGGTCCGATATTAAACGTTCTAGCCAGCATGGGAGAGGCGTTTTCGCGACTCAGCAATCGCGGCATTTCCAACACGTCGGTATCTCCGACCGAATACAACAGGACGACATCTTGGTCGTGATGATAAAGGCCTTTGAACTTGCCCCATGAGTTTGGAAGAGGACCGTACGGTCGTCCATCTCGACCGAGGACGCGTTGATCATCGACAAAGCTACCATCGGCTGGTCTTCCCCATCCCGGACCTGTAGCGTTAGCAAATGCTACTTCGCCCACGATTCGCGGATGAACACCATGTGCACCATCGAATTGAATCGCTCGCCAATCGATAAAGTTGCTCCGGTTTTTGTTATCTCCCGAATGCCAGCCTGCGGCAACACGCAGCGTATCCGTATCGAAAACCATCCAATGGCCACCCCGCGCAATCCCACCTGCCCCGGGATCTAGTCGTACCGCAACCCCTTTGTAGGCAAAGTTGTGTTGGGGACCGGGGATCTCGTAGGTATGCGTTAGACTTGGCCCATAATCCATGGCCGACCAAGCCTCGATGGTACGTGGCTCTGGCCCCAAAGTATCGCCTTTTGGCAGAGTGGCGAGATAGTTCGCATCTACCTCAGTGAATTGGGATGGATTGTGTGTTCTCAGATACGTTTCGCGAATGTAGTGAATCACATCGTATTTCTGGATTGGCACCATCCATGTTTGGGGCGTCATTTGTCCGAAACCGTGAGTTAAAGTGCGATACATGGAGTACGGATCACTACCGTTCTTGAACTTGCCCTCGGCAAATCGCAACGATGTGGGGAGCGAGCCAAGTTGATCAAGTGTGCCGTGACAATTTGCACAAACACGTTGATAGATTGCTTCGCCCCGTTGATGCGATCCTGCATCCCAACCATTAATAAGCTTCGCGTGATCTAGATGGTTTTCGTATTCAGGCAGTTGGTATACGAGTAGTGAAGGTGAAGGCTGTAGCTGTAACGCACGTTGTGGGCCGCCATCTCGTATCTCGATCAAGTAGCGGATCAAGTCATAGAATTGTTGGCGACTGGTGAGTTGATTCATCTGACCAGCCGGCATGATAGATAGCTCGCTTTGTTTTACCTCTTCGATATCGGCTACAGAAATCGCAACCGTTTGACCAATTCGCGACGAATCGCGAATCACGATTGTTTCTGTATTCTGCTCAACTGGAATCCCAGAGATCACACTGCCATCCGTCATCAGCACAACCAGCGATTCGTATCCTTTGCGAATCGTCTTGGAGGGCTGAAGCACAGACTCGACCAATGCCTCATCGCTTACGTCGTTTCCAAGCGCAGACAGATCGGGACCGAGAGCCAATTTCTCATCACCGCCGACCACATGGCATTTGGAACACGCCATACTAGGTTGATGGAAGATGATAGCCCCGCGAGTCGCATCACCCAACTGCCGCGCAGAGTTGGCGAGCTCACCAACTGGAACAGGTTGAAGTTCACTGTCCAACGTCTGGGCATAAGCTGAAGCGATGACCAGACTCCAGCTGATCATTGAGAGGATGGCAGCCGCAAAATAGTGCTTCACTTTGTGTTCCTGTTTGTATTCTGTATGCTCATGCCAGAGCAGAAGGCGATAACCTTATCAGGGGTACTTGGGTTGGCGACCAGACTACTGGGCTTTTTACGCAAAGATATTGTGAACGACACGTCCATGTACGTCGGTGAGTCGGAAGTCGCGACCCGAATAGCGATAAGTTAGTTTCTCGTGGTCTATCCCCATCAGGTGCAAGATCGTTGCGTGGAGATCGTGAACATGAACTTTGTTTTCCACCGCAGCGAATCCAAAGTCATCTGTTGCTCCGTACACCATTCCGCCACGCACTCCACCTCCCGCTAACCAAACGGAAAATCCGTGATTGTTATGATCGCGGCCTTTTGAGCCCTCTGAGACAGGAGTTCTTCCAAATTCTCCGCCCCATAAAATCAGAGTGTCGTCAAGTAATCCACGTTGCTTCAAATCTTCGATCAACGCTGCTATAGGTTGGTCCACAGCCTTTGCTTTGCTCGCATGACTGGAGATATCATCATGATCATCCCACGGTTGCCCATCTCCATAGAACAGTTGCACCATTCGGACGCCACGCTCAATTAGTCTACGTGCCGCTAAACAACCATCCGCGAATTCACCTTTACCGTATGCATCACGTGTGGCTTGAGTCTCGTGACTCAAGTCGAAAACATCCTGCGCCTCAGTCTGCATTCGAAACGCCATCTCCATAGACTGAATGCGGGATTCAAGAGGATTGTCGCTTCCACCCCTCTCTTCCAAATGCATTTCATTCATCGCCTTGAGCAAATCGAGTTGCTCTCGTTGGGCTTTCGAGGTAAGAGCCGAGTTATTGATATCTCGGATGATTGTTCGAGGATCCATTTTGGCATTGTTAATCTGCGCACCTTGGTAGATTCCCGGCAGAAATCGATTCCCCCAAAGAGCGGGACCGACGACCGGCTTGCCTGGACAAAGCACTACAAAGCCAGGTAGATTCTCGTTCTCAGTGCCCAAACCGTAGAGTAACCAAGACCCCATCGAAGGCCTCGTTGGCTGAGTCTCGCCGCTGGTCATCATTAACAAGGACGGTTCATGATTGGGGATGTTGGTGTGCATGGAGCGAATGACGCAAAGATCATCGGCACAGCGGCTCAAATGAGGGAAGAGCTCGCTCATCTCCAGTCCCGATTCTCCGTGCTTGCCGAACTTGAACGGCGATTTCATCAATCCGCCTGTTCTACGTTCCGTCTTCAAATCAGCTCCTGGCGGCTTCTGGCCATCGTATTTGGTAAGAGCTGGCTTCGGATCGAACGTGTCGACTTGGCTAGGGCCACCATTCATGAACAAGTGTATGATTCGCTTAGCTCTGGGAGCAAACATTGGTGGCTTTGCAGCTAATGGATTTGCGGAAATCTCTCCCGCATACGCACCGGATCTAGCCTCGTCCGCAGCGAACACCCCCGCAAGTCCGAGGGCTCCCATTCCAGTGCCAAAGCGATGCAGCATCTCGCGACGGGTCATACCTCGCATCCAATTCCTTTGGTCCCACTTATGGTTCTTCATCGTATTAATCCAAATACATAAATTCGTTGCTACCCAGAATCACTTGAGCGTAACGCTCCCAGCGGTTGAGCGAATTCAGACTCCGCTCTTCTTCCTGGTCTTCTCCCGACAAAAATTGTTTTGCCAACAAAACTTCTCGTTGCGTCGCAGAACGACCGTAAGCCAATTCAAATGCATAATGAATGCGTGCTTCTATATCCTCGCCGACTTCATCCAACAGTCGTTTTGCAAAGGCTCTTGCCTGCTCGATCATGAACGGACTGTTGAGTACAAATAATTGCTGCTGCGGTACGGTCGTTTCTGTACGAGTCGATGCTGTGATATTGGCATCGGGAAAGTCAAATAGACGCAGCATATTGTTCAGCTCATGCCTACTGATAAATGCATAAATCGTTCGGCGATTGTTGCCGGCATCAGCTAAATTGGTTGAGGGCCCCCCGAGTTGTGGATCAAGCCGACCGGAAACAGCCAAAAGGGCGTCACGCCATGCCTCGATCTGCAATCTTCTGCGATTCATCCGCCACAAAAACTGATTGTCTGCATCAATATTGGAATTAGAATCATTCCTATCCGTGCTCAACTGATACGTCGACGATAGCATGATTTCACGATGCATCGATTTGATCGACCATCCACTTTCCAGAAAGAGATGGGTTAAGTAGTCTAACAACTCTGGATGGGTTGGCTTCTCTCCCAATACACCGAAATTGTCGGGAGTCCCTACGAGTCCTCGACCAAAGTGATGTTGCCAAATTCTATTGACCATCACTCGCGCCGTAAGCGGGTTGTCTGCTGAAGCGATCGAATCCGCCAGTTCGAGCCGACCGCTTCCTTTTTGAAAATGGGCTGGCTCTTCATTGCAAAGAATCCTAAGAAAGCGGCGCGGCGCAACATCCCCTTGGTTTGCAGGATTGCCGCGAATGAAAACCTTCATGTTCGCCGGTTCTGCCTCAGCAATAACGTGAGCGATTGGATACATAGCGGGAGCGGATTCTTTGAGCTGCTTTAAGGAGTCGCGTTGTTCTGCTAACGCTTCAGCTTGTTCAGGGGGCAAGTGCTTCTCAAGTTCGTCAGACTCAACAGCGAATACCCCTTTTTCTCCGAACAACAAATCCAGCACATCCGCCTGATTGATCTGAACATCGCGAGGTGATTGCGTATAAACGTGAAACTGCACGCTTGCGTTGGCACCGCAGCCTCCTTGATCGGAGCCGCTGTTATCCAAACCTCCGATTGCTCGGAATCTCGTAACACCTTCGGGAAGCTCGTAGGCAATCATCGAGGTGGCGTGTGTCCCCAATCCGAATCGGTACTGCTTTCCGCCAATGCGAATCCCTTGTCCGTTGACATTGCGATCGACATTGACAGTTCCATAAGTGGTCTTCGTTTCCCGCCACTTGAGGTCCGTCAGACTTAGTTCATTGCCATCCTTTGTTAGCAAAACAGGTTCTGCCCAATCGGCGTGGTCGCAACTGTTGCCATTGCCCCCATCGGTTACAACCAAAAATAATTCCTTTGAATCGGTGATATCCACATCGATTGTTACGACGGGCTCGCTCTTGGTGACCAGACGGCTACGATAGATGGCGTTGCCGGTATCAACCGACTTGGCTAGTTCGTTTGCTTCTGCTTCGGACAGTTGGCCATCTCGTTGACGAAGGAGTAGAGCCGCGATGCGCTGAACTTGTTGGGCAGCGTCGCGAATCGTGTCGGGGATTTCCAGCGTATCCGCTGGAGATGAAGAGGTCTGTTGCTCGGAGTCGGTTTGAATAGCTTCGTACCACTTCGCTAACACAGAGATCTTTTTCGATTCTTCTTTACGAAGAAACTCGCTCCAACGCTTGAGAGTCTTGGCATCCAAGCCGGAATCCTCTGCCATTTTTTCAGAAGGAAGTTTCAGTTTCAATGCTCTTGCACGAGACTGTTTCCAAGCAGTCATCATGTAAGACGCAATTTGCTCGACGCGGGCCTCACGGACTCTCGGCCCTTGGGTTGCAATCGTTTGGGAGATGGCTTCCTCTAAGTCTTTGATTTGCTTTTGGCTTCGCTGGTAAGCTTCGACTTCGGGCTTAGGAACGAGTGGAGCATTGTGCAAACGGGAACTCTGAAAAATTCCAGCCAGTGAGTAATAGTCTTGCTGGGGAATGGGATCGAATTTGTGATCGTGGCACCGTGCACAGGAAACCGTCAGCCCCAGGAATCCACGTGTTAGTGTATCAATGCGATCGTCCAGCTCGTCTGCCGCCGCTTTGGCAGCATCCGTGTTTTTATAGTACTGAGCACCTAATCCAAAATAGCCTAATGCAGGAAGGTGTTGCAGACGATCTTCTTCGGGTTCGTCCATCAAGTCGGCAGCAATCTGTCGCTTGAGGAATAGATCGTAAGGCATATCGGAATTGAACGCAGAAATAACCCAATCTCTGTATCGAAATCCATTCGTGTTGGGGGTAACGCTAAACGTGTGAGCTTGGTCCTCTGCGTATCTCGCGACATCTAACCAATATCGCCCCCAGCGTTCCCCGTAAGCGGTCGATTGCAGCAATCGTTCTACAACAGTTTCAAATGCGTTGGGACTCGAGTCATTGATAAAGGCCGCTACTTCCTCGGGGGTTGGTGGGAGTCCGATCAAATCAAACGTAGCCCGTCGTATCAATGCACGCTTGCTGGCGGGCTTTACCGGTTCCAGCGACTTTTCCTCCATTTTGGCCAATACAAAGTAATCAATCACATGGGCAGGCCAGTCGGTTCGCTTGATCTCAGGTTCCTCAGGCTTTGCAGGAGGAACAAATGACCAGAAGTTGCGGAACTCTTCAATGTCGATTTTAGGTTTCTGAAAGGATGATGAGTTAGTTCTCGGATCAATCGCCCCCGAATCAATCCACCGAGCGAAGTCGGCGATGACTTGATCGGGCAACTTACCTTGCGGGGGCATCTCAGTGCTCTCATAACGAAGAGCCTGCATTAGCAAACTTCCCGAACTATCTCCAGGTAGCAAGGCCGAACCGGAATCTCCGCCAACACGGAGACCTTCCGCCGAATCGACCAGAAGCCCGGCTTTCAGCACTTTAGATTCTGCAGAATGGCATTCGTAACAGTGCTCTATCAGAACTGGGCGAATGCGGTTCTCAAAGAATTCGAGTTCAGCAGTCTCGTCAGCCAGAAGGGTAGTCTTGCATGGCCCAATCAGCAAAATGACTAATGCGGCGAAACGGAGAAATACAATCTGGTCAAAACAAGATGGCTGGACCGGTAACAAATTCATGCGGTTCTTTTTGGATAGGGAGGGATCAAAGGTGGGGGATGACGGGAAAAAATGGATTAGGCGAGCGAAGCATCGCCTAATAAAAATCCGCGTCACGAAAATCAACCGGAGAGAATCTTTATGGTAGCGGCAAAACAGTACAGCCGCCATCATTTTCCCTCTCCCAAGAAGCTTGGAATGATCGCGGGCGACTTGTTACGGGCCAAGCTGTGGACGCCATACCGAATTGGTATGGTTGGAACGATGATTAGCAAGCTATCAAGGTGGGTAGGCCGTCTAGTCAGCGGTCACGGCTTTGTCGGGCCGAGGTCAACACAGTGACCGGTTACCAGCGTAGAGACCGGTTACCAGCGTAGAGAACGGTTGCCAGCGTAGAGAACGGTTGCCAGCGTAGAGAACGGTTGCCAGCGTAGAGAACGGCAATCGCTTGACGTGGAAAAACGAAAAAGCCCCAATGCACCGAGACTGGTCACGCCCGAAATCCAGTCAAAGCACAATGGGGCAAGGTTGAATCGCCGCGAGCAGTCACGCCCGAAATCCGCTCAGCGACGACATCTAAAGAATAGCACTTCGCGGAACTTTGGGAATACCCTGAGAGACTTTTTTCGGAATTATTTTTTTAAGCTACCATTTTCCTGAGTACTTTTTTCGTCCCCCTCTCCAACCGGGTTCTGTTCCTTGAGCATCGCCAAATGAACCTTAGCCACGTCATGCATGTAACCCGGATAGTCGATTTCCAAGCACTTTTCCAGGTAATCTATGGCTTTTGCCGGTTTTTTCGCAACGTCCGCATACAAGCCTAGATAGAGGTATCCGTAGAATTTTGTCGACCTCCCTCCTGCCTGAGTTACCTTTAAGAGTGCTTCTTCCTCGAGCTTCCCCTGGATGAGGAGTTGAACCTGCATAAGAGGTTCTCGATTATCCTGACCCGCCAGTAGGACACTTTGGGAAGCCTTTTCGATTCCATGCAACTTCGCAGCGCACAGGAAATGCCAAAACGCGTTTTCCACGTCGTTTGGATTGACCGTGCGGTGTACCTCGAACTGCTCTAGCCCCTTCCTGTATTCACCAGCGTAATACTGCGAAATTCCTCGTTGCCAAAGATAGGGCAAAACTTCGGGTGACTTTTCTACCGCTACATCGAAATCGACAAGTGATTCCTTGACTCGGTGGGTTCGAAAGAATAGAGAGCCGCGCAAGATGTAAAGATCCGCATTGTCTGGCTCAGCCGAAATCCGTTTGTCCAACTCCTCCAAGAGCTCAGCTGATTTTCCGTTTTGAATGGCCCATTCCACCCGGTTCGCCAATCCCGGTGGTTGCGCATTCAGAGAATTCATTTGGACATTTACCAAAATCGCAAAAAGCAAAATTCCTATCACAAACCTCATCGCTTTGTATCCTTCTGATCACAACCTGACCCGCTAAAAACCGCCATCGTCCAAATCCTGTTCGACCAAGGCATCCCACTGGCGTAAACCTCCCCGAATTGTACAGTAGTCGGGAAGTAAAAAACCGAAAGCATGCTGTATTCCCTTCCATAGTCCGCATTCCCTTCGATAGGCGGGGTAAACTTTACCATGACCAAGACGTTAATTCGCGGTGCAACAGTCATATTCCCACAAGCTAATGCTGTTGCCGATGTCTTGCTCGAACATGGCAAGATCGTGTCCGTCGATGCCCCAACCACTACCTCAGCTGACGAAATCATAGACGCCAGCGGTCTGCTGCTCTTTCCGGGGTTGATCGATGACCAGGTTCATTTTCGCGAGCCAGGCCTTACTCACAAAGAAGATTTGCAAACGGCCAGTCAAGCGTGTGCGGCCGGTGGCGTAACCTCCTTTCTCGAGATGCCCAACACCAAGCCCTCGGCGACAACCCAAGCTCTGATCGAGGACAAGTACACCCTGGCATCACAAAAGTCGATCGTCAATTACGGCTTCTACATCGGTGCATCAACCAACAATCTCGCAGATTTGAAGGCCGCTACAGGGGTTCCGGGCATTAAAATTTTTATCGGCTCGAGCACGGGGGACTTGCTCGTCGACGATCAAGAGGTCCTGGAAAAGATCTTTGCGGAAACCAGTTTGCCCATCTGCGCCCATTGCGAAGACGAAAAAACGGTCAACGAGAATATGAGGCGGCTTCCTGAGAATCGAACGGTTGCCGACCACTCCAAAGTTCGTGATCACAAGGCTGCGTTTATCGCGACCCAGCGAGCCCTCGATCTTGCCTTCCGTCACAAACACCGATTCCACGTTCTGCATTTGAGTACTGCCCCCGAATTGGAATTGGTCAAGAATCACAACAACCTGATCACTTGCGAGCTTTGTCCCCATCATTGGTATTTTTCCATCGATGACTATGAACGACTCGGCACGTTGATTCAGATGAATCCGTCTATCAAGACCAAGGCAGATACGGAGGCACTTTGGCAGGCGCTCGTCGATGGCACAATCCAAGTGGTCGCGACCGATCATGCTCCTCACACGCTAGCCGAGAAACAGCAGCCGTACCCAGCCAGTCCCAGCGGACTCCCTGCGGTCGAAAACTATTTCTCTCTGCTACTGGATCGCGCTAGTCGTGGCGAATGCACATGGTCACAGATTGCGTCCTGGACCAGTGACGCACCAGCAAGAGTCTGGGGAATTGTCGGCAAGGGAAGAATTGAGGTCGGTTACGACGCGGATCTAGTGTTAGTTGATCCAAACCGACAGAAGACGATTCGAAACGAAGAGCAATTCACAAAGACCAAGTGGAGTCCATGGAACGGAGTCACCTTGACTGGTTGGCCTGTGCGAACCATTCTCGGTGGCAGAACCGTCTTCGAAAACGGTAAGATCGTCTCCACGCAGGCCGGAAAACGGCTCGTATTCGATCACGCCCGGGGAGGATACTGGAACACCCCAGACGGGATCGGGTTGGCCTGACGCTACCGCTGCACTGGCGTCGTGTTTAGCAACTCGGTTTGAGCGGTTCGCCACGAAGGGTCAAACGTCCAGTATGGCGGTGTCACGTTGCTTTGCATTCGAAGATAAGATCTTTCGGACAGTGGCTTGCCCAGCAAGAGACTGGAAATATCGTCCAAGACACTCGCATTGCTTCCATAGTACGAATGCCCCAACAAACTGGTATCGATGTCGGTTGCATCAATCGTATCGATACCCGGGACCGCTACCGGGCCATCGCGAGAATCTCCCAATCGGCTACCCGAGTTGAAGAATCTCGAAGCCACCAAGGCCAAGTCGTTTTTGGAAGTGTACAGAGTGATTCGATTGGCTTTACTCGTAATCCTGGGAGCAATGTCTTCACGAAACACTCTGGAGTCAATGTCGGGCGCTGCCAGCACGACTTGGTTGAATATCGGACGCTCGACACCCATCTTTGCTAGCGCCTGAGTAAGACCGACGTTCCCCATGCTGTGGGCGATGAGATTGATCGATTCGGCTTTTGAGTCTATGGCGATCTGTTGTAGAAAATCCTTGATTTGATCTACACTGCGCTCGATGTTGATTTTGTCGTCGGGGTAACGATACCAGTTGTTGTAGGAAGGCCAACTGTAGAAAACCGGAGCACCGGGGAACTTCAAATCATAAGCCATTTGGGCAGTGCGGCGAGCAGCATCCTCAAAGGAAACGTTGTAACCGTGTACGAAAACCAGCAAGCTCTTGCCCTTGGTATCGAGTGTGTCTCGCAGCTTGTCGAAGAATTCATCGCGCGGTAGCGGTTGAGTGCTCTTCAGTACTATATGTTTGTCGGGATCCTCGACGACTTCCCATTTCATCCAAAGGGATGGCGACTCCAATTCACCAGGCACATGAATCGGGGGAATGCTAACTTCGCACACACCATATTTGATCTCTGACGAATACTCACCGGTATAAAGTGCATTACGACTGGGTAACCAATACGAAATGTCAAGCGAGTCGCGGGCCATTGAGGTCAGACCCAAAAGTCCTAGGAGCGCGATGATTGCAAATTTCATGGACTTTTGTCTCGCAAACTTCACTACAAACACCAAGAAGCATACCAGGGAAATCGCGAAAGCCCCCCATCGCAAAGCTCCCCCCAAATTCGGAAGCGACCTGGCTTGCCTGTTTGTTCCATAAAACACATTCACGACCCTATTGTTTTCTTGAGGCGTGACCGGCTCCACCTTCGAACTCTTGCCATTCTGGTTAAGCGCCATCATCTGCATGGGAGCACTCTGTAGCTCTTTGATTCGATAAAACGGTCCGATAGGGGCACGCGCTAATTGTGAATCTGTGTTCATGGAACCAGTGCTCTCCTCCGCGGAAGGATTAGCCTCAGTTAATTTTGCTGCCAAGCTTTCAGTAACTGAACGCAAAGAGGCATCCGCTGCCATCGGTTGCTCGGAACTAAATTCACTGGTCGTTCTACGCTGCGACCGAGTGACCAGAGCGGAGCTATCAGCGTAACGACCTATGGCGACCCGCAGTGCACCGTCCCCCCACAAGTCACCGTCGTCGCCAGCTCCTAATCCCAATGTCGTGTCTTCTGCGATCTGCCATAAGTCGCTTGCAATTCTCGACTCAGGATTCAAATCCAAGATCTTTGCGTAAAGTGCAGGGACAAGTTCTGTGTCGAAGTTCCATGCCCTGCGAATCGCCATCGCGAACTGGTCGCCGGCTTCAGAATCTAGATTATCATCATTCCAAACTATCGTGGATAACAAATCTCGCCACGATCGCTCTGTACTGGACGCCAAGGCCTGAAATGCAACGACCTTTTGCTTCGCCGTATAGTTTTCTGAGGCGAGGATCTGTCTCAAGGATTCGTTCGCGTTACTCGCTAACTCGAAAATCAAATCTTGGAGGGATTCCTCGATTTGAACTTTAGTCTCTTCATCCCACTCGTCATTTTCGGATAAGGACTGAAGCTCATCAAATAGCAATCGCATCGCAACGTTTGATTCACCGGCATAGTGGTGGGCGAATCGAGCCGTGACGCGGATCAACGGATCCTCGTCGTGGGCGAAGGCGGAGAGCTTTGCTAGAGAACAAGCACCGCAGATGCGAGCCAGGGCCCCTAGTGCTGCGGCTCTCGCCTCGCTCTCATGTTCCCAGTCGTTGAGATAGTAGAAGATTTCCTTCATCACACGGTCGTTCATCTGGGACGTAACCGCGCGGGCATGCCATGCCGCGAGCCTCTCATCCAAACTAAGAAACGGAGCCTTGGTCGCTTGGCTCAAAAGGCCATCGATCTCACGATGTTGTTCACCACACTTCTCGATTGTCCTAAAAACAGTAAGCAAACTGCCGGGTTCAGGGCCTCGATTCCATTCTTTTCTCAGGAACACGTGCAATGGCTCGAGCGCGGCCGCTCCTTGCGCGGCGATAGCCTTTGCCGCAAGGACTTTCGTGCTATCGTCATACTTGGCGCGAGAGTTTTGTGGCTCGTCAAAAGCGATCGCCATCAGTCTGCTAATCGCGTCCGAATCGAGATCCTTGACGTGAGCTAATCCTTGCAAGGCCATCTCTCGCATGGAAGGTTCATCGCTGGTTGCATTTTTAAGTAAAAACAACTTTGTGCGCCGAGCCAGGTTCTCATTGGTGGAAATTGCCGCAATGGTATCGAACCGAAGGGAATCGTCGGATCTGTTGTCTTGAAGTAATTGGGCCACAACATCAGCAACCATGAGATCCCTAGGAAAACCTATTGCAAGCAACCTTAGCATCGCGGACCGATGCTCATGGTCATTGTCAGCTTGAAGCAGTTTTGCTACGGCTAGTCGTTTTAGTTCGTCCAGTTGTTTGGGCGGAATCGACGCTGTATGCCGAAGCAGAAATTCCTCCACGGAGGAAAGAAAGCTTGAAGCCTCCGGTCCGATAGAGTTGGCGATTCTCTTCTGAGTGTCCAGGATGATTCGTCTTGCGAACTCTGGTTCGACGTATTTGGCTCGTGAGAATGAGATCAGTACCTCGGATTTGCGGCTGAATTGGTTGCCTGAACGTAAAAAGGACTCGGTCAAACGCTGGCGAGTCTCTTTGCTCTGAGGGCAACAGCTAGCGATGAGCAACTCCCAAGTTGGGTTGTCCTCTTCTTCTGCGAGTTTCAGCAATACCTCGAGAAAGTCGTCGTCGTATCGATCCGAGCTGAGGAGAATAATTTCGATTAAGGAGGGAGGCCATTGTTCGCACAACTGCTCTAGTATTTCACGCCGCTGTACCGGTGTGAAGTTTCGAATACCGTTCTCAAATCTATGGATCAGAACGGGAGTTGGAATGCTTTCGGTTAATCGCAGTTCATCTAAAAACTGAGATTGCTCGACGTTGAGCGGCCTGGAGGTTCGCACGTTTGTCCACTGCTCAAGCGTTCCCGAGTTCATGCGTGCCATTAGACGCTCGACATCTTGCTGGCAACGAGCCATGTTTGGCTGAAGTGCAGTTAGAGCAAGAGCTCGTTCGAATTCAGGTTCGAGGATCGACCAGGACGGGTTCGGATTGCGAAAGTAGACATTCCGCTGAATCTTCAGTGCGACATTCGAAAGTGCTCTCGCAGCAGCGAATCTTGTGGCGCGATCGGTGGCTTGCAACGCATCAACTAATTGGGGGAGTAGCTGTGGGAGCGAGCGAATCTCGGTAACCGCATATGCACCTTGGGCCTTGACGGTGTGCGAGGGCGGTTGGGATGCAAACTTGGTGTGACTCACATTCCAATGGACAGTCTTGGGGCCAACAAATTTGTACTTGCTTGCGTTGTACGCGGCTGATTGCCCGAAGGAGACGACCGGCCAAGTCATGGCGGAGAATCCAATCAAAGCCACTTGTAGCAGCCCGATTGCGTATGTTGTCGCCATTCGCTGGATAGTGGATTGCATCCTTGCCCCCGATCCGATTTGGTGATTGTTTTGCTATTGGTCTCGTTGCATCATCGCCGTTGCATCATCTCCGGTGCTGATTGATAGCGTTTCCAGTCGCATTTGACCCTCGACGATATGCGATTCGCAATCGCTAGCACAATAGCGAATCGAGTCGATGATAGTTATTAACCAACGCAATAATGCCTATCCCTCTGATGCCTATCTCTTTGATCGGTTTGTAGCGATTGTAACTCAAGGGAAAGCTGTCTCGCTTCCGATACGGCAAAGGGTAGGCATCCCACGACCCCTAACGTAGAAGATACAAAATGCTGGTAAAGCGATTGATAAAGGTCCAGTTCTCAGCTTTGAGCATTGCCGGCCTAGTCACGTTAAGTTTGGGGTGCACCACCACGCCGGGGACGAGAACCTCTATATGGCCTACGCGAACCTCGGAGTTCGCAGGCTCTCAACCATCGCCCGGGATGACAGGCTGGGCCTCGAAGACCAAGGGGCAATTGTCAACTGTGGGGACCGCGTTCAATTCGGCTTATGGCAAGGCCAAGGACGCTATCACTTCTCCGTTCACCGGGACGCCGGGGATCGATCCAGCGACGGGGGCTTCGTTAGCAACGTTGCCCAAACCAGGCTCGATCAATCCAGAAGTCTTCGTCATGGCTGGGCAAATGAACGAGTCGACAGGTGACTATAAGAATGCGTTGAACAGCTATAGTAAAGCGTTGGAGATCGAGCCAAAAAATGCAGCGGCTTTGATTGCGACGGCACGATTGTACGATCGTCTGAACGAACGTGATAAAGCCATTTCGTTTTACCAAAAGTGTATCGAGGTCACACCAACTGCGTCGACCCATGCAGAGTTGGGGAGTCTTCACGCCAAGACTGGCAATTTGAACGCTGCTCGAGAAGAGTTGCAGAAGGCAGTCGTACTAGACCCAAAGGCTACGAGTTACCGAACGGCGCTGGCAGGCGTGTTGCTCGATCTGGGACAAGGCGATCAGGCGATCGACGAGTTGATGAATTCATACACCCCCGCGATGGCCAACTATCAGATGGCTTATCTGCACTTCACTCGCAAAAATGTTCCCGGAGCGCAGCAGTATGCGGCTACCGCGTTGCAAATCGACCCAAATCTCGGGCCTGCACGAGAATTGATGGCCAGCATCGGCGGGGCACAGTCCGTTCAAAATTTGGCTAGCCAAGGTAGCCAGTGGCTCAACCAGGCCCAATCGACGCTTCAGCAAGCCTCGGCGGTGGGAACCAACCTCCAGGGAATGATCGGAGGGGCAGCCAATTCGAGTGCGGCATTTCCTCCTGCACAACTTCCCCCGGCACAATTATCTCCTGCGAATAGCGATCAGTCAGGTGGTTTGCCAACCATCAATTACTCTGGCCCCTCCCATGCTGCCCAACAGTCAGGAGCGTTTTCGCTCCCGCTTCCACCTTCGACGGCAGGCAATTCAACCGGCACTATTCTCAGGTAGTGGCGTCTCAAATCACCTTGGGCCCTGCGTTATAAAGAATCGATTGATCGCGATCAGATTTTTTTAGCGAGCTACAAGGTTCAAAAAAAATGGCTAAGATGAAGGCTCAAAATTCCTTTCATCTTCTGACACTCCATATCTATGCCTTACTTGGATGCCGTGACCGGCCCCGCCATGGGGCGTCGTTACACCCTCGATCTTCCGCAGTATGTTCTGGGGCGACATCCAGACTGTAACATCGTTTTGGAGAGCGGATCGGTTTCGCGGCAACATGCAAAGCTAATCAAGTCGGGTCCCAGCTTTCTGCTAGAGGATCTGAACAGCCGCAACGGCACCTTTATCAACGGCAAACTAATCGGTGAAGCCACAAAATTAGTGGACGGTGACTCGATTCGCATTTGCGACATTGAGCTAACCTACCATGACGATGGTAGCTTATCAGAAATCAGGTTTGGTGCCTCGGATGGTTCAAGCCTCGGAATCATGATGGTCGACGATCGGGATGGCGAACCGGTTATGCGGTCAGTAACCGCCAAGCTGGATGTTCGTGGAAGCCAATTTGGGGTGCAGGTTAATGCTTCCGCAGAATCCAAACTGTCGGCAGTGCTGGAGATCATGAAGAATCTCGGCAAAGCGATTGGGCTCGATGCGGTTTTACCAAAGGTACTCGACTCCCTATTTGCGATTTTTTTGCAGGCCGACCGAGGCTTCATCATTCTTAAGGATGATCAAGGTCAATTGACACCTCGATGGGTCAAGACTCGAAGACCGGACCAAGAGGAGATGGTAAGGGTCTCGAGAACCGTACTGCGCGAAGTCATGCAAACCGGCGAGGCGATCATGTCGCTCGACGCGGGAAGCGATGAGCGGTTCGAAATGAGCCAGAGCATAGCTGATTTTCGAATTCGCTCGATGATTGTAGCTCCGCTGCTCAATAGCGAGGGAGAGCCGATCGGAGCTATCCAAATCGATACGATTCAACATAAAGGTGGATTCGAGAGCAAAGATTTGGAAATCCTTGTAGGGGTAGCCAACCAGGCAGGGATCGCCATCGAAAATGCGCAATTGCACGAACAGGTTGTTGCACAGAAACTAGTCGAGCAAGATCTAGAACTCGCGCGTCAGGTGCAGCTTGCCTTTTTACCCAAGGAGTCTCCCAAGATTCCTGGCTATTCCTTTTTTCAAAGCTACGAGCCAGCCGCACAAATTGGGGGAGACTACTTTGATTACATACAACTCGCGCCTGACCGCTGGGCGATCGTGCTAGCCGACGTGGTTGGGCATGGAGTGGCGGCTGCCATGTTCATGGCCAAACTCTCGGCGGAGACGAGGTTTGCATTCGCTGCCATCGAGGACCCGTGTGCTGCAATGGCTAGCCTGAACGACAGAATCACCAATCTCGGTGCCGAGCGTTTCGTGACGATGGTTGTCATTATCCTTGATGCTTCCCAGCACAAAGCTAAAATTCTAATAGCGGGACATATGCCACCGATCCGGCTCGATCAACATCAGAAAATTGATGAACCAGGGCTGGATGTTGGCGGTCCTCCGCTGGGAATCATGACCGACATCCCGTTCGACGCCATCGAGGTCGATATTCGAAGAGGGGAGTCTCTAACGCTCTATACAGACGGAATCTTTGAAGCTCCCAACGCAGCAGGCGACCAGTTCTCGATGGAGCGTGTTCGCCAACTGGTGCAAAGCCATGGTAAACGGATCGAAGCATGTGGCGATCTAATCATGAAGCAGGTGAGCGAGCACATTCAGGGCTGTGACCAGGAGGACGATATGTGCCTGGTTATCCTCGGCCGCGACGATTAATCGGAGGCCAGGATTGGCTTAGCTGACAGATTCTCAGGGGAGATTTCTCCCGGCGCGACCAATTTTCTTACCGAACCGAACCTGCGCCGGTGTCGTAGTGGCAAAATTGAAAGCCGTTGTGGTATGCGGCATTCTGGCTATACTGCGCCCCCTCAAACGGAAAAACTTGCGTGAATTCTAGAGAAGGACTCCCTATGACGGAATCGACAACCAATTCCATCGCCATGATCGAGGCTGATGGATTGTCCAAGTTTTATGGCCCCTTTGCCGCAGCTCGAGGGATCTCGTTCAAGGTCAACAAGGGCGAACTGGTTGCCTTTCTCGGTCCCAATGGTGCGGGGAAAAGCACGACCATGAAGATGCTTACCGGCTATCTATCCCCGAGCGAAGGGGTGGCTAGGATTGCCGGGCACGATATGGCCAGGGATCGAATCGAGGGTTCGAAAAAACTTGGATACCTCCCTGAAAATGGACCGCTCTACCCCGACATGACCCCCTTTAGTTTGCTCAACTTCTTTGCGGATGCTCGTGGTATGGCCACCGATTACAAGAAGACTCGCGTCGAGGCCGTTATCGAGTTGTGCGATTTAAAGTCCGTGGTTCATAAAGCGATAAGCAAACTTTCTAAAGGGTTCCGTCAGCGTGTCGGTATGGCCCAGGCCTTGCTCCATGAGCCTGACGTTCTCATTCTTGACGAACCTACGGCAGGTTTGGACCCGAATCAAATCCGTGAGGTTAGAAACACGATGCGCAAGCTGGGAGAGACGAAAACGATTCTCCTGTCGACTCACATTCTCCAAGAGGTCGAGGCGATGGCATCTCGCGTCGTCATGATTAACGAGGGTCGCAAAGTTTTTGAGGGAAGCGTAGCCGAGCTCAAGGAAATCCAAGGGGATTTGGCCGAAGCGTTCCACAAACTAACAGGGGCTGCCGCCTAGGGATAAATCCCGAGGACGGTTTTCGATCCCTGCCTTTGAGGCACGGATCAAGCACAATTTACAAACATCTAACACAAATTTGTTGTTACACGATTA
Organism: Brakhagea baltica; assembly: GCF_052161605.1. Taxonomy (NCBI): domain Bacteria; kingdom Pseudomonadati; phylum Planctomycetota; class Planctomycetia; order Pirellulales; family Pirellulaceae; genus Brakhagea; species Brakhagea baltica. The sequence goes on along the minus strand of NZ_CP197409.1, from coordinate 1,042,993 downwards.
CTAGGACTGAATACCGTGAATAACGTTTTGGCTGCTTTAACCAAGTTATTGGTATTGGATCTAATTTTCCTTGGCGTGATCCTCGTTGTCGTCATGACGCTGTCGATGTCTCGCAAGGTTGGGTATGCCGTTCTGAAACGAAATTTTTATGGCTACTTTTCCAATCCAACAGGCTATGTCTTCCTTTGCTTGTTCGTGTTGTTGACTGGCTTAGCAGCATTCTGGCCGGACGAATTCTTCAGCTCGAACCTTGGGACCTTGGCACAGCTCAACAAATGGTTCACCTTTATCATGCTCTTCTTCATCCCAGCTATCACGATGAGCATCTGGGCCGAGGAGCGAAGACAAGGCACCGACGAATTGCTCCTTACACTCCCGGCAGACGACTTCGATATCGTCATCGGGAAATACGTAGCAGCAGCCGCGATCTACTCCGTTTCTTTGCTGTTCTCGCAGTTCTCCACCTTTTTGGTTTTGGCCTATCTTACGCTAGGTGATATCGACACAGGCCTGTTCTTCACCAATTACCTTGGGTACTGGTTCATCGGACTGGCGATGATCTCCATCGGTATGGTGGCGTCCTTTCTGACGAACAATCTAACGGTGGGCTTTATTTTGGGAGCGTTGTTCAATGCCCCGCTCGCCTTTGCCTCGTCGCTGCAAGCGATCTCTGACCAGAACGTTACACGCTGGGTCAAGAATTACAGTGTCCCAGAACGCTTTGACGATTTCGGTCGCGGTGTTATCAGCCTGTCCAGCATTAGCTACTTCGTTCTGCTCACCGTCCTCGGTTTGTACGTCTGCATGGTTTTGATCGGCAAACGACACTGGAGTAGCGGATCGGGCGGGAATCAACGACTCGGGCATTATCTGCTTAGGATCATTCTCATCGTGGTGATGGTGCTCGGCGGGGTTATGCTTTTCCGCAACAAAGACCAACGGCTCGATGCGACCGAGCTCAAGATCAGTTCTCTCTCGCCTGTCACCAAAGAATTGATCCGCTCGCTGGGTTCCGAGCGTGAAATCATTGTGGATGCCTACCTATCCGATGTGGTTCCTGACGACTACGCGAGAATTAAGTACGAGATCGTTTCTACTCTGAAAGAATTTCAAGCGACGGCAAGTTCAGCCGGGGTTGCCTTGCAACTGCGAATTTTCGACTCGGTCCAGACGGCCAGCGAGGAAGAAAAGCAAGCAGAGCAGCAGTACGGAATTGTGCCGCAACCAGTTCGATCCCGCGAGCGTGGTGAATATTCCGATGATGCCATCCTGTTGGGGGCCGCCATTCGCAGCGGCTTACAAAAAGTCGTCATTCCGTTTTTCGAACCGGGCATTCCCGTTGAGTACGAGCTCGTGCGTTCTTTAACAACGGTGTCGAAACCTACCAAGAAGAAGCTTGGTATTCTCAACACAGACGCTCAGCTAATGGGTGGCTTTAACGCGAGCGCTATGCGTCCCACAAACCAGCACCCCATCGTCGCTGAGTTAGCCAAACAATATGATGTGGTCTCCATTTCCGCAGCATCTCCGATCGACGTTGAGAACCTCGATGTGCTGTTGGCTGTTCAGCCATCGTCCCTGTCGCCGGAGGATATGACGAACTTCATCGAAGCGGTTAAGAACGGTTTGCCGACAGCGATTTTCGAGGATCCGCAAGCTGCTTTCTGGTTGAACGTGCCTGGCACAGGCGAGCCAAAACAAGCCGGTGGACCGATGGCCATGTTCGGTGGTGGCGGGATGCAACCCAAGGGGGACATTCGCCCATTGTGGAGACTATTGGGTATCGATATCCCAAGCACGCCAGGAGCGATGGGGCTCCCTGCTCCAGACTATTGTTGGCATGAATTCAATCCTTATCCGATCCTGCGAAATCTTACCGAAGCGACCGATTTATGGGTCTTTGCAAGCAAAGATGCGATCGGTGGAGAAGATGCGTTTAGCGATGAGAGCGAAATTACCAGTGGGCTGCGCGAAGTGATGCTTCCGTTCCCATCCGTGATACGCCCGATGTCCGGTGTGGAATCGGTAACCGTTACCCCACTGATTAAAACAGGTACCAAGGCTGGTACGATCTCGCAGATCGATGTGAACAGTATTGAGCGTTCGAGCTTGTCGCGAGCGACGGAGTACAAACTGCGTCGCAGCGACTCGGTGGGGCAGCAAATTCTGGCAGTGTTGGTCCAAGGTAAAGATGACCAAAAGAAAGACTCATCGGCGGACGGAATCGAAACGACTTCAGAGAGGAAGTCGAAGCCGATTCATGCCGTGTACGTTTCTGATATCGACATCCTCTCTGAGGTCTTTGTTAATCTACGAAATCGACCTTCGGAAATCGAGAACATCAATTTCCAATTCCAAAACATTACCTTCCTACTCAATACGATTGACGTTCTGGCAGGCGAAACGAGATTCCCTCAGATTCGAAAACATGTCCCTGTATTCAGCACTCTAAAGCTGATCGAAATCCAATCCGAAAAAGCCTTGGAGGAAGAAGAAATCAAGCGACGTGAGTTTAGCAAGAACTACAACGAAGCCATCGCCAAACGGGAGGAAGAAAACTCCAAAGTAGAACGAGAGCTTCGAGAGCGTATCGAGAATCTTCGAACCAAAGGGAATATCGATGCCGAAGACTTGCGGGCTCTGGAAGACCTACAATTCCAGCTCCAAGCCAAGGCTCAAAACGCCCAGAAACGCTTCATTATCGAGAAAGAAAGATTGCAGCGCGAACGTGATGCTGGAATTCGGAATGCAAAGAATGATGCAAAGAACGCGATTAGAAAGATCCAAGACTTCTATAAATGGATTGCTGTCGCCATTCCGCCCATTCCACCACTTTTGGTTGGAATCATCGTGATGGTCTCTCGAAGACTGCGCGAACGAGAAGGCATTTCCAAGAACAGACTCAAGTAACAACCTAGAAAAGCAAACCGGAGAAGACCAAAGTGAACGAAGGAAGCAAAACTGGTGTTTTCGCCCTAATCGCTGGCGCGGTAGCTTTGCTGGCATGGGTGACCACACCTCGCAACACCGTAGATCAATCAGCCAAGGCTCGAATGGGTGCCGTCCTGTTCGAGGAGTTCAAGGATCCGCTCGACGCCTCCTGGCTTAAGATCGTAAGGTTTGATGATGCCCAGCAGGCGACCGTCGAATTCGAGGTCGCGAAAGATGCTAAGTCAGGGTTGTGGTCCATCCCTTCTCGAGATGGTTATCCAGCTGATGCATCGAAACAAATGGCCGAAGCCGCGACCTTGTTCGTAGGATTAAAGGCTTTAGATGTCGCTAGTGAGAAGCGAACGGACCAAGAGCTTTTCGGAGTGCTGGAGCCCAGCGTTCAGCGCGAGCAAGGTGGGGATGGCGTCGGTATGCTCGTTCAAATGCGAGATGCTAAGAACAATATCCTGGTAGACATCGTTATTGGGAAAGAAACCGATGATGGTAAACGCTTCTTGCGTGCTCCGAACGAAGATGTGATCTACGTTGCTGATATCAATACCAATCCTTTGTCAACCGACTTCAAGCAATGGATCGAGGGGGATCTGCTCAAGCTTAGCAGCAACGATATAGAAACCATCGGTATCAAGGATTATCAACTCGTCCCCACCAACCAGGGGCTCGCACTCTCTCGGAACTACGAAGCAACTATCAATTTCGTTAGTTCGACGGGACAATGGGAGCCGAAACAAATCACAACTTATGGGGCTGAGGGTAGAGAGGAAAGGGTTCTCACCGATGAGGAGCAACTCAACGCTACCAAGCTGAACGACATCAAGACCACCCTGGATCGATTGACACTGGCAGATGTTGCCAAGAAGCCTACCGGTCTAGCTGCCGACCTCAAGGGAAATCGCAAGCAACTCGGTGAGGATGCATTGCTCTCCTTGGCGAAACGGGGCTTTTACCCCGATCCGCAACAGAAGGACGGAGATGTCGTGGAGTTCTATTCCGAAAACGGTGAGCTCATTGTGTCACTGCGAAACGGGGTTCAGTATGTGCTCAGGCTCGGGGGTTCGGCTGGTGCTGACATGAGCCAACCCATCGACAGCTCCGACGAAGGCAAGATTTCCATCAACCGATATCTTTTGGTCACTTGCCGCCTAGATGAATCTAAGATCCCCGAGGCTTTACTGGAAAAAGCTCCTGAAACGGTAGAAGAGCTCAAGGCGATGGAAAGCCTTCAAAAGAACTCGACGATTCCCTTTTCACCCAACGGATCAATTCCTTTCGGGGACGAATCCACGATGCCACCCATTCCCGAAACCACTGGCAATGATGTACCGCCCGTCAACCCTCCTACGGAAGCAGTCGATCCCCCCGCTGAAACAACGGTAAAGGATCCGGAGAATACCGATCCACCCAAGGCGTCCACCAGCGAGCCACCAGTAAACGACGATCCAGGTGTTCCGGTGGCCCAAGCCTTTGGTGATAACGCCGCGAAGCTGGTTCGTACGCGTCCTCAAGACGGAGAGCAGCCACCGCAACAAACGACTGAGGCCCAGCAGACTGAGGCTAGCCAGACAGTAGCCGCTCAGGAATCGCAAGAAACTGCCCAAGAGCCGCCAGTGGTGGAGACCGCAGATGACAAAACCGACGAAAAAGCCGATGACGATCAAGAGCTTACGGAGGAAGAGTGGAAGGAGCGATTGGCGGTCAAACGTGACGAGGTCACAAAGTCCAATCAACGAAAGATCGAGGATCGTGCTGAGAAGCTGAATCTCGCTAAGAACAAGGTGGCAGAACTCAATCGCCGTTTTGCAGACTGGTACTACATAATAAGCGAGGAAGACTATCGGAAGCTCAAAATCAAGCTGGATGATTTGATTCAACCCAAATCAGCTGCTGCGGCTTCACCCTCCGCCCCAGAGATGCCATTCGGCTTCTGATCAAGAGTCTACAGAAACGGCCTTACCGTAAACTGGACCTCTCGGTCCGGTTTTCTTGACCCTGGAACCGGTGAAGAGAACGATTTTTTGCGAAAACCCAAACACTGGTTAAGCAAAAACTGGGTTGTGGAGCAGAGCAGGATCGGTTATCCTGCTAGGTTCGCAAAACAACTGAACACCGCATTACGCGGTGGCTTAAAAATCCATACTTTTATTTAACGGGGAGCCGGCGCTCGTGGGTGTTAAGAAGACAGGTCGAGGACGTCGTAAGATTGGTCGTAAGAAGAGGCGGATGCGTGCACGAATCCGTCACCGCAAGAAGTAGCCTGTGATTTAACGAGCTTTCGATTTGCAAATCTCCGCGTGAGATTTCATATTGTTTAACCGCACGGGCATCGCCCTGCGTTGGTTTAACCGCACGGGCATCGCCCTGCGTTGGTTTAACCGCATGGGCATCGCCCTGCGTTGGTTTAGGGTTCCAGCGTGGTCATCGCCCGTCAGCGTGCCACGCAATCTGCCTCCGCCGGTTGACCAATGGCTGCCTCCGCCGGTTGACCAATGGCTGCCTCCGCCGGTTAACCAACGGCTTTGTCGCCGCTGGCGACACCCGGCTCGCTTCGTATTGCTGGACGACACCGTACGCCTTGCGACCTCACGCTAACATTTATTTTCGCTTAACCGCATCGGCACCGTCCTGCGTCTGAGGTTTCAGCACCTTCGCCCCCCGTCAGCCTACCCAGGCAATCCCCCCTCCTGGCCATTCTTCACCGGCCATTCTTCACGGTATCGACACGGATTTATAGTCGTCAATGCTTGTGCTTTTAGACGATTATGAAAAAATGTATGGTTCTAACGGCTTGTTGATAGCCCACTAGCGTTCTCCCACCAACCAAGATCTAAAATTTACGATATGGCAACGGTAACTAAAGAAGAAATCGCTTCGGATCCTTACTTTCAAGATCTCTTCGCGGAACGAATCGGCGGTGCTTCTTATGGAAAAGGGAACGAGATTTATAAGTTCGAGAAAATCAAGCGAGCCAAGAGAAAGGCCTTAACGGACTATCCTGATCGCTCCCTACTCGATTTTGGCATCGGTGAAAACGATTCCATGGCGAACGAGAAGGTTCGCAGCCAAATGGCCCTCGAGGTCAATGAGCCTTCCAACCGAGGCTACGCCGACAACGGCATCGCGGCTTACAAGCAAGCGGCCGCTCGGTTCATGAAGCGACAATTCGGGGTCGATCTCGATCCCAATACCCAAGTCAATCACTGCATCGGGAGCAAAACGGCTCTGTCGATGCTGCCAGCTTGCTTCATCAATCCAGGGGACATCACGATGATGACCGTGCCCGGCTATCCGGTCGCTGGTACCCACACTCGCTACTACGGCGGGCAAGTTCATAGGCTTCCGCTCCTTCCCGAGAACGGCTTTTTACCGGATTTGGACTCAGTATCAGACGATATCTGGGAAACAACGAAGATGCTTGTCTTGAACTACCCCAATAGTCCGACCGGGCAAGTTGCGACGCGGGAGTTCTATGCAAAGGTTATCGAACTTGCCAAAGAAAAGAGCTTCGTCGTCGTCCAGGACGCTGCTCACATTATGCTGACGTTTCAAGGCGAGCCGTTGAGCTTTCTTGAGATTCCCGGAGCGATGGATGTCGGGGTCGAAGTACACTCCATGAGCAAAGGCTTTGACATGATCGGTTGGAGAATCGGCTGGGTGTGCGGCAATGCAAAAATTGTCCAAGCGTTCTCGGACGTGAAGGACAATTGCGACAGCGGGCAGTTTGCGGCCATCCAAAAAGCGGCGATCGCGGGACTTGATGACCCCAGCATTCCTGCTGGAATCAATGCTAAGTATCGTCGCCGTCTACGTAAACTCGTCTCGGTCCTCAAAGATTGCGGATTCCAGTGCGACGTTCCTGGCGGGAGCTACTTCCTCTACACAAAGGCTCCGCGAGGTGTCGCTGGCGGACCCCGCTTTGCGAATGCCGAGGAAGCGTCCCAGTATTTCATTACAGAGCACTCGATGGTCACCGTTCCTTGGGATGATGCCGGACCTTATCTACGGTTCTCCGTGACCTATGAGGCAGCCGATGAAGCAGCCGAGGATGCTCTCATGGAAGAAACCCAGCGAAGGCTCGGATCGATCGAGCTAGAATTTTAATCTGGCGCCCAAACATGACTTTATCCAAAGTATTGCAGCCATTGGTTTGCTGTTTTGGTGATGCAGTTGCGGGAAATCCGACCCAATTCGTGATGTCTCGCACTGCTGCCGAAACTGGTATGGACTGGCGATTTTTCACCGCATACGTTCAGCGGGAAGACTTTGAAGCCGCGATACGCGGCATCCGAGCTCTCGGACTGCAAGGGTTCTGTGTGCTGGACCCTTATCAGGCGGAAGTCGTTCCGTTCATGGACACGGTCACAGAGTCCGCATTGGCACTGGGGAGGGTCACAGTCGGTCGGGTCGAGGGCAGATCTTGGCTTGGCGACAATCTCCAGGGACAATCAATCTGGCTTACAATCCAAAAGGCCACTAACCAGATTGCAGGAGAGGTTAAGGTCGACGATGACAAGCAGCAGGCTAGAAGTAAGCTGCTTTGCGTTTCCTCACCTGCGTTGGCGAAGAGCATCGCCGTAAGCGAAAGAGATTGGGACGCCGAGTTGCATCATATTGAACCATCCCTAGAAACAGAGGTCCCTGACTTTCAGGAGAATGATGCGGCCCAGAAACCGATCGCATTAATCGTAGAAGGACGCATACCACGGGGCCTTGTTAAAAAGCTTGCGACTGTCAATTGGGCAGATGATGCGTGTTTTTTACAAGTTAGTCCGCGAACGGAACGGGAATCGATAGAGGATCTGGAGATCGCCAGACAGTTGGGTTTGGTTCCTATCGATCGGCTTGAACTGGTGGCTCAAGAAGCGGCATGCAATTTCCAATTTTGGACAGGCTCTTCCGCAAACCACAACCTCATCAGAGAGTCAATTGAAGAGCATCAGTCCTGCTAAAATAACAGTTAGCACAGGCCGGTAAAACCGACTTTCTTCTCTTGTTTCCGACCTCTTCCATGGCCAGATGATTTTATGCGACGTTTACCAGTGACGGTTCTTTCCGGTTTTCTCGGGGCAGGCAAAACCACTTTGCTCAATCATATTCTCTGCAATCGAGAGGGCTTGCGAGTCGCCGTGATTGTGAACGATATGAGTGAGGTGAATATCGACGCCCAACTAATCGCTGGTGGGGAAGCGAGGCTGAGTCGCACCGATGAAAAGCTGATCGAGATGTCGAACGGTTGCATATGCTGCACGCTTCGAGAAGATCTCCTGGTCGAGGTCGCGAACTTGGCCAAAGAAGGCCGCTTTGATTACTTGCTCATCGAATCAACCGGCATTTCGGAACCAGCACCCGTGGCTGACACGTTTACCTTTGCCGTTGGCGACGGGCTGGCCCTATCGGATCTATCGGAACTGGACACAATGGTCACCGTCGTGGATTGCGCGAACTTTCTCGAGGACCTGGATTATAGCGAAGACCTGCAAAGCTTAGGGAAAGCGGTCAATGATCAAGACACCCGGACAGTGGCCGACTTGCTAATCGATCAAGTTGAGTTTGCCAACGTGATCGTTCTTAACAAAACGGATACGGTAGACGAAGCGACGGTTCAACGGATCGAATCTTTGATTGAGCGATTGAATCCGTTTGCTCTCAAGATGCGAAGTGAATTTGGCAAGATTGAGCCCTCCAAAATTCTTGGAACAGGCCGGTTTGATTTCGAGGTAGCGAAGCAGTCCAAGGGATGGCAATTAACTTTGCGTGGCGAGGGAGCGAGCGAATCGGAGGAGTATGGTGTCACCAGCTTCGTATATCGATCGAGAAGGCCCTTTCATCCCCAGCGATTCTATGATCGGCTTAGCCAGGATTGGTTTGGTATCTTACGATCCAAGGGATTCTTTTGGTTAGCCAGTCGGCTCGACAAGATTGGAGTTTGGTCGCAGGCGGGCAAGGTAGCGAGGTTGGATTTTGGTGGATTTTGGTGGGCCGCAATCCCGCAAGATCGTTGGCCTGACATACCTCAGATTCGAGAGGGCATCCAGCGAAATTGGAATCCCGAAGTGGGTGATTGTCGACAAGAGTTAGTTTTCATCGGGATCGATATGGACGAAGTCGAAATTTACGATTCGCTACAAGCATGCTTGTTAACCGATGAAGAGTTGGCTCTAGGGCCAGCCGCGTGGGCTGACTTCGAAGATCCCTTTCCGAAATGGAATCGAACCATCGATGATGTTCTGGCATCGTTGGAGAGTTCTTGATAGCGAACTAGGTAGACGGAACGGATTGCCGCGAGAGGGCGAACTGTACTAAATGGTTCACCAACGGTTCTAACTGGGGAGGGTAAGCCCGCGATAGCTCTCGCAATTTCGATAATCGCTCCTGGGTTTAAGAGTTGATCAAACGTAGCAACTCTTCGGTCGTCAGCTTGCCACTACGGTCGGTCCCTTCAAGTAGGCTTTCAGCTAGATCGCGTTTGGTCGCATGCAGATCTAGAATCTTTTCCTCAATCGTGCCAGCCAGAATCATGCGGTAAATGGTAACGGGGCGTTGTTGTCCGATGCGGTGCGCTCGATCGGACGCTTGATCCTCCACCGCCGGATTCCACCAAGGGTCCAGATGGATCACATAATCGGCTGCCGTTAGATTCAATCCTGTTCCACCAGCTTTTAGACTGATTAGAAAAACATCACCTTGTCCCGACTGAAAGGCTTCGACCCGTTCTTTGCGAGCCCGCGCTGGCGTGCTGCCATCGAGATATTGATAGGCGATCTCATGTTTGTCCAGTTGCTCGCGGACGAGTTGCAAGTGGTCAACGAACTGGCTAAAGATCAACGCTCGGTGATTACCACTGCGCAGTTCATGGATGGTTTCCATAACTTGCGTCAGTTTTGAGCCTTCGATGGTCGACTCGGGCATCACGAGCTTGGGATGGCAACAGGCGCGTCGCATACGCATGATTTCACCTAGAACCTGAAGCAGCTTCGGTTTTCCATCAGCAACCTCCGCCAGTTTTTCGATCGCCCGCAATCGAACCGCGTCATAGAACGCAGCTTCTTCGTCGCTGGGTTGAATTCGTAGGGTCGTTTCGGTTCGCGATGGTAGCTCGGTTAGCACCTGAGCCTTGGTGCGACGCAAGATGAATGGTGCAACCAGTCGTTTGAGTCCCAGACGCGCGGCACGATCTCCGTCTCGCTCGATCGGAATCGCGAATCGCTCTTGAAAATTCTCCGCGCTTCCGAGCAGTCCCGGGTTGATGAAATCCATCAGATTCCACAACTCGCCCAGATGATTTTCCATCGGCGTCCCTGTCAATAGAAAACGGCAATCGGCGGACAATCGCTTGGCAGCTTTGGAACGTTGAGTTGCCGCGTTCTTGATCGCTTGGGCTTCGTCGAGGATCAATGTACTAAAGGTAATCTTTTCGAGCTCCTGGATTTCGTTTTGCATCAAGCCATAAGAGCACAGCAAAACGTCTCGCGAGGTGAGCGTATCGAGCAGATCCTTTCGAGATGATTCGGCCAAAATTCGCGGCTGCAACGTGGGAGCAAAACGTGTGATCTCGTCATTCCAGTTGTGAATCACCGATGTGGGCGCGACGACGATTGCAGGTCCATCGGCGGCACGCTGTAACAAAACCGCTATCGCTTGGACCGTTTTCCCCAGCCCCATGTCATCCGCCAAACAGCCTCCGACACCCCATGCCGCCAGACGCTGCATCCAAGCGATCCCATCCTGTTGATAGGGACGCAGCTCGGCTTGAAACGTCTCAGGTACATGGACATCGATTGTTGTCGACCGCCGCATTCGCTCTACGCATTTTTTCCAATGCGCGTCGGCAGTGACTTTTATTTCGCCCAAGTCCTCGAGCAGCCCGACGTGAACCGCTCCGAAACGCAGCTTACCTTTGGCGGAACGACGATCGCCAAACATTCGCATATCGTCGATGCGCTGCCGCAAGTTGTTGGTCAGCGCCAGGTATTCGCCATCATCGAGCTTGATGAAGCGACCGGGCGATGCCGATACTAGGTCTAGCAATTGCATCATGTCGATGGAACGGTCACGATCAATCATGAGTTCCCCAGAAGCGGCAAACCAATTGTGGTCACGACGTATTCGAACCCGCATCATCGACTCGCTCGCTTCGCCGGCCAAACGCAACGATCGACCTTTCGGCCAGTGCAACGTTACATTTTCACTCTGCGCTAATGGTTCGAGAGCGAGCAAAAGTTCGAGGGATTCGAATGGCGTGGAGAAGCTAGCGGTCCACGAGTCGGTAAGATGATTTGCGATCGTCTCGCATTGGTCGATCAACGCTTGTCCGTTTTGCACCTCGAGAGGCAAATCACGATGGGCCGATATGGCTTCACCGTCGATCGTGGCGAACAATGTCGTTCCGCCTTCGCCTGGTCGGCAGATGGGGCCGGTCTCACCGAACGGTCGTACATAGAGTTCCGCTCGCAATCCTTCACCGCTGGGGAGCAAGCGAACGTGCAACCGAGGATCCCCAGCAACCTTCTTCGCGGGAGTGACAACGTTGTCTCCGGGGGCCGTCTCATCGACAGGCTCCCTGTTCTTTTTGCGTCTTCGCTTGCCGATTGGATTCGCGCTGCGATCAAGGTCACCAATCTCGGAGTGGATCGTCACCACCGAAGCGAGTTGGGTGATCGTTTCGAGCACCTTAGCTGAGGCCGACATGGGCACTCGCAGCCCCTTGCCTAGCATGGCTTGCAACGTGTGATGCGAAGCTTCGAAGAACGTGATGGTGATTTGATTCGGTCCAGCTTTTTCGAATAGGACTTCTTTTGAACCATTCAGTTTTGGATCGAGAGCCAGTTCTAGTTGAGAATCGTCCAGTTGGCGAACGACTAGCGTGACAGGCTTCTCCACGATTTCGACAGGCTGTTCACGTTCGTTGGGGCGATAGATGCGAGGATGGCCGATCAACGCGCGTGAACCCGACCGCGTTTCGAACTCGGTGTGCTCTTCAGGATAGCCATAAGGACCTCGCACGGACCAATGTTTTAGGCTCTGACACAGAGCCCGGTCTTCAGGAGTTAGAAACGAAAACTCTAACGTAGCATGTTGTTGAAACAAGCGTGACAATGCGATCTTGCGACCTTTAGACCACTGAGAGCCTTTGCGTGTTTGGTGAAAAACGTCTAGGTGGAAACCATAGCTATTGTGATGGATTTCGAAGATCAAGCGTTCAGGCGACTCTGCTGTTGTACTCGCCGTTGCGATGGGCTTATTCATGCCCCCGAGCAATGCGATCGCATTAAGCGTACGTGCCCAAGCAGGCTCGGGTTGAACGAAATCCATCAAGCTGGTGGTACCATGGATGCGATGGATTTGCTCGGCCAGTTCTTGTTGCTGCTTCGCCGTAGTTATTTTCGAACGTCCAGCGGCAGCGAACGTTTCGGCTGCCAACCAGAAGCATCCTTGGGTGTGAAAAGCTTGCGCAGCATCGACCAGTCCATCGACTTGGGCTTTCTGGTCCGCCTCAGCCGCCAACCACGACTGCAAGTAACCGGCTGTCCACTTAGCGAGCGGCGATTTAATCGTTTTGATATCGGAAAGAAGTTTGGTGATGTTGCCAGGCGTTCCCATGAACAACAAACCGTTCTGAATGACGGCGAACGCGTCAGCATAGGGTGTCACATTGGGCTTGATCGCGGCCATCGTCGCCTTGAGAGCTTGGTCACGCGGAACGCTAGGGTGCCCCGCAATGGCTGAGAGTGTTGCAAGAATCGAGGGGAGGTCACCCAGTTTGGTCAGCGACTGCTTGCTCGCTCGATTGGACAGCGTCCCGGCAAGCAACTTAAATGCGTCGCTAAAGTCTCCGCGCAAAAGCTTCAAGCAACCCTCGACGTCTTGCATCTTGCCCGCCATTTGCAAACGAATTCGCTCCAGCAGCGCTACGTTTCCGGAGGCGAGCCCCCATTCGAGCAGTCGGGGCAGCGATTTAGCGGGAAAGGGCGACTCATTGTCGAGTCGCTGCTGGAGTTCTGCTACCGCGTTCGCATCGGATCGTCCCTTGGCGATCCAACACGGAATGACGAAGGAAAAGTAATCAGATTGGATCTCGGAAGCAAGTCTTTCGAAGGTTTTCTTACAAAAGGGTTCCAGTAAAGGCAATGCTCCCACGTGAATCTTGTTTCGCGCGGCCTTCCACTTCTCGGTATCGCTGGAGTAGAACGCGACATAGAAATCGAGCACTGCCGAGCGATGAATCCAGCGGTCGGGGGGATTTGCAAGCTCGAGAAATCGTTTCGAGTTGTCTCCCTCAATCCCTTCCCGGATGAGTACATCCATAAGGGCATCAACGGGGCGTTTAGGGTACTCCGAAAGAAAACCGCTCTTTGTCCATTGTTTTAGTACTTCTCGTATATCCGTTTGAGTAAAACTGCGACCGTTGCTTTTTTTCAGTTCAAAGGATTTAGCTCGGCTATGGAGGTCACCGTAATACGTATTCCAATGCTGAAACGCGAGCAATTGCATCAAGCACTTGCTGGTTCCGTCGAACCGATGGTATTTGCTTTGCAGTTCATTCATGGCAGCATTCTGCCCGAAAACCGCAACTTTGAAAATCCATCGGTTGTATTTCTATGGCAGAGTGACTTCGATGTTAAGGGGTAAGGGGTAAGTAGAGCCAGGAGCTGCGAAGTGGTTCGCAGGCTGGATTGTTTGTTAGGTAGCTTAGTCATCGATGCCGACGAGAACTTCGCTGCCAGCTCGCGTACCCAGGGCACGCCAAGCGCGTAGGTCAACGCTCTCAGAGATGAAACTTACGCTTCCGTCACAACGGGTTAGATTGACAACCCCCGTGTGATTACTGCGGGCACCGAAGATCCCATAACCACACGTGTTCATGTCCATCCAATCCGAGTTCGGTGGCAGATAGTGACTGTAAGCACCGTAGTACTCGCGGCCATTGATCCAACCACCACCTCGTTGACCATTGAACCCTCGACGAATTGCTAAAGCCATCGCTTCGTAAAGTGACGGGTCTTCGGGGGCTTGGAAACCATTAGCCAATCCTGGGACAGCTGGCGGAATCGTACTCGATGTCCACACGCAAGCCACGTTGATCATGGTGCGGCGTCTCTCCGCACGACTCACGGGCTCGGGGACATTATTTTGTTCAAGACCCCGAAGGGATTCCGAAAACGCTGCCGTATTGCTTAACCCATCCGTGATCGATCCGAATTTCACCTTCGCATTGGTCCACAAGATCCCATCAGTTGGTCGCCGCGAATCGTAGTTCGTTCCGACACTGGTTCCCATGTTCATGTGATAATTGAGGCCAGCGAATTGGTTGATGGGCCCAGAGCCACTCATAGTTACCACCTCGAAAATTTGCGGTCCACCGTCACTGGGGCACAAGAGCATAGGAACCACGGTGCGAGCAGGCTCGACAAACTGCGGCTGAAGAATTCCAGGGCAACAACCAATCTGCAGCCGCTGTGCAAAATCGAGTTGAGAAAACAAGTTTCCCTGTTCGTAGAAAGGCATCAACGCCGCTTGAATAGAGAAATTCCCTGCGTTGCCACCTTGTATGCCGTATAGAGCAGGTAACTGCTTGTAGGCCGACTCATAGTTGTGGAGTGCCAATCCCATTTGCTTGAGATTGTTCGAACATTGCATCCTGCGAGCCGCTTCCCGTGCAGCTTGGACCGCTGGGAGTAACAAGCCGACGAGGATCCCAATAATCGCAATCACCACTAGCAGTTCCACCAAAGTGAATGCACGTCTTGAATGGCTAAAGTTTCTAAACCGGAAATATGTCATGATAAATTTGTTGTCTGTTATTAAAGATGAAAAAACGTCGTACGCCACAACCAATCAGTGCGCACGTATCCATAGTCCCTCGCGTAATCACATTGATTTCCAACCGAGAAAGGAATCTCGCTCAGGGAAATCTATTGATCGCAACGCAAGGAATTCGGTAGACGCCTTGTAATGAATACAAAGCGATAACAATCTCGGCACGCAGACGACCAAACCGCTCTACACGAACGGATCGATTCGTCCTACGAGCTACACGTAGCTAGAGGCACAGTCACGCTACCCGTTAAAAGGTGTACCAAGTAGGGATCAGAGCAAGCAGGCACTATTCCAAATGAGTGCTATACAAAGAGACAGCCCTCACAAGTACAAACCCTGCCCAATATGAGCCAATACATGCACCACTCTAGCAAGCGGCTAGGTGCATCCGAGGTGGCGGGACGGGGATTTCAAGAACGGTTTCTTCAGGCCTAGAAACCAATGTGAGAGCGTCCGTTGTGAGGTACTGAATCGTCTGGCCACCTACACACTCAGGAGCGACGAAGGGCGGAAGCATAGTCAAACCAAAGTAGTTCGAATCACACCTAGGCCCATCGATTATCGGGATAGAAAATTGCTTTTTTTGCTTAGCTTTTGGCTTAACGCCACCATCCTTAGAGCCACCGTTTCCCGCTAGGGAGACTCGTGGAGTTGCTGTTCCGCAGTAGGAATCGGAACGGATGAGACGCGACAGCAAGTTTAGTTGCGGTGCCGATTCGAATCGGTCGTCTTGGCCGGGACCGTTCTCTCGGCTGGTGCTATTATTCGAGCAGCAACTATTCTCCTGGCAGCAACACCGTGCGGTACTGCTCGCATCGCAGCGGCAACAATCCTTTGCATGCCTTGACGCTGATTGACCAGCGAGAAATCGGAACGTGGGAGCTTTAGGACTTGGAAAGAGACTTGTGCAAAAAACGATCGTAAGTAGGTAAACACCTACTCGACCGAATTGCTTCGCACCTCTTTTTCTAAAGCTATTCACAACGATTGCGTACCGAAAAATTTTTTGTATCGAAATCCTTATGATAGATGGTAGGTTACTCAGAAGGGCAAGACAATCTCAGGCAGACGGTTTTAGCACGGGAATCTATTTGCAGCATTGTCGCAGTCGGCGATGCGTCTTCGAAATTTGTCGAAGTATTCGTTGACACAAACTGACACCCCATTACATTACACGCACCTGAGGTGATCTACGTTAGCAAATAACGGGATGAACAGGGAACTCCGGTGCGTTTCTTTTTGAGAGGCAATTCCGGGACGGTCCGGCCGCTGTGTGCTGCCCGCGATTTCGAAAGAATCGCAATCGTCGCTCCTTTCTAACGAATGAGCCATTGTCCTTCCGATTCGGTGCCCTTCGGCACCGTCGGAGCAAAAGGATGAGAAGGCTGTGAGCAGGCGATACGGCAGTGAGTCAGAAGACCTACCTCAGGTTAGACGATGTCGTGCCTTCTTGGATTGAGGCAATCGTTGCGAAGAGTCGTTCTGCGAAGTGTTTCGTTGCACAGAGGCTCCTCGAACACGTTAGCACGTTTTGTGTTCCTAAGTTCCCTGCAGTCCCGCTGCATTTTTTACTTAACCGTCATTTGTTGCTGCGACGCGGACATATTGGGGACGACGACGATGGGGTTCATCTTATGATCCTTGATATTTCGGAAAGTCTAGTATCCCCTTGTACCGGTGTTTGTCGACTCACAGGGGATTCCTATTGCGTCGGTTGTGGTCGCACGAGAAGCGAGATAGCAGAATGGTCTGTTGGGGACCGCAAAACCCAGGCCGAAATATTGAAGAACGCTAGAGAGCGATTGCAGCCCGAGCGTTTAAAATCTGGATTTACGCTGGTCGAATTGCTAGTTGTCATTGCGATCATCGGCGTCCTCTTCGGGCTGCTATTGCCAGCGGTTCAGGCAATTCGCGAAGCAGCCAGGCGTATGCAATGCGTGAACAACCTAAAACAGATTGGGCTCGCGATTCACAACTATCATGGTAGCTATCGTAGGTTTCCAGTAGGGGGTGCTGGAGCAGTAAGCCTTACCAATCCCACCGTACGGGCACGGTGGAGAGCGAGCTGGGGAGCTGCCTCGCTACCTTACATCGAGCAATTGCCCCTCTATATGGAGATCGACGTCGGCGTACCGTACATCGATCCAGTGAATCACTCGGGTGGAGCCAAGCTTGTTTCAACCTATCTATGCCCGTCAGCCACACAAACAGAACTTTATCGACCCAATGGAGACGATCTCAGTTCCAGTGTGTTGTTCGGCAGAACGGACTACGGCGGCAACTACGGCGAAAGATCGATGCGATGTTTTCCACGAAGGAATTGCCAGAACAACTATTCCGATTTGGGAATCCAAGATGGAGTCGGTCGAGGCGTGATGCTTTTTGGACATGAAAAGCAGATCAGCGTAACGGATATCCTCGACGGAAGCTCACAAACAATCGTCATTGGCGAAGCCCCCGAGGGGAGGCACTCGATATGGATTGGTCACAAAAATGTCTTCGACCAAAGTTCTCCACTGAATGCAAAGGTCAAGCTCGGATCCCATTGGGATTCGTGCGCCCCACCTTTCAAAAGTCGCCGTGGAGATTTTTGTGATTTTGGGCAGGAGTTTCATAGCTACCATCGAGGTGGTGCGAATTTCTTGATGGCCGATGGTGCAGCTCGCTTCGTGAACGAGCAAATCGATGTTGTTACGTTTGCTGCCTTACTCTCCCGCAAGGGAGGCGAGATCATCAGCGACTATTGAGGTTGCAAAGTAAACCACTGAGCGAAGGAATCGCATTGGCAAAGTTCACAGTGGTTCCGATTCTGCATTCTCGATTTTTGCCGTCTTGTTAGTTGACATGATTTACCAGACCGTTAAAGTACGCAGACCTGAGGTGATCCACGTTAGCAACTAACGGGATGAACAGGGAACTCCGGTGCGTCTCTTTTTAGAGACAATTCCGGGACGGTCCGGCCGCTGTGTGCTGCCTGCGATTTCGAAAGAATCGCAATCGTCGCTCCTTTCTAACGAATGAGCCATTGTCCTTCCGATTTGGTGCCTTTCGGCACCGTCGGAGCAAAAGGATGAGAAGGCTGTGAGCAGGCGATACGGCAGTGAGTCAGAAGACCTACCTCGGGTTAGACGATTTCGTGCTCTCTTGGATTGGAGCATTCGTCGCAGTTGCTTTTTCAACCATGCTCCCGAGAATGCTTCGCAAGTCGATCAGGCTGAGGGGATTCGGTAAAAGCTGCTGGAGTCTATATCACACTTACTTGGAACTGCTAGAATCGACTCCTTTGTCGTTTGGCTCGTGCGTTGACGCGAGTCTTCGGCGAGTTCGTGCGCAGATCGGGATTCAAGATGCGATCTCTGCTGGTTAATTTCGTTGTTGTGCCACTGCTCTGTTGTGGCTTGTTCCTCCCGTCCACCGCCACATTGCTCGTTCGCAGGCTGCGGCGACGGACTGCACGAGAAAGCAACGAAGGCCGTTAGTCATATTGCTTAGTTGGTTTCCGTAACGAGGGAACGTTTGTTGAATTTTTGTTTTTTAAACCTGAGGATTTAGTTCATGAGAGTTTTGTTTCTATTGTTGTTCGGCATTTCGAGTTTTTGGTCGCTGCCCCGCTGCCACGCAGACGTGCTTGTTGGTTTTGAAGAGTTAAGTTTATCCCAGAACAGTTTTTACAACGGTGCCGACGCGGCTGGTGGTTGGACGAGTGGCGGTGTCTTCTTTAACAACAGCTACAATCCAAACTGGGGCTCGTGGAGCGGATTCGCCTACAGCAATGTTGTGGACAAGACCACATCTGGATTCGGAAATCAATATGCGGCTTTTGCATCGGCAAATCCAGGAGCCGGCGCGAACGGCTCCTCAAATTATGCGGTCGCTTTTGGGGGGGCGAATTCATTCTTTAACATGCCCGAGAGTAGCCGACTCATTTCCATGTCGGTGACGAATACAACTTATACGGCATTGTCCATGCGAGACGGCGACTCGTTTTCCAAACAGTTCGGAGGTCTAACGGGTAACGATCCCGATTGGTTCCGTGTTACTTTTACGGGATTCTCGGACGTCAATGCAACTGGCAGTACGACGGGCAGCGTCGATTTCTATTTGGCGGATTTCCGGTTCGCTGACAACAGCTTGGATTACATTATCGACGAGTGGACCAATCTCAGTTTGACCTCCCTGGGAATCGTTCGATCTGTGAGACTCTCCTTTTCGTCTAGTGACGTGGGAGCTTGGGGCATGAACACTCCCGCTTATGTCGCACTCGATAATCTTCGTTTCGCCGCTGTCCCTGAGCCGTCAAGTTTAGCCTTGATCGCAGTGGCTGGCTCACTTTGGGTATGGCGCAGACGAAAAATGCGTTACACAGAATCGCCACGATAGTGCACAAAGTTCGCGAGGAGTTGGGGACTAGCGACCAAAAACGGGAGTAAGCTACCAGCCTCGCTGTAGCGAGGCGCGAAAGGCTCCGTCGTATTGCCGTCCTTCGCCGTTGGTCAGTGCGGTTCCATAGCCCAAGGTGAGATGGGTTCGTCGCGAATACTCGAAAGTCGTTCCGGCCACGACACTGGTCATGCTCATTGTGCCGGAATAATTCCCCACCTCGATCGGGCCAGAGATCATGGCTTGGCCCCGGTCGATCGAGTTGGCGTGATGAACCTCGAGCATTGGGATAACGCCGGTCAGCCCGCGGCGGGCCTGGCTTTTGTACAGCCATGTCCCCAAGCCGACGCTCACGAGCAAGTGATTAGGATCGTTCATTCTTCCTGCGGTCATCATGTTGTTGTCACCGGCCAGAAGAACTCGGTTACTACCGGCTGCGAGATCCCATTGCAAGAATCCATGAGCGAAGAATCGCTCGTTGGGTGTGAACAACGCGCCTGCGAACGGGTGCAAGTGGACCGCATCGTTCGCGACTCGCAGCACTTCAGTATCATCAGGCAGTCGAACCCGCAGATCGCTTGCCGTCGGAGCCGCGATACCCAATCCAGCCGATACGGCGAGAGGGCCTCGATCGAAGAGCAGGGTCTTGAGATAGGTCGTGAGATTTCCGAATCGCACTTCGCCGCTGGCGTTCATACGATCACCATCCCAAGTGCTAAGAGCCCGCGCGTCAGCAGCGATTGGTGCTCGCACTTCGACGGAGAACAACCCATCCGCAAAAGCTCTTTCAAAGCCTGGGGTGAATCGGTTCAGTGCAACACGAGTGTTTCCATAAGCCACATTATGAAAATGTCCATAATGCAGGAACGTTCGAGTCTGTGGCAACACTGTTCCGCCCTCGGCGATTTTGACACGCCCGACGCCGCCACTTGCGGCATCGATGAGCCGAGTATCAACTCGCATTCGGTACTCGTAGAAGTAGTAGGCATCCAAATCATCGCCACCATTGATGGAGTTGACACCTCCTTGAGTGAATGCACCTGATGAAGGCGCCAAGTAAACCGTAGTTCCAGGCAAGGCATTATTGGCTGAGAAGATTGCATTGACAGCCGCATCATAAGCCGCAGGCGGAGGAGCCAAAGCAATGATGGTGTACGGCAACACAGCGTTCCCCAGTTGCGACTGGATATCTCCGACCGTCAATGCGGTCGTTAAGGTAGCATCGTCGGGGAGTGTTCCGATTAAGTTTACACCTGACAGTGGTTGTCCCGCTCGCAATAGAGCTTGAAGCTCCTGGATCTTGGTTACGCTGCCACTAAAGATACCGATCGGCCCTGTCTCGCTGATCGACAACACGCTGCCGGCCCCTGGTAATACTAGCGGCACATCCAAATCATCCGCGACGATAAACGCCCGATCGATTACCGAATTCGCACCGAATCGCCAATGGGACCCACCAAAAAAATCGCCGATCATGGCGGGGGTTCGGTCCTTAAAACGTAAGGATCTCAAGTTCTCTTTGTCCAGAACAAGCCGCTCAATTGATCCTTGGGAATAACTGGGATCCTCATCAGTCAATAAGATTTCCGTCGAGGGGGCCGGATCGAAAGTTGCTAATCCCGAGCTCTCTTCTGTAGTATCTGCGAACGATGCATCCGAGAGCGAGAAAGTAACCTGGGCGTCCACTCGTGGACCAAAGCCAATCGAGCAAAAACCAGCCACCCCTGAGAGAATAATATTAATAAATCTCATGGATTTGATTCCTGTTTTAACTGTTTACGTCACTGACAGTTATTCTCGATTTTTTGCTTTCTCCGAATTCGACGCTTTTTCCGGTTGATCACTTTTTTCTGGTTTTGCGCACATCGCACAACATTCAGCCCTTACAACCGTTAAACTCAAACGTTCGATTTGAGACTGGACTCAGCCTCGTCATTCTCTTCATGACCTGATTTCACGACACACTCCCATGCGAATTCTTAAAAAGCGCCGTTCCCTTAACAAGAATCGAGCCAGAACCCGCTCCATTCTTCTCGAACAACTCGAAGATCGACGCGTTCTCTACTCCCCATGGCAAAACCCTGCACGCCCCCTCGATGTCGACAATGATCAAACCCTGTCGCCCCTCGATGCCCTCGTTCTCATCAATCGTATCAACGCGTTCGGATCGGGACCACTTCCTATCCGGATCAACCCTCTTGATTATTACTACGATGTCGATGGTGATTCCCAACTCACACCCCTCGATGTCCTTCGCGTTATTAATGCAATTAACTCCGGCGCATCCGGTAGTTTCGTATTTCCTAATCCTGGTGACTCCGAAGTCGCTCCCGCTGGATTTATCAGCGTTCCGCTCGCTCACCTGCCGGGCTCCCAAAATCAAATAGTCAACATCGAAGCTCAACTCACCGTACGAAAACGAGAGTTCAATGAGATGGGGATTTTCGTGGTCGATGACCAACAAGGCCGCGTTAATGGACTTCTTCCTGACCACCCGGAATACCCCCAGGCCGTTTGGAGATCAGCATCCCGCCGCGTTCTCTATTCGCGCAGCGATGTTTTTGATCTCACGACTCAACTCTCGCTTCCCGCTGCATCCCATGTCCGTGTTTATGTTCTTCAGTCTGCGACTAGCAATGGTTCACCTGAATCGCACTTACGCGTTTTATCACTGGCCGAAAACCGACTACGTATAGGCTGGGAGCAACACGCTCCTGTTTCCAATCTTCCCATCATCGGGGATCGCGGATTTGACGATGCGATTGTCGATCTTACCCTGAGTCCACCTGTCACTTCCAACGCCGCTCCTTTTATCTCGTTTATTCCCAATCAAGCTCATCCCGAGGAAACCCTTTTCGTCCTTCAAGTCATTGCGGGAGACCCCAACCTTGCAAACGACACCCTAACCTTTTCCCTGGATGCTGCTCCTCCCAGCCTCTCAATCAATCCGAATACAGGCCTACTGTCTTGGACTCCCACCGAAGTGGACGGTCCAGGCACCTACGGTGTCACGGTCCGTGTTACCGACTCTGCTAGTGCTTTTGCAATTCGATCCTTTACGATCTCGGTCCACGAAGTCAACCGGCCGCCCATCCTCTCTCCAATTTCCAACACCACGCTCACTCCAGGTCAAACTCTCACCTTACAAACTTCCGCATCCGATCCCGATATCCCCACCAATCGCCTAACCTACTCATTGCGCCCCGGTGCACCGGCAGGCGCCTCGATTGATCCCACAACTGGCCTGTTCCGCTGGACCGCCCCATCGGTCCTCTCGGAAACCACTTTCCCAATAACTGTCCGCGTAACCGATGATGGCTCCCCGAGTCTCTTTGATGAAAAGAGCTTTACGATTACCGTCCTCTCCGATTGGCTCGAAATCGTTGAAGGCGATCGCTTCGTTACCGAACATCGTTTTCCTATAACGCTCGCCGCTGGTATCTCCCATTTAGAAACTACGTTTTCTCGTCTTAACTTCGATCGAACAGATCGTCGCCGCATGCGAGATGCGTTTGAAGTTGCCTTGTTAGACTCTGCGGGTCGCCCGGTGGTGGGCTCGATCGCACCGGATCGAGATGCCCTATTCAACCAGACCGACTCGCAAACCACGCTTGTCGCTTCAGGCACCCATTATGAGATCACCGACATTGGCCCAGCCGATATAGGAGGTCGACTCACTATCGATGTGTCTCATCTGCCAGACGGATTCACGGGAGATCTTGTTCTCCGTTTGGTCAATAACGACTCCGACAACAGCACACGCGTTTCGTTCCTCCCGCATGTCACCCAAATACCTGGGTCTAAACGCGTCGCTGCCAGTTTCTCCACCGATCGTCCTTTCCCCGGTACTCTAGATGGCTCTGTTCGCGCTTTCCAATCGGACGATTGGCGACACTTGAGCCAGATCACTCCTTCGATTGCAATTCAGTACGATTGGACCGCCTACGATACCGATACGCAAACCGTCATCGCGGGTCTCACCCTCACCAACCAATCCCAACAAGCGATTCGAGGCCCGGTGCTCATAACGGTCGATCAGATCGAATCATTGACCGCGTCCCTCACTGGATATGCGGGCATTCTTCCATGGGATACGAGTCGCTTTATCGATCCGGCCGTCGCCGCTCTCGCCGGTTCACCGTTCTTTGATGCCACACCTGCTTTGGCCCCAGGAAACATTTTTGCCAATGCCGTCGAGACCGCTTGGGAGCCCGGCCAATCGATCCGCTTTCCATTGGAGTTCCACCAGTCAACCCTCGAACGATTTGACTACCGAATCCAAGTCCTCGGTACTATTAACCGTCCGCCTCGATTTACCTCAATTCCTGTCACTACGGTCGCACTCGGCAACGCCTATGTTTATAACAGTCAAGCGATTGACCCAGACCTCGATGTATTGCAATATGCTCTCATCTCGGGACCTAGCGGCTTGGCAGTCGATGCGGCAACCGGTCAAGTGACATGGACACCGACCGCCTCCCAACAGGGCAGTCATCTCGTCACGCTCCGCACCACCGATCCGTGGGGAGCCTACGATACACAAATCTACACTATCAGCGTATCGAGCAGTGGTCTTAACCGGCCTCCCGTCTTCGTCACCATGTCAGTCGTGGACGCCTATGTGGGTTCTCCCTACACATACGCATCACGAGCCAACGATCCAGACTTAGACCGGCTAACTTATTCGATCCTGGCCGGTCCCGATGGTATGCGAATGGAACGGGGGCCTGCACATTCGGGCGATCCAGGCAACCCGGCTGGCAATGTATCTTGGACACCTGCTCCGCAACACATTGGTCAGTTTGTCCCAGTCTCCTTGCAAGTTGACGATGGACGTGGGGGAGTCGCGATTCAAAGTTACGAAATCTACGTCCATCCCAATCCCAACAATCGCCCCCCGGTGATCGTAACGACTCCCCAATTCGAATTCGATATCGCCGGTCTCCTAGGCCAAGCCTCAGGTATCGTTACACCTTCAATGATCGAACTAGATCTTGCACCGGGGGAATTAGCCAATATACCCGTCACCGTCCAGATCCCCAGGACTCTCCCTAAAGTCGACGTTTTTCTCCTCTTAGACGATACGGGTAGCTTCGCCAGCCAGGGCCCCATTCTGGCCAACGTGTTCCCTCAGGTTATAACGCAGCTGCAGACGTCATTGCCCGACGTCGATTTCGGATTCGGTGTTGGACGGTTTGAGGACTACGGTCACCCATGGCAATTCACCTCAACATTGGACCGTCCATTCATTCTTAACCAACCGATTCTACCCGTCGATTGGCCTGACATGAACGAGTGGATCGTTTCCGCCTTGAATCGGACAGCTCCAGGAAGTGGAGGTGATGGTCCAGAATCCCTGATCGAAGCCCTCTTTCAAGTCGCCACGGGGGTAGGTTTCGACGGCAACAACAATGGTAATCTCCTCGAAAGTGGTCCTGTAGGTGCGGTACGCACTCAAACAACACCAGGCAATTCAGGCGACGTCCCGCCGTTCATTTCCATTAACTTCAGTCAACAACGCCCTCAAGCAGTCGAGTTGCCCCTCAATGTAACTCTTGATGTTCCAGCCAATACTCTCGCGAACCGAGCCTACCGATTCAACCTAACCGAAGGCGAGTTCTTCCAAATCGAAACGTCGACTAACGGAGGAATGGGACAATGGTTTTTGCTCAACCCTCAAGATCGCCTCGTTCGCACCTTTGAACCGGGTGCCTCAATCATCGATATGAGTTCTCTTGATGGCGAGTACCTCCTCGTCGCAAATAATCTTTCTGAACCTGGTACTGTTCGGCGAACAACTTTCGCGCCCATCTCCCAACCCCTCTCGTTTGACGTCGAAACAACCCTCGATGCAAACCCATCCGATGTCTGGCGAGAGTACACATTTACTCTCGCTTCCCCCAGTTTCGTTTCGTTCGATGCCATATCCGCGTCCGAATCGGTGATTTGGGAACTCACCGATTCTTCTGGCTATGTCTTTTCGGACTTCATAAACACACGAGTCCCCATTAGCGGTTCTGGTCACGGTTTCGACGGTAGCACACTCCATCCACGGGACCAACAGCATATTCTCGCAGCCGATTCCTATACTTTGACCATTCGCGGTCGCAACCCAACCAACCCGATTCGATTTATTCCTTCAATTTTCCCTATTCAGTCTTCCTCAACCGCAGCCATAGGCAACCCATCAAGCTTCTCTGTTCAAGCGAACCAAATGCACTGGGTGCGAATCGATGGCACCCCTGGCGAGCGTTTTCGACTAGTCCCCGCTCCCGAAATCACCCTTGACGCTCACGGTTTGATCGTATTCCAATATCCGAGTTCGAGTAGTAATCCCGGTTCTAACAGCGATCCAATCCACCAATTCGGTCTGCAACCGACCTTCTGGGCAGGCTACTCCAGCCAGCAAGACATTAGCCTGATGATCACGCCGAATGGGGTTGGTTCGACCGTATCTTATCCGACACCCATCTCGATTGATTTTGACATACCGATTTTCGGAACAGTCTCTACTGAACATCCCAGAGAAGATTTCGAAATTCAGCTTGACGACTGGTCCTATGTTACAGTGACACGCACCAGTGGCTCTACCGACTGGAGTTTCATTGCCCAAGGTGGGTCGAACTGGTTCGAATCCATTGAGGGATATGACCCTAACAATCAACGCCCCTTCCTCTCCCGTCCCATTTTGCTATCCCCCGGCGCACACCGCATCACGGTGTCTCCGGGTGGATTTGGTTCGTCCACAGGTTCTCAGCCTTTCGGCTTCACCGTAGCCCGCCAACCCTTGCAAAACACTTACACACAAGCGATCTCATCTGGTAACAACGGTAATCAAAACGACGAATTTGTCCCATTCGGCCCAGGCACCCGAGGGGGAGCGGGCTTCCGCCCAGGTGCTATCCCAATTATCCTCGCCGCAACCGATACCGGCACGGCTTACCAGGCTGATGGAGCGACGAGCATCGTCGGTATCAACGGCCTGGAAATCCCTCTCTCCGAGCTCTCCTCTTTCTCTCGCGATAACACTCCTGGAGGACGAGGTGCTACGATCCAACAAGCGATCGATGCACTGCTCCTTCAAGGTGCTCTCGTCGTCGGACTCGGTACAAATGCGTCAATCTCCGCAGCACCTCGTCAAACCTTAGAGGCGATCTCGCGACTCACTGGAGCTATCAACTCGAGTGATCAGCCCCTCGCCAACAATATTCCGAACAGCTCCATACTCCCTGGCGAACCTCTCTACTTTCAAATCACCGACGACCCGAACTCCCTCTCCGCAGGTGTTGTCGCTGCCATCGAATCTGCTGTACGAAACGCTCCTACCAACGTCGACTTGTTGGCTACCGATTTCACTAACGGATTTACCAACCTCACCGGTATCCAATTCGGTGTTCGTCCTGGCTCTATCGTTCCCTTTGAAACCGAGTTTCTAGGAGATGGTCAGGCTTATGTGTTCGACCTGCAATTCGTTCGACCTGGTGCCGGTGAAACCGTCGGTTCCATCCCTGTCGCCATCAACGATCGCTATGCATACAATTCCGCAGCCATCGATCCAGATGACGACCCCGTCACCTTGGAACTGATCGGCGAAACCCACGGTGCCTCGTTCGATCCTGATACTGGCAAACTTCGCTGGCGGCCGTCCGCACCCGGCCATTACGAATTCACACTTCAGGCTAGTGACCCTTGGGGAGCAACTGATACACAGACGTGGACAGTTACCGTCGGAGATGTTCGTGCAGAAAACAATCCGCCTATCCTAGCCCCGTTTCCCCCTATGGTGGTTCCCGCGGGGCAACCGATCGAAATCACAGCTCGTGCCTTCGACCTCGATTCCGGCGACCAACTCCGTTTCGGAATCATCGGTCCTGCAGCCGGTGGCACCGCAATCCCACGAGGTCTCCAGATCGATCCTCTTTCTGGCAAGATTTCTTGGACTCCTACCATCAACCAAATCGGCCTGCACGCGGTCACAATTCGAGTGACAGACGCGAAAGGTGGTAGCGATCAACAAATTTGGCTTGTCGAAATCTCCCCCCCGACAGTCACCCCCAATCGTCAACCTAATATTCTCTCCACTCCTATCGACTTCGCCGTCGTCGACCGCCCTTACCGCTACCAAATCCTCGCCGAAGACCTCGATTTAGATCCACTCTCGTATTCCGCGATCGTTGCTCCCTATGGTCTAGTCGTCGACCCCGAAACCGGTGTTGTCGCCTGGAATCCCACTTCAGCAGACCTAGGGGAGCACGATATACTCCTGCGCGTTTCCGACGGACGAGGTGGTTTGGCCTTTCAAAGCTACCGACTCTTTGTCTCGCAAACCAACGATCCACCCACCATCACCAGCCACCCCTCCGGGCCTGCGGTCCCGGGACTCCTCTGGACCTATCCCGTCACGGCTACCGACCCAAACGGGGACGCTATCACCTTTGGTCTCCTCCCCAACCAATCTCCCACCGGTGCCACGATCGATCCGCAGTCCGGGCTCCTCGCCTGGACTCCTCTAGCCAACGGTGCCTATCGTTTTGTCGTTTCCGCCAACGACGGGCGCGGCGGAGTCGCCTACCAAGAATTCCTCCTCCCGGTCTCCGATGCCGCTCCCCCACGCATCGTCAGCACCCCTACAAGTCCGGCTCGCGTTGGCCAACCCTACGAATACCTCGTCATCGCCACCGATCCCAACCCTGATGATACCATCTCCCTCACACTCGACGAGATCGCGCTTGCTCGTGGCCTCACCCTAGTTTCGCAATCTTGCCCCGCCGGAACAAGCGAATGCACCGCAGCTGCTCTCCTTCAGTGGACACCTAATCGCACCGAACCGGTCAACATCGCCATCACCGCAACCGATTCCACCGGCGGCACCTTTACGCAGTCCTTTACATTACAAATTCTCCCGACCGGACAACCCAATCGGCCCCCCGAGATCACCAGCACGCCACTCGGACCCGCCGTCCGTAACCTTGCTTATCGTTACCCTGTGATCGCGACTGATCCCGATGGCGATCCCTTGACCTATTCTCTCGATGCCGATTCCCTTACCCGGGGGGCCAGCATTGACGCCACCGGACTCCTCTCTTGGACTCCTACCTCTGCTGGACAGTTCCCCTTTATCGTCACCGTTTCGGATCCGCTTGGGGCCTCCATCTCCCAAAGTTTCAGCCTTCCCGTCCTCGCCAACGCCCCTCCCCGAATCACTAGTACCCCACCCACTCGCCTCGAACTGGGCCAATCTCTC
Organism: Brakhagea baltica; assembly: GCF_052161605.1. Taxonomy (NCBI): domain Bacteria; kingdom Pseudomonadati; phylum Planctomycetota; class Planctomycetia; order Pirellulales; family Pirellulaceae; genus Brakhagea; species Brakhagea baltica. The sequence continues at coordinate 1,014,603 of NZ_CP197409.1, read as the reverse complement.
TCTTACAACATAACCGCTGTCGATCCCAACCCCAGTGATACCATTCGTTTCTCCGCCGTGCCGCGCGATGGACTCAGCATCGATCCCACCAGCGGACTCCTTGCCTGGACTCCAACCACTCCAGGTAGCTTTACCCTGACAGTCTTCGCCACCGACAACCTCGGTGCCCGCGACCAGCAAACTTTTGACCTCCTAGTCATCGATACAGGCAACAACCAGCCACCCCAAATCACCGGTGCCCCGCGCAACCGACTCCAACTCGGCAGCGAATACCTGTGGCAAGTCCCCGCCACCGACCCCGATGCCGATCCATTAACCTTTACTCTCGTCTCCGGTCCCAAAGGCCTGACCGTGACCAACGAGGGCATACTCCGCTGGACACCCAGTTCCGAACAAGTCACCACGGGAGGCGAACCTCACTCCGTGACTGTCTCGGTCAGCGACGGACGAGGTGGCTCTAACTCAGCCTCCTGGCGCATCAACGTCGCACACTCGGCTGCCAACACCGCACCGTCTATTACCAGCGTTCAAGTTCGCGGTACCGACTACTCTCTTGAATCCAACAATCCTCCCCCAGCAGCTCTACTGCACGCAGCAGCGGGACGCCCCTATCAAGCCCTCTTTGACGCGTTCGATCCCGACGGCGATACGCTCGTCTGGTCCCTGGTCGATGCCCCATCGGGAGTCCGCATCGACTCACGCGGCTTGGTTGACTATCGCCCCACCTTCAGTAATGTCGGTTCGCAAACGATAACTGTCCAAGTGACCGATACCGCCGGTGCATCCGATCGTTTCACCTATACACTGCTCACGCGATCCGGAAATAGCCCCGCCCTGATCGCAGGTGACCCGCCCGTCCATCATCGTCGCGGCACAACGTACGAAACCAAATTTACAGCAGTCGATGCCGATGGGGATGAGATCTTCTTCCGCTTCGTTCCCGACTACCCTAATCACGCTGCTACGCTCGACGAAACCACCGGCGTACTTTCCTGGACTCCCGAAACCGAGGGCACCTACCGATTCCACGTTGCCGCCGTTGATCCTTTAGGTGCAGGCACGCAAATAGTGTTCGATGTCCGTGTCGATGCCTTTGGTCCCAATGATCCACCCGCCTTCGAAAACACTCCCCCCGGAGTCGCTGAAATCGGTAGTACTTACTCCCGCCGATTTCCGGCCACCGACCCCGAAGGTGATCCGATCACCTACACCGTCGTCTCCGGACCTGCCGGTCTGACCATCAACGCCACCGACGGCATTGTGACTTGGAATCCACCTGCCTCCCTGGTCAATACCTCTCATGCTGTCCGTCTCACAGCCAGTGACCCCGCTGGCAATGCCGCACATTATCAATTTAACCTCCCAGTCCGCACGGCCAATCGCCCCCCTCAGTACGACTCGATTCCCCCAACCACCATCACCGCTGGAGCCGTCTATCGCTACGATGTCCTGGTCTCGGACCCCGACTTCGACTCACTCACGCTTGCCCTCGTCGCTGCACCCAACGGTCTGGTCTTCGATCCCCAAACCCGTCGAGTCACTTGGACCACCTCTGCAGCGAACATCGGGCAGCACTCTATCTCTGTCTCACTCACCGACTCCCGTGTTCCCACCCCAATCGAACAATCTTGGATACTGACTGTCCAGCCAGACATCTCGGCACCATCGGTGCAAATTATTGTTCCTCAAACATCTGTCAACGTCGGTACCGAACTGTCCATCGAAGTTCGCGCGAGCGACGATGTAGGTATCGCTGAGCGAACCCTTCGGGTTAACGATACCAATTTACCCATCTCCTCCGCAGGATTTAGCAAATTTACGTTCCAAACCCCAGGGCGTTACGTCGTTACCGCTGCTGCCTCTGATTGGGCAGGCAATACCACCACGACCACCCTAGATGTATTCGTTCGGGATCCCAACAACGCAGCTCCAGTAATCCATTTCACTCAGCCAACTGGTGGCACCTCCATCACCGCCCCCACCCACGTTCATCTTACCGTTACCGATCCAGAAAACGACCTGACCTCGGTACAACTCTTCTTTGCACCCGCCGATGGATCGGCTCCGTTCCGTCCCTTTGGCTCCCGTGTCGCTTCCGCCGGCTCTACCCTCTCGAGTGTCACCGACCTCTCTCTCGGGCTTTTTGACCCGACCAATCTTCCAAATGGTTCCTATATCCTCCGAGCCATCGCCCGAGATGCTGGATTCAATGAAACGATCCGCGACACCTACGTCCAGGTTGAAGGCCGCTTGAAGCTGGGTAATTTTTCCCTCTCCTTTAACGATCTCACTATCCCTGTTGCCGGAATTCCTATAACTATTGTTCGCAAATACGATACGCTCGATGCCCAAACGTCAGGTGATTTTGGTTATGGCTGGTCGCTCGATATCCGGCAAGCGACCGTGCGGATAGACGCTTCGACCTTGGGTGGAGTAGGCTCCGGTCGCTTCCGAGCCTTTGTCGATGGGACTCGCGTCTTTGTAACCACCCCAGAAGGAACCGAGGAGGGATTCACGTTCCATGCGATTCCGGATCAATCCGTGTTCGGAATTCCCCTCAGTTGGAAAAGCTTTTTTATTCCCGACGCTGGGAACAGCTATCGCCTTGAAGCTCCCGCTGGAGGCCTCAAAAAACTCGGTAACGAATACCTCAGTGGCTTTGGCACGACCTACAACCCACAAGACCCCGAGTTCGGCAACGCATTCCAAGTCACCACGTTCCCGAGTCGTATCAAATACAATGTCAACGCTACAACGGGTAAGACCGTCTCGTTAGAAGATCGCTATGGTAACCGAGTCGAACCGCACTACGACGGTCTGCACAGCAATCGCGGGCGCAGCATCTTGTTCGAACGAGACATGCGAGGTCGCATCACTCGAATTACCGATCCCGCTGGGCATTCGCTCCTGTACGAGTACAACGCCGCCGGGCAACTAGTTAGCTTCTACGACCGCCGCGCCACCGCTCGCCTCAATGATGCGGACCCGAGCAACGATCCCACGCCGATCCGGTTCGCTTATAACCTCGCAGAAAATCCTGCTTTTGCTGGAATCCCCGGCGCTGCTCATTACCTTACGCAAATCACCGATCCTCTGGGGGTGGTTGCAGTACAAGCCAACTTCGATCCCGACACAGGTCGCTTGATCGAACTGGTCGACGCAGAGGGGCAATCGGCTCAAATCGCCTACGACATCGTTGAACTCACCGTCGCTAGCACGTCAGCATCGGGCTCGACCGAAGTCTCGCTCGATCGGCACGGCAACCCTACCCGCAGCGTCGACGAACAAGGTATCGTGATCCTCACCGAGTACTCCGACCAAAAGCGGGGACTCCCCAGCCGAATGACCACGATTGTCGGCGAACCGGACACCCCCGAGCAGATTGCTGCCGGGACTGGCGATGACCAGGTCGTGAAATTCACCTTCAACCAATGGGGCCAGCGGACCAGCGAAACCGATTCCCGTGGCCATGTCACCCGAACCATTTATGACAATCAAGGTTACCCGCGACAGAACATCGATGTCTTCGGCAATGCAACAACCTTTGCGTTCCATGACGATCAATTGGTCGGCACAACCGACCATTTGGGTAACAGCACTACCTTCGGTTACGACTCGTTTGGGAACATTACCCACGTGACGCAATCCAACTGGAGCGTCGGGACCTCCACGACCTCTAGTATGGTCTATAACACCTTTGGCGATATCATCGCGATGACCGACGCTGATGGCAACTCGCGCTCCATGCAGTATGATTCCGTCGGTCGCCAAATCGGGGCTTCCTATGTTTGGACCGACCCTAACGGCATCTTGCCAGACAAAACCCTTAGTTCTACCACCGTCCTGGGACCAGACGGACAACTCGACGTATCGATCGATCCTCGTGGTCAGACTTCTCGTGTTCTCTATGATGCGCTCAATCGTGGCTCGACCCAAATCGATTCGACCGGGCTCAACTCGGAAACAATTTACGACAGACGTGGCTTGGCAATCGAATACCGCCAAGAATCCATCGACGAAAATGGAAACTCTGTCTGGTTCTTATCAAGAACACTTTACGACGCCGCAGGGCGTGCCATCTACTCCACCGATTCCTTTACCGAAGATGTCTTTACCAACCATCCCGAAGAGATCACCGGCACCCATACCGTTTACAACACACTCGGACAAGTCGAACGAACCGAACAACTTGTTGGGCTCAACATCGACATCGTCACGTCTGGCATTCAACCTCCAACCTCTCGCCTAATCTCTGCTGGCACGGTCATCTCCTTCTCCGGTGCCCATTACGACGACGCTGGGCGAGTCATCGAAACGTTCAACGAACACGGTCTACGATCCCAAACCCTCTACGGCCAGCACGGCGAAGTCGTCGAGTCCCGCACCGAGTTGCCTCCCGCCTCCGGTGCATCCACCGGTCACTGGCTCGTCTCCCGAACGATTTATGACAACTTCGGACGAGCCATCATTTCGACTGACGGCTTCCTCGTGCCTCTCGACACACCTTTAGGTGAGGACCCAAAGTCGCTGATCGCTCCGCCGATCAGTATGCGCATCACCCGCACTGTCTACGATTCCCAAGGCCGCAGTATCGCCACCGAGCGCTACACCGACGCCCTAGTCACCCTCCCTCCGGGAGGGTCGGCGCAGCCGGGGAGGGCCGCCTTCGTCCTCCAATCTCCCGGCACTCTCGAATCCGTCTCCGAAACCCTTTACGACCGCGCCGGTCGAGTCTGGCGCACCATCTCCGGCCGAGTCCCCCTGTCCACCCTCTCCCCAACCGCCTTGGCCCAATCCGCCGCCCTGGCAAACTATCCCACACATGGCACCGCTAGGGATCCGTATGCTAAAAGCTGGAACCTGAGTCCTGGAGTCTTGTCCGATACCCTGTTCGACACTCGCGGACGTCAGATCGCCTCGCTGGGCCATCCACTCCCCGCCTCGGACGTCGGCCTCGATCTTACTCTTTCACCCTTCAACCTCCCTAGTTCAAACTTCCTCGTCCGCTTAAGAAATGAAAAGGTTTATGACTCTCTCGGTGGAGCTACCGTAACCCATACGGGAATCATCCATATCGAGAAACTTGATGGCAGTTTTGTCAAGATCGATCGCTCTCAAGAACGAACACGCAAAGACATCACCGATTCCTTCGGGCAAGTGATCGAGACCATCGACGCCGTCGGTACCCCCCTCGAATCCTCAACCAAGCGCGAGTATGATGATCGCGGGCGAGTCGTCGCAGAAATCGACGCGATCGGTACTCGCAAAGAGTTTTTGTACAACGATCTCGACCAACTCATCGCAGTGAAACTCCCCGCTGTACCGAATCCGCTCAAAGCAGATAATCCGGTCGAACAGCCGATCTACCGATATCATTACAACGTCTTTGGGCAGATGTCGAAACTCGTTGACGCTAACGGTCGGGAAACCCAGTTTGCTTTCGACTCAAGAGGCCAAAACACCCACCGTGTGCTTCCCGACTCGCAAACCGAATCATTCTCCTACGACAATCGTCAACGTCTCGTATTGCACGTCTCCTTCGAAGGTGTCCACAAGCAATCACTCTATGACGACACTCCCTCGGGCGCCGGTCGGATGATCGGTTATAACCTGTTCAGCTCCGAACAAGATTACGTGAACTACCAACTGAATGGTACTCTCCCCACCGGTAAGCTGTGGGAGACGATTCGAATGTCCTATGATAGCCGAGGGCGTTTAGAATCCACCATTCATCAGTATCGGGATGGAGCGACGGTTAAGCTTACCGATACTTGGACCAATTCCTATGACTTACAGAATCGGCTCGCTCAAGAAGCCTCACCGACAGGTTTGGTTCAGTATCAATATGATTCATTGAATCGGCGAATCCAAGTGTCCGCGTTTACTAGAGATGCCGATGGAAACCTGGAGGTAACGCCAACTTCCGTAGTAAAATACGCCTACGATATTCTCGGGCGACTCCGTACCGTCAGCACAACGGTTCGCGATGGCGTTCCCGTCGATGTTGATCCTATCGTGCCTGGTGATCAGCCCGAACGAGCGACTTATTTTTACGATCTGTTCGGGCGGATGGATTACACGGAAATGCCCAATGGCATCGTGGAGGATTATAAGTTTGACCTCCTCGGGCGGCTCGATGTGATGCGCCACTTCCAGGCTGACAACGACAATCGAAACTTGACCGACAATGCGTTACTTGCGATTTACGATTACGAATATCGGGCAGATGGCAGACGAGTGGGGCTTACCGAGAAATATGGCGGAAGCGGCTTCGGCTTCCAGCCTGTGAGTGCGATCACGGATGCGGTTTTAGCCAATAGCTACACCTGGACGTATGATAATGCGGGACGCTTGATTCGGGAAATTCTAGATTCCAGCGACGACAGCATCGATCAAACCGAGTCCTATATCATGGATTTGGTTGGTAATCGAATGCGTCGCACGATTGATCGAATTGGCATCGAGAATGATTTCACGGATGTTTATGTTTACGACTCAAGTGATCGTTTGTTGAACGAGTATCGTTACAACAATCTCACCAGCACGGGAACGCCATCACAATTGACATCTTACGGTTGGACCGGTACCCAACAGACTTCCAAGACCGTTTCTGTCCCCTCCGTGTCGACAATGGTTCAAACCATGTCTTATGGTTTGAAGGGGCAGCTTGAAAGAGTCGTCACGACTACTAGTGATGGTTCCGACACCTTCACTGGTCGGACTCAAGTAGAGTATCGCTATGATCCAAGAGGCATCCGGTTTATAGCAACCGATTACAGCTATGACCTTCAAACGTCGAGTTTCGAGCTACAAGGTTCAACCGAATATTTGATCGACCATCATAACTTCACTGGTTATGCTCAAACGGTTCTTGAAACGAGCAAGAATGCCGAGGGGCAAACCACGAAGCGGATATCGTATACCTTCGGTCATGACGAGATCACGCAAACGGTTAGTGAGATCGACCCATCGAGTGGCTCGGTTGTCTCGACCGAGACTCACACCTTCGGTCATGATGGGAAAGGAAGCACTCGCGTTCTATTGGATACTGCCGCCGCCATCGCACAGATCTTCACCTATTCTGCTTATGGCGAACTCTTAGGGCTCCACAACGCTTCAGGTCAAAACCTCACAACTCAAGTCTCCCCACTAACGTCTCAGCTTTACAACGGCGAAGCGTTTGACGCACGAACGGGGCTCTACAACATGCGAGCCCGTTGGTACAGTCCATCGAACGCTCGTTGGGAGCGTCTAGACCCCTTCGCCGGCAACCCCAACGACCCCTTCAGTTTCCACAAATACGGCTTCGTCCACGGCGATCCACTTACCGGCATCGATCCGTCAGGCTTGTCTTTCATTACCCAAATCCCGATTGCTTTTGGAATTGCGGGTGGGCTAATAGGAGGGGCTGTGGGCGCGACAATGGCGTACTATTCTGGCACCAGTATCATTTTGGGTTTATCCAGAGGGATTTTAGTAGGCATGTTTGCTGGAATGGGGCTTGCTTACGGGGGGATATGGTTGGTCGGATATGCAGGTTGGCTTGGGTCTGTTTTATTGTCGATAGTGGCCACTGAAGGGCTCTTCTTCTCTTTGATTGCAAGCATGAAATCGGCCGAGTTAAAACAGAAGGGACCACCACCCACGCCAGAACGTGCACGTCATGATTACGATTACGCACGCTTGAGTTTATCAATCTATGAGGGAGCGCGTAGGATGCGCGATGCTGTCGAGAGTGACGGTTGGGAGGGCATTGACGGTATTGGGGGAGAAGACAGGTTTTATTCCTACCGATCGAGACTCTATAAAAATGACTCACGAAGGGAACTCGTTATGGTTTATGAAGGATCCACCCCCAGTTTGTCTCATTTCGGAGACTGGGCGAATAACTTTCAACAAGGAACCACTATGGTGGATGCAGGGTGGCAGTATACCAGGGCAAAAAGGGACGCTGTCGAAGCAGTCGAGATGGCTGAAAGGCTTGGCTATAAAATCACTATGACTGGGCATTCGTTAGGAGGAGGGCTTGCTACCGCATCTGCCCTGCATACGCGTCAGAAGGCCGTTACCTTCAATGCCGCTGGGGTTAATCCTAATACAACAAGGACCTCCGGTGCTTCCCGTCTGATTACGAACTATAGAGTTCAAGGCGAAATCTTGAGTACGCTACAAGATTCTCCATTTTTTGGATGGTTCCTGCCCAATTCGTCTGCTGGTACAACTTATTGGTTAAGGGGGCGGAGTGACAGTCCCATCGCTCGACACACCGACGACATCTTGCAAGGTATGGAAGATTTTTTTTGAAAACGAACCAAATCAAAAATCATTGGAAGAAAATCGCCGTGTTCTCGTTTATGTTCATTGCCACCTTTCTGGTCGCGCGAACGACGATTTATTACCTTCAGCTTTTTCGCGGTGTCGCAATGATTAAGAACAATGACAAACAGGCACTTGAAAAACTCGTTCAAGGGAACTCACACTTAGCAACCGGACTTCTTGGGGATGCATATCAAGTAGGTAATGTAGAAATATTTGAGATGCTACTCAAGAATGGAGCCAACGTAAACGTAGCCTATCTGAAAACGGAGTTTGGTCCGTATCCGCTCCTGCATCATCTAGCGAGAAGAGAGAAAGAGCCCATCTGGCTCGAGACAGCTTTCATTCACGGTGGTGACCCAAATAAGAGAAGTCGAAACCAAATCACTCCTTTGTCAGAATCCCTTCACGGACGCGTATCAACCCATGCTATGTTAGCCTTGAAGTACGGCGCAGATGTTCGAGGGCAATTCGACAATGGACAGCAGCATTATGATGTTGCTGTTGAGTTTCGCCAATTCGAACCTGCTTACTACATGCTTGCAAATGGAGCTGATCCGAATGCAGAGACGTTTCTGTATTCAACAGCCATAAAGGGAATCCAGCAGTGTTGGACCGGCCGGGGGATTGATAAAACCTCTGCGGAAACGGCAAGGCAAGATATCTGGTATCAAAAGATTGTCCAATGGTATCACGATCATGACATGGATGTCTTTAATGCGACATTTGAATTCACTGATGAGAAGAAGGGTGTTGGCAAATGGCGAATACCAAGCTTTTCGAATAACCAGGCCGAATCACTCCAAGACTAACATCCCAACTTCGTCGGCTGGATATCATGTGCATAATGGACAAAGATCCGTCCCCAAGACAGGAAATGGGGTTTGCCAATATCGTGATTCAAGCCTGGCGTGAGGAGGTGGCAAAGCAGTGAAAAATTTTGTTTCCTTGATTCGAACAATTTGTGGGTACATAGCAGCTGGGATACTCGGAATCCCAATAGGCATTATCAGCCTTATTTTGGTGTTAATTTTGACGGGCTTTTATAAGCCAGAAGTACAGGTGCCAATATGGTGGGAGATAGTTTCCTGGATCATTCTGCTCGGTCCGATTCCCCTATGCATGCTGTATAGATTTTTTATGGGACCGTCCAAGCGGAAGGAAAAGAATGATTGATCGTTTTGACAGGAGAGAATTCATGCCCAAACTCGCGCCGGACTCTATTCTGAGCAATCGTTTCGATGCAGTACCAGGCGTCAAAACGCCGTCAGCAGCCTGTTCCGCCCGACATTCATCGGCTTCGCTAGGCAGACGTTTGAGGCAACCCGCCACTCAAACCTTCCTAGGACGATTTTGGATAATCCTAGGGGCCGTCATCATGTTCTCCCTGTCAGGCTGCTATGGGAACTCTATTTTTCCTCAAACTATCTGGTCCGCGATTGATGATGACGACGGTAGGGCAATCGAAAGTGGTACCTTTGATCATGAGCTCAGTAAAATGGGTTTTTGGAACCGGAAAACACCATTACAGTATGCATTCGAGAACGGAAAACGAGATGCCTTTCGAGCCCTACTCCAGCAAGGTGCCGATCCTGATCAGTTTCTGTCCAACAAACAAACCGTTACCTTCTTATCTGCGAGTGAACCGGATAGCTATTGGCTCAAATTAGTGCTTGCGCATGGGGCAGACCCCAATCTGTGGACAAAAACCCATCGAAATAATGCAGGTACACCACTTGCTGCTACCTTCGCTTACTCTGACTCTCCGCGGAGTGTTGAAAATGCGATTATGCTTATTGATGCGGGGGTACACCTTAATGACACGATAAATCACGATGCACCGCCGCTTATGCTTTTTGCCATGAAGACCGGATGGAAAGTGGTTTTGTATTTGCTGGAGAAAGGCGGATCCAGGGGGGACACAGCATGTTTGCAGGATTTCCGGATTTAGGTAGGATGGCCGGTTACAAAAGCTATTCGGTTTATTTCCGACTTATTCGTGATCTCATCGGAGGTTCTTATGCCCCGCATTTCTCGTGTGGAAATCTTTGCACCGGATGAAGTGGCTATCGTTCACTGCGTCAATCGCACGGTCAGACGTTGCTTCCTTCTAGGGGAGGATCCCGTTACCCGTAAGAACTTCGATCATCGCAAAGCATGGATGGAGGTCGAACTCCGGAATCTGGCGAAATCCATGGGAATCGATCTGCTCGGCTACTCGATTCTTTCTAACCACTATCACCTGATACTCCGCTCCAGGCCCGATATCGTCGCCACTTGGGACGACTCCGAAATCGCTAGGCGATGGTTGATGCTCTGCCCGAAACGCAAAAAGCCTGATGGCTCCGCAGACGAGCCCAACGAACTCGAACTCGATTCCATCCGATCGTCCCCCGCAAAGGTCAAGGAGATACGCTTGCGGCTAAGCGATATATCGTGGTGGATTCGGCTTCTGAGCCAGAAGATTGCTCAGAGAGCTAATAAGGCCGATGGCGAGGTCGGGAAATTTTGGCAGGCGCGTTACAAAGCTGTTCGAATTCTCGACGAAACAGCTCTTTTGGCTTGTGCGGCCTATGTGGACCTGAATCCGATTCGGGCCGCGATGGCCGAGACGCTCGAGCAAAGCGACTACACGTCGATTCAACGAAGGATCGAGGATTTGAAGGAGCAAGCTAGCAGCAAAAGTGTCGAGGATCATTCTTCCGAACCGTCTCAACAACCAGAAACGAATTCCTCCCCTGCACCAAGTTTCTCAGGCCTTACACGTTCGGCATTTCTGGCACCGGTCTGTTTGGGACGCAGTGAGGAAGACCTAGGGGCCTGCCCAAGTTCCAGCGGATACCGAGCCAGCGACAAGGGGTTTTTGGAGTTAAGTGCTGCAGGGTATATCGAGTTGCTGGATTGGACCGCGAGGCAATTGGTAAAGGGCAAACGAGGCTCAACCCCAGCAGATGCCGCTCCGGTATTCGAACGCTTGGGACTTACCGAAGAAGCGTGGATTGAGTTAGCAAGAGACTTTGGCAAGCTGTTTAGTGCGGTCGCGGGTAAACCGAGAGTCATTGACGCAACCAGGAGTCGGCAAAGGCAACAGCGTTACAACATCCGTCCGCGCACGCGGGAGCTGCTTTCGAGTTAGCTTGTCGCGTTGCGGCAAAGTAAGCGGAGCCCATAAAGCCCGCAAGTCCGCGATTTTCTTTCGGCATTCCAACAAGAGTGGGGAACCGGTCTGTTCTCAAAGGCCGCGATTTCTGTATGCCTCTGTAGCCGAGCTTCGCATATGGGCGTGTTTCTGAACGAAGTGGTCCCGTTTGGGCGTCGACCGCTTTCTCGTATTTCACAACGGCCGCTACAATTCAATGGTCAAAGAAAATGCTGTGTCCCCCAAGTACTAATTACTCCCCCGCACAAATGCACGAATTGATGAACAAGCTTAACTGGCTTTTACTTCTCGCAGTCCTGTGGATCGTACTTTTGTTTTTCGGCCTTCCCGCCATAAACTTTTCCTCGAAGTTGAGTCCTCCTGGTGCTCTCTTAGGGCTGAAGCTGATTACTACGCCAATTTCTGCGGGATCTGTAATCGTGCTTTCAACGATTCCAAGCCGTAGATGGCTATGGATAACGGTGCCTGCAATATTGCTTGTTCTCTTCCTCCAATACTCTGTCTGGGTCAGATTTCCGTAGAGTTCGATATAATGCGCGGAACTACGATACAGCTTGCTTCTCTTACTGCATAGGGAGCCGCCCATTAGCGATTGGATTAGGGTAGACAGAAATTTATGAAAGATCGCGTCTCCAACCTACCGTTGCTACTTGCCGTCGCACTTGCAACCACGCTAGGTGCATTTGCTGGGCTGCATTTCATCCTCCGAGGGAATGGATTGGGTCTATTGGTCTTCGTGCTGGTTTCGGCGATCACCGTCATCGGTATCGCTTGGATTACAAGACGGGAGAGAAATGCTAATCAACGTGAGATTCGTTCAAACCAATTGCCTAAAAAAAGGAACCTGATGGTCTATGGATCTGCTTCCCTCTTGATCGGACCACTAATCGCCGTTGGCGGCGGACTTGTCGCGAATTGGTTCGATCCTCTGCATCCTTTTGATGTTGTACCGAATCTGATGTCCCTCGCCATCTTGGGTGTTTTTGTTGGGCTAACTTTTGCTGTGGTGATGGTCATCACCAAATTCGTTTGGTGACGACGAACAGGTACGTTTGCGGTCTACCAATAATGCATCAGAGATGCCGGAAATGGCAATCTACAAATCGGCTTGCTACAACTACAATCTACGTTAACACCTACCCTTTCGAATGTCGCAGGCACGGCCTATAGGAACTGCGCAGCGCCCCCCACCCGTATTTTTCTGGATAACGACCATGCGATATGCAACTCCGCTTTACCCCCTTGTAGTCAGCCACTTTCTACTGGCGTTGCTGATACCTGTGAGTACTCTTGCTGCAATTGGGAACGATTCGCGATCATCGACTCAACTCGGTAGCTGGACCATTCAAGTTTCCGGGAGAGAACCACAGCCTATTTCGATCGGCGATTCCTGGGAGACGGTACTAGGGGGCGATTTCGATGGTGTAGCGACTTATCGAACGCAACTACCAGCGGTAGACAATTCGGGAAAGAAAATTTTACTGCACTTTGAGGCAGTGGCGACCTTTGCGACGGTCAAGCTCGATGGCCGCGTGGTAGGCGAGCACATTGGTGGTTGGACTCCCTTTCGTGTTGATATCACCGACGGCTATCAGCCTGGTGGCGTCCTCGAAGTTGTCGTTGATGAAAAGCCCGGGCACAACACCCAAGGTTTCTTGCCAGTCTTCATTCCTCACTTTGGCGGTATCTGGGGCAAGGTGGATTTGCTCACGGTTTCCGACCGGGGCTATCTCGACGATCTGAGTTTATTTGCTGCAGGTTGGGATAACGAACGGGTCACCTTTCAAATCGACTTGCAGGGAGTAAAGGATCGAGCTGCAAAACTCTCGGTGGGGGTGCGACGCGTAGGTATTGATGCTTGGAAATGGCATTCCATCACGAAAGAGGACTCATCTGTGAAAATCGAGTTTTCAGGTGATGAGATTGAGGATTGGCCGCTATGGTCTCCCGCCAACCCTGCCGGTGCATTATGCGAGATCGTTCTGCGTGATGATGCTACAGGTATGATCATCGATCGGCAGATGAAAAACGTTTATCGTAGAGTCGTGGAAGCACGCGGGCGTGATATCTACTTGAACGGAGAGGTCGTGTCGGTCAGAGGAGTACTAAACTGGGGATACGCTCCTCCTCGTTTATGCCCATCGCGCGATATGGAGTGGATGCAGAAGGAATTAGAATTTATCAAGGCTCGCGGTTTCAACACGATGAAGTTTTGTCTTTGGATTCCTCCGCGAGAGTACTTGGATCTTTGTGATGAGATGGGCGTGCTGGCGTGGGTCGAGTATCCTACTTGGCATCCCAAGCTGACTCAACAGTATCGTTCGCAACTGCTGCTGGAGTACGAGGAGTTTTTTCAATATGATCGCAATCATCCCTCGGTCATTTTGCGGAGTTTAACGTGTGAAACGGGGCATTCAGCCGAGATCGATGTCATTCAAGAGCTTTATGACAAAGCCCACGCGATGATTCCGAAGGCCCTCGTCGAAGACGATAGCAGTTGGATCAGCTGGCAAAGGGTTCACGATTTCTATGACGATCATCCCTACGGCAATAACCACAAATGGAAAGGCGTTCTCAGAGGGCTCGATGCCTACATTCAAGAAAGAAGTCCGAAGCCACTGATTCTTGGTGAAGCGATCGCTGCTGACACTTGGACCGATGCGAGGATGGTCATGCCTGAGGCACCTCACGCATTGATATCCAGCCCTCATACTGAAGAGGCAGAGCGCCGCATAGAAGAGCTGATGGGAGAAGGCAACTCATGGCGAGAAGCGTCGTTCGTTCATGCTCACGAGACCCGTAAGTTCCAGATCGAACGATATCGGCATCAATTGCCTCGGCAAGGTTACAACGTAAGTGTCATACGTGACTTTCCCTTTGCTGCCATGGGGCTGATTGATTTTGAGAATAATCCCAAATCCACACCGGATCAGTGGAGTTGGCACGGCGAACAAATGATCTGCCTAGAGACATCAGAGGATAGCCGGAGCATTTTCCTGGGAGAGGATGTTCCGTTCTCTTTTCACTTGTTGGAGCCGAAGGTGGGCGAGCATCGAGTGGAATGGAGTGTCGACGGCAAGAATCAAGAGCCTTTGATTGCCATCTCAGAGGACGACGAGGCGAAAAAATTGACTGTGCAGGCTTCGTGGCGTGCTTCGCTCGAATCAGCTGAACCCGACTCCTATTCCCCCAAACGAGTGAAGCTTGCTGCAACCTGGAAGAAAGGGGAACAGATTGTTGCACAGAACGCGTGGGAGCTTTGGGTTGTGCCTCGGTTCGATGGGGCGGAGCCCGCAACACGGCTACTAGCCCATGCGAGCTTGGATGCGAAGCGATTAGGTTTATCGAGTGATTTGCCGGAGTTAGGGAATTGGGCGATCGATTCCAAGATGGATTCCGGGATCGTTGTTGCCCGGAGGTTTGATGAGCCGCTCTGGCGTTGGCTCGTCGCAGGTGGCAAGGTTTTAATGATTCCGGACGGAGCGACGGGTTCCTTCCCTGTGGCGGAGCATTGGTTTCTGCGTGGGGGGCCGATTGTGAATCATCAGCGGATCGGAGATGCGGGAATGAGCGGTATGATCGAGGCGTTACAAGCCTTTGATTTGGCTGGTCCTGTCATGATTAATCCCGATTATCTAGATGAGGTGGAGCCATTTGTTTTGCTCTGGGACAATCACGACATCAAAGAGTATCGGCTCCATGCGTGCAGTTGGGGATCAAACGTGGGGCAAGGTCGATTGTTTGTAAGCACGTTGGAGGCCGATGGAAAGAGAGGAGCGGCGACGCAATCCTTTTTGCGTTTCGCTTTGACCCGCTTGGAGTCGGGACCGTTCAGCAAGTCGCTACAAGAGGAAACACTAGGACGCATGCTAAACGATTTGAGGAGCGAGTTGGTGGAAGTGCCTAGGGCCGATTGGCGATTCAAACCAGACTCGAAAAGAGCTGGGATAGCCGAAGAGTGGTTCAAACAGGTTCCTGACGAAGTTTGGGATACAATACGGATTGCAGAGCATTGGGACGGACAAGGGTATCAAGGGCTGGATGGTTGGGCATGGTACTCCAAGGAGTTGACTATTCCCAAAGAAGCCAACTACATGATCTTTACGGGAGTGGATGACTATTTTGAGGTTTTTGTAAACGGCTTTAAGTGCGGTACAGGCGGAGATCTGGAGAACAAAAAGACCGCCTTTGATATGACGATTGCCATTCCCATTCCCTCGGATCAAAGAGGTGTGGCCCGTGTTGCGGTGCTGGTCGATGATTGGCAGGGGGCAGGTGGTATTTTTCGCAAGGTCTACTTTTCCAGCGAGTTGCCCTCCTCAAAATCCGCGATACTGCAAAGGCGGACGGCTCAGTATTCACCCTAGTCTAAATCATTCGTCGGCCAGTGCACGCCCGAACCGATAAAGCCCTGAACTGCTGGAACTTCGGATACTGCTCGTTGAAGGCTCGGTTGCGGAACCTTCATGCCCATTCGATGTGAGAGTGAAGACCGAGAACGCGGCTCACTCAACGCCATCATCGTTAATTGCAGAAGTAATCATTTCTGGCGCGAAGCGAGTGGTGGCAGTTGCTGGACCAACAATCATGGGAGACTGGGGACCGCTGTGAGCATTGTGCCAACTTACGATGCGGATGCGGGAAGTGCGAATAAGCTCGATTAGTTCTGAGCGGTTGGAAATGTTCAGCTTCTCGAAGATGGTCTTTTTACGATAGTGATAAGTGCGAATACTTACGTCCAGGGCCGATCCAATTTCTTTGGCAGTCAATCCGAGGGTGATTAAGTGCACGATTCTCGCTTCTTCTGTGTCGAGTCTTTCGAGAATGTTGGGGGGGATCACATTTTGAAGCTCTCCTTTACGAGGTGCTCCGGATGCCATCGCCTTGTGAACGAGCTTAGACAGCGAATCTAGTTGGGCATGTAGATCACAGACATCGTCTGCTCCCGATTTGATGACCCGAACGGCATCGTTCACTGACCATTGTTCCCCAACAGCGATGATTGGAAGAGATTTTACCCTCGATTGTAGGGCCGTGAGCAGATCCAGTTCGTCATTGGAATTCGTGGAAATCTCGACCAAGACGCAAGCCGCCTCGATATCATCGATTAGATCAAAATACTTTGCTTGTTGTGGTAGATTTATAATTTGAACGGGCTCGGTGCCTAGGGCTCGCGAGATCTTTTCCTGCGCGTCAATCGAACTAGCTAACACGAACACCTTGGGAGTCGACTGCGAACGAAATATTTCCATCATCTACCTGTCAATTGAAAACTCCGGCTGTCGAAAACACGTTGGTTCTAAACGTGCTATCGAAATTTTCAACCGGCTAAGTAAAGCGTGTTCGTGTAAGATCGGCCAAGTACTAGTAAGGGAATCCCGAGTATCGACGGTACTGCAATGAGCTTGCTCGCGATTGAATGGCATTGGATCAAAGGAAATTGTGGTCTATCATGGATCAGATGTGGATGACCACATTTGTTGCCTGGGGAATGTTTGGTTTGAGTTTACTTTGATCCCGCGAGGAACTTCTTAATGCAGGATGAAGAACAGCCCCACGGCCGACTTATGTGGAAAGACGTTCTCCGATTTTTTACCCTGGTGATACTGCTTGCCACGGTGACGGGATCACTCGTGGCATTCTTTTTGTGGTCGCTGGAGCTCGTAACGCAATTTCATTGGTCGAACCCTTGGCTGTTTTTTTTATTGCCTATCGCGGGGCCTTTGACATGGGTTATGTATAAGCTGGTGAACAATTCCGCAGATGGTGGAAACAGCTTACTATTCGAACGGATTCGTCATCCGGACAAGCAGCCGTGGGTGCCAATTGCCATGACTCCACTGGTTCTCATGGGCACTCTCATAACTCACCTTTTCGGTGGATCTGCTGGTCGGGAGGGAACCGCAGTGCAAATGGGGGGCGGTCTGGCTGGGTGGTTTGCCCAGTTTCTTCCGAAGGGAGAAGAGTGGAAGCGAAGCTTATTGCTATGTGGAATCTCGGCGGGTTTCGGAGCTGTCTTCGGAACGCCCGTTGCAGGGGCTGTTTTTGCGATTGAGGTTATATGGCTTGGGCGCACCAAGTTGATGAATATTGGGCCATGTTTGCTGGCTGCTGTCGTGGCTGATCGAGTTGCGCTGTTGTGGGGGGCCAAGCATTCGCATTTTATCCTATCCAGCCTCGGAGGTGGGACTGTCGATCCCTCTCAAAGCTTGGAGCCGGCACCAATATTCATGGGGATGGATTTTTCGCTTTGGTGCAAGGTCGTTGTCGCGTCGATACTTTTCGGGCTCATCAGCGTCCTCTTTGCGGAGCTATCGCATGGTGTGAATCGCATGCTAAAAAGGTTGCTATCTCGGCCTTGGCTAAGACCGATGGTTGGTGCAGGTTTCCTAATCGGACTGACATTGCTTTTAGGTTCGCGAAATTATTTGGGGTTGGGAGTGGATCCGAATCCAAATTTGGAACGAGCAGTGAGTATTACGACTAGTTTCGAGCCTGGTGGGGCGGACTTTTTGAGCTGGTTCTGGAAGCTTCTGTCTACGGCGATCACGGTGGGCAGTGGTTTCAAGGGTGGCGAGGTAACACCACTCTTCTTCATCGGTGCTACGGCGGGAAATGCCTTTGCGACGCTGACCGGTGCGCCTGTGGATCTGCTGGCTGCGATCGGATTTGTGGCGGTCTTTGCTGGAGCAACCAAAACTCCATTGGCCTGCACGATCATGGGGGTGGAGCTGTTTTTTCCTGATAACCCGACGTTGGTAAGCTCTGGTTTCGTCCTGTATCTGGCTGCGGGTTGTTTTGTAGCTCGAGTGGCAAGTGGGCGTTCCACCATCTACCCATCACAGTTTCCAAAATCGGATCCGAAGAAAGCGGAAACTGCCTAAGTATCGTCGAGCCGAGTTCGCCTTTGTTTGATCACAACTAGGTTTACCCTAACTATGCTCGCCAGTAATTGAACGATTAAGGCAACTCACGGATTCGGATGTTTTGAAACTCCACAGGTGCTCCCTCAGCTTCCAAGCACAAATAGCCTTGGCTAGGATCAGCCTGATTTCCCCCCGAGACTTCGTGTCCATTTACCCATAGGCGAATCTCTCCGTTGATAGCCCGTACATAGTAATGATTCCAGTTCGGGGTACCCAGCGAATGATTCGATCGGGGAAAGCTACGAGAGCCATCTGGGGACAAAGGTGGGAAGGGTTTGAGTTTTGACTTGCCCACAGGAAAAATATCTCCGTTCGTGGTAAACCAATCCCCTTTTTTACCTGAACTGGATTCGTATAACTCGGTATAGCCGTGATCGAGCACTTGGACTTCGATCCCAGCCGAGGGAAGCCGATTGGGAGCTAGTCCGTCCAATGCGTCGAGTGGTGTCCAAACGAAGAAGCCAGAGTTTCCACCTTTGCTCAGATGTCTCCAGCGGGCGACCATTTCGAAGTTTTTGTAGGACTTCGTCGATCGCAGCACGCCGATCGGAACTCCGGTGCTTTTTACTAAGCTACCTTCCCAGACCCAAGTCTCTGGGTCGCAATTAACGCGAGTGAAATCAGCCTCTCCTAGCTCCTTCCAGCCGGGCCCCGTGCCGTCGATGATAATGGCTGGCGGGTTAGGGCCATGATCAGGCGCGTCACTTTGAGCTAATGTACTCTTTGTTCCCAAACTCGATAGAATCGCAGCGACTGGTAGGAACAAAAGCAATACCCAGTTTGCTTGCCTAGTGAAACGGTTGCTTGATTTTAACTTCGTCATGATGCCGGAAAGTGGTGGTTGGAGGGAAGTTAGGAAGGGAGTCTAAAGGAGGGCACGGTAACGCCATTCCAAGCTATCGTTACCAGTTTCATCCGAGGTGATTATAACTTACGTCAATCCGGTTCGCATCGCCCCATTGAGGTTTGGACTACCGCTAGAGGCTGGGCAAGGTAACATCAATGCCTTTGTCGGCAGGGTACAGCTGTGGTGCACGCTTACCAAGTTAATGGTAGCCTGGGCGTTCGAACAGTCTTGCCTTTTGCGTGCCGAGCATGCCGGAAGTTCCTTTGCAAACCATCACATGGAGTTATTGAGTATCTATGGGGCCTTTTTCCTATCACGATTCAGCGACCGCCTTGATAGTCGGCGTCGGCCTTATGGGACAGCACTTGGCCCAGAACTCCGGAAATTGGCTAGGTCTCAAGCGGTTGATTTTGGTCGACCATAGCCCTGTTATTGCTGTTGGTACTGAAAAGATGGAGCTCGCTGCTTTCGGAAAATCTATTTCGAGCGCATCTTCCGGCTTGGAGGTTTGCACCGAAACCGTCAATGTAACGAGCGAAGAAGAGGTCGCGGCGTTTTTTCAGAAATATACAGGCATCCACTACATGATGCTAACCGCTGGCATTTCTCCCAAGCCGCTGACACCCCCTGAGGACATGACCAAAGCGGATGTCATGGGCGCTTGCGAGGTGAACCTTTGGGGAACCCACAACATCATCAAGCACGGCATCAAGAGTCAGTCTTTTAGCAAGGGAGCACGAGGAGTGATCGTACTGTCGACCTCGGCGACGGTTGGCTCCGAGGGACGAGCTAGTTCCGCTTACGAGGAATCTAAGGGTGGTTTGCTCAATTTTTTGAAATTGCAAGCGAGGTACTTCGTCGAGACATACGATCTAATTTTGAACGGCCTAGCCCCTTCTCCGTTGAGAGGTCCTATGGCTGCACAAAACCCAATCAGTGCAGGGAGACTGCAAGCGGTCGAAGATGCGATGCCTATGGGAGCTTTAACCCAACCGAAACACATATCCGCTGCCACGATGTTTCTTTGGGCAAACGAATGCTGGTGCGCCGGTGAAATTCTCACCACGGACGGAGGGTACACCAAACACCGTCCAATCTACGGACCGCTCAGCTGACATCCGTTAATCAAGCGTCGGCGATACATAATTGAATTTTACGCATAAATCTATCAGGAGTTTTGGGATGGCACACGAATTGAAACACGAATTGAACTGGAACAGCAAATCCTTGACACGCGGTTGGCAACGTGGCGTTACCGCGTTTTACTTTGGACTGGGAATGAAGGAGTCCGACTTTGACCGACCTCAAGTTGGAGTTGGGGTACCATTACTCGAGGGTAACATTTGCAATATCCATGCTTATGAACTCGGCTCACTCATCGCCAAGGGCTGCCGTGATGCGGGTCTTATGGGCTTTCCTTTCGGAACCCCCGGTGTTAGCGATAACATTACTCAAGGGCATGAGGGGGGGAACGCTTCGCTCGTGTCTCGAAATATTATCGCCAATTCCGCCGAGCTGGTGGTTTCTTCTCATTGCTATGACGCGATGGTGGGTTTGCATCATTGTGACAAGAACGGACCTGGCTTTGCCATGGCCTTAGCTCGGATGAATTACCCCGGATTAATCGTAAGTGGCGGGAGTATCATGCCAGGTTGTTACAAGGGAAAGAATGTTACGATTCTGGATGTTTACGATTCCCAAGCCGCTGCGGCCGTGGGCTCGATTCCACAGTCAGAAGCCGATGAAATTCTCAAGGTAGCTTGTCCGGGAGCAGGTGGTTGCGGAATCGCGGCATCATTCAACACTTGGGGAATTCTTCTAGAAGCTATCGGGCTAATGCTCCCCTACAGCAGTTCAATACCCGCCATCGATCAAGCCAAAAAGGACGAGTGCTTGAATGTCGGGCTAGCCGTTAAGAAGCTTCTTGAGGCAAACCTGCGCCCGCGAGATATTCTGACTCCCGTTGCGTTTCGAAACGCTGCGGCTAGCATCGCCGCTGCTGGCGGGTCCACGAACGGCGTTTTGCATTTATTAGCGCTGGCTCGAGAAGCTGAGGTGGATTTCACCCTCCGTGACCTGCAGAAAATTTTCCGCGAAACACCCGTACTATGTAGCTTCGCACCGCGAGGAGATCAGACGATGGTCGACCTGCATCGTCTCGGCGGTACCCCGGTACTGCTTAAACATCTGCTCAAGGCGGGCGTGATCGACGGCTCGGCCATGACGGTCACAACCAAAACTTTGGCAGAGAACTTGGCCAATGTCCCTGATGTGATTGAGGATCAAGTTCTCATGGCACCGATCGACAAGCCATTTAAGGAATTCGCTGATATGCAAATCTGCTTTGGCAATTTAGCGCCTGATGGAATCGTGTTCAAGGTGAGCAGTATGAAGGAACCTGCTTTCCAAGGTACAGCGATTTGCTTCGAAGACTCCAAGAGTGTGGTTGATGCGGTTGAAGCGAAAAGGATTCGCCCTGGGCATATCATCGTTTTGAGGAAAATGGGGCCTGTGGCATCCGGTATGCCAGAGGTGCTAGTAGCATCGGCAGCGTTGGCTGTCCCTGAACTTGACGGCAAGGTTGCGTTACTTTCGGACACTCGCGTTTCGGGCGTATCTCACGGGGCTATCGGAGTTCACTGTGCACCAGAAGCTGTTGTGGGCGGTCCAATCGCGTTCGTGCAAGATGGAGATCAAATCAGTTTCGATGTCTTAGCCGGAACAATTCAATGGCATGTGTCAGACGAAGAGCACCAGAGGAGAGCTGATGGCTGGAAGCCACCAAAGCTCGATCTGATGCGTGGCTATTTAGCGGACTTTTCCGCTACCGTAGCACAAGCGAACCACGGTTGTGTAAGTAAAGCCTTCATCGAGTTGTAGGCACGTAACGAGGCTTTGCAAAGTTACGGCCTTCCAGTCTCACTTCGCGTCGCCCGTCACCGTACGGCTTGCGCCGTGACGCTCCTAATTGCGAAGCCAATAGGAACGGAACGGGCGCGAGCCCTCCGGTAGGGCGTCAACAAATCAGTCGTCCATCGGCGTAGCTGGTAGTCACACTCCCCCACTAGTCTTTTTCCATTCGTCGAATGGCGTCCTCGGCTCGCTTCGCATTGCCAGAGACTATTCAACCCTGCGGATCTGAAAGACTTGCTCGTAAGACTCGTCCCCGATTTTTAAGACCGCGCGGTAGATTCCCGGCCCGGCTGGGCGTCCTCCGCCTGCGGCACCTCGTCTGTCCCTTGCTGCTCCTGCACCGGGACCTCCGGGGGCGGCTGACGGGAAAACGACTCTGTGCCAGCCCATTTCCTTGTTGACAGGCAACTTCGCAACTTCTCTTCCGTCCTTATCGCGTACCGATAGCTCGATATTCTTGCCCTCCGAGGATGGGTTAATTTGATACCAAAGAATGGCACCGGGAGTCGAGTTTGGCGTCTTGCGTAAACGGTCACCGGAATAGGAACCGCCTTGAGGTAGTGGGTACAACTCCCAATCTCGGACTGTGAACAGGTGCCCGGATTGCTTGTCGATCTTGTCTGAGGTTTCTTGCAATGGCGTGATGTCATCCATGATCCAAATCCCTCGTCCATGGGTGCCGATAATCAAATCGCGTTCGCGTGAATGAACGAAAAGGTCGTGTACTGGCAGTGTTCCGAAGCCCGCTAGGCGACTCCACGACTGCCCTTCGTTGGTTGAGACATAGCAACCTTTATCGGTTCCCACGTACAGCGTCTTCGAGCGTCGAGGATCTTGCTTGACGACGTTGACGCATTCATTGGGTAGGTTGCTACTGATCGATTTCCAGTTTTGTCCACCATCGGTGGTTGAGAAAACAAAGGGACGGAAGTCGTCTTCGCGGTAGCCTGTAAAGGAAACAAAGGCAGTTGCTTTATCTGCATTCGAAAACTCAACACGACTGCACCACCAAGAGGCAGGCTGCACAGGAAACCCATTCGAAATATCACTCCAGTTTTTCCCTCGGTCTTTAGTCACGTGAACTTTACCATCATCCGTTCCCACCATGAGCCAATTGGGATCTAGGGGAGATTCGGCGATTGTCGTGATCGTGCAATGGGGCACGTTCCCGATTAACTTAGAGGGGTCTGCTGTTGTAAGGTCGGGGCTAATCACCATCCAGTCGTCACCTTGGTTGTACGACATAAATAGTTTGTTGCCGCCGAAATAGATCGTATTCGAATTATGCGTAGATAACAGAATAGGCGAGTTCCAGTTGTAACGATCGGCAGGTCCCGGCCTTGGTTCAGATTGCGGCGGTCGAATCGATTTGCGTTGCCCGGTAGCTCGATTCAAACGAAAAATTGCACCGAACTGTGATTCTGCATAGATGATATTGTGATCACGCGGATCGACTTGAACGTAGAATCCGTCGCCCCCCCCGACGTTATACCATTGGTCTGCGGAGACACCACCTTGTCCTTCGCTGGGGCCACCCCAACTACCATTGTCTTGCAAGCCACCGTATACGTGATACGGTCGCTGGTTGTCAGCAGTGACAGCATAGAACTGAGTTAACGGCAAGTTTGCGATGTGATCCCAAGTCGCGCATCGGTCATAACTAACGTGTATCCCTCCATCGTTGCCTAACAGAACGTGCCGCGAATTTTGTGGGTTGATCCACATGGCATGGTGGTCCACGTGAATGCCACGAGCACCCGTTTGATTAAAGGTCTTACCACCGTCATCGGAAACGTATACCGGTACGCTTAGCACATACAGCCGATCTGCGTTTTGGGTGTCGACATAGATTTGCCCGTAATAATAGGGAGGGTTTCCTCCGACGGGTTGGCGATTAACCTTTTTCCATGTCAGTCCGGCATCCTCACTGCGATAGATTTCTCCACCTACTCTTTGCGGACCGGGAGAGCGAGGTGCCGTAAGGTTGATGTTCAGCTCACGATCTCCTCGTTTTACGACCCACTGGATCCGATCACCTGCCTGAATCTGCTGCAGATAGGACTTTAAAGACTCAGAATTCCACCCGCCGGTCCCGCCGATGGAAACCAGCCGGTCACCATTTTGGATGCCAGCTTGGGCTGCCGGAGAACCATTGCGAACGCCTGCGACCGTCCAGTTTTCGTCTTGGCGTCGAAGCTGGAAGCCAAACCGAGTCGGAATCGAATCCTCGGTTGTTGGAGAGGTCTCCTGTGTTGGTCGGCTGGCTGATTCCTGTTCGTTCTCCTGGACCTTCTCATCGGCCGTGTCATCGGTTTTTTCATCCCCTTCTTCGGCCCCGTCCTCACGATTTTCTTCTCGATTTTCTTCTCGATTATCAGAGCGATTCTCGCCACGGCCCCTCGGCGATCTATCTCCACCTCGCGGCGGAGTCGGTGGAGCCTGTGGAGCTCTCATGTTCATATTCGCGACAGTGGCGTACATAATTTGCGGATCGCCGTGGAAAAAGGTGATGCCGATTCGACCGATTTCACCGCTTGGGAGTCCACTCTCCACTCGCGTCCAGGTTTGACCACCGTCCTCCGAACGATGGATCGCTGATCCCGGACCGGACTCCCCTAGATCCCATGCACGTCGCAGTCGTTCGTAAGACGCGGCCAGTACAATCTGAGGATTGGTGGGATGCACCACAACATCGATTACGCCAACGCGAGGGCTGATGTAGAGAACCTTGTTCCAAGTCTCACCTCCATCGGTTGTTTTGTACAAACCGCGTTCTTCATTTTCGGTGTAGAGATGACCGGCGACAGCTGCGTAAACAATGTTGGAGTCGGTTGGATCAACGACGACGCGACCGATGTGGTAAGAATCTCGCAAGCCCTTGTTGACCCAGGTCTTACCGCCATCGGTTGACTTGTAGATGCCGTCTCCTTGAATTGAACTTCTTTGGTTATTCGCTTCACCGGTCCCGACCCAGACCGTTTCTGGTTTTTGAGGGTCAAAAGCGATATCGCCAATCGAACTCGATCCTTCATTTCCGAAAATGTTTCGCCAAGTTGTACCGTTATTCTTGGTCTCCCAAACGCCCCCCGCAGCGCTCGCGACAAGTATGTGGTGTTCGTGGGTAGGATTAACTGCGATGTCGACAATTCGACCTCCCATTGCAGTTGGGCCAACGGATCGCCAGGAGAAATCCTTGAGCCATGGAATTGACTCGTTGCTTAGAGGGGGCAACACAGGTTCGGGAACGATGGTCGCAGGTTCTGCCGCAGTTTCTGCCTTAGTTTCCTGCTCTGGTTGATTTACCTCCTCGGCTGGTGGAGACGCGACGACTGGCGGTTCCGTCTCGTTTGTCTCCTGCGAATACAAGCGAGCGTTTGTTGCAAAAGTCAAAGTGAGCAACAAGAGGAATTTCAAAGCTTTTCGCATGAATCACCGATGAAGGGATAGGGAGCATGGGGCGCAGGAAAGATACCCTTATTCCAGAGGAGAGGTCTGGCTGTTGGAACCGGACCTTAGTCTAACTAAGTTGGTGACCGTTCAAGAAGCAAAATCGCTGCGGCTGCGAAATTTTTTTCCTGTTGCTTTTTTCAATCGCGGTTATTATCTGACCGAACGGTAACGCATGTAAAACCACGAGTGAAACGGTAACGCCACGAGAGACATTCCTAGCCAGTAACCGACCACGATGCCGGTAACGCCCCAGACGGCGCCACCATACCAAACAGCAGCTGCTGTCGCGCCAAACCCGACCAGACAAGCACTCAGGAACGGCTTCCCTTTTCTTGACAGCACATAGAATCCTTGCAGCGCCACTCCATGGTTTGCTACGCACCCTAGCGCCAAGATTACGATCTGCCAAGGCTCGATGAACCGCTCTTCCCAACCTCTGTTTGCCAAGGGGAGCAGCGAAATTGCGGCCAGCATTCCCAACAAAGCAACCAACAACAAACCCGAAGAAATCAATGCGGATCGTCGCCATAATTCTCCAGCTTCTTCCCGCTTGCCAGCACCGTGCAATGCCGACACCAAACTGAACTTGGTCTGTATGAATGTTATGGCCATCCCTTGTATCGCCATAACCACGCTCATGGTCATGCCAAGTCGCCCTGCCGCCTCTTCGCCGTGGTATCTCACCAATATCACGGTGAAGAACTGGGTCGCCACGTGATACGCGATACTCGTGACCGCGACCCGCCATTGCAACGGAAACACTTCACTAAACCATTTCAAGCTCGATTCGTCGCTGGTACTAGGCTTGATGATTTCACGATTCGGTGCTGTTTTCAAAGCAACGAAAAAGTCGCGATAGAAATAAACCGTCGCAAGAAAAGAGCAGAGGAATTGTACAGCGCTCGACAAAACGAGAGCCCACAGCTTAAGCCCCATGAGCAAGGCGCACCACACCGCGAACGTACCGAGCAACATTTGAAAGAATCGAACCTTGTAAACATTTTCTCGGTAACCAGCCCCCTCGAGAATTGCGAGTCGCGGTGCCAATACCACGGACCCAGCCGCAACGATACTCAAGCAGATCAATGGCAACTGCCAATCATTGGTAGATGCCTTATCGATTAATGCTCTCCAACCGAAGAGGATCGCTGAAAATGCGTAAAGTATACTCGCTCCGAGAAACCACCTGCCCGCAACCGTAACCAATTGATTCATTCGGGACTTGGCATCTGGGCGATTCTCACCAATCTCACTCGCCAAGTGGCCGGATTGACTAATCAGTACATTGAGCAAACCCAATTCAAAGAAAAGCTGGATGCTCATTACGCTGGCTAGCACGTAATAAACACCTTGTTCCCCAAGCGTCAGGGCTTGGACCAAAAACACGATCGTCAACGGTCCCGAGATCGCTTGCCACGCTCTCGCCGCCATGGCATACCAAAGCGATCGGTCGATCTGAAGACGTTTCGCGATTCGCTCTAATCTGCCTGACTGCACTCTTGTTCCTCGAATCGCAACCGTTTCCAAGACTCAGGGTAAGGAGCCTCGAACGCCATGGGCTCTGCTGTTTGGGGGTGCCGAAACTGTAGGCTTCGCGCGTGCAAAGCTATGGGAGCATTGCGGAACTCACCCTCCATCCAAGGTATTGTACTTCCGTAAAGCTGATCTCCAACGATTGGTCGCCCGCGAGCTGCAAATTGGATCCTTATCTGATGCATTCGCCCTGTTTCGAGTTGAATTTCGCACAATCGAAGCCTTTCGTCGCAACCATTCAGCCAGGCTCTTTGGAGTGGCTGAACGATCATTACCGCTTCCCTGGCTCCATCGATTTCAGGCGAACAAACCTCTCCACGGGCTTCCTCGGGAACCTTTCGGATGTAGTCAATCCAGCGTAAGTTCTCTTTTTCCAGCAAATCCATACCAAGATCTGGTACTGCTGCATGATACGTTTTGGAAACGATTCTCGCTGCGAACTGCTCGCTCAGTCTTCGCAAAGCTCTCTGATTTCGTGCAACCACCATCACGCCTGTCGTCACTCGATCTAGTCGATGTGGTATACCGATGAATGGATTCGCACCATCAGGTGCTCGCTCTTTGAGGTAACGAACCAATTCCGTTTGTAAAGAATCGATCCCTGCAACCGCTTGGGTCAAAAGATCGGTCGGTTTGTTTACGACGAGGAACCAAGGATGTTCGAATAGTATGTTCATCACTACCAATAAAAAAACGAGAAGCACCGGCCACGAATTCGAGTCAACCTGACTACGAAGTCTATGTGCTTCTCGTTACTATCATATTCCCGTAAGTTGCACAGCAGGTCAATAGGGTTATCACCAACGATGTCTACAATTCAGTCGATCCATTTTGTCACTGGTAAGCTCGCCGAAGCGTCATTGCGAGAAGTGGTCACGGCACTAGCTAACAAGCTTGGCTTTGATTACACGATCGACGTGTTGCCAATTACTGTCGCTGCATTGATGACGCCGAAGTGGTTGATGAGACATCTTTCGATCCCCGCCGATACCACTCGCGTCATTCTACCTGGTTATCTCGAGCCCGGTTTATCCGATGTTCGCGACATGATCGAAGCGGCTTATCCTGGCCGCAATCTCCTGATCGAGTGTGGACCAAAGGATGTTCGTGACTTACCCAAGATGTTCGGCAAGAAGCGTCATCGCGGCGAAGACTACGGACAACATTCCATAGAAATCATTGCCGAAATCAATCATGCGCCTCGAATGACTCGCGACGAGTTGATACGTGAAGCCAAGCGACTCCAGCGAGATGGGGCTGATCGAATCGATATTGGTTGCGACCCAAGCTCGCGATGGAGTACGGTTGCCGATGCTGTGGAAGCACTGCGAGATGAAGGCCTCGAGATGTCGATCGACACGTTTGATACCTGGGAAGCGGAACAAGCGTCACGTGCAGGTGCGAGTCTTGTTCTATCTGTCAATGAGTCCAATCGATCCGCAGCGAGGGATTGGGGCGTCGAAGTTGTAGTAGTCCCCGAAATGGGGGGGGACTACTTGAAGAGCCTTGAGTCGACAGTCGATTTTCTGCTACAACATGGTGTGCCATTTCGACTCGATCCGATTCTAGAACCTATTGGATGTGGCTTTGCGAACTCATTAGAACGCTACTGTCAAACGCGTCGCCTGTTTCCAGATGTTCCGATGATGATGGGGATTGGAAACATCACGGAATTAACGGATGCCGATTCTGCGGCTATCAACGTCGTATTGCTTGGCTTCTGCGAAGAGTTGCAAATAGGGAGTGTACTGACGACCGAGGTCATTTCTTGGGCACAATCGGCAGTGAGGGAGTGTAACTTGGCACGCAAGCTAGTGAATTACTCGGTTCGTCACCGTATTCCCCCAAAACACTTAGAGGAACGGCTTGTGATGCTACGCGATCCCTCGAATCCTCTTATGTCGGACACCGCGATCGAACACTTGGCGGCCAATCTTAAGGACAACAACTATCGGATCTTCGTAGGCTCAGGAGAACTCCATTTGCTTAGTGCGAATATCCATATCCGTGGAACCGATCCTTACGAAATGATGCAAGCGTTGATGGCGTTGCCCGAATCGAGGAATGTCGATCCATCTCATGCGTTTTATCTCGGGTTTGAGCTTCACAAAGCCCTAACGGCATTGTCCCTAGGAAAACGCTACGAACAGGACGAAGCGTTGAACTGGGGCTTTTTGACTCGCCAGGAAAAGCACCATCGCTTGGCTCGCTCACGAACGAATCTAAAATAACACGATTCAAATCACATTTTTTTGGAATCTGAGTGACTCGTCTACTCGCGCTTTCTGGAAGGCTAGAGCTCAACTCAACGTTTATGCCGATTCGGTTCACTTGGGAAGCGTAAACCAAAACTGAGAACCGCTGCTAACAGCAGACGTAACGCCAATGGCTCCACCGTGTTGCTCGACAATTTTCTTGCAAAGGGCTAAGCCCAAACCAGATCCTGCGTAGTTACTGGAAGGATTGAGCCTCTCGAAGAGCAAGAAAATTCTATCGAAGTATTGTTCTTCAATTCCGATCCCATTATCTACCACTTTGATTTTCCACTGATGCAAATCCTCTTCGCAGTCTAAAAAAATCTCTGGATCTTCCGTTCTGGAAAATTTAACAGCGTTTCCGATTAGATTGAGCAATACCTGTTCCAAACGCTCCTTGTCTGCCACGACCTGAGGTAGATTGCCTTTAACGATTCGAATTTTCTTCTCTTGGATAGAGTGTTTCAATGTCGAAATTGCCTCATCACATGCTTGCTCGAGAGAGCATGTCCTCAACAAATAACGGCCTGCACCGACCCGCGATAGAGTGAGCAGATCGTCTATCATCTGCTGCATCCTTTGTGAACCGTCCATCGCGAAGTTCAAGTATTCCTTTGCTTCAGAAGGCAGCGAGTCGGAGTACTTGTCGAAGAGGATGGAGCAAAAGCTTCGGACCATGCGCAACGGTTCCCTCAAATCGTGGCTTGCGACATAGGCGAATTGTTCCAGTTCAGCATTGGAACGAGTTAACTCCTTTGCTCTCAAACTCAAAAGCTCGGAATCGATTTCACGCTGCGCGAGAAGGGCCTGGATTTGCTGTTCGGACTCTTTTCTGCGTGTTATGTTACGGATTACAACCAAGACCTGATCATTTTCCAAAAGCTTGAATCTTCCTTCGAACCAATACTCCGCTCCGTTCATCTCTAATGAATACTCAACCTCCTCAGTCTGACCGGAATGGCAGCATCGTTGGAAAGCAGCTAAAAGATTTTCACAGATATCGCTGGGAATTACTTCTGAGATGTGTTTTCCAATAAAAACTTCCGGCGGAACAAACAGCTCTTGATTTGCATAGTACCTTAGATATTTACCCTCCTGGCTGAGCCAGAAATATAGATCCGGAAAGGTACCGAGCACTCCATCCAGATCGACCTTTTTCTCCTGTAGCAATCTAGAGGATTCTTCCAGCTTAGTCTCGTATCGTTGGATCGTTTCCCGCTCCTTTATAGCCATTAGTAATTGATTGGCACGATTCGTTTCCCGAATCAGTCCGTGCAAGCAAAGTCCACAGAAGGTGATCACAATCAAGTAGGCTTGCATGATTAGATACTCGTCTGGTTTTGCTCGACCCACAAATGGGCCTAAGCCGAGTGTTGTAGCCGGTATACAGAATGACACTATTAGACTTAGTCCAACAACGACGACGGCCAAGTTTCCCTGAGCACATATGAGAATCCAACTGCCTGCAATCAAACAAAGCAGAAATTCCTTAGCCAGAGACGACTTGATAAATCCTGCGAAACACATAAACAGCATAATGAGGACAATCACATACCCGAACAGAAAGCGCGACGAAGCCGCTGCGATCCAATCCGATGAATTACAGTTCTTTATGACTGCAAGGACCGGTAGTACCACAATCATCGCAGTCGCGTCAGCTCCCCACCATGACAAAGTCGCGGCAAGGTAGTTCGACGTAGGATCTATTCTTGTGTAAATCCCGCCCCCTATCGCGGCTCCTATGCAGCTTCCCACAAAGATCGCTATCATCAAGATGGTAACCGCTCGCAGAGAATCCATCCGCCATGGGCCTTGTAACCTATCTTCCAAGTCAATCGAATTGGAATGCCAGGAGTCTACGACATTGGGACGTCGACGCAGGTAAAGGATTCTTGCCAGACTAACTGCGATCCACGACTCCATTGTGTTGGCCAGTGGGAGGCCTAGGAAACGAGCGAGATGTTGCTCAAACGATGCAGTCCATTCGATGCCACCGTAGTTGGTACTGATGAGTGAACCGATGAATATTGCAAGTAGTGCTATTCGGCCACACAGCACAACAGCGACGAGCCCAAAGCCCGCGGCAGGCCATATAGGGCCGGCAGTGGATCCGTCGACTAGCAAGTAATCTCCTACAACAGACAGAGCGATGTAGGCCGCTACGAAAACTAGTAAGCATTTGAGCTTGGGGGAGGGAGTAAAACGCCCCTTGGTATCCGGTGCGGGAATCTCGTCCTTAGCCATTGAACAATATCATTCTTGGAATCCAGTCGAGCGGCGCACGGCCCCCCAATCCACGGGCTTCGCTTTACTTTTTGCGTTGACAATCAGCGTGGAAAGAGTGGATACGTTTGGTTCTAAAAAGGCTAGTCCAATATCGACCCCGAGGTGTTCCTGTTGCATGCCACCGAGCTTGTAAATTAAGCGTTTGCAAACTCCCTCACTATTTTCGCTTCCGACCCCCGGCATCGCTATCACAAAGCTGGACGCTTCTATCCTGCCAAGAAAGTCAGAGCTTCGAACAGACTCTTCGATAAGTTTTGCGATCCTTTTAATCGAGTCGGCTGGCAGTCCCGTTTCCTTGGTAGACCTCACCGTCAGCCAAATCACACAAAGATTTGAATCAGACGCATCTGCCGCATTAAATGCCTCATCGGCCACGTTTTGAAAACCGAATTGGCTAAAGAGCCCGGTCTCTTCATCTACTCCTGTATCACTGCTATTCATCAACCCCTTGCTACGGTCGATCGCTAATTTCAATGACCATGCCAACGAGTCGGCTGAGATTGACTCCTTGCGGTGAAAAGAGTCCACGCCGGCACCAACGAGTTCAGGCGTTATGGCATGGTCGAGCGTTCCCGACAAAATGATGATCGGAATATCGCTGGCATATTCCCGGATCTTTTGAATCGCTTCCAGTCCATTGGCATCCGGTAATCGAAGATCAAGAATAATCGAATCGAACGATTTGTTTGCAAGAAGCGATTCTGCTTCTGCAATCGATGCCACGTTCACAATATCGATTTCTTGCTGAGCACCACCGGAGAGATAGTGTTTTACCAATGCAACGTCACCAGGGTTGTCTTCGATCAGTAAGACCTTGGTGTAACCCATTCGGCTTGGCAAATTGCGGAGGGACTCAATTTGATCTGGTTCCATTTGAAGCTTCGACGAGTCTGTTGTTACTGAGCCTCCAGGGCCGACCTTGATCGAACCCAAATCACTGGGATCGAACCCAAATTAACTGGGAGCTCCGTAGCAAATAGAGGAGTACAGGGGCAGTTCCGATTAGTATGCGAGCTCATCACGTTCCGGACAAGCCACACGATGGAGTTCCACATCATCTTAGGACGAATGCGGACGTTGTCGATTTTTTAAACAACCTGCCGTTTATTTCAAGCGTGCAATGGCATTAGTTTTGTAGTTTGTCGGTTTAAATGAAGAAGATCTCAGTTTCGGCTAATCGTTACAACCTCTAAGTTAGAAAATCCTGCCCTGAACCTGAGATCTCAGCGTTCGCGGGCCTTGCATTCTTTGCCTTGAAAATAATCGCAGACTGGATGCCGTCTTGGGGATAGTTTTTCGTCATGCACCCTGGTATAGGTTTGTGATTCGTTGGAACCACAGAGCATTTGCACACTCTTTTTCTTGAGCTACTTTGTCTGCCCTGAAGTTTTTCGAACTAAACACGAAGTCGAACTTCTCGTTTCTCGAGGGGGCTTCGCATCCGCACGAGCTGGTGGAGCAGGCGAAATCGCTGGGTTACGCGGGAATTGCCCTAACCGACCGCAATTCTTTGGCGGGAGTAGTGCGTGCGTTTACGGCGGCGAAAGACTGTGAGATTCCGTTCATTGTCGGTTCAGAGTTGCACTTTGTTGACGGTCCACCTCTTCTTGTCTGGCCACGAAATCGATCAGGCTACGGCAACCTCTGTAAACTCCTGTCACTCGGAAGACAACGAGCCGAGAAAGGGGAATGCTTGCTATTTTGGAGTGACCTGGCCGGGGCCCTCGAGAGTTGCACTGTTGCATTAATCCCCAGAGGGTTCTGTCTCAAGCCTCAGGATGGGCAGCCGTGCTATGAATCAGAGCGACCGTACGCCAACAAGAACGATTCCAAAGAGCCATCAATCGGGCTATCAATGGGGCTTGCAGAATGGTTGCTTCGAGCAAAGGCTATCTTTTCAAAGAATCTCTATCTAGCGGCATCGGTCCATCGTGGAGTCGACGACCAAGCGTGGCTGGACCAGCTATGTCACTTCTCGAAGCAAACGTCGGTTCCCTTGGTTGCTACCGGCGACGTTCTGTATCACACCCCGGAAAGAATGTTGCTGCATGACTGCATCACAGCCATCAACACTGGTGTAACCATCGAGGATGTCGCTGCCTTTCGGCCGGAAAACTCGCAACGCCATCTGCGATCACTTGCCGAGATTTCAGGCCTATATAAGAACGCTTCCGAAGCGCTTTACAACACCGCCGAAATCGCGAAACAAATCGAGTTTCGTCTCGACCAACTCAAGTACGAGTACCCGACGGAATGGGCACCTGACGGAATGACACCGATAGAATACTTTAAGCGACTCGCTTGGTCGGGCGCGAAGCAACGATACCCTAGTGGTGTGCCTGAGAAAATCATTTCCATGCTTCGTCACGAACTCCAAATTATTGAAGACTTGCACTACGAGCCTTACTTTTTGACGGTTTGGGATCTCGTGCGGTTCGCTCGTTCCAGAAACATTCTTTGCCAAGGTCGTGGCTCGGCAGCCAACTCGGCTGTTTGCTTTTGCATAGGAGTAACTAGTGTTGATCCCAATCAATTCGATCTGCTCTTTGAACGTTTCATCAGTCGCGAGCGAAATGAAGCCCCCGATATCGACATCGACTTTGAACACCAACGACGCGAAGAGGTGATACAGTACATCTATCAAAAATATGGGCGCACCAGGGCGGGCATGACTGCGGCTGTTACCACTTATCGAATACGTTCGGCCATCCGGGATTGCGGAAAAGCGATCGGACTCTCGCAGGATCGCATCGATCGCTTGGCGAAAATCGTCGAGGGACGGGGCCCAGAGAACAGCTTTACCGAACATTGCACCACAGCAGGTATCGATCCAACCTCCCCGCTGGGTGAACGATTTATTTACCTTGTCGATTCCATCACAGGTTTTCCTCGCCACCTCTCGCAACACACAGGCGGCATGGTTATGACCCAAGGCCCGTTGTGCGAGCTGTGCCCTATCGAGAACGCGTCCATGCCTGATCGCACGATCATTCAGTGGGACAAAGATGATTTGGATGAGATCGGCATTCTCAAAGTGGACTGCTTGGCTCTGGGAATGCTGTCTGCGATTCACCGAAGCCTCGACCTGATCGGATCTCATTATCAACGCAGTTACAATTTGGCGACGATACCTGCCGAAGACCCGACGGTATACGACATGATCTGCCAAGCGGATACGGTCGGCGTGTTCCAAATCGAGAGCCGAGCGCAGATGAGTATGTTGCCCCGTTTGAGACCCCGATGTTTTTACGATCTAGTGATCGAGGTAGCGATCGTTCGTCCCGGTCCCATCCAAGGCCAAATGGTTCAACCTTACTTGAAGGCCCGCAGCAGTGGAATTCAGCCCGCGTATCCTACCGAGGAGATCGCAGAGGTTCTAAGACGAACGATGGGAGTCCCAATATTCCAGGAACAGGCGATGCGATTAGCGGTCGTGGCGGCAGGATTCACACCTGGTGAAGCAGATCAATTGCGGCGTGCTATGGCCGCATGGAGACGGCAGGGGATTATCGAGAACTTCCGACGCAAGCTCATTGACGGAATGCTCGCCAAGGGACTTGAACAAGAGTTCGCTGAACGGGTATTTACGCAATTGAGAGGGTTTGGCGAGTATGGATTTCCCGAGTCACATGCGGCGAGCTTTGCTTTGTTGGTTTATGCGTCCTGTTGGATCAAGCACCACTATCCGGAAGTATTCTGTTGCGCGATGCTCAACAGTCAGCCGCTAGGATTTTATTCCCCCGCTCAATTGCTTCAGGATGCTCAGCGACATGGCGTCGCGGTGCTTCCTGTTGACTTGAATCTGAGCGACTGGGACTGCACTTTGGAGATGGACGCGCCTATTAAGCGGGCAGATGCCGAGTTCCAGCATTCGCGGCTCTCCTTACGGCTAGGTTTGCGGATGATACGTGGACTAAAACAGGCCGAGGCAGACCAACTCGTCAGCAATAGACATCGCCTAGGTCCTTACCGCGATCAAGCCGACATTGTGAAGCGAGTTCGATTGGAGCAGCCGACACTCGCGATTCTGGCCGATTCCGGAGCACTTAACTCGATATCAGGAGATCGACGGGCCGCATACTGGCAATCGTTGGCGAGGGAAAAGTCATCTACACAGATGCCCCTCTTCGAGACGGCAGGAGTTGATGACGACGAGATGGTGCCCGGGGAGCTTGTCAAGTTGAGCCCGATAGAAGAGGTTTATAGCGATTACGCAACGGTTGGCGTGTCTCTCCAAGGTCACCCGATGAGCTTCTTTCGCGAAAAATTGGCCGAGCAACGAGTTAAAACTGCGGCAGAACTTTTAGCAACCGACCATGGCCGATTCGTGCGCGTCGCTGGCTTGATCATGCTGAGGCAACGACCGGGGACGGCCAAAGGAATTACGTTTGTCACGATGGAGGACGAAACGGGTTCCATCAATTTGGTGATCAAGCCGCAGGTCTGGAAGGATCACTACCTCACCTGTAAACAGTCGAACGCATGGCATGTTCAGGGCGTACTAGAAAAGCGCGAGGGAGTGATTCACGTTGTCGCGGCACGCATTGAGGATTTACAAGAACTTATTGGTCCGCTGAATATTCCATCGCGAGATTTCCGTTAGCTCGTGCGAGATTGAAAGGCACTCTAATTGATCGCATCAAAACGCCAACAGAACTCGTATGATCATCGTCTTCGTGAGTTAGTCTTCGGATCTGGAAAAACAGAGTCCGCTAATGGCGTAAAAAATGGTTGGCACAGCGCGAAGCGACCCGCGAAACTCGGTGGATAGGTTTACACCGCAATAGATGGGAGCGACGCAAGAGATGTGTGGAAAATGAATGATCATTGTTCCTCTTGCGTTTCTCTTATCTCTAGCGGTGTGAATATCTTAAAGGAGGGGTGGCACATGGGGACGCAGTGCGGAATGTTGCATGGGTGGCCCTGATTGTTTCTCCTCCAAGACAACTCGAGCTAAGCCTTATGCACCTGCGTCTTGTACCAAGAAAAGAGTGTCACCAAGCGAGCAGCAAGCTCGATGGATGTCTGATTGATCGTCTCAAGCCGGAAAATCGAGGTAGAACCAACTCACAAAACAATAAAAGCGCCCCAACCGATCGCCCAATTGCACCGAAGTGAGCCTTGGTTCATCGATTGCACAAGATGCGTCTCAGGGAAACTCTAGCCGCACTATCAACTCATCTAATAGCGCCGAGTTCTCGAACGTATTTTTCCAGAATGTCTTGCAGCGCCGGAACGATAGAAACACCCCAACAGATCGCCCAATTGCACCGAAGTGAGCCCAAGCTCATCGATTGCACAAGATGCGTCTCAGTGAAACTCTCTCCGCACCATCAGCTTGACTAATAGTACCGAGTTCTCGAACGCATTTTTCTAGAATGTACTGTCGCGCCGGAGCGACCCGCCACCAAGAAGGACTGGCGCTAGCACCACGCGAAGCGGTCACTACACGTGACGAAAACTACCCCGGGAAATATGCTGTGTCCCAAGGTGCCCCGTTATCTGCGTTGGGTGGCACCAACTGAAGCGCCGCCTTTCTGCCCCTGTCTCGAATGCCTAGGTGACCGAATCTTCAGAATCAGCGTCGAAATAGCGAACGTTGGTCGATAGCGAACGCTTCGACCGGGCCTGTTCCGATAACGCGATGTAGCGTCGATTCAATTGCTCAGCCTTTATGTCGAACTCATCATCCGACGCCTCCTCAACTTGAAGCCAATCTTGGGCGAATTGATTGATCGTGACTTGAACCGTGCATTCACCAACTCGCTGTTCGCCTGCTTCCCCAACACCGAAACAGATCAATCGCCCGGAATCCGCCCACAACTCAACTCGGAGGTGGTCCACAGTTTCGGCTTGAAAACACATCGCTACCTTCGACCAGAATTCCTCGAGTTCAGATTCAATTTTCGATTCTTCGCAAGTGCTGATCGTCGCAGAATGAATCGAGTGCCGTCCTGATTTTTCAAATTCAAAATCCATCATCGTTCCCTAGTGAAGCATACTATTGCTTGTTGTCAGTCCGTTTCGGAGCTGTTCGACGTACCCACGCAGCAAGTCGGCATATTGCGAATCAGAAAGTCCCGGATTGTTTGAAAGTAGCTCATCTAACTTCCGCTTGACCGCTGCATTGTATCGAGGGTGCGAACCAAGATGCTGCGTACGAGCCAAGCTAATTCCGTTTTCGGCACCGTTAATGTTGAATCCACCCCTCGCAGCGCGCTGTACCAAGTCGTGGCTACGAGTCTCCCACGGGATTATATGGTGTGCCTGATGCGGAGCAGAGCTTCCAAGAGCACTACGAAGTTTTGCACGGGCTCGGTTGTGGCTGACTCCCAACTGCTCCGTGAAGTCCACTGTACTGTTTGGCTTCTTCCCGAAAATGCGGTCCCAGGCATTGCGGAACCAACTCGAGTTTACCTTCGCGGGGCCTTGAGTGGTAGCCTTGATTCCGTCGGTCACCTTGTTGAGCTTGTTGCCGTTCTTCACGATCGAAGCGACATCTAAACTCTTTTCCGCTATCTCCGCACCAGTCTTACCGGCTCGGACTACCTTGCTGCCACTGCTTACCGCGTTCGAAGCGGTACTCCCCATGGGAACCGTCCCCGTGATTCCAGCAAGGAACTTACTGCCACGTCCCCAGATACTGAGCTTCTCGCCCGTGATCAAATTCTCACCAGCATAGGCATCGGCAAGATTCTTCATCCCTCCTACCACAGGCATCGCCTCAAGGAATGTATCCTGCATGCCCAACGCACCGTCGTGGGCAAGCTGAATTCGCTCTTGATACTTCTCATCCTGCGGTAAGAATCGATTCGCAGAAAGAACACTTAGCGGTCGATTATCGTCCTCACGCTGTTGTTGCTTAAGCGCCGCCTGCCGGGCGGCTTCCTCTTCTTGGCGACGGTGTTGGTCTTCTTCGTCAAGCTCGACACCTTTCGGTTTACGTTCCGCTCCGCTGTAAAGACTCGAACGCTTGACGGTATCTTGCACCGTTGGAGTTCACCGGAAATGGCTGGCAACGAGCGACGGGCAACAAGCGAAGCGACCCGCGAAGCTAGGTGGATAGGTTTACACCGCAAGAGATGGGAGTGACGCAAGAGTTGTCTTGAGAATCGAGTGATGTCTGATAGTCCGTCGAAAGTCAGAAAATCGAGTGAGAACCAACTCACGAAACTATAGAAACACTACAACAGATCGCCCATTTGCACCGAAATGAGCCTGGGTTCATCGATTGTACAAGATGCGCCTCAGGGAAACTC
This sequence comes from Brakhagea baltica, assembly GCF_052161605.1. Lineage (NCBI taxonomy): Bacteria > Pseudomonadati > Planctomycetota > Planctomycetia > Pirellulales > Pirellulaceae > Brakhagea > Brakhagea baltica. The sequence goes on along the minus strand of NZ_CP197409.1, from coordinate 975,658 downwards.
CCGCCGCACCATCAACTCGACTAATAGCGCCGAGTTTTTGATCGCATTTTTCCAGAATGTCCTGCAGCGCCGGACCGTGGAGCAGCACAACTCGGTTGTTCCCCATTTTGCCTTTCAAGGGCAGACACCCGACGAGATGTACCTTGGGACTGGAGCGAATGTCCCGCTTATCTGAAAGAGAAGCGAGCCACAGCGCGAGCTGCGAGATTAACGAGCAATCGCGCTCTATCGTGTGATCGATGCAAAGAGAGAGCCAGCGAATCAGCACTTGTATCACTCCAAAACAACTCGAGCTAAGCCATGTGCACATGTGCCATGAACCAAGAAAAGTGGAGCACCTGTCAGCCAGCAGCACAATCGAGTGATGTCTGATAGTCCGTCGAAAGTCAGAAAATCGAGTGAGAACCAACTCACAAAACGATAGAAACACCCCAACAGATCGCCCAATTGCACCGAAGTGAGCCTTGGTTCATCGATTGCACAAGATGCGTCTCAGGGAAACTCTAGCCGCACCATCAACTCATCTAATAGCGCCGAGTTCTCGAACGCTTTTTTCCAGAATGTCCTGCCGTGCCTAACGGCTATGGCAAGACCAGCCTGGAGTGTATTCAAATTTTTAGCCACTCTTTTAAGTCGGTTAGTGGTGCTGACCATTCCGAAATTTTTGAGCCGTCCTCATTGATTGAGACGCGATCTGGTACCCACTTTTCGGGCTTGCCCAAATCAAAGGTCTTTCTGCATTCATCCAAAAAGAGGACTTGATTTTGAATGAACACTACGCGATCAACTCGGTATATTGGCCACCAGAAAAGGAAGTTTGCACTAGCTGGATTTGTCATGGACGTGATCAAACAAGACTTCTCCGCTCCACAAACGATTGTGTTAATCGCTCTTCGCCATTGAGCTTCGTAGTCGCTTGCCTTCCAAAACTCCAGTGAGCACTCGAACGATTCGAAAAACCCTCCAATTCGTATCTCACCAACGCAGGTACTAGATTCGATCGCATTAGAATTTAGGGATATATCGAACATCTAGCTAGTCTCCAATTCGATTGAGGTTTGCGTCATAAGTGCCTAGGCGTCGCCCTTGCCGATCAAACATCTTCCACACCCCACCAATATGTGAGTCAATATCTCGTGTTATATAGTTAACTCCGTTCGAAAACACGTCTTGCCCATGGGAACGAAACGGCGCACGTTGAGGCGGAATTCTCGTCTTATATCCCAATCCTACGGCATCGCTATGAATGATTTCATTTGAAAATCGATTACGCCATTGAGATCTGCATGAGACAATTTCATCGTCACTTCGTGGTGGCAACGTCTTCTTGCGGGCTCGATCTATTGCGTCTTGTGTTGGCTTATTCGGCGTGTTCGGGCGGTTGTTAAGCTGGCCAGGATTGCCACCCAAGTTGCCATTCATAACGCCCAAGCGATTTCCTGGACGAGATCCAAGCTTTGGTGTTATAGTCCCAGGCGAAACACCTGACAACCCACGCGCACCTCCCGCTCGTCGAGTCAAGACGGTAAAGACAAGATCGCCAAATAGTTCCCCCCGCCCCTCGTCCGTACTGAGCTTTTCGACCATGCCGTTCCATTGCTCAAGCCCCACTCCAATCGGGTCGTCAATGAATGCTCCCGCGAATTCGATATTCGCCATAAGCATGTCCTGGAAACCATCAACTTGGTTCTGAAGAAATTCAGAGAATCTCTCCGGAGAACTAAAGTTACTCGCAAACTCCATGAACTCGTCGACAGTGCAGCCGCTTCCGATCTGTTTCGTAACTCCGTTCACGAAACCGACTGCCCAAAAATTGTACATTCGGTTTCCGAAATCTTGGAGGAACCCGCCTACCAACGTAGGTTCGCCAAACGAACCGTCAGTTTCCGCTGAAGTTGTAATCCATGCCTGCCGGGCGGCTTCCTCTTCTTGGCGACGGCGTTGGTCTTCTTCGTCGAGCTCGACACCTTTCGGTTTACGTTCCGCTCCGCTGTAAAGACTCGAACGCTTGACGGTATCTTGAACCGTTGCGAAATCCGTACCCACCGTGGGAAAGAGTTCTTTGGCCTCAGTGAAATGTTCGTTCCAGCCGCCGTTGAAGATAAACGGTGCGTTCGGTTGACGAAGCGCGTTCCAGTTGGCTGTCAAATCGACTAAGTTCTGGAACGCACCTGCATCGGGGAAAGAATAGTCGGGCAAGTCCTGAAAGTAGGCGTACGACCCGCCCCCAAGAAGGACGGTCGACGAGCTCGATTGTCCCCCGCCCGAACCGGTTCCGCTGCCTCCCCCGCTGCTACCACCGCTGGAAGATCCGCTACTGGAGCCACTGCCGCTTCCAGACCCGCCGCCATAACCTCCCCCTCCATAGCCACCGCCACCCTGGTTTCCACCACTATTCGGATCGTAGGGGGTGTAGGTCGTGTACGTTTCTTCCCCACCCGAATGACCAGTACGGTAGATGTAGCCATGCTGGATGCCAGGCCCCGAACTGGGGTTAGCCGAATTCGTACTGAGCTGTTTGTAATCGTAGTGTTCGCCTGCTTCGAAGGTATTGTAGTAGCCCGAGATATGCGTGTTTCCGTGTTGGGCTGTCCAGTTCTCTGCTTTTGTGTACTCGTGGGAGAAAAAGCCTTCTCCCTCGTAATCCGTTTGGTACTGCGAATTTTGCGTGACAACCTCTTCTTGACCGAGAAGCCGCTCGCGAGTCGTGCTTCCCGATTGAGAGGATGATATGTTCTCGAACTGCTCATAAAGATTCTCGCCCGTGACGACCCAAGTACCGGTCCGTCCTTCTGCGCCGGTATAGACTCCCGAGCTATGAAAGGTTGTCTCTTCGCCAATCGCCATTGTTAGCTTGGGTAAGAACCTCGCTAAGGCTTGAACAAACTTCCCGCGCCTGCCTTGACGCTGTAGAATGTAGTTGGGAACCTGGGAAACGCACTGCAATTGGAGGAATAATGGCCGCAACGATCGACGCACCGCAACAGTGGGTGGAAAACATTGCCATGCTTCGATTGCCAGAGCAAGCCGATCGACGTCTTCAGCAGCTTATGGACCGCAATAACGAGGGGCTGTTGACGGAGCAAGAAAGGGCGGATCTGGCGGCGTTGGCGGAGCTCAGCGAACAACTTTCGCTGGTTCGCGCACAGGCTCTGCACCTTCTTGGTCGAAAACCATAGTTGGGCTGGAAGTGGCCGACGACTCTAAAGCGATCGTAGTTGCCCGCGCAGGGAGCAGATGCGAATACTGCAAAATGCACCAGTCGTTGCAGGGAGCGACATTCCACATCGAGCATGTGATTCCTCGTGTGCGGGGAGGAACCAGCGAATTGGGTAATCTGGCTCTCGCGTGTCCTAGTTGTAACCTCCATAAAGCGGACCGTGTGTCCTCCGCCCTTGATCGAGACTCTGCTGCTATTGCTTTATTCCATCCCAGGACACACAGGTGGAGTGATCATTTCGAGTGGGATGACTATCAGCTCGTTGGGAAAACGGATACTGGAGTGTTGACAATCCGATTGCTTAATTTGAACCATGAGCGGCGTATCAAGATTCGTCAGTCGGAGCAGATATTCGGCTTGTTTCCGCCTCAGGCTCTCGACGACTCAGAAAGTACGGAGACACAGCACTTCTGAGTGCGGCCCGCGTACCGGAATAAGGAATCCACCGCTGATGGACTCAAGCCCCCGCCGTTGAGCCTACTGGCTGATTGGTTGATGGTGTGGCCCCAATCAGCTCGCCCACGCGAAGCGCCCCGCGAAACTCGGTAGATAGGGTTACACCGCAAGAGATGGGAGTGACGCGAGAGTTGTCATGAAAATTGTTGATCATTGTTCCTCTTGCGTTTCTCTTATCTCTTGCGGTGTGAACATCTTAAGGGAGGGGGTCGCATGGGGATACCGTGCGGAAGATTACGTGGATGGCACTGATTGTTTCCCCTCCAAGACAACACGAGCTAAGTCTTGTGCACATGTGTCTTGTACCAAGAAAAGAGGAGCACCATGCGAGCAGCAAGCTCGAGTGATGTCTGATAGTCCGTCGAAAGTCAGAAAATCGAGTGAGAACCAACTCACAAAACTATAGAAACACCCCAACAGATCGCCCATTTGCACAGAAGTGATCCTAGGTTCATCGACTGTATAAGATGCGCCTCAGGGAAACTCTCGCCGCACCATCAACTCAACTAATAGCGCCGAGTTCTCGAACGCTTTTTTCCAGAATGTCCTGCAGCGCCGGAGCGCAACGCATCATTGCGCTTCAAGTATCACGCATTGGAACATCTACCGAAGTTCCGCCGGATTGCGGCCGTTCTACTTCGATCACGTCTGTTGTCCGACGGTTTCAGTTTGTGACCCTACAGTGACTCGAACAGACAAGCCTTCCACTCTTTGCAGTCAACAGTTACTAGCAGAAGCTCGCCACCGCAGGCAACATCTTCAGGCAGTTCCAACCGGAACCGTACGACCCATTCAGGCTTCTCTTCATCGAAGTATTGGCATGAATCAAGCGACAATACCTTAAACGCTTTAGAACGCACAAACGCCCATGCTGACTGAATCGCTCGATCGCGGTCCGTCAAACGAGTATCGTTAGTTACCATGCATCACCTCCGACCTTTTTGATGTATTGCTGCGCATGCTTGATTTCATCAGCCGTCATTTGCAGCCATCTATGACTGTTGCGAAGTGCGTCGTAAACCTGTTGTTCACGGACAAGCGGACTTAGCTTTTTATATGCATCGGCCCCGATTCGCAAGTAATGCTCGTAGTGTCGTAACTCATGGGCGACTTCGTAGTACGTAGCGTTCTTGCGTAGAAGGATTGACGCACTTCCGTCTTTGTAAACCCTGAACAGCCCACCTGCTCCCGCTGCGTCCAATGCTTCGTCAGCATTGCGAACTAAGTTCACTCGATTACGCAGAAGACGCATCGACAGCGCTTTCAAGCTTGCGTCGGGTACTACCTCACCCGCACGCCTACCAATCATGAATGCATCGTCTATCAGTCCACTAACTGGGGTTCCCAAAAATGCGGTCCCAGGCATTGCGAAACCAACTCGAGTTTACCTTCGCGGGGCCTTGAGTGGTAGCCTTGATTCCATCGGTCACCTTGTTGAGCTTGTTGCCGTTCTTCACGATCGAAGCGACATCTAAACTCTTTTCCGCGATCTCCGCACCAGTCTTACCGGCTCGGACTACCTTGCTGCCACTGCTTACCGCGTTCGAAGCGGTATTCACCATCGGAACCGTTCCGGTGATTCCAGCAAGGAACTTACTGCCACGTCCCCAAATACTGAGCTTCTCGCCCGTGATCAAATTCTCACCAGCATAGGCATCGGCAAGATTCTTCATCCCACCTACCACAGGCATCGCCTCAAGGAATGTATCCTGCATGCCCAACGCACCGTCGTGGGCAAGCTGTATTCGCTCTTGATACTTCTCATCCTGCGGTAAGAATCGATTCGCAGAAAGAACACTTAGCGGTCGATTATCGTCCTCACGCTGTTGTTGCTTAAGCGCCGCCTGCCGGGCGGCTTCCTCTTCTTGGCGACGGCGATGGTCTTCTTCGTCTAGCTCGACACCTTTCGGTTTACGTTCCGCTCCGCTGTAAAGACTCGAACGCTTGACGGTATCTTGAACCGTTGCGAAATCCGTTCCCACCGTGGGAAAGAGTTCTTTCGCCTCAGTGAAGTGTTCGTTCCAGCCGCCGTTGAAGATAAACGGTGCGTTCGGTTGACGAAGCGCGTTCCAGTTGGCTGTTAAATCGACTAAGTTCTGGAACGCACCTGCATCGGGGAAGGAATAGTCGGGCAAGTCCTGAAAGTAGGCGTACGACCCGCCCCCAAGAACAACGGTCGACGAGCTCGATTGTCCCCCGCCCGAACCGGTTCCGCTGCCGCCCCCGCTACTACCACCGCTGGAAGATCCGCTACTGGAGCCACTGCCGCTTCCAGACCCGCCGCCATAACCTCCCCCTCCATAGCCACCGCCACCCTGGTTTCCACCACTATTCGGATCGTAGGGGGTGTAGGTCGTATACGTTTCTTGCCCACCCGAATGACCCGTGCGGTAGATGTAGCCATGCTGGATGCCAGGCCCCGAACTGGGGTTAGCCGAATTCGTACTGAGCTGTTTGTAATCGTAGTGTTCGCCTGCTTCGAAGGTATTGTAGTAGCCCGAGATATGCGTGTTTCCGTGCTGGGCTGTCCAGTTCTCTGCTTTTGTGTACTCGTGGGAGAAAAAGCCTTCTCCCTCGTAATCCGTTTGGTACTGCGAATTTTGCGTGACAACCTCTTCTTGACCGAGAAGCCGCTCGCGAGTCGTGCTTCCCGATTGAGAGGATGATATGTTCTCGAACTGCTCATAAAGATTCTCGCCCGTGACGACCCAAGTACCGGTCCGTCCTTCTGCGCCGGTGTAGACTCCCGAGCCATGAAAGGTTGTCTCTTCGGAAAGCTCGTACGAGTGGGCTTCTGATAAGGAGCCGCCAAAGGTCGACATTTCATACAAATGAGTCATCGTTCCTTGGGGGTTCCAATCGTATTCTTCGATGATAATGAAAAAGCTCTTCTCTCCACCTCCCCCCCCTTCTTCGATGGTTACGTCTGTGGAGTAGGTGATGTCATAAAGCTCGTTGGTTCGGTTGCCGGTGCCTCCACCAAGGTAGATCCAGCCATAGCCATCATCAGCGGAGACGTTGCGTTGCGATAGTTTGCGGTATTTTCGGCCCTCCTCCGACTTGTTGGAGCTGAATTCACTGATCTCGAAGGTTGTTTGACCGAATTCGATAATCTCTCCGCCGACCTCGATATCACGGGCTTGCCGACCGTAGATCCCGAAGGTCGAATCAAAGTTCTCTTGCCCGCTCGCGTGTTGCCATGTGAACTGGTCAAAGGTGTGGTAGGTGTTGGTAACTACCGGAGGTGCTGGGGGGCCGTCGTTGCTCGCACTGGCTTCACCGTTTGGATCGTTCGGATCTCCTGAGCCACTACTGCTGCCTTGTCCGCTTCCTTGTCCGCTGCCCTGTTGGTTAGAGTTGGTTTGAACGAGATGTCCACTCCAACCGGAATTGGCCACGAGCTGAGATTGATTGCGAACGTGCCACTCACCGCTCAATACACCTTCGGTGTAAAAATCTCCGATTTCTTGGTGCAACTTGTTCGTGATGATGCCTTCGCGAACATAGTCGCGTCGTTGATGCGCTGCCCAGATATCCAGCCTGCCTGGCGAGTGTCGCTGGCGGAATGGTGGTAGGTTCCGGAGATTTCCATTTCCCCGATTCCCTGTCCGGAGAATTGACGTCGTCCCGTGACAGGGTCGATGCTACCGTCGAAATGAATATCTGTCTGGGCAGAAAGACCTCTCGGACCACCTGAACTTTCACGGTTTCGTCAGGACAGTCTGGGGGGAATATAGCAAGTCCGTCAGGCGTTGTTGGTCGAGCGGTAAGTGCAACAAGCGTAGGACTTGCTAAGGACGGGTACAGTTCCTAGAATTACGCCGGCCGGGAGGATAGCCGAATGGTTAGGAACCTGATTCGAAATCAGGCGCCGGGTAACCGGTTGAGGGTTCGAATCCCTTGTCCTCCGCTCCGATCATCGCTTGTTTGCTTTGTGATCTTCAGAAAACAGGCAAAAGTGAATCGGTTTGTTTTTAGGCTCGCTGCGGTTTGGTTCGCGTGTTGGAATCAGTCTCACCCGTAGCGAGCTTATTTTTCAGTTGTAATTGGACCGATAGTGAATACAATACTGGAGTCATGATAATGAGCATAAAAGGCAACAACGAGGAATACTTCACGACCCGGGAAGCAGCAAGCTATCTTGGGGTTGCTGAAGATACGGTTCGTACTTACTGCAAGCGAAGCCTGCTTTCTCCTGCAAGAAAGCTAGGAAATTCTTTACTTTTCACACGTTCTGAGTGTGATCGCTACCAAAAAGAAAGACGGTCGCCGGGAAAACCAAAAAAAAATTCCTAGTGACCTATTGCAATTGAACCGCTAATTGGTACAAATACGGGTGTAGTGCAAGCCGTGAGACGCGAGCACTGCACCGAGACAACAACACGACTTCTTGAGGATGCTTCCTCGAAGGTCGTACGAACGACTTAGACCGCTACGGAGAAGGTCATGGAAAACACGGAACTCATCGTTGTGTCCGAACTGGATCACGAACGAATCGCTGCTTTGCGAGCTGACGGCTACATCGTTGCTCGCATCGTTCCAAATCATTTTGGTGACGACCAGTGTTCTATCGATGGTTTCGTTCTTATTCGCCGTAGCTAGTTTTTTTTAGACCGCATGCCGGTGACGGCAATGGATGCGGAGAATGGATTTTTTTATGGCACGTTTAGAGCTTAGAAAGCTTCGATATGGGCAGGTTGTTTTTAGGCAACTCTGCACGATTGACATTGCTTCGGAATTTGACATTTTCGCTTTCCGGCCTACATGCTTTGCGGTGACAAAGAACGAAAACGAAAAGCTTATTCTTGTCCCATTTTCAGAGCTTGGCCAGAAAAAGCAAAATGGCATTTTGCTTGAAGAACTTGCGATGCGAGCTGAGAAGGAATCGATTCCTTTACAGCATGGCTCGTTTTATTCGACTCAGCGCGAAGCTTATGAAGCTGAGCTTCGCTATCTCAATGACATGAAGCCAATGTACGCAGATCAAAAAGACTCAACAGAGTACAAAGCTCTTTGCTGGACGATCGACTATCTGACGTTGGCTGTTCAATTCATTTCGAACTAATCACGTCTAACCACACCACATCACCCAGTTTCCCACGGAGGCACCCCCAAATGGAAACCACGATCTTACGCGACATTTACAATCGACCGATCACTCGCGGGCACTATCACTTGGTCGAGCCCAACCGCGAACCGATCACCGTCTTCATCCATGCGAACATGGACGGCCTATGGGTCGTCGAAGACACCTCGCAGCACATCGGATCTACCAAGCGGTTCAAAGCGTTGCAGATGTTCCACCCCTATTCACAACTTACCCGCCTTTCGATCGACGGTGAGGCTATGGAACCAGGTTGTCACGGATACGACCACACGAGCAAGCTCGACGAACTGGGCAAGATCGAGCAGTTGATTCTTGCTTGTCGGGCTGAGATGCGACGATGCGAGCTTTTGGCCTGCCAGGTAATGGGCGTAGAGATCGCCGACGGTTCGCAATCTGCCGAGGCCGCTTTCGATATGTGCTGGAACGGCAAATCAGCCGAGGCAACGCTCAAGGAGCACATCGAAGACTTCAAGAGACGCGAATCGCAGCTGTAGCGAGACGCCTTTTACCACACCGCACACGATAGGAGACAATTGTGAGTGCGATCATATTTGATATTGAGACTGGTCCTGCCAGTGATGAAGTAATCACCGAGCTGTTCGTGCCCAAGACCATGGCCGAGTTCATCGGCGACCGGAACTGGAAAGAAGAAACCAAGCAGGCCAAGTACGCTGAATACCTCGCATCGGCTAAGGATGAGTTCAAGCGGTCGGCGGCACTTTCGGCACTGTCCGGCCAGGTGCTTGCGATCGGCTACAAGACAGCGGAGAAAAAGACGATCCACGGCCAGGGTGAAACCGGTGCCAATGGTGTCGTTCTCACCGAGCATGCGATCCTGACTCGATTCTGGCAGCTGTATCAGCAGTCGCGACAAGCATCGAACAACATGATCGGGTTCAACATTTCCGACTTCGATATTCCGTTCCTGGTCCGTCGATCGATTGTGCTCGGGATCTCGGTGCCGAAGTGCTTGTTCGCTCAGGGCAAGTACCTCGACACGCTTTTCGTCGATCTTCGCAAGGTCTGGCAAGCAGGCCAGTACAACGGCACTGGCTCACTAGATGCGATTTGCCGAGCTTGCGGGATTGGAGCCAAGACCGAGGGCGTTGACGGCTCGATGTTCTCCGAGCTTTGGAACGGCGGATCTGAGAAGAGAGCGATCGCACGGCAGTACTTGTTCAACGATCTCGATATGACGTGGGAACTCGCTTCTCGCTGCAACTGTTTGTAAGGCATCAATCACAAGGCACCAAATACCATGTCGGCAATTCACGATTACCAAAATTCACTCATTCACGATCGCATTCTCGCTACGGCATTGATCGGCGGTTTGTATCTGCACGCGATCAACCAAGACAGCCTGCCAGGGGGTGAAGCTGAATTGGAGCTGGTACGCGAACAATTGGAGATCGTCAAGCGGTTTCGCGAGCTGCAAGAGCAACGCATCGAGCTGACGGCGGAATACGTCGCGATGATTCTTTCGGGCCAACAGCAAGAGGCTGCTTAGAACCACTAGGGACGGGTGGGTCGCAGGGGGCCGCATGACGCTGTGATGTTGCTTTGGGATGGGGCAACTAGCATGGTCGGCCTTAAACGGGAAGTGGTGTTCCTACCCTGCTTTTTTGTACACAGGTTTGATTTTTAGGATTCTTTAAGGGGATGGTTTCTAATGGGCACTTATCCGGAATTGGTCGCGAATTATGGAGCGATCGAGAAGTTGGGCCAGAGCATTGCCAAGTCCGGCATGTTTGGCTGTCAGTCGATGGATCAAGGAGTGGTGATCGCCACAGATTGTTTTCTCTCGGGGATCTCACCGCTCGAATACGCAAAGCGGAACAAGATCGTCAACGGCAAGCCGTTCAAGCAATATGACACGATGTTGGCCGAGTTTCACGAGCGAGGTGGTAAGAGTCGTTTGATTAGCAAGACGGCGGATCTCGCATCGATCGAGCTTGAGTTTGGGGATCTCAAGAAAACGTTCTCCCTTTCCTGGGAGGACGCACAGCAAGAAACGTTTCCTTATCACACTGATAGGGAGATGAAGGAACAGATGGTGATCGAAAAGCTTGCCAAAGGCGAACGACCACAATTGAAAGCGAAATACGCCACGCCACGTTCACGCGCCATCATGCTGTTCGCTCGGGTTGTTTCCGATGCGATCCGTTCGATGTGCCCCGAAGTGAACTACGGAGTCTACACACAAGAGGAGATCGAGGACCTGCCAGGGGAAGGCAACTCGCGAGCTGTTCCAGAGGTGCCAACTCCTAGGGCACCAGTGGAGATCAAGCCGCCACCAACACCAGTCGACGTTCCACAACCGAAGACTCCGTTGGTAGAGGAGCCCCAACCCCTGGCAGGTGCCGATATTCCACTCCCCGATCCGGACTCACCGATCACCGAGAAGATGGTCAACCGCATTCGCGAACTAGTCCCTTTGATCAACCAGATTCAGCCTGACTTCTCCAAGCGACTGAAAGAGAAGCTGGTCAACGCTGGGATCCCCGAAGGCAAGGCAACTGGCCTGACGATCGCGGAGGGTGCAAAGCTCCTCGAGGTGCTCGAGCGCAAAGAGGTTGATGCGGTTTTTGCCTTATCGCTGAGTCGAGGCACCGAAAACCCTACCTAGCTCCCGCCAATTGGTGGGAGGGTGAACCACGAGCGATCCGGCAGCTAGTCGATCGCTTTGGATCAGATCGAGTGTGGCACTCGTTTCTTGAACTGTTTGATTATCCGATCAGCTGGGCCGTCAGTGGTGCCGAGCTGAGCAGACTAACCCGTTTCCTAAGTGAATAGAAGGATTTTGTTATGGGCTTTGAAATTGACATTCCCGAAGACATTGGCGGCACAAGTGCATACCTCGAGGTGGCTGGCAAGTACCACGCGACGGTCTCGACGATGCACGTTGAAAGCATGCCGAACGATCAGGGCGAAGGCGATGACGGCGGATTCGTTAAACCCCTGGCCGGTGGCTTTTCCTGTACCCTAGAGGTACTCGGAGGTGAGCAGGCGAACAAGAAGTTTTCGTTGATCTTCTGGGGTCCCAAGTTCGACCAGCCGGACGACTCGAAAGGCAACACATGGAGCCGCAAGAAGCAAGCCGCTTTTGCGATCGCTTGCGATCTGGTCAAGCTCGATCAGTTGGGCACGCGAGCCACGGTGAACCTCGAGGATGCTGTCGGCTCCCAGATCGTTGTTGAGGTTGAGATCGAGGAATACACCAAGAAGGACGGCAAGAAGGGCAAGAAGCCGCAGCTCGTGTGGGCGAACATTTACCACGTTGATGATCCTCGGGCCAAGGGTGCTGAGATGAACGCCAAGCTCCTCGCGACGATCGCCCCAGCCGAGAACCGACACAAGCCCGAATACTTCGATGTGCTTACCAAGAAGAAATCCGCATCGGCTTCCGCGAGTTCGTCTACCTCTCGCGTGACTGATGCAGATTTGTGCGACATCTAGCAGGTTTTGGGTGCATGTTGGCTGCTAGATGGTCGACGCGGTGCGGGGTGAGTTTCTCCAACAGATCGGGCTGGGTTTTAGTTCATTCTTGCCAGCCTGAGCCCCGCACCATTTTTTGAAATATCCGGCAAAGTGCGTGATGCTCGCATGGAGTCGGCTCGGTGGTCGGGTGTCGGTGCCTGGCCTCGATCACCGAGATTTATCCACGTGGTTTGGCTCCACGTTAATCAGCCCGTTGGTTACTGGCGTCACAGTGACTGTCTCTCTAGCGAGAGGAGCCAGGTACAAAGCGATAACCCTGGCAAATAGGCCGCTAGCTCAATTGGTAGAGCACTGCGAGATGTTGGGCGACGTCGCAGGAGATCCAGGTTCGAACCCTGGGCGGTCGATTGGTTGCGATTAGTTATTAACGAAGGAGATTGATTGTGAGTGATACAACGTGGGAAGATCAACGATCAATGTAAAAGCTTTTAGTTAGTTTTGCATCGTCGGCGTGGATGGTGACACGCCTGAAACAAGCTAGGTATCCCGCAAGGTGCTTGCTTGAATAAGCGGTAGATACGCGATGTCAAAGCCCAAGGGATAAGCAGGTTCGATTCCTGCACGATGCACTTTTTTTCAACGGAGTAGGTAGCATGTCCCAAACACTTGAACTTATAGGCCGGTACGAATCGACTCGCTTTCAGTTTGGCGATCAGATCGTTGGCTCGGTGCGATTGCATCCTGGCTGCAAAGATCTCGCGAAGCAGCACGGCGTGGTCGATCCAGACTCACCGGTTACGGTCAAAGGGCCTGCGGAGCTGACCGAGCTGCACGAACGATCGATGTATCGATTCTTGGGCACGTTCCGCGACTACACCAACCCACGCAGATCCTCGCGAGACGTCGAACGACAGTTCCACTTCCGGACCTTCGTCGAGCACGTACCGCACGATCCAGACGGCCTGGTGCAATACCTCGCGAGCAATGGCAAGGGGAACGGCATAGGACCAGCCAAGGCCAAGAAGCTTGTGGAGTACTTCGGGACCGAAACGGTTCTGGGCCAGTGCCGAGAGAATCCCAGCGAAGTTGCGAAGGTGACGGGGATTCCACCCTGGCAGGCCGAAGAGTTCGCTTCTCTCCTACGCGACAAAGAAGCCACCGAGAACGTACAGATTGAGATCGACAAGCTACTCACCGGTAACGGGTTCCCTCGCACGCTGACCCGTCGAGTGATTCGCGAGTGGGGGAACAAGGCCTCCGAGACTATCGCAGCCGATCCTTACGTCTTGATGCAGTTCAAGGGCGTGGGATTTCGGCTATGCGACAAGCTCTATATGTCCCTGGGGCTCGATCCCAAGGCGATCCGACGGCAAGCCCTATCGCTTTGGTATTCGATCGCAGCCGACATGAACGGGCATTGCTGGTATCCAGCCACCGAGATGATCCCACGCCTGCAATCCATGATCGGTGCAGGGTGCGACTACATTGCCGCGATCAAGTACGCCAAGGGTGAGATCAGCGAATACGGCATGGTCTCGACTCTCCGTACCGATGGGCACACTGGGCCGATCGTCGACGCGGGGGGAACGCTATGGCTTGCGGAATACAAGGTAGCCTGCCAGGAGGAAGAACTTGCCTCGCTCGTGGTCGACGCGCAGCACGAAGCCAAGAACTCGCTGATCACGATCTACGAAGACGTGGAGCGGTCGGAAACATTCCCTGCCAGTGTGGTGCAGTGTGCACGATGCGGCAGGGCTCTCACGGCGGATACGGTTTTTGTCGTGAACGGATTGCCTTACGGGCCAACTTGCGTGGAGAAGATCGCGACATGAGCAAAGAGATAGTTCAGTGGTACAGCGTAGAAGATGACATGCCGGACGATGACGAAACGGTGCACATCTTCGAGCCAGACGCGACCGGCGAAAAGGTCTGGATTGGCTACCACGATTCCGATTGCTGGCGATACGTCGACGGCAACAAAGTGCTTTTCACCGTTACCCACTGGGCCACCATGCTGGCAGGTCCGAAACCATCCCAACAGAAGGAACGACAAAATGCAAATGAAAAAGCGAATCTACCAGCCTGTTGATATTCGGTGGATGATCCGACGCGATATGGACGAAGTGCTTGAGATCGAAAAGCAATCGTTTGATGATCCTTGGCAGAAAAAGGATTTCATTGAGCGATTGCGAGTGCCAAACAACATCGGCATGGTGTTCACCTACCAGGAGGTGGTTGCTGGCTACGTCGTCTACACATTGCACAAGCGGAGCCTAGAGATCCTCAACCTGGCCGTTCATCCCGAATACCGTCGATGCTCGGCTGGTACTTTGCTGATCGAGAGATTGCAGTACAAGGTCAACGGCCACTTTCGACGCGACCACATCACCGCGTTGGTGCGAGAGACGAACCTCCCGGCACAAATGCTTTTGTCAAAGAACCATTTTATTTGTGACGGCATTATCAAGGGTGCCTATAGAGCCCACGACGAAGACGCTTATTCGTTCACCTACCGGGGGCTGATACTGTGATCGAACAAATCTCCCGCGAGGATTGGCTCGCACGTCACCCGCACGTTAAGAAGTGGATCGAGTCGCACCCTGCTGACTGGAAGCATATTCCCGCCTTCTCGGCCTGGCCGGACGTCGATTCCATCCCAGACATTACCGAACACCAACGCGAGATGCTTTCACGCGCCACCGTAGCACGGATGGGGATCCTGGGCGGTTCGCCTGGGACGGGCAAGTCCTACACGGTCGCGAAGCTGATCAAGGCGATGATCGATCAAGGCATTGTGGGGGCTCACGATATTTGCATCGGGGCACCGACTGGGAAAGCTGCCGTTAGAGTCACCGAGTTGATGGAACGCTCGGGGTTATCGCTACGGGCTCGCACCTGGCACTCGATCCTGGGCATCTCGGCGAACAGCGAGACCGGGGGCTGGCAATTCACTTACGGCCGCGAATGCAAGCTGCCTTATCGAGTTCTCATCGGTGATGAATCGTCGATGATCGATCTGTCTCTCATGCTGGCGATCATGCGAGCGCGAGACGTGGGCACGCACTTCCTCCTGGTAGGTGACGTCAACCAACTACCACCGGTCGGAGCTGGTGCACCACTTCGCGACATGATCCGAGCCAGGCTACCCTACGGAGAACTGACCGAGATCAAACGAAACTCGGGGGGTATCGTGGAGGCTTGTGCTGCGATCCGAGACAAAAAGCCATGGTATCAGTTTACAACCGCTCGTGACACAAATCTGCGAATGCACGAGGTCGGACAACCGGAATTACAGATCGCGAAAACGATTGAACTTATTCGCAAACACCAAGCCGACGGAGCCGATCCGATTTGGGACTGCCAGGTACTCGTAGCGGTCAACGAGAAAAGCCCGTTGGCTCGGTCGGAGATCAACAAGGTGTTGCAAGATGAGTTGAACCAACAACCTGCCAGGGTGGGAACACTCTTCCGCGAGCGAGACAAGATCGTTTGTTTGAAGAACGGTTTCTATCGATCGACCTACAGCGAACAGTCCGAGGATTTGCGAAAGAACGATCGTGGCGAAGTCTACGTCGCGAACGGCGAACTGGCTTCGGTGCAATCGATCGACGCGGGGCAGATCACGGTTGAACTACAAGCCCCCTATCGAATCGTAGTGATACCTTTCAAAGCGGAACAAAACGAGAGCGGCGAATCGGGCTCGCTCGGCAATTGGGATTTGGCCTACGCGCTCAGTGTTCACAAGAGCCAGGGCTCGGAGTTCCCGCACGCGATTGTTCTTATCGACGACTACCCAGGGGCGAAGCAGATCTGCGATCGCTCGTGGATTTATACAGCGATTTCGCGAGCCAAAGACACTTGCCACCTGGTAGGCAAATTCGAAACCGCGATGCGATTCTGCTGGGAGATGAAGATCGATAAACGGAAGACTTTTTTAACGGAACGAATTGGACTGCTGAATGCAGAGAAAGTAGAGATATAGCGATGAGTAAGATTGAATTAGAAGTTGGCAAATGGTATCGCAGACGTGACGGCGAAATCGTTTATTGCTTTGCGAAAAACCCAGTAGGAGTTACTTATCCGTTTCATAAGATCCTATCGTTTTCCGATGCAGGATGCACAGTTTCAACTTGCTCTCTTCATGCAATAAAAACCTGGGAAGAGATGTTAAACGATTGGAATTTTGCTGTTGGTACCCCATTCGGAGTTCTCGACGATGGTACTTGATTCCAAGCTCGACCTATTGCGGTTCCACTTCCAGATCACGGAGCCTGCCGACTGGACACGCATCCGACCGGCTGAGGTGCTCGCACAGCCCGACATTGGGGAAGCGACCCTCAATCACTTGCGTTACCTCCTGGCAGGTCAGGGGCTCACGCTCCTCGATGATCAGACGCCAGAGTTTTGGCAGTCTCGATTGATCAAGTCACGGCTGGGAGCCTTTGTCTATTCCGACGAAGACCGCTCGGTCATGTGCCCGTTTACGATCCTGATCGACGCACAAGAGCAGCTGCCGTTTACCTTTGCGGGATTGACGGCAGATTCGAAAGACGATTCCCGGCCTATCATCGTGCCCACCAAGCGGCAATCACTCGGAGCGAGCCACGGCGATTACTCGATCGAGGGCCACGAAGGCCACGTTCACATCGACCGGAAATCAATCGATGATTGCATTGGCACGGTGCTAGGCTGGGGCGATCGTCGCGATCAGTTCCAACGCACGTTGCAATACCTCGGAGGCTGCGAAGTTTCGGCGATCGTCGTCGAGGGCTCGTTCGGCCAGTGCATTGCTCAGTGTCGCGAGACCAAAGGCAAATCGGCAGCGGAGAACAAACGGATCTTCCACCGCCAGGTGCTTGCGTGGCAGCAAGACTTCGCGGTGCAGTGGATCTTTTGCGACACGCGGCGGTTTGCCGAGAAAACCACGTTCCAGATTTTGAGACGGTATTTTTACAAACACATCGAAAGGATGAAAAAACGATGATTGTCGATCCATTGGATATTTTCGACGAAGCGATTGAGATGACGAAAGAAGCGGTTGAGATTGCGATTAAGAACCGCGAGGCGGAGGGCCTGCTAGGGGGTGAAGAGACTGTGATCGTCACCACCGAGCCCGCCCCCGAGCCTGTTGTCACCACAACGGAACCGGTCCCTGCACCGGACACGCCCCCGGTGATTGTGACGACACCAGAGGAGACTAGCGAGGAGCTGCAACGCTTGCGAGCCGAAGCCCAAACAGAATACGAGGAGCGACTGAACGAGGCCAAGGACTTGCACGCTCAAGCCTCGATCAAGGTGATGGAGATCGCCAAGGAACTCAAGGACGCGAAGCGCGAGCAGAAGGAGGCATTGGAGGAGTTCTTCAATCTGCAACTCTCCGGGCCGCAATTGCCAACGTCGGTTCCTTCCCTGGCAGGTTCCAAGGGCAAGAAAAAGAAGCCCACCGAGCCAGCAATCGAACTTCCCAAGGATCTCGAAGCGATGATTGAGGCCGATACGACTTGGCGTGATATCCCCGCGATGGAGGTGCTGAGCGGTATCCCAGGGCTCGGGCCAAAGAAACGGGACTTGCTCCTCGAGACGTTCGCCAACTGCGGCCAGATGGAGGATCTGCGAGGGGAAGCATCCAAGCAGTTCAAGTCCTTCCAAGAACTGTTGCCCGAGGGGATCGGTCCATCGTTGGCCGACAAGCTCCAAGAGCGATGCTACGAGGTGATGAAGAACCACTGGGCCAAGCTGCGAAGCAAGATCGCGGTGGCGAATCAGCCTGCCACGGAAGAGGAGCCAGCAACGGCAGAGCCTAGTAAGACCGAGGAGCCGAAGCAAGAGCCCGTTGAACAGTCAGGCATCACAGTGAGCCTGGACGATGCGTTACTCGATGATTCGGATTTGATTTAAGGCGATGAGTCATACACCAGGACCGTGGGAAGTGGTCGGATCATTACGTGATGGGCAATGTCGAAGAATCTTCGCTGGTGACGAATATGTCGCCATTGTCGGTGGTTCCGACCAAACAATGCAAATGATTAAAGCTAATGCGCAGCTAATCGCGTCGGCTCCGGATATGCTGGAAATTGTCTCGTGGCTTGCTGATGCGACGTTTGTCGGTGAGTCGGACATGACGCGAATTGTCAAACAATGTAAACAGATTAAGGCGGCTATTGCCGAGAGTGAAGAGAAATCATGAGTCACACACCAGGACCGTGGGAAATACGCAAGCCAAAAGGACCGCACGATCGTGCTATAGTCGAACATGAGATCGTAGGTACGTACGAATCGCCGTTCGTCGGTGCGAAGGAAATAAAGATTTGCGGAATCCACAATCAAATTGAGGCCAATGTGAAGCTAATCGCAGCCTCTCCCGATTTGCTTGAAGCCTTAGAGTTACTACTAAAGTCCACAAGCGAAAGAAAGCCCTTCACCGATGCCGGTATGTGGGAACACAAACTGCAACGAAAAGAAGCGGAAGACAAAGCCCGAGCAGCGATTGCGAAAGCAAAGGGGGAATCGTGCGTGAACCAAAATACTTTACCGCATCGACTTTGAACGGTTCATTGCCTAGCAACTTCGTTCAGGCTGTGAAAGATGCTCACAAGCGAATAGCTGATGAGATCATTCGAGAAAGCTTGGAGCTTACCGAGTTTGATCTTTGGAAAGGATGCAGCTTTCGCAACCCGTTCGACTTTATGACCGAAACCGATCAGTGGTTTGAATGGAAATGGCGAACGATGTTCGGGAAAGAAAGGACTTGCAATGTAATTATCGACATGGTTAAGGACAAGAAGCGGATTTCAAAATGCGTTGAAGTGAACTTTACCGTGCTTTATCAATATCAACCAAGCTATGCTATTCCGCCAGTGATTTACCCAACAGCTTGATTATCCCCACTCATAACGAACCCACCTAAGCATGGCAGCGCAGATTTCCGACGTCAAAGACAAAGCCACAGGGCAGTGGCTCTCGATCCTCTCTTCCGTGGGACCGATCCCTACCGATTGTTTGACTGGTCGACATGGGCCGTGTCCAAAGTGCGGCGGCAAAGATCGGTGGCGTCTCACCTCAGAGGAGACGGGCTCGGCAGTCTGCAACCAATGCGGCAAGTTCGGGGACGGGATCGCGGTCCTCGAATGGTTCACCGGCAAATCCACGTTCGATGTGGTCGAAGCGATCGCGAAACATCTCGGGATCGCTTCGACCACATCGAAGAAAAAGAAGACGTCGAAGAAATCGAAAGCAAACGAGCCGTACTGGCTGCAACAACTCCACTGGACGAAACCGGCTGCCAAGTTGCTGAACCAGTGGTTTGCTCGCAAGTTCCCGATCAACCTCACTTCTCTCGAGCAGGCTGCGGCGCAATTTGGCACCTATCGAGGCAAGGATTCGATTATCGCCCTGCCGATCCATGGGCCGAACGATGCGGTCGTGGGGTACACGATCTACAACGCCACCGGTGGCATGCTCGAGTACTACCCGATCCCAGGGGAGCAGCCTGAGTTCATCAAAGTGAAGAACCTTATCAACAAAGGGGATTCGGGCTGGATGGGGCGGTACCTGCCAGGGGAAGGGCTTGTCGTGAAGACGGAGGGGCCGACCGATATGCTTGCGATGCTCACCATTGCACCGGCAGACGTCTCGGTCATCTGCAACCCGCACGGAGCCACCGAAACGCCTATCCCCTGGCTGGTCGACAAGATCCGAGGCCGTCGAGTCTATACGGTCCACGACTGCGACTACTCAGGGCAATCGGGGGCCACCTACGTCGAGAGCAACAATCGATCACGCCCTGGCTGGTCCGTCGCCTTCGCTTCCACAGCTGCGGAGTCTCGCAACGTAGTACTGCCTTACCCGATTGAGGATTCCCACGGCAAAGATCTGCGAGACTGGATCTGTGAGAAGCTCGAAACGGGACAAACACCGGCAGAGATCTGGACTCAGTTCTTGGAGCTGGCCGAACAGTCCGAGGTTCTCGAGCCCGACGACGAAGACGAAAAGGATCTCATTGAGGAGATCGACAGCCCGATGCGGCTCGCACGGATCAACCTCGAGCAGTACCGCAGGAACTTTGGCGGGACGTTGAAGTACTGGAAGGACGAATGGTGGCGGTACAAGGCTGGGAAGTACAGCAAGATCGCCAAGGACGAAATCAAGGGCAAGATCGTTGGGGCGATCCAATCCGAGTTCGAACGGGACTTTCGCGATACGATCAAGGCTGGGGGCGAAGCTACGGCGGTGCGAAAGATCTCGGCCACCCTCACCAGCAACGTGATCGAATGCACAAAGTCGTTGTGCTTGCTGCCTGGCTCAGTCCCGCAACCGTGCTGGCTCGAGGACGAATCCCAACCGCATTGGATCTCGATGACGAACGGGATCTTGGACTTGCAAGCGATCTTCGAGGGTCGTGACACCAAGGACCATTTACGGCCGCACTCGGAGAAATGGTTTGCAACGAACCGGCTTGATTATCCCTACGATCCGTCAGCCAAATGCCCACGCTGGATGGATTGCATCGAATACTCGATGGAGGGAGACCACGAGCGGATCGCGTTGCTCCAAGAATGGTGCGGTTACATGCTCACGTCGAGCAACTACATGCAGAAGTTTCTCGCGTTGATGGGTGATGGGGGGAACGGGAAGTCCGTTTTCATGGCGGTGATCGTCGCCTTGCTCGGCCAAGACAATTGTGGTCACGTACCCCTCGAGAACTTCTCTGGCAGGTTCGACCTCGGCACCGTAGTCGGCAAGGCTGCGAACATCTGCAACGACGTCGGAGAAATCGACTCGCTCGCGGAGGGGATCCTCAAGCAGTTCACCGGAGGCGATCCCATGCAGTTTGACCGCAAGAACCTTTCGCCCATCGTTTGCAGGCCGAGCGCGAAGCTAATCTTATCGTTCAACAAGGCCCCCAAGATCAAGGATCGATCGAAAGGAATGTGGCGGCGGATGCTTCTGGTACCGTTTAATAAGTCCGTACCAGCCGACCGGATTGTGCGGCACATGGACCAAGCCGAGTACTGGATCGACTCAGGGGAGATCAGCGGCATTTTGAATTGGGCGATCGTGGGATTGCAGAGGCTGCAAGATCAAAAAGATTTCACCAGATCCTCGGCAAGCGAGGCTGCGATCGACGACTACAAGCGGGAGAACAACCCGGTACTCGATTTCTTCGACGACTATCTCGAGGTATCGGAAGGAAGTAGAATCTATGTTGCTCACTTGTTTGGGCTTTATCAACACTGGTGCGCGAGCAACAACTACCGGCCTATGAGCTTGCGAAACTTCGGGGTCGAGATGAAACGCAAGTACGGGGAAGTGAAGGAGCGAGAAGGGGGCTCGAAACGCGAGTACTTCTATCGTAACCTGAATTTCACCACGACCGAGATCGCAGGCCGCGAAACAGACGAAAAGAGGTACGGCATATGATGGACAGCAACGACAACTACTATGAGATGTTTATCTCGCTGGCGATCGTC
This sequence comes from Brakhagea baltica, assembly GCF_052161605.1. Classification (NCBI taxonomy): domain Bacteria; kingdom Pseudomonadati; phylum Planctomycetota; class Planctomycetia; order Pirellulales; family Pirellulaceae; genus Brakhagea; species Brakhagea baltica. The sequence goes on along the minus strand of NZ_CP197409.1, from coordinate 953,967 downwards.
TCGGCAATGATGTGCGTGATCGCTGCGGTATCCATGGGGATCGGCAAACTTATCGGCTGGATGCTTTGACCTGCCAGGAGGGTAAGAAAACTTCCCGGTTAATTTCTAGATTCTTTTTGTTTGGGTATTGCCTAATCAAATGCCAGCCGATATAGTTACTACATCAGTCGAGCACGTCGCCCGACGATGACCACAACCGGAGACGCAAAGATGACAATCGAACAACAAGCCAACGAACTTATTGCCGCCGGTCAAGTTTGCGGATTTCGTTTCGTTGATCATGCGGTTTCTGTTGGTGACGAGCTAGGCAACAGCTTTGTTTGGGACGGTGACGAGATCACTAGCGACGAGCTACCTGGAACTTGTGCTTTTGAGTCTTGGTCAGCAATGGTCAAGTATGCTCAGTACAGCAAGGGCATCGGCGGCAAAATTGTCCTCGTCACTGGTGACAACGCAGGACGCGGAACCGATTTCGCGGACGAAATTTACGTCGCAAACGCTAAGGTTGTGGCGGTGATGGCATGGTAATGATTGAGTCAGAAAAGTACGGCACGGAAACCGAGGCGGCAAAAGTCATCTCGGTGCCAAGGACAACGCTGCAATCGGCGGTCGATCGTGGTGAGATAGTACACGTCGCAACGTGCGGCGGGACTCGGCTGGTAGAAATCGCCAGCGCGAAGAAGTGGGCTAAGAAACGCCCAAAGCGTGGAAGAAAGCCTCAAGCCGAATCTACGTAACGTCAGCGATCATCGGGTCGCGAAAGAAAAAGTAACCATGTCAAACCAAGCCTCACGCGACTCCGATGCATCGCTTTGTTCGTCGGTCATTCGTCCGTCCCAGGTGCTTGCTAAGGAGATGCTGCGGAAGTCGCCATTTTGCCGGATGTTCGGTTGCGCAGAATTTGAAAGTGTGGCGAAGCAAGTGGTCGAATACCTCTCGGCAACTGGGGATGGCTGGGATTTGCCGATCAGTTTAACCGCGATTGGGTGCCGATCCTGGGACTTCGATCACGACCACGCTGATATAGGGTCCCATCATTTTGCTACTGAATTTATGGTGGATGGAAAAATGAACGAGCGATTTATCAAATACGTGACTCGGTACAGCGATTACCAAGAACTGAAAGATGATGTGATCGCGAGGCTGATCGATTGGCCTTGCGACAGCATTGAGTGATCCGACGAACGGTTTGATTGATTTAGCCGCCGGTGAAAAGCTGCCATCGGGGAAACGGTAGTTCGGCGGCTTAAATCCAATCAATTGTTACGTGGTTCGGTTTCGCAAAACTATTTTCGGCAAAATGCCGATTTATTGACTTACGGCTATTGCATTCGTCGGCGATCTGCCGACAATGCATGAGTCAGGCAAGCACAACGCGAGCCGCCAAACAGGAGATAAAAAGATGAGCCTCGAACAACAAGCAAACGAATTGATTGCAGCCGGTCAAGTATGTGGATTCCGATTTTGCGATCATGAAGTCAAAGTAGGCGACGAACTAGGAAATAGCTTTGTATGGGATGGCGACGAAAAGCTAGACGACGAGCTACCTGGCACATGTGCGTTTGAGTCCTGGTCAGCAATGGTCAAGTATGCCCAGTACAGCAAAGGCATCGGCGGCAGTATCGTCCTGATTACTGGTGACGATGCTGGACGTGGCACCGACTTTGCCGACGAGATTTATATCAGCAACGCCAAGGTTGTTGCAGTGATGGCTTGGTAGTTTTCGGATCACAAAACATGTTTTACGAGACTCAACCAGGGTAGTAGATGACAGACAACACGCAACCGAAACGCGGTGGCCCTCGAGTCGGAGCTGGGCGCAAGGCTCGCGATGCTCAACAGCCTCGTAACATTCCAAGATCAATCAAGGTGTCGGAAGATGTGGATCTGTATCTAACTCACACTGGGACCGGGATTGTGGAGGAGATGCTGCGAGGAAGCAATGGTTTTAAGGAGTGGCGGAAATCAAGAGGCCTGCCAGGGAGTGGGAAAAGCTGAATGCATCCCAAGAATGCTGCTGATCTGCTCGCGTGCCTCGGTCCAGCTTACGACCTGGACGCCTTCGCAGTCAACGTACTGTTCCATCGTTGGCATTGTCTCGCTGGCTTGAAAATCCTCAAAGCTCATGCCGCGACATCGCGAGACAAAATCAATCCATGTTTGATCGGCATACGACAAGTCGGAACGGAAGCTCGCTTGGACGTGCCTGTACCAACTCTTTGCGATTTCCTCGTTCGGTCGATATACGGCAATCTTAATTGCGGTCTCCCAGTACTCGGGCATTCACTCACGGACGACAGAGGCCGGTAAATGCTTATTGCGATGTACATCTTTTGACACCGATGGCAACGCGCCGAAGATTTCCGTCAGTGCTGTTCCGCCGGTCCTGGGAACGTGAATGAATATCACTTTAGGATTCCAAAACATGCTTTGGCCTTTCGATGCTCACTACTTGGCAGCCTGGCATCAATCTAGCGATCTCGCAAGCTTGTCGATAATCCGACTCGACGAAGATACCGCGATTCCTTGCAATGGCTTGCTCTGCTTTCCATGCAGCTACGTTAGTTCGTGATCGCTCCTCGAAAGTGCCTGGAAACATTACAAGTTCTTTGACTCGGATGCCATGCCGACCAAGCCAATCTAGCGTTTGGTTTCTATAGACTTCGCGTCGAGCTGTAATGATCGTCTGCACCTGATACTCGATGTTCCATTGCAATGGTTTAACACGCCGCATCCAGTCGAGATATCTCGGCCCATCGTCGTCACAATCCGCCGGGCAATCCTCACAAAACACACCATCCATATCGAAACATGTACCACACTTGTCGAGCAGTACGCCATTGTGAAAAAGGTTCCACTCGAAATGGTGTGGCAACTCTATCGGCACTGCGAAACCATCAACAATCCGCTTCCCGTCGCCGCCTGCGTAGACAGTGTAAAACGGATGCCCGAGTTGCTGGTATTGCTTGCGAGAGTAGCCGCTGCACGTCGAGTCATCCACGATAACGATAGGTCCGTTATCGATTCGTCTCTCCCCGTGTAGCGTCCCGACTCGACGAACGCCACCGCTTAGCAGCCTGCATCCGTCGGGTGTAGCCTCGTAGAGGTCAACGCCAAGCATCAAGGAGATATCAACAGCGGGAGCCATGCCAGAGCGAGCCACACCTGCGATACCAGCAACGTCTGGGTGACGTGAGTAAATCAGTCGTGCCAAGTGCCTCGTGTCCTCTGCCAAATCCTCTCGCGTGATCATGTGGTGTACCGGACCACGCTGGCCGGTGAAGCGATACAACCAGCGAGCTTGGTCTAGTGACAGATCGGGTTTGCCAAGTTTCTCGTTGACGGCAGATTTAAGCCTGTACTTCCACTCGAACGGAACAGGATCAGCAGGTGGGTTGTCGGCCTTCCAGGTGTGGTAGAACTTGACGCACGCACAATTTAGTGAGAACAGAACTTGCTCCCATTTGGTGAGTTGCTCAAGCGATTGTACGTGGAAAAAGTCCGTCCAGATGTTTATCCAATCCTTTGGAATAGAAATTGGCAAGTCCGGCGGCGAATAGTGCGATATGCTTTCGTGGCGCACCGTCTGTATTTTAACTTCCGCATTTGCAGGTATGCTTTGCAGTCTTTCAAAAATTTGCTGCCTTAGCGATTCTGGAAGCGATTCGAACGCTACGATATCTTGACCCATATTTTTTTTGGTATGGTTTTTCCGCCTTCTAAAGCAGCAGGCGGAGTGAATATATTAAACTCCCCGCTACCCCAAACAGGACCAACAACTTGATCGTTTTGGATAGATTCTAGTTCTACTTCTGCTGGGATGTCGTCGCATTGTATCGGAGCGGAATTGTAAATTCTTACACCGTACCTTGTATCGTAAAAAGCATCTTGGGCAGAAAAATTAACAGGCCCGCCGTTATTGATTCGCTGCAACGAAAAACCGCTTAGGTCTAAGCTTCCGCTAGAGGTGACAGGGACTAGCTCACAGTCAAAGTTCAATCGCTCGATTTCAATCGGATACCTTTTGTCGAATCCGCAATCTTCTCCTGTAGGTTCAGGTATTCCATTGGGCGGGCATCCAAGGGGATTTCTTGGGAACGGCCATTTCCAGATGTCAGACGAATTGCATGTTAGCAAGGGTTCCGTTAAGTCTATCTCTGTAAAGTCCAATAGCCAGTCTGTGTCGCTAACTAGCGTGTTTGTTGAGCAAGTTCTTCGTTCGACCCTGACGCGTCCTTGCTCTCGTCTGGTAAGCACTTGATAAAAAGACGCAAAGTAAAAAACAGCAGCGTACAGGTAAAAAGTTGTCGGGCTCAAGGATATTGCCCACACCTCAGCAGACACCTCGAACGACGCATACCAATACATTCTTTGCGAAATACGAAACGAAAATTTTGTATAATCCTGCGCAAAATCGACATAGTAACCAGACGAGCAGTTCGGGACAAATTCGTTTCTTCCATCGCAAGCCTGGATAGCTGGGTTGTACCCCAAATACACTGGGCTAGACCAGTCGCTTGTTATAGTTTGCGTTTTGACAATGTTGTTAATGCTTCTGTTGTTGCAATAATTTAATCCACGTCGCCAGCACTGAGGGTCTGTTTTGTCCTCTGTTGCTGGCTCAAAACTTGCCGACAAATCAAAACCCCATAGATCATCGATCTTCCATCCAGATAGATTCCACGCGGCATCACACAGGCACTGATCTCCACTGCAACAGCACTTGCCTATTGATCCCATTATTCACAAACCTCAAGCGCGATCCACTCACCGAGCACTGTAAAGAGCTTAACCGGCACTCCTGAATTGATAGCCCCCGAAAAAGTCTTAGCCTTGTGCGTCCTCGTCACAGGAGCAAACGGGCTTGAGACTGTAACATTCCCCGCCATGGAGCTGGTAATCGTTCCGGCTGCGACTCCATAAAGCGTGGAGTCGTCGAACATAACTCGAAGGCAATCGTCGGCAATGTCGTCCGATCCTAAGACTAAGAATGTTGGATTAAGACCTGCCAGGAAGGAATCGTTGATGTACCCAACGCGATCGCCTGGCAAATAAGCGATTGATCCGTCATGGATGACGCGAAAGACCGGCCCCGCTTGTGCTGTTCCCTCAAAACCGCTTTCAACAGGCTCAGGGCCGTTTACCAATAACTTAGAACGGATGACGTTTAACGATGACGGCTTGTCGACTTTGACATAATTAAATTTGTCGTCAACACAACCAGTGATGTAAAGCAATCCGTATGGGGGAATCTCTTCGCCCGAGTCGTTGCGAAACAGGATGCCTCTTTCCCCTGGCAGGTAATCCAACCCCGCCGCAGACGATCCAAGCATCCTTTCGTAGTACTCGGTGGCTTCCCATGTTCGCGCAGCTTGCTCGGGAGTGAAAGCTGCGATCCGCTTTCGTTCCATTACGGCTTCTGCGCTCCCGAGTAGTAGAACACGGTCCGAAGCAGTGCGGTTGTGGTTGCAGTACCAAGGATGCAGGGATAGTCACCAGTCGTAAGATCGCCGATCGGGCAGATCGCCCCCTTCGTGGCCGAAACTACATAGGTCTCACCGACAACTAGCGTAGCTCCCAGGTTCACCAACGCATTGGGCTGTTCGACGATGATGATCCAACCATCCACGCCAGCAGAACTCATGGCGATCGCGGTAGCTTGCGATGCGGCCTGGACGTTCGCGTCGGCCTGGAACCACTTGCCAGCCGACTCGTAAATCGGCATGCCTTTCGTGATCGCTTCGCCAGCTTGGACGATACGAACGCGACCGTTTGACGATCCGACACCAACGTTGGCGGCGGTTTGAGTTAAGTTTGCCATTAGAGAAATCCTAGTAAGTTAAGATCCATCGGTATGTATCGCTCAGTCTCACGCCAGTTAAATTGGCTCTCGTCGTTGTCCTCCACTTGAAAACCGTTCACATCAAGAGGACGCGGCGAAGTTGAGACGCTTTTGTGGCCATCGACACAAGGAACAATTTTGAAAGGATTATTGCCTTGTGCATCCGGATCTCCGTCAATTCTTTTTTTGCACTTGTAGCCCTGGTGAAACCAACGAGCGAACCATGCCTTATTTGGTGTGGTGCGCCACGGAATACGGAACTTGACTTGCAGGGTCGCTCTCCAATACCCAAAACCGTTGCCAGGATCTCCGATAACGCTGGACGCTTTAAGCTTGACGACACGACCGGTACCAGGCGGCCAGTTTGCATAATCAAGGCTGTTAACGCCTCGAGCAAATGCGGCCTGAGTGTAGGAATTCCAAAACGCAAAGTTGCGATTCACTGTCAGCAGAAGATCAGGAAATTCGGCTTTGATGCCCCTCACTCGCTCACCGGCAGCAGTAACGATTGGCTTGCCGTAAATATCTTCATCGATCTCCTCTTCGCTTAGAATTGTGTCCCAGTCGATAGTAGGAGGTGCTGAGATCGGATTGCTCGATGGAGGTCCCGATCCATTCGACGGTGCAATTTCTCCTCGGTACTCGACGGTAGCTACAGTCATAATCGGGGAGACTTGCTGCATACGAGCGCGACCTGCTAAAACAAAGTTCGTTCCCGGGTAGACACTCCCCGCAGCGGGTAAGCCAGGAGCTGAGTACTTGTTGACCTCCGGTTCTCCAACGTCGTGAAGAATCTGAAAAGCTTCGGTAAAGCCAACATCAAATCTCCGGAAATTATCCTGAGAGTCAACGTTCGATGCGGCTCGAGACCACATCCTGAGAGCTGCTTGCACTGCCATTTACTCGACCCCCACAAGCTCTATGGTTTGTTGTTCTGTTGATTCGCTACGAAGCCGAGCCTGCTCTTTTAGTTCTTGGAGCATAGCGTCAAGAATCTTCTTGGCCTCCTCGGTATTCTTTGCCGTCTCTTTGGCTGGGCTGTCCTCGACGTTTCCTAGAGCCATAACCCGAGACTCCATGGCCGTGTTGGTTGATGTCGGCCTGGTTGTTTCGACTCGCTGTTGTTCCTCGAGTTGGCGTTGCATCTCCACAAATCGCTTGGCGTCCTCTCTGGCGATACCTTGCTTTTCAAGTGCCATTTGCCGAGCGGCTTCTTTGCCGTCGCGCAGGAGAACGATTTGCTGCTCGAGGCTGTCGACTTCCCGGTCGTAGACAGATTGGATACGGCTTGCTTCTTGCATCATTGCAGTAGCAGCGGCCTTACGTTCCTGCTCTCGAGCTTTTTCCGCATCCCTGAGCTGCTTGATAGATTCGAGCTCTCGGAGCATCTCCTCTGCCTGAGATCGTGCATCATCACTGTAGGCAGATTGCCTTGCCTGGATGGCTAGTTTCTCATCGCCGACAGCTCTTTCTAGCTCAAGTTGCTTTTGAAGGCCTTCGAGATACCTTTGGTCCGATTCGATTTGCTTGGTACGTTCCGCTTCAAGCTCTTGAGCCCTTGCTTTTTCTTGTTCACGAAGCTGCTTAATGGCCTCCATCTCGCGCAGCAGCTGCTCAGCTCTTTCCCTGGCTGGATCACTGAAAGTAGACTGCCGAGCCTGAACAGCAATCTTTTCGTCGCCGATTGCCTTCTCTAGCTCAAGCTGTTTCTCAAGGTTCTCAATGTATCGATCGTCAGAATCATCTTTTCGATTTTGCTCGCGAATCGCAGCCCGTTCCGCTTCAATCCCTATAATTCGCTGAAGCTCTTTTTGTTGCTGCTTTAATAGATCAAGCCTGGCTCGATCGTCATCGGCCTGTTGTTGCGCAAGTTGAGCGGATCCTTTTCGCTCCCCAGTGATCTGCCAGGCTTCTGCCCATTCTTCGGCTGCTTTCTTACTAGCCCTGGCTTGCCCCTCGACACCGACAAGATTCGTATTGACTTCTTTCAAGAGCTGATCATAGGCAGCTCGCTTTTCTTCTGGATCCCGAATCAGTTCAATATCGACTTTGCTGTCCGTAAATCGTTGTTGAGCAAGGTCTCTTATTTCAGCTGACAGGTCTTTTGATTTTTGCAGCCCTTTTTCCAGTTCGCTGTTCCATTTTTCCGTTTGGAAAATCCATTCACCAATGAACTTACCAACAGAAAAAGCTGCTGTTGCAACCAGGCCAGCCAAGCCAGCTTTGAAAGCCAACGCCCCAGCTCCACCGTTTTTTGCAACCTGAGCAAACTTGATCGTCTGATCCGTCGCAGAAGTGATTTCACCAACGAAGGCACTTACCTCAGATCCTCCTAGCTGATCCGCTAGAAAAGAAACGAAATTAAGCGACGTCTTTACCTCTCCGCCAGCGTCTTTGATTTCCGAGAGTGCTTCTCGTGTTTTCGCCGCAGCTTCTTGGATCTTCGCAGACGCCTGGTCTTCGCCCTCGATCAGGATCTTGATAGATTCCTTCTTACTCATTTCATGGCCTCAGCTTTCGCGATTGCGTCTTGGCATTGCAGAGCGGATACGAAGTTGACGAACCAGGCTGATTGCTCGAGGGAGCCTGCCAGGAGTGGCATAGGGCCTCGCTCGGAGAAGTCGGCCAATGCGATCGCGTGGGTAAGTTCGCGGCAGTATGTTCCGAAGCAGTCGGTAACAGGGAATGTTCCCTTGTCGCAATGTTGGCACCCTGAACCATTGCACATTGGGCACTGGACATTGACCGGACTATGCTCTGTCGGCTTATCGAAACACTCATTGCCACACCCTCTACACACGATCCCGTAACGGATCAGCGATGCTATTCGGAGCTTTTTTTTTGCTCAGGAGTTACTTGTTGATTGAACGCCACCTTTCGCAGTAGTTCTCGAGCCTCGCGATACGTAAGAACATCCGAGAACATTTCTGGGTTGTACTCAATACCGCCCATGTTCTTCCAGCCGACAATTGCGACGGCAAGCATGTCTAACGTTTCTTGAAACAAGCCAGCCAGCTCGATCTTTTCGGCAACAAAAAGACGGTCAACGACTTCGAGAATTTTCAACTGATTCCGCATCGTCTGAGAACGAGCAATGAACGTCGGCCTGCTTTCCTCTGGCAGGTTCATATCTGAATCAAGACAAATTTCAAACGTTTGGTTTGGCTCTAAAAATACTGGCACAATAATCCCCTTTTCTCATTCCCCTGTTGGCGGCAGTGACAAGAACCGGATGCGGTCTTCCATCTGCTTTGTCAATTCGTTCCCCGTAAATTCGTTGATCGCAGCAAGCTTGTCATCCTGAGCGACTACACGATAAAGCGAGGGACCTTGTTTCTTGTAAATCTTTTGGCGCATCTGGCCTTTGTATCGCCCCTTGGTAGCTGGGCGTTTCAGCCCGTCTCGCATGAAGACGTGACCTCCCAGGGAAGCGACGATGAAGGCTCCCTTTATGTGTTTGCGACCCTCCACCTTGGATACTCGATAGGACACTCCTTTCTTGTTTTGCTTGGCTCCGAACTCCTTGAGTGAAATCCGATCCTCTCGCACCACGTCCAGTTCGGCGATCAAATTCACGTCACTGGCGGCCTTGGTAAGCTTGATCGCGTTCTTGGCTCCTCGCGTTGTGATAACGATCTCTTCTCGAATCAACTTTGCCACGAAAGCTTGTGTTCGCTTCGAAGTGCGATTCACTACCGCTTTCAAGTGCTTGCGAAGATTCTTTTGTGTCCCTGCAAGCATGCCAAGAGTTTTCTCCTGGCTGTCTTTGTCAATCGAGACCGTTATCATGTGAACGCGATGCTAAACTCCTGGTCAACCGCATCTACGTTTCGATTGCACTGCCATTGGAGTTGGTCGACAGCCATCCCGTCACGATCCCCGAGCTGGCTGCTTAATAGTTGGGCCTTGGGGGCATTGAGAGTCACAGCCGACGCGCTCGGAGCTGCGATCGAGGCGATAAACTCACCCTCGGTCGATCCAAACATCATTGCCATTCGATCCTGACCAGCAATCAAGCGAGACAAGGGATCTCCTGTGATAGTCGGGTTTCGGTCGGTGATCAAGAAGTAATGGAAGCCAGTCACGTTGCTGGTGTTGTCATTGCACTCTAAACCTACCACGGTGTTGCCAACATCGAACGTGATTTGGCGGCAGCAAGCGTTGACTCCGGCAAAAGAGGTTGCCCCACCAGAGACACGGAGCGGAGTGTTTGCCTCCGGGTAATTGGGAGCGATCAAGGCGACTGCGGTTTCGCCACCCCAGATCCCACTGAATGTCCAGTCGATATACGCCAGCTTGCCAGTCTCGAACACCATCTGGAAGGTACCAGAAGCCCCCCGCAATGTTCGACGCTTCCCATCAAGATACTGGGCAAGAGTCAGTGTTTTTACGTTGGTGCCAGGAGCTTCGAATCGAGGAAAGAACACACCAGATCCGTTGTCGACAAGGCCACAAGCGGGAAACAGTACCGACGCCCAAGTCGGAATGTTTGTTCCGTCGTAGCCTACTTCGGTTCGGAACGTCATCTGGCCAGTGTGACCCTCAACCGTAGAAGGGCGGCGGCCTACACCACCCTGGCCAGGTCGCTCGGTGAACGTAGGGTTAGCGTTAAGCAAAATGTCTTGCGCGTTGAATACGCCTTCAGCAGCCGTGATCGTCTCAGCGGTACCGGCAGTGGTTTCGATCTTGGCAGCGAATACAGATTTGCGACTAAGTAATGGAGTGCTCATGCACGGACCTCATAATGGTTATTTTCTGACACACGGTAGGTAACAACCAACGGCACAATGACACCAGTGATCTTGCCCTCTTCGTTGGGCAGCGGAAATTGACTTCCGATCTCTGAGTTAATTGCGAGGCCGTCCATGTTGTACCAAAGCGCAGGATCGACAGCGGGATTGGTAATAGCTCGAATCACCTCGGCTGCAATTTTGTTGCAAGCCGCAGCGTAAGAGTTTTCGTATTCCGTTTGGTTGCGAACAAAGCAGGCCAGGTGGAAAGTGACGTCATAAGCCATGACAGGAGGGTTTCCCTCATGGCTTAACGTCTCGTTCCAAGCGACCTCGAGCTGATGCAACGAAATCGATCGATTGGCTGGGGTAAAATTCCTGCCTTCCCGATCGGGGCGATTGATCTTGACGTCAGCGATATTCGCAGCTGCAACACGCTCAAGGATCGTATCGGCGATACGCTCGAGAACAGGAGCAGTGGTTTCTGAATCGAATACTGATGACATGCTAAACAATCAATAAGCGTGTTTTCCCAGCGTGGCTGGATAGAATCCGAACAACTGACCGCTCCGAGAATCCCTCACCTGGATGGATCTCGATATTAACGCGATCGTAATCAGTGTTGACCTGAGCAGGAGTAATACCTTTCGTCTTGTCCTCAGTGGCGATCAAGGAAATGATCCACGCGGGAGAAGACAGATCACCTACCTCCTTGACAATCTGGTCATACTGTCGCTCAATCAAAGCTATGTACTCTCGAGGCTGGTGTTCACCGGCTCGAAAATACTGCACAGTCTCACCGTGGAAAAACGAGTGAGTCTGTGCAGCTAATTGATTGAGAATCGCGAAGCGAGTCATGACCTGCCAGGGGAAGGAGAACTAGGATCAGTCGACCTTGAGCAAGAATCCACACTCGAAGTAGTGGATCTTTTCGTCGGTGTCGTGTCGAACTCGAATCACATCGCCCCGTACGGTTTCGTCTCGGTAGGACTCAACAGCACCACCCACAGCAGATCCGTCACCAGACCAGTGGAACGTTCGACCGAGACCAGGCTCGCGAATGTCGTTGGTTGTGCAAACTCGAGCTACCATGGCGTAGGAGCTTGACCAGATTTGGCCGATCGAAGCATTGAGCCCTTCGGCTGCACTGTTGCGGCTTCCCTCGGCAACGATGATCATATCGAGATCCAAAGCGGCAGCGATTTGATCAGCCGTAACGTCTCGCAATGTCGACCGGTTACCAGCACCCATCGCCACCAAAGCATCAATGATTTGCTCAGATCGCTTGAGATCGCGGAAAACAAATCGATTGCAGATCAACGCGTTGGCATAAAGACCAGTGTTTGCGTACACCTTATCAGCAGCGAACTGAACATCATCGATTGGCTTGGACGTGTCGTAGGTCGCTTGAGTCCACGGGACCGTGGTATCCAAATAGAAATCAACACCAGTGTAAACAGACGTGTTGAACAGCTTGGAAGCGACTCGCTTTTCTTGGTTGACCAAGACCGATGAGTAAGCTCGAGCCGTTGCGACCAGTTCCGCGTCGAAGTACTCGGCGTACATCTGAGCTTCTCGGTCGTCGATGACTTCTTCTGCACCGTTCTCGAGGCAAGCGTAGCTCTCAGGCTTGAAGTTGAACTTACTTCGAGAGTATCCAGACCCAGGAGCCCGCGAGGTTTCTCGCTCTTGGAGTAGTTCTTCAATCGGAATGCGTCCGTAGTTACCAGACTGGTAAGACACGTCGATCACTGGTAGCACTTGGGATGCAATGAAACCACGTTGGTTCATTGCGAGATCGAACTCCATCAACGATCCGGCCAACTCAGGTCGGAGGGTTGCGAGTGAACTGGTTGGACTAGCCATAACTTTTCAATTCCTTATTTTTTGAATCAGATTTTGAGTTTCAGAAGGCTGCCCGGCATGTGGAAGCCATGCACACCGGGCAGCTTCGGGGATGTTTCGCTTAGTTTTCGATGGTGTACGAAACTAAGAAATCAACATGCGTTGCAGTCGCCAAGTTGGATCCAGTTTTGGCAACTGTGATCGGAGTGTTGACATCACAAGGCGCGAACGAGGCACCAGCGGCCAAGATCGCAGCATTGGTTGCACCTGCTCGCAACAAAGTGTTTTGGGTCAATCCAGCTACCGCAGCGGCAACGAGATTGACCACCGAAGCGGCCTGAGTACCTCGCAGATCGACACTGGTAGCCGTGGCAGCATTACCACCAATGGCGATCATTGCACAGTCAACCAGACGGTACTTGCGGCCAGGCATTGCAGGCAGCAAAGTCGCACCAGCATTGATCTCAGCCGTGGTGAATCGCTGGCGAACGGTTTGCACGCCAGGCAATGGACCTCGCAACACTTCGATCACTGCCCCGTCGCCAGAAGCAGCCTCGAGAGCATCGCCGATATAGATCGTTCCGGAAGCTCCGACCTTGCCACCAGCAGCGGCAAACACCGCAGCTCCGGCAGAGATCGCACCATTGGCAACGAACTTGGCGGTTCCTTGTGCTGATCGCAAACGGACGGTTGTAGGACCGGCAGCGAGGCAAGGCAGATCCATCGTGCCTAGCTCAATGTCCCCAGCACCTGCCAGGGTAAGTGACGTGGGACCGATGACGCGCAAGTGCTGCGCAATAGCACCACCCGCGTTAAAGGTCTTAGTTGCAGTCTCGACGTACTGACTCATAATCAAAAATTCCTCAAACTAAGTTTTGGTTCTGTAAGTTTTGTTCTTTGCTATCGAGCAGAGAAACTAGCGACGGGAACGTCGACGGCCAGCGTTGGCGGAAGCTACTAGCTTGGCTCGCAAACCTGGGTATCGCTTCGCAACCTTAGAGGTAGCCTTTTGGCGATCACCCTTACAAGAAGCAAGTTCGCGATCAACAAGACGATTCCACTTTGCAGTGGTCTCTTCTTCTTCCTCAGCCATTTCCTCTTCGTCTTCTTCCATCAACTCATCGTCTTCGGCCATTTCCTCTTCGTCTTCTTCCATCTCCTTGTCCTTGTCGTACTCGGAGCAAGACTTGCGGCTTTTTGGCTTGAGAGCCGACACGCCAGGCTTGGAAGATGCCAGTTGCTCGGCTCGCTTCTCAGCGGCTTCGAGCTTCTTGGTCAGTGCGGCCTTCTCGGCGATCAGCACTTGGTTGTAGTTTTCGACAGCTTGCTCCATGGTGTATCCGGCCTTGAGGCAGGAAAGCTTCCAAGAGTCCAAAGCTTCGGGGAATCGTTGCTCGAGTTGAGCAATCGTCGCAGGTACCGGCTTAGCGGTCTCAGCACTCATATCAATATCCTCACTGTGAGAAACCACCGGTGAACCCGGTGTAGAAACAGAACTAACAAATCGGTCGAAGAAATCTTCGAACGATGACACGTCGTCAATCAGATCGAGCGTCTTGGCTTGTTGGGCCAAGTGACATCGACCATCTGCGAGACTGGCTACCTGCTCCCTCGAGAGCGAACGACCAGACTCGACAGCTTGTAAGAAAAATTGGTTCAGCCCAACGACCTGCTTGTCCAACTCGGCAAGCTGATCGTCTGTGATCTCGGTGCCAGAAGTGCCCATGCCTTTGAATGCACCTGCTCGCACAACGTGGACTTCGAAACCGGCCTTCTCGGCGGCCTTGCTAGAATCGACCACGACGCAATAAGTACCGATGGAACCTACCAGGGAAGTGGGATTCGCCTCGATGCGGTCGCACTGACTCGCGATCCAATAAGCTGCCGATGCAGTGAGATCGTTGCAGAACGCCCAAACCGGTTTCGATTCGCGAGCTTTGACGATTTCGTCAGCCAGTTCCTTGGTTCCCGATACCGTTCCGCCAGGTGAGTCGATCTTGAGCAGGATCCCAGAGACTCGCGGGTCGGCGGCCATGGCTCGCAATTGCTTGCGGATTGCAACCGTCGAGCTGGATGAACTGAAACTCGAGGCATGCTTCATCAAAGCACCCTCGATGTTGATCACGCCAATCCCCTCTTCGGTAGTCGCAAACGAATCTTCGATGCGATCCAACGCCTCTTGTCGGTTCTGGTCGACCGTGCTCAAGTGCAAATTCAAGTTCGACGATTCGAGCTGAGTGCGGAGCGCGTGGAAGTTCTTTTCCTCCATCGCCCATGCACCGACCCAATTGGAAAGGTACGGAACCTGTTTCCCACCGAAATCAAGGTTAAGCTGCATTGTTTTGTTGTCCTTCCCTGGCAGGTGCCGTGGTCACAGGAACACCAGTATTAACCGCGATTTGCAAGCCGTCCGGAATCGGAAGATTGAGTAATTCACGCCAATGCAACGGAGGATCTAGACCTAGCTCCTCGGTTAGCTCTTTGGCTTTGATCGCAGCCGCTCGAATGGCATAAGCCACATCGTCAACGGTTTCGTCGACAATCTCTTCCCAGTCCTCGGAGTCTTCGCCATGGATCCTGCGAGGGCTCGAGAGCATGTTCTGCTTGCGTAGGATCTTGGCCGTGGCATCTTCGACAGGCTGAATGTAAGGCCACTTAGGCATACCCCATGTGTGCTTGAAAATGCGATCACCGATGCGGTCATAGATTTCTTTGACCTTGGGATCTTCGGCGATCCATTGGTGGACCTTCCAGGTGTAGATCGGTCGGTGCCACTTGTCCCGCAACTGGCGTTGGATCCGCTTGAACCCCTTCTTCGCTTCGTCCGTTGCGGCACGCCAGCCTGAGAAGTTGGTTTCGCTCGCATCCATCATGCCCATGACGTATGGCAAACCGATATTCAAAAAGAACATCGTCAGCAACATCTTGGCATGTTCGAAGTAGTTCGTGTTCGGGACGTCAGGCGAAAACGCTTCGAGCTTTTCACCGGCCTTGTTGTCATAGCTTGTGCCTGGCTGCACTTGCTCGATACTTACCTGAGTGCTGTCCTGTTGCTCCGTCTTGGGAAGCCCAACAGATCCTGCCCTGGTAGGCATACCGGCCCGAGCCGCATCCTTAATTCGTTGGACGACGATGCAAGATAAAGCTTGAGCCTGAACGAGCTTCGCGAAGTCCAAGTCGTCGAACATCGCGAGCTTTTGAAAGCACGGAGCTAGAGCGGTGACCCCACGAGTCGCTGAGGATCGATCTCGCACGAAGAAGTGGAAAAGAACTCGGACTCCGTTAGAATCACGGACTCGAACAGGTCGACTTTCTTCTTGTTGAGTTGTACGATACGGGTCGACGGATTCGGCTCGAATGTGATAGATCTGAGGCTTGCGATACTCGTTGATCTCAACCCCGATGATCGGCTTCGCGTTCTTCTTTTCGCCTCGCTTGCCTTTCGGATTCCTGACCTGGTGGCTTTCGACGATTTGCAGCTGACCGCTTGTGGTTCCCAGGCCGATAATATCGCCGTCTCGAATGCACGATATGACGGCAAGTTCTTCCATTTCGGACCATGATTTTTCCCCTGCAATATCACAATCGTCACGGTTCTCGCTCCATGCTTTCCACTTTTCGAAAAGATAAAGATCCGCTTCAGAATCGCCGGTCTCGGGTCGCAATACGAACCCGTCGCCAACGACATTGGTAGCGGCTTTTTCAATTGACTTTTCAACGATCGAAGCATTGCGGCAGAGATCGCGAGCACGCTCAATAAATTTTAAGTAGGTGGGCTCACTGCGAATGTGATAATCCGCACCGCCTCCCAGGGGGGCAAGTCCTGCACGCGATCGCACATAGTTAGATTCGCGAGCGGCATCATAGTCCGACCGGAACTCATGGAGATTCTCAGCAATGTTCACATCGTACCTACCGGTGCCCATGACGAACCCCCAGTATCGAGAATGAACTTAACGAAGGATCGTTGGCGGTAATAAACTCTTGAGCTTGATCGAGCAGTTGCTTCATTGTCACAGTGTCGATGGTCAAGCCGAACCCGCCAGGTTGTGAAGATTGCTTTGGCGAAAAAATGATATAGCGACGAACTGCCGACGCGAACAGCTTGGCCTTAGTGAGACTCATGGTCTCGGGCCAATCCGCATTGGTGTTGATCGTTTCAATGATTTCGTTCATGTCAACAGGTGCCATGATGAAACAATACCAAACGCACTCACCTAGAAAAGATGTTTATAAACAAATCCGATAAACAGGTAGCTGCACCGAATACGAACACGACAGTAGCCGACTCAAGCACTTGAAGCACAGTGAGTTATCGTAGTTATATAAATAGATTTCCGCGTGTTGAACAACCTTGTACACCGGAGGCAAAGAGATACTATCAAGAAGCTGACAATGTTCAACTCGGAATTTCCGAAAGTCTTAGTTTAAGGGGATGGTTAATGATGTATGCCTTTCAACCTCGAGTTCCTCTTGATCACGTTATGGAACTGGTCAAGAACATTCGATCGGGCGAACGCAAGTTTGCTGAAAACATGATGCTTGTCGGTGCGATCACCGGTGAGATCGGCTCATTGCTCAACAACAATTTCACTTCTCAAGTCTTCGATGTGCTTGAGGTACCTGCAACTCTCGACGGTTGCCTTCTCGCTCTCGAGTCGATGCTCGAGCCATCGGTTCAAGCCGACCCGAATTTCGATCCTACTCCATGGATCCCGATCATCCTCAAGTTGATCGAGCTTTGGCTCTCGCGCAGGAGCTAATCTCCGAGCCATGGACTACACACTTCCACCTGACCTGGTTGTCTTGGATGACTTCTTCGCGTTGTCTCCGAGGCTTTGGCATTGGCCTACTGAACTAGCTGATAAGGTTGCAGAGATTGCAACCGGACGTGGTATCAAAATCGCTATCGGCGATACGGGATACACCAAGCATGTCAGTGGGCCGGTCCCGATTGCACAACGATCGTTTATCGCTGGTCAGTCCGTGCTCGACGGTCACGGCCATGGTACCCACTGCGCTGGAACAGCTCTTGGTCGCGATGGAATTGGAGTCGCTAAAGGCTCTGATTTGATCGTGTTTAAGTGCTTGTCGAACCAGGGGAGCGGTTCATCTTCGGCGATCGCTGCCGGTATCCGTTGGGCTGCGGATCAGGGGGCTGACGTGATTAGCCTTTCCCTGGGTGGGGGCGGTAGCGATGCCGAGACGAACCGTGCGATCGATCATGCCTGGTCGTTGGGATGCGTAGTCAACGCAGCTGCGGGGAACGCTGGCTACAACGGAGCCAACACAATCGGATGGCCTGCCCGATACGAAAACTGTCTCTGTACCGGAGCTTATCGAGCTGACGGTCGGATCGCGAACTTTTCATCGGGCGGGCCTCAGATTGATTGGGCGTGTCCAGGGGAGCAGATCATTAGCTTCTCGACCAATGGCAGCGGCTTCCGAACTATGTCTGGGACCAGCATGGCAACACCATTCGGGTCTGGCTTGCTCGCGTGCATGCTCGAGATCATGTACCGACAAGGAGCCACGCGAATGAAGGCAGCTAGCGTGGTGCGAGAGATCTTCAAGAAGAACCTCAAGGATGCAGGGGCTCCTGGCTTCGATCCTCGTTTCGGTTGGGGCGTTCCAGTGTCCGACCATCTTTTGCAGTCGCTTATTCGGGGGGAACTGTTGTGGTCATAAGAACTTTATCGATTTGGTTGTTACTGATCACTGCATGTTTGGGGCAAACTAAAGCAGTGATCGACGGTCCGGAGAGTGCATTACCAGGTGAATTGGTAGTGCTCAACAGCAACAATTCAGTCGGTGATTCGCATCGCTGGATCGTACCGGAAGGGATCTCGACAGCTCAGGCCGGTTGCGATCCGGTTAAGTCGCAGGTGTTCTTCGCCACTCCTCGAGAGGGTAAATACAAATTTATCCTGATCGTTGCCGACAAAGAAGCGAATATTGAATTTGATTCGCTCACTGTTGAGATTAAATCAGTCGATGCCCCTCCACCTCCTCCACCAGTCGAGCCACCGCCAGTTGATCCGGTTGACCCTCCACCACAAACTGGTCTCGAGCAGCTTACAAAACTATCTCGAGACAACAGTCTTCGGCTTAATGATGCACCTACCAGGGAAATGCTTGCCAAATCGCTCCAAGCAGTAGTGAACGATATCAATGCTAAGTGCGCTGCGAGGCAATGCCCAACGCTTGCCACAGCACAGAGACAAGTGCAAATGGCAATTGAGTCAACGTTGCTGCAACGTCGCGGATCCTCTCGGGATGCCTTGTGGCTTGATGGCTGGAGAATCCCGAACAACTCGTTTATGCAAACGCTCAAAATCGAATCATCGAGTCAATACGCTGCAACGGTGCAGGCGATCGTAAACGGACTACGCTAGCAAGAAAGCTTGATCGGAATTGAGCAACGATACTTCCTTTTTTGGTTGGGTTTTGGCAGGGGTTACGACTGTGATTGCAACACTAGCTTCAGCTCTCAGTTACTTGTACAAGTCGCGAATCGCGGCATATGAGAAGGCAGAAATCAAGTTGGATGCTCGTGTTGATATGCTCGAAAAGAAGCTTGACAAGTGCGAAGAAGAGCACGGCAAAGCAAGAGAGCAGCTTGCAGAAATAAGAACGCGACTCAGCCTTTTGGAAAAACCCTCGACAGAGGTGAAAATCTAATCGTGTCAAAAGCAATTGGATACCGAAATCAACCTTTACCCTTGCGAGTCAAGCAAGGTGCGACGTTGACAATTCGCATGGTCTTTCGCAACACGCAGACCGGCGAAGTGATCGACGTGAGTAGCGAGACCTTTACCGGCCAGGTGAGGAAGCTTCCTTCGTCGTCAACGGTATCCGCCTCGTTTACTTTCGATACTACACAAGCCGCCAACGGTTTCGTGTTCGCCATCCTGGCAGGTTCCGCGACAGCAAGCCTTCCAGCTGGTGATGTGCTTGGCAGCAAAGACGGACAATACTTTTACGACATTCGGCGCACCAAGGATGGGGTCGACAAGTATCCGATCCCCTTGAGTCCTTTGAACCTCGAGCCACGAGTCACAAGGAGCTAGCATGTCAGTCGAATTTGTATCGATCGAAATCTACGACGACGATCTGACGAGCGTCGAGATCAACGAAACTGGCAGCCAAGGAGTCTCTGCCTACGGGATCGCAGTAGCCAACGGTTTCGTTGGCACAGAGGCCGAGTGGCTCGAGTCGCTAAACGGTCCCAATCTCATCACGCCCGAGACCGACACGACGTTCCCAGGTACTGGTCTACTCGGTCACGCGGCAGGAAAAGTAACGAGTGTTGATCCTAGCCAGTTTGCAACCGATGCGGAGTTAGCGGCTGGACTGGCTGGCAAGGTTGATACTACCGACCCGCGTTTAAGCGATGCCCGTACACCTTTAACACACGGTCACGCAATCAGCGACGTGTCTGGTTTATCATCGGCATTGTCGGGTAAGCTTGATACTACCGATCCAGCAGTAACTAACGCACGCGAATGGACTGCCGAAACCATTTCGCAGGAAGAAGCCGAGACTGGCACGGCTACAACTCGCAGAGCTTGGACAGCGGAGCGGGTAAGGCAAGCTATCGCAGCGTGGGTCAATGTTGGTCCGCTAGATGCTCTGCGTCCTGTAGTCTTAACGCAACCAACAGCCGCATCGGTCAACGTAGGGGACTCGCTCTCGCTATCATGTCTAGGCGGCATTTTGCCCAACACGCATCTCAATCTCACGTACCAGTGGCAACTCTCCACCGATGCCGGAGTAAGTTATAACAACATCACCGGAGCAACGTCACCGAGCATTCCGTTCAATCCTGCCTTGGTTGGTAACAACGGGCTGTACCGTTGCAGGCTTACTAATGAGTTTGGGACGCAAAACACAAATGCAGTTGCATTGACAGTAGATGTTTCCATTACGCACCTGTTCCCTACAGCAGCCGAAAGAGGCCTAGCATGGGACTTAGACCAGATCGGCACTCTATGGCAAAACTCAACTGGCACTACGCCGGTTACCGCTTACGGCGATCCAGTCGGTAAAGTGGATGACGTTTCAGGCAAAGGAAATAATTTAATACAAGCCACCTCACTCCGCAGGCCGACGTATGCACGAAGGCCGAAAAGCGGGGTGAGAAATTTATTGCAGAGAACAGAGGAGTTGGAGAATGCTTACTGGTCAAAAGTTAACGCAACGGTTACACCTAATGCGACAACGGCAGCGGACGGCACGCTTACGGCAGATGCCGTTTTAGAGGTCAACGGCGGTTCGGCTCCACGGGTTAATAACACAGCAATTTCCGGTTTGGCGGCTGGTACGGTGCTGACGGTTACATTCGAAGCAAAGTCGAACGGCAGGAGTAACCCGAGATGTGTGTATACAGGCAACGCTTCGACAGGCACGTTTTTCAGTTTGACGGGTGCCGGGAGTGTCACGCCAGGAGCGTTGGTCACGTCTGCGACCATCACGCCGCTAAGTGATGGCTGGTATCGATGTAGCATGACAGCACCACTTCAAGCGGCGGGATTGTTTGCAATTTGGACATCCGATCAAACTGGAAATAGTGCGTTAGGTATATTTTTGACAAAAATACAAGCAGAGGTGGGGCCAACTCCAACAGCATACCAACGAGTCACGAACCAATTCGACGTAACCGAAACCGGCCAGCCAAGCATCAACTACCTCTGGTTCGACGGCATCGACGATTGTTTACAGAGTGCAACCGCGATTGATTTCAGCAACACGGATGAGATGACGGTTTGTGTTGGAGCACGTAAGCTAACGGACGCATCGCAAGTTGTCTTAGAGCTTGGGGATAACTTCAGCAACACTGGCATCTTTTCAATTTCCGCAGGAAACGTAGCGAATACAATAAGCGTGAGATCAAACGGGTCTAACTTGGTTACGGCGAATTCTGCGAATTCGTTTCCGCCAGGGTTTGTTCGGTTGTTGACGATGCAATCCAAAATTTCTAGCGATTTGCTTGCGCTAGCCGTCAACAGAGTTTCCGCCATTAACTCAACTACGGATCAGGGTACGGGTAACTACTCGTTGCGGACTCTGAATCTAGGTTCGCGCAACCAAGCCAGTTTGTTTTTTAGCGGTCATCTGAACAGCGGTTTCGTAATCAATCGCATACTCAATCCGTTAGTCTTGTCAGACTACGAAAGATTCTGGGTAGCGGCAAAAGCGGGGATCGACCTATGACACTTTACGCTTACCGTCTGACGATTGCGGTGCCGGAAGCTCTGATGACAGCCGCGAACCATCTCGCAGTTGCAATAGGCGAAAGTGCAGGTGATTTCGAGTCGTTTACCCAAGCCGATTGGATCGACGCCAACGGCAACAAATACAGCGTAGCATCGACACAAGCAACGGCTACGCTGTTTGCTTATGCCGGAAGCCAATTGCAGAGACGAGACTTTGCACCGGAGGAATGGAGCTTTGAGCTAGCAAGTTTTGCTCAAAGCAAAATACAGCTATGGATGGGTGAGGGAGATATACCTACAGCCAATCCAGAGCAGATCGTTGGTATTGTAATGGATGATGCTATGATGGCGTTGCAGGCAATGGGACTGACGAGAGTGGAGACCGACGATGAATCTTGAAATCTGGAAAGACGGTGACACAGTAAATGTTCGGGATGACTCTGGGCTTGCAGAGTTGCTCGGATGCCATTTCACTGCTATCGGCTGCCCGAATATCGGCATGTACGCAAGCGAGGTCAATGCGGCAATGACAACACTTGGCGGCGGTTACCAACTGACTCCGATTGACCTGTCGGCATTTACGGATTGGAGCCTGTAATGCAACGCTACATCAACGCCAACGCGGTCTCAATCTCGGTGCTGCCCAACACGCTCACAGGCGGGATGTACGAGATGGGATCGCAATAGGATAACAACATGACACCAGTCACACTAACACGCACACCAGGCCAGACGATCTACGCATTCCCGGCAGGCTTTAGTCTTGCCGATTGGACGACGCATCGAGTGTAGAGTGGGAGAGGATTCACGGGCTATGGACCCGAAAGAAATTTCCGGTTCTGGTTAATTCTTGCTAGTTCTTGCTAGTTCTTGCGTTTCAATTCGTTGTGAGCTATTAGCAATTGGAATAAATTGCATGAATGGCTTACGATCACTCAGATAAACAACGCGAATACCAACGCCAGCTAATGAACGAGCGGCGGTTCATGGCTCGGGATCTTCGCCTGCCAGGGGTAAGATCTCCCAAGCGTCGCGCACTCTGCCTCGCTGATCCGCAACGCTACCTCCGCACTTACTTCGATTGGATCTTTTTCAACCCGTTTGTGTCGTACCAAAACGAGTGTATCGATGCGATCGCGGAATCGATCGAGTACGGGACGCAAACGTCGATCGCAGCTCCTCGGGGTGACGGCAAGACGTCGATCTGTACCGGGATGATCACCTGGGGATTGTGCCGGGGGCTTATTAGCTTCCCGGTGATCCTGGCCGCGATCGAGGACAAAGCGAACCAGATCCTCAGCAACCTCAAAAAGCTTCTCACGTCGGACAAGTTCGTCGAGGACTTCCCAGAGATCGGCTACCCGCTCCGAGCCCTGGGGAACGATTCCCGCTTGGCTGGCAAGCAAACCGTATCGGGCAAGCTAACGAATGTTCGGTGGACTGCTAACGCGATTCACCTGCCAGAGGTGGACGGATCTCCTTGCTCGGGCGGGATCATTCAGCCGCTCTCGATCGATGGTGCGATCCGTGGCGCCCTGGTCGACGGGATGCGTCCAGACTTCGGCGTGATCGACGATCCCGAGACCAGGCAGTCGGCGAACAACCCAGACACAGTTCGCGAGCGATTGCGGATCATCGAAGAGGACTTCGCAGGCCTCAAAGGTCCCTCGGGGCTGTTCGGCATGGTGGCCTTGGTGACGATCATGAACAAGCACAGCCTTGCGGCCAAGATCACCGATCGGCAGCAAAAGCCAGCCTGGGGTGGGATTCGACGCGGCTTGATTCGCGAATGGCCTACGAACCGGCACTTGTGGGAGAACTATTTCGAGCTTCGAAAAGCCTGCCAGTTCGAAGGCGACAAGTTCGCGTGGAAGGCGACCCAGTTCTACATTGACAACTTCGAAGCGATGAACGCCGGATGCAAGATGGGGAACCCGTACCGGTTCAAGAACAAGCTCTCCCCGCACGGGAACCCGATCGAGATCACAGCATTGCAGGCCTGCATGAACTTCATGTGCGATAGCGAGTCAGTCGAATCGTTCCTTTGCGAATACCAAAACGACACTCGGGTGTTCGACGAAGACACACAGGAGCCAGACGATATCCTTCGCGCGAAGGTGGTCGAGTCTCGCACCAACGGGTACGAGCAAGGCAAGGTACCAGACGAAGCCATCGGGATCACTTGCGGGGTGGACGTGGGCAAGCGGTTCTGCCATTGGACCAAGATCGCCTGGCTCGGAGAGAATCGCGGCCTGATCACAGACTACGGGGTGATCGAGGTCCACAACTACAACGAGGCATCAATCGAAAAGTCTATCAAGGCAGCATTGGCCGACTGGCAGGAAGAACAAGCGAACTCCGCAGCTCCGCCAGACTGGACGTTCCTCGACACTTCCGATGGGGTGCTCACCGATGCGTTGTACGAGTTTATCGTCAATTGCTTGGACTTCCCCCCGATCGCAGCATCGAAAGGATACGGTAAGGGTCAGGGCCCTAAACCTCAGTCTTTCGAACCGCAACAACAAGACGATATCCTTTACGGCAACCACTGGTGGGCCAAGCAGCATTCGCAAAAGGGAGTCTGGCTCTATCACCCCGACGCGAACTTTTGGAAGTTGTGGGTCCAAGAGCGATTCCGCACTGAGTCGTTCGACAGCCTGGGCAATCAGAACCCAAACACGCTCACGCTGTTTCGACCTGCCAGGGTAAGGGCTCACACGGCATTCGCGAAGCACATCGTTGCCGAAGAGTACCGAGCCAAGAAAGGCTTCCGCGAAAAGGAGTTCATCCCAGTATCGCCGAACAATCACTGGCTCGATGCGACCTACATGGCTTGTGCCGCTGCCGAAGTCCATGGCTGCATCTCTTCTCTACAGTCGATACATTTCGTACAATAGCCGACGCCAGGCACGGCAACTACAAGGGGATGGTGATGGATTCAATTAGTTCGGTTACATCTGTCGAAGCTTTCGAAGTGAGAAATGTAACGCTCACAATACCTGCTACTGTACAGGATTCGAAAGGTTATAAGAGTCGGAATGTAATATCTAATTCATATCGAATGAGACATTATCATATTACGACGCTTCACAGGATTATGAACGGTCTCATGCTCAAAGGTGCAACGACCGCAGACAACCGGCCAGTGAATAGCACGGCCACGACGCTCTGCTGGATCCTCGAGCAGGTGGAGTCTCAGCTCCCTCCGGTCGTCGCGCAGGCCGAGCCGGTCGCACCGATCGCTGCGAAAAATTCCGAGCCCGAGAAAATCGGAAATTCTGAAATTTCGAAAAACGAAAATTCGAAAAACGAAAATTCGAAAATTCCGGATCTCGAAATCTGAAAAATCGATTTTCGAAATTTCAAAAATCAAAATTTGAAAAACGAAAATCGAAAAACGAAAAAACGGGCCTCGCATCAGCGGGGCTTATTTTTTTGTCTGCCAAAATTAGAAAGCCTAACTTTTGCGAGCAAATCTGCGATTTTGCCACCGCAAGGAAAAAGTGGCAGTCAGAAGGGACCCAAGACTTCCCGCCTGGGCTCCGTTTTGATACCTCTCGCTCGTCTAAATCGCTCGCTTGGCATTTCTCCCAGCCCATCGCCTTGCGTTCGTCTACGGGCCTCCTATTCGTGGTCCGTCCTATCCGTCCTATCGGCCTATCGATTTTCTATCCCGGCAATCTTTACAGCTCTCGGTATCACCACTCTGCCATTCCTCTACCATTAACAGTTTCTTATTACCTCTATTCTTCTTTTTTAATAAGACGATAAGACGAAAAGAAGAATATATAAGGAATATAAAGGGAAAAGCACGTCCTAGAGCCGTCCTAGAAGCGTCCTGAACGTCCTATTGGAACGGGAAAACCCCCTCTTTCGGGTGGTTTTGAAATTTCGATTTTTCGTTTTTCGTTTTTTCATTTTTTGAAAATCAATTTTTTCGTTTTTTTGCGCGACAACCGTTAGAATCGATTCTGCCTGGTATTTGCATTAGGCTTTCTGTTTCTGGGTCGTTCAATAGGAGTGGGTGTTATGCACCGAATCGCGTTTGTAGTGGCTTCCACCTGGCTGGTTATGGGCTCTGTTTCGCTGGGCCAAGGAGTTCGAGGCAATGAGTCTCGCGTTCAAGGAGGGGGTGCTGAAAGAGCTAAGATGTTAAAGATGGAGCAATGGAACAATGACACAAAGCTGTACATTGACGGCGGATATAGACCAAAGAAGAATTACATACCAGATGGTAGTGCGGACCCATCTTATCTAGTTGTCAATGGGATCGCATCATTTGATCATCATAGATTTACAGTCAAAGAAATCATTGATGACAAGACAACTTTGCTACAGCTTGAGAAGAAATCGTTTCTGCTTGTTGACTATCCCAACAAGAAGCTCAAGGTCGATGAAATCGTTCGACTTGTCCCAGCGGTGCAGGTTGTCGAATCGCAAGAACACGAGGGGAAAGCACTGGTGACGATGAAGCTCTCGACAATGCGAAAGCTGTTGGAATATCAAAAGAGCGTGAACAAAAAGAAGTAGTTACTTCACCATCTCGTTTGCCATCCACTCTCGAACCAAGTTCGCCGTCGAGACTTCCCCGACGATGCGAGGATCGAGATACCGCTTGGTTGTTCTAGCGTTCGCGTGATCCATCGCCGAAGTGGGGTTTCCTCCCTGGCAGGCAACAGCGGACGCGACCGTTCTGCGAATGCGGTGGAACTTTGATCGCCGGTCTGTGCTCAACCCAGCGGATTTAAGGATCTTAGCGTACTTGTGGTAGATGTACGTTTCCGATCTGTCCCATGGGAAAAGCTTTTGATCGCGATGCAATGCCAGTAGATCCTTGAGCGCCTGTTGCGTTGGGCCTTCCAGGGGGAACAGCTTGTCTCGGCGATTACCTTTGCGAAACTGCGACGGCACAAGCAGGTGATCACCGAGCAAGTGAGATCGTTCCAGCTTGCGAATCGCACCGATGCGTTCTCCCGAGTCGAGCAATACGAGCAACAAGCATCGCCACCACATCCTGGCAGGTGCGCCACAAATCTTTCCATCGACCTGATCGATTGCAGCGAAAAGCTTTTCCAGGTCGTTACGCATCCATCCCAGAGGAATTTGCTCTGGCTCTCGATACGGGATCACGTTTGGCCAGGTTGATACAATGCGGTTTCGATTTGCGAATCGCCACAATGCGGTGATCTGGGCGTAGTCTTTGTTGGCCGATGCGATCGACAACCCGTCTTTGATCATCCGAGCCATGTGAAGCTCGAGGGCATCGTCGTGCAGATCGTCGATCGTAGCAGCTCGGCCAAGCGAATGACCGAAAGCTACGATGGAATGCCGATAGAGTCGAAGAGTATTTGGGGACGCAAGTTTCAGGCGTTTTCGAGCGTAAAGGTCCAAAAGTTCGTTCAGTGTCATGGGACGGTTTTCCTTTCGGAATGAACTTAGTTTCCAGTTTTCGATCCGTCCAAAAAAGTTCCGTCTTTTCCTCCTTTTCCTGCCGCAATGATTTTGACGGCACCTTCGAATCCCTTGTCCTCCGCTGAAAAATCCATGTTTTTCCTAATGAATTCGTGTTATTCTCGAGTTTGCTAGGACTTCTGTAGCACCAATGCAACTCGGTATGTAGCGGATTGCTGCGTTGGATTTTGCGTCGATCACCCCGATTCGAGTTATTGTTCAAGTTTCGTGACTCGCCACAACACCGGGGTTTTGCACTTTCCAGCCAAGCCACGATCTCTGCAAGTGGAGGTGGTAGAATTCGAACTCTTTGCCGTCTCTCGCAACCTGAGCTTTTCCGTCCCAGTGGTCAGTGCGAAATCCTTTCTCAGCAACCAGCCATGACTCTGCTGCCGTCCGGAGCTGCAGGACATTCCGGAAAAATGGGGTCGAGAACTAGGCGCTATTAGTCGATTTGACGGTAAAGCGCGAGTTTCTCTGAGGCGCATTTTGCACAATCGATGATCCTAGACTCACTTTTTTGCAAATGGGCGATCTGTTGGGGCGTTTCTATGTTTTTGTGAGTTGGTTCTCGCTCGATTTTCCAGCTCGTGACGGACTATCAGACATCCATCGAGTTTGCTGCTCGACACAGAAAGAAGAAAGAAAAGTGCCACTCACGTATTCTCCCGCACAGTTTCCCCATGCGGCCCCCTGCCTTAAGATATTCACACCGCTAGAGATATGAGAAACGCAAAAGGATCGATGATCAACTATTCTCAAGACAACTCTTGTGTCACTCCCCTCTCTCGCGGTGTAATCCTGTCAACCGTGTTTCGCGGGTCGCTTCGTGCTGTGCCCCCACTTTTTAGGCCATTAGCGGTCTCCGTTCTTCCTGATTGGAAGAGCTTCCGCCCGTCAGCCACCGACAGAACGGTTCTCGAACTCATCTAATATATCTGCTCGCAAACCTCTTACGGCATTTCGAAGAAGAGAGTACTGTCACGAAGAGGGTTGCGCTCGGGGAGGGGCCCTAATTTCCGACTAGTCAGTAGTGCAGTTGGCCACTTGATCGACCATACTGTAAAACGATTGTCCCAATCGTTCATCTTCGGATGACGGAACAATGGAGGACAATTGCGCTACATTGAACACCTGGTGTCCCAGTAAAGTATTAAGTTTCATACGCAACCTCTGTGGATCCATCCTGCGAGCCAGTACAGGATGGATCCCAAAGATATCCTTTTTGTTTGCGTAACGATCACTCTCCGATTCTCGGCATACAGGACGTTCCAATACGCACTATTTTGCTTCTAGCAACTCGGATTACGGCTCGGTACAATCGGTCTCGATTGATCACACCTTCGTTTACGGGAGAATGTCGATGAACGTCCGATTCATGTTGATCTTGGCTTTTTGGTTAGTCCCTTCGTTGCCGTTTTCTACGCCGATATTGGGACAGGATTCATCTCAATCAGAAGAAGACTCCAAGCGATCGCTTGAACGTTTTGAATCGGTATTGCTGCGAAGCCCCAAGAAGGGGATTGCATTGGACAAAGTTTACGAAGCGCACGTTCAACGTGGCGATCTAGACGATTACTTAAAACTATTGGAATCCACTGCTGATAAAGAGGGCTCCAATGCTGCCAACGTATTCGCGGTCATAGGATTGCTGGAAAGCAAACGCAGTCGAGACTTGCCTGCCATCGATTGGCTCCGAAAAGCCGAAGAGCTCGCTCCCAAAGAGCCAATGCTCAGCTTATACAGGGCTCAATCTGAAGTCTTCGCAGGTAAGACATCGGATGCGATCGAATCATTCGAACGTGCGCTTACGAAGAATCCGACCAAAGTCGAACGACTGCAAATTGAAGAGTCCCTTGGGCGTCTATATCTTCGGACTCAACAACGTGACAAGGCGGCTGAAGTATGGAAGCGGCTCGAAAATGCATTTCCAAAGGATCTACTGGTTAGCGAACGCATCGCTCAAATAAACCAAACGGAAGGCAATCTGCCTGAGGCACTGAGGCGATTCCAAATCCTCGCGAGTGAATCCAAAGACAATGATCGTCGGTTCGAATTTGAATGCATTGCTGCGGCCTTGCAGGCTCAATCTGGCAAAGCCGTCGATGCCATCGCAACTTATGAACGGATCGCATCTCAGCTCAAGCCTGACAGTTGGCGGTTCAAGGAAATGCGGCGTCGGATTGAAAATATCTTTATGGCCAGTAACGATTTCGATGGCTGGGTTCGGTATCTGCTGAACCAGCTTAAGGAACATCCCGAAGACATCGACTCCGAAATCCGACTCGCTCAGGCGTTCTTCTATCTTCGCAAACCGGAACTCGCAGAGCAAAGGTTGCGGGACGCACTACTTCGGTCTCCTACCAGCATCGAATTGCAGACAGCTCTGATTCAACAGTACCAGTCTCGCAAGGACTGGTCGAAAGCGGCTGAAGCTTGGCAACGATTGGTGATGCGACAGCCAAGCGATTTGGACTATCGAATCCAATGGGGGGATGCTGCCTATCGGGCATCCAACCAGAACGTCGATAAGGCGGTCGAGATTTGGAGTTCGCTCCCAAAAGAGATGCAGGACGATGTGCCAAGTATTCTTCGCGTATCTGAAGCCATGAGTACCATACAGGCTTGGGAGCCGGCCATCGACTGGCTTCAAAAAGGAATTGCTCTCAGTGCCAAGGAACCCAAATCCGCTGACTTGGCCCTGGAGCTTCGCAATGAGCTTGGCGAGCTTTATTGGAAATCGGGTCAAAAAGAAAAGGCCATAGCCGCTTGGAAGCAGTTAACTGACCCGCCGAATGACAATATCAAACAGAGACGCAGATTAGTAGAGCTGTTCCGCAGGCACAAACTCTATCCTGAGGCAATCGATATCTCGACGGCCATTCTCGATGAAATGCGTGCGAGCCAGGATGCACCTAGCCAGGTCGTGGTCAGCGATTTTTTTGTCGCCGCTGAGCTTTTGATTGCGACTAAGCAAGACAGAGAAGCTACTGTTGCCGTTCGAGATGCCATGAATCGCGTGGACGCGGATTCGGGCGATCTGTTTTTTAGTTCACTTACGAAGATACTCAACGCAGAACTGGACACAGCTGTGTGGACGGATTTTACCGCAGAGGGATTGGCGACGTCCACTGCCCCGATAGATCAGTTGACTGCAGCGAGTATCTTTTGCAAGTTAGGAAAACAGGAAACGGGTCTCGCGTTGGTAAATAGTATCGTTGAGAACTTGAACGTGGATTCACCAAACAGGTACTTGGAGCTAACCAAGTCCTTGGATATTGCCCGTGACGTAAAGCAATACAAACTAGCCATTTCTATTTGCGACAAACTGATTGCGAACCATCCGGAGAACCGCAACCAATGGGAGAAACAGCTGGCTCGTTTCTATTTGCAGACTGGGCAACCAACCAAAGCTATCGAGGCAGCAGCAAACATCTTAGCGAATTCCGTCGCAAGCAGCGAAGATCTGAATGACTGTGCTTTGGTTTGTGTCGACGCAAATCAAATCGAAATGGCAGTGGAGCTATGGAACGTCGCCATTCGAAAAGATCCGACGTATCGCGTCGGTTTCATTCAAGTGGCCGAATCTTCCGTCAAGCTTGGTCGAACCGATGAGGCGATTGCCAATTATTGGAAAGCGTTTGATTTGTCGGAGAGTCTTGCCGAACAGAATTCGGTTATCCAGAAGTTAGCTCCCCTGTACTTGCAACGACGAAGGATGGTGGAGTTGACCGATAAGCTGAGTGAGATTGCCAAAGTAAAGCAATCGGATCGGCTGGCGGCGCTTTGGGCGTCGTATGCTTTTCAAGCCATTCGAAGCTTTCGTCAAGCGAGGGCCGTTCTGGAGCCCC
This sequence comes from Brakhagea baltica, assembly GCF_052161605.1. NCBI lineage: Bacteria > Pseudomonadati > Planctomycetota > Planctomycetia > Pirellulales > Pirellulaceae > Brakhagea > Brakhagea baltica. Next base: position 923,033 of record NZ_CP197409.1, on the reverse strand, counting down.
TTGCACAAAGTGACAGTTTTGACCCATCAGTTGTTGAGATGTTGGCAAGTCTTTCGGAGCTTGATCGCGATTTTCACGGAATGATTACTTGGCAAGAGCGTCTGCTTCAGATAGACCCGAGCGATCAAAATCGACTCGTGTTGGGCAAATTTTATAACTACGCCGGTGATCGAGAGCGAGCTTGCGATATCTACCTGGATCTCGTGCGAACTAGCAAGGAGATTAGTATACGCAATACGGCCATGGAGTATCTGTATCTTGGCAAACACATACCCGCAGCGATTGAGTACGCGAAGAAAATAGCCGAATCGGATCAGGCTCCTTGGGAGATCCAGGGAATCGCCATGTATATCCTCTTGGAGCAGAAACTAAACCAAGAGGCATTGGTGGCAGCTCGACGAATTCTCAATAACACAGAGTCTGAAGCTTTTGACTTTAACTCGATGATTCCGACTACGATCCAGAAAGGGAACTACGTTTACTTTCAATCCGGGACCAAGAGCAGCTTACTGCAACAAGAGTTGAACGCAGCAGTTGGTATGACCACCAAACTGGACCAGGCCAAGTTACCAAATTCCAATTCGTCGTATGTGAGTGATTGGGGGCCCATTCGAAACATCGTGGGGTTGCGAGGTGCAGCCCAGGGACTCGTTTATTACTCGCTAAACGCGGATACTCGGTCCGAACTCAGTTCGAGGTACCAGGCTAGTTTGAAGGCCGGTACGCTCACCGATCAACAGCTGAAGCAAGCGATGATTTTAGAGTTAACGACACCAGGCGTCCAACCAAACGAGTTTTCTTCGAAGACGCCCAAATCGCCCGAGTTTCGGGCGTTGGCCATAGAATCCTGGCGAAGGGGTAATCGAGAGGGAGTGGATATGTACATTACCTCAAACCTAGGTGATCCGAATCAGAAATTGATCGAAGCTAACGATCTGGAATTGCTGGTCGAGGTCCTACGCAACGGTGTTCCAGAGGATGGATACAACTACTTTGTCCCCGTTGGAAAGGCTCTCAATGAGCTAACAAAGAAGGGGAGAGTGGCCGAAGCCGAGGAGATTGCTAGGATCGCGCTGAACACCCGTGACGGAAGTGTCCGCAATGCGGTGGTAAATTTTTGCCAGACTCAAAAGAACAGCAAGCTGTTGATGATGGTAGGTAGGCGGCTAACCGAGCTTCAGCCTGCTACGCAGCTCTACACGACAGCGAATTACCTTCCCTCCTTTTTTGGGCAGTGCCTGTCTAAAGAGCTGGATCCGCCCGACATGATGCGAGACCTGTTAATTTACTACTTGGACACGCAAGCCACCGAGGTCGCGAAACTATCCAAATCCATGAGGAGTCATTTCGTCAGTTTGATCGATATGCCTTATGCCATCCAAAGCGACAGAGGAGTAGGCAGCACTCTTCCTAACAGCCGTATCTTTGATTTAACTCCTTATCTGCCGATTGAATTACAAGGAGCTATTACCGTCATTCATCGCGAGCCAACTAATACAGAACGCAACCAGAGTTGGCTAGAGGAGCTCCGGGAAATTGCGGATGCACCGAACGGCGTTCACTCCAAGGAGCGTCAAGCAGTCTATTGTGCGGCTGTGGCCTATGTTGAACATCTTCGAGGAAATAGTGACGCCCGAGACAAGTATTTGATTCGTTGGCAAGATGCAATCGAAGCCAAAGACGTCGTAGACTTGGTTGCTGCGGGTATCGATTATCGAGACGGTCGATTTTCAGAGTGCTTGGCCAAATGTGATCGGATTGCGCCCACGAGTTTCGCTGCAAATTCTGGACTGACGCGACTGCGACTGCAAGCGTCCCTTAAGACAGGGGACGTTGAGCTGAGCCAGCGGGTTGCAACCTCCATGGCGACCACCGGACTGTCGATGGCGGACCAAATCAAGCTTGCAAAGACCTTGGGAGAATTACAGCTCCCTGAAAAAGGGCGTGAGCTTCTGGACAGCATTCGATTTCGAGTTCCATTCACGAGCCTTCGCGATGTAATGAATGTTTATGATGGTCTCGGGGCTAAAGAATCAGCTATTGAAATTGCGTACGAAATTGTTCGCAAAACGGCATTCGAAGCGTATTGGAATTCGAACACCGGCTACAGGATTTCTAACCAGCCCGATCCCCGTCAGGAAGCCATTACCTATTTGAAGGGAGCCGATGCGTTGGGACCTCTTCGTGACGAATTGAAAAGGCAATTTGATGCTTCCCCGGCATTTGAGCGATCAGCAATACAACTGGCCAATATTGCAGCAGCGATGGGAGATGTCTCTCTAGAAAGGGAGCTTCGAAAGAAATTTAATCAACCAGAACCTAAAACGGATACGTTAAATGTGAGGGATCCGTTGGGGAGCAGTGTGAAGAAGCTGTCGCTCGCCGAGATCGAGAAACTGCTCAAGGAGGATCCCAAAGCCTGGTCTAAGCTTCGGTCAGATGCGGTCGTTGATTACTCCGACCCTGGAAGAGCTGATTCTATCACAAAGGCTGTGTTGCCGTATGTTGAGAAGACAGGTTGGGGAAGTGCCTATGGGACGCTCATCGCGAATCTGGAACGCCGGAACGAAGCTCTTGCCGATGAATTGATAGAAAAACTCGTTCAGAGTTATGGCTTCATCGTTTTCAACCAGGGAGGTCAGACTGCCCATTATCGTTACTTAACCGAAAAGAGCAGTATCGAGACTCGCAAAAAGATCACCGATACTCTAATCGATCTCATCAGAAACCCTTCGGAACGGGATATCGGTTCGTTTTATCGAATCCGAGGGCCAAAACCTGTTTTACTCACAAGTGTCCTTTTAGACATTCTAGAAAAAGAGCCTGCGAATCTTGACTCCTTGAAAGAAGCTGCCGAAGAAAATTATCAGTCAGATCCGAGTCGTCCGATCATCGTTGACCTATTAGTCCAATTCGCGATTCGGGAAAAACGTTGGGATGATGCGAGAAAGATCGCAAACGATTTCAACCCTGGGGATCGGCAATACAATCTTGTTTCGCTGGCTGAGTCAATCTACGAATACGCTGAGCTCCAATCGCAAGCCATGATGCTACTGGACATTGCCGCCACGAAATTGCCCTTCACCAATTCGACGTTTGTCCAGTTGTATGTCAAGGTTGCGACGGCGGAAAAGGCGTACACGAAACGGGATGAATTTATAGCAGCGTATTACGAGTGGGTGCTCAAGCCTAACACGAATATGAACTTTGCCTCCCAAGTGGAGTCTGGTGCTCGATTGTTTATTGAGAACAACTTGTTTGGCGAATCCATACAGTTGCTACGGGCGATGAGGAAGAATGCAAACAAGCCAGGAGATCCCATGGCAGATTTCACCTCTCGGGCAGCTGATTCACTAGAAGCAAGTATCAATGCCGCTCTCAAGGAATCGACCGCTATTGAGTATCTAGTGCAGGTGACTAGGCAAGGCGACTCGGGGCAAAGAAGGTTAGAAATGCTCATGGAACCTACCGTCGAGCACTTGGATGTTGGCGATCGTTATCAATGCTCCATGGAGCGACTGCTTGAAAAGGTAGGTCGCCCACTTGACACGCAGGGAGTCGAACCGGATGACCAGCAGAAGGAGTTAAACTCGCTACGCGTTAATCTGATTCAACAAATTTCAGAGTGGAGCGGTGACTCCATTGTTTCGAAACTCGGCATGATCCGCATCGCGATTTGTCTGGAGCAAAATGATCTTGTTCAAAGTTGGACGGATCAGTTGTGCGAGCTAAACAGATCGAATCCTCTCAATTTAGATTTGCACGGGAACGTACTATGGTACGTCGCCTCCGAGGCCTTAAAGTTGGAAGGCACGCGGAAGAGTGGAGAGCGGATGCGGCAATTGATATGCGAGTCTCCTGAACAGGTGAAATCCCCATTGCAATATCAAGTTGCGTTAGACTTAGGCTTAGAAGGAGACCAAACCGAATTGACGGGCAATTCAAATCCCTGGCTCAAAAAAGTACTGGATGGGTTTGCTAACGGTTCGATTCGAGAGAGCCAGAAGTACGACGTGGCTTTGCGATTGGCTGAACGAGGAGCGGTGCAGAGTTCTGTAGACTTGTTCAAGACCTCTCCCAAAATGGCTGCTGTTAAGCATGAAGGAGCCGAAAAGCCAAAAGTCGCAAAGGATATTCGCAAGATAGCTGGTCTAGCCACCGAAGCGGCACCACAGGTGGGAGGAATCGTTACGTACATGCGTCAGCCTCAGATCGTTTATTCAGTTCCCTTCACCAGTGAATGGGAGGAATCGCAAAGATTGGTTGATTTGATTCGTGCCTGGGAGAAAGGTGGAATTCCATCAAGCGAAATCAACGACCTTGTGGACAGTCAAGTTCTTCGGACCGATTCCGTTTGGTTAGGTTGGTTGAATACGAAGGAATTGCAGATAAGCGGTTCAGTTATTGGCTCTCCCACAGTTCTCAAACAGTGTGTGAAGATGCCTGATCTCGACTCCATCGGGCTACGAGAACGATCGGAAACGGATCAACAGCGAATTGCGAGGCAAGAGAGAATTCGCCAGCGTTCCATGACAACAGAGGCGATCCAAGATCGACTCTCGCTGGCGCTGCTGGAGGAATCGACACTACGATCGAATGATGAGTTAATCGAATTTCGCTCGCGTGCTTTGAAGCTACTCGAAGAATCGCAAAAGTCGCAAGCCACCACGACCGAGGTCAAATTGCTCTCATGGATTCTGGCCATGCGATTGGCCAGAGCGTGGCAGGAAGGCCCCTTACCAAACGAGTTACTCAGTGTGTTTGGAAGAGACAACGATCAGCTGGTCAGCCAAAGGTTTATGGAGATGGCGAGATTGGAGGCCATGGAACATCTCGCGAAACACAACGACGGTTCGTCGACAGAAGTTCTAGAAAAGATGATCAAAGCGTTTCCAGAAAGCCGCCATGAGCTTCTAGCCATTGGAGCGAAGGCTTTACTTCAAGGAGGAAGAGTTGATCTGGCGCTCGACTACATCCAACGCGGCCTACAAACCCCGGAAAGATACGGGTTATTCTACATGATGGTCCGCGACAGTATCCCAGACATCGTTGATAAGGTCGACTCCATGACCGCAGAAGAGCGATTCGAGCTATTGCTACCAAGGTTGCTAGTAGAAAATAAGCTTGTAACCGACGATCCAGCGAATACACCGACGGTTGTACATCACTTTCAATGTTCGCGTCCAACAGAGTTAGCGCCATCGTGGGCCAGAACATCGCCCCCCAAGATAACGTCCTTTCCCGCTAAGCAGTACATCGTTGGGCTCTTGGACTACCTGGTCGAAGACGCAAAACAACTAGGGCGGTTGGAAGAAGTAGAGAAACGAATTCAGCAACTGGAGAATTCTGAATATAAAGCTTTGCCTGCGCTGAAAGCATGGTACGAAACCGTTAGTCGCGGCGAGACATCCGAGTCCACTTTTAATAGTGCGCTGCAATCATTGGTCCAAATCAAGGAATTTAGCCCTTTAAGTGACTATACGAATTCAACGCCGTGGCTTTTTGCTGCACTCTACGAAAGGCTTCTTGCGACGAACCAGCTTGAGAAAGCCGACAGGTTGTTTGTTCCACTGCAATCCTTTGCTGACGCGTTATGGGAACGGGCCCTCTCAGCTAGAATTTACCAAATACGAGACGAGTATCGAAAAGAAGCGGATGCTTCTAATTCTCAAAACAACGATATGCTGCGACATTGGCTGTCAGCCTCACACAACGTACAAGCGGGAGCGAGATTCGGTTCTGCTCAAAAGAGTCGATGGTCGGTAGATCGCGAGTCAAATCAACCGCAAGAAACAACGGAAGTACGAAATGTCTATGGTCCATTGCGAGAATCCTTGTTTTTGAAATACCCTCTATCGGGAGACTTTCGCATTCAGTTGGAAGCCTCGCATACCAGTCAACAGTTAGGGGCGCCGTCCCTGGGAGGCTTGAGTGGTTCGACATCGGGCACTGCTGCTACGTTTGGCTATCTTGGCTATCGAAGCCAGTTCTTTCTTCTCCCATCGGATGCCACCAAGACACCTGGAATGACTCGATGGGAATTGACACGAGAAAAAGGCAAGCTGCGGATTCAAATCGATGGAAGCTTGATGGCCGAGGTCGCGTCAGATGGGTTCGATTCTTTTCCTTTTTTCGGAATTCACTCTTTGCTCTCCAATTCGAAATCCTTTCGAGGCATTCGACTTGAATCGTTAGAACCGAACCAACCGATTCGAATTGCCAAGAGTGTTCGAATGTTACATCCGTCGCTGCCTGGATGGTCAAGTGAGTACACCGTAACTGCCTTGCCCAAATTGTCTGTCGATCCCAAGTTCAGGGTTGGCGGATTGTCTGAAGCTGGTTGGCAATATGTACCCACCCCCATTACCGAGACCGAACCCTGGACGCTGGAAGAAGAGGCAATTCGTATTCCAGCGATGGAATCGAAAAAGGAGACCGAGTGGAGTTGGATATCCTATCAACGCCCGCTTGACGATAGTGAGACATGGAGTTACTCGTTTTGGTACGACAAAGGACAGGCTGTGCCAACTCCCGTACTTGGGCGAACAGCTATTCATCTCGAAGGGGAAATCGTCAAGAAAGAATTCCTCGTAACGAAAGACGATGCTCACTGGCTCCAAGCTGAAGCTGGGAAGAGATTCTCCCTGACAGATAGTAAACAGGCGAAGCTCCGTGAGAAGGAATGGAACGACGTTCAGCTTGCAAGGGAAGGAGACATCGTTCTGGTACGAGTGAACAACGAGGAAGTAGGTCGGCTTGAAATATCACCGAACGAGCAAACATATCCGGGAATCTACACCCCGGCGGGAAGCCAAGGTTGCAAGCTTCGAAACATGGAGCTCCGAGGTACCTGGCCTGAATTCTTGCCCGCCAATCTATGGGAATAGCTCGGATTGTGGATCCCCTTACGATTGACTACTCTGCCCAAGCTACGAGCTCAACATGTCAGGTCAAAAAGGGATAGGACTTGGGTATGATCGGGGCGGTTTATCAAGTAAACTCGTCTGCTGTTCACTCCCCCGAATACACGGAAGCTGCCATCAACGAGACGCGAGAAGAGCGGAATATTTTCATGGATATTCAAAACCTAAATGACGCAAAAGCTTTTATCACTATGGATGGATCGGAAATCCGAGAACTCTTGGCTCATCGGAATTCGTGTATCCGCAATCAATCCTTGGCCGAAGCTCGAATCGCCGTCGGCTTAGCCACGCAAGCTCACTATCATCCAAACACCGAGGAAATCTATTTTATCCTCGCGGGTTCGGGCAGCATGGTCATTGATGGCGAGACTCGTCAAGTTGGCCCCGGTGATGCGATAGCTATCCCGCCTGGGGCCGTTCACCATATCACGAATGTGGGCCAAGTGGAACTCAGATTGCTCTGCTGTTGTGCACCCGGTTACGAACACGAAGATACGGTACTGATTTGAAATGCGGTGCAGGTTTAAGATTCGGTGCAGTTTTTGAACTCCACGATTCTCTCCCTGAATGGCTCGTTTAGGGAAGAGAGATGCCAGGCTATAACCGAAACCATAGTAAGTCGCTAGAATAGATTCCGTTCGAAATCGAGGATCAAACTGTCGTAGGCAAACAGCTTAATGGTGAATGAAAAGGCGATCATCGGATGCATCTTAGGAACCGCTGTGGGTGATGCTCTAGGCTTGCCCTATGAAGGAATGTCCCCAAGTCGTGCTCGCAAGCTACTGGGTTCGCCAGTGCGATATCGATTCGTATTCGGACATGGCATGATCTCGGACGATACCGAGCATACATGCATGGTGTCGCAGTCTCTCATCGAGTCCGGCGATAACGTTGATACGTTCACGAGACGATTTGCAGCCCGATTGCGTTGGTGGATTCTGGCCCTGCCTGCAGGCGTTGGAAAAGCAACCGCTCGCAGTTGTGTTAAGCTGTGGCTTGGCATCCGTCCGTCGAAATCCGGGGGCTATTCTGCAGGCAACGGTCCCGCCATGCGAGCTGCGATTTTCGGTGCGACGATTGACGACGTTCCAAAGTTGCTCGAATACGTTCGAGCCTCATCTCGCTTAACGCATACGGATCCAAAAGCCGAATTTGGAGCTGTCGCAGTTGCACTCGCCGCTCGCGAAGCGTCGCAGAATGACAGAGTCAATCCAGAACGATGGTTGGAGCTCGTTTCACAATCCTTGCCCAGCGAAGCTGCCGATTTGATTGAGATGCTGCGGTTTGCGATTGCATCTGTCGCGCAGAACGAACCGACTTTGACCTATGCGAATGCACTTGGTCTTGGGCGCGGTGTTTCGGGGTACACCTATCACACAGTGCCGGTGGCGATTCATTGTTGGCTTTCCTTTCCGAACGACTTTCGAAAGGCGGTGACCGCAGCAATTGAATGTGGTGGTGATGCAGATACGACCGCTGCAATCGTTGGTGGCATCGTCGGAGCACACGTTGGTAAGGAAGGTATTCCTACCGAGCTGATCAGCGGTATTTCGGACTGGCCAAGGAGCATCAGATGGATGGAATCGCTCGGGACAGCACTGTCACAGGCTTGGCCGAGTTCACAAGCCTCTCGTGCTCCAAGCTTGAATCCGATTGCTGTGGTCCTAAGAAATCTTTTCTTTCTGGCGATCGTACTTTGTCATGGTTTTCGGCGGCTCGGCCCACCGTATTCCTGAAGGCGCGAGATTTATCGATGAAAATCATTATCAAAGTAGGAGATGTTCTTAGCGTGCCCGCTGACGTGCTCATTTCAACAGCGAATCCCTGGTTAAATCTATCAGGCGGAGTCAATGGCGCGATACGAGAAGCAGTCGGTCCAGATCTACAGACCGAGCTTCATGAACTACTGAAACAACAGGGAATGTCTGCATTGCCTGCCGGTACTGTGGTGCGAAGCAATGCCTACACGTTGCCTTTCAAACATATTCTTCATGCGATTGCGATTGATCCTTTCTATGATTCCACCAAATACCTTGTTGGAACTGCCTTTGAGAAGGCGCTAGACATGGCTTTGGAGTTGCAAGCTCTCACAGTCTCGTCACCAACGCTTGCTACTGGCTATGGGCCAATGTCGATTAGTGACTTTGGAATTGCCATCGCATCTGTTCTCAAGAAGTCTAGCTTGGAAAGATTGACGCTAAATCTCGTTGTTCGTCGTGAAGATCACGCGATAGAACTCCAGGAAGCGTTATGCAAGGTTGGTGTAATGGTGTCGGGATGACCGCTCCGTCGGTCAAACGGTTAGCACTCGGATCGGCAGAGCGATCCAGGTTGTGGTGCTTTTCGTACAACGGCTCAACGACAGGAGCAAAGCCGATTAAATCGCAGAGTACCTTGCTGAGCTTCACAACATTGAATCCGAGGCAGACCAAATCGTGTCGATGAACCTTCGCAAGCGACGATCTATATCCTTGCTGGGCCGAATGACGCTGGTAAAACAACTTTTGCAAATTCATTCTTGCCAACGTTCGCCAATTGCCGTGAGTTTCTAAACGCCAATTCCACTCGCTGAGATTTAGGGTGAAAGAAAACTTGTCTTGGAATACAATGGATGGGAACATGCTCAATTGCATCGTAAGGACGCACCCAATGATTAGACAAACTCTCCAGACTCGCTGATCGCTAAAGCAGATCCGGCGTTCGAGGCGTCCTACCGAAAAGTCATCGAGCGGGCTCGCCAATCGAATACCGAGATTGTTATCTGGCGAGATGGTATGATCGTAGAACTATCGTCAGACGAAGCGGTCAGATAGTCTGCTTGCGTTAGTCCTGGATACTACCAACGACCTGCTCGATCTCGGCCTCGCTTAGCGTTTGTCGGACCTTCTGAAGCATCCTGCGAAAATGTCGTTTGCCCTCATAGCCTGAAATGGATCCGATGTTCCCTGTTGGTCCCACACTATCGATTAGCAGCTTCTGGTCGGCGTCGTAGAACGCGAAGAAGGGAACTCCAAAAGGCTTATCGCCCGTAATCTCCTTGGCAATTTCCATCCCGTGGTCGTCGCGTACATCGTCGATCTTGAGCAAAACGAATTCCTTCTCAAGCACCGCTCGATGATCGTCCAACCATCGATTCAGTTGAAAACATGGTCCACAGTATCGCTGACTGATGCGAACCCAAACGCGTCGATTCGTTTTCTTGGCGAGAGCAAAGGCTTCGCTCCACTTTTGCGAAGCATCGACGACAGGTGGCGAGTGTTTCTCAATGAAGCGCACGACTTGGTCATTGGCATCGTCCGCTGATATGTCAATGGTTGTTTGGCCTAGCTCATTTCCCATGGCATCGAGAGCAATCGCTACCACGTTTCCCTCCGTTGGGATCGGCCAGTTTTTGGTTTTAACAAACGCCTTGCTTTGCTCGCTGCCAGACGCTCCGGTGTTGAATCGCATTTGCATGTAGTTGGCAACTTGAATGTTGGCATCGTAGTTCAAGAGATTCTCTTGAACGAAGCTATTGCATCGTTCCTCTGTAGTATCGGCCAAAATGATCATGGTATGGAAGCTACCTAGTCGAGCGTCACGCAAAACTTCGGCGAAGCGTTCTTCGATTGCCAGCTTTGAAGGCACGCTCGGTTCGGAACCAAGTCGATGGACTTGTGGAGGTCGCTGCTCATCAAGTTCGATGAAGTAATTGCCCAAGAATTTGCGGCCATTGTATTCTGTGGGATTAGTCGCATCACACCATAGACCAATTTCAATCTGTCGTGGCAGCGGTCCTATTCGATAGTTGCCGTCAGCATCAGTTTCGGTAGTTATGGATTTACCCTTCATTGATCGCGAGAAGCCTGACGAACTTGATTCCATGGTCCGATTTTCGAGTCTTGGATTCGCACTGACGCGATGATTGGCGATTGGCTTCCCTTCACCATCTAGCAATCGACCGCTGAGATAAGCCGTCGGCTGAAGCTCGATAGTGAAGGGCTGGTGCAGTCCCTCAACCACCTTTACTGCTGCCCACTGTCCATCGGCCGAGTAGGCGAAACAGCCGACCATAGAAGCCTTGGTATCAAAGCTGAACTGCCCTGATTCGCTCACTGCTGGCGTGAACTCCTCAGACACCTGACCATCGATGGCTTGTATCGCAACAGAGACTTTCTTTAGATCAGTCGAATTGAAAGGAGGCAGCTCGATCCGTCCTTTGACATGGATCACCGTGTCCTGATTGCGATGCAGTTCAACTTGATTCACTTTGCCAGCTACCACATCAATCGTAGACTCTGTGCGCCACGAGGATGTATAGACACTCGCGCGGAGACTTCCCAAGGGCACCATCGCTTTTGCAACACCTTGCTCGTCCGTTGTGGCGAAGATCTGGCGATGTGTCACTCCGTACTGCCTTTCACCGTTCTCCTTCCATGAGTAATCATATTCTGAAACAAAGGAGACGGATTGTCCTGCAATGGGCTTCCGGTTTGGACCTGATGTGAGTAGTACAGTGACGGTGTGACCGTCTAATGCCATGAGATAGGGTGACCTCTTCGCGCCAGTGACGGGATCAATAGGTATGAACACCTGGGGTTCGGAAACCCATTCATCATCCATAACGTACATTGCATAGGTAGAATTCGGAAGTGCATCGAAGCTAAAGTTGCCTTCTCGATCGGCGATGACAGTACGTACATCCGAGTGACCCTCTGTTTCACCCTGAAAGCTCCGCGCTTCCACGACCACTCCGCCGACGTACTGGCCTCCACGTGATACCTGCCCCTCGACTCGTACGCGTGCCGCTGGTTTTGTGACTATGACTTTGACTGCATCATCGGTATTGCTTTGCGAGTGTAGCCTCCAATCCTGCTCACCTATAAGCTCGGCATAGTGATGAGCGTCTTCTAGCTTAGGAAACCACTTATAAATTGCAGTGCCAGTGACGTCTGTAATGACTTCGCAATCGGTGGGATTTCCGAAATAGTTGTAATGCTTTGGTGTTGCAACCTGCAGCTTGAGCCGAACTCCTGCCACAGGTGATCCGTCTGTATCGATAACTCGAATCTGTCTATTCCGACATTCGAGCAGTTCGATCACATGCTCGTTGGCGTTTTGGTCGCGCGGTGGCGACTGATAAAATTGATAACCACCCAGCAGGCCTGATTCGGTCCATGCCGTGAACATGCTGATATTGTAGTTGGCACCCAGCTTGAGCATCGCTTGTCCGTTCGCGTCAGTTTTGACAAACAGAATGCCATTAGCAATGGCCTTGACTTGCGCATTGGGAACAGGCTTATCATTATGCTTCACTATTATCTTGACCGAGCGATTCGGCTGCTGGAGAACAATATCCACGCCTTCGCTGATCGACTTTCGCAGGCCACTTCGGTCGAGCGACACGACAGCTCTTCGGCCATCCTCTGATTTGCCCTCAAGCGAGAGTCGAAACCATTTAAACGAATTCGCTGGTACCCACACCTCGTATTGATCACCAACTACAGTTGCGGCATAGGAAAGCTCGTTGTTAGAAGTGCCTACTGTGACCGAAGGATTTATTAAAGGCTGCTCAATCGTGCTCAGCAGCCTACCTCGTAGGCGGAACTCCAATTGATCGCCTGCGCCGCGAATATTGTCTTTCGGATCGGTCGTGAATGACTGTTCCTGAGCACTCGGAGGTTGAGCCTCTAGGGATGCGGCGTTCAACAGATCGCATCTAAAATTGAGCAACAGAACAGCACTCAAGCAAGCCGATAGCATGGCAACAACCGCCCGAGAACTACCGCTAAGGCTAGTTGTTCGCTCGCGACGCTTGTCGAGCAACCCAGCAATGAACTCGGTCAATGACCATTGGACAAATAGACCGTTCATCGCTTACGACCTTTCTTGGATATTCTCTCGTGGATATCATTGACAGTCGCTTCGCCAAGCTCCCAGAAGAGTTCCATGATCTCTCGCCGCGACTCAATCAGCGGAGCGATCTCCTACTTGGCCATGTCTCCGTCCCCTTTTAGTGTACAACTATAAAGTGTAGGTGAAATGTACAGGCGCGGTGGAGACGACTCAAACTGTTTTTCACTTTTTTCTAAAAATCGTCTTCGGCGCAAGATAACGCTTCCCACAATCCCTAGCCCTTCGTCCCAAAGCGGGACGAAGGGAGAAAGAACGGAAGGATTTGGTCCTCTTTGTGAATTTCGGTTGCGAGAACAAGTCCCCATAGAGTCCGTGGTGCGGCTCGTCTTCATGATCCTGCCCCACGAACTCTCAACCCAAGAAGGAGGCTTAACCAAACAAGCTTACGCGTTCTGAATTGTGGGGCTACCGTTTTCGACTACAAAAGACTTGTAAGTTTCGCATTTGCCACCCGGTTGCGTGACGTCACTCACTACGACGTAATCGGATTGCCACGACTTGGGTGTAACGTGGCATCTAATGTAACCTCGCTCTTCATTGTGAAACTTCACACCTGGATTTTTAGAAAGCAAGTCACCTAAGTAGACTGGTTCACGTTTACCATTGCCACCGCTAGACAACGATGTGGCGACAAATTCGCTCGCTACGACAGGGTTATCGACTACGCGATCATCGACACGGAGTTCGTTTGCCCAGTTGGAGTGAATGTCACCCGTGAGCACGACAGGGTTGGAAATAGATCGCTCCTGCATGAACTTGACGATGGCTTTTCGTTCGTGCGTATATCCAGGCCATTGATCCATCGAGTAAAGTGCATCGCCCTCCTTGGAGAGACCAACCATAGCCATCATGACTTGTTGAGCAAGCACGTTCCACTGTGATTGGGACTGGATCAATTCGCGATACATCCAGTTTCGTTGCGTTACACCCAGCATGGTTTGCTTGCTGGAAGTGGCGGCTTCGTTAAGCGGTGAGCGTTTGTCATTGTTAGGCTGATCGGAACGATATTGACGCGTATCCAGAACAAGGAACTGAGCCAATCGACCGAATTGGACACCTCGGTACATCAACATGTCGCAACCGCTTGGAAGAGAACGAGCTCTTAGTGGCATCATCTCATAGTACGCTTGATAGGCGTTGGCTCGTCGGACCAAAAACTCGACTGGATCGATGCCTTGCTCCTCGGAGATGTCACCAGCATAGTTGTTATCGAACTCATGATCGTCCCAAGTCACAACCCACGGACACAGAGCGTGCATGCCATGCAAGAATGGATCGGATCGGTACTGAGAATGGCGAACTCGGTAGTCATCGAGAGATTCGATTTCGGCCCCGATGTGTGTTCGCACTTTACCGTTCCTTCCGGCGGCATATTCGTAAATATAATCACCTAGATGGAAAACGAGATCGAGATCGTCTTTAGCCATCTGTTCGTAAGCAGTAAACAACCCCTGTTCAAAGTTCTGGCAACTCGTTACCGAGAACTTTAGGCTGTCTGAGAGGGTGTCGAAGGGGGGCAAGGTTCGCGTTCGACCGATCGGGCTTTCAGCATCACCCGCTCTGAATCGGAACCAGTACCATCGGTCTGGCTCCAGGCCTTGTACCTCCACGTGTACGGAATGGCCCAACTGAGGCGCAGCCACTGCAGTACCTGACGCGACGACGTTAGTCATCGAATCGTCCGAGCTAATTTGCCAAGTCACACGAACTGGCTCCTTGGTCATCCCACCGCCCACTTCGAGCGGCTTTGGCGCAAGCCTCGTCCAAAGCACAATGCTTGAGGAATCAGGATCGCCAGATGCGACTCCCAATGTAAATGGATCGCTTGAAAAAGTTGGATTCGGATTGGCCCACGAGGTCCGACTTAGCAGTGGAATCGAACTAAGCGCCCCAGCATAAGCCATAAACCAGCGGCGATTGAGTTGTTGGTCCTTAATCGAACTCTGTATCTGCTCATAAGAAAACATGGGTTTACTCCTTGGGACAGTCGGTTTCTGCTTTTTTTGCGTGACTAATCTAATGCCACAAATCTAATGCCGCAAAGCGGTGATAACTTTGATCGGGAAGACCAAGCAACCAGTGTTGGTTGGAGTGAAGATTCCCTATATCACCTGGAGTTTTATCTGACATAATCGGAGCGAACAAGGAACGAAAAGCAGACTTCGCAAGCTCTTCATAAATTTTTTATAGACGCTAATCCGTCTGCCAGAATTTTTAAGCTCCATGATTTAGGCCTTGCTACCCTGCGTGACTCGCCAAGTTAAGGATGCGCGCGGGGCTACATGGAAGGAATCGTGCAAAACAATATTGTCACGACGAGGGTTCCGCACGGGGAAGCAGATAAACATGAATTACCCAGTCCTCCGCCCCGGTCGGACGATCGAAGGATCGGATACCGCCACCCTCTACGGATTGCTCTTTGGTCCATTCACCCGTCCTGGGGTCATATAGTTTGTAGTAGGTGTTGCCTGAAAGCTCGACAAGATTCAAAGTTGCGCTACTGTCGCTTAGAATGTAAGCCATATACTCCGATCCGACGTTCGCGATACAAGAGTTCACGTTGTTATTGCTGATCAAGCTGTGGGCTGGCACCATTTCCCTAAAACGGACCCCTGAAGACTCTATGAACAGCAAGAGGTTTCTGTAATAGGTCGCCTTGGTCGCGTCGAAGCCTGGTAATCCGTCCCAGAAATCGTGGGTGAAGCCGCCCCAGGCTGCAGCCCCTCCCGCGAAGGAATACCAAGCGGCCCGGCGCAAGTCATCCGCCGTACCATTTCCCAGTTCGGAGCCGTCCGGATCATCCCACCATGGATAACCATGCCCGACTCCGGCAGCCACTTTGGACTTGATTGCCACGGGATCGTTACCTCCGTGGTCCGCCCAACCGTCAGTGTTCGATGACCGCACCCCGTCGCTCTGCGTGACCGGCTTTTTGGTCCGAGCCTTGACGTAATTCGTTACGGCCTCGTACCAAGCCGAGGGGGCTCCTATCAACTCGTTGCCTATCTCGTAAAAAACATTGTCGTATGCAGAGGTTTCCGCTAGGGTCTTCTCGATTAATCGCCGCTGATAGTGCCCCACTCCGGTATTGTTGATAAAGTCGTCCAACCTATAGAACTCTCCATCCTCATCTGCATCGCCGTTGACATTGCTGTCCAGAGTTCCGAAAAAGTTACGTGTCTGATTGTTAACGTTCCAGCAAGAACCCGCCCAGCGATAAGCTTCCGTTCCACCGCGTAAGGCCACGCCGTCGAAGAACGACACATGTACGAAAACGCCTTTTTCCCGGGCTAGTTCACAATGGTACTTGAGACCGTCCCAGAAGGTATCGTCCCATTGATTCAGATCCGCCTTATCGTTGATGTACTTGAACGGCATCGGAGTTGGTCTGCCATCCCAGCTTGGGGGATTCGTTGTGCTCGTAAATCGATTGATCCCCAAACTGATTCGGAGATAGTTGAGTTTGTAGGGCACTCCTTGGTTGATCATGTTGGCGTATTTCGAGGGTTGGTCAATGTAGTAACCCGGAGCCACCGAGGCCCATCCATAGTAGCCCACCAGGAAGACAGGATTGCCCATGGCATCCTCAAAGTAACGATGGTTTCGACTCATGTCACTTGGTATCGCGAAGCCTTGATACAACAGCATAGCAACGAATGCGAATACTGTTAGTTTGGAATTGTGCATGCTGCTCATCATTAACCCCCAGTACTATTTCGGCCCGCGTAATTTCTCAGACGCTATCCGTGTGAGTTGCCGATAGTCTACCCCCCTCCCTGAAGAGAAACCAGACCGCACGAATAAGAGTTCACTCTCGGAGCGAAACATTGACTGATCGCATTATCGCACCATCGAAAAAAGTCCGAGGAGAAAGCGTGGCCGTCGTGTTCGACGCGTTCGCATAATCGACTAGCACGGTCCATTCAAATCCCACGCGGTCCGGTGCAGACGGGCACTTATAGGCGGGCACGGATCCGATTTTTCGTCGCAACGCTTCGAAGATTCCACAAAAAATCTGACCAGCATACACATGGGAATCAGTCCGAGCAGTATGATTGAGCTTACCGTCCCTCACCAAACTGGCGTCTGCGGTTCACGCTTGAAAAAGCCAATCTTAATAACGGCGACTATTCCTATCGTCTTGCTCCCAGGGCGAGACAGAGAGCTTAGGCAACAATGAAGAGTTTGCCATCTCGGTCGCGGACTTTAGATTTGGATTTCAATGAGGCAAGCGTCTTAAGTAAACTCTCCTGAACCGCTTGACTGCTTGAAATTCCCAATAGACGGGTCGCTGATGCAACGGTTTCCACAGCTTCTGTTCCGATCCCCTCTGCGACCACTTGCATCAAGGCACTACGTATCTCTTCGGGGGCTATGTTTTCCAATTTTCGCAATTGCGAAATCTCGGTGGACCGGCGATTCCGAACTGGGAAAACTTCCTGGTCAGGCAAATACAAAAAGCCCTTGCGGACTTCGACGCTTCCACGATCCGCCAGAACGCCAATCGCTTCGTCGATACGATCTCGCACCGCTGCGATCATGCGGCCCTTACCAAGCAATGAGATAAGACGCCGACCAATTTCATCAATAGAAATCGGTGCTTCGATGATCGCAATTTGACGAATCGCTTTCTGAAGCTGCCGATCGGTCAAATCCATGATTCCGAGTTCCTCTTCGCTGATGACGAAATCCGCTACGGTATAGTCGAGCGCTCGCGTGGAATCAAACGAGCTCTCGTCCACAGTCGATCTAGTCCAGAATGGTTTATCTGACTTTCGGTTTGCAGCTCTCGAACCAGCGCGCGAGCGAGGAGCTGAAGCTTGCGATCGATCGACCTCATTCCATTGCGATCTCGCTTTTTTGATCGCTTTAAGAATCATTTCCATTTGTTGGTCTGGATTTTGAAACCAATCCGCTATCCAAACGCGATGCATCTTCCAACCTCGCAGTTCCAAAATCTGCGGTCGCAATCGATCGCGGTCTCGGATCCACGGTGATGTCCTGTATTGCTGGCCATCACATTCAATCCCCATCAGGAAGCGGCCCGGTGTTTCTGGATCACTAATTCCTAGATCGATATGGAATCCACCCACTCCCACTCGTTCAACAACCTCGTAGCCTTTCGACCGAAGTGTGTTAGCTAGATGACTCTCGAATACATCGCGTGTAGGAAGAGTATCGACCGTGGATTGTAGACTTCCAGATTCTGCATAGGCTAAGAAATGATGCAATGCCTCAATGCCCGCACTTGGGGTTCGCGTCAAATCAATGTCGCACGCCCGAATCGATGAATAGACTTCGCAGCAAGCTGCTGCCCGACTGATCAGAACATTCAACCGGCGTTCTCCACCCTCACGATTGAGGGGGCCAAAATTCTGCGAGAGTTTGCCATCTTCGTCTTTACCGTAACCTACGGAAATCAAGATTACATCGCGCTCATCCCCTTGGACATTTTCGAGACTTTTCACGAAGAATGGTGCTGGCCCTCCGCTCATAAAAAACGCTTCGAGCTTTGGCTCAGCCCGCCGCCTTTGCTCGACTTCGTCCAGAATCGCATCTCGTTGTGCAGAACTAAACGCAACGACGCCGAGCGATAGTTTAGCATTGTTCCGTGCGTGCTGCATGACGGCCTCGGCAATCGCGATCGCTTCCAGGCGGTTTGTTCGCGAACCGCCACGATCATAGCGGCCATCAGGGACGAAACGAAACTTGAGCCCGAGTGAATCACCGGAGGCGATGGGACTTGGGACGATAAAGAGCTTGTTCTCGTAGAATCGTTGATTGCTGACCGCGATCAACGATTCATGTTTGCTGCGATAATGCCAGGTCAGCATTCTCGTTGCCATCCCTTGGGATTCACACAAGCCTAGAATGCTTTCTACATCCCCTGCACTGTCTGCATCTTGGTCATTGTAGTGAAAGTCCTCGGATTCACCCATTTCACGTCCGAAAAAGATTGTCGGAGGCAATTGTCGCTGGTCTCCAACGACGACGAGTTGTTTGCATCGTGCAATAGCCCCCAACGCATCGACAGGCTGAATTTGGCTCGCCTCATCGATGACCAGCAAATCGAATTCCACGGCTCCAGGTTCGAGATACTGAGCAATAGAAAGTGGACTCATCATAAAAACAGGCTTTATTTTTTGGATAGCCTGTCCCGCTTCCCGAAGCAATCGACGAATCGGAATATGGCGACGCTTCTTGTTGATTTCACGCCGCAGGATTCCCACTTGTCCACTATCGGCCGCCGCGCACGGAAGATTATCAAAGTGAGCTTTGGCTACTTCCCAGCGGCTCATCAGAATTCGATCATGGTCCAATTTTGCGAATCGTGCTCTGAGTTCTTCATAGGTCGCTCCTTGAAACTCACCGAGTTCCGGATGCCGTCGCCAAGCTTCGGCGAGCACTGCGTTGTAACGCAATGAGTCTAAATTGTCGGTGATTCGACCAGGCTGGATCGAACCATTATCTACCTCGGTCGCGAATCGTCGTAGCCCCGCATCGGATAGTCGATCCAGACGCGAGCGCACAGCGAGATAGTGACTCAACTGGTCCGACTGCTCTAGCCAATCATCAATCCGTTCCATCCATGCATTTAGCGGGATATGTAGGGGGCATTCGGTATGAAATGCGGTTGGCAAGTGGAGCTTCAATTGCTTTACGATTTCCGTAAAACGACACTCAACTTCCTGCGAGTTTTTTGCGAGGATGGGTAGCAGGCGAGCAACGGTTTTCGCATCCACAAGCCTAGCTACCAGTACGCGGCCAAAATGCCGAACTGCCGGAATCGATGCACCATCGCGGATCCACTGAACAATTTCTCTGGCTGCATCGATGGGTGTCTCGATTCCATCAAATGCGGTACCGAGCAAGCTTCTACAACGTTCCGAATCACGCTCTAGTTGTTCGAGTGTACTCTGGTACTCCAGAATCGCATCGAGCCATTGCATTCGCTCCGATTGCGACGTTGGTATCTTGCCTTTGGCTGAGCCTCTCATAAGAAACAAGGCTTTGCGATAATCGGCAAAAAGAAACCTCGTCATATTCGTTCCATGGGCAGCGATCGACTGCCGTGGACCGATCCAATCCATGCGCAATGCTGCGTCCGTGACGCGTTCGCTTAGCCAAGAGCGCAATGTGCGAAGCCTGTCGATGGTATCGAGCGACTTCTCAACGAATTTGTGCTCACTATCCCACCGGGCGTTCGTCAATTGGTAGCGGTCCACCCCTTCAGGGCAGTTGACCATATACTGGGCCAGTTCTGCGAGTTCTGATGTGCCCGCAGAGTGTGGTGGTGCGTCGACTCCTAGTTGTTTTGCGAGCTCACGACTGGACTCGATCAATTCGCGAAGCGCAGGCTGAACCTCTCGTAGCGTCTTGCAGAGCCGTTCGACTTCGGCAGGTAGCATCGGTTTACAACGTACGCCAGCCCAAGCGTTGGTGAATGGAGATTGTTGCATGAGCTTGTCGAGTTCAACCGCAATTTGACGTCGAGCTTGGAATTCCGAATCGTTCCATCGCATTGCTTCGTTGGAATAGCACTGGAGTGTCGGACATTGAGCAGCGCGGAGTCGAACGAGCTCCGCCATCGCTCGGTAGGGTGAAACCCCCGACGGTGTGATGGGTTCATGGAAAAGTGATGATTGTTCCTTTAATTGCACCACTGCTTTGCGCAGCTCATCGACCGGAACCGATTTTGATGTGGTGGGCGCTCCTACCTCTAGTGTCGATTTGAGGTTCTCTAAGATCTCATGTTTGCGTGTTTTATGGGAATGAAGCTCGAGGGTAATCGGTCCCAAGCCCAGGGTGTCGAGTCTTCGCTTCACAACTTCGAGCGCCGCCATTTTTTCCGAAACAAAAAGGACCCGTTTACCAGCATGGACGGCAGCGGCGATCGCATTGGTGATCGTTTGCGACTTACCGGTTCCAGGCGGTCCCTGGACAAGCAAATTCCGCCCTTGCGCGATCTCGTGTATGACAGCTGCTTGCGAAGAGTCGGCATCCGTCACATGGATACAATCGGCAGGATTGAGTTGCTTATCGAGCGTTCCGTCGATTGGCAATCCAGGACCCGAGCTTTCTCGAAAACCATCAACAAGCAACGATCGCAATAGTTTATTCTTTTCCAAGCGAGCGTTTTTGGGCCATGCTTCTGGAGACAAGTCTCGGAACATGAGGAACTTAGAAAAGGAAAAGAAGCCAAGCAGAACCTCATTGGTTCGGACACGCCAAGTCGATTGGCCTCGAATCGATTTTGTGACCTCTTTAAAATACTTTGAGGGAGTCCAGTCATCATCGTCCATCAAGGACTCGGGTAAATCGGGGAATCGAATCCCAAAATCTTGGAGCAGGCGAGCTTGGATCGAGAGATTGGTCACCATCTCGTCGTCACGGAATTTCAGTCGAAATTGGCTATTGGCGTTATCTCGATAGAGGTCTACGGGAACCAGTAGGAGGGGAGCGAATCGATCGGTTGTCGACGGGCCGACTTCTCGCCATTGAAGAAATCCGAGTGCCAGATAGAGAATGCTACTCCCTTGTTCTTCTTCGGCGGTACGAGCTTCGAAAAAGCACTTCAATAGCCGTTCACGAAGTTTGTTGCGAGAGAAGAGCGTTTTTAAGCTAACGTCGGATGGCTCGGTTGCCGGGGAAGCACTGTTTTCTACGACGGAATCAAAGGTGAAGGTTTTCGTTTGTCGAACCAATCGGAGGAACAGCGAATCCGGTTCTTGTTCAGATATTAATATGCCATTCGAGCGATCCGCATCGACAGACGTATGGATCAGTCGATTTCTAGTCGACAGGTCGAGTAGATCGCGACGGGTTTTCTCGAGAACAGACAGCAAGCTCATTCAGGAACCCAATTGGCACAAAGTTGACACGGTCAAAGTTGACATGGTGGACGTCGAGCAAATCGCTCGACGTTATTCTGTAGCCAATCAACTTGAATGATTCCATGAAATAGAGAACAGATACCTTCATCTTTTCGAATTGGCTCCCATTTAGAGTGCCTGCGGAGAGATGTCGTTTTAGGTAATATGTGCGGGAGGTTTTTTCGGCAGCGAGCCTCACTGGCTCTCGAGTGATCTTAACAACGCTACTGCTACTGGCACAAGTCGGCGGAGTTCGGCGTCTGATGTGTCGCTTATGAACGGACTCGTTTCGATTGGGACCCAAGGTATTGAGTCAAAGACCGTGTTGAACTCTTCGAGCAAAGAAAGTTGGTGAGAGTCCAGAAACGCGATAGCTTCTGGTTCTCGCAAGGTCCAAGAAAGGGTCATCCACCGATGGAAGATCGCGGCGTCCGAAAACCCAGCCATCTGTACGCGTGCATTTTCTCGATTCTCTGGTTCCGCTAGAAATCGTAGCGCGAAGCAGGCACCAGCCATCGCGGTGGATTTCTGTTCTTGGGTCAGCATGTTGTCTTCCAAAACGAAAAGCATCCGATCCGTTGCACATTCCTTGTATTGTAACTATACCGAAGCGAGCTCGGGAATGCGAACACACCCAACGCATCCACCAATTAATAGACCAAGCATTCCAAACAGCCATGGTACCGGAGGCCCCCATCCTCCTAGTAGTACCCATGTTCCAAGACTCACGATAGCAGCAATAGTGAGTCCACAGGCGCAATAATATACGACGTGAAGCAACCAATCGGTTTTGGAATCGAGAAATGTCGCGAAAAGGCTAGACTCTCGGGTGGGCTTGGATTTCTCCATAACGGCGAAGTGGGCAAGTGTAAGATTAGTGTTCCTCTCTTCGGGACGGCGAGTCGAGCCTCCCTTTTTCCATTTGCGCAGACCGCAAACGCAATCAAACAGATTGAGAATAGGAATCTATAACGAAGAATTAGAAGGCAATTACCTTTTGGGCTCAA
Source organism: Brakhagea baltica (assembly GCF_052161605.1). NCBI lineage: Bacteria > Pseudomonadati > Planctomycetota > Planctomycetia > Pirellulales > Pirellulaceae > Brakhagea > Brakhagea baltica. Next base: position 900,335 of record NZ_CP197409.1, on the reverse strand, counting down.
TCGTTTCGCCGCACGCAGTCTAGTCGATGTCATGATTGCAAAGTCTGTGTTTTCCGCAACATTGTACATTGTATCCGACTGAACTTATGATTATCCCAGCCCTCCTACCATTGGTGACATTATTGTGGGGAGCCATCCTAGGAGGTCAACAATTTTGGTTTTCGCTCCGCCCAAAATGGAGAATCAGGTGATAGTGGTTAGAAAGAATCGAATAGCCGAGCAGATCGATTCCCATGGATTTCGCCAGATTTCGGAGTTCGATCTCCATCCTCGCGTTGCGATGGTCGAAGTTCTTACCGGTAACGGGATCCTCTCCTAGCAGGAAGCATATTCTGACGGTGCGATTGACGCAATGGACGATAGCCACCTCATCCGGTGCAAAGATTTCCACGCGAGAAATGCGAGCCATAAGAACCTCCGATGAGATCACGGTTAGCTGGAAATAGACCGTAAGCCGGAAATAGACTGGCAGCGTGTTTTAGTAGCTAACGTTACTGAAATCCGGAAATCCTGCAAACATGCTGTGTCCCCATGTTGTCTTACCATGTTGTCTTATCCGCAACTATTCGGCACGAGAAAGAATTGGGCGCAGCCCCCCCGTAGTGGCCGAGGCGACGAGGCCCGACCGCTTGGCACGAATCTGTCTGAGTCCCACCAACGCACTTCAAAACATAGGATTACACCGCGAGAGATGAGAGAGACGCAAGAGTTGTCTGGAAAACCGCTGATCATTAATCCCCTTGCGCTTCTCTCATCTCTGCCGGTGTGAATATCTTAAGGTCGGAATCATTGCGGGCAGGATGAGGACTCAGGAAAGTGCCGGGAAAAATGGGTTGGGGTTTCTACCGACATTTTGTCCCTACGGGGCATTCAAACCGTTCGTCCCGTAGGGACTTAATGTCAAAGATCGTGACGAAATCAATCGAGGCAGGCAATCAGGCCATGCCAGAATCCCGCCCTCCGCTGCCAAAAAAATTAATCCCCATCAATTAAATGCTGTGTCCCTAGAATGTTCCTGCGTGTCCGCGGGCGGGTGTTGTAACGCTGTTTCCTTTGCCGACTCCTGGTCGAATCAATCACTCGCGGTTTGCCAGTCACCGCACTAAACAGCTTGCCAAAGTCCCGCACCAACTCGACCCATACCTCTTCCGTCAAACCTAGTTGCTGGAAAATGGGAGCGGCATCTGCTGGTGTCGTGCCTCGCTTCCCTCTTACCAATCGCTTTGCTGTCCAGTCCAGCAACTCCACATACCCAGCCAAACTCAAACCCAAGAAGCCTTTATCGCTGGCTCGGTATCCGGTCGCGCTGGGGCACGCCCCAAGGTCCTCGTCGCTGCGTCCCAAAAACACCGGGGCAAGGAATGCAGAACGGGTGTGTCCTGGCAAATCCGGCGAACGGGACGAACTCGCACTATCGATCGTCGCCTCGGCGGGTTTGCTTGGAACATTTTCGTTGACCGGTGCCTCGGTCAGAGTGACTTCGCTAGAACCGGAGGCAACTTCGTTTCTTCCTGCTTGTGCCGTTAAATCCTCGATCCGTCGCTGAATCGACGTGTAATCGCTTTGTTCAAGCGTCTCGGCGATCGCAGCCCGAATCGGATTCAGGTCCACATAAGCAGCGCAAGCCAAGAGTGCTGTCTCGTCGAGAATCCGAACCGCTTTGTAACGAGCCTGCCAAAATTTCCCGACCTCGCCATCGGCCCTTGTTGGCTCTCTGAGCAATCTTCTGGCTCAGAAGCCGAATCCACCACGATACATCGCTGAGCCGTAATCGGATTTCCTTCACCTTCTCGGGGGAAGTTCGAATGGAATCGAGTTCGTGTTCGTTGGGCTCCTCCGGGGTGTGGTCGGGTTTCTTGCGTTTAGGGCACAGCATCAACCATCGCCTAGCGATCTCGGTATCGTCCCAAGTGGCGATGATATCAGGCCTGGACCGGAGAATCGAGGATTTTTATTTTTCCGTGTCCGGAATGGGGATCCGAGTTCGTCGTTATACTAAAGGCACACGTCGAGACCCTCGGCAGGTCGGTGGTTGGCCTTTGATTTTCCGTTTTTTCCTTTGTTTCGCCTAGGAGTAGCGAATGGCCAAGTATTTGTTGATTTACCGTGATTCCGCTGACCCCCAACAACCCCAGCCGTCGCCCGAAGAGATGCAGGCGTTCCTGCAATTGTGGGATGGGTGGTTCAAGCAATTTGAAGGAAAGATTGTCGACGGTGGCGATGGTCTGCTGCCGACAGGTCGCGTCCTGCAACCCGGCGGAGTTGTCGCGGATGGCCCTTATGTCGAGGCCAAAGAAATGATCGGAGGATACTCGGTGGTTTCAGCCAATTCTTATGATGAGGCGGTGGAAATTGCCAAGCATTGCCCAATCGCTTCGATCGGAGGTGTGATCGAGATTCGCCAACTGGCCGAGTACAACTAGTTGTGACCTCGACATCGGAACTGGTTGAACACTTCTTTCGTCACGAGTACGGACGATTCGTTGCGTTGCTCATTCGAGATTTGGGGGGCCGGAATCTCGAGTTGGCCGAGGATGTGGTTCAGTCGGCAATGTCACGAGCGTTGGTCACTTGGCCTCGCTCAGGGACACCGACTGACCCCTCAGCTTGGTTGTTCCGCACCGCCAGAAACTTGGCGATTGATGCGTTGCGGCGACAAAAGCGTCAACAAAATACGGGCGCGACCGATGGCGTGAGTGTTTCGAATGAAATTACCATCTTGGAAGCCGAGTTGTTACGTTTCGAGTCCGAGATAGGTGATGAAACTTTGCGTCTGCTGTTCCTGTGTTGTCATCCTGCCATTTCTGTCGAATCGCAAGTGGCCTTAGCCCTCAAAACGGTTAGCGGATTTGGTGTCCAGGAAATCGCTAGTGGTTTGCAGACGAGTTCCGCCACGATTGAAAAGCGATTGACTCGTGCGAAAGAAAAGCTCCGCGAATATGAAATCGATTTTAGCGAGTTGACTTCTGCCGCAATTATCGAGCGATTGGAGGCAGTGCTCTCCACGATCTATTTGATTTTTAATGAAGGTTATGCCACCAGCAGTGGTGAGAACGCCATTCGTCTAGACCTATGTTGGGAGGCGATACGTTTAGGCAAGATGGTAGCCGAACATCCACTTTGTGGTTCGCCTGCGGCCCAAGCCTTGGTGGCGTTAATGTTGCTGCATTTGGCTCGCATGAAGGGGCGTTTGGATAGAGACGGAGTAGTGGTTTTGCTGGCCGAACAAGACCGCGATCTGTGGGACGGTAGCTTGATCCGCTAGGCGATAGGCTACGCCGAGCGCGCGGCTCAAGGCACCGAACTCAGCCGTTATCACCTGGAGGCGGCAATTGCTTGGGAGCATTGTCGGGCACCGAATTTTGCGGCGACGGACTGGCCACGTATTTCCCTCCTGTACGAAATGTTGCAGCAGCGATTCTCAACTCCGATGGTTCGCTTGAACGCATCTGTCGCCCGCTCTTACGTTGCTGGTCCTAAGGTTGGAATAACGTTGCTGCTCAATCTAGACGATACCGCGCGCAAACGAATTCGCCCCTGGTGGGATTGCTGCATGGCCCAGCTGCACGAGCGGATGCACCAACCAAACGAGGCTCTGAGTCATTGGCGCGATGCGTTAGCCCTAGCATCCGCCGAATCACAGCGAGCGTTCATTCGAAGTCAGATCGAACGGCTAGTCGTTTCCGAATGACGGCCGGCCAACTCACCCGCACCGAGCGCACCTGGGACAACGCCATCGAGATGGGATAGAATGAACGGTTTGATCGAAATCAAATATTTGTTATCCCGCATTAGTAGGTTTAAGGTTTCACAATGACTCAAAACAATCACGGCGTGGCGGAAAAAAATATCCGGTACCTTTTGTTCAATGCACCCCAAGGGCGATTTCTTCGTAAAAGGTACCGAACACTATTTTCCCCAATTGGCCTCGTCACAGTTCTACTGGCGGGATTCGCCGCCATCGCGACAGCTGGCGACGAAGGGAGCAGCAAATCGACGGAGGCCTCGCCTGATTCGAGTCTCCAGAAAACACATGTGCTGGTCGTTGCGGGGCCCAGCGAACATCCGCCTGGGACCCACGAGGTTGCCGCCACGGGGCGTTTGATCAAGCATTTGCTGGAAGAGAGCAAGCGAATCGTTCCTACTGCGGTCACTGTCGTATCCCAATGGCCAGCTGATCGAGAATTGCTGGATGCGGTCACCAGTGTGGTCTTTCTCGGGGATTTTTTTCCTCCGACGCGCATGGAGAACAAGTCTCAGATCGTACAGCAACTCGACGAGCTGACTCAACGCGGCTGTGGAATCGTTTGCGTGCATTTTGCGACGGGGTTAGCAAAACATGACGTTACACCTGAGGGGCACCATCCCTTGTTGGATTGGACGGGGGGATATTTCGCGACCGCGTGCGAGCATCATCAATCGGTGGCTACGATCTTTGAATCGACCATCGAACCAGCCGAACGTGCGCACGCCGTTTTGGCCGGATGGAAATCGTTTCGCATTCACGACGAACCCTATTATGAAATGTATTTCGGCCCGAAGGAAACTCATGAGCGTTTGATCCCCTTTGCCACGGCCATGATTCCTCCTGAAGCTCCACGACAGCAATTAGTGGCCTGGGGAATTGAACGCCCTGACGGAGGACGAGGCGCGGCAATCGTGTTGCCTCACTACTTTCGCAATTGGCTCGACCCGAATATGCGAACTCTGATCTTGAACCTCATCGTATGGTCCGCAAGAATCGAAGTCCCCTCCGAAGGCGTTGATTCGCAGTTGGACGATTTGCAAAGCATTCAAACCGGCACCGGAAAGTGAAGGATGGCAATCGACTTGAAATATCCTGCGAAAAAATATCCCGTGCATTTCTCGGACCTGTTGACCATCTGCAACAACGGCTCTCCTTATCCGTTTGGTCTAGTCAGCACGCATTGCCTGTCGCTACTCTTTCCACCCCATGCTCGTTCCTTTCCCTAGTCGATAGAACGGGCTTCCTCACGGAACTCCTGCTATCCATACTGCGAGCATTGCCACCGTCCCGATCACGGCAACCAATAATCCAACGGCTCGTTTTTTCTTCATGTAGAAAAGGAGCCCAAAACCTGAGAGGGACATCACCATCATCACGATGGCGCTAACATCGATGAGCCAGCTCCAAGCCTCGCCTGAATCCCGCCCCTTGTGCAGGTCATTCATGATCGAAGTGATACCGTGCGCGGTTTCACTAACCGTGTACGTTCCCGTGGCCCGATCAATAAATACATCCGCCGCATAGCCTGGACTCTTGAACACCACCATGATATCCAATTCGGATTCCTCAAAACGGGCCACTTTTCCTCGTAACCGATGCCTGTCTCTGAGCTCCTCGGCTAACATCAAGCGATCGATCGGTGCTGTAAGTAAGTCGATTTCCAACTTCCCTTCTTGGTCGCGAAGCGTAGGTGTGCTCGCTCCGAACCAAGCGGGGTGGTTAAGCGTGATTCCGGTCCAAGCAAAAAACATCAAGGATGCAAAACCGAGCAAAGAAACATATAGATGCACCCAACGGAACGCTTTGGCGAGAGAGCGTTTTACTGGACCGTTCTTTGGGTTCGGTTTACTTCTAGGTTTGATGTGGCTCGCTCCGCCGATCCATTCCTGATCGACGGAGCGATCAGCGACACTCTGGTAGGCCGCTTCGCTTCCTTGTTGGACAGAATCCATCGGGCCCCCTAATCTGCACTCTTGTTGGGGATAAACCGAATGGAAGCTTTGGCGACTTCGACGTTACTACCCCAATCTTGAATTTCAAACTCTTCGCTATTCCATTGGATGGGTTGCTTTAAGAGCTGATAAGTCCCATTCTCTCTCGCCACCTCGAAAAAGAGCATGTACTTTCCCGTTTTTAGCGGCTTGCCGGAGTTGTCCGTTCCATCAAAGTGAGCACGATACTCTCCGGGACCTCGCGTGGCACCCGCAATAGTCTCGATCAAGTCCACCTTTTCGGAAAGCTTGCGAACGCGATCATTGCGGTACCAACGCGTTAAATCGCGATGCCAGCGCGGGCCAGGTTGCTCGGTCTGCATCCAAAGGAGAGCTGTCTTCACCGGAAAGTTTTCTTCATCCTCAAGCCAAATGGCGACGTAAGGCCGTCTGTATCCTCCCCCTCCAACACGTGCCAATTCAAATTGAATATGCAATCCAGGCCCTTCCTCTTTATCCTTGAAAGCAATCAGCCGCTCGCCCTGTTTATCGAAGGAACCATTTCTTACTTCATCACCGGTCAATTCTTCCCAGCGCTCAGACACAAATAGTCCGCCCTGATTATCTACGATTAGGCAAGCAGTTCCGGATTGTTGTTCGATCCATTTCAATCCATCCTCGCATCCCAACACACTCACCACTGTCGCATAGGCATCGGCTCGCATGGCATCTGGTGCTACAACAGTAACACTCGCAAGGGAATCGGCAGGCAATCCGGTACGTGGATCAAAGATATGAGAGATTCTTTGATCAGCTAGTTTTACAAAACGGCGATAACCGCCGCTCGTCGCGATGGCTAGAGGCAGTTCCGTTTTCCACGAAATCAGCGGTACCCCTTGTTCAGCGGAAAGGAAGGGATGATCAATAGAAAAACGCATAGGAGAGGATCCCGATTTTCTCAAATCGCCACCAATGTTGATGCAAAAAGAACGGGCCTCGGGAAACGTTTTGGCGATTCGATCGCAGACTCGGTCCAAGATAAACCCTTTGGCGAAGGCATCCAAGGTGATATTTCCTAGCTGACCCTCGGATTGAAGCTTGCCGTCGTGAATACGATAAGGAGTTTTTAAAAAAGTCTCTGCAATTTCCCTGCGTTCGATTAGAGAGGGGGCTACGCCATTCGAAACCGCTTTGTTCCAAAGCTCCTGGAGTCTGGTGACCCGAATATCAAACGCACCCGAGCTACCAACACGAGTGTTCTCCGCGAATTGGAGAGCCATCACTAGCTCGTCCGGCAATGTCTCGTCGCTAATCTCGCCACGTGCCCAACGAGACAGAACCGAATCGCTCCGATATCGACTAAAGACCTTATCCCATCGAGCGATTTCCTCTAGCACCGTTTGCTCCGTGCGAACGGCACTGTCTCGATCCGCGATCTCGACAGTCCATTCGAGACTTGTCCCGAGGACATGCTCTCGAGAAAATCGAAAGACTTCCGCCTCTAGCGGTCGCCCCACCGAAATGCAGCAAACCGCTAGAAACCCGACATAAAAATGATTACTCATGATCCCACTTCTCATTCTTGTTCCGTCCTTACCGCTACCAAGACTTCCTCGTAATCGAGGAAACCATCTTGATTTGCATCGGCTTTCTCAAAGAACTCAGCAAGTCGTCCGCCTAGCTCTTCTCGCGAAAGAATCCAGTCTTTATTGACATCCTTTCGCATGAGTATCTTGGCATTTCGCTCGGCTTCGTCGCTTGAGCGACCTTGACCGGCGAACGACATCGTCTCAATACTCTCCGGAACGGCTGTCGGGTTCGGATCGAGCAAGACAAATCTCGCCATCGAATCGTTACTTCGATCAATTCCAAAGAACAACAATCGGCCGCTGTGGCTGAGCATCCTCATGGACGCATCTACATCAGTAAGATTCTCGGACCAAATGCTCCATTCATCGGTCTTGGGATCGTACACTTCTAAACAAGCTGTTGCGCCGAGATGATTGTCTGAAGGAGTAAAGCCACCGAACAAATAGATTTTCCCGTCGGAGGCCGCAGCAGTCGGAAACACCCGTGTCTTGTTCGGCGATGCTACCGTTCGCCATTGCCTGGTTTCGGTGTTAAAGACATCCACTTCTGACACCAGATTCATTCCATCTGCAATACCACCGATCAGGTAGATGTCGTTCCCCAAAACTGCCGATGCCGCTGAGCGACGAGGATGTGGAATTTCTGCACCTGGGATCGATGCTGGCAAACTCTCATCTCCCCACCAGTGTAGGGTACTTGGTGAGAGTCCGACTTGAGTGCCCGATTGAGAACCCGCGAATATCCACATAGCATCTTTTTGAGAAACCGCTGAAGCCATCCCGCGACTCTCAGGTAGTGAAACCGAAGAGGTTTCCCATGAGTTGGACTCGGGATTGAAGAACAGAACGTCGCTGAGCGAACCGAACCGAGAATCATCATTCATTCCCAAACCGCCCGCCAACGAAATCACTCGGTGCGCGCTGTTCTGGCTCATGCTAACTCCGACGGCGGATTGGCTTGGTCGTGGCATGTCCGCTAACCGAGTCACGGTGCCATCACTCAGATCGAATCGATATACTTCGTTAGAAAACGCTTCTGGGCTAAAGTCGTGGGGTGCCCAGCTCTTGTTGCCACCGAATGCGTACAGCTTGGTACCATCGAGCACCAGGGTTTGCGAATGCTTGGCGGAACCAGAATAGGGAACCAACCATTGAAACTGCTTTGGCTGTGCCGTAGGAGTATCGCTCGACTTGCCCACTCGCAACGATTCGATCACTGCGGTACGCCCCCCGGGCCCAGTACCACCTAGAGCGATCAAACGGTCCTCTGAAATGGGAAGGAGCCGTAGGAAGTTACGTGGATAAAGCAATCGGTTCTCTACCTCCCACGAATCACCAGCATCGTTTAAACGATACACGACACCCGAGGAGCCCGTGACATAGAGTTTTCCTCCCGTTGCAAAGCTACTCGTTGCAAATCCTGCCGAACGACTATCTGGTGGCAACTCGGGTCCTTCGCTCCAAGTTTGGCTCTTGGGATCAAATACGGAAACCTTTCGGGTGATACCCCGTTCTTGAATCCCACCGATCACATAGATACGACCATCGTGAGCCGCCATGGAAATAGCGCGAGTTTTGTAGCCTACGCCAGGAAGCGACTGCCAACCGAGTTCGGGGCGATCGAGGTCGAATTTCAAGAGGTCTTCGTGCCATGGGGCGGTATTCGCCGACGGACCTTGTAGATTCCAGCCCCCTGCGACGTAAATTTCCCGACCGAGTATGGCAGCATCAAGACTGGAACGCGGCTCCGGCAGGGACGGCATCTCGGTCCATGAATCGGTCTCGATATCGTATCGTGTGAAATAGTCCGTAGATTGAAAGTCGGACTTGCCATCTTCCTTATCGATAAAGGACAAGCCTGCGATCCGGTAGATGTAGCGACCATCGTGAACTAATGCCGCACTCTGAGCCGAGTCATGCATCGCCAATTCTTCCCACTCGGCAGTGGGGCTATCAAAGCGTATACGACGGAAGTGATCTACCAAAAGTTGTTTTCCGAACCCATGCGTCCCCCCACTGTGACCGCTGAATACATACAGATAATCTCCCATGACCGTGGCAGCAAAGCTGGTGAGTGGTTCGGGTAGCGGGCGGTGCAATTTGGCTACGAGCGTGTCGCGGCCCATGCTACCAACCTCTGCAAGCCTGTGGTCTGTAAAGGTGATCCGCCGAACTTCCCGTTCTCCACCATCTCTCGTTTCCACAGTGAAGCAAGACAACGGCAGCCAGTATTTGCCAACTTGGGTCCAGGTGAATTCATTGGCAACGGTCCGTTCGATATCGCCACTTTTGGGATTCCGATAGGTTACCGACGTTACCTCGGGAAGAGATTTCCCGTTCCCGCAATCAAGATGCCGTACGTTCGTAATTTCGAACCAGTTTTTTTCGGACTTGCGGACAACCTCGGCAATGTCTCCATTTCTCAATCGGAAGATGCCATCGCCATCGATGAGTTGAACCTGGTATCCAGTGATTGCGTTTCCCCCCAGCAAGCGAAACTGTTCGTTCCTATCGGCACCAGAAGGCTTGCGGTGATTGATGACTGATCGCAGTTTCTCGTCGATCCAGGTGTGTGAGTGGTCGCTTGGTAAATCCGTTTGAAAGCGGAACTTTTTGTCGACGCGAATGGTACCTTTGAGGACGGTGTCATTTGTCTGGACTGTGATCGCCGCCTGAAACCCTGGAAATGATTCCCAGACGTGTCGCCGGTTCTGTGCCTCTCGATAAATCGCGGTCGCATCGACCTCCGGAACTGCCGGAGAATCGTTCTCGCGCCCCATCGCAGGTTCGTTGCCCCAGCTCTGTAAGCTCGAGCCAACGAAACATGTACTTAACCAAAAGATAGGGAGAAATAGCCGTTGGACTCGGTCTTTTCTCGTTTGCGTAAATCGCATCGAATTACCCTAAATGAGAGATTGTGTTGGAATTTAATTTGTGATGTTAGTTGGGCTTAGTCTGCTCCTACGTAGGTAAAAGCCCACCTACTCGGCCTTGAAATCAGGACGGTAGAACGTAGCAGTCAGATAGTGAGCGGAGTTCGTGTAGGATTTGCCGTCCCATTGGCCTGATTCTTCGACACGAGTTCCGAACATAATGCCATTCAGTCCTGCCTCAACCTGCTTACTGTTAAAAAAGACTTTGCCCTCTGCGTCGGTCTTAGCACTTCCCTCTTCATGACCCTCGGCGCAGTAAAGCTTTATCTCGATGTCCTTTAACGGCTTTCCGTCCCAAACGGCATAGACATCGATCCCGACGGTGGTAGCGACAATTCTCGCGGTCAAACGATGGGTATTCGATACATTGTTGCTGGCCGAAACGCCTGAAGTGGGATGAACAGCAAGGTGGTTACAGTAGTAATTAAGACGTCCCCCGTTGTAGATTCCGAACGTCACTTCGGAAGATAAACTTGTGAGCTGCGTCTGTGGTTCAGAAGAGACTAAGCCGACAAGCTCGGTTGTTTCTACGCGAGTCGTGTTCACCTCGTGCCTTTCTCCTTTTTCATCAATGCCAACTATCTTGGCAGCAGCAATGGAGCCGGGAATCTTGTACGTTGTATCTGCCAGATTCTCACCAAAGTAGAGTACAGCCCTTCCCTCTTTGTCCTTGATCAGCCAAGGAAAATGAGCATGGCTCACAGAACTTACTAACAAAAATGCTGGGACGACCAGCCACGATAAAAAGCGTTGCATAATACTTGCTCCTGCTATTTCTAATTGTGACAATTTAAAGATGGGTTTGAGAAACGAGCGAACACTCATAGAGTTTGGCCAGTTGGGCGCGAACTTTTTCCGCCAATAGAAAATCTTGCTGGGCTAAGGCGATTTGGAAAATCGTGTGAGCCCAGCACAGGCGGTCAATAGCCTCTATCGGGATGAACCGAACGAGGACGTAGGCTTCTGGCAATTCTTCTAAAGAAAAAAGAACCCGCGCCAAATGAACTCGGGCGCAAATACTTCCTGAGAAGAGGACGGCTCGCCGCAAAGGAGTTAAAAGCATCTGCGGTGCACATCCTAATCGCTCCTGATAAAACGCGATTCCGTACCATGCGTCTGGATTTGCAGCATTCTTGTTGACGAGATACTGGCACACCTGCAGGGCCAAGGCGAACTCTTGAACCTTGCCAAGCTTAGATGCCAAACTCTCCAAATGGTCTTCGGAAATATCCTGTTGTCGCAGGAACTCTTTAAGAACACGGGATGCCGTTCTTCGCTGCCCAACCGATGCCAAGCATTGTATGTAGATCAGATCAGTGGTCGGCTTGACGGTGCCTAGGCAGCGAGCCTTTACTATTGATACTATAGCTTCTGGAGCTCGTTTCCAGAGCCAAAGTGCAATCCCGAGACACTCATGATGAATGCCAATGTTTGCATCATTCTCCACATGGTTCCTTGCGAACGTTGCTGCTTCTGCAATACCAAGTAAACGGAGGATTTCGTCAAATCGGATTTGAAAATCCAGGTCGTACGGACTCATGATTTACAGCAATCCCTCCACCGTTGAAGGCATGTTTAATACAGAAAAGTAGTGAGCGTTCGATGGTTTTTGAGCCTGAACGGGTTTGGCAATGCGACGCTTCATATGCTGGCACCATTCCGCTTGGTCAAGGCACCCGTTCAAGGTGAAAAGAACAGCCAGGCGATCTAAGCAGCAGCTGCAGTCGATCGTTGCGATCTGTTCCCTTGAAAGTCCTCTAATTGCTGCAAACGCTTTTTCAGGCTCGCCTATCGTGTTGTGGAGAGTCGCAAGCCATGCTCGGTGAGATGCTGTCTCAGGTTCCAAGTTAACCGCTTGCCATGCGAGCCCAATCGCCCCAAGATTGATCCCATGCGTCCTGACTGTGTAGTACGAAAGGTCGACAAGATACGACCCGTTTTGAGGATCCAAGGAACATGCTCTTCGGGCTAGGTCGAGCGCCCGCTGCGCGATACCGAGATTCTCATAGCTCCCCGCGATTAACATCAGCAATTCCGCATCGTTAGCGGAAAACTGCGAAAGATTACCAAGCAGATCTAACCCAAAAGCAATTTGCCCCGTTCGGACTAACGACTCCGCGAGAAACAACTGGCATACTGGATGCGTAGTGTGAACCATCGAAGCCGCTTCTAGCGTTTGGGCCGCTAGCACGTATTCGTCTAAGTGATAGCAACTTAAACCCACTAGTTCCATCGCACGACAGGCTAGACCTAACTCCAAGTTCGGCTGATGAAGTATCTTCGTGGCATGGCATCCCACGATGTCAAAGTCATTAAGCCGAAACGCCTCCCACGCCGAAAAACCTGAATAGCGTGATTCCAGAAGTGGGTGGAGTCGTTCAGGTGTGTTTTTTATGGAAATGTACCGTCCCATAATACGATCCGTCCGCTTAAAAACATTTATGTCAGTAAAGGGGCTACCCTGCCCGATAGAAATTGCGGGTCTCTATCGCTTCTTGCTAATCAATTCAATAACCACCGGTTCCCCCGAAGCGGAAACCGTTACTTCCAGATCTGATCGGAACCGATAACGATCTGGCACAAAGGGCTTGTTGAGAGCATTCTTAGGGTCAGCCTGCCTTCGCTCCTCGTACTCTTCAAGGTCGGGCTGCTCCTCATGCACGAGCACAAAGTACTTGCCGGGAATAGGCCCCGTCTGCCGCGTTAACGAGAAAGTACCATCCTGGACGATGGCTGTTGCGCCCGCCCCAAACTCACTTGAATCGGATTGCAGCACGACAATGCAGTTCGAAACCGGCTTGCCATCAAGCGTAACGGTCCCCGACACTGCGACCCGCTTTGGCTCTGAGGAGCACCCCAGAGCCAATAGGCAAATCAATATGCCGGCACCGCATAATGCCTTGCTAGTTGCCAACATCACCGACGACCTCACCTCGGTTGCGAGTGGATATGGCAGTCAAAATCTCAAACTGCGTGTTGTTGGATAGAAACCTCACACTGCCGTCTACGAAGGAGAAATTGATACCCCCCGTGTGCTGGCTCGTGTAACCGCCGGTTATTGAGACGCGCGGTGCGTTGAGTGGAAAGCGGGTCGTTCCTAAGGCAACACGCGGATAACCAACGATCCACCGAGCCCCGCCCCAACGAACCGTACCGCCAAAGGGAGCTTGTACCGAGGCTGCCCATCGATACTCCGGGAAATCATAAGTGGTCTCTCCCACTGCAATGGTGTTTGATGTACCGTCGGGAACATCCCGCATGCCAAGGAAATTGGTTGGAAAAGCTCTGGCCCCCATTGCACCCCACAGGCATGGGAACATGCCGTCCTGCAAGGCTGCGTTCATCATCTGCCCTGTCCCCTCATTGAGAAGATATGTCGATGGCCCCCCGACTTCCGCGGGAAGTCCCGCAGCCGTCAATGCAGGTGAAGGAACCTGTCTCGGAATTACAGTTGAGGGACAGAGAAAAGTAGGGACTTGAAGAGCCGAGATCTCCGCAGCCTCAGGAAGTGTGTAGTAAAGGCTAAAGTTGTAGCGTTCATAGATGTTACCTTGCTCCAAGTGGGGCAAAATCCCAGCAAATCCACTCACGAAATTGCTGCGAATGGAACCCGGTGGGAACCGCTTGTAGGCGGATTCATAGTTAAGAATTCCCAAGCCGATTTGTTTGAGATTGTTGGAACATTGCATCCTGCGTGCGGCTTCGCGAGCCGACTGGACCGCAGGTAAAAGCAATCCAACAAGTATGCCGATGATCGCGATCACGACCAATAATTCAACCAACGTAAAGGCACGACGGTGCCCATGGAGTGCGCAACGCATTTTTGTAACCCCAGCTAAAGAAAGTAAGCGAAACTTGAACCGTTTGGCTGGCTGGCGGGCTGGCTTTCCGATAAGAGTCGGATGGCTGGCTAGCTTGCTGGCTATAGAAAGCCGATCTCAAACGGTCCGCTACAGAGCTGTTGTGCAACCCCTATTAGCAGTCTTATTGAGACCGAGTGTCAATAGGATAGCGACGTCGAGCAGAATGGCAACTCCACTCTTTAAAAATTTCTAGGATACGGTTTTCCTAGGGGGCTTGAATCATCCTGACAGGGACCACACTCGAGCCTACAACGATCGGGTTCCATAAACCAAACATCGGCTACTCATCGAGAGAAACCTCCTAGTAGCTACCAAGCTGTGCTGTGCAAATATAGACAATTGCCTTGGATTCGTTTTGTTGCGAAATCTCGAGTATCTGCTTGCATTCAAAATGTTCGGACCTGGTTGGATACCTGCCTTTAAGTAGCAGGTAAAGGTGATCCACTTTGTCGTCCCATGACATCTTCGACTCTGCCAACTGAGTTGCTAATCGCGTTAGACCGTAGTACGGCCTTCCTGACGAAAGTAAAAATCTAACTTGATCAAGATCCTCGTCATCATTCCTGCTTCCGCCGGATGGCAGAGTTGGAGTCCGCCGAACATTGGGTTGTGCCAGAGCGGTGTTGCTAAACCCTCGTTGTTTATCGAACTCTGTCCACTTGGCGACTAGAGCGGTTGTGCTCGGGCGGTGGAGGGACGTACGACTAAGATCTGATGGTACGAAAGAGAACAGTCTAGTGCCTTTGTTGTACTGCGATACCTTGTTGTCTGTTGCGGACAGATACCAACTCTTCGTTAGCTTTGCATCGGGAACAAAGAACGCATCGCTTAGTACGATTGCCTGAATAATAGTTCTAAGGTCTCCTGTGGCCTGCAACTGTTGGGCTAACATGTTTTTCAAGTCGCGTCGCTCTACATCTGCTTCATCTTCGGTAAGCTTGAAAAGTGGAACAAGTGGTTGTTGCATCAGCTTGATCCAAGCGGCTTCTACCAACCCCTTTCTGGCTTCAGACGACTGCTCAATCCATTCGTGAATCGTAGCACCATCAGATTCCATTTGCGACGCTTCGATTTGCCCATCGCTAATTCCAATAGCGTACAGATCAGCGGAAACGGTCCCCTTGGCGAGCTTTAGTTGACCATCATTGGAATCGTAGAAAAACTCTTGGTCTTTCGGTGTGAGCTCCGAATAGGGGCGTTCTCGAGCCGACGACACGATCTTGATAGCTGCCGCGAAATTCCAAAATTGCGACGCAACTTGTTCGTTTGGATTTTCAATAACGTTCAGAACAGACTTGTTATCGCTGTGACATTGAATGCAGCTTGCCGTACCATTTCCTGTGGAATGCAGGATACTGTTTGCCAAATGTGCAAAACGACTATCTTGATTACTCCCTTTGACCAGGAGATAAGCGTCCTTACTTCGAAACTCCCCATTGATAGCTGAGAGGCGTTTACTAATATCGTCAAACAATGCGAGTTTTGCATCTCGCTTGGAATCGCTTTCTTCAAAACCGACCTCGATAAACTGCCTTTCAATGGAACCGACGGGGGTCCCCTTTTCGAGCTCAGTTCCAATCCAGCTGACCAGACTTACCAGTTCGCGTCGAGTAGTATTAGTGATCGGTTGATTGAGGAAATTCTCCGCAATCAGCTTGCTCCAATGTTGCGAGAACTCAGTGGACGCAAGAATTTCCCTAACGGTATTCTCATAGCGATCATCACCTTTTTGCTGACGCAACATTTCTTCTTCAGAAAAGGTCGGGCGTCGCCCTAAAATGCCTTCCGTAACACGTGTGAGCCATATCTCGTCGTCACGATTCAATTTTGGTGATAGTTTGTGCTTCTCCCAGATTTGCCTGAGTTGCGAATTGATAACTTCGGTTAACTTCTGTGGCTCGAGTGCAACCGGTTGTTCAAACATTTTTCGGGTCGGCTTAGGAAGATGCACAACCTTTTGGACTGCTGGCTTCGGGGGATCGTTCGCCTCCGCAATAGATGCAAGAGTGGGCGTCTCTCGATCGCTTTCCTCGACCTGAGCGCGCTCCTCATCCAAACCGAGTTCTTTAAAGGATGGCATCGGCGGCAGGTTCGAATTTATAGCAGTCAGCTCGTTCTCTGTGTTAATGTTCCTCCAAGTCTGAGTCAACGTCACCGCGATCACGAGAGACGCGGCCAGACTGCCCAATCCAATGAGTCTGCGGACTGCACGGTACTCCCAGAAATGCGGTTCGAGCCGGTAGCTTCTTTGGGATCTTTGGGCCGAACCATGCTGTGAAGAGGGGATATGAACTGGTGGAGAAATATTGGCATAGTCTACGTCCGCTTGAGCAGCGCCAAGGGCTTCATCCAATTCTGCATTCGACATCTGCAGCTGCGCAGTTTTTTTGGCGGGTTGTCCGTTTGGTTGCTCCTCCTGGGCGCGCACCGCGATCTCCGAGATGATTCGCTGGCGAAGGGCCGGTGGAACGTTTCTACACAAGAAGTCCCGCAAGACCGCGTTGAAAACGACCTCTTCTGGATTTCCGATTTTCATAGGCCGTGGGTCATTTGGTCTATTCACTTTGCAACTTTCCTTCCACGCATTCCTTCAGTTGCGATTTTGCCCGTTGCATCAGATTTTTTGCACCGTGTTCGGTTATACCCAACTTGCGAGCGATCCGTTCCCGCGAGGCATCCTCCGAAAATCGCATTCGCAACGACATTTGAGCTCGATCGGTAAGTCGTGAAAAACAGTCTGCTAGAGCATCGAAGACTTCCCCACCATCGTTATCAGCTCCCGTCCAGCGATTCCAGACAGCATCCAGCGAGTCAATGTCCTCGGTGGTGGTGATCCGCTTGTGCTTACGCCGGTAGGTGACGAGCAAATGGTAGGCTACCCGTCTCAGGTAGCTCGCCGTCGCGGAGTCGCTAATCTGAGTGAATGGTCTACGTAGCACAGCCACAAACGTTTCTTGTGTCAAATCATCCGCGAGCGACTGGTCACACCCGAGCGCACGAAGGTACCTCCACACGTTCGCTTGGTGTTGCTCAATCAATTCTTCAGGAGTTAATGCCTTGGCAGTTTCCTGTAGTGGAGCGGATTCAAAACTCAAAGGGGACCCGATTCTTTACGCAAATAGTTCTTTTATTACCTTGCCGCTGTTTGCAATCTTCATCGGGCGTCCGCTCCGGCTGGTGAAAGTGGTCTCGAGCGAAATGCCTAACGCCTTGCAAACTGAGGCCATTAAGTCCTCCGCGGAATAGGGCTCGGTAATAACCTCCATGCCATCACTGCTGGTCGCGCCAACAGCTTGACCACCCTTGATCCCGCCTCCGCCAACCACAACGCTCCAGGCGCGGGCAAAGTGATCTCGCCCTGCCCCAGCGTTGATTCGCGGAGTCCGCCCAAACTCTCCCATCCAGACGATAACAGTATCTTCCAACAGCCCCCGCTGTTCAAGATCCATAGTCAACGCGGCCATCGCTTTATCGAGGGTCGGCAGCCGATCTCGCTGTAATGTTTGGAAAATTCCGTCGTGGTTATCCCATCCCCCTAAATCAACCTCCACAAAAGGAGCTCCCGCCTCAACCAAGCGTCGTGCTAAAAGACATCCTTGCCCAAACCCATTCTTGCCATAAAGCTCCTTCATTTCCTCCGGCTCGCTCTCCACCTTGAAGGCATCCCGTTGACGGCTCCCAAGGAAGTCATATGTCTTTTCCAAAATCTTCTTGTGCTCTACCGCCGAGTTACCTCGCTTTTGCCCAATAAAGGAATCTTCGATCATCGACAAGGCAACTTTGCGTTGCATCAACCTCTCATTGCCGATTGATCCTTCCAGATTGCGAACCCTTCCGTTATTCGAAACGTTAAACGGAGCATACGCCATCCCCAAGAAGCCTGGCCCCTCACTCGCACCTCCGACCGCAATAAACGGAGGAATCTGTAAGTCTGGACGTTGGTAAGCCAACTGATGAGAAATGACCGCTCCGTAGCTTGGATAGTCAATGCTCGCATCGGGAACGTAGCCGGTGTGCATGTAGTAGCGACCACGATTGTGGTCTGCTTCCCGTGTACTCATCGATCGGACAACCGCCATATGATGCATCTGCTGAGCCATCAATGGCATATGTTCAGAAATCTGTACATCGCCACTGGTAGAAACAGTACGAAATGGGCCACCATTATCCGTGCCGGGCTTTAGATCCCATATGTCGATCGAGCTCGGCCCCCCTCCCATCCAAAGCAAGATGCAGGACTTGCGATTCTTCTTTAAAGTGTCTGCATGTACCGCCAGCGAATGCCCTAGCGATAACGACGCCCCAAACATCGTCGCAGCACCGGCTAAGTGAGACGCGAAGTGTCGTCGGCTCATTCCATGAGGTGTTGCCAAGTGCCTTTGAGTTGCCCAGTTGGTCCACATCGCTTTGCCCTCTAACAATCGTCGAAAAGTTTCTAAGTTGTAATACTAAGGTTTGCAAGGAACTAGTGATTGAAAATGAACTCGTTGCTGTTCAAAATCGCCCACCACATATCCTGTAACATTCCAGCTACGTCATTATTGCGAACAACCAGCAGTTGTTTCGCTACCTCTAGTTCTTCGTTCTTCGCCTTGCGTGCCAATCCGGATAAGAACAAATTCTGTATCTTGTCCGCAGGCGTGCCCTTCTGCTGAATTAGCGTGTTAAGAAAGCTTCCCGGCTCCACAGAAGTTGCATCTTTGCTCAAATCGCCGTTAAACATCATCAAACTCTGCGAGATCGAACCATTGAATGTATTGGCTTCATCCCCTTCGTCGTTGCCGTAATCCACCAAAAACTGACGAATCCACTGATCTCTCAGTCGTGACTGTTCATCCAAGCTAACGTTACCTCGGGCTTTGGTGGCTACCGCAATCGACTGATACAACTGCTCACCAGTCATTTGCCTCGCATAAAAATAGGAGAACTTGGGTGTTTCACCGAGGCTCGGGTCGTCCGACTCATTCAACCGGGTGATTCGCGAAGATAGCTGGTACGGCTGAGACATCGTAATCCAAACGATCAACTGCTTGAGATCGTAACTACTATTTCGGAAATCTTCGGCCAACTGGTCAAACAACTCCGGATAAGACGTTGGATTATGAGGTCCTAGATCGTCGATCGGTTTCGTGAAACCATAACCGAGAAAATGAGCCCACATCCTGTTTACGATCATTCGATCCAAAAACGGACTTTGCATCATGAGTTTACCCAACTCGTCGCGACGATTAACCTGGCTCAAATAGCCGCTGCGACCAATCGCGGTTCCATCAACAAACGCCGGGTACGCAACATTGGTGATTCCATTCCGCAACTGATAGTATATTTCAGCCTCTTCAGGATTCCCTCCTTCTCCTGCAAAGTCGTGATTCCTCAGCTCGGCATATCGGGTCATCCCCTGATCAACCGTCCGAGCACTGGTTTGCCGAAAAAACGCATTGAACTCCCAAAACTTTTGCTGCTTCCACTGATTGAAGGGGTGGTTGTGACACTGTGTGCACTGCACCTGGAGCCCAAGGAATGTTCGAGAGACCGCTGCGGTCGCTAGTGCACCATTATCGGGATTAACCTTCATCGCTAAAAAGTTGGTCGCACCGTTGAACTTCTCGGTGCCAGGCAAGGTAGTCCCTGTCGCGGTTACCAATTCGTACACCATATCATTGTACGGCTTGTTCCTCGCAAACGAATCTCGCAAGTACTTCATCATTCCATCGCGACTGATCGTAGAATTGTCCTCCATCCCCCCCTTGCGACCAATCAAGACATTTGACCAAACCGTTGCCCAATGGTTGGCATACTCCTCCGTGTAACGATCGTCGTTGAGCAGACGATCAACCAGATTCACCTTCTTGGAGGACGACTTATCCTTGGCGAACTCTGCCAGTTCATCAAAAGTGGGGATACGCCCTACCAAATCGAGATACACCCGACGGCACCACTTTAGTTCGTCCTCCGCAGGCGAAGGCTTCAAGCCGTTATCTGCCCACCCCTGCTGCATGGCTTGATTGATCAGATCGATCTGTTTGGGGAGATTCTTCCCTTGCGCGGCCAGAGGCCCAGCAAGTCCCAAAAAACCCAAAATCGCCCCGACGGCCAGCAAAACGGGTTTGAAATGAACTGAGGGTGCACGATCCATGAGATGTCTTCTGGCAGGTGTTAAGACCGATCGGTTGTCGGTCTGGGGACCAATCACAAAATACTAGCGATGTAGCAATCCGCTCGTATTAATTGTACTCAGAATCCAAGATTTTTATGCTGCCCTGGGCAGTTTCTTCCACGAGAAGGGTTCGAACTGGCCGATTCTTGTGCAATCGGCCTGCTTCTCGCCTTCTCAATTCGCCTCTCCCAGCCTCTTGGTCCAGTAGGCCACCTGCTCCTCAACCCTCTTTGGATGGCTGGAACCATAGGACTGATAAGCCTTTACGGCACCGTCGACGTCCAAAATCTGCCGAATTGACAAATCGAAACTCGGATCGATCGAGCGGAAATCCTCATCACTTAGATCGACCAATCGGCACCGCCGTTCCTTGGCCAGGGCCACCATAGCACCCACGCGATGGTGAGCCGTCCTCTGAGGGACCCCACGCAGAATAAACGCCTCCATCAATGCCGTTGCATCCAAGAATCCTTGATCGAGCCGGGATCGAATCGCGTCGACGTTAAGCTCCGATTCGGCGACGATCGGAGCCGCTAGCTCTAGCATCAGCCCGACTGTGTCAAAGGCATCAAACACGGGAGGCTTGTCTTCTTGCAAATCCCGATTGTAAGCGAGCGGCAGTCCCTTTATCAGCACCAAAAGGGTTTGCAACGCCCCGACCACCCTGGCCGATTTGCCGCGGGTTAACTCGAGAGTGTCCGGATTTACCTTTTGTGGCATGATAGAACTTCCCGTACAGAATTTTTGCGGAAGCTTGATAAAGTCGAACTCCGTTGTCGACCAAAGAATCCACTCTTCGGCCCAGCCGCTCAAATGCTCAGCGATCATGGTCAAAACGAACACCGTCTCCACGACGTAATCGCGATCACTACTCACATCGATGCTGTTCCGCGCGATATCCTCAAAACCCAACTCACGAGCCGTGAATTGCCGATCTATGGGTAGGCTGGTGCCGGCCACCGCTGCACAGCCTAGCGGCGAAACGTTAACTCGCTTTCGACAATCTCTCACGCGATCTCGATCCCGTTCAAGCTTCTCGATGTAAGCTAGCCAATAGTGTGCAGCCAAGACTGGTTGAGCTCGTTGCAAATGCGTATACGCCGGAACGATTACCCCGTGATCTTTTTTACATCGGGACAAAAAGGCTCTTTGCAACGCGACTAACTGCTCATCGGTTTTGTCGAGATGGTCACGGACCCACATGCGAAGATCGGTCGCGATTTGGTCATTTCGAGAGCGAGCCGTGTGGAGCTTGCGGCCCGTATCCCCCAAAGCATCAATGAGAGCGTGCTCAATGTGCATATGGATATCTTCCAGCTCCACTTGAAAGGGGAGATCTCCCCTCTCAATTCGCCCACCGATCAGCTCTAATTCGCGACAAATGGCCTCGTATTCTGTCTGGGTTAGCAAATCGGATGCGGTCAGCATTTTGGCGTGGGCAATAGAGCCTCGAATGTCGTGCCGGAACAAACGGTGGTCGAAACTAATGCTTTCGCTGAAACGAGCCAGTCGCTCATCCATACCAGCAGCAAATACGCCACTTCTTGATGGGGAAGCCAATGTTGTGTCCTAGGTTGGTGAAAGGGAACATTCCAGCTATGATTCTGATACAAATCTCACAATCAACAAGTGACACTCGTTAGGATATGCTTTGACCAAGAGCGTTTTTCGACGGACGCCCGTCGCACTTTTAAACCTTTTCTCGAACCCGACCCGGGCTGCCGTCAGCGTGGGCGGGGTGTCGTTCGCGCTGCTTCTTGTTTTTATGCAGATGGGATTTCGAGGAGCCGTCGCGAATACTGCCACGCTGGTTTACAGCCGACTCGTCGGCGAAATTGTGATCCGCTCCCCCGATTACGTCCACCTGTATGAACCCCGATCTTTTGACCGATATTGGCTTCGTTTGGCTGAGTCCCATCCAGACATCGAGGTGGTTACACCCTTTTGGGTATCTCTGACTCGCTGGCAGAACCCGCCCAAAAACCCTGATTGTGCGGATGCTCCGCCGGAGGGCTCATTCCGAACAGTTGGCATGATGGGGGTGGAAATCGAACGACCTGCTCTCGATCTGGTCGAGTTGCTCCCCCTGCTGGATGAGATCAAGGATCCGAATGCCATGCTGATGGATCTAACGACTCGGGCCGAGTATGGACCACAAAATTGCAAAACCTTTTCCGATGAGGATATCGGTATCCGAACGGAGTTGGGCAATATTTCGACTCGGATTGCCGGGATCTTTAAGCTGGGAACGGGTCTAGCCACCAACGGGGCCGTCCTAGTTAATGATGTCGCCTTTGGGAGGCGATCCTTTATCGATACGCGAACCAAGTCCTGCCTGGGACTCATCCAAGTCAAACCAGGCGTAAACTCCGAGAAACTGGCTAGAGACCTTTTGGACTGGATGTCCGAGTTCGACCCCAATGCACAATCTTCCATCCAGATATTCAGTATGAAGCGGCAGGTGGAATGGGAGCGGAACCGCTGGCTAACGGAAACCCCAATCGGAATGATTTTCACCATGGGAGTGGTACTTTCGTTTATCATCGGAGCCGCGATCGTGTACATGGTGCTCGCCACAGACGTTACCAGCAGGATTTCAGAATTCGCGACGCTCAAAGCGATGGGTTATTCGAACGCGTACGTCGCTCTGATCGTCATGCGGCAAGCTTGGTTGTTGGCACTGGCTGGCTATGTCATCTCTGCAGGTCTTTCTTACGGGCTTTACGCTTTGACCGCGAACCTTTCCGGCATTCCCACCTTCATGACAATAGAGCGCATGGTCGGAGTTGGTCTGTTAGCCATTCTGATGTGCTCTTTGTCGGGCTTATTAGCCGTCCGTAAACTATGGAAGGCGGACCCGGCTTCGTTATTCTAGCATTTGCGTGAATCAATGTCGCATTGTGTGTTGACAAAGGGAATTAAGGCCTCATAATGTCTACTCTGGTCACTCGCATCGGGAGGAGAATGATGCCGCGATCCGTTCGCTTTTCTAGAGTTTGTCCTTGCTGTGGGAAGTCTCATCAAATCCCCGTAGCCCTTTTGGGCAAGAGTGTGCAGTGCATGCACTGCAACGAGGAGTTTGTTGCGTCTCCCTTACCAACCCCCGTGAGTAAACCTATTGACGAGTTCGATTGTCATGTTGTAGGGCTGATTCGTGCTGCTGACGCGCAGCTAGCCAGTTACGCAGGCTCAATCGGGACCGTTAAGGAATCGCAGACTACTGCTGAATTCCTTTAGCCTAGCCTGCCGAAACGTGGGTAGTCCGTTGGGGACGATTGGGGGCGGCAAATCCTGAAGAACAAACCTTGTGCGCTGCACAGCACGCTTTCGAATCCCAAAACGTGCCATCCATTTTTTTCTCTATCCATTTTTTCCCAGCTGATTTCCTGCCTGCGTTCCATAACGGTGGTGAGGAGAGGAATCCCGTCACCCAAACCGGAATTCGGCTTGGAATTTCCCCGCAACGACGCCAAACACTACGCTAAAACGTTGATCCAAGCAATCAGCGATCGCAGCAGATAGTTTGGGGTACTTTCCGCTTGCCTTCGTCGTCTAGGGAGCACCAGCAGGGCTATTTTTCGAGCGTCTCGCCTAGCTGAAACAAGCTGCGGCTCGCCGCTGGCCCCTGTGCCAACGCTTGCCTATCCGCTCCGCATCACCCGACATGGACTCCGTACCTCCGACGCAGCGGCTAAAGTACTTCTTGAAGTTCCACACCAAGTCCGAAAGCATCTCCGGCACCACGCCACATGCAATCAACGCGTCGCTGAGCGGCTTCGGCAACGCAACCGTACCCGCACTCGGCTTGTTCTCGGCTACCCAGCCAAGCAGTTTCTTGTAGCTGCTCCAGTCGATTCGAAGAAACCCCCTATCACTTGCTCGCAGGCCGTCACGATGCACTTGCGGGTCGCTTGACAACACTCCCGACCCTAAACATAGCGGAGCAAGCCAACTGTCTCGAGGCACCTGTTTGGTGGTCCCCTTCTTCTTGGCCTTGTGATCCTGGCGTTGCTCGGCCAGTGACTTGCCACGCTGAGCCACCGACTCTTCGTGCGTGATCGGTATTAAATCGAATGCCGCCGAAGGAATCTGCTTTCCCTTCTCCGCTTCGATGCGATCGTAAACCGACGTATGCACCGATTTCTCGAGACTCTCGGCCAAGGCAGCTCGAATCGGATTCAAGTCCACATACATGGCGCAAGCCAACAAACCCGCATCATCGACGATACGTTGCGCTTTGAAGCGTCCTTCCCAGAACCGGCCGGTGCAGTTATCCTGTCGGTTCGCAAAACGAGCAATCGGCTCGGCTAGAGCACGCATGAACCAAGAAATATCCGTCAACCTCGTCCGAATCTTGGCCAAGAGTTCCGGATCGGCAAGAACCCGTTGGACATCGGATTGCGATGGTTCGGCCAAGTGTTCTTCGAGTCTGCGTCCTGGGAAAACGCGAAGCCAGCGGATGGCGACTTCTTCGTCGGATAGGTTGGCTAGCACATCCGGTCGATTGCGTAAGATGACATGTAGGTGGTTAGAGAGAATCGCATAGGAGAGGATATCGATAGCGAAGACCGAGGCGAGTGCTTCGAATCTGCGACGAATCCATTCGCGGCGGTAGGAGTAATCGACCCCCGAAACGGCATCGAAACCGGCCAGAAAGGCACGGCGTACGCACCGCTGCACACAATGCACTACCGCGATCTCGTCATGCCTGAACTGTTCTGTGCGTAGTGGTCTACCCATGAATGGACTCCTCTAGTTAGTAGGACATTTTCCAAATGATACCGGAGGTGAAAAAACAGTCAAGCAAAAGATGGATGGCACTATGTGGGGGTTTTTCGTTAATTTATTTCTTCGGGGTTTTCGAGAAGTTTGGGTATTTTCGTCGCTATTTCACGCTTACTATTGTTGAACAGCGTGTGTCTGCGTGGAAAATTGGTCGCATCTGGGTCGAAATGCGTCCATAATTACTGCGGAGGACGATAGGTCCTTTGCTGTCGGTCCCCCGAATTTACAGCCACTCCCTTCCGAAGAAATGTGCCATGTTGAAGAGACATCCATTGGAGAATCAAGCCGCCGATGAACTCTCGACCATTCCCAGTGGTGCGGAGGCTGCCGATAGTTTGCATGTTGCTCCCACGGAAAGCATTCCTAACGGGGCGTTAACGTCGGTGGACGGCATTGTCGCTGAAGAAATCGACCAATCCGACGAACCAAAGGAGGTCGACCATGAAGAACTGCCTCCTGAGATCGATATCGAGGTTCCTTGGTTTGACTCGGATACTAAGGCGTTCTTGGTGAGCATGCTGGTTCATGCTGTCGTGATTGTTGGTTTAGCCTCATTCACCGTCGCGCAGAATCCTGAAGTCCTAAGAATATTTCTTTCGGCAACTCCGATCGAGGACCAGCCTACTCCCCTCGATGTTTTGAGCGAGATTGCCTACTCCGATGCTCCAGCGAGCGAAATTGGTTCAAACTCAGTCGGCGAAACGGACATGGCCCTCGCTGAAGCCCTTACCGTTGCGGACATGTCTGAGCTAGCCAACCCACCTATCGACATGACCATTCCAAATGGTGAGATTAGCGTTACCCTGGACATCAAGCAAGCTCTTGGGATCACCGAGTCGAAACGTATCGTTAAAGGGCTAACCGGCGTGGGGGTCAACGGCACTCAGGGAGCTGTAGATCGGATTACTTACGAACTGCTCCGTTCGATTGAAGAGCGTCCAACGCTCGTAGTCTGGCTTTTCGACAGTTCGATTTCCATGGATAAACAACGCAAAGAAATTCGAGAACGATTCGAGAAGATCTATGAAGAGCTCGGAATTGTTGAACAAGACCAAAAGCGACGCGGAAAATCGATTAATCACGAGGCGTCATTGCTGACAAGTATCATTTCCTACGGCATGGACGTTAAATTCCTGACTGACAGACCGACTGATGTTCTTGAGGAAATCCGGAACGCAGTCGATTCGATTGAGGTCGATGAGAGCGGCATCGAATACACGTTCAAGGCAATTAAGGAAGTGGCGGATAAGTACAAGTCCTTTCGTGCTTCTCGAGGCTCGGGTGGCCCGCAGCGGAATGTTGTCCTAATCGCCGTAACCGATGAGCGGGGGGACGATGCAGAATCGTGCGATGAGGCTATCGCAATCTGCAAGAAGTTTGGTATCCAAACACATGTCCTCGGCGTCCCCGCTCCCTTCGGTAGAGAATTTACCTACATAAAATTCGTGGATCCGGATCCTCAATACGATCAAACCCCAGACTGGAGGCAGGTCGACCAAGGGCCTGAGACGCTTTTCCCTGAAAGAGTCATGCTCGGATACAAAGACAACTACTACGAAGAACCGGTAATCGACTCTGGATTCGGGCCTTACGCTCTCTCACGGCTTTGTTACGAAACCGGTGGAATCTACTTTTCGATTCACCCCAACCGTCGTGTCGGTTCGCAAGTTCGGGCTAATGAAATAGAGACGTTCGCCTCGAGAATGAGCTATTTTTTCGCGCCGGATGTCATGGGAAAGTATCGTCCAGATTATGTTTCTGCGGATGAATATAAAAAAATGGTTCAGCAGAGTCCGATGCGGCTGGCTTTAATCCAAGCTTCGGCTCGATCACGAACAGGGACCTTGGATCGGCCTCGCCAAGTGTTCGTCAAGGTTGATGAAGCGAGGATGGTCAATGAACTCTCCGTTGCCCAGCAAGCCGCAGCACGTTTATCTCCAGAGCTAACCGCTTTGTGCCTTGTGCTCGCCGAGGGGGAAAAACATAGGGCAAAGGAGACGTCGCCCCGCTGGCTTGCCAGCTTTGATCTTTCCTACGGAACTGCCTTGGCCGCCAAAGTCAGGAACGACTCCTACAATGCGATGCTCGCTCTTGCGAAACGAGGCATGAACTTTGAAGACCCGAAAAACAACACGTGGACTATTGCCCCCAGCGACAAAATCTCCG
The DNA here is from genome assembly GCF_052161605.1 of Brakhagea baltica. Lineage (NCBI taxonomy): Bacteria > Pseudomonadati > Planctomycetota > Planctomycetia > Pirellulales > Pirellulaceae > Brakhagea > Brakhagea baltica. The sequence continues at coordinate 873,163 of NZ_CP197409.1, read as the reverse complement.
TAGATAGCCGTCTGGAAAAAGATGCCAATTTGGCAAGGGAACTCCTCCAAAACGTCGTCGATAATCACCCAGGCACCCCGTGGGCCCTCCTGGCCTCGAGGGAGCTTAGCAATCCGATTGGCTGGGAGTGGAAGGAGTCTTTCACCGATCTCAACCCTCCTCCTCCGCGGCGCGACCCGCCCCCCAACAACAACCCCGCCCCGAACCCACCTGACGATAGGATGTTGCCCCCGCCTTTGCCAAAGCGACCCGCAACCAAAATCTAACCAATCATCAACCAATTACTCAGATTGAGGCACACCGACCAACGACGGGTCAAACCCTCCTGCGCTGGCAGCAGCACCCGTCTGGACGTCGGAACTATCGTCGCGAGGGGTAAAGTAACGCCCACGGTCAAAGGCCTGAGACAACTGGGCACCATCGAGCGGTTCCTCAAACAGGTTGACTTGATTGTAGGCAAGCAGCGATCCCTTTTCCCTGTGGAAGTCACGCATTGCAAGATTGTAATCCACAAGTGATCGGTAAAACGCGCTGGTACTGTTCGCGAGTTGCTGTTGGGCTTGCAGCAAGAAGTTGATATTGATCAGGCCTCGCTCATAACGGTTACGCAGAACTTCCACTTGCAGCGTGTCCGCTTCGACTCGATTGTAGTTTGTCTCCATCTGGAGGTGGCTACGAGCCATCTCACGAGACGCGTTGCTTAGGTCGTGCGTGATGCGGAGTTGCTGCTCCTTTAGCATCGCCATTTCACGAGCTAGCTGCAATTGAGCGTGCCGCACTGCTGCCGAGGCCTGACGCAAGCCTACGTTGTAACTCCATTCCAAGCCTGCTTGCCATTCCTGAAAATCCTTGTCCATTATGCTGTGGAAGAGATTGTCAAAGCGGTTGTTGGGATCCCGATTGCCAATTAAGTTGTCTCCCAAGCCTCGGAATCGATACTGCATCAATGCGTCCATCCTCGGTCGTTTGTTCAATCGAGCCGCGACGAGTTCGAACTCACGTCGTTTTACCGTCCATTCTTGACGCCGAATCTCAACACGGCGAGTTAATGCATCAACCACAGCGGACTCCCAGTCCACCAAAACCTGCGCTTGCATCGGCTCATCTTTTGGTTTCATGACTGTTCCGTCGCTCGGCGGCTTACCCATCATGTAACGTAGACGCTGCTCGGCCGCGTAGAGCCCTGTTGGGCCAGCGAGAGCATCGTTTAGTTGAGCGGAAAATAAATAGAAATTGGATCGAGCCTGGGCTTCGGCATCCGCCTCACCCCCTCGTTGACCAACCTTCTGAAGCTCGTTGACCCGCTGCCAAGTTTTCAAAGAACTTTCCCTCCCCAAAACTTGAGCTTCTAGCTGCCTGTAGGCAAAGTAGAGCTCCCAATATGCGGTCTCCACATCATTGATGAGGCCAATCACCCCGGCTTCAAAGTCCGCGAGAGAAATGTCGGTGTTGATCCTAGCGATCAAAACGCCATTGTATTGACCTATAATCGCATTTGGACCTGCAATACGATTGTAAGTCGTACCAGCACCCTGCATCAAAGGTTGCCTCCATTCTGCTTCAATGAATCCAACGAAATCGCTGGGAAAGCGACGGCTTGGGTTGTTGTTGCGATCGTAAACAACATTCGTACGCAATGCGTACTGAGCACCTTGAGCGGTTCGCTTGCTGACTTGGTTAATGAAGTTCCCGGTGGTCTGTTGGTTGACCAAGGGAAAGAACAATTCAAACTCAGGTAGGTCGGGCCGGTTGATTGGCCTTTCATTTTTCTGCCAGAATAGCTGTGAGTTAACCACAGCATCAAACTCGGATAGAGCTGCTTCGACTCCACCGAGTGGATTGACGTCGACCAGGGCCGGGTCAAGTTCCGTCGGTTGCATCTGTGGTGCAGCCACCACGGAGCCACCCAAGTTTCTCAAAACTTCACTCGTTTGTAGGGCCGCAGTAATTGCTTCCTGCAGCGTGATCTCGATGGTCGGCAGATCGCTCGGGTTCTCGATCGAGAGGGGTAACGGGGTTTGCAGGATATGCAGATCCGGTTCGGCCCGGACGTCAGGATACTCAATCCGCGTGATATACTCCTGGAAGTAGGAACTGTTTTTGTTGTCTGTCCACGCACGAAAACGATCGACCGGCTTACAACCGGAGAGTGTAGTTGCTGTGATGCAACCGGCGGCGATCCATTGTTTCAGACTGGTTCGATGAAACATTTTTTGACTCGTGCTATTAATCGTGGCCTGTCGTTGTTCGCCCAGCATGCAATTTGCATGCATTCGTTTTACGCGTAACGACCGAATATCAAGAACTATCGGACCGACTCCTACAATCGCTCGAACCTTGGGGACCGTAGTTTGTCGGAACTTAAAATCACAACACGAACAATTGGCACACTCGGCAACCTTGCCCCAGTCTAGCTAAGTCGCCCTGTTTAACATGTGCAGGCACAGCTCAACGGGATCGAACAAAAGCCATGATCTCTTCGTGAATTTGTTCAACAGGTAAGGAAGCGTCAACAACCCGGCAACTGCTCCCTAAGACGCGGGATTCCTCAACGAACCCTCGCCTCACAGCGCGAAAATACTCAACTCCACGTTTCTCCAAACGATCATGGCCACGCTGGATTCGCGAGAACGCCAGTTCCGGATCCAAATCCAATACCACCGTTTTGTCAGGCAGAAGGCCTTTCGTCGCCGTACGTCCGACCTCCCAGATGACTTCCGGCGAGAGACTTCCAGCGGTTCCCTGATAGACCACATTAGCGAGCAAAAAGCGATCGCAAACAACAGTTTGCCCATTTTCCAGGGCCGGAATGATTTGCTCAGAGACCAACTGAGCTCGGCAAGCCATATAGAGGAGCATCTCGGCGGTTCCATCGAGAGGAATGTCTTCTCGGTGCAGTAGAATTTCCCGGATCGACTCTCCCAATTTTGTTGTGCCAGGGTCGCGAAATCGGGCAATCTGGTGCCCTTCGTTCTTTAGTACTTCGCAGAGCATTGCAATTTGAGTTGTCTTGCCCGCCCCATCGATTCCATCAATTGAAATAAACACTGAGTTTCCCTGTCGTTCGAGGAACTGCCGAAGACCTGTTCCAATTAAATTGGTATCCTACTTACAAAGAGAATTCTCGTCGACGATCCCTTCGGATGCATCATGAATCAGCCACAGAATTTCCCGTCCAATGACCCATCAAAAAACGCCAATTCGGAATTTGCCTACGGGGAAGACGAAAAGGCACGCCCCCAGCCCGCTGACGAGCCACCGTTCTCGCTGGAAAGCGAGGATCTGATTGACATGCTCAAGAGAACGGTCGACCGACTCCATCTCGATGGTACGACACGTGGCGATCTAAAAATCCTTAGTCGGACGTTACGAGAGTTGCGATACGCCTTTAAGGTGTTTCAACCCTATCGACGCCGTAGGAAAGTTACCATATTCGGCTCTGCACGCACTCCTCCAGACCACCCTACCTATATCCAAGCCGCAGAGTTTGCAAAGCGAATGACCGACTTTGGCTGGATGGTCATTACCGGAGCCGGGGGCGGAATCATGGAAGCCGGCCACAAAGGAGCGGGGCGCGAGATGTCGATGGGCTTGAATATCATGCTCCCCTTCGAACAGTCCGCGAACCCCTATATCGAGGGAGACCCAAAACTGGTCACCCTAAAATACTTCTTCACTCGCAAATTGATGTTCGTCAAGGAGTGCAGTGCGGTAGTGTGTTGCCCAGGCGGATTCGGCACGCTCGATGAGACTCTGGAAGTACTTACGCTCATCCAAACGGGCAAGCAAACCATGTTTCCCCTCATCTTGCTGGATGAGCCCAACGGGACTTTTTGGGAAGGGTTCGAAACATTCGTGCAATCCGAGCTGATGAAGCTAAAGTTAATCAGCCCTGAAGATGTGAACCTCTACCGCGTAATGCACTCAACCGAAGCAGCCGCCCAGCACATCATGCACTTCTATTCAAATTACCACAGCATGCGATACGTGAACGATACACTCGTATTGAGAATCACTCATAAGCTCACGGAGGAAAGCCTCGAGGAACTGAACCGCGAGTTCGGGGAGATCCTGGCGTCCGGACGCATCGTTCAGCAGTCCGCATTGCCAGAAGAAAGCAGCGAACCAGAACTAGCCAATCTTCCTAGACTCGTCATGCACTTCAACCGACGAAATGTTGGCAAGCTGCGACTGTTGATCGACCAAGTAAACGATTGCGAGACCCTGGCCTAATCAGATTATTTACCGTGAAGGTTTGAAGAAACCGAATAGGCCTGTTGTAGGGGCTAACAGCACATCGTGACGTCCCCCAACTACGTCTTCAAGAATCTAATGCCTATCGAACTTGTAGGATGCACGGTTTGCGTCTACGAAATTGGGCCGCGTGAGATTGACCAGATTGTATCGGAGCTCATGGCCATCGAGTTTTCAGCATCCATCAAGAGAGCAGATGTGAATGCTGTCTTTCTCTCCCGTTATGGGTTCTAAGGGGAATTAGAGCCTCTTGGAAGGCGTTTGTATCGCCCTAATAACCAGATTTCAGTACGCAAAGTTATTTTTCGCAACTAAGCTTGTCAAAAATAACCCCGCGTCTACACTTGCAGCGTAGTTACTTTTCCCACGACTAATGTTGCAATGGATCTTCCTATTCATCAAACCGACGAGCCGATTCGACCAGTGGATCAACTGGTATTGGACCTGCTTCGGCGTGAGCCGGGTCTGTCGATCCAGGAACTGATGGATCGTCTGGAGGTGACGGCGACGGCCATTCGTCAGCGGATCGAGAGGCTCGAGGCCTCGGGTTACATCGAGAAAAAGAAACGACTGGCTGGCCGTGGACGCCCGCAATTCAACTACTTCCTTACCGACTTGGGCTGGAGGCAGGCTGGGGTCACCTACAGCGAGCTAGCCATCTCGCTTTGGTCGGTGATCGGTGACATAGAAGACGAGTCGCTGCGAGCACAGATCGTAGCAAAAGTCGCCCGCCGCATGGGTGACAGCTACAAATCGTTGCTCCCAGACGCTTCCATCGAAGAGCGCATGCGGACGCTGGCCGGGGTGCTTTGTACTCGCAAGGTGCCGGCTTCGTATTCGTGTGAGAAAGATCTACCGGTATTAGAGGTTCATGCTTGTCCCTATCCCGGCTTGGTTGACGAGGGAGCCGATCGTTCGGTTTGTCAATTGGAGCAGGAGGCGTTAAGTCAGGCTCTGGGTCAGGAAGTTCACTTGTCCAAATGCCGACTAGACGGACATGGAAGTTGTCAATTCTCACCTGTCGTGGCGACTGCTTCTGCATCAGAAGCGATCTAGATGCGACAAACCAACCCATAAAAATTTTTCCTTGATTTTTTCACGAACTAGAATTTACGGATTTCGAATGTCCCACACATTGAAGATCGAAAACTTGCACGTTGCAGTTGATGGAAAGCCCATTCTTCGAGGCGTGAACTTGACCCTGAACCATGGTGAAACGCACGCATTGATGGGGCCTAACGGTTCGGGAAAGAGCACCTTGGGCTTGGCGATCTCTGGGCATCCTAATTATGTGATCACTGAGGGGACCATCACTCTAGACGGTGAAGACATCACCGAGTGGGAAGCCGACCAGCGGGCTCGGGCCGGTATCTTCATGGCCTTTCAACGTCCGATCGCAATACCTGGTGTCAAAACCGCTGACTTTTTGCGACATGCGACCACCAATGTTCGTCGTCCCGATCGCAAAGAGGGTGAAGATCTGATTCCCATGCGAGAGTTTCGCAAGGATTTGAAGGCCAAGATGGAGCAGTTGAAGATCGATCCAGAGTTCGCACGACGTTACGTGAACGACGGTTTCTCCGGGGGAGAAATGAAGCGTGCAGAAATCCTCACGATGGCCATGCTCGCTCCAAAGTTTTCGATCCTTGATGAAACCGATAGTGGTTTGGACGCTGATGCCGTTCGATTGGCCAGTGCTTCGATCGCTGAGATCGGCAAGGACAAGATGGGATTGTTGATCATTACCCACCATGACAAATTGCTGGAACACAATCCTCCTCAGTTCACGCACGTGATGTTGGGTGGGCGAATTGTTGAAACTGGCGGTGCTGAGCTTGCACGAGAATTGCATGACCACGGTTACGAAAGAATTCGTCGAACCTATCCTGACGCAGATGCGGCTAACCAAGAAATGGTGGCCAAAGAGGAATCCTTGGCGGTTTAATTGTCGATTCTCAATCAATCCATTTCCACGAAAAGAATATAGAACGTACTATGGCAACCGATTTGGCAGGAACGTCAGAAGAGCTCGGCGAAATCAACAAGTATGATTTCCGAACCGAGAGCAAGGCTGTCTTCAAGGCTCGCAAAGGTCTGGATCGGGATATCGTGAATCAGATATCCGAGATGAAGAACGAACCAGAGTGGATGCGGGACTTCCGCTTGAAGGCGCTCGACATTTTTCACTCGAAGCCCATGCCTACCTGGGGCGGCAGTATCGATGTCAACTTTCAAGATATTTTCTATTACTTGAAGCCAACCGACAAACAAGGTCGAACTTGGGACGAGGTACCTCAAGAGATCAAAGACACCTTCGACAAGCTGGGGATTCCCGAAGCCGAGCGCAAGTTTCTGGCCGGCGTTAAGGCCCAGTTTGAGAGCGAAGTTGTATATGGTTCGCTCAAGGAGGATCTATCCAACCAAGGTGTGATATTCACCGATACCGACACGGCTGTTAAGGAATATCCTGACTTGGTAAGAGAGTACTTTGGGAAAATCATCCCATCGACCGACAACAAGTTTGCCGCCTTGAACTCGGCGGTCTGGTCAGGTGGCTCATTCATTTACGTACCGAAGGGGGTCAAGATTGAATTCCCGCTCCAAGCGTACTTCCGCATCAACGCGGAGAACATGGGGCAATTTGAACGGACCCTCATCATTGTCGATGAAGGGGCAAGTGTTCATTACGTCGAGGGTTGCACCGCACCGATGTACTCCTCGGAGTCTTTGCACTCTGCGGTTGTGGAAATCGTCTGCAAGCGAGGTAGCCGATGCCGATACACAACGATCCAGAACTGGGCCAACAATATTTACAATTTGGTCACCAAGCGAGCTATGGCTTACGCCGATGCGACCATGGAATGGGTTGACGGTAACCTCGGTAGCAAGCTGACCATGAAGTATCCAGCGGTCTACATGATGGAACCTGGGGCTCGAGGTGAAATCCTATCGATTGCCTTTGCGTCAGCAGGTCAGCATCAAGATGCGGGCGCCAAGTTGGTACACTGTGCGCCTCACACGACGGGGCAGATCATCAGCAAGTCGATCTCCAAGAATGGTGGTCGAAGCAGCTATCGTGGTTTGGTGCGTGTAGAGAAAGATGCTAAAAAGTCCAAGTGTAACGTTGTTTGTGACGCGTTGATTCTGGATCCGCAGAGCCGCAGCGACACCTATCCTTACATCGAGATCATGGATCAAGATGTAAGCATCGGTCACGAAGCCAGCGTGTCTCGCATCGGAGAAGAGCAATTGTTCTATCTCATGAGCCGGGGCTTGAGCGAAGCTGAAGCCAGCACCATGATTGTTAACGGTTTCATCGAGCCTCTCGTTAAGGAACTCCCTATGGAGTATGCCGTCGAGATGAATCGCCTCATTCAATTGCAAATGGAAGGTTCGGTGGGCTAATATGAATGCAGTCATGGTACGCAATGAACAGCTAGGAGCGTTTAATGATGCCGGCTTTGCATCCTTTTTGCAGAGCCGAATCGATCCCGCGTGGCTAACGGAACTCCGCCAAGAGGCTTGGAAACAATTTAGCTCCATGGAATGGCCCAATCCTCGCGACGAGAATTGGATGCGGTCGGAGCTTAGGGGATTTAAAATCGATAAGTATCCTCTACCAGTTGAGACCGAGGATCTACCCAAGGACACGGGTGCTCCTGTTTGGTTATTAGAGGGTGTCGATGCAGCAGGTAGCATCAGCAGTGTCGACGGTCGGGTCATGAGTGATTCGCTGAACGAAACCTTAGCTGCCAAGGGGGTACTGTTTGGTTCGCTGTCTCGATTCTGCCGTGAAAAGCCAGAAGTCATTCGTGGTGTTATGCATTCCTTGATCGGAACTGCTCCGGACCGATTTGCAGCGTTGCAGAGTGCGATGTGGTCTGATGGTTGCTTGCTTTATGTTCCTAGAAATGTAACCATTGAGCAACCGCTCCACTTTCATTCGGCTTTGACCGAAGGCGGGACAGACATTTCCCACGTGTTGGTGATTCTCGAAGAGGGCGCCCAAGCGACAATCTTATCCGAATGTAGCAGCCCAAGTGATCAGGCGACTGGTTTCCACGCGGGTGGACTAGAGCTTATTGTCAAGGATCGAGCGAATTTGCGATTCGTTTCCTTGCAAGATTGGGGACAAAAGGTTTGGCAGTTTTCCCACCAGCGTGCCAGTGTCGGACGCGATGCCACGATTCAGTGGACGGTCGCTGCGATGGGAGCTCGATTCGCACAAGTCGATCAACAAGTCGAATTGGTTGCCCCCGGGGCGAGCAGCTATGTAAATGGTGTGATGTTCACTCGCGATAGGCAGCACTTGACCTACAACACCATTCAGCGTCACTGTGCACCGCATTGCACCAGTGACTTCCTCTACAAATCGGTTCTTCAGGACAATTCTAGAACGGTTTGGAGAGGCATGATCAAGGTGGATGAGGGGGCAGATAAGACAGACGGTTATCAGCGAAACGATAACCTCATGCTGAGTGATCAAGCTCGCGCGGATTCGATCCCTGGTCTTGAGATCTTGGCAGATGACGTACGTTGCACTCACGGCAGCACCAGCGGCCGGGTCGATGAAGAATTGATCTTCTATGCTCAATCAAGAGGTTTTACTCGCCAGGAAGCCATTCGAATGATCGTGACCGGGTTCTTTCAGCAAATATTTGATCGAATCACCATTGAATCAGTTCGCGATGCATTAGGTGCAGCGATTGCTCGTCAAGTTCGACAGTACGAGTAGATCGCTAGCTTTTCGAATCCGTCGGAACATTTCCATTGCCGCGTTCGTGATATCGAGCTGCGGCATTTCCGATAATACTACCCCCTTTTTATTAGAAATCATTTAGTTCGGTGTATCATTTTGTTTGTCCTGTTGAAAAACTCGTCCCCAACGTTCCCTTCGCGACCGAGGTTGATGAGCGTTTCGTTATCGTTACCTTGATTGACGGTGAAGTCTACTGTATCGAGGATGTCTGCACGCACGACGGCGGCGCCTTGGGCGATGGCGAGACGGAGAATCATTGCATCGCTTGTCCGCGTCATGGGGCCAAGTTCGATTTGCGTACGGGCGAGGCGTTAACGATGCCAGCAACGGAACCAACCACTTCTTTCAAAACTAAAGTCGAAGACGGAAAGGTGTATGTGAGTGTCGATGAGTGAGCTACCAGTTATTTTAGAAGATCATGTACGGGAACAGTTAAAGCAGGTTATCGACCCTGAGTTGTTCGTCAACATTGTCGACTTGGGTCTGATCTACGTAGTCGATATCGAAAAAATCGAAGACGGAACCCACAAGGTGGCGGTCGAAATGACCATGACCAGCCCTATGTGTCCTGCTGGCCCGCAGTTGGTTGCAGATAGCCGCAGGGCGGTGGAATCGATGGCTGGTGTATCCTCTGTCGATATCAAGGTGGTTATGGATCCACCGTGGACACCGGAGAAGATGACCGAAGATGCTCGAGACCAGTTAGGGATTTTCTAGGAGCTCATGATCGACACGATCGAAGACATTCAGGCCGAGTTTGAGGACCTCGAAACGGCTGAAGAGAGAGTCCAGACACTGATTGAACTCGGGCAAACGTTGCCTCCATTCCCAACCGAGTATTGCACGGAGGAGTACCGCGTCCTTGGTTGTCAGAGCATGGTTTGGTTTGTCCCTCGCACAGCAAACGGCCGACTATTCTTTGAAGCGTCAAGTGATGCACCGATGGTCCGGGGGTTGGCAGCAGTGCTTGTTTCTGCGTATTCGGGCAAGACGCCGGAAGAGATATTAACCTATTCCATTGAGGAATTATTTGACGCTCTTCATTTGAAGAGCTTTCTTTCGCCTCTCCGCAGCAATGGATTTCACTCCATGGTCGCACGCATTCACGACTACGCCGGGGCAATGAACCCGAGTAATCACTCTATCGCAACTGCTCAGTTGGTTGAGGCGCGATCAAGCAGGGCTGATTTCGGTCCGATACAGGACAAGATTGATTCGGTTCGGAAAGACTTTCCCTCGCTTTCGACCGTTCTGGACTCGGGGCATCAAGTTGTTTACTTAGACAATGCGGCATCGTCACAACGGCCGAACTCCGTTATTCAGGCGATGTCGGATTTGTATTCGCAGCACTATGCTAATGTGCATAGATCTGGGCATGAGTTTGCGGCGAAAACCACTGTCCAAGTTGAAGGCTCGCGAAAGGCCATTTCGGAATACATTGGTTCTGGTGCACCCGAACAAGTTATATTCACGAGTGGCACCACATCATCGATCAACTTGGTAGCCCAGACTTGGGGGCGGCAGCAGCTAAAGCGTGGCGATGAGGTGTTGCTCACCGAGATGGAGCATCACTCGAATATTGTGCCGTGGCAGCAGCTAGCCCGAGAACTCGGGGTGGTTATCAAATGGGTACCGATTCGTGAAGACTACGAATTGGACCTGGAAGCATTCGAGAGCATGCTTAACGAGCGAACCAAGTTGGTCGCAATCACGGCAGTGTCCAATGTGCTGGGGACGATAAATCCGATTAAGCATTGCGTCGAACTCGCGCATGGCATTAGCGCGAGCGTGTTGGTTGATGCCGCCCAAGCGGTGCCGCATGGCGAGCTTGATGTTCAACATTGGGATGCCGACTTCGTGGTCTTCAGTGGGCATAAAATGCTCGGAGCTACGGGAGTGGGTGTTCTTTATGGAAAGCGTGAGTGCCTCGCTACGATGCCAGCATGGCAGGGTGGAGGGAACATGATCCAGTCTGTTAGCTTTGATGGTTTTACAGAAGCTAGCCTGCCGCACAAATTTGAGGCAGGTACGCCTCCCATCGCCGAGATCGTGTCGTTGAAACCTGCGGTTGAGTATCTGGCGCAGTTCGGGGCGCAAAGACTTTTGGAGCATGAACGAGAATTATCACAGATTGCGATCGAAGGACTTCGACGAATACCGGGTGTCAGCGTCTATGCCGGTCATGCAAAGGAGCGAGCGGGGATCGTGACGTTTACATGTGAAGGGGTTCACGGCGAAGAAATGGCCAAGCTATTAGACGCCCGAGGATTTGCCATTCGAGTCGGCCACCACTGCGCGATGCCTTTACATGCCAAGCTTGGGATCAGCTCCTCATGCCGAGCGAGCTTCTATTTGTACAACACCCGCGAGGAGGCGGAGAAATTCGTCGAGAGTGTCGATCACATCTGCACACAGCGGAAGAGCAGACGCGGGTAGACGGTACTCTTGGCGTGGCCTAGGGAACGAGAATCTTCTCCCCTTTCGGTGAATTGCAGGTTGAGACCTGCACGAGGCAGCGACTCTTGCTATTGGGTTAAGGAAAAACGTCCTAAACCTGAGGAGTAGAATCCAGACACAGGTGCAGTGGGTGGTAACACTAGGCACTAGCAGGTTCGATGGACGCGGACATGCTTCCATTATTGGGATGGGAGCTCATCGGGTCGCTGCCATAAGCCTGAATCTGATCACGCTTCAGTTCGGCCACCTCTTTGCTAGTCGTGAAGCAGATCGCGCGTCCGCTTTTGTCAACTTCCTCTGCGATCTTGAGAGCTTGGATTGCCGAGTGATGGAACAAGCGTTGCATCATTTCGATAACGTAGTCGTAAGTGTGAATTGGATCATCCCAGAGAACTACGTTGTACCGTGGCGGAAGCTTGGATTGGGGCTTCTTCTTTGGCTTGGGCCTGACGATGGTCTCTTGCGGAGCTTCTACTCGGTCGACGACCGCGTTGCTGTTTCCCGTGATTCTAGCACTCATGATTGGTTCGAAAATTAAAGAGAGCAAAAGTTGTTCGGCTGTGACAACCTCTACGACCGTTCTAACTATCACGTATTTTAGACCTGTCTGTAACGAATTTGGCAATAGTTCTGGCGAAATCTGCAAATTGATTCTCGAGGAAACTGTGCGAGGGTGCCTTACGACCGTCAAACTCGCCCCGGCTTTAGCAATCAAAAAATCTCAGCCCATTGGCTCAGATCAGCCGATGGTGGACGGCCCACACCGCCGCTTGAGTCCTATCCGAGACACCTATTTTTCTGAGGATGTGCTGAACATGCTCTTTGACCGTTTCGTAGCTAATGCCGAACGATTTCGCGATTTCGCGATTGGTCATGCCTGTTGCCATTTTCGAGAGAACATCGGATTCCCGCTTGGTCAACGGAACTCCCGATTTGGTTTCGAGTATGGTATTGCTGACCCCCAGTCGGGAAGATTTCCTGATCTCTTCTTTGGTCCATAAGCTTTCCCCGGCTGCGACCTTAGTAAGCCCATCCACAATTGTCGAAGGGGGGGAACTCTTGCAAATCAAACCTTTCATCCCAAGCGAAATGGCATAATAGGACAAAGGCGGGCTTTCTAGTTCCGAAAACAGCAGCGTATTTTGTTCGGGGGCTCGCTCTATTACTTGCTGGATTAGAGAAAATCCGTCTCCACTGGGAAGTTTCGGATCGATGACTAGTAAAGCAAATTCCCCTCCCGAAAGGCATTCCAGAGCAGCGGAGGAGTCGGAAGCCTCAGCGGTCACTTGGAGCTGACTGCCTTCCAAAATCTGCTTGAGACCTAGACGAGCGATCTCGTGGTCGTCAATCAGCAAAATTGATTTTGACATAGTTTTCCTCGGGTTGAATCCACTTCGTGGCATCTGCATCGCAAACAGCACCGCATCCCCCCCCTTTGGTAGCTATCGTTTCTTAACGCGCTCCAAACGTGCCTTGGGTTGGGATTTGCGGTAGATAGCGAGTCTTTGACGTGCGGAGGTTGGCGATTGAACACCATTAAGCTAGCAGGATTGAAGTCGGGATGCCATCTTTCCACCCCCCCAATCTGGTTGGAATAGTAAATTTTTTCTCCTTGCTTGAAGAGGGGGTTCGTCTTGCAGCGAAGCCGACAAACCTGCTAACTTTCGCTGATGGATGGATTCCACCCGTAGGTTTTCTAGGTATCTAGGGAAGGTCGATGTACAAATTACTCCTATGCTGGCGATATCTGCGGACCCGATGGATCGCGTTGGCATCGATCGTGTCGGTCATGCTCGGCGTCGCGACGCTCGTCGTCGTTAACAGTGTCATGGACGGGTTTACGTCCTTAATGCAGGAACGCATGCACGGGATTCTAAGCGACATAGTCGTGGAAACTCGATCGACAGCAGGTCTGGCTCAGCCCGACTGGTATGCCGAACGAATCCGTGAGCGCCTTGGGGACTCGGTTTCTGGAATCACGACGGTTGTCACGCTACCCGCAATGATGACGTTTTCTGTAAACGGTCAGTCTCACACTCAACAGATCAATCTCATTGGTATCGATGAGAAGACTTACGCTTCGGTGAGCGACTTTAGCAAATACCTTCTCCACCCTGAGAACCAAAAGAGACTCGATTTCCGACTCAGGGAAAGTGGTTACGATCCTTCGAGAGATTCGCTACAGCCAGCAGGATGGGAACACAGACGCCTCAATGAACAACTCAAGAAGGAATTTGCTAAGCGACAGCAGGAGTTTCGCTCAGAGCTAGAGCGATACGATGAACTCAAACGTAAAATTCAAGAACAAGAATTGCTGGCCGCTAATGGATCGCAAGACGGCTCGGAACGCGACCAAGCAGCCGAGCAAGAAGAAGCAGTCGTCTACGATCCTCTTGCATTGAACACTCAATCGCAATCCGCTTTGGAAGCTTTGCGAGATTCCAAGCCGATCAGCATTCCCACCGGAGGCGGACGGTCCTTTGATGCGGAAACCGAACAACATATTGGGATCGTGCTTGGTATTGGGCTTGGTTGCGTAAGAGGGCGAGATCTAGACAACAACGTTCGTGATCACTTTTACCTTAGACCCGGCGATGATGTGAGTGTCGCATTTCCAAATGCTGGCACCCCTCCCAAAGCCATCGACAAAACATTTACAATTGTCGATTTCTATGAGAGCAAAATGAGTGAATACGATGGCACCTTTGCTTTTGTGCCCCTACGGTCTTTGCAGGAGTCTCGAGGCATGATCGATCCGCAGACGGGACAGGGAGCCGTCACGTCCATTCAGGTTAAGCTCAAGCCGGGAGTGGATCTCGCAGTTGCTCGCGATCGGTTGCGATCAGAGTTTCCCCCCGAATCCTTGGTTATGGTCAATTCTTGGAAGGACACACAAGGCCCGCTGCTGGCAGCAGTAGCACTGGAAACGACCATCCTGAACATCCTTTTGTTTATGATCATCGCGGTTGCGGGCTTTGGGATTTTAGCAACCTTTTTCATGATCGTTGTTGAAAAGACTCGCGACATAGGCGTGCTGAAGGCGCTCGGTTCACCTGGCTCCGGCATCGCGAGCATCTTTCTTGGCTACGGAGTTCTTCTTGGCACGGTAGGTGCGGGAGTCGGGATCGTTTGCGGTCTATTGTTCGTCTGGAAGATTAATGAGATCGCCAGAGTTGTCGAGTTTATAACCGGGCGTGAAGTATTCGATCCGACGATCTACTACTTTGATCGGATCCCGACCATTATTCATCCCGGGATGTTGGTTTGGGTGAGTGTGGGATCGATTCTTATTGCAGTATTGGCTAGTGTTCTTCCCGCCGTTCGTGCAGCACGAATGCATCCAGTCGAGGCACTTAGATATGAGTAAAACGTTGAGCCCATCAAAAGTAACTCTACCAAACGGTACAGAGCAAACTCGTTATCGCGTTGTTCATGCTGACGGCGAAGCAGATATTCCAGTTGCTACGCTTGCGAGCCCGAGCATCTTACGTGCGACTGGACTAACCAAATCGTATCGAAAGCAGAATGTCGTTGTACCGGTTTTACGCGGCGTCGATTTTCAAGCTGAGGAGAAACGGATCACGGCGATTGTCGGGCAAAGTGGATCCGGCAAGAGTACGTTGCTCCATCTGCTGGGAACGCTCGACCAGCCAGATGAAGGAGAAATTTACTTCAACGGTGCGAGAATCGACAACGTATCAACGCGCCAACGAGATCAATTTCGCAATACTCAACTCGGAATGATCTTTCAGTTCTACCACTTGCTACCAGAGTTAACGCTACTAGAAAATATCCTAGCTCCCGCCATGATTCGGCACGGAATATTTTCGTACTGGAAACACCGATTTGAGCTTCGCGAACGAGCTCGCGAATTGGCGGCTACTGTTGGACTGGAGCATCGGTTAAAGCATCGTCCGAGCCAGCTTTCAGGCGGTGAAATGCAGCGCACGGCAATTGCCAGAGCGTTGATTCTCAATCCTGCTCTACTACTCGCTGACGAGCCAACCGGCAACTTGGATCAAGAAACAGGAACCTCCATTCTCGGTTTGCTGCAAAAGCTAAACGAGGAACGGGACTTGACCATCGTGATGGTGACTCACGATGAATATGTCGCATCACAGTGTGACGCTTTGGTGCGGCTCAAGGGTGGACGGGTCGAAAAGCTAAAGTAAACCTTCTGGTCGCAAGTGTCCTTGGCTCACCAAACCATACCCCAAGTCCTAGTCCAAGCGGTTCACGCTAAGTTTGGGACAAGTCTGGATCGATGGGAGCCGCTATCAGGCGGAATGAGCGGTATGCCGCTCTTTCGATTTTTTATCGCCTCGGATTCCTGGGTTGTTCGAAGCTGGCCTGCTACGTCGGAAAACGAAAACAAGATCCGTTTATGGTCAGAGCAGGCCAAATTTCTGGAGAGTCGCAAAGAAGCTTTGCTCCCTCGTTTCGAATCCTGCCCGATACCCTGTCCCGTTTCTTGGAATATATCCGACGATCAAGTTGAGCTTACCATCGAAGAAGATTCTCGTTGGTGGACTCTCGTTAAATGGCTTCCTGGCTCACCTCTACGTAGTACGCAGATCTCGGAGGAGCAGAGGACCGAGTATGTTCGCCAGCTTGCACATCTGCACCGAGTCTCACGAGCAGCCGGGGTTCAGTCCGGTTCTTCTCGAGGGGTTCAAGAAAGGGCAGATTTGCTGGATCGGATTCTTGTCGAGATCCCAACGATGGAGAGACTCAGGTCCGACCCTTTATTGGGAATTCGCATCGCTCCATTTCTTGAAATTCTTCAATCCAACTCAGGCCGTTGGCGTGAAACGATCAACAAACTGAGCACGACCAAACTGGAGCTTCATTGGATCATTCGGGATCTCTGGAAAGAGAATCTGCTTGTGGATCAAAACGAAAAATGGATTCACACCGTAGATGTAGGTGCTAGCCGTATCGATTGGCCTGGTTTTGATTTTATAAGACTTGTTGGGAGTCTACCTGTTGCCGACTGTTCACTCCGAGTCGATGATACGTGGCAAGGCTTGGCGGACACTTATCTCGAAGTGAATCCGCATTCCAGCCTTTGTAGCGGTACAGATCTGCGATCGTTACATGAGGCTGCAACGGCGATTTCTATTGCGTATTGGTGCCGAAGAATCCATGAGCAGGCAAGCGATTCATCTCAACACTCTCGATATGTATTGCGATTATTGGACCTATTGCAAATCTTTTTGAAGGGTTAGTTACTTGCAGGAGGGCTAGGCTCAGGTGCAGGTACAAGTTCAGGATTTTCGTCTCTTGTTGGTGCATCGTCGGGCAAACACGCGAAAAGTGAATTGGGTGTAACAGTCCATACCCCCACGCGGACTCCACCCCGTTTTAAACCTTCGCCGACCCAGACGTTACATGTGCGAAAAATGTGGTAGCTCCCTTTTCCTTCAAAGAAGCAATCCGAGTCACCATACGGTTGGCAGTTGATCGGGATCGGGTTCCCCTCCTCATCCTTCTTTAAGGTTTCGACAATATGCTCACACAAAGAGCGAAACTGGTTGTCACTCAGGCGAAGCAGTCGCTGCTTGTCGCGTTTGATGCGAAAAAGAAAATCGGTGGTGAGATCGACGTGGACCGTTGTTTCGCCTAGGCCGGTGAAGGCATAAAGCACATTCGAAACCTTCAGATCATCCCATGTCTCGGTTTCCAAGTAGAACTTTCGATTCCCCCAACCCACGATAGCGTGAGAATATAGATTGGGATCGGTGCGATAATTTCCATCTTGAATGATGCTCCGCAACTCAAATGCGGGAGCATCCAAAGGAACGACCAAGTCGGCGTGAACGCCATTGTTGATGAGCAATATCTCGACCGATTCGCCGGTCGCATGCTGGAACCCTCGGTTAACGGGGATACGTGCTAAAACGTAAGCGCCTAGCAAAAAACATGCGACCAGCACGACAACGCCGATCGTGACGCACAGGAACCATTTTCCGAGAATGCGAATCAGACTTTTCTTAGAATTAGTTCCTGCAGTTAGGTCACTTGCTGATGTCATAGGCAAACAGCTTGTCTTGATCGCGGATAAAGAGCTTCTTCTCGGCAATCACTGGGTGTGCCCAGATCGCTCCCTTGCCCCGATCGATCGAAGAGGTCTTGGGAAGCTTCACCTGTCCGACTGGCTCCCAGCCTGACTTGGATGGTTTCGCCAAATAGCAGATTCCTTCGGCATCGTCATAGCAATACAGGTGGCCATCGGCGAATCCGATCGAACCCGAAGCGCCTCGCCCCACTTTTTCGAACCACAGAACTTCGCCGCTCTTCAGGTCTTGCGCCATCCAGCAACCTCGGTTGGTTCGCGAGAATCCGAAAATCGTACCTTCGTGCAGCACAAAGCCACCGTGGTGGTTCTCCATGCTACCTCTGTTGCCGTGGTAGAGCTCTTTCACGGAAAGTTCGGAACCGGAAACGGTAACTTCCAGTGCTGTGCACCCCGCGCCGTAACCCGAGGAATGGTAGATAATGTTCCCTGAAACAACTGGCGTTGGTATGACGGCAACGTTGTTGCCTGTTTTAGGATGCAGGAACAGTTCCTCGCCGGTTTCTGCATGGATACCGACCAGTCCAGGTTTGGTGGCCGAGAGATAGACCGGCACTCCGTCAAATTCCGCTTTGATCACAGAGACGTACTGCGCCTCGTGTTTTGGCTTGGCCTCCCAAATCGTTTCACCCGTTTTTTTGTTGAGGCCGACCAAAAACGATTTCTTGCCCGGGGTTACGACCACCCGGTCGCCATCGATCAAGGGAGATTCGCTGTATCCCCAGGTAGGAACCTCGCCCCCCATTTCGCTTACAAGCTCTCGCGTCCAAACGACTTCCCCGGTCTCCTTGTTGAGGCAGGCGACCGCTCCCATATCAGAGACGCAGTAAATGAAATCTCCGTCGATGGTGGGCGTACCTCGTGGTCCGTCTCCCCAACCGGTGTTGTAACGGGCCTTGCCATCTCCGAACGGAGTTTGCCAGAGTTTCTTTCCTGTCTTGCTATCGAGGCAGATTGCGGTCGCTTTGCCATCGAGTTTGCCGAGCGTGTAGACCTTGCCGTCGGCGACTGACACTGAGGAATAGCCTGCTCCGGTATCTTCGTAGGACCATGCAACCGCAGGGCCGTCCTCAGGCCAGCTTGTGAGCAAGCTTTGTGGGGTTGCAAAGCCATCCCGGTTTGGGCCACGCCATTGCGGCCAGCTGTCGTCGGCAAAGATCGTCCCGATGGTAGATGCCAGGCCGAACCCAAGTAAGGCCACATGACGGTAAAAAGTCGTTCGTTTCATGACATTATCTCCGACGTATCACGCGATAATTATTCCAGGGAAGGGGGCGTCGCTTTGGAGGATTGTAAGGTATTTTCAGCTCTTAGGGAAACCTGAGGTGATAAGCTCAACGGTCCCTGCTTGCATGTCGCGGGGGAATTTGTCACACTAGCCGACTTCGTAAGGAGGTCGTCTATCCGAAAGTACTCCCAGTAGCCTAGGCCGAACAGCCACGGCAGAATTATGGCGATCTTAAACACCCCTTCGATGTAATTCGCTTGTTTCTACCCACTTACTACCCCACCTAAGAAAGAAACCTTGTATGGGCCTATCTCGCAGCAACTCGTCCGCCCCACCACTTTCGTTGCACTTGAGGGTGGTTCTGTCGTTGATGATGTTCTTGCAGTTCGCCATCTGGGGATCTTGGGTGATCGTCTACTTCCCATTTCTGGAGAACAAAGGCTTTTCGCCGACCCAAGCCACCTCGATCATGGCAAACATGTATCTGGGGGCGATTATATCGACGTTGTTCGTCGGCTATATTGCTGACCGTTGGATGAATAGTGAACGCTTGCTAGGCCTGTGTCACATTCTCGGTGCCGGTTTGCTGTTCGCCATGACTCAGGTCACCTCACCGGATCAGTACTGGCTCCTCTTTGCTATTTCGTTCTGCTACTCCCTGATTTTCAATCCGACTCTTGCTGTTATAAACTCTCTCACTTTTCGCAATGTGCCGGATGGTGAACGAGATTTTCCAACGATTCGCGTTCTGGGGACATTCGGTTGGATTTGCGCAGGATTCCTCATCGATTTTTTGTTTTCGGGTAAGACTACGACCGCTGGCGGAAAGGAAATTGCCAACACGATTGCTACGGCGGGGCCGCTTTTCCAAGCATCCGTGATTTCACTGATTCTTGGGATTTATTGCTTGGTCGTGCTTCCTAAAACGCCCCCCGCTGGGAAGTCTTCCGGGCCATTTGATTTTCTCCGTGCGCTCGCGATGCTCAAGGACTTCTCCTTTGCCGTCTTCTTCGTGATTACGTTCCTGGCTTCCATCGCTATGGGCATGTATTTCAACTCCGCAGGAAAGTTTATTGATGAAGGAGCTAAGATTAAAAACGTTGGCTCAACTTTAGCTATTGGTCAAATCGTGGAAGTGCTCCTGTTGGTTTTGCTTCCATTCTTTCTGAAGCGGTTCGGCATCAAAATCGTTATGTCCGTTGGTCTATTTTGCTGGGCTCTGCGTTACCTATTGTTCGCGTATGGAGGACCGGATGGTTACGCCGTTTGGTTGGTGATCATGGGTGTGGCGCTCCACGGTTTTTGCTTTGACTTCTTCTTCGCAGCGGGCTTTATTCATGTCGACAAAACGGCCCCTCGAGATCTCAGGGCGAGTGCGCAGTCGTTGCTTGGAGTGCTGGTTTACGGCCTGGGGACTTGGTTAGGGACGTTGGCCTGCGGTGCTCTCACCGTGATGTACAGTTCGGGCGAAGGAGACGCGGCAACGATTGACTGGAAAGGATTCTGGATGCTCCCGAGCATTGTGCTGTTTGTGGGGCTTGCAATCTTCATGATCTTCTTCAAAGTTAAACCCGAAACGGCCGAAGAACAGCCTGACGAGCCGTATCCTCAGTAGCGGTTAATTGCTGTAGCCACAAACTCCCTTTTGTCACAAAGCGTATGCCGATTTACGAGTTCTACTGTCCGAATTGTCACACGGTTTTTAGCTTCCTGGCACGGTCGGTGCAAAACACCAAGGTGCCGGGTTGCCCAAAGTGCAAGCGAAAGAAGCTCGAGAAAAAGATCTCGCGTTTTGCCATCTCGAAAGGCCTTAAAGAGTCGGATGCGACCAAGGATCCGTTCGAGAATGTCGACGAGTCCAAAATGGAGCAACTCATGGCCGAAATGGCTCCTCATCTCGAATCTGACGATTCCGGTGACGAGGACCCGAGGCAGATGGCTAAACTGATGAAAAAGATGTTCGACGTCACGGGTATGCAACCTAACGACGCGATGCAAGAAGCCATCCGTCGCATGGAAGCCGGCGAGGATCCCGACCGGATCGATGAACAAATGGGGGATGCTCTAGACGCCGACGGAGACCCGTTTGCTGTAGATTCCAAGTCGAAACGCTGGAAGCGATTGTTCGAGGCTCCAAACGTTGATCCCGAACTCTACGAACTGTAAGCCCAAAGCGAAATGAAAATACCCGCCGGAACGTCTGGGAACCTGGATGCGCTCATCGAACAAGCTTGCGATGAGATGGAGAAAAATTACGCTGACGGCCACTACTCCAAAATCATAGTCACTCGCGTTTGGTCAAAGCATAATCCTGTCATCTCGGGTAAGGTCGCCCGCCCCTCGGCTTACCGATGGTATCTAAAGCGAGAATTGCAGCGACTGGTCGGTTGCGGTGCCCAATTGGACATTACTCCTGATCGCGAACGGGTCGATTTAGGTAATCCTCAACTTCTCCAATGGATTGACGAAACTGACTTTGATCACACCCGGAAGAAAGTTTTTCTATTCGGGCCGGAGCGAGTCGAGTTGTCGCTGCAACGGTTGGAACACTACACAGGTACGCGAGCCGAGGACTTTCAGCGCTACGTTCTGCTCACCAATTACCAGATGCACATGGACGCGTTTGAGCAGCTTTATCCGGCCTGCCGCAAACCGAGTAGGCTTGGTGTGCAAATGCCGGCTTATCATCAACATACGGTCAACAACGAAGGGCTTTCCATCGTGAATATCGGAGTCGGCCCCTCCAATGCAAAGACCTTTACCGATCATTTGGCAGTCCTGCGCCCCGACGCCATGATCATGGTCGGGCACTGTGCTGGGATCCGCAATCACCAGGAAGTCGGCGATTTCGTGCTTGCCTCAGGCTACATGCGCGACGACCATGTGTTGGACGATGCGTTGCCTCGATCCGTGCCACTCGTGCCCAGCTTTATTCTGAATCGCTATCTAGCCAGAATTCTCGATGAGCGGAAGCTGCCTTACCGCTTTGGCGTAGTCTACACCACCGACGATCGCAATTGGGAGCTAACTTTAAGTCGTAAGCTACGAGACTTGAAGGCCAGTCGCAGTATTGGGGTCGACATGGAATCTGCCACCGTGGCGGCGAATGGTTTTCGCTATCGTGTTCCGTCAGCAACGCTCCTTTGCATCTCCGACAAACCGCTGCATGGCCAGCCAAAACTTCCCGACGTAGCCAAAGCGTTTTACGAAGAGTCGAAATTGAAGCATCTTGAAATTGCTCGTGATGCCATCATGCTGGTAAAAGCGGACCATCCCGGCGGCATTCCTGCCAGCGATCTTAGGGCCATGGATGAGCCGTTGCTCGGGTGCATCGATGGGTGATAATTGCCGGTTCCGATGATCACCAGTTGACGTCGAATCGCATGGCTAACAAGTCTGCTTCGATCTGTCCGAACACGGTTTGACTGCTTGTAAAGGGATGAATCCAGTCGAACATAATTCGAGTGCGATCGGACCAGTACCAATTGAAACCGGCCGTGAAATCGTTGTACTGTCCCGCAGATACCTCGCTCAAATCCAGCATGGCCCACCGTGCTTTGAGCTCGAGCGCTCCCCAGCCCTCGACACCCTTTTTGGTGGAGAAATTGCGAAAGGGTACGTTCCGAGAGAACTGAGCGCCGTGCTGCCCGAAAGGATTAAAAATCCGATGCTCACCGGTTACAAAGTAACTCAAATGAGTGTACGCTCCACCGACGTGTGCCGTGCCGCCGGTATTGAGATTGACTTGGGATACAAAGAGCTCGGTTTGAGACGTTAATGAGCCCAGGATGGTCGCGAATTCCAAGTTGCCAGTTGTGTAGGTGTCAGCATTCAAGATGCCGCTATCGATGAGGAATGGCCCACGTTGCACCGAAGGTCGTGAGCGAAAACGAACTTGTTTGTCAAAGTCGCCTGTATGCAGTATACCAACACCAGCGTGCATAAGACGTGTCCCTTCTTCGCGTTCCTCATAGATCGGGAGACAGGTCAAGCGGCCGCAAAGCCGGTATCCTTGGTTAGCATCGATGCGAGTCTTGATTCCGTCCGTGATGTCGTCAAAAAAGATGCCAGTTGTCCATGTGACTCGATCGTCTAGAGCGCTGTTGTAGACCGCCATGCCGACCTCACGATCGGCTGCGAAAATGCCTTGGGTGGGAATCGATCGCTCTAAGAAAACATTGTTCGTGTCATTGGTGACTTGTTCCAAGCTAAAGGGAACGAAGAAATTTCCAATTCGGAAGCGACCAATACCTGGGATTTCGTTCATGGAAACGTAGGCGTCTTTGACATCAGGGCTAGTAAAAATGTCACCAGCGGCGGGCTGGTTGGGCTCGAGCGTCAATTGAAGACGAAAGTCAAATTGCTCGTAGCCCGTTCCATCCGCGATTAATCGTAGGCGTCTAAAGCTGAAGTAGTTCGTCGCAGCGGAGATCGAGTCGTCTTTGTTAGCCCAGGTGACATATTCGGTTTGAATATGCCCCCCGAGTTTCGTGTTCCAGCCTTTAGTCCCCTTACTTGTCGCGGGAGCAGTCTCTTGCTTTACATGGAATTCGATCTGCGCGGTTTCCTTCTCCAGTGCTTCAAGTCGTTTACGTAGCGACGCAAGTTCGTTTTGCAACTCGGGAAGGTCCGCAGTAAACGCCTCCTCGGAGGCTGGACCGGCAAGCGAAGCGCCCTCAACGAGATGCGGGTCGGCAGTGGAATCTAGCGTTGGCTGGAATGGGACAGGCGGTCGTGGTTCAAATAAAGGGCTTTGAGCCATAGTTTTGCTCGGGAAGAGGCCCCAGCAAAGGATCAAAAAGGCCCATGAAAAACCGCACCATTCCGAGTAGGTTTTCGAAGCACGATCGCTTTTGTGCCCCAGGTGTCCAAGTTGCCCTTGCAAGAGCTGTTCCTCTTCCCAATTTGGATTCCTTTCGGCCATCCACGATACGGTGTAACGGTTGTATCGGTTGCGGGAACTCCAAGCTTTAGCGCGTCTAGTAGAATTGTTGAAAGAAAATGAAAAATTCTCCCCCCGCTCTGGATATATGATGTTATTCAACGGGGGGCATATGAGAATTCATCTGGCGTGGGTTGAATTGTTATTGTTCAAGTCGATGTTTGAGTCGGAGCCATCAGAAATAAAGCGATTGGATGCATAGCAAATTGCCAAAAATAAGATGATCGCTGAAGAGTCTGATCACTCTTTGGGACAATATTCGAGAGCATTTTAATAGACTTTTCCACTTGAGTATTTCTACAAAACTATATTGATAATGTGTTTGCTGCGATATGTTTCGCAATAAGGAAACTAAGGGAAAAGCCAGGGATTTTATGGGTAAACGCTCGGTCGAGTCTACGGTGGCGGGGAAATGTCAATGAAGTTTTGTTGAATTTCGAATGGTTGACAATGAATTTTGGTTTGTTTTTATAGGGTATATCCACACACATACGTGATTTCACAGCGGGTCCAGCCCTCCCGAAATGGAATCCGACTGATCCACCCACTGAGTTTTTTTGGAGCCTCAGAAGGTGTTTCGAAAGGCGTTTTTTTCTCATAGCAAGGGTTTTTTTGTGAAGAAGCGAATTGTTGCTCGTTATCGAGGTTTCACCTTGGTCGAGTTGTTGGTCGTTATCGCGATCATTGGTATTTTGGTTGGTTTGTTACTACCAGCTGTTCAAGCGGCACGAGAAGCAGCTCGTCGGATGCAGTGCTCGAACAACCTGAAGCAAATAGGGCTTGCGACCCTGAACTTTGAATCCGCTTACAAGCGATTCCCACCCGGAATCATCGGCCCTGTCGATGCCAACATGAGTGCCAATGGGAACTGGTTTGAGAACGGTTGGGCGTCGAGCCATGTGAACGTCGGTGCTCTGACGTTGATCATGCCATTCCTCGAGCTTAACAACGTCTACGAGCCCTATCAGGCTCACAGGGATTTGAATATTGGCAAAGCTCACTTCGGAGTTCCCACGACTGAATTAGGAAGGTATTCGCCTTGGTTTTCGACAGCCAATGGTGCCTTCAACCTCTGGAGCCCAACTGCACAGTTTAGGATCCCGGCGTTTCTATGCCCGTCAGACAACACCTACAATAATGCTATTGGCGAGGTAATCATGACGGCGACTTGGCCGGGTACGCTCGGGCACGGGGTGTTCGGCGGCCGCACAGAGGCAGGCCGAACAAACTACGTTCCGTCGGTTGGCCGTTTGGGTGCTCACATTAATGATCCGTATTGGGGTCAGTTCAAAGGTATTTTCGGGAACCGAACTCGGACGACTTTTGGCAATATCACCGATGGATCATCGAATACTTTTATGTATGGCGAGGTCACCGGGTTATTCAACAGCTGGCAAGATTTCGACAGAAAGACAGGGCGTCAGCGAGATTTCTTGTACAACCACAATGGGCTCCCGATTGAGCTGCACCACCCTTGGTACCGCCAAAACACCACTTGGGCCCACGAGTACATGTTTAGCAGCAGTCATGCTGGTGGCATTATGAACTGGGCGATGGGTGACGGTTCCATTCAAGGAATTGGGAACACCATTGATTTCACCGTTCTGGAAGCTCTCGCAGGACGCGACGATGGAGTCGTGGCTTCTGTTCCAAACTAGTACAAACACATATTGAGGTTTAGAATGAGATTTTTGGTTTTAGTAGTTGGGATGATGTTAGTCGGTTGTTCTGGCGACTCGGCCCCCACTGTCCCGGCGAATGCAACCTCCGCACCACCCGAAGTTGGGTCATCCATCGGTGGTTCAGGAGACGCTGCAGGCGGCGGGCAAGGCCAGCAATTGCGTCCAAGATAAGAATTTGTTGAGGCAAAGGCCGGTGGTTTCCACCGGCCTTTTTTTTTTCCCAGCGAAGCTGCATGCGTTGAGTGCCACTCATTATTCGCCGACTCATTATTCGCCGTCAATATTGCGTTTGGCCATTCGAAAATCCTCCACCCTGAATCCCATTCTGAAAAAAGCCCAACGCCGGAACCGATTCTGACTGAGTCCGCATCGCTCTTGATCGCCAATTCGAGAAAACCAGACTCGTGATCCCAAGGAAAACGGCCCGAGAAGTAGTGGGGCTGATTTTAAGGGGTGATTAACTTGAATTTTTTTAAAAAATTCTCAGGGTGATCTGGGGCCTTTCCCGATGCACACTAATGCGATCAAACCTGAAAAAAGCAAGGGTTTTTGGAGTAAATTTTCAAGCGATAGTCGAGCGAAAATCATCTTTTGGTAAAGTTTCGGCGAATTCTGGATAGTTGACAAAAAATTCTTCTTTGGTTTGATGAAGGGTATCACTCACACACGTGATTCCGCAAGGGGTATAGCCCTCTCTGAGCGGTGTCGGTCCGATCCACTCCTCTAACGTTCCTCTGGAGCCTTAGAAGGTGTTTCGAAAGGCGTTTTTATTTTTTCTTCTTCGTCTTTAAAAGGGTTTGATTTATGAAGAAGCGTATCGTTGCTCGTTATCGAGGTTTTACCTTGGTCGAGTTGTTGGTCGTTATCGCCATCATTGGTATCTTGGTTGGTCTTCTGTTGCCAGCTGTTCAGTCGGCACGAGAAGCTGCAAGGCGAATGCAATGCAGCAACAACATTCGGCAAATTGGCTTGGCCACGCTTAATTTTGAAAGCGCGTTCAAGCGAATGCCCCCAGGTCTTATGTTTCCTGGTCCACCTGCGAGATCTGCTGGCTTGGATGTCCAGTGGGATCAGCACTCAGGGATTGGACACTTGGTCCATGTGCTCCCATACCTCGAGCAAAACACGATCTACAATGGTATAAGCCAGGCGTCCAATCTCAATCCTGACACAAATGGAGTTGGTGCTGCAACAGGTACTACACAGCAGTTGATTAATCGCTACTGGTGGAATACGGAATCGTGGGATTGGGGTCAGTGGAAGCTTCCAGCTTTGCTTTGCCCCAGCGATGATCCGGATGCTGGACAGCAATTTTCTTTGTTGACCCCGATTGCCTGGGCGGCCGATGCGAATGCTCGTCCCGCAATGGGATTCTACAGTGAAGGCACTCAAAATGCCGCATGGCACCTTGCTCAAGGTAAAACAAATTACCTCGGCTGTGCAGGTTGGGGTGGTCGCGTCGGAACAAGCTGGACTTGGAACTCTGCGACCCAAGGCAATCCTATGGATGACACGATGGGATTACCACCAGACGCTCTTGTGGGGATCTTTTCCCACAGAAGCAAGACCAAGATCGGTGGTATCTCTGACGGGATGAGCAACACGATCATGTTCGGAGAAGTGACAGGTCTGTTCACCAATGCACCACGTCGAACTGGTCGGGCCAGATCCTTCTGGTGGATTTCCGCCGGTCCAATGTACACCCGTTGGATGATGAGCGCCCCTGAGAGGAATCCTAACGATGCGATTTGGGGCTTTTTGAACAACGTGTCTTTCCCGGGCCCAGTTCGTTACAGCAGCATGCACCAAGGTGGAATTATCAACTTCACGTTAGCAGATGGGTCCACTCGATCTATCCCAACCACAACCGATCGCCCTCTGTGGCACGCACTCGGTGGTATGGCTGACGGCGCAGTTGTTGCTTTGAACGATTAGAAAGGGAAGTTTAAATGAGATTTGTTTATGTAGTTGTATTGGGTGTGTTTCTTGGGTGTGGCGGAAGTACCGAAGCCACCAAGAATGCTCCGGTTCTCGAGAGACCTCCCCAACCATCGGCTGGCGGATCAGATTCGATGAGTAGCGATTCACTTTAGTCGTGTACTCTGTCAAATTCGAGGCATTGGATTCTTCCAATGCCTCTTTTTGTTCTTATAGATAAGCACTTTCGAGTCAATTTTTGAATTAGTGGGTTGTGAAACATGTCAAGTGAGGCAGAGTCGTCAAGCACTGCAAAGAACGCGAAGCGTCGGTTTGCTTCTTCGAGGTTTATTATAGTTGCGATTGTGCTGGGAGTTGGTGGCTATTTTATAGGTCCGACTGTCATGACCTACGTAATGTTGCTCGAGGAGAAGGCAAAGGCCAGAGGTCCGGCAATTGAGAATGACAAAGTCACAGAGAGACCAAATTTGCCTACGTAGTTCTAGTGTTTGGGCATGACCAAATGAGTTTGAGCATGCTATTTTAAGATTGTGTATTCTCAGAGCGACCAAAATCGCCAGCGAAGGCTAACACTTGAGAAGCAGTTCTTTTGCTACCCATCTGACGCTCCCCCGTAAGCCTGGCTTGACGAAACGTTGGTAATCCCTGGGGGGAGGAATCCCTAATTCTTCGTCTCTGGGGCTCTTGGCAAGCGGTAGGCTTGCCTCACAATTTCGAGTTTTTCGCTTAACTGCAAAACGCGTTTTACGCTTCGTCGAGGATCTCGACGGCTTGGAATTTCTCCCCTTCGAGCATTTGCAAGCTGGCACCGCCGCCCGTGCTGACGTGCGTAACTTGGTCAGCAAAACCGAGTAGCTCGATTGCTGCCGCGCTGTCTCCACCACCAATGATGCTCACCGCGTCGCTGTCGGCAACCGCTTTGGCTACCGCCACCGTACCTTGATCGAAGGGAGGCATCTCAAACACACCCATCGGGCCGTTCCATACCACTGTCTTCGCCGAGCGAACGATCGCAGCGAACTTTTCCGCCGACTGAGGACCAATGTCTAACCCTTCCCAACCGTCAGGAATCTCGCCTGCGGCAACAACCTGCTTGTTGCAGGATCCCTTGAAGTCATCACCACAGTGCGTATCGACTGGCAGAACGAGTTTGTCTCCCCCCTTGGCGATAAGCTCTTTCGCCAACTCGACTTTGTCTTTCTCCACAAGGCTCTTTCCGGTCTTGCCACCTTGAGCCATCGAGAAGGTATATGCCATGGCTCCGCCGATGATAACCTGATCGCAAACGCCAAGAAGGTTGTTGATGACGTTGATTTTATCGCTTACCTTCGCTCCCCCCAGAATCGCGACGAACGGGCGAGCCGGATTCGATATCGTGTCGCTCAAGTACTTGATCTCCTTCTCGACTAAGAAGCCCACCACCTTTGGTTTGTCTCCCATGGCTAGAGGTACGGCCACCATAGATGCCTCTGCACGGTGGCAAGTGCCGAAGGCGTCGTTGCAATAAATGTCGGCCCAGCCTGCGAGCCGATTGGCGTATTCCGTTTCTCCCTTGGCTTCTCCCGGATTGAATCGCACATTTTCGAGAACAGCCACCTGGCCTTCTTGCAATCCCTGGATGGTCTTTTCCGCTTCAGGACCAACCGTGTCTGCCGCGAAAGCGACCGGCTTACCGAGCAACTCTGCTAACCGATCAGCCGCTGGCTTGAGAGTGTACTTTGGCTCTGGCCCAACACCCTTGGGACGGCCCAAATGACTGAGAAGGACAAGCTTTCCGCCTCGCGAAATCACAGACTCAATCGAAGGAATCGCCATGCGAATGCGACGATCGTCCGTTATCGCTCCCGTATCATCCTGCGGGACATTAAAGTCGACTCGCATAAGGACAACTTTTCCTTTGCAATCTACCGACGCAATGCTCTTCTTTGCCATTGTTTTTCTCAGTCAAAAAGGGTCTCAAAACAATTTTCGGCGCATTGTCCGGACGATCGCCCTCGATGTCTAGCCGTTCCCGCTTTTTGTTGGCGAATTAGCATCGTCTTGTCGGAAAGGAGAAGCAGAATTGGCCCTATATTCTGCATCGAGTTGTGCCCACGCGGAGTTGGGATCTTTTTTGACATGCCTAAAGTAATCGGCGATCGTCGTACGAGCGTAGAATTGGTCGCCTGTTTTTTGCAGAAGGCTTCCTAATGCGCTAATGTGCTGCGAAAAACTCTGCGTCGACAGAGCAGGCAGTTCCGCTGGTCGGCCGAATATAGGCCATAAACAAAATAGGGCGACCAACCCGAGCAGCACGAGGTGTGCTACCAGCAAATTGACCGGTAGTGTTAAAAGTGAAAGCAAACCCTCGGTGCCGCTGTCACCATCCAGCACCACGGGATCATTGGGAGCCGATAGAAAACCGACTCTCCCTGGAGAAAACGTATCGATCAACTTCGATGCAATCAGTCGGTTACCGTCATAGGTAAGGGATAAATTCGATATGAGGGATGAGTTGGCAAGTAGCACAATTCGAGAGCCCTTCCATTGAGATTTCGTCACAACGGTAATAAGCGGTTGGCCGTCAGCGGTACGTAGCACCACCTCGTGAGTCACCCCTTCTGACGGTGGACTTACGTATTCCTCAAAAAAATCGTCATCCTCCCATTCTGCTACCCGCTCCAAAAAATCCTCGTCGGATTCCATCTCGGCTGAGACATCTTCCGAGTCGACAGTCGGTGCCGCGCGTCGTTCTTTTTCCGCTGTTAGGTAATCCTCCCCCCATGATCCAGATTTCATCCAGGGATAATAAGTGACGGGAGTCGTACTAGGCTGAGAGGACGAGCTAGGCTGGCTGCCTGCCGTTGGAGTGGCATTAGACGATTGATTGGAGGTCGCAGGTTCGACTTGTTTATTGAAGACTTGTTCGAGTTCGGAATCGGATACTTCGCTCCAGGCTCGAAACGTGTTGCGTAGTTTGATGTTGATAGGAAGCTGTTCGAGACCTTGGCTCCAGTCTCCTTCGAGGGAATCAATCTGTTTGTGTTCACCTAACTTCTTTTGATACCAGCCCCATGGATAGGCTACATAATCTTTCGCGCTAACCTGCTTGCTTACGAGCGATGCTCTTTCTAAGGCAGCGTTAACACCAGCATCATTCGCGGCGTCTCGATCGCCCAGCATTCCTTGCGTCAACTCCCAATAGTCGGCGTTAGGGGAGTAGTCTCGACCGACATAGACCAAGGTCTTTCCACCCGAAGCTAGCCAGCGAGCGATCCAATTCATAGGCTCTTCTCGATGCGAAGCAATCTGATGTGGCAACCAAACAATCGTAGACAATTTGCGTTCACCATTGGCAGGTAAGCTACCGACGGTAGTGACCGCCAAATTTTGTTCAATACACATCTGTCTCATGATCGCTAAACCATCGGGGCTGGTTCGCGAAGTGGCCCCCTCGCTAGCACCGTAATCGCTGGTAGGCCTGGTAGAAGTACACCCGGCTAGAGAAGCGACCAGGACTAGACTCACTAAGGCGAACATCTCTCGCATATGCGAATGCCGAATCATTCAGGTTCGCTCCTTGCGTATAGCTTTCAAGCCTTCGTGAAAGGCGGGCATTGCAGACCAAATAGCGTCAAAGGCAGCGGCATCCATTTCCTGTTTGCCAAAGAAGATGTGCTCAAACCAGTAAACAACAGAAGTGGTGAGAGATTTCTCCTGCGGTCTTGGATTCAATTCGCTCAGGTAAGTCCAATTGGTCTTACCTTTCGCGAGGCGAACCAATCCTGCGGCATCCAACTCGATCAAAATGTAGCTATACAAGTATATGATCGCTTTGGAGAACTCACCTTGGTTTCGATACTGTTCCACCAGTTGTAGAAGTGGTAAGTCTGGTCGATCGAGCTCAAAGGGTAGATCAGTCACTTTGCGCTGCTGAGTTGCTACGCTCGTATTGCCGGATGACTTACTCCCAGGCGGGTCGATCATACGCTGGACTCTGATCAAAAAAAATACGATCAATGTCAAGACTGCGATCAAGACAATGGTCAATATAATCTTCCAAAAGTCTCGTATAAACGAGAGCATGCCCCGGAACATGTCACTTAGCCATCCAAAGTCTCTCGTCGTTTTGGTGCTTCCGTTACTTATTTGGTTGTGCCGATCCGAAGTGTTAATCCCGGTGCTTGTTTTCGGAGTGGCGGGGACCAGCGTTCGATCTTCTGCGGAATACCAAGTTGGATCGGCACCTTTGGAAAGCACCGTGGCGTCGGATTGAGCAGCGGCCAGTGTGTGTTGGCATGCAAGCAGCATGAAAACAAACCCCATTGCCGGCAGTCGCGAACAAGTACTACAGACAGCGACGTGCACAACAAAAAAAGCGAATGAGAAAATGGATTTTGAAGGTATAACGAGGCTCATTGCGACAAAGCCTCCTCCAACCGAGCATTCTCTGCTTTAAACTTTAACTCGACCTCCCAGCCCTCGGTCTGGATGCGAGTGTTCATGTATAGCAAGAACCGAATCACCGTTATCCAAATCGCAATTATCCAGCACGCGATGGGCAGCCCAATAAGATCGATCCATTCACTCCATGTCCAAGCCTTGGATATGACCCCCACAAGCAACACGAGTGAGATACACAAGCATCCGACACCCCAGATCGAAATGATTGAAAGCAGAATGTGCGCACCTAGGTTGTCGCTTAGTTGCGCCGAGTGTAGCCATTTGTTTCTCTGGAAGTAGCTGGGATTCTGTTTCGAGTTCGATTTTTGAAATAGATTGGTTCTTTCTAGCACGACAATCTCGGGGGCAAAGGGGCGTACCGTACGAACTAAGTACAAAGCACCGCAAATTAGGAACAGATACACCCCCAGTTCCAGTCCTAAATTCATTTGTGGATTAAGGAACATGAATAGTAGGGGGACGTAGCACACGAGCCCCAAGCGAAAGACGCCTAGCACAGTCAGTAATTGCAGCCATCTTTCCCAACAAGATTTGAATACCTGCTTGAGAGACTGCTGCTCCACAAAGACGGCTTGCCCGATAAAGAATGTAAGAACGGAAAGAGCCAGAGGCATTTGAAGAAAGACGATTGCAGACTGTATGAAATAGAAACGAATTCGATAGGCGATAGGATCCGTAAATTCGCTGGATCGCATGGCGAGAAACTCATAATCCCACAAGGGAAGCGTAAGAACAAAGTTCAATAGGGCAAATGGTGCGATTCCAATTATCGAGCAAAGTAGAATTTGCTTGAAATAGGTCCTCAGCACGATCAGGCTCAAGTCGACTACATCGAACAAACGCCTGTGCGAAATAACAATGGCGGTTTTATCAAGTTGCATGGCGAACTCTCCATGGGTTATCGGGATGGTGCGCCAGTTTTTGCAATCGAGACGACGTTGGCCACCCAAGCAGAAGAAAGTATGCGGTCATGCCTGTCGAAGATAGAACAGCAAACGAAACCTTGAACAAATAGAGAAAGGGAAAATCGATCGGCGACAAACAACCTTCCGTAAAGGCTGCCAAAATGAATAAGATCACCGAGCATAGAATTATGGGAAGCGATCGCTCTGCGTTGATCCGAAACGATGCTCCTCGCGAAAAACCTTGGGTCGAGAACAGCCCCACCCCAATTCTCATCCCCGCACCTGCTGCGAGAGCGATGGCGGTGAGCTCAAAGGGACCGTGTGCCGTTACGAATTGAAAAAAGTTCGCAGACGACATGGCTTCACTTGTTGCCATATAACCGAATACCGTTCCGAGGGTACATCCATTAAATATAAGCATTGCCAAAGTTGGCAGGATTAAAGGGCCGAGGCAAAAACACTGTAACCCGATACCAGCGTTGTGTTGAATGTACCAAGCTGAACTAGCTAGCCCCGCAGTGCTTGACCCGACAGAATTGATGGAGCTCGAATGCATCTTTTCCATCATCTCGATCTGGTCTTCACCGAGAATCCGCTCTGCGTGAGCTCTAGCTTTGGGAATAGTAAAGGCGATGTAAGCAGAAAGCCCAAAGGAACCAAAGAACAGAAGTGCAGCCAAAATCACGCAGGGATCTCGAAATACAGCATGCGGTACGATTAGAAAAATGTACTGCATGATGCGGTCTAACCGAGGAGACTTCGATCGATACAGTTGACTATGAGCACGCCCGACCAAACGGTGTAAGTACTCAATCGTAGCAGGTGGTAGCTGGTACTGGTCCGACATGGCTAGGTCGGTGCAAGCGGCTCGGTACAAGGCCGAAAAGCGTACCAATCTGGGCCCATTCGCCTTGTAAGTAAATTTCCCAGACCGCATCTCATTGCACATGTTTTCGAGCTCAACCCATCCCTCCCGTCGTCGTTCGAGTACCTCAGCTATCTTCATGTTGTGGGCCTTTTTAGTTAACTACGGATTGTGAGGGAGTTGCACGGGCGAGCACGGGTGGCGCAGCGATTTGTTCGTTTGAATTTGCAAGTGTAGGGACGCTCGACGTGCTCGCCATCGTAGGGGGAGGCAAGTAAGGCCCCCTGCCGGAATGGTTGTCTGCGTTAAAGGCATCGCGAACCATGAATTCTCGGTAGTAGATGGCACAAAGCAGCAAGTCGGAGCTCGTGTCGTCCCGAAACTCGAACTTGATCAGCAATGGCTTTGCGAGATAATTTGCCAACTCTAGCCTTCTGCCTATCGGAATGCGGGAACGTCGCTCGACGTACAATGCGATTGCCTTAGCTAGCGTCGAGCTCAGACGAAAGTCGGGTGGGATGTGCTCGCTGAGCGACGCGACTCGTGCATCTTCGAATCGCACATTGGTGGGGACCCAGGACACCTGATTGACGATGACCATGGTGCCCGCCGCCAAATCTCCGATGCGTTGAAAGCGTTGTGTCACCGACGTGGCTATCAGCCCAACAATCCCGGTTGGAAACAGATCGGCAGACCTCAGCAGGTTGCGTACAATCGCTTGAGATATGTTGATCGGGCGACCATCGACAGATATGACACGCAACCCGCAGAGCCATTTGCCAGGAGTTTGCCCATTCCAATAGGTTTCAAAAAAGGCACCGTATGACCACTGCAAAAAAAACTGGAACACGACCAGGAAGAAGATGATTAAGTTCGTGCCAAAACCCATTCCCCCGAACAGAATTCCACCCGCAAACAGAAACACGATCCAGACCGCTGTGATGATCAACCCGCGCACGAACACGTCGATAAGAAAGGCCGGTAGACGGCGAAAGGGCCCTGCGAGCCGATACTGAAACTCGATATTCTCAGGAGTTTGTATCCTAGCAAGTAAATCGATGGGAGGCCGACTACTCTCCACAGGCATTATTGCAGTTTCCTAAGATTCCTTGAGACAAACGCATTCGAAAAGTCAAACCCACAATATGCAAGCTCGGGAACCCTAGTGTAACCGCTTTTCAGGATGAAACCAAACAACAATATTGTATCTGGATTCTAGCATCCGGATCTAGCCACTCGTCGCGATCTTGAAACATACCCAAAGAAGGTAGGCAATCCAACCGGCCAGCAGTAAACTGGTTAGCGATACTGCTGTTTTTTGCTTCGCGCTCACCACGTTTAACTCGCGTCGGAGGATAGCTCGAATCGCGGCTGAAAGGCTTCTTCGAACTCGAACTGATCGTCAAAGTCCTCTCGTCGGTCGGTTTTGCTTTTCCTCATCTCTTTGATCCGAATCAGGTTGTAGACGATCTCGCCAAAATCGCTCGTCGTGTAGATTCCCCAGGAATTTAATACCGTTTGTGCCAGGTACCCATATCGGTCGAGAGCATATTCCTTCAACGCAACGCAGAGTTGCTGACCGGTCAAGTGATGGTCCTTTCCACCTGCTTCACCACTATCGTCCTTCGTCGCCGGTAATTTCATAACCTTTTGAGCGTATCCGAGTCCCTCCCGAACAAACTGATACGCCTCGAGATGATAGCGTTGATCCTTCTGTAGAAGCTCGATGATTGCCAGAACTTGTTCGTTCACGATATTTTGACTCGGGATAGGATTCCGTAATGGGGTGACTTTAGTAACTAATACCGCGTTTGATGACGGTGAGACAGTCCGTGACGGGGATTAGTATGCGGCGGTCATCCTCAGTCATGATGAGCAGTTGCTGTCCGAGAATTTCCTGCCCCAACACTTTAGCCTTTCCTTGCGGTGTCACAATCTCACTTCCTGGCGGCGGCATGTCGGCCACCAGCTCTTCGTAGGTGTCGTTCTCATATCGCAAGCAGCACTTCAGGCGTCCGCAACGACCGGAGATCTTGTTGGGATCCAGAGTCGCTTTTTGAAGCTTGGCCATCCGCATCGACACGGGAGGCATAGAGCTTAAGTGATTGTTGCAGCAGACTGGTTGGCCACAATCTCCATAGTCTGCTAGCACCTTGGCTTCATCGCGAGCTCCGATTTGACGCATCTCGATCCTAGTCTGGAACTTGCCAGACAGTTTCTTGACGAGCTCGCGAAAGTCGACTCGATCATCCGCTGTATAGTACACGACGACCAGCTCGCCACCGAAAATTCTCTCGACGTCCACCAAGCTCATTGGCAGTCCGGTTTCGCGAATCAAACCTTTGCAAAGCTCAAAATCTTGCTCCAGGGATTTCTGGATCTGTTGGTACTCCTGCTCATCCGCGAGAGTGGCATCGCGCTGGATCGATCCGTTGAGTGGATCGGACATCTGTGCAATCACTCGGTCGGTCGCCTCGCATAGGACTTCACCACGCTCCAATCCGCGGTTGGTTCGTGCGATGACAATGCGGCCACGTGGATGTTCGCCTCGGGAGCTCATCACGTAAAGAGTTCGCATTCGTCCGCATCGGACTACGTATTTCGACATGGGGATTTCGATATCGATCTATGCGTTGAGTAGTAAGGCTGTGAGTAGTAGGGCGGCGACGAAGCCGTTGAAACCGGACTGGAAGCTTTAGCTGGCAACAACTTGCAAACATCTCTGTCCTCCAAATTCTATCGTAAAACAGCTCTGTCGGCGAGACAGGATTTCCCCCGCGCATCGCTATCCCAATAACTCACGAAGGAACGTATATTAGCACAGGAATGTAAAGTTTTCCCAAGAAAGTAAGCGGCTCGGTATGGTTATGCGGCGGGTGACCTGTTTCTTTTCTGGTCGTGTCCAGGGTGTCGGATTTCGGTTCCATACCAAAGAGGTGGCCAAAAAATTTTCGGTGAAGGGGACGGTGCAGAATCTCGATGATGGTAGGGTAAAAGTGGTTGCCGAAGGGGAAATCGAAGAAATCCATAGGTTCCTTGACGCGGTAAGCCAGTCCATGACGGGCAATGTCAGGGGGGACCAACGCTTCGAAAGTGAAGCCTCATCAGAATTCGAAAACTTCGTCGCCTTGTGGTAGACTGGTGTCAGGTCAATTTCCTTCCTTTCACACGTTCCTCCCACCTTTTAAGAGCCTAGATATGAGAAAGCTTTCCGCTGGCGGAGGCTGGCAAGCTGTTAGATACACCTTTCGAAAAGGCATTGAAGCCGGGGGGCTATGGAAATTTTATCGGGCCTTACGATCCCGGAACGCTTGTAAGACCTGCGCTCTAGGAATGGGTGGCCAGCACGGCGGAATGGTGAACGAGCATGGTTCGTTTCCCGAGGTATGCAAAAAATCGATCCAAGCGATGGCAGCCGATATGCAGCCCGCGATCACTGCCGACTTCTGGGCCAAGCATCCCGTTCGATTGATGAAGGACTACACGCCTCGCCAATTAGAAACGAGCGGGCGGCTCATCCAACCCTTGCTTTATGAAAACGGGGATGACTCTTACCGCACCATTACTTGGCGAGAGGCTTTTGAGCGAATCGAGGCCAAACTAAAGTCCCTCGTTGCGGACCAAACCTTCTGGTAT
This sequence comes from Brakhagea baltica, assembly GCF_052161605.1. NCBI lineage: Bacteria > Pseudomonadati > Planctomycetota > Planctomycetia > Pirellulales > Pirellulaceae > Brakhagea > Brakhagea baltica. Next base: position 835,978 of record NZ_CP197409.1, on the reverse strand, counting down.
TTCAGCGGCCGCAGCAGCAACGAGGCCGGGTTCCTCCTGCAGCTCTTTGCTCGACTCTACGGTACCAACAATGTCAACAATTGCAGCTACTATTGCCACCAAGCGTCCGGCGTAGGCTTGCAAACGACCGTCGGCTCGAGCACCGCCACTCTAGTGCTTGACGATCTCGATGTCTGCGACACGATTTTTATCATCGGAGGCAATCCACCTAGCAACCACCCTCGCCTCATGACCACTCTGATGCATCTGCGCAGACGTGGTGGCAAAGTCATCGTGATCAATCCGATCCGAGAACTAGGGCTCGTGCGGTTTAAAGTCCCCAGCGACCCCATCAGCATGCTATTTGGTACCAGTATCGCAACCCATTACATTCAGCCTCACATCGGAGGTGACCTGGCTCTCCTTACCGGAATAGCCAAGGCAACTTTAGAGGCGAACCAACACGATTCGCATTACTTACAGAACCACTGCGACAACTCAGAGGCGTACCTAGACAGCCTTCGCCGTACCGCATGGTCGGAGATAGTTCAAAAAAGTGGTGTGGCCGAATCTGAAATTCGAGAGATCGCGCAGGTCTATGGAGAAAGCAAGGGGACCGTTTTCTCATGGACCATGGGCATCACGCACCATACTAATGGAGTCGAAAATGTTCAGGCGATCGCGAATCTAGCTTTGCTGCGAGGCATGGTGGGACGCCCCGGAGCGGGACTCATGCCAATACGCGGACACTCCAATGTTCAGGGAATTGGCTCGGTCGGTGTAACGCCCAAACTCAAGGACGAGATCTTTCAGAATTTGAAAGATAAATTCCGAGTCGATCTCCCCACGCAACCAGGGCTCGATACGCTGGCTTGCATGGAAGGAGCCATGCGAGGCGAGCTCAAGTTTGGATTCTGCTTAGGAGGAAATCTATACGGGTCGAATCCAGATTCTCAGTTTGCTGACGCAGCCTTAGCCAATCTCGACATGTTGGTTATGCTCAACACCACACTCAATACGGGCCATGCAAACGGGTTGGCCAAAACGACGATCGTCTTGCCCGTCCTTGCTCGCGACGAAGAGCCGGAACCGACCACCCAAGAGTCCATGTTCAATTATGTTCGTCTCAGCGATGGCGGACCTAAGCGACTCCCCGGTCCACGTAGCGAGATTCAAGTCATCGCAGAAATAGGACAGCGGGTCTTAGATGATTCCACGCCGGTTGACTGGGCACAAATGCAGAAATCCCAAACCATTCGAACCTGGATCGCTCGCGTCGTTCCAGGCTATGAAAAACTCGAGTCCATCGAGGCCACCAAGCAAGAATTCCAGGTCGGCGAAAGAACGTTTCATACCGCCAAGTTCAAGACTCCTTCGGGGCGTGCCATGATGCATACGCATTCTTTGCCAGAGGTCGAGCCGCTTGCCGAGAATGAGCTTCGTATGATGACGGTTCGCAGCGAGGGGCAATTTAACACAGTTGTCTACGAGGATTATGACCTCTATCGCCACCAAGATCGCCGGGATGTGGTCCTGATCAACCCCGCCGACATGGAGCGTATGGGGCTCGAGCACGATTCCGTCGTCACGGTCACCAGTGAAGCGGGGACGATGACCAACCTTTTGGCCCGTTCCTATGAAGATATCCGGCCTGGCTGTGCGATGATGTATTATCCCGAAGCCAACGTGCTAGTCCCTCGCAGTGTCGACCCCCAATCCCGTACGCCACGATTCAAAAACATCAAAATTGCGATCTTTTCGGGATCGAATCAAGCTTAACTAGATAGGTACTCATGAACGGCGACCAGGATGACGATCCCGAGATTGAACTCAACAACGCCCTGTTGGAGTTTATGCGCCGCTACGACTCTGGCGAGATCGAAGACCGAGAGGCATTTTTAAAGAGCTACCCAGAGATTTCGGACAAGCTCTCTGAGTTACTAGCGACAGCCGACTGGATTGAATCCATGGCTGGCCCCAAGCTTGCAATGGATGCAGAACAAAAGCTCACGCCATTTGCTTCTGCCGATGAACAACCTTACGATCCGAACGCGGAAACTTTACCACCCGTGACGCGGCGTTCAGATCGCACGATCTCTCCTCACGATTCAACGCTGCCCCCATCGCGAAGCAGCCGTTCAGGCGGAGACATCAGCTTTGGAGTGAAACGACTCCCCTCCATCGATAGCACTCAGGGAACACTGCCTTGCCAATTCGGTGATTACGTTTTGCACAAGATTTTGGGCCGAGGTGGAATGGGGGTCGTTTACTTAGCGACCCAGTGCAATCTGGATCGTCAGGTCGCGGTGAAGATGATCCGCTCTGGAGCCCTGGCCAGTAAGGACGAGGTCAACCGTTTTTACGCCGAGGCCCGGAGCGCGGGCAGCTTGGCCCATCCCTCAATCGTAACCGTCTATCATTGCGGCGAACACGATGGGCACCACTTCTTTTCCATGGATTACATCCCTGGTACCGATTTGGCTAAACTGATGGCCCAGGGACCGATGCCTGTTCGTGATGCCGTTCGCTATGTGCTCGATGTCACGCGGGCGATTGAATACGCACACTCACGAGGGGTCGTTCACCGCGATCTGAAACCTGCCAACGTCCTGATCAACGAACAAGGGAAAGTACTGCTGACAGATTTCGGTTTAGCCAAGCGGATCGGCGCTGACGAAGGGCTCACGGCAACAGGAGCTGCCCTCGGAACTCCGAGCTACATGTCGCCGGAACAAGCTAGCGGCAATCAAGACGAACAGAGTCAGTTGACCGACGTCTACGCTATCGGAGCGATTCTTTACGCGTTGCTCGTTGGCAAACCTCCGTTTCATGCTGATTCGGTCATGCAGACCCTCATGCAAGTGATGCATAAACCGGCCCCTAGCGTTCGAGCTGTACGAGCCGATGTCCATCCGGATCTCGACACGATTGTTACAAAGTGTTTAGAAAAGTCACCCGCCCGTCGATACGATTCTGCGAGGGCCTTAGCCGACGATCTCGATAGCTTCTATCGCGGTGCACCTATTTCCGCTCGTCCTCCCTCGTTGATTCGAAGGACCAAGCACTGGATTCAGAATATTCCGATCTTTGCAGCGCTGACTGGCGTCCGCAATCTGGAACCAACTCCCGCTCAACGATGGACGCAAAACGGGTTGATTACCTTCTGGGTCATGTTGCTCATCGCATGGTTGCTTGGCCCAATGGGTTTGAATTATTTGAGAGAGAATAGACTCCCTGATTCCATCATTATCGCTTCCGGTGCACCGGGTGGTATGTATTTTGAGACGGGGGGAGAGCTCTCCAATAAACTAAAGGAACAAGCCGGTGTGCACCCGAACGTGATCCCTACCGGTGGATCTTTGGAGAATCTGACTAAGCTGGAACAACGCAAGGCCGACTTGGCAATCGTGCAACAGTCCGCGCTGCGATCCAATGAAGTCGCAGTCGTGGCACCACTATTCTACGAAGCTATCCATATCCTTGTGAGGTCGACGGCCATGATTTCCGAGATACCAGAACTGCAAAATCGCAAAGTGATCATGGGTTCCAAAAGCTCAGGAACCAGACAGGCAGCGTTACGATTGTTGCAGCACTTCGATCTTAGTGAAGAAAATTTGGATATCATCGAGGGTGATTGGTTCACAAAGGAAGCGAGAGACCAAGCGGAGGCGATGATTATTGTCATTCGACCTGGACTTTTGGGAATTGCAGAGATTATCGGGAACGAAGGGTTTCAATTGCTTGATGTCCCGCGGGCCAACGAAGTCTCTCGTGAAGAACATAGCTTTCTGCCGTTCGAGATTTCCGATAAGCATTACGCTGTGCTTGGCCAGCAGAGGGTGGGTACCTTGGCTACAACCGCATTGTTGGTAGCCCGCAAAGATGCGTCAACGAGATTGGTGACGGAAACGCTACGTGCCATCTACGAGTCGCAGACGCTCATTCAAGATATCATCCCACAACGCAAAGCGGCCGCTTGGCAAGATTTGCCTTATCACGATGCTACGCGTGCCTACTTCCAAAACAATCAGTAGCGTTGATTGCCCAAGAGTGAAAATTTGATATGCCGTCGAAACGCACTCCGAAATGGTACGATGCTCAAGGCCAAGGGGGCTCGCGTCGAGCTGTTTTGCAACAATCGAACCCTGGTCGTACCTTAATATCGCTCGTGCTACTACTCGGATTGGTGTTGTTGCTCCTCCAGCAACTATCCGATACCGACAAGGTTGCCGAAATTGGCGAAGCCATCGGCTTGTTCGAAAAGAAGCAGGCGAGCGATGACGAGGCATCGAGTAGGAGTGAATCTTCGCCCCTGGCAGTCGACGTACCAAGTGAAGCAATCCGAATCTATCGGTCATTGCTCATGCGTTCGGACGACAATCTATCAGACCGGGAACAGTCCATTTGGACCTACTATTTGTCGCGACTTTCACCGGAACAGCACGTCCTGCTCGTTCGTTTCTGGTTAGCTCCGAAATCGACGCTCGATTCTGATGAGATAGAGCCACTGCTCGAATCGGCGGAACAGACCTTTCAAGGCTGGGTGGATCGGATTGCGGAAAACCATTCCGCGAGAGTGCCATCTTCGGACCAAACGCAGGATTCGACGGATTTAGACCTAGTAGCACTAGAAAAGGTGCTTGCGAGCATAGCGCAGTGGCGGGAGACTCAGTTCGCGGATCGCGACTCGCATTCCGCGTTTCGACGAGCCCTCGACAAGACTCTGTTGGAGAGATTCCTCGACAACCAAAATTGGATGTCTAAGGAACAGCTAGTTGCACTGAGGACCTGGGCTCGTATCCGCGAATTGCGCTCGGCAGTGGACAGCGGATTTTTGGATCCACTTCAAGTTCCCGCTTTAGAACTTTCTCAACTGATGGGGGCCGATAACGACAACTATCGCGGAGTTCCACTCCGATTCCGTGGAACGATCGCAGCTGCCGATGAACGAACCGGTAGATTGCAATCCGTGGAATGGAACGGTGTTGTCTATCGAGTTTGGTGGATGAAGCCGACCGAGGCAAGCTCGCAACCTATCGCCGTTTACGTACCTGTGGAACTGGAGCCATCGAAGTATGAGAAGGATCAAAAGTCAGAACTGGAGATACTAGGTTTTTTCGCGAAGCGAAAGGCGTACGCTTCCAGCCGAGGGCCAGACATCGCACCGGTGCTATTTGCTGCCTCCGTAACCAATACCGTCGGTCCCCAGCGTCGCAAGCTCGGGCCATATTCTGCGTGGCTTGCCGAACATCGCCAGACAGCAACCTGGAGACCTCCCGTCGATTTTAAGACCCCTTTGACCTTGATTCAGTCGTCCATCAAATCCAATACGATGCTGTCAAATATCGCGGAGAATAACCTTGGGGACAAGGAACTAACCAACGCGCTCGCCTTGCTTCTCGTGGCCAAAAAACACGAACCGGAGATGCAAACACTAGCCTCCGCCGGACGAGATTGGGACACGACCGAGAGCCTTGTGCTTCGCAAGATGAATGGGTGGGTGAATCATATCAAAGTGCTGAATCTCAAGTCCCTTCGGGATGCGGGCGTTGATGTGGAATTGTTGGAGGTGCTTGCACGAGAATCTTTGGAAACGATTTATGAACTTTCGCTTCAAGTTCGCGGAGAGGGGACAGATCACGCTAACAAGCTCTTCACAACTGAGATCCCAGATGCTTGGGCGTCTTCAATTCGAGGTGACACGTTAAGTTTGAAGCAGCCATTCGAGGTAATCGGAGTGCAGCCAAAGGGCGAAATCGGCAAATCGTCCTGGCTTGTCAGTTCTCGCGTAGCATGGAAACTGCAATCCGAGGATCAATCGTTGCTTGCTGAATTGAACCCTAGCGTGACGGATGTTGATCGATTCCTGCTCGAACAAGGTTGGGATTTGGCCAATCGTGATATCATTCAACGATTGCAATCGCCCGCGCAGCCTCTAAGTCGCCAAGAAGAAGTGGGGCTATTTTCTCTCATGCGGATCGCGCGAGAGACGAGAGACTCTTTGGCTAGCGATGCAAATTTCAAAGCGACCTCCGTTTCACAGATCGTGAAAAGCTCATTGGGCGCTGATTCGAAATCCAAGCAGAGACCGTCACTTCTGTGGACCGAATGCAATGTTCGAGTCGTGCGAGTCACTCGGATTCCCATCGATCTGCCCGTGCAACAAGCGGTCTTGGGTAAGGATCATTACTTCCAGCTGGATTGCTTTGCGGAGATTGGTAATGTGACCTTTGAAATCCCCACAGACACCCAACCGATTGTCTATGCGGGAGAGTACCCGATCACATGCGTGGCGATTGAGCTACCTTCTTGGCTGGCTGCTTACCAAGGTGCCGAGGTCGAACCATCGGACGCTGGCAACGGATTAAAAGATACAAATAGTCTGGAGCCTATCAACGCCGATGTATTCTTTCCTCGAGTGAGGGGAAAGCTTTCAGGTTGGTTCTATCGTTTCTGGAGTTATCGAACTCAAGAGATGACCGATCGGTTGGGAGTGAAACATCGACAAGTGACACCCCTCATCGTCATTTCGGATTTGCAGATTTCGTTGGGAGATGATTCGGCACCCAGTGAGAGGCTAATTTCCACGCTTGCGTGGCTGTTTGGGCTCGCAACGGTTGGTTCTGTCTGGTGGGTGGTCCGCTCGTATGGGAAAAGTAAGACCAAAAATCCTAAGAAACCAATTCGCTTTTCGGTTCGAGGAGGGAACGAACAGAATTGATCGGGGTGAGCGATAGGTGTGTTGTTTGTAGGTTTCCCCGCATTTTTTGATTTTCGTTTTGGTTGAGATTCTATGTTTCAGGAAGAAGCTTCCTGATCCGAGGAAATGGCCTCCCCTACTGATCGTTCCTCCACTCTGGTCCTCCCAAATTCTTTGGGAGGGTGAAAATCGTTACGCTTTAGCCGCGACCGTGTGCAGAATCATATTGGGGGTCTCGGGGGTGAAGAGACCGACGTCGTTGTAGGGCTCAAGCTGCTTCTTAATGGACTCTAAGACAGTTCGCACTTGGTGAGGGCTTGCTGGCTCATGGCTTTGGTTCAATTGCGATAGGGAATGAAAGGTTTCCTCGACGATTTTTTGGAAGCATGCGTCTTTGGCCAATAGGAAACCGGTGTCGAGATTCAAGCCCCTGTGACGTTCCAAGGCGATGGCTGCGGCGAAATAAATCATGGTCGCCGCCGTGAACAACTCAAAATTCCCCATGGCTGAATAACAGGTCGCAATCACGCGATCGATATGTTGCAGTTCCCCGACGACTTCTTGTGAATAGGATTGCAGTTGGCTAGTGTGTTGCAGCGGCTCGGATTCAAGGAGTATCTTGCAGATTCGCTCGACCGAACTTAGCGAATGGGCGATACCCGTGCTATGCAAAGGATCAATGAATCCAACAGTAAAACTCAAGGCAGCCCAACCGTTACCTGCGGCGCGAGAACGAAGTCGTTGGATGCGAGGAATCGCGAACAGTCTCCCCGGAAAGTCAACTTCAACCAGCCCGCCGCAAAGCTCATTGAGGACCGGGTAACGATGAAGCCTATCATCCCAGGCCCTTCGGGCATCATTTGCGTCCGGAACAACATCAGGCGGCATGGAAGATCGTTCGTGCTGCAAATCCCCTGAAGAATGCTGATTGGTTACAAAGCCAAGACTGGTTAGGTCGCCATCAAATCCAATCTGCCACATCCAACCGTCACGAAAGACGTGATGCACGGCCGCTTGATCAAACGGATAGGGGAAATCAGAAATACGCGCACCACGTTCTCGCAGCCAATTCAGAGTTGATTGACCACCGTAAAAATGCCCGTAGATGGCACTCGTGTTGGTTAAAAGGTTAGCCGTCAAATCTTCGCCGCCGTGAGCAGCCATGAGTAGACTGTTCGGGCCGCTGCCATCGATGACAAAGCCTGCGTCAATCTCAAAAGGTTGAATCTCGGAACGACTTTCCGAACCGATGGCATCGAACTTTACTGAAATCGACCATGTTCCACTAGACCGGTTCAGTGCCTCTATAGTGGCTTGTTCCCAAACCACGACACCACGTTGAATAGCGACTCGCATGAAAAACTCGTCGACATCAGGCCGATACCATTGCGTATCCGCGACATCCTGAGAGGAGTTAGCTGTGACCATCAATTCGTTGGCATGGTTCGCAGTCGCTTTATAGTCCGTTCCATCACCATGCCAAACATAGCTAAATCCACGCTTGCAGCCTCGTCGGACGTCAGGATAGTGCTTCCTCCATTCGCCGTAGGTGCAGAGTGGCAACAGCTCATCGAGACAATATTTTCGAGCAAGATGGTGCAACAAGAAATCTGCTGCGGGGGTTGTGGACTCCCCGATGGAGAAACGTGGATGTTTGTTTCGATCGAGGATGATCACCGATTTGCCTTGTTTCGCCAGAATAGCACCGCACAAGCTACTAGCGAAACCAGATCCTAGAATGGCGATGTCGAAACGCTTCATTACGTCGCCTCGGTAATCGCACGATCTAAAGCAGCCAGTTCGTCCTGATCGAGCAACACTCGGTCTGCTCCTGCGGACTCTGCGATCTGATCAGGAGTTTTGGCACCCAACAAGACGACATCCACGCCAGGCTGTTGCAAGGTCCAGGTGACAACGAGCTGGGAAACACTGCACGATTTGGCGATTGCTATCTGCTCGAGGTGATCAATCAGATCCTGAGCTCGTAACCACGCCTCCCCTTGGAAGATCTCGTAAGTCAATCGCTTGTCCTGTGGGGCGAACTGATGGTTGCGCCGAAGCTTGCCAGCAAGCAAACCTTTCATGTAGACCCAATAACAGACTAGCAGAATCCCACGCTCCTGGGCGAATGCTCGCATCGCTTTATGTTGCGTTTGCTGTAGCATGTTAAAAGGTATTTGGATTGCTGCCAAGTTACAGTGCTCGGCGAACTGTACAGCTTGTTCGCAGGTCACATTACAAACCCCAAGGGAGCGAGCTAAACCGAGCTTGGCTATCTCGGTCAGTGCCTGGGCCGATTCTTCGATCGGTACGTTGGGATCCGGAGCATGTAGATACATCAGGTCTACGCAGTCGAGATCAAGTCGAGCGACGCATTGTTTTGCATGCGCGATCATTGTTTCTGGGCGAGCGTCCACCACTCTTTTTCGATTCGCATCCCACGACTGTCCTACTTTGTGAGCGATGACCATCTCGCTTCCTCGCTCGGAGAGCACTTGGCGAAGAATGCGATCACTTTCGCCATCGAAACCATACGAGTAAGCAGTGTCGAAAAAATTGATACCTTCGTCAATTGCTCTGTGTACCGTAGCGAGAGAGGCTTGTTCGGTAACACCTAGCGATGTAACACCCGCAATGGGCCAGCAGCCCATCGCGATTCGGCTAACCGTTGGTCCATTTGGGAAAAGGTCTACGCGTTGCATGAATCCGAATCGTCACTATTTACGGGGCTCATCGATCGTCGGAACCGCTATCTCGGCGATAATCTCATCAAGTACCGAATCGCAAGTGATTTTGCGCAAACGAGCTTCGGGGCGTAGGATAAGGCGATGAGCCATCACCGGAGCTATGATCTTCTTGACATCATCTGGTTGGACGTAGGTTCGTCCTCGGATGGCGGCCATGGCTTGAGAGGCCCGGAACAAGGCGATCGTCGCACGGGGCCCGCCGCCGAGAGCAAGGTCTGTGTGGGAACGGGTCTCATGAACAATATGAAGCAAGTATTGTCGTACCTTGGGATCCACATAGACCGCTTTAACTTGCTTTTGAGCCGCAAGGATTTCCTCAGTGGATACCACGGGTTTGAGCGAATTGATGGGATGTTCTTGCTCGAGAAGTTGCAGCATTCGCAGCTCTTCCTCCATTGATGGGTACCCTAGTGTAAACTTCATGAAGAAGCGGTCGAGTTGGGCTTCGGGGAGTGGAAAGGTGCCTTCGTGATCGACTGGGTTTTGCGTGGCGATAACCAGAAATGGATTGGGCAATTTATAGGTGATGCCGTCGATGCTCGCGTTCCCTTCAGCCATCGCCTCCAGAAGGGACGATTGAGCTCTGGGTGTTGTCCGGTTGATTTCATCTGCTAGCAGGATATTGGTAAAAAGTGGTCCCTGTCGAAACTCGAACTCGCCCGTTTTCTGGTTAAAGATCGATGCCCCTGTTATGTCGCTTGGGAGTAGATCAGGCGTGCACTGAATGCGTTTGAATTGGCAACCGACGCTGGCAGCCAGAGCGCGAGCAAGCATCGTTTTGGCAACACCGGGGACATCTTCTAAAAGAATATGCCCTCCCGAGAACCAGGAAACAAGGGAAAGGACGAGTTGTTTTCGCTTTCCCACGATCGCTTGCTCGATGTTAGCGATAATCTTCTTAGAGCATTCGTGGACTTGTTGACTCATGAACTCAAACTCAGACCGTTTTGATTAGAACTTCCAGCGAAATTCGCTGCGCATTCCGTAAATGTTCGAATCATTGTCCAGCCAGCCATTGATGGCGTCAAATCGAATCAGCGCACGATTGTTGATTGCCCGTTGATACCTCGCACCAATGGCGTATTGGGCGCCTGAGATACGGCTAATGGCGGGATTTCCATAGGGATTGAGAGCGGTAAACTCTGCTACGAATTGCTGTCGAAAGTCGGCGGAAAGCAGATTGAATCCGACTGCTCCACCATAGGAGTTGGCTCCGGTGTCGTTCAAGGTCGGGTAGGCGGTGAGGCCATCGGATTCAAAGTTAATCCCGGTGTTTCGCAGAATCCCGCCAGATCCTCCAGCACGGGCCACACTTTGCGGACGACCATTGCCGAGGAATGCGTTGAAGTAGGGGACGAAGTGGCTCGGTTGCGAGGTGATGAGGCTGTTTTCTAGAAGCAACAAAACTCCGTCGGCAGTTCGATCCACTAGAGGCCCACGTTGCCCCGCGTTTCCGATCAACCTAATGGAATTGGAGATTCGTCCAAAGTAACGCCGCGTGTAAGCAATGGCAGCGTTGTGGTAGGACTTGCCAGCACCCTCGCGATCGTCGAGATAGGCATAGTCGGCTTCTATATAGCCTTCGTACGCTTCAATAAACCAGGCTGTGCCATATACCTTAGCAGAGTTCTCATCACGAAAAGCCGGGCTGTTAATGTCGGCGAAACCTGCGAAGAAGGTCATATCAAAGTTAGCCCAGTTCAATGGTCTTGAATGCCTCCAAGGGGAACCGATGGCGAACCCCGCTATGGCATCCTCCATCCAAATCCCGTTCTGGTAGAGGAGCGGAACAAGCCCCATGGTGAAAGGGAGATCGAATGGAGCGTCCGTTCCTGACAAGCTGCCAGCTATAGCACCGAGATCACCCTCGAAGAATGCGGTGACTGGTTGAAAGTCGATCTCGGTATCGAAGCGGACGTTGCGACTATCGCTGAAATCCAATTTTGTAAAACTGCCCTCGTCGTCGAAAGGTCCGACAAACATGTGGAATCGTTCCGTCCCTGTGAAACGCATATCGATATCAAGATTCAACCGATGGGCCCACTGACGAGTTGGGTTGCCCCCGAACCGATGGATTCCGACGGCCGTTCTGTAGTCTCCGTAAACGAGCAACGACGGAGTCAGAAGGTTGGTTTCACTAAAGACAGGAATTCCTGGTTCGTACATGCCGCCTGTATAGAAGGGACGTCCCCATTCAATCCAGGGACGCTGAGTCTCGACAAAGTACTTACCAGAATAGGTCTCAATCTCCCTGCGAGAATCGAGTGGCTGAGGAGTTTGTGGATTGGGTGCGAAATCGGAATGCTGAAACTCCACCTGACATGCGGTATCGCTCATCAGCGGCAGCGGAGACGATGACGAGGGCATGTAGGGATTTATCTTGAACAGATATCGTCGACTTTGTAATCGCTCGGGTAGCGTACTCAAAGGATTTGCAACGGATCTGTCCTCTGTGAATCTGTGGCCGTAGCTTGCTGTGTAGAAGCTCGATCGTGATGGTTCAACGTTTGCTCGGCCTGCCCTCCAAATTTGGTTCTCCATACCTCCGTCCTGAAACATCTCCGGATGATGCCACGGCATGGAACCCGTCCCGTTGCCGAATTCCGAATAGTTAGGTGTTTGGCTTGGGCCGACCATGGGGTTAACGACCTCCGGTTTAGGCAACTCAAAGGTTCGTCTCGGTTCCGGCAAGGTATTGGCGTTTGGATCGGGAGGAAAAAAACCTGGAAAGTCTGCGGGAGCAGGAATAACGGGCAACGGGACAACATTCTCGCTGGGCGACCTTACGTTGGGAGATTGATAGGGAACCACACGATTCCGATCGGGATCGAGTCTACTCTGTTGCTGAGATGTGAATTCGTCAATTTCGGCACCACCTGCTTGTGGTATTCGATCTTCCAGTAGTATTCGATCACTTGGGGAAGCAATGGGGGATCGTGGCTGCTTGATAGGTGGTAGTGGCTCGCCGAAAACGTCGTCGTAGGGTGAACGGACTTGTGAAGAAGAACGATCGGACTCTTGATCGGGCTCTTGATACGAGGCACTAGCTACACGGGATAATCCCACTACCTTCAGTAGATCGATTGTTGGAGAAGTGAAGGAGGTGCTTGTGTCGCGATTCGGATTCCATAGGGCTGGACGTTCCACTTGCGCGTTAGCGATACTTGCAAATGCGTAAGGGAGGAGGAAACAAAAGCCCCAGGGCGATCGCAACAGTGGTTGTCTCAATAGGCCACTTGCCATCTATCGCACCACGAATTCTGTTGAATAGGGATGCGCGTCTAAGATGGCCTCGTTGAGAGAGGTCAGCATTTCCGGAGTGCCATCACAGAACAGTAGAAAATAGGGCGGTTCGACTCGACTTCTCAGTCGTACAGACAAGCGATATCTGCCTTTCTGACGCATCAAGTTGGCAGGGATCGTGTAGCGAGCCGTCCGCGAGTCCATGGGCGGAATGCTGTGGGCTTCCATTCGTATGAATGGTGGGTGATTTAGTACTGTATAGGGTACTGCACCAGGTCGAAAGAATGGCAAAGGGTCGATGTCGACGTTGACGGGTAGATACATTTCACGCTCGGTTCCTTTTAAGTTGGTGATAAGGAACTTTGTCTGAAAGTTGACGAGTTGAGCATCACGTTGCACCTTACCTGCTCTCACGTCCAAGGAGTGGATATCGCACATGTCGCCGTTGCTATCCAAATGCCCTGATTCCCAAAGGTGTTGACCATCAGGACCGATCAGTACGACATTTAGCCAAAGTTGTGGCTGAGCACCGAGCGAACCGCTGGGCATATTGTGTCCCTCGCTGGTGTTGCTAACGACATAAGAAAGCTTTAGATCCCGGCCTGCGGTGGGAGTTGAGGCAAAGAACGGACCATCGATTCGCGATCCATTCTCGAGAACTTGGATAGCCGACGCTCGCTTTACACCAATCAGCTTTTGGTTCTCGTCAACTACCTTCCGAGCATCCCGTCTTTCTTGAGGAGATTTCCAGGCTGGTGGAAAATTCACGCGAACCCGTCCGCTGGAAACAGCTTGTTCAAACTCTTCCGTTCCCCATCCTTGGCGATGATCGAACTGCAGCCAATCCTTGGCAGCCCAACGCAGTGATTTTTCGTTGTGCGGAAAAATGCCCGGATGAGCTAATGGAACAGCGGGTCCCCAAAAAATGTGGTTGGAGTGCTTTCGGTCTGTTCGAACAGGCTTGTCGTTGACAACTGCTGCGGCACCGTATTCGTATCCAAGGGGTTTACCAGGCACAACTCCCATGTGGCAGTCTTGGCAGGAGATCCCCTTCTTACAAGCGGGGCCTTGGCGATACTGCTGATACACAATTTCCAGGGCGATACCGGGTTGTACGACCACTTGATGGCAACCTGCGCAGAACGAGCTATCGTTCAACTGTTCGAACTGAATCGCTCCCTGGTGCATCGGTTGCAAAGGGCGTTTGTCCCTCGGGTCGATCTTTACCTTAAAGTTATCTTTGTCCGCTAGGACTTGATCGACACCTTGTCCACCGAGGTTTCCCACCACGGGATCGTACTCAGAACCCGGTTCGATTCGCCTCTCGCCATTAACTCGGCCGTATCGCTCCACGACGCGGTGGCAGACGATGCAGGTAATGCCTTCGCGGAAGACGATCGGCGCTTCAAGAATCGAAGCATCGCGTGGATAGTCAGCTTGGGTGGCGATAGGAGCATGACACCGCATGCAAAAAGTCCCAGAGGTACCACGAACAAGTTCATGCACCTTTTGTTCAAAGCGATTGAACATGGGTGACACTGCGGAATAGGCATGGCTACTAACTCGCCATTCATCATAGATCTTCTGATGGCATTTCGCACACTTCATGGCCGAGGGGTAGCGATCGTTGGTATAGACTTCCCAGTGTGGGTCGATACCAAGTGGCGTTTGGGGCGGGGCGTCTTGCTGCTTTTTCAGCCTTTCGGTTTCTCGGGCAGCATCGGGTCCCATGCCTCCTAATGGATCTGAACCGTGAAAGGTTCCCACTCCGGGAACCAAAAGATCTTCGGCAGTTGGAGAACCGAGCAAATCTTCAGCATCCTCATCCAGCCTGATGGAGGAGTGTCCCACGGAATGCATTCGAAAGCCGGTATGCGTGCCGCTAGCTAAATGGTTGCGACGCTGATCGGCATAGCGATTCGATGGTACTGGGGCAGACTCCGCGAGGGATGGATCTTTGTCTAGCCAGCGTTTCAACTGGGAAATGTTGTCGTTCTTCGTGGGGGACGGACGGGGGCCCAACTGAGGTATCAGGGATGCTTTTGGGGCTAGGTAATCGTCGGGAGGTGGTTCCATCCACGCATTGCCGTCGGGAGCTGTGCAGATTCCTACAACTTGGGCATGGGAGTTAACGCACATCATCCCAGTCCAAGCGTGAATGGCGAACAAGGCCATTAACAAAAAGCGATTTTGCTTTACCACGCCATTCACTTGGGGACTCTCTTTAACATCGATCGGTGCAAACGCTACAACACGTTCAGGTGAATCGACCGACAGAGGCGCAACAAATAGATCCTTTCCCTAAGTCGGCACTGGTTTCTGGACCGGTAAAGGCAAGCAAACCGTCATGCTTTTCCCAAGCCTTAAACTTTGCCCCCCTTTTGGAGGACATTTCAAGGTTTCTTGAAGAATCGAAACTCTTTTTTCTAAAGTCTGTCCCACAGTTCACTACAAGTTGCAAACCGCAATTTTGGTTCCGATTGTTTAAGGCAAATTCATGATTTCTTCCACACCTGCGTTCAAATGCAAAGTTGCACGCCCAGATACATGGGGATGGATCAAGCTTGGCGTACGAAGATATCTCATTGAGATAATCGAGGTGAGTCGGGATTCGTTTACGGCTAGGATATCTCTTAGAGTCGCTAGAAGGATTAAGGTAGGAAAAAAGTTTCGCCTCTATCATCGGGGGATGCTGTGGGCCGTTATGGCGAAACAGAAATGGCCTCTCGAAGGTAAAGAGGTCGAGGTCGAGTTTGAGCCGATTTCAGAGTTAATCGCACCTAAGATCAAAAATTCGCAGCGACAAAAGACTCAAATGTCCTCTGCGGGCAATTCGTCCGACTTGGCTCTCATCTCAACCATCGCAGCGGTCGTTATTCTCGCAGCGCTGCTTATGCCTTCTTGGGGAGGAAAGTGGGGGACTGCTCAGTTCATAAGCGACTCGGTGACGGCCGTCTACAAAGCACTTGTCAGTTTAGTCACTGGAAGAAGTTAGGTATCGGAAGAAGCTGAGATCGGTACCGCTACTCCCTGCCGTGGGAAATCACCAACTGGCTATATTTCAGTTGCTGCGAAGATTCCAGACTTGGAGGCTGACGTCAAACGGCGACTGGAGCTGGTATGTGTGGGTGGGGATCGTATCCGACCAGCTCGATGTCTTCAAATTCGTAGTCGAGTATGCTTGGTCTGAAGTTACGCAGATTTAACTTGGGTGGGGGCTTTGGGCTCCGACTTAGTTGCTCGTTGGCTTGATCGACGTGGTTGTTATAGAGGTGGACATCTCCGAACGTGTGCACAAACTCACCAGGTTTTAGCCCCGTCGAGCCAGCCATCATAACGGTCAAAAGTGCGTAGGATGCGATGTTGAACGGAACCCCTAAGAAGAGGTCCGCGCTTCTTTGGTAGAGTTGGCAGCTAAGTCGTCCCTTGGAAACATAAAACTGAAAAAGTAGGTGGCAGGGAGGAAGCGCCATGTCTTGAATGTCCGCCACGTTCCATGCACTGACTATGAGACGCCGCGAATCAGGCGTATGCATGATTTGATGCTGAACCTGTGAAATTTGATCGACGACCCTCCCGTCAGGGCACTCCCACGATCGCCACTGCTTGCCGTAGACCGGCCCCAAATCACCATCTTCATCAGCCCATTCATCCCAGATGGAAACCCTATGGTTTTTGAGAAAGGAGATGTTCGTATCGCCTCGCAAAAACCACAGCAGCTCGTATGCGATGCTTCGCAAGTGCAGCTTCTTCGTCGTAAGCAAAGGAAATCCAGCTGCCAAATCAAATCGAATTTGAGCCCCAAAGAGACTTCTTGTGCCGGTTCCGGTACGGTCCGTTTTGGAATCTCCTTCCAGAAGAACTTTTCTCATCAGATCGAGGTATTGCTGTTCCATAGCGTTTTGGCTGACCGACGTTTCTTGTCTAAGGGATAACATTCACGAAACAAGATTTATCTGCACTCGCTCTTGCAGCGAGTGTCCAATGGCGATCACTGGTGGTACGAACACAATCGGCCGGGAATCCAAAAGGTTTGAGCAACTCTTGAATCTCCTCAACTGTCAACGCTGCATGCAAACTCTGGCGGAACAATTCGCGGCCATGTTCGTCCGTTCCGCCGTACAGTTCCACCAATGTATCAAGCTCCTTCTGCGAGTCTGGCCGAAATAGGTCTCGCAAAAAGACTACTCCATCTGGTCGAACGACTCGGACGATCTCCTTGAAGAATGCTTCATGCTCGGGGAGATGGTGGACCAGGGAATTCGAGAGAACCGTATCGAAGTATTTGTCTTCGAAGACCATTTTCTTTGCATCACCACGGTGCAGTTGGACTCGGGAGATGCACTGATGGATCTCCAAGTTATACCTAGCAATTTCGAGCATCCAGCTTGAAGCATCCGAGGCCATGATTCGCACCGATGAATCCGTTCGCTTGCAGATTTCGATCGGGATTAATGCGGTTCCCGTACCGACGTCGAGCCAATCTGTCCCAAGATCGGGGATGGCTAACATATCGTCAACGAATTTTTCGTTGACGCTTTTGTGGTCCATATCGTTGTAGGCGACCGCTTCTCGCTGATCGTCCATGACCTCCGGTTCGAGTACTCGCGTTAGCATCTTTTTTGGGATTATTGTACTAGCAGCAATCGGTCGTTTCGGGAGCTCCCCTACGCTTAGGGCCAGCAATTTCTCGACCTGTGTAGGTGATACGATTCTTATCGTCAACAAACACCACCTTGGGTTCCGGGACCCGCATCTCCGGGTTTGTCTCGGTCAAGAATCCAAAGGTAGCGATGATGACAATATCGCCTGGTCTCACCAAATGGGCAGCGGCTCCATTGATGCAGACGTCGCTAGAGCCCTCCTCACCCAGAATGGCATAGGTTTCCAGTCGCGTTCCTCTAGTCACATTCCAGACGTGGACGGACTCGAAGGGGGCAATTCCTGCGGCCAAAAGCAAATCTGGCGGCAACGTAAGCGAACCCTCGTAGTCCAAATCGGCCTGCGTAACGGTGGCGCGGTGAATTTTCGATCTTAAAAACTTGCGAAGCATCGTCGTATTGTCTCAGCAATCCTGAATTTTACCAGCCGTGCCGATGATAGTTTTTAGGAGTTCCGATGCCCCATGCCTGACGACGTCAGCCGTTGGAAGGCCCGTTTCGTATCGCGTTTTTTGAATTTCGTAGCGAGCCTCCGTCTCAGACAGGCCAAACGTGTTCAGTGCAATGCACACCACCTTGGTGGGGAAAAAGACTCCTCCTGCTCTGGCTACTGCCTCATACATGGCGATGACTTCGGACAATGCAGGAATCTTGGCCCAAGGTTTCCCCTTGATTGTCGTTCGAGATGGGGCGTGAACGAGCACCATTTCCGTTGGCTGGCTTCCTCGCATCAAAGGCAAAGTAGCCGTAGATGCTGGGTTGAGAAACGATCCTTGGCCCTCGATCCAGACAACGTCCTTGTCCGGGGCAAAGTCCAAAAGAGTTTGCTGAACCGCGCCGGCTGCATAATCAATCCGAACGGCATCGAGCGGGATGCCGTCCCCCTCGAGCATGATCCCGGTCTGCCCGGTAGCCATAAACTTGGAACGCAAACCAGCAGCTAATGAAGCGCGATGGAACTCGATTGCTGCTGTCATCTTTCCAATCGACATGTCTGTACCGACGAACAAGACTCGTCGACAAGGAAGCAAACGGGCTGAACCGTCGGCGACATTCAAGCCTTCGGGTTCCTTTCGAATGTCCCATATCCACCGGTCCGGATGTAGATGAGGCTTTAATCTAGGGTGCTCCGCAAGTGGTAAATGAAGGCCGTTGATTATGCTCAGTCCCGACTTGACCGCTTGTTCAAGATCATCGAACCAGTCATCAGGAAGCTTGCCTCCTCCCGGTGCGATACCAATCGCTAGTGCCTGTGCAGATCTGCTTGTCGCCTCGCGCATAGAACTCACAATAGGGATTGAACCCGATAGCGTGATTCCTGTGACCTCCTGGACGGACTTGCCCGCCTCCTCTCGGTCGATGACTACGCTGACACGATCGCCGGCATAGCGTAATAACGACAAGCCTGTCTTGCCCGTCTCGGACCTTAAACCGCCATGCATTAACAGAGCGAGCTTATCATCTGGGCGATAGTATCTATCTTTCGTCATAGTCGATTCCAAGTCCCGGCTTTTGGCTATTCACAAGATAGCCATCGTAAAATTCCATTCCACTGGTCGGATCGTCAAGCAGGTTGAGGTGGCTGTCCAGGTCGATGAAATCGATCATAGACGCTAAATGGTGAGCCGCAGCATTACCTAGGCAAGTATTGCCATAGCAACCCACCATAGTCGACAAACCCAAAGACTGTGCAACAGCGATCATCCTAAGAGCTTCTGTTAAGCCGCCGCACTTTGTCAACTTGATGTTTACGCCGTGACAGCATCCACTGAATCTTTGCACATCCTGAGCACTACAACAGCTTTCGTCCAAGAAAATCGGAAGTGAAGATCGATGAAATAGCTCTGGAAAGCTTGCGTGATCTTCAGGTGCAAGAGGTTGTTCCATGTGGACGACGCTGCGTTCTTTAAGCCAGCCGGACATCGCTACTGCTTGTTCCAGATTCCATCCGCCGTTAGCATCAATACCGATGTACACATTGTCGGAAACTTGTGTGCGAATCGCATCCAGCATATTCTTGTCCGCGTCGATTCCATGAGGCGACCCCAATTTTACCTTGACACCTCGGATATTACCCAGTGCCTGCCAAGCTTTAAGGCGATCAATAGCTGCGTCTGGGCTGTTGATGCCAACCGTGACGGAAATTGGGGCCCTTGGGGTAGGGGACAAACCTAGCAATTTCCACACAGGCACCCCGAGCTTTTTGCCAGCCCAGTCGTAGAGGGCCATGTCGATGGCATTTCTGACTGAGTTGCCAATATTCGTCTGTTTTAGAGCTTGCTCCACGACGACTCGTTGCATTGGATCCAGGTCGGCAACGATGGACTTGGCAGCTTCCAAATCTTGAAGAATGCGATCCAATTTTTCTTCATGACCCGGTATGTCGAATTCCGCCGCTTCCCCAAGACCGACAACACCCTGGTTTTCCAGTTTGATAATCACAGAGCAAGACGAAGAGGCCTTGCCGCGACTGATTGTCAACGCAACTTTCTTGTGCAGCTCGTGGGTACGGTAGCTTAGGGTCAAAAGGTTCAACGATACTTGTCCTTTACGTATTTTCCGTTGGTTGGCTGTCCTGATCGGAAGGCTTCTGCCATTTCCACCCGATCACGGTGGCTTGGTATAATGGTGTCGCGGTAGTGATGGCGGCGAACCATGTTTCCGTATACATGGGCAGGTCGATAATGCCGTTCCAAAATCGGAATCTCACGATTGGCTTCCTTCTCCGCTGGAGTGAGGATCGCGGGCCCGCTCCAACCCGGCTCGCGCGGTGCACGTGGTGCGTTGATGATAACGTCCGCCATGAGCAATGTAGGAAAAAAAAGCCCGCCGAATAGTGGAGCGATCATTGTCGCAAACCGTCGTTTTGTGATCATGGTAAATGACTTCCCAGTGTGTGGAATATCTATATCGAAGTGGGCTGGTGTCCTTCTCTACTCAATCGGCAGATCGTCCCTAGCCCATAAAGTCTTCTTATCTTCGCCAACCCTAACGTCTGTCAGTTTCGTGCAAATCGAACGAGTCGTTGCCGAGAACAAAGCTGGGCGTTTCGTCCCAGCGGACTTCGACTCGCAAACTGTTACCTCAAATGCCCTTAATTTGACGCTCTTACTTCCGTTCGATTTATGCAAGAAGTACATCACAACGAGGCGGCTCCCGTAGATCTATCGGCAGAGTTAGCGCTCCAGAGCATTCAGGACGATATCAGTGTCCTAGAGGGAGAAATCCCTAACATCGCGCTAGAAGAGCACGAAATAGCGACTCTGAATGAGCTGATAGATAGGTACGACCGTGTGATCCAGGATTTAGATCAATTAAACGGTCAAATCGAAAACTTACTGTCAGAAGAAACGATCAAGGGTTGCCAATCCCCGGCGTTTTGAGACGATTGGGGGCGGAGGAGTTCGGTGACAAATCGTCGCACAAGATTCCGCGTCTTTCTAATCCCCTTGAAATTGCAAAACCACTGTGGCCCATTCCAATACGACCTACGAGCAGCCTGATCTTTGCCCCATCTACCGAGCAATCATTAGCGTAAGTGATAAGTCCGGTTTAGATGTTTTCGCCAGGGAGTTAGTGGCGGCTGGCGTAGAACTGTACAGTACAGGAGGTACGAGGAAGTACCTTACTGAGATTGGCTTGGAGGCAAAGGACGTAGCGGAATACACCGGCTTTCCGGAAGTGATGGATGGTCGGGTTAAGACGTTACACCCTAAGATTTTTGGGGGGATACTTGCGCGGCGCACGGTCCCGGCAGACTTGGATTCGATGGAGTCTCATGGGATTAAGCCATTCGATTTGGTGGTAGTGAATCTCTATCCTTTTGCTGCGACCATAGCTCGTGAGGGAGTGACTTGTTCGGAAGCGATAGAACAGATTGATATTGGAGGCCCGAGTTTGATTCGTGCTGCCGCAAAGAATCATGCGTTCACGGCAGTCGCGACCCGTCCGGAACAGTATTCGCTGATTATTGAGCAATTG
This sequence comes from Brakhagea baltica, assembly GCF_052161605.1. NCBI lineage: Bacteria > Pseudomonadati > Planctomycetota > Planctomycetia > Pirellulales > Pirellulaceae > Brakhagea > Brakhagea baltica. The sequence continues at coordinate 814,667 of NZ_CP197409.1, read as the reverse complement.
AAATCATCGGGCGGGACCTCCATGAAGTTACGACGTCAACTCGCAGCGGAATGTTTTGCTGCGACGTCGCGTTATGATGAGACCATTGCGGCTTATTTGTCGGCACAGCTCGAGTCGGCGACGGTTTACGAGTCCTCTGATGCTTTTCCGAGCAGTATCAACATCCCAATGCAGCTGGTAACGCCGTTGCGGTACGGAGAAAATCCACATCAATCGGCGGCGCTGTACCGGCTTCCTGGCAAGCAGCCAGGCACATTGGTGGATGCCAAGCAACTGAACGGTAAGGAGCTGTCGTTTAACAATCTTTTGGATTTGGACGCGGCGTTGAACATGGTTCGGTGTTTTGCCAAGCCATCCTGTGTAGTGATCAAGCACAACAATCCTTGTGGGGCGGCGTCAGCCCATAAAGGATCCTATGCGTGCAGGAAAGCTTTGGAGGGGGATCCTCTCAGTGCCTTTGGTGGAGTATTGGGCTTCAATTGCACCGTTGATGAAGAGGCCGCCGAGGTGTTGAGCGAGCCGGGGCTTTTCGTGGAAGCCATCGTTGCGCCGGCGTTCACTGATGGTGCGCTGGAGATATTGAAATCGAGGCCGAAATGGCGGGAAAACGTCAGATTGATGGCAACCGGTGATTTCGGGCCACAACTTTACGAACGAAATTACAAGCTGATCGGTGGAGGAGCATTGGTTCAGGTTGCCGACAATCAGCCACCTACCAATCTCTTATGGAAAACGGTTACTGAGGTGGCTGTGGCTGATGAACTCTGGGACGACATTGCTTTTGGCTGGGAGATGGTTCGTCACGTGAAGAGTAACGCGATTGTCCTTGCTCGGGATGCTGCTCTGGTTGGGGTCGGGGCGGGGCAGATGAGCCGTGTTGACAGTGTGGAGATTTCCATCGAGAAGGCTGGGGATCGCTCTCAGGGCAGCATTTTGGCGTCTGACGCGTTCTTCCCGTTCCCAGACTCCATTCAACGAGCGGCTAAAGCGGGTGTGATAGCCATAATCCAGCCTGGAGGGTCGAAGAAAGATGCTGAGGTCATTGCGGCATGTAATGAGCACAGGATCCCTATGATCTTCACCGGGCAGCGTCATTTCCGACATTAAAGGTCTTGTACTGGAACCTTGTCCTCAGACTACCCCTCATAATCCAGGAAATCCGATCGATTGATCTAATCGAAATTGTTCGATCTTTTCTTTGTTTGTAGGAATAATTGCTTAAGGTAGGTAATCGTTTTACTGGATTGCTGAAATCGTTCGCGTAGAATGATGACTGCGACGCATTGCTTCGCAAACCATAAGAAACCTGCTCTTTTGCTTCTGAAGGCAATATGGAACCAAACCAAGTCACCGCTGATTCTCTTTCGCAGCAAAATCAAAACGCTCAGAATCCGGGTGTTGATTTATTCGGATTACTTTGGCGATGGAAGTGGCTTCCAATCCTTGGAGGAGCAATTGGACTAACGATCGGCTTCCTGGTTTATAATCAACGGCCGCCACAGTACGAGGCTTATGCGTTATTGAACGTCGAGTCTCCGGGTATGAGGCAATTACCCATCGAGGCTGGAGGTGTCTATGTGGCTCCGAAGACAATTTCGGACGAACTATTGGTGATTCGGAGTACACGAGTTCTGGAAAAAGCCATTCGGCGAGGGGGACTCGACAACCATCCAAAGCTGGCCAACCTTACCACCCCGGCTATTCTCGAATGGCTCAAAGAGGAGCGGGTACTTGTCGCAAAGCTTGCGAGCAAGGATGCCGATACCAATGTGATTTTGGTAAGTGTCACTTCTGATGATGCCGAACTTTCCGGCAAAGCTTTAGAGGCTGTTGTTGATGGGTATCGAGAGTATGTTTCAGAAAAGTTGGATACATCCTCCACCGATGCCATTGCTGCTCTGAAAAAGTACGACGAACAGTACGAAAATCGCAAAGAAGAGCTTCAGAGAAACACCGAATTGTTGATGAGAAACGACGGTCTAAGGTGGATTGAGGGACGCCCGAGAGATCCACTTGCCGAGAAACTGCTTACGTTGGAGAAAGCTATCGTTGACTTGGATCTTCGTAAGAACAGCGTAGTCTCTTTGCTCGACCAGATAGCGGAGGCTCAGGCCGAGGGCCGGTCCTCCGAGTCAATACTTCGGCTGATTGCTTCCAGTTCTACGGAAAACTTAGAACGGCTTCAAGAATCCGCGAACTCTAAGCTCGGCTACGAAGAGTTAAGGTTACTTCGCAACGCCATCCTCACATTTGATCAAAATGAAGTAGCACCTGTACGAAGGGAACTCAAATTAGAGTTAGACAGACTAGGAGAAGAGCACCCGACCGTCAAAGGCATCCGCCAAAGACTAAAGCTTCTTGAAGAAGATTTGGAGAACAGAAAAAATGACCTGCTCGAATTATCTGAGTCCTACAAGACAATGATGGGGGAAGACGCTGCCGACGCGCTTCCTAGTGTAGAAATGCAGTTGAATACTAGCAAAGTTGCACTACAAGAAGGAGTAAAGAAGCTAAGTCGCGAGCGAGCGAAATATGTCGAGGAAATTGAACAAATCCGGAAGAGGGTCGAAGAAAACTCTAAATCCATTGCAGCGTTCTTCGAGAGTCAAGCTAGTCTCGAAGCTTTGGGAAAGACCAGCAACGAAATTACAAATGCTGTAAATAAACTTTTGGCTGCCACGGACTACAATCAGAAAACCGTTCGAGTCTTGGAGCAATCGTCAATAGGGGCATTCGTCGGACCTAATCTACTAAGATACTTAGGAATTGCCGGGTTTTTGGGATTTGCTGCATTTTTGGGCCTAGCCTATTTGCTAGAACTTGCAGACCGATCGTATCGAGGTCCAAACGAGATTGCAAGCGATTTGGGAATGCCGATCGTTGGGCACCTACCACTTGCGAGCTTTTCGGGTGGAAAACGTGTTGATGCGAACATTGATATTTCTGTTGTTACAGTTCATAAACCGAAATCAGCAGTTGCGGAAGCGATTCGCGGAACGCGGACTGCATTGTTCTTCAATCATCAACAAACAGGCGTCAAGGTTATTCAAGTGACCAGCCCAGTTCCAGGGGACGGGAAGTCAACAATTTCTTCTAATCTTTCCGTATCCATTGCGCAATCTGGCAGACGTGTATGTCTAGTCGACTGCGACTTTAGAAGACCGCGGGTAGCGAAGATTTTTGGTGTCCCTTCGGATACCGGACTGGTCCAAGTCATCAACGAAAAGGCGACGTTGGAAGACGCAATTCAGAAATCGAGCGTGGAAAACCTTGATATCCTTACCTGCGGACGCAGGCCTGGAAATCCCGCTGAACTCCTCTCAAGCGAGAGATTTCAAGATGCGATTTCACAGCTAAGAGAGAGATATGACTTTGTTATTCTGGATACTCCCCCCGTCTTGGTTGTAAGCGATCCGGCAACGGTGGCTTCGGTTTCCGATGGAGTGATTCTGACCGTTCGGCTGAGACGAAACCTAAAGCCAATCGCGATTAGAGCATCGCAAATGCTTCATGCGATGAATGCCAATATGATTGGCGTGGTGGTTAATGGAGTTGGCGTTGGGGCAAATGGATATGGCTACGGGGGATACCGCTACGATTCCTATAACGGTTACGGTGGTAAAGGGTACGGGAAGTCCGGTTACGGTGGATATGGCTACGGAGGTACCTATCAATATGGGGGGTATTACGGTGGCACGATGGTGGGACGAGACTACTACACCGACGATTCCCCCAAGAAGGGTGCTAGATCCGGGAAAGCGGCGGCAAATACGGCTGAATGAAATCAGTCTGCGTCATTAATGTAGTGGGGCTAACGCCGGAGCTATTACGGCATGCCCCCAGCATTGCCTCGCTCGGGACGGCGACTCCTTGGACGCCCCCCATACCCGCCGTGACCTGCACCTCGCAAGCCACACTCCTTACCGGAGTACCTCCTAGCGGTCATGGAATTGTCGCTAACGGTTGGTATTTTCGCGAAACCGCCGAAATTCGATTTTGGCAGCAGTCACGAAATCTTATTGATAGTCAATCGATTCTTTACGATGGGATAGAAACAGCCAAAATCTTTTGGTGGTTCAATCAGCATTCCGGTGCCCGCTGGAGTGTCACCCCTAAACCGCATTACGGATGCGATGGGTCAAAGGTCTTTGACATCATCGATCGAACCGATTGCAATCTGACTGACGAGTTAGGAGCCTTTCCCTTTTTCACTTTCTGGGGACCCAACGCTGGTTTGCCCTGTTCCGAATGGATCTCCAAGGCGGCCTCGCTCGTCTTGCGAAAGAACAAGCCGCCCCTGACCTTAGTCTACCTACCACATTTGGACTACGACTTTCAACGACTTACCGTACCTGATCACAAGCGAGTCGAGGAAGTTGATCGCTGTGCGAAGAGAATCATCGATGCCTGCGGAGAGGTTGGCACGACCCCGGTTGTAGTGTCGGAATATGGTTTGGTGCCAGTCAGTCGCCCGATTTACCTGAACCGAGTTCTTCGGCAGGAGGGCTGGCTCGACGTTCGAAACGGCCCTTTCGGTGAAATGCTTATGGCAGGTGATTCCAAAGCGTTTGCCGTGGTGGACCACCAAGTTGCACATGTTTACGTTCGAGCAAATTCGGATGTTGCTCACGTTCGGAATCTATTGGAACGAACCGAGGGAGTCGATCGCGTCGTGGATCCCTCTGAGATTGATTTGGGGCACAGACGCTCCGGAGAGCTTATCGCACTCGCCAAGCCGGACAGTTGGTTCTGCTACTACTATTGGTTAGATGACAGAGCAGCACCAGACTTTGCAAGAACGGTTGATATCCACCGCAAGCCTGGTTACGATCCGGTCGAACTATTCATGACCTCCAAATTAAGAGCCATGGGTAGGCTCGCGCAAAAGAAGCTCGGCTTTCGCTACAAAATGGATGTCATTCCTCTCGATGCCACACTGGTGAAGGGAAGCCACGGTGTGATCACTTCGCCGGCTCAAGGACCAATTGTGATTGGTCCAGACGCTCCGGATAGGATGGAGCTATTCGCCAACTATATAAGAAATTTGCTAGGCTATCCCTCTATTTAGCGCTGCATACGAACATGCTTCTCGCTTGAGTACTTCGGCTGTCGCGCGGCAGTCACGGAATTGGCGTTTTCGATAACTGCAATCGATGTTTTTCGGGATCGTTCTCTGACGCAGGCTGAATCCATTGAACGTGCCTCGAGTGATGCGTGGATTTTCGCTACAATCTGCAGGATAGAATTCAATTACCTTTTCGCGTAATGATCAATTTTCATGACACAGAAACCATGGTTGGATAACCCCAACTGGAAATCCCTAGTCGTCGATACCTATGCAGAAGCTTTCCGAAGCTTGTATGGACGTGTGCTCGTAACGGCTCGAGATGAAAAGTGGCTTCTCGCTGCTTGCCAAGCAGCAACCGGTCATGCTAGCAGTACCATCCTCTGTGATTGCGAAGCTGGCATTGAACAAATAATCGACGGAAAGTCTCCTGGACAGGAGACTCCCGACGGCAGGATCGGAGCCTATCTGCAGTTCCACGTCCCCCGATTTCGCAAAGATCGAGTAGAACACCTTGAGCGCGTCATGCTCGCGAGGCTCAGCCAAAACGTGTTGACTTGTCCAACCACTCGGTGCTTCAACGCTCTGGATACCGATCCTTACTTTAAACTCGGTCGAAAGATCGCCTTCTTTGGGGATGGTCATCAGCGTCGAACAGTACAGTTTGACCAAAGAGGCTGGACAATCCCAACCCTTGGAGGAGAGTTTTTTCTTAGCAGACGCTTTGGTTACACCGATGGAATCATGGGAGGCAATCTATGGTTTCTTGGGTTTACCGAGGATGCCGCGATCTTGGCTGCGGAGCGGGCAGCAGAAGCCGCAGACAAGCACCCAGGTGTGATCACGACATTTCCAGGGGGCGTAGCGGCGAGCGCCAGCAAGGCAGGCAGCAGTTATAAATTCCTGATTGCAAGTACCTTTGCGGAGTATTGCCCCACTCTTAAAAGCAAACTTGGCGAACGCTCTTTGGTGCCCGACGGCGTTCTTTCCATCATGGAGATTATCATTAACGGTTCCACACTGGAGCAAGTTGCTTCGGCGACGTATGCATCTATCGATGCGGCACTTCAAGTTGAAGGCATACACAGCATCAGCGCTGGTAACTACGGAGGCCGGTTGGGCAAATCGTTTATTTATCTTCATCCTCACTTGCACCAAACGGCACAAGAGTGACGACGTCCGCCAACCAGCCCACTACAGGTGATCCCGCACCTGAATCAGAACGTTTTTTCGTTCGAATCCCCAACGGCCAAGAGTTCGGTCCTGCGGATAGAGCAACCATCCTTGCTTGGGAATCCCAGGGCAGGGTTAACGAAACTTGTAAGGTTCGAAGCCAGACTGGTTCACTTTACACCGACTTCAAGATGTGGAAAGAAACTATATCATCAGCGAACCCGCAATCTTCGAGTCTGCCACGCTTTTCCAGCGTTAACGTTTTTGGAGATCAGATAGGACGTGTAGATGTGGCGGCTAACCAATCGACTTTAGTCACACAGAGTCGAGCCACCACCATCCTTATTCTCGGAGTCGGTTCCTGGATACTCTGTCTTTCGATTTTGGGAGCACCTGTTTGCGCCGTGATTGCTATTTACCTAGGAGTAGGAGAGTTGGGGCGGATCCATCGGGGCGAAGTCTCCAGCGACAATAAGCCCGCTGTCTGGATCGGTCTGATTTTGGGAGTCTCAAATTTGTTATTCACCTTAATTTTATTGGTGTTCGGGTTGATTGCCGCCATCGTTTCATGAGAATACAGCAAGCATGCTCGCACTCAACTCCATTCGGAAAAAACTGTGAAACTAGTCATCGCCATCATCCAACCCGCCAAGCTTGAAGAGGTCAAAGAAGCTCTTACTGAGGTCGAAGTTTTTCGGCTTACGGTTCTTGATTGCCTCGGATTCGGAAGGCAGCGGGGACAAAAATCAGCTTTTCGCAGTCAAGACATGTCCACCAACTTGGTGCGAAAAGTGCAGCTTCAAATCGCAGTCAACGATGAATTCGTCGAACCGACCGTTAACGCCATTCTCAAAGGTGCTCGAGATGGGGAGAAGGGACAAATTGGTGACGGGAAAATCTTTGTTGTGCCGATGGACGAATGCATAAGAATCAGAACAGGGGAACGCGGACCAGACGCAATCTAGTCCGCAGGAAACACGTCTCACTCTGATCTATTCCCATTACCCAGATCTATTCCCAGCCCAACTGTTGAAAAACCGGACGGAGCGACTCTCCCCACTTAGCGTATCCGGCTTCGTTCGGATGCAACAGGTCAGGGAACTCTTCCGGCTTAGCATCACCCGTCTCGTTGGCGAATATAGTCCAGGTGTCAACGAGAATCACGTTTTTAGACTTAGACGCCAGCTCAGAGAGCAAGCCATTGATGGCTTGAATTTTGTCTGCTGGACGAGATTTCTTCTCTGACGCTGGGAAAACTAAACAGAGAACTATCGGTGTTTCGAGATTCTTTTCATGAATGCGCTTGATGATAAGCTCGACGTTCGCGCTAACCATCGATGGTTCCGCCTTTTCCTCCAAATCGTTAGTCCCCATTAGCAGGACCACTCCCTTGGGTTGGAGCGACAGCACATCTTCCTCCATTCTGTGAAGCATGCCACGTGTTGTGTCGCCGCTGATTCCGCGGTTGGCGAGCTTCAATCCAGGGAATCTGTTCTGGAAATCATCTCCCCAGCCTTGAGTAATCGAGTCTCCGAAGAAAACGATTGCTCCCTGATCTAATTCAACGCGGGTCGCCCACCCGTTTCGCTTCTGATTCCAAAGGTTCTTGAACCATTCGTAACGTCGCACAGGCCCCACCCCCTCCATCTCTTCGTTGGTAGATGGAATCGCCAAGCTGGCTTTAACGTTTTGCTCTTGGCCTCCAAGCGATCCGGGAAACGCAAAAGCTAACGACGTGACGGTTAGTAGACCAATGAGGAGGGATTTCATCGTAAAGTATCCGTGGGATGGGAGGAACGCATGGGCAACTAACCCATGCGTGAAAACTTTGAGATGGTAGTAGGGCGTTTAAAAGAACTCGCTCAGTCGCGCGTCACGACCCAAATGTTTTGGAAGACAACAGGGTCCCCGTGATCCTGTAAGAACAATGCTTCCGGTCCAGGTCCTTCTGGTTTGTTGCCGGGAGTTCCGTGTGGTAACTCGAGGTTGTCGTGGATGACTACTCCGTTATGTTTGATTGTCACCCGGGCGTTTTCAACCTTCTTATCATCCTCGTAGCGAGCTGCTTTGAAATCGATGTCGTATGTCTGCCAAACTAACGGAGGGAAGCACATGTTGACCTTTGGCTTCTTGATGGAATAAATCCCGCCGCATTCGTTGTCTGCTCCTTCTAGACCAAACGAATCAAGCACTTGCAATTCATAGCGACCTTGCATGTAGACGCCACTGTTACCTCGAGCTTGCCCGCGAGCTTTAGGCATAAAGGGGGTGCGAAACTCGATATGCAATGTGTGATCCATGAGGGCTAGTTTCGAGGAGACATTGGTTGCGCCCAAGTACTTACCATCAACCAGCTTGCCATTCACCCATTGGTCCACGCTGGAGCCATCGAATAGAACCTTGGCATCCTTTGGAGGCTTCATTCCGAGAGTTGGACTTTGTCGCTCCACTTTCTCGAGCGTGACCAAAACGCGATCTTCCGCGATTACTTCCATTTTGCCTTTTCCGATCTTAAGCTCAAAGGCGTCCGCCTCAGAATAGAGATAATCTCCCTCTCTAGATCCCTGCGTTTTATTCGATTCATCGCCTCGCAGCCAACCATCGCCGGGGAGTCCTCCTTTGAAACCGATGATTTCAAACTGACCATCGCCGAGGGCGACCACCTGAGCTCCCCATGATTCATCGATATCCCCGATCTGGATTCGACCGGCATATTCCCCTTGAATTTCGTAGTCGATATCGGCCTTGGCTGGATCGGTGATGGTTTGCCCGCAAATGGGATTAACCAGGAATGCGGTGGGCATAGAAGCGAGAACGCAGGAAAGTAAAAATCGACGGAATAGTCGTCGCATGATGGCTCCAAAGGGTTTGGTGGGAAGGGGTATGCTTGCTCGCTCATCGAAATCGATTGCAAGCAGACTAGCATTGTGATCTAAGGTTGGTAGGTTAACAACCACGGGACGTAATTCGTTATGAAGCCATCAATTGGCGGCGAGCGGCCTGGCTCGTCATCCACGAACAGAATGGTATTGTCAGGAATGCAGAGATTTTCTCGACTTTTATTTACTCTCTGTGCATTTTGGCTGGGACTCGGGACGCATGGATTGCATGGGCAAATTAGGCTTGTTGTCGATCTCGAAGTGACTTACCAAACCATCGACAGCTTTGGTGCCTCGGACGCTTGGTCGATCAATCCCATAGTCAGTAAGTGGATGGACGCAGCCGAGGAACAATCGATCGATCATCTGGCGGACCTGCTTTTCTCCACCGATCGGGGTATCGGTTTGTCTGGTTGGCGATTCAATATCGGTGCAGGCAGTGCGTCGCAAGGGACAGATAGCTTGATTCCGGACCCTTTTCGACGTGCCGAGCTTTTGATTCCCTATCCTGGCGCGGAAATTGATAGCCGACAACAGGTTGGACAAATTCGCATGCTCCGAGAAGCTCACCAGCGGGGTGTTGTGGATTTTGTGGCGTTCGCGAATAGCCCACCTTACTGGGCAACAAAAAACGGCCTCACTCATCCGAACGATGGAAATGGAATCGGCTCAACCAATCTTGATCCGAACTTCGAAGAAGCCTTTGCAGGCTTTTTGGTGGAGGTGGTAAATTATCTGCGTAGTCCAGCAGTAGGCGTTCCCGTCAACTACCTGAGCCCTATCAACGAACCGACCTGGGATTGGCGAGGCAAGTCTCAAGAAGGTTGCCCCTACAACGTGAAGGATATCAAGAGCCTCTACCGAGCCATACACACCAAGCTGGTCGAGAAGGGATTAGCAGAGTCTGTCCATGTTGATGGAGTGGAAGCAGTGGAATACACCGCAGCCCTCAGCGATAAGTTTAAACGGGATTTCGACGATAAAATCTATAACGGGGGATTGAACGGAAAGGGGCTAGGAAAATTTAGAAACTACATTCCTGAATTCCTGGGAGACCCGGAGATGCGAGCCATACTAGAAAACAAGATTTCCTTGCATGGATATTTTTCCGATGCGTGGCCGGATCGATTGGGAAAACTAAGAGATACGACTTATGAGAACGTGAAGCAGGTTTCGCCGGACGCAAAGATCTGGATGAGTGAGTTCTGTATCTTGGGTGACCAAGGTGACGCGAGACCCTTTACAGGATCAAGCTTCGAAGCGAACGATATGCAACTCGCCATTCATATAGCCAAGGTGATGCATCGTGATCTTGTTCGCCTCAATGTCTCCGCGTGGCACTGGTGGCTGGCGGTTACCCCCTATGATTATAAAGATGGTCTGCTCAAGATCGCGCCATCGTTGGAGCCACACAGCCTCGAGACCACCAAAGCGTTCTGGGCGTTAGGTCACTACAGTCGATTTGTTCGACCAGGCTACGTTCGAGTAAAAGTCGACGATCCAGACGATTTAGATGGCCTTATGGTTTCGGCGTTTAAAAGTCCAGACGGCGAAACGCTTGTCTATGTACTGATAAACGCATCGGAAATGGATCAGCACATTATTCTAGAAGGATCTGCGTCTCATAAGGTTTATTTAACCGACGAAAACGCGAATCACATCGAGTATGAAGCTATTCGAGGATTTGAGTTGCTACCAAAATCGATTACTACCGTCATTGCAACGACTGCCAAGTAGCCACGATGAGACGGGCAACCTTTCAAGGGCACTTTGAATACCAGTATCGTGCGCAACCATGTGTGGACCTACGATATCAATGTTGCCGAATTGGCAAAAATCTCGATGCGTCCAGAGATGCTCCTCGCCCGTCATGCGTCGGTGGGCTTCCTATTGAAGTTGATCGACGTCTTTGATACTGCTCATGGTTGTCTCCATCGCCAGGTGACCCGACACAGTTTAGCCGATGCTGACCTGACTAGCGGGTAGTAGAGCGCTACCGCCAATGGGACGGGGCTCAATGGGGCAGTCAGTCAAACTTTCGGATGAAGTCGCACGGTGCAAACTTTGAAGGCAATCAGTTTGGCCAAGAGAGCGTTCCTGCTTGCAAACTAAAAACGAACAATGCTTTCAACGAACGATGTTTCTATCGCACGATGCACTTATCGTTCGACATTGGTGTCGTATATCACCCCTGTTTTCATGAAACACCCAAGAATCGGCCATGCCGGAATGGGATTTCACAAACGGAACATCCCGGGAATGGCTACCAAATCCGTCTAGAAGCGGCTGTAGCGCTAGGCTAGACCGCAGGTTGCTGTTGCAACAGAATTGCAAAAGAGTAGCATATTATGGCATAGCGCAGGGTCAGATCGGGTCGGAAGAATGGCTTCGTTAACAGGCGTTTCATTAAGCCGAGGAGTAACAGATGGTAAAGGTAAGCTTTCGGGTTGTTTTGGGGGCTCTCATCAGCTCGTCTATCGCCTCGGGTACGCACTTAGTGGCGGCTGAAAATGATGCTGTCTGGCCGGGATTTTTGGGCATAGGCAAGTCGGAGATCACTGTGTCTGAGGATCGTATTCCTGTCGAATGGAAACCGGACTCGAACGTACTGTGGCAAGCAAGTCTGGCTGGCTACGGACAGAGCAGCCCAGTTGTTTGGGGGAATCAGGTTTTCCTAACGACGATCGACGGAGCTAACAAGGAGAAGCAACGCGTGCTTTGCCTGGATCTCGAGACCGGCAAGGAATTGTGGCGGCATGAACAGACCAGTAAATACGAAGGCAAGAACTCAGACTATATCGCACGGAGCGCACCGAGTCCTGTTGTCGATGCAAATGGCGTCTACTGCTTCTTCGAGGTCGGTGAAGTGGTCGCGTTGGATCATCAAGGCAAACAACTCTGGACTAAAGATTTGGTCGAGCAATACGGGCCAATCCAGACCAACCACGGTATCGGATCGTCACTCGCGCAGTCCGACTCCTTGGTATACGTATGGATCCAAAGAAGCGAGAACCCTTATGCGATCGCTTTGGCCAAGGCTAGCGGCGAGATGGTTTGGAAAGTCGACACCCCCGCTGGAGTGTCTTGGTCATCGCCGGTTATGGCTCCCATGGCAGATGGGTCGCAGCATTTGGTGTTGAGTTCGTCGGGGGCCGCACCGAGTCGAGGTCGAGGCGGTAATGACGCGGGAGCTGACCGTCCAGGACCGGCAGCCGAGCCCACCTCGGGTTATCTGCTAGGGCTAGATCCTGCAACAGGAGAACGACTGTGGTTTTTGGACGGGCTGACGGGTAACTCGTCTCCTACGCCATGTGTGGTCGAGCCGGGCAAGCTGCTCATCGGTGCATCGGCTGGTCGCGAGGGAGGTCCATCGAAGGAAGCGATCGGCACGAACGGGCTAGTTGCGGTTCGGGGAGAAAACGGTAATTACTCCGCTGACTATGTATGGCGTTCCACGAAGGCTTCGAGTGGTTTCTGTTCACCGTTTCATCATGGCGGGTTAGCTTACTTTGCCGATCGTCAGGGGATTTTGTTTTGTCTCGATGTTCAGACCGGTCAAGAGAAATATGTAACGCGTTTGAATCAAAGCGTGTGGGCAACTCCGGTCGCGGTAGCAGATCGCATTTACTTTGTGGGAGAGACTGGCAAAACCGAGGTCATCGCAACAGGTCCCGAGGTAAGTCGGCTCGCTAGCAACGAACTTTGGGAAGCCGATGCCGATGCTTCGGCACCACCTGAGCGTGGAGGACCTGCTAACGAGGTTCGGGATAGCAACGGCGTTCCGCAGACCAAACCCCGTCAGTATGCGGTCGTGGTCTGCAAGGATCGAATGCTCATTCGAAGAGGGGATTGCCTCTACGCATTGCAACAAAGCAAACAATAGTACGCCGTCGCGACCTACAGTGTTCCGTGACGCCGCCAATCGTGTGTACTTTTGACAAAGTGAGATCCACACAAATCAGCTAAAATCGATCGATGCCGACAGTTGCCCCGACACATGTTCCTTCGAATAATGTGACGTAAAAAGATTCGTGGCGTATTCGTAGTTTCGGAAACTGTATACGGATTGGGGCAAGAAATGAGGATCCTCAAGGCATTTGTGTTGTTTGTCGTGACCATCGATTTCAGCTTGTTTACCGCGTTGAGCTATGCCCAGTATTACGGCGGGGGGGGTAATAGAGGTGGCGGCTACGGAGGAGGTTATGGTGCCGGTTACGGAGGTGGCTATCGTGGCGGTTACGGAGGCGGTTACGGAGGCGGTTACGGAGGCGGATATGGTGCCAGCTCCTATCGTGGTGGGGCCTACTCGGCCCCGCGATACACCACATCTCCAGGGGCTTATTCTAATCGGGGATACTCCAGTACTTATTCAAGTGTCCCAGCTTCAAGTGCGCCAGCTCGCGCGGGCTATTATGAAGGGACACGTGCCGCAAGTGTTTATCCAGCGACCCCAGCTCGATCGGTTCCTGCTCAGGGATCATACACCGTCGCACCGGCACAAACTCGTCCCGCCGCTACCGCAACAGCCCAGCCGAGCAGCAGTTTGCAAACTAACGGCAACTACCGAGTTGTCTCACCCCAATCTAACTACTCGACTTATTATTCCGGCACGCAAAGCTCAACCAACTCGAGCGTAGTCCAAGCGAATAGGGCGTACCAAGCCGCGCCGACTCAAGGGGCCGGTGCAAGTAATACGTCTCAAGGTAATTATTCGTCGACGGCTTCAACGGCATCGGCCTTGAGTAGCAATAACTCGAGCACTTACGGAAATGGTGTAACCGCGTATCGTCCATCGGTTGCGAGTCCGTATTCCAATGGCCAAGCCAATAGCAATAGCAGTCAGGCTGCGTTCCCTCCTCCCGCACCGCAGTATTCCGGAGCAAGCCCATATTCCGGAGCAAGCCCATATTCTTCGGCAGAAACGCAATATTCCTCTGCGGGATCCGCTAGTGCTCCGTCGAACAGGTCCAGCACTTATTCCAATAATTCCCCTAGTAATCAAAACAGTTCCTCTGAGTATCAAAACAGCTCCTCTAACTATCGAAGCGGCTATCCTTACCCAGCGGATAAATCCGCAGTCTCCTCAGATAATGATTCCGAGGTCAAGGGAGGAACGGATACTCGGGGGGGCACTTACCGACGACCTGAGGGGTACTATCATCTAGCTGATCGAAAGGAAGGCAATGCGACACCCGTATCACCCGCTTATCGAACTGACAAATCGTATAGTCAAAATGGAACCAGCGAACCTCCACGTCAAGAGGTACATAACAAGACGATCAACAACAACCTTTTCTTGGGCGGCCTCGGTCTAGGTTGGGGGTGGAATGCTCCTGCTTGGGGGGTAGGTGGCTGGGGACCGGTCGGTTTGGGCGGATTTGGATGGGGACCGGTTGGCTGGGGAACGTGGGGGGGAGCGTGGCACGGTCGATTCATTCCTGTGCACTACCACAACTGGTACTGTGGAACCTGGACGAGTCCTTGGGGTGCGGCCTGCTACTCGCCGCTGCTGTTGGGCTATGATGCTTGGGGGATCCGTAATGCGGAACTCCTGTGGGGCAATAACATGTCGTATTGCAATCCCTATTGGGACGAACTCCCCTTTGATTTCACGAGTGTTCATGATTACAGCGTTCCTTTAGCGTTCAGTAGCGTGAGTGGGCTTTCGACCCAGGAAAACTTGGGGGCAGGCTCTTTAGATCGGGACAGTGTACCGAGTGGTCTGAATCCGTCGCAGACTTTGACTTCGTTCGAACAATCGCAAGCGTTGTTCCGAAAAGGTGCGTACCGTGAATCGTTAGAGCAATTGAATCAAGCGATCGCGGTTGACCCGCAAGATGTTGTACTACATGAGATCCGGGCATTGACCTTTTTCGCCCTGGGTGATTACAAGTCCGCAGCGGTTGTTCTCCACGCGATGTTAGGAGTCGCCCCTGGTATGGACTGGGATAGTATGAGCAACTTCTATGGGTCGGACGAAACCTATGCATCCCACTTGCGCAGTTTGGAAAGTCACGCTAGCAGTAATCCGCGCGACTCTGCCAGTCACTTTGTATTGGCCTATCACTATTTGGTCGCTGGGTACGACGAATACGCAGCGACAGCATTGAGAACGGTTGTTGAAAACGACCCTCGTGATGAAGTGGCCAAGCGGTTACTGACCGCAATCGAATCGACCCTCAAGGCGAACATCGAAGCCGGTAGCATCAACGTCGATCTCGTTGGTAAATGGAAGGCAAGCGTTGGGCAGACATCGATTCTTTTAAGGATTGATCAGGATAGCAATTTTACTTGGGAGGCGACCAACGAAGGCCAGGCTGTCGCCCGGTTGTCAGGCAAGCTGTCGACCAGCGAGAGTCTGCTAACTTTGGAAAGCGAGACACAAGGACCGATGACTGGTCGAGTCGTCTCGCAAGGTCAAGATACCTTTGGGTTCGTTTTAGTGGGTGCGAGCACGGATTTTGCCACCCTATCGTTCGAGCGGCAAAAGGACTAGCGAATGGTGACAGCTTAGTCTTTGGTTAGCGGAACTAGTGATGAGTTTCGAATCGGGCGTTCGCGGTCCGGAGCATTTACAGAGCTGCTATTCCGAGTTGCTCCGCATCGAGAGCCTCTTGTGCAGCGAACGATCCAATCGTGTATATTAGCCGCCGAGACGCTTTCCGAATCCTAACAACGACTCGAGGATGGTAAGCTGCCCGATAAAATGACTCGAAAGGGATGTCAAAGTGAATGTCAGCGAACAAGATAACAAAGCATCGGAAATCGTTACGAATCGCCCTCTTAGAATTTGGATTCCACTACTTCTCATTCCGCTAATCGGTATCGCACGCTATTTTCCGACTTGGTTTCCAGAGATAACTATGGTCTGGGCTGTCGGGGCTTTTGGTCCCTTGCTAGTCAGCTTGTTGTTAATTCTTTGGTGGTTACTTTTTAGCCGAGCTACCTTCCAAGAACGCGGGCTGGGATTGATCGGTGTGATAGCATCGTTGCTGGTTGTCGGGCTATTTGTCGATCGTTCCATGTTGGGTCCAATCTTCATAGTGTTAACTCTCCCTATGTGTGTGGTAGCATTTAGCATCGCAATCGTGCTAATGCATAGGACGTCCGCAGGGTGGAGAACGGTCGTCTCATTACTTATTGGCTTTTCCGCTGCCGCCTTTTCTTTGTGCTTGCGAAACGATGGGGCATGGGGAGACTTTTCCTTTGGGTTAAGTTGGAGATGGAAAGCATCACCAGAGGAGTCCTTTCTCGCTAACCTGCCAACGAAATCGAACGACAGTAACGCAGTTGAGTATGGCCCGACTTTTGATTTAGATGAACAACCGCATCATAATTGGGTAGGGTTTCGAGGAAACGGGCGGGACGGAACCATTCAAGGTATCACGTTCGAGAAAGACTGGCGTACAAATCCACCACTTGAAATTTGGAGAATTCAAGTTGGCCCCGGTTGGTCATCTTTTGCTGCGGTGGGTAACGCGGTGGTAACACTCGAGCAACGTGGCGAAGAGGAAACAGTCGCATGTTATGATAAGTCCACAGGAAGTCCATTCTGGGCGACTCCGACGTACTCGAGATTTTTCGATGGATTAGGTGGGTTGGGGCCTCGCGGAACGCCAACGATTGATCAAGGGTTCGTCTACACGTTTGGTGCGGAGGGTTGGCTGAGCAAAATAGAGGGTAAGTCGGGCAAGCTGGTTTGGCAAGTTGACGTGCGACCCATTGCTGGTCGTCAAGCTCCAGAATGGGGCTACTCTGGCTCTCCGCTTGTTTGGAACGATCTAGTTATCATCCACGCAGCAGGTGAAAAGGACAAAGGCATTCTCGCCATGGATACTAAATCGGGAGAGTTGCGCTGGTCCGCTGCCGTTGATTCCAGATCGTATTCCTCTCCTCACCTTATCAAAATTGGGGAGCTTGAACTAGTTGGCATGATGACAGCCGCCGGGTTGTCGCTGCTAGAACCTAGAACCGGTGAAATGCGACTCGATTACGCATTCCCTAGCCTAGGCTACCGAGCTCTTCAACCTGCCGTAATCGACGATCGAAGAATCGTTATCTCGAATGAAGTTGTCGGAACCAGGTTGATTCAAGTTGACGAGGTGAACGGCAATCTCGAGGCTAAAGAGCTTTGGACGACGCGGAATCTGAAACCCGACTTCAATGACTTGGTCGTGCATGACGGACACCTTTACGGCTACGACGGTGCCATTTTGACTTGTATCGATCTAGCCGATGGGAAAAGAAAATGGAAAGGCGGACGATACGGTAAGGGACAAATCTTACTCTTGGCTGATTCCAGTCAGATTGTTGTGTTGTCCGAGACCGGTGAACTAGTGCTGATTGAAGCCAGTCCGACCGGGCACAACGAGCTCTACAAAATCCAAGCGTTGGACGGGAAGTCATGGAACCATCTAGCAGTGGCAGGTGATTTACTTTTCGTTAGAAACTCACGCGAGGCGGTATGCTACAGACTCCCTAGGGCACGAGAAAAGCAATAACCAGCATTCGGTACTATCCAGCGGTTAGACACTATCCAGCGGTTAGACACTACTGCAAGGTGTGTACCAACGTTTTTTTGCTACTTGTCGTCATACATGATAAACGCTTTCGGCGACTGGTCGAAAGAAGGTCTCTTTAATCGAGATGGCGTTGACCGCCTTTGGGATCGTCACATTGTGCCATCCATCGCATGGCAATCAACCAGATTCATTGACTACTAGGTGCGATAGAGATTGTGCTGCCGAATGTAAGCATCCACTGCTGCGGGGACTTGGTAACGTATCGATCGGCCTTCCCGACATCGTTGTCGCAATTCCGTTGAGCTGATTTGTATAGCAGGGGCTGGGATAGGACGACCCACGCCTCGCTCCTTGAGCTGCGGAGACAGCATCCCCTCAGCCTCGCTCCAATCTAAGTCGGCAATCACTCCGTTACTATCCGGTCTTGCCATTACCGCGAGCCGTACAAGTTCCAGTAGTTGCTCAGGAGACTTCCATTTTTTCAAATCGCCCAAGCTATCTGCTCCCATCAAAAGCCATAACTCGGCTTCAGGGTACTCCATTTTGAGCGATCTCATCGTATCGACGGTGTAGCTAACACCTCCCCGGTCGAGTTCTCGCGTGTCGAGTGCGAAATGGGCGTTGCCGTTAATCGCCAGTCGAACCATTTCTACGCGATGCTTGTCTTCCGTTGGTTGCCGATCCTGCTTTAGCGGCGAAATATGTGCAGGGATGAATCGAATTTGATCCAACCCCAAGTATTCGCATGCAGACTCGGCCAAGATCAAGTGGCCGTGATGTATGGGATCAAAGGAACCACCGAATATTCCCATCTTCATTTTTAAACACTCCATTGCACCGATTAATCAATGCAATTTGAAAAGTAATGCAAGATTGAACGACTACGATTTCTGCAGCCGTTGCTTGATTTTCTCAAGGGGCAATGTGTTGATCACCATGGATGGTTGAACCCCAGCCCGACGTGCTTGCAAAATGCCGTACTTTAGCAAATCCAAATTGGATATCGAATGGGCGTCGGTGTTGATTGCAATCGCGATTCCTAGCTTGATAGCGGCTAGCGTGTGCACGTCGCTCA
The DNA here is from genome assembly GCF_052161605.1 of Brakhagea baltica. Classification (NCBI taxonomy): domain Bacteria; kingdom Pseudomonadati; phylum Planctomycetota; class Planctomycetia; order Pirellulales; family Pirellulaceae; genus Brakhagea; species Brakhagea baltica. The sequence continues at coordinate 795,953 of NZ_CP197409.1, read as the reverse complement.
AATCCAAGCGATATGGGTTCGCATTGAGTTCCAAAATTTTGCCGTGCTCCTTGGCCGCCTCCATGATCACTTTCATGTCGACATCGTACGGTTCGCGCCTGGAAATCAATCGTCCCGTTGGGTGGGAAATGGCATGAATGTTTGGGTTTCGAATGGCATTCAAAATGCGTTGCGTGATTTGTTCGCGGGGTTGCTTTTGACCGTAATGGATGCTGGCGGTTACCCAATCGGCGTGTGCCAGGCACTCATCGCTTATATCCATCTCACCATTCTCTAGAATATCGCACTCAACCCCTTTAAAGACCCAGCACGTACAGTTTCCATCACGATTGAATTGATCGATCTCTTCCCACTGGATCCTCAGCCTCGTTTCATCGAGTCCTCGCGCCATGCTAACTCGTTTGGAATGATCGGTGATAGCGATGTATTCCAATCCTCTCGTCGCGGCTGCAGTCGCCATTTCTTCGATACTGTTCTCGCCATCCGTGGCGGTGGTGTGCATGTGCAGATCACCGCGAATGTCACTTATCTGGATCAATCCGTCGATCCAATCCTTGGCATCGGGCTGGAATTCGATTCGATCCTCGCGAAGCTCTGGCGGTACCCATGGCAAACCGAGCAGGTGATAGATCTCCTCCTCGGTTCGTCCCGCGACAGGGTGCGTTTCGTCTTCAATCTTGTAGACACCATATTCGTTGACTTTAAGACCTTTCGCTTTGGCCAGGCCCCGAATGTGAACGTTGTGTTCCTTGCTGCCAGTAAAATACTGGAGGGCTGCCCCCCAACTCGATTCGTCGACCACTCTCAAGTCGACTTGAAAGGAATCGGTCACCCGAACGCTCATCTTGGTATCGCCACGCTGGATCACTTCCAAAATGATGGGAAGTTTCGCAAAGTGATCCATAACCTCTGCAGGGTTCACACTGGTGACCAGCAAATCCAAGTCACCGACCGTCTCTTTGCCTCGACGGTAGCTCCCCGCAAATTCCATTTGCGAGATCGCCCCGCAGGAACTCATGTAAGATCGAATACGGCCGACCAGGACATCGGCTCGATCCATGAGCAGTCGTTGTGTCGCCTTTTCTGCGATCTCCATGTTTTGAAGAATAGCAGCTTGCGTTTTCTCGCCGAAGCCCTTTAAGCCGGCCACCAAACCGGACTCGCAAGCCGCTCTCAGTGATGGAAGATCTTTGATTGCGAGCTCCGCATAAAGCTTCATGGCTTTTTTGGCACCTACGCCCGGTATGGTCATGATGTCGCGAAGCGTCGGTGGAACTTTTTCCCGCAGAGTCTCGAGTTGTGGCAAGCCGCCCGTTTTGACCAACACAGCGGTTTTTTCTGCTAACGTGGAACCGATTCCGTCGATCGTGGTCAGATCTTTGCCATCGAGAACCCATTGAGCGATCGATTCGCTCCCTTCTGCTATGGCTCGCGATCCGTTGCGATAGGCGCGAATGCGAAAAGCGTTCTCCCCTGATAGCTCCAATAAATCAGCCATTTCCTCAAAAGCGGCTGCGATCTCTGCGTTAGTAATCACGATGATGGTAGGTTTCGGTTCCTCAGGAAAGGAACTCCGTACGTGTAAACTTTTCTGGTTAGGCTCCCTTGCTTTGAGCACGCAGAGATTGTAGCCACTTATAAAGGTCTGACGGCCAGGGCATCCGAAACTTTAGCAACTCGCTGGAAACCGGATGGCGAAATTCTAGTGTTGCCGAATGCAGGGCTTGGCGCGGAGCCCCACTCTTGTCCTCAACGCGTTCACCACTGAGCAGCTTGTTGTAAATCGGATCACCGCAAAGGGGAAAGCCGGCTTCTGAAAGGTGGATTCGAATTTGGTGCGTTCGCCCTGTTTCTAACTGGCATTCCACCAACGAGTAATCACCAATGGTCTCGATCGGCTTGACATGCGTAACGGCCCGTTGTTCGGTGCGATCTGGTTCCTCGCTCCGTTTGCTGCCCCGAACACCATCACCTCGATCACGGACCAAGATGTTGTCGAAGGTCTGGGCGGTCGGGTGCCCTTTGACGACCGCGTGGTACTTCCGTACCACCTCATGTTTGCGAAACATGCGTCCGAGTGATTCGGCAATGGTGGGGGTTCGCGCGAAGATCATCAATCCGCTCGTGTCACGATCTAGTCTATGAACTGCGATCACCGCATATCGTTTGATACGATGCTCGTATTGCCGAATCGATTCATGACTCTTTCGTTGCATCGGGCCACGTTTGTTGCTAGTGGTAGACTTTTTTACAAACGATTGAAAATGGGTCGCCAACGCATCAGGTAATAGTTCCTCCAACGTCGGCTGTAACTGTCGCCGCGTTTTCGAGAGATTGCGCTCTTCGAAATGTCTAGTTGAGGTAATTCCGGGTGGTTTCTCCACAACGACGAGAAAATCGTCAACATGCGCGAATTTGATCGCGGTTGGCTCAACCGGTTTGGGAAGCGACTCTCTCCATACTTTGATGACATCTTTGATTGTTAGCTTGCGAGCGGCATCCATGCACAGGTTGCCATTGATCTGAACTTTTCGCTTCAGAATGGCGGTGCGTACGTCCCCCCAGGATTGTCCGGACAATCGCTCCTTGAGCACGTTGGAGAGCGTGCGTCCAACGTCTTGCTCGGTGGGGTGGATCAAGACGAATTTTTCGGATTCTTTCATGTAGGGTTCATTGCCGATATTGGTTGTTACAGTCAGTACAAGCGGCACGTTTTGTCACAAAACGGATCACAGTACTAAGAAATGTTGTCAAATCGCTTCGAAAAGCAACCATCGAAAATCACATTTTTTCCACTCCCTCCATTCTAATCACAATACTGAATAGTTCGAGCGCTATGAGTGCTTGTCACTTAGGGATTGCAAAACTACCATTAGAGCTTCGTTTTGTGTCTGAACCTATCCTTCCACGCGTCGATGACGCAGATGGTCCATCAATGAAACACTTGAGCACATTATGGCTAATGGCCATTTCAGCGGTTGTATTCACGGTTGGCTGCAATCAACCCAGCGATTCTCAGTCAGCGGATTCTGGGTCCAAGGGGGGGGCTGCTGGCACAAAGCGACTGATTTTTGTTGTCAACACGGACGACCCCTTCTGGGATGCATGTCGCAAGGGGCTGGAGACGGCCGACAAGGACCTGGAACTGGCATCGATCGGCTACAAAGCAGTGATGGAGGTTCCAGATGGCTCCATAAAAGGGCAAATCGATAAGCTTCGGCAGATTGGTACCCAAAATGATGTTGCCGCTGTAGCGGTTTCGGCGATTTCTGCTGATAACCCGTCTATCGCATCAGAGCTTGAGCAACTCAAGGCTAAGAACGTCAAAGTCATAACGGTCGATGGGGACATGTTGCACTCCAAGTATCGAGCCACTCGCAAATACTATATCGGAACCGACAATGTGATCGCTGGTCGTGAGCTCGGAAAGGCAGCTCAAAAGCTGTTAAGTTCAAAAGGAGTAACGAGCGGAGGCTATGTCCAGTTTGTTGGTTACACCGATAACGACAATGCACGTCGACGCATGGATGGGTTCAAGGCAGGCGTTTCCGAAGCATTCAAAGAAATCGATCGCGTCAGCGATGAAACCGACTTGAGCCGTGCCCAAGAGAACGTTCGCAATGCCATTCAGAATCATCAAAAGGAACTTGTTGCATTGGTTGGGATTTGGGCTTACAACGCCCCCGCTATCGCCAAGGCAGTTAAGGCTGCAAAGATAAAGGACAAGACTGTCGTCGTGACCTTCGATGCTCAAGAGCAAGCGATCCGGGAAATGGAAGATGGCTTTATCGATGCCATGATGGTCCAGAACCCTTTCGACATGGGCTATCAAGCTGTGCGTCTGATGAAGGCGATGGTTACCGATGACGAGGCTACCCAAAAGGAGATGTATCCAAACCTAGAGCAAGAGAACGGTGACATATACACAACCGGGCTACGAGTCGTTGTTCCCAACAGCGGCTCCCCTTTAACGAAAGAGGACTTTGATACCGAAGTCGTCGAATTCATGACCCTTGATCAGTTCAAGGATTGGCTCGCTAAGTACGGATTGAAGAGTTCCTAATGTCCGGTTTCCGATTCAACGAGATTGCTCTAGTGATCGCCATCCTTTCGGTATTGGCGATTACAGTCGTGCTGGATAGCAACCACTCTTACGCGACCAATCCACAGGTCAATGCGGTTGAGATTGGTAGGCAGACGGCGCTGTTAGGTATCTTTGCTCTCGGTGCGATGGTGGTTATTGTATCCGGCGGTATCGATCTATCAGCGGGATCCATGATTGCATTTAGCGGAGCTGTTATCGCATGCACCATGCTGGCATTGAAGAACTGGAGCGTTACGGCGGGGTTTCCCGAATGGTCCATCGTGATACTTGGGATCAGTGCGGGACTCTTCTCTGGTTTTTTGGTCGGAACCCTGCACGCGTGGCTGGTGACCTGTATCGGATTACCACCCTTTGTGGCGACGCTATCGACCTTGGTGGGGCTGAGATCTTTGGCCCGAATTCTTTGTGAGTTTACAACCATAACGTTCGTTGGCAGCAAGAAGGCTCAGATCGTCGTCGAGCAGCAGTTTTTCACTTGGTTCTCCGATCCCCAACAAGTTTGGATCTGGATCGTGGTGCTGTGCTGTTTGGCATTCGTGACTTGGATAGTCATGTCCTGGACAGTCCTAGGGCGGCACGTCTACGCCATGGGGGGCAACGAGCAAGCGGCCAAGCTGAGCGGGATAAGAACGGATCGGTTGAAGTGGTTCGCCTACGTTTTTGGTGCCATGACGGCCAGTTTGGCTGGTGTGTTTTATCTCGCCAACGAAGGTGTTTCTGCTCCGGTGACACAAGGACAAGGGCACGAGCTCCGGGCCATTGCAGCTGCCGTAGTTGGTGGTTGCAGTTTGCAGGGAGGTGTCGGTACCGTCAGTGGTGCATTATTAGGTGCACTCTTTTTGCGAATCGTCATCGACTCCGTTTCCAAGATTATCAAGACCGGTGCTGACATTTGGGAAGGGTTGATCGTCGGTTTGGTAGTGGTGATTGCTGTAACGTTTAGCCAGCTCAACCAATTCCGCGCCTCAGGACGCAAGATCTTTCCAGGTTGGATGGGAGTTTGGTCGGTAGGCATTTTAACGGCGACGACAGCGTTTCTGATGCTGACCACCAGAGGGCCGGCTTTTGCGATCGGCGCGATCCCGGTGGTGATCATTGTTCTGGGGGGCTGGAAGGTCTTCGAGTCGCGAGGCAATCGATGATTTCGCTTCGCGGTATTGGTAAGTCATTTCCCGGAGTCCAAGCCTTAAAGGATATCAGCTTTGACTTTCGCGATGGTGAGCTGCACGCGATCTGCGGAGAGAATGGTGCGGGCAAAAGTACGTTGATGAAGATCTTGTCGGGGGTTTACACCGACTATGATGGCACGATCGAAATCAATGGTGAAGCGGTTCGATTCCGCGGGACCCGAGACGCTGAGCGAGCGGGGATCAGCATCATTCATCAAGAGCTGAATCTAGTCGAGCAGCTATCGGTCGCTGCGAATATATTTCTAGGCCGTGAAGCGAGGAACAGCTGGGGGCTCCGGGATGAAAGACAGATGGTGCGTCGGGCTGGCGAGTTGCTTCAGGATCTCGAGTGCAATATTGATCCGCGAACTCGGGCGGGTGCATTGAGGGTTGGTGATCAACAATTGGTTGAGATCGCAAAGGCGTTAAGCCTCAACAGTCGATTGCTGATCATGGATGAGCCGACCAGTGCTCTAACCGAATCCGAAGTCGCCAGGCTTTATCGCGTCATAGACAAGCTTCAAGCTCGCGGGACAACAATCGTCTACATCTCTCATAAAATGGAAGAGGTCTTCCGATTGTCCGATCGGATCACCGTTCTCCGCGATGGCCGCTTTATCGAAACGGTGGAGACCTCGGAAACCAACGCTGATCGCATTACGCAGAGCATGGTAGGGCGAGAGCTGGCCGCCGAAACGGATGTTACGACGAATCGCACGCCGGGCGAAATTGTCCTTTCGGTGAAGAATCTGGGGCTGGCATGGCCCGGGCACGCGCGGGGGTATCGACTCAAAGAGATATCCTTTGATTTGCGTCGAGGAGAGGTGCTTGGGATAGCGGGATTGATGGGGGCTGGGCGTACTGAGTTGTTAGAAGCATTATTTGGTGCGTCGATCATTCCGCCGACTGGTTCTATACAGGTTGATGGAAAAGAGGTTCGCTTTCGGCACCCGTCGGAAGCCATGCGACATGGAATGGCTTTGGTAACGGAGGATCGCAAAAGGCTGGGATTGTTTCCGGCGATGGATGTCGGGCAAAACATCTCGATGTGCGCGTTAAAGCAGGCACAGTCGAGCGGTCTGTTGAGCCGTCGAGCCGAAAACGGGCTTGGTAGCCGAATGGTAGATAAGCTCAAGGTGAAGACAGCCGGATTGCGGTCTGCGATTACGGGATTGAGCGGCGGCAATCAGCAGAAGTGTATCGTAGGACGCTGGCTGCTTACCGATCCTAAAATTTTGTTGCTGGACGATCCCACGCGAGGTGTGGATGTGGGCGCCAAAGCAGAACTCTATCGCATTATTCGCGAGCTTTGTGCAGGCGGCTTGGGAGTCATCGTGACCAGCAGTGAATTGCCAGAGGTTTTAACGTTGAGCGATCGAATCATGGTCCTCAACGAGGGACGGCAGGCTGCTATGTTCGATCGGAAAGATGCGACTCAAGACAGTATTATTCGAGCCGCCACGTCGTAGTTGATATACGAAATCCGGAGCTTCGATCTTGATACGGGCCAGATGATTTATCGAGCATCCACCCTTTGGCGTAGCGAGACAAACAATTCCTGCAGCTGCTGAGGGCTCATCTGCTCAAGCTGCTCATCGGACAGCACGCTCATGCCGAGCAATTCTTGAAGTAACTGGATCTTGCCTTCAATCTTGCCTTCGCTTCTTCCTTCGTCTTTCGCAATTCTTTCAATTGAAGTGACGTATGGCATATTCTTCTCCCATTCGATTTGTTGCAGAGTATCCCTAAATTGTAGTCATCTGTCCTAACGCCCTCCAAACGAACTGTTGCATCGGTATACCGACAATCCGATGCTTATTGTACCGATTCAGCTCCCTGTTTTCTGCAATATCCTCCGGAGAACCAGCACCCTAGCAAATCTTGAAGAAGAGCGATTTTTTGATCGCATTATCCAGCGCATGGTGGGGGAGAGCTACCTGGCGAAAATCCGGTTATACTGTTCTGACTGGTTGGGAAGGCCCCCCAATCTCCCCGATAGGTCTACTGCAAAAGAAACTATTGGCTATTCTGCGAACCTAGTTATGCTGTGCTTCGTACCTGCTCGAATATTTCCGTTGTTCCCATCTGCTTATATCCCAAGACAATCTATGGTACTTTCCCAATCTTTATTCGCGGCCTCTGATTTCTGGATGGCCAAATGGCTGACTCCGATGTGGTTCGTCGGCGTTGGGGTCGCTGCGGGATTAGTAGCTTTAATGGTGTTTTTGGCGATCTGCTTCGCTCTGAAGGGGGCACTGAAGGGCCTGGATCGGTTTCGTAGCAGTGGGGCTCTAAATTGGGTCGCCCTCGGGATCACTCTTGCTATGGGGGCAGGGATTGCTGGGTATTTGCTCTTGGTTAATGAGGCTGAGGTCTCAAGCGAATTGGGAATGATCTCGGTCGCAATGACCTGCATGATCGGGATCGTCGTATGGGCGACGCTTTATTGCTCGACCGATCGATTCTTTGGGGAGCTCAAAGCCTTGCTCTTTGAGGGTATTGGTGGAGCAATGCTCTCCGTTTTAGGCGCGGTCGCCGTTATTGGAATAGCAGCGACTCCTCTGTTCGATCGTCCGCTGGACGCTTTCGCGAGCATCCCACAATTGCTCAAACCGTCGACTCAGTATTTCACCTTTACCCTCCCAGGTGCGGGATCAGACGACGATCGTAAGTTCGAGAAAATCGACCTTATCTATTCTGCAGAAACGCTTGGGCAGGTGGCAATCGAATCCAACCGTCGCGTAATTCTGGGTGATGCCTCCGAAATTGATCAGCTGAAGTTTTCGACCGTAACCATCGAGCCTGATTCCCCTCGTTATTGGGATCGGATGATGGGGCCTGCCAAATCGCTATTGCCTCTTGCAATGGACGCTGAAGTATTCGCGCAGAATGAAGAGGTCGATCCTGCCGAACTAAAGATCACGATCATGTCTATCCCCCCGGTCCCTGAGGCCTTCACAATTCTGTTGTTTGCCCTGTTTGTCTTCCTGTTCGGTTTGTCATTTTTTCTTATGCAAGGTGTATCGCCAAAGATCGCTGCGATCGCGTTGTCCACTGCTAAGAGCGAGTTGTCGCAACCTCTCCCCAAGATCCTCGTCGTTATCGTCGCACTTGCGATTTTGCTATTCGTCTTCCTGCCGTTCAACACTTTCGGTGAAGACATCAAGCTGCTCAAGGACTGCGGTATCATATTAATTCTCGTCGTTTCCATTTTCCAAGCTGTTTGGTCAGCTAGTACTTCGGTTAGCGAAGAAATTGAAGGAAGGACGGCTCTTACGTTGTTGAGCAAGCCGATTCACCGCAGATCGTTTATCATCGGTAAGATCCTTGGAATCGGCTGGTTAATCATGCTAATGTTCCTGATCCTTGGCTCGGTGGAGTTGTTTTGCGTTGCCTTTAAGCCAATCTACGAAGCTCGAGAAAACTCGAAAGAGGCCCCTGTATGGCAAGTATGTCACTTTGAAATGCTACAAACGGTTCCCGGCCTTGGTTTAGCGTTTTTAGAGTGTCTTGTTCTCGGGGCCATATCGGTGGCCATCGGCACACGAGTCTCATTGCTAACCAACCTTGCGGTCTGTGCTTCGTTATATGTACTTGGGCATTTGACCCCTGTAATCATGGAGTCGGCCGCCGGTGGCCTACCACTTGTTGAGTTCTTCTCGCAATTGATCTCGGCCGTCGTTCCCAATTTGAATCTATTCTCGATGGAAGCGGCAATCGATGCGGAAGTAACGATTCCTTGGGTCGTCATAGCAAGTTTGTTCATTTACACCGCCATTTATGGCGTCGGAGCCACATTGCTCGGTTTGTTACTTTTTGAAGATAGAGACTTGGCCTAATTGACCACAATTGTTTATTGCTTCCCTGTCGAGGATCGACACCGAATCCGGATGCAGGCTGCAGCTCCGGATTGCAGTTTCATCGAAGCTACCCAGGATTCCATTCCCGAGTTGATCTTTGAAGCCGATATTTTCGTTGGCCACGCAAAAGTACCGGTCGCCTGGGATAAGGTAGTGGCGGCAGGCAAACTGCGTTTCATACAGTCCTCGGCTGCTGGGCTCGATCATTGCCTTGCTCCCTCGGTGATCGACAGTCCGATAACGGTGTGTAGTGCGTCGGGCTTGTTTGCCAATCAAGTTGCCGAGCAGACTTTAGCTCTGCTGCTCGGCTTGCTACGTGGCATACCTATCTTTTATCGCCAATGGCAAAAGAAAGAATTTGTAAGGCGGCCGACCGACGATTTGCATGGCAAGAAAATTGGAATCGTAGGCATGGGCGGAAACGGTCGCAGACTTGTGGACGTACTCGCTCCGTTTTCCAATTCCATTCGAGCCACTGATTACTTTCCTGAAGACAAACCAGATAAACTCCTGGATCTGCTGCCCCATACCGAGTTGGCAGAATTAGCTGCGTGGTCCGAGGTTCTCATCCTGACCTTGCCACTTAATGCATCCACGCGGGGGTGCATTGATGGTTCGATCCTCGCCGCGATGCCTAAGGGCTCCTATCTTATCAATGTCGCACGTGGTAGCTGTGTTAACGAAGCAGATCTGTGCAAATCGATTGCGAACGGTCATCTAGCGGGTGTTGGGCTAGACGTGACGGACGTGGAGCCCTTGCCTGTATCGAGCCCACTGTGGGATTTCCCTAACGTATTAATCACCCCGCACGTGGGTGCACAAGCCAAACTGCGAACGGATGATACCACGGATTTGATATGTGAGAATCTAAGGCGTTATTTCGCAGGCCAACCCCTTTTCAATATTGTTGATAAACGATTAGGCTTTCCCCATCCAAGCGTGCTTTACCGTCAAAGCAGATAAATGACTCAACAGTAGCTCGCCTAACTTAATCTTAAGCTTGCCATTGAAACGCCTCGACCTCGCTCTAAGAGCTCATCATGTGCGATTTTTGTCATCGAAATTGAGTACCCGTATTGATCGCGCCACTGCGGTGCAAGCCACTGTTCAAAAAGGGAGTCGATTTCCGGTTTCGCTACAATCGTTCTCTTGCAAGAGCCTTTAAGTGGAGTTCCGTCTCGGCAAACCAATTCCCCATGTCGGAATACCATTTTAGGGGACGAGAACATGCTCTCTGGATTCGAATTGCGTTCATAGACAACGACATCCCCCACGGTGCCCGCAGCGATTGAGCCTCGATCCATTAGACCTAAACTCTTGGCTGGCCCATTTCTGGTCATTGCAATGATCTCTTGCAAGCTGTATTCCCGTTTCAGAGATGGTAATGGACTCATTTCCTTAACATCAAGGTGCAATTGATCGAAGATCGACATGCGATAATCGTAATCCATTAGCAGTCGTATCAAATGTGGATAAGAGGTAAATGGCCCCCCGTTAGGATGATCGGTTGTCAGAAAGACACGCGTCGGATCAAGTATTCGTAAACTCAATTCTAAACCAATCGTCCACTGTAATCCGTGAACATATTGATTGTCGCGGTACCGAAAAGGCACAACCCCACAGCCTGCCTGACATTCGAGATCTTGGAAAATGACTTTCCTTGGTTTTGCATGGTTCCGGTTGTCGAATTGGTGCATTGAATCCGCCGACAGAGTTACCGTCTGCCCAAAAACGACTTGTCCGATATCGATAGTCACCTGAGGATTCCAGTTCACATACTCGGCAAGGCGATAGGCTTCCGAGCTAAAGCCGTGCTTGCCTTCTTTACCATAGCAGTGATACTGAGCGTGCGTTAAATGGATACGACGCCCTTCGACAGCTTCGAGCGTAGCAAGCGTGGATTCGATGTTTCCCGCCACTCCAAGATTGCTGCAATGCACGTGCAGCGGGTGGGATAACCCTAGTTCCTCAACCGCTTGCGACAATACCTTTAAGACTGTGCGTGGGGTGATTGGTAGGCGAGGGTGTGTTTGGTCAACATCCAGATGCCTAGCGTTGAATTTGAACGCGTCGATTCCACCTGCATTGACAACCTTGATCCCACAACACTGATGAGCGGTGAGCATCCAGCCGACGTAGTTGGTAATCTGACTTTGCGGGGCTCCACTTGCGATCCATTCTAGAAGAAGTCGGTCATTTCCCAGCAAAAGATATCCGCCGGTATCCAGCCATGGTACGTCTGACATCTCTGTATGGGCCATTCTGGCATTGGCAGGCAGAACGGCGGGCTCCAAGCATGTGGTATAGCCCATCTGCAGGTACCTCAATCCCGTTTCCCAAGCATTTGGGACCGGTGCGGTGAGTGGTCTAACGCCATGCGCCTCCACCTCAAGAGACGTTGGGTGCTTAACGAGTTCTGGCAAAAGCAGCCTCGCCAAATTGATCTTGCCACCGCCTATGTGGGTGTGCAAATCGATACCGCCTGGGGTCACGATACATCCGGCAACGTCATAATCGGCATCGATTTTCCGATTCGATGGGATAGAGTCCTGGATGAGACCATCGACGAGATATAAATCCGATTCTTCCGATCGATTACCGTCCAATAATGTGCCATTTCGCAAACGAGTAATCATTGATCTAGTTCCTCTAGCCACTGCGAAATAGAAGGGGCGTGTGCTGAAACGGACTCCCCTTTGGGTGCAACGCGAGCCATTACAACTTGATCCGCTCTCAGCATGTCCGCCGGTCGATCAACTCCAGCAATTTGTAATTCGAATCGAACGCTATGTCTCAATTCCTCTGGGGCATTTTCGGGCAAAATCTCCCGTGAACGTGGAACTGCAACAATCCTGCGACCTTGGAAATTCCTAGTCAAACTGCTCAGCCAATCATTATCCATGTGAGCTGTCTCATCCAATACAATCAAAAGAGAGCCCGGTGCATTTTCGTGTTCCGAAATCCAACGAGAGACATTGTTTACGATCGGATCATACTCGACCGACTCGGCTTGGAAAGAAACTCGTCCAGGATAACCTGTCGTCCACAAGCAGACATTCTGAAAAACGGCATCTTGACCTGCCAGTCCCAGAGCTCCCACACGTCGTGACTCGTTCCATTTCGTTTGATGTTCCAGCAGCCGTTCTATCCACACAGAACGATTCGCTGGATCGAGGGAACGAGGAGACCATAGTAGACTTATGTAATTTGCAGAACGCAACCTCTTTAGCAAGGGGCCGGTGGCGGATAGCTCGGAGAAGGCAGGCTCTTGTGAATGCATGTAAGGCACGGAGAAAAAGCTATCTAGTGCCGTCGGTATTCGTTGGATAGGAGAATCGATCCTCCAAACCTCATCGAATCGATCTTTCCATCTGGCTGCGTTCGAGTCACTATGTTGGCCGTGCAGAACAACGAGAGGTCTACGTCCCGGTTTTGACAAGATTGCTGGAAAATTGGGAAAGAGTTCCAAAAGTTCGTCATTCCCGAGCACGAAGAGGACATCGCTCAGATCTCTCACCTCCGCTAGCGACACCGTAACACCACCTGTACGGCTAGTCGCTAACGCCAAATCCATCGAAGCACCTTGGTCGGAAAAATCGATGGTGGCGTTATGCCTACGGGCGAAGGCGATTGCGGCTCGTGCGGATTCTACGGAGCTGATTCGACCGGTCAACATGATGGAATCGGCCTCGCTGAGCCACTTGTTTGCAAGGGTGCGTTTAACTTCATAGTCGGAAGTGCAGCTAGTTTCCGCTAAGTTGGCTGCGCGGGTTTCGGTACTCCTAGATTGAACAGTTCGTAGCAACTGTAGTCTCAATGGACATGCGTCGAGAATCGACGGATCGTCGCAGAGTAGCGAGCAAAAGGGACAAGTCATGGATGGGGTTGTCTAGGTAGGAGTGCGGTCGTCCGCATTGAGAATGATAACTTTGCCATCGCCCATTCTACCACTTCGAGTGGTGTTCACGATAACTTGAACGACTTCTTCCACTCTCATGTCATCAACAAACAAGGTGAGCTCAATCTTGGGGAGAAATGCTAAAGAGAACTCGGTCGCGGAATACTGATCCAAATAGCTTTTTTGACGTCCGAATCCTTTAACCTCAGCCACCTGCAATGCCTCAAGCGGTGCGAAACGCAGGTTTTCGAGAAGGGATTCTGCCACATAGGGCCGAACCACCGCGATCACAATCTTCATTCTTTTGATGGCGTTTCGAGTGATGGTTTCTCTGTTGCGATTTCCGTCGCAACTTGTGGATCGAAAGGTTTATTTTCGCGGTAGAGTTCCAGCAGTTTCTTTGCAAGACCCTTTTGTTCCCCCGGGGCTCGCTCGACAATCTTCTCTTGGATCCCGATGGCTAAGTCGAACTGTTTCGCGGACGCATGGGCAGCGGCTAAGGCGGCTAGATCGCTCAGGTCATTATACTGATTGAGATCGCAAGCCTTTTTGGCAGATTCGATTGCCCGGGTGGGATTACGAAGGGTTAAGTCGGTGCTGGTAGCCAAAAGCCATGCCAAATTCTGATGAGCCAACGCATAACTGGGCTCCAAGAGGATCGATTTCTCAAAATCCAGCAGCGCCTCTCGCTCCTTGCCCACGAGCTGAAGATTATAGCCTCGGTTGTTGTACGCGACCGATGCCTTCTCGTTAAGCTCGATCACCCGTGTAAAATCAGCGATCGCTTTCTGGTGGTCGCCTTGTTGAAAGTATAGGTAGCCACGTCCCATGATTGCGGGAATAAACTTAGGGCTGAGTACGATGGCTTTGGAAAAGTCTTCGACTGCTTTCTCCAAATCACCTTTTATTTTGTAGGCGGTTCCTCTTTGTTGCAGAGTGCCTGCGTTGTTTTCATTCATTGTCAAGGCTGCGGAGTAGTCAGCGATTGCATTGTCAAGCTGATTCCGTTGCATGTAGGCGGCAGCCCGATTGATGAAGTTCGCTTCGTTCTTTTCCCCCTTGGTAATGGCGACGGTGAAGTCCTCTATGGCTCGTTCGTATTCTTGCGTGGCTGACAGAAACAGAGCCCGGCTTGAGTAGGCGTTCGCGGTATCGTATCCCAGCTTGATCGCTTCATCAAAGTCCTTAAGGGCCTGGTCGCCCGCCCCACGAGCCCATTGGGCACCAGCTCTTAATGTGTAGAGACGCCCGATGGTTGGCTGCTCCCGAATCAACTCATCGTAGACCTCGACAGACTCCGCCAACGTCGAAAGATTAACTTTGTCTACAACCCCTTTCACACCTCGGAAGGTACGAACAAGGTAGCGGTGTCCGCGATCCTCGAGAATCGTGACCAAATCACCTCGCTCGATCACGTCTACCTCCTTCTCGCCTATCGTGAGTCGCAATTCGACCCGTGAAACGAAAGGTTCAGCTGGTATAGGTGGCTGCTCGGGAGCTTGCGAGGCACGGGACGCCGTGCTTTCCAGTTGCTCCTGTCCCCAAACGGATGCAGGAGAAGCAGCCAAAACGGCAAAGCAGCCAAGAAATAGCGAGGTTCGAAGCTCCGATCGGTTCAAAAATTTCATCGAATTGGCCAGGATTTACAGTATTAACAGAGCGAATAGGTCTGGGTTAACGAACACCTATTATCGTATCGTCGAATTCCGAGAGCTAGATCTCAGATTCTTGCCTGACCTCCTGGAATTGTGATATTCCGACAAAAATCCACCTGTCCTCCAGCCCGCAACTTGAACCTTAGGGAATCGGAATTAGAGTCACATCATCGGAAAAATCCGTACATTCCTTATCAGTCATTGTATTTGCAACTTGTTGGAGACATCTGGATGAAACATCGAATTCGATTTTATGCGGCATTGCCGTTGGTCCTTGCCCTAGGGAGCATCTCGCATGCTGGATTTCGATGCGGTGGATGTAGCGATCCTTGCCGGACCAGACACAGCGTTTCTTACGCGCCAGTTTGCGGCCCGACCTTAGCCCAGCCTAGCGTTAACGCTTGTGGTTATGTAGGCGTTGACGGCTCGTACGCTGGCAATGCTTATTATGGTTCCTCAGCGTGCACTGGAATCGTGTATGCATCGCCTGTAACCATGGCACCGACCATGGCTCCGGCGGTACAAATGAGCGGAGTTGTGACGGGCCCAAGCGCACAAGCTATTACGCCTGCGCCTCAAGTTCTTTGTGAGCCCATCACGGGCTACCGAACGGTCATGGAATCCACCTTTGTGACCGAGACCCAATACATTAACACAACGGAAGTTCGCCAGGAGACCAAGCAACGCGTTCGTCAAGTGTCCAAGAGCGTGCCGGTTACCTATGAAGATTACAGAATCAAATCGGTAACGGTACCACGAACGGAAACAAAAACGGTCGAGTATTCCGTATTGGTACCTGAGCAATCCACCAAGACAGTAAGCGTCAACGTCACTGTGCCTGAATGGTCAGATGTAACGGATACCTACAAGGTTAAAGTGCCGGTTATAAGTGAGGTCCAAGAAACCTATCAGGTCAAGGTGCCGCAGCTTAGGGATGAGAACTTTACTTACACCGTTTACGTTCCACAAACGGAATCTGTTACAAAGATGCAGACCGTTACAAACGCCGTTCCAGTTGTTAAAACAAGAAGCGTCCAACGAACCGTGCCCAAGTACACAACGCAAACCGTGACCAAGGATTATGGACACTGGGAAACGGTTGTAGAAGAGGTTGCTGGATCTGGGTACTCCGTTTCGGCTGCTCCCGCAGAATTGGGTTGCGGGCAGATTTCGAGCGCTGTTGTCGGGGGAGGTTGCGGTTCTGCAATGTTCGCATCCGGCACCACAGGCTGTGCTCCGGTTGCTGCAAATCGCTGCCGGCCGCTCGTTCGCTGCGGGCGTCCTGCCGTGCCGTCGTGTTCGACGGGCTGTGGTTGCGGAAATGCATTTCATACCACTACCATTTCCTCTAGCTGCAACGGCGTTGGTTCGTATGTTGTTGGAACCACTGCCGGAGATGCATGCGGTAACAGCACCGTTGTCAATGCCGCGCCGGTCACGACAACTCGTCGCGTTTGGGTGCCGAATGTTGTCACCGAAGAGATTCAAGTTGCAACCAACGAAGTCGTGACGGAAGAGATGGCCTACACGGTCTACGAACAACAATCCACCGAGGTACCATACGAGTGCACTTATTTGGTTTATCGTCCAGAAACCAGAACTGGAACCAAGAAGGTTGTGGACTATGTCAGCGAAGACCGAGTCAGAACTCGCAAAGTAGTGAGCTACGTCGATGAAGAGCGAACTCGAACCCGCAAGGTTGTGAATTACAAGAAGGAAACCAAGGAAGAAGCGTATCCTGTTGTCACCTATCGGACGGAGAAACGTACCAAGGATGTAACGTATACGGTCAACGAGCTTCAACAAGTTGTCGAGCCCTATACGGCCACGCGCATGGAAACCGTTGTGGAAGATGTTCTGGAGGATTACACCGTGAGCGTTCAGGTTCCCGTCGTCAAGGAAGTTCAAGTTCAGGTTTGCAAGATGGTGCCCAAATTGGTCCCCTACACATTTAATCCCTGCGCTAGTGGAAGTACCACATTGATGGGAGGCCAGGTCGTAGGTGGAACTACTGGATCCGCCAACGGATGCGGTTGTGGATGTGGTAGTTCAGTTCAGGTCGGGACAGCCGGCTGCGGCTGTCATTGATATTCCGGATACGCTAATTTCTACGTCCAAACGCAAAAAAGCTCGGGGTAACCCGAGCTTTTTCTTTGCCCAGCGAGAAAAGAACGACGATGCATTCTGAGCCTGGTTTCACGGATCATGTCGCGAGGTGTTTTCTCCTTCGAGTTAGGAATCGATTCTGTTAGAATCTGGCGAAAATGCGATCGCCCCCCCTATAAGCATGTTGGAAAGATGAATAAACAGCAATTAATGGATCGTCTCAAAGCCCATGGGCAGGATCACTTGATTCGATTTTGGGATCATCTGGATGAAACTCAAAGGCTTGGGCTCGCAAGCCAGATTGAATCCATCGACTTTGACCTCATTACTCGACTCGTTCATCAAAAAAGCAAAGCGACGAGCTTGGAGGAGCTGGCCAAACGAGCGATGCCCCCTCATGCTATCCGACTGGGCATCCCTGCGGAGCTAAACGAAATCGCTCGGAAAACGGGCGAGGATGCGATCCGGGCAGGTCGAGTGGGAATGGTGCTCGTAGCGGGCGGCCAAGGGACCCGGTTGGGATTTGATCTTCCCAAGGGGATGTTTCCCATCGGTCCGATTTCGAATCGCACCTTGTTCGAAATGCATGTGGACTCCTTGCGGGGAACCATGAAAAAATACGAGTGCGAGATCCCGATGTTCATAATGACCAGCCCTGCAACGGACGTAGAGACCAGGAGGTATTTCGAGGAACACGACAATCTCGGCCTTTCCGCTCACTTGCTTCACATTTTTCGACAGGGTGCAATGCCAGCCGTTGATGCCTCTACCGGAAAGGTCCTCTTAGAAAGCGAAGCACAAATCGCACTTAGCCCAGACGGCCACGGTGGAATCGTCGCGGCCATGAAGAAGTGTGGAATTCTCGAGCAATGTCGCAGTCGCGGTATCCAACAGTTGTTTTACGCTCAGGTCGACAACCCGCTCGTCACCGCATGTGACCCACTGCTTATCGGGCATCATATTCAGGCTAATTCAGAAATGACGACGCAAGTGGTCAAGAAACGATTTGCCAAGGAGAAAGTCGGGAACGTTGTCTCAATCGATGGCAAAACCCAGATCATTGAATACTCCGATCTACCAGACGAGGCAGCGGAGCGTCGGAACCCGGACGGCAGTCTGGCTTTGTGGGCGGGCAATATCGCTGTGCATGTCCTCAACTGCGAGTTCCTGCAAAATTGTTCAGAAAATTCCGAATCACTTCCTTTCCATATCGCTCACAAAGCAGTTCCTTACATTAACGAAAGTGGTGATAAGGTAAAGCCATCTCAACCTAACGGGTTTAAGTTCGAACGGTTTGTATTTGACCTACTCCCAGAGGCCAAGGTGGCGTTGGTGGTTGAGGGAGATGCAGCGGGGGTCTTTGCTCCCGTAAAGAACGCTGATGGCGCTGCGACCGACACTCCGTCTGCGTGCCGTGATGCGATCAGTAGTCGATTTAAGCGTTGGCTTGCCGCAGCCAACGTGCGAACAGCCGATTCTATCCGTTTGGAAATTCATCCACTTTGGGCATTCGATATGGAGGATGTTAAGACAAAATTTTCATCTCCGCTTGAGATCCATGTCGACACATACTTTGCATAGTGCACCTGATTCGTTTGATTTTGGTTAAGATTAAGTGACGGGAGCGCTGGTAGTCGGTGCCCTAGATAGGCAATAAGCCTCCATGCTTGAGACACGTTATCTTCCTCGAACACCTTACCATTGAGATCAAATCTATGTTGCATGCTGTGATTATGGCTGGCGGATCGGGAACACGATTCTGGCCAGCGAGTCGACAAATCAAACCAAAGCAGCTTCTAAAGATGGGAAGCCCGCGCACGATGCTTCAAACCACATTTGATCGTTTGCAAGGCTTGGTTTCCAGCGAGCGTGTATTAGTTCTAACCAACGAGCAACTATCCGATGCCGTTGTCGCACAACTCCCAGACCTGCCTCTCGAGCATGTGGTGGGAGAGCCGTTTAAACGGGACACTGCACCGTGCATTGGCGTGGCGGCTTCGCTCGTTAAAGCAGCCGATCCTGACGGCATCATGATAGTCATGCCATCTGATCACGTCATCGAACCCCGGGCCGAATTCCATCGCGCCGTCAAAGCGGCCGTTCAATTGATCGAAGCCGATCCTGAGCGAATCGTTACGTTTGGTATACGCCCAAGCTACCCGGCAGAATCGTTCGGTTACATACAGCGATCCGAACCAATCGCTTGCCAGCCGGGCATCTCAGCGTTCGGAGTCGAACGGTTCCGCGAGAAACCGGACCGCAAGACAGCCGAGGAGTATCTTGAGGCGGGCACCTTTTACTGGAACAGCGGAATCTTTCTATGGAAGGCATCGACAATTTTGGAGGCCTTAAAGGAATTCGAGCCAGAGATGTATTCTCACATCGAGGAGATCGCAACTGGCATCGGAACCAGGGATTTCCCCGCCAAGTTCCGAGAGCATTTTGAGCAGATCAAAGGAAAATCGATCGACTTTGCGGTCATGGAGCGATACTCAAACGTATCAGTCATTGAAACGCCTTTCTCGTGGGACGATGTGGGCAGCTGGCAAGCTATGGCTAGATTGATCCAACCCGACGAGTTTGGCAATGCGGTCGATGGGCCGTATTTAGGTATAGACTCCGAGCAAATGATTATACGGAGCGAATCTGATCACTTGGTGGTCACTATTGGGATGAAAGAAACGATCGTTGTCCACACTTCTGACGCAACCTTAGTTGCCCCCAAAACAGAGGAAGAGCGAGTTCGCGAAGTGGTCAAGCAACTCACAGAGCTTGGCCATCAGCAGTACCTGTGATCTGGCAACGCAGCGTTACCAATCGTTCGCTATTTCCCGTCCCCAACACACAACTAGAGGTGGAAGCTATGAGAACAAGTCGTTTGGAACGCATCACATGGACCGCCGGGCTATATCTTTTTGGAGTTTTGTTCTTAAGCGGAATCGCGGTTGCGGAAGACCATCCTGCATTTCAGCCAGTGAAGCAGCTATTCGCCGCAATGTCGAAACACGATGGTCAGGCGATGCGGGAGAATGCAACAGACGACTTCCAATTGCTCGAACACGGGGAAGACTGGACCATGGATATGCTCGTGGATGCGGTCCAGCCCAAAGGTGAGCCATACGAACGCAAGAATTTTTTCAAGCAGATTCGAGCGAGGCAAGAAGGGGATGTAGCCTGGATCAGCTATTGGAACAAAGCTGAGATTCGTCGCAATAGCGGGCAGCGAACCGTTGTCTGGCTCGAGAGTGCAGTCATGGCAAAAGAGAACGATCGCTGGAAAGTCCAGCTCCTGCATTCCACTCGCTTGGAATCGGAAAAGCAACCAAAAAACATAGAGTGGGTTGAGTTTGTAGATCGGTAATCCCACTCTCTCAGAAGTCTCGTGTTTGTTCCGCCAAAGCCGACTCCCAACTCGCTTCGCATCGTCGGACTACAATTGCTTAAGTAGGGCGATCGTTATTTGAATGAAGCCTGCCTTGACTTTTGGACCGTTCCGTCCAATAATCAAGGCATGACAGGAAGACCACGAACATATCAACGAGACGAAGCACTAAACGCTGCAGTCGAGCTTTTTTGGCGACAGGGCTACGATGCTACGTCTTTAGATGATTTGCTGCGTGCCATGAAGCTATCAAAAAGTAGCTTCTATGCGGACTTTCAATCGAAACAAGCCCTGTACCTTGTTTGCCTGAAGCAATATCAGAGATTTGTTATCGATCATTTGACCAGTTTGCAGGCCCAGTCGTCATCACTTCAAGAGTTTTTACAACTCGTTTTTGAAGAGGTTGTCGAAGATGCGGCTTCTGATGAACCGAAGGGATGCCTGATCGTGAATTCGGCCGTGGAATTTGGTCAGCGTCGCAAGGAGTTTTCGGAGGACGTGCGGGTGGCACTGGATGCCGTTCAGTCGACCTTTGAACGTGCGATTCGCGATAGTATCAAGCAATGCGAAATATCTCCCGAGGTTTCGCCGAAAGTTTCAGCCAAATACCTCACGACTTGCTTGAGCGGAATTCGGGCGATGATCAAAGGTGGAATGTCGGTCAAGGATGCCAAGGCGGTTGTTTCTCAAGTGATTCACTCGCTTGGGTAGATATCTAAACATGTATTTAACGGGCTGAGGATTCAGTTCGCAAAAGGGCTATTTATGTTGTCATATCGATGGCTTGGGCATTTCTGGAATTGCGTGTTGTTGATCGTTCTAGGAATGCCTTGTTCGGTACGATCTCAAGATAGCGATAAGGAGCCGTTGATCCCGCAGAACCTACTGAAATTGATTCACGCTCCCGAAGTACAGGAAGAGCTTGGAGTTCTAGAAGACAAGCGACTTTTGGAAATCCTCAGAGAAATCGATGCGATTTGGTGGCCCGCGCGTATCTTGCCAGAGGACAAGCAGATAGAGACAATTCGCGATTTAGAGAAACGATTGCTTGAGGAATTGAAGTCGATACTCACACCGGAAAAGCTCCGTCGCTTGCGGGAGATTGAGGTTCAGTCGCAGGGGACCCGATCACTACTTCGTTCTGGGATTGCGAAGTCCATCGGACTTAATGACCAGCAGTTGAACGATATTAAGAAGGCATGTCTGACGACGGATGGCATCGCTCGAAAGTTGAATGAAAAGCAGGGCGGCGACACGAATTTAGAAAAGCAACTCAAGTCTGCTCGTGAGAAAGAACAGACTGCAATCAATGGAGCCCTTGCACCTGCAAACCGGCAAGCGTTGGCCAAGCTTATCGGTAAACCGTTTGATACGATGGCTTTGAAACGCGTCTTTCCCTTGGCCCCAGAGTTGATCGATTCCGGCGAGTGGACTGGTAGCGAGCGGCCGACCCTCGACTCATTGCGAGGTAACGTTGTTTTGGTTCACTTTTATGCGTTCCAGTGCCACAACTGCGTTGCCAACTTTGATCACTACAACCGTTGGCACGAATCCCTTTCAGAAAAAGGGGTAAAGGTCATTGGAATTCAATCACCAGAGACGGCGGCAGAGCGAGATCCAAGTCTCGTAAAACAGGCTGCTTTGAAAAAGGGGTTTGGGTTTCCGGTACTCATTGACCTGAACAAAAAGAATTGGGACGCGTGGGGGACCATTTGGTGGCCCACGGTCTATGTTGTTGATAAACGAGGCTACATTCGTTCTTTGTGGGAAGGGGAACTCAATTGGCAAGGTGCTACGGGAGACAAGGCAATCGAAAAATTGGTAGACGAACTTTTGGCAGAAAAGGAATAAGTCTTATGACACGGTTACAGATGTTTGGGCTGTTTGTTTTGGTTGGTTTGTCGGCGATGCCCCCATTGCGGGCTCAAGGTCCTCAAATCGCAACCGACCCAAAAGCCACTAAGCCCCTTGAGATTAGAGCAACCGTACCGGATGTAGAGCTAACCGGAATGGACGGCAAAGCAGTGAAGTTGTCCTCTTTATACAGCAGCAAGCCACTGGTGGTCGTCTTCTTTCGCGGTGGATGGTGTCCTATTTGTACACGGCACACGCAAGAGCTAATCAAAGTGTACCCAAAGGTTCAAGAAATTGGTGCAGAGCTTATCGGTGTAAGCCCGGATTCGGTAGAAAACTCAAAATCTAACCATGAGAAAAACAGCGTTCCGTTTCCACTTTATTCGGATGCTCAAGTGGTAGCCAGTCGGGCATTTGGCTTGGCATTTCGAGTCGACGATCAAACGTTTACGAAGTACAAGGGGTTCGGGATTGATTTGGAATCTGCATCCGGTTACCAACATCATGCTCTTCCCATTCCGGCCGTCTATGTAATCAATCAGGAAGGCAAGATTGTTTTCGCCCACAGCGACCCCGATTATCGCCAGCGGCTTGAATCGAGGAAGATCTTGGCTGCGTTAGAAGGACTAACGTCTTCATCTCAGGAGCCCACTGCTAAGGAGCCAATGGATCAAGATGCAAGTTCCGAGAAATTAACGATTCTGTGGACCAGCGGTGACCCAGAAGTCGCACACCGTATGGTATTGATGTACGGCCATGCGGCCAAGAAGAACCGATGGTTTGATGAAGTGCGTCTGATTATCTGGGGCCCCAGCTCAAGGTTGGTAGCATCGGATAAAGACATTCAAACGAAAGTGATGGAGATGAAGAACGCTGGTATCACGCTTGAAGCCTGTGTGGTCTGCGCTGATTCGTACGGTGTTACAGATCGACTTCGAGAGCTGGGAATCGATGTCAAACCGATGGGAAAGCCCTTGTCAAATATCATTCGTGACGAAAGCAGCCGACTTATCACGTTCTAAGACGGATGCTCTGTTAAAGCTTTAATGGTCTGCGACAGCTAGATTCCAAAGGCGATTGCAGGAGGAATACTTGAAGTACTTCGCCCTGATCGAGTAGGGCAACTCCAATTTGTCTGGGCAGCCACATCACTTCGAGCAATGGGTCGTCCGGTTCTTCACAGACCGAAAGTGTTACTAAGCTATCTAGTTGCCGCCGAGACGCAGCTCTTCATTAATTGTGAACATACTTCTAAACGTGCGGCCACGGATTGATCACAAGTCATTTCGTCGGCGACACCCAACTAGTGCCCCTCCTGGTTTGAGAAAAGCCTATTGAGGCATTCCTCTAGATCAAAAAACTCCTCATTGGCAAGCGGACGAACCCCGAGCTTTACAACTACACCATCTTGATCGACCAACAAAGTGGTAGGTACGCTCAAAACACCAAATTGTTCTGCTAATTGCTGGTTGCATTCCCAGCCAATCGTTCGATCGTCGCATAATTGCGTCCATGGTAAGCTGTGTTCGGTGACATAGTTCTGTACACGGGCCGGTTCTGACGTAAGGCAAATTCCAACAATTTCCAATCTATTCCTGTGTTTTTTGTAGATCCTTTTTAACGCCGGTAAGTCCTGTAGGCATGCAGTGCAACGAGTTCCCCAGAATTCAATGAGTACTACTTTGCCACGTAAATCCCGAATGTTAAAAGGCCTTTGATCCAATGTGCTTGACGATAGCTCCACAACATTATTTACCATCCTCAACCGACCGAGCACATTTTTCAAAGTTGTTACTGTCCTCGTCGTCGAATCTGAAGATAGTTCAGGCCTATGTGTAAGCTGCTCGATGACTCCTTCAACAAACAGAATTTCGTCATCGATTCTGCCAGCACCATCCAGAAGCGTCATGGTTCGATTCATAATCTCCCGCTCTCGAGTACCAAATGAGGATGCTTTGGCAAGATAAGAGTTGGTAATTGCAAGAAATGATTCAATCGTCGTATCGTTGCAGGCAGTGAAACCGTGCATGATTGATAATGCAGAATAGTTAATATAGTAGTAAACAGCCTCTCTTTGTTCGCTATCAGTAAGACCATCTTGGTTGTGGGATAGTAGACCGTTCGCTTCTATCACCGCTTTACAGATCGACTCTATATTAGAGGACTCAAAGATGCTTTTTGGAGCGTTACCCGCCCCATCCATGATGCGCAAAAACTCCAATATAGACGGGCCGCTAGTGTCGGTCGGCATTGCATATTTGGATGCTTGCATAGACTTTATACGAAGCCCATCGTATGTCAGCCAGCCGACTGCTGCAATTAAGATTACTGTAGGTATTAACAAACCATTAATCTTGAAATTAATCCGCTGCACGGCACTCATGGTTCGGTCCTAGTTAAATAAAGATACGATCCGATCAAGCCAAGCGTAAACCCAAGTATGACAGAACCCGTATTAAAGCGGATCTGAAAGCTGGTTCCTTCTGCCGGTATATCGAGTATCTTGCCAATGAGTAAAACGATGGTAAGCGCGAGGAAAGGAGTTCCGATTCCCATAATGATCGGGGCACCGTTGGATTTCATACACGATGCAAAACCCCAAGCTCCACCAGCGGTCGAAATAATCAAGCACAAGAAGGTCGCTGTGGTGTTTGCGTCGGGTAGTTGAATTCGAGTATCCATTCGGACATAAGGAAAGAACTGATGTGCGAGTACGTTCGTCACGAGATGAATCACAATCATGGACAACACGGTTGCACACACGACAATAACCTTACTGAATAGATTGTGCCAACGCGTTGGAGGCAAGCAAGCTAGAAACTCAACAGATCGATCACTCCGTTCTAGGGTAACCGCGCTCCCTGCTACAAGGGCTCCCAATAAGACCGTTGCGACAAATCCCAGTCGGCTTCCGATACTTAGCGAAAGAAAAGTTCGTTGAGTAACAGTTTGCATCGATTGCTCGTGATATGACGTAAGCCATATCGTAAGTGCGGCTGCGAACAAGTAACACCCTAATGTAACCATGATGGATGCACGAACGTAAAGCCGAAGAAGAGAAAAGTCCTTGTCAATGATTGCCCACATCATTTCTCACCTCCCTCGGTTACAAGGTTACCTCGAACAACATCTTTAAAGATCTCCTCTAGATTCAAATCCATTACTTCATAATGAATCGCATCGTTGTAAGTTCGCAATTCGTCCACTAGTTCCTCGGAGAAGGATTGAACAGTGACAATCCAGTCTCTGCGTACTAGCCGCTGACTATAGACCCCTGCTGGAATGTGTACGGGTAATCGTCCATCCCGCAGCACCATGCGAATTCGCTTGACTCGGCTTCGCAACTCATCAACACTACCACGAATAACAAGTCGTCCTCCAACCATGATTCCGACCTCGTCTGCTACACGTTCAACATCATCAACGTGATGGCTAGAGAATAAAATTGTCCTTCCGCGACATGTGTGATTCTGCAGCACACTTTCGAGAAAGTCTTCGCGAATGATCGGATCTAGCCCTGATGCAGGCTCGTCAAGAATAAGAAAATCAGGATTATGAGCTAGCGCGATCACTAAGCCGAGTTTGGCCATCATACCCTTGGAGAGAGTGCCTACACGCTGTTCTCTGAGAAGAGCGAACTTCGATAACATCTCTTGAGCAAGGTCAGAGTCCCATCTCCTATAAAGCCTGCTTGCGAAGTTCATCACTTTTGAAATTGTCATCCAGCGATAGATATAGTGCAACTCGGGTACATAACCAACGCGTTGTCGCATTTCGGGAGAACTCAATCGTCTCTCTTCGCCAAAAAGCGATATAGCCCCAGAGTCAAAGGGGGTGAGCCCCATCAACATGCGGATCAACGTACTTTTGCCTGCTCCATTTGGCCCTAAAAGTCCAAATGTTGTCCCCGGACGAATGTGCAAGCTCACTCGATCGCAAGCAATCTTTCCTGAATAATGTTTCGTCAGGTTATCCACCTCCAGCACAAATTCACTTGGCGTTGGACCTCCATTGGGTTTTATCACTTATTGACTCCTGTAAAGACCTTTCGAAGTAGCTCCTCAAAGATGGTCCTTGCAGCTGCAGGTGCCACGCCAGCCTTGAGTGCTTGTAGAATGGCAGCCTCATACTTATCGCGTAACCGCGACTCTGCTTCGCTCAACTTGCGTCGACTGGACTGAACAACAAATACCCCAATTCCTCGCCGGGTTTCAACAACCCCCTCGCGTTCTAGAGCTTCATAAGCCCTTTGGATTGTGTTGGGATTAACTTTGATCTCAATGGCCAAAACACGTTGTGATGGCAGCATTTCACCAGGTTTATGAACGCCAGCATCCACAGCTTGCTTGAGCTGATCGGCGATTTGGCGAAAGATCGGTATTGGGCTCTTCGGGTCAACAAACATTCTTCACCTCTGCGTTAGTGCACTAATGCAGGTTACGGAAAATTTACGACTAATGCAAGCTCTGTTCAACGTACTTGCTGAACTTATTTTATCGAAAAGACGGATCAGACCCGACGGGTTGCGGCGATTCAAGGCATATGAACACAATCTCCAGGACTCAAGTTTCTCGCTGCTCCCCAGCCAAGCACGAAGCTCTACGAAAAGAATCGCAAGTAGTTGGGCACCCTTCAGACCACTCCAGTCTAGTGTAAACTCGAACATCATCTTAGGTCTTGAAATGCCCCACGCTCGTTGTGGGGATAGTTACGTTTCTCGCAGAATTCGAGGAAACGGAATCCTCCCCCTCCTCCTGGATCGGCGGCTTCACCGTCGATCCAGGAGGAGGGGGGAGAGGTTGGGTGGGGCATTGGTTTAGCGAGAAGCGTGACACTCCGCAGGGCAAGCCTGCGGCATCTTTTTACTGTCGCGCAAGCCGCCCAGAACATTTATTTCATCTGCAAATCTCTAATGATCGCAACAGCGATCGCGATTGACACAAATGCGTTTACAACTGTAATCTGAACCAATTGATTACAGGTGCAATCTTGGGCGAACACGTTTTAGGAGGTTCGAATGCAAATTTCGGATGCGGAGTGGGTTGTGATGAACTTGATCTGGAGTTCCTCTCCGATCGAAGCGTCGGAAGTGGTGGATCAGATCGCAGCTGACAATGGTTGGAGCGCGGCGACAGTCAAAACCATGCTTCATCGTTTGGTTCGCAAAGGCGCACTTGCAACCGAGCAAAGCGGAAAAAAATATCTGTACTCGCCAGCGGTGCACAGGGATGCCTGCGTGCGGCAAGCAAGTCGATCATTTCTGGATCGAGTCTTCGGTGGTGATGCGACACCGGCACTAATCCACTTTGTGAAAACGGCCAAGTTGACGACGAAGGATGTAGAAGAAATTCGAGCGATACTCGACAAGAAAACTAACCGAACCGAAGGAGAGCAAGGATGAATATGGAATTGATGGACCGATTGTTTGTGTTTGCAGAAACATGGATGTGGCTGGTTCTCCTCGCAACTTGGAGAGCATTGCCGATACTGATTCTAGTAACAGGAATTGCATTGGCGTTTCGACGCAAGTTGAGCCCTTCGCTGCATGCCATGCTGCTAACGATTGTTGTTGTCAGACTACTGATACCGATTTCGATAGGCAGTCCACTGAGTGTTCATACACCTATCGACAATTGGTTTTCGACCGACTCTAAAGAATCGATCAATTCACATCAGCAAAGAGATGTTCACGATCATGTGAATGATTTTTTGCCGAACACCGATGTAACTGACACCCATTGGACACGCACCGAGGCTCAAGCTCAACCGTCTGTTTCCATTGACGATTTATGGAACTTGACTCTCTCCACTGCTCTAGTAGTTGTGATTTTCGTATCTACCTTGCTTCTCTTCCGTAGCGTCATATCACATATCCGCTTTGCATTAAAGCTTCGCTCTTGTCGAGTGCTCGACGAACAGCGACTTATCGACTTGCTGCTTCGCGAATGTGACTCTTTGGCTGTTGGCCGGCGTCCGAACGTGCGGGAAGTGCCTTCGCTCGTCGCACCGGCGGTTTTCGGACTGTTCCGACACACGATTTGCTTTCCACCATGCCTCATCGAAAAGTTAAGCGAACAAGAACTGCGGTGGGTCATTCGCCACGAACTAGCACACATTCGACGATACGATATTCCCGTTGCGATTATCGCTTCGATTGCAGGTGCACTCCATTGGTTTAACCCAGTTGTCTGGTTGATCGTAAAGCGACTACGAGCTGCGATGGAAGCAGCCGCTGATCGGTTGGCGTTGCAGAACGTACCGCAAAGTGAAATTTTGGGCTACGGGGAGCTATTGCTGCGATTTGCCGAGATCAGCGCTAAACGGAAGAATTTGCCTACACTCGGCCTGATTTCCATCGCCTCTGGAAAAGACCTCAAACGGCGAGTCGAGTTGTTGATCCAAAATCATAAACCAACTGGATTGCCAACTAGGATCTTGTCCGCAAGCGTTGTAACAGCAATCGCTGGTTTAGGCCTGACAGACGCACGAGATGCCTCTGACCAAGAGATGCCCGCAAGGAATCTAGTCGCTCGCGATTCAATCGATCTGTACATCGATCCGACATGGGCAGATCCATGGGGTGTTCACGAAAATGACGGTCCATTGTTTGTTGCAACCTATGATGTCACCTCCATTTTTGAAACCATGCCAGAATCGTTATCGGGAGGCAATATGACGACTGAGGAACAGTTCTCGTCCTGGCTTCGACTGTCCCCCTCTCTAAAAGGCCGATTTCAGGTGGTGGGCTCAAAGCTTTCGGCAGATCTGTGCGGTCGCCAACACCGACTGTTGAGCCAAACGCTTGATATATGGAAGAAAGGTGAGCCTGAGCAGATTGTGATCGAAACAAGGTTCATTCAAACCACCCTTCGGACAGCCAATTCGATTGATTGGACCGGACGAAGGATTGAGGGGCTGACCGTCAAAGGCTTGGGGCCAGCCCTTGCGGCTCGTATCGAGGATCGGGAATTGGCGCAATTGGTTCGAACTGTATCGACGGACAGCAAAGGGAAGATCATGTTCGCGCCGAAGGTAACAGTTTACGAGGGGCAAACGGCGAGCATAGCGGATCAAACACAGCGTCAGTTTGTAACGGGAGTTGATTTGAAAGCCGGTGGCATCATGCTGCCGGTCTTTTCGATGGTGGAAGAAGGGCTGAGTTTTGTGCTCACGCCTAAAGCCGGCCATGACGACAGCGTCAACTTAGACTTCAAAGTCAAGATATCCAGTATTGGTAAGGTCTCGTACGCGCACTTGCCAATAGGGGATTATCCTCATTCTGGGTTCTTGGTACAAGTACCAGCTACGGAACAGTATGAAGTAAGCTCATCGGTAAGGCTCGCTGCAGGAGAATCCGTCGTCGTGGCGATTCCGCGAGTCTTCGACAACGAACACGATGCCGACGCCGAAACCACAGTTCTCGTTGCTTTTACGCCAAGAATGATCGAAAGACAGTTGTCATCCAGTCCAAAGTAGGGGGATGCGCTCTCGCTAGTTCTCTTCGACAAATACGGGATTGTTTTGGGAGATGGCTATTCACGATAGATGTTCGCAGACTACTTTTTTATGATGATTTCGACTGACTGGCCTGCCTGCAGGGAACCCGCTCGTACGAGGACTATTCTCTCACTTCCTTCTAGGCCAGACTTGATCTCCACATCGTCTCCGGCGCGAAGGCCTAGCTCGATGGGGCGATGCTCGATCTTGCCGTCGACCACAACGCAGCATTTGGTTCCGTCGGCAGCCTTGATGATGGCACCGATAGGTAGGGTCAATACGTTCTCTCGCTGTTCGAGAAGTATTTTCGTGGTTACGAATGCTCCCGGCAACAATTTCAGATCGTTGTTGTCCAGGTCGATTTCTACTGAAAGCGATCGGCTTAGGGGATCGAGCTGCAGACTGGTTCGAGTGACCCTAGCTTCGATTTTGCCTCCGGGGAGAAAAGGGGAAAGAATGGTAACGAGATCACCAGCGTCCGTATTACCAAAGCCAGCGTCGACCCACGCGGCTTCGCTTTCTGGAACGCTTACAAAGACTCGCACCTTATTGACATTGGATACAGTCATTAGAGGCTTGGCATTGCTCGCACCAGCTGGCTGGACATAGTGACCGGCGTCCACATTTCGGCTCGTTACGAAACCGTCGAATGGAGCGGTGAGTTCCATGTACGTCAACATAGTTTCGGCTTGAGCGATGTCGGATTGTGATACTTTTAATTTTGCTTTCGCAGCGTCGATATCGGCCTTGGCAGTTAGCACGTTTGCATCGGCTTCGCGTTCGCGAGCCTTTGCAGATTCAATAAACGCAAGTGACTCTTTGCGAGTGGCCTCGGCGGATTGAAATTGACTCGTTGTTTCATCCGCAAGTTTGGTTGTCACGGAACCTTTGCTGACCAATTGCTGGATGCGTTTGAGTTCGGAATCCCAGCGTGCGTACTCAGCATCGGCTCGTCCCAGTCCCGCCTCCGCTTGTACAACCATCGCTCCTGAAGAATTCAGCGCCGCCTCGGCAGCCACGAGTGCTGCTTCGGCTTGTTTCACTTGAGCTTCGGCTTGACCTAGCAATCCGCGTTTCTGCTCCAGTTGGTCTTTGTACTCAGGCGCGTGAATACGTACCAGCACTTGACCCTTAGTAACCATATCCCCAATGTCACACTCAACCGACTCCACATACCCAGGTAGCTTGGAAAGGATCGGTGTCTCTTCGAACGCAACGACACGCCCGGGCTGCTCTGTAAAGAGCTGCAGCGTCTTCTTCGTCGGGGGGCCCGCAGTCACTCGATCGAGAGAATTAGCGCCAGCGTCCGCTGCTGGGCTAAACACTTCTTTCGAGGTGCAGCCTGCGAAACAAGCTAGGGACGTCATGAGAGTTAATCGGGAAAGTAATTTGTTCATTATAAGTTAGCTTTGATAAATGGTTCGGTGCGGTTAATTGGCGAAGTAGCGGCTTTCAGAATCATCAGGGTCCATCGACGCCGACTTCACACTCGCCTTGGCTTGCAACATCGCAAAGAACAGTGGCAATAGAAACAAGGTCGCAAAGGTTGCCGCGATCAGGCCGCCAACAACGGCTCGTCCAAGCGGAGCGTTCTGCTGGCCGGCCTCTCCAAGTGCTAAAGCCATCGGCAACATACCCGCAATCATCGCTAAGCTGGTCATCATAATGGCACGCAGTCGACTTCCAGCGCCGGTCACGGCAGCGCTCTTGATATCCTTCGTCTCAGCTCGTCGCTTTTCCGCGAAGGTGACCAGCAGGATCGCATTCGCCATCGCCACTCCAACCGCCATGATCGCACCGATGAATGATTGAATGTTGATCGTCGTGCTGGTGATGTACAGCATTACTACCACGCCTGCTACCACAGCGGGAATCGTTGAGACTGTGACCAGAGCTAAGCGCAGCGATTGGAAATTGGCAGTCAGTAACAAGAACACCGCCACAATCGCCAACATCAAACCGATCGAAAGTCCGGCTTCCATTTCTTGCATGGGTGGGATCTGTCCACGAACCTCCACCGTGCTGCCAGTCGGAGCATCACCGGCTCGTTTGATCGCTTGTTGAACTTGTGATGACACTGATCCCAGGTCAGCACCTGAGATGTTCGCAGTGAGTGTCACTTGTCGCTTCATGTTGTAGCGATCGTATTGCCCCGGCATCGTGCCACGCTCGATAGACGCGACGTCTCTTACCAAGACTTGCCCATTGTCAGTCTTGCGAAGTGGTATGCGACCGAGTTGCTCCATCGAGCCCACGGTCTCCATGTCATAAGGCGAACGCACCACAGGACGGGGGATTTCCACTTGTACTTGATACGCTACACCGCTCTTAGGATCGGCCCAATAGTTTGGTACGACGAAACGACTGGATGATGTAGCCGTAACAAGCGCGCGTGAAA
This sequence comes from Brakhagea baltica, assembly GCF_052161605.1. NCBI lineage: Bacteria > Pseudomonadati > Planctomycetota > Planctomycetia > Pirellulales > Pirellulaceae > Brakhagea > Brakhagea baltica. Next base: position 764,029 of record NZ_CP197409.1, on the reverse strand, counting down.
CATCGACAGGCATCAGTCCCGCCATGCCAGCTTTCTCGCGGTCCACGTTGATCTGCACGGTTGGGTAGTCCATCGACTGGCCGAGTTGTATGTCACGTAGTGCCGGCACGCTGGCCAGTTCCTTCCGTAACTTCTCCGCAAATTCACGGCTTTTCCCAAAATCCGATCCACTGACAACAACTTCGATCGGAGTTGGTGAGCCAAAACTCATCACCTCGTTCACAATGTCAGAGGGTTCAAACGAGAAACGAACGTCTGGCATCTCCTTAGCCAGGCGCTCTCGGACTCGCTCTTTCATCTGTTCGTCAGGTAAATGAAGCTTCTCGCTCAAGTCGACATAGAGAATCGCTTCCTCCGGTCCGCGCGACCATTGATAGACCGCGTTGACTGGAAAGTTGGAGTGAATCATGCCGACGTAACCCAATGTCAGCTCAATGTTGTCTTGACCGAGTTCGTCACCAATGATGCGGAGTGCTTGTTTGGCGAGTGCTTCGGATTTTTCAATGTGCGTTCCGTCTGGCGCCCGCATTCGAAGTCGGAATTGACCAGCGTCCACGACGGGAAAGACCCCACGTCCAAGTTGAGGTGCAACCAACGCAACGATTGCAACGCAGCTAACCAGATATGCTGGAACGATGAGCCATCGCATACTGACGAAACTCGATAGAACGCGCTCGTAACCGGCACGGAAACGATCGAAGAAGGTTTTGCTATCATGGCTATGTTCATGACCGCTTTTTAGCAACCACACTGACATCACCGGAACAAAAGTGCTGGATAGAAAGTAGGACGCGATCATCGAAAAACCGACGGCTAGCGATAGCGGAACGAACAGGGCTCGCGCTGCCCCCTGCATAAAGAAGGAGGAAACAAACACCGCTAAGATACAGAGCATGGCCAGTAAGCGAGGCACGATGGTTTCGAGCGAACCATCGCGCACCGCTCGAGCCAAGGGGACTCCGCGTTGCAGGTGCGAGTGAATATTCTCGATCGACACAGTGGCTTCATCTACCAAGATACCGATTGCCAGTGCCAAGCCACCAAGAGTCATCAGGTTGATCGTCTGCCCGGTGATCCACAGAGCCAGAACAGCCGCGAATAGTGCGAGAGGAATATTGAGGACGACGATAAGAGAACTCCGCCAGTCACGCAGAAACAGCAAAATCATCAAACCGACAAGAAAGGCTCCGAGAACGCCTTCAGAAACAACGCCTCCAACAGCACGCGTTACATAAGGCGACTGATCGAACTCGAACCGCACATCGATCCCTTCGCCATCGATTCCCAAAGCCTCTTTCATCTTGGGTAATGCATCCTTGATGTTATTGATAACATTCAAGGTCGATGCTTCGGCTCGCTTGGTGGCAAGAATATAAACAGCTCTTCGTCCATTGACGAGTGCGTATCCTGCCGGCGCGTCAGCAGAATCTTGGATGAAACCGACATCGCGTATGAAGACCGGATTGTCGCCAACTCGAATGGGGATGGAACCCAATTGCTGCGGATCTTTGACAACAGAGTTTACAGGGACGATTGGATAGGTGTCACCGATAGGTATGTTTCCAGAAGGACTGAGCGCATTACCCTTTGTCAGAGAGACGATCACCTCGTCGGGTGACATGCTGTACGATTGTAGCTTCTTCGGGTCGACCGTGATGACGATCGATCGTGCGCTACCACCAAACGGAGGTGGGGCTGAAACACCTGGCAGACTCGAAAACATCGGACGCACGCGAAACAACGCCAAGTCCTGTATCTCGGCGATGCTGCGTGTATCGCTCGATAGTACAAGGTAGCCAACGGGAACTGAGCCAGTGTCGAATCGCATCACGAATGGGGATACCGTGCCAGGCGGCATGAACGCTTGCGATCGATTCACGTAGTTTATCGTCTCCGCCATCGCCTGAGCCATATTGGTCTCGGGATGGAAGTACAGCTTCATCAGTGCCGTACCCTGAACGTTCCTCGACTCGACGTGATGAATACCACTGATGTACAGAAAGTGATATTCATAATAGTTCGTCAGAAAACCTTCCATCTGTGCAGGGTCCATCCCGCCGTAGGGCTGGCATACATAGATGACCGGTAGGTTGAGCTTCGGGAAGATGTCGACTTCCATCCCTTTGGGAAGACCTGCTGGATAAGGCAACTTAAAGTGCTGGAACACAGCGGGTCCGACAGCGAGAAAGCAGCCGATCGCTAAGCTTAGCACCAGTACCATGACCGTCGCGGGGCGGCGCATTGCTGACAGGATTAATTGCATGAAGTGGGGATCCCTACTCACTCAAAGCGAACACGAAAGCCTGCTAAAGCGAGAGTTCCGTCATCTTTAGTTAGACCTCAAAGTTTTCCCAAACTGAAACGTACAGTCTAGTCGGTGCAAACCGTTCTACCTACAGCTGGACAATTAGAATTTGCTAATCAAGTGTTACAGGCGCTACTCCTGCTGTTTTCGTTGGCCGAAACAAAACTAGCACAGACATCACAATCGCGGCACTCTCACGGATTGGGGCGATCCGCTTTTGGCTGAAAGGAATTAGGCGATATGAGATGGCACGATTCGATGTGGGTGGGAGCCCTTACCTGGACAACTGTGCTGGGCGGTTGTGCGACAACATCGCCTACGCATAAGTATCCGACTACGCAAAGTTTGACGGTAGCGGAACCAGAAGCAGTTAGGTCAGCAGCACAGCTGAACGCGACCAACGCCGTAGCCATGGGAGTGGCCCCAGCTGCCTTCGTCGAAGCTCCCACCCCGACATATTCGCAAACGGATTGGCCCGAATCGCCTGTGGTCCTTGCTCCAGAGATGGCAGGCAACATGCTGGATAACACCGACTCGATGTCCGTTGAACCTGAGTCTGCAACGATACCAATCAACCTACCGACGGCCTTAGCCATGATCGGTGGTCAACACCCGGTCGTCGGTTTCGCTCGATGGCGTGTTCAGGAGGCCTATGCGCAACTTGACCGCGCCAAAGTAATGTGGCTACCCAGCATTCAGTCCGGTTTTAATTACCGGCGACGCGATGGCAACTATCAAGATGTGCAAGGTGCCATCGTCGATGTTGATCTCAACTAATTCAATTATGGACTTGGAGCAGGAGCTGTTGCGGCTGGTTCACCGACAGAACCAGGTATAGTAGCAAGGTTTCACCTGGCGGATGCGATCTTCCTGCCAAGCATTTCTGAGAAAACAGCATGGGCTCGAAGTCATGCCGCTACAACGGCTCTTAACGACCAATTGCTCGCAGGTGCTCTTGGTTATATCGATCTTCTCGAAGCCACTCAGGAGATTGAGATCGTATCAGAAGCGCTTCGACAAACAGCCAAGCTTGTAACACTTACCAGAGACTATGCAGATGCTGGCCAGGGCCTGCAAGCCGACGCAGATCGATGCGCGACGGAGTTAGCCTTGGTGCAAACGCGGGAACTCACAGCTCGCGAGCAGCAGCAAATCGCGTCCACTCGGTTAGCCCGAACCCTAAGCATTCCGATGACCTCCGCCTTGATTCCTCAAGAGCCGGTTATCATTCCTTTGGACTTGACTGTAACAGACTCTGACGAGTCAACACTTATTTCTGCGGGGCTCTCGACGCGTCCTGAACTTAAGGAAATGCAATCGCTAGTGGCGGCTGCATGCGAAGCGTATAAACGTGAAAAGTATGCACCTTTCGTTCCGAGTGTTCTACTAGGTTTTAGTACGACTAGTTTTGGCGGGGGATTGGGAAGTAACGCCAGCAACTTCGGTGGCCGATACGACATTGATGCTATGATGGTTTGGGAGACGCGGAACCTCGGAATGGGGGAGCGAGCCGCACGTCGCGAGCGATCGGCCCAAGTGCAACAGGCCGTTTAAGAAAAGATACGCGTTCTAGACCGTGTCGCTCAAGAGATCGCGGAGGCAAATGTTCAGGTTCGAATGCGACGGCAGCAAATAGAGTTAGCGGAACAGGCTATTCAGCGGGCTCGAAATTCCTATCAACGTAATCTGGAAAGAATCCAAGAAGCTCAAGGTTTGCCGATCGAGGTCTTACAGGCAATTCAAGCCCTTGAAACCTCACAGCGAGCCTACTTGAATGCAGTTGCCAATTACAACCGAGCGCAATTGCAACTCCAGTGGGCCCTCGGGTGGCCTGTCACCGCGCCGGCGACAAGCGATATCGTGCGGTAGACTGGCGAATGACTTTGCGCATATCAATCGTTGCCCCAACAAAACTCCTGAAGTGTCTTCATTGTATCTACATGTAAAAGGAGCATATGAATGGCAACTGTACAGAAATGGGGAAATAGTCTCGCCGTGCGAATCCCCCACGCCCTAGCAGGACAAATTGAAGTTGAGGAAGGGACTTCTGTAAAACTTAGTGTGAGAGACGGGGAATTGATTGTTAGACCGGACAAACCAGTTAGGCTTAGCCTAGGTGCATTGCTTAAGAATTGCAAACCTTCACAGCTTCATGGCGAAACTGACTTTGGCGATGATTTGCGTTCTTTGTCCGGCAACCCGGCAAGCTAAAGGATATGCGTTTGAAGTCACAATTAAAAGTGACGATGGCAGTTCAGGAGTCGTGCTCTCGGATCATTTGCATAGTGTCGACTGGAGAGCTCGCAATATTCAGTTCATTCATCACGTTTCGGACTCAGAACTGTCAGACGTGATTGCTAGGATCGAAGCTCTTTTAATCAATCCTGATGTCTAGGTTATCATTGGCTCGATGCGCGTAGAATGCACGAAGCTGGACCCAGAAAGTAGTCCATCCGCCAACACGACTGGCCACTGCGCATTGGCCGCCTTGGTTTGCGACAATACGCTTCACAACACGCTTCACAATGCGGACTGGATTGGAAGTTGCTAATGCAGGAGCCAGGGCTTACCAAACCGCCACCAAACGAGCCCCATTGCGATCAGCCCTAGCCCTACCAGCCAGATGGCGGGTTCAACCCAAAACGCAAGGAAAAGGCAGGAAAACAGACCTAGCCAAGCGATGAAGCGCGGATAACGACGTTCGCTATCCGACATACGGATCGCCGCTAGATTGGTGATGGAGTAGTAAATGAGCACTGTAAATGCACTAAACGACCAGGTTGTCTTGGTGTTCCCTGTGAGGATCAGAATCGCAATCATCAGCGCCACAAGCAAAACTGCATTCGTTGGGGCGCGTCCGGCAGTATCCACTCGACCAAATAGTTCGGGTAGATCCTTTCGACGTCCCATGGCCAACACGACACGCGATAAACCAAGAACCAAATTGATCAACACGCCTAGCATGGAGGTAACTGCACCGACTGCAACCACATAGCTCACCTGTGAAATGGCAAACCGTTTGGCAACCATTTCGAGCGGTGCAGCTTTTGAGATGGCTGCATTTCCAAAGTCGAATGCCCCCACGACGGTGATGGATACACACGCTACAGACATATAAAGCACCATCGAAATGCCGAGGGTCACAACGATAGCGATGGGAATATTTTTACTTGGGTTGCGGATCTCCTCTCCCAGAGTCGCAATCCGACCGTAACCGGTGTACGCCACGAACATCAAAGCACAGGCCTCAAGTAGGCCGCGCAGCGGTGAACCCTCTTGTGCCTCGGAACGCGGGGTTAGGTCTGCAACGCTGCCAGATGAAAACCAAAGGGTGTACAGCCCGACGGCCACAAATACCGCCAACGAAGTAAGAGTGATCGAAACGACTGATACATTAAAGATGCTGCTCCAACGAACGCCAAACAAAACGAAGGCTACGACTACTGCAAGTGCGAGAAGTCCAATCGGGACTTTTAAGTAGTCTGCATCAACATTGATCAATCGAAGTCCGTAACCTGCAAAGCCAAGTGCAGCCGTTGCGGCTGAGGCGCTCTTGGCGCACAAGAACATCCAGCCCGCCGTAAAACCGAGACTGGGATGCAACCAGCGGTAACCGTACTCATAAGTCCCACCGCTAACGGGATGAGCTGCTGCCAGCTGCGCGCTGTTGAGGCCATTAAGTGTTGCCACGATCGCGGCCACACCAATTGCGACCACGATCCAATCACCAGCCACCCCTGCTGCATATCCTACGCTCACGAAAATACCTGTACCGACAATGGCACCAAGCCCCATCATCGTCGCACCGAAGACCCCCAACTCTCGGCGCAAAGCATTGGCAACCGGTTTATGCTGAGAGTCGGTCATCGCAATTTGGAAGGTCCAATCTAAGAGTCGCTTTCGCTTGTTCATGGTCGTTGTCACCGGCTGTTCTGGCTCGCTATAGCTGTTGGGAACTTGACCGGTCAAAGATGTTAAGAACGATGCGATAGCTTCAATTTCTTGATCGCTAAGATTGAGGTCGAGTTGCAGTTTCGCCATGATCTGAATGGCCTCCTTTAGATCACTGACCGATCCATCGTGGAAATACGGGCCGGTCTTCTCGCTGTTACGCAGCATGGAAACGCGGAACGAGAACTTTTCCTCATCCTTCTTGGTTGATTCGAATAGCCCTTCATCCTGGACTTGCGACTTGGTTAGCGTCCAATAGTCAGCATGAACTCCGAACTTTTCTAATCCTTCGCCACCTAGCAGTTTGCCCGTGTGACAATCTGCGCAACCGATCGTCATGAAAAGCCGTAGCCCCTCTTTTTGTTTGGCAGATAGTGCTTCATTTTCGCCAGCGAGGTACCGATCGAATGCAGCCGGCGTTGTCAAAGTCGCTTCGTAGGCTTCGATAGCCTTAGCATAGTTGGTCGGCGTAACTTGAGTCGCTTCGTTTGGAAACGCAACACGGAAGAGTGGCCCATATCCGTGCTCTTCAAGCAACGGAAGTACATCCTCCGCTTGCGCAAACCCCATGGAACCAGTGAGCGACTTCTCTGCTTGATGAGCTCCCGATTTGCGGTCCGCAGTCCAACGCAGGCCTGGCTGAAGCATTGCATTGAAGATGGTTTGTGAGTTACGTTTTGTCAGTTTGCCTTTTGCGTCGAGTGAGTATCGCTCCGCATCGGCACCCCATGCAGATGCTGCATGACAAGAGGCACACGCTACTTTGCCATTGGCGGAGAGTCGCTCATCCCAAAACAGATGCCGCCCAAGTTCCACGATCGGTTGATCGAGTTCTTCTTGCGTGGGGGCAGAGACTATCCCGAACGTCGCCTTGGCATCTTCCAGCAATTGCGAGTCTGAGTCTTGGCCGTACGTGCATGCGGCCATCAAGCTAGCAGACAGCATGATTGTAATAGCCTGGAGTTTGATCGCCTTAATATGAGCGAGTGCATTCATATCGTCATTTACTTTCAAGGCTCGAGTTGTGCGCTGTTCCGTCAACGTGTCTATAGATACCGAAGAAGAATTGCTGGGGTTTGCCCGTTGGTGTGGTGTGCAGATACTCGCTGCATTGTACGGGTTCGAACGCCGCCCCCAGTTCTAATTGCATCGTGGCGGAGTCGTATTGGCGGATGGGGAGGCCGCTGCACTTTTCGGGACCGCCAATGGCGAAGGTGCTGACGATGAAGTAACCGCCAATGGGCAGAGAACGCTTCAGTAACTCCACGTAGTGCCGTCGGTCGTCTGGATCGGTGATGAAATGAAACACTGCTCGATCGTGCCATATATCGAACTCGCCCAGTGAGTCGCGACGCGTGATGTCGGCCACGATCCATTCCACTTGGGAAGCCCGATCCCCCAGTCGTGCCTTGGTTGCCTCGATGGCGATTTGCGAGATATCGAGTACAGTCACACTCGCGAATCCTGCATCCAGCAATCGATCGACCAAGAAAGACTGGCCTCCGCCCACATCAAGCACGCGGCCTCGCGATTCTCCAGCAGCTAGAAGGATCAAATCGAGCGATTGTTTCGGATCGGGTTCGTACCAACTCACTTCGGTCGAACTCTTTGTCTGGTAGACGTTTTCCCAATGTAGTGTCCTATCCATCGCAGCTTTTTATGGTGTGTGGCAAGTTGATAACCAAATGATTCTATGCGGGTATACGAAACCAAACAACCCAGAGCGAACTGTGAGAGCTCTAGGATGCACAATCCAATCTACGTGGATTGCAACGCGAACACAAAAATATCACCGAGCCATCCGCCTTGGCAAATACCGCTCCGCCAGAATGGAAGCTCCAATGGTGCGTTGGACAACGGGTACCTCGCTCTCCACTTTGAAAGCCTAGGTTCGTTCGCCCGTCGCATTCGGCAAGCAGGTTTACTCGCACAGCACCAGATGTAGGAAAAAGACCTCGAGTACCATTGGTGTAGGTGGATGCAGACCACGCCCCTTGTCCGCCCAGCCATGGTCCGAATCCTTCATCCAAGTCACTGGGCGGCCGCTCTCCAAGAGGCAAGTGAATGATGGTTGCATTAAAACTCACTCCAATAAGCAGATGCTTCTTGTACCTTTTCTCGCAATCGAGCTGCGACGCGGCAGCGCGCTGCATAGACGGCTCCGATCGTCCGCTGGAAAACCTGCGCGACCTCCGCTATTGGTCGACCTTCGATAGCGGTCGCTTGGAATACGGCCCAGGTGGCGTCGGAGAACTCGGATCGGATCTCGCGCGGCCCAACGAATCGCCTCCAGTCGGCATTCGACGAGCAAGACCTAGGTGGTCTCTGCTTCCTCGGGTAGAGACTCTAAGGCGCGCATGACACTCGACGTTCCAGTAGCTCGATCAGGCTTTACGCGTGTGACAGCGTTCACGATCGCATTGCGAGCAATCTTCCCGAGCCAGTTTCGAAATCGCGGCGGGCCTTCCCCATGCTCCCACCGATCGATGGCTTTGGCGAGAGACATGAATACACTTTGAACAAGATCTTCGGCATCTTCGTGCAGCAGCCCTTTCCGCCGAGCCAAACGATAAACCACAGCTCGGTAGATGGCCATTAGCTCATTCCAGGCTACGGCGTTTTGAAGATCTTTGATTCGCAAGATCAAGCTTGGATTCGTCGCTGGCCATTCGTTCATGGGGTTCCCTCTACTATCATTCACACTTGATCGGAGATTTCCTTACATACATTCCTTTTCACCTACGATTATGCCAAAGCGGCACGGCAAACGACTCACGAAATACCTCAGGTCGACTCAAGCTATTTGCCTAACGGGATTTACGCACTGAAAAACAAGAGTCCTTTTTTGCAAATCTCACCATCTCACTGGATTTTTTCTCTAGACATGCGACAGGATTCGAATGATCATTTTGTCGGTCTCTCACTGGAAATCCAACGCAATTGTTAACCCATGTGGCTATCATCGCCATGACGAAGCCGAATTGCCTAACTCGACATATCCACCCGCCATCGTTGTTGTCCGTCAAGATCTGCACGCCGTGGCCCAGACAATTGTTCCACGCTGAATCCAAAGAACTCATCTACTCGGAAGATTGCCCATCAAAAGTCGTGCAACGTCCCAATCAAATTGCTAGGCAAGAATGAAGTTACGAATTATCCGATTTCACTAGAGTTCCGGTTGGCGGAGGAGACTTCGTTTTTCCCTTCGTCGCTTCGCACAGTGAACCGACACGGAATGCTGGCGGGTAAGGCGATTCTAACTGCGGAAAATCTCAATGCGAATGATTATGGAAGACGATTTCAAGTTGAGTTGCTTGCAATGGGCGAGGGCAACTCGATCTGTGCAACCTCGACCGTGGGGGTTGACATGAATCTTCGAATAACACAACTGAATGGTAGTTGCCCTCCCGCTGATGGAGGCTCTGGACCCGGAATTTGGACGAGTTTGGGGGGAATCCCAAAGAGGTAACGGTTCTCTAGCCTGAGTAGCGTATCAGTGTCTGTTTTCGGGCAGAAGCACAGCATTCTGCCCCATTGGTGGTAAGGTTCTCTGAAGGATTTTTTCCATGTGCATTTTTGGATACTCAAAGATCTTCATTTTTGCGTTTGTTTGCTTACTTGCGAGTTGTATTCTCGGGCAGGAGTTCAAGGAGCGAATGGAGTTTTACGCTTTGGATGCGAGCGATTCATTGGAGCGGGCTGAAGTTTGTGTTCGCTTGTGTAGCTTCCAAGAGGTTACGGACAAGTTGGGTTTTGTGACTCGCTACGGTCGAATGTCTTTCAAAGGTGGAATGTCGAACCTCAGGCTAGATGCTGCTCAACCTAACGAGGTGTCATTTTCAAATATTGAATTCTTGCGAAAAGAACACGTTCTGGAAACCAGTGGGTATCGAAACTCGTTTGTCACGACGGATTCTTTTGGAAGCTATCTTCCTACTGCAGACAAGTATGAGAACGGTAGGCAGCGCCAAGTTGCACAGAACTTAATGATACGCCGTTTTAACCCATTCTACATGGCTTTGTGTCCATTTTCCGCCTATGAAACGGAGCAAACAGAGGGGATTCTCAAAATGCTCATCGACGATTCCGAGGTCCTCAAACAACCGGAAGAACATAGTACTGTTTCTAGCGCATGGATCTTACCAAATAGCAAGAAGATCGCGTATGAGTATCAGTTTGCTGCTGGTGACGACATTTTACCCATTCGGACCAAGGCGTTTATCGGAGTGAAATACAACAAGACGGGAAAAGAAAATCGCTTGGCTCGCAACCTCGAGGACATCAAGGATTGGCCGCTGCGTTCGGAGACGAAAACAGATTGGATTGAAGTAGGGAATCGCAAGGTTCCTCGTTGTATCGAATCGAGCACTGCCGATACGTTCACCAATGTTTGTGGGAACTTGGAGATATTCTTTACAAACTGGAAATTTGGCAACGATGTTCCTGAAGAGAGATTCAATGCGAGTCTCTTTACCGAAGAGTCGTGCAATCAGATCGACATGCAAAAACTGATCGAGGAGATTGAGCAAGACTACGTTCAGTACGGTAAGGAAAGAAAGAAGAAACAAAGATCATCACAAAAGTAGTAGTCGTCTACTTCAACGCTTAGTCCTCACCATTCCTTCGACGATCAGTATCCAGAAACGTGGGTGGCACGAATGGCACTGTACTGCAAGGACTTGGATCATCATCGAACAATCTGCGGCATGCAATTGGATAAGCAGGTTTGTGAAAGCGAAGACGCGAATGATTACGGAGTCCATGTGCCCGCCGTAAACGAGATGCTCGTCTGCAGCCCGTTGAATGGCCAAGTATCTCGATTCGTGTTCTCGGACAAAATGGTTGAATTCGTTGACGACTTCCAAATCATATCGTCGCGACACGATCTACAAATGAAAGGTGTTTGGTTTCCTAGGAATGCGATTTAGCGACAACCCAACCGCCTTGATGCCCGAGCTTTTTGATCAATCCTGCTGCTTCGGCGCGGCAGGTGTGGTAGGCGGCGCGGGAAGCGTTGGTAATGCCGAGGTGTTAGTAGATCACTTTCAGATGCAAAGGCTGTTTTGATTGGCGGATCAGGTCGGCTATCTCGCGCCATACCTTGCGGCATTCGATGGCGGTGTCGGGAATGATGATTGGCTTGACATACGGGAAACGCTCTTCGGGTGAAAAAGCTCGATAGCCTCTTCCAGTACCAACTTGTTCGACGTTGAGTCGGGAGTCCAGCAAGGTCATCAACACGGCCCGCATTACAGTAGGGCCGAAGTCTGCGGGGGTGGCATCCGAAGGAAGTGCTTGTCCGATTTCGGACCAAGAGAGTTCGAGATGCTTTAGAAATTGACGAAACCAGTCGTTCGCCCCCGCAGAGACTTTTGCTGATTTGGGATCAGGCTGCTTCTTGACGGCCATCGTGTGAATCTGTGCACTGAACTTCGCTCGCCAGCATCTGCACTGCGATGGTTGCAGCCTGACGGTAGTGACCGAGAGTGATGACACCTGCAGAGCCACTTTTCTCTGCCAGTTCCTTTGCCTTGACGGCAACTTGCTCTGCAAACAACGCTTTCCAATTCATCAACGCTCCCTCCGCAGGCTTTGGGTCCTGACGAAGTACTAGGGGGGGAAATGTTCGGCGATCAAAAGAGTCATGAACAACTTGCGGTCGCAATTGTGCTTGGCAAACCATTCGCCGGCATCCCTGGCGACCTGATTCAAAAGTTCTGTGGGAAAAATCGAGATAAAAACTTTTCCAGATTCGATCGACAGACTCAGACAACGCATCCATTTCGCGCTCATCGTCGTCGTCAATTTGCCTCCACGCCCCCCGCTGGCCATCCAAGCGGAGCATGAATGGAATCGGACGTAGCCGCTCCTTGTAGATCTCGGGTTTGCCTTTCGTTGCCGGATGATTGAACAGGGGGGCTTGTATGTCTGATGCGGGGAGTTTTAGCACAATTCACATTGCAGTATCTGCCTGAAATGTCGGTTCCAAGAATCTCGCAAGGACTCGCCTACTTGTTGGGCAAATTTCTGACAGAATAGGTCTCCGGATGTGTTAATCCTTGTAGGAGACCTTTTTCTTGAGCGAATTTCCAGAAACACGTGATAGCCTGCTGGTACAGGTGCAGGATCCTGCCAATCGAGAGGCGTGGGACATGTTCGCTCAGATTTATCGACCCGTGATCGTTCGGATCGCTCGGGCTCGGGGGCTGCAACATGCGGACGCTCAGGATTTGTCACAGCAAGTCCTGATGGTGGTGGCTAGCGCGATCGCCCAGTGGGAGAGGCGGGATGAGTCGACTCGGTTTCGGCATTGGCTGAGTCGGGTGACGAAGAACGCGATTCTCAATGCATTGATGCGGCGGCCAAAGGATCAGGCTGCGGGTGGCTCCTCCGTCGAAGAACTATTGCGTGAAGCCGTCGATCGAGATGGGGCTACGACGGCATTGCTTGAAACCGAGCTGCGCCGTGAACTGTATCTGCGAGCAGCTGAAAAGGTGAAAGTCGAATTCCGTCCCGATTCCTGGCAGGCCTTTGAATTGTCGGTTGCCGGTGATCTGACACCTGAACAAGTTGCCACCGAGCTTGGCAAGAGCGTCGGGGCGATCTACACCGCGCGCAGTCGCATCATGTTTCGACTGCGCGAAGTTATTTCTGAACTAGGAGAATAAAACTAATGGCACAAACTCAACTACATTGCAGCAACCCCAACTATCTGCACACTTTTCTCCGAGGACAACTGAGCTCTCAAGAGGAATATGAACTGCAAATACATCTTAACGATTGCCCCCGTTGTCGTCAGCGACTCGATAACGCGGCTGCGGACGCGGCTGCATGGAACGAAGCCAAGCAGTTTTTGGGAAACGGTGCCTTACACGATTCGACTGGCGATTCGGACAATGGACACGAAGATGCAACTCAGGGGTCACAGCGAATTCGTCAAGTGCTCGATGCGCTCGGCCCAACCGACGATCCAGAGTCGCTAGGGCGCATCGGTGGTTACGAAGTCACCGGAGTTGTCGGTGCAGGCGGTATGGGAGTCGTTCTCAAGGCGCACGATTGCTCGTTGGACCGGATCGTAGCCATCAAAATCATATCGCCGCATCTGGCCACCAGCGGTTCGGCTCGCAAGCGGTTCGCACGCGAAGCCAAAGCCGCCGCCGCAGTCCTGCATCCTAATGTCATCGCTATTCACACTGTCGCCAGCGAAGATGCGCATCCCTTTCTGGTGATGCAGTATGTGCGTGGAACTTCCCTACAGAAGCGAATCGATTCACAAGGACCATTGCCGCTCAAGGACACCTTGCGGATTGGAGCCCAGATTGCAGCGGGACTCGCCGCCGCTCATGATCAAGGGTTAGTACATCGGGATATAAAGCCAGCGAATATCCTGCTCGAAGAGGGGGTCGAGCGGGTCACAATCACCGACTTTGGCTTGGCACGAGCTGTCGATGACGCGTCGTTGACCTGCAGCGGTGTGATTGCAGGAACTCCGCAATACATGTCGCCCGAGCAAACTCGCGGCGAGCCGATCGACGCGCGCAGCGATCTGTTTTCGCTCGGCAGTGTTTTGTATGCCATGTGTACCGGTCGTTCACCGTTCCGTGCAGAGACGACTTACGGCGTGTTGCATCGTATCGCTAGCGACAATCCAACTTCAGTTTGTGAAATCAATTCCGATGTCCCTGAATGGCTCGGTCAGTTTATCGAGCGACTGATGGCCAAGCGACCCGAAGATCGTTTCGAATCAGCAACTCAAGTTGCTGAGCTGCTAGAAGGCTGTTTGGCTCATGTTCAGCAACCGGCAGCCAGTCCATTGCCAGGAGCGGTCGCGAAATTAGCACCGATTAGGACTCGGCGCCCACCGATCAGCAAGTTCATCGCCGCCGCAGCCGGTGCCGTTGCTCTGTTCTTCGCGGGGATTTTAATCGTGCTGGAGTTGGATAAAGGCACGTTGACAATTGAATCGGAAATCGACGATGTTCCGATCCGTATTATGCAAGGTGACGAGGTCGTGAAATCGCTGACGGTTTCGCGAGATGGACGGACGACTCGCATCGCGGCAGGACATTACACCGTTGAAATCGAACACTCCTTCGACAAAGCAACGGTAGAGAATGGAATGGTGACGCTTTCCCAGGGAGGGAATAAGGTTGTCAAGGTAACGGAAATTGATCAGACGAGAATGACAGTTGTGTCATATAGTATGCGGGCGCTTCTCGATAGAGATTCCGACCTTTCCGTAGCGGTCCAGTTGAAGACGCTGATCGATTTGATTCGTGCAACGGTCGCCCCAGATTCCTGGAATGTTGACGAAGTCTCAATCATTGCACATCCGGAAAATCGATGCATCGTAGTCCGCCAGACGGACACCAACCACAGAGCGATCTCACAACTAATCGAGAAATTGAACGAACTTGTCGAATCAAGAATGCCCGAACACATTCGTCACTTGATGGAACACATAGCGAACCCAGCGATGGATGACCTTCAAGATTCAATGAATGCGAGGCCCGAAGCAAAACGTGATTGGGAAACGATCAAAAGCAAGGCTCTGACCATTTCCATATTGGGCAATCTACTGATGCAGCATGGCAGGCAAGATCAAACGGAATGGATCACCTTCAGTGAAGCATTGCGTGACCATGGAAAGTCGCTCTTCGAGGTTGCCCAATCGCAAGACGTCGCCATTGCAAATTTGCGTCTCACTGCTATCAGAGAGACTTGTACCAACTGTCACCGAGTATTCCGTAATCCACCAAACACCTCAGCAACTCCTACTCAACGGCCTGGCAAACGACCCGACCGTGACTCCCAGGCTCACCGCAGCAGCGAAGACTACCAATAATACAGGGTATGCCGCTAGATTAGGTTTTCTCTGCCGTCTGCATGGGAAGAAACATCCGGTCAGGTAAATTCTGTAGCGAGATAAACCCGAACTTCTTATAGAAACAAGTTGCGGATTCACCTTTGGAATCCACAACGATCAGGCTTGCCGCGATCTCACTTGCCACTCGGACGCAACGTGTGAATGCATCACACAACAGAAACGCGCCGACGCCAGGATGATTCACGTCTCGAGCAAGTCGTCCTACCAAGATTGCCGGTATTTCGGGATAACGCGGAAGTTTCCTCGCGACCTCCCCTCCCCGGGAAGCGCAGCAAGGGCTACCGATGTCGCACACAGAGCATAATAACCGATCACTCTCTTGGGCTCCGCTCGCTTGACCAGAACAAAAACAGCCGTCGCCTTTCGTTTCACGTCTTGTTTCGCATACTTGGCTAGGTAATCGTTGAGAACTGACACGCCTCAAATGAATCTCGGCGACGATACGCTGAGTCATGAATAACTTACAGCCGGGATTGTGTTGAGCAAACCAATCGCCAGCATCCTTGGCACTCTTTAAAGTCCAGCGTCTCCAAATGGGACCTCACACCCAACCACTGTTCCTCTCTGTCGCGCATAAACGACTCCAGTATTGGAGATGAGCAAAGCACACGGTTAACTGGGAGTTCCTTCGACAAGCAAGCCGCGATAGATTGCGCCTCGTTGTCGATGATTCGCAGTTTCTTGGTATGCAGGGCTATCGTACCATGCTCGAGCAACTTCCATACTGGGGAACTCTGCTACCACGACGCCTTCGACATCAGGCCCCTCAAGTGTCATATGGGGACCGTAAGCAGAAAGTACTTTCATCGGAACGCCGTCGAGCGTCGAGGCGACCTTGGCCCAATACGCTTCTAGTTCAGCTCGGTCGAGCGTTTGTTCGCGAATAAAGATCATGTAAGCAGGCATTGGTTTCTCCTTATGGGGTTCTTGTTTGAATGTTTGGTTAGACAATATTAAAGTCCGCCGGTTGCGTGGATGATTTCGCCGGTCAGCCAACTGGAATCGTCCGAGGCTAAGAAGACCACGACTCGTGCGATGTCCAGTGGCGTGCCAATGCGCCCCAGTGGAGTCATACTCACCAATTGCTTCTCAACGTCACTACCAACACCATACAAACCGGCTTCCTTGGTTCCTTCGCTAAGCGTGGCACCGGGATTGACTGAGTTGACTCGAATACCATGCGATGCCAACTCTTTAGCCAGTACTCCCGTGATGGCATCCAAGCCGCTCTTGCTAGCTGCGTAAATTGAAAAATTGGGAGGCAGCGATCGCGATGCGGCTGAGCCGATGTTGATGATACTGCCCCCTTCAGCACTAAAGTGCTTGAGTGATTCTCGAATCGTCAACAACGGTCCAAGCACATTGACGTTCATTTCTCGATGAAACTCCGCCTCGGTTAGTTCGGAGACGGGCATCGCCTTATACACGCCCGCATTGTTGACCAAAATATCAATCGATCCGAATACGCCTGCCGATCGATCGAACAGGCGGCTTACGTCTTTAGCGTTCGATACGTCACCTTGAATGGCGATCGCTTGACCGCCCGCGTCCGAAATCTTTCGAACAACGGATTCCGCTCCATTTTGATCCGACGCGAAATTTACCACCACCGATGCACCGGCTGCAGCAAGTTCTAGAGCGATACCCGCCCCGATCCCCTTGGATGCACCAGTTACTAAAGCTGTTTTCGTTTTCAATTTAGACATTTTTCGTCCTCCTGTGTCTTTTGACACCGCATTTGGAGGACTGTGACAGAACACTCTCGAATTTTTTAGTTTAAGTGCAACGTGTCTCGAAAGCTGCGCTGTTCGAGCATTTGCCGCAACCATAGTATTTGATCCTTCGGCTCAAGGAACGGGTGGTCGCGAAAGAGCGTTGCATATTGTCGGTCAAGAACATCGTCGACTTGCTCGTACGTGCTAGCTGCTACACTTCTAATCTCGCGCACGCGCTGAGACGCAAACATCATGTTGTTGGGATCAACGTGGCCAGCATCAATGAAACCTTTGGTCTTCTTGTGGCAACGACAGGGATTGTTGGAATTGATAAGCCCACACTGATTGTTCATGAACTGATACAAATCTCGCCGCGCTCGGGAGAGCGACTGCCGGAAATTATCCGGTGACATGTCGATGATCTCGCTGCCGACCGTGTCACTAACACCAAATATTTCTGCTAAAACAAAGATAAGTCGTTGCTTACGATCGAGACACAGCAGCATGCCTGTCGTGCAAGAGATCTTGGCTTCTTCGACAAGAAGGGGGACTTCCGCAGGCACAGCCTTAGGATCAGGAAGATCGAGATCGGGAGTGCCGTTGATGGCAACGGCGTAAGTGGAAAACGTCTGATTTTCCCTTTCACCCCCACGACGCTTCATGTTGAGGACATGATTGGCCACGATCCGATAGAGCCACGTTCGGAACTTACTTTCGCCGTTAAAAGTGCTCAGCCGCGTAATGGCCTTGATCAAGACTTCCTGGGTAACTTCTTCGGCATCTTGCGGATGAAACACCATACGGATCGCGATGTTGTAAATCCATGCTTGATGGCGAAGGACTAGTTTCTCTACTGCAGATTTGTTCCCGTTCTTGGACTGTTCAATCAGCTCACGGTCCGTCGAGTCATCGACAGTTTCAGCGAATGGGTTGTGCATGGCTCGGCCTTTCCTATTGCGATAATTTTTGAATCATAAGTGAACGATCGCTTGCCCCTCGGACACCGGAATTGGCGGATCGTGACAGCAGTTTCTCAAAATTACAAACAATGAATGCCCAGTTTCGGTTTTATCCGCAGGCTCAACATTGGCGATGGCGGTATCAATTAATAGCGTTCCAAGTTTTCCCAGCGTGCGCGGCGCAACCCTGGGTTGTGATGCGCAACCCCGTTGGGGTTATCTTGTGGAGGTTGGTGCTTTTTGTGGGGCGTGCTGAAGACCGTTCGGTTTTATTCGGAAATACGAAAAAAGCCTGGCGTTAGCCAGGCTTTCTTAGTCATTGGTTACGACCTATAGCGGCCGTAATCGTTAGTTGTTTGCCGGTTCGTGATTACTCAGCGGTTGGCGGAGCGATGAGAGGCCCTTCGCTACCCAATCCACCCTTGAGCTCGACAGCTGGTCTGTCAGAGCGAGTTTGCGGGGCAGACTCGCGAGCCTCTTTCTCGGCTTCCGCTCGCATTTGCTCTTCGGACCAATCTACTCGCTTGCGAGATAGACCGATCTTTCGTTCGTCGCTGTCAACGCGAAGCACTTTCACTTCGATCTCATCTCCTACCTTGACGACATCTTCTGGATTCTCGATCTTGCTATCGGAAAGCTCAGAGATGTGCAGCAAGCCTTCGAGGGAATCCTCGAGGGAGATGAACACGCCAAAGTTAGTGATCTTGGTAACCTTACCCTTGACCAAAGTACCTGGCTGGTACTTCTCAGGGATGGAGGTGTTCCATGGATCGTCGTCGAGTTGCTTGAGTCCCAGTGCGATACGGCGTCGAGATTGGTCGACGCTGAGAACGCGGCACTTGACCGACTGCCCCTTGGTCAAGACTTCGCTCGGATGGCTAATCTTGCGTGTCCAGGACATATCGGAAACGTGGAGCAATCCATCGATACCTTCTTCGAGTTCGATAAAGGCGCCGTAGTTGGTGAGGTTGCGAACCTTACCTTCGACTTCGGCATTCTCTGGATACTTATCAAGCACAACGTCCCAAGGATTGGACTGGGTCTGCTTGATACCGAGAGAAAGCTGTTGGCCCTGGGCATCGACGCCGAGAATCTTGACGTCGATCTTGTCGCCAATTTGAACCATTTCGTTTGGATGGTTGATACGACGAGTCCAAGACATTTCGCTGATGTGAACCAAGCCTTCGATACCTGGCTCGAGCTTCACGAATGCACCGTAGCTCATCACATTGACAACTTCGCCGGGGACGACGGAGCCGACAGGATATTTCTCGGCGATATTGGTCCAAGGGTTGTTGAGCTTTTGCTTGAGACCCAGGGCGATCTTTTGCTTTTCGCGATCGATTTGCAAAATCTTGACTTCGATTTCTTGATCGATGGCAACCATTTCGGTTGGGTGCCCGATACGCTCCCAGCTCATGTCGGTGATGTGGAGAAGACCATCGATTCCGCCCAAGTCGACGAACGCACCGAAGTCGGCAATGTTCTTGACGATACCCTTGCGGACTTGGCCCACGTCCAGCTCGGCCATGAGGTGTTCACGGTCTTCCTCACGCTGCTTTTCGATAAGTGAGCGACGGCTAACGACGATGTTTCGCCGAGCGTCATCGATCTTAAGAACTTCGCATTGAACAACGCGACCGATATAGTCGCCGATGTCGTTGGGGCGTCGAATGTCTACTTGGCTAGCTGGCAAGAAAACGCTTACGCCGATGTCGACCAAAAGACCGCCCTTGATCTTGCGAACAACAGTACCGGTGACAACCTGTCCTTCTTGGACAGTCGACATCATCATTTCCCACTGGATGATCTTCTTAGCCTTCTCTTTGCTGAGGCTGATCATGGAGCGAGAATCTTCAGGTGGGGTGTGCTGATCTTCGACTTCTTCGATCAGAACTTTAACGAGATCCCCAATTTGTGGAGGTGGTTCGCCCTCTTCCCATTCGTTTTTATGAATCGCGCCTTCGCTCTTGAAGCCGACGTCGACGATCACGAATTCCTCGTTGATCTCGACGATTTTTCCTTCGATAATTTGATTGACGTCAAACTGTTTGTTGACGTTCTCTAATTCGCCAAGAATGTATTCTTCGTCGGCATCTCCAAACAAGGAGTCGAGCTCCTTCTCCATGAGATCATCTTCGAGAGAACGAATCAGATTGCGATTGACCATGCGAAAAGAACCTATTTCAACTCAATTTCGAATCCGAACGAGACGCATGAGAAAGCTATGTCAACCGAAAAAGATCGATTTACGGAACTCCTTCTAGGCGATAAAGTTCTGAAGCAGGATTCGACGAGCAGGGTTAGTGGACCAGTTTCCTGACGGACCGCCTTTTGGCGCTCCTTACGATCAGGCAACGAATTCCGGTACTATATCAGCCATCCTTTTCCAAAGCAACACTAGCTCGGCGCTAAACCAGATCTATCGAAAACAACAATTTCCACAGCGGCAACGGCTGCTGGGTCCTCACTTATCGCAAGCAATATGAGCCAACAATCGATCGCTTCACCCAAGGAACTTCGGTACGCAATAGGGGGGGACCATGCTGGGTTTCTTATGAAAAACGAGGTTTTTCAGCTACTCAAGTCCCAAGCGGTCGAGATCGTCGACTGCGGTACTCACTCCGCAGAGTCATGCGATTTCCCGGACTTTGCTGAGGCTATCGCTGCGAAAATCCTCAAAGGGGAGGTCGATCGAGGCATATTGGTCTGCGGATCCGGCGTGGGGGTCAGTGTAGCTGCCAACAAATTCCCTGGCATCAGGGCTAGCCTCTGCCACGACACCTACTCTGCCAGGCAAGGTGTTGAGCACGACGACATGAACGTCCTCTGCATAGGTGCTCGGGTCATTGGCCCCGAAGTCGCCTTTGAAGTCGTTCGGGCTTTCCTCGGAGCACGCTATAGCCCCGCTCCAAGGCATGCTGCTCGCATGGCGAAGATCGCCGACATCGAGAGACGAGTCTGCTCCGGCAGCTTTAGCGTCAGCGACCTTCCCGCTTAGGACGATCCGCAACGAGATTACCAAGGCAACTCCCCCAAGTGGAAGAAACAATAGCCACTGGGGGATGGGCATCGTCAATGAGCTCAAGCCAAACAACATCTCCAACCTCGCCAAATTACTTGCAAACCAAGACGACAGGCATGCTGCCGTAACGTACCCAAGCGATTGTGCAAGGGTCAAAGAGGCGATCCCCGAGACGGAAGGCTTCATTCGAATCGCATTTTCATTCGCCGAAATCTGAAACGGGCAATTGAGGCA
Organism: Brakhagea baltica; assembly: GCF_052161605.1. Lineage (NCBI taxonomy): Bacteria > Pseudomonadati > Planctomycetota > Planctomycetia > Pirellulales > Pirellulaceae > Brakhagea > Brakhagea baltica. Next base: position 742,953 of record NZ_CP197409.1, on the reverse strand, counting down.
AAAGGCGAGGCTTGCAAGTCCCAGCCAAGGATTCGCGTAGATTCCGAGCAAGCAGCCACTGAATAGGATCAGCCAGCCAGCGGGACCAACCACCAACAAGTAACGACGTAGACCCGGGAAGAACGGAATTGTTACGAGTATTGCAATCTCCAAAGCGATCCCCATAGCGAATTGATAGTACCCGAAAGAGCCCAGCCTGCTCGTGAGAAACTCGTGGGAGTACATACCAAACGACATTTCCGCGATCGCCACCAAGTACACGACCGCAACCAAACCAAACCATTTTTTGCCAGCCACCGCGGGCTCGTTTGGTTTGTCTTGATTTTGATTCGGAACAGGCGAAGTCTCAGTTGTGATCGGCCGTAAAAAGAAGCAACCGATCATCGCGAGTAAACAGGTACCGACGGAAATCAGCGATCCGGCGTACAAGTGCTGGGCCTCGATGTTGAGAACACTGTCTCCCGTGGCACCCATGAACAAAACGGCAATCATATATCCCACTGAGCCAGCGGCTCTCGCGGTATAAGCCAGGGAGCCGAGCGATGCTACCGCGTTGTGGTTCAGTAGTGTGATCATGCAGGACTGTACACAACCCAATGCCAAAAGGCAGAGACCGACATCCACCGCAGGCGAAAAAAAGACTCGCCCAGCGGCGACCGATGCTAGCACCAGCCCTAAAACTCCTTGCATCGAGGCGACACCTATCGCAGCAGCCAGTTGAGCCCGTTGGGGGTAACGCAGAAAGCCCTTCGATTCCGCAAACCTCGCCAGAAAATAGGTACCGCAGGCAGCAATGGGAATCAGGCCTGCCAGCAAACTGGCTGTTTGAACAGGCAAAGTATGCCTAAGGTGGGTTTGCAGCGGAAAGGAGCTGAAACCCAAGGAAAGAAAAAATACAAAGTAGCTGGAGATGCTAAAGAAAACGGTTGCAGTATAGCTCAATGACTGAGCACGAGGAGTAGACACGGTGAACGCCTAAGAAGTTGACGATGGAAGACTTCATCCTTGAAGACCCCCATAATCTCTACTCGGTTCGCCTGTGTCTAGAGAAGAGAATTGCGAATTTTGTTTGGCTGACCATAAGTCCCCGAGGCAATGGAGATCGCCACATCGAAAATCGCAGCCGGAGGGAATTCGGAAAACCGTAGAGCCAGAATACACGACGATGGAAAATAAAAAAAATCAGCTCGTCGAGGGAACACGACGAGCTGATTTTGATAGATCATGTCTTAGGACAGGCAGTCCGTATTCGATAAATTAATTATCGAATGCGGGTGCTGCTTGCTTGAATGACATGACGCTTGGTGTTCAAGTAAGCGTGTGGGTCAACAACAGGAGCTGGTGCACTTGGTGCAGCAGCTGGTGCTGGAGTTGGTACAGCAGACGAAGACGATCCGCAGGAGCTGCAAGCTGATGGGCATGCATCGCAAGCTGTTGGACCTGCATCGCAGCAGCTCTTGCCAGCTGTTGCGAAAATCTTCTTGAGCAATCCGCCGCCGCATCGCTTGTGGCTGCCGCATCCGCTATCACAACCCATGGATGCACATGGATCGCAAGCAGCGATTTCAGCTCCACAAGATGGTCCGCGAGACAGTCCGCATGGAGCGAGTTCTGCACCGCAGGTTGGTCCGCAAGCCGATCCGCATGGATCGCAAGCGGTGTCACAGCAGCTGGACTTTGTCGCGAATAGGCCGCGAAGGCGAGCTCGCTTCCAAGCCAAATCCTTGCGGATTCCGTCTAGAATTGGAGTCCCGCGAGGTGGGCAGCAGGATGGCTCTACACCGCAGGTTGGTCCGCAACCACAAGGTGCCGCAATCTCAACGCCGCAAGTAGGTGCTGCACAAGGATCAGCGATTTCGCAGCCGCAAGATGGGCCGGAAAATCGCTTGCCAAACAAACCACTACCGCATCCAGCCATTTCAACGCCGCAGGATGGATCGCACGAAGCGAGTTCTGCACCGCAGGACGGATCGCAAACGGAGGTGTCACAGCAAGAGCTAGAAGCTCCGCAACCCTTACCTCCCAACAATCGGCTCAAGAGGTCGCCACCGAAGCTTTGGCCACTAAGAGCCGCTCCGAGAACCATCGAGCCTACAAAAATGTTCCATTTCATCTGAGCCAAATCTCCCTACGAATATGGTCGCCGACCGTCGAATTACAGGTAGTCAACATGCAGTTGAGTAGAGACCGTTTTCGGCGCACGAAGTCGCCGCCGAAATCGCCCTCTACCGGCGTGGCTCCACCCAGCTAGGTGCTGGAGTGACTTCGTTAGCCTCGTATCGCGATCGCAAGGTTACCTGCTTTGCCCCGCGAACACTTGCATGTTGTCTGTTTCCTAACAGCCCCTCAGCTGCGAGAAACAATGTTGACGGCTGCCGGCCGAGTCTTTCCTAAACTCCGTTTTTTGTTTACCGGCACTTCAGAACAACACCTTCCCTCCCTAGACACTAGGTTAAGATGCGTTGTCCTGCTAAGGTATCGTCTGAAGATGGAAAGCTGCTTGAGAGTGGCAGTTCATTTTTCGAAAAATGCCTGCTGTCAACAACTTACGTAAACTTTAACGTTCGAATTGACTCTGATACGTAGGAAGGCTTGACCACCGCAAAGTTTGCCCTGTTTGACAATTCGGTTGCGAGAGTTTGTGCGATCCGCAAGCTTACCCCCAATTAACAAGAAGCATAACTCATGAAGATGGTTTATCTCACCGCTGGCGCTGGCGGAATGTTTTGCGGTTCCTGCATTCATGACAATGCGCTCGCCAAAGAACTGATATCGCTCGGTAACGAATGCCTGTTGGTGCCCGTCTACACTCCCATCCGGACTGACGACGAAAATGTAAGCCAAGACCAGGTCTTTATGGGGGGCATCAACGTGTACTTACAGCAGAAGATGCCCTGGATTGCTTACCTGCCGAGCTGGGTGGACCGAGCCCTTAATTCTCCTGCCCTCATTCGTATGCTCACAAAAAATGTGGGCAAAACGCTACCTACCTTTCTCGGTGCCTTGACGGTATCGATGCTCAAGGGACTGAAGGGGAACCAGAGAAAGGAATTCAAACGCCTGCTGGATTGGCTCGCAACCGATGTCTCACCCGATGTCGTGATCTTAACCAATCTTCTTATTGGTGGAGGAATCCGAGAAATCAAGCAAAAGTGCCGCTCCAAGATCTTCGTCACCTTACAGGGGGATGACATCTTTATCGAGTCGCTTCCGGAGCCTTACCGCTCCCAGACTATCGCACTGCTGAAATCACTTGTACCTGATGTAGACGGATTCATCGTTCATTCCCGAGCCTACGCGAACAAGATGAAGGATATGCTCTGTATTCCCTCGGATCGCTTGCATGTGATCCCCCTCGGCATTCCCTTGCGAGATTTCTCGAGCGCAAAATTCGCAAAGGAGCCACACTCGAATGTTGCTAGCAATTCGACCGAGTACAACATTGGCTATTTGGCAAGACTCGGTCCAGAGAAAGGTTTTCATAGACTGGTCGAGGCCTTCATCGAACTCTCGAAAGCTCCAGGTTTTCAAAATGTAAGGCTAAAGATCGCGGGCTGGAAAGGGCCGCAACACGAGGAGGACTTTCAACGATTGTCGAAGAAATTGTCCACAGCCGGACTCGCAGATCGCTGGCAGTATGTGGGAAGCGTGGATCGAAGTCAAAAAGTGGAATTCCTCCAGAGTCTGGATCTGTTCTGCGTTCCCACAACCTACGAAGAACCCAAAGGATTGTTCCTCTTGGAAGCCTTGGCATGTGGTGTTCCCTACCTAGAACCGGCTCACGGCGCCTTTCCCGAAATTCACGAGCGCGTGAAGCGACTGACTAACGAACCGCTCGGTGAACTGTTCGAGCCGACCTCAAACGATGACCTGCTTGCAAAGCTCAAGTCCGCTGTGTTGGCTGGAGCAAAAAAAAGCACCCCCTCCCCCACGCTACTGGAGGAAATCGACATTGCCCTCCATGCCAAGAGAATTCAAGCGTTGATTGCGGGGGCCTGACGAGGCGATAGCAATCCATTGGAGACGAATGAGGGGTCGGTGCATCCGTGACAGGAACGAAGGCTGTGGAGCACCGACACGCCCTTCGTTCCTCAGAGAGTGCCACCCGGTCCACAACAGATTGCGGCGAAGTCAGGGGGGGCTACTCTATTTTTGAGCCACCCTTTCTATTCTCGTTTTAATGAGAATGCGGTGTAATGGAGTCCGTTCTCTTCCTCGGTTAGGAAAGCTCCCGAGGGGACCATGTACTTTGAGATTTTCTCGAACGGAGGCAACTTGCGTCCCCTCAACGCAGACACAAGTGGCACAAAAATCGGATTGGTCGCCGACATTTCTTCCATCCTATCCATGTTGGCTGGATCGGCAGCCAAATCGTAGAAAAGCCGCAGTTGCTCATCTGGACGCTGATAAGCCATCGTGGAAAACTCTGTACCTTTTAGCTGTTCTTTAATCTTATCGCGGATCAGCTTGTACTCGATCGAGTCTGCCAACAGATCGTCCCCCCCCTCGTACACGGTTAGGGCACGTTCCACTGATTCCACGGCATCCGATAAGATCACGTGGTTTCCAGCAATGGTAAAAGCTGGACGCGGTGCGCGGACCGTCTCGCTCGAGATCCTGAGATCTTGATAGTAGATCGTGTAGTCGCCAGTCTGCTTGCTAGTCCAACGGCTATCGGCTTGTCTCGCAGCTTCAAACAACTTGGGTAGCACATAGGACTTAACTTGTTCTGCGTCCTTTACATGAATCCCAAAAACGTTGGATTGACTATTGATCCGTTTGTCTGGCAAAACCACCTGAGCCATCGTGATTCGATCGTTCATCTGATCGAGAATCTCCTTGCGGAAATCTACATTGAGAGCCCGAGATGCGTTCTTGACGAAGTTGTCTTCGAAGAAATCCTCTCCTCCAAAAGTGTTGGCAATCTCTTCGATCGCTTTGAAGGTACGCTGGACGTCCCAGTTTATCGTCATGTAGGACACAACCGAATCATCTACCCACAACTCGGGATCGGTCGCCCCACTCTTGGGACGCAATGCACGCAGTACGCCCTGCCTGTTGGTGTCGAGGAGGACATGAAAGTGTGCAATCGAATCGAACTCGTTTGTCCCGAGAATCACACTGCCACCAACCCCTTTGATGCCGTCCAACCCAAGCGTTTTCATTGCGGTTAGGGCAATAAACGATGACGGGCTTCGTTTCAACGATTCACGAGCGATCGCAATCGGATCGACAAAGAACGATATCTGAGGCCTCTCGCCCTCAGTCCCCACGCAACGGCTCAAAATGTCTGTGAAATTTCTGTTGTCGGCTAGGGGGGTGTGATCTATTCCGCTCCCCTGCCAAATCATGGCTAGGTTCTCCAGATAGGCGGCAGAGGATGCGACAAACACCCCCGAGTCAATAAAATAGGCGAATTGCCGTCCGGGCCCGAGCTGAATGATATCGAGTCTGCCAACGGTTTTTATGGTCCGCTCTCCCCCACGGGCCGCGATCCGCCCCTCCATCTTGTCCAACATCAGCTGCACCGCTGGAATCTCGTCACCGGCCTCGATCAAGATACACGGTACCGGGTCCTCTTTCGTGGCTACTAACGCAAAGGCCAACTCACCGTTAGGGATGGAAAGAAGCTCGTCGAGGTTTACACCGATTTCCTGCTGCATCCCTTGTGCGAACTGTGCAAAACCGTTGTACAAATCACCGATGATCGGCTTGATCTCGGGATCCTCCATCAGCTTACCACCAGCCGTCTGACTCATCTTGTCCTTGAGTTCACGCGTATCGTCCACGCGGATATAAGCCATCGTCTTGTTGGGAAACAACCTCGGTGCGGTCGGTCTCTGACCATAGGCATCATGAAGAAGAGCGTTCCCTAAAGTGAAGGAGACAACCAAGCCTGTTGCGAGTGTCTGAAGCTTTTTCATGACCTTTGGATTCATTCGTGTAAGTGTGAACAGCGTGGACTGATTCTACCGCCAAGCGTGCCGACTGGGTACCGCGATCAAGGTTCGACAGCCTTCCCATTCAGGCAATCTCACCGAGGTTTGGAGCCACCTCCCTCCTGGAATAGGCCTCCTTCACCTCCTTGAAACCCCCGCGATGGAAACTGATTTCCCTGCGAATCTTGACCTGGTGTACCCCGGTTTTGCCCATTATTCGCTTGTTGCGGTTCATTCTTGGATAATAAAGCCAAAAGAGCTTTCTCAAGTGCTGCGGAATTGGTTCCTCCCACGGTCATCATCTGTACCGAGCCGGTCGGTCTGGCAGCTTGATCGAGCTCCTTAATCATCTCAATTACTAACTTGAGGAGATCCTCTCCCTCGGCGGAAACAAGAATAGAATTGGTGATTCGATCCACCCCCAGGGAAAGCTTGCCCGTAAAACTGAAACTCATCGCTCCACCTGATTGGACCGATTCTCCCCCACCTTCATGCTTGGATTCCTTGTCCTCTTTTCCCTTGGCAAAGGCCTTGTCATTGGTGCTCAAAAGGTCGCGATAAGCGTCTTTCATGGTCTCGACAATCGCTTCCGCTTTAGAAAACTCCACTTTCACAAGCTTGGAATACCTTAGCTTCTGCTTGGTCGGCTTTTCCGGGACGTCCCAGAGCTTGATTAGGCTCTTAATGGTTTTGAGCTGTTTTTCGTCGGCACCGATGACCACGATCGAGCTCGTGTCAGGATCAGAGATGAAGCGAAGTTTTCTCTTCTTGCCAATACCTGGGTCTTCTTTTTTCTTGCTGTTGTCTGCCGAGTCGAAGCCAAAGTACCATCGAAAGAATTCACCGTTGTCTTTCTTGTCCTCTTCCTCCTTGAAGTAATCCTTTAAATTGAGCTCCACCCAAATTGGCCTAGCATCTTTGAGGTAGAACACTTGGTACCCTAGTTGTGGTGGCGCATTCGAAATCATCATCCGCTCCAACTGATCGAGGGCATCTAGATCCGCCCCGGTCAAAACCAAATTCCCTTTTTCGTCGAACTTGATTTGCACACCTTGTTTTGACGTATTGCTCTTGATTTCAAATTCGCCAGCGTTCGCAGAGTTGCGATCGTCCTGTGGTCCTTGGAAGGCGGACAGCAACCCTCTCAATGCGAATCTCTCAGGATTGATTTCGGTTACATCATCTGTGCCCGCACTAGCATTTCCCTTCTCTGGAGGTGCGTCAGGCGCAACTTTTTCTGGCTTGCTTTGCTTTTCATCCTCTTCGATTGGAAACTCGGACTCATTCGGGAGGATCAATGGTGTATCCGAAATGCGTGACCAAGCTTCCTGGAGTCTCTCAAGATACTCCTTTGTCTCTTGGGAACGGCTCGCTTCGATGACCCGAACGTTGCTTCGCTTTGATCCTTTGGCGGGAATCTCTCCCAGTTTCTCCAGAAGCTTGTAAACTTCTTTCGTCTCGATGTCATTCGCCCAAATGAGCACTTGATTGTCTTGCGTGTTGGCAGCTACGCGAAAGGTGTCGCTCTTCTTTTCTTCTGTCTTGCGCGAGCTCCAAGGGTCGTAATAATAACGATTGTTGTTCTGTGTCTCTTCCTTGGGCTGCTCCCCGAATAGAAACTTGATCGTGTTCGCGACATCCTCGGCCCGCAGACGACGTAGCTGAATGACCTCCATCTCGCGAGCGGAGCCATCCAGCCTGTCGATGACTTGCTGAATGAGCAGCTGGTCACTGAGCGATGCGTAAACGATGATCGCTTTGTTCTTGTCGTCCACCTCGATCCTCGAAGTCGGTTCGAGAACGTCCATGCCGACAATGCTTGCAACGAGTTGCTTAGGATCGAGCGATGCAAGTCGATAAACCTTCATTCGAGTCTCGATACGTTGAAGCGTCGCGGCATTCTCGTTAGGGACATCCACCCGGCGAACGAAAGCACTCACAATCGCCATCTTGTTGGGAGGTGCATGGACAATTACGCTGTTTCGTCGCACGTTTGCAGTAATGTGTATGTCCTTGTTTTCCGATCCAGGTGGTTTTGGGGCACCTCCACGCTGTTGCTGTTGTAGCATTTGCTGCTGCATCATCATTTGTTGTTGCTGCATCATCTGCTCTTCCGGAGACATTGGACTTGCGCTGGCTTTGGACTGGCTAATCCCCAGGAAAGACATGAGCTGCTCCTTGACCGTTTCTGCTCTTACGAACTCAAGTTCGAATTCCTGCACCAGCCGATCGACTGCCTCATCCGATTGTTCTCTTTCCAGCATCCGGTAGATTTCCGCAAGATTGCCGGCACTATCCATGGCCTCCAGTCGATTGGTCGCCTCTAATGCGGTCAGAACACCGTTTTTGCTGACAAGTGACTTAAAGCCCTCTAGCACGTCCCCCGCGATCAATGTCCTGAGTGGAAAAGAAGTCCGAACAAACCTGTTCGGAGGAAGGCTATCCAGCATTTCGGCTGGAATCTTGGGAACGAGCGAAACATTGATCCCCTCGGTTTTCACAACCTGCAACGTGCTCTCCAACTCGAGCATCGTATAGCCACGCAACAGCAAATGACGATTGAAGAGATCACGTGCCTCCTCGATCGTGTACTTCCTTTTTGTGGACAAGTTGACACGGCTAGTGGGAAGCTCTTGCCAATCAAGAGTCATGTTGGAAACATCCGCCAACCACATCAACAAATCAGGCCACTCTTGGTTTCTAAATTGAAACTGAACCATTCCCTCCTCATCGGGAGAAACCGAAAACTCTTTTTTGTTCGGAGGATCCGTGGGGATGCTCTCTCGTTTGATCGAGCTGTCTGCACTCGCATTCTGGGCTCCTCCGGAATCTCCAGATTGCGAGGAGGCGGTGACAGCTGCGCCGGGTGTAGAACCCGATATGGCTCCATCGGCGGCTGCCTTATCGCCTGGACCTTGGGCTGTCGGTGCGTTACCCACGGGAACCGCTCCCCCGACTCCATCCGGAGTCGCCACAACTTGTTGGACTCCATCCGCGGTTTGCACGACAACTACTCCCCCGCCACTAAACGGGTCATCCTGTGCGCAGAGAGGAATCGCTGTTGCTCCCGCGAAGTAAGCAATAAGAACGGATGCCGACCAATACCGTTGTACCGAGCGCACTCGGATAGCAGCGATTAATTGCAGAACTTTAGGAAACATAGACTCGCCTCGGGCTGGTTGGATTAGGTGGCTAGTTGGATTGCGAGGAACGAGATTCTTCTTTTGCAAGTGTTTTTCGCCATTGCTGAATGGCATCTGTCGAATTCTTCTCCGGATGAAAACCAAGTGTCTTCCCCGTCAGTTGATTCAACTGAACGATCGCTAGCAGCCGCTCATCTTGCTGATTGCTAGACAACGACTCGATCAACAATCGCTCCCCCCCCTCTCGCATTTGACGAGTGGAATGGGTTACAAGAAGTCGCAAGACATCAACGGTCCTCGATTCGAGAGACTCTTTTGCTGCTTCGAAGAATTTCGATCGCATAGAGGCTTCCCCCAGTACGTTTACTAGCTCAGGAAGCCAAGTTTGAAGATGGGTATACGAGCCCTTGCGAGCGATAAACCCGTTACTCCCAAGGAGCCCATCAAACCTACCAAATTGACACAAAATACGAGTTGCCAGGGATGCTGTTTCCGCACGCTTGCTTTGTGATAATTCTACAAGTAACTCCGACGCACTCTTTTCATTGGATCTACCAAAGACTTTGTTGGCATCCTGCACTGCAAATTGGTCGATCGATCGCTCCACGCTGGTCCGAAACCAATTGGGTGCAGCCGTCATGTCGGATTTGCTAGCCGCTCCTGACTCCAACAGCTGCAATTCATCACCAACTTGCAGCTCTTCTTGCTGGACCACCTCGCTGGCTCTCCAGCTGACAGAACTTACCCCCTGAATTCCGAACAGAGTGACAGAGCATACCGTTTTCAAGTTGCCCTGGATCAGGTCTTCGCGAGTGTTTTCTCCCCAGTTATGTCGTATCTCTATGGCGCAGCTCGACGACAAATCCGCGAACTCGATGCGGCACAAACCAGTTGGTGTTTCCAACTCAAACGATCTGCCATCCGGAGTCGGAAATAGAAGCGCTCTTCCGTACGCCATCGACGTCGATTTGGCTTGAAACTCCAACTGCGCCGCATCACAGACTACGATCCGAATGCCCCCCAGCGTGACAAACTCAGTCCGTTGGTGGGGCGGAACAACAATGTCCCCCATCGCTGTGGAGAAACCAAGTTCGATTTTTTGCCACGCCAAACTGGGATCAAGCGGGTTGCGATAAAAAACTAGACTCTGGGAAGATTCTTTCGTTTCCGGTAGCCACTTGACAGCGGGGCCTGCTGGAGAAGCATCAGATGACGCTCCGTTCGATCCTGCAGTCGAAGCTGCCGAAGGAGGTTGCGATTTTGCTACATCGTTCTCAGTAATAACCTTGTCAGCCTCTCCCGCTATAGCCGCTGGGGCCGCGCCCGATGCGGCTTCGCTCGAACCTGCTTCACTGGCCCCCGAAGCGGAGTTATCTGCGGTTCCACCTTCTTTTCCTGAAACAGGCTTTTCTATCGAGCCAGCGGCCGCAACGCTGGGCAGTGTCTCTTCTCGACTCCCAACTGTCTCGGTACTGCTCGGTTTTTGACCTGCAATCCCAGCATCTTTCTCTATGCTAGGCTGTCGGGATTTATTGTCGCTGGATAGATTCTCAGCCGATGGCCTCGGGGGCTTCACGTCGACGGTGCTGTATTCCTCTCCCAGCATCGATTGCAACCGCTCCAGCGGACCAATCGCGAGGAACGCAACGAGCACCAATGCACAGACCAACATCACGACGGCAGCCGCATTTTTTAGCCAGCTTCGATCCTGGCCGATCAAGTACTCGGGAACTTGATGCCCCAAGCCTTCGTTTAATTCAATCCCCGATCCTCTCGGCTCAGAGGGTGAGGGACGCACGGCCGGCAACTGGTTGTTATCCACAACCGAGCTGATAGCAGGCTCTCCATGTGCAGGGACGGCCTCTTGCTTTATCGTGTCCTGCTGTACCCTGTCCTGCTGTACCCTGTCCTGCTGTACCACAGTCGGATTGTGTCGTACTGCGTCGTACTTCGCCACGGTCGGCGCATCAAACCGGACGGTGCTGCCATCCTTGCCCAACCTCAAGATTTTGAGTCGACTCGGTTTCACGCTGGGAGCAGCTGGCAGAGCTAAAATCCGGTCTCGCAATTCCCAAGGAATGTCGACAGGTGCAGCCAGAGCTTTGGTTAGGACACGATGGCAACTTCCCACCTCGCTAAGCAAAGCATTGTTTTCCAAACAACATCGTTCCATCGCCGGAATCTGATCGACGGCGATCGTATCGTCCAAGTACTCGGCGATATGATTCGCATCGAAGCCAAACTCTTTGGCATCGACCGGAATCGGAGCAAGACGAGGATTCGCCATGCCATCGTCAATCCTCTGCGAAATCTGCTGAGCCGTGCTACTGTCCCGCAATTTGGATTCCAACAAAGCGGCATCCTTGCTATCCAACACCCCGTCCCGATAGGCTAACAGGGTTCTCAAGGTCAATCTCATGGCAGGGTGGCTCGCATCGGATAAAAACAAAACGTAACTTACCACCCAGTTAGTTACATTTGCCGCCCGGTTTCTTTCAAAAATCTTCCAAAAAGGGAAAGAAACCTAAAATATCCCTTGGAACCTGGGTTCAAGCCCACCGAGGTACCAGCCCGCTTAACCGTTGGTGGCAGTCATAAGAGCCGAGCCCATGGTCAAGCCGGGAGCAGGCAAAGTGCTGGAACCACGCAGATAGATGTCGATGGCTCGGGCTGCCCCACGCCCTTCGTTGATGGCCCAAACGACCAACGATTGGCCCCTGCGACAATCCCCAGCCGCAAACACGCCAGGAACATTGGTCGTGAACTGACCGTGCTCAGCCTTATAATTGCTTCGGGGATCGCACTCGAGCCCCAAAATCTCGGATGCGTAACTTTCTGGTCCTAGGAATCCCATGGCGAGCAACACGAGATCCGCGCCGATGATCTCTTCGCTGCCAGGCACCTCTTCCATGGCCATCCTGCCATCCTGCTTCACCCATTTGACCCGAACGGTCTTAATCCCGGTGACGTTGCCATGGCCGTCGTCAACAAACTCCTTGCTGAGAATACAATACTCGCGAGGATCATTGCCGAACTTGAAGATTGCTTCCTCATGCCCATAGTCACTGCGGAAGACTCGTGGCCACTGCGGCCATGGATTGTCGGAAGCTCGCGACTCAGGTGGCTTGTCCAATAATTCGAAATTCACCAGCTCGGAACAACCATGACGAAGACTCGTGCCGATGCAGTCACAGCCAGTATCGCCCCCACCGATGACGACCACCCGCTTACCCTTGGCGGAGATGTAATTGCCATTAGCATGCTCGCTGTCTAGCAAACTCTTTGTGTTGGCAGAAAGAAACTCCATGGCGAAATGGACCCCCTTTAGCTGACGGCCAGGGATGGGTAGATCCCGAGGCTTGGTAGCTCCCGTCGCGAGCAACACCGCATGATTCTCCGCCATCAAATGCTTAGGATCGACCGTTTTGCCGACGTCCGCATTGGTAACAAACTTGACTCCTTCGGCTTCCATCAGATCCAACCGACGCTTGACGACATTCTTGTCCAGTTTCATGTTCGGAATGCCGTAGGTCAACAAACCTCCAATACGATCCGCTCGCTCATAGACGGTGACGGTATGGCCGACCTTGTTGAGCTGGTCAGCGGCCGCTAACCCCGCAGGCCCGCTGCCGATAATCGCTACGCTCTTGCCGCTTCTAGCACTGGGCGGATTGGCTTTCACCCACCCCTTGCTGAAGCCATGATCGATGATCGCATTCTCGATGTTTTTAATCGTCACTGGCGGATTGGTGATTCCCAATACGCACGCCCCCTCGCAGGGTGCCGGGCATACTCGGCCCGTGAACTCTGGGAAGTTGTTCGTTTTGTGGAGACGGTCTAGAGCATCTTGCCAACGGCCTTGATAGACCAAGTCGTTCCATTCTGGAATCAAGTTATCGATGGGGCAACCGGTCGTGGACTGACAAAAGGGAACACCGCAATCCATACACCGAGCCCCTTGTGTCCGCAGGTGCTCCTCGGTTGGCTCAGTGTAAATCTCGCCAAAGTCTCCCAAGCGGACAACTGGAAGTCTCCATTCGACTTTCTTGCGATCAAACTCTTTGAATCCGGTAGGCTTTCCCATAATGATTATTGCGTTGGCTTGGAGTTACATCTCAGGAAGACTGGTAACCAAGTTTGGTCGCCAGCTCTTCGGTGCAGTGTGTTGCAAAAGCCGTGAACCGCTTTTGCAAATCGTTAGCTCTTTTTTTAGAGCCCTTTTCCTCTGGGGCGAAAGTCGTCTCGATGAAAACAAGAACGACTACGCGTTGGCCATTTCCGATTGAGCTTGCTTCAACTCCTGGAGCACTCTCTTATAGTCTGTCGGCATCACCTTCACGAACTTGGGGACACTATTAACCCAGTCGTCCAGTAGCTCATTCGCTACGGTGGAACCGGTGAACTCGGCGTGATTCGAAACCAACCGATGGAGCTCATCGATATCCGATTGCTCGACCACGGGTTCTAGCTCGACCGTTCCGAGATTGCATTGAATGCGGAAACTGTCCATGTCCATCATGACATAGGCTACACCACCACTCATTCCCGCTGCAAAATTGCGTCCCGTTTCTCCCAGGATGACGACTCGGCCTCCCGTCATGTATTCGCAGCCGTGATCACCAACTCCTTCGATGACCGCAGAACAGCCGGAGTTGCGGACCGCAAATCGTTCCGCTGCCCGACCCCGCAGATAGATCTCACCACTGGTTGCACCGTACAAACACACGTTACCTACAATGATGTTATCCTCAGCAGGAAAGGATGCGTGAGGCGATGGATAGACGACGATTCGCCCGCCGGACAATCCCTTGCCTACATAATCATTGGCGTCTCCCTCGAGCTCCAACGTAACGCCGTGAGCAAGGAATGCACCAAAGCTTTGACCAGCCGATCCGGTAAATTTCAGATGTATGGTATCAGCAGGCAACCCTTTATGCCCGTGACGCTTGGCGATCTCATTGCTGAGAATGGTGCCAACCGTGCGGTTGATGTTGATGATGGGTAGCTCCAGCTTGATCGGTTTGCCGGTTTCCACCGTTTCCATACACTTTGGCAACAACACGGTGATGTCAAGTGACTTTTCCAAGCCGTGATCTTGAACATCCACGCATCGAACCTGTACATCGGGATTCGCCTTTTTGGCTGGCTTCAAAATCGGAGTCAGATCGAGACCATCCGCTTTCCAGTGCTTGATCGCAGCATCTACCTTGAGACACTCCGTTCGCCCGATCATTTCATCGATCGACCGGAAACCGAGCTTGGCCATGATCTCACGTGCATCCTCAGCTACCATAAACAAATAGTTAACGACGTGTTCCGGTTTGCCAGAGAATTTGGCCCGAAGCTCAGGATCCTGGGTGGCGATGCCGACAGGGCAAGTGTTCAAATGACACTTTCGCATCATGATGCATCCCAAAGTGATCAACGGGGCCGTCGCGAACCCAAACTCTTCCGCTCCGAGAAGTGCTGCGATGACAACATCTTTTCCTGTCTTCAAACCGCCGTCCGTCTGCAGACGTACCCGGCTCCGCAAGTTGTTGAGAACCAAAGTCTGATGGGTTTCAGCGATTCCAAGCTCCCACGGCAAACCCGCATGCTTGATGCTGGTCAGCGGAGAGGCACCTGTTCCTCCCGTATCACCCGAGATAAGAATGTGATCCGCGTGAGCTTTGGCCACTCCGGAAGCGACCACACCCACTCCCACTTCACTCACGAGCTTGACACTCACCCGAGCAGCTCTGTTGGCGTTCTTCAAATCGTGGATGAGCTGAGCTAAATCCTCGATCGAATAGATGTCGTGGTGAGGCGGTGGACTAATGAGGCCCACACCAGGTGTGCTATGCCTGATACGAGCGATGTAGTTGTCCACCTTCTTGCCGGGCAACTCACCACCTTCGCCCGGCTTAGCACCCTGCGAGATCTTGATCTGCAACTCATCGGCGTTTGTGAGGTAGTCAATGGTAACACCAAAGCGTCCCGATGCGATTTGCTTAATAGCGGAGCGTTTGCTGTCACCACTTGGCATGGGTGTGAATCTGGCTGGGTCTTCTCCCCCCTCGCCTGTGTTACTCTTGCCACCCAATCGGTTCATGGCAATTGCCAAGGTCTCGTGAGCTTCCGCACTAATCGAACCGAGGCTCATTGCACCAGTGCAGAAACGCTTGACGATTTCCTTGGCTGGTTCAACTTCTTCGATAGGAATTGGACCGGAGGATGCACCGAAGTTGAATTCGAGCAAACCTCGGAGGGCGCACCGAACCTTGGCATCATTATTGATATGGTCTGCGAAACGTTTGTAAGCGTTCTTATCACCTGCACGGGCTGCCACTTGGATGTCGGCGATCGCGGCGGGGTCCCATCCGTGCCTCTCTCCTTCGGCTCGCCAATGAAACTCACCTACGTTCGGCAGCATCGGTAAAGCATCGGAAGCTTGTAGTGGATAGCCGAGAGCATGGCGTCGCAATGTTTCTTCAGCCAAAATATCGAACGAGCAGCCTTGGATCCGACTATTGGTCCCCACAAAGCAGCGATCGATGACCTCATCTTTGAGCCCAAGGGCTTCGAAGATCTGAGCACCTTTGTAGCTTGCCAAGGTGCTGATCCCCATTTTGGCCATGACCTTGAGCATCCCCTTAGCAACACCCTTTCGGTAGGCAGCGACAATTTTTTCGTCATCCATTGCAGCCAACTGGTCGCGGCTCGCTTGCCAAAGTGCTTCAAAGGCCAAGTATGGATTAATCGCATCCGCGCCGTATCCGACTAGCAAGCAATGGTGATGCACCTCGCGGGCTTCACCGGTCTCTAGAACTATGCCGATCTGTGTTCGCTTAGCAGCTTTGACCAAATGATGATGAACAGCACCACATGCCAACAGCGAACTTATCGCGACCCGATCATGGCAGACTTCGCGATCGCTTAGTACGACAATCGTGTACTTGTCGTCGATCGCCTTCTCTGCTTCAGCACAGATGCGGTCAAGCGTTTCCAACAATCCGGCCTTGCCCCGCTTGCGGTCGAACGTGATGTCGATCGTCTTGGTCTTCCAACCCTTAATGTCCATGTGCCGTATCGCTGCCAACTCTTCGTTAGTCAGGATCGGGTGCGGCACGAGCAAGCGATGACAGTGCGCTGGGGTTGCGTCCAACAGGTTTTGCTCGGGGCCGATGTAGCACTCGAGCGACATGATCACCTCTTCGCGGATCGAATCAATCGCCGGATTGGTGACTTGAGCGAACAACTGCTTGAAGTAGTCGTAAACCAAACGAGGCTTATCGCTCAAACACGCCAAAGCGGAGTCGTTCCCCATCGATCCGAGCGGGTCGGATTGGCTTTGAATCAGGGGGATGAGCATAAAGTGCAAGGTTTCGATCGTGTAACCGAAAGCTTGCATGCGAGACAGTAGCGTCTCTGGGTAAAAGCCGTGCGGTTCCTTCTCGACCGATAGATCTGCCAAAGTGATGCGTTCATTCTTGAGCCAGTCTTCGTAAGGCTTGCTCTTTGCGAACTTGTCCTTTAGTTCCTCGTCAGGAATTAGACGTCCCTCTTCAAAGTCGATGAGGAACATGCGTCCAGGTTGCAGCCGCCCCTTTTCTTTAACGATCGCAGGATCGACGGGGAGGACGCCCACCTCCGAAGCCATAATGACACGGTCGTCAGTGGTGAGATAATATCGACTCGGTCGCAACCCATTTCGGTCAAGCGTCGCACCGATGTAATGGCCATCCGTAAATACGATGGAGGCGGGGCCATCCCATGGCTCCATCAGGCAGCTAAAGTACTCGTAAAAAGCACGCTTCTCTTGTGACATGGTCTCGTGCTTTTGCCAAGCCTCCGGAACCATCATCATGATGGCTTCCTGAAGTGTGCGACCATTTAGCAACAAGAACTCGAGAACGTTATCAAAATTTCCCGAATCGCTGCAATGTGGCTCAATGACCGGGAACAGTTTCTTGAGTTCGTCACGATAAAGGGCACTAGCCGCGTTGCCTTCGCGAGCCCGCATCCAGTTGACATTGCCACGGAGCGTATTGATCTCTCCATTGTGGCTCATGAAGCGAAGAGGCTGGGCACGGTCCCAACTAGGGAATGTGTTGGTCGAGAATCTCGAGTGAACCATCGCGAGATGAGTCTCGAAGTCTGGATCCGTCAGGTCGGAATAGTAAACACCCACCTGCGCCGGTGTTAGCATCCCCTTGTAAATCAATGTCTTGGTCGACAATGAACAGACGTAAAACAGTTTTCGCTGCTTAAGTTTTTCGTCACCTCGAAGCGCATGGCTCGCTTGTTTCCGAATCAAATACAATTTGCGTTCGAACTCATCATGAGTTAAGCCAGGAGCCGCGGTTATGATAACTTGCTCGATACACGGCTCTCCCTCCCGCGCGGTGGGGCCAATGTCGGCTTGATCTGCAAGTTGTGGTACCAACCGCCAGCCAATTAATTTTTGACCTTCCGCGGCGATCAGACGATTGAATTGGCTTTTGCAGTGCTCTCTCTCCGAAGCATCGCGAGGCAAAAAGATATTGCCGATCGAGTACTGCCCGATTTTAGGTAGATCGACGCCGAATTCCGATAATACGACTCGACGGACGAATCGATCCGGCATCCCGACGAGTATCCCTGCACCGTCCCCAGTGTTGGACTCGCATCCACACGCACCTCTGTGATCCATGTTGATCAAGATGGTGAGAGCATCGGAAACAATCTGATGGCTTGGTTTACCCTTGATGTGAGCAACAAAGCCAACGCCGCAAGAATCCTTCTCTAGGTCGGGATCATAGAGACCATGTTTCTCGGGAAAGCCGATGGGTGCGTTCATGGATTCGCCTGTTTATACGTGTGAGGAAAAAAGACATTTCGAGCGTGACGAAAAATTAGGCGCTGGCAAAATCAGGGGCAGCCGAAGAATCGCCCTCTTGACTGGCGGTTTCCTGTTGAACCGCCTCGTCATCCCAGACTCGATTCTTTAGGACAAGATCCATAAAATTTCGAGCAACGCGGCTTAAAGGCACATCACGCCTTTGAATGATTCCGAGAGGACGGGTGAGCTCCAAGCCTTCGCAAGGGATTTCTCTGAGAGAACCCGATGCCAACTCGCTTTCAACCGTCATCTTGGGCAGAAACGCAACACCGCTATCGATTATGGCCGCGTGCTTGACGGAGTCGATGTTATCCAGCTCGACCACGACTCGCATCGTCACCCCTAATGCTTTGAGCTCTTTATCAATCTCTTGACGAATCCGTAAATTCGACGCAAAGGCCACCAATCCAACTTGGGATAGGACCTGTGGCGAAATGCGTCCCATTGAAGAGAGGCGATGTCTTGGAGATGCCACCAACACCATCGGTTCGTGACGCCACATCGTGGTTTGCAAAGAGGTTCGCGACGGATCTGGGTAGCTGACCATGCCGAAATCGACAGTCCCTTGCTCCACCATGCGATACACTTCATGGGGGTGCGCTAGTTGATAGCTGCACGTCGCCGACGGGAACGCTTTCTCGAACTTCTCCGCCAAAACCGGGATGTAGCTCAATCCCATAGAATAGATCGACGCAACAACAACGTGACCCGTGACTTCGTTTCCATCTCGGCCCCCAAGCCGTACGTCGTCTACCAACGTATCGAACTGACGCAGAATGCCGCCCAAACCGTCATAAAACTTTTGGCCCTCAGCTGTCAGCACAAACGGACGCTTGGATCGATCAATTAATCGAACTGATAGAAACTCCTCGAGATGCTGGACGCTTTGGCTCGCCGCGCTCTGCGTCATGCCATGCTCCTCAGCGGCCTGTGAAAAGCTTCTTTTTCGAACAACATCAAAGAAGACTTTGAGCGATCGAATGTGAACGGCCGCTTGTGTGCTAGCAGCCCTTTTATTGCTCTTGTTAATTTTGCAAGCCCTCCATTAAGCGTAAGAATGACGAACTTATCGCAAACACCCAGCTAAGTCAATCGTCATTAGTAAATAATTTACTTTTTCGTTCTTTGTATTTGCTAATCTTATTATAATATTTGTCTCCTCGAAAATTACCGAACAAGCGGAAAATCGACATTTTGTTCCGAAACTTACTATTCTATGCTGCATGGCGGGAACTTTCCGATTGCGGACCAACTCCGAAAGTCAGCTAATTCTCTTGCTTCGGTAGTAATCATGGACACAAACAAAACTGACATCAATGAGCTGATCAGCGGATTGCTGGATGGGCATTTGTCCGTTGATGAGTCCAGAAAGCTCGATGCCGAAATTGCTATCAATCCTCAGGTCGAGTCAGACATCGAGGATCTGTCAGCTCTCAGAAGCGCATTGCTGCGAGGGAGGCCAACAGGGAAGCTCGGCAGTTCTTTCGCCTCGAAAGTCGTGGGGGCCGCTAGGTCGCGAGCCGTCACTATGGGTGAGAACGCTCCCGAATGGATTGAACCTGACTCGTACCAACCTTCCATTAAATCCCTGTACCCCGCCGAAACTCGCTTGCCATGGCTGCTGCCAGCTGCAGCCGTCGTGGCGACTTGCTTGTTCGCGTTCTTATTTGCCAAGCTGTCAGCGACCTACACTTTGTCTGTCCAGCGAGACGAGTTGGCGAGGATAGACGAATTTAACAAAAAGCAGGAACAGGAGAATATCCTGGCAGTTTTTGATCCAAAGGCTAACGTTAAAGAGAATCTGGCGGACGAGGAAGGCGGGGCACTGCCTGACGCATTATCCAGTCCCAGACCGGACACGGCAGCCCTGGCTCAGGCTAATCCGTTAGGCGATTTGGAGCCCGAGCGAGCGAACGACGGAGCAGTTAAACTCAAAACTCCGGCCGAGCAGGATCGGCTTGCCCTAGCTTCCGGATCGGAGCTGGATTCCAAGAACCAGTCCACGATTCAAGATGCTGCGTCCGCAATGCAAGATGCTGTCGGCAAAGAGGCGACTCTTCTAGCAGATCTCGGAAAGTCATCGGCAGAAGCCCCTCAAAAGCTTGAAATCGACCACAGTACCAACCCGCTTTTCAAGGCTTCGGGGCGGCTCATGGCGGTTTATGAAATCTCTGTGGATAGCTCAGCACGGGAGCAGGATATTCTCGGGATTTATCTTCAAAAGCACGGATTGGGCGCGGTGGACGATTTGGTGCTGAACCAAGATGAAATCGCGACCGTTCTCAAGTCGGGACTAGTCGGTCCGGCGAGCGCTGCTGGTGATGCTCAAGTTCTCGTTCTCAAAGGAACTGCGAGCATGCTTTCAGAGTTCTACGACGACTTGATGAAGAGCTATGAGGACTTCCCCTCGATGAGAATGAACGTGGTCATGGATAATGCTGTAGGGCTGATCGAATCGCAAATGAGCTCCATGCTTGTCACCGAATCGTCTGGAGCAGTGCGTCGCTTAGGAGCCAAAGGAGACTCTGGTCTGGTATCCTCCTTCTCCAAGGGATCGTTCCAATTTTTAGATCTGCCGATTGAGCAGCGTCAGGCAGCGAACCGCAAGCCTCCCGCAAACGACTTAAACCCCATCTCTCACGTAATTCTAGTCGTACGCTATCCCAACTAGTCACGCTGCCGCTTGCATCCCGGCCAATGGAACAAGTCTCCTATCAAATAAGCCCATCCCCTGGGCGAGGCAGTTCCCTTCTTCCCATCGCCGCTTGCGACCATTGTTCTTCGGGTAAGATATGCTGTAAAGCCCGATCGAACGCTAACTGAAACAAGTTTAAATGGCATCCTTCCCCAATGAACTTCTCGACTACCCATGGTCCACATGGACACCCCGCTACCTTACCAATATCGACCCCAAACGGATGGGGCACTTTTTTGTCGATGTTCTGATTATCGGAGGAGGACTATCTGGCTTGCGAGCCGCTAACGAAGTCGCCCCGTCCTTGCGGGCATTGATTCTAACTAAGGATAAGCTCGAAGAATCCAACAGTACTTACGCGCAAGGCGGGATAGCAAGCGTATGGGACCCAGAAGATCGATTCGACAACCATGTCCAAGATACATTGGTAGCAGGAGCGGGGCTTTGTGATCCCGAGGTGGTGGCGCAGGTTGTGCGAGAAGCCCCGATGCGGGTCACCGAGTTGATCAACTGGGGAACCCAATTTGATACGCACGATGGGCAAATTATTTTAGCACGCGAGGGAGGGCACTCCCACCAGCGAATCCTACACGCGCTCGGCGATGCCACGGGCAAAGAAATCATCCGCGCCATGATCGAACATGTCAAAGGTAGAGAGAACGTCGAAATCATTGAAGAGACTTTTACCCTAGATTTGATCACTTTCGAAGGCCGCTGTCACGGAGTGATCGCTTCCACTCGAGGTGGAAAACCGTATGTCATTTGGGCTAAAGAAACCGTTCTGTGCACCGGAGGTTGTGGGCAAGTTTTTCGGGAATCGACCAATCCTCGTGTCGCAACGGGAGATGGCCATGCATTAGCGTTTCGCGCGGGAGCCATGATGCGTGATATGGAGTTTATGCAGTTTCACCCCACGGTTCTCTACATTGCTGGCAGCTCCCGCACACTGATCACGGAGGCCATGAGAGGGGACGGGGCTCATTTGCTCGACTCGCGCGGCGTCCGGTTTATGGGGGAATACGACGGTCGCATGGAGTTGGCACCGCGTGATGTTGTGAGCCAATCGATCGTTAGCCAGATGGAGAAAACGCAATCGCCATGCGTTTACTTATCCTTAAAGCATCTCGATGCGTCTCGTGTGCGTGCGCGCTTTCCCGGGATCGCTAAGGTGTGTGCTGGTTTTGGATTGGATATTGCCATCGACGCGATTCCCGTGCGACCAGGAGCGCACTACATGCTCGGTGGGTGCGTCGTGGACACGGGTGCTCGAACAACCCTTCCCGGACTGTGGGCTGCTGGGGAAGTCACGAGCAGCGGATTGCACGGAGCGAACCGGCTCGCCTCAAACAGTTTGCTCGAAGGGCTCGTTTATGGCACCATCGCCGGAAGAAACGCCTCGGACTCAGCCTTGCAAAATCGATCCGAAGAACTTCGTGTATTACCGGTTTTCTCGAATTCACAAAATCGATCCGTTGACTTAATCGATTTCGCCGACATTCGAAACAGTGCTCGTTCGTTGATGTGGCGTAACGTTGGCGTTCGACGGCAAGAAGACCGGCTTGAGGAAACGATTCAAACGCTCCAACATTACTGTTCCTACGTGTTGTCATTGGAGCTGGATTCCGTCGAGGGGTGGGAATTGCAGAATATGCTCAGCGTCAGTCTGCAAATGGCCATTGCAGCCCATCAACGCAAAGAATCGCGTGGCGTCCATTTTCGAACCGACCATCCCAAGCAGGATCCATTGTGGCAAAAACACTTGGCGATGTGCCGGCATCCCGCCTAAAGCTCACCAATTAGAATGCTGAAAACCGAATGAGTCATTAATTGCGTCCCACTCAACGACGTTTGAATGGATTCTGACTCAGAGCCACGCGTGGTGAGATCGATATGCCATGAAATTTTCGGGAACAATCTTCGGGATTTTGTATCCATCAGGGCTGTCACCACAAGATCTTTTGCGGCGAGGCTACTGTATCTAGCAGTAAGAGATTTTTTTGCCCCCTCATCGCCGCTCGTAAGACGAACTAACCACAAGTTGTTTTGGGGCGAGTATTCACGGGAGCGAATGCTACTTCGGCGAGGTGCATCACACGGTTTTCGTCGTTTATTCTAGTTTCGTAAATGATAGAATACACTGCATGAACGAACACGAACTCTATATGCGACGAGCTATCAAACTGGCGGCGAATGTTCCCGAATTTCCGTTTGGAGCTTTGATCGTTGATCGAGCAAGCGGCAAAGTTGTGTCCGAGGGCTGGAACAAATCATCCGTCAATCCCACATTTCACGGGGAGATTGATGCCATCAATCAGTTGTTCCTGTCCAATCCAGGAATCGAAACCAGCAAACTTGCGCTGTACTCAACAGCCGAACCTTGCCCCATGTGCCAAGGGGCGATCCTCTGGACTGGAATCGAGTCAGTGGTCTATGGTACGTCCATTCGTTCCCTCCAGAAAATGGGATGGCGACAGATTGATATCCTTGCGGAGGAAGTAGTTCAACGCAGTCCAGCGTGGAGATGTACAATCACTGGCGGCGTATTGGAACAAGACTGTGACGCACTCTTTGCTCTGGCGATTTCAAGACGGAAAAATTCAAAATGAAATATAAACTCCTGGTCAACTTATTAACCCTCTTTATGGCAACAACGGCGATGGCTCAAGAAAAATCGCTACCCCTATTCGATTTCGCTGGAGCCGATACTGCGAAGGAGTGGCAGACGGTCAACGACGGAGTGATGGGCGGAGTTTCCGATGGAAGGTTCAAGATCTCCGACACGAAGACGATGGATTTTTTCGGCACGCTTTCGCTGGCAAACAATGGCGGATTTGCATCAGTCCGATCCAAACCGAAAAAGCTCAACCTGGAAAAAGGTGACACTTTGGTTGCCAAAATTCGGGGTGATGGTCGAGAGTACACGCTGAATCTCTACCCCGACAGATCACAGGTTGCTTACTCGTATCGTGCTGCCGTACCAACGAAGAAAGACGCTTGGATCGAAGTAAGAATCCCGCTGGATAAGTTTGAGGCGACATCTTTTGGTCGAGTGGTCAGAAACGCAGGTGCAGTGAAGCCTACGGAAATCAATTCCTTAGGCTTTACACTAGATGACAAGAAAGCTGGACCGTTCAAGCTAGAGCTCGAATGGATCAAGGTAGAGCGGTCTGGAGTCCAGTAGTAAATGCTGCCTCTGTCATCTCCATATTCGCCACCATGGATATCGAAAAAAACACCTACCGCATCATCTGCAACGAGCCAAACACCACTGTTTCGACCTCGATTCCATTCAGAAAGCGTACGCCTTAACTTCGGATGACCTGAGCCGAGGAAACGCAATCAAACCATGATCGACCATCACGCCTCCCGTTTCGTAGGCAAATGCTCCGAGAGTGGAGAGAGTTGTCACTTGGATTTCAAGAAGTTCTTCTGCATATTCATTCGAGGGTGGAAAAACATCGCATTGGTTTTCGGCGGCCCCAATCCAATCGTGAATCAACGTGATGGCCGGTTCTTCCCGGTCTATAAGTTCCTCTGAATTTTTGTTTCCCACTCATTTGACCTCCTTCTGCAAAATTGACCAATCCTCGCCAGACGCACTTGGTTTCCTCAGATACCGATCATGCAGAATCACAACTGCCATTCTCATAGTGGTAGTGAGCAAGCGATGCCGAAGAAAATGATCCGATGAATTCGGGATCGCCTTGGTTTTCTTCCAAGCAGCGACGACTGATAAGTTCGTGCCGAATGGCGAAATCGTAGCAGCCCTCATCGAGCGGGTATGCGGTAAGTACACCGCTAAGACGATGAGTTTCGATCCACGATTCCGCCTTCGCCCGATCCGTGAAGACACCGCCAGGAAACCCCTTGTTTCCACAATTGAACACCCAGACGTGCTTTTCAGGAACCATTCCGCTCATCTTGTTGATACCGGTAAATTGTTTTAGTTGTCTGCATGCACACGCCGCCAAGGTGAGTTCACCGAATCACGTACTGCAACCCAGCCTTTAGGTAGGTCTGCCAATTCAGAAACGGACGGGTGAAGTTCGACGATGTTATGCAAAGAAATGATTCTTGCCTCATCAACAGAAGTTGTAGTTCCGCATAAAAATTGCCAATCGCCTTCTTTGTCGTGACTTATCCTAAGTATCGGATGTGATCCTTCAAGAACTAGATTCGTGGTGAAAACCGCTCGATTTTTACCCTCAGCAAATGGCCATCCAGTCTGTTGTGCCAATATTGGCTGTCTAACTTGAATTCCAGTTTGGCAATCAGGTTGCCATGGAAAGCGATTCTGGCTATCAGGCCAAACACATTGAAGTACAGGAAATGGACTAGGACGGTAGAACCATATCGCATAACCCAGGTAGTCGGGATAAACATCGGAGGGTACAGTACGAAACATGCACGAGTAACCTTGCAAGATTTGATCGCTCTCATGCCAATCTTGAAACCTAGCACCCTTCCGAATTTCTTCGCCTATGGCGTTAATGATATCCATCATTACGGTCGCACCATTGAGTCCCAGGATGATAATCTCAGGATGGCTAAATGTATACTGCATTCCGATAGAATATGCGAATGCAGGCCCCTCCCGGTCCTCCTCAATTCCGACGATATGCCACCCTACTCGATGAATATCGTCGATTACCCTTTGTTCGTCTTTATCCTCACCTTTTGTACGAACCATTTAGACTCTCCATTTGAACTTAAGGCCTTTTTACTCACTCAACTTCCTGCCGGGCCAATGAAATCAACATCGTCTGAGGGAACTTTTCTGCGCCAGCTTGCCGTAGCATGTTGACGACTTGAGCGGCAGTGTATTGTGCATGTGTGCAAACGTGGAGCAGTATGTCGCCAAGGCGAGTTCCATATCGCTTCCCCAAACCATGGCTGGTGCTTTTCTTGAAGACGGTGTCATCCAACGAATCCGGCGTTAGTGATTGAAGATAGACGCCCCACCTCTGTTCCAATGCTGACCACTTATCTTTCAGTTCATCCAAGCTAGTTATCCCGCCCTGGCCTTGTTGGTTGCCCGGGAGTTTTCCAGGTAAGTCACCCTGCATGAGTGGGGTTTCGTTGCCAAGGAGCGTTTCCAGCCAAACGTACTCAGCGGCGTAAAGATGCAGCAAGGATTTCCAGATTGACCCCTGGCCAATCTGGAACTGTGAATGCAATTGCCCATTGCTCAATGCAGAGGCGACAGCGAGCAAATTGTTGTTCACCCAACATCGATGATAGTGAAGGCGTTGAACGAGATCGATTGCGTTCATGTGCTTCTATCGCAACCTCTGGTGAAGGGAGGAATTGAATGAATCATGATCTTACTTCTCCTCAAGTGGCTTAGTTAATTGGTGAGTGAAATTGCTCTGTTCTACGTCCCACTGGCGTTAAAACGTGCTTCATTCATGATATGGAACTCGGATTTCAATGCCGTAGCCAGGTGCAACTCTGAGCAACTTCTCGATCTCTTCTTGGGTCGGTGGTAAAGCATTTGTTGTACCATCAGCTAACGGTACACCGACTTCCATAAACATCTTTTCCAGTCCAGCGGGAGCAACCGTGATCAACATCTTGGCTGGCCGATCCGATTCGTTCTTGAACGAGTGCGGCATCCCGACCGGCATATTGGCGAACATACCAGGCGACGCAAGGACTTTATCGCCGTTAACCGTGAATGTGATCTCGCCTTCAAGAATGTAAAAGGCTTCTTCCTCTCGGCTGTGAACGTGCGGTGGAGGCCCACCACCAGGAGGAACTAACGCTTCCCACGTGGCATACTTGCCACTGGTTTCGTCGCCGGTCGCCAGAAAGCGGTACACGTCACCAACGACGGCTATAGTACGACCCTCGTTTGTTTTTCGGATCGTTGGATCGCAGATCATGCTCATTATCATCTTCTCCTTTATGTTCCGATCACTTCATCGGATGCTTCTCAAAAAATTCCCACATCAGGTCATTGGCTGAGATGTTCTTAGTGGATTTGCCCAACGCTCTGAGGCGTGGTTCCTGTCCCGGCCAAGTATGCCCGCCCCCCTCGATCTCAATCAGTACGACTTCTGCTCCATCCTCCCCTGATCCGTAAGTCTTGCGAATGATTCTTGTTCCGTCTTTGGCTGTGTCGGGAAGCTTTGTAACGACCGGCTCCTTTTCGCAACCATTGGCCTTTACCCAAGCCTGAATCGAATGTTCGACAGAATAGAAGTCAGTGCCGGATGGCCCCTTACCCTTGCCCCCTTTAAACGGAGCATTTTCATCGTCGGTGCCGTGGAAGTGGATGATAGATACAGGACGCTTCGGATTGCAGGTCTCGGTCCCCATCGGACCACCAACCGGGGCGACGGCGGCAATCCGATCCGACAGTCCGGAGGCAAGTAAATACGACATGATCCCGCCGTTCGACATGCCAGTGGCGAAGACTCGCTTTGGGTCGATGTTAACAGATTTGGCGAGATCATCGAGAATCCTGCGAGTGAATTCTACATCATCAATTTTGTTGTTCATGGCGTAGCCACAGCAGTTGCCACCGTTGAACGTCAGAATCCTTTCGAGTCGCCCGGTCCCGCTGGGATAAACGACGATGAATCCAGCTTCATCGGCCTTTTTGTTGAGGCCACAGTATGAGACCATGCTGCTGGCGTTGCTACCACCACCGTGAAAAGCCATGACCACTGGTGTCGGCTTCTTTGGGTCGTACTGGGGAGGAATGTAGACGAGGTAGTTGCGTTTCAGATCGCCCACGGTGAGCACGCGGGTGTGATCGCCTGGGCCGAGTGCTTCGATTCGCTTCGGCGTTTCTTGGGCGTGTGTCAAGCATGCCGTCAGCCCGACCACGAACATCGTAATGACCACTTGGTACATCTTTATTCCCCATATTGTCGGTATTCGCACTCCTCGATCTTGCTAACATTACCATCGCAAGTCGAATCTTCAAATACGGGTCAGTTACACAATATGCCGTTTCCTTGGGGAATCAGGGGCGGCCACGCGTTGGTGCATTATGATTACAATTCCTTGTCTTGAGGACTTCTATTTGCATGGTTTTTACTTGCATGGTTTTTATTGGCATGGTATTGATTCCTAAGTTCAACTGGTGAAAACGGAAAAGGCTCATCGGCAAATGTCAAATCAACAAATCAAAGTAATGTTGTCATCTCTCGAACGGAACGAGATCGCTGCACTGCTTCCCGAGCTTTCAGAGTCGATGAAGCTCGGGTCGAAAAATGGCAGAGTGATTCCGCTTTCGATGGATGAAGCAAAGTCTATCCTTCATGCTAGCAAGATCGACAAGCGAGAAAATCGTGGCGTAGTAATCAATTGCCTAGCACACGTCACGCAGGTCATTTCAAACGCTATGGAAGAAGCTCAAGGCATTGGTGCCATTCCAATTACCGAACGGCTTTACCAATTCAAGATTACACTTCTTGGTTACAAGCCTCTGATATGGAGACGAATCCAGGTCAAATCTTGCACACTGGACAAACTGCACGAGTACATCCAGACGGCGATGGGATGGACTAACTCGCATCTTCACCAGTTCGAGATTAGCGGCGAACGTTACGGTGATCCTGACTTGCTCAATGACAGCTTTGACAAGAACGACTCATTCTACGACTCAACCTCTACCATGCTTCACGAGGTTATTCCCAAGTCAGGTAAGCGATTTCAGTTCGAATACGAGTACGACTTTGGCGATTGCTGGAAGCATGAAATCGCATTTGAAGGTTGCTTGAAATCTGAAAAGGGAGTGCGTTACCCAGTTTGCTTGGAAGGTGAAAACGCTTGTCCACCCGAAGACGTTGGGGGAGTGAATGGCTACGCTGATTTTCTCGAAGCTATTGCTGATCCTAACCACGAGCAACACGAAGATTTGGTTCAGTGGGGAGGTAAATTCGATCCTATGCACTTTGATGCAGTCAAGACAACGAACAAAATACGACGTGGACTTCCAAATTGGAGACGGATTGGTTGATCATGGCAAAACGTAAAACCAGTAGCAAAAACCCAGGTGATGAAGCTGTAAAACAAATCGCCGAACTTGTTGACAGTTTCTGCAAAGAGCATCTCAACGACGAATACGCTGATTTGTGCCGAAAGCTTGTTGAAAAACTAGCTCGCAAACGTCCAACCCCATTGGTTAGCGGAAAACCGAGCTCATGGGCGTCTGGAATCGTCCGCACGATTGGCTGGGTGAACTTCCTGGATGACAGTAGCCGGAAGCCGCACATGAAACTAACGGCCATCGACAAGGCGTTCGGCGTTGGCGAAAGCACTGGACAGGGCAAGTCGATGTTGATCCGCAAGATGTTCAAGATCAGACCGATGGACCCGGAATGGTCACTTCGCAGCCGAATTAATCAGAACCCGATGTCGTGGATGATTCAGGTAAACGGCTTCATGGTCGATGCTCGCTTCCTAAAGCGGGAAGTTCAAGAAGAAGCATTTCGCAAAGGGCTGATCCCATTTATCCCGGCAGATCGGCAAGAAGGAGTTTGAGAGATGGAAATTAGCGATTCGATGTGGGCACAAAAAGGTGCGACCTGAAGCGATAAGTCTGCTCGAAAAGAATTCGGTATGACGCAGCAGGAGATCATTGAAGCGATCCAAGAAAGCTCGCATTCAACCATGAATACAAACCTCTTCACCAATCTCCCATCAAACTTACTCGATGAGCTTTTCACTACATTGCTCGAAGCAACCAATCTGCGCATCGAACGAATTGTTTCGCATGGTCATTCATCACCAGAGAGCTTTTGGTACGATCAAGACCAACACGAATGGGTGCTTGTACTACAAGGTGCCGCTAGGTTGTCGATTGAAGGAGAATCGATAGAACTGAAGCCCGGTGATCACATCAACATCCCAGCGCATCAGAAGCATCAAGTAGAATGGACCACACCTGACGAGCCAACGGTTTGGTTGGCAGTGTTTTACGGAGATGCAACCGCTACATGATGATCGCTACCGCTATTTACCTGGGGATCGTCCTTGTGATGAGCCTGGCCTGCTTTGTTGCTTACGGCTGGGATAAGCGGAGTGCTGCCAAAGGAAGTCGCCGAGTTCCTGAACAGACCTTGCACAGCCTGGCACTGTTGGGTGGATGGCCCGGTGCGCTGCTGGGGCAGCGATACTTCCGGCACAAGACAAAGAAATTGTCGTTCCTGATCGTCTTCTGGTGCGTCGTTGTACTGCACGTTGCAATCGTCGGGACAGCGGCGTATGTGTTCTTTGGGAATCCACTGTAAGAACTGACGAACCACGACTGAGTTAGACGAATAACAGCAGCCAAGCTCAATTCCGATAAAAGTCGATCCACTCTACCTTGATCGACTGCGGATTACCTTCGAAGAACTTCTTGGGTAACTGTATCTCGAACGTACCATCCTTGAGCGGAATAGCCTTGGTTGGCTTTCCCTCGCTGTCCAGAATTGTTACCACCATCCAGTACGGATTCCTCGAGTCCAACGGAGAATCTTCTTTCCCGTCCTTCCAAAGTCGTACACTGCCATCGTGACTCGATACTGACGCTTCAAGCGTTAGCTGGTCGGTCGATAGCTTGACATTCTCCAACCCGTTCAATCGCAATTGAACCGCGAGCTTATCGGGCCAATGCTCAGTCGTTCGTTCGATGGTCGCCTGGCTGATACCAGAGGGACTTCGAACCACGAACAAGGTTTTGTCCTTACCGGACTTCACTTCCACACGATCATCAGATCGCTTAGTTGTGATCTTGAACGGTTCGTCGCCGATATGGGCTACGATTGCAACCAATGCGATTACAGTTTCGAAAATAAGGGTCTTCATGAGCCTACTTCTTCGTGGAACCTTCCCACCACAGGACCGATTTCGGCCAAGGCATTGCACACGCGAGCGTAGGTTTCCTGTGGTCTTGCATTTGGCAAGGTCTTTCGTTTGCCATTATAGCTCGGCAGCTCGGAGAGCGAACAAATTTCCCAATGGCAGAGGATGCTCGAAAGCCGATGAGGAGATTGGTCATCAGAAAAGGAAAAGCGGATGGGGAGGGATTCGAATTAGCATCAAATCCCAAGGTTGATCGCGATCATTGAGGCGCGGCCGAGTTTTTCCGAAACGAAAAAGAGCCGTATCACGACACTAGCGAAAGCGGAATAGTTGCGATTGAGGGTATCCGGCAATCGATCCGCCAACCCAGGTTCTGCCATCGTAGAACCGCTGCGACGTCTTGGCAATCCGCAGGCCGTTGCCCAAGTCGTCTTCGAAGCGTTCGTTCGTGTTCCTCATAGTTTGGTTCTCCCAAGCGTTCTCTGGCCACAATTCGGCTAGAATTTCCATGATTTCCGGCGTTTGGCCAGAACTGGACAAGAATGGCTGGGTGCTGTTCAACCCGTGTAGGGTTTGTTAGGCTACTCGTCTGGTGAAACTCGCCCCCAACGTATCGAGGACAAGACCATGACCAAATTGTCGGAATACATGCACACCGCAGAGGCGGCCGAGTATCTCGGAGTCCACCACAACACGATTCGCAAATGGGCTGCTCGTGGGGACATTCCGATGCATCGCAATCCGGTGAACGGCTATCGCCTGTTCAAGCGACAGGACCTGGATAAATTCCTTCGCAGCATCGAGCGCCCCGTTAAGCCAAAATAAAGAAATCTCATGACCAAGGAAAGAGCCACTAATTCCAAGTCGACAGCCAATATCTGGCAGTATGGCGTCCCGTCCAAACGGAACGCCAGATTTGCGTCGGTGCAGCACATCATTCACCAACCTACCCCGCACCGCTTAGCCGACTTCGTCCCGGAAACCCGATGAGTATAACCCTCTCACAACTCGAATCGCATCTCTGGGAATCGGCCAATATCCTGCGTGGTCCGGTCGATGCAGCAGACTTCAAGTCTTATGTGTTTCCGCTGCTCTTTTTCAAGCGTATCTCGGATGTACATGACGAGGAACACGCCGCCGCGCTTAAGATGTACGAGGGCGATGAGGAGTCGGCGCTGTTCCCTGAGAACTACGGCTTTCAGATTCCCGAGAACTGCCACTGGGCCGACGTTCGGAAGGTGGCCACCAATGTCGGCCAAGCTCTGCAAACTGCGATGCGGGGCATTGAACAGGCCAATCCGCACACGCTGTACGGGATTTTTGGTGACTCTCAGTGGACCAACAAAGACCGCCTTTCCGATGCCATGCTGCGCGACCTCATCGAGCATTTCTCCACGCTGGAACTCACGGTCGCCAATCTTCCTGAAGACGAATTGGGCCAAGGCTACGAGTACCTCATTAAGAAGTTCGCCGATGACTCCGGCCACACGGCCGCCGAGTTTTACACCAACCGCACCGTCGTCCACCTGATGACCGAGATGCTTGACGTGCAGCCCGGCGAGTCTGTCTATGTTCCCACCTGCGGCTCCGGCGGCATGTTGCTTTCCTGCATCTCCCACCTGCGGAACCAGAAAAAGGAATGGCGGAACGTGAAGCTCTACGGCCAGGAGCGAAATTTGATGACTTCCTCCATCGCCCGAATGAACTGCTTCCTTCACGGCATCGAAGACTTCCGCATCGAGCGTGGCGACACCCTGGCCGAGCCGAAACTTGTCGAAGGCGACCGTCTCCAACGCTTCGATGTCGTACTGGCCAATCCGCCCTACTCCATCAAGCAGTGGAACCGCGAGGCCTTCGCCACCGACCCGTGGGGACGTAATCTCTACGGCACGCCGCCTCAGGGCCGCGCCGATTACGCCTTCCAGCAGCACATCCTGCAAAGCCTCAAGCCCAAGTCCGGCCGCTGCGCCGTCCTTTGGCCGCACGGCGTCCTCTTCCGGAAGGAGGAGGCAGACATGCGCCGCAAGCTGATCGATGCCGACCTCATCGAGTGCGTCCTCGGCCTCGGTCCGAACCTCTTTTACAACTCCCCCATGGAGGCCTGCGTCGTTGTCTTTCGCACGCAGAAACCCAAAGCTCGGCGTGGGAAAATCCTGTTCATCAACGCGGTGAACGAAGTCACCCGCGAGCGAGCCCAGAGCTTTCTGACGGAGGAGCACCTGAATCGCGTCGTCCGCGCGTATCGGAGTTTCAAAGACCAGTCCGGCTTCACCCGCGTCGTGCCCATTGAGGAAATCCGAGCGAAAGAGGGGAACCTGAGCATCCCGCTGTATGTCGGCGGAGAAACACAGACGCAAGCCGACGCTGTCGCCGCGACAGCTACCACGGCATTGCCCAATGCGCTCGCAGGCTGGCTGCAAAGTTCAATCGAAGTTCGGCGTGCGATTGATAAACTGCTCAATGGAGGTAGCCAATGAGCAAAGTCAAGCCAAAAAAACTAACGATCATGGTCTCGTCAACGGTATACGGAAGCGAGGATACGCTCGATCGAGTTTATGACATTCTTGCGGGATCGGGATACTACGAAGTCTGGATGTCGCACAAAGGAACGCTTCCTGTTTCTTCAAATCGATCGGCATTCGAAAACTGTTTGGAAGGAGTCCGGCGGGCAAATATCTTTCTCGGCATCATCGGAACCCGGTACGGCTCAGGCATCGACAAGAACGATCCTGCATCCATTTCCATTTCTCACCTGGAACTACGAGAGGCGATTAAGCTTAAGAAACCTCGTTGGCTGCTGGCCCATGCGAATATCCTAATTGCCCGAACATTATTCGAGAAAATTGGTCATAAAGGTATAGAAGGTCGCAAGTCATTGTCCCTTAAACGGTCCGACATCCTCGAAGATTTGCGTTTGATTGATATGTACGAAGAAGCGACATTCGACCAATTACCGTTGCCAGAACGCGTAGGGAATTGGGTACAGAAATTCCACGATCCCTCCGACGCTGGGCTGTATGTTGTATCGCAGTTCTACCGCTATCAAGAGATTGAAGCCTTTGTTAGGGAAAAGCTTGGCGACGGTGCGCCGCTCTTTGAAAGGTCTGGAAAGCGATGAAACCGGAAAAGATAAAGACCTTGCTAAAGCTGGGAGAGGGAACTCAGGTCGAATTCAAGTCCAATCTTAAAGGACCTGATGCGATTGGGCGCATCGTCAGCAGCTTTCTGAATTCGTCAGGAGGCTATATCGTGTGCGGTATTACGGATGACGAGAAGGTTACGGGACTCGATGTTCCGGATGAGCAACTGACCACCTTTGAGCGAAAACTGCACGAACAATTATCTCCATCCTCTTTGGTTTCAATCCAGCGGCAAGAGCTGGACGGCCGCGCAATTGTTGTCATTGAGGTACCGCGGGGGAGCGACGCTCCCTATTCGTACAAGAATGTGATTTACGTTCGCGATGGGGAACGAACGCAAATTGCCACCAACGAAGCGATCCGCGAAATGGTTCTCGCATCGAATATCGAACCTATTCGCTGGGAACGCCGCCACTCGTTAGCGGATTTGGATTCGGATCTGGACGTCAACGAAATCCGCGCGACAGTCGAGGATGCTCAGAAGGTGGGGCGAGCCTACTTCAAGGATACCACCGACGTAGTCCGCACACTCGGAGATCTCTCGGTCGCTCGGTACGGACGCCTCACGAATGGGGGCGATGTCTTGTTCACGAAGAATCCTGTAATGCGTCTGCCGCAGATTCGTGTTAGGGCGATTTGCTACAACTCCGACAAGGCTGGTGACAAATTTGCGGATATGAAGTCGTTTGAAGGGCCAGCGATGGCTATGTTTGAGCAGGCCTACGCGTTTATTGTTCGCAATACGCCTACGGTTTCAAAATTCGCCAAAGGCAACCCCAAGCGGCAAGACCTCCCGCTGTATCCGGAAATGGCTGTTCGCGAAGCCTTGATTAATGCTTTCGCTCATCGCGACTATTCGAGTTCATCTGGTGGAATAGCGATTCACGTCTTTCCCCGCCGCTTGGAGATCTGGAACGCGGGCTCATTTCCCGCCGGAGTGACCGCCGAAACCATGGTTACGGGGCAGATTTCGGTGCTGCGTAACCCGGACATCGCCCATGTGTTGTACTTGCGAGGCTTGATGGAAAAGGCGGGGCGGGGGAGCGTGCTTATTGTTCAAGAGTGCGAAAAGAGCGGCCTGCCGACCCCGCAGTGGCAGTCCGATGACCGTCGTGGCGTCACCCTAACTTTTTTTCCCCCGGAAGTCGCCCCGGAAGACACCCAGCAGGACACCCAGCAGGAAACCCAGCAGGATACCCAGCAGGATACACAGCAGGTCACCCAGCAGGTCACCCCGCAGGTTCTCGCTCTGCTGACCCATTTGGACAGAGATCATTCACGGGACGAGCTGATGGGACTGCTTGGATTGAAAGACCGGAATAGTTTCTCGAAGGTCTACCTAAATCCCGCTCTGGAAGTGAAAGTCATCGAGCGCACCATCCCCGAGAAGCCCTTCAGCAAGAACCAACGCTACCGCCTCACGCCCCGTGGCAAAGCCGTCCGCGCGAAAGCCAAATCGTAAAGTCAGCCGAGAATGAGGATCGTTACTATGCCCACAATGACCATAAATAACGCCAGCCAGAGATCTTTAGCCAGCCTCGCAAATTTAAAACCCAATCCCGAATGGGCCGAGCTCGCGTTGTTTGATTGCAGCGACTGGCAGCGAGTGCGTTTTGGAGACGTGGTGGCGAATTGCAACGAGACCTGCAATCCGGCGGAAGCTGGGTTGGAGCGGTTTGTGGCAATGGAGCATTTGGAGCCGGGGTCGCTGCATGTGCTGAGCTGGGGGAATGTGGCGGTCGGGACGAGTGCCGGTTCGCTCTCGCCCCGCACCAACTGGAGCAGCCTCGCCAGCTTCGAGTTCGACCTCGCGCCGCTCGACCAGCAGCGCCGCATCGCCGAAGTCCTCTGGGCGGTGGATGAGGCGTCTATGAAGTTCGAGCAAACCTTGGCTGCAATCAAAGAAGTGTCGTGTGCTGCCTCAGATAGTATCTTTGAAGCGAATGAGCGAGTATGGCACGCAAAGGCTATTGATGCTTGTGACCGGATCACGGTCGGAATCGTTGTGAAACCTGCGAGCCACTACCTCCGGAAACTGGGTGAACTCCAAATGACATTTATAAACGCACTTACCTCATGACTTTCACCGAATCCAACACCGCCGAGCAGTTGATCCTCGAAGTCGTGACCAACCTCGGCAGCGGCGCGAGCCGTTCCGTGGTCCGTGCGGAACCTCTTGCGGGCTGGGGCGGTTCCTTGGGCGAAGAGTTCAAGCCACTACGCTGGAACTGCATAGTAGTGGACACCGAATGGAAAGGGGGCTGTAAATGAACGAGCCGGGGAAATTTCTGCTCTACACCGGCAAAGACGGCGCGGTGAAGGTCGAAGTGTTTTTTCAGAGTGAAACCGTCTGGCTCACGCAGAAAGCCATCGCCGAGCTGTTTGGCGTCCAGCGGCCCGCCATCACAAAACACTTAAGAAATATATTTACAACCGGCGAATTGGTCGAGAATTCAGTGTGTTCCATTTTGGAACATACTGCCGAAGACGGGAAATCTTACGACACAAAGTACTACAATCTCGATGCGATCATCGCCGTGGGCTATCGAGTGAACAGCTATCAGGCCACGCAATTCCGCATCTGGGCGACTCAGACGCTGCGGGAATTCATCACCAAGGGATTCGTGCTGGATGACGAGCGGCTGAAACAAGGGAAGCGGGTCTTTGGCAAAGATTACTTCGATGAGCTGCTGGAGCGCATCCGCGAGATCCGCGCCAGTGAGCGGCGGTTTTACCAGAAGATCACGGACCTCTACGCGCTGGCGGTGGACTACGATGCCCAGGCTCCAACCACCAAGGACTTTTTCGCCATGGTGCAGAACAAGCTGCACTGGGCCATCACTGGGCAGACGGCGGCGGAACTCATTTACTCACAGGCTGACGCGACCAAGGTCTTTATGGGACTAGCGACGTGGAAGCACGCGCCGGACGGCAAGATTTTAAAGTCGGATGTGACGGTGGCAAAAAACTACCTGAGCGAGGCTCATGTGAAGGAGCTGAACCGCATTGTCTCCGCCTATCTCGATCTGGCGGAGAATCGTGCGGAGCGTGGGATCGCCACGCGGATGAGCGAGTGGGTGAGCTTCCTGCACAGCTTCCTGGAACTCTCCGGCTATCCCATTTTGACCGACAAAGGCAAGATCAGCGCGCTGGAAGCCAAGTTAAAAGCAGAAGGAGAGTTTGAAGTCTATCGCCAGCGCCAGGACGCAGAATACCTCTCGGACTTCGACCGCGAAGTAAAACGACTCCAAGGGCCAACCAAAGACCAACCATGACCTTCACCGAATCCAACACCGTCGAGCAGATGATCCTCGACGCCGCGACCACACTCGGCAGCGGCGCGAGCAGTTCCGCCGTGCGCGAGAACTTGCCTTCGGGCTGGAGTGGTTCGTTGGGCGAGGAGTTTACGCCATCGCGCTGGTCCTACGTGGCGGCGACGGCGCTGCCGCGTCAGCCGGGCGAGGTGATGGTCGAGCCGTGGGTGCGGGAAGCGCTCATTGCCGTGAATCCCGAGATCGCCGCGCAACCCGACCGAGCGGACGAGGTGATCTACGCGCTGCGGGCCATCCTGCTCTCCGTGCAGGGTGATGGCCTAGTGCGCGCGAACGAGAACTTCATGGCCTGGCTGCGCGGGGAAAAGACTATGCCCTTTGGCCCCAGCGGCGAGCATGTGCCGGTGCGGTTGGTCGATTTCAACCAGCCCGCCAAGAACCGGCTGACGGTAACGAACCAGTGGATCTACCAGACGGGCAGCGTCGTGAAACGCTTTGACGTGGTCTTTCTGGTGAACGGTCTGCCGCTGGTAATCGGCGAAGCAAAGACGCCGGCGCGCAGCGCGGTGACGTGGTTCGACGGGGCGTATCAGGTGAACGAGATCTACGAGAAGGAGATCCCGGCCATGTTTGTGCCGAACGTCTTCTCCTTTGCCACGGAAGGCCGACTGCTGCGCTACGGCAGCATCCGCATGCCGATCGATCTCTGGGGGCCGTGGCGCGATGACGACAATCAGGACGAAGGCGAGCTGCGCCATGTGCGGGCCTCGGTGGAAAGTCTAATGCGGCCCGGCGTGGTGCTGGACATCCTGCAAAATTTTACCCTCTTCGCCACGGACAAAAAGCACCGGCGCATCAAGGTGATCTGCCGCTACCAGCAATACGAAACGACCAATAAGATCGTTGCTCGCGTGGTGGCCGGGTATCCGAAGAAGGGGCTCATCTGGCATTTTCAAGGCAGCGGCAAGAGTCTGCTGATGGTCTTCGCCGCGCAGAAGCTCCGCATGCACCCCAAGCTAGGCAATCCCACGGTCATGATCGTGGTGGACCGCATCGACCTCGACACGCAAATCAGCGCCACCTTCAACGCGGCGGACGTGCCGAATATGGTCGGCGTGGGCGACCGGCAGGAGCTGCAACGGCTGATCAATCAGGACGTCCGCAAGGTGCTGATCACGACGATTCACAAGTTCGGGGAGGCCACTGGCGAGTGGAACGCCCGCAAGAACATCATCGTGATGGTGGACGAAGCGCACCGCACGCAGGAAGGGGACCTCGGGCGCAAGATGCGCGAGGCGCTGCCCAATGCCTTTCTGTTTGGCTTGACCGGCACACCGATCAACCGGGCGGACCGCAATACCTTCTGGGCCTTCGGCGCGGACGAGGACAGCGCGGGCTACATGAGCCGCTATTCCTTTCAAGACAGCATCCGCGACAAGGCCACGCTGCCGCTGCATTTCGAAGCGCCAACGGTGAAGCTGAAGATTAATCAAGCGGCAATTGATGAAGCCTACAAGGCGATCACCGACAATCTGAGCGAGCAGGACCGCGATGACCTGGCTAAACGAGCCGCCAAGATGGCCGTGCTGGTAAAGAACCCAGAACGTGTGAGGGCGGTGGTCGAGCACATTGTGAAGCACTACCAGACCAAGGTCGAGCCGAACGGATTCAAGGCGCAGGTGGTGTGTTTCGATCGTGAATGTTGCGTGCTCTATAAAAAAGCGATGGACGAAATTGCCGGACCCGATGCCAGCGCGATCGTGATGAGCGGTGCGCAAAAAGACCCACCGGAGTGGAAGGTCCATCTGCGTGAAAAAGATGATGAGGAGAAACTACTCGACCGCTTTCGCGATCCGGCGGACCCGCTGAAGTTCGTCATCGTGACCAGCAAGCTATTGACCGGCTTCGATGCGCCGATCTTGCAAGTGATGTATCTCGACAAGCCGATGCGGGATCACAATCTTCTGCAAGCGATCTGCCGGGTGAACCGCACGTTTGGCCAGTCCAAGACGCACGGATTGATCGTAGACTACATCGGGATCTTCGACGATGTTGCTCAGGCACTGGACTTCGACGAGAAGGCTGTGCAGCAGGTGGTCAGCAACATCGACGAATTGCGGAAGGCTTTGCCCACGCAGGTTCAAAAGTGCCTCGCGTTTTTCCCCAACGTGGATCGCACGGTCGGCGGCTACGAAGGTCTGCTGGAGGCTCAACAATGCCTTCCCAACAACGCGGTGCGAGACAAATTCGCGGGTGAATACACCGTGCTCGGCAACATTTGGGAAGCCTTGTCGCCTGATCCCTGCCTGAGTGCGTATGCTACGGATTACAGGTGGCTGACGCAGGTTTATGAATCCGTTAAGCCCGTGAGCGGTAACGGAAAACTGCTTTGGCATCGCCTTGGTGCGAAGACGATTGATTTGATCAACCAGAATGTCCATGTAGAAGCGGTTCGCGACGACATCGATACATTGGTGCTCGATGCTGATGTGCTCGACGCCATCTTGAAAGATGCGAATCCGGACAAGAAGGCGCGTGAGGTGGAAATCAAACTTATCGCCCGTCTGCGTAAACATGCCGGCAATCCCAAGTTCAAGGAACTCGGCGAGCGACTAGAAAAGATTCGCGAGAAGCACGAGCAAG
The DNA here is from genome assembly GCF_052161605.1 of Brakhagea baltica. Classification (NCBI taxonomy): domain Bacteria; kingdom Pseudomonadati; phylum Planctomycetota; class Planctomycetia; order Pirellulales; family Pirellulaceae; genus Brakhagea; species Brakhagea baltica. The sequence continues at coordinate 703,460 of NZ_CP197409.1, read as the reverse complement.
GTCTGCTCAACAGCCTGGAGTTCTTGAAGGCGATTCTTGAGATTGCCAAGGACACTGTCGAAGCTGAGAAGCAGACAGATCCACAAGAAGAAAAGGACCAGGCGATTGCCGCGCTGACTGAACTCTTCAACGAGGTGAAGACAAAAAACACGCACGTCATTGTTGAGCGGATTGTGGTGGATATTGATGCCATCGTGAGGCAAGTTCGTTTCGATGGCTGGCAGACGACCACTCAAGGGGAACGCGAAGTTCAACAAGCCCTGCGGCGAGCCCTACTAAAATACAAACTGCACACGGACCAAGAGCTTTTTGATAAAGCATACGGCTATATCCGGCAGTATTATTGACCTTGGCTGGCCCCCCCCGAACAAATCGACGCTGCGATTCGCCAGCTTGTTAGTAAAGCCATTACGACCGAAGGGCAGGTGATCGACGTCTTAACGGCTGACGACTTGCCCAAACCGGACATCAGCTTTCTGAGTGAAGAGTTTCTTGCGGAAGTGCGCGGGCTCAAGCACATGAACGTTGCTGCCGAGCTTCTGGAAAAGCTGCTAAAAGATGAATTGAAGGTTCGCTCCAAGCGTAATCTGGTCCAGAGTCCAGTCTTTTCCGAGAAGTTGAAAAAGACGATCAAAGCCTACCACAACCGTGCCATCGCTACCCAAGAGGTGCGACAAAACGACGTGACACAGATCCTAGCGGGTCGATCATCAAGTTGGTTGAACCGGCCTCAATATTGGCATTGTAGATGCTTAGCAGGGCGGCTGATCAACATCTCCGCAAACTTCAAACGCGAGGGCCTCCCTAGCAGCATCCCTATCAGCTTGCTCGAAGAATCTGCCGAGCACGAGCTTGTACAACGGTCATGACATGAAACCAAGCAAGCAACCGATCATACACGGCTCGCTCGTCCGAGGTGATGACTCCCAAGTTCGCGTTTTTCTGCCAATCGATCAAGAAGTTGCTGCGAATCCTCATCGGCTCTCAGCGCAGCAATCTTGGCTGCGGATTCGACTGTCATAAACTCAGCCAATGGCTCAACAAGGCGTTCCAGGATCGTTGTCATGATATCGTCCACTATAAATTGGATTCGACAAACACCATCACCCAATTGGCCAACACGTTGGTCATTTGCCCAGTTAACCAAACAAAAGCGGATGGGGAGGGATTCGAACCCACGGACGCCTTACGACGTCTCCGGTTTTCAAGACCGGTGCATTAAACCGCTCTGCCACCCATCCTTTGTGTATCCAAGATAACAATCCGCCGCTGCCGACGCTCCATCAGGAACAAATTGCTCTCGATGATCGGAATCTGAGATCTCAGTTTCTGACAAGCCCTCAGAACGCTTGGCATCGCGTGTTTCCAGGGCAATTAGGCGTGCAGATTGTAGCCGGGCGTCTAAATCTGAGCAACCTGGACTTCTCCCTATTTCTTTCCAAGTTGTCCGGGCTAAACGGCCTCGCTCATCACAAATGTCCACCTTCTACACCCTGTTCGCGGCAGATCATTCGCAGTGACCGTGTTTTCAACCGATTGCAAAGGATTGCCTTGCAAATTAACGGAAACTTATGCTGCGTTGGTGTGGTTCTGGATTAAACTGTTCTGAGATTTGGCTGCCCGAGAATGTCTCTAGTGGCAGCTTCATTTTGCCCAAATGAACGCTTCCAGTGAAATACGAAACAATCGCCATTAAGGATATTACAAACATTGCAGATTGGGATGCCTTTGTGCTATCTCATCCGCGAGGTTCGATATTCCATTCCACCGCTATGGTTCGAGCCGAGAACTCTACCAAGCTCCATAGTCCCTACGCTATTGGTGCTATGGCCCCTGACGGTAACCTTTGTGCAATATTGGTTGCAGTCAGGGTCTCGACACTCCAGAAAATGGCTTCTGCGGTGGCATCACGCTCCATCATGTACGCTGAACCCATTTATCTAGACAATGAATTTGGTCGCGCTGGCGTCCGCAAGCTGATTGCGAATCATGATCAAGAGATGAGCCGCAATACGCTCTTTTGCGAGGTCAGACCCAATTTTTCCTCGCCAGGGCTCTCCAACCCTTTGTCCGATTGCAACTATCGTCGACTCGGTTATATCAACTACGAACTAGCGATCGATCAACCCGAGAATGTGTTGTTTCGTGGTTTGAGCGACAAACGCCGTAACAACATTCGATCCGCCGTTCGAAAAGGGGTTACCGTCGAAGAGGTGGATTTGTGCAAAGGATTGGACGAGTTTTACGAGCTGCTAGTCAGTAGTTATCGTCGCTCCCGAATCCCGCTTGTCGATGTATCTCTATTTCGCTCAGTCGCCGTCGAGCTAAGCCAACCTTATGTTCGTTTATTAATTGCCTACTACGATGGAGTGCCCGTTTCTGCTGGCTGCTTTCTCGCGTACAAAGACCGCGTAACTTGTTGGTATGCTGGGACAAAGAGAATCCCGGGAGTTCACTCGATGACGCTTGTGTTCTGGGAGGCAATTAAGCATTATGCGAAAGAGGGGTACGCAGTTTTCGACTTAGCGGGAGCAGGGTGGGAAGGCGAGAATTATGGACCAGGGAAGTTTAAATCCAAGTTTGGTGGCGAACGAACTAATCACGGGCGATACCGCAAAATCTACTCGCCTTGGAAAATGAAAGCAGCGAATGCTGCATTCCATGTTTTGCGCCGTTGGACTCTCTATCCAAGCTAACGTCCTATCCAAACGAACGGTCCAACCGTGACAAAGTTCAACCTGTTATTCTCTTTGACCACTCCATCCGATCTCAGAACATGTCCTCTCCACCGGCACTATCCAGTCAAGACCGAATCTTAGGACTGGATGGATTCAGAGGGCTTGCGGTGCTGATGGTAACGGTCTATCGATTCGGCGAGGTTTCCTTTACTGAAGACGTTATTGGCGGCATTGCGAGCAAAGCTTTCTACTTGGGAGCATCCGGCGTCGATCTGTTCTTTGTGCTCTCTGGATTTTTGATTACCGGAATCCTATTGGACCGAAAAGAGCATAGAGCTTATTTCTCTCATTTTTATATTCGACGGGCTCTTCGAATCTTTCCACTCTACTACGGAGCGCTTCTGCTATTTTTGTTTTTGTTACCTATTCTAGGCCTCGATCTAGCTGCACAGGGGGAGAAAAAGATCAGTGGCAACCCAATCCATCTGTGGCTCTATACAACGAACCTATCGATCGCTTGGGCGAACCAATGGCACTTTGGGGCCTTTGACCATTTCTGGTCACTGGCCATCGAAGAACAATTCTATCTCATCTGGCCAATGATTGTCCTCTTTTTAAAGCCGCAGCAGTTGTTCAAGGCTTGCCTCATCGGCATGGGGATCTTTGCTTTATGCCGAATTGGTTTCGTCTACGCCACGCAACTGGATGAGACTGCCAAGACCTTTACGTTATTCCGTATGGATGGTTTGCTACTCGGTTCCGCTGCGGTGATCTTAACTAGAGACCAGGCCGTTCAATTCCAACCGACCCGCTCCCAATTGCGATGGTTTGTTTGCGTATGCTGTTTAGCATTTATGGGCACATTGGTGCTCGGCAAAAACGACTTGGCCATCCGATATACGATTGTCTCTCTGGCAGGCACGGCGGTACTCTTGTCTATAATAGCCAGCCAAAAGAATGATTGGGAATTGCGTCTATTTGAAAACCGCATCCTGCGATCGCTGGGAAAATTCAGCTATGCGATGTACGTGTTTCAAATGCCGTTAATCCCTCTGATGAAAGATTGGATTTCTCCTGCGTCGTGTACTAACCTGATGGGAAACGCCATTCTCGGTGCCCTGATCTATGTGGTTACCATGTTTTGTCTGACGTACGCGATGAGTGTGGGATCCTGGTACCTGTTCGAGACAAAGTTTCTAAATCTTCGAAAGCGTTTTTCGAGTTGAAGACGCATTTGCTCCCCTTTACGAAGTCAAATGCTCTAGCCCAGGAGGAAGATTCGTAAGGGGCTTCAATTCACTAACTTGAACCGAAGCCTTGGGATAGCTGCAATAGTCCGCAGCAAAGTAACCGCTCGGTCGGTGATTTCCGCTTGCCCCAACGCCACCAAACGGCATGACGCCACTCGCACCTGTTGTGGGATTATTCCAATTTACAATCCCAGCCCGAATGCATGACACGAACTCTTGGAACTTTGCTGCTTCATCCGAGAGAAGGCCTGCTGATAGCCCATACTGAGTTCGGTTGGCAATTCTTACCGCCTCTTCGAAATCCTTGACGAATACCGCTGTTGTTAGCGGGCCAAAATGCTCTTGGTCATTCATCTGTTCACAACCGATTTCCACGAGCCCAGGTGTCAAGCTATTGGGGGAATTCTCAACGCGTCGACTCTCGACCAACAACCGTCCACCGTTTTCGATGTACCGTCTCTGCGCCTGCAAAATCTCATCACACGCTTCGCTCGAAACCAGACAACCCATGAACGGTTCCGGTGTTCCCAAGGGACTACCGACACGAATCTTTGCCAGCGAGCTGGCAAAACGCTCGAGCAACAAGCGATTTTCGTGAGACTCGATCAAGATGAGCCGCCTTGCACAGGTGCAACGTTGCCCGCTGGTTATGTAGCAAGATTGCACTAAGACTTGAATCGCAGCGTCGACATCGCGCACTCGATCGACAACCAGAGGATTATTGCCCCCCATTTCTAGCGCCAGCAAACAATCGGGGCGGCCCGCTAGTTGACGATGAAGCGCCAATCCCCCTCGGTGCGACCCAGTAAAAAACACACCAGCCAGTTCGCGTTGGTCAACAACTCGTTTCGCCACCTCGACAGCGCCATGCAGCATCTCTAAACAGCCTTCCGGTAAACCGGCTTCTTGCCAGCATTTGACAATCCACTCCCCGACCGCAGGTGTCTTTTCACTAGGTTTAAAAATAACCGTGTTGCCTGCAATCAAACTCGGAACGATGTGGGCTCCGGGCAGATGTAGTGGCAGATTGTAGGGCCCGAGAACCAGAACTGCCCCCAACGGCTGATAACGAATCACATTCCGAGCAGTCGGTGTTTGGCTACTCCAATCGGATCGTCGCGTGAGCAACGCATCGATAGCGTTCTCAACCTTGCTCTTGGCAGCAGCCACCTCCTGCTGGCTCTCCCACAGAGGTTTACCACTTTCGAGTGTGATGGCTAGCGAGATCGCATCTTTGTTTCGGTCCAGCGCGAGCGCATACCGCCGAGCGCATTCCATGCGTTCCTCGACAGGAACTCGCGACCAATTTTTGAAGGCCTCGACGCTCTTTACAAACGAGGCATCCACCGAATCTGGGGTTGCCCAATCTCCTTGCCACGTAATGCGGCTATCAACCGGACTCAAACGAATAAAGCTTGTCATGTGTGTCTTTCCTACCTCCGAGACCCAAACCAGACTTTATGTTATATTCCATCATGCCGCAATTGTCGCGAAACCTACCTCGACCCCTCCCACGGAATATTGCTACCTCATGGACTCTTCCCATTCTTTTTTGCAAACCTCACGTGTTATCGTGGCCGTTTTCTGCCTTGCATGTTCACTTCATGCACCAGCATACTCCCAGGTTGAGGCGACTGCGGTTGCCAAGTCTAACGATCCGTTTCGACAAGACAACTTGATGGCTTGGTGCATTGTTCCGTTCGACAGTTTTAATCGCCCGCCGCTGGAACGTGCAAAAATGCTTTCTGAATTGGGGCTTGCAAAGTTTGCGTACGACTATCGAGCGGAACATGTACCAACCTTCGAAGAAGAGATTCTCGCATTGAAGAAGCACGACATCGAGCTTACTGCTTGGTGGTTTCCCGGGCATCTCAACGACGAAGCTAAGATGACCCTTTCGCTTTTCGAAAAGCATAAGGTCACGCCTCAGCTTTGGGTCATGGGGGGAGGCGATGTCAACATGTCCAGCGAAGACGAGATGCGATTTATCGAAGCCGAAGTCAACCGGCTTCGACCGATCGCCGAGGCGGGCGAGCGGATCGGGTGCAAGCTGGCGCTATACAACCATGGCGGCTGGTTCGGGGTACCAGAGAATATGGTTCGGCTCGTAAAAGCCATCGATCGTCCGAATGTCGGAATTGTTTACAACTTGCACCACGCTCATGACCAGCTCGAACGGCTGGCTGATGTCTTGAAGTTGCTCAAGCCGCATTTGTTAGCTCTCAACGTCAATGGAATGGAAACCAACGGCGATCAAGTCGGCAAGAAGATCCTGACTATAGGCCAGGGAAATCGCGACAACGAAGTCTTTCGCATCATTCGAGATTCTGGGTATGCCGGTCCTATTGGGATTCTCAATCATACACAGGAGGATGCCCGCGAACGTCTAGACCAGAACATTCGCGGCTTAAGGAATCTGCTCGGTTCCTTGGAATGAGCGCGGTCAATCCATCTTGGCAGGCGGAAAGGGCAGAGGCTAAAACTGCCGGCAATGCGTTCGTTTGCTTGATTTCGACCAGGGGTGTCCCTAGGACGTTATGTTAGCGTTGTAGTACAAGCCGTGCGGTGAGTCTGGGCAATGCGAAGCGAGCTCGGAGTCGCCTTCGGCGACGAAATCCCAAAATGACTGTGTAAGTGAGATAACGGTGTAGAGTGATGGGCGGTGGGAGTTCTGGAGCCCTATCGGAGGGCTCGCGCCCGTACCGCTACTATTGGCGTCGCTGCGCGATGTTGCCATCGAGCGCACTTCCCGCTGATCGGGATCGACGGCGTCCTGCCCTCCCCGGCAATCTCGCTTAAGGCTCGATTGCCGACCCTCCCAAACGCTCCGCTGGGAGGGTAAAGCTTCGTTTTGGGCAGCAATTAGCGAGAAGTATCGACTTTTTTCCAGTTTCCTATTGAATTGATTAAAGAAATCCTGGAGTATCCCTTTGGGTGGTCAAACGGGCCACCCGGGCAGGCCATCCAGTGCTGAATGGATTCAGTCACCATGGAATGCAGGAACTGTGGCAATACGTTTTGAAGTCAGGATGACTGAATATGCCTTACGCACCGTTTTGGTTTGAGACAATTGGAGATGCCTTTCCTCTGATCGTTCCGTTTCTTGCTGTCGGTGCGATGTGGGTTGCCAAGGCGAGTGAAAACGAACAATGGCAACGCGTGGCGGAGCGATTCTACTTTACCGCTCTCATCATTGTCGCTTGGGGGACGTTACGGACCATTCTTTGCAACGACACATGCTGGTTTGCTCACACGATAAGCTTGGGTGGTATGGTGGTTGGTGGTATATTCCCATTTGCTTCCAGCGAGTCTGCGGCTGTTATCGAGCTCCGGCATGATGAAAGCGACCTTGTGACCGGCCTACATGAATAATTCGGGCTTATGTCCTGATGCCAGAAAAATGGGGAACCGAACCGATGTGGATTCCGTCTAGAGTTTATGGAACCATTACTAGATGATTTGCAGGTGATTGAGCTGATCCGAAGCGGAGACAGTCACCGTTTTGCACTTCTCGTGGAAAGGCACCAAAACCGCCTCTTTCAATTCACACTATCCCTACTACGCAATCACCAGGACGCTGAAGACGTCGCGCAGGAAACTTTTGTTGCTGCTTTTCGCAAGCTAGGCTCCTTTGAGGGCAGATCCTCCTTTTTTACTTGGCTGAGACGGTTGGCCTACAACGCGAGCATCGACCACCTCCGCAAGCAAAAGAGCAGAAAATCGGATCTTAGCGTCCCCGATGTCGAAGCACTTGGTGCAGCCCAAAACGAGAATCCATTGAGCCAACTGGAAGAACGCGAAACCGTCGATGCAGTCAGGGCTGCCATTAATCGACTGGCAGAGGAGCAACGGGCGATCGTCTGCATGAGAGACATTGACGGCATGGATTACTCAGAAATTGCAGCCGTGTTGGAAATACCGATTGGTACAGTTCGAAGCCGGCTTCATCGCGCGAGGTTGGAGCTAAAGCAGCTTTTCGAAAACGCTGGTCTGCGTTCTCTTATTCCTGTCCAAGAAGGAGGAAATCGATGAAAGACAACGAAATCCCCTTTGATGAGTCACTCGTTTCGGCCTATGTAGATGGAGAACTGACCGCCGAAGAAGCAGAAGTTGTCGAGTCGGCGATTCAAGATTCGCCAGCGCTGCGGCAGTTAGCTCGGGAGCTCGCGGCGGTTCGTTCTTTGGTGGCTGCGTCTGCGGTCAAAGAGGTGGCCTTGTCCAGGAGCTTGCAAAGTACCGAGTGGTCGGCCCCTGCGAGCAAGCTGTCAGCTGATCATGTCGCGATCTACAACTCGGCAGGAGATAGCAGGAAGCATCGAAAATGGCTAGGCTTACTGGCAAGCCTGGCTGCGGTTTGCTTAGTATTTCTTTCTGTTCGATTCTTTGCAGATGGTGTTCGGGACGGTGGAATGCAGATCGCCATGGAACCTGGTTTTGATGCAAGGAAGCGATCGGGAGTCGAGTCTGAAATCGAATCGTTTTCGGCAAATGAAACTGGGGGAGTGGGTACGTCGGAAGATGTGGCACCTTCGGCGGCTGCTGCACCGATGATGGCTGAGGCGTTTTCTGCACAGCGGAATGCGATGGCCAACTCGATGACCAACTCGATGGACGCGAGCATGCCCAGCGAACCTCTGTCTCAAAATGCACAAGATTTCGTTGGCTTTTTGACTCGCAAGCTTAACAGCAACCAGTCCGTTGAGAACGGGCAGACGCCCCTGCAATGGAACATTCTAGTGGTCAATAGCGAGAAACAGCCGGATGCATTCGCCAAAGAGATCGAGGCAACGGATCGTGTCGCCGCATCCTCCGACGCTGCTGAAGCCGATGCTGCTGTCGTAGCCTCGGTAGCAGGGTCGGGCAGTCCGGCGGTTAACAATATTCTAGTCTTTGCTACAGATAGCGAAGATGAGATTGAGCTGCAACTGCCGGAGACTCAGTTCTCAGTTCTACTTGCTGCCCTAGAGCAAGATCCCGCCCTGGGCAACGAAAGCGTCTTGGTCGCCGTCGGGTCGGTTCCCGCAGAGGTGCCAAAATCTGCCAAGGATGAGACCGTTCGCGAAATGGTTGCGGAGTCGACGATCGGCTCGGAAGATTCGATTTGGCGATTCTCCCGCTCTGCGGAGGTTAGTAGTGATACCCTGTTTGCCTCCGGTGACGCACCACAAAGCGGTGGTTACGGTGGTGGTTACGGTGGTGGCGACATGCTGCGTTCCGAGTCGCTAGCTACCGGTGGCTCCAGCAGAACATCAGCCCCTGGTTCAGCAAGTCCTATGACGCTCAAATCGCGAGCCATGCGATCGGACGGCGGAACGAGAGGACAGGTCGAGTTTAACGATTCGGCAAAAACAGCCGCTTCCCTTGGTGCTGGAAATGGGGGCATGGGTGCCGGGTATGGAGGCATGGGTGCAGGATATGGGGGCTTTGTGCCACAGGAAGCACCGACGACTGAGGTCGAAAAGCTCAAGCGAATACGCATCAAAATCAAAAAAGAATCCACCAGTTCCGGTAGTGACGAATAATAGTTCAATTCCGATTGTTCCTTTAGCCGATGCAATCCTCTGTTCGAGAGAACCAAGAATTGGAAAAGAATTACCTGGGGGGGAATATGGTCCGCAAAGCCTTTTTGATAGCGGTTGCGAGTGTCGGCATCGGACTCGTTGCAGCAGAATGCTCACACGCTCAACAACCGCAGCAAGCCTACGGTCGGATGTGGGGAGGAACGAATGGTCAACGAGATTACAATCGTTTCCAACACTATCCTTACGTTTACTATCCACAGAACTTCTGGGGGAATGAGTATTTTCGAAGTGCTGATAGCCTCTATCATCGCTATCCAGCCGAGATGCAAATCCCCGTCTACAATCGCAAGTGGGAGAACTACTATCCCACTTCGCAACGCTACCACTCCGGCCATCACTTTATCCTCGACGTGTTCTAGGAGCACGCCTTGTAGAAGAGTGAGCTCCCTCTGAGATTTGCTTCGAGAATTTGACATTCCCGCACACTGTGGAGAGCCGATTGTCTCCACAGTGTTTTTGTTGCGCTGAGGGCTTGAAACTATGTCAAGGAAATCCGTTTTAGATCAGTTCTGTTTGAGTGGCCGCACAGCTCTTGTAACCGGCGGATCGCAGGGGTTAGGGTTAACCATAGCGACTGCGTTAGCCCAGGCTGGTGCGTCGGTGGTGATTGTCAGCCGGCGCATCGAGGCATGTCAGGCTGCCGCAGAAGCAATCCAGCGCGAGACCAATCAAAAAGCCTATGCTTTAGCGGCTGACGTCACCGATCCAGCGTCGGTTGACGAGCTTTTTAGGAACGCCACATCCCAGGTCGGAGCCATTGACATACTGCTCAATAGTGCGGGGCTCAACAAACGCGGAACGGTTAGCTCGCTCACGGTGGAGGATTGGGACCAAGTCGTTGATGCGAATCTCAAGGGGCCTTTCTTGATGGCTCGTGCATTCGGACCTGCAATGGCCGAACGCAAATGGGGGCGAATCCTGAACTTTGGATCGATTCTTTCCTACATTGGTATCGCCGGTAGAACTCCCTACGCCTCCTCCAAAGCAGGCTTGTTAGGGCTGACCAGGGTGTTGGCTTTGGAATGGGCCACTGACGGGGTCACCGTGAACGCCATCTGTCCAGGTCCGTTTGCAACCGAGATGAATCGTCCTTTGCTCAACGATCCGGAACAATACAAAAATTTTGTTTCGAAAATTCCTATGGGGCGTTGGGGGGAGTTGGATGAGATTTGCGGGGCTGCACTTTTCCTCTGTTCAGGTGCAAGCTCGTTCGTCACTGGCACCAGTTTGACAGTCGATGGAGGCTGGACTGCTCAATAGCCAAGTCTGTCATAGGCGTACTAATGAACATTAAATGACAACAAAGGCAGTCCAAAAGAGTTTGCGCCAGCGAAGGCGAATCTCAAGGGGAGCAAGTGTTCGGCAGGTCTTGGGTTTCGTGGTGGGACTTGTTGCAGTACCGACACCGAATTGTCGATGATCGTTCAGGCTAATATCAGGCGTAATGCAAGTCGTTTTTCGGCTGCCTGCGTGAAATTACCGCTAAGTTCTATGTTGCCGTGCATGCAATGTCTTTTATATTTGAATAGGGTACGAGGAACTTGATCGAGCACGATGGCGCGATATCTAGTTCAGCGATCCGATTCGAAGAGTATTGGAGGCTGGGGTGGCAAAAATAAGTGTGGCGGGCGTCGCTGCTGAGGACGTCTTGAACTGCTTGCCTGAGGGTGTGGCGATGATCGCCTCAGACATGTCGGTTCTATGGACAAACAGTTGTTTTGAGCAATGGACCGGCGGCGTAAGCCGCTTGGGTGAGAATTTCTATTCCGCATTGGCCAATCCTGAGATCGTCGGCTCGGACACTTGCCCACTGCAAACCTGTTTCTCGACTGGCAAGCTGGCGACTTCAACGATTTTCACAGCGTCGGGGGCGTATTATCAGGTCTACGCGGCACCGCTTCGCAACGACCAAGGAAATGACCTCGTCAAAAAGATTGTAGTGACTTTGAGCGATGTGACTGAGGAGGTTCTCCAAGAACAGAAGCTCGCCGCGATCCACCAAGCAGGTGCCAAGCTCACCGATCTCAAGCCAGATGAGATCTTTTTGATGGATGTCGATCAGCGTATCGAACTCCTCAAGGAGAACATCCGTCACTATACGCAGGATCTGCTGAATGTTGAAGTGATCGAGATTCGGCTCCTCGAGCAATCCACGGGGGATTTGATCCCTCTATTATCGGTCGGCATTGACCAGGTGGCTGCAGACCGTCGACTCATGGCCAGTCCCCAGGGTAACGGGGTAACGGGTTATGTTGCGGCTAGCGGTAAAAGCTATCTGTGCAGAGACACCACCAAGGACCCGATGTACCTCGAGGGCTTCAAAGGGGCGCGTAGCTCTCTGACGGTTCCCATTCTGTTGCACGAAGAAGTGATCGGGACCATTAATATTGAAAGTCCCAAACTTGATACGTTCACCATCAGCGACCAGCAGTTCTTAGAGATCTTCGCAAGGGATGTCGCGGTAGCCTTAAACACGCTAGAGTTGCTCGTTGCCCAGAAGAACGATGCCGCCTACCAGAGCATCGAGGCGATCCACGCTGCTGTTGCCCTGCCGATCGATGGGTTGCTCAGAGATGCCGTGCACCTGATGGAGAAGTATATTGGACACGATCCAGATACCGTCTTCCGCTTGAGAAGCGTACTATCCAAGGCCAGGGCAGTCCGGAATTCTATTCAGTCCATCGGCCAATCGATTGCTCCCATCGAAGTTAGCCCGGTCGGTGTCACGATTGAATGTTGTGGAAAACTGGCAGGTAAGCGGGTGCTGGTGGTGGATGCCGATGAGCAAGTGCTGTTGCAAGCCCATTCGTTGCTGGAACGCTACGGTTGCGTCGTAGAAACAGCTCGCTGCGGCGATGAGGCCGTGGCGATGGTGAAAACCGGCATCGACGAGCCATATCAGATTATCATTTCTGATATCAAACTGCCGGATTATTCAGGCTATCAACTCATGGTCCGCTTGCAAAAACTAATGGAACACGTCCCAATGGCCCTGATGACGGGATTCGGGTACGACCCAGGGCATTCTGTCGTCAAAGCTCGACAAGCCGGCTTGCATCCCAAAGCCATTCTCTACAAACCGTTCCGCCTGGACCAACTCCTCTCGGTTTCTGAGACTCTGCTCGACTACAAGCCCGACCCAGAACTGATCGCCACACCTCCGCAACCGCCCGAATCAACGCAGACCGAGTCAACGCCGTCCGAATCAACTCAGACGCTCCCGCCATCAGCTTAATCGCCTTCTTTGAATCCTCCCAAGTTACTCCCTTGATCGGGGCAGAAGTTTGTTCCTCTTCGCATTGATCGCGACCACGCTAGCCGGACAGGCCTATATCATCATTGGAGGTTTTAATCGCCTCAACGCGCAAGGTTGGAATCGCAAGCTCTTAAAAACCTGCGAGAAAATTCACATCCTCGTCGGATGTACTTTGCCGATCGTCTTCTTTGCCCTCGAGTGGTGGAGATTAAGTCAAGCCGTCCCAGCCAGAGAGATTCTGACATTTCTCGATCTTCATTTCGCGACGCAAACATACATGGTTCTGATGTCGGCGGTTACGATCATTTTCACACCAATGTGGATTGCGATCCGGCCTCAATTTGTCATGGCCAAGGACCGGTTCTATGTTGCATCTGAAGAGACATGGAGACCAAACACACTTAGCAGCGAGCCTTACTCCAAGAAGTCCACCAAGCTGCTTGGTAAGCTACCTCGCAACGAGATCGCCTGGACCGATACCAATCACAAGACGCTTGTATTGGATCATCTGCCTGAGGAGCTCAAAGGCTTCAAGATTGCTCATTTGTCGGATGTCCATTTGACTGGGCAGCTTTCTCATGAGTTCTACAAGCGCGCTTTTGATTGGATCATGGCGCAAGCTGCTGATTTGATCGTGCTGTCGGGTGATATAGTCGACTACGACGAGAACATTCAGGACATTCCCCTACTCTTCGAACAGCTTGCGGCACGGAAAGGTTGTTACTTCGTCCTGGGTAATCACGATAGACGATTGACTGATCCTCTGCAGGTGTGTGTGAGCCTTTCGAAATTAGGTTGGCAGGATGCTGGCGAGCGAACGCAAATTGCGCATCTCGGCGCACTGGAGATCCAGATTTTGGGCAACGAGCGACCGTGGTTCGATCGCAAAACCGACAGTGATCCAGAGCTGAAAGCCGGTGCATGGCGACTTGGGATTTCCCATTCACCGGACCAATTCACTTGGGGCATCGAGCGAGGTTGTTCTCTATTGCTGTGTGGTCACACTCATGGAGGGCAAATCCGATTCCCCTTGGTTGGTCCGCTTGTTTCGCCGAGTATGCATGGCAGCAAATACGCATCGGGTGTCTTTTATCGGGATGGCACTCTGATGCATGTTAGTCGTGGGATGGCCGGCATCCACCCATTGCGATGGGGGTGCCCTCCCGAGGTTTCCATTTTGCACCTGAGCTAAGCTTGTTAAACCCAGCGTTAACTTCGCCGACTATTCAGCCTCTCCGTTTTCTGCATAAACATATTAAGGATGGATATGGCTTTCTTGATCTCGTTCGGATCAGGACCGTGGCTTTCTGCTGATGCGTTTGTTCTAAAGGAAGCATGAATTTGAGTGCATTGAGTTTCAGCAAGCAACTCGGCCAGGTTCTTCGAGCGAATCCCACCTGCTGGTAGTAATTCGACACGGCCCAAACAAAAGTGTTGCAGCTCACGAAGCGTCGGGAGATAGTGCGTGGCATCACCCGCGCCACCGCTTGTCAGAATGCGATCCACACCCAGATCGTTAAGAATTTCGACCCCTCGAACTTTGTCCGCGATTTCATCAAATGCACGATGAAACACCAACTGACACGAGTGACACAACAATCTCATTTTCGCAAGAAAAGGAGTATCTATATCCCCCTCTTTAGTCAAGCAACCTGCCGCAATTCCATGCACCCCCAGGGAAACGATTTGCTCCGCTTGCTCTAGCATTCGTTGTTTCTCATCATCACTAAAGCAAAAGTCACCGGGCCGATTGCGTACCAGAACAACGACCGGGACTCGAGCCGTTGCAACGCACTGTCTGATCACCTCGATCGGCGGTGTCACCCCGCCTACATCAAGCTGACTGCACAGCTCAATCCGCTGCGCTCCCGCTGCTTCTGCGATCACCAATTCCTCTTCACTTTGAACGCAAACTTCAAGCATTCCTACCAACTCATGCTCCTCGGCAAGCCATTCATTCCGATCGAGATTCAACAAAAACGGGCTGAAGTATGGAACCGCCGCCATCGGACGGTATGTGCTCTCGGATGTTCGTCCCAAAAGCTACTCGCAAGATTTCCGGTCTCAGTACCTGGCTCGGTTTCCCAAAGGCCAAAAGACCACGATTGCCGAGAATGAGGACTTTGTCCGAAAATGCTGAGGCTTGATTCAAATCGTGAAGTGAGACAAGCACGGCTGTTCCGCGTTGGTCGACAAGATAGCGGATATGCCTCAAGCATTCCACTTGATACTTAAGATCCAATCCCGCCGTTGGTTCATCGAGCAACAGCAATGTTGCATTTTGAGCTATACTGCGCGCGAGCAACATGCGTCGCCATTCCCCTCCCGAAAGTTCCTCAACCTTCTGATCGCGCAGCTCCCAGATGCAGGATGCCTCCATGGCTTCCTGGATCATTTGGTAGTCTTCGCGGGTCAGTGGTAAAAACCAGCCCCGATGAGGTATGCGACCAAGTGCGACAACATCGTGAACCGTTAAACCAGCCCCGCGCTGTTCAAATTGAGGCATCAACGCAACGAGTTGAGCAAGTTTGCGTCGCGAAAGTTGATTGATCGATTGTCCTTGTACATGGACGTTTCCACTTATAGGTCGAAAGTGGCCGAGTATGGTGCGCAACAAGGTCGTTTTACCTGCGCCGTTTGCACCTAGTAGAGTTACCCACTCGCCTCGTTGAAGACTCATGTTGATGTTTTGGAACACCACAGTCTTCCTAAAGGAAACACTCAAATTCTCAATGCGAAGCAGATCGAGATGTGCACTCATGACTGAACCTCTTCAGGCGGCATCCCACGCCCCCCTTTCCGTTTCAGAATAAGAAACAGAAAAAACGGACAGCCCAACATGGCGGTGAGGATGCCAACGGGAAGCTCTGTCGGTGCCAATACCGTCCTAGCAATCATGTCTGCCACCACCATCAACGTTCCACCAATGAGAATGCTACAGAACAAGAGCGAGCCATGGCGTGGGCCGACGAGAAGCCGACCAATCTGCGGTGCAATCAAGCCGACAAAGCCGATGATCCCTGCGGTAGAAACGGCAGCAGCAGTAGCTAAGCTCGCTCCAACAACAATTAAAGCACGAAAGACGTAAAGGTTCAGCCCCAAGCTCTGTGCGGAAACATCTCCCAGCAAAAAGGCATCCAAAGCACGAGTACTTAACGCAAGCATCACAATCCCAATTATCGCCAGCCCGAGAGACATTCTGAGGCTATACCAATCCGAATCCGCCATCGATCCCATCAACCAAGAAAGTACGGCGACAGCTTTCTGGTATTTTAAAAATAAAAGTAGCGACACCATCGAACTGCAAAAACTGCTGATCGCTACTCCAGCTAGAAGCAGGGTGAGCGACGACATGTTTGAGGCCAAGCTGCCTATTACAAATACGAGACTTACAACCAACAGCGAACCGAGCATGGCCCCCACGGCAGTCGATGAAAGACCAAACGCCCCCCAGGAAGCTCCTGCGGCGATCGTAAGTGCCACACCGAGAGCCGCGCCACTTGATGCACCGATGATGTAGGGGTCGGCCAACACGTTTCGAAACAAACCTTGAAAGCCGACTCCCGCTGCTCCGAGTGCCCCACCCACTACTGCTGCGTTCAATACCCGGGGCAGTCGCAAATTCCAGAAGATGAACTGTTGCTGCTCCGAAAGCGTTGAGTCTTGTCCCAGCAAAAAGCGTACTAACTGATCAAAGGGCAAAGTGACAGCGCCGATCAGCGTGCTTGCAAACATGATTGTTATGCAAGTCAACGCAATAATAGACCATCCCAACAGAGAGAGTTTTCTATGATGCATAGAATTCTAGCTGCCACATTACGGCCGCTCTTCCTCTGTAGAATGGAGGAGCGATACGATCTGATCTAAGGCCTCCAGCAACCGAGGGCCACATCGAGAAATATGATCTCCATTGACCAGGTAGACTCGCCGGTCTCGGATCGCTTGGATGGTTTGCCATCTAGGTCGTTGAAGCACCGAATTCAGCTCGACAGGGCGATCATGAGATGTCGGGCATAAAACGATCTCAGGATCCCTGGCGATGACTTCCTCAAGACTAATTCGCGTATACCGAATAGGCGTATCGGCAAATATGTTTTGGGCCCCAGCAATCTCTAACAGTTCACCGATAAAGGTCTCACCATTGATTGTCATGAGTGGCTCATCCCACACTTCGTAGAAGACTTTTGGGGATGGACGTTGCTCCGATTTCGGAATCCTGGCCACGATGGCTTGTAGCCTTTCCTGCATACTCCTAACGAACGCATCCGCCTCTGTGGCTCGATTCATGATCGAGCCTAGGAGGATCGTTTCATCGTAAAGCTCTTGCAAATTCTCAGCCCCCAATCCAAGAATTGGGATCTTCAGGGCTTCGAATGTCTCCGTCAGTGAGCCGTGAGTATCGGCTTTGCAGAGAATTAAGTCAGGATTTTGTGCAACAATAGCTTCGCGACTGATCCCTTCGAGCGGACCAGTTCCAATCCGGGGGATCGACAAAGCCTCTGGTGGGTAATCGCAACTCTGGGTTGCCCCCACAAGCGATCCCCCCAGATCCAACGCAAAAAGCAATTCGGTCGTAGCGGGGGATAGAGATACGATTCTTTTGGGAATATTCGGTATTGAGACACTGCGGCCCAACCGATCTCGAAAAACCCGATTCTGAGTCTCCGACGGAAGGGACGATTTCGCAGCGTCGTCTAGCGGGTCTTTTGATTGCGAATCTGTGAGTGGCATCTCGCATCCTGCGAAAAGACCACACAGCAGCCAAAAAGCAACCAAGGAGGTGATGGTTCTCAAGCTAATGTGTATCGGCATAGAATTTCTTGCTTGGCTCACCATCCCATGGTGGCCCGTGAGGCGAGATAATCGACCCACGGTTGGCAATCTTGCCATAGCTCTTGTCTCGTTGCCGTTCCCAGTCCACGAGGAACGATTCGTCAACAGTTTGGACTATTTAGGCAGGTCTTCTGGCTCTCGGCATTACCGTCTTTCGCACCTTCCCTCGGATTCTTGAAAAGAATTCCGAAGTGGTCAGATTGCGAATTTCGTAGCCGATTACAGCGGCGGGCCCGCAACGGATTTGCACCGTTTTCCCTTTTCATCCCGATCGCAACAAGCGACACGAGAACCTAAGTCATTGAACGAGAGACTAACCCAACAAAGCCTCTTCGTCAAACGATTCCAATTCCTGACGGCGATCCCCCCGTTCATGCTGGTGAGTCGCGGTCCTATACCCCCTCCCAATGCATTCGGGAGCCTCTCGTAGTGGACGAGGCAACGAGTCCTTTTGTACGGGAGACCGCCTGCTCGCACGCATCGTTGATGAGTAACATTTTCGTGCCTTGTGGTCGGAGCTCGGTACCTTAACTCGCGGAATTTTTCGTGCCTAGTATCGACTGAGCCCAGGCGAGGTCAGGACCCTCGAGCGGAGGCTCTGGGCTCGACTCATAGATGTAATCCTCGTAACCGGCGGCATCGTAGACTCGATGCAATACCGCTTGTAGATCCAGCGACGCATCCGGAAACTCACCCTTGAGCGGAATGGGAATAACAGGTAGCTGGTTTCTAATTCCAATCGGCCACGCTTCCACCTGGGGAAGCAGGGGCTTGCGATAGATCGCGACAAAATAATCGCTCGGAGGTAAATCGTTCAGTGGAAACCTAGGGCCACCTCGCAGCAGATCGATCTCTACCAGCGACGCAGTACTGAACATCAACGAGGTTCGCTTCATGATATGCTGATCGCGGTACGGGCCGTACCTTTTATTGGATGGGCTAAAGATTTCGATCATGGTCACGAGTTCTCGATTCTGACGATCATGAATCTCGACAAACGCATGGCGTTCTATATCGACATCTTCCAGCAATGCGATATCCGGCCTGCCGAGCTGCTTGCGTCTTTCCCCCCCGGACGGTTCGTGAATAAAGACTCGTTCCTCCAGCTTGACCATAAAGTTCGGGCGAACTTGGGCTGCGAGCACGTCTCGAATCTGCGCCGCGAAAGCGGTGTGAAAATCCTCCCAAACCGAAGGCTGTTCTAAGTACGGATTCATTCCAGGAAAAGGAGACGGCATACGGTGTTCCTTGGTGCGAGGCTTCACTTTCTACAGAAACGCTACCGTATCATTTTAGGTGCAATCTTAAGAATCGACGAGCTTGCTCCAGTGGGAATCCTCCAAGAAATCCATTTCCATTTGAAGTAATCAGCCTCAGTCTAGTTGATATCGTCTCAGTCGCTCGCGCAGCGTGGTGCGATGCATGCCAAGCACTTCTGCCGCCGCGGAACGGTTGCCATCGACGCTTTCGAGAACGGCTTTGAGTAGAGGTGGCTCCACGAAACCTAAATATTCTTCGTAAAGATTCCCCGCCTTGATGGACTCTTCCCCAGTTGCCGCATCGACATCATTTTGCTCATTTGTGGATTGACGGTTTGTGAGAATCCATTGCCTTGCCCAATTTAGGACCGCTTCCATCGCTTGGTCTGCTCCTTGCATCGCTGGGTTTTGCAATTCAAGAAACGTGAAATCACTGATATCCAATGGACGACCTCTTGCTAAAACTGCAGCTCGTTCGATCGTATTGCGAAGTTCACGTATGTTGCCAGGCCAATGCCATGACCGCAAATGGTGTATTACGTTATCTGGAATCGATGCTTTTGGATTTGGATAGCCAACTCTCGAGAGGAAATGAACAGCCAACGGTTCTATATCATCAGGTCGTTCTCTCAATGAGGGGAGCCGAATCTCCGCGCCACTTAAGCGATAGATCAGATCCTGTCGAAAACGCCCTTCTTTAGCAGCACTCTGTAAATCATGGTGCGTTGCGGACAAGAAGCGAATATCACAGGGACGGCTACGTATCTCGCCAACTCGCGAGTACTGCCGTTGTTCGAGTACACGCAACAGTTTGACTTGCAGACTCAACGGCAGATCCCCAATCTCATCGAGTAGGATGGTACCTCCGCTGGCTACCTCGAATAGTCCCGCGCGATTGTCCATCGCGTCGGTAAACGCTCCCTTGACATGACCGAACAGTTCGCTTTCCAGCAGCGATGGATTAAAGGTAACAGGCGCAACCGGCACGAACGGTTTGTCACTTCTATGGCTGTATCTATGAATAGCTGATGCCACGAGTTCCTTTCCCGTCCCGGTCTCGCCGGTAATGAGGATTGACAAATCGCTGTCGGCGACGAGAGCTATTTGTCGAAAAACAGCCTGCATGGCAGCGGAATGTCCGATGAGTTCCTGCGAATGGGGCCTGGAAACTGTCTCGCTAGATTTTTTGGCAGGGGAGTCATGCTCGGTTCGCTTGTTCTGCTCAACAATACGCAAAGCCTTCTTGCAAACATTGAGGACGTCGTCCGTCCCAAACGGTTTGTGTAGATAATCCACCGCCCCCTGTTTTACAACTTGAACTGCAATAGCCAAATCCCCAAAAGCGGACATGACAATGACAGGAGCCTGGTTTGTGGCGGCTTGAAACAAACTCAGCGACTCCACTCCGCTCATTCCTGGCAATCGGACGTCGAGCAAGACCAGATCGAACCGATGCGAACGAGCAATATCCAAGCCCTTCTCAGCGGAACCGGCTGAGAAGACGCGGAATCCCTCTCGAGAAAGGATTTTCTCCAATCCCCAGCAGATAGTAGGTTCATCGTCGACGACTAGAACATTCCATACTTTGGATTCGCCGATTTGGCTGTTCATGCTAACTCACAGGGAATCGGAGTTCAAAAACGGTGCTGTCGTCTTTACGATACCACTTCACGTCGCCCTTTAAGGAATCGGCGGCCTGCTTGACTAGCGGTAGCCCAAGCCCCATTCCTTCCGATTTAGAGCTTATGAAAGGTTCGAAGATCTTGTCCTGCAATTCCACTGATGGACCAGGACCGTTGTCCGAAACTCTGATAATACAGTAATGCTCTGCCCCTAACAAGGAAACAGCAACGTGGACTTGATCCCCTGCTTCCATTGCGTTCCAAACGAGGTTGCTCACGGCCGAGACGAGAGCTTCTGCATCCTTGACGTACTGCTGATTGATCAATTCGGTCATCTGCCAATCTAGTCGGATGGACCGATGTGAGGCGGCTCCCAAGAGTCCTGTCCTTAAACCCTCCAAGCATTCCTTGAGGTAAGCTTCTCTCACCATCAACTGCTTGCCCTTTACCATAGCAAGCAATCTTTGGATGTAATTCTCCGCTTGTTTCATCTGTTCGATAGCGATCGCCAGAGGGGGGGGCTCAAGCTCGGCGGCAGGATTTTCGGCTTGCTCGTTTGAACACGTTGATGCACCTGTCTGTTCACGCTGAGCAAACTCGACAGCCAGCCTCGCACCAGTCAATGTGTTACGAAGATTATGTGCTAAGCCGCCGGCCAGGTGTTCGATAACTTGTTCGGAATGAGTTTGACGTAGAATTTGCCACATATGCTCCAGTTGTTCTGTCATCGATTTTATCGATTTACCCAACTGACCAATCTCGTCAGATGAGTCGTCGGGAAGAGTAAACTCGAATCGCCCCTTGGCAATGTGCCCAACCTCCTTTTTCAATGTGGCAATTCTTTTTACAAGCCTGTGCGAGATGAAGAAACTGAGTGAACTCAGTAACACGATGGTCACAAGCCCTGTCAGCAAAGGGGGCACGATAGCATAGTAGACAATCTCTGACCGCTGCTTATCGTCGAACAACACGACTAACCTACCGGAGGGGGAGCCAACCGACACGGACCGCTGACCAATCTCGCTGACTATCATCGCCTGATAGAAATGTCCCTGGATTTCAGCACGCACGGGCACGCCATGCTCATCGGTCCCGATTAGCTCGACCAAGGAGACTTGTTCACTGACCGGAAAGGACGCGATCGATTCCTCGTTGGGAGCCGCGTTCTCTAGGACCTTACCCTCCGCATCCATTTTTATCCAATGGGCATCGGTGAGCTTGGACAAAATTTGTAAGACGTTACCGGTAAGCGGAAAACTAGTCTCGGTCATGACTCTCTTGATGGATTGGTACCGCTCCTCCATTTCGGTTGCAGCTCGCTCGATTGCCATGCGGTATGCGGCGATCGCGATGCCAGTCGCGGCAAGGACCGAGCCAATTAACATTGGCATCAGCAACTGCATGCGAAGCGAAAGTCTAGTAGGGAGCACTGTTAACGACCGATCTATTCAAATTTTGTCCACGCATGGGCAAGGATTAGCCAAGGGCCTTTAGTTGCTACTGTAAATGCCCCACATTCCAGGCTTTTTGGGGGCTGAATGGACAGTGGCACATCTTTTGTGGGAAGTGGCACATCCTTTGCGTATCCCGTTTTCAGGTATTAAATGATTTAACCTACCTTCTCCCAACGGCTTGCAGCCTAATAAGGGGGGAGGTTTGAAAGTTTTATACGAATTTTTGCAGGTTCTAGTCTAATTGGAAAATTTATGGGGTTAACAGTGAGCAAATCAAGATTCATAGATCTCGAGCGTCGCAACGCGTTTACCCTCATCGAGTTGTTAGTGGTTATAGCGATTATAGGGGTGCTTGTTGGCTTGCTATTGCCAGCCGTTCAGGCCGCAAGAGAGGCCGCTCGGAGGATGTCGTGCCAGAACAATCTGAAGCAACTGGCCCTGGCAATTCACAATTACGAATCGGCTAATCGACGATTTCCTCCCGGGGGAATTATTCAGTCACTGGTGGCTGCCAATACCAATGGGACGTGGTCCATTCACGGCAGAATCCTTCCTTATCTCGAGCAAGCCCAACTCTATCAACAAGTGGATTTGAACCTTGCATGGGATGATCAGGCTATCATTGCAGGGCTAAAAATACCTGTTTTTGCGTGCCCTTCAGACCCAAATTCGAACACCCCTCGTGATGTTAGCCCCAAGCTAGCTAGCCCGCTTTTTCCCACTACCTACGGGTTCAATTTCGGCTCCTGGATGGTCTTCGATCCTGTCACTAGGCAATCAGGGGATGGTGTCTTTGGCCCTAACTCCAGAACAGGTACCCGGGATATTACGGACGGAATGAGTAATACACTGCTCATCTCCGAGGTCAAGGCTCGTCAGTACTACGGGAGAAACGTCCCTGTCATAGGCGGAAATATGGTTCCGGCAGCTGACCATGCGTCCGTTCTCTCACGGATACCGAGTTCGTTCGGTTGGTGCCGCCCCAATGGTCATACGGAGTGGCCTGATGGTCGGGTCCACCACCACGGCTTCACCACAGCTTTGGGGCCAAACGGTAAGCTGCCACTAGCTATGATGTCGAATCTGTGCCCTGAGGGAATCGATATTGATTACACCTCGCAACAAGAAGGAACCAGTGGCACGGTCGCAACCGTGGCTGTTATCACGTCCCGGAGCTACCACACCGGTCTGGTCAATGCGGCTTTGGCCGACGGTTCGGTCCGAATCATTGATCAAAACATCGATCTAACCACTTGGCGAAGCCTGGGAACACGAAACGGTGGTGAGATCATTGTTGAGCCATAAGCTCGGAGGCACATGAACTTAACAGTATATCGCTATCGGTCTGCGTCAGCTAAGGCGAGCGGTAGATGAAAACTACCAGTTTCACGCTTGCTGGTTCGCAAGCAAATCCCGCTAGCTTGGGGACTGTCGATTTAAGTTGGCCTAATCGAGGTCGCCACCTACGATTCTCAGTGGATTAAGGAGGTCTCGACGATGCCTGCTTGTGCCGGCATTGTCGACGCTGCAACCGAGACAACAGAGCATACACTAGGGCCGGATCAGGTGCGTCCGGCCATGTTGCAGCCCAATACTCCGATGGAACATAGCCCGGTCCAACTTGGCTCTCTCGATAATTTCATCGGGAAGAAAATTAAATGCATTCCATCCCTACCGGAGCGATGGAATCGATCGTGCCCCCAAACGGGATGGCTTTGCTCCGCATCCCGAGTGATCATCGGTTGATCGGGTACAGTTTACAACCTAGCTGTGAATCCTCCACTTTTATAGTCGTAACGAGCCACGGGAAGTATCTCCCTTAGACCCGGGCCCCCGATTCAACGCTCCTAGCCCGCAGAGTGCGAGGAAGGCACCAATTTCCGCGAGCTTAATCCTGTCCGAATAGACTGTACTCGACGACCTCCGCACCGCGTTTTCCCGCTGGGATTTCAAGACCTTGAATCATCAACTGCGCTCCGGTCACTCTACGATCACCCCCTCCGTCCCAATCTTTGACCAAATACATCTTGTCCTCGCTCAGACCTCGCCATTTAATCCTAAACGGTGCGGCCACCTCATTGGCATCTCGAAAAAGCTGAACGATTCCAGAACCTGTACTTACATCGTGATACTGGTACGCCAGCGGCTGAGTCGAATCTAACGTCCAATCGGTAAGAGGGTAAAAATCTTCGTGATAGAGATTACGGACAGTATGATAACGTGCAAGATGCTGCCGCAGTTTTGCGATCGAATCTACATCTCGGTAGTTGATCGCAAATGACCCGCAACTCCCAGTCCCACTTCGCAGTGCGACTGCGGCCGACGATGCTGCACCTAACCCATGCAACGGCAACCAAAAAGATAGGCCCATTGCCATAGCTTGAACGTTTCGTGGATATTCTGGATTGTCCCAGCAGCTGTCGCTTCTCCATAACATCACACTGCGCCGCAGCGACTCAAAATCTAATCTTCTTCCTCCCGCTGCACAGCCGTCAATGATCAGCTTGGGATGCTTAGCTTGTAGTTGATCCAAGAACTGATACAGCCCGTTGATGTACTCGACCTCCAGTATCGCGGCATCTTCGGGAGCACGGTCTGTGTGCCAAAAGAAGGCGGGGGCTATATTTGCATCCTGTCGGTAAATATCAACCTGCCATTCGGTGATTTGACTTGAGATATGCTCGAGCATCCAGTTGCGTGCATCTATGTTAGCGAGGTTTAATAGAAAGAATCCATCGTTCTCGAAGTAGCGAAATTCTTCCGTTGTACGCGACGGGCTCAATAACCATTCAGGGCGATCACGTTGAAGCTGAGTATTCCTCATCACACGTTCCGGCTCAAACCAAAGTAAGAATCGAAGCTGGCTTTGTTTCGCTAGCTTGCCGATCTCTGATAGCCCTCGAGGGAATCTATTTGAGTCATGCCCCATATTGCCTTGACCACCAGGAAAGCCACCCGTATTCCAACCCGCATCGATCCAGAAGGTATCCACGCACAACTTTTGCAATGCAATATGCTTCAGCAAGTCTGATATGTTTTCTTCATTCGTATCATTGAAACCAATCATCCCATGCACACTAGCCGCAACAGGCATTAAATCGAGTGGAGACTGATGCTTGGGCGTAAGATGATTTAGCATCAGCCGACGAAACTGATTGGTACCATCGATCGGGCTACCTTGGTAAGTCATTGTGAGTATTGAGGGGAGAGCGAGTACTTGGCGGTTGCTGGCTCGCAAGTTCGAGTGCTTTAAACCGGCCGTAATCCGCAGCTTCGTCAATGGCGACGCATCGTTCGTGGTTCGAGCAATGCTGCACTGCCAATCTCCCGGCCATCCTATGGCAAACATGAATCCGCCATGCCCATCTGCCAAATGAAAATAGGGCATAACACCATCAGAAGATCGCCCTCCAATCGATTCGAAGCGATGCTCCTCATTTGTATCTAGTTTGGTAACGTGCGGCTGGAAGTCAGATGGCATACCATGGCTACCCGAGTTCCAATGTAGCGAAACCAGCCCGGCTGTCGGAAACAACAGCTCGATGTTTGCTGATGCTATGTCAGTATGAATTACGGAGCCCACTGCTCGAGGCAACAGGCGAATTTGCCAGAGCGAAGCGCGAAACTCATCATGGTTAGTCGTGCTCAAATCGAGATGAGGAGCCAAGCTGCGAGGTGCTACGCCGGGTTCCACAAGCTGATAATCAGCGTTCAAAACATAGGGAACAACATGCGAAACGTCATCCGCATCTACAGCATGGGCACTGTAGCAACCTAGCAACGCAATGCAGAACATAGCAGTCGACATCATAGCCCCTCTGAATGGAGCCTTTTGCAATCGAGCCATTCGAAATAACAATGAAAGAGCAGAGGCGAAATGTGTCAGCATGTACTCCTCCGAGGTTTGTGCTCACCAAATTTGTTGGTATGGCAGGCGAATGTTCCCATTTCGAGCATTCCCAATCTTGTCGCACATTCGCCCGCCCTTACCACGGTCACGCCGATACTATCCTCGGATTAGTTGCTGACAACCTCAGCGTAAGTCGGTTTGTCTGCAACACTCAGAATAAAGTTGACCAAATGCCAGATATCATCGGTGGTCAGTCCCACTGCTCCCTCGCTTGCAGCCATGGCGGCGGCAGGCATGGTCGAGTGAGGTATCCCTTGGGTGATTCGTCGGTACAGATCTTCCGGTTCGCGACCACCGCGGAAGTGCCCTTCCAGCAGATTTCTAGGCTTGAGTGCCTGGGGCTTCAACCCGCCACGTGCCATAAGTGGCATGAGAGACTTAGAATCGGTGGGGTTGATGCGAATGCGAGCCGTCCAGTCCTTGGTCCAATCGTCGAAATCGGGAGCTTGAATTCCATTGCCATCAGCGTTAGTCCCGTGACATTTCGCACAGGCAGCGACGTCACCGATGAATAGCTGCTTTCCTTTCTCGATCGACGCGAGCAACTCCTCCTTATTCTCATCGGTCTCGGTTCCCACTAATGGAAAAGCGGGTCTTTCGATTTCGATCTCACCTCTTTGAGACCTAGTCCACTTTCTCGCGACACGGCCTAACAGATCAGAGGCGGTTTCCAGCTGCTCCTCGACCTTTTCCTTTTGCTCAGCGGTTAATTGCGACTCAGGCTCTGAAATGAAGATTCTTTCCGTATCTAGTTCTAAATCGTTGACTCCCGTTACGAGCAGGGAGCGTTCAAACTCGCCTCGAATCGCAAGGAAAATAACATAGTCAACCAACGCGTCGATCTGCTTCTCAGTAAGATTTGAGAACCGGGGCATTTGTGAATCCGCGAGTCCTTGGCGAAGAAGCCGTGCAATGTCAGCCTTGGTTGGCTTATCAAGCCGTTCGGTCGTTTTATATTTGAACCAACCATGTCGAAATTCGCGTGGGTAAGGATTCTGCGAAGCTGCTACCGGCCCACGTCCTTGTCCACTCTCACCGTGGCAAGACGCACACAGTTGGCGATACAAACCAGTCTCCCCTGGCTCCAGGCTCTCGAGGGGCGGGCCCGCCGCCATCTTCAAAAGGTCGAGAGACAAGAGTTCGGTGTAGTCCTCGTCTTCATCCTCAAACAATGGAGGCAGTTTGGGTTCGTCCAGAGAACCAAACCAGAGTTCTAGCAATGCGTTGGTATCTTTGAGTGGCTCGTCCAAAGTTGTAGGGACGTCGACATCTGGGTCCAGCTCTAACGACTTGGCATAAAGGTAGTTCGGTTCGAACTGGAGCGGTTGCATGGAGTATGGTTCGCAGCCCGTGAACAAGACGGAGCAAGCTCCACCCACCAGCAATGAGCCTTTGACGAGCATCGCGTTTTTGCGGAGAAAAATGTCTCGAAGCGTCTGCGGTAGTGTTTTGGGATTCATGGTTGAATGCTAAAGTTTTTGTAGGTACGTGAAGTGTGTGATGGACGCGACGCCACGTGGATTTGACCAGGTCGGTGATCGACATCGAACCGGTTGCCGCACACCGCCTAGACTTAGTTTACAACAAATTGTCGATCCTTTCGAGCGATGCGAGGGGGCGGCAGAGAAACTGCGACGAAATACCATGCTTTCAAACGAACCAAATCCTCCAGTCGCTACTGGATCTTTCCCGCGTACCCGCCTACGAAGAAACCGGAGATGGGGTTGGGTCCGTAACATGCTTCAAGAAACCCATCTGGTAGCCAGTAACTTGATCTGGCCAATTTTTGTTATCGAAGGAGAGAATCGGACTGAGCCGATCGCTACCATGCCGGGTGTCAACCGCATGTCGATCGACCTAGCGGTCGAGGCATCGCGGCAGGCGGCTTCGCTGGGGATCGGGGCGATTGCCATTTTTCCTGTCACCCCGCAGGAGAAGAAGTCGGAGGATGGACGGCATGCCGTTGCACCCGACAATTTGATTTGCCGCGCGACGCGGGCAATCCGTGAGGCGACCAACGATGCAATCGGTCTAGTGTGCGATGTCGCTTTGGATCCTTACACTAGTCACGGCCAAGATGGCTTACTCATCGACGGATATGTCGCCAATGACGAAACGGTTCAGATTCTGTGCGAACAGGCGGTCAATCAAGCTCGAGCCGGGGCGACGATTATTGCCCCATCCGACATGATGGATGGCCGGATTGGGGCTATCCGAGATGCTCTCGACGCGAACGGTTTTCAGCAAGTTGGGATCATGTCTTATGCAGCCAAATATGCATCTGCTTATTATGGTCCCTTTCGCGATGCCGTTGGCTCTGCTAAGAATCTTGCGAGCGGCGATAAGAAATCGTATCAAATGAACCCCGCCAACTCCGACGAAGCGATCCGGGAAGTCGCGCTCGATATTCAGGAAGGGGCCGATATTGTCATGGTGAAACCTGGCATGCCCTACTTGGACATCGTTCGTCGGCTCAAGGATTCGTTCGACGTCCCGGTGGCGGTCTATCAAGTTTCAGGCGAATATGCCATGCTCAAATTCGCAGCACAGGCCAACGCACTTAACGAGCGAGCGGTCGTCCTGGAAAGCATGCTGGCGTTTCGCCGAGCAGGGGCTAACGCGATACTGACCTACTTCGCGATGGATGTTGCGAATTGGCTTTCGGAGTAAAGCGCGCCGTCTCAGGGGAGTATGTTGATGATACGGGACCGATAGTTGACGAAAGTACCGTCGGACTCGCGCTGCCTGAGTTGCAGTTCAACGGGGCCCATGCCGAATTGTACCAACGAAAAAGGAATCGCTTTGGCATCACTTGGGATGGTAGCAACCAGCTCGGACCGATTCCAAACCTGAATTTCGCCACTTGGTATGTTGCCCGTTAGTTCGACTAGGATTTCGGACTTCTCGTAGGAGGAAAACTCCTCTGGACAGCTCCAATCTCGTGAATCATCGTCACTGCTTCCCTCGATCAGCTTGACCCATAGAGTTTGCTGGTATGTGTGCTCTACAGCATCCCCCGATTTGACTCCAATGCAAAGTTCGTGATAACCAACCGGAGCGGATTGGAAGTTAAGATTGATTCTTGGCCTGAATGCTCCTTCTGCAAGAAATTTACCATCCAACGTGACCCAGCATTTCGAAGGTTCCGTCTCATTTTGACGGTCGAGATTGATCACGATGGACAAAGGTTGGTTGCGATCATGTACGGTTGATGGCATGACAAGGGTGAATCGAGGTGGCTTTGCGTAGGGTTGGCACAGAGGATCGCCAAGAATGAGCAACTGATAAGGGCAGGTTACCGAAGCATAATAGGATTCGGCACTCGTTAGTCCGGCCGCGTAAGTTTCAAAGATAAATGGGTGAGGAAATTTGTTCACGATCGCGTAGGGTTCGTGGACCGCTCCGCTGGTGATTGCCGCACCTTGTCTTTGAAAATCCGTAGCCTTGGTCTGAGATGGATTGGTCATTGCACCACCCAAGCTAGTTAGGTTTTCGGCAATTGCCCCCGGATTGAACTCGATCATTTCCGTGCCCAGCGAGAAGTTTGCTGCTCCCATCATCAAGCCAGCGGCCTTGGTCCCTCGGGGCGGCAACGAGTTTTTATGGACAACAGCCTCGATTCCATGGCGAGACAATTTCTCGATTGCCTGGGCGAAGAAAGGTTCACGAGTGGTCGTGCGAACATCAGACGTCAACGTAAAGAAGACCTTGCCTTCGGGGGGCATGAAGTCGGCAGAGGCGCTGCGACGTAGATTGTTGATTACCTCGTCTCGAGTCAGTCCCAAGTCTCGCGACACCCCCAGAACCACACTCATTAAGAAGGGGACTCCGTACTTTGGATCCTTCGTCACAATCGTGTTGGGGGAATAGAGATTTCGCGCGTTAAAGGCTCGAATCTCGGTGTAGTCTGAGCCGGCGTTTTCACACAATCGAAGCAGCCTAAGAAATTCCTTATCTTCACTTAGGAATTGAAAATCAGCGAGGCTTTCGATCACCTGCCGATAGCTCCATCCTGCCAGGATGGCGGACTCGAGTTGTTTGAGAGTATTCGCACTATTTCCAGCTCTCGCCCAGAGAATAGCCGCCAGGAGTTGGGTTGGAGCGGTTAGTTCCTTGGGTAGTTCCGAGGCCCCATCACTCAGAATTTTGGCCATCGGTTCCCATTTCTTTTCTTTGTCGAGTTCTGCAAACTCGGCTTTTTTTTCCTCAGAGATGAAGAGCGGTTGGAGCAGTTCCTGCGGAGCGCGACGTGCATACCAATTAGCATCAAAGGCGAGGTACGCAGGATTTTCTGTCATCACGTACCGGTAGAAATATGTTAAGCCGTTGATCGAGGCAACCGGAGTCAGATATTGGGAAAGATCAGGAATTTTTTTTGCGTCCACCGACACATTTATGGAAGTCGGGAAGTCCACGGAGTAAGCGACTCCTTGGATGTGATTAGCCATCCCCCGAGCCTGCAATTCCTCCATCAACGGTTTTAGGATCAGGTTGCGAAATTCCGCGAGGGTGATTCGGTCTCGATCGGGGATTCCAGAAAGAACAACAACGTTATTGGATGGAATCCCTCGAATTTGGCAAAAATGATTGGCGACCGTGCGAGAGGAAATAGAGTCCCCGTTTACGACCACTACCCACTGGCTGGCGGTAGCGCCGGCATGAACCGTTCCCGTTCCGATTCCTCCGATCAGAAAAATGCCGACGGTTGCGACGATTGCGACGCAGGAATTAAAAACAAGTCCCCTTGTTGTGGAAAAATGCAGCAACAAGCTCAAAGGATGCCCCTTTAAATTTCCGACGATCTCGCTACCATTTGCTGCTCGCAAAGCGAACTTCTCCATTGTTCATTGTCTCCTGCTTTATAGAGGTCGGGGGCTGATGTCCTGGGGAGGAGCCAGCTTTGTTGTTGGGGCGTGGTCTCGAGAGTACTCTCTCGACCTGGCGTTCGTACGGATATGATATCAAATCCTTCCTACGAGATCAGGTGTTTTCGGAGCACGGAACGTTTGTTTGGTTGGGGTTTAGCTGTGTTGAATCGTTAGAAACGGTCACCAAGGCGATAGAAAAAAGAGAGTGTAGCTCAGTCGGTAGAGCATCGGACTTTTAATCCGTGGGTCCTGGGTTCGAGTCCCAGCACTCTCACTCTAGAAAACCCTGGAATTCTAACGGATTTCCAGGGTTTTTTTATGTCTTTTGGGTATTCTGCCCCCTATGCTCAACTTCCTCTTTCTCACACTGAGTCATACGAATTGCTACTAAATCGCGTGCCAACGGTTTCAAATATGGTGCCAGTGGTTTCGGGTATCTGCTGGCAATTGGATTGCCGAGCAGTTGCAGGAGGTGGCCCTGGTGTTGATTGTTTCTGCTGGTAATGCTCAATGCACTTTCATGAAAAACCAAGCACCCGCACCGATTGCGGCTCCAACACCTGGACCCAAATCTACGACTCCTACTGTGACAAGCAATCCGCCTCCGTCGATCCCCTCGGATATGGCAAGGTAAATGTCTATCGAACTTCACCCGCCCGATGAATTCAGGAGGGTCGAGTTGAGGAACGATCACGAGGAGAGAGTGTTTTAGGAAGGGCTACCTAGTCGGAGCCGTTTTGCGATGCAGTGCCTTTCACCCTCTCCGTGCTGCGCTCAACTCTCCCCCAGTGGGAGAATGAACTCATTGGAAATCAAGCATTTGATTTTCATCGAGGTGGGGCGATACATTGATTCTGCGTCGTGATTTACTTGCTCGGATTTGCTTATAATTGCATTCTA
This sequence comes from Brakhagea baltica, assembly GCF_052161605.1. Taxonomy (NCBI): domain Bacteria; kingdom Pseudomonadati; phylum Planctomycetota; class Planctomycetia; order Pirellulales; family Pirellulaceae; genus Brakhagea; species Brakhagea baltica. Next base: position 671,848 of record NZ_CP197409.1, on the reverse strand, counting down.
AGCCGCCACTCCCCGTCCCTATGTCTTTTTGGTAGACTTTTGCCGAGGAGCGCAGCTGTAATTCCTCATCCCTCGGATTCAAAATACCTTCTCAAAAAAGAGACTCCTCACATGAATCATCAATATGTCGAACGACTTGTTAATTTGCTAGATCCGAGTGCGAACCAAATTCTGAATATGACCGTTGAGTCGGCTTCGAAGTTGCTTGCAGCGGGTGATGTGAAGGGTGTTCGGGGGATCCAAGGTCACTTTGCTTTGATCGAGAAAGATGGGCAACTCGTTCGTATGGCTCGATCGATCGGACGACCGATGCGTTACTTCCTGGCAAAGCGCAGCGAGGGGCCTTGTTTGGTAGTCGCCGAGCGCATGGACGAGATCTACGAATTTCTCAAGACCGAGGGACTCGACGATCAGTTTCACCCATCGTATACAAGGATGGTTCCCGCTCACCATGTCGTGGAGCTTAAACTAATCGGATGCCCCGACCCGAATCCCGTAAATCGTCGTTTTTTCAATCCCGTTCGAAATCGTTTGTCGACCGATCTAGACGACATCGGTACCAAATACATCGGAGCGTTGTCGAACGTCTGCAACAATTGGCTCGCGGTCCAAGATCCAAAGGAACCGATCGGTGTTTTGTTTTCCGGTGGTATTGATAGCGGATCGGTTTTTCTGGTGATGTATGATGCCATTCTAAAGGCTGGTCACTCACCATCCCGACTCAAAGCCTTTACCCTTTCGGTTGGTGGCGATGGGGACGATGCAGCCCAATCGTTTGATTTTTTGAAGCCGCTTGGTTTAGAGCTCTTTCTCGAGGTAATCGCGAAAGATTTTGACGCAATCAATTTTCGCAAAGCCATTTCTGTGATTGAAGACTACAAACCACTCGATGTTCAGGCCGCAGCTATGGGGTTGGCTTTGTGCGAAGGAATTCGAGAACGTTATCCCGATTGGAAGTTGCTCATCGATGGGGACGGGGGTGATGAGAATCTCAAGGACTATCCGATCGAGGACAATCCTGAGCTTACCATTCGAAGCGTGTTGAACAATACCATGCTCTATCAAGAAGGCTGGGGAGTTGACGCGGTCAAGCATTCATTGACCTATTCCGGTGGCCAAAGTCGTGGGCATGTGCGCAGTTGGGCACCTGCTCGCAAGCTAGGATTTAGCGGTTTCAGCCCGTATGCGTTACCCGATGTTATCGAGGTTGCAGAAGGAGTACCGTTCATCGAGTTAACCGATTGGGATCACGATAAACTCTACGCCTTGAAGGGGGAAATCGTTCGGCGGGGAGTTAAGGCTGTCACAGGGTTCGAAATGCCAGTATTTCCCAAGCGACGCTTTCAGCACGGTGCCACGACGAAGGACCGCTTCTCGGAACTTTTCCCTAAGCATGCATCGGATTATCGCCGTGCCTTTCTAGAGATCTATAGTTGAAAGCCACTCACGGGTTATAATGCGACCACGAGCGAATCGTAATACTGTCTCGTCAAGGGAACCATACGCATATTTCGTAGAACGAGAACTTGGTCGAAGCGGTACGATCGAGGAGGTCGCGACGGTATTCCTCACCAACCGCGAGTGTCCTTTTCCTTGTGTCATGTGCGATCTTTGGAAAAACACGCTCACCGAGAGCGTGCTGCCCGGTGAGATTCCAAATCAAATCGCATTGGCTCTCGAAAGACTCCCCACGGCAGATAGCATCAAGCTTTATAACAGTGGAAATTTTTTCGATCCCAAAGCGATTCCAACGTCAGACCACGAGGCGATTGCGGAATTGGTAAGAGGATTTTCCACGATCATCGTCGAGAACCATCCCAAGCTTTGCACTGAGGAATGCTCGCGATTCCAATCGTTAATTGCGCCATCGCAATTCGAGATCGCCATTGGATTAGAAACTTGTCACGAACCTTCCTTGCGTTGGCTTAACAAGGCGTTTTCGCTGAATGATTTTGAGTCGGCGGTACGTTGCTTAAGAGACACCGGCATTCATATTCGAGTCTTTCTCATGCTCGGATTACCGTATCTTTCCAAGCGGGAGTCCATAGAGTGGACGTTGAGATCGATACGATATGCGGCAAGTCACGGTGCCGATTGTTTTAGTATTATTCCAACGCGCGGTGATAGCGAAGCATTTGATGAACCGAAGCAGAAGGGGCAATACGAGCAACCGTGCGCGGAGATGATCGAAGAGACCTTTGATCGCGCCCTAAGACTAAACTCTGGGAGAGTCTTCGTCGACCTTTGGGATGCCGAACGATTCTTTCCCGATCATCCACGTTCGAAAGAGCGAATCGCGCAACTGGTTCAAAGGAACCTACGTCAGCAGTAAACCACATTTCCCAGGTTTAACTTTGCTTGCAATCCGCAGTTGCTAATTAAACAGTAGTTGGTTGAGCTACTTCCAAGTGCGATATTTCTCCGGAACCCGTTCCATTTCAAGGGTTAACGACAACTGTTCGCACTGTGCTTGAGCGGTTCGCGATTTTCTCTTCCAGGTGGATTTGCCGATCTCATGCAAAACGGCTTTCACCGTACCATTCCTAAACAGCTCTGTGATATTTAAGCCTTTCATTACGACATGCATATTGTTGTTCGCGGTACTCATCCCAACTGCCGCTGCAATTCGGCTCGATGACCGTCATGGCAAGATCGAGACAAAGAACGCTTTGCTCGTCGCAACCCATTCGGCTAACGAATTTTCGGGGCACGGCGATAGAGTCAGCAGCGCGACTTGTGCAGAATGCCACGCAGAAATTTACGCTTCGTACACCGAGCACCCGATGTGGAATTCCATTCGGGGCACCGCTCAAGATGACGATAGAGCTTGGACAAAGGGGGATCAGTTTATAATCCCTGGGAAGAAGCGTGTGCTCAAAGCGGAACGAGATTCAAAAGGCAGAACGGTTCATAGCGAGTCCATGTTCGATGCGACTGGGAAGTTAATTTATCAACAATCGCATACCATGGACTTTGTCGTTGGTTCGGGGCAAAGAGCGAAGGCTTACATCCGACAGGTTGGCGAAAGGCTCTATGTTTCGCCATTGAATTGGTACCACCGAGATGACCTATGGGCATTAGCCCCCGGGTACCGGCAGGATGATGTGCGACGCTTTCATCGTAGAGCAACCGAAGATTGCCTGGGATGCCACTCAGGATTTCCGAATAGTCTTGAAGCGGGAAGCGATCGTTTTGGGCAAAAACCATTCCATGAGATGGAAATCGGCTGTGAGCGTTGTCACGGAAATGGTTCTGGGCATGTCGCTCACCAGCGAGGCGATGTCGAAAGCATAGACAGCCAAGAGGACATCAAGAATCCATCCAAGCTGTCGATCGAACAAAGGGAAGCTGTCTGCTATCAATGCCATCTAGAAGCACGAGCTCGCGTTTTAAGACCCGGAAAAACGCATCTCGATTTTCAACCAGGGATGTTGCTCAGCGATATATGGGCGATTGTCGATCATGGAGCAGAAATCGACGCCGACAGCAGGACAAGAGCCGTGAATCATGTCCAGCAAATGAGAGATAGTGTTTGCTTTAACCGAAGCGATAAGCAGATGGGATGTATATCGTGTCATGATCCCCATTCGACGCCAAGTGAAGCGAACAAGCTGGAGTTCTATCGTTCGCGCTGCAATTCTTGCCACACTGGTGTGGGGAGCGGCAGTCAGACCTGCTCAGAAACAAACAACAATAGGTCGCAACGGGGGGATGACTGTATCGCTTGTCACATGCCGAACCTTTCCTCGACCAATATGACCCACGTAGCTCAAACCGATCATCGCATTCTGCGAAAACCTTTCGATCAACAGGAATCCGAATCGGCGCAATCCACTTTGACATTTTTTGATAATCATGGCGATCGTTTTCCAGGAACCGAGAAGGAGAGGAATCTTGTTCTAGGGACTATCATTCACTGCCAACGGCGTGGGATACCGATTCCCGACTCCGTATTGTCGTTTTTAAAGGAACTGGTCAAGGTCCGTCAAAACGATGCGGCGCTGTTTGTGGCCTTGGGATCCATGACGCAGTCCAAAGGGGATATGGAACAAGCGAGACGCTACTACCAGACGGCGGTCAACATTGAACCTACAAATGTCGCGGCATTGGATGGACTCTTTGATACTGCCTTTTTGCTTGAAAAGTGGCAGGAATGCATCAATCTTTCGGAAAAGCTCCTGAGCTCCGAACCTCAATACGCACGCGTCATCGCTATGAGAGGTGAGGCTTTCGCGAGACTTGGGTCGATGAACGAGGCGATACAGGAATGGGAAAAGGCAGTTGCGATCGATCCTGGGTTCGAAGCTCTTCACGAAATTCTTGCTGAAGTCTATGCCAGCCTGGGCAAGCAAGAGCAATCGGTTTTGCATAGAGATATACTCGAGCGACTCAGAACGTCAAAGATTCCAAATTTTCAAAAGTAGACGGCAACAGGAAAGCAATACAATCTGACAAATCAGTTAGCTCGGGGGTTCAGGATCCCTTTTGATCAGGACAACGGAACCTACCGACGACAAAGCCACGTTTCGCTTCATGCTTGGTCGACCTACCTACTGTTCTTGCTCGCCACATTCGAAACGAACTCGGTTTCATCTCCCTTCGCATGAGTTGAATCACTTGGTTCGGCGTCAGGCCAAACTGCCTCTCGATGGCATCAAAAGAAGTGCGATCCTCCCACGCCATTTGGACGATGCGACTTACCTCGTCAACGGTCAAACTCTCGAACCGGTCGCAATTCATGCTCTAGACCTCTTAATCAGAAAAGGGAGTAAACATGCAGTTCCACCGAAGACTAGGATTGCGATCGAACCACTAGACAGTTCGAATCGCCCCATTCCGGAGAACGTGTTGTAACAAGCGAAGAGGAGGGCGACCGCATGCGCCGTTGCAACGGATCGAACAATACGAAGACTGATCCGATCAGGCAGCCAACTCGTCAACCACGCCACCACCGCGAGCGTTTGTATTGCATGTAACGCTACACCGTGTGGAAATTTTAAGACGCCGCGCTCTCCCCAAAGCTCGGGGGAGTTGCCAAACTCCAACTGTTGATATCCGAACCTCGTAATGGCCGCCCCCAATATTCCTGAGATGATCAGATAGCCAAGCCCCCAACGGATAGCGCTCCTGTTGCTGATCGTTACTTCAGATCGAAATGGTCCCCGAAGACAGCGAATCCACAAAACCAAGATGATTCCCATGGCTATCGTAATCATCACCAACATCGATTGCTCGATCAGTGTGTTAAACGTACCGTTGCGATTGAAGTGACTGGTTTCACCACGCCATGGTTGCAGGGTGATCAAAGCCACCTCGATTAATAAGGTCATGCTCAGAAGCGTTCGAGCGACTAAGTGCCAAGGTCGTTGTGGAAGTTGCCGGAAACACCAATCGCAAGACCACAGGGTCACCCCTGTCGACACTCCAAACAATGCGGCCTTTCGAAACGATAGCGGATGATTGAGCGGCAAATCGCTAAAAATTGCAAGGCACCCGTGGAATGTACCGCTTAGTAGCAAGGCAACAACGCTAGTGAAAACAAACCTGTTGGTTGGAGTTTCGGATAGCGTAAAAACAATAAAACGGTCCTCTGCTGATGTGTCTGCAGTTTGAACGTTGATAGCATCTTGTTTGAGAACAGACGATTCGGGGCTCAAATTTGACCTTGGAAAAGCGGTTTGGACACAATCATACCTTCACTCATCGGAGATAAAGGATCTCTCGTGTGTTCCCAGATAGTTTAGGATCTTTGGCAAGGTCCACTACGTTTACTCGTTACAGTGCTTTTTACTCGTTACAGGGCTCTGCCTTGTAACGGGAGGCAACCAAGGCTCCCGCCTTGCGTCTTATTCACCCTCCGGCAATGCGAAGCGAGCTGGGGAGTCGCCTGCGGCGACGAAAGACAAAACACCGGCGACGTTAGATTGCTGGGTATGCGGATGGGCGGTGAAGATGCTAGAGCCCTAAACGCAGGGCGTTGCCCGTGCGGTTAAACGTGCCACCCAGAACTGCCCCCGGGGGGCTAGATTGTCTTGGTTAACGCTCATAAACAGGCAAAATCTTGTCGGTTGGTCGATCGTAGACGATCTTGCCGTTTACGATCGCTTTCTCGACATAACTGCGATAGTCGAGAGGCGGCCCGTTCAAAATGAGCAGATCCGCGTCCTTACCGACCTCGATGGAACCAATTCTATCCTGTAGCCCTAGCATGGTGGCTGGAACGATGGTAATGCTTGCCAAGGCTCGGGCTTCGCTTGCCCCGCCGCGCACCGCAAAGGCCGCCTCAAGCGGAAGACTTGTTAGATCGCGCCCGGCTAGTCCATCGAGGCTGATCGATTGCCCAAGAGGTTGAACAGCGAACGGCACGCCGGCTTCCTCGAGAACACGAGGCAGCTCGATCCAACTGCCAGAGGTTTCCTCTTCGCCAAATCGGGGTCTACGCTTGGTACGTGGAGTAATGATCGCCGATACACCGCTCTCCGCCAGTTCCGTCGGAATGACCCACGCTTCGACGCCACCGGAAATGACCTGTTTGTAATCAAACTCCTTGGAAAGTTGTAACAATTCACGGATCTCGCTGACTCGGCTCGCTGGGATTCGCAATGCGATCTCCTTTTTCAGCAATTGCAGAATCTCATCTCCCACCGGTTTCCGCGGTGGAGGTACATTCTTGCCTTCCTTGATCGCTAGCTCGTGAGCCGCCTGCTCTTTAAGGTACTCTTTACCCTTTTTCAGCTGCGATCTCCATGACTCCTGATTGGTGGGCCCTGTAAGTGCACCCGGCGTTAACTCAAGAAAACCGCTTTCCTTTACTACCATGCCATCAATTGATTTGTAAGACATCTTGATAACGGCACTGATCTGCGGGACGATCGGTGATGGTTCGGTAGGTGTAATCGGCTCAGTCGGAAGTATCGGAAGATTGCAACATGGACAAAGTGGAGTCGCGTCGCCGAACGCCTTGATCTCATCACTTACCCAGTTCGCGACTTCTCGTTCGTCAGGATCAAAGCCGGGAAAGCGTTCCAACTCATAGAAACCATCTTCAGGGGAACGTCGCCGTCCTCCTCCACCTGAAAGCGGTACTTGGATGCATCCCGAAGTAATCCCTACACCCAAGGCCAACTGGATGTTGCGATCAAAAGGATTTAACTTATCTGAAAGTCGACCAGCACTTGAGGCGGCAGAGGTACCTACGCCCGACATCGCAATAGCGACAAATCCAGGCGTAATGATTTTACCCGTTGCATCGACTCGTTCTGCCCCTTCTGGAATATCAAGATTTTGTCCCAGACCGACGATCTTGCCATCCTCGATAATGATTGTTCCCTTACGGATCCTTTCACGTGTCACCGTGATAATATCTCCGCCAACCACCGCTACGATCTCTTTTTTCGGTTTCTCAGTCTTTGCTGCAGTCTCCGAAGGAGTTGTTCCCTTGCTGGGTTCCTCATTCGGTTTGGGTGACTGGGCATGAAGCAAATTGCCCGCCCCAATCGCAATTATCAATCCGATCACAATTCGTTGAATGCCACAGCATCCAAAAGTCCCTAGCTTTGTTCTCATATCTGCGACCATCTTACCAGCGAAACTTGCCATGATTCCTGACTCCTTGTTCTTCAACCACGACGAATAACACGGGATGTTAGTTGTCTTCATAAACAATGCCTCCTTCGACGTAAACCGATACAATCGACGTTTCGGCTTCAAAGGGCTCTCCATCGAGAACGATCATGTTGGCGAACTTGCCTGCTTCAAGTGAACCAATTTGCGATTGCAGACCGAGAAGTTCGGCCGGACCAAGTGTCGCTGCTTTCAACGCATCCTGCTTCGCAAGACCCGTTTTCGAAATGATCGACATCGCAAACAAGGGAGCGGACTCTGCTCTTGTCAATTCTGCATTTCTTAGCCCGAGCGAAAAGGCGAATGGAATCTTCGCATTGATCACCATGGAAGGCACGTTCATGCGGTTACGTGTATTGGGAACAATGTCGATTTGAGGAGGAAGCACAACGGTAGAGTTTTCTTTTGGTAGCTGACTCAACGCTTGGTAAGCATCTGTCCCGTTGGCAATCCAGACGACTTTGGCCTTGGGATAGTCTTTAAGAATTTGTATCGCGTAAAGAATTGTGGCTGCATTGTTGACGTTGAGCCAAAGTGACCGGTCTCCGTCTCGCACTTGCTTCCATAGCTTTTGCTCAGGGGTCAATTCCGCCGGTGGTCGAGTTGTACTCTCGTTAGCGGAGGCTGCGGCGGCTGGTTGTGCAGATCCAGGGGGTGTACCAGGAGGGCCGCCAACTCCGCCACGTCCACCTCGAACGGGAGCACCTGCACGCGGTGTCGCTGCCCCAGATCTAGCTCCAGCTTGCGTTCCAGAACCAGATGTTGGTTCCTTTAGATTATTGCGGAGCAAATCAAGACTCTGCGGAGTGTTTGTAAGGGTAACAACCAGCTGCGCCTTTTGTTCGACCCACTCGCTCAAATAACGCTCCGAACCCGGCTTAACAACCGCAGACTGGCAATAGCCAGGTGCGATCATTTGCATCGTGGTAACCCCATTGCGAGTCGGCAACTGCCAATCAATGGTATCCAGCCCGACGTTTTCGGACACAACGGTAAAAGCCGATGTGGTTGCCGCTGGGGATCCACCGGGCACCGTGAACGTCCTGCCTCCCACGGTGACAGTCCTAGACTCGCCAGCAGATGTTTCGCCGCTTGATGCGACAGGATAGAACACCCCGACCAAGCCAGGAATGACATGCTTACCAGTACCATCAAGCTTGCGAACCGAGATCGGTACTTCCAATTCTGTGCCTACTGCTTTGATTTTTCCAGCGGATACGTGGACACTCCCCCTCTCGAGGGTTCCTGCCTTACCCACCGTGTGAATCGTTGCATTTTCAAGAACAAAATCTTCTGCGCGAATCGTAGATGTTGCACATGCCATGCATACCGCTAGCACGGCAAATGTGTTGACATGCTGGAAGGTTTCCATCAGACAAGTTCGAAATTTAGGAACGTTCATATTAGAATCTCCGCCGGTCCTTCTTGATGTCATAAACGCTCGCACCGTTGATGAAAACTTGCTCGACGTAATTTCGTGGATCGATAATGGAGCCGGTTGCGATAACGATGTCGGCATCTTTTCCTGATTCCAGCGAGCCGACTCGATCGTCGATCATCAGTGCCTTTGCAGCCTCGATCGTAACCCCTTGGATCGCTTTTTCCTCATCCCATCCATACCGCACTGCCATGGTGGCTTGAAAAGAAAGCTCTTCCTGCGGAATAACCGGCGCGTCAGTATTCACCCCCAACGCGACTGTCCCACGATTCGCATACTCGACCACAATCCCTTTGATCTGTCCGTCGGACCTCTCGTACCAAAACCCTCGAGGCCCCGCCATGACGGGAATGTTTCGCTTGTTAACTTCCTCTGCCAGCTTGTAAGCATCAAACGTTCCGTGATCGATAACGATCTTCAGGTTCATCTCGTCGACTAACATTCGCAATGTGGACTGAACCACTTGATACTGTTGCGTGTGAACGACGACCGGAATCTCCTGATGGAATAGCGGCTTGAAATACTCAAGACGAAGATTCACTTCAGGCTTCTTCGAAATTCGTCCCGCCTCATAAGCGTCCCACTGGCGGACGTACATTTGCCCTTCCATGAGTTGCTGGCGGATAACGTGGTTCATGCCGACTTTTCCGGACCCAACCTCGCCCCCTTGCCGTTCAGGGTTTCCGGCTTGTGCAATCTTGAGGACACCAGGAGCCTTGATGATGACATCCGACATCTTGCCAGGGCCGGTCTTCATAAGAGTTCCCCAGCCACCCATGTTGGTCCCGCTTCCTGGGATAAAGCAAATGGTGGTGACCCCTCCGGCAATGGCAACCTTTAGGTCATCATTGTGCGGGATGATTTGATCCCAGTTACGTAGCTCTGGGTTGGTTTGATAAACCATTTCGTTCAGGTCACTTGTACCCCCAACGTGCGAGTGGGCTTCGATCAACCCAGGCATCGCAAAGGAGTTGGGATGATGAACCACCGGGCAACCCTCAGGGATACTGACCTCCCCAAACTTGCCAACCGCGACGATCTTCTTATCTGCCACAAGAATGACCCCGTCAATGATGGGGTCACTAACGCTGGTCAGCACCTTGCCCGCTCGAATAGCGACGGTTGCCTGCGGAGCCTCGGCTGTTTCCACATTTGGCTCCACAGCAGAATCCTGTCCGATGGCATAGCCAGCAAAACACCCCATTGCCATGAGCAAAATGGCAGATCTCAAACTTGAGAGTTGATTCCACATTATTGCGAATCCTTTTCGTAAACAATTTGTCCGTCGATCACGACCGCAAGAACCTCGGAGGCCAAATCAAGCGGCGAACCACTGAGGACCACAAAGTCTGCATCTTTGCCAACTTGAAGGGCACCGACAGAGTTCAATTGGAAAATTTCACTTGGTTTTTTAGATAATCCATCCAAAGCAACCTGCCTACCCAATCCTTTATAGACGGAATAGGAGATTGCATCGGCCAAGCCACCCGCCCTCGCAGCCGCTCCCGATTGGAACAGGATGGGGATAGATTGGAGCGATAGCTCGACAGGTAAGTGGATGGTCTCATCCCGAACGGTCTTGGTAAGGGTAGGCCCGACAACGATCGGGATCAAACGCTTCTTGTCCGTGTCGGCCATTTTGACTGCAACATCCCCGCCGACAATGACCAAATTCAATTGGTATTCGTCCTGGAAAACTCGCACCGCGACATCGAACAGCACATCGTCCTTAACCTCGACCATCGCTACGATCTGCTTTGCGAAAAGCGCTCGGTATGGCTCTAGATTCGCGACTTCTCTCGGTTTCTGCGGCTCCTTGGGAGCCTCCGGAGCCTTCAATTCTGCGTTGCTTGCCTGAGATGATGGTTGCGTACCACTGGCCGCGTCTGGTTTTGTTTCCGACTTTGCCCCTGCGGTCGTATCGGTCTTAGGTGCATCTTCCGGTTTACTTTCTGTAGCAGGAGGAGTGCCAAGCGGGGTTGCCCCCTCAGCCTTTTTGGTCTCTTCCTCTTTCTTGGCTTCCGCTGCCTTTACCGCTTCCTCGTATTTCTTCTTGGCTTCTTCGTATTCCTTTTTCTTGGTTTCATACTCAGCGAATTCCGCTTCGTATTTCTTCCAGCTATCCACATACTGCTTGGCCGCAGCCAACGTTCGCTTGATGGAGGATTCCGCTCCACTGACAGTTCCAGATAATGCAAACCGGATGGCTACCGGATCTTTGAGAACGCGAGGCTTGTCGGTCAGCTTAAACGCAACCACGGGGCTCGGCAGCTGCGACGAACTAAGAAACGCAGTCGTGAGCCCTCCCTTGCGAGCAGTCTGAATCGCTTCGTCATCAGTCGCAAGCACATTGCCGAGCTTGGTTTCGAGTCCAATCTGAGCAGTAAGGGGGGCACCTAGGCCCAGTTGCGATCCTACATCGATCATTCCAGGAACAATCACCCCCCCAGCAAAATGCCGACGAATCGCATTAGTCGGAATGGAAACGTCTCGTCCAACACCAATGAATTTGCCATTCGCTACAGCCAGCATCCCGTCGGATACAACTCCCCCGGGAGTATAAATCTGAGCCGCGCTAAACAGCGAGCCCGATGATTTGCCTTCGGACTGATACTCTTTCTTGCCGTTAACGTACGTCGCAACAATTTCGGTCCCATCTCGCAGCGGTTCCCCCGTTAGAACAATAAAGTCGGCATCGGCCCCTGCCTTGATAACACCGATTTTGTTTGCCTGTCCCGACATGGTGGCTGGGTTAGCCGTCAACATTTTGACGACTTGTTCGACCGAAATCCCTCCACGCAGGAACGACTTGGCGAGAAACATGACTTCCTGCAAATCGCCATCGGTGCCAGGTTGAATAGCCAGTTTGGACTCAAATCCCAAGCTAATCAGTTTGGCTGCATTTTTCCAACTGGGCGAGAAACTACTCTCAGGATCATCATCCGAAACTACATTCGTAACAGTACCTGGCCTGGCATCGGGACGTAGAACGATTCCCGCCAACTCAGTAGACTTCCAAAGTGAATCGTTTTCGAATGGTACAATCGACGTTGGGAAAAAGAGCATCCAGTTCAATTCAAATCGGTTTGCAAGCCCAATAGCTGCCTCTATTTCCGACTGACTCTCTGCCGTGACGCGAAAAACCGATTTCCTCTTCAGTGCACTCGCTAGAGTCGACAATCGGTCATCGGTGTCCGATGCGTCGGATTGACTCGACTCCAACAAAGCCGCTAAACCCGTTACCAACTCCAGATAGCTCGCACCAAGCTGCGGTCGCGTTGGCTCCAAGGGGCGATCAATGGAGACCGCTCCGACAGGTGGCTCGTAGACGGTAGGTGGATTCAACGCACTCTTCGCCAGGACCACCTTGATTCCACTCGATTCGCTGAGCAATCTCGAGTCAGCTAAGCCGGTCCCGAGCTTGACCATCGCAGCTTGTCCAGGCATGAACCGACGACTGGTCGGCGACACATGTACACTCGTAATGCCCGAAGCTACATACGCATTGACATCTCGATAGAAATCGAACGCGTCGATCGCACGATACTCCGGGGTAACGTTTCGTTCGTCCTCGGTGCCACCGATTCCGATCGAACTTTCCATGGCCACGATACCGGGCATGACACTACAGCCAGCCAAGTTGTGACGCTTGGCACCTGCTGGAACCACAACATCCGCAACTGATCCCGCATTCTGAATCGTGCCGTTCTCAACCACGATGACGGCATTTTTGATAGGCGGTCCATCACCCGGCCAAAGAGTATCTACAAAGTAAGCATCGATCTCTCCTGCGGTAACTATTGAGGTAGACACGAGCAGGAAAAGGAAACTCAGAGAGTAACTCCAACAAAAACTGGATCGCATGTGTTTACTCCGCCGTAGGGGAAAGTAGACGGGCCAGTTTTTGGTCTTCGGATCGATCGTAGACGACCTCACCGCGAACAATGGTTTTGTCGACCCAAGTCTCCAGCTTGAGCGGTTCCCCTGTGAGAATGACCAAGTCGGCATCTTTACCAACCTCAATCGATCCCACAAATTCATCAATGCCTAACATCTGGGCGGGCACGAGTGACAGCTTCTTCAATGCGTCCGCTTCGGACATGCCGTTCTTCACCGCAACTGCCGCTTGGTACCAGAAATAGCTGCTGGCTGAGGTCGTTCGGGTCGAACTGTCTGAGGTTTGGAACACGAAAGGGACTCCAGCGTCTTGGAATACCTTGGTCAAGATTATCTTCTTGTCTTGTTTGGTACGCGGGTCTGTTTCCCAGAAGATAAGGTTTGGATCGAGCACAACCGGTTGCTTCAAGTCCTTTAGAAGCTCAGCCGCCTTGTAAGTGCTACGGCCCAGTACGAGCGTCGCATTGAGTGAGTACTCCTTGACCATCGAAAGAGCTGTCGTAACATCCATCGCAGTGTCGCAATAGAGAAACACAGGCAACTTACCTTGAACGACGAGCATCATCGCTTCGAGACCTTTCGTGGTCTGAGCTGCTGACGGTTGCTCGGCCCCATCCTGAGCGCCTTCCCCTTTGTTGTCATCGGTTTGCTCAGCAGGCTTCTGCTCGTCGGTCGATTGTGCGGTTCCCTCTGCTGGTTTTTCGTCCTTGGCCGCCTCCGGCTTGCTCTGCTTTTCTACCGCCGTTTTGGCCTTCTCCAGCTCGCGTCGCAGTTTGGAGATATGCCCCATTCGACTTCCTGATGAAGGCCGTAGCGAAATCTTCATTCCGACATCCCGCTTGACGATCATGTCATTCACGTACTGGCCGGAAGTCTTGAGCACGACCCCTTGACCTCCGATGAGTGTGCTATTGCCTGGCAAAATTGCGGCCGTCGTAACACCGCTCCTGCGACACTCTTCGAAAAACTCCATGACAGGGTCGATGCCGTCAACGACCGACAAGAAAGGAACGTTCTCATTCCTCTCGTTCGCCTGCCCCATTCCTTCGGATGTGTGAGGATCGACGAAGCCCGGCATGACCACTTGTCCGGAAACGTCTATGACTTTCGCTTCCAGCGGAACTTTGACATCCGCCCCGACCGCCTCAATCTTTCCATCGCGGACGATGATCGTCCCTTTCTCGATCGGATCCCCCGCGAGGGTTATGATCTTGGCACCAACGAGTGCCAAAGTGTCATTTCCGAGAGCTCCCTCACTCATTCCCCAAAGCGAGGCAAAAGAACCAATAGCCAGTGCAAACGCTTTCATGCCTATACCTTTCCGACTCAGGTTGGAGATAGTATGTCTCAAGTGCAAACTCAAAGCTGACGCTCCTAACCTACGAACAACACGCTGAACCGAACTCATTTCTTCTCCGATTCCGCTGAATGAATTTTTCCGTTGACCATGACCCATGCCATTGCTGAGGTGAACTCTAGAGGATCACCGTTGAACGCGACCAAGTCTGCATCTTTGCTTTCTTCGATCGATCCAACTTGACCATCGATCTTTAAAATCTTGGCTGGGTTGAGTGTAATACTTTGCAATGCGATATCTCGGGCTAATCCAAAGCGAGTTGCAAATCTCGCTTGTTCCAACAGATCGCTACCTGCCAAGCAGAAATCGATTTCGGCATCAGCGAACTGGCTGGCCACATTCCATCGCTTTTGCGTTCCCTCGGGACCTCTCAATGCGGAACTGCTCGATCTCGAAGTTAAGTCAATGTAGATAATCGCAGGCTTGCGTTCCACGATATCGTCCATGATTCGGTACGCCTCTTCTCCTCCGACGATGATCGGGCGAATGCCGAATTCATCCTGGAGCGTAAATGTGCTTCGGATGTCAACATCCTTGCGGCTTACTGAGTATATGGGCAGTTCCCCTTTCATGGCCGTCGCGATGATCTCGCGACTCTCATCATTCAAAAACGATGCGGGCAAATCTTTCTGCGTCCTGTGCAACGCACTCCGCAGAATCCAGACCACCCCCATGCGATTCGTCGGTTGACGCATAAAAATCGTGTCAGGTCGCCCGCGTGCTTGATTCCGTGCCGTCGGATCACTACTTAACGCAATCGTCAATCCATGCTTATCACTTAGAACTTGAGGTTTATCGCCTTTTGCCCCGGCACCACTCACCTTAACAATGCTAGAGCAACCTGCGATGACGCTCTGAGTACCCGGCAACAAGTGAGCGGTCGTAACTCCCTCGTCGATCGCCTCGCGGAAATCTCGCGAGTTCGGATTCAACGAGAACGAGGTGTAAAAATCAGGAGCAACCTCGGTCGAAATTTCCGAGGTCCCACCCGCTATTCCGTAAGATGCGGCTGCATTGACGATACCGGGCATCACCCACTCCGCTTCCACAGTTTCGACATCTCTGGCTTCGATAGATTGTGCAAGCAGCTTGATCTTTCCATTCTGAACCAATATAGCTCCCGGCGAGATGGTTTTTCCCGTCCCGAGCACGACATGTTTGGCCTTTACCAAAAGCAGACTGCTGGCTTCTTCCTCGCTGTCGCCAAACGAGGCTGCTTCGATCCTTGGTTGACTGGTCGCACTAAAACAAAAACTCAGTGCGAGGAGCCAGAGAAATTGTGACCGTTTCATTATTCGTTCTCCTCGTTGACAACTACGCTGCCGTTGCAAACTCTAGCCACAATTTTGCTCGTTAAGTTAAGCGGATCTCCTGACCACACCAAAAGCTCTGCCGACTGGTCGGTTTGGAGCCCCGTGCTCGCAGCGGCCTGCGGGTAAAGCTTGGAAAGTCCATGAGTGACTGCGTAACGTGCCCAATCGGGATCCATACCGTGCCGGACGGCGAGACTTGCTGTGGCTCGGATCTGCAAACCGGTGTCACCTCCGAAATAGACTTCTACGCCTGCACGATGGCATGTTACCAAATCGTCCATGTAGACCGGGTAATCTGCATCTCTAACTGGGAGTGCGATCACCGCCACCCCCGACTCTTTAAGCTCAGAAGCATATCCAGCCCAGTTCTTCGCACCAAAAAAGGCGGCTCGCAACTTGAAGTCACGAACCAATCGCAAAGCTGCTTCGATCTCCGCTTCATCGTTGACTTGGAACAAGACCAACTGGCTCTGATCTAGAATTTTGGCGATGACTGCTCCCTTGGCCTCATCGATCTTCGAGAGGGTCGCGTCGGGAACATAGAGCCGGGACGGCAACCGCTTGCCTTCAAACGTATCGCGCACAAATTTCACTTGTCCGGCTAGACTGGATGGGAAACGATCGACGCTGCGGGCATCATTTGTGAGCACGATCTTCGAAGCAACTTGGCCCACAACTCTGCTGCGATCTCGATCTACAGAAAACACCGACAGTTGCCCGGCGAAGGTATTACTGGAGGAAGTCGTGAGGGCTACTAACCCCAACCCTGTGGCGTCGATTTTCTTTAGCTGCTGCTGATCGGCAAGCGATAAATCATTCGCCGACAGATGTGAGGAATCGGAGTCTGTTCCTCGAGTGTTGGAATCTAGTCCCAATGTCGAATAAGCAGATCCAAGACTTGGTGTAACGAAGTAGTTTCCTAGGTCGATAGCCTCTGCACCCGATTCGGCCGCGGAGTCGGCAGACGTTGCTAAGCGTGTAATCTTGCCGTTGGCCACCGTGATTTCACCTGCCTTAAGGCCATCCGCCAAAAGCAGATTCGTGGACTTCAATGAGAAACCATCGGATGACTTGGCGAGTGCCTGTAAAGCTTCGTAAGACTTCGAGCTCGGAGAAGTCGCCGCGACAAGGACCTTGGCAGATTCCGGTTGCTTGATCAGCTTGCCATCCACCACAACGAGACTGACTGGCGATGTGGTATCGAGTGGGTCCCCAGCAAAGCCGACTAAGTCCGCTTTGAAACCAGCTGCCAGGACACCGAGTTGCTTATCACATCCGATCAATCTAGCAGCATCGGCGGTAACAGATCGCAGGAGCGAATCTCGATCAACCCCCAGTGCTTCCGCAGCGGCTAAGTGTTCTCTCAGCATTCGCGAACCGATCCGGGAGTTTGATTTCGTTTGGACAGCGACAACTCCTTCGTAACCCTTGACTAAATCCTTCAATTGCGAGGTCCGCTGAGCCTGTTGCTTGGATGGTATCCCGAGAGAAAAGAGTGGCCCCATAACGATGGGAGCTCTGAGTTTCTTTACGTCGTTCAAGGCCGAGCCGAGTTGATCGAGTCCCTCGTAGACCCACTGGACATCCGAAAAAGTCGTCTTGAGCTCCATCGCGTAGCGAACATCGTTTGCATTGCGAACTTCCAGGCGTACCGGGATTTTGCCAGTGATGACACCGATGAGACGCTCCTTAACAAGGTCTTTATCTGGTTTGACCAGTTTCTTGGGCTCTTCTTTTGTTGTCGGCGTGGATGCTGGTCCCGATGCATCTTTAGATGTTGATGGAGAATCCGCAGTGGGAGGCGTACCACCCGCGTTTGGTGTTCCCGAATTGGGCGGTCCTGAGCCAGGGCCTCCTGAGCCTGGCGGCCCAGAGCCAGGAGCCCCAGTGCCTGGTGGGCCACGCCGACCACGTCCGACACCTTCGCCCGGCGTTCGGGGGGCCGGTTCCGCTTGGTTCGGTGCGGCTTCTTGCTTAGGTGTTTCTGTCTTCTTGTCCGCTTCTTCCTTTTCCTTTACAGCTTTCTCGTAGTCGTCCCATTTCTTCTTGTAGTCCACGACACCTTGCAAATTCCGCTTGATGGCTTCGAATCGTGCTGCACGATCCCGGTTAGAAGGCGCCGTTCCAAACGACATTTGCAAACCAGCAGTTGGGTTATGGATTTGCAACGAGCCGTTTGCCCCCGGTGCTACAGAAACCGCAGCTCCTAGGCCACTCATCGCGCCCGCCGACGACGGCTGCACGTATACGGTCGTGACACCTGCTTGGAGCACGTCGGCCCAGTCTTCCGCGAAGGGGTCGAGAGAGTCGGTAGCGAGCAAGCTACCGTCGGAGGAGCCTGCATCACCGGGCGGATCGGCCATCCAAAGTTGACTGTTCAAATCGATCCATCCAGGGGTAATGGTCAAATTCTTGGCATCGATGATTTCGGATTCGGCCGGGATTTCCAAGCTTTCGCCCCCAACGGCCTCGATGAGCCCGCCCCGGATGACAACCCGTCCGTTGGCGAGAACGTCGCCAGCCATCGTGTGGATGGTCGCATTGATTATGACGGTCGCAGGGGCAGTAGACTTGGAGGCATCTGCGGAATCTTGAGAAGGCTTCGCGTCGGCTACGTTCGTTTGCTCGCTAGCTACGGTCTGCTGGTCATCTTGAGCTGCTTCGAGGGATCGGGTCGAAGCCAAAAATGAGATCGCCGCGCACAGCAACGCCACCGCGAAAAAGCTTGATTTACTATTAAGAAAGCCCCCTCGATTTGCAAAAGTCGCAAAAGAACTGACAGTGAAGAGCCAACTGGTCAGTTTGCTCGAATTCAACTTTCGTCTGAGATCGATCATGGTCACCGGTGCTTGCACAAAGTAAGTCGAACATGCTTGTTGACGACTGGTCGGCGGGGAGGTTTGTCACGGACGAACCAAAGCTCCGCAAGGGCCGCAGCCGTTCTTCAGGACGAGGCGAAGAGAGAGGAGTCGCCTGAGCCGTACGCACAGTCTAGTTCAGATATAGTAGCATTGATGCAAAATTTTGCACCTCTTTAATTTCTCATCACCCGAAAAGCCCGAATTTCGGCGAAATTTTGAGACTTCTCGCTGAACGCACCAGTGAACAACTCGTTCCACGGCTCTGCCTTGGAATGACCTGCTTTGGAGGCTCTGCCTCGCGAGTGATGCCGTCATGGCATCAATGAATCGTCTATACTTCCTTGTACCACCTGGAAGTGTCAGGAACGACATCGGAAAAAGTGCGTGGGCCAAGAAATTTTGCGGAACTGCATGAGGCATAGCCGACGTTTCTTTTCGAAAACGGCTGGAACCTCTTTCGAGGTACCCTTGGTTCCCAGTTATCAATGGGCCAAGCCTCTCTTTGTTGAACAGTTTTTCGCAGGGAGAGACATCTAAGCGTCGGCATCGAATATGTCTGAGTCCCACCAACCCACTTCAAAACAATAGATTACACCGCGAGAGATGAGAGTGACGCAAGAGTTGTCTAGAAAATCGTTGCTCATCAATCCTCTTGCGTTTCTCTTATCTCTGGCGGTGTGGAAATTTTTATCACGGACAGAATGGGGACGCAGGAAAGCGCTAGGATAAACCGGGGGGCGTGGTCGGCATCGAAACGGTGTGTGTCCCCAAAATGTTCCATCGGAAACCCCGACAAACTAGTACGACTTGTAGCAAAAAACGTACTGTCCTTTTTTCCGGGATCGTCTCAATTTACTAATTCCCCACCGGGAGTAGGGTGATGGTCACCTCTGTTTCCTGTTCTTCCTTGAGATGGACCATCGTGCCAATACCAGGACGATCCGACTCCATTTTATAACCCATCTTGCTGGCAGCTATGGGCACGAAGCGACCTGTTGGCATAGAGGCTAGAATTGCGACCCCGCTTTCGTCTGTGTTGGCTGCGTAGATATTTTTGCATTCCCAATTGTACTCACCAGCTTCCCGTGATTTGACCAAGGCATCCGACATCGAGAATGCCTCGCCAAGTATTTGCGAACCCGACTCGAACCAATATTGATTAGGGGAGGAAACCACTCTTGCTCCGGGAATTGGTTGACTGGCGTTATCGAGGACTGTCACCCGGACCGACGTGGCTGGTGTCATATGCAATACAGAATCCGTTTGTGCGCCCTTTATCCGGACCACTTGGGGGTAAGTAAAGTACTCACTCATCTCTTCGGCCTCGGCTTTGAAATGGGGCAGCACCTCCGCTTGCGTCGGGCTCTTTGGTACCCAATCATCACAAGTCGGGATCAATTGCAGGATCTCATTTGATGGTAAGGATTCAAATACAAAAGTCCCGTCATCGAGCAGAGCAGTGTGCTCAAACCAAGTCCATGTCGATTTCCAATCGCCGCGTTGATTTCCGTTCGCCGGTCTAACGATCATGGCAGCGACCCGCCCATTCTTTATTGGTCTGGCTACGGACTCGTCGAGACGTCCCGTTACTCGTGTACCTTTCGAGAGTTTGATATCGCGAAGCATTATCCGGCTTTGGTCTCTAGAGTTGACTTCGATCAACTGACTGAACAGATTGGGTTCTCCTGATCTGATTCGAATCAATCGTAACCAAATCTTGCCTGACTCAAACGCAGGAGAAAGGAGCGTTCCATTTTCAGTAAGTTTCCACTCTGCCATACGCGACTCCCCACTAACCAACCCATATAAGTCAGAGGAAATTCGCTCGCCCGATGCCGAATCGACTGCGGTAGCGGCTATACGAAACCCATGTTGCAATTTGGCTTCAGCAGGTTGCTGACCCGTTCTGAAATCCGCTCGAAAGGTCACGAAATCAGGGTGTGTAACGGAAATGGTAATCGTACCCACCTCGAAATTTTCGCCGACATTCTTTGGATAGGAAATCTCGACTTCACCGTCAGCATTTGTTATAGGAGTCCCATCGGGGCCATATTGCTTCCGGTTCCAGCCCCGATGGCTCGCAGGCTCAAGCGTTGTTCGCAATCCGACAGGCAATACTTTTGCATTCTCCACAGGGTAACCATCCGGATCAATCACCCTCACCTTGAACAATAAAATCTCTTGTTTCTGGTTATCGTCTCCGATTGCACTAAGTGCTTCCTGTGCGTGTGGCGGCAGGAAACCCAAACCCAACATGAGTGTAGATACGATGATGCTTTGAGCGAGATCCATTGTCTTTCAACCTTATCTTAATCTTTTACTTACCACCCACTCATCCAAAAGCACGCGACCGGACTAAATGTGAGGGTCACCGCGACAGCAAACAATCTTACTTTATCTGATCCTGACTGCTTGGGGACACAGCATTTTTTTGAACCGTCGAATTGTAGCGGCTGTTGAGAAATACGAAAAAGCGGTCGACGCTCAAAAGGGACCACTTCGTTCAGAAACAAGCCCACATGCGAAGCTCGATTCCATAGGAATAGCCAAAATGCAGACGTTGAGAACAGACCGCTTCCCCGCTCTTGTCGGAAAGCCAAAAGAAAATCGCGGACGCGCGGGCTTTATGCGCTCGGCTTACGTTACCGCGACGCGAATAGCTAGCTCGGAAGCAGCTCCCGCGTCCTCGGACGGATGTTGTAACGCTGTTGCCGCTTAGGGCTCCTAGTCGCGTCAATCACTTTCGGTTTACCCGCGACCGCACTAAACAGTGCGCCAAAGTCCCGTACTAGCTCCACCCACACTTCTTCCGTGAGTCCCAAGCGTTCGAATACCGGAGCGGCATCTGCTGGGGTTGCTCCTCGTTTGCCCTTTACCAACTGCCTTGCGGTCCAATCTAGCAACTCGATATACCCTGCAACGCTTACCTCCAAAAAGCCCTTATCGCTGGCGCGGTATCCGTTGGAGCTTGGGCAGGCCCCAAGGTCTTCTTCACTGCGGCCCAAACAGATCGGTGCGAGAAACGCCGAACGCGTTAGGCCTACGAAACTTGGTGCAGGGGAGGAATTCGTTTCTGGTTGTTGAGACGGTTCGGAAGAATGATCCTCGACACTTTTGCTGCTAGCTTGCTCCTTCAAATCCTCGATCCTTCGTTGAATCGACGTGTAGTCGCTTTGCTCGAGCGTCTCGGCCATCGCGGCCCGAATCGGATTCAGGTCCACATAGGCCGCACAAGCCAAAAGAGCCGTTTCGTCGAGAATTCGAACAGCTTTGTAACGCGCCTGCCAAAATTTCCCGACCTCGCCATCGGCCTTATTAGCTCTCTGAGCAATCTTCTGGCTCAGAAGCCGAATCCACCACGATATATCGCTTAGCCGCAAGCGTATCTCCTTGACCTTTGCGGGGGACGATCGGATGGAATCGAGTTCGAGTTCGTTGGGCTCGTCTGCGGAGCCATCAGGCTTTTTGCGTTTCGGGCAGAGCATCAACCATCGCCTAGCGATTTCGGAGTCGTCCCAAGTGGCGACGATATCGGGCCTGGAGCGGAGTATCAGGTGATAGTGGTTAGAAAGAATCGAGTAGCCGAGCAGATCGATTCCCATGGATTTCGCCAGATTCCGGAGTTCGACCTCCATCCATGCTTTGCGATGATCGAAGTTTTTACCGGTAACGGGATCCTCCCCGAGAAGGAAGCAACGTCTGACCGTGCGATTGACGCAGTGAACGATAGCCACCTCGTCCGGTGCAAAGATTTCCACGCGAGAAATGCGAGCCATAAGAACCTCCGATGAGATCACGAATAAGCCGGAAATAAACCGAATAGCTTTTGTGACCAGCAATCCTACCTAAATCCGGAAATCCTGCAAACATGCTGTGCCCCCTAGCATCTAAACCCAAAAAGATGCTGTGTCCCCCAGGTTGCTCCCAAAAGATGCTGTGTCCCCCAGGTTGCTCCCAGGTTGGTGTGTGTCCCCAAAATGTTCCCCCAAAATGTTCCAAGGTAAACCGACTAACCATTATCTAGTCGGCTTCTTATCCTCAGATGGAAGGTTGCGATATGCTGCATTTTTCAATACGAAGCTCCTAGGCTATCATTCTAACCTCCGGCTATCCCACTCATACCTCTCGCGATTCAGCAGATTGAACATGATACCATTAGACTGGAACCGACGCGTTTTTCTAAAAGCCTCCTCCGTTGCCGCGTCAGCTATTCCGCTTATTGGGAGCGGATTGGCTGCGGGGAGAGAAGATGCGTCTTTCAATAACGTTGCTATTTTTGCCAAGCACCTTCAACACTTAGACTTTAATCAACTTACCGATTTCTGTCACGAGATAGAGGTCGATGGTATCGAAGCCACCATTCGAAAAGGCGGTCAGATTGAGCCTAGACTTGTAAGCGAGGAGCTTCCTCGTTTAACGGATACCTTGATGAACAAGCAGAAGGTTGTTGTTATCATGACAACGGATATCAACAATGTCGGCTCAGAGAATGCAGAGCTGGTCTTACAAACCGGCTCGCGACTCGGAATACGCTACTATCGAATGGCGTATTACAAATATGACTTGGAACGAAAGATCCTTCCTCAACTTGATCTGTTCGCAAAACAAGCGCGTGAGCTTGCCGAGCTTAACAAAAGCCTAGGGTTAACTGGACTTTACCAGAATCATTCTGGCGCGAACTATGTTGGCGCCCCGCTTTGGGACTTAGGTGTGATGCTTCGTGAGATCGAATCGGCTTATTTGTCCGTAGCGTATGATGTACGCCATGCCACAGTAGAAGGCTTCCAGTCATGGGAAATCGATCTCAACATGTTGGTGGATTCGATCGGCGCAACTTTTGTTAAAGATTGCAAGATTCTCGATCGTAAGGTCGAGGATGTACCTCTAGGTACCGGTGATGTCAGCCAGAAACTGTTCGCCCGATTGAAACGGAATCCACTCCCTGGTCCCATCTCGTTACACATGGAGTACACCGATCACAAAGATCCAGCGAGTCTGCCCGCTGCCATGGATGCCTATCGTCGCGACCGAGCAACTCTTCGCGAATTGCTGGGAGTGTAGACAGATAACTGGAACTCCAGCATCCAGTCTCACCTGTACAGGGCGGGCAGCTAATGGTTTAATAATAATGATGTTCGGTGTTTTTCGATCATGCGATCGGCGGCTCGATAGAAAGTTGGATGGAAAATGGGGAAAACGCGCTGGCTGGATCATGAGGAACCAGGGCCTGATGACGTTAAAAATGAAATTCTCAGGCTGCTCATGTGCCTTAAGTCGGGAGAGAGTATTTGCCCATCCGATGCAGCTCGCGCTTTCGGCTCGAAATGGCGGCAATACATGCCACTCGTTCGCGATGTGGTTTCCGATATGTTTCGAGACGATCTGATCGATGTCACCCAACAAGGGACGGTTATCGATCTAGAGGAACGCAGCATCGAAAGCATCAAAGGACCAATCCGCGTACAACTGAGGAAACCGAACCTTTCCAACGAAAGTATGTAGCTCATGAAGAGCGACGACCAGAAAAAGCTCCCGACCGAAAAGACCTCGTCGGATCAGAATCCATGTACAGAATCAGTCGGAGTTTCAATTCGACTATCGAGACCTTGGCAAATAATCATCTTAGGAGCCGTCTGCTTTCATCTGATTGCCGTATTCTCCGAGCCTTTCCATTTTTTCTCGCGCAGTCGGGTTCAATCTGGGGCTGATGCTGATTTATTGCGTAGCGTCTTCCGGCCTTATACTCAGTTTCTATTTCTCGATCACGGTTATTTTTTCTTCGCTCCCAATCCAGGACCGGGGCATTTGTTGCGAGTCGCCACCGACAATGATCCCTTGCCTCCACCAGCCAATTTATTCCAGGTCAATCCATACGAAGGTGTCCTCATTCCCGATCGAAATCGGCATCGCCCTCGCTTGCTCTACCATCGCTATTTGATGTTCGCAGAATTTGTGAACTCGCGTTTCGCTCCCCCTGAGCTGGATCCCGAATTGGCTAGGGAACCACTAATTCAAAAAAGCTGGGAGAACGACTCTGAGATCTATCGCAACTTGATTGGATCAATTTCCGAAAACATAAAGCGTGAGACGGGCAAGCCGTTTGTCCGCGTGGATCGGCTGGAAAGAGAGATCCCGGACCGAATATCGACGCTTCAGCAAAATGTTCGCATCTCCGATCCGCGTTGGATTCAGATCTTGCCCGAAACGCTATCCAATTTTCCGCCCCCACCTCCTCCAGCTTCGATCGCCCCGCCTACAGCAAACGGTGCCTCTCCCACCAGCGAAGCGAATGCACAAGTTGAGGAGTTGCTAATTCCCAAATGAGCAGTGCGAATCAATTTCCTCCGCCATCGAACCGGCCTTTGGGGTTACTGGACAAATTACTAGGCTTTTTCTTTCAGCCCACTTCGGCGCATACGCTGGTTCCGATTCGTATCGCCACCGGTTTGATGATCGCGTATGTGCATTGTGTCTGGTTGTTGAAGCTGGACGATTTTCTGGGCCCGAACGCGTTGGTGAGCAACGATCTCTGGAACCGTCTGCACAGTGGTGCACCCGAGATTGGGGTGCCAGGAGATAGCAAATGGACTTATTTAGCGATGACCGAGTCGCTGGCGTGGATCCGGCTCCATGAATGGTTGGGGATCCTGTGTGGCGTTTGTGCAGCCTTGGGATTGCTTACCAGGCTAACGATGGGTCTGGCTTGGTTCTTGACTCTGATGACGGTTCATCGCTTGACCGGATTTCTGTTCGGTCTGGATCAGATTGTGATCATGTTGAGTTTTTATCTAATCTTCGCCCAGTCGAACAGCTTGCTGAGTTTGGATCGCATTTTGAGCAAACGGTTTCCCAAGCTTGCCGATGCGTGGTGGTTGCGAATCGCGACCGGACTGAACACCCCCGACGTCAACGCGACAACGCTTTCATGGCAGAATACCGTTTCGACGCGAATGATGCAGATCCACATGTGCATCATCTACTTTTTTGGCGGACTCGGCAAATTGCGAGGCGAGATGTGGTGGGATGGGTCCGCACTCTGGTTCGCAGCGGCATCTTACGAATACCAATCCACGGATTTAACTTGGATGGGGCGGTATCCTGTCCTCGTCGCTTTGTTGACGCATGTGACGTTGTTCTGGGAAGTTCTCTACCCGGCAATCGTTTGGCCTAAGTGGACGCGACCGGTCGCATTGCTCTTGGCGGTTGCCGTCCATTTTGGGATTGCAATGTTCATGGGGATGATCACCTTTGGGTTCATGATGATCATCGCCAATCTATCATTCGTGCCTGCCGATCTTATGCACCGTACTTGCCAAGCCGCCCGGCGTTGGATAATGCCAAAGTCATAAGATACTGGGCTTCGAAGTGCCCCAAGCCGCCGGTGATACAGGTCGACTCGTTAAACGTGACATGCGGGTCAGGTCGGCAGCAATCCGACACGAGCAGCGTGGGAACGGGGTGCCACGAGTGGCTCTTGAGATAAGATGGCGTGCTATGGTCGCCGGTAACGATCAAGACGGTGGGGTTAAGGGCATTGATACGTGGTAGCAAGCTATCCAGCTCCTCGATCCGCTTGACCTTTTCGTCAAAGTTGCCGTCTTCGCCGGTGCTATCGGTATACTTGAAGTGGAGGAAGAAGAAGTCGTAATCGTTCCAAGCCTTTTCTAGGGTATCAATTTGTTCGGCCAGCGATTGTGCTTTTCCGATCACATCCATGCCGACCAATTGAGCTAATCCTTTGTACATCGGATAGACCGCGATGGCGGCTGCTTTCAGTCCGTAGACTTCTTGGTACGTTGGCAGGGCGGGCTTACTCGCGAAGCCACGCATGGTGTGGAAGTTCGCTTTAGGGTGCCCGGCGAGGATTTTCTTTGCTTGAGCCAAAAATTCCTTGGCTACTTCGGCCGTCTTCTTGCTCGCTTCGTCTTGGGCAACTGGATCGAGCGGAGGAACACCGGTCTTTTGCGGGTCGGTGTCGGCCACGTTACCACCTAGGCCCGCTCCGCGCAGAACGACTACGAATCGATGCTCCTTGACCGGTTCGACAAAGACCTCGATGCCGGGGATTTTGATTTGGCGAAGAGAGATAGCTAGAGGGGCACTTTCTTCGCTGCTAATACGTCCAGCACGGCGATCAGAGATGTTGCCATTGGCATCTAGGGTGCAAAAATTGCAGCGGATCGCCACGTCCCCTTCTTGAAGGGCAAAGCCGATGCCGGTTGCTTCGAGTGCTCCACGTCCAATCTGATATTGGAGAGGATCGTAGCCAAATAGCCCTAAATGCCCTGGGCCGCTGCCTGGTGCGATGCCCGGTTTAACGGGAATGCTGGCACCTTGAACGCCGAGTTTTGCCAACGCGGACAGATTGGGAGTCGCTGCGGATTCGAGTTCCGTTTTTCCGCCCGCTTGCATGGGCAAACCACCAAGGCCGTCGGCGACCATCATCACGATTTTGCTGTCATTGCTCAGTTGGAGTTCGCGAGTTAGGTCATGCATATCCATGGAGTGGTGCCTCGGTATAGGTTTTGGCTAGATAAGTTGCTTGAAACTACGATATTGACGATCGCAGTATTCAAACAGATCTCATCGATTCCGCAATCTCAGATGGTAAGCATTTCGAAAGGGGCGGTTTTCCGTTAAGATCAAGGGAGGTAATGTAAAGTCAAGTTGACGAGGGAGTCTTCGGTGGGTTAGTCGAGGCTCAAAGGAATGCCGCGCTGAGAGGAGACCACACAATCATGCCAACAATTCGCAAGCTACCGGTTGGGTTGGTGAACAAAATTGCGGCCGGAGAGGTCATTGAACGCCCCGCGAGCGTGGTCAAGGAATTGCTTGAGAACAGCATTGACGCAGGGGCAAAGCGTGTAGAAATCAGCATCGAGGGGGGCGGCCTCGATTTGATTCGGATCACCGATGATGGTTGTGGCATTGACGAGGAGCAATTGGAGCTGGCTATATCTCCGCACGCTACGAGCAAGCTACAGAATGACGATGATTTATTTGATGTTCGCACGTTAGGTTTTCGCGGTGAGGCGTTGGCATCGATCGCCGAGATCAGCCATATGACTTTACGGAGCAGAACGGCACAATCCGATAGCGGGTACGAGCTATTGGTCAAGGGTGGAGTGCAAGAGCCGGTCCGTCCCACATCTGGACCGATTGGTACCACCATTGAAATTCGGCATTTGTTTTTCAATACGCCGGTCCGTCGCAAGTTCATGAAGAGTGCCCAAACGGAAATGGGACATGTGACGGAAGCCTTCACTCGAGTTGCCCTAGCCTTTCCGCACGTGCATATGGTTTTGCATAGCGGTAGCAGGACCGTTCATGATTTGCCCCCCACGGAGCGTTGGTCCGAGCGGATCCGCAAATTTTTTGGGGACGAGGTCGCTGATGCGTTGATCTCTATCGATCAGCGTGATGACAAGGTCGCTATTCACGGATATGTTTGCGATCCCTCGGTTTCGCGGAGCAACAATCGCATGCAATATCTGTTCTTGAACGGGCGACACATACGAGACAAAGCTCTGCAGCATGCGTTGGGGGAAGCGTATCGCGGATTGATGATGGTAGGCCGGATGCCTGTTTGCTTTTTGCATGTCGATATCGATCCGAAGACGGTCGATGTCAATGTTCACCCGACCAAAGTGGAGGTGCGATTCGAGGATAGCGGGGCCATTTATTCGAGGTTGCTATCCGGGTTGCGAAATAAGTTTCTCAACAGCGATTTCATTCCGGTGGCAAGGCCCACGGCGGAACCGATTCTTCCAGGGCATGTTTCCGCCTTGGCTGGAGCAGCCCTGTCTCCAAGTTCACAAAGTGCAAGCTCGACGAGTAGTTTACTCGATTGGCCCCAAACGACGACGGCCGCGTTACCACGTTCCGTTCCTGATTTCCGGCCGTTTCCGTCGGCCCGGAACGAGTTTGGAGGACCAGTGGCACCGCGATCCCATCAGAATGATCCTTTCGGACCGATGAGAAGCGATCCCGTGTCTGCCGTACCGGAGTTGCCACCCAGCGCCATGCCTTGGTCAGCCGAAATCGATCTGGACAGTTCGTTGGGCTTGCCGGCCGGTGGGGATGAAGCCTTGCTCACCTCGTCCCACAGTCATTCATCGGCGCATCGAGTTGATCATGCCCATCATGGTGCAAGCTCCAGTAAGACAGTTGGATTTCAGATACACAATCGTTATTTGGTTTCCGAGTACGAAGATGGGATGGTTATTATCGATCAGCATGCTTTGCACGAGCGCATCTTATTCGAGCAGATCAAGGCCAAGGTGTTATCGAAGGCGGTGGATGTACAGCGATTGCTGGTGCCCGAGACCGTCTCCTTGCCCTCTCAGGAGGCTGCGTTGGTAAACGAGTACAAAACGGTACTGGAAGAGATCGGATTACATGTTGAGCCGTTTGGAGGCGAGACGTTTTTGATCCATTCCTACCCAGCCATGCTCAAGGACATTTCGCCTTCCGAGGTCTTGCGACAGGTGCTCGAACCTCTTTTGAAGGGAGGCAAGAAGCCTGATGTGCGAGATTTGCTGGACGATATGATGAATATGATGGCTTGCAAAGCTGCGATCAAGGCTGGTGATAAACTGTCAGATGATGAGATCTCAGAGTTGCTCAAGCAGCGTGATCTGCATCAAGAAACCCATCACTGTCCGCATGGTCGTCCAACCGCGTTGTTCTTTTCACGCGATCAGCTCGACAAGATGTTCAAGCGGATTTAGATATCTTATTCATGACAAACTACCGAGGGTATCTAAAGGCTGTTTCGGCTTATGCGCTTTGGGGAATCTTTCCACTTTATTGGAAGCTGGTAGATCATGTTCCATCGCTCGAGGTCATCAGTCACCGAATTGTTTGGTCCTTGCTCGTGCTCGTCTTTTTGACAACTTATGTCAGGCAATGGCAAAGTGTGATCGAGCTTTTGAAGGACCGAAAGCGGTTAGCTTTGTGTTGCCTAGCAGCTGTGTTGATCAGCATTAATTGGTTCGTGTTTATCTGGGCCGTTCAGAACAAGTTTGTTGTAGAAGCGAGCTTGGGGTATTTCATCAACCCACTACTAACCGTATTGCTGGCCGTGGTCTTTTTTCGAGAAAGAATTAGCGGAACGCAATGGGCGGGCATCGTTGCAGCTTTCGTCGGGGTGGGAGTTATGACTTGGGCCACGGGTGTATTTCCCTGGATCGCATTTTGCTTAGCCATCTCGTTTGCCAGTTACGCGGCCGTTAAGAAGAAGACCACCATGCCGGCTATTTCGGGTTTGGGGATGGAGACGGCGATTCTAGCACCCTTGTCTCTGGTACTGTTGTGGTATTTTCGATTTGGCGGGTCGGAGCAGGAGGCCCTTTCGTTCGATACGATTGCTTTGTTGGTGCTGGGTGGCCCGATCACGACACTTCCTCTTTTGCTGTTTGCCTCGGCGGCTAAATCGGTTCCGTTGGTAGCCATGGGAATGTTGCAGTATGTCGGCCCGATGCTACAGTTTCTGATCGCTTACTTTCTCTTTCGAGAGCCTGTCGGTCTGGGGCGATTGACCGGTTTCCTTATCGTTTGGGCCGCGTTGGCGTTGTTTGTATGGGGAACAGTACAAGTCGAAAAACGGAAACGACTTCATACAATTGGGGCTTGAGAAGAGTTACAATGCGAGGGCCACTGACCCAATAGGACTCGCGAGAATGAACCTACCCACCCAAAATCCTGCCCAAATCTTCGTACGAATAGCGGTGTTCATTTCACTGCTACCGGTTCTTAACTTCATTGCTCTGGTTGCTGGTGAATGGCAAATCGGAGCCAGCCGGATTGATGTCACCCCAACGGAACCCGTTCGGTTGAGTGGATATGCGGCCCGTGTTCAGCCAGCCACGGAAAAGGACTCGAATCTTTTTGTACGATCGTTCTATATGGCCCACACGGACAAGGAGCCGCTGCTGGTTGTGTCCTTGGATGCGATCGGCATATCGGCAGCGATGACGGAAACGATCAATCGAACGCTCGAATTGGAATTCGGACTGAGCAGAGCACAGGTGGCTCTGTGCACCACACACTCGCACACAGCTCCTCATTTGGATGGTGTCCTCACGAACTTGTTCGCAGACCCGCTTTCACCAGCAGAGTTGGAAGCGTCCAAGCGTTATACGAAGTTCCTGGTCGATTCCGCTATCGAATCTGCGAGACAGGCCATAAAGGGGGCAGTCCCAGGCACTATTACCGTCGCTGACGACCAAGCTGACTTTGCCATCAATCGTCGCGTTATACAGAGTGGTCGTTGGGCGAATTTTGGGACCACTCCTGAAGGGCCCGTCGATCGGCGAGTGCGAGTGTTATCGGCCCGTAAGGATGATGGCGAGTTGCTGGCAGTCGCTTATCAATATGCATGTCACTGTACGTCGATCAGTCCTGAGAGGAATCGGGTCAGCGCGGATTGGGCGGGCTTATCAGCTGAGTTGATCGAAAACCAGAATGATGGGTTGGTTGCTGTACCAGTGATCGGGACAGGTGCCGATTCGAATCCGAACCCGCGAGGCGAGTTTGCTCATGCTCAATCACATGCTCAAAGCATGGCAGAGGCTGTAACGCGTGCTATAAAATCCAACCAGGAACCACTGCGTGCCCCCGAGGTTGTATCCTTCGCCTACGCGGGGCTCGAGTTTGATCGCCCCGCCCCCTCATCGCTCCAGGGGCTTTTACAAGATCCCAATCGGCACATCCAGAATCGAGCACGAGGGTTGCTCGAGATACTGAAGTTCAAAGATCGCATCCCTGAGTCTTATCCTGCTCCCGTCCATTTCTGGGGGTTTGGCACCCAGTTAGCTTGGGTGTTCTTGGGTGGAGAAGTAGTCGTCGATTATCAAATCAGGCTCGAACGGGAACTGAGCCAGTTCACCGACGTGTGGGTTGCTGCTTACGTGGATGACGTGTTCGCTTATGTCGCCTCGGAGCGTTTGTTAAAAGAGGGTGGCTACGAAGTCGACAGCTCGATGGTTTACTACAATCAGCCAGGCCCCTGGGTGAGTGGAACAGAGGAAAAGCTCGTGAAAGTGGTTTTGGATCTTCAGACCCAAACCCGGAATTTGGATCGACCACTCACGAAAAGCCAATCGCTCGCATCGATTCAAGTTCCCGAGGGGTTTCGGATTGAGCAGGTGGCCGCTGAGCCGTTGATTTTCGATCCCATCAACATATCGTTTGGAGCGGATGGCAAGGTTTGGGTGCTGGAGATGCCAGATTATCCCAACGGCGGCGAGCGATCGGGCAGAGTCATCTGCCTCGAGGATAAAGATCAGGACGGATTGCTAGAGACAAGTACGGTGTTTCTGAGCGATTTGCCTTTTGTGTCGGGGATCTATGCATGGAGAGATGGGGTCGTGGTCGCGTGTGCACCGGAGGTGTTTTTTGCCAAGGATACCGACGGAGATGGAATTGCGGATGAAAAGCGAGTCATACTATCGGGCTTCGCATTAGCAAATCCACAGCACAGGGTCCACGGGTTTACCTATGGGCTAGATCACAAATTGCATTTCGGACCGGGCGATGGTACCAAATCGGTCACTTTGCATCGGTTGGATGGCTCGTTTGAGGAGATCGATATTCGCGGATGCGATCTAGCCATTGATCCCGATCGTCATGAATTGTCCCTCGAAACGGGAGAGACACAGTTCATTCGCTCGCACGATGGATGGGGGAATTGGTTTGGCAACGACAACACTCACCCCATTTATCAGTATGTCGCCGATCGAAACTGGGGCAATCATTCCTCGAGGCATTCCGCTGGCATGGTGCATTCCGCCGGCATCGTGCGATATTTGACACAACCGGTTGAATCTCCGGTGGTTTATCCGCTTAGTCAAGCCTTGGACCGTTTCAACGATCCGTTAACCGCGAATCGCTACACCTCGGTCTGCAGCACCATCATCAATCTCAGCCATGGGAACGGCGAAAGCATGTTCGGTCAAGCCATTGTGTGCGAACCGGTACACAATTTGGTTTCGCGTCTTTCGATGGTGCGAGATGGTTTTTCGTGGCGGGCGGAACGGTTGCCTGAGGATTCGTCAAGCGAGTGGATCCGCAGTTCAGATCCTTGGTTCCGACCGGTGCGGGTGGTCAACGCGCCTGATGGATCGATTTGGATCGCAGATATGTATCGCCGAGTCATTGAGCATCCCACTTGGATTCCCGAAGAGTGGTTAGCCAGGCTCGATGTCTACGCGGGCAAGGAACAAGGTCGACTGTACCGAGTGTATCACGAGTCGAAACCTCCGCAGACGCCACCTGTTTTCGAAAGCCTCTCCACAGAGGACATGATTGGTTTACTCGGACATGACAATATTGCAATTGCAGACTGGGCGCAACAGAGCTTGATTTGGCAAATCACGGATGGAAAGTTGAGTCCAAGCTCTATCGTTAGCGAGCTTAGTTCTGCGAATCCGCAAGTGCGAGTGCGAGCATTCTCGATTCTGAATTACGCGGGTGCGTTGAAAGAAAGTCAAAGGATTGTGCTGTTACAGGATCGTGATGAACGTGTCGCAACCTATGTTGCGGGGCAAATGCTCCGATCTGGTGAGATCTCGAGGGGGGCTGTCGACAGTATGGTTTCCCGGGTTGCGATGCAGGACTCAATCGATCCGCTCCTTGCGATGCGTCTGGTGATAGGTCTCGCGAATTATGGCGAAGCAACAGATCGGGAAGCAATTCGAAAAACGTGCGACCTGTTGCTCGCGAATTCTAACTTGAGAGGTTTCGAAATTGCACTAGAGTTCGTAAACCCGGAGCGAGTCGGATTGATCGTAGAAGAGTTGATTCAACGGGATGATTTGCGAGGGACCGGGTATCTCAACCGATTGGTTCCGAAATTGCTTTCGAGCGACCTTACGAAGATCGTTGGATTGATTGTGGGGCATCAGGGGGCGAGGCCTGCTTGGCATTATCTGTTAACCAGACAGCTCGCGTCGAGTGCCGGAGTCACCGCGTTAGAAAACGAGTTGATCGATTGCATTTATTCCGAGTCGAAGAAGGTTGTAAGTTCATCAGAAGGAACGCTGGCATTGAAGCTAGCGGCTTGGGAATTGTATTCTTCCCGGTTGATCGACGACTCTCAAGCGGAAGTAGGGGAGTTGCTTGAAAGGCTTGCCAGCGCGGATGAAGCGTTTGTGGAAGTCGTTGTCTCGGGAGTGTACAAGCTTGGCGAGGCTAGTCGCGTTGCCCTGCTCACGTCGAGTCGCAATTGGCCTAGGCCGTTGCAAAGGTCTGTGATATCGAACTACGTTGGTAATCCGCAAGGGATTCGGTTGCTTTTTGACTTCTTGGAGCGAGGCGAGTTGCATGCCAAGGCGGTTGAGCCGAGTCAGGTCGAGGTGCTGCGGCAGAATACGCAGGATGGATATGCAAAGAGTGTTGTGAAGTGGTTCGGTAGCGACGATGCTGGAGACAGGAAGGAGGCCATCGATCGGTTTGAAGCGAGTTGGCCGGCGCAATTCGAGCTGGCTCAAGGAAGGCTGCTGTATGAAACGCATTGCGCCAAATGCCATCGCGGGCAGGTTGTTGACGGTTTGAGTATTCCGCCGATTGGGCCTTCGCTACAAGCGTTAAGCCACTGGACCAATCGGGCTTGGCTCGAAGCGATCATTGATCCTAGCAAGTCGGTGGACGATCGCTACAAACGGAGTCTCATTCGGACAAAGGAGGATTTGGTGTTCTCGGGACTAAAAATCCAAGAATCTGATGAGTTCCTCGAATTAGTGCTCGCCGACGGACGGGTGGAGAAGATTGCGAGGGACGATGTTGAAGATATCAAGGAATCGAATCAATCCTTGATGCCGGATGGCTTTGAAAAACTGTTGACACCTGAGCAGATGGCTCAGATCGTCACTTACTTAAGACGCGGTGGGGATTGACTTTAAATGTCAGATACGGAAGCGGATGATGGATATGCTATTGCGACAACAGATTTGACACGCAAGTTCGGAACGAAGGTAGCGGTAGATGCGGTTAATTTGAGGGTCGAGCGAGGGACGCTGTACGGTTTTCTGGGGCATAACGGAGCGGGCAAATCGACTACCATCAAGATGCTCACCGGGCTGCTGGCCCCGAGCGGAGGTGAGATGCGGGTGCTTGGGTTCGACATGCTCCATGAGCACCAGAGTTTACAAGCCAAGCGAAAGATCGGAGTTATACCCGAGAATCTTGCACTCTTTGAAAATCTAACCGCCCGCGAATATCTCACGTTTGTCGGTCGAGTTCATGGTCTATCTTTGGAGACGATACGGCAGAGGAGCGAAGAGCTTTTAGCATTGATGACGCTTGATTCCGAGCCCAAGACATTAGCGCTCGAGTACTCGCACGGAATGCGTAAGAAGCTATCTTTGGCAGCCGCGTTGCTTCCCAAGCCGGAGTTGCTCTTTTTGGATGAGCCGTTTGAAGGAGTCGATGCAGTAGCCTCTGTTACCATCCGAGAGATACTTACAAACTTTGTGAATCGGGGGTGCACTGTGTTTATAACATCGCACGTTCTCGAAATTGTACAGAAGCTTTGTTCCCATGTTGGGATCATTATGCAAGGCAAGCTGGTGCATCAATCGTCCATGCAGGAGATACTCGATCAAGGTTCGTTGGAGCAGTACTTTTTGTCGATGGCTGGCACTGAGAGCACTGGGGCGAATCGCTTGAATTGGCTCGATTCATGATGCAGGGAATCTACGACCGATTTATTTGGCCCTCGTTGCTTTTCGTGTGGTTGCGATTTCGCATTCGCTACAACCAGATATCGAGAGGCTCCAAGTTAACGCAGGTGTTCGCGCTCCTTGGCACGATTGTCGTCGGGCTGAGTGTAGTATCAATTTGGTTGCTGGGTTTTACGCTCGGCTTTTTCCTGCCCAAGTATCTTGATCAGACCTATTACTTTCTCATTTGGGATGCGACTATTCTCTTAGCGATGTTGATGTGGGTGATCCATGTCCTCAATGAAGCTCAGCGTGGAGACCCCATTTCTCTCGATAAAATTCTTCATCTGCCCGTTTCGCCGAGTCAGGCGTTTGTGGTTAACTATCTGGCGTCATTGGGAACCCCGGTCTTTTTGATGACGGCTGGCGGTTGTTTAGGGTTGGTGTTCGGCTCCTTGTTTTCTGTCGGGATCGTTGCCATCTTGTTTGTGATCCCAGTTGCCGCATTCCTGTTTGCGATGACGGCGGCCACTTATTGGCTACAAGGTTGGATTGCAACGTTTATGATCAACCCGCGAACCAAGCAAATGGTGCTCGTGCTGTTGCCAATATTCATCATTGCCGCCACGCAGGTTCCTGTGCAAATTTTTCTTTGGTTTGAACGAAGCCAGAGGCAGACGGCTAGAGTTGCTTCGTCAGAGGGCCCCGAGATGGCAACGGAAGCCGAGGAGGATAGCGAGAAAGCAAGCGACACGGTTGTAGAGCCTGAAACTGTAGATTCGGCAGAAAAAACAGCAGTGCTCGGGGAGCAGGTGGAGCAGCGAACCGAATTCGATGCTTTGTCTACCGATTCGGGAGAACAGGTGGAAACGCAACAGTCTGAGTCGCCTGAGGATGCTTTTTCCGAGGACGTTCTATTTGAGGAAGAATCAGCCTATGAGGCGAAAGAACAGGCTGATCGGGAGTTACGGATCAAGCAGCTTAACGAGCGCAGGGCACGGGCATTCGATGTTCTTGTATCGTCAGCCCGCATCGGCAACTATGCGGTGCCTCCGTTGTGGAGTGTCGCCGCGATCGATTCCATGATGAATGGAATCCGTTCGGCTTGGCAGGCATTTTTTCTATCCATGGCGTTGTTGTTGGTAGGAGCTCAGTTCTTGCGCTGGAGTTACCGATCCACGCTGGGTTATTGGAAAGGGGAGATAGGAAACAAACGAGTTCGAACTAGGGTCGTAGACGCTGCGTCGGCAAAACAAGTGGTTACTTCATCTGTTTCCGCGCAACCGAATGCCAAAGCTGCGACAAAGGCGCCACAGAGGTTGCGGATGGACGAGTGGTCCCTTCCAGGCTTGGAGGAAGATGTCTCGGCCATGGTATCGATGACATGGTCGTCGATGAGGCGAGCGCCCGAGGTCAAGATGTATTTGCTCATGCCCCTCGTAGCCCCGCTGATTATGTTGGTGTTTTTGAGAGGCAAAGTCGTACCGGAGAACGATTATCTCAAGTGTTTGATCGTTTGCGGATTTGCGGCGTTTATGCTGCTAATGTCGTGTGGGGTGGCAGGTAACACATTCGGTTTCGATCGAGCTGGTTTCCGGACCTTCGTGCTGAGCGGCATGGAGAGATGGCGAATTCTGTATGGAAAGAATCTCGCCCACGGAACATTTATCGGCAGCTTGCTCTTGCCTATTTTGATCTTTGTCGGATTCTACATAGGTTTACCGTGGTACTTTGGAATTTGTGCGTTACTCGTTTTTCTGACGGTATTGCCTATGTTCGGGTTATTAATGAACCTGATGGCCATTTATACCCCGTTTCCGTTAGGATCGGGAAGCATTCAACCGAAGAGCATGGACTTTATGACAGTCATGCTTAATTTGTTGCTGTCTTCGATTCTGCCGATGATACTCGGCTTGGCTCTGATTCCGCTCGGCATCGAGTGGTTGATCGGCTATTTTCTTCCGTCAGTAAGTTGGTTGCCGGTGGCTGTGCCGCTATCGTTGTTAGCGATGAGCGGTAGTCTGTTTTGCTATCGGCAGCTTGTTCGCTGGCAAGGAAAATTACTACAAGCTCGAGAAAAAGAGATTCTGAGAATCGTAACTTCCAAGCTCGAATAAAAGTCTTGAAAACTACAGTTGTCAAGCGAACACGGACTGGCTACACTTCGTCCATCTGAAGGGGATTTCCCCGAAAGATTGCCCCGTGGTGTAATGGTAACACAAGGGATTTTGGTTCCTTTATTCTAGGTTCGAGTCCTAGCGGGGTAGTTTTGAGATTCCGAGCCCGGATTTTCCGGGCTTTTTTCGTTTTAACCAATCATTTACCTAGCGAATCGCGATTTTTTCCTGGTTCGCTTTCTCTCTTTCCGAGCGGAAAATCATGCCAGAAATTCAGGCCTTTCGCGGTCTTCGGTACAATCTTGCCCAAGTCGGATCGCTGTCCAATTGTATCGCTCCTCCTTATGACGTAGTCGATTCTGCCCTCCAGAATCATCTCTACGAATTGTCTCCGTACAATTTTTTAAGGCTGGAGCTCAATCGACCAGAGCCGAACGACACGGACGAGAATGAAATTTACCGCCGAGCCGCACACATCTATCGAACTTGGCAAAAAGAAGGTGTGCTTCAGTGCGAGCCAGATCCTGCCATTTACGTGTATCACCAAGAGTTTGAGCTGGGGGGTGAAAAAGTCGTGCGACGCGGGTTTATGGCTCGGGTCAAATTACAGCGGTTTGGTGAAGGAAATATCTATCCGCATGAGCAGACCCATTCCAAGGCAAAGGATGATCGGCTCAAGTTGACTCGCGCGACCGAGGCGAATTTGTCGCAGATCTTTGGC
Source organism: Brakhagea baltica (assembly GCF_052161605.1). Classification (NCBI taxonomy): domain Bacteria; kingdom Pseudomonadati; phylum Planctomycetota; class Planctomycetia; order Pirellulales; family Pirellulaceae; genus Brakhagea; species Brakhagea baltica. Next base: position 633,860 of record NZ_CP197409.1, on the reverse strand, counting down.
TTGTATCCCGACCCCGAGAATCAGATTCAGGAGTTGCTCGAAACAAAGATCGCGGGAGTACACGGGCTCGAAGCTACCGACCATCTAGGAGTGGTCCATCGCATGTGGCCGGTGACTGACATCAAAATAATCCAAGAGGTTATGGCGCTCGTGGCTGACCGCGATATGTTTGTCGCCGACGGTCACCACCGTTACGAGACAGCATGTAACTACAAAGATGAGCTGACCGAAAAGGGGCTGCTTACCGACACGCATCCTGCCAACTTCGTTTTGACCATGTTGGTTAGCATGAATGATCCAGGCTTGTTGGTCCTGCCGACACACCGATTGTTGCATGGTATTCCAGAATTCTCCACCCAAGAGCTACACGAACGACTCTCCAAGCATTTCGATTGCGAGCTTGTAGGATCGGGGCCTGAGAATGCAGGAGCGGTTTGGGCCGAGATGGAGCGACTGGATGAGCAGCTGATCATGGCCTTGTATTCTTCCAAGTCGCAGGAATGGACTCGGATTTCGGCTCGTCAAGAAGGGGCGGATCGGATGAAGGAGATTGCAGCCGACCAGTCTGCTGATTGGCAAAGCCTGGGAGTTGCTGTTTTACATCGATTGGTACTGGAAGATCTGTTGGGGCTTAAGGAGATGCCCAAGCCGACTTATGTGCATTCCGTGAAAGAGGTCATTGACGGCCTAAATCGCAAGCTAGAGGGTGAGTTGCATTACCCCGTTGCTGCATTGGTGATGCCAGCATCGATTGATCACATCCGAACGATATCGCTTCATCAAGAGAGAATGCCAGCCAAGAGCACTTACTTTTATCCGAAGTTGGTTTCGGGATTGGTTGTGCATTCCCTCCAGCCGTAGCTGATCTCCCAACGCTAGCTCGATATGCAAGCAAAGGGGTGTCAAGCACTGAGGAACGAAGTACTGGTGCTCTGCACCCGTCGTTCCCCAGATTGGACAACCCACTCGCCCCTAATAGATTGCCGCCATTTCGTTAAGCCGCCCTAGGGCTACAAGTGTTGCCGCATGCAGCAGTTCTTGTATTTCTTACCAGAACCACAGGGGCACGGATCGTTGCGTCCAATTCGCCCACTCCGATTGCGAATAGGCTGTACAGGCTCATCCGACTGGCCGGCTTTCTCGGCAGATTCAAGATCGCGTTGCTTTTCCTCCATCATCGTCGGCTGCTGCTGCTGGGCTTGTAAAGTCTTTCTGAGGTCGAACTCTTCATGACGAGCGGTCGCTTCGACCCAACTGTCCGCGATGATGTCAGCATCCATAGCTTCCATACGGAAGATAACGTCCGTCAATCGCTCTCCGATCGACAACCACATCTGGTCGAATAACCGCATGCCTTCCCGCTTGTACTCCACCTTGGGATCCATCTGCCCCATACCCCGGAAACCAACGCTTGATCGTACGTGGTCCATGGCGAGCAAATGCTCTTTCCACGCAGAATCTAGCTGAGTTAGCAAAACGGTTCGCTCCATCCTCCGAATCTCAGGAAAGAATTTGTCGTCGATGGCCTGAAGCATTTTCGTTTCAAATTGCTTCTTGGTCCAAACTGCTAAATCCTCTTTGTTCCCATTCCAAAAGACCGTCTCGCGTGCCCAGCGATCAATCTCATCAATGCGAGCATCGTTATGGTTGACGACCTCTCTCAAGAGGGACGTATCGTTTGATCTGAAAACGTCGGCCGTTTTATTCACGACCACCTCCCGCATTTGCAGCCCCTTTTGAATGGCGGCTCGCGCAACCTCGACTAAGCTTTCAAAAGCTTTATCGGGATTGTCGGAAAGTTTTTGTAGGATGCTGGTATCTTCAAAGCGAGCCGTAGCCCAAGTTACCAAGGAAGTCCCGTCGATAGAAAACTCATTATTTCCCGTCTGCTGACTGAATCTTCGGAAGGACAGCATCACAGGAAACTGGCATTCTCGCTCTGCGTAGGTCTGCTCGGCCCGCGCAAAAAGCTTTGCCGCAATTGAGGCGTTTTCGAGGCCGCGTAACTCTTCGCTATTCACTTGAATCCCGAACTTGTTCGTCATCCACCCCACCAGAGACCGGTGGCTAAAATCATCGTCGAGATACGGTGCTCCTTCACTCAAGTCGATCGAGTCTATGTACTTCGAAGCCACATCAATCAATCGCTCGTCCATGGAGTCGCGAGGGATTCTCTTGAGTTCACTCTGAGTAAACTTTGCGCCGAAGCGATTATTGACCCATTTGGTCATCGCTTCCCAGTTCCACTCCGCTTCTTCTGTCTCGCGGGGAAGATTTTCGTCAATCGCGTCCAGGATCTGGGTCTCAGCAATTCTCTGCGCTTGATCCTTGGCATAAACCTCAGCAACATTGGCTTCGACCCCTCGGAAGTCCTTTGGCTCAAGCTGGACACCCAATCGAGAGCCACACCACTTGGCATAGGACTCTGGCCCGAAAAGAGGATCCATGAATTGATTCACATTGTTGGTGATCTGATCGGACAGATGCTTCATCACCAAATCGCGGCAGCTAGCCCCCTCAAGAATATCCTGACGGTAGCCGTAGACCTTTTTCCGTTGATAGTCCATCACCTCGTCGTATTCGAGGAGATTCTTTCTGATTTCGAAGTTTCGTTCTTCGACTTTCTTTTGTGCACCGGAAATTCGTTTGGAAACGTAAGGACTCTCAATCGCTTCGCCGTTACCCATCCCCATTCGCTTAAACAAGTCCCGAACCCACTCCCCGGCGAAGATTCGCATGAGGTCGTCTTCGAGCGAAAGATAGAATCGACTCGAACCAGGGTCACCTTGCCGACCGCAACGACCACGCAGCTGGAGATCGATTCGGCGGGATTCGTGTCGCTCCGTACCGATAACGTACAAGCCACCTTTTTCGCGAACCTTCACCCCCTGAGCCTTCATCTGCTCTTGTTCATCGATTTGGTTGATGAGCGCTTCCCATTCCTCCTTGGGAACCTCGAGACGAGTCGGATAGCGATCTTGCAGCTGTGCCCAAGCCATCGTTTCCGGGTTACCACCCAAGATGATGTCGGTGCCCCGGCCAGCCATATTGGTCGCGATAGTGACCCCTCCCATCCGACCCGCTTGAGCAATAATCTCCGCTTCACGTCGGTGCTGCTTTGCGTTCAGAACCGCGACCTTTACACCTCGTTGATCCAGGAGGTCAGCGAGCTTTTCACTCTTTTCGATCGAAACGGTTCCCACCAAGATCGGACGCCCGGAGCGTTCGATCCGCTCAATGTCTGCTTTGGGAATGGTTTCCACTCCGGATTGATCAGACTTCTTAATCGCAATCTCAGCTTCGTTCTCCGATTGAATCGTGCCGATCAGGAACCCACGCTTTTTATCGTGGAAGAAGACGGTGTCGAACTTGTTGACTCGCTCAACCTCGTCGGCAATCGCGTTGAATTTCTCTTTCTCGGTCAAGTAGATTGCGTCTGCGTGCTCGATTCGTTGCAAGCCACGGTTGGATGGAATCGCGACGACTCCGAGGTTGTAAATCTTAGAAAACTCTCCTGCCTCGGTCATCGCCGTTCCGGTCATACCGGAGATTTTCCTGTACAGCTTAAAGAAGTTTTGCAACGTAATGGTCGCGAGTGTTTGCGTTTCCTCCTTGATCTGCACTCCTTCTTTCGCCTCGACAGCTTGGTGCAATCCGTCACTCCACTGGCGGCCTTCCATCAAGCGACCAGTGAATTCGTCAACGATAATGATTTGCCCCTCTTTGACGACGTAGTTAACATCGCGCTTGTAAAGCTGGTGAGCTTTCAAAGCGTTGTCCAAGAGATGGGGCCATTCCATGTTGCCCACCGTGTAGAAGCTCTCCACGCCAGCCAGCTTCTCAGCGGCCCGAATCCCGGCATCGGTGAGGTTTACCGTGTGGTCTTTTTCGTTGACGACAAAGTGCTCTTCCCGCTTGAGCGCGCGGGCGACGGCATCAGCCTCTTTGTACTTGCCAAGATCTCGAGCCGCACTGCCCGAAATGATGAGAGGCGTTCGAGCTTCGTCAATGAGGATGTTGTCCACTTCGTCGATGACTGCGTAGTTCAGCGGTCCTTGGACTTGTTGTTGCGAAGACGGAAACCGGTCGTCACTGCGGGCCGCCATTCGCATATTGTCGCGGAGGTAATCGAACCCTAGTTCGTTGTTGGTCGCATAGGTGATATCGGCATTGTAAGCCCGTTGACGTTCGTCGTTCGACATACCGCTTTGGATATTCGCGACTGTGAGCCCGAGCCCCATGTAAAGTGGAGCCATCCACTCCATGTCCCGGCGGGCGAGATAATCGTTGACCGTAACGACGTGAACCCCTTTACCCTCGAGCGCATTGAGATAGGTCGGCAGAGTCGCAACCAGCGTCTTGCCTTCACCCGTGATCATTTCCGCGATGTTCCCCCCGTGAAGCACCATGCCCCCGATGAGCTGAACATCGTAGTGCCTCATTTTTAAGAACCGCCGTCCACCTTCACGGCATACCGCAAAGGCTTCTACAAGGATATCGTCGAGCGTTTCCCCACCGGCCAACCGCTTCTTAAAGACGATGGTCATTTCCCGAAGCTGCTCGTCCGAGAGTTCCGTCATCTTCGGCTCCAACTCGCCAATCTCCTTGGCCAGCTCCATGCATTTCTTGATTTGGCGGGAGTTCGCCGAGCCGAAAAACACGGTCAAGCCGCGATCGATACCGCCTAAGACTCCGTTGACAGCGTTCGATGTGCCTTCCCAAATTTTTTCCAGCAGTTGCATTTTGGTAACAGTTAAAGGAGGATTCTGCGGTAAAGGCGTACAAAACCAAATATTCTACGCATTTTTCTAGATCGTTCGCAGGGGAGGGTACCGATTCGCCCCTTTTGAGTCAATTCAGCCCCATTAGCCAACAAACAGTAACCTAAAAGCATAACGATATGGCAGAGTCCAAAAATACCTCTTCTCAGCTTCCTTGGTATTCCGAGGGGCTTTCTTTTGAATGCACACAGTGCGGAAATTGCTGCTCGGGACCTGGAACTGGCTTCGTTTGGGTCACCGAAGAAGAAATCGTTCAGATCGCTAAGGCTATTGGCATGGAAGACAGCCTTGAAGAGTTCCAGAGGAAATTTACCCGCCAAATTGGAAATCGAGTCAGCTTGGTGGAGTATTCTGATGGTGACTGCATCTTTCTGCACCCGAAGCTTCGGAATTGCACGGTCTACCAAGCCCGACCGAGCCAATGCAGAACCTGGCCGTTTTGGGAATCCAATGTAAAGAGCCCTAAAACATGGGCCAAAGCTGCCGCCGGCTGCCCTGGCTGCAACCAGGGAGAACTCTACTCGCTGGAGGATATCCGGTCCCGATTTGATCGAGATTCGTAGCAAGGATATTCGTAGCAAGGCTAAAGGTACCGGTGGCACGACTCATTACCACCATCGCAACCAACGGTACTCCATCACTGCTTTGACTACGTTCTTAAAATCGGCCGGTGCAGCTATCGTGTCGGTTTGCAAAACGAGCAATAGGCTCGGCTAGAGCACGCATGAACCAAGAAATATCCGTCAACCTCGTCCGAATCTTGGCCAAGAGTTCCGGGTCGGCAAGAACCCTTTCGACATCGGTTTGCGATGGTTCGGCCAAGTGTTCTTCGAATCTGCGACGAATCCATTCCCTGCGGTAGGAGTAATCGACCCCCGAAACGGCATCGAAACTGGCCAAAAAAGCACGCCGCACGCATCGCCGAACGCAAGGCACTACCGCGATTTCGTCATGCCTGAACTGTTCTGTGCGTAGTGGTCTACCCGTAGTCGGACTCCTTTGGTTGGTGAGGCATATTCTAAATGAGACCGGAGGTCAAAAAACAATCAAAGAATAGATGGATGGCACCATATAGAATTGCACCATATGGAATTTTCAGTTTGAATGGGTTCGTCCAAGATTCGCAGCCCGGCGACGAAATGCTCGTGCGTTTCGTCTCTTTCACTCGAGATGAATTTGCAACCTGATCCTGACTGTTAAAGGGGAAAGACTTGTCGGAATTGCAATTGATAGTCCGGTTTTGCTCCGGAGTATTATTGATTGCAGGAGAAACGAACGTTACCGTAGGTGCGGTTGTAAACGCATGGGGCGTATCGCTGCGTTGATGCCGCTGGCGGCCAAATTGTGTGCCATTGACTTGTTAGAAGGGTGTTTGAAAAATCTTGAGCGCAGATCCTTCCATCATTGGTAAGCTGGATTCGGTCACTAAGACGTATGGCTCTAGGATCGCTCTCCAAGACGTGTCGCTCGTCTTCTCCAAGGGTGTTACTGGATTGTTAGGCCCTAACGGATCGGGAAAAAGTACTCTAATCAAGTCCCTCTTGGGACTGGTTAAGGTAGACAAGGGGACTGGGGAAGTGCTCGGGTTGAAATGGCCTGAGGAAACCAGGGCATTAAGGGATCGTGTTGGTTATCTGCCGGAAGATGATTGCTATATTCATGGCTTGCAAGGTATCGAGTCGATTCAGATGATGGCCAGACTCTCAGGGCTTGAGAAAACCGAAGCTCTCAGGAGAGCTCACGAGATGGCTGATTTCTGCGATCTCGGCCAAGAAAGATACCGGACGGTTGAAACGTATTCCACTGGAATGCGACAAAAACTAAAAGTTGCTCAGGCTCTCGTGCACGATCCTGAATTTATCATCCTGGATGAGCCCACTACCGGACTCGATCCGGCTCAACGACAACAGCTTCTTGATCGAATATTGATACTTGCGAAGGAGAAAGGCAAGTCAATCATTCTGTCTACTCATATCCTGCATGATGTGCAGCGTGTTTGCGATCATGTTGTCATCCTCGCAAATGGTCGGGTCAAGCGAGTCGATACCTTGGCCAATCTGCAACGTCCAACGCAAGCTAGTTTACGTGTCTCCGTGGTCGCCGACGCTGAGAGGCTACTGCAATCTCTTGTAAAACTTGGAGTGTCTGGTGAATTGATCGGCCCCAAGGACTTTGTCGTGTATGGAGTCATGGAGGAAACGCGACTTATCTGGGAAGCCAGTCACGCGGTGAACGTCATGATTCAGCGGATGGAGCCCGCGAAGAATTCTTTAGAGCAATTGTTTTTGGATGTTGTTGGGGAAGGAGCATAGATGCCCATTCTGGATATTGGCTATCGCGAGTGGCAGGGGGACCGCACTCCCGCGTGGACGCGAGCATGGGTTGTCGCTTCAACCGGCGTTAGCTTGGTCTGGCGAGGCACTTGGATCAAGCGTTTGTTGACATTGATGGTAATGCCTTCGCTCATTGCGGCTATTTTGGTTGGCGTTTTTGAACAGCTAGCGGTCAACAACTCTTCTGGGCAGGGTGGTGTGCAGTTCATCCTGTCAGCCCCCTTGTCAACCCAGTTAGCGCAGCAGGCTGGTCTAGACATTAATGAAATCCGTCAGGATCCAACCAAGGCGAGACATTTCGCGTGGAGCTACATTCTTTTCATGCTTTTCCGTTATCCGCAATCGGTCGGAATGATACTACTGATAGGACTTGTTGCCCCGAGATTGATCAGTTTCGATCTTCGTAGTCGTGGATATCTGCTATACCTCTCTAGACCTCTTACGCCGGCGGAATATGTTGCTGGGAAAGCAGGAGTGCTCTGCGTGCTTTTAACCGCCATTGCAACCCTCCCAGCTTTGGCGATTTATTTAGCAGGTTTATGTTTGTCCACCGATGCAGGGGTGTTTTGGTTAACCTGGGATATCCCTTTCCGGATCCTCATCGCATCAATCGTTCTGATGCTTCCGACGACAGCCATTGCCTTGGCATTATCCTCGTTGACCCAAGAAAGTCGGTACGCCGGATTCGCTTGGTTTGCGGTTTGGATTTTAGGTCACGTCACTTACTCTGCGTTGTGGGTTGCTACGCAGGTGGCTCAGGCTCAGACGCGTGGTTATCGTTCCAACGAAAGTTTGCTGAACAATTATCACCCCGTTATCCTCTTTTCACCTTACGAATCGCTGGGCTATGTACAAAAGCAAGTCTTTTCCTTGGTCCCAGCGAGTGATTTTCACTTAGCACCATGGATTCTGATGATCGCAATAACCGTGATCGGCTATTCGATTACCTATTGGCGGGTTGCGAGGACGTTAAAAGCATGATCTCTTTGAACCACGCAACGGTACTCTATGGAACGGTTATCGGAATCAACGATTTTCAGATCGAACTGCCAACGGGAGCGTATGCTTTAGTGGGCCCTAATGGTGCTGGCAAATCGACACTAATCGGGCTGTTGACCGGTGCGTTGAAACCAACTATCGGAAGTGTGTCGGTGTTCGGCGTCGATCCCTTTCGAGATCCATCGGTGTTGCAGCGAGTTGGACTCTGCCCAGCGAGTGAGTTGCTAATCCATGGAGTGACATCACGCCAATGGTTACAGCTGCAATTGGCGTTGAGTGGATGGACTAGCCGTAAGGCTCGGGAGCGAACCGATACCATTTTGGAATTGGTCGGGTTGAAAGATGCTATGAATCGCCCGGTTCACACTTATTCGTTGGGTATGCGGCAACGCTGCAAGCTAGCGCAGGCCATGGCGAACGATCCTGATTTGCTCATTCTGGACGAGCCTTTTAACGGCTTGGATCCGATAGGCCGGCATCAGATGACGGAGCTATTAAAGGAGTGGGCGGACAACGGAAAAAGCTTGCTTCTGGCCAGTCACGTTCTCCATGAGGTCGAACGGATTACGAATTCGTTTTTGCTAGTTTACGGCGGGAGGCTTCTTGCATTTGGGACGGCGGGTGAGTTGCGAACGTTACTGGCAGGCATCCCCCAAGAAATCACGATTCGAAGCAGGTCTATGGATGAATTAGCTTCTAAGCTTGCGGGCAAACCATGGTTGCGAACCCTACATCGAGACAATGCAGCCAGCACCATTCATGTGGCTGTTGAGACGCCTCTCGACTTGTACGAACACTTGGTCCAGTGGAGCGTTCATGAAGGTGTCCAAATTGATCAAGTCACTGGTATTGATGGAGATATTAGCACTCTGTTTCGTCTATTGGTGTCCAAGCATCGTGGCGAGGTCATGATTACAGGAGTAGCAAACTAAAATGAGTACACGAGATGTTTCCGTAGGTGCTGATACGATCGGTAAAATTTCCCTGAATGGCGAACGACCCGCTCCGTCAGTGTTCAACGGCGCTTTGGGAGTATTTCGATACGAGCTTTCACGATCGTTGACTCCGTTTCGCGTGCTACTCTGGTTCGCACTCATGCTGTTTCCTGTAGTATTGGTTGGTTGTGTTCGCTTTGTTATCTTCCGAACGGGTGCAGGAAACGATGCACTGGAAGGTTTTCCAATTGTATTGTTTATTCTGCTTCCCGAGGTGATCACAATACTGTGCATGCTCTTGTGGGCAACACCTATAGTGAACGCGGAATTAGAAAGCCAAACTTGGGTCTATTCTGTGGTAAGGCCGAGAGCAAGATGGTCACTGATTATCGGCAAGTACTTAGTGGCTGTTTTTTGGACCGCCTCGTGCACTAGTTTAGCGGCGACCCTTTCCATTCCGATTCTTGGCATTAGTGGTGCATGGAAGGTTTGGATCGCTCTGATTTTCCTGTGTTTTATGGCAGCCTTTTGCTACGGTTCGTTGTTCATGTTGATTGGAACTCTGTTTCAACGCCGAGCCATGGTTGTGGCTTTCCTGTACGCCATCATCGTTGAGTTTCTGTTGGCAACGATACCAGCGGTCATTAACCGATTTACGTTTTCCTTCAGACTTTGGTCTATATTTTATAACTCGATTGATTTGCCACCGCAGTTTTTGGCTCCCAACTTTATGATCCAAGACGCCAGTACTCCCGGTAATATCGCTGTCTTGGTGTCCGCATGCGTATGTCTGCTAGCGTCCGCTTTATGGAGGATACAAAAATCGCAGTTCCGATGGCAATCAGAGGTTTGAAGTCGCAACGCCCTAGAAAGATGAGTTTTGAAGCATGATTATATTCGACGGCCACCTGGATCTCGCTCTAAACGGAGTCGACTGGAATCGCGATCTCCGACAAACTGTTGATGACATTCGTGCTCAGGAACAGGCCTTGCAGATGCGAGAGCCCGGACGCGGTACCAATACGCTGAGTTTACCAGAACTCAGAAGTTCTCAAGTGGCTGTTTGCTTGGCGACGCTACTGGCTCGACTCGAACAATCGATCGATCATTCGTTCGGTTGGACTTCACCTCATGCGTGCTATGCAATGGCCCATTCGCATCTGGCATACTATCGTGCATTAGAGCAGGATGGATACTTGCGATTGCTCCGTACCAAGCAAGAGCTAGCTCTCCATTTCCGTGCTTATTACGATTCGCCACATGATACACCGCTGGGGATTATTCTTACCATGGAAGGTGCCGACCCGTTATTGAAACCCGAGACGGTCGTGGAGTTTCACCAAGCGGGATTGAGAGCGCTTGGGCTGACACATTACGGTTGCAACCGATACGGCGGTGGAACGCGAAGTGAGGTCGGTCTATCTCTCGATGCTGAACCACTGCTTCGTCATTGCGAGGAACTGGGGATAACGATCGACATGACGCATCTGTCCGATGTTGCGTTTTGGCAAGTCGCAGAACGCTTTCAAGGACGCGTACATGCCAGTCACCAAAATGCACGAGCGATCTGCAATTGGCAGAGACAGTTTAGCGACGATCAAATTCGCTTGATCATCGAACGCGATGGAGTTCTCGGTGTTTCGATGGACGTCATCATGCTTCAAGAAGGGTATGTCCGAGGAATCACCAATCCAGAGGAGACACTCGAGCGTGCAGTCGATCAAATGGAGCATGTCATCCAGTTAGCCAAGGGATCAGCACGTCATATCGCATTGGGAACAGATTTGGATGGTGCCTATGGATGCGAACAAACTCCGGCAGATCTGAACCGATATCGCGATCTGCAAAAGCTGACGCAAATCATGAGAAATCGTGGTTTCCCAGAACAAGACATCGAAGCCGTTTTTCACGGCAATTGGCTTCGTTTCTTCGGCGAAGTTCTACCGGATTAGGTGCCCCCCGTTCCTCGATCAAGTTTCTACGCAATTACCGCTTTGGAAAATCAAGGCTCGTTGCAGTATTGCGGTTTAAACAGTGTATACTTATACGGGAATGGTGCACCCCGCCTGCCAGCCTAGCCTTGCCACACCCTTTTCAACTCCCACCAACCTCCCACCCAACTTTAAAGGACCTCCGTATGTCCTTCCGCGATTATCCTCACTTGCTTCGTTTCTTGTGCGTACTCACAGCAATTGCTGCAATCTGTTGGAACCAAATGGCCTTGATAGGGGCAACTCTATTAACCCAACCTGAAGAACCGGACGTACCTGCTGCCTCGATTTCCTACAATTGCGACGTTCGGCCCATCTTGTCCGATAAATGCTTTCCTTGTCACGGTGCCGATGCTGGCACGCGGGAGGCGGGATTGCGATTGGATACGTCGGATAGCTTATTGCCGCTAGACTCCGGGGGGACGGCCATCGTAGCTGGCAATAGCCGTGGGAGCTTGATCATGGATCGCATCCTGACTGATGATCAAGATCTGAAAATGCCCCCTGCTCATCTCAACAAGGCCCTTACCTCAGACGAGATTGAGATTCTCAAGACTTGGATCGACGCAGGGGCCCATTATGAGAATCACTGGGCTTTTGAACCCTCTAAGCGACCAGAAGTCCCCCCCACGACTAGTCCCAGCTTTGCCAATAACCCGATCGATCATTTCATTCAAGTGAAGATTGACGAACGCGGGTTTGCTCCATCTGCAATCGCCGACAAAGCAACATTGATCCGTCGCGTTGCCATTGCCCTCACTGGTCTCCCCCCAACGATCGATGAGCAAAATGCTTACCTCTCCGACGAATCCGAAACAGCCTTTCATGCCATGTTGGATCGCTACATGGAATCGGAGCGGTATGGCGAAGAAATGGCGAGACACTGGTTGGATGTCGCCCGCTACGCTGACACCCACGGTATGCACCTCGATAATGAGCGACAGATGTGGGCCTATCGTGACTGGGTGATCCAAGCCTTTAATCGCAATATGCCTTTCGATCAATTTACCATCGAGCAGTTGGCCGGGGACTTGCTGCCTGATCCCTCGATTGACCAACTAACGGCAACAGGATTTAACCGCTGCAACGTCACCAGTAGCGAAGGTGGCTCCATCAATGAGGAGCTTCTATACCGCTATGCGGTGGACCGAGCTAGCACAACAATGCAAGTTTGGATGGGATTAACAGGTGGGTGCGCCGTATGTCATGACCACAAGTTTGATCCCATCTCCCAAAAGGAGTTTTACTCCATGTATGCGTTCTTCAACTCGGCAGCCGACCCTGCCATGGATGGCAATTCGCTTCTCACCTCTCCGATTGCGAAACTGGATCGAGAAGAAGACAGAATTCGATTGGCAGCGATCGCCGAGAGGTTCAGGGAGATAACGCAAAGGATCCAGACGGAGGCAGAACAGGTAACGTACACCGATCCCGCCTTGGAGGATCCTAAACCAGATCCTGAACTGACGTTCTCGATGTGGATGGATGATGAATTTCCGAGCGGTGGAACATTAGTTGTTGTAGGGACCCCCACGGAATTCGTAGAGGGCAGCGAGCCTACACCGATCTCCGGCACCAAGGTCCTCAAGCGTTCCGATGGCGGGCTCGCTCAAGACGTCTGGGAATCGAAATCGAATCCGGTGACCGTACCTGACAATGGGGTGTTCGAAGCCAGTGTTTGGATTGACCCCAAAAATACTCCTCGATCGATCATGGTCCAGTTTCATCGAGAAGGTTGGAACCATCGTGCCGTGTGGGGGGACTACGAAGCGATCAATTGGGGGAAAGTTGATTCCTTTGAACGCGTCCACATGGGAGAGTTGCCGGAATTGGGAGCTTGGGTGCAGTTACGGGTTCCCTTTGATAAACTAGGCCTTAAAGCCGGGGATAAGCTGGTCGGATTCGCACTCACGCAATTCGGTGGAACCGTTTACTGGGATCGTGTTGGAGCGTCTGGCTCTATCACAAAGGCGACGGATTTGAGGTATTCATTCGAGGCTTGGAAGGAAAGCCAACTCCATTCGCCACCCGATCAGATCGCCTCAGAAATTCGAGATAGCGTGCAGCGTTATAAAGCCTCCAAGGACGCAGAGACAGCCCATGGAACAGCAGAAGAAGCATCCGAAAAAGAGCTTCGACGGTACTTCTTGACACAAATCTGCGAAACCACCAAAACACAGTTCCAGAAGCTAAATGACGAAGTCGCTGCACTCAATAGTGAACGCAAGAGTATTGAGGAATCGATTCCTGGCACATTCATCTATCGAGACCTGCCTACGCCACGCGAAAGCTTTGTCATGCTTCGCGGGGCATATAACAAGCCAGGTGATCCGGTGCAGCCTGGAGTTCTGGAGATTCTCCCTCCATTGAAGCTCGATAGTGAGCAAAGACGAGCGACCCGCCTAGATCTTGCTCGTTGGCTAGTATCCGGCGATCATCCCCTTACTGCTCGCGTAACGGTGAATCGATTTTGGCAGCAGTTTTTTGGAGTAGGACTCGTAAAGAGCAGTTACGATTTCGGCACCCAAGGCGAATTACCTAGCCATCCCGAATTGCTTGATTGGTTAGCGATCGAGTTTCAGGAAAGTGGCTGGGATGTAAAGCATCTCGTTCGATTGATGCTCTCCAGCCACACGTTTCAACAATCGTCTCGAATGGAACCACAACATTTGGATTCCGACCCTAGCAACAGACTCCTCGCACGCGGCCCTCGTTTCCGACTCGATGCTGAGCAAATCCGAGACAACGCTTTGTTCGTGGCTGGAATTTTGGATCTCAAAATGGGGGGTAAAGGTGTAAAGCCTTATCAGCCACCCAATATTTGGGAACCTGTCGGGTTTGCGGGTTCGAACACTAGATTCTATTCTCAGGACAGCGGATCCTCGCTCGTCCGTCGAAGCATTTACACTTTCTATAAGCGAACCGCACCACCACCCTTTATGTCGAACTTTGATGCTCCTAACCGGGAACAATCCTGCTCAGTTCGCGAGCGTAGTAATACACCGCTTCAAGCACTACAATTGATGAACGACGTTCAGTATGTCGAGGCGGCTCGTTGTTTTGCTGAGAGACTCACGCAAGATTCAGACGAGATTGACGGCGGGGTTGACGGGCGGCTCGACGGGCGGCTCGAACTCGGTGTACGGATGGTTTTATGTCGGATGCCGACGGATCGCGAGTTGATAGTTCTGAGAACGCTGTACCAAGAGCAACTCGAACGTTTTCAAGCGAATCCGGAAAGTGCTAACGCTCTTCTAGCATTTGGGGATATTCCTTCCGAAAAGAAGTGGGACACGAATGAGCTGGCGGCTTTGACGCTTGTGTGCAACCTACTCTTGAACCTCGACGAAACAACGAATCGCAATTAAATAAGGGAACAAGGTATGCAAGAGTGGTTAAATGCCCTTAATCAAATGAAACGGCGACACTTCTTTGGAAGTGGGCTGCAATTAGGTGGCGCGGCATTGGCCGCGATGAGTGGTGCCCGAGCACTGGCAGAAAGCTTTGACGGTGAAGCTACCAAAACGAATGCCCATCAGGCTGGCAAGGTACATCCCCCGCTTCCTGGCTTACCACATTTTCTAGCCAGGGCTAAGTCAATCATCTATCTCCATATGAACGGCGGTCCATCACAGCTCGACACATGGGATTACAAGCCAGGACTCGAGGAGTATTTTGATAAGGATTTACCACCGAGCATCCGAGGAGAGCAACGCTTGTCGACCATGACGAGCGGGCAAGGTCGTTTTCCTGTGGCCCCTAGTAAGTTCCAATTCGAACAATGCGGAGAGTCTGGAATCTGGATCAACAAAGAATTGTTGCCGCATACATCCAAGATTGTCGATGATATCACGTTGATAAAAACTGTTTCGACCAACGCCATCAACCATGACCCCGCGTGCACATTTGTAATGACCGGTTCTGAGATTCCTGGCAAGGCGAGCATTGGTTCCTGGGTCTCGTACGGTCTCGGAAGCGAGAACGACAACCTACCTGCCTTCGTGGTTTTCACCCCTCAGTTTCCGAGCGATAGCAATGGGCAAGCGTTGTACAACCGAATGTGGGGGAGTGGTTTCTTGCCTACTCGCTACAGCGGCGTTGCTTTGCGCGGGACGGGCGATCCTGTTCTTTATTTGCAGAATCCTCCAGGAGTGGATGATACAGGGCGACGTGCAATGTTGGATGCGCTTCAAAAACTTAACCATGAGAATTTGGAACGTTATGGAGATCCCGAGATCAATACGCGAATTGCACAATATGAGATGGCCTTTCGCATGCAGAGTAGCATTCCTGAGTTGGTCGATATAAGCGGTGAGACTCAAGAGACGCTCGACATGTATGGACCTGATGTGAGCAAGCCTGGTACGTTTGCACATAGTGCTTTGTTGGCAAGAAGGTTGGTGGAGCGAGGTGTTAGGGTTGTGCAGATCGCTCATCGTGGATGGGATCAACACGGAGCATTGCCGCATCAGTTGGGTAACCAGTGCAAAGATACCGATCAAGGGTCAGCAGCATTGGTGATGGATTTGAAGAATCGAGGGCTGCTCGATGAAACGCTGGTGATTTGGGGAGGGGAGTTTGGAAGGACGGTTTACTCGCAAGGCACCTTGACCAAAAATGATTACGGTCGTGACCATCATCCTCGTAACTTTTGCATGTGGATGGCGGGAGGTGGAGTGAAGCGTGGATACGTTTATGGTGAGACAGATGACTTTAGTTACAATGTGGTTCGCGATCCGGTTTCGGTCAATGACTTGAACGCAACCATCCTCCATTGTTTGGGCATTGATCATTCACGTCTTTCGTTCAAGTTCCAAGGCTTAGATCAAAGACTGACCGGCGTCGAATCGCCCGTCGTCATTCCCGAACTATTGGCGTAACTTGGAGTGAATTTTGCTAGAGTTCGGATATGTTGGATAGATCTACGGTCTCTCCACCTTTTGGCGTTACCATAGCATCCAATAGATTTTGTGAGTTCGTGGCTGGGATTGCGTAGGCCTTTTCCGTCACGGTGACGACCAGTGCGACATCCTTGTGGATGCCACCAATCTCCTTCATTGGTTTACTGCCGATAGCAAACCCCTTGCTTGCATCGATGTCCCTTGGTTCCGACCAGGAACCCATGCCGGACGTCGTTTCAACCAAGAGAATCGTGGGATCCTCTGCGTCGGCGGGAGCCATTGGCCCTTCGGGTGGAAATAGCGTGCCAGCTCCTACCAAGAGAGCATAATTCGTTTGAGAAAAAGCCGCTCCGCCAGAGAATTTACTCGCAAATTCCCTCGGCATTCTGCTATCGAGGCTTAAATTGGCTGGGCTATCATGTGGTTGATCCAATTGAAATTGATCGTAAAGGTCTTGGTACCCAAGAAACGGTAGAATTAAAACTCGCCACGAATACAATGCGCGACCGCTGGAGTCCCTAACGATCGGCGTTGGGTAGGTACCATGACGTAAAGCGTAAGCATTTAGGGCCTGTGCAATAGCGATCATGTTTTCTGAATCGCTTCGTTGCGCTGCCAAAGATGCTTTCTTGCTGACCAGTGGGATCGCGAGGTAAACGGACACCCCCAGCGCGGTAACCATCGTCGCAATGGAGATTAAAGTGATGGCGAGCGGCAACCAGTTCTTGCTTCTGCCCGCTCCCTCTGTTGAGTTATTGGATTTGCTGGATTTCGCGGGATCAATTAGCAGCCCATTTTTATCGAACGTGGGCATGGTGACCGATCTCCCACAATTGACGCACGGACCAGACTGACCGGCGAACTTATCATCGACCCGCGTCCTGTGATGGCAGAACGGACACACGAACTCAAATGGCATAATCGAAATGCTCCCTCTCAGATTGTTCCGCGACTATCAATCCTGACATT
Organism: Brakhagea baltica; assembly: GCF_052161605.1. Taxonomy (NCBI): domain Bacteria; kingdom Pseudomonadati; phylum Planctomycetota; class Planctomycetia; order Pirellulales; family Pirellulaceae; genus Brakhagea; species Brakhagea baltica. Next base: position 616,951 of record NZ_CP197409.1, on the reverse strand, counting down.
ATGAAAAGCATCTGATTGCCTGCTGAACTAAGCACCTTTGACTTACGATTGAGCCTTTCGACCAATGAACTGGTAGAAAGGAGTTCGAACAAGCGGGATATAGGGAACCTTTGAGCGTTTCTCATTAAGTTCCACGGTTGAAAATCGCTTCTGTAAATATGGAATGTGATCGGCGCTCGGAAACACGTTATCGTTTCCAAACCAAACCGGCCAAAACGCGCGCGTCGACCAACCGTGTCGGGTCAAGCCCGATGCGGGATACTTTCGTGACACATAGAAATCGATCACACCGATCAAGCCGCCAGGTTTTAGAATTCGCAACGCATTATCAATCGCCGCAAACCAATCGGGGATCATTGTAAGCGAGTAGGAGAACGTGACGACGTCCGCACTACCTTCGCTCGGTGTCCACTCGGTAGCGTCACCGGTAATCGCCTTTACATTCGTCCATTGGTTTTTTGCGGAACGTTTTTCAACAATCCCCAAAAGCGATTCGGCTAGATCGACCACATAAATGGACTGAAATTTTTGAATCGAAGGACCTATGAATTCGAGATTGGCTCCTGTACCTCCACCGAAATCGACCCAAGTTCCTCCGGCAGACTGCTCTCCGAGGTTCTTGTAAACGCTTTCTCTTCCCTGGAGCAGCCTTTTTCGAAAATCGTCGTATCCCTCCGCTTGGCCAGAGTAAAAGCTTTCCATTCGCTGCGCATGCGTTTTGCCTCGAATAGGGCGCAGGACCAAGTGATATAGGATTCGCAGGTCATTACCGAGCGACATTTGCGACAGGTTTCTTTGGTGTAGGGAAGGAAGGTAACAGGCTAAGCTAGATTTTAGGCTATTCCCTGCCAAATGCCTATTCGTGACCTAGTTCGATTGCAGACGGCTTACCGATTTTCTTCGGATTGATCGAACCAAGTCGGGTTGGGAATGGCCTTTAGCCTTGCGAACAGCAGCACGACTCCTACCCAGATGACAAGCACGGGGATCTCTATCGAGAGGGTTATCATCACAGTTTGCCTCAGAATGCTCAATACGGCCACGGCGAGCAAGACCGAGCATGCTACGAAAGTGACTTTATCAAACCCTAAACCCAGTGGGAACGCTAACCCTGCAACAGCGATGCTCAACGTCCAAACCCAGTCTATGTGGGGAGTTACCTTCAATGCTGTCAGCAATGCGCCGATACCGATAGCAATCATCGCAACAGGGACAACGAGGCCGACTTTGGTATTCATGAGATGCTCAAAAATCTAGGGATGATCCGAACGAATGAGTTTCCCGAACTCGTTTTCTACCAATCTAAGCACTTCATTGACGTTCAAGGTGCCGTCCACGATTCTAGCTGAGTTCAATACAAATAGGCCCGGAGTATCGCATTTTACGGGCGCTCTTTTTTTCGAGTATTCTAGGGTTGGCAGGGACATAACGTGGCGAGCTCTAGCGGTCTGGATGGCTCGAACTCCGGAACGATCAAAATGGGGATACATTCGCTCCAGTGTAGCTAGACAGCGTTGGTGGACACTTGAGTCTGGTTCGTTGAATCGGTCGCTCTCGGCAAGCAAATATTGAGGGAGATAGACCAAATAGTGCCCGCCTAGCTTCTCTGGGGGCAGTATCGCCCCCATCTCAATGACGCCCGTGACAGGAATTCCAGGATCGGTGATGTTGGTAACATAGTAGCCACCTAGCGGCTGATCTAGCAAAATCGATGTGCAAACTACACCAAGATATTCAACCTGAGCATGAGCCTGGCGTTCCGCCTCAGAGAGTGGTTCTACGATCTGTGCGACTTGTGATGACGGTAGGGTTACGACGACATTATCCGCTTCGATTTGGCGTGACTCTCCGTTCGTGGAATACTCGATCCGAAACCTTAGACGCTCTGATTCCGCCAAATCGCTGTTCTTCGCGACCTTGGTCACCTTGACTCCACAGCGAATCGATACGCCTCCGTTTGATAGATTCTCATGCCAAGCCGCCATGACCCGTCGATAACCACCGTTTACGATGCCGAACAATTCCTGCTTCATCCCGCTTCGTCGAGCCGCATACATTCGCTGGATATAAGCCCAAATGAACGCAGCGTTGGTTCGTTGATAGGAGTCTCCCAGTTTGCACTTTAGCAAAGGAAGCCAAATCTTATCGAATACGGAGGTCCCGCTCCACTTTCGAAGCCATTGTTCCACCGTTAGTCGCTCTAGGTTCTCCCAGTCGGAACGCTTGGAAGCAAAAAAAATCGTTGCGCCTAAACGCATCTTTTCCATTGGGGACAGAATGGGAAAAGTAAGAAAGTCCAGCGAGCTGGATAGAGAGTATAGCCGGCCGCTTGAATAAAACCCTGTTTTCGTTTTGACCCAATCGATTTCCCTTTCAAGATCCAACTCCGTAAGCAGTTCGCGGAGATAACGATCGCTGAGAAGGGTAACGTGGTAAAATCTGTCCCACACGACATCGCCAATCGACCAAGCTGATGCCAGGCCGCCTATCGTGGGGGCAGCCTCTAAAACGGTAACACTTTTCTTTTGATCGAGTAGCTTCCTCGCTACGGCCAAGCCGAGCGCACCACCTCCGACGATGACCCATGATTCTTTCGATGCAAATGAGTCATTCATATCGTTTCACAGCTGCGCATTGCGACCGAGGGCGGTTAGTTCAAATGAACTTGAAGCCAGCCTGAATCGGATATGACCCCCGCCAGATTTAGGTCCTGAAACTCAGGCGGAAGCTGGTCAGAAAGTCGCAATGGCACATCGAGTAGTTCTTCCTTCAAGAACTCGCTAAATTTATTCTTCAGGAAGCTACGCAGCGAAACCGCGCGTACGCCGCGATCCTGCCGACCAGAGAACTCAATCTTCACTTCTCCCTCGCGAGTGAATTGCAAGGCCCCATCATCGAGAACAGGACGATAAGTGGCTTGAATCAAAGCTGCTTGCCTCAGAGCTTGATCACCTTTTTCTAGTTTGTTCAACCGCACGCGAATAGTGATCAAATTGTCATCAAGCTTGACTTCGACGGGATAGAAGGAATCCATGGTCACACTCCAAGGCTCTTCGTTATCTCTCTTGATTCGGGAACCGAGTTCACCAAACTGAGCTGCGTACAATGGAGCTTCTTCGCTGTTTAGTACACGACCACCAAAAATGGGGTCAAGCAGGTTTCCGATCGCCGATTCGTGAACTTGGATGGTGAGACCGGTTGGCTGAACGACAATAGGACAGGACATCGGTGCAGCAAGTTGAACCCCCTCCTGAATCTTCCATAGAAGGGACAAGTACTGGGGGGAGCTCCAAGAGGAGCGGCTTGGCTTTGCAAGTCCGATTCTTTGTAATGTCCTTAAATCCGATGACGCTAATTTAGCGTTCGATTCTGAAAGCTGACTCTGGAGCTTTTCATGAAACTGATTTCTGATTTTCGTTTCCATTCGACCCTCTGCAATCGCGTCTGCCAGCGGCTTCTGTTGAGCCGCCTTCTTCGTTGCGATTTTTGTGATCAGTTTCGACTTGGCATAAATCGAGTTGATCTGGGTCGTCAAGTCAGCGTCGGCCGAGGTATCACTCATGGCATACAATCCTGAATCGGTCAGAGAGACCGTTTCGGTCGCGATGACATTCGCAAAGCCTGTCGTTTTGATCTGCACGCCTCGGTTGAAGCCGACATTGTCGCTACTGAAATCTCCGAGCATGGTAAGGCGCATGCTGGCATGCGAGGAGTTAGGCAGCAGTTGCGGGGAAACCGTTCCGTTAATGAAACTGTCGCCGGTTATATTGGTTCCGAGGATCACTTCACAAACCGGGTTATACTCCGAAACGGGCCTAGAAAATTGTCGTTGAACGAAATCGTTCGACAGAAGCACCCGAACATTGGCACGAGAGTAGGAATTCCGTAAAAGCTGGATTACTGGTCTGCTTTGATTGGCCTGTGACAAGTACTCAATCGTTTGGGCTACCTCGCGTCGAGCGTCGATATCTTCATTCAAATCGATCTCGGAGAGTGAAGTAGCGAGTTTGGCGAGTCGGTCCTTCAAGTATGGGAGTGAGACATTGGGATCGGACGAAACTCGCAGCGTGTTTGTGTAGGCTCGCAATTCATCTCGAAAAGCGACAAAAGGCTTCATCTCTAATCCAGGGAAATTCTGTCGCAATCGTTTTTCGTATTGCATCAGAGTGAGCAGATCTGGGGAGTCTTTAGCCAATTCGGCCTTCACCTCATCCCACTTAAGAAAGCGAACCCAGTTTTCTTTCTCCGCTGGATTGCGAGCAAGGAACTGTTCTAGTTTTTGCGCAGCAACATCGACCCTCGCCTTTTGCGATTCGATCGACGGCAGAAGCTCCGGCGTCAAAGCATCTTGAGCCACATTCACCAACTCAACTGCGGAAGCTGGGAGTCCGGGTGTACCAGCTGATTGCTTAGGCGTCGTGTTGTCTGTTTGGGCGAGTGATAGACCAACTGATGCAGTTGCCAATGTCCCTTGAGCAATGGAAAACGCCAGGGTGGACCACAACCAGGATCTCCGTACTTGTGGAGAATTCGTCCCCCCTCGAGACATCGGTTGCGTTTGATTTCTGTCTGATACTGATGGCATTGCCATATCCTTTTTCCTTCGTAACACTCGTTGCAAACCTCCATAATTGCCCAGATTGTAATATGGGAATGTATCCGGTCATAGGACCTTGCCACGAGACTCATCTTCGATTTTTGTCCACTTTTCAAGGTTTTTCAAGGGATTTGGTTGATGGCAAATAAAAATGAGATCTGGTTTGCGATGCGAAAATGAGGCGACTACGCTATAACGCTCACCCAGCAACGATCTGCCAGCCACAAGTTTTTTTGGCAAACTGTTTCCCCAACCTATGATGCTACTGGCAATTCCATGATCCTTCTTTTGGATAATTTTGACAGTTTCGTTTACAACTTGGATCGCTACCTCCAGAGACTAGGGCAAAAGACACTGGTGGTGAGAAGCGACTCGATAACGGTCGATGCCATAGTTAGATTGAACGTCTCGGCGATCGTTATTTCTCCTGGCCCCAAGGCACCGAATGACGCGGGTTGCTCTTTGGAAGTCGTTCGCAAGCTTGGTCGGTCGATCCCTATCCTGGGAGTTTGCTTGGGGCACCAAGCGATCGGTCAAGCATACGGAGCAAACATTGTGCGTGCTCCCTCACCATGTCATGGCAAGTCGTCTACGATTGAACACTCTAACCGTGGCCTTTTTTCGGGACTGCCCTCACCTATCGAAGTCGGCCGATATCACTCGCTTGTGGTTGACAGCGGCTCGATACCTGACTGTTTAGAGGTGACCGCGTGGACTCGCGACAACCTGATTATGGGTTTCCAGCATCGCGAGCACCCCGTACACGGATTGCAGTTTCATCCTGAATCGATCCTGACTCATCACGGCTACCAATATATGAAGAACTTTTTGCGATTGGCGGCCATCGATTATCAGGACTCGGATAACACCGAGTTAGAATCGATCAGCGGTCCAGCGAGAAGGGATCCAGCGATAAGTATACCGGCATTCGATGATACCAGCTCCTGCATTACCTAGTTCCGTATTGATGGTGATTTTCGCAGCGAATGTATCGATTGTATTGATTAGGTCAGTACGGAAAGTTCTCTGAATAAGAGTGGCATTACGTGACAGGGGATAACACCGAGCTAAGTTTGGTGACCTTAATCGCAAATCGCAACTTTGACCAATGCATTGCAATACCACACAGACAGATTCATCCGACAGCCAACTAGTGCAGACTCGGTGGTTACTCGTTTTCTTTATTTCGGTATGGGTAGCGTCTAGTATTGCGATGGCTTCTTTGCGTTGGGACTGGAGCGTCGAGGCATTACTTCAGCAATTCGATTACGACTTCAAGGATAACCGTCTAGAGGAACAACGCGAGGGTTTGAACAAATGGTTGATTATCGGCTACTCCACATTAGCTTTGCTCGGTTTGTGTGGGGTGATTCGCGATCGAGGTCGAACCATCAGCAAATTAGACATTGCACTGCTAGTGCCTTTCGCCCTGTGGGGATGGTGCTGCCTAAGCATCTTTTGGAGCGTTGAGCCATCGTTGTCGGTGCGACGTATCGCGCACCTCGTTATGGCGGTTATGGGCGGTTTGGGTATCAGCTTGTTTCTTCGCCAACGCGAAATCGCTTGGTCTATTCTTTTTGCGATGTCTTACTTGGTGATCGCAGGCTTGTGTGCGGAATTCTACTACGGAACGTTTGTGCCTTGGCGGTCCTACTATCGATTTAGCGGAGTGGGGCATTCGAATGAGACCGCGTTATTCTGCGCAGTGGTGATACTCGCCGGGCGGATGTTGCTACTGTTGGATCCGATACACAAAGCTGAAAAAATCGTTTCGTACCGATACTTGATCGTGGCGATCATTATCGTTGCACTATTCTTTTTGTTGCTCACCAAATCCAGAACAACATTGCTGAGCTTGATGGCAGCATTGCTCTTTACGCAAATAGCTGTTTCTCGTTCCGTTGGTGCTTGGATTTTACTCACCGGGCTTGTGTCATTCGGCTCATTCATGGGGTTGGTTATTGCTTCTCTTCCATCAAGCGTGGCCAGCACATTCTTCGGAGTGGCTACGGTTGGGCGTTCCGATCACGTCGCTTCGCTGACGGGTCGTTTGCCTCTTTGGGGAGAAATTCTCAAGCACATGGAACATCATCCAGTGACCGGTTTCGGCTACGGAGCCTACTGGACGACGAAGAGAGTCGAGGATTTTGCGCAAATGTTTCACTGGGAGCCTCCCAATGGTCACTCGATCTATATCGACGCTTTGGTTGAGACCGGGCCGATCGGATGCGGGCTCATGGTTCTCGCCCTAGCAGCCACTTTCTTAATCGGCCTGAATTACTATCGCAGGTCAGGCAACGTGGCTGCACTTTTTAGTGTGGCGCTCGTTTGCCTGGCGACTGTCCACGGCGTTGCGGAGTCAACCTTCTTTAAAGGGTGCGTCGGACCGTTGCTGCTCTCGACCGCTGTTTTCTTTCTTTGGCAGAATCGAGTGCGAGGAGCGTTGGAAGCGACGTCCCCGGTACAGCATCGCGAGAAACCAATCCATAAAGCTCGGTTTTCCTCGCTGCGTACCCGATAAAAGACCTTCTAAAACCAGCGTCTCAGCCAAGCTGGCAGTGGCGACTGATAGCGATTCATCACTGTCCCTATAATGTTAGCATGATGCTGCTCCAGGCTTGCAACGCATCGCTTTACATCGCGCTCGCGAGAACGGTTTCCGTCCAACACCAGAAGAACTCCATCAGTATGGCTGGCAAAAAACGTTCCGTACTCGGAATCGCGGATCGCAGGCATGTCGATCACAATCATTTGATACCTAGTACGTAATTCCGCAAAGAATCCTTCTAGCTGAATAGGGGATATAGCAGAAACAGGAATCCGAGTGCTCCCCCACATCATAAGACTGATCTGCCCGTTATTAAAGGAGTGTAGACAGTTCTCTAAGGGTTCTTCGCGAACGAGATGATCCACGAGCCCAGGCCCACGATTCATGCGGAAGTACTGATGCTGCGACGGGTTTTTGTAATTCGCATCCAAGACCAACACACCGTTGAGCCCCACCGAGGTGGAATTCAAAGCAAGGTTGTGAGCGAGCGTACTCACCCCAACTCCACGATCACACGATGTAACGCCGACGCTAAGAGTGCCGATTGCGTGATCGGACTGATATTCGGCCAATCGAATCAGGATTGAGTCAACATAGCCGGTGGCTGCCGATAGATGTGGTCGAGTTGTCGCGAGCTCCCGCCCCGTCGGTTGTTTCGCCGTAGTCAGTTCTGTCATAATCGGAAGCCTATAGTCTGTTGAGCTGCTGTAGTTTTGGCAATGTGCAAAGGACGTCCAAACCAGTCGTTTTTCGAACGCTATCTGGGGTCATCAAGCGGTCATCCCATTTCACAAGTACAAAGGCAAGAAACAAGGTACCTGCACAGAGTAAAGCCATGCCGAAAAGTACGACGAGCACCTTGGATGGAGTTACGGGCCGCTCTTGAAGCGTAGCTTCTTGCGCTGTGACAACACTCGAGATACGACTCGCCTCTAGCTCCTTGTTGAGACGTGCTTCCTCCAGGCTGTTGGTGTAGGCTACATATTTTGCTTCGCGAAGTCCTCGCTCCCGTTCGAGATCGGTAATCTGTATGTCAAATTGATTTAGTTCCTTGAGCTGCACGAGCAAGGATTCTTTTTGAAGGGCTAAATCCTTTAGTTTTGCTTCAACACCCGCTTTTTCCGATTCTGTTTTCAACAGATCTAAAGTCAAGTCTCGGTGAATAGGATTCACGTCGTCGGTAACCTCTTGGCTCTTGGACTCCTTTTTGCGATAGCTCTCTTCGGCCTCGCGCACCAAATTCCGGATCGCAATCAACTTGGGGTGGTCCGCCTGATACTTGGTTTCGTATTCGGTCGCTTGGAGTTGAAGCGTATATAGTTGTTGAGCCTGCATATCAGTAGCGGAGTTCGGTTTGACAACTTCGGTGCTATTGATGCGTTCGGGAACTCGCGCCAAATCCTCCTTCAGTTTTGCAGTCCTGGCATTGACCGAGGCACGCGATCGTTCTGCATCGGCAAGATTGAGCGACACATCCTTATTGCGGACCTCTAGGAGCTCACGCTGTCCTGCGATAGAGGCGAGACCCATTCTGTTCTTCTCGATTCGCAGCCGCTCGTTGACATCGTCCAGCTCTTTAGCCAGGATCGCTTGCTGCTCCGTAAAGAATTGCAGAGAACCATCCGTTCGGTGAATTCGCATGTGTTCCTCTTTGTAAACCTCCACTAGAGTCGCGAGGATCGTCTGTGCTCGTTCTGGAGACTTGGCTTCAAACTTCAATACGATCACCTCTGACTTGCGCTCTGCCGAGACCTTAAGGTTCTTTTCGATATTGATGATTGCTCTCTCTCGGTCGGATAACGGATCGATTTGTCGAATCGCTTCGATGGCTTGAGCAACCAAAGCCTTTGCCTTTACCAGGATGCCGTCCGTGCCCTCTTGGCTTAAATCCTCCTGCCCGAGAACGAAGGCAGGCGTTAACGCATCGACCACCTTAGAAGCGACCTCTCTGCTTTGCAGGATGTCCAGGGCTGTAATGATTTCATCTTCGCGCGTGCTCGATTGCACGTTAACCAAGCTGCCGCTAACGGTAGCGGTCGGATCCATGGCTACCGATTCCTTACCCAATTGAAGAAACAGCCTCGCTTCAGAAATATAACCACGCGGCCAGAGCAGCAGCACCGCAAGGCAACCAGCGACAACGAAAACCTGGAACGCAATGAGCTTCCATTTCGCATGCCAAAGCTTGCTTACGATCTCTTGGGAGTCAAAACCAAAGGAATTTTCCATCATACCAACAACCGCGTGAATCAGGATAGATTTGCACCGGAGGTCGAATCATGCGAAGCGTACCGGCGAGTCTTGCACAGGTTCAACGGTAATCGGTGCATTGCCTGGGTTCAATCACGATCCTACCGATGCTCCCGAATGTGCACTGTGGAGGCGATTTATACGTTACAATCTAGAAATTCGGAAAAAACGACACATCGTTCCATGCGTTTTTTTCTGGTGCGGATTGTCGACTATAATGGTGAGAGCGTCGACACTTCCGTCGTCGATTTTCATCCCGCCGCTAATTTGCCCTCCATTCCTTTCCATCCCTTTCGAGGATCAACCGATGTATAAGACACTAATCGCCTCCCTGAGTATGCTGCTTTTGGGATGCTTGTCGCTTGGGACTAGCCATGCTGATGAGGCGGTCACAAATCAAGCACCCATCAAGGTATTAATCGTCGATGGACAAAACAATCACAATTGGCGTGCAACAACGCCGGTTCTACAGTCACACCTAGAAGCGGCGAAACTCTTCACCGTTGAGGTCGCGACTAGTCCCGAGCGAGGGAGTGAGGGGTTCGCGCCAAAGTTCTCGAACTACGATGTAGTAGTCATGAACTACAACGGAGATGATTGGTCCGCAGAGACGCAGCGCGATTTTGAGGCTTTCGTCGAAGCTGGCGGTGGGCTTGTGATCTATCATGCTGCCGACAATTCTTTTCCAGCATGGAAAGCCTACAACGAGATGATCGGACTGGGAGGTTGGGGAGGCCGCAATGAAAAGGATGGACCTTATATCCGATACCGCGAAGGCCAAATCGTCAGGGATAACTCACCGGGTGGAGGTGGCAGCCATGGAGCACAACACGCTTACGTCGTCGAGCACATTGATACCGAACACCCGATAACGAAAGGCTTGCCCGCCAAGTGGAGGCATGTTTCCGACGAACTTTATGATCGGCTGAGAGGCCCTGCAAACAACCTACACGTTTTGGCGGTCGCTTACTCCGACAAGAAAACAGGAGGAACAGGAGAGAATGAACCCGTATTATTCACGATCGAGTACGGCAAAGGACGCGTTTTCCATACCGTTATGGGACATGATGTCAGTCAAATTCAGTGCGTTGGCTTTGCTGTAACTTTCCAGCGAGGTACGGAATGGGCCGCAACAGGCAAAGTTACCCTATCTCTACCGGCGGAATTTCCTACGGAATCCGATGTCCTTTCGCTGAGGTGACTCTGCGCCAGGCCTAACGAAACTGGCAACCCCTTTGGGACGAGCGGGGTGAGACATCCTCCTTTCCTCAGAGCTTGCCATCCGGAGCTCGGCAAGTGATTCCGGATAGGATCTTCAGTCGGCAATTGGATGTGGAAACCGTTAAGGCAATTCCACTACGAAACCGTCGTTGCGACCTGCCAAGGCCCTGAATGTTACCATGTCGACATTGGTCGAGATCGAATGCGTTGAACCGTCCATTAATAGGAAGAGGCACCCACCGGTGTGCGGGCTCCAAAAACCTCCGGGGCTTCCGGTGGGGGCATTCGGGCCTCCTGTGCGAACGTGAACCGTTGCCATCGTTATCGCAGGTCGGGCAGTTTGGCCAACCACTTGTCCTCGACTAGCCGCGATCCTAGGAGAGAAGACGGTTTGTCCTGTAGGGATAACTCCCGCCCAGCCATTGGGTGTAAACATGCTCGCTCTTTCTCCGATGCCAATCGTGTTGGATGTTCCGTCCGTAATCTGAGCATGGCGAACCCCCATATTGCGGTGGAACATTCCGTTAAACGGTTGCTCCTCATACATCGCGGTGTACCGTGGAGCGTCGGCTGGATTGCCACCACCTAGGCAGGCGACGTAACTCGCATGAGCCATGTCCGTAATGCCAAGCGAGGTGGGCCAGACCGTCACGGGGTCTGTCCACGCGTCCGAGGGGCATTGGTATTCCTTGACACGCGTGCTTCGGGCGAATTGATTCGCTGGGTGCGTGATGGGCAGGCTAAAGTCAATCGCATTGTGAAGGTTGTTCTGCTCGAGCTGCGGCAAAATCATTGCAAAGAAGCTCCAGCCGGGACCAACCTCAGGGATCGGATCGTTTCCACCGCCGGCCCAAGTTCCCGTTACTCTGGAAATAAATCCCGGCGGAAAAGTACGGAATGCGGACTCGTAATTATGGAGAGCCAATCCCATTTGCTTCAAGTTATTTCCGCACTGCATTCGTCGGGCTGCTTCCCGAGCCGCTTGGACAGCCGGTAGCAACAACCCCACTAGAATCCCAATAATTGCTATGACGACTAGCAACTCCACCAAGGTAAAACCGAGTGCATTTTTCGCTCCGATACGAAAGCCACGACGCGAACGAACATCCCCATAGAATGCCATAATACCAACCAATTCATTGAAGTTCTGAAAGTTAAAAACGCCGCTTGGCGTTCACCTGTCGAGATTCTGAATTTGGCTGGCTGGCGGAGAGCTGGCTGGCTACGTCTTACCGAACTCGGATGGAACTCGAGGACACATCCTCGAGTTAAGTCGTTTCACATTAAGGACTTGCGATTTCTAACCGAAGCCAGAAAAGTCGCCTGCCCCTTATTGAGACACAATCTCAACACGATTGTAGCGACGGTCTCGTGCTTTTCAAGCCCAGCGAATGCCTTAGATTCGGGTGGCACGCTTTTGGGTTTAGGAACTAGAGCGTTTTCTGACTTGGTGATCCGTCCGTTTTGGCATACCGATCAGCTAAAAAGCCACAAACAACGAGCTGAAAGGGGTGATAGATCATGATCGGCAAGAGAATGAGCCCGAGAGCTGGATTAGAACCAAACATTAACTGAGCCATCGGAATCCCCGTAGCCATGGATTTCTTTGAGCCGCAGAAAACCGCTGCGATGCGATCTTCTCGAGAAAAACGAAGTCGGTCGCTCGCATATCCGAGGACATATAGGGCCAGATAGAAAATCATTACAGCGATCACCGCAGTGGCCACCACTGCTGATGTGCCATGTTTGGTCCAAACGCCAAACACAAAGGAATCGCAGAACGAAGTGTAAATCAACAGCAGAATTGTGAGCCGATCGACTACACCAATCCATGACTTATTTTTCTTCGCCCAATTGGCAAGCCATCGCCTGGATAGCTGTCCCATCACCAAAGGCAGCATCAACCATAAGGTCAGGTCAAAGACGACACTCCCCATCGGCATGCCTACGCCACTTGCTTGCCAAACCACCTTGATCCACAGCGGCGTCAAAACGATCCCTAGCAGACTGGACAATGTCGCATTGAATACTGCTCCCGGGACATTCCCGCCTGCTGCGGCAGTTAACGCGATAGAGGATGAGACTGTCGATGGTAACGCACACAAATAGAACAGCCCTAATCTCAAATCGTCACTAAGCCAGCCTTTGGTTACACTGATTAAACCAAAGCCGATTAATGGAAAAAAAAGGAAGACGGCCGTCTGGATAAATAAATGCAACCTCCAGTTCAATGCCCCCCGTTTCATGGCCTCGAATGACAAGGCTAGGCCATGCAAGAAGAAAATGAGTGCAACCCCAGCCTTGGTCAAAAACTCAGGATACAGCCAGCCCCCTTGAGCCCCCGGTTGAGGGAAAATCCAAGCGAGAAGTGCCGCGACAAGCATACCAATAAAGAACCAATCACGTTTCCAATTCATCCACGAATCCTAGCCACGTGTTTCGTTAAGCAACAGTTCGAATTCACTCGTTTTATTCATAAAGCTAAACGCCGAAACGAATGGGACAAGATCATCAAGAACTGGTTCCTAATCGTTTTGGTGTTTGATGTTTCAGCCAAGAGATTTCTTTCGGGATGTTGTTGCGATGTGGAACGGCTGGAATGCAAAAAACCGCAACAGCCGCGGTCGGCATCTCTAAGGGGACACCCGCTAACATCAAAACCAAGTTTTCCATGCCAGGGTTATGACCGAGAACCATAAGCGTATCCATCTGCGAATGCGCCTCCCAATAGTCGCAGATCGTCTGGTAGATGACCAATTCATGGGCCAGATAGAGGCTATCGAGATATTCAATCTGTGGCAGCGACTCGGGTCGAGTCTGCTGCATGAGTTGCCAAGTCTCAACGGTTCGCGTTGCGGAACTGCACAGCAACAACTCAGGCCAAAAAGAATTCTCATGAAGCCAGTCTGCCATGCGTGGAGCTGCGGCAATGCCTCTTGGATTTAAGGGGCGGCGTTTGTCGGGTTCGTTTCGGGACCAATCACTTTTGGCGTGTCTCATCAAGACTAATTGTTTCATTGCTATCTGTTCGCAAGTCTATTTCGAAATTGCTATCGTATTGGCGCGAAGTTACCACACACGTTAGGATGGAAACTGGAAGGGAACAATATCTTAGCAGCACCTTATGCTGGCTAATGTAGTGAACTCGAAGGAAATCGACTCGAAAAGAGCATATTCCCATGCAATCATCGGCGGATCAACTCAATCAGGCTTGGCAGGTTCATCAACGTGGTGGTATCGCACAAGCGGAACAGGTCTATCGTTCTGTGCTGCAAAAAGAACCCAATAACGCCAACGCTTGGTGTTTCTGGGGTATCGCATTGCACGATATGAGGCGATACGCCGATGCAGTGAAAGCGTACGAAAACTCGATTTCGTTGCAGCCCGTCTTTCCCATCGCCTACAACAATCTCGGCAACAGTCTTCGGTTCTTAGGGCGAGTCGACGAGGCAGATAGATGCTTTCAAACAGCACTCTCGCAGTCTCCTGGCTACTTTAATGCCATTCGAAATCGAGGAACTTTGCACGCTTGGACCGGACGAATCGATTTGGCATTTCAGTATTACCACGAAGCCATGCGTTTGAATCCCCAGGATGCAGAGTTGCACCGCAATCTGGGAGTCATCCACTTGTTACAAGGCAATTTCGAAGAAGGCTGGCGTGAGTATCGGCATCGCTGGTTGTGCAAAGAAGCCATTTCGCATCCGTACTCGCAGCCCAAGTGGTTAGGACAACCGCTCGAGGGGAAGACTATCCTACTCTACGCAGAACAAGGTCTGGGAGACACGATTCACTTTATTCGGTTTGCAAAGGCGGTGAAAGCTTTGGGAGCGCGGACCATCGTTCATGCCCAAGCTGCATTGCTCGCCCTGTTGCAGCACTGCCCAGGTATCGATGCATTGTTACCCAATACGATGCCTGTACAAATGACGTTTGACTATCACTGTTCGCTCATGGATGTTGCGGATGTGATGAAGATCGATGCAAGCAATGTTCCTGCGGAAATTCCTTATATCCATCTATCGGATCAACTGGTCAAGTTCTGGAAGTCAGCATTGGACCGAACGTTGCCTGCTGGCAAGCCGCGAATCGGTATCAACTGGCAAGGCAACCCGGATCACCAAGCGGACATGTATCGTTCCTTCCCATTATCAGCTCTAAAGCCACTCGCGAATCTTGAAGACGTTGTTCTCTTGAGTTTGCAAAAAGGTGCCGGTACGGAGCAGCTTAAGCAGTGGCAAGAAAAGAAAATCATCTATTGCTTGCCAGAGGATGTTGACCAAACCAGCGGCGCGTTCATGGATACCGCCGCGATCTTGCAATCGTTGGATTACGTCGTCACCAGCGACACAGCGTTGGCTCATTTGGCAGGAGCGCTCGGCATCAAGACGTGTTTGATACTCGGCTATACGCCCGATTGGCGATGGTTGCTGGAGCGAGATGATACGCCATGGTATCCGACCCTAAAACTATTTAGACAAACCAAAATCGGGGATTGGGGACCAGTGGTAGAGGAAGTACACCAATATCTAAAGGGCCATATAAAATGAGGCAAAGCATAGGTTTTACTGGCAAGGTCAGGGCACCCTGCGCACTTTAAACCTCCACCAATAACTGTTCGACTTGGCATCTCGAAACCGGTATACTTCGAAAAAGTTCGAAACCCAACGGAATCGGTGCCATGGACCAAACAACTTTTCAGTCGTTCACTCAGCAAGCAAAGCAACGCACGCTGCTATTCGTTGGCTTGGTAAGTGCAATGTTCGTTGGACTCTACCTGGCAGAGGCCAACACGGCTCTCGGTCAAGTGTCCGAGGTCGAGATCGCGAAAATCGCGGGTGAGGCGGCTGCCAACCGAGCCGCACCTCCTGAAAGGGTAACACCAAAGACGGGACTGAACCTGCTGAATTTAGCAGTACAAGGTGGATTTTTTATGATACCGATCGGTATCGTAAGCTTGGTCGTTGTCACGTTTGTTTTTGATCGCCTCATCGGCTTGCGCTCGGCTAGGATATTGCCATCGCGATTCAAGAAGTCGCTGAGTCAGTTCTCCAGGCAACTCGAAGCGGATCCTCGGCTGGTCTACCAGTCCTGTATAGAGCATCCCTCGGCTGCTGCTAACGTGGTAAAGGAAGTGGTCTTGAGGATAGGTCGCCCAACCGCAGAAATTGAGGCCGCTGCCGCCGAGTCCATTCAACGAGAGGTCGATGCGGCTTATGTCAACGTGAAATGGATCAACTTTGCCGCCGCCGTCGCACCATTGCTAGGCCTATTGGGGACGGTCTGGGGATTGATCCGGGCGTTTCACGACACGACCCAGCTTACGGCGGGACAGAACCGAGCAGACTTTCTCGCTGTCGGCATTTACGAAGCTCTCGTCACAACCCTGGCAGGTCTGATTGTTGCAATACCGGCAGCAGCTTGTGCCCAGTTCTTCGAAAGTCGCATTCAAAAGATGTTTGCGAAAGTGGAAGCTGCCGTCGCAGAATTGATACCTCGCTTTGAAATTCACGAGGGGCGAACTCGATTCGAAGTGATTGGCAAGGAGCTTGCTCCGAGAGAGGTAACGGGCCGGCCGTCAGTCGTTGCACCGCCTGTTAGCCATAA
Source organism: Brakhagea baltica (assembly GCF_052161605.1). NCBI lineage: Bacteria > Pseudomonadati > Planctomycetota > Planctomycetia > Pirellulales > Pirellulaceae > Brakhagea > Brakhagea baltica. The sequence goes on along the minus strand of NZ_CP197409.1, from coordinate 600,728 downwards.
GATTTAGTTTGCTTCCGCTCGGACATGGGACCCGTTATTGCGGCTCTATATTGTTACTGCGACACCATCTTACCTAACCCGCACAGAGCGAATTCTGTAGCTTTTTTTAATTGGCGAAACCGCTAAAGCCGATGTCGAACGTGGGAAGATATTGTTTCACTGCATGGATGCAGAAAATCAACCTCAAGCATCCAATCTATCATGAGCAAGAAAAAGCCCTCCAACGTTCCTGAAACGACGAATCGTCCTGTAGTCCTAGGGTTCCTGATCCTCGCTGCTGGCGGATACAGCACATGGTACTGGTACAAACCATTGCCTGACCTCACCCGGCAAGTAGAATCTTCTCCCTGGGACGTCGACCGTGCTTCGGAATGGAGTTGGACCGATACCGCAGTCCTTCAACCGACTCTTGAAGAGTTGCAAGCATCCGCTGCGGAAACTAATACAGTGCCGAGCAATGCCTTCGAGTTGCCACGCACCGAATCAGGATTACTGGCAGCACCGAATATCAAATGGCAATTGCAACCGCTAACGCAAATCGAACCTCCGCCCAAATCGCCAGATATTTCCATCCCGGATCAAGCGATTGTGGGACAGGTTAAACCCTGGGTCGACTACGACAACCTTAGCGAACCAACGACAACCAACGACGCTTACGCTTGGCCGGTTAAGCCCCACCGTTCGAACCTTCCATCGTCCTCTATGGCGCAAGATCACACCCCCACTCGAGCCATCCTTTCCAGCGGCCCCATGGATCAGCCCAACGCATCGATCGGCTTTGGCCCCCCAAAACTCTTAGACTCCAGTAACAATCGAATCCAAGCTAACGACGATGATGCATTACCACCACTGCCTAGATCCAATATGCCAACGGAATTCACCGTCTCACCACCGCGCAATCCCCAGTACATCCGTCAGCCAAAGTCAAACTGAGAAAATCACCGACTGCGAACCAACCAAACGATGACCAAAATGCAATTCGGAATTACGAGGTAAGCAAGCAAGCCCAATAAGTCGAAACTCACTTCGACTGTCTGCTGATATACGATCGGGTCATAGTTCTCCGAATGCGAACGGATACGCCACGAAAAGAAGTTGCGCACGAAGACTAAAGTTGTAACCACAATCGGCAGTGCGATAAGAATGACGTTGAGAATAATGAACGAACGAACCCAGCGACGCTTTACGCGCCCTCTGGATTCAGTGTTGGGCTCGACATAATTGCTCGTTAGCGGCGGAGCGTAGGGCTCTTCTGGCATGATGGCTCAAGGGTTGGCGAAAAAGACTTCATGAGGAACGGTGGGTTTTATGGTATCATAATGATCTCTTCCCGAGTTCACGAGGTCTCCAGGGGCAGCCCAAAACCGCATCTTGCCGGGCATGGCGGCTTGAACCGCGTCTGTCCCAGCCGGGTTCGAGAGCTTACCGCAGGGCGTTGCCCGTGCGGTGAAACGCTAACGTCCACGCAAAGCAAAAACCGGAGCTTGTCGACCAAGCCTGAATCAGAACCAGCCGCATGCGACCAAGCTGTAGCGAACGACAAGACCAGCGACCACCACGCTGACCATGCTCATAAGCTTGATCAGAATGTTGAGGCTCGGGCCGCTGGTATCCTTGAACGGGTCGCCAACCGTGTCACCCACGACAGCAGCCTTGTGAGCCACGGAGCCTTTGCCTCCGTGCTCCCCGGATTCAATGTACTTCTTTGCATTGTCCCATGCTCCGCCCGCATTCGCCATGAAAACCGCGAGGCAGAACCCGGCGGTCAGCGAGCCACCGAGCAATCCCAGCACCCCCCCGACACCGAACAGCAGCCCCACCCCAATAGGCAGAGCGAGGCCAATTACACTCGGCCACAGCATCTCCTTCTGAGCAGCCTTGGTACTCAACGCGATGGGCCGGGCATAATCTGGCTTTTCCGTTCCATCTAGGATTCCAGGATGTTCGCGTAATTGCCTACGCACCTCCATCACCATGCCTTGTGCAGCACGCCCAACGGCTTGCATGGTCATCGCACAGAACAAAAAGGTTGCCATGGCTCCCAAAAACATGCCGATCAGCACGCGAGGGTTCAAGAGCGAGGCGTCGTAGTACGACATAAAGTCCCGAAGTGTGGCCGATTGGATAGAGACTAACGCATCTCCGGTGGCGGTGAAGGCTAGTCCATCCTCGCCGGGAGCGATCAGTTCGCTGGGTATCGCAGTAGGATTCTTATCCACTGGGATAGATCCCCAATTTTCCTTCACGCTGACTTTGTCGAGCTGCGACGGGAATACCAAGTAGGGGGTCGTTTCCGATCCTTGACGCTGGACGACCAATCCCGGTGCGACTTTGTAGATTCCATCATCAGCTATCTGTACCGCAACGGAATCTCCCCATCGCACAAAGCCGTCTCGAACTCCTTCTACGTAAGCCGCTAAAAGAGCCAGGGCGGTAAGGCCCGCGGACCCTATCGCGAACCCCTTGCCGGTCGCTGCCGTGGTGTTACCGAGCGCGTCCAAGGCATCGGTTCTCGTTCGAACGATCTCTGGCAGTTCAGACATTTCCGCATTGCCACCAGCGTTGTCTGCGATTGGACCATAAGCATCGGTGGCTAACGTAATGCCGAGGGTACTCAACATACCGACAGCAGCGATTCCAATGCCGTATAGACCGAGGGTAAAGTATTGCATGTCGCTGAAGCGAGCACCGGTTGCAAAGCCGAATGCGCTAATGCTCGCAAGGCAAATCACGACGACGGGAAACCAAACGCTCGCCATCCCATCTGCAATACCACCTATAATAACAGTGGCTGGCCCCGTGACCGCTTGGTCCGCCAAACGCCGGGTAGGTTTAAACTCGGCACTCGTGCAATATTCGGTCCACTTTCCGATCAACCAACCAGCCCCCAGGCCGGTGATAATGCTGAATGCAATTCCAGGAACTCCAAAAATCAATGTTCCAGGAACGCGAGGCATAAGCCAATAGGCCAGACCAAACGAAGCGATGATCACAAGCAAAGAGGATAAGTTTATGCCGCGCGATAACGCCGCCAACAGTGACTTTTGAGATGTATCCTCTCCGGTACGAATTGCATAGATACCGATAATGGAAAGAAAAATCCCAACAGCGGATATCGACAACGGTAGCATCAGGGCCGCCAGTTGTGCATCGACGGGATCGACACCGCTCGGCACCATAGCGGTCGTGGCAAACGCTGCGACTCCGAGAGCCCCTGCTGCGAGGATAGAGCCGATATAGGACTCGTATAAATCCGCTCCCATGCCTGCGACGTCCCCGACGTTGTCCCCGACATTGTCAGCAATCGTCGCTGGATTGCGAGGCGAATCCTCTTTCAGGCTTTGCTCTACTTTCCCGACCAAATCCGCGCCAACGTCAGCCGCTTTGGTGAAAATGCCTCCCCCCACTCGAGCGAACAAGGCTTGAGCACTGGCTCCCATACCAAAGGACAGCATCGTTACCGAAAGCTGTTGCAACGTTAGCGGCGTCGCGAACATAGGTACGACCCAATAAAGAATCGCGAACCAAGCAACCACATAGAGCAAACCCATCCCAACGACGGTCAAGCCCATGACGGCACCAGATCGGAATGCAACTTGAAGCCCCTCGTTGAGCGATCGTTGGGCACCTGAGGCAGTGCGATTACTCGCGGAGGTGGCCGTCTTCATCCCGAACCATCCGCAAAGGCCTGAGAAGAGCCCACCGCTTAGGAACGCAAAGGGAACGAAACCGCTTTGCAGGTTGAATCCAAACGCGGCGACCCCTAACAGTGCGGCCACAACCAGGAAAACGATCAAAACAATTCGATTTTGTTGCTTCAAGTACGCATTGGCACCCGATCTGACTGCCTCGGCGATCTCCTGCATCAACGGAGTCCCCGGATCTGCCTGCATCATTTGCGTGTAAAACCGATAGGCCCAGAACAAGGCGACAATAGACGCGCCAAAGGCCAAGAATACAACTGCTAGTGCACCCATGTTGTCCATTCAAAAATGTGGAATAAACCGCCACACCCAAATTGTGGCCCCCCTTTTGGTTTCAAGCCATTCGATTCTCGAAAACTGCTTGAGTAGTGGGGTTTATAATGAAGATAGTCTAAGTCCTCAAGGATTAATAGGTCGCCATTAAACCAGCTTTAAGAAAAGCTTCCCCGGCACTGCGATACAATCGGTTCTTTTGGGAGACCATCTGCAAATGCGTTGGGAATTCACGCTGCTGGATGGGTCGTGACATATTGTCGCACTAAAATCGCGTTGCGATACCAATGTTAGCGGAGAGGGCGGGAGGAGTTTGAATTGTGAAGTTCGAAGTGCGAAAAAATCGTTTATCCGCACGGTCATCGCCCTGCGTTGAGGGTTCCAGAGCTGTCACCGCCCATCCGCATACTCAGCCATCCCTCTCCACCGGTGGTTTTGGGTTTCGTCGCCAACGGCGACTCCGGCTCGCTTCGCATTGCCCGACACCGTACGCCTTGCGGCCTTACGCTATAATTGACTGACATCGTACAGCTCGCGCCGTGACGCTTGCTATCAATCATGGGTATTGCGATCGACTAGTTGCGTGCCTTGAACGGGTTTCTAAAAGGAGGAATCAAGCTTCCGAATCGAATCTTCTTAGCTTCGGTGACGTTGCCGCTTTGACTGGAATCCCCGCGAATCTCGTCTCCTGGCCGATTCTCTATTCCCTCGCCGGTTACCCGCTCAAGCGGATCCACAAGATCGAATCGCAGCTCTGAAGATTCCTCTCCACCTTCGTAACGGTTCACGTTAGCAGCCGGGGGCGTTGCACTGGGATAAAGCACGGGGACCGCCATCCGTCCTAGTGGCCCGATAGAGCCGTATCTCTCCTCAACAAACGAGATGCCGTGGGATTCCAGAATGGTGCCGGTCTCGCGTTCCAACGCTGCGAGCTCGGAGTTATAGGCCACGAGCGCTTGAGCTTCGCTCGAAACCGCGTTTCCCCAGTCCACGATCGCTTGTAGCAACACGATGAATTGTTCCAGCTCGTTTCCAATCTCTATTTGTTGCTCCAGATTCTCTAAGGCGGCTCGACGAACCGCTTGGAATCGTTCGTACTGGGCGTAGAACAACTCGAGATTGCGAATACTGATTGCGATGTTGTGAGAGGCTTGATGCAACCCTTGTTGCAAGTTGATTCGGTCCCTCTGAATGATCAATTCTTGTTGACGCAGCGCCGCTCGGGAACTTCTCAAGCCCAACGGTACGGAAAAGTTGACACCCAGAGACCAATCGTCAAAACCGTCTGCTTGGAGTCTCGTGTTGGCTGGCGTCGTTCCTTCGATCCCATTCCATCGGTAGAGGGCCACTCCATCTAAGCGTGGTAGAGCGTCATTGTTTCGGATAACGAGGCGTTGCTGGTCGGCCTCCAAAACCAATTTGAGTTCGATCAAATCAGGGCGATAGGTTTCCGCTAAAGTAAGCAAACTCTCCCAGTCCCAGGGTAGCTTCTGATCGATCAGTGGAGTGGTGGGGATCAAGCGATCGTTGTCGAAAGGACTGAGCCCCAACACGTTTCGCAAGGCGGATTCGCGGGCAAGCAGATTACCCTCTGCCACAAGCAGACTGGCGCGAAAGTTTTCAAAAGCTACGCGTGCTTGTGAAAGTTCACCCAGCCGCGCATCTCCCACCTCGACGCGATCTTCAGCTCGCCTGAGTGCGAATTCTAATTGCCTTACTTGTTGCTCTCGCGCCCAGAGTTCGGTTCTCGCTAGAACCAGTTGCCAGTACCCTTGAACAATGCTCTGCACATGAGTTTGAATGGAGTCTTTGAACTGGAAATACGATCGCTCGGTATCGATCATGGATATCACGATCGGTGCTCGATTAACGGCCAACCCCGCTCCCTGAAGCAAGGGCTGAGTCAATTGAATCGCAGCGTTCGATTGCGATTGAGGATTTAATGGACTTAAAGTGTTGGGGAAACGATTGTTCGCGTCGATCACTCCGAAATCGATCACTCCACCCGTGAGCATCCGTTTGGAGATCCCCGCATTCAGGTTGTGTGCTTGATTGCGAGTTCCGATAATCAAGGATTGGCTCGGATCAATTGGGTCTGGAATCGCCCCAGGGCGATTGTTGTTTTGCCAGTTGTTGTTGACGACCACATTCGGGTCGAAAATGCCTCGCGCGGCATCGATTGTTGTATTAGTGATAGCAGGGTCGTAGATGGTTCGTCCCGTCGATGTCGCATTGATGCCGCTCAATACACGAACGACATCGAGATTCTGAAGGCTCAGGTTCAAGACCTCGGACAAGGAGACGTTGTTCGGCGTGGCATCCCACTGCGGGTCGCTTACCGTAGCTGGAACGGGTGTTCTCGGGATCGGGGGAATGGCAATCTGCTCCGGAGAACGAACCCGAATTTGGCGTTGTTCGGGCATGATCACCGGATAACGGTTTTGAGCCGAAACCGTTTGCGGCATGCACACTGAAGAGAGCCACAATGCAGAGGCAATTGCTAGCATGTAGGGTTTGTTACGATCACTCATGCGGTGAGTTATCGAACGATCGCGAGCACATCGAGGATTGTTCGGCTGGATTCGCTATTGATTATCTTACGACGTGGTCTGTTTGTGCCGGATGTTCGGTATGTGCCAAGCCTCCTGGTTTCGCATTCAGCGTGTGAGATTCGTGCTACGGGCGTCACGCGCCCTTCGTTCCTCAGAGCGTGCCACCCAAAAATAGCTCCACAATTAATGGATGGCACCATTTGCTGCCACAAAATTGGCCCCACAATTGATGGATGGCACCATTTGCTCCATTTGCTGTTGTCGGGCAATTGTGCAGTATTGGAAAAATTAATACTTGTAGCGAAACGAGAACGGTTCCCCTGGGTTTAAGACCCATGTGCGACCCGCATCCGAGGGAGGCTTTAAGTGTTAATAACGCGTTTTCCTTGAGGAAACTTTGGTTGGTTCCGCAATCTCGATTCGGTTATACTGGGACAGTATGGCTTGCTAGATTGACAGCCCACCCCACGATTGCCAGCCCCCATCAAATCCCCCCGTCAGATTCCATCCCCGCCCCTTCCCCTAGAACCAAGCTAGCGTGTCGATGTCACCTACTTTCCACACGGTGCGATTAACCCATACGGTGCGAGTTTTCGGATTCGCTTTTCTTGCTGCCATGGCAACGTCCTTTTGTTGCGCTGCTGCCGGCGAAGAAACCCTCGATGAACGACTGCAGCGTGAATTCACGGAGGTCATTCGTCCCCTTTTGAAAACACACTGCGGCGATTGTCACATGGGAGGCGCAAACGAAGCCGGAGTGAATCTGGAAGATTACGCAACCATCGAACGCATTCGCGAGCATGAAAGCTCTTGGGAGCAAGTCCGAGGTGTCATCCGAGCCGACGCTATGCCGCCACCTGAAGATTCCGAACTCTCCGTAGAAGATAGAACCCGGCTCGTCGATTGGATCGAATCCGCATTGCACGAGATCGATTGTGACTGCGAGATCCCCACTCCTTCGGTCACTCTGAGAAGACTCAACCGCGTAGAATACGACAACACGGTTCGCGATCTTCTGGGGATCGATTTTAAGCCTTCTGAAGATATCGGATTTCTTTCAGACGACGTTGGCAACGGATTCGACAATCAAGGCGAAGTCCTATCGCTTCCTCCGATCATGCTAGAAAAGTACATGCAAGCGGCCTCGCTGATCGCGAACCGAGTGATCGAGACCGACCGCCGCAAGATGCGTAACCAAACGTTCGATGGGATCGCAACACCTTACGGTGAGATACAAACGATCGAGCCGTTTCTCGCGGCAGGCACTTACGACGTCACCGTCCGCATGAGGTTCGGTGATCGGCAGCCTGATAAAGCTTATGTCATCATTCGTTGCAACGGTGAGACGATCCGCGAACTCGACGTCAATACGGATACCAAACCATACGAGTTTCAGATCGATGCGAAATACGGGCACAATCAACTCACTATCGAATATTTTACGGACGAGAACCCGGATAAAAAAGCGGATACCAATAGACGATTATTCGTCGATAACGTCCGCTTCAAAGGCCCCAGCGATGGGAAGCCAGCCTTTACCTATCTGCATGAACGGTTGGTCATTGCTTATCCAGAACAAGTCGATGCATCGGTCGATGTACCGGACGAGGCGGCGATCGGAGCGTCAGAGGCTAGTCGTCGTGTATTCGCCGCGTTCCTCCCCAAAGCTTATCGACGTCCCGTCTCGAGCGAAGAAATCGAAGCGGTGGTGGACGTTTGCAATCGGGCCAGCCAAGCCGGTTTCTCCTATTTGGAATCCCTCCGCTTTGGTTTGCAAGCCACGCTGGTGTCGCCTCAGTTCTTGTACCGTGCCGAAGCGAAACTCGCTGACGGTTCGATCGATGATCACGCCCTGGCTTCTCGACTCTCCTATTTTCTTTGGTCAACCATGCCAGACGATGAACTGCTCGTCTTGGCAGACCAAGGCAGGCTGCGAAACACGGAGGTGCTTCAGGCCCAAGTCACACGCATGTTGGATGATCCCAAGTCGGTTGCACTGGTAGATGGCTTTTTTGCCCAATGGCTGGGTCTGCGAAATCTCAATAAAATCGATATCGACCAAAACAAGTTCGTCGGCTGGAACGACCGGTTGCGGGCCTCGATGATCAAAGAGACGCAACTCTTTTGCTCGGAGTTACTCGCGACGGGATCGATCGATGATTTTCTCACCGCTAACTTTACCTACGTTAACCCTCGGCTAGCAGAATTTTATGGCGTTCTCTTCGATGGTCGCGATCCAGCGGAACTCTACGCACAAAATCGGAGAGCCAACGATGGTCGCCGCCGAACGCGTCGGTTTGATCGGGAGGACGAGTGGATTCGAGTTGAGTTACCAGAAAATCGCAAAGGGATCCTTACCCAGGCCGCAGTATTAGCGTTAACGTCAAACCCAACGCGAGCGTCTCCGGTGAAACGAGGCAAGTGGGTTCTCGAGAATTTGCTCGGAGATCCTCCCCCCTCCGCTCCACCCAACGTTCCCTCGCTAGAAGAAGCCGTGGCCGATGAAAAAGCGACAATTCGCGAGAGTCTGGAGCTACACCGTAGCAATCCTAGCTGCGCTGGGTGTCACAAAATCATGGATCCCATCGGTTTAGGTTTGGAGAACTTCGACGCCATTGGACGATGGAGAGATGAAGAGGACGGGGTTCCGGTCGATGCCCAAGGTGAATTGGTCGACGGCAGCGTGTTCCAGACTCCGACAGAATTGGTGGCGATTTTGAGTACCAAGTCCGACCAAGTCCTTGAAAACCTTACGGCCAGAATGTTTATTTATGCAACAGGGCGTGGCATTCAGCGACCAGATCGGTGTGTCCTGCGTGGTATAATTGCGTATACTAACGAGAGAGAGCGATCGGTTCGGTCCTTGGTAGAAGCCATTTGCTTGAGCGATGCGTTTCTTCAGAAGCCCACCATAACCCCAATCGCCGTTAACCCACCTGCCCTTTCCAACCCTCCCCCTACAGACGAGATCCCAACCCATGAATAATTTTCGATTGGATCGCTCTTCGAATTTGCGCCGCATTGATCGCAGAACCATGTTGCGAGCTATGGGAGTCTCGTTGGCTCTGCCATCGCTGCAGATGATGAATAGCACGCCGTTGGTAGCTTCTGAGTCGGTGACAGCTCCCGTGCGATTGGCTTGGGTCTTTTTCCCGAACGGGACCAACTACGATAGGTGGCTTCCTAAAGGTAGCGGGAAGGACTGGGAGTTTTCTCCGAGTTTGGCACCGCTGGCATCCAATCGTAATGATTTCAACGTACTAAAGGGACTCGCCCAGGTTAATGCGCAATCGTTGGGAGATGGTCCCGGGGATCATGCTCGCAGTGCTGCCGCGTTTTTGACCGGTGCTCATCCTTATAAGACTGCTGGTTCCAAGATTCGTGTGGGGCAAAGTGCAGACCAGATTGCTGCAGAGAAGGTGGGCCGTCTCACCCGGTTGCCCTCATTAGAACTCGGTACGGAAGGTGGACAGGATGCGGGATCTTGCGACTCGGGCTACGCGTGTGCCTACTCGAACAATATCTCCTGGAGATCTGCAACTCTGCCCATGGGTAAAGAGATCAGCCCGCAGAGAGCGTTTCAGCGTTTGTTCGGCGGGATGGAAGAAAAGGTTGACGATAAAGAGAAGATGATGCAGCGAAGCATTCTCGATTTCGTCTCCGATCAAAGAAAACATCTTGAACGAATCGCTGGAAACGAAGACCGACGCAAGCTCGATGAGTACTTTGTGAGCATTCGCGAGATCGAATACCGACTCAATCAATTCGCTATTCCCGTGCAGTTGCCTGATGGTACGTTGGAACCAAAGTCCAAGCCTGAGAATATCACTGAACATATCCGGTTGATGTATGACTTGATGGTCCTCGCGTTCCAAACAGATACGACTCGCATCGCAACCTTCATGCTCGCCAATGAAGGGAGCAATCGAACGTTCCCGATGATTGAGGTTAAGGAAGGGCATCATCACATATCTCACCACGAGAACAAGCAGGATCGGATCGACAACATTGCTAAGATCGATACGTATTACTCGGAGCAGTTCTCTTACTTCTTGACCAAGCTCAGAGAAACAAAGGACGCTGATGGAGCATCGTTGTTGGATAACTCGCTGATTGTTTACGGCGGTTGTATTTCCGATGGCAATCGTCACGATCACCACAACTTGCCAGCCCTCATTGCAGGGCGTGGAGGTCGAGGCATTGAGACTGGGCGCTTGCTCGAATTCTCGGAGTATACGCCGATGAACAATCTCTTCACCACGATGCTTGAGCACGTGGGAGTCGAGGGAGCGATCTTCGGCGACGGCACCGGTAAGGTTTCTTTGTAGAGCGATTTCCTATGCACGACGCACTCGCAATCCGGCCTCGATGGATTTGGTCGATGGCCGGCGAGCCGTGCACGGGATCGTGGGCGATCGTTCGCGCGGGAGTTATCGAGGAGCTTGCGCCCAGCTGTCCGGTTTCGATACCGGCGTCGAATCAGTTCGATCGTCCCGATTGGTTTCTTTTGCCTGGTTTCATCAACAGTCATTGCCATTTAGAGTTTAGTGATTGCGAAAATCCTTTCCCCGCCTCGCACTCTTTTGCGGAATGGATTGGTGCTGTTGTTAAGCACCGCATGAATCCCAGTGGCGATCCCGAGGCCGACCGTCAAGCAGCAATAGAATCAGGCATCGTGCAAGCCTGGGAATTGGGAACCCGGTTTCTGCTGGATACCGTTACCTCCCCCTGGAGGCCGGAATGGATCGAGGCAGGAATACAAGCGATCCAGCAACGGCTTACACCACAAGCCCGCATAGTGAGCGGCGAGGAACCGATACGGATTCGACCGTGCGTAGAAGTTCTCGATATCAATCAAACACGAAAAAGCGAGACACTGTCATTCTTCAAGAGTCTTTTGGCACAACGGAATGGCGTCGACCTATCCCCCCATGCTCCGTACACAGCCTCGAGAAGGTTTGTCAAAGAAGTAGTATCCTTGGCAAATCAATCGAATGCAATCGTTTCCATGCACTTGGCCGAATCACATGATGAAATGGATTGGCTCGTTAAGCGACAAGGAGCATTTGAAACGAGATTGAAGCCTTTTCGAGATGCCGCATTCGAAGAAGAGCGTACGGTATTGGAGGACTACTTGCAAACGTTACTCGATGCAGAACGAGTTTTAATTGCTCATGGTAACTACCTTTCCGACATTGACCTGCGACAGATTGCCGAACACTCTCCCCATGCAGCCGTCGTTCATTGTCCGAGAACCTATCGCCATTTTCAGGCCGAGGGGAGAGACTCCTATCCTATGATGCAGCGTGATAGCATGGGGGTTCAGCATTTTCTTGGAACCGATTCGCTTGCCTCGAATCCTGACCTTTCACTCTGGCGAGAGCTGCAATGCATCATGACGGATAGCCCAGCAGAAACACAAGTGTTCGAGCAGTATCTCCGAATGATCACGACACAACCCGCACTATTTTTTCTTCAAAAAGATTTGGGGTTGATTGAGCCAGGACGGTCGGCCCTGCTAAACGTTTTAGTCAAACCTCATGGATGGCCGGAACAAATCGACCAAGTCCTTAAAGAACTTAGAAACACGACGTTGCACCCGAGGCCGCTGGAGCTGGTTATTTCTCAGACTGTTCGTGTGGGTCCTCAAAAGGAAACGGTAGCTTAACGCAGTAGTCGGAGAAACGTGTATCAGGCTCGGGGTAGTCCGTGCTTATTAGTTGAGCTCCGCTTTCTATGGCTTTTTGGCGTCTGGTCGCGTCGTTGGTTCTGGATGCAATCGTATCGGCATCAGCCCGGGTTCGCACCAGGAAGCCTTGCTTAACCAAATTCTGAATATCTGCAAACTGCGAGATCGGATCATTTCGCTTCATCCATGCGGCGGCAGGATGATTTGGCGATACGCTCGCAAAGAGCAACCGGCCTTCCAGAATTTCACTTCTGCGAAGCAGCAGCTCTCGCTCAGCACCTTCGTTGTCGAGCAAGAAAACGAATTTGCCTCGCTGGCTCTCGAATGTGGGCCAACCAACGTTTTGAACAGCATCCCGGAGCGTGGGCTTTCCTGCTCGAAGATCGTCGGGAGTGAGTGTTTTGTTTCGGGGGATTGTGCTCAGGATATCGTGTTCAAGCTGATCAATATCGGATTCCGTCCACTTAAGCGGTTTGGTCAGAGGAGAAAACGAATCGGATTTGAGTTCTAGCAGCAAAAAAATAGTCACATGGCTAGGATTTCGATTGGACCAACTGTTCAACAGTTCAAGAGCTTCACGCAGGCTTGCCAAAGTGGATCGGTAGTCAAAATCGGGGCTGTGTAGGATCTTGGTACCCGGTTTCGACATGTCCGATGCGTGTGGCCAATCGGGAACGTCGGCTGAGGCTGATTGAGCTAGCTTCCACATGCTAGGAGCGCGAAAGAGCGAGCCTTTGGGATCCAAATAAAGATCGAGTTCAAAGTGCCGCATTTTCAGTTCATCGAGTTGCTCGATAAGAGGTCGATGGGTGTATTCGATGGCATCGGCCTCGCGGGGCACCGTCGATGCGATGACTTTTCTCGTGAACGCATCGGGCTCGATGTGATAGGAATTGTGCGTCCCTACCATTTGGATTTCGTTCAGTCGAAGGGTACGCTCCGAAGTGTTGTGACTAACCGACTGACTCTCATCCGAAGCAGCACGATTCGATTGTGTGAGTCCAGTTGTGGGGGTACCGCATAGGGCAAGCAACCCGAACAGCACGACATCTAGCGATCGCAATAGCATCTCAGTACAAGCTCCAAAATTACAAAACAAAAGGTTCTTATCTGGGCACTTCTCGCAGAACGCTACCGACTTCACCCTACCCAAACTGCGTTTGGGGAGGGTCAGCCCGCGAAAGCGTGGCTGGGGAGGGGCTTTGTATCGGGTCGGATCGCGATCGACGAGAAGTACGCTTATCTGCCCGAGCAATTCCTGCTTGGGCCGATCAAAACCGAATCGATCAATCTTCAGGCAATGGTTTGCCTTTGGTTTCGGGTAGGAAGAGGATGACCACCATACCGATAATGAATGCAGCGCACATGTAGGAAGCGGCATCGCGGAACGCATCCAACTTCTCGGCAGCGGTGATGGCGTCCTTGGCGAACCATGCCGTCAAGTAAGCTTTAATCGGTAGTCCGAGAGCAGCCACGTATCGCCCCACGTTGTAACAGAAACTCGTACCCGTGCTTCGCAGGCGAATGGGGAACAATTCGGGAAGGTAGATCGCGTAGCCGGCAAACAGTCCTAATTGACAGCCTCCCATAAGGGCGCTGAGTGGTATGTAGGCTAGTCCATTGAAGGTTTGGAAGTAGAGAACGGTGAATAGCAATGCGGACATAAAGCCGAGGATAAAGGTCGGTTTGCGTCCCAGTTTCTGAGCTAAGAAGGTGAAGAAAATCATGCCGATAAAGGCCCCGACGTTCTGAACAATGGAGTTAACTCCCATCCAGAAGTCTGCTGAGACTTTCACCTCGGCTTGGATTTCTTTTAGTTGGTCTTCGCTGGGTTGTTCAATCCCTTTGAGCCGCTCTGCCTCCACCGATTGGGTAATGACCCCTTTGACAATCTCGGGAGAAAAGAAACCGATTCCCCAGACACCGATGATCCCCGAAACGCAAAGCATCATCCCCATCAGGGCATGTTTTCGCAGCCGAGCACTGGAGAAAAGATCTGCGTAAGAGCCGAATTTGACTCCCGTCAGCTTGCCCGCTCTGCGCGCTTCTACCCACTTTTCGGGTTCTTTGAGTCGGAGCTGGATGAACACGCACAGGATGGCGGGAGCAGCTCCGACGAGGAACATATACTTCCATGAGTTCTGCGGGTCGATCGTGCCAATTCTACCTAAATAGGCAAACAGCATAGAAGTCAATCCCGCCGTTATGTTTCCAAGTGCCGAGAGAGCCTGCAACAATCCCAGGGCTGGTGTTCTCGCACGGTCCGGCATGGTATCTGCAACCAACGCAACGGCTAATCCGAACACACCGCCAACCCCCAAGCCGGTCACAAAACGGTAGAAAGCAAAGTCAAGCCAACCGGTAGAAAAGGCCGACAATCCGGTCGAGATCGAATATAGAAAAACGGTCAGTGTCAGTGTTTTCGCACGCCCGATTCGGTCCCCAACAGATCCAAATATCAAGCCCCCCGTCGCCCAACCAAACATGAAGATCATCGTGGCGTAGTCGCCGTACTGATACAGAAATTCTTTCTGAGACTCCGACAGCAACGACGAAAGGGCGTTATTTCGTGCCAGAATGAACAGTTGTTGGTCTAAGCAGTCGAAGACCCAGGCCATTGAGGCCATCGCAAAAACGAACCAGTGATAGCCGTTCAAATAGGTCCACCATGGACGGCTGAGGTCAGATGGCTCGGTCTTCAATTCGGACACTGGGGACTCCAATCTTGTATACTATAGTGTGTGAAGTTATGGAGGGATCGCTCGTATGACGGTAACGAGCAATCCAAATCGTGACAAAACTGGCGGAATGTTATAGCATAATTCAAAAGGTGTTCCTTCCGTGAATCAATCCACTCAACCGAAAATGACCAATAATCCCCGATTCCGCGTCGATGGTATGACTTGCCAACACTGCAAAGCTGCCGTGGAGAAAGCTCTATTAGAAGTTCCTGGTGTCGACCACGTCGAGGTGGACTTGCGACAGGGGACAGCGGCTGTCCAAGGTGCACCTAACGCAGAAAAAGCGATCCGAGCTATTATGAACGAGGGGTTCGACGCAAGACTTTTGGAAACTCATGCAAACTGAGATTAGCTGCCCCACATCCGGAACAGGACCTCTTTCCTACGCCAAGTGTCTGGTAGCGATGCTGGGATTGTCCGGAATTTTATTTTCCGTTGTTGGCATGGCGGGCGAACCGGTTGTTCGTCCCTCGGTTCGGATCAAAACGGAAACCGATGTGGTGTACGGTGACAAGAACGAGCCGATGCACCGCGTGGATTTGTACTTTCCCGCTGAGGCTGGGAGTGCTGAATCCAAATTGCCGGTGGTATTGATGATTCATGGAGGAGCTTGGACGGCTGGGGATAAGACTTACGACCGAATCCATGCGAGAAAGCTGGCCGCGCGTGGATACTTTGTTGCGGTCATCAATTATCGGTTAGCTCCTGCTCACAAGTTTCCCGCCCAGCTCGAGGATTGTCGATTGGCCCTGAGTTGGATCCAAGATCAAGCGTTGACGAGGAACTTGGACCTAGAACGTGTCGCGGCATGGGGATATTCGGCGGGTGGACATTTGACGGCCCTGTTAGCCTTGATGACAAGCCCCGAATCTGCGGAACTTCCTCGCCTGCGAGCGTGCGTTTGTGGTGGTACACCATTTGATCTCACCAATTTGCCAGGCGACAGCTCCGTGCTGGCGGGTGTTTTCGGTTCGACCCCCGCCGAGGCGCCAGAGGTCTACCGCAATGCGTCCCCCATCAGCCATGTCCAGCGAGTCGCTCCCCCCATGTTTGTTTTTCACGGAGGTAAGGATTGGCTGGTTCCCAATAAAAATGCCGTAAAGATGTGCAAGCTGCTCAAGGAGAACGAGATCGAATACGCGTACTGCGAAGTCGACGGGAAAGGGCATCTGGCGACTTTTGCCGACTTGAGCATAGCGGAAAAATCGTTCGATTTCTTAGACAAAATCCTTAAGCCCGATTCGGCTTGGCGTACAGAGGAAAACCAATCAAAATAGGTGCATGACAGCTACCCAACTTTTCGACACAACCACCGCCCCTGTTCCTCTCGTAAAGCCTATTTGGATTGGCAATCTCAAGATTGACCCACCCATTTTCCAGGCGCCGATGGCAGGTTACACCAATTATGCTTTCCGCCAGATCGTTCGCGACTATGGAGGAGCCGGTCTTCAAGCGACGGAAATGATCAATGCCCGTGGATTCGTCTGGTTGGACGAGCACGATTGCGAGCACCCCGATCGATTGTGGGGCATCAAAGACGAGGCTCGCCCGTTAGCGGTTCAGATTTGGGACAATGACCCCGAAACGATGGCCAAAGTCGGCAAGCGGTTGGTGGAGGAATATCAAGTATCGGTGGTAGACATCAACTTCGGGTGCCCTGTAAAGCAGGTAACCGAAAAGGCGCACAGCGGCTCCTATCTTTTGCGTGATCCTGAACGGATGTACGCCATCATTTCGAGATTGGTAGAGGCTTGCTACCCAACGCCTGTCACGGCCAAGATCCGATTGGGCTGCACGCGTAAGACCATGAATCACATCGAAGTCGCCAAGACCGTTGAGCGGGCGGGGGCGTCCGCACTCACCGTTCATGGTCGCACAGCCGAAGACTTCTTTCGAGGCTCAGCCGACTGGACGCGCATATCGGAGATCAAGGACCATCTCGAGAAGATTCCACTCATCGGTAATGGTGATCTGCAAAGCGCCGAGCAAGTCGTGCACGCGTTCCGGACCTATCGAGTGGATGGGATAATGATTGCACGCGCATCGATGGGTAGACCGTGGCTATTCGCCCAAGCAGCCGCAGCGATTGCAGGCAAACCAATCCCACCCGATCCAACAGTTGAGGAGCAGAAAGAGTGCATGCTGAGGCATTACGATTTGGTGGCTCAGCGATTCGGACCAGAGAAAGGGACACTGTTGATGCGCAAATTTGCGTGCTGCTACGCCCAAAGCAAGCACGGTGCGCGACATTTTCGAACGCATGTCGCGAAGGTCGAGACACCCGAGCAATTTTATTCGGTCGTCGAACAGTATTTTCCCAAGCACCTCGATCCATCAGGAGTTGATCCCGAAACGCAATCGACGAACACGCAATCGACGACCGAATTGGCATCCTGCGAAGAAGAATCTTGCGGTTAGGAGCTTGCGCTCTAACGAACTTGGAACGAATCGATGTTCATCAGCCCACCTTGGTTCTTTTCGTTCTTAAAGACCAGGAACAGGTCATCGATTCCTTCACTCGGTGCCAGTGATAGCTCCTTGTCGTAGAACTCTTCCCATTTACCGTTTACTTCTACCAGGACTTCGCCGAGCAGCGCACCATCTTGGCTCCCACGGCGAAACTCGATCGTCCCGCCTGCTCCGGCGCTAGCGACACGAACCGTTATGCTGCGGATCCCATCGAAACCAAAACGCTCGAACTTCAAGTATCCTTTGTGATTGATCGCTCCCATAAAAGCTTCACCTTGTGCAGCGGCTGAACCAAGCTTCTGCGTACCGTGGAACTCATCAGCCGATTCTGCTTGGATGTTCGGATTGCGAAGTGTTACAGTCGCAGTTCCGGTCAATTTCGGCAGCTCGTCCCGTCCCAAATCTGTGTACAGAGCACTCAACTGCACCCGTCCGTCTTGCCAAGGGATTTCGATCGTGTTTCGAAAGCCAGTTGAGGAAGGGTTCGCCGAGTCCGCTGTGAGCGAGAAAATGAAATCCACCATCTTCAGGACATCCGTTTCGCTTAGTTGCGAGTGGGGCAACATGCCCACTTGGCCCCAAACTCCAGACGAACCTTTGACAATACGTTGAGCCGATAGGATGTTCTGGTGAGGCTGGTCTCGATACTTATCGGCGATTTCCAGAAAGCTCGGCCCTATGATTCGTTGAGCTTTCGCGTGACAATTCAAACAATCGCTTTTTCTCATGAGGGCCAACCCAGGCGCATCGGCTTGTTGGTCTTGGTATCCAGTATTAACGAGGCTGGCCTCTACGAAAACTCGAGTCGGAGCTGAGCCATCGATCAGTTCGTAGTCTCCGTTGTCGATGTCGTCATCCAAGCTGCTGCCGTCTTCCGTATCTCGAATGGCAATTTTGAACGGGATCGGGGCTCCTGGGGTGTAGAAAGTGCCATCGCGAGGTTCCAAGAAAATCACTTCGGGGCGTGAGTTACCAACTATCACAGGTTGCGTTGCCGTCGCTCTGGCACCATGAATGTCGGTGACCGCGAGCTCGATGGTATACACGCCAGGTTGGTCGACAGTGATGGCTTCTTCGGCGAGGTTGCTGACGACAGTTCGCGTCGGATTCGTTGTGCGGTTATCGAAAATGGCCCACTCAAAGGTGAGTGCATCCCCATCTTTGTCAAATGACCGAGTGGCATTCAACTCGATCTGGAGTGGCTCACGCCCAATGTTATTTTTGACGTCGGCTACTGCGACTGGCGTGCGATTCCCTCGCACGTAATCGATGCGCGATAGTTTCGCATCCGGATTTACGCCCCAAGTTTCCCCGTACTCGATCACGTAGAGAGCCCCATTCGCACAGAACTGCAAATCGATGGGACGAACGAAGGATTGGTTGGGGAGGAATCGCTCCAGTTTCTTCAAATTGGAATCCGCATCGAGATGAACAGCATAGATGGCGTTCCGTGACCATTCGAATGCAAACAACGTGGAGTGGTATTCCTCGGGAAACTTGGTTGTCGAGGGATTCGTTTGATCAAAGTAGTAAACCGGTCCGGCACAGGCCGTTCTACCACCGGAGCCCAATTCAGGAAACTCGGCGGACGCACCGCCTGGATAGTAGATCATGGCGGGCTGTGCGGGAGGTAACAATTCCGACCCGGTGTTATTTCTGGACCGGTTCCTGGGTGCAGCGGGATTCTGGCGTTCGCCGATAACCTTGGTCTCAAAATCGATCATCGAGTAGGCATAGTTGTCGCCGATAAAATAGGGCCAGCCAAAGTTGCCCGCTTTCCGTGCCTGGTTGATTTCGTCGTAGCCTCTTGGGCCACGCTCGTTATCTCCTCCAGCATCTGGACCGACGTCTCCCCAGTACAAGTAACCGGTACGAGCGTCCACGTTAATCCGCCATGGGTTGCGGCAACCCATGACATAAATCTCAGGATGCCCCTCTTCGCCTGTTTTCGGAAATAGGTTGCCTTCAGGAATCGAGTAAGTTCCGTCTAGTTCGGGACGGATACGCAGAATCTTGCCGTTATAGCTTTTCGTGTTTCCGCTGGTTCGCTGTGCATCCCACGGCTCGCGACCGGGTCTCTCGTCGATAGGAGCATAGCCCTGCGAATCATCGAATGGATTCGTGTTATCTCCTGTGCCAATGTAGAGACATCCATCTGGGCCGAACTCCAACGAGCCGGCGTGATGACAACACTCCCTCCGCTGCTCTTCGTACCGAAGTAGAATCTTTTCGCTGTCGTGGTCGAGCTTTCCATCCTTTAGCGTAAAGCGGCTTACATGCTGACCACTAAAATCGGGGGGGGAGTATTGCAGATAGACCCATTGATTCGTCGCGAAGTTTGGATCGAGAGCGAGCCCGATAAGTCCGTTTTCCTGGGCGGTTGTAACGGTCAAGGTGCCGACCACTTCCTGATCACCGGTATTGGGATCGATTCGTTTGAGTGTTCCCCCCAGTTCGATGAGATAGATTGCACCGTCCGGTGCGATATCCAACTCCATTGGTTGAACGAGGCCTTCGACAACAACGGTCTTTTCAAATCGCTCGAGCTGTAGCGGTTGCTGTGCAACAACTGAGGTTGCAATGGAGCAAGCACCGAGTGCAAAAAACATCGCACGATGCAGATTGATCAAACTTTTGAACATGGAGGGTAGGATTGTCTGAGGTGGGGGGGCGTGGAATGCTAATCAGCGCGGAGTTTTCAGCACGGAGGGAGAGATGATCGATAGGGACTGGGGGGCACGCTCTGAGGAACGAAGGGCATGTTCGCGCACCACACCCTTCGTTCTTGAGGATGTGGTGCACTCAGGATGTTGCTTCACTCTAGGGGAATGTGAATTCGCTAGAAAGCGAAGGGATCGCTATCGTCGCTCTTTGGTGTAGCTGGAGTCGTCGATCCACCGCCAAAGATGTCGTCATCTGCAGGCTTCACTGGATCTGTGGTTGGAAACGGTATCGTATCGACTTCGGACGGTTGCAAAACATCGGGAGCCCTAGGGGTCTTTGGGGCTTCTCTAAGCGGGTCATTGGGAGCGAGCGGTGTGGTCGTCGCACCGAACGGGCTGCCTTCTTCGGGCGTAACTAAAACAGCTCCAGCTCCTTTTTGCAACATCATTTCCAGGCGAGATTTTTGTTGCTCGAGAATAGTTGCTCGAGCAGCCAGCTTGGCCTTGCTGCGTGCTTTTTCGATCTCTGCTCTTGCGTGCCCTTGGATGCGTTCCAAGGACCGGCCGATGTCGACCGAGGACCGGTTCAACATTTCTAAGCGGGCCCCCTCTTCAAAATCTGCAATGGCCGAGTCGATACCCAAAACGCTCATGTTGCAGAGGCCGCGATAATAGAAAGCCCGTGGGTCCCGGAGCCCGGCTGAAATCGCTTCCGTTAGAATGTTCGCACCGGTGGTGTGGTCTCCTCGGAAGTAGGTGTGGACCCCTTTGCCGTACAACTCCATGAGTGGATCCTGGCCCATTGATAGCCCAGAGGTGGAAACGGTCACGATCGCAGCAAGAGCCAGTTTTGGAATTCGCATGGTGAAAATTCGGTGAAGGTAAGACAAGAGGAAACCACACTCTATGCTAATCCAACGAAGTTGGCGGATCAACAAGGCTCCCAGAATTCCGGACATGAAGTTTCCGTTGCTCTTTCGTTAATGTTTTTGCAGGAAATTGAGGTTCTTCTTCGAACTTAACCGTGGTTTTTCGCGAATTACCAGGGTTCAATAAGGTCGCATTCCTCCCGGGTAGCACTCCCCATAGAGGGTGATGTTAGAGTAAAATGAGGCGGTCGGAGCCTGGAGGGGACGATTCCAATGCTACGCTTGGGGCTCGCCGACTCAACCGGCACGGAAGCTGATTCGAGGGCTGCTAATTGCGACGCCGCTCGGACAAGGGCTGCGAAACAACGGGCTGCAAAGCAACAGGCCTGCGAAACAACAGGGCCGGTAAGCAACGGGGCCGTCAACTTATTAACACTCTCCGATCCATTCGTTCCGATCATCTCGATTCTCCTGCCACCAACTCAAAGAAAACAAGCCATGCAACGCAAACAGACTCTCCCCCGTCGTGACTTTCTCACTGCCGGCGTTTCGGCAACCTGTTTGGCAGGGGTCGCGCAGGCCGGTTTCTTCTCCAGCACTCCCTCGCGAGACGATTCGCGAAAACTCGGAGTGGCTCTGGTCGGGCTGGGGAGCCTAAGCACGAATCAGATCGCACCCGCCCTGCAGAAAACGGCCAACTGTCGCCTTGCTGCGATTGTGACCGGTACTCCGGAAAAAGAGAAGCGATGGGCTGAGCAGTACGGCATCCCCGCTGGCAGCATCTACAACTACGAGAACTTTGACAAAATTGCGTCTGATGAGAACGTCGACGTGGTTTACATTGTCCTCCCCAACAGCATGCACCATGAGTACACGATCCGCGCTGCCAAGGCGGGCAAACACGTGTTGTGCGAAAAGCCGATGGCAAACACAGCTCAGGAGTGCCGCGAAATGATTGCCGCATGCAATGCCGCGAATCGACAGCTTGCGGTAGGCTATCGATGCCAGTTCACTTCGCACCACCTCCAACTGCAAGCTGCGGTCAGAGATAAGACAATCGGCGACCTGAAGATGCTGGAAGCAGGTTTTGGATTTAAGATTGGCGATCCCAACCAATGGCGGTTGAAGAAGGCGTTGGCAGGCGGAGGTGCCCTGATGGATGTGGGGATTTACGCTTTGCAAGCCTGCCGGTTTTTGACTGGTCAAGAGCCAACATCCATCATGGCACAGGAAACGAAAACCGACGAAGTCAAGTTCGCTGAGGTTGACGAGTCGATCACTTGGATGATGAAATTCCCGGGCGGTGTCGATGCCTACTGCAGCACCAGCTACAATTTCAACGGGCTGAACAAGGTGGTCGCCTATGGTGGCAAGGGGATGGCAAAGATGGATCCCGCCTACAGCTACTCCGGCCTACAACTCGAGGTCAATGGCAAGATGGTGGATCTCGCCCAGCAAGATCATTTCGGAGCAGAGATGGACGATTTTGCGGCATGTATTCGGGAGAATCGCCCTTCCAAGGTTTCGGGTGAGGAGGGGCTTAAAGACCTGCTCGCTATCGAGGCTATTTACAAATCCATAGAGTCGAGAGCATCTGTAGACGTTCAGAAAGCTTAGCAGTTAACGGTTTGAAACGACCTAAGCTTGGAAAACATGGTGATCACCGAGGCAAACAACCCAAGGAGTCGCAGAATTCCCAGTCAATCGATTTGGCTGACCGGTCGGGCCAGCGAACGGGCTGATATAGACGGCCTGTTAACCATAACCCCAGAGTGTACCAACCGACACGAACCTGATGAGCGTGTCACCTTGTACCCTACCTTTGGCTATCCCATGGCTGGTGGGAGTGTTTGGAGGATTCTGGTGCAGGGGCAAATTGGGGACGGTTCATCGACCAGTTTTGCACAGCGATTGATGTTAAGGGGGTTAGCGAAAGCTCTCGATTTGACTCCCGAGATGGTCGCTGGAGAATTGTTTGGTGAGCGCATTAGAGGTTTCTTGCTTAACCCGATCGGTGGCGAGCGAATTCAGATTGAATTGGCTGGCCAGCGATATGTTCTGCGACGCAAATCCAAACGGAGCGGTCTGTTCAGTTGCAAGATCGATTTGCCCGCTAGTCAGCTAGTTGGCTTCAAAACGTTTGGTTTAGCGGGTGACCTGTCTCCGTTGCGTGCAGGTCGAGAGGCGCGGTGGGAACGGAACAGTTGCCCTGTTTTGTTAGCGGAGGAGCAAGGGGTAAGCGTTATCTCGGACATCGATGACACGATCAAACTGACAGAGGTCACCAGTAGCAGGCAGATGTTGCGACGTACATTTGCGATGCCGTTTGAAGACATCGAGGGTATGGCGGATTTATATCAGAGTTGGGCGCAGCAGGGTGTTCTCTTTCACTATGTAAGCAGCAGCCCCTGGCAGATCTATCTCCCACTTTGCGAGTTTCTTAATCAATTCGGTTTCCCCATCGGCAGTGTCCATTTGAAGTGGTTTCGATTACGAGACGAGATCCTCAAACGTTGGCGTTTTCGAAAGAGGGGCAAGGGCGGGGTCATTCGCAACATTCTCAAACGGATGCCACATCGATCGTTTGTGTTGATCGGCGACAGTGGTGAACGCGATCCTGAAATCTATGCCAAGATTGCAGGGAAACATCCCGGGCAAATCAAAAGAATTTGTATTCGCCAGATCGAAGCCAATCCTTTGGATCAAACCAGACTCGTGACTTTGCAAAAGCGGTATCGCCCCGAAGTGCCAATTCAAATATTTTCGCATGCGAGCGAGTTAGACCCGATTGTCTAAAACTCGCCATCCCGTACAGCCTTTCACCCTCCCGAAGAATTCGGGAGGGTCGAGTGGAGGAACGATCACGAGGGGAGGGGGCTTTAGAAATCGCTGACGCTTCGAACCTTTAATGCATCGCTGTGCCTTTCACCCTCTCCGAGCTTCGCTCGACTCTCCCTCGAGGGAGAATGAACTCTTTGGAAAACCGCCTCTCTATTTTTTAGCCCGGCTGAGCGACAGGCTCCTCATTCGAAATGACTCGCCCTAATTGAGGCGCAGTCGAAAGGCTAAAGTCCTGCCCCCGCAACGTGCTCGTTTTTGACCCAGCCGTCACCGATGCCAGGGAAACGCCCTAGTGTCCAGCTAGGCGTACTCTGTAGCACCTCGAACTCGGCACCGTCTAGCAATGGCCGATCAAACGCAGGCGAATATTCGTCCCCCATCCCCTTGCGAATAGTCGCTTGCGAATTGAGTACCCCATAGCTAGCTGCAAACCGCTCCGGTGAACGAACTGTCGCTTCTCCCAACAAGCCAGTCGCTAACAAAACGCAGACTCCACTCGCTACGACAAATCGAATCTGACTTCGCCACGAGTAAAGAAAAAAGAAGCATGCTCCCGCGATGAGCAACATCGTTCCGACCTGAACCTTTGCTCGGTGAGATAGCACGCGACTCCAAACGAATACATTCCCCAAGATATCGTTCTCTCGCTGACCGTCCAACCTGCCCGGTGCCGCACTGAGCGCTTGCTCTAAGTTGGATTGCACATACGCATCTCGCGGCAAATAGAACTTTGCCATGCGATAGTGCCGGATGGCATTTCCATACTCTCCTGCTTGATACCATGCGTTGCCACAATGCACATGCAACGATCCACTTTGCAAACCGGCTCTCTCCAGATCTTCGAGCCGCCTTGCCGCTGCCGCTAACTCACCCTTGTCCTTGGCCTGCTCGATCAACATCACCGCTTGATCAAACTCATTAGCAACATCAAACTCCGAGCTAGCCGGGTTGCTCGCGCTGAGGGGAGCGAATGCAAAAATCCCAATCAACAGTGCATGATTTGATCGACTCGCTAATCGGGGGCGGGTTTTCATCAGTGCCGTATGGATGGGTTGCACAAGAGTCGAAGCTTGGTCGATCATGACCGCCACGTCTGAATTCGACATACCACCGTACCTGGAGGAATCGATGGCATCAAAAATTTCCTTGACCTTTGCCAAGTCCGCTTCTGGTAAACTCGTACTTCGCAACGACTCGATCATATCCTGTGCCGTTAAGCCTTGGCCGTCATTTCCTCGCATCGCCCCGACTAGCCCGACCAAAGACTCTCGAATTCCGGCTAATGCTTCGTCTATTCTGCCTTCCTGCAAAGCATTCTTGGCACTCTGTAACGATGCCAAGCTCGTCCCTTTGCTTCTCTGCATCCGTTCCGCTGGGCTATCCTTGACTCGTTTGCGATTCCATCGCAGCAGCCCTGCCCCTGCGAAAGCAATCAACCAGCTTGCACCTGCCAAACCCGACCACACGGGTAGCGAGATGCTGTCGTTCGAGAACGGATACATCTCGCGAGTCCCCTGAAAAATCCCCGACCGATCTTGTTTGATGGTCGTAGATTTGGAGCTACGGGTTCCCGCAAGCTCACTTATGGAAAGGGTACTTCCTTGTTCGATCTTGAGTGGAATGGCGCTCGACTTAAACTCGACAAAGCTCTCGGTTATAGGATCAAAACTAGAAAACTCCAACTCAGGGAACCCATCTAGCTTGGATTTAGGGCGGATCCCGTAAGTAAAGATCTTGTGATTCCGCTCCAATTTCCCAACAGGAGAACGATCCATGATTTCAAAATCCTTAGCGATCACCTCGAACTGGCTCAAGTCCGGTGCAAATACTTGTTCGAGCGAGTCGGCTGTTTGGCCTGTGATATCAAGAGTCAACGTCATCGGGTCTCCGATCCGAGCATTCGTTGGAGAAATATCCAAGCTGGCCGAGAACTTTCCAATCCCGCCAACAAACCCAGTCGGCCGGGGTGTTGGGACCTCGCTCACGATGACTTCGAGAGGTTTAGTAGAGGCTGCGATCTTCTTACCACGATATTCCCGACCTCTGGTATCGACGACAAAAGTACCGCGAACCGTCGCTGGTCCAAACGTGTACTTGCCCGGACGGATGGCAGCAAAAGTCTGAGTGATCTCGTATCGGAAGAATTGGGCTTCCTCCCCATCCTCGAGCTTGCGTGTTTCTTTTCCGCGAACTAGATCGAACAGAGCGACGCGCGGGCCATCGAAAAGAAAACCAGACCGCGAGCTGTAATCGTTGATGCTAAACCCGTACCCTTGATCGGACAGTAAGTTTTGCAACCATCGACCACGCTCCTCCTGTAATCGCAAGCCCTCAACCTGCTCAATCCACGGGACTGTAAGACTAGGTGGGTTGCGCCGAATGGGAATCAAGGGATCTTGATTGCTGTCAGGCAACTCGCGAACCAATATCTTAAGATTAACCTGAAAATTCTGTGTGGGATAAACGCGTTCGTGATCCGACGTTACCTCGATGATGACATACTCTTGCGGCTCTGGTTCTAGAACGCGAATCTGCTTTGGACGGCTGGTAATGATTTTTCCGTCAAACCGAACATAGATCGGTGGCACGGTGAGATCACCTGCCTTCTTTGGAGTAATTCGATACTGATAAATCGTCCTCAAATTCTCTTGCCGAGTCATCCTGCCATTCACGATCACGACTGAGGTAGAATTCATCGACTGCTCATTCTCGAACTGAACGGTGAAATCTTCCTCGAGCGGACTCATGTCGGGCTGTTCTGAGGAGTCAACGTCTTCGACAACCGCTTGTAAGATAAATGACTCTCCGACAAAAATTTCTTCGCTGTCAATCATCACTTGGACTGTAGGTGTCTGTGCCACTGCCGCAAGCGAGGTGACAGAATAGGCCATGATTAACGATGCGAGAAAGGTAGTGAGTTTAGTCATCTTGGAAATCATGCTTACCAATCCTTTTCTACTGAAAGCTGACCATAAGCCCTAAGCCTTCGCTGTCGATCTCGTTCGCGTTTCTCTGCCTCGCGTTCGCGCACTTTTCGTAACGCTTCGGCGATCCGATCTTGAGAAGGTGCTTTGTCATCCTTCTTCACGTCACTTTCGGCAGACGACTTCTCATCCTCTTTTTGCTTGTCAGTATCTTTCTGCTGTTCGTCCTGGCTTTTTCCGTCCTTATCCTTGTCTTCATCTTTTTCGCCAGAGTCCTTCTGGTTTTCGTTCTTATCATGATCCCCTTCTTGCTTGTTCTCGTCGGATTGTTGCGACTGCTCCTGATCCTGATTCTGGGACGAATCCCCCTCGCCGGATTCGTTCTGTTGCTGATCCTGTTGCTGCTGAGATTGAGAGTCTTGGTTTTGCTGCTGATCTTGCTGCTGATCTTGTTGTTGATCCTGACTCTTGGGCTGAGATTTACTAATCTCCTCAAGAATTCTTCGAGCTTCGCTAGCATGTGCGAACGCTTCTGCACCGTCATTCTTGTTCATTTGCTCAATAGCAGCTTGAATCTCGTCAACGGCGCTTGGGGCTAATTCGATCGCTTTATTGAGAAACTCTCTGAGCTGTTCCTGTTGCTCATTTGCAGCTCCCATCTCCTCAGCGTTCTCAGAAGATTCTTCCTCCGAGGCCATAGCTTCGAGCTCCGCCAACATTCCCTCAGCTTTAGGCTTCAGCGTGATAGCACGTGCCAAGACGCGCTCTTGCTCGCGAATGGTTTTCTTGGAAACGGACTCTTGCTCGGTTTCCTCCTCGAATCGCTTTAATGCAGACTCCACTTTTCGTTGTTCCGCCAACGCACGCTGGAGTGTTGCGTCGATGGGAGCCACGGCGTTCCATATCTTGTCGAGCTCATCGAGCGATTTTTGCTGCGACTCTAGCGACTCGGAGGCTTTGAACTTGCCTAGAGACTTCGACGAGAGTTTCATGTGATCGCGAGAGGTGTCCGACCACCCGAGCATCAAGTCAACAACCTTTTTCAGCTCTCGCTTTTCGTCCTCAGAGACCGATATCTGGGAATCCTCTTCGTTCGGGGTTAATGCTTCCTGGATTTTTTCGTTCAAGAACGGAAACTCTTCAAGCAAACTATCCTGCAAAAGCTTGAGTTCCGCATGTCGATCGAGTTGGAACATATCTCTAAGAGCCGCAGAAGCTGTCTGTAACTCTCCTTGAGCTCCTTGCATATAATCCAGGAACTGTAGCAAGTCGGCTTCGTTGCGTCGTTTATTTCGATCGTAATCACTCCACTGGTCGGTGACGACTTTCAGCCACTGCCGGACGATTTCTATGTTTCTTCTAGCTGCCGTGGAATCAGGATCCAGATCCATGCTAGATCGATAAGCTGCTATCGCCTGTCGGGCTTCGTCTACGATCTTTTCTCGATCCTCAGTCTTCTCAATGACCGTTGCCCCGTCCCCCCAAAGCTCTTGAGCTGCATCCACATGCAGACGGGCTAAGTTGAACTTTGCTTTGGCTGCGAGGACTCGATCGCGGGCCATGGCTGCCTGAAGATACAAATCCATGGCTTTGTTTTTGTTACCGAGACGTTGCTCCGCGCAAGCTTGATCAAAATAAGCCATATGCTGCGCATCACTCTTGGACTCTCGCAACGTATCTCCCGCCTTGGCAAACAGCTCGCTCGCTTTTTCGAAGTCAGATTGCTCATATTGACGTAGACCTTGTTTTATATTGGCCTTTGCATCGTTTGCAGAGGAACAGGTGGCTGCACCGAACGCTAAGTAAACAAAGGTCAATACGGCGGCGGCATTGCGGCTCATGGAGTTTACGCCTCGCGAGAAATTCGACGATTCGACCCCTACCGTTGGCAAAGCCTTATATGGCTTTAAGAACAGGTCAATGACTAGCAGCACCAATCCGAAGCCAAGAAACCATTGAAATTGTTCGCCGCGTCGGATACGGGTCTGTGTCTCGGAGGTGTCGCCACCGCGATCGGTAAGATAGTTTTTGTATATTTCTCGGAGATCGTAGCTCTTGGTTCCAGCCGGGATAAAAACGCCCGAGGTCTTCAATGCAATCTGTTCCAGCAAACTACTGTCCAGCTTGCTCCAGACCTGTTCTCCCTCATACTCGATGAATTGCCCGTTTCGATCTTTGACGGGAATACGAGCTCCCTGGATCGCATCGCCGAGGCCTACCGAGAAAATCGTAACTCCACGCTCCGCCGCGACTTCAGCCGCTTCGAGGGGAGCTGATTTTTGATCATCCCCGTCGGTGATTAACAGAATCGCTTGATCGCGTTGACTGTTCGGCTTGAATACCTCCAATGCCTTTCGAATCGCATCACCGATCGCAGTCCCGCCTCTCGGAGCGCTCGTGGTGTCAACGTCTGCTAAGGCTCGTCGAAAGGATTCGTAGTCGACCGTCAACGGTACCTTCACGACCGCTTGTCCTGCAAACGCGATCAATCCCACACGCTCGCCTGTCATATCGCTGACCAGTGTGCTAATGTCGGCTTTGGCTCGATCAAGTCGACTGGGGAAAACGTCATCGGCCAACATGGATCGAGACACGTCGAGCAAGATATAAAGGTCGCTACCCTTTGGAACGATCGTCTCAATCTGTTCTCCGAACTGCGGTCCCGCCAGTGCGATAACCAACGCTGCAATACCGGTGGTTTGCAAAACAATCTTTCCAATTTTTCGCGCCAGAGAATGGCTCGGCATAAGCTTCTCTGACATCGTGGATTCCATAAATCGTTCTCGGGCTGTTCGGTTGCGGTACACCGTATAGATCGATAGCCCTAACCAACCTCCGATAGCCGGTAGCAACCAAATCAGCAAACTTGCATTGCGCCAATCCATCTCTATGCCACCTATGTCAAACTGCGAAATCGTGTTGCGTTCAACCCATGGACGAGTCCCAACAGTAAAAGTCCAATCGTCACGAACCAAGGATACAACTCGTGGTATTGAGCGAACTTGGTCTCTTCCAACTGGCTCTTTTCCAAAGCATCGATCTTGGCGTAAACTCTGGTTAGCCCCTCTGAATCAGACGCGTTAAAAAACAACCCGCCCGTTTCGTCAGCAATTTCCTTTAGCAATCGCTCGTCTACTCGAAACTGCGCAGGTACCAGCACCCTCCGTCCGAGTTCATCTTCCCTGGGAATCCGGACAATCCCGTTTCTGCCGATCCCAATCGTGTATACCTTGATCCCGAACTCTTTCGCGATCAAGGCTGCTTCCCTCGGATCCACGACCCCAGCGTTGTTGTCACCGTCGGTGAGCAAGATAATAACTTTGCTCTTAGCCTTGGATTCTTTCAGCTGGCTAATGCTCAATGCTAACCCGTCGCCGATGGCGGTGGCCAGCTCCTCCTGCAATGCTTGTTCGTTGATCACTCGCCCGCGTCGATCTCGAACCGCTTTAGGAACCTCAAGCGAATCAACGATGTCAATCAGAGCGCCGTGGTCGAGGGTCACGGGGCATTTGCTATCAGCAAACCCGCCAAACGCGACCAAGCCAATACTATCGTCACGCCGACCGGGTAGACCGCTCGCTTTGGAGCCCTGCACAAACTCCTTGACGACTTCCTTAACAGCAGTGAGTCTATCAACATCCTCGTTGTTGATTTGAAAGTCGATCGCCTCCATCGAACCAGAGATATCGATGGCCAATTGAATGGCGATTCCTTCACCGCTGATTCGCGATTCGCTTCTGCCCCACTGAGGGCGTGCTAATCCGATTGTGAATAGCACGAATCCCACCCCGGTCAGCCATGGCAACAGGGGACGCACCTGACCAATTACTGTCATCGGGCAGTGCTCGAGCCCATCCAAACTCGAAAACACCACCCTGGGGCGAGCCGATCTTCGATTCACCCAAACGAGTAATCCAACAACGATTGGAATCGCGATGAGAATATACCAAGACTGAAATCGGAACGACTCAACCATGCTGTCTCTCCCCAGGTTTCTTCCCCAGTGTGTCTCCTGGTTTGCTCGTTGAGCCATTGCCCATTTGGGAATTCGGCCCCTCATTGGCTTCCGAAGAAAATCGCATGGAAATAAACTCTTCGGCCCGGTGGAGGGATTCCCTTATACTGGATTCATCGGGTGTTTGACCAGCGTACTTGACTAGGTCAGCCGCAGTCAAAAACTCTTGCAACCGATTCGCTTGCGGACCATCAAAGTGCTTACAAGCCCGCATGTCTCGCAAAAATTCCTCTGTGGTCTGTTCGGGAGCACGCAATCCTGTCTTGCCCTCAATAAAAATACGAACAATTCCTGTCAGTCTCAAATAGAATTCTTTAACCAGCCCTTTCGAGGGCAGCTCTTCTGCCACAAGCTGCAACAAAGCGATTTTGGCCGCATCTTCGGGTGACAGCCTCGGTACGACAACTGGTAACGATTTGCGTTTTCGGATAGCGGCCAAGACGACTGCTACGGCTGTTAACACCACCGCTAAGGTCACCAAGCCCAGCCACAACGAGCTTTGTTTCGGTGCGACCGGATCGATCATCGGGTCAACTTGACTAAGATCCGAGCTTACCTCTCCAAATTCGGATACAACCACAACTTCGATTGGTTCCGATTGCAAGATTTCACGAACTTCCTCCCCGTCATCCGATTTTTCAATCAATACAATTGGAATCGAGCGGATCAAATGCTTGCCGCTGAACATCGGTTCCAGCTTGTACCGAATCACTTGAGTTGTATCGGAACTCGACTTGGGGGCAGTACCTTGTTCGGATTTGGAGGTATTTGGCGAAGAGTTCGTTCGTTCGCTATAGTCTCGTACTGCAAAGTCGCCCACCGACTGTCCAAACACAGGCGGTTCAATTCGCATAGACGTTGGGTAGGTGATGGTAATTGTTAAGTCAACCAAATCAGAGAGCTTTGGCTCCTTTGGTGCGACCTCAACGTTGAGAGTAACTCCTTTTCTATCCGTGACTCGAACAATTCGCTCATCGGTTGACGAAGTCGATTTCGCTTTTCGATCCACCGGCCCTGAGGAATCGCAGCCTGTTGACGTGATCACCAGTGCCAGCAATACCGCGCTGCAAATCGAAACAACTGGATGCAAGCCTACTAGTAGCAAGCCCAGAATCTTTTTGAATGATCTCGTCATCGCTGCTTCTCCCGTCCATGAAAGAATGCGTGCAGACTCTTTGCGTAAGGTTCGTCGGTCCGGATATCCAGTCGATCAACCCCCGCTTGCCGCAAAGTTTGCTCCAGCGAATCGCGCCTTTGCTTGGTGCGTGCTCGCAGCCAATTGCGGACCGCTTTACTAGAAGTGTCGAGCTCCAACATCTTGCCTGTCTCGGCATCTTGAAGCGTCACGAACCCGACGTTAGGAATTTCCTCTTCGCGTGGATCGGTGATCGTAACCGCCACGCAATCATGCTTTTGGTTGGTGATTCGGAGCGATCGATCAAACGAACTAGTCAAAAAGTCACTTATCCAGAACACAACACAGCGACGGCGTTGCACTTTCGCGAGATATTCCAGGGCCAATGACAGGTTGGTTTGGGCGCGGACGGGCTCTACGGTAAGCAATTCGCGGACTAATCGCAGAACGCTTCCTCGCCCCTTGCTGGGCGGAATGTAACGCACGATATCTTCTGCGAACAACAGCAACCCGACACGATCGTTGTTGGTCAAGGCTGTGAACATGAGAACCGCTGCAACCTCGGCAGCGACATCGAGTTTGGATTGTCTGTTCGAACCAAACGCATTGGAAGCCGACACGTCGACAGCCACCATGATGGTCAGCTCCCGCTCCTCACAAAATGTTTTCACGAAAGGAGACTCGGAGCGAGCAGTCACGTTCCAATCAATGTTCCGAATATCGTCTCCAGGTACATACTCGCGGACCGAGTCGAACTCCATGCCGCGGCCTTTGAACGCGCTGGCGTATTCCCCCGCCATCAAATCGTTCACCTGACGGCGGGCAACGATCTGGATCCGCCGTACGTCGCGAAGGATTTCTTCTAAGTCTCGAGTTGCCATGGCTTTGGTCCCCTCAGACTTGGAAACTAAGGAACTGGTACCGTATCGAGCACTTGTTGGACGATGCTGTCCGAAGTTCGCTCTTCGGCTTCGGCTTCGTAGGTCAGAAGAATGCGGTGTCTCATGACATCGAGAGCAATATCCTTGACATCTTGAGGAGTAACATAGCCACGACCTGCCAGAAACGCATTGGCTCGACCGGCCAAGCAAAGATTGATCGATGCCCGAGGGGAGGCTCCGCACTGAATCAGCGGCTTAAGCTCCTTCATGCGGTAGTTCTCTGGCTCGCGAGTCGCGGCGACCAAGTCCAATACGTAATCCTTGATCTTGTCATCCATGTAGATTGAAGCCACAGTCTGCTTGATTTCAACGAGCTTCGCAGGATCGAGTACCGGTTGAATTTCTCGCCTCACACCGTCCAGCGCTTGATCAACCACTTTGCGTTCATCGCTCTTGTTCGGATACCCGACCATCACTTTTAGCATAAACCGGTCGACTTGCGCCTCTGGCAGCGGATACGTTCCCTCTTGCTCGATCGGGTTCTGAGTAGCCAGTACGAGGAATGGCTCCTCAAGCTCATAGGTTTCATCGCCGATCGTAACCTGTCGCTCCTGCATCGCCTCGAGCAAGGCTGATTGGACTTTCGAGGGGGCTCGGTTGATTTCGTCCGCCAAGATCAGATTGGCAAAGATGGGGCCTTTGCGGGTCCCAAAGCTCCCTTCGCGAGGGTTGTAGATCATGGTACCGATCAGATCCGCAGGCAGCAGATCGGGGGTGAACTGGATGCGTTGGAATTTGCACTGGATCGCACCCGCCAACGCCTTGATAGCTGTCGTTTTGGCCAGACCGGGCAACCCTTCTAGCAGAACGTGCCCACCGGTAAATAAGGCGATCAAAAGGCGGCTAAGCATCGCATCCTGGCCGACCAGATTCTTGCGAACTTGCGACCTGATTTGCTCAATATCGTCGGAAAACCGCAGTACTTGTTCTTTTATTCTCTGAACGTCGACAGTCATATAGGCTCTTTAAACCGATCGAGGGTAATTCGCTCAAACAACTCTCATGATAGTGCCATGAACACCAAAACTCCCTGAGAATTTTAGAGCCGATTCTGCGAGGCACCATTCCAGAAGCACACCCAAGCCAGGAATAGCCCCGGAAAACCATCATGTTGCCCCTGCCAAATTGCCACAGGGGACGCTGCCAGAGAAGCGAGAGCAAAACGCATTCCTTGACTCAATAAAGTCTCGAATGCTTTGATTAGCGTTTTGCGGCGATGCAGTATTCCCGGCGGTTGTGTCCCAATTGACGAGCGGACACTTGGGTGAATCCCCAACTGCGGACCCTGTCCAATTGCTCAGGAATATGGTCCGATTGCTCCCAAGACGAAAGCTTAATTGTCATGATGATCCCCTCGAGGCGTGTTGTCGGATAAGTGACGATCGACTCGATAGTTTCCAAGGTGTAGTTCGGTGCAACATTCGCATCGCAAACCAAAAATCGAAACGGAGCAAAGGCTTTGCGTTTTACTTGTAACGAACGGGCCCGCCAATGCTCAAACGAGGGGTGGCTTGCAACTCGTGGATCCATTTCCGCCGGATCGACCCCTGTCACCTTGGCTCCTAAGTCGATCAAATGCTGGCAAGCTCCCCCTGGTGAAGAGCCAATCTCAACCACTTGATCGCCAGGTCGAATCGGCATTTGACTCCATTGGATTGCTTCTGCGATCTTGAGATAGGCGCGACTGATCATGTCATTCGGTTCATGAGGGACATAAACACCACCTACCCAACCATCTTCGACGCTTTGCA
Organism: Brakhagea baltica; assembly: GCF_052161605.1. Classification (NCBI taxonomy): domain Bacteria; kingdom Pseudomonadati; phylum Planctomycetota; class Planctomycetia; order Pirellulales; family Pirellulaceae; genus Brakhagea; species Brakhagea baltica. The sequence goes on along the minus strand of NZ_CP197409.1, from coordinate 566,161 downwards.
CGACTCGCGTTGCAAGCCACCAACGGTTGGGATCGTCGATGATGACCTCGATAATTTGTGACTCGTTCAGGGCTAGCTGGTTCACCCTCGTCGCGCGTTCGTCTTCTAGTTCGCTGAGACGTTTCTCAAAAGCCTCGGCGACGTAACGAGCCAAAGCGGATCGCCCTGGTTCAAATCCATGCCAACCTGGTTGCGCGATGTCCCTTTGCCAAACATGCAAATCGGTCCAATCCAGGCTACGGTACTCTTCGAGGATCGAATCCACCAAGGTCTCCGCCACTTCCCCATCGTACCTTTTTAAAATGTGTCCCCGGGAGCGAACTATGGGATGTGTCGGTACGGCTTTCGACCAACACGGAATGGCAAAGTTCGACTTGAGGGTCACCAATCCCTTTTGAGAATAGGCCAAACGATACGGACCATTCGGTTCGCAGAAAATCCGTTTTATAGTCGGTTCTGCTCCGTGTTGGCAGGCAACGTAGTCAAAAGTCGTCGTGGGAGATGCGGTCATTCGAAGATGCTGGTTTCTACAAAGTGCTATGAGAGGAATGCATATTATTCTGATCCCGCCAGAACTCTAGGCCTTTCCCCGATATCCGATCAAGAAGTAGCCCAAGACCGCCATTACGATCCCCCCCAAGCCGATCCAATAGGCAAACCACTCAACGCTACCCTCCGTGGTGCAATAGGTTAACCACGACGCGGTCAAGAAATAACCGAGCAGATTGCCGACACCCGCCGTCATGAGACTCAGCAACGCTTGGGCCCTGGTACGCCACTCGGGGGCGACTCGCTCGGCAAGATAAATCTGAGAACTGATGTGCGTCAGAGTAAACGCGAACCCATGAAACGACAAACCCACCAGAACTGGCCAAGCAGAGTTCGTAGCATACAATCCGTACCGACAGACACCAAAAACCAACCCTAATGCGATGATCCACTTCAACCGAAATCGACCGAACAATCCACCAATCGCCAACATGGCAAACACCTCGGACACTTGCCCGAGCGACATCCATGCGGTTAGTCGCTGAAACCCGAGGTCCTCTAAATGCCTCGGCGTATAAGGATAAAATGCGGCAAAGGGAATCGCGACCAATCCCGCCGTGATAAACACAACGCGATGATCCGGATTCTTGAGAAGCCCGAGTGCATCAAATCCGAATCGCTCGCGCAAAGTCATCTTTCTCCCTGTGACCTCAGGAAGCACCGAACTTGGTAGCAACCATGTATACAACGCGGTAACCACCCACAGTCCAGCACTTAGAACGAACGCTTTAGGGGTCGTGTCCAGGCTCAACAGACTGGTTACCCAGCAACCTGCCATCCACCCAATGGTTCCCAAAGCTCTTATCGCACCAAACTGGCGTTTGGAGTTGATGAGCCTAGAAAAGACGATCGAACCAGCCAAGCTCGACGTCGGCGTGCAAAAAAGGGATTGGAACTGGATGAGCCCCCATAGCAAAAACGGATTCCATTTGGATTCGATCCCCCACGCAATCAACCAAACCGACGCGGCTGTAACAAAGCTGATCCATCGCAGCACCTTGGTCGGTGGAACCGATCGATCCGCCAGCGACCCAAAAAACAACGGAGACAACAACGCCGCAATGGCTGACGCTCCAAACGCAAAAGGCTTCATCGAACCCAAGCCTGCTGCATCCAAAACTGGCCCCAACGGCACGAACCAAGCCGCGAGTGCCATACCATGCAGGAACAGCAATCCCATCAATTCGATCTTTTCGGACAGCCTTAGCTCTGGTTCCAAAGTTTTGCTACTCTTCTGAGTCGCCGTCGAATGAGTCGCCGTCGAAGCGATCGAACTCGATCAAGTTCTTGGCAGCTTGCCGCACATCCTGCTGTCTCATCAATGACTCACCGACAAGCATCGCGTCAATTTTGGCATCGAATAATCGCTTTACATCAGTCGAAGAAAATATTCCACTCTCAGCCACCAAACAGACTTCGGGCGGTATATCTTTTCTGAGATTGATAACGTGATCCAACTCGACCGCAAACGTATGCAGGTCGCGATTGTTGACTCCAACAAGCTTGGTTCCCGTGTCGAGTACCCGCTTCAAGTGTTTCGGATCATAGAACTCGATGAGTGCAGTCATTCCCAACGAGACTATCACGTCGTAGAGTTCTTTCAGCTTCGACCCCTCAAGGCATTCGGCGATGAGCAGCACCGCATCGGCCCCAGCAACACGGGCTTCGTAAACTTGATACTCATCCAGAATGAAATCTTTGCGGAGTACGGGGATATTAACAGCCTCGCGAATTGACGTCAGATAGTCGATGCGTCCTTGAAAAAAAGGCTCATCCGTCAAGCAACTGATAGCCGCAGCACCTCCCTGCTCATACTCTCTGGCAATCGCGACTGGCTCGAACTGAGGACGAATCATCCCCTTTGATGGGCTCGCTTTCTTGACCTCGGCAATGAGTTGAACCCTGCCGGGCATGCGCAGCGGCGTTAGGAAGTTGCGAATCTCGGGAGCGAATTGAACCGCATCACGAAGAGAATCTAAATCGCGCCTCGTCTTCGCAGCCGCGATCTCCTCCCACTTCTTCTCAACAATTCGATCTAACACCGTTGCCATGGCTATTCCCACTTACTACGCAATATCGGAGTCGAAAACGCGGACTTGCTTCCAGTTGCCCTTTTGCTCTTCAATGAATTGTACGTGACGCGGGGCCGTTTGGTACCGGTCGTGGGATTCACGAGAATCAAAAACGACATTCAATGTGACATGATAGCCGCGATCATTCACAGGTCTGGCTAAATCCGCATTCAACGTTCCCACCGAAAAATAGACGACTCCATCGTGATCATCGAGGTACTTCTTGCACGCCGCCACGAGCTCCGCAATCTTCTCAGCAGAGTCGTCAGCCAAAGTAAAATAAACCATGTGAGAAAGTTGCATCGCCAATCCTTAGGGTGGTAAAGTTTTTATAGGAATGTGTACTCGGGGTGGTCAATTCGAATGATATGGACTCGCTACTCGCATCAGACAAGTGAGGCCGCGAACGTTTTTTGCAAACAGGCCAAACCACGTTCACCATCCTTGCCATCAATCACTACGTTTACTCGCAGTTCACTCGTGTTGATCATGAGGACATTGATGTTTTCCTCCGCTAAAGCTTGGAACATGGCGATGGCGACGCTAGTATGACTTCGCAAGCCAATACCACTCACGGATAACTTGGCGATATCCATGGAGCCACCGATTTTCCGGAACTGATACTTGGTGGAACGCAGCACCGCAAGGCATTTCTCCATTTGTTCCTCAGGCACGGTAAAGCTAATGCTAGTCTCGCCTTCATAGCCGTCGCAGCTCTGCACGATCATATCGACAAAGATGCCCGCTTCAGAAACCTCACGAAAAACGGAGTTGGCCAAACCGGGGGTGTCGGGAACACCGAGCAACGTTACTCGAGCTTGATCCCCCACCAAATCGATATCCAACAGGGTGAGCTGTTCCATGTTGGAGTTGCGAAGTCGTTCGACGACATCGCTCGCACTTAGGTGCACGTTTGTGTTTTGCCCAACAATCCACTTCTTGGCATCATCGGGTTTTACGTGCAGCGAGAAGGCCTGATGCACAGTTCGTAATGCAAGCTGAGCTTCCGATCGCTTCAGCAATACACTGATCTTGATCTCGCTCGTCGTAATCATCTGAATATTGATGCCTGCTTCAGCTAACGCAGCAAACATCTTTTGAGCAACTCCGGTTTGTTGAGCCATCCCCAACCCGACCACAGAGATCTTCGATACCGCATCATCGTGCGTCACATCGGTAGCCGACACCACCTCGGCAGCTTCGTTGACAGCCCGCAACGCTTCCTTTAACTCTTCGCGAGGAACCGTAAAGGAGATGTCAGCCCGCTCATCTTGTCCAATATTTTGGACAATCATGTCGGTGTTGATTTTTCGATCGGCTAATCGCTTGAAAATCTCGTAGCTTGTTCCTGGATGATCCGGCACTCCCTGAATGGTCACACGGGCTTCGTCGTTGGTTAACGCCGCGCCGCACACCGCAACACTCGACGATTCTGGTTCTGCAACGATCATGGAACCGGGAGCATCCGAAAAGCTGCTGCGTACACAAATCGGTACGTTGAACTTTTTGGCAAACTCAATCGAGCGATTGTGCATGACGCTGGCTCCCAAACTGGCCAGTTCCAGCATTTCGTCATAGCTGATCTGCCCCATCTGCCGAGCCTCTGGCAACAATCTAGGATCGGTCGTGTAAACCCCATCCACATCAGTATAAATTTCGCAAGCATCTGCCTTAAGAACGGCAGCCAACGACACTGCTGTGGTATCGCTACCCCCACGTCCGAGTGTCGTGATATTGAAATCATCATCAATCCCCTGAAAACCTGCGGCGATAACGATGTTGCCGTCATCGAGCAACCTTTTGATTCGTTCGGTCGATATGGTCTTGATACGAGCCTTGGTAAAGGAATTGTCAGTACGAATTCCCATCTGAGCACCGGTCAAAGAAACCGCTTTGTGACCAAAACGCTGGACTGCCATCGCCATGAGAGCCACGCTGACTTGCTCGCCCGTGCTGAGCAACATGTCCATTTCGCGCGCAGACGGCTCGTCGTTAACTTGCTTCGATAGCTCGATCAAGTGGTCGGTATTGTGCCCCATAGCGCTAACCACCACAACGACTTGATTTCCCTCTTGCTGAGCTCGAATCGCTTTGCGGGCCGCAGCGATTATCTTCTCAGGGGTCGCTACGCTCGTTCCACCAAACTTCTGTACGATCAAAGGCATAACATGTACCAAATTCACATTAAGGGCGCAGTAGTAAAGGCTGGCATGTTAAGAAAAACTCATGCAAGCCCACCTTCAGGCTTATCTCTAATGGAGATAGCTCAGAGTTTTACAAGAATTTGGCGGTAAGTCTAGTGACAGTCGGTAAACCATTGGGACTTACACTTCACCGCGGGCGTACTTAGCTGGAGGGATCAGAATCCCACCTCGGACTAGCCGGTCATCCCGCCGTCAACCGTTAGCACTTGGCCGGTGACATAACTCGCTGCTTTGCTCGCCAAAAACAGCACGCATGCCGCGACATCGTCGGCTTGCCCAAGCCGATTGGCTGGGATTCGTTTCTTGACTTCGTCCGTTACGGCGTCGCCGAGAGCTTTGGTCATGTCACTCTCAATAAAGCCTGGCGCAACCGCGTTTACGGTAATCTTTCGCTTGGCTAGCTCCTTTGAGAGGGAGCGAGTAAAGCCGATCATGCCAGCTTTCGTTGCCGAATAATTGGTTTGCCCAGCGTTGCCAATCAAACCAGATACGCTCGACATGTTGATGATCCGGCCGTAACGCTGGCCCATCATCACCCGGGTCGCGGCGCGACAGAAGACGAAACAGCTGGTCAAGTTAGAAGCGATGATCTCATCCCACTGCGTGTCGGTCATTCTCGGCAGCAGCGTGTCGCGGGTGATCCCAGCGTTATTGACGAGAATATCCAGCCGCTTGAACTCCGTCTCAACTTGCTCGAACAATTTCTCGATAGCAGCCCGATCGGTAACATCACACGAGATGGCAACCGCATCTCCACCCGCTGCTTTGATTTGATTTACGGTTTCTGTGAGCTTATCAGCGTTTCGTGCCACACAAATCACCTTGGCACCATTCTCGCCGAGCCGGATTGCGATAGCTTGTCCCAACCCTTGCGACGCTCCGGTCACCATGGCCACCTGGCCGGACAAGTCGACTGACAACCCAAGTGAAGATTGACTCATTTCTTTCCTCTGTTCACGACAAAATTCTCTAATCGCCAAAGCACTCGCAAGGCATCTTGCGATTGATCCGCTTGAGCGTTCCCGCCAGTACGCGACCGGCTCCTATTTCATAAAACTGGTCGACACCGCTCTGAAGAAGTGTCTGCAATGACTGTTCCCAGAGCACGGGAGAAACCATCTGTCGCCCCAATAGCTCTGCAATTTCGCCGGGATTGCTGTGGCACGCTGCGTCGACGTTGGCGACGATCGGGAATCGCAAATCACTGAATTTCGTATTTTGGATCGCCGCGCTCAGGCGGGTCACTGCCGGTTCCATGATCGCCGTATGAAAAGCCCCGGCAACGTTCAGTCGAATAAACCGGCTCGCTCCTGCGTCAGTGGCTATCGCCTCTGCGTCATCCAAGGATCCCGAATGGCCCGATATGGCAATGTTTCCAGGGCAGAGTAAATTAGCGACCTGCAATATTTCTCCTGGGCGGCGAGCTTTATCGCAGATCTCTTCCACCTGAGCCCGCTCGCAACCAAGAACGCTGGCCATGCCGCTCGGGACAGCCGAAGCCGCCTCCTGCATTGCGACCCCACGCTCTTTCACCAACCTTACGCCATCCTCAAACGAGATGGCACCCGCACAGCACAAAGCCGAATACTCGCCCAAACTCAGACCCGCTACCGCTGTGACCTGCCCCTCAACCTCAGGGTGCAGGTAAAACAAATCCGCCAACGCAGCCATCGAATGAACGAATAATGCTGGCTGACTATTGTTTGTCAGATGCAACTGATCCTCTGGGCCCTCGACACATAGCTTCGCTAAGTCGAGCCCAAGAATCTCCGACGCGGTCGCGAAAAGATTTCTAGCGACATCGCTCCGTTCCAGCAAACCACTCCCCATGCCAACCGTTTGAGCACCCTGGCCGGGGAAAAGCAAAGCGATGTTAGGCACGGTTGGTCTTAACTAAATGGTAAAGCGTAAACAGCAGGAAAACGAACTAGTTATCGCTCATTTGAACGACATTTCGTCCCATGTAGAAACCGCACTTGCCACACACGTGGTGCGTCAGCGCTACGTTTCCGCATTTCGGACAGTTCATGACCTGACGTGGTTTTTTGAAGTGGTGAGCTCGCCGCTTTCCGGACCGGGAATTGCTATGTCGTCTCTTTGGGACTGCCATCTCTCGTACTCAAATGTTATAAGGCAAAATTAATGGTTTTAGGGACCGGAAAGGTACCGGCCCCCCTGAATTCTGTCAAGGCTCTACGACTACCAAAACACAAGGGTTTTCTTGCTTTCGAAACGATCTAAGCTGACCGCCAGCCTGTCCTTAGCTAGCAAACCTGCTGACCAGCACCCCTGCCGCTTGCCCCTGGCTGGAATAAGACAAGCTAACAAAGGCAGAGCCTGGCTTGTCGCCCGGTTTTGCGGCCCTGATCGGACACTCCGGGTCGACATCTGCGTGCCCTGCCAGCGGAAATAGAGTGTCGTTCTCTAGAGCTAGGCAACTTGAGATCAATTCGACAGTCCCGCTACCTGCACCGATATTTCCAAATAAACTTTTCGCGGCGGTAACTACTGGAGCAGAATCTCCTGCGGCATCGAGAATTCCCGCCGCCTCGGACCGGTCGTGATCGACCTCGCTTTTTCCACAAGCGTGAATGTGCCAGTTGCCAGCCGAAAAGTCGACTCCAGCAGCTGTTCCGCGAGCCATTAAATCTGACAAAACATTCTTCGTTGCCACACGAATGCTATCAAGCTTCTTTCCGTGCAACTCGTCGCACACAGCAGACCCTGAGCCCGCGATGACCTCTCCCCAGATTTTGGCACCACGCTGCTTAGCATGTGCCAACGACTCGAGAACGATCGCTCCGGCTCCCTCGCCCAAGACTCCCCCCGAACGACGAACTCCAAAGGGACGGGACATCAAGGCGGGATCAGAGTCATTCGCAAGCTGCTCCGATATGGAAAAATGAATCGCACGTAACGGCTCAAGCCGCGAACCGGTCGCTCCAGCCAGCATAACATCCGCGACGCCCCGGCGTATGGTTGCCACCGCCTCGGTTATCGAAGCGGCACTGCTCGCCTCGCGAATGGTTACGGAATTGCTAGGACCCCGTAAATCGTTGTAGATGGCGACATGGCTGGCTGGCATATTTGGCAAATATTTGAGTAGCCACAGCGGATTGACCTGGGGGCGCCCCGTACCTGGCCACGCTGGCATTCGGAAATTCTGGTCACCATCGCAACAAGCCTTCACCCCATCAGCAAATTCTTCGGGACGAGTCAAAATGTAGTCGCTACCGTACACGATCCCCGTCCGATCAGGATTTCGAGCAGCAGGATCGGATAGTCCACTGTGATGCAGAGCCAACTGACACGCAGCAACCCCCATCTCAATCTCGCGGCACATCACCTTTTGATTCTTTTTAATGGCTCGCTGCAGCCCTTTCTCCAAAGGCCCAAAGTCACCGATGTCCCCAGTGAAACATTTGGCCTGGCCGCCATATCGGACGGTTTGCCCCTCAGCGGGCAAACAATCGAGAGCTGTGATTCCGCTCACACCCTCCGTCAAATTCTTCCAGAACGTGTCCAAATCCCGTCCGAGCGGGCAGACGACACCCATCCCCGTGATAACAACTCGTTGATGTTCAGGCAGCCCTTGGTGGTCCGGCATTATGGTTGATGTGCAAGCTAGCGAAGGAATTGGAAGTACTGAAGATCGATGCTAGAAGCATAACGCTCCTTCTGATTTTTACAACCAATTCGACGTGACTGGTCATGGCTGCCGGGGAATTCGCTGCGCACCTTGGCCGACCAGGAAAAAGGTTACCGTCGGAAAAGCAGCCCACTACGCATGGCACCCGATTCAACTCGATTTTCATAGGTAAACCCTAACTCCTGTGCCCAGCCGATGATCTCGCGATCGGAGTAGCAACGCCCTTGCGTTACGTGCATGAGCAAAATGGAATACTCAGCCACATGCAACGGTCCGGACTTGTCTTGGTTGAGAAATGTGTCATGCACGATTAGCAAACCGCGTTCCTCAAGGCTTTCCCAAGAGCGACTCAATATGTCCTTTACTGCCCCCTCATTCCAGTCATGCAACACGTTGGAGAGCAATTGAACATCAAAGCCACCTGGCCAACGATCTTCGAACAAATCCCCGACCACCGTCGACACCCTGTCTGAGTAGCCGCGCTCCTGAATCGCTTGACTCGCGATCCGATCCACGGGGGATTTTTCCAAAACGGTTGCCGACAAGTGTGCGTGATGCGCGCACAGGGAACAAGCGTACACGCCTGAACCGCCAGCGATATCGAGCAACCGGCGTTTGTCTGACAAGTCGACTTGTTTCGCTAAGCCCTGTGCGAGAAACACACCTCGACAATCCATCATTTCGGTGAACTCTCTCGCAAACGAATCTGACTCCATGGCTTTGTGCCAGTCATCATGGTTCTTGCGGCTGGCAAAGTTCGCCGGCTTGTCAGTCCGCAAACACTCGAGCAAATCGTTTGCTATTGGTCGGTCCGATGTGGGGGGAAAGTAAGGGCCAATATACCATGGTGATCCTTTGACCAAGAACTCATTGGCAGCCTCCGTCGTCTGAAATACTTCCCCGGTACGAACTAACCAGCCGCTTGCCACGAGAAAAGTGGTTAGTACATCGGCAGGTCGTTCGTGTATGGCAAATTCATCGCACAAAGATTCCAGCGACATCGGCTTTTCAGCAAGCTTCGAAAACAGGTCCAGCCCCTTCAATGCAACGATCAGCATGTCGCTTGCATACAGAGCATCCCGATGACGGAAAATCGAAGTGGGATCGCTCACTGGGACCTTGGTCAGATCGAACACGGATTTTTCCTATTTCTATTTTAGTGACTTGCATACATCGACTCGGAACAAGTCTAATCGGTTTCCTGGCCAGCATCCATAACCATTGGCAACTGTGTGCTGCACAGTGGCCCCGTTCGGGTGGCACGCCCAGAGGCTCTGCTATTCCGTCCCTTGCTTCGGTCGTAGAACTTGTCCAATTCGTACCGAATTGAGATCGTAAATACCTGCTTGGATAACTGTCTGATCTCGGTCTGTATCTCGCTTCCCGCAACTAGCCCTGCATCCCGCCCATTTTGCCTAATTATTGTACCCCGCCTCATGCTTTGAGATGTCTTCTAGGGGACTACTGACACTCTTGTGCAAGCGAACCCGTTCTTTCGAATCGCTTAAAAAGTTCTCATGGAATCGTGTGCCAAGCACTTCGGCTGTAAACCAGGCATTCACATCACGCTCCACACCTGGGGCCAACGAATGCTAATGCATGTTCACGTCCATTGCATGATGACCGCCGGAGGCATCGATCTCAAGACCTGCCAATGGATCGATATCCCAAAAGGTGCACCAGCCGTGAATCCCCAGGAACTGGCAGCTCGGTATGCTGTAACAAGGCTCTGCGCAGTTACAGCAGTCACTCTCCCTTCAAGGGAGAGTCGAGCGCAGCTCGGAGAGGGTGAAAGGCACAGCATCGCATAACGGCCACGACTAGTCAGCGATTCCTAAAGCACTCTCCCCTCGTGATCGTCCCTCCACTCTGGTCCTCCCGAATTCTTCGGGAGGGTGAATAAGAACGCAACTCACGCTGCAGGACTGGTGGTACACGAGCCAAGAGTTCGCATCGATCAGCGAACTTCAAGTTGGCGAGACGATTACCTGCTCACAGTTAGAGTGCTCATGCACTCATGTAAGCAGCTTTGAGTTGATCGAGAACGCCTCCATTCCGACCTCGTGTCGGTGGAGCGATGACTAACAGGCTAGCAACGCATCCCCCAATATATTCCTCCCCCTTCCCTTCTGTCTCGCCGCAGGCGAGACAGAAGGGAAGGGGGGGGAGAGCGTCGTGGCTAGCTTGTTAGTCGTGCTTCCACTGAGATGAACTCAGTGGAGAGCAAATGACCGAATTCGGTGCAACAAAGTGCTCGAAAACGGTCTCTAGCGGCTCATCTAAGCATCGATCGGAACTGTAGGAAATCCAAAACACCGTTGGAAATCCTATAGGGAAAAGATTGGCTTTCTTTCAAACTTCCCACTTCACCCTTCAAACTTCTTCCGCCCGTCCGCAATTGGCGGAGACCTTACTGACTAAGCCTATCTCTTATTCTGTGAACGCCACCATCCGACCTTGTGTCGGTGGGGCGATGACTAACAGGCTAGCAGCGCATCCGCCCATTATATCCCCCCCCCCCCTTCCGTCTCGCCTGCGGCGAGACGGAAGGGGGGGGGGTAGGGAAGAGTCCGTCGTAGCTAGCTTGTTAGTCGTGCTTCCACTGAGTGAACTCAGTGGAGAGCAAATGACCAAATTCGGTGCAACAAACTGCTCGAAAACGGTCTCTCATGGCTCGCTTGAGCGTCGCTCGGAACGGTAGGAAAACCAAAACCCCGTTGGTAATCCTATAGGGAAAAGATTGGGAAAACGGCAAATCAACCCAAAGGGACCAACTGGCTACCAGTCCGCAATTGGCGGCAACCTTACTGACTAAGTCTATCTCTTATTCTGTGAACGCCAACCACTCAATACGATTGCTTCCGCCTGCACACCGAACGATTCTTTTGATGGAGGCACATCTGAGGCAACAACAGTAGCAAGCAAAGGCCCCAGAAGACGCCCAGCAGCGAAGCGATTGCAATCAATCTGACCGACGCTAACCAAAGATTCCGCTCCCTCCATCTTGATCAGGACGTTACCCTCTAAATCGACTTCATATGACCTGGCGCCAAATGGGATCAGCACAGGCGGATTGAATGGAATGTCTCCCTCGTTGGTTCGCAGAGCAAGCTCTCCGTGCGATAAAACGCAAAGCATGCCACTTCGAACATAGACTTCCTCAGAATCTCTCATGAGAGAGAAGTACGTGTTTCCTGTTGCAACAAGATCCAGTTTCGACCCTGTCTCAGTAAGGCGATTTTTAAAATCTGTCAAGGCGAGGTTTTCTTTTGCAACTGACACACAGCCAACTGTTAGTGCAGCAGTAACTACTAATAATGATGTTGCAAATCTTTCGACCATACAAGTCTTACATTCCATTTCCATTAACTCTCCATTCCGTCTTTTGATGGTTTACTGCATTATTTAATGTCGCTATCTTTGTCGATGATTCTTGGCCCAAAGCCATTAGTGGCAAGACCGGTAGTCTTCAAACATTCTGCGTTATTACCTTTGTCACTGTGATACCAGAATGGAACAGGAAACATATAGTTGACGTATTTATCCTTGTTTTGCGAATCGAGCTCCCAAGGTCTGGGGACACGGAAAGTGCCCTTTTGATATGATGTAGTAGTCCTTCTATAGGTGTCGAAAGTCATCGAGCCATCTTTTTCTTTGCAGCAAATCACTGTGTAGCTCTGTATGCGAATTACGTAATGAATTTCTTGGCGAGGGTTCGTTTTCCGGGTGCGACGTCTTTCTATTTCAGGAATATCTTTATTTTTTCGCTTATCCACTTTAACCCATTGGTCAAAGTACTCATCAATTTCAGAATCTACTACGCTATCAACTAACATGCCGCCTCCCTTAAAAGGAGTCCCGCCACGTTGCTTACAATCCGCACACTCTCCGCTTGGATCGACGCAATCCATCAGACCATTTACAAGAATCGCATTGAGATTCATTCCATCACCGTAACCAATCGGATCTCTCCCCAAGAACCTACCTGCGAGCGGGCTCATCCATCTTGCTCGGAAGTGATGGAGGCCAAGCGTGGCGTCCCATTCTCTACCGGTGTATGTATATCGGTTACCCAGGGCAGAACTCGTAAGCACAGATCCACTGGCGTTTAGAATCGTAGGTTGACCGTATGCAGTGTACGCGTAGCGTTCGGCGACCGCACCGGTCGACGTGGTCATAGCGGCGATGGAGTACTGTTGGTTGCGATGGTAGCCTAATGCAACTTCGGTGACCGTTGTGGTTTCTAATGTAGGTACTACAGACGCGGTGAAAGAGGTGGTCAGCGAGTCGATAGAATCCAACGAGGCATCGAATGGCAGCGATGCGGAAGAGGGGGCTTCGGAGGTGATGGTCGGGTGATTCGTCATGCCCGAATTGTAAACGGTCCAAGTGGCGGATTGGTAGCTGATTTTTGGGATTTTTTTCGGTCCGATTCCGTCATGACTTGGGGGCCTGCCCCCAAACCCCCGGGATTTTAAAGGCATGGCTCGGAATGTCATCTTTTTGGTTTCCCAAGCTATGAAAAAGAAGGCCGTCACAAGGCTTTGCGAAGTGACGGCATTCACTCTCCCTCGAGGGAGAGTCGAGCGTAGTTCGGAGAGGGTGAGAGGCACAGCATCGCATTTAAGGCCCGACTAGTCAGCGATTTTAAAAGCACCCTCCCCGAGTGATCGTCCCTCCACTCGACCCTCCCGAATTCTTCGGGAGGGTGAATATGGATTTCTACTTGGGGCGTTGGTCGGGTTTGGCGGGGTGGGTGGCGTCGTGGACTTGACGCAAACGATCGATCGTGACGTGCGTGTACACTTGTGTGGTGTTGAGACTAGCATGCCCCAGCAACGTTTGCAAACTCCTTAAATCGGCCCCGTTCTCTAACATCAACGTCGCAGCCGTGTGACGCAACACGTGACAGGCTCCACTCTTGTTGATCTCAGCGGATTCTAAGTAACCACGCACGAGCTGTGATAACTGGACAGGTGATATCGGCTTGCCCGTGGTCCCGAGAAAGATGCGATCGCTCTCCTCAGGCATCGGACCTAGCCGCTTTCTCCCATTGCCTGCCAACAACCAAGGTCGCACTTCGAGTAGATACTTCTCTAACCATTCCAAGGCTCTTACTCCCAAAGGAACGACGCGGTCTCGTTTCCCTTTCCCTTGTCGGATCATGAGCAACCGCCTTGAGCGATCAATATCGTAAAGTCCCAAGGCCAATAATTCATTCCTCCGAATGGCACTGGAGTATAGGATCTCGAGAATAGCGCGGTCTCGGATACCGATCTCTTGCGTGGTGTCGGTCTGATTGAGCAGCAACTCAACCTCTTCGACGGTTAAGTAGTTCATCGGCAGTCGCACTTCTTCCTTAGGTAGCTCCAATCCCACGGCGGGATTAAATGCCAAATGGCCTTGCAAGCAGCACCATTGCAACTAATGCGCGACGGCGGATAGATACGAAGCTTGGGTGGCGCTGCGCAGTGGCTTCTTGGTGCGTAAGTTCTCTTGGTGTACAGATTCCGCTGATAGGCGGCGATCAAATCGGGAGTCACGGCATCGAGTCGCTCGATGGAGCGATCTTGCAGCCACAGGCAGAAACGATTCAAGGAATGTTGTCTTCGATCGATGGTGGCTTCGGACCAGTTCTTCACGCGAAGATCTTCAAAATAGGCAGCCAGTAACACAGAAAAATTCATAACAGGACTTCCTTCAAGGAAAGAGGATGACAAAGAAAAAAGAAACGAAATGCTTCGGTGATCGCATTCACCCTCTCCAAACGAAGTTTGGGGAGGGTCAGCCCGCGTCAAGCGTGGCTGGGGAGGGGCTCTGCACGGTTGGAAGGCCCGACTTGCTGCCCTCCCCGGCAATCTCGCTTGCGGCTCGGTTGCCGACCCTCCCAAATCGCTTCGCTGGGAGGGTGAATAGGGCAGCCAAGCCTCACCTGTGCGTATGAAGCTATGACGCAAGCAGTGAGCGCAGTCTCACTTCCCAACAAACCACGAAGAGCGACGCAACTCCTATTAAGCAAAGCAGTTGCGTAAAAAAGAGGCCCCCACGAAGACACCACAAAGGGGGGACGAACTTGGCACCAACTCACTAGATACGCAGTTCGTAGACGTAAGTGGAGCCTTGTCGACCGCGATGAACCACAACATGTTCCAAGCCGATCAATCGATCAAGATGAACTCGCAGTTGGTTATCGCTCCAACCACCCGCTTCTCGAAACTCGCGGCGAGTAAATCTCACTTCTCGCGGAGTCACAGCCAATCGTTTCGCTCGCTCCTCGACAAACCTGCGCAGTTGCTCCAAACAATTGTGCGTCTGAGGGGACATCTCGGATTGGGACTGCGAAAGCAGCTTCTCCATGAGCCTGGTAGCCAGATCAATATCCGATTGAGTGACTTCGATCGATTCGGTCCCGTCCTCTTCCGTGACGATTGTTCTCTGATGCTGGTGCAAAAGAGCCACCGCTTGGATGAGCGTCAAATATTTGGCATGATCTCGGCGATTGCGAGTTCGTTCAAAACTAAACTCCATCGATTCGACGAGCGGATTGTAAACTCTTAGGGGGTGGAGCAAACGCTGCGCATTGCGATGCAAGGCTTGAAGATCGCTCACGGCCTGTCTTTGCAAGAAACCCTGCTTGGTCTGCCCGACACGTTGCCGTTCCTGAATAGCACGCGTCTGTTCCCGTGATTCGTCGACCGAGAGAATCAAGCAACGATTGTGGAGCTCTTCGTCGATCTCGTGACGTGTGGAAGTGAGCATGAGCTGAATAGGACCACGAACCGTATAAAGCTGCGTGGCGAGCCGTCCATCTGCCCCTTTGGCCACCGTAGCATGCGTTAACTGCCCCTCGCTCTGTAAAAGCTTCAAAGCGTAAGCCGCTTCGGCAAGCCCGTGGTCTTCGCTGATGGCCAGCGTTTTATGTTGAAGGCTTTGGGAATCGAGATAATACAACGATTGGGAAGACAGATTGCTCAGCCGCAAACAGTCTTCTTCGGGTACCAAATTCAAAATCGCGTCGACCAAGGTGGATTTACCAGCCGAACTGGAGCTTTGCACGAGAATCGCCAAAGGGCTTTTCAGCTTGCGAGAAACGACCGCTAGGTACGCGGCCAGTTTATTAAACGGTTCTCCGACCATGCCGCATTGGTCTAAATCGCGAATGATGCGGGCGATGAGATCGGGATCTTGGAGCAAGAGCATCGCTTCGCGATGCTCCTCCGGGGTTAATTCCACGGGCTTGGTGATTCCCTTGGCCGCTTCGATCTGACGATTGCGCAGCTCTTCGATGTGACTCAGGACAAAGCCAATATCTCGCTTGACGGTCTCTTCGTCGCAGTAGAGTTCTAAAGCGGTCACTCTTTGGAAACTAGCTCGTGACGGAGCTTTGTAAAGATCGACCGTATCGACATGGATGAGTTCTTCCCGGGAGGCGGTGATATTGACCTTGAGGGAAAGGGACGACATGTTACGTTCTAGGCCTCGGATGCGATAGCGGCGATCGCCACGCGTGATGACGACGGCGTTGGCTTCGACGACGATGTCCAGGGGAGTGGGGACTGGGGCAGCGATCGAAACAGGAGTTTCTGGTACCATCGGCGCAACAGGCTCTTGAACAGGCTTCGGTGTTTCGGCTTGAGGAGGTTTTACTTCCCGATCGGTAATCTTGCTCTTCCCAGAGCCTAAAACGATGGCTGGTTCCTTCTTACTCTTGGGATCGACTCGATAGCCTTCGATGCCCGTGATGGCTCCTGTTTCATCCACCAAAGGAATGGTCACGCAGCCTCGCAATGTCTCGCGACCGTTCTCTTTATAGATCCCTAATTCCATGAGTCGCGAGCGAATCTCGCGACCAGCTTTAATCCGATTAGAAGGTAATTCTTCCCCCAAGTTGCGATCCGCAAACCCAATGCCAAGTGCGTGAGCTTGTTCCATCGAGAGACCAAGTCGCTCTTCTAAAAAGGAGGCTAAACGGGTGACCTCTTTCAAAGATCGCAAATGCTCGGCGTAGACGGTCGCTGTCGTGTTCCAAGGAGACGCTTGAAAGGCTTCTAAGCGGGGGAAAGCGGTATCGAAAGTGCGAGATGGCTTCAACATGAAACGTGGCTCCCAAGAAACAACAAACAGAAGACTCCCTTTAAGAGAAGCGACAACGCGATAGGACTCGCAAGAGCCAATCAATGAAAATCAAAAAAGAATTTTTAACGGGGTGCGTCTATGAGGCCCCATCGTAGTGATAGAGTTCCCTACAATGACGGTGTCGTAGACACATACATCACCCTCCCCGTGGGAGGGTCGAACGCAGTTCGGGGAGGGGAGTCAGGCATCTACGAATAACAGGCCTCTTAGGAATTCAGATCACTTCGCAAAATGGAATTGGCTCCGGCATGAGACAGCGTAAGCCCTCCCCGAGTGATCGTAAACTCCACTCGACCCTCCCGAATTTTTTGGGAGGGTGAATGACAACTCAAACGCTATCCGCATCCCTCGAACATCGGTTGCCACCAGAACCAAAAGGCAATGTACTGGCGACGCTACGTCGGTATGGGCAAGGCTTCCTTTACGATTCCAGCATTCCACGCCACGCCAGACGATCGCTGGACAAGATTCTAGGATGCCGGACCGGGGAATACGGCTCCAGCGTCTTTGATTGCAAGGCTTGTTCTGGAAAACGCATCTTGTACTCTCCTTGCACGGATCGCCATTGCCCCAATTGCGGGTGGCTCAAACGCAAGAAATGGCTTGATACGGTGCAATCCTGGGAACTGGATACCAAATACTACCACATCGTCTTTACCGCTCCCCATGAGCTCACGGAGTTCTTTGAGAACAATGCGGCCGAGTGCTACAACCTGTTCTTTCGAATCGCTTTAAGAGTCCTCATGGAAGTGTGCGAGAAACAATTCGGCTGCAAGCCAGGTGTTCTCATCACGCTTCACACCTGGGGCCAACGGATGCTCATGCATGTTCATGTCCATTGTATGATGACCGCCGGAGGCATCGATCTCAATACAGGCCAATGGATCGATATCCCGCATGATTCCCCAGCACTGAATCCACAAGAATTAGCAGCCCTCTTTAAGAAGAAGTTCGTTCGGTCTCTGAAATTCCACAAGAAGTGCGGACGATTCGACCTGAGCCATCTCCTCGAAGACGAAAGCTTCGACGATTGGTTAGCACCCATCGCGGCTAAGAACTGGATCGCCGATGCGCAGATTACTCCCGATTGCTTAGCCACCAAAGAACAGTGTTCGGTGTATCTATCGGAATACGTCCAAGGGACCGCGATTAGCGATACCAGGATGGTAGAAGACGACGAAGAGCAATGCTGTAACAAGGCTTTGCGCAGTTACGGCATTCACTCTCCCTCCGAGGGAGAGTCGAGCGTAGCTCGGAGAGGGTGAAAGGCACAGCGATGCATAACGGCCCCGACTAGTCAGCGATTTCAACAGCCCCCTCCCCTCGTGATCGTTCCTCCACTCGACCCTCCCAAATTCTTGGGAGGGTGAATAAGAATGCATTCATTCTCCCTCGAGGGAGAGTCGAGCGTAGCTCGGAGAGGGTGCAAAGGCACGGCGATGCATATAGGCTCCGGCTGGTCAGCGATCCTAAAGCCCCCTCCCCTCGTGATCGTCCCTCCACTCGACCCTCCCAAATTCTTCGGGAGGGTGAATAAGAACGCAACTCACGCTGCAGGACTGGTGGTACACGAGCCAAGAGTTCGCATCGATCAGCGAACTTCAAGTTGGCGAGACGATTACCTGCTCACAGTTAGAGTGCTCATGCACTCGTGTGAGTAGCTTTGACCTGTCGATGGTCCAATTACCACTTCCGGAGAATTAAGTGCATTGCAACGAAAGAAACAATGCCCAAACTTCTGTGAAAGTTGCAATCCTCATGCGACCGCGTGGATCGTATTCGCCGAAAGCCAAAATCCCTCTTTTAACGACCAAATTCGGTGCAACAAAGTGCTCGAAAACGGTCTCTAGCGGCTCGCTTGAGCACCGATCGGGACGATAGAAAAACCAAAACACCGTTGGTAATCCTATAGGGAAAAGATTGGGAAAACGGCAAATCAGCCCCAAGAGACCAACTGGCTACCCGACCGCAATTGGCGGCAACCTTACTGACTAAGTCTATCTCTTACTCTGTGGACTACATAATTCTTTCCATCGAATATGGTTTAAAATTCTAGCTTGAATTTCCGGTTCCAACTTCGACCAGAACGAACTACTAGCGAAGTGACCAAAACGAGAAATACCAATGATTTCTTTATGCTTCAGCTCGTCTACTGCGGTAATATAATTGAAAATGTCTTCGTATAGACTTCGCTCTGAGGCTGCCGCCAGAAGTGCTGCTGAGTTACCGCGGTTATTTAAAGGCTTGGACGCGATGCTTTTCAGTCGAGATTTTATGAACTCGTCATCCTCAAACCGTGAGGCGAGATAGGACATCTCACCTAACCTACTGCTTTCCAGGCCCTTGGTTGATTCGACGATGACTTTAAGAACTTTATACTGTTCCTTAGCAGGGAGTTTATCTCCTACCGTTTCACGAGAGGCACAAAAAGCAAATCGGAGTAGAAACTGGTCTTGAATCTCAGATGAATCGGATAGCAACTGCATGAGCTCTTCCTCTGAATCCGGGATGACTCCACTCCCACTAATGTGGTAACCTAATAATAGCTCCGCCCAGTCCCTACTTAAACCAACTCTTTTCGCAGTTTCCTCTGCTTCTTGAAAAAAAACGGCCCTTCGTCGTAGGTATTCGGAATCTAGGATCTTGGTAACGATTGATTCCTCGAGCTCAAGCGGCAGAACCATGTCGGATTTCCCAAGCGATGTAGCAATCGTTAGTAGCTCCGTTGCGATTTCCTGATAGGATGCTGCATCTATTTGGGCCAGTTTGATGTACTGAGATGACAAGTCAAATCTATTTCCCCATGCGCTGCATTGCACAGCCCATGAGATCATTTCCGGTGTGCGGTTAATCCTTAAGAGATTGCTTGTAATTTCGCCGCTGTGATAAATTACATCCAAGTGGATCATGTGCCTGCACAAAAGTTCTCTTTCTTCTTCAGTTATTTCGCTGATGTAAGAATCAAACTCCTGTGATTTACCCTCCAGAAGTAAAACGCAACAAAATACGGCAGCTTCCTCGTTACCGATTGCTATGTCTCTAAAATTCAAAGCGTTTCGAGATGTAATTGCTTCCCGCGCCAAGACATCTTGAGTTATGCCGATCACGGCGATTATAAGAAAAGCTGGTAACATGACGGGGCCTCAGTAATTTCTAACATGTTTGCTATCTACGCTGCGGAGGTTTCGGAGGATGTGGATTGTTGCAGGCATCTCGTATTTTTTCGCAATGACTTTTCATGATATTGGTAGAACCCGGTGTGTTTGGAGCACACAAGTGCCGCGGTAACGGTCGTCCATTCTTACAACATGGACCATTAGTCGTAGCTTCACGACAGCGAACAATTGCATCCTCAATGAGTTTTCGCAACTTTTGTTCAATTCGAAGTCTTAGCCAAGGAGTTTTTTCGGTTATGTGGTCTATGCATTCGTGAAATGGACCGGCGACTTGGTTTTGAGGGGGAAGTCTACCACACTGATTGCGATTGCAGTTTGCGACCCCACATGCGCTCGATTTTAATAGACCATAGAATAATAGGTTACATGGTTTTCCTGGCGTTCCGGCATTGATAATTCCTCTAATCAGTGCATCAAGGGCATCATCTGCCAACCCTATCAAGTCGTCTGGTTTAATCGGTAGTCCACCTGGACCGACTAAATCCTCTAAATCGGTTTCCATTATGGCCTTTATGAGGTCCTCAAATGGCCCTAGCCATGGATTATCGTTTGCATCATCACCATATCGAAAAGTCATCAATCCCGAGGGATCTAGGTAAATAAGGGGTTTGCTATAGATAAACTGGGTGCGATTTGTAAATGTCATCGCAAAGAGCTGCAAAAATCCGTTTGATGTAGGTAGCGAAATCGGATCCCTTCCCAAGAACCTGCCCGCTAGCGGGCTCATCCATCTAGCTCGGAAGTGATGCAAGCCTAAAGTCTCATCCCATTCACGACCTGTGTAGGTGT
The DNA here is from genome assembly GCF_052161605.1 of Brakhagea baltica. Lineage (NCBI taxonomy): Bacteria > Pseudomonadati > Planctomycetota > Planctomycetia > Pirellulales > Pirellulaceae > Brakhagea > Brakhagea baltica. The sequence goes on along the minus strand of NZ_CP197409.1, from coordinate 545,586 downwards.
ATCGATTGCCAACGGCAGAACTCGTAAGCACAGTTCCGCTGGCGCTCGCGATCGTAGGTTGACCATACGCTGTGTAAGCGTAGCGCTCGGCGACCGCGCCGGTCGACGTAGTCATAGCGGTGATGGAGTACTGTTGGTTGCGATGGTAGTAATGGATGGTGCCACCGGTACCCGCTGCCTTGCGGACGACGGGTTCGTCGATATAGCTGGCATAGACGTATCGGTACAGCGGTGAGCTTGGTGCGTCGCCGTATCCGTAATCGGCAATCGTTTGCTGATCGTGCTGCACGAAGACGAACGAGCCACTGCTCCCCAGCCGTGCCACACGTCTTCCCAAAGCGTCATACTGGAACTCAACGTCTACGCTACTGTTGTTGCCGAGGTCGGCTGCTTTGAGCTTATTGTCAAAATCCCATTGAAGGCCGAGGGGTGAGGCTTGAGGGGTAAGGTTGGCGGGCAGGACGGTGATGTTGCCTTTGACATCGGTGGTGATGTTTTGGCCTGCGGCGGTAAGAAGCTCGTGCGTGGGGCCGTGGGTGCGGTTTTGTGCTGTGCCGTTGGTGGTGATGCTGTTCCAGTCGCCGACTGGAGTTAGGTTCCAAGCTTGGGTAAAAGTTCCGCTGGCGCGAGAATAGCCTGTGAGACGATCTTCGTCGTCATAGCTCGTGCCTGCTGAAGTGAACCCGTAGCCGCTCATTGTTCCGCCAATGGTCTCGGAAGTTTTGTTCTTGTTCGCGTCCCAAGTATAGCTCAGGTTGCCGATGGCAGTACCGGTTCCTCCATAAGAAATCCCCGTTAAAAGATTATCCGTGGAGTAGGTTCTGGTTTCCGTGACCCCGTTTCCAAGAGTTTCTCCGGTGAGCCTGCGACCGTCGTCGTAGGTTCTGGTGCTGATGGTGGAACCGTCCAGTTTGAGGAGGTGCAAGGCTCCAGTGTCGTGGTAGGTTCGCTCGGAGATGGAGCTGTCGGGATAGGTGACTTTGGTGAGTTCGCCTCGCGAATTGTATTCGCTTGTGGTGGTGTAGGTTCGGCTGGCGATGGCGAGGGATTCGGTGGCTTTCCTGCCGATCGGGTCATAGGTGTAGGTCACAGTATTGGAGTACCGACCGTTGACAGCCGTTAGCATGCGGCTGGCTCGGTCAAAGGTGAAGGTATCGGAATCGGCGATGGTTCCTGAAGGGCTGTTGACCCGGGTGCGGTAGTCTCGCTGCGTCATTCGACCTGCTAAATCGTAGAGATACGTCACGGTATCACCGAGTTGGTCTTGTTTGCGGAGGACCCGTCCGGCGTTGTCGTAGACGAAGGTGACGATGCCATAGGTGGAATCTCCCGGGGAACCGCCCGTGTGGTCGGGATAGGTTTCGGTGAGCTTGTTGCCACGAGCGTTGTAGGTGTAGCTGGTGGTCTGGGATTCGGCGTCGGTGAGGGAGGCCAATTGGCCTAGTGCGGTGTAAGTAAAGATTGTGGCGGCACTGATGCGGTCGGTGGTGGATTTGCGTCTTCCGCGAGCATCGTACGCGATAAAGGTGTTTTTGTTCTTGGCATCGATTTGTTTGATGGCGTTGCCTGCTTTGTCATATTCGGTCTTGGTGACGGCGCTGGCGGTGTCGGTTCGCTCGGTGTTGCGTCCCAGGGCATCGTAAACCATGTCGGCTCCGACATTATTGGGGTCCCGGATGGACAGTTGGTTTCCAGCAGGGTCGTAGGTCATGGTGGTGACTTTGCCCAGTTGATCGATGCTGCGTAGGGTGCGACCTGCACCGTCGGTCCAGGTCGAGGTGGTTTTACCTAGGGAGTCGACGCTAGTGGTGACCAGGACGGTTCCGAAGCCGCTCAGGCTGGTGGTGGCGTCGTGGACGGTGCAAGACCAGGTGGCCAGGGTATTGAGGGCGGTGGGGCCTGAACCTCGGTAATTGTTGAGTTTGCCACTCATGACGGTGCGGCCTGCGGCATCGGCGATGGAGAAGCTGATTTCGTCTTCGGAGTTGATGACGACGGTGGCGCGACCGGGAGCGGTGGCGCTAAAGGTGATGCCTGCTCCGCCGTTGGCGGTGGTTTGGGCTAGTTTGGCGATGGCGCTGGAGAGGGAGACGTTAAACGTGCCAGTGCCTCCGGTGCCCAGTTTGGGAACGGTGACTCCGCCTGAGCTATCGAGCCCGACCCCGTCGCAGCATTCATTCTCCCTTGGAGGGAGAGTCGAGCGTAGCTCGGAGAGGGGGCAAAGGCACAGCATCGCATTTAGGTTCCGACTGGTCGGCGATCATAAAGCCCCCTCCCCTCGTGATCGTTCCTCCACTCGACCCTCCCAAATTCTTTGGGAGGGTGAAGTACGAAAGGCATCTGCAGTGCCGTGTCCTAGGGGGTCGACGGAGGCGGATTGTTTGTCGCAGCAGGAGTCGTAGATTTGGGTCCAAGTGTTGGAGCCGTAATCGGTGCGGGAGAGTTGGCGGTTTCTGAGGTCGTAGGTAAAGGACTCTGTGGCGGCGATGGCGGAGCCGGTGGCTTCGGTGTGGGTGGCGACTAGACCACGACCGTTGTAGGTCCAGGTTTCTTTGGCTTTTTGGTAGCCTTCGGTATCGGTGGAGTCGAAGTAGCGTGGGGTGCGAACTTCGACGACGTGACCGGCGGCATCGTAATCGGTTTCGGTGACGGCGGCGATTCCTGTGCCGTAGGCGGTGGTCTTTTTGGTTTCGCGCCCTTGGGCATCGTATTCGAACCGGGTTTCGATGCCTCGCGCGTCGATGATTTGCGTGAGATGGCCGTCATCGTCTCGAATGGCATCGTGGATGATGTACGCTGCATTGGCAGCGGTGCTGCGGGTTAAGCTCCAGACGGCGGCGAAGTCAGCCAGGGTGTAGCCGGGGTGCGTGGCCTCCTGGCTTTGTCCGCTGACGAGAGATATTTCGGAAAATGTGGAACATCGGAGCTCGTTCGACTGCTATACTCCATTCAGGTTGGCTCCAGCTGATTTGGAGTTTCCTGTTAGTGCCTAAAAGGTGATGCCCATGTCCATGAAAATCGGAATCCGAGCTTGGATCGATTTCGCCTTTAAGAAAATTTTTGGTAAACATGGCAACGAAATCTGTCTGATTAGCTTGCTCAACGCTGTGCTTGATTTGCCGAATCCCGTTGAGTCGGTGCAGTTCCTGAATCCGTTTTCCATGAAGGAATTCCAGGAAGACAAGCTCATTTGCGTCGATGTCAAAGCGACTGATACCGAAGGGCGAATTTTCGTGATCGAAGTGCAAATTGCCCCTACGACCAGTTTTACCAAACGGGCTGTGTATTACGGTGCGAAAACCTATTCGGACCAATTGGTGTCCGGGCAAGGGTATAAGGATCTTAAGGCGACCTATGCGGTGTGTCTTTTGATGGGTACGATTTGGAAGGATGATCGGTTGCACCATCATTTTCGGATGACCGAAAAGGATTCGGGAGAGGTTTTGCTGGACGCGATTGAGATTCATACGGTAGAATTAGAGAAATACCATGGGACGCGAGAGTTGTTATCGACCGCGAGCGTTCTGGAGCAGTGGTGTTACTGGATCAAGTATTCACACGATCACAGTGAAGACGAATTGCGAGCGTTGTTACCGGGTCTGGCGTTTTTGCACGCCACCCGCGAGCTCAGTGAGATCAATGAAGTGATTGAGGAGAAGCATATGTACGATTCACGCGAAAAAGGTTACCTTGATTGGCAATCAAGCCTCGTGGATGCGAGGGAAGAGGGGCTGGAAGTGGGCCTCGAAAAAGGGTTAGAAAAGGGCCTCGAAAAGGGGCTAGAAAAGGGCCGCGAGGAAGGGGAAATCAAATTGATACGAACACTTCAGGACATTTTGAAGATTTCCGTTTCGGACGATTCTGAGTTCGAGGGAAAGACACTGACCGAACTACAGGCGATCACCACTTCACTTCGCAACCAAATTCATAAGCGTTCCTAAACAAGAACAAAACTTCCGAGACCATTGGCGGAACAATGAGCGGCTACGGGTTCACTTCAGCAGGCACGAGCTACGACGACGAAGATCGTCTCACAGGCTATGCTCGCGCCAGCGGAACCTTCACCCAAGCTTGGAACCTAACTCCAGTCGGAGACTGGAACAGCATCACTACCAACGGCACGGCACAAAACCGCACCCACGGCCCCACGCACGAGCTACTTACCGCCGCAGGCCAAAACATCACCACTGATGTCAAAGGCAACATCACCGTCCTGCCCGCCAACCTCACCCCTCAAGCCTCACCCCGCGGCTTGCAATGGGATTTTGACAATAAGCTCAAAGCAGCCGACCTCGGCAACAACAGTAGCGTAGACGTTGAGTTCCAGTATGACGCTTTGGGAAGACGTGTGGCACGACTGGGGAGCAGTGGCTCGTTCGTCTTCGTGCAGCACGATCAGCAAACGATTGCGGATTACGGATACGGCGATGCACCAAGCTCACCGCTGTACCGATACGTCTACGCCAGCTACATCGACGAACCCGTCGTGCGCAAGGCAGCAGGAACCGGTGGCACGATCCATTACTACCATCGCAACCAACAGTACTCCATCACCGCTATGACTACGTCGACTGGCGCAGTCGCCGAGCGCTACGCTTACACAGCCTACGGTCAACCTACGATTTGTAACGCCAGCGGATCTGTGCTTACGAGTTCTGCGGTTGGTAATCGGTATACATACACCGGTAGAGAATGGGACGAGACCTTAGGCCTCCATCACTTCCGTGCTAGATGGATGAGCCCATTGGCGGGTAGGTTTTTGGGAAGGGATCCGATTGGAGTGTACGCATTACACTTCAATACATTCGAGTTTGTGAGAGGAAATGCTCTTCGATCTCTGGACCCAAGTGGCTTATACGATTTCAGGGTCGAACCAGAACATGTGAATTGTGCAGGTTTTGCCCTAGGAAATGGTATCAGCATTCAACCAGGAGGCAGTGTGATGTCCATGGCAACTGCAATGGGTTTCGAATGTCATTTAGGAGTTTCCGCAGTAGACTGCAAGAGCAAGTGCGGTGATCGCGAATGTGCTCAGGGGTATCTTTACATTAACAAAGCAATTTCATCACAAAGCATGGAAAACCTCCATCAGTGGTTAGTGTATCTTTGTGAACAGTACAAGCAACAAGGTAAGCCTTGTAATGGCCCCGACGATTTTCTCAGGGTTCACTTTTTTGAATTACAAGAATGGCTTATGAGATTGCCCTGGTCTCCCAGTCCTCCATCGTATGTCATTGATTTTCACTTCTTAAGATGCACAGGCGATGTGTACACTTACCAACCCTGCCGTGCTGCCAAAGGATCGAAAAACGACAAATGCGACACCCCAATCCCGTGGGACCCGAAAAAGGATGGCCCGGATTATTTTAATAGACCTCAACTAATATCAAGGATGTGCTGTTGTCGCCCGGATATATATTTCCGTCCAGTCATGCCAACGAGGTACTAGATGATACTATCCGTCAAAGGAGTTACGATTATTAGGCTTAAAAACACATGTCGATTCCCTCACAAAAAAGTGTTTTGTCTTTTGGGTTCTTTCGTTCTCGTATTAGGTTGCGGCGACCCTGCAGAAGATTTGTCTTCTGAGATACAAATTTTGAACGTGGAGGTAAATGACGCAAACGAATTGAGAGTGGAAGAGGAATTGATACGTTTTGAGGATTTGAATGATGTCTTACACAGACGACTTGTGTCAAAAAGGTTCAACACAATTCACTACTATTCCGGCAAACGACTACTTGATCTAGATAAACAGGTTTCAGAAGTCCTTCGACATTTTGCCGATCACAACACGATCGAGTTGAAGTTCTTGCAAGCTATTGGTTTCGAGTTGGACGCAAACGGAAATTTTCATTTTCAAGGGAACATCGAACCGCCGAGCAACTTCTCGGAATGAATGGCACAGAATAAGAGATAGACTTAGTCAGTAAGGTCTCCGCCAATTGCGGTCGGGTAGCCAGTTGGTCACTTTGGGTTGATTTGCCGTTTTTCCAATCTTTTCCCTATAGGATTACCAACGGTGTTTTGGATTTCCTATTGTCCCGATCGAGGCTCAAGCGAGCCGCTAGAGACCGTTTTCGAGCACTTTGTTGCACCGAATTCGGTCATTAAAAGAGGGTTTTTGGCTTTCGACGAATACGATCCACGCAGTCGCATGAGGAATGCAACTTTCTCTGAGGTTCGGGCATTGTTGTGATCAATGCAATGCACTTAATTCTCCGGCAGTGGTAATTGGACCATCGACAGCTCAAAGCTACTCACACGAGTACACGAACACTCTAGTTGTGAGCAGGTAATCGTTTCGCCAACTTGGAGCTCACTGATCGACGCGAACTCTTGGCTCGTGAACCACCAGTCCTGCAGCGTGAGTTGCGGGATCCGGAGCTGTCGACTGGCGGCGAGTAGGATCTTATGGACCTTGTCATCCATCGTCGTGTAGATGTTACGGGCCGAATTGTTGTCGTATTTTTGGCCGAATTGAGACGGTAGAGTTTTAGACCTCTTTTCGGTGTGTTGGCCGAATTGTTGCGAATTTTGGAGAGGACCAATACGATGTCGCGGGCCAAGTCGACTCTCGTGGGACCAGTGCTGGTTGGCTGAATTGCAGTCGTAGTCCGACCAACGATTCCAGAGCCGAACGATTCTGTGTGTGTCCCAGCCGCATCTACGTAAAAAAAGTGCGATCGTTCGATTCGAACGATCACACTTCATGAGTCTTTTTGCGCCGTGGATTCTAGTCGCCGTGGATTCTAGTCGCCCACCGAGTGGGCCGACGGGGTACGACGCCCAAGTTCGCGCGCGTACTCCATTAACCACTTCTCTAAGATGCCCACGGCCGGTAGGAAGTCATGCCCCTGGATCATCATCAGGTCGATATTGTTGTAATTCTCCTTGCAACAGAAACAATGAGCTAAATTATTGCTCGGGTTGGAGACTCAGGGACGTGCCACCCATATTCGTGCCTGTGGTATCGAACTCCTTTATCGATGGTCCGCTAAGAAATGAAGCTGTTGATACATGGACTGGATGATCGGTGCTCGCACCCCTTTTTTAGCTGCCGCTCGAATGGCATTGCCGTATATGACTTCAACCTCGATCGGACGCCCTGCCTTGAAGTCGAGTCGCATACTGCTATCGTAAGGAACCATGTCGTCTGTATGTTCCATCATGTAGTCAACGAACTCCGGTTCGATGAAATGACCGCATGCGGTGGCAGTCTCGCGAACCTCATTCAATATCGATTTCGCCAAAGCTCTCGAGTGCGGATGCTTCATGATCTTATCGGTGCTCGAGTCGAGGATCACCGATAAACCATTAAAGGTCAAATTCCACATTAGCTTTCGCCAACGTGCCCAGGTAAGGCGATCAGTAACCTCGCACTCGATACCCGTTGCTCGAAAGATATCACGAATCGCAGTCAACCGGTCCATGGATGGCCCCGCTTCGTCGTCGTCCATACCTTGGTAAGGGCCCATGAGAATTTTGCCATAATCCAAGTGCCGAATATGTCCCGGCCCGACTTTGTTCGAGCAAAGGAAACAGCAGCCCCCCGCGACGCGGCCCGGGCCGACAACCTCGCGTGCCGATTGCTCGACATGCAAGCCGTTCTGCAAAACCAAAACCACTGAGTCAGGTCCTACCAAAGGTGGTAAAAGGGATGCCAGATGTTCATTTTGCGTGCTCTTTGTCGCCACGATGACGCAATCGCATTGTGGCATCGATTCGGGTGTCGTGTAGACGTTGACGGTTGGAAGATGAAAATCCCCAAGCTTGGTATCAACTCGCAACCCGTTAGCCTTTACGTATTCAGCGTCAGACCGCATTAAGAAGTGGACATCTTGGCCGCTTCGAACCAGAAGCCCGCCGTAGAAACCACCTAGTGCACCGGTGCCAACAATTGCAAATCGCATGAATATTTGGTTCGTTGAGGTATTGGTGTAAAGTTTATAAACATTGCCCTACCGCGTTCCCTTGGGGTAGGACCCAAGGACGCTAACTCGGAGGGACATTTTTTGCAATTCGGTGATCGCATCCTGGACCGAGTCTTGCGTCCGGTGCCCATCGAGCTCGACAAAGAAAAAATACTCGTTTAAGGAGCCTGGAATCGGGTATGACTCGATCCAGGTGAGATTTAAGCCTCGATCGCGAAAGATCAGCATCGAATCGGCCAGAGCACCTGGTTTATGCGGGACCTGAAACATGAGCGAGGTCTTGTCTCTGCCAGTCGGCAGCGCGTCCTGGTTGCTGATGACCGCGAACCTGGTCACGTTGTCTGGGTTGTCCTCAATGTCGGGAGCGATCAAATCCAGCCCAAGAGCGATTCCAGCATCTTTCGACGCCACTGCCGCCGCATGAGGAGTCGTGGCTGCAATTTGTGCCGCCACGGCCGTGGAAGCGACCTCGATCCATTTGACCCCTGGCAAGTGTTCCGCTAACCAAGCACGACATTGCGAGAGAGCCTGTGGCTTGCTGTATACGTCTTTGATCTCCGCACGAGAGCACATCGCCAGCAAGTTGTGGTGAATTGGCAAGTAGACCTCACCGCAAATATGAACCGACTTACGGACAAACATCGTTAAAGTGTCGACGATGCGTCCGTCGGTTGAGTTCTCTATCGGGACCACACCAAAGTTAGCGTGAGCTCGCTCGATCTCTTCAAAGACAGCACCTATCGTTTGCACCGCCTGAAGATGCTCCGCACCGAAGAATTTGCGAGCAGCAGAATAGGAATAGGAAAACTCTGGTCCCAGATACGCGACCTTTGTCTCTGTGATCACCGATTGGTGCGTCACTCCTGCGATATATGCCACGACGCGGTCGAGAATCTCCGATTTGCTTCGGTCGCTTGTAGAATGCGATGCCGTCCCCATCGTCTGTACACCGCGCAAACTAGCGGCTGTATGTTCTGCCAAGTTTCCGACAGAGTCCTGAAACGAGCACAGCAATGCCGAACGCTTCTCCACCAAGCTGCAAATCGCACCGTCGATTTCTTTTAATCGCTTGGATAATTCTGATTTTGATGCTGTCAAATTGGCGTTCCTCTTTTCAACTTCGATTCCCATGGGGTCTAAATTCTTCCTGCGTCGCAACTTTATTTCGCCGCAAGTCCTTGCTCAGCAATCTCTTAGCGTATCCCGAAACAATCGCCGCCAAGATTGGCACGGTGATTGCTGTATCGAGAACCCTACACAGCGAATTTGAAATTTTCGTCGTGAGTACAGGATTACTTTACTAAACCATCCTATCGTAGCGAAGAGGAATCACTTATGGCATCCGGTGAGAAGATTATTGGAATCGACTTGGGCACCACCAACTCCGTGGTTGCCGTTATGGAAGGCACCGAGGTAAAGGTGATTCCAAACGCCGAGGGAAATCGCTTGACCCCCAGCGTGGTCGCTTTCACTGATAAAAGCGAAACCATCGTAGGGGAGCCCGCACGTCGGCAAGCGGTTACGAACCCTCGTCGCACCGTTTACTCTGCCAAGCGGTTTATGGGGCGTCGGCACTCGGAGGTGGAATCCGAGGAAAAGATTGTTCCTTACCAAGTAGTCGGCGGTGCCAATGAGTACGTCAAGGTTCAAATCGGCGACCAGCAATTTACCCCGCAGGAAATCTCGGCCAAGGTTCTGCGAAAGCTTAAGGAAGCCGCAGAAGCCTATCTCGGGCATCGGGTCTCCAAGGCGGTTATCACCGTGCCCGCTTACTTTAACGATGCACAACGACAAGCGACCAAGGACGCTGGCCAAATCGCTGGTCTCGAAGTTGCTCGGATCATCAACGAACCGACGGCAGCCGCTCTAGCTTACGGTCTAGATAAGAAAAAAGATCAAAAGATCATCGTGTTCGATTTAGGTGGCGGTACCTTTGACGTGTCTGTTCTCGAAGTGGCCATGAGTGGCGACGATAGCACCAGCAAGGTGTTCGAGGTGATCAGCACCAGCGGCGATACGCACTTAGGTGGTGACGACTTTGACCAAGCCTTGGTGAACCATGTTGCCAACCAGTTCCAGAAGGACAATGGCATCGACCTCCGAAAAGAGCCGATGTCTTTGCAAAGACTCCAAGAAGCATGCGAAAAGGCCAAGAAGGAGCTCAGCTCGCTACCTCAAACGGACATCAATCTTCCGTTCATCACCGCAGATGCGACTGGTCCTAAGCACTTGCAGATGACCATCACCCGCAGCACGTTCGAATCGCTTGTCGATTCGTTGGTCGAGCGATGCCGTGAGCCTGTCATGCAAGCACTCCGCGATGCCAAGATGAGCCCCTCCGACATCGACGAAGTCGTTTTGGTCGGTGGATCGACCCGCGTCCCCAAGGTTCGCCAGCTCGTAAAAGATATTTTTGGCAAGGAACCTCACCAAGGAGTCAACCCAGACGAAGTCGTTGCTGTGGGTGCCGCCATCCAAGGAAGCGTGCTGTCCGGCGACCGCAAAGACGTTCTGCTTCTCGACGTGACCCCGCTGACCTTGGGAATTGAAACCGAGGGTGGTGTTCTCACCGCGTTGATCGAGCGGAACACGACTATCCCCGTGGAAAAGAAGCAAGTCTTCTCGACCGCAGCCGATGGGCAGACCGCAGTAACGGTGAGCGTTTTCCAAGGAGAACGCAAGATGGCAAGCCAAAACCGCTTGCTCGGCCAATTCAACTTGGAAGGCATCGAAGCCCAGCCTCGCGGTGTACCGCAAATCGAAGTCAAGTTTGACATCGATCAAAACGGTATCCTCAACGTATCGGCTAAGGATTTGAAGTCTAGCAAGCAAGCGAGCGTCAAGATTGAGCAGTCAAGCGGCCTGAGCAAGGACGAAATCGAGCGCATGCGTCGCGAAGCGGAACTCCATGCCGACGAGGACAAGAAATTCGTGGAGTTGGCAGAAGCCAAGAACCTCGCTGAAAACATGATCCACACGCTTGAGAAGATGATGACCGAGCAAGGTGACAAGCTGTCAGCATCGGATAGAGAGCCTTTGGATTTGGCGATCAAGAAGGTTCGAGAGGCGATTGCGACCGGCGACGTGGTGGCGATCAAGGCAGCGACCTCTGAGCTCGAACAAGCCGCACAGGCATTCCGTTCGACCCTTGGGGCACAGCCAGCGGGTGCAGCAGACGCAGCATCGACTGGAGCCAAAGCGTCGGGCGACGATGATGCCATCGACGCCGAGTTCGAAGTCAAGAACTAAGGACTGATACTGAATTAGTTTCGAAGAACGCACAAGAAAAGCTGGCCACCTCGGTCAGCTTTTTTTATTTGCCGAGCTCCGCCCCCCACCCAAAACATCCATCGATGACGTCGGCGGAATTCAAGGCACCGGTTAGCGCTCGCCTAGCGAAATGGTGAAAGCTTAGGTAGCCCGGCAGGTCTCTAATCGAGACAGGCGTTTAGTTCGGGTGTATCAATTCCTGGGTGGCACACTCTGAGGAACGTAAAGCTCCGCAGGGCAAGCCTGCGGCATCTTTCCTTTAACCCGCGGCTAGAATAGTGTTCCTGAGCCTCATCAGCCCTACCGCATATCGACAGAAAGTTGCCGAAGGACTTTGATCCCGCGATCGAGAGTCTCGTCACTGGCTGCAAAGGAGATTCGGAAGTGGGTATCTCGTTGCGAGAAGATATTGCCCGGTATCACAAGCAGTTCTCGTTCGATGCACTTCTCGACAAACGCGGTCGCATTCCCCCCTGGTGCCTTTGGGAAAATGTAGAAGGCACCGCCGGGCACGACGAAATCGTAGAATCCGCTAAGCCCTTTTACGATACGATCTCGCTTTTGAGCATAGTTACGGTAGTGCTGCGTCATGTCGAAATCCATTGCGGCCAGAGCGACCCATTGGAACGGAGTCGGTGCGCACACGAAAGAATACTGTTGAATCTTCTGCATGGTCTGCATGATCTCTTCTGGACCATGCACCCAACCGAGCCGCCATCCTGTCATAGCATGGCTCTTGGAAAAGCCATCGATAACGATGGTGTCTTCGTTGAATTCTGCGGGGGAACGCATGGGAGTATCGAAATGAAAACGGCTGTAGATCTCATCGGAAATCAGTGCAATGTTCTTTTCACGGCATAGTTTGGCTAGAGCCTCGATTTCTTCCACGGACGCAGTGACTCCTGTCGGGTTAGCAGGGGAGTTGAAGATAACCAGTTTGGTGCGATCGGTAATCGCGGCGCGAACTTTATCGACGTCGATCTTGAAATCGGGATAGGTGTCGATCAACACCGGTTTTCCGCCCACGAGTTGGATCAGAGGCACGTACATCACGAAGTAGGGATCGAAAACGATCACCTCGTCGCCTGGATCGACCAAGCTCAACATGGTCAGCACTAGCCCACCGCTGGTACCCGAGCTCACGAAGACCTTGCGGTCTTTGTGTGCGAATTTGAGGTCGACCGACTTTTGAAGCTTGTCCAGGAGAGGCTGGACGCCTTGTGTGGGGGAGTAAGCGTTTTTGCCAGATTCGATCGCTTCGATGGCCGAGAACCGGATCGGCTGCGGAACATCAAAATCCGGTTGACCGATCGACAGGTTGATTGGGTTTTTCAGCTTCGCAGCCAGGGCAAAAACTTTTCGGATTCCGCTGGAATCGAAGGAAAGCGTTCTTTTAGCGACCCAGGGGTGGGATGAGGACATATCAGGAATCGGCTTTTTTTCTTAGGTAAAGATATGGCGATTAGGCAACCGAGGGGTTTGCTCCGCCAAGATGATACGCAGAAATCTGGATTTTAGCAGCCCGTTTTGACTCCAATATGGTGGCGTATTGAACTCGGTTGTGTAGCATACAGAATTCATCCTCCCGCTGTTACCCTGCATCTTACCCTAGTACGAGTTCATCCATGGCGCGTGTTCGTTTATTCGGGGCTGACCGAAGTTTTGCAAGCTGGAGTCGCTCCTCTTTATTTCTTCTTGCGTTTTTGATTGGTTGGGGAGTCATTGGAGCAGTTGGGAGCTCCTCTCGAACGATCGCACAGGAACCAGGTACATCAAATGTTGATACGCTGAGCGTTGATCAGGCGGATCAGCAGGTTGCTCCCGATGCCCCCAGCGATCCGGCCGTAGCTGCCGATGAACCGGCAGTACCGACCGACGACTGGATCGCTAACGTCGATAGTTTGTTTGGCAAACTGCTCGTCGGTCCCATGGAAGCTGTCTTGTTCTTTGATTTCGGAACCGGTGACAAAACCTACGTGAATGAGTCCGGCGAGAAGGTGACGCGCAAGGGCTGGTTGGGAACAAGCGTTCCGTTCGTAGTGGTGTGGCTTTTGATCGGTGGTGTGTTTCTTACCATTCGAATGTCCTTTGTGAATTTGCGTGGTTTTTCTCATGCCATTCAGTTGGTTAGAGGGGTCTATGACAAGGAAGACCACAAAGGTGACGTTTCCCATTTCCAAGCACTCTCGTCAGCTCTGTCTGGAACGGTTGGTTTGGGCAATATCGCGGGTGTCGCCATCGCTATTGGTATGGGAGGCCCGGGTGCAACATTTTGGATGATAGTCGCCGGGTTTCTTGGGATGACGAGCAAGTTTGCCGAATGCACACTGGCCGTCATGTACCGTAAAACCGACGAGGAAGGACGCATCCTAGGGGGCCCGATGGTTTATTTGAAGGAGGGATTGTCGCGTATCGGTTTAGGGCCATTAGGAACGGTGCTGGGCATCGTTTTCACTATTCTCTGCATCGGTGGTTCCTTTGGCGGCGGAAACTCATTCCAAATTGTTCAATCGCTCAACGCTTTGAAAACCGAGCCTGCGTTCTCGTTTTTGATCGATTATCCATGGATTTACGGACTATTGATGGTGGTGTTGGTTGGCGTTGTGATTATTGGGGGAATCAAATCGATTGGGAACTTTGCTGGCCGGGTGGTTCCCTTTATGTGTGTTGCATACATGATGATTTGCTTCACCATCCTCGGTTTGAACTCTGACAAGTTGATCCCTGCGATCGGATTGATTTTCAAGGGTGCTTTCACACCGGATGGTATCTATGGTGGATTCCTTGGGGTGTTGGTACTAGGTATCAAGCGGGCGGTATTCTCCAACGAGGCCGGGGCTGGTTCTGCCGCCATTGCGCACTCCGCCGCTCGTACTGAAGAGCCGGTCAGCGAAGGGATGGTTGCATTGCTCGAGCCTTTCATCGATACGATCGTCGTTTGTACATTGACCGCTCTCACCATCATCGTGACCGGCATTTACAATCAGCCAGAGGTACTACAGTGGGCCGCAGACAGCCAAGGCCCGAGCATTACCCTAGCGGCATTCACTCAAAATCCGACCTTCGCTTGGTTCAAATACGTTCTCTATCTGGCGGTATTTCTTTTTGCCTATTCGACCTGCGTATCCTGGTCTTACTACGGAGAACGATGTTTTGTTTCTTTGTTTGGACAAAAGTCCTCGTTGTTCTACAAAGTTCTTTTTCTAACGTTCACCTTTCTGGGCTCGGTTGTTTCACCAACCAATATTCTAAACTTTAGCGATATGCTTATTCTGTCCATGTCGATCCCCAATTTGCTTGGGGTCTTCATCATGAGCGGGATGATTAAATCGGAGTTGGATCGATATTGGGCTCGTTATAAAAGCGGTGAGCTCAAACCGTGAGATCTCCGCAATGGCAATGGTGGGTCAGTTTTCTGCTCCTCCTTGCCACGATGATCAACTACATGGACCGTCAGACATTGGCGAATCTAGCGGTCCGTATAAGAGAACAATTCGGACTATCCAGTGAACAGTATGGCGATATCGAGTTCGTGTTCGGGGTCGCCTTTGCCCTAGGTTCTTTATTTTTCGGGTACTTAGTCGACCGAGTTTCCGTACGTTGGCTTTACCCTCTGGCCTTAACCGGCTGGTCGCTGGTCGGCGTGCTCACAGGTTTTGCGACTGGTTATTATTCTTTACTCGTTTGTCGAGGCTTGCTCGGATTCTTTGAAGCGGGGCATTGGCCGTGCGCCCTGGTCGTGACGCAGCGAATTTTGTCTAGCAAGGAGCGTGTTCTCGGCAACAGCATTCTTCAAAGTGGGGCGTCGATCGGAGCGATTATCACTCCGCTTATCATCCAGTTCATGGTGCGGGAATCAGAGGACGAATCGGTTTGGCGATTGCCGTTTATTGTCATCGGTGCTTCGGGTTTACTCTGGGTGGTGTTCTGGTTCCGAATTGTGGGAAAGAAAGACTTGGATCGTGACGTTAAACCATCGGAACCAAATCCAATTGGGGGAGATGTCACAGCCGGGCCTGCGGATCGAGCTGGGCTAGCCTGGCTAAGTGATCTATTGCTAGACCGACGATTTTGGGCGTTAGCAGCCATGGTGGTTTGCATAAACACGTCCTGGCAATTGATTCGTGCTTGGCTGCCCATGTTTCTGCAGAAAGGGCGTGACTATCCAGAGTCAACAGCATTGTACTTTAACTCGGTCTATTACATAGCGACGGATGTCGGGTGTATCGCAGCGGGGCTCGGTGCAGCATTTCTTGTCAAGTTGGGGGTGGGGGTACACCAAAGCCGCGTGACGGTCTATGTGATTTGTTCGTTGCTAGCAGCGCTAAGTACCGTAGCAGCGTTCCTGCCGCAGAGCTACTTACTTCTGGCTGTGCTTTTGTTGGTGGGGGCGGGGTCGTTGGGCGTGTTTCCTTGTTACTATTCTTTTACCCAGGAGTATTCTGCGACTCACATGGGGCGAATCACGGGGCTACTCTCCTGCTTGGGCTGGCTATTCTCAGCACCGACACAAAAATTATTTGGATGGGTCGTGGACAAGACTGGTACATACGACTGGAATATCGCACTGTTGGGTTGGGCACCGTTGCTGGGGCTGATCGCGTTTTTACTTTTGTGGCCGCGCGAAGAAAAAGGTCCGACATGAGCCATGAGCTGAACTGGCGAGGATGTCCGATTCCCCGAGCGGAAACACTCACGGGTACCTATTGCCAGCTCGTGCCGATGCTGCTCCAACACAGGGACGATTTATTCGCAGCATCCATGGGACCAGGTGCGGAAGAGCGGTATCGTTTTTTGTCCGTTAGGCCTCAATCGAGAACCGAATTTGAGCAATGGTTCGAAACCAATAGGAACACGAAAGATCCCCTGTATTACTCGGTCATCGATCTTGGTTCGGCTCGATGTGGGGGGCGGCAAAGTCTGATGCGAATCGATGCGCAAAATGGAGTTATAGAAATGGGCAATATTCTCTGGGGGGCTAGCATTGCAAGGACGCGGGTCGCTACCGAAGCATTTTACCTGATGGCAAAATACGTATTCGACGGGCTCGGTTATCGGCGATTGGAGTGGAAGTGCAACGCGGAGAATGTGGCTTCGAGAAGAGCGGCTCTTCGGTTTGGATTTACCTTTGAAGGAATCTTTCGGCAGCATATGGTTGTGAAGGATCAGAATCGCGATACAGCCTGGTTTTCTATGCTCGATGGAGAGTGGCCTGCTATAGGAGCCATGATGCAGCTGTGGCTAGCGCAAGAAAATTTTCATTCTGACGGGACGCAAAAGGCACGATTACAAGATTTCCGAATACAATAACGAGGCATGATCTGCACAATCATTTGCCGATCGCATCCGGACTGAACGATTTTCTTGCTTGGGAAAACCTATGATTACCTCTCGTAGAAACTTTATCGCTACAACGGCCGCCTTGGCGGCTTCGACTGCTGCGGCTAGGCACGCTTTTTCGTCGCCTATCGCAAAGCCTCGCAAATTGGTCATGATCGCAGGCCGCCCCAGCCACCCTCCTGGTTGCCACGAACACAATGCCGGAGTTCAACTCTTTCAGAAATGCCTTGCTATCGTTGATGGCTTGGAGACTGCTTTCGTGTTGAATGGCTATCCCAAGGATGACTCCATTCTGGATGATGCGGATGGCATTCTGTGTTTCGCTGATGGTGGCGGTGGACACCCTCTGATCCCTGAAGAGCGATTGAAGAAAGTCGGAGGATTATTGGATCGTGGTACCGGTTTGTTCTGCTTGCACTTTGGGGTCGAGGTCCCGAAAGGTCCGACGGGAGACGTCTTCCGTGATTGGATTGGAGGTTGCTATGAGCACGAGTACTCCTGCAATCCGATGTGGGTCGCCAAATTTGACAGTTTTCCAGAGCATCCGATCACTAATGGGGTGGAACCGTTCTCCATTTTGGATGAGTGGTACTTTAACATGCGTTTTCGGCAGGACATGAAGAATGTGACACCGATCCTAACTGCCAAACCCACCGATGAGACCCGCGACGGTCCCTATGTTTATCCACGGGGCCCGTATCAGCACATCCAGGATGCCAAGGGTCGTGCCGAACATTTGATGTGGTGTACTGAGAACGAAAACGGCTCGCGCGGCGTCGGATTTACGGGTGGCCATTTCCATAAGAACTTTGGAAACGATCAGTTCCGCAAGTTAGTTCTCAATGCATTACTATGGGTCACCAAAGTCGATGTTCCAGAGAATGGCGTCGCATCCAGCGTATCGGAAGCGGACTTGGCCATGAATCTGGATCCCAAGTAACGTCGTCGTAATCGGTCGATCGTGGTAACGAAAAGCGATAACGGAGATTGAGGTGCGAACGCGCTCAATCTCCGTTTCAGTTTGCTACCAAATGACCTAGCGAAAGGCTAGGTCTAATTGGGTCTTGAACGCGGGTTAGAGATCCATGGTTTCTTTAATGGTCACATTGAAAGTGCCCAACGGAAACCTCGAGCTTTTTGGCGAGCTTATCGATGGTTTGGCTTCTGTTCTCGAGGGACTGGCTCACCGAAAGATTCTCAGAGTTGATCGAGGCGGCACTAGCGATGCTCGACTCGACCGATTCTGCGTTTTTCACCTGTTCGGACGTGTATTCGATGATTCGATCCACTTTTTCTTGGACAGAGTTAACTGCTTTGAAAATGTTGTCGAAACTTGCGGCGGTTTTCTCTCCTGCAACAACTCCTTCCCGGACTCGTTGAGTCGATTCCTGAATGAGCCCGGCAATCTGCTCTGCTGCTTCGTTAGAGCGCTTCGCGAGTTCCTTGACCTCGGCTGCCACAACGGCGAACCCGCGACCAGCTTCCCCAGCTCGACTGGCCTCGATCGTCGCGTTGAGCGCGAGCAAATTGGTTTGTGCCGCGATTTCTTGAATCTCGATGACAGAGCGTTCGATTTGGTCAGCACTAGTTTTGATCAATCCCATGGCAGAATCGGAGTCTTGAAGTGCGACCTTTCCTTCTTGAGCCCGCACGGATGCAGCTTTAAAGTCAGCCCCCACATCCAGCGTCAGGGAACGGATCGATTCGATAGATCTCAGTAGTTCGCGGATTTCGTTTTGTATTTCTTGAAATGCCGACTCTTGTCTGCGAATACCGTCAGTCACCTGTTGCGAACCGTGGGAAACTGTTCTTGAGCAGTTGGTCGTATCGCCAACGGTTGTTACGACTTCACTCACCACCTTGGACCACTGCGATAGCGTGGACGCCAGATCATTGGCAAGGTCTTTGACCAGCTCGTCCTCGACGTCCACACTGACTTGTCTCAAGTCCCCTTCGGATGCCCTCGTGAGCCATGGACTAATGCTCTCCAACGATTTTTGTAATTTCATTCGCTCCATATCTTGAGCCACTTCTTGTCTAGCGAGCTCTCGGGTTTGTGCTCGAGACCGGAAGATCCCAAACATGAGTCCGATAACCTCGATGATGGCCCATCCTGCGTGTTCAATTGTTCTGAAGATCTCAAAGGATGAAACGCCATAGATGGACTGCGACCAAAATATCCCTCGCAACAGGTGGTCTGCTGCTGTGACTCCGGTAGCAACCAAAAGCACATACGGGTTTTTATAGATTGCCAGAACGCCGATGGAGGCAAACACGTGGAAGTGGGTTTCGATTCGTCCGCCGGTTACGTGAATAAAAACGGCTGAGAAAAGCAGCTGCGCGGCAGCTACTACATACTGTGTGCCTTTCCATCTTGATTCTCGCCACGCCAAAAAGGCAGGCCCCACGCCAAGAAATACCGAAGCTGCAATGGATAGCCATACGTGGGGATGCGTCTCGTTCTCCCACCCCTTCCAAGTCAACGGAGAAAGGAAATACGACAGACCAACGGCGATGATCCCCTGAATGAGAAGCGCCCATGCCATCCCTTTATTGATGACGGACATGTTGTCGTTTTCACGTTCCTCCACAAGCTTAGCCTCGCGGAGTTTAATTTCTGTGCTTGAAGGTATCATTTTGAATTTCGATGTTAAGGTTCGTTGTTCAGAAAAGATGATGAAGATTAACGGCACACGTCCTCGCAGAAGAGCGGGCAGCCGAATGTCGGGAAGATGTCGATTTTTTCTTTGGATTGGTCAACAGTGAACGTATTCAAAAGTGCTGGCTGCAATCTTCTCTGGAGCAAATCTCCCTCGAGCGAATCTATGTGTGCCATCAGAGACGAAAGCGGTTTGTTCCTGCCGATGTGACCACGCATAGCGGTCACTCCGCCCGAGAAGACCAACTGTCCAGAAGGTGCGAAGAGCAGACACTCGCCGGATGTTGCCACCCCAAATTTTCGTGCTTCTGCGCCGTCGGTGTCGAATACTAAATCCCATCCACGACCGTGAGTCACTTCTTCAATCTTAGCCAGTGGGGTATGAATGTTTTCAAAACGGATCGAACTCAGTTGAACAATGGTTACTTTCAAATTCTTAGAGGAAACAGCGTAATCAAGATTCATGAGAGTCGCTCGGGTGCATGGACAAAACGGATGAACGAAAACCAGCAGATGTGGCGTTCGGTTGCTTTTCTCAATCGCGCTTGACTCAGGCCAACTGGGAACAAGGTCCTGTGGGTATGTGGCGTCTCTACCAATGCTGGGCAAGATCGCCAGGAAACACACGAGCGTGACAACTCCCCACAACCCCACCAAGATTGATCGAACTAGGTTATCTTTGAGCATGTTAAGGATTGGTTAAGAACGGACTGGTTTGCCGATTTCACGGCCCAATACCGTAACCTTGAGTTGACACTCACGCAGATTCCTTGGGCCCGCCGGGCTGCAATCTGCGGCTATCCACATCCCGCCTTTACGACTATGTTCACCCTTTACGTTTGTAGCGATTAGTTCGTGCACTCGGCCTTATGTTCGCAACCCTCTGCCGTAAGTGTGAACTCTAGCGGAATCATTCGTCACCCCAGAAGCTCCAACTTTTTGTCGATGGCGTGCAGAATCCGCACACTGTTGGTCACAACAGCGGACATTCTCGCTCTGGAAGCCAAGACGACTTCCCCGAAAAGCCAAAGAATTATCGACATTAAGTTTTACCCACGTGGGTTGGCACGGCGTTCGCATACCATCCGGGTAGCTATTGAAATGAGCCCCAAAGTCGGGAATCATGACCAACGTTAAGAACGGAGATGAGTGTATATGTTGTACGAAGTGACTGGTGACATCCTGCTGACACGAGCTCAAGCTATTGCGCACGGTGTCGCTCCGAATGATCACTTTGATTCCGGTTTAGCCTTGGCTCTCAGAGAGCGCTGGCCATCCATGGCAAAGGATTTTCGGCACTACGCGCACCAATCCCATCCGAAGCCGGGTGAAGTCTGGATGTGGGGCGGGACAGGTGGAGCTCGGATTTTCAACTTGATGACTCAAGAAGGTGACCATGGACATGGTTCCCGGCCAGGCAAAGCAACGGTCGCTAATGTCAACCATGCCTTGCGTAACCTCCGGCACGCTATTGAGACAGAGGGCATCACCAGCTTGGCGATTCCTGCCCTAGCGACTGGGGTCGGTGGACTGAGCTGGGATGACGTCAAGGTGGTTGTCGATTCCCAACTCGGTGACTTAGAGATTCCGATTTATGTCTACACGGTGTACCAAAAAGGGGTACAAGCCGATGAGCCAGAAGTGGCAGCGGCAACCTAGGGCAACTGCATAGGCTGGCTGTCTAGGTTGGCTGACTAGATCGAGAAACAACCACTACGGGCAGGGATCGGATGAGATCATCGCGCCGCGTTGAAGCCATTGATTCAATCTTCAACGCGGACTACCCACTGCTCTTCGTTGTTTGGTTCGTGCTTAATGATCTCAACAACGGGTAAACCGATCACTCCATCGCCTAATCGGGGACCAAGGAGTTGTCGATAGAGGAGATAGCTTGTCGTCAACCGAGGGTTGATTTCGATCAAGACACGCTCGGGCGCTTCGCCGCACGAACTCGGGACCTCGATGTAATCGAAACCTACCCATCCGAAGGCCCCAGGTAGCAAAGATAGTATGCGATTGCACCAATCTGCAAGCCCCTCGACCGATGCGCCTCGGAGTGGTCCCTTTGCCCCAACGTATTTCGGAGTTGTGTCATCCATCTCAATCATTTGCTCGGTACCGCCGAGGAATGTGATGGTTCCGTTCTCGTCGATGATGACAGCCGCGCTGCAATGCCGTCCCTCGATCCACTCCTGAACAATCCATTTGCTTGGTTCGTCGAGCCTTGCAATGTGTTCTTTTAGAGTTCTTTCTTCTTTACACCTGAAGATTCCGCTACAGCCTGCACCGTCCCTTGGCTTCAGCACCCACCCCGATGACGAACTTTCAGGCCAACCATCCGGCCAACCGTTTCTGATCTGATCTCCGGTTGTCGTTCGTGGCTGCGATATATGTTGCCCTAACGCTTTGTACGTGAGCCATTTATCGCTCGCCGTTTTTAGGAAGTAGGACGACGATGCCACGACAACGTGTCGCTTTCGCCTTACATTCTCGACTATATCCAACAGATGCCCGTCTATCTCGGGGGCTATAACGACCACGCGGTCGGCGCCGTCGCAAGCTTCTTCCCAATTACAATTAAGACTTCGTCGCTCATCGAACGTTATTAGATCGAGGCTTCCACCGTCGATCTTGGCACCAAGAGGCCGAAAACGATTCTCAAGACGCCGGTCCAAAAGGGAGACAACGTCATGTCCGCCAAGCATAAGATCGTCTACCAATGCCCTCCACATCACCTCTCCTTCGCGGAGCAGCGGCCCTAGCTCATTGTCGGCAATCGACGATTGCGTTGAGGGATCTGGCAGCATTAAACCGCCACCGCAAAGATATTCTAAAACAGTAACTTTCATCCGTGATAAGCTGCGTTGTTAGCGGCCCAAACCACCTTCTGCTGGCTCCTCGCCATTTTTATGA
Source organism: Brakhagea baltica (assembly GCF_052161605.1). NCBI lineage: Bacteria > Pseudomonadati > Planctomycetota > Planctomycetia > Pirellulales > Pirellulaceae > Brakhagea > Brakhagea baltica. The sequence goes on along the minus strand of NZ_CP197409.1, from coordinate 523,470 downwards.
TCGGTATGTTGGCGTTCGCCTGGTAATTTAGGCACGCCTGTAACGACAATCTTGAGCGATTTCGTGCCCTCGTCAGGGATGTTAATTAGTAAACCGGACGAGGCATAACTCGCGTGCTTAGGATTGACCACCCCTTGTGTGCTTGGTTTATGCCCCGTTAAGCCCTCAGCCATAACGAATTGCACTATCACGCATTGATGTTCTCCAACCGCAGCACCATCACCGTTAACAAAGGTCGTAAGTTTGAACGATCCGTCTCGCTGAATTTTGCCCGCCGCCTGGAGACCGTCGTACTTCAGCGACTTGGTCTCAACAGTTCCCACGACGACCGGAGTTCCATCCTCGAACTGCACGATTCCCTCAGCCGTTACGATTCTTGGCCCCCGATTGCAACCGTTGGCGGAAGAAAGGATCGCCACAGCAAACACGAGGCAAAGAATCTTGCAAGGGAACGGAACGGGAGAAGGCTCGACCGTTCTAACCGGATTAGATTGCATCATCAAATGAAAAAACCTTACTCAACGTCACGAACAATTTGGCCATCAGCTCGGTTCGACATGTAGCCGAGAGTCTCTGTGTCAATGTGAACGCTGAGAGTTCGCACGCTTCCGTCAGCAAATGCAAAATTGCAGACACCGGTATGCCAACTACCCCAGCGAACTAAATCTTCCGAATCTCCTCGCGGGTTCTTGCTGATCGGCATCGTTGGCCCACCAAGCCGACCAGTATTGAACACATGATCGCCATTAAAAATGAACGCGTCGAAGGGGGAGGCCCCAAGGCGGCCAAGCGGCACGTGCATTTCACCCGACAGAATGGTGTTGCTCAAACCGTCTGTTACACTCGCCATTTTGACGCGATCCTGAGGCGAACGAGGAACGCCATCTCGACATCGCGCTCTCACCGAGATGATAATCCCCGTCCCATTGCCACCATAGTTGAAATCAGTCGGCAAACCTGCACTTCCAGGTGTCATGTCTCCATGATTTCCTCCGTAGTCTCCAACAGCACCCGATAAACTTAGATCTGCACCTCCACCTATGGGAACCCGACAACCACATGGCAAGGTAATCCAAACGGTTTGACCGCCAACGATGGTGCCCACGCCAATCGCATCGCTAACTCCTCGTCTGGACGGGCAACAGTAAACGGGCAGCGTTGTCGACCGAGTGAACTCGTCATGGTCAGCATAAGGGATCGTATAATCCCAGCGTTGTTCTAAATTAGAAGCTTCGAGATAAGGCATGATGCGAACCAACCAAGTGGTCTCCTCTCCCCCGCAAGCGTACGCGAAATCATCACCCGGTCGTGGCTGAAAGCGGGCCGGAGGATAATAGTTGTGGGCGCTGTGGAACAAATCGGTGGCAAGCGAAATCTGCTTCAAGTTGTTTTTGCATTGCGTCATGCGGGCTGCTTCGCGGGCGGCTTGTACTGCCGGCAAGAGCAGACTCACGAGGAGTCCGATTATCGCGATCACAACCAGAAGCTCGACTAAGGTGAACGCAGTTTTCTTGATCGAGTGATAGCGAGAGCGATCGCCGCTACGAATATTCATAAACAAGGCCTGATTCTGGACGTGATGCACGTTGTTCCCCTCATAACTCAAACCCCTAAAACGACGAGACTGATCAACAGCCCACTCGATACCGACGTATCAACCGTGCTGCATGATTCCATTATGGCTTCCGGCCAACTGTCCGTACTAGTATAAGTTCTACGAAACTTCCTAGCAAACTGTTGAACGTTACAAATCACAATTACGTAATAATCGAGTCATTGCGAGTGGTTCGCTGGATTTCCTGGCGTGCGTATAGTGGTCTTTTTGAAACTGCTTCACCATACTGCTAACTATTCAAAACGGCGCCACCTGCTGGAACGGCTCGAATTTTAGGATTGTACTGAGTTTAGCGTGCGAAAAGCAGTCAAAGATATCCATGGGGCGATGAACTTCGACTTCTGCCCCTGGGCCAACAAATACGTCTATTGGTTAAAAAAGCCAATCGGCTGGGTCGTGCTCGCGCTGCTTGCCTCGTTACTGCTAGGCATTTATGTATCCTCTCAAGCGTTTCTCGGCACTGCCGCGATCTTGGCAGTAGGGATCATCGGTAGCCTTTGGCCCTGGATTGCCATGACGGGGATCCGAGGAAATCTCAGTTGGGTCCAAGGGAGATGTGAAGAGAAGGAATCGATTAAGACGACGCTGACCCTGGAAAATCGATGGCCTTGGCCGGCCTTTGGCTTATTCGTGGAAGCGGACCACCAAATTGCATCCCTACCGAGCGATCCCGACCAGCCGATCAGCCTCAGTCTGGTCCCCGGACTCGCTCGCAGCCAGTTTGAATGGGATTGCATTCCTGGCTCACGTGGGATCTATCCTACGCGCACGGTCAAATTGGCGACCGCGTTCCCGTTCGGAGTCTGGACCTGCTATCGCGACTTGGTGGTCGAAACACCCCTTATCGTTTGGCCTCACACCACGCGGTTGGTAGATGTCCCGGAAAGCCAAGGCACGCCGAACAGCGGTATCGGTTCCACTAGCAACCAAATCGGTGACGAAGGGGATTGGATGGGTGTACGACCTTATCGCCCCGGCGATTCTCTCCGACAAGTGCACTGGGCCCAGACGGCCCGACGAGATCAGCTCGTCGTATTCGAGCGACAGTCGAGAGCCCGGCAACAAGTATCGATCTGGCTCGACACCGGTGCAGCCTTAAGTTCCAAAGATATCGCTGATGATTTGGTCCGCATCCTAGCTTCGGTCAGCAACCATTTTGTGAATCACTCATGGACCGTTCGAGTTCATCTCAACAACAGTTGGCAGATTTTGCAACCAGGCAAATTAGGCAAACAAACCTGGATGGACCAACTGACGGAATGGACACCAGAAAAGGGGCAGGGCGAGGCATCCAAATCGACGAGCTTTCTCCCAACAGCACAAAAAGGGGGCGTTACGATTATCATCACGACACAAGACCGATTGGAGTCGTTGCGATCTTCGGTCCATCAGTCCGACTCCTTTTCCTGGATCGCTTTAACCACTGATGTACCTAGCGACAAGGAACTAACACCAGCAATGGTCGCTAACCATAGTTCGGTTTTGCAAGTAGCGGGTGGCAAGCATCTTTCTGATCAGCTCGATGCCCAGTGGAAGAAGTACAGCCAAGGTTTGGGTAAGTCATCACATGTTATGAGTCAAGTGACATAGATGGCAAACGGATCAAGAACGGCAAAGCTTGTACGCAAGAAGAACGCTTCGTTCCCTCAAGCTCAGAACCCAGGCGCACACCCTAAGGCCTGGGGAACTTGGTTGCTGGCCGCACTAGGTTCTTTTGCGATTTTTCTTCTACGGTTCCAGGCAGAAACTGCTCAAACAGTCGCGATTGCGGAATACAGCCTACTTATCTCGGGATCTCTGGTCGCTCATTACTTTGTAGGTCGACAATGTTCGGCAGGTCAGGTTGGGGATCGTAGTAAACCGAGCGTGCGCATGAACTGGATGCTCATTGTTGGCGTTCTGGTGGTGTTGTCTCCCTGGATTCGCAATTTACTAACCCGATCAGTCTTCGGCGGACGCGGGGAAGCTACGGAACTCGTATGGCTTGGAATGCTGCAACACGCTGCGGTCTGGCAAGCCGCCGTAGCGGTCAATTCTCGACAAGAGTGGACCTCTTTCCTGCTCAGTTGCTTCATGATGCTATTCGGGGTTGCGACATCGGATCGGAGCGGCATGGTGCTTATTGTCATTCCCTTTGGTTTGCTGGCATCCTGGTGGCTGCTCTCCCAATACTGGAAATCGGTTTCCAAGGGGTTTGTTGCTCATACCAGTGTCCCATTAGTCCGGATTCGACTGGGTATCATCGGTGCACTCGTTGGTTTGACGGCTTTGGTAGGTCTGTTAGCCATAAATGCAGGCTCGGGAATCGTCTCGTTGGATGGCTTTATGCCAACCTCAGGTGGCAAGGGGGGGAGCGATCAAGCGGCCAGACAAGGGGTCGGTGACGGTGACATGATGGTCGCGGCCAAGGATCAGGCGTTTACGTTCGGACCCATTGAAAGCGAAGTCTTTCTAGAGTCCCAACTCCCATCGCTGTACGATCTAGCGACGGAGAAGTACGGAGAAGCCAAGAAGCCTATTAAAGAGATCTCCCGCGCTGTATCACTCGAACAACAGGCACAGCATAATCACGAAAAGATAACGGAATCGAAGCAAAAGAGTCGCGAATTCAGTACGCTTCGCACCCCCAGTCAGGGAGACAGCAAGGCTCGTCCCGGGGATAAGAAATCCAATGCGATTTTGCATGTCATTGCGTCGCTGCCGCTGCATCTGAGACTAGAAACGTTTGACCAATTTGACGGGTTCGAGTGGAGTCAATCGGATGTCGATCTCAAGCAACAGGCCTCCGTTTTTCAAATCGCCGAGCTCGGAGGGAAACCTTGGGCGGTGACTGCGAACTATGTCCCCGAAATTGTTTGGCCCGTACGTGAACGTGCCACCGTAAAATTGATTCAGTACAAATCGATTCGAATTCCATCGCCGGCGTTGACCACCCACGTTCATGTGGACAAGATCGATCAAGCGGACTTTTATTCCCTAACCCCGGATGGTCAGCTTTGTATGCCGAGTCGCCCCTACATACCACAGCTAACGGTTCTGCATTTGCTCTATCAGATTCCTAGCTTGCACGCTTTGCGCAACGCCGAAGACTCGTTGAGTCGTCTTTCGTTCGATAGCCAACGATTAGCTCTAGACGGGAGTGGGCATTCGAGGTGGCTAACTAACTATCTCCAGGTCCCCCCTTCCCTTACAAAACTCGGTGATTATCGCAAATCGCTTTTGGATGCTGTACCCGAGTCGATTCAAAGAGAATGGACTGATTGGCAAAAGGTTGAGGCGATCGTAGGTGCTCTGCGTCGTGACGTCACGGTCGATCCATCCCTCGAATTGTCCGAGGATATCGAGGAAACGGTCTCTCATGTATTTACCGACAAGCGGGGAACGGATTATCAAATCGCATCAGCAACCGCCATGTTGCTGCGAGACTGGCGGATCCCATGTCGACTTGTGACTGGTTTTTATTGTGACCCCAAACGCTTTGATCGCGTCGCAGGTATGGCCGAGGTTCTAACAGAGGATCTACATACCTGGGTTGAGGTGTATGCACACGGTGCATGGATACCGATTGAGCCTTGCGGAACCCATGCAGTACCACGAGAGTATCGATCTTGGTATCAGTGGTGCGTCGAAACGGCATGGGCAACGCGCGATTCCATGGTGACTCACCCGATTCGCTACGTAAGTGGATGTGTCCTATTTATTGCAGTGGTATTGATGCGACGACGTTTAGCCAATGCCATGGCATCGATACTAGCCCTGTTTGCGTTCAGTTTTCCGGTCAACGTTCGGTTAAAAGTTTTGCTCAAGCTACTGCAGTTCCGCGATTGGTTGTCTGGCGTTCGATTTCCAAAAGGAACCACCGTGAGCAAATGGCTGGAAGAACATTTTCGATTCCTCCCGGCTTTTTCTGTCGAGGGACAAAGCCGGTTTATCGCAACGGTTCAGCAGATGGCCTATGCTCCTAGAAGTAATATCCAGAGCTCAGCAGCTTCCGCACCGAGCGTTAACGAACTGTTTTGGATTGTGATTGGCCAAGGGCTAAGCGACTTATTTCGTGTAGAATCGGTTTTTCGAAAACGCAAGAAACTATCTCGATCCTAGAAAGTGACGATGGGTCTCATTTGATGTCGACGTCTTCCATAACTCCAAATCAACTCACCACAGACGATATCCAATGCATGCTTGACGGGCTGCGAGGGCAACTCAATCGCGTTCTGTTGGGGAAGGCGGACGTGGTCGAGAACTTGCTCGCCTGTGTCTTAGCCCGCGGACACGTGCTTTTTGATGACTTGCCTGGCTTAGGCAAAACCACTTTAGCCAAGGCTCTCGCCTACGCTATCGGTGGCAAGTATACCAGGGTCCAGTGTACGCCCGATTTGCTCCCCAGTGACGTAACCGGATTCAATATCCTCAATCAAAAGTCTCGCGAGTTTGAGTTTCGCTCTGGCCCAGTATTTGGTGACGTTTTGTTGGCGGACGAGATTAACCGAGCCACGCCGAGAACCCAGAGCGCCCTTTTCGAGGCCATGGCGGAGCGACAAGTTACCATCGATGGAGAAGCCCGGTTGCTCAGCCCGACGTTTCTGGTCTTAGCCACACAGAACCCGGTCGAGAGTGTTGGAGCCTACCCCCTCCCGGAAGCGCAATTGGATCGATTTGCCATGAAGCTACGGATCGGTTATCCAGACCGGGAGAGTGAGTTGCAACTGCTGGAACGGAGCAGCAAGAGTCTGGTGGACCAAGAGGCTCAGCGGGTTCTAGAGCCTGGGCAGCTGCAAGCGTTGCAACAGAGTGTTACTCGAATTGCTGTCGAACAGCCGGTTCGTGAGTACTTGGTAAATCTAGCCGAGGCGACACGCAAGAATCATGCGTTTACGTTAGGACTTAGCCCGCGAGGCTTGTTGCAATGGCAACGTGTTTCGCAGGCGATGGCGATGTTGCATGGTCGCGATTTTGCGATCCCGGAAGATGTTCAGAGTGTCGCGTACCCAGTCCTGTCGGTCAGACTTTCCGGATTGGGAGGAACCGTTGACACCGCCATTGATGCCGTGCTTAATGCAGTCGCTGTGCCTCATCTGTAGTATCATCTTAGGAGCCGCTAAACTATGGACTTGCGATTCTTTGTTAAGATAACAACCTTGGCCGTCGTGTGCTGCACGCTGGTCGGATGTAGACTCGAGCAGGATGACGATCACGACGAGGATGGGCACTTTCCGCCTCATTGGCCAAAGACTTTTTTGGTGGCGGCCGATCGTTTAAGCCAGATTGCCCAAAACACTGACGAAACGAAAACTGCTGCGGACAGCCTAGAACAGGAGCTAGTCGATTTGATTGATTGGTTACCGGAACTCGTCGCTGATAGTGACGTAAGCCAAGCAGACTTTGACTCAGTGGATGCATGGGCATTCCCTCTCGCTGGTGAACTCAAGCGTGCGATGGGAAGCGGAAAGAAGATTGATGAGATGCTCCGCACAGATGCTTTACAAAGTGGAATCAAGCAACTCGCGGAACTGGCCGCTCGTGTTAGAGCGCAGATCGCAGAAGAAGAAGCTCGAGAACGCCAAGAGGCAGAGAAAGCTAGATTGCTGGAAGAGTCGGATTCGAATCCAACAGTCGATGCCGCGAGTTTTAGCTAGAACGAAGAGGATAAGTAGTAGCATGGATATCTATCTCTGGGGACCGCTGGTTCGCATCGTTCAAGCTTTTTTTGCTGCGGCGCCAACGGTGGTAGTTGGTTGGTTGATAGCCGCGATTTTTGAACGGATTCTCGGTCGAGCCAATACGCTTAAATTGTTTGGGGGGCATACCTGGAGGCAGATTCCGTATGCGTGGTTACTAGGGATGCTGCTGCCTGTATGCTCGCTCGGTGTCATTCCGATCATGTTGCAAATGCGAAGAAGCGGAATCACTGGTGGGACGATTTTGGCCTTTGGGCTCACGGCACCACTCTTTAACCCCATTTCCGTGCTTTATGGCTTAACCCTTTCAGATCCGTTCACCTTGTTCGTGTTCTGCATAGGCTCACTTAGTATCGTGACCGTAATCGGGGTCGCTTGGGACTGGATGTTTCCAGGAAGTGCGATGGAGCCGGAGGATTTGCCCCCGACCCCGTTCGGTTTGCAACGAATCGGTGCGGTGGCACTCTCGATGTGTCAGCAGGCGGTGGGATCAGCCACGAAATACATGTTGCTGGCTTTGGCGGGAGTAGGAGCTCTAGCAATGATTTTGCCCGCAGGGATTCTTCAACACTCAGCAGGTGACAAAGACTTGACCGCTCCCTTGACGATGACCGCAGTCGCATCCTTAGCGTATTTGACACCTATGACAGCGATTGTTCAGGTAGCGTCGATGTTCCAGCATGGTAACTCGATCGGTGCCGCGTTTACCCTTTTGGTCATGGGAACCGGGGTGAACCTGGGGTTAGTGATTTGGAGCTTTCGAGACCTAGGAGCCAAACGGACTTGGAGCTGGGTCGCTTTGTTAACAGTGGTGGTCCTGTGTATTTCGTATGGTATCAACGGACCGCTTCATCCAAAGGGTGTACAAGCGGCCGATCACACTCACGCTTTTGACGGATATTGCAATCCGTTCGCTTGGGGAGCGGACAACGCATTTACCTCCGCAACACGTTTAGCACGTGACGCAGTGAGCGTTGATGGTTTGTTCGCGAGCATCTGCGGCGGCATCATGGTTTTGGTCGGAATCGGATTACGGCGGTTCGATCCCCATGGGAGAACCATGACATGGCTGACGACTGCCAGAGAGACTAAATCTAAGAGCAAGGATATTGTTCTGCCCGACTCTGTCGTCGCCGCAGTGAGCCTCGTTGGTTTGATTGTGCTGAGCGTTGTCGGATGCTATGTGTACTATCCCAAGACGAGTGAAGTAAGGCGGGAACTGGCAGCATTGCAAGCGGACTTGAACAGCGCTGTTGCTGGCAAGGAGTGGGACACTGCTACGTTCTTGATCCCACAGCAAAAGGACTGGGCGCACAAATTGGTCGTGGGGCGTTACCTCAGGGGTGAAGAATGGAATCGCTTCCAAGCGATGCGCAAGAAGGTTTTCATGTCCAAGCTGGAAATGCTGATGCACGCATGCGAAGATCGGAATGTTGAAGAGGCACTACACTGGAACCTGGAAGCCCGTTTGGCTTTCCGTCGATTTATGGAATCTATCGGTCCGCAAACGGGAGTGAGAGAAAGAGGAGAATAAATGTCACTAAAATCTAACGGTAATCTAGAGCTACGTCCCATGCTCGATACTGACATTCCTCGCGTTTTGTCAATTATCGCAGAGTACGATGAGGATGATGCATACGACGCACAAGAAACCTATGAGGAGTCAATCGATTATCAATACTGCTTGGTCGAGCGAAACCAGGTTATAGGAGTTATTGGAGCGAAACCGATCCCGAATACCATTGATGCATTCGGTTTGTCATGGACCTATCTGCAGCGTGCCGATCGCAGATCCGGCAAAGGGACGCAGATGCTGAACTGGATTGTGGATATCATGCGCGAACAGGGAGGTCGCAAGGCGTTTGTGCATGCGAGCGATTACCATGATCCCGAGGAAGGAGACGTTTACTACGATGCTCGTGAAGCATACACGCGCATGGGATTTATCCAAGAACTGAAACATCCTGATTACTATGCACCTGGAGAATCGATGCTGGTGTATGGCATGCGATTGCAACCGAGGGGGGAGTTGAACTCGAATCGTATTTTGGACGACATCAAAATCACCGATGTCGACGAGATACCAGAGACCAACAATGCGTTTTGGATCGCATGGGAATTGGCGTCGCCGGGGCAAGGTTCCACGGCGGCGGATTTCGAAAAGGTCTTTCGGGAAGTCAAGTCGTGGGGAGGGCGATCCCTTTTTATGGCGGTTCCGTCGGAGGTTGTTAAGGCTGCTGAGTTGTTACCAACTTCAAAACTTCGGATCGCGGGTAGGCTCATGGACTACTACGAGGACGGGATTGATGAGGTGCACTACCGCCACGATTTGCTAGGGTAGGGGGCAATTCGACCTAGTTGCACAAATGCATATTGATCGGCCTTTGAAGGACACGGAGCCGGTTCTGTTTTTGGACCGATGTCCTCGTTTCTATCGCTAATCTTTCCGAAAGACTTACCGAGCGGAATTCAGTTTCATCGAAATGCGATCTAGCGAAGCCTGCCAGTGGTCAGCTTGTTCGTCCAGACCCTGAGCACGACAGGCTTCGATCAGGACTTGGTGCCCGAGACTGGTAAGCGGATCCAATTCAATAGACTTAGTGGCCGAGCGGATCGCCTCCGGAAGACTACCCTTGTTGAGCAAAGCCTGTCCGAGCTGTGCGTGAGCGTTGGCATGGCTGGGATTAAGTTGCGTTAGCTGAGTTGCAAGTCGGATTGCCATATTCCAATCCGAGGAACGCTGCGCGATCTGGATCAGGGCCTCGAGGGCAAACTCCGCTGATTCGGGATGCTCCGTCGCTTTTGTCCAGGAATCGATTGCCTCCCGGATTTGATTCTGCGTCATCGCAGCTAATCCAAAGGACAGCAGAGTCATGCCATCATTCGGGAATTGCTTGACTAGATATTTAAGTTCGCGATACAGCGCTGGGGTAACGCTTTGATTCCTTGCTAGGTAGATAGCTACGGCCCGCCGCAGGGCGTCTTCTGAAATGGAACGAGAGACTTCCCCAAAGAACTTCAGATCGCCATTACTGATACTCGCAGCAGTGGTTGCCTGCTCGGGTTTGCGAAGAATACGATGATCGGTTTGGCTGGCGTGGGAAGAAAGGTCCAAATCACGCTTTGGCATATGGCATTCGTAGCAGGAGTCCTGCACTTGCAAGCGTCGCTCCATTGCTTCGGTACAGATAGATGCGCCCTGTGTCTCGTTGGTACGTGTATGGCAACGGTTGCAAGCGTCGCGATAAAATTCGATCTGTTCGGCAGGCTCAGGTACAGAATGTGGATCGTGACAGGAGGAGCATCTCATCGAGTGCGATCTTTTAAAGCAAAGGCTATCGTGCATTTGCTGAACGTGACGCACCGATTTGGTTCGCCCCTCAGAATCGACGCCACTTTCTGTATCCAGAACTAACCAAACATCGTCGAGTCGCATGCCTGGCTGGAAGTCTTGGTGCGATCGTCCCTCCCTAAGGATGCGAGCTGTTGAAGGCTGCAAATGGCACTGGTAGCAAACGGCTTGACGGGCAGATTCCTCCAAGGACTCGGGATTTACGATGGGGTCAGAACCTTGCACTCCTAATTCATGAAACTCGACATGAGACTTGCCGGCACCATGACATCGCTCGCAGCCGATAGCTAGCTCCCCGAAAGGTTCGGATTGATAAAAATCAGACATGGGGGACTCTGTCCGAATTTCACCGGTATGACACAGCAGACAATTCGCGAGAGCTTTTCGATCGAATCCCCTGGGATCGTCTACGCTGTAACCTGGGTTTAGCCCCCAAGTACTCGTCTTACCAAACCAATTCAAGGGGGATAAACAAAGCATATTCCCCCGCTCTTCGACATACGCCTTAGCCCGCCTGCCGGAACCGACGACGTATTTCATCTCACGCTGCTTGCTGTAAATTTGATCTCCCTCTAAATCCGTTGCGAGCTCCGTGTGATACATTCGACCTTCGCGGGTATTGGCCAAAAGTGTTTTGATCTTGCCCTGTATGGGACCTGAATCAGTTGGCACGACCGGATCGTTTTGAACCATCTTGGTTGCGCCATAGTACATCGGGTGCTTCTTATAGGACGCTAGGATTCCAGGGTGGCATTTCCCGCAAGCCTCGCTACCGGTGCGTTCATGACCAGAGCTTAGTTCCGATGCAGCCTCCTCCTCGGTTGTGGTCTCTATCTCTGTTTTGCCACTTGTGCGTGCCGTGCTGGCGAAACGATTCGGCATGCGATCCCGATAATAGAGCACCGCAACAAGAACAAAGATTCCGAAGCAACCAAAGAGAATGAGAAGAGTCGTGAGAGGACTAAGTTGCTTCATCGGCCGAATGTGTAAAAGTACGGGAATTAGAATCGGTCATTATACACTGCGTGGGTTTAGAGATCTTTAACAAGATCCACTACGGGGGGCGTGCCGGGCACCCACGCTTAGCTAGCTTCTGCTGTAGCACAGGTAAAAATGCGTCTATTGGCAATTGTTGGGTTATCGTATACTTACGAAGAGTTCGCGTAATAATTCGTAAAGTGCTGTTTCAAAGAGAGTTATGACTTCCCAGCCAATCACAGAAGTCTCCCAAGCATCAAGCCCGTTTTTTTTCGGGATCGATGTTGGCGGGACTGGTATCAAAATCGGTCTCGTCGACGACTCAGGTATGACCATCGGATTTACGTCGATTCCCACGGAGGAACCGAAAGGTCCAGAGGATGCCATGCGACGGGTCGGAGCGGCTTGCTCCGAACTGCTCAAAGACTTAGGTCTGGACTGGGATGTAATTCCGCGGGTTGGTCTGGGGACTCCTGGGAGCCAAGATATTCCCAAGGGGATGCTAATCGCCCCACCGAATCACCCTCACTGGCACAATTTTCCCATCGTTCCGTGTCTGGAACGCGAGTTGAAGCGGCCTGTCTCCTTCGCAAACGATGCCAACGCAGCAGCATTCGGAGAATTCTGGGTCGGAACGGGGGCCATTTACAGCTCTATGGTGCTTCTCACCCTGGGAACCGGCGTGGGAGGAGGAATTATCGTAGACAACCAACTGGTGGTCGGTCAGAACAGCTTTGGCGGGGAATGCGGGCATTTGCTGGTTGATTCCCGACCCGACGCCCGGTTATGCGTCTGGGGCGGTGGGCGTGGCCATTTGGAAGCATACGCCAGTGCCAGCGCCGTGGCTGCCCGCGCTAAAGAAGCTTTGCTCGCCGGAGCGGACAGTTGCCTTAGAGACCGAGCTGACCGTGTTACCGCCCGCATGATTTATGAGGCGGCGGAAACGGGAGATACATTTAGCTTGAAGATTATCGACGAAACCGCAGACTATCTCGCCATTGGGATCACAACCCTAGTCCATACCTTGGACCCAGGCTTGGTCGTTCTAGGAGGTGCGATGGATTTTGGTGGCAATGGCTCTCCCATCGGTCAAAGGTTCTTGAACCGCATTAAGAGCTCCTTTCGAGAAAGAAGCTTTGAATACGTGGCAAACGGGACGACCATCGATTTCGCATCCCTCGGGGGTGACGCTGGCTACTTAGGTGCCGCTGGAATCGCCCGCATGGACCATCACAAGAAACAATAAATTCGGCTATCGGAAACCATACATGAGTTCAGTTAAGGGAAGCGATAAACCAAAGGAGATCCCACAGTCTCACATTCGCAACTTTTGCATCATCGCCCACATCGATCACGGCAAAAGCACTCTTGCGGACCGACTGCTAGAACGAACCGGAACGGTCGAAGTTCGCAAGATGCGAGAGCAGCTGCTCGACGCCATGGACCTGGAACGGGAACGTGGCATCACGATCAAAGCTAAAGCAGTCTGCTTGCACTACAAGTACAAAGGCGAATGGTACGAGATCAATTTGATCGATACCCCAGGTCACGTCGATTTTCAGTACGAGGTTTCGCGATCGCTAACCTGCTGCGAAGGAGCATTGCTGCTCGTCGATTCCTTCCAAGGAGTTGAGGCACAAACCGTTGCCAACGCTTATTCGGCAATGGACCACGATCTCAAGATCATTCCTGTCATTAATAAAGTCGACTTGGTCCATGCACGCATCGATGAAGTCACCGCCGAGATGGAGCAAGTTCTCGGGATCGACCCGGACGAAATCGTGAAGTGCTCAGGTAAGGCTGGCATTGGAATCGACGAGTTGTTGGCCGCCATTATCGAACGAATCCCTGCACCGGTGGGTGACAGTACCGCGAAACTCAAGGCGATGGTTTTTGACTCTCATTATGATGACTACCGAGGTGCGATCACCTATGTCCGGATTATGGAGGGAGACGCCAAAAAAGGAGATAAGCTCCGATTCTTGGGCGTCGGTTCCAATTACGAAGTGCTCGAGCTAGGACAGTTCGTTCCAGAGCGGCGCGCTTGTGATCGATTGGGAGCCGGACAGGTTGGCTATTTGATTTGCAACATCAAGTCCTTGAAGGATGTTCGGATTGGGGACACCGTGGCTTATGCGAGCGACGAAAACGCTGAGGCATTGGCGGGATACCAACCTCCCAAGCGGATGGTCTACTGCGGTTTGTATCCTAGCGACGGCCAAGAGTTCTCGGAACTGCGGGATGCATTAGAAAAGCTGGCGATCAACGATCCCTCGTTTGAATTCGCACCTGAGACGAGCGATGCGCTCGGATTCGGTTTTCGCTGCGGATTCCTAGGCCTGTTGCACATGGAAATCGTTCAACAAAGGCTAGAGAACGAATGCAATATCGACTTGGTTCAGACAGCCCCGAACGTGACCTATGAGATCATTAAACGGGATGGCACCAAGGTGGAGATCCATCGCCCACAGGAAGTTCCCGATTCAGGCGACATCGAAGAATTTCGCCAACCGATTGTGCGGGTCAATTTCGTCCTGCCTCAAGAGTATATTGGCATCACGATGAAGCTTTGCCAAGATCGGCGGGGTGTGCTGCGTGGCAACGAATATCTTTCAGCCACCCGTTCGCTCGTTACCTATGATCTGCCGTTAGCTGAGGTGATCTACGATCTGCACGACAAACTCAAGAGTGCAACTCGTGGTTACGGCACTATGGACTATGAGATCATCGGTTACGAACAAGCTGATTTGATCCGAATGGATATCCTGGTTAATGGTAAACGTGTCGATGCGCTCAGTATCATTTGCGACCGTCGCGATGCTGACCGACGTGGGCGAGCGGTGGTCAAAAAACTCAAAGAAGAAATCGACCGCCACATGTTCGAGGTGGCAGTGCAAGCTGCGATTGGAGCCAGGGTTATCGCACGCGAAACCGTGCCTGCCCTACGCAAGAACGTTACCGCAAAGTGCTATGGAGGAGACATTACGCGAAAGAGAAAGCTTTGGGCGAAACAACGTGAGGGCAAGAAACGAATGAAGTCGATCGGTTCTGTCGATATCCCGCAAAAAGCGTTTATGGCAGTGCTTGATACCGGTGCAGACAAGTAACCGTCGTCCGATCACCACCAACCCCTTAAAGCACAAGAAGTTAGGACGAGGATCAGTAGGAAATGGATGTTCAAAAGGAACCTCGTTTGTTCGGAAAGAGACGCACTGCTCTCTTAGTCGCCGGGATCGCATTTTGGTGCCTCATGCCGTTCGCCTATTGGGGAGTCGGCGAGGTCGATCACCAGTTCGCAAATTTTACCGCAGTCGGCTTCACTCTTCTGGGAGGTTTGCTAGTCGCCGGTGCCATTCTGACCTGGGTCTCCTGGAAGTGGTCAGTGGCGTTGCTGGCACTGCTAGCTCTCGGGGTTTTCTCCGCGACGCAATGGCTGGAGTTCAAGGGCTTTACTGGGGAACTGAGGCCAATCTTCGTTCTAAAGGGTAGAGGAACGATTCCGGCAAATGGTTTGGGGCCAGACGCTTCGACTCACGATGCGAACCCAGAATGGATCGCACTGGTGGGGCGAAGCTCATCGACACAACTGCTAGGTAACGATCGCAATGGCCGGATCGAATCTCCCGAGTTTTCCACTCGATGGGAGGAGTCTTCCCCCAAGATGCTGTGGAAGCGCCCGATCGGATCGGGCTGGTCAGGAACAGCCGTTCGCGATGGAAAGATTTTCACCCTCTATCAATCGGATAAAGACGAAACGATCGCTGCATTGGATCTGAGAACCGGCGCAACGTTGTGGGAGACCAAGATTGCGGGATACCATTTCCACCCGCTGGGTGGAACCGGGCCACGAGCAACCCCGACCTTGTACGAGGATTATCTGATCTCGCAAACGGCATCGGGGCATCTGGTTGTTAGCACAGCAGCTAGCGGAACCATCGTATGGAAAAAAGATCTCATTGCCTTGGGCGGCTGGACACTTGCGGAATCGGAAAAAGCGATCACGTGGGGAAGAAGCGGCTCGCCATTGATTGTAGACAGAAACGGTACCCCCGCCGTCGTCTTGCCGTTGGGAGGGCGCAAAAGCCATTCGGAACCGATTTCTTTAGCGGCTTTCGATCTAGCTGGTGGCGATTTACTTTGGAGAGTGGGCCAAGATCAGATTGCGTACAGCTCACCAGTCGAGCTGGAGATCACGGGCCAACGACAGATCGTTACCATACAAGAAGATTTTGTCGTGTCGTACTCCATCGACGACGGTCGAGAATATTGGCGTGCCCCATGGCCAAGCAAATCGGGGGCCGATGCATGTGCATCACAACCGGTATTGGTCGGCGAGAATCGAATTTTGTTGGGGAAAGGGTACGCCCAAGGGAGCAAGCTGATCGAGGTTTCCGCATCGGGAGATGACGCCTCGTCGGATCGATCCTGGTCCGTTAGTACCGTTTGGGATCACACCAGTTTGCTCAAGACCAAATTCACGAGCGCGATCTACTTTCATGGAAAGTTGTTCGGTTTGAGTGACGGAGTGCTCGAGTGTGTGAATCCTGAAACGGGGAAAAGGGTATGGAAAAAAGGGCGTTATGGACAAGGACAGGTACTGGTTGTGAACGATTCTTTACTGGTCAGCACCGAAGACGGTCGAGTTGTGCTGGTTGAACCAGAAACCGGAGATGCCGCTTACGGGCTTCAGGTCATCGAGGGTATCACATGGAATATACCGACGGTGGCAGGTCCGTTTTTGATTGTTAGAAACGGTGAAGAAATCGCCTGCCTGTACTCGCCGCTCGAGCATGCTGGCCAACTCAAGCATTCTGGCCAGTCGAGCGAATCGCAGATGTTGTCTGCTGTCGAGGGGGAGTAATGAGCCAAACACCATTGAGGGAGCAATGGATACTGGGGATTGATCCCGGTTTGCAGTTAACTGGCTACGGCATCATTAAGAGCGTTGGGGGCAATGTTACGTTAGTCGAGGCGGGGGTCATCCGCGTTTCACGATCGCAGAGCTTGCCAGCTCGCTTGAACGAACTTTACGAGGGGATCACTGAAGTAACAAAATCGTACCCGTTGACCGCACTCGCGATTGAACAACTTTACTCTCACTACGAGCGTCCCAGGACTGCGATTTTAATGGGGCATGCACGGGGGGTACTCTTCTTGGCCGGGGCTCACGCATCGTTAGAAGTGCATTCGTACGAAGCGACGAAGATCAAGAAGCTGCTCACGGGTAATGGTCGCGCTCCCAAAGACCAAATGCAGCGAGCCATTCAAATGCAGCTTCAACTAAAGGAACCACCCGATCCTCCTGACGTCGCGGATGCGTTAGCTATTGCACTCTGTCATCATTTTTCCTCTGGCCCCATGGCCAAATTGTTACTCCAATCCAGATCTGAGAAGTCTACGTGATCACAAAGATAACGGGTCAATTACTCCAGTTGACCAACGATACCGCAACCTTGAACATACCTCCTTTCGAATACGAAATTTCGATCCCGGAATACACACGTCGCCATTTGCAGACCGAGTTGGGAAACACCATATCATTGCATACCATTCACTACATTGACGGCAATGCAGCGCAAGGGAGTCGATTGACACCGAAGTTGGTGGGGTTTCTATCCACGATTGAGAGAGATTTCTTTGAGCTCTTTTGTTCGACGGACGGGGTGGGAGCTAAGAAGGCATTGCGGGCGATGGTTCGACCGGTGCAGGATATCGCCATCATGATCGAGCAACAGGATGCCAAGGGGTTATCGACATTGCCAGGAATTGGCGCAGCAACTGCCGAGAAGATCATTGCAACCTTGCGGCGCAAGATGCCTAGATTTGCGTTGCTTGTTCGACGCGAAGCGCCTGGCGTTGAGCCACAGAAGCCAGGTGTGGTTGATGAAACCTATGAAGCGTTGTTGGTACTTGGACACAACGAAGCAGACGCGCGGCGTTTGATCGAAACGGCCATCGCAACCGGTCAAAAGTTCAAGGATTGCGAATCGATGATCCAAGCGATCTATCAACGCCAAGCCACCAAAAGCTAGCGAGGGTGCCACCCAGAATAGGAAGCGCAACAGCGCGAGCTGTACGGTGACGGGCAATGCGCGGGGCGTTGCCAACGCGGTTAAACGATGCCTACAAAATTACTCGCTCAGCGTCCAGCCGACCGGCTGTGTCCACGCTTGCTCAAGTTGCTCGGGCCAGACAGGATCTACTGGCGCCCGATCACTGAACACGACCGCTCGCACATATAGTTCGGTTCCATCGAGCTGATATTCGGCCGAGTTACCTTTTACTTTGAGCTTGGCGTACGCTTGTGGTAGTGATGAGACAACCAGTTCGTGCAACGGGACCGAGTCGTCGATAGAATTTGGGTCCGGTTTGTCTACCACCAAGAAGTGGGTCTCGTAGTTTACCCCCTCTGCAGGCTGAATCGCGAGCGAAAGACGTTTGGTCGACTGATCCCAGTCCAACGCACTTAATACCACGCCGCTGGAGGAGTAAAAATCTCCGCCTTTCATGGCCAGGATAATGTGTTCGGGAGAAAGATACTTAGCCCGAACCATGACCCAACCACGTCCTGGCCTCGACCCGGGGCGACCGTGATACTCATGACTGTCATCCGTAGCGATCCCATAGATTGGTGGTGAATTCAGATAGACGAGTCTCATGACATTGATCACATCCCACATCGGCTCTATCCCGATGTGTTGTTCATCACCCAAATGATTCACCCCCGGATGGCCATTATACACCTCGAAGAATCTTTCTTCGAGAACGACCGCCAAGTCAGCTGCCGTGACTGCATAGCCAAAATTGGGGTGATTCAAATGTGGCAAAATCTGCCGCCCAGTTTCCCTTTCCTGTTCGATAATCGTTCGCAAATTATTCCGAATGGTTTCTGAAACCGTGGCACCACCGGCGGGTTGGATTAGATTTGCCAAATTGGTTGCGTTGATGTGAATTGGCTTCCCTTCAGCCTTGTCACTTATCTCTTCCCCTTCGATCATAATGAACTCACCGGAACGTTCGACCAAGCCACGAATTTCATCTAAAGGCTTCAGTCGGACTTCACGGCCCTTAGCAGAATCCCGGCTTTCGACCCAACCGTCACCGAATCTGGATCGGTAGCGATCCAGCACCAGCTTGCCCCCACGATTCTCGATTTGCTCCAAGCTCATCCAGCGAATGTTGCGACTGAGAATATTGTGATCTGTCAAAGCAAGAAAGTTGTAGTCGCGGTCAGCGTACCAGGCAGCTACCATTTCCGGAAAATCATTGCCGTCGCTCCAAAACGTGTGCGTATGCAAATTCCCCTTCCACCATCGATTCTCAAATGTTTGCTTGGGGGCACTGTCCACCAATTGCGGAGCAGAGACATGTTCTTTACCTGCATCCTGTGCAATACAGATAGGAGCAAAGCACATCATCACCACACCCCAACACCAATGGCTCAGCCTTATTCTGCTCAGCAGCAAACGGTGATCAAGATTAAGAACAGATTGAAATTTCAAACGAAAGGGAGAGGTTATTCGGTAGTCCATCATTGTGAATATCGAATGAGTAAAGGATGGCGATCGGACCATAGTTTACCATTCCAGTCCAGCACTGTCGCGCACGTAACGAATTATTCACAAACTGTCGTTCAAGCAAAGAATCTTCGGCGAGGGGCAACTCGAACGGAAGCGACCAAGATCAAAATGGCTTACGGCCTCTGATGACGCGAAGCAAGACTAGGATAACAGCGATCACGAGTAAAATGTGAATGAATCCGCTAATGGTGTAGGTTGAGACTAAACCGAGTAGCCAAAGCAAGATTAGGACGATCGCGATCGTGTATAGCACTAGAAGCTTCCTGAATGGAGGTATCGTCGAATTCAATCTACCCGCAGTGGAAATCGTAGCGCGAATGAGCGGACGAGTCAAAGCTTACCTCGTAACAATCCGGGTATCAATCCAATCTTGAATTTAGAGATGCGATCAGAAATCCATGATTTTTTGGACTATGATTCAAAAAAACTCTACCTCGACCTTTCTTCAGGAAAGCGAGTTACAATCCCTTGGACAGCTGTCATTTTGAGACAGTTACTGGCTGCTCGTTTAGATTCTCTACCAACACGGATACTCATTATGTTTCGAAACATCTTGGCCATCATCTTGGCGTTCTTTATTGGAGGCCTGTGTGTCCTAACGTTGGAAACTGTTGGTCATCGGATTTACCCCGTGCCGTCAGAATTGGATGCCAATGATATGGAACAGGTCGCCCAGTATGTCTCCTCTGCTCCTGTGGGCGCGTTGCTTTTTGTACTTTTAGCTCAATCAGCCGGTTCATTCGCGGGCGGGCTTGTTACCGCCATCGTTGGCGGTTCCCGTTTATGGTTATTGGCCATCATATACGGAGTTCTAGCGTTACTCATGGCGGGCTTGAATGTGATTCTGATTCCCCATCCGCTTTGGATGACTACGCTGGCGTTGGTGCTACCGATCCCGCTCTCGCTATTGGGCTCTCGTGCAGGACAGCTTTTGAAACCTCAGAGGGTAGCTGTACCAGCTATTTCTTGAGGAAGATAAGCATTCAGCCGACGAGTCGCGTTCGGCGACGAAAACCAAAATCACCGGCGGAGGTGGATGACTGGGTGGATTTGTGGGGGGTGAGGATGCTCGAGCCCTCAGCGCGGGGCGTTGCCCAACGTTTAACCGCACGCCCATCGGGCTGCGTTGATCGTTCTAACCCGGAGATGATGGCGAGGCTCAGGTGAGTAACCCTGAGTTGTTATCATTGCCCGCCCCTGGAGGACTCAGCGCGGGGCGTTGCCCAACACGTTTAAACAAAGGCCGTCAATCCAAGAACACAACGTTTTGCATCGCCTTGGCTTGGCTTTCCGTGTTCATGACAACACGGTGCCATCCACCAAGCAAAATGGTCGCGTGATCGGAATGCCTGACCTTGCCACGGACATACACGTTCGGGTTTCGTCTCATCGTCCTCCAGCCCCAATTCCTTGCGCTTTCGTTCCTCTCCAGGATCAATGCGTACTGCGTTTCGGTAACTCCTGCGGGATAATTTCTACAAACATAGACCAACTCGCCGCCCGTTCGGTAGCAAAAATCTACCAAGTGCGGCTTGCTGCCTTGGCCACGACTCAGCGGCTCGTTTCGAAGCAGCAGATCTTCAGGGACTTCGAGAGAAGGTACTGGCAGAAAGAACCATTCGCCCTGACGAACGAATGCGGCATTCTTGCGTCGATTGCGAGACTTGCTTTTCAGTCCCTTGTGAGCAACTGCGGCTTGCACCTCTATTGGCTGCAAAGCCTCCATGGCTTGCCGAACGGTCCCGACTGGAGCTGACTCTGGTATGCCAGCCACAAACCAATGTCGCTCATCATGCCCGCAAAGATATTTGCTTTTCTCTGCGCCCTCTCTGAAAAGCAAGAGAAGGTGACGATCTGGACGCTGGACATCTAGCACTTCGACCTCCGGAGGAGTGTCTAATAAGGTCGCCATCTCAAAGAATTCGCCTCTTCTATCCTCTCCAATGTCGAGAGAAAAGCGAGAGGCTCCTGTTCGAAAACGTCGTGCATCGCGATAGACTATTTTCAATCGTGCACCGATGAACTCAAACTTCTTGTTAAGCAAAGTGGTATTCATGAAATACCAGACATGACGCTCTGAACAAGGTTCGCAGTAGAAGTGCCAAAAATTAGCTTCGGGGGTGGAAGCGTTTATGGATTTTCTTCAGTTTGCTATTTTCTACTTGGGTATAGATCTGCGTCGTTTGGATATTCGCGTGACCAAGCATCTCCTGGATCAATCGTAGGTCCGCACCGCCGGCGAGCAAGTGCGTTGCGAAGGAGTGGCGAAGCGTGTGAGGAGTGATGTCAGGATCGACGTCAGCTCGCAAAGCGGAGCGTTTGATTAGCTCCCATATGGCCTCGCGCCGGAGCCTGTGGCCTGTGCGAGATAGAATCAGCCATGGAACGGCGCTGGGGTCTTTTTTACCAACTAGTTTGGGCCGATACTCCGCGAGATAAACTCGTATCGCATCGATAGCTCTCTCGCCGAGGGGTACCATGCGTTGCTTGCGTCCCTTGCCTTCTGCTAAGCAATACCCTTCATCAAGATGCACGTTCGCGATAAGCAGATTGCTGATCTCGGAAACTCGGCAACCTGACGCATACATTAACTCCAACAGCGCCTTGTCCCTAAGATAGTGCTGATCGGATCGGCGGGGCGCATTCATGAATCGGTCAACTTGGCCCACGGTTAGGACTCGCGGAACCCGGTGCCACATCTTTGGGGTCAGCAACAGCTCGGCGGGGTTGCTCTCCATCGCGGACTCTAACTGCAAGAACTTGAAAAACATCCGTATTGCAACCACATGGCGGGTGATGGTGGTTGGAGCTAGGCCAAGATTCTTGAGATAGGCTGCAAAATCGGTTAAGTCGTCAATCTTGAGCTGGGTTGGCGAGCGGCCGTTTAACCAGTCCTTCATATGGTCCAGGTCCCGTCGGTAAGCAGCCACGGTGTTGTCGGAAAGGTGGCATTCGCTCCGCAGGTAGGTGGTGTATCGCTCAACCCACCCCGTCATGGTTTCAGATGGAACCGCAGTCTCCTGGGGTTGCTGTCTCAGCTTTTTCAGCTTGCTTATTGCCATCGCTCCCGTACCCTCCTGATGAGACTTTCCAACAAATCCTGGTTTTTCCTATCCAAAACCGCTATTGAGGTATATTTACCGTCGATAGAAGCACTCTAGGAGTACTCGGATTCTACCATTAAGATACGAATCGGTTGACTTTTCGCTCAGATTAGGAACGGTTAATGAAGATTTTGGTTGTCGGTGGCGCAGGCTACGTAGGTTCGCACACGGTAAAGTTGCTCATGGAATCCGGACATGACGTTTGGGTATACGACAACCTCTCCAGAGGGCACAGAGAATGCGTGCCAGAAGGGCGGCTGATTGAGGGGAGCCTTCTGGATCGAGCACTTTTGATTCAGGTTTTACGGGACAAGGAAATCGAGGCGGTAATGCATTTTGCTGCTTTCGCGTTGGTTGCAGAATCGGTGCAGCATCCCGCCATGTATTACCAGAACAATGTAACCGCCACGTTCGAGCTTATGGAAGCCATGCGTGCTGCTGGGGTTTGGCGATTTGTCTTCTCCAGTACGACTGCGACCTATGGCGAACCTGAGACGATGCCAATCTCAGAATTCACACCGCAAAAACCGATTAACCCATACGGCTTCACAAAATTAGTCGTCGAGAAAGCACTGGAGGATTACGCCAAGGCATACGGTTTCGGTGTAGCTTGTCTCAGGTACTTTAATGCCTCGGGTGCGTCATCCGATGCGTCTATTGGAGAAGACCATGACCCGGAATCTCATATCATCCCGATCGTTCTTCAAGTGGCTCTGGGGCAACGCGAACAAATAACGGTTTACGGGACCGACTATCCCACGTCGGATGGAACCTGTGTCCGCGACTACATCCATGTCGAGGATCTAGCGACAGCACACTTGGCAGCGTTACTGAAGCTGGCTCCGAGTTCCGTGCTTAAAATGAATCTTGGGACCGGAGTAGGACATAGCGTTCAACAAGTCGTAGAGGCTTGCAGGAAGGTAACCGGTCACCCGATCCCATCTGTTGTCGGAGAGCGCCGCCCAGGTGATCCAGCTTGTTTAATCGCTGACAGTTCGCTGGCTCAGCGAGAGCTTAACTGGAAGCCAAAGTACGTTACGATTGAATCCATAGTCGAAACCGCTTGGGCTTGGCACAAGAGCCATCCGCGCGGTTACTCCACGTAAAAAAATCGCCCTATGCAAGACATCATCATTGAAAAACCTTATCGGTTCGTCCCACCTTACCGAGGAAATTGGGTGCCCTGGATCATTCTCAAGTCCGGTTTGGTCCACCGATACTTGAGGAAGTACGAAGGAGTCGTCGATTGCCACCTGCATGGAGTGGATCATTTGCGTGAGTCCCTGCGGTTAGGCCACGGGGTGCTGCTCGCTCCGAACCATTGCCGTTACGCAGATCCTTTGCTGATGGCGTTTGTGGCTTCCGAAGCCAAGACGTTGATGTACGCGATGGCAAGCTGGCACTTGTTCGAGCAGTCGATGTTTCAGCGTTGGGCAATTTCCACAATGGGCGCCTTTAGCGTCTATCGAGAGGGGCTCGATAGGCAATCTTTGGATGTTGCTGTTGACATTCTGTCAACTCCCAATCGTCCGCTTGTCGTCTTTCCCGAAGGAGCTGTCTTTAGAACAAATGACCTTCTTCAGCCACTGCTCGATGGGGTTGCATTCATGACACGAACGGCAGCGAAACGCCGTGCAAAACAGAATGTTAAAGGCAAGGTGGTCATTCACCCTGTTGCCATCAAGTATGTTTTCAAAGGTAATCTGGAGAAGGCAATCGGGGGAACGCTGAATTCTCTCGAGACTCGTTTATCGTGGATGAAGGATGATAGCCGAACGACCCTACAACGGATCCACCGCATCATCCTAGCGATGTTGTGCTTGAAGGAGGTCGAGTATTTCGGTTCCGCGCAGTCGGGTACCATCGTAGAACGACAACAACGACTGGTAGACCATCTATTAAATCCTCTCGAGGAAAAATGGCTGGGGAAACCCAACCCGAACGACTCGCTGATCCCGCGCATCAAAGCTTTGCGGATGAAGATCGTACCTGAACTAACCACGGGCGAGCTGCTCGAAAGCGAGCGTGATTCGCGATGGCAGCAGCTATCAAAAATCTATCTAGCACAACAAATTGCATCTTATCCGGCGGAGTATTTGGTTTCCCCGACCACTGACACCAGGATCTTAGAAACCATTGAACGATTGGAAGAAGACCTGACGGACAAGGCCGGTGTTCATGGTCCGCTCGAAGCGATCATTGAAATCGATCGCGCCATTGAGGTGCCCGCCGACCGTGCTCCAAAAGGTGAAGAGGACCCAATCATGCGTGAGCTACGCGAACGTTTGCAAAGCATGCTAGATCGACTTTCGAACGAAGCCAATCCCGTTACGTAATGTATCTCTCCAAAGGTTCTCACAGTGCCCGAATCGTCAAACGTACCCAAGCGATCTTTCTGGAGGGCGATTGGTGTTCTGGCATTTCTGTAGGATAGTGGTATAGGCAGTGATGAGTCCGTACTGTTTCACGACGACTTTGAAGATGGAGAATTGGGTGGGTTATGGGATGAAGTAAACCGCCAACCAAAGTGCCCGAAAACGGTAAACTCAACCCAAACTACGCACCTTCTTGCCAACCCGCACACTTTGTGGTTTACTGACTACGTCTGACCCGCCCAAAGATTAGGCAGGCTTATGCAGCCTATAAAGGGGCGAGCCAGACATATAGGGAGATGGGGGAGTTCTGAACGTGTCTCCTCTGCAATTGGTACACACGATAAGGGAGTGGTATGCGAATTTCAATTTCCGCATTGGTTATTTTTGTCACGGTCCACGGATTTGCTTTGCCGAGTACGTCGGAGGCAGGTGGTTGGCGGCGTGGGGGACGCATTTTTACTAGGCCCGCGCCTGCGACTCGAGTCGTAACCATGCCGAGCGTGGCTCAAGCCTCCGCTGTCACGGTTCCGTCCGCGACGGTTTCCAGTGTCTCGAATGTCGTATCGACACCGGACCAGTCGAGCAAGGCTGTAATCGCTTCGCCTGCGTCGGTGGCTCTGGCGGGTTCAGGAACCGGTTCAGTTACGGTGACAGAGGCGACTTCGGCACGGGTCATCGTCCCCGAGGCGGAGGTCAATGAGGCCTTGGCCGAGGTAAATGCGGCACGAGCTAGGCGTGGATTGCGACCTTTTATTCACGACCCACTTTTGACCCAAGCCGCTCAGCAATGTGCCCAGATTCGGGCTTCGCGACGGATCGCCGGTCACTTGCCGAACGACTTCGCCTATCTGCCAGCAGGATCGACTGCTAGATCAGCGGGTTGCGGGGCCATGGAGTCTAGTTGGGGTTGGGGAACCTGCTGCACTTACGAGAACTACACCTATGCTGGTGCTGCTTGGGTGATGGGCAACGACGGCAAACGTTACATGCATTTGTTTGTGAGATAGGAAGTTCTTGATTTCTGGGGACTGTTGTTCCACGGTATTCACGGACTGTGCCTCAAATGGAATCGGTAGTAAGCACGCGTAGGAACCGGCCCGACCTACGCGGGGATGATACCGCGTGAGGCCTACCTTTAGCAACCAATGTTGAAGCCAATTGTCACAACAGGCTATTGGTTTCACGCCTTGATGTTTTACTGAGTACCGAAGATCAAATCGATCCGTGAGTAACCGTCAGTATTCAATGAGTACTCTCCGTAAAACGCGTCGGTGCAAAATCGCTTCGATGTGAGCCACACTTTAATTCGGTTCCTGAGTTCGCAAAGGTGCGAGGTGGAAAACGCCAAGTTGTCGACTGCAACCGAAGCCTATTTATATTCTGTTACGTCTTTAATCCGGTGTTGATGTGTTGCGATAGGCAACGATGGACAGTTCACGATCAATCCCAACTACAGTCTCCGATTTGCGATACCACTCGGTAATCCCATTTCGTTCAATCGTACCCGGAAGGTCTTTCAACCATGCGGGCGATGGGTAGTCTTTTTTCTCGGCGCCCTCGGGAATCCAAGCTTCTATGTCTGTTTCTGGTACGACAGCGATCAATCGAATATCCCAGTCGGATGGGGCAGGGACCATTCCGCCACCGTTGTTTTGGTACATGATGTCGTAGTCGAGTTTCTCAAACTGGCGTCTGAAAGTGACGTAGTTTTCGAGGAATTGAATCCGGTCGGCGAGGCCTTTTCTTACGACACTCGTTTCGGTCACCGATACTGGTCCGGATGCGGTCTTGGAGCAACCGGACAGCATGATGGCTATTAGCATCAGGGCAATCACTATTCTAGCAGGTGTGTTCATGATGGCATAAAATATTGGGCAACAGAAAGGATCCATGTAAGTCCAAGGTTTAGCGGGTGGGAGCCATTCGTGTAAAACTGGCGGCTCAAACCCGTGGACTCGTGTCGCATGATCGACAACTGTCACATTCATTTCCACTTACCACGACCATAGAGCCAATACCACGAAGATTCTCGCACTTGATCTCAGCACTGTCAAACTGAATGAAATATGGCAACATGGTGCAGGGTTAACTCGACTCAAGACTAAATCACTGCTTGAAGGCTTCGTCTGCATCCCTTTGTTCTAAACCTATTCTCTACTTTGGACTGCAACTCACGCTGAGGGACTAGTGGTATTATTGGAATCAGGAATACGCATCGCGCGACAAGAATAGCCCTGCTGGTGCTCTCAAGACGACGACGGCAATCGGAAAGTAAACCAAACTCTCTGCTGCGATCGCTGTTTGCTCAGACCAGCATTCTAGCGTCGTGTTTCCAGTCTTTGTGGGACAATCTATGCCGAATTTCAGCTTGGGTGACGAGATTCTTCTCCTCACCCCCGTTATGGAACGCAGGCAGGAAATCGACTCGGATTAAAAAATGGATGGCACAAGATGTGTTTGTTATATTCTCCCAAGCATCAATGGATGCCTAGAAGGCCTGCGATCGATAGTCTTTTCAAAAGGAAATGGAGTTTTACCTTGTTCACGTTTGATCTAAAAAATGCTGTCCGGCAGATAGCGACCGATCTACAACTGGTAGAGCATGGCGTTCTAGCGGCCGCTCAACTACTGGATCAAGGGAACACCATTCCATTTATTGCCCGTTACCGAAAAGAAGCCACGGGGGGGCTCGATGAGATCGCATTGAGAGCGATCGAGGACGCTTTGGAAAA
Source organism: Brakhagea baltica (assembly GCF_052161605.1). Classification (NCBI taxonomy): domain Bacteria; kingdom Pseudomonadati; phylum Planctomycetota; class Planctomycetia; order Pirellulales; family Pirellulaceae; genus Brakhagea; species Brakhagea baltica. The sequence goes on along the minus strand of NZ_CP197409.1, from coordinate 496,056 downwards.
GATCAAAGCACTTCTTCAACGCAAAGGCACGGTTTGGAAGACGATCGATGAACAAGGTTCTCTGACCAATTCCCTCCGGCAGCAGATCATTGATTGCCAAGACCTGGCGACGTTGGAATGGATCTACCTTCCATACAAACCTAAAAGGAGATCCCGTGCTACCGTTGCTCGTGAGCAGGGGTTAGCTCCTCTAGCAGAAATATTGATGCAGCAAAAAAACTTGGGCCAATCTCGTGCTCAACTTTTGAATCGATTTGTCAGCAAAGATAATGGAATTGACAGCACCGAAGAAGCGCTGCAAGGGGCTCTTGATATCGTTGCCGAAGTCTGGGGAGACGATGTCGAGATTCGGACTTGGTTGATCGATCAAGCGTTCAGGTTTGCTAAAATCTCATCCCAAGTAAAACGCGGCAAGAAAGAGGAGGCTGCGAATTACGAACAGTATCTTGATCGAACAGAGTCGGTATCGCGAGTTCCGGGTTTTCGAGTTTTAGCTATGTTGCGTGGGAGCGCAGAAGGCCTCCTGCGAGTCGCTCTCAAGTTCGAGGGATCCCATGAACTTAACGAACTTAAGAGGCGGCAGATTCATAACCGTCAGTTTGAGTTTTACAGCGATCTCATACGAGCGGCCGAGGATTGTTATGAACGGATTTTGTTCCCTGCCACCGAGACGGCTGTGCTGCAGAAGCTGAAGGAACGATCGGATGAAGAAGCTATCGCCATGTTCGGAAAGAACTTGCGCGAACTACTCATGGCACCTCCCGCTGGTCCTAAAGTCACCATGGGAATTGATCCCGGATTCCGCACAGGATGCAAGGTGGTGGTTTTGGATGGAACCGGCAAGTTGATGTTTAATACTACGGTCTATCCGACAGCTCCCAAAAACGATATCGACGGGGCTAGCAAAACGCTTTGCGAATTGATAGAGCAGTATCGTGTCGAGCTAATCGCCATAGGTAATGGAACGGCATCGCGAGAAACGGATGCTTTTGTATCCAACTTGATCCGACAGCATTCTTTGTCGGTGATTAAGGTGGTAGTTAGCGAATCGGGAGCGTCCATTTATTCGGCAAGTGAAGTCGCTGCCCAAGAGTTTCCGAACTTAGATTTGACAGTAAGAGGTGCAATCAGCATCGCACGCCGATTACAAGATCCATTGGCGGAATTGGTCAAGATCGATGCTAAGTCTATAGGGGTTGGACAGTATCAGCACGATGTCAACCAACCGTTACTTAAGCGGTGTTTGGACCGGATCGTGGAGTCATGCGTCAATCAGGTAGGTGTCGATTTGAACATGGCCAGCCCGGCTCTATTGTCCTATGTTGCTGGTATCGGACCAAAACTGGCGGAGAATATCGTCAAGTATCGAGATCAACAGGGCCGCTTCGAAGATCGGAATCAATTGCTGAAGGTACCGAAGCTGGGAAAGAAGGTTTTTGAGCAAGCCGCAGGATTCTTGCGAATTCGTGGCGGTAATCAACCGCTAGACAACTCCGCAGTACATCCTGAGTCGTATAGTGTAGTGGAAAAGATGGCTCAAAAGCTTAACCAATCGGTGAGCCGACTAATCGGAAATGAGTCCCTGGTGCGTCAAATTCAGCCAAAGGATTTTGTCGATGCGCAATTCGGAATACCAACGATATCCGACATTATCAACGAGTTAGCTAAGCCAGGACGTGATCCTCGCAGCGAATTTCGTGTTGTTCGATTCGATTCTGCGATTCAGAAAATCGAAGACTTACGACCTGACTTGGTGCTGGAAGGAGTGATCACGAATGTCACTCAGTTTGGTGCCTTTGTAGACATCGGAGTTCATCACGACGCGTTGATTCACATCTCGCAGCTATCGAATGAGTTCGTCAAAGACCCCAGTGAAGTTGTTTCGGCAGGAGATATCGTTAGAGTCAGAGTGCTCGAGGTCGATCTGACGCGGAAAAGAATTTCCGTCTCAAGGAAAATGTGATCCCCGTCACAGCAAAACAGGATCTTTGTTTTGTGGCAGAGGCTATCGTATGGTAGAATATAGGGGCAAGGACTCATTGGAAGGAAACCCTTATGTCAACGCAACCAATTCTAACACTCTCGCCTCAACGATACCTAGCTCAGGAACGTGCGGCCTCATTCAAGAGCGAGTACTACCAGGGAGAGACCTTCGCTATGGCCGGGGCCAGTCGCGAGCATAACCTAATTGTTGCAAATCTTGTTGGTGAATTGCGACAAGCTCTCAAAGACTCGAACTATGAGGTGTATCCCAGTGAAATGCGGGTGAAGGTGTCAGCTTCTGGTTTGTATACGTACCCTGATGTGACGATTGCTTGTGGAAAACCTGAATTCGAAGACAACGAACTGGATACTCTTTTGAATCCAATTGTGTTGATCGAAGTTTTATCGAACTCAACGGAAGCCTATGATCGCGGCACGAAAGCCGCTCACTACCGCAGGCTTCCCTCTCTCCAACATTATGTGCTCGTCTCCCAATATTGTTGTTCTGTAGAGATATTCTCTCGTAGTAGCGATAACATTTGGACGCTGAGCGAAGCTAGTCATTTAACGGAATCGTTAAGGTTGCAGAGTCCACAGGTCGCAATACCACTGACTGAAGTCTATCGGAACATTCAAGTTGACGATTTGAAGCTGCATTTTTAATGACCGCCGTGAAATTGCTAGTTCCGTCTGTGTAAAAAAGCTCGATCGGCCAAGTTACTGAACAGATTCGCGCAGCTCAACCAAATCTGCCTGTGATGTAGTCCTCGGTCTCCCTAAGGCGGGGACGAGTAAAAATGGTAGATGTCGAACCGTACTCCATGAGGTACCCCAAATAGAGAAACGCTGTGAAGTCGCTGATTCGTGACGCTTGCTGCATGTTGTGAGTCACAATCATGATGGAATAGTCTCCTTTGAGCCGCTCGATGAGATCTTCCACCTTGCCCGTTGCGATCGGATCGAGTGCCGAGCATGGTTCGTCGAGGAGTAAAATTTCCGGGGACGATACGATCGCTCTAGCAATACATAACCGCTGTTGTTGTCCGCCTGATAGCTTGAGCCCACTCTCGGACAATCGGTCCTTTACTTCATCCCATAAGGCCGCCTCGCGCAGAGCTCGCTCGCAGGCCTCCATCAATCGCCCTTTGTTCCGTTCCCCGTCTATACGTAATGGATAGACGACGTTTTCAAAGATCGACATCGGAAATGGGTTGGGTTTTTGAAAGACCATCCCCATCCGCTTTCGCAATTCGATGACGTTGATATCCGACGTATATACCGACTCGCCCCGAAGCTTCATATCTCCTTCGATATCAACGGATTCAACCAAATCGTTCATGCGATTTACACTTCGAAGCAATGTGGATTTGCCACAGCCACTTGGCCCGATCAACGCCGTCACCTTTCCCGCTGGAATCCCCATGGAAACGCTGTGTAAGACCTGTTTGGTGCCATACCAAAGTGAAAAATTCTCCATGGAGAGCACATGCTCGCTCTCAAGTACCCTCTCGTGAATTTCCGGGGGCACCATTTGGCCTGACGTAATTAGCTTGACTCGGTCCATGGAGGTTATTTGGGTACCTTAAAAATATTGCGATTGTATCTGCTTCTTGATCCTGCTTCGCAACCAAATCGCACATGAATTGAGAGCAAATACAATCAGAATGAGGACTGCGATGGTTGAGTAAACCATGGGCCGGGCTGAGTGAATATCCTGATTTTGCAAACCCAACCAATAGATGTGATAACCGAGATGCATGAAAGATCTAGAACCATGCAAAAACGGTGCCTGTGTGTCGAGCGGTAAGTCCGCAGCCAAGGGGATTACGCCAACTAACATAAGTGGCGCGACCTCCCCTGCTCCTCTCGCGACGGATAAGATCAAGCCGGTGATAATGCCAGGCCGTGCGTAGGGAAGCACAAGCCGTCTTATTGTCTGCCACTTTGTCGCACCACATGCGTACGAACCTTCCTTCAAGGACGAAGGCACGGAAGCCAATGCTTCTTCAGTGGTTACAATGACAATCGGCAGCGTCAAGAGTGCCATAGTAAACGAGGCCCAGAGCAAGCAGCCTTTACCATATGTTGGGTTCGGTAGCTCGTCGCTGTATAAGCCCTCGAAAAAGGGAACCTTGGCAATTACCAAGAACCCACCAACTACGGCGATCACCAGCAAAACAAGAGAAAAGAATCGATTCGCGGACTGCAAACTCGGCCTCACAAACTTCATCTGTGGCTTGAGCGTTCGATACCCCAACCAAACGATAGCGATTAAGGTTGCTAGCGCCATCAGCCACCATGAGCCAACCCCGAGTGGCTCCAAGCCAATTTTTTGAGGGCCACCGTCAATGAACCCTCCAATGAGATAACTGAAGAAAGCCAAGCCGAACACACCGTACACGATGCTGGGGACTCCGGCCAAGTTGTTTACGGTAATCCTGACAATACTCAGCATAACGCCATTCCGTGCATACTCTTGCATATAAATTGCAGCCATTACCCCAAAAGGCATTACCATGACTGACATCAAAATTGTCATGACGACCGTCCCCCAAAGAGCAGGAAACACTCCACCTGCCAAGCCGTTTCGTCGCGGATAGTCAAAAAGGAATTCAAGCCATCGTTCTACAAATAAAGCAAGACGATCAAGAACCCCTAACTCATTAGGAAAGTAGAATCGAACAGCATCGGCACATAAAATTTGCTTGTTCAACAACCCGAACTCCATCACCTGTTCTGAGCGGCTTGGATTCCATCGATATTCAAGAGTTTGCCCGACTCTCTTCGCTACCAATCCCGCGTCAACAAACATTCCCTCCTCCGAACGTGGCTGCCTATCCTCCGAGAAAGGAACTGGTATGCCGAATAATACGGCAACCTTAGCCTTGAACGCTTGGCGTACCAGATCGAGTTCGGCAAGGTCAGTGTTTACCTTGAGCTGATCGCTATAAGCCGACTTCGCCATCTGTGCGGTTTCTATCAACCATTCCATTCCTTCATCAACCCGATTGGTTGAATCTGTGCTTAGCGGTTGCGGTACTTCAAGTGAACCGCCATGCTTGACGCGTTGATCTAGCTCTATCTGCAATGCCTCTTGCCGGGATGCCAGATCACTTCGCAGGCGTTCGAAGGAATCATCAATAGCCAGAAGTACCAATGGGTCGAACTGATATTTTTCTTTCCAAAAATCTCTTGAGACCTCTAAATCATAGGTTGCCTGCTCAGCTGCTCCCAGCTCGAACGCCAAGCGAAAAATCTCGTCGATGGCACTCAGCATCGTTTGGGACTGAGTTCCCCCTATTCTTCTGCCTAGCTTTCGCGTTTGTTCAATTTTTTGATCGATTCGACTGAGTTCGATTTGCTTAGCTTGGATCGTCTGGGCATTTAGGGCAACAATGTTCTCAAAATCCTTTAGCAATTCTCTCCAATATTCGATGGGAATCGCAATCGGCTCTGTAGCCGCAGCATTTAGCGCTTCGAGCGCTGCCGGAAGAAGTCTTTCGAACTCGTTTAACTCGGAATCCGATCTTGCACTGCGATTCTGTGCAGCCTCGAGTTCCGTTAAAAAAACTCTCGCCACGGCGACTTCTGCTAACAGCGGATATCGGACCTGGGATAGGCTCGTCAAAAAACCAAAAATTGGCTCAGATTCACGCAACTCGAAAAAAATCAAGTCTTTAGGATAAATCGGTTCTACTTTTGCCAATTGCGGGGACTGAACATTCAAAAAGGTTGGCGAATTGGGCCGACCTCCCCCTACTTTGATCAACCATTCCGTCGATTGCCCACCGCCTAAACGCTTGGAATTGCCGTGGATTTCGCCCCCAAGGATCGTCCCGTCGGAGCGCTCCATAATCGCAACTCGCCGAGGCCAATGCGATTGGAGACTGTGATAGAGAATGTGACCGACGAAGAGGAGAAGCAATGCGCAGGACAGTATAAATCCTCCGCCTGAGATCCAAGACATGCTGTCGGATGTACGAGCTGATGTTATCCGGAAAGATTCTCTCATAGTTGGCTCGCATTTCTACGGAACTTGAGCCTCACGAATTCGGCCAACGAATTCACTATAACCGTGAACACAAACAGAAGGAGTGCTACGAAAAACAAGGAATGATAGTGTGTGCTTCCGCGTGCCGCTTCGGGCAGCTCTGTAGCGAGCGTCGCGGCTAAAGACCTCAGGCCACTAAATGGATTCCATTCCATAATGGGCGTGTTTCCAGAGACCATCAGAACAACCATGGTCTCTCCGATAGCCCGTCCCATTCCTAGCATGATCGCACTGAATAATCCGCTCATAGCAGTCGGGATTACGACCGATACCGTCGTTTGCCACACGGTTGCACCGCAGCTCATAGAAGCAGCTCGTAAATGCTGGGGCACGGATTGCAACGCATCTTCTGATAGAGTGAAAATCAAGGGAACGATCGAAAACCCTAACACGATACCGACTAGCAGTGCATTTCGCTCTTGATAGGATCCGAGCAACGTTCCTCGCGCGTCCCAACCGGCCCAAGTGAAAACGCTTGATAAAACGACTGCAAGTACGATGCTTGTAAAAAGTTTGAGCCCTAGAAACCCAATCGATTGCAGCGTCGGAGACGAACTAGATTGCGAAAGTCGGTTCAGCCATACCCGCTCCCATTGAAAATGATTTGCGAGAAAAAACGTAGCGACACTGCTAGGGATTAGGAAAATACAAAGCCATCCTGGGAATACGCCTCCCAATTCTCCGCTCAGCCAAAGTATCAGAGGTCCTCTAAATAGAACCGATTCCAATAAGGGAGCAATTAGATTGGAGGCGACAAGGGCAACCCCCAGCACCAAGCTTAGTAGCAAACCTCTAAAGCGAGACGCGTTCACGGAATGGCGACGAGCGAGGCCTGATGTTACGGTCGGCAAGCAGACTAAAAAAAGAATCGTAAGTACGAGGAATACGAACAAGGTGAAAAGTTGTCCGCGAACAAATGGAGCTAGTGCCACCGCTCCAACGAATCCCAAGGCAACGCTCGGAACGCTGGCCATTAATTCCATGATCGGCTTAATGCGATTGCGTGTCGTCGAGTGCAAATACTCGCTAGCAAAAATCGCTGAGGATAATCCTAGGGGGATAGCAATCAACAGTGTATAAAAGGTTCCCTTGATCGTTCCGAAAAGAAGCGGTACCACGCTCAGCTTGATCTCTCCTTGAACTGTACCAGAGCTACTCTGCCAAAGATGATTGGGTCGGTTGTACCCTTCGTACCAATTCGTTCCCAAATAGCTCTGAATGCCTGCTTCAGGAAATCGTAGGTTTAATCTCCCGATGCGAACAGATTCATTTTCCACAGCAACGATGAAACGCGATCCCGCTGAGAAAAAAAGTCGGCTTTCAGGTTGAACCTTCCATTTTGCAAGCTTCCGATTGGTTGGCATGTATACGAACGAAACCGTCCCGTCATTTCCTAAGATGGAAACCACTCGAGAAGTGGTTGCCGAGGCAAGTTCTGTTATAGGCATGGAACCAATCGGAAGATGATGGATCGACACCAAATCCGCATCGGTAGAACCAAAATAGGTTGCGATTCCCTCGATATAACCCGACTCAGATCCAACTACGAGCGTGTTCCGGCCTAACATAGGAACGGCTGTTGATACCTTTCCGTCACTACCGGTGATCGACCAATGAGACGCAATTCGCTTAACAGCAAGGTCAGAGCCCAATCTCCAGAATTGGGCCAACCCATCTTGATCGAGTGTCGTAACTCCCTCACCTTGAGCGTTGAGCATGGCAGTTTTCAAATTCTCAGCATCGAGCGTAAATCGACAGGTTCGTATTTCTTCTGAGGTGTTAGGGCTTATACCCAGTCGCCTCCGCAAGTGATGCTGCACCAAGATTTTTTGTCCATCCGAGGCAAGCCACTTCCAGCTCTTGGCTTTCTCGAGACCATAGATCGACGCAGGTGTTAACCAATCGATGCACCGCACCGGTTTTTCGAAAACTGTGATGGGAGGATGAAATTCGATAGCCTCAATTTGTTGAATACGAATGAGTCCATTCGGTAGCTCTGTTTGTACCGCTGTATCGCGGATTTTAGGGATGTTAGCCGAGTCAGATGGACGATCTAAATACTCCAGGCTCCAGGTAATGGTGATAGGGCGCACCTCACCGTTCGAGTAACCCACCATTAGACTAGCATCGTCGTCCGCAACGCTCCATGCCGTGATTTTAGGCGACTCAGCTTTGCCCTCATCAGTGGTGCTCATGTTTGTATCGTGGGGCAAAAAAGATTGGAGCCTTTCGCCGGTTGCCGTAGCGTAGGTATCAATTCTGCCGGAGGGCAAAAGGAACCAAACGATATCCCCATACTCATCCAACCCTGCACAAAGTGGCTTATTAGTTGGTCGAGTAGGAGAGCCACTTGCCATATGTTCAGACACCGATGCACCACCATTGGTAAAATCGACATGCGAGGCGACCTCAAATTGAGCGATCGTTGAAACCTCGGACGAGCTAAGCAGTGGCAACAGCTGGCTAATCATGACGATCACGATCAGCAATGCCACTAAAAGCGTGCCGATCCCCCCCGCAGTGATAAGTGCGCGAGCGATCGAATCAAGCCAAAGCTGCTTGCGAAATGGTCTTTTCCTTGCCTTGGATTTGTGAGTATCGGCATCTGTCAGCGCTGAGCTAGGGGGCGATGTTCGGCTTGAGAGGATTGGTTGGTTTGGGTTAGTCACGGATCCCAACTTCTTTCAAGGCTTCTTCAGCGACGGCAGCATTGATCGGTAAATATCCGTCCCGCAACACCAGATTCTGGCCATCGCGACTGAATACAAATTTAAGGAACTCTCTTCGAGTCGGGTCGAGTCGCGAGTTTGGTTTGTAGTTGATCGCGATAAACAGATAGCGAGCCAACGGGTATGAACCATCGTGGGCATTGTCTTCGTTAGGAGGAACACCGACAGCCCCGTTTTGTTCAGAGATCCTTAGGACCTTGACCGTGTCGCTTCCAGTGGCCATTCCGCTGTAGCCCATGGCGTACCGGTTGTCCGCTATAGCCGCGATGACGGAGCTGCTGCCAGGTTGTTCAAGAACCTTGGGCTGAAAGTCTCCTTCGTTAAGGACTCGATCCTTGAAGAAGCCGTATGTCCCCGATGCTGCATTTCTGCCATAAAGTACAATAGGACGATTCGCCCAATCGCCATTAAGTCCTAGCTCACCCCACGTTTTAATTGGAGAGTGCCCTCGCCGGCGGGTGCTCGAAAAGATAGCATCGATTTGCTCGAGCGAGATGGATTCGAGCGGGCAATCTCGATGAACGAAGATTCCCACCATATCGATTCCGACGGGTAGAATCGTCGGCTTGTATCCAAAGCGGTTCTCAAATTCATCAATCTCGGACGGTTTCGCTGGACGGCTCATCGGGCCGAAACTCGAGGCACCTTCGATCAGTGCCGGCATGGCTTTCGAGGATCCTTGCCCCTCAATTTCAGTCCTAACACCACGGTAATAGGTTTTGAACTGCTCCGTCCAAAGATGCATCAAGCTAATCATCGTGTCAGAACCGACGGAGCGGATTAAACCGGTCGGCCCGTGCGAGACTTGGTAGCTAGGTAGTTCCGTGTCCGGTTGCTGAGCACTTGCCCTGCTAACGTAACTTAGACCGCAAGCCACGAGAATGGCGATCCAACAGCCCAACGAAAAGGATCTAGCCTGAAACAACCTGCAACTCCCGCGATATCGAGCGAAAAATCGAACTGACAAAGAATCGTACTCGGTTGGGGAGGCTTCGCATAGCTTTTGAAGAGTTATGAGGCTATAATTTAACGCATGGCGTGCGGATTACTTCGTTACAACAGACCGTTGAGATATCCTGCATGGCGAAATCCTACCACACCCCTTCCCACCTTTAAATAAGCGAACTGCGATGTCTGCCTTTTGGAATGGCATGATGACAAGAACGACTCCAGCGGTTTTGATCGTTGCCGCTTTCTTTGTGGGCTCAGTGTTGCCATTCAGCCCCCGAGGTGGCAACGCGGATCTCAGTGCTCGAGAGTTGAAGGGTGAAACAGACGATCCGGAGCAAGTTGATGACGAGCCCATCGATTTTGCCCGTGAAATCCGTCCTATTCTGGCCAAGCACTGTTACTCGTGCCACGGCGTGGACACCAAGGAGTCGGGATTAGCACTTCACGACTTTGAGTTCGCAACAGCCGAAACCGATAGCGGCACTCGCGCCATCGTTCCTGGAGAGCCAGACGCGAGCGAGATGATTGCTCGTATCACTGCCGACGACCATTCGATCAGAATGCCCCCCGAAGGTGAGGGGCTTTCTGCCTCCCAAGTCGAAAAGATTCAACGTTGGATCCGATCTGGTGCCGAATATACGGCCCACTGGGCGTTTCTCCCGCTATCCGATCCTTCAGTACCGGAAATTCCAGGAGTCGCATCGACCGGCAATCCGATCGATGCCTTTATCGATGACAAGCTTCACAAAAAGGGAATGGCTCGTTCGTCAGTTGCCGAACCGCGTGAGCTACTGCGTCGTTTGTACTTTGATCTTATCGGAGTACCGCCCGATAAAGCGACTGCGGATCGTTTCGCAAATGACCCGTCCAGGGCAGCGTACGAAAAAATCGTAGATGACCTTTTGGCAGATAAGCGATTCGGTGAACGAATGGCTCGCGGGTGGCTGGATGTCGTTCGCTATGCCGAAACCAACAGCTTTGAGCGAGATGGCGAAAAGCCTAATGCGTACAAATATCGCGACTATGTGATCAGTGCCTTCAACAACGATAAGCCTTACGATCAATTCCTTCGTGAGCAAATCGCTGGCGACGAACTACCCGAGCGCAGTCCAGAGACGCTGACGGCAACCGGATTCTACCGGCTAGGAATTTGGGATGATGAACCAGCTGACCCAGCACAAGCTCGGATGGACGAGTTCGACGATCTCGTGACTACCATCGGACAAGGCCTCATGGGGCTCACGATGAATTGTGCCCGTTGCCACGACCACAAGATCGATCCGATTCCACAAAAAGATTATTATCAACTCGTCGCCTTCTTGCGCGATGTGACATCGTACGGAAATCGTGGAGACCAGCGAACCAATTCCCAGATTCTGATCACCACTCCAGAACAAGTAGAAAAGACGAGGGCTTTGAGGTCGACAATCCGGCGAGCCGAACGACGCATGCGTGACTTGGAAGAACTCGGTATCCAAAAGATGAACGAGGTAGATAAAGTTGCTGCCAAGAGTCCAGACCGCAACAAAGTGGTAGACGCCAAGCTGCAAAGTCACATATCCGAACAAGAGTATTCCGAATATCAACGCTTAAAGTCTGAGCTCGAAACAACCCGAAAAGAACTAGATTCCATGCCGGTCGATGCCAGGCTAGGGCTCGCGAAATGCGAAGTCAGTCCACCGACGACGCACGTCCTGCTACGGGGATCTCCGGAGGCACTCGGTGTCGAGGTGGAACCAGCTTACCCTGCAATCTTCGGCGAGGATGCACCAATCATCCCCGAACCGCAACCGGATCAGAAATCCGCAGGCCGACGGTTGGTGCTCGCCAATTGGCTAACACAACCAGAGAATCGGTTAGTGAGTCGCGTCATCGTCAATCGACTTTGGCAGCATCACTTTGGCCGTGGAATCGTTCGCTCGGCGAACAACTTTGGTCAAATGGGAGACGTTCCCACGCATCCGGAGCTGCTCGACTTCTTAGCTCGTGAACTAGTTCGCAAAAATTGGAGTCTAAAAGCGATTCACCGCCTGATGGTGACCAGCGAAACGTACCGTCAGAGCTCTCGTGGTACACCTGAATCTATCGCAGCGGACCCGGAGAACGATCTTTTTGCTCGCTTTAACACGAGACGACTCAGCGCCGAAGAAATCCGTGACACAGTCTTGGCAGTTACCGGTCGTATCAACTACAGCATGTATGGTCCGAGCATCTATCCCGATGTCTCGGACGATGTTAAGGCAGGACAAAGCGTTCCCGGTTCGGGGTGGAGAAAATCGAGCGAAGATGAGCAAGCTCGCAGGAGCATCTATATCCACATTAAGCGTTCCCTTGTGCCTCCAGAGCTTTCTGTTTTTGACTATCCAGAAACAGACGTGACCTGCGAAGCCCGCTTTTTGACCACCCAAGCCGCTCAGGCACTCAACATGATGAACGGACAGTTTCTACAAAAACATTCAACCCACCTGGCCCGTTTCGCACACGAGTCGGTCGGAGATTCATTGGAGGATCAGCTCCGATTCACGATTGAAAACATGTATTCTCGCCCCGCAACAGACGAAGAAGTCGAAAGAGCGATCGCGCGAATCAAGCTGCTTCAGACGAAGTTTGCACTGACCGAACGACAGGCGTTTCGCGAGTACTGTGTGGTGCTGTTCAACTCCAACGAATTCGTTTATCTCGATTGAGGAAGGAAGATCGAATCATGACCAAAAGAAACTTTTGTGGACGAACACGCCGCGAGTTCTTGTGGCAGTCGGGCTGCGGGTTTGGCGGAGCAGCTTTGGCATCGCTTCTTGCAGGAGACGGTTTTTTCTCAAGGGCTAATGCTGATCAAATACCCTCGCCGCACGCGTTTCTACCTCCGACAGCAGCCAAGGCCAAGTCGGTCATCTTCCTGTTTATGTACGGTGGCCCGAGCCAGATCGATACGTTCGATTACAAACCAAACATGGTGGGGATGGACAACAAGACCATCGCTGTGAAGACGTTCGGTCGTGGCGGACATAGAAACGAAGGACGTATCGTCGAGCCTCGGTGGAAATTCAAACAATACGGAGAATGCGGAAAATGGGTCAGCGACCTATTCCCGAATCTCGCCCACCGAGTCGACGACATTGCCTTTATCCATTCCATGACCGCCGATTCTCCGATTCACGGCTCGGCCATGCTGATGATGAACTCAGGCAAGATCCTGAGTGGTTCGCCATCGCTCGGGTCCTGGATCAACTATGGCTTGGGAACGGTAAACGAAAATTTACCTGGTTACGTCGTCATGCTCGACCCAAAGGGTGGACCGATCAGCGGTGCCAAAAACTGGTCGAGCGGCTACATGCCTGCAAACTACGCCGGTACCATCGTGCGTGCGAAAGGGACACCGTTGTTGGATCTGCAAGCTCCCGAGGGCGTATCGCGAGAACTGCAACGAGAGTTACTCGATGCCATCAAGGAGAATAACGTCGCTCACTTGAGTGCTCGCACCAATCAAGACGAACTCGCAGCCAGAATTTCGAGCTACGAGTTAGCCTTTAAGATGCAGCAATCGGCCCCTGAGTTGGTCGACATCAGCGATGAGACTCAAGATACGCTGGACCTGTATGGTATCGGGAATCCAAAAACCGACGATTTCGGACGGCGATGTTTGATGGCAAGACGGATGGTCGAACGAGGAGTTCGGTTCATCCAGTTGTATTCTGGCGGTGCCCACAATGACGACAATTGGGACGCGCACGGCGATCTCGAGACCAACCACAATTTGCATGCAGGCAGAACGGACAAGCCGATTGCTGGGCTATTGCAAGACCTAAAGCGAACCGGTTTGCTCGACAGCACCCTGATTGTTTGGGGTGGTGAGTTTGGCCGACAGCCTGTCGCCGAATATCAGGCTTCAACGGGGCGTGATCACAATTCCTATGGGTTCACTATGTGGATGGCAGGAGGTGGCATCAAGGGTGGAACCACGGTGGGAGCCACCGATGAATTGGGAGCGGCAGCTACAGAACGCCCTCTGCACGTCAAGAATCTACATGCGACCGTTCTTCACCAAATGGGAATCGATCCTAACAAGCTATCGTATTTTTATAGCGGTTTGGATCAAAAACTGGTCGGCGTCGAACACGTTGAGCCGATCAAGGAATTGATTTAGCGAGAATGTTTCTCGCGTCGACCATCGCTTTGTTCGTTGGGCTCGTCTGGATTGCGATCGCCTCGTCTCGACGCGTGTCCTCGGTGAATGATTTCGTTCTAGCGGGGCAGAGCATCGGAGTCGTTGCAGGGACAGGGGCATTAGTTGCAACATGGTATGGTGCAGAGTCCTTGTTAACGTTATCTGACGAGGTGGCGCGCGGCGGCCTGAAAGCGATTTGGATCGATCCCGTTGGGATCGCTCTATGTTTAGTTCTCGTCGGGTTGTTTGTCGTCCCACGGTTATATCACTTGGATATCACGACAGTAGGCGATGTGTTTCGTCAAGCGGCTGGCGGGAACGCAGAACGGCTTGCGTCACTTGTCATCGTGCCGAGTTATTTTGGATGGATTGCCGCTCAGCTGATCGCAGCCAGCATGATGCTGCGATTGTTCGTAGGGGGCGATATCGTCTTTTGGACGATCGTGGTATCGAGTGTGGCCTTTATTCTCTGCATTTTTGGGGGCGGCAGTGGAGTTGCCGTTGCCAATGCAGCATCGATGCTGGTCATTGGGCTCGGGCTCATTGCCATGGTGGCTTTAATCGTCAAAGCCGGAGTCATTTTTGAGTCAGATAGCTGGCAAGTAAGTAGTTTGATCCCTAGTGAAAACTTGGAATTGCTCGACCGAGAGGCCTCTTCGCCATGGATGCAAATGCTTGGAGCATTGGCCGTCGGATCGATCGGAAACATACCGGCAATTGAACTGGTGCAGCGCATTAGATCTTCGCGGAGCATGAGTGCCGCTCGTTGGTCTTGTTTGTTGGCAGCGGGTATCTACTTAGCGATGGGATGTGTTCCGGTGCTGTGCGGAATTGCGTTTTTGGGTTTCGGTTATCGCATGGATGACGACATCCAGGTCTTGAGTCATTTAGCCAAGCTACACATGCCCGTTTTGGGGGCACTAGCATTGTTTCTCGCCATTCTGGCAACGATCCTCACAACACTAATGAGTGCGATATCGGCACCAGCGACCATGCTGGGGATCAATGTGATCGAGCCCTTGTGGGAGCGTTTTCGTCGACGACCGATGACCGAGGAGAATCGAATAAGGCTTCAGAAATGGTCGATCGGGATCATGCTAGCAGGTGGTATGGGGTTCGCGTGGAGTGGCGAGACTGCGTTTGAGTTAGTGCGAGACTCATACGGAATGCTATTAGCGGCGATAGTCGTACCGTTCATGGCCATCCTGATGGAGCGAGAGCGAGTCAGCCGTGCTGGTGTATTAGCAACGATCATCTTTGGGACGTTGATGTGGGGCGTACATTGGTGGTTTGGTTGGGAATCGCTTGGCGGCGCTCGGGGGGAATCCCTCCTAGCCATTCCTCATGAGCTAGGAGCATGTGTCCTGTCTCTCGCGTTGTACATGGTAGTTCGTTTTAAAAGATGAAATCCAAAGAACGTCGTGCCATCAAGTGACCCGCGAGTACAGCGAGAGGGCAGAGTTTAACGCAAAAGCGAGGGGGGATAGATACGAGGGCCGTTTCATTCGTCTCCAAACACTAAGAGGCACTCAAATCGCATCTGGGGAGCCAACCAAGCTTTTACCCCTAATCAACGCCCCATCAGAAATGAGACGCGTTTTCGGGAAGAAACGCACAAAAGCATGAATTTGACGCTTCCCTCCTCCTCCCTCTCGAGAAATCAAATCTCGACAGAACCGCTTATCTTCGTTAAGATTCGGTCCTGCGGATTTAGCGGCGAAATCCCGCTGGTTTCTCTTAAGGTCCGAGCCGAACACCCTCGTTGAGACGATTATTTTTATGAGCGAACTGCACCATGAATGCGGTGTTGCGGCAATTTACCACCTCCCAACGGGCGAAGAGAGCCGATTAGTACCAGATGGCGGGCGAAACGCCATTTCCTATCTGCTCCCCAGGATGCTCCAGGATATCCAGAACCGCGGCCAGCTAGCCGCTGGAATGACGAGCTATAATCCTGAACGCCCACTGATTCTAGACACCATGAAAGACATCGGTACCGTCGCCGAAGTTTTCCGTTTGTCTCATCGTGGCAAGAGCGAGGCCATCATGGAGGCATACGCCGGGAACGCGGCGATCGGTCACGTTCGCTACGCAACGTGCGGACAAGACGACAAGAGTTACGCCCAACCTTTTGAACGGCAACATATCCACAAGAACAAGTGGTTTAGTTTCTGCTTTAACGGTCAATTGGCCAACTACACAGAGCTCCGCGATCGGCTGCTCAAAGAAGGGGAACATCACCTCGCCCGTGATACCGACACGGAGATTATTTTGCATGAGATTGGACGGGAACTCACAATCTCCCCAAACCGCTCCCTGATCGATGTCTTCGCAGCTGCTTCGAAAAACTTCGATGGTGCCTACTCGATCGCTGTACTGAATGCCAAGGGAGAATTACTGGTCGCGAGAGACCCGCTAGGAATCAAGCCTCTTTGCTACGCCATCGATGGTGCCCTGTTCGCCGCAGCGAGCGAAAGTGTTGCTCTTTTAAACTTGGGGTTTGATCGCGACTCAATCAAATCGGTTCAGCCCGGGCACGCCATTTTGGTTAGTCCCGAGGGAATCAAGATTGAGAAATACTACGATGTTCAGCCCCCTGCCCACTGTTTCTTCGAGTGGATTTATTTCGCAAACGTCGCGAGCACTTTGGATGAACGAAGCGTTTACCTCTCTCGCACTCGACTCGGAGAAGAGCTCGCTCGGCTCGAGTTGGCTCGCAACCAATTCCCTCTCGACAACGACACCATTGTCGTTCCTGTTCCAGACACCAGCAAAGCTGCTGCCGATGCCATGGCCTACCGCATGCGAATACCTTGCCGCGAAGGTCTGATCCGCAATCGCTACAGTGGGCGAACCTTTATCGAGGGTGGGCGCGCTCGAAAAGCAAAAGCCTCGAGCAAGTACACACCGCTTCGCGAAGTTCTCGATGGCAAACGAGTCATCCTCGTAGAAGATTCCATCGTCCGCTCCACAACGATGAAAGTATTGCTGAACCGCATTCGTGATCTAGGAGGTGCGAAAGAAATTCACGTCCGTGTCGCTTGCCCGCCGATTGTGGCACCCTGTTTCTACGGGATCGATATGTCCACTATCGACGAACTCTTTGCTCCCAAGTTCCTTGAGAATGGCATATTGACCGAAGCGAGCCAAGACCGCATGGCGGAACAACTCGGCTGTGATTCGCTACGCTACCTGCCAATCGAATCGATCGCGCGGGCTATTGATTTACCGTCCAACCATCTCTGCCAAGCGTGCATCACGGGCCAGTACCCAACCCCCGTTGGTCAGCAACTGTACCAAATCGCGCAGGCGAATCATCGGGACGGCAAAGGAGATTCGCGAACCTACGAGCTACATTCGGTGGTCTAGTCGTCGAAAGTATCGGGACAGTTCAGGAAATACGTGGTGCGAGAAAGTTGAAAGCAATGGCGGCAGCATGGTTCCCCTTGATTCCCGCATCTGCCCTGGGAGGTGCGGTAGCCATCGGAAATTTTGATGGTGTTCATCGTGGGCATCTCACGCTGTTGAGCAAGTTAAAGCAGCTTGCCAAACAAGTTAGCGGTCCAGCGGTCATCGTCACGTTTGATCCACCCCCGGTCAAAATTCTGGCTCCCGACAAAGTCCCACCCGCGCTTACCACCATCCGTCGCAGAGTCGAGCTTCTCCAAGCAGCGGGAGCCGACCATGTCGTCGTGCTGAATACGAATGCTGAGCTTCTGCGACTATGCCCTACGGACTTCTTTGAACAGCTGTTAGTAAATGGCTTGCATGCGAAGGGTATCGTCGAAGGTCCTAATTTTCAGTTCGGAAAGGATCGACAGGGAAATGTCGATGTGCTCGGGGCGCTATGCGAAAAGCAAAACATCGCATTCCAAATAGTGGAGCCGGAACTGACCGGTGCCGAATGGGTCTCCAGCACCCGGATTCGTCAAAATATTGATGCCGGAAACATAGAACTAGCGAATCAGCTGCTCTCCAGCCCCTACCGGATTTCGGGAATCGTCGCCCACGGTGCTCAGCGAGGCAGAACGATTGGTTTTCCCACGGCAAATCTAGTCGCTATCCCGGTCCAAATACCCAGCGTCGGAGTCTACGCCGCACGGTTAGTACGGTTGGTTCGTCCCAGTGGCGAAACAGATGATGGCATGGATTCTCCAGTCGCCAAAGCCGTGGCACTGCACATCGGTCCCAATCCTACGTTCGGCGAGGATGCCAGAAAAGTCGAAGCTCACATTATTGACTATTCCGGAGATCTCTATGACTGCGAGGTCGAACTCGAGATTCTAAGTCGCGTTCGCGGCGTGCATAAATTTGAGTCTCTCGAGGCCTTGAAGACACAATTGCATCAAGACATCAACACCGTAACTACCTTCGTGACGCAAGGCGCACCAATACAAACGTGATTCATCCTAGCCCCACAATTCCGGCCACGGAAGCTTACCGCCAAAAGGTTGCCGAAATCGATTCGAAAACAGCGGAATCGCAAGCCAAATCGAAACAGTTGGTTCGCTTGCGGCTTGCAACTGGTCTGCCAGGATTACTGTTGATCGGATTCGGAGTATTCGACTCTGCTGTAGGTAGCTGGGCATGGCAGTTGGGTTTGGTGTTAATGGTCGCATTCCTGGCGTTTGCAACTTGGTATGAATACCTCCAATGGATGATCTCGCGTGGAAATTCTCAGAAATATGGCTTTCTGCGTTTAATCGCGAGATGCGAACGAGATTGGGAAAGGCTCCCCGAGTTGCCTACTGAACAAGAATGTGCACCGTACCAGAGCGATTGGACTCGCGATCTAGATCTGTTTGGCAATAGAAGTCTTTTTCGTTGGTTTTCATTGGCCATGTCTCAGACCGGGGCTAAGACCATTGCCAAATGGATGACCGAGTGGGCACCGCCATCGATCATCCAGGAACGACAGGCGGCTGTGCAGGAGCTCGCGTTACAGAGGGAATGGCGATTGGGCTTCTACGAAATAGCCTGTGCTTCTAGAAATCAATCCACGACCCCAGAGGCTATCCTCGACTGGGCTCGCAGCCGTGATCACTACACAGGTCGAGAATGGCAATACTACGTTACGTTGCTCGGTCCAGCTTTGGTTCCGTTAGGGTTGGTGATTTTACTAGCGAGTGTTTTTGCAGAGATCGGCACCGGACAAGCGATTGGGCTTGGAATACTATTGGCAGGTTTAGGCTTGAACCTGCTGATATCCATGGTTGCCATCGGCCCGATCCACGATTTGTTTCATCGTCTCGGATCGGCCAACCGAGAACTGCAAACACTGATCGATTGGTTGTCCACCATCGTTTCGCTAGAACCAAAGTCGGCCAAGTTAACGAAACTTCGGCACAAGCTTGCCAATGACTCCTACAACGCTGTCCGGTCGATCGGAGACTTACAGAGATTGATGAGCTTGGCTGGCATGCAACGCAGCCCGCTGTTCTTTATTCCTTATGTTGTGTTGCAGATTCTTTTGCTTTGGGATGTACGAATCCTCAAGCGGCTCGAAAAATGGAAAGCGAGCCATGGCGAACGGGTCGATGAGTGGATCGACACCCTCGGCGAGATGGAGGCTTTGGTCAGCGCGGCAACTTTGGCGGACGAGTACGATCAATGGACCTTTCCAAAAATGGAAAGCCGAGGTGCATTACTCGCGGTTCATCAAGTTGCACACCCTCTTTTAAAAGATACGCAGCGCGTACCCAATGATTTACAGATCACAGACGATAAGCGACTTTTGTTGGTGACCGGTAGCAACATGGCAGGCAAATCCACATTGCTGCGATCTATTGGAGTTAATTCGGTTTTAGCGAGACTCGGTGCTCCCGTCTGCGCGGGAAACTGGCGAAGCGAGTCGTTCGAGATCGCGACCAGCATCCGGGTTCATGATTCCTTGCAGGATGGCGTATCGTTCTTTATGGCAGAACTAAAACGCCTGAGAGCTGTGGTCGATCAAGCTCAAAGAGAATCAGGGCCATCTGGAAAACGGATGCTCGTATTGTTAGATGAAATCCTACAAGGTACGAATTCGCGAGAACGCCAAATTGCCGTGGATTCCGTTCTGAAGAAACTCGTGGACATGGATGCGATTGTGCTATCGAGTACGCACGATCTCGAGTTGGCATCCAACGAAAAAATGCAGCGCAGTGCTCAGATTGTTCACTTTCGTGAGTATTTCGAAACGGTCGAGGGTAAGCAGGTCATGCGGTTCGATTACGTCATGAGGGCAGGAGTTACCCCGACAACCAACGCACTGAAATTGCTAGAGATGGTCGGGCTCTGATCGTAGTATTTCGATCGAAAAGTATTAGCACGAGCCCAATGGCGACTCAACGTTCCGAGCCTGTGACTGTGAGTTGGGGTTTATTTGCCTCTGCCGACCGGTCAAGCCAAAATCTCTTGGATCACGCGGGCGTTGGGATTCTCTACCAGGGATAGCTTCTGCGTGCCGACGTCAAAGTGCAACTCCTTCGCATCGAGCCCAAAGCGATCCAGCACGGTTGCTAACCAATCGTGGTGCGTGACGAGATCCTTCACCGCATAGTGGGAAAACTCGTCGGTCTCGCCATGCACGTACCCCGATTTGATTCCAGCTCCTGCAACCCACATGCTGAATCCATAGGTGTTGTGGTCGCGTCCCACATTCTTTAGCTCGGTATCACCAACGGGTACCTGGATCGTTGGCAACCTGCCCATCTCTCCTCCCCAATGAACAAGGGTGCTATCGAGCAAGCCACGCTGTTTGAGATCCGTAATCAAAGCTGCGGCTGGTTGATCGATCTCTCGGCATCGAGCCGGGAGCTCGGTCGCAATCGAGGAATGATGGTCCCAGGATTGCCCATTGTTGAATATCTGAACGAATCGCACTCCTCGTTCCACCAATCGTCGCGCGATCAAGCAACGCGTGCCGTAATCCCGCGTGGTGTCGTTGTTAACGCCATACATTTCCAGCGTTTCGGCGGTCTCAGACGATATGTCAAAGGCTTCGCGAGCGGACAGTTGCATGCGAGCAGCTAACTGATAGCTCGCGATACGAGCTGTTAGGTCTGTATTGCCAGGAAACTGCACAGCATGTTGGCGATTGAACTCTTCCAAGAATCGCAACTGCTCTGCTTGGGCTGCACCACGCAGATGGGGCGGCGGATTCAAATTGAACATGCGAGGCTCGGTCGGGCGAACCACAGTTCCCTGATAAAGTGACGGAAGCCCACCATTGGTCCAACTATCCCCACCGCAAATAGGAAGCCCCCACGGGTGGGTCAATGCTACATAAGCCGGCAATTCCTGAGACTCACTCCCGAGAGCATAGGTCAACCAGCTTCCCAGCGTCGCACGCCCACCTGCGATCCCACCGGTATTCATGGCGAAGAAACCAGGAAAGTGATTGTTGACTGCGGAATGCATAGATCGGATGAGGGTAATCTCGTCCGCTATACCAGCCAGGTGAGGCATCAACTCCGAAATCTCCATTCCGCATTCACCGCGCGGTTTGAACTCCCACTGAGGTGCCATAATTTGCCGGCTAGCCTGTGCAGCATTATCGAATTGGATGTTCCCCTCGAATTGCTGGCCATGACGCTTCACGAGCTCGGGTTTAGGATCAAACAAATCGATCTGACTCGGGCCCCCCATCATAAACATGGAGATCATCGCTTTGGCGCGAGCCGGTTCCGGTGGATCCTTGGGAAGTAGATCGTAAACCGGTGTTTCCAATGCAGGCTTCTTTAGCGCGGCGGCGTCTTGGGCTAGCAATCCATCCTGCTTGAGCAACATGGCAGCAGCTACCGATCCCAAACCAAACGCGGACGATTGCAACCAATGGCGGCGGGAGCACAGCCGCCCCATCCCGTCCCTATGCGAATCTATACTGCCGGGCCTTTGAAACGAATGACTCATGAGGAATGCTCCTTACTCCAAATACAAAAATCGATTGGAAGCCATCAACATTTGGCAAAAACTAGCCAGCCCGCGTCGCTCCGGTGCATCTGGCTGTTCCTGAATCGTCTGCTGCCACTTCTCGTCCGGATCTTGACGAAACAACTCCGCCTGGTTTCTTATAAAGTCGAGACTTGCAGCGAGTTCCGCGGGATTGGGCTGACTGGAAAGTGCCAACTGAAAAGCATGGTCGATACGCTCTTCGAGAGAGGCGGTACCGGACCAAAGACGGTCCGACATGCGTTGGGCGGCGTCGACCACCCAAGCGTCATTCATCAGCAGCAACGCTTGAGGCGTTACGGTTGAAACGCTACGTTGTTGACAATTCGGCTTCATCTCGGGCAAATCAAAAGTCTGCAAGAGATTCAATTGCAAGGATCGCTGCGAACTCAGATAAATACTGCGACGATTCCCTTCCTCGCCAGGGTCTTTGATTCCAGCGAACAATCCATCCCTAAGGATACGAGAGCCGATCACCGCCTTGCCCTCGTCGTCCTCGGCGATGGGAACGCTCGGGCCTCCGATGTTGATGTTTAACTTACCACTGATCGAAAGGATCGCGTCTCGAACCGCTTCCGCATCCAATCTTCTGATTGACATCCGAGCTAGGAAGTGATTTTCTGGATCCTCTGACCAGCTCTTGGTGGCATCAGGATCGCTTGGATTCTCGATTTTTGCTGCCGAGGAATGTTGCCGAAAGGTCTTCGTATGCACAATTTGTCGGTGTAGCCATTTCAAGCTCCAACCGTTTGCCATGAATTCGTGAGCCAGATAATCAAGCAGTTCTGGGTGGTTTGGTGGTTGTCCGTTGAGTCCAAACTCGCCAGGCGTTCGAACCAAACCGGAACCGAAGTGATGCTGCCAGACGCGATTCACGATGACTCTCGCAACCAAAGGATGCGATCCATCTGTTAAATGCTCCGCATAAGCCAACCTCCGCTTCTCGCTAGGAATCGTTGTCGGCGCTGACTCCGCATCGCGATTCTTGAGGAGAACCTCTAGCTCACTCGGTTCGACCTCGTGCTGCGGAGATTCTGGATTGCCTCGAAAGAAAACAAAACTCTTGTTGGTGGTAGCTTGATCCTGGGCCGACATCACCAATCGAGCAAGCGGCTTGCTATCTCGAATCTCTTGCACTTTCTTTTCTTCTTCTTGGAACGCACGGTGCGAGGGGCCATCGTATTCGACCAATTGACCAACGATCCAATCAATGGTGCGAACCTTTGGGTGAGCTTCGAGTAACGCTTTCTGCTCATCCGTTTGATCTTTGACCGGTGTGTTGACAGCTGCCCGCAAAGCGTCTCGAACGTCTTCGGGAGCTGCGTTGATCTCTCGATCTTGGATGGTTTGGCAATGGGCTCGTCGGCGTGCATTGATATCTTCTTGGAGGGCGACCGCTTGCGCCTCGATATCGGCTCGTTCGGCTTTGGTGGCGTCATTGGTCAGATCCACCAAGCGCTGGCTCGGCTGCTTCCATTGTTGCAAGGGCATCGTTGGATCGAAGATAGCCCGCAATTTGTAATAATCGTCGATGGAAATCGGATCGTAGCGATGGTCGTGGCATTGGGCGCAGGCGACCGAGAGTCCAAGGACGGAGGAGGTTACCGTTTGGATCGTGTCCGCAACCGCTTGATTGCGAATCATGATGGTATTTTCCGTCTCGGACAAATCGGGGGCCATTTGCAAGAAGCCTGTTGCTGCCATGAGGCGAGCATGCTCATCGCTATTGGAATCGACAGCCCCATCGATCATTTGATCTCCGGCGATTTGTTCTTTGAGGAATTGGCTATAGGGGATGTCGCGGTTCAGCGCATCTACGACGTAATCGCGATACCGCCACGCGTGAGGCCGAACGCGATCGTTGAGGATCTGTCCCTCGCTTTCCGAATAACCCGCCACATCAAGCCAGTGTCGAGCCCAACGAACACCGTATTGCGGTGATTCCAATAATCGATCGACTACTTTATGGAAAGCTTCAGGGCTATCGTCCGACAGAAATCCCTCCAGCTCATCTCGAGTGGGTGGTAATCCAGTCAAATTGAAACTGACTCGACGGAGTAACGTTGTCCGATCAGCAGGCGATACCAAGGAAAAGCCATGCTGCGATGCCGTGTCCGTTACCAATCGATCGATCTCATTCGAAAAGCTCAGCGGGCTAAGAAAGCTTTCTTCTCGGCTTTCGACGATCTGTGCGGGCAATCGAATGGGCTGAAAAGCCCAGTGGCTTAACTCTTCCTCGGTGAATCGTACTTCAGCAGGATCGTCAGGCTCGGGTCTGGCGGTTTTGGCTCCTCGGTGCAGCCAATTGCTAATATGCTGCTTCTCTTCTGAAGACAGTTTCTTCGGGCCAGGGGGCATATCATCCGAAAGAATTTTCTCGAGGAGCAAGGACTCGTTGGGGTGTTCTAGCGAAAGAGCGGGACCGGAATCTCCGCCCTCAAGCATGAGTCGCACCAGTCGGAGATCGAGGCTCCCTCCTTTTTCCGGTTCTTCGCCATGACAGAGAAAGCAATGCACTTTGAGGATCGGTCGGACATCTTTTTCGAAGTATGAATCTGCCTCGGTTGTCTCTGCGTAGGAATCGCTGGGAGTGAGCGAAGCTCGTTGGGCGTAGGCGCTGGAATACCCCCCGCATGCCCCGGTCAGGACTGTCGCGAATAACGCGAAAGACACCATTGACACTCGTCGATGTGAAGCAGGCTTAGATAATTCGATTCGGTTCCGCAACTTTCTGCGTCGTTCATGACACATGAGCAGGCACCTTCGGAGGAAGACAGGGAGGGATAGTTATGGCGGGAGGCGAACGGCCTGCTTGTTTCTTCAGGAACAACGCTCCAATCAATTGGGCAGGCTGGGACGTCCTTTCGAACGTCCCGTGTACATTATAGCAAGAGAAGTGTCGCCGTGTAACGATCGGTTTGCGGCGAGAATACCGGCCTAAGATGGAGCATTAACAAGCCACCAGCATACCGTCCTCGACTTCGATCTCGATGGTTTGCGTTGTGTGTTGCTTTTCTCTCAACTCTCCTCGCAAAATTCTCACGGAAGCGGGGGCTTCGATCCCGAGGGTGACTCGGTTACCGTTTATCTTGACGACCTCGACAGTGATGTTGCCGTCGATTACCACTTTGTCACCAACTTTTCGGCTTAGTACTAGCATTTTGCTTGATCCTCAAGGTTTCGTGGATGCGGCATGCGGGAAAAGGGTTGGGATGCCGCGTCCCAACATGACTATTTATCAGCAGGGCAGTGACACGTACGGTCACAGGGAAGTATCATTTGCCGGTTTCCGACGAAAATCTTCTAAAATGAGGATTTCCTCGATGCGCCTTGGCTTTGATGCCTTACTTGGAGAACCCACAAATGCCGAACATGCAGATTGCCACCCAAGGCCTCGAGCGAGACGGCTATTTGCTCATGCCCGCTGCGGTCGGGGGAGAATCGGTCGAACAGTTGCGAGATATATTCGAAGAGGTATTTGCTGAAGAGTCCGGCTCGATACTGGCTCGATCCAGTCGGGGGCACGTTTATGCTGCAAGGAACCTCATTGACTCCATTCCTGAAGTCGTAGAGGTTTGGCAAACTGGGCCGATGGCAAATCTGCTTCGCAGCCAACTCGGTGAGACATTCGGGTTGGTCAGAGCGTTGTTTTTTGATAAGCCCCCCGAGAGAACTTGGAGTCTCCCCTGGCACAAAGATACCTCTATAGCAGTGCTGCAAAACGACCTACCATCTACGCAATTCTCAAGAGCTACGCTCAAAGCAGGAGTGCCACATGTGATTGCCCCGGATGAGGTGCTCAAGTCGATGTTGACCTTGCGAATCCATTTAGATGAAGTCACCGATGAGAACGGTCCATTGCGTGTGATCCCCGGATCCCATGTTTCGTCGGATAGCGATGGAGTGGGGGCGGAAAAGGCTGTCACGATTTTCGCAGATGCCGGTGACGTTTTGGCCATGCGACCATTGATTAGCCACTCGAGTGGATCATCTAGGGAAGGTACAAAGCTTCATCGCAGAATTCTGCACCTGGAGTTCGCTGCAAGCGATTTTCTACCCGATGGATATCAATGGCATCGATTCGTACGGCCGACCGCCAACAAGAATCAACAACCGCGCTGATCAGCTTTCGCTTTCGTAGCCTGGCATAATGATAAGGTCAATTTCACCAGCTTGGTCGAGATGCGACTTGGCGGCTTGGTACTCGGGGCTTTCGTAACAGGCCAGTGCTGTCTCATAATCTGGGAACTCGAGCACAACGTTATGTTGCCTAGGGACTCCTTTGACAACCTTTCCGGCTGGCCCTCGCACGATAAAATTCCCGTGAAACTTGGCGAATGCGATACCGTTTAGCTCACGATATCGCGCATAGGCTTCCTCGTTGGAAACATCGACCCGTGCAATCCAATATCCTTTTGGCATAGCTGAGACTAATTACGACCGATCGCGTTGACGAGTGCATTGGTTATGCCCGTCGCGATACCGTTTTGGCCGTCATAGCCCCACAGGTTTCTTGCAAGATCTGAAACCAAAACACCACAGATGCACATGATGGTAAGGATGCTCAGCAGCAGTGCAATGTCGAAGCCGCTATAGGGTGTTTCGGGCACCGCTCGGTAGCCTGCTCCTGCCACGGCCCCGGTAGCGACCATTGCCGCGTCGTCATCAAAGCCGCCCCCAGCCGCGTCCCCTTCCATGACTGCACCGCCGTCGAAGCCACCGACTGCGGGCATGCCGCCGAATTCGGCAGAATCTTCTAGCTCAATAACTTGTGACCCGCTGTCGTCGTCAGCTTCAATACCGCCCGAAGGTGTTAACTGAAACTCTTCGCCATCGGAGAAGTCGACCAAAGCTCCACTTCCTAGGCCGCTGATTCCGCTTCCAACGCCAGACTGCGAACCAGAACCGCCAGCGATCTCTGCTCCTAAATCCAGTCCCGAGATTCCCGTCCCAGCCAGATCGAGTGGTTCTTCCTCAAGCGACAATCCGCTGTCGGACGGACTCATTAGGTTAATACCGCTTTCTGCAGCGAGGCCCACTCCGGAATCGGAGCCGAGGACTAACTCATCTTCGTCGTCGTCGGCCAGCTCCAATTCGGAACCAATGCCGCCACCTGATCCGATTCCAGACGATCCAGGCTTTACATCCGAGCCCAAGCTGATTCCAGAATCTGGCATCAAATTAAGGTCGCTGTCGCCGGAGCCTCCAGACAGTTGCAGATCCGATCCGAGATCCAACTCAGATCCCTTGCCCGAACTTGGTTCACCAGACAATTTTAGGTCGGAGATCGATCCGAGGTTGAGGTTGCTGTCTTCGTTCGAAGAAACCAGACGTATTCCGCTACCGCTGCCCGGGTCCGCCACCAATTTGACATCGCTCCCCACGCCGACATCGCTGACCCCTGCCCCAGAATTTGTGCCAGGTTTTGCGGGCTCCCTTTCGGAGATCAGAATAGATGAGCCGCCAGCATCTTCGTCCATGACTTCGCCTGCAAGTTCTGCGCGAACTCGGTCAATCTCCTCTGCCTTAAACTTCCAAGATGTACCGTCGCGATATCCGAAAATTTCACCGCGAGATCTCATCTCAACGAGCTCCTCAGAGGAAACTCCTAGGATTTTTGCAGCATCATCGAGGGTTACGTAATTAGCCATGCCAAGTTCACTCTTGGGGGAATTGTGCGAAAAGGTTCCTATCAGACTAGTTGCCCAGCAGTCGTTATTCTAGAGTTTTCTGAACGACAAATGGTAGGAAATTTCCTCAATTGTACCGATTGTGAGGCAGCCCAGGTGAGGAGTTCCCAATTTCCCCGCCTCCCTGACGAATCTTGGGCGTTCACCCGTTACCGACGTGGTGAAACATCCCTACAATCCTCGGATATCCCTGGGGCGTTGCAAAAATAGCGTCCCTGAAGACCTATAGACATTTGGCAAATCACTTATGGCGACCGCGATTCACGTCGAGCAGCTCACCAAGAGCTACACAGAAGGCTTGCTCTTTCGAAAACGACATCACGCCTTGCGCGGTGTGTCGCTGGAGGTCAAGCCTGGCGAAGTCTTCGGGTTACTCGGTCCAAACGGGGCTGGAAAAACCACCCTAATTAAGATTTTGCTTGGAATTCTTCATGCGAATCAGGGCAAAGCGACCGTGCTAGATCTCAGTGCTGGCAGCAAAGCGGCTAGGCGAAAAATCGGCTACCTGCCGGAGAATCTGATCTTTCCCCGGCATCACACGGGACGTAGCGCTCTCTATTTCTATGGCCGCCTCAGCGAATTGAGCGATTCGGAAATTCGCCGCAAGGAGGACGAACTCTTCCAGCTTGTCGATTTAACCGGCCGCCAAAACGAGGCGGTGCGAAGGTATTCGAAGGGGATGCGACAGCGGCTCGGGCTGGCTCAAGCTATGCTGCACGACCCCGATCTACTGATCATGGATGAGCCGACCGATGGGCTCGATCCAATGGGTCGGTCACAAATCAGGGACCTGCTAACCAAACTCAAAGAGCGTGGAAAAACGGTTTTTCTCAACTCCCACATCCTTCAAGAGGTCGAGCTCATTTGCGATCGGGTCGCAATCATGGCCCTTGGAGAAATTCGAGGAACGGGAACGATCGACGATTTGATCATGCAGAATCCCCTCGCAAAGGAAGGGACGGTCAGCCTCACCCTGCGATGCTCCGAGGAGCAAATTAAAGAGCTCGAGCAACATTGGAGATGTACCTCCGTTCGGAGAGTTCCGGCCCCCGATGAAGAATACAAACTGGATTTAGCCGCACCGCACCAGGCGGACGTCGACCAGATCATCGACTGGTTGCGAGCTAGGCAGGTCAGTGTGGTCCGGCTCGAGAGGTACCGCCCCAGCTTGGAACAAGTCTTCATGAGCATCGTGGGTTCCGTTCCTGCACACTCGACAAACTAAGCATACGGGACGGAATCACCGTCGTACCGTCCGCTTATCATTCCCGTTGATTCGGGCCACCAACAAGACACAAGTCTCTTCTTCACGACTTATTAGCCTCACACATGAAACCATACTTCGCGGTCCTTTTTGATAGTTTCTTGGAATCGACTCGCTCTTACGTGCTTTGGATCCTGCTCGCCGCATGGACACTGCTCCTGGCGTTGCTCTTTCCACTGCATTTCACCTCTGCTGAGTCCTACCAGATCATCGGCACCAGCTTTCGCTCCGATTCGAGCGCGGGCAATATCATGGACGCGTTGGCTGAAGCCTCAGCCGGGAAAGGATCACGGGCTCAAAAGGCAGTTTATGCTCGTCTTTCCGAATCGTTCCAGAAAATTATGAAGGATCGCAAGGAAACGAAGCGACGGGTAGCGGTCGGGTTGCTGATCAGCGAATTCAACGACTTGCTAAAGCTGCCTGACCTCTACTCTGAAGAAGCCTGGCCAAATATAAAAAAACTCAACAAGTACAACGATCTTGTTGAAAAAGAGAACTTGTCCGAGGTCGAACTAGAACGACTGAATCGCAAGTTGTTGGATTCCGCGTTTCCGTCCACGTTGAACTCCCCCGAAGGACGTGCAACATGGATCGCATACGCAGGGATCAAACTGGGGAACCCACTCCCGTTCACTAAGGAGATGGCCAAACCATTCATTGAACAAGGTTTCTATCCACTGATCATGTGGATCGGTCTGAGCTTTGTCATGCTGTTTGTTTCGTTGACGATAACTAGCGCTCTCATACCGGATTTGTTTCAGCCTGGATCGTTGCATTTGCTGCTGAGCAAACCCATCTCCCGCAGTCTATTGTTCCTGACGAAGTACCTAGGTGGGTGTGTTTTCGTCGCGTTGAACGTAACCTACGTACTAGTCGGCTTGTATCTCTATTCAGGTCTTCAATTAGAGATTTGGAATAATGGAATTCTCAAGTGCATTCCCTTGTTCATATTTTCCTTTCTGGTTTACTACGCGGTTTCTTGTTTAGCGGGATTGATCTGGCGAAACGCGATCATCAGTGTCGTGGTTACGACATTATTCTGGGGTCTCTGCTTTGTGCTGGGATTCGTGTACTCGTATTTTAACAATGCCGTTGAAATCAAGCCGTCCATTCGAGGAATTCATGTGGTAAATGACTCGATCTGGGCACGCACCAACAGCGGTAGACTTCTTTGCTGGGATAAATCTACCAATCGCTGGCAATCAGCATTCGGAGAACGAGACGACCAGCGACTCCTAGGACCGGTGGCCATCGCCTCGCAAAAATCCTTGTACTTCGCCAGGACAGAGAATCTTCCGTTTGGTTTAGGGGGCCGGGAAAATATGCGATTCGATATCGTGAAGATTCCCGATGCCTACGACCCCACTGACCAGACCTTTACCACTCCTCAATGGGCTGATAGCCGTTTGGACAGTGGGGCCAATCTACCCAAATCCGCAGAGTATCTGATACCCTGGGGGGACACGCTGGCTGTTATGACTCCGAACGGTTTGTACGTCTTTGATCCGACCAAAGACCGACCTATTGAGAATCGATTTGAAGGTATCACGAATATGCTTCAAAACTTTGGCGTAAAACCTCCCAAGGAGGAGTCATTCAAGCAGGTGATCAAAGATTTAGAGTTGACACGTCCATTCGACTGGGCCGTTTCGAACACTAGAAATACTGTCGTCGCGTACAGTAAGGGAGAAGCGATCGTTTGGAAACTAAATCCCGAAACAGGTGATTACACCGAAGCCTGGCGCAAAACGTTCGAATTCGAAAAGGAACTCCTCACCATTGTCGGATGCAGCGACTCCACAATCCTTGTTTGTCCCGAGGGTTTGGTGCCTATGGCTATCGATTCGGATCAGCCAGACTCGAGTCGGAGCTTGGACACCATCGGCAAAGCCAGAGTAAGACAAGTTTTGAGCGGACCTGCCGACCAAATCGTTCTATTGGATTACAACAAAAATGTTTGGCTGATGAACGCCAACGCCACCGAAATATCAAAGCCCAAGTTAACGGGACAGGGAGAAGCATTGTCAGCCTCATGGGGAGACGACGGAAAGCTGTGGGTCGCCTACAGAGTTAAGAATCTGGCGGCATGGGATTTAAACACAAACTCTGTAACTCAGAACCTGACACCGCGATCTACGATTACCGATCTAATCTACCAATGGGTGATGCGTCCCATGTACATCGTTGCCCAAAGGCCGGCAGAGCTTGAAGATTTGCAGGAAATTTTGGTGAAGAACGCGACCAAATCGATGGCGATTACCAGAAACGACATGGATTTGATCGATCAAGAAAAGAAAACTGGTACCTCCATCGTTAGCAACCTGATCTTTGTAACCGTTCTGCTGAGCATATGTTGCCTGTATCTCTACAGGCAAGATTTGTGATGCGTTTAGGGTAGGTGTTCCGAGCATAAGTCGTCCCTGCAGCCGGCATATAGAAATCTACCGCAGGTTGCTGCGATGGCCTCATTCGCAAATGTGAGGGTAGCGGCGCAAGCCGTACGGTGACGTGCACACGGAGCGAGCCTGAAGTCGCCTCTGGCGACTTCAGACACAGGGCAGGGACACTGAGATTGCCGGGCAGGCTGATGGGCGGTGAACGCGTTGAAGCCCTAACGTGGAGCTTGCGCTCCTACGCTACTATTGGCTTCGCGACGCGAAGCGGACCTTAAACGATTCAGAACTTTTTCATAAACCTCCCGCCTTACAGCAAGCTATCGAGTTCCTCGACCAGCTTGCTAAATTCGGAAAGTGCGGTTTCTACTGGTTCTGGTTTGCTCATGTCGACACCTGCCCCGCGAAGCAGATCAAGTGGATCCTTGGAGCAGCCACCTTTTAAGAAGCTCATGTATTCCTCGAGCTCTTGCGGTCCGCCGTTCAGGACACGACGCGAAAGTGCGATCGCGGCCGAAAGCCCCGTTGAATACTTGTACACGTAAAATGCATTATAGAAGTGCGGGATGCGGAAACACTCGAGCGATAGTTCTTCATCTAAAGAGAATTCCGGCCCAAAGTACGCTTCCAGCAGTTTGCGATAAACGCTCTTGATCGATTCCACGGTGAGCGGTTCGCCCGCTTCGGCCATTTCATGCACAATCTTCTCGAACTCTGAAAACATCGTCTGCCGAACAATCGTAGCCCGTATGCTGTCCACTTCATGATTGATGAGCGAGGCTCGCTCTTCGCGAGTTTCGGCCCTATCGATCAAATACTTGGCGAGCAATTGCTCGTTGAACGTCGAGGCAACCTCAGCGACAAATATCGTATAGTTATAGTAGTGAAATGGCTGCGAGCTCGAAGAATAGTACGTGTGCATCGAATGCCCCGCTTCATGTGTCAGGGTGAAAACGTCATTCAGCACGGTTGGCTTGTAGTTCATCAGGATGTAAGGTACGCCCCTGTATGTGCCACTGCTGAAGGCACCGCTTCGCTTTCCTTGATTCGGATAACGATCACACCAGCGTCCGCGCAAACCATCCTCAAGCGTGCTGCAATATTCGCTTCCCATGGGACGCAATGACTCGATCACCACATCGACCGCTTGGTCCCAGGTGTAGTGCGTTTCCCGGTCCGCCAAGATTGGCACATACGTGTCGTAATGATGAATTTTTTCCAAGCCCATTTTGCGTCGTCGCATATCAAAGTAGCGATGAACCGACGGAAGATGGTTGTGCACTGCTTGGATCAAATTGTCATAAACATCGACCGGGACATTGTCCGCAAATAGTGAGGACTCTCTCGCACTCGGATAGTTTCTTGCTCGGGCGTAATAAACATCGGTATGGACACTACCTGTCAAGGTGGCAGCAAGAGTGTTCTCGTGCGCCCCAAACTGTTGATAATAATGATGAAAAGCAGTTTTTCGGACTTCACGATTTGGAGATACCAGGAACGAACTGAACGACGAGTTGGTTAGCTCGACCTCGACTCCTTTTTCATTCTTGATTTTGCCGAACTTTAGATCCGCATCATTGAGTTGCCGAAATACTTTGCTAGCGGTTTGAGCCATCTCACCTTGCATGGCAAGCAGCTTTTCTTCGGGTTCGGCTAGCGTATGAGCACGGAAGCGGTTGATTCGTTCCACAACCAGTCGATAGGGTTCCAAAGCTGGTGATTCGACAAATGTTTGCAACGTTTCTTGTGGAATTGCCAAGATTTCGGGGCGGATGAAGCTGGCCGCTTGCCCTGCCTTGGTCGCAATACTGTAATAGCGAGCCATGTAGCCCTGATAGTGACTATTGCCCTGATCCTCACTGGTCTTCAACGAAGCGAAAACTCCGATTCGCTCGGACAAGCGATCGACTTTGCAGTCGTACTCGAGGCACTGAGCAAGCGTTTCTGCCGACTCGCCGAGCTTGCCGCGAAAGGCCTCGAACCCACCAATAAGGGACTCGAACTCATTGAGTGCCGTTTCCCATGCCGCGTCGGTTGGGAAGAGAACGGTCAAATCCCAAGTATCCGCGAGGGGAACTTCGGAGCGTTTCGGATTATCAGCTTTGGTCATGTTGAGTCAGCAATAAAAGATGGGAGAACTTTACAGAATCATCAGTGTAGCAAATCCTAGATAAACCTCGCCACTCCAACTGTGCCGCTCAAGAGCTCAGCAGGCTCGCCTTACGGGATCGCCGCGATTCAATTACAATCGCGTCAACGTTACTAAGCCTGGTTTACGTTACTAAGCCAGGATTACAGTGCAACCGATGTTCCGGCGGCTTAGGGCAATATCCGGACGTAACGTTTCGAGAAAAACGTAACAACTGTTTAAAAACATCTAGTAAATTCGTTAGACAAACCAATCCATTATGCAATCCCAGCCTCTCAACAAATACTCCTCACGAATCACGCAACCCAAGAGCCAGGGGGCCTCGCAAGCGATGCTGTACGGAACCGGCATGACCCCTGAGGACATGAACAAAGGGCAAGTAGGCATCGGAAGCGTTTGGTACGAAGGCAATACCTGCAACATGCATCTCCTGGACTTGGCAATGCATGTCAAGAAAGCCGTTGTGAACGAAGGATTGGTCGGTATGCGGTTTAACACCGTTGGCGTTAGCGATGGTATCAGCATGGGGACCGAGGGAATGTCCTATTCTCTCCAATCCCGGGATCTGATTGCAGACTCAATCGAAACGATCATGGGTGCACAATGGTACGATGGCTTGATCGCCTTACCTGGTTGCGACAAAAACATGCCTGGCTGTCTCATCGCGATGGGGCGGTTGAATCGTCCAGCCTTGATGGTTTATGGCGGCACGATCCGTGCTGGAAAATGGAACGGCCACTCGTTGGACATCGTTTCTGCATTCCAGTGCTATGGCCAATACATTTCAGGGCAAATCGACGAAGAAACGCGAGCCAACATTGTCCGAAACTCTTGCCCCGGTGCGGGCGCATGCGGTGGAATGTACACAGCCAACACCATGGCCTCTGCCATCGAAGCCTTGGGAATGGCGTTGCCATATTCGGCCTCAATCCCTGCTGAAGATCCGGCCAAGATCGATGAGTGCGCTAGAGCCGCGAAAGCAATCCGCCACTTGATGGAGCAGGATATAAAGCCTCGAGACATCATGACGAGGCAAGCGTTTGAGAACGCGATGGTCATCGTCATTGCTCTCGGTGGAAGCACCAATGCCGTACTACACTTGATTGCCATGGCCCGCAGTGTCGGTATTGATCTGACGATCCAAGATTTCCAAAAGGTCAGCGATCGCGTCCCTTTCTTGGCCGATCTCAAGCCATCGGGCAAATTCGTTCAAGAGGATTTGCACTCGATCGGTGGTACCCCCGCGGTCCTCAAGTACCTGCTCGCGGAGGGCTTCATCGATGGTTCTTGCTTGACGGTTACAGGCAAGACGCTGGCCGAGAATCTAGAATCGCTACCTGGTCTTAAAGAGGGGCAAAAGATTGTTCAACCAGTCAGTGCACCGATCAAACCGACAGGACACATTCAAATCCTGTTCGGAAATCTGGCCCCCGAAGGATCGGTCGCGAAAATAACCGGAAAAGAGGGGCTTAAGTTTGTAGGCCCTGCTAAATGCTTTGATAGCGAAGAGCTGATGCTGGCAGCGCTCGAGGAGAAGAAGATTGCCAAAGGTGATGTTATCCTCATTCGCTACGAAGGCCCAAAGGGTGGACCCGGCATGCCAGAAATGCTTACCCCGACCTCCGCCATCATGGGTGCTGGGCTCGGTTCGGATGTTGCCTTGCTAACGGACGGGCGTTTTTCGGGGGGGTCGCACGGGTTCATTGTTGGTCACATCACTCCTGAGGCGCAGGTGGGCGGCCCTTTCGCCTTGGTCGAGGATGGAGATATTGTAACCATTGATGCCGATAACAACCGTTTGGATGTCGCCGTGGACGAACAAACCTTAGCCAAAAGAAAGGCTGCTTGGGTTGCTCCGCCATTAAAAGCAACTCGCGGCACGCTGTATAAATACATCAAGAACGTCAAGAGCGCGAGCGAAGGCTGCGTTACAGACGAGTAGCATGGCTTGGCATTTATGAACCTTGAACGCCTGAATAGTACGATAGGGATGTTGGAATGAGAATTGTTATTGTTGGGGGTGTGGCTGGTGGAGCATCAGCGGCCGCGCGAGCTAGGCGTTTGGATGAGACTGCCGAGATCGTTCTCTTGGAACGCGGGCAATACGTTTCGTTTGCAAATTGCGGTCTCCCCTACTACGTAGGAGATGAGATCAAGTCGCGAGATAAGCTCATTGTTACAAGTCCCGAGAGACTTCGTGAGCGTTTTCGGATCAATGTCCAAACTGGCTGCAACGCTGTTGAGATTGATCGCGCCAACAAATCGGTCGTTGTTCAAAAGCAGGGGACGAACGAACTTGTCCGGCAACCGTACGACAAACTCATTCTTTCTCCCGGTGCCTCTCCGTTCTTGCCACCCATTCCTGGAGTCAATGCCCCGAATGTTGTCACGTTGCGAACGCTTGATGACGTAGATCGAATTCGTTCCCGCGTCGATTCGGGAATCCAGCACGTCATAGTCGTCGGCGCAGGCTTTATCGGCTTGGAAATGGTAGAAAATCTCGTTCATCGCAACGTGAAGGTTACGCTGCTCGAGCTTGCCGATCAATTGCTACCGGTGATGGATCGAGAGATGACATCCCCGATTATGGCTGAGTTAAAGGCAAAGGGCGTCGATGTTCGCTTGTCGACTACCATCTCAGAAATCGAATCGCAACCCGATCGGCTAACGGCGAAACTCAGCGACGGGGCGTCCGTGGATTGCAACATGATCCTTTTTGGAATCGGAGTGAGACCTGAGAATAAACTCGCGATCGATTCAGGACTGGCGGTTGGTCCTCGTGGGGGGATTGTTACCAATGCCAGCATGCAAACCTCCGACCCTGATATTTATGCGGTCGGCGATGCGATTGAAACCGAAGATTTTGTTCTCAAAACGCGGGCTCAAGTCCCCCTGGCAGGACCGGCGAATCGGCAGGGTCGGTTGGCTGTCGATCACATCTACGGACGGAGTGTCAAATTTCGAGGGACGCAAGCCACCGCAATTGTTCGCGCCTTCAATGTAGTAGTCGCGTCGACCGGCGCGAGCGAGAAAACTTTAAAACGTGAAGGACGAGCATTCGAAAAGGTTTACCTGCATCCAGCCAATCACGCTGGTTACTATCCTGGAGCACAGGGAATGTCGATCAAACTCTTTTTTGCCCCAAGTGATGGCAAGGTTTTGGGAGCGCAGATCGTGGGGGGGGATGGGGTCGATAAGCGAATCGATGTGCTTGCGATGGCCATCCAAGCAGGAATGAATGTGTTCGACTTAGAAGAAGCCGAACTCGCTTATGCACCGCAGTTTGGATCAGCGAAGGATCCAATCAACATGGCTGGCTTTATTGCCGCTGGCGTCGTTCGAGGCGACCATCCGATTATTCATGTCGACCAACTCGAGAAAGCCAGTTCGGTTTACTTGATCGATGTTAGAACCGAGGACGAATTCAAGATGGGGTCGATTCCTGGTGCCCAGTGGATTTCGGTCGATCATCTGCGAGATCGCCTTGCGGAAATTCCGAAAGAACGCCAGGTGGTGGTTTTCTGCCAAGTCGGACAGCGAGGCTACATCGCAACCAGAATTCTGACACAATCCGGCTTCGAAGTTAGAAATCTTTCAGGCGGTTATAAAGCTTATCGACTTTACCATCCTAGTTGAGGTGTCTGGTCATCGGATGTTTATCTAAATCCACAAAGTGAACGTGATATCTGGTGAAACCTTTGCAACACCAGCCTTTGATGGGACCGGAATGTACTTGCGAACCGACACGCAATTGTTGAAAATGGTCGACTCGAACAGTTTTTAGAGAACTGTCCGATTATCGAAAGTTAGATCACCCAGTATCTCCAGACGCTAGCGGAATGTCAGCCGGACTGAACTCGCCAAAGGTATGCGTGTCATGGAATTGGACAGTTGCCCTGAAACACCTGACGATCTCTCCTATCTTGAGTTCGACGAGGGAACGTTAACGCTTGATCGTTGGAGTGGGCCTCAGATCGATGCATTCTTTGGGCGGAAAGTTTGGACCTGGGACGAACGCGCCCAACTTTGGAGAACAACGGCTCAAAATTATGCTCTGGTACGGAAGACGCTTCGAGATGGATTGGGCGAAGCACCTCTAGGCGTAATCGATTGCGTTCCGAGATGGCAAGCTGTCGTCTTTAGCAAAGATGATACGAAAACACTTCGATCAGAACAGATGCAAGCTCTCGACGCATGGACGACAAAAGAGTCGGGGATCATTATCATGCCGACTGGTACTGGCAAAACTGAAGTGGCATTGCAGGCTATGAAACGCAGCCGTTGCAGTACGTTGATAGTCGCGCCGATACGAGACTTGATGTACCAATGGCATCGAAGAATTTTGCATGGGTTCGGATATGATGCAGGCATTATCGGCGACAACACTTTTAATGTGAAACCGATTTCCGTAACCACCTACGATAGCGCATGCATTCACATGCCAAAGCTTGGAGATCGATTTCAGTTTTTGGTTTTCGACGAGTGTCATCACTTACCTGGCGCCATCCGATCCGATGCCGCTCGCATGAGTATCGCAACCAAGCGGCTTGGGTTGACCGCAACATTGGACCAAAGTTCCGCTAAGTTTGTGTCTTTATGCGAACTCGTTGGCCCAGTCGTGTACAAACTGTCGATCCAAGAGGTACGTGGTAAGAGCTTAGCAGATTATGATGTATTTCGAGTGCGCGTGCATCTTCAAGCTCATGAAAGACAACGATACGATGAGCTAGCCACCACGGTTGCAATGTACGTTTACGAACGCCGCCAAGAGGATGAATACTTCCAGTGGCAGCAACTTTATACAGAAGCCGCAGAGGATGCTCGAGCCAATCGAATTTTGATGGCCCATCGTGAGAAACAAGCCATCGAGGATCGTGCTGCGGAAAAGTTGCGCGTCATCGACGATCTATTAAGTCTGCACCATGGAACACCGATCATTATCTTCGCGGGATCGAACAAGATGGCTCGCGAGGTTTCCATGCGTTTCCTGATTCCTTGTTTATTGAGCCATTGCGGTAAGAAAGAGCGGCTGGATTATTTAGATGGTCTCAGAGATGGAATTTACCCCGCGTTGGTCGCGAATCAGATCCTGGATGAGGGAGTTGATATTCCAGCAGTCAAAGTTGCGATTATCATTGGCGGTTTAGCTTCGAATCGTCAATCACAGCAGAGGCTTGGAAGAATCCTAAGAAAGACTGGTAACGAACGAGCGATTCTTTACGAAGTCGTGTGCCAGGACACGAACGAAGTTACCAAATCCAGGAAACGTCGGAAGAACGATGCTTACGCGAGAACTCGCCATTTCAAAAATCGTCCGCCGACAGATCATTCCTGATCGTTTGACTAGAGCGACGCATGCCGAGTACGGACCGCTGTCCGAGGAGCTTGTTGCTGTCTATGAATCAGGAGCAGGTAAAAAGCGTGGCGTGCTGCACAAGCAAGTCCGTGATCTACTTATCAAGCTACCTCAATGCCCCCCCAAGCGAATCGATGCCTTTTGCAAGCTTCTCGATGAGCGATGCGAATACGTCACCGATTCGAAGGGGGAATCTGCCAAGCTAAGACGCGAAGTCTTTCGGCTTGCCTCCAAGTATCAGCCGATAACGAGTCAGCGATCAGCCTTGTCCGGCACGTTAGAATCTGAAGCCAAACAGAGGATTGCGGCGGAGCTCAATCGCTCGTGGCAGGACATAGCCGACCACATGTTTTTGGACTTACCTGAGAATCACACGTTAAAGGCATTTCGCAAATTCGACAGACCTATGGGGCTCTTGGCTCGTTACAACGTAGCTCAAACACAAGTAGTGCTTTACGACGCGGTGTCTCTCGAGATCCAGGCGAGTAGTGACTTAAAGCAAATCATCCGGTTTGCCAAACTAGCTAGGTTGATGCATCGGATCCACCGAGATGGAAATGGGTATCGCATTGAGTTAGATGGTCCTGCCTCATTGTTGCAACGAACGACACGCTATGGGGTCGCCATGGCGAGATTTTTGCCCGGCTTGTTGTCATGCAAAGGCTGGTCGGCCAATGCTGTGCTCAAGAAGCCCAAGTGGGGACAGTTGAACTTTCATTTAGATGATCGCAGTGGATTGACATCCGAAGTAGAGCCAGACAGCGAGTTTGATTCGCAGTTAGAAGAGACGTTTTTCCAAGACTGGGAGCAATCGGAAACTCGCGGATGGACATTGCAGAGGGAATCGGAAATTCTTCACTCTGGGCAGCAGGTATTCATTCCGGATTTTGTTGCTCAAAACCTGTCGGGACATCGCATTTTGATCGAAATTGTAGGGTTCTGGACTCCAGAGTATTTGAGTCACAAAAAGAAAACTATCGAGCAGTT
Organism: Brakhagea baltica; assembly: GCF_052161605.1. NCBI lineage: Bacteria > Pseudomonadati > Planctomycetota > Planctomycetia > Pirellulales > Pirellulaceae > Brakhagea > Brakhagea baltica. Next base: position 456,406 of record NZ_CP197409.1, on the reverse strand, counting down.
CCGAGCCCACAAGATTGTGCTATTGGTCCAAGCTCAATCGTCAGCTAAGTTTGAGGCCTTGGGAACCCAAAGACTGATGGAGTACAAAACAAAGATCGTTATCAGCAAACTTGTCGACTTACTCGAGTCTTTGTAATCGTTTTGAAGGTTTGGAAGCTTATGCCCCGAAACACACGAGGGGAGCGTAACGGCGTAAGCCATACGGTGTCGGGCGATGCGAAGCGAGCCGGGAGTCCCCTTCAGCGTCGAAACCTAAATAATACCGGGTGAGGGGGAATTGTTGGGTATGTTGATGGGCGGTGATGACGTTGGAGCCCTTGCGGAGGGCTAGAGCCCGTTCCGCTAGGATTGGCATCGCTAAGCAATGCGGTCCTAAGTTGAGTTGGTAGTTTTTCCTATGCAGCTCTGCTAAACTGAGGGTTTGGCATGAACGGGGAGACGCATCCGCCAACCCTCCCGTCGCCGATTGACCGATCTCAAATCAAGAGCACCTCTCCATGAAAATCACACCACGTTTGTTACACTCTTTTTGCCAAGCTACCGTGACGGTAGTATTCTCCGCAGGTTTGATGTACTCAGCCCCCCTCACACAGGATGAGTACACGGAAGCACCGGGCACCGAGGGCAACGGTAACTTCGAAGTGGGGCCGGAGTTTGTAAAGGACAAAGACCTTACCGATCTGGGAAATCCGAAAGGTAAGACGTTCGAGTTCAAAATGAAGCTTGCTGATAGCAATATCTTCAAGGGGGATGACGCTACGTTAAACCGACGCAAAGAAGTTCGCAAGGAGCGGAAGATCTTTGTCTATGTACCGGCAGCGTATCAAGATGGCCACAAAGCTCCGATCATGGTCATGCATGATGGCCCGAGCCAACTGAATCTTGTTCGGAACGCGCTCGACAACCTGACGATTTCAGAAGATCCCAATAGGCGTCTTCCGGCGTTTATCGCAATTTCGGTTGAGAATGGCGGCAACGATGGAAAAGGAAGCCAAAGGGGCCTCGAATACGATACTATGTCCGATCGAGAAGCTCGCTTTATCAACGATGAGGTCCTGCCTGCTGTCCTCGACAATCCTGAAATCCGGGCGGCCTTTCCCAATCTAGCTTTCACCGATAATCCATGGGGGCGAGCTGTAATGGGATGTAGTTCCGGCGGGGCAGCGGCCTTGACCATGGGGTGGTTTCGGCCCGATCTGTTCCGAAGAATCATTACTTACTCCGGCACCTTTGTGGATCAGCAATCTGATAATGCGCCAGAAGAAGCGATCTATCCTCTGGGTGCGTGGGAATACCACTCAAGTATGAAGCTGATTGAGAATAGCGATAAGAAGCCGCTTCGGATCTTCACACACGTTTCGGAGTTCGATCTCCGCGCGAACGATCCTGAAGAGACCTACCATAACTGGGTCATGGCGAATCGTCGGACTGCCGACGCCCTCAAAGCAAAAGGCTATGACTATCGCTTTGTCTACAGCTATAACTCCAAGCACTGCGACGGCAATGTTTACGAACACACTTTAGCCGACACATTGGTTTGGATGTGGCGAGGTTACCACGACTGAGATAGCTTGGTGCAAGCTATCCCATAGTCTCAAGCGATGCTCAAGGGCCTGAGTTGCAGACCTTTGGGCGAGTTCCCAACGAGCGGGATCGTCTCCGCAGAGATGGCAAACCAACTGCTCCGCAAGGGGGCCATGAACGTCGCCATCTAGGCCGATATGGCGTTCCAGGTAGTAGCGAAACATCGAGATCTCACCGTTTGTTTTCTCGTCAATTCCCTCGACGATCTGTCCAAAAACATCTGGTAGTAGATTCTCGCGTCCATAGGTAAACGCCGATACGATCTGAACAGGGTCACCCGTTCGAATCACGGAGAACGTATGCCTTACAAATTCGCTAACAGCATCTGATGCACCAATACGAGTCAACGCGTCATCAACAGTGGTGCCGTCTGCAACAATTTGCACAAACGCGTCAATTCGCTGAGTGTTAGCTCCGCAATTCTTCATGGCTCGCAGGTAAAGTTCGAAGTGGCTTGCGTAACCACCTTCTCCATCTTCATCGGTCTCCTCCTCAAGGATGATTTCGTGAATCATTCTTGCCACTTTTGCGTCCCCACAAGGCACCCAAGGAATCGAAGTGCCACAATAAATGGATTGCAGGCTCTTAATCAGCGACATAAAGTCCCAGACTGCGAAAACATGATGCTCCATAAAAATACGCAAAGCATCGAGGTCACGTAGACAGGTATAGAGAGGGTGCCGAAGCAATTGGAGTCGTAACGGTTCTATCGAGTGAAGGAGGTCGTTTTTATTCGAAGTCATGATGCAATTCCCAGCTTTAAGATCGATGCAAAAATTGGAGTCGAAGGATTCTATTCACTGACAAGCCCTCCTGACAGACAAAAACTCGTTACCTGCTCCGTGGAATCATAAGTCTCGACGGGTGGCCAGAAACAGAAGTGACCACCCGGGAATGTCCCGTCGGGCGTTCTGCTAAAGCCATTCTGCCTGTACGGTCGGTACAGGTGGCACGATCCGAATCATCAGTTTGTATCTCACTTCTGTCGCAACTGACCATCAACCGGCCCTTTTCTGAGCATTCAACCGGTAGAGACAGCATTTCTTTCGACTTCGTGACCGAAATCATGATTAAGGAGCGGTTTTCGTCCCCTCTCCTCTCCCTACGATCTACATTTCTGGCGGTCTTCACGCGACCCATCCAAAAGAAGGCGATTCAGAGCGATCCTATGAAATTAAGATTCCTTGACCACTCCAAGAGAACGCAACTTTCTTCATGGCTCACTCTCGGTTTAATTTTTGCTGGAGCCTCATCCAGCAATGCACAGCAGGCACCCTTCCCGCCAAGGGGTACCGAGCAAATTCCAATTTCCGTTCGTAAACCTGCTGATTTTTACTCGAGCCAAAGTCGAGACGAGCAGTATGCCCAAATCAGTCAAGAGGTGGAGATCCTCGAGCGTCAACAATCGCTTCTCAGACGCGTCGTTAAGCTGGTTGCTCCAACCGTCGTTCACATTGAAGCTATCAAAGAAGAACCCGCTCCGGAACGAGGAACATTCAAGTCAGCGTCGCCCAAACGCATTGAGGAAGCAGGCTCCGGCTTTATCACTAAGATCGCTAAGAGCACAGTCATTCTGACCAATCGTCACGTTGTTCATGGTGCTCCCCTACACAGCATTCGCATTGAAACTTCAGACGGTGGACAAATAAGCCCACGCCGGGTTCTCGAAGACCCCTCGACGGACATTGCAGTTTTAGATGTAGAAGGAATCGACCTTCCAGCAGCCCGAATCGCAGATAGTCGTAACGTCGATATTGGCGACTATGTTTTTGCCGTTGGTAGCCCTTTTGGACTCAATCATTCGGTGAGTTACGGCATAGTCAGTGCCAAGGGGCGTCGCAATCTAGAGCTAGGATCAAAAGCGATCGTATTCCAGGATTTCATCCAAACAGATGCAGCCATCAACCCCGGCAACAGCGGTGGCCCACTGATGAACTTGCGAGGAGAGGTCATAGGAATCAACACGGCGATCGCTAGCAACAGCGGTGGGAGCGAGGGAATCGGCTTCGCGATTCCCATCAATATTGCGATGAATGTTGCTCAACAACTAGTAGAACGTGGGGGTATCCAGCGTTCCTATCTGGGAGTCAGTGTAGACCCCGTTTTTAACAATCCGGCTCGTTCCATCCCCGGATCTCCGAGGCCGAAAGGTGCCTTTGTAAAGATCGTCCGTCCGAACAGCCCTGCGGAGCAAGTTGGGCTTAAGTACGGTGACGTCATCCTGGAATTTGACGGCAACATTGTCGATAACGACGAGCATCTAGTACAGCTTGTAGGACTAACCTGCACTGACCGACCTGTCGAAGTGCTCTTCATCCGAGATGGAGAGCAATACAAGCTTAACGTCTCGCTAATTCCCCTCACGACAAACCAAAGGTAAGTCTCAAAGTTTGCCCTCGGCTGATCGGTACTGTCGAGTGCTAGCCCATATTATTGGGACGTCGTGGCATTTTACGCGGAAAGGGAAGCTCCTCACGCTCGGGCAGTTCCAATCCCGTCTCCATCTCCCATTGTTCTCGCTCAACGTCTGTTGCATAGTACTTGAGCCAACAATCCATGTCATTCTCCTCGAGGCAATGCCAATGCAAGAAATTGCGATGGTCAGCGATCCTCTTTTCGAATGAGGGTAAAATATCTCTCGCGATCAGGCAGTACAGTTGTCGATCGCTTAGATGATCCGTTAAGTCAAGAACCACTCGTTGATCGTAAAGCTGCTCTATGGTCTGCCACAGGATCGAGTGAACTTGCCCGTCGGTCAAATGCTCGGGGTTCGGCAATTTTAGTTCTGGCTCGAACCACTGGCTGATAGGCAGCGTCGGTGCTCGCTCCCACGCAAGTATCGAGGCCAAAAATTCGTTCTCTTCAGCGAGAGACATGTGTTGTAAGCTGACCAAATCCACCGATTCGTCAAGGTAGGGTTCTAACTCATCGCGCAATTGTGCGTTTCGGAGAAGCAGGTCAACTTCGGTTTCGGCTGGTAGCGATTGAGACATACGCAATACGTTCCTGTAGTGGATTCACGATGGGCAGATCAACCCGCTCGTGGTTTTGACTCCATCCAATGTATCCAGGACCCATTGGCTGTTAAAGAAGCGACTTGAACAAATTCGATTTTGTCAAAGAGATTCGCAGAAAGAAATACTTAGAAGCCTGAGAACCCATACCATTTACCGAAAGGACTCGTCATAATCGGATTATTCGGTAAAGTCACCCATCACGATTGTTTTGATCATGAAACTTATTGCCATTTTCGCATTTCTTAGCACGGCTGCAATGAACTTGAGTCCCACTTTCGCCAACGATGGCTACCTGCTTCCTCCTAAAGAGATCGTCGATATCATCGACGCCAAGCCAGAACCTACCCTTTCACTCAGCCCGGACTCCCGCTGGCTCGTTTTTCTCGAGCGCGATGCTATGCCCGAGATCGAGGATTTGGCACGAAGAGCGGTTCCGCTTGCAGGCATGCGAATCGATCCCGCCAACAACAGCTCTTTTCAAACAAGCTTCTACCGTGGTCTGTCGATTCGGCTACTAGAAAAACCAGACGCTGCGCCGGTAACAATTCCGATAGATGCCCCTGTCAAGATCTCGAGCTTGAGCTGGTCCCATACTTCCGATTGCCTTGTCTACGTCGTTCAGCGGGATGCGAATCAAGAACTATGGTGGATGTCCGTAGAGGAGCCTAATTGTCCGATTTTGCTAACCGATCGTTTATCCACAGTGCTATTCGAATTCGAGTGGATGCCCGACGGCAAAAGCGTACTCTGTGCAACTGTACCCACCGCGCGAGGAGAAGAGCCTGCCAAGCCTCGCGCTCCAGTGGGGCCAACGGTTCAAGAATCGTTCGGCAATAAATCACCCGCGCGAACGTTTCAGAACTTGCTGACAAATCCACACGATGAAGAGTTGTTTGACTATTTTGGTAAGGTGCAATTAGCTGTTCTCACTCCAAACCAACCCGCACGATGGATCGGCAAACCAGCCATTCTTTTAGATGCTGACGCTTCACCCGATGGCTCGCTATTCCTAACAACAGCCCTTGCGAAACCGTACTCGTATCAGTTAACGGTCGGCTCGTTCCCAAAAACGATCAGCGTGGTGGATTGGAGCGGCGACGAAGTCTATCGAGTTGCCGATGTGCCTCTCGAAGAAAATATTCCCATCGAAGGTGTTCGACTCGGACGAAGAGCGATTCGTTGGGACCCGCACGCCCCTGCAACCTTGGTCTGGACAGAAGCACTAGACGAAGGAGATCCCAAGAACAAAGTTCCTTTCCGTGAACAACTTAAACGACTGGCTGCGCCTTTTCAATCTCCGCCTGAACTGCTAGTAAAAGTTGAGCATCGGTTTTCAGGAGGCACCTTCTTTTCAGATCCTGGTTTGATGATGACAACAGAGTACGATCGGGATCGCCGCTGGATCAGATCGTTGCTCTACCAAGCGAACCAATACGACGCTCCGCCGAGAACCATCATCGATCGCAACCAGCGGGATGCCTACGGAGATCCAGGGCGAATGATTACCAAGCCTAACGAAAACGGCGCACCAGTGGTTATCCAAGATGGCGATTGGGTTTACATGGCCGGTGCAGGTGCAAGCCCGGAGGGTAACCTGCCTTTTCTTGACCGGAAGAATTTAGTTACCCTGGAAACCGAACGCCTTTGGAGGTGCGCACCTGGCACGCTCGAAAGTGTCGTAACCGTCATACCGGGATCCTCGAGCCATGCTCCACGGTTTATTACTCGTCGCGAATCGACTACCACGCCGCCAAACTATTTCCTGAAAGACTTATCGGACAACTCGGAAATCGCGTTGACCGATTTTCAAGATCCAACGCCACAAGTGCGAAAGATTAGCAAACAGGTCGTCAAGTACCAACGCGCCGATGGTGTGCCTTTGTCCGCAACACTTTATTTGCCAGCAGACTATAAACCGGGAACCAAGCTACCTCTATTGGTTTGGGCGTATCCGCTCGAATTCAATGATGCGGCGACGGCTGGACAAGTGTCCGCAACTCCCTCATCTTTCACCCGAATCAGTGGTATAAGCCATCTTTCCTTGCTGACCCAAGGGTATGCGATCATGGACAACGCCACCATGCCCATCATTGGCGACCCTGAGACCATGAACGATACCTTTATCGAGCAAATCGTTGACGCAGCGCAAGCGGCCATCGATCATGCTGTCGAACTCGGAGTGGCAGATCGAAATCGCGTCGCTGTGGGAGGACATAGCTACGGAGCGTTTATGACCGCGAACCTCCTCGCGCACAGCGACTTGTTCAAGGCCGGGATCGCGCGAAGCGGAGCATACAACCGAACGCTAACTCCCTTTGGATTCCAATCGGAACGTCGCCCCATATGGGATGCCAAGGAGGTGTACGAAAAGGTTTCTCCCTTCATGTATGCAGATCGAATCAAGGCTCCTATCTTGTTGATACACGGGGAAGATGACAACAATTCCGGGACTTTCCCAATCCAATCGCAACGGATGTACCAAGCAGTAAAAGGCAATGGCGGGAACACTCGATTGGTCATGCTACCCTACGAGAGTCATGGTTACGTCGCGCGCCAATCTGTGCTTCACACCCACGCTGAGATGGTTCTGTGGCTGAATAAGTACGTCCGTGATGCAGAACTTTAGTGAGCGGGAAGGACAATGGGGAGCGATTTTTGGTCTTATTCGCCCCCTTCGGAATGCTCGGGATGTTATAATGTCGCGGTTAATTACCCGCCTCGAACACCTGCCATACCCCTCCTACTTGTCTCATGGTTCGTGCTACGATTGTCGCTTCCATCGCCAACGTTTGCTTTGCAGCATGCATGAGTCTACTGTCGGCCCAAGAGCCCGTGACTGTAGATTTTGTGAAAGACGTTCGCCCCATTTTTCAGGAGCATTGCTATGCTTGCCACTCCGGAGATCAGCCTAGTAGCAGTCTTAGACTGGACCATAAAGCATCGGCTTTCTCGGGAGGTGAACTCTATGGGACCAAGTTGATTCAGGAGAGTTCCGATGATAGCCTCTTGTTGCAAGTTATAAGTGACCAGTCGCACGAAACTCACATGCCTCCCGATGGCCCGCCATTATCGCCCGACGAGATCGACATCATCAGACGATGGCTCGAACAAGGAGCTCAATGGCCAGATGGTATCGACGAAGTCGAGATAGCTGATCCTCTCGATCACTGGGCATTTCAGCCTCCCAGAGACACGACGGTAGCAAGTCTGCTAGGAGATTGGTCTAAGCACGGGCAGTTTATGGCACGGGCTCGTTCACCGTTAGATTTGTTCATCGCCAAGCAACTCGACAACGTGGGGCTGAAGCATAGCCCCGAGGCCTCGCGCCGCGCTTGGCTCAAAAGAGTCACCCTGGACCTCACTGGTCTACCACCTTCATGGGACGAGATAGTCGCATTCGATTCGTCCACAGATGCTGACGCGTATGAACAAGTTGTGGAGCGGTTGTTGGCGTCTCCTCGTTATGGCGAGCGGTTTGCGCAGCATTGGCTTGACGTCGTGCGGTATGCTGATACCCATGGTTTTGAAGTCAATACGGAACGTCCGAATGCCTGGCCCTACCGCGATTATGTCATTGAGTCATTTAACAACGACACTCCCTACGATTCGTTTATCCAACAACAAATTGCGGGGGATTCGACCGGCCATGATGCAGCGACCGGGTTCTTGATCACTGCTTCCGTTTTACTGCCTGGCCAGATTGGACAGGATGAGCCATCCAAACGACTGGCTCGCCAAGATGCCTTGGATGAAATCGTGGTCAACATAGGCCAAACGTTCCTCGGTCTTTCCATTGGCTGTGCACGTTGTCACAACCACAAATTCGATCCCGTAAGTCAGGTCGATTACTTTGGCATGCAAGCTTTTGTAGCCGGTGTCGAATATGAGGATAGGATCATAAAGGATGCAGATGCTGACGAGCGAGCCTCTGATCTTCGAGTCAGATTCGCGGAACTCAATCGTCGCTTAGCCGAGCATGTTCCGCTCTTCCAATCTGGTGCTCAACGTCCTTCCGTCAACGCACGCCACAACATTGATCGTTTTCCGTCTCGTCGCGTCGATCGCGTTCGCTTTACCGTACTGGCGACCAATCGACTTGAGCCATGCATTGATGAGCTTCAAATTTTCGACTCCCATGGAATGAACGTTGCTCGGGCGACTGATAGGGTAAAGGTGATTGCATCTGGCAGCAATACCACGCCAGATCGCCATGAATTGCGATTTGTTAACGACGGGCAGTTTGGCAATTCTAGAAGCTGGATGTCTAATGAAGTTGGTGGTGGCTGGATCGAAATCCAACTAGGAGAAGCGACCGAGGTAGAGCGAGTCGATTGGGGACGCGATCGTTTTCGCGAGTACTCTGATCGACTCCCGATTCAGTACCGGATCGAAGGAGCATTGGGTGACGATAACTGGTTTTTGCTAAGTGATCATACCGATCGTGCGCAGTACGATGAGGGCGGGCCGCAGTATCCAATCATCCAGGTGGAAGGATTGCAATCGAGTGAACTTCAAATCGATGTCATGCAGCAAGAGTACGACGTAATTCTCGCAGAGATCCGCAGCAATCCCGACGGCGGACGTCCCGTTTTTGCAGGTGTTTTTCGAAATCCAGACGACATTCGATTGTTGCGTCGCGGCGATCCAGAGCAACCGCAGCAACCCGTTCCCCCATCTATTCCAAACATCTTTGGTAACTTGGGTTTGGATTCGGCTGTGAGCGAAATCGAGCGACGGAGGACATTGGCAGCATGGATCGCGAGCAAAGAAAATCCGTTGACTGCTCGTGTCATGGTGAATCGAATTTGGCAATCTCACTTTGGTGTGGGCCTTGTGGAAACCTCAAACGATTTCGGTCGCAATGGCAGCCCCCCCTCTCATCTGGAACTTTTAGATTATCTTGCTGATCGGTTTCAGCGTTCGGGATGGTCGATCAAAGCCATGCACCGGGAGATCGTGCTTTCGTCAACCTATCGTCAAAGCTCGGTCCCGCATGAGGCGGGAAACAATCTGGACTCCGAGGTCCGTCTGTTGTGGCGTTACCCGATGCGTCGCCTGGAAGGTGAAACGCTACGAGACTCGTTGCTGGCATCGACCGGACAATTATCTTTGACCATGGGAGGCTCTGGCTTTGACCTATTTGATAAGCGAGGTGGCTTAACAGGTTTCGAACCGATTGAGAAACTTCTCGGGACCAATAACAGGAGGATGATTTTTGCGCATAGGGTACGCAGGGAACGAGACGCGGTATTCGGTGCATTCGATTGTCCTGACGGAGGACAGAGTTTACCGATACGTCGAGAGTCCACGACACCCATTCAAGCGTTAAATCTCCTGAATAGTTCCATTGTTCTAGAAGTGTCATCGAGCTTAGACAAATCCATTGTGTCTTCATCAACTAGCGATGCGGTGGATTCAGATAAAACTGTGAGTAACATTTCAGAGATCTATAAACGCATACTTGGTCGATTTCCTTCAGCTCAAGAGATCGAGATCGCACGTCCCTACGTGAGTCAGCATGGTTTGGCGTTGCTTTGTCGAGCGTTGTTTAATAGCAACGAGTACTTGTACCTTCATTAGCATTCCGGATAGCAAGGTAAGATCCAAATGAATCACCGAAGTCAAGTCGCAACGAATCCAAATCCCATCTATCTCAGCTGGCTCGATCGCCGCCGTTTTCTAAGCGATACTGTGAGCGGGTTGAGCGCTGTCGCGCTGACGAGTTTGCTTCAACAGGACAATCTTCTGGCTACGGAGTCTGACAGTATCGATCCGTCGCGTCCCTATGCTTCGCGTTCCTCTCACTTTCCCGCAAAAGCAAAAAAAGTGCTCGTGATTTTTTGTGCAGGAGCGGTCAGTCAGCTAGAAACCTGGGACTACAAACCGGAGCTCGCTCGACGCGATGGACAGTTATTGGAAAATGGTCCTGCGGTTACGTTCCAGGGACCAGCAGGCGAGTTGGCGAAACCGCAGTATGCGTTCAAACCTCGTGGCCAGACCGGGAAAATGGTCTCCGAGATGATTCCTCATTTGGCGGAATTGACGGACGAGTTCGCATTCTTGCATTCCTTGACTAGCACCAGTAACACTCATGGACCAGCTGAAAACTTTCTATCGACCGGCTCTGTTCTGGATGGTTTTCCGAGCTTGGGGGCTTGGGTAACATACGCGTTGGGAAGCGAGAATGAGAACCTACCCGCCTATGTCGCAATCCCCGATCCACGCGGTGTCCCGCAGAACGGATCCAATAACTGGGGGCCTGGCTTTTTGCCTGCTGCGTTTCAGGCAACGACGTTCAGTTCCAATCAGCCGATTCGCAATCTCAAGGCCCCGAATCTGTCTATTGCTGAGGACCAAGCCGTATTGGAATTGCTGCGACAACTCAACCACCAACACGATAGCGTGTATGCGGGCGAAGATAAACTAGCAGCAAGAGTCGCCAGTTATGAGTTAGCGGCCAAGATGCAGCTGAGCGTACCCGATGTGATGGACCTCTCGAATGAGCCAGCTTATGTCCTGAGAGATTATGGAGCAGACAGTGTCGAGAATCCTACCAAAGCGGCTTTTGCTAAAAACTGCATCTTAGCGCGGCGATTACTGGAAAGTGGAGTTCGGTTCGTTCAGTTGTTCAACGGGTCGTACGCAAGTGGAGGTGAGCTGAACTGGGATGGCCACAATAAGCTAAAGGAACAGTATGATCGCCATGCAGGGATCATGGACCAACCCGTGGCTGCGTTGTACAGGGACTTGAAACAGCGAGGCATGCTGGAGGATACGTTGGTAGTATGGTGTACCGAGTTTGGCCGGATGCCGATGTTTCAAAAAGGATCACAAGGGCGTGATCATAACCCCGATGGCTTCACCTGTTGGTTGGCCGGAGCTGGTGTAAAGAAGGGGATTAGTCACGGAGCGACCGATGATCTAGGCTGGAAAGCGGTGGACCATATCCATCCCCTCTATGATTTCAACGCCACCATTCTGCATTTGCTCGGAATGGACCATACCCGTTTAACATTCCGGCATAATGGTTTGGACAGACGCTTAACCAACGTCGAGGGGCATGTCATAAGCGAGATACTAAGTTAGCTTCCGAGAGCAACTGCCGTCTCTGCAGTCTTAGGAAAAATACCCTTTCGGACCTCCAAGACGAGCCTTTCACCTTCTAGAAGAATTGTCAGCTTGTCGCACAGAGCTGATGATTCAATCTGCTTAATAGCCGCTATCCCTTTCGGGTAAGTTGTGAGCCATGTTGGATAGTTCACTTCCAATCGATCACCACTTACCCGGATCAATTGAAGTTCGGTTTTGCTAGGTAACTGCCGCCAACGCTGGGTAAGGAATCCTGAGAAGGATTTGGACTCGGATTCGTTGTACCCCACAGCGGACCGTAAAACCGGGAAAACGTAAAGGTATTTGAAGTATCTCAGGTAGCGTGTCACCTGAACGAATATTAGTGCACAGGCCAGGAAAAGAACAAAATTCACAAGCAACGCGGAAATCGGTGAATAGGCATAGAGGATAGCGAGCGTTGCACAAGCAGTCTTGTTGATCGTCTCGAAGATACTGTCAACAAACGGAATAGGGATTAGCCAAACAAAAAACTCGCAGCTCAGTTTTATGGTGTTGATAACGATGATGTTGGTAGCCGCAACAATTGAAAACATGATGTCCGCACTTAACGCCCCAATTCCTGCATGCACTAGTGGTTCACCAAATTGACTAGCCACTTCCGGTTCGCCGGAGGAAACACCAATCAAGGGTGAAAACTTTATCGCGATCAGGATAATAATCGCCGAATAGGATTCCAAAGTTTCTGCTAGCAACGCCAGAGGTTTACTGAGTTTCGTAAAGCGTGGCAGACTGGTGACAATGGTTAACGAGAACATCACCCAAAAAAGTACCGGGTTGTTCATTGGGCCTGTATCGCCTAGCAGGAGGCTGTTCTGTGTTGCCCAATCAGGACCGTAAGTCGCGAGTCCCGATAAGCAAGTCAGCCCAAAGAATGGTGACAACGCTACTGCTGACATGGGCCCGAGCCATTCTGCAGTAGACAGCTGCCTGGAAAAATCGGCGGCCTTGGCTTCCAACGTGTCACTTGGAGGAGAGCTTGAAAAGGCAACGTGAGAGAGTGCACTGAAAACAAGCATGCCAAAGACGCAGGCAATCCGGACTCGAGCACCATTTACCATGTTTACCTTCCTTGTATAATTGGCACGACGATGAGCGAAAATTTTACTACCGAGCAAGCTTTAGAATCGATGGCATTCCAGGGTCGTTGCTCGGATCGAAACACAATAAATTCGTCTTGTCCCACCTGAAACGATACCTTGTGATTTGAAACCGTCGCGATGTTTTTCGTTAGTAGTGTGTCAAAAAGATTCGCCAGTGTGCCAAATCTAGTGATCTCAGTGTCGTTTTGATGCGCAATCAAGCACCCAGTGTTGCTTGCCATTTTAGGTGGATCCCGGTGATTTTGAAGAACAAAAGTCGTCTAAATGCAACCTGACGACGGTTTAACCTAGCGGTAGCGTTTCTACGAAGTAGTGCAATCCGGATTGTAACAAGATAGGAAAAGCTTTACGCCTTGGTCTTGTGTTCTCATTCTACACTTGCCATGTCTTGCGAACAGTAAGAGTCATCGATACCCAACCGTTACTTATGCTCCCGACGCGGAAGCCTCAACCGTTTTGGAATGGAACGATCGATTTCTTCAAGCAGTGAGATGACGACGACAAGCCCCAGCATCGTCAAGAAAACGATTCATTTTCAAATTCTTGGGATAGTAAGCCGTGAAAAAATTTCTCTCTAGTATTGTTGGGCAGGTCTTTATTCAAGCCGTTGTGGTGGCGATCTGCCTCGCCGGTCTTTACTACTGGAGCGTCCAGAGCGAGGCTCGAAAGCAAGCAGCCGAACAAGCCAACAGTATCATTCAAGTCGCCGAAGCAGTTCGCAATGATATGGCTGCTAAATGGAGTTTAGGGATCTTTTCTCAAGAACTCATGAAGGAATGGGCTGCTGAGGGGAAGACCGATCACATCCTAGCTGCTGTCCCCATTGTTGCTGCATGGAAGAGCGCGTTGGGCGCAGCGGAAGGAGATAAACTGAGAGTCAAAACTCCAAAATTTAATCCGCGAAATCCCGACAACGAACCAGACGCTATCGAGGCGGATGTACTCAAGCAGTTTGCAGCAGACCCTAGTCTTAAAGAAAAGTACGTCCACGACAAGAACTTAAATGCAGTACGATTTTTTCGCCCAATTCGTCTCACAAATGATTGCATGTTGTGCCACGGATCTCCAGCTCTTAGCGAGCAATACTGGGGAAACAAGGATGGATTGGACGGAACCGGATATCATATGGAGAATCTCAAGGTAGGAGATCTGCACGGTGCTTTCGAGATCATAAAGGATCTTTCCGACTCCCAAAAGGCCGCAACCTATTCCGCTGGCCAAGGCTTGATTGCGCTTTTTGCAATCATCGGCTTGATGCTTAGTGGAATCTTCTGGGTTCTAAGACGACGCATCATCAAACCTATCTCCGATTGTGTTAAGGCCGTAGATCAATTTGCACAAGGAGATCTGACGGTGACTTTCCCAACCGGTACATCGGGCGAGGTCGGGGTTTTACAGTCCGCTATGAGATCTATGCAGAGTAAACTGAGAACGATCCTTCAGTCAATCGACCGATATTCTGATAATCTAGCTGGTGCATCGATCGAATTAACGGATACAGCAAACCATCTAAACGAAAACGCACTTACAACAAAGCAAACTACTGCAACGGTCAGCGCCGCAACAGAGGAGATGAGTATTAGCGTTCAACAGATGGCGGACTCTACGAATACGATTCAAGAATCCGTTCTAAGCGTGTCCGCAGCTGTAGAGCAAATGAGGGCTGCTTCGACGCGAGTTGATTCTAATGCTCGGAAAACCACGACCGTTGCACAGGACGCAGTGAAAATCGCTCAAGAAAGCTCTAAGCAAATCGAGCAGCTAGATGAAGCAGCAAAACAAATCGGTAGCGTGTCACAACTTATTCAAGACATAGCCGAACAAACAAATCTCCTAGCACTCAACGCGACCATCGAAGCGGCCCGTGCAGGAGAAATGGGTAAAGGATTTGCAGTCGTTGCCAGCGAAGTAAAGTCGCTTGCGAAGCAAACCGCTGAGGCTACAGAGGGAATTCGAGAACGTATTGAAAGTATGCAGTCCGCTTCGGATTCCGCCGCCAGTGCGATTCGAATGATCGAGGAGGTTATCGAATCCATCCACCAAAGTTCAACCTCTATCGTTTTGGAGTTGGATTCCCAAGAAGCTGCAACACAAAATATCTCCCGCAGCGTCGAGCGAGCGTCGGAGGAGATAAAGAGCTTTAGCGTCAGTGCACGGGAGTCTGCAATCGCGACACAAGAAGTCGCTCGATGTATGACCCAGGTTGAGTCAGGGACAGTCGAAGCCTCTGAGAAAGCAAGTCTCACACGCGAACAAGGCACCAAGCTGAATGGAATTTCACGTGAATTCAAGGCCATTCTGAGCGAGTTCCGAATCTAACTCGCTCAAAAGCAAGCAATGAACCTTGAGGGCGGGCTCTTGGGCCCGCCCTCAGGATTTCTGCGTGATTTTAGATCGTACGCTGTGCCGCTAATCCGCTCGTTGCAACAAGTTTTCTATTGCATCGAGTAAGATCTGCTCCGACTCTGGAGCCACATTCGACGAGGTAGGTTGGGTTTCGTAACCACCTTCTTCGTAAGATACCGCAGTCCCGATATAGCCTGGCCCGTAGTCTCCATAAGCTGCCATCATCACATGGAGATCCGGTCGCATCCGCTTGGCGGCTAACTGATACTCGACAAACAATTCGCCTGGCATATGGAGCATGCGCACCGATCCGACCTTCAAGCAAGTCACATCGATAGTGTGGCCCGCTTCGACACGCTGGCACCACGCTAGTTGATCAGCAAAGGATATGTATCCACGAGCCGGAGTTGCTTGCAATCTAGTAATCAAATCCTGTTGATTGAGATGGCCTGCGAGCGGTAGCCTTACCGACAGCGAATTCCAGGCGATGGAATCGTCGTTTAACGGAATCGGAATAGCATTCTCAAACGCTCGCTTCATTCCTTCGTAAAGCCGTTGAGCCAAGATCATACGGTTGGGCTGAGAACCGTCGTTGTATTTACCTGCGGCGACGTTACCTCCTGCTCCATTGAAATGGACGTGCAACGTACTGTTTAAATCCTGTCCACGCATGAAACGGGCGATCCCGGGAAAGTCAGGGCTGGGAATCCCCGTTCGATAATAGCTCTGGGGATGACAGGCATAAGCACTTAGCACAGCAATCGGTTGGGACTCGTTCCAGAATACAAGTGCTGATACCACCGGATCGATCACCCCCTCGGGCAAGGCCACCAGCTCCGGGATCTTGCTACTACTTCCTCTCATCCGCCCGACTTTTCCATCCTTAACCTCAACTCGTCGATTCGATGCCACTTGCTCTACAACCGCCGCTCCGTACCCATAATGAGAAATTGGGAAGGCCTTGGGAATTGCTTCTCGAATCGCATCCGCTGCCCGCTGGATCACATCGCGATGAAACTCGCCATCGAACCTTGAGTAACCCGAAATATTCCATTCCTTGATAAGTCGCTCAGCAGTAAAATCACATCCTGGAGCGTCGTGTTGATGCAAGGCATGAACAGCAACACGGCGGGGGCTCGTACCAGCAGCACTTGCCAGTTCCTGCCGAAATACCTCATGCCCTTCATTCGCTATGCCTATCCAATCGACGGTACAGAGAACAATAGGTTCTTGACGACTCAACAAAACAATTCCTCTGCACCGAAGAGTCATTTCATCCAAGCGACGGACGGGATCATAGGCCATGTGGGAGCCGATGGGCGGCGTCGCATCGACATCAAACGTTGCGATGTGCATCGTGACGGCTTGACCTAGTCCGTTCGGATTTGAGAACATCGACATCAGCAAAACCATGCCCAGGAACGCAATCAGTTTTCTAACACTTGGCTTCATGATTTTACGATCTCCAAAAATCGGTCAAGTTTCCATTGTAGCTCGATCATGGTTCGAGAGTGGGGCGTGTCTTAATCGCTTGAGTCGCAAGTCTCGACGTAGTCGATAGCCTTATTAGAAAGATTCCGGCGCGTAGCACACCTAAGGATGCGAAAACAATGACTGATGCTTGTATGATCTGAGGGGATTCTAAATCCCATATGAACTGAATACCCACTCGAAGCCAGTACAGAGCCAAAAGGATCAACGCCCAACCGGCGAGTTCTCGAATCCAAAAAAACATACACTCCCCCTATTCTTTGCCATTGTCGCGATTTTGTATTTTCACTACACGAATCAAGTCTCGGTACTGCCAGTTTAGTCGATCTGATCGCAAGAAAACCGCTGCTTGCCCTGCATTCTTTTGCCGCCAACTCCATTCGCGGAGCACGATAAAACCTGCCAACAATAGCACCAACGCCGTTGCACCAGGCCACATGACTTCCTTTCGGGCCAAACTCGAGTCGAGCCACGCTTCCCGTCGATCTCCATAGGGGCTATACATCAATAGAATAACTCCCGCCACCAATACGAGCATGGCAGACGACAAGCCAAGTAGCACGCGTAGGACCAATAGAAACAGCTGCTTACGTCCGTCCACGAGCTTACTTGTACGTACACAATGTGCAATACGTCGTAATCTGTTGTGAAAATCAGAATAGTAGGCTCGGAAACCACAAACTAGAAGACCCAAATAGCCTAGCCAAAGACCTGGGACTAAGTCGATTCGAGGCGCCTGCCAATCGTACCTGGCAACAAAAACCACAAACACACCCAGAACGGTCCAATTTACGCTAACCTTCAGGCTCCCTAGTGCCAACAGGAAACATAGCAACACCGAACTCAGGTTTGTTACACCAACAACACTAGAGAACCAATAGGTAACGACCAATGCGTACATCACGTATAGTATCAACGTTAGAGATCGATACATCGTTGCTGCGGCAGTCTGCGGCAAACCCGGAACCAATTTTTTGTTCATCGTAAGCTCCCAGACTTAGCCGCCAAACGACCCGACCGAGCCAGCTCGACCTCTTTGAGCACCAACGGAATCGAAGCTGCGTCGGAGGTCACCGAAAATGGGACCCCTATTTGACTAAACTGACTCTTGACTTCTTTATGACGTTCTTCAATTTGAATTCCGGACGCTAGCCTGCACCAATCTTCAGCCGAAATCATCTCGGGATGGTCGAGCCTATCAAGACTAGATCTGCCAATAGGTTCGAACGATGGGGATTGAGCAACCACAACAACTCGATGGTGCCTGGCGCGGGCAACCTTTACGGATTGCAATAGACCACTCAGATCACGGTGACTGCTCAACAAGTCGGCGATGATTACAAAAACTTCGTTGTCCCTCGCAATTTGAACCGCTTGTTGGATAGAGCGAATCAAATGATTCATTGCGTTTTGAGTGAGGAACTTCGGAATATCAGACTCTGGAATCATGGGAAAGGTCCATTGGTGACCGTGCTCGCACAAAAATCGCTGCATCCACTTTGCCATCGATTCGTCAACAACCAGCATCTCCACATGCTGGAGGTCGGATAAGCCATAATGCACCGCTAGAATGTTGCATATCTGAATTCTTTGTCGCTTAAGTTTTGTCATCCTGAGATCGAAAAAACTAAGGTGCGAAGGATTCACGCTTTGGTCCAACAAATCCGGATAATGCTCGCAAATGACGGCATACACCGCAACTTGCATTGCAGCAGTCCACCGAAATCGATCTGGAAACTCAAGGGAACTAAAAGCGGAAAGCCCCTTGGCAATTGCATAAAATCCAGATTCCCCAAAGGAAGCTTGTAGCCGCGTCACCCCTTGCTTGTCTATCAAATAACCGCCGACCGCATCACCATAACTAGTCGCTATGCGAGCCACGCTGGTCGCCAAAGTGGCCATCTGATCGATAACGCGATGTCCAAAGCTCCCGACACGACAGCCAACCGTTCCCTCTATGAACAGCTGTAGCCGAATCGGGACCTCCGATTCGTATTGTCGTATCATGAGAGTATCACGCCTTGCTGAAGCCTTCCATGCGATCGACTTAGGCGGATCCCCCTCGACGTACTCTCTCAATTCCAGCAGCTCGAACCCCATACCAGGTTTGCGTTGTCGATGTAGTCCGTGTTGAGGGATTGAGTTGGTTGTCTTCAAGGTTTGGCGAAGTTCAGCTTCGCGTCGACAATGCGGTAGAACCCTCGTTGTTTGTTTACAAGGAGCGAAATAATCGGCTCGAAACCACTTGAGTGCATCAGAGTGTTCGATTCGTACGCCGGGAAAGATCGCAAAACCGGTTGCTCGCGGACGAATTCGATATTGATGCGTGAGCGTTTTACTTGGCTCAGCCACTTCTAAGGTAGCTGCATCGTGTAGCCCCCCTTTGCTTTCCGTCGGGGTCAATAATCCCCAAATGCGGCCTAGCCAAGAATCCTCGCACGCAGCTAAACTAAATGCCGAGGGATCATTTTGCGATGGATCCGTTAGATCTGCCGAAGGTTTTAGCTGAATTAAATCAGGAACGACATCGCGTACTAGACAGGAGCGAGGAAATCGCCGCTTTGAACTCAGACGAAACTCGACATCATACATCCTATCCGTCCAGAGATAGACGTTAGGCTGACGGCGTTCCTGAATTGTTCGCTCTACTTTGACACTTCTTTGGATTTCGCGATGTCGCCATCTGAAATTCGCGTAGGAAAGTAGCATCCACAGCAGGATAGAAATAGAGGGACCAGACAAAAGTAAATTCTCACCGTACATTCCGAGGCATAGTACGACCAAGCAAATCAACGCTAGGGACTTAGCACGAAAAGTCATGGTTTCGTTTGAACCACTACTGGAATCGATTTGATTAGACTCTCTATGACGCGATCAACTGTTTCACCATCCATCTCCGATTCGGGCTTCATTATCAGCCTGTGTCCCAACACTGGTCCTAAAATACTTTGTACATCCTCATGGGTTACAAAATCTCGTCCCGTCATAAGGGCATGCACTCTCGCCCCCTTGAGAATGGAAATCGCAGCTCGCGGACTTGCACCGAGAATCAAATCCGCGTGAGATCGACTCCTTCGAACTAAATCGATAATGTAATCGTAGATCTCTTCGGAACAGAAAATACTCTCGACGCCAGCCTGCATTGCAAGTATCGCTTCGACGTCGCAAATTGGCTTGGGTGCAACAATGGGTTTGCTGTGTAGTTTGAGCATCGAGACTTCCTCCGTTCGGCCCGGGTATCCGACGTGTATCCTGAATAAAAACCTATCTAGCTGCGCTTCAGGTAAGCGATAGACCCCTTCTTGTTCAATGGGATTTTGCGTTGCGAGAACCAAAAAAGGGCTCGGTAGGGGCAAGGTCTTGCCTTCGATCGTAACTTGCCTTTCTTGCATGGCTTCGAGCAGCGAAGATTGTGTTCGCGCGGGTGCTCTGTTCAATTCGTCAGCTAGCAAGAGTTGGCAGAAAATCGGTCCTTTGCGAAGCACAAATGTCGAGGTTTGCTTATCTAAAACCTGTGTCCCCGTAACGTCGGAGGGTAGCAAATCGGGCGTGAATTGGACTCTTTCGAAATGCAACCCCAATGCGATCGAGAACGACCGGCACAATGTTGTTTTGGCTGTACCTGGAACACCTTCTAGAAGTACGTGACCGTTTGCGAGCAAGGCCATGAACATTTGATCAATCACTTTGGATTGACCGACAATGATCTCTCCCAGCTGATTTTGAACAGATTGTCTCAAGCCGGCAACTCTGCTGGCCAAGTCTTTAGGGTCTAACGGATTCAATTTGATTTTGGTTTAATGCGTTGAGGAGCAAGTGCATGCTGACGATCATCTGCTACGACTTGAGATGACGACGCGGGAGATAGTGTATCATTTTGTCGATACCGTTGGAGCATATCGCAGATCTGTTGCGACAGTTTCGACAACTCGTCGTCGGGCATCGGGGTCTTTCCTCCAAATACAGCTATGGCGAGTATTGACTCCAATGTGACACGATCGCGGGTTGGTAGCGAATCCCGATCAACATGCCTAAGATCATCCAGCCATTGTCGCCATTCTGAGACTTTCGCCCCCCCTGTCCATGAGCGACAGAACTCTCTGGCTAAGGTTTCTGACGCAATTCTATTTCTAACATCCTTGGGGTGGCCATTCAAAAGCATAGTCTCTACCGTCGCTACTGCATGTGGACGACGTAACGTGACCCAACTCGTTGTGCGGCTTAATAGACGAGACACAAGCCACACGACAAACAGTATAGCCAGACAAGCGATAATGGTGGCGGCATACTGCCTTTTATTAAAGTAACGGGGCTGGTCCTTTAGTTGCGAGTTGATAGCTTGCGGACTTGTTAACTCCTGTAAGGCCGAATTGGCAACTTCTAACAGTGTCTGAAACTGCGGATCTGGAGGAATTGGCGGAGTATCGTCACCATCGGGTAGGTCGATATTCTGCCTTCGTGATTTTGGGATACCGATCCCAGGTATCGCTGCGAGCGGACGGTTGTCGATTGCGAAGTACAGTAGACGCCTATTCCCCTCGCTGAGATAGTTCGCCAAACGCCCTGTGAACTCCCCATTATCGGCAAACGAAAACATGCCGTTAGAAACCACGCTAGGATCCGCCAGCAACACAATTGCTCCGACGGTATCCGTTTCTCCAATTCCTATTAAAGCCTTACCAGAATATAAACTAGGCTCGCAATCGTCCGGCAAAAATGCTAATTGAAGCCAATCTCCAGTGATACCCATGCTGGTGATTGCCCCTGTTCGGTTCGTGATCAGTTCTTTGAGCCCAGTCACCAGCGGGTGGTTCAATCGAAATCGATTCACCTTGATGCAGTCTTCAAAGCCAGAGAACATTGACTCCTGCTCCGTCGCGAGAGCAGGCCCTGGTTGAACCGTACCAAAGTATACAGATGAGTGAAAATTATCTGGAGCGATTAGTAGACGCCCGCCAGACTCGACGAAATCCTTGAGGTTTATCCAGGTTTGAATGCGACTTCGCTGAACGTCCCCCATTAGTACGATGGTCGATTCCGTCGGAGCGTTGAGCGCATCTGCAATAGAAGTCGTGGGACTTAGGCCATCTCTTTGTAGGAATGCTTGGAAAATGTCATATCGATAAACCCAATTCTCATCATTCGTGTCAAAAACCTGCGCCTCCGATAGTGAGCCTGGCAGGAGCAACAATCCGCAGATAAAGTACGAAAGAAGAAGTCTGATACCAGCGAATGCATGTATCAATCGAGCCCGCGTAACTGAGCGACGGATCGCAAAAAACTGCAAAATGCTCATTCAATCGATCTCGTTTTGACGCAGGCGCGTATCGCATCTCTCACAGCAGTTAACTCATCTTCGCTCAATCCCCGATCTGGCGGAGAGTAGCGAGCTCGACTGTATACCGCCGCCGCAGTTTGCAACTTTGGCGTTATGTCCATATTGCGTTCAGTCGCGTGTGTTACAACACGCTGAGCGGTCCACCAATCCTCGAAAGCACTTATTTTCTGAGCAGCAACCGCATCGAATGCTAGAACGACCTGTTCACGGTTGGAAATTTCCATCTCCATTAGACTCACTTTTAAGGCCATCTCACGCCTCTTATGTTGAGCTGCTCGGGCAAGCTCTGGGGCCCGATTCATGAATAGGATGCCTACAACCAGGACAACTACGAGCAGGATTCCTCCGATTTGCAAAAATGAGAAACTAGGCAGATCGTCCCAACTCGGTGCTCGCCAAGAGGGAACGACGTTCTCGGGTACCACGCTTGGCTGCTTGGACGCAGTAGAGGGAGGCGGTGTTACTGCATCGGTACCTACAGTAGACCGAGGCATGCTTTTCGCACGTGTGCTTTCGGTATTGCTTCCTCCAGTTCGCGAGGCTTCGTTAAAATTTGGAGCGACGAATTGGTTGACCTCATCCTCCCTTGATCGTGTAGGGTTCGAGGTATTTTGAGATGACCGCTCCACAGCAATGCTACGTCTGTCGAACCGTCCATCATTCTTGGACGAATTGACGGCGATATTCGAATCCTCTGCTCTTTTTTGTTCGATCCCGACCGCTTCTTTGGTGAGTCTTTCTAGAGTTTGTCCGAGTCCAAGTTCGGCAACACGCCGGCGGAACGAGTCAAAAGCGGTCTCGTTCTTTGAGGGAGGAATTGTAGAACCTTGATCGGCAGATTTACCGGTCGAA
This sequence comes from Brakhagea baltica, assembly GCF_052161605.1. Classification (NCBI taxonomy): domain Bacteria; kingdom Pseudomonadati; phylum Planctomycetota; class Planctomycetia; order Pirellulales; family Pirellulaceae; genus Brakhagea; species Brakhagea baltica. Next base: position 433,547 of record NZ_CP197409.1, on the reverse strand, counting down.
TGAGAATTTTGAGTTTTGAAGGACGAATTTTTGTCAGACGCTTTTGGAGGTAGATTGATACTGGGCGTAGAGATCCCAGGTTTCCGCGCAGATGCCTGGTCGGCTCTTCTGGGAATTGGCTCGTTCGAACGTGTCACTGAATCGGACGCAGCCTGTTGGGAGGCCTTACTCGTGGAACTGGTTTTACGACTTACAGAGGAATTGTCCGCCGCCTTTGAGTCGATAGCTGTTGCAGCTTGTGCACTATCGTTGGCATTGACAGTGGGTTGAGAATTGGCCGCAGCATCCTCTAACGGGCGTAGTGACGAATTGGCCGGATCGAATTTAATCCACGGTTCGGCATCCTGTATTTCGAAAGGACTGCCGAGCGATTCCACCGCCTCTACTGCTTCTTCTCCGTCCAAAATATCTTTCGCGAACTCGCGCAAAGATTGTGAATCGCGAATTTGCTCGACGAGAGAAGAGGGTAACTCTTTCACTGAAGTCGCCAAATCCCTAATCATCTGACTCTCGGAATACTGTTTGGCAAGCTGTTTGAGACGTTCACGCTGTTCGGGGGTCAGATTCGCCAATTGGTTCTCTAGAGACCTCAGGTCAACCTTGGACAAATCAAACGGCAGACGGGACTTTTCGTCGGAGGAGACCGATTCTGCGGGCAGCAACGGGTTCTGCTCCGCTGCGGGGGGCGTATTCTGGAGTATCTCACCGAGTCTACCGAGTTCTCCGAGTTTACGGCGATCGATGGGAATCCATCGTTGGTTTGCCTTACCCTCAGAAATGATTCTTGTTGATTGTGACGGAGTTCGAAACTGTTGTTGCCCATGTCCCGTCTGGCCAAACCATCCGAACGAGACTACCACGGTAAAAAGAATGCACAACCTCGAGGGACGTAAAGTCCAGATGCAAATGTTTTCAGGCCTTCTCTCGGTCATACAAAATTGTTCTGCGGCTAGATTTCTTAAAATTCTTGATCCGAACGCCGGAGTCATTGTAGCGATTGATCAACGCGAATACCGGTGTCCCGAAAATTCCATATGGTGCCATCCATCTTTTGCTTGACTGTTTTTTACCCCCCCGGTATCATTTGGAAAATGTCCCACTAACTAGAGGAGTCCATTCATGGGTAGACCACTACGCACAGAACAGTTCAGGCATGACGAGATCGCGGTAGTGCATTGTGTGCAGCGGTGCGTACGCCGTGCCTTTCTGGCCGGTTTCGATGCCGTTTCGGGGGTCGATTACTCCTACCGCCGCGAATGGATTCGTCGCAGATTCGAAGCACTCGCCTCGGTCTTCGCTATCGATATCCTCTCCTATGCGATTCTCTCTAACCACCTACATGTCATCTTACGCAATCGACCGGATGTGCTAGCCAACCTATCCGACGAAGAAGTCGCCATCCGCTGGCTTCGCGTTTTCCCAGGACGCAGACTCGAAGAACACTTGGCCGAACCATCGCAATCCGATGTCCAACGGGTTCTTGCCGATCCGGAACTCTTGGCCAAGATTCGGACGAGGTTGACGGATATTTCTTGGTTCATGCGTGCTCTAGCCGAGCCGATTGCTCGTTTTGCGAACCGACAGGATAACTGCACCGGCCGGTTCTGGGAAGGACGCTTCAAAGCGCAACGTATCGTCGATGATGCGGGTTTGTTGGCTTGCGCCATGTATGTGGACTTGAATCCGATTCGAGCTGCCTTGGCCGAGAGTCTCGAGAAATCGGTGCATACGTCGGTTTACGATCGCATCGAAGCGGAGAAGGGAAAGCAGATTCCTTCGGCGGCATTCGATTTAATACCGATCACGCACGAAGAGTCGGTGGCTCAGCGTGGCAAGTCACTGGCCGAGCAACGCCAGGATCACAAGGCCAAGAAGAAGGGGACCACCAAACAGGTGCCTCGAGACAGTTGGCTTGCTCCGCTATGTTTAGGGTCGGGAGTGTTGTCAAGCGACCCGCAAGTGCATCGTGACGGCCTGCGAGCAAGTGATAGGGGGTTTCTTCGAATCGACTGGAGCAGCTACAAGAAACTGCTTGGCTGGGTAGCCGAGAACAAGCCGAGTGCGGGGACGGTTGCGTTGCCGAAGCCGCTGAGCGACGCTTTGATTGCATGTGGCGTGGTGCCGGAGATGCTTTCGGACTTGGTGTGGAACTTCAAGAAGTACTTTAGCCGCTGCGTCGGAGGTACGGAGTCCATGTCGGGTGATGCGGAGCGGATAGGCAAGCGTTGGCACAGGGGCCAGCGGCGAGCCGCAGCTTGTTTCAGCTAGGCGAGACGCTCGAAAAATAGCCCTGCTGGTGCTCCCTAGACGACGAAGGCAAGCGGAAAGTACCCCAAACTATCTGCTGCGATCGCTGATTGCTTGGATCAACGTTTTAGCGTAGTGTTTGGCGTCGTTGCGGGGAAATTCCAAGTCGAATTCCGGTTTGGGTGACGGGATTCCTCTCCTCACCACCGTTGTGGTAACCCGGGCAGGAAATCGACTTCAAATAAACAATGGATGGCACCATATAAAGAATGGTTGGCACAAATGTTTTGCAAATGTTTATCTGCGATCTCAGTTGTGGAGATCTCGATTCGGCGCAATTGCTGTTGTTAATGTCATGGTGTTAAATGCGAGTGGGTGAGAGTATCTGATCGCTGTTTCTAATTCCTATTACCAAAACGCTGGGTTTCTCTGCGTTTTCGAAGAAAGCTTGCTGGTTCCATGTCGACTGTCGCTAGCCAACCGATTTCCATTTCTGATGTTAAGAACGCAATTTCTACGCAAGGAGTCGAGCAAGGGGCCGCGATGCCACTCGGGGACGAAAGATTGGTAAAAGCTGCTCTCACACTGGCGACCCTTCTCCAACAACGTGCGGCTACCCTTCAAACTCCGCAAGAAAGACGGCAGCAAGCGGAACTCGATCGCATGCTTCAACACCCTGAGGACAAGGCGACTCTGACCCAAATCACGGACCAGAGCTTTCGGAGCGAAACACCAGGCCGCGTTGTGAATCAAATGGTTCACATCCTCGATGTCCAGGGGGTGCCACGCTTTTTTAATGTCTTTGACCAAGCGTTGCTGAAAGGTTTCCAATCCTTTGGCGAATACTTGCCCGGGGTCGCCGTCCCCATGGTTAAGGAAAAAATGCGTAAAGAGACGGCGAACGTTATTCTGCCAGCGGAATCGGACAAACTTACATCACACCTTCGCGAGCGGTCCTCGGAAGGCTTACGTATGAACGTGAACTTTCTCGGCGAAGCGATCCTCGGTGAAAAGGAATCGCGAAAGAGGCTCGAGCGATACTTAGCCGCACTGCAATTGCCCGAGATTGAGTGCGTTTCTGCAAAAATATCGACCCTTTACTCCCAGATCTCACCTCTAGCACGGCGCCAGACGATTCGTACGGTTTGCGATCGATTGGAGTTGCTTTACCGAGCGGCCGCCAAAGAAAAGTTCAAAAAACGCGACGGTACTTTGGTGCCCAAGTTTGTGTATCTCGACATGGAAGAGTATCGAGACTTGCACCTCACTTCTGATATCTTTATGCAAACGCTCTCTCGGCCCGGGATGGAAAATGTGCGAGCCGGGATTGCCCTGCAAGCTTACGTTCCAGACTCAGCATTGGTGCAAGAGACGATCACCGAGTGGGCGCGCGAACGCATAGCTGCCGGGGGCTCTCCGATCACGGTCCGAATCGTGAAAGGGGCGAATATGGAGATGGAGCGAGTCGAGGCATCTATCCGTGGTTGGGCACAGGCACCCTATAAGTCTAAGATCGACACCGATGCTAACTACAAACGGATGTTGCAGTATGGTTTGCGTGATGAGAATAGCAAAGCGGTGCACCTGGGGATCGCCTCGCACAATCTGTTTGATCTAGCCTACGGAATGGTACTCGCAACCAGTCAAAACGCACTTGATCGGGTTCAATTCGAGATGCTTGAAGGCATGGCTAATCATCAACGTCGAGCCCTTTTCGAACTCTCGGGTAGTGTGCTGCTCTACGCCCCGGCCTGTTTGCGAGAAGAGTTCATCAACGCGATCGGCTATCTCGTTCGACGATTGGATGAAAATACAGGGCCAGACAATTTTCTGCGACACGCGTTCCATATCTCTGCAGGCGGTTCGACTTGGCAACGTTTGGAGAACGGTTTTGTTGAGGCGGTGCACCGTGCGGATACGGTATCGGTTCAACCCCGCAGACAACAAGACCGTAATCAGCCACCTTCGCAACCCGCTGCGCCCATTCGATGGCAGGAGTTTACGAACGAACCTGATACAGATTTTTCTCTAGTTCAAAACTCCCACTGGGGCGAAGGAATCCTACGGAATTGGGAGCTGAGGTGCGACAGCAATGCCACGCAGATACCCATTTGCATCGCCGGTTCTGAGGTTTCGGGGACCGGGGCGGAATACGTATCCCTGGACCCCTCGCGACCTGGAGTTGCTGTAGCCAGGTATAAGCAAGCGGACGAGGGGCAACTGAAGACCGCCATGGACTGTGCTGTTGCCGATCCCTCTGGATGGACTCACATGTCTCCCGAATCGCGATATCAAATCTTGAGGCAGGTTGCTCACGAGATTCGCATCGCTCGTGGCGATTTGATGGGGGCTGCACTGGCGGACGGTGGCAAGACCCTCATGGAGAGCGACCCCGAGGTTAGTGAGGCAGTGGACTTTGTCGAGTTCTATGCCCGTTGTGCGTTAGATATGTCGCATGATCAACGGTTCCGAGCACGCGGGGCTGGTCCAGTTGTAGTCATTAGCCCGTGGAATTTTCCGATCGCGATTCCATGCGGCGGTATAGCTGCCGCTCTAGCGGCGGGGAATACGGTATTGCTCAAACCCGCGTCCGATACGGCTTTGCCCGCTTACATTCTGTGCCAGTGCTTCTGGCGAGCCGGAGTGCCCCGAGAGGCTTTGCAATTCGTGCCGAGTAGTGGCTCACTTACCAGTCGATGTTTACTAAGTAGGAACGAGGTGGCGCGAGTGATTCTCACGGGAGGGACAGAGACTGCCCTAAGTATTCTAAACGACCGGCCCAGATTGCGGTTGTTTGCCGAGACAGGTGGCAAGAATGCGACCATTGTTAGCGGTCTCAGCGATCGGGATTTGGCGATAAAAAACATTTTGCATAGTGCATTTTCGCACGCGGGACAAAAGTGTAGCGCAACCTCGCTGTTGCTTTTGGACGAAGAGGTTTTCGAGAGCAAAGAGTTCAAGGCGCAGTTGGTCGATGCTGTGGAGAGTCTCAAAGTCGGATCGGCATGGGATTTATCGACCAAGATGGGCCCAGTCATCAGACCGCCATCAGGAGATCTGCTGAGAGGCTTAAAGGAACTCGAGCGGGGTGAGTCGTGGGCAGTCATGCCATCACAGATCGGTGACAACCCCTGTCTATTCACGCCAGGGGTTAAATGGAATACACAGCCCAACTCGTTTACCCACCGAACAGAGTTGTTCGGACCGGTTCTCGGCGTGATGAAGTATCGGAAGCTGAATGAGGCGATCCATATCGTCAATGCAACAGGCTACGGCTTAACGAGCGGTCTAGAGTCGCTGGATGATCGAGAGCAAGCCATTTGGCGAGACTCGATCATGGCGGGTAACCTGTACATCAATAGACCAACGACTGGTGCCATTGTGTTGCGTCAACCTTTCGGCGGGATGGGTAAAAGCGCGTTTGGTTCAGGCGCTAAAGCAGGCGGTCCGAACTACGTTTCGACCTTGATGGATTTTGAGGACAACCTGGATATACTGACGGAACCTCATACTCCAACCTTTTCAAGCACTGAGCTCCAGAGCTTGTGGGGACGCTTGGAGCGAGCTAGCCGAGTATTGATGGAGCTGCCGAACTCGTCGCCGGATGATTTGCGAAAGCTTAGAGCCGCTATGGTTTCTTACGATGAGTTTGCGGCGTCGGAGATCAAGAAAGAGCATGATCATTTTAAGTTGATCGGACAAGACAATCATCGTCGCTATTTACCTGCAAGTCCGATTCGCGTAAGGATTACGGAAACCGACAGCGTTTTTAGCATTGTGGCGAGAGCTATGGCCGCCGTCGTATCGGGATGTCGATGCGTGATGAGTCGCGATGAGGGAGTTCATGAAGAAACGATTGACGCGCTCGAAAATCTCACCCTCGATTGGGCTGGCAAGATCGAGTTTTTGGTGGAAACCGATGAGGAACTGATCGAGGCTGTGCGTCAAGACTTTGTCAAGCGAGTGCGATACGATGTTGCCGCAGCGATTCCGGAAGCGGTTTATCGGATTTGCAACGAGCATCAGGTTTACATTGCGGATCGCTTGGTATCTACCGTTGGTTCGATTGAGTTGCCACTCTATGTGATCGAACAAAGTATTTCATTCGACTATCATCGCTATGGAAACCTGGGGGTGAGAACTCTAGAGCCGAGGTCCGATGTGTTGTAAGATCAAAGGATTCGAACGGCGTTACCTTGTAGTGAGGATGTGACAGCCAGCTAATTCATCGGCTTTCCGATTTTCTTTCTGCGGAATTGAGACGGAGTTGTTCCAGTGTATTTGCGAAATACGGTGCTGAAGTATTGGCTGGTCGAGTAGCCGCAGCGGATAGCGACTTCGGTTACGGACAATTCCGTATTCCGCAGCATGTCTTGCGTTGCTTCGATACGGATTCGCTGCCAGTAATCATTCGGGCTCATACCAACACACTCCTTGAATACCTCGAAGAGCTTTGCTCGGCAGCAATGGACATGGTTTGCGACTTCATCAACCGTGGACTCTTCAAAAAGCTTTGACTTCATATAGAGAACAGCAGCGTCCACCAAGAAGCGGGGTTCGCTGGGGCAATTGATCTTGAGTTGCTTGGCGATTTCTACAAAGAGTTGACAAAGACGCCCTCGCAAAGTTGCTTCTGCCAAGTAGGTTCCGTGTTGGACTTGTTCCATATCCGTTGGTATATCACGCACCATACTTCGCAAGGCTGAGCCCATTCGACGTGTTTGAATCGTGCCGGCTTGTATTGCGTTCGAGATTGCAAGAAACTCGGTGTGCATGAAGAGATTGGAATGTGTTTCAGGAGCAACTCCAGGATCGAACATGATTCCTAGCAGTTTGCCTGGACTCCGAACATCATTGCTGCCCCTATGTTCCAAATGCGGTGGTGTTACTAGAAAGCAACCACCAGATAGCTCCACTCTAGTGCCGCCCTTAAACTCATAGGACGTCGCCCCATCGGCCAGAAGTATGATCTCATAGCAATCATGCGAGTGCCAACTTATCCTCGAAGCACTATGCGAACGGATAGCCGCCACTCTGCGGATAAAAGAGAGACCGATCTTGTCGCCTGAAATCTGCTGTTCCATTGCAACGTCCCGTCAGTACCTGGTTTTTAACAACAACTTAACACGAAGATTTCATGAATCGTTCAATTTCGTCTACGCTACGCATTCGAACGACACGTCTACACATTTTAGCCATAGTAAGTCACGGTGCGAAGTGATAGACCGGTCCTGATCAAAAATATGGTACGACCCGGAAAGTCGCAAAGCACGCTTTACTTTTCCGGTTTCCTTATTCTCTCTTTCGGCGAGGACGACATGTCTAGACGAATTAGGACTGGCTTTACGCTAGTCGAACTCTTGGTTGTGATTGCAATCATTGGAATTCTTGTTGGGCTATTGCTACCGGCCGTTCAAGCGGCCCGCGAAGCTGCGCGGCGAATGCAATGTTCGAATAACCTCAAGCAGCTTGCACTGGCTTCTCATAATTTTCATGATGCCTTCCGAAAGCTACCCTTCGGGATGCTTAGGCGTGACAATACTGGTTGGGGACATCCCGAATTTGGTGGTGCTGGGCAAGATAGGCGATACGCGCTCATCTATCAACTATGTCCCTATATCGAACAGACTGCCTTTTACCAAAACTGGGATCAGCTGATCTTCAACAACAACCGGATCTCCAACCCGCTTTTTGGTGGTGATGGGACAACGATGGATCCCACCAATGGGACCTCTGCTGTTGGGCAAAGGCTGTCGGGGGCTTTGCGTTGCCCGTCGAACCCGGGCAGTGAATGGAACGAAAGCCACTCAGCCACTGGAAATGGTGTGTACGCGCGAGCCGACTATTTTGCTTGTGCCGGGCAACGAGGCTACCCAGGCTACAATGCTAACCGACCAAGTTTGTGGAACCCCTTCGGACCAGGAGTCGATGTTCCCCGACCTGCAGGTAGCCGGTCCTCCATGTTTGCTTCGAGAGCGAATGGTATCTTTAATCGTAACATTCAGTACGGATTTAAGGATGCAACCGACGGCACCAGCAATACCATCCTGATGGGTGAGCGAGCATACTTTGATCCAATGTTCGATCGTTGTGGCCCTGAAACAGGTCTCTCAACTACCAAAATTGGCAACTGGGGATGGGTCTGGTTTGGTGCAGAAGGAAACGTTTTCTTGGGCACCGGTGTTCCCATCAACTTCAAGATTCGCAACTGTGCTGAATACCAAGATCCACTTAGATACGACGACCGTATCAACGCATTCGGTAGTATGCATACCGGTGGAGCTACCTTTGCCGGTGTCGATGGATCGGTTCGATTTATTTCGGATTCGATTGACTCAATTACCTTCAATGCTCTCGGTACCCGAGCAGGTGGCGAAGTGGCCTCGATGCCAGAATAGCCTCTTTGCTGCCTGATACTGAGAAATCAAAACCGTTGTCTCCATCTTAATCCGAGATTGGAATATATTGCGGTTACTGTATCCTATCGATGCAGTAGCCGCAGCTTTTTGCCATTTCCCCCTCTTTTAACGCTATTCGGTTGCCACATGAAGTCACCAAGTATCACGTCGTTCGTCGCTATTCTTCTTATCGCTACCCTTTGTACCGGTTGCGGCAGCAGCCTCAATACGGAGCAGGTCACCGGCACGATCACGCTAAATGGAAAGCCTCTTGAATTAATCCATGTCGAGTTTTGGTCTACCGAAGGACCTAGGTCTATTGGAAAAACGGACGAGTCAGGAAACTTCTTTCTCGAACTTGACGATCGCACCATGAAAGGGGCTGTCATAGGTACGCACAAAGTTATGCTGCGCGACACCTGGCCCATGAAGGATGACTATCTCAGCGAAAGCGGAGAGTGGGTTGACAAATCCGACGGTAAGCGCCCGCGTATTCATTCAAAGTACTATGATGTGTCCACTACTCCGCTGAGTTTTACGGTAAAGCCGGGAGAGAAGAACCATTATGACATCGAGGCACTCCCCAGGCAGCAGTAGACCAGAATCTGGCTTGCCCCCTACCGACAAACCTTAACAAATTACAGATGGCTGACTCTCAGAAAAGCTCGCTTACGAATCAAGATGTCGATAAAGCGAGTCCACCAAAACGGCTGGCGTCTCTGGATCAATTTCGAGGGTACACGGTCATTGGAATGTTGCTAGTGAACTACTTCGGTGGTTTTCAAGCGTGCCCGCAGGTTCTCAAGCATACCAATGACTACTGCAGCTATGCGGATACCATCATGCCGCATTTCCTATTTGCGGTTGGATTTTCTTTGAGGTTGACCTTTCGACGTCGCTTGACTGCTCAAGGCGGAGCGGCTGCGTATGTCCGCGTTGTGAATCGACTGCTAGGTCTAATTTTGGTCTCGTTAGTCGTCTATTCGGTAAGTCCGCGCGCTGCTAATTGGCAAGAGCTCACCGAGCTTGGTTTTTGGGGAGCCATCGCCGAGCCGCTCAAGCGTCAATGGTTTCAAACCTTGATGCATATCGCGGTCACATCGCTATGGTTACTGCCAGTCATTCACGCGAGACCTTCCATTCGCATCGCATGGATCGTTGGCTCTGGTGCATTGCACGTCCTCTTGTCCTATTGGTTCAATTTTTTGTGGTGCAACACAGCTCCAAACGCTATAGACGGTGGCCCCTTAGGCTTTCTCACCTGGACAATTCCTGCGGGGCTTGGATCCTTGGCATGCGATTGGTTTGCGCCTAGGAAAGGCGAGTCGTCGGGAAATCCGATCTCCTCAGATTCTATTCCGACCGAGCCGACCACCGAGTCGCAAATTTCTGGAGGGAAAGAATCGTCGATTGGAGGCGCTGCCAATTACCGAGATGATGTAATGAGTCCTGTTTTTCTGGGGCTTAGATGGGCCGCTATCCTGATGCTGCTGGGATACTTATTTTCTTGCGGTACTCGGTGCTACGATGTCCTTGAGACGAGCTTCGCAATGCCTAGCAATCCTAAGCTTGCGGAAAATCCGGTTGTTCCGAGTTGGTACGAGTTGACCCAAAAGGCGAATTCTGGGGGTATGCTTTCCTGGTTTGCCGAGCCCCCCTTTATAGCTCCCCCCGGTGAGAAAGAGCGGTTGTGGAACTATTGGATGATGAGCCAGCGAGCCGGCACTTTGTCGTATCTTACCTTTGCGGCCGGTTTTTCCTTGCTCCTTTTTGTCGCTTTTTACGTGGTCTGTGACTTGTGGCAGATACAGTTAGCGTGGTTTAGAACCTTTGGTACGAATGCCTTGCTTGCCTATGTACTTCATGATTTAGTGTCGAGTGCGGTGAAACCTTTCTTCCCGAAGGACTCACCAGCATGGTACGCCTACTCTGGTTTGGCTCTGTTTTGTATCATTACATGGATCTTCGTTCGAGCAGTCGAGAAGCAAGGGGTTTATCTTCGGGTTTGAGATTCCCACTGCTCTTGCACGTTCGTTTCTCGAACGGAATCCTGTAAGTATTCCCTCGGCGACAACCATGAGCAAATTGATCCTTAAGCCTGGTGGGGTTTCCGAGCTACGACAGGCAATAAACTCCATAACGAATCCGCAAAGCAGCTCGCGGGATGCTCCCCTCCGGCTTATGGCGATTATCGATCAGAATGCTTATGAAAATTCTGGCGCAAAGACGATCCTCGAACCAGTGCTGGATCGATACAGCACCCTTCGATTCTCAGGCTTTCAGCCCAATCCAAAGTGGGAGGATGTCTCGCGTGGGATAGAGCTATACCGTCAACAGCCACCGGATATCCTATTGTCAATTGGCGGGGGAACGGCAATTGACCTCGCCAAATTAATCAGTTCCCTTGCATTGGCCCCCAATGCCGAATCGATCATACGAGGACGTTCAGCCATACCGATTCGTACCACGAAGCTCATTGCGATTCCCACTACAGCCGGCACTGGGAGCGAGTCGACCCAGTTCGCTGTCGTTTACCTCGGTCCACAAAAGTACTCACTCGATCACCCAAGCTTGCTTCCAGATCTTGCGTTGGTTGATCCCAATCTTATGAGCAACCTGCCTTGGTCCATCACGGCGGCGACGGGGCTTGATGCCTTGTGCCAAGCGATCGAGTCCGTTTGGTCCGTTGCTGCGAATGACCGTTCGATAGAGTTGGCTTGCGAAGCTATTTCAATTGCCATACAGAATCTCAAGAAAGCAGTTGTCAGTCCCAATCCCGCATTACGATTAGCCATGTGTCGTGCATCGAATTTGGCGGGACAGGCCATCAACATGACACGTACAACGGCTTGTCATGCGTTGTCGTACTGGATCACTTCCCAGTACGGAGTCTCGCATGGAGTTGCGGTCGCATTAACGCTTCCTGCTATGCTGGAGTTCAACTCCCAAGTAGCGGAAACTGACTGCAACGATCCTCGTGGCCCGACGGCAGTGCGCGAGAGAATCGAGCGGATTCTTAAGTCCATGCAGTCGAAGAGCATTGACGAAGCTTGTTCCAAATTCCGACATCTGCAAAGACAAATAGGATGTCCAACATCCATCGCCGAGATCGGGATCACGTCACCGGACGAAATAAATCAAATTGTTCAATCCGTTAACCTGGAGCGATTGTCCAACAACCCGCGCAAGGCAAGCTCATCTGTTCTTAATGATCTGCTTAGCCAATGAGACAGGCTCCCCCAAGGCACGCTTAGTGGAGAGAGAGAGGAATCGGTCGAGAGAGAGGAATTGGTCGAGAAAGAGTGGCATATCGCGTCCTTCTATGGTTCTCTAAACGTGACGTAACCATAAGTCTCGCAATACGCCTACTGATTGCACCACGAGATCGGCTCCGGCGTTGTAGAATTCTTGCTCCGCTTGAAGATGGCGGCGGTGAACCTCCTCAGGATCCAAGAGAGCCAGTTCCTCTAGGCTTATTCCAAACGGGTTGCCAGTAACCGTCACGGCTACTGCATAACAACCCGCCGATTTACCGGCCTGGATGCCTGCCACAGAGTCGTCCACAACGAGCAGATCCTGCATGGGATAAACACCTATTCGTTCGGCGGCCCGGAAGTTTGACCATGGGGCAGGCCGGCCGGCAGCGACCTCATCTGAGCAGACGGTGGCATCTGGCGCATAACCCGCTTCCGAGGCCAAAGGCTCCAGGACATCCATTAACTCACGAGTGTATCCAGTCGTGGATCCGATCTTCAGGTTGCGTGCTCGCGCGAGCTCGACCAGTTGGATGGCACCCGGGATTAATTCTGCATGGCGAGCGAGTACCGTCTTTTGCAGAACCAGAAATCGTCGATAGATTTCTTGGATCTCCTTTTCTTCAACAGGTCGTTGTTGCGCTTCGTGCCACGCCTGAGCAACCCGTGGCATACTCAAAACTTCTCTCAAATGATCAATCTTCGCCTTGCCCATAGGCTGACGGGCCTCCGTCTCCGTGACTTCCACTTGGTACTCAGCGAAAACACTCCGCACGACTTCTACCGGTGCCAAGCTGCCGTGGTCGACCATCGTGCCCGCCCAGTCCAGCAACAAACCACGCAAAGAATGCCAGGGAATCTTCGATGCGGCTAACAATTGCGACTCGGATAGTACGTACGACTCTTGCTCGCTCCTCATATGTTTTCCTCTCAAGTCCATAGATTCCAATTTTCTTCGGCGACGCCGAAGGACAATGTCATACCGGCCCCCCCCAATCCCGTGCAGACATAAACCCCAGGTTCCGGCGATTCCACAACAGCGACTTTGTCGGGTGTCTTGGCATAGATCCCATGCCAGCGACTATCCAATCGCCAATCAGACAAATTTATAATTTTCTGCAACTCTCGAAGGATAAGGTCATCGATCCGTAGGGTATCGAATGGCTCGAGATCGTTCCCGTACTCATGAGAATCCCCTAAGACAACACGCCCCAAATTATCTTGTGATGCCATAACGTGAATCCCGAAATCATCTAACTCCGGTGTTTCTGCGGCAACTCGAGCCTTTAATTGTTCGAGTGAGGGGCAGCATTGAAAACTTTTGTAGTGCCTGAGAGTTAAGCCACTAGCGAGATGGCAGCCAAGCTTCCATGACGAAGCCTGGGGAACCGTTCGAAGCATTTGCAGCTTGCACTTCTTCATCGGCAACTTGTCGAACAATTCCGGATAAAGCGTCTCGAAGTCATGGCCGGAACAAATCACGATTCGGTCAAAACCGTGCTGAATTCTATTGGCGGTTCGGAGTCTATCTGGACCGCACTCTACCACATTGGATCGGTGCTCAAACCGAACATTCCATCGTTGTCTGAGCCAACTTGGAATAGTTCGGATGGCTTCTGTTGGGTTGACACAAAGCTCTAGGTCCGACTCGAGTGCTCCTAGTAAGCCAGTAGGATTGATTGCCGGGGATCGCAGCAATGCCGATTGGTGGTCTAAGAGGCGGAGATGGGGCCCCAGCTCGGTGTTTTGATGGTACGAGAAAAACTCCTGGAGAACAGTCCATTCATCTGCGCGATGTGCAAGGTGCAGGGATCCGCATGGATTCAACCAAATGTTGGCTTGTGACGCGAGGTCCAACCATCGAGTTCGACTCAACATGGCCACTGTGCGGGATTCTTCGGGCTGACCAATCGGCCAGATCATACCGAAATTACGAATCGATGCACCGGTTGCCACCCCCGAGCGTTCAAATACCGTCACGGAATGCCCGCGTTCCGCCGCGGACCAGGCATGGGCCAAACCGACAATTCCTGCACCAACAATCGCAACATTCTCTCGCATGAAAACAAACAATCCCTTTGAATAATCAAGCCATGTAGACAATCAAGCCCTGTAGAAAACAGAGTACGACCCTGGTTGCAAAAAGTCAGACGTCAAGGTCGACCGCAATTCCATGATTGTTGTACCAGAATAATAACAGCCTTTGAAGCGCACGGGCATAATCATTCGGTTAAGATCAAGCCTTCCCATGAACTGGGTGCGTAGGGGGGAAACAGGGCAGGCGGCGAGGGAAGAACGACGCGAAATTGTTGGGTCAGGTCTGCGATTGTGGAACCCGCGATTCACCCAGATTCTCTATCCCAAGTTGTTTTAGCCAAGCGGAAGTGGTAGGAAACATTTCGTTCATCGGGAATTGAAATTCGATCGTGGTCCCCAAGCTGGGAATCGATTCAACATGGATCTGACCGTTGTGCCGACGAGTGGCTTGCCTTACGGCACTCATGCCAACGCCCCTGCCGCTTATTTCTGAGATCGTTTCGGAGGTTGATAGACCATCCACAAACAACGCTTCCACCAAATCCGACTGGGTTGAACAAGGCAAACCTTTTTGGGCTGCCAAGGCTGCGATATGATTCCAATCTATACCGCGACCGTCGTCACGTAATGAAATAATAAATTGATCGTGGCGTAAATCTGTCTTGATTGTCAGCTGACCACGAGCGGGTTTCCCGTGTTGTAGTCGCTCGCCACTTGGTTCGATTCCATGATCGATCGCATTGCGAACCACGTGAAGGAACGATGCCCAAAAATCTCCCCAATACTCCCCATCCGTTTTCAAATGTCCTCCAACGATCGTTACTTCCAAATCCCCTTTACCTAAGCGTTGCGACAGGGCTCGAGCCTGATCCGCTATTCGTAACATGCGGACCTGAGTGTCCTCTAATTGCCACTTTGCGACTCGCTGAATCACCGTTGGGTGTGAGTTGAAGTGGACTAAATCGTTCAATGTCTGTCTATACTCGGATTCTCTGACCGTCACACCTTTTTTCTCTTCGCGAACGAGACGTCTCAAGGACCCCTGTGCCTTGTTCCATAAGTAAAACAGCTGATCCCAGCACGTGTTGTCAGGTAATTCTCCATTGCCCGCGATATAGTCCTCGATCTCATGGCATGCCTGAGCAACTCGATTCAGCCCGAAAACAGCACAATTTCCCTTGAGCGTATGGACGAAACGTTTTGTTACTATTGAATCAGTAACCCTATAATTTCGAAGCGTTTGAACAATGGATTCCGCCTCACGGAAAAAGCTCAAAAGGCCATCCTTATCCTGAACGAGTTGGTTCATGATGACGCTAAGCTCTCGATTCTCGGCTTCGAGTAATTCCCTTTGAACATCCGCGGAGATATCGCTTAGAACCACAAATAGACAGTTCAGTCTTCCATTCTCGTAAATGGCCTGAAAATCGATCGCGATGATTTTGTCATTGATTTTTATCCGCTTTGGTAATTGGTCGATAGCAACCTCGACGGGAAGAATCCCTGCAAAAACGTCATCAAGTCCCAGGCTGAGCCAGTCCGCCGTCTTGGGAGCTTTGGATCGCAAAATATCTGTCAGCTTTTGTCCGGGTACGACCTGCCCTAGTAGTTTCCTGACTGCAAGCGATTGCTCCTCACCAATAACACCTGCTGAATCGATCGTAAAGAAGCCCTGAGAAGCGGCATCGAGCAATCGCCTCATGTCCCGATTCCGATTCGATACCTCGATGGTTCGTTCAGCAACAATCTTTTCCAGTCCCACGACATTGTCAAAAAAACTCCTCGCGATAAAACAAGCAGCAATCGACTCTAGAATCACGAACGCCGCATGCACGGTAACAACCCAGAAGGGGGCTTCGTAATTGAAAACACTATTGGGGAGGATCGCCCATAGAACCGTGTGATGAAAAGCGGCGGTAAAGGCAGCAACGATAATTACCAATGGGTTGGCAAAAACGGCCAGCAGAGCCAACAATACGAAGAAATAGAAATGCATTTCAATTTGGGCAGGACCTTGGCCAAAATGCACTAATAGCCCTCCCATAAACATTGCGGTCACCCCCATAACTAGTGAGGTTGACCGTGGATTTTGCAAGAAGAACAAGGCAGCAAGTGGGCCGATTAACACAAACAAGGTCAGAAAACTGGCGAGCACTGGTCCAGTGTCGTTTGCAGCGGCAAGCAAAACGAAAATCGGTAAATGGGCGACGAAGAACCAGAAAGCGACCTGATTCATGCCTGTCAAATAGCGTCGCTCGAAGGAAGAAACTTCTTGCGGTAGTACAATGTACTTTGAGAGCAATGTAATTACAGCTTGCACAGAGATATCACCAAATTGCGTTATCTATACTAAACATGGATTCCTTTAAACCCAACGGATCTACAAGGTTCTTCAACTGCTGCGACACTGCGCAGCCATAAACGGGAAGCTCATGGACCCTACCATCGCGAACCAAAGTTGATAGACGATCATCTAGCTTTACCTGGCTACCCCGCTTACGGTTCGTGTAACCACCGCAGTATCGAATTTGTCCATCAGCCTCTCTAACGATTAACAGTGGAGCAATCCCCAGTCGATAATCCTCCCAAAGCTCCCGCTCGGAAAGTAAGGTTGCCCCGAAGCCTTTCGATTCAGCAAGTCTCAAAAATGAGGGATCGGCCTGACCGACCAAGACGATATGCTCCTTCGCTGTAGGATTTGGGCCATTCTCGAGGAGTTTATTCAAGACTAGGTTGCTACAACCACAGTTCTGGTACAACACATGGATAGCTAGCCACCTACTTTCTTGATTCTCGATAGGATGCAATCGAGCTAATGTGTTTTCGAGTTTCGTTGTGTCAGGTGATTTGAAGGATGCCCAGTGATCGGCCATTAATATGACGCACACAAAACTTAGCATAGCTCCCCAAACGACAAGCAAACACATAGTCAACCAGGGCAGGAGTCGACCGTTTTGAGAACACAAAGACGAGTAATTAGTAGAGTTTTTTCTCGCAGTCATGTGATCCTACCCAAAAGATATCCCAAAGTAACTTGGCCATGCTTGGTTATTGCTAGTCTAGCCTTTGTGCCGGACTAAGTCGGTTGAATGCCGACAAGTTTCTTAACAGCAGCAACAAGCATGTCCGGTTTGAATGGCTTGACCATCCAGCCCGAAGCTCCAGCAGCTTTGGCCCGACGAATCAGATCAGGCGCCCCGTCTGTCGTCAACATAAGTATTGGTAGTGCTTGGAACTGACCTAGGTTCTTAACTTCCTCGACCATTTCAATGCCATCTTTATTTGGCATCTTAACATCGCAAATGACGCACTGAACATCCCCTTTTTCGATTTCTCGCATGCCACTGATGCCATCATTGGCTTCGACGACCTGAAAACCGCTCTTAAGCAAGATATCACCAACTTGTTGTCGGATAGTTGCGGAATCGTCAACGACTAAAATTTTTGCAGACATTTTTAACCTTTAATTTTCGAGTACTAATTTCTTTGGATTGCAGAAAAACTTTCTAGAACAATTCGACGCTTCCTTCTTCCGCAATCTGATTGTCTTCTGCTTCGACGAAATCGAAATCCTGATTAATTTGAAGATCGATAATCGCAATGAGCTCGTCTTGCTCCCAACTTATTTTGAAATACTGTGGGTTCGCTAGGAATGATGATTCGTTGAGGACCTTGCCTGATACCGACCGCGGGGTCCCCATGTGTGTCGACACACCCATCCGTAGCAAATGGTTCCTCAGTCGTCCAACGATTTGATTGTTTAATTCGCTTAGCCAGTCAATCGGATTAAATCCGTTTCCACCAGGAAGATTTTCGAGTGATCGGTTTGTCGCCAGTAATGCCGCTGCTCCGGTAAACCTTTGGTCACCAAAATCGAGGATTGATGCAGTCCCATCGTAACCGTTTGGCCTCCCCATCGGGTTAACCGAAATCGAGACGTTTGAATAGTATTCAATAACACCGCGAAGAGATTGACAGAATGCATCTTGAATAATAGATGCATTTTCAGTTTGTTTGCACTCACGAGTTTGTATCATAACTGCTCACAGACAAATTACGTGTGTTGGAATGTGTTTCTGGACCGGAATAAATTAATAGATTGAATGTGTTCATTGTCAAAAATCAACCTGTGCAAACTTTCAATGAATGTGTGCATCTGCGGATATCCACACGTACATCGTGACTAATGCGTCTCTGATGATCCAACTCGATGAGTGGGCGAAGGAGCGTAATAGGTAGCTAGTTAGAGCAACTGCCCTCGAAACGACGGGAGAAGCCGCGCACGAACGAAGCAGACCGCCATGCACCCGAGTAAATCGACAAGAGATTGGTTTAAAACAGTTCGACGTCGACTGTTGCCGAAGAGGTGGAGGCGGCATGGCTACCCATCATTGCATTGCGTTCCGATTCCATTGTGTACTGGCCCGCTAGTGATTTTAGAAGCACCTGGCTCCTCGCTTCAGCCTCAGTTTTTAGTTCTGGATCTGAGATCTCCTCAGCTCTTGATCTCATCACCTTCAAGGAATCGACGACGTGGTGAATACGCTGACTAACCCGATCCTGGAATTGGAGCGACATGACCGCCGTTGCAATATTACTTTGCAACTCACGACTTATTTTTTCGGTTTCCACAAGCGAAGCCGTCATGCGATAGTGGTCGCTTTCTATATACTCGAGCAGAGCTTCTGCTTCTTGTTTCGAACTATTGAGTCGTTGTGCGTCGGACTTTGAACGCTCGATTAGATCGCTCGTCGTCGAAGTCACGACACTTGTGAGTTCTGAAAGCAATTCGCGTATCGATCGGCTTGTCTCCGTAGCGTGTTGCGACAATTGTTTCGTTTCGGCTGCAACAACCGCGAAGGCTTTACCTGCGTCCCCGAGTCTTTTAGCTTCAATCTCGCCGTTTAAAGCCACCAGGCGAGATTGAGATGCAATTTTTTCAATATCCCTCAGCACGGATTCAACAACATCCAATCGCTTTTCGACATCTGTCAACCGCTGGGACGCACCGCTCAAGGAGTCGCAGGATTCGCCCATATGCTGAATCAGATTTGTTACAACCTCTTGCATCTCGTGAATTTTATTTTCGGGTTTCTCACCAGCGGTCGTTCCGGCCGTTGAGATCGCTGCTTGTGCCTGCTTTGCCATTCCTTGGAACCCTTGGGAAATGCCTACAATCGAGGTTTCAATATCCTGGTTAACCTCCGAGATTTGTCGTTCTAAGACGGTCATGGTTTGACCAAGCGTCAGCAGTTCGATCTCCGCATCTTTGTTCGTCGAGGCGTCATTGACGCGCGAAGAAGTTGGCTTTTCCAGCGTAGTTTGCTCGTCAGTTCGCTGGTAATCTTTGTTTAGACTTGGTGACGTTGAGTTCGAGAGATTCAGTAAGTTATTGCCAAGGCAAATGAAACCTGATCCCAGTTTCGCAATCAAATACAATAGCATCTCTATAAATCCCGTAGTTTACTGGTATTTGCACCGTAAAGAGTGTTGTTTTTATTTCGTGAGAATTTTGCATTTTGCGGCTTCGAGGGCAGCCTTAGCGATCTTCTTCAAGGGCAGTATTTCATCCACGGCACCGCGGGCGATTGCTTCCTTTGGCATGCCGAAGACAACGCATGATGCCTCGTCCTGTGCAATCGTGTGCGCCCCGTGTTTTCGCATTTCCAGCAATCCTAGCGCACCATCAGATCCCATACCGGTAAGGATAACCCCGACGGCATTCGTCCCCAGAACCGTAGCACAGGCGCTAAACATTACATCAACGCTCGGTCTATGCCTGTTGACCGGTGGATCGGAATAGACTTTTACTGCATATGTCGCTCCACTCCTGTAGACCGTCATGTGATAGTTTCCTGGTGCGAGCAGAACGTGACCAGGCAAAATTCGGTCTCCATCCTCCGCTTCTTTCACACGAACCTTGCAGTGTCGATCGAGTCGTTCCGAGAAGGATTTCGTAAAGCCCTCTGGCATATGAATTACTGCAACGGTACCGGGGGAATCAGAGGGGAAATCTACAAGCAAATCCATCAATGCTTCGGTTCCACCGGTTGAGGCTCCGATGGCAATCACTTTATGAGTACTGGTGATCAAGGCTCCGTTGAGCGAAGGTTTTGGCCCTTCGTAAACGGGTCTCGAGGTTGTAGCCGATTTTCTTGTTACACGACTTTGTGCAGCGCCCTTGATTTTTTCTATTATTTCCCTCGCTATAGAATCCATCCCGGTTTCCACGTCGAGCTTGGGCTTGGTAATAAAATCTACAGCTCCGAGTTCGAGTGCCCGCATTGTGGTCTGGCAGCCTTTTTCCGTAAGTGATGAAAGCATAACCACAGGCATGGGCCTGCCGACCATGAGTTTCTCCAGAAAGGACAGCCCATCCATTCGAGGCATTTCGACATCTAAAGTGAGAACGTCGATTTCCTGCTTTAGGATTTTCTCTCGGGCGACATAGGGATCTGACGCAGTTCCCACTACCTCAATCTGATTATCTGACTTAAGGATATCGGTGATTAGTTGTCGCATCAGAGCTGAATCATCGACGACGAGTACTCGAATCTTCTTCATGGCGTCAGATTTCCTGGAATATTGTAATAGATTCGCTTGCGGCCATACTCTGCAGCACCACCGGCGCTAGGCGATTCGTTTCGCTCTCAACTGCGATCGATTCGTTTCGATCGAGAACTCGTACCAATGCTCTGAAACTTTTGGTATGAAACTGTACACTCATTCCCATTCCTTGGCTTGTGTAGCTGCTTTTCACAGGTATCCCTTCCGTTTGCAGAAATTCGTGGGCAAAGCGAATGTTTTCTTGCGCGATACTGGAGAATGAGTTCCGAAGAGCGTTGCAGCCACCAAATACTTTTGCGCACAGCCGTCTCCTGTCAGCACCTCGCTTCATCAACGAATTTATTAGGAGCTCGATTGCATGCACACCGAACCGCTGACAAACCACCGACTCGTCACGAGGGGCAGGCAGCATGAAATGGTTCATACCACCAATACCCTTCATTTCATCGTAAAGGCAGACGGAAACACATGAGCCCAGTAAGGTTGATATCCAAACCGGGGATTCGCTCACGTAGACCTCCCCAATAATGATTGCGTGAACCGGGTCCCGAGAGCTTTTATCGAGAGGTGCAAGCGATCGCGAAATTTTCGGGTGATCGCCACATTCAACCTGATCAACGGGGCTTCTTGGTGTTTGCGTTCTAATGGGAGGCAAACGCGTTGTTATCGAACTGCTGGTTGCAGATGTCTTCTTGTAGATGGTGTCTCCCATGAGTGCAAACTGGTCCGACAATCCGAAAATCGATTCAGAATGACCAATAAATAACAATCCGTCCTGTTTCAAATAGTCTCCGAAATGGTTGATGATTTTCGATTGAGCGGCAGAATCAAAGTAGATCATCACATTTCGACAGAAAATCATATCGAATGCGGTATGAATAGGCCACTTTGAATCGTGTAGGTTTATCTTCCGAAAGGTTAGTAGATCTCGAAGTGCTGATTTTACAACGAAATTCCCGTCGGTTAACTGCGTGGGGCGCTCAAAATAGCGTTTCAATAACTCAGATGGTAGTTCGCTAACTCGCTCAGGTTGGTATGTTCCTTCCTCGGCAGCACTAAGCACCTCGGTGTCTATATCGGAAGCCAGAATCTTTATATCCCAACCGTGTGCCGCCCCAAAGTATTCGCGTACAGCCATGGCGATGGTGTAGGGTTCTTCGCCGGTTGATGATGCTGAGCACCAAATGCGAAGCCTTTTTTCGCCGGTTTTCTCCGCTCGCTTCACAACCTCAGGGAAAGCTGTCCTAGCCAAATATTCAAAGTGATGAGGTTCTCGAAAAAAATCCGTTTTGTTCGTCGTCATCACGTTAATGAAATGTGTGACCTCCTCTGTGTTAGAAGGATCTTGCAGATAGTCCAGATACGCTCGATAGGAATCTATTTCGAGCTTTCGCATTCGTTTGTTCAACCGCCCTTGAACCATCACCTGTTTGTAGTCGGTCAATGCGATTCCAGCGAATTGATAGATCAACGACTTTACGGTTTGATATTCTTTTGACGTAAGAGATCGATCCTGCAATGCCGTCATAACAACCCTGTCTACGCTGTGCGATAGATTGTTCGCGTTCTAGCTCTGACGACTTAGAACGCGAACTAAATTTGATTAACAAACAAGTTTTAGAATTCTAACGTTGCATTGTTCTGACCCGTTGACAGATCAAACGTTGGAACAAAACGCGAGCCTCTTTCGCTTGCTTGCGATCTTTGATGAGAATTGGAGGTCGAACTTCTGTGTGCAGACTTTCGCTTAGATTCGTCATCTCTAGCATCTACTTTGCCCAGATTGAAGCGTCGAACAAGATCGGAAAGTTGAACCGAGTGCGACAGCAACGAATCAGCGGTACCGGACATCTCCTCCGTTTGCGAAGCATTGCCTTGAGTAACACGATCCATTTGCGCCACTGCCCGATTGACTTGTTCGACGCCTGCCAATTGCTCCTTTGAAGCCGCCGCGATCTCGGATACGATATCCGTCACGCGTTTGACTGAGTTCACGATCTCGCTAAGTGTCTCACCGGATTTGTTAACCAGGTCCGCACCGTTTTTGACTTTGCCGACTGAGTCTTGGATAAGGGTCTTAATCTCCTTCGCGGCACTAGCACTTCGTTGGGCCAGATTACGAACTTCTGCAGCCACGACTGCAAAGCCTCTCCCCTGTTCACCTGCTCTCGCAGCTTCAACAGCTGCGTTTAGAGCAAGAAGGTTTGTTTGGAAAGCGATTTCATCAATAGTCGTTATGATGTCCGCAATCTTTTTCGAGGACTCGTTAATCTCGTCCATCGCACGAACTGCTTCGCTGACCACGCTGCCTCCCTTTTCTGCGACATCTCGAGAACCGTTGGCGAGCTGTCTCGCTTGTTGCGCATTGTCCGTGTTCTGCTTAACAGTTGAAGTGATCTCCTCGAGGCTCGAAGCTGTTTCTTCTAGACTTGAAGCTTGCGTCTGTGCGCCAGCGGCAATCTCACGCGATGCGCCAGTAAGTTGCTCAGCCGCTGTGGATACTGTTCCAGCGACATCGCGAACCTCGGAAAGGGCATCACGAATGGATTTGACGGCCTGATTCAATGCC
Organism: Brakhagea baltica; assembly: GCF_052161605.1. NCBI lineage: Bacteria > Pseudomonadati > Planctomycetota > Planctomycetia > Pirellulales > Pirellulaceae > Brakhagea > Brakhagea baltica. The sequence continues at coordinate 410,475 of NZ_CP197409.1, read as the reverse complement.
GTACCTACCTTTCCGATTGCATCATCACCGAGGTCTGGTACTTGAATATCAAAGTTCCCCTCAGCGACTGCACTAACGATCTCTAGAACGACTGAAACCTTCCTAGATTGTTCTTCAGCCATATGACGTTCGCGGTCTGCTCTTTCTTGCTCGGCGATCTCGGCCGTTTGCTTGCTCTTGAAGAATTGAGTGAGCCCCTCTCCTAGTTTACCAATGACATCGTCACCACTCACTGTCAGTGGCTGGGAGTAATCCCGTTCTGCAACTTTCTCAGCAACGGTCAGAATCTCGGTAACTTTTCGTTGCATCTCCTCTGCGGCTAACGCATCGAGCTTTGCCTTCTCTGCAACTCGGAACTCCATCTGTTTCGAGGCAGTAATATCTGTCGCATACTTAACGACCTTGTAAGGCTTTCCGTTTAGATCAAAGATTGGATTGTATGACGCTTGAATCCAAACCTCACGTCCACCTTTGGCCAATCGCTTGTACTGTCCTAAGAAAAACTTACCCGCCTTGAGATCGTCCCAAAACGACTTGTACTCATGGCTGTTTGCGAACTCCGGTTCGACAAAGATGCGATGATGCTTTCCTTTAATCTCATCAGCTGAGTAGCCAACCGTTGCAAGGAAATTCTCATTCGCGTTTCGAATGTTTCCGTCGAGATCGAACTCGATTGTGGCCTGGGACTTATTGATTGATTCCAATTGTCCTTCGTAGTCTGCGTTCTTCTCGCATTGTTGCGTAACGTCGGTGCCGATCATGACGATCTTTGTCACGCGACCTGTTTCGTCTCGAACAGGGGAGTAAACTGCTTGAAACCAAACATCGCGACCTGCCTTGCTGAGGTTCTGGAAGAGTTCCGATCGCACGTCACCGCTAGCCAATCCTCGCCAAAAATCGTCATACTCTCTCGATTTCGATCTTTCTGCGGAGATTAGAACTCGATGGTGCTTTCCATTTAACTCTTCGCAGGAATATCCTGTGCTTGCCTCGAACAAGCTGTTAGTTTTTATAATTTCGCCAGTCGGAGTGAACTCGGCGTAGCAGAACGTGTTGTCGATTGCATTAAGAATCCCTTTAGCGTTTTGTCGTTCGATTTCGGATTCGGTAATGTCGTAGCGGACGCCAATGTATTTGCGTGGCTTTCCGTTAGCCCCAAGGACAGGTGCGATGACCGCATCAACATAGTATGGTGTACCATCCTTTGCTCGGTTTTTGATTATTCCACGGAATGGCTTTCCTTTACCAATCGTTCCCCACAACTGCTTAAAGACTTCCTTTGGCATATCGGGGTGTCGAGTAGTATTGTGGGGAGCCCCAATCAGCTCTTCTCGGCTATACTTCGATACCTCGATAAATTTTTCGTTAATCGTGAGAATGTCACCTCGCAAATCTGCCTCGGAAACGATACTTGTCATATTGACGACATTTTGGACTACGCGGAGATCTTCCACTTCGGCCATTAGTTTTCGATGGTCCGTTGCGTCCGAAACAAATTCCGCGATCCGGATTATCTCCCCCTTTACGTTAAGGAGCGGATAAAAAGTTCCAGAGACTGGAACCTGCGAACCGTCCTTTTTTTGCAACGTATAATTTAAGTTGCGGGTTTGATTTTTAGCCAGAGACTCCCACAGTTCCTTATAGTCCGAGGCATTTGCAGAGTTCGAATCGATCAGATCACGATGCGTTTTACCTTGAATCTCGTTCCAATCGAAACCGACTAGTTTCAGGTAGTTCGCATTAACCTCGAGCAACTTACCATCCGGACTATATTCCGCGATAGCTTGAACGTTTGAAAGCGCTTGGATCTTTGCATCAGAGGCGGACCAAGCCTTCGCTGGTGCCGTTCGGCGCGTGGAGGCGGAACTCTTAGTGGATGAGGATTTGGTTAGCGATTTTGCGGTTGATTTGGAGGCCATTTTGATTTCCTAATGAAGAAAAATTTAGATGTTGTTAGTGATTAATTAGAAGTTGGCAGATTGGGCCTGATCACCCAATAGCCTTTCGATATCAAGGAGTGTTACCAGACGTTCACCGGATTTAGCCAATCCGCTGATGAACGATGTATCAATCGCCCCGAGGTCCGGTGTTGCCTCAATCGCATTGGACTCGACGTTGAGAACGTCCGAAACCGCATCAACAACCAATCCCATTATTCGCGATCCGACGTTTACAACGATGATAACCGTAAACTGGTTGTATTGAGTCGTTGTCATATCGAAACGAATCCGGAGGTCTACGATCGGTACGATGGTACCGCGTAGGTTCATCACCCCCTTTATGCAAGCAGGCATGTTGGGAATTGGTGTCACCCGCGTGAAATTCTTGATTTCCTGTACTCTCAGGATCTCAAGCCCAAACTCCTGATCGTCAAGTGTAAAGGTAAGGAACTGTTGTATGTCGCCCCCAGACGAAATCGAGGGTTCATTTTCGATGGCAATGCTCAAGATTATCTCCAATACGTTCTATAGGTTTCATTGAATTGCAAGTGATGATTGTTTGACACACTTATCATGCCACCTCCTCAGTCGTTCCGAAGTCTTTTGGGTGATCTAAATGCCTCGCTTCTTGGCCATTGACATTCGATACTCCGTATACATCCAGGATAAGTGCGACACGTCCGTCACCAAGAATCGTAGCGCCTGCAACACCGGGCACTTTTCTAAAGTTGGTCTCGAGATTTTTTATGACCACTTGCTGCTGCCCCAGTAGCTCATCAACGCATAATGCGAAACGACGCCCTTGATCCTCGACGATCACTAAGAGGCTTTGGTCGCGTGACGAATCTGCGTCATGAATTCCAAGCCGATCATGCAAGCGAACCAGGGGAACAATTTCCCCTCGCAACTGTATGACCTCTCCGACGCTGACGATCTGCTTGATCTCGTTAGGCTGTACGCAGATCGATTCGATGACCGACAACAGTGGAATCACAAATACTTCACTTGATAGGCGAATCAAGAGGCCATCTAGAATAGCAAGGGTTAATGGGAGACGCACCGAGAGAACGGAGCCTTTGCCCTCTTCGGATCGAATGCTGACACTACCCTGCAAGGCCTCGACGTTTCTTCGAACAACATCCATTCCAACACCGCGTCCCGAAACATCTGTCACGGTGTCGGCAGTTGAGAATCCTGGTTGGAAAATCAAACCACAGATCTCATTGTCCGAAAGATTGGCATCCGGAGGGACGACACCCCTTTCGATTGCTTTCTCGAGTATCTTTTTGCGATTCAGTCCGCGACCATCGTCTCTCAGCTCGATATAGACATTCCCTCCTTGTTGGAACGCCCGCAGATTGACCGTACCTGTTTCTGGCTTTCCGGACAGTATTCGATCTTCTGGGCTCTCGATGCCATGATCAGCAGCATTCCGTACCATGTGTACCAGCGGATCGCTAATTTGGTCAACAACCGTTTTATCGAGTTCCGTCTCATCCCCCTCAGTCGTGAACTCAATTTTTTTGTTCAGCTTTTTGGCTACATCTCGAATCACCCGGTTCATCTTCTGGAAGGTCGCTGCGATCGGAACCATACGCAACCCTAAACTCATCTCTTGCAGATCGCGCACGATCTTGCCAAGCGCAGCGAGAGACTCCAAGGATCGTCCCCCCGTCACTTGGTTTACCTCCTGCTCGACCATTGATGCACCAATGACCAGCTCTCCAATTTGATTGATGAGTTCATCCAAACGTTCACGGTCAACCCTAACCGTTTCCAACTCCCCATTTGATCTGGTCGGGAGCGTCTTACTGTCCGCTCTGACATCTTTAGCCTTACCCGCAGAAGCCGCGGAGACGACATCTCGACCGGATGGAGATTCTGTCGCGGGAGCTGCACCGGCAGGAGATGGAGTCTCAGTGAATTCAGCCTTGTCGTCTTCAGCAGTCTCCTTGTTGGGACCGTTTGATATTGGCTCGATTTGATAGCTACTGTCTGAATCGAGAAACATAAACACATCCCGAATCTGTTCCTCGGGCACAGCTGTCTCAAGCTCGATGACCCAGCGCAGATAACATCGTTCTGGATCAAGATCAGAAAGTGGTGGCAATTGCGATTGATCGAGGATAATCCTGCAATGTTGGCTTAACTCATTCAGTTCTCGCAATAACAACAGTGGATCTTGTCCAAAGTGAAAAAACTCGGGGCTAGGGTTCAAGCTGACCCTGTAGCAGATCACGCCGCTACCGCCCTCGGAGCCTTGATTTTGATTCAAATAATTATCTTTTACGGAGATGGGGGCAGGTGTAGAGACGGTAGATCCATTGACTCGCTGCAGTTCTTCAAATACTTGTTCTAGATTTTCAGGTAAGGGAGCTCCATCCTTAGCGTTAGCCACCAAGCCGTAGATGATATCGACACTGCTAAGCAGCAGTTCAATTAGTTCAGGGGTTGTATTAAGCTCGCCGTCCCTCGCCTTTTCGAGAAGATTCTCGAGAACATGAGTGAACTTTCCAACTTCATCTATACCAAATGTAGTACTAGCCCCTTTGATGCTATGGGCTGCACGAAACACTGTGTTAAGGAGCTCTACGTCGCCAGGTTGGCTTTCCAATTGCAGGAGTGCCCCCTCCATGTGCTGAAGATGCTCGTCGGCCTCTACGTAGAACGCTGCGCGAAATTGGCTTAAGTCAATTTGCATTATCGATTCCCTTTGTCCGAATTGTTATTTGTCGGATACGTTTACCGCACAATCTTCTTTACGATTGTGAGCAATTGATCGGGATTGAACGGCTTTACCATCCAGCCGGTAGCACCAGCCTGTTTGCCTTCTTGTTTTTTGCTGTCTTGGGATTCTGTCGTCAATAGTAGAATAGGCGTGAACTTAAATCCGGGTCTTGCTCTTAACTCTTTTACCAGAGTGATGCCGTCCATAACGGGCATATTCAAATCGGTAACGACCAAATCTACATTTTTGTTCTCACTTGCTTTTAATGCTTCTGCACCATTTGTGCCTTCGATAGTGTCGAAACCAGCCGACTGCAGCGTAAAGGTTACCATTTGACGCATCGAAGCTGAATCGTCAACAACAAGAGCCGTCTTACTCAAGATAATACCCCTTAATAGAACCGATTGTACTTATAGGAAAGTGATGGAATACTATAAAGCCGAACTAGATATCGCTTCTGCGCCAGCTAGTTTCAACCATGCAGAAAGATCAGCGGAATCGCCTATCTCAAACTTCAATGACTCTCCGAGATCGCGTTTGGCGGCCAGCAATAACTGGATGGTAGACGCGTCTATGCTGTCGACGTCTGCGAGCCTAATCACGAGCGGCGTTGGTTCGGAACATAAGCGCAACAATTCCGCATGTAGAGAAACAGCGGTTCGAATGCCTTGCCCACCACGTATGTCACCAGTTCTTGTCGATCGGATTGCGTCATTGACTGCACTTTCTCCGAACATGAACGACCTCCCCATTCGAGTCCCAAATAATCAGATTCCTCGTTTGACTGGACACAGGGGGGCAAGGCTCTGAAAGCGAGTGATCCAGTCGTCATCCGACGTGGGAACTCTAGGACATGGTTAAACTTTAACGGCAAAAAAATGGGAATTTTCGGTTTTTTTGTTTCTTGGCGACAGGAAAGTGCGAGTAGCCACAGCCATCTGCATTGCCTGAGATTTGCCGCTTCGGAATGGAAAGTTACTAAGGATGCTCGAAAAAATCGTCAAAAAACCCCACATCTGTTATCTTGGCATCCGGATAGGCGGATGATATAGTGAAGGGATGGTTCAGACGCCACCTATGATCAACTGGATGCAAAGCTTATCGGACCCAATCCGGGCTCGGCTGCTTCGTATATTGGACCGATCGGAGATGACGGTGGCTGAGTTGTGCCTTGTGCTGCAACTGCCCCAAAGCACGGTCAGCCGACATCTAAAGGTTCTCAGCGATGAGGCCTGGGTGACTTCGCGGCGGGAGGGGTGTAGCAATTTGTACCGAATGCGTGCCAGGGAGGTCGACCCGGCGCAGCGTCGGCTTTGGGAGGTCGTCAGTGGAGAATGTGTACATCGACCGACGGCAGACCAGGACGAAGCGCGTCTGGAGCAAGTGCTCGAATCTCGGCAAAGCCGTTCCCAAACTTTTTTCTCGACTTCGGCTGAGAAATGGGATCGGCTGCGGAGTGAGTTGTTCGGCTACAGGATGGACGTTTGGATGTTATGCGCGACTTTGAGCCCTGACTCGATAGTTGGGGATCTGGGTTGCGGTACTGGGGTGTTGTCCCAAACGATAGCACCGTGGGTTGCTAAGGTTTATGCGGTCGATTCGTCGACCGCGATGATTCAGGCGGCTCGTAAGCGACTGAAAGATCGTGGCAATGTTGAGGTTCGAAAAGGGGAGCTAACGAGTTTGCCCCTTGAGGACGAACAACTGAGCGTTGCGTTGATGTCATTGGTGCTTCCCTACGTGCCAACACCCCAACACGTTTTCGATCAAATTCACAGAGTCACCCGCAACGGCGGGAGACTTGTGATGTTGGATATGGTTCCCCATGACAGATCGGAGTACCGAGAGTCGATGGGGCACATGTGGCAAGGGTTTTCCGAGTCACAAATATGCAGTTGGCTCCAACAAGCCAACTGGAAAGATATTAGATACGAATTGGTTCCTCCCGAACCTGAAGCAAAGGGTACGGGGTTATTCGTGGCATCGGCTGTTCGCAACTGAGGCTGGAACATCGAAAGACTTTTGTTGATTTCACTTTAGGAGTAGAGAGATGAGTACGGTAGCTAAGTCCACTAAGAGCGTTTCGGTTTCGGCAGATCCGAATCGCTTGCCATTCAAAGTCAAGGCCTTCGATTTGCTGGCTGCCGGAAACCGCAGCGAAGCACAAGAGCTGACAGATTTGGGTCGCAAGGAGATTCAACTCGCTGAGGACGAGATGCCTGGCTTGATGGCGCTTCGTGAGCGATATGGTTCGACCAAGCCGCTGGCAGGGGCCAAAATCATGGGCTCGCTACACATGACGGTACAAACAGCCGTTCTTATCGAGACCTTGGTGGATCTCGGAGCTGATGTTCGCTGGGTAAGCTGTAACATTTTCTCAACCCAAGACACCGCCGCCGCTGCGGTTGTTGTCGGACGAGGCGGCTCGCTTGACAACCCGATCGGCACACCTGTGTTCGCATGGAAGGGTGAAACCCTCCCCGAGTATTGGTGGTGCACCGTCGAAGCGTTAGTATGGCCGGACGGAAGCGGTCCAGACATGATCGTTGACGATGGCGGCGACGCGACCATGCTGATCCACCTCGGGACCAAGTACGAAGCGGCCGGAGAAGTACCGGACTTCAATCCGGACAAGGAGCCAGCTGAGTGGGGCGTTATTCTGGATACACTCCGCAAGGAATTGGTTGTCAATCCTGGCCGATACACCGAGATGGGTAAACATTGCATTGGGGTTTCCGAAGAAACCACTACGGGAGTGAAGCGACTCTACGAAATGGCGAAGACCGGCGAACTCCTATTCCCAGCGATCAACGTCAATGACTCTGTGACCAAGAGCAAGTTCGACAATTTGTACGGCTGCCGACATTCGTTGATCGACGGTTTGAACCGAGCTTCGGATGTGATGCTCGCCGGGAAGGTCGCTGTCGTTTGCGGATTCGGTGACGTGGGCAAGGGTTGCTGCCAATCCCTTCGCGGACAAGGCTGCCGTGTCATCGTGACCGAGATCGATCCGATTTGTGCTTTGCAAGCCGTCATGGAAGGCTATGAAGTCAAGACTCTTGAGGACTTCGTCGAAACTGCTGACATTTTCGTGACCGCCACAGGCAACTACGACATCATCACGGCTGATCACATGGCCAAGATGAAGGACAAGGCCATCGTATGCAACATCGGACACTTCGACAACGAAATCGACATGGCCGGATTGGAAAAGCTCCAAGCAAGCGGACGAGTCGAGCGTCGGAACATCAAGGCTCAGTTTGATCAATGGTACTTCCACGACACCAAGCGAAGCATCTTGGTCTTGGCCGAAGGTCGTTTGATGAACCTGGGTTGTGCGACCGGCCACCCAAGCTTCGTCATGAGCACCAGCTTCACCAACCAAGTTCTCGCACAATTGGAAATTTGGAACGAACGAAAGAACGGAACGTTCAAGAAGCAAGTCTACACACTTCCTAAGCATCTCGACGAAGAAGTAGCACGCCTCCACTTGGGCAAACTCGGAGTCAAGCTGACGACACTCTCCAAGGCACAAGCCGACTACATCTCGGTGGATGTCAACGGACCGTACAAGTCGGATAGCTACCGATACTAACGGCTGCCGATCTGCTGATTGGCAACAGGCCTACTTCGCTCTCCCCAAACGTTGTTTGTGGAGAGGCAGCCCGCGATAGCGTGGCTGGGGAGAGTTGAAAAGCATCGTAAACGCTGGGCTAATTCGCTCAGCGTTTTTTTATGACCCATCCCGAAAAACACGATACAAATCGGTCGGAACGCCATGCAGAGTAATCCGACAATCGAGGCGGAAGCCCAGCTTTTCAGCGATGTATCGGGACGGAGCATTATCAGGAGTAATGGTCGCTGTAATTTGATCGAGCAGTAACGTCCGAAACGCGTAGTCCTTGAGGCTTGACGCGAGTTCCCACCCGTAGCCTTTGCCCCAGGCCGATTTTCTTAGGCGGTAGGTGATATCAACCAGCGGTTCGTCGTTCCAGGTCCAGGGTGTCAGACCTCCCATGCCGATTAGTTCGTGGGTTTCGCGGATTTGTACTGCATACTTCCCCCTTTGGGTTCGGATCCAGGTTGCCGCTGCATCGACATTCGGTTGTCGATAATCCGTTATCAGATAGGCCATGAACCCCGAGTCTTTGGTGAGGGAGAAAAAGCTTTCGGCATCTGTCGCTTCCCAGGCTCGGATGGTTAGTCTTTCCGTTTCAATCATGTTTCCCAACAATAAAGAAAATTCGGTGAACCTCACTCAAATTCGCTGGAATCCGAGGGCTAGCCTCGGGAAGCAGCGTTTCCGATCTTGGCATTTTGGTAAAATCCAGTACTGTCTAGAACAATCTAGCAAGACATTTCCTCAAACCAACTTCGGGAGAATTCCATGGCATTCACCTTGCCTAAATTGCCCTATGCTTACGACGCAATGGAGCCTCACATCGACGCACAAACGATGGAGATTCACCATGGCAAACATCACCAAGCTTACATCACCAACCTGAATAAAGCGATCGAGGGTACGCCGCTCGAATCCAAAACGGAGTTCGAACTGATCAAGGACTTGAGCGTTGTGCCGGAAGACAAGCGGATGGCGGTCCGCAACAACGGAGGCGGTCACGTCAATCACAGTTTCTTCTGGCAGATCATTGGCTGGAACGCTGGTGGGAAGCCCATGGGAGCCCTCCTCACCGACATCGAAGCAACTTTCGGAGGCTTTGACGCGTTCAAAGAGAAGTTTGCAGCCGCCGGTGCGACTCGATTCGGTAGTGGCTGGGCATGGTTAGTTGTCAACAATGGCAAGCTCGAGGTTGGCTCAACAGCTAATCAAGACAGCCCATTGATGGGCAAAGCTGTAGCTGGCATCGAGGGCACGCCTATCCTCGGACTCGACGTTTGGGAGCATGCATACTATCTCAAGTATCAAAACCGTCGACCAGACTATATCGCTGCATTCTGGAACGTAGTCAATTGGCAAGAAGTCGGCCGATTGTACGAAGAGGCGAAGAAGAGCTGATCATCAGCCATCGATTCTCCACTGAGATCCTCTCTACTCGTTACGGGGCACCTGCCTCGTAACGCACCGTTCTGTACTCGTTACGGGGCACCTGCCTCGTAACGCACTGCCCCCAAGGCTCCCGCCTTGCGCTGCCGCGGTGCATAGTACGTAGTACTCAGTGCATGTTTGTAAAACCGTCGTGCCACTCTGCGAGCCCATCCGGATTTCTAATGCACCTGGCTTGCCCAGGTGATCGTTACGCTTCCGGCCGAACCCGCCGGACCTGCCCCGCCAGCCGTTATCTAACGCGCACCGCCTCCTCCGGCTCTCCACTGAGCTTGCGGACTGTTGATTTAGTTCACTGTGTGCGGTTCGAAATTTTTTGGCTTTTCCCGGATCGCGCTTGCCGTTGACATTTTTCGATCGTACGCGACGTAACCACACATATTTCCTTTTAGGGCCCTCTGAAGAGGGCCTGTGAGGGCTCGTTTAAGCTCAGAATGCCCCTTTTTTCTCCCTAGCAGCTCGCCGGAGATGCTTCCGTAGTCAGTTGCGTACGTATCCTCACCCACATCGTCATCAACTTCTTGAGATTGAATGTCAGGCAACCCCAACGCCACTCCTGTACCACGCCGGTGTGTCCGCGTAGAAGGAATCGTCGTATACCAAGGTTACTTTTGATGAATGCGAACGGTGTCTCGCCATAGTGCTGACGCTTCTTGTATCGCTCTTTAACCGTCGAATCCTGCATCAGCTCGGCTTGTCGTTCTCGGACCTCTTGAAATTCGTCATGGCTGACTTTGCGTCCCTTCTTGGAATTCTCATTGATGCGGCCATCATGGTTTCGGTGTGCGATTGATAATCTGCTTCGATCGCATCAATCATTCCCATCATGCAGATATGCTCAACATTTCCGAACAAAACATCTTCACCAACGATGAATCCATTCTGCGTCTCAGTCACCTCCATCGGAGTGTAGTTTGGTGCGTAGCCCCCTTCTTTGTCCGGCAGGATTCGGCTATTGGGGTCACTAATCGGGAGCTGAGCCGGATTCTTTTTGTTATCAATCCCATCCTTGCGAAATTGCGTGTGTAATTTGCCCATCGAGCTCTTCGATGAGCTTAGAAACACTCTCGACTTTGTAGGTCCTGAATCGGTTCGCATCAGCTCGGATCTTTCGACTCAATGCGAACAATAGCACTTTGCAAAGAATGCTTGGATGAATAGGCGGCTGTCCGAGCTTCCCTTCATAGACGGCCTCCCATTTTGTCCAATCCAGTGCATCTAAAATCTCGTCAAGCAATCGAACCGGGTGGTCTTGTGGGATGCGTTCCTCCAGCGTTGCGGCAAACAAGACAAGCTGATCTCGTGGCATCGGTGCGTCTTGCCAATAACTAAACTTCGGCGTTCGAAAACTCATGAATCCATCCTCGCCCAGCGTAGAGAGTACCCTAGCCGCCTATCATAGCGCCGATGGAATTTAAGGGTAGATAGAAACCCCAGCAGTGGGGACACTAAATCAACAGTCCACAAGGTCAGTGGAGAGCGGGAGCAAAGCGCGGATGGGGGGGCATCGGGGCTACCAATATTACGTCCCCCCTCCGGGACGAAGAGTGTCGAATGCCCCGGCAGGGGAATAATCTCGGTAGTAGTTAACGAACCTCAATCGGTACAACCACGGGAACAGTTACCATTGAAACTTTTCTTCGATCACGTCGATCTAAGATTAGTGTTGATTACTGAAGATTACTGTTCCTAAATTCCGTCCCCGCTCACGCAGTTCAGACTGCAATTCGGTCGCAATCTGCTGGAGTTTTTCATTGGTCGGTGCTCTTCCGAGAATCGCCCCCCAAGGTACAAATCAGCTCAATCCTACCCTTGATCTCATCCTCGATCTCACCCCTTGATCCTAAGCCTGAAGCCTGAAGCCTAAACCTGAAGCCTGACCTGCCCCCCTCCCCGAGCTGGCGCTCGACCCTCCCCGAGGGGAGGGTGAAATTAGGCGCCTGCAGAGCGGCGATTAATTAATTTGTATACATTCGTCGGCTAACGCGTTGGCTTCGTCCTGGCTATGTGTGACGTGCAGCACCGTAACGCCCGTCTTGCGGTTGACGTCCTTTAGCAACTTCTGCGCAGTAAAACGGGTCCCGGAATCAAGTGCACTGAGCGGCTCGTCCAGCAACAAAACCCTCGGGCCAAAAGAAAGGGCTCTGCCTAACGCTACTCGCTGTGACTCTCCACCACTTAGCCCTTTTACCTTGCGATCAAGCAATTTCTCGAGCCCCAAGATTCCCGCCAAAAACGACACTTGTTCATTCCGTTTTGCAGCCGGCACCCATCTCAGTCGCATGGCGAACTCGAGATGCTCGCGAACATTCAAAGTCGGAAACAATGCTAAATCCTGAGGCATATACCCCAGATTTCGGTCCGGGGGGGACCATGTGGTAACATCCACGCCATCGATCAGAATCTGACCGCTGTGCACTTTGCGGAGTCCACATATCGATTCCAAAATTGTAGACTTCCCAGCTCCGGTTTTTCCCATCAAGACCGCATACTTGCCGGTCTCGATCCGAAAGGAAATCTTTGGCAGCGTAAAATTGCCTTGTTTGACGACAAGTTCTTTGACTTCGATCATCCGCTTAGCCCCGCCCCGATCGCACGCAAGACGACAAGCACCACAACCGCCATCGCCACCATCAGCAACGATACCGCAACCGCTGCGTCGAGCTGCCCGACACTGAGCTCGAGAAAAACGGTCGTCGATAACACTTCGGTGCGGAATCTGGTCGCTCCCGCGAAGACCAGAATCGGACCGAACTCACCGAGCGCTCGCGCCCAAGCGATCGTCCCTGCCGTGATCATGCCGCGCGTGGCTTGTGGTAGTGCCACCTTGAGAAACGCTCCTGCTCGGGTGCATCCGAGTGTTCGTGCTACGTCCTCAGCACGCGGATTGATTTGGTCAAAGGTGACCCGCATTGTTCGAACTGCAAACGCGCACGAAACCGTGAATTGCGCCAATATCACAGCGGGCCATCGGTAGGTTACCGGAAACTTTACCGTCTCCCGCAAGTACTCGTCCAAGATCAATCCGCCGCCGAACCATCTCGTGAACGGAAAGGGTTGATGGAACAGAATTAACAAACTCAGCCCCAGCACTAAGGGTGGAAGCACAATCGGGATGTCGACTATCGTGTCAACGATCCGATGCCCGAAGAATCGATAGCGTGACAACAAATACCCCAAAGGAGTGGCTACCCAGACCGATAATAGAGCTGCAACGGTACAACTCATGATGGTTAGTTTGAAAGCGGCCCATATCTCGGGCTTGTTCAATGCAGCCCGAAATTCCGAAAACGACGTGAAGCTTAGATCCGCGATGATCAACAGCACGATCAGAACAATAAACGACGACGAAAGCCCCCCCATAATGAGAAAAAAGACTGCATCGTACGCGCGGCGAGCCGGGTTTTGTCTGAGTTCTTTCATTCGCCTGCGGTGGCTTCCTGGGTAGTTGTCGTGGCCGATGAATGGAATTTTCTAGGCTTCATCTGCCATTGAAACCCTTCTGCGACGAACGTTTCTTGACTTTCCGCAGAACAAATTTGCTGGAACAAGCGATCCGCTAAAAGTGGGAACTTGGAATTGCGAGCGATTCCCCATGGCTGAACAGCCGTCGAGCAAGGGATGCCTTCGATGGCGACAGCGTCGAGGAATTCTGCCGCTCCCGCCGCATTGCTCAAGTAGGCTACCGCAGCATCGAGCGAACCGGTTCGCATTTGGTTGACCAACATATCTCCTGAAGGGGTTTGAACCGTGACGTTCGCCATCAACTCGGTTTGCAATCCCGATTCCCGAAACGTGTTCTGTGTGATCCAGCCCATGGCACACTGATTCTCATGTCCGACACCAACTCGCAGGCCTGGTTTGGTCAAATCGCGAAGAGAACCGATCTGTTGTGGGTTTCCCTTGGGGACCAATATAACAAGTTCGTTTTGCGATACGTCGACAGAATCTGGGAAGACGTCAGCCATTTGCGTCATAAACTCTTTGTCGCAGGCGAAGTAAGCGTCCGGAATCTGTCCCGCTTTCATTTGGGCGACGAGGATTCCACACCCGTTGTAAGAGCGCGAGACGCGAACGCCTTCGCGAGCCTCAAAAGCAATGATCGTTTCTTCAATCGCGGGTCGCAACATCGAGCCAGCGTAGATGGTCAACTCCGGAACATCCGCCCATTCGTCACCGCTGCCGACGGTGTAGCCGCCGTTCTGGTAGATTTTCAGCCCTCTATCTTTTGATGCGATGTACCTCGCGAAATGAAGGGCAGCGGTGGGCTGTTGACTGGAGGAAACGACACCTATAGAAACTTGTGAAACCCCCTGATCTAATTCAGCGATTGAAACAAACTCAAGTTCGGGAAACGTTGCCAGAACAGGCTTGTATACAATTCCCACATCCGCAGCAGAGAGTTGGACATCCGCTGCGACTTCGGTAACCGTGGCACGGAAGGCTTGGGTCGCACTCTTGATGGTTTCCCATTGATCCGTTTTCTTTAGAATGGAGGAGACGACTTTTGTTACGGCCGCACCCTCCGCATCCGCTTGAACAAATCGAACATCGTCGCGAGTTAAATCGTCCAGGGAGCGGATGTTCTTGGGGTTACCCTTTTTTACGACCAATCCGGCTCGCATGGAAGCGACCGGAATGATCTCTCGCACGAGTTTCTTAGATTCGGCAATCTCCAAGAAGCTATCATCGGCGGGCAAGTAGAGATCCCCCCGTTTGGTGATGTCGAGCTGGGCCAGCAACGATTGGGAATTGCCGAATTGGATAGAGACCTTTCGGCCTGTTTCTTGCTCGTATTGTTTCCGAATTTGCTCGACGACTGCTTGATTGCTGGCTGCACAAAGAAGTACAATCTCATCATCGGGCGAACCTGGTGAGGAACTGCCCGATGCATCGGTGTTGGAGGTTTGTCGACTCGTGCTCGGTTTGCGCTCGTTATTTGCTAACAAGAACAACATCATCCCCACAACAAAGACGGACGACGCGATCACCAAGATTGTCCTTGACATTTTCACCCCCTCGCAGTTCGTACCTTATATTCCTACCAGTAACCGCATTGCGGCCCCACCTAAGTCGCTATGGTATGGGAACATGCCACGCCTGAAAAGCGATCGAAGTTTTAAATTACGATGAACTTATGGCTTTCTAAATATTGTCTTCATGTTTGGTTGGTACATTCCATGCATTGGGTTAGGCGGCCAAGCCATGCGGCCCGCAGCGAGACGAGTGATCGGCTTGGTATTCGGGTGCGACGCATGGCGGGAAGGATCTTTGACAAGATCCACGAGTGGGGTGATCCGAGAAGAGAAAGTAAAGCAGGAGCGATTCTCATGAGAGCACGATCGGTAGGCATTACAGGCATCGCAGCAGCGATTTATTTTTCTGGCGTAGGTGTTGTTGGATTGGGGGGAGACTGGGGAGACTATCTTGGTAACCGAGCGAGAACAGGATTTCAATCTAATTCGCTCGCCCCGGAGCTAACGCTGGCGTGGACCTATCAGTCGTCGTCCAAGCCTGAGAAAGCGTGGTCGGGCTCCCGAACGACTCCTATCGAGGGGCATATCATGCTGCCTCGTGTGACTTTTGATGCCGCACCTCAAATGCTCTTGGTCGATGGTCACGTTTACTTCGGTAGTACCGTGGATCATCGCTTGTATTGTCGAGAGGAAAAGACGGGCAAAGAAATTTGGAGCTTTTTCACCGAGGGGCCGATTCGACTTGCTCCGTCCTACGCGTTCGGTTGCGTCTACTTTGGGTCGGACGACGGCTGGGTCTATTGCCTCGAGGCACGCAGCGGATCGCTGGTTTGGAAGTATCAAGTAGCCCCGAAGGACGATCGACTGCTGGCACGTGGTGAAATGATCTCGCGATGGCCGGTCCGAACGGGCGTATTGGTCGACGGTGAGATTGCTTACTTCGGTGCAGGTGTGTTTCCGCACGAACAAGTTTACCTGTGTGCTGCTAACGCTCGAACCGGCGAAATCATCTGGCGAAACGATCGAATCAGTCAAGCCGACGCGGGTCGAAACGATCTGTCTCCTCAAGGCTATCTGCTCGCCAATGACACGACGTTATTCGTACCCTCTGGCCGCTCCCTGCCGGTTGCTGTGTCTAAGGAAACAGGTGAGATTCTCTTTCAACGAAAGTACTCATGGCGAACTGATGCGGGTGGCGTGGTCGGTGGAACCAAAGCGGTCCTCGGTGATGGGCAAATCTATGCGGGTGGGCCTCATCATTTTCTAGCGATGGACGAGAATACCGGTGAGCTTGGGGCTGGCTACATTTCGGGCCGATTGATGGTTCTCGCGGAGGACAAAGCCTATCTTCTCGACGGAGAAAAAATCTTTGCGGTCGATCGGGAAGAGCACGCCCAAGCTAGCAAGCTGAAACAAGAATGGTTCCTCCGCTCCCGCAAGGTTTTGAGAGAGCCCGAAAAATTGGCTCAAGCGGAGCAAAAGATCAAAGAGTACCAAGGCGTAGGTGTGATCTGGGAATTTCCATGCGATCTAGACGGGACCATGATCGCGACCAACGATTTAGTTATTGTCGGTGGCAAAGATCGAGTTGTAGCACTGGATCGGCAAACTGGCGAGCTGCGATGGGAGTCGGCTGTCAATGGTAACGCCATGGGACTGGCTGCCAACGATGATACCCTTATGGTTAGCACTGACGAAGGAACTGTCTACGCGTTTCAACGCAAACCATCCGATGCAGACAAAAACGCCGAGATCGCCACAGACATCGCCACAGAGATCGCCAAATGGCCCGGGCCTTATTCGGATCCGTTCCCAAATGACGATGTTGCTGCTCAAGTTCGAGACCTCGCGAGCCAGGTTCTAACCACCAGTGGTCAAACAAACGGCTACTGCCTCTTGCTGGGCAATGAAGAGGGGAGATTGGCGTTGGAATTGGCTCGTCAAAGCCAACTCAATATCTACTGCCTTGAACCAGATGAGCAAAAGTGCAACCAGCTTCGCGAACTCTATGAACGAGCCGGTCTGCATGCGACACGTATAACCGTTCTAAACTTGCGCTACGAGGATATTCCTCTATCGAACTACTTTGCCAACTTGATTCTTTCTGAGAGGCAGTTGCTCAACGGAAACTTTTCGTTTGAGCCGCAATCGATCGCGAGATTCCTGAAGCCTTGCGGTGGTGTCTTCATCGCCAAACGAGTGCTCATTGATGGCCAGGCCGCGAGTGATACCGTAGATCGGTGGCTGACCAATTTGTTTACGATCAACGAAGGGGAGTTGAAACTACAAGCTCCTTTTGGCTTGCTGGTGAGAGGCAAATTGCCTGGAGCCGGAGAGTGGACCCACCAGTACGGCAACATCGCCAACACCTCGATGTCGAATGACATGCGTGTCAAAGACGGCTTGGGGGTGCTGTGGTACGGAGATCCCGGTCCCAGCATGATGATCAACCGACACGAAGCTGCCGGTGCTCCCCTGTCGACGAACGGTCGCATGTTCATCCAAGGAACCGACAGCATCATGGTCTACGATGCTTACAACGGAACGTTCCTTTGGGATTTCGAAAATCCCGGCGCGATCCGCACGGGTGTTTTCAATAACCGCGAGACTCACAATCTCTGCGCAAACGACGACACTCTCTTCATGGCCATCAACGACGAGTGTGTAGCGTTGGATGCTGCGACGGGCCAAGTCAAGCACACATATCAAACGCCTGCATCCTCAGATGGCATCGAACGGGTTTGGGCTTATGTTGCGAACGATGGTCGCCAGCTTTTCGGGACAAGCACGATTCGACAAGAACTCGAAGAGAAGATGCGCCGACGCGGACTTACCGTAGCGAGTCAAACCGATGGGCTATTCGCTTATGATATCGATACCAAGGAGTTGCAATGGGTCTACCGAGGTGAGAATGTTCTGCACACGACGATCGCGATTAGCCCTGACCATTTGTTCTTTATCGAGAGCACGCTGACCAGCGAGCAACGACAAGAACTTTATCGCCGCGACAAAGGGGATCTCAAGGATCTGACCGGCGAAGCAGCGGCCAAAGCCGAAGAGGAGATGAAGGCCCTCGATATGCGCAAAGCGGTCTGTTTGGATCGAGTAACGGGTAAGAAAGTCTGGGAACAACCCGTCGATGTAACCGACACGACCAACATCTCTGCGGGGGGAGGCAGCCTCACCGTGATCTACTCAGACGGCTGTTTGCTGCTGTGTGGAGCAAACGCGAATGGGCACTATTGGAAACAATTCTTGTCCGGTGAGTTTGAAAAGCGAAAGCTCATCGTTTTAGAGGCTACTACTGGCAAGCAGCTTTGGTCCAAGAATGCGAATTACATGAATCGTCCGGCGGTTATCAACGAGTATGTCTACGCAGAGCCATGGGCGTTTGAACTCAAAACGGGAGCCGCCAAGCAGCGTCAACATCCGGTGACGGGCAAGGCAGATGATTGGCAATTCAGTCGTCCCGGGCACCATTGTGGGATCATTACCGCAACGCCGAATATGATGTTCTTTCGCTCGGGCTTTATCGGTTACTACGACTTGTACAAAGACTCCGGGACGCAACACTTTGCCGGCCAGCGGCTCGGTTGCTGGATCAATGCGATACCGGGCAACGGTTTGGTTATGATTCCCGAAGCCAGCGCTGGTTGCGTGTGTCAGTTCTCGATCGCTTCTACGGTTGTCATGGAGCCCAAGTCGACGCAATCCGCTTGGGGGATTTTGAGTGCCGTCGGACCGAGCACACCGGTTAAACGACTCGGCATCAATCTGGGGGGACCTGGAGATCGCTTGGACGAGGAGCGTAAGGAATGGCTGGGCTATCCTCGCCCGCATGCGGTGGGTCGATTGGAGTTCGTATTCGATATTGCACCTCGTTTCTCAACCGGCGGTAGCTGGCTGAGTGACCATGAAGAGAATGTCGATTGCGGCAACGTTTCGGCGCCGTGGATGTTCGCTTCCGCTGCAACTCAGCTTGAACATTTCGAAGCGGAACTGCTCGGTCCAGAGGATTTGCAAACGAATCCGAACGGGGCGAAGTACAGTGTGAAGCTGTATTTCGTGGATACAGATCTAGCCGATGTCGCTTCGCTCCCCGTTCAATTCCAAGGAAAAACCCTGCCAGGTGAACTCTCTCAGCTTTCTGAGGGAAATCATCGGACTAAAGTCGTCATTCGTGAATTTCACGGAATTGAGGTAGAAAGTAAACTAGTATTTGACGCCCAGTACGACGCGGGCAGCAAGCCAATCAAAATGGCAGCGGTTGAAATCCTTCGAGAGGACGATCCAAACAACTCAGCATCTTCGGAGCAAGAATAAACATGATGAAAACGACAGATCCTACCGAGGTGACGATGGTCCCCTCGGGATCGAGTCCCAGAAGAGTGAGTCGCAAAAACATGAGTCGCAGCCAATCCCTTCGAAATTGCGGTTCACTCAGAACTCACCGCTGGAATTGGCTGACTGCTGGACTCGCGATGGCGTTCTTTTTCGGTACTGGAGTTCTGCTCGCCTGCCAGGTGCCTGTTTTTCGGTACGCGCTCGAGCGCTGGAATCCCGAGGCATACCCTGTTGTCGTGATCACTCCTAAGGAACTGACTTCCGAAGAGAAGCAACAGTGGGTCGGTGATTCGCCTGAACGATTCGCACCTTACGCGAGGCTGGAATGGAGGACCGCGAATGAAGTCAAGGATCCGGAGATTCAGGAGCTTTGGAACGCGGCTGACGACAAAAGTGGAATGATGGTCGCCTACTACCCCGAGAAATCCGAATTGCGAAGGATGATCGCTCATTCGGCTCCGCTTGGGCCCAAATCCTTGGAGTCCTTGCTCACCTCACCCGCCCGCAAAGAGATCGCCAAGCGATTGGTGGCTGGCGAATCGGCTGTGTGGGTGTTGCTGGAATCAGGCGATGTGGAGAAAGATCAAGCGGCCCGCACCGCGATCGAGACGCAACTAACGCTTGATAAAGAATGGCTAAAGCTCCCCACAGCCGAGGAGATGGAGATCAAGCCGGAAATACTCGACTCTCTTAAGATCCAGTTGAAGATCGATTTCTCGGTGCTTAGCCTCAGGCGAGATGATCCAGAGGAGCAGTTTCTGGTTAACTGCCTGTTGAACAGCGAAGAGGATTTACGACTCTTTGAAGAACCGATTGCCTTTCCCATTTTCGGGAGAGGACTCGTTCTGTATGCGTTGGTTGGCAAAGGGATCAACGGCGATACCGTTCGTGCGGCATCGAAGTTTATCTGTGGGCCGTGTTCGTGCCAAGTAAAAGAACAGAACCCGGGCTTTGACCTGTTGCTAGAGCATCGCTGGGATGAATCGGTCGGCGAAGTGTTTGTCACCCAGCCTATTCCAGGGACAGGGGCACAGCCCAAGCTTTTAACCATACCGCCGGGACGCAAGAAGTAATATCTGGAGTCATGCCAGCGATCACATATCGCGTTATCAATTGCGTTTATCAATCGAGTTTGTCAATTTTTTCCCTGCCGCTCTCTCCCCCCGCTACCCTTTCCCTATTGAGTCCAATGAAAAACCTCGTTTGGAACATCTTGCTACAAGCTGCCTTACTGGCCACGGCGAGCTACTCGGTGGCGACCGAAGACTGGCCGCAGTGGCGTTTTGATGCGCAACGCACCTCCGCCTCAGCCAATAGCTTGCCTCCTGAACTCTCTATGCTCTGGGAAAACCGATACACTCCGAGAGTGCAAGCGTGGGATGATCCATTGAACCAGGATTTGATGACCTTTGATAAACAGTTTGAACCGATCGCGATGGATGGCAAGCTGTTCGTGCCGTTCAATGATGAGTGCAAATTGGTGGCATTGAATCTCAAGACTGGCGAACCTGTTTGGACGTTTTATGCAGAAGGACCAATTCGGTTTGCACCCGTGGGCTGGAATGACAAGCTTTTTGTAGTGAGCGATGACGGATTTCTGTATTCACTTTCTGCGGCTGATGGCAGTGTCCATTGGAAATTTTCCCCCGCTCCGAGCACTCAGAAAGTGATCGGTAATCGCCGAGTCATTTCGGCTTGGCCAGCGCGTGGTGGCCCGACCGTTCGCGACAACACCGTTTACTTTGCCAGCAGTATCTGGCCGTTCATGGGTACTTTTATTTGTGCCTTGGATGCTGAGTCGGGTAACGTCCAGTGGATCAATGACAGCACCGGTTCGCAGTACATCAAGCAACCCCACAGCGCGCCCTCATTTGCTGGCGTCGCTCCACAAGGTTTCCTCGTCGCGACGGAGAAGGATCTCGTAGTTCCGGGGGGCAGAAGTGTTCCAGCGGTTTTCGATCGTGCCACGGGAGAGCTAAAGTACTTTGAAATCAACGCTGGTGGGAAAGGGACGGGCGGGGCATTTGTGGCTGCGGACAACACCCATTTCTATGTTCATACGCGACTTAAAGGGACTCGTGCTTTTGATTTGGAGACCGGACTTAAGACTGCGTTCCTGCCCAACGAACCAGTGATCACCGATCGCTTGATTTACTCCGCAGAGGTCGATAAATCCGGTCCCGTGATTCGAATCTACGCCGCCAATGAAAATACGGATAGAAAACGTGAACCTCTCGGCGAACTGCCTGCAGACGGAACCCGAGATTTGGTTCTGGCAAAAGATCATCTCATTGCGGCGGGACCTCGCACCATCGAAATCATCAAACTGGAGAATGATCCGTCGGGTCTAGCGATTCGCGGTAGCAAGGTGCAGACCATCGACACCCTCTATCCGATCGCCCGGGTCATCGTAGCAAATGACACCCTCGTCGCGGTCGACGATATGGGGGGGATCACCGCTTATGGGGTCGCGCCTAAGAAGATGGTTGCCGTCGAACAAAACGATGCCGAGCGAGTCATCCCCGACTTGACCTCCGAACGTCTGAGTCCTTCCCTTCTCAAGGAGAGACAGAAACTTTATAGCCTGCTCAGCCAATGCGATGCCCAGGGGTATGCCTATTGGTATGGCGATTGTACTAAAGAGCAATTGGCCGCTATTTGCGACGTTACGCCGTTCGAACAGTGGAGCATCGTACTGCCTCCTGATCGCGATGCCAATGAATTGCGAGAGCATTTGGACCGAGCTCAACAAGGCCGTAAGGTTTCGTTATTCAATTCCAGTGCTGAACAGTTTCGTGCACCGCAGTATACGGGCAATCTTGTTGTGGTGACGCAGCAATTAGCGGTTGCCAGCAACGCCGAGACGCTTCGAAAAATTTACGAGAGCGTTAGGCCCTACGATGGCGCGATGGTCGTGTTATGCGAACCGAATGCGGGCAAGGAGGGACTGGTTGAGTTGTTGCAATCGCTCAACTTGGAGCAAGCAGACGTACAGGCTCAGAGCTTTGGTGTTATCGTTTATCGAAGAGGTAAATTGCCTGGCTCGGCCGATTGGACCCACCAGTACGGCGATATTGCTAACACGATCAAATCGGATGATAGCCGAGTGAAGCTACCGCTGGGGGTCTTGTGGTTTGGAGCAAGCAGCAATCTCGATGTGCTTCCTCGGCACGGACACGGTCCACCGGAGCAAGTGGTCGGGGGACGTTTGTTCATTGAAGGCATGAATAGCTTGAGCGCACGAGACGTTTACACCGGTCGGGTGCTTTGGAAACGGAACTTTGACAACCTCGGCACATTTGACGTTTATTACGATGCGACGTACGAGGATACACCCTTAGACCCACAGTACAATCAAGTGCACATTCCAGGCGCGAACGGTCGCGGCACCAATTATGTTGTCACCGAGGAGCATATTTACTTGGTTGTTGGAGATACGTGCAAGCTGATCGACCCACAAACGGGTAATGATGTCAGCGAAATCCGTTTGCCCCCCAACGCCAATGGTGAAACGTCTGAGTGGGGATTTGTCGGGGTTTACCAAGATGTTTTGATCGGCGGGATCGGGTTTGCCAAGTACCGCGATCGATACGGCTTGGAGTTTGAGGCGGAAAAGGATCTGAAACCTTCCAAAGCTGGATTTGGTGCCAAGAGTCTAGACCGCGCAGCGAGCGTGGGGCTGGTGGGCTTTAACCGATTTACGGGCGAGCTTTTATGGCGAACCGATGCGACCCACAGTTTTTGGCACAATGGGATTGTTGCTGGAGACAATAAAATATTCTGTCTGGACCGCAATCCACAACGTATCGAGGATGCCATGAAGCGTCGCGGATTGGATTTACCAAAGACCTATCGCATTCTCGCGTTGGACTACAAAACCGGATCACCGGTTTGGGAGCACAAGGATAGTATCTTTGGCACGTGGTTGGGGTATTCGGAAAAGCATAACATGCTTCTCCAAGCGGGAGCGTCGGCAAGCGACAGGTTGGTGGATGAAGTCGGACGAGGAATGGCGGTTTACGATGCAGCCAGCGGAAGTGTCGTGTGGGCTAACGAAGGGCTCAAATACACTGGGCCTTGCATTTTGCACAACGATCTGATCATAACGAACACGAATTCCTACGCCGAGTCGGCGGGTTCTTTCTTCATCCAAACTGGCGAGCAGAAGATGGTGAAAAATCCGCTCACCAATCAGTATGAACCCTGGAAGATGGCTCGAGCGTACGGCTGCAATAACATTATCGCCAGCGAGAATCTGTTAACGTTCCGGTCTGGTGCAGCTGGGTATTACGATTTGACCAGCGATTCGGGTACCGGGAACTTCGGCGGATTTAAGTCCGGTTGCACGTCGAATCTTGTCGTTGCAAACGGTGTTCTGAATGCGCCTGACTACACCCGTACGTGCAGTTGTTCCTATCAGAACCAGACCTCGCTTGCTCTGGTCCATATTCCCGACGTGGAACTGTGGAGCGTTTATCCTGACGTGAATTCCAAGCTGGATATGAGAACGGTTGATACGTTGAATGTCAATCTTGGTGCGCCTGGAGACCGGAGAGCGAGCGATGGATCTCTTTGGATCGAGTTGCCGAATGAGTCGGGGGACCCGGTGTCGATGTCGGTCGAGTTGAATCCTGAAGCTAGGTTTTACCGTCATCACTCGTCACGTTACTCGGATGCCGAGTCACCGTGGCTGGTTTCCTCGGGTGTGCAGGGAGTCAGCAAGATGGCCGTTTCCCTAAACGCTCCCGTGGCAGTTGAACCGAAGGCTTCGAGCAGCGACGACGAGAAAGCGACAAGCGGCACGGAGAAAAAGAGCACTAAGGAATCACGAGCAGCCATGCCCGCGAGGCTATATGACGTGGAATTGTTGTTCACGATTGCGAAATCCGGCGACGCGGAGTCCGTAAACGCGGAGCCCCAGAGTTTTGAAGTCTCCATGGACGGAGTTTCACAGACCCGGGAAGTAGTGATCAGTGCAGATGACTCGGCGGCCAGTTCGGTGCACAGGGTTGCATTCCAGAGTGTGTCCATCGGTGACGATTTTGTGGTAAACATTTCTACCAAATCGGGAACTCCGACGCTTTGTGGAATGCGACTGCTCAAGTTTAAGGAGTAGGTCAAAATGGGATTCCTCGTACTGCGGAAGAATCGTGGGTTTCCGCATGTCCAAATTGAAGGTCACCAAAGCTATTCTAAAAGGGGAACCGCCGTTTCGATCCGGCATTTGAAAATCTAATCATCGCCACTTGACAATCTTCACAATATTCTAAAGATGCTTTGAATGTTCGACGAGTTCTCAACTTGTCGATACACGTTTTTGCTTTAGGATGTTAAGGAGCATTTTGCTGTGAAGAATATAAGAGCACATGTTTGCCGAGGTTTTACACTCGTCGAACTGTTGGTAGTTATTGCGATTATTGGGGTTCTCGTTGGTTTGCTGCTACCTGCGGTACAAGCGGCCAGAGAAGCTGCTCGCCGAATGCAGTGCCAAAACAATCTCAAGCAAATTGGGCTTGCTCTTCACAATTACGAGAGCGCCTTGCGCGTTTTCCCGCCTAGTAGCACGAGCGGATTTGGGCGAGGTGTCTGGAATTGGCCCGGCAACGGTCCGAATGACCGCAACATCCATCTGCACAGTTTCGCAAGTTTGATTTTGCCTTACATTGAGCAAGCGAATCTTTACAACCTCATCGATTACAACTTCTCCTCGCTTGCACTCCCCAATCGCCCAGTTGCGTCACAGATTTTGCCCTTTTACCGATGTCCCAGCTACACCGGTCCCGATTTCAGCAACGATCCTCGATATGTAACAAGCGTGGGTTTTGATCAATTTGCCATTCGAAACTATGTCGCGATGGGGGCGAGAACGATTGTTGGATTGTCTGGACAGATTCCAGCAGAAGGGATTATCTACCCTGGATCGCGTACGCGGCATGGAGAGATAACTGATGGCACTTCCAACACGGTCATGGTGGCTGAAACCCGAGAAGAGCGTGCTTCGGTGTGGATTGATGGTACGACCGCTGCGGTCGCAGCGCGGTGGTTTGCATTTGTGCCACCACACTTTGCCGGTGAATCGGTATCCATCAACAAAGATGGATATTTCGTTACCGGTGGAGCGTTTCCGAATTCGATAGATCAGCGTTGGGGACCTTCGAGTCGTCACGTGGGAGGAGCGAACCATTTGCTTGGAGATGGGTCGGTTCAGTTCTTGAGTGAGAATCTGAACGCTTTGACCTATGATGCGTTAGTAACGCGAAATGGTGGCGAGGTTGTCGGAGAGTACCAGTAGGATTCGATTGTTGGTAATGAAAGTTAGCTCGGTAGGAACGCGACGAGCGTCATGGCTCTGGAATGCCTCCCGCTTGCCGGGTGGATTGTTACGCTTCTCGCTACATAACCGCCTAGCCCCCGTCCCCTCTCTTTGCTCGGCGGCTTTGCCGCCGAGCAAAGAGGGGGGATTGCAGGTGGTGCCAGCGTATTAGCGAGAAGCATGAAGCTCCACTGGACAAGGGAACTGTCGATTTAATCGAATTTGATGAGTTAATGGACGTAGGGTGGGCACTCTTGCCCGCCAAAGGCAAGCAGGTCGGACAAGAGTGACGCGCCCGACAAAAGTCCGCACACAGACGGTATTTGATCTAGCAGTTTAAGGATTAGGGCGCTAGAGTTTGCTGATGGTAATTTTTTGAGGGAGCGGCGATGAAAACCATCAGAAATCCTTCGGAACGGCGTTTGTTTGACCCGTTCGAAGGGGTGATCAGTCAGACTGGCTGGAAGCAAATTGAAAACGGTTGGCAATCTTTGTTTCGACAGGTCCTTCTGGAACAGATGCCCGTCGCGCAAGTTGCTTCCAAGATGAGTGACTCCGAGGGGAGGCCGTCGGTTGAACTTTACTCAATCATTGGCTTGTTGTTGATTCGTGAGCTTTATGGCTGGACCGTTCCGCAGACTCACGAAGCCATCTTGTTTCGATCCGACATTCAGTACGCATTGAATTTGGAGCCTGGTTTCGACATCGCCCAGCGAACGATTGAACGTTATCTACAGAAATTACAGAGCGACGAGCAAGTTAGTGAAGATATCTTTGCGCGTGTGACGGACACACTGCTCACTTCGATGGAAGTGAAAATTAAGAAACAGCGTTTGGATTCGACACATATACTAAGCGACATGGCCGTTCTGGGCCGAAGTCGAATGATGGGAGTTGCCCTGAAGCGGTTCTTCCATCAACTGTCCAGACACAGTGTTGATCAGTTAGAACGTGTCCCTGAAGAGATACGAAAACGCTACTGCAAGCAATCCGACAGCGGCATTTTCAGCGACGCCAACACTACGGAGAAACGCCGTCTGGCATTGCAACAAGTTGCAGAAGACATGGCCAGCGTGTTGTCGCTGTTCTCAGAAACACCTGCGATTCAAGAATGGAAAACGTTTACAGATCTTAGAACGATTTTCGATCAACAGTGTGAAGTTCGCGAAGAATTAGTTGAGGTTCGTACGAAAACTGGTGGCAATATCATCCAGAATCCATCCGATGTCGATGCGACTTACGATGGCAACAAAGGCCCAGGTTATCATGCTCAAATCTGCGAAACCTTCAACGATCAAGGGCTACCAAATCTGATCACATCGGCAACAGTTGAAACGGCAGTTTGTCATGATGCAAATGCCGTTGCAGGTAGGCTTGATGATCTTAAGAAACGGGGCATTCTCCCGGAAGAGTTGACCGCTGATGCGAGTTATGGCAGCGATACGAACGTAACGATTGCTGAATCCAAAGGTGTGACGCTGACGTCACCCGTTCCAGGTGGAAAAGCATTCGATCCAGATGAGATTGGTTACGACCAGTTCGTTTTAACAGACACCAACGAAGTTAAAGCTTGCCCAGCAGGACATGCACCGAAGTCAACGAAATACAACGAAAAAAACGAAATGGTGAGGGCTCAAATGGATCCTGTGCTGTGTCGAGGCTGTCCGCTAGTTGAACGTTGTCGAGTCCAAAAGGATAAAGAAACAGGCCAAGCCAATGGCCGCGTTCAATTCGACATAGAAGCCCCGCGCGCCGCACAGCGTCGTCGACAGGAGCAGAGCGAGGCGTTCCGAGAAAGCTACCGTTGGCGATCTGGAATCGAGTCAACTAACAGCGGCTTAAAACGCCGTCTCGGCCTCGAGCGGCTTCGTGTGCGAGGCATACGCGCGGTGAAACTATGCGTGATGCTGAAACTGACAGCCTGGAACATTCTCCGCGGCGTCGCCCTGCGCAAAATTAGAAGACAGGCACAAGTAATCCCGAGCTAAAGGCAAAATGGGGACTAAATATGTCTTGAAGAGAGCGTTAAACCGTTGATTCCATCAATTCAGCTCATCCTGTAAGCTTCAAACGGAGTAAATAAAATCGATTGCCGATGAATGACGGTTTTCACCGCAAAAATTTTTAACGCAACCGATTTCGCCTCTCATCGCAAACCCAGATAATGTCGGCCGCGTCAAGAGTGTCCAACCTACGATTAAATCGACAGTTCCCAAGCCAGTGGTATCTAAAGACGGTCGCTTGAGCTCGCATCCCTGCTGAATGTTGAAGTCCCCTGCGGTACGATAGGGCGATGTCAGAGACAGACTCTGACTGAGGATGACGCGTCAGCAGCCCTTGATTGATTCGTATGAGCGGAATTGTTACAGTGGAGGCATGGAAAACGCGATTCCTCCACCAGAAAAGCTTGAACGAAGAGACAGAACCCCTTTTAGGCCCGTTGTCCCGAAGTGGACAGACGGACGGGCGTGGATGGTCAGTTGTGTGATTCATGCGATTCTGCTAGTGACCCTTGTTGCTCTTTGGCGTCCGGTTACTCGCGGAACCGGCGGCGAAGCAGATCGCCCCGTTGGTATCGCAGTTGTCCACCAAACCAACAGTGGTACCGAGTATTTTCTTTCAGGGAGTGAGGGGGCACCCGCTGCAAACGAGTCAGAGTCAGCTGCGGCCGCCGCACTTCCAAGCTCCGTCATGACCGAGGCGGATGGTGCGGCCAAGCTGGATGCGCTGCTGGCGGATCTGATTCCAAGTGAAAGCCAGGCCAATTCGTCAGGGACAGGCACAGAGGCATCCGACTCGGGGCTTTCCGGGGTGGGAGCTACTGCAGGGCCAGGTCGATCGGTTGGGAATTTTGGTACGGGAGATAAGACCAAAACGACATTTCTCGGCGTTGAGGGAACGGGCACCTCATTTGTTTACGTACTGGATCGTTCCGATTCCATGAATGTCAACGCCAGCGCACCCATGCAGGTCGCCAAAAAGGAGTTGATCAACAGTATCGAAAGCCTAAACGAAGACAATCAATTTCAGATTGTCTTTTACAACGATACCCCCATTCCATTGACCAGCGTGCGGGGGGGGTCGAACAGGATGCACTTTGCCAAGGGACCAGACAAGACGAGGGCAAAACAATTCGTAAGAAGCATGATTGCTAACGGTGGCACGGAGCATATCACGGCACTTCGCATGGGGCTTGCCTTTGGTCCTGAAGTACTGTTTTTCATGACCGATGCCGATGAACCACGATTGACGGAATCGCAGCTCTTGGACTTGCAGGATAGAGCCTACCGAACCAGGACAACGATCCATACCATTGAGTTTCGTGATGGTCCCCCAACCGGAGACGGCGGTTGGATCAAGCGATTAGCGGAAATGACCAAAGGTACTTACCGTTACGTCGACGTTCTGTCGTTTCAGCCGGAATAGATTTAGGCGATCGGCTTGAGTGCGTGGATAGGAACGTAATACTTGACGTACGTTTTACCGTTGGTGAATCGCTCGCCGCGTGGATCCTCCACCAGAATGGTCGCCCGGCGTGTAATGCGATTGACGACACCAACCAGAACTTTCCCTTGATAGCGAAACGCGACCCGGTTCCCAGGTTTAACGTTAAATTGCTTAGCAGCCCGTTCTTGCTGCGTTACTAATTCGTGTCGAAATTCTGTGTGCCTGAACATGTTGCGGGCGATCGATTGAAAGCGATTTGCAGCGCAGTCGCTTTGGTTCCACACCAACATTTCGCAGAGGTGGAGAAGCTCGTGCTCCACGATTCTTTGCATGGCGGTTAGCCGGTCGCAGCAATCGTAACCACACACGCGGATGGCTCCATCCCCAGGCCGAAAGGATTGGAATAGCAACGAAGTAGAAATGGCAATCTCAAAGTGCACTCGGGCCGGCTTGCCCGCCGATCCCGGATAGATGGTGCGGGTCGTTTTCCCTCCCGCTCGAGTCATTCGCGAACTCAAACGAAACGACAGTCCATAGGATTCTGCAATGGGCAGTGCGAGCCCGTCCAGAAACAGCTCGTCGTACGAGTAAGCCATGAGCTCCAGATCGTCCCGCGAGATCTTTTGAAAGTTTGCACCACGCATCACTTTGGACCGTGAAAGCACTTTATCCGCAATCCGCTTCTGCTTTTGATCTCGATCGCTCCACGCACCTGGCGTCTGAAACAGAACCTCTCCGAGCCGCCTGGTTCGGGCGATTCGTTGGTTGATACTGATGTTTTGAAGGCTTCCCGGATCAGTAGCTTTAGGTGTATCGGTCCGTTTGGCTGTGGGATCGAACATTTCGCCTCGTGCTTGCCTCGTAAAAATATTCCTTTCGTTCATTTTCGCACCAGTATAGCAGAAGCGGGATAAGAATCGCACCTGCAACATTTGCGAGAACAAAGCTATACTGACGGAAAATCGATTTCTCCTCGTACCGTTTCGAGTTGTGATATGCGTTTGTTCCTTGCATTAAAAGCCTTTTTTTCAACGTTGGCCAATCCGGCTACCGCCCAGAGAGTGGCCGAGGCGTTGGCGAAAACGGACGTTAAGCCCAGCCATGAAAAAGGCAAACTCCCAGTCACCGGCGTCAATCGCTCCGAAACACAGCCTAAAACCACAGCCGCGCCGACGAATGCAGCTCAGAGCGGTGCTACCAGTGGCCGTAGTGAGGCATTGACTCTCCTGAGTACGCTGCAAAGAGAAGCGAGACTGCTGGATCTTATCCATGAATCCCTCGACATGTACACCGATGCACAAATCGGCGCGGCAGCTCGAGACGTTCTTCGGGACGCGCGGAAATCTCTTGACAAAATGCTTGAGATCAAGCCCCTACTCCTTGCCAAAGAGGGGGATTCGGTCGACCTAATCGAACCTCTATCTCCCGTTCGCTGGAAACTCCTGGGTGCCAAAGCACCGCGTGGCGTAATCGTCCATGCCGGGTGGATGGCTGCAAAATTGGAGATTCCAAAGTGGAACGGAAGCCGGGACGACGCACTGGTTCTGGCCGCTGCGGAAATCGAAACCTAGCCGTTAGGACTCCAGCACCAACGGAACCCGCGAGCCTCTTCGCAGGCACAATCCCAATGGCTTTTGACCCAATGGCTTTTGAATCGGTGAATCAAGTCTACGGCAAATCTCTCTCGGTCGAGACAGGATCGAGGTTGCACTTAGGATTGCTGGAGATTTGCCCTGCGCAACCCAATCTCTTTGGTGGTATTGGGCTCATGGCGGCCAGCCCAGTCACTCGACTGGAGGGAATCACATTTCCCGACTCAATCGCGGCAGCTGCCGATCCATCGGATGTCGTTATCGTAGCAGATGATTACTGGAAGCCTCGGATCCAAGAACTGTGCAAACGCTGGCTGCTGGTCCATGAGTTGGGGCGGGTTCCATTGCGACAGATAGTGCTTCTGAAACAAGCGCCGGCACACTGCGGGCTGGGCTCGGGTACTCAGGTTGCTTGTGCAGTGGTGGCTCTGCTAGAAGCCGCTGCCGGACGTGGGATCTCCAACATAGAGCACCTCCGGCATTTGACGGGACGCGGAGCTCGCTCATGTGTCGGCCTCCAAGGATTTCTAGAGGGAGGCTTTATTGTCGATTACGGCCAAGACGCACAAAAAGCGAATCGAACGGTGCGATACCCGTTCCCGCAAGATTGGCGGCTCATACTCATCCGAGCTTCAACGAACGCCGGCGACTCCGGATCTGCCGAGCAAAAGATGTTCGCAGAATGTGCGTCTGTTCCCAATCCTAATCGGAGCCGCATGTTGGAACTGATCGAATCCGAGATCGTCCCTTCCGTTCTCGCAGAAGATTGGGATCTCTGGGATCGCTCTGTTGGCTTATACGGATACTATGCAGGTCAAGTTTTCGCTGCGGGACAAGGTGGAGTCTACCGAACCAAGGAGATTGGTCAGGTCGTCGACGCACTGGCTCGTCTCGGCTGTTTTGGCGTCGCGCAAAGCAGTTGGGGTCCGACGGTTCTGGCGGTTACCAAAGATGCTGAACACGCGAAGTGGTTGACGACAAAGGTGAACGAGTTTTTTCCTCATGCCAACACCGATGTCGCGACCGTTCAAAACGGTTTGGCAACCATACAATAACCACTAGATGCACCGACCATGAGTTACATTGGCAGACTCGCTCCCAGCCCCACCGGTGCTCAACATCTCGGAAACGCGCGTACCTATCTCGTCGCTTGGCTTCATGCTCGATCGCAGAACGGAAAACTCCTTCTTCGAATTGAGGATCTCGATACGCCACGAACCAAAACCGGTGCAGAGAATCAAATCTTTACCGACCTCGAATGGCTCGGACTGGATTGGGACTCGGACGGGCATGATCTCGGCTTTGTCAGACAATCTGACAAATGGAAAAGGTACACCGAAGTACTGGAGTACTTAAAACAACGAGAGCTTGTTTATCCGTGTACTTGCTCACGAAGCGAAATCGACGAGGCTGCCAGCGCTCCCCACGAGTCGTTTCTGGACGGTGTCGTCTATCCCGGCAGCTGCGCTAGGTACCAAGTTTCGGATGCAGCGCGATTCGACTCGCAGGGGCTTAAATACGCGTGGCGATTTCGCTTCACAAAGGATAGCTTGGTGGACTGGGTGGATCTCTTGGCCGGGAAACAGGAATTGATTCCTTCTAGAGCCTTGGGAGACTTCGTGGTCGCAAGAAACTATGGGCCCGTGGCCTATCAATTAGCGGTGGTGGTCGATGATCACGACGCCGAAATCAGTTGCGTGGTTCGAGGTAATGATCTGATTTATAGCACTTACAGGCAATTGGCAATCTACGAGGCGTTGGGCTGGCGAGCTCCTCAGTGGATTCATGTCCCCTTAGTCGTCGGACTGGATGGGCGCCGATTGGCAAAGCGGCATGGAGACACGCGGCTGAGTTCCTATCGCGACCGTGGGACGCCCCCTGAGACACTTCTAGGTGCGTTAGCCTCAAGCTTGGGAATCACGCGTCAGGACAGACCGATGACAGCCCAACAAATTCTGGAACAAGTACGCGGCACCCCTGGGTGGCTACCACGCATTCCCGCAGAACCATTCATCTGGCGAGAGTCTGTCCCCTAGGAGCAACACTTTTCGCTGAACGCCACCAATTTCACCCTCTCCAAACTGCGTTTGGGGAGGGGCAGCCCGCGATAGCGTGGCTCGGTAGTGGGTGGCACGCGTTGTTTAAAGGGCGATCATCGAAAAGTGTCTTAGAAGAAGGGATTGTCCTTTCTGCGCTGCGGTGCTTTTAAGAAGCCCTCTGCGACCTTAAGATCTTCCTTGGTGGTGATTTTGATATTGGATTCTGACCCCTCAACACAGTGGACAGGAATCCCGAGCGATTCGACCAGCTGAGCATCATCGGTCGGGCTACCCCCAATGTTGGCATAGGCTTTTTTGATCAATTCGGTGCGGAACACTTGTGGTGTCTGCGCTTGCCAAAGTCCGTCGCGAGAAACCGTTTCCAGCACTTTTCCATTCGGATCACAACGTTTCACGGTAGCCCGAATAGGTGATCCGAGAAGTGCGGCACCTTTCTCATCGGCGGCACCGAGTACAGAATCAAAGGCGCTACGGGTCAAACACGGCCGAGCCGCATCGTGTACCGCCACGAGTCGCACGGCATCATTCACTTTTTCGAGCGCATTCTTGATACTTTCGAATCGCTCGCGACCACCGAGAACTAACTCGACCCCCAGCATGGTAAGTGTGCCCGAAAACTTTTCTTGGACCATCTCTTTGTCTTCAGGAGAGATCGCCATAATAATTTGGGCGACCCTCGGATGATCGGAAAACATTTGTGCGCTATGCTGCCACACAGGCTTGCCCGAACAGAGGGTGAAGACTTTCTTCATGTAAGGATCGCGAAACCGCGTGCTCTTACCCGCTGCTGCCAAGATGATGGAAACGTCACGTCGCATTGGTGTCTACTATTGTACGAGAATAGGGCCGTGTTGGTTACTTTAGTCCCGTTCCAAGAGATCGTCCACTGAGTGCACCTCGCACACCGAGCTGGCCTGGATCCCGCGCGACTTTGTCGGCGAAAACCCGGGCATCGTCAACGATCGGTTGCAAGCGAGATGCGATTTGTCGAACGTTTGCGGATGCCGTTTCGATGTTCCGCATCGTCTCGATAGCTTGGAAGTAAAGCCGGTCGTCATCGATCAACTGTTTGATCGTACCGTTGCCGTTGTTGAGTCGAGTCGCAAATCTTCGCAGATCGGTGGAAAGGACATCGAGGTTGGCGAGCAACGTGGTAGCTCGCTCGACCAGCATCTCACTGTTTTCTTTGACTGGTTCGGTGATCTCAGCGATGTTTTCAATGGCTCGATTCGCGTTGGCGACAGCTTCTTGTACCGATAGCCCAATACCTTCAAAATCCTTGCCGATGCCCTCTAGGCTATTGCTAAAGGTTTCGATGCCTCGGAGTGTGCGCTGCGTTTGTTGTAGCGTCGTTTGAGCCTCGGTGAATAGTTGAGGCAGTAAAGCAATGCTGCGAGAAATAGCATCCGCAACACGCGCGTCCTCGACCTGTTTTGCCACGCGATTGATGGTCGACGAGGTGTCGCTGATGTTGTTCAAGGTGGTTTGAACCGAGTCGGCCATGTTTTTAATAGGTCCTGTACCGCTGTCGATCGACTCTTGTAGAATCGCCGCAATCTGATCAAAGCGTTCGAAAGCAGGCCCAACGCTGGCTAGGGCTTCGAACGGATCTTTGGCAACCTCGCCGCCAGACAAGTAATCTCCGGCAGCTAGCAGTTCTTGGGAGACGCGTTGTTCCGCCTCGTCCAGCATGCCATCCCGTGCCGTGCCTGTGATCCCATCGAATCGGGCCAACATCGACGCTTGTGTGGGCGCGACGAATTCGACAATCGAGTCTCCAGTGATAAGCGATCCCATCGTAATAATGGGGAGCTCCTCTTTCTTGAGCTGATACTCACTTTTGATTTCGAGTGTCAAATCGACACCCCCGCTGCCAGGCCGAAGGAACACGCTTGCAACGCGGCCGATCGTGACTCCATTCTTGCGAACTGGTGTATCCACGGTGACCTTAGGTGTTCGAGGGAAGTTAATACTTACGCGATAGCGCTCCTCCCAAAGAGAAGGCCCACGGCCAAAGAACGCGATCAATAGAACGCAGATAATACAAGCCGCGAGAACCAGTACACCGACACCAAAACGATAGTTGCTATCTTCCATGATTGCCTCGTAACCTAGGATGCGTCCTTGGGTGGCTCGGGATAATGTCGTAGCGAATCCAGATCCCCTCGGCCTTTATCCGCCAGCATTTCCATCAGTCGCTCGCCAGCCTCACCGGCTACGAACTGCTTGACTCGTCGGTCTCGCACTGAGTCGAGTTGGCTGGGGGTACCATCAAACAATATCTGCGACTCACCGGGTTGCAGTCTCGCAAACGGATAAAGCATGATGATGCGGTCTGCGATCTTTCTTGCGGAATGCATGTCGTGTGTAATCACAATGCTCGTGACTTCGTAACGTTTGCGTGTTCGGATGATAAGCTCATTGATCACGTCACTCATGATCGGATCCAACCCGGTCGTCGGTTCATCGTAAAGGAGCAGATCTGGCTCGAGAATCAAAGCCCGCGCGAGACCGACCCGTTTTCGCATCCCACCAGAAAGTTGCGAAGGCTTTTTCGGCAATACATTGGTGGGCAGCCCGACTTCGTTCAGCCGCTCCCGTATGAGGTTCTGTTTGCTCTTGCCTTTGGGGATACCATGTTGATTGAGCGGAAACGCGATGTTTTGCTCGATCGACATGCTGTCAAACAGAGCCGCGTTCTGGAAAACGAATCCGAATCGTTTTCGTAATGCCGTCATGTCGGCATCGTTGAGCGTGCCTATATTTTTGTTATCAAAAATGACCTTGCCAGTGGTTGGCGGTACCAGGCCGACGATCGTTTTCAGCAGCATGGTTTTGCCACAGCCACTCTCGCCGATGATGGCCAGCGTTTGGCCTTTAGGAATGGCAATCGAGATATCGTTGAGAATCGTTTGCTTTCCAAAACGGAGAGTCAAATGCTGAGTCTCAACCAGAGCCGATGGCGTTGGGTCTGGTTCATCGAGAACTTGTTCCAGTAGGCTCGCGTTCATCCGAATAACTTCGAACCTCCCGGCCAAAGTGCGTACTCCAGGCCGTTTAATAGAAGATTCAGAACGATATCCAAAGCTAGGATCATGACGAAACTTTGAACGAATGCCGTTGTGGCTGCACGTCCCACTCCATCCGCTCCAGGCAAGCAATGGAAACCGTGGTAGCAACTCACGATGGCAATGATCGCACCGAACACAATGCTTTTGAATATGCCCGAGAATAGATCAAATCCGTTCACGAAATCGCGACTGTTTCGTAGATATTGAGCGTGATCGATCCCCAGCACAATCACGCTGTGAAAGTAGCCTCCGACGATCCCCATAAAGTCGGCCATGATGGTCAATGCCGGAATCAGCAGTACGCACGCGAGAAATCTCGGGACGACCAGATAATGGATGGGGTTCGCCCCCATGCTGATGAGGGCATCGATTTGCTCGGTGACCCGCATGGTTCCGATGATCGCCGCCATAGCACTACCAACCCGACCGGCCAGCATGGTCGCGGCGAGCACCGGGCCTAGCTCTCTTACCAAGGATTTATTGATGACGGCGCCCAGTCGCGTTTCCAGACCGATGCTCTTAAATTGGTCGTAGCTATGAATTGCTAGCACCATGCCGATGAAGGTGCCGGTTAGTGCGACGACTGGTAGACTCAGGACACCCACGGAATAGAAGCTGGGGAGCAGGGTGTCTTTTTTGGGCCGGGCCGTAAACATCCAGCGAAACATTTGCAGGGCGAAAAGGGTAATATCGCCAACCACGGTCAAGCCAGAAACGACCACGCTACCCCATGCGATAGCGATTTTCTCGATGCCTTTGGGCACCTTCGATCGAAATTTTGAATAGCCACCTTCCGTTGCCATACAAGAAGGATCGGCAGTTAAGACGCGCAGCTTGAGTCGAGTTTGCCGATTGTGCCGATTTTGACGCTAGCAAGCCGAGTGTGTGCTAGCATTTCCGCCGCTTGCGACTTCCGGGCTCGCAACGCGATGCCCGGCAGCGTACGCCTTGTTTAGCCGGACCTGCCCAGCGAGCCGGAAACCTAATGATCCGCCGATCAAGTCGGCGGGATTCGAGGGGGGGCGGGCGTGCGTTTCTTTAGCGAGAAGCCTAACGATCCGCTGTGCAAGCCAGCGGGATTTCCGCATGCCCGTCCCTGGAGACATCAGCGCGGGGCGATGCCAACGCGGTTTGAGGGGGTAGCAGCCAGATCTCCAGCAGATTCAGAGAGGCCAGCAGATGGAAAACGTTCGCGCAGCGAAGCCAATAGTAGCGGAAAGGGCGCAAGCCCTCCGGTAGGGCTACAGCGCCCTCACCGACCATTATTCTACCCAGTTATCTCCCTCACACGGTTGTTTCGGATTTCGTCGCCGAAGGCGACTTTCGGGCTCGCTGCGCATTGCCAGACACCGTACGCCTTGCGGCCTTACGCTATTATTTTTTCGACCTACATCTTTCGACATAAAATAATTAACCGTTGGTATGGAAATCATACCGCTAATCCCCTGGAGACATCAGCGCGGGGCGATGCCCACGCGGTTAAACGAACCGATTAGCTCTACGAGGTGGCTATTCGCTCCAGGTCACACGGACGCTGATGGTGCCGTCGATGGGGACTTCCTTCTTCTCAATCTCTATCGTAAAGCGACCTTCAAAGATGAGCTCCCGATCTGGCAGCTGATTGGCAGATATCAGCCAATTCACGTACGACTCCAACTGCTTCTTCCAATCCCCTTTGCTGGCGGAATCCAGAAGAGCTTCAAGTGGAACCGTTAACTCACTCCCATCGACCGCTGGGATGGGGGACTTGAAAAGGACCGCTCCGAGCTTATCCTCACCTCGCTCCAAATACATTCGAATGGGACGAGACACACCTCCCAACGCAACTTGCTGGCCGACAGATATGTTCAAAGCCATAGGTGACTCGAGCGTTAACTGATCAAAGACGGTCGCATTTCGGACTTTCTTCAGTGTCATCGATCCGTCGAGACGCTGGCTGGTTACCGAGAACCATTGGGACGCGCCCCGTCGCTTCGGCTCATGAATAACCGGAATGAGCAGATGACCACTCGCTCCGTAAGGGGTCGCGACATGAACATCGACATAGCCCTCGTATTCAATATCGTATTCGAGGTCGTTGTTGAACCCGATCTTTGGTGCACGACTCGGCTCGAACGCATTGGGATTCTTCAAAAGCGAATCCCTCAAAATCGGCAGGTTCGGTGGCAGCTTGACCCAAACAATTTGCCTTGAAATCAGATTGAATTCGGTGTCCTCTTGAAGACGGTGATTGCCCGCCAAAATGCTCGTCTCACGAATGCTAAAGTTGTCTCCCGCCAAGAAGAATGTTCCCCCTCTCGTGGGACTATAGCCGGGTGAACCAAACCAACCAGACAGCTCGGGGGCCAATTCTCGCGTTCCCCCACTGAAGATTTCGAAACCACCCTTAACGTTTTCGATCGGAACCTGGCAAGAGATCGACTGCATAGGCAGCCGTTGCTCGAGCTGTTGCACACGACTCAAGACGCGATCCACCTCGCCGTCACGATAAAGATGGGCACATCGAATGCACTCAAGAGCTTGATCCTGCATCTGCTTGATCGCTCGGCTCATCTTCACATCGTCTTGAATGCTGGTCCCCGCGTGACCGGGGCGAACCAATTTGTACCAGTTACCGCGCGTTTCCAAGGTGATGTGCGGTACAAACGAAGGCATGAGCACAATGGCGGTACACTCCCGCATACCCGGCTCAATTTTCTGGGATCGTTCGAGCTGGCGATCTGTGGGGCCCCCTCCGACAAGGTCTCGAAACAAAGTGCGAGCATTACCCTCGACCGGTGGCGTTTGAAATCGAGGCTCGAATCGCCAACCAAAGGTGTTCTCTCCATGACCGAACGCAATCGCAGTACGATTCAGCCCCACCGTAGCAGCATCTCGTTGCAGTCGACGCATCATGTCCATGGCGGCCCCCAAGCCGATCTCTCCCCCCGAAACGGCCAAGGCGACGGCGAGCTGCATTTGACGATAGACCTGTGATGCTTCGCCAATCGATTGCTGCTCGTTTACTGGGTCCAAGGCAAAGACCCGAATCGGCCAACGACAGCGAATGTAATCCGCGAACTGCTGCCTAGCCTCGACGGAAGGATTGGGGCCAAAGTAGGCTTGCCAGGAAAATCCGCAACGGCAGGTTGGTCGCGTTCCAGCGGTTTCTCTTACGTCATCGTTGAGTCGTTCATTCAGTAGGATCGACTCGACGAAGACGCTCCACGCGAGAATGGCAGTCAAACGAGATTTGCCTTGAGAAGCGATATGATCCAAAAACTCTTGCCGATAGGCTGCGAGAGTCTGCGATTGTCGCGTTCGAATCAGATGGTAAAGATACCGCTCGCCCGTTGACTCACGGTCCCACCATGTAAACATCCCGTCCGCGTAAACGAGCTCTACAGCAGCACCGAGCTCTTCCCGAAGGAATGCTTTGGCGTCCATGACCTGCACAACTCGCTTGTTAGGCAGATCTTCGCGAAAGCCCTGCCATGCTTCTACGGCTAGCTGAGCCATCAGCTCTTCGCTGTAGACATCGACCAGTTGCGTGGGAGGGAACGGAAGCTTGGAACGACGATTCCCGGACGCACCGAACGAAATCGAGTTCACGGTCGAAAGGAACTTCATCGCCTCGGTATAGTTCCTAATCTGCTCAAGAGCCGGGAGCGAGAATTTGCTCGAGACCACTTGCTCGATATTAGCAGCAGAGGAGTCGGCCACCACGCGAAGCCTGATCTCCCTGTCACCAGCACCATTGCTGTACATCGCCGTTGCTGGCAGGCTGCTTTTGGCCGGCAAGCTGCTTCCGGCTGGCAGGCTGCTTCCGGCTGGCAGGCTGCTTCCGGCTGGCAGGCTGCTTCCGGCTGTTAGGCTGCTTCCGGCTGTTAGGCTGCTTCTCACGGAAGCTTCATCGATGGTGGCTCGGGTGTCCATTAATCTCGAACCTAGTCTCCGTTCGATGTCTCCCACGAATTCGAGTGCTTTCGAGGCAGGTACCATCTGGAGATCGGTCGAGGTCGTTTGTGAGCCCTCGACGGTTCCCGCGTCGGAAGAAAGTGCGAGGGAGGTTGCTGGACTCTCCAAGCAGCTTGCCAGCAGCAGCTGTTCGGCTTCCGCTTTCAGTACAGCGGCCACAGCTTGCGAAATCTTCTCAATCTCGAGATTCAGTTCAAAGAGTTCCTGCGGGTCGAACTGGATGGGGCGTTGTAGGATACCACCGCTAAAAAATTGCAGGTCGGGCAATTGCTTGATGACCTTGTCCACATCGGGAGGAAGCAGTAGTGGCTTGAACAAGTATTCGCGATTGAACCGAGCGAGCAGTTCAGGCATTTCGTAGTACGCCTTGACCGCTTGCATGATCCTGTCGGTCCGATTCGGATCGCTGTTGAAGAAGCGTGTCAGCGGGATGGAGAGCTGGTCGACAAGATCGTTGGTAACTAAATCCCGGTAGACCATCGGCAAGAGTTCTGGCCCGAGATAGGGATTTGCCGTGACGGTTATCTCGGCTCCATAGCCTTGTTGGCTCAATGTACCTGGTAACAATGAAACCGGAATTCGCACCAAGTTGAGAGAGTAGCCGGGCGCGTCAGAGGTGTCATCCCCCTCGTTGATGCGGCGCAGTTGCCCGATGTGGTTGAGGTACCGATTTAGGTTGTCCAGGACTTGGGTCTGTTCCAATTGCACTTGGTTCGCTTCGAAGAGTCGAAAGAAGGGTGCCGGATTGGTGTTGGTGCCGAGCAGGGGACTGGTTGTATTACCGATCGATTGGTTAATGCTTACGGTTGGCGTTCCGTTCCGAATGGCGGCGGCACCTGCGGAGGTGTTCGGAGCAGAAAAGCTACCCGACTCTCCCATGCCTGTCTCGAAAGCCAATGCGGTCTGCAAAGATGCGACATCGCTCACGAAACTGACTCCGGAAAGTCGTTCTTCTTTGAAATTACCCAGCTGTGCTTTGAGTTGTTTTTCGATTTCCACCCGGAACTGCGTCAGGCGGGCTTCTCCCCAAACGTCCGGAGATTTGGCCGTGACACTTCCCCATTGATTCAAGTGGTGTTCGAGCCAATCTACGTTCGCAGCCAGGCCCTCTAGAGCGGGATCCTTTTGGGTTGCAGGTGGCTTTCCGTGCCCCTTTACGAAGGAGCTCAGTTTGCCAGCAATCTGCGGTGCTGCGGAGGCGGATTTTTCAGCCAGCAAGCAGAGGGTGACCGTTGCGAACAAGGGCACCTGGACCGCAAAGAAAATGCGGGAGACAAGGATTCGGGGCATTTTCGGGGCTCCTATACCCCTCGAGATGGGGCGATAGTATCGGGCAGGACAACGACTACAAATAGATCCCAATGTATTGGTCGGGACGTCTATTCCGAAATTCGGAAATGTAGGATCGTTGCACTACCGATAGAGCCAGAAACGGGGATAGAACCGTCGTTCTACTGAAAAGAATCGTCAAATTCGGCAAACTCCACCAGCTTCACCCACCGCAAACGAGGTTTGGGGTTAGATCAGCCCGTGACAGGGTGGCTCAGCCCGCGACAGCGTGGCTGGGGTGTTTCGCAGGGAGTGTGAAGACGGAAAGACGGTGTCGATCAACGAGAAGGGGCCTAATTTGCGGGCTTGCTTTACGAGCGGTATCGTTTAGCGAAAAGAATGTCCCACAGGTACCATTCGGCGAATACCAAAGCGACGGGTAGAACGAACAAGAGAAACTGCACGACGCCGGTGATTCCAAACAATTCGGAGAACTCAGCCTCAATTCCTCGGGTCAAGGAATAGACGATCCCCATATTGAAAATGAAAAGCAACGAGCTCACACCTACAACGAAGAGAATGTAGGCGGTCAAAAATCGACGTGCTCTCGCCTCGCTCGTCTTATGTTCGTGGTTCGCATGCATTGTCATTCACGACTTTCTAAAGCCTTTTGGGTCCAGCACGGAATTGTCGCATAGAGACAACGCCTCCGCAACATCCCCCATCATAGGGAGCAAGTCAGGTTTCAGTCGTCAGGCTTTAGTCGTCAGCCATTTCACCCGCCCCTTGGGGAGGGTCGAGCTTTAGCTCGGGGAGGGGTGGGAGTCAGGCTTCAGTCCTTTGATGCTCGTTCCCAGGCTCCTGCCTTGTAACGCACTGCCCCTGAGGCTCCCGCCTCACGACATCAGTAGTCAGCAACCAAGTTTCAGTCGTCAGCCCTTAACCCATTTCACCCGCCCCTTTGGGGAGGGTCGAGCGTCAGCTCGGGGAGGGGGGCTGCTGACGCGGCTATAATTGTTTGACCGCGTGGGCATCGCCCCGCGTTGCGGTCTCCAGGGGAGTAGAGGTAGGGATCTTGAGCAAGAGCCACTAAGCAGGGCATCCCTGGGGTGGCGGCTCCAAATGTTGGGTGGCACGTTCTGACGCTCTGACGGACAAGGGGCGCGTAGGGCCGATTCCCCACTGGCTGCTGGATTGTCGAGGGAAAGCCTCCCTGGCCAAAAAGTGTGGTATACTGACAACTCCGTGACGGATTTTCCCCTTAGCGTGGTCTTCTAAGCTTTTTCGGTACTCTTTCGACAATCCAGAGCATGGCAAAGACGGCATTAATTACCGGTGTGACAGGACAGGACGGCTCGTACCTGGCAGAATTTCTTCTGGAGAAAGGCTATGAAGTTCATGGCATTAAACGGCGTGCCTCGTCGTTCAACACCGAGCGTGTGGACCATATTTATCAACCACCGAGCCAAGAAGATGCCACTTTTCGGTTGCATTACGGGGATTTGACCGATAGCTCCAACTTGACACGAATCATTCACGAGGTCCAGCCGGACGAGATTTACAATTTGGGAGCACAATCCCACGTGGCGGTCTCCTTTGAATCGCCGGAGTATACGGCGGATGTCGACGCGATTGGCACGCTGCGCATGCTCGAAGCTATCCGATTTCTCGGCATGGAAAAGAAGACTCGTTTCTATCAAGCGTCCACGTCGGAACTGTACGGTTTGGTCCAGGAGATCCCGCAAAAAGAGACGACCCCGTTTTATCCTCGGTCACCGTACGCCGTCGCGAAACTGTATGCTTATTGGATTACGGTGAACTACCGTGAGTCGTATGGCATGTACGCTTGCAACGGTATCTTGTTTAACCACGAATCCCCGAGACGAGGGGAAACGTTCGTGACTCGCAAGATAACCCGGGGCATTGCAAACATTGCCCAAGGGCT
The DNA here is from genome assembly GCF_052161605.1 of Brakhagea baltica. Lineage (NCBI taxonomy): Bacteria > Pseudomonadati > Planctomycetota > Planctomycetia > Pirellulales > Pirellulaceae > Brakhagea > Brakhagea baltica. The sequence goes on along the minus strand of NZ_CP197409.1, from coordinate 367,768 downwards.
CGAGGACTGTTTGTATCTCGGCAATCTGGATTCGTTGAGGGATTGGGGGCACGCTAAAGATTACGTGCGAATGCAATGGATGATGCTCCAACAGGAAGAGGCAGAAGACTTTGTCATCGCGACGGGACGCCAGATGAGCGTTCGGGAATTCGTTAGACTTTCCGCTTACCACGCAGGCTTGGAAGTGGCGTTTGAAGGTTCCGGGGTCGATGAGATTGCCCGCGTCGTATCCATCCTGGATGAATCGAAAGCCACGGCGGTTTCCGTGGGTGACGTCATCGTCAAGGTTCATCCTCGCTATTTTCGCCCGGCCGAGGTTGAGACTTTGCTCGGTGATCCGGGCAAAGCAAAAACCAAATTGGGCTGGGAGCCGGAGATTACTGTTGAGGAAATGTGCGAGGAAATGGTCGAATCCGATTTGAGCTTGGCCCGCAAGAATGCTTTCTTGAGGCTGCACGGGCATAGCATTAGCGTGGCAAAGGAATAGTGGGCGAACGAGATACGATTTGTTTGGATTTATAACCGCACGGTCGATGCGTTCGGGTTTCCAGGGCAGTCAAGAATTCATATCCAGCAGATTCAAGGACGCCAGCAGATTAAAAACACGTCATCAAGATGTGAGATCATCGTTCCACAATAGGCGTCAAGAAGCGAGGGGCATAGGAAAACATCCTACTTACGACGGACTCTAAGTCCGTCGTACAAAGGAATCGTGTAACCGTTCACGGTGCGAACGGTTACACTGAATAATCATCGACAACGAATATACGCCCCAAAACTTGCTCTCCGCTTACATGGTGTCAGTGGCAGCACGACTAACCGGCTAGACCGCTGCGCCCCGCGACTCCCGCTCTCCGCTGACCTCGCGTCAGTGGGAGCTTGACTCATAGGCTACGCGGCGGTGCCCCGAATCATCAGCGCGTTCCCCCAGCCAGCCAGTCATGCGCTCCACTGAGCAAGCTCAATGGGGGCGAAGAACGCGCGGTGCGTCGTCCGTTACTAGCAAGCGAGTCATCGGTCCACCGACGCGAGGTCGGTGGAGCCGAAAACCGTCCGAACATGGCTCTCCGCTGACCTTGCGTCAGTGGGAGCACGACTAACCGGCTAGACCGCCGCGTCACCCAACCGCCTTCGGCTCACCACCGAGTTCACTCGGTGGGAGCGTGACTCATCGGCTACGCAGCGGTGCCCCGAATCATCAGCGCGTTCCCCCAGCCAGCCAGTCATGCGCTCCATTGAGGCAAGCTCAATGGGGGCGAAGAACGCGCGGTGCGTCGGTCGTGGCTAGCCAGCGAGTCATCGGTCCACCGACTCGAGGTCGGTGGAGCCGAAAACCGGTGCCTTCGGCTCTCCACTGACCTTGCGTCAGTGGGAGCACGACTAACCGGCTAGACCGCCGCGTCACCCAACCGCCTTCGGCTCACCACCGAGTTCACTCGGTGGGAGCGTGACTCATCGGCTACGCAGCGGTGCCCCGAATCATCAACGCGTTCTCCAGCCAGTGAGTCATGCGCTCCATCGAGACAAGCTCAATGGGGGCGAAGATCACGCGGTGTGGCGTTCCGTAGCTAGCCAATTAGTCATCGGTCCACCGACGCGAGGTCGGTGGAGCCGAAAACCGTCCGAACATCGCTCTCCACTGACCTCGCGTCGAATACCGCAAGGTTAAGGATTTGAGCCATTTTTTCCAATTGATCTGGACACGGAAGGGCTGTCCTGCGCTGGTGGTTTGCTTCTGAAGATTCCCATCAGGCAAGGAAGCCCAGTAATGCTAGCACCTCGAAAAGATGCTCCTCGATCTCGACCAGCTCGAGCTAAGCTCAACCGATCCAGTCGAACCAAGACACCCCAAGCCAATCGAAAAGCTCCCAAGAAGAAGCAATCGCTGAATGAGGTAAGAAGTAAGGTCAAGGCGATGTTGGATTCGGATGAACTTCTGTTACCAAAACTTTTTGATAATGCGTCGATCAATGCGATGCTGTCGGAGATTAGGCCAGAGACTGTGGTTCGTCGTAATCGTCTCTATACCATCCCGATTACGATTTCCCTATTCGTGCAACAAGTTCTCTCGAAGAATCGTGGATGCAAGGAAGTCATCACGCTGCTAAACAAACAACGCAAGCAGCAGCAACTCTCAGAAGTCAGCACCAATACAACGAGCTACTGCGAAGCAAGAATGCGAATCCCGCTAGAGTTGATCGAACGACTAAATCAAGAAACGGCTCGATTGGCGTTCGATCAACTACCCGCAGATTGGCGATGGCGTGGGCATCGAGTGTTGTTAGTCGATGGCCTAGTCGTCAATGCTCCGGATACGCCCGAGAATCAGAAAAAGTACCCTCAGCCGAGCTCCAAGCAAGCAGGCTTGGGATTTCCTCAAGTTCGCCTGTGCGTGTCGGTTTGCTTAACGACAGGCATCGTAACAAACGTTCAGTACGGGCCGGTGGAGGGGAAAAAGACAGGAGAAACTACGCTTTTTCGTAAAATGTTCGATCGTTTCCGGCCAGGCGATATCGTTGTCGCCGACAGTAACTTCGAAAGTTACCGGGACATGGCAATGCTTGCCGCACAGGGCGTTTATACGGTATGCGATAAGAAAGGGACGCGTACCTCACCCTTCACCGGACCGTACTCAAAGATTGAGGATAAGACCGTAGTCTTAACGCGGCCTGGATTTGACAGGTCGCGGTTCACCAGAGAAGAGTGGGAGAAGCTGCCTGAGACGATGCAAGTGCGCATAATCCGCTACAAGGTTGATGGTCGTAAATCCGAAGTGACCATCGTGACCACGCTACTGGACCAAGAAAAGTATCCAGCCGAAGCGATTGCGGAACTGTACAAGTATCGTTGGGAGTGCGAGTTGGATATCCGCTCCATCAAGTCGGTGATGGGGATGGACTGGTTAAGTTGCCACACACCCGAGATGCTAGAGCGTGAACTGATGGTCTATTTTTGTGCCTACAACATAATTCGAGTAACGATGTGTGATGCGGCGAAAATTGCTGACTGCAAGCCGCGGGATCTAAGCTTTAAGCAGGCCAAGGATTCGTGGCTCCATTTGGGACAGGATGGGTGTAAGATCAATGATCTAGCTTGGCTGCTGTCGTCGATCGCACACGCTCCGTTACGCAAACGTTCCCGCCCTAGCGAGCCACGAAAGATAAAACACCGAAACGCCAAGTACGAGAAACTCAAACGCCCTCGCGACCAAGAAAAACAAGCACTTTCACCTTAACCTTGCGGTATTCGACCTCGCGTCAGTGGGAGCATGACTGACCGGCTAGACCGCCTGGTCCACCCAACCGCCTTCGGCTCACCACCGAGTTCACTCGGTGGGAGCGTGACTCATCGGCTACTCAGCGGTGGTCCGGAGCGCCAACGCGTTCTCCAGCCAGTGAGTCATCCGCTCCATTGAGGCAAGCTCAATGGGGGCGAAGATCACGCGGTGCGTCGGTCCGTAGCTAGCCAGCGAGTCATCGGTCCACCGACGCAAGGTCGGTGGAGCCGAAAACCCGCATACTCCCTCTCTCCGCTGACCTTGCGTCAGTGGGAGCACGACTAACCGGCTAGACCGCCTTGTCCACCCAACCGCCTTCGGCTCACCACCGAGTTTACTCGGTGGGAGCGTGACTCATCGGCTACGCGGCGGTGGTCCGGAGCGTCGGCGCGTTCTCCAGCCAGCGAGTCATGCGCTCCATTGAGACAAGCTCAATGGGGGCGAAGATCACGCGGTGCGTCGGTCATTGCTAGCCAGCGAGTCATCGGTCCACTGACGCAAGGTCGGTGGAGCCGAAAACCGATGCCTTCGGCTCTCCACTGACCTTGCGTCAGCGGAGCCGTAAGTCGAACGGATGTGGCACTCTTGCTCGAAATAGAGTATCGAAAACGTTTAGCGGCAGTGGCTAAGTAAGAGCAAGATTAAGATTAAGATTAAGATTAAGAGTAGGAGTAAGAGTATTCGTTCACGGACTTCGACCTTGAACGGTTACGAAATCGCTAGGTAGTTTTACCTGACATTTGTCGTAGCTAAATCGATGCCGATTGGGCCTGTCGTTCCTCAGCACGTGCCAACCCGGGTATGAGAACAGAGTCAAGTAAGCAGGTTTCAGGTGTCAGACTTCAGGAACGCAAAGAGCAGGGAGCAAAGAGCAGGGGGAGCGCCCTTGGCGAGGGGGAGATGAGGTTGCTGGGGGAGGGGTATTTGCTGGGTAAGTTGATGGGCGGTGAGGGGGCTGGAGCCCTCAACGCAGGGCGTTGCCCATGCGGTTAAACGAAAAGAAGCAGGGCTTGTGCCTGCTTCGCTACTGTTGGGATCGCTGCTCGATGACTTAACGGTGCAACGCCTTGTTACGGACTACTTGCTTGCAGTCGATTTTCCGCCTACCGGGAACCCTGCAAGCTCTCCGGGACTCAACTCCCTAATCTCACCATTGGAGAGTAAGACCCAGCCTCCGGAATCAGGAGCTTTGGTCTCTCGAGCAACTTGTTTGGGTGGATTTGATGAGTCGAATTTGGCCCCGAGAAAATACTCGATCTTCTTGTCCCTAAGCATTGGTCCTGCATAAGGATAGAACGCCTCGTAGTTCGCCATCTCCGCAGCCGTCGATGGAACCTTTTCACCGGATTCTTCGAGCTGTTTGAGCATGGATGCGATGTCGTTCAGTCCCTGCTTTTCAAGGGGATCTTTTGAGGGGGGCCCCCCCTCATTCACCCCGCCACAACCTAGGAACGTAGTGACGCAAACGAGAAAAACAAGCATAAACGAAGGACGCATCCAATCACTCCTAATTAACTGCTTTGGAAGAAATCAACCGACTACGAAACGGTGACTCGTATCATTCTAGTCCAGTCCGCTCAAAACCTCACCACCCGCGCGACTTCCGAGAGCTTGCCAGACGAAGAAATCAACATTGTCGCTCACTAGAGAAACCGAGCCATCCGCTCTACCAACGTTAATTCCGCCTGAGTGGTAGCTAGAAGCGGCCATATGCTGCATGGGGTTGGTCAAGCTTAGAACACCACAGTTGTATCTTTGTTGGGCTGGGTTTTGGACTCTTCGGTTCCAGTTTGGCGGCAGCGTATGGGTATAAGTGCTGTTAAAAGGAATAAACAAGAAATATCTCAACCCTGTTTCCTTGATCTGTGCGCCGCTGGGAGCGGGAAGACATTGTGGGACATTGCGTCCATCGACTAGTTCAATACCAGCAAATACTGCTGATCTGTAGAAGGCTGTTGTGTTGTTGAAGATCCCCGTGCTGGTGGGCTCAACTGTACTTCGCATCACCTCAGCGAAGAGGGCGGTGTTGCTTGCTCCGTCAGTGATGTCTCCGAACTTTGCTCCGCGCGTCGGTCCGTTCTGGACTCGTGGTCTGGCAAAGATTCCGTCCATATTCATTGTGACCCCATTTGGACCGACGAAATTTGCACCGCCGTAGAGTGCGGCACCACCCATGCAGCCGTGATAATTCAGCCGGCCTTGTTGCGATCCTGTTATCGGATCGAGAAAAAAGATTGCAGATGACTCTGAGGGGCAAATAAAGCTCGGCACCTCAAACGACCTGGCGAGTGCGTTTGGTGGAGGTACTAAGGTCGAAGCGGGGATCGAGGCATGGATCGGTAAACCTGTATCCACTGTGTAATTTAGATCAAAAAGATCGCTCAATGCACCTTGCTCAATGTAGGGCAACAATGCCACTTGCAAACTCGCATTGGATGAGGCAACAACCCCAGGCGTGCCTTGAAAGAATCTCGTATGAACAGCGGGGGGAAAGAACTTGAGAGCACTCTCGTGATTGAGAGCAGCCAAACCAAGTTGCTTTAGATTGTTGGAGCATTGCATTCGACGGGCTGCTTCTCGGGCCGCCTGAACAGCCGGGAGCAAAAGCCCAACGAGAACGCCGATGATAGCGATCACCACCAGCAACTCAACCAATGTAAATCCAGATCGAAACTTTTTCATGATTGTTCGCAGGGGAAAAGTGGGGGAATGAAAGAAGCAGGAGAATCAGCTTTAAATACGACATTCGTGGCAGACGCCCATTGTCACAGAATATGAGCTACCTGCCTTCTGTATTGTACTTACAATTGAAGAAATATCCCGGTAATTCGTTTACGAATTAGCAAATCATTCAACAGCTAGGACGTGGGGAACTGGCACGATTAGCCAACCCAACACGACCTGTACCTCGCGGGAAACCCATACCCGCTATGATTCGAATACTTCAGAGTCATTGACAGTCTTTCGCTTGCGACGTCCCCAAAAGCCCGCTACTCCTGCCAAGCCAAGCAAGACGATTGACGATGGCTCCGGTACCGCTGCGAAATTCAGATTGACGTTGCTTCCGTCCACAGACCAACTGAATTGGCTCGCAGTAACGTTCGGGAACCCTAAGAAATCTCCGGCTAACGTGATACCATCCTGATTGAACGTGCCAGTTATTGAATTCGCTGAAAAAATGGTCCTAGTCCAGGGAACATTTTCGTTGAAAGAACCAAGATCTAACTTCAAAACACTCGCGGTATTGTTCAGCGACAAGGCACCTGTAACCACGACAGTGTCGAAATCGCCAATACCGATGCCTGTGAGATCCCACTGAAATACCGATCCGCTTTCGAAGTTCAAGTTAGCGATAGATTGTGTACCAACAGCATTTAGCCCGTTTCCAGGACTGTATGTTGTCCCACTTGCGACGGTTAGGCTTGTAGAAATATTTGCTAGGCCTGAAACAGATCCACCAGTAGCTAAGATCCCCCCCCCAATCGACTGGGAGCCGTTACTACCGAAAATGACTTCTCCAGTGCCTGCATCAACCGTTAAACTAGTGGCAGTTACGGCGCCGTCAAACCTGACGGTACCAGAATTGGATCCGACACTTATGGTTCCTGTGTCTACGCTGCCGTCAAACCTGACAGTACCAGAATTGGATCCAACGCTCACATTTCCTGTGTTTACGCTGCCGTTGAAATCTATCAAGCCTGACGCATTGTTAACGGTAAGGTTATTGCTGCCTCCCGTCCTGGCAACATTACCATTGAAGGTCAAAGACGACGAGTTGCTTTGATTATTGATTGTTAGAGCCCCGGTTCCGCCAACATTCGCGCCGAAGGTTTGGTTTGCTGCAACCGCCGACTGAACAACAATAGAACCACCCGAGGCGATTACGACCCCTTGCCCAGAGGAGCCAACGGTGTAGGACTGTGTCGTAAAAGTTGCAAGCGGATCATTATAAAATATGATTGCGCCGGCGGACCCTGTCGTGGGTATCGTAAGGTCGAAGTTACCTACATCTACCGCCGAATCACCATTGCCAAGTCCGACAATCGTGGTGTTGTTCGGGACCGAACCTCCCTGCCAATTGAAAACGGGAAAGCTGCCAGCATTCGTCCAATCTCCACTAGTCGAGCCGTACCAGCGGGTATCAATAGTTTGTGCATCCAAATATTCTCCATCGCAAAAAAGAAACAGGATAACAGCAAACCAAAAAGCATATAGACGCATGGCGATTTTTCCCTTAATGAGCATGGTTGGGGGTGAAAGGATTGCATTGACAGTTGAGGATAATCGTCGAGTGGACTAAATGCAACGGTTTTGGGTTAAAATTTACCTTCATTTCCGATTTTATGTTCGGAATACAATTCGTGATTTTCACAGGGATTTTTGAGTACTTTTTTGTGGCAGCTTAGGTGTCGGGCGGGACGCATACATGAGGAATTGAGGTGGGCTCTTCATCATGCCCGTCGTCACTAAGAGCGCACCACCCGGAAAAGAGAGTGTAATGACCCGAGATCTACGGCGATGTGCAATGCGAAGGGAGTCGGGATCAGGGAGATCGCCCTTGGCGAGGAGGAGTGAGGTTTCTGGGGGACGGAGATTTTCTGGGTAAGTTGATGGGCGGTGAGGGGCTGGAGCCCTCGACGCAGGGCGATGCCCATGCGGTTAAACAAAAAACCAGATCTTTAATACGTGCCACCCATCTTTCGGAGGGTGCGTTCCTCGGGGGACCCTGCACGGACCGCAGAGGGATGCCGGGGGGGGCGGATTCGCCGCGATCCTGAGACTTTGTCTCAATAAGCCTTGATGGCTTCTGGCATTCGGCTACACTTATGGTAGTTGAACTGGAGATTTCAAAGGATTCAGAAAGCCATGGCACGAGAAGAGCAAATTCTAGCTGTTGTCGAAGGAGATAATCCTGGCGAGCGTTTGGTGCTCGCTCTCGATCCAACTCACCATGAAAAGCCACTAATTCTGAGATCCGAGTCGTTCAGCACCGATGTCGGCTGGTTCTCACAAAGCTCCATGCGGTTCTCCCGATCTGAACTTAACGGCTTAAGAAGTGTGCTCGGCATCCCTCAAGCCCCTGCGTGCTCGCACTCCTCGCGTGCGATTTCTGATTACCAATCTGACACCGACGCACCACGGATATTGTCGATGGCTTCGTTCCGACGTGCGTAGTGCTTGCCGCTAACGCGGGTGCCTAGTGCTTAGTTGAACTTCAAACTTCATCATGCTTTCCCTCGTTACAAGGCTCCTGCCTCAAAGAGAAAGTCCTCAGTCCAGCGTCTTTAGCCTTTAGTCTTTAGCCAAACCCATCAACCATCAAACCGTTCCAGTTAGTGGTAATTACTGCTCCGAAGCGGTTTTCCGGCTTCTTCTGGTTAATGGCAGCGAAAGAAAGAAGAACACTAATCGGCACTAATCGGGAGCCGCATGCTTACTTCGTAGTGTTTTGTGTCTTAAGACTGGGTTCGCGAGCAGGGTGTCGCCTTTGGCGATGGAAACCGGAACTATCGAGTGAGGGAAATTGCTCGGTGGAATGATGGTCGGTGAAGTCGCTGGAGCCCTCAACGCAAGATCGTTGGTCCCAATCGTTTACCGCGTGGGCAACGCCCCGCGCTGAGTCCTCCAGGGGAGTAGCAGCTTAATCTCCAGCAGATTCAAGGAGGCCAAAAGATTAGAAATCTAACCTTTTTAGTTTGTTGTTTCCTGTCGAAAGATGTAGGTCAAAAAATGGGATAGACATCTTTCGCCCAACATTTTTTGTCAGCTCTGGGTTTGGGGCAGTAGCAGCCAGATCTCCAGCAGATTCAAGGAGGCCAGCAGATTGTAAAAATTCGTATCGCGAAGCCAATAGTAGCGGAAAGGGGGGGAAGAAGTTTGAAGTTTGAAGTGTGAAAAAATCGTTTAACCGCGTGGGCAACGCCCCGCGCTGAGGGCTCCAGGGGCGGGTTATGATAGCGACTCAGGGTATAGACACTTGAGCGGTGCCGTGAGAGCCGGGTTGGAACGGTCAACGCAGGGCGATGCCCGTGCGGTTAAACAAGCCGCTGCTCCGACTCGGTCAGTGGCTCCAAGCTTTTTATCTGCTTGTGCAACACTTCAACATCCGCATCGGAGGCGTCGAGACCTAGTGATTTTCGATGCAAAATGCGCTGCTCCAAGACTCGTACGTCGTTTCGAAATTCCAATATTCGAAACGGTATATTCATCGTTTGTGCCAACGAAGAAAATCGCTTTCTATCGGACTCCTTCAGAAACGTCGCATCTACCAAAACCGAGAAACCGGCCAGCAGCAATTCCCGAGAAAGACTCCATAACGATCGATAAGTCGCTTCGGTGGCACTGGTGCTATACAACCCCGCTTTGATATCCCGGGCCGCCGTCGCACTGGAAGCGTCGGACAGATCTGTCGTTTTTGGCTCGAGATATGACAAGTGAAACAACCGCTTTCGCTCAATGTCCGACCTCAAACGAATCATCCCATGATCCCGAATAGCCCAGCGACTTCCGGTGGTTTTACCGCTGCCACTCAGCCCATGGGTGATCCAGAGCTCGCGGGAATTACCCTTCGTAAACTCACAGGCTAACTGAAGATAATCGCGGGCTAGATCGATTTCACCTTCGCGTTTTTCGTCCGAGTCGCCCCACTGAGCCGCTCGCATGACGGCTACCTTTGCTCGCACCATCGCTCGGTAGACGAGGTACCATTGGAACACAGACAAGCCATGATAGTCGCCTGATTCTTCAAGGTATGCGTTCAGGAGCATCCAAGCCAAGCCGCTATGTTTTCTTTCGAGAAGGTCCATCACCAAAAATGCGATGTCACTCATCGTGTCGATGCAGGACAATTGGTCGTTGAACTCGATCCCGTCGAACATGGTCCAGGAATCGCGAAAGTAGACCACATTGTTGCAATGTAGATCGCCGTGGCACTCTCGGATCCATCCGAGCTGCTCGCGAATAGCAAACCGTTCCTTCAGTTCACCCCACTGCTGATTCGTCCAGAGATCGACTTGTGCCAAATCGGCACTATCTGCGAACGCGTCTGTGTGAGCGAGAGCAGCAATGTTTTCCAAGGCCCGTTGTCCAATGGCCGCGACACCTCCAGACCGTTCCCCGGTTACCTTAGGAGCATCAGCATGAAACCGGGCGATACTTTTACCCAACTGCTCCACCTCGGTTTCTGTAACTGTGGATTGAGCAAGTCGTTTACTCAGCAGTGATTCCGAGGAGAAGCGACGCATGCGAACGGCAAAGTCAATCGGCGGTGCATCACCGTCGACCCGAAGCTCACCCTCCTCCATCGTAATGGGCACGACGTCAATATAGAGTTCGGGGGCGAATCGCTTGCCGAGATTCAGCTCGGCCACACAAGCAGCATGGCGTTTTTCGAGTGAACCATAATCCAAAAAGTCGTTAACCAGCGACTTTTTCAGCTTGTACGCGAAGTGCCCTGCCAGAAACACCATCGAGATGTGGGTCTCAATAAGCTCGACCGGCGTATTCACACTGTGAGGATAGGCCGAGGGGACGAGAAGCAATTCCGTTTTTCGATCCATTCATCCTCTCGCAATTCTGACTAATGGCCCGCGAAAACCGTCTGTTCAACTTGCAAGTAGCTTGCGTGTAACCAATACGATGACGACCGCCAAGATACCGGTTAGAATCCAAAATTGTCGCTCCGTCAACAAATACTTGTTGGCCTTTGGTTTCGGTTCTGGGGTCATGATGTGCTCCTATCTTAGTTAGCTTGTTTCAAGTCGAACAAGACCTTTCCGTCTCCGACAGTCGAGCCCCACGCCCGACCTACAAGAAACAGTGCAAATCGCGATCCAAAACGTCGCAAACGTAAAAAATCGTTTAACCGCATGGGCATCGCCCTGCGTTGGATTTCGTTTAACCGCGTGGGCATCGCCCCGCGCTGCGGCCTCCAGGGCAATTTCAGCTCAACATCCAGCAGATTCAAGGAGGCCAGCAGATTAGTAACTAACCCCATTTAAATTTGTTGTTTCCTGTCGAAAGATGTAGGTCAAAAAATGGGATCGACATCTTTCGCCCAACATTTTTTGACAGCTCTGGTCTTCCGTCGCCAACGGCGCCCCCGGCTCGCTTCGCATTGCCGTACGACACCGTACGCCTTGCGGCCTTACGCTAACATTGTGACAAAACGGGATATTCGGTGGGGGCTTGAGTCCCACTTTGTCACATCGCGTCGCTCGATCGCTGAAGCTACAATCGTTACAATGATGACGAGATCCGGCACTTCTCGCTGATGGCCGCCGCAAACGGGTCCTACCCCTCCCCAGCCACGCTTTCGCGGGCTGCCCCTCCCTAAACGAAGTTAGGGAAGGGGCAATTTGGTGACGATCAGCGAAGAGTATCGATTTTTCCCCCTTCCAATCCTAAAAACCGTGCATGAATGCCCTCTCCGATAAGAACAAACCCGAAAGCCACCAACCGAAAGGCCGTCCTAGCTATTTTCTGTCCGATCTGCACCTGTTTTCCAGCCGCTCCACCGCACCAGCTTACGAACCGGACATTCGACGCTGTGCACAAACCGCCCACACGATGATTCTCGGAGGGGACATTTTCGACTTCAAATGGAGCCGCTTCGCAACCCTCAAAGCCTCAATTCGGGCCGCTTCGGAGTGGGTCGAGGATCTCGTAGCATCCCACAAAGATTGTTCGTTCTACTATCTGCTCGGCAATCACGATTCCCATCCCGACTTTGTTCTGGAATTGGATCGCTTGGCCTTCGAGCACTCAAACCTCGAGTGGCAACCCCACTTGCTCCGTCTCGGTTCCTGCGTCTTTTTACACGGCGATGTGATCGATGGCGGTTTGGAACACCGCGAGGTGGATGCCAGACGGCGCAAACACGAAGACAAACCGTTGCCGATGACCTACCGACACTGGTTATACGATGCTGCCGTCCAAGCCAAACTGCATTGCTTGGTCGCCAATGTGGCACGTAGGCATAGTTGGGTTCTGAAGAAGGTGCATCGCTACTTGGCCGAACAAGGACTGGGATTGTCATCAGGAGTTCGAGATATCTATTTTGGCCACACCCACCGGCCGTTGCGATCGGTGGAGTATCATGGCCTAAGATTCCACAACGGTGGGGCATCGATACGAGGCATATCGTTTCATATCATCGAGACAGGGCTGACCGATCCCTTGCTCCTTCGCGAAACACAATAAATATGGACACATTGATCGAGTCGCTGGAGAAGGATCCTCCTCTGTTTTGGACTTGGGTCATTCTACTCGCCCACATTCTCGTCACAGGTTTGTTCGTGATACGAATCATCATGAGCAACCGATCCGTGGGTGCAACCCTCGCATGGATCGCGGTCATGTTCTTGTTTCCCGCCCTGGGGCCTGTAACCTATCTTATGATCGGAGAGCTAAGGCTGGGGGCCAAGCGGGAGAAGCTAGTCAGAGGGCTACGAGGGGCAACTCGACGACGATACCATGCGCTGGAACGTCCCGACCTACGGGTCGATTGGCACGGGCCCCACGAAGACTGCGAGATGATAGCCCGGGCCGCACATAGAATGTTCGACGTACCAGCGTTGCCAGGCAATCGATTCGTTTTGTTCGACACCTGGCAAGCCGTGTTCGACAGATTGATAGAAGATATCGAAAGCGCCCAAGTCAATTGCGACATGGAGTTCTACATCTGGCATCATGCCGGACGTGTCCTGGAGGTCGCACAAGCTTTAGAGCGAGCGGCTGCGAGAGGAGTTATCTGTCGGCTGCTCCTCGACGATATCGGCAGCAGAAGCTTTCTCAGGAGCGCGGAGGCCAGAGCGATGCGCAAGGCAGGAATACAAATTCAGTCGGCACTTCCGGGTGGCTTTTGGAGAATGTTGTTCGTACGATTCGATCTGCGGCTGCATCGCAAGATCGTATTGATCGACGACCAAGTGGCATGGACGGGAAGCCTCAATATTGTCGATCCACGCTTCTTCAAAAAAGAAGCGGGGGTCGGGGAATGGATCGACGCCATGACACGAATCGAGGGGCCAGCAGTAGAGTCTCTCGCCGTCACATTTCAAGCAGACTGGTACATCGAGACCGATTCGACCGGCCCTGATTTACCAGATGTGACGGGGGACCAGCCCATAAGAAAGGTAGGCTCGACGATTATTCAAGCCTTACCGTCCGGTCCAGCTTATCGCGTAGAGGCGATAGAGCGGTTGCTCATCACGGCGGTTTACACCGCCAAGCGAGAGCTGATCATCACGACACCTTACTTTGTGCCGAGCGAAGCGTTGCAGATGGCGTTAGCTTCGGCGGCGTTGAGAGGCGTTAAGGTGATTGTCATCGTCCCGGCGAAAGTCGACTCATTGCTAGTACGTTGGGCGAGCCAAGCGTTCAAGAACGAGTTGATGCAGTCCGGGATTTTTATAGCCAAGTTTTCGGGCGGATTATTGCATACCAAGAGTGTAACGATCGACGGACACGTCAGTTTGTTCGGTTCGCTGAACATGGATCCGCGTAGTTTTCGGCTAAATTTTGAGATCACGTTAGCCGTTTATGATACGCAGTTCACCAGCAATTTGAGGCAGATCCAGCAGCGGTATTTAGATCGATCCGAGATCATCGACGCCACCCAATGGTCCAAGCGTCCATTCTTGACCACATTTGGAGAGCGAGTCGCCCGCCTCATGGGCCCCTTGCTCTAGCAATCGTTTATCCCGCAGAGGATCTTGTTTTCGTTTATCCGCGTTGGGCAACGCCCCGCGCTGGCTTTCGTTTAACCGCCCCGCGCTGGTTTTCCAGGGGCAGATGATGTATGTCTCCAGCAGATTCAAGGAGGCCAGCAGATTAGAAACTAACCCCATTAAAATTTGTTTTTTTCCTGTCGAAAGATGTAGGTCAAAAAATGGGATCGACATCTTTCGCCCCACATTTTTTGTCAGCCCTGAGGTTGGGGGAATAACAGCCAGATCTCCAGCAGATTCAAGGAGGCCAACAGATTGTAAAAATTCGTATCGCGAAGCCAATCGTAGCGGAAAGGGCGGAAGAAGTTTGAATTGTGAAGAAAATCGTTTAACCGCGTGGGCATCGCCCCGCGCCGGATTTTGTTTAACCGCGTGGGCATCGCCCTGCGTTGAGGGCTCCAGCGCCCTCACCGCCAACAAATCTACCCAGCCATCTCACTCCGCCGGTGCCTTTGTCTTCCGTCGCCGAAGGCGACCCGGCTCGCTTCGCATTGCCGGACGACACCGTAGGCCTCGCGGTCTTACGCTAACATTGGTGGTATTCATCCCTGCGAGCGGAGCCCCTCCACGGTCGAAGCGACTTGCCCTCCCGCGGGCGGAGGGTGAATAAGTTGCAAGGCGGGAGCCTTGATGCATCCCGTTACAAGGCAGAGCCTTGTAACGAGTAAAATGCACCTGGCTTGCCCAGGTGATGTTTACGCTTCTCGCTACATAAACCGTTCCCAACCCAATCCAAGAATGCTCCTGGCTTGACCAGGAGATCGTTATGCTCCCGGTACAGATTATTAGGAACTGCGTCGCTGGCCGGAAACCTAACGATCCGCCGATCAAGTCGGCGGGATTCGATCGGCATGATGGGCGAGCGTTTATTTTGCGAGAAACCTCGGCTAGCAAGCATCGCGCCGCGACGGCCTTCGCTCACCATGGACCTTGTGTCCGTGGAAGCATGACTCGTTAGCTATTCGGTCATTCCGTCCATCGACGCAAGGTCGATCGTGAATCGTTCCTTACCACCCATCGCACCTCTCCTTGGTAGTGGGTTAACCGCGTGAGGTAATACCATCGCGTCCTATCTCAATGAAGCGGCTAACTCGCATCTCCTGAATTACTTGAGGGATCAACGGGCGGAACAGTTCTTCAAGTTCCCGATTAGATATGTTTCCAGTCGATATCAGAATCAGTTTCCGTGGAGTGTTGCGCAAGAGATGAGAGTCGACGAAGTCAGATCGCTTGAAGTCTTCGCGTCTGTGCGAGACGGGCAGCATAAGCCAGGACCGCCCGCAAATCATCTCGCTCCAAGTCTGAGTAGTCGGCTAGGATCTCATCTGTCGTCATTCCAGAGCTCAAAAGCTCCAGAATCATCTCGACGGGGTACCGTAACCCCCGTACACAAGGTTTCCCATGACAAATAATGGGATCTATTGTGATTCTGGTGAGTAAATTTTCCATACGTTCATAATAGCTCAAAGACGAATCGCGTCAAACACAGCCCTTCGTTAAGCCATGTCACACTGACACCAGGTCAGTCGAAGCTAAAACGCAACCCGCTCACCACTGAGCTCGTCTAAGTGGAAGCATGACTCCTCAGCTAAGCAGTCATTCGGTTATGTGTAAGGGGTAAGGGGCAGGGGTAAGGGCTGAAGACTGGAGCCTGAAGACTGAAAGCTGATCGTCCCCCCCTCCCCGAGCTGACGCTCGCCCCTCCCCGAGGGGAGGATGAAGGTAAGGATTTACTGAAGACTGGAGCCTGATAACTGAAACCTGACCTTCCCCCCCCTCCCCGGACGAAGCGTCCGACCCTCCCCAAAGGGAGGATAAAGTTACCTGAGCACGACGCTTTGCGGCCGCCCTACCATTCCAAAACTTTTTCTTCCTTTGGTTCCGGCACGACGCTCGTCACCGTTACCTTATTTCGTTTCAGATCATCGATTTGCGTGGCCATACGCCGCAAAATAGCGGCGATCTCAGTTCCCGCGTCCTGACCTAGATGTACGGACAACGCCTTGCTCGTCTCAAAGCTTAGATCTAATTCTCGACTGCTCATGATGCATCCCTATGTTGTAGGTCTAAATTACCGTTCCGTTCACATTAATACGAATCAAACCAATGTCTAGCAATAATTAGCTACTTCATCGTACAGGAAAATCCATCCGATTCCTGTTGATCTTTCTATAGGGGTCAGGATGGCCGGTTTGGGTAATCCTATTTCCGGAGATAAGCCCTAGTATACGCCAGCGCTTCACCCAGGAAGGCTAGTGCGGCGTCAGTGTCTTGGTCAGAGAGATCTTGTGGCGATTTTGATGTGATCAATGTTTGAACTTGAAATGCAACCCCACCGAACAATCGCGTTCGAATAGCTGGGGACAATCTACCCTTAATTCTGTTATAGAGCGAGTTAATCAAATCCCACTCTCCTGGTGGCTCGAGAGTCTCCGCCCGAGCATCGACCAATGCAAAAGCTAGGGTCCCTAAGACCCCAGTAGGATGTCGCATTTTGACTAATACTCCTTGTAACGGTCGATTACCTTCACCGTTCGATGGCAGTAGGACAACTTTTCTTTCGAGTGTTTTCCACCCTGCGTTTTCGTAACAGCGCGTAAGTTCGTGCCATCCTGGAAAGGCCTGATCAAATGAGACGGTCACCTCGTTAGCGCCATTACTAAAGATCCATACATCTGACCGTTCTCCAAAGTCAGCACCGCGTTCGCGGTTTTCCTGTCGGTAGGCAGTCATCTTTAGGCCGAGCATTTCCGATGCCATCATCTCTTCGGAAACATTGCGAATCGGATTTCCAGAAAAAAAGGAGATGCGATCTCGGTTCGCAGCGTAGGCAGAAACCGAATCCCAAGCTTGTGCCGAAAAGATCACGATAGCAAAAGCTGCCAAGCAGATGGTCGTTTTCGTCGGCGCAAGAGCGAGGGACCGAATTCTCATTCGGTTCGAAACAGCGACATGCTTGTCAGCGTCATTGTCTTTCACCTGGCTTGTATCAAGCAGAACGTTTATCCCCGCGTCGAAGAGAAAAATGAGCCCCAGACCGAGTAGCATCAGCAGATAGCCCAAGCTGTCATGGAGTATTCCAGTGGTTAGGTCGAAATTAAAATAGTAAGCGGCCAATACGATCGCGAGAATACGCAAGCTATTCGTCAAGAGGGTCCATGCGATTGTAGAGCCAATCAAAATGCCTGCGTGCAAAACGTTTCGACGCTGATATACCGAAAGCAGTCCTGTAAAAGCCAGATACAGAAACATCGACTGGACCCCGCTGCAAGCCTCAGCCACTCCTAATTGTCGCCCCGGTATAGAGATGATAGTACCCGTATTCAAGTGCATGACACTAAGAGCATCAAGCGTATAGCTAACAATGGAAGTGCAGATTCGCTGTAAGTATCCCGTGAGGACAACATCTCCCGTCAAGTTCGGGGTGTAGGGAGGCTGCCAAAGAAGAACCAAAGGCACGATTAAAGCAATGTTGCTGCGTCCTGTCTCCTTGTCACGCGTCGCGAGCAATACCGATGCGCTGCCTAGCAAAAAGCCAAAATAAGCTATCCATGACGAGGAAAAAGCGATAGCCAAGCCCCCCACGAAAAGTGAAGTCGCAAGAATGGTGAGTATGGCTCGTTTTTTTCCTGGAGTTACCGAGGCCAAGCCCCCCCATCGTTTCCAGAGTAAAAACGCGCTTGCCAGCAAAGCCAAAGGAAAGAAGTCGTAATGTGAGTAGCCACGAAGATTATTGAAGTAAAGAATGACGTAGGGAACGTGGCACAGTACGAACAGTATTGCGAAAAACGGGACGCGTGATTCGCGTGGCGACGTCTCCTCACCCTCTTGAGGGCCGGTTCGAGGCGAAACAGATAATGAATCGTTCATGAAAAATTAATAATCAAGGGCATCTGTGAATTTGAATACGACAAACGTCTACGAAAAGGAAATCTCATAATTATAGTGCATCCAAGAAAACAGCATATGAAAAATCGCCGGATTAGCTTGCGGTCGCAACGCACTGCATTTCCAACAATAGCGGTACGGGCGAAAACCTTCCGGTAGGTCGTCAGCCCCCTTACCGCCCATCAGCATACCCAGCCATTTCTCTCCAACGGTGGTTTGGGTTTCGTCGCCGGAGGCTACTTCCGGTACGCTTGGCTTTGCCGGATGACACCGTACGCATTGCACCGTTACGCTAGCAACCCCACAGCTACATCAGTCGGGGCATCGCACGAGGACGTTCCTGCGACTTGCAATAGAATACCCTCATCCGATCACCTAAACGCTTTCCCTAACGGATAATTAACATGACGCACTCGCCAACCAGGTCCAACCAGCCCCCTTTATACCATCATACTCCACGCACACTGCATCGGTGTTTAGATTTAGTTCGAGTTCGACATCCACCCCGGTTAGATACCATCCAATGAAGGTGCTGTCCACGAGTTGTCGCGAGTAATGCATCGCTAGACGCTTTTCTCGGAAACCAAAAGCAGGACAGTACCAACTCTCGCATAACTCATAACGACAGTTCGAAGTGAATCGCAAGTTTCGCTTTACCCCGGTCGAAGCCGATTCCAGTAGAAAACCATCATCCGTGGGATGAGCCTGGATACCAGGCGCAAAGTGTAAAAAACCATCCAATGAATGCCCGGACGGAATCGGAGACATACACCAATCTAAAACGATCAACGTACCGCGTTTATCCCAGAAAAAACCTCTACATAAATCTCCGAATCCTATCTGCTGATAAGAATCATGTTTTCCAATCCGGCACGCGAAGTCTTCGGACTCCGACCGAGTTACCGACTTAACCCTACCTCGATCGCCCATTCGAAATTTGCTCCAAACGTCCGCGTGGTTCAGCATGGAAATCGTTGCAACGTTGTGCGCAACAGAGCTTCGGCAATAGCTACGTATGAGGGAGTCTTCGTAATCAAAATTTCCTGAATCAACAATCCATCGTTCTGGCCCGACAGACAGCTCAAAGTTCATTAAGTCGCAATGTCCATGGGCGGGAAGACCGGTGGTTGCTAACTCACCCATGTCTGCAATCAAGGTAAGGAGTTCCTTCTCATTTCCGAACTTGACGACATGATAAGGCGTTCCCGAATAACCGTCCGTGCTTTCCTCGGCCCTCACTCCGCATAGCATGGCAAGTTCTCTTACATGAGCAACGCTGGGAGATTCATAATGAACGCTATCACCAAAAAGTGGCACTTCCAGATCCGGGTGAAGCAGGGACTCGGAAAAAGAAAACATGCGATGACAATAGGTTCGCAATTCATCCCGAATATCAAGCTTTCTAACGTCGGCTAACTGCAGGACACGCAGCAAAGATGCCAATACATGCAAATGGTAGACGGGAGACCGTTCAAAATGCTCCCCGTGGGGCAATACCTGTTTCCTGATCTCAGACATCAAGGTCGCAGTTGTTTGTGGTAATCGCCTCTCAGAAGCCGGTGAATCATAAATCAAATCGTAAGTTACTAATGCGGTTAGATTCTCCGTGAGGTGATTCCCACCCAAATCCGTTTCCAACGATCGGAATAGATGAGATGCCTGCATGGCTAGAGAGTGTTCTAGTGTCTTCCTTAACGCGGTGTTTGATACGAACGCGACATGCAGATTGAGCCAAGATATGATTCGCCTGGAAATACAGTACGGATGCCAAGCATCGTGAGATCGGCTTGTCATCTCAGGTGAAAACTGACTTAGCCACCCCTCTAGTAATCGAAGAATGATTCGCTCGATTTCCGCCTGCTCCGACGAACCGTCTTGCTTGTCTGACCACGCGGATTGTAAAAACTCATGATAGTGAAGCTGAAAACTCCAGAGGTGAGTCGGGCGCGTAGGTTGAGAATTCAAACTCCAATCCCAAGGATTCCCCATAAAGCGTCGTTCGTTCAACAGAACGACTTCGCCATCATTCAGGCGACTTTGGCTATGAGAGAGGTGTTGGCGTTGGTGTTTTAGAGCTAATTGGGCGATCTTTTCATAGGCATTGAATGCGTCAGAATTGATCTGAAAATCTTCTGTAGGAATCGATCCGATTGGTCGCGATCCGTACAATTTGCGTTGTAGGGTAGAATACGCTCGTTTGGCTAATTGTTGCCACGAATAGTGTTTCGCAATCGAAATGAATCGCCCGAGATATCGCAATATCGATGGTGAGGGATGGGCCTGTTGCCAAGCAACTTGCTCTAAGTCGTTCATATTAGTTTTTTTGAGCGCGGTTACTGACATAACGCAAGTCGGGCTTCGATCTTAACTTGGGCCGGCGACAAGCTTCATTGCAATGGATTCGATTGGGTAATTATTGCGATGGGTAGCTGTTGAGCTTATTGACCTAGCTTGTAGAAATGCCCCACGCTTGACGTGGGGAATGTTACGTTTCTCGCTAAATAGGTGGAGACTCTCCCCGCCCCTCATCCATGTTCGGCGGTTTCGCCGCCGAACATGGATGAGGGGTGAGTTATGCGAGTCATTACTTAGCGAGAAACGTGAAGCTACGCAGGGCAGGCCCGCATTTATCCACTATCCCACGGCCCGAATTAAGATCAAAGCCGCAAGTCGATGCAAGCGCTATGATGCTATCTATCTGGAGCCATCCGATCTGAACGTAATGCGCATCCCAAACGATGTCAGGCAATTCGATGTGAGCCGTCGCGCCCCGTACCCCAAAAAAAGGGGGAGAGACTGCCTGCAGGTGTAGATTGACGAGAAGATTGATGAGCTGCAAACGCATGGACAGTTAACCGGCGTTCTTGCGCCCATGCCGCTTACTATTGGCATCGACTGCGATGCCAATGGTAATTTCTCATCTGTGTCTCGACTAAAGAAAGTTGTAAAGGCGGGCAATGATGCCTACGATTTACAAACTTGTTCGATGACACTTAGAAAGTCATTTGCGAAGCGATCTCGAGAGTATTCGCGAACCACGAATTCTCGCCCGCTCGACGCAACAGTCGAATAAAGACTCGGATCATCGCAGAGCGATGTCACGGTACAGACCAGTTCCTGGGCATTCCCTGGTTCGATTTCGATTCCGCAACCGCTTTTGCGCACGATCTCTGCCGACTCACCTCGAACGCCCATGATTAGCGGCCGTGCCATTGCCATGGTTTCGAAGATCTTCGAAGGGATTACGGTTTCGAACAATTCCGATTTTTTAAGATGCACCAGCAAGCAATCGCATGATGCAAGAACCTCTGGTATCGATTCCTTAGAAAGCAAGCCGGTAAACCTCACATGACTCCGAACATCAAGAGCGTCGGCAAGATGCTCCAATTCCTTTCGTCGCGCGCCGTCTCCCACTAGCAAGAAAAGGATATCCGTTCTTCCACGATTCTTAAGTTCTCGAGCGGCATCTAGGACCACCTCTAGTCCGTGTGCCATCCCGATCGTTCCAACATACGCACAGATGAACGTATTTTGCCCTCCCCATCGCTCGAGAAATTCTTGAGACTTAGGGCGTGGGTAAAAGGTCTTTGGGTCAACTCCGTTGGTAATGACGGAGATGTGATTTTCACAGGGAACCTTGCTGACAATGTTATCGCGATATCCATTGCCAACGGTAACAATATGGTTGGCGTTTCGGTAGAGTGCTTTTTCAGTCCACTCCAAGAAGCGAGTGGCCATTCCTTTATTCATGGCTCCAACGGTTACGATCGAATCTGGCCATATGTCGCGAATTTCAACAATCAGTTTAGACCATTTCAGCCAGCTTGCGAATACCCCTGCCCATCCACAGAAAAACTGGGGACTGGTGGCAATGATGACATCCGGTCGGCGACAGAGAAAGAGAAACGCCATGACTGACGAAAACATATAAGAGAGGTAATTCGCGATCCGCTTGATCGCACCTGCGTTCGGAGCGACGTACGTCCAAACTCGGATGACCTCAATTCCATCGATCGATTCCCTTTGGGGCCAAAATCGATTTCGGTAACCACTGTAGACCAGGCCATGCGGTACGTTAGGAACGCAAGTGATGACAGTAACACGACAACCGGCTTGCACCCATCGTACGCAATGATCGTACGTCCGAGATGCGGGTGCATTTCCCTCCGGTGGGAAATAGTGAGAAAAGAAAACGATCTTCAAAGCCGAGATTTATCTGTAGTCAGTTGAAAAATTGGGCATCGATCTTAACACGGTCCAGTGACGGGTGTCAAAGCAATGGTCGCGATTGGGTAATTATTGCAATAAGGAGCTAAGTAGCTAATTGGTACGTTTTTTGGAAATGCCCCACGCTTGACGTGGGGAATGTTACGCTTCTCGCTAACTAGGTTGAGACTCACCCCTTTTAAGGTTCGGATAATTCGCCGCCGAACCTGAAAAAGGGCGGCTTAGGACGGATCAGTAGCTTAGCGTGAAGCTTCGCAGGGCAAGCCTGCGGCACATATCCTCAATCCCACGGCGCGAAATAAGATCAAAACCGAAAAAGATATCCGACGATCACGTCAGTGATCGCTGCCGCTCGCAACTACATGCGAGTTGCAAAATCGATAGCGGCAGCCGAAACCTCGATGAGTTCCGCACAATCGATTGGGGCAGTTCCACCGTTGCGGATGGTGTTGAGAAATTGCCGAACCCCCTCCTTGTGTCCCTTATCCTGGGAGCGAGTCCGAAGTCTCCGTTTTCCACCGATTTCGTAGGACTTTAGAAAATTGTCACACACGCAGACACGTCCACCTGCAAAGACTTCAATCCTCTCTTTAGGGAAATCTTTATTTCCATTGGACAGATAATGGATCGTCGCGATCGAACCATCTTCAAAGGAGAGATTCATGGACGCACAATCCTTTAATCGCCCGTCTCCACCCCGTACTGGCGTGACGCTCGTTTCAACAATGGGTCGATCAATCAGGTATCGTGCAAGATCGATGAAGTGGCAGGCCTCGCCGACAATTCGCCCGCCCCCTACCGTTGGATTTTGTGTCCAATGGTTCTGTGGTATCGCTCCTGCATTCACGGTTATAACAATCGCCTTGTTAGAAGGTGCGGATTCCAGCCATTTCTGAATTGCCACAGAATGCGGAGAGAATCGCCTGTTGAAACCCACCATCAAGAGGAGGTTTGGATTTCGTGTGATTGCTTGTTGAACTAATTCCAGTTCCGCGTTATTAAGAGCCAGAGGTTTCTCTACAAAGACGTGTTTCCCAGCATCCAACGATTTACAGACCATCCTCGCATGGAGGTGATGGGGGGTTGTAATGAATACTGCATCGACTGTTTCGTCCTCGAGAACAGCCTCATATCGACTCTCCGCCCTTTCAAACCCAAATTTCTTGGCTGCGTGAGCGGCTGAGACTCCCGACGAACTGACCACACAAATTCGTTTAACGTCTTCTATGGGCAGCGCCGGTAACAACATTCGTGTCGAGAATCCGCCTGCACCGATAAAGGCCACTCCAACATCGCGATTCGAAGGGACAATAACCTGGCGTGGCGAAATTGCGCTTGAGGGATTCTTTGCTAGCTGGAGCGTTTGACTATTAACGTAATCGGATGGGATTGACGTAGTTTTTAAGGTATCAGGTGCGTAACTCCCAGTTTCATACTGTAGTAGAATCCCCATTGCACCTGGTTCGCTAATAGCCTCATAAGCTTTGAGTGCATCATCAAAATCAAATCGATGCGTAATTAGTGGATCAACGTTGATCTGTCCATCCGCCATCAACTGCAGAATCGCCTCGAAATTGCGTTTCTCAGTCCAACGCACAAAGCCAATCGGATAGTCCAGCCCGCGCTTCTCGTAGTCTTCGTCGTACCGGCCAGGTCCATAGGAGCATGAAACTTGAAACGAGAGTTCTTTTTCATAGAAGTCAGCGCGTTGCAAGTTCAATCCCACGACACCGACAAGTACGATTCGTCCCCTTTGGCGGCACATTGTGGCCGCTTGATGCACCAACTCATCGCTTTTGGTCGACGCGGTTATCAGCACGGCATCGACTCCGATTCCTTTTGTCCAATCCGCAGCGACCGCCGGGGGATCTTGTCCTGCCGAGAGATCAACTGTTTCGGCCCCGAAGCGTCGAGCGAGTTCGAGTTTTTTGGGGTCGAAATCGATGCCTAGGACTTGGCATCCGTTCGCCTTCAGAATCTGAACGGCCAATAGTCCGATAAGGCCTAAACCGAAAACTGCGATTTTTTCGCCGAGAGATGGCTGGATAAGCCGAATACCTTGTAACGCGATCGACCCCACAACGGTGAATGCAGCGGTTTCATCCGAAACACCGTCAGGAACTTCAGCGGTCAAGTTGTTACCAACGGCAACCCATTCCGCGTGCGGACCGTTGGAGACAACCCGTGTCCCCGGTTTATGGAAGGTACCGTTACCGCATTCTTCGATGACCCCTACGTTGCAATACCCAAGGGATATAGGAGTATCAAGCTTGGCTCGGACTGTATCGATGGTTGCCCATAAGCCATCGGTCTTAATTTTTTGGAGGACCTGTTTGACCTTGTCAGGCTGCGATCGTGCTTTCGCGAGCAAGTTCCCTTTTCCAAACTCGATCAGCATTTTCTCCGTGCCGAGCGAGACGAGCGACTGGGATGTTCGGATCAGTACAGCCCCGCTACCCGCACGTGGCGTTGGGACATCCGCCATGATAGTCTCGCCGCTTCCGAGATTCTGAAGGATTTGCCGCATACTATTTCTAAAGACCATAGGTGAAAAACAAGAAGCTTCCAGGATTTAAGAAATAAACATAAAGCTAAACATCAATTCTCTCCTCCAAAGTAAATTCTCGAGTACTGCTCTAAAATCTCATCGCTCGAAACCTTGAAGTTCTCACCACCTGAATTCGCTAAAAGTTCATGAATTCTATCCAAATATGAACTCAATCCGTCAACGTCTGAATAAAGCATAACCCCGGATGGCCTGCTAACAACATCTGTTGCTAGAACGAGACGACGCAAAAAAAGCGACTCTGACACAGATAAACTATCACCATCAGTCGTTGTATGACGAATAAAAACGTCGGATTTCCTAAGCACAGCCATGAAACAATGCTCTCCTGACAAAAAAATCACATTGGGTGGAATGATGGGAACCGATTGTCTCAAAAACTCATGGTACTTTTTACTCGGGTCACTAACAAGTAAACAAAACTGCGGGCGATGCCTAAAAATCTCGACTAATTCGGATATTCCGTAGATCTCTTTCCCTCGGCTATCAAACGTAACGTTGAATGCACAGGTGCAAAACACACAATCATACATCTGCTTTGCGACACTAACTCTTGCTAAAAGCTGCCGTGGAAGTTCTTGAATCTCCAGCGGAGGCACAAAGGCAGAGATCTTCTGTGTAGCTCGATTAAATTGCAAACCTATTCGTAAGCTACTATCATTTAACACAAGGGGCTTTCTGCACAACCAGAGACTTGCTAAATCGAAAAAATTACCCAATCTTCCAAATCGACCGAGGCTACCGTGATATGTAATTACAAGGTTAAGATGAAGAAGGCGACCACCAAACGCAAACAAAAAACGGAAATAAGGCGACGAGGAATGTAAATGAACAACTGCCTTTCTTTGAATCACCGTCTGCCTCGCAATATACAAAAGGCTTTGAAATGACAAATTCAGCACCAACAAATCGAAGCGGCCTCTCAAGAGATGCACAAGTCTGCTGAAATGAACTGTCACACCTCCAATGGGAGGCGGACACTTACCAATCAACAACACACAAGAATTTTTATTGCTCATAAAGCCAATAGATTATATTTGCAAATAATATGACAACTGCATTTCTAAAAGCTCATCGAAACGGATAACTAGGCTCTATGAACTGGTCGAATCGAAAAGCTCTTTAGCCTCAAGGCTCTTCGCTCAATTCTCAGCCAGGAAGCTATCGCAAAGGTCGCGGTGCAAGCCAGAATGCAGACCAATGCAAGTGCATCCCGTTTAAGTCCAGTCTGGATCCAAAAATTGACAAAGACCATGTGATAAATGTAAATGCCGTAGGAAACATCATTTGACCGAACTAGCTTATTCGAGAATTCCCTACGGGTGTATGCTAGAGACAAAACGAACATGCACAAAACAAAAAACTGCAAAGGACTTATACTATTTCCAAACGACAGACTCCCTGCTATTTTTAGAATGCAACAAAGCAATAAATACAATAAAAACCAAAGAACCGGTTTCCCCTCCACTAGAAAGATCAATCTGCCAATGTTTCTTTGGACAACTACGCCCACCAAGAACATATAGAACCAAGGAATGAATGAAACTCCAATGATTTTGACGAAAAGACTGTCTCTGACGTTTAGACGGTACGAGCTAAAGACGATGTTTATTAATAAGAAAGCGACGATGAGGACGAGAAGCCAAAGATTCCGTTTTTCGTCATGTTTTTTTATGAACAAGTACAATATTGGGACAAGAAGGTAAAACTGCAGTTCTACAGAAATGGTCCATAGACTTCCATTTAACACGCCACATCCATAAGTACGTAGAAACGCTGGGTTATAGAATTGAAAAAAAGTGTTTTGGGCTAAAGCCCATAGCGCAAAGTCTATCTTCGGTGGTGCATTCTCACGAAAAAACCCTGTAAGTTGAATTGAAATTAGGGATACTACGAAACAGACCCAAAGTCCTGGGTAAAGTCGCAAAAACCGATTCCAAGTAAAACGCGATACGGAATTGTTGTTTTCAAATGAGCGGCTTATTAGAAGGCCACTTATAAAAAAGAAGATTGGAACGCCTGGAAAAAGATCTGCAATCTTTAAAAGAAGGGGTGGGGCATCTAATTGCAGATGGTACACCGCATGAAGTATTGCAACTTGAGTTGCCGCGAATAATCGTATTAGATCGAAGTTGTTAGGTAGAATCGCTCTGTCTGTCATCTTTGCAATCGATAGCTCAATCTGAATCACATCTGCTGCGTTTAGGATTGCCTCCTCGTACTACAGCGCTGACTGCTTGGCCCGTCGCATTGGTCGATTTGGTGCGGGGCGATGCCACGTGAAGCGTACTGCTCAAGACATTTCCGCGTATGAAATTCACGTACTAGTGCGTTGCGCTGCTGATAATATTTAATTCGCTTGACCACTTTCTGGAGCATGGCCAGTCTTGTTTCAGTGGGCAAGCACCAGCTCGTTACGATCGCGTCGGTTGAGTCCCGTAATTGCTGGATTGTCCACTCCGGATTTTTTTTCCGCTCCTGCTCGCACACTCGCGAGAGGAATATGCAGCTAATGGTTGTCAAGATCAGATGGCGTTTAAGGCCGAGGTAACGCCGGCCCTCGAAACAATCCAGCCCAGCGATTCCCGGCGAGCGCGAGAACCCTGGTAATTTATTGGTGCACATTAGCTAGCGTCTCGCAAAGATCTTGGTCAATATCAGTGCACTTTTCTTTGCATAAATGGCCGTCAAAGCGTCTAATGACGCTAATCCAAAAGGAGGCGAGAATATGCTCATAAACGGTCACCTGCGTGCAAGGAAGTATCTGTCCGCAGATTCTATCATTGAAGGATTACGGAACCGCTTCGAAGCAATGCCAGACTCTCGGCGTGCTGCAAGTGTCAAGCACTCGTTACCCGATTGTTTGATGGCCGCATTCGCTATGTTCTCCTTGAAGGAACCTTCTTTGCTGGCATTCGATCAGAGGCGACAGGACCAAAGCCTGATGAATCTCTACCGAATCCAGTCCATTCCCAGCGATACGCAACATCGCGAGATCCTAGATGAAGTCGACCCTAAATCGCTCAACGAATGCTTTGCGGATATCTTTTTTGAAGTCCAGCGTGGAGGAAGTCTAAAGGATTTCCTATTTCACGACGGACATTATTTGCTAGCCATCGACGGTACCGGTTACTTTAGTTCGACCAACATCTCCTGTCCGCACTGCTTGGTCAAGAACAGGAAAAGTGGTAAGGTCGAGTATAGCCATCAGATGGTAGCTGCCGTCTTGGTTCACCCATCGAAGGATATCGTGCTCCCGATCGCGGTCGAAGCGATTATTCAACAAGATGGTAGCAATAAGAACGACTGCGAGCGGAACGCTGTTCGTCGCTTGCTCATGGAAGTTCGACGTCTGCATCCAAAGCTCCCATCCGGACTTAGAAGTTACGTTCCTCCAACAAATGGAATGGACTACCGATGGCGAAGTGGCCAAACGATTTAGTTGGGTTACCCAATTGGAAGTTGATGCCTCGAACGTCGCGAACTTGGTTCGCGGAGGGCGCTCTCGATGGAAGATCGAGAACGAGACCTTTAACACGCTGAAGAACCAAGGCTACCATCTGGATCACAGGGTGCATTCCCATTCTGCGTAAGCATTTGCTAGCAAATCACAGTGGTTTTTGCGTTAGCAGTTTGTCGGTATCCTCATAGTTTTAGAACTTATGATCGCATGGAGGCGAATGCAATGGGGACATCGCGAATGGGTAGCAAAGACGGCGAACTTATTGAGTCAGTTGGGCAAATGGTTGGAAAGTTTACCGGCCAACTGTATTCGAAGTTGGGTGGATGGGAGAACCAGTTGATGCAGTCCCCTGACTCCTTGGAAGCTGTTGAGCGAGAGATCCAAGAAGCTTTCTTGTACGGCGCTGGCATGGTGACCTCTGGTCTAATAGCTGTCGTCCTCCTATCAAAAGATCTGGAACGAAAGAGCGAAGAGACAAGGCGAGGGTTCGACTATCCTTTAGCACGAGGACGCAATCGGAACATTCGAATTCGGCTGCTCGGTGGTTTCTTCATGTGGGTCAGTTCGTTGTATTGTGAACCCAAAAAGGGAGTCTTCCGAAGGACTAACCCAGAAGTGTCTGGTCTTTATATCGAGTTGGCACAGTTTGGATTCGGTAAAGGTGTTACGCCAGCGGTTCAGAGCACAGTAGTCCGACAAGCCGCTTTAAGCCCTTCCTTTAAGTTCGCAGTCAACGAACTTGCTAGAAATGGTTTGAAACTGGATACCAAAACGGTTCGTCGAATTACCAATCAATGCGGAGAAAACTTGCTTCAATTGCGAAAGCAACGAATCCTTGACTGGCGAATGGGCAAAATTACTCGGGGGGATTCTTTGGCTGGAAAGCGAGTGAGCGTTCAAATCGATGGGGGGCGAACACGTCTGCGTGAAGCGTTGAAGAATGCGGTACGCATTCAGGATAACCCCGACTCTGATGGATTATTGCAGCAAGACGCAGCAGCCAGATCCAAGCCCGTTTCGAAGTCAAGTTATGCTCCACAGTGGCGAGAACCGAAGCTTTGCACGATCTTTGTCCATGATGAAAATGGTCGTATGGAGAAACACTCTCAAGCAACGATCGACGGAACGTTTGAGGGTCCCGATGCGATAGCTGAGCTTGTTGCGATGCACCTTCATCGCATGGGGGCCGCCCAGGCACTGAGCATTACATTCGTTTCCGATGGCGCAACATGGATTTGGGAGCGGATTGATGCGATCGTGTCCAAAGCAGGTATCCCGGCCGAAGTGAAGATTCACCAAGTGCTTGACTGTTGCCATGGAGTTCACCACATTTCTCTTGCACTGGCATGTCTTGGGCTTAATGAAGCGGAACGCATGCCACTGTACCGAGTGATGCGCACGATGCTTCGCAATGGGCAATGGCAGCAGGTAGTCGATGACCTGAGCGATTTGGCGGAAGACAAAAAGTGGCCATCATCGATCGCGACGGAGATCGAATACCTTCGAAAGCATGGCGAAGCGGGCCGATTAAGTTATGTTTACTTTCGCAAGATTGGAATTCCCCTAGGCAGTGGCTCGATTGAGAGCAGTATTCGCCGGGTTGTCAATAATCGGATGAAGGGTAACGGAATGTTCTGGCGAGCCGACAATGCGGAAACGATGCTTCAGCTTCGATGCCAAGTGACAAGCGAACGTTGGGATGAGAGTGTTGCTGCAATGCGAAATATGAATCGGAAAACCAACCATCACGACTGGCGATGGATACCAAATCCAATGAATTTAAAAGTTGAAGCGAACAAGCAAGATGATCCAAAAATCAAGAAATCACAGGGAAAAATGTGACGCAAATTGGGAATGCACCCGACCGAATTGTATCGAGCGATCATAGAAGGCAGAACTCGCAACCGCCCGATTGGCATGAATTCGAGCTAGGCCATTTGGGTTGATTACGCTCCTGCCTGGACGTAGATAGTCGTCGACCGTGGAAGATCCGTAAGTTGTTAAAAAAGAGGTATTCGAGTCGAATCCAACCTGACAGATTGAGAGGTTCTTAATCACTAAACCGCAGTAAGATAATGAACTCAGCCTATATGATTCCTAGGTCTGGACGCCAGGTTACTCAACACCTCAACTCACCGGGAATAGCTGACGAAAAAGCACGTCATTGCCCTTATCATCTCCCTCCACACAGGAAACGAAACCACTGGTAGTCCCAGGAAATAATTCCACAACATCTTGTGCTAGCAAACCGCTACTCACTGCCGACTAAGCACCGATGAGCTGGTCACACCCGATCAAATCCAAGCTCCGCTTACTCAAAAGAGCCTTGAACAACAATGACAGTGTCACTCAAGCCCTGTCAATCAATTGGCCGACATTACACGCGAGATTATTTGTTCGTATTGATCTCCGAACCGTTCTGGGGAAAGGCACTCCTCGGCAAATCTGCGATTTACGAGCCCAATACGAGTGACCTCGCTCGCGGGCAGGTTTATAAAATAAGCTAAAGTACGTGCGATGTCGGCTGAGGAATAGGGATCAAACAACAAGTCAACGTTATTAACAAGGTTAGGATGATCGCCTATGTTGCTAGCAAGAACCGGTATCCCGGAAGCGAGACCCTCACAAATTGCGTTCGGAACTCCCTCCCTAAACGAAGGTAATATCAGGAAACTGAAACCCCGAATAATTTCATGCATGTCTTGACGAGGCTCTTCGAACCTAAAGAATCGACGGGCATTGAGTTCGTCGCGCCGCTGAAATAATGATGCTAGATACTCGCGATCTTCACGGGAACCTTCGGATTTACGTCCAAACCACGAAACTGACAGACGGCCCTGGTACCGAACGTTCAATTCGCAGACTGCCTCAAGCAGATTCCGTGGATTCTTTCGTTTACATAAAGTGGCGGGTATAATTGCCGTAACTAAATCTTTTGTTCCCTGCTGTGTCGCTTGAGGTTTGAAATTATCCAAATCAACGCAATTGACAACAACTTCGGTTTTTGGCGTAAGCCAAGGGTAATTCTGATCAATGAACTGTTTTTGTGAATGAGAATTGCATATAATTCCTGCTGCCATTCGAAACAAACTGAAACGTAAGTTAGTCTTCCACGAAACCGAGTAATCATTATTTCTCTCCGATACGATCACAGGAGTTCGATTACTACCCAACGAACTGAGAATCGCAATCATATTCGGTGTATCCAGAAAGGAAATTACGCAATCTGGATTCCATGATCTTATTACGTTTCGGACCCTTAAGATTCGTCCGAATTTCATTCGGCAACTAACGTCTTCTACGTCGATGCCACAATTCTCCACCAACCCTCCAAAGTATGTCAACTGTGGTTGGTAAGCGAGCAGTTTTACTTCATACCCACGGTCTACCAACACTCGCACTAACCACGTCATTTGCCTTTGGGCTCCCCCAGAACCAAGCGAATCGATAAGGCACAAAATCTTTCTAGACTTCGCCATTATTCTACTTACTCCCTATCCTTCAATTTTACTCAGCTGTTTTCCAGAAAAATTCGAAGACAAACCAATCAAACAAGCCAGAATGATATAGTTGATTTTTGATTCGTACGTGACAGAAAAAGGATCCCAGATCATGATGACAAAGATCCAACCAACAGCAATCCAATATACATCGATAGCATTTTTGCCTCCGCGATTACGTAATGCATTTTTGAGGATATCCAACCCTCGTACGTGGGTCCAATAGTACAACACAAAACCAATAACCCCTAAATTCGCAAGTAACTCCAGATAATTTGAGTGGCTATACAAACCATAAAAAGATAGATTGCGGAATGCATCAAACCCATGCCCGAAAAATGGGCTTTCCGACCACAACTGAAAAGCCTCCAAAATCAACTCATAACGACCTGATATCGAAACCTCTTTGACCGAATCACTGCCCTCAACCGCAAACGTTATCATATTCTCAAATCTTTTCCAATATGCACTTTCTGAGATGAAGTAGAATACGGAAATAGGAAGAGCCACCGCACCAATTACTCCAACGAACGAGAGAAATTTAGATTGCTGAACGCGTCTGCGAAAAATAAAACCAGAGAAACCTACCAATAACATCAATCCAATTTGTGCCTTTCTAGAGCCCGTTGTGAATATCACCTGTTGTGCGAAAAGAATCATGCAAATTGCCGCGAATCCTATCCGAAAACCACTAAAAATCAGCGATCTCAAACCACGTCCTTGCAAAGTATCTCGCAACAAAAACCAACCTGCTGTTATCAAGTAAATGCCGTAAACATTTGGGTTCATTCCCTCGCCTTCACCCGAAAGGCTAAAACGAAACCGTTCACCAACTCTCATTTTATATTCTGTAAAGCTGGCACCTGCGAAATACCAAATAGCTAATAATCCCAAAGTCAAACCAAAGGCAATGGAAGACGTCCCTCCTGTACGATAGACGTGAAAGAATGTACACAAGTATAGAATCACAAGTTGATATAGAGTGAGCAACCGTTCTGGATTACTGTCTTCGAAAATAAGGCCGACTAGCGTAGCAAAAAAGGCAAATACGATAAGCGGCCCCCCTCCAAATTTTATCCAGGCGAAATCTCGTGCTGTAAAAGGACGAAAAAGAAGATGCTCGATAATGAAAATAAATACAAAAATGCCACCTAAACAGGTCGAGACAAAGACATACTTTTCATCAGAAGCCGCGACGGCAAGTGAAAACACATAACAGAATAATGCAATATCGGTTGTCGCTCCCCGAACACCGCCCTGACATGAAGGATGTACAACCGGAGTATTAAAAATATTCCTACTAAAAATCAATTTAAAACTCAGTCTTTCTTACGCAAGTGCAATAGCATGAACCCCGGATCCCTAGCTATCACCTACGGGTGTAACCGGCGTCCCGCCGGTTAGCACGCGAGGGTAAGTGGCTGATAGTCACCGATTATATCGCGATGCGGGTGATTAAGTTGGACTTCGAGTTTGATACGATGGTCTAAAAATGTACGCCAGTGGTCGCTTTGGAATGTTGCTCGTGCATGTAACATACTTCGCGCTCCTTCGAGAGTCCAACGCATACCGCTTCGTTCCATGCGATCTTTGACTAGGTGACGGCAGGCGCCTTCGATCACGCCGGACGCGATTGGGTAGCCGCGACGAAGATACTCGTCGTAACGCATGCGATCGGAATTCTTTTCTAAGTAGCCGCAGATGCGAGCCAGATCCGTCGCGGCTTTGCCAGATAAATTGTGGGTTGTCCCCAGGGTGCATTCCCATTCTGCGTAAGCATTTGCTAGCAAATCACAGTGGTTTTTGCCTTAGCAGTTTGTCGGTATCCTCATAGTTTTAGAACTTATGATCGCATGGAGGCGAATGCAATGGGGACATCGCGAATGGGTAGCAAAGACGGCGAACTTATTGAGTCAGTTGGGCAAATGGTTGGAAAGTTTACCGGCCAACTGTATTCGAAGTTGGGAGGATGGGAGAACCAGTTGATGCAGTCCCCTGACTCCTTGGAAGCTGTTGAGCGAGAGATCCAAGAAGCTTTCTTGTACGGCGCTGGCATGGTGACCTCTGGTCTAATAGCTGTCGTCCTCCTATCAAAAGATCTGGAACGAAAGAGCGAAGAGACAAGGCGAGGGTTCGACTATCCTTTAGCACGAGGACGCAATCGGAACATTCGAATTCGGCTGCTCGGTGGTTTCTTCATGTGGATCAGTTCGTTGTATTGTGAACCCAAAAAGGGAGTCTTCCGAAGGACTAACCCAGAAGTGTCTGGTCTTTATATCGAGTTGGCACAGTTTGGATTCGGTAAAGGTGTTACGCCAGCGGTTCAGAGCACCGTAGCCCGACAAGCCGCTTTAAGCCCTTCCTTTAAGTTCGCAGTCAACGAACTTGCTAGAAATGGTTTGAAACTGGATACCAAAACGGTTCGTCGAATTACCAATCAATGCGGAGAAAACTTGCTTCAATTGCGAAAGCAACGAATCCTTGACTGGCGAATGGGCAAAATGACTCGGGGGGATTCTTTGGCTGGAAAGCGAGTGAGCGTTCAAATCGATGGGGGGCGAACACGTCTGCGTGAAGCGTTGAAGAATGCGGTACGCATTCAGGATAACCCCGACTCTGATGGATTATTGCAGCAAGACGCAGCAGCCAGATCCAAGCCCGTTTCGAAGTCAAGTTATGCTCCACAGTGGCGAGAACCGAAGCTTTGTACGATCTTTGTCCATGACGAAAACGGTCGTATGGAGAAACACTCGCAAGCAACGATCGACGGAACGTTTGAGGGTCCCGATGCGATAGCTGAGCTTGTTGCGATGCACCTTCATCGCATGGGGGCCGCCCAGGCACTGAGCATTACATTCGTTTCCGATGGCGCAACGTGGATTTGGGAGCGGATTGATGCGATCGTATCCAAAGCAGGTATCCCGGCAGAAGTGAAGATTCACCAAGTGCTTGACTGTTGTCATGGAGTTCACCACATTTCTCTTGCGCTGGCTTGTCTTGGGCTTAATGAAGCGGAACGCATGCCACTATACCGAGTGATGCGCACGATGCTTCGCAATGGGCAATGGCAGCAGGTAGTCGATGACCTGAGCGATTTGGCGGAAGACAAAAAGTGGCCATCATCGATCGCGACGGAGATCGAATACCTTCGAAAGCATGGCGAAGCGGGCCGATTAAGTTATGTTTACTTTCGCAAGATTGGAATTCCCCTAGGCAGTGGCTCGATTGAGAGCAGTATTCGCCGGGTTGTCAATAATCGGATGAAGGGTAACGGAATGTTCTGGCGAGCCGACAATGCGGAAACGATGCTTCAGCTTCGATGCCAAGTGACAAGCGAACGTTGGGATGAGAGTGTTGCTGCAATGCGAAATATGAATCGGAAAACCAACCATCACGACTGGCGATGGATACCAAATCCAATGAATTTAAAAGTTGAAGCGAACAAGCAAGATGATCCAAAAATCAAGAAATCACAGGGAAAAATGTGACGCAAATTGGGAATGCACCCTTGTCCCCATGCGCCGTAGTCCGCTAATCACACCCTGTACATCGCCTCGCAAGATACGCAGAAGTCGCTCGCGAGTGAATGCCTTTCGTGGCTTATCATCTTTCTTAAATAGACCAGCCGCTTCCCACACGTAGGCCAAAGCGTGGAGAAGGTCCAGGATCGGGACTGTCCGTGCGCTGAACGTCAGATGCATTTTCATTGTCTGGGAAAATTCCTGCAACAGATAGGACCATTGTCTCTTCGGCAAAAGCATTCTCGCGCTAATCGGCAGCAGTTGCGTTGCCTTCTTGGCAGAGGGCGCGTAAGTGAACTGATCGAAACAGTGCATACTGAAAATCGACCGAATCGTGGTCCGAGTTGTCGTCTCACTTCGACGAAGAACTTTGGCATTCTCTGTTGTAACTTCAGGCCCCAAGTCACCATCGCCTTGAAGTTGAATGAACAACTCCAGAGCTTGCTTGCCCAGTTGAAAGACAGCATTTCGCACACTTCGTTCGGTTTGATCAAAAGAATCACCGCGCTGAGCTGCCGTTACGATATTGATTTTGAGTTGCGTAGCAATCGAATCGATCATCTCGCTTGCATACTTCGCAGCCGCTCGATGATCAGCAGATCTGGGGTTGCCAAAAGCATCTAAATTAGGGACGTTCATAGTTATCGGCCTCCTGCCTGGTTGAATCGGATTTGTTTTTGCACCCGAATCATGGCAGAAAGGCCGTTTTTTGTTTACCCTGATTTCACCAATTCCACGCCAATCCCGGCGGAACGCCGGTTACACCCATCACCTACCGTCCTGCGATAAATGAACGAGCTCAGCCAAAAAATCTTCGATCATAAACCTTTGAGGTTGTACCGGCTTATCATGCCAACTTCCTTCGGAGCCAAAATACCCATCGCATTTCTCATAAAATGAACCCGTGACAAAGCAGTAGCTAATTTCTACAATTTTAGGGTTCTTTTTTTCGTCGTAGACAAAATCTATTGCAACACTTTGGGTTTTTAGTTTCCTGGCAATCTCGAACGCAAGTGCCACGGATTCCCTTGGAAAGTTCTCATGGTTGTATTCCTTAACACCGCTTCCAGAGGCACGGAAATCATTTTTTCTACAATACCTTCTTACACAAAAACAACGGTCCCCGATTACGACCATTCGATCATCGAAAAGATTCTCTGGAATAAATTCTTGAAAATACACATAGCCTTTTTGAGCGGGCAATAATCGAGTTTTTGGTGGCAACTTACCAAGTAGTGTTTTTATCGTCCAATAGGGGATTCGGGCCAGTTTTAAAAATGTTCTATCGCGTCTGAATTCCCAAACCGCTTGTTTTGTATACGCAGCTAAACTAAACGCAGGAAAGCCTCGGACACTAAATGCTTTGGCGATGATCTTGCGCGCCTGGATTACGTCTTCAATCAACCGAACATTCTGAGCCCCTGCCCCTCCTCTTAGTTTAAAAACAATGGGAAACTTGGCGGTCTCAACCCAAAGTCTGGCGGATCGTTGGTCATAGAATACAAAGGATGGGACAAGGGGTAGGCAGAGTGCTTCAAGAAGATACTTTTGCCCAACCTTGTCATCAAAATGCCATGACGTGTTGCTATTTGGAAAAACCTTGATACCCATATTCTCAAGCGACACTGTCAATTGCCTTGCAAACAATTGCGCTGCACTGTCATTATGGTGCCAGTGCCACATAAATCCTTTACATTCAGACAATTGACAAATAATATCAGAAGCAAAAGCGTCGACCCGCTTAAAAGGAATGCGATGCTCTTCGCAATACTCGATCCATGTATCGCTGAAACTTCCAAGTCTTTCGTGAATACCGATCATAGCCCATTACACTCATTAAATGAAATCTTTGCTGTTTTTTTTTCTAACCGAGTTGACAAAAGTTCTTCTAAAAGCTCACGATGTGACGGACATCGAACCATGTTTAGCTTCTTGGCAACACTATCGCTGTTCCCTAAGAGTAAACCAACCGCATTGATCGATTTAAGAATGCGAAAGATTCCCTTTAGCCGCAACGATGAATAGTTCGAATAAAACACACTATCGAATCTTTCTTGGCAAAATCTTTTCCATTCGAGTTGGTATGCTTCGGTATGACTAAGAATGGAATTAAGTTCTTTTATTTTTTGATCGAACTCGCTTTTTCGGGAATCTTGAAGCAATTGAACCCCAGCCAAAGTAATAGATTGTTCATATGGTATTATCTCTAGTGAAGATCGTTTACAATCTTTGTCCACATGAAGTATCGCTCCGTAACCTAAATTCCAATCTTTCGGTGGTCTGTCATGATCAAAAATCAGGTTGCCGAGGCTGTATACTACCGGCTTTCCGTTGATAATTTCATAAGCACTTGGGACATGAGGATGATGGCCTATGATCGCATCTGCCCCATTTTCCAGTAAAAATCTAGCAAGCCGTCTCAGGCCTGGTCTTGGAAGTGGAAAGTATTCATTACCACCATGAAATGTAACCACAACAAAGTCAACATTCCCTTTCAACATTTTCAAATCCGAAAGGTTGTCAATAAGATCAAAATCGGCGGCACCAGCGTGATTGATTGATGCGCAATTGAATTCGCGTTCTGCAATAGCTAATATTCCTAACCTTAGGCCATGGACGCATACTATGTGGGGTTTACGAGCGTCATTCAGTGTCAGCCCCGCGCCAGTTGTTGCTAAGCCATTGTCAGCGCAAGTCTTCAGCGTATCTTTTAGGCCTTTATCACCGAAGTCCATGATGTGATTATTTGCTAAGCCAACTAGATCGATACCTGCGGCAGCTAGTGGCTCAGCGCATCCAGGCGATGATTTCAAGGCAGGGCCGGATTTCGCAATTGGCGTCTTACAATCGGTAAGTGGAGTTTCCAGATTTACAAACGAAAAGTCAGAGTCGTTTATCACCTCGGATAAATTTCCGAAAATGTTCTTTGATCTCTCCAGTGCTATTGATTCGAACCGCCGACACGGTGCATAGTCGCCAAGAAACAAGAGTCTAACTGTCATTTCTGTCATCACTTAATTATCTGCATTTTAGGCCAGGGCAATTGCACGATGGGTGGTTGTGGTCCAATGATTGCTCAGCTGTTTTCTCGGTCAATCCCCTGTTTGGGGATTGTTGGATTTTGATCGAGACTTAGGGAAGGATTGCTACCGTGGCCAACCTATTCTTGGTAAAAACAACAAAGCATTTTGAAAATAGGCTTCGAGCTTAAGCCGGGCCGCTAAAAATGCTAGCCATTGCTTCGTGCGTTTTTTCTTAAAATCGGTTTGGCAAAATGCCCAGCCTGAAGCTCCAATGGAGTTATTCACAAAATTCCTCAGGAGCTTCAAGCATGGACAGCACTCAATCTACCAACATCCCTTCCAATGCGAAACAACTTCGATGGGATCGCAGCAAAATTTCTCTTCGGCTGGAATCGATTCGACTGGATCTCAAAAATGGTAAGTCGCTCAATCAAGCCGCTCGCGATAACACGGTCCCTCGCTCAACGGCCCAAAACTGGTCCAGGAATCGCTCTCGGCTCGAACAACAAAGCGGACTGGCCCCGGCTACCGTAGAGTTTTTTCGAATCACCCCAAGGGCTCGCGTTCCTACATAAACTCCTCTGTGCGATTCATCTCGTTTTAGGACAAGCCAATGATGGTGGGATTCGAAATATCTCCTGGCTTCTCGAGCTGTGTCAATTGGATCGATTCGTAGCAACGTCCTATTGCGCTCAGCGGGCGGTTGCCGCCAATATTGAAGAAGCGATCGTACGATTTGGTATCGAGGAACGAGATCGACTGGCCCCACAAATGCCAGAACGCGAAATTACGCTCTGTGAGGACGAAACCTTCCATCCTCAGATCTGCTTGGTTGCAATGGACGCCGTCTCCAACTTTCTCATCGTCGAAGAGTATGCCGCGAAACGAGATGCCCCTACTTGGAATGCGGCGGTAAGCGATGCGCTCAAGCCATTTTCGATAACTGTGACTCAGTGCGTCTCCGATATGGCGACGGCGTTAGTCTCGCACGCGGAGAGCTACTTGGGTGTTCATCATTCACCTGACCTGTTTAATGTTCAGCAAGATGTGTCCAAGGCAACATCGGGCTCGCGATGTTCGCAAGTGTATTGGGCAAGACTATCATCCGTATGATCTCAAAACGGGTGCCCCAGTGCCCCCCTCCGAAGCCCAGGAAAAGCTGAACATCCATTTCGACACTCTCGATCGAGTCGCATCCGAAGCTGGCCTTAAACCAACGTCGGTCGCCCGACTGGCCAAAGCCAAGA
This sequence comes from Brakhagea baltica, assembly GCF_052161605.1. Taxonomy (NCBI): domain Bacteria; kingdom Pseudomonadati; phylum Planctomycetota; class Planctomycetia; order Pirellulales; family Pirellulaceae; genus Brakhagea; species Brakhagea baltica. Next base: position 328,326 of record NZ_CP197409.1, on the reverse strand, counting down.
GAGTGTTACCTTGTATGATCGCTACACTTGCCTACTTTTGGCAGCTGATTGCCAGTCGAGTCGAAGCATTGAAGTACAGTCCTGAGATTATCGAGCTATGGAAGAACCAACTGGTAGCCGGGTATTACCTCGCTCTGGCTGCTGGTCGAAGCAGCGACTCGAAAGAACGCAAACGACTCCAGGAGCTATCCAGTTCTATACTTTCTCAAGCAAGCGACGGCCCACTATCGAAGCTGAAGGAAGAGGACAGGACGTACTTGGAAGAGCAAGCGAAATCGGCAGCCGAGTTATTCCAGAGATCGAGTTCGTGTGTAGAAGGTCGAAATGGCTAGCTTTCGCTTCGTCACCACGGATTGCGAACCATTACTCGGAGGAAGCTTCAAGTACTGGGCGTCCTGCACAACTATGTGATCGAGCGAAGCGATGGCAGTACGGCAGCGAGTCGCTTCTTTGGCCAGGAGCATCGGGCACTCTTTCCGTGGTTGGTGGAGCACATGCCGCTTCCCTCACGTCCCCGCAGGAGACGCAAAGCTTCGTAACGACCGAAGCATGCAACAAGACACTCTAAGAAAAAGCATCGAAAGATGCACCGCTATCGCTGCGCAAAAAATGGGAAATCCCCTCCGAATGCTGCTAAACTTGTTGCTGGCCCGGCTTAAGCTCGAACCCTGATTGTGTAATTCCAGTCTCCGTGAAACTTGGCTGGAAAAATATTGATCGCTGCCATCTGTTGATCCGTAATCTTTAACGATTTCTCGTATTCTCGCTGATCAAGGAACGCGTGAATCTCAAGCCCTTTGGTCGTTGTCGTAGATCCGATCAGCTGCACAACGACCTCGTAGCTTTCCAGTGGAGTTCCCTTCCAATTCCGCGTAATGTGGCAGAACACACGATGCTCGATCTTATTCCACTTGCTGGTACCTGGAGGAAAGTGACAGACTTCGATTTCTAGGTTCGTTTTATTGGCGAGTCGCTGTAGTTCGTACTTCCATAGGCGATTTCTCGCACCGTTACTCCCGCCGCTGTCAGCGGTGATCATCAAGCGTGTAGAGCTCTTGTGACGCTTCTTGCCCAAGCGTTTCCACCATAGCTCGATTGAAGCCACTGCGAACTGTGCTGTATCATGATTGACGCCCACGTTTACGACTGCTTCATTTGTGGTTATGTCATAGACTCCATACGGCACGGCCTTACCTTTGGTAGCATCTGGAAAATCGTGTGTGTCGACCTCCAGCGGTTGCCTGGAGGGACGCCATGTTTGGCCTGCGTTCTTCTTTTTCCCCAGGATTTCCTTCTTCTTGGTGTCTACGGAAACGACCGGTTGAGCGGATCGCTGAAATGCTTTCGCACGGCGATTAATGTACTGGAATTGTTGATCGCGGTCTGGATGGTCTTCACCTTCTCGCGTCTTTCTGTTCGCCTGGAGACTGTAGCCCGCAGCGTGCAACTCCTTGCCTACCGTAGGGGCAGTTATGCAGAAGCCTATACGCTGTAATTCTGAAGCTATGGAACGGGTACTCTTACAGGTCCATAGCAGTGGACCCATCGGATCCCCCCGAGTCGAGGGCGATACAATCCGTTCAATAGCAGCACGAATCCCAGGTTGTCTCTGTTCGATAGCGGGACGACCGCCACCCTTCCGCCGTTGCCTGGCCGGTTCGGTTTCTATGCCAAGCTTAAGCTCAGCTAAACCTCGACGAATGGTTCTTTCGGAGATGCCTGTGGCTTCCGCTACAGCCACAATCCCGCCGTACCCGATCGAGCGTGCTTCGACAGCGCACCAAAGTCTCCGGGATTGCTCATTCAAGCTTGAGTCCATCGCGGTATACTTGCTTTTTATCCATTCAACAACATTTCGATCCGTCATACGGAAAACATGACCGAAAACCCGCTCTCAAATCAATACCGACTCCGGACATTTATTTTTTTACAGAGCCTTAGTGCTCTTTATCATCGATTCAATTTCCTTACTCAAACGCTTTTCTGACCATTGATTATACCGTGAAAAGCACGCCAACAGAACCGATGAACACTTATGGGCCATGCGCCCTAGAAATCCCGGATTGATCCTGTCGAGTAGTCCCGTCAACATATTGCAAAAACGCAATGAATACAATTGCAACGACTGACCGATCCAGCGGAAAGTTGGCATTCTCTCACCGTATACGTTAAGCTTGTGTTCTAGCGTTTGAATCAGATAATTGGCTACGGGAAGTTTTCCTTTAATGCGTGTAATAGAATTGTCATGAACCCGGTATTTGGAAATAAATTTGTTCAGATGTCTTATCCTAATCCCATTGGCACTTAACTTCAACAAAATAGGTATATCCTCGATCATCGGTACTGACTCAACGAAACCGCCAACTTCCCTTAGAGTCAGAGTTTTGAAAAAAAGAGTTGGAGCTGACACGTAATTCTTTCTAAGCATAATTTGTAACTGTTGCTCTGGCGAAATATCCGGATGATTGTATATGTGCTCGGACATCGAAGATTGGTCAATAAGATTGGCTTCCTGAAAATCTCTTCTATAAACTTTGCGATTTCCATGAACGACAATTGTCCCCTTCTCGCTGGACGCGAAGATAATCAATTCTTCAATGGCTGTGGGTTCTAACGCGTCGTCGCCCGCGAGAAATTTGACCCAATCCCCATTCGCGACGTTTAGTCCACGGTTAGCATTGATTGAAACCCCGGTATTCGTTGCTGAAGTTATAAATGTGACTGAGACGAATCGCTCCCTATTCATTGCAGCCCACTTCTGGGCAAGATCACATGTTGAATCCGACGAACGATCGTCAGTAATGATTAACTCAATCGGTTGGTATGTCTGATCTCTGACACTATCAAGCGCATCGAGTATAAATTTTTCGGAGTTGTAGGAAAGGACAATCAGACTTACTAGCGGTTTTTCCATAATTGACTTTTCAGCAGCGTTGGGAGATAGTTAAGTAGTTATAACCTCGACTTCCTTGTCATTGTCCAATTCGACTACATGTCCGAGTTGGCTAAAACCTTCGCAAAAAAACTATTTTCTTTTCAAAATCTTCATCAATGGGTGTTCTGCTCCTAAACGATTCGCTAATTGATGCAAGCAAATCGAACTGCAGACAAGAGTGATCATTCCACCACTTAACAACATAGCAGATCGCGGCATATCACGCGAAAGAGTAAGCAGGACAAATACACTGGGTATCATCCAAAACAAAGATTTACAAACATTGCTGGACCATCGAAACTCGATCAAGACACGGTTGATCATTAACACTGCTGCTGCATATACTACGTAAAGCAGCGCAAAGGCGACGGAGGGACCAAGAAGTCCCAGCGTTTTTAAACCAATCCAAATTAGACTTATATGCAATAAGTTGAAAAGGACTTCTGTAACAATGTACAACGCGGATTGCCCTTTGGCAAGAAGGCCAAAACCCAAGGGCCAGGAGAGGACTCTTCCAAAACAACCGATCACAAACCATTGAAGTAGCCTCGCGGCCTCGCCAAACTCACTTGTATATAAAACCTGCACAAGCAAAGGTGCAAAAACCAAGATGGCCAGTAAACCCGGGAAAACAAGCAACAAGCCAACTTCTGTTTGCTCGTTGATCAATTTCACCATGCGGGGATGATCGTTTGGTGCTGCGGTCAGTCGAGGGTAAAAATCGGCTCCCATGGCAGATAATACGAACTGCACGAAAAGCCCTGATAAACTAAAGGCTGCGGAATAGATGCCTACACCGACAAAATTAAACTCCTGAATAATCATCAACCGTGTCACATAGGCAACCCCGGTGATCATAATTCCATTAATCACCATCGCGATGCCAAAACGTACAAGGTGCCTGGACTGACATAAAGTCTCTGACCATTTCGGTATCGTGTCTACAATTTTTATTTGACGAGCGTAGTAAGTTGAAATAAATAACGATGCGATCGAGAGCGCAGTTAATGCTGGGACGATGCCATTGAGTCCCATGTTCCAATAAAATCCAATCGATACGATCGTCCCAATAAAAGCACTCCAAATGCTAATCTTGGCGATGTCTCCGATGCGGCGCGTTCCCTGAATAATGGCTCCTTGGCCAGCCGTAATGTTCCCGAAGAGTATCGTAAATCCAAGCAAGGAAATGGCCCAGGCATGATCTCGCGACCCGAAGCTGATTTGACTGATCCATGGTGATAACGCGGCCAACAACAACATGCCGGAAATACCGGTAAACCAACAGACTCGGCGCAGGGTTCGGACTGTCTTGGCAACATTTTCAGCATCACCACAAGCGTCGAACCGAGCGACTTCGCGAACTCCACTGGTATTAATCCCTAACCCTGCAATGGTCGAAGCTAACGTCGTGATCGATTGATAGATCGCCAGCAGTCCGATTCCGGTTGGGCCGATCAATACTGCTACCATCTTCGTGCGAATCAGACCGATCACCATGTTGATGACCTGCGCTCCACCGATGATCGAGCTCGACTTGAGGATCTGGCGGTAGGAACTCTCCGAATCTTGCGGCTGCTGGGTTACCTCTTCGCGCGATGGAGTTTCCTCGGAATTCTTGGCTGACTGTACTAAATCGTCGGCGACGGACATGGATCAGCTGCAGAAATCTCTTTGAAGGCTTCAATCACTGTTTTTACCGATTCAGGAGGCAAGTGCGGTCCAATCGGCAGGCTAAGTACTTGCTCGGCTAATTGCGTTGCAAGTGGTAAATCAAAGCCGCGAAACGCTGAATAAGCATCTGATTTATGGACGGCGACGGGATAATGGATTAAGGTCCCTATCCCTCGCTGGTTCAATTCATCTTGTAACCATCCACGTTGGGGATGCCGAATGACAAACAAATGCCAGACCGGATCGGCCCATTCGGGGACAAATGGAAGAATGAAAGGCGGACAGGTCTTTGTCAATGATGCAAATTCCCTCAAATATACAGATGCGATTGATTTGCGACGTTCATTCCATTCATCCAATCGCTTTAGTTTCACCCTCAAAAATGCAGCCTGAAGGGCGTCGATCCGTGAGTTGAATCCACATTCCTCGTTGAAATACCGGATCTTAGATCCGTAGTTACGTAATAGCTTTATTCTCGCGGCGATTGAAAAATCGTTTGTCGTAATTGCCCCAGCTTCCCCATAGGCACCAAGATTCTTACTCGGATAAAAGCTGTGACATTCAATATCTGCAATGCCACCTGCTTTTCGACCTCGGTATTTAGCTCCCTGCGCTTGCGCATTGTCTATAACGACACGTGCATTCGCATCTTTCGCGATGGCTAAAATAGGGTCGTAATCAACCGGTTGCCCATACAAATTCACTGGGATTATGGCTTTTGTGTTCTTTGTGAGGGCCTTTGAAATCAAATTTGGATCAATATTGTAGGTTCGTTCGTCTGGTTCCACTGGTACGATTGTGGCACCAACTTGCGTAACCGCAAGCCAAGTTGCGATGTACGTATTCGACGGAACGATGACTTCATCACCTGGACCAATGTTTAATGCCCTCAATGCAAGATGAATCGCGTCAAGACCATTACCCACGCCAACACAATGTTCTGCCTCGCAGAAGCTTGCGTATTCGGACTCAAACTCACTCACCTCCTGCCCTAGCACGTATTGTCCAGAGTTCATAAAGCGGTGGTAAGCTTCGTCAAGTTCTTGACGAAGCTCGTCCGTCTGCGCCTCGAGGTCTAAAAACGGAATCATCGTCTGCAATACTCCAAGTATCGATCATAATCGCGTATGTAGTCGTTCTCGTCATACACATGGGACGCAAACACCGCCAAGACGCAATCACGCGTATAGCCGTATTGTGTAGCCCAAATCCCGGCTGGAATCAACAAACCCTTATCGCTACGATCTAGAAATAATTCCTCTCGTTGGTAGCCGTTGTCGAGCACGACTCTTACTGAGCCCGAAAGTGGAACTAGGACCTGTATGCAATGGATATGAGCATGCCCCCCCCTAACTTTCGAAGTCGGAACCTGATGAAGAAAAAAAACTCGCTCCGGTCTAAATGGCAGATGCTGATCCCATTGAGCAACGGTAAGTTGCCCACGCGTGTCCTTCACTGTTTTAAATTCTACCCAACACGCCCCACCAACCGAAATGATTGTTTCACTTTTTGATCTAATCTCGCTAGCAATATTCGGAGCGTTAACATACCTAACAATTCTTGCGGGATTACCAATTACAACAGAAGATGGTGCTACATCGATCGTGACAACACTCCCCGCTCCGACTATTGAACCCGCCCCAACAGTGACCCCTGGCAAAACGGTGACGTTCGCACCTAAAGAAGCTCCCTTTTTCAAAATTGTCGTTTTGATATTGCGATTCTTTATGGAATCGAGCGGTAATGACGCAGTTGTTACACACGAATTTGGCCCAACAAGGCAATCGTCCTCAACTATTACGCCCGAGTACAATTTAACGCCCTCCATCAGCTTGACACGATCCTTAAGAACTACTCCGCCTTCAATCATACAATGGGACATGATCTGACAGCTCTCGCCAATTTTCGATTCCGACTTAACGACGGTATAAGCCCCAATCTTGGTATTCTTACCGATACTAACCGATTGAACATCGGAAAAGGGGTGGATAATATCAACAACTTTCATGTGACGACACTTAATACGGAAATTTAAAAATTACACAAAGCTCAGAGCGATGGCAACAAACATTAGTACAGCAATTGGAGAATCGGTAAAAAAATTGTTTGCAATTTAACTGATTTCAACTCTTTGCTATCCTTGACGAATTGTCATCTTCAAATGCGAAAGTTGTTCTTGGGCGTCAATTGGATATGATTCACAAAAGTGATTGACCCAGTGAAGGCTTTTCCGGTGCTTAATATTTCGAACTCGACTTATTGGTAAGATTGTACCATCTCGATTAAAGAGCATGAGTTTAGGTACTTCTCCCCGTACTTGTGAATCAGACGCAATCATCGAACCTAATCGAATGTAGCAACCCGGCATTAGGGTGCTGCCCACACAAACAACAACTCCGTCTTCGATTGTCACCCCTTCTCTAATGTTAGACGGGGGGAGTGGATCATTGGTAAGCGTAACCAAAGAAAACAACCATACAAAATTTCCAATCAAGCTGCCCTTACCAACATGAACGTATCCATGAAAGCGACAATAATCGCCTATTTGGCAATCCCCTTCAATGTCCGAGAAATTGCCAACCCTTAAGTTTTTCCCTGCAGACGTTCCCTCCCGAATGACAACATGGTGTCCGGTTTCGAGCCTCGGGCCAAACGTCGATCCGGAATATATGATGCTGTGAGACCTGATAATCGATCCATCTGGAACATGGAGAGTAGCGCCACCCCCCGAGGGTCCTGGTTTACCAATAACACAGAAATCATCAATCTGTACGTCCTCCCCAAACGTTACCCCGGGATAAATTTTCACAAAATCCCCGAGATTACACGATTCCGGCAGGACAAAACCTTCTGATGCCGAATAACATTTATTTGAATTCATTCGCATGTTCTATCACGCAGTAGAGCCCGCATCCACAACAAAGTTCGCACCCGTAACCGCAGACGAATCCTCGGACATCAAATACGAAACCAAGGATGCGACCTCGTCCGTCGTTGCCAACCTTCCCAGTGGACTCCTTCTAACGATTGTCGCAATCTTATCGTCGTCCATGCCTGCCGTCATATCCGTGGCCATGTAACCAGGACTTACCGTATTGACCCTAATTTGAGCTCTTCCTAATTCTCGAGCGAGCGACCGAGTAAACCCAAGCAGCGCCGCCTTAGTGGCAGCATAAACGCTTAAACCGTTGTAACCAGTTGACGCAATTATAGAAGACACATTTACAATACTTCCGCCGCGCTTTCGTAACATGTGTCGAACGACTGCACGTGTCAAGAAAATAGTTCCTGTTACATTTACATTTATGGTATCAAGGATGTCCTTATCATGCATCGTTGCAAGCACGCCATCGCGCCCGATCGCCGCGTTATTGACAAGCCCCTTGATCGAACCAAAATCAGCAACAATCCTCTTTATCGTTGAAGGGATTTGGGCAAGATTGCCAAGATCCATCGAAACGAATTTAACCTCGCTACTGGAGTTGACGATCTTGTCCAATTCGGGGGTACTGGATCGAGAAAGACAAATCACCCTATGTTTGTTCTCGACTAAACGCTTAACAATTGCTAATCCGAGTCCTCTCGAGCCGCCTGTCACGAGGATATTAGATAAGTTATCCAAGGTTTCTATTTACCTTTCCGGCCTGAGTCATTTCAATCTTTTCTACGAACTTAATTATGCCGGGTACTTTGTGGCCAACTAGCCTAGCTCGGCAGGCTGCTATAACGCTTTTTCTGAATTCGGATGTTGCGAGCGACATTTCAACGGGAACTATCATTGCTTCTACAATCTGCCCAGTAATACTGTTGCCCCTACCCCTTACACAAACATCAAATACACCGTCGATCTCACGAATAATCTGTTCGATTTCTTCCGGCATCACCTTATTCCCTCCGACGTTAATCGAACCATTCGCGCGTCCGAGGAAAAAAAACCGGTCTCCATGCCTCTCAACCAGATCACCGGTCGCAATCCATCCCTCCGCATGGACAGTGCCGCCAGGAGTCTGTTCGTTTTTATGGTTGGTGGACTTCAATAGGAGTAATTCCCCGCTTTCACTAATTCGTGCACGACCGCCAGTAGGTAATTGCTTTTCAACATAACTCGCTGGAAAACCTGCCAACCCATCAGCAACAGTAAACCCGACTCCCGCATCGGTTGACGCATATATATGAGTAATTCTAGCGTCAGGAAAAACGACTCTTAATGAACTTAAAGTTTTCGAATCTGCAATCTCTCCGCCAAGTGTTACGAGTCGAAGCGCGAGTTCGTTTCCGATTCCGGAAATCATCAGCTTTCGCCAAAGTGTTGGGGTTGCAGACAAAGCGTTAACGCCGTTTGTTTTAAATTCACTGATACACGACAGAAGGTTGGCGCGATCAGACGGAACAACCAATGAAGAGTGTCCAACTAGTGCCTGAAGTAGTACCTGCAGCCCCGCGAATCGAAACGGATCATATAGGAGCCCCCAGCAATATTCTTGCCCACGCTCCACGTCGCGTTTTACCGTGCGTGTTAACGAAGTGAAAGAGTGCGGAATAAGCTTTGGTGTACCAGTCGTTCCCGAAGTTGGAACAAGCCATTCCGTTCGAATCTGTGTTGGATAACTGACCCTGTCGCCGACTTCCCCGCTCGCGTCATCCCCCAGACGTAACAACTCTGAGACAGTGGCTCCGAAGCTAATCAGCACTTCGTCTTTTTTATCAATCAAATCCTGGTTCGATTCATTCTCATTCTGCGGTTGAAGAATTATGGACTTTGCCCATCCATCCAGGTATATCAATGCCAAAATCGCCGACGCATCGTTCGCTGATTGGATTACGACATGTTTGCCATACATGCCACGTGCATGATCCATCTCTCGCCAGATATGCGCCATCCTGAACAAGTCCGAAAACAAGACATCCGTGTTCCCGAATACAAGGCGCAAACTGTTGCCGGCAGTTGTAGTGGATAGTGCCGAAAGCAAATTCAAAGGATTAGTTTCGATTTTCAGGATCACAAAACGAGGATTCTTATTGGTTTTGAGCTACAAATAAAAATGTACGCTATTTATGAGTTTGGATTGTATTTCTCGTAGAATCTTACAAATTCGCCAAAAGTGTTTGGATAAAAGGGATCTTCGGATAACGCGAAAGGATCGTAACCCAGCACATCGTCAAGCTTGGTTACGAGAATAGCAAAGCCAAGTGAATCCAAGCCAGATTCAAGAAGGATCGTATCATCGGAAATCGAATTTTTCAGATTTATCCCTTGTTCCTCAGCAGTTTCTAAAAAAGTTTCAAGTATAGACGCTCTTAGCATTTTTCAACTCGCGTAGTAGTGTTCCGCTCGGATCGTTTGACTTAGTATATATCGTTTACGTAGAAAAGATAAGTTTATTGTTAATGCAATAAGCCTACCTTCTCGAATGCAGCTAAATTAGTAGGTTCTTACTAAATCAAGCAGAAAGCATTAGGCGTTTCTTTGAACTTATGTTAAAAATTTTGCTTCAAATAATAGTTACGAGGAGTTGTCTTTCAAAAGTGCTATGCCCGTGACAATCAGTTCCGAAAACCAAAAAACACATCGGGTTCAATTCACCCCAACAGGGTGCATTCCCATTCTGCGTAAGCATTTGCTAGCAAATCACAGTGGTTTTTGCCTTAGCAGTTTGTCGGTATCCTCATAGTTTTAGAACTTATGATCGCATGGAGGCGAATGCAATGGGGACATCGCGAATGGGTAGCAAAGACGGCGAACTTATTGAGTCAGTTGGGCAAATGGTTGGAAAGTTTACCGGCCAACTGTATTCGAAGTTGGGAGGATGGGAGAACCAGTTGATGCAGTCCCCTGACTCCTTGGAAGCTGTTGAGCGAGAGATCCAAGAAGCTTTCTTGTACGGCGCTGGCATGGTGACCTCTGGTCTAATAGCTGTCGTCCTCCTATCAAAAGATCTGGAACGAAAGAGCGAAGAGACAAGGCGAGGGTTCGACTATCCTTTAGCACGAGGACGCAATCGGAACATTCGAATTCGGCTGCTCGGTGGTTTCTTCATGTGGATCAGTTCGTTGTATTGTGAACCCAAAAAGGGAGTCTTCCGAAGGACTAACCCAGAAGTGTCTGGTCTTTATATCGAGTTGGCACAGTTTGGATTCGGTAAAGGTGTTACGCCAGCGGTTCAGAGCACCGTAGCCCGACAAGCCGCTTTAAGCCCTTCCTTTAAGTTCGCAGTCAACGAACTTGCTAGAAATGGTTTGAAACTGGATACCAAAACGGTTCGTCGAATTACCAATCAATGCGGAGAAAACTTGCTTCAATTGCGAAAGCAACGAATCCTTGACTGGCGAATGGGCAAAATGACTCGGGGGGATTCTTTGGCTGGAAAGCGAGTGAGCGTTCAAATCGATGGGGGGCGAACACGTCTGCGTGAAGCGTTGAAGAATGCGGTACGCATTCAGGATAACCCCGACTCTGATGGATTATTGCAGCAAGACGCAGCAGCCAGATCCAAGCCCGTTTCGAAGTCAAGTTATGCTCCACAGTGGCGAGAACCGAAGCTTTGTACGATCTTTGTCCATGACGAAAACGGTCGTATGGAGAAACACTCGCAAGCAACGATCGACGGAACGTTTGAGGGTCCCGATGCGATAGCTGAGCTTGTTGCGATGCACCTTCATCGCATGGGGGCCGCCCAGGCACTGAGCATTACATTCGTTTCCGATGGCGCAACGTGGATTTGGGAGCGGATTGATGCGATCGTATCCAAAGCAGGTATCCCGGCAGAAGTGAAGATTCACCAAGTGCTTGACTGTTGTCATGGAGTTCACCACATTTCTCTTGCGCTGGCTTGTCTTGGGCTTAATGAAGCGGAACGCATGCCACTATACCGAGTGATGCGCACGATGCTTCGCAATGGGCAATGGCAGCAGGTAGTCGATGACCTGAGCGATTTGGCGGAAGACAAAAAGTGGCCATCATCGATCGCGACGGAGATCGAATACCTTCGAAAGCATGGCGAAGCGGGCCGATTAAGTTATGTTTACTTTCGCAAGATTGGAATTCCCCTAGGCAGTGGCTCGATTGAGAGCAGTATTCGCCGGGTTGTCAATAATCGGATGAAGGGTAACGGAATGTTCTGGCGAGCCGACAATGCGGAAACGATGCTTCAGCTTCGATGCCAAGTGACAAGCGAACGTTGGGATGAGAGTGTTGCTGCAATGCGAAATATGAATCGGAAAACCAACCATCACGACTGGCGATGGATACCAAATCCAATGAATTTAAAAGTTGAAGCGAACAAGCAAGATGATCCAAAAATCAAGAAATCACAGGGAAAAATGTGACGCAAATTGGGAATGCACCCCCCCAACATCGCTTAGATGTTGTAAAATTAAAAATTAGACATCCGACTTGAGGATCGTGTAGTTTTTTCCGTTTACAGTTGCAAAGTTGTTTGTCCACATCGAATCAAATGTTATTTCGAACGTAATCGAAGTACGAACCCTTGAAATGTGCAATACTATCGCTCATCTGGTTAGCAGTAACAAATCCCATCGTCACCGCAATCTCCTCTAGGCACGCGACCTTGAGCCCTTGACGTTTTTCAATCGCCTGAATAAATCCGGTCGCCTCTGCTAGGCTATCAGGTGTTCCAGTGTCGAGCCACGCTGTTCCACGTCCAAACAGCTTGACCGACAGTTTCTTTTGATCAAGGTACAAGTTATTTAGAGTGGTTATCTCCAACTCTCCTCGAGCAGATGGTTTTATTTGCTTTGCCAGTTCACAGACGTTTCGGTCATAGAAGTATAGCCCCGTCACTGCCCAGTTCGATTTTGGCTTCGTTGGTTTCTCTTCAAGGCTTAGAACATTGTAGTTCGAATCGAACTCAACGACGCCGTAGCGCTCAGGATCTGCAACACGGTATCCGAAAACAACAGCTCCCCCGCATGTGGCTTGAATAAAAGCCTGTTGTAACATCGCCGCAAGTCCAGTGCCAAAAAAGATGTTGTCTCCTAAAACAAGACATGCAGGGTCACCATCAAGGAACTCTTCCCCAATCAAAAACGCTTGTGCCAGTCCTTCTGGTTTCGGTTGATCAGCGTAGCTTATGCTGATACCCCATTGCCTTCCGTCACCGAGTAGTAGTCGGAAAAGTGGTAGGTCGGTTGGAGTTGATATGACAAGAATCTCTCTTATCCCTGCAAGCATTAACATGCTTAGCGGGTAATAAATCATCGGCTTGTCATAAACTGGCAGTAATTGCTTACTTATCGCGATAGTCATCGGGTGGAGGCGAGTGCCTGAGCCACCTGCGAGGATGATGCCTTTCATAAATGCGAATTTTTCCCTGGTGCGTGGAGCCTGGATTTTTATAGATTACCAGTTAACCGTCCCCTGGCGTTCCAGACGATAGTTACCTGATAGGATATCTTGCCACCAAATTTCGTTGTCGAGATACCATTGTACCGTCTTGCGGAAACCAGATTCGTGGTCTTGTTTCGGTGTCCACCCAAGCTCTTGCTTGATTTTCGAAGCGTCGATGGCGTAACGTAGATCGTGACCGGGGCGGTCAGACACAAAACTAATCAATCTTCTAAATCCCTCATCCCCGCCCCCTCTCCCCTGAAAGAGGCGAGGGGAGCTAGTTTCGACAAGCTCGTCCATCAGGTCGCATAGGGTGTTGACGAGATCGATATTGCGTAGTTCATTGTTGCCACCAATGTTATAGGTTTGCCCGGGGTGCCCCTTTTGGAGCACCAGACATAGGGCTTCGCAGTGGTCTTCGACATATAGCCAATCGCGAATGTTTTCCCCCTTGCCGTACACCGGGATGCGATCTCTTCGCAAACACTTTAGTATTACGACGGGAATCAGTTTTTCTGGAAATTGGTAGGGGCCGTAGTTGTTGCTACAGTTAGTGACGAGTACTGGCAAACCATAAGTGTCCCGCCAAGATCGGGCTAGGTGATCGGACGATGCTTTTGAGGCGGAATAGGGAGAGTGGGGATCGTAAGGAGTGGTTTCCGTAAAGAGACCAGATTCGCCTAAGGAGCCGTAGACTTCGTCGGTGGACACATGTAAAAACCGAAACCTATCTTTTCGCGGGGCCTCTAAAGTTTCATAGTACCCTCTGGCCGCCTGGAGAAGACGCAACGTTCCGACGACGTTCGTTTGAACGAATTCTTCAGGGCCATCGATCGATCTGTCGACATGGGATTCGGCGGCCAAGTGCATGACCGCGTCTGGCTGAGAATCAGGCATCAACGATCGCAAAAGTTCGCTATCGCAGATATCTCCTTTTACAAATCGAAATCCTGATTCGTTTTGCAAATCGGAAAGCGAGGACAAATTTCCTGCGTAGGTGAGTTTATCCAGACCAATGACAGAGTGGCCGTTTTTGACAAGCATTCTGCATAGATTGCTGCCAATGAATCCTGCTGCTCCAGTGACGAGTATTTTCATTCTTTTCAATAGCTTGAATTAGTAGCCAATTATTTGGAACTATGCGTTATTTCCAACATCCCCGGGTATCGATCACCACCCTTTGATCTAGGATTCTGCGGGAAAGTCGCTTAAACGGGCGATGGTCGACTAAAAGCACCACGATATCTGATTTTTGAATAGCATTCTCGGCTAATTCGAATTTCGATTTGCCTGCTAGCGATTTCGGCAACTCCGTGATATGTGGTTCGCAAACGATTAAGTCTTCGCCGTACTCGTCGGCTAATCGCTCTGCGATCGACAAGGCGGGACTCTCCCGCAAGTCGTCTACGTCTGCCTTAAAAGCTAATCCTAAACAAGCGATGATTGGCTTGCGAAACCTGGACGCTCGCTCGCGTACTTGCTCGATTACGTGAGCGGGCTTGGAATCATTCACTCGCCGTGCGGTCTCTATCAACCTCGCTCGCTCTGGACATGCTGACACTATAAACCACGGATCGACCGCAATGCAGTGACCACCTACCCCAGGACCAGGATTAAGAATGTTTACCCGAGGGTGACGATTCGCTAACTTGATTAACTCCCAGACGTCAATTCCCAATTGATCGCAGATCATCGACATCTCATTGGCAAACGCAATGTTGACGTCCCGATACGAGTTCTCGGTCAACTTGGCTAACTCCGCTGTCCGTGCATCGGTTAAAAAGATCTCGGCAGTGCAAAATGTTTCATATAGGCGACACGCTCGTTCCGATGCCTCAGGAGTTAAACCACCCGCAATCCGATCGTTGGTGACCAACTCCTTTAACATCTGACCAGGCAAAATCCGCTCGGGACAATGGGCGAAATGAAAATCATCGGCTTTATTGTTGGGCATTTCCTCTAACAACCAATCTCGCATCTTCTCCGTCGTCCCGACCGGCGAGGTGGACTCCAGGATGATCAGATCCCCTGGCTTGACCACTCCGACGATCGATTTCACCGCCGATTCGACGTACGACAAGTCGGGCAGAATGCTTTGATCATTATGATGAAACGGTGTGGGGACCGCGATAATAAACGTGTCTGCGGCTTCGGGTTTTGTCGCAGCCCTCAGATTCCCGCTTTGAACAGCAGCTCGGACGAGGATGTCCAGGTCGGGCTCCTCGATATGGATCCTGCCGTCGTTGATCGTCTCGACGACTCGCGGCACAACATCGACGCCTAGGACCTTTTTTCCCTTGGTGGCGAAGATCGAAGCTGTGGGTAGGCCAATGTAGCCAAGGCCGATGACGCAGAGGTCGTAGGCAGGGGGCTCGGAGCGGGGAGCTTGGGGCGAGGAACTGGAAGCGGGGGACACGGGACTGTAGGCTGAGGGCTGGGGGGCTGGGGAGACGGAGCCGGGAGCGGACAAGCTTTGGGATTCGGAATTTGGTGGTTGGGTCATGAGGTTGGGGCTAGGGGCTAGGGGCGAGGAAGCTAGGGATCAAGGGTGCGGGCAAAAGCGACGATGCGTTTGGATAGCAATTCGAGCTCATCGCATAAATGGTCTGTTACATTCACGTGTACGTAACTCATTCGTTGCCAGACTAACAACATACTTGCACATTCAAAAACCGATTTTCTAGCGAAGTATAAAAACCTACGGAAATCTGGATTGGAATTGCTGCCTGACCCTTCCGCAATATTATTGGATATCGATATCCCCGCGCCTCGCAATTGTTCGGCATAACGATACTTCTTTTTACTTTCGAGATCATCCGCTACATCATCCAACTTTAAAGCCAGGTCCGCAGCAGCTTGCCATATCTCTAACTGCTCAAATCGAAACCTCACACTCTACTCCCCCTGCTCCAATCTCCCTGCCCCTCGCCCTTATCTCCCAGCTTCCAACACGTCGCAGATTCGTTTCGAGGATTGGCCGTCTCCGTACGGATTCTTTAGGCCGGATCGGCTGGCGTATTCGGTGTCGTCGTTGAGTAGTAAGCTCGCCTCCTCGACAATCCGATCGGCATCGGTGCCGACTAGTCGGCATGTCCCTGCTGACACCCCCTCAGGACGCTCAGTAGTCTCTCGCATGACCAATACCGGTTTGCCTAAACTGGGCGCCTCTTCCTGGACACCACCCGAATCGGATACGATAAAGTACGAGCGGTCCATCAACCATATAAAGTCTTCGTAACCTGCGGGTTCAATCAATGCTATTCGTGGGTTATTCGACAAAAGTCGATTGACGGGTTCTCTTACGTTCGGATTCAAGTGGACGGGGTAAAGGATTCCCACATCCGGAAACATTCGGGTAAGCTCATTTAAAGAGTTGCAGATTTGCTCAAACCCTTGTCCAAACGACTCGCGCCGGTGCCCCGTCACCAAGATCATTCTCTTCGAAGTCGCCTCTGGCCCTAGCAAGAACTCTAGCGCGAACGCGTCTGGAATCCGTAGCTTTTGGACCACGGCACGAGGATCCATCTGACGCGTTTTTTCACGCATCCAAAGGAGGGCATCGATGACGGTGTTGCCAGTGACGAAGATCTTCGATTCGTCGATCGACTCGTTCAAAAGATTCTTTTTGCTCCACTCGGTTGGGGCAAAGTTGTAAGTGCAGAGTGGTGTCGTCAAGCGCCGATTCATTTCCTCAGGAAACGGCGATAACATGTTTCCTGTTCGCAAACCTGCTTCGACGTGACCGATAGGAATCCGTTGATAGAACGCCGCGATGGCCCCGGCCAGTACGCTCGTCGTGTCCCCTTGTACCAAAACCCTATCAGGTTTTGCCTCGATAAAGTAGTTCGTTAGTGCCGTGATCGCTCGGGCCGTTAGCTCGGGAAGCGTTTGATTGGGAAGCATCAGTCCGAGATCGTGATCCGGCTTCAGATCAAACGCGTTCAGGGTTTGAAGAAGCATTTCGCGATGCTGACCGGTTGATAATAACGTCGCTTGCACCCCAGCTCGAGTTTTCAGCTCGCGGTAAATGGGGGACATTTTGATTGCTTCTGGACGGGTGCCGACGACGACGCAGATTTTCATGGAGATGAGCTGGTAGCGAGGGGGCTAGGGGCGCGGGTAACCACCGGAGGGGGATGCCCAAGTGGTGAAACCATTCTGGATTAGTGGCACTTCTCGCTGAACGCCACCCGTGAACAACTCGTTCCAAGGCTCTGCCTTGGAACGAACTGCCTTGGAGGCTCTGCCTCGTTAGTGATGCCGTTAAGGCATCTATGAATCGCCCGCAAAAAATCAGGCGGAGCCTAAAAGACATTGGGTTTCCAGGCGGAGCCCAGTAACCAGTAGGTGGCGATAAGCGAGAAGTCTCGGATTAGTGGCTATTAGTGTGGATTAGTGTTCTGTTGTTTGCCAACTCGGCGCAGGAAGAGCAAAAACCATTTGGGAACACTAATCTTTGCTAATTGACACTAATGAAAACAGGGGGCAAAACAAGTTGTAAGGGATAAGGTTTAAGTGGTAAGGAAAACAAAAGGCAAAAACTCTGAAGTCTGACGACTGGTTGCTGAAGCCTGATGTCGAGAGGCGGGAGCCTCCAAGGCAGTGCGTTCCCAGGCAGGAGCCTGGGAACGAGTATGTACTGAAGGCTGAAAACTGACATTCCCCCCCTCCCCGAGCTGACGCTCGACCCTCCCCGAGGGGAGGGTGATGGAAGTTTGAAGGGTGAAGTGTGAAGTGTGAAAAGGGTGTCACTAGCCGGTTAGTCAGCGCTCCACTGACGCGAGGTCAATGGAGGCGGGGGAAACTAAGGGGTAAGGGGTAAGGGCTGTCCTTTAATTCGTGTCGCTAGTGGTTTTGTACATCGCGAAGCCACGTGCTTGGTTTCTTACGCTGACCAGTCTTCGATGGAAAGCCCTGATACGCGTGCAAACTCTTTGCGGTTTCCTGTTACTAGTGTTATTCCTCGTGAATGCGCTTGCCCCGCAATTAAAACATCATATGGACCAATCGGTGTCCCATGCCTGGCCAAAGTTGCCCGAATTTCACCGGCTGCTATCGCATCATTCGCATCGAACTCAAGCTTGGGAAGCTGAATTTTTTCCAGTAGCTCCAAGTTGCGTTGAACTCTCTGACTGCGATAAGCACCGTAATACAACTCAAACATCACTACTGTCGAAATAAAGATGTCCTTCGGTGCATGCCTCTGAATATTTTCTTTAACACCGTTCGGTGCCGCCTGGAGCATCGCGATAACCGCATTCGTGTCCAACAAATACGGGCCCACTCAAATACTATCCAAGTCAGGTTGAATCGTTTGACTGAATTGATCACGAGAATTGGCGGCCTGAGCCGAGTCCAAAACTTCCTGATCGAGTTGCCCAGCAACGCTGTCTAACCACTGCCAGCTATCAGCAATTGGCTCGAGAATGAGGGTCTTACCTCGGCGTCGAACCGAGACCTGTGTGCCCTCGATCTCAAAGCCCTCTGGTAATGTGATAGTCATTTGCCCAGAACTAATTTTTATTTGTGCAATGGTCATCGGATTATGGCGATTGAAGCCTGGGGGGTGAAGCCTAAGGTCGGGAGGCGGGAGCCTCAGGGGCAGTGCGTTCCCAGGCAGGAGCCAGGGAACGAGTATGGACTGAAGTCTGAAAGCTGATGACTGATTCCTGACATTCCCCCCTCCCCGAGCTGACGTTCGACCCTCCCCAAAGGGGCGGGTGAAAGGAAGTTTGAAGGGTGAAGTGTGAAGTTGGAAAGGGCGGGCTAGACGGTTAGTCAGCGCTCCACTGACGCGAGGTCAATGGTGGCGCGGAAGCTAAGGTCTAAGGTCTGCCTGTAATCGGTTCTTGGTCAAACCGTCCAATCTTCAATTGGCAATCCAGGCACCCTCGAAAATTCTTTCGTATTGTTTGTAACGAGCGGAATTCTTAACCTTAAAGCGTGGGCCGCTATCATGGTATCGAGAGGGCCAATTGGTTGTCCGCGCCGCTCCAAATCCGATCTGACTATCCCGTATATCTCGGAGCACTGTGGATCGAAATCCAGGATCGCCAGAGGGGAAAGAAACATATCCAATGCGGTGTGATTCTTGGATGGGTGACTGCTCTTGTCGGCTCCATACCGCAATTCCGCTAGCGTAATCGTTGAGATCCCTAGTTCCTCCGCCGAGTATTGTGTAAATCTCTTAACGACCTCCGCTGGTTTTTGCTTGATCACAAAAATACAAATATTTGTATCCAACAGGAATTTCATTGGAAGGGAGCCTGTCTATCCTGCTGCTCGGGCTGTAATCGTTCCTGCATGAAATCGTTGGTGAAGCTTTCAATCCCCTGTGTAAATATCTGCCAAGGGTCGACGTCTTTTGGGGTCAATACCAAAGACCGCCCAACCCGCTTCACAATCACCTCCGACGACTCTAGGTGACAGTCATGGGGGAGCTTTATTGATTGCTCCAACCCGTCATTGATGACTTCTACGATTTTCATAACTTTAGCCCGCCTTAATTGGTCACTAGGACGCCCCGGGGGGAAACTTGGTACTAAGGGGAAAGGCGAAGGTCAGTAGTCAGGTGTCAGACTTCAGTAGTCAGCGAAGAACAAAGGCACGCGGCTAGGGGCGAAACGGGAATACTCTGATGCCTGATGGCTGATAACTTTATTCTGGCTTCTGGGGTTTCCTTACGAATGAAGCCTGGGTGCTGAAGCCTAATGTCAGGAGGCGGGAGCCTCCAAGCCAGTGCGTTCCCAGGCAGGAGCCTGGGAACGAGTATGGACTGAAGTCTGAAAGCTGATGACTGAAGGCTGACTCCTGAAACCTGGCATTCCCCCCTCCCCGAGCTGACGCTCGCCCCTCCCCAAGGGGAGGGTGATGGAAGTTTGAAGGGTGAAGTTTGAAACGGGTGGGCTAGCTGGTTAGTCAGCGCTCCACTGACAACAGGTCAGTGGTGGCGGGGGAAACTAAGGTCTAAGGACTAAGGACTAAGGACTAAGGACTAAGGACTAAGGACTAAGGACTAAGGACTAAGGACTAAGGACTAAGGACTAAGGTCTAAGGGGGGAGTGGGCTAGTCTCCTGCGAAAAGATCGTGGAGGTCGAGTTTGGCGTTGGGGGCGACCAAAGGGCCGAGCTGGTCGCGGGCGGTGACTACGAATCGGATCTGATAGTCGACTCCATCGGGTTCGCGGAAAACGTGCACACAATTGGACCGACAATCGACAATCCAATACTCGACTATCTTGGCCTCAGCATAAAGCAACCGCTTGCTCACTAAATCCTTTACAAGCGATGAATCCGCTACCTCAATGGCGAGTTGCACGTCGGCAGCCCCCGGATGACGATCGCGGTAACGCCTCTTGTGAACCCAGAATATATCGGGCTCTGGGCGACTGTCCTGGTCCGGCAAATCAACACCCGTTTGGGAAGTAATTAACGTCTTGCCAGGATCAGAATTATGAGCCGACCAAGTCGTCAAGTAAGCAACGAAGTCATCATGAACCGGGCCGGCGGGATTCATTTGAACTATCTCTCCTCTAATCAACTCAACCTTGCGATCCAATGTTTCAAATGCCCCAACTTTGACCATATGGTCGTATTCGCGAAGACTGAGATGAAGCGTGGAGGACATGGGAAATCAGGAGTAAGGGGAAAGGGGTAAGCGAAGGACAAAGGCACGGAGCTAGGGGCGAAGCGGGAATACTCTGATGCCTGATGACTGATAACTTTATTCTGGCTTCTGGGGTTTCCTTACGAATGAAGCCTGGGTGCTGAAGCCTAATGTCAGGAGGCAGGAGCCTCCAAGCCAGTGCGTTCCCAGGCAGGAGCCTGGGAACGAGTATGGACTGAAGACTGAAAACTGATGACTGAAGGCTGACTCCTGAAACCTGGCATTCCCCCCCTCCCCGAGCTGACGCTCGACCCTCCCCAAAGGGGAGGGTGAAAGGAAGTCTGAAGGGTGAAGGGGGAAGTTTGAAAGGGTGAGCTAGCCGGTTAGTCAACGCTCCACTGACGCGAGGTCAATGGAGGCGGGATGGAAGGTCTAAGGGGGGAACACTTATCCACACTGATTAACACTAATGAAAACAGGGAAAGGTGTAAGGGTTGATGACTGATTCCTGAAGCCTTCCCCTCCCCGAGCTGACGCTCGCCCCTCACCAAAGGAGCGGGTGAAAGGAAGGATGGAAACTAAAGACTAAAGACTAAGGACTAAGGTCTCGCGCCAGCGCACACTTCGTTCCCGTGGGTGGCTTCTATCCCGTTTTTGCCCAATACTACATTATGTGCCAAAAAATGGTGCTGCGACCACTTGGATCTAGTCACCTGGGTGAACCGTTACTCATTCACTACCCTCGACGCTGGTACTTCACCCCCCCGAGTCTACATGAGTAACCTAATCTGTCACGACCTGGGAGGCAAGATTTACGAGAGAGTTAACCGTTTCTAAATGAGATTGACGGTCAAACGCAATGCAACTCATGCGTCGATTGACAGGATTGGGGGGATGGAAGGGGTAAGGGGTAAGGACCAGGGGGGAACACTAATCCACACTGATTGACACTAATGAAAACAGGGAAAGGTGTAAGGGTTGATGACTGATGACTGAAGCCTCCCCCTCCCCGAGCTGACGCTCGACCCTCCCCAAAGGAGCGGGTGAAAGGAAGTTTGAAGTTTGAAGGGGGAAGTTGGAAAGGGTGAGCTAGCCGGTTAGTCAGCGCTCCACTGACCCGAGGTCAATGGTGGCTAAGGTGTAAGGTGTAAGGTGTAAGGACTGATTTCTGAAATCCCCCCCTCCCCGGACGAAGCGTCCGACCCTCCCCGAGGGGAGGGTGAAGGGAAGTTTGAAAGGGTGGGCTAGCCGGTTAGTCAACGCTCCACTGACACGAGGTCAATGGTGGCGGGTGCCTAAGGCCTAAGGACTAATTGCTTAAGTCTTAGGGTTGATTGAGCGTGGAGGTAAGTCGCTCTTCGATTCCAAGTTTTGATGCCCAGTGCCGCATGTATTTTTCATCTAACTCCCCCTGGACAAAGATGATGTCCGATATGTCACCGAGGTCGCGCGGACGGAATGCTATCAGCTTTAACAAAACTAGATCTTCCGGAGTGACGAACCAAAGATTCCTACCTTCAAACTCAACCAACTGTCGGCGCGACATGATCGAACGCTGGAACTCAGTCTCCTCCAAAAATATGTCTACGTCTACGCTCTTGCCAGCAGCTAAATAGGTCTTAAGCTTGACCAATGGCATTGAGCCGATTTCATCTCGCCAGCCAGTTCGGTAGATCGCGGGCACTTCATAGCCAAGTGTTTCAGCGTTATCTAAAAAAACCTCCAGTTGTGCGTCCGTCATCGCAACTTCAAAATCGACGTCATAGGTCGGACGAGGTATCCCATGGACTCTCACTGCAATGCCACCCATGATCGCGTAATCAAAAGAGAATCGCTCGCACAGGTCCACCATCGCCATCAATACCTGCTCGACCGTCTTATTCAATCGACTCTTTTCGTAGGCTGATGAGACGATGCTGTGCTATACAACGCTTTACAAATCGCTTGGTTTCGCGACTCGTTCTCTTCACGCAGTCGTTGAAATCGACGCTCAATGATATCAGTCTTGCCTTGAAGCATTGCAGGCCATGCGCTGTCGCAAAGATCAAGCGTCAGACGCAATCGCTCGCCAGGCTTCATGCGCCGGTAAGACTCAAGGGTTTCAGGAGAGAGCATGCAGTTCTCGGTTTGAAAACAGTTTGAAAAACAGTGCTTAGTGCAACCACGATGCGGCGTGCTTGGCGCTCTGTGCCTTGTGCTTGGCTCTCCGCTGAGATCGTCTCAGTGGGGGCGAGAGTTGTTGGCTAGGAGATGGTTGCTGGCGTCCTGCCACTCCCCTCCCCGGACGAAGCGTCCGACCCTCCCCGAGGGGCCGGTGAAAGGAAGTTTGAAGTTTGAAGGGGGAAGTTGGAAAGGGTGTCACTAGCCGGTTAGTCATTGCTCCACTGACACGAGGTCAATGGAGGCGGGATGGAAGCTAAGGGGTGAGGATTGTAACCTGAATGCTGTAGCTACGCAGAGCCTTGTTACGGCCTACACGGGCAAAAGACTTCGATTGAAAAAAGACCGGTATAGAGATTCTGAATATAGCTGAAGTTGCTGGGATGACTACGGTTGGGTGCGTTGGATTTTAATTTCGGATACGATATCCTGAACAGAGCGGTCCCCTAGAAAACGACTCCTGTCTTGCGTATAGTCCCCCGTGCCAGAACTAAACTGGTTGATGAAACGTGCTGTGTTAACGGGGCCAATTTCTCGACAAAGTAGCTTAATTGCTTCCGTGGTAATCTCAGCGGTGGTCATCAATTCTAGATTCACTTGTAACGCATCAAAAGATTTGAATCCTCGTAACTCCAATTCTATTGCTCGGGATTCGCATTGGTCGGTAACCTGGAATATGGTGCCAGCTAATCGTATCACCGAGTCTACATACGCCTTCTTCTGAGGAAAAGGGTTCTTGCTGTTCTCAAATTGCACAACCTCGGAACTAACAAGGCCAAAGACACCGGCCTCGCACTTAGACAATATGGCGAGAATGGCCTGGGACTCTAATGCGACTCGAGGTTGTGAATGATCGTCGAACGGTCTGTTGAGGCAACAGGTATCGAGGTACAGTTTCAAG
Organism: Brakhagea baltica; assembly: GCF_052161605.1. Lineage (NCBI taxonomy): Bacteria > Pseudomonadati > Planctomycetota > Planctomycetia > Pirellulales > Pirellulaceae > Brakhagea > Brakhagea baltica. Next base: position 304,706 of record NZ_CP197409.1, on the reverse strand, counting down.
TCATCAATGTTCTTTGTGATTTGTGAAGGCTATACTCCATGTTTGCCGCTAAAGTCACGATTTTAGCGTGTAGTACTTAGTTGGAAAGCCGTGGAAAGATTGTTGACAATTAGGAGTTAACCACGAAAGGGCACATAGATCTAAAAAAAGGGGTAAGGGGTAAGGGGGCAGACTTCAGGGGGCAGCGAAGAACAAAGGCACGGAGCCAGGGGCGAAGCGGGAATACTCTGATGGCTGATGACTTTATTCTGGCTTTTGGGTTTCCTGACGACGGAAGCCTGATGTCTAGGGGCTGAAGCCTGATGTCGAGAGGCGGGAGCCTCCAAGGCAGTGCGTTCCCAGGCAGGAGCCTGGGAACGAGTATGGATCCCAGGCAGGAGCCTGGGAACGAGTATGGACTGACTGACGCTCGACCCTCCCCGAGGGGAGGGTGAAAGGAAGTTTGAAGGGTGAAGGGGGAAGTTTGAAAAGGCGGGCTAGCCGGTTAGTCAGCGCTCCACTGACACGAGGTCAATGGAGGCGGGGGAAGCTAAGGACTAAGGCCTAAGGACTAAGGACTCGCGCCGGCGCGGACTTCGTTCCCGTGGGTGGCCTCTATCCCGTTTTTGCCCTCTTGACCGAGGTTGCTAATTCTTTGAATGGATAAGATTTACCGGTTGGGAGGGCTTTGCAACGAAAGCAACCTCAACATAGGAATGTACTCGCCGTTTTGCATCCGACCTGTCCAAAACGCCTCTTCGGTCCGTTTCAGAGGAAATACGAGCGGGAGGTAACAATTGAGGCGATTATTCTTGGGTAAGGGGGAAGGGGTAAGGGGTAAGGGGTAAGGGGTAAGGAATGTAACCTGATTACTGAAGCCTGACTCCTGAGGCCTGATTACTGCCGACGCCCCCTCCCCGAGCTGGCGCTCGACCCTCCCCGAGGGGAGGGTGAAGGCCAATTACAAACGGCCATCGGTTGTCTCTTTCGGGAAAATCGATTTCAGGTCGTAGACAACGCATTCTCTGCGACCTGCCTTGCGAATGTCCTCGATCCCTTGGGTAACGAACTGATGGTGCGGGACGGCGATGACGATCCCGTCGTACTTGCCTGTCGGGACCGTTTCAATGAGCTGAATGCCATACTCTTGCTTCGCTTCAGCAGGATTGACCCATGGATCGTAAACATCAACGTTGGCTCCGTACTCTCGGAACTCCTTGATCAAATCGATCACTCGGGTGTTGCGTATGTCTGGACAGTTCTCTTTGAACGTTAAACCTAAGATCAGAATGTTGGAATCCTCGACGTGCAGCCGTTTCTTGAGCATCTTCTTGACCACCTGCGCGACCACATATTGCCCCATGCTGTCGTTGATTCGACGGCCTGCCAAAATCACCTCAGGGGTATAACCGATCTCCTGAGCTTTATGGGTCAAGTAATACGGGTCCACCCCAATACAATGCCCACCAACTAACCCCGGCCGGAAAGGGAGGAAATTCCATTTCGTGCCCGCTGCTTCAAGAACCTCTGTCGTGTCGATTCCCATTTTATTAAAAATCAACGCTAGCTCGTTTACCAACGCGATATTCAAATCCCGTTGCGTGTTCTCAATAACCTTGGCCGCCTCGGCGACTCGGATCGAAGAAGCCTTATATGTGCCAGCTGTTACGATCGTGCCGTATAACTCATTGACGAAGTCGGCAATTTCTGGCGTCGAACCCGAGGTCACCTTTTTTATGGTGGTTAGCCGGTGAGCCTTGTCCCCCGGATTGATTCTCTCGGGGCTGTAACCGGCGAAGAAATCTTCGTTAAAACGGAGCCCGGAAACTCGTTCGATGACCGGTATGCAATCCTCCTCAGTCGCACCAGGATATACCGTCGATTCGTAGATGACGACGTCCCCCTTTTTGATGACCTTGCCGATCGTTTCACTCGCCTTGATAAGGGGAGTCAAATCGGGGCGTTTGTGTTCGTCGACCGGGGTCGGTACGGTCACAATATAGATGTTCGCAGCGGCGATATCGGCAGGAGAACTGGTGAATTTCAGGTGCTGGCTTGCCGCGAGCTCCTGACATTCGACCTCGCGGGTCGAGTCTTCGCCCGCTTGAAGCTCCGCGATACGAGCTTGATTGATATCGAAGCCAAAGGTTTTGAAGTGCTTGCCGAATTCCACGGCGAGGGGGAGCCCGACGTATCCTAGGCCACAGACACAGATCGTCGTCGACTCGTTGGATAGCGTTAAATGAGAATTCATGAGGTGTTTAGTGATTAGCTCTCCACTGAGCACATCTCGAGGGGAGCGTGACTTGTGGGGTAGGAGATGTTAGCTGGCGCTCTGCCCCCCTCCCCGAGCTGACGCTCGACCCTCCCCGAGGGGAGGGTGAAGGAAGGGGTAAGGGGTAAGGTTTACGTGATAAGTAAAACAAAAGGCAAAAACTCTGAAGCTTGACGACTGGTTGCTGAAGCCTGATGTCAGGAGGCGGGAGCCTCCAAGCCAGTGCGTTCCCAGGCAGGAGCCTGGGAACGAGTATGGACTGAAGTCTGAAAACTGAAGACTGATTCCTGACATTCCCCCCCCCTCCCCGAGCTTACGCTCGACCCTCCCCGAGGGGAGGGTGAAAGGAAGTTTGAAGGGTGAAGGGGGAAGTTTGAAAAGGCGGGCTAGCCGGTTATTCAGCGCTCCACTGACGCGAGGTCAATGGTGGCGGGGGAAGCTAAGGAGTAAGGACTAAGGACTGAGGGTTGCTTCCGTCGGCCAACAACCTTAATGGTTCTACCCCTTCTGAGTTCGAAGCCACGCTTCAAGCTCTAGAATGTCTGGCAAGTCTTTTGGCCGCCCCGCCGCCCTCTTGTTCTTCAACAAAGTCCTCGGTGAGATTACCGGAACAGCCAATCCGTCCAATTCGACTCTTTGACTGGTCTCATTCACCTCGGCGAATTCAACCCCATCTATTCGGGTAAGAATATCAATGCGTAATGGCGAACGCCCGAGCATGATGACCTTCCCATCTTCAAGGAGTTTTTGATGTTCCGGCGGGAGAGTCGAGCCAAAGCCAAAATCTGTCAAAACCTTTCGAATTCGTTTCTCGTTTTCCGGGTCAAGGTCCACAATAAAATCGATATCACCCGTTGCCCGGGGGTTCCGATATAGGTTGTAAGCGTAGCCCCCAATCATCACAAATCGAACGCGATTTGAGATCATCAACTCGATAAACTCTTTGAAATCCTGGGGCAGCATGGTAATACGGTCTCATTAACGCCATGAAGGCTTCGTATCGTTTCTTACACGTGATGGAATTATCGTCAAGAAATTCTGCCTGGGCTGCTTCTTCCTGACTGGCGAACTGGCGGAGAACTTTGTCCATGTTTTAGATTCCATTCAACTTATTAGTATTAGTGCTGCCGCTGACGCGGGTCGTTGCCGCTTCGCGGGTGCTCGGTGCTTAGTTTCAAACTTTGCCGTTCAAACTTCACACTTCTTCCCGGTCATGCCTTGAGTTTTTTGTTTGTCGCTTTTGGTTATTGGAGTGGAACTGTCAACCAATAACCTTCAATCTCGGAAGGCAGGAGCCTGGGAACGAGCACAACGGTTTTCAACCAAGCACAAAACACCGAGCACGCCGCCTTGCGGCAACACCGCTCTTTGAGCGCAGACTTCGTTCTCGTGGGTGGCCTCGTTATCCCTTTTTTGCCCGATTTTTCCGAAATCCGACCTCTCTCCTCGACTTTGTCCCTGCAAACTTTTTTAGGAGACGATCCATCAACCAGGGGGATTTGGTCGCTTTCGCCGATCTAATGATCGTAACCCGCCACCACGATTTGTCACGATCCGAATGTCTCCTTATGAGGCCATTCTCCCGCAGGACTGGAACGAAAAAACCTAGAAAAAACGGATCTTGGCCTAAATCTCTACAAACGCTCCACCCGCTCTCCCAAAAGCCCCACGAAAACGTCCGCAAGACTCGGGTCGGCCCCTAAACAGCCTGCTAACCACCAGGATTTAGCCGGAAATCGCTCACGCATGGCTAGAATTTTGCCCCTCAATTGGTTCATCAATTCCCCCTCGAACAATAAATGCGGCTGGACAACCACCGTGTCGCAGTCCCCCTTGGCCGCCTCCTCCAAAAGCTGATCGACGCTGATCTCGCCTCCCGCAAAAAATCCTGTCTGATGCCACGAAACCTGGCTGGTTTCCACCCGCAATCGAGTGATCTCCTTCATCCGACCTCGAGCAATGGGGTCGCTGGTCCCCCTGCCGACCATGGCCAAACCAATACGAGATTGCCCCGAACCCTCGATTGCTGATCCATCGGTTCGACGCGATTCGTGCCAATCCCCCAGACGGCAACGATCCGTTCGGCCCTCCGTCGTGAAGCAGCGTCGGCTCGGTTCGCTCCCCCAGCTGCAATGGCCGGGCTCGCAGTTGCTTCGCGCCCGGAGAACTTGATCGAACCTCAGCCGAGAAAGCTCTACTACCCTAGGATGCGTCCCAAGAGGTTCCGATTGCCCCAGCACTCGCATACCGAGTTCCTCAGAGCTGGTTGCTACAGCCTGAGGGATATCATCCTGTGCATGGGCAGCCGAGAACAGCAAAATCGGTAAAACCACTAGCTCGGTGCAACCGCGTTGTCTCAACTGCGACAAACCGCTCGCTATGTCCGGTTCACATAGCTCGAGAAAGGATGCCTCGACCGAAACTCCAGGCAATCGTGCTTGAATCTCCTCAGTCAGCTGAATCAATTGTCCTGCACCACTAGGATTCCTGGTACCGTGCCCGACAACCAGCACGCCGATGTTCTTCTCCGTCAATTTTGCTAGCCAAGGAAAATCGCATTCTTGGGTTGCCGCATCATCTCGGCTGTGATGAGGCTCATCCGTACGCGAGGATTCGAGCGGTTGGCTTTCACGGAACAGAAAGGACATAACAATCTCGATCTCATTGTGGGGTTTAGGGGGGATAGGCAGTCTACACAAGCGAGACTTTGCCGGTCTTAATGGTTGTAAGGAATACGGAAATTATGAAGGCTACCAACCGCCAAGAGATTGTCAAAAAGATAAAGTTTTCCTAAAGATCGTGCTGCCAACAACTTCGGGAGGAAATTCGGTACGGTAATTGGTTTTCTTATTTGAATCCTCCGCGAACTTATACCAGAATTAGGTTCATTGTGCGCGGATTCTCTCAAGTCCTAGAGAATGCGGTCGCTAAATCGGTAGCGACCTGCCGTTCGTCCTAAACTAAAAACGGCATGATTCGCGTCCAGTACTAATCGGAGACAAACAACTCTATGAATGCAAAACTACTACGCCAGCGATTTCGTCGTGCTTTATGGGTTGGCTCGTTGGTATCTGCCACCGCTGCGAGCAGTTTCGCACTTGGCCCTTTAGGAAGTGCAGCTTTTGGCCAAGTGGTCGATCTGGGCCAGGACTGCGTACCTGTCGCTCGTTATCGCTTGGAAACACAAAGGATTGAAGAGCCGATCACCGTCACCACGATGCGAGTTGTCTACGAAGACATCATCGAGGAACGGGAGGTCGTGAGCTATCGTCCTGCGGTAGAGGAACGAATCGAAAAGCGACAGCGAACCGTGCGTCGCCCGGTCACCGAAACGACGAAAAAGTTCGAACAGCACACCGTGTACAAGCCTGTTACTCGGGAGGAGTGGGTCGACGAAACTGTGATGGTTTCCGAAACCTCGCAAGTCGAACAGACCGTGGTTCGTCAACGCCCCGTTGTTGAGACACAAATTCAAACGCAACGTTACATGGTCCAAAAGCCTGTAACAGAAACCGTCATGCAAACGCAAAGCTATACGGTGCAGCGGCCTGTTACGGAAACGACCTACCAGACGCAGCAATATTTGGTGCAACGCCCTGTCACCGAAACAACCATGCAGACGCAGAACTTTACCGTCCAGCGTCCGGTCACCGAAACGACTTACCAGAATCAGCAATTCACCCAATTGCAACCCGTTACGACTTACCAACCGGTGGTGGCTGATGTCGGGAACTACGTGCAACAAGCGTTCTACCAACCAGGAGATACGACACACAGATTGCGGTGGCAACAAGGCGGCTACAACGTAAACCAACAAACGGGGCAGACAGCATTTCGGTTTGGCGGATTGGGCTGGGTTCCTTACCAGTCTGCCGGCCAAGTAGTGACCCAGAATGTCTATCAGCCGAATTTGCAACAGTTCGCTGTTCCTCAAACCAGTTACATGCCGCAAACGATCACGCAACAGGTTCCTGTTCAAACCCAACGCATGGTTACCGAACAGGTGCAGCAACAAATTCCGGTCACCACGACACGCATGCAGCAAGAAGTGGTAGCGCAGCAGATTCCGATCTCAACCACACGCATGCAACAAGAGATTGTGCAGCAACAAGTTCCCGTGACCACAACTCGCATGACCAACGAGATCGTCGAGCAGCAAACTCCGGTGCAAGTGCAGAGGATGGAAACCTACGAGGAAAAGGTAGTTGTGCCGCATACGGTTCAAAAGCCTGTTACTCGCAAGGTCGCGCGACAAAAAATCGAGTACGTTCCCGAGGTTGTGGTCAAAGAAGTCCCGGTAACCACAACGTCCTATCGTGACGAAATCATTACCGAGGATGTCATCGTCCGAGTCCCCTACACCGAACGAGTTGTGACTAAAGTTCAGGTACCAAAGCGAGTTGCCAAGACTGTCCCAGTCACGGAAACTCGTATGGCCTATCGCACAAGAACGGTCAAGGTGCCGATTGATGCCTACGGTAACCCAATCGTGGAGAGCCGCCCAGCAACATCGAACGGCTCCGCATCGACCTACGCCGAGCCAGGCAGCTCGAAGGAGCCTGCTAAATCGAACGGCAGCGGGAGCAACGGGTCCGAGTCTCGAAAGGTGGAAGCATCGAAGCCAGAAGTCGAGAAATCTGAGGAATTGCCCGAGAGGAAGGCTTCCCAGAAGCTGGAGCTCGGCCCTCAGGAAGGTAGCGGCGAGACCGACACGAGCGAAACACTCCCTCGCAAGAAAATTGCTCCTCTCTCGGACGAGTAGTGATGAACAACTGCACGCTAAAAAAATGTTAGCGTTAGGCCGCAAGGCCTACGGTGTCCTCCGGCAATAATAGCGTAACGGCGCAAGCCGTACGGTGTCGTCCGGCAATGCGAAGCGAGCCGGGTTTCGCCGTTGGCGACGAAACCCAAACCACCGGCAAAGCGGGGATGGCTGGGTACGCTGTTTGGCGGTGAGAGTGCTGGAGCCCTACCGGAGGCCTCGCGCCCTATCCGCTACGATTTGTTTCGCGGCGCGAATTTTTACAATCTGCTGGCCTCCAAGAATCTGCTGGAAATCTGGTTGCTACTCCCCGGGAGAACTCAACGCAGGGCGATGCCCATCATGCCTATCGAATCCCGCTGGCTTGCCCAGCGGATCGTTAGGTTTCCCGCTAAATAAACGCCCGCCCCTGATGCCTATCGAATCCCGCCGACTTGAGCGGCGGATCGTTAGGTTTCCGGCCAGCGACGCCGATCCTAACATTCTGTGCCGGAAGCGTAACGATCTCCTGATCAAGCCAGGAGCTTTCCTGGTTTGGGTTGGGAACGGTTTATGAAGGGAGGAGCGTAAACTTCACCTGGGCAAGCCAGGTGCATTTTACTCGTTACAAGGCTCTGCCTTGTAACGGGATGCGTCAAGGCTCCTGCCTTGCATCTTATTCACCCTCCCGCGCGCGGGAGGGTCGGTCGCTTCGACCGGGGAGGGTTTCCTCGCTCAGGGATGGATGCCACCAATGTTAGCGTAACGGTGCTAGCCGTACGGTGTCGTCCGGCAATGCGAAGCGAGCCGGGAGTCGCCCTTCGGCGACGGAAAACAAATGCACCGGAGGAGGGGGATAGCTGGGTGAACTGGTGGGCGGTGAGAGTGCGGGAGCCCTAAACGCAGGTCGATACCCACGCGGTTAAACGATTTTTTCACACTTCAAACTTCACAATTCCAACTTCTTCTGCCCTATCCGCTAGTATTTGTTTCGCGATGCGAATTTTTACAATCTGCTGGCCTCCTTGAATCTGCTGGAAATCTGGCTGTTGTTGCCCCAAAATCAGGGCTGACGAAAAATGTTGGGCGAAAGATGTTTATCCCATTTTTTGACCTAAATCTTTCGACATGGAACAAACAACCAAAAAAGGGGTGGAGTTCTAATCTGCTGGCCTCCTTGAATCTGCTGGTAATCTGGTTGCTACTGCCCTGGAGGCCTCAACGCAGGGCGATGCCCATGCGGTTAAACAAAATCTAGCGCAGGGCGATGCCCATGCGGTTAAACGATTTTTTCACACTTCGAACTTCACAATTCAAACTTCTTCCGTCCTTTCAACTACTATTGGCCTCGCGGCGCGATGTTGGTTTATAATTGGTCGAGTAGCTTTTACGTTTGCTGCTCACCCTCAAGTTATTCATCATGATTAAGCAATTTTTGTCGTCTGTCGTTTCCCAACGACTCGCACGGTCAATCCTTTTTGCCGCGTGTCTGACCGCCACCCCGGTCGCGCAAATCCTTTCGCAGGAAGCTAACCCACCAACCGCCAAGCCTGACTCGGTTCTGCCGGGTGGAATTTCCTCCTGGGGGGAAGAAGATCTCGCCGTCAAGTTGGCTGAATTCGAGGCTCTCATTGAGACTGCTCGTGCCCAGTGGCAAGTTCCCGGTCTGTCGGTTGCCATCGTTCATAAGGATCGCGTTCTGCTCGCCAAGGGGTATGGCGTCCGCGAAAGCGGATTATCGGCTTCGGTAGATGAAAACACGTTGTTCGCTATCGCCTCCAATTCGAAAGCGTTCACCGCCGCGGCCTTGGCGATCCTGGTGGATGAGAAAAAGATCCAGTGGACTGACCGCGTTCAAGATTACTTGCCATGGTTCCAGATTTACGATCCCGGGGTGAGTCATGAGATGCGAATCTGCGATCTATTGTGCCATCGCAGCGGGCTAGGCACCTTTAGCGGCGATCTCCTCTGGTACGGAACCCCTTTCACAGCAAAGGAAGTTCTCGAACGTTGCAAACACTTGCCGTCCGAAGGTCCGTTTCGCCATCATTATGGTTATTCGAACGTCATGTTCTTGGCGGCTGGATTAGTTATTGAGCAGGTCAGCGGTGAGTCGTGGGGATCGTTTGTCCAGAATCGAATCCTTAAGAAGCTGAACATGTCTCGTTCGGTGACGAGTGTCAGAGATCTCGTCAGTCACGGCAACTTTGCAACGCCACATAAAACCCATCTAGATCGATCGGAGCCGATTGCATGGGTCAACTGGGATACCATGGCTGCAGCCGGCGGGATTGTTTCGAGCGCCAAGGACATGGCTCAATGGATGCGATTCCAGCTCAAGCAAGGGGAATGGGATGGAGTGCAATTGATCTCAGCCGATTCAATGCATGAGATGACGCAACCTTACACGCCAATCCGCGTTTCCAAGAACGCTTCGCAACGAGTCCCGCAAACATTGTATCGGGCTTACGGTCTGGGTTGGTCCCTCTCCGATTACAACGGGCGCAAAGTCGTCGGGCACGGTGGCGGTTACGATGGAATGTATTCTCACCAAATGCTACTGCCGGGTGAGCAGTTTGGAATTATTGTTCTCTCGAATAGCATGACCTCACTCCCCAATACCCTTTGCAGTATGGCGATGGATTGGGCGACCGGCGGGAGCGTTGGTAACCGAAGTGAAGAGAGCTTGAAACGGTTTACCGAGTCACGCAATGAGTTTCGAAAGCGAATCGACGCAGAGATTACTCCGGTGGCGCAAGGGACCAAGCCGAGTCATCCTATGGCCGACTATGCAAAATCGTTTCGTTGTCCCATGCTGGGAGAGGCGACTGTATCGTTGGAAAATGAGCAGCTCGTTTTGCGAATCCCCGCTAATCCCAATATGGTGGCGGACTTAGAACACCTCCACTACGACACGTTCGTGATTCGCTGGAGAACCAAATTTGCTTGGTTCGATGAAGGCTCGGCTCTATTTATCTCCAACGCTAAAGGGGAATTTGTCGAACTCAAGCTGAATGTACCGAATGATGATCTTTGGTTCCACGAGCTGCAGTTCCGCAGATAGCACCTGCATTGGATTTGGATCGCACAAAGGTTTTGGATCGCAACCTCTTTTTTCTTGCTATCCCGACTGGATTTATCCAGTTTGGGTAAAAATTTGATATGCTACAGGCGAAGCCAAAGTGCTTTCTCTTCGAAACCTTGCACCACGAGAATCGCCTATGTCGATAGCCAACCCGAACGAATTGCAGACCGATGATGTAGCGGCCATCGATGAACTGGGGCAAACGTTTCAAAAACTGAAAACTGAGCTGGGCAAGATTATCGTAGGTCAGCACGAGGTGATCGAACGCCTTGCCATTTGCTTGTTCGCGCGAGGGCATAGCTTGTTGATGGGTGTTCCGGGATTGGCCAAGACGCTGCTCATCAGTCGATTGGCGGAAACATTGTCGCTCGACTTTTCCCGGATTCAGTTCACACCCGACTTGATGCCGATGGATATCACCGGCACCGATATTCTTCAAGAAACGGCGGATGGACGTCGCGTGTTTGAATTCGTCAAAGGTCCGTTGTTCGCGAATGTAGTTCTGGCGGATGAAATCAATCGAGCTCCAGCAAAGACACAAGCCGCAATGCTCGAAGCGATGCAGGAACAACGCATCACAGTCGTCGGGAAAACGTTTCACTTGCCGCCACCCTTTTTTGTGTTGGCGACTCAGAACCCCGTTGAACAAGAAGGCACCTATCCGCTTCCCGAAGCCCAATTAGACCGGTTTATGTTTCTGATCGAGGTCGATTATCCCGACCGGAACGAAGAGATCCGCATTGCTCGCAGTACAACGGGGGCGGCGCAGGCTCCACTGGAACCGGTTCTCACTGGCGAGCAAGTGATTCGGTTTCAAGATTTGGTCCGTCGCTTTCCCGTACCTGATCACATCTACGAATTCGCGGTCGATTTGACGCGGCGGTCTCGCCCCAAATCGCCAGACTCACCGGACTGGCTCAAACCGTTAGTAAGCTGGGGAGCGGGGCCTCGGGCGGTTCAGTATTTGATACTTGGTGCGAAAGCTCGCGCGGCGCTGCACGGCAGTTACATCGTCCGACTGGAAGATATTCTGGAGGTAGCAGAGCCCGTTCTCACGCATCGTGTGCTAACCACCTTTGCAGCCGAGTCCGAAGGCCTAAGTAGCCGCGACATCGTAAGACGTTTAGTAACCGAGCTGAACCGTGAAGTATGACAACGCCCCACGACTTTATTGAACCGCGTGTGATTGCGCGTTTGAAAGCTCTCAATTTGCATGCTCGGCTGCCGATGCTAGGTAATGTTACCGGCATGCACCGAAGCCCGCACCGAGGCTCGAGTCTTGAGTTCGCCGAGTATCGCAAATACGTTCCTGGGGACGATACTAGGCGTTTGGATTGGCGTGCATACGGTCGCAGCGACCGGTTCTATATCAAAGAGTTCGAAGCCGACACGAACCTGCGATTGTGCTTGATCGTCGACACCAGCGGCTCGATGAACTATTCTCGTGGTGGACTTTCCAAACTGCACTTTGCCAAACAGATCGCAGGGACGCTAGCTTATCTAGCCGGCACTCAAGGCGATGCGATTGGTTTGTACTGCGCGGGACAGACCTTTCAGCGGCAAATTACTCCGAAACGCAGTGCTGCACACTTGCGTGTCATTCTGGATTCTTTAGCGAACAGCACCGCGTCAGGTGGCACGGGCTTGGTGGCCGCGTTGCATGAAGCAGCGGAACGGATCCGTCAGCGAGCGTTGGTCGTCATTCTTTCGGATTTGTTTGTTGTTCCGAAAGAGCTAAGTAGCGCCTTTCAGCATCTTCGATTTCGCAAGCACGATGTGGTCGTATTCCATCTTCTGGAGCAATCTGAGTTGCAGTTCGATTTTGATCGTCCAATGCGGTTTGTGGATTTGGAGGGTGGACCAGCCGTGTTGGCCGATCCTAGCATTGTCGCAACGGAGTACCGTCGGGCTGTCGACGGCTACTTGCACGATCTCAAGTCGATTGTCAGGGAGGCTAATGTGGACTACCAACGACTGACGCTGGATCAGCACTATGGTGATGTATTGTCCAAGTTTCTTTTAGCCCGAATGCCCAAGCAGAGGTAGCTAGGCAACAGATAGTACAGGAAAAGAGGGGAAAGTGTATGCGACTTGTAACAATGTTGTGTTTGGCCTCGTTCCTAGTCGTAGGCTATCTCGAGCCTGCATTCGGACTACAGGCACCGGACGCAGAAAAGGACGGCAAGCCCAAGGTCGAGATGTTGACCTTGCAGGTTTTAGTGAAAGATCCTGATGGTCATCCGATTGAGAATGCAACCGTGTTTCCGTCGGGTTTGAGAACCAAAGCGGAGCCTAGTAGTCATTGGGGATGGCGGGAAGAGCTGTTTGGTCTCTTGCCAAAAATGCAGACCAGTGCGGAGGGGCTCGTGGATTTGCCCTATCCAAAATACATGACTGAAAAGCTCGAGGTCGGTACCGTTACGATTTCGGTCGAGCACCCGGACTTTGTAACGTTCCGAGAGGATCGCAGTGTCGATGATGCCCCCGCAGAAGTCCCTCTCAAGATAGGTTTTCGCATTGCCGCCACGGCTGTGGATGCAAATTCTGGGGAGCCCATCAAGACCGATTTGTACGGATTGGTCAGCGGTGACACGCGAATGAGTGATTGGAAGCTCGCCGAGAATGGGATGCTTGTATCCCCCGTGTACGAGTCGAATAAGACATGGTTCCGGATGATGAAGATTGTCCCTGGCGAGCCGACGTTGTTCAGCGAGTTGATCGAGATTGACCCCGCAGACCGGAGCCGCGTTCTATTGAGAAATATCAAGTTGGCCGTTGGGACGCGGGTCGAAGGGAAGCTTGATGATTCCGTGACTAGGCCTGTCAAAAACGGTATCGTTTCCGCCGCGATCAATCGCCGAGGGTCAGACGGCCGACGATTCAACTGGTTTTCAACTTGGCGTTGGTTGGACAAAACAATCATTGCAGAGGATGGTACGTTTGTCTTCGAGTCAATGCCCACCGACGAAGTCCTCCAGTTAATACCGATTTGCGATGGCTGGGTGCCAAAGCCCCCTACCAAGGAAGACGTTCTTCCTTTCTTCCCTGATATGGCAGAAAGGCTAGGCGTCTTTGTGGCGTATCCACAGTTATTTCGATCGAGAGGACCTCAAATTGAGCCCACGCTCAAAATGATTCCTGCTACTTCGGTTAAAGTGACAGTAGTGGATCGCAACAACAAGCCACTTCCCGGAGTTGAAGTTGCTTCACGGCCATATCAGTACTGGTTTGATGGAGGTTCCCAAATTCTAGGTACCGCCTTCGCAATGACTAACTTGCTGATCGGATCACGTCAGGGTAAAGAGATCGTTTTTGAAGCAGGCAACCGTTATACGGCGAAAACCGATGAGAATGGTATCGCCATATTGCACACGATGCCACCTAATCGAAATCAACAGCTGATTGCCTTGTTGAAGGGCTTTGAAATGCCACTAAACGGCACGGATCGTTACGTTCGGATCCAACTGAAACCAGATGTTGTGACCGAAGTGACGATTAAGATGCAGCCAGAGGGGACGCAAGTTCTCAGCGACAAAGTGTATGGAAATACGGTTGTGGTTCAGCAATGGTCTTACAACATCTATCAGTTGATGGAAGAATTCCGAAAGCGGTTTCTGCGATGGTTCTAAGCCGGAGACTCAAATGACATTTCTGAGTCCCGTTTGGCTATTGGCTTTACCGTTGATTGCGTTGCCGATCGTGATTCATTTATTGAATCAACGTAGGCATCGTTCGATCGATTGGGGAGCCATGCAATTCCTATTGATGGCCAAAAGAATGAATCGAGGCATGGCACGCCTCAAACAGATTCTCATTCTAACCGCTCGGATGATTGCGATCGCCGGGCTGATTTTCGCTGTCAGCCGCCCCCTTTCTTCAGGTTGGATCGGATCGATTACGGGAGGCCAACCCGAAACCATTTTGGTGCTACTGGATCGCTCGGCAAGCATGCAGCAACAACGCACCAACACTGGCCAATCGAAACTACAGTCGGGATTGGAAAAAATTGTAGAAGCCTTGCAAACCATGGGCTACCAAAAGCCGATCGTACTGATCGAAAGCGGTTCGCCAACTCCGCTACTGCTCGATCGCCCGAGCGATTTGCTGGATCATCCACGAACTGGTCCGACGGACGCTTCTGCCGATATCCCGGTCATGTTGCAGACTGCTTTGGACTACATCGTTCAAAATGAAACAGGCCGAACGGATGTTTGGCTCGTATCCGACGCAGCATCCAACGATTGGAATGCAGATAGTAGCCGATGGCGCGCCCTTCAAAGTAGCTTTGCCAAAAGGGACGGTGTGCGGTTTCAAATTCTGCAATATCCGGAACCAGCCGATAGCAATCTAACCGTCACAGTCGATCGAGTTCGAAGGCAATCTGTGTCAGACTCGAACAACGCCGAATTGGTACTCGACATAACGGTTACGGGAAAAACCGATCAAGTAAAAATACCGCTCACGTTTACAATCAACGGGCTCCGATCCGTGCACGACCTGGAACTCAGCGGTGAGGCGACCACGCTGATCGGTCATCGAATCCCGATCGACAAAGAGCTCGAGTCGGGTTGGGGATCGGTGCAGATTCCGTATGATGAAAACGAGAGTGACAACTTCGCTTACTTTGCTTTTGCACCGGAACCAATTCGCCGCACCGTCATCGTCACCGAGCAGCCTATCTATACTCGTGCGATTCTGCGTGCGTCGGAAACTCCTGCTCTAAGTGGAGTCGATCACGAATCGCAAGTCCTCACGCCTGATCAAACGGCTTTGATCGATTGGCAATCCACCGCGTTACTTGTCTGGCAAGCTCCCCTGCCTGACGCGGATCTTGCCCGGGTGATGTTCAACTTTCTCGAGAGTGGTCGCTCGATCGTATTTCTACCACCGAGCGAAGCGAACGAGAATCACTTTGCCGGTTGGCGTTGGGGGAGATGGTCCGACATCGATCGCCAGGGGCAGGTGGTCCGTTATTGGAACAGCGACGAAGATTTGTTAGCCCGTACTCGCAACGGACAATCGCTACCCGTGAACGAGCTCCGCTTTTATCAGTTTGCGGAACTGCGGGCCCTTGAAGCTTCGTCGGATGCAGACCGAGCATTTCCAGCAACGACCTTGGCGCAACTCGAGAACGGGGCTGTTTTGCTCCAGCGTTCCAAAACGGGAGGCGGGACGATTTATTTTCTGAGCACTTGGCCGGTCGGAACTCATTCCAGTTTGGATCGCGAGGGGATCACGTTGTTCGTGGCTATTCAGCGTGCCATTGCCTCGGGAGCCGAAACCATCGGCAATGCCAAGACGTTGACAGCGGGAAGCGTACCGGCTCGCGTGGTTAACCAAATGCCTCACGTTCACTCGCACACCGACGAAGAGTGGATAGGGGATCGCCGCGCAAGGGCTGGCATTTACGGCGATGAGAAACAATGGATCGCGATGAATCGCCCCGTCGCAGAAGACCGCTCGCAGTATCTCGCCAAACCGGAAATCGAAAGCTTGTTGGCCGGTTTGGATTTTCAGATCGTCGAGGACCAAATTGGAAGTGGTCGGAGTTTGGCAAGTGAGATCTGGAGGTTGTTTGTCATTGGGATGGGGTTGGCTCTGATTGTGGAAGCGATCCTCTGCATGCCTCAGAAACCGGAAAAGCGGGCCGAAACCGTAAAGACTCCACTGAGGGCTGCGGCATGACGGAAACGCAAACGCTTAGCTTTTCAGGTACCAGCGGACTCGCGTTTTCGTTTGCCGTGCTTTTGGTACTGACCGGAGTCGTGCTCGCGGTTATTGCCATTCGCCGGTCTGGTTACAAGCGAATGATTGGAGGGCTGGAGCTGCTGCGCATCGCTTTGTTAATTTTGGTCGCGTTGATGATTTGCCAACCGGAGTGGGTTCAGTCTTTCTTGCCTGAGACCGAGCCAGTCCTGGTGGTGTTGTGGGATGAATCCGACAGCATGAACACGCAGGATGTGCCATCGCCTGGGGGGGCTGAGAAAGACGAGGTCGTGTCGCGCAAGGAGTCCATTGAGAGGTTTCTCAATCCCGATTTTTGGTCACCTGCGGTCGGGGAGAGAAATCGTGAGATAAAAATCGTGATTGAGCCTTTTTCGTCGGAGTTGAATCCGCCGACTTCTGCTACCGATATCGATATTGCCTTGCAACGGACGGTGGAAAAGCATTCCAACCTGCGAGGCATCGTGATGCTGACCGACGGGAGCTGGAACCATGGCAATTCCCCTAGTGTAACAGCAACACTGTTGCGGACCAATGATGTCCCGGTTTGGGCGGTAGCTGTGGGGAGCGAAACGCCGCTTCCCGATTTGGAGTTGGTCAGTCTCGAAGCTCCCACGTTCGGTGTTGTCAACAAGCCGACTCGTATTCCGTTCACGATCAGCAGCACGCTGCCTCGGGATGTCGATGTCGACGTGACCTTTTCATCGAACGACGGTGAACGAATGGTCAATCGGTTAACGATGCCCGCGAACGGCACGTTGCAGCAAGCGTTTCTTTGGAATCCTCAGAAGATTGGGGACTATGAACTGAACGTCGAGGTGGAGGTTGTAGACGGCGAACGCATCGTTGAAAACAATCGCTTAACGGTTCCGATTGAGATTCGGCGTGAGTCGCTCAAGGTGCTGATCGTCGAATCGTATTCGCGTTGGGAGTATCGATTTTTAAGAAACGCTTTGTCTCGCGATCCTGGTGTAGAGGTTCGTTGTGTGCTTTACCAACCTGATGTCGAAGCTATGGGGGGCGGGAAGGAATACTTGCCTCAGTTCCCAGATTCGGTGGATGCATTATCCACTTACGATGTCATATTCCTTGGGGACGTAGGGATCGGTGATGGCCAGCTAACGGTTGAGGATTGTCGTCGCATCAAAGGCTTAGTACAAAACCAAGCGACCGGTTTGATCTTGATGCCGGGGATGCGAGGTCGCCAATTTTCGCTGATCGATACGGAGTTATCGGATCTCTTTCCTGTTGTATTTGATTTCGCTCAGCCACGCGGTTGGGGAAACCGGGTCCCCGCTCAGTTGCAGTTGACCGAGGTCGGCAGCCAAAGTTTGCTGACTAAGTTAGCCGATTCCGCAGAGAACAATATGGCGTTGTGGAATCGATTGCCTGGCTTTCAATGGTATGCACCGGTGTTGCGAGCGAAGATTGGTTCGCAGGTGTTAGCGGTTCACTCCAGCGAGTCGAATGCGGAGGGGCGGATTCCGTTACTAGTGACCAAAACGTTCGGTGCGGGCAAGATCCTGTTTATGGGAACCGACGGAGCGTGGCGTTGGCGAGAAGGAGTCGAGGATAAATACCATTATCGTTTCTGGGGCCAAGTAGCACGGTGGATGGCATACCAACGAAACATGGCTGGAGGGGATTCCATGCGTTTGTTTTATTCCCCAGACCGTCCAAGAACAGGTCAAACGCTATCGTTGAATGCCAATGTCATGGCTGCCGATGGTGAACCGCTGCAAACCGGACAAGTTGCCGTGCAATTGGTGGCACCGTCGGGGAATGTGCAGAACGTGCAGTTATCATCTCAAGCCGAGACAGGACAGTGGGGATTGTTTACCGGCTCGTTTGTACCTCAGGAGATTGGCGAACACCGAGCGACTTTGACTTGTCGAGAGACCGGAGGCACGTTGCAAACAACGATCAGTGTTCAAGGGATGGTGCGAGAGCGGTTAGGGCAGCCTGTGAATTTCGCTTCGCTTCAGGAGGTCGCAGCGATTACCCGGGGGCAGGTGGTGAAACCCGAAGACATCGAACAAGTGTTAACGGCTATACGGAAAATTCCTGAGCCAGAGCCTGAGACACGCCGCATTCGTCTATGGGGGCATCCGCTTTGGGTCGGTTTGTTGATCGGTTTGATGAGTTTGTTATGGATTGGTCGGAAGCTTGCGGGGCTGGTATGATGGATGGGCAATCATGATAGCGGTTGTATTTTACGGAACAGGAGTGCTCCTATGGCTGACAAACTGCTAGGTCAACTTACATTGCCAGAGGTGCGCATGGTCCTACGAGAGGTCGCTTGGGAAACCTATGATGCACTTTCTGACCAACGTGATGGACGCACTCCACGCATGACTTACGACCGAGGGATTCTAGAAATGATGAGTCCGGCCAGGGAGCATGAGAATATAGGGCGTTTGCTTGGGCGACTGATCGAGACCTATTCCGAAGTTCATGACATAGAGATTATCAGCGTGGCTTCGATGACAGTGAAGCACTCTGGTTTGTCAAAGGGGTTCGAACCAGATGAGTCCTACTATGTCACTCACGCTGCACAGGTTCTGGGCAAGAAGGACATGGATTTCGAGGTCGATCCGCCCCCCGATTTAATTGTCGAGGTCGAGTTGACATCTTCCGCAATAAAAAAGATGGATTTGTTCGCTGCGATGAAGGTACCCGAGGTTTGGCGGCACGATGGCAAGAATCTGTCTATGTATCGCCTCGTGGACAACCAATATCAATCGATCCTCTCCAGTGTGGAATTGCCTGGGTTGGTTAGCGAGCGCATTAACGCGACCATGGGCCTCAGAAATTCGACAGGAGAAACCAAGTTGATTAAGGAATTTCGAAAATCGATCATAGATTGACCGGTATTTCTTTAGTTTTGGCAGGAGCAGTTAGGTAATTGATTGTGGTATACTCTTTGCTGCTAGAAGATGTCGCGATGGACTCTTGTTACCGAAATAAGGTTCGATGGAATCATGACGAAACTGGAACTGCCCCAACAGACCCGATCTAAGCTTCTCGAATTTAGACGGCGACTTTGGACCGTGAAATTAATCGAGGGGATCTCAGCTGCCGTGTTCGGCTTGATACTCTCCTATCTGTTTGTTTTCAGTCTCGATCGTTTCTTCAACACTTCGGCAATAGTGAGAGGAGCGATTCTCATCACGGGCTCGTTAGGATTAGCGGTTTGGTTACCGTGGGTTTGCCACCGATGGATTTGGCGCAGCCGACAATTGGAACAGGTCGCTCGGATGCTCAAGATTACGCAACCACGGCTTGGGGACTATCTGTTAGGGATCGTGGAGCTTGTTAAGACGCAAGACTTTCAAGGTACCAGTGAATCACTATGCCGTGCTGCGTTGGCTCAAGCGGACCGGGAGACGAGCAACAAGGACTTGAGTGACGCAGTCCCGTATCCTCGTCATCGACGATGGATAGGAACAGCGAGCTTGCCGATTGCGATTGCACTTATTGCGTTGTTGGTAGTTCCTGCTGCTGGTTGGAACGCTCTGCAACGTTGGCTGTTACCATGGCGTGCCATCGATCGATACACATTCACGATGTTGGATCCATTGCCTGAGCATTTGGTTGTCCCCGCTGCGGAACCGGTTGAGTTTTCGGCAACGATCGCTTCTACATCGCGGTGGAATCCAGAGCGAGGCGCGGTTTGGCTAGGAAATCAAAAGATTGAATCGGATGCCAAGAGCGGAGCGTTTCAGTTTCGTTTACCACCAATAAGTGCGGCTAGTCAAGCTGAGGTTCGAATTGGCGATGTGTTGCACTCGATTCAGTTAGACCCACAACCCCGTCCCGAGCTCTCGGAGCTGACTGCGTCGATCGAGTTTCCTGATTACTTGCAACGCTCTGAACCATTGCAACGACCGTTGCGAGGTGGTGGTTTGAGCACGGTGGCTGGCAGTCGCGTGACACTCACCGCTGTCGCCACTCGTGACTTGCAAAGGGCTCGCGTTAACGGCAGCGAGGTTAGCGTACAAGGAGCTTCATTAAAGGTGCCTCCCGTGTCGGTAGCCGATTCCCAGACGCTGGAGTTAGTGTGGCATGATTCGCTTGGGTTGTCAGCCAAGACACCGTTGCAAGTAAAGCTGCGATCGGTCGATGATCAAGCACCCTCGATCACTTGTCGCGATCTCGAACAACAACGCGTCCTGATGGAGCGAGATGTGTTGACGTTTACCATCGATGCGTCAGACGATTTTGGTGTTCGACGGATCGGCATGCAATGGCAAGGTAAACCGGCCCCCGGTTCGCCCTCTGTTGCAGCCCAAGGGGAAAAGATCGTCATGGCCGGAGATCCTTACGCAGCCGAGCTGACACAAGTTGTATGCACCTTTTCGCCTGCCACAGAAGGCATCGAACCACAGGCTATTCAGTTGCGATTGTTTGTTGAGGACTACTTGCCGGACCGCGAGCCAGTTTTCTCGCCGACATACACGGTGTTCGTGCTATCGGAGGACGAGCATGCCATTTGGATGACTCGTCGATTGGATGAGTGGTTTAAGCAGGCCCTCGAGGTTTACGAACGCGAGCAGCAACTCTATCAACGCAATAAGGAGCTTAGGGATCTGTCAACTTCGGACTTGGATCGCCCAGAAACGAGGCGTCGAATCGAGGCACAAGCCACGGCGGAATCTGCACAAGCTCGTCAATTGGACGCACTTACGCAGCGTGGTGAGAAATTGGTTCAAGAAGCAGCTCGCAACGAAAACTTCGGAGTCGATCATCTTGAGAAGTTGGCCGACATGATGCAGCAATTGAAAGACATCCATGAAAATAGGATGCCGTCGGTTTCCGATTTGCTCAAACAAGCCGCATCGGCAGCCGTGACGAGCATGGAGAAGGGGAATAAACCTACCGATTCCGAGTCGCCGCAAACATCCGTTTCCGATATCCAGAACAACCCGGGACAAAAGCCATCTGCTGGCGCAGGGGCCAACCAAAAACAGGATGACGCGAGCGAAGCAAAACCTGTGGTCCCTTCGGTCTCGCTCAAAGAATCCAGCATGAACTCTGGGGATAATAGCTCACAAGAGAGCAAGCCACCAGGGCAGTCGAATTCTCCATCGTCGCCGTCGCTACGGTTGCCCAAGGTTTCGTTAGATCCACTCCCCGATAAAGAACCGAGAGGCGAACCTTCGAGTCCGGCGGGAAACCAAATGCAGGCGGCAGTGGCGGCTCAAGAATCGCTCTTGGCCGAATTTCAAAAGGTGGCCGAGGAGTTGCAGAAGCTGATTTCTAATTTGGAGGGAAGCACGTTCGTCAAACGATTGAAAGCCTTATCACGATACGAATTGGTGCTAGCCAACGATGTCAGTCGAACCAGTTTGGGCGGGTTTGGAACAGATGCTGTTGAGGTGGCTGAGTCCACCCGAGCCCGAACCGAATTGCTGGCCGAACGGCAGCGAGCCTACATCAGTACGATTGAGAATATTCTCGAAGACTTATCCGCCTATTTGACACGCAATCCTGACGGAAAGTTTCAGACCGTATACGACGAAATGCAAGAGGTTCGAATCGCGCAGCAGATCGGATTAGTGGCTGATAGATTAGCCAGCAACGAGACCGGGACCTCGGTAGCGCATGCGGAATGGCTTGCAGACACGCTGGATCGTTGGGGCGAGCAGTTGGTAGGTCCTGGTTGTAAAGGAGGCAAATGTCCTGGCGGGCCCAAGGGGAGTTTACCGCCATCGCTCGTACTCGAAGTCATGAAGATCTTGGCAGCGGAAATCGATCTTCGCGAGCAGACTCGAGAGACGGAACAAGCCAGACCGCAGTTGTTGGCATCAAACCTAAATGAACGCGTTTCGAACTTGAAAACAATTCAACAAGCTTTAGTCGAGCGAACCGATGCCGTGATTGAAGCCATTTTAGATTTGCCAGAGGGCGAGTCCGAATTTGCACGCGAGATTCAACAGTTGTCGCAAGCTTCTGCAGCGATGAGCGATGCAGAAAGCTTGTTAGCGAAATCCGAAACGTGTAAGCCGACACTGGCTGCCGAAACCGAGGCGATCGAGTGGCTGTTGCAAGCTCGTCGTCCAGGAAATGGTAGTGGCGGGGGGGGAAGCAATCCTGGCGATGGAAAACGCTCCGGAGGAGACTTTGCAACCTCGGCTCTAGCGCAGTTGGGCAGTTCTGCGGAAAAGAACGGAGCAACGGTGCAACGGGAAAGTTTACAAGCGAGTGGCAAATCAGGTCGCGAACTTCCGGACGAGTTCCGAGACGGCTTGGATCGCTATTTTGAATCCTTAGAAGAGTGATTCATTCAGTGTCGGTGGTTAAGAGATGTCGATTGATTTACTATTTGATGTTATTGGTTTGGGAGTGCGGTCATGTTGAAGTTTATTGGTTTTCGATTGGGTCTGCTGTCCGTAGCGAGTCTAATGCTGATTGTTACTTTGACAGTGAGAGTCGATGCTTGGCAGGACGAGGTTCAAGTTGAGGTTGTCGCATTAGACGATGCTGACGCCGCAGAGCTTGCCCAAGCTCAGATGGCGAATCCCTTTGGCTTTGAACCTAGCAAGATGCTAGCGGCGAAACGATTCCAACTGTCGCAAGCCTTTCAATTGGAGATTGAGCACATCCAACGACTTTGCGAGCCTACCCCACAGCAAATTACAAAGTTGAAAGTCGGGTCTAAAGGTGTTGTCAAAAAACTATCCCAGGAATGGTGGAAAAAGTCAGGTCAGATGTTCGGGCGAATGGGACAAATAGAAGGCAATGATCAAGATTCTCAGGATGAAGACCAACTGGAAGAGGCAATCGTCGAGATTAAGGATGCAAGTGAGATTGATGATCGCATGGCCCAAATGGTGTTGCTTAACGAAATGGGAAACCCGTTTAAGGCCGTCGTACCTACCAAGGAGAAGGTGTGGGCAACTCTCATTGCTAGCGTTTTGACGCCAGAGCAGCAGGGGAAGCTGGCAACTTACCAAGCGGAGCAAGTGAACCAACAGCGGAGTGACATGCTGCAGGCGGTATTGGGTACGATTTGTCGGGAACTCAGACTAGGTGCTGACGAGAAACAAAAGTTGCACGATGCGATCAAGCCTCACTTTGATTCGGCGGAGGTTAGTGGTATCCCCTTTTTCGAAAACTACATGGGTTACTATTTCGCAGCCAAAGTCAGCAACGATGAGCTTGCAAAGTTTCTTTCGCCTGCCCAAATCCAGTCGATGCGAATGATGCTCTGGCCGGCACGCGAGATCGAACGAATGATGGCGATGGAAGATCAATAAGGACGATCGATAACAATGGAATTTCGCTCCCAGGCATTAGGATTTCAGACCATTGGGTTTGCTCATCTGCTTCTTCTATTAAGCATTCCCCAGGGAGGTATCGGTTTTGGTCAAGACACAAAGAATGTTGAGCAGAATCGAGACGATCAGGAGACAATCGTTGATTCCGCAGTTGATCCAGAGAAAGATGCGAAGGACAAAATCGACGCTCATACACCCGAAGGACAACTAGCGATTAAGCGATTCTATTTGAAACAGGTATTTCAAGTTGAGATTGAATTGATTCAGCAACTTTGCAATCCGACTCCAGAACAAGTGATGAAGCTCCGTATCGCATCGAAAGGCGCTGTAAAGAAACTAACAGAAGAGTGGGGGAAGGACAAGGATCTCCTACCTCGAGTTATTGCCGAATCGCAAGAGGGCGATGAAGTAGAACAACTCTCGAACATGGCAGACTTGGAAATCAAAGAGATCGAAGACATCAATGAGATCGATTTATCATGGATCGAGGATGTCGTCTTAGATATCAATGGAAATCCGTTTAAAACCAATCGTCCCCGAGAACATAAGTTCTGGCAGAGTTTGGTGACTACGATTCTGTCGTCTGATCAGAACAACATCATGTCCGCATGTTCAGAGTCGCAAGAATTGAAACGTCGAGAGGAATTGCTTACGTTGTTCATGGGAGCAGTAACGCGAGAACTTCATTTAAATGAAGAACAGCAGAAAAAGTTGCAAGGGGTCTTGCATCCTCATTTTGCCAAAACAGATCTCACCTCATTGACGGTTTTCGAACCCTATCTGAGCTACTGCATTGCATCTAAAGCTACAAAAGAGGAACTTTCCAAGGTACTGTCTCCCGCACAAATGCAATTGTATTTTATCTTTCTGGCGCCAGTGAAAGATTTTGTGGAGCTTGCGCAGGCGGAAGATGAGGAGGTTCAAGGGGAAAGAGAAGATGCAGATGATGGTGTTTAACGATAACCAGCGGAGGAGAACCCCCCGATTCGGTTCCTTTGTCGCCGCTACAGCGTTGTGGCTAGTTTTCGGTGTGGTGTACCAATCGACCGCTTGGTCGCAACTGGAGCAGTTGCAAACCCAAATCCAGGAGGGAACGGGGGTGCCTTCCGAAGTGCGAACGATTTACCAACGTGGCATCGACTACTTGGTGAATGCTCAAAGCGCAGATGGGAGTTGGAATTCGTCGGCCAATTTTCATGGCGACGAAGCCAGTGGGATCGCAGGTCTGGCCGTTATGGCATTTCTCTCGACGGGAGAGGATCCCAATTTCGGTCGCTATGCCAAGAATGTTCGTAGCGCGATTCGCTTTATTATCCAAAGACAGAGTGGTTCAACCGGGTACTACGGAGGAAACATGTACGTTCACGGTTTCGCGATGCTGGCGTTGGCAGAAGCTTACGGAGCAGTGGACGACGATTTGATTTGGGCGGGCGAGACAGATCCTTCGAAACGGAGAACCATTGGGCAGTCGTTAGAATTGGCCGTTCGATTGGCCGTCACCTCGCAGGAGAAGAATCCGTCCAAGGGGTGGCGATATTCCCCAAACGACAATTCGGCGGACACTTCGGTTGTGGGCGCCGTATTGATGGGACTGCTTGCCGCTCGCAATGCCGGTTTCGATGTTCCCGACAAAACCATTGACGGCGCCCTCGACTATATGAAATCGATGACCTCCACTTCTGATGGTGCGGTTGGTTACAGCGGGCTGGGCGGTCTAGGTGGTTCCGATGCGAGAACAGCAATTGCATGCCTAGTTTTCTCCATCGGCAAACGTACCGAATGGGAGGAACGTACCGCCACGCGTCAATACTTGATCGACCGCCTCGAGGGGGGTGGGTCTGGATGGGCTGAGTACGAGCGGTATTACAAAGCTCAAGCACTCTTTCAAGCGGACTATGAATCGTGGCAGCGATGGAATCAGACCACGATTCAAACGTTGCGAAACATGCAGCAAGCTGACGGCCAAATTGGTACCAGTCAACACGGGCCTGTTTATTCCACTTCAATGGCACTACTAGCTCTCGCTCTCAACTATCGCTTCCTCCCCATCTACGAACGCTGATGAATATGTTTCGGGTTATCCAGCTAGCGACAAACTTTATCGCGTTTGCGGTACTCTTTTTCTATTCTGCTGGATTGTTTGCTCAGACGGATGGGAAAGGACTTGCTGGTGACGATTCGAACTCTTTGTCCGATCCTGCAGGTGCATCGACTTGGAAGTCCGGTCCAGCCACGTTGACTTGGACTAATGGTGAAACGTTGCCCGGAAGCTGCATGGGGCTCGACCAAGGAGCACTGTATTGGTTCGCTGATTCGCTGTTTCGCGACCCACTCGAGATCGATCGAAACTTTCTGAAGGAAATATCCTTTCCCGCAGAAGCCGTCGAGACAATCAAAACGGACGTGTCCCCTAAGGATTTCTTGATTCAACTGGTAGACGGCGGTCGTATCTATGGGGAGATTCGGCAACTCGATGCAACGCATTGGACGATTTTCAGTTCTCGACTTGGCGAAGTAAAACTGCGACGCGACTATGTGGCCGCCGTGCAAAACTTGGCCATCGCTGGGCAATGGACTACAGATCGATTTGATTTGAATCAATGGGAAGCGGCAAGGGGGCAGAAACGCTTCTGGCAAGTCAACACGCTGGGTCAGTTACTCAGCACTCGGCGAAATATTCATTTGTACCGCGAAGCAGAACTGCCAGAGACCTCTTTGATCGAAGTCGAACTAAGCTGGACCAAGAAACTTGACATGGTACTCGGGTTAGGTGTACCGACCAACGCAAGAGAAACCGATCAATTGCCAAGATTGGAAACGTGGGATGATTCCTTGGTATTCTCGTTTGGGGATAACTTTGAGATCGTGATGGAGTCGTTCCTTAACAAGGATCGTAAGGTTCGACTGTTGATTTTTTGGGACCAGGTCAAAAAGCGTGTAGCGATCCATGATACATCGGGAAAATTATTGTGCACTGCAGACTTGGATGATTCGAAAACCCGAAACAAGCCGGGGATCTACATCGAGAACAAAACCGGAGACTTGGTCGTGACTGAGTTTCGGGTTCGTCAATCCGAGCCAGGCTTTGACTCCACGCGTTCCTCGTACCAAATAGCAAATGCACCTGCTACCAATGGAAATGTTATCTCGTTTGACGGATTGCACTGGTTGGTAGAGCCAACGAGTTCGATTAGTCCTGCTGGGTCCGGTTCAGATGGGCCCAGTTCAGATCAGCAAAGGTCAACCATTTCGATACCTCATTCCGAGTTCAGCAATGCATTTTCTTTGCAACCTGCAGTGCCGTCGAATGCTTCGATAGCACGAGTGGATTTTCATGACGGCATGCTGATTTCCGGTGAGTTGTTGGGGATCGAGAAAGGCAATGTGCGTCTGGCAACCAAGGCTAGTGAAGAACCGCTCGAGATTCAAATCAACGGGGCTCGGCAAATCACGTTCCCAGCCGTTCCGGAAGTTGCGATTAGCGAAAACTTCACGCACCAATTATTGCATACTTCAGGGAGCATTCGTGGTCGATTGGTGCCTGGCTCGCAAAAAGATAGCGACATAATTCATTGGCAGTTTCCGGGGACAAAAAAAGGGGGGGCTTTTGATTCGGCGGATGCGAAAATCCTTTTGCAAAAGCGTCAAGCAAAGGAGGGAACCGACGAGCAATGGCCCGATACACTCTACTTCTACAATCGGGACAAAATTCCTTGTCGCGTCCTGGGAATTCGTAACGGCATCGTTGAATTTGAGTCCTTCACGCAGAAGACGAGAGTCGCATCCTCGCTTCTCAAGGCGATCGATTTTGGTTCTTCCTTTTCCCAGTCTGAGATAGCACCCAACGACTCAAACTGGATTGTTCCAGAGAAATCCAAAGATGCAGTCGTTGTGAGAGACGAAGAAATCCAACTCAGCGATTCAGCCACTTTGATCCACCCCCGACTAATGCGAGCGGGTGGATTCGAATTCGATTTTGGATGGAAACCAAATACTTATGGCAGCTTGACGCTGCAGGTTTACGGGAGCAACAAGGAGAATCGTGGGAGTACGTTCGATTTTGTCCTGCACTTCTACGATTCGGAGGTTATCGGCACAATCGAAGGTGGGCGAATGCAACAAGTACAGCGCCCTTCTTCCCAGAATGCAAGGATTAGCATTGGTCGTATTGGTGACACTTTAAGAATGCATGTCGATAACAGCCCGATGATGACCTTTAATATTCCGAAGGATGTTTCATTAAAATCAGAGGTAAAGTTGTCCCTTAATAGAGTTAATGAAAACAAGTTTGTCGGCAATCTCTCCAAAGTGATTCTGCTGTCCCCTTCATTGAACGACCCTCTCGCTAGCACAGGTAATAACCAACGGGAGTTGCTGTTGACCATACCGAGGATTCGCAAGAACAATCCACCCCAACACATTCTCCGCGCGGAGAACGGAGACATGGTCCGAGGAGAGTTGATTGAATTGGATGAGAATGCGATCCAGTTCAAAGCTAACCAAGACTTATTGATGATTCCTCGCTCGTTGGTTTCCACTTTGATTTGGCTTCACTACAAACCGGAAGAGTTATCAGCAGTTACCGATTCCTCTAATACGGTGATGGTCGACAGCTCTACGAATGCGAGCTCCGATCTGCCGGCAACGGAGGCTAGCGACGAGCAAGTTGCCAATTTCTACGGTCGGCAAATGGCTCAAGTCCTTGTCTCAGGTGATCGTCGACTGACTTTTGGCTTAACCTCTTGGAAGGACGATCAATTAATTGGATATTCAGAGGCCTTGGGGGAGTGTTCTATTCCCTTGGATCAGATAGAGGAATTGCGATTCGGTTCGTTTGCGACTCAGGCGTTGGATGTTCCCTATTCCGATTGGGTAGCCCGATTGGCTCCAGAACCGCAGATCATGACCGGAGCGGAGGGAGATCAACGCAGCGATATGCTTTTTGGGACGCAATCCTCATTGATCGGTACGGAAATCACGGACCTAAAATTGCCCATGCTCGATGGAGAAACTCTGGAGTTATCCACGTTGCGGGGTAAGGTGGTCGTTTTAGACTTTTGGGCGACTTGGTGTGGTCCATGTATCCGGGCGATGCCTGACTTAATTGCAGCCACCAGTGAGTTCGAAGAAGAGGATGTCGTACTTTTGGCAGTCAATCAGGACGAGGATCCCGCTACGATTAGAGAGTTTTTGCAAGAACGCGAATGGATGGTGCAAGTCGGGTTGGATAACGGCATCCTTTCCCGAAGACTGAAAGTTCAGGCCATTCCTCAAACGGTGATCATCGGACCTGACGGAAAGATCGCGTTTGTGAAAGTCGGCTACACGAGCGACTTAAGGCAATCCTTGCAGCTCGCCATAAAGAGTTTACTCGCCAACTAAACCGACCATCGCCGTACAACCGAAAATTGGAATCCCCCAACTTACCCCATTCTTTCAGGCATCTCACCACGCCAACGAACAGCCAATCCATTCGGCGGAATTTTCGCAGTGCGTGCAGAGTATTAACTGGCGAAGTTGATGAGCGGTTTCTGCGTTGGTGCTCTATGGGTTTGCTAACGGCGCGAGCAACGGTTTGCCAGTTATGACAATGGCAATCGCCACGCAAAAAATCGCTATTGCAAAAAACGCTCGACTGAGGGCTGAAGATGCGAGTACGTTCATGTAGTTCTCTCAACAATATTCCGGCCACGGACCATGTTGCCTAACCAGTTCACACCAAACAACACGATCAACAGAAAGTACAATACTTTGGCGATCGATGTGGTGACCGCCTTAGGCATCCGAGTCAGATGTCACAGGTTGAACTGCTGGCACCCCCTTTGCGAATTCTTTGATTGCCATCTCGCAGAACTTTGGAAGGTCGTCAGGGCTCCTGCTGGTAATGAGTCCCCGATCGCAAACGCATTCTTCGTTAAGCCAAATTCCTCCGGCATTGATAATGTCCGTACGCAGACTTGGCCACGAAGTGAGCCTTCTCGCGTCGACGACGTCGGCTTCGATGAGTAGCCACGGACCATGGCATATTGCGGCAACAGGTTTGTGAGCATCAAAGAAGTATCGCACAAATTTGACGGACTCCGCATCCAACCGCATTGCATCTGGACTGAATACTCCACCTGGCAACACCAATGCATCGTAGTCTTCCATGTTAGCGTTCGATACAAGCACATCTACGAGGAACTCGTCGCCCGGAACATCGTGATGGAACCCACGGATCGTTCCCTCAATCTTGGGAGCAACAAGCTTAACTGTTCCGCCCGCGTTTTTGATCGCTTTCCAAGGTTCTGTTAGCTCGATCTGTTCGAATCCATCGGTTGCGAGAAAAGCGATCGTTTTACCGTAAAGAATTAAGTTTTCCATTTGCGTTGGACTTTGCATTGAAGTTTGATATCGCATTCCATTTTGATGGAAGGCGGTAAATAGTCTGACTTGTCTTTTAACGCAAAAGTGATGCCAAATCCTACCGCACCGAGTCCTGAGTCTGCAAGTTGCGGCCGATCATTTCCGACAGGTTCGCTTGTTGGCATAGCAATTGCTCGATAGGCCAAGATCGACTTTGTTCGAAGAATGAATTTCAATTGGCCCTATTGTCGGGAGAAGAAACATGAAACCGAAGCTTAGTGGTGGCGAAACAACCAAAAGTGAATTGAGTAACGAAGACCCAATTACCGGTCAAGCCGGTGCTCATCCAATGGGAACCGGGCTTGGAGCTGCTTTAGGAGGCGCGTTAACGGGTGCCGTATCGGGAACCGTTGCCGGTCCGATCGGAACGGTAGTCGGAACCATCGCCGGGGGAATAGCAGGCGCGTACGCAGGAAAAGCGATAGCGGAGAACATCGATCCAACGGTCGAGTCAACTTACTGGCGCGATGCGTATGAAGATCGCCCGTACTATTCCGAGGAATATTCCTACGAAGACTACGAACCTGCCTACCGATCGGGTTGGGAATCTTACGATCCGTCGTCGAGCTTGGATTGGAAAGAACGGGAGGAAGATGCCAAGAATCGTTGGGAATCTGAAGGGGGGGCTTCAACCATGACTTGGGACCAAGCCAGATTGGCCGCTGAAGATGCATATGGACGGATCAACGAGCGAGCTGGCAGCAAACCCAGGTAAGTGTGAATGGCCCGAAAACCATTTCGCAGCTACGTAGGGGGCCGATTATACGTTGAGGCCATTTGGTACAAGCAGGAATGGCTAAGAACCAGCGAGCTAAGAACCAGCAAGTAGTGGAATCTTGTTAGAGTTCCGGAGGTGCTATAAACTCCAGGAATTTTAACAGTTTCCACTATCAGAAACAAGATTCTCACTTCACCTGTAATACAACAAAGGTTGGATACTCCGGACGGGTTATCTCGAATAACGCACGTAACGTTGCCACTGAAACGCGAAGTCCCTCTTGAAGTCGTACCCAAAACAATTTGATTGACAAGAGTGCAATATCCGTGCAAAGTCATGGTCGCAAGTTTCCAAGTTGGATCATCGAAGTCTAAATCCGATCCACCCAACCTCGAGATCTAAAGTCTGCAGAAACCGAATTGACGCATTCTTCAAGTATCTCAAGTTCGCCATTGCGAAACTCTTCCAAGTCCCCAGCAGCGGCGTAATCCTCCAATCGCTGTGCAATCTCGACACCTTTTGTCGCATAGAAGGCAGAGACGAGCCCCTTCAAGCTGTGCACGGCGTTTCTGGCTTGAAGCGAGTCATTGTCAGATAGCGCAACCTTCAATTGATCGAGTAAAACTGGAGCGTCTTCAACGAACATGCTTGCCAAATCTTTTAGCAGCTCCTCATTGCCTTCTAGGGACTGAAGAGCGCGAGCAATGTCAATAGGTGACATGGTGGCATTTTTCTCAAACGAGGATAGGAAATAATTCGACCTAGCACTCCGAATCCTTCCAGTAGGGGCAATTTCCGTACCGAACTGATTTCGTTAGATTGAGTCTTGTTTCTCGCCCAACAGGCCTTCCTCCAATTGCTTGCTGACGGATCAAACTAAGCGCAGAGTTGCCAAAACGTACTATTACCAAACGGATTTTAATTGCAGGAACCATAGGAGAATTTTGGCTAACTTTATGGTAATGGTTGAATAAATGCTATGATGCTTCATCTTACTGACTCATAGCGACTAATGGGTTGGCCAATAGTTTCGTGGGAGGGAAATTGCATGCCAAAAGTACTGATTATCGACGATGATCGATCCGTAAGACACACAGTCGAGCGTGGATTGAATGGCTACTGTGGGATCTCCGTAGAATCTGCTGCCGATGGTGACATCGGATTGGAATTGATTGAAACGCACAAGCCGCTTGTCGTTTTGCTGGACGTTTATTTGCCAAATCACAATGGCCTGGAACTGTTTCGCAAGATTCGAGCGATCGACAGAAAGCTGCCAGTCATTTTTATTACCGGGGATACATCGAGCGAAACGGCGATCCAAGCGATGCGAGTAGGCGCGTTCGATTATCTATCGAAGCCTCTGGATATCACTCAGATCAAGAGCCTAACGCTCAGTGCGATCAAGGCTCGCCGCATGATGGACGAACCTGTCGCCTTTCACGTTGGTGATGGGGATTCGTGCAGTGAACGGTTCATCGGTAAATCTAAAGCGATGATCGAAGTGTATAAGTCGATTGGCCGAGTTGCAGCAGAGAACGTAGCAGTCCTAATTCGAGGCGAAAGTGGCTGCGGAAAAGAACTTGTTGCACGTGCTTTAGTGCAACACAGCGATCGGTCAGATAAACCGTTTGTTGCCGTGAACTGTGCAGCCATTCCCGACCAACTTCTAGAGAGCGAGCTTTTCGGCCATGAGAAGGGTGCATTCACAGGTGCGGAGCGACGGCGCATCGGTCGATTTGAGCAGTGCGACGGAGGTACTATCTTCTTGGATGAAATTGGAGACATGTCGACCATTATTCAAGGCAAGGTGCTTCGACTGCTTCAGGAGCAGAAATTTGAGCGAGTTGGTGGCACTGAGATGGTAACAACCAACGTGCGAGTTTTGGCTGCAACCAATCGGCCACTCGAGAACATGGTTAAGGACAATCAATTCCGAGAAGATCTGCTCTACCGATTGAACGGATTCACGATCGACCTTCCTCCGCTGCGAGAGAGGAGAGAAGATATCCCCATACTGCTGGAATATTTTCTGCGTAGGGCGAAATCCGATATGGGAAAAATGGATATTCGAGGAATCGCTTCCGATGCGTATGAGCTGCTTATCAAATATGACTGGCCAGGAAATGTTCGACAACTACAGTCCGCCATACGGCACTCCATGATCAACACGTCCGGCACGGTGATAGGAGTAGAGAACCTGCCCATGTTTGTGTCCGAAATAGCCGCAACAGATACCAATCAAGCAAAGCCTGTGTGTTCGGTTGCAGAGGAGTCTAGTTCTGCTATCGGTCCGGAATGTGGGGACGGTAGACTTGCGATTGAAGTTGCAGACCAAAAGGAAAACAGCATCTGGCCATCAGCAGTTGACGACTTTCAGCTATTCAACTTCATTGATGAACGCTTGGCTGCGGGCTCCACGAACATCTACGCCGAAGCATTGGAACAGATGGAGCGACGACTTTTTGCAAAAGTGCTCGATGTCACGAACGGAAACCAGTCGAAGACTGCGGAGGTTCTTGGGATAACACGCGGCAAGGTCCGCGATCGGATCGCTGCCTTCGGAATTTCATTGGAGCGGACTGTTGTTGTTGGCAAGCAATAGACGCTTTGTAGGCAATCAACGCGAGTTAGAACAGCTTTTGGATACATTGAAATCAAGGATTTCCTCAGGCTTGTGGCACGACCTTGAGGTGCGAAGGGCGTGGGAATCGCCAAGGTACTCCCTCACACCCTGCGCTAGCGCTCTAGGACGTGCCAACCATGTACTGCAACCATGTACTGCCAACCAGCAATCCGCAAGATTGTTTCGCGTCCGAGATGTAGTGGTTCGAAGACCACTTTAAACGGTAGAGAACCTTACTTTGACTAACGGCTCAGGAGCGTCGTGTTCCCAAACATATTTCCGCCAACTCTTCCGTTAACATTAACTTGACCGCCTTGATAAGGCGAAGATCCATAACTTTGGGTTGTTATGCCGTTGTAGCCGCAGTTACTTGACCCGCAGTTACTTGACCAGCTGCTTGAACCGTACTGCTGCGACGATGGGTATCCGCAACACGAACCCGAGTAAGTGGAATACCCGGAATTGGTGTTGTTGCAAGCAGACTGTTGAACCGATTCACAATGGTTCCTAGCTCCAATATTGCCAGCCCGTCGATGGCGATGCCCAGCATCACTAGTATCACAAATGCCAGCGACGCAAGCTGCGGCTATCAAACCAATACCAAGAACTTTTCTAAACATCATGTCTCCCTTTCAAGGAATGCTTAATCGGTTCGGGCAACGACGCCCATAATCATTGTGGTTAAGGCAATCGGCGTCAAAGAGCGCGTTGCCGCTTACTTGATTGAAGGCCTATCCTCCAACCAAATATGCCAAGCAGGCAAATGCTGTGCCGTGTCGATTATCGCAACCGAGAACCCTAGCGAAGAGAAGACGAGCGGTTTCCGAACGACCAATTTGCAGAGTGTGCGTACGATCTGGTTGATCGTACGGCAATCGCGGTGGCGATGCTCCTCGTTACGGTATATTCCTCAGCCGCCATGGAATACGGTACGACTCATCGTAATGCTAAGTGTCCAGGCAGTGATTGGCCAATAGATTAATGGCTCTCATCGGCTAACGCGATCTTTGGTTGCGTTGCGAGAGTGCGCTCGAACAGTACAAACGAAGTGCCAAACTGGCTGATGCAACATCAGAGAGCAGACTGATCGATAAACAGCCATCATGAGGGACGATGTTCCAATCTCGCTTACCTTCCATTGAAGTTCAGCGTTGTGTATAAGAGCTTTTCTCCTCTGAAGCGAGATCCGTGCCGTAGAAAAAATACGTTGCCACGAGTCGCACGACACTTGCATCCCTGTCGTCGATCCGTTCCACAAATCGCGGGGGTGGGGAGTGAGATGGAGTGGAAATCAATTTCCTTCGACGGGGCTGCCAAGTTCAGCCGCAAGGACTGGCCGTGTCCTGGCGTAAATTCCCCCTGAGTTTCACATTCTGATACGATGACTCATCCGACCTCTTGTAAACGTTCATTCAGATTGGTGAAGAGATAGCTGCAGTCGTGGGAAAGTCTGATCGCAAACCTATTTGGATAGGGTACGGGCAATTTATCCGCCGACACGGGCGCTGTGTCTTCGTGACGAAACCCTCGCCGCGCAGATCGCAGCGTTCCAGGCCGGAGGCGAGGCGGAGGAGAGGGTGGTGAATTTCGCCATTGAGAAGGAAACCTTGCAGATAAAAACCACATCAGCCACTCAAACAAAACAACCGGAGGAGCCCACCGCGCTCAGCTTAGAACTACGGCTCTACGTCACCAGCACCACGCCGCTCTCGATGCGGGCGATGATCAACGTTCGCAGAATTTGCGAGGAGCGTCTGAAAGGGCGTTACGACCTGGAAGTCATTGACATCACCCAGAACTCCAAGCTGTCTGTAGTCGAGCAGATTATCGCCGCGCCGACCTTGATCAAAAAACTGCCGCTTCCCCCGCGTCGTTTCATAGGCGACATGTCGCGGACCGAGCGCATCCTGCTCGGGTTGGATTTGCGGGCGAAGGGTGAGAAACACGAGTCCTGAAATTGTAGTGACGATGAAATCAATAACCTCCACCAACGAAACGCTCCTCGCCGAAAATGAGCTGCTGCGCGCTCGCCTAGAGGAAGCGGAAGAGATGCTGCGGGCGATCCGCGCCGGCGAGGTCGATACGATTGTGGTGGAAACCGCCGCCGGGCCGAAACTTTTCACTCTGCAAGGCGTCGACGCCGAGCAGAACCGCATGCGAGGCGAGATGCTTGCGCAGGTTACCGATGCGGTGATCGCCGTGGACTCCGAGGAACGCGTCACTTTTCTCAACACCGCCGCCGAGCGGCAATACGGAGTCAGCGCTGCCGAAGTACTCGGTTGCCGCCTGGGCGAGCTTTATGAGTACCGCTGGCTCCAGCCCGGCGACGGAGACGCGGCTGCGGAAGCTCTGCGCGAGCGCGGAGAATGGCGTGGTGAAAGTATCCACGTCACGCACAAAGGCCGTGAGCTACACGTCGAGTCGAGTATCGTCGCGCTGCGCGGTCCTGACGGCGCGACCACGGGCATGGTGGCCGCGATCCGCGACATCACCGAACGCAAGCACGAGGAGGAAACGCGCCGGTTGAGCGAGGAGCGGTTGAAGATCGCCGCGGAGGCGGGCCGGGTTGGTATCTGGGATTGGAACCTGGTAAACGATACGCTGGTCTGGGACGACGCCATGTTTGCCCTCTATGGCGGGCGCCGGGAGGATTTTTCGGGAGCTTACGCTGCGTTGGCAGCCCGCCTGCACCCAGAGGATAGGGCAGCCAGCACAGCCGCATCGGAGGATGCACTTGCTGGACGCAAGGAATATTCGATCGAGTTTCGCGTGAATTGGCCGGATGGTTCGGTGCATCACCTCGAGGCGCACGGACGGGTCTTCCGGGACGAGACAGGAAAACCCACGCGCATGGTCGGCACGAATGTGGACATCACGGCGCGCAAACTCCGTGATCGCAATCTCGTCTTCCTGGCAGACATTCAGAAGGTATTCGCCCCTCTCACCTCCGCCACGGAAATCATGAAAGCGGTCGGCGAGAGGATCGCAGAGCATCTGGGGCTAATCCATTGCATGCTCGTGGAAGTGGATGAAGCGACGGACACCTGCAAGGTGCTGCACGATCACAACGCACCTGGTACGCGGAACCTCGCGGGCGATTACCGACTGTCGGACTTTCTCGCCGAGGAGGAGCAGCGGGTGCTGGCGTCGGGGGCACCGCTGGTGATCGCTGACGTGCGCGATGGCAGACGCCCGACGGAGAGGGCAGAGTACTTCGAGGCGATGGGAATCCGCGCGTTGCTGAATACGGGCTTCGTGCCGGGCGGGCGCAGGAGTTTCGTGCTGCACGCCTCCCATGCCGAGCCGTATGCTTGGCCCGTGGAAGAGGTAGAGATGCTCACAGAGTTGGCCGCTCGCGTGTATGTGCGGGTGGAACGCGCCCGCGCGGAGGAGGCGCTGCTTGAATCCAACATCCTCCTCGATACACTCCTCACGCGGGCTCCCATCGGCTTTTGCATGATGGATCGCGAGCTTCGCTACGTCCGCATCAATGACAAGCTCGCAGGATTCAATGGCTTCCCTGTTGCATCACACATCGGACGAAAAGTGACCGAGATCATGCCGACCATGGAAGCTAGCATACGCGCGGTCACGGAGCGAATTCTCCAGACGGGCGAGGCGGTTTGCAATCTGGAGTTCTGTAGCGAGACGGCTGACTCGCCTAGCTGCAGACGCTATTGGAATGAGAGCTGGTATCCGGTGCGAGGCTGGGAGGGGAAAATCATCGGATTCGGTGCGGTGGTGGAGGAAATCACGGCCCGGAAAAAATCCGAGGAGGTTGTGGCTCGACTAGCAGCTATCGTCGAATCGTCCCACGACGCACTCTACAGCGAGGATCTCGACGGGATCATTACCAGTTGGAATCGGGGAGCGGAAAAAATCTTCGGCTACCTCGCGGAGGAGATCGTGGGCACCTCGATCATGCGGCTTTTGACCGCGGATCGGCAGCCAGCGGAGCACGAGCTCCAGCGACAAATCGTCGCCGGGGATTTGGGTGGAACGTTTGAAGCGATCCGGCTGACCAAAGAAGGGCGGGAGTTTCCCGCCTCGATCACCATCGCGCCGCTGAAGGATGCGGCCGGCAAAGTCATCGGCACATCTAGAGTTCTCCGCGACGTCACAGAACGCAGGCGGGTCGAAGAGGCACTGCGGGAAAATGCCGAGCTGTTTTCCACCCTAATCGCTCAGGCACCGATGGGGACTTATGTGGTCGATGCTCAGTTCCGCATGCGGCAAATTAATGCCGGGGCGATGCCAGCCTTTGGCTCCGTGCATCCGATCATCGGTCGCGATTTCCAGGAAGTGGTCGAGATTCTCTGGGGACCGAAAGTTGGAGGGCGGATTGCAGACATCTTCCGGCACACGTTGGCGACGAGCGAACCCTACATTTCGCCCCCTTTCAACGAGCAACGCAACGACCTAGGCATCGAGCAGACCTACGAATGGGAGACACAGCGCGTGACCCTGCCTGACGGCCAGCATGGTGTAGTCTGCTATTTCCACGAAGTGACTGAACGCACGCGGGCCACGGCGGCGCTTCGTGCGAGCCAGGAACGCATGCGCCTCGCCGCCGAAGCCACTGGCGTCGGTATCTGGGAATGGAACGTCATTACGAACGCGATCCGCTGGGATGCCATGATGTTCCGGATCTATGGCATGGAACCCACACCGGATGGATTTTTGCATTACCAAGACTGGAGTGACGCAGTGCTGCCCGAGGATATGGCGGAGAATGAGGCAATCCTCCTAGACACCATCCGATGTAGTGGGCAAAGCACGCGAGAGTTTCGTATCCGACGGCGCAATGACGGCGAGTGCCGGTGGATTAGGGCCGTGGAGACGGTGCGCGCGAATCACGAAGGCAAGGCCGAATGGGTGCTAGGCACAAATCTGGATGTCACTGATCGCCTAGTGGCCGCGCAATCTTTACGCGACGCCGATCGCCGCAAAGACGAGTTCCTGGCGACGCTGGCCCACGAACTTCGCAACCCGCTGGCCCCCATGCGGACCGCAGTCGAACTCCTGCGGAGGAAGGGCCCAGACATCCCGGAATTGCAATGGGCAAAGGATGTTATTGATCGGCAGACGCAGGCGATGACCAGGCTGATCGACGATTTGATGGACGTCAGCCGCATCAACCAGGGCAAGGTCAAACTTAAGCGGGAGCAGGTTGAATTGGCGAAAATAGTGCAGGGGGCTGTCGAGACCAGCCACCCGCTGATCGAAGAGATGGGCCACGAGCTGACTGTGACGCTTCCGCCGCGCCCCGTGATCGTGGACGCCGATCCGATTCGTCTGGCTCAAGTGATCCTAAACCTGCTCAACAACGCTGCCAAGTACACAGAGCGGGGAGGTCGAATCGACCTGCGTGCGGAGCTGCAAGGCAGTGACGTGGTCGTGTCGGTGACGGACACCGGCGTCGGTATTCCCGCCGACAAGCTGCCGACCCTCTTCGAGATGTTCTCGCAGGTGGAGGGTGCGTTGTCGCGTTCACAGGGCGGTCTGGGCATCGGCTTGTGTTTGGTGAAGCGGCTCGTCGAGATGCACGGCGGAAGCATCGTGGCCAAGAGCGACGGCCCGGGCCAGGGCAGCAAGTTCGTGTTCCGCTTGCCGATCGTCGTGGAGCAAACCTACTCTCGCCTCGCGAGCCAAGATGTCGATAATGCTAAGGCGATCTCCAACCTTCGCATCCTGGTAGTGGACGACAACCGGGATGCCGCTGAGAGCTTGGCGATGCTCCTCACGGCGATGGGCAACAATGTCTACACCGCGCACGACGGCGAAGAGG
Source organism: Brakhagea baltica (assembly GCF_052161605.1). Lineage (NCBI taxonomy): Bacteria > Pseudomonadati > Planctomycetota > Planctomycetia > Pirellulales > Pirellulaceae > Brakhagea > Brakhagea baltica. Next base: position 266,088 of record NZ_CP197409.1, on the reverse strand, counting down.
CCGTGGCGGCAGCAGCGAAGTTTCGGCCCGACGTCGTGTTGTGCGACATCGGCCTGCCGAAATTGAACGGTTACGAGGCTTGCCGTCGGATGAAGGAACAGGCCCGGGACAAAAAAATGATCCTTGTCGCTGTGACGGGGTGGGGGCAAGACGAAGACCGGCGAAGGTCCAGTGAAGCTGGGTTCGATTACCACATGGTAAAGCCAGTTAACCTTAGTAATCTTAGCAATCTCTTGCTCACTGATCGCAAGTTACCACATATTCCGACTGAAAAAAACGGTCCATTGCGAGTTCTTATTGTAGACGACATGCGTGATGCCAGGCACATGCTCTCGACGTTATTAAAGGCATCCGGCCACGATGTTAGAACCGCGTCTGACGGCCTCACTGCAATTTCCTTGGCATTAGACTTTCAGCCTAATTTAGTACTGATGGACATCAGCATTCCGGGCATGAGTGGTCTCGAAGTAGCAACACAAATGCGCCTTGAGCCCAAGCTCAAAGACGCCATGCTGATTGCCCTAACGGGGCATGGTGACGAGGACGATCGACAGCGGTCAATTGATGCAGGTTTCAATCATCATTTGGTCAAACCTGTCGACATCAGAGTGATACGTGAACTGTTGGAGGAAGTTCGTTTTTGGCACGAAGAATGCTCTTAAGTCTTACGACACCTCGAAAACTTCCTGTCCGTTCCTGCCAAGTGTGGGTTGAAGACACTCAGATTTCACGAATTTGTAAAGCAGAAAAGATAAGACAATGCTATCCATTATGACTCGCAGCGGAACTGAAATCTATATCAAGGACTGGGGTGTCGGACGCCCGTTGGTCTTGATCCATGGTTGGCCCTTGACGGCCGACAGTTGGGACGACGTCGCTGTTCCTCTCGCGAATGCGGGTTTTCGAATTATTGCCTACGACCGGCGTGGCTTCGGTCGATCCAGTCAGCCTTGGGACGGATACAACTACGACACTCTCTCGGACGATTTGGCGGATGTCATAGCCAAACTTCAACTCTCGGATGTCACTCTCATAGGATTTTCGATGGGGGGCGGAGAAATCGCGAGATTCCTAAGTCGCCATGGCAAAAGCAACGTCCATTCTGTCGCATTGATATCGTCCGTTGTCCCCTTCATGCTGAAAGACGACACGAACCCCCATGGGGTACCAAAAGAAGGTTTCGACGAAATGCTTGAAGGTCTTATCGAAGACCGCTCGCATTTCTTCACTTCGTTCTTTAAAGACTTCTACGGGGTGGAGGCACTGTCGCGACCAGTGAGCGACGAATGGTTGGCTTGGACACTCTCAATGGCCATGCAAGCAAGCCTAAAAGCCACATTGGATTGCGTTAACGCTTTCGCAATGACAGACTTTCGTCCGGATCTCAAATCGTTCGATCTGCCAACATTGATCGTACATGGCACGCTCGACAAAACCGTACCTATCGACGCAACGGCACGTCCAGCAGCAGAGGCAATCCGCGGTTCGCAACTAATCGAGTACGAAGGTGCACCTCACGGGCTCTTCGCCACGCATCGAGCCCAACTTATTACCGATCTGATCAGATTCTGCAGTTGAAGAATTTGAAGTGCAATTGCCAATGACTTTGAGAATAGTACTCGATTATTAAGGTTTAAAAATCAAAATGGGAAATTCTAGTCTTAGTCATGCGTCCGAACTTCAGGCTGTGATGTCGATTAAGCGATTTAGGCAGGACTTGGATCGCAATTTCGATCAAATGGTTGAGGTTGAATCAAAGATAAAGCGTCTAAACGACAGCGCAAGCGGTGCTGCGCTGAATACGTCTAACGCGAGTGCAGTTGCGAGCTGGAAAGCCAAGCTTCTCATTATCAATGACTCCATTGAATCCATAAAGCGATTACTCGCAGAGGGAAAACGAAGAATAGAGAACAAGGACCGCAGCGATTCGTCTGGAATGTGGATCGAGTTTGACGCAGTGATGACGAAACTCGAAAAAGAACTGGAGGACCTGCCCCAAATGGGAGTTGATGTGCTCCCTCAAAGCGAAAATGTCGAGTGGCAGAGGGAGATGCGAGACTCCGAAGGTGTCTTTCTGCCAATGGTGGTTGCCTATGCCGATGCTTGTCGTGTTGAGCTTCTATTGCTCGAGAAGTATTCGGAGGAAGAACTGACGAGAATCAATGAGTTCATCTCTCACAAAACCCCAAGTGACTTTTCGGTTGAGGAAGCCGAAGAGTACGAACTCCAGTACAAGAGCGCGGTCGCTGACTTTTTACACGAATTCGACCATGGCAAGAATTTGTGGGACCGGTTCTTAGACATCTTGGCAGGAGGAACGCATCAAATGCCGTCGGAACGTGTGATGTTGGAAAGATGGATTGTGGGTGAAAAGGGAGATCTTTGAGAAGCGGCGGGCTCGTCCTCAATGTTATGAAGGAGCAATACGAACAAAGCTGCGACAAGAGATACCAACAGGTATGTGCGTAAACCCACTGGCTTTCCCGCACTCGCTCTATCGTACCGGGGCAATCCTCCCAGTGCTGCCGCAAGAATGAGTTGAATCGAGATTCGTAAACTAATCGCTTGCAAGGATCTTTTCATGCAACACTTGCCGTGTTCGATTTTCCAGGTCCAAATCAGTCACTGTCGGAAGGAGCCTTTTTCGATAGAGTTCTTCGTGAAGAATAGTAACGATCGCAACCATGGGAGCAGCGATCAGTACGCCCAGAACTCCGAAGGCAGCAACGCATAAAAGCATTGAAAAAATGACAGCAACTGCATGCAGCTTCATGCCCCGCGACATGATGAGTGGAAGAACAATGTTATTTTCAAGAGCTTGTACACCGATGTATGCCAGCAGCACCCATAAGGGAGTCATGCCCCCTCTTCCAAGAGCTAGCAAGAGTGCGGGTACGGTACTAAGGGTTGGTCCAAGGAAGGGTACACATTCAAGCACTCCCGCAATGAGGCCCAACACGAGTGCATCCATCAAGCCTAGCAATGGCCACATCAGCAAGAATACGAGCAAGCCGATGGACAGCATGCCAGCTAGCGTGGATCCCCCCCAGGCGGGCGCAAATCTACAGACACGGTGCATGATTAATATGGCGACACCTTGGTGTCGTTCTGGCACGAACGAGAAGATGGCACCTATGATTGGTCGAGGATTCATCAACATAAAAATGACACCGAAAAACACTGTCACAAGTACGACAAGCATCTGGGCACCATTGAATGCAACTTTGGTGAAGTTTCCCACGACACCGCGGAGCATTTCGGCCAAACTGGATCGGATCGAATTCGATTCTCTGGGAAGGTCACTCGCGTTCAATTCGCCTTCGGATCCAGTATTCTCTAATTCAGTGTTGTCGTTGTTATCATCGTTAGGACGGTAAGCTTCGTTGGTATCATGAGCGTTTTCCGAGTTCACTTCCTCTTGCAATCGCATCTCCGAACGCTTGGCATGCTGCTCCATCTTGATTAGGGGCTTCTGAAGTCGCTCCCAATATTCCGGCAACGCTTTCGACAAGTTTGCGACTGAATCTTTTAGCGGATTATAAAAAGCCCATCCGGTTAAAACAAGAATGCTGACCATGGATAGTATCACTAAGCCAGTCGCGCCCTTTCGGCCCCCTGTCAGCCTCCTCAGGTTGTTGACAAGAGGATTGAGCGCGAGCGAAATGATTAGCGTCAGCAAAAACGAAAGATAGATGGGGGAGAGCGTCGAGAAGGTCTGAACGAAAGCGAACAGCCCCACGGCTAGCATCAGATAGAGAGGAATCGACAGCCGCTTTGGTCCGGGCTCCGAATTGGTTGTCATCTCCATCTCCTATTACGGCTTGAACTTGTCATTCCCTCTCCCGGCCCGACTTTCAAGATGCGGCTTGCCGTCGAGCATCGATCGAGAATTGTGGTCCACTGCAAGCTGACTACCGTTTGGGCTGAATGAGATCCTTCGTGCTCTCGCCCTGCTGATTCACTTCTGCGTTAGCGTCAACGTCGGCTTGCACGACATTATCGTTTTCACGCTTGTTGAGCTCGCTCGAATTGTTATTGCGTGCATCATCCAACGTATTAGGATTCAATTCATCATTGTTGATATCGCGTGATTTAGACCGATCTTGTGTTGGTTCGCTTCTGCCGTCTCTCGAAGACCTCGGTACAGCGAGTGAGCCTTGTTGATCGATTATCGGTTGATCGGCGTTCTGATTATCTGCCGCAGGAGGGGCTTCTGCGTTGCGACCGTTCTGAGAATCGAAGCTTCCATTACCTGATCGGTATTGATTCTGAGTCGCTGCATTTGCTTGCATTGAGAGCGAATTGACCTTGTCAAAATAGACTGGCCTGCCATCTACGCAAATAAACTCGCGCCCGCATGCATCAACGCGAAGCATGTAAACGCGACCGGAATTATGCGACGACCACGACTGCTGCAATGGTTGACCATTCTGCGTTGTTTGCCCCTGGATTTGCGGCGATTGTGCCTGAAATCCGCCGTTACCATTCAATTGGTATGCATTGCCATTCTGACTGTTTGGATCCTGTATGCGATTACCCCTAAGCTGTTGGTTGAGTGTTCCTTGCCCTTGGATCTGAGTGGATGAGTTTAAACTCGATTGCCCAGGTTGACGATTTAAGTTGTTCTGCAGATTGGAATTGTTCTGGATGCGTGTACTTCCGGTAGGCCCCAACGAACCGCCAGCTTGAGTTTGATTGTCCAAGAAAGGTTGGTTCTGGCCATCTCGCAATGTCGGAGTTAGAGGGCTTTGTTGAATAGTTCGGTTCACGGAATCCTGCCCCTTTTGAACGCCATCCTGAAGTGTGCTCTGAACTTTGTTAAGTGTGCCGGTTGTTTGATTGGCAGTGTCGGTCGTTTGTCCAAACAAACTGGAACCGAAGCAAGCAAATGCGCCTGCGATTAAATGACGATGCATCGTAATTCTCCTCTGGGTACTTAAAACAATTTGTGTGTCGTGTAGGGAATTGATTCCAATATCGACACTCCTAAATCTCCAGAGACGCACGTCGCGTGCCGTAACGTAGAATTGCTGGCTTCATCGAGCAACTAATCGCTCATTGAATAGGAGGCATTCCTCGCTCCATTGACCGACTTCCTAGTCGGTGACGGTATCGTTTCGTCATGTTGCTTCTCGCAATCCTACAATTAGTTTAGGCCGTCGTTTCCCCACCGAGAACCGTCAAGATTTCGCCGGAGATGTAGCTTGAATCTGCATTGGACGCCAGAAAGACAAACGCGGGCGCAACTTCTTCTGGTTGCCCAGGGCGCTTCATGGGCGTTTTCGCACCATGCTCAGCAACGGCTTCCGCAGGCTTCGAGACAGGTTGCAGCACTGTCCAAATTGGACCTGGCGCGACACAGTTCACACGTATCCTCCTGTCAGCAAGATTTAGCGCGAGCGACTTCGTAAACGCATGGATCGCTCCTTTAGTTGAAGCGTAGTCGATCAATGTCTTGTTTCCCTCCAGTCCAGTTCTTGAACCACAGTTGATGATGGTTCCTCCCTCTTTCATGTACTTCAACGCAGCTTTTGCCATGTAAAAGTAACCAAAAATGTTGGTTCGGAAGGTTAAGTCCCAATCATCGTTTGAGATGTCCTCGAGACGTGTTTTAGTTTGTTGGTAAGCGGCATTGTTGACCAAGATGTCTAACTTGCCAAATCGCTCCACGGTTTTATCGACTGCCGCGATGCAAAATTCGGGTTGAGTAACGTCTCCTGGCAACAACAGCGCATGTCGTCCTTCGGCTTTGATCGCCATTGCCGTTTCTTCAGCGTCCGTCTGTTCTGCTGGTAGGTAAACAATGGCCACATCCGCACCTTCGCGAGCGAACAAGACACTTACCGCTCGACCAATCCCTGAGTCACCTCCCGTAATTAGCGCGACCTGATTCAGAAGCTTCTCGGCTCCCTTGTATCCATCCGCCATGTAAAGTGGTCTGGGATGCATCTCAGATTCTAAACCGGGTTTACTTTGGGTCTGCGCAGGTATGGTGTCCACGTTTTCGCTTTGTTCGATTGTCATTGGATTCTCCTAATTGTTTTTAGTAGCTTCTTCATAGTCCCTGTTCATCGGATACGGTCGCTCCGATGTTCGATACCTTAGGCTCAATCGGTCGCATCATGTTGTCACTTACGATGTTGTAGTTGAAGGCTCGATTCGATGACCGAGATGGGTCGCAGTCACCTGAGTAAGCTCGACCCCAAAGAACAGAATGAGTGACGAATAGTAGGTCCAGACGATGAAAACCACCAAGGATCCTGAAGCGCCGAACGGAGTCGAAATCCCAGCCGAACTGAGATAGATTCCGATAAAGTAGTTTCCAATCGTAAAGAGTACGGCTGTAACGAACGCACCGTACCAAACATCTCGCCACCAGATTTTCGCGTCTGGCAAGAACTTGAATGTCAGTGCAAATAAGATCGTCAAAAGAGCGAAACTTAAGACGCTGTTTGCAACTCTTAGGTTTGCTTTGAGATCGGGGACGATGTCCAGAAGTCGTACACCAAACGCGGCGATCACAGCGGATGATATGACAGTTGCGATTAACAATGAACCTACGGCGAGTACGATTCCGAAAGATGCAGCTCGATGGAGAATGTTGCCATAGAAATCAACATTTGTTCTCGGCTGGACGTTCCATATTAAATTCATTGCACTCTGTAACTCAGTAAGAACTCCTGTGGCACCAATCAACAGAGTCACCGTCCCGATGATGGAAACGATCGCTCCCATGGACGGAGGGGCTGGATTCTGAACGATGGTTTTGAACACCTCAACGCCCGAGTTGCCGAGAATGGATTGCATTTGTACCATGAGCTGGTCAGACGCACCCGTTTCCACGAAAACATTCTTCAGAATCGCAGTGGCGATGAGCAAAAGTGGAGAGACAGATAGAATCGTATAAAAGGCGAGCGAGGCCGACAGTCGAGGTGCATTGTGAGCCACCCAACTGATTGCAGTGTCCCGCACGATTGACCAAGCTAAGTGGCTTCTAATTGCGAATCGCATTCCCTATCCGCAACAGCTCCCGGCCTTACTCTCCGATTTCACTCCCGCAATAGTCGAGATGAAAGTCTGAAGGCATTGCTCGCTGCAAAAGTAGAAGATCTTCCCGTCACGTTCCAAGTGTAACAATGTGTCTTCGTCTACGGACTTGCCACAGATTGGATCAAGCGTTGGAGCAATCGGTTCGGAAACACCGTTATCCTTCTGGTCTTCAGCAGGCCTACCCCCATCGAACGTAGGCTTGACTATTTCCTTCCCGCTCCCCTCGTACGCTAGATCTTCACCCGTATCAGCAGCTGGCCCGAAGCTTTCGGTTACGTTTTCGGGCTCTGCGTCATATCCGGGGCTCGCTGCAGTAACATTTTCAAAATTCGACTTGGTCATGATTGTTCCTTAGTACGGGACTTACGATCAGTCACTCAAAAGTATGCGGGACTGAGTGCTTCGGCAGAACTGCAGTCCCGGCTCCCCAATTTGAAACCTTACTTCTTCTTTCCGTCAACATTCACTTCGACGCCATCGCGACCAATGTTAACGTCAACTTTTCCATCCCGGCTTCCTCGGTTATTCCAACGATCTTCAACTCTGTACCGACGGTGCAGCTCACCGGAGAATTTTTCATCGGAAAAGTTGGGCCAATTGGCTTCATCAAAGCCTTGAGCTCCGTTCATTTGTTCCTTGGTTACATCGAGAACCAAAACGACTTGGTCACGATTGTCTGGATCTTGTTGAACCTTGATGGCCTGCATTGGGACAGCAAACATTTTGTTGCCGAGTCCAAGGAATCCGCCATAGGTGACCGCCACGTATTGGATTCGCGTTGACATAGGATCCACAACGATATCCTTGATCTGGCCAACATGCTCTTTTTTAGAGTTTTGAATATTCATCCCCATCAACTTGCTGGCACGGATTCCTGGGCCAGATGTGGTGGTGTCAAGCTTTTGCAGGTTTTGCGTTGCAGTCTCTTGTGCGGGCTTAACGTTTGGATTCTGTGCGACCAACGTGCTGGAAAATGCAACGGTCATGACCGAGGCAATCCAAATTTTTGAGATCTTCATAACAGTCTACCTTCTGAGTTACTAAGAATGTGAGGTTGCGAGCAGAGTGCTCCATCGAGTCTTTCCTACGCAATTTGTAACGCAACTTGTGTGCCAACCTTGAATTGCCCGAGGGCGAGAACCTGGATAGGTTTAGCTGGTGCATGGTTATCGCTCTCAAAGGTTGCTTCTGTTTCAGGCTGTTTGTTCAACCAGCAACCTCAACGTACGCTAAAGCGAATTCTGCGTTCGGTGCATCACAGAGCCATGTGGCATCGATCCAGAGAACCTGGGGAGCAACGGACTCGATTGCATCCTCAAGAATCAAAGATCAAGTCGTGCTTTCTTGAGCAACCCTTTTTGTCTTGCCCGGCGTAGACCTGAGCTACATCTAATCCACTGTGTCCCAATAACACGCTAGCAGCGTCGATACCGAATTGCTCTAGTATCGCTCGCTTGCAAGCATATTTGATCGCTTGAGCATAATTACCTGTGTCGTAACTTGTTCCAGGGGTTCTCCGTGGCTTTTAGTTCAATCGTCCACACGCTGCCGGAGCGGTCCACCTTACTAGGTGTTATTTTTACGAATTCTCCCGGCCGGCACCCCACTAGCATTTGAAACCTTACCATGTCGGCTAGGACCTGTGTGAGGTGCGGGAGGGTAGCTTCGACAAGCTCCGGTTTCACGCTCATGATCGGTTTGGACTCCACCGCATCGCACCGGCCGCGTTTTAGAGGTTCCACACATTTGAGGGTCTGGTAGACCTCAACCCGAACCATCCCTTGAGATACCGCCCATTTGAACATCCGCACCAGCCGGCTCATTTGATCGTTTATTGTTTTGCGACTGCGAAACTTTGGAGGCTTGTTACTTTTGCCTTTTCGGGAAAACTCTATGGGGGTCTTAATCCACCAGTCTCGAATCGTACGGAACTCGACTGGTCCGAACTCATTGGCAGGCATCACGGCGTAAAGGTCGCTGATCGGCCTGAGTGCGGAGCGTATGTTGAGAAATTCGTTGCTGGTGGGGTAATACTTTTCGGCGTGGTCGAGATACGCGAGGCAGACATCCGCCATGGTCGGCCCCCTAGAACCCATAGCGAACCGTGGATTGTGGCGATTGACCAGCCACTCGGCTTTCACGCGGTTATACTCATCGCGGCTTTCAGGTGTGCCATATTTGCCCAGATAGACAACTCTGCCACCAAGATTTACGTACGCCCTGCCGCTCGGCTTGTGTAGACAATACCCAGGTTCTTTCGTCATTTCTCCGACTGCCTCCAACTGCAAGTCTGTAATGACAGACTTTTGTGATTGGAAAACATCGCTCGGGAAACGGCTCCCGGTATCGGTTTTATCAACGATTCGCTTGATAAAACTAAAGTCGGGGTGATAGGATTCGAACCTGAATCGAATTCTGAGCTAAGTACTTTTGCCAAGGAATCTTGCGAGTTTACGCATGCATCATGCGCTGCAAATGCGCTGCAGTTGGATTTCCCTTCTAGTCATTCTAAGACATTTTCTGACCCACAACTTCAGCTAGTCGGTATGTCATGGGCCTTCCTCAATGACGCTGAGAAAAACTCGATTTTAAGCACGATTGCCACCGCTGCAATGCGACGAATGGCGAACATGAATGCAGCATCATCGGGTTAAGCCGAGAATTATCGCAGCGACTCTTTTTATACGGATCGCAGAGAACAAAACTTACTCTTTATCTTAAAAACGCCCAACAAACCGCCGAGATCCTAACAGGAACGCGCTTTGGTCTTTTCTAACGAAATCGCCCTTGCTATACCTGAGTAGCGTAATTTACCCCCTGGAACCGAGAACATGCTCAATCGTCAAAAAGTTCTACTTTCGATGCTAGAGCTAGCAGACCGGCCAGTCAGTCGAATTGAGCTCATGAAGTGGGCCTTCTACTTGCGGCAAGCGACTCCCTCACAGGGTGGGGATTCCTTCTACGACTTTCTACCCTACCATTTTGGTCCGTTTTCATTCGCTCTTTATCAAGAGGTCGGCAAACTTGAAGAGCACGGATACGTTGCCTCCTACGATGAGAATCATTGGATGCTTGGTCCCAAGACTCCTATTAAACCTCCGACCGACATCGAATCCGATGCGAGAAATGCTGTCCAAACCCTTTCGCACCTCTCTGTCGATAACCTGCTAGATCAAATCTACTCCCGCTTCCCTTACTTTACGATGAACAGTAAGCGTCAAAGACTTGCAAGCAGGCCCGAAGGTAGGGAAGAAATTTATACGTCTGGCTACGAAGGTCTCAGTATTGATGCATTTCTTAACAGACTTGTCGAAAACGGAATCAAACGTCTCATCGATGTAAGACGGAACCCAATTGCACGTCGATATGGCTTTCATAAATCGACATTGAAGCGATTAACCGAAACGCTTGGAATCGATTACGTTCACTTTCCCGAACTTGGGATTCCCTCCGAACTACGACAAAGCCTCGATACACAAGACGACTATGAACGGTTGTTTGACCAGTATAGATTAACTACGCTGGTGACTGAAAAACACGCCATTCAGTCGGCGACAACCTTATGCAAGGATATGCCATCCGTTCTTGTCTGCATGGAAGCAGAGCCGTGCTGTTGCCATCGCAGCCACCTCGCAACAAGAATAGCATCGGAATCTAAGCTTCCTGTCTCCCATCTTACGTGATACGCAGTGAGTCCTCTCATACGTTCCAAAGTCCTGATTCTTGTGATGACCTATCCGCTACCTTCGCGGGCTCATCAGGAGCTTGTCTGCACCGCAGGCATAACGGAAGAATTAGAGTGGGTCAGGCTCTATCCGATCGATTACCGATATCGGCCGCCAGAACAACAGTTCCATAAATACCAGTGGATTGAAGTGGAACTCGAACCAAAAGGTGCAAAAAACGATGATCGAAAAGAGAGTCGTCGCCCAAATCTTGATTCGATTCGAGTTCTTGGTAACCCTATTCCGTCTAAAAATGAATGGAGGGCTCGGCGAGATTATGTGGACAGACTACCCCATTTTACTCGTCTTCAATTAGCAGAGCAGTACACACGTGACAAAACGTCATTAGGAATTGTTCGTCCAACACGAATCCTTGATCTTGAGATTCGTGCTGCTGACAAAGAGTGGAAGCCAGAATGGAGAAACCTCTTCGAACAAATGACTCTTTTCGGACCTCCCCAGAAACCCTTGCGGAAAATTCCATACACGTTTCACTATGTCTTCGAATGTGAGGACAGTAGCAAACCACACGTAGCCATGTGCGAAGATTGGGAATTAGGTACCTTGTTTCTCAACGAGGCCGCCCGACTTGGGTCTGATGAAGCTGCCGCCGAAAGCGTAAAGACCAAGTTCTTTGGCGAGCTTTGCAGGCACGATAAAGACACACGGTTCTTTATGGGTACTTATTTTCCGTACAACACATGGCTGGTACTAGGGGTTTTCTGGCCACCTAAATCGATTCAACCAACACTTTTTTGAGTGAATGCCTATTGAAGCGGCACCTGTGCGTAACTGTTCCCTCCACCAGCAACGATAACGACAAAACCGCGACCGGAAGGTAGAGGGGCAGACAGATTAACTTCGGCAGATTCTGAAGTCGCGGATAGAATTCTCTTGGCAACCTGGAGGTCCACGACGTAAAGAAACGTCGGAGTTGCTTGATCCTTGGTGTATCGTGCGATTAACTCCGGGATTTCATGCTTTGGTATCCCGTTGGACTCCATTGCGGCATAGGTCAGAACCTTGCCCATACGGTCCGTCATTTCTACGATGAGGCCCACTGGCGTCTCAAGACCCGACTCTTTCATGCGACGAACGATATCATCCCCATTGAAACGTAGGAGATGCCTTCGTAACTCCATTGAACTGTTACTTAACCCAGGATCCATTGTTTCCACGTCCCTTGAAGTCTCGTGTTAGGTGCACGACCGCATCACTAAAGGATAATGGTAGGACCTAGAAATTCAAAACCGTACTGGGGCGTCGGCAGTCGGGTTGATTCTAGGTCTCCAAGGCAGTCTTCATCCACGCTTTTGAATTTCAGTGGAAAAGCGGCTCAGGTGCCCATCAATGCCCGAAAAAACACTATTCCCCGCTGGCCTAGCAGGCTCACAAGTCCTCTGGTAAGGGCTCAAGAGCGAACCGCCAGTGGTACACAACCTTGACGTCTAAGTCCTCAGAACCGGTTATGACGTACCAACAAAAAATGTGACATCCGGAATTCAAAATTGCTTGCCTCGATGGCTCACTACCTAAGATCGTCTTTTGAGAGGCATCCTTCTTCGAAGATGCCACTCAAAAGACTTGCCCTCAAACGTGGTCGAAAGAGACGGCACATCAACGCTTTTGCGTTGTTCTGCCGTCTCTTTCTCTTACAGCAAAAATGCCATGATCCCGATGCATTCCTAACGATCTTGTCACACTCGGGGCTTTGCCCCGAACCCCAGGATTTTTTTGGGCATGGCTCAGAATCAAAGTCCTATTTTTTGGGGGGCATTGGCGGCAACTCGTGACCCCTTATCCAACAAGTTGAACTTTTTCTCCAGCCAGTTTTTGCGCAGAAACCCAACGAGTGCCACTTCTTAAGTGAACGCTATTCCCTGCCGGTCTTGCTAGTGACTCTAACGACTCGAGACCAGTAAGGATTGCCCCATCCAAAACAGCAACGCACCTCCACATTAGAAAGGAACCCGCATTCATGATCTCAACCATTTACCAGATCGCCACAGTCAATGAGATGCGAAAACAGCAGCTTATTGTCTCAGCGTACAGCAACGATATGCACCTTCCCACAATCGGCCATAAGAATACCGTTAAGGAGGGCTTTCCAACGATTCATGCCAGCGAGGAAGGTGTTGATGTCTGGTTTGAAATTACGGAGAAACCACCCACTGCACAGTACCGCCGCGTCTATACGATTTGCGACTACGACTACTTGCAGAACATTCTTGCAAAGGCAGAACTAAAGTGGCCCTCAAAACGGGATGACCACAAAACCTGCCCCAACTGTTGGGGAACCTATCCCGCGATCGCGATTCGACACTGTATGGATGGCCCCAATACCACAACGGGTATTCTTTATAGAACGAGAGGTTGCGGCAGTGCCGAGTCGGTCCTCCCTGAACTCGAGGAAAGGCTGGCGTTCCTCAGAAGTCATCTGGTCGATGCCTTTATCGCTTGGCTCCCGCAGTAGGATGACGAAGGGGATGATAACTCTTAACGGAATGAAGGGTGCGGCCAAAATAAATCGTAACCTTTGACGGATGGCCGCGCTCCGGAACCATAAGAAAAAAAGGTTGCAGCAGGAGAGGGGAGTCCCAAGCACCTGCTGCACGAAGTCTTTACTTCGACCCTTTCGACCTAGCTATTCCTGGGCAGTTGCGTCCCCGCAGAGCTGCTTACGCTTCACTAGGCACTCTACTTTTTCCACAACGGTAAACATTATGCAAATCGAACCTTTCTCCTTCCCATCAGGGCTCAATTCTGACGCTCCGGACCTAGGTCAATTCGATATCCCCATTTGCAAAAATATCCAGCTACCCGAGCTCTCCAGATATCAAACAGGACGCGAGCTTTTGAGACTTTCTAAGCTCAATCTGGATGATCTTCCGATTCATCGGCCTGTTACCATCGCGGTTCTTTCGCTTTTACTGGAGCGATATGAATTGTGGCGGTCCTCAAAGAATGTAAAAGCCGATTTTCTAGGAATCGTTTTCAGCTACTTACGTCATCCACAGCACCGACTTTCGATTCGAGGTTACATCTTCCGAATCGAAGGGTTAGACGGTTGGCGTGCAGGATTCGACGCACTCGTAGAAGCTTCTTGGATGCACTTTCGCTTGAATTCTGAACGTAAAAGTTAGTTTCTGTTCCATGCAGTTTTGATCAGTTTTTATCTTAGGATACTGCCGAGTTGCACAAAAAAAATGTTGGCTTAGCGATTTCGAGGCTCGCAGAATCAGCGGTGAGAGATCAACGGTGGATGAACGGTTGCTGTCCTTTTTTAACCAAGAAAGAGAGGTGCCTCATGGCACAAAATGAAAAACCCGTTCATGAAGTGAGACTCGGTAAAGTCAAGGCTGCCATTTGGCGGAACGAGAATGACTCTGGAACTCGTTACGGGGTAACCTTCAGCCGAATCTATAAGACTGATGATGGCTGGGAATCCAGTTCCTCGTTTGGTCGTGACGAGCTTCCGTTGCTCGGGAAAGTTGCAGATATGGCCCACACCTGGATCTATCAGCAGAGCGATCGAGGTGAGTCGGAGCCAGACCGCAATCCCCGTGCGAAAAACGGATCGGAAAGTCGGCAGAGAAACGGATCGCGATAGTTCGCTGATTCCGAATGGTATTTGCCCGAAGGTGCGAGAGGCTCTCTCTTCCATTTCAAAAGGTTTCATCCATCGTTGAACCTCTCGCCCTTATTTCGGTGTGGGTAGATGATTCAGCTACGGAATCCATGAGCCGATGAAACTTTCTCCGGTTCCTGGAGGTCCGTGGCGTGCATGTACGGTTTTATGCATTCCGTCTGCGGCCCCTTCAAGTTTACCACAGCAGCAAGGTCCCCGAGTCGCTAAGAGCGACTCTCCTCGCGGCTTTGCTCGGTAGCAAAGACTCCACCTTGCCTTTGCTGTGGCTTCTTCGTTTCTGAGCCGCCGACGGGCTCCCTGTGAACACTCTTTATCGACAACGTCGGGTCGATACCACTTGGAGGAAAGATGGATAGGGAAGAAGCACTGCGTGTCAGCGATGACGCGCTACAATCTCTGGCTGAAGCACTTAGGCAGGGGAAGAGCGAACAATTGACGAAGTACCTCGATACCATGGTGAGGTTTCATCAGTATTCGTTCTGCAACTGTATGCTGATTTACTCTCAAAAGCCCGATGCAACTCACGTTGCGGGTTTTGGGAAATGGAAGGAGCTAAATCGCTTCGTTCGAAAGGGGGAAAAGGGTATCGCTATCCTTGCCCCTCTCGTTCGAAAGAAGAAGGATGAACTCGGAGAAAGAACACCGGAATCTTCGGGGGCAGCTTCCGATGAAAAGGTGCTTTTTGGGTTCAGAGTTGTGTACGTTTTTGACGTTTCACAAACAGAAGGGGAGGAGATCCCCAGTTTTGCTAGCCTCGGAGGTGATCCTGGGGACCACGTAGATACCCTCTTAGGTATTTACCAGGAGAAGGGGATTCGATTGGAGTTTGCTGAGCAACTCCCTCGCGATGCCAATGGCATGTCGCAAGGGGGGGCTGTTACGATTAAGCAGTCACTGCCACCACCTCAGAAATTCTCAACGATGGTGCACGAGCTTGCTCATGAGCTGCTCCACTGGAACGATGAGCGTGACAATGTCACGAAATCAGTTCGAGAAACGGAGGCTGAAGCGGTTGCCTATGTCGTATGTCGAGGAATTGGTTTGGAGTGCTCAACACGGGCCTCAGACTATATCCAGCTCTGGAGTGGAGATGAAAAGCTTTTGCTGCAATCCCTTGATCGGATTCGCTTGATTGCTTCTGGCATCTTGCAGCAGTTGTCCAACAACAATCGCGTAGCACCAGAGGTCTCTCAGGTAGCCTGAGTCGTGGTTAAAGAAGGATCTCATTGGTCTGGATCCGCTACAAGCTGGCGGGTCCAGACGTTAGGTCACATCGGTTCTATTATCTTGTTAACCTCACGAAAGGAGTACCATATCGTGATAGAAGGGCTTTCAAATTCGGAAGAGTCGCACGCATGCGATACTCTGACGGGCAAACGTCTCGTTCAGCTCATGAGAAAGCATCGGTGGACGATTGAGCGTTTGGCTCATCGTCTAGGAACGACTCAAAAGCGAGTTCGAAAGGCTCGCGAGAAGGGTCTGACCAACCAGCATGCGATCAGGGATTGGCTTGAAGTGCTTACCGGCACAGATCCCGGGCCGCTTCCTCGTCGATTCGAGATCGGTCACCATACTGAAGAAGGGGAGTGCTGTTTCTGCGGCTGTCCGCTGTACCTGGGCGATACCGGTTTTGAATACGTGGGAGAGATGTTTTGTTCTGTATCCTGTGCTCGACAGAGTAGAGGATGGAGTTAGGGACTTCTTTCCCTGTGACGGCCCAATCCAAGCGATTGGCATCAATATAGAGGTTTCGTTTGCACGCCATGGAAACCTCTATCCATCATATTGAGCTCTCTCTCCCTCAGTCTTAGTTAGCGTATCACGTCAACAAGGTCCGAAACCCTCCTTCCGTCGGCTTTCTTGCGGCTTTGCTCGCTCACTCGCAAAGGCTCCACCTTGCCTTGCCGTGATTTTAGAAGGTCCAAGACTTCGGCATCGAGGTCTGTATCACAGGAGGACTATGACAAAACCAACAAAACACACACCCAATTTGCCAATTGACCTTCAGCTTGTTCGTGAGGTGCTTGTACAGTACAAGACGCTGTCCCATTCAAGACTCAAGGTTAGAATGCCAGAGGACATTGCAGAATTCTTCCGGAGCGTTGTCCCGGACAATAGCCGAGAACATATGGTTGGGTTGTTCCTAGACGGCAATCACAGTTTGATTGCGTATTCGCTGATCTCTACCGGTACCGCAAACATGACCGTAGCTGTTCCGCGAGAGATTCTGCAACGAGCCCTTCTGGTAGGAGCTGTTTCGTTGGTGCTGGCACACAATCACCCTTCCGAGTCCCTAATCGCAAGCAAAGAAGACGTATCGCTCACGAGTAAGGTCTTTCAGTCCGCTCGACTCATGGGGATCCTGCTCTTGGACCATGTGATTGTTACGAATCGTGATTTTGTATCGTTGAGATCCGAGCGCGAGGAAGTCTTTAAAGGGGACTGAGCCCGTACTACTAGCCTCTACTAGCACGGAGTAGGATCCAACGCAGCTCTGCGATGTAAATCGTGAATTATACCCAGTGTAAGATCGCCAATAGCAGGCTCCATCGGTATCAAGCCAGTAGATGCCTTTAGGCTCGCTGTGACTGTTGGCGATCCGATCAATTGAATCATTCTTGTGTGGGCAACAAGTCCGTAACATAGTGAATGCCCGCCTCTCCCTTAGATGCGGCCCAATCCTCTGCTTCTTCCATCGTAGCGAAAAAAGAATGACTACCATCGGGCAAAACGCAAATCAACGGCTTGCCGTGTGGCCCACAAACTCCACTGTTTACCAACCCATTAAGCTGTCTTTCGGCTAGAATCATATCGTCGTAAAGGATGCGTGAGACTTCGGGAAATTCGACTCCATCGATAACCGCAGCAGGAAGAACGAATTCCGTAAAGTCATTCTTGGAACTTAGCATCTGAGTGACTCCCTTCGAATTATCGTGCTCCTGCCTTTCAAGGTCAGAACGCCACCCACCACCATGTAAGTTCTCAGGTGGGGAAGGCAATTCAGAAGGTGGAGGGCAAGGGCTGTTTTCCTTAACTTCTTTTTCATTCATATACACGACCTTTGCTCTAAAGTCAAAGCAAACCTCGGCTGAGTCACGTTTCAAGTGACTCTAAGCGACTACAGAGATTACGTCGAACATAGTTCACGGGTTGACCTTGCCTAGGTGAATAAAAACAATAAAACCATGCTTGCGTTTACCAAATGCTCGCTGCCAGGTTAGGCATCAGTTTTCGGCATAAGGATGGACAAGCAATCCTCCCGACCTTCCTGCAGAAGCCCCCCCGCCCCTCGAAGCCGTATAAGTATCAATCACTTATGAAAATTATAGCACAAGGTCAACTCAAGTCTAGGCGGAGTCAAGCCGTCTTTCGTTCCGCTGAAAATGAACTACATTCCACGCATGTTTATCCCTTTCAACCAATTGTCTGGATCTCGCTCGTATTAGGAACGCCCCGCGCTTGCCCTGAATCTGCCCCGCGTGTGCCCGCAGTTCTAGACTCCGGTTGTACTTTAGATTGTTTAGCTAATTTCTGGCATTTCAAGAGATGGTTTCATATCGCCCCGAAAACCTTAAAGCAGGTTCGGGAACAGGCGATCTTTGTTCATGGTCAACCCGTCTTTTTCTTCGGTTTAGTCTCTTTGTGGATTCATAAGTCCCAGGATTCACCGCACAGTAGCGCTCACAGACTTTTATTGCCGCTTG
This sequence comes from Brakhagea baltica, assembly GCF_052161605.1. Lineage (NCBI taxonomy): Bacteria > Pseudomonadati > Planctomycetota > Planctomycetia > Pirellulales > Pirellulaceae > Brakhagea > Brakhagea baltica. The sequence continues at coordinate 247,960 of NZ_CP197409.1, read as the reverse complement.
GAATTGCTATTGGAGATGTTGTTGTTCCCAGTCGCCAGACGCCGAACTTAGGTTTGCGAGCTTGGCTTATCCGCAGATATGGTAGAAGTATCCCGACGTTCGATCCAAGCGTAAATGTCCCTCAAGATTTTGAAATTGACGAATTTGCTTTGCAAAATTATCGAAAGGAACGCAGTGTGCCTGCTCGCATCTATCCACGTCTACCTCTCATCGGGTTATCCGCACTTGCGAACTCTGGGTTGACGTTAGAGTTCAAGCCTAGTGCTTTCACCCTTTTCACTGACTCCGAACGCGTAAATCCTAGTGCATCATAAAGGACGTTATGATTCACTATAAGGGCTATGAAACGACTCCCAAGCACTGATTCCAAACAGCTTCTCGTAGCGGCAGCCACCCGGATTGGGCTCAATGCCGTGGCACCTTCCCTCATTAGAAAATCAGGGCAGAGAGCAACCAAACGATTCTACGAGTTCTTTACGGCAAACATCCGGAATCGAAACACTCGAGAGGCTTACCACCGTGCGATTGTCGATTTCTTTGCATGGTCTGAGGCTCGAGGGCTGCAATTAGACGACTTGGAACCAATTGTTGTTGCCGCTTATGTTGAGTACCTCGGGACCATCTACACCAAACCAACCGTCAAGCAGCACCTAGCCGCCATTCGAATGTGCCTGGACTGGCTCGTTGTTGGCCAAGTCCTTCCCATGAACCCGTCTTCTTCGGTTCGCGGTCCTAAGCATGTCGTAAAAAAAGGCAAAACGCCCGTGCTGACTGCTGAGGAAGCCCGTGTGCTTCTTGATAGTATCGATGTATCCACAGCAGTTGGACTTAGAGACCGAGCCATCATTGCGGTGATGCTATTCACCTTTGCCCGAGTGAGTGCCGTGGTCAACATGAACGTCGACGACTACTACCAGATCGGGAAACGAACATGGATTCGACTCCACGAAAAAGGTGGCAAGCACCACGAAGTACCAACCCATCATACTGCCGAGGAGTACCTGGATGCCTATCTAGCCTATACCGGACATGGTGCAACCAAAGGAGCTTCCCTCTTCCTGACGGCTAAGGGCAAAACCGGACAGCTCACAGACCGCCGAATGAGTAGAACCGATGCCTTCCGCATGGTAAAGCGTCGTGCTGCAGTAGCTGGTCTATCGGAGAAGATCTGTTGCCATACATTCCGCGCGACGGGAATCACAGCCTATTTGGAAAACGGCGGGACCGTTGAAAACGCGCAAGCGATTGCGGCGCATGAGAGTCCTCGTACTACAAAGCTCTACGACCGAACCAGCGATGAGATTACGTTGGATGAAATTGAACGCATCCGAATATAACGTCGCGAGCAAGATCGAGTGTTTTAAAGATTCTATTCGCAAATAGATGTAGGTTACCATTGACCATATCGAACGGGATCGCATGGATGATCTGGGTGCACAACGATTCCGTCGGACAATCAATAGGTTTCCATTTACGTGACATTGTCACGCAATACCCGCTTCGCTTAAATCTTGGACGGAGAGCAAGTTATGGGTCGACCGAAAGCCGCAATCGCCAATCTACCTCGGTCGCAGTGGTGATTGAATTTCGTCCCTCGACGATTCCAGTGCAGCAGGGATTTCATAGGCTGCATTTGACCTAGCCTGGTCAATCAATTCGGATATGACTAGTTGTCGATTTTCTGTATGGCGGATGAATTCCAAGACGGAAAGTCTAGTCTGAGCATGACTATGGTCCGCAGCGGTCGTAAGAAGCTCGTGAAATCTCTCCAGTGATTTCATTAGAGAATTCAATCGCTCTACCGCTGATGTTCTTCCAGCGAGGACAGTTGCATTGTTAAACGCCTGGCAAGTAACTTCCCAAAGTTCCATCCCGCTGTTATGTGGTGGCAATCGATCCATCAATTCATCGGTAAGTTCAACAAGATCGGAGAGAAGCAACCCAGGAAATCCTGCTTCTGCTAGATCGGTCAGATTCTCTGTATTCATTTCTCGAGCTACGATCATGAGTTCTTCCTTGCAGCTAGCTTAAGTCTAAAGTCACACATCGCGTCTGTTGCAGCCAGTTGCGAAAACTCGGCAGCACAGCGCGCGTTTAAAGCCGATAAAGCATCACATAGCGTCCTGAGTTCGTCAATCAGGCGTTCGTAGATCCCCTTAAATTGCTCCTCGTATTTCATCGCTATTGTTTTTGGAATGTTTTTCTTCTTCGCCTCCCGCTCGTATTTACCTATGAGCAAAAATAGTTCCTTTCGAATTGCATCCAGCCCCTGTAAGGACTGTTTAAGGGCGACGTGTTTCTCACTAACGCTTTCTTGGTACTGTTCACAAGCCTGGAGGAACCATTGCTCTTCGCAAGCCGCTTCGATCGATGAACAAAATTCAGTCAATCGGGTTAGCTTGGAGCTCCTATACCTAGTCGCGTGCTCTTCCTCGGTAAAACCTGCACCTAATGCGCGAGCCTCTGTCCGAATCTTCGCAATCATCTGATGGGCAACGACCTGGAATCCGTACCGACTCCCTACGCGAACTCCTTCGTTAAAAAAATCGGCTTCTGCACCTAGATTTTGCTCAAGTTGCGGGAAGTTGAATTGTTGGTCTAATTTAACTGTTGTGGTGCTTGATACCTCCGTGTTCTGTAACAGCCCACCCTGACTCCCCTGCGAAGGCCTACCTTGGACTTTGCTAACTAGCAACGCAACGAGATTCGGAGAATAGAGCAGGATTGCCAGTACAACGAGTAAAAGGCTTGATCGCTTTTTGTTATCGAATTGGAACTCCAATGGACCCAACACAACAGTCTGGAGGGAAGCGGAATCTGATGGGTCAGTTATCAGTTTGCTTAATGCACTCGGCTGATCACTCGGCGAAAAGAGAACAGCACCAAATGCAAAGACGATAAGCAAAATACAGACATTTCTAACTGTCGGTACATGTTTTTTTATCCTCTGCACGGGGCGTCTCCGTTAATCTATTGGGCCCAAATGTTATCGTGTCGATTTTAGCGTTTAGTGTGTTGTGGACAATACCCCTAGGTAACCGTTCACGCCTCGGCAACAAATCGAGCTAAGCGATGATCCCCCTAAGGGGTCCATCTACGGAGTAAATCGGGGGTGATAACAACTAGCCGTTCACAAAGTCAGTCAACGAGCGATTAACCTCGTTGTCGGCGAAAGGTTCGCCTAGCAGCAAAAGTTGTTCCTGCAACTCCCTTGATTTGTGAGCTAAAATAGCCCCGTGAACGGATCCGCCCCTAGGCCCCCTTCGCGACTACTCAGCTGAACAACGGGCTAAATGAAAGATAGTGGTACGCTCGAAAAAGCAAACGCAATTACCGATCGTCAGAGCGAAAAGACTCCTTGGAAGGACAAGGATTTTGAGAAATGCCCTGACTGGTATGGTTTAAAGTGCTTGTTTGAGTTTTTGAGTTATGCTGCTTTTCAAATTGGGGGAACGGAAATGCTTGCATATCCGCAGGATTTGAGAGAACAAGTGACTGACGACTTGGTATTAGGAATAGGACAAACGAAGTTGCTGAGAATTGGAGTGTTTCCCTTAAATAAATACGACGACGTATCTAAGGCATTCAAATAGAGAAGACCCAATCCATCGCCGCCCACGGACGACAAAGCTCTATGACCGGACGAATGACGAAATCACGCTGGATGAGATTGAGCGGATTCGGATCTAGCCCGCATGCCTAACTCATTGCAAATTTAGGGGGTTGGCCTCGCTAGGCGTATAATTTAGCCACGAATCCTTACCCACTTACCACTAATAGTCGACCTATCTTTTTGCAGATCGTTGCGTATCCTCACGCCGAGAACACAGGGAGGTTATTAATGGAGTCCTTAGGCATCATCGCCATCATAGTAGTCTTGGTCGGCAGCATCATCTTCATCCACGAACTCGGACACTTTGTAGCGGCAAAACTCATCGGAGTGAAAGTCATCACATTCTCTCTCGGGTTCGGGAAGAGACTTTGGCAGCGAAAAATCGGGGAAACGACCTTTTGCTTATCAATGGTTCCCTTCGGTGGCTACGTGCTGCCTGCTAGTGGCCCCAATCCAACGGTGGGGCCGAATCACAAGTCCCCAAAGATCCTTCGAGCAATAGGACAATTCTCCGAAGAGGAGCTTGCTGAAATAGAGAAATCATCGACCGCCAGCCACGGGACCCTCGCGCATGCGTCTTTCTGGGGGAAGATGTTCTTTTACACGAACGGACTGATCTTCAATGTCCTTTCGGCGTACCTGGTGATATTTGCGTACTTTTATTGCGCTTTCGTTACCAAGTACACAGATCCGAACCTTATCGTTGAAAGCGTAAAGGCTGATTCGGCGGTTGGAGTTGCAGGCTTACTCCCTGGAGACAGGATCGTTGTCTGGGATGGTAAAGAATCTCCCGCTATTTCTGAAATAAAAAGCAGCCTAAAGGCGAACGTCAACGACGCGCCGATCCCGATCCTAGTGAACCGAGATGGAGAGCGTTTAGCCTTCACCATCGTACCCAAGAGGGTCGTAAGCCCGGGCTCTGGAAAATCGAAAAGGCACGTAGGGTTTCAGCTTGCTGGAACGAAAGGAAAACCTCCGATTGGCCTCGTGGCATCGGAATCTGCTGTATTTATAGGCACCACGTTTAAGGAGATCTCTCTCAACATGCTCTCTCTCACAGGCGTGTATAAAGCAAAAAATCAGGGAAAGAACTCGAATGAAGAAATCGAGTCATTCAATTTCGTTGGTGGCATGGTGCAGCTCGGAGTTGTGGCGTCCCAAGACCTACTGAACTTCCTGACCTACTTTGTGCTCCTATCCATATCAATCGTAATCCTCAATGCGCTTCCCATTCCTGCCTGCGACGGGTCTCAGATCCTTGTCCACCTGGTTGAGGGAATTCGGGGTAAGCCTGTTCCGTTCGTCGTTAAAGAGCGTTTATCCTGCTGCGGCCTGTACCTCATGCTTGCTCTTTTCGGATTCTCGATAGTGATGGATGCTTATGAGGTCGTCTCTCGGCTTATTTCGTAGTTCTTGATGAGGCGATTCACCTTATTTCGGATGACCTCCTATGGCACTACCTGCTGGAAGCTTTATCGATGATCACCAACGGTACGAAGTCGTTCGCTTGCTCGGGCAGGGAGGAATGGCAAGTGTCTATGAAGTGCGCGACCTTGCTTCCTCCGACCGAAAATCTATAGCGATTAAGATAGCATCGAGCACCTCAGCCGACCGAAGCTCGGCATGGTCCCGGCTGATATCCGAGTACGAAATAGCACGCACGTTCCAGAGTCCGCATATCGTAACGGTACTCGAACGCGGAGAGACAAAGAGCGGGGTTCCCTACTACACCATGGAGATCGTTCAAGGTGAGCCCCTAGCATCCTGGATCAAGGAACGGGATCTCCCCGCTACCCTACCTGTCGGAGACCTCGTGAAGCTCCTGCTCCAGATAGCCAAGGCTATTCAAGTCATCCATGACGCGGGGTATGTCTTTGTAGACCTCACCCCTGCCAACATCTTTGTAAGGGACGTAGAGGGTGATTTTGCCGTAACCCTTATTGATTTCGGACTCGCGTGTAAAAGCGTTCCCCTCGACACCGCAGTTGACCCCTCTGCCTCACAACACAAAAGCCTCGTTGGAACCATGACACACCTAAGCCCCGAGCAGGTACGGGGCGACCCCCTCACCAATCGAACCGACATTTACGCATTCGGAATAGTGGCCTACCAACTATGTACAGGCCAATTACCGTACCAGATGGATAATCCGATGGCTCTTATCGCCAACCAAGCGGTAGCAAAAACCCCCTCAATACGAGCAAAGAATCCTGCCATCCCCAAATCACTAGAGATCATCGTGCAAGTAGCAATGGAGAAGGCCCCCGCAGACCGATTTACAGACATGGCAGAGGTGATTCATTACCTAGGGAAAGTGACAGAAAAGGGGTTAATCGCCCGATTCGTGCAGGGCTTTAGGGGGGTAACGGGGCAGAAAGCGACGTAGGGCAGTTGCGGGAATACGGGTTAGATCTCTTGTTCGGTTTCGATTTTTAGTTGTTTGTTGAGGTAGTTATTGAATCGCTGCGACCTTAAGAGGAAGTGGATTATGCTCGGCGCAGTGATCAGATACGACATGAATGTAATTATTGGGATTCCCGGAATGAAGAACCGGAAGTAGACAAAAGAGAAGTAGCCGATTGCGAGTAAGACGAGTGGGGTTAGCAGTATGAAGCCTATGACTGAGGGAGTGGGTTTTCGAAGTGCTGCAGCGGCAAACAGAAAGATAGCTACCCCCACAAATATCAACTCATCCAAAAGATCCATGCGAGTTATAGTGTGATTGTGAATTAGATTCGCGATGAGATGCCCATGGATTTCTACCCCAAACATCCCGTTCTTGTCGGAAGGTACAAAAAATTCATCTCGATTAAGGATGCCTTTCATATACTGTTTGCTAAGGTAACCCATTAGGACTACTTTGCCACGGATTTTTTCCTGTAGTGCTTGGGTGTCACTGCTTATGAGATCTACAAAAGAAATATACGGAATCGTTTTGCTCGGACCGTAGAAGTTAATAAATGACGATGCAGCGGGTGGTTTTATTGAATATCCACCTAATTCGACTAGCGCATGACAAATCGGAGAGCGCAACCTTAGCATCTCCTTCAACTTAACAGGGCTTTCTCGTGTGATCGGGGTGTAAGATGGAAAGGAAATCTCTGAGCTTCTCCTATTGCCAGCCCCAAAAAGATATCCATGTGAGCCCTCGATAAACATATCGAGTTCCATTTTTGCAGCACGACGAAAATGCGAACCAGAAGGAAGAGGAATCGTTTCTGGTTTATTATCCTCTCGCCCTGTCCAGATTGTAGTCGGCATTCTCGCAAATGCTGTAACAATTCGATCGTCGGATTCGGCGTCGTACTCTCTATCATCGGGGAACTTTAAATCAGCGAAAAACACCCGAGGGTTGGCGTCTGCAATTACTTCACTGACGGACGCCAGGTATCGACGGGGGAGTGGATAAGTAGTCGGAGCATTCAGTTCTCCATAGCTCCGGTCGTCGATAGCAATAATGACCACATCCTCAGGCGGGGTAATTGTCCCTCGTAACGCAAAGTACAGACGTACTAGCTGAATATTTGTCATCGATCCAGCAGAGGTCAGGTAAAGAAGTGCAGCGAAAACAGTCATCAATAGCACTATAGAGACTTGCTTTGGTAGACTTCCGTAGCGTCTCAGTAGGGAATTTATTCTCCGTTTGCGGATCGTCGTAAACATACTTGAAGATACCCATTTTGGCTCACTCCAAAACATATCGGAAAATCAGGCAATTAGCGCAAGGGTATTTTGGAAAAGACTAAATCCGTAAAAAAGACCACTCTGTCGTAGTAGGCGACTTTTCGACAAAGACAAGGGCATGCGGCTTCCACGTAACAATAAGGAATATATCGATATTTATTAAAAATCAGATGTTTTCGGAAATTCAACCAGAAAAGCTCAAGTGTTTATGGGGCGAGTCGATAATTGCCTTAGAAATTTGCTAGAGAGAGTCCACTATGACTGATAAACGAACCAAGCATCAAGAGTGTGGCGCATCGCTGTTCGAGTACGTAATCCTAATGTCGCTTATTTGTATGGTTTGTATAATAGCGGTAAAGACATTGGGGCAACAGGTGGCTATGAAGTTCGAGGACGCCACCGACGAATTCGTTGCTGCTGCTGGTGGATACAACCCAGGATAAGTGGTTCACAGCTTACGTTGTAGTTATAGCTCCATCGGGACTGGAGGTCACAGCCCATGAATCAATTGATTAGCAGGCTCTCCTAATGACTAACAAACTAAAGTTCTGTCGATTTGGGTGAAGAATCTCCTGAGTTTAATTTGGCGTCCAATCGTCTTCTTATTCTACGCCAGGCTGCAAAAGCCCCACCGGCAGATACTAGGAGAGCCAATGTGCCAGGTTCAGGTACTGCAACTGTGTTCTCAGAAATAAAGGATCTCACTCCAGGTGCATTCAAATCAAGCGACATGCTCCTATTTCCAAAGACCTCCAAGTCACCAGCCACGATCAATCCCCAAAGTGCACCATCTGGAGTCCAAGCTCCACCCCCTGAATCCCCACCAGCAGGACGCATATCTGTCGGAAATGAATCAAAGTTTCTGTACCTTGCGTTGAGGTAGAACATAGGGTCTCCTCCTAATAGAGGCGCTGTCGATTGCACAATCGATGTTCCCGCTCGTATGAACCCATCCTGCCCAACATAGCCTCGAACTGTGTCCCCGGTAATCCCGTACCCAGAAAACCAAACTGTATCACCCACAAACGGTCTTGAATCCGCAAAAACGATGGGGTTAACGCCCGCGACTGGTGAATCAAATTGAATTACAGCCAGATCGATACCTGTCGCATAACTTCCGTTCCACGTCGGATGTACGATTATTCGAGACGCTTGATGCACCGAGCCCAGCGAAGGTTCATTAAAATTTGGGCTGGTGCCGACAAAATACAGCTGATCTGATCCCCACTCCGGGTTAAAGACTTGATGTGCGGCAGCAATTGCTGTGCGGTCGTTGATGAAGACGACCGAACTATGCATTACTCTCGTGCTCGAAACCATTTGCAGAAATCCGGTATTCCCCCCGCCGAATACACTAAATGCAACTCCGTTATCCCTAGCCTGCTGATCATCCCCCCCAGAGATAATTATCCCCCCCTCAGCCCGCTTCTCCATCCCGCTAGGCGCAATCCCACTGAGCCCTAGCCCAGCCCCGAGCAATGCAGAGCCTAGACCAAGTTTCCTTGACGTCTCGCCAAGGAACTCACCCCACGTTCTTGTGGGTAATGATGCGTTGAGCATGTCATCCGAAAGATGACTCGGAAGAGCGGGTGATTCGCCATGCGTTTTTGATGTTGATTGGCCAGAGGTTTCTTTAGCAGTGTTTTGTTGCATAGTGCTCACCAGGACGCAAAGACGTAAGGGGCGTTGGCTCCCTGCTTTTTCCTTGGGAGGCTAGCACCTTTTTTAGGACTAAGGAACCAGGATCGAACTAGCCGAAATAGTCGAATCCTGCTCACGCCACTAAACATGCGATATTTCTCAGTGTTTTTGCATGATTTTAGACAGACGTGACTTAAAGTCTACAGTCACAGTGACCTAAAATCTACATCCTTCCTGGATGACTCCAGAAGAAAGGATCCAAAAGGCATTTGGAGAGAAACTCCGAAGTGCCAGAGAAAAGAAAGGGATTTCCCAAGAAAAACTGGCACTTAGCGCTGGGCTGGACAGAACCTACGTCAATTCTGTTGAGAATGGGAAACGAAATATCTCCCTCTGTAACATCGTCCGCCTCGCTAAGGCTCTTGGAATAACACCCAAGGAATTCTTCTAAAGCCTAACGATCTTCCTGGGGCACAGGACTACGTAAGTCTCCCCTGCTTCAAGGTATCCCGCCCGTTACCTTCATAGGCCAGCAACTCCACATGCCTGCAACGTAAAAAGCCAGCCCATCGATATCTTAGACGGATTCACCTAGTACACCGTACTCCTTTCCGAGGTATCTGCACTCGAGTCTTCTCACGTAGCTATCCACTGGCCTCCTCGATTGTACAGCGGTCGCCTTGCCGTCAATGGGCGGCCCGCACCACTCCTGGCGGACCGTGTTGCCCATTGACCGCTGCGGCTTATGCCCGCTGTTGGGCTCGCTTTGCCCAGTGGGCAGCAACGTCTAACAGAGGAGATGATATGGGATTGGATATGTACGCATGTAGGACTCTTGAACAGATAACAAAGTCGGTTGATTTCTCAACTCAGCACGCTGAGCTTATTCAGCAATGGCGCAAGCATCCAAACTTGCACGGCTGGATGGAATCGCTCTATCGCAAGAAAGGTGGATCTGGAGTCGACTTTAACGGCAATACCGTTTTATTAACTCTTGAAGACCTGGAGCGTTTGGAAGCTGATGTGTTAAACGACGACTTGCCCTGTACCGATGGATTCTTTTTTGGGATCACCGATGGAACAGAAAAAGAGGAAGACCTCATGTTCATCGAAAACGCCCGTGCAGCGATCCAAGAGGGATACCAGGTGTTCTATGATTCTTGGTGGTAGGTAAGATTCGGTGTACAGGCTCCTTGCCTGTACACCAAGTTACCGATGTCCCTTTGGTACCTTCGAGGGGATGAGTCCTCAAGTAAAGTCAATCATCCCGCCGCAGCTGTGGGTATCACCTCGAACGACTTCGCCGTACTCCCCTACTCCTTGAGCTATCCTTTGGTTTGATTGTTCTCCCCGACCTTAAGGTATGCGTTAGTGCAAAATGCAGCACGTCATCAAACGTGACATTGTCCCGATTAGCAAGTCGCGTCAGGAGCGTATGTACCTCTGCTGAAACCGTGATCGACTTGGTAGCTTCTGAAGTCTTCCATCGCTGGCGTCTCTTTCTTACATTGGTTTGTAGTTTATTCCAGTCCCTTGCTGATAAGTGCGACTCGCACCACTCTTGGAGCAATGCAACGCGAACCGTGGCCTTGTGGCCTCCGCCAACGACGGACATGAACGCCCTTTCGGCATCAACCCAAGAATAGGACTCAAGCAACTCGAGTTTACGAAGTCGCAGTTGATTCGTCAGATATTCGGAAGCATGTAGATAATCTGCCGATGTGACAACAAATCGTGTTCGTGACATTTGCCCCCCCCTTCTACTGTAATCGTAGCGAGAGTCCCGCCTGTGACAATGTCACGCTTTCGAAATTGAGGTGCTTATTTTTCGTCAATTGGTGAATGGGACCAAACCTATCGGTATCGGTTCGTAAGAATCGGGAATTGTTTCGATCGTTATCGCGGCTTATTGAGTAGCGCCCGGGAATTAGTAAAAATCCTAATCGAAAAAACACTTGGTACCGTGGCTTGCAAGATTCCTTGGAGGAGAATGAGGCAGCTGCAATTACAGTTTGAAAAACCACAGCCCTCAGAGCAGTCGCTGGCTCAGCTGTCGCTTCCTGCCCGGAGCCAAGGGGACCCATTTGCGTCTGTAAAGCGAGTATCCCTCGTATATGAGGCCTCGCTCCAGGAGCGGCCCATTATCAACAACACCGAGGACGCCAAGCAGCTTTTCAGGAACTACTGGAAGCGTCACCCAGCCAACGACCAGGAGCAGTTCATCGTAGCGTGTCTCGACACAAAGCACCGAGTTCAGTGCGTGGTCAAAGTGACAGTTGGGACGCTCGATGCTTCCCTCGTTCATCCGCGTGAGGTCTTCAAACCCGCATTCATCGAGGGCTCGGCAGCTATTCTGCTATCGCACAACCACCCCTCAGGGAATCCCGAGCCCAGTCGCGAGGACATCCTTGTTACCGACCGGCTAACCGAGGCAGGTAAACTGTTAGGCATCAATGTGCTTGACCACATCATTCATGGGGATGGGACGGGGGAGGTGCGGTCGTTACGGGAGTCATAAAAATTCTCTCGAATTGAAGCTCCAGCCGATAGATGTTCGCACCGACCAGAGGCCAAGATGGCTAGTTCTCGCTGTTCACCAGCCAAACCAAGCAACGATTGTTTGGAATCTCGTGCCTAGTGCTGTTACACTAGTGGCGTCGTATTCGCTTTTACACTTCAAATTACGTCCACTTACGAAAAACGATGCACAAAGAAAAAGGCCAACTGTTCTGTTCTCCGTCCGACCTTGCTGGCCATGTTGCTTGCTCACACCTTACAAACCTTGACCTGCTTTCTCTGGAGTCCGGAGCAACCCCGGCGTTCGGCTTTAATCCCACACTCGATCTACTCATTGAGCTTGGTCATATCCACGAACAAAAATACCTTGAGAGTCAGAAGCAGGCCGGAAAAATAGTCGTCGAATTAAACGGTGCCCAGGATCATGTGGCTTTGAACTCTGCTATGACGGCAGGTGCAGACGTAATCTACCAAGCGTTTATGGGTAGCGCCCCCTGGCAGGGAAAGGCCGACTTCCTCATTAAAGTCGAGTCGCCTTCTAAATTCGGACCTTGGTCGTACGAAGTTGCTGACACGAAGCTGTCTTCGACGACAAAGGCCGCAACGGTGATGCAACTCTGTCTGTACAGCGAGTTACTCGCAGAGATCCAAGGCGTGGAGCCGATCAGGTTTCATGTAATCAAGCCCGGAAAGCCGTTTGACACCGAATCGTATCGAATACATGACTTCGGCGCATACTATCGAATGGCAAAGAAACGTTTCCTAGAGTTCATCGGCGAGCAAAAGGTCTCCGAAAGTTATCCCCAGCCATGCTCCCACTGCGAGGTTTGTAAATGGTCAAGTACATGCGAGTCGCAACTTAGAAATGATGATCATCTGGGATTCGTAGCAGGAATACGAAAATCACAGCTTATCGAACTGCACGAGATTGGTATCAAACGACTGCAGGATTTCGCTTCATCCCCTACTCCACACCCCGGAAGGCCAAAACGCGGTTCACTCGAATCTCTAACCAAGGTGCACCTTCAAGCAAAGGTACAGATGAAAGGTCGGTCCAACGGTCGGCCCGAGTTTGAATTCGAAACCTTCGAACCATCAAAAGGCTTCTGTCTACTCCCACAACCTAACCCAGGTGACATATTCTTTGATATCGAGGGTAATCCGAGAGCATTGAACAATGGTCTTGAGTATTTGCTCGGCTACGTAGAGATAAACTCCAGGAAACCAAGGTATGTTGCATTGTGGGCACTAGACAAAGCTCAGGAAAAAGCAAACTTTCAAGCCTTTATGCAGTATCTCGTTGACCGCATCGAGAAGTATCCAGAGATGTTTATTTACCACTATGCGCCCTATGAGCCATCCGCCCTGAAGCGTTTGGCACTGGAGCATGCAACGTATGAAGATGAATTGGACGACATCCTTCGTGCGGAACGATTTGTGGACTTGTACTCAATCGTTAAGCAATCGATTCGTGCTTCCGTCGAAAGCTATTCGATCAAGCAGATGGAACAGTTTTACGGATTCAAGCGAAAAGAATCCTTAGACCAAGCGCGTTACTCATTAAGCATCGTTGAACGCCTAATCGAGTTGGATATCGTCGAGCAGATTGGTAGCGACGCTAAAGAATCAGTTGAGCGGTACAACGAAGATGACTGTCAATCTACGTTGGCTCTTCGTGAGTGGCTTGAACTGATTAGGTTGCAATTTGAGGAGCAGAACCAAACAGTACCGCGTCGAGTCGTAAAGCAGCACGATGCTAATCCCCAGGCTCTTGATGTTGCAAATGAGACGAAACAGGTTTTTGAAAGCCTTATTCAGGGCATCGAAGACGGCCCGCAAGATGAGTTTGAGAGTTGCCGATGGCTTCTTGCGCACATGCTTGAGTACTTTAGACGAGAGCAAAAGGTAGCCTGGTGGGAATTTTTCCGCTTGCGAGACTTGAATCCAGACGACCTGTTTTATGAACGCGCAGCGATCGCTAGTCTGCAACATGTTTCGGAATTGCCCCTGATCGGTAAGTCGCGAATTCCATCCCATCGGTATTCCTTCCCTGAACAGGAAGTGGCGATGGACATCGGTGACGATGTTTATGATTCGGCAGGCAACAAAATCGGTAAGGTTGATGGCCTTGACCTAGAGGCTAAAACAATCGATATCAAGAAGACAAAAGCAACTTTGGAAGCCCGTCCATCCGATGTATTCTCCTTTAAAAGCATCAGCCCTGGTTGCATGCCACAGGCACTCTTAGAGCTTGGGAAGAAGTTAGTTAAGAGTACCCCAACGCAATCGGTTCCCCCATCGGCAACATTTGACCTACTGGCCAGACGATTACCAAGACTAAAGACGTTAAGTCTCCCACTAGACGGAGAGATATCTGAGATTGCAGCCAAGTTGGCGTTGGATCTCGACCATAGCTATCTTGCCATCCAGGGGCCTCCCGGAGCGGGCAAGACTCACGTCGGCAGCACCATGATTATTGCTCTCGCTCAGGCTGGTTATCGCGTCGGCGTAACCGCTGTGAGCCATAAAGTCATACTGAATCTTCTCAGCAAAGTAATCGAGATGAGCGAATCGCGGGTGAATGCGGCACACCAGATATCCGAACCCGGCAGTGACTTCCCAGAAACAGTTCAACTTGCAAAAAAAAAAGCCGATTCGATTGCTTACCTGGATAGTGGGTGTGTCGTTGGAGGAACAGCTTGGCTGTGGAGTGACCCTGCGATGAGCGAGCAGCTGGACTTCTTATTCATTGATGAGGCCGGTCAAATGTCGCTTGCAATGGCTCTTGCAGCCGGGCAATCAGCGAGGAACATTGTGTTGTTAGGTGATCCACAGCAACTAGAACAACCGCAGCAAGGTAGCCATCCGCATGGATCAGGCGTGGCAGCTCTAAGTCACGTACTAGGAGACAATTCCACCATCTCCGCTAATGCGGGTCTGTTTTTAGAAGACACGTGGCGTTTGCATCCGGAGATTTGTCGCTTTACATCAGAGCTCTACTACGACGGACGGTTGAGAAGCAAAGAGGGGCTCGATCAACAAAAGATACTAAGTGCCGGAGGAAAGGAAAGTTTTGGTTTACGATTTTTGCCGGTCATGCACACGGGTAACGAAAATCACTCACTAGAGGAAGTCGAAGAAGTTAGGAAGCTGGTCGATCAATATCTTTCCGGAGGCTTTTCTTGGGTTGATCGGGATGGAGTTAAAAAAGACATCACGTTGAGGGACATCCTGATCGTGGCTCCTTACAACTCACAAGTGAATGCGTTGCGACTTTCCCTACCGCAAGGGGCTCGAATTGGGACGGTCGATAAGTTCCAAGGTCAAGAAGCACCTATTGTGATTTACTCGATGACCAGTTCCTCGATCGAAGACGCCCCCCGTGGGGTAACCTTCCTTCTCAACAGAAACCGGATGAACGTAGCGACCAGTCGCGCCAAGTGTCTTGCTATAGTCGTTGGCAGTCCATTGCTACTCGCTCCATCTTGCTCGTCCCCCGAGCAGATGAAGATGGCGAATGGTTTGTGTCGCGTTGGTGAGTTCGGGATGAGAGCCTGAACGAGATAAATGAGGCTGGATCGCAACCTATTGAACAAATAGTCCGCAGCCGTTATCCCAAACTTTGCCCGTGCTATTGCGGTTCCCCCTATCCTAAATTTAGCAAGAGGCTAAAGCGTGACAATGTCACTCCTACAGCTGAATCGTCATCTCATTAGTCGTTCGGGAAGAGTATTTGATGGACGCAACTGGATTGCTCCCCAGAGTTCTTAAGTGACTCCAGTAGGGGGGGGCGAAGTCTTTATCAGTCGCGTGTATCACTGTCTGAGAGCCTGCTTAATTTCCAAAGTTAGATTGTTCCTGAACGTTCGTTATCTCAACTTTGGCTCGATCGGCGGTGCATCCTTCAGGTAACACGAACCCCCCGGTCGCTAAAACGAAATCTTCCCCTGGCTTAACGCCGGGTTCAAGATTTGAACATGCGAAAATGCTGTATTCGAATTTAGCGGGCAGAGTTCCTGTGTTGTCATTTATGAAGAAGTTTCCATCTAGTGCGCGAATGGGCTTCGTACCCGTGTTTTTCCAGGCGACCTTTACCACGCGTATTCGCTTACCAGTTGGACTTGTCTCAGTGACAATTTTCACGTCTTTAATCTCAGCAGAAACATCCGAGCTGCTTGTTCGAGTCGGAGTTCTGACGGGTGACGAGTCTGGTGGGATATCCCAGTTCCCAGATCCAATCACAACCCATTTATCCCCGTGCTTACACTCAAGTCGGTCATTGTAGAGTCGGAGCAAATCTTTTCTCAGTGGGTCTAGATTGAATAACTCGACGTATTCTGGTGTTTGGGTGCGAAACTCCATGTAAGAGAGGTGTTTCCCTGTTTCGCTGTCGACGTTCGACCACCTACGTTCATCGGTATAAAAAATGTACGTTCGATACGAGACATTGTTCCATCTCTGCCTTTTTCCTGGAAATGAATTTGATTCTTGGCTGTCACCGAGTTTCGAACTTTCTTGTATTGGTTGGGTGGCCTTCTCAGCATCTTTGGTTGCTTGTAGTTTTCTCGCGAGCAACTTGTCACTATCTACAAGCGTGCCAAACTTGATCGGAGTGATTTTACCGTCTTTTGATTGTACATATACATTAGCGGACTTCATTTCTACGAATCGTCCCATCGTCTTTTTCTGGTCTTTCTGAACCCATTCTCGAAATCCCGTTTCCTTGTCAAGCGGATCAACCACGAGCTTTTGCTGAGCTCGGTCAGCTTGAAGCCTCTTTGCTGTTTCCTCCTTTGGTAGTAACTGTATCGCCCACACCTTTGAATCCGCTCCACCGACGGTTCGATACTGTTTGGTGCCGACTACCTTTACGTAGTCAAGGATTACGACGCTATCGCCGTCTACAAGTTCATTAGTTGGGTAGCCTTCGAGCCAGATTACTTTCCCGGCGCGATTGATTAGAATTGTATTCTTGTCATCAGGAACACTAAGAACTTTGAACAGAATTGCACCGCCTCTGAGTTGTGTAAACTGCATTGGCCAAAGGCGACCTGACAAACCAGTATTCAGCCTGTCAATATCCAGCCTCTCTGGTTGGGATGGGACTGCCTCTGCAATGGGCAGGGGGACCAGTGTAATCTTCTTCGCCTCGTTGAATCTTCTTTCCTCCTCCATGATACCTTGAGCGTATTCATATAGCTTTACGTGATTCGGCTTTTGAGCGAATGCATTTTGCGGCAAGTAACTAAGCATAAAGGCTAACAAAACGAAGAACTTTCGGCGTGGTTGCTGGGTAAGCATGGGCAGATCCTAATCGTGTAGGAGTTTTATCGGGGAACAAAGCCGGATCGGGAGATTATTGTAAGGTGTCTCACAGCGTGTGCTCCCGTAAAACCGTCGACATTGTAGGTGAAAATGCCGCGCCTTGCGACGGACTGACACTTAAAATTTGACGGCAATATGACTATGTTTGCCACCCTTATGGTTCGATTGAGCTAGCCCACGATTTTTCCTATCAAAACCAGGTTTTTCGGAAATCAAAGATAAACGGACTCTGCTGTTCAGAATTATGATCCCATGAACGATTAGTGAGGTAGGCCGATGCGTGCAATTGAGCAGCAGGGTTAGTAACATACATCGCGGCTGATATCGTACTATCCTCTCGTTCAAAATGTTCCTATAGAGTATGGCGTGACAATGTCACGAATAAGTAGGATGCGTACGAGCTGGAGTTTGAAACGACTCATTCAGATGGAATCATGCTGAGATAGTTCAAGCCCCCCATTTATCTCGAGTGGCAATGCGACTCAAGCAGTATTTTGAAAGACAGAACGACTGAAAGGCTAGCAAAACCCCTTTGGGGGAATTGAGACAGCTACAATTCCAATTCGAAAGATCGGCATCAATGGAGCAGTCCTTGGCGCATTCGTCTTTCCCTTCGTTTGAGGTACCGGATCCTTTTGCCTCGGTTAAGGGAGTGTTCCTAGTGTAAGATGGTGCGATCCAAGAAAGACCAATCATCACGATTACGGATGATGCCAAGCATCTACTTAAAAACTACTGTAAGCACCATGCTGCCAACGACCAAGAACAGTTTGTCGTAGCGTGTCTCGATACCAAGCACCGAGTCCAATGCGTGGTCAAAGTGACAGTCGGGACACTGGATGCGTCCCTCGTTCATCCGCGGGAGGTCTTCAAACCTGCATTTATCGAAGGCTCCGCTGCCATTCTGCTATCACACAACCATCCGTCAGGGAACCCGGAGCCAAGTCGCGAGGATGTGCTCGTTACAGACCGACTAACCGAGGCCGGTAAACTGCTGGGTATCGCTGTGCTTGATCATATCATTCATGGGGACGGGACGGGCGAAGTTAGGTCGATTCGGGAGTGCTAGCCCAACACATATGCAATCTTCCCTCCCCCTCCTTTTCCACTGCTACAAAGTCATTGTGCTTGGCATCATTGCGGGCTTGCCAATCATAGCAAGCAAATTGAGCTAGCCGTGTTCCTAGTCCCTAAACCAAAGATCACGAATTCGCGCGTCATCGCTCTTGGGGCGTGGTGAAACATCGCGAACGCGAAAAGTTGTTGGAAGGTTCACGGCGGAGCCAAATACAAGGGCGTGCTGCTTCGGAAGTGACGGAAGCCGCCTAAGTACACTGTCTGAAATGAACGGCGTCATCTGCCGGATGTGAGTTAAATCGTCAGGATTCTGGATCCTGTGCACAACGAAGTTCGAACACTGCGAAAGAACTGTAGATGACAATTCGCTAGGGCGCTGAGACGCAACGATAAGGAACATACCATACTTTCGCCCCTCTTTAGCTATGCGTTCAAAAACCCGGCTTGCATCCATTGCGAAGCCCGATTTGCGTTCAGAAACATATCGATGTGCTTCTTCCAAAATTACATGTACAGGATAACTATTGCGAGGTTCGCACCTTCGTAACCTCTCGAAAACGAGCCTTGCAATTACGGCGGATGCAACTTCCACTACCTCATCAACGGCATCGTTCATGTCGAGAATAATCAACTGTGACTGACGCAAATCGTCCTTTTGTACCTGTCTTTTTCCGATCAGGCAATCAACAAAATCTTCCTGCCTACACTGATGTACAGCCATTTCGTCTGGAGAATGACGCAGAAAAGCAAATTCCTCTCGATCCTTAATCCATTTGTATCGCGTGATCATCTGCGCGCAGTAGTCGCGTATCTGCTTGTTGCCATGCGACTCCTCGTACAGCAAGGCGAGCTCCAAAGCCTCACCCAGCATTTCAAAGGCAAATGCTTTGTAGGAGTAGCCAGGTATAGAAACATTATCACGTATGCACCCACTTAAAAGCGTGTTGAGCCGATCAATCTGTGTAAAATCACCGTAATCCACCGCTAAAAGTGAGCCGAGGGTGCGGTTATTGAGCTTCGCGGTCGGATACGAAGCAGAGAGCGAACTGATCCGATTCGCCTTTGCAGCGGAGTTTGCATCACTTTGCAAAATGCAACGAAAACATGAAGCAAGTATATGATCCTTTAGTTCTGTAAGTGAACCATCGTCGTCCGTGGCAAAAAGTGATGTCATCCCGAGTGCGGTTCGAAGAACTGGCTGTTGAGTTCTTTCACTGGCTCGAAGTAGCAACTCCCACTCTTCGACGGACATAAACCAGTGAGGCAGCCAGAAAGAATGACTTGTCTTTGGTCGTTCACGTATCTCCGCATTGTTACTGCCGCTGACATAAAAATGGGTCTGACGAATCTCATTGGGTAGCTGGGAAAAAGCTTGCGTGTATTCTCCGTTTACATCCAAAACGACAAAGGTTGCTCCCCTTGCGATATGTTCGTCTGACTTGTTAAACAGCGACTGAAGAATCGTAGCGACAGTGCAAGACTTGCCACTGCCTGTGTTTCCTAGTATTGCGGAGTGGCCTCCGAAAAACGAGTCCACTCGAAATTTTACATCATAATCTTGGAAAATCACCGACTTGCCGATTGTGAGTGCTTTGTACCGTGTAGCGTTAGGGTTAACGGCTGACGTTGATCCTTCAACGGCCTGAGCCACATCAAAGATGCGATCCAGCTCCGAATCAAGAACATATAAAGCGTCGGCGTAGAGAGACGGAAACACGGAGACGCCGAAAGAAAACTCTTTATTGTCCTCCAAAGGCAACGTTCCGAGCGGGACCAGGTCCAGATACTTGGCAGCGGTCGCCTTCTCAAGTTCTGCGCCCGCAATGTCTGCATGTCTCATTGAAACGGCATCTTTGTCTCTCAATCCGACGATTTCGGCAACAACATAAGCTGCGGGAATCGGTAGGATCACAAAGGAACCTAGCCTTGCGACATAATGAACATCATCGAAACCAACAACGGTAAAATTCTCCGTTCCTCGGTGTAGCTCGACAACGAATTTATCAGCCGCCACTGAGATTAACTTTCCAATGGCTCGACGACTGTCATCACTTTTCACGGCTGTCTCCCGCTGCACCGGCTGCCGCTGTTCGGCTCAGGAGTTCTGCAACCACGCGTTCAACGGCTTGTTCAACACGGCTGCCTGGCGGTTCTGGCATGAAGGACTCTACGAATGTGTTGAAGTAATGTGCTTTTCTAGTGCTATCTGGACCACTTCCGCCGATCAACCATATTCGCGGGTCGCGCAGCTGTTTTAATTTTTGCACGACACCTTCGATGTCCGTATCGACAAAGGCCACCAACCGAAAAGTCGGTACGGTCAATGCCTGAAAGATTAGGTTGTTTATATGCTCATCACCGAAGCTATAACCAAGGACAACCAATACACTTTGTTCACGCACGACTCGTGATTGGAACTCTCGGAAAAGATCAGAATACGGAGCGCCAAAGCTTGCGTTCTGTTTGGTAGGCGTTGGGTAGATCATAACCCTAGAAGTAGAAGAATCCTTGATCGTTACTTCACGAATTGGAAACAGTCCCTTTCCCTCTTCGACCCAATTGATAGATCCATGTAGCTTGCACAGATAGATGTATCCATCGACCGATGTCCATTTCCGGTTCGAAATATCGAGCTGCTCAGCAAGTGAATAGCGATAGACCGCGGGGTTAAACCTACGTTCAACCGTTCCCGAGAAGCCGTTGCAGTACGGGGTTCCTAGACGATCGAGCGCGACCTCGTTGAAAAGATCGTAGTTGGTCGTAAAGACCCATGGTTGAGGCAGATTTCGGTCTCGGAAGATAAGCCTGCGGTAGAACGCTTGGTACAGAGACGCAACTGGATTTGACTCGTCGACAGATGTTCCTGTGGTACATTTACCGCGAATGAACGCCGCAATTTTGTCAATCAGCTTATCTATTGTCGTGGTGCAAGCTAGCAAGCTCGCGCTTGAGCTTTGCTTGAGTAGGTATTGAGCGGTAAACAAAACCTCCATAAGCCGCTCAAGATTCTTTGAATATTGTTTATCGGTTATATCGATACCGAGTGCTACATTAATCGCCTCTGCTTCTTTTTTTGTTGGTAGGGTTGCATGCAATTCTTCGTCCTGTAGTTGCAAGAACTCTGTTGCCAAAGGAGCCATTGTTGGTATGCCAACTTCCTTATCATCGAGCCTGAACGACGAGCAGCCTGAGCCGAGCAAGAAAGATAGATTCCTCGCATTCATCGCATCGCCAAGAAAATCCCGAGTCTTCGCGGCTGATTGGTTCCAATCAAAGTCTGTAACGCTCGAAAAGATATCTTCAGCGCCTTTCAAAAATTTGAAGCGATGAACCTGCTTATCCCTCGCCGGTTCCATGCTGTTTGCATTGGTCATTTTACGAGCTCCATCAACTTACCGTAGTTGTTCACGACATCGTACTTGACCTGGTCCGAAGTGATCTTGCTGAAGAACTTGCGAGCGCAGTCGATTTTGCACTCTTCGATTTTTCTAAGTTCCATGGATGACATCGAACCTTTCGTTTCGGCGATGAAGTAGACGTGTTTTACAGTGCCTTCTTGGAAGGCTATCGCCCAGTCGGGGTTGTAGTTGCCGACGGGTGTTGGGATGTGAAAGCTCTTGGGGAGCTTAGCGTAGACGACGACCTCTATGCTCGTGTCTAACTCGTGAACGAAATCACGCTCGTTCTTGGAGTCTGTAAAAATGTACTCGTAGACGTGGCGGTTGACGGGGAGAGCTTTACTGAAATCCGCTTTCGGCTTTTCACGGGTGAAGATATCGCTGTCGTAGCGTTCATCTACCATGTCATAGGCCAAGTGCTCGACGATGACAGTCGCCTTTTGTTCATTGATGAGTATCGTCGCTTTGGAGAGGAAATCCTCTGGATTCATCCGGTATTGACCGAAGGCAGGTTGGCTAATGCCCTGTAGGATTGCGGCAATGGTTCGCCGCGTTAACTGAGTATCCTGGGAAATCTTGCCGACTAAATCGTATTCGACCGCTGAGTGTATCGAAACTTTCTCGGATTCTGTGTCGGTCTCTTTAAGGACGAATGCCTCCCCCTGCTTGATTTCATCGTAGGTGGAAGCATCTTTTTGCTCACCTCGATGAACTGTGTACATTAGCTGGGATACATTGAGGTCTCGATCGAGTACTCGAATGCACTTTTGGATAAGCTCCTGGGTGTCGAAGTGAACCGAATAGACCGCTTTCCTATTGATTCGGTTCCAAAGCTCCTGAAACTCCTTCTTGTGGAAATTCGAGCTGAGCGGATTGGATTTTAGCTTTCGATCGTCTTCTATCTCGGGAACTTGAGCGTCACTAAAGACGCTATCGACTAGTTGAAAGACTTGCTCCGCAAATGGAGCAAGCTCCTCTGGTAGAGGCACTAAGGTCTCTGACTTTTTTGCATCATGATACGCTTGAGTTATTCGATCGCTTTCATCCGTGTAGTCGTTTTTCGCAAGATAGCGGTATATCTGGTTTGCGATTTGAGGTGTAACGGGGATGTCCCCTTCCGGCGTTTTAAGAACCTTGCCGGTGAAGAACTCCTTGGTCGCAAATCTTGGACGGGCTGAGAGAGAGTCGCTTATGTCACGCTGCAATGCGCTCACGAAATCGCGATAACTCTCGCTGGCGACAACCGTCAGCACGTTGGTTTGATGGACCGTAGCGGGATCGTCCATGCGGATTCCATGACGATTTACCGCGAGTCGCATTCCACGCCCCACTTCTTGCCTACGAGATACGGTGTTGTCACTGTGTTTTAAGGTACAGATGACAAATACGTTGGGATTGTCCCAACCCTCACGCAGAGCGGAGTGCGAAAAGATGAACCTCGTTGGCTCTTCGAACGAGAGAAGTCGCTCTTTGTCCTTGAGAATCAAATCGTAGGCGTCTACATCGTCTGTTTCCCCCTTCGTTTCTCCGGTCTTTTTGAAGTCCGGATCGACGAGCCGATTGGTCTTTTTATCGATGGAGAAATAGCCGTTGTGTGTCTTACTAACTGGGATCCCCTGTAGGTATCGGTCGTACTCGTCGCCAAACATCGTCAGGACTTCCTGCAATTGGCTCTGGTACTCCTCCTCAAACATTTGAGCGTACTCGCCAGCCTTCTCGCCGTTCTCATCGTACTGACGGTATTTGGCGACCTCGTCGATGAAGAACAAGGTAAGAACCTTGATCCCCTGACCGAAGAGAATCTGCTCCTTTTCAAAGTGGGCTCGAATGGCCTCGCGAATCTGGATTCTCCGTAGGGCCGATTCGTTTACGTCCCCTGTTGCCTCCCCTGCTTGAAGCTCTACACCGTTTGAGAAGCTCACGGTGTCCTTCGTAGCGTCAATATCTGAGATCACGAAACCTTTGTACTGTTCCAAGCCTCCCGAGAGGTCGTAGAGGTTGTCGTTTCGTGAAAGGTTTCGGTGGACTCGTTTGATGCCGCTTGTTTGTTTGATCTCCAGTTCGACTTTGGCCATAGGTGGCTTGGTAGTAGAAACCTGGATACCACCCACGTAGAGATACGCGTTGGTTCCCGTTAGTCCTTTGACCGTAATCCCCCTGACTGCGATCTTTTTTACCAGCTTTTGGTTGTAGGCATCCAACGCATCCAGGCGGTAGATCTTGTTGTGTTCCGTTTTGTGGGTTGCCGAGTAACGAAGGATCATCAAAGGATTAAACTTGGCTAGGGAATCAACTGTCTTCTTCCCTTCCATCTTTTGGGGTTCATCCAGAATCAGGATCGGATGATTTGCCTGGATGACATCGATGGGCTTTCGAGATTGGAAGTCATCGAGCTCCTCGTAGATACGTCTTGCATCCTTTCCTGTTGCATTGAAGGCTTGAACGTTGATGATCATCACGTTGATACCTGCATCGGATGAGAAGCTCTCGATCTCGTGTAAGCTCTTAGAGTTATAGATGAATACACGAACTCGCTTGCCGTACTCCTCCAAGAAATGGTCGGCGGTGATCTGAAAGGATTTTTTCACTCCTTCACGAATAGCAATACTTGGAACCACCACGATAAACTTGCTCCAACCATACTGCTGATGGAGTTCGAACATCGTCTTGATGTAGCAGTACGTTTTACCCGTACCGGTCTCCATCTCAATGTCCAAGTTGATCGGGCAGACGCTGGAGCTAACCAGTTTAGTTGACATCGGGAGATTTTGCCGACGCTGCACCGATTGGACATTCTCAAGTACTCGAGAGAGGGGTATCGCAATGGATGAGTTCTTGAAGCCACTGACTTCATCAAAATTTGGCAATGATTGCTGCGGCTCCTTTGCACGACCTGGATCAACTCGGTATTTGACTCCTGTTGATTTCGGCTGGCCTTGAAAGCAATCGACGACTGCTTCGACGGATGCGGCTTGGTAGGTCTGTTTCTTAAATTGCAGCTTCATGCCTTTCGAACCTCTTGATTTTCTTCCATTTGAACTCTCCGGATTTTCCGGATAGTTGCCTCCCGATTGAGCTCTCCGGCCTCGTAAATGTTCGAAAGGTGCTCACTGATGGTGCGAACACGGACCCCAAAAAGCTCTGCGATCCGCTTCTGGTTAAGCCAAAACGTCTCCATCTCATAGAGCACTTCGACACGGACGTTGCCTTCTGGAGTTTGGTAGAAGATCAGTTCTCCCTCTGACGGCTGTTCTCGCAAACTACTCATTCTCAGACTCCGTAGAATGCCTCTCCCTGCGTTCCTCCAATGCTGATTCAATGAGCTTTCGTTCCCGCTGGAGTTCGAGCTTTAGCTCCTCCTCAGTTGGAAGAAATTGAACATACTTGGATGCAAATACTTGTTTCGCCTCACTCAGGATCGAGTACTTAGCTACCGCCTCGGATTTATCCGAGCAAAGGATTAAGCCGATGGTGGGATTATCGCCTAGGACCTTGTATCGATCCTCGAATGCACGCACGTATCCGTCCATCTGGCCAATATCACGGTGCGTGAGTTTTCCAATCTTCAGGTCGATCAACAGGAAGCACTTGAGGATATAGTTGTAAAAGACAAGGTCGATATAAAAGTCATCGTCGTCGAAACGGATATGCTTTTGACGAGCAACAAAGCAGAACCCTTTTCCAAGTTCCAGAAGGAACGATTGCAGGTTGTCGATAATTGCTTGCTCCAGATCACTCTCATGCAAGCTCGGTGAATCGGGGAGCCCCAAAAACTCGAGAACGAAGGGAGTCTTGAGGATTGATTCGGCAGGTGAAGGCTCCCCAGGCAGACGTTCCCGGTCGTTCGCTACCAAGCCAGCCTTGCCGCGATTAGCGATGATTCTTTGGAAGTACGACGATTGAATCTGCCTTTCGAGTTGCGATTTGGTCCAACCGCATTCGGCGGCCTCACGTTCATAGAAATCTCGGGCCTCTGTATCCTGCACACGCATTAGTGCGCGGTAATGTGACCAAGAGAGCAGTGGCGAGAATGGGTGCTGGGACTGCTCACCCGACGGGCGACTTTCTATCGTAGAAATCAATTCTCCACCCGTCATGTGGAGAATGTCGCCCGTTCCAGATTCTCCACCCGGCGGGTGGAGAATCTCCATGCGGGACGAATACACCTGAAAAAACTGCCGAAAATACCAAAGATTGGTCGTTGAGAAACCTCGGCCATACCTTTCGGTCAGTCGAGCAGACAAGTTTTCAATAACCTGTTTCCCGTATTCCGCTCGCTCCTGGCCGCCTTGCAGTTCTTGCACGATCTCATGACCAATTAGCCAGTAAGCCAGCACCATATTGGTATTTACTGAGCGAGCGACATTGCTTCGGGCCTGATCCAGAATGGCAACCACACGTTGAAAAAGTCCTTCCAGGCTAGGCTGCATAAGTCCCTTTTCACCCTTCATCCTTCCGCCTTCGTCCTTCCCATTTGTCATATCACCTTCACCTCGGTGTCAGGGGATAGGAGCTTGAAGATCTGCTCGACATTGATCTTCACTGCATCGCTGCTGAATCCGGAGTCTCGGAAGACAACGCGAAGCGGCTTGCGGGTAGCGAGTTTCTTGACCATCTCCTCGGTGATACCGGTATCGAAGCAGGCAGCGAGAGCGTTTTGGTCGACGAAGAATACTGTCTTGCCTTCGATATTCTCTTTGCTGATTGGGAGGCTTAGATCCACGCCCCAGTCGAGGAGGACTTGGAAGAGGAGATCCTCTGGAGACCTGTCTCCTTTGATATTGTCGATATGAGCGAATAGATCGTCCTTCTGCAGAACGTCGGGTTTGTAGTAGACATCCTTCATGTTGGATGTGTCAATTTTTAGTACACGGAATCCCACGTCAACGCTTAAACCTTGAAGACAAGCATTTTCCCTGATCCTTTTGCCCGCACGGCGGATGCGTTCCTTAGCGATCTCAGCTATTGACTTAAACCCAGCTTTTAAGGCATCACTCCCCTCCTCACACGCTTCCGCAAGTTGAACCAAAACAAATCTGCGAGAATCGCCATCGTCTTGATTGATATCGAACATTGCGTGAGCGGTGGTTCCAGTACCCGCGTAAAAATCCAAGATAATGTCAGATCTGTCGGTTGCCAACTCAATGATTCTACGCAAGTAGCCAACTGATTTGGGAGTGAGTTCCTTTGCATTGACCCCTGGAAGCAAAGAATTCACAGCTTTTGTTCCGGCGTCAGTCGAAAACTCGGTGCCGATCCAAACCGACTTCGGTTTCTCACGCCGCTCACCCATTTCAGGATCATCAATGAAAACACGATACGACACATTCCACTTGTCCTTCCCCTTTACTGGGCGACCAGCCACGATAGCCAATCTTTTTCGCAACGTTTCCTTCTCCCACCTCCAACGACCGTCCTCTCCGTTTGATTTGACAGGATACGTTTCAATTACATGCCGTCCGTCGCCTCGAAGAGCAACGCTCCCAGTTTCAGGGTCAATAAAGATTGGGTAATAAAGGTTTGGACGTTCGCGCCGAGTATCAGCACCTCCTCTCTTTCGCAAATCCCGCCATTGAAAACGCCTGCCATCGTTAGTTACTTGATCGTATTCTGCTCGCTTTTCCGGACTTAAAGAAAGACCATTGCAAGAGAATGCCATTCTTTGGTAAGCAACAAGATACTCGTGAATTTGTGCGTGAAACTCCTTGTCATTACGTCCTTTCATGTTCGTTATAACAGGAATCAGGCCAAGGAAATTGTGTTCTCCAAACACTTCATCGCAGATGTGAATAAGATTATGAACTTCATTGTCATCAATTGAGATGAAGATAGCCCCATCCTCTCGAAGCAAGTTACGTGCAAGTCGCAATCGAGGCTTTAGAGAGCTCAGCCAGTCTGAATGTCTCCTACCGTTGGATTCGAAGTTTGCAACCAACCTATTTCCATTTGAATCAACTTGCATAGAACGACGAAAATACGTTTCACTGTCCAAAGCAAAATCGTCATCGTATAAAAATTGGTTTGCGGTATTATACGGAGGGTCGATATAAATCAGCTTCACTCTGTTCAAATAGGTTTCTTGCAACAGCTTAAGCGCTTCGAGATTGTCCCCTTCGATGAAGACGTTTCTTGTTACGTCAAAGTCAACACTTTCCTCGCGGCAGGGCCTAAGTGTTTTTGCAATAGGCGCATTAGCAGCTAGCAATGCCTCCCCCTTGCCTGGCCAGTTCAGGTGATACCGCTCTCTCGGCCCCTCGACTAGATAATCCGACAACTCCTGCCGCAACAGGTCAAAATCGATCGCCTTCTTAATAGATCCATCATCTGCCCTAGCTTCCGTAACACAATTCGGAAACAGCTCTAAAAGCTTTGCGATATTCTCTTGCGTCAGATCAGGGCTGTGCATCTTCAGTTTTTCCATGACTCACCATTCATTCCGTCGTGTTCGATATCTGTGCGGTCGAAGACAATAATTCATCTAACTCATTCTCAATCCGCCTGAGTGCGGAGTTGAGCTCGACCTTCCTGTTGAATTGTTTTTCCGCTTTTAGCTTGCCTTCTAGCTTCATCCTCTCGGATTGCTTGCTGCAAATCGATGCGTATCGCTCGCAAAGCTGCTGGAGCGTCTCGCCTACCCGGCATTTTATTGGTGCAAGCGACTTTAGAAGCGTCTCGTATAGGCTACCCAAATTCAAAGCCAAGGGGAGACTGGATCTCTCTTTTCCGAGTTCTTCCCATTCTGTGTCAAAATAATCACCGACGACCCAACTGTTAGAGTCTGCTTGGCTGGGTCGTTTGAACGCAGCAACGGTCTTGGCATCCTTTACTCGATGCAGTTCAAAGATAATAGGCGACGGGACCGAACGATCAATTGCCCTAAGAACCGACTCGTCGATCGATTCCTCTTTGAGCGTTATCGAAAAGACCTGGATCTCCTGCACTCCATCAGCCGGTGGGAGATTGATCGTTTCGGGGGCAAGCTTGTAGCTCCACACCACCTGAGAAATCTCGGAAACGAACCTAGCTTTCAGCGAAGGGGATGGCTTCGCATGCTCGTAGAACTTCGTCTTGGGGATGACGCGGTTGAATGCCGCCTTAGGCGGGTACGTAAAGAGCATTGCGGTCACTCCTCACCTTGGATAACAATGAAGTTGATAAGCTCAAAATCCTCGAGGCCGGAGATAGTACCCACCAAAGCGGTTGTCTTCTCGCTCACGAAGAGACTATCGATGTCCCGTTCTTCCTTAACATCAACCATGGTGCGGATGGCTTGGTCGAGAAGACTCGAATAGAGTCGCATGTTCTTGCCTTCATCGGTGACTTCGTTGAAGCGGCTGCATGCAGCAGAGATTGGCTCGGAATGCCCTTTGCAGGCACTTCGTACTAGATCGAGTATCTTTTTTACCTCAGTTTGATCTGACACGACCGTTCCGTCGTTTCGCATGTAAATCAGATAGTAAGGGTGGAGGCGATTCGTCTGGTTGACGTTGACGCTGTCATTGCGATTGCGGAGCGTGAAGATGACACCTGCGGGTAGCCCACGAGATGGTGCAGCCGGTACTACCGCGTGCATTCCGTTAGGCAGGTTACCGAGGTCTCCGTTTTGCTTGATGTACTGGAGTAGATCCATGCGGAAGTCATTGAGCCCGAGATCGGTGATGGAGATACCCGTTTTGAGGTCTTCCATCTCAATGACTTCATCTTGTAGCCGCCGGAGCTGTTCTTTTCGGTATCCAATATCATTCGATTGTGGGGTTAGGATGTTGTCATCTGCCGTAGCTGTAACATCGGCAATCACCATCCGATTCTCGACCCGTTCCTTGAGGTTGATGTACTCATCGAGCGATATATCAGGCCAATAGTTTACGAGCTGGATCGTTGCGTTGGGAGATCCGATTCGATCGATACGCCCGAATCGTTGGATGATGCGGACCGGGTTCCAGTGAATGTCGTAGTTGATGACGGTATCGCAGTCTTGCAGGTTTTGCCCCTCCGAGATGCAGTCCGTAGCGATCAAGATATCGATTTCTGCTGGCTCGTTGGGAAGGATCGATGTTTTCTCCTTGGAGCGAGGAGAGAACAAGGTCAGGAGCAATTGAAAATCGTATGATCGCTTGATGGTGGATACAGGGGAGCTCGAACCAGTGACTTTCCCAGTGTTCAGTTTCTGGGATTGATGTAGTTCTGTGGCGATCTGGTCGTAAAGGTAGTTGGCTGTATCTGCAAAGGCCGTGAACAGGAGTATCTTGCGATTTCCCGGGTTGAACGGGTACGCAATCTTATTGGCGATGTACGATTTCACGTGCTGGAGTTTTGCGTCCTCCATGGGAGATACTTTCTGCATCTCCGTTAGCAATCCGTCGATGAGTAAAAGATCAGCACTTAGGTCGTGCTTCCAAGACGGCAGGTCCATGTCGGCTAGGTTAATCTGTACCTTGCCCCCAATCTGAGAATCTTCGGGATCGGTGAAATCGTCATCCTCTGGATCTGCACCGCTCATTACCTCGGTAAAATCTTCGACCGATACAGCACGTCCTGTTTTCTCGAACTCTTCGATCTTGTTGAGCGTGAGTCGATTGCGTGTTCCGAGCTTTCTAAGGGTGATACGGAATGCTTCCACGGAACTTTCCAGGCGTTTGAGCAGATTTACCGTCATCAGGGTTTGCAAGCTCTTTTCACGGTCGGCTTGCCGGAGTTTCCCCTTCCCTTCCACTTCGGTGTCGTAGAGCGCTTCGTACTTACTGAGTCTGCTGGGCAAGATGTAGGTCAGAGGTGCGTAGACGGACATCTTTACCAACGAGAGTTGCTCGAAGATCTCGTTAAAGCCGATAACATCGGTCCGTGTGGTCAGTGGACAATGGAATGAGAGCGGCTTCCTACGTTCAGGGAAGTTCCCAATGTCCTTCATGTCGTAGAAGGTTTGAATGTGCTTTCTGGATCTCGCAATGGTGACGCTATCGAGCAATTCGAAGAAATCGAAGTCAAGGCTCTTGAGGATTGCTTCGGCGGTTCGTTCATCCGGTGGGAGCTTGGACCACGAGTTAAAAGCGGCTTGGGCTCGACGAAAGATCTCGTTGACGTCCTTTCCTGTCTTCAGCTTACCAGTGAGAGACTCTGAATTCCCTTCGTAAGCTAAGGCGAGCTGGTTCTTGAGGTCGTTGAAGCGATTGTTCACTGGTGTCGCGGAGAGCATCAACACCTTGGTCTTCACCCCTTGCTTAATGACCATGTTCATCAGGCGTTGGTAGCGAGTCTCTCGCTCCTTGAAGGCGTCATTGTTTCGGAAGTTATGAGACTCGTCGATTACCACTAGGTCGTAGTTGCCCCAGTTGACTTGATTGAGCTTGGTACCAAACGACTCACCCGAAGATCGCTGCAAGTCGGTATGGCAGAGCACGTCGTAGTTGAAGCGGTCTTTGCTGAAGATGTTGGTAGTAAGGTTCCGGTTATAGGTCAGCCAGTTGTCGGCAAGCTTCTTTGGGCAGAGCACCAGGACCGAGCGATTGCGGAGTTCGTAATACTTGATGACTGCGAGTGCAGTGAAGGTTTTTCCGAGTCCTACACTGTCTGCCAAAATGCAGCCGTTGTAGGTTTCGAGTTTGTTGATGATCCCAGTCGCCGCATCGCGTTGGAAGTTGAAGAGTTTCTTCCAAACGAGGCTCTCCTGGTAGCCGGTTTTGTCGTTCGGAAGGACATCTTCCGAGATATCGTCAAGAAACTCGCTGAAGATGTTGTAGAGCATCAAGAAGTAGATGCGTTCCGGCGAATTCTCTTGGTAGACCGATGCGATGTGGTCGCGAAGTATGTCAGTTACGTCTTCTAGCTTCTCCGAATCGTTCCAAATTTGGTCGAAGAGATTAAGGTAGACGGCCGTCATCGTCGGCTCGCTAATCTTGTTGACGATATTCGAGACCGCGTTGCCGGGTTGGTATCCAAGATCGACTGCGGTAAATCCATGTAGGGGCAGATAAACTGCTTGCGAATCGCTGTTTTCGACGCACGCGAACTGCTGCATCGGAGCTTTCCCGCGATTGGATCGGAATTGTGCTTTCTTTTTGATCCAGTCAGCACACTCTTTTGCGATCGCCCGTTGGGTTAACTTATTACGTAGCTGGATCTCGAATTCGGTGCCATAAAATCCACGCTCTCTTTCCTGCTTTGGAATAAAGAACTCCCGACGTTCCTTTTTGATCTTGTCGGTCACTTCATGGGGAACGAACGTTGGGCTTGTGAAGATGAACTCTAGCGAATCGACCTTCTCTAGTTCCTTCTTGAGAGCCTCGAATGCGTAGATGGAAAAGCAGGAGGCTGCGATACGAAGCTTCGACTTGGGTGCAACCGTTTTCTTGAGGTCGTCCCCGAACAGGTTGTTGATGTTGTCGATTATTTCCATGGGCGTGCCTGCATAGCGAACAAATCTAAATGATTCTCCATTCATGCTACATATTTGAGGGGAGGATTAACACAACGACGGATGAGTTCGCACAATCGCTTAGCTCCGTAAAAATCGGCAATACAACCGCATAAAAACGTCCCTTGAGAGGTCCTAAATCTAGATCGATATGCCCCTCCCCCGGAACTTTTCTCAGAGATACACCAAAAATAAGTCCGTCACTGGGCACCGATTTATGTTCAGGGATATGGTCTGCAAAGTTCCTTCTAAATGCTTCGTTGATAATTGAGTAGTCCACCCTAAGCATTGGAGATGGAGGAGGAGGCTCAAGTTCGGGGAACAGTGACGTTTGCGACTTGCGTCTTCTAAGAGCTCTTAACTCAACAGGCTTATGCTTCCAGCTAAAAAACACAGCTGCCAATGGCATTTGCGAAAGTTCGACAATTCGTCGCACCGTTGCCTCTCTCGATGCAAGGCAATCATCGGCAAGTTTAAGTAGGCTCACTCCAGTGTAGTCCAGCGAAGCCAGCTTTTCGGTAAACCAGGGAGTCGGGAACATTAGTTCAGATGCTGCCACATCACAGAGGCTTTCAAGTAAATCGTCATCACTCCACCGTCTTTCGTTAGCTTTGCGGCACTTTACTGAGTATTGGTAATCGGGAAAGAGTGTATGTCCGATTTCATGCGCGATACTAAAACGTTGCCGAGTTAGCGGACGCTCTTGGTTCACTCTAAGCAACATTCTGCCCCCAGCAATGGGAGCAATCTCAGAGTCATTGCTAAAAGCAGGGCTCTCATCCGACCACTGAAGTCCGACGCAACTAGCAAATGCGATTAGGTCATACGGAGGTTCTCCAAACAAGCTGCTAATCTCAGCAATCTTGTTCCGCATCTTCAAACGAATGGCCTCACGAGGGTCCTCGACCCCCATTTCATCAATCACAGACTGAACGTGTTCATGGTACTGTTTCTGTCGCGATCCCTGTCGCATTTCACTCCCGTCCTGTTGTTCTCTTGAGGGTTGTGTAAAGATCGTACCAGCCCTCTTTTGTTCGAGGCTGACCACCACGAAACCGTGTCGTGGCAAGTGCCTGAACATCCTCTTCCTTGACGGGCGTTCCTAGCGAAGTCATGAACTCACAAAAGTTCTTCAACGATGGGCTTATCTCGACTCTCGTCTGATTCACCTGAACAGAGGGCAGACCGAGAAGGTCCGCAATGGTTGTGTCGAGGACTCTCGCAATCTTCAAGAGAATGTCGGCGGAAGGTTTTTTGAGCCCTTCTGCATCGTTCTCAAGCTCCCATAGATAGGTTTTCGAGATCCCCGATTCAGCAGCAAGTTGCTCAAGGGTCTTGTCTGCTGCTACGCGCGCAGCGTGAAGATTCCCTGCCAAATTCGCGATCGGTGATTCAGCATCCGTCGTCGTTAGTTTCCGTTTCGCCATGCGTAGATCATACCAATCGCCATTCGCTGCGGCAAGAAGCCTATTCGCCCATGGTTGAACTTATCCTGATAATCTGTTATATTCGCTATAGGCGAACCGGCATTCGCCATAAGAGAACCTTTTCAGAGGGAATTAAGAGACAAATGCAGAAGAAATTTCAGATTCTGTCACTAGACGGCGGGGGCATTAAGGGGCTTTATTCCGCAGCGCTCCTTGCAAAATTAGAGGAGAACCTCGGCGGAATCTCGGTCACAGAGCACTTCGATCTCATCACGGGGACCTCCACTGGAGGAATTATCGCGCTGGGGCTCGGTCTCGGTTTACGTCCTCGAGAGATCGTGCAGTTTTACGTAGCAGAAGGCCCAAAGATTTTTAAGAAGAAGCCTCTTTGGACTTCGCTAAGGTCATACACTCGGAGCAAGTACCCACAAGAACCATTGAAGTTGGCTCTGCAAAAATACTTCGAAGATAAGCTAATTGTCGACAGCTCAAAACGATTGGTAATTCCGTCGTATAACCTTGCCAAAGACGAGGTTTACATCTTTAAAACGCCTCATCATCCACGGCTCACTACCGACGGGAAGGTGCCCATGTGGAAGGTGGCTCTTGCCACCAGCGCAGCGCCAACCTACTTCCCATGCTGCGAGCATGTCGATGGTATGCGGCTTGTCGACGGTGGACTTTGGGCAAACAACCCCACAATGGTTGGTATCGTCGAAGCTGTGAGTTTGCTGAAAAAACCGCTCGAAGCCATCTCAACCCTCAGTCTTGGCACAACGAACTCCATCAGCAAAAAGGCTCGCTCGATCGCGGTGGCAAAATTCATTGGAGAGAGATGGGGATCGACGCTGCGCTCCGTGGACAAAGCCACGGCGTCCAGGGGCAAGCCATGTTGCTACTTTCCAAAGAACGAGCAGTTCGTTTGGATCCGATTGTTCCAGATGGACTCTTTGCTCTCGACAAGCTTTGCGAAAAAGATCTTCTTGCAGAAGCGTCGCATGAGGCACGCAAGTTTGCGCCTCACTTTGAATCCACCTTCGGAGGCCACAAGGCGGAAGAAGTTACATTTCGTAAACCGTTAGCCGCATAGGGAGTATCTTATGGCTGATTTCATCAATCGAGAACAACTTGCCGAGCAACTCATCGAAGAGCTCGATATTCCGATTTCATACTACGAAAAAGCTATCGATCGCGCTAGCTCGCTCGAAGATTGGCTCCTCCGAGACAACTCGTCTGTGAAAGATTTCCAACCCGAGGTCTATCCACAAGGCTCTTTTCGTTATGGGACCGTAATCCGGCCTTTTCATGAAGATGGGTACTATGACCTTGACCTTGTTGTTACTTTTGCCCTCTCCATGGCTCAAGTCACGCAAGAAAAAGTTAAGCGACTGCTCGGCAAAGAGATTATTTCGTACGCAATTGCGAAGCACTTCAACGAGAAGCCAAGCGAAAAGCCGAGATGCTGGCGGCTCAACTACGCGGACGAAGTCAATTTTCACATGGATGTACTCCCAGGCCTCCCCGCAGGCACGGACGCGATCTTGGAGCGAATTCGACTCTCCACCCCTTATGAACTCGCTCAGCATGAGATTGTATTGACCGACACTCGCCATCCTTTTTACAAAGAGATCTGTACCTCGTGGTTCAGCAGCAACCCAAGAGGATTTGCAAAATGGTTTGAGACGATTGCAAGAAACTTTGCCCAAGCTCGGATTGAGTTTCTCATCGCGAACCGCGCCTACGCATCAATCGACGAAATTCCACCTTATGAACTGAAGACCGTTCTCCAGCGAGTTATTCAAATTCTCAAACGGCATCGCGACGTTCATTTTCAAAATGATCCTACATACGCTCCGATATCGATGATAATAACAACCCTATCCACTCATGCTTACCAAGGTGAGTCATCGCTGGTAAGTGCTTTGTTGAATGTCGTCGATCGAATGCCAATGTTTATAAAACCTCAACGGCCTAGAATCGAAAATCCAGTGAATAAGAAAGAGGACTTTGCAGATAAATGGGGGACAGACTCAAACTACGAAATCAATTTCTGGAGTTGGTACCACCAACTAAGAGCCGACCTACAGTCGCTCTTAGACTCTGCAACGGGCTATCATCTCCAGGAATCGGTAGAGAAGGCATTTGGCATCAAGCTTAGGGACGAGTCCGTTGGGATCAAACACTCATCGTTTTCGACCACTGCTCAAATTGCTTCCCCGGCAACGCTCTACCTCCCTTCGGGCCCCAAACCATGGGGGAATTAAGCTTCGCACCTCAGGAGTTCATCGAATCGAGCGGCCTCCCTGATTTACTTGCTGCCTATCCACGTCTCAGAATTCAAACCGCCAAGGACGGGTACCTACATGTGGCCGGGAAACTCGATTTCAGTGCTGAGAAACCAGGCTGCCTGCGGATAACAGATTCGTTCGAATTACTGATTAAGATCCCATTTGGCTTCCCCAGTTCTCCACCACTAGTGTTCGAACAGGGAGACAGGATCCCCGACTATTTTCATCGGCTGGAGGGGGGGGCTCTCTGTTTAGCGAGCCCAACCAGGCAGCGTCTCGCGCTCTCTCGGAATCCGAGTGTTTCTTCGTTTTGTCGCGAGTTTGTTATCCCCTACCTTTATTCATTCGTTCTACATGAGCAACACGCCACCCTTCCCTTTGGCGAACTAGCACACGGGAAGCGTGGGCTTATCGATGATTTCAAAAGCCTTTATATGGTTACTTCAGATGATGCCGCAATTCGTCTCGTCTTTCTGACTTCACGTCCCAAGCGAAAAGCGAACTGTCAGCTTTGTCCGTGTGGGAGTAAATTTCGCTTGAGTCGATGTAAATTACATCATCAGATTGTGTTAGAACTTCGTAAAAGTCTTGGTAGGCTGTGGTTTAGGTCACAGTATGAAATTCTGGGTGGTGGAACGAAAAAGCAGTTCCCATCACCGTAGCAAAATCGCATCGGCAAATCTCTCCAAACTCTCGCTACCCCGACATTATACCCCCCTGAGATTGCTGGAAACGAATTTTCTAAACCTGACTAATCCACCAAAACGATGCGAACCGAAGAGTCATCGAAAAATCTACGTATGTCGGTAGATTTTGGCCACGTTTGATTAGCAAAACCCCCTGTGGCACCCTGTGGTGTTCGCTTTTTTTAGGGAGGTAACTATGAGCGAAGGAAAGACTAACAAAACAGCTAAGAAGGAAACGGATGGAGAGGCTATGGACCCTGTTCATGTCGTCCGGAAGGGGGCTGTGGCTGCCTCTATTTGGCAGCGACAGAGCCCGAGTGGATACGCTTACTATGACTTCTCGCTAAGCCGGTCGTGGAAGTCTTTATCCACCGACAAGACGGGCTATTCCAGAAACTTCTTCGAGACTAACGAAGGGGACCTTGTCGAGGTCATCCAGAAGGCTTCGGCCTGGATCACCCAAAATCGCAATCTGGA
Organism: Brakhagea baltica; assembly: GCF_052161605.1. NCBI lineage: Bacteria > Pseudomonadati > Planctomycetota > Planctomycetia > Pirellulales > Pirellulaceae > Brakhagea > Brakhagea baltica. Next base: position 211,416 of record NZ_CP197409.1, on the reverse strand, counting down.
TGCTGGCCCAGAGATTAAGGCGGCATAGCCTTTCATGGCTTGGCCGACCTGAATTGTCGAGCCAAGCCACTTTTTCGTGTGTTGCTATTGGGAGTGTGACGATGACAAGTCCGAACAACGAACCGAACGCGAATCAACCTAAGATCCCCTCTTCTAACGAACCTTGTGAGCAGGACAGTCCAGTAGGGCAATCTCCAACTTTATCCGATGAAGCTCTCGCCCAGCAGCAAGAGCAGTATCGCAGAGCCTATATCGAGCAACTCCGAAGGATGAGCTGCCCAGGGTGCGGCGATGAGGGAGACTTGCCATTCTAGGGGCGACATTACGAATCAAACTTGCCCTGCATAGAATTCTCTAAACTCCCTTGGGCGACTTGGGTAGTAAGGGGAATGTCCGGCTCCACTTCGAAGGGTGAAACAATACGTCTTTTGTACCGAAGAACGGTCGTTGGAATCTTCTCGAATCCCGCTTGCTGCCTCTTTTTGTTAATGAGTCGTAGGAGGTTCAATTGCTGTCTTCGAATGGGAGCATAGGGCTCATAGGGAAGCCTAAAGAGTTCCGCCGATAGAGTCTCCACCGACCGGTGACAAGCCCTTTCAAGAAAGTAACCACAAAGGTCTCGAAACTCTGGTCGGGCTATCTGAACCCGCGTTCTCATCTTCCCATCCCGCACGGGCTCTGGGTCCATGGAAGTCTTTTTAAGAAAACCGCCCTGTTTGACAGAAACGGAGTATCCTCCGACCGTCACAGGAATCCGTCGTGCATCCCGAATGTTTCTCTCTTCATGCTCGAAGAATTCATGCTTGCCATGGGTTGCAAAGATGAACCATAGCCGCCCAAGTCTTAGGTAATGGAGATTGGCAAGTCCCTGTAACTTGCGTCTGGCTCTTTGCTGGCGAGAGATATCGATGCGGTAGCGCCTTAAGAGCTTTTCGTCTATGACGGATGGATCCTTCTCATCGGGAATGATACCACGAACGTAGAACCAGTAGCCATGTGGTAGGACGTTGCAAGCAAGCTGCTGGACGAATCCTTCTAAGCTTGTCGTGAGGTAGCGGTACTCCATATTGACTCCTTTTCAAGGCTCTGCGAAGTTTCCTCGTAGAGACTTGGAAAGGAGAGACGACCATCCAATCGTCTCTCCAATAAATGAAAATCCTTACGGTCAAAGCGATACCGTTTCTCTGGTGTGTCGGGCTTTATACCCGTCACCCTTACGGCAGCAGCTTCGCCAACCTGAAAGCAAAACGCTTACCTTCGTCGGCGAACCTTTCCAATCGAAGATGCCTTGGTTGGCGCAGTCCTAACTACATTCCTAGTTAGACCGCGCCAATTCCATAGGCGTCATCATTAGAGAACCTACAGTGAAAACCGCCGTGCTGAAAAAACACTGCGAGTGTTCACCGTCAATTCGCTGCCATTGGAAGGTACTTCTCCCGAAGTAACTTCGAATGACCGCATCGCTTCCAACCACGGATTGGCAACCAGCGTGGGATTCCGCATAGAGAAATCCCATGCTTTGAGTTGCCTACACATCTGCCAACTTCACAGTCGTCCCTTTCGTCGTCGTTCGTGTCCAGCACCACCTGTAACACGCAAACGGTTGTAGACTGCCCTGCCTACTGGACCGCTCCCGAATGCCTTCCGCTCCCGCAGATGGCACTTGAGACTTTCTACTAAGGACACACTCCCACTCTAAGGCGTTTGAATCACCTGGCTGACTACCAGGCACCGGGGACCAACCCGGCTGCCTCAGAGCTTCCTGCGTTAGCTATACTCTCCGCGATAAGAGTCTCGTGGCTGAGAGGATGTTACTCCTCGGGCCATACGTGGTATGTGCGTCGGTCAAGACGCCATAGTTTCCTCTACTGTCAGTAGAGATTTCTGGGGCCAGAACGTAGAAGCTGCTCCCTTACCCATTCACGTACGGTTTGTCACCGTAGCCAGTTCGCCCTATCGGACCTCTGGCTACATTCTTGGCTTTCGACTCTCTTATCACTTACCGGTAAGCCCTTGCTGTCGGGCCTCTCATGGTTGAGCTATTCATGTCTGCACGATTTGCGTGCAGTACCCGGACTCGTCACAGTCCGGAGGGGGCCGTCGCCGACTCCCCTACTCCCCACACCGGCGCATGTTGAACGATCCACGCGGGACCGAACCCCATGGGTGGATTCGTGGCTATCAGATGCCACACACCAACTTTGAGCATAACGGCCAATCCTATGGATTGGTTTGTCCGCATCGCCCACCTTCAGATTGAACCTATCGGATCGAACAATGAGATTACTCGCCTGGAATACAAAACCAGTCGGATTACTTCATTGAGCCTCCGTCGAGACGGACAAGCACGTCTCCGTGCGATCCGCCTCTACTGTGAGCGACATGACTGTTGGTTAGACAATCTCCTTAGCCAACTGGTGAGGTTGGTTTACCGGATGTCGCTTGTTGACAGAGCGTATGTCAAAACGTTTAACGAACATTGACAGTCGCAAGGGATCCGATCCCTGCTGATAGAAAATCATAATGAAGCGATGGTTCCGATTCAAATTGCCCGGTGTCAGAATCGGATCGTTTCAGGAATGTCTCTAGAAAAGTTTTGATCTATTTCAAAATTGCCGATCGTCGGCAAGAACTCCAAGGTCTACACGTATTCCTTATTAAGAGTGTTTGAAGGCTCGCTGCGGTAAGCTGTAATAGGCTCTTTTTAGACGGCCTTTAGAGTCTCGTGAGTCTCTTCATCGGTAAGTATGTATTCCCACCAGAATTGCTGTCGAATAGCCCCCGTAGTCTCTAGCGATTCCCCTTCCCTTCTCAGCTTCTGGACATGGTCCGCTATGAAGCGATTGCCAGCGGCATGCGCCTGACGAATCGCCTCAGTCTCTAAAACCTCGCGCTCTTTTTCTGAGAGCTTTGCGATGCGACTAAGGAATTGAGCACGCCGTATTCGCTTTGCTGCCTCTTGGTTGGCCTCGGCCTCTGCTTGCTTCTGGTCTTCGGAATGGTCAAGTGTTGCCTGCCCTTTCTTAGCTTTCTTTGGTTTTACCGGGGATCGCCTTTCGAAGCCTTTGCGAAACGAGAACCCTTCTGGGTGAACTATCGCTTTGCCCAGCCAACCCGCTCCGATATCTTCACCGTGTGCTTTCCGATCGTCGAAATTTTCAATCGCTTCTTTGATTCGCTTTTCATCGTACTTGGATACCAACTCTTTTGCATTTGTGATTCCACGCTGAATGAGAAGCTGCTCAAGCAAGTGTTGTTGCTTATCATCATTAGCTACAGCTTCATTCAGTTCTGATCGTGAATGGCGGACATCATCGTAGACTACGTTCCATTCCCCTCGAGCACGCTTTACGTATTTCGCATCGCAGACGCCTTTGTCTTTGAGTTCCTCGTGTGCAGGCTTAAGCTTCTCCTTGATCTGGCCCGTGTGCATGTTTCGGCTCAAGCCCACTTTGTCGAAGGCCAGTCGATGAAGATCGAAGGTGATAGCTCTGCGTTTATAGAACCGCTTATCCAACAAACGGTACAGCCGTTTAGAAATCGGTGATTCTAGGCTTTGCCAAAAGCGGTAATCGAGCGACTTTAAATTGCCTGCCTGAAACGACTGCCACATGAAGTCGCCCCAAATAATCGCAGAGCGTTTGCGTTTTGTATTCTTCGTGTCCTCGCGATCGCTTAAGATAACTCGATCCAGTATGTTGAAGGAGTCCTTAACCCAGCATTGGTTTTGTTTATCCCAGAACGCCTTGTCGCTGATGATGAGAGTACCGGTCCATCGGTCAAGACTTTCTGAGATTCTTTCATAGCTGCGTCCATCGCATGGCCAGCCGATAAGATCCATGAGCTCGTAGCGGGTGAAGCGTACTTTGCGGTCGGTGAAGCCTGCTTCCTTTGTGAGTTGAATACAGCCAAGAAGGACTTCATCATCCAGTGAATTTGGAAGACCTAGTAAATCGCTTCCTGTAATCGTGAGTTTGCGGGGAACATATTTTTCAAGCGAACGATCCCAAACTTCGTCCTCGAAGTGCAGAGTTTTCAAATCCCCTGGCGAGCGTTTTCCTATCACAGACAAAGGAAATTCAGCTAAATTGAGGTCGTCGCGCCCTACTACCCACTCGTCATGCTGCTGTTCGTTTTCCCTGCCCATTGAATCCTGAAAATTAAAAATCATCCTCAGTTGATGATCTTTTTATATCTAAGTTTATCTAGTTTAGCTCCGCCAACATATTGAAACAACTAGTGAAATTGACCTCATCCGTCACTCAAATCACGATACTTCGTCACTCAAATCACGTGTGCCCGTCACTCAGATCACGATAGTTTTGTCACTCAAACCACGAGTCATGATTTATTTTGTCACTCAGATCACGTGTGATGGAGGGACTTAATCCGTCACTCAAATCACGATAGTTGAATGGTTCAGTGTTGTTTGGGTTCTGTCACTGAAATCATATACCGAGTTTTAAGTTCCTTAAAGTTGAGGCTAGACCACGGGAACGTTTTCGCGCAAGACTGAAACACAACGTTCTTCTGGCTGGTGGCCAAGCGTGTTGCTTGTAGTTGTCTTGCTGTCTGAACCGCTTTCTTGCGTGAGCCTACATGCTGGCATGCTTGCATGTAAGCAATCTGGCAGGGCGGCCAACTGGGTTGCTTGCTTGCCAGCTCGCTTGTCTGCATTCCTAGTGGCTTGCCAGAATGAAAGATGTGTTGCTGGACTGCTGGATTGCCAGACGGCTGGCATGTTGGAAAGTCGACAAGTCTGCAAGAAAGTCAGCTGGGAATCTGGTTGTGTGGCAAACTTTCCTACTTGCCAGATGGAAAACACGCATGCTAGCAAGTAAGCATGCCATTTATTATCACAGCGAACCAAAAAGGCGGCACAGGCAAAAGTACCATCGCGGTGCATTTGGCAGTTTGGCTGCATGACTTAGGTTTTAAAACAGCGTTACTAGATGCGGATCCGCAACGCAGTTCTAGTGTGTGGGTTTCCGAAACAGAGCCGAAAATCACCGTTGAGGTCACGGACAATCCTGAAGATTGTCTCTCAAAGGCCGTAGGATTGACGGAGTCGCATGATTTCGTGGTTGGGGATAGCCCAGGTGGTCTTACGGAGCTTCCTCGCACCATGCTGCTTCTAGCAGATCTTGCTTTGCTCCCGATCAGTCCCTCGATTCTTGACCTACGTAGCGTCCAGCAGGCCACTTCCATTCTTCGATACGCCCAAGGCATCAACAAAGGTAGGCCAGAAGGGTGTTTGATTCTCAACAAGATGAAGACTCGCGACACGATAAGTAAGGAGCTAAAGAATGCGGCACCGACTTTGGGTGTTCGGTGTGCTGAAAACGTAATTCGTGACCTACAAACGTTTCGAGATGCGGCACAACAAGGGACTGTTGCTGCAAGACTCGGCAAGAAGGGGGCTCAAGGTGCCAAGGATATGGCTGCACTTTTCAATGAATTGGTTGGACCCTTGATCAAAAACGTCACGAATGTCGCAAACGGATAGGTGTGGATATGAACAATAAAAGACGCTCACTGAATGCTGCTATGGATATCTCTCCTGAGGCAGCCGCATTTATTCGGGGGGGAATTGATACCCCGCGCTCACCGACAGAAGAGCGATCCATGACGGAAACACCCGCTGTTCCAACCCCTGTTTTAGCTATACCAGAAAAGGATGAGGTACCTTCAAGAGAAACGAAAAACTCCTCGGAGCCCATCGAGCTGGATAGAGTAGTAGAAGGCCCCACCACAGAGCGACGGCGAGGTCGCACAAGGAGTAGGGGAGTTGAGACCAACCGGCAGGATCAGCCTTACGGAATGGCGAATCTGCTCGTGCCTTTAACCACAAGACTTTCCCCTGCAACTGCGACAGCGTTGAAGCGAGCCGGTTTGGAACAGAAGCTATACGGTCGGCAACCAGGCACCGTTCAAGAGATTGCTGAAATAGCCCTTCAGAATTGGCTACAAGACAATGGATACATTTAACCATACAGGTATCCGTTTAACATCTTAGATCGGGCGTAGGATGAATGTACCGATCCGATCCATTTGCTACCAATACCTATCGTCGCTGTCTTGGTCCCCGCAGAATCCAAGGCTAAATGAGATCTATCGAGTCTGACTGTGTTAGCCTGGGTTTGCAAAATGAGTGTCAGGAGATGACGAACCGTTCCTTTCTCGGACTTCTCAACGCGAACGCAAATCGCATTCGGCTTTCAATCCACTTCTTTACGGAGATGTGGATTGGAGATCGGTAATCGCCGATTCGTTCATGGTTTTCACGAAAGGATTTTTATGGTTAACCCAGTGCTTGAGATACCTCATCTTTTTAAGCTGTTTTGTGAACAGGTAAAACGTGATGAGTCAGATGCCGCTCGGGAGTCAGCTTCAAAACTAAGAGAGATGTTGCAGGCCCTTCCGGAGCATTTCGACTTAGAAGAGTTTCCCGAAGACAAACATCTTTCGGTGCTCATGCTGCACACTCCGCAGGCACAAAAAATGCTTGCTGAGTTCATTGCCAAGCTTGAGAGCACTCTTAAGTGACGACAATTAAAGGTTAGTGGAAAGTACCATACGATTCTCTATTTGAATCGTATGGTACCTAATCGCGATTATTGACTCCACCCGTTTTATCTAACTGCATTCTCGAGCCAGACTCGTACTTGTCCCTCGCAATACTGCATGCGTGCGGAGATATCAGGAATACGCTGATCCGTTAGGGAATGTTTGGTCAGGGTGCATAGTTCACCCAATTCGCATTCATCCATAAGTTGACGAAATGAAGAACTGAATGTAACCGTTTCACGATCCCGACCAACCAAGAACCCAAGTTCCCACACGCCACAATAAATCGGCTGTCCTTCTAGAAACTCACGAAGGTGTCTCTTAGTATCGGTCAGCCACACTTGCAATTGTTTAAGGCGCTCAACAACATCGTCTAAAAACTTTTTTGTTGCTCTTGAGATGCGAATGACGACGGCCCCAAAAAAATCGCTTGCATCAGGATCTAGAATCGTTACGGAGGCTTGTTCAGACAAGAGCAGAATGTTTCGTCGTTCCTCACTGATGGAAGAAAATCCAAGTATTTCAAACTGATGCATCCTATCGATTCCCCTGACGGTTTCCTGCACCGCGATCTTCTCTGATAAGGGTAGTAGAATCTCGACCCTTCTCGAAATCTCGCCCATGGAACGACCGATGCGGAAAAGAAGAAAGACCTGGTTTCTTTTCGGCTTAATCTCGCCATTCAGGTGTGAGATTGCTTTACGACAAGCATTGGCTAAATCAAAGCAGTTTTCAAAGCGATTGTTCACATCGCGAGCGATCGCAATTTCAACAATGGAACGTATCGCAGGAGAAGTCCCCTGTGAGAACAAAGAATCCTTCTTTAATGGAAGAAGGGCTAGAGCAACGAAGGCATCCTCTCTTGTGTTCTCCTGAATCAGCGGCTTTTTCTCCACTAGCTCGTAGAGAAGTGCCCCGATGGCGTAGACATCCCGCCGAACATCGATTTCCGCTTCAGACCCCGCGATTGAGTCGAGTCCCATGGCTGACAAAGTTCCACTGTACGGGGGCGAGCGGTCGATTGTCGGATCGAGGGGCAAGGAGACATTAAAATCAATGAGTGTGAGAATGCCTCTATCTGATAGTATCAGATTATCTGGTTTGATGTCGCCGTGAATATGCCCATATTCATGGACACGGCCCACTACCTCTGCTGTCTGTTCGACGATCTCTAAGATCTTTCGTGGGTCATTCAATCGTGCGTTGATACTTGTCAGGGTTGATCCTTCAACAAACTCGCATACCGAAATTGGAACGTGCTCATGCTCAAACCACTCCATCTGACGTTGCACTCCCGGCAGGTTCTGCGATGCGAGTTCCTGGAGAAGCCTAAACTCTCGGCGGAGATTTTGAAGAAATGCGTCGTTCCGCTCAGAAAAAAAACGAGGCACTCGAATACTTACTGATTTTCCCGAAGTTAACTGTATCCCTCGATATACGACTAGAGCCCCACCTAGACCAATTCTATCCAGAATTCTGTAGTTGCCGAAAACTTCGCCAAGAACAAATCGTTCCGATTTGTGGCGAAGCTCCATTTCAGCGAGCTGGATACCGGGAATCACAATTCTGCTTCCGAGGAACGGACGCTCAAATTGTGTTGCCGTATTATGGATGGACTGGATGGTCGAGATTATCCAGTCTTTTGGTGCCGTCAGGTTGAGGGAGTCAAGTTGTTGAGAGAGCCAGTCGTAGTCGTAGTCCTTAACCTGGAATCCGACCTCGATCGCTTGAGCTAACGCTTCCCAACGGAACTCGACAGGCACGGCCTCAGTCGTAAAACGTACAACATCGATTGAGCTGTCTGATCGGATTGCATACTCGAGACAATCGAGGAAATCGGAGTAATCCACAGGCAACGCTTTCAGGAGTGATAGAGGTATGAACGAGATAAATGAACCTACTCCTCAAAATATGGCCCAACAACACCCTCACCAAGTTCCTTTAGCTTTTTCCGCACTCGCTCTCGAGCACGATTTAGAATTCGTGAAATTTTGGAGTCGGAAAATACGGGGGCACCGTCATTGCTGCGTCTGAGCGTCTCTTCAATGTCCCGAAGTGAAAAATTCATACCAAGTCCGAGTACGGACACCAGGCCCTCCATTGGGTCTTGCTCGGATAGTAGCAAACTTAAGATAAGAACCGCTAAATCTCTATCGGACACTTGCGCTTCAGGGGATTTGCCGTTGGAATGCGCATGTTGCAACGGGACATCTCCGGTCGTATGCAGCTTTGTTGATTTCGACTTCTTGGCATCGCGAATACGGCTATGGGCTATTCGTCGAATGGTGACCATAAATTCATCCGTAGTCATGCCCAGGAAAGCTTCTCGATCCTCGCTCATGTTCTGTTGAAGTTTGTCGAAGGTCTGCTGAACGAAATCGGTGACTGATGGTAGGCCGTTCATTCCCTTCGGATAATTCGACGCCACGTAGCGGCGTACTTCCGCTTGGATCTCATTCACAATCCTTAAAAACGCTTCGTCGTATTCATGCCGAGATTTGGCAGCTTGATGAATGTGGTTGGTGATACCCATAGTTGTTTACCCGTTGAGGTTAGCGGGGGGCTGGTTGTGTAGACCCGAATTGTAGTGCAAGCCCTTCGACGGGGAAGATGTGCGAACTGGCTTCCCTTCAAAAAATCCCGAAACAAAATTTCTTGCGATTTCACCAAGCAATTCATTGGTGAAATCATCTTGGAGACAGTTCCGAACTGCAATGCGATGAAGCAGTTCCCCGAAAATATTCCCCTATAGAGTCAGCGGGGGCCAAGTGCCGCTGATCTGCAATTCTCACCTAACGATGAAGGCGGTTGTCCATGAACCAAAAAACACAAGAGGAACTGAATGCGTTTTCGAAAGAGGCAATCTTTTCCGAGCTGCTGAAGTCCTTGAACAGGTTCGGACTCATTGAAGGGCAAGAGTTTGATCTCTTGTGTAGTGATGGGGCGATTCGTCGGAGGGTGGGGGGCGGCCTCGAATTGGAAAAGTATTGCGAGACTCACCCCAGCCTTAATTGGCAATTGCCAGACCTGCCAGAATCCGTGCTGTGCGATTCAGGACGATTGACTGCGATTTTCTTGCCCCCCCAATTCGCGTTGAAAGTACGCGAGCTAATTCACTATTTCCATTTCTAATCAGAGAAAGGTCTAAATGATGAAGTACGACATGATAAAGGTCGCACAACTGCGGCTAGGCGCAGCCAAAGCTTCCCGACGCTACCTCGATCGCAATCCATGGTTTAGCGTTGAGGACGTGGAGCAAGACACTTTTGTGTTACTAGAATCTAAAATAGCTAGCATCAGATCCCCGTTCACGTATGGATACTCAACCGCTCGAAGGCTGTGCATCAAAATCAATAAAATGCACCGAAAGTATCGAGCTGCACTTAAAGAACATGTCTCAGGAGTGCAGGTTCAATACGACGAAATTCCGAGCGAATCATGCGAATTACAAGACTCCTTAATCACCTTGTTTAACTTGGAGAAGGATACGGCGCTCACCTTGCTTATGAAGATGGTCATGGGGTGTTCCTATAAGCAACTACCTGAGCAAATCGAGGCAATTACCGGTGAGCATCGTTCAGCGAGCTATTACCGCTTGAAAGTGAACGCCGGTATCGAAGCTATGCGAAGAGAGCTCCTCGACGTTACATCCTAATTCGAACGCCACTCTATTTCTGCGCGGTAGAGTGCCAAATGGCACTCTACCTTTCGAAGAGCCGAACGTTCTCGGAAGGCTCTTCATTTATCCTTCCCCTAACTCATGGAGTACACGATGGAACCAGATGATCCCCCACTTTCGACATCCCTTACCCCGTCCGTTTCGAAGTCCAGTAATCAAAAATTTAAGAGGAAAAAAACGACAGACGCCCTACTTGAGGATATGAACACCAACCAACGAGAGCTTCTTCGGATTGCTGTTGGTGGAACGTTTATTGGGATTCTGATCGGTAATTCTGTAATGACCCTCAAGGCAATGTTGCCTCATGGTACGTTTCAAAAGATGATCCTTGAACAATTTTGTCGGCCAAACAATGTAAGTCTGAGGACCGTCGAGCGATATGTATCCGTTGCGAAGTCAGCGTCTGCACTAATCACCCTCTTGAGGAAAAACCATCCTGAGTACGAGGGCTTGACGGACGAGGAAGTGCTTAAGCACCTACCACTCACGCAGGCCTACGATCTCGTCAAAAAGCTATCCCGTATTGAGCTCGAAGAACCTACTAAAATCGGGAGCGATCAGCCACGTCCATGCCCAAATGGATGGGTTACACCCAAGCCGATCGTCGACAGTGTTTTAGACCTCCTGAGAATCGTTGATGTGGATCCCTGTGCCATTGGTACCAACGACCCATTTGCGGCTACGGAACGCATTTATGCACCGGTGGATGGACTAGCCGCTGAGAATAGGTGGCACGGTCGAATGTGGATAAATCCTGGACTAAGAAAAATCAATCATGGCCAATGGGCTGATCGTCTGTTGCATGAGTTCACAAAGGGAAACGTTCTGGAGGGGTTAATACTCCTACCTGCCTGCACCAACGCGAGCTACGCGTTGAAGCTTAAGCAGTTTCCCCGAGCATTTACCGCCGCGCCGATCAAGGTAAGTGGACCTAATCTGCCCGAGCATACCATCAAGCTCCCCTTAATGATCGTTTACGTCGGCCCAAACGAACGTTTTCTTGACTTTAGTGTTTCATTCAAAACCGACCTTTTTCATGTCTTTACTCGAACCTTCTAACTTCAAATCGAACTCATGAATTATTTATCATACAACCCTGACTTAACTTTGAGCTCCAGCCGGGTAATCTCGAATCGAAAAGATTATGTCTACCTATTAGGCGGTGGGCTCGGAAATGACATGCTACCCATCAGTATTGCACTCAGGCCAGCCAGCACGGTCGCAATCGACGTTCCAAAAGAACTTCGTAAATCAATGGAGATGCTGCGTTATTGTTTGAACGCGCATCCTGTTGAGATAGGGGGCAACCATACCTCAAAAAGCCTCATGGAAGGGTATGTTGCAGATGATTCACCCATCCATGGGAAGATCGGTAACTGCCTTTCCGAGAATGGTATGGGACAGGTGAGTGGGCTGGGTCGGATTGCGGGGTTCCGGCTAGTTAAAGATAGGGTATTCGACGAGCTTTTAAACCAACTGCGTGTGGAGTACACCATACAGAATAATGGTTTGATTCCCCCTTTGAAACTTGCGATTTTCGGAAGTGGAGCTGGGGGCGTTAATGCCGGGATTTGTACTGTGGCGGCTGATGGGATACTCGATGACATGTCTGCGCTCGATATACCCTTGGAGGCTAATTTTCACTTGGTGGATTCGATGACGTTTACTGGTCTCGGGTCTGCTTGTGACCTAAACTATGTTAATTCAACCCGTAAGCTCATCGAGCTCGCCCAGAGAACAAATCAGGCCCCAAAGGGGAAGCGAGTCGTCAATGTTCGGCTCATTACGCTGCCGCCTACCGGAAAGGATAGCCTTGCCCGCAAGAGGTTCGCGCTCCAGGAGGCACAAGCTTGGTTATCGACAGACGTCCAGAACTGGTTCCTGATTGTTGGGCCAAACTTTGCGAACAGTCATCCCCTTGGCAACGTCTTGCAAACCAATGCGGAGTTCTTTAGGGCCATCCCAAGCGACTCCATTGTCAATGAAATCGCTAGGGGCTATTCCGACAACATTCAAACGTCGCTGAAGAAGGTGGTATCCGCACCGCATTTGATTCGCTACGTCGATGCCATACCGGTTCGGTCCGAACTTTGTCGCATTGATATTTATGAACTAACGGCCAAACACGAAACCCTGAGCGTCGATCAATACCTCGCGGCCGTTCAAGAACCGGGATGTCGGATCAACTACGTTCTTGAGATTTCTGATATCCGAGGACGACGATTTCAGTGTGATAAGCTTCCTGATTACTTCACTGCTCCAGCGAAGTCGCTCGACGATACCATCGACGCTTTGATTACTGTGCAAACGATCAGAGATAAGCTTACAACCGAGCGTAGTGAACTTCTACGGCAAGATGCCAGGATCCAGAAGATGATTTCAAAGCATGCCCGAAGCGTACGAAAGCTAAAAGCCAGGAGGCCACGATTCCGTGGGGGACAGAGAAAAAAGGTTCAGAAACTTAAAAACTTTTCGGCAGTGTTACGCGAACTTGCTGATAAACGTCACGAGCTTTCGGCTCTGATTTCAGAGGCGGGTAAGTGCATCAAGATTGCCTCCGAACTTTTACAGCGGCAACGCTCCTTACCGGAGTCTGTCCTTCAAATGTTGGAGCAGCACAAACTGCCTCTCAACGATTTCGCCCTACAAGGACTAGTCTATTTTGAGCCGACGAATACTGTTTATAGTGACCTGCTAGCGATGCTTCCAGCCGGTAAGTCAACGCAAGCAACCCTCTTGGCATTGAAGGCAACGTCTGTCACAGAAGAGGGGCTCAAATACATTCTCAATGTAAGCACCGCTGATACGCATCATGTTGCGGCCGTCGTTGTTGGGGAGGCGTTTACTCCTGGAGCATGGGTCGCTGGGATTAAGCGGACGCCAGAACACACCATGCTCGTGTTCCCGAGAATGAGTGCTCCTCTCGCCCAATCGTTGCAGGACGAAATTACGAAGATGCGCCCCGACTGGCTCGTGTTCTTTACTGATAGCTGCAGCGTCGGTGCGAATGTCGTACGAATCAATATTTGCTGTCCAAAATCTCTCGAGGAGTGTCTGCCTGGGTATCTCGGCAAACTTCTTAAGGACTCAGAAAACTCCGTTATCTCAGTCCTGCACAAGATCCCATCTGAACCTGTTCCTTCCACCACAACCTGAAAGCCTGACCAATGACAATCCAGTTTCGTTACGACAAGCCCTTTGTTATTGAAGACATTCCCCAAGTACGTTCAGAAAGCCGAGTGAGCCTTATAACGTGTACTCTTTTGGGGACGCTATGTTTTCTTTTGCTCAGTTCATTCCTTCTAACTCGAATGTATGAGCAATCCGTTGTCAAGGTACTTGCAAGCAATACGCCAGAAAGCCTGCAGGCCATGCAACGCTATCAAGTTATTCCAAGTCCATTGCTAAACCATGATTTGGGTGCTTCAGCGATCCGACAACTCCATCTCGAAGAGGAGCAGTCGCATCCTTTGGCGACGATCCCGAGTGTTGTCGATGAGCGAGCTTCTTTTCAAGGTGAGTTCGAGCAGGTCGTCAGTCGATATTGTGAACTATTGCCTCACAACTCCAATGAAGTTCGAGGCGTACTTTCTTGGGCCTGCCAATACCTTCCAGATGAGAACCCCATTGGTTCAGAATGGCGAAGCCGAATCGAAACGTTACCGTCTTCATCGCTAGATCCTTCACTTTGCGTCTTAAACGTTCTAGACGCAGGCACCTCAGTGGATTGTATCGAGTTTGAAGTTCAAGACAACCAAGGAAAGAACGTTCCGAATTTAGAAGCCGTCGATTTTGCTCTACACGATTCGCAGGGACGAACGTGGCCCCATTTCTCAGTATCCGAGATTAGCGGTTATACCCAAGAGAGCTCGATCGTATTGCTAATCGATTGCTCAAGCTCGATGGACGGCCCCCGTATGGAACAGCTAAAGCTGGGCACGGCACGTTTCGTTGATGCAATTGGCGGTCGGGGTGCGTTGAAAGTGATTAGCTTCGCTTCGCAAGTGATTCAGCTTACACCCTTCTCCAACGATGCCAATGTGCATCGAGCCGCCATTCAAAGTGCCAAGGCTTATGGCATTACCGAACTGGCTCTCGGATTAGAGGTTTCTGTTGATGAGCTGATGAAAAGACCAGGCAAGCGCTTTGTCCTGCTCTGTACAGATGGAGTTGACCCAAAGCTCCCAGCCAGACTCTCCACCATCATAACGAAGAGCAACAAGAATAACGTTCAGATAAACGTTCTTGCCATTCGTGACGACTCAGTCGATATGGCGATCTTGAATGAGCTGACCGGTAAGACCGGGGGATATGTCCTGGAGGCTGACCAGCCATCTGTTATCGGCTCACGACTTCAGGAGTTCGCAACTCTTCACACTACCCCCCGTTACCGCATGCAGATTTTTGCCCCCGGGAGGGACGTCCGTGAGTTTACGCCATCGTTCTACAACCAACGGGAAATCCGGCTGACATCAACAGCCCCCTGATTTGCGACATAAATGTCGCAAATCCATTTCAACGTTATGGGGGAGGGAGCCTCCCCCATAAATCACACCCAAGCACATAGTGCAAAGGTTGTTACCAGTTCGGAGGATTCAACCAAAGACAAAGAAAAACTAGACAAAAGGAAACCAAAAAATGGCAAAGCAGAAAGAACCAACCAGGCCCGTTTTTGAACAGAAGTTCAATCATATTCGCCTAGTGATATGGGAGAACCAAACCAAGGGACAAATTTGGTTCAACATCGTTATCACCCGGCGTTTTCGAGACGGCGAGGAATGGAAAGAATCATCATCGTTTAGCGGACTGGGTGACCTAGCCCTAGTCTCATCGGCAGTTCGTAGTGCTGAGGAGTTTTTAAGGGGGAAGTCTCTCACGCACGGTCAAGAGATTGAAACGTCTTCGGAAATAGAGGGGCTTTAGATGATGGACTTTAACGAATCTTATTTCGACTTTGAGGACTTCTTTGAGAGCTCACGACAACAAGCCTTAGATGATGGGCTCTTGGTCGACATTACGACAACAGCACGAGAAGTAGGCTTGCGATATCCGCTAGCGATAACGCCAGAGGTCTATGACGAGTGTATTGCATCGATGGATGATTGTGGCCTTTCCGAGGAGAGAGAACGAGCGTTAGATCTCGCCTCTCAAGTCGCGGGGCTGGCACGAGCAGCAATCTCAGAGCCGGTAATCTGCTTTGACTTTGTGACTGACTGCGACGCATTAACCATCGTACCGCTAAAGCTAGTTTGTGGACGCGGTGACTTTGGGGAGCCTGTACTCACCGTGATGCATAACCTGGCGTAACAAATTAGGCCCAGCCCTTCGGGCTGGGTGGCTTGAAAGGATAAAGGAAACAAATGAACAATCAAAAAAATTACCGCTTTGTAATGCGTCAGACCTGCACGGGAACCGTTGGGCGTTTACTCGCAAACCGTGATTGCATGGCCAGAGGGCAAGCCTTGCAGCACTTCACGCGACAGAACCCAAAACTTACCGCCGACGACATCCGCTTTCTATGGCTTGGGATGTTACTTGATGCGTCAGACGTGAATCAGATAGCAGCCCAAGCCAAGCAAGACGACCAGCTGCTTTTTCGTTCCGTGCTTCTGGTACGACAGCCGCCCGACCCTAGCAGCCTGCATGAGGTCGAGCCGCTCTATCTTGAGCCTGAGGACGTACCTTTTTAACCCGTAAAAGTGAAAGATAACTCGAATCTTTCAAACTATTGACACACCGTTGCACCCAAGGTGCACAAGCCCTGACCAAAGTACACATAACCCCCTACCAATACGTGACTTAGGAGTGTCTACACTTTGTAGACGAATATCGATGGGAAAAGCCTCACAATCCGTCTCCTTCCGTCTCCAGCAAGAGATCCTAGAAGTGCTCGACGAACGTTGTAAAACCTCTCGCCTCTCGCGAGGGGAGCTTTGTCGTGCGTTGGTTACATCGGCTCTGATATCCTCAGAAAACGAGGAACTCTATGGCCACCTTCAGTGCCTAGAGAATCGACTTGTTGCAGAAATATCCCCTGTCAAAAAGTTCTCAAAGTGCCTTGCCTACCTATTAAATGCCGTACTGGTTGCGTCCGGAAAATTGTCCCGTGAACAAGCTGCTGATTTCGTCCGCACGGAATTTCTCGACAAGCTCGGAGAATCAAAATGACTGCTACGATAACTGCACTACCATCCGGTGGAGACGGTGCCTACTACCTCTCGGAGTACCATCTTGGGGAAGGTAAAGAGCTTGGCACATGGTGGGGAGGCCCGAGTAAACGACTCGGGCTTTCCGAATTTATCACGAAGGAGGAATTCCAGCCTATCCTGTCTGGCGTCAATCCGCACACGCAACGCCCCCTTGCAAAGCAGCACCGAGATAGGGTTCCTGCGGTAGACCTAACGTTCTCAGTCGAGAAATCGGTCTCAGCAACATGGGCAGTAAGCCCTCCGGAGGTAAAGCTAAAGATAGAGCGTTGTGCAGAGGAATCGATCAAGGAAACCCTCTCATGGGTGCAATCCAACCTTACTCTGGTTCGAAAAGGCAAGGGAGGACATATCCAAGAACGTGGAGACTTCCTAGCGGCAATCTTTAAGCACGAAACAAACCGAAATGGGGATCCGAACCTTCATTGGCACTGCGTCATTCCGAATCTCGTATTCGATCAGAATGGCAAGTGTTCCCACATCCACACGCAGAAGATATTCGATTTTACGCGGACCCTTGGCCCCATGTTTCGTGCAAGCCTGGCTCGTAGACTACGAACGGAACTCAAGCTTGAATTGATACCGGCAGAGAATAAGCCGGGGCAAAAAGCGAGTTGGTTCAAGCTTCCTGGAGTACCCGCAGATCTACTCAATCTGTGGTCATCAAGGAAGAATGAGATCGACGATTTTCTAATTCCCAGGGGTCTCTCTCGAGACTCGGCGAGCCCACAATATAGAGCTAGTGCCAACACGGCAACTCGCCAATCTAAGGAACGACTCCCACCCTTAGACATCCTTCGTGAGCGGTGGAACCGAGAAGCCAAAGCGTACGGATTCTCTCATCAATCTACACTCTACGAGTCCCAGCCTATAACCGCAAAGGACCTCTCGAGACGATTCACCCAGGCGTTCCGCGATACAGTTAAATCACTCGAGCGGGAAAAAACTCATTTTGCTTACAAGGATTTACTCCGTGGTGTCGCAGAGGAGATGCAGGACTGCGGGATATCCGTAAATGCCCTTACACGAAAACTGGATAGAAAGCTCTTAAACAGCAAATCGGTCATTCGCCTTGCTAATGAAAATGCAGAACGGGTCTTCACGACCAAGGGCGTTTGGCGTCAGGAGGAGCGTTTGCTCCAAGACATCGACCGATTGGATAAGCGAGGCGGGGCAATGGTTTCAGATGCTACTCTTAAAGAGGTACTTACAGCCCGACCCTCCATAAGTGCGGAGCAGGCTAAAGCGGTTCAAGAACTCACCCAAGCCCAATCCTCTTTAAGACTCTTACGCGGGGTTGCCGGAGCCGGGAAGACTTACACCTTGGATGCCGTTCGCCAAGCCTTCGAGAAGAGCGGCTATGAGGTTATGGGAACCTCAACTTCCGGCTTAGCAAAAGAGACTTTGGAGTCTGATGCGGGAATAAAGAGCCGGACGGTTGCAAGTCTCCTTTATCAGATCACTGGTCGTTCGTTCCAGGGACACACCAAGAAACCAACTAATCCTTTTCATGCAAAGAGCGTCTTGATTGTCGATGAAGCCTCGATGGTCGACTTGCGAGGACTACAAACTCTCACTCAAGCGGTACGCCGAGCCAAGGCGACGCTGATTCTAGTCGGGGACGATAAACAGCTCCAAGCAATCGGGGCAGGCGGCCCGTTTAAGTACCTATTAGGAACCAGAAGAGCCGCAGTGCTTGAAGACAATCGACGCCAGAAAACAGAGGAGGATCGGCAAGCAGTGAAGGATCTTAGAATGGGAGATACTGAAGCCGCATTGAAGAGCTATCTTGAACGCGGACGTCTCAAGATTACCGACACGAGACCACAAGCCGCCAGGGAATTGGTTAAAAGGTGGGCGAGATCTGGGGGAGCTTTGTTTCCGGAAAGACACAGCATCTTCACGCAAACCCGACAGGAAGCCGCGTACCTCAATCAGCTCTGTCAAACGCGTCGGACAGAGGAGGGGACCATTTATTCAGGAAAGCACCTCTCTAATGGTGACGGTAAGTTCTACGCCCGAGATCGAGTCCTCTTTAACAAGGCTGATAAAACCCAAGGGGTTCAAAACGGTCATCGTGGAACGGTGCTAACCGTTCACCCCGAACATGGCACTATGAAGGTGTTGTTGGATAGCCAGAAGGACGGACTTCAACGGGTGGTTTTGGTCTCGGCAAAGCGAATGAAAGCGGGTGATATCACACTCGGCTATGCGGCAACAACGCACAAGATGCAGGGCCAAACGACAGCACACTCCTACGTTCTTTTGGGGGGAGGCATGACGGATAACAACATGGCTTACACCCAGATGACCCGTGGCAGTGAGTCAACAACGCTATTCATCGACACGTTTAGTGCCGGGAATGAGTTGACCAATATTGCTCGTGCCATGCGACGTAGCAACAGCAAGAGCCTTGCCCATGAGTTCCATCCAACGCAACAACAAGCCAGTCCACAATCTCAAATGTCTCATTCTCTTTAGGATTCCCTATCATGTTCGACGATGACTTAAAGAACGACTACGACAGAACCTTTGATTTTCTGATGAGCTTTATCGAGTTCGGTGTCTTGCTAGTTAAGACACTTATCTTGATCCCCCTCATCATTATCTTTGGGTTATTTCTCTTATCGATCCCAGCGTTGGTTCTGAACTTTGGTTTTGCGATGCCGATCCTTGGGTCAATCTACATCTTCTTGGTGTATGGGGGAGTAGGGGCCTATTCCGTGCATAAATACCTCAACCGTGACGGCTCCAGATTTGATTCCGAGGATGGACGCCAAGTCTACTCCGATGACGACCACATCCCCAACTCCAGTTCTCTTCGATCACGATAGCGAAACGTCTTGTTATTTCGTCGCACCTATCTCATTTCTGTAGGGAATGTTCAGCATGCAAAGATTTGTAAATGCAATATTGGGTTCTGTTCTGGGGGATTTCTCCCGTCGACCACGGTATAAGAACGTGCCAAAAGGGAAACGGATTCAATGGGCCAATTTGATGCTGCCACATCAGGATGCATCGAACCATTTCATTGCCATTGGAACCACCGGCAGCGGCAAGACTACGATTCTTAGATTGCTTATGCAGTCCGCTCTATCCAACATGGGAAACGAGAACTGTCGAGCGTTCGTGTACGATGCAAAACAGGATGCTTACCCCATTTTGGCATCCTTTCTTCCCATCGATTCTATCGTAACTCTAAATCCGTTTGATGACCGAGGAGTAGCATGGGACCTCTGCAGTGACTTAAATGAACCAGCCCGGTTATTGGAATTCTGCTCCACCATCTATCCGCAAGTCGCCGACTCGAATCCTTTCTTTCGACTGGCTACGGTTCACTGTACCTATTTGCTTGGTCTAAGTTATTACCTTAGCGGACTCGAGTTCACCTTTGGAGACTTGCTGCGACCACTTCAAAACATATCCCACCTTTGTCAGATACTCGATAGGCACCCGGAGACGAGGGTAGGTATCGGTTTGTATTTTCGTGACGAACGACTCGTATCCAATCTGCTAGCCTCCTTCGCCGTCTCCACGCTGTACTACAGCCATATTGCTGCCTGTTGGGAGAACGCCGTAACGTCGCTTTCCATCAGAGACTGGGTCCGAAGTAGAAAAGTAGTGATCCTCGGGAACTCCGAAATTTCAAGAGCATCCATCGACAATATCAATCAGGCCATCTTCAAATTCGCCGCGATCGAAGTCCTCAACCTGCCGGAGACTTTTACCGACTCGACCTGGTTCTTCCTCGACGAACTCTCGGAAGCGGGTAAACATGAAATCCTGATTTCGTTAGCTAAAAAGGGACGCTCGAAAGGAGCAAAGCTGTGCTTAGCGACCCAAAGCATCGCGGGGTTACGCAATCCTAAGCTCTACGGACCAGAGCTTACCGATGACCTTTTAGGACAAATTGGGACTCGATTCATTGGTAGGACGGAGTGTGTAACGACCGCCGAATATCTTTCTCGGTTGCTAGGAGACCTACGAAAAATGCAGGTCTCATACAGTTACACTTCAGGTGAGAAACCCACTTCGACAACGAGTTACAGCGAACAGATTCGCAAAAATATCCTTCCAAGTAAGCTGATGAATATTCCCATGGCTAACAAAGAGAATGGAATCACTGGCTATGTCATGTCACCCCGATACGGATGCTTCAAAACGCATCTTGATGGAACCAAGCTTTTCGATCATGCGTTGATTCCAATCCGTGACGATGTCCCGCATTACGTCGCACGTCCCGCCAAACAACAGATCCTTACTCCATGGACTGCTGACAGAGCCCGGTACTTTGGAGTCGACCTTGAGCAACCGTTCGAATTGAAAGGGTTCGCTAAATCGATTGAGTCCAATCCGCCACTTAAGCTTCCGGACCTCTCAATAGATCCCCTTGCCGGTATGTTCAACGACGGAACGTAATCCTCCACTTACACTACTTTCTCAACGGAGCCAACCATGTCCAATGAACCCAGAATTCAAAATGAAGACTCCCAACTCATCACCATTCAAGAGGTCGCATCTCTCCTTAGGCTTAGCGTTCGTTCGGTCCGCCGATTGATCTCGCGGGGGGACCTCTCAGAGCCGTTAAAGATCGGTCGTTCCGTTCGTTGGAAGAAACGGACGATTCAGGAATGGATCGACCAAGGCTGTAATGAGAACAGCAAAAAAACTTAGTGAATGTCAAAAGTACCAGATGATCGAAAACCTACACCTCGTTAAGATCCAATAATTCCTTATTCCTTCGCTCGGAGAATCCTCCTCATGGCCTCGGTATTCAAAAGAAGTAACAAAAAGGGTGTTCCCTACGTCATCCAATACGTCGATGAAAATGGACAACGACGGACGGTAAAGGGATTTACGGACAAGAATCTTTCCGAGCAGCTTGCTGCAAAGCTCGAAAGTGATGTCCGTTTGCGTCGCAACGGTCTCGTTGATGCGGCATCAGAGAGAATCGTGGAGCATGAAAGGGCACCGATACAAACCCATATCGATGCGTTCCGAGCTGCCATCGTCCACAATACCCCTCGCTACAAGCACAACATCATTTCGCAGGTTACGCGAATCAAGGATCTGGTTGGCATCGGGACACTTTCTGAGATTACCCCTGAGAAAGTAAAATCAAGCTTGGACATTCTCCTCAGGGGACCCAAATTCGGTAGAAAGACCTATAACCACTATCTCTCCTCATTCAATACGTTCTGTAATTGGTGTTGCGACAACAATCGGCTTTCCCGGAACCCGATCGCAGCACTCAAACCGCTAAACGTCGAAGTAGATGTTCGTCGGAAACGACGTGCTCTGACATCGGAAGAACTCGGCTCGTTGGTGCAATCGGCGAAGATCAGTAAGAAGAGGGTACAGCACTACTCCGGGGAGCTTCGCAGTAAGCTCTATCTCTTTGCCTACTTCACAGGATTACGCCGTTCAGAACTCGGGAGCCTAACCAAGGAGAGCTTCAATCTCACCCACGAACCCTTTACTCTCAAAGTGGCGGCTGCCTGCTCAAAGCACCGTCGGGAGGACACTCTTCCGATTCATCCTGAGTTGGAAAGTATTCTTCGAGGATGGTTGCCCGATCTAAAGCCAAAAGAATCCTTGTTTCCCAAGCTAGGAGCCCGCAAAACCTGGATCATGATTAAACACGACCTGGAGTTGGCAGGGATCCCTTATGAAACGGAAGAGGGTTACGCCGATTTCCATGCAAGTGGAAGGCACACGTATATTACGGAGTTACTCCGCAATGGTGCCTCTTTGCCGGAGGCGAAAGAACTTGCCCGGCACTCGGATATTAAGACGACTTTGCGATACACCCACATTGGGCTAGATGATCAGGCGGTAGCGGTCCGGGCACTGCCTACACCGAATAGCAAGAAGCCCCGGACAAAACCCGGCAAGGAGGAGGGTAATGGCGACGGTTCCAATGGAGTGGGAGAGGATGGGAAGGACCAGCCGCCTGACGAGCCTCTGCCGTCGGTTGGCGGGGTACGCGCTGCAAATGCGCTGCAGTTGGGATGCCTTCAGGGGCGTTTTATGTCCCCTCGTGTCTTTCGCCCCCTTGTGGCGAAAACTCGCCGGACCGCAAAAAACGCGAAAAAACCCCACAATCCCGAGGAAATTGCAGGGTTTTCAGAAGTCGGGGTGATAGGATTCGAACCTACGACCCTCTGGTCCCAAACCAGATGCGCTAGCCAGACTGCGCTACACCCCGATCCGCTAGCCGGAAACTTTCGTTCCCCGCCAACTGTTCGCAAATATTTACACCACTACCAATTCGTTCGCTAGGCCACTTTGAAGAAAATGACCCAAAGTTCCTACTTCCCGCTTCGTTCGTTGTGTCTAGACTCTCCTAACTGTACACTGGTTCACTAAATAGCTAAGAATTGAGCTTCTAAAACCAAAACTTATTCCGGCAATGCTCCAAAACCTCCGCAAACTCCAACTCACCGAATCCCAGCGCGACAGCATGAGACGCGCCGGTCGCTTCAACGCCCAGCTTATGGATTACTTGCGGCCACAAATCGTTGCCGGAATTACAACCGGCGAAATCGATCGCCTTGTATACGACTACACGGTCAGACACAAACATCAACCGGCCACACTCGGATACCTCGGTTACACCAAAAGCTGCTGCACCAGCGTGAATGATGTGATCTGCCATGGCATACCAGGTGACTACGCCTTGCGAGATGGCGATATCATCAACGTCGATATCACCTCAATCGTTGACGGTTGGCACGCAGACCAGTCGGAAACATTTCTCGTTGGTGGGGTCTCCGAAGAGGCTCGAGCAGTGACGCAGTGCGCTTTTGACGCTATGCACGCCGCGATTGCGGCTCTGGAGCCAGGGTGCACGGTAAGCGTCATCGGAGACGCTGTTGTCGCCGAGGCAGCGAGGTACGGATTCTCGGTGGTCAAAGAGTATGTCGGACACGGACTCGGTCGCCGTTTCCACCAGTATCCAAACGTTCCTCACTTTCCCGATCGCAAAAGTCGCCAAGATCGCATCTTGCCTGGCATGTGCTTCACCGTCGAACCGATGATCAACGTCGGAACGAGGCTAACAAAGCTCGATACCCGCGACAATTGGACCGTAACGACTCGCGATGGCAAGCTGTCTGCCCAGTTTGAGCATTCCGTTCTTATGCGCGAGGATGGCCCCGAGATCTTGACCCAGTGCGATGGCGGCCCTAGGCTTGGGCATCGGTTCTAGCGACGCGTTTTTGGGAGGGCGGCTGGCTTATGGCAAAGTTTAATCCGAAACGACTGGCTGCTCGTCTAGTCCTTTTGACTGCTGCGATTCTAGGGCTGTTATTAGCAGCGCCCCTCATCGTGAGTAAATCATGGTTTTACGGCCCATTCATTGAGTCGTTTGCTAAAGATCGGTTTGCTCTCAACGTGGGGAGCATGAAGCTTTCGTGGTTTCGCCCGATCGAGATCCATTCGATTACCCTTTCCGAATCGGGACAAGAGGGAGCTGACAACGGGACCAAGGCTCCCTTAATAGCAATCGATACGATAAAGACGGATCGTGGGTTGGTCGCTTATCTTTGGAACGGGCGTAGATTGGGAAAGGTCTCAATTCATTCGCCGGTCATTGATATTGATTTGCTTGAGAACGAAACCAATCTAGAACGAATCGTTCGTGCCCTAAAACGCTCTACTGAATCCTCGAACGAACCAACCAGATCGGAGAGTAGCCCCTTTGACATTGAGGTGTCCTTAATTGATGCGACAATACAGGTTACGAGTGAGGGGAGTCCTGATCCGCTAGTTGTTGTGCCTCCCTTTAACGCTTATTTTTCCTATCGTTCTATCGGTCAAGAACCAATTCTTGAGATCAAACCAACCACAATTTTGAACGAGACTCAGCTTACGCAGGCGCTGGTGCGGCTTGGGTTGGGGCACGCGGTTCCTCTGTTGGCAAAATCCGCCTGGTTCGATGGGCGAGTTTCGTTGTCTTGTGGACAGATCACGGTGCCTTTGGATCGACCTATCGATAGCACAGGTTCTGCGATTTTGGTCATGCACGAAGTTCGAACCGGCCCAACCGAACCGCTGATCATTGACGCTATTGGATTCTTGTCTGCCCTGAGAAACCAGGAGATCCCGGCGGAATTGGTCTTTGTGGATGGTTCCGAGGTGGAGATTGCCTTGCGTGATCAAACCATTTCCCACTCAGGTTTAGAGGCAGGTCTGCCCAAGGTTGATCAACGGCTACAGATCAGTTCCCAGGGGTCGGTGGGGTTGGTCAACAAGGATATCGATTTACTCGTTAAGGTTCCTGTGCCAGTTGAGCAGCTCGCGCGACGAGAAAAGGTCAGGGAGCTGGGGGTTCCGCAGTTAACGTTGCCTATTCGCGGAACGCTCGACGAACCTGAACTCGACTGGACGGTTTTTCGCAAAGAGTCGGGGCTTGTGCTGGCTCTCATGTCTGGACAATTACAATCCGAGGCACCTGTGGTAAGTGGGGTCGTGAGTGCCCTCGGGGGAGTTGCCGAAGGAAGAGCCGACGAGGCGATCGATGCCGCCGCAGCGTTGGTTCAGCAAATCCGAGAGCGTCGCCAGCGGCGGGCTGAGCAGACAACGGCTGAGCAATGGGAAAACGCGGAGAATAGCGAAAACTCCCGCGAATCGCGTCCTTCGCGCCGCCCTATGCTTGATGCGCTTCGCAAGGCGATTCGCTAGCTGGCAAACCAGACGTGGAAGGCTTATCCCTTTCCTTTTCTCAGCCAGCCTACGAAGAAGGCTGCAATAATCGCGATCAGCATATAAGGGCCGAGGATGTAGATCGTTTGTTTGCGGACAACAAACATGATCCCTGTGAACATGATGCCGGCTACCAGCAGTATTCCGCCCGGTGCTTTGCGAATGACTTCTAATACAGGCCATGCGAGCCAGGAAGCTAAGCAAATGAGCCCGACTCGTGCAGAGATGTCAATGGCTCCGTCCGTGCCGCGCGGCAGAAGTGCTGGCTGCCACTTGAGTAGAAGTGAACCTGCAATCAAGGCCACCCCGACGCAGAACATCCCCCAGCGAACGAAGTTTGCGGTGAAGAGGTCGGATTGTTGTGGTTCTGGGGATTGCATTGGCGATGCGGATTGTGGGGGATGAGAGGGGATCTTTGACAAGATCTGCTACGGGTTTTGGGATCTTTAACAAGATCCACTACGGGGGGGAGCATTTGGACGGTCTTATGGTACCCCAAACTGACAGAATGGTAAAATTGGGGGATCTCTACAAGGTGGAATGAGTAGGAGGAACGAAACAAGACCTGATGGACGATACCCACAACTATCGTCGGCACCATTTTAGATGACAAGATGGAATCATTGGGGGGGTGAAAGTGGAAGTAGCAAATTTCGAGACATCCAAGTTTTCCATCCGGCAGGCCAAGGAGCTTATCAAAGACCTGCACAAACCCGACCCCAAGATTTACTGGGCGGACTTTCTGCTAACAATAACCGCAGGTCACGCACTATTCACATTGAATGTTCACACTGACAAGTGGTTGAGCACGGGGTTGCTTGGAACGGTCGCAATCAAAGGGTTGATCGGTGCTGCAACGGTGGTGCTTTTCCTGCGGGCTGCCATGTTCACTCATGAGCTTGTTCACTTGCCGAAAGAGGGCTGGGGAGCGTTTCGCGTGGTATGGAATGTCTTATGCGGCATTCCGTTTATGATTCCATCGTTCACCTACTATCCGCACATCGATCACCATCGCCGGAAATCGTACGGGACTGAGGAGGATGGAGAGTACCTGAATCTGAGCCATCAACCGCCGAGCGCGATCGTATGGTACATGCTCGGGACTCTAGTAACTCCATTCGTGGCCTTGATCCGCTGGGGGATTTTGACGCCGATAGCTTGGGTGTTTCCTCAGATCCGGAGATGGACATTCGCGAGAGCGTCTACCATGGTGATGGATATCTCGTATGTGCGGCCCGAAGCGGGTGAGAAAGTCTATCGCATCATGCGCCTACAAGAAGCTGCCTGCCTCATTGTCGCGTGGTTCATAATGCTGCACGGTCCGTTGATTGCTAAGACCTGGTTAGATCCATTCTGGTTTCATGCGTATGGGGTTAGCGTCGCGATGATCATGCTCAACAACATTCGGACACTCGGTGCGCACCGCTGGACAGGAGAGGGTTCTGAACTGACATTCGAGCAACAGCTTCTGGATTCCTGCGACTACCCGAACAATCCCGTCATAACCGAGCTTTGGGGGCCTACAGGAACTCGGTACCATGCGACGCACCATCTATTCCCTAGCTTGCCCTATCACAATCTCGGCAAGGCGCATCGGAGGCTTATAGCTGGTTTGCCTCAGGACAGCATTTTTCGCGAAACTGTGAAGCACAGCTTGATTGCAGAAATCATTGAGCTTTGGAGGAGAAGCTCGGCTGTCCACTCGGAAAAGCCTCAGCAATCCGAAGTGGTTTACTCTGCCCGGAGGGCGGCGTAACTTTTGCTAGAGGCTAGGTGCTCCTAGCCCGAGACCGAAGGTTGTTGAATCCCGAAACTGGCGTCCGCTTGTCGGAAGCTAATTAACTTCTTCGCTTCCACATCCCAAACATTGGAGTGGAAGCATCCGACGATATCGCGAACCGAAAGGGTGATGGACGCGGGCTTTTGCAACTCAGGGAGTGCTGCCATCGCCTCAGGGAGGCGGTAAAAAGGTATCTTTGCATTCAGGTGATGTATGTGGTGGTAGCCGATATTGCCGGTGAACCAGTTCATCAGCCTGGACATCTTGAGGTAGCTCGAAGATTTCAAAGCAGCTCCGGCATGTGTCCAGTCTTCGCGTGCATCCAGAATGCAGCTAGGGAAATTATGTTGAGCATAGAACAGGTAGGAACCTGCTCCACAAGCGACTATGAGGGGCAGGGTCATTCCAAAAAACAGTTCATCCAGTCCGATGAAACCTAATGTGCATGCGATTGCGATGTGGAGCAGCAAAGCAAGCACCGCGTCTTTGTGCGTACGGATATTTGTTTGGATGGCGCGCACACACATCCCGAACATGAAAATGGTAAAATAGCCGCAAACGATGGTAAGAGGATGCCGCGACCAGTAGTATGCAGCCCGCTCCAGGAAGCTTGCCTTCTGATACTGCCGCTTGCTCATCGTAGGGAACGACCCCATACTGCTCAGCAAATCTTTTGAATTGTGTTTGTGGTGATGGTCGTGGGACCGATTCCAGACACTGGGTGGACTCAACACGAGGAGCCCGTACAAGTCCATCAGAAACTTGGCCAAACGGGAGCCCGTCAAAATGGCGCCATGTTGAAAGTCGTGGTAAAATATGAAGATTCGGACAATTAGTAGTCCAGAAATCAAACTTGCCCCAAGCCTTGCGAACCAAAGCTGATTGACAACAGCAACTGTTAAGGTCGTGGCTAAGAGGGACAGAGTCAGCACCAATTCTAGCCAGCTACGCAACTTGTTTTCTGAAGCAAAAGGCTTAGTTGCGATTAGTAATTCTTTTTCCGTCCTCACACATCCTGCTCCAGGCGGCCGCACAGACTTGCAGAACTCCCGAGGACAATTCCAGACAGAATACAATTCAGCAATCTCGACTGGCCGGGAGTGTGACGTAATTAGCCAAAAAAAGCAAGAGCAACCCATGACAGAGCGCAGTTTGGCTAGAATATAGTTCCCACCAAACATTCCTTCCCGTTCTCTCTGACTGTTCATGATGCCGATTTTGCTTGGTTCTAGAGGCACTTTTGCGATTTTTGCGGCTTTGTTTCTCGTTGGTAGCGATTCCAGCGCGGACGACAAAGGCATTGAGTTTTTCGAGGCTCGGATTCGACCTTTGCTTATCGAGCATTGCGTAGCATGTCACGGAGATAAAAAGCAATGGAGTGGACTGCGGCTGGACTCCCGCGATGGGATACTTGCTGGCGGTGAAAGTGGTGCTGCGGTGATTCCTGGTGACCCGGAAGCCAGTTTGCTGATGAGGGCAGTTCACCGCCAAGACGGGCTGGAGATGCCGCCGGATTATAGTTTGTCAGAACTCCAGATCGAGGACTTGCACCAATGGGTTCGAATCGGAGCACCTTGGCCGGATTACGATTCGTCCGGTCCTAGTTCACTTGAGAGCAAGGAAGCTTGGAAGGAGCATTGGGCATTCAAGCCACTCAAAACCAACTTTTCGGAGTACTTCGGTCTCGATCGTGAAGAGGAATTCCCATGGAAGATCGACGACTTTCTCCACAAGAAACGGGCAGAACAAGACCTCCAACTCTTGGATCGAGCTGATCCACGCACGCTGGTCCGACGCCTCAGTTTCGATGTTGCTGGCCTGCCCCCCGACTTAGAAATATCCAACCGCTTTGAACAAAATGCTACCCCTGAGGCTTATGCGGCATTGGTGGACCGCCTCTTAGAATCGCCTCACTTCGGCGAACAGATGGCTCGCATGTGGCTGGATATTGCTCGCTATTCGGATACCAAAGGATATGTGTACGGTCGTGAAGAACGATTTCAGGTTCATGCCAATACTTATCGTGATTGGGTCATCAAAGCGTTTAACGATGATCTGCCCTATGATCGATTTTTGCGGTATCAGATCGCTGCGGATCGCTACGCAACGCGAGAGCCAGAGCACCTGGCAGCGATGGGATTCCTAACCCTGGGACGACGTTTTCTAGGCGTTACTCATGATATTATCGACGATCGAATTGATGTAGTCACGCGGGCAACGCTCGGCCTTACGGTTGCCTGTGCGCGATGTCATGATCACAAATATGATCCGATTCCTACAGCGGACTACTATTCCCTCTATGGCGTTTTTCACAATAGCACGCAACGGCAAGTCGAGTTGATCGAGCGTTCTGCCGCCCAGGCACAGCAGTCGGCCGAGTGGAGAGCAGAACTCGACACTCGCATCAAGACGCTGCATACGCAAATGCTTGCCAGTCGCAAGGTCGCGTCAGATCGCGTTCGAGAAAGAACAGCGGATTACCTGTATGCTCAAAGTGAGTTGCATAAATTCCCAGAAGAAGGCTTTGACCAGATCCTGTCAGTAAGCGATCTCATTCCTGCTTTCGTGAGACGATGGGAGCGGTATTTGGCAACGGTTCGATCAGATGATGGGCATCCGGATCAAGCCATTTTGAAGCCGTGGTTTCTGTTCTCATCGCTTGCTAGCGACACGTTCGCGGTTCAATCCGAAGAAGTCGCGAGACACATACAAAACGACAACGGTATACACCCCTGGGTAGCTGCTAAGTTCGAGTCAGCACCAGAGTCGTTGCGAGATGTCGCTGATCGTTATGGTCAACTCGTTGCCGTGTTGGTTGCAGATCTGCAACGAAGAATCGAATCTGGTGTTCAGGAATCCTATGTTGACTCTCTTAGCTTACAAACCAAGCCGCTACTAAGATTCTTGTACGATTCGTCATCTCCCTACGAGATACCTGACGAGGAGATTGTTGCGATCGAAGGATTCTTTGACTCTGGCACTTGTACCGAGTTATGGAGATTGCAAGGAGAAGTCGACCGGTGGCGAATCAGCGCGAATCCTAATCAAAGGGTAGCTGTGGGTCTATTCGATCGAGAAGCAATCGTACTGCCAAGGATTTTCAAGCGTGGAGTACCTGCTAACAAAGGGGAGGTGGTCAATCTCCGGTATTTATCGATGTTCTCAAGTGGTATGAACGACGAGGGTCCGATTCCCTTTCGTATCGGAAGTGGTCGATGGGAACTCGCGGATCAAATCACAAGCCCCACTAATCCATTGACCGCACGGGTCTGGGTAAACCGTCTATGGCAGCATTTTTTCGGGCAAGGGATTGTAAAGTCCACAAGCGATTTTGGGCTTCGGTCGGACGCCCCAAGCCATCCCGAACTTCTGGATTGGTTAGCCCGCGAATTGATGACGAGCGGATGGAGTACCAAAGCGATTGTTCGCAAGATTCTGCTTTCGAACGCTTACCAAGCTTCAAGTGGAGTTGGATGGAGCGACCAGCTGCTCCCGGCAAAGATGTTGGAAACCGACCCAGAGAACCGGCTTGTCTGGCGGCATTCTCCCCGCCGGTTGCGATGGGAGGAGCAGTGCGATTCGATACTTAAGTCTAGTGGCAAGCTCGATTTGGAGCTTCGTTTTCAACAAGAGCGACAAATAGCAGGTGCCCATGGCAGTACGAGGCGGGCGTTGTACGGTTTTGTAGACCGGCAATTTTTACCGAGTACTCTTCGCGTTTTCGATTTTGCGAATCCTGACCTTTCGATTGGCCGTCGAAATGAGACGACCATTCCCCAACAATCCCTTTACTTTCTGAACAGTTCATTTGTAGCGAATCAAGTCCGCGAGATCGCCAAGCGTTGTCGCCCGGAGGGGCACAACACGAATCCGCAAGATTCGATTATCGAATTGTTTCAGGCGCTATTGCAACGGTCTCCTACCGAGCGGGAACTCGCGTTGGGGCTTGAGTTCCTCGCCTATGCCCTTGAGGACGAATCGTCCGTCGCTGCCGCTCCTAGTTGCTGGTCCTATGGAGTCGGAAAGATTGATATCTCGGTCCCGCTCTTCTCCGGATTTCAAGCACTGCCTCATTTCTCAGGCGATGCATGGCAAGGAGGGGCCAACTGGCCTGACGCGGCTTTTGGATGGGCGCAGCTGACGGCGGAGGGGGGGCATCCCGGCAACGACTTTTCTCACGCGGTAGTTCGTCGCTGGACGGCTCCAGAGCGGATGGTCATCTCGATAGAATCTGTTGCGAAACATCAACCTGATGTTGCTGACGGAGTACGATTTTCGATCTTTCATAATGAGAAGACCCTACTCGCGTCGGTGCAACTAAAGGCTTCGGAGCGCCCGATGAGCATTGAAAACATAGCAGTGGAAGCGGGAGATAGAATCGATTTCGTTGTCGATATCAATTCTGAGCTCAATACCGATCAGTTTCTCTGGGCGCCGATTCTGAAGCGAGTCGCTACTTCGGACGGGGAGCCTAAGGTGGACAGAGATTTGGAAACGGTAACTCGAATCGGGGCTGAGCAAATATGGGATGCAAAAGCAGATTTTCGAGGACCTGAGGAGTACAAGCTTGATGCTTGGGAACAGTACGTCCACGTTCTGCTCTGCACCAATGAGTTTCTATTTGTTGACTAAGGATTGCGGACTGGAGTACGAGTACCATGAGATCTTTTGAATCGGGAAATAGTCGAGGTATGTTGGACCGTCGATCCATGCTTTTCCAATCGTCGCTTGGTCTAGGAGGGGTCGCGTTAAGCTCCATGTTCGGATCTGCTTCGAGAACTGCGGGTGCATCGATGGGACTTGGTGAGGGAGACGCATCATTACTCCAGATTCCGCACCATCCGCCCCGAGCCAAGCGTGTGATTCACTTCTTTCTTAACGGTGGTCCATCGCATGTTGACACTTTCGATCCCAAGCCGGCTCTGGCGGAGCATTCGGGGAAACCTCTGTCGGATACGTTGACGACCGAGCGCAAGACAGGAGCGGCATTCCCCTCTCCCTTTAAGTTTAAGAAGTATGGCCAGAGCGGCCTTGAGGTGAGTGAGTTGTTTGCGAAGACGGCCGCTCATAGCGACGATATTGCGGTGATTCGTTCGATGGTGGCGCAGGTTCCTAATCATGAGCCATCCCTGATGCTTATGAATTGCGGCGATTCGGTTCAGCCTCGCCCCAGCGTCGGTTCCTGGGTCCTTTACGGATTGGGGTCCGAAAACGAGAACTTGCCTGGATTCATTGCCATGTGTCCGTTTGGGTATCCCATCAAGGATGCGGAGAACTGGCAAGCTGGTTTTCTGCCGGGGGCTTTTCAAGGAACTTTTGTTGATCCACAGTATCGCGATGTGAATCGATTGATTGAGAACATATCCAACTCCCGCGTCAGGCATAGCGACCAACGCCGTCAACTGGATCTGCTCCAACAGATGAATCAACTGCATCGCGATGCACGACTGGATGAGCGATTGAACGCGAGGATTCAGAGTTTTGAGCTCGCGTTTCGAATGCAGCGGGATGCTTCGGAAGCCTTCGATTTGAGCAATGAGCCACAGTATGCGTTAGATAGCTACGGCGACAGTGTACATGGACGTCAGACTCTCATTGCTCGTCGATTGTTAGAACGAGGAGTGAGGTATGTTCAGCTCTGGCATGGTGCTGGGCAGCCATGGGACAATCATAATGCCATTGAGGCCAATCATCGTCAGTTAGCTGGCGAGATTGATCAGCCCATTGCAGCCTTGATTCAAGATCTCAAGCAGCGTGGTATGTTCGATGAGACATTGATTCTTTGGGGCGGCGAGTTTGGACGCACCCCGACGGTGGAGCTTTCTGGTGATGGCCAATCAACCTTGGGGCGAGATCACAATCACTATGGGTTTAGCGTTTGGATGGCAGGAGGCGGAATTAAGGGCGGGACTGTGTACGGAGCGACCGATGAATTCGGTTTCCGTGCTGTAGAGAAACCGACCACCGTTCACGATTTGCATGCGACCATGCTTCATTTGCTGGGGATCGACCATGAGCGATTAACGTATCGCTACGCAGGGAGAGATTTCCGGCTTACTGACGTGCATGGAAAAGTCATTCAAGAGATCGTTGCGTGAGGCATAAACTTCATTAGCGGAACCATACATTGAGTAGCTTTGAGCTATTGAAGGTTTCATTGCCACTACCGGAGAATTAAGTGCATTGCGTCGATCAAGAAAGCCTCCATTCCGTCGCTTGCGTCGATGGGCGATGGCTAACGGGCTACTCGATCGCAATTGGCGGAATCATTAACGACTAAGTCTTATCTCTTCTTCTGTGTACGAGGCCACGAGGCCCAACTGTTGTAGTGGAAGAGGCTACGAGGCCCGACCGCTTGGCACGATTACAGCAGGTGTCATTTTGGTACAAGAGCATGCGGTCTCCAATGCAAAGGGTCTCGTTGCCTCGTCCACTACAGCAGCCAGGAATCAGATGCGTTCAAGTCAAAACAATAACCAGCGGGATCCGTAAAGGCAAAATGATTTCCAAGAATTCCGTTCAACACAGTGGGGGGCATTTGCGATCACCCTTCAACGAACCGCCAATTGACCATCGCCCTCGTCATCATTCTGCCTGCCATCATTCTGCTTTAGTTTCGGTCGCCGCTTCTGCTGGCGGTGCGGGCTCGATGCCGAGCCAGCTTTTCCAATGCGATTCTTGTTGCTCGGTGGGTTTGTCAACACGCTTGAGCGTCCAAGACTCCTTGGGTTTGGTTCCGAGTTTAAGTTTTAGTGTGATCAACTTGCCATGCCTTGCTATAAGACAGTTGCAGGTCTGGCCAACTTGGAAATAACCGACCAGTTCGTTCCAATTTTCCGCCGTGATTCGGAGATCGTTTAGCCCGATCCACTCGTCCCCCACATTAAAGCCTGCATCAGCTGCTGGCGAGTCTGTTGGGACCGTCGCGACCATCGCCTTGCCCGATTGATTGTTCAAAGTCAGACCGACATGGGCAGGCTCTTTCGCATTCGGGTCCTTTGTGTCGCTTGGTGAAGAGTCTTTCCACTGGAGGCCATAGAACTCAAGCAACGGATCAAAGTTCAGCTCCTTGGTCGTTTCCAGGCTGTCTTTGAACCAATCCCCCAGATCGAGGCCGGCGATTTGGTTGCAAATTCTGACAACATCCTCGTTGGTGTAGCCCGTTTCACGATGCTCCCGCCAGAGTTGTCGCATGGCATCGTCGAGCGACTTTTCGTTGTTGGTTGCCCGACGGATTTCTACGTC
Organism: Brakhagea baltica; assembly: GCF_052161605.1. Classification (NCBI taxonomy): domain Bacteria; kingdom Pseudomonadati; phylum Planctomycetota; class Planctomycetia; order Pirellulales; family Pirellulaceae; genus Brakhagea; species Brakhagea baltica. The sequence continues at coordinate 177,233 of NZ_CP197409.1, read as the reverse complement.
TAGCAGCAATCCTACGAGGCTTCCTTTTGTGTAGTAGCTCACTCGACTGTTTTTTGCGTTCTCATCTGGTCGATAGTATTTTGTCCATGCGTCAAAGCTACTATCGAAGAGCGATTGAACCTTTCGGCCGGGGGATTTTTGAACGTCAGCTACGGCTTTGTTGAGTCGCCCCAAATATTCTTCAGGGGTACACAAACCGGCCCTCGGTAGGAACAGGTCGTCGTAGTAGCTCGTGATTCCCTCAGCGACCCAAAGCTCTTGAAAATACTGTTCTTGGTCATAATCATAGTTGACTAAAGTCTTAGGTCTCAAGCGTCTTACATTCCAGGTGTGGAAGAATTCGTGAGCGACGAGGCCGAGCCAATTCTGGTATTTTGCCTTATCTTTCGTTGCAAATCGGCTCGTCATCAGGACTGTGCTATTGTCGTGTTCCAAGCCCCCACCTTGTTCGGTCGCGAGATTTAAAAACCAATAGGATTGGTAAGGGACTTCACCCCAGAACTCTTGTTCCTTAGCCACTATCTTCTGAACGTCTTGTACTGCCTTTTCAGAATCCCAAAATGGTTCTCCGCCGAGTGTGGCTAGATAATGTGGAACTCCACCACAATCGAAGGTTCTGATGTCGAGCTTTCCCATTACGATCGGGCTGTCGACCAGTTCGTCAAAGTTCGAGGCAACTCGAGTCCATTGGTCAGATCCGGAGGTCGCGAGACTCGTGGCAACCTGTTTCCACTCTGGAAGTGGGTTGAGTCGGACGACGTGTTGGCGGTCCAAGCAATCCTCGCGAGTTACGAATGTAGCGGCTCCTGTCAGGAATCCGAAATCCTTTTCAACCCAGTTTGTTCGGACGCTCATTTCGCGACAATAGACTGTGTATCGCACATGGATCTCTTGTGCACCGGAGGTTTGCAGTGCCCAACGGTTCTTGGAGACGCGTTCCAACACGATAGGCTCGTTGGTTTCTCCGTGACTGGCCGTCATCGTTTCAATTTGTCTAGAGTATTCTCGAACCAGATAGCTGCCTGGTGTCCACACAGGCAAGAAGAGCTCGATTCGTTCCATTCCGTCCGTGGGAACTTGGACCTCGACCTCGACACGATGGGTCTCTGCTTGCCGAAAGGAGAGGTGGTATCGGATAGGAGCAGCGAGGCTCCCTTCTTCGGAGAACGCAGATGATGTCATTAGGCAAAATAGAGACAATTGGGTGGCTAGCAGTAAACGAATCACGGTAGGCAGCATAGGGTACAGTTCTTGAAAAAAGGGATCAATCCGCGAGTCCCCAGTATAGTTACTCAAAGGGAATCATGGCAAAAAAAGGTTGCAGGGAGACATCGAGTAGCAGCCTAATTTGCCAACTCTGACTTGAGAGTTCGGACAATTCGGAAACCTGTATTGCGATCTTTCGAGCTAGATGGGATCGCATTAATGGCGCCCGATACACAGTAAGCTCGATTCGAAAGGAACGATCCACCACGCAGATTGACCGACTGTTTGAATTCGACCTCAAAGTTTAAATGCTTTTGATTCGTATATTCGGCATAAAGGGCTATCGAACCCCCTAGATTCGTTTCGTAAACATTTCCGAGGATATCGAAAAACCCCCAAGGGTTGGGGGCTAAACTAGCTATTGGCATAGGAGCCAAGGGTGCGTTGTGCGAATTCCACGCATACTTGGAAAGATACTCATCAGTTTCCCCGTGGAAGCTCGAGCTGATCGTCCCGCAACGGCATGCGATCTCCCACTCGATTCCCGTCGGTAGCCTATACCCGTCCTTATCAAGAATCCCTCGGCCCCATTCATCGCCATTCTGGGGCGTATCGGGGGCTTCCCAATCTAAATCCGGTATCCCAATCGCATCCGAATCGATGCCTTCCCGCAGACTAAGCCAACGACAAAACTTTAACGCGGAATGGTAATTGATTCCCATCGCTGGCGATTGGTCCCAAGGGACATTGAATTGGTGCTGCGAGAGACTTGGGTTCGGATTCTCTTCTAAAAACAGCTCAAATAGCTCTTTAGGGATCTCAATCGCGCTCATCGCAATCGTTCTGTTCAATCGGGTCGTGTCGCTGAAGACTTCACGATTCCAGGGGAGCTTGGTTCCTTCTCCCAAAAGATGAATCGCATCTGTATCAATAACGATAAAGGGAATGCCTGACGACGAATAATACCAGCTACGATGCGTCTGAGAAGGCTCAGCCATCGAGTCGGGGGTACTCGCTTTTACCTGCATTGCATTTTGGAGAAACCATCGCGCGGAGCTGCTAACCCCGGAATCTGGATGATCGACCAATTGTGTCATTCTATTTTGGACATGGTTGCTCAGCATACGATCCATGTTTTCCCAGCGGAATTCGCTACCAGCGATAATCCATGCGTTGAGCTGATCCGCGTCCAGAGAATCGCGATACAGTTCGGCCCATGATTGTGCGGTACTATCGATCGATGAGAGAGAGTGGATGATCCATGTTCGGCAGGACGGCCAAGCTGAGTATTTGAGCTCCTCGAGCAACGGGCTTGTTTCGCCACCGAGCCAAAGTAGCAAAACATTCATAGCGAGACATCGGTGCAAACTTTCTGCGGAACCTTGGTCGAACTCCCAAAAGCCTGCGTACTGTCCTGTTCCGGGATGACGACAAATTTGTTTTGGTTGAAGTCCGAGCTTAAATTGGTGCGCTGCCTTTTCTAGAAATTCCCCCTGATCGCATGGGTGAGTGGTCCAAAGAGAAATGTTTCGCCCTGGATAACTGATGCTCCTAGAAAGTGTAAAGGATCCCAATTCCAAGTAGGAAGTTATCGTTCGTTGTCCTAGAGGAGTCAGGGGCAATTGCGGAACATCAGCTGGATATCTTCGAGTAGCGTAGTCAACGGGCCACTCCTGTTTGAAACCAAACGACGTTTTGTCTTCTTGCAGAAATCCCGTATAGGTATGTTTCCATGGCCGTACCAACGGGGTCGTCCGTAGTATCGGGGAAGATGGCGTTGCCCAAACAAGGTCTTGGATCTCGGTAGATTCCACATGAAACGAGGGGAGGTCAGATGAGGGCTGTAGCTCTAGCAAAAGAACGTCAATCGATGAGTACTCCTCATTGGGCCAAATGGAAGCGACCCCAAATCCAATCTCCTCCTTTTTGGAAAGAGTCTCTCGCCAATTGTCTTGGGAGATCAAATCGAGGAAATCGTTCTTTGCGTTGGATGCAGCGAAGGTGAGGGTAAATGCCGCCCCTGACTCATCCTGGTATCTTTGAAGTGAACTTGCTGCAAATCCCGCTTCATTCAACCTTTGTAGGGTAGCCCTAAAGTTGTCGGCTGGGACTCGCATCAAAAACCCGCTCTCGTTCGTGGCTACCCCCGCGAAGGACTCAAGTAAGTCACGGATGTCGGATAGTCTGTTGTGTTCACTGCCCGACTCATGATCGGGAGCATCGTTGGGGAAAATAGTCCGAACGCCGGTCGCCTTCAAAGCCTGTGTTCGTTCCCTTGACAGTTGGAGCAGGCCATCGGTGAGGAGGTCTGGCTCTTGTGCTAAAACCTTAAAACAGTCGACGGTCGCAAGTTCGATTATTTTTAATAGACTTGCGTGATTGGAGGATTTCGCGTTCCATTTCATGGCCAGCGCCGTAGCCATGGAAAACTTGCTGCGTTGTTCCAAAGGGCATTCTACGAGCTCGCGAATCAAAACGTCTGTCACATCGTTCGCGAAATTTTCAAGACACTCTTCCCAAACTTTACTCTCGAAACGGGGACGAGTTTCCAGCACTTGGATAACTCGTGAACTCACATGCTCCCTGGTTTCAGAATCAACTTGACTTGCATCGATCAACGTTGCCAATTTCAGAACATCCAACGGGTCCGAAGCGGCTCTCCAGGCTGCCAGAATATCCGACTGACGATTCGGTTGTGAAATAGCAGCTCGAATGCGAGGTTGTATAGACGTAAGGTCCATAACCTCCGACTGTTGGATTCCCTCGATTAGTTCATCCCGACCTAACTCCTGATTTGATTGAGACGCAATCCACAATCGAAGACGGTGAACGGGGTTGTTGACGCTTATGCCTTTACTAAGCTCTAAGCGTTTACTCAATTTCACCTTTTCTATGGCCTCGAGAGACAGTTCTAGGCCGGCAGAGTCGGCGGACTTCAATTGTTCAAAGAGCCCAATGATGACCAATTGCTCTGAGGCTTCTCGCCAACGTTGGTTATCCCATAGAAAAGCAATAATGGAAAGCAAAACAAAACTGCATGCGGCGAGACTCCAAGCCACTGCACGTGGATATTTTCTGCCCCATCGACGTGCTTTGCGAATCAAGGACGGCGGCTTGGCCTGTACAGGTACCCCTGATTCGAGACGGCGAAGATCCTGCAGCAATCCTAAAACGTTTTGGTACCGATAACATTGCTCTTTTTCGAGGCACTTCAGAATAACGTTTTCGCAATCGCGGGAGACACTGGGGCGTAGTTTTCCGGGGGCGATCGGTTCCTCCCCAGCAACTTGCTGACAGATTTGAAGCAGATGTTCACCAACAAATGGTGGTCGTCCGAGTAGCAAAGCGTAGAACAGCGCACCCAGCCCATAGATATCAGTGTGAACACCAACCCTACCGTCTGACATGCCAGTCTGTTCGGGTGCCATGTAGTTTGGGGTCCCGAGCGGGAGAGCGGTGTTCGACGTTGCGTCCTCGGGGGTGAGTTTCTTCGCGATCCCAAAGTCGGTCAGCTTGATCCCCCCATTATCATCGATCAGGACATTTGAGGGCTTTAAGTCGCGATGGAGAATTCCATTCGAGTGCAGATACTCTACCGCAGTGGCGACTTCCTTCATGATCCGCAAGACCTCAGCCACCGGGAGCGAATCACGAGATTTCATCCAGTTCGATAGATTTGACTCCATCCATCGATAAACGAGAAAATAGCCACCTCGAAAATGGCCGGCATCGAGAAGCGCAACAATGTTCGGATGGGATTGCTGGGCCACAATCTGGCGTTCGTTGTCAAAGCGTTCGCTGTCGTCAGATGTCAATTGAAAAAGCAGCTTGATTGCTACGGTGAATCCCGTTGAGATCTGGATCGCACGAAACGCGGCACCAAAGCCCCCCCTCCCAACTTGTTCCAGAATTTGATAGCCGTCGATTTCCGGCAAGCCTGAATAAAAGGCCTGACGCTTCCCAAGAACTTTATCTAATAGTTGATCATTGCTCGCCTCAGCGAGCAGGTCGAGTTGAGCTTGGCAACGGGGGCATTCGTCGAGGTGTTCCTCGAATCCGGGCAGCGCGTTCATCGCCTCGTCGGGAGACTGAACAAAGTTTTTCAGGAAATCTAGAGAGGGACATCGCATATAAAAGGATACGAACCGGTCTTACTCGAGGAGCGATTTTCGGATTAATGGAGCCAGTTCGTCTAGATCCTATGCGATTAGAGAGGTTCCATCGATTCTCGCACCTTCCTCCCGAAGAAAACGACGGACCCTAAACCGCGCGATATAAACTTGGTTTTCTCTCATACCTAATTCTGTCGCAACCTCCGAGCAGGAATGGCCCTCGATTTCCGTGAAATAGAAGGCATCCCAGGTTTTTGCCGCCACTCGATCTCTGACTCGCGAAATGATCGTACGGGCTACTTGCATGCGTTCTTCATAAGGACTGAACATCTCATCGATATCATTCGGACCAAACAAATCGATGCTAGCCGTTTCGAGAACCGAATTGTCGAAGCAAACCTCGTGCGACCGTGACGACTTTCGCATCGCGTCCCGCAGCGTATTCTCCACGACCGTTTTCAGCCACGATCGAAAACTCTTTGAATCGTCGTAAATGAATTTGGGAAAGTGCTGCACTAGTTTCAGGTAGACATCGCTCAGAATATCTAGCAGCCGATTCCCCGTGATGCCCAAACGCTGGAGCCAACTGGCCATCAGCGGTTCGTACTCAGAACGAAAACGCTCCCAACCGGTCTGATTGTCTAGAGACCGAAGCGATAGAAGCAGGGTTGCCGAGGTTTTTAATTCCAATGCCATAAAGAATTTGTTAAAAAAGAGACGTCTTCCTACTCAAGAGCGTATCTCTAACCAGTTCACTTCCGATCCACCCAAGCTGTCAACGGAGCGAAACCAACAGGGAATGATGCGGAATCCTAGTGTCTTCGATTGTAGCCAAACTTTCCGAAAAAGATCTACAAAGATTGGTAATTCGAGAAAGGTCCAAACGTATCTATTGGTAGAGGTGGGGGAGATCACGCCCGCTCCCCCACTTTTTTCCGAAACTCCCGACAATCCTCTGTTTCGCTTGTTTAACAATTCAACTCTCAAGCAAGGGGTAAGCTGTCGAAACGGTTGATGCTAAGGGAGATAGGAAAGTTTTCTAAGAAAAGAAGTGTCCCGTTTGAAATAACCAGTCCTGAGTCGCAGGCTCTAAAACTTTGCAGGGTGTCAGCCCACTCGTCCGCTTTGGTTTGTCAATGTTTCGTCAGGCGAGGCTCGGGCGATTGCTAGCAATCCACCTCGTCAGTTCACTATTTTTCTGTAGGGACAAACGATCGGTATAAACCTTACAATCCTCTTCAGCTCTAGCCTTGCTCTAGAAGGCACCCCTTCGCTCACCGGATTTCTTGCTCCTCCGAGTACTGCAAGCTACATACAAGCGGACCCGATTCATCGTGAGTGAATCGATGTACCAAGCAGAGGAACATTAATGGTTATTATAGTTGGTTGCTTAATTGTTTGCGGGAGCGTTATCGGCGGCTTCATCTGGGCCGGCGGTCACGTTGGGGCATTGATTCAACCCTCGGAAGTTCTCGTAATCGGGGGCTCCTCCATGGGGGCTCTGGTTATTATGTCCTCCCCGGCAGTTCTCAAGGGGATTGTCAAAGGGATTATTCAATCTCTCAAGGGGGATCCGTATGGAAAGAAGTCCTACGAAGAGACCTTCTCAGCATTGTATGAGCTATTCAGGATTGCGCGTCGTGACGGGCTATTGGCTCTCGAGGGGCACATCGCCGATCCGCATAGCAGCGCAGTTTTCTCTAAGTACCCAAAGCTAGCGGCAGACCATCACGCAACGGAATTCATCAAAGGTGCGTTCGGTCCTGTTATTGATGGTTCCGTAAGGCCTGAGGATGTAGGGGCATTGATGGACATCGAGCTTCGTGCCATGGAGGAGGAACATCATTTGCCGGTTCACGCCTTACAGACCACCTCGGACGGTCTGCCTGGGTTCGGAATTGTCGCAGCGGTTCTTGGGATCGTGGTTACGATGGGGCACATCGATGGGCCGCCAGAAGAAATCGGCCATCACGTCGGTGCGGCACTCGTCGGTACGTTTCTCGGGATCTTGGCGTCTTACGGCTTTTTCGCTCCACTCGCCGGAAAGATGAACTTGATTGGCCATTCCGAAGGCAATTACTTCAAGACGATCGCATGCGTTTTGCAAGGTTTTTTCAATGGTATGCAACCGAAGATGGCTATTGAAACGGGTCGTCGAGGATTGAGCCACGACGTTCGTCCCACGACGGAAGAGATGGAAGCCCTTTTTAAAGCCGTAGATTCGGGAGGCTAGTGTCATGGGTGGTGGAGGTGGTGCATGGAAAGTTGCGTACGCTGACTTCGTGACCGCGATGATGGCTTTCTTCATGGTTATGTGGCTAACGTCGCAGAAATCGGAAATCAAAGAAGCAGTCGCGGAGCATTTTCGTAATCCGAGTGGAAACAGGATTTCAGGCCAGGAATCGCGTTCCATTACCTCGGCAGCGGGAACGGGAAGCGGTCAAAGACGCATTGCCCAAAACAAGGGCAACAAGAAGTCTGACGGCGACGCGAAGAAGCAGCAAATGAATGACGAGGGAGCTCGTTCCAATGTAGGTAAGGTTATTCCGTTCTCCTTGAACTCGACAAAACTGGATGAACAAGGAATCGCGGAACTCAAGGAACTACTGCCGACATTAGAAGGGAAGCAATTTAAGATTGAGGTTCGAGGCCATTCCGCCAACAACGGGGGAAGTGCTCGCCAGTCGGCAGTGGATGCGTTTACCATTTCACACCAACGAGGGATGGCGGTCTTTAATTACTTGGTAGATAAAGGCATCGACCACAGACGGATTCGCGTGACCAGCGCGGGTAGCTCGGAACCAAAGTTTAAAGAAAACAAGCTAGACCCAGCATCGGATTCTAGAGTCGAAGTGTTTTTGTTAACCGAAATGTTCGAGGAGCCATCCTCCAAAATGGAGCGCATGGTTTCGCGAGAAGGTTTAAAGGACGAAGCTATTCGGATGGAACGAGAGGAAAAAGCCGCTGCCGAAAAGGCTGCCGCAGCAGCGGGTGGACACGGTGGTCATTAGACCGCTATTTTAGCTGAACGAATGGAGTCGAGCATTCCGGTAAGCCGTTTGCGAGCCAAGCACGGTGGAGAAGCAATCACAACGTCGTCGAGGTTAGGTGCCAAGTTTGAAGAGATTGGCCCGTCCTTTTCGTTTACTCCCGCGTCCTTCTCTTTGAGGATTGCTTCTAACCTCTTGATCGTAACTTCCTGGGCCTCCGCTAAATCCTTCATGTCGACTTGACGATACGCTTCTACCAATCGCTTGCTGTTCGGCGACAATTAGAATTCCACTTCGTGTTGCTTGCAAGATTACACGTCGACTGGGTCCAATCTTGAACCGGTAACGCTAGACGATTCACCTTCAGGTGTAGGAGAGTTCTCGTTTTCCTTTTCTTTTAGCACAGTCTCAAGTTTGTTGATGACACCATCTTGTGCGTTAGCCATATCGATCATATTAATCTCGCGATAAGCTCTGCTTAGCTGTCGCCGCGTGTTGATGTGACTTTTCAATTTTTCGATATCGTCTAGATCAACAACGTTTTCTAATGACTGCTCCAGTTTGGGAACGGCTTCCACGTAACGACCTGCGATCATTAGAACCTGCCCATAGGTATCTAGGTAGGCTGGGTTATTAGGAGCCATTGCAATAGCCTCTTCGATTAGTTTCAGTGCGCGTTCTATTTCTGGATTGTTTTCACGAGCGAGCAACATCGCCAAATCATTGCGTGAGTCAGAATCCGTTCGGGATTTTCCAACAGCGAAATCAAAATTCCGTATTGCTTCTGCCGTATTCCCGGTCAAGTAATAACCAATCGCAAGCGTTCGATGGGTCTCCGCGGTAGTAACTCCCGCATCGATCTGTCGTTTCAATATAGAAATCGCTTTCCGCGAGGGCCTAATTCTACTCTGCAGTAGATTCGCGATCTCCTCAGATAAAATCGGGTTATCAGGGTCGGCATCGGCCGCGTCGTCTAGCAGAGAAATTTCCGCCGTATACGTTCCATCATCCAGTTTTTGCTTCGACTGTTGAAACAATCTAATTTTAATATTGGATAACGTGCGCGATAGAGCCTTCCGGTCCTCTCCTGAAAATTTCTTTAACCCTTCTTCAACGATGCTTAGAGAAGTTTCCGGCTTGTCCAAAAGGAAAGCCGCCTCGACCAAAGCCAACCGATCGGAAACAGCTTCCAAAGCAGTGTTCAATCTCGGCTTGTAGTAGGATTCCACCTCATATCCCGACGTTCTTAATCCGTCGGCATTACCAACCTTTTTGTAGTATTGCATAAGTAGCAAGTGATAGGCTCGGTTCTTTTTGGCCGCTTGCTGAGCAATCCCAATTCCGTCCGCCGTCATATTCTTCGAAAAAAGTAAATTAGCATAAAACTCTAAAACTTGAGGTTTTACCCCTGGCCAAGCCGAAGCTAATTTTAAATTTGCAACTAGCTCCGAGTAAATAGCTGACGTCGGCATTTTCAACCAACGATCTAGCAACTCAGTAGCGACCCAGGAGTTGGCTGCCGGAAAAGGGTTCGCCTCATTGTTAGCCAATGCTCTCATTTCATCCAGGGCGCCTTCCCGGTCTCCTGTTATGGCCTTTAGTAACCCTAGTCGGTAGTGAGCGCTTCCGTCTGTTGGCTGAATTTGTAAAATCCGGTCATTTAATAGTCTGATATAACGAATCTGTAGTTCGGTCAATTTCTTTCCACCGTTCTCGACTGGGGGCAATTCATCTTTTTCGGGGTTAAGATCTTCCGTAGCCGACCTTGAATTTAAGCCAAGGAAATCGATCTTTCCATATGCGACCTCCTCGAGTAGTTGTGTGCTACAGACCATTTCACTCTTTACTCCATAACGCTGAATTTTCGTATCAGTTCGCTCAAAATAGGAGAAACCGTAAACTAAATAGATCAACGAGAGGAACAAACAAGCAGGAATCGAAATAAAGAAACGCCACCATTGCCTTGAATATCTCCAGCCTCTAGCGGCATCCAAACCACTTGCTGCGAACGCAAGCGGGGATGTAAACAGTTTGAATAATTCTGAGAAGAACCACTTCCAATTGGTAGCGACTGAGTTTTTGCCAAGCATAGTGCTATTCATCCTCCAGGCTGTACGATTCATCCTCGAAAACTCGCGTAGGCTGCGCTAATTCCAAGGCCGGTAGCAGGACTATCCAATTCCATAGATATGCCACCAACGGCAAATCCTCATTTACGAATTCCGAGGGGATCGGAGCTAACAAAGAAGAAAAGAATTGATCTAGTAAGACAATTAATGCAGCTCCTGTAGCAAAGAGCGCTACTTCCAGGCCCAAGGTCCACTCTAGCCAAAATCCACTTCGGGCTGCATACCATGCAAAAACACACCATGCCGTTGCCCGCACGGCCATCCAAACAAGGAATGCCATCGAAAGTGTTAATAGAGAACAAATTAAAGCTCTCCTGAAGAGATAGATGCATAAAAATGAGATTCCAACGAATGGCAAGATGCTGTCCCAACGCCCAACGCTCGAAAACCGATTTGCGACCCCATGACCAAACTCGATGATGTTGTCTCTTTGGATATGAAATTGCGAGGATGACTCCGCAAGCCCAGAAGTCAATTCCAAAACCATGTTTTCAATTAACTCGAACCCGCCACGATCCTCAAAAGCACTCACGAACGATGGTACCATTAGAGCAAGCCCCAGCGAAAGTGATCGTGAGATACTCTCTCCGCTTAGACGCTTTACTAACCAAGCCGTGACTGCCATTCCAGCAGAGATTCCTGTTAACTTGGGACGACCAGCGACCAATGCATAGAACAAAACCAGAATTGCCAGAAACAAAAACAACCAAGGAGCAACACTTCGGGATCTTCCCGATTTCATTCTGAACCCCATGCATACCGCAATTACGAAACCAACGGCGATACAGACCGAACAAACGACACTATCGATCTCGGAAAACCAGCCTCTCCAAAATCTGCTTCCTAAGGCGAAGGAAAGACAGAGAAGCAGCAAACAAGCCAAATCGATAGAATAAGCCAAAAGCCAATTCTCTGATGCTGCTCCGGCGTGCGTTGTACGGGCTGTTCGATTCATGCAATTCGCTTATTGCCTCAAGTAGTTGTTTCAGTTCGATACCGTTTTTGATATCATGCGGAGATGATCTACCTCCTTAACGCATTGTACTTGGTAATTCTGTTTTGCGGGAGCCCATTCATTTTTTATCGAATGCTTCGCTATGGTCGTTACAGACGCTGCTGGAGTGCAAAATTTCGAAGCTGTAGGTACCTCCATAATCTGGAAGGCCCAACCGTTTGGATTCACGCCGTCAGTGTCGGGGAAATTCAACTGATTCAACCCTTCGTACAGAAGTTCGTCGAGGAGAATCCAAACTTTTCCATCGCGATCTCGACTAGCACAGATTCAGGTTTTGACCTCGCCCGTAAACTCTACCCCTGTCATCTGGTTTTTTTTGCCCCTCTCGATTTTTCTTGGGCCGTTTCGAGAGTCTTCAGCAAATTAAACCCTCGCTTGCTCATCCTGGCGGAACTCGAACTTTGGCCGAATCTTATTCGAGAAGCTGCCAAAAGGAACTGCCCAGTGGCGATCGTCAACGGACGTTTGAGCGAATCTAGCCTCCGCGGCTATCGCAAAATATCGTTTTTGATTCGCCCTACGATTCGATCGATTAATTGGATCGGAGCACAAAATGATATCTATGCTGAGCGTTTTAGAGGCCTCGGCATCGAGCCCTCCCGGATTTCCGTAACCGGCAACATAAAGTTTGATAATGCAGAGCCTCTTCGAACATCCGAAGAGGTCACCAGTCGCCGAGCACTCCTAGGCGTCCAACATAGCGATCTGATCTGGGTTGTGGGAAGTACCCAGCATCCCGAGGAAGAGCTAATGCTTAAAGCGTTTCTAGAACTACACATGGAGTTCTCCAATCTTCGTCTTCTGCTCGTTCCACGCCACAAAGAAAGGTTTGAAGAAGTCGCCAAACGTATCGCAACCTTGAACATACCATGGGATCGCCGATCTCGTCTCGATGGAACTGACGATGTCAACCCGGCTTGGAGAATCTTCCTAGGCGACTCAATTGGCGAACTTCGCTGGTGGTGGGGGCTGGCTGATATCGGCTTTGTCGGTGGAAGCTTTGGCGATCGAGGTGGTCAGAATATGATTGAGCCCTGCGCTTATGGTGTCGCGACTTCTTTTGGCCCCAATACCAAAAACTTTAGAGATGTTGTAAACCTGCTTCTAGAGGAACGAGCTTGCAAGCAATTTCAGGATTCGAGAGAAATTGTACCATGGGTGAGAGACATGTTAACGCACCCTGCCCAGCGAAACGAACTTGGACAAGCCGCAGCAGCAGTCGCTGCCCGGCATAGAGGGGCAACAGAAAGAACTTGGAGTGACCTATCAAAGCTCTTGTCCTAAAGTCCATGAAGCAGTCAGGGAGACAACATTTGCTTTTCCCGGGCAAACACGGTCGTACCCCTATCTAATCGGACATACTCCAATCTCCTCGCTTGATCAGTGCTATACCCGCGAAAACACGTTCTTCATCGGGCGTTTTTGGTACCAGCCAGTGACCAGCTTGAACTGCTACTGGTAACCAGCGATCTATCAAGTACGCGATTTGATAATCCGGTAATTCGACATTGTCTAAGTTTTCTTGACAGTCATTCGAGAGCCAACACGCAGCATATTGATCCTGCGATTTCTTCAACAGTTCGCTCCCCTTCAAGCACTCCAGCAAGAAACCATACTGATTGTTTAGGGATAGCGGCCACGATGGATTGAGTTTCTCCGATGAATCTTCGGTCTCAAGTCTATCGCTCCCACCCGAAATTTCTCGCTTAGGTGAATCTGTCGTTATCTGAGCTAGAAAACTGGCTAGCGAGAGTTGCAGGGGACGAAATTGACTTACAGGGAGATTCAATACTTGATTGTGACAAAATGCATTGGGAGGCTCGACCGTGAAATCAAACGTCGCTTCCCCGTGATTCAAAATCACAGATCGCCTCCTAGTCGAGTGGCGTCGACTAAGTTGGAACTGCACCCCAATGTTTCCTATACTCCCAACGAGAAGGGTTTTGACAGGCGAATAGTCGACGGAATGGATCTCAAGGCCGCTCTGGTTTAACGACACTCGCGATACCAACGACCAAATGTGCGGCACCTGGTCGCTTATGATATCACATCGAAATTCTGCACGCTTCTCAACGCCATCGCGTATCTCAACCGTTGGGTCTAACCAATCGACATCTATTCGTTCAATCTTTATCCCTCGCACCAGCTCCAAAAAGTCGTCGAATGCTCGCAGGTAGGCAAACTCAAGGTGAATCCCGATGGGACAATCGCCTCGCTCCGACAGCCTCCTAAGCTCATCCAACTGCTCTTTCGTCATGGCTATCGGCTTCTCGCATAGAACCGGGACCCCATGCTCTAACAATTGACGCGCTAGGGAATAGTGGCGATCGACTGAGGTGGCAACAATCGCTCCCGAAAACTCACTGATTGAAACGGGGCATTCGGAAACAACATCGATACTCTCACACCCACGCCTAGTAATCCACTCTCGAGCAGAATCTGCATTGTGTTGCGTAACCCATACGATTCTAGTAGCACCGCCGGTCTGTGCCAGGAGCACTTCTAACACGATCCTTGCCCAGCGACCGCCTCCAAAGAACAGTAGCCTTGCAGGCCCTCCCATGTCATCCGGAGAACTAACCAAACGATTCGCAGTCCACAAATCAAATCTCCATCTGAGCTAACTCAGGCATCGGAACATACAATTTCGATCGCAGCCCTCTTTCTCGTAGCTGTTCAGCAATAGGGCGAGCATAATGCCAAGCCAGAAGCATCACATGCTCAGGCTGCTCGTCGATCAATTGTTGATTGTTCACAATGGGAATATGCTTGCCAGGCAAGTACTTGCCTAACTTCAGTGAAGCGGGTTGTTCAGCTATGTAAGGCATCAAATCAGGACCGATCCCAGCAAAGTTCAATAGCGTACTACTTCGCCCAGGACAAGAATTGCCGATCAAATGCGATCCCGATTCCGCACAGGCGATTGCTAACTTGACAAAATCATTCTTCAACTGAATGGATTTGTTTCGAAATCGTTGGTAGTAGCCAGTGTCTCGCATCGTAGTATCTTCCTCTCGCAAGATCTCGGCGACACGCTCCGATGGCACACCCGATTTCCCCTTGGCTACGACGACTCGAATGTTACCTCCGTACCGACTAACTTTAAAGGCATCCACGACGCGAAAATCATAATAGTCGAATAGAGTCACAAGCGACCGCAACGAATAGGTCCGCAGATGCTCATGGTAGATCGTGTCAAACTGCAAACGCTCCATGACCGCACCTAGGTAGTGATTCTCCAGCACAAAGAAACCATCGGCTTCGACTAAAACCTCCAAACCCTCCAGAAAGTCCCCTAGGCCTTGCATGTGAGCAAAAACGTTGGTTGCCGTGACAAGCTTGGCCCTTCCTCGAGCCTCGACAATGGCTCTGGCGGCGGCAGGATCAAACGATTCCTGAAGTGTATCGATTCCCGCCTCAATTGCGTATTTGGCGATATTCGTTGGCTCGACCCCCTGAACTTGCATACCCAAGTCCCGAAAAGCACTCAAAAGCGTCCCGTCATTCGAGCCGATATCAACTACTAAGCTGTCTCGTTCAATCTTTAGTAATGCGACGATGTCTCCGGCGAGCTCCGATTGGTATGCTGCTAATTCGCGCGTGACACCGCTACGATAAGGGTACTCGGCATGGTATACAACAGGACCGGACACCACGTAATCTAATTGCGATAACGTACAACTCGGACACCACATCTGCCTAAGAGGGAATTGCTGTTCGGGGCGAGACAGCTCCTCATGCGAAAGCAGTGTGTCGCATAACGGTTGGTGTCCCAAATTGAGCACTTCTTGCAAGTCTGGATTACCACAAATCTGGCAGCAAGTAACTCGTCCATTCGGAATATTGTGAAGCGGTCGATCCGTCATGAAGGAGAGGATTGGTTAGGGGGACAAGCCAGGATGGATTCGTAGTCTTGGATCTGTTGCTCTGTAAGTGCGATCGCCGATTGGCCACTACGGAATGCTTTGTACCAATCGATCGTCTTTTGTACAGTGGTCTCGAAGCCCCAGTTTGGCTTCCATCCCAAAGTCATTTCCGCTTTCGCGGCAGACAATTGTAACAAATTTGCTTCGTGTGGTGCTTGGCTTGGTTGCTTGTATTCCTTTCGGCCCGGCCAGTGCAAAAGCACTTCGTCAACAAGCTGATCGACCGATTTATTATTCGAACAAACGGGACCAAAATTGAAGGCAGAACACATGGCCCGCAAATCATTAGGCTCGATGGCTTGACACATCTTTGCAGCAAGCAGTAAGTATCCGTACAGAGGCTCCAGGACGTGTTGCCATGGGCGATACGCATGTGGATTCCGAAGGGTGATCGGCAATCCTGCATCGAGAGACCTTACACAGTCGGGAACAATTCTATCCTCAGCCCAATCTCCACCACCGATCACGTTTCCAGCCCTGGCAGATGCTATTAGCACGGAAGAGCGATCCGGGGGAAAAAAAGAGCTTCGATAGCTTTCGGCCGCCAGTTCCGCCATCGCTTTGCTACTGCTATAAGGATCATGGCCTCCTAAGGGATCCGTCTCGACATAGGCGTAAGTTCGTTCCACGTTGCGGTAGCATTTGTCCGATGTGACGATCACGACGCTACATCGCTTATCCAGATCACCTAGTTCCCTCATCGCTTCGAGTAAATTGATGGTCCCAGTCACGTTCGTTGCAAATGTATCCGCGGGTGACTTGTAAGAACGCCGAACCAATGATTGTGCTGCCAGGTGAAACACGAAATCAGGTTGCACCTGATTAAGAGTGCTCGCGAGTGACCGATAATCCCGAATATCGGCAATAACCGAGTTGATTTGAGAGTCTAAACCCAGCGCATTATAGAGCGATCGATCTCCCTCGGGGGCAAGGGAATATCCAGTAACCTGCGCTCCAAGTGAGGCGAGCCATTTGGTTAACCACGCACCCTTGAAACCGGTATGCCCTGTAATGAGAACTCTGGCCCCACTGTAGGTATCACTTAAGTAAAGCAACTACCACACCCTCCACGGCGCTTCATTGCTTTCCCATAATTGATTAAGTTGCAACACCTCTCGATAGGTGTCCATTGCAAAAAAGAAGCCCTCGTGTCTAAATGCTACTAACTGATTCTCTGCGGCCAAACGTTCCAGCGGCGCCTGTTCGAAGACACAATCGTCGCCATCGAGATAGTCGAACACTTTACGATCCAGAACAAAGAACCCTGCACTGGCCCAGGTGTCTACCGTGGGTTTTTCCACGAATCGTTCAACCCGACCAAACGGGTCTACGTCCACCATCCCGAATCGAGATACTGGGTGAGTCACCGTAATCGTGGCCAGCTTGCCATGCGATTCATGGAAACGTACCAACTCCCGTATGTTGATGTCCGAGACTCCATCTCCATAGGTCATCATAAATGTCTTGTCTTTGATGTACTTGGATGCTCTAAGTACTCGACCACCAGTCATGGTGCTCAAGCCAGTCTCGGCCAAAGTCACTGTAAACGGATTTTCTTCTACGACCTCATGAAACTCAGGTCCCTTTTCTCGCCCTAGGGTAAGGGTGAAATCATGGTTCATCGCATGATACTGAAGAACGTACTCCTTGATCATCTGCCCACGGTAACCTAGACACAACACGAAGTCGCGATAGCTGAAAGAAGAATACATCTTCATAATATGCCAAAGGATCGGTCGCCCACCAATCTCGACCAGTGGTTTAGGTCGATACTCGGTTTCCTCGCGCATCCGAGTTCCTTGACCGCCGCAAAGTATGATCGTTTTCAAATCCCTTACCCCGTCACTGTAGAAATCGCAGGAGAACTACCAGGCCAGCAACAACATCCAACCCATTTTTTAACCGCTAGAAAAAATTGTACATCGATACACCGATTAGGATCGCGAACACGATCGCAGCTACATAAAGCCCAACGGTTGCGCATACCACTATCCCAAGAATTCGCCAAAACGCGCGCTGATCATCAATCATCTCTGCCACGGTTTTGCCCTGCATGGCACAGGCCCGTGCACTCTGGCTGGCTTTAATGAGTTTAGCTGTCGGCAGACCGTAAGCCACAAGCACCAATATCGCAAAACCGGATGACAGAACAGCCTCCACACTACCGAGACCAGAGAGGCCTATCAGGAAAAGTACCTGAATTCCTACTGAAACGAAAATCAGAAAGCAGAACAATGCACCTAAGAAACCGAAAAACGCTTGCCAACGCGCGATAGAGATAAGACTTTCATTTAATCTCATCTGATCCCCAACCATTGTGCTGCCGAGGTCAGAGTTGGGATTGGTTCCCGAGAAATCGCTCTGGTAAGGATTGTCTGACATAAAGGCCCTCCGGAAAAAATTGGCACACAAAGGAAAGAAAACTGCGTCCTGTTCGTGAACTATCCCAAAAAGTAAATTAGGAAATGCGTGCAGCGGCAGCATTCGGTGGCATCGCTCCAACAACTTGCTGTCACTTAGCCGTGAAAATATAGAGCAAACAGGGGGAGCCGTTGTAAACCACCCCCCATTTTACGCTAAATTCACGCGATTTGTGCGCCACATCCGGTGCAACCCTACATGGATATCAAAGCTTCCGAAGCTTCTCTATTGCCTCTTCCGCCGCTCGTCGCTGTGACACGAGATCCGCCAAGGCTTGACGCTCCTTGTCGATAATATCTGCGGGAGCACGGCTCACGAACGATTCGTTCGACAATCGCCCCTCCTTGCCCTGGATCTGCTTTACTAGGTTCGCCAATAGTTTTTCATTCCGGCTGATCTCGGCATCGACGTCGATAAACTGTGTCAGATCTACATAAACATCCATCTCAGGGATAGAGACTGCTGCGTTCACCGAGGGAACTGTCGGATTCTCACTCCACTGCTCGGCCTTGGCATTCGCCATGGCCTCTAGAAACTTGCTCATGGGGGCAAGCAGATCGCGCATCGCATCAGAACACTTGACCGAAAAAGAAATCTGCTGCTTAGGTGCAATATTTTGTCTGGAACGGATCTCCCGAACTGCCCCGATCAAAGCAACGAAATGCGAAAACTGACGCTCAATCTCGGGCTTTTCGTGCTCTGCATCCGAGCTTGGCCACGGTGCCCGGGCGATCCAATCGCTCGCAACCTCGCCAGTCATAAAATCTCTCTGACGGGTGATTCGATTCAATTGCTGCCAGATGGCTTCCGTTACGAACGGTGTAATCGGATGCAGAAGTCTTAGCATCCGGTCCAAAACGTGTGCTAAAACTCTTTGCACTTGATCCCGAGTCGCGGGATCCTGCATGCGTGGTTTAGCCATCTCCACGTAGAAGGAACAGAAGTGGTCCCAGGCAAAGTCGTAGACCGCGCGAGCCGCTTCGGCATAATGATACTGCTTGAGCTCGCTCTCAACCTTAGTCGTAACCGACGCCAACTGAGAAAGTATCCATTGATCCTCTAACGGTAGAGAATCGCTGGAAGCATTCGCCAAAGAGTGCCCGCTCAAGTTCATCATGACGAAGCGAGAAGCGTTCCAGAGCTTGTTGACAAAGTTCCGTGCCACCTCAAACCGATCGCTCACGACGGGAGCCTTTGGATTCGCCTTGTCCTCTGCCGATTCCGCCCATTGCGTGGAGAACACCTTCTTGCAAGAGTCGCATGTTACGGTTGGAGACTGCCGATTCTCCTTGGTCTGATTCACTTTGGCTTCACAGTGCGGACACTCATACTGAACGGGCATTCGCACATCTTGGGTTTCGGTACACAACCAACTCAAACCGAATCGCAAGGCATCTGGCCCGAACTTGTCGATGACATCGATCGGATCTACTCCATTCCCCTTGCTCTTTGACATGGTCTCGCCGTAACCATCTAGAATCTTGGGATGGATGAAGACCTCGCTAAAGGGAACCTCGCCAACATTGTTTAGCCCCATCAAGACCATGCGAGCAACCCACAGGGTGATGATATCGCGAGAAGTGATCAACTCACTGGTCGGATAAAAGTACTCGAGCTCAGGGGTTTTCTCTGGCCAACCTAAAGTCGAATGAGGCCAAAGTGCAGACGAGAACCACGTATCAAGAACGTCCTCTTGTCGGACCAAGCCAAGCGAGTGCAATTTCAGCTCCAAAGCGGGATCTGGATTGCGAACACACGCATGCACCGTACCAGGCTCTTCTATCTGAACATTGAGCAAACCAGCCGATCGCTCGGACATCGATTCCAACTGAAACTTGAGCGATTTCGCCTGTTCGGGATCTTCAAACGAACGACTCCAGATAGGAATCTGATGTCCCCACCATAACTGACGTCCCACTGGCCAGTCACGTTTTTCTCCCAGCCAATCCAGGTAGCCGTTGGCATAACGTGGCGGATAGATTTTGACACGTCCATCGTTGACCGCATCCATGGCTGATTGGGCCAATTGATCCATTTTGACAAACCATTGGTCGGCCAAGTAAGGCTCAATAGGGGTTTTGCTGCGATCGCTATGCTTTAGCTCAATCTGATGATCTTCGGTCTTGGCCAGAAGCCCGAGTCGATCCATTTCCTCGACGACCTTGATTCGGGTCTTGTTCATCGTCATACCGGCGTAGGGGCCTGCGTTCTCATTAACCGTTCCGTCTGAGTTGAGAATGTTGATCATCGGTAGCTGGCAGCGCAAAGCGACTTCGTAGTCGTTCGGATCGTGCGCGGGAGTAATCTTCACGCAACCGCTCCCCATCTCCGGTTTGGCCCATTCGTCGGCCACAAGCGGAATTTCTCTATCAACGATCGGCAAGCGAAGCGTGCGGCCCTCGCGAGCCATCTTTGCCAGTATCTCTAGCTGAGGCAACAGGTCTTGGCGCCGCGACAGGAGTTGCTCCAACTGAGCTTCGATCCCAGGTTTGTCCTTCGAGCTGGCTTCGCTCAACTTATCCTTCAACGCCGCCTCAACGCGAGCCATGGCGTCCGCTGGGTTCGGGTGAACGGCGACGGCGGTATCACCCAGCATGGTTTCAGGACGAGTGGTAGCGATGGTCACATGCGTCGGTTCGCCTGGCTGCGGATCCACGACCGGGTACTGGAGATGCCAAAATGAACCGTGGACCGTCTCGGTGAAAACCTCGTCGTCGCTGACAGCCGTTTGTAGATAAGTATCCCAGTTCACCAGGCGTTTGCCGCGATAGATCAGCCCTTTCGCAAAGAGATCAAAAAAGGTGCTGCGTACCGCCTGAGCACAGCGGTCATCGAGAGTAAATCGCGTTCGTCGCCAATCGCAGGAGCAGCCCATGCTCTGCAATTGACCCAGGATGCGTGCCTCGTACTGATCTTTCCATTGCCAAATTCGCTCAACCAGCTTCTCTCGACCCAAGTCATGCCTGGTCTTATTCTCCAACTCCTTGAGTCGACGCTCCACCACCGCTTGGGTAGCGATTCCGGCGTGGTCCGTTCCTGGCATCCATAAGGCTTCGTAGCCCATCATGCGGTGCATGCGGATTTGAACATCCTGCAACGTATTATTGAGTGCGTGCCCTAAATGCAATGCACCTGTCACGTTGGGCGGGGGGATTACAATCGTGAACGGCTTTTTGTCCGGGTTTACGTTGGCATCGAAACATCCCGATTCCACCCACGCTTGATAGATCTCCTTACAAGCAGTGCTGAAATCAAACCGATTCGGTATTTCTTGAGTTTCTGATGTCGCCATATGTTCCGTCCCGATTAGTTAATCCAATGCGCCGTTGAGGTCGCGTTGCGGGTAGGGATCTTTAACAAGATCCACTACGACTGCTGCTAAACCGCTATTTAACCAAAAAATCGAGGCCTGAACACTGCTAATGGTTCGGTCAATTCCGCCCTCGCCAACGGGTTTTCAACCCTAGAAACTGTCGGACCAACGCAATCCATTGCAACGTCACAAACCAAACGATAGCGACGGGATGACTCAACGCCCCGAGCATGGGCTGCCGGAACCTATTCGCGGCGATCAAGCGTGGCAACCAAGTCAGACCGCTTAGCATTAGAAGAAAACCAATCGAACCCAGCGACCATCCTTGCGACCAGCCCACTGCCAACAAAATCAACGGCAGAATCGTCCCGCCTAGCAAAAGCACCGTAAAGGGTACAATCAACCTAGGATTCGCAATCCCCTCAGTCGCATTCTTTAGCAGCCCTCGCTGAACCTGCAGGAATGTCTCATACATGCGGCAAGCCGCTAGATCGGTTGCATCGAACAGATCGGTCGAGAAGCCTGCTCTTCGGAACGCACGAGGTAGTTGAATTCCGTCGTGCCGCGAGTTCTGGATGGCGGAGTGACCTCCGCACGCAAAATAATCTGACTTCTTAGCCAAAAATAGCTGTCCGCAACCTGCCGCAAATCCAGGATCCGTGGTCGCTCTCATCCGATCCATGGGCAAATAGCATAGGAGAACGTAATGCATCATCGGAATGAGCAGCTTCTCGCTGAACGTACCTGTCTCTTGCCTCGGAAAACCACTTAGCAGCGAGACATCACGAATCGACTGCTCAGCCAGAATTCTTGTTATTGCATCAGGAATGACGCGAACATCGGCGTCGAGAAACAACAGAAAATCATGCTTCGCCGCTTGTGCCAATTGCCAACATGCATGCTGCTTGCCATTCCAACCAGCGGGCAACGGCGGCGAGGAGATCAGCTTAACCTTGTCCGTTTGGCTCATCCAATTTGACACGATCGCAGCCGTGCTGTCTTCGGAGTGATCGTCAAGCACGAGCACCTCGTACGTATCATGATCACTCGCTAGCAGGCTTGTTAATGCGGCCCCGATGCTTTTCTCTTCGTTTCGGGCGGGAACGCAGATACTGATCGATGTTCTTCTTGCAGCTTCGAGGAGGGACGACTCGGTGGTGGCTGGTAGAAACAACCTTATGTTCTTAAGAAACATAAGCACCGGCAGGAGCGCGAGAATCGCAGCAAAAACGATCAAGCCAATCGATAGCAAAGGACTTACCTATGGTTTCAGTGAAGCGGAGTGCCTAGGATCAAACGGGCGTCCCTTAACCCAGGCGGCCCATTTTCTGGCGAAATCATACCAACTCAATCGCTTCGTGTGGCTAGCCAACAAAAAGTCAAACGCTTTGGGATCCCGTGCGATGACTTTTGCGGCGAGTTCGCGTTGCGACTTGCGAAGAGCCATAGTCAGATACTCATTGCAAGCGGCTTTGTCCTCGAAACGATGCTTTTCGCAATCGATGTGTTCTCCGAACCGACCGAAAATATGGGGGCGACTATCGTTCCAAAAACCATACTCCAAAGCCAACGGAATCACGGTGGTTCGTTCGACCTTGGTCACCAAATGAGCCAGCCCCGGCATCAGAGTTTGCTGCTGGTCCCGGACGTCACAAAATCGACCCTCGGGAGTGATCCAGATAGACGTGGAGGTATGCTTGAGCAGCTCTTTGCTCGTATCCAGAAATTGCTGCGCTCCGGAAAAGGATTGCAGCCGCACACCATAGAAGCCCATTTTCTTGAGTACGGCGTAGTTTTCTAGCTGTTCCGCGTCGATGGGAGCGTAGAGGGTCCGCCGGCTCATGTAATGGTTTTGGCACATCATCGCGACGATGGGGTCCCACCAGCTCGCATGATTGGCGTAGATAATGACCGAATGATGCTCCGGAATTTTGGCCAGATCCTCGGTCCCCAAAAAACCCATCGACTGAAACTGTTTTCTGACCAGCCCACGAGAATACCAGCAGAAACCATCGACGAGCCATTTGGAACTCCTCGGCAGCTTGCTTTCTGATTGCTTGCTGTGATCCTTGCGTTTCATCGACCGATCCCGATCCTAACCGATCCTATATCCTGGTAACCATCTCACTCCGGGGAAACCGAACCTTGGCAGCTCGTGCGTAATGGTCGTCCGGGTGCCTGTAACCTAAAGCACAACCCACAACGGTTCGAAATCCGGATCCCTCAAGCCCTAGCAAGCGATCATACTCGTTCATGAGCAATCCCTCCATGGGGCAAGCGTCCACGCCGAGACTCGCAGCCACTGTCATCAACTGCCCCAAGGCGATGTAAACTTGGTTAGATGCCCAACTGAACAACTCCGACCCACGATTTCGCAGAAACCCCAGCATGACATTCCGAAAGTCCGTGAGGCTCTCCAGCGGCACCCCACGTGTATTGGCGATGTCTGCAACATAACGTGCCACATAATCAGCATCGATCGCATGGTTAGCTGCAAAAAGAACCATGTGGGAGCAATCTGCGGGCTGATTTTGGTTCCAAGAGATGGCAGGCAGTTTGGCTTTTACCTCCTCCGAGGTTACAACCAGAAACTTCCAAGGCTGAAGGCCAAAACTGCTAGGAGTCAGTACGAGAGATTCCTCGATTTGCTCCCAAAGATCGGCCGAGATCTTGCGAGACGGATCAAATCGCTTGACGGCATACCGCCATTTAAGGTGTTCCAGTGACATATTTGGTTCGGAAGATCCTCGGAGTCAGGTAAAGTTTCGCTGGATGGGGTAGCCTATCCCGCTCAGCAGGCATTATCAGGAGCAGTCTAGGGTATCCACGCCCCAAACATCAATCTCAAGTCGCCGGCGGGACTTAGGTGGGGGCGTCGCAGTGGTTCGCTGTTCGAACCAGCGAGTCACTAGTTCACAAACACAACTTGAGCGGAGCCGTGCAAAACACGAGTCACGGCGAAGAGACTTGTTGCGGTCTGCCTGATTTTCAATCGGCTGGCCTTCCTGAATCCGATGGAGATCGTGCCGCTACCGCCCTGGAAGCCTGTGCGCGGGGCGTTACCCACGCGGTTAAACAATGCCTTTCAGCGCGGGGCGTTACCCACGCGGTTAAACAATGCCTTTCAGCGCGGGGCGTTACCCACGCGGTTAAACAATTGGCTTTTGCGTTACTCTGCTGTCCGTAGGCAATGTTGGTTTGCCATCGAAATGCCGCTGACGATGGCGCCCACGATGCCAACAAAACCCTGGTCGGTGCCGCAAAGAAATAAATTCTTTAAACGCGTGGTGCCATCAAGCTGCTTTTTGGGGGCCCCGTAAACCGCACCGTTGTCATGCGACGTGAAGCGACGTATGGTTTTCGGGGTGAAAATATCGGTATCGATGACTCGCCGCCGAAAATCGGGCATGAATCGCACAGCCGAGGCGACCGAGGCATCGTACCACTTCAGCTTCATGCGACTGTATTCCTCCTCGCTCAAAGAGGCCCAACGCTGAAAATCAGCGATAGTAGTAAGCCTGATGAGCCCGGATTCTAACTGCTGGTCCGGTGACCCGTAGTTGTAATTGTTCGGGGAGCATATCACTCCCGTACGCACATCGCAAAAAGAGTTAGCGGGCTTCTCCCAATGAAATGACTTGGAATCGTTGTAAAAGACGATCGTTTGATCAAACCCGATCTGTTTGGGCTGGCAATCGAGGACCGAGATCGACTCGATAAAGGTCATCTCTCCCGCCGAAGCAACCTCTAAGACGGAGCTGTCATCGCATAGACGCATCGTCTCGACGACACCCGCACTCGACAAAATTCGTTTGCAAGTCATGACGTTGCCGTTTTCTAGCTCAACACCCACTACACGGTCGTCGTCGACACAAATTCTCGAGATGCCGCTTCGCAGCTTAAGCTCTCCGCCTAACTCACGGTAGCGCCGCACAAGATGCTTCAGGATCAGACGCACTCCCTTAAAGGGCCTGGCGAACCCCTCTAAGAAGATGCTCCGAAACATAATACAAAACTGCCCCCAATCCATGTCGTGCTCTCTCGCATTTCCGTACCACATGAGCGGACAGAGCAACATCTCCACCAGTACGGGGTCGGAAAAAATCTCTCCCAAGATCGTTCGCGTCGAAAGCTCGAAATCCTCTTGCTTGAGGTCGTCGTAGTCGGTGAGCCTGACCAGCAATTGCTCAAATGCATCCTTCTGGTGAGGAAACTCCCGCGCGATTTCGGAACGGAGTAGATCGATCTCGTTGTTGAAGTCGAGATTCACCCCGGGAAAAGCAATTCGCGAGCCCGCTTGTTCGGCCAATTCGAAATCTTCCCAACGAAATCGAAGCTGCTTTAGCAGTCGAGCCAGAGGTCCTCGCTTGGCCCCTTTGGCGGTATAGTTGGTCATCGCGTGGAGGCCAACGTCGTAGTTGCGGCCATTCGTGCGGTAAAACGAGTTGAGGCCGCCAATCGTCCAGTGCTTCTCGAGAATGCATACTCGCTGATCGTAATGGGCCAGCCGAATCCCGGCGGCCAGCCCGCTCATGCCGGCACCAATAATGATCGTGTCGTAATCGGTTTGTTGGGTAGACATGGAAAAATGATAGGCCGGGGGGAAGTGCAACAGGACTTGATGAGCTGCATAAGAAAATTAACTGCAAAAGCCAACTAAGTCTAGAAGCAGATGGGAATTATCTTCGCGGTCATAATCCATACCGCTCGCACAATACATGTTGGTTGACTGACCCCTACCGGCTGGGAAACAAATGCGGATTAACGAAAGCCTGCGGTGAAGAATCCCCCGTCGCGAATCGATAACTACTCTCGTCCTGTTTTGGCAGCCTCAATTGGATTGATGCTGCGTTTCCCACCACCAAAATTACCTGTTGTAGACTCGTCGTGGCCACGGAGGGCTGATTCAGCCTCCGCGCTGAGTCAGCATGTCTTGTGAGCCCCCGAATCTGTCGCAGTTTCGAGGTTCCCCAATGCGTTTTCGAATTCCCCGCAGCCTTCCCCGCAGCATTCTCCGGGCGGCGATTGCTGCTAACGTCGTCGTGGCCGCTAGTGCGGTCTGTTATTCCTCCATTCCAGGAAATCGCGGTAACTCCTATCAGCCAATCGGACTGATGGAATCGGCGACTTCCGACAGCTTGACCAGCTTTGGTCGCCCCAACAAACTCCCACAATTCGTCCTCCATGCTCCAGCGGCTGAGTCACCGACGGTCGAGGATAGGGAACACTTGGCCAGCGAGGTGCCTACTCAAGGGGCATCGCTAGCGGGGACACCGATTATGGCAGCACCGCTCGGGTCGGCCACTACGGACGCGATCGGCGAGGAAGGCTTTCACCGCTTGGATGACGCCTGCGACCTCGAGCAAGAGTTTCAAGGTTGCTGGGTGGATTGCCCCGACGATGCGGAGTTCCTCTTTGAAGAGGTTGTCGGAAGCACGATTGAGGATCGCGAACAAGTCCGGTACCTCAACGAGCGGCAGCTTTTGGCCTGGGCTGCCACAGGCTGTGAGCTGATCAGCGAGATCTTGTTCTTTGGACGCGATCTTGCTGTCGAAGCCCCCTTTGACACAGGTGCCGCCATTGCAAGATACTCCGCCCAAGCGAGCCGAGGGACAAGCTCGCTGAACGACGACAAAGACTTGGGGAATATCTTTGTCTACGTTCTGGACCGAGTGGACGCCTTGGACGAGTGCCGTCTCGAAGAAGGCACCCTGGAAGAAGACATACTGGGAGAACTGACGACGATCGTTCAAACGGTGAACCCGCTCCAGTCAGGAGTGCAAGATGCTGTAGCCGAAATTAACGCTTCACTTGGGTACGAGGCTTTCGGCTGCGGCTATGACCCGTACGATTGCTGCTTTCCGGAGGAAGTCGCTGATAGCAGCGTCGCTCACGACGAAAGTGCCCTTCGAAACGTTAAGATGGTGACCGAAGACGACTTTCTACCATTTCCGCTGAAGCTGCAATGGGGCTTGGTGGGGACCGCATCGGAATCGGTAGACTCGGGGGTCGCGGAAGACTTGGGCGTCGGGCATTGTGCCATTCCCGCATGCCCTGAGGAGTGGAACGGATCGGAGCATCTAGTACCCTGGCCGGACAATGTGTTGGCAACCAGGAAACTGATCGAGAGCTGGCTGGAACCCCATTGGAACGTTAGAAAATGGGAGTTCGTGACGCGATCGACTAGCTCCATTCCCGCGTTGCCAAGCGGATTCGCTTACCAAGCCCCAACCTTTCGATGGGATGCAGTCTACGGACGAATCGATGCACCGATGTTGAGCGAGATTCCGATCGACCCCTGTCTGAGCTTGTTTCAAGATCTGAACGCTCAGCCGAACTGGTTCCGCGCAGAGAATGCGAACATCGCTTCGATAACGGATCAAACAGATGCGTTCATTCAAGCAGAAGCCATCGACGATGTTAGCGAAACCCCAATCCTCGAGCCGAAACCTAATAGTGATCGTCTGCTGCGGATTGCAGAGAAAGCCTGGGGAGCATTCGAGGACACGCTCAAGAGTCAATACTTGGGGGCCACTCTGGCTTGGCAGCGACTATCGGTCGACTCTAAAAAGGTGATCGCGATGCAGATGAAGCAGTTCGGCGGGTTGCTGCTCCGATCCGCAGATGCGATCGAGGGTAATGTTGGTCTAGCGAGCCGCAACCCTCGGCAGAATGACGGCAAGCGGTAGGACGATAGAGGAGGAACGCCCGAAGTTAGTCGGGAGTTGTACACAAACGGTGGTTGTGCAACTCCATCTGCAACAGGCGATAAACGATCGAGATGAAAATAAAAAAGCGAGCCGAAAACGGCTCGCTTTTTCGTTGGATGCTGCTTGCAGTGTCGGGAACCGCAAAAGGTCGGTAAAGAAGACTACTTCTTCTTTTTCTTCTTGTCGTCGCCTTCTTCTTCCTTCTTGACCTTCTTCTTCTTGGCCAAAGAAACCTTAGGAACGCGAACTTTCGCCATACCTACAACAATGCTGTCCTCAGACCACTTGTTGAGATCCTGTAATCTCTTGATTCTTTCGGCTCGATTGAGCACATTGCGAGGTTTGATCGCCCCAGCGCGTACTTTCAAGCTCTTATCGAGTGTCATGAATTAGCTCCCAATGACTATTTCTAATGGAGTGACTATTTCTAATGGCCCATTTATCTAGAATGGACCGGGGACGAATCCATTTTCAAGCCCCCATCGTTACGTTCCGTCGAACGAGCGGCGGATTGTAGCCACCAAATTGATGGCAAACAAGGCAAAAAGTAGGCTTTCAGGCAGCTACCCCCCGTTTCTATCGATTTTTTTCGTTTTTGAGCTCCTGCTTTCCAACCGGAAATGCGGGAGCGAAGGATTTGCAATCGAGAGCTGAGATCTCAGCTCAATGGAGCGGCGTCGAAACAAGTGAGGCCGCTGTGAGTTACGGTCTAAATCCGACTGGTAGCGTCACGATCTGCCCTGAAGGGCGTATTTTGGGTGGCACATTTTGAGGAACGATTTGGCGAAGCCAATAGTAGCCAATAGTAGCCAATAGTAGCGGAAAGGGCGCTAGACCTCCGGTAGGGCGTCCGCACCCTCACCGCCCATTTGCATACCCAGCCACCCCCTCTCCGCCGGTGATTTTGGCTTTCGTCGCCGAGGGCGACCCCGGGCTCGCTGCGCATTGCCGGGGACACCGTACGCCTTGCGGCCTTACGCTATGATTTCTCGACGCTGTACGCTGCGGCCTTACGATATTAATATCTGCGGATTCTTAGGGTGCGACTAACGCTATCTGCTATAAAATTCCTAACCGGCACCGTGTCCTAGATCGAAGATTTTTACTGCCCAGGAGCTACTGTATGTTTCGGCGAACTTCAATTGGCCTCTTGTCGCTAATCGCTCTGCTCACCGCATTAACGGTCACCGGTCCCGTTGTCGTTGGACAAGACGTTCCAATTGCCGAGGCTTACAACAAGCAGTCCGTAATGGTTCCGATGCGAGACGGTGTTCGGCTCTACACCGAGATCTATACCCCGGTCGATCAGAAGGAACCGCTGCCAATCATTTTCCTTAGAACACCTTACGGAACAAAGCACGCCTCCGGGGGATTTACAGGCTACTTCCAATCCACCTTCCGGGAGCTTGCGAGGGATCGCTACATCTTCGCCGTCCAAGATGCGCGTGGCCGACATCTCTCGGAAGGGGAGTTTGAGTGGAACCGTCCTGTCAGTCACCGCCGCGATCCCGATGCCATCGATGCCAGTACTGACGCCTTTGATTCGATAGACTGGCTCGTTAAGAACGCGGCTCCCAACAATGGCAAGGTAGGCATGCTCGGCGTCTCGTACCCTGGTTGGTATGTCGCCATGGCTCTCATCGATCCGCACCCCGCACTAAAGGCGGCTAGTCCGCAAGCCTCTCCGTCGGACTACTTTCTCGGAGATGATTTTTACCATTTCGGTGCGTTCCGATTATCGCCTAGTGCCGAGCTGCCTTATCTCTTTGATTTTGACCCCAAAACGAACTCGCGGTTTCCCTACGATCAAGTGGACACGTACGAATTCTTTTTGACTCTCGGACCGCTTTCCAATATGAACGCCAAGTACCTAAAGGATGCGTCGCCGACGTGGAACAAGTTTCTCAAGCACGCCACTTACGACTCATTCTGGGAAGAAGGGAGCACGTTACAACACTTCGAATCGATCGAGGTACCGACGTTGCACGTCGTTGGTTGGTGGGATGCGGAAAATCTAGGTGGTGCTCTCGATCTTTATGACAAGATCGAGCGGCATGATCATTCCAACCTCAGTACGATTGTTGTAGGTCCCTGGGCTCACGGCCAATGGGCACGCGGCCCGAGCGACCGGTTGGGGAATTATCGATTTGGGGCGGATACCGTAGCGTTCTACCAAAAAGAAATCGAGTCACGGTTCTTTGCGTTCCACCTCAAAAATGAGGGGGATTTTGCCCCGCCCGAAGCCATCATGTTTCAAACGGGTTCCAACCAATGGAAAGAATATTCGCACTGGCCCCCCAAGGATCAATTCCGCAAGTTGAAACTGTACTGTAGTCATGATGGGAGACTGACTGAACAATTGCCCGAGGCCGGAATACAAAAACCTGAGACCGGCACAACAAAGTACGTAGAGTTCGTTTCCGATCCTGCCAAACCGGTCCCTTATTCCAAGAGGCCGATTATGGGCTTCTGGCAGGGGCTCCCGAATTCCAAGGAGCCTCGCTTTGAAAGGGCCGGCATCCTCTGGAAGGTCGAAGATCAACGTTTCGTTAGTGATCGGCAGGATGTTTTGATCTTTCAGACCGAACCGCTATCGGAACCTCTAGAACTGTCGGGCGAAATCATGGCTCATTTGTTCGCCTCCACTACGGGAACCGATGCCGATTGGGTTGTAAAGCTTATCGATGTGTATCCAGAAGACTACCCTGACCAACCAGAAATGGGGGGCTATCAACTCATGATCGCAGACGATGTCTTGCGTGGCAAATTTCGAAACAGCTTTAGCGATCCAGAGCCCTTAGTCCCCAACCAACCTGAGCTTTTTCGCATCGACCTGAGAACCAGGAACCATCTGTTTCGAGCTGGCCATCGCGTCATGGTGCAAATCCAGAGCAGTTGGTTCCCACTCATCGATCGCAACCCACATCAGTTTCTCGATATCCCCAATGCCAAAGATGAGGATTACATCAAAGCAACCCATCGCATTTATTGCACGCCCGAATTGCCGACCCATATTGAGCTGTCGGTCAGAAACTGAGCTGTCGGTCTTAACCGGTTATTGAGCCGGAGGTTCAGGCAAACTCCATGCTCCAAAACGCCTTTCATGGTAGAGCTTGAGTCCAGCGAGAGCGTGATAGATGCCCCCGCACTCGAGATCGATTTCAATGGTTGCATCCAACATCGCACAAAGCCGCAAAACAGCCCGTTCCATCCATTTTTCTTCAAGTCTCTCTTTTGGGAGAGCATAGGCTAAGAACTCCAAGGTGTGTCCTGTTGCACCGATCCGGGTGTTGAGATCCGCACTGTTGCCAGGCCGACTGGTGTATCGAGTCGAAAAGGACCCGTCTGAATTCTGAAAGGACTGCGCCTTGGAGATGGCATCATCGACGACCGCCTTGGCTTTCTCATATCCGCCCGTCAACGGTTCGTTCAAATTCAGACGATAGCGAATGGCATGAGCCAAACCCATGAGCCGGTGCATGCCCCCGCAAGCACTTGTCGTGAGGTCCTGTTTGGCTTCGAACTCAACAAACGGCTCGAGCGTCCATGTTCTACCGTCGGTCGCAACCCAGCGTTCGTCTTGTGGCAAATAATTCGACAAAGCGATGAGGGTCCATGAATACTCGCGATAGGGATTGTTGGAGACATCTCTTTGCGCTTGCCGCACCCAATCTTCAACGGTGTACTCATTGCCACCTACGATCATCTTGCTATCGACGGGTACTTTTGCTTGGGAAATGTACCCAAGGAATTGGTCCACGTGACCTTGGCCGGAAAAGCTCCCCTCTTCGACAGCAACTCTGATGCCGCGCCGGCCCGTGGACTCGATCAAATCCCCTTCGAACGGCGTCCATCCTCGCATCTGTCCACCTTGAAAGAGGTACTCCAGAGCAAAGACCACCTCACCGTTAACATCCATGGGTAAATCCAAGCCGAATGCAACGGCACCGTGGAACACTTGCCAAGCGGCATTGCGATTGGCGGCTAGCAGTCGCCCCTCAAGGTTCCTCGTCAATGTGCTGTCAATGGCCGCTTGAACTGCGCTCTTTTCGAAGACTGATTCTTCGATTGGTTTCTGCGTAAAGCGATCATTCAACGAGGGAAGACAACCGACACTGCATAGCAAAACAGTGCCTAGCAGACAAAACGGCAGCACCAAAATGGTTTGCAAGCAAAAATTGAGTCGCGTTGGAATTGGCATCCGAAAAAATTGAGGAACGCGGATAATGCGGTTCGATACAGTGTGATTCGCGATTCTAGTTCCCAACCAGAATTTCCCAATACGTACGATAGGGATTTACGAGAAAAACAACCGCGACGGAGAATAATCGCTAAGATTTGGTCGATAGCTAAGATTCGCTCGATAAAATGGCGGCTTCGATTGACGCTCGCACGAGCATCCACTCCAACTCGAAAGGTATCTACAAGATGGCAATGGAGAATTTCACTCGCTACCAACAAAATGTCATCAAGAACTACTATCAGAATCGCGAGAACGTTTCTTTTCAGCGGGTTCAGGAGCTCTTGACCGACCTCTATCTTTCCGAAGGCAAAAAGAAGGAAAAGGTTTGGGAAAGCATCTTTAGTCATTTAGAGAAAATGGGATTGCCGGCGGATCAAGTGGAACATCTCCGGAAACAAAAGAAGCCGGAACTCATCGCGCAGTTGATTCAGAACAAGGTGTGATTGATAACAAGGCGAAGCCAATCGTAGCGGAACGGGCGCAAGCCCTCCGGTAGGGCTCCCGCATCCTAACCGCCCATCAGCATACCCGGCCATCCCAATCCGCCGGTGCATTTGCCTTCCGTCGCCAACGGCGACCCCGGCTCGCTTCGCATTGCCCGACACCGTACGCCT
The DNA here is from genome assembly GCF_052161605.1 of Brakhagea baltica. Lineage (NCBI taxonomy): Bacteria > Pseudomonadati > Planctomycetota > Planctomycetia > Pirellulales > Pirellulaceae > Brakhagea > Brakhagea baltica. The sequence goes on along the minus strand of NZ_CP197409.1, from coordinate 144,554 downwards.
TGCGGCCTTACGCTATTATTGCCGGACGTCACCGTACGGCCCGCCGGTAACAACACCAACATCAATGCCCCAGCAATACTCTACGGGCTTGCTGAAAGAATTCGCGAAAATCCTGCCGTTGATAATCCGGGTAAGTCCACGGCAATGGCTGCCAATGCTGATCACGGTAAGCAAGGGTAACCTCTGCATAGACACCCTCACGCAAATAGATCCGGTGCTCCCGGTTTTTGGTTGACGCCAATACCAGCTTCGTCAACGTCATGTAGCCTGGGTCGATGTTAATCGGCCGCTGCTCCTCTGCGGGCAAGCAAGCCTTAGCTTCTTCTTCCCATTGATTGGTCAGTACCTTGTCGGAGGCAAGCAGTGCTGGGTCGTAGTCGAGATTCAAGACGGCGAATTGCTTCAACAAGCGATCCCCCATCGTCGGTCGATAGTACTCGGATTCCGCAAATGCGTAGGCAGTGCTCAGACGTAACGGCTCACCCCAAACCTCTCTGACTTTGTTCCAAAACCAGTTCAGGTGAGTTTCGTGCCGGGTAAACACGGCAACAAATCGAACAGCTTTGTGGTAAGGCTTGAGTTCTCCCAATGGTACTCCCTGTTAGTAATGCAGACTTATCGACGGTACAAACGCTTAATCTTCATCAGAGTGTAGCCCAAAACGCCTTGTCCTCAAAATCGATTGGTAAATGCCCATGACTAACGGCAAGGCTACCCCTTTTGACTATTGTCGTTGTTCTATAGAATCCGAGTGGGAGCGTTTAGGTCGCTGCACCACAGATCCGTTTTCCGTTGAGAAATTACGAATGATTGAATTAGGAGTCAACATTGACCATGTCGCTACAATTAGACAAGCCAGACGGACTTATGAGCCCGACCCGGTTTTAGCAGCCAGCTTGGCTGAGCTCGGAGGGGCTGACACGATAACGGTGCACCTGCGTGAGGATCGCCGACACATCCATGACCGCGATGTCCGAATTCTCAAGGATACGGTTCACGTTAAACTGAACTTTGAACTTTCTTGTGCACCCGAGATCGTGGAAATCTGTTGTGAGACCATGCCTGCTCAAGCGACTTTGGTACCAGAGCGTCGAGAGGAAGTCACGACGGAGGGGGGGCTGAATCTGCTCGCGAATTCGACTGCGGTCACAGAAGCTATTTCCAAGCTTAACGATCACGGCATCGAGGTCAGCCTATTCATCGATCCAGATCCAGAGCAGATCGAGCAAGCCCACCGGCTCGGTGTAAAAGCCATCGAGCTGCATACCGGGAAATATGCCTTGACCTCTAAGCAAGAGCAGCGACAAGAGCTCGACCGTTTGACCAACGCAGGCTTGCTGGCGACCGACTTGGGGCTACGTTTGCATGCTGGGCACGGCTTGACCTATCACAATGTGATACCTGTGGCTCAAATCCCACACATGCACGAGCTCAATATTGGTCACAGCATCATCAGTCGTGCCGTTTTCGTAGGGTTGCAAACTGCTGTCTCGGAAATGAAGCAGCTGATTCGTTCTGCAACGATCGGAACGCCTTAGTACATTTTAGCCATGGCGTCTACGATCCGTTTCATTTCGTTGCGTGCGACGTCAGGCTCGAGCAGTTTCGCATCATCCCCAAACTTTAAGACATGGGGAATGATTTCCATAGGCTGGTATGCGGGCACATTTAAAATACAAGTCCCGTCAGCTTGGAAATCGAGTTGTTGCCGCGCGTGCCAAGGATCTTCCTGAATCCAACGAGCTCCATTTTTGGAGAGCCAGATTTTGTAGTTCGCGGGTTCATCACCGCTGAAAATTCCCACGCTTTGCCCCAGGTGCACCTCTAGATCAATCTGTTCGTCAAACTTGTACCAGCGATCGAGTGCGGTAGCTTTGGCAAATCGGTCTAGCTTCCAGTGGCGAAGACGGTCCTCGGGTTCTTTCTCCAAATCCTTACCTTCTTCCATGGCGACCACGTAGATACTACCCTGATACAAAGCCAAGCCGTAAGGTTCTAGGTATCGCGTCGAGAGCGGCTTGTTCGTGGATTCGTATTCCGCTTCGAGAACACGGTGCTGATCGATCGCGCGATTCACCGATTTGAGGATACCCTCTTGTCTCTCATAGGATTTGGCGGGCACGCCCAGCACACGCAAAGTGCGACGATACTTCTGATAGTGATCCCACACCCCGGCAGGCATTTGTTCGCGAAGCTTGCTCCAGAATGCCTCAATGCCTTGCCAAAACGTCGTCCCGACGAGTGGTAATAGCAGATCGCGTCCCATCGATAGCGCTATGAGCTCGCTGGAGGTGATGGTGATTTTGTGCAACCCCTTGTCGACACGGCTCAGTTTCCAAACTCGTCCCGTATCGAGATCTTCGGTTACGATATTCATCCCAGCCGCTTGCAGGGCCTCTAAATCCCGGCGGACGCTTCGGACGTGCAATCCGGTGAGGCCCAACTCCTCAACAACAGTGCTCCTCAGGTCTTCAAGCGTAGCACCATAGCGACGCCTTTCCAGAACCTGGAGAATTTTGTGTTGGCGAATTAGCTGTTCATTTCGTGCCAAGCGATACCCCATCATTCTTTGCGAGAAACCACGAGGCATAGATTCTCATAGAGTTCCGCCAATCGAACAAGTCAAAAAGTAGTGATCTAATTTCACGAGCAGGCCAATGCTTGCATTGTATGCGGAATCAGAGCCTAACGGCGAAAGACGTACGGTTTTGCGAGAAGCACGGTGTCGGGCAATGCGCAGCGAGCCGGGGTCGCCTGCGGCGACGAAAGACAAAGGCACGGTGTGAGGGAGATTACGGGGTAGGCTGATGGGCGGTAGAGGCGCGGGAGCCCTACCGGAGGGCTTGCGCCCGTTCCGCTCCTATTCGAGGTAGGTACTCCATGACGCTGCCTCGGAGTAATCTTGGACCAATGCCTCCGCTTGGCTCTCGCTTAGATTTCCTTTGGTCACTAAACCATTGACCCGTTTCCGGAAATTCGACACCAAAGCCGCCGTCTCATATCTCGCGAATTGCACCATGTCTTGAATTCGGGACCCCGGTACAATCTTGGACAAATGATAACGGCCATCGGATTCCACAAAGACGTGGGCCTCATTCGGGAGTCCGAATAGATTGTGATAGGAGCCCATGACCTCTTGGTACGCTCCCACCAAAAAAATCCCAAGATAGAAATCTTGATCCACCTTCCACTCCGGTAGCTCCAACGTCTCCTTGACATCTTTCAAATCAACGAACTTGTCGATCTTGCCATCCGAGTCGCAAGTCACGTCAACAAGGGTCGCGAAGTCAAGTTTCGATTCGTTGAGTCGATGGATGGGGACAATCGGGAATAATTGCCCAATGGCCCACGAATCGGGTGCGGAACGGAACAAAGAAAAATTGCAAAGATACTTGGCGGCGAGAACTCGCTTTACTTCTTCAAATTCTTCGTTGTGACTGCGGGCTTGCTCCGCTTCCTTGAGAGCTCTCGCGCAGACCTCCCAGTATAGCACCTCCCCCTTGGCACGATCCTCTAACGAGATCAAGCCGAGGTTAAATTGTGTGTGCAACTCGTCCTTGTGCTCCACGGCGTCGTGATAGTACTCGAAGTAATTCTTACCGTTGATCTCATCGCAGAGCCACTTTAGCTCCGTGATCACTTGCGGATCATCCTCGTCGATCTCTACCTCGGGTTCGTCATCAGCGAAGGTTTCAATTTCTTCGCGAATCGAAACGACCAGAATGCTGTGGTAAGCGGTCATCATCCGTCCACTTTCCGTCACCAAATTAGGATGAGGGACGTTCTCCTCATCGCAAACCGTTTTGATGGAATACACGACGTCGTTTGCGAACTCTTGTACGGTATAATTCATGGACGATTCGAAGCGAGTTTTCGATCCGTCATAGTCCACTCCGAGGCCACCACCGATGTCCAAGAACTCGATCTTGGCCCCCTGCTGATAGATTTTCGAATAGACCCGGGCCGCTTCCTTCATCGCGTTCTTCACACGTTTGATGTCCGTGATCTGAGAGCCAATATGGAAGTGTAACAGCTTGAGCTTGTCAAAATAGGCCGATTCTCGCAGCAATTTCAAGCACTTCACAATCTCCGAGGATGTAAGCCCGAACTTGGCCGAGTCCCCTCCCGAGCTAGCCCACTTGCCCGATCCGCGTGTATACAGTTTCGCTCGCAATCCGATCCCGGGGCAGATTCCGGTCGTCTCTGCAACGCGGAGCAGCATTCGCAGTTCGTTCAGTTTCTCGACGACGATGACCACGTCCTTACCCGACCGCAAGGCGAGGCAGGCCAATCGACAAAACGACTCATCTTTGAAGCCGTTACAGATGAGGAGCGTGCCTGGATCCTGATCCTGGGAAACGGCCGCAAACAATTCCGCCTTGGATCCGCATTCTAGCCCCAACCGCAAGCGACCACTTTCCTTGAGAAACTCCTCGACAACCTCTCGTCGCGGATTCACCTTCATTGGAAACACCGGGTAGTGGGACGCTTCGTAATCGAACAGCTTGATCGATTCTTTGTAAGCGTTTGAGAGTGTACGCAGTTGGTTGGTCAGGATTTGGGGGAATCGAACTAGCAGGGGCAAGCTCAGCTTCTTATCTTTGACCAAATGATCGACGACGTTTTTTAGGTCGACCGAACGAGGGTCGTTTTGACTAGGGCGAACGACAATGTTGCCATGGGAATTTATGTCGAAGTAGCCGTTTGACCAGTTCTCGATCCCGTAGATGGATTGGATCTTGTGCAAAGCGGCTTCGTTCATTCTGTTTTTCCTACGGCAAGTGAATAGAGATGCAATCCATCCTAGATAGGGTGAATTCTAATGAACTATGCTGTGGAATCTAGGACAGATGGCTGGATTCGATAGGGTTAGTTGTTCCACAGGTTGCCATCGGGCGAGGTCATTTTTTACGTGACGGTGCGAGCTTCACGGTATTGTTAGCGTAAGGGCACCGCCCAATGGCACTTACTTTGTTGTTGAATCTGGTATTTCATTGGATTTTCGTGCCTCTTTGCGTTTCTGGAAGGGTGTCTCGTTTTAGGACGCCTACGATTGGCTTCGCTACGTGAAGCAATACTGTCCATTCCTGTAGTTCCGTTCTGGTAGTTCTTCCTCTGCCGATCGTCTTTTAAGAAACGTGCCATGATCACGTCGGCGCAAACCGCTCCTACCGCTGCTGTCCCTTATAGCAACAGGCTTTTCTTAATGGCACTGGTTGAGGTCTTTGACAATCCTGCCTGATCAGCAAAGTCTGACCATTTGGATACGCTACCTCGAACCCTCTCGATGACTTCCTTTACCTCACGGTTTTTTATACCAAACTTCAGACCAAGCTCGAGAAGATGGCCTGGACCGGGGGCGACCCCTTCTCCCTGTATGGTTGTGCAATGCTCGCCTCCAGGACCACTTGAGAAGGTCAGATCGTAGGCAGGCGACAGACGCCATTTGCCATTCGCATCCATTAGGAAAGCAAAGTTCTTTGCATGGTCATCACGGTTTCTTGCGAGTACATTAAAACAAGCTAGGTGAAAGGCTTTCTTGTCCAGCTTGAGCAATTCATCAAGACTTACGGTTTCGGGTTGCTTAGCTTGGAACAAACATTCGAAATCGGCAATCGAGTTGAGAGGAATCGCAAGCTTGATAAGCACTCAAGCGAAATCTTGCCGGTGCTCTGAAAGAGGCGAATGACAGAAATGCTGACTCCGGAACGATTCGAAAGACCCGCTCGCGAAAGGTTTTTTGCTAATCGTAACTCGCGGCAGCGATGCCCTAGTTCCTGCATTATCTCGGTGATAGTCTTTTGCATAAGTGACAAAGCGCCTCTGCGTTTAGGGTCTTATAGGGCAGAAAAATCGAACGCAGAAAAATGTACGAAGATAGAGGATACTCGCTTACAGGAAGTAGCGAATGAAGAAATCGGAATAGCGCGAGGCTAGGGTTGCTATGGCGAGTCCTAATAGGGATCCCATTACTAAGACTATGACTAGCTCGCATGAGATGACTTTGAAGATCGTGCCGCGACTGCAACCGATTAAAACCATGGTTCGTATCTCGCCTCGCCTGAGCTTAATGGATAACGATAAAACCATCGCGATGAGAAGGATCGTCGCAGCAGTCAAAACGAGCGTGCCGACATAAAAAAGTACTCGAACCTTGCCAACTAAATCGAGAAGCTCCCCAATCACTTCAACCGGGCGAATGATCTGATGCTTCTCGTCCGGTGCAAAGTACTTGCCCAACAGCATCGTTTCCGATTTCTCCGAGTCGGGCAACGCGATAATTGCCGTTAACGGAAAGTCACTTCGCTTCCCATGAAAGTGAAATGAGGCGGCATTCTCGTCGGTGACTTCGTTGTAAGCTGACAAGTTCTCTTTGCCAGCCGCATGCGCATGATCGCCATCAACGTCAAGCTCGCCGTTCTTATCATCGTTTTCACTATTAACTTTATCGGCTACATCGGAAGTGGTGTTGTTTGACGAGCTCGTCGTCTTCTTCATCGAATGACCGTGCCCGATGCCTTGCATGATCCACGTCGTCTTTAAATCGCAAAAGATGATTTCGTCGTCCGCCGTACCCGTGGGCTTTAAAATACCTGTGATCCGCATATTGAGCGGAGAGGGGCCCGAGAGATCGAACAAGTTTTCGGATTCAGAAAGTAGCTTGTCGCCAGGCTTCAATCCCAGCGAGTCCGCAACTTTGGAACCGAGTATGCAATCGCCTAAACGCGTCCATCTCCCCCCCTCGGAGAATTCGAGATTGCGGTAAGAAAGATAAACATTCGTCGTGCCGACTACGGGAAAGCCACCCGCTTTGAACTTCACAAATAGGGGAATGGCATCACCCAATCCGAAGTCGAGAATTCGAAACCATTCCGCTTGGCGAATGATCTCCGGAGACTCACCACGAAAGTACAACCCATGAATGGCGAGCCCGAATCGACTCCCCTTGGCTCCGACCAGAACGGGTGTTTGGGACGCTCGCTCGACCGCTTGCTTCTCGAATCCTGCTGTCACCCATCGCGCCGCGAGAGGCAAGCTCACGGTGATGGCGATGGCCGCTACTAGTATCGCAGTGCGACCGCGATAGTAAGATAGATATCTCCAAGCTAGCAGCAGGATGTTTTGCATCGCCCTTTAGCCAATGCGTTTGAGAACGGTTTCCAAGGTTGGCTTGATGGCTGCCGCACTCGCTTTGAGTCCTTGCAATTCTTTTGGCCAAAGATCGACCTCCACTCGTTGCTTGGCACCCGTTCGACCAACCACGGTCGGAACGGATATCGCAACGTGGTCGATGCCGTAGCATTGGCCATCTTGTACGGTGCTGACTGGCATCAAGCGATTTTGATCCAAGGCAATCGCATGAATGACGTCACGAATCGCAATGCCGACTGCGAAACCTGCACCACCCTTCTTCGACAAGCACTCGGCACCGGAGTTCTTCGTCCGTGTGAAAATCTTTTCCGCCAACGCGGTTCCCCAACCGGGATATTTCTCTAACGACAACGAACCAACGGCTGCACTGGACCAAATGGGTACCATGCTGTCACCATGCTCGCCAAGGATCAGTCCCTTGGTTTGCGTCGGTGCGGTGCCAATTGCATCGGCAATCAATGAACAAAAGCGAATGGTGTCTAGCTGAGTGCCAAGCCCGATAACATGTGTGGCTGGCAGCCCCAGTTTCTTCGCAGCGACATAGGTAAGGATATCGACCGGGTTAGAAACGACAACGCAGATGGCTCCTGGCTTGGTACCCACCTTTTTGATTTCATCGAGAATGCCAACGAACAAATCGGTGTTTCGGTTGATCAGATCCAATCGCGATTCATCCGGCTTGCGACGCAATCCGGCCGTTATGCAAATGACGTCCGAATCGGCCACTTGTTCATAGCCTCCCGAGGTCATGAGTTGATCGGCAACGCTGGGTGTTCCGTGCATTAGATCGAGCGCGTGACCTGCTGCTAGATTCGCGTTGATGTCTAACAAGGTGACTTCGCGAACGACGCCGCCACATTGCAATGCGAATGCCGCACACGATCCCACCAATCCGCCGCCACCGATGATGCTTACTTTCATTTGAATGACCAGAATTTGTAAGGAGTAAGGAGTAAGGTTTAAGGTGTAAGCCTCTGAATAGGAAGACTTATAAATTTACCCTCCCTCTGGGAGGGTCGAGCGTAGCTCGGGGAGGGCAGAATCACCGGTAATCATTTCTACCGATCATTCCCTCATCTGCCAAGCGAACGAAAATTCCTACTTGGTCGCGACCGATTGGGATTCGGTGAGCTGCTTGACGACTTGCGCGGTGATTAATTTGACCAACGCTTCATGGTCCATTCCGGCCATTACTCCCGCTGATGCGGCGGCTGGTGCTGTGCTGTTGTCTGCCTTAAGCACTGGTGCAGCGGCGAGGTTGGCACTGGCTGGTTTGGATGCAACTGGCATTGCAGGTGGCGGTGCAAAGGCTCTGCGTTGCACGCCCGAATCTTTCCACGAATCGCGGAAAATGTCGTTCGCACAAATGTCGCAATTCTCATACTCTTTTGTATTGCGTGGATCTGCCCAACCCCACTTCTGCTTGAGATCGAGCAATTCCTTTTCTTCTCTTTGATCAAAGTACGAAACGTTACCCAACTGTTTCGCCAGCATCAGAATACGGCAATACGCATCGAGAATCTCCGTCCACCAATACGCTTGCTCCACATCTACGCCGTAGCTGACCGTACCATGGTTCGCCAGCACGATGATGTTCGTCTTCGAAACGAAGGGCAGAATGGTATCGGCAAACGCTTGTCCGCCTGGCGTCTCATACTTGGTAATCGGCACGTCACCAATGAATACTTCGACCTCAGGCAATACGCACTGCGGGATCGGCTCGCGAGCAACAGCAAACGCGGTCGCATGCGGTGGATGGCAATGCACAACGCTCTTGATGTCGGGACGTTGCTTGTAAATCTCCAAGTGCAAGAGGGCTTCACTCGATCGCTTCTTCACACCCGAGATCTGCTTGCCGGTCATGTCGATGGTGGAAATGTCCTCGGGCTTGAGGAACCCCTTGCTGTGCATCGTCGGGGTGCAAAGCACTTCGTTATCGCTGATTCGAACGGTTATGTTACCATCGTTGGCAGCGGCGAAACCTTTGTTATAAAGGCGACGCCCGATTTCACAGATGTCTTGCTTGATCTTGTGTGCGTTTACCATAGAAGTACTGCTCTCAAAGATTAGTGTAAGTTGATTTCGTCAATGATCGCTGCGTTGTAAGCATCGACCGGTTTTTGTTCAGGTTTAAAGGCTTGGGCTGCTTCTGCTCCATCGCTGACAGCAATAATGGAACCGTCGGCTGCACCTAACTCGTCCCAGACTATCACCAAGTCGGGATCGTTCACGGTACGGCCTAGTAACGTGTCACCAAAGGGAACTGTGGCCTTCAGGCTGGAGCCACGAAAGCTCGGGTGAGCTCGACTCAAGGTGACGTTACCGATGACTTTGTATAATTGCATGGCTTATTGTCCCCTAAGAGTTTCGCTTGAGGTGTTCGAAAAGGAAACGTGCTGCATTGCATGCCGAAGCGACATTCCAACGATCCGCTCCGAGGATGAGCAAATTGGCGGGGACTTCTTTTAAAGCACTTGTTAATTCCGACCATTGTCCTACCACAACAGGGCGAAGCTTTTCGTCCCGTGCGGCTTGCCAACTCACTGCGAACGGTGATTTTGCAATCAAGACACCTGCCTGATGACCGTCCCTCAAGCCGTTGGTGATCTGGTGCAAGGCGGATGTATCATCTGCACAGGTCTCCAAGACTTTGGATTGCCGGGAGCATAGCTGCTTCGAGATTGCGGCCAGCATGTTGTGGGAGCCAGCTACGATGAGGCGTTGAGGTTTCTTGGGTGGTGTCGAGACTGTTTCAGTGGATGAGCCGGAAGCCGGTGTCGGGGTAGCGAGAGACACTTCCCCTCGCACAATCGTTACCTTGGCTTCACGACAAAGGTCTCGAACCGCCGGGGTGATAACCGCTTTCTCAGGAACCCTTAAAATCTGCTGGCCCTGCAACCGTCCCGTAACGTCTCGCGAGCTAATCATGGTACCGGTTAGTACGAGCTCGTTCGAAGCTGGCGTCTCTTCAGAACCATTCGCAACAGACAAATCGCTAGCCATCAAAGTGCCGAGCACTTTGCGAACGATGGCTTCGATTTCCGCTGCAGAAGGGGACATGGTGTAAGGTGTAAGGTGTAAGGTGTAAGGTGTAAGGTGTAAGGTGTAAGGTGTAAGGTGTAAGGTCTAAGGTCTAAGGGGTAAGGGGTAAGGGGTAAGGGGTAAGGGGTAAGGGGTAAGGACTAAGGACTAAGGTCATCAATGAGTCCGAGGACGGCCCAGCGTATGGGACTGTTTTCGACGCCAAACATGTCTCGTACGGCGCTTCCGTCGCTCGTCAACATGACTGTTTCTCCAGCACCTGCACCGAAGCGATCGACTGCAATCAGTGGCGGTCCATCAGGCTTGACGCCATCGGCAGCGTAGGGCTGGCAAACGAGTAACTTTAAACTGTCGAGCGTCTTATGCTTGACCGTCGAAGTTGCATTTCCGAGAACCTTGGCTGATTGCATGATATTACCGTGGAGGGTTTCCCAGGATGAATAAATCATCGATCAGTGAACACCGTCGCTCTCGTGTGAAGGTGAGTGGTGTTGTTACCCCTTCGCCGGTCGGCCCAGCGATCGAAAAGGATAGGTAACCTTCCCCTCCGAGCCCGAGCGCCGCCATGCATGGGCCATTCTTCACGAACAAGGTCGTATCCATGGCTCGAGCCATTTTGGTCATGTTGCGAACGTTGCGGGAATGGATAATGCTGGTGTGGCGATAGCCATGTTCGGATTCTTGGGCCATCGCAACCGCTTCGTCGAAATCGCGGCAACGAACGAAAGGTAAGAACGGCATCATCTGCTCTGTTTGAACAAAAGGATGCTCAAAGGTGGTTTCTCCGAATACGACTAGAACGTCATTGCTGACCTGTTTTCCAGCGGCTGCGGCTAGCTTCGGTGCATCCTGGCCCAACAGCTCTTTGCGAGCAGCATAATGGGCATCGGCCCCTTCGCCGACTACTTGAAGGGCAGCTTGGGTCAATCGATCTACTTCCGCTGCATTGAGCCTCGCAGCTCCAGCACGCTCCATAGCTGCCATCATGGCATCGAAAACGGAACTCACCACGAAGACTTGTTTCTCGGCAATGCAGAGGAGATTATTGTCAAAGGAGGCCCCGTCGATAATGCAACGCGCAGCGTGATCCAGATCCGCTGTCTCATCGACTACGACAGGTGGGTTGCCTGGTCCCGCGACCACTGCACGCTTGCCACTGTTGAGGGCTGCTCGGGCCACAGCGGGGCCACCGGTGACGCAGATCAACGCGACTTGTCGGTGCTTAAAGAGCTGTTGAGCGGTCTCTAGAGTGGGTTCGCAGATTAACGAGATGAGATTGTCAATTCCCAAGTCGGCGTAGATGGCTTGATTGAAGCGTTTGACCCCTTCGGCAGCCACACGACGACCGCTCGGGTGCGGATTAACAACGACCGCGTTGCCGGAGGCGATCATACTGACAGCGTTACCGGTGATAGTCGGCAGGGAGTGAGTTACAGGAGTAATCGCACCGATCACGCCAAAGGGTGCGTGCTCGATCACTGCCAATCCGTGGTCCCCACTGAAGCATTCCGTTTTTAGAAACTCGACCCCGGGTGTCTTTTCTCCGAGCGTTTTGAGCTTGGCGATCTTATGTTCCAAGCGACCGATCTTGGTTTCGTTCATCTCCATCGTGCCCAGTTCGACACAATTCTCGATCGAGATGCGTCGAATGTGTTCGATGATCCGGCGACGGTGTTCGATCGGGCGATTGCGAAGCTCTTCAAACGCCGCGCGAGCTGCCTTGACAGCTTGATCGACATCAGTGAAAAGCCCGAATCGTCCATACTCCCCGGTCGGCGAGTTGCTACTCGCTGTGGTCGAACCGGTGGATTGAGATCTTACTTGACTGATGACTTGTTCCACCACGGAGCGTATCAGTGACTCGGTAATTTGCATGGTTATTGTCGTTTGTAAACGCTATTCTTTTCGATGTGTACGGTGTCGACGATGCCAATGATGACACAGTCGATCGGTAATTTGTTGGTCTCTGGTGTAAATCGAGCGCTGCTGCCTTGGGTAATGAGGACCATGTCCCCGACCCCGGCACCGAGCGTATCCACAGCGATAAAGGTTCGCCCCGTGGTGATTAATTCCGAACGATTGTTAGGTTCCAAGCGGAATGGTTCGACGACGAGCAATTTCTGCCCGACCATCGTGTCCACTTTTTGGGTGGCGACCACCGCTCCTGTTACTTTCGCAACGAACATGTTCCGAACTCTCTTTACTCTTTAAGGATGGCCGCAACCGTCTGACGGGCTACGACAATCTCTTCGTTTGTAGGAATGATCCATAGCTCCACACGACCTGTTCCGTCGTCGATTCTGCTTTCGCTGGAACCCGATTGGTTTTTGTCCTGGCAAAGCGAAATCCCGAGATCCTGAAGCCCTTCGCAAATCAAGCTTCGAATCCGTTTGCCGTTTTCTCCGATTCCGCCGGTGAACACGATCGCGTCGAGGCCACCCATCGCCATCAACATGCCACCCATTTGACGACGAACTTCTGCGACGTAGACATCGAGCGCCAGTTTTGCATCTGCGTTTCCGGCATCGGCTGCACTCTCGATATCGCGAATATCACCGGAGAGGCCGCCGGATAATCCCAACAATCCTGCCTTGGTGGATAGTTCTTGCAAAAGCTCGGTCAGCGATAAACCCGAATGTTCCATCATGAGCGGTAACGCGAATGGATCGAGATCTCCGATTCGATTGTTCTGCGGAAGCCCCGATTGTGGACTCATTCCCATGGTTGTTGCCACGCTCTGGCCTGCTTTGATGGCACAAAGAGACGAGCTGCCACCCAAATGACAGGAAATGACTCTCGCGTCCGATCGACCCATCAGTTCGCTGCTGCGGCCCGCGATGTATCGATGCGATGCACCGTGGAACCCCCATTTGCGAATCGGTAACGCATTGGCCAAGTTTGTCGGCAATGCGTATCGTTTCCAAGCCTCAGGGATGGTCTGATGAAAATCGGTTTCAAAGGCCGCAACCAATGGAATGCGGGACATCGAAGCCAACTGTTTCATGGCAGCCATGTAAGGCGGATTGTGGGCAGGAGCGACCGAGTTCATCTCGTCCATGGCCTCGAGTACCGACTCATCGATCCGATGAACACCTGAGATTCGTCCACCATGCACGGCTTTAAAACCGATAGCGCTAATCTCCGATGCATCTCGAATGCAACCGTGGTCGGGATCGGTGAGTTGCGAAATACACGCATCCACGGCGACTCCGTGATTAGGGACGCTGAGGGCCATTTCTGACTTGTGCGATCCAATCTCCACGAAACATCGACTCTCCGGTGCACCGATCCGTTCGACACCGCCCCGAGCGAGCTGTTGCTCATTGGTCATGTCGTACAGTCGATACTTGAAGCTGGTCGAACCCAAGTTGGAAACGAGAACCTTCATGGTTATTCCTACAATCCTTTTCTGGGAGACTACTTGAAGAACGCCGTCACAAGACCTTCGGCTGGTCGAGGGATGATGTGGCTGCTAACCAATTCACCCACTTGTGATGCCGCTGCGGCACCTGCTTCGACGGCGGCGCGAACGCTGCCAACATCGCCGCTGACAACGGTTGTTACGTAAGCGCCACCGATATCGACTCGTTTTACGATTTCGACGTTAGCTGCTTTGGCCATGGCATCTGTGGCTTCGATCAAAGCGAGAAGCCCCTTGGTTTCAATCAATCCAATTGCGTTTTGCATAGTTGCTTAATCTTTTATATTAATTTGACGAACGGTGAGGAATTGGTCCGCGATGTTCAAGTCTCGGGACCGGTCCAGCGAAGAGCGTTACTCAGCGCCCGACGATGGTGCGTTAACTTTTAATACCTTTGGCAAATCGTCGTGAGGACGCGCGATAACTTGCACGCTCAAGACTTGTCCGACGCGTGCTGCGGCGGCCGCCCCCGCATCGGTGGCTGCTTTAACAGCAGCAACGTCACCCGACACAAACGCCGAGACCAAGCCGCTGCCGACTTTGTCCCAACCGAGGAACTTGACGTTCGCAGCCTTCATCATCGCGTCTGTTGCTTCTACCAAGGCGGTAAAGCCCTTGGTCTCAATCATTCCGAGGGCTTCATTAACTTTGGCCATTCGAATTCTCCAAAAAGTGGTACTTGAAAAAAATTTTACTACTCAGCGTTGTCGCGTGAGCGCGTCCCGGAGGTCGCTCTCCGCGCCAACGCAGGGTATGTTCCTGCGTTACCGCCGCGCGGCTATGGCATTGGTGGTTGTCCCATCAATGATCATGGCATTTGCACGGCGTTTGTTTCTTGAGTTCAACGGAAATCGCATGGTCCAGGTCGCAAGCGTTTCCTTCGTCAGTGTCGATGTGAACCTCTAGTTTGGCCGCCTTGTCTTCTCGAACCAGAAGGTCTTCGAAGACGACTGAACAAGCTGGCGATTTCACCACAAGAGACATCAAGTCTCCGTTTTTGACACCGTAGTGAGCACAATCCTTGGGTCCCATGTGAACGTGTCTCGCGGCTCGGATGACCCCTTCGGCAAGCTCGACCGCACCGGCTGGGCCGATGAGCACACAACCTGGAGTGCCTTTGATATCACCGCTGTGACGAACGGGAGCGTCAATGCCGAGCGAGATCGCGTCGGTGTAGGCCAGTTCGACCTGGCTGGCTTTTCGTGTTGGTCCGAGGACACGTACATTAGGTAGCATGCGGCGACGAGGCCCAACGATCATGACTTGTTCGGCGGCGGCATAGAAGCCGTCTTGATAGAGATCTTTTTCCGGGGTTAGCTTTTTGCCTTTGCCGAAAAGCTTCTCAACGTGCTCGTCCGTTAAGTGAACGTGGCGAGCGGAGATGCTCACGACCAAGTTCGGTTTGGCGGGATCTGGCATGGCATGTCCGCTAACGATTCGGGAGACAGTCGCCCGAACGATGGCTTCGATTTGTGCCGAGTCAATGGAACTGGAGCTCATGATAAAGAACTCGTGGGTAAAGTGTTGTTTGGTGTTAGGACGTTATTGGGTAGGGAGGACGTGGCGTGATAGTCGGAGGGCATGGAACTGGGAGCGGCAACTTTTAAAATGACTTGAGTCTGTTCTGCGACATTTGCCCAGTGCGAGTCCAATTGGTCGTCAGAAACAAGCATATGCACCCGAGTCCAATCGCAGAGCATAGCTAGGCTGGAGCGTCCAAATTTGCTGCTATCGGCAACGACGATCGTTCGGTCGGCACATTGCATCATCGTTCGTTCCGTTTCCACTAGCAGTCCATTGCTGTTGTAGAAACCACGCTCGTTGACCCCTGCCACGCTTAGAAAGGCCTTTTGAACGTTGAGCGACCGTAGCATCTCGTTGGCATAATTGCCGAGCGTGACACCGGTCTTGTGGTGAAGGAATCCACCAAGGAAGACCAGGTCCACCATATCGTTAGATGCGAACAAGTTCGCGACAGGTAGGGAATTGGTCACGATCTGGAGAGGCCGGCCGACGAGTTGTCGGGCCAATTCGTAGGTGGTGCTACCTCCGTCGAGCAAAATGGTCTCGTGGTCTTCGATTTGATCGGCAGCTAGGATCGCAACAGCACGTTTTAGATCCCAGTTCCCTTTGCGAGAGCCGAACTGTTTGACGGAACTGCTAGGTCCGGTCGAGAAGACGCCACCATGGGTTCGCTTGGCTTCACCTGATTCCTCCAGGAATTCGAGATCTCGGCGAATGGTCGATTCGCTCACCTCCAGAACATCCCGCAGGTCCAAAATGGACACGAAGCCGTGCTGGCGAAGCATCTCGAGGATCTTCTCCCGGCGGCTGAGGGTTGGATTAAGGTGAGAGGAAGTTGTCATCCGAAAACGGATTTCTTTCGCGGTGCAGCACTAAGCAATCGGACTATGTGCAAGTATTCATGCCGGTTTGCAAGAATGCAAGCATCGAGAGCCTTTAGCGTGAGCGAATTCTGTCAAAACAAGAAAGAAAACGAGCGAGCCGGTTAGGAAGATGCATTTGCCCATAAGCTTTACTTATAAAAAGAAGACGAAGTCTATCCCATTTTTGCTTAACCGCCTGGTCAACGCCCTGCGCTGAGCCGCCTGGGCAACGCCCTGGTTTCTGGGACAGCCCATAGTAGCACGCCCTTCTTTCCTCAGAGCGAGCCACCCGGGTCGGGTACTCCTCCCATGCCGCTGGGTATGGGAGTAGTAAATCCTGGGTTTTGATTCCTCAGTAACGTCCAACGTGTCGGAATGGAACCCGTCCTTCACGCGATTCGGCTCTCGCGTTCGCCCAACTTCTCCAAAGATCAATTCCCTGCTTGGCGACCAAGTGTAGGGGGCCCCATTTCTCAGTTGCCGCTAAGAGTCGTTCCGCTTTCCCTAACTGCTGACCTAGCTGAGTATCGATGCTGGTCGGCTCGCAACCACTCCATGTGTCCACGTAAAAGGCTTGTTGTGGAGTCTGTGGCTCAACATTGAATAGCTTTCTCACTACGGCATACGTCAACCACAATGAACCGTCGAGTCGACCCAGCGGAAGCCAGTTCCGATCAGAACTAAGGCAATCGTATGCGTCCCATCGATTCCGTACAAAGTTACCACGCATGCGGCACAACCAAAGCTTCTCTATTTCGCAACCATTCGATCTGTAAAAGTCAGCAAATAACGTAGGCGAGACACTGTAGAAACCATGATTGATCGCGTTTGACGACGGTGTCAAATGGATGATGCGACCTCCCGGTTTCGCCATGCGTAGGCAATGGCCGAGTGCTCGACCTATCTCGAAAACGTGCTCAATCGTACCGCTATCAAGAACCACATCGAACGCATCGAACAAGTGGCTGGGAGTAACTGAAGCGTTCAAGTCCAACGTTTCCTCCGCTCCCTCATATTCTGACCAATCAACTCGGACGGAGCGATCGAACCCGAGTAGTTCGTACAAGCAATCGTCAGACAGATAGCCCGCCTTACGCAAATCGGGGTCTCGATGAAGCGTGGGCTCACTACGACACTGTGACATTCGATGGCCCAGAGACATCGCCTTGATTTCGTCATAAGTCGCATAGACATGTTGCCGACCGAGCGTTGCGATACATCCGTTCCACTGAGTTCGTGCGGATTCTTGAAGTAGTAGGTGAATTGCTGCTCGCGGTAGTCCCATCGACTAAATTCCTGTTTTACCGTCCACTCAGGGGCTAGATCATTAAGAAGTCAGGCTATAGTTTACAGGCCTTTTCCCTATTCGAATACCTTACCGCGAACCGCAGCCTTTCAATGTCTGAGCCTCCTCCATCCCCATGCAAGCCTGTGCTGACCGTGGGGATTCCGACCTATTGTCGAGCCGATTTGCTCGACGTTTGTCTCGCATCGGTGCTCCCTCAAGTTGAAGAACTGAACGATCGTGTGGAGTGTGTCGTTTCCGATAATGCCTCAACAGATCATACCGGTGATGTATTGAAGCGTTACCAGGACCGCTTCGAATGCTTGAAGGTGTTTCGCAACGATTCGAATTTGGGGATCATCCATAACATCACGAAAACCGCTTCGAAACTATCGGCTGGAAACTATGTGTTTTTGATTGGCGACGATGATGTACTGACCGCTGGTGCGATTCATCAGATCTTGAAGCTCTTGGAAACTGAGCCAGCCCCCGACCTTATTGCTCTCAACGTTGGATACCTGCCGCGATCCTCCAGACCTGGTCCAGACTCTGCGTTGGGGGGCGTATCCGTCAACTGCACCAAGATATTACGCTCTCAACAGTCGCGTTGCTTGGTCCGATTGGGGGAGCTATTCGATGGACCGCCGGCGGATTTCACGGCTTCCTATTCCGTTGTCATGAGACGATCTGCCTGGATAAGCGTCTTTCCTGAAGCCTGTCGTGAGCCACCGTTTTCCAGTTTGAAGACGACTTATCCGAGCGGATTTGTAATCGCAGAAACCATGACCGATGCTCGCGTTAGTTCGATCGAAGAGCCATCAGTCATCATTTACGAAATGCCAGGAGCCGAATTTAGCTGGGCTCGCTTTCGTGGCGTTACCAGCACGCGATTCGCAACCGAATTGATTCACAAATTCGAACAAGCAGGTGTACCTAGTGAGCGGCTGTTGCCCTACAAGCGTTACCAATTGGAGCACCGAAGCGAAGAACTGGGTGAGATGCTCTGGGATAAGGAAACTGCTGGCGGATGGATGGACGCCTTGCGATTCGCATGGCTTCTCAAACGAAATCCATTAGGCCTCGCGAAGGTATTCGTACTCTCGTTGCTCCATCCCAAAGCACCGTTCTGGTTGACTTGGATTCCGAGATTGACGCTAAAGTTCAAACAAATGCTTCGCCCGGCGAGCAAGCACATCGAGTAGTTCTGCGTCTATCATCCGTTCGAGCTACGGCGGTCGGTCATCTCGTGAACCATGTCCACCAGCGCAATGACGTTGTCCACCGGCGTACCCGGCATAATTCCATGCCCTAAATTGAAGATATGACCGGGTTTGCCGGCCGCTTGGGACAGAACATAGTGCACGGCGTCCTTGATGGCGTCGAGACCAGCGAACAAAATCGCTGGATCCATGTTTCCTTGTACGGCTCGGTCGCTTCCTGCCATATCCCAACCCACATCGAGGGGGACGCGCCAGTCCAAGCCGACAACCGTTCGGCTATCGCCCCTCAAAAGCGACGTAAGCATCGGGTTACCGGTTGCAAAGTTGATGACCGGTACGCTTGGGGAAATCGATTCCAACAGTCGATTCATGTGTGGTAACACGTGAATGCGATAGTCGTTGGGGGACAAACAGCCCGCCCACGAATCGAAGAGTTGAACGCACTGGGCGCCCGCTGCGATCTGTGAATTTAGGTAGAGGCTGATCGATTCGACCAGTTTGGACATCAAGACATTCCATGCCGATGGGTCGCCGAGCATCAAGGTCTTGGTGTGAACATAGTTTCTAGACCCGCCTCCCTCGATCATGTAGCTCGCAAGCGTAAAGGGGGAACCTGCAAACCCAATGACTGGTATGGTGGGAGGCAGGGCTGCTCGGGTCATGCGTACTGTGTCTGCTACAAACTGCAAAGGACTCATGTCCGTCAAGGCATGAACGCGATCGATATCGCGACCAGTTCGGATCGGATTGTGAATGACAGGACCGTCTCCGGCTGCGAATTCCAAATCGAACCCCATGGGTTCTAAGATGGGGAGAAGGTCGGAAAAAATAATGGCGGCATCCACCCCCAGCTTTTCCACCGCTGTTACCATGACCTCAGCACATAACGATGGATTCTTGCAAAGCTCCAGAAAAGAATGCTTCTCCCGAACGGCGCGATACTCGGCCATGTAGCGACCTGCTTGCCGCATCAGCCAGATGGGTGTGACATCGGTCGGTAATCGGTAGCAAGCCTTTAAGAACGAGCAATCCTGAAAGTTTTCTTGACCGCTCATGATCGGTGCTGCCCCTTTGTCGCCTGATGTGCCCATAAATCGTTTCGCCTTTAGTATTCGGGCAGTTTTTTCCGCTGCCGCTTGCACCAGATGCCCCATTTTTGAGTGCTCCGGTTCTATATCGACCGGTAGCTCCAAATGCTGCAACATCTCCGTGGTCGTGGGGCCGATCGAGGCAACAACAGTGCTTCTCAATGCGAGCCGTAGTTTGCTAGCACAGTCCATTTCCTCTGCGAGCTTGAGCATGTTGACCGCCTGGTTGGCGCTGGTAAACATCAAGCAGTCTCGTTCACCCCGGCAAATAGCTTGAATGTTTTCTCGCAATGGTTCGGTGTCTTCAGGTAACTCCCATTGATAAACCTTGACATTAACGACGCTCGCCCCTCGTGCCTCAAGGCCAGCGATCAGGGATCGGTTGGTAACGCCGTATTCCTGCAAGCCGATTGTCTGGTTCGCGACGGGGACGTGTTGATCGATAACTTGTAGAAGCTCGCGCCAAGTATTCGGCTCAGGTGCACGATGGGTGGGCTGCAAGCCGACCTCCCGCATCGCGACAACGGGCTTTGGGCCACGGGCGATGGTAACGATGTCCGAGAGAGAGTCGAGAAAACGCTGTTTGTCGACATGAGGTTCGATGGCAGCTAGCAAGTGACGAAACCCAACGCCGGTCAAGAAAATAACGACGCCGATCTCACCCGTCATCACGCGGTAAGCGAAGTCGATAGCGGCTTTGTTTTTCTCGATGCGAACCTCGCGCATCGAGGGACTAACGTACGGGACTCCACCGAATCGAGTGATCAAACGAGCAAGATCATCGCGACGGCGACTTTCCAGTGCCGCGATACGAAGGCCGGCAAATGTGGGAGACAGTTCGCTCGCCGAAGCCACGATGTCGGATTGACTCGGAGCTGGCGAATTGGTGAGCTCGTTTTTGGAATTCGTGTTTTCTGACATATCTAATCGATGCCGAGCAGCCCAAGATGACGTTTAAGGAGCTGCTTTTGCGGGCCTGCTGCTAGCTTAGTGGGTTGGTTACAAAAATCCATTCCGGGATCGGTTCGCCCTGGACAATCTGGCGTTCCACGAACTCAGGAATTCGTTCCGCCGTCATGCAGGAATACCAATGCCCCTCGGGATAAACGACCAGAATGGGGCCACCCTTACATACCCGGAGGCAACCAACCTTGGTTCGGAAACACGCGGCAGGGGAGTCGGAGAGACTCAGCTCGCGCTCCTTAAGAATGTTCTTGAGAGCTTTCCAGGCTTTTTCGCCTACCGACTGACTGCAGCACGAGTCTCCGATACACAGAAACACATGTCGCTTGCTCGAAGCTATGTGGAGCTTTCTCGCGATGCCAGCAAGCTCCTCCTGGCTGTTTGCTTCGAATGCTTCGTCGCTGACCATCAAGAACCGCCACCCGAGCCGTCTCCGCCCAAAATAAGGGGATCTTGGGTGACAGGTGGAACAACAGGGGGGGGACCCCCGCCCTCTCCAGTTCCGCTAGGACCGTCGCCGGTCGCATCACCGCTGCCAACACCGTCTGATGGGGGCTCTGTGGCCGTTCCCTCGGTTGCAGGAATGTCACCCAATGGGGGGGCGGTCGACTCCGAGCCTAGCGGAGACGTAGGGAATGGGGACGAAAAATCGAACGTCGGCGCCCCTGGGATTCCAGGCAGTTGTCCTGGGAAACTTGGCGGAAGGGCCGCACCAGTGGGCCGGTTTTCGTTAAACCACTTGAAAAATTCTTCCCCGTCAGCTGATTCGAGCCAATCGGAACGTCTGGCTGCCTCAGCAACCAAAGCAGGCTCGGCGTTGGTGACTCGAGTCAATTTTTTGTAAGTCGTGGCGGCACTTTCCCGTTTGCCGAGCCCTTCCTCAGCCTGTGCCAAACCCCAGGCAGCACGGGTTCCGAGCAATCCCTCGCTAACCCTGCTCACAACTTTCTCGTATTCCGCAACCGCGTTTTCAAAGTGCTTGTCGGAAACATCGCGATTCGTGAAAACACTCTCCGTTCCCTTTGCAAGGTGAGAGTCGCCCGCCAACTGACGAGCCCAAAGTTCTGCCTGGGTACCTGAGAAATCTTCCGCAATACTCTCCAAATCCGATGCCGTCGTGTCCGTAAAGTAGAGTGCCGTCCAAGCCTGAGCGAGCTTGGTGTTTTGCATGGAGTAGTAAAACCCCACGGCGAGCAATCCAATGACAGCGACCGCGATGACCGAAATAATCTGCGGCAATAGTTGTTTCACTCTTACCAAAAAAACCTCGATTTTATCCGCAATCAGGTCGGTCTCTTGGTTTTGCTGACGTTCACTCTTCATAAGTTTCGCAGTCGTTCCGTTTCGGCGTTGTAAGGTTAGGCCATGGGGGCGGGTATGCTGTCAAATCTCCCGATCAAGCAGGAAAGTATAAGAGTTACCCAGTAATCCCTCAAGGTGGACTTGTTTTAATCCACCCCTATCGGCGGCCTTTTCGTGTGGGGCACTAGCCAATTTTATTCCTCTTGGTCGAATTCTTCGTCATCGTCCTCTTCGTCATCGTCATCGAAATTGTCATCCCCCGACATCCGCATGCCTTGAAAAACCACCCCCACTCGGTCGTGAAGAGGCTCCTCGCTCATTTCGATTTCTAAAACCTCAGCTTCGAGTGGATAACACCGGCTCTGCATCGCCAGGACCAACTCCTCCGCTTGCTCGTCGCTTTCCGCAAGAACTCCCCAATGAGCAATGTAGCTGGTCCATGCGTCCTGGTCGGGCAAGCAATCCAGCCCCTCTTCCCAGTCCTCGTCGACCGGTTGCATCAAGGTGACATGGTACAAATTAAGATCTTTCGGCTTTTGCGATGCTCTTAGTTCCGTGAAGTACTCTTCGGTGGCGAATCCCGACCTGAGCATTCGCGATGACATTCGATCGATTAGGTCCGCATGATCGATCTTTTTTGCGGCTCGCCACAAGCGTTCCATGGCCGAGGATATCCCTTCGTAGGTAAGGTCATCGATCTCAGAAAGTGGCGACTTGAGCGAGCTTTCGATGGCATTCACTGCTTTACCGGTGCGTCCCAACTGTGCGTAGGCCGCAGCTAGGATCGAGTCGATGTGGATTCCCTCTGCTTGATATTGGTCAATCTCTTTTTGGATTGCGGCGACGGCTTCGTCTGGCTTGTTAGTTTCGAGATATCCAATCGAGAGATAGTAATAGAGCCATTCGACCGGCGGATAGCGTTCTTGGAATGTTGTCAGATAACTGACTAGGAGCTCGTACATTCCCATCGAGTGAGCTTTCATGGCCG
Organism: Brakhagea baltica; assembly: GCF_052161605.1. NCBI lineage: Bacteria > Pseudomonadati > Planctomycetota > Planctomycetia > Pirellulales > Pirellulaceae > Brakhagea > Brakhagea baltica. Next base: position 121,706 of record NZ_CP197409.1, on the reverse strand, counting down.
CTTCAAAGTAGAGCTCCGGTGCATCTCCTCCCTCGCGAATACACAAGTCTAGGACGTAATGTGCGTCAGAATTGCGATCCGACATGGAGTAGATTTTGGCCAACGACAACGCCGCATCCACGCGAGTCCGGTCTAGTTTGAATGCTCTCGCATAGCATCGCTCGGCTTCGCCGGTCTTGTTGATGAACTCGAAAACTTCCGCAGCCCGAAAATTGTTGTTAACGCCAGATGCGTCGAGTTGGAGTGATTTTCTGGCCAACTGATCCAGACGCTCGTTCTCGATCAACGTAGGGGGCAGGTCACCGCTAAAGATCTCGAAGTCTATACTTGTGATCTGAGCAAACCGCTCGGCGGCGCTTATCCCCATTCCGAGCCTAGCCAGTATCGATATGAGATAGCCGGTTTCTTGAAATCCTTGGACCATGCGATTGGCCCATTCCCATACCGTCTTGAAATCGACATCGGGCGTAATCAGATAGGTCATGTAGTGAAGGGCTCTGCCGATATCTTCGGGGTGGCTCCAATCTCGATTTTGACTGAGCAAGAGTTCATCGCGAAACGTATTGAGATCGACGTTCTCTGCGCCCTCCGTTTCCATGGCTTTATGGAGCCGTTCTCCCAAGTCATTCAACCAGGCATACAGTGGAGTGTCCGTCTTTAGTTCGTAGTAGACAGGGGCACCAGTGCCAGCGGTCGCTTGAATGGTTGCTCTGTCGTTATCCCCGGGATGTAGCTTAGAGTTTCGGATCAAAGTTCCAATAGGAGTGATCGCGATGGAAGTGTCCAAGCACGCATTTAGTCTGCGTAGCGAACTCCAGTCATTCGACTTGGTAGCGGCTTCTTCGAGCGGTGCAGCGATGCGTTTCGCTCCCTCCATATCGCCTCGCAGTCTCTTGCATGCAACCAGCCTTATGCCACTCTCGAGCCATCTGCTTATCGCTTTTTGTTGCTTTGTGAAACGATGCCACTTGATCAGAATCGATTCGGCCTTGTCCCACTCCTCCTCGAGCACCAAACGAATCGCTTCGACGTAATCGACGTCCAGGTCGTACTCAATACACTCCCCTCGCGGCGGCAATGTTTTGACCAACGCTTCGTAGCGAGCGTCCTGGGTCTTGCTTTCCATTAGGGATACGGCATTCAGTTCTAATGCAACTCCGAACTGGGCTCCCTTGATATCATTGACTGAATCCAAACTTGCTAGCTCCCAAGCTCTCTCAAACTTTTGCTTTGCCAGTTCGAGTTCCCCCTCGTACACGTCTAGGAGTCCTAGCTTTAGGGACGCCAGCCACCGTCTGTCCCCTCGGTCAGAAAAAGACTCCCCCTGTTTAAGGACTTGATTGCAATGGAATCTAGCTAATTCGTAGTCGTCTGCGGATTGGTGGATATCGCATGCGTACTCCCGAAAGCAACCGACGCAGGATAATTTTCCAATCCGATGGCAGACTTCGATGCCGCCAGTTAGACACTCTTGCATCCCTTCCGAATTGAAACCTTCTAGCTCTCCCGTCGCTTCAGCGAGTACCTCGTACGCACAGGCGCCCATTTGATATCGAAGCCCCTCATAGATCTCGAGATTCAGTTCTGGCTCAATCTTTCTCGCTTGTTCCTCATTCTCAAACAATGCGATAAGCTCGATGGCTCGCTCGCGAACCGTTTCGAACTGAAACTGACGGTGAGACAATGTCATTTGAAAGAAGGTACCAAACACATAGTAAACCAGGCTGTTTTCTGATTTTGCACGTTGTCGTAGCTCGCCAAAAAGCCGGAAAGCGGAATCGCAATGAGAGGACTCCATGAGATTCCCCGCACGCTCGTTTAGCGATTCCAGTTCTTTTTCGGTCGCTTGACGTAAATCGGATGATTTTTTAGACAACGGATATCTCCTAGGCGGAAGCTGAAAACGGACGAATGGATGAGGATAGGAAAGTATCGACGAAGGGAAAGATCTTTAAGCGAATTCTATCTAACTGACGGGCTCCAATTGTAACGAATTTTCAGTCTGTGTCGCGGAGGCCATCGACGTTAGGGGATGAGTCGACTCTTAGCGGTCGTGGTGCCCATAGAGCGTGCATCTATGCTGCCCTTCCACGCCGATTTGGAGTATAACATCGCGTTGATTGGGCTAAGATTCTTCCCTCTTTTCGGATTTAACACAAAGCATTTGCCATGGAAAAGAAATTCAACGTCGCAATGATCGGACTCGGCTTTGGCGCGGAGTTCATTCCTATCTACCAACGCCATCCCAACGCGAACGTGATCGCCATTTGCCGTCGAAACGAACAAGACCTGAACGCCGTCGGCGATAAGTTTGGTATCGCCAAGCGTTACCGCGACTTCGAACAAGTCCTTTCGGATCCAGAAGTTGATTTCGTTCATATTAACTCTCCGATTCCGGACCACGCATGGATGAGCTTGCAAGCGCTCAAGGCCGGAAAGCATGTTATGTGCACCGTTCCCATGGCGACAACAATCGAGGAATGCGATCAGATCTGCCAGGCTGTTGCTGATACCGGCCTGAAATACATGATGGCCGAGACTGTCGTCTATAGCCGTGAGTTTCTATTCATCAAAGACATGTATAAGCAGGGCGAACTCGGCAAGATTCAATATATGGCTGCTAGTCACCCGCAAGATATGGATGGTTGGCCAGAGTACTGGGAAAGAATGATCCCCATGCACTACGCTACACACGTGGTTTCACCCGTACTTGGTTTGGTAGATGGACTGGCAGAATATGTCTCCTGTTTCGGTTCCGGAGCCATTCGAGATGACTTGGCGAAGAAATCTGGCAACAAATTCGCAGTGGAATCATGCCACATCAAGATCAAGGATAGCGATGTTGCCGCCCATATTTGGCGATTCCTGTTTGATACGGCACGTCAGTATCGTGAGAGTTTCGATGTGTACGGTACCAAAAAGAGCTTCGAATGGTCATTGGTAGAGGGGCAACCTCACGTCATCCACACCGCCAAATTGCCTGAGCACGAGATCCCGATGCTAGTCGAAGTGCCGGATTACGCACATCTTTTGCCTGAACCGATCCGGATGTTCACACAAAGTATTCAAGATGCAGAACATTTGTCGTTTATCCAAGGTGGCGGGCACGGGGGTTCGCACCCCCATATGGTGAACGAATTTGTTTCCGCGCTGATGGAGAATCGAGATCCCTGGCCAAACGCCGTCACGAGTGCCAACTGGACTTGCGTGGGAATCTGTGCTCACCAAAGTGCTATGGCGGGTGGACAGCTGGTTCAACTCCCAGCATTCACACTCAATCGGTAAGAGCTTGGGGGTGGCCTGGCGAAACGGTGGCGAACCATAGAGGACGAAAGGGTGGCACATCCTAAGGAACGAAGGGTGTGGTGTACGCTAGCACGCGCTTCGTTCCTCAGAGCGAGCCACCCAGAACTGATGCCCTCGAACTGAAAACTTGTCCTAGCTAAAAGACCTCCCGGACTTCCTAGGCTTTCATCGTTTCGTCAGGCGAGCTTAGGGAGATTGGCGATGTTTTGGGATCTCAGGAGGGCTAGCCGGGCATGTTGGGAGGCACACATTCGGACCGTGGCGGCAGCATGCCTTTTGCTACGAATGGTACTCAGGTGGAGCTGTCCACACTTGTCCTTTTCGTATCGTTGTTGCTAAATAAGACGGTTGTTGGAAAGCTTTTATGTCTAATGACAAAATCGCGTTGACACTTTGACCTGTCGATATATCATTTAAGGATCTTCACGCAGGAATCCTCTCACGACCTGTAGGCCCTCTGCCCACACGAAACACAGGCTGAGAGCTGCTTCGTAACCGTTGTAGCTAGGGACTCCTTGAAATAATTGCCCATTGGTGGCGATTGGCAGTTACGCACATATTTGTTCGGTCATTTCGTATTTCAAATGCTTCGATGAGGATGTTTGATACACGGGATTTTGATTCATAAGGATTTAGAAACATGGTTCAAATGGTAGATGTAGAACGCGTCGTAACATTGGATGAGCTCATGGAGCGAGTCCCTGAGCACTTGGTCAAAGAAGCCGAGTCCAAAATTGAAAAAGAAGAGCAGCTTGAGTTTAACCCTACACGAGAGAGTAACAGAATGTCAAAAGAACCCAGTAAAGCCCAGCGTATTCGTGCTTACATGGAGGCACACCCAGAAGCTCGCAACAAAGATATCGTGGAAGCTTTAGAAAAATATGAAGTCAAGGCAGCCGACGTTGCAAACGTAAAGGCTCACCTGAAGCGCACGACCGGCGATGTGGCTCCACCGAAACGTGCTGCGGCTGCGGCGCCTTCTAGCCCTACTGTCCCAACGGGTGGCGGATTTCCCAACGTTAACCTCAAGCACTTGGAAGCTGCCGTCGACTTTGTTAAGCTTGTCGGTTCGGTGCAAGATGCACAGCATCTGCTGATCATTGTCGAACGTGTTAAAAACGCATAGGTAAACATGTCTTATCCAAGAATGATGGCCGGAGTTCCCGCTCTCAACGCTGGACTCTACAGGACGGCAGGGTTTTTAGTGGGAGATCCAGTCGTATGGATCGAGCTCGGAAATTCTAAGGACGATTGCCATCTAATTCTGAGAGACATCGAATTGGAACGCGCGAGAAAGTTTTCTCGCGCTGGGCACTGCTGGTGCCCGAATGATTTCAGCCCCACGTCTGGTCTGTCCGGGGATCGCGAGACCGCCACCGCCCAATCAGCGGCTGAGTTTTTCATTCGGAAAAACATCGCTAAGGTTACGGTGGATCGATCCATTCCGATGATCTATTCCCATGCGTTGATCGAGCGCGGGATTCAAGTCGAGTGCGACACGGAATGGGGATTGATTGAGCGAAGGAAGAAATCGGACGAAGAGCTCGAGAAAATCGCCTTTGCTCAAAAACAAACTGAAGTGGTGATGGAGCGTGCTTGCAGATTCATCGCGACGGCCACGCCAAACGCGTCGGGAGTTTTGCATGCTGAAGGAAGTATCCTGACGGCTGAACGGCTCCAATCGCTGATCGACGTATGGTTGCTGGAGCTAGGCTTTTCCAGCCCAGGTTCGATCGTAGCGTGCGGCCCGATCGGTGCAGATTGCCACGACCATGGGCATGGCCCGCTGATGACCGGACAGCCCGTCATCGTGGATATCTTTCCTCGTGATAAAAAGACACTATATAACGGAGATTGCACTCGGACTGTTGTTCATGGTGACATTCCTCCCAAGGTTGCAGAAATGCATGCCGCTGTGGCCAGAGCAAAGGCGGCTGCCTGCAAGGTGATTCGGGCAGGAGTATCTGGCGAAGCAATCCACCAGGCTACGATTGCATCAATCACAGGCGATGGTTTTAACATGGGGTTGCCGCCTGCCGATGCAGATGACAATTTCGTCTCTATGACGCACGGCACCGGGCACGGTTTGGGACTAGAGGTCCACGAGCCACCGTTGCTAGCGATCGGCGGCCCAGAACTTGTAGTTGGAGACGTTGTAACCGTGGAGCCAGGGCTTTATTGCAAAGCCATCGGAGGCGTTAGACTTGAGGACATGGTTGTCGTTACGGAACACGGCCACACCAATTTCAACAAGCTGTACGAAGGCCTGGACTGGTCGTAGGTTAAGCCTCTTCTGCGGGCACCAGTTTTTGTCTGATTTCGTCGAGCTTACTTTGTACCGATTATCAATAAGCTCGAGGGGCTTATCGAGATATTATTTTGACCCGATGCGATCCCCCATGCGACCAAAGACCTCCCGCAATTGAGCAGAATGCTCGATCAGATCGTCATCAAACCGCATCACCCCAGGTTCAAATATGGTGATGGTGGACGACCCTCCGAACTTAAAGTAACCCTTCTCGTCCCCCTTTCTTGCAGTTGTACCAGCTCTATAGGTCTGGCAGATGCTTCCCACGCACGTCGCTCCAACCTCAATCAGTAGCACCTTGCCAAATCGCTCAGACTCAAGCTCTGTGATGCTCCGCTTATTGGTTGCCAGGATCCTTATGTTCTGTCGCAATGCGATTGGATTGACAGAAAAAAGAGGCCCCTTGATAAGTCTTGATTCACCAACTTGACCCTCCGCAGGGAAATGGAAGCGATGATAATCCACTGGACAAAGTCGCGATAACAACAGGCTCCCCCGAGAATACCTGTTGGCTAGTTCAGTACTCCCCAGCAATTCTTCTAGTCGGAACATCTGCCCCTTGACGAATAAACCATCGGTATGGGAAAGATCGGGAATACAAAGATGCCTGCCATCCGCAGGAAACACAATCGAGTTCGGATCGCGATCGATAGGGCGTGCATCCGGCTTTAATCGCCTGTAGAAAAACTCATTAAAGCTCTTAAAATCACGCCATTCCTCCGCAAATTCATCGGGGTCTAGCTCGAACTGCTCGATAAAAGGACCAATCTTTTCACGGGACGAAGCGTGGTCCATCTTCCAGCCATACCAGCGCGAAAAAATCGCTCGCTTGACCAACAGGTTCAACGAGATCCGTCCCAATACCGTACTGTAGATCCATCGCAAAGCTCGATCACCATACACCTTTTCTGTCTTGATGGTCCGGCTGTATCGATCAAAAAAATGGATCTCATCCACGGATCTACTCTTAGTTTCTGTTTCGAATTCAATTCTTCCTGGTTTATGATGCGGCATTCTCGCGTTGACCTCAAGATTTTTCAAACGCTATTTCACTCCGTCAGCCGGTCTACCTTGGCCCGCACTGTTCTGCGATCTAGCTGTAAGAGCTTTGCCGCTTTCTCAAAGCTTCGTGTTTTGCGATAGGCAATTTGGCAATACCTCGCCACAAGTTCATCTGCCGTTAAACCTAATGACTCGATAGCCGCAGATAGTTCTTGGCCTCTCGTGTTCTCGGCATGGTTGGTCTTGCTAGGAGTATACGAACCGTGAATGAGAATGTTGCGGGCGCATTGCTCCAACTCACGAATGTTTCCTGGCCACGAGTAATCCGCTGGGATGTGCTTCTTAATCCAATTCAGTACCTCATCTGCAAAGGAAGCATAGTCGTCAGGCGATAAACGTTGGCAAACGTGCATGACCAAGTCGTCGAGGGCGTTCGGTGAATGAGTTAGCTGCGTAGAAAGCGAAGGAGTCTCGATCACATCGGAGCAGAGTCGGTAGTACAAATCCTCTCGAAAATTACCCTTCGAAATCTCGCTACGTAAATCGCGATTGGTTGCCGCAATTATCTTCCCTCGAAATTCCCGTATCTTGGTTTCACCAACGCGTTGATATTGGCGACTCTGTAACAGCCTGAGTAGCTTGACCTGTGTTATAAGGTCGAGCTCTCCAATCTCATCCAACAGAACGGCACCGAGATCACCCGCCGCTTCTAGCCAACCAGCACGCGCCTCCCTCGCATCGGTAAATGCCCCTTTCGAATGCCCGAATAGTTCAGACTCGATAAGAGACTTCGAAAAAGCGGACAGGTTGATCGCGTGATAGTGCTCCGCCAGATCGATTGCAAAGGTCTGTTTCGTTGCATCATAGGGAATGTACCTCGACATACCGATAGCCTGTGAAACCAGTTCCTTTCCGCTACCACTGGGACCTTGAATGAGCGTCGTAACTTGGCCGAGACTGCGGTACAGACTTCTTCGGTACCGACGCACGTTATGAGTAAAAATGGACTGCCATATCTTGGCTCGTAGCTCGGCAATCGGCTGAGAGTATCCAACGACGCATTCAAAGATACTAAAGAACGCTCGATAGACCTGATGATAGAGAGCAAACAGATGTTCTTTCTCCTTCTGCGTCGGGAGCGTCACTCCTGGTAGCTCAAGCCAATACGAGAATGCTTGGCTATAAAGCTTCCATGCTTGCCGATTAGCCTCGGGATCAAAGGCTAAATGCATACGCTGCTTGCCCCAAGCATCGAACAGCTCATAAAAGATCAAATAGACAATCAAGTCATCGTAAAGTAGTAACTCGTCGTCACTCGCAGCTACCGGGGACGTGATTCGATCTCGAAGCGTAGCTGCAATCTGCTTAGCCCGTGCAGAGAGCAGGTTCAAGTTCTCTCGACGATAAAACATCGGGTCGGGATTCAAGCTCCAGTAGGTATGAGTTTCCTCCACATAGTTGCTCCCCAAAGCCCGGCGCTCCAGCGCAAAACGTCCGCTACTAAATGGATTCGTGTAACTCAGCTCTCCGACAGAACGGACAAACTCCCAATCATTGCGACCTATCAGCCCCATTTCTCCCCCCCGAAATTCGAGAAAACACAGTATGCACACAGTGTACATGCGGCTAGCACCCAGTGTACGTTTGATTAGGTTTTTAAAGTCGTGTTCTGGGATCATTTAGTCGCAAGTGCTTTACAAGCAAGCACTTGCGCGGAACTGCGTTTCTTTGGCATGCTGGTTGCATTTAGAAGAGTTGTTCAACACTTTCTCCTATACAAGGAACCAGACTATGAAATCGAGCATGTCATTTTGGAGACGCTCTTTAGGATTGGCAGCGATTCTAGGGGCAGCTTCTTTGCCCCTAGAGACACCCGCCCAGGCATCGGGCTTACTTATCGCCGACGGAGGCTTTGGCGGCGTGCTGGAAATCAAAGAGCACGATGTGTCGGTCACCATCAATAACGGCATTGCGGTTACCGAAGTTCATCAAGTTTTCCGAAACACGGAGCAGCGGATCGTTGAAGCTCTATACACTTTTCCCGTGCCCAACGGTGCGAGCGTCAGCAACTTTAGCATGATCATCAACGGACAAGAAATGGTCGGCGAAGTTGTGGAGAAGAAGAGGGCTCGCGAGATTTACGAGAGTTACAAGGTGACGAAACGGGACCCGGGCTTGCTTGAACAGGTCGATTACAAGAGTTTTGAGCTCAGAGTTTTCCCGATTGCACCGGGGGCTGAACAAGACATCAAAGTCACCTACTGTCAGCAACTCGATTTCGATCACGACACAGCTACCTACGTTTATCCGCTAGCCACAACGACTCGGACCAATATCGACCAAACCACCAAGTCTCGCTTTTCATTCACGCTGGATGTGAGAAGCGAAATTCCATTGGCCGGTCTGAACAGCCCTTCGCACGGCGAAGACTTTGTCATTACCAATCACTCTGACAAGTATTCGCGTGCTAGCCTTGAAGTCAAAGAAGGAGATTTGAGCCGCGACGTCGTAATCCATCTCGATACCGAACGGGCAAGAACCGGGATCGACCTAATTGCTTCGAAAGAAAACGGAGAAGACGGTTACTTTATGCTTACCATGACCGCCGGAAAAGAATTGGAGGAATATGGAGCGGGGATGGACTATGTGTTCGTGGTGGATATCTCGGGGAGCATGGCAAACGACGGAAAGCTGTCGCTCACTCGGAACATCGTGAATACATTTGTGGGGGCTTTGGGCACTGACGACCGTTTTGAAGTGATGACATTCAATACCATGCCTCAAACTCAATTTCAGAAGCTAAGCGATGTAAGCCCAGAGTCCAAGAAGGAGGCGGCCGAGTTTCTCTTATCTCAGCGAGCTAGAGGTGGGACAGTCTTGCGCCCTGCTCTCCTTACCGCATACAAGTATAAAAATGACGACCGGCCCCTCAATGTCGTCATTCTATCCGACGGTATGACCGAGACTAAAGGGCAGTCAGAGCTATTAAGCTTGATCAAAGAGGCTCCCGGTAGTACAAGGGTCTTTTGTATCGGATTGGGCAACGAAGTTAATCGTCCGATGCTCAAGCAATTGGCCGAGGGAGCTGGTGGTTTGGCAGCATTCGTCTCCCAACAAGACGACTTCACAAGACAAGCACAAGCGTTTCGGCGAAAACTAATGCGTCCCGTCGCTTCCAATGTCTCGATCAACATCGAAGGGATTGAAACCTATGATGTAACGCCGAGGGAATTGCCTGATCTTTTCTACGGTGCACCGCTTCGACTTTTCGGAAGGTACAAGGGGGCTGGCCAAGCAAAAGTCGTCGTGAAAACGGAAATCATGGGCCAACCGATTCACCAAACGATGGAAATCCCCTTTCCCAACGAAAACCATGAGAACCCAGAGATCGAACGCATGTGGGCATTTAATCGAGTTCAAGAGCTCGACAACGAGCTCCGACTGGGACGAGATCGAGATGCGATTCTTGGACAAATTGTAAACCTGTGTGAGGGCTATTCGATCGTCAGTGAATACGCGTCATTTATCGTGCTCGAAAATGACACGGAATACAAGCGATGGGCGATTGACCGACGGAATGCAACCCGTGTAAGACGAGACAACGTCGCCCGCGAAGCGCTACGGAAGCAGTTCGATGCTCTTCGAAATGAATCGCTCGCAGGTTTAGGTCCTCAGGGTTCGAACTCCAGTGAAACTAAAAACGGTGTTGAGCTTGCTGCGACATCGATTCCCGTAAACGGTTCTACACCTCCTGGCACCTCGAATACAAACAATATCAACTGGGCCGACCAAGGAACGAACAAGTCGATGAGCCCATCTCTTGGAGGCGGGGGAGCGATCGATCCGATCACTGGATTGATTGCTGCTGGGTTAGCCGGTGCGGCAGCGTGGGCTGGCAGACGACGTAAGAATGCTGGAATTTCAGAATGACGATCAGCTAGGTCTATCTCACACCATTCGCAATCCGCCTGGCATCTTACCCGGCGGATTTTTCTATGCTGGCCTACTCGTATAGGCCGGTAACTAGCGTCGCTTTCATCATGCCGGAGCTCGATAAGGCCCTGAATACCGATTATCGCGATATGGGGGGCACTAGTTGTGGTGAAAAAGCGGCCTTCCGACAGTTTAATCCTGGCTCCGTTCAGGCGAGCACTGGCCTATGAATAATTCAGAGGCCTTTGCACTATTGATGTACACCGAATAATTGCCTCCCACTTTTAGCTATAAGCGAATAGACGATATCATGCGATCTTTACGAGACGTTCGTTGGACACTTCTCATAGCATCCGTCGTGTTGCTATTTCAAATCAGTTCAGAGTACGTTCCGCTCCTCGAATTAGATTGGCGGACAGTCCGCTTTTCGTCAGCTTATCGACTGGTCACTTCCCATTTACTCCATTGGTCGTGGAACCATTTGGCTTGGGATCTACTCGTGTTTGTGGTGTTAGGCAGCATCTGCGAGCAGAACCAGCGTGGTCGCTATCTGGCTTATCTTGGCCTGTCATCTATAGTCATCCCTTTAGTTGTGTTCTCAAAGCATCCGGAGCTTACTTCTTATCGAGGCCTTAGCGGGATTGATTCGGGTTTGTTCTCGCTAATAGCGGCAGATCGCATAGTTGGAAGCATAAGAAGCAAAGATCGCGGGAGCTTTTGGGTTTTTTCGATTTGTTTAGCGGGGCTTTTCACCAAGATTGCTTGCGAATCATACTTTGGAGGTAATTTATTCGTATCTGATGTATCTTTCGTTCCGGTACCATTTTCGCATCTCAGTGGTGCCATTCTCGGTCTTTTCGTTGGTCTTTGGAATAACATGCCGAAACCGCTCGCTGCGAGGTAGCAGAAACTCTGTTCCCAAATACGTGCCATCCACATTTTGCTTCTTGATTTTTTGGGGATTATTTAGTGCCATCCATTGTTTGATGATCCATTATTTATCCAAGTTGATCTGCCACCTGCGTTCCATAACGGTGGCGAGGAGAGGAATCCCGTCACCCAAACCGGAATTCGGCTTGGAATTTCCCCGCAACGACGCCAAACACTACGCTAAAACGTTGATCCAAGCAAACAGCGATCGCAGCAGATAGTTTGGGGTACTTTCCGCTTGCCTTCGTCGTCTAGGGAGCACCAGCAGGGCTATTTTTCGAGCGTCTCGCCTAGCTGAAACAAGCTGCGGCTCGCCGCTGGCCCCTGTGCCAACGCTTGCCTATCCGCTCCGCATCACCCGACATGGACTCCGTACCTCCGACGCAGCGGCTAAAGTACTTCTTGAAGTTCCACACCAAGTCCGAAAGCATCTCCGGCACCACGCCACATGCAATCAAAGCGTCGCTCAGCGGCTTCGGCAACGCAACCGTCCCCGCACTCGGCTTGTTCTCGGCTACCCAGCCAAGCAGTTTCTTGTAGCTGCTCCAGTCGATTCGAAGAAATCCCCTATCACTTGCTCGCAGGCCGTCACGATGCACTTGCGGGTCGCTTGACAACACTCCCGACCCTAAACATAGCGGAGCAAGCCAACTGTCTCGAGGCACCTGTTTGGTGGTCCCCTTCTTCTTGGCCTTGTGATCCTGGCGTTGCTCGGCCAGTGACTTGCCACGCTGAGCCACCGACTCTTCGTGCGTGATCGGTATTAAATCGAATGCCGCCGAAGGAATCTGCTTTCCCTTCTCCGCTTCGATGCGATCGTAAACCGACGTATGCACCGATTTCTCGAGACTCTCGGCCAAGGCAGCTCGAATCGGATTCAAGTCCACATACATGGCGCAAGCCAACAAACCCGCATCATCGACGATACGTTGCGCTTTGAAGCGTCCTTCCCAGAACCGGCCGGTGCAGTTATCCTGTCGGTTCGCAAAACGAGCAATCGGCTCGGCTAGAGCACGCATGAACCAAGAAATATCCGTCAACCTCGTCCGAATCTTGGCCAAGAGTTCCGGATCGGCAAGAACCCGTTGGACATCGGATTGCGATGGTTCGGCCAAGTGTTCTTCGAGTCTGCGTCCTGGGAAAACGCGAAGCCAGCGGATGGCGACTTCTTCGTCGGATAGGTTGGCTAGCACATCCGGTCGATTGCGTAAGATGACATGTAGGTGGTTAGAGAGAATCGCATAGGAGAGGATATCGATAGCGAAGACCGAGGCGAGTGCTTCGAATCTGCGACGAATCCATTCGCGGCGGTAGGAGTAATCGACCCCCGAAACGGCATCGAAACCGGCCAGAAAGGCACGGCGTACGCACCGCTGCACACAATGCACTACCGCGATCTCGTCATGCCTGAACTGTTCTGTGCGTAGTGGTCTACCCATGAATGGACTCCTCTAGTTAGTGGGACATTTTCCAAATGATACCGGGGGGTAAAAAACAGTCAAAAAAAAATGGATGGCACCTAATAAGAAGGACTCAAACGCGAAATTTTGACTGGCTTATTTTCTGGCGAGGGGTTTAGCTGATGATGCCATGCACGGGATCGCCGTGGATATCGGTGAGCCGATACTGACGGCCTTGATAGCGAAATGTCAGTTTCGTGTGATCGATGCCGCATAAGTGCAAAATGGTGGCTTGCATGTCGTGAACATGAACTGGATTTTCGGTAATGTTCCAACCGTAATCGTCGGTCGCACCGTAAACATGCCCCTTTTTGACTCCACCGCCTGCCACCCACCAACTAAATGCTCTCCCAAAATGATCTCTGCCATTCGGCTTGTCCGATGGTCCCTGCCCAAAGGGTGTGCGACCAAATTCGCCAGCCCAAACGACCAACGTGTCATCCAGCATCCCACGCTCTTTTAAATCTTTTACGAGCGCCGCGGACGGTGCATCGGTATCGCGGCATTGCTCTTCAAGCTGCGTGTAGAGATTGTTGTGCTGATCCCAACCAGCATGCATCAATTGAACGAATCTCACACCCCTCTCTAATAATCGACGTGCGACGAGACAATTGTTGGCATACGTTCCCTTAACCAAGGCGCCCGGCCCGTAACGCTCTATCGTCGAAGCTGACTCCTTAGAAAAATCGAGCAAGTCGGGGACACTCGTTTGCATGCGATACGCCATCTCATACTGGGCGATTCGAGTGTCGATCTCCGGATCGCCGTATTCGGCTAAGTGTGCTGCATTAATGGCTGCGATGTCGTCGAGCAAAGCCCGTTTCGCATTCGCACTCAATCCCTCAGGATTCGCCAAGTAGGGGACGGGATCACCAGAATTGCGAAATCGGACCCCCTGGTATCGACTGGGCAAGAAACCGCTTCCCCAGTAGTAATCAAAAAACAGTTGCCCACACGTCTTGCCTTTGTCACTCGAGGTCATAACGACAAACGTTGGCAGTTCGTCGGATTCGTTCCCGAGACCATAGGACAACCAAGCTCCTAAACTCGGTCGACCAGGAACTTGAGATCCGGTCAAGAAAAAGGTGACCCCAGGGGCATGATTCACGGCTTCGGTGTGCATTGATCGAACCAAAGTGATCTCGTCCGCCAGCGAGCCGATATTGGGAAGCATGCTGCTAAGGGAAATACCGGACTGGCCGTACTGCTGAAAAGGTTTGATAGCCGGAACGCAAGGCCAGTTCTTGAGGCCACTAGTCATGGTTGACAATCGAGTGGTCCCTCGAATCGACTCGGGGATCTCCTGACCTGCCATTTGATCCATAACAGGCTTGTGGTCAAAAAGATCGACGTGTGATGGTCCACCACCCTGCCAAAACATAATCACTCGCTTGGCCTTGGGGGGGAAATGAGGTAGTTCCGGTAGCCCCTTTTGGCGTGCATCCATCAACCCGCCGACTGACCCCTGCGACATGCTGGCTTGGAAAAGGCTAGCTAACGCAGCGGTTCCCAGCCCGGTTCCAAACCTGCCAAAGAGTTGCCGACGAGTCACGGTGGCTTGGTTTTGCTGCAGTAGATCCCTGGATTGCATTCGTCTTCCCCTTATTCTCTAGTCAGTGCTTCGTCGAGATTCATAATGCCGAGACATACCACCGACAGGGCGGCATGTGACAGGAGATCTAAGTCACTTGTTCTTGGCTTGCTACCGATCGATAGAAACTGGTTCGCTGACTCAGGAGCAGACTCGAACATCGACCGCTGGGTTGCGAACGCCCGTTCGAGTATCTTAAGCTCCGCCTCATTGGGTGGACGACAGAGCACTGCGCGATAAGCCGCCTCGATCTGAGTAGCTAACGTTGATTGATGTTGCATACAATGTTCGGCAAGAGACCGAGCAGCTTCGACCCAGGTCGGATCGTTTAGTGTGGTCAGGGCATGAAGTGGCGTGCTTGTCAACGATGCGCGAACTTTACATGTTTGTCGATTCGAACTGTCGAACATGTTGGCTGGGCCGACCGTTCGCCGCCAAAAAGTATAAAGGCTTCTTCGATATAGATCCGATCCCGAAGACTTGGGGTAAGTAAAGTCCCGCTCCTTTGTAATGGCTAACGACTCCCAAATGTCGTCCGGCTGATACGGATAAACCGGCTTGCCTCCTACGCGTTGATCAAGCAAAAGTGCAGCAGCTAGAGCCCAATCTCGAAGCACCATCGATGGCATTCGCATACGCGAGCCTCTCGCGTATAGTCGATTCTCTGGATCCCTTTGCAAGAGCTCTTCGTTAACCTTGCTTGACTGCCTATAGGTCGAACTGGTGACGATCAACCGATTGATTTTCTTCCTATCCCAACCCGTTTCCCGGAACTCGACGGATAACCAATCCAGCAGTTCACGATGAACGGGATACTCACTTTGCACACCGAAATCCTCTGATGTTTTCACTAACCCAAGTTCAAAGAAATGTTGCCACATCCGGTTCACTTGAACCCTTGCTAAGAGCGGCTGGTCTTCGGTCAGAAGCCACCTGGCAAATCCGAGCCGGTCGCGAGGATAGTCCTCCGGCAGTGGAGGTAAGAATCCTGGAGTTGAGAATTCCACCTTGTCGCCTTTGTTCAGATATTCGCCACGGATCAGGATGTGGGAATCTCGCTTCTGCGCATCGCTCATGATCATCGGACGCGGCATCTGGTCCGCCACGTAACTGGCACGTTGATTTCGAACTGCTTCGATCTCAGCAAGCTGCGGAATCGCGGTCTTCAAAGACTCTTTGACTTTTTGGTCAAAGTGAGCTCTTAGCTGGGCTTCCAGGTCGGTTTTTTCAGTATCCGTGCGGTCTGTCTCTGGCTTTCGCAGAATTGCTGCAAGCGAATCAGAAAAGCCTTTGCCGTCTGGATTCTTGTCCGCCAGAACACCAAGTTTCCAGCCTGCGTAGGCAATGTTAACAAGAGGTTGCACCGCACTTTCCAGGTCGGCCGTTCGCGTGTCAAACTCAGCTAGTTTGTCACTCACCTCTTCAGACGGAACCTCGATATACGGGCTGGCAACTCGAATTCGACTGGAAAAATACTGTGGAACGCCGGACTCAGGGACGCGGTTAAAGGCGTCCATCAGACCGTAGTAGTCCTGTTGCGTAATGGGGTCGTATTTGTGATCATGGCATTGAGCGCAAGACATCGTGAGACCAAGAAAGGTCGTCGCGGTTGTATCCATGCGGTCAAAAAGAATCACGAAACGTTGCTCCTCGGCGATGGCACCTCCCTCACCGTTGAGCATATGATTCCGATTAAAGCCGCTCGCAATTTTTTGCTCCACGGTGGCGTCGGGCAGCAGATCGCCAGCGAGTTGCCATGTGACGAATTGGTCAAAAGGCAAATTCTCATTGAGGGCCTTAACTACCCAGTCTCGCCACATCCATTGCCAAGTGTCACCATCTTGTTGAAAGCCATTGCTGTCGGCATACCGTGCCGCATCTAGCCATGGTAAGGCCATCCGCTCGCCATAGTGATCGCTCTGCATGAGGCGATCAACGAGCTTCTCGTAGGCCTCGGGTGATACATCTTGTTCGAATTCCAGAACTTCCTGTGGCTTGGGAGGTAGCCCGATCAAGTCGGCATAAAGTCTTTTGATCAAGGTTGTTTTGTCTGCCTCGATTGATGGAGAAAGTCCCTCCTGATCTAGCTTGGCTAAAACGAATTGGTCGATCGGATTACGAACCCAATTTGGTTGGCTGACGTTGGGCAGTTCCACTTTCTTCGGGGGAATAAATGCCCAGTGCTTGTCGTATTCGGCCCCTTGTTCCATCCATTTTCGAAGGAGTTCCTTCTGGTCATGATTAAGTTTGCGATTGGATTTAGGGGGAGGCATCAATAGATCAGGATCGTCCGAAAGGATGCGTTTGAGCAGTTCGCTCTCGGAAATGGCCTCCAGATTGATAGCCCCATGTTCTATCGCATCCTCACGCACGTCCAGTCGCAAGCCCGCTTCCCGTTGGTTTCCGTCCTGTCCGTGGCAGTAGAAGCAGTTCTCGGACAAGATCGGTCGGATTTCACGGTTGAAGTCAATGCGTTCGTGATCGGCGGAGATTATTGCCGAGTGTTCTGCAAAGTGTGCCGTGCCGACCTTCGCGATTAGCAACAAAGTGAAACCAATGGCTATTGCAGCAAACCGGGGGAAGGAAAGGAAGATCGAACGCATAAGGATTCGAGTCATAGGGGTGGGGGAGATCGACTTGTCGGTTCGGCAAAAAGGTGACGAAAAGTCGGATCGAATGGGTGGGAATTGAGATTCAGGTTGCGGACGCCTTTATTCCCCTATTATAGCTCGAAAGGGGGTTGGGGCGACAACCCCGTTGATCGAAAATGGTATTATGTTCCAACAGTTTACAATAAAATCGTCTACCCCACACTCCTCGCTCAAGGTTCAACACGATGTCATTGCAGTGGATATCGGGAAAAATCATCAAACGACACGTCTGGTCGGAAGGACTGTTTACGATTTCGGTTTCCACGCCGGGTGTCGCCCCCTTTGAGCCTGGACAGTTTCTGCAGGTCGGATTGAATCTACCAGAGAAGCATTTGCATCGCCCCTACTCGGTGGCTTCACCGCATGGAGAAGTGCTCGATTTTTTCATAGTTCGAGTTGACGGTGGTGAACTAACACCTCGCCTATGGGATCTTGGCGAAGGGGATACCGTGGATGTTTCCGCGAAAGCCACAGGTGGGTTCACCCTGTCGCACACACCCGACGCACCTTGCATTTGGCTAATCGCGACGGGGACGGGGCTGGCGCCCTACATTGCGATGCTCCGTGAGACTACCATTTGGCAACGCTACGCCAGAATCGTTTTGGTTCATGGGGTCCGGCACTGCACCGACTTGGCATATCACGATGAGTTACAAGGCTATAGGGATCAGTATCCAGAACGATTTCGTTTTATCAGTGCCGTATCGCGGGAAGCTGGCAAAGGATGCTTGAGCGGGAGAATTACGACAGCCTTGGAGAACGGAAGTTTAGAACAAGTGGCTGAAACAAAAATCGCTCCCGAGGAGTCAGTTGTCATGATGTGCGGCAATCCAGACATGCTCAATGACCTCGAGGTGATCCTTCAAGGGCGAGGGCTCAGCAAGCATAAAGCAAAAACCCCTGGGCATTATGTCGTGGAACGGTATTGGTAATGCATGGAAAGTATAGGATCGATGACCGGCAAGCTAAATAGGATGAATTATTGAGATATACTGAAGACTCGTAGTTGCCGCCTTTACCATTTAATTGAGAAAGCCGATTCCACAACGCCTTCCGCCTTTCCTTACCTCACCCGCTCCCAACCTCTCCCAAGATGCAAGCCTACCAAACCCAACCCTGCCGTTTTTCCATTGCATTCAGCAGTCTTCTGGTTGCTTTCCTCAGTACTTGCATACACCTGACAAGTACATCTTCGTCCACTGTCTTTTCCCAGCAGTCGGCGGTACTGGATTATCAGTGGGGGTGGACGAAACCGGAGGTCGAGAAGGCCGGCGAGCATTTTTGGCCGCAATACAGGGGGCCATTGGGAACTGGCCACGCTGCTGCGACCGCGTCTCCGCCCGTGGAATGGGGGGAGGATATCAATCTCGCTTGGAAGAAACCGATCACGGGTAAAGCATGGTCTTCTCCGGTGGTTTGGGGAGATGACGTTTACGTGACCAACGCTTCAGACGATGGTTTGGTCATGTCCGCGTTATGCATCGATCGGAGGGACGGCAGCACGGTTTGGGAGAACGTGGTGTTCACGAACACAGAAACACAGCCGGACTTTCACGTCTTTAATTCGTATGCGTCTCCGACACCAGTCGTCGATTCTGAATACTTGTACGTGACTTTCGGAGCCTATGGAACAGCATGCTTGAACAGAACGACAGGGGAAACGGTCTGGGAGCGTCGCGATCTAGAGTGCAATCACTTCCGAGGTGCAGGATCGTCTCCGATATTTTTCCGGAACTTACTGATCTTCCATATGGATGGGGCCGATTTGCAGTATGTCATAGCCTTGGACCGCTCCAGCGGGAAAACGGTTTGGAAAAGTGAGAGGACGCATGAATATGGAACCCACAATGGCGATTTCAAAAAGGCCTATGGGACACCTCACCTAATTGAAGTCTCGTATAGCGGTCGGCGCGAATTGCAATTGCTGAGCCCCGCTGCCAAAGCGATGATCGCCTATGATCCTGAGACCGGCAAAGAGCTTTGGCATGTTCGACACGATGAGCACTCTGCGGCTTTGAGGCCCCTCTTTGATGGGGCGTTGGTCTATTGCAGTACGGGATTTAGCAAAGGTCATTTGCTCGCCATTGACCCAATGGGGCGGGGCGACACGACCGAGTCTCACCTCATGTGGCGGGCATCCCGGGCTATTGGAGCGAAACCATCTCCCGTCCTGATCGATGACTTGATCGTTTCCCTAGAGGACAAAGGGATGTTAACCGCTTTCCGTAAACAAGACGGCGAGCAAGTCTGGCAGGTGCGACTCGGTGGTGACTTTAGCAGTTCACCTATCGTTGCGTCTGAGCAACTTTACTGTCTCGACGAAAGTGGGAATGGCTACGTGGTATCGAAAGACGGAGTGATAACGCATACCAACCGACTCGAAAGCGGCTGTTTAGCTTCCCCCGCAGCGATCGGTGAAGACTTGATCATACGGACGCGCGATGCACTTTATTGTTTTCGTCGTTGAAATCTCAAAACAACCCCGAACAACCCCAGTTCTCCTTGCAATCAACCTAAGCCAATCGAAAATGCGTTACCAGACCACCATAATGGCCTTCGTTTCCAGCCTCCTTTTAATGGGATGTTCTACGGACAAATCAAGTCCGTCTTCTAGCGGTTCCGACCCAAGCAGCTTGTCGGTGCAGTCAACTGTTAAGCCAAAGGTTGCGTTGATAATGAAATCGTTGGCCAATGAGTTTTTTTCCACCATGGCAGAGGGGGCAAAAGCCCATCAAGCAGCAAACCAGACCTACGAGCTCGTTGTAAATGGAATTAAAGATGAAAGGGATCTGGCTCGCCAAGCCGAGTTGGTGGACGAGATGGTGTCCGCAGGAGCCAAGGCGATTGTCATCGCGCCGGCGGATTCCAAGGGGCTGATCCCCGCCTTGCGAAAGGCGGTCAAGGCTGGAATTATTGTGGTCAACATAGATAATCAGCTCGATCAATCCATTTTGGAGCAAGAGGGGCTGAAAATCCCCTTCGTCGGTCCTGACAATCGGCAAGGGGCCAGGCTGGTCGCCGAGTATTTGGTGGGGAACCTGAGTCAGGGGGACGAAGTTGCCATATTGGAAGGGATTACGACGAGCTTCAACGCCCAGCAAAGAAAAGCAGGTTTTGAAGATGCCCTCAACGAGGGGGGGATCAAGATCGTGTCCAGCCAATCTGCTCAGTGGGAGATGAATCTTGCCAATACGATTGCGTCCTCTGTCCTTTCCGAATACCCCAATTTAAGGGCAATATTGGCGGCGAATGATTCGATGGCCATGGGTGCGATTGCAGCCATCAAGGGAGCGAACAAAACCGGTCAGATTTTTGTGGTCGGTTTCGACAACATCCAAGCGGCTCAGCAGGCAATCCTTGATGGCCGAATGCTGGCAACTGTTGATCAGCACGGAGACCAACTCGCCGTATACGGGATAGAGTACGCCCTTTCTCAAATAGCCACATCAGACCAAAAGCTCGAGGACAAGCAAACGGCAGTCGACCTTGTTACCAAGGAAAGTCTCCGCCAACCATGAACGAGGATGCGGAAACCCGCAGTTGGTTTGGGTATTTTTCGGAGATTTGCCGAGCACTTTGTTTTTTTTACCACGCTATAATGAACTGTGGCCAAGGTTTACGCGTCGTTGAGTAACTAGGAGTTATTCGATCAAGAGCGACTTTTGTCGGTTTTGGGTAGGGATGCCGCTGACTGCTGGGCCTAGCATTAGATCTAATCATGGATACAAACAAACTCGACCCTGGCCTTGAACGCATGGTTAAAAATCCTCTTTCCGACACGATTGCCGTGTTGGCTCTTCGCGTTATTTTTATATTGGTTGCCGGAGGTGTAGGGGCCATTTGGGCTAGATCAGAGGATTTTGGGGCTCTCGGAGCCTTCGGGCCCTATATCGTTTTCAGTGGGGTGATGCTTGTAGCGTTCGGCGTGGTCGCCATGGACATGTTATTTCCTCGCAAGCGGATCGACGTCATTTCGGCGGTCTACTTTGGATTGGTGATTGGGCTGGTTCTGACGTATTTGTTGACAATTGCG
This sequence comes from Brakhagea baltica, assembly GCF_052161605.1. Classification (NCBI taxonomy): domain Bacteria; kingdom Pseudomonadati; phylum Planctomycetota; class Planctomycetia; order Pirellulales; family Pirellulaceae; genus Brakhagea; species Brakhagea baltica. The sequence continues at coordinate 100,492 of NZ_CP197409.1, read as the reverse complement.
ATGGATCCGTTTTTGCAGGACAGCCTCACAAAGACCTACTTTACCATTGGGTTGCTTACCGTTCTCTGTTACGTCTGCATCAGTTTATTGCTGCAAACCAAGGATGACTTCCGATTCGTAGTGCCTTATGTTGAGTTCTCTCGCGAGCTCAAGGGTCTGAAGCCATTAATTCTTGATACAAGCAGCATTATCGATGGCAGGTTAGCAGAGTTGGCGGACACCGGTGTGCTCGACAGTCAGTTGGTTATGCCCCGGTTCGTATTGATGGAGCTCCAAAATATTGCTGACAGCTCAGACAAGCTAAGGCGAGTCAGAGGTCGTCGCGGACTAGATATTTTGAACCGGCTTCGCAGCAGCCAAAGGCTTGATTTCACATTATACGAGCGCGAGCTTACGGAGTTTGCGGGGCAACCTGTCGACATGAAACTAGTTCTTCTCGCCAAGCATCTCGGTGGCAAGCTGGTGACGGGAGATTTCAATCTAAATAAGGTAGCCAAGCTGCACAACGTTGAAGTCATCGACCTTAATCAGGTTGCGAGTGCATTGCGTCCACAGTTTTTGCCTGGCGAGGGCTTTCAGATCAGAGTTGTCAAACCAGGCGAAGGTCATGATCAGGGGATCGGCTATTTGGACGACGGCACTATGGTGGTCGTCGAGGGAGGCCGAGGTCGTCTCAATGAGACAGTGGGGGTCGTGGTTACCAGCACTTTGCAAACGCAAGCAGGCAGGATGATTTTCACAAAATGTGATGGCCCCAATTGATGATTGGCAGGATTGTCATTCCCGCACGTTTAGCTTCGACTCGGCTCCCTGAAAAACTCCTGCTGAGCGAGACCGGACATTCTGTTCTCGAGCATACTTATCGAGCGTGCATGGCGGCAAAACACGCATCCGGCATTACGGTTGCGGTCGATCATCCTCGCTTGTTCGAGCTAGTGAACTCATTCGGCGGCACGGCCATGATGACGAATCCTTCGGCTCAGAGTGGTACCGATCGGATTGCGGAGGTCGCCCATGCGTCACCTGAGGTTGACATTTTCATCAATGTGCAAGGGGATGAGCCAGAAATCTCGGGTGAATCGATCGATCTAGTAATGGACTTGTTAGTCTCTTCGCCGGAGGCATCGGTAGCCACGCTGGCGACCCCCATTCGAAGCTCGGCAAACTTGAATGACCCTGCATGTGTCAAAGTGGTGGTGGGAGCTGGCGGAACTGCTTTGTACTTTAGCCGCTCCCCGATACCTCATCCACGTGATTGGTCCGAGAGTTTGCTGGCAGAGGAGCCCCCATTGTTTCTGCAACACATAGGGATTTATGCCTATCGCAGGGATTTTTTGCTTCAGCTCGGGCGGTTGGCCCCAAGTAGTTTGGAGCGTCTCGAGAAGCTTGAACAGCTACGATTTCTACAGAATGGGCACAAGATTGTGGTGGGCGCTATTCCCGAATCCCATCGGGGGATTGACACGAGGGCCGACTACGACGCCTTTAAGTCCCGCTGGCTCGAAAAATACCCAAGAAATCCAACAAACTAATAGGCTGCGCGAGTTGCTGCCCAGCCCGATTAGGAATACGATTTCTTCCTCTTTATTGCAGTGATTGGTCGCGTTTCCACCCGACCCCTTCGATTCCCTCCAACCAATGAATTGATATACGCATGGCATCAGCAACTCCCATCACAGTCGCTTATGGCGATGGCATCGGCCCCGAGATCATGGCCGCAACGCTTAGGATTATCCAAGAGGCCGGCGCGAAGTTGGATATCCAAACCATCGAGATCGGTGAAAAGCAATACCTCAAGGGCAATATGGCGGGAATTGAGCCAGAAGCTTTTCAAAGTCTGCGTGAAACCAAGGTCTTTCTCAAGGCACCGATCACGACTCCACAGGGTGGAGGGTTCAAGTCGCTCAACGTAACGACCCGCAAGGCGTTCGGACTCTACGCCAATGTGCGTCCTTGCCTCAGCTATCACCCATTCATCGAAACCAAGCATCCCAAAATGGATGTCGTGATCGTACGGGAAAACGAAGAGGATTTGTACGCTGGGATTGAGCATCGTCAAACGATCGACGTTATGCAATGCCTCAAGTTGATCAGCCGCCCCGGCACCGAAAAGATCGTTCGCTATGCTTTCGAGTATGCACGAGCTTACGGACGGAAGAAGGTTACGTGCTTTACCAAAGACAATATTATGAAGCTGACCGACGGTCTGTTTCACAAAGTTTTCGATGAGATTGCAGCAGAGTATTCTGACATCGAAAACGAACACTGGATCGTCGACATTGGTGCAGCCAAGCTTGCCGACACCCCAGAAGCCTTTGACGTGATTGTCATGCCGAACTTGTACGGCGATATCCTGTCCGACGTGGCGGCTCAGATTGCCGGTTCGGTCGGTTTGGCTGGTTCTGCCAACATCGGCGATGCATGTGCGATGTTCGAGGCTATCCATGGTTCGGCTCCTCGACGTGCCGGGCAGAATTTGGCAAATCCATCCGGTCTGTTCTTGGGTGCGATCCAAATGTTGGTCCACATCGGACAAGGGAGTGTCGCGGAGTTGGCACATAACGCCTGGCTGAAGACCATCGAAGATGGTATCCACACCTACGATATTTTTGACGAACGAGTTTCCAAGCAAAAAGTGGGAACCAATGAATTTGCCGAAGCGGTTGTGGAAAGGCTCGGTAAGAAGCCGGAGGTTCTCAAGCAAGTGGATTATTCCAAGGCCCTAACCAAGCCGCTGAATTCTCGACCCCCGTATGTCAGGTCGACCGAAAAGCGAGAAATGGTTGGAGCCGACGTTTTCTGCGAGTTCAAGGGGTCGGCTGATGACTTAGCAGCAAAGCTACAACCTCTAGCAGGGGACGGCATGGTGCTCGAAATGCTTAGCAATCGCGGCATGAAGGTTTGGCCCGGCGGTATGGCAGAAACGTTCACGGTTGACGTCTATCGTTGCCGATTCCAACTCCCAGAGGGGACCCCCGGTGTGGTCTCCCACAAGGCGATTACGGCTTTGTTGGATCGCATTACAGATGCCGGGGTAGAATTTGTGAAGTTAGAAGGTCTTTACAATTTCGATGGCAAACCTGGATTCTCTCGCGGTCAAGGACAGTAGGCCTCGCGAACGCATCCCAGTCGATTCTGGGCTCCGGTCAATTCTGGGGCTTAGGGATCGCAAGCAGTCGATTCCAAGGAGGAGTATCGTGGTCAGGGAGAGAAAGATTACCGCCGATGATGTCGATGCATCGTCGGCAAAGAGCCCGAAAGGTACCAGCTCTAGGCAGCCGCGTATGGGAAAAAACTCCGGGCGAGATGATCTGAATCCACCCGATGACGACCAATTCGATGATGGACCTATCGGCGAAAGGCCCATAGACGAGAGCAACTCGATACCAGATCCATCCACGCAGCACGATGTTGGCGATACCGATGTTGGGTTGCGTCCAAAGCGAATTGCAGACATGGTCGGTCAGCGCGATATCATGGAGGTCCTACAAATCTCCATCGATGCAGCCAAACGCCGCAATGAGCAGCTGGGTCATATTCTGTTTGATGGCCCACCGGGTTTAGGCAAAACGACTTTTGCAACGTGTATCCCACGTGAGATGGGTGTCAACGTAGAGATGGCGTCAGGCCCGAGTCTCAAGGCCCCCAAGGAGCTGATTCCTTACCTCACCAATTTGGAGCGAGGTTCGGTTCTGTTCATAGATGAGATTCATCGGTTACCGAAACAGGTCGAAGAGTTTTTGTATACCGCGATGGAGGATTTTCGCATCGACATTGTGGTCGGGGAAGGTGTGAATGCTCGTACGTTAAACTTGTCGTTGCAACCGTTCACATTAATTGGGGCAACAACTCGTGCCGGGATGCTTAGTGGTCCGTTGCGAGACAGATTTCACATCCGGCAGCACCTCAGTTATTACGAAATGGATGAACTGGTCGAGATTTTAAGGAGAAATGCTCGCAAACTGAACGTCGAGTTGCACCGAGATGCAGCAGAGGAAATTGCCAAACGAGCTCGAGGCACACCTAGAATTGCGAACAATCGTTTTTTATGGGTGAGAGATTACGCCATGAGCAAATCCGATGGCGTCATCACACGTCCCGTCACAGAAAAGGCGTTGAGCATGATGGGGATTGATGAGATCGGTTTGGATAAGCAGGATCGGCGATATTTGCAGACCTTGATCAACGTGTTTCAGGGAGGGCCGGCTGGCGTTGAGAATATTGCACATACCATGAGTGTTTCTGCCGACACGCTCGAGGATGAGGTAGAACCATTCCTTTTGAGGAGTGAACTCATCATTCGAACTCCTCGCGGTCGCTGCGCCACCCCGAAAGCCTTTGCGCTATTTTAGAAATTATCTGATTGAGAGCTTACTCACCTGACAAGGTAATCGGAATTTGCACGATGTTCCTGTCTCTTACTACGGTCAAGACAACTTGGTCGCCGGGCTGTTTGGATTCAATCACACTCAGTAAATCGTCGGCTTTCTTTACTCGCTTTTCGTCTATCCCAACGATGATGTCCGCTTGCGTATGATCTGCAAATTCTACAGTCAGTCCCAGCCGATTCCTCTTGCGTCCCATTTTGGAACCAACAACTCCCGATTTTTCTGCGGGGCCATTCGGAGTGAGATTTACTACAAGCAAGCCGCGATCGATCTCAAAGACTTGTAGTATTCCTATTGTGGGCCGGATAACCCGACCAGTTTCAATCAGCTGACTCACAACTCGCTTGATCGTGTTGATCGGGATTGCGAAACCGATTCCTGCATTATCGCCACTGCGGGTCGCAATCGCAGTATTCATGCCGATCAATTCCCCTCGAGAGTTGAGGAGTGGACCGCCAGAATTCCCTTGATTCAAAGCTGCATCGATTTGGACGATCGAGTGAATCTTGCGTCCAGTCTTGGCGGTGATTTGGCGGTTCAAGCTGCTGATGATGCCAGTGGTCATGGTCCGTTCTAGCCCAAACGGATTGCCGATAGCGACGATGTGTTGCCCGACCCTTAAGTTGCTGGAATCGCCGACAGTGATCGGGAAAAGGGATTCGTTAGGAGCATTGATCTTTACGACTGCGATATCGTTATGTGGGTCTTGCCCGACCAAGCTCGCTGGATAAACTTCGCCGTTGAATAGAGTGACGCTAATTTTCTGAGAATCGCTCACCACGTGATGATTGGTCAGGATGTGCCCTTGTTGATCGAGCACGATCCCACTGCCGTTGCCTGCAATTTCGGATGCTAGCAGAAGGGTCTCGGGCCGGATCGAGGTAGTAGAGATATTGACTACGCTACGATTTGCCGACTCATATATGGCGACATGAATCGCTTCCTCCTGGCTCGATGGAACAAAACCATCGGGCAAGATGGCATGACTTCCTGAAGGATCCCAAGATCTATCATTTTGAGGAGTAGCGATCGCTTGGCCCAATCTTACCACGCTGGGAACAAAGGCTCCCAGGGTCATACCAAAAAGGATGAGACCAATTCCAGCGAACGATTTTCGAGTCATACCAACAATCCGTTGAAAATAAGCCATTCGGAGAAACAACGCCTCTCGATGGAATCGAACTCCTTTGGTATCAATTTACGCAATATTTTGCCAACCCGTTTTTGAGAAAATTTCCCTATCATGACCGTTCGTACTCGATTCGCCCCCAGCCCTACCGGTTATTTGCATATTGGAGGCGTTCGAACTGCCCTGTTTAACTATTTGCTTGCTAAACAGGCTGGTGGGCAGTTTTTGCTTCGGATCGACGATACGGACCAAAATCGCAACGTCGAGGCAGCTTTGAAACCTATCCTAGATGGGTTTCGTTGGCTGGGGCTCGACTGGGACGAAGGGCCAGGGGTTGACGGTCCGTTTGCCCCCTACTATCAATCGCAGCGGCTGGGTCGTTATCAGGCTGCGGTCGAGCAACTGCTCGATTCCGGTGCCGCATACTACGATTTTGCAACAACAGACGAACTCGCCCAGCAGCGTGCAGCAGCGGAGGCAGCTGGCAAGGCCTTCATCTACGATCGTACGTGGATGGCTGACACCCCAGAAAAGGTGGCGCAGTTTCGAGCAGAGGGTAGAGAGGCGGTGGTGCGTCTCAAGATGCCTCGCGAGGGTAGCTGTCTATTCGAAGATCGCATCCGGGGAGTTTGTTCGTTCGAATGGAAGGATGAACAAGACCACGTTATCCAGCGTACTGATGGAACGTGCCTCTATCATTTGGCGAGCGTGGTGGACGATTATGATTTTCAGATCACGCACGTCGTCAGGGCGGTAGAGCATTTACCAAATACTCCTCGTCAGATTTTTATAGCCAACTCGCTCGGCTATGCCCTGCCTGTTTATGCGCATCTACCATTTGTCGCGGAGCCTGGCGGGACAGCCAAGCTGAGCAAGAGAAAGCTCGATAAGTATCTGAAGCAGAAAGATTTTGCAGCTCTCAATCAACTCGGAGCTACCGTCGCAGCACGTGCACAATTGGAGACGACCCCCGAAACGTTCAATCCCGTGGTGGTAGATTTCTATCGTGAGGTTGGTTTCTTGTCTGGAGCCATTCTGAACTACTTGTTGCTCCTGGGTTGGTCTCTGGATGACAGCACGGAACACTTCACCATGGAGGATGCGATTCGACACTTTTCACTGGAAAGAGTCAACAAATCTCCCGCTTCGTTTGATCCACAGAAGCTGGTTGCGTTTCAGACTCGCTGGATGAACGATTTAGATTTGAAAAAGAAGGTCGCGATGGTACTGCCGTATCTGCAAAAAGCAGGTTGGGTTTCTGAGCCACCACCGTGCGAGATTGCCGACACTTTAACCGGTATCCTGAAAGCAGCGGGGGATCGAGTTAAAGTGGCGGGAGATATTCTCCAGTTCGACGAATTGTTCACGTCCGACGACGCATTTCTGATTGACGAAGCCGGTTTTGAAAAGAAGCTCAAATCCGATCAGGCAGTCTGCTCTGCCATACAAGAATTCTGCGAATTGATTAGACAGGCCGAGTCGACGGAGCAGCTAGCCTTTGAGCCAATCCTCAAAGCCTTTGTCGAGTCAAAGGGAATCAAGCTGGGGAACTTTATGGCGGGGATGCGGATCGCACTAACCGGTAAAATGTCTGGGCTCACCATTTTCGACTACCTGACGATTTTCGGCAAAGAACGTTCTATTCAGAGAATCAAACGCGTGTTGGGCATGGTCAGCTGATCGCGTTAAAACTCAAATTGCAGACGAGCTACGAAGATATCGGAGTAGCTCTTGCCACGAACGGGATCGATAAGTTTGGGCCGCACGTAATTAAACGATGCGCGAGTGAAGGGGTTGAGGTACCAATTGACTCCATAGGTCATGTCCTCCATGTACCCTCCTTGAATGCCGGCATCATTAAGATCAATGAAAGCCCATCGCACACCGAATTCGATGGCACCGAGGCCGGTCCAGCCATCTCCAATCGATCGATCGTACAAGTTGCTCTTGGGCTTAATGCGCTGAAAGATTCCCTCTCGAAATCGGCCCAGAATACTGGAGGGACTATAGGATCGTCCCTCACCGGTTAAGAACCAGCTGCCATAGACATATCCACCTCGAAACACAGGGTTCGGATCGTTAGGGCGAGATACGACCGAGGTGATCAATTCACTTTGAAGCGACAGCGAGCCCTCCACCCAAGATGCCTCCAATCCATACAGATTCGCATAGCTCACATCCACCAAAGGTCCGGTATCAATAAAGTTGGGGATTCCGCCAACTCCCTGCTCACGGAGCCTAGCACTAGGGCGTGCTGCGTAACGGAATCCATCATCACCGGGTGTGCGGTAGCTGTAGGAACCTCCCAAGTGAAGAAGCCGGCTCTTATGCTCATCGATCTCTTCGTTCCATGCGAGAAATGTGCTATGCAATGTCATCGCGTAGCCGCTTCGGAACGACACGTCATCTCCATAGTCATCGCTGTCAGATCGAAACAAACCTGCTCCCCAGGTGACCCGTTCGGTGAATCCGTTCCCGTACATCATCATCCCCATGTTACGAGCGGGAGCAAACGTGTCAGCCAATGAGCGTTCTGTAAAGGTAATGAATCGATTGGGAGTGTATCGCTCGAGGCTGAATGGTTCAAAGAAGTGCCCAACGATCACGTTGTTGATTACAGGGACTTTGGTTAACGCGACCCAATTGTCAAGAAACCTCGGACGAGCCGGCTCCGCAAAGTCAAACTCCAATCGATACTCGACTGTTTCATAAAGCTCTCCGAAGATACCAAACCGCGCTCGACGAAAAAAAGCACCATCCGGAATCTCTCCAACCGTCAAAACATTGTTGTCGTCTTGATTGACCCACACTGCATCAGACTGAATCTCAACGGTTAAAACCGCAGATGGTTTTTTCGCCTTAGGCTTGAGGTCTGTATCATCCTTCAGAATGGGGACTTCGAGCGCTGACAACGCGTCGGAGAAAGATGGGAATTCATCTTGTAATGGAGGAACTCCAAAAACAGTAGCAGTGTCGGATGGCAGTTGGTACTTGACCGAGTCCGTTACAACCGGAGAATCCACAAGCTGCGCAATCGCATGCGTATGGCTCACAAGAGTTAACAAGACCGCAACCATCAATAGGTTTGGTCTCACGCAACTGCATAGTGCCCCCATGTGAGACCTAAGCGAGAACAGCGAGGCTTTGTCGCGATCATGACACGGTTGCAAACAATCCTCCCGTTTTTGCTCGGTAAGTTCCTCAAACCTGAGCGAAGAGTAAAAAGTAGGTTCTAAGCCGTCCTTACCGTCTTGTAGCGAGCTAAACACGACAGGTAAAGACAGGTTCGAGCCCTAGCCTTGCCGTCACAGTGCTAGCTATTGGGTTATGGTGAAAGCCGACACAAAATAGGTTGTTATAATGAACAAGTTGAGCGATCAGTAGGCAACAGGACTCGCAAACAAAAGGACTGGCTGAGATGGTTCCAGCGAAATGGTGGCACCGCGAAGACGGAGGGAAATCTATTGCAGATATCCAGAATCGTATCGTGTGTGATTTGTGCCCACGTCAATGCAAACTGAAGGAAGGGGACCGAGGGTTCTGCTTCGTTCGCAAAGTTGAGAACCATCAAATGATTCTCGATACCTATGGCAAGAGCACTGGCTCCTGATCGAGCGGGATTGGTATGAATTAGGACGATACGAACTAGTGCAGGGAGCATGCCGATTTTGCGGAGCGAAACAATCAGGCCGTTTTTCTGGCGCCCCAGGTGCATGGGGCAGGAAACGCACACCAGTAAACATTGGCAGTTTTCAGGTTCCCGACGACCAGGTTCGCAATAGTCGGGTATCTTTGACCAACGAGGGAACTTCGATACCTCCCTCCTCATCCATCAAGCCAATTAACTTGCCAATCTTAGAGCCAAACGAGGTGTCTGTGTCCCTGCCAACTTTGAACAAGCTGCCAATGCTCTCATGGGATGCCCTGACGGACGAGCAATGCCAACTCATCCATCGAGTAGCCCAGTCGGTCCTCGTCTCCACAGTTTTGGGAAGGCCGATGAAGATGTCTGCGGCAGAGATGCTGGGTGACTTGGCGGAACAATGTGTGCACGGCATGTTTACGACGCTCACCCGAGGAGAGCATCTGCGCGGATGCTGTGGTCTTCTCGGAGCCCCCACCCCTTTGGCACAGGCCATCACCGAATCGGCAGAACGCACTGCCAAGGAGGATGTTCGGCTTCCGCAGATCTCACCTAGAGAGTTGCCCTATTTGAATCTCGATGTTTCTATCTTGTCCGCTCCCATCCCGGTTGAGGTTTCACCGGAGGATCGCGCCACCGCGGTCGAAGTTGGTCGACATGGGCTACGATTTACACTTGGCAATTCACGTGGTTTGCTGCTCCCGTCGGTAGCCGTGGAACAAGGCTGGAGTTCAGCAGAGTTTCTGGACGCTGTCTGTCGCAAATCGCAATTGTTAGCCGATATGTGGAAGAGACCAGACTCCCTTCTAGAAATCTTTGAGGCAAAAGTCATCGAGGGCAAGTTCGAGCCGGATTATTTACCCGAGTCGATCCCCGCAGCTAAGGCACCGGGCTCGATTCAAAGCTTGATGCGACTCAAGCAGGTCATGATCGAGAATATTATCGCAATGAACTCGGGCATGAGCCCCAACTACGTAGCACTCGATGCCATGGATGGCACGGTTAATGGGATCGTGGTGACTGTTCACGATGCCGAAACCAAGCAAGTTCTAGCAAGCTGGATTCAAACATCCATGCGGCCTGGTGTTCCTTTACAAGCCAGTCTTTTTGAAATGTCTAAGCAAGTCGCGAGAACTCTTTCGCAAGCCAGATTTCCCGAGAACACATCCGTCGACATCGAGTTGACGATCCTCTTTGACCCGATTTATCACGGGATCGTCAAATCAGACGATTGGGACGGCAAAGCGCTACGAGAAACACTTAGCAAGTGCGAGCTTGACGAAGTTTCCACCACAGAACGTACGCTGTTGACGTTTGTTGGAAACCGCGTTGCCGTCGGATTCCATGGAGAGTCCTCAACGGTTGCTTTACTGCAAGAAGTAGCCAACCTCTCTCGACTTCGTGGCAATCCGCAAGCGGTGTTCTCAATGGGATGCATTTCGACCTTGTCCAGTCTCTTGGTCTCGAATGCTTCACAACCTGACACGCGGGATTTCCCACGTCCGCCTGCCATGGCAAAAGTTTTCTATCCAGAGAGCAAAGAAGTGCGGAGTGAGGTAATTCAATCGCTAATGAAGAACACACCGTCAGCGGAAAAACAAAAAGCTCTCGCCATTATGTCTCCGCACGCAGGACTTCGATTCAGCGGACAAACGGCGGTGGATGTTTGGTCGCGTGTTGAAATTCCGAAGTCGATATTGTTTATCGGTCCCAAACATACCAACAACGGTCCGGACTGGGCCGTCGCTCCTTGTTCCGCTTGGAACATGCCGAACGCTGAGCCTTTTATGGCAGACCAGGAACTGGTGAAAGCAATCGCGGAAAAGGTCGAGGGGATTGAACTTGATGCTTCTGCTCATGCGGGAGAGCATGCGATCGAGGTCTTATTGCCATTGGTTGAAGAGTTGGGATCGCAGGAGAAGCCTCTGATTTCTGCGATTGTACTGCATGGTGCCTCAATGGCAGAGATCAACAAGTTCAGCGAGCAGTTGGCGAGTGTGCTGGCCGATCTCCCCGAGATGCCCCTCTTGGTCATTTCCAGTGACTTGAATCACTTTCAGCCGGAAGAAGAGAATCGCCGTCGAGATGAAATGGCGTTGGAAGCTATGGTGACGGGTGATGCTGAGTATCTTCTGGAAACGTGTCGCAAGCATAATATCAGCATGTGCGGAGTCGTGCCTGCCGCGATCGTTATGAAGACTCTACAGCGATTGAACAAACCATTTCGGGTCGAGAAAATCGCCTATTCGAACAGCGCAATGCAAGGCGGGGATACCTCTCGCATTGTCGGATACGGCGGGGTGGCCTTGTTCCCAGAGTAAACGGAGTTACGGAAAGCGATGTGATAAATTAATCGGTCAGAGAAAGCGCAGTAAAAAGCGATAAGCTTCCTATCACAAGCTTGTCCGTGCGTAGGGCGTGTCCTTCTCTCATCGACGTGCCAATCTCCTGAAACCAGGCAGCCTGTTAGCGTAGAAGGAGAGTGAGCAAAAGCTTAGATTTGACAATTGCTCCTGATGGTGACACACTATAGGTGGAAATCTAATACTCAGGAGACGACTGACTATGCAAGTTCAGATCATATATGAAGCCGCCGCTATCCAGTTGGCTACCGAGGCAGGTTTTTCGAGCGTTGAAGAGTATGTTAATCAGACGATCAAGCAGGCAGCCGATCTTGCGGCAATTAGCGTTGGTATTGATGACAAGCGTGCAGGGCGAATGACTCCACTCGAGGAGTTTGACGCAGCATTTAGGCAAGAAATGGATTTTGTAGAACGAGCTGGTTCATAGTGTTTCAGGTTCTACTTTCCGATGCTGCGAAATCTGACATTCGCAGCAACGTTACCGTTCCGCTAGATGAAGCTTGCGATCAAGCCGATTAGACCTCCGAAAACGCCTCCCCAGACGACAAGCCAGCCGAGATGGGAACGAATCATGTCCTGAATGATCTCTTTGACCATTTTAGGCGTAAGCTCGTTAAGTCGCTTGGAGACGATTCCGTTCACCTTGTCCACCACAGCATCGACCGAGCCCTCCCCGGCCGCAGATTGCGAGAGAGCTTCCGCCAACTTGGGTGATGTGGCGAGGCTCCGAACCTCTTTTTCGACGTTGTTTCGAAAGGGTTCTCTTAGTGGCTCGAGTGCTTTCGGCCCTCCAAACATTCCAAGCATGCCACCGAAAGGAGACTCCATGACGGCAGATCGCAATCGCTCGAACATTTCATCGTAGTTCACGGATTGAACAATTGGTTCCGGGTCAATGGTTAATGCGCCCGCTTCCTGTTGGCTTCTGAAAAACGACTCTACATTTTCTCTCGTGAAAAACTGGCCCATCACAAGATTCTCGATCCCTGCCTTGAATTCTTCGAACCGGCTAGGAATCACTCCAGATCCGTAGAGCAAGGGGACTCGTTCAAAGAGCATGTGAATGGCGAGCCAATTCGTGATAGCCCCCGACGTGGCGTAAAGCCCTACTGCACGAATGTGGTTAGCCCATGGAGATTCGCTGGGAATAAGAAAACCTACCAGGATACACGTGACTGCGAGAAGATTCGTGGCGAGACTTTTGTTCATAGGAGTATTCTAGAGGTTCGAATTAGACAGGTTGTCCTGCTTGGAGATAATCTGCAATCTTAAAAGGTTGCCGGTCAACGTCAAATCGTCCCTAAACAGCTCGCTTTGCTTAGTTATACTGGTGATCTTGTGACCTGGAGACTGGTTTTGGAACTTGCCTTAACCGCAATTCGGGGGCTTTCCTTTCGTTTCGCAAGACGGTTTCATGATTTCAAAAACGACAGCTGACCAGTCGGGCACCCCCGACCAAACCTCCGCAACCGACGATCAGCGAATTGCCAGAATCACCCCTCTTCCTCCACCGGAGCATCTGATTCGTTTCTTCCCGATCGCGGGTACCGAGATCGAAGATTTGATTCGAAGCACTAGGCAGAACATCGTCCACATGCTCCACGGTCGGGACGATAGGCTGTTGGTAATCATCGGGCCATGTTCCATCCATGATCCGGTAGCTGCTTTGGAGTACGCGCGACGGCTCAAGGATTGCCGGGATAAGTTTGGTGGCGAGCTCGAGATTATCATGCGTGTCTACTTTGAAAAGCCACGCACAACGGTTGGCTGGAAAGGGCTCATCAATGATCCGTACCTCGACGAGAGCTACAGGATTGACGAGGGACTTCGTATCGCTCGAGATCTCTTGCTGCAGATCAACCGACTGGGCGTACCCGCAGGCTCCGAGTTTCTGGATGTCATCTCACCTCAGTACATTGGGGACCTCATCAGCTGGGGGGCTATTGGGGCACGAACCACGGAGTCACAGGTGCACCGTGAACTTGCTTCCGGACTATCGGCTCCGGCGGGTTTTAAGAATGGTACCGATGGAGATGTCAGGATCGCGATTGACGCCATGCAAGCGGCATCACGCGGGCACCATTTCCTTTCCATTCATAAAAATGGGCAGGTCGCTATTGTCGATACAAAAGGAAACGCCGATTGCCATGTCATTCTGCGGGGAGGCAAAGCCCCCAACTACGATGCTCAATCCGTCAAAATCGCTGTCCAACAATTGGACGAAGCAGGCGTCTGCTCAAAGGTTATGATCGATTTCTCGCACGCAAACAGCGAGAAAAAGCATGAGAAGCAGCTAACCGTTTGCAAAGATGTTGCAGGCCAAATTGCTGCGGGGAATCACTCAATCTTTGGTGTAATGGTCGAAAGTCACTTGCTCGCAGGCAACCAGAAACTGGTCCAAACCCCAGCCGGCATTGCCAAGCTCGTGTATGGACAAAGCGTAACCGACGCATGTATCGGATGGGACGATAGCGTGGCGCTGTTGGAGGAGCTTGCCCAGGCGGTCAAAGCGAGAAGAGGCAAAGTCTAACTCTGATCGAGAAAACTACTGAAAATGTTCGGCGTCAAGCTGATAGTACACGCCGGTAAAGCCTTCCACCTGCTTTCCGCCAGGGATCACCGTGAAAGTCCCAGCTAACGAATGCTGTCGGAAGGACTTGCTCGCGTATTTGTCGTTGACGAGCTGAACCTCGATCATGTGAGTGAGAGGAGGCTGTGTCCCGAAGCAGCAAGTAGCCCAGTCGGGGACCAAGATGAACGTCTTGGAGTTTCGGCTCGAAAGGGACGTGGGGTGGATGTAGCCTTTCAAAAATATCTTTTGACCGTTTAGCTGCACGGCATCGCGAGTCGGAATATCCGGCGCACCGGTCGGACTTTTCAGCACTCCAAAAGACACTCGTTGATACCCCTCTGGAACCTCCGTAAGGTAGATAATCGTGTGCTTTACGGGAGCAACGACGAGCATTAACAAACCGATCGAGAGACCTGCCATCGCAATCGGACGGCCCGTGAGCTCATCTTCGAATCGGCGAATAGTCCTGAGCCCCATAAGTGCCAAAACCACAGCAGCAGCTGGCAGAACGATTAGATACGGCGATTCCCACGCCAGTAGCCCGAACAAAGCAAAGATAACCGAGATAACTGCCGCACGACTCAAGGCCTTGTAGTCAAAGTTGTCCTCTTCAGGAGCAGCATCACTTGCAACGATCGGTTCTTCGGTCAGTGTGGACATGTTTATGTTGTTCTAAGGATAAGAAAGAGTCCAGATTTCGTAAGAGCGTTCGCACTGGCACTTAGCCCCGACTATTCGAGCGAATCGCGATATGGTCACGATCTGGGAACGCGATTAACGCATCCCACCCGTGCCAATAAACCACATGGCAAGCCCGGTTAAGCACGAAGCAATACTCACTACGAAAAGTCCGTAGGGATGGTTCGCAGGGCTACTATTTTCCGCCTCCAAACTTTCCATCCGTCCCTTGGAGAGCTCACGAGCTGCTCCGTCTAGATATGCCACCCTCAAGTCCTTGCGCCAGCTAGGTTGCTGAAGTGCCGGTTGCTGAGAAACACGAGTCGCATCATTCCCTGAAACACTTGCAAAGGCCGAACTTTTGCGAGCCGAATCGTCGGGAGTCTCCCCTGTTTTTCCTGGGATTTGTAATGGGATTCGACTTTGTTCGTTCGGGACAGGCTTAATCGCTTTGGGGATCGGGAAGTGTGTTTTGGCCCGCTTAACGGCTGCTGGATCGATTGCCTCCATCTCCTTAAGCAGTTCTTCTGCTTCGGGCAGCGGGCAAGCTCGCATGAAATTGATGACCGGGGAGCGAATAAGCCAATCGTCTGGCTTCTTTGCATCCTTGAACAATTGCATCAGCTTGTTCAGATGCCGCCAGTCCTCCAGCCGTGCCAAATCGGGAATCACCAAATCGGCCAGATCGGGCCGCTCCAACAACTCCGCCATAGCATCAGCCACTTTGAGCGGCTCGATCACCTTTCCCTCCGTGGCATGAAATCGCAAAGCTCCGACAACCGCATACACATCGACATAGTCAGAATCCATGTTCCGAAAATAGTTTTCTACCAAGGTGGGCAGACCCTCCGCACCTCGCAGGGAGAGATAAGCGGCTGACAAGGCATCGAGTGCTTTGCGTTCCTTTTCGTCGGCGCTCTTGATCTTCTTCTCCATCCAAGTCGCATCATCCTTGACATCGCAAATGGCGACCAACGTGTAATACAACCGCTTTCGGTCTACCGAGATCGCTGGATCGTTGATCCATTCGATGAGCCGCTCTCGCTGAATCTGTGGCTTTAATCGAACCACCTCTTCGTATGGTGTCAACGCAAACTCGTCATAAGCATCTCTAGACAACAGAAAGTCTGGGTGCTCGAAGAAGTTCTGATAAAATGCGAGACGCTCGACAGGCTCCTCGGGAAGGGTAAGCAATTTCCCAAGATAATCCTTTGCCTCATCCGTCAGCGGAACGGGTGCGGACCAGACGAACGCTTTCGGATCGACACCTTGGATCAAAAATGTCTTTTCAGAAGTTGGTGGCCCGTAATAAGTCGCCTCAACGGTGGTCCCGACCTTCGAGTAAAGCTCCCCCTTGATGATTTTCTCAATTCGAAAAACACCCAACGAATCGGTTTGCGTCTCGGAAACAGCGACCAGCTTCGCGAAGGCTACCACGTCCATGGTCTCCATTTCCTGCCTCATCGTCTGCCCCGAAGCAGAGCAAAACGGGCAAGCGGCCGTGCTGGCCAAAGCGGCGGATGCAGCGTTCGAGCGTGCCTCCAAGGCTAGCGACCAAGAGGTTGCTGGCCCGATAAACGTCAACCAAAAGCCGATTGTCAACCAACATGGTACGCTCACCCAAGCAAGCGTTACAGCCGTTCGGAATATCCTATTAATCAACATAAGCCTTAAAACCCAGCCAAGTGGGAGAATCGTAAAGGACAGATCGTTCTAGATAATTTAAGTCATTCCGCAGTCAGTGGGCCAGTCTTGTGGTCGGATTTCTCAAAAAGATCTCAAGTCCACCTTACCGATTCCAGAAAAATCCCAAGACGGCACCGGTTAGCAGACCACCGATGTGCGCGGCGTTGGCAAAAGGCATCGCTCCCATGAGCCCTATCACAATGATAAACCCCACCATAAAGTAGGACTCAGGTGGAAAAGCAATTCCCAAATCGCTCCGCACCCTGGTCTTGACCGCCAAATAGCCAAACAATCCCAACACAACCCCAGAGATCCCGACAAAGTTGGGGCTACCTCCAATCGAACGAATTCCCATGATCGTTGGTGGTAAAAGCCCCTGCAGCAAATGGGCACCCAAAGCACAGATCAGCATGATGGCAATGTATTTACCCACCCCCTCCATTCGCTCTGTTAGCCTACCTAAAGATGCCAGAGAAAGCATGTTGACCAACAAGTGAATCGCGCTGCCATGAAGAAGAGCAGGCGTAAAAATTCGCCACAACTCGAATTTCTTCAGCGACGCCGCCGGATCGTTTGTCTCCCCATAAAGCTTCATATCAACGAACTGAAAATTGGTAGCGATCGCCACACCCAGCCTGTCGTTCTGATTCAAACGCATGAACTTGGTAACGAGGCCGAAAATGACACAGGCGATGATGATGCCTAACGTGATTGGCGGAAGCTTTCTATTGAACATGGCCCCCCGCCCCATGGCACTGTTCGATGCTCGAATCTGCTTGAGATTCTTCTCCCGCTGCTTTTGCAGAGCACGCTGTTCCTCGAGGATCGCGTTGGCTTTGGATACCGACTGAGCGTACTTGGGATTGGCCGGGTCAGCTCGAAAGTACTCCAGCTCCCTTCTCGCAATAGGAAGCTTATCCTCCTCCTTGATCCATACCGACCACATTGGCGGAGTTCCGTTTTCTTGCTCCACGTGCGTAGAAACCCCCTGCGTGATCAAATACGCAACGAAATTCTCCGCCTTTTCTCGCGAATCGATATCAGTCAGGTGCCGCATGGAAATATTGGCTACAGTTAGAGTAAAAGTCCCCGTTGGTTGCCGCCGAATTCTAGCAGACTTGGTCCATCTCAGTAAGCATAAGCCAACTTTTCCCGAAGCTTCTCCAGACGCTTGGGAGAAATGCTAACTCGGGTCCCGAGATGTTGAGAATGTATCGACACCCGCAATTCCTCGATGTGCCAACGATAATCTATCAAACCGCCATAAGACTCCAAACTGTCACAGCCAAATCGCTGTTTACCATGGCTCGGGATGGCTTGCAAAGTGGCTTGATACTCGGGGCAGCATACTCGGGGGGACACAGCATGTTTGCATCGCGGCACGTTCAATTTGACGGTCGGCGAAAATGCTGTGTCCCGAGAAGTGTTCCCGAGAAGTGTCCCCCAGCGTTAGAAGATTGGCTTGTCCCATTGATTACTGGTAGGTCCCAACCTGGGGGGTACAGAAAACGCCGGGATAAGCCGGATTGGAGTTGGGAATGAAAGAGTCCTACAAAGAAGACTTAGCCAATCACTTTGGCCTCGAGTTATACGCTGATGGCGGTAACGTCATGGGTGTACCCACAACAGAGGTATACGCAGGCAAGCCATCGGGAAGAGTTTGGAGGGACACAGCATGTTTGCATCACGGCACGTTAAATTTGAGGGGCTGTAAAAATGCAGTGTCCCCAAATGGACCGTGCCCAAATGGAGGGGGGGACCGATTGCCTAGGGCAACTTTTCCTGGAGCTTTTCGAGACGCTTGGGCGAAATGCTTACGCGTGTCCCGAGATGCTGAGAATGTATCGACACTCGCAATTCCTCAATATGCCAACGATACTCTAGCAGACCGCCATAAGGCTCCAAGCTGTGGCAGCCCACTCGCTGTTTACCAACGTTCGGGATGGCTTGCAACGTGGCTTGCGAAGGCTGAATCTCTTGCCAACGCTTGATGTAATCGTCCCAAAAAACTCTGGCAGCGTTCTCTGAGGCTAAATCCTTCGCGGATCCTACCGTTTTTAATCGCTCCACTCGAATGGCTAGCGATTGTAAATATCGCGGATACTCCTTGAGCCAACACCATGAGACTCCCCACACCAATGAGTCTCGCCACAACTCATCCGCTTGCTCACGTATCTGCTTGATGTTCGCCCCATAAGAACTCGGTGATCTCTCGACGAGTGCACGTAGCTTGTGGTTCGCCTCCGCTACCTTCGGTAGCCACCGCGAAACCTCACTTGCTGCTAACCCGATTCGCTCAATCCGCTTGGTCCTCGCTAGCTCAAAATCGAGTTTCGTTCGCAATCCCGGTGCTAACTTTTCGACGTTCCAGTTCTGATCTACGAACGCGAGCCTCGCGACGAGATCCGCCAGCAAATTTCGTAGTCGATCTCCCGGAAACCGATCCGAAAGCCAAAGGCTTATCTGACCAAACTGCGGAAAGTGCTGAATGTGACTGCGGATCTCTTTGCGCTCTACTCGCTGAAACAACCGAATGCTCCCAACACGAAGCATTTGCTCCGCAAGTTCTCGATGATCGACAATTGTGGTAGCGATAGAATCCTCCGAAGTCACTAAACATGGATACAACTCGACCCGCACCCCGCCCCGGTTTTCTACAACCGATTCAGGCAACGACTCAATATCCCACGTTGTCAGATTGGTCCGCTTCCAATCGTAAGCGACCTCCGCTTGCTTGCCGCCTGGCACTGCGACCGGGGCGGTTTGCTTGGCACGCTGCGACTGCTGCAAATCGCCTAAATCGCGACTGCTCTGAACCAGCTTCCCATCTTGATCGATCAACTCGATCCTCATGCGAAGATGCTCGGGCAAAGAGCCAAGGTCGAAATCGCTGGGTTTGATGGGCTCTCGAATATGCTTCGAAATCACCTCGCAAACCGATTTCCAAAACGGTGACTGCTGACGATGCAGTTCGGTCAATGCTGGCAACAATATTGCGACCGTATCCGGCACAGGCACGAGCTGTCGTCGCAACCGCTTTGGTAAGGATTTGATGAGGTAAGTAAGCTTATCTTCGATAAGCCCAGGAACCAGCCACTCCAAGCGTTCTGTGTGGATCTGATGGACCACTGACTCTGGCACTGTGACGCTAACACCGTCAGACTCATGCCCTGGCTCGTATCGATACTTGAGGGGTAACTGCGTGACTCCCAACGACACTTGTTCGGGAAAGAGCTCATCGATCTCGTTGTGGTCAACAGGCAACACGATATCATCCCAGGTCAAGAACGGGGACTTGGCTGGCTCCTGCCCCGCCTTGCCTTTTTCGCTTTGAGCTAGCTCGCGATCCCACTTCTCCAATGTAGCTCGGTCGACCACAAAAGAGGGAATACGATTCTCATACAAGTCCACGAGCAACTGCGGATCGATGATCAAATCGCGACGACGTGTTTTGTCGGCCAGGGCTCGCACTTCTTCCATGAGTCGGCAATTGTGCTCCCAGAATTTAGCTCGCGAACTCAACTCTTCCTGAGCCAATCCGTGCTCGATCAAAAGCGTACGGGCCAAGCCAGGGTTGAGTGGAGGCAGCGGAACCGATGTCCGTGGCGAGACCGGCAACCCGAACAAGCTGCCGCGTCGCATGACCATCGCTCGGCCTTGCTTGCGACTAAAGTGGGCTTCGTCGTAAGAGTATTTGATCAAATGACCAGCCAAGCGTTCAACCCACTCTGGCTCGATGTGGGCGACTGTGCGAACGTAACGCTGCGTCGTTTCTACCCTTTCGGCAGCCACAATCCATTTCGGCTTGCTCTGTTTTACCCCGGATCCTGGCCAAAGCACGACCTCCAAGTTCTGTGCGGCTCGGTACTTGCCCGGCTCATCCATCATGGCGATGCCCGACAAAAGCCCCGACAGTATGGAAAGATGTAGTCGATCATAACCGACAATCTGCGATGGTTTAGCGAGTTGATTGCGATCGGGATAATCAGGACTTGCTACACTCCCTTGTACTACTTTGTGTTGGTCACGGCGAAGCTTGACCGCTTCCTGATGGCTCTGCGGAATTGCGGTGGGCGCATCTAACGGTAAAAGCTTAATCATGCGAGGCTCAAAGCGAGCCTTTGATTCTTTACAGCTCTCGAGCAACTGGCGATGCACATCAGCCCACTCTCGCATTCGAATCACCGACAAGAAGTTATCTTGTAGAGCCTTTTGCAAGCGAGAACGACTGAGATCCTCTCGGAGTTTGTGATAGAAATCCCATATCCGCAAAAACGAAAGAAAATCGCTGTTCGGATCCCGGAACTTGCTGTGCGCTTCATCAGCGGCAGCAGCTTTCTCCGGTGGCCGCACGCGTGGATCTTGTGACTCCAATGCGGCGGCGACGATCAACATTTCGTTCAAGCAGCCGTTTGTCTCCGACTCGATTATCATACGACCGACCCGTGGATCGACCGGCCAACGTGCGATTTTGCGACCGATTTCCGTTAAGCGTTCGTTGTGGTCGATGGCACCGATCTCGATCAACACGTTCATGCCTTCGCGAACGGCTTCCGATCTGGGGGGATCGAGCCAAGGCAGCGATTCGAAGTCGCTAATACCAAGCGATTTGGTATGAATGATCGTTGAGGCTAGATCGCTCCGGCGTATCTCGGGGGTCGCAAATTGCGGTCGTGATAGGAAATCTTGTTCATCATAGAGTCGAATCGCAATGCCCGGACCTAATCGACCACAACGCCCTGAACGCTGGTTGGCCGAGGCTTGCGGGATGGGTTCGATGGGCAGTCGCTGAACTTTGCTCTTGGCAGCGAATCGCGAGACACGTGCCGTGCCTGAATCGATGACGTACCGAATGCCGGGGACGGTAAGCGAACTCTCTGCGACATTGGTGGCTAGGACGATGCGAGTCTTGGAGTGAGGCTTGAAGACTCTCTGCTGCTCGGCTTCGGTAAGTCGAGCATAGAGTGGCAAGACCTCCACATCGCTGACTCGACCAACTCGCGTGAGATGCCCTCTCAAATGCTTAGCAGCGTCGCGGATGTCACGCTCCGATGGGAAGAACGCTAAAATGTCCCCACGCCCCTCCGAGAACAACTCGTCCACGGCATCGCAAAAACGATCCATTAGAGACGCGTCGTAGTCGTTTTCGGAGTTTCTATTGGCCTCTTGATACCCTAGTGCTCCTCGGTAGCGAATCTCGACTGGATAACTGCGTCCTTCCACTTGGATGATGGGGGCCGGACCGATGGCATCAACAAAATGCTCCGAGAATCTCTCCGCATCGATCGTAGCACTGGTAATGACGATCCGCAAATCGGGCCGTTTGGGCAAAATGTTGTGCAGATAGGCCATCAACAAATCAATGTTGAGCGATCGCTCGTGAGCTTCATCGACGATCACCAAATCGTACGCATCGAGAAAACGATCTCGCTGGATCTCAGCCAGCAACACCCCATCCGTCATCAACTTAACAAGAGATTCCGGCTTGGTCTGATCGTTGAAGCGAACCTTATAACCAACAGCATCACCGAGGTTCGAGTCCAACTCTTCCGCGATCCGCGTCGCGACAGATCGGGCTGCAAGTCGGCGTGGCTGGGTATGACCGATCCAGCCGTATTTTCCGAAGCCAGCTTCAATACAAAGCTTGGGCAATTGGGTGCTTTTTCCTGACCCCGTCTCGCCGCATAGAACAATGACCTGACGATTTTGAACCAAATCGATGATTTGATCGCGATAGTTGGTAATTGGGAGCTCAGGATCGTAGCTCAGGTTTACCGATTTTCTCTGGCGGTCTTCGAAAAGCGTCTGCGATTGGACGAGTGCATGATTCCATCGCTCGATATCGGCAGCTTTTCGCTGTCCGCTGGGCAAGCTTGCTATCTTGGCCCGCTGATGTTTGAGACGAAAGTAATGGCGTCTCAGGAGTTTTGTAGCATCTAGATCTAACAATCGTTCGGTGGTTGGCAGATCCGAATTCTGCGAGCTCATGCTCTCTCCCAACGAATCGCAAAGGCTCTCGCAAGAACGATAAATACCGCCCCTGAAGCCGTCAGAACCGCAAGTTCCGTTCCAATCTGATCAATCGCGAGCTCACGCCAAAAGACTTTGTTGAACCCTTCGAGCGCCCATGCGTTGAAAGTCCAGAGACCTGCCTTTTGAATGGTTTCACTCATCAAGTAACGGGGCACCATACTTCCCCCCAGCGCGCTCATGCTAAGAATGACTATGGTGGAGACCCAGCCTAATTGCGTTCGGGACTTGCAGAGAGAGGCAAGCAGCAATGCGAAACTAGACGATGCACCGGCGGTGACAACAGACATCGCTGCGAATCCAGCCCAATGGCGGGCGAGATCGATTTTGAAGACGAGAGCCCCCCAGCTAAACATAAGAATCATCTGCAGAACACCAATAATGGTCAGGTAAGACCATTTGCCCAGAAGCAATTGGTCCATCGTCAGTCGGCTGCTTAATAGTCGATCTAGGGTTGAATTCTCTAACTCTTCAAGAAGGGAGCCGCTGGCAGTTGTCGCGGAAAAGAGGAGAAACATGACTGCAATGCCAGCTGCATACATGGCTATTACGGGATTCGTTTTTTTCCCACCCATCAGATCGACTGCCAGAATTTCAGGCATGGCTGGCTTGTCGGGGGCCACAGCAGGTTTGTTTGCACTAATCGAATTGGTGAACGAAGCAGGTGCGACCACAGTGGATTGAGTAGGGATCCCCGGATCCGCGTCACTCAAACGTACGACTGCTCCCCGTTGGCTTGCTTCCTTTGCCACCACGTCGGCTTGAGCCAAATACACCACCCGCTGAACGACAGCGGTCAACACTTGT
The DNA here is from genome assembly GCF_052161605.1 of Brakhagea baltica. Taxonomy (NCBI): domain Bacteria; kingdom Pseudomonadati; phylum Planctomycetota; class Planctomycetia; order Pirellulales; family Pirellulaceae; genus Brakhagea; species Brakhagea baltica. Next base: position 77,196 of record NZ_CP197409.1, on the reverse strand, counting down.
GAGGAGACTTGGTCAAACGAGTCGGTCAAAACCTCGATCTTGGGCTGCACGCCGTCTTGATCGGGTGAAAATACCACCGCAGCGGACACCATACCCCGTCGGACGAGATCGGCACCTGTCTCTCGCTTGAGCAACACCCAGGACTTGTCTTCGTTCTGGCTGTTGGTGATTCGCAGCGAGCCCTGTTCTGATAGCAGCTCCACAGATCGGCTAGCAAGCTTGGTGTCGGATTCGTTGCAAATCGCGATCTTGATTTTCGGAGTGGAGGACGAGGAATCTCTCGAACCAAATATCACGGCGAATATGCTGAAAAAAACGATCGGTACGATGAAAGTGAGGAACAGCTCAGAGCGATTGTTTCTGAGTCGCCTCCAACTCGTTTGAATAATAGTCGCAATCACTCGCGCAGCTCCTTGCCCGTCAAATGCAGGAACACATCATGCAGGTTGGGTTGGTGTACCTGCAGATCTTTGACGGTTCCCCCGCTCCTCTGAATGCGAGTGAGCACGTTGGGTAGCTCCTCGGCAATGTTATCGACCGTGATGACAAAGCGATTATTCTTAGAGTCCCATCGCAAACCAGGCGGAGAGACGACCAGAACTCCTTCGATCTCAAGAAAGATCTGCCTCTTGGATCCCACTGTTTGTTCCATCAATTCTTCCAGCGATCCGTCCGCGACGACTTGCCCGTGGTCAACGATTACAATCCTATCGCAGCGGGATTCGGCTTCGTCGAGATGGTGGGTGGTGAGTACGATGCTCGTTCCCAAAGCGTGTAGCTCATCGAGCATGTCGAAGATACGCTGTCGGCTTTGGGGATCAACGCCTACCGTCGGTTCATCGAGCAATAGGATTCGCGGCTTGTGCAGTACCCCGCATGCGATGTTGACGCGACGCTTCATGCCACCGGAGAAATTCTTAACCAATTCGTTGGCTCGGTCCGCCAAGCCAATCCACTCTAGAGCCCAGTTCACTCGCTCCTTCAGATGCTTGCCTCGCAACCCATGCAATTGGCCAAAACATTCCAAATTCTGTCGAGCGGTTAGATCTAGATAAATCGCTAACTCTTGAGGAACGACGCCCAGTTCCTGCAAAACGTTCGGCTCTCGAATCGACTTGCCGAACAACAGAACCTTGCCTGAGTCAGGTCGACTACGACCGCTCAATGTCCTGATAAGCGTGGTTTTTCCAGCCCCATTCGGGCCCAGAAGCGCTAGTCGCTCCCCGGTTCCTACGGAAAAGCTCATTCCGCGAAGAGCGTGATTGTCTCCGAATCGCTTGTGTATAGACTCCACTACCAAGGCCGCTTGCTCGATACCGGGCGAGGTAGATATCTCGAGCTTCGGGGATGAGGTTAGGATCGGCACGGTTGTTCAGGTTGTCGACTAGTCGAGGGATCGAATGCTAGCTGTCGGGCTTGTTTCTCGCCATAAGCTAGAGTGTACCACTCGCTCAAATTATAGAGGCCGAGCCTTTTGAATGAAACGCCGAAAATTGTCGATCGTGATATTCTATCTGATCGAGCTTTTGTGCTGGAATTCTGCTTCTCGAGAAATTAATCGACCTCGCCTCGTTTGAAAGCGTCGGCAATCGTCTCCTCGGGGCCGACAGTCCAGCGTCGTCCGTCGGTTTCTATCTCCATATAGCTGGCTCCAATCTTAATTACCTTACCCTGAACTCCACCGAGTTTGAGTTCGTCCCCCTCTCGAAGCTTCAACGTTTTTCCCTCTACTCGGGAGAAAACCCACGCTTCTGAACCTCCACGACCAGCCAGTAGGCCGCTCAGCTTCGCTTGAGATGCCACGTCGAACTGTATGGGAGCGGGTGGCGGTGTGGGTGGATCCTTTACATCGATCGTGATTAATTGCTTGGCGGTTTTGCTCGGCAACCCGGAATCCATGGCGATCACCGTGAACGATTGCTTGCCTGTTTTGCGCCCCGTCCAGGTGATTCGGCCGGTCTTTTCGTCCAACTTGAGTCCGTCAGGAACGCTTCCATCGAGAGCAAAAGTTAGTTTTTGGTTAGGATCGGGGTCTGACGCTTCGATCGTGTAATTAATCGGAGTGTTTACCACCGCATCAATGGTTTTGGTGGATCGCAATTGAGGTGGATTGTTCTTTGGCTCGAACAGGTTGCGGGTATAAATCGTCTTTTCGAAGTCCTGAATAGATTTGGCGAGCAGTTCTGGATCAGGCTTGGGTGCAGACTGTTTATCTTTCGATGTTGGCAATGAAAGCACCTCACAGTCCATGCTGATCTGGAGGTTCCCAGCTTGTTTGGGATCGTTTTTGGGTTGCAAATCCAGGCGAGTAATGCGGTGCAAATAGGGTTTGGTTTCGAACTCATGAAGCAATTGAGTTGCCTCGCGAAGTGTTCCCTCTGCAACCATAGAGAACTTAAACGTAGAGAATCCATCTCTCTCGACGTTGGTACCCATTGGCTTTGGCTTGGGATCACGCAACCCCACTGAGTCCGCCGTCTCGATTAGCCAGGACATATAGTCAGCTTGTGCGTATTCGACTTTTTTGGAGATGGATCGGGGCAAGGCTTTGTTGAGCCGTTGGGTAGAAAGCGTACCCTCCAGGATTTCCAGCTCCTGAGCTTGGAGCTTGGATTGGAGTGATGAGACATCCCGCTCCTTGGCATCAAACCCACTTTGAATGTAGGACCATACCATCTGGCCACCGAACAAGCTGCAAGCGACACCGACCGCACCAGCCAAAACCTTTTCGCGACTGCTCATGCTCATGATGCGATCTCCTGATTGTCTGTCGTTCCTGTGTTCGAGGTTTCCTCGTTCGAGTCATCGGCTTCAGTCGCGTCATCGTTAGCTTTAACGTCACCAGACTTCGTATCTGCTGATGATTGTTCCGATTGACTCGGATCGGATTTTTCCGTTGTGATTAAGGCGACATCTTTCCATTTACGTATGTCTTCGACTTTGCGGGGCTCCAACCTCATGGACAAATTCGAAGCCCATTTGTACGGGCTATTCTTATCCGGATTCGGAATCACTCCGCCTCCGATAACGACTCGATCAGAGCCTCGTAAGCGGTTCTCTGCTTCCGTTTTGTAGATTTGATCGGGGATGATGTAGTTCGTGGCGACAACTCCCTCGAATTCATTTCTGGAACCCACGAGACTGAAAGATGTTCCACGGAAAATCATCTTTTCAGGTGGAAGCGATTTTTCCGAAACATATTCGAGTTGCTCCAAGACGGAGTAGGTTCCGGATAGAAACTTTTCCAGCTTCTTCCATTGATCAGTATTTTTCTTGGCTATTTCCAAAGACCCTTTGTTGGCATCAATCTTGGCGGAAAGCTCTTGGATCTCCGAATCAAGAGCCGAGTGCGCGGACATATACCAGTAAATCCCTCCCCCAATGAGAACCGTAGCAGCAGTCGCCGCGAGAGCAATTTGTCGAATGGGGGTCTGTTTTTCCTCACGCTTTCGAGGATTGTGAAAGTCGATCAGATTGTTGGTCAAGCTGGGGGCCAACATGCCTCCAACGACCGCCGCGTATCGGCTCTTGTCCTCGCCGACTTCTTGTTTTGCTTTCGCGGAGACTTCGATCAAATCGAACGGATCGAGACCTTCCACTGGCATATTCAAAGTGCCAGATAGAGCGGTGCACAGGCTAGCTACACTTTCTGGAGAGCCCCAGAGCATGACCCGCTCGACATTCAATTGCGACTGTTGCGAGGCTGCGGCAAGCAAGGTTCGCTTGATTTCACCGGCTAGCACGCGAATCTTGCTGGCTTCGTCTTGCTCGGAATTGGTCCGAATCGTTCGCATGAACACCACATGCTTGCCCTCGGTGATGGCCATGTCGATCTCGTCGTTGACAAAGTCGACGAACAAGGTCGGTGCAGTGGCTAGTTCAGGCTTCTTCGCAATGGCAACCGAACAAGCCAGCATGGGACGCAGTACAAGTTGATTCAGCTTGAGTCCGCACGTATCCATCAGGTGGCTGATGCGATCGATGCGATTCGGGTTCATCGAAGCAGCCAAGATTTCGGAGGTGCCCTCTCCGGTCTTCAAAACGATGAAATCGATGGGCCAGTTGTCACCGACGTTCGCAAAGTGCCGCTGAGCAGCGAAACGAACCATGTCTGGCAACTCGTTCTTGTCTGCCGACGGGAGCTGCAAGGACCGAAGCTCAATACTGCTACGACCGATGCATACCACAGCGTTTCCGCCCTTGATGCCAGCCTTCTTGAGCAACATCTGAATCGCGGCGATCGTTTTCGGACTGTCGAGATAGTCCTCGGTGGGCTGTAGATCGAGCGGTGCACGAAGCAGATGCTCGATCGAGACCCCGGTCAGACCACTGGAGCCGATGGCCAGCCTGACTTCTTTGGGATCGCAATCTATACTTATGGTTTTTGACATGGAACGGATTCGTGTCTGTTTGGAATCAAAAAATCTAGCTGTAAAACATGAATGAATTGGCTATTTCGGCCTACTGTACTACCCCGAGCATCGCCCGTTGACCGAGCGTCGCCTGGCTAAACCCTCGCCCCAGATGATCCAGTTTGCGGTACATCACCACGACCGGCAATGCTCCGGATGCGTCGATGACCGCTTCTAATCGGGAAAAGCCTGCCGATTGCTCGAAATACCCGACACACTGAACCCGCATGCAATCCCCTCCCGCCGTAACAAGCGGTGCGATGATTTTCATTTGCTCCAAGGAAATAATCCCTTGGACCATGGGCCAAGTCTCAAATTTTCGATTTTCGTTATCTGCAAACTGCCCCCTCGCTTCGACGAGAGCATCCAGGATTTCCTCTGACATTCCTGGCAGCCCGGCGAGGATCTCGCGAGGTGCCTCATTTATATTAATTCGACCAGGCATCACCGTCGCGGTCACAGCCGTAAGTTTGTCCATAATCATGGGCAAATACAGGGCCATGGCGATCGGATTGTTCTCGAGCGGTGAGGTGATGGTCACCTGTTCACCGTTGATCGTCGCGGGGAACTCTGCGCCGATTAGGTCTAAAACTTGACGAACGGTACCAGATGGTGGGTTTTCCGTATCGATTCCGACCTGATCAAACATGTCGGCTGTCCACTTAACCTTGCGAGTCGGTGCGCCCCCAGCCGCAGCGGCTATCATGGCAGGGTCGCCAGCAGCCATCATTTCGCCATTGCCGCGACCTCGACCGGGTTGACCAGGTCCCCCCTCACCACCTCGGTTCGCGCCACCCGGACCGCCGCCACGTTGGCCACCGCCATCAGCGCCACGCTGGCCACCGCCATCGCCGCCACGTCCTGGTCCGCGCTGGCCTCCGCCGAATCCGCCACCTTGACCGCCGCCTCCTCTACCACCTCCGAATCCACCACCAGGGCCTCCTCCCTGACCGCCTCCAAATCCGCCTCCTGCCTGCCCCCCAGCACCCCCACCAGGCGGCTGGCCTCCAATCTGCAAAAACGAAGTCATCGACAATCCATTCGGATAAAACCACAGAGGCATGGCCGCTACTAGGGCTGAATCCAAGAAAACACCAGGGTTTGAGAAGCCAAGTGGAGGGCCCCCTCCTCCAGGTCCCATACCGCCTCCGCCGCCAGGACCGCCGCCACCACCTGGACGCCCTCCGCCGCCAGTACCGCCGCCACCACCGGGACGTCCACCACCTCCTGGACCGCCGCCGCCCATGCCGCCGCCGCCCATGCCGCCGCCGCCCATGCCGCCGCCGCCCATGCCGCCGCCGCCCATGCCGCCGCCACCCATGCCGCCGCCACCCATGCCACCTGCACCGGCTCCTTGTTGCTGTGATAGATAGCGGTAGGCCAAGATAAATGTTGCGATTTCGGCACCGACCGCAGTCTCGAGCTCAGGCTGCAACGTGGCGATGTCCTGAGAATTGATGTTGATCCGAGGATCACCGGTTTGCTGAACATTCTTCTCCTTGGAGTAAACGGTCAAATACGCGGCCCAGCCGAGCGGTGGTATGGTCATGCCGTCATCCGGCCCTCCCATCATTACCCCCATGCTGGCAGCTGCCGCCTCCTCAGCAGGATCCAATACTCCATTTCGGTTTTGGTCAAAGCCGAACAACAAGTCTGCTGTAACACCACGCACCAACAAAAGTTGCTCGATCGACTGCAACGGTCCGTTGATCGGAGCGTAGGGGGTCGGAAGTGTGGAATAATAGTCTCGCTCCGCGCCAAACTCTCGCGGCTCGTCGTCTTCGTCTATGAAGTCGAGAATAGCGTCAGCGATTTCCTCCGTCATGCCGGGTAGTGCCATGAGCAAGGTTCTGGCGATCCCGGCCGGTGCCGCACCGTCCCCCCCCATCATTCCAGCAGCGGCACCCGCTAAATCAGCACTCCCAGCAGCATCTCCCAATCCCAAAGAAGCCATTCCCGGTGCGACTTGTTGAGCGATCTGCCCCAGCGAAAGTTGACTATCGATCACCGGCAGCACGTTCAAGTTTAACTTGGCCGACTCATTCATCATGCCAAAACGAAGCCCCGCGAAACGCCCCATCTCGTCCAGCTCCGGTGCCACAACGGAATAATTGCAAACGTTTCCTTCCATCCTGCCTTGCAACACCGGAATCGCCTGAAACGTGTTCGGGTTATTGTAGGTCCCACCAGCTTCGTCTCGCTCGATCCGACTCGCAGCTAAAAACAACCGAGCCGCATCCATGGCTGAGTCGGCAGCATAACGTGCCTGGATCGATTCCCCCAACAACACGGACTCTTGATGCCCGATGAGCATGCTTCGAGAATAAGCTAGGGCTCCCAAAGAAATCGAAGCCACAACCAATAGCACGATCAACAAGATGATTCCACGACGCGAACGCGCTCTGCCTGCGTTGGCACTGGTTCCTGTCGCCAGATTAATCCTGCGAGCGTGCCCTCCCGGTCTTGCTGCGATCGTTCGTACAAGTCGTCGTTTTTTTCTGGCCATCGATCTTATACTCTCAGCAATACGCGTAATAAAAAGTTCCAAGCGAGACTTGAGGGACCGGTCTCGCCCCAATTACGGCCTTGCCTAATGACTGGCGGCTGTCCCATTCGTCCTCAGGGACTGCCTACAATCCCAAGGCTCCCATGCCACTGTCACCCGTTGCCGGGTCCATTTGAGGCCTAACCAATAATTGAGAACCCGGAATTACCGTTGTAGTGGTGTAAATTTCTATCCCATTTTCCGAAAGCGAACCGGACGTAAGGGACAAAATGGACTGCCCCGGTTCCACGGGATCGCTTTGTCGCTTGGACTCAAGTTGCATGGCTAAAGTTATCCGCACCACCAACGGAAGACCCTGGATACTGCTGTCCCACTCCATTTGCCACATGGCACCGTCGAAATACTCGAACTCCAATGCAATGACCTCGGGAGCTAGCAACTCCCCTGTTCTTTGCAAGGAATCAGTCGTTCCCTGCTCATACGCAAACTGCGTAATCGCACGGTCCACCGAGCGACGAACTAAACCGCCGACAGCACCGTCGTTGTTTGCCAATCGAGAACGAATGTCGATCTCTGTCGCTAACGGATCGCGAACACCGTCCGTCCTCTTGCTCTGAACAAAATAGGAGACGGTCTTGATATCACTGGGCAAGTCTGCCACAGTTCCGCTAATGAGGTCCGGCTCTCTCGGAATGTACTCATCGGGACGAGGGAGACGACTGATATCAATCTCAATTGAAGTGCTGGATCCGTAAATCCCAGGGGGCAAACTTGCTAAAGCAGGCACTCCTGCCATGGAGCTTCCATCCATGCTAGAAGCCCCTCCGGCATCCATACCCGTTGCCGCTCCACCGGTTGATCCACCACCACCTCCGCCGCCAGACTGCCCTCCTGAAAGGAGTTCACTCAAGCCTGCCGAATCGAACGCTTGATGTCGAACCACCGTGCGAATATCGTCAGCGATCATATTGAGCAAGGCACGGGCTAATTGCGTCTGCTTGACGCGATCTCGGCCGATGCTCTGATTGGTCAAATAAACTTGCACCAGCGAACCGATGATTCCAGTGATCACCGCCGTTAAAGCAATCGATAAGAGGACTTCGACCAACGTGAAACCTGGTCGGAGTCTGTACCCCTGTAGGCTGCGCAGCCTAGCCCCTGGGACTGCTACTTGCTGAGTTTGATTGCGATGTTCCGATTTCATAAGCTCGCCAATCCCATAAAAGCGATGGAACGACTCGATGGACCGAAGCTGCTGACTGTCGGAGGAGTATCCAGCCCAAGTGACGGATCAATCACCCATCTGACCACATAAAACAGTTCTCTAGGCCCCTCAGGCGAATCGATAATATCCGTAATCGCCAGACGCAGGCCGATCATATTGGGCCGCTCGGCAACAACCGTTTCCAGCTTGTAATACCAACTGCCTCTAGCAAAATTACCATCGACGGGCGCCCAATCTGTAGCTTGCATGGGTATCGCTCCTACCAAGATCTCCGACATTGTCCCCTCGCAAATGAGCTGAGCCGAAGCGATTCTTTGAGCCATCATCGCATTGTTTGTCGCTCGACGGGTAATCTGAGCGAGTAAAGCAGCAGAAGTGGCAAGGATAGATAACGCCAACACAACCTCTAACAAGGAAATCCCTTTCCTGCGTCTTGGCTTGCCCCCCCGGGCACGTAGGGCAAATCGAGATCTCGTTTTGACTGGCTGATGACCGAACTTCATAACTCGCACCACTCCTTTACTGAGCTGGAACAAATGCAGACGGATCAAGACTGGTGGTTTGGAACTTTGACATTTGACCGACGATGCCACGCAATTGCACGACCATCCGCCGACCTTGCTGATCGATCAAGATGATCTGCGCCGTGGTGCTCGACCCGTCAGGATACAAAAGAACCGGATTGCACTTTCCCCCCGCGACAGCACTTGCAGTGGGTAACATTCCGGTATCTGTCTGAATGGCTGACGCGCTGCGCGTATCCATTACGGTTTCGACCGCACTGAACTGCACGTATACATCAAGCTCCTTTGGTTCCTTCTGGCCGGACGATTGAGAGGTCTCAATCCCTCCGCCAGGAGCGGCAGCCGTGTCCAATGTCATTCCCAACGAGGTTGTAATCGTAGCACCAGCGGAAGCGTCGATCTCATCACTCGCCATGAGCCATGGCTTGACGATGTAATCTCTTCCCCCCACCGTGGCCTCGAAGACTTGAGTTTGCCCTGTTTGGATGGCCCGAACCCTACCCTCGGCAATGTCGTTGATAAGCTGATCTGCCGCTACCGAAAGCTTGCGGCTGGTGATCATGGAATTGACGGTCGGCGCTGCCAACCCAGCTAACGCTGCCAGAATCGCCAACACAAGCAACACTTCTAGCAGCGTAAAGGCCCGCCGAGCGGGCCTTGGATAGGAGGCTGTTACACGCCTAGTTCTGATCAGGCGTGCAAGCCGCACACTATGGAGTGATGTCATCGGCCGTTCCGGATTGTCCATCCGGCCCTGCACTTCTCAGTTCAAACTCCATGCCACTTGGTCGGTACTCGTATGGTCGATTCCAAGGGTCCAAAGGTAATTTCTTTAGCTTCTGCACCCAAAGAGCTGGATCAACGTCCGACGGTTGGTTCACCAAAGATTCTAGATCGTTTGGCAAGCTACCCACCATCAGTTGATACTCTTGGAGGGAGGCAGACAAAATTCCAAGCATCGCCTTGGCTTCCCTCTGCTTTGCCTGTTGCAACGTGCCGGTCATGGCTCGGATGCCAAACCCTGCAATAACCACGATGATGACGAGTACCAAGAGGACTTCCATCAGCGTGAAGCCTCTTCGTAACGATCTGCGTATAAGTCTGTTTCGTTTCATTGTGTTCCCTTTCCTTCTATTTTCGATAATTTCAAATCGCACATTCCTGCGAAAGGCTTTTGGATTGAGGTGCTTTACTCGTATTTTACAGTGTACTGGCCGAATTGATAATCGGTAGCAGCAAGGCTAGAACGACGAACATCACCATCCCTGCCAACATCAACAACATGAACGGTTCTAGCAACCGAACCACCGTTTCCAATCTGCGGAATGTTGTTCGCTCTAGATTATCCGAAATTGTCACCAACACGTTGTCGAGCGTGTTGGACTCCTCGGCGATCGAAATCATCTCCACAACCGTCGTTGGAAAATGTCCCGATTTTTCTAACTGTTTCGCAAGCCGCTCTCCCGCCTGGATCTCCTCGCTCGCCGCGAGAACCGATTCCGATAGGATCAAGTTCCCGGCAGCTTGACGACTGATTTCCAGCGATCGCAACAATGGCACCCCGTTCTTGAGCAATGTTCCTAACACTCGGCAGAAACGAGCAACTGCTAGATTTAGAAACACCGATCCTAACAAAGGTGTCTTGATTTTTACTAAATCGAAGCGTCTTTTTCCTTGATCGGTCTTTAAGTACTGACTAAGCCCCAACCCTATCAGACCGATGCCTCCCAACACCATCCACCAATAACTCTGAACGACCTGACTGATGGCTAGCAGAATTTCCGTAGCCTGAGGTAAGGACCCTTTGTCTCGCATGTCCGCAAAAATATTCTCGAATTGCGGGACGAAGAAGACTAGCAAAACTGTTACAACCAAAACGCCAACTGTCATCACGAAGACAGGATAGGCTAACGCACCCGCCGTCTTGCTCTTCATTTCCTCCTGCTGCTGCACGAACGAACCGACTCGCTCGAGGGCATCTTCCAAAAAGCCTCCCTCGCTTCCCGCTTTGACCATGTTGACGCCAATGTCGTTGAAGACGCGAGGAAAACGCTCCATGGCGTCCCCCAACGATTCTCCCTCTTCAATCTTGGCCTTGATCTCGGACACAGCGAAACGAAGCGATTTGCTCGTGCCACCTTGGGTAGACAAAACTGCTAGGGCTCTTAGCAGCGGCACACCGCTTCGCAGAAGTGAGGCAAGTTGCTCGTAAAAACCAGCCATCTGCGTTCCAGAAACGCGGCCAGTCCCTTTGACTTGCGTTCCTTTATTCAGTGTGATCGAAACTGGAAACAGCGATTTGGCTCCCAATTGAGCCGCAGCATCGCGTTGATTGTTGGCCGAAATTGTGCCAGCAATCGATTTTCCATTCATGTCACGGGCTAGATAAGCAAAGTCAGGCATAGTTCTTAACCGAGATGATCACCCTTCGTGGCACGAAGCACTTCCTCGAGACTCGTCGTCCCCTCCATCGCCTTCCTAAAGGCATCGTCCCGAAGTGTTAGCATGCCAGCCTTGATAGCCGCTTGCTTGATCTCAAACGAACTCCTCCGATCGTGCGCCAGTTGTCGCACTGCTTCAGTCGTCGCTAGCAATTCGTAGATTCCGAACCGACCCGAGTATCCAAGATTCCGACAAACACGGCACCCCTTGGGCCTGTAAAGCGGACGCCCATCGAGCTTGTCCCATGGGAAATCCTTCGGCACATCTTCCGGGCTAGGGGTATATGGCTCTTTGCAATTAGGACATAGACGCCGAACCAGTCGCTGCGCCATGATCCCTTCCACTGTACTCGCGACCAAGAAAGGCTCAATTCCCATGTCGACGATCCGCGTAAAAGTACCAGCCGCATCATTGGTGTGAAGCGTGCTAAATACGGTGTGACCGGTCAGCGACGCTTGAATAGCGTTCTCGGCTGTTTCTGCGTCCCGAATTTCCCCGACCAGCACCACATCGGGGTCATGACGCAAAATACTTCTCAGCGAAGCCGCAAACGTCAAACCAATCTTGGGATGGACCTGAATCTGATTGATTCCCTCGAGCTGATACTCAACAGGGTCCTCCGTGGTGATAATCTTCACCTCGGGGGACTGGATCTCAAGCAGCGAACTGTACAACGTGGTCGTTTTTCCCGATCCAGTTGGACCAGTTACGAGAATAATACCGTGCGGCAAGCGAATCAGCTCGCTAAAGAGCTTGTAAGTCGCTTCACCCATCCCGAGACTTCGCAAATCGAACTTCATCGAGCCTTTGTCGAGAATCCGCATGACCAAGCTCTCACCGTGGATCATCGGGATAACCGATACCCGAATGTCGATCTCACGACCGTGCACCCGAAGCTTAATCCGACCGTCCTGCGGTAAGCGCTTCTCGGCGATATTGAGCTTCGCCATAATCTTCAATCGCGAGATAATGGCTGCTTGGAATCGATTGATCTCCGGGGGCACAGGCTGCGTATGAAGGATCCCGTCGATCCGATAGCGGACAACCAAACCGCTACCCTGCGATTCCATGTGAACGTCAGAAGTACGCGAGTCGACTGCTTCGACCAGTAGCTCATTAACAAGCCGTACCACCGAAGCCTCTTGGGCTTGCTCGCTGGCCTCACTACCATCAGCCTCGATCTTCTCCAGGAGCTCGATTGCATCGTCCTCCCCCTTCGAAGCCATCAACCCTTCGATCGTCTCGCTACCAACCCCAAGATGCTTCTTAACAAGCTTGGCGATCTCGGTTCGCTCGGCGACCATCGGGACGACCTGAAGGCCTGTCGCTGCCGATGCCTCATCGATCGGATAGAGATCGAGGGGATTGTGCGTTGCGACGTAAAGCGTGTTCCCTTCCTTTTTGATCGGGAACAACGCATGTCGATAAATTAGCTTTTGTGGGAAGGTCTGCAAAAGAGTGAGATCAACCTGGGCATCCCGAAGATCGATAAAGTCTAGACCGAACTCCTCGGCGATCGCCTTGAGGGCATCCTCTTCCTTGGCAAACCCAGAACTGATTATGCTATCCAAAATCCCTGTCGAACCGGCGGTCGAGCGGGACTGGATGAGTTGATCCTGGGTAATTAACCCTCGCCTGAGCAGTAGTTCTCCCGCTTCCGTTATCATCGTCCGCCTCGGTTGTTCCTGATACCTTGACCGCCCTGTGTGTTACGGTTTCCTTGATTGATTTGTCCTCCTTGGCCCCCGCGAGTCGCACCACCTTGAGCACCGCCGAAACCACCAGCCCCAAAGCCACCCGCTCCAAACGGATTAGCTCCGCCTGCACCACGGGCACCACCACCCTGGAATTGCTGGAACATAGCAGGATTGAATCGTGGTGTCGTGTTTCCAGCCGCTCCTCCCGCCGCCGGAGCTGCAGTGCTACTTGCATTCGTAGTCCTAGCAGCTGAACCAAATACTGAAGAAATCGCGTTCTGCAGCAACTGTGGATTTACATCCCCACCCAGTGCGATGGGTACGACGATCTCCTCATCCTCAGCCGCAAAGGTATCAAGCTGCTCTACCAGTTCGACAACTCGCTTGTGGAGTGCGAGCGGGGCAACGGTGATGAGAGAGTTGCTCTTCTTGTCGGCAATGACAGTCATGGTCTGCTCCTTGAGCTGGCTCTGTGCACCGCCAGCACCACCACGACCGCCTCGTCCACCACCTCGAAGCAGTTCGATGATTTCCTGACCTGATGGCTGTCCCTGTCCACCCCCACCACCTGCACCGCCCCTAGCATTTTGCTGACCACCTATTTGGTCGGCGAACGCAGATTTTACGAGCGGTTCTACATCGGCAACGTTCGCGTTAGCAAGCTGAATTAGCCGAGGCGTTCCCTTGGTCAAGTTCTCGACCTCACTGTTTTCGACGTCGATGACATCTAGTATGTCTTCTACGAACAAAATGTCGATCGGGCTCGCTTGAACCCAAACCGCATTTAATCGAGGGTCGGGTGTAATGTAGACATCGCCGGACGTGGAGACTCCCGAAACGCCGCTGGGTGCACTCGATCCGCCTCCACCACCAAACAACCCACCGAAAAGTCCGCCACCTCCGAGCAAACCAGAGGCCACGTCACCCAACAAGCCACCTCCACTGCTACCGGTCGCTTGCTCGCCCGCGATGATACTCTTCACCAACTCCGCAGCTGCCGCAGCCGGTATGTATTTCAAATAGCGAATCGTTGGCTCAGAAGGAGCTAACGTCATTTCGCGTTCCACACGATTGAGCAATCGATTGAAGTCAGCCATGACCTGCGGGTTATCGCTGTAGGCGATCAAACCAGTGGGGCCTTGGAGAATGAAGACTTGATCACCAGTTTCTGTGGTGATTACTTCACCCGATCTTAGACCATCAACCAGAGTTTCATCTCCCTCTAGCATTTCGTCCTGCGGTAACCTGACCGATGTTAGAAAGGTCGCGGGTTCAACACCCGCTCGCTCCTCTCCAAGTCCCGAGGCGGGGGACACTTGTGATACCGGCGAGCCACCCAAGTTATCCTTGCGTACCGGTTGGATGGGAGCGAAACCCGGTTTTGTGCTTTCGTACTCTTTGGGGTACTTAATGTTGATATTCTTCTTGCTGGCTCGATTCATGATGTCGATCTGCTCGAGCAATCGCTGTGCAGCCTTGCCACGCAACGGAATGAACTTGGTTCCGTCGTCGGCTTCTGCCATCGGGCCGCTATCTGTGATCTTGTTCAGCAAGGTCTTGATTTGATCAACCTCTTGCTGTGTGCCGCGTACCATTAACCTGCGGCTAGCTACATCAGCAAAGAATACAGGCCCCTTTACCTTGGTTGGATCAGCGTCCTTGGCAGGCTTGCCGTAGAACTTTTCCAGTGTCGTCACGGCTGCTTGTGGATCGAGTGCATCGAGCGAGATGATTTCGAACTCGCTGCTTTGACCAGCAAGCTCACGAATGATGACGTCCATCTCTTCGTGGGTCTCGGTATTGGCCAACGCGATGATGTTGTTGGATCGCGGATCAAGTGCCATATTCAAGCCTGGCCGTCCAGCGAAACTCGTTTGGAGCACTTCTAGTGTTGTGGTCGGGTCGGATCCTAGCAGCGAGTGGCTTCTGATAAACGGTTTTTCAGGCGGAGTCGAAACTCCCATAGAATCTGCTGGTTTTTTGTCCAACTCCATTACAACATCGCGCAACCGTTGCAACTTTTCCACAGAACCAGTCGCGAACAATCTCGTTCCGAGCGAATCCATCGATATGCTGATATCTTCGCCTCGAAACTCGTTCTCCTTGATCCCGAGCAGCCCCCGAGCTGTCATGAGCACTTCATCTGCCGCCACAAAATTGAGTGGCAAACTTACAATCGATCCCCCTCGGCTCCCCTGAGGATCCTCAGCCTTTGCAATCATATCGCGGATAATCCGGAGCTTGCTACCGGTTTCTGTAACAAGCAATTGTCCCGAAGTGGACATCGGGACCACCGATCCGTGAGGGCCGATGAGCATCCGAATCTCACGCTCGATATCTTCGACACGGATTCTCTCGAACGAAAAGATGCACTTGACGATCTCATTGACACCGCGACCGTCTAGCTCCTTAACGTCAACCAAGTCGGCCACATCGCGGATCAACGCTTTCTTGATCTCTGCCGCTTCGCCAGGCGCTAGATCGAGATCTAGAACTGTGAGCACCCGCTGCTTCTTCATCAACGTGAACCCCTTGCCCAGTAGCAAGCCGTTCATGATATCCATGGCTTCGGTAAGGCTGTACTTTTTGTAAGGGTCGCGATAGGTAAACGAACCTTGTGGGATTTGGTCCAATTGCAGGCTCAATTCCGCTTCCTTGGCCAGCCAAGTCAGAACATCCTTCCACGGAGCTGCACTAAAGTTGAGGAGCAAGCCGTCTTCTGGTCCCGACATGACGACATTTTCCATGGGCTGGACATCAAGATCGCTAGGAGATTCCTGTACGCTGCCCGTCCTCGGAAAACCTCGACTTCGGAAGCCACGACCTGCCGCGCCCTGTTCCTCGTCGGTCGAGTCAGATTCCGATGCGATCGCAGCCTCAACGGCAGGAGAAGAAACCGCAACATTGAGCCCGGCGGCTTCTTGCCATTGCGTCCTTTGCGCGTCGGTCAAGACTTCGAGCAGACGCTTATTAATCTCCCTCGCTGCTCCATCCGCTCCCATAGAGCGAACCAAGGCACCTCGTCCCTCGAGGATGTTCAGGAATTTTTCGGATTGAGCAGGATCGATACCGAATTTGCTGGCGATATTCGGATCCAGCATGGCAATAGGCCCCACCATTGCCAAACGCCATTTTTCAGCCACTGCTCTCTGCTCGTCCGAAAGAAGTCCCAACCCGACGTCCTCTATGGCTCGAACGCTCTCAAGCTCCCGAATGCGACGGTCGGCCGAGGGGAGTTGGCGGATCTCGCGAGCGAAATCCAAAGCTTGGCTCTCGTGCTGCTTTATAATGTCCACCAGGCGAGCGACCTGATCGTCAGTCAGTCGAAGCTCCGCCGCGTTCGCGGGATCGGTGATCTTCGATAGAACCCCGACCAAGTCAGGATTGCCGTCCGCCCAAGCCACCGGGCCACTCAAGTGGATAGCCACTAAGTTTGCACCTAGCAACAAGGCGAAGATTTGCCGACGAATCTTTTTTGCGATATTCATGTATGGATCGATTTACGAAGGACAAAGATTGCACTCTGTTCGACTCTAGTTACCGGGCTAACGTTATCTAGCGGTAACCTCAGCGGCAGTCAAAATTGTTCGAAAACAACCCCGACTTATTGGTAAAGGCATCTACTCAGTCCTTCACGCCACCGGGAATTAAAACCCGTACCAATCGCAAAAGTTCCGAGCGGAAAAAGCATGAAAACTAAGTTTCTGTTGAAGAATTAAAGGCTTATACGACAAAATGCAATGTCGACTAGTTGCCCATCCCCTTCGTAAAGCTAGCCATTGCGGCGAGTGTCTCGGGGCTCACATGGTGCTCAATCCCCTCCGCGTCGTGCTCCGCCACCGACTCTGGCACACCAATAGCCAATAAAAACTCCGCTACAATCCGGTGACGCCTGTGGGAAAACTCTGCCAACTCTTTTCCCGAATCGGTCAATTCAATGGGGCCATAGGGAACACTGATGGCGTATCCGTCCCGTTTGAGCCGAGCGACAGTGCGGTTGGCGGTGACGTGGGTCACAGCAAACCGCCTCGCAATGTCGATTAATCGACACTCGCCGCGCTCCTCGATAATCTCCGAAATGGCTTCGACATAGTCCTGCGCTTTTTCGGTGGCGTGAGCCTCCCGCACGCTCTCGAACTGATTCTTTTTCACGGAACGGACTCCCATCTTTGCCAAACCTACCATCATAATAGCATCATCAGGAGATGATGCCTTACCTCCCATCGACCAGACCGCCGATAATCTTGCGGGTACGGGCCAGGCGATGATGCTTGAAACTGCCAAATATTTACTTGACGCAATTGTAGCATACGCTACACTTCTACGTAACCGAATTTGTAGCCATGGCTACATTTTTACTTGATCCTTGGAATTTTAAAAACGAGTCGGCTGTATGGTCACAATTTTGAGTCATTGGTTTGCGGCCCGGTTTGCAGGCATTGCCCCACACATTTCCCCGAGGCAATCGCTCGCCTACCGGCGATCGGGTTTTACCCTGGTGGAGCTACTGGTCGTTATCGCCATTATCGGAATCTTGGTCGGTCTGCTGTTGCCTGCCGTACAAGCCGCCCGGGAAGCGGCTCGCCGAATGTCATGCCAAAACAATTTGAAGCAGCAGTCGCTGGCCCTTCTGAACTATGAGTCGGCCTTTAAAGTTTTTCCACCATCCTATATCGCCAATACTCGGCATCCCAACCGAGACCCAATCACCTTCGATGGACCGAACGGCTTCGCATGGGGGGCTCTCATCCTGCCGCAACTCGAGCAGAATCCTCTCTATCAGCAAATGAATTTTTCTCTGCCGAGCTGGACCAATCCCAATCAGCTTCTCGTTCAAACGCGGCTATCGGTTTTCATCTGCCCGTCGTCGTCAAGAGCTGAAGGCAATGTGTTGATCCGAGATGAATCCGGAGCTGTATTGGCGGAAGCTGCTCGATCGACTTATGTTGCGAATGCGGGACAAGATGAACCTTGGGGTTATACGATCGAGGACTATCGAGCCATCGCCGATGGCCCCATGTTCCGTAATTCAAGAATCCGCCATGGCGATGTCACGGATGGACTCAGCAATACCGTCTTTCTCGGAGAACATTCACCCATACTTAGTGACAAAACTTGGGGGACAGTAACGCAGGGAGCTGTCGTTTGCGGTAATGATCCTCAACGGTTTCCACTGACGGATTGCGATGCTGCCGCGACACTTGTGAACGTACATAGTGGCCCATCAGTACTCGAACTCGACCCACTTACCGGAATTGCTCCTATCCACCCGCCGAACGATCGCCTCGGGCACGTTTGCCAAATGCAATCCGAACATCCAGGGGGAGCAAACGTTGCTTTTGGGGATGGTAGCATACGGTTCATACCTGAATCAATCCACCAACCTACTTGGGCCGCAATGAATAGCCGCAACAAAGGCGATGTCATCGCTGACGAGTCGTTCTAGTGCAGTTACAATTGACGGTTGTGGTAGTAATCAATACGAGTAAAAAAATATGGAGACTGGTTCTTTGTCAAAATCCTGGCTGGTTGGCGGTGCGGGCATCTGCGCACTGTTCTTAGGTGGAATCTTTCTCTACTCCTACTGGTCGCAGCCACCGGTCGTCGCACTTTCGAATTTGCGATACCTCCAGCAATTGCGAACCGCTGTTTCAAGCCAACGCGTCGATCACGTCAATAAGATCAATCAAGCGTTGGAAACCCTCAAAGGGGAAGGCAAACTGAACGAGCAAGAATGGAATCATTTCCAATCCATCATCGCCAAGGCGTTGGAAGGAAAATGGGAAGCTGCCGAGCTCGCTTGCAGAAAATGGGCCGACGCGCAGTCCAATCGCAAGCGAGACCCAAGCGATAAACTGGAACATGATCACTCCCACGCAGGACATTCTCATTAACCTGAATGGTTTAGGCGAGTAGCAGATGAAAAACTAGCGGGTCAAATCTGGGCTACTTCGAGCCGCCTCGATGAAACTACTGTCGCAATCAACTCTCCATTTGAAGCGAAAAGCTTTGTGCCTTTCGGAGTTTCTTCACCCCATAACAGACCAAAAAAATCAGCTTCGAGAAATAACACTGCACCCCTTGTGTTTTTATCGGGATAGACGCGATTGCAATCGCCTGCTTCCGGCTTCATCTTACGTGCAAGTTCCATCGCATGCTCCCTAGACAGCTTAAGCACTGAGCTAAATCGATCATTCTGTATCGAATACTCGAGTGAAAAGCATGGGTGCTCAGCAAGAGTATTAAATGCCCAGGCGACTTCAACGCTGCAGCAAGGGACGTCAATCCTGCTGCCTAAAAATATGATCGACCTTGCTAGCGGTATGGAATCACTCTCAACCAATATCCATTCGCTTCCTGATATCACTTCCCGCACCGCAGATTCTTTTCGTAAAAGACTTTCTTCCTCGTTTTCCTCGTATGAACCAAACCAAACGTTGTCCTCCCGTAAAACAACAGTCTGAACTTCTTTGCATCCGCTTGGCAGCAGAATTCCCGTGAGCGGTGATGAAAAATCCGTTGCACCAGAATTCCACAAAACTCTGGTTTCGAAAAGCCGCTCGCCATATCGGAATGCTTCTAGCACTATTCCCCATCCGGGCACTTCGTACTTCATTTTTTTCCTATATCTTACAGCAACCAATCAGCCGTCTACACAAAAAAAGCAGTGTCCCCTTTCGCTATCTTTGTTTAACCGCATGGGCATCGCCCAACGCTGGGGTCTCCAGGGCAACCCATAGTAGCGACTCGCAGGGGATCGTGGTCGGGGCGGCGCTGGTCTGGTCCGGGTTAGAGAGCTTAACGCAGGGCGTTGCCCATGCGGTTAAACGAAATCCTACGCAGGGCGTTGCCCATGCGGTTACAACGATTAGCTACTCACTGCACAGCTCTTCAAGGTTTCAATGACCCGATCAAACTCGGAACCTCTCCCCGCAGTAATCGTCGTTAACTCATGCGTGTAAGGATGACGAAAGTCTAACCTGACTGCGCTGAGAAGCATGCGGTAAACGCCCGTCTTTTCATACATCATCTGATTGTGCCTGTGATCCCCGTGACGATGGTCACCGATCACAGGCTTGGCAATGTGATTCAAATGACGTCGGATCTGATGCCAACGTCCGGTTACCGGTTTGATCTCAAGAAGTGTATATCGACTGCTTGCGAAATCCCCGATCGGCCACGGAGCTTCGAATTCCTCGATCCTTCGAAAATGCGTTACGGCACTCTGCTCCGGATTGTCGTCCGTGCTCCCTTTCTCCCAGTCCTCGCCAAACCGCTCCCTTAGCGGCCGATCGATCATGAAACTCTCCTCGGTATGGCCACGCACCAAAGCCTGATAATACTTGTCGATCTTGCGATCAATGAAAAGCTGTCCAAGTTTCCCTGCCGCCTCGCTGTTGAGACCAAAAAGTACGATCCCAGCCGTAGGGCGATCTAGCCTGTGCATCGGATAAACGAACTGGCCAATCTGGTCGCGAACCGCCTGCATCAAAACGGGTTCGTGTGGCAACGTCAATTTGCTGCGATGTATTATCAAACCCGCAGGCTTGAACACCGCAACGAAATAGTCGTCTCGATAAAGAATCGCAATCGGACGAGTCAAATCGTCGACGATAAAGTCATCGGTTTCTGTCATCCAGGCCGACTATTTCTTTTTCTTCTTGGCAGCTTTTTCCACCTTATCCAGCAACGCTTCTCTATCGGTAGACTCAAGCTCTCTTGCCAAACATGCCAATTGCCATGCCTTGCGTTTGCCGTAAGTATTCCACGCAAAGCTTACCTTCTTTCGACTCCCATTCTCATCGGTCCACATGGCACAGTACGCGAAGGACTCTGCATTCTTCCAGCGTGGGTCCACATTACGGACCGTATGAACCCCCACCTTGCCACTGGTGTTTCTGGCGGACTTTACATTCTTAGAAGTCTGAACCGGCGGAGCGCTGCTCAGCCACTCGGCATATCGCGCTTTAGCCGCAGCTAACGATTTGTTCTTTCCGCCATAAGTCTTATCGTTGAAAAACTCTTGTTGGCGGTTGCCTGAGCGTGTCAAACGGACCATCCAGCCCTTGGTCGTCACTCCTTCGTAATCTATCCTGGTGATACCTTTGATCGACTTAGCCATGAATACAAACTTGCCCTGAAAATGAACGAGGAGAACATGCTACTGCGCCCAAGATAACGAATTCTCCCCCCGCTGCCTACTAGACCACCAAAAAACTAGGGGAGGAACTCCTTGGGGAGCTGGACGCCGTTCGTTTCTGCCCAAACTCTCGTGGTCAGCTCAATTTTCTTGCTACCCGGGGAATCAGGATTATCCAGCACAACCCAGACAATTTTTTGATCCTTTTCCGTTGGCGATTGTACCGTTGTGACGGGATTCGCCCTCCGAACTAAATTGGTCAAAACCTCACGCAAAGGTTTTCGTTCAAAGGAAAAGTCCCGGATTTGCTGGTTCTGAGTGATCCCTTCCTTCTGAAAAGCTCCTCCATTGATCATCATCTCAACGCGCGGACTGTCGCTGGGAATCGCATCGTTGAACTCCGTAGCAATGGCCGCAAGGGACATTTCTAAGGATTCCTGTGCAAAAGATAAACTCATCGGGCGGTCTAGAAGGCTCTCAATACTGAGAGCCGGTTGTGTTGTTGATGAAGCCGGCTGGGCAGCCATGGTTTGCATGCCTGTCGAGCTACCACCAGCACCGCCATTCAATGCCATCCATGTTCCCACCGTCAAATTATCTACAGCCTCCTTGGGCATGTACAAGTTGGCGATAATCTGCCCCTCTTCGATTCCGTAACGGGTGTTCCTGGCAATGCTCCTCAACATCTGAGGATAACGAGCGGCAATCAACCGCCAATAAGGCGCAACCGGTTCCGCAGCGTATTGGGCCTCGAGCTGGTTAGGCAAGCCGTCTAAAGATTCTCGTACCCGCGTTAAGATCGCACCGTATTTGGCAATGTCTCCACCGATAAACCTCATTTCACCGAACAGTCGCTCGCGAACGGAAGCCGTAAAGCTCAACGCTTGTACCGAATCGTCCAAGCCCGCTTTGAGAACATCACGCATACGAGGCAGCATAGAATAACTGCCCCGTCCATGACCATAAAGAAAACTCGGTGTCGTCACAGCAAACAGATCTGCTAAGCTATCGCTGGCTCCGATCAAGCTCTCCAGTTGCCTGCGAACGGGCGCGACTCCACCCGACGTCTCCAAAAAGGAATGAATCAATCGTATCGGACCCACTGTTAACGTCCCAACTTTACGATCCAACTCCTTCGCGAATCCATCGAATACAATGCCAAGAGTACCATTGCTCCAGCACTGTAGCTCCGGCATCGATCCGGGGATAACCTGCACACGATAATTGTCGTATCGTCCCATCAGTTCGCCAATCGCGACGGGGTTCTTGAGCTCCAGACGGACCACCAACTCCGATTGGTCTGGACCAGTCGCCGGGTAAGCTGCCAAGCAGACTCGCTTGATCTGGGGCTCCGAAACGAACGGATACGAAGCTACTAAGCTCTTCCATTCAGGTAAACTCTCCAGCAACCAACTTTGGATCGGCCCGATCTGATTTCCAAACCAAATGCTTTCACTGAAGCCAGCAAATAGCTCAAGCCCAGGAGGGAGCAGCTCCAATGAGTACGGCGGTCCGGCGGTCGGCGGAGCCCACAACGTCCGTCCATCATCTGGAAGAACGGTGAAAAACTCTTCCACCGGATCCACCACCGGTTGCCTCACGTCACTCGGCCCCGCTATTCCAGAGCTAGCCGAAGAAGAACTTGTGTCGCTAGGTATCTTGGTTACAACGGTCACAGGTTCCGGAGTTGCTCCCCCCCCTCCGAGACGAGTCAATACAGCAATCAACACCCCTAAAAACGCCATCGAGCCTACAGCGAGTGCTGGCAAGAACCAAACGGGCTTCTTTTTCTTGCGTTTGACCGGAATCACTTGCGGCTTCACCGCTGGCGATTTCTTCGAGGGACTCGCTATTGCCTTCTTCGGTGCCGGTGCCTTCTCCTTGCGAACATCAACGTTGTCAGAAGCAGTCACAACCTGCTGCGCTGAGCTTGTTGCTGTAGGAGCGGGAGTTGCCGGAGCGGGAGTTGCCGGAGCGGGAGTTGCCGGAGCGGGAGTTGCCGGAGCGGGAGTTGCCGGAGCGGGAGTTGCCGGAGCGGGAGTTGCCGGAGCGGGTGTTGCCGGAGCGGGAGTTGCCGGAGCGGGAGTTGCCGGAGCGGGTGTTGCCGGAGCGGGTGTTGCCGGAGCGGGTGTTGCCGGTGCGGGTGTTGCCGGTGCGGGTGTTGCCGGTGCGGGTGTTGCCGGTGCGGGTGTTGCCGGTGCGGGTGTTGTTTTTTTCGGGGCTAAGGATGAACTTTCTGCACGGGGGGCTGCTTTTTGAGGCGGATTGGATTTCTCACTAGTGGTTTCTACGAATCTAGCTGATTCTTTCTTTGCTGGAACATTTTTTCCCGCAGGTATAGTGGCACCTTGGATTCGGTCTAATAGCTCTTCAGCAGACTTGAAACGCACACCTGGATTCTTTGCCAAAAGCCCTCGCAAAATCTCTTTGACTCGTTCAGGTAAGCCATCAGGGAAAACGGGTGGTTCCTTGGAATGCACTTTCTTCCAACCAATCGCATCTAGAACCCCATGCTGAGGCCACGCCGATTTGCCATGCAGCAGATGCAACGCCAAAATTCCCAAAGCATAAAGATCCGTCTGCGGGCTTGGCTTCGCATCTGGCAACAAAAACTCGGGTGCCGCTCCTTCCCAGCTCAACTCGTCTCGTTGATTCAAGTAGAACTTCTGGTTGGACAAGTAGGGTGAACGCGGTACGAACAGGATGTTGCGCCGCAGTATGCAGCGATCGTCTTCGATCCAAACATGGTCCGGGTCAATGTTGCCATGAACGAGTTTATTTGTGTGCAAGGAATTAAGAGCTCGTGCCATTTGCTCCACGATTGCCAAGACATCGCCCGCAGGCATCCCACGATCACGAACGATCTCGCTGAGCGGTTGGCCGGGAACGGGAACGCCAAAGCAAGCGATGATTCCTTGCCCTGCTATGACCGTTTCCCATCGGTCCAGGTGAGTGTGCTCGATTGCCTTGTGGGATTTCGCTAACTCGATCGAGGGTGGCCAAGCCTTGATCTCGTCCGAGATTAGCTGATTGGATCGCAACTGAAAGCACCATCTCTTTTGACCATCGATCGCGTGTTCCGTTTCGAACCAGTTCGGCCCTAATTGGTCCGACAAGGTCTCGATAAGCCGGTAGGGCCCTATGACCAGGGTGGGAGGAACCGCCTCAGACAAGCACGCGAACTGAAAGGGGGTAAGTTTTCCGGACCGCAGAAGTGCAGAAGCGATTTTAAGCGGGTCTGCCACCCCCTCCTTACCCAAAGTCGTCTCGAGCTCTTTAGCCCATTGGCGGCATCCGTCACGCGATGCGAGACCGGTGGTCTGTATGCGTTCCCAGAATACTGCCGCCGTCATTTCCACGAGACTATTGACCCATTACATAAGCAAAAATCAACGGAGCGACTATGCTCGCGTCACTATGGATCATGTACTTTGGAGTGGTTGCCGTCAATTTCTTCCAAGTAATTTTCTCGTTGGGCACGGCACCAGAATAGCCGCCGTAGCTAGTCTCTGCGTCGCTGATCTGGCAAAAATAGCCCCACCGTGGCACGTCTACTTCGAGATCCTGAATAAGCAAAGGTACCGCGCAGATGGCGAAGTCTCCCGCAATACCCCCTCCAATCTGGAAAAAACCGATATTCTTGTCTTTTGACGTCTCTCTATACCAGTTCACCAAATGCTCCATTTGTGCCGTACCGCTCTTCAAGGCATTGTGCGACTTGACCGAACCATCGATAACCCGGGCAGCAAACATGTTTCCCAAGGTGCTGTCCTCGATCCCCGGCGAAAAGACGGGGATTCCAGCTTCCTTGGCTGCCATCATCCAGGAATGCTCGACCGGGATCTGATAATGCTGCTTGAGCTCCGGCTCGTCCAAGATTCGGAACATGTACTCGTAAGGAAAATAGCTTTCCCCCTTGTCCGCCGCATCGCGCCAATACTTGAAGAGCCGGCTCTCCATATGCTTCATCACCGTCTCCGGAATACACGTATCGGTCACCCGATTAAAGCCGTCCGCGAGCAACGCAACTTCGTCTGAAGCACTTAAAGCTCGCCAGTTCTCGATGACTTTGTATTCGTTGTGAGCGAAGAGATTGAATAGGTCTTCTTCGAGATTCGCACCGGTGCAGGAAATTGCTTGTACCTTACCGGCTCGAATCATTTCGGCTAGAGACACCCCGATCTCGGCGGTACTCATTGCTCCCGCTAAGCTTACCAGCATCGCACCGCCATCATCGATATGCTTTCGGTAGCCGCGGGCTGCTTGCAGCGTCTCTCTCGCATTGAAATGGCGGTAATGCAATTCCATGAACGCTGATATGCTCATTGCGTTTCCTTAGTAAACGACTCGGTAGATAAAA
Source organism: Brakhagea baltica (assembly GCF_052161605.1). Lineage (NCBI taxonomy): Bacteria > Pseudomonadati > Planctomycetota > Planctomycetia > Pirellulales > Pirellulaceae > Brakhagea > Brakhagea baltica. Next base: position 51,890 of record NZ_CP197409.1, on the reverse strand, counting down.
TGCGTTGAAGTAAGTTTGGACGAACTATTGCCGAGCCATCGGCATAACGACATATTGGTAACCGTCATCGGTCGTGAACAATGCCGGCTCTGCGTTGCTACGAACCTCGAGCGTGAACGGTTTTTCCAAGTCTAGAACTTTGAAGAAATCTAAAACAAATCGATAGTCCATCGTAATCTTGATCGTTTCGTCAACGTAGGAAATCGGGATCTCGATTCGAGATTGGCCGACATCTGCTGCACTGGCAGCAACCACTAATGTCCCGTTGCCAAACGAGAACTCTACACCGCGTGTCTCTGTATCGGCGAGAATCGATGCCTGCCTGACCGCCGTCAAAAACGGCCCCACCAAGCCTTCAATCCTGGTTCGGCCCTCACGGCTCGGCATCACTTGACGCCAGTTGGGATACCGACCTTCGACGAGGTGCGAATAAATCGTGCAGCGTTCGGTTCGAATCAAGATATCGTTGCTGCGAGCTGCGATGCGCACGGTCTCGTCACTATCGACAATCGATCGCTCCATAAGCTGCAACGTCTTCGTTGGTACGATGGTTGACATTCCCGTGTTGGTAAAGCCTCCGATCGACACTCCTTTGGCTTGCATGCATGCGAGCCGTCGTCCGTCGGTTGCTACCGTGGCGATATCCTCTCCATCCATTTCGAATAGGACGCCACCCAGTTGGTACCGAGTGCTTTCCACATCCGTTGCGAAGACGGTTCGCCGCACAAGCTCCTTGAAAAGCTTTGCTCCTACCTCAAAAAATGCCGACTCTTGGAATGACGCTACACTGGGAAATTCATCAGGATTCGCCTTTGGGAGGTGAAATTCCGAGTGATCCCCCTTGATATCGATCTCGTTTTCCTTGACCTCAATCGTCAAGGTCTCATCACTGGACTCGCGAAGGATGTTTCCTACGCGAGAAACGTGCAACAACACCACTCCAGGCACTTGGATTTCCACATCTTCGAGCTCCAAACGAATACCGGCGTCCTGGTCGGTGGCCATCATGATCGCCTTGCCCTCTCTGGTGTCGAGCTTGACGTAGGTCAGCACCGCCTTAGGGCTCCTCGAGGGGGCAACGGCAGCCGCGATTTGGAAGGCATTCTGAAAGGTGTCTCGTTTGCAAACAAGTTTCATGATCAAGCTTGGACTAAAGGGGAATGGCGAGCAAAAAGACACGCCCGCGTCGCCATGTTGTACCAGGAATTCGCAGACTCCGACAGTATCCCGGGCGATGACGAAGACCGTTACTAGCTCGGACGTTCGGGGGTTCGCAGTTTACCCAAACCGCCACTATTTATAGCCGGCCAACCAGTGTGCGTAGGGAGCTGGCAACGTTTGCCATGCGGGATTGTCAATCCCCAGCACCTTGGCAGCGTAATACGGCCAGTGGGGATTCGCCAGGAAAGGCCGTCCGATGGAGGCGAAGTCTATTTTCCCCTCCCTGATCAACGCATCAGCCCCCTCTGGCCCATCGATAAACCAACTCGTTGTCCCTGGCAGCCCTGTTTCCTTCAGAACTCGTGCGGCGATATCGCCTAACAAATTTGGCCCCCAAGGTATGTTTGCTTTCGGAGTATTAAAGCCGATCGACACGTCGACGGTGTCCAGTCCTTCCTGGTTCATTTTTTTGAGCAAATCGATCGAATCCGATAGCATACGATCATCGTCGCCATCGAACTCAACAACGCTAAATCTCGCTGCGAGCGGCTTGCCGGATGGCCAGACCTTTCTAACAGCTCTAAGTGTTTCGATTAAGTAACGCCCTCGGTTCTCGGCACTGCCACCGTATTGGTCGGTGCGATGATTGGATAACGGTGACCAAAAGTTTTGTGCTAGATAGCCGTGCGCGAAGTGCAATTGTAACCACTCAAAACCCGCCTCTCGAGCCCGAATGGCTGCGCTCACCATATCAGCTTGCACGCGAGCGATATCCTCCAAGCTCATTTCCGTAGGGACTCTCGGCAGATTGGCACCAAAGGGGATGGCAGACGGGGCGATGGTGTTCCAAGAGTTCGGTTCACCCGCTGGAATATGATCGTCTCCCTCCCAAGGCCGATTGGCAGAAGCCTTGCGACCGGCGTGGGCGAGCTGTATCCCAGGGACGGCTCCCCATTCCTTAATCGATTGAACTATCGGCTTTAGTGCTGCGGCTTGTTCGTCATTCCAAAGCCCGGCATCTCCCCAAGAAATTCGTCCTTCTGGTGACACGGCCGTTGCCTCCAGTATGACAAGCCCTGCTCCCCCGCGTGCCAGGGACGTGTAGTGCACACGATGCCAATCGTTAGCCACCCCCTCCTGCGACATGTACTGGCACATGGGGGACACAACGATTCGATTGCGTAGCGTAATGTCTTTCAAAGTGTAAGAATCGAAAAGACCTGGCATTCAGTTGTCTCAGTGCTATTGATGGGAAGTGTATTTCGATGCGGAAAAACAAGATCGTATAGAACTCGGCCGCGAACGTCAGCCCAAGTGTCCGAAATTCCCATTGCATCGCCCGTCACCGTCTGTGTTCTGGTTTTCTTGCTAATGCCAAAAGAGAACCACCATTGTCCTGCAAAGTACCCCTTGTTCGTCTTATTCGTCGAGCAGTTTGATAGAGTCATCGTTGCCGCTGCGGAGCAGGCCTACATTTCGATAAACACCGAGCTTTTCGCGAGAATCGGTGATATCCAAATTTCGCATCGTCAACTGCCCGATGCGGTCCTTTGGCGAGAATTCACCTTGTCCGCTTTCCATGGTCAAACGCTCGGGATGATAGGTTAGATTTGGACTCTTCGTATTAAGAATGGTGTAGTCATTGCCACGTCGCAGTTCGAGGGTGACTTCTCCCGTAACGGCACGGGCAACCCAGTGCTGTAGGGCTTCGCGAAGCATTAGGGATTGCGAATCAAACCATCGACCTTCGTAAAGCAAGCGACCAAGCCGCCGCCCCATATCCCGGTATTGTTCGATGGTACCTTCGTTGTGAATGCCGGTAATGAGTCGTTCGTAGGCAATGAAGAATAGTGCCATAGCGGGGGCTTCGTAGATGCCACGGCTCTTGGCTTCGATAATACGGTTCTCGATTTGGTCAGACATCCCTAATCCGTGCCGACCGCCGATAGCGTTAGCCTCGAGAACCAAATCCACCTTGGAGTCAAACGATTTGCCATTTAGCGATACCGGCAAGCCAGCTTCAAAGGCAACGGTAACGGTTTCCGGTGCGATCGCCACATCGGACTTCCAGAATGGAACCCCCATGATAGGTTCGACGATCTTCATGCCAGTGTCGAGATCTTCTAAGTCCTTGGCCTCGTGCGTTGCACCCCAAATGTTGGAGTCGGTCGAGTAGGCTTTTTCTTTGCTCATGCGATAGGCAAGCCCAGCACGCTCCAACAATTCGGACATCTCTTTGCGGCCGCCGAGTTCTTTGTTGAAGGTTTCATCGAGCCATGGTTTGTAGACCAACAGATCAGGGTTGGCTAGTAAACCGTATCGGTAGAATCGCTCGATATCATTTCCTTTGTAGGTGCTGCCGTCCCCCCAAATGTTGACCCCGTCCTCCTTCATCGCTTGGACCAGCATCGTGCCGGTGACAGCTCTTCCGATGGGAGTGGTGTTGAAGTAGGGGAGTCCTCCTGTAGTAATATGAAAGGCACCACATTGCAGAGCCGCCAGCCCCTCGTGAACCAATTGTTCGCGACAGTCGATCAGTCGCGACTTTTCTGCCCCGCACTCGATAGCTCGCTTGGGAATATCATCGTAATTCGATTCATCTGGTTGGCCCAAGTTAGCGGTATAACAATAGGGGATCGCACCTTTTTGACGCATCCAATAGATGGCAGCACACGTATCTAAGCCGCCAGAGAAAGCGATACCGACATTTTTGCCAATTGGCAGAGATTCCAGAATTTTTGACATTTAGTAACAACCACGCCTGTGCAGGAGATTACGAACGATGCGAAGATCGCAAAAGTGTAATCAAGCCAAGCGTTTTTTCCTACACGAAACCGAAACCACGGCGAACAAGAATTTCGTCTTCGCGGGGTTTTACAGCTCACGCTTCAGTGAGAAGTTACGAACGATATGCGTATTGGTGGCGAATCGGCCTAAACCCCAGGAATTCTGTGCAATGGGTATTGAGATAGTGACGTTGACCATTGCTTGCTGCATGTTCACGTTAACGGTCGCGCCTCGGTGAGCGCTCACTGCGGTCAGCAGTCTCATCGCTTCCGCTTGGCCGTCAGCAGTCGAAGCTCCGGGCACGATGCATGCTCGAGCCCCTTCGTAAGCGGCATTCAGGGCTGTCTGACGGAGAAAATTAAGTCGAGTAATTTCGATTGCGCCCAGAAACATGATCAAAATAACGGGCAGAACGAAGGCAAACTCCACCGTCGTTGCGCCTGCTCGCGCGGGACCACGTCGCGTTCTATTCAATTTAGAAATGGCTTTCATTGGACACATTTGGGGTTATTCAATCATGACAACTTGCAAGCTTTTCGCGATTTCTCTGAACGCAGCTCTAAGCTCTTCTTCATTATTTGTAGTGTAGGCTGTCCCACCGGTGATTTGTGCGACCTCTTGCAGGTCCGCTTGTTGTTGAGTCAACATCGAAACGGTATGGACGATAATGCCCGCAGCTTTCGCATCCTGAGCAGCAAGTCTAGGATGTCTCCCGTCATTCCACATTCCATCCGTGAAGAGGATGATCACTTTGTTTGTGAGAGCTCGGGAGCCAGGCCCCGTGACGACTTGGATCGCTCGATCAAGACCAGCGGATAGGTTCGTCCCTCCCATCATCGGCTGACTACCGAGTTGTTGGATTACGTTGGTCACGTTTGCTCGTTGTGATGAGAATGTTGCACTGGACAACGGGACGTGCGTAGTTGCCGCTGGAAAGAAAGTGCTAGGGGCAATTGGCATGGTGTAATCAGACCCCCACGTCACGAGCGAAGTACGTGGAGGAGGTGTAAAGTCCTGAACTTCGTTATAAAAATCGTTAACGGCACGCGCTAGCACGGCCCACCTGCTGTGTATCGGATGGGGTGGAGAGAGGTGGTTCTGCCATGTAACTCCCCACGCGGTGTAGGTTGACAATAGAGGATTGTTTGGAGGATACGAGAAGTCTGTCCCTGTCATGTCGAATAACATCGATCCTGACCGGTCCAAGCTCAAACAGACATCGATCTCTTGTTGACCTGCAACGGTTTTGTGAGCTGCCGTGAAGTGGCTCCTGCCGAGGATATTCCCGAAGAAGAGTGGCACTGCATCCGACGTCGCATTGACTCGCATGGAGTTGTACGGCATCACGCCAGGCTGAAAGCTCCAACGACCATTAGCCCCCGTAATCGACCGCCCGAGTACGATGTCGCTCTCGGTTAGCGTAACACTTCTGCCCGCTACCTTATTATCGTTCGCGCTCGAGATAGCCGCTTCAATGGCGAGTTGGGCGTTCTCTGTTCTGGATAAAGCTTCTGCTCCCGCCTTGGCCGATGCATCGGTTGCAGCCCGCAGTTCCGTTCGGATCAGCTGAATGTAGGCATAGTCAACTGTAACAGCCGCCAGAACTAAGAACACCCCGAGCATGGCCACCATGAGTATGGCCGCCGCTCCCGTCCGATCTCCTTTTGGAGTGCCAACGCGCATCTTGCGCAGCGCAGTGTCGAAAAAACGAAAGTTGGAACGCAACATGCGGGGAGATCTATTTCTTTGGATCGGATTGTGGAAATTCATACATCCCTCACTAAGGCATTATAGACGAACCATCACAACGGACTGCTCGAGCGTACGGTTGACGAGTAACTTGAACGGATTGATCGAATCTGTCGAGACTGGTGCAGACACCCTGACAAAGATCTTCGTGCCACGCGGCGTTGCGTTGTTGACCTCTGGTGTGATAGTCACGCTCTCGTTATCGATCCCCTTATTGCTGAGCACTTCTCGGATGCGACTGACCGCTTGACTCTGAGTCCCCCCAGGACGGGTTGCTTCTCGAGCTCCTTCATAGGCGGCGATGGCGAGCGACTGTTTTAAGAAGACACCGTTCGCGATCTCGATCGAACCGAAAACAACGAACACGACGATAGGCAAGACTATCGCTGTTTCTACAGCCGCAGCCCCGATCCGCAACGATCGGCCGAGTCGGGAACATCGGCTTCGAATTCTTTTTTTCGCGGAATGAATCATTGCTGTTACGCACATTTGAGGAAAATCGCGGTGGTAGTCTCTCTAAAGAGACCGATAATTACCGCGTCTAGTTTGGAGAGTAGGTTAGGTTTCCAGGGGAGATTCGCGGACAGAGATACTTTTTTAGGAATTGACCTAGGCAAACTAGCGGGAGAGTTACGAATTTAACGACTCCAACGGATTGATCGACTGTACCTGGCTGCAAAAAACAAAGCATTTCCTTTGGGAGAGTAGCTATTCCTTTTGGATTGAATATGCAAGCTAGGCGGACTTTACGGCCTATTTTGCAATGCAATACTTGAATATTGCCTTAAGTTTCCATTACAACTGTTTTGTAGGCGTACACTTCAGACTCTCACGTGTGCCTTTCTAGGATGCGGTTCTTGGATCGCATCCTGCCTTGGTAGAGTTAAGTGTTCCGTGAGAGCAGATCGTCAAATTTTCGCCGTCAAATTTTCGCTTAGAGACATTCAGGAGGCACTGCGATGTGCGGTATCGTTGCTTATGTTGGAAAAGAGAATGCAACTCCATTCCTAATCTCGGGTCTCAGGCGATTGGAATACCGCGGTTACGACAGTGCAGGTATCGCAACGTTAGCACATAACGGTTCCTTTCAACTTGGCCGGGCCGTTGGCAGAATTGACAGGCTTCAGGAAACGCTGATTCAAAAGCCCATCGACGGGAGTATTGGAATTGGCCATACGCGGTGGGCCACTCACGGACCTGCTACGGAATGTAATGCCCACCCGCACACCGGTGGCACTGAGTTGGTGGCCATCGTCCACAATGGGGTGATCGAAAACTACCAATCGATTAAGGATCGATTAATTGAAAAAGGCTACGTCTTTAAATCGGATACCGATACGGAGGCGATAGCGCACCTCATCGCTGACTATTTGCTTCAGTTAATGGACGCTCCCCTTCCTGACAGCTCTGCCAAGAATGATGGTCCGAACAGTATTTACTTTGACGCAGTCCGATTAGCCATTGAGGAATTGCGAGGCACATACGGGCTGGTGGCAATGTTTCGAGATCGCCCCGACTTGCTGGTGGCAGCACGATGCGGCAGCCCGCTAGTTATCGGTGTGGGAAAAGGTGAGCAATTCATCGCGAGCGATACCTCACCACTCGTTGGACATACCGAACGCATCATCTATCTAGCAGATCATCAGCTCGCTATCGTAACAAAGGACTCCATTCAAGTACGTCACCGCGAGCAAGGGCGAGTTCGACCAGAGGTTCGCGTTCTGGAAAAAACCGAGCAAGATGTCTCGCTCGAAGGTTTTGAACACTACATGCTCAAGGAGATTCACGAACAACCAGCTGCACTTAGGAATGCGATGCGGGGAAGGCTGGATCGTGAAAGTGCGACAGCAAAATTTGGGGGCCTGAATTTGACCCCTTCGCAGTTGCGAGGTGTCAACCGACTAATTCTTACCGCATGCGGTACAAGTTGGCACTCTGCTCTTATTGGTGAGTACCTTATCGAAGAGTTTGCGAGATTGCCGGTCGAGGTAGAGTATGCGAGCGAATTGCGTTACCGAAACCCCCCAATCGATCACAATACCCTAGTGTTTGGTATCACTCAGAGCGGTGAAACAGCAGACACCTTGGCCGCCTTGCGAGAGATGAAGCGAAAGGGGCATCATACCTTGGCCATTTGCAATGTCATTGGCAGCAGTATTGCTCAGGAAGCCGATGGAGGCATCTATCTGCACGCGGGACCTGAAATCGGAGTTGCGTCGACCAAAGCGTTCACGTCGCAAGTTTGCGTGCTGTCGATGCTCGCACTCTACTTTGGACGATTGAGGCATTTGAGCTACGAAGCGGGACAACGCATTATCAACCAACTCGAGGCCCTACCGGAGGCTGTCGAAGCCGCGTTGCGATGCGATGCTCAAGTCCGTGAGATTGCAGCCAAATACAAAGACTGTACCAATTTCCTGTACCTGGGGCGGCACTACAACTTCCCAACCGCTTTAGAAGGTGCTCTCAAGCTTAAAGAAATCAGCTACATTCACGCCGAGGGCTACCCATCGGCTGAGATGAAGCATGGTCCCATCGCTCTGGTCGATGCTCATACCCCCTCGGTGTTCATCCTCTCCAAGTCCACGATCTACGACAAAGTGATGAGCAACTTACAAGAGGTTAAGGCTAGAGGCGGACCAGTTATAGCGGTGGTGACCGAACGAGATAAATCGCTCAACGCACTGGTTGACGATTTTATCGAGGTACCCTACGTAGAGGATTTTCTCCAGCCGATTGTCACTTCAATACCTCTACAGCTATTGTCCTACCATATAGCTGTCATGCGTGGCTGCGACGTTGACAAACCACGAAATTTGGCAAAGAGTGTTACCGTCGAGTAGCTCCATGGGGAGTCCACCAAAGAATCAATCCGCTAAACTTTGACCCAGGATGCTGGTATTATGAAAAAAGACGATCTCGGACTGTCTCCAGGTGCTCGAAAGGCATTGAGCGTTCATCTAGGGGAAGCAGCTGGTGAAGAAATTGCAACTCTGCTCCAAAAGATGGCGGCGCAAATCGACGAGCTCAAGAGAAGCAAGGTGAGCGTCACACAAGTTATTCCCAACAAATCAACCCCGGACCCACTGCTACAATCCTTAGAGAACGAGTCGTTTTGAGTCGATGGCGGGAACTTAGTATTACGCCTATTGCCCTCGACTTTTTCCGGGGTGTGGAGTTGAATGGAAAGATGGCGAAACGTTACGATTTTCTAGTTCCCGAGCGGTGACCCAAACGTGTTGAATCACACTCCACAAAAAGGGACAATTCCCCCCCCGCCCCCACCTCAGAGGTCACAGCCACCGGGATCGCCGCGACTGGAGCAGCCGCAGCTGGAGCCACCTCAAATAACCCTCCACCCATCGAGCCCGCCACCAGCTCCCCCCATTGAGCCACCTTTCGCAGATGACAGCGTGTCGAGCGACAGTGTGCTTGACGCCCCTCTTCCCTCCGAAGACGAGAATCGTGATTGGAAATCCCGGCTCGCGGATCTGTTTGCGTGGCGTGAGACCCCCTCGTGGCTGGTCAGCCTGATTGTCCACCTGTCGATCATTCTGCTTCTCGCGATCGTCCCCTTGAGCGAAAAAATCGGCAGCGCGATCACCCTACTCTCGAGTGAGTCCTTTACCGAGGGAACCGAGGAGCTTTCCGCTTTCGAATTTAATCCCGTCGAATCCGATTCGGAAATGGAGATACCTGATTTAGCCGAACTCGTCACTCTAGAGGTCGAAGAAATCGAGTTACCATCAGCTGTACCAACTGTCGATTTGAGCAGTCCAGATATCGCGATAAAAAATGGGCTTATCGGTCGATCTGGATTGATGAAGGAAACGCTACTCAAAGCTTATGGCGGAACCCAGGGAACGGAGGATGCTGTGGCTGCCGGTTTAGAATGGCTGGCCAAGCAACAACGCAGCAACGGAGCTTGGTCTCTGGTCGGCCCTTATAAGGGAGGTGCCAACTCGGAAAACGAACCGGCCGCGACAGCCATGGCGATGCTCGCTTTTCTAGGAGCTGGCCACACCCACCAATCCAACACGCAATATTCCAAGAACGTAAAAAATGGAATGAGTTACTTGCTCAGCATTCAAGATGATGACGGATTTTTCGCCAAGCGGGCCATCGGCAATCAGCAGACCTATGCACAAGCGCAATGCACGATTGCCATTTGCGAACTATACGGATTAACGAGTGATCCTATTCTTGAGCCAATAGCCATGAGAGCAATTCGATATGCGATACGAGCTCAAGCTGACGATGGGGGCTGGAGATATAGGCCACGCGAACCGGGTGACACGAGCGTGACTGGTTGGTACGTCATGGCCTTAATGAGTGCAAGGATGGCAGGACTAGCTGTAGAAAGCGATAGGCTCGATCGAGTTAATAACTTTTTGGACAAAGTGCAAAAGCGAAGGGATCGGCTCGAACCTGACAAGTACGGTGAGGCTTATTCCTATATGCCATACTCGAAAGCATCACCAGCCATGACGGCGGAGGGGATGCTTTGTCGAATGTATCTAGGATGGAAGGCCAGCGATGGCAGAATCGTAGGTGGTTCGGAATGGCTTTGCGAGAACCTAGTCAGCACCGACAGGAATCGGATTTCGTTCTACTACTACTATTATGCTACCACGGCACTACATCACGTCGGGGGAGAGTATTGGCGTCGATGGAACGACGCGATGAAAGTGAATTTACCCGCTATGCAGGAGCAGTCGGGGCTCAATAAGGGTAGCTGGGAGGTGTCATCCGATCCGCACGATGGAGGTGGACGTCTCTATGCGACTTGTCTAGCCATCTACTGTCTCGAAACCTACTACCGACACCTGCCATTAAATCAATACAAGCCGGATCTGTAGCGATTCCGCGAGGGTATTAGTCTGCTCGACGCGGGGTTGTTTTCGCGAGCGAATCCCGGATCTCACGCAAGAGCAAAACATCTTCTGGAGTAGCTGGTGGTTCGGCCGGTGCTGATTCTTGTTTCTTCTTCAACGAGTTAATCACCTTGACCGCCATAAAGATCGCGAACGCCACGATTAGAAAGTCAATCGTTGCTTGAGCGAACGCTCCAAAGCCGATCGTAGCGGGCTTAATATTGTTACTTGCAAGAGCCTCCGGTAGTGGAATCGTATAATTCCACTCCTCTATGCTCCTGCCTTGCGTCAGAAATCCCGTCAAGGGCATGATGATTTTTTCTACCAGAGCCGTAACGATTTTAGTGAACGCCCCACCTAGAACCACAGCGACAGCTAGGTCGATGACGTTCCCTCGCATGGCAAATTCTTTAAACTCTTTGATGAGACTCATGATTTCGACCTTCTGTTAACCGATCCCTATTTGTCGCCCACCGCAAAACGCCGCGATTACAAAATAGATGATAGCGAGGTCAATACCGATTCCACTTCGTTCCATGAGTTGAGACCTTGCGAGACGAACCGTAAAGTCACCGGCCCCCTTGCGGCGAATCCACTGCTTCGAGTATTGAACGGAATAGGAAGGATGTGGGCACTTTGAGAGACCTGGAGCGTGTCAAAAACCAGTCGGCGATTTTTTTCTATATTCGAGAGTAGGCGTGACTGTAAAAGGTCATCGCTGGGACTTGTTTTGTGCCTCTTGAGCAGCATTGCATTCCTGCCCCTCTGCAATTCATCCGTCTTTGGACAACGGGACGATGAGTCGCAAGCTATCGACCTCACCCGAGACAAACGGAGCATTGCGACAAAATTTTCAGACGCGAATCGTTTGTTTTCGGCTGGCAAGTACAACGAAGCTCGATCGCTTTACCAAACCATTGCCTCCGTCAGTTCCGGCACGGAATTGGGGCTGCAATGCGAATACTTCGCTGCCATGTCTGCTTGGAATCTATCAGCAAACGACGAGACCGCTGACGGCATGGCGAGTTGGCTTACCAAAGCGAATGCCTTCGAAACCCAAGTTGCCCAATCGGGTGGGGCCATCAAGTCGCCATCGTGGTCCCATTGGATAGAATCAGCGACCATTTTGCTTTCCCGATGGGATGCCATTCAAGGCAGAGTGCAGGAAGCCAAGCAGCGACTAACCAATCGACTTGCTGATGACTCGCAGAGCACGACACGCTTCACAAGAATTCTCGCAGAGCTGGGAAATTTATCTAGCAAAAGACTTAACGATTATCCATCCGCATCCTCCTACCTCCAGCAGGCTTTAGAATCCGTGGGTAGCGACGCGGAGCTTCGCAGTCAAATTCTCGTATCGCTCGCGACCAATGATCTTCAGCTAAACCGATCTACTTACCTGGCCGACTGCATTGCTGATTTAGCTCAGATGAATCATTCTGGGGTCTCAGCAACGTCGATGCTAGAGCTAGCAAACGGCCTTGCAATTACCGGTTCGCGGCAGGAATCGATTCACGTTCTCCAGTCCCTCGTTCGTACCCACCCGAACGCTAGCGAATCCACCGAAGCCCGCATTAGGTTATCCTACGCAGCTGCCATAGATAGTGACTGGCAGGGTGTGTTGCAGCTGACTGAGCAAGCGATCGACTCAGGCCAAGTAGACAGTTGGACGACCTACGCTTTGTACTTGAACGCAAAAGCGAAAATCGAAACGAATCAGGCAGCCGAAGGAAGTGAGCTCCTCGATTCGCTTTTGCAGGATAGCTCACTTTCCGAGGACTTGCAGGCCAACATTCGCCTCGATCTAGCACAGCATTACTATCGGACTGAGGCATGGGGAAAACTAGAACCCGTTGTCGCCTGGTTGGCGGAGCTAGATAGGCGTTCTGCACCTGCCCCGAGTTGGAGACAACGCGTGTGGCTTTGGCAAGCAGAATTGCTAGCACACAAAAACTTCTGGGAGGAAGCCGAACGCATCGTTTCTGCGATTCGTAACGATTTTCCTGAATGGAACAGAAGGTCCGAAGTCGATTATCTATTAGCGCGATGTCAGGTAGCGCGAGCGGAGTTTGACTCAGCTCGCTCCATTCTCACCACCATTACCGAGCCAGTCAGCCTCGCTGCTCGGGCTGCCTGGATGGTAGGCGAGACCTACATGATGCAGCGGCGTTATGAAGAAGCGAGTCAGGCGTACAACGTTGTTCTTCGTTTTCCAAGCGAACGGCTCTGGTGTGCTGCTAGCATAGTTCAAATGGGATTATGTGCAGAGCAAAGGAATCGTTTCCAAGAAGCCGACGAACACTACGAAAAGGTGATTACGGAATACCCTGAATCGCCCTTCGCGCGAGATGCATTGGCCAGAAAATCTGATCTTAACTTATCCACAAAACAGGTCGAACGAATCGGTTCAGGGACGAAACGATGAGTAGTAATCCATTATTACGAAGCACCTGTTTTTCGACGGATTGCAGCAGACTAAAGGTCTGGATTGCCCTCGTTGGATTTTTAACAGTATTCACTCCAGTAGTCGCATCCGGACAAGCTCCGAATTATTCTCAGAACGGATATTCGCCTCAGCAACCCGGCGTATTCCAGCAACCACAAAACAACCGAGTCTTCAACGCTAATGCTGCTTCCAGCAATGCTGCGAATAACCCATCTGGCTTTTCACAACCTGATGCACGATTGGCAGCAAACCCGAACACTGGGCTGACAACGGGCTCCGCGACTCCCGAAACGGACGCTCCCGAAGACGGAAAAATTCCGGTTCGCAGTCTACTGCAGATCTTTCATGATGGCGGCATCATGATGTATCCCATCGCGATTTGTTCGTTTGTTTTAACCGTTTTCTCCTTTGAGCGTTTGATCAACCTTCGAACAGGTCGTGTGATTCCTCGCCCATTCGTCAAGCGGCTGATCGAGCAACTCCAACAACAGCAAATCGATCGGGACGAAGCTTTAGAGCTTTGCGAGCGCAATCCCAGCGCCATCGCGACTATATTGGCTTCCGCCTTGAAGCGTTACGGACGCCCCGCAGTTGAAGTCGAGCAAGCGGTTTTGGATGCTGGAGAGCGAGAGACCAACACACTTCGTCGGCACATGCGACTTCTGAACGCCATCAGCAATGTGACACCGCTACTCGGTCTGCTCGGCACCGTCATGGGAATGATACAGTCCTTTAACGATATCGCAGGCTCGCAGGCAATGGGGAGACCGGAGATGCTGGCAGGTGGGATCAGCCAAGCGCTGCTGACCACCGCCGCTGGGCTGCTCGTCGCCATCCCAGCTTACATGATGTATATGTATTTTCTTGGACACACCGATCGTCTTGTCATGGAAATGGATCGGCATGCACAACAGCTCGTGGATGCCATTTCCGCAGAGAGTTTAGCTGAGAACGATTCTGGACGAACCCGTTCTAGAAGTCGCAAGGCCGCGTAGCAACAAGGTGCCAGGATGCCTCTGAAGATAAATCACGAAGAATCGGCCGGTATCAATTTGACCAGCATGATCGACGTGTTATTCCTGCTGATTATCTTCTTTATGGTAGGTACTAGATTCTCGGAAACAGAAGGGAGCATCGAGGTAAATCTGCCCAAAGTTTCCAATGGTGGGGCCATGCTGAATCCACCACAAGGGAAAGTGGTGGCTCTCAAGGGGGACAATTCCATTGTGTTTGATAATCGCCCAGTGAGCATCGGCGAGCTATCCGCTGCGCTAGCGAATCAGCGAGCAAACTACCCGGATCTCAAAATTCAGTTCAAAGCTGACGGAAACTGCAGCTACCAAGCTGTGAGCACCGTGATTGATGCGATTCGCAAGGCGGGCGTCTACAATCTGGAGCTACGCAACGCCGAGTACCAAATGCCTAATAGCCAACGGCGTTGATCCATGGCATTCTCATGGCCCATTATAGTCGATGTTATCCTGTGGGAGAATTCTCTCGCAGTCGTTGGTGTCTTTGGCGTCCGCTGGTGGGCGGTCGTTCTAGGTGTGCTCTTCGCGGTTGTTGCCTTAGCCCTCTTAGTAGCATCGTGGACCAAGTGGGGGCAGCAGAAGCCGCTGACGAAATGCGTCGCCCTCGCGTTTCTTGCGCACATCTGGTTGCTTATGTACGCCTATGGAACTCGGGTCAGCACTCCCGGTACGGGGGGCGGTGCGTTGGGTGGTCCCAAAACGCCATCCATGCATGTCAGCATACAGAGCGCCCCTTTCGATCCAAACCTTCTGGAAACCAACTCGCCCTACCCCGAGGATAACGCAAGGGACAGTGATTCGGACCGCGAGGCCCTAGCCACCAATCGCGTGCAGCCATGGGAAGCCCCCTTGCCAGAGCAACAAGACAGGCAACAAGAGAAGATGGAAGTGGCGGCACTACCTGAGACGTTGATGCCAGCGCAGGAGCGAACAGTTGCACTAAAGGAACTAGCCTTTGTTCCGCAGCCATCCACGTTCGACGATGCTGCGTTGAACGATTTTTTAGAAAGCCTGGAATCGGAAACAGTGGCCGAAGCGTCGGCTTCCTCGTCAGCTCCCGTTCTTCCCTCGGAAAGCGACTTGATTGCCCAGCGGCCCATCGAGGAGTCGAGATTTGTACCCCTATCGACGCCACAATCATCGACGACCGCTCCTCCTGCAACGTCCCCTTACCAAAACCGCTTTGCCATAAATCGGATGGAAATTGTCCGTGCGGGTGGAGGCGATGAGAACACCGAAGCTTCGGTGCAACTAGCTTTGGAGTGGTTAGCTCGCGCTCAGAGTACCGATGGTGGCTGGTACGCAGCTCAGCATGGTGGAGGAAATCCCATCATGATCAATCGGATCGGACCTGATGGTGAACGCAGACAGAACGCCGGAGCGCGGGCCAATACAGCTATGACAGGACTAGCAATCCTCGCTTTTTTGGGAGCAGGGCACCATCACTACGATGGTCAATACTCGGCGAACGTAGCCGCCGGGCTACGATATTTGATTTCTCAGCAGAAGGCATCCGGCGACTTGTCGGGACACGATCAGAATGGTCGCGAAGAAGTAGTACGATTCGCTCGCATGTATAGTCACGGAATGGCCGCACTCGCATTGGCAGAGGCTTACGCGATCACTAAAGACCCGGCATTGGCGCCCGTTGTGTTCCGAGCGGCCGATTATTCCGTGCGTGCTATGAATCCACAGACTGGTGGCTGGAGATACGAATTTGCGACCAACGACCCCGGTGATACGAGTCAGTTTGGTTGGCAAGCGATGTTCCTTTTGAGCGCGGCTCGCGGCGAGGCTATCGTTCTTGATGATTCCAAGCGAAAACTTATGCATCGCTTTCTAGATTCCGTGGCTGTCGGAAGCGATCGCGGCTTGGCCACCTATCGACCACGACTCGCCTACGGTCAACCCGATGCCCCTACTGCGACAATGACCGCAGAGGCCATGGCTTCTCGATTGCTCTTGGGAGTTCCGACAACCCTAGCCGCTCAGCGTGAATCGCAACGGATGATGCTAAGTCAGCTACCTGGAGACCGAGAGGACAATTTCTACTATTGGTACTATGCAACCCTAGCAATGTTTCAAATGCGAGGGGCTGACGAAGGTGACTTATCCTGGAACAAGTGGAATGACGCCATGAAAGCTAGGCTCGTCTCCAGTCAAGTTACCTCGGGTCCCGATCGCGGCTCATGGGCCCCGACGTGTGTCTGGGGGCCTTATGGAGGCAGGATCTACACAACAGCCCTCGGTTGCTTGAGCCTCGAGGTTTACTACCGGTTCCTGCCGATATATCAAACTCGGCAAACCGCAGGGTGGCAACCGGTAAACGAAAATTACCGTTAGTTTTGTCCAGCCATAGCCGGCAACATTTCCCTCGCCATTTGAATCGCAGCCGGTCCAACCAGAACCACGAACACCCCCGGGAAGATGAAAATAACCAGGGGGAAGATCAACTTCACGGCGGTTTTAGCAGCCTTCTCCTCTGCGATCTGTTGTCGCTTGATTCGCATCGAGTCGCTTTGAACACGAAGGGCTTGTGCGACTCCAGAGCCGAACTTGTCCGCTTGGATCAGAAGCGAAGCCAACGTTCTCAGATCTTCCACGCCCGTCCTGTTTCCAAGATCCTGAAGCACCTCGGCCCGAACCTTGCCCATTTGGAGGTGTAGCGTGCACAGCTGGATCTCCTCCGTCAAAATAGGATAGGATGCCGCCATCTCTTCAGCAACCTTTCGCATCGCTTGATCAAGCCCGAGCCCAGCCTCTACGCTAACTACCAACAAATCCAAACAATCAGGCAAGGCTAGTGTGATTGCCTGCCTTCGTTTCTTAGCAAGAAAATCGAGGATGAACTCCGGCAGGAAGAACAGTATTCCACCACCCAGAAAAGCTTTGAGCAACACGCCAGTGTTGAGCCCATAAAGGATGACGGAAACGCCCCCTCCCATGATAAAGCCCGTGATACCCGCGATCACTTTGATCGACAAAAACATTGCAGCAGCAGATTCCGTTCGGAAGCCGGCTTCCGAAAGTCGTTGCGTCAGTTTGTCTCGCTCAACGGTTGTCTTGGGTTCAAGATACTTCGATAGCGATGGGGATGCATTTTCGAGAGCGCTTGCAAAACGATCCATCTGGCCGCCGCTGTCGGAGGAGTCAGACGATTTTCTCTTGAGATCATTAAGTCGGTCGAGACGATCCTCGGCTACAGCTCGCTTGTCTGAACCAAACATGTCCATCAGCAGCCAAGCGAGTGCCCCCACGCCAAGGAACACGGCAGCAACAATCATGAGATTGCGATCGAGGAAGGCAAGGATGATGAATGTATTCATTTGCAGATTTACCTTTTGCTTTATCTTTGCGCTATACCTTGATGTCGATAATCTTCCTGATAACAAAGGCTCCCGCCAGCTGCATCAGAATCGCAAGCCCCAACAATCGCTGCCCCATCGGGTCGGTGAAGAGCTTTGTGATGTATTCATAATTGAGGAAAAGCATGATGAGAAACAAACCGGGGGGAAGGGCAAGCAACACAACTCCCGACAATCGTCCCTCACCCGTCAACGCTTGAATTTGACCCGCCAATCGGAACCGAGAACGAACGAGGCGACCGATCTTGTCCAGAATTTCGGCCAAATCCCCCCCAGTGGTACGTTGCAGAATCACAGCAGTCGCAAAAAAACGAAGATCTAGGTTGGGAACCCGTTTCGTCATACTTAGCAGAGAGGTTTCGAGAGAAACCCCAAGCTTTTGCTCCTCAAAAGCACGACGGAACTCGCTTGCAATGGGGTCCTGCATTTCCTCAGCAACTAATCCAATTCCCGCAGCCAGCGAATGCCCCGCTCGGAGCGAGCGACTGAGCATTTCCAACACATCGGGTAGTTGGGAGCTGAATTTGGCGATCCTTTTTTTTCGCTTAAACTGAATCACGAGGAGCGGAAGGAAAAACACGACCAAACCCGCGACGGGAGCCAGCAGTATCGGTATCGGGGCCAACGCGACACCGACCGTCGTGACCAATCCCAATCCAATACAGATTAGCGAAAGTTGAGACACGGTCAGCTTCATGCCCGACTGATCAAGCATAGACTTCACGTCAAACATTCGAGTCAACACTTCATCCAGCAACGAGGTTTTTCCCTCGAGCGGATTTCGAATCATTAGCTCTTGTTCCTCGAGCGCAGCTGCTGACGAGGACCTAGTCAGAGAACGCAGTCGACTTTCAGCAATTGACTCTTCATCACCTTGCATGGCAAACGCGACCGCCCCGATGATGGCAGCCACGCATATACCTATCGATGTGGTGAGTATGATAATCAAAACCATTGCTCTAGGCTCGCATCATGATTCGTTGTCGGAAAGCACTGGCAGGCAGACGAATGCCCGCTGCCTCCAGTCGTGACATAAACGAAGGTCGCACGCCGCTCGCTTCGAAGTATCCGGTTGCTTTTCCAGCTTCATCCACACCGTCTTGAACAAAGCGATAGATGTCCTGCAACACCACCGTGTCCTGTTCCATACCTTGAACCTCGGTGATATTGAGCACGCGACGCGGCCCCCCTTGCAATCGGTTAGCCTGGATGATGAGATCCACTGCCCCAGCAATTTGCTGTCGGATCGCCTTGACTGGTAGTTCAAACCCGGACATCATCACTAGGGTTTCCAGACGGGCGATCGCATCTCGCGGCGAGTTGGAGTGAATCGTGGTCATAGATCCATCGTGACCGGTATTCATAGCTTGTAACATGTCGAGCGTCTCGCCCCCCCGGCATTCACCGATGATGATCCGCTCAGGTCGCATCCGAAGGGCATTCTTGACTAGGTCCGTTGCGGTGACAGCTCCTGTACCCTCGATGTTAGCAGGTCTGGTCTCCAATCGGACCACGTGCTCTTGCTGTAATTGAAGTTCAGCAGCGTCCTCGATCGTTACAATTCGCTGGTCGTTCGGGATAAAGCTGCTTAGCGTATTCAAGAGAGTGGTTTTACCTGAGCCCGTACCACCGCTGATAATGATATTCAGCCGAGCTTTGATGCATCCCTCGAGCAACATCACCATCTCAGGGGTAAATGCTTTGTAATTCAGCAACCCCTCCAGCTTGAGAGGGTTCGAACCAAAACGACGAATGGAAACCGCCGCACCGTCCAATGCCAGAGGTGGGATAATCGCGTTAACCCGCGATCCATCCTCTAGCCGCGCATCCACCATGGGGCACGTCTCATCGACCCGCCGTCCAACCTTGGATACGATTCGGTCGATGATCTGCATCAAGTGTGAGTTATCACGGAATTCGACTGTCGTTTTTTCTAGCTTGCCGCGACGTTCGACGAAGATATTCTTTGGACCATTGATCAGAATGTCGCTGATGGAAGCATCCTTGAGCAGGAACTCGAGCGGTCCTAACCCGAGCGTCTCATCCAGCACCTCATCGATAAGTCTGTCACGCTCAGACCGATTTAGGTGAGTCTTTTCACCATCGCAAAGGTGCTCGATAACCGCTCGGATTTCTCGCCGGAAAGATTCCCCTTTCAGGTCGCCGACACGAGACAAGTCAAGCTTGTCAACTAGTCTTTGGTGGATCCGCTTTTTGGTCGTTTCAAAGTCTTCTTGTTTACCTTGGTCACCCGGGCGACCTGGAGAAATCGTTGGCTTCATGGGATTCGCGGTCTCTAGTGTTGCAACACTACGCGATCCAATAGTGCCATTCCAGCTATCGGGGTACCCTACTCAAGCAACATTGACTGTAACTCTCGAGCAGAATGCACCACGTGCATTGCACCATGTTCGCGTAACTCACTCTCGGGGCGGAAGCCCCACGTCACACCAATCGCAAAAAAACCTGCTCCAACTGCAGTTTTCATATCGGTGTTCGTATCACCCACATAAGCGATACGATTCGAATCGATTTGCCATTGCTCCCTCATCCAACGGGCACTTGCCGTGTCAGGTTTGCGTGGAAACCGGGCCGAATGCCCTACGACCAGATCAAAAGGAATATCTGGAAAGAAGTAATCCGAACAACGCTTGGTAAAAGCTTCCGGTTTATTGGACAATACACCGAGCAAGCGATTCGCTCCTCTCAAGGAATTGAGCATTTCGGGGATACCCTCGTATGGTTTGGAACGTTTATTCCACTCTTCCTGATAGGCCGCCTCGAACAACTCTGTGCACTGCCGCATCAAATTGTCGTCGGTCAGCGTTTCTGGCAAGGCTCTTTGAAACAAAACCGACACGCCATCGCCCACCAAAAACTGATAGTCAACGAGCGCGTGAGTTGGTCTACCCAAATCCTCGAGCACGCGATTGGCAGCGGTCCCAATATCCTCGAGCGAGTCGAGCAAAGTTCCATCTAAATCGAAAATAACGCCGTCAAAACGCATGGCACTGCCGTCTAATAGGTGAAGCCGGGGGATGAATACCCGGGGTAGTGTTTAACCGACACAAAAAGCTAGGGAGTCTCGTTCGCGTTAGCGGGTTCGACGTACAACTCTCCCTCATCAGGTCGATAACGATAAATCTGTCCCACTGGCAATTCTGGTAACTTGATTCTGTTGTCTGCGAGCTCTTTCATGAAAGACTCGTGCGTCTTGGGCAAATACCCATTCGTCGCCCGGTACAGGTCCATCAACTTATGAATTTGGTCAAAGACAATTCTTTCTTTGATCTGAAAGTAGGCTTTTGCGGGAGCTGCGATGAAATTGGCCGGATTGGCTGGGTTCAATTCACCAAAACTCTGCCCTTGCCTACCAACACCAACTCCGGCCACCCGTGATTCCTGTGCAGATTGGTCTGAATCCTGTGCCGCATTCTGGCTGGCTTGCCGATCACGTTCACGTTCTTCTGCTGGTTTGCAGCCTATGCCGATTACGCAGCATAGCGTGGATAGAATGATAAGATATTTCATAGGTTGCGATCCTCAGCCGTTGCGAACAAGAACAATTCACCTCTGTGATTGTATTAGCATAAGCGTTCAGTCTCGATTTACCAGTTCGATGATGCAGATTCCCGGTCATTACGACCCATTCCATGGTCAGCGCGTGCCAGCAGAGATAATTCCGTGAGCCGCCGGAACATCGGTCGCTTTTTCACCGCAACCAGATCCATCTATATCGTACCGGTCTTTGTTCGGATCTTATCAAGCTCCGGTATGATGAAAGCGACCTCGTTACACCCAATGCCGAACAACGGGTCTACGACCGCAATTCGGCCCTTAACACATTATCCTGCATTTTATGCGACATCCCTCAAGTCGGGAGAGGCAAAATGATCGAAGGCAGAATAATGGACATACTCTGATTGAGCCCCAATTCATGCAAAGCGAATGTTTTGGAGTTCTGCAACTCCTCCTACCGCCATGGGCGTTCGCTGATCGTTCCAACGATGGTTGCTGACCATCGCTGGAAGTTGAAAGGGCCTCCCGGTTCTCGCGATTGAAGTTTCTACGCATGGTCAGGTTCTTGGACTCCGCCGAGCCATACCATCGCTTGCCAGTAACGCGACGGTATGTATTGCCTTCCAACAGACACAACAGTGTCGGCACTCGGAATGTGTGATTTCGCAGCTCGATAGCTTGCCTCCATATACCTCTGTTGTGGCTACACCCATGACGTTACCGCCATCAGCGTATGACTCGAGGTCAAAGTGATTGGCTAAATCTTGTTTGCAGGACTCTTTCATCAGCCCTAAAGCTACCCCGCACTTTCAAAACCCATAGATAATCAATCTGTCTCGTTTTTTGCCTTGCAACCATAGTGGCTCGGATAGGCTTACATCGGTTACTTTCCCATTCTTCCAGGATATCTTAGCAGTTGCTGGCGACTTTCCATCGAGATCATAGGACCATTCTGGATAGTAGATAAAATCAGGTGAGCCAAGAATGTCCAACACTTCCTCGGGCGACATCCCCGACTTTACGAAATCCAACATTTTTTCTCTATCCTCTTGCGCAGGAGGATTAAAGTAATTATCTGTTCCGACTAGCAAAAATTCATGTACGTGTAGTGCACGAGGGGACTCGCCCAGACGGCGTAAAGACAAATGGCAAATCTGTCGGAGTGTAAACTGCCTTGTGAAGAAAGGATCAACTGCGCCGTGTTCCATTTCGAGCCCAAGAACACCACCGGAGCGATCAGAATATTCAGAGTGTTGTAGTCTTCTTAGATCACGGATCGTCTCTTTCATTCCGAGTTGTCCAGCAAGTAAAGCAGCGACGAGTACTTCTTGATCAACGTCATCCCATAAAATATCAGCGTTTGAATTCTCTAAAAGAGTGCGGCAATATTCGATTTGATACTTGCGAATCGAAGCTTCGATTGTCGGGATGATTCGAACGGAATCTCCCGTCACAGGGTCAAATACTATGCCTCCACCCCACCACGTGTAAACGACGAATAATGTTCGACTGTCGAAGTTCACAAATCGCCAAATCGAAAACGGGCTCCAGCTCATTCCTTCGATCGTCCATACTTTGAATTCACTTCGTTCCTTGTCTGTCAAATTAATCTTCACACTGGGAACTCGTCCACGATTCTGACCATTCACGTCTACGAACAACAGTTGATCCCCTCCGGTATAAATCGCCACCCATCCATCATCCGATACCGAGATACCTACAGGAGAGTCCTCTCGCACTGATTGCTCTGCTTGCTTTCGCTCCCAAATCTTTTTACCCTCTCTGTGAAGCGAATAGACGAAATCTTTCTGCCAGCCCCGCGAACCTTTTCGCCGATTGTCAGGAGAGACCGCTTCAACACGCCATTCGCCGTTGGACGATTGAGCATGGATATCTGGAAAATATTGATCAGAACCAAAGCAAATGGATACCCACAAGAAGAGCGGGATCAACAAACAACTTTTGAATCGCATTTTTGCGGCCTCGATTCACAACGACAATAATTCCCAAAGAAAAACAATCCTCTAGATCTGTCACCCCATTCTAATCGCAGCCAATCAGACGCACGAATTCAAAAGAATTTTCAGTTAGTGCCATCCAAACATTCTGCATTGGCGAATCGGAGATTCCACCTAGTGTTCATGAGTGTCTAAGCGGAATTGGATCTTCTAAACGAATAGCTCGGCCCATGTTGCCCTTGAGCGAAGCGAAATTTGGCACAGGGAAACCTGTTGAAGCAAGCAGCGATCTGAGCAGAAAAGCTTGGGCGACTCTCCGCTTAGCTTCGCAGTCGTCTGTAGAGCGTCAGAAGAACAGTGTTCTTATCGAGTCGAGCCTAGCTGAAACAAGCTGCGGCTCGCCGTTGGCCCCTGTGCCAACGCTTGCCTATCCGCTCCGCATCACCCGACATGGACTCCGTACCTCCGACGCAGCGGCTAAAGTACTTCTTGAAGTTCCACACCAAGTCCGAAAGCATCTCCGGCACCACGCCACATGCAATCAACGCGTCGCTGAGCGGCTTCGGCAACGCAACCGTACCCGCACTCGGCTTGTTCTCGGCTACCCAGCCAAGCAGTTTCTTGTAGCTGCTCCAGTCGATTCGAAGAAACCCCCTATCACTTGCTCGCAGGCCGTCACGATGCACTTGCGGGTCGCTTGACAACACTCCCGACCCTAAACATAGCGGAGCAAGCCAACTGTCTCGAGGCACCTGTTTGGTGGTCCCCTTCTTCTTGGCCTTGTGATCCTGGCGTTGCTCGGCCAGTGACTTGCCACGCTGAGCCACCGACTCTTCGTGCGTGATCGGTATTAAATCGAATGCCGCCGAAGGAATCTGCTTTCCCTTCTCCGCTTCGATGCGATCGTAAACCGACGTATGCACCGATTTCTCGAGACTCTCGGCCAAGGCAGCTCGAATCGGATTCAAGTCCACATACATGGCGCAAGCCAACAAACCCGCATCATCGACGATACGTTGCGCTTTGAAGCGTCCTTCCCAGAACCGGCCGGTGCAGTTATCCTGTCGGTTCGCAAAACGAGCAATCGGCTCGGCTAGAGCACGCATGAACCAAGAAATATCCGTCAACCTCGTCCGAATCTTGGCCAAGAGTTCCGGATCGGCAAGAACCCGTTGGACATCGGATTGCGATGGTTCGGCCAAGTGTTCTTCGAGTCTGCGTCCTGGGAAAACGCGAAGCCAGCGGATGGCGACTTCTTCGTCGGATAGGTTGGCTAGCACATCCGGTCGATTGCGTAAGATGACATGTAGGTGGTTAGAGAGAATCGCATAGGAGAGGATATCGATAGCGAAGACCGAGGCGAGTGCTTCGAATCTGCGACGAATCCATTCGCGGCGGTAGGAGTAATCGACCCCCGAAACGGCATCGAAACCGGCCAGAAAGGCACGGCGTACGCACCGCTGCACACAATGCACTACCGCGATCTCGTCATGCCTGAACTGTTCTGTGCGTAGTGGTCTACCCATGAATGGACTCCTCTAGTTAGTGGGACATTTTCCAAATGATACCGGGGGGTAAAAAACAGTCAAGTAAAAGATGGATGGCACCATATGGAACTATTATTCGATACTGCCCAGAGCAACCACAATTTGTAGAGAAGGCTGTCCGCTATTTGCGGAAAGCAAACGAAGTCGATGGTCAAGGTCGAAACTTATTACACATGCTTGTGCTGTCATCCGATGATCGCCCCATCGTCCGGCCAATCAGCGTTGAGAACTCCACTGATGGGGTTCAGCGACGAATTATGGAGGTTACGATTGATGCGGTAAAAAGATTTGATACACGAAAAAGAATGCAACGCAGTAAGTATGCTCTGTTGTACCACGCGGGGGTTGACCCGTGTGTGAAGAATCGGTTGGGAAAGACTTCTATTGTCGCTTATCTGGATCAGTTGGGATCCGTAACAGGAAAGGCCAGCGATCACAACTTTGATCAATTGGTGGAGATAAATTGCTGGGAGGCATTGCGGCTTTTTTATCATTCGGACTGCGTGCATGATGCAGGCAATCGCGAGGAACTGCTCGAAGCATTGGATGATTTCATCAATCGTCGAGGTGGACTAGTCGCTGGGAGCATGTTGCTCTCGACTCGGGAGAATCTTGCTCGAGCAATTCAGAAGGCTAGTCTAGTTGCCACTCACTTAGCATTACCTCAGGAATTTACCGATATTGGAACGTTCCCGGTCGAGGACTTGTTTCCGAATCGCTTCGCAGAAAAAGTTCTCAAGTCAATTCGTGGGGAGCGGCCACAAGGATTGAATCCAAAAGAACTGGAATCGCTTAGATCCGATGGACTCGATGTTGATACGAAAGGAAAGTCAGGAGTAATCCTGCTTTTTTGTTCGTACATCATGAAAAATCACAAATGGTTCGAGTCCTTGATAAAGAGTGGCGAATCCCCGATTTTGCCATTGTCTGAGGATCTGTCGGAACATGTTGATATCTATTGGCGAGTCGCTAACGGAATCGACTTTTGCCCTGAGCGGGGTGAGAATGTGCTTTTGGCAATAGCGTTAAATCCGTTTGACCGAGCGGTGTACTTGAAGACAGCGATGCAACATTGGCGTCAGTGGAATGATTGCGATGACCTTCGGCGCAATGTCATGCACAGGATACTGTTTCACCGAGTTCCAGAGGCTCAAACTGACCTAGTTTTAGAATTGGCCACTACAGGCGTTGACCTGAACGCTCAGTCCATAGGTGGAGCAACACCTTGCCACATTGCGGTCTTCCGCAACGCGTCATTGATTCCGAAACTCGTTGAGAAGGGCGCGGATGTTAACATTCGTGACTTTCGTGGTCTTACTGTCATGGACTTATTAAAGAGGTCAGTTGAAGAAATGTGTACATTCCACGAGGAGAATGCCAAAGTCCTTAATCAACTCCAAGGGGGACAGAATTAGGCAGGCCGCACCTTAATCTTTCATTAGAGTGTACCTGGCTTTTAACTTACCGCTTGGTTACCATTTAGATGGTTAAGTGAAGTGCGGGTGTGACCGGATTATCCGGGTGCGATCCGGTTGGTGCGCTGACGGAGTCGTAAATTACGCAGGTTTCGAGTTCATAAGGTCATTGACTGGCAACAAAAAATGGATGGCACCATTTGTGATTTGTGACACTTGGTTCCTACGGAACGGAGAGAGCCCCAGTGATGGATAGCGACAGTCATTCAAAGAACTAGATTGCGAACACTTGCACCGAAACCTCCATCCCGTTGAATGCCCCCGACGAGCCATTCCATGTCCCCGAGATCGGGGCCGCTTTTTCTTGCTCGCGTGCAACGGCAACAGAGATATGCTCGGAGCCTACGAGCTTGTTGTTGGTGGGGTCAAAACCACGCCAGCCAGCCCCAGGGATATAAATCTCCGTCCAAGCGTGGGTGGAACCATGTTGCCCCTGAGCAAGCTGAATGTAGCCGGTTACGAATCTTGCAGCAAAGCCCCAAAAACGTGCCGCTTCCATCATCAACACAGCGTAGTCGCGACACGATCCAGATCGCAAGGAAATAGTTTCGTGGGGCAATTGCACGCCCGGATCCCATCGAAGCTTGTATTCCAGCGACTCGAATATGTACGTGTTCAATCTGTTCAACAACTCGATCGTATCCACCAATTGACCAGGGGCATATACCCCCTGAAGCCAGCGATGCAAAACCGGACCATCGTACGGATAGCTTGGCAGTCTATAGGAAATCAATTCGACTTGCTCGTCGGGAGAATACTGAAACGGATACGAGCGAGCGTTCTCGTCGATCAAGCACTCAATAGTGGGGTCGTCGTAGAGTTCGACATCAATTTGTGCGTTAATCCGTAACAGGTCTGAAGGGCCGGCAAATGTAGCCAGAGCTACCGAGTTACCCTCGACATCTCGCACCCAGCGAATCGTTGCGTCAGGTTGGACCTCGAGCGTCGCAGAGATAATTCGAACATCGTGCCCTTCGCGAGGCCTGATTAGAATGCGGTGAACCCCAAAGGAAACCGGTTCGGAGTACTTATAGCTGGTGTTATGCGAGATTCGAATTTTTTGAATCATAGGTCTTCGGTGGTTTTGATGAGAGGCTCGATCGCATCTACATGAGGAGCGGAAATAAACAGATCCATACCTAATTCTTGAGACAGGAACTTGGCAACTAATCGCCCCTTAACGCTGTTTCCGTATGGATCCAACAAAGGAGCATACGTACCGAGGGCACCCTTGCCAGGCGAGACTGTCATCATACCACCAGCGATCCCACTTTTGCCGGGCAATCCGATATCATAAAGCCAACTGCCTGATTGTTCATACAATCCAGCCGTAGCCATACTGGCAAGCGTGTAGTGACACACCATCGACTGAACGACTCTCTTTCGGGTCACCGGGTTAACCCCTCCGTCCGCTAAGGTGGCTCCCATGCTGGCCAGGGTATGAGCTGTAACCGACAAGCAACAGGCTCGCGTGTAGAGATCGAGCGCTTCGTCGGGGTCGCAGTAAATACAGTCGTAAGCCTGCAGCAAACGGCTCGTGCTGCGATTACGAAAATTGGATGCCATGGCGGATTGGTAAACTGGCACGTCAAGTGCGAGATCGTGTCCCGCGAAATTTGATAGCTCGGTGAGCAAGAATTGCCATTTCGATTCCAGAGAATTTCCGGGGCAAAGACTGCACACTGCGATCGCTCCCGGGTTTACCATGGGGTTGGTGAGCCCTGCACCGTTTTCTATTGCGGCAAGGGAGTTAAATGGCAGTCCGGTCGCTTCTAAACCAATTTTTTCGCGAAGGACATCTGGCCCCACCTGCTGGCAAAGAATGGCGAAGGTTAATGGTTTCGAGACGCTCATAATTGTGAACTCCGCTCGCGTCTCGCCGATTTCGAAAACACGCCCCGTAGCTCCGACAATACAGATACCGAACGCATCGCGGGGTGCATTCGCTAGTGCCGGGTAAACATCGCTTTGGACCCCTTCGCTGTTCGTCGAGAAACGTTGATAGGCAACTTCCAACAACGATTGAATCAGGCCTTCATCTGGTAGACGACCGGTGGATATATGGCTCATAGATATCTTTCTTGGGCAGCGCCCTCATCGGCCAACATACCTACTGGATGCCCAACTCGGGCTGGTTAGGCAGCTCGGGCTCCCTGCGGGGCCTCTCCCCACCCCTGTTTTAAGAACAATTCTAAGCTGCCAGAGTAGATCATTTCGTTTTGACCGTCTAGGACCTTCACATGCTCTTCTTGTGCGAAGAAGGTCAAGCTGTATCCGGACAAACAAAACCTTCGCCCAAAGTACATGCCATCGGAGATTAAGATGGTTTCGATTACGGAATCATCACTCCCGTCTGTACTATCCGAAGGATGTCGTGACACGACCAAGCTACGTAGTTGTTGCCGAATTCGTTCTGCGGAAGTGCTCAAGGCCAATACTAGCTTTCTGAGTTGGATAAGGGGCGCCGCCTTGCGTGTATCGGTTAGGTTGATTTGCTGGTTTACCTATTTTTCTCTGAGCCCAATCCTTTTTCTTCAATCCTGCTTTTCGCTCATTTTCTTCTAGCCCGGGGTCGATTGTGAATGTTACGCAACCATTGACGGCAAGCAGTTAGCCAATCGCTGGCATTGTTTGCGACCGCGTGAACTTGCGTCAGCGAAGGATACTCGAGTCACAAAAGGCAGTAGAGTGAATCTATACGAATCTCCCGTGGCAACTTGGACCAGCAGGCGTTCGAGCCCAAATGGGCATCGATTTGTTCATTCCTGGTTTCCCGAGTCCTTTCAGCCTTGGGCTTCGCTGACGGTCATTCACGGATTCGGGGATCATGGCGGTCGGTTCGCAGGGCTGGGTAATTCGCTCGCCTCTATGGGTGTCGCATTGGTTGCTATGGATCTAGTGGGCCATGGTCGCAGCTCGGGGAGGCGAGGCTGCATCGACTCGTACGATCAATTGATGGACGAAGTTGCTGCGGGGCTTGAAATCTCCCGAGCCGAATGGGGCAGGATTCCTCAATTCCTATTTGGGCAGAGCATGGGAGGGAATCTGGTCCTCAATCTCGCTCTGCGTCGCCCTGAGTTTTGCTCGAACCTCTTCGGGGTTCTCGCAGCCTCGCCTATGCTCCGCGCGGCCCACATGCCTAGCGAAAAAATGATGTCGATCGGAAGATGGTTAGCAGGAAAATTTCCCAGCCTGCGAATTCACGCCCCAGTCCGGACCAAGGAACTCAGTCAGGATCGCAGGGCTCAAGACGCGTATTTCCGGGACAAGCATGTTCACAACCGGATGTCGCTCAAAATGGCGATCAGCCTGATTGACTCCGGGCTGTGGGCCGTCGAAAACGCATCGAATTTGAAAACGCCTGCAATTTTGATGCACGGGACCGAAGACAAACTGGTTTGCCCGAGGGCGAGCGAAGAGTTTGTGAGACGCACATCTGGCCTGGCAACCCTGCAGTTGTGGACAGGTTGCCGGCACGATCTGCACGACGATTTGCGGCGGGAAGTCTATTTCCGCGAGCTATCTAAGTGGATGAAGCAGCGATGCACCACGTCGTTCAAGCTTTCGATGCCCAAAGAGGCCAGCCAAACCGTCGCAGCAGCCGCCTGATTTCCAGGAAAGACTCCCCCAAATCTAGCCTTGCACCTACAATCTGCACAGGCACGTCGCACGGGTCTATCTACGTTTTATCAGTCCACCATGCGGCCCCAATCCTCGGCGGATCGCGTGATGCGATCTGACTTTTCGAGTTTTTCGTTCCAACAAATTTTTAGGCAGCATCAATAGTGTCCAGCGTTCCATCAGGCTTAGCAGAGAAAAACGCCAATCTCGTCGTGAATGTTCTATCGGTCGCCATCCCGGTCGTCGTAGCTTTGCTGCTCGGGGTTCCGTTTAAACTGGATTTGGGTAGCTGGACCAAAGTGATTCCCCATGTAATCGGAGGGATTAACACAATCACCTCACTTATTCTTGTCGCAGGCTTTATCGCCCAGAAGGCCGGAAAGATAAATTTGCACCGACTTTTGATGTCTAGCGCGATAGGCTTGGGGGCATTGTTTCTCGTATGTTACGTGACCTACCATCTAACCAATGAGTCGACGCGTTTCGGAGGCGAGGGGCCTATCCGAATCGTTTATTATTTTGTTTTGATCTCACACATCGCCTTGTCGCTCGTCGTCCTGCCTCTCGTGCTAAGGGCTTTTCTGTTCGCATTCACGAATCAAATTGCCCGACATAGACGAGTCGCCAAATGGGCGTTCCCTATTTGGCTGTATGTCTCCGTC
This sequence comes from Brakhagea baltica, assembly GCF_052161605.1. Taxonomy (NCBI): domain Bacteria; kingdom Pseudomonadati; phylum Planctomycetota; class Planctomycetia; order Pirellulales; family Pirellulaceae; genus Brakhagea; species Brakhagea baltica. The sequence goes on along the minus strand of NZ_CP197409.1, from coordinate 21,695 downwards.
ACAGGAGTTATCGCTTATCTTATGATCTCACCGTATTATGGAAGCTAGGATTGCGTCGCGCAGCAATGTCCCTCATAGGGGAACGGGCGCGAGCTCTTCCTATAGGGCGTCAACGAATCAATCGCCTACCAACTTAACCTGTCCGGTCGGCAAGCTTTGAAGAAAGATGGATGTGACCCCGATTAGTCACCAGCGATTTACGGCTGTTCTCGCTAAAGGTGACTCTGTGCTCGCTTCGCATTGCCGGAGTCACCGTATGTCTTGCGCCATTACGCTTACATCACGGTTGCAAAAAAATAAACCGGGCATTTGATACTGCCCGGTTCATGAGATGTTTGACAAGCGAATGATTTGCCTGCGAGCTTTGCAAGGAACAGCTTAGTCCATTTCAGGTCGCTTGCGTCCCAACTGCTCTTGCAACCGTTGTACGATGCTCGTGTGCATTTGGCTAACACGGCTCTCGCTGAGATCGAGAGTTGCCCCAATCTCCTTCATCGTCAATTCTTCGTAGTAGTAAAGAATGATGATGAGGCGTTCATTGCGGTTGAGACCTTTCGTGACAAGTCTCATGAGGTCGCTCTTGCTGACGCGACGGGTGGGGTCTTCGCTACGTTTATCTTCGAGAACATCGATCTCTCGAACATCTTTGTAGCTATCGGTTTCGTACCATTTCTTATTGAGCGATACCAAGCCCACGGCAGCGGCGTCACTCTTCATCTTCTCGAGCTCGTCAATACTTATGCTCATGTATTGCGAGAGCTCGTGATTGGAAGGGGAGCGGCCGTATTTGGCTTCCAGCAGTTTGGTCGCCTCATTGAGCTTGCTCGCCTTGCTCCGAACGAGTCGGGGCACCCAGTCCATGGTTCGCAGCTCATCTAACATTGCCCCGCGAATTCGGGGGACACAGTAGGTTTCGAACTTCACACCTCGCTCGAGATCGAACGCATCAATGGCATCCATCAAGCCAAAGATTCCAGCGCTGATAAGATCATCGAGCTCGACTCCCTCGGGGAGTTTTGCTCGGAGCCGTTCGCCATTAAAGCGAACTAGAGGCATGTAGCGCTCGATGAGAATGTTTCTCAGATCGACGTTGCTGGTGTCCGCTTTGAATTTCGTCCAGGTTTCAGCAATGTCGATATTCGATGCTACGGTTGTCGCCATCCGATCCTCCGTGATTGCTATGGCTTGTTAAACGTGCCCCGTTCAGGACACGCAGTTGAAATCTTGACTCAGTGGTGCTGCTGTCGCAGCGGACCATTTCGCTTCCTGCTACGTGGTCACGAGTCGCAGTGGTACCGTTCGCTGGATAAATCCGACACCACGAAGGGGGGACTTTACCGACTTCATCTTGGTATTTCTACACCAGTTGGAGAAAGAACTTTGCAGTCTATTTCTCCGACCTTTGCTGAACTACCCAGACTCTCAGTCGGATAAGGTCTCACCCTCGCAAATCGCCAGGCTTCAATCCTTTTTATTCATTTGCTCGACTCTTCGCCGAAAATCCATTTCCACACTATGCCTTACGGCTTGATCCGCTGCATGCCCCATTAGCCAACCGAGGCCAGCAAAGGGGAACAAAATCGTTAGACCTTGAATGAGTATGGCATCAGGAGAAGAGTTCGAGAGGAGCCCCGAAACTATGCTACCGCTTAGGGCTATCGCTCCCAAACATGCGGCATAGGTCCGACCCATCAATAACTCTCCTTTTCCAAGCGAATTTCGTGGCGAGCAAAATCGTTACGAAATCGATACATTTGACCCGTGAACTACACTATCGGCATCGAACGTACTGGTTCTGCAGCCTGTTGCGAAAAAATTCAAGATTGAGTTGAATAGGTGCAATTAACCCTTACCCAATTTGCGCAGACGACGGAGAACAGGATGGCCAAGCAACACGCACCCCGCTTTTTAGAGTTGGTGGAAAGCATTCGCCCCCACGTAAAAGAATGTTCCGTCCACGATCTTATGGCTCGACGCAATGAAGGCAAGCCTCCCGTTGTAATCGATGTCCGCGAGGAGAGCGAGTTCGCGGATGGGCATATCCCCGGGGCGATCCACTTGAGCAAAGGGATCATTGAGCGAGACATAGAAAAGACCATTCCGGATTTCGATGCCGAGGTTTTCCTGTACTGCGGTGGGGGATTTCGCTCAGCCTTGACCGCCTACAACTTGCAAAAAATGGGTTACACCAACGTGATCAGTGTAGACGGGGGTTGGAGTGGCTGGACCGGTGCCGGCTATGAGACGGAAAAGTAATTCGTACACAAATCGACTGATCATCTATGAAGCTACAGCGAATTGATGGTGGTTTTCACACGACCGTCCCCTGCAAGGTGAATCTCGCTTTGCGAGTCAACGGGTGCCGCGAGGATGGCTATCACGAACTCGAAACGATCATGCTGGCAGTCGGGCTATGCGACGAGTTGGAGTTTCGACCGGATTCGACTGGGGAATTTCAACTTCAGATCGACTTCTCTGATGCCGAGCTGCTGGCTCCCGACGATCCAGCTTGGGACGTGCCTGACGATGCTCGAAACCTGGTAATAAAGGGAATTGAAGCTGTCGCTCGGGCTTTTGAAACTAACAAGCTCGGTAGAAAACTCGGCGGAAATCTCCGTCTGAAGAAGAGGATACCCAGCCAGGCAGGGCTCGGGGGTGGAAGCGCCGATGGCGCCGCCGCGATCATGCTGGGGGCAATTGCTAGCGTCGGCGAGTCGTTCTCCTGGAAAACGCACTTTCCGGTGTGCCAGCAGGTGGCAGCATCGCTTGGGAGCGATCTAAATTTTTTCCTTGAGGGACGTGCCTCGACGGACACTTGGGTTGCGACTTGCCGAGGCAGGGGGGAGTTGATCAACCCCATCGACGCTACCGTGAATGGCTGGCTTGTCGTCGCTCACCCACCGGCGGGTTGCTCGACCAAAGAGGTTTTTGCGAGGCTACGATTGGGGAAAAACCAAGACCACACGGTTTCCAATGTGTTAGAATCTTTAAAATCCGAACAGCTAACCAGCCTGGGGAACTCACTGTTCAACGATTTAGAGGAAGCAGCGAGCCAGGTGACACCGTACATCGAACGTGTGCGAAACTGGTTTGATCGTTACGATCATCTTGGTCAGTGCATGTCCGGGAGCGGATCAGCCCGGTTTTGCTTGTGCGATAACCGGGAGCAAGCCGAAATAATAGCAAATGATATTCGATCGAAGGGGGTACGCGCCTACGCGGTTCAACCTTGGATGCAACCGTCGATGGCTAGCCAGTTGACAGCCATGTGGTTATCGGAACCGTAGGGGCCGCGGTCCCAAGAAAAGGGAGTGAAGCGGAAAAATGGAAATTACAGAGGTTCGCATCAAATTGATGGAGGACTCGGAGGACCGCCTTCGCGCGTTTTGCTCCATTACGATTGATCATTGCTTTGTTATTCGAGATCTAAAGATCATCGAGGGGGCAAATGGACCGTTTGTTGCCATGCCCAGCCGCAAACTTTCTGCACGTTGCGGCCGCTGTGGGAACAAAAACCATCTTCGCAGTATGTATTGCAATCAGTGTGGTTCACGACTGAGAGGTATGCAGGACCTCCGAGACGTCGAGGGTGGGAACGCCAACAAACTCTACGCCGATATCGCGCACCCCATCAATCAAGAGTGCCGAGACATGATTCAACAATCGGTCATTGGCGAATACTCTCTAGAATTGGAACGTGCAAAACTGCCCGGCTACAAATCTCGTTACGACGACGAGTATTCGGAGCAGGCCCCTCAACCGGAAGTGAGCAAAAATCTAGGAAACGCGCCCCGCCCCAACATGCTGGATCGCACCCCCAACTCTTCCAACCAAACGACGGACCATTCGTCCATCTCCCAAGATCCAAAAGACTTTGGAGATGGAATATTCTGACCGGAGAACGATGCTATTCGTTCGGCCTAAGGAACAACGGTGAAAACAACATGCCTAGGCTAGGATCGGCTTGACGACATCTCCATGCACGTCGGTCAATCGATAGTCTCGTCCCTGAAACCTAAAGGTGAGCTTGGTGTGATCAAAGCCTAGCAAATGCAACCATGTCGCTTGTATGTCATGAACATGCACCGGATTCTCAGCGATGGAAAAGCCAAGTTCATCGGTCATACCGTAGTCAAACCCGCCCTTGGTGCCTCCTCCAGCCATGAACATTGTGAAGCAATCAGGATAATGATCCCGCCCCAGGATATCACCCGTGGCTGTTCGCCCCTCGCGGAAAGGAGTCCGACCAAACTCCCCGCCCCAAATAATTAAAGTGTCATCTAACAGTCCGCGACGCTTGAGGTCCCGAATCAGTGCCGCAACCGGCTTGTCCATCGTTTCGCATTTTTTGGTCAAGCCATCGCGAATGTCCTCCCCAGGACCGGTACCGTGGAAATCCCAACCCCAATCAAATAACTGCACATAACGTACCCCTGACTCGACGAGCCTTCTGGCTAACAGGCAATTGTTCGCCAAACTTGCAGCTCCGACTTGCGCTCCGTACTCATCGAGGGTCTCCTGGGTTTCTTTGGTAATATCCATCACCTCGGGTACGCTCGTTTGCATCCGAAACGCTAACTCGTACTGCGAAATTCTGGTCTGCGTTTCGGGATGCCCAAGCTTTTCTGACTGAATTTGGTTGAGTTGCTGCAATGCATCCAAAGTCTTGCGCCGCAATTCTCTCGTCATCCCAGGTGGATCCGACGCATACAGTACGGGATCTCCCTGCGAACGACACTGAACACCTTGATACACCGAAGGCAGGAAGCCACTCCCGAATGAGTTCTTACCACCATTGGGTTGGACTCCACTACTGATTAAAACGACATAGGCGGGCAAGTTCTCGTTTTCACTTCCCAAGCCATACGTCACCCATGACCCAAAGGAGGGGCGACCGCTTCGAGGCGAACCTGTGTATACCAGCAACTCTGCTGGAGCATGATTGAATTGATCCGTATGAAGGCTATGAACCAAACACAACTCGTCAGCCACCTTCTGCAAATGAGGCAAACAGTCAGCCAGCATCAAGCCCGACTCACCGCACTTGGTAAACTTTTGTCTAGTCCCCAGGAGTTTAGGTACCCCTGTAGTGAACGCAAATTCCTTCCCCTTGAGAACCGAATCCGGTGCGTCTTGCCCGTCCATCTCAATCAACTTTGGCTTGTAATCAAACATGTCGAGATTGGGGGGCGAGCCGGTCATGTGCAAATAAATGACTCGCTTGGCTCGCGCCGGAAAATGTGCCGCGCGCGGTGCCAAGGGATTGCTCCCCAGATCTGCACCCCCAAAAACCTTGCCCCCGAGATTCTGCAGAGCTAACGCTCCTAATCCTCCAGAAGCCATCCCCAGAAAGTAACGGCGAGTCGAATTCAACAAAAGGTTGTGTTGTGGGTTCATCGTTTCATCAAAAATTCGTCGAGGTTTAAAACGACATTGCAAAGGGCAGTCCATGCCGCTAGCTGATTTACGTCAGAGTCTGCTGGCAGGGCGCCGATAGGTTCGGTCGCTAACCGGATCGCTTGTTCAGGTGAGCCCTTTAAGTCTTCTATAAGTTGCTCCAACAGCGATTGCAACGCATCGATTTCTCGCTGGGTTGGGACGCGAGAGACCGCATGCTCATAGACCCGTGTGATGTGTTCCTCGAAACTACCACCAGGTAGCTCATAAGCAACGACCCGTCTCGCCAAACCCTGTGCGGCTTCAATGAAAACGGGGTCGTTGAGAGTCACCAGCGCCTGCAACGGCGTATTGGTACGATCTCGTTTCAACACGCAAACCTCGCGATTAGGGGCGTCAAAAGTAGCCATAGAGGGATACGGATTGGAGCGTCTCCACTGGGTGTAAAGTCCGCGTCGGAAACGGTTTTCACCTTGGCTGGTCTCCCAATCTGTACGGCTGCCAAACGCAGCCGTGAGCCCCATCGATGGTTGAGGAGGTCGCGTTGGAGGACCAAACATCTTGTGGGAAAGCAACCCGCCAGCTGCGAGAGCCGCATCTCGAATTTGCTCGGCCGTCGCACGAAACCGAGGACCTCGGGAAAGATACAGATTATCGGGATCCTCTTCGTACCGCTCGACGCTGACCGTCGAAACCTGTCTGTAGGCGGAGGACATCGCGATTTCCTTGAGGAACGCTTTTGTGTCCCATTCCAAATCGATTAGTCTTTGGGCCAAATAGTCAAGCAATTCGGGGTGAGTTGGTAAATCACCTTGTGATCCAAACTCCTCGCTCGTTTTGACAATCCCCGTACCAAACAGGTTTTCCCAATATCGATTCGCGATAACCCTAGCCGTGAGTGGATTGTCTCTCTGCATGAGCCAGTGGGCAAGGTCGAGTCTGTTCAAGCCTTTCTTACCAGACGTTGATTCCGAAAGTTCTTCCGGTGGTTGATAGGGATGAAAGGCGCTCGGCAATCCCGGTTCGACTTGCTCACCATGCACTTTGTAATTGCCTCTTAGCTGCACAAAGGTCTGGCGTCGCTTCTCCACGGGCAAGTCCTTCATAATCGGGACGGTTGTCGCGGGCTGAAGAACTTCTAGTTCGCGATTCAACGCTGCTAAGCGATCTCGCGAAGCTTGCCGTTCAGGCGAAATCCTAGAAACGTAGAACTGATGTAAAGCCAACGAATCTTCCGCAGTTCTCGCATCGACTTCCTTTTGAACAATCGCCAGCACCGAAGCGGGTAGACTGGTGGAGTCTTTCAGGTTGCTGGCGTCTGTGGCTGCAAGCCGGAAACGGGAGAGGACATGTTTTTCGTTATCCGATTCGAACCCTAGCAATATTCGGAGTGTCATGGGAACTGACCAAGAGCTGATGGCCGCATTTAGATCTTCCGAATCGAACGTTAGTATCAGCTCGTGCGGTTGGTTAATCGCACCGCCCACGGCCCACCCTGTTTTACGGTCACCGTCAATGGAGCGAGCAGCATCGAATCCAGATTGGGCATAGTCGGCAGTCACGCCGGTCCATTTGAGGTTTTTGGAAGGCACCAAGCCTATGGAGTTTTCCGCTTGCGGTTTCTGGACGGTGTAGGAAGCCAACTCTTGTCGTGACTCATCAAGAAGTTTCAATTGAACTCCCGCAAGACGATCTCCCACTCCTCCGTCGGTTCGATTCCAAACGGTGATCTGTTCGATAAGATGGTGTTGATCTAATTCGAGCTCCCACCAGGGGGAATCGCTCTGTTTTGTATGCGTGACCGAATTGTCGGTGTACACTCCCGATGTGTTGCCATCGATGGCACGTTCAGCAGCCCCAGCGTAGTCAACGCTGCTTTGAGTCGCACGTCCACTACTTGCGACGTTCACACCACCCGCAAAGGCTTGCACCTCCGCGAGCGATAAGATTTTGTTCTTGCCAGGTAGTTCAATGCGGATAAATTTCGCTCGAACACCTTTCGCGTTTTCCGACCGCAGCGAAGCTCGGACATCGGTCAGGACAAAGTTGCCGTTACCGAGAGCCGCACCGCCGCCGGGAAAGGCAGGATCCGGTACGGTTTCTAGCCGAATTCCTTGCCATGCCGCTATCTCCGAGGGGGAGTTGATCGGTAAATCGATCAAGTATCGATCCCGTTTGGCATCGGAACGGAGATCGACTAGTGAGGTGTCTTCGGGAGATAAGCGAAGGTTGAGAGAGGGATTCTTCTCCGAGATAACCGAACTAGGATGGAGTGGTTGCCAGGTGATGGGGGAGCGAATCGAGGCCTCCCATTGTTGTTGCTGAGGCAAGAGCGTTTCGTCCGCTGCCAGCAATACTGCTTCGAGATGTTTTCGTTCTCGCTTTAGTTCCTCGATACGATCGCGTTGTTCAGGTGTAAACCAAGTAAGCGTGGGGCTTTCGTCTCGGCGGTCGGCATCTTCGGATTGGTTCAAGATGGCAAAGACCTCAAAGTACTCCTTTTGCGAGATCGGATCGTATTTATGGCTGTGGCATTGCGCACAAGCCATCGTAACCCCCATCCAAACGGACATGGTGGTATTGACACGGTCGACGACTGCGACGTTGCGAAACTCTTCGTCGTTTGTGCCACCTTCGTTGTTGGTAAGCGTGTTTCTGTGAAAAGCTGTCGCGACGAGTTGGTCATCGTTTGGCTTAGGTAGAAGATCACCTGCCAATTGTTCTAGCGTGAACTGATCAAAGGGCATGTTGCTATTGAGAGCGCGGATGACCCAGTCACGATAGCCCCAGATCGTTCGCTCAGGGTCGTCCGCATAGCCAGCTGAATCGGCGTAGCGAGCTAGGTCAAGCCATTTGCGAGCCCAATGCTCCGCGTATGCTGGCGATGCCAACAACTCATCAACCCACTCTTCGTAAGTGTTGGGGCCGGGATCGGCGAGCAAGCGACGTTGCTGTTCGAGAGTGGGAGGCAGCCCGGTTAAATCCATCGACACGCGGCGAATCAACGTTCTCAGGTCGGCGGGTGGCGAGGGTGTCCAGCCTTTCTCGCAAAGCTTATTGAGCAGCAATTGATCGATTGGTCGTGTCGCCCATGATTCGAAACCTGGTAGTTGAGCGCTGCCGGACCAGTTGACAACTGCAACCGAGTCAAAGGCCCAGTGTTTGGAGTACTTCGCCCCGCTATCGATCCATAGTCGAATCAGTTCAGCTTCACGTTCGGTTAGTTTCTCGCCGAAGTGAGGTGGCGGCATGCGTTCTCCGTCATCCTCGCTAAGAATGCGTCGGAGCATTTCCGATTCGGAGGAATTGCCAGCCACGATAGCAAAGGAACCCGAGTCGGCTGGCTTAGTCGCCGTCTCGAAGGAATCCAAGCGCAGGCCACCCTCGATGGTCTCTTCGTCAGGTCCGTGGCAAGCAAAGCATCGGTTGCTCAAGATCGGTCGAATATCGGTTTTGAAGTCGACTTCGGTCTGAGCTAGAAGTTGATAAACATTCAAAGTGCAAAACAGCACGAGAACGAGTGAACCGGTCAAGACGCTTGGTTTCAACATTGATAGGAGGGATCAGGCAGGGAAAAATGCTGGGTCGTATCCCTCCATTATATGCGATTGTGCGGAAGTATGGTGGTCGAATTCAAAGGTTATTCCTGCAAGGATTTCAAAATGACATTTACGACTGCTTTGCCTTCGATAGATAACTATTGGCCCCCCTAAAAGTTTGACTAGACGAAAATAGGGTTCCAATCTAGGCAACTCCTATCTCGGATCGGCGGAGCGATCCGCGACATTGGCGCTGACCGCTCCGTCGATCAGTTGCCTGAATCGAATGAAGCGTTTGCCAATTTGTGACTCGACGATGGAATTAGATAGGTACAACGTGAGCACGAACGAATAATACCCGCTCCTCTTGGTCTAACGGGCCCTCGCCGTGGGGAATTAATCTGACAAGACGATCCTTCAAAGACTCGCTATAATCTCGGCTGTAGGTGTCCCCTGGTCGAGTTTTACACACGCTTTCGGAATAGAAAAAAGAGCGAGTTGACTATGCGAATTCCAGCTTTTTCGGTGGTGAAGCTTTCGATTTTAACCGTTTCGCTTGCTTGTTCCTCACTTAATACATGGGGGAGCGAACGGACGGCGGAATCGGAGAAGTATCTCCAAATCCTGAGAACTCTTGAGATTGGTGACGAATCGATGGTCCAGGGAGCAGCCGCAGCTGCTGGCCTCAAAGCCGCGAGCGATTGCCAGCTCCTCGATGTGCTGAACGCAATGAAAGATGCCACGCCCATCGGCAAGAACTGGTTGCTAGGTGTCGCCAATGCACGCTACTCGCAAACCACGGACTCTACTGACAAAACAACGCTTATTACAGAACTGGAACGTTTCCTTGCAGACGCGTCCCAAGACCACGAAGCTCGCTACACGGTCTTTACTTGGCTGACAGCCGGCAAGCCCGATTTGCGGAAAACGCTTTTGGAATCCATGTTGAGCGATCCCAGCCCCGAGCTGCGATACGCAGCTGTTCAACAAGCACTTGAGCAATCCCCGAACAGCGACGGACTCAAAGCGTTGCTTGCATCCGCTCGGCATCCCAATCAAGTTGTCGAGATTATCAATCGACTCGACAAAGCAAGCGTGAAAGTCGATCAGCGAGTGCACTTCGGATTTCTTTCCGATTGGAAGTTTGTTGGTCCCTTTGATCATGTCGGTAGCTTGAACTTTGAAAAAGCATTTGCCGTCGAAGGGGATTGGCTCAAAGGCTCACTCGCGGACGCATACGACGGCAAGCATGGCGAAGTCCAGTGGATCACGCATTCGACGATTGCCAAGGACGGGTCCGTGGATCTTGCAGCTCTCTACAACAAAGAGAAAGGCTGTATTGTGTACGGAATCACGGAGTTCGAGTCTCCGATTGAAGGGCCCGCTGAGTTGAGGATGGGCTGCATCAATGGGCATCGAGTTTGGCTTAACGGAGAGTTGGTGATGTCGAACGAAGTGTATCACTCGTCGATGCAGATTGATCAGTACATCGAGCCTATCATGTTGCAAAAAGGGACCAATCGCATTCTGGTCAAGATTTGCCAGAACGAACAGACCGAGAATTGGGCCCAACGGTACGTATTCCAAATTCGCATCTCTGACAGTACCGGCTTGGCCATTCCCTCCAACTAACAAACCAATACCTAAGAGTTTATAGCATGAAATTCCCAAATTATTTTACGAACAATCGCCGTCATCAGCATCGTCCGCTAAAGCATCTACGAGCACTTGCGACTTCCACTCTAGCCTTAGCATTTCTTACCGCTCCAGACGTTTCCCATGCGGACTGGCCCCAGTTTCGTGGGCCGATCTCCAATGCGACCTCCACCGAGGCCGATTTGCCCGTCGAGTTCGATGGTCCTTCTGGGAAGAATATCGCTTGGAAGGTGAGCATCCCAGGTCGGAGCGTCGGGGGGGCTATCGTCATCGGTTCCCAAGTCATCACGACCACCAGCACGGGCATGGACGAGCGGCGCGTTCAGTTGCTCAGCTTTGATGCTTCGACCGGGGCTCAAAACTGGTCGCAAGAATTCGTCGCCCGCGGCCGGCCATTTTGCCATCCGACCAGTGCCAATGCCGCCCCGACTCCAGCATCGGATGGAGAGCGAATCTATACGTTTTATAGTTCAAACGATTTGGCATGTGTCGACCTGCAAGGCAATCTAGTGTGGTATCGCTCCTTGGCGAGCGATTTCGTGAAAGCGGGCAACGACACCGGCATGAGTTCTTCTCCGTTGGTTGTGGATGGGATTTGTGTGGTACAAATCGAGTGCCAAGGGGACTCTTTCGTTGCTGGTCTAGATGCTCTGAACGGAACGATTCTTTGGAGAAAGGATCGGCCACGAAAGGCCAATTGGTCTTCGCCCGTGACTTATACGACGGTTGAAGGCAAGCCAGTGGTGGTGATTCATTCCGGTAGCGACGTGGCAGGGATCTCACCGAAGACCGGGGATATTGTTTGGTCGATGCCGCTCGGGTGCAGCTCCGTTGCTTCGAGCTTGGTTTACGAGAACCGGCTTTATGCACCGTCGCGGGGGGTGGTTGCATTCGATTTGGCCAGCTCAGGTGGTGAGCCCAGCGAGCTATGGAAGTCGACTCGTTTGGGAGTAGAGTCCTCGTCTCCTCTGGTGCTCAAGGACCGGATCTACACCGTTAAGGGGCCTGCGGTCTACGCGGGAGATATTTACACGGGAGACGTTAAGTGGCAGGCGCGAGTCGCCGAGGGAACCGTTTGGTCCAGCCCGGTCATAGCCCAAGATCGTCTGTATTTATTCGCGATGGATGGCAAGTGTACGGTAACGCAGATCGGAGATTCCGAAGGAGTGCGGCTAGCATCCAATGAGCTTGGAGAGGATGTGCTCGGCACACCGGCGATTGCTGGAGATGCGATGTACGTTCGCGGAGTCTCGTCTTTGTGGAAGATCGCCAAGTGAAATTGAAGGAAACAGAGCAGGTTCCCAGTACTGTCAGCCTAACACCGGTCGGCAAACCGGTTCACGGGTCTGTGCGAGTGCCAGGTTCGAAGAGCTTGACCAACCGCGCGTTGATCTGCGCGGCAATGGCCGAGGGGACTTCGGTGCTAACAGGTGTTCTGGAGAGTGAAGATACCGAGGTGATGATTCACGCTTGGAAATCGCTTGGCTTGGAATTGCATTGGCACAGGGATCAAGAGCTAGTCGAGATCGCAGGATGTAGTGGCAAGCCACCCAAGTTGAGTGGCGAGCTCTTCGTTGCCAACAGCGGGACCTCGATCCGCTTTTTGACAGCTGCATTAGCTACGACGCACGGGCGGTATACGCTCGACGGAGTAGCTCGGATGCGGGAACGACCCATTGGGGATTTATTGAGCGGGCTTTCTGCGTTGGGAGCAAACGTCGTCAGCCAAAATGGAGCGAGAGTCGATTGTCCTCCCGTTCTGATAAATGGGAATGGATTGAGAGGTGGAGTCGCTAAGGTAGCCGGAAGCGTTTCGAGTCAGTTTCTGAGCGGGCTATTAATGGCGGCACCGTATGCTGCTTCGGAGGTGCAGATTGCTGTCGATGGCGAGCTGGTTTCCAGACCGTATGTTGACATGACGATTGCTGTCATGCGAGAGTTCGGGGTGGAAGTAGAGGAAAGGGATGCACAGTTTCGTGTGCCTGCACCGAGGATGTATTGTGGTCGGGAGTATCGCATCGAGCCCGATGCTTCGGCGGCCAGTTATTTCTTTGGCATAGCGGCATTGACCAAAGGTACGGTTCGGGTGGAGGGGCTAGATTTCCAATCGTTGCAGGGGGACGTTCAATTCGCCAGGGTGCTGGAGCGCATGGGTTGTTCTGTACGTAGCGAGACCGGTTACATCGAGGTCACGGGTGGGGAACTCAAGGGCATTGATGTGGATATGAATGCGATAAGCGATACGGTTCAAACGTTGGCACCGATTGCATTGTTCGCCAAGGGCCCCACTCGTGTGAGGGGCGTGGCCCATAATCGCCACAAAGAGACCGATCGCATTGGCGACTTGGCACGCGAACTTAGAAAGTTCGGCACGAGAATCGATGAGCATGACGATGGATTGACAGTGCATCCCATCGATCCCATCGAATCGCAAACTGTACTGCTCGAGAGAACCGGGGGGCCCATTTGCATTGACACCTATCGCGATCATCGCATGGCGATGGGGTTGGGGATATTAGGATTAGTGTTGCCCAATATTTTGATTCGCGATCCCCGTTGCACAACCAAGACGTTTCCTAAGTACTTTGAAACGGTGGCAGCGTTAGTCGGTCAATTGCCTCAGTATTCGTAACAAGTATGAAGACACCTCGAAAGCTTTTTCAGGCCAAGCGATTTGCAGTGGAGGAGGTCTATGAACCCTTGCCCGACGGCACCGAGTTGGTGCGCAACGTAGTCCGTCATCCGGGGGCGGTAGTCATTTTGCCTTTGGTGGACGATGATCATGTATGCTTGATTCATACCTACCGAGCAGCTATCGATCGTTGGAATCTCGAGTTGCCGGCAGGCACCTTGGACAAAAATCTACCACCCCTTGAAGTGGCTCATTTAGAGTTAAAGGAGGAGACCGGGTATACCACTGGCCAGATGACGTTTGTGCATGCGTTCAATATGTCGCCTGGAATCCTGGATGAGAAGATGCATTTTTTTGTCGCCTCCAACTTACATCAAGGGGAGGCGGAGAGAGAGATAGGCGAACAGATGGTCAACAGAGTCGTCAGTTGGGCAGAAGTCGATCGCCTGTTGCGAGACCGTCAAATCATCGATGCCAAGACTTTGGTTTGTTTGTTATGGTACATGCGATATCGGAAGTTCTAATTTCCCCTTGATAATGGGGTTTTGCAGTAGGGAGGAGGATGCTTTGAATCCAAAAGGACAAGATCTGAAGCCGTTGGAGACCAAGAAGCTAAGGGCGAGTTTGCGGCCCCTCGTGGGGGACGAGCAGTGCAGTGTCGGAGGTTGCCCAGTTTGTGGTGGGCCTTTGATTGAGATTCGGGCCAAGTTTCACTGTCAGAAATGCCATCGAATTTGTGAAACTTGCTGCGAGGGAGGTCGGGGATAGTTTTTTGTTAATTTTCCGCCGAGGTACTGACATCTCGGGGGGGCAATTGGATACATTAAAGGAACACCACACGGTACGGCGCGTCTGGGAGATGCGGGTACACCACGTTCCTTTGCGATGGTCGGATCGGCAACGGTTCACCACATAGGCTTGGCCATGGCTCTATTTTCGAGAGTTGTAGACGTTAAACGCAATCGCTTTATCGCGAAGCGAGTCAGGTCGCGTATACTGTCGTTCGATAGTCTGGAGACCCGTAGGCTGCTAGCTGGCCTAGATGTATTTGTCTACTCCGATACCGATGGTTCTCGCGGTCTGAATTCGCCCATGGAGTCCGGTGTGGCGAGGCAAGTGGTATTCGTGGACTTGAACAGGAATGGTTCGCATGATGCAGGCGAGCCCATCGCGGTCACGAATAAGTCGGGGATCGCCTCTTTCAGTGGGTTGCCGTTAGCAGAATTTGATGTTCGGTTGCTTGGAACACCTGGCTTTGAGACCGAGCGTTTAGGAACAGGCGGTATAAGGATTCAGACAAGTCCGGTTCGAGCATCTTCGAATGAGCAGATCGTTGCGGATTTGGCGTTCGATGAAATTCTCGCCACGTTCCCAGCAAATGAATTTTTGGGGCGTCTGGGAAGCGAGCTCCAGCGATTCAATGCGGCTGGTGATTTGGTTGGGCCCCGGACCAGTATTCCGGGGCAATTGGTCGATTCAGCTTTCGAGGGCCAGCGTGGATGGTTGTTAGTCGACTCAGAAACAGCAGGCCGCGAGTTACTGCTTGTGACTCGCGACGGCTTGGTTGGGACGGAGGTGGATGCTTCGAGATGGCAAGCGGTCGAGTTTGTCGGAGAGAACTTATATGCATGGGACTCCAGCGATGGCTTGCTCGTAGTAGATCCGGCAGGGGGGGGCGTAGCAGCAAGGCTTGAGATGCCTACTGGCGGACAATTCGAACGGATTAGGTCGCTGGGTAGCGATCGAGTGGTCGTCGAAGAAATCGTTGGGGATGCCACGCGGCTCTCCGTGCATCGGCTGACTGAAGGCCGTGCTGTATTGGAAGCAGAACGTACGTTTGACCAGATTATTGCAAACTGGCAGACGAGAACTTTGGGTGATGCGATTTTTGTAGAAACGACGATTGGAGTCCATGTTCTAGATACAGCGGATGGATTGCGTTCGAAACACGTGTTTAGCGCTGCAACGTCACCAATCCTGGTCGATGCCGTAGCAGATCTCGTTTACACGGGTGTCCGGGGGGACGGCGAGGAACTTTCGGGCTGGGATCTCAGATTGGGCAAGCGGCTGGACTCCTTGCGAGTTGAGCGGAGCACGATTCCTTTTGAGAACGCTGTTTTGTCGAGCGACGGACGGTTTGTTGTTGTGCCGGGCCGTGATGGCTTGATTTTCCGTTCGATGAGTGAAGCGGTTGGAACCACTGTGAACTTGGCGAATGGGCCGGTCGAACGGGTTGCCATAGGAGTTCAGTTGGTTGGCGTTGGCCGACCGATTGCTGTTTTGGACCGGGCCGAGACCGTCGCAGTTTTAGAAGACCATCCCCGGGAGATTCGGATAGACGATCTATTTCCCAACCGAATTTCCGGTACGTTCGTGGTTGTGGTGCAACCTCCGGAGCGTGGGAGTTTAGAATGGTCGGCCGAGGGTGGTGGAGAGTACATCCCTTTCGAAAACGCGGAGGGGCAAGACGGTTTTACGGTCGCTTTGTTTGATGGACGAAATTGGTCAGCTTCGCACAGAGTTGAGCTTTACATCGAGGGTGTAAACGATCCACCTACCGCAATCAGGTTACCCCATCGACTAACCGTTTTGGCTAACTCCGCTGGAGCGGTTGTAGGACCAATAAGTGTAAAGGATGTCGACAGTGACGCGGTTTATGGCTGGATCGTGAGCGACCCACGTTTTGAGGTCCGAGATGGAGTTTTGAAGCTTCGCGATGACGTTTCCCTGTCGAGTTCAGAGTCAGAAACCATCACCTTCCAGCTACGCGCGGTGGAGATCAAAGATGGGTTTGTTGTAGTCAGCGAGACAGATTCAATCGAGCCACATTCGATTGAGACGACCGTGAGCTTGCAAGTTCTCCCAAATTCTCGAGAGAGTGTTTTCTTCGTTGCTCCGGAATACTCCGTGCCTGAGAATGTACCGGGAGTGTCGTTGGGCTACGTCTATGTAAGCGGTGAATTGTCTGCAGACCAGTATAGTTTCGCCGTGAGTGACGATCGATTCGAGGTCGTTGATGGCTTGTTCAAGTTAAAGGACAACGTTTCGTTGGCTTGGAAGACAGCGGACGCATTGCCCGTAACCTTGGTCGCATACGCTTCCTCGGGGGAGCAGTTAACGAAGGGGACGCTCATCCGCGTCATTCCAGACAGGAATTCCACGCGTAGTCCCTACGACGTCGATGGCGATGGCTTCATCACACCGCTTGATGTGCTGATCCTGGTCAACCACATCAATACTAACGGAACGGGAGCGATACCCGAGGAAGGGGAGGGAACGCGTCGGATCGATGTCGATGGTGACGGGTTGATTTCTCCGATCGATGTATTGATTTTGATCAACATCATCAATAGCCAATCGGATGGTGGGCCGATCGCGGCACCGCCGGTCGACCTTGAGGCGATTCCTTTGAGCGGCGAAGGCGAGCGCTCCGAGACGGAGTTTGGCTATCTCGATGATATCGCTCCTGACGTAAAACGGGCTAGGCGCGCCAGGTAAGCTTGGGATTTGGCGATTTTACTCACTTGTGGACTTGTCTCTGCCCGCCCTATTCGCGGCTGGCCCTATTCGCGGCTGGCCCTATTCGCAGCGGGAGCGGATCTGGCGTAGCCTGCCGACACGGTGGAGGCTTAGGTCCGCCGGGAGTTTTTTTGGTGGTAGAGCAGTTGTCGCGTCCGCAGGCATCAGTTCCGGGTGGCACGCTATGAGGAACAAAAGGCGTGTATGCTTTGGGTGGTAAGCTCTGAGGTCACGAAGGGCGTGTTGGAATGACGTCTCATCTTTCCTCTCGATCTCGCTGAAGAAGTTTTTTGGAAAATCTTCGTTCGTTGACCAAACGTGTCACTCCGGTGCACGATCATTCTCTAAGGTCCAATTATCACAGACTTTAGGCATAGCCATTACCAAATTGAGCATTGGTATGCCGAGGGAGTCCAAAGGCCACAACCCCATATAGGGCAAGCGGTTAGGTGATTGGACAACAAAAGTTTGACTTTGCTTCAGGAATCTGTACGATACGTCGGAAATGACGCAACATGTAGTGGCAGCAAACAGTAGCTGTACTAGGTATAGTAGTATTGCCGTACATGTCGTTTTAGGCAGATCCGCCGCCGACCGGGTGGAAAAGCCGAGGGCTTAATGCGTCGGAAGCTAAAGGAGAGGGTACGAAACCCGAGGTCGAACTGGACGTTTTCTAACTTATTTTGAAGCAGGGTAGCTCAGTCGATCGCATCCCGATTTATTCCGTCTGGATGGGTCTCCGTCACTTTGTTTCAAACACTTATTCCCGAAGGAGTCGTAGTATCCATGGCAACCGTAGAAATGGGCCACGAGCGTCGCACAAAGTCACGAACGACTAGAGAAGTTCGAGGGGACCGCAGCGGCTTAAAGATTGAATCTAGGTTTTGTCCACAGAACGTTGCCGACCCGTTTGAGACGGTGCAATGGGAGGTCCGAAGTGCTGCGATCAAGGACGAATCTGGCAAGGCACTGTTTGAACAAACCAATTGCGAAGTTCCTTCGACATGGAGTCAATTGGCTACAAACGTCGTTGTAAGCAAGTACTTCTACGGTGACCCGAATAACAAGGAAGAGCGGGAGCATTCTGTTCGCCAGTTGATTCACCGCGTAACTCGCACTTTGACCGACTGGGGGATGGCAGATGGCTACTTCGATACACCTGAGGATGGCGAGCGTTTTTATCGCGAACTGACCTGGTTGTGTCTCCACCAGGTTGGTGCCTTCAACTCCCCGGTATGGTTTAACGTCGGCCTTTTCAACCAGTATGGTGTTTCCGGGGCCAAGTGCAATTGGCACTTCAACGTCGAGAAAGGCTGTGTCGAGCAGCCTGAAAATCCTTACGAGTACCCACAAGGTTCAGCATGCTTTATCCAAAGTGTTGGAGACAACATGGAGGACATCATGCGACTGGCGACCAGCGAGGCGATGCTCTTCAAGTTCGGCTCTGGAACAGGTACTGATTTGTCTACCATTCGCAGCAGCCGAGAGAAATTGTCGGGGGGGGGGAAACCTAGCGGACCGCTCTCCTTCATGAGAGTCTACGATCAGATTGCGGCGGTAGTAAAGTCGGGGGGCAAGACGCGTCGCGCTGCTAAGATGCAATCGATCAAGGTATGGCATCCAGACGTTATGGAGTTTATTGAATGCAAGTGGCGTGAAGAGCAAAAGGCTCATGCTTTGATCCGTGAGGGTTATGACTCGAACTTTAACGGAGAGGCTTACTCGTCCGTCATGTTCCAGAACGCCAACCTATCTGTTCGCGTTACCGATGAATTCATGACAGCAGTCGCCAACGATCAAGCGTGGAAGACTCGCTGGGTGAGCGATAAATGCGACGAAGAACCGCCGACCTACCGAGCAAAAGACATTTTGAATCGAATGTCGGAGTGCGCATGGCAATGCGGTGACCCAGGCGTTCAGTACGACACGACTATCAATAAGTGGCATACGTGCCCCAACAGCGGTCGAATCAATGCGAGCAATCCTTGTTCGGAGTATATGTTCCTTGATAACACGGCTTGCAATCTGGCATCCATCAATTTGATGAAATTCCGAAAGGATGATGGCGCGTTTGATCACGAGGGCTTCACAGCAGCATGCCGTTTGTTCTTCATTGCTCAGGAAATTCTGGTCGATCATGCGAGTTACCCGACCGATCGCATCGCCCACAACAGTCACTTGTTCCGACCGCTCGGCCTTGGCTACTCGAATCTAGGTTCCCTGCTCATGACCAGCGGCACCTCTTACGATTCGTCCGAAGCTCACAGCTTGTGCGGAGCCATCACCGCTTTAATGCACGGTGCTGCCAATATGACCAGTGCAGAAATGGCAGGGGTTGTTGGACCGTTCGCTGAGTACGCAGAAAATGCAGAACCCATGATGCGAGTCATGCAGATGCACCGCAATGCGGTCGAGCAGATCAATTCTAAGGGGTCGGCTTACTTGAAAGATGCGGCGCGCAACGTCTGGGAAAAAGTCCTCGAATTGGGACAGCAGAACGGCTTCCGAAACGCGCAAGCGACGGTACTTGCACCAACAGGAACCATCAGCTTTATGATGGACTGCGACACGACCGGCATCGAGCCAGACATTGCTTTGGTCAAGTACAAGCAGTTGGCTGGTGGTGGTATGCTCAAGATTATCAACAAGTCGGTTGTACTCGGACTGAAGACGTTAGGGTATTCCCCTGAGCAAGTCATCGCCATTGAAAAGTACATTTCTGAAAAAGATACGATCGAAGGTGCTCCGCACATCAAGACCGAGCATTTGCCCGTATTCGATTGTGCTTTCACTCCCGCCAACGGAACTCGCAGCATTCGCTGGCAAGCCCACGTAGAGATGATGGCGGCCGCTCAACCGTTTCTATCCGGAGCGATCAGTAAGACGGTCAACATGCCCAAGGACAGTACCGTCCAGGATATCGCAGACGCCTATTTCTGGGGTTGGGAACTCGGTCTTAAGGCTATTGCGATCTATCGCGATGGATCCAAGCAGAGTCAGCCGTTGTCGACCAAATCGGAAGGTAAGAAGGCGGAAGAAGCACTGGCTGCAAAGACTGTTGAGAAGGTAGTGTTCAAGCCGCGTAGAGAGCGACTGCCTGATACTCGCAATTCGGTAACTCACAAGTTCAGCATTGCGGGACACGAAGGTTACCTCAGTGTGGGACTTTATCCTGACGGTCGACCTGGTGAGGTGTTCATCACGATGGCCAAAGAGGGAAGTACGGTCGGCGGATTGATGGACAGTTTCGGTACTGCGACCTCGATTGCGTTGCAATACGGAGTTCCACTCGAGGTTTTGGTGAACAAATTTAGCCATACTCGATTCGAGCCAATGGGACATACAACCAATCCAGATATTCGTATCGCTAAGAGTGTGATCGATTACATTTTCCGTTGGTTGGGAATCACCTTCCTCGATTCGTACAGGGAAGAGCACAAACAGAAAACGGAAGCGATTGGACAATCGAAAACGAATTCGTCGGAAGTCAATCTGCGAACACCTGTCGATGGGAATGGAGCGGTAGCACCGACTCAGTCCTACACAAGTGCAAGATTTGTAGGTTTCGACGATATCATTGCTCGAACCGAGGCGGTGAAAAATGGCAAGTCCGAATCACTCCCGGTTACGGAGAAAGTGACGCTCGACGCATCAAACAAACCTGAGGATCGCAACAAGCAGTTCGCTGGCTTCCAAGAGGACGCACCCGCCTGTGACAATTGTGGTTCCATCACCGTTCGAAATGGTAACTGCTACCTATGTCACAATTGCGGAAATAGCATGGGTTGTAGTTAAGCTCTAGCAATCGCGATAGAGAACTCAAGAAAAGCTCGAATCTAAGGGTCGAGCTTTTTTATTTTCTAGAGTAGCTTTTGACGAAGTCGCTCGGAGCATTGCAACAATTCCGGATCGTTTTCTAAATCCTCTTCAATCTTTTTGCAAGCGTGCATGACGGTGGTGTGATCACGTCCACCAAACAGTTCACCAATATGTTGAAAGGAAGATTGCGTCCATTTTCGAATCAGGTACATGGCCAATCCTCGAGCACGAACTACCCCCGCTTTTCGACTGGGGCCCTTCATCGATTCCAACGTTTGTTGCAGTTCGCGAGCGACATTCTTTGCGATTTCGGGTGGTGTTGGAGGAAGCTTCTGTTGATTTACTACCAACTGTTCGATCGAATTGGGCGACATCGGCTGATGGAGTGATTCCTCGATTCGCTGATGATGCTTCCAACGAGAGACGATCCCCTTAAGCTGTAGAGCGGAACACTGCTCGGGAAGTCGTGCATTCAGTTTGTCCAACTCGGATTGATCGGCGGTTAAGCCCGCGAGTTCAGCGATCTTGCGCAGCAAATCGAAGCGAATAGTTGGGGATGGAAAATGAATTTCAAGACTGTAACCGGAAAGTAGCCTACTAACCAAAGCGTCATTCCAACCGCTTGCGAATGTCGGCAAATACTGGGCGGTGCAGATCACCAATGTTTCGTTTTGCTCTGCGTTGTTCAAGAGTTCGATCAACTCGGATTGAACAGATTCCTTGCCACGGAGTTCATGAATGTTGTCAAGCAATAACGATTGGCAGCTGCGGAACTGGTTCCGAAAACGAGACATGTCGTCAGCTTCAAGTGCATGATGGAGGCTTCTCGCAAAATCGGTTGCACTCACCACTTCAAAGGTTCGAGAATTGTCGTGATTTAGCCAGCGCGCCATCAAGGTCAGTGCGAGGGTTGTTTTACCGGTCCCAGATGCACCGAACAACAGAACAGGGCTCCGCTGTGATAGCGTGGGGACCGTATCGGAATCAAACAGCTCGCGAACCAGATGATTTTCCGGGCCGACGGTAAACTGAGGCAGTATCGGCGCAGTCCCCAGATCCCGCAATCCTCGCCTCGATTTCGGACGTGGTGCCTGCAAAGTCAAGTTGGTTACTTGTGCAGCATCATCTAGCAT